>NZ_CANMUW010000001.1 GCF_947501225.1 uncultured Shewanella sp.
TGGAGTCATCCTTGAAATACCACCCTTGTAGCTTTGATGTTCTAACTCTGGCCCCTGAATCGGGGTTGAGGACAGTGCCTGGTGGGTAGTTTGACTGGGGCGGTCTCCTCCCAAAGAGTAACGGAGGAGCACGAAGGTTGGCTAAGTACGGTCGGACATCGTACGGTTAGTGCAATGGCATAAGCCAGCTTAACTGCGAGACATACACGTCGAGCAGGTACGAAAGTAGGTCATAGTGATCCGGTGGTTCTGAATGGAAGGGCCATCGCTCAACGGATAAAAGGTACTCCGGGGATAACAGGCTGATACCGCCCAAGAGTTCATATCGACGGCGGTGTTTGGCACCTCGATGTCGGCTCATCACATCCTGGGGCTGAAGTCGGTCCCAAGGGTATGGCTGTTCGCCATTTAAAGTGGTACGCGAGCTGGGTTCAGAACGTCGTGAGACAGTTCGGTCCCTATCTGCCGTGGGCGTTGGATGATTGAAGGAAGCTGCTCCTAGTACGAGAGGACCGGAGTGGACGAACCGCTGGTGTTCGGGTTGTTATGCCAATAGCATTGCCCGGTAGCTACGTTCGGAATCGATAACCGCTGAAAGCATCTAAGCGGGAAGCGAGTCCTAAGATGAGTCATCCCTAGGAATTTAATTCCTCTAAAGAGCCGTTCGAGACTAGGACGTTGATAGGCAGGGTGTGTAAGCGTTGTGAGGCGTTGAGCTAACCTGTACTAATGACTCGTGAGGCTTAACCATACAACCCATATGGGTTTTACTGGTGATTACTTCAAAAGAATACAAAGCATTTGATTTTAGTGTGACTTGATTATTTAAAGCTTTTCAAATTTACCAAATTAGTCTGGAAACCATAGCATTGTGGTCCCACCTGATCCCATCTCGAACTCAGAAGTGAAACGCAATAGCGCCGATGGTAGTGTGGGGTCTCCCCATGTGAGAGTAGGTCATTTCCAGGCGCCTAATTAAGTGAAGAAGCCACCTGAATAAGGTGGCTTTTTTGCGTTTGGGGCATTATAAATTTTAACGTTAATGTTCCCATATCGACTTTCATTGTAGGTAGGTGGCTTATCCACTTAAGCACGTACGTGCAATACCTACTCCCGACGTCGACCCGCCGCTGAGCGGGCTCTCCAGCTTCGTAACAAGTTACTCGCGCTACAAAGTAGCTGAATGCTTCGCATCCAAGGCACTACTTTTTCGCCCCCATGTGAGAGTAGGGTGAAGCTTCTGCGCTTATCAAGCAAAGCTTGATGCTGGAGCTGAACGCGGAGAGCTTGCGACCTACAGGACGTAGGGAGTGCCATTTATGCAGGATGCATATAAATGGTCTCGAAGCTGACCATGACAGGCGCACTCTTTAATTAACACGGAAAATCCCCAGCACTTCGTGTTGGGGATTTTTTCGTTGAACGGCTTTTGAAATGACCACTCGAATATGGGGAAAGTGTAGGACCGGCTTTAGCCGGGAATAGCTCATTTGTAATGTCAACATCGCGGCTGAAGCACGCTCCTACATAGGAGAAGGACGCTTCTACCATCTTATGTTTAGGATTAACGAATGGCTTGATGGCATGGTCAGTGATGTTCCTCACATCATAATGACATTTTCCATATCCCTGTTGAGCAAATGGGGAGGAAAGGACAGGCAGTCATGCTCTATAGTGTTATTTTTCTGCTTATGTTCAAAGGTAAGCTTTACAGGGACCTCCATCTTCGTTTAACGGCTTTTTAGAATAGGAGAACTGGCTTTAGCCGGGAATAGTTCATTTTGCATTCACCCATAGAGTCAGGGGGGGGACGATACTTAATCCAAATTATTAAATCTACCTGTATAGATAAGCGTAAAATTACATCTAAAACTTCCACTCTTATAGGTTTGGTATAGCTCCCGCTTATTGCTGGGTAAATGCTGTTTAGCATTAACTAATGTTAATTTTTCAAAGTTTCGTTTAAAAATAAATCATTAAAGCAATTTGTGACCGAAAAAGCCGCAGTTAAGCGGTTTTATCATAAATAGTACTTTACCTTTTGGGGGAGTTTAAGCATAATGCGTCTCGTCAACAGGGGTATAGTTCCAATTGGTAGAACAGCGGTCTCCAAAACCGATGGTTGCGAGTTCGAGTCTTGCTACCCCTGCCACATTCAGAAAAAGCCGAGCATTAGCTCGGCTTTTTCGTATCTGAAGTTTGATCTATATACCTCATGTTTTAACCATATCAGTCAATGCCTCTCTAAATCTGAAAAATTCAATTTCAGCTGAACAGGGTCCTGTCTCAGGTTTGTTAATTCCTCACTATATCTACTGAAAAGTGCATAGATAAGCTGGTATCCTAGTGGACATCATATTCAAATATTTAAGTGGCAACGGTGTGGAAAAGTCGGCATATCTTGATGCAATGGGAATAACGAGGTGGAACCAGAAAGGGAGTGGTGTGCAAGCTTACGTTATTTTGGTCGATAAGGTTTCTGAGGAGCTGGAGTCGCACCCTATTATTATGACCGTGTTGTCACTGGTGGAGTGTCCCTTTACTCATTGCTCATTTAAAATTTCACCAGATCAAGCTTCTAAAGTGATTTGGGATATGCGACGAGTGAAGATACCCAGGGCTAACCCGATATTATCCTCTCCACCTTTGAATGAACTTGAGCAGCTATCCAAGAGTAAGCGAGAACTATGGAATATGATTGTGGCTCAACAGGAGGCAACCGGGTGAGTATTCAGCCTAAAGTAGAAGTTTGTACACTCGATATTGATGCAAGCTCTCAGATGGCTCATATAGCTTCTTTAGCCCATAGCCACCCAATGAGCTTAGCGACTATAAAAACATGCTTTAGCAAGCTATACACCTCTTTAGGTGTATACCAGGAGGGAGAGTTACAAGGGTTTGCGATTCTTCATCAGATCTTTGAAGATGCGACACTCATGGATATCTGTATAAACCCCAAGTTTCAGGGGAGGGGATTGGGTAGCATGCTGCTTGAGCAGGTAATTGCTCTGGCTTCAAAGGGAGAGGCCGAAACTCTTTTGCTTGAGGTGAGAGACTCGGGGAGCGCAGCTAAAAATTTATACCTGAGGCATGGTTTTCAGATCAGCGGTCATCGTAAAGATTACTATAAAACTGATGATGGCACTGAAGACGCTGTTTTGATGGAGCTTAAGCTGAGCCGCTGAGCTGATAAAAAAATAGCGTCGGCAGAATATTCAGCGACGCTATTTAAACCGTTTGAAGTAAAGGCGTTATTTCACTTCTTTACCTTGAGCCTGTAGATCGGCATGGTAGCTGGAGCGTACCATAGGCCCACAAGCCGCATGAGTAAAGCCAATGCTTTCGGCAAATTCTCTTAGTTCGTCAAATTCAGCCGGCGGTACGTATCGCTCAACAGGTAGATGGAACTTTGAGGGTTGTAGATATTGACCCAGGGTAAGCATCTCAACGTTATGAGCGCGCAGATCTTGTAGTACCTCGGCAATCTGCTCGTTGGTTTCTCCTAGGCCCATCATCAAGCCTGATTTAGTCGGAATATCCGGGTGACGCTCTTTGAACTTCTTCAGCAGATCCAACGACCATTGATAATTGGCACCGGGTCTTGCTTTACGGTAATGCATCGGTGCCGTTTCAAGGTTGTGATTGAATACATCTGGTGGCTCAGTTGCCAAAATGTCCAGAGCTGCATCGATACGACCTCGGAAATCAGGTACCAGAATTTCGATCTTTATACTGGGGTTCAGTAGACGTATTTCGCGGATACAATCGGCAAAATGCTGTGCGCCACCATCCCGAAGGTCATCGCGATCGACAGAGGTGATCACCACATATTTAAGCTTCATATCCTTGATGGTCTGAGCCATTTTTTTAGGCTCATTAGGATCTGGTTTTAACGGTCGACCATGGGCAACATCGCAAAACGGGCAGCGTCTTGTACAGATCGCACCGAGTATCATGAAGGTCGCCGTTCCGTGGTTAAAACACTCTGCAAGGTTAGGGCATGATGCCTCTTCACAAACTGAGTGGAGCTCGTTTTTACGTAACGCTTTTTTTATGTCATCGATACGCTGGCTGGACGCCGGTAATTTCACTCTGAGCCAATCGGGCTTACGCAGCATTGTCTCACGTTCAGAGGGAACCACTTTTACAGGGATACGAGAGACTTTATCTGCATCCCTAAGCTTGACACCCGGTTGTAATCTTTCTGGCCTACTCATATGACTCTGATAATCCTTGATGGTGAACTAGATTCTGATAGCCTAAATTGCGGCTGAAGGTTTTAACAAGCTGTTCGCCCGCCTCTTTAACTGTTTGAGGACCACCTAACTGTTTGCATTGCACCATCTCTAAGCCGGCATAACCACATGGGTTGATGCGTTGAAATGGGCTCATATCCATATCTACATTAAGGGCTAGCCCGTGAAAGGAGCAGCCTTTACGTATTCTAAGGCCTAGTGATGCAACTTTACGCTCGTCGACATAAACGCCTGGCGCGTCGGCTTTAGCATAGGCGTCAACTTGATAGTCTTTAAGCATCTGTACAATGCTATTCTCAATATCGGTAACCAACTGCCTGACACCGATCTTAAGCCTTTTGATATTGATTAGCGGGTATGCAACCAGTTGGCCGGGGCCGTGATAGGTCACTTGACCGCCACGGTCGACTTGAATGACTGGGATATCACCAGGATTTAAAATGTGTTCACTTTTCCCGGCTTGTCCTTGAGTGAAAACGGGCGGGTGTTCAACGATCCAAAGTTGATCCGGACTCGTGGCGTCTCGATTATCTGTATAGTCCTGCATTGCATGCCATACAGACTCGTAGTCCTGTTTACCAAGATACCTGACGTGTAAAGTGCTTTCTGACAAGGGCAACCTCTCCCCTAAACAATAATGGCGGCCATTATACGCTTCTAATCAATAAATGTAAGCCAGATCACATTTGACAGGTTTTGCGTGATCTCATCTGGTATGTGAATCGGGTAAACTCACTGGCATTTACTGATGTTAGTTGATGCTAAAGTACGCGTTTTACGCCTTCGATTTTAGCCAGTTCAACGTACAATGTTTCGACGTGTTCTTTGCTCTGCACCATAACCCGGATTGTCACCGAGTGGTAAGTGCCTTTACTCGAAACTTTGGTAGTGGGTGAGTAATCACCAGGGGCGTGTTGCTGAACAACAGAAACAACGCGATCAGCTAAAGTTTCATGGGCATCACCAACCACTTTAAATGGGAAAGAACTGGGGAACTCAATCAACTCATCAAACTTTGTATCTAACATTTTTAACTCTCAACAATTTCAACATAGGTTATATGGTGTCAATTATACCGAAATCAAGGGGGCGAGTCTTGTTTGGGCGTAAAACGAAACAAGCCACCCTAAGGTGGCTTGAGTTATCTTTCAATATCAATGCTTAGCTAAACCAGCTTGAGAACATCTGCTTGAAGTAATCCATCAACTTGCTGAACCAACTACCTTCATTTACCTCTTGCAGAGTAACAAGCGGGAATTGAGCGATATCTTTACCGTTCAGCTGGAAGTAGATGCGACCGACAGTCTCCCCCTTAGCTAAAGGAGCCGTGAGCTCTTTTGTTAACTCAAAATTAGCCTTAAGGTTCTTAGCCTGCCCGCGGTTGATAGTGATTGGAGTATCTGTCATTACGCCTAAATCAACAGATTCTTTGTCACCGTACCATATCTTTTGGGTCACGAAGCTTTCGCCAGCTTTATAAGGGGTGATCGTTTCGAAGAAGCGGAAACCATAGTTTAGAATTTTCTTGCTCTCAGCTTTACGAGCCGATTCGCTTTTAGTGCCCATAACAACAGCGACTAATCGCATTCCATCCTTAGTCGCCGAAGTGACTAAGTTGTAACCGGCACCAGATGTATGTCCGGTCTTAATCCCGTCTACATTCATACTCTTGTCCCACAAGAGTCCATTACGGTTGTATTGTTTGATACCGTTGTAAGTAAAAGATTTCTTCTTATATAGAACATACTCTTCGGGTACATCACGAATAAGTGCCGCACCCAAAAGCGCCATATCGTAGGCGGTAGTTTTGTGGTTTTCAGAGTCCAGCCCATGTGAATTTTCAAAATAGCTGTCTTCCATGCCAAGCTGTTTTGACCATGAGTTCATCAGGTCTACGAAACCATCTTCCGTACCTGCAATATGTTCAGCCATGGCAACGCATGCATCATTACCTGATTGGATGATGATGCCATGGTTAAGGTCATCGACAGTAACTTGCTTACCGACTTCGATAAACATCTTCGAAGAGTCAGGAAAGTTCTTTGACCAGGCTTTCTTACTGATGGTGACTTTATCATCAGGTGAAATATTGCCGACCTTAATTTCATGGCCAATGACATAACTGGTCATCATCTTGGTCAAGCTTGCAGGGTTTAAGCTTTCATAGGCATTTTCTTCTGCTATGACTTGCCCGGTATTGTAATCCATTAAGACGAAGGCTTTTGCTGCGACCGTTGGTGCGTTAGGGGTTACGACGGGAGCTGCAAATGCAGATGAACAAGCGACAGTAGTCGCAAGAATAAGCGTTTTTAAAGGTCGATTAAAAAGATTCATATCAATAAGGCGCATCTTATTTGGTTATATACGGGAAATCAAAACTCGTCAGAGTATATCACTAGTCGACAAGCTTAATCAGTGAAGGTTCATTAATCTTTTATAAATTGGAACAAAAGCGTTGCCCTATCTAATTGATAGAGCAGTTCTCTAAAATATAAGGATTAATCTATTCAGTGATCAGATAGCTTTGAGGGTATCCGTCACTTTTTAGTTTTTCATTCAGTTTGGTTGCAATCTGGTGTTGACCTATGGGCCCCAGTTGAAGCTTATAGAGATTATTTGCCGACAGTAATCGGGTTTTGAGCTGGTATTTGCTCTCCAGATTTTTTGCCAGTTGCTCAACCTTACTCTTGTTCGAGGAGGCTAACACCTGAATATAATGTAACTTGCTCTCTTTCAGTTCGGCAAGAGCGACAGACTCGGGGTTATCGATATAGATAACCTCAATTTTTACCTTTGCCGTTCCGGTTTTAAGTACATCTAGTCTGTGGGCTGCCGCGTAGGAGAGGTCTATGATGCGCCCTTCGTGAAAAGGGCCTCTGTCGTTGACTCTAACAATGACTTGTTTGCTGTTATCCAGGTTGGTGACTCTTACATAGCTGGGTAAGGGCAGGGTCTTATGCGCCGCAGACATAGAATACATGTCATAAGTTTCACCATTGGATGTAAGGTGGCCATGGAATTTTGAACCATACCATGATGCTATACCGGTTGCCTGATAGCCTTTGCCTGTATCCATTACCTGATATGTTTTTCCAAGTACCGTATAGTTCTTTTTATTTCCCCCACGGCTGTATGGCTCATATCTGGGGTGTGCATCTTCGACTTTGGTTACATCCGGGGCATTACTCGGGGCTTTATCGTCAGCCATATCGTAACGGCCTCCCCCCGAGCTGGAGCAGGCCGAAATACATAGTGCGACAATTATGGCAACCAGCCATGTGGTACTTTTAGCTTGCATCATGTGCTTTCTTCAATTCCTGACTGAATTGGTATACTGCCATTGCATACAATGGGCTGCGATTATAGCGGGTGATCACATAGAAGTTATTCAATCCCAGCCAGTAATCGCTGTCTTTCTCCTGCTTTAGTTCTACCAACATGGCCGGTTGGGATATGTCCAGGTCGACAGGCTCACTCAAGGCAAGTGTTGGTGATAGGATGTCAGATACTTGATAATGTAAACGTTCACCTTCCCAGACTTTCAGGTTTGATGGGAGCTCGGTAGGTCCGGATAGCGGTATTGCTACAGGTGCCTTAGCGACCCAGCCATGCTGATGAAAATAGTTGGCGACACTGCCGACAGCATCGACCGGGTTATTTAACAGATCTCGTTGTCCGTCATTGTCAAAGTCAACAGCGTAGTGACGATAACTGGATGGAATAAATTGGCCGTAGCCCATGGCACCGGCGTAGGAGCCATTGAGGTTATCCAGGTCCAGTTTTTCATCTTTAACCAGCGTCTGTAGGTTACTGAGCTCTTTTCTGAAAAAAGTAGCCCGGGGGGGATAGTAAAAGCCAAGTGTATATAGTGCGTCTACCACCGGGTATTTGCCCATGTAGCCACCGTAGAAGGTCTCTATTCCGATGATGGCAATAATAATTTGTGGATCTACTTCGAACTCTTTTGCCGCCCTGTTAACGGTTGACTCGTGCTTCTTCCAAAATTCTAGCCCGGCATTTAAGCGCTTTTCGGTGAGAAATATCGGGTAGTACTGGTGCCAGGGTTTAGCTTCCCAGGGTTTCGTCATCGCATCTATAACACCTTGATCAAATTTGGCTTTCCCCAGAAAGCTCTTGACCTCCTGCTCTGTAAATCCTAAAGCAAGCTGAGTCTGTAAAAACTCTGATTTGAGTGATGCCGCTGTCTCATCCGGAGAGTCGGCTTTAGACGTTGTAGTGGCTGAGGCTCCGAAGGAGAGCGTGGCCAAAAGCAATGAAGTCAGAAGTTTTGGTGATATTTTCACTTAAATCAGATCCCTTTGTTGAAAAGCTTTCAGAGTCGGATATCGGTGATTAGTCGGATACCCCTAAGAAGGACTCTACCTTGTTAAGTTATCGATATTAACGGACTTGCCTTAATTGTCGATGAAACGGTTATCTGAACATAGCTTCATCACGCAATATCGAAAATTTAGCTATGTTTATCTGTCGATGAAGCGCCTATGAGTATGGATACTCATTAAGATGCCAAATCCTGTCATCAAAGTTAGCATGGATGTTCCGCCATAACTAATCAGAGGCAGAGGGACACCGACTACAGGTAACAGGCCTGAAACCATGCCAATATTAACAAATATATAAACGAAGAAAGTTAAGATAATGCTACCGGCCAGTAATCGGGCAAAACTCGTTTGTGCCCGAGAGGCAATAACCAACCCCCTGCCTATGACATAGAGGTATATTGCCAGTAACAGTAAGCTACCAATCAGGCCAAACTCCTCACCGATCACGGCAAAAATAAAGTCGGTATGGCGTTCCGGCAGGAACTCTAACTGTGACTGGGTGCCATCTAACCAACCTTTACCCCACATACCACCCGAACCGATAGCTATCTTGGACTGAATGATATGGTAGCCGGCACCCAGAGGATCCTTCTCGGGATCGAGCAATGTTAATACCCGTGTACGTTGGTAGTCATGCATCAGGAAGAACCATAGCACGGGGAGCATGGCCAGCACACCTCCGATGAAGGTTCCGACAATGGCCCAGCTCATTCCCGACAGGAACAGCACAAAGATCCCCGAAGCCGCGACAAGAATGGAGGTGCCAAGATCCGGTTGCTTGGCAATCAAGAGTGTTGGGATAAGTAAGATGATTCCGGCTCCGGCTAAGTATCTCTTCTTAGGGGGGAGGGGGAATTTACTGATATACCAAGCCATGGTGATAGGGAAGGCAAGCTTGATCAGCTCAGAGGGTTGAAACTCCATGAAACCTAGGTTAAGCCACCTTTGAGCTCCTTTATTGATCTCGCCAAAAAAGTGGACTCCGAGCAGTAAAACTATACCCGCCAGATAGATGGGAAATGCCCAGCGCCTAAGTACTTCAGGATTGATCTGAGCAACCACAAACATGATCACCAGCGACAATCCCATACGAATAAGCTGGCGTTCCATAAGCGCAAGATCTTCTCCACCCGCTGAGTAGATAACGAACAGGCCGAAACCCATCAAGGCTAAGATCCCGAGCAGTAGCGGCAGATCGATATGAAGTCGCTGCCAAATATTCGGGCGGTGGTTCTGCGAACTCATTGAATAGACTCCCAGCTATCTCGTAACATATATTCATCGAGCAGAGATCTGGCAACCGGGCCGGCATTAGCGCCCCCCCAGCCTGCATTCTCCAGTACCACGGCTAGTACAATTTTTGGATTTTCGAAGGGGGCATAGGCGACAACCAGGGCGTTATCTCTCAGATGCTCGTCAATAGTATCGGCATCGTATTTAGCGTCGGCCGCAACATTAATGACCTGAGCCGTACCGGTCTTCATTGCAGCTGTATAGCTGGCATCTTTAAATCGCTTATTATGTGCAGTATCTCTCATCGCATCATTGATGATATCCCAGTTGTTAGGGTCTTTAAGCACTATGGGGGCCATCTCATCGACAGGGGAGTTAATCTTTGCAGTGCTGTCTTTTATCGACTTGAGCAGGTGAGGCACAAAACGTCTGCCTTTATTCGCCATGATTGCGGTGGCGTTAGCCAATTGCAGAGGCGTTGAGGTCCAGTAACCCTGTCCGATGCCGACTGAGATGGTATCTCCTATATACCAAGGTTGGTTATAGCGCATCCGTTTCCAGTCTTTTGAAGGCATGATGCCGGCAGACTCTTCAAAGATGTCGACTCCTGTTCGTTCACCAAAGCCAAAGGGCTGCATGAAGTGAGAGATCTTATCCACTCCGGTCTTATAGGCGAGTTCATAGAAGTAGGTGTCACAAGAGCCTATTAAGGCGCTGTTGACATCGACCCAGCCATGGCCCCATCGCTTCCAGTCTCGATATTTCCTCTCCACACCGGGGATCTGCCAGAAACCCGGATCCCAAACCCGGGTCTTGGCTGTGATGGTTTTCTCTTCCAGACCCAGTAGTGCGATATGAGGTTTTACTGTCGATGCTGGCGCGTATTGCCCCTGTGTTGCACGGTTAATCAGAGGGCGGGAGCGAGAGTTGAGAAGCTCGCCGTACGCCTTACTGCTGATCCCGTGCACAAACAGGTTGGGATCATAGGTGGGGCTGGATACCATAGCTAATATACCGCCATCACGTGGATCGATTGCCACAATCGAGCCTCTGCGTCCATCGAGCAGCTCAACGGCCTTTTCCTGCAAGTTGAGATCTAAGGTCAGGTAGATATCCTGTCCCGGCACCGGAGGTACAGATTTTAATGTTCGAATGGTTCTGCCTCGGTTGTTCACCTCCTCTTCGAGGTGGCCCGGCTGGCCGTGGAGCAGGTTTTCATAAAATTTTTCGATGCCCTGCTTGCCGATATCTTTGGTCGCGGCATAATTTTTCCACAGGTCATTACGTTGTAATGCTGCTCTGTCCCGATCGTTAATCCTGCCCACATAACCCAGGGCATGAGTCATCATTCCGTTATAGGGGTAGTGGCGCTTCAGACCGGCGACGACGGAGATCCCCGGGAATCGGTGACGGTTTACGCTAAAAAGCGCAACCTCACTCTCGCTCAAGCGGTTCTTCAGCGTTAATGGCTTGAAGCGTCTGTGATATTTCAAGGACTTTTTAAACTCCTCCTGCTCATCGGCAGAGAGGGGAATAAGTGCGCTGAGCTCCGTCAGGGCCGCGGGGATATCTTTTACTTTTTCCGGGATCAGCTCTAAGGAGAAGAAGGGCTGATTTTCGGCTAACAGCTTGCCGTGACGGTCAAATATCAGACCTCGGCTCGGTGCCACCGGAACCACCCGTATACGGTTGTCATTAGAACGGGTTTCGTAGTCTGTATAGGAGAGTATTTGCAGGTGATATAGGTTTGCAAGTAATACCCCCAATAAAATAACCACGCAAGCGAATGTAAACAATGCTCTTCGTTTGAAGAGCGATGCTTCCGCTGCGTGGTCATGCATTGTGATCCGCTTCTTTGGCGCCACTTACACTTTCTCCAGCTTAGAAATAAGCAATTGACACATAGTCTTGTCCTTAGCTTGCTTGCTTAGGTTTTAAGCCCGATAGCTACTCTCTATGGTAAGGGTGATTATTGTTGATGCTCCAAGCTCGGTAGAGACTCTCGGCGACAACAACTCTGACTAATGGATGAGGTAGAGTCAAAGCGGACAGACACCAGCTTTGAGATGCTGCTTGTTTACAAGCAGGGGCAAGACCTTCGGGGCCACCTATGAGTAAGCTCACATCGCGTCCGTCTAACTGCCATCTGTTCAATTGAGTGGCCAGATCCGGAGTTGTCCAGGTTTTACCCGGAAGGTCTAAGCTGACGATATGATTACTCTTGGGAATAGCAGCCAACATCTGCTCGCCCTCTTTGTGAAGAATTCGAGCAATATCGGCATTTTTGCCTCTTTTTCCCGCAGGGATCTCAACCAGTTCGAGTGCCATGTCTCTGGGAAAACGCCGCTGGTATTCCTGAAAACCTGTGGTAACCCAATCTGGCATACGAGTGCCAACTGCGATTAACTGTAACTTCATTAAGCTGGTTTTTCTGACCAAAGTTTCTCAAGTTCGTAAAAATCACGAGTCTTGTCTTGCATGACATGAAGTATCACATCACCTAAGTCTACTAATACCCACTCGCTGCTTTCACGGCCTTCAACACCGTAGATATGTAGCTTGGCACGCTTAGACTCAACCACGACATTTTCAGCGATTGATTTCACATGAGTTTTAGATGTACCAGAACAAACTATCATGTAATCAGTGACGTTAGACTGGTTAGATACTTCTAATGTAACAATATCTTTGGCTTTTAGATCTTCGATTTTATCGATTACAAATTGCTTTAGCTCGGCGCTATCCACGCGGAATACCTCATTAAATTTTTAACAGCGCAGTAGTATAACAGGTTATGACAGATCTCATAAGCGATTGGTGATACCTAATAGCAATTTCCGGTAGGAAAGTGATAAAGCTGAGCTTAAGTTTACGGTCGATATAGTCTATTCACTTGAATAAATTCGATAATCTGTTTCGGCAGCGCATCTTCGGCAAAAACGTCATCAGAGAGTTGCTGACGGATCTCGGTAGAGGAGTAGGGCTGTGGGGTTATCTCTATCGGGATAATGAGGCCGGAGGCTTGATGTGGGATGCTGGCTGCTGGGCTTAGCCTACGCTGATACTCGACATAGACTTCGCTATTTTTCGTTAAGTCCCAGCCATGGCGCTGAGCAACGACGATATGGCACAGCTCAAAGAGTGAGCGCCACTTATACCAGCTTGGTAGTGACACCAGAGAGTCCATGCCGACTATGAAGTAGAACTCATCATTTGGGTGTGAGTCTCTCAGCTGGTTCAGTGTTGTCACCAGGTAGGATGGACTGTCTCGCCTGGCTTCAATATCACAAAGCTCAAACTCATCATATTGGTCACAAATCAGCTGGACCATCTCCAGTCGTTGCGCCGTACTCACACAGGTTGATGACTTGTGAGGCGGGATGTGATTCGGCATCAGCCAAACCTTATCCAACTTAAGTTGTCGCCTGATCTCGAGAGCCGGTCTGATATGGCCAAAGTGAATAGGGTCGAAGGTCCCCCCAAGAATTCCTATGCGCATGCTTAAGTCAGCTCCACTCGTTGAGCTCAATATGGGACAAGCCGGAATGTGCTTTAGGATCGAATAACAGACAAAGGTGACTCATTCCCGTCCAGTCCTCTATCCCATGCTGTTTCAGATTCAACTCTATGGCAGATGCTCCGCTGAGCAAAGACTCAATTTGAGCCAATGAAAGCCGGTTCAATGCGCTCTGATATAGAGGTTTCCGCTTGTCCCAAATCCTGAGCTTGCCCCAGAGTGACTGCAGTGATTGCTGATTTTCAAGCGCACTCTTTAACTGCAGTAATATGGTTAACTCTTTAAATAAACCCCAGAGGATTATGGGCATCGCGACCCCTTCAGCCTTTAGCTGAGAAAGGATATGTTGCGCCTTATCCTGCTGGTTATTCAACATGGCATCGGTGAGCTGAAATACACTGAAACGCGATTGGTCTTCGAAATAGGACTCGAGATGTTGGCTGTTGATCTCGCTTTCAGGGCTAAGCAGTTGCAGTAGCTGTAGTGATTGATCGGCGGCGAGTAAGTTTCCCTCGTACAGGCTGAATAACATCTCTCTGGCGTCACGGGTAAGCCGCAGATTAAAATGACTGATCCGGCCGTCGAGCCAACGTTGAAATTGCTGACCTTCAGGAGTGGTACACGGAATATAGACCCCTTGAGAATCTAAGGTCTTAAACCATTTACTCTTGGTCTGCTCTGCTGCTAGCTTAGGACCCGTCACAATCAAGAGTAGATCCGGATTTGCCATCTGCATCAAGCGTTGAAAAGTTGCTCCGCCTTCGCTTCCGGGCTTGGCCTGGGGAAGTGTCAGCTCGATGACCCTTCTGCTGGAAAAAAGGCTCATGGCTTGCCACTCATCGACTAACTCGTTCCAGTTAAAACTGTTCTCTTGAGTGAGTTGAATCTTCTCTTCAAATCCCTCATTTTTAGCCTGAGCATAGATCTGGCTTCGGCTGGTCTCACATAGCCAGGGATCATCGCCAAAGATGAGATAGCACTGTTGCAGAGGTTTGAGGTGACGCTTGAGTTGATCCGGGTAGACCCTCATCAAATCCCCCCTATTTGCAGGAGAAGTTGCTGTGGAGAGAGATGTATGCTGAGCATTGAGAACGGCATCAGTTTCTCTCTATCGATGCGAGGATCTGTATCATTTGGTCAGCAGCTTGAATGCGCATCTCTTTTAAGAGAAGCTCCATCTCACGGCTTTTAGCTAATGCGGTACGTGGATCATCGAGGTAGTCTCGATGGATGTCGACTTCGAATGTCTGGGCTTCACCTTCCGGCAAGTGTACCGCAAATGTAACATGATAGGTCAGCTCATATTCGGCCACATTTCCTGTTGGATAAAGGGAGAGAGTCGATCTGTCCAGTGAGTCACGTAAAATAGTCAGGGTTGGTGTTTCGTCAGATTCATCTACCAGTGAAATGCTGTGTAGACGTAAACGTTCACGAACCAGGCGAGTCAACTCGCTATATTCGTCCAGACTACTCAGGTGCAAGGTTCTTAACTGCTCCGGAATGGAGTAGCTTCCCTGTAGTTTAAAGCCGCAACCGGCACTGAATAAGATACTCAGAGACATAATTACGAAACATATGCGTTTGATTAGTATCGGCATTAGTTAAACTTTTCTTCCTTTAGGTGACATCACAAGTTAGTCACGACACAGAGCAAGGCGCTCTGTGTCGTTATTAATGCGAAACATATGCCGCTAACGGTTGGCCGCATATGTTAAGCATTGCCTCTTTCAGGCGACGTCATCAGTTAGCAACGATATTGAGCAACTTGCCCGGTACGTAGATAACTTTGCGAACGGTTTTACCTTCGGTGTGCTTGATAACACCTTCCTCTGCCAAACCTTGCTCCTCAACAACTTCTTTAGTCGCATCGGCCGGCACAGTGATCTTAGCACGAAGCTTACCGTTGACTTGAACGATGATCAGCTTGCTCTCTTCAACAAGTGCAGACTCATCCGCTTTTGGCCATTGTACATCTTCGATGCTCTGTGGGTTACCCAGTTCGTTCCACAGACAGAAGCTGGTGTGTGGAATGATAGGGTATAGCAGACGAACAACTGCAGATAGTGCTTCCTGCATCAGAGCGCGATCCTGCTCGGTTTCTGTTGGCGCCTTCTGAAGACGGTTCATCAGTTCCATCACAGAGGCTATCGCGGTATTAAACATCTGACGACGCTCAATATCATCACCGACCTTAACTATGGTCTTGTGTAGTTCACGACGTAACTCTTTCTGCTTACCATCGAGAGACTTAACATCCAACGCAACAGTTGTGCCTTTAGCCACATGATCGTGAGCAAGTTTCCATAGACGCTTAATGAAGCGGTGCGCCCCTTCTACACTCGACTCTTGCCATTCAAGCGTTAGCTCTGGTGGCGCTGCAAACATCATAAACAGGCGCACAGTATCGGCGCCGTATTTGTCTACCATCTCTTGAGGGTCGATGCCGTTGTTTTTAGACTTAGACATCTTGCTCATACCGGTATACACAAGCTCGTGACCTTCACTGTCAACGGCTTTCAGAATACGGCCTTTCTCATCTGTCTCCTGTACGGTTACATCTGATGGAGCAACCCAAACTCGTGCGCCCTTCTCATTGTTATAGTAGAAAGCGTCGGCCAATACCATACCCTGAGTCAGCAGACGTTTAGCCGGCTCATCTGAGTTAACCAGGCCGATATCACGTAGTAACTTATGGAAGAAACGGAAGTAGAGCAGGTGCATACATGCGTGCTCGATACCGCCGATATATTGATCGACCGGAAGCCAGTAATTAGCCTTGGCTGGATCTAGCATCTGGTCAGCATCTGGGCTGCAGTAGCGCGCATAATACCAGGATGACTCCATGAAGGTGTCGAAGGTATCAGTCTCTCTGAAGGCTTCCTGACCGTTAACCTGAGTCTTAGCCCACTCTTTATCGGCCTTAATCGGGCTTTGGATCCCGTCCATAACCACATCTTCAGGCAGAATGACAGGCAGTTGCTCTTCCGGCGTAGGAATGACAGTGCCGTCTGCAAGCGTAACCATAGGGATGGGTGCCCCCCAATAGCGCTGGCGTGAGACACCCCAGTCGCGTAAACGGAAGTTCACCTGACGCTTGCCTTTGCCCTCTGCCGATAATTTTGCGTCGATCGCATCGAAAGCCGCCTGGAAATCGAGACCATCGAGTTCAGGGAATGAGTCACCCGAGTTAAACAGAATGCCTTTCTCTGTGTAGGCTTCTTCGCTGATATCTAAGTCGCTGTCGCTTGGCTTAATAACACCTTCGATAGCTAATCCATACTTAGTCGCAAACTCATAATCACGTTGATCGTGAGCCGGTACCGACATGACCGCGCCAGTACCATAGTTCATCAATACGAAGTTGGCCGCCCAGATTGGAACTTGCTTACCGCTTATCGGGTGAGTGGCATAGAGGCCTGTTGCAACACCTTTCTTTTCCATCGCTGCCATGGCTGCTTCGGTAGTATCGGCGTTTTTGCACTCTTCGATGAAGGCTGCAAGCTCTGGGTTATTCGCTGCCGCTTTTTCTGCAAGCGGGTGACCCGCTGCGATGGCGACATAAGTCACCCCCATCACAGTGTCCGGACGCGTGGTGTAGATATCGAATGTCTCTTCGCTACCCTCGACACCGAACGTCATCTCGATACCTTCGCTGCGTCCAATCCAGTTGCGTTGCATGGTCTTAACTTGCTCAGGCCATTCGTCTAACTGATCGATATCTTTCAGTAGCTCATCAGCATACTCAGTGATCTTGATAAACCATTGTGGTATCTCTTTTTGCTCTACCGTAGTGTCACAACGCCAGCAGCAACCATCGATAACCTGCTCATTGGCGAGTACGGTTTCATCGTTCGGACACCAGTTGACCGAAGAGGTCTTCTTATAGACCAGGCCTTTTTCATACAGCTTAGTGAAAAACCACTGTTCCCAACGGTAGTACTCAGGAGTACAGGTCGCGATCTCACGGCTCCAGTCATAACCGAAACCCAGCATTTTCAGCTGGTTTTTCATGTAATCGATGTTTTCGTAAGTCCATGGCGCAGGTGCAGTGCTGTTCTTAATCGCCGCATTTTCAGCAGGAAGACCGAATGAGTCCCAACCAATAGGTTGTAATACATTTTTTCCCTGCAGTCGCTGGTAACGAGCGACAACGTCGCCTATGGTGTAGTTACGAACATGACCCATGTGTAGCCGGCCAGAAGGGTAAGGGAACATAGAGAGGCAGTAGAACTTCTCTTTGTTTTCATCTTCGGTGACTTCAAATGTTTTTTTGTCTTGCCAGTGCTGCTGCACTTTAGCTTCAATTTCTGAAGGTTGATATTGCTCTTGCATCAATATTTCCCGGCCATGCCGCCCATTTATTTGATCTTGCGCACTTTCCGCGCGAGTTAGATCTGCATAGAATAAACTAGAAGTGAGTCATTAAAAAGGTTCAGATGAAGGAGTATTGAGTATGAGTAAAAAAAGTACTGAGTTGCTAGCGCTATACGAAGCCTTAATTACGCAAGTCAAATCTGATTATTCTGACGATAATACTATGACTGTTAAGAAGTTATTCAACATAGTGACTAGCAGTAAGGAGTACCTTGCTCTTAAAGATCGGGCAAAAGAGAATGAACTGGCTTTAGTCGAACAATTTTTAAAACGTGATATAGCTGCTTATCTTCAAGAGAAAAACGATTCCGATCTGAGTCACAGCCCCACCATGATCACCGTAGAGAATACGCTTTGGCACTGGTTGAGTGGAATAACGGATAGAAGTCAGATCGAGTGGCATGAGGTCATTCAGGATTTTAAGCACCAGGGTCATTACATGAGTGGTGAAATTGTAGGGCAGGGAACCCTGATCTGTACCCACTGTGGACATGAGATGAGAATCGAGTTCCCCGGTGTGATACCCGATTGCCCACAATGCGATGAGAGTGAGTTCACTCGTGAGGCTTTAGCCCCATAAACGGCGCTGCCTCGCTACCAATCTGAACCTGGTAAGCATGTGTTATTAGTGCATGCTTACTGAGAAGCTACGGCCTATGAATATCAGCCCCCCTCGCTGGGATGTTGATATAACCTGAACTTAGTTCGCCGTCTATCTGCCAGAAACCTTCCCGTCAGCCTAAATTTTCATCGTTTTTATCCGGCAATCGACACCGGCAATACGCATTTTTACTCCTTTTTACCTATTTTGTTGAATTCATTTGATATGAATAACCATAATGTGATTAATCTTTACTATATTTGTACTGTAGTTTGTGGTCTTTATTTTAGTTATTCCGTGTAACTCTGTTACTTTTTGGTTAAAGGCGGCGCATTGTCACTTGCAAAGCCATTCGCATCGCTTGGGGGAGTTAGAATGAAGTTTGTACATAAGATTGTGATTGCTGTGAGTTTAATCTTGATGTTGTCCTTAGGCTGTTTGTCTGGATACCAGTATATTCAAATTAAGCAGCAGATTAATGATCAGGTAAACAGTAGTGTCTCTGAGCTGGCCAGCTCCATGAACAGTAACATTCAGGCTGTCATGGCGCAAAAGGCTGACCTTACAGCGTATGCGGTTTCACTATTGCAGACAGAGTTATCGGATGAACATTTTATTGAGGTGCTGGGGCAAGAGGTCATAAAGAAGCATTTTCTTCTTGCCGGTATGGGCCTGGAAAGTGGGCATTTTGTGGGTAACGATCCTAACTGGAACCCGGGCTCTACATATGATCCTCGTAAACGCATGTGGTATCAGGAGGCTAAGAGGCAAAATAAGCTGTTATTTACGCCGCCATATGCCGATGCCTCCAGTGGCGAAATTATGATCTCAACAGCCGCTCCCCTTTATGAGAATGGCCAGTTCAGGGGAGCCCTGTTTACCGATGTCAGTCTTAAAGCTCTGGCCGAGATCAGTAACGAGGCGCACCTTTTCGGTGCCGGCTATGCGTTTATAGTTGGGGGGGAGGGGGAGTTTATTGCTCATCCGGATGCCTCTCAAAATGGCCGTTCAATGGATCAGTTTTTTGGCGAGAGGCTGGATACAGGTAAGGAGTTTGGCGAGCTAGAGATCGATGGCCAGATGCACGCTGTGATCTTCAGTCCCTTAACGGGTCTGGGATGGACACTGGGTATAGTTCTGGATGAAAGCATCATCTATGCCGCCGCCGATGAACTACGTAATGCCGCGATACTCTACTCTGTGTTGTCAATCATTATAGCAATATTGGTTATGAGCGGAATCATCAGTCGCTTGATGAGGCCTCTCGAGGTTCTGAATGAGGCTATGGCCGATGTGGCAACGGGCGAAGGCGATCTTACCCGTCGCTTGAGTACCGACTCCGATGTGGAATTTGCCACTCTCGCAGGCAATTTCAATAACTTTGCCATTAAGCTTCAGGAGCTTATCCAGCAGGTTAAGCAGATTGGTGGAGAGGTTAGCTTAGGCACCGAGAATACGGCACGAGGAGCGAGTGAAGCGACTGACTCGATGAGTGCCCAGACTCAAGAGGTGGAGCAACTGGCTACCGCGATGCATGAGATGGCGACAACGGCTTCCGATGTGGCTAATAATGCTCAAGGTGCCGCCTATGCGGTTCAACAAGCCGACAATGCCGTGAGTGACGGAGCGTCGGCAGTCCTGCAGACAACTGAGTCTATCGAACATCTGTCCAAGCAGATCGATGAGGCCGTGGTAGTCGTCAAAGAGCTTGAAACAGATACCGTGAGCATCGAGTCGATACTTGGAGTGATTAACGAGATTGCCGGACAGACGAATCTACTGGCACTCAATGCCGCAATCGAGGCAGCAAGGGCCGGTGAGTCAGGAAGAGGCTTTGCCGTTGTAGCCGATGAGGTTCGAAGTTTGGCTGCACGAACACAAGAGTCGACCTCAGAGATTAAAGAAAAGATCGAGAAGTTGCAGTCCGGTGTGGCAGCAGTTGTGAATGTCATGGATGAAAGTCGTACGACAACGGTTACCACGGTCGATAAGGCCCAATTAGCGAATGAGACACTTAACGAGATCCGTAAGAGTATCGAAGAGATAACCGATATGAACCTACAGATCGCCAGCGCCGCAGAGGAGCAGAGTCAGGTGGCCGAGGAGATGAATAAGAACACCTCCAACATCAGGGATCTGTCTATGCAGGTTGCTGACAATGCCGAGCAGACAAACCAGGCGATGAGTGAGCAGTTGGAGCATGTTAAACAACAAGAGGCGCTGTTGAATCAGTTTATTGTTTGATCATACTGATTAGTTTGATGCCGGCACCCGTGAACTGTGCCGGCATTTTATTATGATTCACATATCTGAACTAATCCAAGGCTAGATGAATCCTAGTGCGGCGAACTCTTTGAGAGGTCACTCTCCTCTATTCCGGTTTATGTGCTTCAATCAAATTTCTGTCAATATTGTTTAGCTCACTCATTACGACCCGGTTACGGCCACTCTGCTTGGCCTGATAGAGGGCTTTGTCCGCTTTTTCAATCAAACAGTGACTGTTTTTACAATCGGGAGTCAGGCCGGCAACGCCCACACTTACTGTCACGGCTAAAGAGAGAGAGTCTTTGTCCGCCTCTTTGGGGAGCGTCAACACATAGTCTGCTACAAGGTGTCTGAGCCGTTCGGCCAGTTGATAGGAGGTTGATACCTGAGTGCGGGGCAGGATCACGACAAACTCTTCACCTCCATAACGGGCGAGTACATCGGATTCTCTGATGGAACGTTTGAGTAGTTGCGCAATATATTTTAGTACCTGATCACCAATCTGATGCCCATAACTGTCATTTATCTGTTTAAAGTGATCGATATCTATCAGGAAGATGGAGAGAGGGTGAGAGTAATTGATCGCTCTCTCTGTCTCATCATTGAGCCGACGATCCAGATAGCGGCGGTTAAAGATCTCCATCAATGAATCGGTGATGTTTTCCTGTTTGAGGGCGTAGTTCTGCATGATATCCCTGGTGGTTCTGAGGGAAAGGCTGCAGACAACAAAGACAAAAATTGCCCCACCGAAGAAGATGATTGGCACAACCAGATCCAGTGGTTGAGTAAATTGAACCGAACTGAATTTTGCGTATACGATATAGCCTGCGATAAAGATCAGGATCAGCAGTATGAGAAAGCCCCAACTGTATCTCAGCCCTCCGGCAGGCAACTGCCGAAATATCTTCCATACCGGTGCAATCGCAATTGCCAGCAACAGAGCACCGGAGATAACGAGGCCACTTCCTAATACGGGTAAAATATCGTACAAATTGAGTCCTTAATCAGGTGCCACTTCAATCTGAAACACGCATAAATCCAGACGTGCCTTCAACATCGTCGTGGGTATCGTCCTTGGAACCGCAGAAAATATCCGGGACACAGATCTAGAATATCAGATGGTCTAAGCAGAAAAGTGATGAGACTCAAAACTTGATCATTTTACTCACAAATGTGACCGGTTATGTTAACCAGTCACATTATGAGTGAAGCTTGTTCGTCCTTAGGTGACTCAACTACTCCCGGATGCGGGAAGTTATGGTGTTTTAAACCTGCTCCGACCGAGTCCAAGCAGCAACAACAGGGCTGATAATATCAGTACCGGCCACTGGCCCCAAAGAGCAAACAGGGTTTGACCTTTTACCAGCGGAATATCCGCCACAAGCACGCCCGACTCAAACTGAGGTAGTTTATGAGTGATGTTCCCCATTTCGTCTACAACCGCTGTTAAGCCATTGTTGGTTGCGCGGACTAAGGGCCTGCCAAGTTCTATCGATCGCATCTGTGCGATCTCCATATGTTGTAAGGGACCGTTTGAGCTGCCAAACCAGGCATCGTTAGATACGGTCAGTAACAGCTCGGTGCCCTCATCCACATTTGCCCTGAGTTGCTCGGGAAATGCAATTTCGTAACAGATGGCGGGCGCTATCTGGTGTCCCAGGGCATCGAGGTTAGGTTGCCGGTACTCTCCACGGGCGAAAGAGGACATAGGTAGGTTGAAAAGCGGGGCTATCGGCCTGAGCAGCGTCTCGAATGGCACAAACTCCCCGATTGGAAGCAGGTGGTGTTTCTTAAACTCGTTGGTGCCATCGCCCTGGTAATCAGCTTGAGGTTGGATTTTTTCCTTGTGGTTCCCCAGAACAATTAAAGAGTTATAAAAACTATCCTGCTGGTGGCTGATGATGCCGGTAATTATTGCGCTATGGTTTAGATTCGCGACCTTATTGGCATTATCGAGGAACTGTGAAACCATATATTCCGGTGCCGGAATTGCCGCTTCAGGCCAGATGATAATATCAGCATCGAGTTCAGGCCTGGTCAGATCCATGTATTTACTCATCGTCGGCCAGAGCGCATCGGGCTCCCATTTCATACTCTGGGGGATGTTTCCCTGCACCAGCACGACTCTTACCGATTCTCCTTTGGGTTCGACTGATGAAGTAAGCGGAGCGAGATAAGTGGCAATGATTAGCAGGGGAATAATGATGGCTGCAGGTTTGAATCGTTTCTGCATACACAGAGCCAATGCTCCCGCCACAAGCATGCTAAGATAGCTCAACCCCAATGCGCCGACGACACCGGCGAGCGCCTTAACCGGTCCTTCGGTTTGTGAGTAGCCGGCCCATAACCAGGGGAAACCGGTTAACATCCAGCCTCTTACCCACTCGGTTAGCGTCCATAAGGCAGGAAAAACAACCAGGTTTCTCAGCAGCGGTGCATCTGGTGCAATTTTTTGCATCAGGTAGCCGGTAATAGCCGGATAGAGCGCAAGGTAGAGGGCTAGAAGCGCCATCAAACCAATCGATGCAATGAGGGGTAATCCGCCAAATTTGTCCATACTCACATGGACCCAGCTGATACCGACAGAGAAGCAGCCGAAACCAAAACTTAACCAGTAAAAGAGTCCGGCTCTGGCAGACAGATTACGACTTTGATGTAGCGCAAATATCACGGCCATAAGATATATAGGCCATAAGGAGTAGGGAGCAAAAGCGAGCGCGGTACTGGCACCGGCAAGATATGCCAGCACCAGACGTATTTTTGAATGATGGGCGAATGCCCGAAGTTTATTCAGCATTCCAGCCTCATCATAAAACATCATTACCGTGTAAGAGTGTGACTTATACTGTCTTCTCTTCGGTATTTGGATCGGGGAGCTTAACTCTGAGTTGTAGCAATCGGCGCGTATCGGCACTAATCACAGTAAATTCAATACCATCTATGCTCACCTTCTCATTACGCTCAGGAAGATGACCAAATGCATGGGAGACCAGGCCACCAACAGTATCGAACTCCTCATCACTGAATTGAGTGTTAAACTCTTCGTTGAAATCCTCGATTGGTGTCAAGGCTTTGATCATATAGACCTGTTTGCTTACCTTACGGATCTCGGTCTCTTCAGCTGAGTCGTGATCGAACTCATCTTCGATCTCGCCGACAATCTCTTCGAGAATATCTTCGATGGTAACCAGGCCGGAAACTCCGCCATACTCATCTACGACTATCGCCATATGGTATCGCTGACAGCGGAACTCTTTTAGCAAAACATCGACACGTTTGCTTTCCGGTACAACGACAGCCGGACGGATCACTTGTCCTAATGAGAAAGGCTCTTCGTTGTTTTTAAACCCATATTGAAGCAGGTCTTTGGCCAGTAAAATGCCTTCAATATGATCTTTATCTTCATTGACCACGGGAAAGCGGGAGTGTGCCGAGCTAATCACCGTAGAGAGCAGCTCTGATACAGTGTTATCAATTTGAAGCGCCACGATCTGAGCTCTTGGGATCATGATGTCCCGAACGCGGAGATCTGTCACCTCTAATACACCCTTGATCATTTCGCGGGTATCTTCAGAGATAACTTCACGCTGCTCAGCATCGTGTATTACATCAACAAGATCATCACGGCTTTGAGGTTCGCCCTGAAACAACTGGCTTACTTTTTCTAACCAGCCCTTTTTTTGGGCGCTGGTACTGGGGGGGATATCGTCACTCATAGTCTTTCATGACCTTTACGGTCAATTATTGCTCCTTATAAGGATTGTTAAAACCTAGGCTTTCAATGAGTTGAGTCTCTAGCGACTCCATCTCTACCGCTTCGGCATCATTAATATGATCATACCCTAGCAGATGCAGACAACCATGTACAACCATGTGAGCCCAGTGGGCCTGCAGGGGTTTAGCTTGCTGTATCGCTTCGCGTTCGACAACGGGGGCACAGATGATTAAATCGCCTAATAACGGAATCTCGACCTCCGGCGGTGCCTCGAAAGGAAAAGATAGCACATTTGTCGGCTTATCTTTCCCTCTGTATGTCGAGTTCAGCTCCTGACTCTCGGCTTCATCGACAACTCTTATGGTCAACTCCGCTTCTGTCATACTCTTTGGGAGTGCAGTGCGCACCCAAAGTTCAAAATTATCTTTACTCGGTAGCTGGTTATTCTCTATTGCCAGTTGCAGATCGAGATCTAACGCAACCTCAGTCTGGTTAGTGTTCATTTTCCGCTGTTCCTTGAAGTTTATACTGACTATCTTTCTTAGCCTTAGCCAGTTGAATACGTTGGTCATGCTCTTCATAGGCTTCGACGATTCTGGCTACCACCGGGTGTCGTACGACGTCCTGAGCCTGGAAGAAGTTAAAGCTGACCTCGTCGACCTCCCGTAATACCTCTATGGCATGACGCAGCCCCGACTTCTGATTTTTAGGCAGATCGATCTGAGTGATATCACCGGTGATCACCGCACGAGAATTAAAACCGATACGGGTGAGAAACATCTTCATCTGCTCGACGGTCGTATTTTGGCTTTCATCCAGGATGATAAAGGCATCATTGAGTGTACGGCCACGCATGTAGGCCAGAGGGGCAACTTCGATGATGTTGCGCTCAATTAAGCGTTCAACCTTCTCAAAACCTAACATCTCAAACAGGGCGTCATAGAGCGGGCGCAGGTATGGGTCTACCTTCTGGCTGAGATCACCGGGAAGGAATCCCAATTTTTCACCGGCTTCGACGGCAGGCCTTGTCAGCAAAATACGACGAACCTCCTGATGTTCCAGGGCGTCGACAGCTGCCGCTACCGCCAGGTAGGTCTTACCCGTACCGGCGGGGCCGACTCCGAAGCTGATGTCGTGACGAACGATGTTGGCGACATAATCACTTTGATTCGGATTTCGTGGCTTGATGACGCCGCGCTTAGTCTTTATATAAAGCTCTTTGTCATCTCTGGGGGCTTCGGCTTCTAGTGCTACGGCTTCCTGAATGGCAAGGTGAACAGTATCTGGCTCAAGATCCGGAGTACTGCCTTTTATAGACTGAGTTTCCACATAAAGCGTTTTTAATAGGTTATTGACGATGAGGCAGTTTCTGGGTTGACCGACGATTTGAAAATGATTATCCCGGTAGCTGATCTCTACACCGATTCGGCGTTCAAGTTGCTTGATATTGTCATCGAATGGCCCACACAGGGAGATTAATCGACGGGTGTCCGCTGGCTCCAGGTAGAGGTTCAGCGTGGTTAACTTGTTAGACAAAATAACTCCAATTAGCAATTGTCATCTGCTTTCTATATCCACAGTTTACGAGTCAACACGAAGAAATGCTAACGGAATTTATCAATAGGTAAACTGTTGTAAGCTAAAAAAGGCGGCATTAAGATGCCGCCTTAGAACAAGCTCTCAGGAGTTAGGGGATATATTGAGTCACACCTAAATCATCATCCTGCTTATGTTTGGCAAGAATGTCAGATGGTCTGAGTGAGCGGCGAAGGTCCATCTCATCTTCTCCGCGAACAAAGACGCCGCGTAGCGAGTTTGTGTACACATCGACAATTTCAACATCGACGAAGCTGCCGATATGCTTAGGGTCGGCTTCGAAGTTTACGACACGACTGGTTTCGGTGCGGCCTCTCAGCTCCATCGGGTTCTTAACCGAAGGGCCTTCCACTAAAATGCGCTGTACCGTTCCAAGCATTTGGCGACTGTAGCGCATCGCTTGCTGAGTGATTCGGTCCTGCAGAATAGCTAAGCGCTCTTTCTTTTCATCTAAGCTAACATCATCGGGGAGATCGGAAGCCGGGGTGCCAGGACGGGCACTGTAGATGAAACTGAAGCTGTGATCGAACTGAACATCTTCAATAAGCTTCATTGTATCGGCGAAGTCCTGCTTGGTCTCACCGGGGAAACCAATAATAAAGTCGGAGCTTATCTGAATGTCGGGACGTGCTTTTCTCAGGCGTCGGATAATAGACTTATATTCGATTGCCATGTGTCCACGTTTCATCTGAGTCAGAATGCGATCTGAACCGGACTGTACCGGCAGGTGAAGGAAGCTGACCAGCTCTGGGGTATCTTCATAGACATCGATGATATCCTGAGTAAACTCAATTGGATGACTGGTGGTAAACCTGAGTCTGTCGATGCCGTCAATCGCAGCAACGTAACGGAGCAACTCTGCAAATGTACAGATCTCATCGTCATGGGTTGCGCCACGGTAAGCATTAACGTTTTGTCCAAGCAGGTTTACTTCACGTACACCTTGCTCTGCCAGCTGAGCAATCTCGAGAATAATATCATCGAGAGGGCGGCTGACCTCTTCGCCTCGTGTATATGGAACAACACAGAAAGAGCAGTATTTACTGCAACCTTCCATGATAGAAACAAAAGCCGTCGGACCGTCGGCACGTGGCTCGGGCAGTCTGTCAAACTTTTCAATTTCCGGGAAGCTGATATCGATAACAGCCTTTCCGCCGTCTCTAATCTGATCGATCATCTCAGGTAGACGGTGCAGTGTCTGTGGGCCAAAGATCAGGTCGACACACTGAGCGCGCTCCTTGATCACTTTTCCCTCTTGGGATGCTACGCATCCACCAACCCCAATGATTAGATCGGGATTCTTATCTTTAAGTGTTTTCCAGCGTCCAAGTTGGTGGAACACCTTTTCCTGGGCTTTTTCACGGATAGAGCAAGTATTCAGTAGCAGTACATCTGCCTCGGTTGCTTCATCGGTTAAGGTATAGCCTTCGTACTCGTCCATCAGGTCAGCCATCTTAGATGAGTCATACTCATTCATTTGACAGCCCCAGGTTTTAATATGGAGTTTTTTACTCATCAGTTTGCGTCACTCTTGGAACCACGGGAAAAATAGCGCGACATTTTACCTCTTGAGTAACCCAGTGGCTAGCTTTTGCACTTTTTTATTCCAAATCATTCTGAATTCGACTCCTGACTATCGATAATATCTGTCGAATAGGGGGTGACCCAGGCCGTCATCTGCAGATGAGACTTGGCCATCTGCTGTGAACTTGCCCGTGCCTGAGTGTAGATATCCGTCTCAATTTGACTTCTGAAGTTGGACAATATTTCCGTAGTGTATTGATATAGGGCATAATCGAAAGGAGACCTATAGGTTACAGTGATCACCTCAATGCCCTCATTGACTGTGGTGCCTTGGGTTGTTTCGGCTAATGAAGTCTGAGGTACAAGACTGATTGCCAGCAGGGTCGCAGATAGGGTTAGTTTCATAATATTCTCACTCATTCCATTGGTTTCTATTTGAAGACTGAGTGTAGGGGAAGAAGCTGTATTAAAATTGTACTGTTTGTAAGCAGGTGTGAGTCAAAGTACGCACAGCAACATTTATATACTTATTTTAATAGTCTCGAAATGCTTATCGCTTCCGGGAAAACTTTTTGAGCGGTTAATGCCTACTATCTGCTGTCATTTCAGGCTCAATAATGGCGCAAGATAGCTTCTCGTGTGGATTTATAGAAAGGGCTCTCAGCTTCACTTGGGCCAGATAATAGATTAAGAAAAATTGTATGGATGAAACCGTGGTAAGTCAGTCGCAAGTAAAAGCTATAAAAAAAGATGTTGTTATCGTTGGCGGTGGCATGGTTGGGGCCGCCTCTGCTCTGGGGTTAGCGCAACTTGGACTCAATGTTGCGGTTGTGGAAGCGTTTGAGCCGACTCCATATAGTAGTGAGCAACCAGTCGATATCAGAGTGTCGGCGGTGAGCCTGGCATCGGAACAGTTATTAGAACGTTTGGGGGCGCTTAAGCGTCTGAGTTCGATGCGACGAGCCCCATACCTTGGGTTGGAGACCTGGGAGTTAGATGGTTTCATCACTCGGTTTCATGCGCAGCAGGTTGGAGTCTCTCATCTGGGGCATATTGTTGAAAACCGTCTGATACAACTGGCGCTTTGGGAGCAGTTTGATTCATACGATAATATTGAACTTCTCTGTCCGGCAAAGGTTAAGCTGTTTACTCGTCATGAAGAGGGAGTCAGAGTCACCTTAGACAATGGTGTCACGCTGGATAGCAGATTACTGGTCGGTGCCGATGGAGCCAACTCACAGGTCAGAAGTTGGGCCGGAATAGGCCTGACCGGCTGGGATTACGCACAATCGGCGATGTTGATAAATATTAAGACCGATTGCCCGCAACAGGATGTCACCTGGCAACAGTTTACTCCTCAGGGGCCTCGCTCTCTCCTGCCATTGCCGGGGAATCATGCTTCTCTGGTTTGGTATGACGATGCGAGTCGTATCGCGCAGTTAACGCAACTGAGCAATACGGCGCTGGCTCAACAGATAAAGTTGCACTTTCCAGACCGCCTGGACAGGGAATTTGAGGTGTTGCAAAAAGGCAGTTTTAAACTGACGCGGCGCCATGCACAATCCTATTATCGCGATAACCTGGTTATCCTGGGGGATGCGGCGCATACCATCAACCCACTCGCAGGCCAGGGAGTTAACATAGGTTTTAAAGATGTAGATGCATTGATATCTACTGTTTCGCGAGCAATGAGTAAAGGTGAACCTTGGTGGGAAGAGGCTGCATTGCGCTCGTATCAGCAGAGTCGTTATAAAGATAACCAACTGATGATGTCTGCGATGGACCTCTTCTATGCCGGATTCAGCAATGAACTATTGCCGTTAAAGTTACTTCGAAATGCTGCATTAAAAGTTGCCGATATTGACTCCCCGGTTAAGAAGTATGTATTAAAGTATGCGTTAGGCTTGTAGTTGCCCCCCCACTAATTGCCAAAAGTGACAGTTCAGCCATCGAAGAGGTTCTATTATCGATGGCTCCTTCCCCTTCTTTTTTTACCTATACTCCGTGAATCAGAACAATTTTGCTCATTATTTGTTGAGTCGGGCATTGAGTGTTAAAATGCCGCGTTTTTCTTTATGACAACTTCACTCGCTGAATGAAAGAATAGGCTAAATGAGTAACATTAAACTGATAGTTGGGCTTGCAAACCCAGGCGATAAATATGCACAAACCAGGCACAATGCGGGAGCCTGGTATGTACAGGAGTTAGCGAGAGTGTGTGGTGCCACGCTTGTCGCTGACAGCAAATATTATGGGTTGACGGCAAGAGTGACTTTGCATGGGAAAGATGTTCGACTATTGATCCCAAGTACGTTTATGAACCTGAGTGGTAAGTCGGTTGGTGCTTTGGCAAACTTTTTCCGTATCGAGCCCGAAGAGATTTTGGTTGCACATGATGAGCTCGATATGCAGCCGGGGGTGGCCAAGTTTAAACTTGGTGGTGGTCATGGCGGCCATAATGGGCTGAAAGATATCATAGCAAAACTTGCCAATAATAAAGGTTTCTATCGACTCAGGATCGGTATCGGTCATCCGGGGGATAAGAATCAGGTAAGTAATTATGTGTTAGGTAAAGCACCTGCATCGGAGCAGACTCAGATAGAAGCGGCTGTCGACGAAGCCGTAAGGTCTACTGAGTTACTGTTTAATGAAGATATGTCGAAAGCGATGCACAGGTTACATTCGTTTAAGGGCTAATTTCTGTAAGACACAACTCCCCGGCGTTGTTTTTCGATGCCGGTTGTTGGGCAAAATGAGTTAGTGCACCAGTTTAAAAATTGATGAAGCGGCATAGCGCGGCTTTAATAAGAACTTTACCGGCAGTGATACTGCTGGTTTACTATTGATATTAAAGGTAAAAATATGGGTTTTAAATGTGGCATCGTGGGCTTGCCAAACGTAGGTAAATCAACGTTATTTAATGCATTAACTAAGGCCGGCATCGAAGCGTCAAACTTCCCGTTCTGTACTATTGAGCCTAATACAGGTGTGGTTCCTGTACCCGATTCACGTCTGGATGCTTTGGCTGAGATCGTAAATCCGGAGCGTATTTTACCTACCACAATGGAATTTGTTGATATCGCCGGTTTAGTTGCCGGTGCATCAAAAGGTGAAGGTCTGGGTAATAAATTCCTGGCCAATATCCGTGAAACCGACGCTATCGGGCATGTAGTACGTTGTTTCGAAGATGACAACATCGTTCACGTGGCTAACCAGGTTTCGCCTGTTGCCGATATCGAAGTGATTAACACCGAGCTTGCTTTAGCGGATCTCGACTCTTGTGAGCGTGCTATTACCCGTCAGGCAAAGCGAGCTAAAGGCGGCGATAAAGATGCCAAGTTCGAGGTGTCTGTACTGGAGAAGATGCGTCCGGTGCTGGACGAAGGGCATATGCTGCGATCAATGGACCTCTCTAAAGAGGAGCTTGCGGCCGTAGCATACCTGAACTTCCTGACACTCAAGCCAACCATGTATATTGCCAACGTGTCTGAAGATGGTTTCGAAGATAATCCACATCTAGATGCAGTTCGTGAAGTCGCAGCGCAAGAGAATGCCGTCGTTGTTGCCGTTTGTGCAGCAATCGAATCTGAACTGGCTGAGATGGACGCCGAAGATCGTGAAGAGTTTATGGCAGATCTGGGTCTCGATGAGCCTGGCCTGGATCGCGTGATCCGTGCCGGTTACGATCTACTGACGCTACAAACTTACTTTACTGCCGGTGTGAAAGAGGTTCGTGCCTGGACCGTTCCGGTTGGAGCGAGTGCCCCTCAGGCTGCCGGCGTTATTCACACCGACTTCGAACGTGGATTCATCCGTGCTCAGGTGATGGCCTATGATGACTTCATCACATATAAGGGTGAGGCTGGTGCCAAGGAAGCGGGTAAGTTACGCGTAGAAGGTAAGACATATATAGTTAAAGATGGCGATGTGATGCATTTCCTGTTTAATGTATAAGTTATCTTCACAGGCCTGCTATAGATAGTTGTTGGCAGTGCGAGAGGATTAAGTGGCTCAATTGAAAAATTGGGCCACTTTTTGTTTCTGGCTACTGACTTTAGCTTGTCAGGCTATTCGATGAATAGGCTGTAGCAACCGATATTCCTCCCCCTGATGGTCACTAAGACAGCAATTGAAGCGGGAGGTGATAAAGTTACTGCTAGGTTGATGAGTATTTCGAAGTTCGCAGGACTCGAGCCAACCTCTTTTTAGACGCTTTAGACTTTTAAATAGCGATTTTTTCGCCCCTGATAACGCTGTTTCACTGCATATATTGAGGAGAATAGGCTATATTTGTGCATCAGGTGCTCACTTTGGTGAACTTATAGCCGAACAAGTGAATTAGTTTAAAATAGAGAAAAAAAGCGGTTGACCTCAATACTCCGAATAAGCATAATACGCCCCGTTCCTCACCAAGAGGGACGCAGAAACGATGGCAATGTAGCTCAGCTGGTTAGAGCACAGCACTCATAATGCTGGGGTCGCAGGTTCAAGTCCCGCCATTGCTACCATCTTTTCAAGATGTAAAACATGATTTGTAGTTAGCAGTCGGAACTCAGTCCCGACGATATGGCTACCATCTTAATCAGGATGTAAAACCAGATGATGTGCGGGAGTGGTGGAATTGGTAGACACGCCAGATTTAGGTTCTGGTGCCGTAAGGTGTGAGAGTTCAAGTCTCTCTTCCCGTACCATTTATTGTAAAGTAATCGGCTCAGGCGGGTTACAGTAAAAAAAGTTTGATTGGGGTATCGCCAAGCGGTAAGGCACCGGGTTTTGATCTCGGCATTCCCAGGTTCGAATCCTGGTACCCCAGCCATTAATTTGGTAAACGTTGGCAATGTAGCTCAGCTGGTTAGAGCACAGCACTCATAATGCTGGGGTCGCAGGTTCAAGTCCCGCCATTGCTACCATCTCCTCTAGATGTAAAACTTGAGTTGTAGCAAGTCGGAACATAGTCCCGGCAATATGGCTACCATCAACTCAGGATGTAAAATAGAGCCATCTTTATCAGGATGTAAAACAGGATGATGTGCGGGAGTGGTGGAATTGGTAGACACGCCAGATTTAGGTTCTGGTGCCGTAAGGTGTGAGAGTTCAAGTCTCTCTTCCCGTACCATTTATTGTAAAGTAATCGGCTCAGGCGGGTTACGGTAAAAAAGTTTGATTGGGGTATCGCCAAGCGGTAAGGCACCGGGTTTTGATCTCGGCATTCCCAGGTTCAAATCCTGGTACCCCAGCCATATAAAAGGTCAGTTTGTTATGGCCTGGTCTTTAAGTTTGAATGAATTTAAAGATACTTAGATTAGTCTGAAAAGAGTAATTTAAGAAAAGTTAGATGCGGGAGTGGTGGAATTGGTAGACACGCCAGATTTAGGTTCTGGTGCCGTAAGGTGTGAGAGTTCAAGTCTCTCTTCCCGTACCATTGTTTAAAGTACAGGTAATTATCTGTATTAAAAGTTAGATTGGGGTATCGCCAAGCGGTAAGGCACCGGGTTTTGATCTCGGCATTCCCAGGTTCGAATCCTGGTACCCCAGCCAAACACAAAGAAGCCCGTCTCATGACGGGCTTTTTTGTGTCTGGAACACTTATGTCAATTTCCCATGGATGGAATGAAATTGGCTTTGTGTCTGGACTTCTTGCAACAGAGAGTTATTCCGCTCTTTTTATAAAGAGTCCATGGGTCAAAGATGTTCCAGACATCTTCATGACATTTCCTCCATCCCTGGAGGTCAGGGAATGAAATTGGCTTTGTGTCTGACTGAAAATGTTTCCGACATTTTCAGCACTCCCTCTATCTGACCCATATGGATATGGGAAATGTCTTAAAAGCCAATGGAGCGCGCCAGACCATGGAGGTCAGATGTTCCAGACATCTTCACGAGATCTTCATGACATCTCCTCCATCTGACCCATAGGGATATGGGAAATCTCTTAAATGCGAATGGAACGCGCCAGGCCTCGGAAGTCATGGAATGACATAGAGTAATAAAGTTCTGTTCCCCATTTCGTCACTCTGTCATACAACTACTCAGGAGTTAAGCGTAGGGTCCTCTGTTTCTTTATCGGCCTGATATAGACATCGTGCGCCTGTTAAGAAGTTATTTAGTACGCCCTATAGCCATAAGCGTGTAGTTGACACCACAGTGTTTATATTCATGTCTGTTTCTTCTTCGCGCCCGTTTATAGTCGGTTCGTTGTAACTACTCTAAAGTGTAACTCTGATAGCGGAATAAACGGCCAGAACTCGGGTGCTTTCAAAGTCATCGTGTACTGAGTTTATTAAGCATCTGTGAGTGATTGTCATAGGGCTCACTCAAGCTAAACGAGTAAGTCGGCAAGTTTGCTCTTAACGTGGGTTAGTTCAATGATATTTTATGCCGGAACGAGGATGGGCATAAATGGCAAATCGGAGAGAATTCCTATGCTTTGGTAACAAATCAGTGTTTTGTTAGCTTTTGTGAGTGTGATATGTGCTAACAATCACGATTTTAAAGCGGCCTGAAACCTTTTGCTAACAATTTTGTATCACTGCGATCCCTTTTGTTTATCAAGTTGTTTTAATATCTATGTTTTTTTGTGCCCTGTTTCTCGGCGCTTGTTTTCGGCTTAATTGCAACCGAGCCAGTCACACTTTACTTCCAACCACTTAGGTACATTTCACTTGCCCCATATTAGAGGGCATCAATAAAAGCGGTGGAGTAAATGATGAAACGAGTCGATATTAAGCTTGCCTCACTGGCAGCAATAATCGGTTTGGCCTTAAGCGGCTGTTCCGGTGATGATGGAAAAAATGGTACCGATGGTGAACCGGGCAAAGATGGTAACCCTGGGATCCCGGTTGCGACCGATGCCAAGGCATTAACCGTTGCGATAGATAATGTCGTGGTCGGTCCTCAATCTGATATTAGCTTTACGGTAACTAATGAAAAAGAGTTACCCGTTGTAGGACTCGAAAAATTCGGCTTTATTCTTTCGGGCTTAGAGCAGGGAACGAATGGGGATGCCAGCGATTGGAGCCTGCTAAGTTCGGAGTCTTGTCCGGCGAGCAAGTACGCTAAGTGTGGCTCTTTAACAGATAACGGAGACGGTAGTTATAGCTATCGTTTCGAAAAAGATGTGACCGCTGAAAGCGGATTTGCCATTACCGATGAGAAGACATTAAGGCTGGTACTTAGAACCGGAGGCGAGGCCGTAGGACAGGCTGAAGTGGCTTATGCCAACACCAGCTATGATTTCAGAGGAGAGGGCGAAGCGGCCTTATACTCTAAAAATGTCGTTAACAATCAAAATTGTGCCGGTTGTCATGATGACTTTTCCATCCATGGCGGCAAATACACTGAGGTTGAAACCTGTGTTTCGTGCCACACCGACAACAAGGTCAGCGATGCGAGTAAAGTCTTCCCTATGTTGGCACATGATGTTCACATCGGCGTGATCTCTGCGCCGGTCGGCGGTTGTGATAACTGTCACTCTGAGAATGAGCAGGCCACAGACTTCGCTAACTGGAAGATGATTCCGACTCAGGAAACCTGTATTACCTGTCACGCAGATGTTGACTTTAAAGAGGGGGTTAATCACTGGCCCTATGATGACAACACACAATGTGCGAACTGTCATACACCTGAGGTTATCGAGAATGTCCACCTTTCAACTTATCAGGGGCAAAATGAGCGACGCAGTAATCTGCACCTGAGTGTGACCGATGCCAAGATGGTATCGGCCCCCGAGGCCGAGGAGAATAAGGGTAAGCCTGGCTCCTATGTACAGCTAACGATCGATATTCTAGATAAAGATGGTAAGAGCCGTAATGAGCAGTTAGACAAGGTTAAGTACCTCTATTATGCAGAGTTCTATATCAACTGGGGAGGACAGGATCAGGGCTTAGGCTACGGTGAAGACGTTGCCGATGGTCGTGGTAAGGTACTGCGTGTACATACCAATAAGGGTCCTTATCCCGGCTACTCTGAAAAGCCAATTGTGCTCAACTATGAAAATGGTAAGACGACTTACGAGATTGGCCCGTTCGACATGAATGACAAGTTCAAAGGCGACATAAGTGATCTCTATGGTACCGTCTCTCCACGTATCTGGTTCTGTATGGATGCCACTGGTGAGAATATCATGGATTGTGACGGTCAAACTGATTGGAGCAATGGTGCGGCAGGATATAACTGGCTTGAGTTCTTCAACACTCAAGGGTTAATGGAGGAGCGCCCACGCAGACAGGTCGTCACTAATGAGCTTTGTGGTGACTGTCATGGTACTACAACTTCAGAAGATGGCTTCGTTCAGATGACATTGAACTGTCGTAACTGTCACTCAAAAGCCGGCGATGGTGAATTTCACGGCACGACATGTGTATCAGGCAGCGTAGATAGCCAAGAGCAGATCTTACTGAAGAAGATGATGCCACGTGGCGAGCGAGACTGGACTACTGCATCGAACGCGGCCGAAGAGTGTATGGCGTGTCATAACGCTAACGTGGTACCGACTCAGGTCATACGTGATGCGCATACTAAGCAGGGCGATAAGGATTATATCGAGCAGCTGACCATGAGCCACCCTGATCAGAAGGTTTGGATCCATGCGATGCATGCAAACAACCGTGCTAACCAAAGTGGTGAAGGCTGGAGACGAAATGTTGAGTACTCTGCCGATCTGGCTAACTGCGCTAAGTGTCACGTGAAAGACAGCTATGATGCTAAGTTCCTTGTGGGACGTAAGCCTCTTGCTCTCGACCTGGACTACATGGATACCTATACAGATCCAACCGATCCTATTAATGGTCGTTATGCCGTAGATGGTGTGGCCGATGCCTATGTATCGCCAACTGCCGCAGTGTGCTTGAGCTGTCATGGTAAGAGAGCTGCCGAGGAGGGCGAAGATCGTCGCCAGGTACGAAGTGAAGTTGTCGCACATATGAAGCAAAATGGTGCTCAGTTCGGAGTGACACTTGATGAGTACAATGGAGAAGAGTCCTGTGCCGTATGTCATAACCTGAACAACCTAAAAGAGGTACATGGTCAAAAATAACAAGTAAATCCCCTGCAATCCCACCTTGGCCCCGACTTTTTGTCGGGGCCTTTTTTAACTGAGTTCACAATTACTCACTCAGATACGCGTTTGCAGTAAAAGTTGGAAGAATGTCAATTTTAATCGTATTACCATTACATAAAATGGTTCTGTCAAAGGAACTACAGGGAGAGTAGTACGAAGGAAAAAATGTGAATATTTCAAAATGTTTAACAATAGATCTTGAGTCCAGAGAGTTAGTGGATCACAAGGTGGCACAGAGGCATCCGCTGACACTGGCGGAGTTTGAAGTGCTCAAGTGTCTGGTTAACCATATTGGTGAGGTTGTCAGCAAAGAGACGTTAAATGAGGCGGGCTGGCCCAACCGTGTCGTCGCTCCATCATCCCTGACTCAATGCATGAGTTGTCTCAGGCGTAAGCTTGGTGCTCATGATGAGGTCGAATTAAAAAATATTCCCCGTTATGGCTATAGCCTGTGTATTAAAGACACCGATGAAAAGGGTAACCCAGAGCCGGCAGAGCCATCAGATATTGGCAATGCCTCAATCAAAGTCGGGCATTTTAGTCGTTATTGGCGCTGGTTTGGTGCGGCACTGTTTGTTGCTCTCCTGGCGGGCTTACATTTCTCAGGTAAGCTGAAGCAAACCGTTAACTATCTTGCGTTGCTGACAGAGCCCGGCGTGGCGTCGATTCTGGATGCTGAGACCGAACTTGACGGGCAGAAAATACAATTGAGTCAACTCAGGTTAGAGGATCAGCCTGACGAACAGAGAAGTGCGGCACACTTTATTGGTAACTGGTCCAACACGGATAAAATATTCGGCAATGAATTACTCAAGCGTATATTTGCCAATGATAATGCACGTTATGAGTCAGTTGCCCTTTGTAATCAGTATGATGGGGAGTGTAAGGATACCCAGCCTCTGAATCTGGTCAGAGAGAGAAATACCTATTCACCATTGGATCTGCAGTGGCTCAGTGATACTAAGCTGCGTATGGAGCAGGTTACCTATAATAAAATTTTACTTGATAAATTTGATAACCCTCCAGAGGGGCTGGTAGAGGATATCTATCGGGCCGATGTCTATTATTATGGTGCCAGTAAGAACGTGGTGCGAGCCGATGTGCGCCTCTCCTTGGTCTACCAGTCACCGGCTCGCGGAACCCTGGTTATGGCAGCCTGTATCACAGACGATATGCTGCGGCATATCTCTATGCGTTACCAGTTCAGTGGCGAGTTTAAGATGCAACAAAAGACCGTCGATGGACAACTGGTGAAGTCATTTCTGCTCGATACCGGTAATGTCAGCTTTACCAGCCCCGACGAGATCTCCGAAGAGTCTGCTACCATCTATCGTGAAATCCGTAAGTCGGTGCTGAGTAATGAAACTCAGATCCTCAGGCAGGTCTACCAGGATGCTAATAGCGGAGTGTGGATGCTGCCGCTGTGGGGAGATACCATGGTGTGGGCTCACAGGGTAGAGGTTACGTTATAACATTGATATAGGAATATCTTTTGTCTCAGTTTCCAAGTTCAATTATTTACCTTAACCGGCATGAAGATTTGGCCACGCTTAAGTTAAGGCATTCTCATATTTTGCTCTGCTTTTCCGCCGATTGGTGTGCCCCATGCAGAGCCATGGAGGGCACGCTGTTCAACACGGCATTCGAGCTGGGTGAAAAGGCTGTTGTCATAAAGGCCGACCCCAAAATCAGTCAGGCTCTTGCCACAGAGTTGGGGGTACGCAGCATACCTGCCTATGTGGCAATTAATGATGAGCAGGTATCTGAACCAATTTATGGAATACAGACCATCACTAACTTACTGGATATGATTGAGGTTTATTGAACTGTTCAGATTTAACCACCGCTGCTGGCTTTGGCCTAGACAATGTTTTTTATAGGAGCTATAAATAAGTCATAGGGTAATGGTTTATTGATGCGGGAGTGGTGGAATTGGTAGACACGCCAGATTTAGGTTCTGGTGCCGTAAGGTGTGAGAGTTCAAGTCTCTCCTCCCGTACCATCATAGAAAGTAGCCTGTCATTTGATGGGCTTTTTTGTGCCTGTAATAAATATTTCATTCTTTCCCATAATTAGTCAGGTGATGAGGCTGCGGCTTGCGGGAGTGGTACTCTTTTTTAGAGATGGGTAGACACGCCAGATTTAGGTTCTGGTGCCGTAAGGTGTGAGAGTTCAAGTCTCTCCTCCCGTACCATCATTGAAAGTAGCCTGTCATTTGATGGGCTTTTTTGTGCCTGTAATAAATATTTCATTCTTTCCCATAATTAGTCAGGTGATGAGCCTGCGGCTTGCGGGAGTGGTACTCTTTTTTAGAGATGGGTAGACACGCCAGATTTAGGTTCTGGTGCGCTAATACTAAAGATAGTGTGTGAGAACTGTCCTGAAACAAAGTGGAGTCTCTCCTCCCGTACCATCATAGAAAGTAGCCTGTCATTTGATGGGCTTTTTTGTGCCTGTAATAAATATTTCATTCTTTCCCATAATTAGTCAGGTGATGAGGCTGCGGCTTGCGGGGTGGTACTCTTTTTTAGAGATGGGTAGACACGCCAGATTTAGGTTCTGGTGCGCTAATACTAAAGATAGTGTGTGAGAACTGTCCTGAAACAAATGGAGTCTCTCCTCCCGTACCATGATTGAAATACAAAACAGCAGATAAAATGCAAAAAAAATGCACTCCGGAGAGTGCATTTTTTATATATTTATAGCTGCGATTAGTGCTTGAACATCGCTGAGATAGACTCTTCATTGCTTACACGACGAATCGCTTCGGCCATTACAGTCGACATAGTCAGCTGAGAAACCTTATCGAGTGCAGCAATTTCAGGGCTCAATGGAATCGTATCTGTAACAATCACTTCATCGATAACTGAATCAGCCAGGTTGCTCGCTGCATTACCCGAGAATACAGGGTGAGTAGCATAAGCAAATACACGGTTAGCACCATGTTCTTTCAATGCTTCAGCCGCTTTACATAGTGTGCCGCCGGTATCGATCATGTCATCAACTATGATGCAATCGCGTCCCTGGACGTCACCTATGATATGCATCACCTGTGCAACGTTCGCCTGTGGGCGACGTTTGTCGATGATAGCTAGATCTGAATCATCGAGTAGTTTAGCTACGGCACGTGCACGAACAACGCCACCGATATCAGGTGAAACAACAACCGGGTTTTCAAGGTTCTTAGCTAACATATCTTCCAGTAGTACAGGGCTACCGAAAACGTTATCAACTGGAACATCGAAGAAACCTTGAATCTGCTCGGCGTGTAGGTCACAGGTCAATACGCGGTCAACGCCGACGCTAGACAGGAAGTCGGCAACGACTTTAGCTGTAATTGGTACACGAGCACTGCGAACACGACGGTCCTGGCGGGCATAACCGAAGTATGGGATCACGGCAGTAATACGTCCGGCAGAGGCGCGGCGTAAAGCATCAACCATAACGATAAGTTCCATCAGGTTATCGTTAGTCGGTGCACAAGTAGATTGAATGATAAAGACATCCGCACCACGTACATTCTCGTTAATCTGAACACTGATTTCGCCATCGCTGAAAACGCCAACATCTGCGTCTCCAAGTTTGCAAAATAGACGATCGGCTATCTTCTTAGCGAGACTAGGTGTAGCGTTACCGGCGAAAAGTTTAATGTCAGGCACTGTGTCAACCTCAGGCGTATGCTTTATTTTTTAGTGGCTGGAGTTAGTGGCAAAGTAGGCAATAACTCCAGAATAGTGTGTTCAGAGCTGAGCTAGTCTCAACTCTAAAGATGATATATTTGCCCCTTTCGCCACAAACCCTGTCATATCGCTTGGCAATTTCGCCAAAACATCTAAGGCCTGTTGCTGCAGTTCGAACTCCCCGAAAACGCATGCTCCGGTTCCGGTCATTCTGGACGGCGCATATTCTAGCAGCCAGCGCAGTGTCTTGGCAACTTGGGGGTAGCGTTTGGCAACCAGCTCCTGGCAGTCATTTTGCCAGTTGCCCTTCATCAATGAGTCGATATCAAGTTTGGGCGTATTACGTGGAAGATCGGGGTCCTGAAATATCTCAGCGGTCGAAACATGTACGTCCGGGATTAACACTAAGTACCAGTATTCCTTAGGTGTAACTGATTGAAACTCTTCACCTACTCCTTCGGCAAATGCGGAGAAACCATTAATGAAAACAGGAACATCGGCCCCAAGCTGTAAGCCGATCTCCTTGAGCTGCTCTCTATTTAACCGGGTATCCCAAAGGGCATTGAGTGCGACTAATGTTGTCGCGGCGTCGGAAGAACCACCGCCGATCCCCCCGCCCATAGGTAGCCTTTTATCCAACCAGATCTCAGCGCCTTTGTTGCAGCCGGATACTATCTGAAGTAATTTTGCGGCACGGAGAATTAAGTTATCGCTATCGGCGACAACCCCACCCATATTAGAATGCAACTTTAGCGTCGAAGACTCGGTGACTTTGAAATCCAGATAGTCGCAATAATCGATAAATTGAAACAGCGTCTGTAATTCATGATAGCCATCGTCTCTGCGGCCATTGACGTGCAAAAACAGGTTCAGTTTGGCGGGGGCGGGCCAGCCCTGTGATATTCTACTGCTCATTTAAGCGCTCTTTTGGTTGATTCGAAGGCAATATGGGCGTCGCCGACAAGGCTTGCCAGTGGCTGATCTGTAATTTGAGGCGCAGCTCCTCCCGCTTGAGCTCTAGTAGTCTGGGGAGTTCCGCACCACTTTGTTGCTGCCAGCTGATAAATTCCACCTCCCATGGACGAGGATCTTTGATTGTGGTTAGCTTTTTCGGCCTTTGTCGTTCATCTTGCATGAGGAGCTCGTCATCATCACTGAGCTGTCCGGTGATCCACAGGGGGAGGGCATCGACAGGAATTGCCCAGCCGGTCACCTTAGTCAGGAGTCGTTGTGCATCCCTGTCTTGATAGACCTTACCATCGACCTCCAGTCGAGCCTTCCCCTCAACAGTCGTCAGAGATAGCACTGTGGTGCCCAGCATGGTCGTGAGTCTTAGCTCATTCTTATCATCGGTGTGAAGCCAGTAGAGGTTGGTGCTGAATTTGTCCTTGTCGGTTCTGACTGCGAGTTTACCCTGCATCTCCCATGCTTTGGCCTCAGAGACATCATCTACCTCTACCGAGAGTAGATTTTCAGGCGGTGTGATAGAGCATGCTGAAAGCAGAGTTACGCTTAACAGCACCCAGATGAGTGGTATTTTTGTGAGGTAGCTCAAATTATTCATCTATTGCTGATATTGATGAGTCATATGATACGAGGGCTTACTGAGAATACCAATGGTAATCGTAAAATATAGTGCAGGGCGCACTCTATCTGAGGATCTACACAGGTCAGCTTTGAGTCATTAGCCCAATAAATACAGTGACCTTAATTGTGAAAATGGATAAGAACTAAGATTATTATTCGGTTTTGTTAAGCATATTCTGTTTTTAGTCCACTCAATTCAGTAGAATGTCTCACAATAAATGAGATGCCTAGAGACCAGAACGAGTCAGATGAGCCTTGTAGCAATCGGTATTAATCATAAAACAGCCACGGTCGACCTACGTGAAAAGGTCGCGTTTTCACCAGATAAAATTCATGATGCCATGAGAAGTCTGGCGAGTCGGACCAAGACCGGAGAAGCTGTTATTATATCAACCTGTAATCGAACCGAACTTTATACCAATACCGGTGATGAAGCTGAGGTGATTAACTGGTTAGAAGAGTATCACCAACTCTCCCACGAAGATGTAGAACCATGCCTTTATAAGTTTGAGGGGCAGGAAGTTGCACAGCACTTGATGCGTGTCTCCTCTGGCCTGGACTCTTTGATCTTGGGGGAGCCTCAGATCTTAGGTCAGGTAAAGCAGTCTTTCGTAAAGGCGAAAGAGGCCGGTAGCGTCGCTATCACCATGGACAGACTCTTCCAGAATACATTTTCTGTAGCGAAGAAGATTAGAACTGAGACAGAGATCGGCACCGCCGCGGTCTCAGTGGCTTTCGCCGCCGTGAGCATGGCTAAGCATATCTTCTCATCATTGAGTACCACCAAGGTGTTGCTTATCGGTGCAGGTGAAACCATCGAACTGGTTGCCCGTCACCTGAAAGACAACGGTGTAGAGGCGATGGTGGTCGCTAACCGGACACTTTCACGCGCCGAGGGGATGTGTGAAGAGTTTGGCGCCACGGCAATTACACTGGAACAGATACCTGATTTTCTCCCACAGGCCGATATCGTGATATCATCTACCGCCAGCCCTCTGCCAATTTTAGGTAAAGGCATGGTAGAAAAAGCGCTTAAGCAGCGTCGTCATCAGCCTATGTTATTGGTTGATATAGCAGTTCCTCGAGATATTGAAGCCGAGGTCGCAGAGCTTGACGACGCCTTCCTCTATACAGTGGACGACCTGCAAAGCATTATTGAACAGAATATGGCCTCGCGAAGAGAGGCTGCCGAGAAAGCGGAATTAATTGCTGAAGAACAATCGCATCTTTTCATGGAGTGGGTCCGCTCATTAGAGTCGGTCGACAGTATTCGTGAATACCGTACCGCAAGTATGGCAATAAAAGATGAGCTGGTTGAGCGTGCTATCAATAAGTTAGCCCAGGGTGGAGACAGTGAGAAGTTGCTTCTCGAACTGGCAAATAAGCTAACCAATAAATTGATTCATGCGCCAACGCAAGCATTAACAGTCGCCAGTCGCCAGGGTGATCTGAATAGCATTGGCCAGCTGAGAACCGCGCTCGGATTAGATAAAGACTAAGGTTAGCGTTTTAATGAAGGACAGTGTCATTCGCAAGCTAGAAGGCTTGCTCGAGCGTAATGAAGAAGTGTTAGCTCTGTTAAGTGATCCAGGTGTTATTGCAGACCAGGAGCGTTTTCGTGCGCTCTCAAAAGAGTATTCGCAACTGGAAGAGGTGGTAAAAAGCTTTAAATCCTTCCAGCAAGCGACGGAAGATCTCGAAGCCGCTAAAGAGATGGCTAACGAAGATGACCCTGATCTGAAAGAGATGGCTCAGGAGGAGATGAAAGAAGCCAGGTCTCTGCTGGAAAAGCTTGAAGATGAGCTACAGATCCTGCTGCTTCCGAAAGATCCGAACGATGACAACAACGCCTTCGTTGAAATTCGTGCCGGTGCTGGCGGCGATGAAGCCGCTATTTTTGCCGGTGACCTCTTCCGTATGTATAGCCGCTACTGCGAGTCTAAGCGCTGGCAGCTTGAAGTCATGAACGCCAATGAAGGCGAACATGGCGGCTTCAAAGAGATGATCATCAAGGTCTCAGGTGAAGGTGTTTACGGTAAGCTTAAGTTTGAGTCAGGTGGTCACCGTGTTCAACGTGTACCGGAGACGGAGTCTCAGGGGCGCGTTCATACCTCGGCATGTACCGTCGCTGTTCTTCCTGAAGTGCCGGAAGCGGAAGCTATCGAGATCAACGCCGGAGACCTGAAAGTCGATACCTTCAGGGCATCGGGTGCCGGTGGACAGCACGTTAACAAAACTGACTCAGCTATTCGTATTACCCATATTCCTACCGGAATCGTGGTGGAGTGCCAGGATCAACGCTCTCAGCATAAGAACCGTGCCCAGGCGATGAGTGTACTGTCTGCACGCATCCAGGCGGTAGAAGATGAGAAGCGTCGCAGCGCCGAAGAGAGCACTCGTCGCAATCTTGTCGGCAGTGGTGACCGCTCTGAGCGAATTCGTACCTATAACTTCCCGCAGGGACGTGTGAGTGAGCACAGAATTAACCTGACGCTCTATCGTTTGAACGAAGTGATGGAAGGTGAGCTCGACGCGATCCTCGAGCCCTTAATGCTAGAAAACCAAGCAGATATGCTGGCGGCATTATCAGAAGAGTAATTATCCGGTTGCGCTTTCTGGCTGTTTAACAAGGTTTCAAAATTAAGGAACGCCTTTGTACCATACTCTAGCCGAAGCCCTCGATTGGGCTTCATCACAGCTGAACAATATCTCCGACACACCTAAGCTCGATGCCGAGGTGATGTTACTGCACATCATCCATAAGCAGCGAGGTTATCTCTATACCTGGCCCGATGAACGTTTGAGTTCTGAGCAGAAGACCGCCTTCGGCGAGATGGTGGCAAGACGACTGCTGGGAACGCCTATCGCACATATCGTCGGTGAGCGAGAGTTCTGGTCACTGCCATTTATGGTTAACCCGACGACCCTTATTCCGAGACCGGATACCGAGATCTTAGTCGAGACCGCCTTGAACCTACCTCTTGCCGATAACGCACGGGTGTTAGACTTAGGAACCGGCACCGGGGCCATCGCGCTCTCTTTGGCTTATGAGAAGCCGGATTGGCAGGTTACCGCCGTCGATAAGATCATCGAAGCGGTGGCGCTGGCTAAGGCTAACCGGGAGCACCTCAAGCTCAATCAGGTCGAGATCATTCAGAGTGACTGGTTCGACGCTATCGACTGCTACGATTTCAATCTGATCGTCTCTAACCCTCCCTATATCGACGAGGCCGATGAGCACTTGAGTCAGGGTGATGTCAGGTTTGAGCCTCAAAGTGCATTGACGGCAGGTGAAGAGGGGTTCGCGGATCTCTACCATATCGCGGCTGCGGCGAGAGACTACCTCGCGCCCGGTGGCTACCTGCTGCTGGAGCATGGCTATCAGCAAGCGATACAGCTGAGGGAGAAGATGACCGAGCTGGGCTATGAAAATGTCGCCACCGTGCGGGATTTTGGCAGCAATGACCGCTGTACCCTGGGGCGTTGGCCAAGATAGGTAGCTTGGGTTGATCCCCAAGGTTGTCTCTTAAAGGTGAAGAGTGCCGCGGCATCGGCTGGTGCTGCTTTATTTAGTTAGGCTGAGCAGCCCTGAGCGTGCTTTTAAAATGTAACGCCATTGGTAGCTCTAATACCAATGGCGTTTTTGTTTGTAAAACGGCAAAACTAGCCAGCCTTGAAATGAAGGCTGATTACATTTTTTCTTTTGCTCAATTGTATTGGGATGTTTGTTTGAAGGCCGTACCTTTATAGTTATCTATCACCTGCGGTGAGCTTATGTGCAAGTAATCTCTCGGTACGCTGTAAACCCATCCCTGGGCGCTCTACGATTTCATCCCTGAAATCGAAGTCCTCGTGCTCACTTGCACCTGAGTATCAATCTCTTCGATTCGACCTTTTTTGCTAGGATGCGTAACTCATTTCTGCCCCATTACGTGTTAACTAGTGACATATCGCCACCAATGAACAGCCAATATAGCCTTATGTTTTTTATCAATGGGGTACTTAGAACCCGAAAAGCATTATGCAAATACACAGCGATAATTTTCTCACAGATAACCCGCGACAAAAGTGAGCAAAAACCTGATGTTTATGCTCAATAAACTGCCGTTAAATGTTTAATCAATTGAATTAAAAGGGTTTGATTGTTTGTTGTAGAGACCTCTACATCAACTTGCTCAGCTTTGCGGGCGGCTTATTCAACTTTTCTGGAAATGATGTTGATTTTGTCGCTTTATTTCAGTGTATTAGCATGGCATAGTTGCTGTAAGTTAAATTTTAGGCAGCAGTTTATTGAGCTGCTATTCAATAAGCTGTTAAATGGCAAGGATGGCATGAAGACTCTTCAGCAGAAAAATGATGAACATTCGAAGTTAATAGCTAAGGAAAGGCATAGCGCACTCTATTTGTTTTTGTCGCTATTTCCAATATTTGCAATTTTTGGCTATGACTTCTATCAAGGGGTTGTTGATGCTGAAACTCTTGGTTTTCACCCTGCATTTGTAGTGTTTGGTACTTTGCTCTTTGCTTTACCAATTCTAGCTATTGGGCAAATGCTCATACTTCCATCTTGGCTCAAGATGACCTTATATGTATGTATTCAAATCTTATTCATCTCATTGTGGTTTCTTGATGGATTATTATGGCTTGCAATAATTCCGCTGATTATAATTTTGGGCATACTACAGTACCAATTGCCTGAGATCCGGAAATCCGCAGAGCAGAATGAGAATGCCACTTAACAAGCTGCTAAATTCAGATTCACCAAGGCTGTCATGCCATTTGCTGAGCAAATCGCCCGCCAGCACATGGCTAACTTATTAGCAGGGCGTTATACGCAAGGAAGGCCATGAGCATCATCCAAGAAATCAAAGAGTCATGGGGTTGGGTAGGAATTAAACCAGTCCAAGTGGTCGGTGAAAACGATTTCGGCAATCTCATGATCGAGGGTTCTGAGGGTAAGTACTGGCGTCTCTGCCCTGAAGATGTCTATTGCGAAGTCGTTGCCAAAACAAGAGAAGAGCTTGATCAACTATCTACAGATCAAGAATTTCTAGAAGACTGGTACATGCAAGCTCTGGTTGAGCAAGCGCAAGAGCATCTTGGCCCCCTTAAAGAGGGCGAAAAATACTGTCTGGTAACCCCTGGTGCCCTTGGCGGCGAATACGCCATTTCAAACATAAAAACGGCACCACTAATCGAAATGGTGCGCTTTTCAGGTCATGTTGCGCACGAAATCAAAGATCTTCCAGATGGTGCACAGATTAAACTGAGGGTGGTCGACTAAATGCGTATAACAAGGCGTGCAACTTCAGCCCTTCGGGCTCGGACCTCCAAACTGCTACGCAGTTTTCCGGCCCGTTAACGCGGCGTTATATGCCTATTGGAATCGCAATGAAGCAATACTCAGTTGTTAGAATAAAGAGGCTCAAGAAGCAATTTGAGCACAGTGACTTGACCGTTGGAACGCGTGCGCCTCGAGCAGGAGATGTTGCGACGGTGGTAGATGTCTATGATGATGCCTTTGATCTCGAGTGCTCGGATGATGATGGCTCTACTCTTTGGTTGGAGCTATTTAGACCGGATGATGCAGATTTGGACATAGTTAGCATATAACAAGCCGCTTCAGTCTGGACGTCAACAGTCGCCGGTGTTGCTCGTCCCTCGCAGATTTTAACCGGCTTGTTGCCGCCACTGAGCGGGGCGTTAGTTTGCAAAGGAAGGCTTGGGTTATATTAATGGATATTCGATTTGTATTAGCCATATTTAGTGTTTTTATATGTTTTGGGCTTTTTATGAACTATCTAAATACTCGTAAAAATATTGCACTTAATCGAGTCCGCAGTTCCTACACTGCAAATAGTGAGTTTCAATCAAAATATTACCCCGAACCTTTTTACATTTGGTGTGTAGGTGAAGAGCGGGGTTGTTTTAATACCATGCTTGTATCATCCAATGAAAAAGGCCTAATAGTTAAAGGTGGGGTCTTATTTTTTTGGGTAAAAGAGATACTTATACCTTGGTCAGATTTGGAGTTACCAGAAAAAATCAGGCCCTATATTTCGAAGAAACAGACTTTTTTCATTAAAAGCTTAAATGTATACGTTGCAGTTTCACTAAAGCATAGCCAGCATATGGTTTCAAACTAACAAGAATTTAAAGCGCGACTGCTAACAGTTTGCTCAGTTTCGCTACGCTACACAATTTTAGCAAACTATTATCAGCCCCTTAAATGGGCGTTATATACCTAAGGAAATTGATGAATTCAGGTGTCCAATTAACAGAAGCTGAGTTGCTTGAGCTCTATAAGTTTATGGAGAAAGCCAACGAGCTATTTCATCAGCCAATGAATTACTCTGATGCTGAAAAAATTGCCAAATTTGGACAGGAAAACTATCCAACAATCAAAAAGTATTATTACGATGTTTTGTGGGATAAATTACCGGATAAAGTAAAAGAAAACATACTTAACGAGTAAACGTTATATAACAAGCAGTTAAAGCCACAAGGAGATCTAGTGCACGAAGAAACGAAATTACTTATAAGTGCTATTGACGGATTAAGGCAAGAACCTAATTATTTTAAAGACTATGCCTTTCCAATTGCCAGTGCATTCTTCACCTCCATTCTTGGTGCAGGAATAGCCTACCTAACTCTAAGGCATCAAGAAGGCATTCAAATTGAAAAAGATAAAATGGATGCGGCGAATAAATGGATTCTTTCTGCCGAAGAAGCACGGGCAACTCTTCTAGCTATCAAAGGCAATTATCACGGTGAGCTAAGTGAGAACCCGCTCCAACGATTAGCTGCGATACCAAGTATTTTGTTTCATGCAAGTCCGATAACTGAGGGCTATCAAGATCTTTCATTCGTGGTGCCATCTAGCGAAGAAGATGGAGAAAGCTATCACAAATGGAGTCAGATACCACGTATCAGATCAATGGTTAGCAATTACAACTATATCCTTAAGCTCTGGGAGCAAAGAAACGGAATCAATCAGCAATTTAAAGAGCAGTTATTAAAGCACCACGGTGACAAAGCGTATGCCACCTTATCACTCGACGATACGGTAGCTGCTGTTGGGCAAGCGAATGTTGTAATTCTAATTGACTTGACCGAAAGGTTGATAAAACTAACGGATGATTTAATCGTCGAGTTTGATAACTTTATGTCTGAGTTCCCTGGGTACGCAAAAACGAAGATTCAAGTAAAGCGTTTAAAAAGATATGGCTCGATCATGACCTACTCAAATAACGGAAACCAGAAGCTACTCGATTTGCTAGCAAAGTCGCCTGAGGTCGACTTTAAGCCATTTGAGCCTTTATTTGGTGAGTCATCAGAAAACATTAAAAATAGGCATGTAACAGGCTATGAAGAATAGCTTTAACAAAGCCAGCCAGAGGGACCAAAAAAACGCCGCTTCGCTCTGGTTTTTCGGCCCCTGCTGGCGGCGTTACCGCACATCCCATTGCCATACTTTTCTTAAATAAAGCCTCACGAGTTAGACTCTTGGCTCTAACTCATTTGTGTCCAAAAACGTGTTTGTAACTAAGAACCTCATTCGCAGAGATAGGTGACTAGGTGTAGATGCGGCTGAGGGTATCGAAAACATGGAAGTTTTCGTTAAGCGGCCACGGATGGTTTTACAGCGTCCCGAAGCAGTATCTGCACATAAGCCTGCTGCAAGCAATTGGTACAAGTAGAGCTATGGCTTCCTACGAGTAAGTCCAAGACAAAATCAGATTAATGAACCCAACTTAGAAAGATATTTGAAACTTGTTATCAGACAAGTAATCGAAACTGTGTTCGATTACACTTGTTAGCAGATAAATTACCCTATAGTCTGAGATATTTAAGTGTTGAATGGGCTAATAGCTTTCAGTTTTGAGTGGGGACTCGTTAGCCAGAAAGCCATGTTGAAGGAGTAACATCTGTGGCGAGTAACACTATCAGACCCGGGTATGTCAGCGAGTTTAGCTGCATAGGCCCCGACTGCGAAGATTCCTGTTGTATCGACTGGTCGGTGCATGTTGATAAGCAAAGTTATCTCAAGACCATGGCACACCCGCAGCTGAAGAGTCTGGCCGAAGATTCGATGCAGCCAATTAATGTCAAAGATGAAGACTGGGCCATTATCCGTTTTAGCGAGCAGGGAAGGTGCCCGTTTCTGCAACAGGACAAGCTGTGTAAGATTCATGCTGTCGCGGGTGAAGAGGCACTGAGTGAGACCTGCAGGAGTTATCCGAGGATCTTCAGGGTAAGAGGCGATGATGGATTCGAAAGCCTCTCTTTGTCATGCCCGGAGGCCGCCAGGTTGATATTGTTCGGCGAGGATGCGTTTATCTTTGAGAGAAACGAGACTGAAAAACCTATCCAACCAAGATCCGTTCCCTTGTGGGCTGAAAAGGCTTATGACTACAGCATAGATCTGTTGCTCGATGAGCATTCTGACTGGCAGCAAACACTGCTCGCCATAGGCCTGCTGGTCAATTGCGCAGATAAGGTCACTAAACAGCAAGCCTTGCCGGAGTTGCTTGACGATACATATACGCAACTATCCCATATGGCCGCAGAGGGGGAGCTCAGGCAGGCTTTTCAATCATTGCCCTATTTGCCGGAGCACCAACTGCATATCTTTCTTTCTGTTCACTCCATGTGTTGTGATGAGCACCCCAGACGCTACCGGCCCAGATTCGGCGAGTTAAACGATGCTATCCTGGCTATGTCAGATGGGAAGGAGGCGCTGAACATGGAGAAGATTAACAGCGCCTGGAATGATATTGCCGTGCCGGCATTGAGAGCAAATGAGGACTTGTTTAGCCGCTATCTGCTCTATTACATCTATCACCTGCAATTTCCTATGACGGCAGATAATAGCCCCCTGTCGGCATTTAATTTTCTGGTGCTCGATTGCTTTATGCTGCGTAGTTATCTTGCCGTTATGGCTGCAAGGCACAACGGCTTAAGTGAGCGTGACATAGTTTTATGTTTTCAGGTCTACCATGTGGTGAGGCAACATAAACCTAATTTTCACAAGTCTGTAAGAAGCATCATGGAGCAATCTGCCCTTACCGGCGTTGAAGCCGTGGTTAGCCTGTTGAAAACCGGCGGTTCTTAGTCCTGAGTTAAGTAATACAAGTAATCCAACAGGAGTGGATAATAAAAATGGAAGAGGTTAAGTGGTACAAAAAGCCTGAGATGATAGTAGCACTCTCAGCACTTTTGATAAGTTTAGTGACAACCGTCATTAGCATGTATTCCGCATATATAGACCGCGCTTATGCACGTGCTTCTGTCTGGCCCAGGCTGGAAATATTTCGAAGTTTTGGCGATGAACACTTTGAATATGGTGTAACCAATAGTGGAAATGGTCCTGCTCTAATAAAATATGCTGTAGTTCAGTACAAGTCTGATGCCATCAAGTACTGGGGAGATATTCCTGATTTGCCAAATTTCGTTCAGTCACATCTAGGCGCCAGAATATTATCACCACAAAATAGCATCCAACCAATAGTATATAGAGGTGAAAAATCTAAGGAGTTTCTAGAGGCTGACAAGTTTATAAATATTGAGCTTTGTTACTGTTCTATTTACGAAGAGTGTTGGCTCACCAATAGAGTTAATGAGCCCATACTTGTGAATAGCTGCTCGGTAGATGAAAGCAGGAAGTTTTTGCAATAAGCCAGTGAACAACTCCGTCAAAGAGGCTCTGTAGTTGCTCTCATTTAGTAGATACTGTATCTATCTTTATTGCCTGGTTACCCGACTCCTACAGCCAAAACTTAACTCTTCAGGTTTTTTACCATAAAGTACTTGCAGCCGGTTTTGGGGTAGGCCTGCTGAGTCCATTGAAGAGTGTAGCCTCTGGCTTCGTAGAAGGGGCGGGCCTGAAAGTTCAGGGTGTCGAGGATGGCATAGATACAGCCTCGTTCGATGGCGATGGCTTCGGCGTCTGCCAATAACCGGCTACCAATATTTTGTCCTCTTAGTGTCTCGCTCACCCAGAGGTTGTCTATCTGCAGCCAGTTACCGAATGTTCGGGCAGAGAAGCCAGCCAGTAACTCGCCGTTTTCACCTTCGAGTTTTAGCCCAAGGGGGAGGCGCTCTGAGACCTCCCAGTTCTGCCAATTAAATTCGGCGATCTTATCTTCGACTGCATTGGCAAACTCTTTGCTGTCGTCGAGGGTAAAGTCAGTTGTGAAAGTAGGGCTCATGAGCTTTCCATAGTTGATTTATCTTGTGTACAGCATAAACTAGCAATGGTTATGTGATAAGTGCATATTAATCATGTCTAGATGAATAGCGTGCATAGTCGGCTGAACTAGCCTGATATGAGCTTTCTTAAAATCGCTGAAACTGTGCGGCCCAGCGACCTTCAGCTGAGTCGATAATTCTAAACCAACTGGCTTTTTGCCATGAGTTGCTTAGGTTGCGAATGCAATTCATATTGGAAGGTGCCTGAATGAAAATAATGCATAGTAAGCTGCAGCGTCTCGACCTGAACCTTCTTAAACTGTTCTGCGCCCTCTATCTTCATCGTAATGTCTCCCTGGCTGCGGAGTCGATGAACCTGAGTCAGTCGGCGTTCAGCCATGCCCTGGCGAGATTGCGGATGCAACTTGATGATGAGCTGTTTATTCGCAGCCGGGCACAGATGGTACCGACGCGGTACGCCGATAGCATTTATGAGCCAATATCTGAGGTGCTGTCGACCTTGAACTGCTGCTTCGCTCCGCAGACTCATTTTATTCCCTGTGAGAGCCGGCACGAGTTTAATTTTGCCGTTACGGATTTTACCGCACTATTGATGATGTCTCGCCTGATGCCACATCTGGAGGTGCATGCCCCAGGGATCCGCATCAACCTGACCTCTCGCAGCGAGAAGCTGCCTTTGGCTGCATTTGAGTCTGGAGAGCTGGATTTTGCCCTTGGCTATTCGCATTTTGACGAAGTGAAAACCCCGCTCATTAACCGATGGACATGGTGGGAGGATAGATACTGCACCATAGCGGGTAATAAGCTTGAAAGCATGGATTTACAGACTTTTCTCTCACACCGGCATATTCTGGTCTCGCCCTGGGGGGAGAAGACCGGAGTGGTGGATGAGCAGTTGAGTAAGCTTGGGTTAGAGCGAGATATCGCGCTGCAGCTACCCAATGTGATAAATGCGCCATTTGTGGTTGCCGGCTCGAGACTGTTGCTCACCTTGCCTAAATTTGCAGCGCAGACACTTCAGGGCCAGTTACCTGTTAAGCTGTTTGAGGTTCCATTCGAAATGCCAGCCTATCGGCTAGAACTGTTTACCTATAAACCCACTGAGAATACCCCGGAAAATCTCTGGATGAGGGAGCAGCTGCAATCTCTGTTTAAATTTTCCTGGCATGGTGGCGGTACGTAGCGTTTTCAGGCTTGAACAACCTCTTTGGATCTGAAGATATTCTACCCGTTTGCAGAGTTTCTGACCATGATATTGGTGATGGGGGAGGGGATCGGGTACACTACCGCCTTTGTCAGCCAAATAAGAACTTTTAATGGAAACTTTCTACAGTCTTTATCCGGTGATTAAGCATCTTCACCTGACTCTGGTTGCGGCTAGCGTCTTGTTTTTCCTGGTACGTTTTGTGTTGCACCTGCGTCAGTCCCCTATCATGGGTAAGAAGCTGGTCAAAATCGCGCCTCACGTGATCGACACCTTCCTGCTGTTGTCGGGTTTGACTCTCTGTTTTCTTATTAAGCAGTATCCTTTCGTCGACCCATGGTTAACAGAAAAGATAGGGGCCGTTGTTGCCTATATCTTCCTGGCGGCGATCTCCCTGCATGCGCAACGAAACACCCTGTTCAAAGTCTTTGCCGCTCTCGGTGCGATAGGCTGGATAGTCTACGCTGCAAAGCTGGCGATGTTTAAACAAGCGATGCTGCTGGGATAATGACGATTTTTACCTTAAAAGAGACGATTCAGCTTCCTGAATCGGCATTAGAGATCACAGAGCATCTGGGTTTCTCTAAACTGGAGTCTGCTAAGTGGGCCTGGCTTGAGATAGCCGGCTCAGTGCTGAGTCACTATGTTGTGGACAGGCACGCGAGACTCGATGGCTTATTGCGCTGGTTCTATCAAGATCTGGGTTTCTGTGCGCGAGAGTCATATTTCAGCGTCGAGGCTGCGGATCTGGGAAGCTGCATTGTCAGCCGACAGGGAAACAGTACTACCCTGGCTACTGTGCTCATGTTATTGGCCAAGCAGTTGGACCTAAAGCTCGAGCCGATCCTGCTTCCCGGAAATACCGTGCTTTGTAGCCGAATCGATGATGAAGTTCGCTATATTGACCCTTTGACCGGGGATAGGCTCACTCGTCATCAACTGCATTCTCTGGTCCGTGGCGAGTTGGGTAACGGGGCTCCTTTTAAGGCTGCATACCTGAAACCTGCCAGCCTCAAGCGTCTGATATCCAGGATGATCCACGAGCTTAAGGCGGGAAGCATACTCTCGCATAGGTTTGAGCCGGCGATGGAGTGCTGTAACTTGTTGTTGCAGTGGCATGAAGACGATCTCAATCTGAACAGAGAGCGGGCCTTTATTGCCCAGCAGTTAGGCTGTATCAGTGTGGCTGCTGCCGACTTGAAACACTTTGTCGACAACAGTCCTCATGATCCTGTTATCGAGCTGGTTAAGATGCAGCTGAAAGAGCTTAAAGAGGAGCAGGAGATCTACCATTAGTCTCTTGCCGTGCCATCTCAAGGTGTGTCAGGCTGAGAAGTAGATGAGCAGAGCGATGACCTTGCCGGACAGAGAGTCTGGCTCCTGTTAAGAGTGCAAGGCTTGTGCTGCACTCTTCGCCGCTTAGCGTATCCCCTGGTCATGTCGCACTCGGCTCGTTAAATTTTCCGAATTATCGTTGTAAATTGAAAAAAAGCTGTAATAGCAGCGAAAATACAATAATAAAAGCGCTCAGAAGTCAGCGTCATAAATAATCATAACAATAAACAATCAACAAAATATTGCCGGTAGGGAGATAGTATCAAATGAGTAGTACCGCGTTAGTGACCAATGACGCCACGGGCTTGGGCTTGTTGGCCGTCGTATTGGGTTTTGTCTTTTATACCAGTCACAGTAAACATCCGTTCTGGATGAAATTCTATAAATTCATCCCGGCGCTATTGATGTGTTATTTCCTGCCATCCTTGCTCAATACCTTTAACATTATCGACGGCCACGCCTCGCAGCTTTATTTCGTTGCATCCCGCTACCTGCTACCAGCATGTCTGGTGCTGCTGATCTTAAGTGTCGATCTTAAGGCGATCCTCTCTCTGGGACCCAAAGCTATCATCATGTTCCTGACCGGAACCGTCGGTATCGTTATCGGTGGTCCCATCGCCCTGCTTATCGTCTCGGCTATCAACCCGGAGATCATCGGTGGTCATGGCCCGGATGCGGTCTGGAGAGGCATGACGACGCTGGCGGGAAGCTGGATTGGTGGCGGAGCGAATCAGGCGGCCATGAAAGAGATCTACGAGGCCGGAGGAGATATCTTCTCCATCATGGTCACCGTCGATGTGATTGTTGCGAATATCTGGATGGCTGTGTTGCTGTTTATGTCATCGAAAGCCAAGCAGATAGATAAGAAGACAGGTGCAGACACCACCGCCATCGAAAGGCTCAAGGAGAAGGTTGAGAAGTACCATGCCGAGAATGCCCGAATCCCAAGCTTAAACGACCTGATGATGATCGTTGCGGTCGGCTTCGGTGTGACCGGTCTGGCCCATGTGGTTGCCGATTTCTTAGGCCCGTTTTTCGAGGCCAACTACCCATGGACCCGCGATTATAGCCTCACCTCTAAGTTTTTCTGGTTGATCGTGACCGTGACCACTATCGGTCTTGCCATGTCCTTCAGTCCGGTCCGTCACCTTGAGGCGGCGGGTGCGTCAAAGGTAGCATCTGCATTCCTCTATATCTTAGTGGCGACTATCGGCCTGCATATGGATGTATCGAAGTTGGCCGATCCCGATAACCTTTGGTATTTCGCAATCGGTATCATATGGATGATAGTTCATGCGAGCTTTATGTTGATCGTTGCCAAGTTGATACGGGCGCCGTTGTTCTATATGGCTGTAGGCAGTCAGGCCAACGTAGGTGGTGCGGCCTCTGCACCTGTGGTCGCCGCCTCTTTCCACCCGGCGCTCGCGCCTGTGGGTGTGTTACTTGCGGTATTGGGCTATGCTGTGGGAACTTATATGGCTTGGATGTGCGGCCAGCTGTTACAGGCTATCGCGTCATAATCTTGAGTTGCCAGGTGCTTGTTACCTATATTCTGGATATGAGGCCGGCGGCTTAATGCCCTAGCTGAAAGATAGATGTAAACCAAATTGATTCATGCCAAGGCAAGCCTTGGCTTATTTTAGAGAGAAGTTCTGATGAGTAATAAAGTCATAGGTCTGGGTTCAATCGAGATCGCAAACGATAAACCTTTCGTGTTGTTTGGCGGTATGAATGTCCTTGAGTCGCGTGATTTGGCAATGAAGATTGCTGAAACATACGCTGAAGTGACTCAAAGGCTCGGCATTCCTTATGTGTTTAAGGCATCTTTCGATAAGGCTAACCGCTCTTCGGTAAACTCTTACCGTGGGCCGGGGATGGAGGAGGGACTCAAGATCTTCGAAGAGATCAAGTCGACCTTTAATCTGCCTATTATCACGGATGTTCATGAGACGCATCAGTGTGCGCCTGTGGCTGATGTCGTCGACATCATCCAGCTTCCGGCTTTTCTTGCCCGTCAAACGGATCTGGTTGTTGCCATGGCTAAAACCGGTGCCATCATCAATGTTAAGAAGCCTCAGTTTTTAGCACCCCACGAGATGCGTCATATCATCACCAAGTTCAATGAAGCCGGTAACGATAAGATCATCTTGTGTGAGCGTGGCAGCAGCTTCGGTTACAACAACTTAGTGGTTGATATGTTAGGCATGGATGAGATGAAACAGTCCGGTTATCCGGTTATCTTCGATGCGACCCACGCACTGCAGCGTCCGGGTGGACGTGCCGACAGCGCCGGCGGACGTCGTGCTCAGGCGACAGAGCTTGCCCGCAGCGGTATGGCACTTGGCCTGGCTGGCCTGTTTATCGAGGCTCATCCGGATCCGGATAATGCTAAGTGTGATGGCCCATGTGCACTGCCGCTCAATCAGCTGGAAGCTTATCTTAAGCAGATGAAAGCGGTCGATGATCTGGTTAAATCGTTCGATGCTATTGACACCAGTAAGTAGCAGTTGTTGATACGCTATTTTCAAGGCCCCGGTTAATACCGGGGCTTTTTTTTGCTTTTTAACTAGGATTAAGGTTGATTACAGAGTGCAGCTGTATCCTGCCGCGACATCTTATACCAATCAGTATAAAGATGTGATCGCTCAGCGAGAATTTAGCGCTTCTGAGGCAAGGCAACGAGTGAAGAACATAGTTGTTCTACGTTAAAGCTCGTTAACACAGCATCGGATGCGCTAAAACTCGCCTGTTAGGCGTGTTTTTGGCTGCCTACTTCTATGTTGAATGAACTCACAAGGGATCAACCATTCCTTCATCCATTCGCCTTGAATTAGTTGCCAAAAAACACGCTGAGTAGATCACTTTCTTATACTGATTGGTATTAAACAATGCGCCCGCTTTTTGTCGAAAAGTCAGGAGTGCTTAATCAATAGAGGGTGGTGAACTATGGCAAATGAACAGTCTGGTCCGGGAAAGCTCGGACGAATGTTGGATGGCATTGAAAGGGTCGGAAACAAGCTCCCCGATCCTGCAATGCTGTTTCTTATTTTACTCTTTGCTGTGTGGGGGCTTTCGGCACTGCTCTCGGGTGTCAGTTTTGAGGCAATAGATCCCAGAACCAACTCACCTATAGAGGTGGAAAACCTGTTAAGCGCCGAGGCATTGACTCACTTCTTAACCAGCATGGTAAGTACCTTTACCGCCTTTGCACCGTTAGGAGTGGTATTAGTCGCTATGCTAGGTGTTGGCGTTGCCGAGAATTCGGGTTTTATCAATACCGCACTGAAGCGGATGCTCAAAGTTACTCCGCTCAAGTTCTTAACACCTGCGGTTGTCCTGGTGGGGATCATCTCCCATACTGCCACCGATGCAGGTTATGTGGTGGTGATCCCGCTTGCCGGGGTGATCTTCTTTACCGTGGGGCGTCATCCGTTAGCGGGTATTGCTGCAGCCTTTGCCGGTGTGTCGGGAGGGTTCTGTGCTAACTTTATCCCCTCGGGTATCGATCCGTTGCTACAAAGTTTTACTCAATCGGCCGCACAAATTGTTGACCCGGATATTCAGATTAACCCATTGAACAACTGGTTCTTTGCCGCAAGTTCCTGTATCCCTATCGTGTTAATTATCTGGTATCTGACCGATAAGATGCTGGAGCCCAGGTTGAATCGTACTCATAAGGTGAATGTCGAAGAGGTCGATGTCCCCTCCATGGAGGAGAGCACCCCTGAAGAGGAAAAAGCATTTCGTGTCGCCAGCCTGGTGATGGTGGCGGCTATGATCGGTTTCTTCTCGCTTACTGTTTCTGAAACCTCAACCTTGCGTGATGCTAACGGCTCGCTCACCAGTTTCAGTGCTCCATTGATGCAATCGATCGTGCCCTTGATCTTCATCTTCTTTGTGATACCCGGGGCGATCTATGGTTATATGACCGGCACCTTCAAAAACTCGATCGACGTCGTTCAAGCTATGTCTAAGTCGATGAGCGGGATGGCCCACTATATCGTGATGGCATTCTTCTGTGCTCAATTTGTGGCAGCGTTTTCTGCATCAAACTTAGGTGCACTTATTGCCGTTGAAGGGGCGAGTGGTCTTCAGGCGATGAATCTGCCCGCTGAGGTGACGATAGTGGGTTTGATCATCTTAGTTGCCTTCGTGAACCTGTTTGTCGGCTCATCATCGGCTAAGTGGGCCTTGATTGGCCCTGTACTGGTGCCTATGTTAATGCAGTTGAATATCAGCCCGGACCTGTCGCAGGCGGCTTATCGTGTCGGTGATTCCAGCTCCAACATCATCACCCCCTTAATGCCTTACTTCCCACTCGTTGTTGTCTATTGCCAACGCTACGTGAAGGATATCGGTATCGGTACTCTCATCTCGATGATGTTGCCCTTTAGTCTTTTTCTGCTTGGGTTATGGAGTTGCTGGTTACTGATCTATTGGTCGATTGGTATGCCTCTGGGGCTGGGAGCCAGCTACACCTATTAACTGTCGAGCTATTCTCAAGTTACCTGAGAAGATAGCAATATCAGATTTAAGCTCCGAGCTCGCCGGGGCTTTATTACTCTGATTGATAATGAGTATATTTAACTTTCTTGCGTTCCTGATCGTCTGACATCAGTCGATGGGGTATTCTTAGCGGCTATTATCGTTTTCAGAAGTGGCCGGTCTTTATGTGGATCCTGTTTACCTTTCTAGCTGCGTCCATGCAGGCCTGGCGAAATGCGTTTCAGAGCCAATTGAGTCGAGAGGTCAAGGTTGCCGGAGTGACGCTTGCGCGTTTTATCTGGGCCGGACCCATAGCAGGGCTTTATCTGCTGACACTTTATCTGTGGCACCCGGTGGCATTACCCGAGCTCTCACCAGTCTTCTCCCTTTATGTGCTCGGGGCTGCGGCAATGCAGATACTGGCAACGGCCTTGATGGTTAAGTTATTCAAGATGAAGAACTTTGCCGTCGGAGCCGGGCTTGCCAAGAGTGAGGCCTTGGTGGCTGCGGTATTAGGGGTTATCTTTTTCGGCACACAACTCTCGCTATCGGGGGGGCTCGGAGTCATTATCGGCGGCGTCGCTATCTTTATGATGAGCAGCCGTCAGGGGCTAAAGGATATCTCGGTGCTGACCGCTGCTATAGGGCTGGTGTGCGGCAGCGCATTTGCGCTGACATCTCTGTGGGTGAGAGAGGCGAGTCTGAATCTGGAACTACCTTTTCCTCACCGAGCCGCCTGGGTGCTGCTGTTGGTGATAACGATTCAAACCCTCGTGCTGCTGGCTTATCTCTATGTGTCGGATAAGCAGACCTTAACCGCGCTTTGGCAGCGGCCTAAGCTCACCTTGCTGACAAGTACCACCAGCTGTCTGGGATCCATAGGCTGGTTCAGTGCCATGTCCCTTCAAGCCGTACCTTATGTTAAGACCCTGGGACAGATAGAGGTGTTCTTCATGCTGCTGATTGCCATGTATTGGTTAAAGCAGCAGGTAAAGATCAAAGAGGTATTTGCCTTAGTCATGATAGCCGTTGCGGCCATCCTGGTGATGTGGGGCTAATCCCGGGACTCTTAGCTTACCTGTTGTAACTATCACCATCTGGGCAACTAAGGTACCTAAGGTGGCGCCGGCAAGCAGATCACCCAGATAGTGGTAGTTTTGCCCCAACTGTCCGGCGATGACTGCACACATGGCGGCAATCCAGCACGGCCGATAGCGGGGCAGGTGATACCAGAAGATGGTTGCCAGTGCGAAGGTGAACAGGGCATGGCCCGATGGAAATGAGTTATAGGCGAGTCCCTCGGCAAAGGGGTGAAATCCTTCGATGCGATCGGTTATCCAGGAGGGGTTATTGTTAACCCAGGTTTCGGGCCAGGTGCGGCCAAACAGGTATTTCGCTCCCACGCGTAGTATCGATGCCAGAATAAGGGTCATCGTCAGATGTATCGCTAACCAGCTATATTGCCGGCGCAGCTTCGGGGCAATACAAAGCGCGAGTACACCCCCGGCCAATACCTCTAAAACAAGGGGGGTATTGCTCAGCAACTTGATAAATGCGTTGGCAAAAGATTGTCGATAGATGAAATCAGCCAGCACTCTGTCGAGCCAATATACGCACAGGAGTATGGCGACAAGCATGATGGCGTAAGATATCACACTTTTTTTAAATGAATGAAGCAGGTGCTCTGGGCGGGATGTCGTCATCTGGATTCGTCAGTGCAGCGAAATATGTGACGGTAATCTACCCTTTTTGGATAAGAAATGCAGCCAACCTTAAACTCATATCGACTGAAGTTATGATAACAGTGATGCCGGGAGCCGGTGTTGTTTGCTTCGGCATCGTGATAGTTTCAGACGGGGGGGCAGTTTCTCAGGCTATCTAGCAGGTAGTCCAGATTGCTATTGTTGCTCATCTTCTGCTGGTGTTTATCTTCACCGATATTGAACTTAGGCGGTGTCAGCCAGTTTCTTTCAACTAACTCATCGATAAGATCCAGGTATTGATAACTGGTTTTTCCTACCAATAGGTTACTTAAGTTCCGCGTTTCACTGATAGCCTTTATCCGGATGAAACCGCTGAGGTAGAGGTGGTCTTTGGTAAAGCCTCCGCCACGGTAGACACGGGTCGTGGTAACAAATGCATCCGCTGCGTCCATTTTCATCTCGTCGACCAGGAAACTATAGGTATGGCAGAATTTTTGCTCTTTGAGCATAGAGTCGACGGCTAACACCCTATAGGCAAGGGTGTTGAGTCGTTCATGGGCCATGTACCCGGCATCGAGCTCGGCTAATATTGCTAACCCCTCCTGAGTTTGGGTGGCACCGGGAAGTCCCAGTCTCAAAGCCTTCAGCGGTTGTTGACGTGAGTTCAGTGTGGTCGCCATATGTATGCCCAGTTCATGATGACTTAATCTTTGCACCTCGGCATGGCTGAAGCGGGCATGACTGTTCACCATCAACTTAGGCGGAGCCGAGCTCACCATGGCACGGGCTAACAGGGTACTGCTCAACTGCACCTTACACTGCATGCCCCAATCTACGGCTTGCTGCTTCATTAACTCGCAGGCTGCAGACGCATCCATTATCTCCCCACCATCATGTTCAAGCTTTCTGGCGTAGAGAATAAACCTGGCGTTATCTATGTCTGTGGCATCGGGACGACCGTAGTGACGAAGAGAGTGGTAGAGGAAAGCCTCCTGCCCAACGCTTGAGAGTAGATCCAGCTGCTCACTCAGGGAGTTAACCATATCGGAATAGAGTCGCTTCATCGCCGGGTCTGAGATCTGCTCGATGGGAATGCGATATAACTTCTGTTTAAACTCATTGGTATCCAGCGGCAGCTGCCGGTAATGAAAGTCTGGTACAAACCGTTCAGGCGCTCTTTCGAAGCGTCGTCGTTCGGCGGTGAGGTTGATAGGATTGACATACTTGAGAATGCCGACCCTGCTTGCGAGTTGATACAGTTGAGCATCAACATTGAGTACCGCCGGTTCTATCGTGGAGCTCAGCATGTTGGCACTACGTACCTTACTTCTCTGGTTGTACTTGCGCTGGAAGAGGGCGCTGGTTGTACTTAATGCCTGCTTTAAACCCAGTTTAAGTGCATCCAGAACCTGAGGGTAGAGATTGCCGGTTTCAACGTCGACATAGACCTTTCTGATCTGGGTGGGTAGCACTAAGGTACGATCAAATTTTGCGTTGGTGTGGGTTGTTAAGTAGTTCATTCCTGAGTCGATGAGATCGATTGCTGTGTTGCTCGCCATATTGGGTATCGAGATAAGATCAAGCTCTTTATGAAACTTGTTGATAACGGCTTGCCATCGTGGCATCTCTATCTGGGTCGCATCTATATTGAATAGCGGTGCCTGCAGGTACTCCTGTGTGTTATAAGCCTTGATATCAAAAACGATAACCATCCCAAACAGCCCCTCAAGTTTCGCAATCAGGGCCTGATATACAGTGAAAAAGTCCTGATGTTTGCGATGACTCAGGGCTCGTTGTTTAGCGCTGTGTGCCTTGTCCCATAGTTTCCGTTTTGATGCCAGCCTGTAAGAAGTTGATAATGCCCTTGGGCGGTTCAGGTCGTACTCGAGGCGAGAGTCCATACAGACAAGGGTGACAGGCTGTGAACTGATCAACTCATCTGTGTACCCGGACTCTTGGAGATGACGCTCCTCATCTGAGAGCTGACAGCTCTTGAGTAGATCTGGTCGCAATTCGTGACCCGCATGTATTGCGGTACAGACCACCGGGAGGTACTCCTCTATCTTGATGTAACAGCCGGAGCCGGCTAGCCTGCAGGAAAATAGCTCTTTTCGTTCGATGAGGTTTAGGACCTCATCAAGATCATATACTTGCATCTGTCAGGTTGGCCTCGTCATGTTTTACATTCGACTGCTTGAGCGTATCGACAGGGAGCTTGTATGAGTGACAACTGTTCAGGCTGTGGAATTTTCTTGGTTCCCGGGTTAGCTTGACGTACTTGAACCATACCTGTTCCAGTCTGCTGCTGGCCTTGTGGGGCTGACGCAGTATCTCGACAAAATGTCTCTCCTCGGAGGTGAAAGGTTCCAGCTCGCCGGATTCTAAGGAGAGCAGGGTATCGCCGTAGAGGCTTAGCAGTTCAGATTCTGCTAAGGTGAAGTCTCCCGACTTCCTGAATCCCCGAGGGAAGTTGATATTATCGATAAAACATTTTCGGCCGAAACGAAACGATTCTTCACACATGTTAGCCCCTGTTAATCTTGATGCCATAGCTGGATAAGCGAAATACTTACCGAGAAAATAGGCGTTTTGAGTGCAAAAGAGAAACAAGTTATTTTTGTCGTCAGCATAAGAGTTTGTTGTTATTCTCACGGCGGGCACGAATGAGATAATTTGATGGACGTAAAGGTATTTAAAACATTTCTGGAGGTGGCGAAAACACGCCATTTTGGTCGCGCAGCCGAGAATTTATATATTACTCAAGCTGCTGTGAGTGCCCGTATAAAGCAACTTGAGTCCTTCTTCGGTCAGCCGTTGTTCATTCGTCATCGAAACAGCATCAAGCTAACCACATCCGGTGAGCGGCTGTTAACCTATGCCGAGACGATGGTGAAGACGCTTGAGCAGGCCCTCAATGAGTTGGCGCTTGGTGATGATAAGCTGTTACAACTTATGATGGCGGGAACCCCTAACATATGGGATGCCTATCTACAGCAGAGGTTAGGTGAGGTTGCTGAGGCATTTGAAGGTTATGGTTTTCAGGCCGAAGCCCTGAGCCGGGAACAGTTGAGCCGAAATTTATCTGAACGAACTCTTGATATGGCTTTTGCTTTCGATCCATTAAAGTCCGATGAGCTGGTGAGTACACAAGTCTCTGGGATAGTACTGCTCTTGGTTGCAACCAGGCCAACGGATGTCGAGACCGCGTTAAGTCAAAAGTATATCTATGTCGACTGGGGGACACGCTTTGCCAACGAACACGTCCAGCGTCATAGTCGTATGCCAGCCCCCTACCTTCGGACCTCGACGGGAAGAATCGCATTAGATTTCATACTTGATAAAGGCGGGGCGGCTTACCTGCCGGCTTCGATGGTGAACTTCTATCTCGAATCTGAGCAGCTCTATCGGGTAGAAGGTAGTGAGCCCTGGCACAGGCCTGTCTACCTGACCTACCGCCGGGATAGCGCCTCGCTTGAGGCGATAACTAAGGTAGAGGCCCTCATAAGCCGTTAAGCGCCTAGGGCTTAAGCTTTCTGGCTCTCATCGCTATCGCAATACAGATGGCGGCACCACCCCAGGTGATGCTCAGGGCCATCACCATCATAATTATCGCTCCGGTACTCATAGCTTCTCCTTATGATTGGATGCCAGGTTTATCAATATAGAGATAAACAGCATAAATACGATGAGCCCCCAGCCCAGTAGCAGTTGATCGGTAATAGGGTAATCACCATAGCCATTATTGATTGTGTTGACTAAGTTTCTGACTATGATGACGCCCAACATGGCCGGGCTGATAAAGCGCAGGCACAGTTCGAACCATATCCCTATGGTAAATTCCGAGAGCCGGTTGGTGTAGTCCCGGATATCGGCAATTCTGAATAGCCAGGTCAGAATGATAAGCTCTATAAAGCAGCTGAATAGCAGGGCGACATTGTTGATAAAGTAGTCGATAAGGTCGAGCAGGAGCAGTCCCCCGTTAGTGGCAAACGCCATGGAGACGATAAAGCCGCTGCCACACACCATAGCAGCCGCTTTCTTGCGGGGCATGTGTAACTTATCCATGATGGCAGAGGTTACGGCTTCAAGAATGGAGATGTGAGAGCTCAGTCCAGCCACCACTAAGGCCAGGAAAAACAGTGGCCCGAGCAGGTAGGGGGCCGGGAGCAGGTTTATGGCAGCCGGAATGGTGACAAATGCCAGCCCCACCCCGGATGTGACCACTTCGGTTAAAGGTTTAGCCTGCTCCATTGCCATGTAGCCTAACACGCCGAATATCATGATCCCCCCCAGGATAGAGAAACCACAGTTGATCAGCACTGTCATGAAGGCGTTATTATTAATATCTGATTTTTCAGGAAGGTAGCTCGAGTAGGCGAGCATGATGGCGAAGCCCACACTGAGGGTGAAGAAGATCTGACCATAGGCGGCAGACCAGACCTTAGTATCCATTATCTTGCTGAAATCGGGTTGAAACAGATAGTTGAGCCCTTCCAGGGCGCCGGGAAGAAACACAATTCGGCCTATCAGGATCAGGACCATGATGAACAGCAGTGGCATCATTATCTTGCTTGCGCGCTCAATTCCCCCTTTAACTCCGGTGAAGATTGCTAATGAAGTGATGGCCCAAGCTATGGCCATCGGCAGGGCGATATGGGGTTGGAACATGCCTAAGCTGGTGGGAGAGTTATCACCCAGCTGCAGGTATTCGTTAAAGAAGAAGGCGTTGGTGTCACTGCCCCAGCTCTGTGTAAATGAGAAGCCGAAGAATGAGATTGTCCAGCCAATAATCGCCACATAATACACGGCGATGACAGAGGCGATAAGCACCTGAAACCAGCCTAACCACTCCAGCCTTATCCCATAATGGATCCCCAGTCTGGAGAATACCCGCGGTGCCGCCCCCCTGAGTTTATGTCCCAGACTGAACTCCATAATCATAAATGGAATACCGGCAGATATCATGGCAAAGAGATAGGGGATGAAGAAGGCGCCGCCACCGTTTTCATAAGCCATATAGGGAAAACGCCAGATATTACCCAGCCCGATAGCAGAACCGACAGCCGCCAGAATAAAGCCTATTCGTGAGTTCCACTGTTCTCTTTGCATATAATTTTTCCATATTTTTCAATCTACTTTCACCTCTCATAATAGTAGACGAAAAATGAAACCCTGCACTCAGATGCCAGGTTTTCACCTTAATAGGGTGGCGGGATATCTGATCGCCTGATAAGCAAATAAGGGTTAGTAAGTGTGCCGCATCGATACCCGTTTGCACCTTCACCATTTGCCTGTGATGAGTTCAGACTAAATGAGGTAGGCAGATTCGATCTCTTTGACCCGCAGCAGCAGGTCCTGGTTCAGCTTTGCTGATAACTCATGTTGCTTCGCTCTTTGCACCACAAAACCATTTATCGACTCGATCTCTGTCTTTCTCTTGTTGGCAATGTCCTGATGCATTGATGAGAAGTTAGCGGCTGTTAGAGAGATTACTTCGTACACACGGTTAATGAGTGCTGACTCATCAAGCTTAACCCCATCCGCCGCAGCGACCGAAACCAACTCGGAAACGACCCCTGAGATCTGCTGTCGATATTGCATCTGGGCTAATGCCCCGTTATTACAGTTGTGGATCGCTGTCAGGGGGTTGATCGCCGCATTGATGGCGAGTTTATGCCAGAGTGAAGGCAAAATCGGCTCGCACCACTGACTCCCCGGGATGGCATCCAATAAGCGAGATTTCAACTCCCGCCCCATATTTGGCGTGGTGAGTGGGCCTAACTGAGTGCTGCCTGAGCCGGTTTGGACTATGTGCCAGCGACCCTGTTTCAATGCCGCCTGCGAGGTAGTGCCTAAGCTTAAGCCCTGTCCGCGTAGTTGACCTGCTACCTCCAGGTGAGGCCCCATACCGTTATGCAGTAAGAGGATGTGGCTCTCTTTGGGTAGCTTATCTATAACGGACTTGAGTGCATCACCCACCTGGTAGGCTTTGACACAGACAATGACGAGACGAATATGCTCAAATAGTGAGGGGTCACTATGGGCGCAGAGCAGAGTCGCTGTAGATTCTGTCACCTGACCATCTAATGCGGTAAAGGTTACTGTCTGTTGCTGCTCGCTCTCTCTGGTGATGAACAGCGGGGCATCTGCGTCGGTGCGTAGTTGTTGATAGATCAGCTGACCAACGGCGCCGGCTCCCAGAATCGCAATGGCTGTCTTATTCAGTAGTTGACCCATGGATATTCTCTACGGTGTTAATCAGGTTATTTTTAATCGGTGAGTCTGGCTGCACGAAAATAGCGACGGTAGCTCCATTGACTCAGATAGAACAGCATGACCCCGGCCATATCGGCAATAAAGTCACCAACAGATGCGCTGCGATAGGGGAGAGTGGACTGAACCAGCTCTATGAACAGGGCATAGCCGGCAAGAGTGATAGCCAGATATTGCCATCTGGGTCTGAACGCTAAGTGGGTAAGATAAGAGAGGCAGAAAAAACTACCCAGATGACCAACCTTATCCATATGGGGGAGCAGTTGAGGGTAGCTAGGTCTGGAGAAAACCAGATAACTGATAAGTATCAGGGCTAAGGCCAGCGCCATTTTAAAAAGATTTCGTCTTGATATCACTATATCGCAGAAGTTTTCGTTGTTTACGCCATCATAGAAAAACCACGGCAGATTGTCATTAAGAATATCGGGCTTTATTTGGCGTTAAACGGACGCTTTCTCGCGTTGTTAAGGCTTCATATTTACCTCAGATGCGTTAAACTAACCCCACAAAAAATACTGTAAGAGGACACTGTAATGCCTTCAATGGATATTGTTTCTGAAGTGGATGAAGTTGAACTGCGAAATGCAGTTGATAACTCGGTTCGTGAGCTGAAAAGCCGCTATGATTTTCGTGGTAAAGAGGCGAGCATCGAGTATAAAGATCATATTGTCACACTATCTGCCGAAGATGATTTTCAGTGCCAGCAGTTGGTCGATATATTACGTATGCAGATGAGCAAGCGTAATGTTGATCCCGCATCCATGGATGTCGATGAAAAGGCGCTGCACAGTGGTAAAACTTTCTCTTTGAAGGTGCGCTTTAAAGAGGGCATTGAGACTCTGGTCGCTAAAAAATTAGTCAAGTTAATCAAAGACAGTAAATTGAAAGTTCAATCCTCTATTCAGGGGGATTCGGTGCGTGTTACCGGCAAGAAGCGGGACGACCTGCAGGCCGTGATGGCGATCGCTCGTGAGTCTGAACTGGGTCAGCCATTCCAATTTAATAACTTCCGTGACTGAGTTACTGTTTCGCTAAACCTTAAAAAAGCCCTCATCATGAGGGCTTTTTGTTTTATAGCAGATCACCCGCAAGGTTAAGTATGCTGACCGGCCGAGTCATGTGACTCGTCACTTTTTGTCTGTCGGGCCTGCCTGAGGCTCTCGTCGTGTCGGGTGCGCCTGTCGACCATGAGTACTAATCCCAATACCGGTAAGCCGATGATACTGGCACCGATGAAGAAGTTTACATAACCGTAGGCATCGACATAGGCACCCGAGAAACCGGCAATAAACTTGGGGAAAAGCAACATGATAGAGGAGAGCAGTGCGTACTGTGTGGCGCTGTATCCGTTACTGGTCAGGCTGGAAAGGTAAGCGATAAAGGCCGCTGTAGCGATACCTGCGCTGAAATTATCGATTGAGATGACGATGGTTAACAGCGGAACGTTATAGCCCACCACTGCCTGATAGGCGAATAGCAGATTCGTCACCGCGACCAACAGGGCGCCCATAAAGAGTATCTTCATCGTACCGTACCTGGCCAGTAATACCCCGCCAAATCCCGCGCCGACTAAGGTCATGATCAGCCCGTAGATCTTACTGATGGCGGCAATCTCCTCCTTGGCAAACCCCATATCGACATAAAAGACGTTAGCCATGATCCCCATGACGATATCTGATATCCGATAACAGGAGATCAGCAATAAGATCAATATTGCATTGCGTCCGTAACGTTTAAAGAAGTCCATAAATGGCAATACGCTGGCGGTGTATAACCAAGATAGGGTGCCGGCAACGGGCTTAGGGTAGCGCAGGCTCAGTGTCTGTTTAAGTGCTTGCTCCTGCTCATCGGCCTCTCTGTTTTCGACTTCGGGCTCTTTACTGAGGAGCGTGGTGATAATACCCACCGACATGAGCGCCGCCATGGTGAGGTAAGCCGTTTGCCATGAGAGTAAATTATATTCACTGTTGCCGGGATCGACCCAGGCCGCGATCGTCAGGGCACCTGCGGTCGCGACTATCATGGCACTACGATAACCAACCTGATAGGCTGCCGCCAGTGCGGCCTGCATCTTCTCGGGAGCCGACTCGATACGAAAGGCGTCTATCACTATATCCTGTGTCGCCGAGGCGAAGGCCACCATCAGGGCGAACAGAGCCAGGCGCTCCAGGTCTTGTAGCGGGTCGCTGAAGGACATGCCCAATATGGCGCTCACCAGCAACATCTGGGCAAATAGCATCCAGCCTCGCCGTCGGCCGAGCAGACGTGTAAATATGGGCAGTGACAACCTGTCGACTAAGGGTGACCAGGCCCACTTGAAGCCGTAGGCAAGCGCTATCCAGCTGAAGTAGCCTATCGCTGTTCTGTCGATCCCAGCCTCCCTAAGCCAAAATGAGAGGGTCGAAAAAACCAGCATCAGAGGGAGTCCGGCCGAGAAGCCAAGCAAGAGTAGCACCAGTACCCGTTTATGACAGTAAATGGTGAGAGCATCTTTGATGCGGGAATATTTAGAGCCTGATGCAGGTGACATAGATAGATTTCAAGATGGTCATTACGATTAGCTTAAGGGGGCGTGTAGTTTGGTTCAAGATAAAAATGCCTGAAACCGCTACGGCTTAGTGTGTGGAGGTTTTTTCGCCACAAGGGAGGGGGGCAATAAAAAAGCCCGGGCAAACCTGCCAGAGCTTTTCTGTAAAAGCAAAAAGCGATCATTTAAATGATTTCAGCTTCCTACTTTGTCAGGAGATCGGTCTGTTGCCTATGCAGCCTTCTGGTATTTTTCCTCCCAGACTCAGATAATCACAGCACTCATCTATCTGCTTACGCAGATACTGGTTACCACGTATCATCCAATCAGGCCATTTATCAAAGGCATGTAACAGGTGCCAGAACACTCTCTCCATATCTGATTGCGCATCACCTTGGTGATTGAACTGTTGCCACTCTTCAAGGACGTCCCATAGATATAGCTGGACCTCATTAAAAGCGAGTTGATCGCTCAAAAATGCTTTTCCATATTGGGCCAGCTGGGGCGCTTTTTTATCGATGAACTCATCCGGGGTCATCGGCTCGCCTCCTTATTACTGCCTAGGTAGTATAGAAGGATATTGCGTTCTTGACAGGTATTCTGTCAAAAATATTGAACTATTACTTTCTGGGGAGTAGCGTGGCTTTCTCTAAGATGATGTCTTCTATGGGAAAGTCGGGCCAGTCAAGTTTAGTGTTATGCTCAGTTGCAACACCTGCCATGGCCGCAAGTACCTCTTCGCCCTCGGTTACTTCGCCGAAAACAGCATAGCCCCAGCGTCTGGAGGAGGGATCGAGGCGTTCATTATCGCCCACATTAAAGTAGAACTGGCTAGTGGCTGAGTGCGGGTCATTGTCTCGTGCCATGGCGATGGTCCCGAATGTGTTAGATAACCCATTGCCGGACTCATTAACGATTGGATCCGCGTAAGGTTTCTCCTCCTGTTTTAGATCTAATCCACCTCCCTGAACGACAAAATCCGGGATAACCCTATGAAACAGGGTGTTATCATAATGTCCTTTCACTACATAGGTGAGGAAATTATCGACTGTAATGGGGGCCCGTGTTCTGTCTAATTCCACCACTATCTTTCCCATGCTGGTATCGAGCTGTACCTGCGGGTAGAGGGTGTCGGGTTGAATATCGACGGCAACAGCGCTCTGGCTTAGGCAGAGTATGAATAGAGCATTAATCCAACGGATCATGGGGCTTCCTTGTTCTTGTTGTAACTGGGGGCGTGTTTACTGTTGAATAAACTGATTAAGTTCAGGGTCATTAACGATGTCGCTGCTTAATTGACCGAGGAGTTTATTTATCTCGAGTTCTAAAGTCGCAAAATCGGCATTGAAAGGGCCCTTGAGTGTTCCGCGAGCCGTATAACGTTTGGTGAGCTCCTGAGTGCTGTTTTTCGCTATGACATTGATGATGATGTTGCTTTTCGCCTCGAATCCGAAGGTGCTTTCATTGACGTCAGTCAGCAACTGCTCTAACTGAAACTGAATATGTTGCACGGCGCTTGGATCTATCTGGTAGCCAGCTTTGGTAAATCCCTTACGAAACACCTCATCCATCTGTCTTCGGGGAGCTTCTGAGGGGCTGATAAGTTTGGCGGCATCCCCTTCGTTATTGAAGCGCACAATAAAGTTGGCAGCTCGGGTATCTATGGTCTCGATGGCCAGCTCTTGTAGCGATAGGGTCTGTGGCTGAACTAGCGGAAGCTGAGGATCCAGTGCGATGTGGCTCGGCATCTGGTTCGCACAGCCGGATAGTGTGAAAGCAGCGGTTAGCATTAAAAAGAGACGTTTCATTATCTTGATTTTCTTAGTTAAGCATTACGGAATGTCGTGGCATCAGCATACCAGAATTACCATCCGATTCCATCGCCTTCGATGCTGTCGTTTCATGGCGCTCTATCGGCGTACGATGAATAATGTGTTGGGAGGAAGTGCTAGAAATTAAGCTTTAAATTTTACTATCATCACGTTAGAGTAAAAATCAGATGAGCAGGGAGTGGTAGATGGTGTCAAACCGTTCAAATATGAGGAAGATTGAGAGTCAGCGAGCGCCTGAATGTTTGATGTCGAGTCACGGTAACCCCTGTTTCGGCTATTTTGACGGGCCAGTGACCTCTTTGGGGCTGAAACAGTTCCATTATTTGAATGAGATGGATAAGCCAGCCTCCGCCCTGGCTCGTTACCTTAACTACAAGCAGTTTCAATTTGTTAATATCGTCACTCCCCGCTTTGTCATCGGCGTTGCCATCGCCGACATCCGTTACGTCGGCACTGCATTTTGTTACCTCTATGATATCAGTAAAAACACGCTTACCGAGACGACCTGGTTAAGGCCCTTGGGCACCGGGTACCAATTAACGCCCTCTCCTATGTCCGGTGTTGCAAGGATGGGAGGTCGGAATGCCTCCATCTCATTTAGCATAGATGGTGGTGTATGGCGAGTATCGATAGCGACCCGCTCCATTCGCGCCGAGATAGCTCTCACTCCCCCGGTATTGAGCCTCCCCATGGCCATGTGTAGTCCGACCGGGTACAGCGGTTGGACCTATACGCAGAAACATAACGGGCTTAAGCCGGCTGGTGAGCTCACCATCAATGGTGAACCTCAGCCACTCAATAAAGCGTTGGCCGGTTATGATTTTTCTGCCGGTTATATGCGCAGGGAGACGAGTTGGCGTTGGGCAAGCATCAATGCCCATACCCATGACGGTATTGTCGGGCTCAATTTAGCGGCTGGGGTCAATGAAACCGGCTGCAATGAGAATGTCTTCTGGATCAATGGTGAGCGGCACCTGTTAGGACCTGTTCATTTTAATTTTCAACGAACGACGAGTGCTAAGGGGGGCAGAGAGACTCAGGCCTCATGGCGTATCTATTCGGACAATGGTCAGGTTGAGTTGAGCTTCACGCCGGTCAACTGCAGGCAGGAGAAGATGAATCTGTTATTGCTGAAGAGTAACTTCAGGCAGTACCTGGGTTACTACTCAGGTTTTATCATAGATAATTTTGGCAATAAACATCTGCTCGATGATGTACTGGGTCTTACCGAAGACCACTTTGCACGTTGGTGAGTAAGATAACCGATTTTTCGCCCATCCCCCTGGTTTTTTTATCCATATCATCGCTCCCTCAAAAGTTTAGGGCATAACGCCTCCTGCTATCTTAAATTTGTTCAGCTCAGGTACAGCTTGCCTATCTATTATTGCTAGCAAATTGTTGTCTGCGTGTTTTGAGTTGGCTCTCAAATTAACCTCTGTATCATTTTGTTTCTTTTGATTCAGTGGTATTGAACATTGGCTTTAGTAAAAATTAAAGCTTTCTTAATAAAGGACTAATTATGAAAAGATTGTTGTTGGTGATCGGTAGTTTGCTTAGTGTGGGGGCTTATGCCGGTGATTCAAATCATATTGTGGGTGGCAGTGTAGGTTACGGTATTCAGGATTTTGAATCCGAATCCGGGCAGGAAACCGGTGGCGGGGATAGTTTCGCCATCGATGCATATTACCGCTATATGTTTAATGAAAACTTCGGTATCGAAGCCGGGGCATTTAGTGGTACGGGTGGTGTAGCGTCAGTGTTTACCGGTTTGTTCACCGAAGTTGATAATATCAGCTATAAAGGTGTTCGAGGCGCCATTTACGGCCAGGTTCCGCTATCGGAGAGTAACCGTCTCTATGCCAAACTCGGCGCCAGCGCCAACCGGCTCAGTTACGATGTCTCACGGGCGTTCAGCAGTGAGGTGAGCAAGAGTGTAGAAACCAGCGGCAGCGACTTCTATGGCGCCGTGGGGTGGGGGATACGTTTTCAGTCGGGCATCGGCATGAATATCGAATATCAATATGTGCCGGTTCAAGAGCTTAAGGTACAAAACTTTAATATCGGCATGAGCTATCGCTTCTAGGTTTCAATACCCGAACGCGTTAGCTTTTGGCCATTTTTCTGAGCGGCTTTCAGGAGCCAGGCGTTAATAACAGGAGGCAGGAGGAGTCACTATCCTCCTGCCTCTTTAGTTTCTCACCGGCGTTACTTTTTTACGCCACCATAGAGTGAGCTTTGCGGATGAGGTGTGGCTGAGGAGCTTTCTCCATTCTCATGGGGCTCGGCCTTCTTACTAATCTTCTGCGCCTGTAAAATAACAAATTTACCGTTAGAGGCGACCGTGGTGCAGTTTTTAAAGATACGTTGTAGCTTCACATGGTAAGCCAGGTGCCGATTCCCTACCACATGCAGGATGCCGCCATTTTTTAGTGCGCGCCATGACTGGAGGAACATCTGCCAGGCGATATGATCGGTAATCGCTTCTCCCTGATGAAACGGAGGGTTGCATAAGATCAGATCGGGGCGAACACCTGCATTGAGATGAGTTAAGCAGTCATCCCAACTAAATGTGGCCTGCTCGCCCACCAGGCCCGGTGTATCTAATTTATTCAGTGCCCAGTTTCGTCTCGCCGACTCGACCGCCATCTCAGAGTCATCCACAAAATGAATATAGGCCTCAGGAAAAACCTGTTTAGCCTTGAGCCCCAGCACGCCATTGCCGCATCCCAGATCGATAATCGACTTGAAGTTACCCTTAGGCATGTTGTCGAGCATGATGCGGGCCCCGATATCCAGTTTGCCGGCGGCAAACACATTACACAGGTTGGTGATTTCAAGGTTTAACTCGGGAATCGACCATTGAGTCTCGTTGGGCAGAGCACGTGCTTTTCCATCAGTGATACAGGTGATGACACGGGTTTTCTTCCAGGTCAGGCTGGCACTCGCCGGGCCCAGGTTCCTGGCGAAGAGCTCGAGCAGGGGCTTGTTGATCGATTTCGCTTTAGCGCCTATCAGGACCTGAGTTCCTTCGGGTAAGACTTGTGATAAACGGGTTAACTGATAGGTGAAGTAGTTGAGGTTTTTAGGTAACTTCATCAATACCAGCTCGATAGTGGTCGGCAGAGCCTCACGACTATTTAGCCACTGAATATTGTCCGGGTTGAGTCGGTTATTTTCCAGGTTTTGCTGTGCACCTAAAAGGCTGGTTCTGGCGTCGGTTTCGGCACTTAAGGGCCATGCGGGATCGATACTGCGCAGGCATGAAGTTAAGGCACCAAAATTATCATTGATGATAGCGGTGACAACGCTCTGTTGTTCAGTCTCTTTAAGGTGTTTAATCAGGTGCTCGTCGGCCGCATCCCAGGCCTGTAGATTCGATTCCTGATTTTTAGGGTAACGGACGAGCTCCAGCTCGATACCGTCGACTGAAAATTGTGTTGTCATATGCCAAACTGCACCAATAAAATAGGGGCGCATATTATCGCAGATTAAGCCTGCGAGGTACATATGACTATTGCTGGTGGCGGGATTTGGCCGGTAAGGCCGAGGGTGATAGGAGGGGGCATGAAACAACAAGATTTGGGGTTCAACTCTCAGCAGGGCCAAACAGGTCAAGAATTGAGCGCTAACGACGTGAAGCCGCCGATTCAACTTGTTCGTGGTTATCTGGACGAGTCGCAGCAGGCGGCGCTGCTGCAGGAGGTGAGGAGCTACCCGCTCTCCCGCCCGGTTATCAAGGTTTTTGGCAAGCAGCACCCCATTCCCAGAACACAGGTGTGGTTTGGCGATGAGGGTTGTGATTACCGCTATTCAGGCCTGTTCATTGAAGCCTTACCCTGGCCCAAGTATGTACACCTGTTACAACAGAAGCTGGAACGGGATTTCGGCATACAGAGCAATGGTGTGTTGGTTAACCGTTATGCCGATGGCAGCGAGTCTATGGGCTGGCATAGTGATGATGAACCGGAAATTGCACCGGGGAGTGATATTGCCTCTGTGACACTGGGGGCGACGCGTGACTTCTTCATTCGTCATAAGTCGAGCCATAAGAAGGTGCGGGTCTCTCTGGAGAGTGGCGATCTCCTTATTATGCAGTGGCCGATGCAGAGGCATTGGGAGCATAGCCTGCCTAAACGAATGAAAGTACATGAGCCAAGGGTTAACTTTACCTTCAGAACCTTAGTGAAAGATTTCCATAAACAGATAGCTGCGGACTGAAAATATGTGCCAATATTAGGTTAGGTGGCCAGCCTGCTTTTATGTTACTCAGATCTCAATGTTGACCAGATAAATATTCTAAGCTGAATCGAAAAGAAGATATTGCGCTTCACTCTGTTTGTTTCTGCAATAAGGAGTTTCACATGAATAAGTTGTTTATTACCACCGTAATAGGTCCAATCACACCGGGTATCATCAAGTCGTTAGCGGAAGTCACTCGTGCTTTCAAAGGGGAATGGTTGACGAGTAAGGTGATAAAGCTCGATGGTCATTTCTCTGCCATGATGAAGGTGGCTATCGCTCCCGAAGCCGAGGCTGAGTTAAAAGCCGAGCTGGTGGCAAAGTTTGCAGCTCTGCAATTTGTTTTCGATGACGTGATCGCAGAACCCGCAGCGGCCTCCAGAGCACTACATCTGACTCTGGACTGCGGTGATCGTGCCGGTCTGACCCGGGATATCGTTAATATACTTACGAATTTAGACTTAGTCATCGAGCATATGGAGTTTAACCGGGTACATGTATCGCCTATAGGACAAACCGTGTTCTCTTCAAATCTGAATATTGCCGTACCCGAGGGGGTCAGTACCGAGAGCGTGGTTGAGTTGCTCGAAGGTGTGAGTGAAGATGCCAGAGTGAACATCTTATAGTTCACTGATTATCCTTTACTGAATATTCTTGTCTCGGCTATAGGGGAGTAGGGAGGTGTTGACCTTTCCCCCCCCAGGCAGTAATCTGCCGCCATAGCATTTATGTATGACTGAGAATATCGTTATGTCAGTAGAACAGATCATTACCGAAAAACTCACCGCAGCTCTTTCTCCATCTCACCTTGAAGTGATTAATGAGAGCCATAATCACCATGTGCCGCCTAACTCTGAGACACACTTTAAGGTGATCATTGCCTGTGATTCATTCGAGGGTAAACGTTTACTGGCTCGCCATCGAACGGTCAATGAGGCGTTAGCTGCCGAGTTCGCTAATGGCTTACACGCATTATCTATGCATACTTTTACGCCGGCTGAATGGGCTCAAGAGGCCGATATTCCATCGTCTCCTAAGTGTAAGGGCTGATTTTAGAGTTACAATGGCTTACCTATATCAATAAGGCCATGGCGGTTATTGCCATGGCCTTTTCTATATCTGTTCCCGGATTCAGTCTTTGTTACTCAGTCAGACGTTAAACCTTATATTTCAAAATATTCCTGATAACTGAAGAGTATGAAAATAGTACAAATTATGTGCTAGTATGCAGCTGAACAGAGTAAATAGATAACAAGGCGGATGTGCGTCACAGGTACCATTATCATTCACGCCATAACATCAGGAGAGTAGATATGCCCTTACTTGATAGTTTTACCGTTGATCATACCCGAATGCAGGCTCCTGCGGTTAGAATCGCGAAGACCATGACAACCCCTAAAGGAGATGTGATTACGGTTTTCGATCTGCGTTTTTGTGTGCCTAATAAAGATATCTTAAGTGAAAGAGGCATTCACACCCTGGAACACCTTTATGCCGGCTTTATGCGTGATCACTTAAATAGTGATTCGGTTGAGATCATCGATATCTCCCCTATGGGATGTCGTACCGGTTTTTATATGAGCCTGATAGGCACTCCGGTAGAAGCTGATGTGGCCGAAGCCTGGCTCGCATCGATGCACGATGTGTTAAAAGTTGCAGAGCAGGCTCAGATACCCGAATTAAACGAATATCAGTGTGGCACATTCGATATGCACTCCCTGGAGCAGGCGCAGAGCATAGCTCGTTCCATTATCGCCTCCGGTATCAGTATTAATAAGAATGATGAGCTCAAATTGAGCGATGAGATACTGAACGGTCTATAAATAACATCATTCCTATTCGATAAAAGCGGCTTTGCCGCTTTTTTTATGTGGCAATATTGCTTGAGTTAAGCAATCAAAAAAAACGTGAGATTAGTAAGTTAGACTCAATTTTGGTACTTTTGTTGTATTTGGGGTGGTTAAAAAATGAACTGTTAATGGTGTTTATTTGGTTAATTAATGAGCGGTTAAACTTAGGTTAAAAATTGTTTAAATTTTATCTATTTAAGGGGATTTAGCTCTTTTAAATTTCCGATAACCTTGCTAGGCCTGAGTGTTGAATTGCTTTAGTAGTGTCTGAATCAAATATAAATACTAAAGTGTGATCTGAACCATATTCTAAAAAACTTCATTATCCTCCTAAAACACTCACATTTTTCATGGCGATACCGTGATATTTGCGGTAAAATGCGCGCGAACAGCGTGATTGCGGTCGCATTTCTGTAATAAATCTGCGCTAGCTCAATGAGATGGGGTTTTTGATGAAGACTCGTCAAGTTTAGCTGGAACGCGACGCATTTTCTTTCCTTCATAACGTAGTGCTTGTGGATATGATTACAATAAAGAAAGGATTGGACCTGCCCATAGCAGGCGGACCAGAGCAAGTTATCCATAATGGCTCAGCCATTAAACATGTAGCTACTTTGGGTGAAGAGTATATTGGCATGCGCCCCACCATGAAAATTAAGGTGGGTGATAAAGTCAAAAAAGGTCAGGTTATCTTTGAAGATAAAAAGAACCTTGGAGTTAAATATACTGCTTTAGCCAGTGGCACCATTAAAGAAGTTAACCGGGGCGCTCAACGTGTACTTCAGTCTGTCGTCATTGCTGTGGAAGGGGAAGAGAGTGTTTCCTTTGCTAAGTATGATGCAGCACAACTGGATACACTGGACTCTCAGCAAGTTCGTGACAACCTGATTGAATCGGGTCTGTGGACGGCGTTGAGAACTCGCCCTTTCAGTAAAGCCCCAGCCGTAGATTCTACCGCTGCCGGCATCTTCGTTACCGCGATAGATACTCAACCTCTCGCTGCCGACCCTGAAGTGGTCATCGGTGAGCATAAAGAAGATTTTGCAAACGGACTTAAGGTCCTGTCGAGATTGACCGAAGGTAAAGTGTATCTGTGTAAAGCGCCCGGAGCCGATATTCCGGCTGCAAATGCACAGGTGGAAGAGTTTGCAGGCGCACACCCTGCAGGTCTCGCCGGTACACATATTCATTTCCTTCTACCTGCTTCAGTTAACAGAACTGTTTGGCATATTGGTTATCAAGATGTGATTGCTGTTGGTCAGCTATTTACTACCGGTGAGCTAAACACTCAGCGCGTAATTGCAATTGCTGGGCCTAAAGCGGCGAATCCGCGCCTCGTTCGCACTCAACTCGGTGCATCTACCACAGAGATCTCTGCCGGTGAAACAACCGATGGTGAAGTGCGTGTTATTTCGGGGTCGGTTCTTAGCGGTCGCACCGCTACCGGGCCACATGCCTATCTGGGACGTTTTCATCAGCAAGTTGCTCTCCTGGAAGAGGGAAGAGAGAAGGAGTTTTTCGGTTGGGCTATGCCAGGACCGAATAAGTTCTCTATTACTCGTTCCTTCCTTGGCCACCTTTCTCCCTCTCGTCTTTTCAATATGACGACGAGTACTGGTGGTTCAGACAGAGCCATGGTGCCCATCGGTAACTATGAGCGTGTAATGCCACTCGACATCCTTCCGACTATGTTACTTCGTGATCTGGTCTCGGGTGATACCGATGGTGCCGCTACTCTGGGAGCACTGGAACTGGATGAAGAAGATTTGGCACTGTGTACTTTCGTATGTCCGGGTAAGTATGACTATGCGACTTATCTACGTGACTGTTTAGATACGATCGTGAGGGAAGGCTAATGGGCTTAAAGCAATTTTTCGAAAATATTGAACCGCAGTTTGAGAAAGGCGGTAAATATGAGAAGTTTTATGCGCTTTTCGAAGCCGCATATACGGTGTTTTATACACCGGGTCAGGTAAACAAAGGGGCGACCCATGTTCGTGATAACCTCGACCTGAAGCGTATGATGATTATGGTTTGGGCCTGCGTATTTCCTGCTATGTTCGTGGGTATGTATAACGTGGGTCTTCAGGCTCAAGATGCATTGGTTGCAGGTTTTGCTGCTCCTGATGTTTGGCAGGTAAGCCTGTTTAGCATGTTTGGAACCGAGTTGAGTGCAAGCTCTACCTGGCCTACGCTCATGTGGTATGGCGCCTGTTTCTTCCTTCCTATCTACGCGGTGTCATTCGCTGTAGGTGGCGTATGGGAAGTCTTGTTTGCTTCGGTTCGAGGCCATGAAGTTAACGAAGGTTTCTTCGTAACCTCTATTCTGTTTGCGCTGACACTTCCACCTAACATTCCTTTATGGATGGTCGCCTTGGGTATCACCTTTGGTGTGGTCGTGGCAAAAGAGATATTTGGTGGAACGGGCCGTAACTTCCTTAACCCTGCGCTTGCCGGTCGTGCTTTCCTGTTCTTCGCGTATCCGCTAAGCATGTCGGGTGATACCTCCTGGGTTGTTGCCGATGGATTCTCCGGTGCGACAGCATTGAGCCAGGCGGCACAGGGCACACTAGAGTATGGATTTACTCAGGACTGGTGGGATGCCTTCTTAGGATTCATTCCTGGTTCAGTGGGTGAAGTCTCTACGCTGGCACTGCTGCTGGGTGGTGCGGTTATCGTCTATATGCGAATAGCTTCATGGCGCATTATTGCGGGTGTTATGGTCGGTATGATTGCCGTCTCTATGCTTCTGAATGCAATTGGTAGTGACACAAACCCAATGTTTGCTATGCCCTGGTACTGGCATCTGGTACTCGGTGGTTTTGCCTTCGGTATGATGTTTATGGCAACCGACCCGGTATCGGCCTCGTTTACCAACCAGGCGAAATGGAGTTACGGGATCTTGATTGGTGCAATGGCCGTGTTTATTCGTGTCATTAACCCAGCATTCCCGGAAGGTATGATGTTGGCCATCCTGTTTGCCAACCTGTTTGCACCGCTGTTTGACCATTTTGTGGTTCAGGCAAATATCAAGCGGAGGATCGCTCGTGGCTAGTAATAAAGATTCGTTCGGCAGAACTCTCTTTGTGGTTGTCGGTTTATGCTTTATCTGTTCGGTTTTTGTATCAACCGCTGCAGTATTGCTGCGACCTGTCCAGATTGAGAATAAATTGCTCGATAAGCAGAAGTATATTCTTGAAGCCGCTGGCCTTGTCGATACTAAAGCATCAAAAATCGATAAAGGTGAAGTGCTTGCTACATACGCTAAGTTTGTTGAAGCCAAGCTGGTTGACCTGAAAACAGGTGAATGGGTTGAAGGCGATGCAGATTCATTCGATGCCGATAAGGCAGCGCGTGACACGAAGACATCCTTCAAACCACAAAATGACGTCGCGTCGGTTAAACGTGTAGCAAATACCGCCGTTGTCTATGTGGTTAAAGATGAGCAGGGTAACCCTGAGACACTCATCTTACCGATTAAAGGTTACGGCCTCTGGTCAACCATGTATGCCTTCTTAGCTGTTGAGCCTGATATTAATACCATTAAGAGTCTGGTTTATTACTCATTTACCGGTTCCGGTGAAACTCCTGGTCTGGGTGGTGAAGTACAAAACCCTCAGTGGATGGCTAAATGGCACGGTAAGAAACTCTATAACGAGCAGGGAGAGTTAGCGATAAAGGTCACTAAGATCCCAGCTGTAGCTGCTTCTATCCATGGTGTTGATACCCTCTCTGGTGCAACCTTGACGGGTAACGGTGTTCAAAACTCATTAGATTTTTGGTTAGGTGAGGAAGGTTTTGCTCGCTTTATCGAGAAAGTTCGTAAAGGAGGGCTGAGCTAATGGCTAACGCTAAAGAACTTAAGGAGGTCCTGTCGGGACCAATCGTGAGTAACAACCCGATTGCCTTGCAGGTATTGGGTGTATGTAGTGCACTTGCTGTAACCAGTAAGTTGGAAACTGCATTGGTTATGACGATAGCATTAACAGCCGTTTGTGCCTTCTCTAACCTGTTTATCTCAATGCTTCGTAATCACATTCCCAGCAGCGTACGTATTATCGTACAGATGACCATCATCGCATCACTGGTAATTGTGGTCGACCAGGTACTGCAGGCGTATGCCTACGATGTGGCTAAGCAGCTTTCGGTATTTGTTGGTTTGATTATTACTAACTGTATCGTAATGGGGCGCGCAGAAGCCTATGCGATGAAGACGCCGCCAATGATGAGCTTTATGGATGGTATAGGTAACGGTATCGGCTATGGTGCTATCCTGCTGTCAGTTGGTTTTGTCCGTGAACTCTTTGGTAATGGTTCGCTATTTGGTGTCGAGATCTTGAGCAAGATTTCAGATGGTGGCTGGTATCAGCCTAACGGTCTGTTACTGCTACCACCGAGTGCGTTCTTCTTAATCGGTACGTTGATCTGGATCATCCGTACTATTAAGCCAGAGCAAGTTGAAGCAAAAGGGTAAGCGCGATGGAACATTATATTAGTTTGCTAATTCGCTCAATTTTCATCGAGAATATGGCACTCTCTTTCTTCCTGGGAATGTGTACATTCCTGGCGGTATCAAAGAAAGTGACAACGGCGATGGGATTGGGTATTGCAGTAGTTGTGGTACTGACAATTTCGGTTCCTGTTAACCAAATCATCTATCAGGGGCTGTTAGCACCGGGTGCTTTGGCTTGGGCTGGTCTTCCTGAAGCTGATCTAAGCTTCCTGAAGTTCATCACCTTCATCGGTGTTATTGCAGCACTGGTACAGATTCTGGAGATGGTGTTGGATAAGTTTTTCCCGCCACTTTATAACGCTCTGGGGATCTTCCTTCCGCTAATCACCGTAAACTGCGCAATCTTTGGTGCGGTATCATTCATGGTTGAGCGTGACTACAACCTGGCTGAGAGTGTGGTGTTTGGTATCGGTTCAGGACTTGGTTTTGCATTAGCTATTGTCTTGTTAGCTGGTATCCGTGAAAAGCTGAAATATGCTGATGTGCCTGACGGGCTGCGTGGCTTAGGTATTACCTTCGTTACAGCCGGCTTGATGGCCCTTGGATTTATGTCGTTTTCTGGTGTGTCCCTATAACAGGGGCCCACTGGGTCCCTATTTCGGACTTTTAAGGATAAGTTAATGGATATTCTTAAATCTACTCCACTCGAGGTCTACCTTGGTGTGAGTATGTTTACCGCGATTGTCTTAGGTTTGGTGTTGATCATTTTATTCGCCAAGTCAAAGCTGGTTAACAGTGGTGACATTACAATTGGTATCAATGATGATCCAGATAAAGGTATTAAGCTGCCTGCAGGTGGAAAGTTATTAGGCGCACTTGCTGAGAATGGTATCTTCGTTTCCAGTGCTTGTGGCGGTGGTGGTACCTGCGGCCAGTGTAAAGTACACGTTAAATCCGGTGGCGGCGACATTCTGCCGACCGAGATGGATCATATTACTAAAGGTGAGGCTCGTGAGGGCTGCCGTTTATCTTGCCAGGTAAACGTGAAAACCGATATGGAGATTGAACTCGAAGAGGAGATCTTCGGAGTTAAGAAGTGGGAATGTACAGTTATCTCTAACGATAATAAGGCCACTTTCATTAAAGAGCTTAAGCTTCAGATCCCTGATGGCGACTCGGTACCTTTCCGTGCCGGTGGTTATATTCAGATCGAAGCACCAGCCCATCACGTTAAGTATGCAGACTATGATATTCCTGCAGAGTATCGTGGTGATTGGGAGCACTTTGGTTTCTTCAATCTGGAATCAAAAGTCGATGACGATACAATTCGTGCTTATTCAATGGCGAACTATCCTGAAGAGGAAGGTATCATCATGTTGAATGTGCGTATTGCAACGCCGCCTCCACGTAACCTGTCGCTGCCATGCGGTAAGATGTCTTCGTACATCTTTAGCCTCAAAGAGGGCGATAAGGTGACAATCTCCGGTCCATTTGGTGAGTTCTTCGCTAAAGAGACCGACAATGAGATGGTATTCGTCGGTGGTGGTGCAGGCATGGCACCTATGCGCTCACACATCTTTGATCAGCTAAAGCGCCTAAAGACCAAGCGTAAGATGAGCTTCTGGTATGGTGCTCGTTCTAAGCGTGAGATGTTCTATGTAGAAGATTTCGATGGCCTGGCGGCTGATAATGAAAACTTTGATTGGCATGTTGCCTTATCAGATCCTCAGCCTGAAGATAACTGGGAAGGTAAGACCGGCTTTATCCATAATGTACTTTATGAAAGCTATCTGCGTGACCATGAGGCACCGGAAGATTGTGAGTTCTACATGTGTGGTCCTCCAATGATGAATGCGGCTGTTATCGGCATGCTTAAAGATCTCGGTGTCGAAGATGAAAACATCTTATTGGATGACTTCGGTGGCTAATCTGCTGTAAGAAGGCTAGAATCTGCTGCGATATTTGTTATCGGTTCAGAGAGTCGGAGGCGAGGGTGAACTCTTTCACATTCGCTTCCTATGACTCTTCCGGTGGCTCGCAAACAGAATAGTGATTAAGGATCCAGGTCAAAATGAAGAAGACCTTAGTAAACTGGTTAGCTCTTATCGGGCTAGCCTTTTTTGTTTCAGGCTGTACTCAGCCGACTGAAATCATATCGCTTTCGGGCAGTACCATGGGGACGACGTACCACATCAAGGTCGTTCCTAATGAGCAACTCCCTGAGGCCAACTTGCTGCAAGCCGAGATAGATCTGGCGCTGGAAAAGGTCAATGACCAGATGTCAACCTACAGGCCAGACTCAGAGCTGTCCCGCTTTAACAGGATGAGTCACGAAGAGACTGTTACAGTCTCGAAAGATACCGCATCTGTTATTGCCGAAGGGATACATCTTTATAAGGTTACCGGTGGTGCACTGGATATCACCTTAGGACCCCTGGTTAATTTATGGGGATTTGGCCCCGATAAACGCCCGACTAAGCTGCCCTCTGAGGCAAGCATTGCCGAGGCGAAAGCTAAGACCGGTATCGAGTATCTGCATCTTGACGGGACTAAGCTAAGTAAGACAAACCCTGATCTGTATGTGGACCTGTCGTCGATAGCTAAAGGCTTTGGTGTCGACATCGTCGCCGCTGTGCTGGATAAATATCGGGTTCCCGGTTATCTGGTCGAGGTGGGGGGAGAGTTAAGTGTATTTGGTCAAAAAATGGATGGCTCTCCCTGGCGGGTTGCCATCGAGCAGCCCGATGTCGATAATCGCGAGATACAGCAGGTGATAACCCCCGGCGATATGGCTGTTGCAACTTCGGGGGATTACCGTAATTATTATGAGGAGGAGGGACGTCAATTCTCTCACCTTATCGACCCGCGCGATGGTTTTCCTATCGATCACAGGCTGGCGTCAGTAACTGTGCTACACAAACAGTCTATGGTCGCCGATGGTTACGCAACCGCTATGATGGTGATGGGCACGCAAGCATCATTGGAGCTGGCTAAGCAGGAGGGCCTGGCTATCATGCTGATAGAGAAGCAGGATGACGGCTTCAAAGTATTATATAGTGATGCCTTTAAGCCATTTGTAGGTAAGTGACAAGAGTTCACATTTTAAGCGTTAATTGTGTGTCAGAGTGATAGCTTTAACGTGTTCTAAAGTGAATTGATGGTATAATGATCTAATCACGCTATTGTTGGAGTGCATAATGAGTACATTTATAGCGGCATTTGTAGTGTTACTGCTGTTTTTTTTATTAATGTCGATCGGTTATATGATTAAACGCACGGCCGTTGCAGGCAGTTGTGGTGGATTAGGCGCACTCGGCATTGAGAAGGCGTGTGATTGCGATGACCCATGTGAAAACCGCAAGGCTAAAATGGCCGAAGCGGAGCGCTTGGAAAAACTTAATAAGAATCGTATTCTTTAGTCCGCTTAAGTCAGCCACAATGAAGCACCTTTTTGAAGGTGCTTTTTTTATGCCCTAAACAGCTGCTATCCCTAATCTCTCCCTCAGGATACAAATTGATTCTTTATCGACCTCTGATTATCAGTGGGGTTCAGCTTTTGTTCAGTTACTTTCCTTATCCTTGAACCATATCTTGTTGCAACCGGGAGATGAAGATGATCAACACCGAACATGTCGAGAAGACTCACGAGAATGTTACTGAGTTAGTCATTCGTCTGAAGTTGCGTATCGAGTGCCTGGAACGTCAGCTTGAGCGCTCAGTCGTTTCCTCAACCTCCTCTAGCTCAGGATTTAAGTTAACCCGTGATGAGCTCAAGATGCTCCATGAGCAGTTTTAAACCCTTAGCGGGGTCAGGCTTGTCATGATGGATGGCGTTGACTCCGGTCGGTGAGGATATTGCCGGCTCTTCCGGCGACAGAAGCGGTGGTCGATTCACCATTGTTACCTTCAATAGACCTATATCTGGCTAAGTGGCCCGTCTGCATGGATATCGATTCGGGAGCTGGCGGCTCCTATCTTAATGCTATAAATCTGACTCGATAAATACCCAATATTTAGCCCATATTCCAGTGTTTGTTTGTGATGTGAGCAAGAGGCCATTGGCTACTTTCCCTATTTTGGGCACTTGCTCTTGAGTACTGTTTAAATATACAGTATCTTATCTGCAGATGCCTGACATCGATGTTGATGAGCCCGATATCTGTATTTCTGGAATAAGCTAAGTGAAGAAAATCATTCATATCGATATGGATTGCTATTTTGCCGCGGTGGAGATGCGGGATTTTCCCGAACTGAGGGGAAAACCTCTGGCCGTGGGAGGGCGGAGCGATCGCCGTGGCGTTATCAGTACCTGTAACTATGAGGCGAGGCAATATGGTGTTCGCTCAGCTATGGCCTCGGGTTATGCCCTTAAGCTCTGTCCCGACTTAGTTTTAGTTCCGGGACGCATGTCAGTCTATAAAGCGGTCTCGGCTCAGATCCGCGAGGTGTTTTCCCGTTATACCGATCTGATTGAGCCACTCTCACTCGATGAGGCCTATCTCGATGTCACCGACTGCACCTTGTGTCAGGGATCGGCCACCTTAATCGCAGAGGCGATACGTCAGGAGATATTCGAGCTTACAGGTTTAACCGCTTCTGCCGGCATTGCGCCGGTAAAATTTCTTGCAAAGATAGCTTCCGATCTGAATAAACCAAATGGACAGTATGTGATAACTCCTAAGATGATCCCGGCCTTTGTAAAGGACCTGCCACTTACCAAGATCCCCGGAGTGGGTAAGGTCACAGGGAAGAAGCTTGAGGATATCGGCTTAATTACCTGTAGCGATCTTCAGGCTTACCCTCAGAGTGCACTGATAGAGAAGTTTGGTAAGTTTGGTTCGGTATTGATTGAGCGGGCACAGGGTATCGATGCCCGTAGTATCTCCCCACACAGGGAGCGTAAGTCTGTTGGGGTTGAGACCACACTGGCTAAAGATATCTATAGCTTAGAGCAATGTCAGGCCGTTATGCCTCAGTTGATCCAGGAGCTGGGGAGCCGGATAAAGCGAAGTGCTAAGGAGCGCACCATACATAAACAGGTTGTTAAGCTTAAATTTAACGATTTTAAACAGACAACCATAGAGCATAGAAGCGATGAAGTGTCGGTAAAACTGTTTTACGACCTCCTCTCTCAGGCACTGGAACGTCAAAAGGGGAGGGGTATTAGATTACTTGGGGTTTCGGTTGGATTAGCGAGTGATTCCGATACAAAAAAGGAGCAAGACAATCAAGTGAGGGAGTCGCAGATGGACTTAGGATTTTAAAAAAGGCTTTTTTACAAGTAACCAGGCCCTAGGTTCTAGAACCTAGGGCCTGATAAACCTAACCTTTCTCTGGAATACGCTCCAGTACGGCTAACAGTAGCTGGTAATACTGGCCTACCGTTTCAATAAGCACCTTCTCATCAGGGCTGTGTGGGAAGCGAATGGTGGGGCCAATCGATACCATATCCATCTCCGGGTAAGGCTTCTTAAACAGACCACACTCAAGACCCGCATGAATCACCATAATCACAGGCTCTTTATTATAGATGCTGTCATAGGTTTCACGAACCAGTGCCATTACCGGTGAGCTGTTATCCGGCTTCCAACCCGGGTAGGTACCGCTGAATGCCACTTTGGCACCGGCCAGTTGGCTTAGGGCATTAAGTTGCCCTTCTACATTCTCACGGCCGGAATCTATCAGGGAGCGGATAAGGCAGAGCAGGGTAACACTCTCTTCACCTGTAGTGATCACACCTAAGTTCAGTGACGTTTCTGTCACTCCCTCAATTTCATCACTCATGCGAACGACACCGTTCGGGCAGGCGTGCATTAAGCTAATCAGACTGGATTGCGCTGCGGTACTCATCACCTGAGAAGCATTCGAGGTCTCGAGCAGAGTTAATGTTAGCTCCGGCTCAGTAACACTCAGCTCCTGCTTCAGTAAGCTTTCATAGTCGTTGATGGCTTGCTGTAGTTCAGCGAGTTTAGCGCCGCTGACATTGATTGTCGCACTGGCCTCTCTGGGAATGGCGTTGCGCAGAGAGCCCCCTTGAAAGTGGCTCAACTCGAGCCCCAGAGTCGTCGCATTATCGAAGAGGAAGCGTGCCAGAAGCTTATTGGCATTACCGCGACCCAGGTGGATATCTACGCCTGAGTGACCGCCGCGCAGACCCGCAATTTTAAGGGTCAAGGTTTGGCTACCCGCTGCCGGAGCCTGCCAGCTTATAGGCAGGGTTATCTCTCCATCGGCACCGCCGGCGCAACCCATGTAGATCTCGCCCTCTTGCTCTGAATCGGTATTAATAAGGATCTCGGCATCAAGATACCCCGCTTCCAGGCCAAATGCTCCTGTCATACCCGCTTCTTCATCTATGGTTAGCAGGACTTCAAGTGGTCCGTGAGGAATATCATCAGAGCCAAGAATTGCCAGGGCCGATGCCATTCCAATACCATTATCGGCTCCTAAAGTCGTTCCGGTTGCCTTTACCCATTCACCATCTACGTAGGGTTCAATGGGATCTTTCTCGAAGTCGTGTACCTTATCGGAGTTCTTCTGCGGCACCATGTCGATATGTGCCTGTAGGGCAACAACCTTACGGTTTTCCATGCCAGGTGTGGCGGGCTTCTTAATGATCAGGTTACCGACTTTATCTTCAACGATGTCGAGTTGCTTATCTTTGGCCCAGGCCTGAATGTGTTCGCTCAGCGCTTGCTCATGTTTTGACGGGTGTGGGATTGCACAAATTTGTTCAAACCACTGCCATAGGGCTTGAGGTTGTAATTGACTTAATGCTGTCACTGATGACTCCTCTTTTAATGTCGATGAGGCTAAAAATGACCATAGTCTACCACAGAGTCGGGGTTATCATTCTTACCACATGTCAGCAGTGAGTCCTGCTTGCCAAACTAAGTGTCAGTGAAAGTTGCCAATCAGAACGATTATTGCCGAAAGAGCTTGGCATTCTGGAGGGTTTGTGTGCATATTGTCCGGCCAAACTAGATAATTTTAGTCTCGGCAACTATTTAGAAAAAATAGGTTCGAGGTTATCTCTATTCGGCTCGGTACTCACTGCCCGCAATGATATCGATTTGATCTCACAAGCAAAAGGATGGTTCATGGTTCAAGTTAACTTTATTGATGTAAAAGATGATGATGCAATTTTTGAAGGCAGCGGTTGGGATGCACTCGTTGTCGTTGCGACCGATATCAGCCAAACCGGTTTCGATGAAGTTTCATTACTGGCCGAACACGGGGCTAAGGTAGATAAGCGTGTCGGTCAATCTCCCACTCTGTTGTTTGCCCCCGGCCTGGCTGGCGGACGGCTCATCATCTCACCGGTAAAAAATAGTGACGATGATGTCGAGGATGTGCGGATTTTTGCCGATGCCGCCAGAGCCGGTATCAGACTGGCTAAAGATGCCGGTGCTACTCGTCCCTTGATGCTGGTGTCTAAAAGTGCCGATCCAAGATATCAATCAGCCACAGAAGTTGCGGCTCTCGCCTGTGGTCAGGAGCTATGGCAGGCACTGGAACTTAGAGAGGCTAAAGGTGATCTTGGTGATTTTGAAGCGATCGGCTTGCTTAATTCGTCTGAAGCATCAGAGAGTGTGAATGCTATCGAGGCGGGTCGTATTCTGGCGAGAGATCTTTGTGGCACGGAGCCTGAGAGGATGTCTGCACCCGCATTCGCCGATTACTGTATTGATGCCTACCGGGACTCGGGCCTAAAGGTTAGTGTGGTAGAGGACAGAGATGTACTGGAGCGTGACTATCCTTTGCTTAGTGCCGTCGGTCGTTCCTCTTTTGCGGTATCCAGACATCAGCCCCGTGTGGTGAAGGTCGAGTACGTAGGGGAGGGAGAGATAGAGCGTAGCTTTTTCTTCGCCGGTAAAGGTGTGGTTTATGATACCGGTGGTGCAGATATTAAAGTTGCCGGTGGTATGGCGGGTATGAGCCGTGATAAAGGGGGGGCTGCTGCCGTTGCCGGTTTGATGAAAACCTTATCTTTGCTTAAGCCTAAAGGTATTCGCGTCGTTGCTGAGCTTGGCTTGGTGAGGAACAGTATAGGCAGTGAAGCTTTTGTGACAGATGAGATCATCACCAGTCATGCAGGTGTAAGGGTGAGAATAGGTAACACAGATGCCGAGGGGCGCCTTGTGTTGGCGGATCTCCTGTCTCACCTCAGAATACAGGCGGAAAAAGCGGTTAAGCCGGAGCTCTACTCGGTTGCTACACTTACAGGTCATGTGGTTCGCTGTTATGGTGGCTACACCGCGACGGTTGAAAATGCGGTTGCTAAGCAAGATGGCATTGCGATGAGCATAGCAAGTGAAGCGCAAGCATGGGGAGAGCCTGTCGAGCAATCACAGCTTCGCCGTGAAGACTTTGGCAAGATCATCGACCCATCAGGAGCCGCAGATATCCTATCTTCAAATAATGCCCCCTCTTCGGTTACTGCTCGTGGTCACCAATATCCGGCGGCATTTCTTCTGCGGGCATCGGGACTCAGTGCCAATGGTTGCATGTCGAAGATGCCACTTGCCTACACTCATATCGATATTGCCGGCAGTGCGACCGAGGGGGATCCACTATATGGTAAGCCAACGGCGGCGCCTTTAGTGGGTCTGTATAAACATATTACCAGAGCATAGATATAACGGCTGCAAGTGTCCTCCAATATTAAGGGGAGCACTTGCAGTGAGGAGGGGCTTCACTGGTGACATCTCTCCTTTTTAGCCAGGGTCAGGGTTTATCGTTTTAGTTATTCGGCATATCAGTGAAATTTTCTTTACCCATAGCCACCTATGTGGTCGCTGTTCAGTCTAAAAAGTACGAAAACTGTTGTAAACTTACGCTGATTTGCGGTTTTTGGGATTAAAATTAAAAAATACTTGTAATAAAATTACAGTTATCTTATAATTCTTCTCGTTGGTTAGGCAGTGAGCCTTCCATCACTAAGTCTATCCAGGATGGATAACTCTCCAGGGAATCGAGCGACGAGTTGACTCTGCCTTAGTTATTAACTGCTTACCTTCAGAGTTTTTAGGTAAGCTTGAGTAGAGTAATTTTATTACAACTTTGTTAGGAGTATTGACTATGTCTTATACCGGAAATCAGCACGTTTATTGGCAAAATACTTGGTTCTGTACCGAAACTTTGCGTAACGGCTTATTTGCAATGAACACTAAAGGTTAATCCTTTAAGGTTTACAGGGCTGACTACCCCTTTAAGTAGTTTCCATCATCCATCAACCTTAATCCCTTTTGGGATATTTAGACTCAAGTTGCATCTTGATCAATTGATCGATATGCCAGTGTAACTGCTAGCGTGGTAACTCTTTCCTTTAGGAACACTTGAAATTAGTCTTTGCCCGCTCCTTGAGCGGGCTTTTTTTTATCTGGTCTATACCCGTATTCCCCATTACGACTTCAACATGCAGCTCACGTTGCTTACTCGGTTTATCATCTCCGTGAATGCAACTGCTATGATGTTTCGTTTGTTGTAAAATTACAGTTTTTAGGGCGTTTTAGATTAAATTTCAGATAATACTTGTAATTTAATTACAGTTTAGCTATAGTTACTTCGTTGGTTAGGCAATGACGCCTTCCACCTCTAAGTCTATCCAGGATGGATACTTCTCCAGGGAATTGAGCGACAGGTTGACTCTGCGGCGAAAGCCAAGTTTAACCAGAGTATATTTTACAACTTTGTTAGGAGTAGTGATTATGTCTTATACCGGAATTCAGAATGTTTATTGGCAGAACACTTGGTTTTGTACCGATGCATTACGTGGTGGTTTGTACGCCATTGGTTTCAAGGGTTAACTACCCCTCAAGTTAGTTACCATCTATCGACCCTTATCCCTTTGGGATGTTCAGACTCAAGTAACATTTTGATTTTTTTATTGTTCAAAATGTTGGTGCAACTGTTAGCGCGGTAACTCATTCCTTTAGGAAAACTTGATTTAGTCTTGGCCTGCTCTTTGAGCGGGCTTTTTTTTATCTGTTCAAGGCTCAAATTAATCTGTCTCTGCGAAGAGATTCGCCCTAGAGAAGTCATGCATCTTCGATGCTTTATTATCACTCTCTATTACCTTCAAAACATCGAATTGAGACCTGCTTATCCGGCAGGTGTTCTCACTGATTATCGGAAGTGGGGAACGTTGATGAAGACAAGGTTGTCGTGACTTTCCTTGGTATAGGCAAGAATTCAGGTGAATAAACAGTATCTATATTAGGTGTTGTAAAATTACAGAACGGGGTCATTTTTCACTATTTTTAAAATAAATCTTGTAATTAAATTACATTTGAGTATAATTACTCTAGTTGGTTAGGCAATGACGCCTTCCACCTCTAAGTCTATCCAGGATGGATAACTCTCCAGGGAATTGAGCGACAGGTTGACTCTACGGCTTTTCTGTTACTTTGTTTAGTAGGTTGAGCCAAGTTTGACTAGAGTAATTTTATTACAACTTTGTTAGGAGTATTGACTATGTCTTATACCGGAAATCAGCACGTTTATTGGCAAAACACTTGGTTTTGTACCGAATCTTTGCGTGGCGGGCTGTACACCATGAACGTTAAGGGCTAACTAGTCCCTAAGTGGTTACCTTGGTCTGCATAGCTCTGACCCCTTGAGTCATGAAGACCGCAGATAACCTAGAGTTATCACTGTAACACCTCCCCCGGGGAGCACTTAAAAATTAGTATTGACCCGCTCATTGAGCGGGTTTTTTTTGTCTTGCGCCCATTTATTAAAACTCCGATACCTGTCACATAGCCCTATTCCTATTGCGCTAGCCTCACTAGAGTAAACCCCCTATAATCGTCGAAATGTAAATAGATATTGGATGAGTACCCAATATTTTTTACGTGATTTTATGTACCTACACCATAATAACCAGCGCAATAGTCTCGGCTGGATACTCAAATATTACACCCTACTTACAACTATAAAAATTTTAAGGAACACAGTTCCATGTTGGAAAAATTATTTAAATTAAAAGAAAACCAAACAACATTAAGGCAGGAGGTAGTGGCGGGATTAACGACCTTTCTGACAATGGCTTACATTATTTTTGTAAACCCCATGATGTTGGCCGATGCGGGCATGGATCATGGTGCCGTATTTGTGGCTACCTGTCTCGCTGCCGCTATCGGCTGTTTGATCATGGGGATTGTGGCAAACTATCCTATCGCGCTCGCGCCGGGCATGGGATTGAACGCCTTTTTTACCTACACAGTCGTCGGAGAGATGGGCTATAGCTGGGAGACGGCATTGGGAGCGGTTTTTCTTTCGGGGATCTGTTTTCTGATCCTCTCTCTGGTTAAGATCAGAGAGTGGATTGTCAACAGTATTCCAATGTCGCTTCGTCTGGGGATCGCCGCAGGTATTGGCCTTTTTCTTGCCCTGATAGGTCTCAAGAGTGCCGGAATTGTCGTTGCCAGCCCGGCAACTCTGGTAACCATGGGAGATATTACCGCCTTTCCGGCTGTGATGGCCGTGTTGGGCTTCTTCATGATCATCGCCATGGTACACCGTGGAATGAAGTCTGCGGTTATCGTCAGCATTCTCTCAATAACGCTACTGGGGATCCTGTTTGGCGATGTTCAATATCAGGGTGTGATGTCAACACCTCCCTCTATTATGCCCACTTTCATGAAGATGGATCTCTCCAGTGTACTGGAAGTGAGCATGCTTTCGGTGGTATTCGCCTTCCTGTTTGTCGATCTGTTTGATACTTCCGGGACACTGGTTGCCGTAGCGCAGCGCGGAGGTTTCCTTGACGATAAGGGGCGACTGCCGAGATTGAACCGTGCCTTGACTGCTGACAGCACTGCGACAATCGCCGGTGCCATGCTGGGTACATCAACGACTACGAGTTATATCGAAAGTACCGCTGGTGTGAGTGCGGGGGGGCGTACAGGATTAACGGCTGTCGTGGTTGGAGCGTTGTTTTTGCTCTCGCTGTTCCTGTCACCACTTGCGGGCATGGTGCCTGCGTACGCGACTGCTGGTACCCTGTTCTATGTCGCTATCCTGATGATGTCGGGTTTAGTGCATGTCGAGTGGGAGGATTTAACCGAGGCGGCACCAGTTGTCGTTGTCTGTATCTTGATGCCACTGACCTTCTCGATTGCCACGGGTATCGCTATGGGGTTCATCTCCTACGCGGTGATTAAACTCTTGAGCGGACGGTTCAGAGATTTGAATATAGGCGTACTGGCTTTAGCGGCGCTGTTTATCGCTAAGTTTATCTATGGCTAGCTGTCTTCCAGCTTGTTTTTTCTTGAAGGCCATACACCGTATGGCCTTTTTTTATGGGGAAAATTCACAATTCCATCCATTTAACACTTCTTTTTTCCGGTCGACTACCAATTAGCTGCAAGATTGGGTATAACGCTAAGTTCGGCTTTATTTACTATTTTGAAAATGAACTTAAGTGAGATTGGTTACCGCCGCGTCGTGGTAAAACTGGGAACAAGCGTACTGACATCCGGCAGCCGTCAGTTGGATAAGGCGCATATGGTTGAGTTGGCGAGGCAGATGGCGTCGTTAATGAAGGCCGGGGTAGAGGTCGTACTGTGTACATCGGGAGCGATCGCCGCCGGTCGTGAACATTTGGGTTACCCGGAGCTTCCCGATACCGTTGCCAATAAACAGCTGCTTGCCGCTGTGGGGCAGAGCCAACTCATTTTAGCCTGGGCGCAACTGTTCAGCATCTATGGCCTGCATGTGGGCCAACTGCTATTAACCCGCGCCGATCTCCATGACAGAGAGCGTTACCTCAATGCAAGAGACTCTCTCAATGCGCTGTTGGCTCAGGGCATTATCCCTATCATTAATGAAAACGATGCGGTGGCGACCAATGAGATCAAAGTTGGTGATAACGATAACCTTTCGGCCCGCGCTGCTCTGCTTTGTGATGCGGACCTTCTGATCCTGTTAACCGACCAGCGAGGGCTTTTCGATGCCGATCCCCGCTCGAATCCCGATGCGCAGTTGATTAAGCAGGTGGTGAATATCGACGACAGTCTACGCATGCTCGCCGGTGGCGCCGTTTCCGGGCTGGGAACCGGAGGAATGGCGACTAAACTCGAGGCTGCGGATATTGCCAGACGTGCCGGTGTTGAGGTTATCATTGCATCGGGTCATCACCCCAAGGTGATACAGGATGCGGTCTGCAAAGAGCCAGTTGGAACTCACTTTACGGCGCTGGAAAACCCACTCGAGAGCCGTAAGCAGTGGATCTTAGCCGGTCAGGCAACCCGGGGTAAGTTGATATTGGATCAAGGTGCCCTAAATGCCGTGACTCAGAAGGGGAGAAGTCTGCTATCCAAGGGGGTCGTTGGCGTCGAAGGTAAGTTTGAACGTGGCGCAACCCTTCAGCTTGTCGATAGTGATGGCAGGGAGTTTGCGCGTGGCATGAGCCGCTACAGTGCAAAAGACCTGCAGCAGATCGCGGGTAAGCACTCGAATGATATCGAGTCTCTGCTTGGTTATGATTATGGCGATGCCGTGGTTCATCGCAATGATATGGTCGTACTTTAGAATTTAGGTTTACAGGCCGCTAAAGAGCGGATCCTCTGATAATGAAGGTGATGTGACGTGATTGAGAATAATGCAGCTTATCTGCAGACTTTGGGTAAACAGGCCAAACAGGCAAGCTATCAGCTGGCGGGCTTGACCGGTAAACAGAAGCAGGCGTTATTAAGCGCTGTTGCGAACAGCCTGACAAAAAATAGTGCCACCATCCTGGCCGCGAATGAAAGAGATGTCGCCACCGCGCGGGAGAACGGCCTCAATGATGCCATGATCGATCGCTTACTGCTCGATGAGTCACGCCTGCAGGGGGTGATAAGTGATATCGATAATGTGATAAAACTTGCCGATCCAGTCGGTACGGAGCTGGAAAGCCAGATTTTAGATAATGGTCTGCGTCTGTCACGTCGTCGTGTCCCTCTGGGAGTCATTGGTGTCATCTATGAGGCACGTCCCAACGTGACCGTTGATATTGCCGTACTGGCACTGAAAACCGGTAACGCCGTTATCCTGCGAGGGGGGAAAGAGACGCTGCAATCTAATCTGGCCCTGAGCGAAGCGATTCGTGCGGCCGTCGTAGAGCAAGGTTTACCGGCCGATAGCGTGCAACTGATCCAAAGCCCGGACAGAGCCTTGGTGAGCGGTCTGCTCAAGCTTGACCGGTTCGTCGATATGATAGTGCCCCGAGGCGGACAAAACTTGCAGCGCCTTTGCGCAGAGCAGGCAACCATACCGGTTATTTTGGGGGGCATAGGAATTTGTCACCTCTATGCCGATAAAGACGCCGATATCGCGAAATCGATTGAGGTCATTGCAAATGCCAAGGTTCAGCGCCCAACGGTCTGTAACGCACTCGATACGGTTTTAGTTCATGAGTCGATAGCGGATGAGCTGTTGCCCCGCTTATATTCTCAGCTTGCGGCATCTGGCGTCAGTTTCTATGGCTGCCAGCGAGCTCAAACCATTGCAAAGACACAGGGCATAGCCATCTTGGCTGCGACCGCAGAGAGCTATGGTCAGGAGTGGCTCTCACTGACGTTGGGCATCAAGGTCGTCAATGATATCGACATGGCAATTGAGCATATCAGAAGATACTCAAGTGGACACTCCGAGGGGATATTGACAGATAACCTACAGGCATCGGCACATTTCGTTAATGAGGTGGACTCGTCGGCAGTGTACATTAATGCCAGTACACGTTTCACCGACGGTGGTCAGTTTGGTCTTGGGGCGGAAGTTGCTGTGAGTACTCAGAAGTTACATGCCCGTGGCCCCATGGGGCTCGAGGCGCTGACCACCTACAAGTGGATCGGGGTCGGGGAATATACCGCCAGAGGGTGATTGTTCGCGAACAATAGGCGCAATTGTATATAAACTAAAGGAAGCCAGTAGGCTTCCTTTTTTTTAACTTAACTTCTTAATCATCTCTGCTGCGGACTCCATCGCCTCCTGAACCGGGCGAGCCGGAGATATTTTGGTCGATCTGAATATTCCCGGACATGCGATACGCCAAGAGTTGATCACACTTGAAACGCTTCCAACATCATCAGCCTCAACCAGTGTTACTCCCCACAGATCCGGGGTCGTGTCAAACCTCACTACCTCAACGTCTTGCGGTGGAAAGAGTCCCGCCGCCGTCAGTTTTTCTGCCGCCTTTAACCTGTCTAAGGCATCGGTTTCCTCATTCAATTCCCAATAGATTAAAAATAACATTCTCTAGCCTCCGGTAGTGATCTGGCAGCAACTCATCCCTTCGAAGGAGCTGCACTGGATGTGACTAAAAAGTATAGTCCCTTGGCAGGATTCCGGGAGATCGCAGATGTACTTCATACACATTGTTGCCGTTATCCGTAACTTTTTTATTGTAAAGAAACAGGAGCCAGACTGATGGCATGTCTCTACCTGATACTCTTCAGCGTTGAGCCTAATGGCAGGTATAACAAAATAGTAGGCCTCGATATTTAGTTAATCTCCCTCGTCGCTCCTGATTAAGCTTCATTTAATGGGTAAGTACGAAAATAGCTTAGTGTTTAGGTGAACAGGGGGAAGTCGATTCGCTATATTAGTGTGAATTCGATTAACATATGTTATTCGCCGTGTTGCCTTCTTGGGTTGGCAATGACAAAAACAATAATTTAATCAAGGAGAAGACTCGTGAAGAAAGTCGGAGCTCTACTGCTTTGCATCTTGATGCCCTTTGCATCTGCGTTTGCTGAGCAGGCTAAACCAGACCAAGTAAAACCAGAGCAGGCTACGACACTATCTGTCGATGTGTTGTGGAAATTAAAGCGTATAGGTAGTCCAACTATTTCGCCGCAGGGCGAGTATATTATTGCGCCTGTCACTCAATATGATGTGCCAGAAGACAAAGGCGCGACGCAACTCTGGCTGTTCGCCGAAGATGGTTCCAGCCAGCGACCGATAACTGCCGAAGGTATGCTGGTTAGTGAGCCGGTTTTCTCGCCAGATGGTAAGACATTAGCGTTTGTAAGTAAGCGTGATAAAGATGAAGCCGGGCAGGTGTACCTGCTGCCTATGGATAAGCCCGGAGAAGCCCAGCGTCTCACCGATGTTCCCGGTGGCGTAAAAGGCGTGAAGTGGGTGGGCGAGCATATCTACTTTATCAGCCGTGTCTTCCCCGGTAAAAGCTGGGACGAAATGGCAGAGCAGTTAAAGGCCGATAAAGAGGATAAAGTATCTGCCCGTCAATGGAATGCGCTGCCTTATTCAAGTTTTGATCACTGGATCGAGGAGGAGCGCCAGGCGCATGTTTTCCGTATTCCGGCAAAGGGGGGGGAGATTGAAGCCATCACCCAGGCGCTGAATAAGCAGCTGCCCCGCTCATCTCAAAGTGCCGCCAACTATGATATCTCTCCTGATGAGCGCCTGATTGCGTTTAACAGCAATGGTTGGGATAACAAGGTCGATCCTAAAGTTGATATCTTTCTGGCTAAGATTGGCAGCGATAAAGCGGAAAATTTAACCTCAAAAAATAATGCGCCGGACACGAACCCTACCTTCAGTCCCGATGGTAAGACGTTAGCCTTTACTCGTCAGCTTATTCATGGGTTTTATGCCGATACTGCGAATCTGATCCTATTTAATCTGAAAAAAGGCACCGAGCGCGAGATAACCACAGATTGGGACCGCTCTGTGACACGTTTCATCTGGACCGCAGACAGTAAGGGCTTTTACGCCGCGATAGATGATGCCGCAACCCGTCGAATTTTCCATATCGATGTCAAAAACGGCAAAGTAAAAGCAATCACTAAGCAAACTAACTTCGGTAAACCTTCTGTTGCCAAAGACGGTACCTTAGTGGCGGCAAACGATAGCTTTGTGTACCCGGCTCGTGTCGTTAAAATTAACCCAACCAATGGTAAAACCACACGTTTAGATAGCTTTAATGACGATATCCTTGCCGATATCGATATGGGCACCTATGAGTCGGTAACCTATAAAGGGTATAACGATGAAGATGTGCAGATGTGGGTGCACTATCCGCCCGGGTTCGACAGCAGTAAAGAGTATCCCTTGATGATGCTGATCCACGGTGGTCCCCACGGCGCGATCTCTGATGGTTTCCACTATCGCTGGAATGCTCAGACATTTGCCTCCTGGGGCTATGTCACCGCCTGGCCTAATTTCCACGGCTCAAACAGCTTCGGTCAGGACTTTACCGACAGCATCAATCCTGACTGGAAAAATAAGTCATTGGAAGATGTCTTTAAAGCCACCGAGTGGTTTAAACAGAAAGCGTGGATCGATAACGATCGTTTAGTGGCTGGTGGCGCAAGTTATGGCGGGTACCTAACCTCTATTATCTTAGGTCAGGAGCATCCGTTTAACGCCCTGTTTATCCACGCTGCGGTATATAACATGTACTCGCAGATGGCGGCAGATTTCTCGGTGCATAGCACCCGGTTCGGCAACTACTGGGAGAAGCCGGAAATTTATAAAGCTATCTCACCCCATTACGGCGCTGAGAACTTCAATACGCCAACCTTAGTGGTGCATGGCCAGCTGGATTACCGTGTCCCTGTGGGTCAGGGTTTCGAGCTATTCCGTACCCTGCAAACCCGTGGCGTCGAATCCCGCATGATCTACTTCCCCGATGAAAACCATTGGATCATGAAGCCGAATAACTCTATCTATTGGTATAACCAGGTTGAAGACTGGATGACTAAATATGCCGAGCCAGGTGGGAAGTAGCCTAAGCTGAGGTACTTTAGCTAGGTAGTTTGTGAGCACCGCTCATTGATACTTGAACAATGCCGCACCAACCACAGTGCGGCATTTTTATATTTGAAGCTAGGATTAGGGGGGCGGAGCTAATTAAGTTTGCGCTGTGCTTCAAAGCTAAACCCAAATCGAAGAGATAACTTTCTCGAAATCAGAGTCAGGTGTGAACGCGGCTGTGACCGTCCGTGACAGGGATGTCACGGCCGAAGCTATAGGGACATACTTGTGCTGTGTCACAGAAGTGTTTACACAATCCTCGCCGGGAAGGCGGTAGATAACAATGCAATATTGGTATGTAGAATATTGCCAAATACCAAAACCGCCAAATGACACCTACCTAAAATATACCCAGACATCGTTTTCCAACAAGCTATTAACCAATAGTGAAAATCACCAACCAGTAGCCTAATCTGCGAATAAACTAAAATGATTCCATCCACTTTCTAAATTCAATTTGATTAATTGTTTGAAATACAATTAAAAAATAAACTTGGCTTGGCTTTTGCTGTATCTGTATATATTCCAAGGGAATCCAATGACAGGATGGCACAAATGAATAAGCTAATAAAAAAACTTCTTACAGCGACCCTCAGCAGCTTACTGGTTATCTCGGCGGCTTTTTCGACCTTGGCTGTCACCTCGGCCCAAGCCGATGGTGACAGAACATTGAGCCAGCTCTATAGCTATAACGGTCAGGAGGTGGTGCTCGATATGGATGTGGGTTCAGTTGAGATCTTCGCGACCGATGAGCAGGAGATCAGGGTCGAGGTGGTGGTGAGTCAGACCGAGACCAGTTGGTTCACGCTCTGGGGCAGTGCGGATATCGCTGGTGTCGAGTTGGATGTGGCTCTGAGTGCTAAAAGGGTTACCCTTAAACTGAGTGAGCAGGATGACATTAAGCAGGAGTGGAAGATATACCTTCCCCGCCAGGCGGCGGTTAATCTCAATGTCGGTGTCGGCAATGTAGAGGTTGTGGAGATGGAAAATGATATCGATATCGATCTGGGAGTTGGTCATGCACAGGTGAAACATAACGTCACCTTCGCTGCGACCTCCCTCGAATCAGGAGTCGGAGAGGTGTCGGTGAGGGAGTCAGGCAAAAAGGTAGCCGTCGAGCGTAACTTCGTTCGCCAAGCTTATTACAATGAGGAGCAAAGTGGTCTTGGGGAACTGCATGTCAATGTTGGTGTGGGCCAGATAGAGATCGAGCGCTATTAATAAGCCGCCCTGTTGATTAGGGCTTCGGCATAACTCGGAAGGGTGCCATCCCTTCATTTACAGCTTCGGGTTGGTGACCGATAATTAAGCCCACGTGATGTGGGCTTTTTAAGGGGAAAATTATCTGCTTACCTACACAGATTCTCCAGAGGTCGGGGCTTTGCTGCGCAGCTTATTCAGATGAGGCAGTAGCTGCTGCAGGGCAAGCGCCGTTAAGATGAGGCTGAGTCCTATATAGGTCGATGTGGCGATCTCCTCTTGCAATATCCAGGCGATAAAACCGATGGACATGACCGGAGACATGAATACCATAGTGCTGATACTGGCGGTGCGATCAGCCTTTTTCAGCGCCACTAACCAGAGGACGAAGGTGACGCCCATCTCGAACAGGCCCACATAGATACCGGCAGCAAATGCCTGGAAGTTCCAGCTTGGCAGTGCCTGTGTGAATAACAGAGTGCCTAAGATAAACGGAAAGCCAACAAGAAAGCTGAGCAGCAGACTGACGACGGGATCGCCTTTATCTTTAGTGTTGATGATCCAGTAGAGTGACCAGAGCAGGGTGCTGGTCAGTGCCAGCATGACCCCGGTGCCGCTCTCGAAAGAAAATCCGGTCAACTCACCATTGGTGGCGATTACGAATACACCAAAATATGCAATGACCGCTGCCGTTATATCACTCTTTCTCAGTTTCTGTGCTAACAGAGGCACCGAAAGCAGTGGCAGCAGGATGGCCCAGGTGTAATTAAGCGAGAGTGCCTGTTGAGCCGGCAGAAGATCGTAGGCTTTAAATAGCACCAGGTAGTATAGGAACGGATTGAGTAACCCGGTCTGCAGGTAAAACAGCGGACGCTGAGAGAACTGTTGTTTTATCAGGTTTAGTTTTCGCTGAGCCGTGAGAATAAGCCCCAACGCGAAGATAGAGGTTAATACGGCTATAAACACCAGCTGCAGCGGACTCAAGTGCGCTAGCGCCAGCTTAAAAGCGGTGGCAACAGTAGACCAGAGGCAGATAGCGCCAATGCCATACAGATAGGCCTGATTGGATTGTTTCAATGAATTTACTCTTACAACATAGATGACTAAATGATGCACTCGAAGTTTCTACTGCATCACACCTTAAGATTGCATGCATTATACGGTATCCTTTTTGTCAATTGTGAGTTTGGGATCAAAAAATTTACCGATGTGACTAATTTTTCCCTAATGCCCCTTGTATTCGATATCAACGTCCCAATATAGGGTGTTAAGGAAAGATATCGGGAAAACGGGATTGGAAATTAAAGCTGATATTTAGGCTTGAAAACCCTTGAGTCCATCCCCATATCTCCAATCAGATAACAAATTTAGTTTTATAGAAAGATTTCAGGAGCACCACAATGGGTAAAATTATTGGTATCGATTTAGGCACGACTAACTCTTGCGTAGCCGTTTTGGATGGCGACACACCACGCGTATTGGAGAATGCCGAAGGCGATCGTACTACCCCGTCAATCATTGCTTACACTGGTGAAGAGATCTTAGTGGGTCAACCTGCAAAGCGTCAGGCTGTTACAAACCCAACAAACACTTTCTTTGCGATTAAGCGTCTTATTGGTCGCCGCTTTAAAGATGATGAAGTTCAGCGTGACGTTGACATCATGCCGTTCAAGATCATCGATGCAGATAATGGCGATGCATGGGTTGAGGCTCATGGTAAGAAGATGGCTCCGCCACAAGTTTCTGCTGAAACTCTGAAAAAGATGAAGAAAACTGCCGAAGACTTCTTAGGCGAAGAGGTGACTGAAGCGGTAATTACAGTTCCAGCTTACTTCAACGATTCGCAGCGTCAGGCGACTAAAGATGCCGGCCGTATCGCTGGTCTTGAAGTAAAGCGTATCATCAACGAGCCTACAGCGGCCGCACTTGCTTACGGTATCGATAAGAAGCAAGGCGACAACATCGTTGCGGTATACGATTTAGGTGGTGGTACTTTCGATATCTCTATCATCGAAATCGACAGTGTCGAAGGTGAGCAGACTTTCGAAGTTCTGGCGACTAACGGTGACACACACTTAGGTGGTGAAGATTTCGATAACCGTCTGATCAACTACCTTGCTGACGAGTTCAAGAAAGAGCAATCTCTTGACCTACGTAACGACCCGCTAGCGATGCAGCGTCTGAAAGAAGCGGCTGAGAAAGCTAAGATTGAGCTTTCAAGCACGACACAGACTGAAGTTAACCTGCCTTACATCACTGCCGATGCAACAGGTCCTAAGCACTTAGTGGTTAAGATCACTCGCGCTAAGCTTGAGTCTCTGGTTGAAGATCTGATCACTCGCTCACTTGAGCCGTTGAAAGTCGCTCTTGCTGATGCCGACCTATCAGTATCTGATATCAACGAAGTGATTCTTGTTGGTGGTCAGACTCGTATGCCTAAAGTTCGTGAAGAGGTTTCTGCTTTCTTCGGTAAAGAGCTGCGTCAAGACGTTAACCCAGACGAAGCAGTTGCTATCGGTGCTGCAGTTCAAGCTGGTGTACTGGCTGGTGATGTAAAAGACGTACTTCTACTGGACGTTACACCTCTGTCTCTGGGTATCGAGACAATGGGTAGCGTAATGACTAAGCTTATCGAGAAGAACACTACTATCCCGACTAAAGCTTCACAAACATTCTCGACTGCTGACGACAACCAAAGCGCCGTGACAATTCACGTACTTCAAGGTGAGCGTAAGCAATCAAGCGGTAACAAGTCTCTGGGTCAATTCAACCTGGAAGGTATCGAGCCGGCTCCACGTGGTATGCCACAGATTGAAGTTGCTTTCGATATCGATGCCGATGGTATCTTGCACGTATCGGCTACCGATAAGAAGACGGGTAAGGCACAGAACATCACCATTAAAGCCTCTTCTGGTCTGAGTGACGAAGAAGTTGAAGCTATGGTTCGTGATGCTGAAGCACACGCTGACGAAGATGCTAAGTTTGAAGAGCTGGTTACAGCTCGTAACCAGGCCGACGGCATGGTTCACGCGACTAAGAAGCAGATCGAAGAAGCGGGTGAAGCATTACCAGCCGATGAGAAAGAGAAGATTGAAACGGCTATTTCAGCGGTAGAAGCTGCCGTTAAAGGTAGCGATAAAGAAGCTATCGAGAAGTCAACTCAAGAGCTGATGGAAGCATCATCGAAGTTGATGGAAATTGCCCAGGCTAAAGCACAGGCTGAGCAGGGACAACAGGCTCCGGAAGGTGAAGCACAAGCGGCTAAGCCTGATGAAGATGTTGTTGATGCTGAGTTTGAAGAAGTGAAAGACGACAAGAAATAATATAGGCTAACCCCTAAATTATTTTCTGCGGGCGTTAGGGGAAACTCTAACGCCCGTTGTCACAACATTAGCTACAACTTCAGCAAAGAAAGCGTGAGATTATGTCAAAGCGAGATTATTACGAAGTATTAGGTGTCGGCCGTGATGCCAGCGAACGTGAAATTAAAAAGGCTTACAAACGTTTAGCCATGAAATTTCATCCGGATCGCAACCCAGGTGATAAGGCGGCAGAGAGCAGCTTTAAAGAGGCCAAAGAGGCTTATGAGATCCTGACGGACGCGGACAAGAAAGCGGCTTACGATCAGTTTGGCCACGCTGGTGTCGATCCTAACCGTGGTGGCGGTGGCTTTGGTGGCAGTGCCGATTTCGGTGATGTCTTTGGCGATGTCTTCGGTGATATCTTCGGTGGTGGTCGTCGTGGCGGCGGTCAGCGCCAGGCTGCACGTGGTAGCGATCTGCGTTATAACCTTGAGCTCTCTCTGGAAGAGGCGGTTAAAGGTTTAACTAAAGAGCTGCGTATTCCAACATTGGCAGCCTGTGATGCATGTGATGGCAGCGGTGCCAAGAAAGGTACCTCACCGACAACCTGTGGAACATGTCATGGTCAGGGCCAGGTGCAGATGCGTCAAGGCTTCTTTGCTGTTCAGCAGGCCTGTCCTACCTGTCATGGCCGCGGTAAGATCATCAAAGATCCCTGTAACAAGTGTCACGGTGAAGGTCGCGTCGAGAAGAGCAAAACTTTGTCGGTTAAGATCCCGGCTGGCGTCGATAACGGCGATCGTATTCGTCTCTCAGGCGAAGGCGAAGCGGGCGAATTTGGTGCCCCACCAGGTGATCTGTATGTACAGGTCAGTGTTCGTGAGCATGCTATCTTCGTGCGTGACGGTAACAACCTGTACTGTGAAGTGCCGATCTCTTTCAGTAAGGCTGCGCTTGGCGGCGAGATCGAGGTGCCGACGCTCGATGGTAAGGTTAACCTTAAGATCCCTTCCGAAACTCAGACCGGCCGTATGTTCCGTATGCGTGGCAAAGGCGTAAAGTCTGTTCGCAGCCATGCTGTTGGTGACTTGCTGTGCAAGGTTGTGATGGAGACGCCTGTTAAGCTTAACGAGCGTCAGAAAGAGCTGCTTCGTGAGTTCGATGAGACCCTAACAGGTTCATCTTCTAAGAAACATAGCCCTAAGGCTGAAGGTTTCTTCGATGGCGTGAAGAAGTTTTTTCAGGACCTGAATAGTTAAAGTTCGCTTTGCTATATGAAGAAGCCTCGCAAATGCGGGGCTTTTTTGTACATGGCCGAAAATGTTCCCGACATTTTTCGGCATTTCCTCCATCCATGGAGGTCAGATGTGCTTATCCCTATATGCCATGGATGGTGTAAGCGGGGGGGGGGGGTAATGCTGAGGCAGGAGCTAGGTTATTCTCTATGTAGGAGCGGCTTTAGCCGCGAATGTTTATGCGCTATCTTTTTGTTTGCATTTATCGTCTAATTTAAGTCTTAAGACTCTGATTGTCTGAGCTTGCATTCAGCTACAAGTTTCATCGTTTTTATAAAGGATTATTGTCCATGAAAATCTTAGTTATCCTATTCACTGCTCTCCTGTTTTTGAGTGGCTGTGCCACCCATCAATCACCGACAGGCCGAAATCAGGTGTTACTTTTCTCCTCCGAAGAGATCGAACTGATGGGCGCTAGTTCATTCGAGCATATCAAGCGGCAGGAGACGATCAGTCACAATGCGGAGCAAAACCGCTATGTAAATTGTGTCGCCGACAGGATCACTGCGGTGCTGCCAGGCAGTGACCTATCATGGGATGTCATCGTGTTCGAGTCTGAGCAGGTCAATGCTTTTGCACTACCCGGTGGCCATATCGGAGTTTATACGGGCCTGCTACAGGTGGCTGAAAATGAGCATCAATTAGCGACCGTAATTGGGCATGAAGTGGCGCATGTCATTGCCAATCACAGTAATGAACAGGTTTCCCGTGCACAGCTGTCGGGCATAGGTATGCAGATTGCTGATGCGGCATTGGGTGCGGGCGGGAGCAGCAACAAAGAGTTATATATGGCCGCATTGGGACTCGGGGCGCAAGTAGGCTTTATCCTGCCTTATGGTCGGGAGCAGGAGAGCGAAGCTGATATCATGGGGGTAGAGCTGATGGCGCGTGCGGGATTCGATCCGGCCCAAAGTATCGAGTTATGGCTAAATATGGCTAAACGAGGCGGAGAGCAGGGGCCCGAACTGTTGTCGACACACCCCTCTCACGGTCATCGAATCGATGATTTAACTAAGATGCAGCAGCAAGTCGGGCCTTTATATCAGGCCAGTCAATCTGCCGATAAAAACAGCTGCCATTTTATGAAATAATCCATTAGTTATAAGGAATCTTTGTTGGGAGTATGGTAAAGTGTCGCGCGAAATTTAATTGAATCATTGAGAGTAGGATTATTATGTCTGACAAGTTCACTACTATTGAAGAGCAAGCAAGTTACGGTGTGGGTCGTCAACTAGGTGAGCAATTAGCTGCCAACTCATTTGAAGGTATCAATATCTCAGCTGTACAGCTAGGCCTTTCTGATGCGTTTGACGGTAAAGAGAGCCAGGTTGCGATGCAAGATCTTCAAGTTGCTTTTACTGAGATCAGTCAGCGTATTCAGAAAGTTCAGGAAGCGGCTGCTGAAGCTGCATCGGCTGAAGGTGCATCTTTCCTTGCTGAAAATGCTAAGCGCGAAGGTGTTCATACTTTGGATTCCGGTCTTCAGTATGAAGTTATCAGCGAAGGCGCAGGTGATAAGCCAAGCCTGGACTCAACAGTTCGTACCCACTACCACGGTACTTTCATCAATGGTGATGTATTCGATAGTTCAGTTGTACGCGATCAGCCTGCCGAGTTCCCGGTTTCTGGTGTGATTGCCGGTTGGACTGAAGCACTGCAGCTAATGCCTGTAGGTGCTAAGTGGAAGCTATATGTTCCTCATCACTTAGCCTATGGTGAGCGTGGTGCCGGTGCATCTATCCCTCCATATTCGGCGTTGGTATTTGAGGTCGAGCTTCTCGACATTTTGTAATATTAAAAGCCTAAGCTGATGCTTAGGCTTTTTTTTGGAAAAAATATCTGTTGTGCAGTAGTGTTAAAGAACTGATTGTTGTGAAAAGAGTTAAAGAGTTCTTATATTTAGGGAGTCAATGATGAGTGAACGAGTAAGAGTGGCTATTACGGGCGGTAGTGGCCGCATGGGACGAACTCTTATCGAAGCCGCCAGACAACAGCCAAACATCTTATTAGGTGCCGCCATCGAAAGAGCGGGCTCCACTTTGATAGGTGTCGATGCAGGTGAGCTTGCCGGTGTGGGTGCAATGAATGTAGCTATTACCGATTCACTCGATAAGGTTGTCGATGATTTCGATGTACTTATAGATTTTACCTCTCCTGAAGCGAGTGTTGTTCACACAGATTGGTGCGCCAGAAATGGTAAGGCTATCGTTATCGGAACAACCGGTTTTAACCATGCCCAGAAAGAGCAGATCTCGGCTTACGCAGAGACTGCACCTATTGTGATGGCGCCCAATATGGCTGTTGGTGTTAACCTGATGTGGAAGTTACTCGAGGTTGCGGCAAAAGTCATGGGGGACTATACCGATATTGAGATTATCGAAGGGCACCATAGATATAAGAAAGATGCACCATCGGGAACGGCCCTGAAGATGGGGGAGGTTATCGCAGAAACCTTAGGCCGTGATCTTGAAAAGTGTGCCATCTATGGTCGTGAAGGGATCACTGGTGAACGAGATCGTGAGACTATCGGCTTCTCTACTATTCGTGCCGGCGATCTGGTCGGTGAGCACACTGCTATGTTTGCCGATATTGGTGAGAGGCTTGAGATCACTCATAAGGCGTCGAGTCGAATGACCTTTGCCAACGGTGCCATGCGTGCCGCATCCTGGGTCGTAGAGCAAGATCCCGGCCTTTACGATATGCAGCAGGTATTAGGACTCAATTAGAGTCAATGAAAACCGTCAATTCGACGGTTTTTTTATGCATGGCCTGAAATGTTCCAAACATTTCATGGCATTCCCTCCATGACCCGTAGGGATATGGGGAATGTCTGAATGCTATCGGGAATAGCACTGACCCGTGGAGGTCAGAGCATTTATCCCTGAACACCAGGACGGTGTAGGAAGGGGTTTATGCATGGACGCATTTATCCCTGAACACCAGGACGGTGTAGGAAGGGATTTATGCATGGACGCATCAGTCCCTTTCACCTGCTGCACATTTCCGCTGTTTCTGGCGGTCATGGCTTAGGTGAAATTTTTTTGAAGAAAAAATAAAAAAAGATAGACGAATCACAGGAAAGCATATATGCTTGTCCGAATTTGTCAAAATTTCGCTTTTGTGCGGAAGTTGGTATTTTAAAAACAAACAAAACCATTATATTTCAGTGGCTTGGCTCTTTATGGAGGTCGCGTTGACAAAGTCTGCCTTACTCGTACTCGAAGATGGAACCGTATTCTCTGGCACAGCAATTGGTGCCGATGGACATGCTGTCGGTGAAGTGGTTTTTAACACTTCAATGACCGGATACCAGGAGATACTGACCGATCCGTCTTACTCTCGCCAAATTGTAACTCTAACCTATCCTCATATTGGTAACACGGGTACCAACGATGAAGATACCGAATCTGACTCGGTTCATGCTTGTGGTCTGATTATTAGAGATCTTCCTTTAATTGCCAGTAACTTTCGTAATCAGCAGAACTTAAGCGATTACCTTAAGGCCAACAATATCGTTGGTATTGCTGATATCGATACTCGTAAGTTAACTCGTATTTTGCGGGAAAAAGGAGCGCAGGCTGGATGTATTCTGGTCGGTGAACAGGATGTGGCTAAGGCTCTGGCCGAAGCTAAAGCTTTTCCTGGCTTAAAGGGCATGGATTTAGCCAAAGAGGTGACCACTGAAACCAGTTATCAGTGGCGAAGCGGAAGCTGGCGTCTAGTCGGTGGCTTACCGGATGATACACCTGAGTCTGAATTAAAATATAAAGTCGTTGCTTATGACTACGGAGTGAAGCGTAATATCTTACGTATGCTTGTCGACCGTGGCTGTGATGTAACGGTTGTACCGGCCAAAACACCGGCCGCAGAAGTCTTAGCCATGAACCCCGACGGGATCTTCCTCTCCAATGGCCCGGGTGATCCAGAACCATGTGATTATGCTATCGAAGCTATCCAGCAGATCTTAAAAACGGATATTCCAGTGTTTGGGATCTGTCTCGGACACCAGTTGTTGGCATTAGCTTCCGGTGCAAAAACTTCGAAGATGAAGTTCGGCCACCATGGTGCCAACCATCCGGTCAGTAACATCGAACAAGGTAACGTAATGATCACCAGCCAGAACCACGGTTTTGCAGCTGATGAAGATAGCTTGCCTGCCAATATTAAGGTGACACATAAGTCGCTGTTTGATGGTTCACTGCAAGGAATACATTTGACGGATAAGCCTGCATTTAGCTTCCAGGGACACCCTGAGGCGAGTCCGGGCCCTCATGATGCGGCTCCACTGTTCAATCACTTTATTGAACTGATTGAGCTTTATCGTAAAAACGCCAAATAGTCCGGGAGAAGATTTTAAAGATGCCAAAACGTACAGATATAAAAAGTATTCTTATCCTGGGCGCAGGCCCGATTGTTATCGGTCAAGCGTGTGAGTTTGATTACTCGGGTGCCCAGGCGTGTAAAGCGTTGCGTGAAGAGGGGTACCGGGTCATCCTGGTTAACTCCAACCCTGCAACAATTATGACTGACCCGGAGATGGCCGATGCGACCTATATCGAGCCGATCCATTGGGAGGTCGTGCGCAATATTATTGCCAAAGAGCGCCCTGATGCCATTTTACCTACCATGGGTGGACAGACTGCACTTAACTGTGCGCTTGAGTTGGAAAGTAAGGGCGTATTGAAAGAGTTCAATGTCGATATGATCGGTGCCACCGCCGATGCTATCGATAAGGCGGAAGATCGCAGCCGTTTCGATAAGGCGATGAAGGCCATCGGGCTCGAGTGTCCGCGTGCGGGAATAGCTCATACCATGGAGGAGGCACAAGCTGTCCTCGATGAGGTTGGCTTCCCCTGTATTATTCGTCCCTCGTTCACCATGGGGGGGACCGGCGGTGGTATCGCCTATAACAAGGAGGAGTTCGAAGAGATCTGTACCCGTGGTCTCGACCTCTCTCCAACGAATGAACTGCTTATCGATGAATCTTTAATCGGCTGGAAAGAGTATGAGATGGAGGTGGTTCGCGATCGTAATGATAACTGCATCATCGTCTGTTCCATCGAAAACTTTGACCCTATGGGGGTTCATACCGGTGACTCGATCACCGTAGCGCCGGCCCAGACCCTCACCGATAAAGAGTATCAGCTGATGCGTAACGCATCGCTGGCGGTTTTGCGTGAGATTGGTGTCGAAACCGGTGGTTCAAATGTTCAATTTGGTATCAACCCGGTTGACGGACGCATGGTCATCATCGAGATGAACCCGCGTGTTTCCCGCTCATCGGCGTTGGCATCTAAAGCGACCGGTTTCCCAATCGCTAAAATAGCGGCAAAACTGGCAGTCGGCTTCACCTTAGATGAGCTGAAGAATGACATCACCGGTGGTAACACCCCGGCGTCATTTGAGCCCGCCATCGACTATGTGGTTACTAAGCTGCCACGCTTTAATTTTGAGAAGTTTGCCGGCTCCAATGATCGTTTAACGACTCAGATGAAGTCTGTTGGTGAAGTGATGGCCATAGGCCGTACTTTCCAGGAGTCACTGCAAAAGGCACTTCGCGGCTTAGAGGTGGGTAAGAACGGCTTAGACCCGATTATCGATATCGATGAGCCGGAATCCTTAGCCCGTATTCGTCATGAGTTGCAAGAGCCGGGTGCCGAGCGCATCTGGTATATTGCCGATGCCTTCCGTGCCGGTTTAACTGTCGATGATATCTTCGGTTTAACTAAGATCGACCCCTGGTTCCTGGTTCAGATGCAAGATCTGCTTCAACTCGAGTCTCAGGTTAAAGAGCTTGGTATGTCAGGGATGAACGAAGCCTTCCTGCGCCAACTCAAGCGTAAAGGCTTCTCGGATATTCGCCTCTCACTGCTACTGGGAGTGAGCGAGTCTGAGATGCGTAAGCTGCGTCAAAGGCATGAGATCTTCCCGGTTTACAAGCGTGTCGATACCTGTGCGGCCGAGTTTTCGACCGATACGGCTTACATGTACTCTACTTATGAGGAGGAGTGTGAGGCAGCACCATCTAACCGCGATAAGATCATGATCTTAGGCGGTGGACCAAACCGAATAGGTCAAGGTATCGAGTTTGATTACTGCTGTGTACATGCGGCGTTGGCGCTTCGTGAAGATGGTTACGAAACCATCATGGTTAACTGTAACCCTGAGACGGTATCGACCGATTACGATACGTCTGACAGACTCTATTTTGAGCCGGTTACACTCGAAGACGTCCTGGAAATTGTGCGTATTGAGCAGCCTAAAGGCGTGATCGTTCAATATGGCGGCCAGACTCCACTTAAGCTGGCTCGCGCTTTAGAAGCCGCGGGTGTGCCGATTATCGGTACCAGCCCGGATGCGATTGACCGTGCAGAAGATCGTGAGCGTTTCCAGCATGCGATTCAGCGTCTGGAGATGAGACAACCTGAAAACGATACGGTAACCACAGTTGAAGGCGCGGTGATCTCTGCTGAGCGTATCGGCTACCCCTTGGTGGTTCGTCCATCATATGTACTCGGTGGTCGTGCGATGGAGATCGTATATGACGAGCAGGATCTGCGTCGTTATTTCAATGAGGCCGTTAGCGTTTCTAATGCCTCACCTGTATTGCTTGACCACTTCCTTGATAACGCCATCGAAGTCGATATCGATGCGGTCTGCGACGGAAAAACAGTGGTTGTCGGTTCAATCATGGAGCATATCGAGCAAGCGGGGGTTCACTCCGGTGACTCAGGCTGTTCACTGCCGCCATACTCACTGAGCAAAGAGATCCAGGACCAGATGCGTGAGCAGGTGGGTAAACTTGCGATGGAGCTGGGGGTCGTTGGTCTGATGAATGTTCAGTTTGCGGTTCAGGACAACATCATCTATATGATTGAGGTTAACCCTCGAGCTGCACGTACCGTACCTTTCGTATCGAAAGCCACCGGTGTGCCACTGGCTATGATTGCCGCACGTGTGATGGCGGGGCAAAGTCTCGAAGAGCAGAACTTTACTCAGGAGGTGATTCCACCCTATTACTCGGTTAAAGAGGTGGTGTTACCGTTTAACAAGTTCCCGGGTGTCGATCCTCTGCTTGGCCCGGAGATGCGCTCTACCGGCGAAGTGATGGGGGTTGGTGAAACGTTTGCCGAAGCCTACGCTAAAGCACAACTTGGGGCGACCTCGGCCGTGCCTAAGTCCGGTCGTGCACTGCTCTCGGTTCGTAACAGTGATAAGAAGCGCGTTGCCGACCTGGCCGCGAAATTGATTTCACTCGGCTACGAGATAGATGCAACACATGGCACAGCTGTTGTGCTGGGTGAGGCGGGAATTAACCCGCGTCTGGTTAACAAGGTACATGAAGGCCGTCCGCACATTCTTGACCGTATCAAGAATGATGAGTACACCTATATAGTTAACACGACCGAAGGTCGCCAGGCGATCGAAGATTCACGTCAGTTGCGCCGGGGAGCGCTGAGGTATAAGGTCAATTACACGACAACTATGAATGCGGCGTTTGCGACCTGCATGGCTCACTCAGCAGATGATCGTAGCAACGTAAACTCTGTGCAGGAGTTACACAGCAAAGTTAACTAACTAGGGTTACTTAATAATAAAAGGCCGCTTTTGCGGCCTTTTTTGTCCCTGTTGCTTTTGGGATTACACTTTTAAATTAATGAATAGGGATTCACAAAGAGTGATGAACTTGTGATTCAGCTATTTTTTTGATGTGGTTTTATCTTGATTATATCGAGAGTACTGGAATCTGATTGAAAGGTTAGGTACGCTGGCAGATTGATTTAGCCGATGGCGTAGATGGCGCTCAGCGTATAGAATAGGCTGAAAATAGTATTTTGACCTGTAGACCCGGGAGTCTGCAGAGCTGCTTTTGTTTGAAAGGAGACGAAAGAGGATTATGAACAAGGTTCCGATGACAGTTGTTGGTGCAGAACAACTGCGTAAAGAATTAGAATATTTGAAGTTTGAAAGACGCCCCCAAATTGCAGAGGCAATTGGCGAAGCCAGAGAGCTTGGCGATCTGAAAGAAAATGCGGAATACCATGCTGCCCGTGAAGAGCAGGGCTTATGTGAGGCGCGGGTAAGAGATATCGAGGGTAAGCTTTCTAATGCTCAGATCATCGATGTGACTAAGATGACCAACACAGGTCGTATCATTTTCGGTACTACGGTGACGATTTTAAATATCGATACCGATGCCGAAATGACCTACCGTATTGTAGGGGAAGATGAAGCGAATATTAAAGAGAATCTGATCTCGGTCACTTCGCCTATCGCGCGTGGCTTGATCGGCAAGAACCTGGATGATGAGGTGAGCATCGATACTCCCGGTGGCCTGACCGACTACGAGATCACAGCTGTCGAGTATATTTAATCCTTAAGAGCTTCTATTAAAAAACCGCTTATGTAGCGGTTTTTTTATTTTTGGCTGCCGGAGACACTGCAATGGATAACAGGGGGTGTCTCTGCTGTTAATCATTTTGTTCTGGAGCGTCAGGTAAAAAAAAGGAGCCACTGAACTTCAGTGGCTCCTTTTTATCTTTTGCTTGGGAAGTATATACCTTTGGGTATTACTTCTAAGGAAAACTCAAATAGGCTATTAATAATAGTATTTTGTTTTCTCTTACCTGCCTGATTCAGAGAAACTCTCTGAATTACCAAGATGGTATCAAAAAAGATTACTTTGCTTTCGGAATAGCAATTTTCATCTCTTCAGATTGACGAAATAGTACTAACACGTGACCGATAAGCTGAACCTTTACAGCTTGTGTTTCACGTAAAATGGCATCAACGATTGCATTTTTTAACTCTCTGTCACCAGAAGCTACTTTCACTTTGATCAGTTCGTGATGAGTGAGTGCATTATCAATTTCCGCCAGTACACCTTCAGTCAGGCCATTGGAACCAAGCATCACTACAGGCTTTAAATTATGCGCTAAGCCTTTTAAGTGCTGTTTTTGTTTGGTTGTTAAGTTCATTTATACCAACTTTATGCTGAGTTACTGTTGAAAAGACGCTATTCTACCCTTATATAGTCTTTATGTAACTCTCATTTGTTGCGGATTTTGAATGTCAGGTAAAAAACGAACAGCGAGTTCCTCCCGTTGGATGCAGGAACATTTTGATGATCACTATGTCAAATTAGCTCAAAAACGGGGACTTCGTTCGCGAGCCGCGTTTAAAATTGAAGAAATTCAGGAGAAAGATAAGTTAATTCGACCCGGTATGACTGTGGTAGATTTAGGCGCCGCCCCTGGCGGTTGGTCCCAAGTTGCAGTTAAACTGGCGGGAGAGAGTGGTAAGGTTATCGCTTGTGATATTTTACCTATGGATCCAATTGTCGGAGTCGACTTTCTTCAAGGTGACTTTAGAGAGGAAAAAGTACTCGATGCTTTACTTGAGCGAGTGGGAGACGCCAAAGTCGATGTAGTACTGTCAGACATGGCGCCTAACATGAGTGGTACTGGCGGGGTCGACCAACCTCGTGCAATGTATTTAGTCGAGTTAGCATTAGATATGTGTCATCAAGTTTTGGCACCTAACGGTTGCTTTGCTGTAAAAGTCTTTCAGGGGGAGGGCTTCGAAGAGTATATGAAATCAGTTAGAGAGGCGTTTAAAACCGTCAAAACACGTAAGCCAGACTCTTCGCGACCTCGTTCGCGCGAAGTCTATCTTGTGGCGACAGGGTACAAGTTGTAGTACCCTGACGTCAGTAATCGCAAGACTGTATGAGGTCTAGTAATTTTGAGTGATATGGCAAAAAATTTAATTCTCTGGGTAGTCATCGCCGTAGTGTTGATGTCTGTGTTTCAGGGCTACTCCCCCTCTTCATCCACAGCGTTGAAGATGGATTATTCCGCTTTTTTAGATGATGTTCGTAGCGGACAGATTAACTCTGTCGAGATAAAAAGCGATCAACGTACAATCGAAGGAACTAAACGTACCGGAGAGAAGTTCACCACCATCATGCCTATGGAAGATAAAGATCTGATTAATGATCTGGACCGCAAGGGCATTACGATGAAGGGGCAGGAAGCGGAAGAGTCTGGGTTTTTAACTCAGATCTTTATCTCCTGGTTCCCTATGTTACTGCTTATCGGTGTATGGATATTCTTCATGCGTCAGATGCAGGGCGGTGGTGGCAAAGGCGCCATGTCGTTCGGTAAGAGTAAAGCCAAGCTGATGAGTGAAGATCAGATTAAAACGACTTTCGGAGACGTTGCTGGTTGCGACGAAGCCAAAGAAGACGTTAAAGAGCTGGTTGATTACCTTAAGGAGCCGACTAAGTTCCAGAAGCTCGGCGGTCGAATTCCTACTGGCGTGCTACTTGTTGGCCCACCAGGTACGGGTAAGACATTGTTGGCTAAGGCGATTGCCGGTGAGGCTAAGGTACCATTCTTTACCATTTCTGGTTCTGATTTCGTTGAGATGTTTGTTGGTGTCGGTGCTTCTCGTGTGCGTGACATGTTTGAACAAGCCAAGAAGTCAGCCCCATGTATTATCTTCATCGATGAGATCGATGCCGTAGGTCGTCAGCGTGGCGCAGGTGTTGGTGGTGGTCACGATGAGCGTGAGCAGACTCTGAACCAGATGCTGGTTGAGATGGATGGTTTCGAAGGTAATGAAGGCGTTATCGTCATCGCCGCGACTAACCGTCCGGATGTACTCGATGCCGCCCTGCTTCGCCCGGGTCGTTTTGACCGTCAGGTTGTCGTTGGTTTGCCTGATGTTCGAGGTCGTGAACAGATCTTGAAAGTGCATATGCGTAAAGTCCCTCTGGCCGATGATGTTAAGGCGAGTGTTATCGCACGTGGTACTCCTGGCTTCTCAGGTGCCGACCTGGCAAACCTGGTCAACGAAGCAGCCTTGTTTGCTGCACGTGGCAACCGCCGCATCGTTGGTATGGAAGAGTTTGAGAGCGCTAAAGACAAGATCATGATGGGTGCCGAGCGTCGCACTATGGTGATGTCTGAAGAAGATAAAGAGATGACCGCTTACCATGAAGCCGGTCATGCCATTGTAGGTTGTCTTGTTCCTGAACACGATCCTGTACACAAGGTGACAATTATCCCTCGTGGTCGTGCCTTAGGTGTGACTTTCTTCCTGCCTGAAGCCGATGCGATCAGCCAGAGCAGACGTAAGTTAGAGAGTCAAATCTCGGTTGCCTACGGTGGACGTTTGGCCGAGGAGATGATCTATGGCAGTGAAAGAGTGTCTACCGGTGCTTCTCAGGATATCAAGTATGCAACTTCGATCGCCCGTAACATGGTTACTCAATGGGGCTTCTCTGAGAAGTTAGGTCCTGTGCTGTATGCCGAAGATGAGAACGAAGTTTTCTTAGGCCGCAGCATGGGTAAGACACAGCATATGTCTGATGAAACGGCCAGCATCATAGATGCGGAAGTTAAGACGCTTATCGACACGAACTACGAGCGTGCTCAAACTTTCCTCAATGAAAATATCGACATTTTGCATGCGATGAAAGATGCGTTGATGAAGTATGAAACCATTGATGCTGATATGATTGAAGATCTTATGGGCCGCAGAGAGCTTCGTGCCCCTGCAGACTGGAACATGGATGATAATGGTTCCAGCAATGATGATGTCGGTGGTAAGCCTGCCGCTACAGAGAAGAAAGATTCATCTAAGGATGAAGTGAAATCTGAATCTGAGCAGTGCGCCGCCCCCGATGTTGAAGACATTGATGAATCAACGGCTAAATAATTAGCTGTTAGCCTAATGAAGAAAACCCCGTCATGGGGTTTTCTTGTTTCCGGGATTGAGTAACTTGGAGTATATGTGTCTCAAATTAGCAGTGGTGATAAACGCCTCTCTTTAGCTGGGCCTGTCGTGATGGGTATCCTTAACGTTACCCCTGATTCTTTTTCCGATGGTGGTGAGTATTCAAGCTTTGAACTGGCATGCAGACATGCCGATGAGATGGTCGCGCAAGGTGCCGGGATTATCGATATTGGCGGAGAGTCGACAAGGCCCGGCGCTGCAGACGTCGACCTTGATGAGGAGCTTAGCCGGGTTATTTCCTTGATAGAGTATATTGCCGGTCACCATGATGTGTGGATATCGATAGATACCAGCAAGGCCGAAGTGATGAGACAGGCGGTAGAAGCTGGAGCTCACCTGATTAATGATGTTCGGGCACTGCAGGAGCCTGGTGCATTGGAGATGGCGGTAAGTCTTCAGGTACCGGTTTGTCTGATGCATATGCAGGGACAACCACGAACCATGCAAGATGCGCCTGAATATGCAGATGTGGTAAATGATATCAAAACATTTTTTAAGCAGCGTATCGAAGCGTGTTGTACTGCCGGATTAAAGCCGGAAAACGTGTTGATAGATCCCGGCTTCGGGTTCGGTAAAACCTTGTCCCATAATTATGAGCTTCTTAACAGGTTAAGGGAGTTTGAGTCATTAGGTGTGCCTTTACTTATCGGACTATCCCGTAAGAGCATGATGGGTAATCTGTTAAATCGAGATGTTTCATCTAGGCTGGCAGGGAGTTTAGCCGGGGCCATGTTAGCGGCACAAAATGGTGCCCAAATCCTCAGGGTACATGATGTGGCTGAAACGGTGGATCTGTTAAGGGTTTTGGATGCAACAGCCAATTTTGACCGGTTATGATAGCTGACCGTTATCATAAAGGGTTAATACCAGGAGTTGAGCCGTTGATTCAATCTGAGTGACGATAACTGTGTACGAGTGAGCATGGCGGTGCAGAGTCGATTCAGCTCAGGTTATGGATTAGTCGGTAGAGTAGATATTTTATATTTCGGTTGAGGTTTTCTGACCTCAATAGTGATGGAGTTAGGAACGTGAGAAAATTTTTTGGAACTGACGGCATTCGAGGCAAGGTCGGTGCGGGTAAGATGACGCCTGAGTTGGCACTGAAGCTTGGGTGGGCTGCAGGACGGGTTTTATCGAGATCGGGGACTAAGAAAGTCATTATCGGTAAGGATACCCGGATTTCGGGCTACCTTTTCGAATCGGCGATGGAGGCAGGCTTATCAGCCGCCGGCCTTAATGTGATGTTGATGGGCCCTATGCCCACACCGGCAGTCGCCTATTTGACGCGTACCTTCAGAGCCGAGGCTGGCGTGGTAATTAGCGCATCCCATAACCCTTACTATGATAACGGTATTAAGTTTTTCTCTACAGATGGCAGTAAGCTCGACGATGAAGTTGAGCTTGAGATAGAGCGTGAGCTTGATAAACCACTGGCCTGTGTAGAATCACACCTGCTGGGTAAGGTTTCACGTATCGACGACGCGCCGGGACGTTATATCGAGTACTGTAAGGGTAACTTCCCTGCAGATCAGACCCTGCATGGCTTGAAGATCGTTGTCGACTGTGCCCATGGCGCCACCTACCACATAGCGCCGAATGTATTTCGAGAGTTGGGGGCCGAGGTGATCGCCATAGGCGATAAGCCCGATGGACTGAACATCAACCATGAGGTTGGTGCGACCTCTATGGCCAAGATCAGGAAGACAGTCATTGACGAGGGGGCAGATCTTGGTATCGCCTTAGATGGTGACGGTGATCGCATTATGATGGTCAATCGACATGGCAAAGTTATCGATGGTGATGAGATCCTCTATATTTTGGCATGCGATGCTCAGTCCCGCGGAGTCCTGCGTGGTGGTGTGGTTGGAACCCTGATGTCAAACCTGGGACTGGACCTTGCGCTGCAGGAGCTGGATATTCCATTTGCCCGTTCTAATGTCGGTGATCGTTATGTGATGACCATGATGAAGGAGAAGGGCTGGCGGATCGGAGGTGAGAACTCGGGGCATATACTCAATCTTGATCATGGTACGACCGGTGATGGAATTGTAGCTGGTATCTTAGTGTTAGCCGCTATGCGCAGACGGAATGCGACACTTGAAGAACTTACTGAGGGCATCAAGATGTTGCCACAGGTTCTGGTTAATGTTCGGTTCGAAGGAGCCCATAACCCTCTCGAGTCTGAGGCGGTTCTGGCGGCGAAGGGTGAAGTCGAAGCCCTGCTTGGTGAGCGCGGTCGTGTGTTACTGCGAAAGTCAGGAACTGAGCCGTTAATTCGTGTAATGGTCGAGGGCGATGTTGAAGCGGATGTAACTAAGCATGCTAATTATATCGCCGATGCCGTAAGGAATTTGGTGTAAATCATCTCAGGCTGGTGCAGCGTTTATGTTGGATATCGATTCCATCGAAGACGAACAGCCTGTTTTTAAAGCTGAGTTGATTAATAAATGGGTCGGGACGTGTAAAAAAGCATCGTTCCGACCATAGAATCAAAATATTACCACTTTAGGTATTGTAAGTTCATGAGTGGTTCGCTATTATTCTCGCCGCTTTCAGAGGAGACAGAGATGGCACTCAGACGTCCAATGGTCGCTGGTAACTGGAAAATGAATGGCAGTGCGCAATTAGCGCAAGAGCTATTCAAGAAATTCGCTACTAAGCTTCAAAATGATTCAGCGGAAGTGGTCTTATGTCCGCCAAGCATATATCTAGAAAGTGTACGTCAGCAGTTAGATGCTAACAAAGATGCCTTAAATGGTTGTCTTGTCAGAATGGGCGCACAGAACCTCAGTCAACATGACTTTGGTGCCTATACTGGTGAAGTATCTGGGCAGATGTTAAAGGATTCAGGATGCCGATATGTTATTATCGGACACTCCGAACGTCGCCGTATGTATGGAGAGACGAGTGATATCGTTGCTGAGAAGTTTGCAGCAGCACAGAAACATGGTCTGACACCAATCCTTTGTGTTGGTGAGTCGGGTCCGGCTAGGGAAGCGAGAAGAACTTTTGAAGTTATCGCCGAAGAGTTGGACGTGGTTATCGAGAAAAATGGTACCATGGCTTTTGATAACGCGATTATCGCCTATGAACCCTTATGGGCAGTAGGTACAGGTAAGAGCGCTACGCCAGAGCAGGCACAGGAAGTTCATGCGTTTATACGCAAGCGCCTCTCTGAAGTATCTCCATATATTGGAGAAAATATCAGGATTTTGTACGGTGGTAGCGTAACACCGAGTAATGCAGCAGATCTTTTTGCGCAGCCTGATGTAGATGGTGGATTGATTGGCGGAGTGAGCTTAAACTCTACCGAGTTTTTAAGTTTATGTTCCATAGCGATGAGCGCATAATATGTACGAAGTTTTGATGGTTGTTTACTTGTTGGTTGCGATTGGTCTTGTAGGACTTATCCTTATCCAGCAGGGTAAAGGTGCTGACATGGGAGCCTCTTTCGGCGCCGGTGCTTCAGCAACACTGTTCGGTTCATCAGGTGCTGGTAACTTCCTGACCCGTTCAACGGCAATTTTAGCGATTGGTTTCTTTGCTCTTAGCCTTATTATCGGTAATCTGAGTGCAAACCATGCCAAGAGCGAAGATGCGTGGAAAGATCTTAGCTCAGATGCTGCTCAAGTTACTGAACAGGTAACAGAGCAGGTTAAGCAAGAGAGTGAAAAGTCTGAAGAGAAGATCCCAGACTAAACCGGTTCGAAAGAGTTGGTCGGGGCTAGTAAGTTAGCTCCTTTTATCAAGGTCATGATATCCTCAATATCAAAGTAAAGACCTGATAATAAAGTGTAACAATCACATGCGGATGTGGTGGAATTGGTAGACACGCCATCTTGAGGGGGTGGTGAGCTATGCTCGTGGGGGTTCAAGTCCCCCCATCCGCACCAAATTTTTTGGTTTCTCACCGAGAGATCAAAAATAATGAAGCAGAGTTCAGTTTTGCTTTATTATTGCAAGTGGAGATGTTTCTCAATATACTTGCAGCAGTTGACGCGGGGTGGAGCAGTTTGGTAGCTCGTCGGGCTCATAACCCGAAGGTCGTCGGTTCAAATCCGGCCCCCGCAACCAGCTTCTCAGTAACAGGCTATAATAGTCTCTTATTGTTTACAGGTTCTAAACTCAACGACCTCGTTATTACGGGGTTTTTTGTTATCTGGAACTTAAAGAATGTTGTTATTACGACATTGTACTGGGGCTATATAGCCCTTTTTTGTTTTTCGGGGGGTTACCTTGGCAACTATAGAAAATAGACTGGAAGAGATGCTTAAATCTCCAGTCGAAGCACTTGGCCACACACTTTGGGGATTAGAGTACGTTCAAGCGGGCAAACACTCGGTCCTGAGAGTCTATATCGATAATGAGAAAGGCATCTTCATCGAAGATTGTGCCGAAACCAGCCGTCAGGTCAGTGCTGTGCTCGATGTTGAGGATCCCATTTCAACCGAATACACATTAGAAGTTTCCTCTCCCGGTGTAGATCGGCCGCTATTTAATGCAGAGCAATATGCTGCATACATCGGTGAGACAGTAAAAATTCAATTGACTATGCCTGTTGCGGGTAGTCGTAATTTAAAGGGGACCGTTACAGCTATTGAGGGGCAGATGCTCACTTTAACTGTCGATGGTAACGAACTGATTATTGCTTTGGATAATATCCGTAAAGGCAACCTAATCGCTAAGTTTTGATGGATTCAAAAATCAACGAGGCAAGAGGATGAATAAAGAGATTCTGCTAGTCGCTGAGGCGGTTTCAAATGAGAAGGGTGTTCCTCGCGAGAAGATTTTCGAAGCGCTGGAAATAGCCTTAGCTACAGCAACTAAGAAAAAATATGAAGGTGACATTGAGGTTCGTGTCGATATCGATCGTAAGACCGGTGCATATGATACCTATCGTCGTTGGATGGTTGTTGAAGACACAGGTGAACCTTTGGAGAACCCTTTTAGTGAAATTACACTAGAAGCCGCTCGATTTGAGAACCCAGATATCCAGCTTGGCGAGTATATCGAAGACGATATCGAATCAGTAGTATTTGACCGTATTACGACTCAAACCGCTAAGCAAGTTATCGTACAGAAGGTACGTGAAGCCGAACGCGCTCAGGTTGTCGATCAGTTTAAAGACAAAGAGGGTGAGTTAATCACAGGTGTCGTTAAGAAGAGTAACCGTGAGAGTGTTGTGGTCGACCTTGGTAACAATGCAGATGCTGTATTGTTTAAAGAAGATCTTATCTCACGTGAAACCTTCCGTCCCGGTGACCGTGTCCGTGCATTACTCTATGCAGTTCGCCCGGAAGCGCGTGGTGCTCAGCTGTTTTTGACACGCACCAAGCCAGATATGCTTATCGAGCTTTTCCGAGTCGAAGTACCTGAGATTCAGGATGAGATGATTGAGATCATGGGTGCCGCTCGTGACCCAGGCTCTCGTGCAAAGATTGCGGTGAAGTCAAACGATCGTCGTATCGATCCTATCGGTGCTTGTGTTGGTATGCGTGGTGCTCGAGTTCAGGCTGTTTCAAATGAACTCAATGGTGAGCGTGTTGATATCGTACTTTGGGACGATAACCCGGCTCAGTATGTGATCAATGCAATGGCTCCTGCCGATGTGGCATCTATCATCGTAGATGAAGATAACCACTCGATGGATATTGCCGTTGAAGCCGATAGCCTGGCACAGGCGATTGGCCGTAATGGTCAAAATGTTCGTTTAGCGACTCAACTTTCAGGTTGGGAGTTGAATGTAATGACTGTTGCCGACATGCAGGCTAAGCATCAAGCCGAAAGCGCTAAGATAGTGAATCTTTTTGTCTCTTCTTTAGAAGTTGATGAAGATTTTGCACAAGTGCTTGCCGACGAAGGTTTCACTTCATTAGAGGAAGTGGCCTATGTACCGGTATCAGAGCTGATGGAAATTGATGGTTTCACAGAAGAGATCGTTGAGACATTAAGAGAGCGTGCAAAAGCCGCGATCTCTACACGCGCATTGGCTTCAGAAGAAGCACTCGATGGTGCGGAGCCAAGTGAAGAGTTACTTGCGCTTGAAGGTTTAGAAAGACATCTTGCCTTTGTTTTGGCTAGCAAAGGTGTCACTACCTTAGAAGAATTAGCTGAGCAAGGCATTGATGACTTGATCGATATTGAAGAATTGACAGAAGAAAAGGCTGGTGAGCTCATCATGGCAGCCCGTAATATCTGTTGGTTTGGCGACGAAGAATAACTCGCTCAACAGAGGGGATTTAACAGATGGCAGATACAACAGTAGAAAAACTGGCCAGTGAAGTAGGAAAAAGCGCAGACAGATTAGTTGAGCAGTTTTCCGAAGCCGGTATTAAGAAAACTAAAGCTGACACAGTTTCTGAATCAGAGAAGCAGCAGTTGCTGGACTTTTTAAAGAAACAACATGGCGGCGATACGGCTCCAACTAAAATGACACTTCAGCGCAAGTCAGTGTCTACGTTAAGTGTTGGTTCTGGTAGTGGTTCAAAAGATGTAAAAGTCGAAGTTCGTAAGAAGCGCACTTTCGTTAAGCGTGACCCTGCAGCAGAAGCAGAAGCAGAAGCTGCGGCAAAAGCCGAAGCCGAAGCGAAAGCAGCCGAAGAAGCGGCAGCAAAAGCGAAAGCCGAAGCAGAGGCTAAGGCGAAAGCAGAAGCTAAGGCTAAGGCTGAGGCTGAAGCAAAGGAGAAGGCTAAGGCAAGTGCTGCCGCTAAGGCTAAACCTGCAGCGCCTACCGCAGAAGAGAAAGCGGCTCAAGATGAGGCCGACAAGCTACAAGCTGCCAAAGATGCTGCTGCTAAAGCTAAAGCCGATGAAGAAGCTAAAGCAGCGACCGAAGAGGCTAGAAAGCTTGCAGAGCAAAATGCTGAGCGTTGGGCTGAAGAAGAGAAGCAGCGTAAAGAGTTGGAGAAGAGTAGCGATCACCATGTAACGACCTCTTCAGAGGCACGTGCTGCAGAAGATACTGCCGATGCCAATGCTGAAAAGCGTGGACGTCGTCCTCGCAAGGCTACATCTGCTGCAAATGCTGACAGTGCTTCAGCTAACACAGGTAAAGGCAAGCGTCGCGGTGGTAAAGACAACCGTCGTGATAACCGTAATGCACGCGGTGGTCGTAATGCCCGTAACAACCGCAGTGTTGCGCCTGAGTCGATGGACCATGCGTTCACAAAACCTGTTGCAGCAGTTAAGACTGATGTAAGAATCGGTGAAACGGTTTCAGTTTCTGAGCTTGCATCTAAGATGTCGATCAAGGCTACTGAGATCATCAAGCAGATGATGAAGATGGGCTCCATGGTTACCATTAACCAGGTGCTGGATCAGGAAACTGCTCAACTGGTTGCCGAAGAGATGGGTCACAAAGTTGTTCTGACTCGTGAAAACGAACTGGAGCACCAAGTGCTGTCAGATCGTGACGCTAACATTCAAGCCGAGTCTCGCGCTCCAGTTGTTACTATCATGGGTCACGTCGACCATGGTAAGACTTCGTTGCTCGATTACATCCGTCGCGCTAAAGTCGCTTCAGGTGAAGCGGGTGGTATTACACAGCATATCGGTGCATACCATGTTGAAACTGACAATGGCATGATCACCTTCCTTGATACTCCTGGTCACGCGGCGTTTACCGCTATGCGTGCCCGTGGTGCTCAGGCTACGGATATCGTTATCCTGGTTGTTGCTGCCGATGATGGCGTTATGCCACAAACGATTGAGGCTATCCAACACGCGAAAGCGGGTGGTGTTCCATTGATCGTTGCAGTCAACAAGATCGATAAGCCTGAAGCGGATCCTGACCGTGTTAAGACTGAGCTATCTCAGCATGGCGTTATGTCAGAAGAGTGGGGCGGCGACAACATGTTTGTTCATGTTTCTGCTAAGTCTGGTGAAGGTATCGATGAACTTCTTGAGGGTATTCTGCTAGAAGCGGAAGTACTGGAGCTTAAAGCTATCAAAGAAGGCATGGCAGCCGGTGTTGTTGTTGAGTCTAAGTTGGACAAGGGCCGTGGCCCGGTTGCAACTGTATTGGTTCAGGAAGGTACACTTAAGCAGGGCGATATCGTTCTTTGTGGTCTCGAGTACGGTAAAGTTCGTGCTATGCGTGATGAGAATGGCCGTGCCATCAAGTCAGCGGGTCCATCGATTCCTGTAGAAATTTTAGGTCTTTCGGGCGTTCCATCGGCCGGTGATGAAGCTACAGTGGTTCGTGATGAGCGTAAAGCGCGTGAAGTAGCACTCTATCGTCAAGGTAAGTTCCGTGACGTTAAGCTTGCACGTCAGCAGAAGTCTAAGCTTGAGAACATGTTCGCTAACATGGTTGAAGGTGAAGTTCAGGAGCTAAACATCATCCTTAAGGCTGATGTTCAAGGTTCACTGGAAGCGATTGCAGATTCACTCAACAAGCTTTCAACCGATGAAGTTAAGGTTAATATCATCGCCCGCGGCGTTGGTGGTTTAACCGAAACTGATGCGACTTTGGCTGCAGCGTCTAACGCTATCATGATTGGTTTCAACATTCGTGCCGATGCACAGGCGCGTAAAGTGATCGAAGCCGAAAGTGTAGACCTACGCTACTACAGCGTTATCTATAACTTGATCGATGAAGTCAGAAATGCGATGAGCGGTCTGCTTGCTCCAGAGTTTAAGCAAGTTATTATCGGTCTTGCTGAAGTTCGTGATGTGTTTAAGTCTCCTAAGATCGGTGCTATCGCTGGTTGTATGGTTACTGAAGGTACCATCAAGCGCAGCGCACCTATCCGCGTACTTCGTGATAATGTTGTTATCTACGAAGGTGAACTTGAGTCATTACGTCGATTTAAAGATGACGTTAACGAAGTTCGTAACGGTATGGAATGTGGTATCGGTGTGAAGAACTATAATGATGTCAGAGTTGGCGATCAGATAGAAGTCTTCGAAACAGTCGAAATAGCACGCTCCTTAGAAGAGTAAAGCATTAAGAGGGCGGCGCTAGCCGCCCTTTTTATTACAGATGAATGGCAAAATATTATGGCAAGAGAATTTAGTCGTACGCGACGTATTGCACAGCAACTTCAACAGGAGCTGGCGCAAGTACTGCAGCGTGATATAAAGGATCCTCGCATCGGCATGGTAACGGTAAATGACGTCGACGTTTCACGTGATTTAAGTTATGCCAAGGTGTTCGTTACCTTCTTCGAAGAAGATAAAGAGGTTGTAGAGGAGAAGCTGGAGGCGCTAAGCAGTGCATCTGGTTATATTCGTTCGCTGGTTGCCGGACGAATGAAGCTTAGAGTCATGCCTGAGCTAAGGTTTGTTTACGACTCCTCACTGGTTGAAGGTATGCGTATGTCTAACCTTGTTTCCCGTGTTATCAGCAACGATGAAGCTAAGCAGAAGAGTAACTCGGACGATAAAAGAGCTGCCGACAGCGATAACGGCTCGGAAGGTGAAGATTAATGGCTCGTCGTTCTCGTGGTCGTTTTATCGATGGAATCCTACTCCTGGATAAAGACACCGGCATGAGCTCGAACTTTGCTCTGCAGAGGGTCAAACGTATCTTTAATGCGGCTAAGGCCGGACATACCGGTGCGCTCGATCCGCTTGCAACGGGTATGCTTCCAATCTGTCTGGGCGAGGCGACAAAGTTTTCTCAGCATCTTCTCGATGCCGATAAACGCTACACAGTTACCGCTAAGCTTGGGGAGAGAACCGACACCAGCGATTCAGACGGTGAGGTTGTTCAGACTCGTCCTGTTAACTTCACGCAAGAGCTGTTGATGGAGTCTCTGGAGCACTTCCGTGGCGAGACCATGCAGGTTCCCTCCATGTATTCGGCGCTTAAGTACCAGGGGCAACCTTTGTATAAGTATGCCCGTGAAGGTATCGAAGTTCCCAGAGAAGCGCGCCCTATCAATGTATTTGAGCTTAACTTTATCAGCCTCGAAGGCGATGAGTTAACTCTGGACATCCACTGCTCGAAAGGCACCTATATTCGTACTATTACCGATGATCTGGGTGAGATGTTAGGCTGTGGTGCTCACGTTATCATGTTGCGTCGTACTCAGGTTGCCGGCTACCCTTACGAGCGTATGGTTAGCCTGGAGCAGCTCAACGATATGGTGGCTAAGGCCGAGGCTGAGGGTGTCGACCCTAAGTCGGTTCTGGACCCTCTGTTGCTGCCTATGGACACGGCCGTGAGCAAGTTTAAGGAAGCTAACTTGCCTGACAGTGTAGAGCCCTACCTGATGAATGGTAATCCGGTTCAGGCCCCTCTCATTAAAGACCTTGATGAGGGAGAGCTTGTGCGGATCACTATCGGTAATGAACATAAATTTGTTGGGATTGGTTCGATAAATGATGATGGCTTGTTAGCACCTAAGCGTCTGATTGTGGTGCGAGACTCATCTTCAGAGTCTAACTAATCTTATCGAATACTAGCTGTACCGGGGTTTAGCCGCTTAAGGTGCAGATAGTTATTGCGTATTTTGCCTGAAATAGGTAAAATGCCGCGCTTACTTTAGCTGAGTTAGTGATTGGCTAAAGCTTATTAATGCATTACTTGGAGAGACAACATGTCACTAAATGCTGAACAAACTGCAAAAATCCTGGCTGAATTCGGTCGTGGTGAAAACGATACCGGTTCTACTGAAGTTCAGGTAGCTCTTTTAACTGCACAGATCAACCATCTGCAAGGTCACTTTAAAGAGCACAAGCATGATCATCACTCACGTCGTGGTCTGTTACGTATGGTTAACACACGTCGTAAACTTCTTGCATACCTGAAGCGTACTGAAAATGTTCGTTACCAGGAACTGATCAAGAAGCTAGGTCTACGTCGTTAATTTCGACCCGACTTAGATCAAGGAGGCCCAGGCCTCCTTTTTTATTGCCTGTAAGAAGGTGAGAGAGCTGAGTTACTAGGGGCTAGGGGCTATATATGCGTAATACTCGCAGTCTGGGATTTGATATGTGTATCTTCAAACTCTTGCTGTGTCACAGGCTTGCTGAAATAAAACCCTTGTCCTATCTGGCAGTTATTACTGTTAAGCCACTCTAACTGCTGTTCATTTTCAATGCCTTCTGCAACTATGTTCAGGTTAAGTTGCTTACCCAGCATCAAAATCGTCGATGCAATGGCACTTTCATTGGGTAGATCGGTAACGAAACAGCGATCAATTTTCATCGTCGTAATGGGCAGGTGTCTCAGGTAGGAGAGAGAGGAGTAACCGGTACCGAAATCGTCCACCGCGATACCGAAACCGGCCGACTTTAACTGCTGTAACTTAGTGATTGCAAGTTCGATATCGTTCATCAGCGATGTTTCGGTGATCTCTATCTCCAACAGTTCCGGATCTATTTGATATCTCATCGCCAGTTGTTTGATGTCGGGAACAAGGCTCGAATCGGCAAACTGCTGTGAGGCTACGTTGACGGCAATGGGAAGGGCGAAGTTATACTCGTTCTGCCACTTTCTGATGGTCTTACAGGCCTCCTCTATGACCCAGCGGCCAATGGGAATGATGATACCTGTCTCTTCAGCCACGGGGATGAATGACATAGGGCTTATCAAGCGACCATCTTTCTGCCATCTGATCAGGGCCTCACAAGCAACGACCTTGCCGGTTTTTATATCAAACTTAGGTTGATAGTGAAGGATAAACTCTTCGTTTTTCAACGCATCATGTAGTGATGCTTCCGTACGCAACCTGACGGCTGCACGCTCTGTCATCTGCTGCTTGAAGAAAGCCCACTGGTTTGAACCGGCCGCCTTTGCACTGTACATGGCGATATCCGCGTGACGGATCAGATCCTCTGCACTCATGCCATCGTCGGGGTAGATGGATATACCTACGGAGGCGGCAGGGTGAATGGTATGCTCGTTGAGCTGCATGGGAGTGTTAAGCTGGATAAGCAGCTTATCAACAAAGTCGGCTGCCTGGTCCGGCGTGCGTATCTCGTCGGCTAAGATAACAAATTCATCGCCACCGAGTCTGGCTACGGTACCGTTATCACCGACCACGCGTTCGAGTACCCGGGCAATCCTGGCCAAAAACTGATCGCCAATCGCATGGCCCAGTGAATCGTTAATATTCTTGAATCGGTCGAGATCGATAAACAGCATGCAAAACTGATTTCTATGCACCCGGGCTCTTTGAATCGTGACGGCAATGGTTTCCAGAAGTAAAGTTCGATTGGGTAAACCGGTCAGGGGATCCCGGGTCGCCATCTTTCGAAGCTTACTCTGTGTCTGACCAAACTGGATCAGAATCTGATTAAACTTAGATGTTACCAGCCCCAGCTCATCATCTTTATGGGACTTATCCATAGGCAGTAAGTTTTCATCCGGAGATTCAGGATCGATCTTATCTATCGCCTCACTGATCTCGGCTATGGGTTTGGTCAAGAAGCGGTGAAAGACAAATGAGAGTACCAGAGTGATTAGCAGTGCTCGTGCAAGTGTACCGATTAAGCTAAATCTTAATTGAGAAAACAGTGAGTCAGTCAATCCTTGGGTGTCATATAAAATCGTCAAGGTGCCGATGAGCTGCTGCTTCTCTGTTCCCTCGAAGTAGAAGGGCCGATAGAGGGAGCGTGAGATCTCTTTCAGGTCGCCAAAGAGTTTGTCGCTCAGCTCTTCAAAAATATTGGGATGGGAGGCGGCACTGGAAACAGAGACAAACATTGAGCCATCGTCGAGTTCAACAACCGCAGAGCCAACGTGCTCGACTTTTAATACGCCCTCAAGAGTTTGCTTGGCCAGGTTATCATCGAGCGCCCATACGGCATTAGCCGACGGCTGTTCAACCGAGTCCAGCAGTTCAGTTTGTGAAACCTTCAGCTCATCTCTAGCAGACACCCCCACCAATGCAACTTCGACAATAAAAATTGCGACTGCAAAGAAAAGTGCGGAAAAAACGACAAGACTCGTCTGTTTCCAGGTTAGAGATTTAAAGCCTGCATTCATTTGACCATCCTTTATACCAGGGAGCTGATACCAAAAATTCAGGTTTTATGGCGATTCCATAAGAAATTTTTCACTTACTACTCACTTTAGAGAAAAGTTTCCGCTTTGTCATCACTATGTGCCCTTTATCTCTTTAATAGAGATGAAGTATACTTGTCGGCGAAATTAAGGTTATTAAATTTAAGGAATGGTTCACGTGAATCCAATCGTAAAGAGTTTTGAATATGGTCAGCACACAGTCACGTTAGAGACTGGGGTTATTGCACGTCAGGCAGACGCAGCAGTTTTGGCAAGTATGGGTGATACAACAGTATTAGTTACTGTTGTTGGTAAGAAAGCCGAAGAGCCAGGTCGTGACTTTTTTCCATTAACGGTTAACTACCAGGAAAAGACTTACGCTGCAGGTAAAATCCCAGGTGGTTTCTTTAAGCGTGAAGGCCGTCCATCTGAAAACGAAACATTGATTGCCCGCCTTATTGACCGTCCTATTCGTCCACTATTTCCAAATGGCTTCAAGAATGAAGTTCAGGTAATTATCACAGTAGTTTCTGTCGATCCTGAAATCAATCCTGATGTTATTTCGATGATTGGTACTTCGGCTGCATTGTCTATCTCTGGTCTGCCTTTCAACGGCCCACTGGGTGTAGCTCGCGTCGGTTACGTTGATGGCGAATATGTACTTAACCCAAATGTTAGCCAGCTTGAAGATAGTCAACTTGATCTGGTCGTTGCCGGTACTCAAGGTGCGGTATTGATGGTTGAGTCTGAAGCGGCATCACTTCCTGAAGAGGTTATGCTTGGTGGTGTGGTCTATGGCCATGACCAGCAGCAAGTTGTGATCAACGCAATCGAAGAGCTAAAAGCCGAAGCAGGCAAGCCTGCATGGGACTGGACAGCACCTGTTGCCGATGCCGAGCTGGTTGCTAAGATCAAGGAACTCGCTGAAGCCGAGATGACAGCTGCTTATCAGATTGCTGATAAGACTGAGCGTCGTGATGCGGTTAATGCACTGAAGGATGCAGCAATTGAGAAGCTGGTTGAAGAGAATCCTGAAGTCGATCTTCGTGAAGTAGGTAAGTTGCTAGGTAGCCTGGAGAAGAGCGTCGTTCGTAGCCGTATCATCGCCGGTAACCCACGCATCGATGGTCGTGAACCAGATATGGTACGTGCCCTGAACGTAATGGCCGGTGTACTTCCACGTACACACGGTAGCTCACTGTTCACTCGTGGTGAAACTCAGGCGCTTGTTACCTGTACCTTAGGTACCGAGCGTGATGCTCAGAAAGTTGACAGCATCATGGGTGAGTACACTAACCGCTTTATGCTGCACTATAACTTCCCTCCTTATTCTGTTGGTGAGACAGGTATGGTTGGTTCACCTAAGCGTCGTGAGATCGGCCACGGTAAGCTGGCATGGCGCGGTATTAATGCCGTTATGCCTTCTGCAGAAGAGTTTCCATACAGCGTTCGCGTAGTATCTGAAATCACTGAATCTAACGGTTCAAGCTCTATGGCATCAGTTTGTGGTACTTCACTTGCGCTTATGGACGCCGGTGTACCAATCAAGACATCTGTTGCCGGTATCGCTATGGGTCTGGTCAAAGAAGGCGATGATTTCGTTGTACTTTCAGACATTCTGGGTGATGAAGACCACCTTGGCGATATGGACTTTAAAGTTGCCGGTACCCGTGACGGTATTACAGCTCTGCAGATGGATATCAAGATTGAAGGTATCACTAAAGAGATTATGCAGATCGCTCTTCAGCAAGCCTACGGCGCTCGTGTTCATATCTTGAATGTTATGGATCAGGCGATCTCCGGCCACCGTGAAGAGATCTCTGACCATGCACCACGTATCACTACGCTGAAGATTAACCCTGAGAAGATCCGTGATGTTATCGGTAAAGGTGGTGCAACTATCCGTGCACTTACCGAAGAGACTGGTACAACTATCGAACTTGAAGACGATGGTACAGTTAAGATCGCATCTGCAAATGGTGAAGCAACTAAAGAAGCTATCCGCCGCATCGAAGAGATCACTGCCGAAGTTGAAGTTGGCACCATCTATAACGGTAAAGTTGTTCGTATCGTCGATTTCGGTGCGTTCGTTACTATCCTACCGGGTAAAGATGGTCTGGTTCATATCTCTCAGATTGCCGAAGAGCGTGTAGCTAACGTTTCTGACTACCTACAGGTAGGTCAGGAAGTTAAGGTTAAGGTGATGGAAGTCGATCGCCAGGGCCGTGTACGTCTTTCTATGAAAGAAGCTGCGCCTAAAGCTGAAGCGGCACCAGCCGAGTAAACCTACCTGTTAAAGGTATGTTGAATAAGAAAGGAGACCTTAGGGTCTCCTTTTTTTTGCTAACTGATTGATGAAATATTTAAATCCTTGATAGCCGTAGTGATAGCGGATTGCTATGATTACAGGCACTGGTGAACTCAAAGGGTTAAATGGATGATTCAAAAAATGCGAACAGTCGCAGTTGTAGTTTTGGCTGGTATGAGTATTTTGCTTACAGGATGTGTTTCGACTCACTCTGGCGGGAGCGAACAGGGCAAGGTGATGGTAGAGCCTGTGATGCCCGATTATAAGCTGGAGGTAACCCTCGCTAAGTTAAACGAAATTCTATCATCAGCCGAGTTGACCGACGAGCAGAGAGCCCGATTTCACTATGACCGTGGTGTCATCTACGACAGTGTCGGTTTGAGGATCTTGAGTCGAATCGACTTTCACCAGGCGCTGAAGTTGCAGCCTAATCTAGCCGATGCCTATAACTTCATCGGTATCTATTATACCCAGGAGGGGGAGTTTGAAAGCGCCTATGAAGCATTTGACGCCGTGCTGGAGCTCTCACCCGACTATGATTATGCCTTCTTAAATCGTGGTATCGCATTATATTATGCTGAGCGAAACAGTTTAGCGGTTGAAGATATGGAGTCATTCTACTCATTAGATCAAACAGATGGTTACCGCGCTCTCTGGCTTTACCTGACCGAAAGTGAGATAAGTGTTGAACAGGCGAAGCTCAGGCTCGAATATAACCGCACTCAGCTCACTCCCGATGCCTGGTCTAATGAATTAGTTGATTTCTATCTGGGGAAAAAAACGCGGGAGCAGATCTTTGCTGCGGCTAAAGAGGGGCTCTCTCATCCCAATGAGTATGCGGAGCGTTTATGTGAAGCCTACTTCTATATTGCAAAGATTGCTCAGCAGAAGGGAGATAACAGCGATGCGGCCAACTATTTCAGGCTCGCATTAGCGACCAATATCTATGACTTTGTCGAACATAGATACGCAAGAATAGAGCTGGCTAAAATAAATGCTCAACTTAGTGCAGAACAAGCGGCTGAAAAGAGTCATTAAGGCTTCTCGCTTTATTGGTTATGCCATGCAGCCGGGTTTCGGGTTGCATGGTGACCGATTGCTCTCACTAAATATGGTTCCACTTTTATGCCACACCGGCCTGACTTACTTAAGCCCTAAACTCCTCCTCGAAAGCTAAAATTTTTATATTCATCGACTCTGCAGCTTTAATCTGCTTGCCACTGTCTAGCCAAGCCCGGGTCTAACCGCTATAATTGCCGGCTTTTAGAACACCGGAATCTGCAGGTTATCATGTCAGGCAATAAAGTTGAGGTCGACAAGCGTCGTACTTTCGCCATTATCTCTCACCCCGATGCGGGTAAGACAACAATCACCGAGAAGGTACTCCTATTTGGTCAGGCGCTGCAGAAGGCTGGTACTGTAAAAGGTAAGAAGTCCGGTCAACACGCTAAGTCTGACTGGATGGAGATGGAAAAAGATCGTGGTATCTCTATCACGACATCTGTGATGCAGTTTCCCTATAACGATGCGCTGGTTAATCTGCTTGATACCCCGGGTCACGAAGACTTCTCCGAAGATACCTATCGTACTCTGACTGCCGTTGACTCGTGTTTGATGGTGATTGACTCGGCAAAAGGTGTTGAGCAACGCACCATCAAGTTGATGGAGGTCACCCGGCTGCGCGACACACCTATCGTTACCTTTATGAACAAACTCGACCGTGATATTCGCGATCCCTTAGAGTTGATGGATGAGGTCGAGGACGTACTCAATATTGCTTGTGCGCCAATTACCTGGCCGATCGGTTGTGGTAAAGAGTTTAAAGGTGTTTATCACCTTCTTCGTGATGAGGTCATCCTCTACCAGAGTGGTCAGGGGCATACGATTCAGGACTCGACAATCATCAAGGGGCTGGATAATCCGGAACTGGATGCTGCCATTGGTACCTATGCGCAAGAGGTGCGTGAAGAGCTGGAATTAGTTCAAGGTGCATCTAATGAGTTCGATCTGGAGCTGTTTCTTGCCGGTGAATTGACACCTGTTTTCTTCGGTACCGCTTTAGGTAACTTTGGTGTCGATCATATTCTCGATGGCATCGTTGATTGGGCTCCGAAACCTCAGGGTCGTGAGACCGAAGTGCGAGAGGTGCAGCCGGAAGAGGAGAAGTTCAGTGGTTTCGTATTTAAGATCCAAGCGAATATGGATCCTAAACACAGAGACCGGGTGGCCTTTATGCGTATCTGTTCCGGTCGATATGAGCAGGGCATGAAGATGCATCATGTGCGCTTGGGTAAAGATGTGAATGTCAGCGATGCGCTGACTTTCATGGCGGGTGACCGAAATCGCGCCGAAGCCGCCTACCCGGGTGATATTATCGGACTGCACAACCACGGAACCATGCGTATCGGTGATACCTTTACTCAGGGTGAAAAACTGCGCTTTACCGGCGTACCTAACTTCGCACCCGAGATGTTCCGTCGTATTCGTCTCAAAGATCCTCTGAAACAGAAGCAGCTGCTGAAGGGGCTGGTTCAGCTCTCGGAAGAGGGAGCGGTTCAGGTATTCAGACCGATAGACTCTAACGACTTGATTGTTGGTGCCGTCGGGGTACTGCAGTTTGAGGTGGTCGTAGGACGCCTGAAAACTGAGTATAAGGTCGAAGCTATCTATGAGGCTATCAGTGTCGCCACCGCCCGCTGGGTATATTGTGACGATGAAAGAAAGCTGGAGGAGTTCAGACGCAAGTGTAGTACCAACTTGGCGCTGGATGGCGGTGACAATCTGACCTATATTGCGCCGACCATGGTTAATCTGAACCTCTCTATGGAGCGCTATCCGGATATTCACTTCGCTAAGACTCGTGAGAACTAGGATCGCAATCTGAACTGTGGTCGTCTGAGTCAGTTTTGAAAGTTTGTTTCAGGCTTTAGCATAATTAAAACCCCATACGTCAGTTTGGGGTTTTTTTATGTCTTATATATGATTATAGCCAGGTACGGAACGGTGATTATCGGGAGAACAGATGAACCTTATCGTTAGATTGTGGAACGCTTATACCAACTGGTGTGACCGAATGGGACTCACCCCCGAAAATCGCCGGAGTTGCGCCCCCAGGCTTAACGAGCCGGAACCAGAGAGCAGGGAGGAGGCAAATCCCCCTACTGCTCAACAGCCTGAAGAGATGGTTGTTGATAGACCTGAGGGGAGGTCGGGTGTCGATGACTAGCTCTGCGCAGACTGATGGTGTCGAGCCAACCGGATTAAAAATAATCGACAGTCATGCCCATCTGGACTTTCCTGAGTTCGATAGCGACCGCGCCGAGTTGTTCGATGCAATGAAGCGTGCCGGCATCGAGTCGGCCATTATTCCCGGGGTATCTCCTGAGCTTTGGGATAGGCAAATCGCCGTCGCCAAACAGTTCAACTGCCCTTACGCCTTAGGCATCCACCCCTGGTATTGTCAATCTGATTCGCTAACTGTATTTGAAGCTTTGAAATCGAGAGTCGAAACTGTCCGTGATGACAAAAATCTGGTCGCCATCGGAGAGTGTGGCCTGGATAAAATACGAAAAACTAACTGGCAGATACAGTTAACTCAGTTCGAACGCCAACTTCAACTGGCAAAAGAGCTGGAATTGCCTATTATTTTACATGTTGTTAAAGCTCACAATGAGATGCTCACGCTATTAAAGCAGTATGCTCTGCCTAGAGGGGGAGTCATTCATGGTTTTTATGGCGGGGCAGAGCTTGCCAATGAGTATATTCGACTGGGTTATAAGCTGGGAATAGGTGGGTTAATTTTGAACGATAGAGCAAGAAAACTTAAAAATTGCATTGCAAGCATTTCTTTGGATTCTTTTCTTATCGAGACAGATTCTCCCTCAATGGCCCCCGAAAACGCGATTGAAACACGCAATACACCGCTTGTTTTACATTCGATCGTCGAAGAAATAGCGAATTTAAAGAAAAAATCTAATGTTCTTATTTCAGAACATGCTTTTTTAAATACGCTCCAACTCTTTGACCTTTAGTTTATTTTTAAATAAACAGGTGTTGGTCGCATCGGATATTGTTGTTAAATGGCTGAAATTAAAGTTCAAAAATTTGATCAAAACGACGATTTTCACTACTTGGTCGGGTATAATCGAACTCGAAAAAGGTTGGTTAACAACATAATTAAAAAGTATTAACAAATAGGGTGATGGTTAATGGATATTTTAATGAGTGTAGTAGGGGTGGTCACCCTACTTGCGATAGCGTTCGGGTTATCGAATAATAAAAAAGCAATTAACATGCGTACCGTTTTCGGTGCATTAGGAATTCAGGCCGCTTTCGGTGGCTTCGTTCTGTATGTTCCAGTCGGTAAAGATATTCTAAAGGGTGTTTCAGATGGCGTATCTAGCGTTATCAGTTATGCTCAAAACGGTATCGGTTTCTTGTTCGGTGATTTGGCTAACTTCAAAGTTGGTTTCATTTTCGCCATCAACGTACTTCCAGTCATTGTTTTCTTCTCTTCTCTTATTGCAGTTCTTTATTACATGGGTGTGATGCAGTGGATTATCCGTATTATCGGTGGTGCACTACAGAAAGCCCTGGGTACTAGCCGCACAGAGTCAATGTCAGCAACGGCAAACATCTTCGTTGGTCAAACTGAAGCTCCACTAGTTGTACGTCCGTTCATCGCGACTATGACTAACTCAGAGCTGTTTGCCATCATGGTTGGTGGTCTGGCATCTATCGCAGGTTCAGTAATGGCCGGTTATGCGCAGATGGGTGTACCAATCGAATATCTAGTTGCCGCTTCATTCATGGCAGCACCAGGTGGTCTATTAATGGCTAAGCTGATGCACCCTGAAACTGAAGAAGCTAAGAACGAGATGGACGAGCTTCCAGAAGATCCTGATAAGCCAGCTAACGTTATCGACGCTGCTGCTGCAGGTGCTTCATCTGGTATGCATCTAGCGCTTAACGTTGGTGCAATGCTTCTGGCGTTCGTTGGTTTGATTGCCATGATGAACGGCATCATCGGCGGTGTTGGCGGATGGTTCGGTATGGAAAACCTAACTCTGGAATTGATTCTAGGTTACATCTTCATGCCTCTTGCATTCCTTATCGGTGTACCTTGGAACGAAGCACTGGTTGCTGGTTCATTCATCGGTCAGAAGATTGTTGTTAACGAATTCGTTGCTTACCTGAACTTCGCTCCATACATGAAAGACATCGCTGATGGCGGTATGGTTGTTGCTGAGACAGGTCTTGCTATGACAGATAGAACAAAAGCGATTATCTCTTTTGCTCTGTGTGGCTTCGCTAACCTATCTTCAATCGCGATTCTTCTCGGTGGTCTGGGTGCTATGGCACCAACTCGTCGCCACGACTTAGCTAAGCTAGGTATGCGTGCAGTAGTTGCTGGTTCTCTTGCTAACTTGATGAGTGCGACTCTAGCGGGTCTATTCCTGGCTCTATAACATAAATGTTATAAACGTTAGGTAATCCAGGGGGGTGCCCCTGAACTATGACTCTGCTCAACAGAGCAGAGTCTAAGTTAACACAGCCATTTTTCAGATTTAAATTTTTAAAACATACAGCTAATTTTTAACAGATTAAAGATTAGCTGTGTGAGGACAAACACAATTTCAATTTACGTTTTTGTCTAGAATGCGATACGAAATTGTGTGAAAAAACTAGTAGTAAACAGTTATTTGATTCAATGTTAAAACTTAGTGTTCGCAATTTTACATTAATACGGTTGTGCTTTGGCACAAAGTGGGTAAAATGCGGCACGATAAAAAGAAACGCTGACTCTTTTTAAAAGAGCGGCACACCATAAAATAAATGGGGTTGATGATGAAAAACGTTAAAACTTTAGCACTAGCAGCAACAGCTGTAGCAGCAATGTCTGCACCAACTTTCGCTGCTGACCGTGGTGACGATATCCGCGCTGGCGACTACGCTTGGATGCAGTTCAACGCTATGTACGCGTTCAACGAACTTCCACGCTCTGACGCTGATGACGGCGGACACGATTACCTGGAAATGGAATTCGGCGGTCGCGCTGGTGTTGTTGACCTATACGGTTATGTTGATGTATTCAACCTTGCATCTGGTGATTCAGGCGATAAGGCTGAAGGCACTGGCAAGAGCAAGATGTTCATGAAGTTTGCTCCACGCTTCTCTATCGATGCTATTACTGGTTGGGACCTTTCAGCTGGTCCAATCCAGGAAGTTTACTTCTCTACTCTATTCAACTGGGGTGGCGGTGTAATCGGTGAAGATGTAAACGCATCTTTCTGGGGTATCGGTGCTGACGTTATGGTTCCATGGTTAGGTAAAACTGGCATGAACCTATACGGTCACTATGACATGAACCGTAAAGATTGGAACGGTTATCAGTTCTCTATGAACTGGTTCAAGCCTTTCTACTTCCTGGAGAACGGCAGCTTCGTTTCTTTCCAGGGTTATGTTGATTACCAGTTCGGTGGTGACACTGATTGGGGTAACGAGTTCGTACCTATGTCTTCAAGCGGTGGCGCTGCATACTTCGGTGTTCACTGGCACTCAGACAACTACGCACTGGGTTATGGCCTGAAAGGCTACCAGGACGTTTACCTTCTTGAAGATGGTGCTGGTATCGTAGGTCTTGAAACTACTGGTTTCGCACACTACCTGACTGCTACTTACAAGTTCTAAGACCTGCTCTCAGAGTATAGTCCTAGACTCTCTTCTTAGAGGTGAGTAAGCATCTGTTAGAGCCGTGCAATGCACGGCTCTAAATTTAATTTTTACTTAAGCATGAACTATATTTACTTAGTCTGTTTAATTAAAAATTTACCTAAAATAAAGATAAAGTTTTACGCGCTAAAATGGACTTTTCGCGGAAAGGCAGAAACAACGCATTTCAGTTTCCCTTCCCGGTCTTCATGGATTCAAGTCGTGACCTAGTGTCAGGATTGCTGTTACTGAGAACCCTACCTCAATGTCAGCACTGAATACCTGAATTAACAGATATCACCGCTGGTGTTATCTAAGGCGACGCCCGAAGGCCCGGCCATAACAATAATCAAAAAAATGCCACCTCCAGGCACGCCTACGTAGATTTCTATTTCATTTTATTATTTGAATTACGTTTCGGAGAGCTATTATGAGCGATTTAAAAAAAGCAGCACAAAAAGCCATTGAATTGATGGATCTTACCACCCTGAACGATGATGATACCGATCAGAAGGTGATTGAGCTTTGTCACAAGGCTAAGACTCCTGCCGGCAACACTGCTGCAATCTGTATCTACCCTCGCTTCATTCCAATCGCACGCAAGACACTGAATGAGATGGGTTGCGAAAGCATCCGCATCGCGACAGTAACAAACTTCCCCCACGGTAACGATGATATCGCTATCGCGGTTCTTGAGACTCGTGCCGCAGTCGCTTACGGCGCAGATGAGGTCGATGTTGTTTTCCCATACCGTGCACTGATGGCTGGCAACGAAACTGTTGGTTTTGAGCTGGTTAAGGCATGTAAAGAAGCTTGTGGTGAAGATGTACTGCTTAAGGTGATCATCGAGTCTGGTGTACTGCAAGACCCTGCCCTTATCCGTAAGGCTTCAGAGTTGTCTATCGATGCCGGTGCCGATTTCATCAAGACTTCGACAGGTAAGGTACCTGTCAATGCAACTATCGAAGCTGCTGAGATCATGATGACAGTTATCAGTGAAAAGAACACTAAGGTTGGCTTCAAGCCTGCCGGTGGCGTTCGTGATGCCGCTGCTGCCGATGAGTTCTTAGGCCTTGCTGCCCGTCTTCTTGGAGACGACTGGGCTACACCAAATACCTTCCGTTTCGGCGCTTCAAGCCTGCTGGTTAACCTTCTGCATACACTGGAACTGGGTGAAGCACCTAAGGGCCCTCAAGGTTACTAAACAGTGAAGCCCTGTTTTTATATTGGAAAATAGGGCTATCTTTTTTAGTTAAGTGTGATCTAAATCTATTTGGAAACATCAAAACTTGGTTAATATGATTTGTAATTAAATTACGCTTTTGGTGTTTCATTAAAGAGAATGTAACTAATTGATGAAAACTAGTTACACTCTGGAGGCAGTACCATGTTCCTAGCTCAAGAGATTATTCGTAAGAAGCGCAATGCCGAGGCGTTGTCTAAAGAAGAGATTCAATTTTTCGTAAAGGGTATTACCGATAACACGGTTTCAGAGGGGCAAATTGCTGCTCTGGGTATGGCGGTGTATTTTAACGATATGAACATGGATGAGCGCATTGCGTTAACTACGTCCATGCGTGATTCCGGCACAGTTCTGGACTGGAAATCACTGGACCTTGACGGTCCTATCATCGATAAGCACAGCACTGGTGGTGTCGGTGATGTTATCAGCTTAATGCTTGGCCCTATGGCTGCTGCATGTGGCGGATATGTTCCTATGATCTCCGGACGTGGCCTTGGCCATACCGGTGGTACACTAGATAAGTTTGATGCAATTCCGGGTTACCAAACCGAGCCCGATAGTGATCTGTTCAGAAAGGTTGTTAAAGAAGCCGGTGTAGCCATTATTGGTCAAACAGGCGACCTGGTTCCAGCCGATAAGCGTTTCTACTCCATTCGCGATAATACCGCGACAGTCGAGTCTATCTCACTCATTACCGCTTCAATTCTCTCTAAGAAACTGGCTGCCGGCCTGGATGCTCTAGCTATGGACGTTAAAGTCGGTAGTGGCGCATTTATGCCTACCTATGAAGCATCGGAAGAGCTGGCTCGCAGTATCACAGCCGTAGCTAACGGTGCCGGAACTAAGACTACAGCTTTGCTTACCGATATGAACCAGGTTCTGGCTTCATGTGCAGGTAACGCTGTCGAAGTGAAAGAAGCAGTTGACTTCTTAACCGGCGCATACCGTAATCCACGCCTCTATGAGGTGACCATGGGCTTGTGTGCAGAGATGCTACAGTTAGGTGGCATCGCTTCCAGTGAAGCCGATGCGAGAGAGAAGCTTAATCGCGTTCTGGATAACGGTAAGGCGGCTGAGATCTTCGGCCGTATGATCTCCGGTCTTGGCGGGCCTGCTGACTTCATCGAAAATCCAGGCCTGTACCTGCCGGAGTCTAAGATCATTCGTCCTGTGTATGCCGATCAAACCGGTTATGCTTCAGCGATGGATACGCGTGAACTTGGCCTTGCGGTTGTTACCTTAGGTGGTGGCCGTCGTAAGCCTGGTGACGCACTCGATTACAGTGTCGGTCTGACTAAGGTTTGTGCTTTAGGTGATGAGATCACTGCCGATAAGCCAATCGCCTTCATTCATGCGCAAACTGAAAATGCGTTTGCTGAAGCGGAAGCCGCTGTCAAGAAAGCCATACATGTAGGCGACACGAAACCAGAGAAGACCCCTGAGATATATCGTTATATCCGTGAGTCGGATCTGTAACGGAGCATTTAGTATGAAACGTACATTTATTATGATGTTGGACTCGTTTGGTATCGGCGCGGCAGCAGATGCTGAAGCGTTCGGTGATGCCGGGTCTGATACTTTCGGTAATATCGCAAAAGCGTGTGCCGAAGGAAAAGCAAACGAAGGCCGTGAAGGCCCGTTGAAACTGCCTAACCTTGCACGTCTGGGTCTCGCTCAGGCATCTAAGGAGAGCACGGGGCAGCTTCCTGCCGGTTTCAGTGATGACGTAGAGATCATCGGTGCCTATGGCCATGCTGATGAACTCAGCACAGGTAAAGATACGCCGAGTGGACACTGGGAACTCGCCGGTGTGCCTGTGCTATATGAGTGGGGCTACTTCAGCGACCATACTAACTCTTTCCCGAAAGAGCTGACCGATAAGATTCTGGCCAGAGCCGGCTTGTCTGGCTACTTAGGTAACTGTCACGCATCTGGTACGGCGATCCTGGAAGAGCTCGGTAACGAGCATATGACCAGTGGCTTGCCAATCTTCTACACCTCTGCCGACTCGGTTTTCCAGGTGGCGTGTCATGAAGAGACCTTTGGTTTAGAGAACCTTTACACCTTGTGTCAGATCGTTCGTGAAGAGCTTGAGCCATATAATATCGGTCGCGTTATCGCCCGTCCTTTCGTTGGTACTGGTCCAAGCGACTTTGCCCGTACGGGTAACAGACGCGACTATGCAGTTGAGCCGCCATCGAAGACGGTACTGGAAAAGCTTAAAGATGCCGGTGGTGAAGTGGTGAGTGTCGGTAAGATTGCCGATATCTATGCCCATTGCGGTATCACTAAGAAGGTTAAGGCCTCGGGTCTGGAAGCACTGTTCGATGCGACAGTTGAGGAGCTGAAGGTAGCGGGTGATAACACAATAGTGTTTACCAACTTCGTTGACTTCGATTCTCACTTCGGTCACAGACGTGATGTTGCCGGTTATGCCAGAAGTCTTGAGTATTTCGATTCTCGTCTGCCTGAGCTGATGGAATTGATGGGCGAAGATGATCTGCTACTGCTGACTGCCGACCACGGTTGTGATCCAACCTGGCCTGGCACAGACCATACACGTGAACGTGTGCCGGTATTGGCATATGGTGCAGGGCTGGAGGCCGGCTCTTTAGGCCGCCGCAAGAGCTTTGCCGATATGGGTCAATCCATAGCAAGTTACTTTAAGCTTGAGCCTATGGAATATGGCGAGACATTTATTAAGTAAAGGTTAATAGCGATAGGTTAAACTCCTGTCGCTTGTTTTAATTTTACAAATTACAAGTTTTGGCGGTTAGATGATGGCCGCCATATACAAAGGTTTAGGTCTGCTTATCTTGAGTAAGGCCTAAGTTTCATTATATAAGGGGTTATATAGATGGCTACACCACATATTAACGCACCAGAAGGCGCATTCGCTGATACAGTGCTATTTCCAGGCGATCCACTGCGTGCTAAGTACATTGCCGAGACTTTCCTTGAGAACGTTGAGAAAGTTACCGATGTTCGTAACATGTTTGGTTACACCGGTACTTATAAAGGGACTCGTATCTCAGTAATGGGTTCTGGCATGGGTATTCCTTCATGCTCTATCTACGCGACTGAGTTGATTAAAGACTACGGCGTTAAGAACCTTATCCGTGTTGGTACTTGTGGTGCGGTTAGCACTGACGTTAAAGTTCGTGACGTTCTAATCGGAATGGGTGCTTGTACCGATTCTCAAGTGAACCGTCTGCGTTTTAAGGGTCAGGACTTCGCTGCTATCGCTGACTACGGTCTGTTAAGCGCCGTTGTTAAAGCTGCAGAAGCTAAAGGCACTAAGTTCCGCGTTGGTAACGTTTTCTCTGCCGATCTTTTCTACACACCGGATCCAGAAATGTTCGACGTAATGGAAAAGATGGACATCTTAGGTGTCGAGATGGAAGCTGCCGGTCTATACGGTGTTGCTGCCGAGTTTGGTGCTAAAGCTCTGTGTGTTTGTACTGTATCTGATCACATCCGTACAGGTGAAAAGACCTCTTCTGATGAGCGTCAAACTACCTTCAACGAGATGATCGAAATGACACTGGAAGCTGCGGTTACTCTGTAATCCGCTTGCGTCTGTTATCGCTCTTCTCCGTTGCTGTTCGTGCGTGGGGATAAGCAGATATAAATATAAAAGGGCTCTTATGAGCCCTTTTTTGTTACTTGCCGCTACTGAACCTGTTGGTAATAATCACCGCTCTATTCAGTTTTTTCAGTCTGTACTCCATTGAGCCTTTCTTGCTCTGTCTTCCTCTTCTGACTCTTTTCCAGAGCCTTTTTAAGCTTCTCCTGCTCTCTTTTTCTTAATTTTCCAGGCTTCTGTCTCAGCTTTACCCGTGTCTTACGGCGGTCAAAATCGGCTCTCTTGAAAGAGAGTGAGCGGGATAGCAGCATGCCTATCAGGCCAGCGATGATCAACATCATCTGTTGCTGCTCCATGTTGATCTGGTGAGCCTCTTTAATCTCGTTAAAGAATAATCTGGGCTCTAACCTGACCTCGATAAAGCCCAGGTTTTTATCATCTTGAGTCACTGCTTCTACATAAGGGGGGTAGCGCTCAAGGAGTTTATTGAGTTCCTCTGAATCAGGTTCAAGCTCCTCATCTGTGACACTCTGCGCGAATGAGAGCCTCTGGCCATCTTCACTGAAGATGCTGGCCGACATCACCTTAGGGTCTTCAACGAGGGCACTGGCGAGCCACTGCAACTGTTCATCATTTTGTAGCAGCAGGGCCGGTGCGGCGCCATATGCCGTTTGTTGCACCAGTAATCTTGCCATCTTTTGCGTTTGGGACTTTAGAAGCTGTTGTCCTTGTAGTAGGCTAGTTTCCCATAGCTGAATTAGACCCACTGTTAAGGTCAGCGCTATGGCAATCTGCAGTAGCCTGCTAATTCTATGGGTCTTTTTCAGTCCTTTTAGAAAAAACACTTTATACCTGAATCTGTTTGGGTTTACCTAATCATAATTGATTATGGTCCTACCCGGTAGTTGGAGATGCGTTACGAATGGAAAGTCTGAGCCACACTTCACTGTTTTCTTGGTTAACTAATGGAGAGACAGCCAGTTATCAAAACCATGGCCAGACTCTGTCGCGCCATGTCGAATCTCAAGCTCCCGAAGGTACAACGAGCCTCAGGCTCATCTATGAGAGTCCTGTTTCAGAGGCTGAGATAGCCAGAGCCATCTCTGTGTCGGCCCTGCCTTTGAGCCTGGCATTAATCGACAGGCAGAGCGGACTTAACTGCATCGAGCTATGCAGTAATGAACCGTTTAATTTTACTCATCTACAACTCTTCTCCTCTATCGAGAGTGTAGAGGCTTTCTCTATCGCTCCAGAGCAGCCTGTGCTTAACCGTCCCGGTATCCTGGTGATGGATATGGACTCGACGGCGATCGAGATTGAATGTATCGATGAGCTGGCCGCGATGGCCGGTGTTGGTGAGGCCGTTGCCGAAGTCACAGAGCGCGCCATGCAGGGGGAGCTCGATTTTGAAGAGAGCCTTAGGGGCAGGGTATCTCAACTAACCGGTGCCGATGAGTCAATTATTCAAACCTTGTGTGATAAATTGCCATTGATGCCGGGTATCACTGAGATGGTGAGAGAGCTTCAATCACACAATTGGCGTGTAGTGGTGGCCTCGGGGGGCTTTACGCCCTTTGTCGGACATCTCAAAGCGCTGCTTAACTTAGATGCAGCCTATGCCAACAAGTTAGATATCGAAGAGGGTAAGCTGGTCGGTACCGTTTCGGGTACAGTGGTCGATGCACAGTTTAAAGCTGACACAGTAGATAGGTGTGCACAGCTTTGGAACATTCCCCGGGGACAAAGGTTGGCCATAGGCGACGGGGCAAATGATATCCCAATGATCCAGGCGGCCGATTACGGCATCGCCTATCATGCTAAACCTAAGTTGAAACGCTTGGCCGATGTGGCTATCAGCCAACTCGATCTGAGAGCGCTGCCATACCTGTTACGGTTAGTTTGAGTTCTTTACAGAGTCATAATGTTGGTTAGGCCACATTATGACTCTGCATGAACAGATTTTTTTGTTTTAAATGACTGTTTAACTTTTTGAGTTTTATCCGGTTAATCAGCTCTGTCTGTTTTACCATCTGTCAGTCGAGTAATTGCTCTTGTTTTTCCCTTGTTGACTCAGTAAGTTAATCTAATCCTTAGACTGAGTGAACCTAGCCGTGCCCATAGTACAAGTCTCCCATTTTATTCCCTATCTGAGTGGAAAGCTCCATCTCAGAGAGATACGCTCCAGTGAAGTCGATACGGCAGAACTCGTCAGACCGCCTATCCTGATGCTTCATGGTGCCATGTCTAATGGTCGTGTTTTCTACAGTGAAAAAGGAAGAGGCCTGGCATGCTTCCTTGCCGAGGCCGGCTTTGTTGTCTATGTGCTCGATACACAGGGGAGGGGCCTGAGTACCCCTAAGTTACAACGGGGATTTAAAGGTGGGCAGGGGGAGGTCATCAGGGACCAGTTGCCCTTGATTCATCACTATATACTCGGCTTACACCCCAAAGTCTCTCAAGTGCATTGGTGTGGCCACTCATGGGGCGGTGTGCTCATGGCCAGTGCTATTAGTCGTTTTCCCCTGTTTCAGGATAGTGTCGCTTCACTTCTTACCTTCGGTAGTAAGCGCAGGATTAAGGTTAGATCCATGAAGAAGTGGCTGATGGTCGATCTGGGGTGGAATAAGTTGGCTCAGGCCATTGCCTGGAGTCATGGTTATCTGGCCGCCGATAAATGGCGCATGGGTATGGATAACGAAAGTCGCCAGTCACTGGCACAGAGCATAGATTGGGTGAGGGGAGATTGGGTCGATCATGATGATGGCTTCGATTATGCCAGCGCAGCCAAAGTTGTCGCACAAAATGGCAAGTGGCCCAAGTCATGGTTTATCGCCGGCTTGGGAGATCATGTATTGGGTAACCCCGCCGATGTGAAACGTATGGTTGAGGAGTGTCAGTTTAAGGATGTGAACTACACCCTGTTATCCAAGGATAGGGGTTATAAACATGACTATGGCCATGCCGAGATGCTGACCCATAAGGATGCCGTTGATGATCACTTCGTTCAGGTGCGGCAATGGTACCTGAACAGCCACTCAACGAGCAGAAACCGCTGATTCATCCGGCTGACAAGTTACTGCTAGCCTGGCATTCGCGGCTCAAGCCGCTCTTACATGCAGGTGTAAACCTCCATCGATTACCATCATCTCTGGCTCAGGCCGAAACCTCAAGCTGCTGCGGATATTCGTAGAGGTTGGGGTATCTCAACTGCACCTCTTCGGTAATATCCAGTAGTTCACCCACGCCGATGATGCGCCATAACAGCTTCTCCAGCTTCTTCGATTTATGGGGGGCGTGTGCGTTGATATATTCCAGTTCCCGGCGGATATAGTTCAGATCCGGTTTGCCAGATGCTCCGCGATAGACTCTGAGCGCCATGAAGCGGCCCAGGTTATTGCTCTGATTGATGAAGTGTTCTCTGGCGTTGATATCACCAATCTCCGCCGGTGGAAGACACTTCACCCTGACCTGGCCCTGAGACTGTCTCGATACCTGAAGGTAGATCTCAAAGTATTCTAAACCATGCTGAGGCTTCATGTTCTTGATGGGATCGACGAACTCACTCTTGAGGCGACCATCCTTGAGCAGGGACTCTAAGTTGTATTCCATATGCTCTGTGGCCGAAGCCGCGAAGAGATCCATGATGACATTCTTATGGGTACCGATCCCCAGTGTCGACAGATATGCAGTTTTGCTTGTTTTTTCGATAAAGAAAGGCACAGAGTCTAAGTGGCGCATCAACAGGTTCTTCAGTCCATCGGCCAGCTCTTTGGTCTCACTGTGCGCCTCAGTGACCTTTTCCAGTTTCTCCTGATTATGGATGATGAGCTTATTTAAAAACTCGACTCCTGCATGGGGGGTATGCCCCATCACCGCCGCCAGGTGAATGGTGACGTTATTTTTTCGGGTTCTTATCAATCGATATGCGAGATGACTGAGTTTTGTCTTCTTCGCCAGTGGCTGCAATTTAGGGAAACTCAACATCAGCGGAGCCGTCTTCTCAAATTCAGTCGGCTGGTCCAGGGTGAGTTGAAGCCCTTTGCTGGAAATGTCGTGGGTGAAACCGGTGGCCGTGACTTTCCCTTGAGTGATATTTACCTGTGTCTTAAAGGCGAAGCGTGCTTCATTTCTTCTCTCACTAAATTGAAGTGAAAGCAGCTTAATCGGGTTTGACGTGACTTTCTGTTGGCCAAAAATCTTGAGCTTATTGACCTTATTGTCGCTCTTGCCGCTCCACGACTGGTAATCTGGCACGGCATCTTCACTGGTAAGGTTTATCAGTTGCAAAACATGGGTAAACCGCTTGAGCTGCGCTTCTGTCAGTGCTGAGTAACGGGTATTGTCCCCGGGAAGCATACTGGCTTTGTAGGCTTGATTGTGGTTGATCTCATGATGAGCCAGTTTAAAAACTTTCCAGGAGGCCTTGGTGGCCCCAAAACTGAGAAACAGGGCCAACAGGTTCTTACTCTTTAACTCGGCTAGCGTTGCCGAGTAGAAGAAGAGGCAACCCTGAGCCTGAAAGGTGAAGCAGAAGAAGAGGCTGTGATCTTTGTTGTCCGGTTCGTTGAACAGTGCGTGTAACCTGTGACTGGATAACATGCCCGATAGTTGGCTGATATCCTTCTCATCCCGGAAGAAGTGCTGTAGCTGTTGATTATCGCGGCTGAGGAGTTTGTGAGTGACTTTATATTCTCCCTCCTCCAGCTCCACAAACAGGGGCAGGTGAGGAAGGTGAGGCAGATAGTGCCGTTCAAACCCCAGGCCGGTAGCAGCGACTAACACATCATTGATATCGACCTTGTAGCGGTATTTGTAGCCTTTAATCAGGTTCGCCAACATAGTTGCCAGCTCAGCGGTGCCGCCGATTCGTTTGAGGCGCATCCAGCAGTACTCTGCATTTGTCTGAGTATCGACTACCTGATAATCGACCCCTTTTTGCAGGTCTTCATAATAGTACTCCTCGCTCAGTTCAAGCAGTTTGACCCTAATCGGCTTATCCAGATCGAAATTATGGGCCTGTGGCAGCCTGATTCGGGCGCCGCCTACCGAGAGATCGACTGTGATCCCGGCAACTTCGGCTCTTCCTGGCTGCAGCGTCGAGATGCGAATGCTGTAATTCATCCTCTCTTCACTGCGGTTAAAGTAGTTACCTAAGACGACCCCTTTGGCGATAAAAGGGGCTTGATGGTCCAGTTCCTGATTGATTTCACTGCTGCGTAGCTTCAGCTTACGCTGCTTATGCTCTTCGATGACCTGCTCATAAACACCGAGTGTGTATTGATCCCGATACAGGGCCATCGATTGCATAAAGCTCTCTTTAGCCGGGCCGTCGAGATAATGGCGTTGATTGTTGTGGAGCACCTCTTCACAGGGCAGCTCAGACTTGTCTCTGAGATCTATGATGCGGTTACAAGGAGATGAGATCCGGTTGAGTTCCATCTTCAGTAAGAAACGAGTGGAATTCGACTCGCCTGCGGTCAGCTGCTGAAATAGATCCTGAAAATTTGGCTCCATCAATAGGGGCTTGAGTTGTTCAATCAAGGCGCTGTGTTCGTCTAAACTCATCTACTCGCTTCTTCTTATGGGGCGTTCACCCGTTAAGGTTAATGCTATGTCGCTGATCGTATTGGGTTGCTGATACTATTATGTCGGCAGCATATGGCACAACTTGAAGGCTAATTATCGCAACTATCATAGTATACCTCTTTATTATTAGTCACTATCATTTCGTCGACGGCCACAGCTTTTTCCTGCCGGGTGAGGAATGACTCCTGAATGGAAAAGTCGCTTTCTCAAGGCGGGATCTTAGGTCATAATCGGCCCTCGATAATCGTTAACTATCTTTCTTCCTGATAAAAGAGCTATGGCTAAGAATAAAACAGCATATGTGTGTAATGAGTGTGGGCAGGACTTTCCCAGATGGCAGGGCCAGTGCAGTGCCTGTCAGGAGTGGAATACCATCACCGAAGTCCGTCTTACTTCGGGTAAGCCCGCCGGTAATTCAGTATCCGGTTATGCCGGTGGTGTAGGCGGTGGCTCGAAGAAGCTCAGTGAAGTTAAGGAAGTTGAAGCCGAAAAGATGCTGACCGGCATAGGTGAGCTCGACCGTGTCTTGTGCGGCGGATTAACAACCGGTTCGGTAAATATTATCTCGGGTGATCCCGGCGCGGGTAAGACCACGATCTTATCCGATCTCGTATCCCGTATGTCTAAGCTGATGCCCTCACTCTACTGTACCGCCGAAGAGTCGCTGTCACAGTTTAAAAACCGGGTGAACCGTCTTAAGTTGAACTGTAATGAAGATAATCTGTATCTGATGGCGGAGACGAGTGTCGAAGCCATCATCGCCGAGCTCGAGGCGAAGCAGGTGAAGTTCGCGGTGATAGACTCGATTCAGGCGGTCGTTACCGATTTGGCTAATGGTAGTCCGGGTTCCCCCTCTCAGGTCAAGGGTAGTGCTCAGGCACTGACCCAATATTGTAAGCAGAACAATGTCACCATGTTTCTTGTGGCCCACGTCAACAAGAATAATGAAACTGCCGGTCCCCAGACTCTGATCCATATCGTCGATTGCCTCACCCACCTGGAGTGTAACGACGGTCAGGTGCGTACACTCAGAGCCAATAAGAACCGCTTCGGCGATGTCGATACCGTAGGTATCTTCAAAATGACCGAGCGGGGCATGATCAGTGTAGATAACCCCAGCGAAATCTTTCTCTCCGGTTCGACAACCCAGTCTCCGGGAGCGGCCATCACCTGTATCCGCAAGGGCAATCGCAACCTTCTGCTTGAGATCCAGTGCCTAACTACTGAAACCGAGGGCGAGTTTCCTCAGCGCGTCTGTGTGGGGCTTAATATGAACCGTATTAAGATGCTGACGGGGATACTGCGTAAACATACCAGGACCAAGATCTTTCACGATACCTACTTCAACCTGGTCGGCGGTTTGAAGATAGATGAATCAGAGACCTGTATCGATCTGGCGCTGGTGACCGCACTGTTGAGCAGCCTGAATGATTTCGTCGTCCCCAGAACCACCTGCATCATGGGCGAGTTAAGTTTAAATGGTGATGTCCGCCCGATAGACAGCGGCGTACCTAGGGTGAAGGAAGCGGTGCAGCATGGGTTTACCGAAGTCTTTATCCCCCACCGCAACTACCATAAATCGATGGAGGGGCTGGGGGCTAAGATCAATCCGGTGAAGACTATCCATGAGTTGCTTGAGTTAATAAATTAACTCTATTAATTTTATTTTGGTTTCATTGGGCTATTTTGATATTTATTTAGTGTTTTGAGAGCCATAACTTTATTGGGGATTAATTGCTTGCAGCAGGCCTATGTGCAAACACTTCTGTGACGCGCCGCAAGCACAATCCCTGTGGGCTCTACGACAGCATCCCTGCTGTCGAAGGTCACAGCCGCGTTTACACTTGATTGTTTTTCTCTTCGATTTAGAACCTTCTGGCTATGGCACGATTCTGGACAGAAATGAGCTAGGGGGTTGGCTCTGACATATGAGATTGTGATTAGAAAAAGTATGACAACTGTTATTTTTCCGTTTAAGTAACTTGTTATGATGCTTATGCACTGTGTTGTTTTTTATAATTGTGATAATTATCCATGACTTGATGATAAAGCCCTGATGATTTAGTTATTGCTGCGGGATGAAACGCATTAATAAATACTATGTCATTATGTTTGTGAATTCGTTTGCAAATATGTTTAAGTTCAGGAAATACATGTTCTTTCACTGGTTTAAAAGTACCGCCAAGAACAACAATATCAGGATTTATTAATTCAACCTGCCTTTTAATATATGGTGCATATTCTTTTACATGAGCACTAAATGTTTTTTTATTGGTTCTTCGGCCTCCAGCCGTTTTTCTCATGTTTATATATGCAATATTCCACGTAGATGATTTTCCATGAGATTTAGCATCCTTAAAGCTAGGTATTTCCCCACTATAATTAGTAAGACCGTAAGCCCAACGGCCAACCCTGCGAAGTACTTTCCCTCTCCACCAACCACTAGATTTTGTGACCAATGCACGAGAAATAGCATCAACTACGTTTTGCTTTGCTTTATTTGTTTCTTTCAGTATAAATAACACTTTTACATCCGACTTATCCCAATGCTCTGCCGATATAATCCCATCCCTATTAAAATGGAATTTTTCAGTTGGGAATTTTTCCTCCCAAGCATCTAAAAGTAGATTGTGGCAATCGATTTTATTAATTTTTTCATTATCCATTGAATAAGAATCCAGGGCTATTTAAATGTAGTGCGTTAAATACAAAGCTACGATTCCACCATAACGTCTTACTAATGGGCGCAACAATGCTTGGCTAAAATTGGTGGCGAAAGAGCACAAGCCAAGCGTGTTGCGTTCTTCTGAGTAAATTGTTAGCTTTATTTCCAATCGTATACTGGTAATTTTTCTTTTTTGATTCGCTTACAATCAGACAAGAAATAGTCAGGAGACTCTCTATTAGCTGATTTATAGAAAAAACCATTTCCATCTAACAAGTCAAAGTGGGCATATCCACTTTTACCAAATCGTTCACTGTAAACTTTTATATCCGTCTCTGTTCCAGCCCATGAACTGAAAACGTCACCATCCCATTCACCGCCCACATTATCACCAAGGGGCTTGAAATTTATTAGGATATCGCTATTTTTTGTAACCACAACAAAGCCCATAGGCTTGACTTGATTACTAAAATTTATGAGCGCAGCTCTAGCTCTTAATTCTAGTTTTAAGCCCTGAATAGGTTTATTGGTATACCAGTCAGGTCTCTTTGGATCTTGAATTGCCTGCCCCATATTGCAAATCATACTGTATGAATCAGCAAACTTACCTGTTTGATAGAATTCGCTGTAATCCGATCCTGCTAGCTTATAAGATTTTTTCAATGGCCCTTCAAAGCTAGCAATTTCTCCAGCCACTGCGGCTTGATAACCCAAAATAAGGAGAAGTAATACAGTTAGGTGATGTCTCATAGATCTCTCGAAAGCTAACAGTTTATTCAATGTAGCAAGATAACGTTCTTGACTGCTTCATCACTTAGGTAAAACTATAATCTACAGACTATTGCTGCAAAGGTTTATTTCCTATTTCGTGACGAAAACACTCAGAACTGTCCGGTAAAAAGATGCGTGGGGCTTATGAGGTCTGCTTAACTCTTTTTTGAATATCCTGATGTAGATGCGGCTGAGGGTATCGAAAACAGGGAAGTTTTCGCTAAGCGGCCACGGACGGCTTTACAGCGTCCCGAAGAAGTATCTGCACATAAGCTCACCGCAGGTGATAAATAGCCATGAAGGTACGAGCCTCAGTAATCCTACCCAATATCAAATGAGTCAACATAGGAAATGTAATTAGCCTTCATTCGAAGGCTAACAAACTTTGTGGTGATGAATAGAAGTATCTGCACATCCCCTCGCCGGAGGCGATAGATACCCATGAAGGTGGAACCTTCAAGAATCCACCCAATATCAAAGAAACAGACAGGAAATGTTAAACCACCTTCATTCGAAGGTGGTGGATTTAGATAGCTTAGCTTTGTCTGTCATGAACATCGATAAAGTGTTCCAGCTCTCTGTTGAGCAGCGCCGAGTCTCCCAGGTTGAGTTCCAGCATCCGGCGCAGGTGGCTGATGCTGTCGACGTCGATATGGATGCAGCTCAATCCCAGTTGTCCCTGCTTCTTATAGGCAAGGTCAGCTTCCATGGTTAACTCGATATCGGAGTCGGGCAGGGAGAAGCTGAGAAACAGGGCACCATTACCGATAGTGAAGTCGGCGGGTTCCTCGACTAAGGCACCGTTCAGGCTTAAGTCATGAATTTTCGTGGTCCATATATTTCTGCCCTGTGTGAGGCTGGCTTTAGTATTAAACAATATACGGGAAAACTGACGTCTCTCATCCATACGCTATCCTTAATCTGGTAGTCAGAAAAGATCCTGAAAAAATTTATATGCTTAGGCATAAGCATAAGCCAGTTTATAGTCAGAGTAAAAAATCTACTACTATAAATCTGTTTTCATTGATCTCAGCGCTAATTTTTGAACAATAAATGTCGCTGAAGGTGAATATTTTACGCATTGCTTATATGCAAATATGAGAAAATGTGAATAATGTAGGGAGTGTTCAGAGGTGGGGTTAGATACCGTGGCGTATAACGTACTGGTTGTTGATGATGAAGCTGTAATTCGCGCAAGACTGAAAGGCTATTTTGAGAAAGAGGGCTATCGGGTTCATGAGGCTCAGGATGGCGAACAGATGTGGAATGAGTTCAATCGCCAGCACATCGATCTGATAATGCTGGATATCAACCTTCCCGGTGTCGATGGCCTGAGTTTGGCCAGGGAGCTGCGTAGCCGCTCTGATGTCGGCATCATTTTGGTCACCGGTCGTGATGAAGCTATCGACAAGATCATCGGACTGGAGATGGGCGCCGATGATTATGTGACTAAGCCTTTCGAGTTGCGTGAGCTACTGGTCAGAGTAAAAAACCTGCTCTGGCGCATGTCGCTGGTGAAGAAGGCGGAGAAGGCCGTGGTCGAGCAGCTGGATCAGAAAGACGATGAGATCTCTTTCGATAACTATGTTCTCGAGCTTAACAGCCGCAAGCTGCGCTATGGCGATGAGCTGATAAAGTTGACTAAGGCTGAGTTTGAGTTGCTGGCGGCGTTTGCCCTTCATCCTCAGCAGGTGCTGTCACGCGAGCGCTTGATGCAGCAGACCAGCCATCGCAATCAGGATGTGAACGACAGAACCATAGATGTGATCATCAGGCGTTTGAGAAATAAGCTCAATGCAGAGCTGTTTGTCACCGTCCACGGTGAAGGGTACCTGTTCTCAGCCTCGGTGGATGGTTAAGAGCTAGCCATAAGTTGTAAGTTTTAAGCTGTAAGTCGACACCTCTTACTTGCCACTTAAAACTTACAACTTATATTTTAGTTAACTCTGCTTTTAGTTAACTCTGTAAATGGGATAGAACTCGGCGGGAGCCAGGCTGTCGCTTAAGATATCCTCGTTTAACACATCTTTTTGCAGCATCTGAATGGCGGGGCCGATATCTCCAAATTCACCCGCCCCCTCCAGTACCCTTACCATGACATCTATTGCCAATTTACCCTGCAGCACCACTAAGTCATCACTACTGAAGGCAACTTTATCCCTGAAAAGCCCACGCAGAACGGCCGGAGAGAGATAACTGCTGACCAGTTTCACCTGTTTATCTACACCCTTATGTTGTATCTCACCGATGGCGGCCTCAATGGCAACGGCGCTGCCTAAGATATAATCAGGTGTTTGGTCGTTCAGCAGGTAGTGCAGCTGATCCCGGTAGAGGTTACGATTGTTATCTGCGTGACGAACGGATGAGATGGTCACTCTGCTGTTTTCCAGAGCCGCCATAATTCCCTGCTCAACCCAATCACTTCCCCCCTGTTTTTCGGGGCCGGTTAACAGGGCCAGAGTTGTTTGTCCTTGCTCACCGTTAGTAGCCTGCTCAAGGGGAGCGGAATGGTTTTGTTCAACCTGATCTTTAATGAAGTGACCGGCATGCCAGCCCATCTGATACCAGCTGACACCGACACGGGTTTTTATTTTGGGGCTGTCGATTCGATTGACGAGGGCGATGACAGGTTTAGTGATAGGCTCGTGATAGTAAGATAGCAGTTTAGGGTCGACACTACCGAGTAAAATGGCATCATAATCCCGGTTCATGCAGTGATTGAGTTGGCTTAGCTGTTTCTTTTTTCCATAATAGCTGCCGGCTTCGAACAGCTCTAAGGTTACATTGAGTCGTTTCGCCTGCTGAACTAAGCCATAATCGATGCCAATCCAATAGGCATCTTTGAGGTGGGGCACTAAGGCGCATATTTTCCATGGCTTTATTGTCTTTTTAAGAGGATGATAATCCAGAGCCCTGGCCTGTTGAATCTTGACATTGTAGGGAGTGCGCTGCTCCAATGACCAGGTTGTCGATGCAGGCGTGCTATAGGCGTTCGTTGTAATAAGAAGCGGCACTAAACAGAATATAAGTGAGTTTATTTGGCTCAGTAGGCTCTTTTTTACAATCATCGATCTGCGTCATCTTGAATTTTATACCTGAATTAGATTGTATCACTAAACACAGAAGGATTATGAGTGGGTAATTTATCTCTATCGAGGAAAAGCTTAGTGGGGCGCCTGATGTTGGCATTTTGCCTCTTGGGTTTCCTGCTCTTGCTCTTAGTCTCTCTGGGGAGTCTGAGCCTCTACTGGGTTAAGCTGGCTGATAAATATCTCTATGATGAGGCGCTTCCCGCATCCCAGGCGGCAAGATTACTGGTTCAGTCTTCAAATGCCCTGGCCGAAAATGCCACCGCGCTCGGTAGGGTCGAAGAGGAGCCCCAGCGGCAGTTTATCGGGCGAACCCTGTCGATAAACAGTGCCAATATGTTGGGAGCGATAGCGAGCCTTAAGGTGCTGGAGGTGCAGAGTGCCCGTCGGTTAGAGCTGTCGGCGGGTGAGATTATTCATGATATGTCCCAGCTGGGCCTGCAGGTGGGCAAACGCCTGGCGGTCGCCAGAGAGCTTTCGATACAAGGGGAAGCCCTGGCCAGAGCGGCAAGCCACAGTACCCGCTTGCTGGAGGCCGAGTTGGCCGTCGTAGATTCGGCTATCCTGGCAAAATTGAGTCTGGCTTATCCCGAGGTTGCCGGTAGCTCCAAGAGTGCGTATCTGCTCGACACCGTCATCGAGCAAGACCTGGATATCCAGGAAAGGCTCAACCGGGCTTTGAAGCTGATCCATAATATCGCCCTTGTTGGGCAGCTGCTTCAGTCTCCGGAGCAGGAGACCGGCCTGTTGAAGGTGCTCAGCGGCATGTCACAAACGCCGGCTATGAGTGGCTCTTTTTCGTATCAACTCCAACCTGCTGCGCAGTCCCCGGCTTCTCCTGGGGCATCCTCTGTGTTCAATGTCGGCCCCCAGGTCGATTTGATCGCTCTGGAGCTGCTCAAGGGGTTGATCAGGGATCCCGCCCGGGCACTGGAGCTTGAGAAGGAGTTGGTGATACTGCGTCAGGTCTCTCAGGGGCTGGCGGCGCAGAAACAGTACTCTCAACTGCTGAAAGAGCAGGATAAGCAGCTTCAGGCCCTGTCGGACAAACTATATGGGTTAAATCAGTCGGTCGACGATGCGATGGCTACTCAGCAGCAACAGGCGGAGCTCGCCCGTATCGATTATCTGCAACAACTCTCCTGGGCCAAAGCGGGCCTGTGGAGTACCGGGATCTTGATGTTTTTAGTGATCCTGCTGGTCATCTATAAGGTGATATACAGAGGGATCGCACTGAGGTTGAATGAGGCTACAGAGGCCTTGTCCAGACTGAGTCTTGGCGATACCGATGTGACTATCAACTCCCATGGTGATGATGAGCTCACGGCGATGGCTAATGCACTTAAGGCGTTCAAACAGAAGACGGCCCATAACCAGAAGTTACAGGCCGAGTTGAGGGACAGTGCGGCCGAGCTGACCGAACACAAAGCGGCGCTGGAGATCACCGTTGAGGCGCGAACCGAGGAGCTGGCGATAGCGAACAGGCAGCTGGATGCCGAGGCCAAGGGGCATGCCCAGGCCAGAACCATGGCCGAGCAGGCTAACCAGGCCAAGTCGCTGTTTCTTGCCACCATGAGCCACGAGATCCGCACCCCACTCAATGGGTTGCTTGGCACCCTGACACTACTCAGTCATTCGGACCTGCCTCAGGCGCAAAAGCAGATGCTGGCCCTGTCACAATATAGCGGTACGCTGCTGCAGACTGTGTTAAACGATATCTTAGATTTTTCCCGTCTCGAACAGGGTAAACTGACTAACGAACCCAGACCCGTGGCGATCAATGATCTGCTCGATGAGGTGGTGGCGATCATGTTAGCCGGCGCCGGATTAGCCGGGTTAAGGCTGGTACTTGACAGCCCTCAACTGCCCGAGTGCATCAGAATCGATGGCCCTAAGCTGAGGCAGGTGTTGTTTAACCTGATCGGTAACGCGATCAAGTTCACGCCGCAGGGGGAGGTTCGCCTAAAGGTCTCGATTGAGGGAGGCAGGCTCTGCTTCGAGGTGATCGATACCGGTGTCGGGATCAGCAGTGATGCGAAAATGCAACTGTTTAAGGCCTATAGTTCGCAACCCAATATTGGTCGCTCCAGAGGAACCGGCTTAGGGCTGGCTATCAGTAAAGAGCTGGTGGAGTTGATGTGTCAGACCGATGAGGAAGCTGTTGTAGCTTCGGCCGTTGATGAAGATGAACAGAGGCCGAGAAATCGTGCCAGACTCTGGGTGGAAAGCGAGGTGGGTAAGGGGAGCTGCTTCGGCTTCAGCCTGCCTCTGCATGTTTGTCAGCAAGCTGTTACTCCATGCGAGCAGATATTGAATCAGGTGAGTAAGAAACATCTCTTAGTCATTGAAGATAATAAAGTGAATGCCATGGTTGCCCAAGGGTTTCTGGCGCATTTAGGCCATGAGTCCACCCTTGCCAATAGCTGTAGTGAAGCACGAGAGTTATATCGCGCCGATACGGCTACGGCTTTTGATGCCATCATGTTGGACATACAGCTGGGGGACGGCTCTGGTATCGAGTTACTCAAAGAGCTCAGACATATCAATGAGCTGGCATCACATGAGCTGGATATCGCCGCCTTTACCGCTCAGATCCAGGCCGATGATATCGTCAGTTATCAGCGGGCCGGTTTCGATATCGTGCTGGGTAAGCCACTGAATATGCAGTCGTTGGCGGCCTGGATTGGTATGGCTAAGGTGCCCTCAAATCAAGCTGCGGCGACGCCAGCTCTCTCTTCATCTGAGTCAGACCCGACCGAGGCCGGGGCATCCCCTGTGAGTAGTAGTGTCGGTGACAAGGTTCACGGTAACAGTATCGGTGACGATATGGGCGGGGCGCGACTCGATATCAATCAGATAAAGCAGGATATCGAATACCTCGGCAGCGATGCTGTCATCGAGATGCTTGAGCTGTACCGGGAGTCCAGCCAGGTGCAGCTACAGGCCTTAGGCGAATATCCGAAACACTCAGGGACACTCCTGCACGCACTCAAGGGAAGCAGTGCGAGTATGGGACTTGTTGCCATGGCACAGCTATGTAAATCATTTGAGGGGAGAGATTATCAGGTAAGTGAGCACCAACAACTGTTGCAGCTCTACCGGAAGTCGATCGATGAGCTGGAAAAGCTGCTTACGCCATGAATCTGCCGAGGGGCTCGCCCCTCACTCTTTATCCCTTGAGATGTAACGAATAAGCCATTCTCACCGCAGCGGGAATTCTGTTAAACTGCCCGACAACTATTTATGTCGTTTTTCTGTGGTACTGTTTCATGTCTTTTTCATCTATGGCTTTGAGTCAAAAATTGATATCCCTCCTGTCCGAGTTGGGCTATTTGGCGCCTACGCCGATACAGGCTCAAGCCATTCCGGTTATCTTGGCCGGAAAGGATATTATGGCCGGTGCACAAACGGGAACCGGGAAAACCGCCGCATTTGCTCTGCCCATTTTACAAAAGCTCAGTGATAACCTTATGACAGGCTCTGAGGCCGGTGATGCTGTCCATCCCAAGCCTGTTCAGGCATTGATACTAACTCCTACCAGAGAGTTGGCACTGCAGGTCTATCAGAGTTTCGGTAAGTATGGCAAAGACTCAGGGTTGGACACCGCCATCGTTTATGGTGGCGTGAGCATCGATGCTCAAGCCGATACTCTTAAAGCCGGAGTCGATATTCTGGTGGCTACGCCGGGTCGACTTCTGGATCATCTCAGACGCGGCTCGCTGACCTTGAAACAGCTGTCGTTTCTGGTTTTCGATGAGGCCGACCGTATGTTAGATATGGGCTTTAAGGATGAGATAGATGCCATCTTAAGGAAGGTGCCTGCGCAGAGGCAGACCCTGCTGTTTTCAGCCACATTCGCGCCGAGTGTCTTTGCCCTGAGTAAGCGCCTGCTGCGGGAGCCGGAACTGATTGAGGTGGATAAACGCAATACCGTCGCCGCCAAGGTCGAACAGCTAGTCTATGCCGTCGATGCTGACAGGAAGAGTGAGCTTATCTGCCATCTGGCAAAATCAAAGCAGTGGCAGCAAGTACTGATATTCTGCCGTAAAAAAGTCGGTGCCGATCAATTAGCCGCTAAGATGAGTGAGGCCGGTATTAAGGCGCAAGCCTTTCATGGCGACCTGTCGCAGGCGGCAAGAGAAAAGGTATTGCAGCAGTTTAAACTGGGTGATATTCAGGTTCTGGTCGCCACCGATGTGGCGGCGCGAGGGCTCGATGTTGAGGAGCTGAAGGTTGTGGTTAATTATGAGCTACCCTTTATCGCCGAAGATTATATTCACCGGATTGGTCGCACCGGACGTGCGGGAAATGCCGGGCAGGCTATTACCCTGTACTGCGAAGACGATGCCCTGCTGCTCGAGGAGATTGAGGCGCTGTTGGATGCGAGGCTGCCGCAGCAGTGGCTGCCGGGGTTTGAGCCTGATCTGACTAAGCTTGCGCCTGTTGCTAGAAAAAACAGTAAGGCGGCGCAGCGACAGAGAGCCAAGCGAAGAGCCTCAGGTGGTAAGAAGCCGGGGGCGAGGCGCTAGCTGGAGCGAGAACAGACTCTGGGGCTGAATTATTGAGATGGTTTGATAAATGTTGAGGTTGGGATGGGATGCCGTTTTTGCTACACATCCGTGTTTAAAGAGAAGATAGGTCGTTGTAAAACCTGTATGTTGCAGCTCACCATACTCTCTTTGATCTGTTGGCCGCTATGGTACATCTTCTATTATGAGCAGCCATTGGTCGTAGAGTCTATCGCCTTGCTGTTTTTCAGCGTCAGCTTCACAGGCCTTCTGCTGTTGCACCTGCTGGTGTGGGGATACCGATATCTCATTTTGGGAGAGCGGGACCTCAAATAAAAAAGCGCCGGGAGACCCAGGCGCTTTCTACACTCTCTTCTTACAACTTACAACTTACAGCTTACAGCTTACAGCTTACAGCTTACAGTTTATTGTTCTGCCTGCAGACCTGTCACATCGGCCTGTATCCAGCTCTGTGTCAGGCGGGTGAGCGCACTATAAAACCGGCCGCTATCACATTGCGTTACCTTAGCGGCGAAGTTTCCCAGCCAATTATTGAGGTATGACTCGATAAATTCGAGTTGCGTTGCATCATCGGCTGTTTTACACAGGTGAGCAGCATAAGCCAGGATCACGGCAAGGTGATCGGCCGGCTCCGGAAAATTGCTCTGCACCTGCAGCTGACTCTGTTTCAGGAACTGCAGCATCAATTGGTGCTGCTCCCCAAACAGGGCCGGCTCATCACCGCGGTTTTCTTCTCCCTCTTGCAGGTAGAGGCTGGCGTAGGGTGAGGCGCTGTGCTTAGTGCCGACCAGAAACAAACCACAGTAATCGGCGGCAAGTTCCAGCAGGGCTTTATCCGATTTCAGCTCATTGAGTACCGATACCAGAATATCCACATCGCTTTTAAACGCCTGTTCACTGCCCAGCTGTGCCCAGAAATCCTGAGCCTGTTTGCTGGTGAGTTCATGCAGGAGTTGATGATCGACCTCTTTGGCAAACAGGGAGGATAGCAGTTGATAAACCATCCCCCTCGCTTGATTTATAGCACTGTCCGTTACCGGCTCTCTATTCATACTTGTGTCTCAACTGGTCCATTGAAAGAACTTACTTCGGGTACTTTACCCTGATACTTCTCAAATTCAACCAGACAGGTATAGGCAGAACAGGCCTGAGCCAGTTTTGAGGTACCGATATCTTGAGTCAGGGTATTTGGATCGCCATAGCTACAAAGGGCACCAATTTGGGCGCCGCCCTCTTTGCTGCCATCTTCGCCGACAGGGCCATACCAGGCTCCCTCATGGATACGTATGATACCCTGCGGGAAACTGTCGCTGACAACGGCGCCGGCAAGGAGTTGACCACGGTCATTAAATACCCGGACGATATCGCCATCCTTGATGCCACGTTTTTTCGCATCGACGGGACTCAGGTATACCGGCTCACGGCCCTGTACGGTATAGGTTTCACGATACTCTTTAGACTCACACATCTGTGAGTGCAGGCGCTTATCGGGATGACAAGACTGCATCCAGACTGGGAATTTTTCAGATCCCGGGCCGCCGTGGCTGCGTTCCAGCTTTTCCATCCAGGTTGGGTGGCCAGGACAGTCATCATACCCAAACTGGGCGATCTTGCGGCTGAAGATCTCAATCAGCCCCGAAGGGGTACCGAGAGGATTGATCTCAGGATCGTCCCTGAATGCCGAATGGCGTGTCCATGGCTCACCTTCACCGAAGTGAACATAACCCTCTTTCCAGAACGTTTCGAAATCAGGCATCTCAAACTTACCGGCATTGGCTGCCTTACAGTCGTTGTAGAGCTTAATCAGCCAATCTTTTTCCGACATGCCACGGGTGTACTCTTTCTCCTTACCCATGATGGCGGCGAAGCGGGTAAATATTTCGAAGTCGGAGAGACTCTCAAACAGCGGTTCGACCATCTTCTGCATGGCGAGAATACCGCGATTGGCGTAACTGCCATAGATGTCGATATCGTTGCGTTCGAAAGTGGTACAGGCCGGCAGCACGATATCCGAGAAACGACAGGTCGCGGTCCAGTTCATGTCGATGGTGACGACGCATTCCAGTTTCTGGAAGGCTTGCTTCATCTTGTTTCTGTCTTGATGGTGGTTCCATGGGTTGTTACCCGAGAACACCATCATCTTGATATCGGGATAGGTCACTTTTGAGCCATTGGCATCGATCGTCTTTCCCGGCTCCATGATGGCATCGATCCAGCGGGCAACAGGAATGGTGCTGCTTGCGCCTTTAAAGTCATTGCTATCGAACAGCGGCTTCTGATCTTCATCCAGGTTACGCGGGAAGGCTCCCGGTGCGGCGGCGCCGGATGAAGGAACGCCGATGCTTGAGTAGTGGTGACCATAACTGATGCCGCCGCCAGGCAGGCCGATCTGACCTATCATGGTTGCCAGTACGGCCGCCATCCAATAGGGTTGTTCGCCATGTTGCTGGCGCTGAATACACCAGCCCATCATCATCTGAGTGCGGCCCTTGGTCATCACCTTGGCCAGATCTCGAATGATCTCTGCCGAAACGCCGGTTATTTCGCTTGCCCATTCTGGTGTCTTAGCGACGCCGTCACTCTCACCCATGAGGTAAGGAAGGAACCGGTCGAAGCCCAGGCTGTAGCCTTCGATGAACTTCTCATCGTGCAGCTTCTTGGTCACCATCTCATGGGCAATACCCAGCATCAATGCAACGTCGGTTTGCGGGTTGACATAGAGTTGCTCACAGCCCAGATATTTCTGTGTCTTGGTGACGACGGGATCTATGCTGATCACGCGGATCTTGCCCTGTTTAACTTTCTCTTTCAGTTGAGCAAGGTAGGCAAATGATTCGTGGGTCTCGGCGTTCCAGCCCACCTGTAGGTTCTTGTATGGGTCGTTTGACCATAGAATAATGGTATCCGACTCCTCCAGGATCAGTGGCCAGGAAGTGCCTTGAGCGTAGACCTCAGTAGAGCCTAAGATGTAGGGCAGGATAGTTTGTCCCGCACCCGTTGAGTAGTCGCCCACCTTCTTGACGAAGTTGCCGTGCATGCCGATGGCACGCTGCATATGGCTGGTGCTGGAGTGCAGCTGACCGGTGGCACGCCAGCCGGTTTGTCCCGCGTGCAGTCCCGATGGGCCATACTTAGTCTGCACCTCATCGAGTGAGTCTTTGAGCAGGTTGAGAGCCTTGTCCCAGGTCACACGTACGAAGCGAAAATCACCACGCTGTGTAGTGTCGCTCTTGTGCCCCTTAAGCAGGAAGTCTAAACGCACCATAGGGTAGCGAACACGGGATGGATTATAGACCAAGCCCTTAATACCATTGATCATATCTGTCGGATACTTATCAAGATCGAAGGGTTTTACCTGATCAATTACGCCGTTTTTACGCTTCATCTTGAACGCACCGAAGTGCGAACCTGTCGTTAACCAGCCATCTTTTGACTTGGCGCCAGACGCGGCTAAGGCATTGAGTGGAGCGAGTACTGAGGCTCCGCTTAGGACAACATAAGATGTTGATACTAAGCCTTTTAAAAAGTCTCTTCTGTTCATTATTCGTGTCCTTTACTTATTAGTGCGCTGACTTATCAAACGTCGATGAATGCTCTTGCAGGTATTTCTGTACCAGCGCCTGGGTATCCTGGTCCATGTTGACGAAGGCTATCATGCCCTGGAACATTCCCGGCCAGGTGTTGGCATCGAAGTGTGCTTCATCGGGTTGTGTATGGCACACGCTGCAGCTGGTGGTGTATGTGTCACGTGCATAATCCCAAAGTGGTTGCAGGTCGGTGACCAGATAGTCTTTGTCAGTCCAGATCTGCGCCTCAACACGTTGCCATTTTAGTCCTGTCATCGGATCTTCCTTCTCTTCGAAGGTTTCAATGACGCCCTCTTCAAGAGCCGCATCTTTGGTCAGCTGCGCCGACAGTATGTTGAGTCCGAAGTCATAATAGATCACACGACCCGCACCAATCTTCTTACGCCAGCCATCGATGCCTACCTTTACGCGATTACCTTTGCTCTCTAGTACTTTCACCTTAGTGGCGATGTTAAGGGTGCCCGCTTCTACATCGGTTTTATCGTTGTAGAAAAGTGGCTTGGTCAGTGCGGTGAAATAGGTCTGTTCAACCTGAGGCGCACTCTCGCCGGAACCAACCTGAGCGATCAGTTCAGGTGCACGGGATGTACCCATATCCGGTAGTTTATGGGCGATACCCTTGTGACAATCGATGCAGCTCTGATCCAGCTCCGCCGCTCGTTTCATCTGCTTCTGAGCCAGTTTGGACATGCTGTCCCACTTCATCGAGTCGTAGTTGTGACAGTTTTTACAGGCAAGCGAGTTATCACGATCGAAACGTTTCCATTCGCGGCTGGCCATCTCCAGACGTTTAGCTTCGAACTTTTCGCTGGTATTAACCGTTTGCAGTAACCAGCCCCACATGTCGTGAGACGCTTCGATTTTACGGCCTATCTTGCGGCTCCAGTTGTGTGGTACGTGACAATCGGGACAGGTCGCGCGAACGCCCGAATGATTTGACCAGTGAACCGTCTCCTGCAGCTCCTGGTATGGCTTGCTCTCCATACTGTGGCAGCTGATACAGAACTCTTCGGTATTGGTCATCTCGAGTGCGGTGTTGAAACCACCCCAGAAGATGATCCCCATCAGGAAGGCAGATAGACTGACCGTACCTAAGGTTAGGAATTTGGCAGGCTTGTTGAGTGTGCGCCAAATATTGATAAACCACTTCATAACAGCATCCTTTAAAATCTTGAATTATTTTTACTGACCGGGTGAGGGAGAGTTAATGGGCGACGACACCACCAAATGCCTGGATCATCCAGATAATGAATCCGTAGGCACTGATACCTGTGATGGTGAGGATTGGGAAAAGCAGGAATATGATGAAACTTAGAGCCTTTAGCTCTTTTGATTTCACTTGTTTTGCTGATTCTGAGGCTTCTTGATGTGCCATAACTGACTCTCTTTGATGATCTTATCTCTGATATATCTAATATAGTTTATGGTTGTGAATAGCTGTAATGCCTGCAATGAATGGATTTAGCTAAATTATGAAAAAATATGAACAGGACGGGAGAAAGAGAGGATTCCGGTTTCGAGGGCTGTTGTAGGGTGCATGGGCTGGAGGTGTTATATTGCTCCCCTCTCTGTTTATCTCGGTTTTTTTGGGGCATTTATGAAAGTTTGTTATACCTCTGTGTTTATTATATTTTTCTCTGCTCTTTTCAATGTGGCGTGTAGCAGTCACCAAGGGGAGGGAGATGACGGAAGCCACCTACAGCTTGATGAGGTTAGGCTAAGTTTTTACCTGGTATCCGCCGGAAAAGCAGATAGCACATTACCCCAGGTGAACTACATGGGCCAATCCCTGCAGTTGCAGCAGCCGGCTATCATAGGCAATGGCGATGTTGCTGCTGCCGAGCTCCATAGCCCGACCAGCATCTATCTGGAGTTAACTCCCGAAGGCGGCGAGAGGTTGTTTGAGAGCACCCGTGAGAATATTGGTCATCAAATGCTTATTATGCTCGATGATGAAGTGGTTAATGTGGCGACCATTCAGATGGGACTAAGGGCGAATATGGTGATCACCGGGCTTAACGAGCAACAGCTATCGAAACTATTGATCACATTTACCGATTAAAAAAACTCACCGTAAATTAAATGCTTGAACAAATCACAATTTGCCCTACATTCACTTTGTGCTTAGGGGCTATTGCTGTAGAATCCGCCGCCAACAAAGGCTGTGTTGCCAGTGGATAATTCATCTCGTATGAGGTGTCACTATTGGCATAGTTTCATACCGTTAGCACTCTTGTGCGTCAAAGTAAGTGTTGCTGATGGGATCGTGATAAGACGATGCTTGTATTAAGCGATTGTATGAAAATTTGCAGGTCACTATAAAATACAGAAAGTATTAGTGGATCTCTCACCCGCGATTAGCGGGGCTCTCACCTGCCATAGCCTTCCAAAATTTAAGAGATCAATAAGGTATAATATTATGCAGTCTGAACAGACACCCCCTACAGCAGTACTCTCTGCAGCTTCACCATCTACAGCTCAACCATCTGCTATTCAACCGGTTTCCGGCTCTGCGCCGACTTCGATGATAGACAGATACTTCAACATCTCTCAACGTGGCAGCACTATTAGGTGTGAAGTGATTGCCGGTTTGACCACGTTTCTTGCCATGGTTTATTCGGTCATTGTTGTGCCGAACATGTTAGGCGCCGCAGGGTTCGATGCCGGAGCCGTGTTTATAGCGACCTGTTTAATTGCCGCGTTCGGTTCTCTGTTGATGGGGTTATGGGCCAACTTACCTATGGCTATCGGCTGCGCTATTTCACTCACGGCGTTTACTGCATTCAGCATGGTATTGGGCCAGGGGATCTCCATCCCTGTCACCTTAGGTGCCATCTTCCTGATGGGGGTCGTGTTCACCTTTGTGAGTGTTACTGGCATTCGTCAGTGGGTACTGACAAACTTGCCTAAGGGGATTGCACACGGTACCGGCATAGGTATTGGCTTGTTTTTACTGCTAATTGCCACAAACAGTGTGCAGTTGATTGTGGCCAATGATGCAGGATTACCGGTAAAGCTGGGCGATATTCATAGCCTGCCTGTCATCGCGACAGTTGTCGGCTTAGCTGCGACAATCGGCCTGGAGCGACGCGGGGTTCCTGGTGGCATCTTACTCGTGATCATTGCGCTTTCGGTGTTTGGTTTAATATTTGACCCATCGGTACAATATCAGGGCTTGTTCGCCTGGCCGAACCTGATGTCAGAGCAGTCGCTCTTCGGTCAGCTGGACATTATGGGGGCGTTAAACCCCGTCGTGCTGCCGATAGTACTGGCGCTGGTGATGACAGCCATATTCGATGCCACCGGCACTATACGTGCGGTCGCCGGACAAGCCGAGCTGCTGGATGAGAAAGATAATATTGTCGGAGGCGGTAAAGCACTGACATCAGATTCTGTCAGCAGTATTGTAGCCGGCGCGGTCGGTGGGGCCCCTGCGGCTGTCTATATCGAGTCTGCGGCGGGTACGGCGGCCGGTGGTAAAACGGGTCTGACCGCGACAATCGTCGGGATCTTGTTCCTGCTGATGATGTTTCTGGCTCCTTTGAGTTATCTGGTCCCTGCCTATGCGACAGCGCCCGCTCTGATGTATGTGGGGTTATTGATGCTCAGCAATGTCACTAAACTGGACTTCAATGACAAGGTAGATGCGATGGCTGGATTGACCTGTGCGGTCTTCATCATCTTAAGCTGTAATATCGTTACCGGTATCATGCTGGGGTTCGTGACATTAGTCATCGGCCGTATCAGCAGTGGTGAGTGGCGTGCACTGAAGCCCGGTGTGGTAGCGATAACCTTAGGGCTTGTCGTCTTCTATATGGGTGGCTGGGCAATCTAGCGCCAGAGGCGAACTGGGCCTGACACTGAAGCTAATGTGAAAAGGCCCTTAACAGATCTTTCCAGGTGATGATCCCCACTATCTTATTGCGCTTCAGCACAGGCAGAGAACCAATGTCGTACTCAAGCATCAGTCGGCAGGCTTCCTTAAGCGATTTGTGGGGCGCGATAGTGATAGGGTTCCTCGACATCACCTGATGGGCTCTGCGTTGCAGGGTTTCACTATCACGCTCAGTTTCATTGATATTGCCGATATGGGGGCTCAGCGCTCTCAGGTAGTCTCGCTCAGAGAGAACCCCCTGTAGTTCATCATCTTCGATAACCAACAGATGGTGAAAAGGGGCGTTTTCAAAGATCTCCTGGGCGACCAAGAGCCTGTCATCCATATCTATTGTGACGACTCTGGTGCTCATTATTTCCGATACTTTTTTACTCATATCAGGCTCCCAGTTGCCATAAACGATTAATACCAAAAGGATAAATCTGTATATATTTATAGCAGCAATCGAGAGGGGTTGAAAAGAGAATTATTTTGGATTAACCAAAATACTTTTTGGAAGAGAGATGGTAAATTTACAGCCTTTCCCTTTCTGTGACTGTAAGCTTATCTCACCGCCTAACTCCTGAGTCACTAAGTTATAGACTATGTTCATCCCTAAACCACTGCCGCCTTTTCCCCGTTTAGTGGTGAAGAAGGGGGCGAATATTTTATCCTGAACCTCTTCGGGGATACCGGTGCCATCATCTTCATAGAGAATAACAATTTGATGTTCGGTCTCAGTAATATCCAGCGTTAAGTGACCCGGGCGTCCGTCGGGAAACGCGTGAATGACGGAGTTATTGAATAGATTACTCACGATTTGATAGAAGGAGCCGGGGTTACTCCTGATGAGTAGGTTGTCCGGACAGGAGTATCTGTAATCATGGATGGTTCGGGAAAGCATAGGGTTGAGGGAGAGAAATATCTCATCCAGGTAGGTCTTAAGATTGAACTCCCGTACCTCTTCATGGGATTGGTCGACCGATACCTGCTTGAAACTCTTTATCAGTCTCGATGCCCGCTCCAGGTTAGTCAGTATTAACTTCGAGCAGTCGTAGACCTCGTTTTGGTACTGCTCAAAGTCTTCATGGGATACTTCACCATCGGCATAATGTTTATTAAATAGCATTACGCTGTCCTGGAGGTGGGATGAAGCGGTGACGCTGATACCTATCGGCGTATTGACTTCATGGGTAATGCTTGCAACCAGACCACCGAGTGTGGCCATCTTCTCTTTATCCAGCAGTTCACTCTGAGTCTGTTTTAGCTGTTCAAGAGTCTCTTTTAGCTTATCGTTTTTCTGCTGAAGCTCACTGGTTCTTTCCAGCACTCTTGTCTCCAGTTCTTGATTGAGTGCCTGTAAGCTGGCTTCATTGTCTTTTTGAGCCTGAATGTTTTTTATTGTTCCGGTTATTCGTGTCGGCAGTCCCAGTTGATCTCTGTCGATCACCTGGCCCCTGTTTAACACCCACAACCAGCTGCCATCATTGAGTCTAGCACGATAACTTAATTGGAACTTCTCCTGGCCTCTGTTCATGCACTGGTCAATTTCAGCCGCTACGCCATCATAATCGTCCGGGTGGATGCACTGCTTCATTGTGTCACTGAGATGGGTTTCCCTATCCGGGTATTTGAGGAAGGTGTTGCTGCGGATCACCTCCCGCTTTTCGATATCCCAGTCCCAAAACTCATCGCCACTTCCCCATAGTGCCAACTGAAGCCTCTGTTCACTCTTTGCAATCTTCTTGAGCAGTCGATCTTGATGGCGATATTTTCTGGATTTAACGTAGAGTAAGGCTGAAAAGATGGCGACAAAGCCTGTTATATATAGACTATAGGCCCACCAGGAGAGCCAGGGGGCAGGCAGAATTTCAATATTCAGTTGTCTTACAGGGCTATAATAGCCATTGATATCTTTTGCGCGTAACTGAAAAATATATGAACCTGAGGGGAGGCCGGTAAAGCGGGCCACCTGATCAGAATGGCCGGCAAGCCATCTGTTGTGTAAACCTATCATCTTGTATTCATAGGTCAGCCTGTCGGCTCGGCGCAGTTCGGGGCTCAGGTAGGTGAGTGAGAAAATATCGTCTTCATGGGAGAGGGTGAGTTTTTGCTCTTGGGTGACAGGTCGTCGTGTCTGCCCATGAGCTATCGATTGATCTTTATTCTGAACTGCTAGATGTTCAATTATCGGCATCCGCGGGGGAAGAAGGGCGGGAAGTTGACTGCTAAAGAAGTGATTAAAGCCATTAATCCCGCCCAAATAGATGCGGCTATCGCTATCGATAAAACCGGCGCCAAAGTTATACTCATTGTCCTGAAGTCCATCTATGCTGGTGTAGTTTTTAATGCTGAAATCTTGGGTGTTGAACATGCTCAGGCCAGATGCTGTGCCTATCCAGAGGTTTTGTTGGTTATCCATCAGGGTCAGGTAGGCAAGGTTGCCGATGAGTCCGTCTCTGGTACTAAAAACCCGGGTGTCATGAGTTGTAGTGTCGAAAGAGAATATTCCGTTGCTTGAGCTCAGCCATAGGGTGTTATTTTCGCCCTCGATCACAGACATCAGGCGGTTATCTGGAAAGTCGGGTAAATTATCTTTGTTGAAACGTGTGAATGTACCGTCGGCCGAGAGCCGGCTGAGCCCTGCATCATAGGAGGTGAACCAGTAATTTCCCTCTTTATCCTGAATGACGTTGGTGATCTCGTTGCTCGATAGGGAGTCGGTGTCATCTTTATCATGTTTAAAGTGTACAAACCCCCTGGTTTCACTGATATATTTTGCTACACCGGCATCTTGGGTCGTTATCCAGGCGCTGTTATTCCGATCGAAATAGATACTATAGAGGTGGTCGCTGGGTAAGCCATTTCTGTTTATCGCGTTGTATTTGTAGTGAATATAACTCTGTTTGTCAGGTGTGAAGATAAACAGACCTTCTCCTCTGGTTCCTACCCAAAATTGACCTTGGCGGTCCTCTCGCATAAAGCTGATAAAGCTTTGGGACAGTTTAGAGCCCGGCACTTCAAACGGTTTGAAGCCGGTGACCCGCCTGTTTTCATCTTCTTCAGCCTGATATATCCCTTTGGCCGTACCAATCCAGAGCTGCTGACGATGATCTCTGAAAATACTCCTCACGTTGCCATTATCCAGAGGCTTATCGGAGAAGCTGTGTGGGTGAATATGACCAAACTGCTCAGCGTTAAGGAAGGTCTTGTTCAGGCCTCCTCCCTTTGTGCCGATCCAGAGTTGTTGTTCGCTGTCGAGGGTTAAGGCGGTCACTAAAGGGCTGTTGAGTTGATATTTATCTTTGGCACCACTGGAATAAAATTCGATACTCCGGTGACGGGGAGAGTATCTGGCTAACCCTTTCTTCTGCAGCCCTATCCATAACTTTCCGAAGTTATCCTTCTTTAAGCTGGTTATTCTGTTGCCTTTGAGTCCGGTGGCCGACTCGATATGTTTGTAGTTACCGCTGGCTATATCGAATAGAAACAGGCCACTGTTTTTAGTGCCTATCCAGAGTGTATTGCTCTGCCCGCTCTCTAAGCTGGTGATCCGGTCGTCAACGACAGTATTAAGATCTGGAAAGTGGGTGAACACCAGTTCTGGGCTTATCATAGACAGGCCCTTATCTGATGCCAGCCACAGACGGTCAAACTTATCGGCGAAGAGCAGGCTTATTCGATCGCTGAGAAGCTGCTCTCCCTGGCCCGTTTGTTGCCTCTTCTTGGAGAATTGGTTGATAACTCTGTTTTCAGTGGGAGAGTAGTGAATGAGCCCGCTATCTTTAGTTGTCAGCCATATGTCGCCGTTACTGTCTTGAGCCAGAGAGGTAAACTCTGTGTCGGGAAGTGAGCTGTTCGAGTGATTATATGAGCTGAAGGTTTCGCTCTTTGGGTGGTATCGGTTGATTCCATCGCTTCTTGTCAGTAACCATAGCTGCTTTTTTTTTCCATAAAACAACTGGGTGATATGTTTATCGGTCGGCCCGAACATATCATTGGTGACATCAAAAACTTTGAATTTTTTACCGTCGAAACGGTTGAGTCCAGCCTGAGTGGCTATCCAGAGGAAACCATCGTTATCGGTGACGACATCGTTGACGGTATTCATAGAGAGTCCCTGCTCGGCTTCATAGAAGTCGAACTCTGGCTGTTTGCTCAAGGCTTGGGAGAAGCATCCCAGTAGCCAAGTCAAAATCAAGATAGTGACTCTCATCAGGCTGAGTTTTTTCGCTGAATATTAGTGTCTGTTAAGTCTTTAAGTTTAGAAGTAAATCGTAAAAGTGCGAGGCGGAGTTATACCAATCGGTATAAGAAAGTGCTCAACTCAGAGTTATTTTGGGCTACGTAACTCAAGGCGAATGAGTGAGGGAATCGTGCTCCCTTTTGAACCCATTCAACACAGAAGTAGGTGGCCAAAAACACTCCTGAAAGGCAAGTTTTAGCACTTGTGATACGGCGTTAACGAGCTTAAACGTAGAATAACTATGTTTCTCACTCGTTGCGAGCAACATGGATGTTGTGAATGCCCTTTATGCAGGAGCAATAAAAGGCCTTGCCTCACAAGCGCTAAACTCTCGCTGAGTGACCACACCTTTATACCGATTGGTATGAGTAAAAAAAAGAGTGGCAGTGCCACTCTTTTTTTTGCTGTGTTCAATCTAGAAAACGATGTGAGCAACACCTGCGATGACAGGCAGAGTGACTAAGGTTCTTAAGATGAATACCACGAAAAGCTCGAAGATATTGACCGGAATTTTACTGCCAAGGAGCAGTGCGCCGACCTCACTCATATAGATAAGCTGAGTGACCGACATGGCTGCAATGATAAAACGTGTCATGTCTGACTCAATTGAACTTGCCAGGATTGAAGGTATGAACATATCGGCAAAGCCAACAACTATGGTTTTAGAGGCTTCGGTCGCCTCGGGAACCTGCAACAGCTCGAGTAGCGGGATGAAAGGCATGCCCAGATAATCGAATATTGGCGTGTACTCTGCGATGATCAGTGCCACAGTACCTATTGCCATGACCACAGGTATGACACCGAACACCATATCGATGACATTTTTAAGGCCGTCGATCAGCGTGTGCTTGATTCCACCGGCTTTCGATGCCTTATTGAGTGCCTGATCTAAGCCCCAGGAAAAAACACCATGGCCGGCCGGGATCACCTCGTCATCGGCGTGTCTTGGTGTGTCGTCAATATATTTGTCCTTTTTCCAGCAAAGCGGAGGCAGCTTAGGCACAATGATGGCAGCCATAATACCTGCAAGACATACGGTTAAGTAGAAAGGCACAAACAGGTGCTCAAGCCTTACCTGTGAGATAACGACCAGAGAGAAGGTGATCGAAACGGCCGAAAAGGTGGTGCCAATCACTGCGGCTTCTCTCTGTGTGTAGAAGCGTGACTCATATTGTTTGCTGGTCATCAAGATCCCTACACTACCGTCACCAAGCCAGGAAGCCATACAGTCGATAGCACTGCGGCCCGGCAGGTTGAATACGGGTCTCATGATCTTGGTTAGCATGGTACCGAAAAGTTCTAACAGGCCAAAGTTGAGTAGCAGAGGTAACAACATTCCGGCGAAGATAAATACACAGAACAGTACGGGCAGAAGGTCGTTTAACACCAGGGCTCCTGTATCTCCTGAGCGAATGGCTTCGGGGCCAATATCTGAAAATGTCAGCAAGATAAACACTGCACCCAACACGCGGGTTAATAACCACATAGGTGAGACATTAAGCAGTGAGTTTAAGAAGAGATTGTTCTTGATAACCGTCGGTTTCACCAATTTAGTGATGACAGAGGCAAGAGCGGTGAAAACGACCACGCCGGTCACAATTGCGGTCAATGCATCACCAAGGAAAGCTTGCAGACCTTTAGAAACGATAGCGATAGGAATGGTTATCGCATCCTGATAGCTGATGGGCGTCATAAATAGTAAAAGCCCTATCAATGACGGAATAATAAATGTCAGTATCGTCTTTATGTTATGGGGTTGTTTTTCAGCCACTTTTTTTACTCTAAAATGTCGATTTAGCACAATTGCAACAAGTTTACATGCTATTCAGCTTCAGCGTTTCTCTGAATAGCCATTCAAATTAAGGGGGGCAAGATTACTCCCATAATTAGAGTATGTAAATCCTTTCTGTGACGGTGTTAGTTTGATCATCGCCGGAGAATAGTTATTGCATCTTTTTGATTATTTATATTGTAACTCAATGACAGGATGATGTACTAGCTACTTTTGTGTAAAAAACTTGTTAAAACATGTGGATGCAAATGTTTTTTTCAGTGTGACCCGTTGTACTATTTTCTTTTGATGAGGTAAAACGGCATGAATAGGCTTCATGCCGTGATTAAATTAGCCGAAGGTGTCTCTCATGCTCTTAGCTTTATCGGCATTTATTTTTAAATTTACCACCGAGGCCTCTACGCTATGAACGGCTTGTAAGTTGTCACTGCTTGCCTGGCTAATGGCGTCGATATTGATATTTACCTCATCGATCACCTTCTTTTGCTGATCGGCTGCGATTGAATTTTGCTTTGCCAGTGAATGAATGGTACCTATGGCCTGGTATATGGCGTCGACTTTTATCGCCGAATGTTCGGTGTCAGAGGCGCAGTTTCTAGCCTGTTCCCGGCAGCTGTCCATCTGTGAAGTCCAGTGACTTATCATGGTGAACATCATATCGATACTGGTGGAGATACTACTGGTTGACTGCTGAGTTCTATTTGAAAGGGCTCTCACCTCATCGGCGACAACGGCAAATCCGCGACCCTGTTCCCCGGCCCTTGCAGCTTCTATGGCCGCATTGAGTGCCAATAAGTTTGTCTGTTCGGCGATGGCGTTAATCTCTGACATCTGACTCGCGACCCGTTTAGCCTCCTCGTTTAGCTGATGGGCATTAGCTGCAGCATCGGTGACGGTTTGAGTCAGCTTGCCAATATTGTCGGTGTTTGTCTGCATCATGGTATGGCTATCGAGACAGAGTCCGTAGGTATCTTCTATGCTATGTGATGTGGAGAGGGTGTTATTTGCCACTTCTCCCAGATTTGAGGTCATCTGTTCCATGGCATCTGCCATCTGCTTGACCTGGACACTTTCCTGGCTCAAGCCTGAGTGGGTTTGCTTTGCAGCTATCACAAGTCTATCTGCAATCTGATCGATATGATCGGCATTATCTTGCGCGCGCCCCAAAACCCCCTGTAGCTTGGCTTTTTGCATCATCATCTGAAAGCCCAGCAGTGAAGAGGTGTCATTACCACAATAGATAAAGCGGCTGACTGAGTCGTAATCCCGCTTCATCTTCATCAAGTTAGCCGGTACACGAAATGCCTCGTCATAGAAGATGGCGAGGTTGATCGCCATCAGTACAGCACCGGCTGCGATAACTCCCCAGCCCCAGAGCGCGCCGGCGATAAGCAGGCCGCTGGTTGTGCAGAGCGCCGATAACAGTCGTTTCTGGTTTAAACTCAGGGCGGTATCAATATTTTTCCCATCTTTTAAACGTCTATATAGCCGCTCGGCTTGTCGAATAAGGCTTGGATTGGCCGCAATGCGAACCGATTGATAGCCGATAATCTTACCATTTTCGAACAGGGGCGAGACAAAGGCATCGACCCAATAGAAACGTCCATCCTTACAGCGGTTTTTAACCACGCCACGCCAGGACTGTCCTGACTTGAGCTTACTCCATAGCTCTTCGAAGGCGGCCCGAGGCATATCCGGGTGCCGAACCAGATTATGATTATGGCCGATGAGTTCGGCTTCGCTATAACCTGATATCTCAATGAACTTCTGGTTAGCGTAGGTTATCACTCCATGTTTGTCGGTATTGGAGATCAGTTCGTCTCCATTGAGAAGTTTAACCTCTTCATTGGATAGGTTATCTCTATTTGAGGGCATGGGTATCTCCGTTCAGAACAGCTTAATCTAAAGCAGATTGTTTTTATTTTTTTTGCAATTATACTACTCATGTCACTGTTTTGTTGAGTTTTTGCGTGCTAGGTGTACCATAATTATTTTTTACTCAATGCAAAAAAGTCGATATCACTTTGCGTACGAGTTTTACTTTATCTGTTATCTGAGAAATCTGTGTTTCCTAGTCATTGTGACTGAAAATTTGTTTTTTATGCCGGTGTTAAAGTAGGTTGGTCAGCTAATGATCGGGTTTATCAGGCGGCTCGTAAGGGAGTTGTAAGAAATCTGAGCTAGACCTCGTTAATAAAACCTGCTTCCATATATGTTATTAGCCTACTGTTTTAGTGAACTAAGGGAATATGATAGAGAAGAGTAAAAAGCTAACCAGCCTTGCGTTTAAGTTCGGGGCGCTTGGAATTGTCGGGCTTTTGATTGGCATCATTCTATCTGCCATAGGTTTTCAGGACTTCGAGGGGAATAATTTCAATTTCTTCAACCATACCCTGAGTGAACTTGGTCAGTATGGCCACTCCACTTTTGCGGTGGTGATCAATGGTGGCCTATTCTTCGGCAGTTTAAGCCTGATCTTATATTGCCTCTTCTCGATACAACTGATCGACAGCAAGTTGCTCTACTCTCTGTTTCTCTCCCTTGTTTTTACCTTCATCTCCCTGGCGGCAACAGGACTGTTTCCTGTGAATGTGTATCATCTGCATACCATGGCCATTAAGTACTTTTTCTATTTTGGTACGGTCAGCTCTCTCCTCTACCTTGTGTACCTGTTGATGAAGGGGAGGGTGTTTTATTCTCTATGGAATGCGATCACCGGGCTGCTAACCTTCATCAGCTTTTTAGCTTTTCTGTTACTGTCCCACATGGATTTAGGTTTAATTTCAGGGGATAAGCACTTTTACCAAGAGATGGTGATGCAGTTACCCAGGCCCGATATTTGGTGGCCGGCTACGCTGGAGTGGCTGAGTCTTGCCCTGTTTATGTTGTGGGGGGCAGGCATGGTACGGAGCCTGAGGCATCAAGATGAGGTGGATCAGGTCTAAAGCGACGCTATGCGCCGCCTTAGTGACTCTATCTTAATCCAGCCTGGTAAATCCGGCTTCCTGATGCCAATAGCCGTTGCAGTGAGCGGCAGTTGTTGTCACGGCTTGCGAATCTTGGTTTTCAAATAGTTGCTCAGCCTTTTTGATACATCCCATACCCGATGGTGAGACCCTAAAGTAATCTACTCCCATCTTTCTCATCACATCTATCTCTGGCGAAAGGTCGATACTCGCAGCCGACTGTGTCTGTATTCCGTTTAACCTCAACAGGGGTTGAGACTCCTGGGTTTGGGCCAAGAGCCCCTTGGGATTAGATATGCAGATAGTTTGACACTTATCCTTTGCCAGCCCTTGATGACGGGCGGTAAAGCAGCGTGCAGAGAGCGCAAGAGGGAGGTAACCATGGCCGAAGACCTCTACCTCGAATGCCGGTTTCTCTTCCGAAATCACCGTATTAAGCCAGTTTTTAGAGAGTTCCACGGGCATCACGAACCGCTGCATGCCCCAGGTATGCAGTTTTTTCAAACTGGCCAGGTTGTAGTTATTGACCGTAGGCCCACAGACAAACGGCAGCCCTCTCTCCTTTGCCGCCTGCACTGCTCCCATATCATTGGCTTCGATGATAAATTCGCCATTATCGACCTGGCGCTTCAACTCACTATATTCTGAGGGGGCTTCAAGCAGGGCCAAGGTTGAGATGACGACCTCTTTACCTGACTCTCTCAATATATTGGCTAATTCCATATAGTCTGAAAATTTAACTTCCCGCCTGCGGCTGCATATGGTTTCACCCAGGTAAACCAATGGGATCGAACTATCGGCAACGGATCTGTAAAATTCCATTACCTTATCTTTAGGCCAGCAATAAAGCAGAGGGCCGAGTGATGCTTTCATTTTATTATTCCTGTGTTCGAGCACCGATTTGATCACTGCCAGGTACGTTCATAGGCACCGAGCGTGGTGGTTTGTCCTTCGGATACTTTCGAGAGGGCTCTGTCCCACTCGGCTTGTGTTTGGTAATTCTGAGGATCTCTCAGATAGGTATCGATTGCATTGCGCCACACTCTCGTCACCTGCTCCACATAAGCGGGACTACGCTGTCTGCCCTCAATTTTTAACGAGACAACATTCGCCTTAGCCAGTTCCGGCAACAGGCTCAAGGTGTTGAGGCTGGTCGGGGACTCCAGCAGGTGTGTTGGTGCACTGTCATCTTCGGTGATGTAGCGTCCCTTACAGACGACCGGGTAGCCCATCTGTTCATCTATGCCGGATTTATCGATTAACACCTCATTGAGACGAGTTAACCTGTCTGCTCCCTCCTCCTGCCAACGCACATGTTTTGCCGGAGAGCAAGAGCCACCTGTATTGGGTGACTGACCAGTGACATAGGATGAAAGATGACAGCGCCCCTCGGCCATGATGCAGAGGCTACCAAAGGCAAACACTTCCAGATCGACCGGCGTGACCTTGGCAAGATCTCTCACCTGTTTCATCGAAAGTACCCGTGGTAAAACCGCGCGTTCGATATTGAACTCCTCTTTGTAGAGGGTCAATGCGCCCAGGTTGGTCGCACTGGCCTGCACCGAAAGGTGAAGAGGCAGGTGAGGGTAGCGGCTATGAGCATAATCCAGCAGTGACAAGTCGGCCACAATCAGGGCGTCGACTCCGGTATTGGCCGCAATATCTACAGCTTCATACCACCGCTGCTCTTCGCCGGGTTTGGGGAAGGTGTTGATGGTGAGGAAGATCTTTTTCCCCTGCTTCTTGGTAAATTGCGCCGCCTCTTGCAGCTTCTTAGGGGTAAAGTTCAGTCCCGCGAATGATCTGGCGTTAGTATCATTCTTCAGGCCCAAGTAGACCGCATCTGCACCGGCGTTCAGCGCCGTCTTCAGTGATGCCAAGTTACCTGCTGGACACAGCAGTTCCATATTCGTGCTCCGAAATACTCCCAAAATAAGAAAATGGATTTTAAAAGGGAATGGACATCGAATACTTGATATAAAACATGTTTGCGATCATAAAATTTGGGTAAACTTATTCTCTTTTTTACTCTCCTGTTGTAGGTAGAGCGATGACTTCCTATGTTGAGGAGCGAGATTGATATGCAAACACCATTTCCCGGCAATGTAGCCAATCAGCTGTTAGAGCTGGGTCCTAAGTTAGTTCGCAGACCATTGGCCCTGGTGCCTTTTCGGATAAAGGCGGAGATTCTGGAGCGCTTGCTCGGATTACTTCTCGCTCAGCAAGCCATTGATGAGGAGCTTGATTTTCTACATGATAGTTGGGTCGCCATTCATGTCGAAGATATGGGGCTCGAGTTTGAGGTCAGTTTTGATGGGCGTTGGCAGGTCCGTCAACCTGCTAAAGCCGAGGTGACATTTACCGGTCAATCTAAAGAACTGCTACTGGTGGCTGCCGGTAAAGAGGATCCCGATACCCTGTTCTTTCAACGTAAACTATCTATCGAAGGCGATACTGAGTTGGGGCTGGAGGTTAAGAACCTGCTTCTGGGCATCGAATTCGATACTATGCCGTCTCCCATCAGGCATAGTATAGAGAAGTTAGCGCAGCTTATTCAGCAGCTACAGCTCAAGGCAAATCCTGAAACGGCTTAAGGCTGAACAGTAAAAACGGAACCCATTGGTTCCGTTTTTATTGCGCGCTAACTATGCGATTCATGAGTTAAAAACCGGTATCGGACCTGTTCTACAAATTGTTATGGAAGCGCCTTTAACTCTTTAAAGCCGAAAGTTTTTTCTCTCTTTAAGTCCCATAACTTTTATTCGGAGACCCCATGCGTGTCTTATTATTGGTAACTGCATTTAATGGATTAACCCAGCGTATCTTCGAGCAGTTGAAGTTTCAGGAGCACTCTGTGAGTGTGGTTTTTGGCACATGCGATGATGAAGTTCGCCATGCCGTCAATGAATTTCGCCCGGACCTCATTCTTTGCCCGTTTCTTAAACAGAGGATCGCAGATGATATCTGGAACAAGCACCTGTGTATCATTATTCACCCGGGGATCACCGGCGATCGCGGTCCCTCATCTCTGGATTGGGCCATCATAAATCGAGAGAGTGAGTGGGGGGTGACTGCGTTACAGGCCGACAGCGAGATGGATGCCGGCGATATCTGGTCAACGGGTAACTTTCCGATGCGCCCGGCCTCTAAAGCGAGTATCTATAGGCAGGAGGTGACTAAGATGGCGGCACACCTGGTTAGTGAGATACTCGATCAGTTTTCGCCACAGACGATAGACGGTGAGGTGCGCTGGCTCAACACAGGTTTTACTCCCGAGCCCCTGGATTACTCCCGAGCCGATGTGAGAGGAGAGTTGCGGCCACTGCTTAGGCAGCCCATGAGAGCGATAGATTGGCAAAGAGATAACAGTCAAACCATTTTGGATAAGATCCGCGCCGCAGACAGCTTTCCCGGTGTTCTCGATGAGTTCTGTGGTCTGGAAGTGTATCTCTATGGTGCTCATAGTGAAGGGACACTCAGAGGGAGCAGGCCCAAGCAGATCATAGGTCAACGCCATGGGGCTATCTGTGTTTCCACTATCGATGGCGCCGTGTGGATCAGCCATCTAAAACAGAAAAGAACCGTGTCGGAGCATTTTATAAAATTACCGGCTGCCTGGGTATTGGCTGGGGCTGTCGAGGAGGTACCAGAGCTGGATTTGCCGCTTCTGGCCGATAATGACTCCGATACCTTCTCCGAGATCACATATAGCGAGTCAAACAGGGTCGGCTATCTGTACTTCAATTTTCACAACGGCGCCATGGGCAGTGAGCAGTGCTATCGCTTACTCCAGGCCTATAACGAAGCACTTGAGCGGGATACCAGAGTATTAGTGCTCATGGGCGGCGAGGACTTCTTCTCTAACGGTATCCACCTCAACCATATTGAGGCGGATGAAGATCAAGCCGGGTCATCCTGGACAAACATTAATGCCATAGACGATCTCATTAAAGCCATTGTGGAAACGCGCAGTAAGCTCACCGTTGCCGCACTGAGAAATAATGCCGGGGCAGGAGGGGCTATGATGCCCTTAGCTTGTGACTATGTTTTTGCCCGGGACGGTGTGGTGCTCAATCCTCACTATAGGTCTATGGGGTTATATGGTTCCGAATATTGGACCTATACCCTACCGAAAAGAGTTGGTTTGGAGAAGGCGCTGGAGTTAACCGAATCCTGTCTACCTCTGGGAGCACAGGCGGCTGCCAATATAGGCTTCATCGACACTGTCTTTCCTGAGGAGCCGACCGCCTATCGGTTTGAGTTGCAGAGGCATGTTGAGGAGCTTGCAGCGGAGCATCAGTTTGAGCAACTGCTCGCTAACAAGTGCCAAATGCGGGATCTCGATGAAGCCCTTAAGCCGTTAGCAAGTTATCGTCAGGAGGAGCTGGCTAGAATGGAGGAGTGCTTCTGGGGGGAAGGCTCGCAATATCATGAGAAACGAAGAAATTTTGTCTTTAAGATCGCCTGCGCTGCCACACCTGCTCACCTGATTAATTACTCTGATAAAGAGATCAAAAAACGGCACCTGTTATCTGCTTGATGGGGACATTCGTGACGCAGCCAACATAAAGCCAGCTATCTAAGCTGGCTTTTATCTATATTAAATGGGTTAAGACAATGTGGCTCACAGTTCCTGACACTCCTCCTTGGAGGAGGGAGGACTGGTGGTACGATGTGTTGTTAAGGCCATGTTGAGTTTGTGGGTATTGTTGTTGCGATTGCTCGTGTCGATGATGTTACCGGCTCTTCACCTTTTCCGGTAGGTGTGAATATTATCCCGTGGCCCTTAGTGTTATAACGGATTTCCACTCTAAGGTTATCGAGCAGATAAAAGCAACTGAGAGCAGGTTACATGAAAAAGGCAGAACAACCCAAAGAGCATAATGCCATTAAGGCCGATCTTGCCCCTTCATTCGCAGATTCAGTTTTTGATTCCAGAGAAAACGGCGAGCGAAGAAGCGTCATCCTGAACCCCAAGCTCGAAAGCTATGACCATCTGGATCTGCGCTCGAGAGACTTGATTAAAAAGACGATTGCATTTTTTGAGAGTAGGGGGAAGGCAAGACTCAAAGCCGATGACCATGAGCGAACCTGGTATGCCGACTTTCTCGAGTTTGAGAAGCGGGAGCAACTGTTCGCCACCTTCCTGACCCCCCAAGGCTATGGCGGGGAAGGGTGTCGTTGGGATACCTACCGTAACTGTGCCCTTAACGAAGTATTAGGCTTCTATGGCCTGGCGCATTGGTATACCTGGCAGGTATCGATACTCGGTCTTGGGCCTATCTGGATAAGCAGCAATGAAGCGATGAAGCAAGGTGCGGCGCAACAGCTTAGTGAAGGAGGGATCTTTGCCTTCGGGCTGTCGGAAAAAGAGCATGGCGCCGATATCTACTCCACTGATATGTGCCTTACCCGGCAGGAGGATGGCTCCTACCTGGCCAATGGCAGTAAATATTATATCGGGAACGGCAATAAGGCCGGCTCTGTATCGACATTTGGTAAGCTCAGCGGAACCGACGAGTATGTTTTCTTCGTAGTCGACTCCCGGCACCCTAACTATGAGTTAGTCCAGAATGTGGTCAATTCCCAGAACTACGTCGCCGAATATCGCCTCAATGATTACCCGGTCACGAGCTCGGAAATATTAGCTACCGGCCGTGATGCATGGGATATGGCGCTCAATACCGTTAATGTCGGCAAGTTCAATTTGGGTTGGGCTTCAATCGGTATCTGTTCCCATGCTTATTATGAAGCAATAAATCATGCATCGGCCAGGCGTCTGTTCGACCATTATGTGACCGATTTTGTTCATATTAAGCAGCTGTTTATCGACTCCTATGCCCGTTTGAGTGCCATGAAGTTGTTTGCGCAGCGGGGTGTCGATTACATGCGTTGTGCCAGTCGGGACGATCGCCGATACCTGTTATATACCCCCATGGTAAAGATGAAGGTGACCACACAGGGCGAGGAGGTGATAAACGAACTTTGGGATGTCATTGCTGCCAAAGGTTTTGAAAAGAATATGTATTTTGAGATGGCGGTGAGAGACATCAGAGCGTTGCCTAAGCTTGAGGGTACCGTTCATGTCAACATGGCGTTGATTTTAAAGTTTATGGCCAATTATTTCTTTAACCCGGCAGAGTATCCGGAAACGCCCACTATGGATGAACCGGTTAACGATGACTTCTTGTTTAATCAGGGGGCGACTAAGGGGCTGGGTAAGACCCGTTTTCATGATTACCGTAAGGTCTACAGGGGGTTCGATCTCCCTAATGTGAACATCTTTAAGAAACAGATCCGCTTATTGAAAGTGTTGCTTATGCTGGCGAAACCGACTGAAGAGCAGAGCAAAGATTTCGATTTTCTTCTGTTACTCGGGGAGCTCTTTACTCTGGTGGTTTATGGTCAGCTAATTTTAGAAAACGCCAAGATGAAGTGGGTAGAAGATGACCTTGTAGAGCAGATCTTTGATTTTATGGTGCGTGACTTTTCAAAATTTGCCCTGCAATTAAGCCAAAAAGGCAGTGCTACGTTTGCGCAACAGGTGATATGTAAAAGAATGATTAAGCGTCCGGCTGTCGATGAGGCGCGTAATACCCGGATCTGGGAAAATTATGTCTATAGCATGAAAGATCAGTATGAGATGAATCCATAACCACCCTCCGGCGCCTCCCTGCTTCATGGCTGCCTGAGGGGAGGAGTATTGTGAAAGGACGATTACCAAGGTTTAGGCTATATTTACTGGAAGCACATGGCGCGCCGGGTAACGTAGTGAATTTGAGAGTGATAGCCGGACTTTAGGGGGAATGGTGCCTATCGGTTCTCTCCGTCTCCTTTACCTTCGTAAGGCTACACTGCAAAGCTTTTGCTGCCGTAATGAGCTGAACTTCTCTGAGGGGCTAATTGCACTCAAATGAATGAAACGGGTTTTCAGGGAGCGAGAGCGTGAAAGGAATGCTGGTCGTTGAGGATAATAAAGCCATAGCCACGGTTATCGGGCATATCGGTAAATCGTTAGGTTTTCACGTCACTATTGCACACTCCTTTTCTGAAGTGAAAAAGCTTCTGGTTAGTCATCAGAAGTTTTTTGTCGCTTCTGTAGATTATGGTCTTCCCGATGCTACCGAGGGGGAGGTCATTCCCTATGTGCTGGATCATGGTATCCCCAGCGTGGTCATGACCGGACGGATGAATGACAAGATACATCAGAAGTTATTGAATCTGCCTATCATAGATTACATTACCAAGGAGAACTCTCAAGCCTACCATTACCTGTTGAGGGTATTGCATGGTCAGTTAACCAATCATACAACAGGTGTATTAGTGGTCGATGATTCGCTCTCTGTGAGAAGCTATGTTTGCAGCCTGTTAAAGCGGCGCAACTTTACCGTTTTTGAGGCATCCGATGGTGGTAGCGCGTTGCAGCTTCTGAAAGATAATAGCGAGATAAAACTGTTGCTCACGGATCAGGAGATGCCGGGAATGACGGGAATCGAGTTGGTGCAGACAATACGCAAACGTTATACGGAAAGGGACCTGATTATCATCGGCTATTCGGGGATCGATCGGGTCTACCAGTCTGCTCGCTTTATCAAGAGTGGTGCCGATGATTACCTGAAGAAACCTTTCTGTCCCGAGGAGTTCTATTGCCGGATTTTCAAAAATATTGAGCAGCTGCATTATATCGAAGAGATAAAGATGGCGGCTAATGTCGACTACTTGACCTCGCTATCGAATCGGCGTTACTTCATCGACCAGATGAGTGAACAGTTTTCCGAGATGTTGGAAAGTGAGAGTAATCACCTGTTGGCTCTTTTTCATGTGGATGACTTCATATCTATTAATGAGGAGTTTGGGCATAGTGCGGGGGATCAGGTGCTGATCGAGTTTGCCAGCTTGCTGAGCAACCACTACAACGGAGAGTTGTTGGCAAGGTTTGGTGGCGCTGAGTTTGCCTGTCTTATTTCGGGTGACGATTTTTCTAAGAACGAAGCGAACTTGATGGCGTTTCAAGAGAGTGTCAGTAAACATTCCACCACTTTTGAAGGCAGGAGTATCAACTTTTCTGTGAGTGTCGGCGGAACCATTATCTGTGAGCAATCATCGGTGGGCCAATGCCTCGAGCAGTCCGATGAGGCCCTGCAGAAGGCGCAGGGGGGAGGAGCAAATCAGATGATCCTCAATGGCTTCATCGAGCTTGCCGAATAGGGAGAGATTAATTACAGATTTTTAAATCTGCTTTAGTAAAGCGAGAGCTATCCGGCTGCGCAGATATATTTAGATATAAGGCAGCGTTTCTTGTAGTTTCTCTTTTAACTTACTGAGTTGTAGGATTAAACTCTCTCTGTTGCTTTCATGCTTACATATTTTACCCTTCAGAAAAAAGCTTATCCCCCTATGCTTGTCGGGCATAGCCCAACAGGGCTGCTATCCTTAATAAAAGGGGACAGACAACATCGCCAGCTATGGCGTCCGACGGTATGGACGCGGGAAGAAGATATGGATATCAAAACATTTAGCAGTCACCTTACTCATCTCTCACTTTGTGCCGCAGTGTCACTTGTATATTATCTCTCCGGGCGACTGGGACTATCTCTGGCGTTTGAACAAGTCGGTGTCAGCCCTGTCTGGCCCCCTACCGGAATCGCTATCGCGGCTGTTCTTATCTTAGGTTTCCGGATTTGGCCGGGGATCATGTTGGGGGCTTTGCTGGTTAACCTGTCGATAGCGCTTCCTTTCAGCTCCGCAATCATGATTGCCTTAGGAAATACAATCGAAGCCACCTTCGCCGGTTATCTGCTTAATCGTTATGCCGTTCGGTATCCCTTTACTCAGTTGAATCATACTATCTGGTTCATTGCCATTGCCGTGATAGCTCCAATCTTTAGTGCGACCATCGGAGTTACCAGCCTGTCGATGCATGCTCTTATCGAGGCTGGTGCACTAGGTATGGCTTGGTGTACCTGGTGGCTGGGTGACATAGTCGGCGCTCTGGTCATTGTCCCTCTGCTGCTTACCTGGTTCAGGCAGGGGGAGTCGATGAGTGAGCCAACTACTGCCATGTCGTTATGGGGAACCTGCCTGGTTAGCCTGATACTGGGGCTATTGATTTTTTCACCCTGGAGAACTGAGTACGATCCGCATCAGCTGCTTATCTTTCTGGTGTTGCCACTGTTGATATGGACGGCGCTACGATTTTACCATCGTGGTGCTACCCTGTTAGTGACAATCTTTTCTGGTATCGCCATATCCGCCACTCTGGCAGGTTATGGTCCATTTGTCATGGAAACGGCCAATCAATCTCTGTTGACACTGCAGGCTTCAGTGGGGGCGATTATGGTGACCCTACTTATCCTTATTGCTAGCCAGGAGGAGAGAAAACGAGTCAATCGCCAATTGCTTCAGGTACAGCAGAGCCTGGAGGCTAAGGTAGATAAACGGACCCATGAGTTATATAGCTCCAATAAACAGTTGGTGCTCGAGGTTACCAGACAACAACAATTGGGTGAGACCCTGAAGGCTTTGCTCAACGCGACAAATTTGACCTCTAACGATCAATTCCTAAGATCTTGTGTGAAAGATCTGGCCAATGCATACAGTGCTTATTTTGCCTTTATTGGTATATTCGCCGATGAGTCGTGCCTCAGCATCAAAACCCTGGCGGTATGGGCCGGAGATAAAATCGAAGATAATTTTTGCTATCGTCTTCGTGGAACCCCCTGTGAAGATGCGATGAGTCGCACTGTGGAGCTTGTCTCGAGCCGCGCCGCTCAGCTATATCCTGAAGATAAGTTATTAAATGAACTCGGTGTCGATAGTTACTTTGGCTCTCCTCTTGTCGCTCCCTCCGGTGAGACCATAGGCATTATCGCTGTCATGGACAGGAAGGCGATGGATATCGAGGATTGGGTAAAACCTGTGCTGGGGCTATTTGCTAACAGGGTCGCGCTCGAGTTACAGCGTCAATCTTCGCAGAAGGAGATGGAGATGGCGGCGAGTGTTTTTAAGGAGAGTGCCGAGGCGATTGTTATCTGTGATAGTGACGATAAGGTGCTCAGAGTTAACCCCGCATTTCGTAAGATCACAGGTTATAGTCAGGCCGATGTGATTGGTCGCTCGTTCAAGCAGCTCGGGCGAGTCTCTCGAGTCGATACTGTTACAGATGAGCGTGAGCCCAAGAGTAAGCTGCATAATATATGGCAGGGGGAGGTTCCCGGTTACCGGAAAAATGGCGAACAGTTTCTGAGTTGGCAAACTGTGATTCCGGTGAATGATGCCGATGACAATGCCCGGCAGATTATCTATATTTTCAGTGATATTACCGAGAGAAAGCTGTTTGAGGAACATATCTACAACCTGGCGCACCATGATAGCCTGACTCAGTTACCTAATCGTGCCGCTTTTCAGTTACAGATGAAAACCGCACTGGAACGCGCCAAGCGGGCTAAGGCTCAGATGGCTATCATGTTTATCGATCTGGACCATTTTAAGATGATCAACGATACATCGGGCCATCCGGTAGGGGATCTATTGCTGCAACAGGTCGCTGAAAGGTTTAAGAAGGCGCTGCGCAAAGAGGATGTGATATCCAGGTTCGGTGGTGATGAGTTTACTGTACTACTCTCCAATACCCGAACCGATAATGCTACTACTGTGGTTGCCAGAAAGCTGTTGGCCTGTTTCTATGAGCCATTTAAGTTGCCTAACAGTGAGGTGGTGATATCGGCCAGCATTGGCATAGGTGTGTTCCCGGAAAATGGGGATAGTGTCGATAGTTTAATGATGAATGCCGATAGTGCCATGTACAGGGCAAAGGAGAAGGGGCGCAACTGCTTTCAATTTTATACCAAGGAGATGAATCAATATGCTCAGGAGAGGCTGGAGTTGGAGTTGGACCTGAGAAAAGCGCTGGAGCGTGATGAGTTTATACTCCACTATCAGCCCCAGTTTGACTCTAAAGGCAGGCTAACCGGTTGCGAGGCGCTTATACGCTGGCAACATCCTGACAGGGGATTACTCTCTCCCGCCGAGTTTATCAATATGGCTGAGATCACCGGACTTATTGTTCCTATCGGTAAGTGGGTCATAGATACGGCGTGTAAGCAGCACAAATTCTGGTTGTCAAAGGGATACCCTGCACTGAATATCTCGGTCAATCTGTCGGGTAGGCAGTTTCTACACCACGATCTTCTCGATACGGTTCAAAATGCCATCGCAACTTCGGGTATTGAGCCCTCTTGTCTGGAGTTGGAGCTTACCGAAAGCATTATGATGGTGAATGTTGAAGAGACAATACGTACCTTAAACTCCCTTAGTCAGTTAGGGGTCCATATGTCGATCGATGATTTCGGTACGGGTTACTCCTCCATGTCTTGCTTGAAACGTTTTCCGGTGAATAAGTTGAAAATTGACCAGTCATTCGTGCGCGGCTTACCCCAGGATAAGGAAGATGTCGCCATCGTAAAATCAATTATTGTGATGGCTCATGCGCTGAATCTGACTGTTATCGCCGAAGGCGTTGAAACGCTGGAGCAACTCGAGTTTCTTAAATCATCCAGATGTGAAGAGTTTCAGGGGTATTATTTCAGCCGCCCTATACCTGCCGACGATATTGAGCTGTTACTGCAAGACCTTGTCGGTGAAGGTGCCTCTAAGGTGGTGAATTAGAGTCAGTTACGCCGATGGTATCTATGTTTGAATGCTCAAGATTAGAGCTGGCTGGTTTGAGTGAATGGTAAGCCTTTGGAAATGAAGGTGTATCTGCTCTTTATTTCTGATGAAAAGCCATACTACATAGGCAATATGGCTTTAGCGTACAGAAAACCAATAGGTTAGCTCAAGTTTGTCACTCCAAAGCTTCTAATGTAAAACACCTTGGGACCTGTACCGGCCTCTAACTTAAGTTGCTTAGGTTTATGCGCCTTTATAAGTTGAGACACCTTGCTTTGAGGGTCATCTATATCGCCTACGACTCTGGCATTCGATGGACAGGCATCGACGCATGCTGGATTCAACCCTTTATCTAATCTATGGTCGCAGAAAGTGCATTTTTCTGTGGTGAGTACAGCGCGAGTGACCGGGTAACTATCTCCCCGTTCTGGGTTCTCATGAGGTGAAGTTTTTGCGCCAATCCTGTTAAGAAGGAGTCGTGGCGAGGCCGTTCCCTTTGCGACCAACTCTGAGTCATCCTGCCAACGTCGATGTGGTTTAGCTTGGTTGAAGCTAATCATCCCGTATGGGCAAGCTTCCATACACTGCTTACAGCCTATGCACTCATCGTTGTTTTGTAAGGTCAGGCCTCGTTTATCCTTGTACATAGCATCAGTTGGGCATACTTTTACACAAGGGGCGTCTTCACAGTGGTTACACAGGGTTGGAATATAGCTATATTTCACATCGGGGAAGGTGCCCTCAGTTTTTGCAATATGATGTGACCACTGAATTCCATCATTGGTATTATTTTCTGTTTTGCAGGCCAGACTACAGCCGCCGCAGCCTACACATTTTTGTAGGTCAATAACCATTCCTAATTTCATTAGTTGTTACCTCATACCTTTTCAATACGAATACGAATGTGGCCATAGAATGCCGACGCACCGCTAAATCGATCATAGCGTGCAGAAATAATGGCGTTATTGTTGCCGCCTCTGGCAATCTTGCCGAACTCCGTTGCAGCATACCGACCATAAGCCCAGTGGCCTTGACCGAAACACTTGGCAACGCTACCGGGACGAATACCTTCCCATAGTTTTGCGGTACAGGTCAGTTCACCTACAGGGCTGATTATCTTAATTGTGTCACCGGTTTTTATTCCCAGCTCTTTCGCGTCGACAGGGTTTATCTTGGCAACATCCTCATGGGCTTCATCACCGGGGTCGAGGTCTTTAAATTCGTAATACCAAGGTGAATTTTGAGAGCGACCCTCATGGTTGAGACGAGATTTTTGATCGACAAATAGAAGCGGGAAGCTCTTTTCGTCGCCGTCGCGGATAGGTACTTGATAGTGTGGCACGAAGGCTTGCTGTCCAAGGCCTGTATATTCACAAGCCTTTACCACCTCATCGACAGTAACATGGTGCTTTTTCGCATGCTTTGTTAAGGCTTTTTCTAAGGTCTTACTATAAAACTCAAACTTGTGAGTTTCGGTTTTAAACTTGCCCCAACGCTTTTGGTATTTGTAGCTATGTGAGTTCCAAACTCCCTTATCTATAAACTCCTGCCAGCCATTTAACTTATCGCCATATTTTGATGCATCTTTGTGCCATAGCGGGGCCGTAACGTGCTTAACCAGTAACTTGGCGAAATCTGCCTCATCTTTAGCAGGCTTACCGGTTTCAGGGTCGAGCAGTTGTTCGTTGATATATCGCCATGGCGCATCGAAGCCTTTTTCTGCAAGCTTTTTCGCCAGCATGTATGGAACTTCAGATTCATCTTGGCGGGTGTCGTATAAGCGTTTTATCGACGGTTGCTGAATCGAGACATGGCTATGTCCGTTTCCTGCTGCAGAGAGCACCCCCCACTTTTCAAACATGTGGTGGCTGGCGGGGAAGAGGATATCGGCAAACCAGCTAAACTCTGAGATGTTGGTGGTGACATGGGCCATGAAACCCACTTTAGACAAGGCTTCTTCCCAAATCCTGGACTCGGGTGATGCGAAGCCGAAGTTGTTAAAGTAAGCGAGCATGACCTCAATATTATAAGGATCATTGGCATTGATGGCGGTCGCCACGTTATTGGTTACAACCCCCTTGCCTGATTTACCTTTCTTTAATGCCGGAAGTTCCAGACGTCCCCGCTGGTCAATCTTCTCATACTTAATCCCTTTAAGTGCGATCTCATCCAGATAGCTTTTAGAGTCAGGGAATTTCTTATTAAGAGGCGCCTTATTGTAGGGGAACAATCCACCCTTATTGTCAATTGCACCAAATAATCCATTTAGTGCATGGCATGACATCGAGGTGTAGGTGCCTCTCGATTGCATGACTGGACCGCGTGATGTCCATACTTGAATCGCTGGTGCCGCTTTACCCATATCGCGGGCGATAGTACGGATGTCATCGGCTTTTATGCCGGTTATTTTTTCGGCCCACTCAGCACTGTTGTCTTTAAGCGCCAGGTTCCACCACTTAACTAAGCCGTATGCGTGGTTATCTTCAAATAGCTCAGGATCGACAGTTTCGCCAAACTTGAAGTGATTTGTTCCATCTTTAAAGTCACCTACAAAGGGTTTATGCCAAAGTCCACTGATAAGTGCTTCGTGGGCGATAGCTAATGCCAGTGCCGAATCTTGTCCTGTTTCAATTGGGATCCACTTGTGGGCTTTGGCGGCAGAGGTAGATAGTCGAGGATCGACAACCACGACCTTGGCTTGTTCCAGTACGTTACCCCATTCACTCGAATAGAAACTAACCTGGCGGTTGCTGGCAATCGGGTCGGCACCGAAGGAGAGAATATATTTACTGTTTTTTACATCGTATTGATTGTAGCCCCAGTTACCATCCATATAGTAAGGGCCCATTTTATGAGCCTCTGCACAGATTGCGCTATGTGAGATGTTGTTTGGTGAACCGATCATTTGAGTCATATGTTTGTATAGAAGATCGTTGACTAAAGAGTAGCGACCTCTTAGCAATGCATACTTGTGGCTCTCATTTTTGCTGCGTAACTCTAAAATTCGATCGGCGAATATATCTAGCGCTTTATCCCAGCTTACGGGAACAAACTTAGGGTCCTGGTCACGGCCCTTTTTAGGATTGGTGCGCATCATAGGTGTGCGGATACGGTCAGGATCGTAGACCTGCTGTAAGCCAAGGTGTTGGCGTGGACAACTTGAGGTTCCATGAATTTTTGAGTTGTCGTTACCACGAATTTTAATCGCTCTGCCATCCATTATGTAGACCTGCTTTGCACACCATGAGGTGCAACCTTGGCAGGTTGTAGCAACCCATTTTCCTGTACCTGTTAATTTTGGTGCTTGAGGTAACTCAGCTGCGATACTATCTGTAATAGGGGTTAAAGAGAGTGTTCCTCCCAGGCCGGTTAATACCGTTCCTGCAGCAGTTGACTTGAGTAACTGGCGCCGCCCGCTGTCTACATTGCAAGTATGTTTATCTTTATTTTTAAGCTTCATTTCCACACTCCTAGTAAGGGTATATTGACCAACATATACGTTTTCCCACATATTAATGTGCGATAGTTCAAAAAATAACCTTAAAAGTTTAATGGTTTTTTAACAATGCGCGAGCGTCAGAGTTTTATTTTTCTTCACCACCTCACCACAAGGTGAAATTTGATTTAAATCAGCTGGTTAATTATGGTTTGCCTTGTGTCAGTGGAACTAATGATGTGAATATATGGTGTGAAACAGCCGTCGAGTAAAGTAGATAATACAGCTTGAGATAAGCTGAGTTGATATTGGGTTAGTCGAAAAAAAATATCGCCGGCGTAGTCGGCGATATTTTAAAAGGGGGTCTAATAAAGCAGAGGCGAGTTACTCGTTACTCAACAGGCTTACCGGTAATGAGATGATACTTGACTAAGAGCTCATCCTCCGACTCTTGATGAGCCGGGTCCGGGTCGATGCAATCGATTGGACAGACAGAGATACAGGTTGGTTTATCGTAGTGACCAACACATTCGGTGCACAGATCGGGATCAATCTCATAGATCTCTTCACCCATAGTGATCGCCTGATTAGGACATTCAGGCTCACACATGTCACAGTTGATACAGCTATCGTCGATTATTAATGCCATCTGTTAAAGCGCCCGCTTATTTCGTCGAGTGTGGGTTACGGGTATCTTGACCCTGTGGCAAGTTACGCAGTAACACGGCTTTATCCAGCTCAACGTTAGCCGGAACAGCTAAGAAGACGAAGTGTCCGGAACCCAATCCTGCCTCTATGCTCTCGCCCTTACGGTTCTGTAGAGACTCGATGGTGAGCGTCAGGTTGCCCTGAGGGGTCATCACCTCGACACTGTCGCCGACGGAGAACTTATTCTTCACGTCGATCTCTGCCATGCCCGCATCGTTGCGCTTACCGGTGAACTCGCCAACAAACTGCTGGGTATCGCTGATAGAGTAACCGTACTCGTAGTTCTGATATTCATCATGAACGTGGCGGCGAAGGAAGCCCTCGGTATAGCCACGATGCGCCAAACCTTCCAGGTTATGCATCAGCGTACGGTCGAAATCTTTACCGGCAACGGCATCTTCGATGGCTTGACGATAAAGCTGCGCGGTTCTTGCCACATAATAGAAAGACTTAGTTCGGCCTTCGATCTTCAATGAGTCTACGCCCATCTTAGTCAGACGCTCGACATGTTGAATGGCGCGGAGGTCTTTCGAGTTCATGATATAAGTACCATGTTCATCTTCGAAAGCCGGCATATACTCGCCAGGGCGTCCCGCCTCTTGCAGCAGAACGATCTCGTTACTCGGTTGACCTTCGCCTAAGGTCGGAGTCTGGATCTGAACACCATTTTGATCCACAAGGCCTTGAGGGTTTACCGCAACGATATCGCCCTCCATGGTCTCTTTCGCTTCATGGGCATCATACTTCCAGCGACATGCGTTGGTGCAGGTGCCTTGGTTGGGATCGCGTTTATTGATGTAGCCCGAAAGCAGACAGCGGCCTGAGTATGCCATGCACAGTGCGCCATGAACGAATACTTCCAGCTCGATGTCGGGACAACGCTGACGGATCTCCTCAATCTCATCGAGTGACAGTTCGCGAGACAGGATGACACGTTTAATCCCCTGCTGTTGCCAGAACTTCACCGATGCCCAGTTGATGGCGTTCGCTTGTACCGAAAGGTGAACCACCTGGTCGGGGAAGGCTTCCCGTACCATCATGATTAGGCCAGGATCAGACATGATCAACGCATCAGGATTCATGGCAACCACAGGTTCCATATCCTTGATATAGGTTTTGAGCTTAGTGTTATGGGGAGCAATGTTACTCACTACATAGAGCTTCTTGCCTAAGCTATGGGCTTCCTGGATACCCGTTGCCAGATTCTCCATCTTAAAGTCATTGTTTCTTACCCTAAGGCTGTATCTGGGCTGGCCTGCATAGACTGCGTCGGCGCCATAGGCGAAAGCATAACGCATATTTTTCAGTGTCCCGGCAGGAGACAATAGCTCAGGTTTAAACATAATTACTCTCAGTTAGCGATAACAAGCGGGCGGGCATTTTACTCAATGCCACGTCTGTTATCAAATTTAGCGCAAAAAATGTCGAATTGAGAGCCGCTTCAAATTAACCTGTTCAGATGAAGCGGGGAAATTTGGTTTTTTACTCCCTAATAATCCTAAAGTTAGCTAGAATCTAAACAAGATGTTAACTATCTGAGTACTTTTTACGCCTACATTTAACTCGTCAGCTGGTATACTCACCGAGCTCGAAGTGTCGAATAAACTGTGAAAAATTGAGAGTGGGAGTCCTAATGTCTACTGAACATCAACTATTGGTCGGGCTTTTAAAGAAATTAAAGGCTGATTCCTTAGTGCTGCCGACGTTGCCTGAGGTAGCGATGCGAGTTCAGGAGGTTGTTTCAAGACCCGATTCCAGTCCAAAGCAGGTGGCCGAGATCATAGGTCAGGACGCCGCTATTTCGGCGAGAATGATTAAGGTGGCCAACAGTGCCCTGTACAGTCGTGGTGTGAAGGCGGAAAACGTCAACAGCGCCGTTACCCGCATCGGATTAACCCAAATTAAAGCCATCGCGACCTCAGTCGCCATGGAGCAGCTGTTCATCTCTACCAATGAGATGGTGTGGGAGGTGATGGATGAGGTCTGGACCTGTTCGATTGAGGTTACTTCGGCTGCCTGTGCCATGTTGCAGATCTATAATAAGACCCACAAAGGCAGCGGGATCAACTTCGACACCCTCACTCTGGCTGGCTTAGTTCATAACATAGGTGCCTTGCCCGTGCTAACAGAGGCAGAGTCTCAGCCTGAACTGTTTACCAGTATCGTTCAACTCAGGTCACTGGTGCGGAAAATGCAGGGACCGATAGGCCGTGCCGTATTGAAAACCTGGGACTTCTCACCGGAGGTGATGGAAGTTGTCGAAAGGTGGTCGGATCTTCACTACCTCCCCGACAATGTCGGTTATCTCGACTTTGTGCGTGCCGCCGCATTTTATACCGGTGAACTCAGGTCCGGAACAGAGCTGGAAGAGAGGCTGGATGTCTTCGCTAAGCGTGGGTTACCCGTATCTGCCGAAGAGTTAGCCAGCGATGAGTTTCTCGACAAGTACCATTCAATTAAACTCAGTTATGAGTAGGTGAAGATAAGAGTTAACCTCTTAGTTAAAAACTGAATTAATATGGAGCAGACTGACTCGCGTGGAAAGCGACTGGTATATCTGGTTTTTACTCCCTTTATCTGCCGCTGGTATCATCTTTTGGTACCGGCATAGCAAAGGCGACATCGAATTTATCCAATCTTTAGTGCAGTATCTCAAGCGGCCATACGGTACTAATGGTCGGTTAGATATCGCATCTCCCCCTAAAAAATATATTCAGCTTTACCGTGAGTTACAACATTTTATTGCCACCGCACCGGCACCGGCCGATACCGATAAACTAACCGGGTTCCCCAACCGTATAGGGGTGAAAGCTAAGATCATGGCGTTGATGCCATTAACCCGGGGAACCCTGGTGTTGATCGATATCTATCGTTTCAGGTTCGTTAACGACCTCTTTGGATTCTCTGTCGGCGACAAGTTACTCCTTTCATTGTCCCAGCGCCTGAGTGCCCTCGATGCCGGGGTGACGTTTATGGCTCGAATGAATGAGGATGAATTTCTACTCTATTTTGAGCAAGCTCAGGTAGAAAGCACGCTTCTATCTATCCGTGAACAGTTACAGGCTCCGTTTGTGATAGATAGTGCTCCGATAAGGGTTCAGATTCAGATGGGATACCTGGACCTGCAGCAACACCATACCGATATGAGTCAACTGTTACGGCGACTGGATCTGGCATTGATTAAAGCTAAGCTGGATAAGCACCTCTTTGCCGGCTACGTGAAGGATGATGATCTCAGTCAGCATCGTCAGCTTAATATCATTCATCGCCTGCCTAAAGCGATTGAGTCCGGTGAGCTCTATATGGTTTACCAGCCGAAGTTAAGCTTATCCAATGGGAAGTGTGAGCAGGTAGAAGCTTTGATGCGCTGGGAGCATCATACGCTGGGGGTGTTGTCACCTGCCGAATTCATTCCTCTGATAGAGTGCGCCGGCATGATAAAGCCGGTGAGTCAGTGGGCTCTGGAGGAGGTTATCTCCCAACAGGCCAGGTGGCAGAGGTCGGGGTTATTCCTTCAGGTGGCGGTCAATCTTTCTACTCAAGATCTGATTAGTGGCACGCTGGGCGATGATATACAGGCTAAATTACAAAAGCATGGTCTTGATGCCCAGGGACTTTCTATCGAGATCACCGAGAGCACGTTGATGGAGGATATGGATCAAGCGGTTGAAACCATAAAGAGGCTAAAACAGCTGGGGGTCGATGTTGCTATCGACGACTTCGGCACCGGCCACTCATCGCTGGCGTACCTGAAACACTTTCCGGTAGATGAGGTGAAGATTGATAAGGCATTTCTCGATGAGCTGTTAACCGATGAGCGTGGTTTGCATATAATGAAGTGCAGTATCGAGTTAGCAAGAGGCTTGGATTTTGAGGTGACGGTAGAGGGGGTCGAAAGCGACGAGATCTATCGGGCATTGACTGAGCTGGGGGTCGATAAGATTCAGGGAGACCTGATCGCTAAGCCTATGAGTGCGAGTCAACTGGAGCAACGTTGGCCTAAGCTTCAGGTGGGGGAGCGGTAATACAGCCCAGAACATGAAGGGCAACGAATAAGCGATGAGCTTGCTGTGCCTATTCGTTGATATTTCGGTCTTTTACGTGAGCGCGGGTGAGCTGAATGACCGACTGAGGCGCTCAATCAATGCTGGTGACATAGGGGTCAGTTGACGGGCTTTATTCATACAGACCATCTCGATTTTAGCCGTGACGGCGGGCTTGCTGGCGTTAGGTCGCCAAATCTCCTGTTTCCAAACCGTTCTGTATTTGCTTTCGAAGTAGAAGCTGGTTCGTACATCGATAATATCTGCGAATTCGACGCCGTCGTGACACAACATATCACTGCGGTATACCGCGAATCCCAGCCCCTCATCCTGCCACAGCGCCGCTAGAATGTCGGCTCCGATGACATGCTCTCTGGCCCGTTCAAAGTATTTCAGAAAGTTGGGATGGTAAACCACACCGGAAAAATCGGTATCTTCGTAATAGATCTGAACCGGGAAGTGAAAGACTGAGCTGAAATTCATCTCTTTATTGTTCTGCATGTTGGGAGGATCACGGTGAAAAATTAGCGCTAGTCTAGCACAGGCTGGCGCTCAAGAGGTGCTACCTCTGGCTGCTAAGCCATCTCGGAGGCCTGCTCTGAGAATATCTGACTCTGAATCATGAAGGTTAAGGCTGTATATTTATCCCCACATGACGAGCGGTTTTTATTTCGGAACGCATAATTTGTTGGTAACTCCCATCACTTTTCAGCGCTGTTAATCCTGTGTCCAGCATCCTGGCTAACTGCTTTGCCTGCGGGTTGAGTTTGGAGAAGGCGAGGTAGACCTGCCCTGTGTGATTGATAAAAGATGGCGCAATTTCAGATGATACCCGCATCTTGTCGATATATTGCTGTGCTACCCGATCGTACATGATTGCGGTATCTATTCTGTTTAGAAGTAGCAGGTTAATCAGCTGGTTGTGGTTTGACAGTTTTATTATCTTCAGGTGTTTTAGCTTTTCCAGTTCATCGCCATATTCGTGGCCATTGATGATCCCAACTTTAGTACCGGCGGGCAGTTGCCACTTGTTCTCTACTGTGATTGGAGCCTGATTGTTCTGATAAAATGAGGTCGTAGCCGAAAAAAGTGGTTGTTTGCCGAAGATAAATTGATCTTGAGTGCTCTTCTCTTTGATTAAGTTAAACACCCCGTCAACGATTCCTTTTCTTGCCATGACGACGGCACGGGAGTAGGGCACGACAATGCTGTCGACCTCTATGCCGACCCGGGAGAAAGCTGAGTTGATCAATGCGTGAGAAAGGCCGCTACCCGTGGCTTCGGCGTAGGGAGCCCAGTTATCCTCGGCGGCTAACTTTATAGAGTGAATCGACTCGTCAGCCTGAAGGCCGGAGCTGGTGAGACAGAGCAGTAATATCAGTGCATGTCTGAGCATGTTGAAGTTTGGCATAAAAGTCCCTTAAACCATGAGTATCCATATGACTCATAAAGATCATATTAATTGAAATTTATGAAAGCATGACAGCTATTTATCTCTTTTAGTCTGATTTTTGTGATCTTGATGTTAACTTTTCCTCTGTCTCGGGTTTAGCGCCTCAGTGTGAATTTGCAAGAGACTTTGCCCGCGCTCCCTACTCCTTATAGGTTTGCCTTGAATTCGTCTGCCAAAAACTCCGGGCAGATCACTACCTTATACCTATTGGCATAAAAGTTACTTGTCTCAATTTGATAACGATTCTGCTACAATCAAATTTTGTAACCCCCTATTTGTTTGAGAGATTCGTTTCGACATATGGATTCTGATGTCATTTTTTCATTAGTACAGAACGCGGCGCTGCTTCTGGCTATGGTGTTTGTTTATGATGCCGTTCCCCGAAAGCAGAGGCACGAGTACTTTTTTCTTTGGCGGATCTCTGTCGGTATCGTTATTGGTGGTATAACCGTGACGACCATGATGACGCCCTGGAAGTTCCAGCCCGGCGTCTTTTTCGATGCTCGCTCAATCATATTAGCCGTATCCGGGTTATTTTTCGGTGGGTTACCCACCTTTGTCGCCATGGCCATTGCATCGATCTTTCGGCTTTTAGAGGGAGGAACCGGCTGGTGGGCAGGAGTCGGGATAATCATATCGTCGGGCCTGCTCGGTAGTTACTGGCGCTATCATCGCAAGAGTTTCATTGCCGACTTATCATTTAAAGAACTCTATGTGTTCGGTTTTATTTTACAGGTAATCAGCCTCCTGTGGATGTTTGCTCTGCCCTTCGATATGGCGATAAGTGTACTGTCCCGAATAAGTTTTCCAGCCTTAATCGTCTACCCCATCGCATTAGTCTTTCTCGGTCTGCTGTTATCCAGACGGCTAGAGATTGAGCGGGACGCCAAGGTTCAGTTGCAGGATGATTTTATTTTCCGCTCCCAGTTCAATATAGGAAATATCGGTATTGCCATCTCTTCTGTGGATCAGCATTGGATTAAGGTCAACCCACGTCTGTGTCAGATGTTGAAATATACCGAAGAGGAGTTGTTGTCCAAGACCTGGGCCGAGATGACCTACTTTGAGGATCTCCAGTCCGATCTGGCGCAATTTGAGCGGATGCTCGATGGTGAGTGTGATGAATATGAGATGGATAAACGTTTTGTGGCCAAAGATGGCTCGATAGTTTATACGCACCTGACGGTAGCCTGCCAGAGGGTGCACAATAAGGTGCAGTTGGTGATTGCTGGTGTGCTGGATATCACGGCCCAGAAAGAGGTTGAGTCTGCCATGTCTAAAAGTCAGGAGCAGTTAGCCCTGGTCCTGGATAGCAGCGAATTGGGGTTGTGGGATTGGGATCTGAAATCGGACAGGGTTGGTCGCAATGACCACTGTGCCAAGTTTTTGGGCTGCAGTGTCGAAGAGCTTAATGATGATCCACGGATATGGATTAACGCCATTCATCCCCAGGACAGATTGGCTGTCTTACACTCGATGGATAAGCATCTCAAGGGAGAGAACGCACAATACAGTGTCGAATACAGGTTGAATACCTTTTCCGGTGAAACCCGCTGGATACTCGATCGCGGTAAGGTGGTGAGTAAAGACGCCAATGGCGCTCCGGTTCGTGTCTGTGGTACCCATGCGGATATCACCGAGAGAAAGCAGGTCGAGGAGTCGTTAAAGCTTGCGGCGTCTGTGTATAACAACTCGAGTGAGGCGATGAGTGTTCAGGACAACCTTGGGCATATCATCACCATCAATTCGGCCTTCAGCGATATCACAGGATACCGTGAAGAGGAGGTTATCAGTAAACATATTAGAATCCTGCAGTGTGATAGAACCAGTAGGACTCAATATGATCAGATGAATACCCAGATAGGCGAAACCGGCCGGTGGCAGGGAGAGGTATGGTTAAAACATAAAAATGGCTCTGAATTCGTTGTCTGGTTAACCATAAATACTATTTTAGATAATGATGGCGAGGTCTATAGGCGGGTCGCACTCTTCTCAGACATTACCGAGAAGAAGGAGGCCGAACATATCATCTGGAAGCAGGCTAACTACGATCCCCTGACCGGCTTACCTAACCGCAGGATGTTGTTAGAGTATCTTGGCACCGAACTGCTCAAGTCGGATCGTAATAAAAATCACTTTGCCCTGATGTTTCTCGATCTGGATTTCTTTAAAGAGGTTAACGATAGCTTAGGCCATGATGTGGGAGATCAGCTTCTCGTTGAGACCGCCAAACGACTCAAGGGCTGTATTCGTGAGTCCGATGTGGTGGCGAGACTGGGGGGGGATGAGTTTACCGTTGTTCTCTCGGCGATAGAAGACCATAAAGGGGTCGAAAGGGTTGCTGAAAATATCCTCTCACGTTTATCCGAGCCTTTTAATCTTGATAATGAAAGCGCTTATATCAGTGCGAGTATCGGGATCACCCTCTATCCTGACGATGCCGCAACCATAGATGGTCTGCTCAAACATGCCGATCAGGCTATGTATGCGGCAAAAGAGCAGGGTAGAAACCGCTATCACTACTTCACTCCCTCTATGCAGGAGTACGCCAAGTATCGGATGATGCTCATCAGGGATCTTAGAAAAGCGATAGAGAGAGAGGAGTTTGAAATTTACTATCAACCTATCATCGAACTGGGGAGTGCCAGGGTATTTAAAGCCGAGGCATTGATTCGCTGGCACCACCCTGTCAGAGGCGTGGTCTCTCCGGGGGAGTTTATCCCTGTGGCCGAAGAGACGGGCCTTATCATAGAGATAGGGAACTGGGTATTTGAACAGGCCTCGAAACAGAGTGCGATGTGGCGGGAACGTTTCGGTGTTGCGATACAGATAAGCATTAACAAATCTCCCGTACAGTTCAGGGATGAGGGGGAGAGCTTCGTTGATTGGATCGAGCAGCTTAAGAGGCTAAACCTGGAGAGTAATGGGATCTGTGTAGAGATAACCGAAGGCTTGTTACTCGATGCCAGCATGGGAGTCTCTGAGAAACTACTGGCTTATCGGGATGCGGGGGTACAGGTTTCGCTCGATGACTTCGGTACAGGATATTCATCACTGGCGTACCTGAAAAAATTTGATATCGATTACCTCAAAATTGATCAGTCGTTCACTCGCAATCTGGAGTCAGACAGCAATGATGCCACCCTTTGTGAAGCGATTATTGTGATGGCTCACAAGCTTGGAATGAAGGTGATCGCCGAAGGGGTGGAAACTGAGTATCAGCAAAATATTTTGCGCGAAGCTGGCTGTGATTACGGTCAGGGCTATCTGTTTTCCAAGCCGGTTCCGGTCGCTCAGTTTGAATCTAAATATCTTAGCGGTATAACACCGCTGCCCGATGAAAAGATATCACCGTAGCCAGTGATGCATGATTTTGGTAGACTCCGCGCTCATTTATTATCCCATGTGAGTTTTTAATGAAATTTGACGCACTCGATTTGCATCCTTCAATTCTTGAAGCCATCGATGAATCTGGCTATCAACAACTGACACAGGTGCAATCAGAGGTTATCCCTGTGGCATTATCGGGTGCCGATCTTATGGCTTGTGCCGAAACCGGTACGGGTAAGACGGCGGCATTTGCCTTGCCGCTGTTGCAAAACCTGCTCGGCGATGAAGCCGGTTCCGGCTCCCTCAGAGGGCTTATCTTGACGCCGACCAGGGAGTTGGCTATACAGGTGGCTGAAAATATTGTTCGCTATAGCCAGTTTACTTCGCTGAAAACCTTGGCTGTTTATGGCGGTGCCAACATGAACCCGCAGCGTAAAGCGCTCAATGCCGGCGTCGATATTCTGGTGGCAACTCCGGGCAGGCTATTCGACTTTATCGGCCAGCATGGATTAGATCTTTCAAACGTCACCACCTTAGTTATCGATGAAGCGGACAGGATGCTGGACATGGGGTTTGTCCGTGATATCGAGCGAGTCAAAGGCCTTGTTGCGGCTGAGCATCTGACTCACTTCTTCTCTGCCACCTATAGCGATGAGGTAAAGGCTTTGGCGAAAAAGATGCTGCAATCGCCTGAGTGGATTAATGTCGCTCAGAGTCGCTCCGCATCTACTGTCGAGCAGGAGGTCTATCTTGTCGATAAGCGCCGTAAGGCAGAGTTGTTATCTGAGCTGGTTGGACGTAATAATTGGCAACAAGTGTTGGTATTTGCCAGCACTAAGGAGAGCGCGGAACATCTGCAGAGCGAGCTAAAGCTCGATGGCGTTAAGAGTGCGGTATTCCATGGTGATAAGACCCAAGGTGCCCGAAATCGTGCTCTCGATGAGTTTAAGAGCGGCGCATTAAGAGTGCTGGTGGCCACCGACGTTGCAGCAAGGGGGCTGGATATCCAGGCTCTGCCCCTGGTTATCAACCTGGAGCTTCCTTTCGATGCCGAAGACTATGTTCATCGTATCGGACGAACCGGCAGAGCGGGTCTTAAGGGACGTGCCATCTCATTTGTGTCTCCCTCAGATGAGAAGATGCTGGGCGAGATTGAGGGCTTGATTGAACTTAAGCTGCCCCGCACAGTACTCCCGGGTTATGAACCGGGAGCACCGTTACCCGCCAGGTACAGGGATAGCCAGGATGTAACCAAGACAAAAAAGAAGTTTGAGCGTCGTAAAGGTAAACCTGCGCGAAAGCATCAGGGAAAGGCACCAAGCGGTAGCGGCAAGTCAAGCTATGCCAGTCGCAGAGCCGAAAAGAAGCGTTAATTCGATCAGTTTATTGAGCCATAAAAAACCGCCCTTATTTACATAATAAATGGGGCGGTTTTTTGTTATTTATGGAGTGAGATTAAAGCTCGGCTTCTATCCATACCAGGCGGTGATCGGAAGAGATATCTTTACCGTTACCGTATTTGCCTACACGCTCATCGTTCATCAACAATCGCCCCTCCTCGAAGGTCGCCGGCCAGAAGACACCGGAATCTGTGATGTTAAGGTCATTTGACGGGATTGCATGGTCCACACGCAGGCCGAATGTGCTGGTGATGCGATCGGGATAGGTGTTATCGCTACAATCACCTAGTGCTACACACTCAGTAGAACCCAGGCTGTTAGGGGCATAGACACCATAGGTCGCTAAGGTGTTAACGCGGTCGTGGTTCATCAGGTTCTGAATCGAGTCCAGGAAGCCGTCGCCATTTTCCGGATCGGCATTAAGATCGCCCATGACGACGAAAGAAGCATCGTGTGACAAGCCTCCTTTAACGCCCGCATCATCATAGATGTAGTCTGCGCCGCCAACGTAATCACTCCAGAACTCGATCTCAGCACGGTTCAACATCTTGTTGTTTTCGGTGAGGGTATCGAACACAGGTGGAGTCGGGTGCGACAGGAGCAGGTGAACGACCTTTTCACCGTTGGCGGTTGGGATAATGATAGGTGCATCGACATGGTTTTTAGAAGACAGCGGTTTCTGAGCCCACGCCTCTGCTGTGTACCACTCATCTCCACACTTCATCCCCTCAGGGATCGGATATTTCTCATCGTCACAGTTGGTGATGGTCGGGTTTGTTTCACCCGGCATATCTTTCCACTTAAAGTTCTGGAAGGTACGAATGTTGTCGGTATCGATAGGATACTGAGACAACAGGCCAAAGGCATATTGGCCATGATAGAAACCAAAGCCCCAGGCATCGCCCGGCAGTGCTATAGTACCATTTCTGTCGAGGTCAAACTCACTGAGTAGTCCCGTGTTGGTGGAGAAGTTTTCTGCATAGGCGAACTGAATCGGCTCAAGCATCTTCTTCTCATCAGATGTGGCGCCTAAACCATTTTGCGGGACTGCGAGGTAGTTTAAGCGAAAGCCTTTGATGGCATCCTGATTTTGACCTAAGCCGTCGTTGTTAAACTCGCCCATCATCAATACGGCCGGACGCTCAGTCTGAATAATCGCGGCAACGTTGCGGATCTGGATGACCTTCTCGGCGACCTTCAGCTCTTCATCGGATAAGGTTCCGTCAAACCAGCCTTGCATCAGCACCTCCTGCTCCGGTGCGGTGATCTGCATCTCGGCTACCAACTCCTCGAAGCTGCTGCGATCGAAGGATAAGTTATAGGTAGCAAAACGCACATCTGTGGTTTCTGGTTCCGGTGGGTAGATGTTGTTAGTTTCGTCATTACATCCTGCTAATAACGCCATCGATATTGCAGCCGCAGCCGCAGTTTTTAGTAGTTTCATATTGTGACCCATCATTATTAATTATTCTCTTTAGCTCATTTGGTTGAGCTTTCGACGGCATCATATACAGGTGTCCATTAACTGACTATTAAATCGCTGGGTTTAACCGTTGTTTTGGCCTGACTTTACTCATCATTTACCTTGTTTTGCGGCTTGTTGTGCTCGTGTTACATTTGTGTTGTACTGGCGAGCACGTTCTGCCGGTGGCAGGGAGTTGCGTCAATTGATTTAAAGACCGTGTAGAGTGTTAACAATCTATGTCGACTTGTTATTGAGACTCTTCTGATTAATGCATACACTGTGCAGCTCTTTTAAGGGCCGGTATTGAACCTATGATAATTAAACCTGTTGCAACTAATGTGATCACCGGCTTTCTCGGTGTCGGTAAGACCAGCTTAATAAAGCAACTTTTCCTCGGTAAACCAGCCGATGAAAAGTGGGCTGTGTTGATCAATGAGTTTGGCGAGGTAGGCATAGATGCCGCGTTACTGGGAGGCGGCGAGCACTGTGTCGAGATCCGTGAGGTTGCGGGAGGCTGTATGTGTTGCGCCGCAGGTGTCCCCATGCAGGTGGCGATAAACCAGTTGATAGCGAAGGCTAAGCCGGATCGATTGCTGATAGAGCCAACGGGGCTCGGACATCCCAAAGAGGTGCTAAGGGTGCTCAGTGAACCTCACTATCAAAATGTTATCAGCCTCAAGTCGACAGTTTGTCTGGTCGACGCCAGAAAAATTGAAGATCCCCGCTACCGGGAGCATGAGATCTTCAATCAGCAACTTGAGGTCGCGGATATTGTGTTGGCGACTAAGTCTGACCTCTGTTCGGAGCAACACCTTGAACAGTTGCACGCTTTTCTCGAAGAGAAAAAGGTGGGTAGCGAGAGCGGTGATAAAGCCGTTATTCCTGTCTGTATGACTCAAGCTTCCGCGGGGGAGATATCCGGGTTACTTAGTCTGATGGGAAGGAAAGCCGCACCGCCGCTATCAGAAACGAGGGAAGCTCCGAGTATGCTCAGGCCTCAGGTATCGGATCTATTTTCTCTGGAGCCAGCAGTGGCCGGTGCAGAGTTTAATGAGCGGGGGCTGATAAAAAAGCTGAACGAGGGAGAGGGCTTTTATAGTTGTGGCTGGATATTTGACCCCGGCTACGAGTTCTCTTTCGATGAGGTCATTACCCTGGTGAGATCTTTGGATGTGGTCAGGCTGAAGGCAGCATTGATCACCGACGAGGGGATAGCCGGGCTTAATCTGGTCGATGGAGAGCTCAGTGTTGTCGAACTCGATGATGTGATGGATTCAAGGATAGAGATTATTACTTTGGAATCAGTGGATAGTGAGGTTCTTGAGCGGCGTTTGTTGGCTATATCTAAGCGGTTAGGTTTTTGATATCTTGCTGACCTGATATTGATAAAAATAAGAATAATAAATTAACGGTGAGTCTGAATGAGTGTAGATGTGGCCTCTCAAGATCTGGCCTTAGTGAATGAGCCGATCCATAAGTTATTTTGGCGCTATACCGTCCCCACCATAGCGTCGATGCTGGTGACGGGCATCTATGTGACAATCGATGGTATGTTTGTTGGCCATTATTTGGGGGAAACGGGTCTGGCCGGCATGATACTGGCCTATCCGATTGGCGCCGTTTTATACGCGGTCGGGGCCTTGCTCGGCATGGGTGGAGCGGCGCTTGTGTCAATAAACCTGGGGCAGGGGGAGGTCGCTAAGGCACGAAAAATACTCGGTAATACCTTCAGCTTATGCCTCATTAGCGGAACAGGATTTGCGCTGCTTGGCACCCTATACTCCCGGGAGCTTTTACAACTTCTCGGTGCCGAAGGTGAGATATTAGACAGTGCCTATGATTATCTCTTCTGGTATTTCGCTCTGGGTTATTTTCCCATTATTTCGATGGCATTCACAGCCCTGCTGCGAAATGATGGCAGGCCAGGTTTTGTCACCTATGTGCTTATCTTTGGCGGTTGCTTAAACGCGGTACTGGATTGGTTATTCATTGTGGTTTTCCCGTTCGGATTGGTCGGGGCCGCCATTGCGACGATGATCTCTCAGGCCATGACGGGTCTACTCTGCTTACGCCACTTCTTTACCGACAACACTCGCTTGCGAATTAACTGGCAGCAGATGCTACTTAAGTTAGACCACTGCCTGAATATACTGCGAGTCGGTTTGCCCAGCTTCCTATTGAGTCTCTATCTGTCGATAGTGTTAACGCTTCATAATATGGCCTTTTTGTGGGTCGGTGCGCCGATCCATGTAGCGGCCTATGGTGTCGTCAGTTATACCGAGGCGTTTTTCTACCTTATTTTTGAAGGTATCGCCTTCGGTACCCAACCTATCTTCAGCTTCAATGCGGGGGCAGGACGTTATGACAGGGTATTTAAAACCTTGAGAGTTGCATTCGGGATCACTTTGGTCACAGCCGTTATTGGTCTGTTGTTTATCTATATTAAACCTGAATGGATGGTCTATATCTTTGCCGGCGATAATCCTCAATTAACGCCCTACGCTATCGAAGGGATGCGGCTCTATTTCTGGGGCTTGCCGATGGAAGGCCTGTTGCTGGTCGGGGCGAGTTTTTTTCAGGCGATTAACTGCTCCAGAGAGGCCTCGATATTAACCGGAACGAAGCTTGTCTTAATCGCTTTGGTTATCTGCCTGTTTGCCTGGGCATTCGGTGTCAAGGGAGTATGGGTCTCCCTGGCATGTTGCAGTACTATTTTAGTTTGCTGGATGCTGTTTGCCCTGAAACGGGTATCGGCTCGTTTAAATTAGCTCGCTAATCCAGGTTGGGTCTGATAAATTCAATAGCTTACGAGGTGTAGAAGCTGATGTGACCGACAGGAAGGGTTACATCGTTTTTTATTTAATTATGTTTACCCAGCCAGAACAGGTATGAATAAATAGGGACATTTATGAGATCATCGCTCCGCTTTCGCCAACGGCTTGCAGCCATCAGTATCAGTGCTCTTTTGATGAGCAGTTTCACTGCTTTTGCCTCGGATTTTTCTCAAAGCTATGCGGCCTACAAACAAGCCATAGCTGAGAAAAACAGTGAGCAGATACTCAAATATGCCAAGCAGGCTTATGAGTTGGGGGGTGTTCAGTTTGGGGCCAACAGTTTAGATACGGTCAATCTGGCGTTAAACTATGCCAGTGCACTCCAAGGGCTGGAAAAGGTAGAGAAAGGCAAGATTGAGCAGGCTAATTCCCTCTACCTGTTGGCACTTGAACGCTATCAATCAAAGTTTGGTGATCAAGCTCTCGAGGTGTTAGATCCCCTAATTGGTGCGGCGCAAACGAGTTCAGAGCCTAAAACGGCCAAATCGCTGTTTGAAGATGCTATCGATATCTCCTCCGATGCGGACAATCCGATACTATATGCCGATACCCTGAGCGCTGCATTTGCTACCCTTTCCAAAACTCCGCTCTATAACAGAAAAATTCGTAATTATGCACTGGAAGCGTATGAGATCTATAAAGAGGAGTTGCCGCAAGACTCACTTACCCGGGTGAAGGCGGCCTTTATAGCGGGATCGATTCACTTCGTCGAGAAGAAGAATAGCCGAGCCATTCCCCTGCTCAATGAGGTGGTACAGCAGTTCTCCGTGCTCGATTATACTCACCCTTACGAGCTGAAGGCTCACGCCTACCTTGTCGAGCTTTACGAGCGTGAGGGCGAAAGCGATAAGTCTACTAAACACTGCATCGCCATCGGCAGCATGCGGCCCTGGCTGGATGATCAGGAGCAAGTGCCGCTGTATCGCCAGCATCCCAAATATCCGGTCTCCTATGCTAAGCGAGGCAAGGAGGGATGGGCCGAAGTGTCATTTATCGTCGATGAGTCCGGCTTCGTGAGAGAACCAAAGTTAATCGATTCAGAGGGCGGTGATAAATTTAGCGATGCGACGATCGATGCGTTGAAACAGTGGCGTTATGCACCTAAGTTTGTCGATGGTGTACCCGTTGCGGCAGAGTCTAGCGTCATGCTTGAGTTTACTGTCGAGCGAAGGTAATGCTTGTCCCCTATCCAGGGGGAAGAAAAGCCGCTAAGTTAGCGGCTTTTTTAGTTGTGAAATCATCGCCCGATGAGTATTAGTTTAAAACAGCTTACTTCCCCAACCCAGCTTACTTCTTAATACGTGGAAGTAGTTATGTCCTTTGGGATGGATAAGCCTGAGGCGTTCATGACTTCGTTTAACGATGATCTCATCGCCCGGCAGTACCGACAGGGTGACATGCCCGTCACAACTGACCTCCAGGTTATCGCCGTTGTCCGGTGATACCACCATCTTTATGGTGCTGCAGGCATCAACCACGATTGGACGACAGGAGAGGGTGTGAGGAAACATGGGAACCAGAATGAGCGCTTCGAGATTTGGGGTCAAGATGGCGCCGCCTGCCGACAGTGAGTAGGCAGTAGAGCCCGTAGGCGTCGACACTATCATACCGTCGGCGCGTTGACTGTACATGAAGTTATCGTCGATATAGACCTCAAACTCGATCATGTGAGCCACTTTACCCGGATGCAGTACTGCTTCATTGACGGCGGTATTGCTCGACTTTATATTGCCATGACGGTGTACTTCTGCCTCGAGAAGGAAGCGGTGTTCAGTTTCGAATTTACCATCGAGCACATCGCCTAAGGCTGCTTCGAAAGAATCCGGTGGCAGATCGGTCAGGAAACCAAGGTTACCGCGGTTGACGCCGATAACGCCGATATCGAACCTGGCAAGAACACGTGCAGCACCCAGCATATTGCCATCACCGCCGACGACGATGGCGAGATCGCACCTGTCCCCCAGTTCGAGCAGGTCTACCGAGATAGCCTGGGAGCCGATATCGGCAGCGACTCGCTCTTCAACCAGAATGTCAAAACCTTGCATCGTTAACCAGTGATGCAAACGTTTTAGGGTAAGGTTTGTGCCATGGTGATTAGGTTTACCAATCAGGCCAATAGATTGAAACGTTTTAGGCATATTTATCTTAGTGCTAGGGCTTGAAACCTTGAATGTGATCCCCATATTATCCTCAGAGCACGCAGAAACAAAGTATTTTTAGCTGGAGTTAGAATGAGCAACGAGTCAAGTAAAGCGAAAGAGAACCAAGTAGATGAAGCTGTTGAGGCTGAGATCATTGCTGAGAATGAGAGCGAAGCCGGTAACGATGAAGCCAGTTTAATGGATGAACTTACTCAGGCAAACTTTCGTATTGAAGAGCTGGAGCAGGCACTTGAAGCTGCTAACGCTAAAGTTGATGAGCAGAAAGATTCAGTTATCAGAGCCGCTGCGGAAGTTGATAATATTCGTCGACGCGCCGCTATCGATGTCGAGAAAGCCCATAAGTTTGCTCTGGAAAAGTTCGCCAATGAACTTTTACCTGTGATCGACAACATGGAGCGTGCGCTTCAGGGAACCGATGCCGAAGATGAGGCCACAAAGGCGGTTTACGAAGGTGTCGAGTTAACGCTGAAGAGTTTTGTCTCTACAGTTGAAAAGTTTGGTCTGACCGTCGTTAACCCACAAGGCGAACCATTTAATCCAGAGCACCATCAGGCGATTGGTATGCAACCAAGCCCGGATTTCCCGGCTAACACGGTAATGATGGTTATGCAGAAGGGTTATATCCTTAACGATCGTCTGCTGCGTCCGGCTATGGTTATGGTTTCTCAAGGCGGAGCCGGTGTCGATACACAGGCTTAACTTTTATCTGGGCCGACTCTTTTCGGGAGACGGCTTAGATTGAACATCAAGAGATGGATATAAAAAAGGACTGCGATGCAGTCCTTTTTTATACATGGATGTATTTATCCCCGGTGGCCATGGAAGGCCAAAGAGTGGGGTTTATACATGGAATTCACTTATTAACAGCTATCCCCGGTGGCTTTTGAAGCCTATCCCAGATAGACCTCAATTTGCTCTTGAATTCCGGCGGCATCGAGTCCCAGCTCGGCCAGGATCTCTGCCGATGAGCCATGCTTAATAAACTCATCCGGTAGACCAATCTGTAGTACCGGCATTGGCAGTTTCAGCTGTTGCAGCAGTTCTAGTACTCCGGAGCCGGCACCACCCATGATGGCATTCTCTTCAACCGTGACCAGCACGTCATGGGAATCGGCAAGTTCTTTGACCAGCTCTTCATCCAGAGGTTTCACGAAACGCATGTCGGCAACTGTCGCATCGAGAGACTCGGCGGCGGTTAAGACACCGGCAAGTAGGGTGCCGAAGTTCAGAATCGCCACCTTCTTACCCTGTCGCCTGATTAGACCTTTACCTATGGGCAGGGCTTGCATCTCCTCTACCTGAGGCTCGCCTGTTGCACAACCTCTCGGGTAACGCACAGCAGTAGGGCCTTCTCTATAGCAATAGCCGGTATAGAGCATTTGACGACACTCGTTCTCATCCGACGGTGCCATGATCACCATGTTTGGTACGGTGCGCATAAAGCTCAGATCGAAAGCCCCCTGGTGTGTCGGGCCGTCGGCACCAACAATGCCACCTCTGTCGATGGCAAACAGCACAGGTAACTTCTGCAGTGCTACATCGTGAATAAGCTGATCGTACCCACGCTGCAGGAAGGTCGAGTAGATAGCCACAACCGGCTTTAGCCCCTCACAGGCGAAACCGGCCCCTAAGGTTACGGCATGCTGCTCGGCAATGGCGGCATCGAAATACTGCTTAGGAAAACGCTGTGAGAACTCAACCATTCCCGAACCTTCGCGCATCGCCGGTGTGATACCCAGTACCTTGTCATCATTCTGGGCCACGTCACAAAGCCACTTACCGAAGACCTGTGAAAAGGTTGGGTTAGCAGGTTTTGAAGCGGGTTTTTCGAAGGTCGAGGGATCAAATTTAGGAACGGCGTGCCATCCGATAGGATCTTTTTCGGCCGGTTCATAACCACGACCTTTCTTGGTCATGATATGTAAAATCTGTGGACCCGATAGGTTGCGCATGTTGCGCATGGTGTCGACGAGTGCATCGACATCATGACCATCGATGGGGCCGATGTAGTTGAAGCCCAGCTCCTCAAACATAGTACCGGGAACCACCATCCCCTTCAGGTGCTCCTCGGTACGTTTGGCCATCTCCTTGATCACCGGCATCCCTTTAAGCACCTTCTTACTGCTTTCACGAATCGTCGTATAGAAACGACCCGACATAAGTTGAGCCAGGTGATTGTTCAGTGCCCCGACATTCTCCGAGATAGACATCTCGTTGTCGTTGAGTACGACCAACATATCATTATGCAGATCGCCGGCGTGATTCATCGCCTCAAATACCATACCGCCGGTCATGGCGCCATCGCCGATAACCGAGACCACTTTGCGGCCCGCCTGCTCTTTCTCTGCGGCAACGGCCATTGCCAGTGCGGCGCTGATAGAGGTGCCCGAGTGTCCGACACTGAAGGTGTCGTACTCACTCTCTTCGCGCCATGGGAACGGATGTACTCCGCCCTTTTGGCGAATGGTGTGCATCTTATCGCGGCGACCCGTGAGTATCTTATGGGGGTAGGCTTGATGACCAACATCCCAGATCAAGCGATCGAAAGGGGTATTATAGACATAGTGAAGCGCCACAGTCAGCTCGACAGTACCCAGACCGGAAGCGAAGTGACCACTAGATTTACCCACAGATTTCAAGAGGAAACCTCTAAGCTCATCCGCCAACTGAGGCAGCAGTGCTTGAGGGAGCTGTCTTAGCTCATCCGGGGTATTAGCCTGTGCCAGCACAGGGTATTGAGAAATATCCAAACTCATCGAGATAACTTGTCTCTTTATTATACTCTTCGCTCAATGATAAAACGGGCGAATTCGGCAATTAGCTGACTATTGTAAGGTAATTTGGTCAGCGCTGATAGAGCATCTTCAATCAAACCTTGTGCTGTGGCTTGTGCTCCCTCTAAACCCAACAGTCTGGGGTAGGTGCTCTTGTTGGAGTCACAATCGGAACCCTGGGGCTTACCCAGCTCTTCGGTACTGGCGATGATATCCAGTACATCGTCCTGTACCTGAAATGCCAGCCCTATGGCGTCGGCAAAATCCATTAGCAGGGCTTGCTCTTCGTCGCTGACCTGAGCCGCTATCATCGGCAACTCGACGGCGCAGCGGATCAGGGCTCCGGTTTTTAATTTATGTAGTCTGGTCAGAGTCTCGAGATCGATCTGCTTGTCTGTTGCATTGAGATCCATCGCCTGGCCGCCACACATCCCCGAATATCCTGATGCCCGGGCCAGCGCCTTAACCATGGCGAGGTTTTGGCTCGGCGCGATCCCCTCTACGGGTTCACAGATGATCTCGAAGGCGAGCGCTTGCAGGGCGTCACCCGCTAAGATGGCCGTCGCTTCGTCGAATGCGATATGCACTGTAGGCTGGCCGCGTCGCAGGTCGTCATCATCCATGGCAGGCAGGTCATCATGAATCAGAGAATAGGCGTGAACGCACTCGATAGCTGCCGCACATGCGTCCAGTTTTTCCGGTGCGACATTGAGCATCTCACCGATGGCATAAACTAAAAATGGTCGAATTCGCTTACCACCAATCAGAGCGCCATGCTTCATCGCCGACAGGAGTTTCTGATCTGTGATAGCTTGAGCATCGATAACCTGTTTGAGCTGGTTGTCGACACGTTGCTGATATTGAGTGATGGCTCTGGCTAGCAATTATTCGCCCTCGGTAGCATAGGTCGTTAATGAGGCATCTTCATCCTCTTGTAACAAGATGGCGACCTTCTGTTGAGCTTGTTCGAGTTTACCTTGGCTGTTACGCACAAGTTTGATACCACGTTCGAACTGTTTGAGTGCATCGTCGAGGGATACGTCGCCTTGTTCAAGATCAGAAACAATACGTTCGAGTTCACAGAGGGATTCTTCAAAAGTGAGGTTTTCAGGTTTTTTAGCCACGGTAACGTTCCCTAGAAAATAGCGTGTGACAAGGTATCTCAGGCAGCGACTAGCGTCAAATCGGGCTGCTGTATATTTGTGCAATAGCACGCTTTATAGAGGTTTTTTTATAAAAAATTGAATTTGTAGCTAAACTTGCGTGTAAGCTGTCCGATAATTGAAAGTAAGGCTTTTTTTTCTTTGGGTGATTATTGAACGCTGCTCTTTGGTATCGCTTCGATCTTTTAATCATTTAGCTCAGTTACTGCGGGATAGCATGTCCCGTTATTTTGATGATTATATTAAGGATAATTATCTAATATACTGAGATTAGAGTTAAAGTTAGGTATATTAAACCTATGAACACTCTGTGTGATATGGCGCTCTAAGGCCAGATTAATAAATACAACTTCATACCGATCGGATGACCCCATCCGGAATCGGTTTCATTTAAGGAGCAGTTGTGGATTTAGCAACCCTGATAGGACTCATTGGCGCATTTGGATTCGTCATCATGGCGATGGTGAGTAGTGGTGGCATTGCTATTTTTGTCGACGTCCCTTCGGTGCTGATTGTAATGTGTGGTTCTCTGTTCGTCGTCATGATGAAGTTCAATCTTAAGCAGTTTCTTGGCGCAATAAAAATTGCCGCCAAAGCATTTATGTTCAAAATAGATAAGCCCGATGCCTTGATCGAACAGTCCGTAACCATGGCCGATGCCGCGCGTAAAGGGGGCTTCCTGGCTCTGGAGGAGGCGGAGATCAACAACAGCTTCATGCAAAAAGCGGTCGATATGCTGGTCGATGGCCATGACGGCGATGTGGTGCGTGATGCGCTTGAGAAAGATATCTCTCTTACCGAAGAGCGACATAAGCTCGGGGTGAGCATCTTTCAGGCTCTTGGCGATGTCGCTCCGGCTATGGGAATGATCGGTACCCTTATCGGACTGGTTGCCATGTTATCGAATATGGATGACCCGAAATCTATCGGGCCGGCGATGGCCGTAGCCCTGTTAACGACTCTTTATGGTGCCATCATAGCGAATATGGTTGCCTTGCCTATTGCAGGTAAGCTGGAGCTGCGAATGAATGAGGAGATGTTGAACCGTAACCTTATCTTGGATGCGGTGCTGGCTATTCAGGATGGCCAGAACCCACGTGTGATTGAGGGGTTCCTGAAGAACTACCTTTCAGAGAAGCAGCGAGAAATAGACACGACGGACGGGGAATAACCCCATGGCTAAGAAGGATAAGTGTGATTGTCCACCACCCGGAGCACCGCTCTGGTTGGCAACCTTTGCCGATCTGATGTCGCTGTTGATGTGTTTTTTCGTCCTGTTGCTGGCATTCTCCGAAATGGATGTGATGAAGTTTAAGCAGATCGCAGGTTCGATGAAGTATGCCTTCGGTGTACAGAATAAGGTCGAAGTCAAAGATATTCCAAAAGGAACCTCAGTCATAGCACTCGAGTTCAGGCCTGGCAGACCGGAACCCACCCCTATCGAAATCATCAACCAGCAGACCAATGAGATGACTGAACCTGTGCTTGAATATCAGGCCGGGGATGACGACAGCTCAGGTGGTGTGCAGCAGCAAAGAGGTGAACAACGGGGGGGAGAGGCCTCTGCCACCGCTCAGGAGGAAGCCGAATCCACTTCGGCCGCAGAGTCAGAATCAGAATCTCAATCAAAGGATGAGTCAAAGGCGCAGGCTTCTCAGGATCAGATAAACGATGAAGTTAAGAAGATGGCCCAGGAGCTTAATAAGGAGATTGTCGATGGTGCTATCGAAATTGAGTCTCTGGGTCAGCAGATCATCATCAGGATCAGAGAGAAAGGCGCCTTCTCATCGGGTTCGGGCTTTCTGCAACCGAGATTTAAACCCGTCATTCGTCGAGTGGGTGAGCTGCTAAAAGATGTCCCCGGTATTGTCACCGTATCAGGTCATACCGATGATATGCGGATCAGTAATGAACTCTACAGTTCGAACTGGGATCTCTCCAGTAAGCGCGCCGTGGCCGTGGCTCATGAGCTCATTCGTGTCAAAGGGTTTGATCAGAGTCGAATGAAGGTGGTGGGAATGGCAAACTCCGACCCCTTGGTGGCCAATGATTCACCCGGTAACCGGGCTCGAAACCGCAGGGTGGAGATAGCTATCGAGCAGGGTAAACCCAAAGAGTCTGATGAGATTCTGGTTGGGCAGTAGCCTGGTCATTTGACGACACTCCTGTCACCAAACCCGAAAACAGATAGGGCTGGAAAAGGCTATCTTTCCAGTCCTATCTGTTGTAATTGATAGCGGGTATCGTTGTTTCTGCCATTTCCCGATAGTCAAACATTCAACTATCTTGGTATAATGCGCGCAATATTGTTTAAACCCCACCCCCGCTCGGAATACCCTGATGAAATTTATCGTAAAACTATTTCCTGAAATCATGATGAAAAGCAAACCGGTAAGAATGCGTTTTACCAAGATGCTTGAAACCAATATCCGTAATGTCCTGAAAAAAGTGGATGAAACCGCAAAGGTAAAGCGTGATTGGGATAAGATCATGGTGATGGTGCCCAACGATAGACCCGATCTGGTGGAGGCGTTTGCCGAACGTCTGTCCTGTATTCCGGGGATTGCCCATATACTTAAAGTCAACGAGAGTACCTTCGAGTCTATCGATGACATCTATCAGCAGACGTTAGCCCTGTATAAAGAGCAACTCGTGGGTAAGACATTCTGTGTGCGTGTAAAGCGCGTGGGTAACCATGATTTTAAATCGATCGAAGTTGAACGTTATGTCGGTGGTGGCTTAAATCAGTTTACCGAGGCAGCCGGTGTCAGATTGAAAAACCCGGATATGACTATCAACCTGGAGATAGAGAAAGATAATCTGTACCTGGTTGTCGATCGCATTCAAGGGCTGGGTGGTTACCCTATGGCGACACAGGAAGATGTGCTCTCTCTTATATCGGGTGGTTTCGATTCCGGGGTCTCCAGCTACCAGTTTATTAAACGTGGCTCCAGAACGCACTACTGCTTCTTCAACTTAGGCGGTGATCAACATGAGATCGGCGTTAAACAGGTGGCTTATCACCTGTGGCAGAAGTACGGCGAATCCCATAAGGTTAAGTTTATCTCTGTGCCTTTCGACCCTGTCGTCACCGAAATTTTAGAGAAGATAGATAATGGTCAGATGGGAGTCATACTCAAACGTATGATGATGCGCACCGCGGCAAGAGTCGCTGAAAAGATGGGCATTCAGGCGTTAGTCACCGGGGAGGCCATGGGACAGGTATCCAGCCAGACGCTAACCAACTTAAATGTTATCGATCGCAGCACCGACCACCTCATTTTACGTCCGCTGATCGCTATGGATAAGCAGGATATCATTAACCTGAGCCGTAAAATTGGCACAGAGGACTTCTCTAAGTCGATACCTGAGTATTGCGGTGTGATCTCGCAAAAGCCGACAGTCAAAGCGGTACTTGCAAAAATTGAAGCCGAAGAGGAGAAGTTCTCCGAGGATCTCATCGAACGTGTCATCGAAGCCGCCGAAGTGATCGATATCAGAGAGATAGCAACAAGCATGGATACTAAGATTACAGAAACAGAAACGGTTGGTGATATCGATGCAAACGAGGTCGTTATCGATGTAAGGGCACCTGAAGAGGAGGAGAAAGATCCTCTTCAACTGCAGGGCATTGAGATTAAAACGATTCCGTTTTTTAAGCTCGCTACCCAGTTTGCGGATCTGGACAAGGCTAAGACCTACCTGCTCTACTGCGACAGGGGCGTGATGAGCAAGTTACAGGCTCTGTACCTGCAAGAGCAGGGATATGAAAACGTGAAGGTATATCGCCCTTAAATCGCTTCTCAGAGGCTTAAGAGCCTATAGATGTGCTAGATAACCAAAAAGCCGCAACTATTTTATGGTTGCGGTTTTTTTATATCTGTTAGCCAAGGATTGAGTTGTGAGTTGTGAGTTGTGAGTTCTAAGTGGTAAGTGGTAAGTGGTAAGTGGTAAGAACAAGCGAATTGCGTCTGGTGTCATTTCCCTCAGCTTTGCCACTTAAAATTTATGGCTTACGATTTTTTGCTCGGAAACATTCGCGGCTAAAGCCGCTCCTACATGAAGAATATCCTAGCTCGACCTCATTACTTCATATCTCGTGAATTGCAGCTCGAGGCTAGTAACTCTCTGTGCACTGTTATTAAAACTATTGGCTTACGATTTTTTGCTCGGAAACATTCGCGGCTAAAGCCGCTCCTACATGAAGAATATTCAGGCTCGACCTCATTACTTCACATCTCGTGAATCGCAGCTCGAGGCTAGTAACTCTCTGTGCACTGTTATTAAAACTATTGGCTTACGATTTTTTGCTCGGAAACATTCGCGGCTAAAGCCGCTCCTACATAAAGAATATTCAGGCTCGACCTCATTACTTCACATCTCGCAGCTCGAGGCTCGTAACTCTCTGTGCACTATTATTAAAACTATTGGTTTACGATTTTTTGCTCGGAAACATTCGCGGCTAAAGCCGCTCCTACATGAAGAATATCCAGGCTCGACCTCATTACTTCACATCTCGCAGCTAGAGGCTCGTAACTCTCTGTGCACTGTTATTAAAACTATTGGTTTACGATTTTTTGCTCGGAAACATTCGCGGCTAAAGCCGCTCCTACATAAAGAATATTCAGGCTCGACCTCATTGCTTCACATCTCGCCACTCGAGGCTCGTGACTCTCTGTGCTTTGTCATGAACTTAAAACTTCCTTTTTTACAGACACAAAAAAGCCGCGATGCTAATATCAATAGCGACGCGGCTTTTAAAGCGGGACGTTAGGGCAGTGCTGAGTACTTTACTCTGCGCGAGTGACTATGACAGGCGCTTTCTCTGTGGTCTCTTCGGCGATTAAAATAGTATTCATGTCTTCAGTCAGGTTGTTCTGCATCATCTCCATGCCTTCGGCCAGCTGAGCACTAATTGTTGCGTGAAGATCTGAAGTGTCGATAACCATTTCATCGGCGCTAACGGTTGTCGCTGTAGAGAGAAAAGCGAGAACAAAGACAGTTTTAAGGTTTAGCATATGGGTCGCCTCCGGGCGGACATTTCGGGTTGTCAGACACTCCCCAATTACGTCGTAGAGGCTGCCTAACTTTAATCATTTCGTTGGCGCATAATTTAATCAAAAACACTTCCCTTAACAAACGATAAAATGTAACAATACGGATTAGAAAATCTAATTCAAAGATGGGATCCTGATCACTATGTCCAGACGCTTACCGCCCCTAAATGCAGTGAAGGCATTTGAAGCTGCCGCAAGGCATCTCAGCTTTACTCGGGCAGCCGAAGAGCTCTTCGTAACTCAGGCTGCAGTGAGTCATCAAATTAAGGCTTTAGAAGAATATTTAGGCCTGAAACTATTCCGTCGAAAGAACCGTTCTTTGCTGTTGACGGAAGAGGGGCAAGGGTACTTTTTGGATATCAAAGATATCTTTACCCAGCTAGCGGATGCGACTGACAGATTGCTGGCCCGAAGTGCCATAGGCTCACTGACAGTAAGCACTTCACCGAGTTTTGCAATTCAATGGTTAGTGCCACGTTTGGCAAAATTCAGCGAGAATAACCCGGATATCGATGTGCGAATTAAGGCGGTTGATGATGAAGATAGTTCACTGTCAGACGATGTCGATGTCGCCATCTATTATGGTCAGGGAAACTGGCCGGGGTTAAGAGCCGATAAACTGAAAAATGAGGTACTAATCCCTGTTTGTTCACCCATGTTACTCAATGGACCCAAGCCACTCGAAAAGCCCGGTGATCTTAAAAATCATACCCTTTTACACGATATGACACGTCATGATTGGCAAGCCTGGTTTAGGCAATGTGGGATTAATGATATTAATGTGAACCAGGGGCCCATATTTAGTCACTCGTCGTTAGTTCTGCAGGCGGCGGCACATGGACAGGGGGTGGCCCTGGGCTATAGCGTGCTCGCAAGGCCCGATATTAAGGCGGGCAGACTGGTTTGCCCCTTCCCGGAGGTGTTGGTGAGTAAGAATGCTTACTACTTAGTTTGCCAACAAAATCATGCGGATATAGGTAAAGTTGCTGCGTTTCGGGAGTGGATGTTAGATATGTTCGAAGAGGAGTCTCGCAGTGAGTTACTTCCTGGTTAAAGCGCCTCTCGAAGCCCGGGATCTGCTTCAGAGTGAGTGTATTGTCGACGGTGATATGAGTGGCACCGTTATCATATTTACTCACGGAGCCGGGGCAAATATGCATTCTGACTTTATGAATGAGATGGCTGAAGGCTTGACGGCTGCCGGTTTTGGTGTGATCCGTTTCAACTTTCCCTATATGCGCGCCAACGGGATTGACGGTAAACGTCGTCCTCCGGATCGTGCGCCTAAGCTGGTTAAAGACTTCAACTTGCATATCGAGGCGATTAGGGCAGAGTTCGCCCCTGAGCGAATCATTCTTATGGGTAAGTCCATGGGAGGGCGTATGGCCGCGATAGTTGCCGGGGACACCCAAGTCGATGGCGTTATCTGTCTCGGATACCCCTTTATTCCGCTCAAGGGGGGCGAGCCAAGGCTCGAGCCCATAGAGAAGAGTAAGGCGCCTGTCTGCGTGATTCAGGGTGAGAGGGATAAATTCGGCGCTAAGGGAGTGGTCGATACCTGGCCGGTGATGAACAAGGTAAGCCTGCATTGGTTAACTGATGGCGATCATAGTTTTGCACCAAGGAAGTCGTCAGGTACCACCCAAGAGGCTAATCTAGCAGCAGCGATATCATATAGTACTGATTTTATTCGGGGGTTAGATGCGTAAAGGATTTCTACTGTTAGCGGCACTGAGTGGTTTTATGGCGGTTGCCTTAGGGGCATTCGGCGCTCACGGATTAAAAAATGTAACTTCTGCCGAGATGATAGCCATCTTCAACTTAGGCGTCGAGTATCAGTTTTATCATACTTTTGCCTTGATTGTGGTCGCCTTCTCCGGGCATTGGTTAACATCCAGACTGATCGACTGGGCGGGTTATCTGTTTATCGCCGGGATAGGTTTATTCTCGGGATCTCTCTATCTCTATGCTCTGTTAGGCACAAAGTGGACCGGGCCTGTCACGCCTATAGGCGGCGTATGCTTCTTGGTTGGCTGGTTATTGATAGCCCTGGCCGTGTGGCGCAACCGTGTCGTCGAGCTGGATGATTAAACTAAACAGATTTGTAAACTCAGAATCGTTAATTATCGCCGCGGCAATGGCCGTATCTAAGCTTATGCGGTGGTGGAAGTGGGCGATTAAAGCTATCGGATATCTGAACTGACCGGTTTAGATAACAGCATATACAGTGTAGAATGGCGGCCATTATATAGATTGTCGCCATTTTTTATTGGCTGCTTCCAGGAATTCCAATGATTAACCTATTTTTGTTTTGCCGTGCAGGCTATGAGAAAGAGTGTGCTGCCGAGATCCAACATCGTGCGGCAGAGCTTGATATCGGTGGTTTTGTTAAAACCAATAAAAACGATGCTTACGTGATTTTTCAGTGCTTTCAACCCGGCGATGCCGCCGTATTAGCACAAAAGCTCAAGTTAGACTCGTTGATCTTTGCCAGACAGATGTTTGCGGCTAAGGCGCTGCTGAAAGATCTGCCGCAAGATGATCGCATCACGCCAATCGTCGAAGCACTGAGTGAAGTCAGTAAAGCCGGTGAGCTCAGAGTTGAGACGCCGGACACCAATGAAGCTAAAGAGTTGTCGAATTTCTGCCGCAAGTTCACTGTTCCGCTGAGACAGAGATTGAAAAAAGCCGGCTGCCTGCTTGAAAAAGAGAACCCTAAGCGTCCTATCATCCATGTCTGCTTCGTCGCTCCGGGCATGGCTTATGTTGGCTACTCGCTGAGCAATAACAGTTCGCCCAACTTCATGGGGATCCCCAGACTGAAAATGGCCGCAGATGCGCCGAGCCGTTCGACGTTGAAGCTGGATGAAGCCTTTATCCACTTTATTCCCAAAGAAGCACAGGAAGAGCGATTGAGAAGCGGTATGAATGCTGTCGATCTAGGTGCCTGTCCCGGTGGCTGGACATATCAACTGGTTCGTCGTGGCATGTTTGTCGCATCAGTGGATAACGGCCCTATGGCCGAGTCCTTGATGGAAACCGGACAGGTTAAGCACTATCAAGCCGATGGTTTCCGTTTCGAACCGCCGCGTAAGAACATCTACTGGCTGGTATGCGACATGATTGAGAAGCCCTCGCGTGTGGCGGAACTGATCGAGGCCTGGGCTATCAATCGTTGGTTTAAGGAGGCGATATTTAACCTTAAACTGCCGATGAAGAGTCGTTATGTTGAGGTGTCTCAGATTTTAGAGACGATGGCGACTATCCTAAAAGAGAACGGTATAGAAGACTTTCAGATCCAGTGTAAGCATCTTTATCACGACCGTGATGAGGTGACTGTGCATCTATGGCTTAATCCTACCCAACCTTGGTAGTTTTATAAGGTCCTAGGACCTAGATCCTAGGATCTAGGCTCTAGGAACAGCTCTTACAGTCTATCAATCACAGCTTGTGTGAAGTCTGTCGTGCCATGGGTACCACCCAGGTCACGTGTCGTACGGTCTCCTTCGGCAATAACAGAGGTAACGGCGGCGCGTATGCTCTGCGCCTTATCTGACATGCCAAGGTATTCAAGCATCTGGATCGAAGCCAGAATCACCGATGTTGGGTTTGCCAGGTTTTTACCGGCAATATCGGGTGCACTACCGTGGACGGCTTCAAAAATTGCCGCGTCTTTACCTATGTTGGCACCCGGAGCCATACCCAGACCACCGACCAGACCGGCACAGAGATCTGAAAGTATGTCACCAAACAAGTTTGTCGTTACCATAACGTCAAAGTTTTCGGGGTTCATAACCAGCTTCATGCATGTCGCATCGACAATCATCTCTTCGGTGATGATATCCGGATAACGTTGGCTGACTTCACGGGCAACCTTCAGGAACAGACCCGAAGTCGACTTCATGATGTTAGCCTTATGAACGATAGTCACCTTCTTGCGCTTCTCTTTACGGGCAAGTTCATAGGCGAAGGTGGTGATCTGCTCAGCGCCCTGGCGAGTGATGATACTTGTTGCTTCGGCCGTCGCGCCATCTTCCGACAGTGTCTGACCCAGACCCGAATACATACCTTCCGTGTTTTCACGGACGGTGATGATATCTATGTTGTCGTAGCGAGCCTGAGTGCCCTTGAAAGAGAGAACAGGGCGAACGTTTGCGTATAGGCTGAACTTCTTACGCAGAGAAACGTTGATTGAGGTAAAACCTTCACCGACAGGCGTAGTCAGAGGGCCTTTCAGGGTGATACGGTTTTTCTCGATCATATCCAGCGTACGCTGAGGTAAAAGCTCTCCCTGTTTTTCCAGAGCGGCTAAACCTGCATCGGCAAATTCATATTCAAAATCGCAACCGGCTTTATCAAGAATTTTAATGGCTGCATCAATAATGCTTGGTCCAATCCCATCACCAGGGATCACGGTTATAGTTCTTTTTGACATGGAGAATCCTTCCACGGTTTGTCGTTACTGCTATGTCGGCCCATGTCTATAGACACGGTAAAATGACTTGGAATTCGTTTTTATTGTTCACAGCTTTATTTTAAACACTTTTAAACTGTTTTCACAGAAAATAGTGAGCAATCTCACATTTTTTTATATAGTGGAACTTGCAATAAACAAGGCTTATGACGATGATTGATCGTTAAAGGTTAAAAAAGTCTACTTTAGTCTAATGAGGGCTAGGGTCGACATTAACAAAATAAGAAAAATGAGGAAGACCTTGAAGTCACTACCCATAGCATCTTTTATTCTTGCATCGGCGAGCCTGATCACCGCCGGCGCCTACGCTCAAGTCCCTAATCATGCGGATTCCATTGCTCCTGACGACATCATGCATTTCGAGTCGTTGAAAAAACCTGTGGTCTCTGATTCCGGTACCATGCTGGCCGTTGAGGTGGCACCGGATCGGGGAGATAGTCATGGGTTGGTTAAAAGCCTGACATCGTCTAAAAAGTTTACTCTTGATGGCGCTTCTGAGCCGAAAGTGAGCCGAGACGGTCGTTTTGTTGCCTTTGTTGTTAAGAGTTCGTTACTCGATTTAGAGATGGCCTCAGAAAAAGAGAGGAAAAAAATCAAATCGGGCATGGTGTTACTCGATACCCAATCCGGAGAAGAGACCCGCTTCGAAAGAGTTAAATCTTTTGAGTTCAATGAATCCGGAACACATTTAGCCATCTGGTATGAAGCGCAGGAGAAAGAGGGCGACGGTAAGAAAGCCGATAAGAAAAACGATGACAAGAAGAGTGAGCAGGAAAAGGTCGACAAATTCGATAAAGGCACCGAGTTTCAGCTTATCTCTCTGAAGAATGGCAATAAACAAAGCATAAAACATGTTACCCGTTTCTACTTCGATAAAGTGGGTAAGCATCTGGTGCTGGCCAGTAACGATGTGAACGCGAAGATGCATCAGCTGGTATTGATAAGACTCAATAACGACAAAAAAGAGATAGTACATCAGTACAGTGATCAGCAGATCGGTGAGGTTGCGCTCAGTGAAAACGGTCAATATATCGCCTTTACCCATGGGGCTGCCGCGAGCGCGCCCTATGGACGTGAATATAAGTTGTCTCTGCTTGAGATAGCAAGTGGTGCTGTCAAGGCTGTCCCCGCCGATGAGAAATGGAAACTTAACCGTTACACGAAACTCAGGTTCTCACAGGACAGTGAGCGGCTCTTTTTCGGACGCGTTCCTCAGGTGAGCCAACAGCTTGAGATTAAGAAGGTTGAAAAGCAAGCCGACCTTTTCGATGAGAAGGTGGTTACAGGTCAACGTGAGCTACGCATCTGGCACGGGGATGACGCACGTATAAAGCCTAACGAGGTCAAGCAGTACAAGAAAGAGTTGAAACGGACCTACCTGGCCGTACTGCATCTGCAGGGGAACCACCTTGTTCAGTTAGCCGATGAAGCTGTGCCGGATGTCGAGGCGCAGGAACAGACGCGATTCGTTATCGCCAGTTCAGATATACCCTATCGTAAGATGATCACCTGGGCCGGTTTCTACCGGGATTACTATCTGATCGATCTCAATACCGGTCGTAAAATTCCATTTTTGACCCAGCAACCAAGCAATCAAGAACCGACACTCTCTCCAATGGAGCGATTTGTTGCTTACTATCAGCAGGGGCAGGTATATCTTTATCAGATATCTCAGGATAGAAGACACAACCTGACTAAAGATCTCAAGGTCTCTTTTGCCGATGAAGATCATGACTACCCCTCTAATGCACCCGGGTATGGTTTCGGCCCCTGGCTTGAAAATGATGCCGGCCTGTTGGTGTATGACAAATATGATATCTGGCAGATGAATACAGGTTCACTGGAGTCCTTTAAGCTAACGGCCGGTAAGGGGCGTAAGCAGGGGATCCAATACCGTGTGACCGGCCTGGTGGCTGATGAGAGTAAGCCCGACGTCTTCGCTATCGACCAACAGATACTGCTTCACGGCTACAACGAGCGGACCAAAGGCGATGGTTATTATCAGGCTAAGATAGGTGTCTCGGGAGTAACGACCTTGATGGAGGGGGACTATAAGATAAAGCCTCTCGCCCGAAGTAAAAACTCCAATACTATCGTGTTTTCGAAAGAGCGCTTCGATCTGTTTCCCGACCTCTATACCGCAGAGTATCTATCACCACAGACTGCGGTTCGTCAAACCGACTTAGATGCCCAGAAGCGGAAGTTTAACTGGAGCAAGTCAGAGCTGGTTCACTGGACAAATGGTGATGGGAAGCCGTTAGATGGTGTATTGATCAAGCCGACCAACTACGAGGAGGGGAAACGTTACCCGGTTCTGGTCTATTTCTACCGCTTCATGAGTGATCGTCTGCATGCGTTTCCACAGATGAAGCTCAACCACAGACCGAACTTTGCCTGGTACGCCGACAAGGGTTACGCCATCTTCCTGCCGGATATTCGTTTCGAGGTAGGCTATCCGGGAGCATCATCGGTTCAGGCGCTGACCTCCGGTGTGCAGAAGCTGATTGAGATGGGGATCGCAGACCCCGATGCCGTCGGGATCCAGGGCCACTCATGGGGCGGATATCAGACAGCCTTCGCCGTCACTCAGACCCATATCTTTAAGGCCGCGGTAACCGGCGCTCCGGTCTCCAATATGACCAGTGCCTACAGTGGGATCCGTCACGGTAGTGGTTTGGCACGTCAATTCCAGTACGAAACCGGACAGAGCCGAATCGGTGAGAGCCTGTTCAGGGCGCCGCAGAAGTATGTTGAGAACTCCCCCATCTTCTATGCCGAGCGAATCAAGACGCCTATGATGATAATGTTTGGCGACAAAGATGATGCGGTGCCCTGGGAGCAGGGGATCGAGCTCTACCTTGCCATGCGTCGTGCGGGCAAAGATGTGGTCTTCCTCCAATATCAGGATGAACCACATCACCTGAAGAAGTATCCGAATAAACTCGACTACAGTATTCGCATGATGGAGTATTTCGATCACTACCTGAAGGGCAAACCGGCACCGAAGTGGTTAACTCAGGGTGAGGCATATACCGAGTATAAGAAGGCCGACTGATCCGTTTAAGACTCTTTAATTGGTGGAAAACAGAAACCGGGTTTATGACTCGGTTTTTTTATGGATAAGGATTGTTTTATGGTAAATGTTGGCACTAGTATACCCAGTAGATAGGGCGGCTAAGAAGCAATGGCTAGCCTGGGTGTGGCTAAAACCTGAGTGATGCCTGTTTGATTAATATCATGGAGTGGATTATGGAGATGGAGAGCGTTATGGAGAAAGATGTCAGAGGGGCCGGAGTAAAAATTCCCCCGCCGCTCATTTATATCTTGTTTATGTTACTGGCCCACGTCAATGAACTGCTGCTGCCCATAGGCATCACCTTTGCACCTGTGATCACCTATACGGGACTGGCTCTGGTGATCACAGGTCTTATCGTGCTGCTCTCTTTGCTGTTACAGTTTAAGCGGCAAAAGACGGCAATAGAGCCCTGGCAGCCGACCTCATCGATTATTAAGACCGGGCTTTATAAATACTCCAGGAACCCTGTCTATTTGGCGCTGTGTACCATTCCTGTCGGCTTAGGTCTCTACTTTAGCCATATCTGGCTGATCACCAGCGTGATCCCATCTTGTGTCTGTGTCTATTATGTCGCCATCAGGCCCGAAGAGGCCTATTTAAGGCGGAAATTCGGTGACGAATATATTCGCTACCAAAAACAGGTTCGCAGGTGGTTTTAGTCTATGCAAAGGATCCCGAAAATTAACACAGGTAGGACCATGCTGACTATCTTGCAGCATTATGACTATCAGCTGTTAATCGATTACTACCATAACAACAGGGCTCACCTGGCCCCGTGGGAGCCCGAAAGGGAGCCTGATTATTTTTGTAAATATCGGGTCAGAAGGCGGCTAATGGAGAGCAATGAGCTGTTTTCGGTGGGGGCTGCGGTGCACTTCGTCGCTTTTACTGTCGATGAGCAAGCCCGAGACGTTAAAGCCAAAGACGTTAAAACCAGAGATGACAATGATGTGAACTACAACGAGATCATCGGGGTTTGCAATTTTACCAATATTATCAGAGGCTCCTTTCAAGCCTGTAGCTTAGGCTACTCCATCGCCGAGGCACATCAGGGCAAAGGCTTGATGAAAGAGATCCTTACCGCGGGGATCGATTACATGTTTACCGAGCAAAATCTGCATCGGATCATGGCTAACTATATCCCTTCTAACACACGAAGCGGAGCGCTGCTCTCATCGCTGGGGTTTGAGCAGGAGGGGGTGGCTAAATCTTATCTTAAGATAGCCGGGAGGTGGCAGGATCACTGCCTGACATCGAAGATTAACTCTGAGTACTTAGATAAAGGGCTCTGACTCAGGGTGCTGATTAGCTGGAAAATCTGCTTACTTGTCGGATAACAAGTTTAAAGTATCTTCTTAGATTGGCTTCATTAAACTTGTTTAGTCTTGGGTTTACTCGTGGAGAACCATAGCCCTGCTTGTGCCAATTGCTTGCAGCAGGTGCCATATATGGATATATCAATGTCGTGATCACATGGATGTGAATGAACGACCTTATGTGCAGATGCTTCTGCGAGGCGCCGTGAACACTTCCATGTGGGCTCTGCCAAAACATCCATGTTTTGGAAGCTCGCAGCTGCATCTACACTTGAGTGTTTATCTCTTCGATTTAACGTCTTCTGTTGTAACTTATTTTTGAACACAAATGTGTTAGCAATTTTTTTAACTTAGGAAAAACGAATTATCTCAGGTATGACAAAGCCTTTTCATACCAGCATAGACAGTTCACATATGGCTATTAAGTTTCAAGCAAAGTGAGGTTTACCAGTGAGTGGATTGTTGTTTAGATTAATCCTCATATTGTCCCATTGCCTTATATGTAATTTTACCATTTTTTAATTTCCTGCTTTTAAAGCATATTAAAGAGTTATCACTAACTTTAAATGGTAAATCCAGCTTAAGTTCATTAATCATCTCTTTACACTCACTTGAACTAGGTGGATACGGAATTATGAACTCTGGTTGAATAAACACCGGAGCTTTCAGATACACACCGAAAAAGCCGTTTTCACCTTTAAGAAAATACTCAAACACTTGCGAATAATCATTTAAAACTTTGTCAGGTACCATCTTCCATCTAAAGTTTAGCGGCAAGTAAACTCCTAACCTTATGTTGTTCGGATTATCAAATTTTGCTATTTTTCGCTTAACTAATTCTGGTAAACCAAGGCCATCTCTAGTTGTGTTCCAATATGGGTCAACTATTGCAGAATTCGAGAGGCAATACTCGGTATGCTTGTCTAAAAAATTTTGAGTCATCTCCCAACCTTTTTCTAAATCTCGTTTTTTTACCGAGTTTCCAAAAGCGGAGCTTTTTGGTCTGCAATAACGTACAAATTCAATATCCATATACTTAATCCTTTTAAAGCCAAACGCTTCTCATTTTAGTGCTAACTATCTCTAATTCCCTAATTTGGTATGATCAAAGCTTTCTAGGCACCTTTGAACATTATGAAAAATAGTTCAAGTGCATAGTAAAGGAAACTCATCTTGGAGCATTTCCTCGTTAACAACTTAACTAAGAGAACCTCAATCGAAGAGAGAAAATAACCAGGTGTGGATGCGTATGAGGGTATCGAAAACAGGGATGTTTTCGTTAAGCGGCCAGGGATGGCTTCACAGCGGCCCGAAGAAGTATCTACACTTTAGGCGAGCCGCAGGCTATGGGTAACCTTGAAGTTAAAACCTTCAAATAAATTGCCAATAGCAATTCAGCCAGAAGCTAAATCAGAAATGTAATCAGCCTTCATTTGAAGGCTGGCAAACTATCAGATGTCGCTATCGCTACTGGCGGTACTGCTACTGTTGCGACTCAGATACTCCTGGTAGGAGGCATCGCCCCAGGCAATGAGCTTTTGATCCCTGAATAGCAGCGGTGTGCACTCGTCTCTGGTGGTTTCACCGTCAGACTTCTTATGGTGGGTGCGATAGAAGAGGACCTGTAGGGTAGACTCGTCGACGATCTTTGCTTCTGAAAAATCCGCCTTTCCCAGCAGCGACTTGATATGAGTGATCGACTGGCCTATCGATATCTCGGTTAACTTACCATTGATATAAGCCTGTCGGTCTTCCCAGTCCATCTCATCAGGAGTCGGTTCATAGACGAGCACGACGACGGCAACAAAGACGAGGTAAGCTGCAAAAATTGAACCGACAATAACGGGCAGTTTAGATTTCATTGGTGCGACTTTCCTTGGTGTTAACGCAAATAATTTAGATTTCAAAGCTAGGGTGAATAATATAATTCAGCGTGCTGTAATAAGATACCCTCTTAGTTGTTGTTGGTAAATCACAATAGAGTAACTTTATGTTTACATTCTTTTGCTGTCTGCACCAGTTTCCGGATTCGGCAGCCTGAACTGGCTAAGATTGATATTCAACGGCATGTCGGTTTTAAGTTGCACGAGTTTATAACTCATTCTTGCCATCTGTTTGCCGGCCTCGAGCTTTTTAGCCTGTTTAGCGCCGACCTTATCCAGTGAGGCGTAAATATTGGCTAAGGAGCGAAAAGTTCTCAGCAGCTCGACGGCAGATTTCGGCCCGATCCCAGGTACGCCGGGGATCTTGTTGCCGCTATCGCCTGCCAGAGCAAGGTAGTCGATAAATTGCGAATGTTCGACACCCAGCTTCTTCTCACGCTCCCGGATTGTCAGGTAATCCTGGCTGAAGTGATCCCACTGCCGGATATTGGGGTTACCAAGCTGGGTAAAGCCTTTATCGGTGGAGACTATGATGGCTCTGCCACCACTGTCGGCTAATTTGCTCGCCAAAGTTGCGATAACATCATCGGCCTCAGATGCGGCATCTATCGAGTTGATATTGAGACCGGCGAGGTAAGATTTTAATGAAGGAAGGGCCTGTGACAGGGCCTGCGGCATTGGCTTACGGCCTTTCTTATAGTCCTCAAAAAGCTGTTTTCTCCAGGACACTTCATCACCATCCCAGACGATCGCCACATGACTTGGCTGGTGATAGTTAATCAGTTTATTACAGGCCGAACCCAGCCGAATGTCGAGCCCGTTGACATCGTTTTCATTGGGTTGGGCTGCATGCATTCGGCGAACCAGGTTCATACCATCAATTATTAGAAATCTGTTCATTTATCTCTATTTTTTGAGTATGGCCGAAAGAAAGGTAGTCCGTCAGCCGCTGATAACAGGCTATCGGCCGGATATTGCCGATAGCCGAAAGCCATTAGGTGTTTACCTTATAGCAGGGAATGTATTCTCTCCCCGGTAATTTCATTCTCTGCTGTTTCACGAATGCGCTTAACAGCTTATCCAGTAGCGCCATCAGGTCCGGGTCCCCCTTGAGCTGGAACGGTCCCTCTTTTGCTACGCTGCTGATGGTGTCCATTTTCACGTTACCGGCAACGATGCCTGAAAAAGCTCTGCGCAGGTTCGCCGCGAGTTCGGCCTTATTGGGCTGGTAGTGCAGATTCAGATTGCCCATCATCTCATGAGTCGGGATAAATGGCAGTTGGAACTCAGGTTCGATCTTGAGTGACCAGTTATATTGATAGGAGTCACCTGAGCTTTTGCGGTGATCCTTGATCACGTCCATACCATGGCTCATGATCCTCGCGACCCGTACCGGATCATCTATCACTATTTCATATTTTGACTGAGCCTCTTCACCTAAGGTTGCGCCAATAAACTCATCGATCTTGAGGAAGTATTCGGCGCTCTCCTTAGGCCCGGTTAATATCAGCGGGAAGGGCATCTGTTCGTTCTCTTTATTAAGCAATATGCCTAACAGGTAGAGTAACTCCTCTGCCGTGCCGGCACCGCCGGGGAAGATCACTACGCCATGTCCGAGGCGGACGAAGGCCTCCAGTCGTTTCTCGATATCGGGCAGAATAACCAGCTCGTTTACTATGGGGTTTGGCGGCTCGGCGGCAATGATGCTGGGCTCGGTCAGTCCGATATAGCGGGCCTGGCTGATGCGTTGCTTGGAGTGACCTATGGTCGCGCCTTTCATTGGCCCCTCCATGGCACCGGGCCCGCAGCCGGTACAGATATTCATCTCTCTCAGACCAAGCTCATAGCCGACTTCACGGGTATATTGGTATTCGTCGGCATTGATACTGTGTCCTCCCCAGCAGACCACCACGTTGGGATCTTCGAAGGGGATGACCCGCCCGTTTCGCAGTATGTCGAAAACGACATTGGTAACATGGCTGGAGTTAGTCAGATTGATATGTCTGAGGTTTTCGTATTTATCACTGAGGTAGACAATATCTCTCAGTACGGCAAACAGGTGCTCCTGGATCCCGGCAATGATCTTGCCGTCGACAAAGGCTTCTTCCGGTGGGTTTACCAGCTCAATCTTGATGCCGCGTTCCCGGCGAAGGACATTAATGTTGTAGTTACTGAACTGTTTGAAAAGATCTTCGGCATTATCGCCCTTAATCCCTGATGCGAGTACGGCGAGGGAGCAGTTACGAAAAAGCTGGTAGAGTTCGCTTTTGGCACTCTGTTTTACGCGGTCGACTTCGAGTTGAGAAAGCTGATCCATGCTTCCTCTCGGGCTGACTTTTACTATCATAGTAACTCCTTAGCTGTGACTGGAGTTCATGGATGTGTTGTAAGAGCACCTTAAAACCAAATAGGTGACAAGCCCGGTTCTTCATGTAGGAGCTGGCTGAATCAGATAGGCTTACACGTCGATGATAACTCTGTCTCTGCTTTCATGTTTGGCTCGATAGAGTGCCGCATCGGCTCTTTCAAAGGTTTCATTGATGAGCTCATTTTCCAAAATTTGTGCGGCACCTATAGATACTGTAACTGTAATCCGCTGATTTTTAAACTTAAAGGGGATACTTTTTACTTTTTCCCTTACTCTGTTTAAAAGATGTTCAATATCTTCGGCATTCACATCGGGGATGATAAGAACAAACTCTTCACCACCATAACGTGCGACAAACTCGGTATCTCGAAGGGAGTTTTTTAAAGCCATAGCAATGACTTGCAGGGTTTTATCCCCGGTGCTATGGCCAAAGTTATCATTAATTGTCTTAAAGTGATCGATATCGGCGACGGCCACCCAAAGGGGCAGCTTCTGGCGCTGAAAGTTACGGAACTCCTGCTCCATTCGCTCTTCGAGGGCGGCGCGGTTAGGGAGCTGAGTCAGGGTGTCAAGCAGGTTGAGCTTTTGTTGCTCGAACAGGCGCTCTTTATAGGTGTTGGCTTCTTTGCTGAGATCATTAAGCTCTTTGCGCATCGTCTCCATCGACTTACGCAGCAGAGTCTGTTCACGATCTTCCAGTGCATCTTTACGCCCGAGGGCGGTGCGTATCGAGGCCAGCTGTTCTGTGACCTGAGACTTGAGGCTTTGAATATCATCGATATCTATGATGGCTTCACCGACATCGTCCACTCTTGAGCTGATCTCGCGGTTAAGTTGCTTTTTAAGCTGAAAACTACGTTGGGTATTGTTATATGAGTCGGTTACCACCTCTCTTACAGCCGACAGTGAATCGTTGAGGGCAAACAGAAACTCCTGAGAAGCGGATTTCTCACGTGCGATATTGTCGAGCAGCAAGCTGAGAATACGCTGATAGGAGTCGATCAAGCTATCGACTTCGATATCGTTAGCCAGTGTCTCTTTAATCACCAGCACCTGATCTCGCTGATCCTTTCTGAACTCAACCTCCGATATCATATTGGCCAGCTCGTGGGCCAGCTGCCGGTGCTTGGGCTGCACCACCAGTTTTTCACCCTGAGCCAGCTGCTCTTCCAGAATCGTTTCGTAAAAGCCGACAAGTTGTTCGACCTTGGGAATATAGTCCCAAAACGTATGGAAAGGCTTGGTGAGATCTTTCTTATAGTAGTTGATCTCTTTTTTTACTTTATCCGGAACAGATTCAACACGTTGGATCTGTCTGATGACTCTGGACAGACTGGCTCTGCTGTCTTCGAGTTGAACCATGACGTGGTTATATTGATGCTTTAGGAGTTGTTCTACTTCGACGAGTTCCGGGAGAGACTCTTCGACATTATCTGAAGTGGTCAGCTGGTGTCTCAGTTTAGCCAGCTTATTATCTAACTCCAGGTTTTGTCCTTTACAGGCGAGGCTTAAGTGACCGATGAATTGGAGCAGTGTTTGTAACTTTTCATTGTTATCTTCCGTCACCTCTTCAAGGGCAACTTTTGCAGAATGAAGTTTTTGTTTTAACAAACTGAGTTGAGAAATGCTCGCCATCGAATCCTTCATTGATAATCACGTCCTACTTGGTCCTGACAAAAGAGAGCGGTACTTATATACAAACTCAAACAAGTATCATTAATGGTATAGCAATCCTTTTGGAGTGCAAATTTGATTTACCATATAGAGACATATATTAAGCATTTTAATTAAATAACTGGTGCCGGTTTGGAATTTTCATCATTTTCCCAGACCGGCCAACTAATTTTTTGCTTATTGCCGTTGGTTTCAACCTTTAGCAGCCCCCTGGCGACCCCTTTTCCTAAGTGCAGGTAGAGCGGGGTTGAGAAGATGGCCGACGGGGCAAAATCGAGTGCCTTGATGGTAACAAAGTAATCGCTCCCGGCTCCCAAACTTTGTGCGGCTGCCAGGGTCATCTGAGCGGCGCCGAAATGGAGTTCGGGAGTCAGTTTTATCTGGGGATCACTGAGCAGGGGGAGTGGAAGGAATCCCATATGAATACAGCCCTTACCCTGAACAGTATCTATGGCCGAACGGCATCTGCTCAACAACTCTGCGGCCGATACGGATTCTCTGATCGAGAGAACAAAGAGTCCCGGTCTCACCAGATAAGCCTGACCCGAAAAGCAGCCGGAGAGCGCGTTCAACTGCTCAGCGACAATGCCGCTGTTGTAATCGATACCTTGAGTGATGTCGTTATTTAATTGATCCGTCAAAGAGAGCAGGGCGATGGACTCAGGTTTAGCCAGCTGCTTATCGTCGAGCGTCTCGATAAAGCCTCTGTATCCGGGCAGGCTGCTAACGGGATCTTGGGTATTGGTTTCATTCACCCGGGCCAGCTCCGCCGTTAATTTTTCTCTGATGCGCCACTGTCCGAAAGAGAAGAGCGATATTAAAAAAGTGACGATCAGCGCCGTGATCAGGGAGATTCGGGTGCGCTCGAATTGAGCCGAACTCTGAGCCTGCTCCGTTTTTAATTGATTGAGTTTCAGCTTTAGTTTCTGTTCCGTCAGAATTGAGGGGCTGTAACTGTTTTTGGGGGCCTCCTTCTCCTGTTTCACCTGAGAGAGGGCAATCAGTTTATCGACAAGGTTAAAAGCAGCGTCATACTGTTTCAATCCCCTCAGGGCCTTGGCCGAGTATTCGAGGGCCTCTATCTGCTCATCTAGCAGGGATAACTCTTCGGCTATCGAGAGCGCTATCGACGCGTGCTTATCGGCCAGCTGCCAATTACTATCACCAATGGCCACCTGAGCGATCAGCAGGTCGCTGTATACCTGATAGTGTTTACTCTTTCGTTCAATAAAGAGGGCGTTGGATTTTTTCAGAAACCCTAAGGCTGTGGCGCTATCACCATTATTGAAGTAAGCCTCGCCAAGGTTATGAAAGTTTAATGCCTGGGCGGTGATATTTTTATTTTTGACATCCAGCTGCTGAGCATTGAGGTAGTAGTCGATGGCTTGGTTCCAGTTGCCCTGATTGGCATGTACCATAGCCATGACGGTCATGCTGTTAGAGCGATAGCCATTCTTCTCCAGCTTTTCAAATCCTTGAGCGGCTTCGTGGGCATATTGAAGTGCTTCATCCCAAAATTCCAGATCTCGATACACGCGGGCAAGTTGAAGTTGCAGATCGGCCTTAAGGAAGGGCCTGTCGAGTCGGTTAGACAGTCGTAAGGCTTCGCTATAGTGCTGCAGGGCGTCGGAGAGTTGATTTCGTTTGCTGTAAAAATTTCCCAGGGAGGCCTCGGCCTGAGCGATAAAGTAGTTATCCCTGAGTTGATAGGCGACCTCCCGGTACTTGGTCAGATGTACCAGGGCCGGCTTATCTTGTCGTATGATCCTATGTAAATTTCCCAGATGATCGTAATCCAGCAGTTTCAGCAGTTGTGACTGAATATCCTGTTCGGCGATTATGGTATTGATGGATTGACTATAGAAGGGGATAGCCGTTTTGAAATCACGAGTGCTTCGGGCGATAAAGCGTCCCTTGAGCATCTCAAGGTAGCCTTTATCGTAGGTTGTGGTACCGATTATCTCCAGGAGTTCGATCAGGGACTCGGCTTTTGCGTATTTATGTGTCGCTTTGATACTGGTATCCAGGTACAGTCGCGCAAGTAACTGCACTTTCTGCTTTAATTCCTCGACGCTGTAGCCCTGCTCGCGTGATATCTGGCTGAACTCGGCACTGGTTTTGGCCTGTATGGGTAAGGAGACAGATGCAATAACCTCTTCATAGAGCTGAGTAGGCGCTTCTCTTAACTTGATCTCGATTGCCATATGCTCTTGAGCATAGGCCATAGCCGAGCAGAGAAGGAGGGTTATTGCGATAAAAATGGTGCGCATAGATAGAGTACCGATACCTTGCCCTCAATTGGGGACTTTGTGTATACCGACTGCAGTTAACTCATGGTTACCTTTACTGCTCAGGATAGCCGATGACTGCATTATTATAATAAAAACCAGCTAACCCCTTTCCGGGAACCTCTGTTCAACGGGGAAAAGCGAGCGGTCAATAAATTCAATGAGTAATAGTGTTTATAGTTCTACTTGTTCGAATTGCTCAGCAATCCTTGTGCTGTTGTTAAAGCTACAGTCGAATGTCGTAAAAACAGACACAATAATAACAGAAGCAAGCAAGAGTGAAACCTGTTGTCTCATCGATTTTAACTTTTAAGCCATTATTCTGCAGACAGTTCAAGCAGTGTTGAACTGACTGGAATAATTGAGCGATTCGCGACATAACAGCTTTGAAGTGGACTCAGCAATGATTGGGGCGATAGTCTGGCGCCGAGTGAAGCCTGTGGCGTGATCCTAAGCTGTTATTTTGAACCTTGGTCAGGGGGGCTCAGCCAGGCTGGGAAGAGTTAATAAAAAAGGCGCCACAGGCGCCTTTTAAAACTGATGGACAAAAGGGTTAAATTGAATCCTCAACACCACCCAGTACTTCGACTAGAGAGTTCATCAGGGCGATTAGCTCGCTGCCCATCAGCGCAAAGTCGGCATCCAGTCGTGCCATAGGATCTTCTGTACCAACTTCATCGTTACCCGCTCTGAACTCCTCTGAGAATTTCAGACGTTTGATGCCGGCGTCTGACTGCAGAAGGAAAGCGATAGATTGGCCGAAGTGCAGTGCAAGTTTATGAACCTGCTTACCCACTTCAAGGTGGGCGAGCACCTCATCTTCGGTAAGATCTTGCTGCTTAAAGCGAACGATGCCGCCCTCATCCGAGTCAGTTTTGAGCTCGGCTTCATCTTGCATGATGAAGGGAGCCGGAGTCGAGTTGCTTTTCAACCACTCGGTTAACTGAGTCTCTATTGGCGTCTTAAAGCTCAACGGAACGATAGGCAGAGAGCCCAGCGCCTTGCGCAGCAGAGCCAGCAGCTCTTCAGATTTAGCCGCACTCGAACTATCGACCAATATCATCTCAATTTCAGGAATGATCAGAGCCCGGATCTGGCTGCGTCGTGTGAAGGCGCGAGGTAGCAGAGTCATGACGATCTCCTCCTTCATCGCGTCTTTCTCTTTCTTAGCCAGCTTGCGGTCTTCTTCGGCCTCAATTTGAGATATTTTTTCTTCCAAGGCTTCTTTTATCACCTGTGAAGGAAGGATTTTTTCCTCTTTCGTCGCGCAAATCAGGTGCCTTTCGCTGGCACTGTGTACCAGAGTCTGGCCTTGCTTTCCAAGTGCATTGGAGAAACCGAATTTGCTGATATCCTGGCTTGAGCATGGGGAGAATGTGAAGTCTTCCAATGACTTTTCAAGAGCTTCTGTATCAACAGAGAAAGGTTTATTAAAACGGTAAACAGTCAGATTTTTAAACCACATAATAAGCGCTCAATCATAAATAAAGGCGCAGTGTAAGCCATTGTCCAGCTCTGGTAAACCGCAAAAACATTTATCGAGATGAGTGGGTCAAACATAATTCATGAAACTGTCATATTCTGCTCGGCTACGCTGTAACCCTTGGTAACTATGACTTTTAACGCTGACAGACCAGGCTTATTTACGTTTAGTGATGAGCTTGAGTTGAATTGAAATAAAACTGAAACAGAAACGTTGCAAACTCTCGTTCGTCCAAACCAATAACCAAGACGAACTGATACGTCGAAAGGATTATATGATGAACGTTTTCTGTAAAACTCTACTGGCATCTGCGCTTGTTACTGCAACTCTGGCTTCAGCGCACGCTGCAGAGCCGCTCACCGTTTACGGTAAGCTGAATGTCACTGCTCAGTCTAATGATGTCGATGGTGATGCAACAACAACCATTCAGAGCAACGCCTCTCGTTTCGGTGTTAAGGGCGGATTTGAGCTCAGTAGCTCTCTGGAAGCTTTCTATACCATAGAGTATGAGGTCGATACCGGTGATGATACCAAAGAGAACTTCAAGGCTCGTAATCAATTTGTCGGTCTTAAGGGCAGTTTCGGAGCCGTGTCAGTCGGTCGTAACGACACTATGCTGAAAAAGTCACAGGGTAAAGTCGATCAATTCAATGACCTTTCTGCTGATTTGAAGAACTTGTTTAAGGGCGAGAACCGCCTTGCGCAGACCGCCACCTATATCACGCCGTCAATGAGTGGTTTTAAGCTGGGTGTTACCTATGCTGCCGAAGGCGATAGCGATCAGCAAGGTCAGGATGGTTTCAGTGTTGCTGCCATGTATGGTGATGCTAAGCTGAAGAAGTCTGCGCTCTACGCGGCCATCGCCTATGATTCAGATGTTAAGGGCTATGAGGTTGTACGTGCAACGGTTCAGGGAAAGCTTGCCGGTCTGAAGATTGGCGGCATGTATCAGCAGCAGGAGAAGACCTTCGATGGCGGGCAGTCAGTGTCTAATGACAGCGACACAGGTTACCTGTTGAGTGCCGCCTATAAAATCGATGCCGTGGTTTTGAAGGCCCAGTATCAGGATATGGAAAACAAAGGTGACTCATGGTCTGTTGGAGGTGATTACAAGTTAGGTAAGCCTACCAAATTGTTTGCCTTCTACTCGAACCGTGCCTTTGAGGGCGATGAAAACGATGATAAATTCTTCGGCCTGGGTCTGGAACATAAGTTCTGATTGCTCCCCCCAGAGATGAAATCAGGAGGCTTAGGCCTCCTTTTTTAGTTTCTCTCTCCGGTCTACCGCTTTCTACCCATTGGGATGACTGACCTGAACAGTTTTTATGCAAAAGCGGTAGTTGTTCATATATGACAATGTGAGGGTTTTATGACAAGTCGGGCCTCTTTATGACAATATAAAGATTGTCGATCATAATTTTGTAATATTACTGACCAATAATAGACGCGTGAACATTCATCGGATAGAAGATCGCATATGACTGCTAGGATATTAATTGTTGAAGATGAGTTAGCTATCAGAGAGATGCTAACCTTTGTGCTGGAACAGCACGGTTTTACCACTACGGCTGCGGAAGATTTTGAGTCAGCTCTGGACATGTTATCTGAACCATACCCGGATCTGATCCTGCTGGATTGGATGTTCCCCGGTGGTAGCGGTATTCAATTGGCAAAGCGCCTGCGTCAGGATGAGTTTACCAGGAAGATCCCGATAATTATGTTAACCGCCAGGGGCGAGGAGGAGGATAAAGTCAGGGGGCTTGAGGTCGGCGCCGATGATTATATGACTAAACCTTTCTCACCTAAAGAGCTGGTCGCCAGGATAAAGGCCGTGATGCGTCGCAGTTCGCCAACCAGCCTGGAGGAGCCTATCGATGTTCAGGGATTGATGCTGGACCCTACCAGCCATCGCGTGATGGTCGATGAACAGGTACTGGATATGGGGCCGACCGAGTTCAGATTACTGCACTTCTTTATGACCCATCCGGAGCGTGTTTATAGCCGGGAGCAGTTACTCGATAACGTATGGGGCACCAACGTCTATGTCGAGGACAGAACGGTTGATGTACACATAAGACGGCTTCGCAAGGCCGTAGAACCTTCGGGCCACGACCGCTTGATTCAGACCGTCCGTGGTGCTGGATATCGTTTCTCTACGCGCCTCTAGTTTTATGCTTGCCGGCATGACGTTAAATGAAGTTAAGTTGGGCACCAGAGGTGATTTAAGTTATCTTGTGTCCAGCTTCTATTTATGGCCCCACAATACATATGTTTGATTCATATTCTGGTTACCGGCTACTTTCCCGCTTAATAACCTATCTGTTGTTATGTTTTATTCTGGGCCTCATTGTCGGTCAGGTGGTTTGGGTACTCCTAATCGGTGCAATCGCACTGCTTTTTTGGCATTACCGTCAACTCTCCCGGCTCAATTTCTGGTTGTGGCGTGACAGGCGCTTAACACCTCCCAACGGCCGTGGTAGCTGGGAAGGGGTATTTAATGGTATCTATCGGCTTCAGGGAAAGAACAGGAAGCGGGTGTCTCAACTCGCCTTCCTGCTAGGTCGCTTCAGGCAGGGAGCCGAGGCCTTGCCTGATGCTGCTGTGGTGCTGGATTCTGAACATAATATTATCTGGTGTAATAAACTCGCTCAGTTGCTGCTCGGGTTTGTTTGGCCGCTGGACAGTGGACAGCGAATAGATAATTTGTTGCGTCATCCCGATTTTTCCAATTACCTCAGGCTTGGCGAGTATCAGGAGCCGCTGGAGCTCGCCTCTCCCCATGCTGATGGGCGTATTCTTGAGGTGAGGGTGATGGGGTATGGCTCTGGCCAGTACCTGTTGATTGCCAGAGATATCACCAGAGTAAGACAGCTGGAGGGGATGCGAAAAGATTTTGTTGCCAACGTCTCCCATGAACTCAAGACCCCTCTGACCGTGCTGCAAGGGTACCTTGAGATGATGCAGGCGATGGCAGAGCCTGGGTCACCCAATGTTAAAGCCGTGGCGCAGATGCAGCAGCAGACCAACAGGATGCGTTCTATGGTTGAGCAGTTATTGGTACTCTCCAGGATCGAGGATTCGGCAGAGATAAACCTCGAGGTGACGGTAAATATGTCGCACCTGATGGAGGTGTTGAAGGAGGAGGCTCATGCGCTCGCTCAGGACGAATATGGCTTGAGCTTCTATTGCGAACCCGATCTCCACCTCTATGGAAATGAACTTGAGTTACGTAGTGCCTGCTCTAATCTGATCTCTAATGCGATTCGATACACAGAGCCAGGAGGGAAGATAGATGTTAGTTGGAGAAGGGTGGCGACAGGAGGACTCTTCAGCGTCACCGATAGCGGTGATGGTATCGCACCACAGCATATTGGCCGCCTGACTGAGCGTTTCTACCGTGTCGATAGTGCACGAACCCGTCAAAAAGGGGGGACAGGATTGGGGCTTGCCATTACCAAGCATGCCCTCAGTCACCACCAGAGCGAGCTGCTGATCAGTAGTGAATTGGGCAAGGGGAGTACATTTAGTTTTCTTATCCCTGTTAATCTAATCGTAAGTCAGAGCAATACAGAGATTGCAGAGGATTAACCCGAGCTGTTAGCTTCTATCCAAAAGAGAAGAGGGCCGTTCAGGTATCGGTTCACATTTCGTTATTGAGCTTAACGAGAAACATACCGAGACTGAAAAACAGGCCTGAAGGCCTGTTTTTCAGTTTTCAGTATATCTACTTACTTTGGTAATAAAAAACTGCATAAACCTCTAATAAGTTGGTCCTTGTCATCTAAGTGTCATATCCGGGTAATAGACTTGTCATCATTGAAACTGATACTGGCTGCAACTTAACTCGCTAGCCAACAGCTAGCAAGTCGACACTTAGTAAGTCAACATCTAGCAAGTTCGCTTAATACTGGAGCAAAGAATGAAACTGAAACAGCTTGTCAGCGCGGTAAGTTTTACAGCCGCTAGTGTATTCTCTGCAGCATCTATCGCTGCAATCGATCAGTCGCTACCTGTTTACGAAAAAACAAGTGGTGTATCGGGTAACCTATCATCGGTTGGCTCAGATACTCTGGCAAATATGATGACACTCTGGGCTGAAGAGTTTAAAGAGATGTACCCTAATGTGAACATTCAGATTCAGGCGGCCGGTTCCTCTACTGCGCCACCGGCTTTGACAGAAGGCACTTCTCAGTTCGGTCCTATGAGCCGTAAGATGAAGCCAAATGAAGTTGAGGCGTTCGAGAAGCATTATGGTTATCAACCAACGGCCATTCGTGTTGCTATCGATGCCCTTGCCGTATTTGTTCATAAAGACAACCCTATCAAGGGACTTAGCATCGAGCAGATCGACGGTATCTTCTCTGCGACCCACAAGTGTGGTGGCAACGATGTGAAGCGCTGGGGTGACCTTGGACTCGAGGGGGGCTGGTCTGCAAGAGATGTGCAGCTATATGGCCGCAACTCTGTTTCCGGAACCTATGGCTACTTTAAGAAGAAGGGGCTTTGTAAAGGTGATTTCAAGGCCAATGTTAACGAGCAGCCGGGATCTGCCTCTGTTGTGCAGTCGGTCTCTCAATCGCTTAATGCCATCGGCTACTCCGGCATCGGCTACAAGACTGCGGGCGTTAAAGCTGTCGCCATCTCCAAGAAAGGCACTAAGTATATCGAAGCGACGGCTGCTAATGCGGCAAGTGGCTCCTACCCACTGTCCCGCTACCTCTATGTTTATGTAAATAAACATCCAAACAAAGATCTGTCGCCGATGGACCGTGAGTTTCTGAAGTTTGCGTTGTCGAAGCAAGGTCAGCAAATTGTTGAGAAAGATGGCTATGTTCCAGTGCCCCTCAGTGTAACGGCTAAAGATCTAGCGAAAGCGGGTATCCGTCTTTAACCGCTAAACAATAAGTTCTACCCCCGCACAATCAAGTGCTTTAAGGCCTCATCGGAGGCCTTTTTTTGTACTTGAAAATCGGCTTTCGCCGTGAATACTTTCTCAACTCTCAACTCTCAACTCTCAACTCTCAACTCTCAACTCTCAACTCTCAATTCTCAACTCGTTATCTTTTTTACCTTTTAAATTTCAGGCAAAAAAAAAGCGACCTTAAAAAGGTCGCTGGATGTCCAATATTCGGAACAGCTTGAGTCGTTGCGCTAGAAACTACTCAAAAGTGGAGATGATGATGAACAATGAAAAAGCTGAAATCGATAACAGGCTAGTGCTAACAACATAAGCTATAAATCCGGTTCATATAGTCAGAGTGCTGTTATCCGGAAAAGTTCACCGCAGTGGTAAAAATAATTAAAAAAAACTAATAAAAATTCACAGCGGTATATGCCGGTGTCGCAATCCTGAGGTATGGGGTGCCTATGTACGTAAGGTAATGCTGTGAAAATAGGGCAAAAAAAAATGGCAACCTTATCGGGTTGCCATAACAAGTTCGGTAAACTTAAAGTGAAGAATCTGACTAAGCGCTAACAGTGCCTGAATCTTCAAACGATAACCTAAGCGGTTACCAAGAGAGATGATGATGAACAGTGAAAAAGCGGCAATCGATAATTTAACCAACTAACCATCGAAGCCATAAATTCGGTTCATATAGTCAGAGTGCAGTAATCTGATAAAGTTCACCGCAATAGTAAAAATTAGTTAAAAAAGACTAAAATAGTTCTAAATTGGAGATGGGTAGCGGGTATCACCGTCTGAAAGGCTGCTTGCCTGTGTAGTGATTAGGCGAACCATGATGGGGAAACCGATGGCAAAAAAAATGGCAACCCTTATCGGACTGCCATAACAAGTTCGGTAAACTTAAAGTGAAGAATCCGGCTGAGCGCTAGCAATGCCTGAACCTTCAAGCGATAACCTACAAGGTTATCAAGGGAGATGATGATGAACGGTGAAAAATGGACTGTCGATGAGCAATCTTTATCTGCCATCGAAGTCATAAATTCGGTTCATATAGTCAGAGTGCTTCAATCTGATAAAGTTCACCGTAATAGTTAAAATAGATAAAAAAATCTGATAAGAGTTTATTATTTAGCCATCTCAGGACTCGGCATCCCGGTTAAACCGATAATGAGGAGTGATCTGGTAAAGGGGTTATCAATCGTGTCGAGGGCGGGGTAAGCGGCTAAAAAAAATGGCACCCCTTATCGGGTTGCCATAAAAGTTCGATAAACTTAATAAAAAGAGATTGGCTGAGCGCTAGCAATGCCGGATCTCATTTTAAGATAACCTAAGCGGTTATCAAGGGAGATGATGATGAACGGTAACAAAACAATAATGATGCAATGTAACGGATTCATAAGTTAGGACCGGGCATTTCTCAATTGGTTCAATCTTTCATCTTTTTTTATTTTGAAACGGTTTGAAGTCTCAAGTTAACTTAAGGTCTTCAGCCAGAGCCGGAATTCCTCATCCATACTGGTTCCCCACTCCTTAACCAGGGCCTGATATCTAGGATAGTCGCCACTACGGGTAAAAGAGAGCATGGTATCGACCTTATCTTTGTGCTGTTCCATCATGAAGCGTACAGCGAGATAACTCCATCGGTAGACGCGCTCCGAGCCACCATTTTTTTCATAGCTGGTATTAAACAGCTCGCTCAGCTGGTAGCTCTCTCCCTCGTCGGAGGGTCTGTTTGCAACGGCGATGGCCGCGGCGTTGTCATCGCCATGGGAGATATACTCCCCTAAGCCTTCGCTCCACCACACTAGATGAGGCAGCAGAGGTGCCGGTTTCGGACAGTATTCGGGAGCGCTGTGAGAGTCATGCAGTGATGCGCAAAAGTCACCATATAAGTTGAAATGGCCATCTAAATAGTGCACATACTCATGTGCCAGATTCCAGATCTGTCCCTTTTTTTCATAGGCCACGAACTCTGCCTGGTTGTTTGCCTTATGTGGCAAGCCCTCTAAAAACATGCCTCCGTTGTCACTGGGCACATTGAAATGCTCGGTCACATAACGTTTGTAATCATCACTCGAGTGATACACATTGGCTCGCATGCTGACATTATTATCATTCATTACCGGTTTACCCTGAGTGCCAAAGAGGCGATGAAATTTCATCTCCTGTTGACTCATTAATTCACAGGCTTGCGCTATCTGCTCCTTGCTTAACGCTTGAGAGCGGATCACTATGGTGTCGCTGCAGGCATGATTTTGTGAAAGAACTTCAGATAGTGGGGCAAGCTCCTCTGCGAGGGTCACAGTTGAGCCCAGGCATACGATGCCGGCAATAGGGAGCAGATGAGATACTTTCACTCGATGTTTCCTTTGGGTTACTTTTGTATACAATATCCCCCAAGTGTTTCATCTTAGGATATTTATGTCAATTATCATGACAAGCCTGTATGTGCTGGTTACTATATTTGTAGCTCAATTCATGTTAACTCTGCGGCTTTTAGAAGGAAGGAACAGTGTCGAATCGATGGGATAATAATCATGACTATCACTCATTCTCCAATGTAGATGAAGTGGCCGTCAGGCACCTGGCATTGACGCTGGATGTCGACTTTAGCGCTAAGCTTCTGTCGGGGATTGCAGAGCTCTCGCTGGAGTTTATCGACGATACCTGTCGTGAGTTGTGGTTAGATCTAAGGGAGTTATCCATTCTTAAGGTTGAGGATGATAATGGTCAGCCGCTTAATTATCAGATAGACAGAGAAGACCCTGTTTTGGGGCAGAGATTGAATATTTCACTGCAGTCGGCCACGGGTAAGGTTAGGGTGCATTATCTTACCTCGCCCGAAGCTCAGGGGCTGCAGTGGTTGAGTCCTGAACAAACCAGCGGTAAGAGGTTGCCATTTCTTTTCAGTCAATCCCAGCCCATCAACGCAAGAAGCTGGATCCCTTTACAAGATACACCCAAAGCCCGAATTACCTTCGAGGCTGAAGTAACTGTGCCTGTCGGTATGCGTGCGGTGATGAGTGCCCTGAACGATGCCGATGCAGGGCTAAATGGACGGTTCTCCTTTGCGATGGAGAAGCCGATGCCGACCCATCTGTTAGCGATAGCCGTGGGGGAGCTTGGGTTTGGAAAAATCGGTGCAAGAACCGGCGTCTATGCCGAGCCTGAACTGCTCGACGCGGCAGTGAAAGAGTTTGAAGATACCGAGCAGATGGTAGAGATAGCCGAGTCTCTTCTCGGCCCCTATCCGTGGGGACGCTATGACATGATAGTGCTTCCGCCAAGCTTTCCGTTTGGGGGGATGGAGAATCCAAGGCTGGCGTTCATTACCCCGACCCTGATAGCGGGGGACAAGAGTCTGGTTTCCACCGTTGCCCACGAGTTGGCACATTCATGGACCGGTAACTTAGTCAGTAACGCAACCTGGCGGGATCTCTGGTTAAATGAGGGCTTTACCACCTACTTTACCAATCGGATCGTCGAGGCCGTATTTGGCAAAGAGCAGGCGGAACTTGAAGTCGTCATAGAGTATGGTCGTCTGAAGGAGGAGTTGGCGACGACTGAGGTTGAACAACAGGATCTACCGGCAAATGTGCAGAGGCAAGATCCAAACGATGCCTTCAACCGCTTTACCTACGATAAGGCTTCTATGTTTGTTCACGACCTTGAGAAGCGGCTCGGTCGTCAGGCGTTCGATAAGTTCCTCTATCGTTACGTTCAGCACTTTGCGTTTAAAGCCATCACCACCGAGGCGTTCGTCGCCTACGCCAGACAGACACTACTGGTTGAGCATAAAGATAAAATATCTGAAGCCGAACTGCTGGAGTGGATCTACGGTTACGGTATGCCCCCATACTTCACTCCCCCCCAGTCCGATAGTTTGGATAAGGTGGATGAAGCACTGTCATTGTGGTTAAAGGGAGCCGCTGCCGAGTCTCTGGTTACGCAGGAGTGGCGTGTGCATCATTGGCAGTACTTTCTTAACAGCTTGCCCGAAGTGTTGTCGCAAACTCAGCTGATGGAGCTGGATGAGTGTTTTAAGCTGACAGAGTCTACCAATGCAGAAATTGCCTGCGACTGGTTCCGTATAGCCATCCGAAACCACTATGATCCGGTTCTTCCGGCATTGACTAAGTATCTGATCCGAATAGGCAGGGGGAAGTTCGTGAGACCACTGTTCTCTGAGCTTCAAGTCGCCGGTTACCATACCGAGATTAAGCAGATATATGGAAAAGCCCGGCAAGGCTACCACCCCTCAATCGTGGTTCAGCTGGATAAGAGTTTACATTATCGGCCGTGAATAGGAGCAACCACTATGATGAAAAGTAGTGGGGAGCTTGAGCTGTTTATGGGGAATCGCTGCAGATATTTCTGAGCCGAACAGGCAAAAAAAATGGCATCCATCTGCTCTTTTGAGCCGGGATGCCATAACAGTCTTAAAAAGAATCTGTTTCAGGAGTCATTAAGTCTTTGGCGCTAGCTATCTACTTAACGTTTCCTGCAGGACTCATTTGAGTCCTAAAGGGAGGTGATGAACCATGATGAAAACATTAAACATGTAACACTAAACTTGCTACATATAGTGAGAGTAACGATATCGGAAAAAGTTCAGATTAAATAAGAAAAAATTAATACTTTTTGGTGATTCATCCGGAAGCAGATCCTGTTTCGGATAAAAAAAGGGCAACCATCTGGTTGCCTGATGATCTCGAAAGATCAAGGGGACCGCGCTAGAAGTCCCGGGAGAATGATGAACATGAAAAAGCCTTTCGCTGTTCATATAGTTTGATGCCCCGGGATGAAAAAAGTTCAAAAAGTAGTCACCTTTTTTGAGTTTTTTTGCTTGGTATCCTTTATGTTATTGTTTACTTTAATAAAGAAATAATACTTTTTTCTATCGACTCAGGCTTAGTGGTTGACGCGAATCGCTCCAGCACCTTACCCTCAGCATCGACAAGGAACTTAGTAAAGTTCCACTTAATCCCTTCACTGCCCAATATGCCTTTGGCCGACGATTTCAGATAACGGTATAGTGGGTGGGCATGCTCGCCATTGACCTCAATTTTTTCAAATAGGGGGAAGCTGACGCCGAAATTCAGTTCACAAAAAGATTGAATTTGATCTTCGCTTCCGCTCTCCTGTTCACCGAATTGATTGCAGGGAAAACCCAGTACGACAAAGTTGTCAGGTCCAAATTTTTCGTAGAGCTCCTGCAGCCCCTTGTACTGAGGTGTGAAACCACACGCGCTGGCGGTATTGACTATGAGCAGCACCTTGCCCTTGAATTTAGAGAGTGGCACAGACTCTCCCTGAATGTTTGTTGCCGAGAAATCGTAAATTGATTTTGTCATGTCTCACTCCTCATAGGTTTCGGATAATATAACAGTATCAAAGCTTGTTGGCAATATAGTTGTGCGCAATCTATTTTATTGGTTTTCTGTGTTGATACGAATTGTTATCTAATGAGGGATGTTTGGCAATTTGTTATCGGCTTGGCTCCCGGCGTGATATTCAGGTTGCGGTACTGTTTGAGTTTTGCTCGGCATTATTCTTTTAAAACAATGTGATACTTGTTGGGCTGGGTGTTTTTGATATCATTGGGGAAACGATAACCTGAGGTTCGTATGAAGCATAAATTATGGAGTTGTGCGCTCCTTCTGTCGGCGGTATCAGTTACCGCTCACGCAAATGATTTTAGTGTTGGATTGAATGATGATGTGATCTCAACCGATCTCATCTTAGATCTTAATAAGCAATCAAATGCCGCACTGGGGTATATCTACTCCAATGACGGCGGCCACCTTGCGTTCGGTGCGATGCATTTAAAACATGATGCCGGAATACACCATTTTGAAATTGGGGCTAAGTTCTCCCATGTTTGGGCAAAACAGAGTGCCAATGGGAGTGTGGTAGGGATTGGTGGCCGTTATGCCATGGACTTAGGCTCTAACCTGTCTTTCCATGCCTCAGGCTACTATGCGCCAACCGTGCTCTCATTTGGTAGCGTCGACGGGCAGTATGAGTTAGACAGCAAGGTGCAATTTAAACTGAATCCGAACCTGGCGTTATTTGCGGGGTATAGAAATATTCGCTTCCAGTATGATAATGCCTCTAACTCGACATTCGATAGTGGCTTCTATATCGGGGGGCAGGTGAGTTTCTAGACCGCCTTACTCTGTTATCGCGTCGGTATCGGGGCGATAGCAGTACGCTCTCCTCTTTCGGCTACGACCGGCTATTTAATTTTCGGTTGTTAAAGCACTGCAAATATGGTCTGTAAAGTTGCAAACTTCCCATTGCGTTAATAGACTTAATCGATCTTGCCATCGGTCTGTGGGCTTTCGTAAATGTTCCAAAGAGCATGGGTTTCATTACTTCTGTGTTTGACTCTGCTCATCGGCAGTTTCGACTCTATTGCGGCGCCCGCTATCGACCAATCGTTTCTGTTTCACTCCTCTGCTTATCAAGAAGTTCCCTCCAGGCACGCCGATGTGATGGAGTGGCTTTCAACGCTCGAGAAAGCCGATAAGATAAGCCTTACCGGTGGCAGCTACTGGCTGGCCATGCCGGTCATGATGTATGAAGATGAGTCTGAATGGGTGATAAACGTCAGAAACTCAGTCGTAGAGTCACTGGATTACTACATGCTTGGTGATGATGGCAGTAACCAAGATTCGCATACCGGCTATTACGCTCCCTATGAATTTCTGTTCGATTATGGCCGAAAGATTAAAATGAGTTATGGTGTTGAGTATTGGTTGATTGTTCAAATTGAGAGCCGCTACTTCTCTTCAGTGCCAAAGGTTGAGCTGAAACCCTTCAGCGAACACAAGCGAAGCTCAGATCTTGAGGCGATGGCGGTAGGTCTGTGTCTTGGTGGCCTGCTGTTCATCGCCCTCTATAATTTACTCATCTACACTTCGATTTTTGACCGGGCGTTTCTCTACTACGGCCTATATGTATTGACCTACTTCGCTGGTTGGGCCTTAACCTTTCATGTGCCGGCGCATTTAATGAATTTTCATAATCTGGAGATCCACCACCTGTTCTTTATCGGTTTGCCGATTTTTAATATCCTGTTTTATAGGCACTTCCTTCAACTCCCCGAGTATTCACCTCTACTGTGGAACCTGAGCAAACTCTTGCTGTGGACCTGTATACTCGCATTGCCGACGAGTATCTTCTGGGTTTCTCATACCGCCCTCATCGCCTCGGTGTTGATAATGCTCTGGATAGCTCTTGCCATCACATGCGGTAATGTTTGTCTGCTCAAAGGTTTCTCTCCGGCCCGATATTTTATTATCGCTTTTACCTGCCTGTTACTGCCATCTGTGCTTATCCTGCCCGGTAATCTGGGTCTTGCCCCTGATTTGATCGCCTATGCCGAGTTGGCGACGCTGTTTGGCGGAACCATCGATGCTCTGCTCCTATCGTTAGCGTTGGCGAGTAAGATCAAGATACTCTCCCGGGAGCGTCAATCATATATAGAGACATTAGGGAGGGCCTGGAAAAAGATAAGGCAGGATCAATTGACTCAGTTACCCAATCGTCACGCATTCGATGAGTTTATGCACTCGCAGCCGTTAACGGGCAAAGAGGCGAGGCAAACGTTACATCTCTTCTTATTGGATATCGACGGCCTGAAGCTGGTCAACCATACACTGGGTCATCAGCATGGGGACTCGCTGCTTCAGTATGCTGCAAAGCAATTAACACTCATCTGTGAGTCTCACGAGAGGGTAAATCTGTTTCGTATAGGCGGAGATAACTTCGTTATCTTGATATCGGTCGAACAAACCTCCTCCCTCAAATTGGAGTTGGAGTCGCTTGCAAAGGATCTTGAGCGGGAGGGGGGGAACGGAACCGGCCTGAGCTATGGTTATGCGTTAAATCATGATGCCAGAGATGCAAGGGATTGGTTGAGAAACGCAGATATCGACATGTATGAACGTAAAACTGAGAAACGTCGACATAGGCAGACCCAGCTGCTGTCGACGACGGGGTCGCTGATCTAGTTCAGTAGAAAGCCCAGGAAGAGCTGGAGCGGGGACCTCCACTACTGCCACTTATGTTCACGGTACTCGCCGGATAGCGCTTCAAGATACTGACGCTTATGGGCCGAATTCTGCCTGCGTCTGTGCTTATTTCGTTTATCTCTCAGCCTGCCTTGCTCCTCCTCATCGCTCTCCCTGAGTCGCGGATTATTATCATAAAAGTTTGTCATCTCTCTCTCCAATTAAAGTCTGACTCATTGAATATAAGCCTGCTTTCCTCCCGGGAACAGATAGAGGCAAGCTGTCTTTATAAAAAGAGTATAAATGGCTTGTGACAAACAGATGACAGGCAGATGATGAAAAGGTGACAGCTCAAAGAGTGCGGTTGACCGGATGAGCTTTTTTGGGAGGAGATAGATGGGGAAGGGCTGGTGGCTGTTGAATAAAAGGCGACCCTAGGCCGCCTTTTGTCGTTATCTATAGCCTGGGGGGCGGGATCAGCGTCGTCTCATTCGCGCCACAAACATGCCGTCACTATCGGCTTCGAACGGAAATACGGTTAGCATCTCTGTCTGTTTGCCGGTGAAAGGGTGCGTGCTCGCCTCTAAGGTGAACTCACTCTGTTCGGCAAGAAAGGCATTAACTACCTGCTCATTCTCAAGGGGGGAGAGTGAGCAGGTAGCATAGACTAAGGTGCCGCCATCTTTAACGGCCTGACTGCTTCGGCGCAGAATATCGAGTTGAAGAGCCGGCTTGTTCTGAACCGTTTCTATGCCATCGATCCAGCGCATATCCGGATTCCGGCGCCAGGTGCCTGTGCAGCTACAGGGGGCATCGACCAGCACACCATCGAAGTGGTTATGGGGAACCGGCAGCTCATCGGATCTCCAGGGGGAGACTGATATTCCCTTAAAGCCGGCGCGTTTGGCTCGCTTGGCTAACTCCTCTAAGGGTTTACGGCGTATATCTGAGGCGACAATATTGCCAGCAGATCGTGGATTCTGCAGGAGCATCAGGGATCTCAGTTGCAGGCTTTTGCCCCCGGCGCCGCTGCAGGCGTCCCACCAAAGGTCGCTCTCAATGGGGGCACAGATATGGCCAATCACCTGAGAGCCGAGATCCTGGATCTCCAGCTTGCCCTCTTTATATAGGGCTAAGCCATTTAAGTTGATGCTCTTATGGCCTAAGTTGATGGCGTCGCTGAAATAGTCACTAGCTGTCGCCGGAACATCTAGCTTATTGAGCTGCTCAATGGCGGTAGCGGTATCGATATTCTGGGCGCGGCTCCAGATAGGGGGGCGCGATGACAGAGACTCGACCATGGCCAGTCGCTGCGCCGCATCTTCGATAGGACAAACCTGCCAGAACCAGCCTGGCACCAGCTCATCGGTAGTGAATGTCAGTGGCGCAAATTGCGCATTCATCCATTCACACTTGCCGGTCACACAAGAGAGCGGCGCATCCAGGCAAGATCCACACTTAGAGTCCGATTTTAACAGAGCCTGACCCGAAAATTCGCTCCAGGCCTGAACTATCTCATGCCACGCATGGGACTCTATGGTTGCACTCGCGCCGAGCATAGCGAACCAGGCCTGACTCGAGCGGGAATCTCCCAGTTTACTTAACCAGCCCCACCAACGGAACAGGGCAAACAGACTCTCACGGATCACCCGCCGGTCTTTAGAGCCATGCTTCTTATTGACCCGAAAGTACTCACTTACGACGCGATCGGCCGGTTGCTGTTCATCCATCACCTGATGAAACAGCTGGTATATGGTGTTGGCGTAGCTGAGCGCCCGCTTCTGAGCCGTAGTTTCAGCCTGTATGTCGGTTATTGAGATTAAGTCTTTCGGGGTTGAGTTACTTATGCTCGAGTTCAAGGAGTCGCCCATGGGTAGTTGCCTAGCGCTGATATTTATCTGGGCGCAAGTGTAACAGAAGTCGGCCAGCCTTAGAATGAAGGCTGGTGGCATTTTTGTTTTGCTAAATGATAATTGTTTGGTTGTTTGGAGGCCGCATCTTTATTGTGCACTTATTCTTCTAAGGCGAGGCAGAGGAGTTTAAAATAGTTAAAATTGATGAGTGTGATGAGTGAGCGCTTCCTCGAAAGCTATTTAGGGTAACCTTAAGAAAAGAGTGAGAATAGCGGCTCACTAGCTTGGATTGAGCCTTGCTTCGCCCTGCTAACCCGAAAATCGAGGGGCCCTGGCGGTCACGTACCTCGCATTTAATTATCTCCGAACCATTTTTGTTTGAGCTTGTCTAGCTCTCCACTCTCTTTGAGTTGTTTCTTACCCTGCTCGAAGGCTTTAAACAGCGTCTCCCCCCTGGGGTTAGTTTTGAGGGAGGCCAGATACTCGTGAGTAGAGTCGAGAATGGCGAGCTTTCGATATCTGTGTTTCCAACCCGCTTGTTTTAAAAAGTAGTCCCAACTGTATTCGTAACCAAGGAGGGCATCGATCCGGTTTGACGCCAACATTTTAAATCCTTGTCGAGTGCTGGTGACATCATACTTAATTATATTTGAGCTTGAGTGCCATTCATCCCCATAGTTGAAACCTCTTTTAACGCCAACGGTTAAGCTCTCCAGGGTTTTTAAGCCTTGCCACTCTATTGCGTTGTCGGCATTGACATACAGCGCAAAGTTGATCTTGCTGATGGGCTGCTCCGAGTAATCAAATACCTTTAGTCGCTCTATGTTCTTTCCTGCGGGAAAGAGAATGTCAACTTTACCCTGCTGTAACGCGTTTAGCGCCCTGGCCCATGGCGTAACCGATAGATGAATCGAGTAGCCCATTTTATGGAAGCTGGCTCTGAACACATCCCAGCTATATCCGCTAAACCCTACCGCATCCTGACCCACAGGTATGAACTGATTACTCTTGCTACCCTCAGCCGCGAAACAGAAGGGAGCGTAATCATTTAAGGTTGCAACACTGATTAGCTTTTCATTGGCGGAGGTTGAACAGCTGAGGAAAACGATAGTCAGGGTGATTAAGAGATGTATATAGCGCATGTAATTATTTTTCGGGAGCAGGGCCATTACTTTTAAAGATAGCATGTGTGTATTAGATCTGATTACTGTCAGATATAAAATTTGATTTGTTGGTTGATTAAGGCTGCTATAGCTAAAAGTCGATTCGGCCTCCATGCCTCGTACCTCGCATTGCACTTAAAGTTTACTTTGTCACCATCTTGTTTATCTCCCTGGCGAGCTCCTCTTTACTTAGTTCTGAGGAGGGCGGGGTGATGATCCCTTGCTGACATGCCGGGCGTCGGCCTAGTTCATCAATCCAGCGCTGCAGGTGAGTCAGACCTTTGATATCGACGCCGCTCCACTCATATGTTCTCACCCAGGGCCAGGTCGCCATGTCGGCGATGGAGTAGTCATCGCCCGCCAGATAACGGTTTTCGGCGAGCCGGTTATTCAACACCTCGAACAGACGACGGCTCTCATGTTGGTAGCGATCGATGGCTGCGGGAATTTTTTCGGGGAAGTAGCGATAAAAAACATTGGCCTGTCCCATCATGGGGCCGACGCCGCCCATCTGGAACATCAACCACTGAATGGCTTGTGAGCGCTCCTTAGGCTTGTCGGGCAGAAATTGCCCTGTCTTTTCGGCGAGATAAAGTAAGATCGCACCTGACTCGAAGACGGCAAAATCATCATTGTCCCTGTCTATGATAGCTGGAATGCGACCATTGGGGTTGATGGCCAGAAACTCGGGCGCTTTCTGCTCGCCTGCCATCAGGTCGATATGGTTAACGCGATAATCAAGCCCCATCTCTTCGAGTGCAATGGAGATCTTGTGTCCATTTGGCGTGGCAGCGGTGTAGAGCTCTATCATAGTTACTCCTTAACTTAACCGGTTGATAAACTTATCGAGTGTAGTTTAATAATCCAGATCCAATGCGAAGCAGAGGTAGCCCATCAGCTTCTGAGTCTGCTTAAATTCGTTGGCGCACCAGCTGACAAAGTTTTTATCGTATACCTGCCTGGCGTCTATATTCTTGACCGCGATGAAGTCTTTGCGTTTAAGTTCCTCGATCATGGGGTGAGCTTTATCATAGCCCCGTGGCGGGCGCATTAAGCTACCTCCTTCCATCTCAAAACCTGCGGCTCTCAGCTGTGCCAGCGCTTTCTTATAGGCGTTGGGATTTTCATCTAGGCAGGTGCGGATCTGACTCAGCGTCTTGGAGTCCGGATGCCAAATGCCGGCACCGAGAAAACAGCCCTCGTTAGCAACATGCAGGTATAAGCCCGGAGCGTGAACATCTTTCCCCTGAAAATGCCTGAACTGAATACCCACATTGGTCTTGTAGGGGGTCTTATCTTTACTGAATCTGGCATCCCGTTGTGGCCGCATCAAGCTGCCCCCAACTTTCTTGGGTACAGCCGTCAGTCTGGGGGAGAGGGAGAGGATATGGGGCTGCATGGCTTCGATGAACTTAAGCGCCGGTGTGCGCACTTCATCTTCATAGCGGGCCTGGTGGGATTTGAACCATTCGCGCTCATTGTTACTGGCGAGCTGAGATAGAAATGAAAAACTTTCCTGAGTAAACATAGAGGTGCGGTCCCGAAAACTTGCTGAACTTGGTAACACTAAAAAGTAACACAGCAAGCCGGATATAGGGAAAATATTAGTTCGGGTGACAGGCAGAATTTAAATGTTACACAAACGTCAGATTATACTTACATTTGTTAATCTTTTGTTGGTCTATTGTTATATTTTGTGATCTCTGTTAGTTTCTAAATCGTAACTCGAACGATAATGCCGAAAAAGGCACGCTCAACAGTGAAAAGTGTTGCGGCATTATTCAGTAGCGATAGTAACTCTATACTAAAAAATAAATCGGAGAGACTTTATGAAATTATCTAAAATTGCGGGTGCGATCATTGCCCTGACAGTGAGCGTATCGACTACCGCAAAAGCAGATGACGATCGTTATATTATTCAAGTGGACAATGACAAGAAGGGCATCGTTAAGGCGTTAGCCAACAAGCTTGGTGCTCAAATACATGTAGATGGAAATGGCTTCATCTCGGCAACTTTTGCAGGCAAAGATCTTTCACAGGTTAAAGGATTACTGAATAACCCACACATTAAACTGGTTGAAGCGGATCAACGTCGTCACCTTATGGCATTCAGTGATGATGCGGGTAACCCTATGACCGAGCAGGTAACCCCTTATGCAGTTTATCAGTCTCAGGCTGATCAGGTTACCTTCAATGCCAGTGCCGGGATGAAGGTATGTGTTATTGATTCTGGTCTGGATAGGAGCAATGGTGATTTCGAATGGAATAATATCACCGGCGACAATGACTCGGGAACCGGTAACTGGGACGATCATGGTGGCCCACACGGTACACACGTTGCGGGTACCGTAGCGGCAGCCGATAATGGTTTTGGTGTTGTAGGTATGGCGCCGGGCGCCGATATGCATATTATCAAGGTATTTAACGAAGATGGCTGGGGCTACTCATCTGATCTGGCCAAGGCGGCCGAACTGTGTAGTGCCGCAGGCGCAAACATTATCAGCATGAGCCTTGGTGGCGGTGGTTCTAACTCTACCGAATCTAATGCATTTCAGGCGTTTACCGACGCAGGTGGCTTGGTCGTAGCCGCTGCCGGTAACGATGGTAACAACGTACGTTCATATCCTGCAGGTTACCCCTCGGTGATGATGATCGGTGCCAACGATGCCAATAATGATATTGCCGATTTCTCTCAGTTCCCAAGCTGTCTGTCTGGTCGCGGTAAGCGCGCAGTTGAAGATGAAACTATCTGTGTAGAGGTGACGGCTGGCGGTGTCGATACACTCTCTACCTACCCGGCGGGAATGGCTACGTCGGCGAACATGAGCGCCGATGGAGTGGCTTATGCGAGCTCGGCAATGGAGAACTCAGGTGCTATCAGCGGAGGTACTTACTATATGGGGACTGCCGAGGCTACCGATAATGGTGCTAACGGTAATATCTGTGTGATCGACCGCGGTAATATCTCTTTCCATGACAAGGTGGCTAACTGTGAGGGCTCCGGCGGTGTCGGTGCCATCATTATCAACAATGAGCCGGGTATGCTTTATGGAACTTTGGGTGATACCAATGCCACGACTATTCCGGCTGTTGGTGCAGCGCTAGAAGACAGGGCGGCACTTATCGCTGCCGGTACAGCCAGCATAGATATCGGTACTTCTGACTTTGGCTTCATGAGCGGTACTTCGATGGCGACACCTGCTGTTTCTGGTATTGCCGCACTGGTTTGGTCAAACCATAACCAGTGTACCGGTACTGAAATTCGTGAGGCGCTTAAGGCAACGGCCATGGACAGTGGTGCTGCGGGTAAAGATGTATACTTTGGTTACGGTATCGTCAACGCGGCGGCAGCTGATGCTTACCTGACGGCAAATGGCTGTGCCGGTAACGGCGGTGGTACTGAGCCTGGTGGCGAATTCACGCTTTCAGCTACCGGCTATAAGAGCAAAGGTGTGAAGAATGTGGATCTGAGCGTTAGCGGTGCAGCAGGCAGCAGTGTCGATCTGTACCGTGATGGCAGCAAGATAGCTACTACTTCGGCAAGCTCAGTTTATACCGACTCTATCAACACTAAAGGTGGCGGTTCATACACCTATAAGGCTTGTGATGAGGGCACTTCGACCTGTACAGGCGAGCAAACCGTTATTTTTTAAGTGGTAGGTCGCTTCGATAGTGTGTTAATCAACACCCGAAGCCACCGAACTTGATTAAAGCCAAATAAAACCGCAGCCCAGGCTGCGGTTTTTTCATGGTGCTTGCGTTGGCGTACCTGCTATTCGATGTTTAATCGATCGACTTTTTCAATCAGATATCAAAAGCCGATTTTAGAAAAACAACTTTAGAATACTACTGTCACCACCTCTGAGCAGTCCCCCCCGCCGACGTTACACACCTGAATCGTATGGCTGCCGCCGCCTTTCTGGCCTGTATTGAGATCATAGCTGTAGGGTTCACCGCTGCCTCCGCTGGCTGGAATAGCATCATTATCGTCAAAGTAGATATCGACATCCTGATATTGATACCACTGAAGAGTGATATGTTTAACGCCCTTAACCTTCCAACCTGTGGCGGTGAGGTTAACGGGGCTGGATGCGAAGGTGGTAGCCGAAGCCGTGTTGGACTCAGGTGAACTACCATAGCCATTAAAAGCTGTAACACGGTAGTAATAGGTTGTATCTGCCGATAATCCGCTATCGCTGAAGGTGGTGACATTAGCACCTACCGAGCCTGCGTTGCTCCAGCTGCTTTGATCGAGTGAGCGCTCGACATTAAAGCCCGATTCATCGTTCGATTCATCCGTCCAGCTGATATCAATCCGGCTCGATGATATCGGCGTCGCACCGAGCTGTGTTGGCGTTGCAGGCACATCGCCACCTTGCAGGGTTTCGCTGCTGATGTAGAGCTCCCGGATATAGACGGTATCTAAGCCTCTGCGTCCAGGGGTTCGGTCGGTATCTTCGACACGTATACGCACATCGCCACTGGTGCCCTGAGGCATGAAGAAGGATATCGGGCTACCACTGCTGCTATTGTTGATCACAAGTAATTCGCTGAAGGCGCCGCCACCGACTGAGTAGGAGAAACGCATCTGCTCGTTATCACTTGAGCCTGTCATCCAGGCATCGAGATGTAGGGTCACTGTGTTGCCCGCTATGATATTGAATAACCAGGTATGTTGCAGGTAACTATAGCGACTATTTTTTTTGCCGCTGGATTCCCGCTCCTGTATCGACTGCACAGAGCTGCTATCTAAGGTATCTGTATAGTCTCCCGTGACGGTGCCCGCACCGAACAGCTCGCTATGGGCGTATTGGTCCAGATAAGCCGGTGGTGAGATGCTGATCTTCGAGAGTATGACGCTATCCTGGGCACCTAAGTTGTCTGTGACGGTAAGGCTTGGGGTAAATGTACCCTGAGCCGAATAGAGGTGAGTCGGATTGGCTGAAGTTGAGCCGTTGCCGTCGCCGAACTGCCAGACATAGCTTATGGTGCCGGACTCATCCTGATCTTCTGAGCCTGTACTATAAAATTGAACACTGTGGGGGGCGGTGCCCGAATAGCTGTCGGCACTGGCTATTGCGACGGGAGCCTGATTGATGACTGAGATAGTTAATGTGTCTGAGTCAGTTAAATTGTCGGTATCGGTAACGGTCAGGGTCACGCTATATTCACCCGGGGCCAGGTATTCATGAGATGGGCTCACTCCGCTAGCCAAGTTTCCATCGCCGAAGTCCCAGTTGTAGCTGGTGATGCCAATATCATCACTGGAAGCCGAGCCATCGAAGAATGCGGTTATTGGTGCGTATCCGGGCAGATAGTCCACCGATGCGGCGACGGCTGCAGGAGATTGTAAATTGCTGGTACTTTGTACGCTACCTGTGATGCTGTAGAGGCCTAGGCTGCCGTAATCACTGTAGCCGGTGGAGAGATCGCCTTTCCCCGTGCCATCGACCTTAAGGTAGTACTCCCCATTGCTGGTAAAGCTGCCGCTTAGCGCCGCCGGTAGTGATGAGCTGGGGTTATTGCTGGCAATCAGAGTGCCTGCGCTATCATAAAGCTCGGCCAGAATATCCAGGTTCGGGCTCACATTCGATGGCGAGATACTCAGGCTGAAACTTCCCGCTCCGGCAGTGAAGCTGAACATATCCATATCATCACGGCGGCGTATCAGGCCGCTACCTTCGAGTAGGGTCGTGTCGCCATTGGGTGTTTCGGTTAATGCCGATGCGCTGGCGATACTGTCGCCATGATCATCGAGCATCAGAGGGGCGCCGTAATTCTGTATTACCTGAATATCATCCTGAAACTGATTGGCCAGAGGGTACTCCCCCTTGCTCCACTGTACGAGCTCGCGGTAATAGCCCACTCCCATGATGGGGGCCCAGCCGGTGGCACCTGAGCCGTGCCCCTGATAGTAGCTGGAGCCACCACTCTGGCCGTCATGGCTCAGCCCCAGGTTGTGACCGGCCTCGTGGGTTATCGCTTCCCCGGCGCCAACAACGCTTGAGTTAAACACGAAGGCGGGTTTGTAGTAATCGCTATAACTGCCGTAATCGTCGAAAATCCTTAAGTAGGCGAAACCGCCGCAGCCACAGTTAGCGAAGTTATCCTGAGTGATAACCACCCGGGTGCCGAAAGTCTGATCGGACGAGGTGGTTCTGGTTATCATGTCCGGAGAGGGCTCCTGAGTGGTCACATTAACGTTAAAAGGTGCAAAATCTTCGGCCACCTGTTGCCACATCAGATAGATTCTATCGAGCTCCAGCTGTGTGAAGGAGGCCGACGTGCCATCTGTGTTATAGGCGGGGGAGTTTATCGTGGCGACATTGTATGAGTTATTCCATGCGGTTCCGGTTGTCGTGTGGCCGTCAAAATCGAGAAATATCGTTCGCGGTGCACCGGGGCGGCTGTTGAGACTAAAGGTCTGGGCTTCGCTGAGTGCGGCCTGGGGTTCACTGCCTGAAGCTGACTCTGATAGCTCGGTGGGGACTGCAATTTCTACGTAGAAGATATGTCCCTTGCGATCTAACCAAACCGTCCTATCGGTTCTGATCAATTTAGCTAAATCTGCGGTACTCATATCATATGCGGCAGCGACATCCGCTAATCTATCGCCCAGCAGAGATATGGCGTGTTCGCCATTAGCGGGTTCGGGGAGATTGATGTCAGGGAAGGCTCTGTGTTGAGAGCCGGGATTAGGAGGTGTGCCGGAGCTGGTGCTTGTATTGGTACTCGTCGTTGGGTTGGCTGCAACGGCATCTGATCCCGATAAACCTGCTGCAGATAAGGACAGGCTTAACAGCGCGATCCTTAAAAATTTAGCTCTGTAATCCATTACCGTTCCCCTTTTTTAAGCGGCCGATAGTTACCTTAAGTCTAGCAGAGGCGCGGGTTTGAATACTTTTGTTACATAAAACTCAGTTCAAGTCGCGCAAATAGTTAGAAATATTTTTTTAGGAAAGGCTGGTGTTTGAAGGAATATGGACCTGGCAAGGCCAGCTGCCATGTGTAGCGAAAGAGATAAAAAAGGCCGCATTTTATTACGGCCTGTTTGTCTTTCTATTAATGCTCTATGGGTTATTCGGGGATGCACTTAGAGAGGGGCAGTGGACGGCTTTGGTCGCTCTTTTCGTGATAGACGAAACACTGTTCGCCCTGTACCAAAAGTTGGATCATATCGGGCATCTCGAAGGTTCGCCCCATGATAAGCTGACCGTTAGGGTCTGTATGGGGGGCACGGCTGAGCGACAAGCGACTGCTTTGCCTGAACGCATCGTCTGCAATGAGTACCTCTTTCACCTTTAACATGCTGGCTATCGCATCCCGGAGCTCAGTGGTGCTCTGGGCTGAACTAGTGGTCAGCAGCGCAGGCGCTGCCTCACTCATTTTCAGATCATGGGCTTGCAGTGAGCAGCCGGTCAGCAGAAGCAGTATGGGTGGTAAGTGATAAGCTTTCATCTCAACCTCTACTCTTGATGTGAGGGCTGTGGGCCTCGGGTTAATATGCGGTTATTGAGTAACACATTTTGCTTGCGACTATCTTCGATTACGAAACCTGGATCGATAACCTGGCTCCTGGGTCTGGCCTTAGCCATATTGCTGACAGTTATCGGACATTGACCGTTGGCGCGGTAGTAGAGCGCCGCGTTGAGTAATCGCTCATCGGTATCGCCTAAGGCGTGGTTGAAGTCATCGCTCAGGCTACACCCCGGAATTTCACTTTCCAGCGTCGGGCTGGTGCTGGGTACGAAACCATCTGAGTAATCGCCGAAGCCCTTATTGTTCTCCCCCTTAAACTGTACGGTAAAAAATGTCGTGCCACAGTTTGGGGTCGGGTAGAAGCCATAGGGTTTACCACAAGTCGTATCCCCTATCTGGATGACCTCAATATCTATGCCTCGCAGACTATTCATCAAGGCCTCACTGGCGGAGCAGGTATTTGCAGTCGTGAGCACAAACAGGCGTGACAGGTTCAGGCTAGGCAGAGACCGTCCGGCGCCGAGTAACGTGGCATTAAAGCCCAGACTCTCGCTGAAGAAGGGCATGGGAGTCAGGGCTTCTCCGGTGACGGGGTTGGTGTTGGGGTGTTTATCGTTGAAGGTGCTACGCTCAAATATCTTCCCCTGGGTCGCCTGGCTGCCGGCTATCATATAACCGAGTTGACCAGCCATCGCCAACAGGCCTCCGCCGTTGTATCTGAGATCCAGCACCAGATCATCAACACCCGCGTCACTAAGGGTGTTGATGGCATCGAACAGGCCGCGCTCCGCGGTAGCGATATGAGCATTAAACTGCAGGTACCCCACCTTGCCGGTCGTAGTGACGATTGTGGTCGTGTTCTGAACCGGAGTTGAGATTATGGTCTGCGCCGTCAGGGTCAACTCGGTAAAAGTCGTTTTATCTAAGTGTTGGAATGTGAACCTGGTCTGTTGCCCGGCGGTTTCAGGAAACAAGCCTCTGTTGAGAATTGCTATGCTGGCGCTATCGGCCGCATCCTTAACATTTACGCCATCGATCTCTGTGACAACATAGCCGCGGGAAACCTCCATCTCCGAGGCCGGTGAGTTAGGTTCGACATAGGTTACGGTAATTTTTCTATCCTGACTGCCGTCTGCCTGCTGAATGAAGAAATGGGCGCCGTAGCCCACTGTGGCACCGGACTGGTTGAGCTGATCCCATTCGCTTGTGGGCATTGAGAAGTGAAACTTATCCTTGGTATTACCCGAGGGCGACAACTCCTGGGTTTTCAATTGATCGAAGTAGGCGAGCACACTGAAAGGAGCCGGATCGACATCGGCTATTTCGTCGTACCAGAGGTAGGTATCGTTACTCCATGACCTTAACCAGAGTTTCTCCGTTAACTCTGAGCCATTTGGATCGGCGACGCATCGGTTGGCAAATTCACTATCGGGAGCAAATACACCCGCCACCCACTGCGGCGTTCCCGTCCCCCCTCCACCCGAGGTATTGTCACCTGAGCCGGAACTGCTGCCACCACAACCTGCTAAGGTAAATAGTGCTGAAGTGAGTAACAATGTCAGTGTTTTTCCAGAGAGTAACGTCATAAATATTCCCTTATTAAACTTATCTCTTGTATCGATACAAAGTGATGGTTATGTTGGCTGTTTGTTGGTGGTATTTATATTTTATACCACAACTTCTTCTCTGCGTATGCAGCTTAAATTTTTTTGACTGACACAGATGCCTGGCCGGGTTAAATTATCTGTGATGAAGGATTTTATGGTGGCGGGTATGAAGTCGCGAATAATGGTCAGTCGAGATTAAAGCTGCTTTAATAGTGGCTTGACTTGAATTTTTTAAGGTAGTTATGGCTTTTTCTGTTTTGGATCTCGTCTCATTTGTCTGTTTTATCTGCTGTTGGGTAGGTTATACCTCTTTTGCCCGGCGCAAGGCCAAGACCACCAACTGTATCGCCCGTTGCCTGCATCAGCATCGTATTCATTGGATGAATGAGTTGATGACCCGTGAGGTGAGGGTGGGGGAAGCGGCGCTATTGGCCAACCTTGAGCGCAATATTACCTTCTTTGCCTCGACGACCATGCTGGTACTTGCCGGTGTGTTGACCCTGTTTTCTCAGGTCGAGCGATTAGAGGCTGTTATCGCGTCAATCCCCTATACCGCGACCCCAAATGATGCCCTGATCCAGTTGAAACTCAGTCTGCTGACCTTTATCTTCGTGATGGCTTTTTTCCAGTTTACCTGGTCGATGCGACAATATGGTTTTCTTAACGTGATGGTCGGAGCTGCGCCCATAGACCCAACGGGGGGCGGGGATGAGAGACTCCGTTGCTACGCCAGACAGATGGCCATAGTGCAAGATCAGGCGGCTCATTCATATAATTATGGTCTCAGAGCCTATTACTTCTCTATGGCGGTGTTGAGTTGGTTTTTTCATCCGGCACTGTTTATCGTGACCAGCCTGTTTGTCGTCTATACCCTTTATGCGCGGGAGTTTAACTCTAAGGCGGTGGTGGCCATCACATCGGGTATGCAGGTGCTGGATGAGCAGGCACAGAAAAATAAAAAGAATTCGGTTAAATGAATAGCGCCCAGCTCCAGGCCTGACACAGAGAGAGTGCCGGCGTATACAGTCGTGGTGTTATGACTGGTTTGCTGCTAGGTTATGACACTTAGTATGGATCAATAGGGATATTGTAATGCAGATAGACGGACACCATGGGTTAACCTATATTGCGGCAAGACTGGCTGGTTTTACCGCCTCCGATGCGCAGATTATCGCCTATAGCGCCCAGTATGTGGATGACGCCACAAATTCGGGCGTTATCCGGTTTGATAACGGGGCCATGTATTCGAGGATCTCATCGGCTCATAAGATGCTGGATTATCGCAACTCCGAGAAGTTAGCCAACCACAGGGTGTGGGCATCGTTTCACTTTCTGCCGGGCAACGGGGGGCTGCCTGCCGGGCTCAACCCCGATGGGAGTTTTATCAATAAGCTGGTTTGTAAGCCCGACAGCTATGTAGCCAGAGATATGCTGCGCCTCTCGATACAGGACAGAGAAAAGCCCTACGGTCTCCACCGTCTGGGCGTTACCATGCATGTCTATGCCGACACCTTTACCCATCAAGGGTTCTCCGGCAATATTCACGAGATCAATAAGGTTGAAGATTTGCAGAGCAGCGATGCTTCCCTCGACCAAAGCTTCTTCTCCAAGATAGCAAACTTCTTCGTCAGCAGTGCCTTTCCTCTCGGCCATGGGGCGGCGTTAAGTCACCCCGATCGCCCCTATATATCATGGAAGTATGTTAACGGCCTCGGGGAAACGGTTGAACGTAACAATCAAACGATTTTCTTCGAGGCGGTAGATATGATGTGCCGCGCGATGCGCTGTTACCTGAGTGGCGATACAGACCTTGAACTCGACAGTGTCGCTGGTATTCCCGAGGCCGATGCGCAGTTGATCAAGTCAATGCTCGACTCGATCCGTGATGATGATGGCGAGGAGCGCCACAGCAAGTGGCTCGAAGCCATTGCCCTCGGACAGTTCTCCTTCGGGGCAGAGCAGGTAAGCTACATTGCAAAGGGGGAGGGTTCCTGGAAGCATCAATCCATAGGGCAGTTAGAAGCTGTAGATGATGATGAGGATGAGTTTGTCTACTCCCCTGCATTTCTGACCTCAGACTGGAAGATGTTCCATGATGCGCTGCAGGCTCACCGCTTCGATATCCTGCATGATGTATTACCTAAGTATGGTATCTGCGCCGCCTGATCCCGGAGGAGATTGAAATGATTTTTAGCCCGGGTAACGCAGGCTATCGCATTGTTTCCCGGGTGAGTCTATTCCCATTAGGGGGTTAGTCTGCCAGATAATCAGCCTCAAAGTCCTCGGCGCTGCTCGGTTTGCCGTAGAGGTAGCCCTGACCATAATCACATCCTTCGCTTTGGATAAAATCATCCTGCTCATGTGTCTCCACACCTTCGGCTATCACGTGCAGGTTCAGCTTTTTCCCCATGGCGATGATGGCCCGAGTGAGCTCTCTGTCCTGCTCTTTTTTATGCAGATTGGTGATGAAGCAGCGATCTATCTTCAGGGTATTAAATGAGTATTTCTGTAGATAACTTAACGAGGAGTAGCCGGTACCGAAATCATCGAGGGAGATACGGATCCCCAATGCCTGAAGCTTCTGAATTGAGTCGTGGGCCAGGTGCTCATCCTGTAACAGTATCCCTTCGGTTATCTCAAGTTCTAATGAGGTGGCGGGGAGTTGGTATAGGGTAAGCAGATCTGCAATATGTTCGGCAAAATTTGGTGCCCTGAACTGCAGCGGTGATATGTTGATGGCAATCCTGAACTCATTTTGCCTCAGGAGTAGCCACTGAGCCGCCTGAGAGAGTGCACTGTGGAGGACGAAGTTACCTATCTCGATGATCTGACCATTATGCTCAGCTAAGTTAATAAATTGGTCGGGTGGTACCTGGCCCAGAACTGGGTTATGCCATCTGAGCAGCGCTTCTGCACCAATAATTTCTTTGGTTTTCAGGCAGATTAAAGGCTGGTAGTTCAGGTATAGCTCTTGATTACTCAGTGCGTCGACCAGATGAGACTCCAGCTGATATCGTTGTCTTATCTTCGAGTGAGTATCTCGATTGAAGAAGCTATAACTGGCTCCCTCTGTTTTGCTTATACTCATCGCCGCGCTTGATTTTTGCAGCAACTCCTCTGTCGTTTTAGCATCCGCGGGAAACTGGGCTATGCCCATGCAGGAGGGAACCGTTATGGTGAAATCGGCGATGTAGAAAGGACTGTTGCAGCAATTTAGTATGTTGGTAATGAGCGACAGTTCATCACGACTCGAGCGTTTATGGGAGTGAGCGATGACAAATTCAGACCCGGCAATACGGGCGATAACAGCGTCTTCGTTTAACTGCCGGGTGATCCTTTGACTGAATTGAGAAAGGATCTGATCACCGACCACATAACCATATGTGTCATTAATGGACTTAAATTTTCTCAGACCAAAATAGAGTACCGTGACAACCTGTGAACCTTTTACCCGTTTTAGCATCTGGTTGAGTGACTCGACTAGACTCGTTCGTTTAGGCAGTCCGGTGAGTTCGTCATAGGTCTTGCTGTATTCCAGAGTATACTCTGCCGAGGTTCTGTCCTCTATCTCCCGGATAAGTTTTGTGCTGAGCTCCGCCAGTTCATGGGTTCTGAGTTGCACCCGCTTTTCCAGAATTCGGTTCAGGAAGCGCAGCTTCTCCTGCTGATATAAGCTGGCGAGATTTGTTATTATCGCCTCTTGGAATCTGGCTAACAAATGGCGAAATTTATTGTTGTAACTGTGCTCCTTGTTGTCGAGCATACAGATGGTGCCGAAGGGCGTATTATCGGGCCAGAGCAGCGGCAGGCCACAGTAGGCAATCATACCGAGTTTCAGGTCCGGATTATTATCCCAATCTCTGTCTTTCAATGCGTTGGGAATATGCAGCTCACTATTTTGAGCGATGACGGTTTCACAGTATAGGCCATGGCCTAAGCTATCTTTATCGTGACGACGGTAGGGATTACCGATACTCCTGCTGCTGGCAAACACCTCCATCTTATTATCATCTTTATGTATTCGCATGATGAGGACGGCCGGGGTATCGACAATTTCAGAGATCAGATCCAGAGTCTGTTGCCAACTATTAAACATATCTTCGGGCACAGCTATCTCGGCGGCAGTGACCGATATCTCATTGAGCAGGTGTTCGTCGTGTAGGTGCCGTTCCGCGGCTTTATCCATCATCTTGCAACTGTCCTTTGCGAATGATTCCTATTAGTAAACTATAGCCCCTTTATTAAATGGTGTTAAGGGCTTAGTTTCTGCTTTTAAAGGCTATTTTATACTATTCACCCTACAGGTTATGCGTTATTCATCTAAATCTGAGCAGAGCTGGGTTATCGGAGGATGGCTGTGGTGACATCCCCCCCGGTAGCTGAGATTAAAGGTAGAACTTATCCCGCCTGCTCAAGTGCCTGAGAAACATCGGCAATGATGTCATCGATATGCTCGATGCCGACCGAGATGCGTATCAGATCTTCACTGACACCGGCCTTAGCCAGTTCGCTTGCGTCCAGTTGTCTGTGGGTGGTCGAAGCCGGATGACAGGCGAGAGACTTGGCATCACCGATATTCACCAGACGCAGTATCATCTTGAGGGCATCGATGAAACGTCCTCCCGCTTCTTTGCCGCCGTCATTTTGGTTCGACTTTATGCCGAAGCTGATGATCCCCGAGGCCTTTCCGCCGGTTATCTTGTGGCAGTTGTCCTGAAAAGGGCTGTTGGGGAGCGCCGCGTAGTTGACCCAACTCACCTTAGGGTGTTGCTCAAGATATTGTGCTAACGCCAGTGCGTTGCTGCAGTGGCGCTCCATTCTCAGAGAGAGGGTTTCCAACCCCTGCAACAGCAGGAAAGCGCTCTGGGGGGCGAGCGCTGCACCTGTGTTGCGCAGTGGTACGACGCGGCAGCGCCCGATAAAGGCGGCTGGGCCGAAGGCCTGAGTGTATACGACGCCGTGATAGGAGGGATCGGGTTCATTCAGCAGCGCGAAACGCTGAGGGTGCGCCGCCCAGTCAAACTTGCCCGAGTCGATGATCACACCGCCGATGGTTGTACCATGGCCGCCGATATACTTGGTCAGTGAGTGGATCACTATGTCGGCACCAAATTCAAATGGCTTACACAGCACCGGCGTCGCCACGGTATTATCGACAATCAGGGGCACGCCATGTTTATGGGCTATCTCAGCCAGACGTTGCAGATCGACAATATTACCCGCCGGGTTTCCGATAGACTCACAAAACAGCGCCTTGGTATTGTCATCGATCAAGGCCTCAAGACCATCAAAGTCATCGAAACCTGCCATGCGTACATCTACGCCCTGACGCGGCAGTGTGTGGGCAAACAGGTTGTAGGTGCCCCCGTAGAGTTGACTGGTGCTGACGATGTTGTCACCTACCTGAGTCAATGCCTGTATGGTGTAGGTGATAGCTGCCATGCCTGATGCCAGTGCCAATGCGCCTATCCCGCCTTCGATGGCTGCCAGACGTTGCTCCAACACATCTGTGGTCGGGTTCATGATGCGGGTGTAGATATTTCCCGGCACTTTCAGATCGAACAGATCGGCACCATGTTGAGTATCGTCGAAGGTATAGGAGGTGGTTTGGTAGATGGGCACGGCCGCCGCTTTCGTCGTCGCTTCAGATTCATATCCGTGGTGAAGTGCTAATGACTCAAGTTTCATATTATCTCTTCCTATTCCTTTGAGTGAAAGTTGAACATAACAAATGGACGTCTGGAAGTCTAAATAAATATCTTTCTTTTCCAATAAAAAATTAATTCATTAAAAAAGAGCCATTTCACAATTATTTACCTTGTTCAGATAAGCTTATTTACAAAGCGGCCGATAACAGTGATACATATGAATACAAATATTGTTGCGTTGCAGTCTATAAGGGAAGTTTATGAACGTATCAGGAATGAGTATGAATAATCCGCCAGCAACTCAAGGGATTAGTCAGGCTAAGGTCGGCTCCTCCACAAAAGCCGAGGCGGGAGCCAGTATCACACAGGGAAGTGCTTCGGCGCAGGGGAATGCCCATGTCTCTATCTCTAAAGAGGGGAGAGATGCACTGGCATCCGAGACGGGTGGCAAGCTTCATGCGCAAGCATCTCAGGCCCAAGCTCAGTCGACCGAGGCCTCGGATAAGCCTAAGAAAAAGATAGATGAGCTGATCGAGGCGCTGAAGGAAAAACTTGAGAAGCTAAAAGAGGAGCTTAAGCAGCTGGAAGGTGACAAGAGCGAGGCGGGCGAGAAGAAGCGTAAGGCACTGCAAAATGAAATTGCGACACTCTCGGCCCAGATAACCGAGCTGACTAACCGCAAGCTTGAAGAGGAGAAGAAAGAGAAGATGAGAAACGGTTAACCCATCAGTTAATCATTGGGAGCCGGAGTTAACCGGCAACTGAATCTGGCTCCGCCTAATTCGCTGCGACTCACCTCTAAGTGGCCGTGCATTCGTCTCGTTGCGGCCTTAGCTATGGCCAAGCCTAAGCCCAGCCCTCCGGTTTGTTGACTGCGACTCCTGTCTATGCGGGAGAAAGGCAGGAAGATTGAATCAAAATGCTGGCTATCTATCCCCGGCCCATCATCGTCGACGCTGATAATAAGCTGACTTAGTTCGTCACTTCTATCATTTTCGTTGGCCTTCATCGTTACAGTTACCAGGACTCTGGATGTTGCGTATCTGAGCGCATTTTTTAGCAGATTATCGAACATCAACCTCAGGTAAGCCGGGTCACATTCGAGTTGCTGTTCCTCTATATCTAATTCGACATCGATAGAGTGCTCTTGGTTTGGCTGCTGCCGCTGGTTTAACACTTGTAGCCGGCTTTGCAGATAATCATCGAGTTTGATGAGTTGCTTGCTCTGGGATTCCTCTTGGCTCAGAACGGCATTAAGCTTAGAGAAAGTGAGTACCTGTTTGGTTAGCTCATCGATGTCGTCGATATAACTGTCGATGTTATCGAGCAGTTCTCGCTGGTCCGCTTGCTGGTTGCTCTTACGAAGTATGCCGGTCGCTAATTGAATTCGACTCAAGGGGGTGCGCATCTCGTGAGGCACAGCCTGAGCGAAGATCTGGTTCTCTTTCACCGTTTCGGTTATTGACTCCGCCATGCGATTAAAGCTGTCGGCCAGTGAATTAACCGGCTCTGAGAATTTTTGCGTAGCCCGTACGTTGAGCTCACCATCGCCAAATTTCCTGTTGGTATCGATGAGTCCCTTAATCTGTTTCTGTAGTTGTCGCACAGGAAAATAGAGGGTGGCACCGATAGCTAAGATAGTAACGAAAAGCAGGATAAAGGGGGTAAGCTCATCGGGATCTTCACGCCATATCTCTATAAGAGTCAATGGCTGTCTTCCATCCAAACCATCAAAAAACAGATTCACGGGAGCCTGATCGCCGATCAAGATGGCTCCACTGCTACCATCGAGGGGATAGGCAGCGAGCAGCTGTTCATCATTGAGTCTATAGATTAATGAGCCGGCTATCTTATTGAGATACTCACACTCCCCACAGTCAGCCTTTCCCTGCCACTGCTTCTGCCATTGAATATTGAAATGGTAATGATTCAGTCGCATATCGTCGAAGTACTGCTGCGGGGCTAAACCAGAGCGGTTCAGGTCTGATCTGATTTCAGTGAAGGCATGATAGGTATCTTCATAGAAGTCGACGATGTCACTCTGTTCCAAAAATTGCTCACTGAAATAGAGTGTGACGAAGATGCTGGCGCATAGCGCCGCAATCATACTGACATAGAGCCTGGTAAACAGCGGGGGAAGATAGTTAGCCATTGGTTAACATATAGCCCTTGTTTCGTACCGTTAAGATGGTCTTGTAGGGGGGCCTATCGTCATTTAACTTCTTTCTTAGCCCCGAGATCCGCATATCGACCGATCTGTCATTGAAGTCATAATCTATGCCTCTCAGAGAGCGGCAACAGTCGTCTCTGGACACGATACACCCGGCATTAGATGCCAGAAGCAGTAACATCTCATATTCGGCGGCGGTCAGTTGCGGCGTGTATTCACCATAGCTGACGAGCTGTTTCGAGGTATCGATAGTGAGTTCACCGACGATAAGTCGATTCTTTGCAGGCTCGGCGACTTGAGTTCGCCTGAGCAGGGCCTCAATTCTGGCCACCATCACATGGGGGCGTACCGGTTTGCTCAGGTAGTCATCGGCGCCCAGTTTAAGCAGGCTGACTTCGCTCATATCATCGGCGCAGGCGGTCAGAACCAGTATCGGGCCGCTGTAGAAGGTGCGCACCTGCTTACAGATCTCTACGCCGTCTAAACCCGGTAACATCAGATCGAGTATGATCAGATCCGGTTGCAGATCTCTCACGGCGCTTACCGCCTGCAAACCATCGTCGATGATCTGTGTTCGGTAATCTTCCGCTTCGAGATACATGGCGGTCAGCCGCGAAATCTCTTTATCATCCTCGACGATGAGTATGTTTGCTTTAGCCACGAAACCTATCCTCTGACTCGTATGATTTTTGTGTCAAAACACCTATGTGTCAGGCCTAAGTTTACAGGGTATTTTCTGTATTGGTAGCGCGCTTACATCCGCTTACATGGGGAGCCACAGAGCTTACACTCTCTTACCCGCCCAGTGAAACTGTAATGCTAATGTGACTTTCCAATAGTTCAGGTCGCAGGAGTGACAGTTAATGAAGAGAGTATTAATGGCGGGTGTACTCGCAACAGGTTTAGTGGGCATCGTTGCATGTAACTCAGATTCAGGCAGCGGGGCAACCGGTACTACTGCGTCCGGGAGCACAAATTCAGGCGGCAGCGGCTCGGTAAATACCGGCTCAACTAATGGCTTGTCTGCTGCGACTCTGGCCCTGGGGATTAAGGGCGTGCCTGACTCTCTGTCGGCGACCTATAGTGCGGCGCTAAAATTTAATCGCTATACACAGGTGAAGGCTGCCAATGGCAAGTCTATCCATATTATCGCCCAGGATAAGCTCTCCGATAATCAGATTGTCAGAGCGCGCTCTATTCTTACTCACTATCTGACTGACCTCCCGGGGTCTGTATATGGCAGTGACAAGTCGGCGGTGGCCAACAAGATGGCCGATAATGGCGCGGTTTTGTTGCTGCTCAACGGCAGTGATGATGGCAGTAACCCAGCGACCAACTTAGGGGGGCAGCCGCTGTATCAAAATGAGATCCAGGTCGAGGGGGGAGATTGGTATATCAATCAAAGCTACGATGGGCATCGTGATGCCAGCTTCGAAGAGATACTGCATCTGGTTCACGACTATGGTATCGGCGTGGATCAAAACAGCCGCTTTATCGGCGCTTTAGCCGACTATCAGGCCGAAATACGCAGCGCCCAAATAACTGCACTCAATGACAAGTTGTGGGGTTTTGCTTCGCCGGACTGGATTGCAGAGCTCACCACTGAGAACAGCCTGTCTCAGGAGTATCTGGCTGCGGTCATCGACTCCTATTATGGTCTTTGGGGCGCCTGGTCCGGCAGTCAGACCCATGGCATGTGGGGAGAGTATGTAGCCAAGAGCAGGAGTGAGATCGGCAGTGAAGATCCATTGGGCGCAGAGTTGATGAATAACAAGTTCTTTCATCCTTATCTTACCTATAATGCGAGAATAGATGAGAGTTTCAGTGGTGATTTCAGCCTGAAGTTTAAACCTGAGCTGAGCTATACCCATCACTCCCGCTATCTTAAAGATGTCACCCTGACGGGAAGTTTAAGCAGCAATGTGGTCGTTAATCAGCTTGATAATCTGATAAAGGGAAACAGCGGCAACAATATCGTTTTCTTCAGCGGTAGTTCATCACAGTACACCGTAGAGAAGCTGGAAGATGGATCTATCTTAGTTACCGATATGGAGGATGGCCGGGATGGTATCAATAAGCTTATCGACATAGAGAGTGTCGCCTTTACCGACAGTACTATTACCCTCTGAAGCCAATTTTTGCAGTTTTTTTATCTAAGCCGTTTCTCCAGACGGCTTAGTTTATCTTTTCAGTTCGATTCCTTTTTTCCTGTTTACTACGGCGCCCCCGAAATAACCGTTTGAGATTGCGACATTTCATCAGGATATGACGATTTCGGACTGGATACCTTAAGTTTAAAACGGACTTAAAATATGAGTGTATATAAGATGTCTGTATATTGCTCAACCCCGCGTCAGCAGTGAGTTTGTACTATATTTTAACCATGTAAATAGTGGTGCATTTTGCGATGTATTTTGTGTCATTAGGGCACGAAATCAGAGCAGGTGTTTGTAAGAAAAAGAATTAACGGATAGATGCTACATACAGGGAAGGGACGATAGTTAAGTAGCTTAAACTCATTCCGATGCAGGCTTCAAAAGCTCATTAATAATGGTCGGAGCAAAGTGTTAAGGAAGTCGAATCGGCACCAGAATTAAACTGCCCCCGGGATAAGCTCGCAGTTTAATTAGTTTTCCAGGAGAAAACGATGAAACATTCCAAAAAGGTTTTAACTGCGAGTATCGCCCTCTTGCTTGGTGTGAGTGGCGCGGCATTTGGTTTACTCTTCTCGGGTAATCTGCTCGAAAACCCAGGCTTCGAGGTCGAAGGCGTTGATGCGGCGGATGCTGCCGATTGGACACAAGTGGGAGCCGCAAGAACTGCAGACACTGGTCATAATACACCAGATTGGTCGATGTATATGACCTCCTTCTTCGATGGGCAGGTAGATGTATTCAGCGGCAGCGCATATCAGATGGAGTCGGTGGAAGGCTGTTCTCCCTATGGACTGGGTTTGTTCGAGGCCAGTGGCTGGCATAATAATGATGGATCTTCAGGGGTTCCTGGATTATCTGTCGACTTCGACGGCACGACATTCTCAGATAGCGACACTGATGTGGCCGGTGAACCCGACGGTTACCAGCAGATGACTTTGGCTGGCAATATTCCGCCTTTCGCTATGATGGCAAAATTTATGGTTAGCGGGGCTGGTGATGGCGTACCAGCCGATTTGCATTGGGATGATGTGGAGTTCTCAACCGACTGTGTCTACGATTATGCTAAGGTCAGTGGTAAGCTAGGTCAGGGAAACAAGGGGAATGGTAATAACGGTATGTATTCCTTCTCTGGTGCAATCGGTACCCTAGAAAGTGAAGCCTGCGGCGCTGCGACCCCTGTAGGTATGCTGCACATCAACTACAAGAGTGAAGGCTTCTCCTGTGACGTCACTCCAACAGATCCTGTTGTTTACGATGATTTCGCCGGTACTGCCACATTAGCCGTGAGCTACCTGTGTGAAATCGTCGATGATGAAGATCTGGAAGGTAGTGCTGAGATTGTTCTCACCCAAGGTGCCGGTGGCGCTGAAGGTCAAGGGAAGAATAAAGACCGTGGTATGATCTCTGTTGATGCCGATGATGATATTCTTGATATCGAGGAAGCATCTCTTGATAAAGGTAATGTAAACCTGATGCAACCAGCTGCATGTCCTGAGTAGCGGCAACTGTTATGTCAGATGCGATGAAAGACTGATAAAGTTGAAAGTAGAAGAGGAGCCATTGGCTCCTCTTCTTTATTGCTTACATTTCTATAGAGTGGTTTATATGCCCTTGATTAATTGAAACCGGGCCGCGCTCTTGTTATTGAACAGGCAGAGCACAGCACTCAGCCCCGCAGCGAGCAGCAACACCAGCCCCAGGTTTTGCAGCCATCCTGCCAGAGACAGCCCCACTCCTAACATCAGGTAGTAGGCCAGGCCGAACAGGGCGCCGGCGCTGCCCGCCTCCTGTTTATAGTCAATCAGCGCCTGAGTGAGAATATTAGGTAGGGCGATACCGAACGCCAACACCACACACACCATAGGCAGCAGGAAAGCCAGGCTAGATTGCAGCAGGCAGACTCCGGCAGCGCCTAATAGCGCGAGTATCGCTGCCAGCCTGATCAGGTTCGCGGCTTGCCAGCCTCTGGACAGCAGTTGATTGTTGAGCAGGCTACCCATCAGTGAGCCCAGAGCCAGAGCCATACCGCTGTAGCCAAACTCTACCGAGCTCATGTGAAAGCCTGCGAAGATAAATGGTGCCAGCGCATAGTAGCTGAAGAGCATCAGGTTAAACAGGGCGACCAGCGCCGCACTGCGCCATATCTTTATATCCCTCAGTATGCGGTTAATCAGTGGCCATAATGGGAGCTGCTGATTTGATATAGGTTGGGTCTCGGGTAAAGCCTTTACACTTATCAGCAACAGCACCATGGCTAACAGCAGCAGTAAGCCAAAGACGCCCGTGTGGCCCAGACTTTGGGCTAAAACGCCCCCAGCCAGTAAGCCCATGACCGGGCTGATCGATATTCCCATCCCCATAAGAGAGAAGACCTTGCCAAGCTCTGCAGCCTGGTAGCTGTCCCGTAACATGGTCTGGGTGACAACCGAGCCCACGGCAGCGCCGAATGCCGAGACGACTCTGGCCAGCAGCAGGACCTCGAACTGTCTGGTGGTTATGGCTAACAGCGCACCTATGCCGTAGGTCAGCAAGCCATATAGCATGGTCTTGCGACGGCCCAGCGTGTCGCATAACCGGCCCCAGATCACCACGCCGATGGCGAAGGCGATAAAGTAGACCGACAAGGTCTGTGACGCCGTTTGTATGTTCACGGTAAAAGCCCTGGATATGTGCGGCAGTACCGGGCTGTAGATGGTTTCTACTATCTGCGGAAACATCAGCAGGGTGACCATAAGCCAGGTTGGTGGAATTTTTTTCATCTCTGTTACTCGTTAATCGCTTTTCAATGACGGCAAGTGTATTGAAGTCGCCGATGTCCGGTTATAATGATAAGAGCATAAAACATCAAAATAGAGACAGATGGCGTTTATCAAGCAAGAGAATCGTTTCGATGTCGATACCCTGGATCTGCCCGTGGTGGGTATCGCGGCCGATGTGGGCCGGCACGATTCGGGGATGCATATGCACCGGAAGGGGCAGCTGCTCTATGCGCCGCTCGGCTGCATGAACATCACCTTGGATAACACTCAGTGTATATTGCCGCCGACTAAGGCGGCATGGATCCCCGCCGGGGTTCAGCATTGTGTTCAAATGCGTAATGTTGTTGCCTATCGCTCTGTCTATTTCGATGCCGGCTCATTTACCGAGCTTCCACAGAAGATGAAGATAGTCTCGGTAAATGCCCTGCTGCAGGCGTTAATCGAGAGAGTGGCACTTTGGGAGTGGGATAAGCCAATTGATGAACAGCTTGCTGTCACGGCCCTCTTTATCGAAGAGTTGGAGTCTGCGCCAGAGGAGTCTTTGCTTCTGCCTTTGCCTACTGACCCGAGGTTGAAGCCCTGGCTGTCTGCCCTGCGCGCCGGGGATGAGCTAGCTTTACCTCTGAAAGTGATGGCAAGAAGTATTGGTGCCAGTGAGAAGACCATATCCCGCATTTTCAGCAGGCAGACGGGGATGCCCTATCAGGCGTGGCGTCAGCAGTGGCGATTACACAGCGCCATCGAGAAATTAGCAGTAGGAGGCTCGGTGTCACAGGTGGCCTTCTCATTAGGGTTCTCCAGCGATAGCGCCTTTATCAGCTTCTTTAAACAGCATCAGGGTAATACGCCGAGTCAGTATATGAAGGCAAAACCGTTCCAGTGAGAGTCGGATTCTTCGATGGTCTACGGTATGAAATGTGCCCGATACTCACTAAGAGTATCGGGCATCTTTTAAGTGTTTAATCGAGGCATTTAGCCCGAAATGCAGAGGGAATACTACAGACCGCCAAACTTACCGTTGTTGTTTTTCCACTCTGAAATTGGCGCGATAGTCTCAATCACATCCCAATGCTCGGCGATTTTACCATTTTCGATACGGAACAGGTCGTAGAATGAAGTCTGCTCGCCGCCCAGGGTTCCCTCGCTGATACTCAATACGAAGTTGCCTTCGCCCAGAACCTTATAGTTTTTGGTATAGAGCATCTCTATCCCTTGCTGAGCCATGGCTTCGATCGCCGCACCTAAACCCGATACACCGTCGCCGATCTGCGGGTTATGCTGCAGATAGTTGTCGCCATCGAAGTAGTTGGCCAGCTTATCGAACTCACCCTTTACCAAGATGGTGTCGACAAAATCGGTCACTAAGGCTTTATTCTCTGCCGTTTTATCTAAGTCTGTTATTGTCGTTGTGCCATCGATCTGACTATGGCCGCTTGGATTTAGCTGCTCTGACTTAACGATCAGATTATCCCAGTGCTCGACGATTAAGCCGTCTTCGAAGCGAAACAGATCGAAACCTATCTTGGGACCGAAGAAGTTATAATCGGTATGGGTGAAAACGAACTCCCCATCTTCGAAAGCGCGGATAACATTGACCCTGGCGCTGCCCTCGGGCAGTGCCTGTAGTACGGCGCCGAATCCTGCCAGGCCATCTCCGACAGCTAGGTTATGTTGGGTATATTCCAGAGGGTTGATATATGAGATCGCCTGCTCATCGCCGGTTTCTATGCTGTTGAGTACCGCAACGGCCTTCTCTTTATTTGATAGAGTCATACTTTCCTCATTTGTGTTTGAATCATCGTTACACGCTGTCAGTGAAACTAACGCCATCACCAGAGCGCTCGCTATAGTCTTTTTCATTGTTTTCCCTCATCTTTATCTCTGTTAATTTTGATGGGGGTAGCTTAAACTTTTGCTCTAAATAACAGCAGGTTAATCGCGGCTAAAAAATGGTGAATATCGAACCTTTGAGCGCTTGTGTGATTCACATCCCCATAATCTCGCATTCATCATTTGCTCGGGTATAATGAGGCTTCAGGCCAATTCAATTTATTACCGATGTATTTACCATGCAGTTAAAACCATTATCGAAAGGTCGTTTTCATACGCTTTGGCAGCAGAAACATGACGAGGTTGAGCAGATCATGCTCGATTGCATCAGTGAAGCTAAGGTGGTGCCGGCGCATCAAAAACTGATGCGGCAGGGAGAGAAGGTCAGTTCGCTTATATTAGTGAAAAAGGGGCGGGTATCATTGGGTTACTGTGCCCGTAATGGTCGCAACTTTCAGCTCGGCACCATGGATTGTGATTCGCAACTCTTTGGTGAAATGGAGTTTTTTAGTGACTACCTGTGTCAGCTGGACATCATTGCCGAAGAGGAGGTTGAGATTGAGGTGATCTGTGGCGACAGGTTGCAGCAGGCATTAACTCATAAGCCTATATTCGCGCTCTTCTTTGCCAGTGCGATGGCTATCGATTATCAGGACACCATAGATATTCTGACTCGGCGCATGTTGTACCCTATCGCCTATAACATAGCCTATGACCTGTATCATCAACACCTTAACGATAGGCCTGTCGATGGATTTACCAAATGTTATCTTGAGGCCGAGAGGTTCGCTACCACCGACCGTGTCTATCGTCGCGCAGTAAAGAAACTGGAGGAGTTGGGGCTGATACACAGAGATAAAGAGGAGGGGATTGTTATCTGTGATCTGGAGGGGTTAAAAGCTTACATCGAATAGCGACTGGCTAATTTTTTACCTGGTTGTTACCCCAGACTATGGTGAAAAAAGCCCCCAAACCAGATGTTAACCTAATAATTAACATCGGGCCTGCAGGGCTTATATCAGATTCAAATTAAACCTTTTCAGACAGAGATAGGCTACGCTATTTCTCACTGTGTTAGCTGGCGTTCATCATCAACAAACTCAGCCGTTTTGCGCGCCTCATCCTGATTTTCCGCACTCTTGCCTTAATCCGAATTGTTCTCATATTTCGCATCTGGCTATCTGCTCAACCTGTCAAAGTTCAAGTTCGATGTGGCAGTAATCATATATACCTATTTGAATCGGTAGTTCATTATGCCTTTACTAATTTGTTTACTGCAGTCTGATGTGAGATGAGCAGCATACTCAAGATCATGGCGTAGATAACCGGAATTGCATACATCACGGTTTGCAGGCCGATAATGCTCTCAAACATCGAACTTATTGCCGGGCTGAACATGGCACCCGCACTGCCGCTGATCAAGATGAAGGAGACATTTTTACTGCTGGCCTGCTTCACAAATGAGACACCATAGGCGATAAACGAGTTATAGAGCGCGGCACAGACAAAGCCGTAGCCGTAAGTGAGGTATGACATCCACTCCAGTTTCTCTGTGGTAACAATCACACTGGTGATGATTAAGGCCAATGTCATCATCCCCATCAGGAAGTGTTGAATCTTAACCCGTGACACTATAGCGGTTGAGAGCAGCGCACCGACCAAGGCGGCAGACCAGTATTGGGTGATGATGTTGCCCGCCTCTTCAAACGGAATATCAAACTTCTGTTTGACGAACATAGGTGCCCAGGTCAGGAAGGTATAGAGTGCCAGCATCCCCATGAACAGGCCGATACCGGCACTGATTATCGATGAGTTCCACTCCGATTTTTCACTCTTACCTGTCTCACTGTCTCTGTGTTTTTCGCACAGTGTGAAGTTTGTCATCAGGGCCATGATAGCCGTACCTAAGGCGACGAACCCGACGGCCAGGTAGCTGTAACTCCATGACAGCGCGTTACTCAGGGCGTAAGTGGTAATGAGCGGAAATATCACTCCGGCGACATTAAAGGTGGCATCTTGCACCACCAGCATGCTGCTCTGGATCTTCTCTTTCCATACCGACACCACGATAGTGCCTGCGATACATAGCCCCACACCGCCACACATCCCGACAAGAGTCATGGCCACCATGACAACACTCAGCGAGGAGGTTAAGTGAAGGGCCGCAGCGCTCAGGGCAATGGTCAGGTAGTTGATCAGGGTGATCCGTTTGATACCTATCTTCTCTATCAGGAAGAAGGCGGCAACGGTTCCGGCTAAGGCACCACCGTTGAGTAGTGAGAAAATGGAGGCGACGTCATTGACGTTAGCCGAAAATTTTTCTGCGATAGGTTCGATCAACATACCAAACTGAGTCGCAAAACCCGCCATGATAAAGTTGGCGAGAAAGCTCAGCAGAGTCAGTGAAATTTTGTTTTTCATCATCGGTCCTTAGTCTCTTTTTAAGGCGCGTATCGGGTCCGTTAACTGTTCTTGTTAACCCCGGTTTCAATCAGTTGCAGGCTGTTTCCAGTGCCAGCTCGATCATCTGATTGAATGACAGTTGACGCTCCTGCGCCGATGTCTCCTCCCCGGTTAGGCAGTGATCCGAGACTGTCAGAATGGCTAAGGATTCTATCCCCTGCTGGTGGGCCAGGCCGTAGAGACCGGCGACCTCCATATCTATACCGAGTACGCCGAAACGCTCCAGAGCCGGGATCATATCTTCATCGGGATCGTAATACATATCGCCACTGAAGATGTTACCTACCTTGACGCTGATCTCTTTATCCAGTGCCGAGGTATAGGCCTTGTGTAGCAGTTCGAAGGTCGCGGAGGTTGCCATCTGGTAACCGCTGCTGCGCTTGGTATTGGTGGGAGAGTCGGTACCGGCTGCCTGCGCCAGGATCACATCATGGAGCTTCACATCCTGCTGTGTCGCGCCCAGGCTGCCGACACGTATGATGCGTTTCACCCCGAAGTCATTGATCAACTCATGGGCGTAAAGCACCATAGAGGGGATGCCCATACCGTGGCCCATGACGGAGATACGTTGGCCTTTGTAAAAGCCGGTATAACCCAACATGTTGCGTATGTTAGTTACCTCGACGGCGTCATCAAGGAAAGTCTCGGCGATATATTTTGCCCGCAGTGGATCGCCTGGCATGATAATGGTTTCTGCAAAGTCGCCCATCTGGCCGTTAATATGTGCTGTCATCGCTAATCCCTCTTACGTTATCTTATGAATCTTAAATTGACTCGATACTACGACCGACGGGAGCAAGCCTATTAGGACAAAAGTCCGCAAGGGGGAATTAAAGTCAGAATTTTTGAATTTGATACAGAAAAGCACGGCTCATGTGGCAATTGACAGCAGGGGCCACAGGGGGCCACCGAGTTTGTACAGATGCTTCCATTACAGCACGATACAGAGTCGCATTAACGGGGAAGTTCTTTTGCCGCCGTTTACTGATTTGCAATCAGCCTGTCATGGACGTGCTTGCTCTGTTCGTTGGCATTTAATATTAACCAGTTATCCAGTTTATCCACTGAGCCGATGCTCTCCTCTTTTATATTGACATGCAGAGTATCGTGGGAAATCCCTGTGCCTTCGAGCAGGGTATCTATAGGGCCTAACTTCCCCTCGATTGGATAGTGCTGCTTATGCAGTACGATAAAATCATCGCCATGTATCCTGAATATCAGGGCGTGAGGAAATGAAACTATCAAGGATTGTGTCACATCGATAAGTATCCTGTTGCCACTTTCCCAGCCTTGCTCTTTATTGTATTGAGTGAAATTGGTCAGTAAAATCAAATTGATGCAGTTGTATGGGGCTTCACTCTGCTTATCACTGTTGAGCAGCAGCATATTGTTCAGGTAGTCACGGTTATAGGCACCGGTTAGCTGATCTTTATAGAAGTAGGCAAACCTCTCCTTCTCTATCTCGTTGACAGGTAGCTGGTTTGATTTTGGGCTGGCGATATCTTTCAGGGCAACCTGAGCCGCCTTAACGACTTCAGCGTTAAACTGCTTACCTGCCAGGTGCTGAAGTTCTTCGAGTGCAGACTGAATTGTTTTCCTGCCCTTGTAGACTCGATCTGTCGTCATGGCGTCGAATGCATCGGCCACACTCATAATTTGTGACAGCATAGGGAGCTGCTCCCCCTTCAGACCTTGGGGGTAGCCATTGCCATCATACTGTTCATGGTGATGACGAACTATCTCTGCAATCCCCTGAAATATATCCACCCGCTTCAACATCTGGTAGCTGGTGACGACATGTTGTTGAATAATTTTTCGTTCCAGTGGCGTTAACTTACCTGGTTTCAGCAGTATCGAGTCGGGGGTGGATATCTTCCCCACATCGTGAACCATAGATGCGCGATAGAGTTTATCTATGGCTCGGTTTCTAAACCCCATCTGTTTTGCGATGAGAGATGCGTACTCTCCAACGCGTTTGGTATGACCGGCGGTATAGCTGTCACGGCTCTCTATCATGTCGACGATGGAGAAGATATGTTGCTCATAATTGGCGATCTTTTCCGAGATATAGCGCCGTGTGCGCCAGTACCCCAGTAAAATTGTCGCCACGCCGATTAGCCAGACCACGACAACATAGGGGAGGCTGGCCTTCAGGCGGGAAACCGCACTGGCGTAATAGGGAGTGAGTGCAATGGATGCCGATATCCCACCACGCACATCACCAACGCTATAGCCTTGATGACCGTGACACTTCAGGCATCCCTCCTCGGTAAATAGCGGTATGATGAGCCTCATATGATCCTGGCCATCTATGGGGTGAATTTCGTGATGGGGAGTTTTTGTACCTTCGATAATATTCAGAGAGTCAGATTCCCACTTATCGGCCTTATTGTCGGGGTTGAGTGGCGTATTACTGACAATGCGTCCCTTAGTACCGTATAGCTCTGAATAGTTTTTCATCGTCTGCTTGATGGCATAAGCGGGGTTGATCAGTGTTAAGCCCTGGCCGTTCTCTGTTTTTATATCACGGTTGGGGATATGAGCCAGATATGGGTTGGGTTGGGTATGCTCGGTTATCGGCACGTAGACTCCACCGTGGGAGGTGACCCAGGAGCGGTAGGCCAGATCCTTTTTTATGCTTACGGTGGCTTCTTTGAATGCCAGCCTTTCTGCGTGTCGATGCTCCTGACTAAACCAATTGATCAGGATGGACACGATTAAGAAGGTCCAGACTATAAACAGCGTTACTACAATGAATTTGAGATACGTGACTTTAGTATTCACTCAACACTCCGCTCTTCCATGAAGCTATGCAGCACTTGGTAATTGTAAGGTTATCATGACCTTTGTCTGAAAAACGTCTCGACGCTACGTTTTTTAGCGATCAATTTTCTTTTCTCTTCAATATCACCTCCCTGATATTGTTGTTAAAAGGTTAAACGTCCTCCTGGGATTACGCAAGTAGAAAAACGTCGAATAATTTGTATATCTATTTGATTTATTTGATGGTGCCCTCTGCTTTAACTCATTGGACTCAGGAGGGGAAATAACAGTGATTCAGGTTGGAGAGTGCTGTAGTGATACTCTTACCCGTCGCTTATCAGTGACGGGTAAGAGTAGAGGGGGGGAGCTTAATCTGATCTTAGCCCAAAGATGGGGGCGTCGTAGTCGTATCCTTCGTCTGTGTAAGCGGTGACGATGGCGTCATCGACCAGGCCATCTTTTGCAATGACCTGTGTATTGAAGAAGTGATGTATCTGTTTACGGCGACCGTGTGCCGCCCAACTCTCGCTATCGGCCCATATTTCATTGAACACGATTGGATAGTTAGTTCGGGTGGCACTGGGGTGGTCTATCTGCCGTGTGAGAATGTACTGAATGCAGCCCTGTTCACGCAGAGCATCGGGTTCGAGTGCTTTGAGCACCTCGAACAGTTCATTTTCACATCCGGCTTTGGGACGAAATTGTGCGATAACATAGACACGACTAGACATTGGCTGACCTCTTTTAATGGTTAAGAGAAGCGTTTAGCAGTTAGAGAGTCGGGCAGAACCGCCGAAGTAAACTCACTGCTTTGTTCAGAAATATTAGCTCATTGTGACCCATGATGGCTAATAGTTGAACTTAACTGATGAATGGGGATAATAGCGCCCTTAATTTCTATTTATGACGGTATTTTGAATGCGCCTCGATAAATTTCTGTGTAAGAGTACCGAACTGACCCGAAGCGAAGCGGTGGCATCGATCGAGGCGGCAGAGGTGAGCGTGAACGGCGAGGTGGTCACCGACTCGGCAGTTCAGGTACATGAAAATAATAATATTACGTTAAATGGACAAGTTCTCACCGCTAGAGCCTCGCGTTATATCATGGTGCATAAGCCCCTGAATACACTCAGCTCAAATGTCGATGGTGATTATCCTTCTGTGATGAACTGCCTCGATATGGAAAAAGTGTGTGATCTACATATTGCCGGACGTTTGGACGCAGATACCACGGGGCTTGTGCTGATCACAGACGATGGGCGCTGGTCGTTCAATATTATTAACCCTAAATACCATTGCGAAAAAGTATACCGGGTGAGTCTGCGCGACCCTATCACAGCTGACATAGCACAAAAATTTGCCCGAGGCGTGCAACTGCAGGGGGAGGCCTCCCTGACCCGGCCCGCTAAATTGGAGGAGCTGGAACCCAAAGAGGTGTTGCTAACGATAACGGAAGGCAGATATCACCAGGTTAAGCGCATGTTTGCCGCCGTGGGCAACCGGGTCAATGCCCTGCATCGGCAGCAGATAGGTGATGTTACTCTCGATATTGATGTCGGTCGCTGGCGGCACCTGACAGCGGCTGAAATTAACTCCTTTTCCGATAACTAGCGTCTAGCTGTAATGTTCGTAGAGTTTATCTAGCGCGACAGATAGACCATTTTCGGTCACAACCCTTATATGTTTTTTGTCTATCTCTCTGGCGTTACTGACACCGCATGAATGAGCGATTAACCCCAGACCGTAGTGGATATACTTGTTGTAGTTAGCCACTCTTCGGGTTTTATCTTTAACATTTAACCCTTGCTGTAACCGTTTGTTATGGGTGGTGATGCCCGTAGGGCAGGTGTCTTTATTGCATTGCAGCGCCTGAATGCATCCAAGGGCGAACATAAAACCACGGGCCGAGACTATAAAGTCGGCGCCAAGCGCGATTGCCCAGGCGACTTTCGAAGGGGTGATCAGTTTGCCCGATGCTATCAGTTTGATGCGATCTCTTAGTTGGTGATGCTCCAGTCGTTTAACCACCTGGGGTAAACTCTCTTTCAGTGGCAAGCCAACGTAATCCATCAGGGATTGAGGCGCTGCGCCCGTACCGCCGTCGGCGCTGTCGATGGTGATAAAATCCGGTGCCGATTGGGCGCCGCGCCGGTTAATTTCCGCCAGCAGTTCATCGAACCAGTCCATCGAACCAAATACGGCTTTAAAGCCTACGGGCTTTCCTGTCTGTGACCTGATAAGGGCTATCATGTCGAGGAGATCCGCCACATTATTCAGCTCTTTATGACCGTTGGGGCTGATAGAGTCTTGTCCCTGAGGGATCCCCCGTATTCTGGCTATGTCGGCGGTCACTTTTTTCCCCGGTAAAATCCCCCCTTTTCCCGGTTTGGCACCCTGGGATATTTTTATCTCAAACATTTTAACTTCCGGGTGAGCGGCGATTTGATTCAGTTTCTCTTTACTTAGTCCTCCCTGTTCATCGTTGACACCGTACTTAGCCGTCCCGATCTGAAATACGAGATCGGCCTTCCCCTCCAGATGATAGGGGCTGAGCCCTCCCTCGCCCGTGTTTAGCCAGCAGCCGCATAGGTGAGCACCATGGGATAGGGCCTGAACGGCAGGTTTAGATATGGCGCCATAGCTCATACCTGAGATATTAAAAATTGAGTTGGGGGTGTATGGATAACGGCACCCTTCACCTATGGTGATCGGAGCGGGAGAGACGGCATTCTCTTCCAGTATCGGGAAGGCGCAGTTCATAAACATGATGGTGCCGGAGGGATCTAAACTGAGTGTCGAACCGAAGGGGACAGTGCGATCCACATTCTTGGCCGCCTTATACACCCAGCTTCTTTCGGCGCGATTAAATGGCATCTCTTCGCGATCCATCGCCATGAAGTATTGCCTGAAAAATGCACCTTGTTTTTCGAGAATATACCTGAACCTTCCGATCACAGGGTAGTTGTGACGAATGGCTTGTTTGTGTTGCTTTTTATCGGCGATATAGAGGTAGATAACGACTAATGCGCCGCTACCTACAACGAAAATAAACAGGCTGGCAAGAAAATCGAGACTAAGAAGAATGAAGTCGCTCATTAATACTCCTCCTCTGATTTAGCCTTCAGGCATCGATGGTTATCCTGGATAGGTATAGCCCTAAGCTGAATATTTAGTATAGCGGTACAATGAAAGAGACCGCTATTATTCTCCCTTAGTTACAAGGCTCGGTGATATTCGTAACCTTATCTTTCACCGAGTCTGGCCGTGCCTGGATTTATTAACAATCGATATCAGTGCAGTATTTGAGTGAGTCTCATGCCTTCTTGAGCAGAGGGGGATTTGCACTGAGCAAATATATCCAGATTTTTATCATATTGCGTCGAGTGAACATTCAACATCCCCAACATGCTGTGGAATATATTATCGTGGCTGAAGCTATCTCCCCTGGCGCGGCTCTGTAAACAGGTTTTATCTATGTAGGGGCTGCGCTGCTCGGGAAACCAGGCTAACAAGGGGATATGTTTCTGCTCTTGTGGTGCGAATGCATAGGGGAAACCATGCAGGTAGGCTCCTGACTCGCCGAGAGATTCGCCATGATCTGAGACATATAGCATAGAGGGCTGTACATCTTGTGGCAGGGTATTGAGGCTGGTAATGACCTCAGACAGTACCAGATCGGTATAGGCTATCGTGTTATCGTAGGTATTAACCAGAGACTGGACAGAGCAGTTTTGTATATCGCTTCGTTGGCAATCGTCTTTAAAGGGGCGTGTTTCGCTCGGATAACGTCTGAAATAGGTAGGCCCATGAGAACCTATCATATGGAGCACAATCAGCGTAGTAGGGGCAGTTAGGTGGGCCAGCTTCTCCTTAAGCGGTTCCAGTAGTACCTCATCGAAACAGTATTCGCCATCACACAGAGGGTTATCAGACTTCACATCGATGTTTATGGTGGGGACGCGCTTACATACGCCTTTACAGCCGTTGTTATCAACCCAAAGTACATCCACCCCGGCGAGGGATACCAGATCCAGCAGATTCTGTTCATACTTGGCATCAAGCTCATCGTAACTGTCTCTTGTTAATGCAGAGAACATACAGGGGAGGGAAACTGCAGTTGCAGTTCCACAGGAGAACATCTTCTCGAACGATATCAGGCCGAACTTTTTGGTGGCCTGATTTGTGGGTCTGTCATAGCCGTTGTATGAGAAGTTTTGTGCCCGAGCAGTCTCTCCAATCACCATGACAATCACTTTTTTCCGGCCACTATCTGAGACCTCAAGAGTGGGGCTGGCATCGAGGATTTTAAAACTTCTCGGTTTAGTAAAGTAATGATCTTTAGAATATTTAAAGCTATCGACCAGATAGGTAAAGGGGATAGATGATTTTTGTAGCTGTCTGTTATTGCGTCCAACGGAGGCATAGTTGGGGTAAAAGAGTGCGACGATGATCACCATGGAGAGTATAGAGATGGTGATCAGTTTTACTCTGGATACCATGGAACTCATTCTCGGCTGGTGCCTGAGCTTTACGCTTAAGATAAACGTGGCCGGTAATATTCCGGTAAACAGAAGGAAGGCCGCCAGGTGCCAGTTCAGGTAGGAGAGTGCCTCCGCGGTATTGGTCTGTGCAGAGTTTTGGATCATACCGTAATCAAATACAACACCGTAAGTGAGCTTGGCATAGAAGACCATGGAGGAGATGAGAGTTAAGCCGATAAGAGCCGGTTTGATAATGGGTCTGGCCGATAACAGTGAGAACAGAATCGTACACAGGTTAAATGCCAGCACCGGGACGGTGGCGAGAAATAACAGGTTATAACTATCTAAGGCCAGCACAGTGCTGGCCACCTCTTTGAGGAAAGGGAAGTTAAATACCAGGGTAAAATAGAGCGCGACTAACAAGATAAGCTGGTTGGTACTGAACGGGTATTTTGAGAGGCGGATTGAGGGAGCTGACATGGCTGAGTGTCCTAAAGTTGTGATGAGACGCAGTGTTAATTTGTGGCTCATCCATAAGCGCAAGCAGCATATCACCGGCATTGACGTCGAAATGTAAGCTGTTGTCCGCCCTGAGTAAGCATTTGTAAGCGTCCGGTAATCCGGGCCGTTTGAGGGGCAGCAAAAACGCAGGAGGTGAACTAGGCTTAAAAACGTGAATCACATGAAGGGAGTGGCTATGAAGCGCGAACCGGTGATCTTCAGCAAACGAGTCAGAGCCGTTTTTCAGCTCAACAGAGACAAGATTGGTTTGCCATTCTTCTCTGGTTTTCCTAAGAACTCCTGCCGGGGGGCCTCTCTCTTTCTGGGCTACCTGCTCAAGGAGCAGTTTCCGGGAACCAAGATAGAGTTGATTCACGGCTCACACAGATATAAAGATGAACACCACTACTGGCTTGAGGTAGATGGTTATACCTTCGATATTACCGCCGATCAGTTTGAGCAATTCTCATCCCCAATCTATGCATGGGTGGCTAATCCCTTAAAGGAGTATTTCTCCGTTGTCGACCGAACTTGTGTGACTAAATCTTTTTTGAAGTACGACTCAATCGGGAGTTGGGCCAAGAGAGATATTTTGAAGCAGTTAAAGTCGTTGTACAGTGGCTGTAAAACTCCCTTTTGAAACAGTTTGGTTATTAGTTGATTTAATAGTTAAAACTGGGAGTAGATCAAAAGAGGTTCACTAATATCCATATCAGGATTGCGATACTTTTTTTTATCGTTATATTAAATGTAACAAAAAATAACAATTAGCTAGAAGCTAGTGATAACCCGGCTGGATTAAGGGCCTTGATGAAGAATAACAAAAGAGTGTTAGTCGCGCTTTACCTTTCCCTGGCAGCTGTGCTCTGCCTGTTGAGTGCGCTACTTTACTTTCATTACGGTATAGATGATAAGGCGCACTATGTTACCTCTCAAGAGTGTCAGCAGTGCCATAATGCCAGATACGACTCCTGGAAAAACCAAACACTTCATCCCATCATGTTTCATCCTGTTAATGACCCGGATGAGATACAGGGAGATTTCGATATAGATACACCTGTGCTCACCTTCAGGAAGGAGGAGGTAGAGTTCGTCATAGGTAATAAATGGGAGCAGGTTTATGCAAGGATGATCGATGGTGAATATTACCCCTTCCCCGCAAAGTGGTTAATTACGACGCAACAGTGGATCCCCTACAAAGTTGATAACTGGCGGGACACCCCCTTATCGACTAATTGTAATGGCTGTCATACAACTGGTTTTAATTCAGATACCTATGAGTTTTCCGAGTATGGGATAGGCTGTGAAGCCTGCCACGGTCCGGCGAGTAAGCATGTAGAGCAACAGCAGCGCCTATCCTCCGACACCCTATGTAGCCTTTGCCATGCTAATGATGCTCCCCCTGAAGATCTGGAGATCATCGTCTCGGTTAAAAACTCCGTCTGTGGCCAGTGTCATAGCCGGGGGCAGCAGAGCCGTGGAAGCGAGCATATGCAGACAAGCTTTAATTTTCCGTTGAACTATACCCCGGGTGAGGAGTTACCGGCCGATTATCAACAATCAACTAAGCAGAACGATACCAAGGGCAAATACTGGTGGGCGAAAGGGTTATCCAAAAACAGACATCAGGAGTTTGCGGACTTTTCGGTGTCGGCGCACAGCAAGTCTCTTCGAAACCTGAAAGAGAAAAATACTCCGGGCAGAGGTGAACTCACCGATGAGTGTCTCAAGTGCCACTCGGCCGATTATCTGTTTGCGGAGCGGGGCAGTAAACCTACGCTGGAAACGGCTCGGGAGGGGGTAACTTGCGTGGTGTGCCACGATCCCCACGGATTAGAACGTGAATTTAGCTCATTGCATGTCAGTGCCGAGCGTTGTGGTTCCTGTCATCTCGATAGCTTTTCAAATAATGCGGCTGACAGCGGCAGGGCACATACCCCTTGTCCGCCGAGTGCGGCTAAATGCGCCGACTGTCATATGCCCTATATTATTGAGACCGGCGGAGCATTTCCTATTCGTAGTCATGCTTTTAAAATTGTTCCTCCAATTGCTACGGCGGAGCTGAACATGCCTAACTCCTGTCAAAATGGGGGGTGTCACTCAGACAGGAGCTTAGAGTGGGCCCTGAAGGCATTCGATAAACATTACCCGGAATATACCGGCAATGAATAGATTAAAAGCTGACAGCCGGAAAATTAAAGACTTTCCTTTTACGAAAAAGATAGGCTACAAGCTCACGGGAAGCTTTCTTCTGGCCATTTTGTTCGTATTAGCGGTGGGGCTGTTTTTCAATCTGAAAATGGTGCAGAGTAATTATTCACACCTGATGCATTCGGAGTTTCAGGGGATCTTAGATGCCCATGAGTTTGCCATAGAGCAGTATATTACCGCATCACAGACCTGGTCGAAGCATTTGGCAGATGAAAGCGGGCTTGAAGAGATATTAACCCGAACCGAGCTGTCTGTACCTGAGATAGAGCAGTTTTTTAAGGAACATGAGGTCGTTTTCTTCGAAAGCACATTCGTGAACCTGCTGGATGGTGAGGGAGAGGTGATCTACTGCTCACACCAATGTGACTATCTCGGTAATTCGCTTGCGGGTGTGGAGCTTATCAGGCAGGTAAAAGTCTCACAAGAGACCAAGAGTGCGATCGTCAATGATAGCGATAAGTTTGCTTTTTACTCTGTCTCTCCGGTCTTTAACAGCGCCCCTTCGAGTGAAAGTATCGGTTATGTTATTGTCGGAAAAATTATTGATGATAAATATCTGTCGGAGATCCAACTGGGTGATGATGACATCGAGATTGCCATCGTTCGTGACAGGGCGGTGATGGCATCGACAATAACCGTTGCAGGACAGCCGCTTATCGATATTCCCATCCCCTATCTGGAATACCTGCAGTTACTAAAAAAAGCAGATGGAATCATTGAGATACAGTTTTCAAAGGTGAGGTATTTTGCAACCGCCAAAGATCTTGAACAGATGAGTGGTGGTCTGTCTGGTTCAATCTTGCTGTTGAAGCCCCGCAAGGAACTCGAAAGTATCGAATCGGCACTCTTTTCCCAGTATCTGTACCTGACGCTTCTCTCTGTGATGATCATCATGGTACTAGGTTCTGTTATCACCAGGCGTCTCCTCTCTCCGGTGCTTAATCTGACGAATGCCTCTATTGAGGTTGCCAGTGGAAAGCACGGGATAAGGGCCGAGATCCAGAGTAATGATGAGTTCGCCGTATTAGCCAGTAATTTCAATACTATGCTAGTAACCATAGAGGATCAGCACAGCTTTATTCAGAGACAAAATGAGTCGCTGGAGGAGAGGGTTGAGGAGCGTACCCAGGACCTGCACCTGGTGATGAACGATTTGAAGAAGCTGACGGTTGCGGTTGAGAAAAGCCCGGTTGGCATGGTCATCACAGATTCGAAGGGAATCATCGAATATGTCAATCCTATGTTTACTGAGCTGTCGGGTTACACCAAAGGGCAAGCCGTTGGACAAACTCCCAGAATTTTAAAGTCATCGCATACCGGCGAAGAGCAGATTAAAGAGCTGTGTCAGCATGTTTCACAGGGCCACTCCTGGCGGGGAGAGTTTTATAACCGGACGAATCGCGGACAGTTGGTATGGCATCGGGTGTTGATCACTCCTATTACAGATGAGTCAGGCCTGATATCTAACTATTTGGGCTCCATAGAAGATATTACCGAGAAGAAAGAGAGTGAGGAGAAGCTGATCCAACAGGCGACATTCGATACCCTGACTCAGTTACCTAATCGCTTCCTGGCCGAATATCGCCTCAATCAGACCCTCTCTGCAGCTCAAAGAGAGGGGAGGAAAGGTGCCCTGCTGTTTCTCGACTTAGACAACTTTAAAGAAGTTAATGACACTCATGGACATCATGCAGGGGATGAACTGTTAAAGACGGTAGCTCAGCTGATGAGTAATGCGGTGAGAAAGGAGGATACCGTTGCCCGTCTCGGTGGAGATGAGTTCCTTGTGATATTAAATCATATTCAAAAGCGTGAAGATGCTGAGTCTGTCGCCAATAAAATCATCGCCCTGGTCGCACAGGAGCCTCTGATTGAAAATTGCTCCATAAAGGTGTCTGCCAGCATAGGGATTGCAGTGTTTCCTGATGATGCAATCAAGGCTAAAAAGTTGATTCAGAAAGCAGATACGGCCATGTATGTGGCGAAAAAACAGGGGAAGAATCGCTTCAGCTTTTTCAGGGAGGATGATAGTTAATTCATTAACATAATAAATTAGTAATAAGACCATTCGTATGAAAAATGATAAGTCTTCCTGCTCTGCTTCTCGGTCCATACTTATGATGGTATTGTCTATAACAGCTTTAAGCTCTATAGAAAGCTAGTTTTGAATGAATGTTTTACTAATTAAAGAGATGCTTGTAAGGTAAGCCATAAATGGCGGCTGTTTTAAAGATAGATAAAAGTAAAGACGTTAATGAAAAGCATGAAAGATGTACCCAATGTTGAATTTCGGGCTCCTAACATTCAAAAGTCTGGTGTAGAAGTTTTAGACCTAGATATATTTTATAAGAAGCTTTCGCAATGTAAATTCGACCCCTCAAAACCTCATCGAATTAACTATTTCTGCTTTATCTATATAACTCAGGGGCAGGGTGGTCACTTCATCGACTTTCAGTATCATACCTTTCAGAAGGGAAGCTTTATATTTGTCAATAAAAACCAGGTGCATGCGTTTGACTTAAAGAGTCGTCCTCAGGGAAAGATGATCAATGTTACCGAAGCATTTTTCGACTCTATTCTGACCAATATTCGCATTCCGCTATTTACGCCCACTCATCTGGTGACTTCATATCAGCCTGTTATAACCTTGAGTGACTCATTGACTGAGACCTGCGATGCGCTGTTGTTGGAGATCGATAGGGCTCAAACACCGACGAAAAGTGACCCTCTGTTGATACAGCTGCTATTCTCTTCTCTTTTGGTCGCTTTAGCACGAGAGCGCAAAAGCAATACCGAGCACTTGAGTGAGACTCAGGCGATGCGCTTTAATCAATTCCTGCTCTCCATTGAGGAGAAGTTCACTCAGACACGAGAAGCGTCTGTCTATGCCGATATGCTACATATATCATATAAGTCATTGAATCAATTGTGTAAGCTGGCATGCGACCAAACCGCCAAACAGCTGATCGATGCCCACACCATATTAGAGATCAAACGTAGGCTCATCATAGATAACTCTCAGGTACAGGAGATCGCCTTTGAGCTGGGCTTCGATGATGTGCCTTACTTCGTCAGATTTTTTAAGCGACATACGCTAGTCACTCCCTCTCAGTTTAAAGAATATTCTAAGGCGAAATAATTCAGTTCCGGCTCTGCCGGTGGGGCTGCCGTTTGTGAGAGGGCGGCCGGCTTTCGCTTGTTCATTTCTATTTCAGCAGGCTCTAACCGGATGTCGTCAGATGAGAGTGTCATTCGATACCTCTTTGAGTTCACAAAATGACAGCAAGGTTCGATAAGTGCAATTTTAAAGTCAATAAGTCTATGCCCGAGTGCGAACCTTTCCACTACTTTTAGGGTATTAAAAAATGAAGCGAGAAGGGTTAAATACATTATTTTTAAACAGTTTAAGTTCGAATCTAACTTTTAGGTTGGTTTTGTTAATGAACGCATGCTTTTATGCATCGACGGTTTAGCTGTAGCTGTGAGTAATGTGATTGTTCCTATCGACTCGTTTCATATTTTAATTGTTATGCTTCATAAGGTTAATTAATTTTTTTGGAGCGTGACGGCAAAATAAAAAGTAGTACTAATCGGAAAGGCAATATGCGCTTTTTAGAGATGGTGCTAACGGTTCTACAATAAAAATAACATCCAATATATTAAGTAATAAATATATTAAGGGCATGTCATGATGAATATAAAAGATAAACAGGTACCATATAAGAAGTTAATACTCGCGGGTATGATCTCTTTACTGGTAGCTTGTGGTAGCGATAACGATGACCCACTCCCGCCACCGGAAGAGAATAATCCACCGATTGCCAATCCAAGCGATGCTGAAACCGTTATCGGCAGCAGTATCCTGATAGACGCCTTAGCTAACGATACCGATCCCGATGGCGATCCATTGACTATCGAAACCGTGAGCGTGACAGACGGAACAGGAACGGCATCGATTCAGGATAATAAGATCCTCTTCGTACCTGAAGAGGTTGGTACCACAATAATCAATTACACTATCTCAGATGGCAACGGCGGCGAGGCAGAGTCGATTGTCACTGTGGTCGTGACAGCAAGCGGGGCGGCTTTGGCCTATGTCGGTACAGAGACCTGTATCGCCTGTCATACGGATAAGAAGACCTACTATGAGACAGGTCACAACTTCAAGCTGACCAAGGTCGAGGGTGAGAAACCTCTTTATCCGTTTACTGCAATTCCAGATGGCATCCTGGAGTTTTTGGATGTAAACAACACGCTGGGTAACCCTTCCAGTTGGGCTGATATCTCTTACGTTATCGGTGGTTACAAGAGCAGCACCATGTTTATCGACCAAAATGGCTACATCATGACCGGGGATGCGGTCGGTACATTCCCTGTTCCGGAGGGGACTGAAGCGACAGCACAAATGACCTGGCCCTGGAGTAAGAATGATGCACCGGATTCACATGGCTATGATTACTGCGGCAGATGCCACACCACAGGTTGGAAGGACTACACTGAGGGCGCAGGCGATAACCGTAACCTGAACAGACAAGATGATATGCCGGGAATGGGTGGCACCTTCGCCATGACTGGTGTTCAGTGTGAAAGTTGCCATGGCGCAGGTAGTGAACATATTAAGGCTCCGTCAAAGCATAATATCGTTAAGTTAGCTGAAGCACGTGTTACTTCAGATTACACTGCCGATGATATGGGATATGGTAAACCTGCCAAGTGTCAGGAGTGTCATACAACAGATGACGCCGTCAGACGTTACCCTTCATATCAGTCTCCCTTTGAGCAGGAGTTTGGTGGCGAAACCCTGAATGCGCGCTTGAAGCTGAACACAGGTTTTGGACCGGAAGGGCGTCGAGGTGGTCGTGGTGGCCGTCACGCGGGGACAACCATAATAGGTACCGACCCGGACACCGGCGAGGCTATGGGTAAGAAGAAGGGCTTCACCTGCTCAACCTGTCATAACCCTCACAGATCTGAACACTACCAGGATCAGCCGGGTCATGGAGACGCAATGGTAAGGCAGTGTACTGACTGTCATACCAAGGAGTTTGCCGACGTCCCTGGCAGCGACATAGCTTCAGCCGCTCACGAGTTCATTGCTGAGTGTACAGATTGTCATATGCCTAGTGAATCTCACCTGTTCAAGATCGATCTCGAGGGGGCAAAAGATGACCCAAGACACTTCTCTGCAGATGGCGTTTACATGAAACCTTGGCTACGTGCCTACGACAGCTGCTCTGGTTGTCATGAGGAGGATTATGACCTGAGAGCCTCTAAGATAGGAAAGATCCATAAATAATCGTTTTCCTGCAACGCTCTAAGGCTATTGCCTTAGCCAATGCCAGTCACAGTGAGTGACTGGCATTTTTTGCCTTGTGAGATAAAGAGTTCGCTCCCCCTGGGTTGTTTGTCGAATACAGCATCCGTTGAACACTGTGCAGTTGAATTCATACCAATCAGTATAAAGATGTGATCGCTCAGCGAGAGTTTAGCGCTTCTGAGGTAAGGCAGCGAGTGAAGAGCATAGTTGTTCTACGTTTAAGCTCGTTAACGCAACATCAGAAGCGCTAAAACTCGCCTTTCAGGAGTGTTTTTGGCTGCCTACTTCCACGTTGAATAGCTTCACAAGGGAGCACCATTGCATCATCTATTCGCCTTGAATTAGTTTGCCAAAAATAACTCTGAGTAGATCACTTTCTTATACTGATTGGTATCACCAATATTTTAGCGCCTGATGCCATGCAGTGCCTGCCAGGTTCGATAATTACCATTTATATGCCGGTTTCTCTATTCCGCTATCCGTGAGATTAGAATATTGTTCCTACTGCAGGGATAAACGAAAGCTAAATGATAATAAAAGGGTCGCTTGATAGATGGACTAATCATAATAACGACGAAATCCGATGACGGTTTGAACAGCGTTCCCTGGCAGTGTGTCCGGAACAGTAGCAAGAGCCGCCATGAGAGTGATTTTGAAGTCAGAGCATCTAACAGCAACAAGACTCATATGTAGATAACATCTCTCACAATCTCTCCCCCGAGCCAATGCCGGTCAATTATATTGACCGGCATTTTTTTGTCTCTGCCCTATTACCCTTTTGATAATTTGCGCAATTATTACCCCGTGATAATATCAAACAGACATATAGGAGCGGATCATAAAAATATGAAAAAAATAATAAAATCACTTCTTGCCAGCAGTATTCTTCTCAGCTTCGGTACTCTGGGAGAAACGAGCTTAATTACCAATATCAAAGGCTATAGCGTCAATGATGGTAAGTTGACCCGGTTCAGTGCCATGACCTTTAAAGGAGACAGGATCGACAGGCTTTTCGTTCAAGGTGAGCCGTTACCAGAAGAGGCGGATATTAAGCATATCGATGGCCATGGACAAACCATGCTCCCGGGCTTGATAGACGCCCATGGACATGTTTTGGGCTATGGGCTCAGCCTGATGCGGGCTCAGCTCAGAGGGGCCGAGTCTGAGCTGGAAGCGGTGGAGCGGGTGCGGTTATTTCGCGCTGAAAACCCTGAGTTGAGCTGGATTCAGGGGCGTGGCTGGAATCAGGTCCTCTGGCCGAACAAGAGATTCCCTACGGCCTCGAGTCTTGACAAACAATTTCCCGACACTCCGGTTTGGCTCAGGCGCATCGATGGACACGCAGGCTGGGCCAACACTGCAGCGATGAAGTTAGCCAATATCGGTGCGGAAACTCAGTCTCCTAAAGGGGGAGAGATCGTTCGCGATGCGAACGGATTACCCACGGGGGTGTTTATCGATAACGCCATGGATCTTATCACCGAGAATATTCCCTCGCTGACGCGCTCCGAGCAGAGGAGTGTGCTGCTAACCTCTATGAATGCACTGGCAAAACAGGGGCTCACCAGTGTACATGATGCAGGGGTTGGTAGCATGACTCTGGAGGTGTACAGGTCGTTAGCTGAGTCGGATCAGATGCCGATACGTGTCTATGCCATGGTCTCGGCGGCTGATGAGAAGTTTGAAAGCCTGATGGAGCAGGGGCCTTACAAGCACAGTTCAGATAAACTTTCGATCAGCAGCGTAAAAATATCATCCGACGGCGCGCTGGGAAGTCGCGGGGCAGCGCTTATTGAAGATTACAGCGATCTTCCCGGCCACAAGGGGCTGCTCCTCTATTCAGACAAGAAGCTGACGGCAACTATGAAGCTGGCTATGGATTCAGGCTTTCAGGTTAATACCCATGCCATTGGCGATAATGCCAATAAACTCGTGTTGGATAACTATGAAACCTTGATCAAGCAGACCGGCACCCGCGAGTTAAGACATAGGGTTGAACATGCTCAGGTGTTAAGGCTCGATGATATCCCAAGGTTTGCCAAGCTCAACGTTATCGCCTCGATGCAGGCGACCCATGCCACCAGCGATAAAAATATGGCCGAAGCGCGATTGGGCAGCGAACGTATAAAGGGGGCTTACGCCTGGCGTAAGGTTCTAGAGTCAGGTGCTATCATTGCCGCAGGTTCCGATTTCCCGATTGAGTCGGCTAACCCCTTCTATGGTTTGCACGCCTCGACTACCCGTCAGGACCATCAAAATCTGCCCGAGGGAGGCTGGTATAGCAAGGAGAAGATGACACTCACAGAAGCGTTGAAGAGCTTTACCCGTGATGCGGCTTTTGCAGCCCATCAAGAGAAGCTGATTGGCCAGCTAAAGCCCGGAATGAAAGCTGACTTCATCTTAATCGATAGCGATATCTTTAATATCAACCCCGAAGGCTTGTGGCAGACCAAGGTCAATCAAACCTGGGTAGATGGACAGAGGGTGTATTGAAGCGGCCGCAGGCAGCATCTTTGCTGCCTCATTCACGCCGGGAATTTGGCAGACTAGCCAAGGGTCTAATGGCTTAGCTGAGCTTTTCAGATAATAATTCAGGGACCATATTATTATCTGCTGTTCAATTGTTTTGCGGATGATTTCGCCTTAAAAAACGGTAAGGGCATTTGAACGAGTCGTATTCCAGTCTCATATCATAAGTGATTGGTAATTCAGCTTAACTTTGCTGAGATGATATGAGCTATAGCCCTGTTTCTCGACTATAGTTTTACTACAGCTTAACTTGGGTTAATAAATCTTGGGTTAACAAATTAGCTAAACGTGTTGGCATTAATTGAAAGGATCTCGAAAATGAAACTCTATAATCTGTTTATCGCCTCGTTTATTTTATGTGGATTGATGTTTGGCTCTACATTGTCAGCTTACGCTGAGCCCACCTCCGCCGAATATGGTGTGATCTTAAACCTCTCCGGAAAGCAACGTATGTTATCTCAGAAGATGTCTAAAGAGGTGACGCTGATAGGGCTTAATGTCGACGCCGAAAAGAACCTGTCAAACTTATCGGCTACATCATCACTATTTGATAAAACCCTTAAGGGGCTGAAAGAGGGGGATGCCACGTTGGGTCTGCCGGCTACCGAGAGTAAGCGTATCGTTCGACAGCTCGATAAGGTTTCAGGCATATGGGGCGAGTTCTACCCTGTCATTCAATCTATTATCGCCTCAAAATCTGTCTCTGATGAGCAGCTGGCTGTGATCGCCAGTCAGAATCTGCCCTTGCTCAAGCAGATGAACAAGGCGGTGGGCCTATATGAAAAAGAGGCGAAGAAAAGCGGGCTGAAAGCCGCCCCCGGCCTTGCAGCCACCCTTAACCTCTCGGGTAAGCAGAGAATGTTGACTCAGAAGATGAGTAAAGAGTTCTTTCTGATAGCCCTGGGCCATGACGTCGAGCAGAATAAGTTGAACCTGCTCGAAACATACTCCCTGTTCGATCGTACGCTCAAAGGGCTGAAAGATGGCGATGAGGTTTTAGGGTTACCAGGTACCAAACCGCAACATATCCGGGATCAACTCGATGTGGTTGACGGCTTATGGGTTAAGTTTAAGCCATTGGTTGAAAAGGGAGCCGACTATAAAACGACTACGATATCTGAGGCGCAAATTGATGCCGTTGCTCAATCTAATCTACCGCTGCTTAAGCAGATGAATGCTGCGGTTAAGCTGTATGAGAAAGAGGCTGCTAAATAGTAGAACTTAACTTAGCGGAGATAACTTTATGCTAATAAAAACAAAGTTATATGCAAGCGGTACTCTACTGTGTGTTCTTCTTATCGGAATTAGTCTGGGGGCCTGGCTCTCTTTTAATGGTCTGTCTCAACGATTTTCTCAGGTTGTCGATGCCTCCTCCAGTAGTGCCAGAAGTGCCGAAAATGCTACTCAGGGCTCTGCCAGCGGAAGTCAGCAACTGGGTGTCATCAATGCCGATATGATGTCGATAGTCGATGGTATCAAGCGTGCAAACCAAAGAACTAAGCTGATCAGCAAGAAGGTCGACGACATCAATGGGACTCTGACAGAGTTGATGAGTACCATAGAAGAGCTTTCCGAAGATGTTAGTGATGAAGATGCGCTCTCTATTCTGGAAGAGGTCAGCGATGAGATAGGTGATATCAGTGAAAGGCTCAGGCGTGAAGCGCTGATCAATATTGTCGACTCGTCGAAAAATATGGACAACTTCAGTACGCAGATCTCTCAGCAGGCCGCTAAAGTTTCCCAGCTCGATGCATTCTTGCGACAGCAAGTTAAGGTGAGTCAGTCAACCATGGACACCAGCGCAGAAATTAAGGCGTTGGCGACTCAGGCCTCAGGGGATGTGCAGTGGCAGCAAAAGCTATTTGTCTCTGCATTAGTGATTCTGGCTCTATTCTCTATGGCAGCAGTGCTGCTTATCGTGAGGGCCGTAATTCACCCCATTAACAAGACAGTGCACCTGATGCAGGATATTGCCGATGGAGATGGCGACTTGACTCAGCGCCTGGAAGCGGAGGGGGATGATGAGATGGCATTGATTGCCGGTGCCTTCAATCGTTTTGTGGCAAAAATTCAGGCTTTGCTTACCGATGTTACTCATTCGATGGAGGAGTTACGTCAGGCCTCGAATCAAACCCTGCAGGCGATGACGGATGGCAATGAGGCGATGCACAAGCAGCAGCAGGAGGTTGAGCAGATCGCCACCGCAATTAATGAGATGAGTGTCACCTCCCAGGAAGTTGCCCAGAATGCGATCGGTGCCGAAACGGCTGCGGTTGAGGTCAATGGGCATGCAGATTCGGGTAAGCTGGTGGTTAACAGTGCCTTGAGTTCAGTTTCCAGCCTTGCAGGAGAGGTGCAAAGCGCGGTCGATGTTATCGACTCATTGGATCAGAAGTCCTCATCTATCTATTCTGTGGTCAATGTGATTCAGTCGGTATCTGAACAGACAAACCTTTTGGCGCTCAATGCCGCCATCGAGGCCGCCAGGGCCGGTGAGCAGGGGAGAGGTTTTGCGGTGGTTGCCGATGAGGTCAGAACCCTTGCGGCAAAGGCGGAAAGTAGTACCAGCGATATTCGGGAGATCATCGTTGAAATTCAGACGCTGACCAAACAAGCCGTGACGGCGATGGAGTCCAGTAAGACGGTAAGTGCCGACACGCTCAAAGGGGCGCAATCTGCGAGTGAGGCGCTGGATGCTATTACCGGTTCTATGCATACCGTGACCGAGATGAATACTCAAATAGCCCACGCCGCAACGGAGCAAACCGGAGTCACCGACGAGTTGAATCAGCGTGTGATTCAGATCAACGAGTTGTCTAACCTGACTTCGATAGAGGTATCGAAAACGGTGGAGACCTGTGAGGCGTTAAATCGTATCAGCGAAACCCTCTCTAATCAGCTGACACAATTTAAGGTATAGAGAGCCGGAGGCAAGGTAAAATGAAAAGCGGGAGCCTAAGTGCTCCCGCTTTTCATCAACAGATCTGTTTACTCACAGTTGCCGATTGCTTTCTCTCGGGTTAAGTATTTATGAAATACCGTGACTTTATGTCCCATAAACCTGTCTCTTCCACGCTCGCTCATGCCCACCTTTCTGGCCAGTGCTTCGGAGCCTCGATTGCCCAGTAAGATTAAGGCTATCGCTTCATCTATTCCAAATTGCGGGAAGATCTCCAACGCCTTAGCTCCGGCCTCGTAGCCAATTCCCTTGCCCCAGTATTGAGGTAGGTAGCGATAGCCCAGTTCGACTTCATTAAACTCGGTGACAAATTTTGGCCCGCAAAAGCCTATGACGCGTCTATCGGCTTTATGCTCGACGGCCCAGCGGCCATAACCTAACTCTTCATAGCTTGGCAGTATGACCTCGTTCAAAATCTGCTCGGCCTGGGATATTGATGACATCGGCTCGCCCGGAATATAGGTCAATATCTCGGGAATACTGTTAAGCAGGTATAGGGCACGAGTATCCGTCTCGTTGAAGTGCCTTAAAATCAGCCTGTCCGTTTCAGCAATAATCAAATCTAGCTCCCCTTCTATCCTTGATAATGAGTGAATTTAACCTATTTATAACATATGCCCAGCCAAGAGTGATAGATATCTGGTCTGCTCTGATCCTGGAAATTTTGTAAGAGAGCGTGTTGATATGCCGGCGACGATAAAGCTTAAGTACAACTGTGTTCTCTTTGTAATGATGGACAAAGAGGCGTTCATCTACTAAAAGATCTTAAGGTGTATCGGAATATTTGGCTGACGGAGATCATCTTGAGTAATATCATTATTTCAGCAGGTTTGACTCTGTGGTCTTGGTTTTTGACTCGCTTATCCGGTTTATGTTTTTATCTCATGCTATTGACGTTTTCTATGGGGGTAACCTTAGGGACATCAATAGCTGCAGAGTCGCCTTCCAGACCATTTCGGATTTGTTTCGAGATGCAAGATAATATGCCATTTATTCAGGGAGTACCCGAAGAGGGGGTCGTTGTTTTAGGTGAACATGGTGTTTTAGCGGATCTGTTAATTCTTACTGCCGAGGAACTTGCTATAGAGTTAAACTTCTCCTTTATGCCCTGGAAGCGCTGCATCCAACAACTGAGCCAAGGAAAAGTCGATGGGATCATTGCCGCCATCTGGGCATCTGAACGTGACTCCTGGGGCGTTTTTCCTAAGGCTGGGGAGGCGGTTGATAATGAGATGGCAATCTGGTTTGTCGATTATCTTATCTATACAAAGTCAGGTTCAGCTCTCACCTGGGATGGAAAAAGTTTTTCCGGAGTCCGCCACGGCATTGCGGCACCTCTGGGCTACATAGCGCATCAAAAGCTGAGTGCAATGGGCGTGCTACATGAACAAAGTCTCTCCCTTACCGATGGTTTCGCATTGCTGGCGCTGGAGCGTCTGGATGGTTATGTTGTTGAGGAGACTATTGGTCGCCGGGTGGTTATGGATCTGCAACTTAGCGATAAGTTGGAGTCGTTAACCCGCCCCTTTATGCGAGTGCATTGGTTTATGCCCGTCTCACATCAATGGTATAAGGCATACCCTGAGTTTTCCCTGTCGTTTTGGTCAACTCTGTCGGAAATTCGTAAAACTCAGGGGAAGCGCTTGTTACAACACTATCTTGAGCAGTATTCTGACCTCAACACCCGACTTAAATCTGCTTCTACCCCCGAACTTAAGCGATAGATGAACCATTAAGGGAAAAGCTTGCCACCTTGGAAAATCTGGTAAGCCTGAACTCATTAAACACGCCCTCTATGGTTAATGTGCTAGTCTTGGCGGATATAATTCCTGGGGCAGGTTGTTTTGTAGTGAGTAAATTCACTGAGGTAGTTAAGTTTTTCTTCGACTTAGGTATATCTGAGCAGATGGTGACATCACAACTGTTCCAATTTAAGTCTCTCTCACTGAAAGCAAGTGAGGTATTACTCGCTCAGGGCGCCGAGCAGGAATATGGCTATTTTATCGTGTCTGGCATGCTCAGAGCCTGTCACTATGGTGAGAGTGGCCTTGAGCGGTGTAAAGAGTTCTATTTTGAGGGGGAACTCTGTTTCCTCTATTCAAGCTGGCTGCAAGGAGTGGCGGCTCAATATCAACTCGAAGCAATCTGTGATGCTGAGGTGATAAAAATCCCCTTGAGTTTGCTGGCGCTGCCTCAATTTTTACCCGCCAAAGTAGCACTTTTGCAGCGACAGTTGATATTCAAAGAGCAGAAAGAGGCCCTACTGTTACTCAATACTCCGGAGCAGAGGTATCGGCATCTACAGAAGTATTGGCCACATTGGCTGAACAAGCTTAACAATATTCAAATTGCCAGCTATATCGGTATCAGTCCCGTCAGCCTGTCTCGGTTAAAAGCCAGAATTAAAAGAGAGAATTAAAAACGAGAAATAGCGAGGCCGGTTAACTTAAGTTAATTTCTCCGTCGTGATTTATCTCCATAATCCCTGCTTATTTTTCATTGTGTTTGCAGGGGGAGCTTGTGTCTCTATTTATCTGGTCTCAGGTATTAATTATCATTGCTATTGTATTCGATCTGGTATCGTTTCAATTTAAGCAGAGGAAAAAAATCGTCGGCTGTTTATGTGTCTCGGGCATCTTGATTAGCGCCCATTTCACTTTACTTGAGCAGTGGACCGCTGCAGGCCTGATGCTGCTGGCGAGCTTTCGTTATTTCACCAGCATCTTTACTACTTCCAAGAAATTGATGTTTCTCTTTTTAACCAGTGCCTTAGTAATCACCTGCATGACGTTTTCCGGCTTAATCAGCTTGTTGAGTTTTGGCGGAACGGTATTTCAAACCACGGCGGCGTTTTGTCAAAGCGATCACCGTCTGAGGCAACTAATGATTGTAGGGACCTCGCTGTGGTTGATACACAATTATCTTGCCGGTTCGCCTACGGCCGTGTTGATGGAGTTCTTGTTTATCGGCAGTAATATCATCGGCTATTACCGATACTATGGGATGAGCCTGCAAGCGCAGCGATGAGCTTGCTTCTTTGGAGAAACGAAAGGTAAGGTTATGCAAAAGAAAATACCGCTAAGTCGCGGTATTTGTTATTTTATTTGAGCTATTTTATGGGAGTAACCGAGCCGGCTCTTTAATCGCGTATCTTAGCCCGGGGGGCACTTTGTTTATGGCCCCCACTTTTATGAGAGTTGCCACTGTGAGCCCTGCTCTTATGGGCAGGGGATTGGCTCGGTCTGGTGGAGTGATGGCTTTTCGTATCTCGCTGATGGCTCAGCTTTGGTTGTTTATAGCCTCGGTGCTGACGGCTTTTCACATCTCGCTGGTGGCTTTCCACTGACTGATGTCTCTTTACAGGCTGATGGCTCTTTATCTGCTTGTGGCTGGGAGCCTGGTAAAGCTTATTGGTAAATTGCTGTTCACGACTCTTGCCTATTTTATGGTTTAGCTGATGGCTCTTCACCCGCTGACGGCTCTCCTTATTAAGTCGGTTGTATTTTGTGTTCCCATGATTTAACTGGTGACGTTCGGCTTTTCTTACCTGTTTGCTATGGGTCATGCTTGGACGCTGGCTGTTATACCTCTGTTTCACATGGTTGCTGCGGTACGCCACTCCCCGTCTGTGTTGTGGTTTATGTTGCCAGCGCTGAGCCCCGTGACTGGTGACGATTCTGCCTCTGTGACGGTAGTGGTGAGAATTATGATGGTGTGTCACCACAATATGATGCCTGCTCCAATGGAACGCACTGAAGTGGTAGTTAAAGGTGATATGTATGCCAGTGTTCCAGTAAAAATGTCCATGGGGGCGGCGTACATAATATGGGTAAGGCGCCCAATATACCGGAGGGTATCTATACCATCGCCAATGGCCATACACGACACGCGGATCGTAGTAGGGCACATAGATCACCTCTGGCTGTGCGGGCTCTATGACAATCTGATTGTTAACCCGTGTGACCGACACATTGTCCATCTGGGATAGGCTATCGGCTTCATCGGCTTGCTGTCTCAACGATTGGATGCTGGCGAGTAGCTTAGCTTCATCCTGAAGGAAGGCATCCCCCAGTTTCTGCGTCCAGCTTAAGTCGTTACTGAGTTTCTCCAGCACGTTTGGGAAGGCGAGCAGAGCCATTACACTGGGATCCCACTCCCTGTTTTCAGCCTTCTCCATTAGCTGCTCGGTCGGCAGCAGCCTGTTTTTATTCTTTAACCTATGAGCTTCGACCACTTCCAGCGGGTAGGTCGCCGCGATGAGAATATGGGTGAGTAGGCTGTCGGGATACAGTGCGATGGGGGCCAGTATCTGCTCGAGCTCAGCTTCGCTGAAGGCGGATTCTATCTCGTTGCTGGTTAACTCCCGGGCTGCGACATCTTGAGTCAGCGCCACTGGAGTGAAGATTAACAGCAGGGATAGATAACACCATTGCATGAATGTTTTCATGTCGTCTCCAAACTCTTCTCTTTGACTTTATAGTCATGATAAAGAGTCGAAGATGAACACAAGCTGAAAGGGCCGGGAGGAGAAGAATCGGGAGCGGTTTCCTTTGTAGGAGCGGCTTTAGCCGCGAAGCATTCTTGGACAAAATTCCCGGCTAAAGCCGGCCTTAGATAAAGTCTACCCTAGCTTTCACCCTGGCTGAAGCCAACCTCAAACTTTGCTCCACCCAGTTTTTGTGAGTCACAGACAGACAGCTTGCCGTTGTAGCTGTCGATAAGATCGCGCACTATGGCAAGGCCTATTCCGTGACCTTGGCCGTAGGAGTCGGCGCGGATCCCTCTCTCGAATATCTGGCTCTGCTGCTCGGGAGTCACGCCCTGGCCGTCGTCCTCTATCGCTATGGTTAACTGACCATCACCGGAGGTGACGCTTAACAGCACTTTGGATTTAGCGGCTTTGCAGGCATTATCGAGCAGGTTACCCAGTATCTCGGTCAGATCGGCCTCATCTCCTTTAAAGATGGCCTCACTATCGACAGATTCGGCGATCTCAATTTCAGGAGAGTGGTAGATTTTCCCTAAGGTTCTGACGAGTTTTTCACTGACCGAGCTGACCCTGACTCCTAAGTGCCACGAAGAGCCAGCAGCACTCTGGGCCCGTTTGAGGTGATGGCCGATGATCTTATTGATCACGGTTATCTGCTCAAAGGAGCTCTGGCTGAGATCTTTTTGACTCTGGATCACGGCTAGGGGAGTTTTCAGGCTGTGAGCCAGATCGGACAGGGCATTTCGGTACCTTTTACGTTGGCTCTGTTCGGTATTGAGCAGGGCGTTAAGCTGGCGCGCAACGGCTTGTAACTCTGTCGGATAATCCGCCTTGAGCTGCATGGCTCGTCCCTGTTCTACATCATTGAGTTCCTGCTTGAACTTGGCGAGGGGCTTTAGGGTCCAGAGCAACCAGGCTAGCTGAATTATGCCCAGCAGCACCATCAGGATAAGCAGCCAGCTCCAGAGTTGCCGGGTAAATTGATCTATCTGCTGCTGAAAGTTGGCCTGATCTTTTACGATATGTATTGTGATGGGAAAGCGGCTATTGTCTCTCTGCTCGAAACTGGCACTGAAGCTATAGATAATATGGGGCTTTCCCTCCAAAACTATTTCACTGAACTCACTGTGACCCGTTGCCGGATGAGGCAGTTTGGGTGGCGCTTTAAACCCAAGAAATGAATCAGATTGCCATAGCAGGCTTTTAGCCGAGCTCTTGTCCGGTGTCGATATCAGTGCATACAAACCTGATTGAATGACATTAAATTGATTTTCAGCCAACAGCTCTGGCATTAACAGGCGACTATTGTCGACCTCGGTGACGGCTAACACAGAGTAGAGATAGGCGCTGAGCTCATTTTTTGCGGCGCTTTTTACCTGTTGCCTGAAGGCGTCGTTAAGGGTGAAACCAATTAAGGGCAGCAGCACCAAAATCAACAGCAAGGCACTGACAATCAGCCTGGCCTTGAGTGAGTTCAGCAGCCTTTTTTTTGGTGTCGCAGGGGGCCCTGATTCAGGAGCGGGTGAGCAGTTACTCATCGCTTTGTTCTGTCTTAGGTATTTGAGTCAGGCGATAGCCCTGGCCCCGCAGGGTTTCTATGAGGCCGAATTGGTTATCCACATCCAGCTTCTTTCTCAGTCTTCTGATAAAGACTTCGATAACGTTAGAGTCGAGATCGAAATCTTGATCGTATATATGCTCCGTGAGTACGGTTTTTGATATCACTTCGCCTGGGTGAAGCATAAAATATTCAAATATCTTATATTCTGTGCCGCTCAGGGTGATCACCTGTTCGCCTTTTTTTACCTCTAAGCTGCTGGTGTTGATGCTGAAGGGGCCATTATTAACCACTGGGCTCGCTTTACCTGCAGAGCGTCGGATTAGCGCCTTGAGTCTGGCGACCAGCTCCTCTGGATGAAAGGGTTTAGTGAGGTAGTCATCGGCGCCGGCATCGAGCCCTTCAACCTTATCTTGCCAGCTGTCACGGGCCGTTAAGATTAAGATAGGGAAATCAATCTCCTGCTCCCGCAGTGTCTTGATCAATGTGATGCCATCGAGCTTAGGTAAACCGACATCGATAATCGCTGCATCGTAACGGTATTCGGTGCCCTGAAACAATCCAATTTCACCATCATCGGCAACATCTATGTTGTAGTTTGCATCTACTAAGTGCTGCTTTAAGTTGGTCTGTAGCTCAATATCATCTTCTACCAGAAGAACTCTCATGGTTTTCTATCCTTACTCATAAAGTGCTATCTGCTTAAGGGGCTAGTTTCTTCGAATGCTGCCGGTTTGGGCATCGACAGAGACATAAAACACCACTCCCTCGTTCGATATCAACTTAATTCTATAGCCCGGATGACCGTTGACCCGGCTCGATTGTGCCTTGAGCACTTTTCCCTGATATTGACGCTTTACTAACTGAATCGCCTGTTCAACACTCCTGACCTTGAGTTGTTGGGGGGCTTTTTTTGATGACTGGGCGGCGATGCTCATCGAAGCAGCGCTAACCCCCGCTAGTTGGGTACCCGATGCCTTTCCGTAAAACGGCATAAGAGTGCAACTTATGAGTACCAACATAGAACCAAATTTCATTAAATGCCCCGCTCGCTGCCAGGATAGCTGTTATAGGCTAGTGTAAAAGATCCCGTCATATTAAGGAACTGCCAATGCCTCATCCTGAATGTCTGCTATCTCTTCCTGCTCCTGCCGCTTGTCAGTCTGTTTTAACTACCCGATATGAATAACCGATCTTAGATGAACGTCAGCTGAATTTACCCGGTCAGGAGAAAGTGGCTGGGTCAAGGCCGGGAGGCGTTGGGTAAACTGTTCAATTTTCAGCGTTCAGCTTGTGTTCACTTTGTTTCGTCTCTAATGGCCATAACAACCGATAATATTGATGAGGCTTTAAATATGAACAGTAACTCGAATATGAGCCATAAGAAGCAAAACAGTGTCCCCGTTGCCGGGCATAGCTTAGGGGGTAACCGGGTCTTTTCCCCTGCTCTGAAATCTGGTGTATCTATAGCCTCTGTATTGAGTGTTCTGGCGTTGAGCATCTCGCTATCGGCGTCTGCCGGCGCAGCTCCATTAAACCAGAGTGAAGTGGTAGATGGCTCCGGCTTGATTCAGCAGAGCTTCTCTGTGGGGCGAGAGACAAACATTGCTCAATCGACACAAGCCGAAGGTGCGGCGCTTGACAGTACTCAGGCGGACAATCAGTTGTTGCAAACGCTCGCTCAGAAAAAACAGCAGCAGCTGATAAGTGGCGAAGCTGAGAACCGTAGTAAGAACAGAACCCGGGAGGAGGTGATTGCAGCTCATAAAAGCGGTCAATCGTCATCAAAGTATGCCAGGCAAAAAGTGGCAGAAGCCACTCAATTCGCTAACCCTATCTTCCATCAGTTTTCAATCTATGAGGCCAGCAGTCGACTGTTTACCGATAATGACTTCGATGGCTTCTATCAGACATTCAGTGTGACTTTCGATGCAGACTTGATTGGCTTTGGCAGTTATGAGCGTGCAGATGTCTATGCGGAGCTGTATCTGAGCCGCAACGGTGGCCCATGGGTACACTACTACTCTACCGATATATTCACCATTATCGGTGACTCCGCTGACGATGACTTCGAGGTGTTAACGACTCTGCATACCGGCTACCCGACAGATCATTACGATGTGCTGATCGATCTTTATGAGGTGGGCTTCGATGACATTGTTGCCACGATCAGCTCGGATGATACCGATAACCTCTATGCGCTGCCGCTAGAGAGCAGTGACCGTGATGCTGTTTATATCGGTGATAGTAGCAGTGAGGGACACGGTGGCGGGTCGCTCTCTCTGCTTGGCTTATTGGTTCTGGGTTGTGTCTCGCTCAAACGCCGCTTATTCTGAGCCATTTTGAACCCATGCATTGTTCTGCTTTATTCGTTGTGAGCTTGGCATTACAATGCCGGGCTCATCAGTTATAAGCCGATACATTAACTAAGCCGCTATTATATGCCAATGACTCAAACGCAAGACCCGCAAACTAACGGTGCTCATCTACCGGATTCTCACTCTCCGCAGAGCGGGGCAGCCTCTGGCCAGATCAAACTTATCGGCTGCAGTCAGGATATAGCACTGTGGATATGGGAGAACCTGGTTCCCTCGTCGGGACGCGCCGATACCCTTCAGGGGGAGGTTATCCGTGCGATCGAACTGCTGGCCTGGGAAGCTCAGAACAATGGCAACCTCAACTGGAATGAGGAGTTCGACAACTTGATAGCATTTCTCACTGAGGTATTTACCTCTTCTGGGTCGGTTATCGCGGCAACAATGAGTGAGGAGGCGAAGTGCTCGGCGGCAGAAGATCTGTACAGGCTCAGCCACTTCCTTCTGCCCACCGAGTTAGATAGCCGTGTCTACATTGAAGAGCTGCCCTATGTGAAGGAAGATCTCTACGATAGGCTGACCGAGCACTTAATCCAATACTGCAGACAGTCACCTGAACTTATCTACCGATAGTCAAAACAGAACCCTCTTCAAATCCGGCTTGGCAGGTTTCAAGTGTGCTGATTCATTATTTCAAATTCAGTCAGAGGCTTTGATTCAAAGTCTCTGACTGTTTCAATAGCCGCCTCTCCTTTACCTCTTTAGATACCTCCTCTGCTTGCGCCGTTTCCTGACAACAATCAGCTCATTAAATAACCGTGTAAAAACAGAATGTGCTGAGGAGATTATCAATGTTGATTAAGAGTTGAGCAATCGCTCGTCTTTACATTGTAAAAGTTCACCCTAAAACCGCCGCAGGGCGCACACATTTGTATCAGGCCATGAAACAGGTGTTGTAATCTAAATGCTAATCGTTATCATTCGCTCAAATATTTGAGGGGATGATAACAGATGAATCAATTTCGTTTTTCACTACTTGCGGTAGCCTGTGCTTCGACATTTTTACCTATGACAGTTCATGCGGTGCAGGCAGAAGGGCTGGAAAACACGGATGTAGAACGTATCACCGTCTATGGAAGACAAAATCAGGTGGTCATGAATTCAGGGCTTGCCACTAAGTCGGATATGTCTTTGATGGAAACGCCTGCGGCGGTTGTGATTGTCGATGAGGAGCTGATTAACGCTCAGGGCGCCAACGGTCTGCAGGACTTAGTGCGCAACATCAGTGGCGTGACGCAGGCGGGTAACAACTATGGTATCGGGGATAACCTGGTTATCCGCGGCCTGGGCGCAAACTATACCTATGACGGCATGTATGGCGGTGCGGGTCTGGGTAACACCTTTAACCCGACACGCTCGCTTACCAATGTCGAGTCGGTCGAGGTGCTTAAAGGTCCTGCGACCGGACTCTATGGCATGGGCAGTGCCGGTGGTGTGATAAACCTGATTGAGAAGAAGCCGCAGTTTGAGTCTAAAAATGAGATCGGTGTCGAGCTCGGTCAATGGGATACCTATTCATTAAGCCTGGACAGCACCGGCGGGTTGAGTGACAAGCTGGCCTATCGCGTCGTGGCTAAGACGGCACGCAGCGACGGTTATCGTGATATCGGCACCGACAGGGATGAGGTGTACAGCTCACTAAAATATGTGTTCGATGATTCACAGGACCTGATGTTGTCGGCCTCATATATCAAAGACGCCATTGCGGTAGACTCAATCGGCCATCCAATCCGGATCTATAATGCCGACTCGGTCGGTGGCAAAACGGCGGGTGAGGCGGGTTGGGAAGACCTGATCAATGATCCTGAAGGTAAAGGCATCCAGTTGACCGACGAGCAGCGTCAGCAGTTAGCAGACTCGTTAGCCGCCAGTGATGGTTTAACCCCTTATGAGTTTGGTCATAATGGGATCATCTCACCTATGGCGAAAGATAACGAGGGGGAAGAGCTAAGGTTCAAGCTGACCCATAACATCTTCTTTAACGATAACCTGTTTTTGAACCAGCAGCTGCAGTACCGTGATTACACCTCAGGTTTCTCACGCCAGACGGGCGCCTATAACTATGTATACTGGAATCGTCGCGGCACCATCAACGCCGATCCCCGTGGTCCCCTTGTCGAAGACGGTGTCCTCTACCCGTATGCCGCGCGCCGCCAGGAGTACCGTCAGGTCTCTGCCGATGAGACCTCATGGCAGTACTTTGCCGATCTCAGATATGACTTCGAATTTGCCGGTATCGATAACGAGTTGTTAGTGAATGCCAACTTCGAAGACAGAGATATTCGTTTCAAACAGTACTCTATCTATGATGCCGATAAGGTGATCAAGAACAGGGCTGGTGAGGTTATCTATCAGGGAACACTGCCCTATATCTATGATATCCGTAATCCGAACTGGGCCGAAGGTAGCTTCGAGGATCACGATCCTCTGATGACCAGCAACTACAACAAGAAGGTCAATGCCTGGGGCGTAGGCCTGCAGCATGTCGGTTACTTCGACTATGGTTTCACGACCCGTATCGGCGTCGCATTCAACGAGATCAAGCAGAGCTATGAGCACTTCGGTGTCGACGCCCGCTATCGCGCCAGCGCCGCAGAGCCGACGCCGGAAGCCGATACAACAGATAACGGCATCACCTATAACTTAGGTGTGACCTATATGCCGACCGATGACCTGTCATTCTTCGTCAACCACTCCAAGGGGCGCACGGCATACAGCATGCTGGGTGGCATCAATGGCGATGGCTCGGACAGGCAGGACTCTGAATCTATCAGCGATGATCTGGGTATGCGAATTAAAGCGTTTGACGATCAGATGCTGACCTCTCTGGTGTTCTTCAAGAGCTCTCGTACCAATTTGCAGTACAGTAATCCGGACTACGAGGCGGGAGTATCGGGTCCAAATGTGCCTGAAAACTTCTATGATGGCAGCGAAGAGACCACAGGCGTCGAGCTGGATATGAATGCACATCTCAATGAGCAGTGGGCCATCAATGTCAACGGTGTCTATCAGGATGCCAGAGATAAGAAAGATCCAAACCGTAGCAGCTATGATACCCGCCAGAAAGGGGTGCCTTACGTCACCGCCAGTGCCTGGGTCACCTATGGCGCCGACTGGTTCTCACTGAGCAGCCCGCTTGAGATCAGCCTGGGGGCGAAATATGTCGATGAGCGCAGCACTAACTCCAGCTCATTCGGGATCCCGACCGGTTATGTACCGAGTTATACCGTGGTAGATACCGCCGTCAGTTATCAGACCGACAGCTGGAAGTTACAGCTTAACGTGAATAACCTGCTCAACGAGAGCTATTACAACAAGGCGATGTTCTTAGGCGGTATGCCGGGTGAAGAGCGCAATGCCAAGCTGACATTCAGTTATCAGTTGTAGGCTTTAAGCTACGAGCTACGAGCTACGAGCTACGGGCCACGAGTAACGAGTAACGAGTAATAAGCTGTAACCTTGATATCAGGCCTCTATTTTTAGAGGCCTGATTTTTTTACTGGTTTAATACAGCCGCAGATTAGTTAGTGTTGCATCTGCGTCGCTAAGGCAAAGCGGTTCCAGGCGTTGATCATTATTACCTGTATCATGGCCTCAGCCAACTGCTCCTCTCCTAACTGCTTCAGGGCTGTCTGATACGTTGCGTCCGATACGGCGGAGTCGGCAATCAGGGTCATCTCATCTGTCAGTGATAAAATCGCCCGCTCTTTGTCGTCGAATAACGGGGATTCCTTCCAGGCTGATATGGCAAACAGTTTTTGCTGTTCGATTCCGGCCTTTAGTGCTTCAGTCGTGTGCATTTCAATGCAGTAAGCGCACTGGTTAATCATGGATGCGCGTATCTTAATCAGTTCTTTCAACTTAGCACAAAGCACTGTTAGCGAAAGATAATTTTCAACATTCAACATGGCGCTGAGGGCCGCAGGTTGTGTTTGAGCAAGATCTATACGTTTAGACATTTCATTTTCTCTGTTTTAATAAAGTGAGCGCAGTATTGCGATGACCAAATTGTGCACTATTCGATATGCTGCTGGAATATTCATTAAAGCTGTAATAGTTTTGCGTTTAACGCAAAGGTTGGGGATACTACAAAGCATCACTCTCAGGTGACTGGTGTAGGAGGAACAGGTGTTAGATTTGATTAAGGTGTTCGATCAGGTTGTCGAGTCAGGAAGCTTCTCGCAGGCTGCACAGGTATTAAACATGGCTCCCTCATCGGTTGCACGCAATATTGATAGTCTGGAGGCCTTGATACAGACCACACTCTTTAAGAGGAGCACCCGTAAGTTAATTCTCACCGAAGAGGGGCAATATTTTCACCTTCAATCGGCTAAGTTACTGCAAGATGCCGATAAGCTGTTGAGCGAGATGAAAGGCAGTAATCCTGAGCCTGAAGGAATACTGCGAATTTCAGTGTTTGAAAGCTTCGGTAATATCTACCTTGCGCCACTCGTTCCAAAATTTCTTGATCTCTACCCGAACGTGAAACTAGAGATAGAGCTGGATAATAAAGTTGTAGACCTTAATAGTGAAAATATCGATCTCGCAATCCGGATTGGTACACCGCAAGACAGTCGTTTGAAGGCGCGAAAGCTTCTTACCAATCATACTTCCCTTGTTGCCTCACCCGACTATATTAAAAGTCATTCAAAAATATCCAGACCGGAAGACCTGCAACACCACAACTGTCTACTAATCAGCCATGAAAGGCAGAGGAATCACTGGCATTTCAGTAAGGGAAAAGTGGAGAAAAAGGTCTCTGTTACAGGAAACTTAATCTCGAAGGGGGGCTCGCCCCTGCTCAGTGCTGCTCTGCAGGGGGGAGGTGTCCTGCTGTTATCCGACTGGATGGTTGAACCCTATGTCGCTAACAAACAGCTTATCGAGCTTCTGCCCGACTGGAAAGCGACTCACGGAGCATTGGGTAGTGGTGAAATATTTGCTATCTATAAAGGCACTCAATACCCCAAGCCCCATATACGTGCTTTTCTCGATTTTCTCATTGAGTGGTTAAGATAAAGTAGATCCTGGATATCGCTCCCCCACTTCATTAGATCCACAAAGCATCTGTTTTACTCATGTCGAGAACACTATCGGCAATTACCGATAGTGTGATAGCGACGGGTCTCACTACTGATATTTAAATTGAACTAAAGTACAACCTACCACTCGAATTGTTTTAACAGATGATTCGTGGATGTTACAGGCAGGTTTTAGTTCAACCTATTGCACTCGTGTAAGTTCAAGCAGCTTCTCGATTAGTATTCGATATCAGGCCCGGGGAAATTTCGATTTATTAATTCTGTGAAACTCTTCTGCAGGAAGAGGGCGTTTGTGCAGCTGAAATTCATGATGTTAAGTGTGCTGAACAAAAATAATAGTCAATCAGAAAGGAAATAAAATGAAGTTATCTACCCTCTCTTTAGCCGTTATCTTATCGATAGCGGGCATGAATCCTGTGTTAGCTGCCGATAGTGAAACCGGGCAGCAAACACTGAGTGATATGTTAGCCGGTAAGATAGAGTCAAAGGGGCTTTTCAGTTTTTACCAGGACAGAAGCAGCGGTGAAACCTTGATGTTGATTCGAAAGGAGCAGCTGAATACACCTCTATTATATGCGGCTCACACCGTCGACGGTCTGGCCGATACCTGGGATTTCAGAGGTTTTAAGCGCGAAGAGAAGATAGTTGAGTTCAGACGCTATTTCGATCGTATCGATATTGTGGCTAAATCGCCTCGCTTTATCTTTGATGAAGGCAGCCCACTCAGTAGGGCCAAGGATGCAAATATCAGCGAGGCGGTGCTGGCGAGCCTGAAAATTGAGGGCGAACAAGACGGCAAGCTGGTGGTTAATGTCGATGAGCTGTTTTTAAGTGATGCTCTCAGTCAAGTCTCCCACCGGGCTAACGGGAGTAGTAATAAAGAGCAGTTTCAACTTGGAAAACTGGATACGGGTAAGTCTCGCATCATCAAGAAACGTACCTATGATAACAATGTTGATGTTGTCGCCGAATATGTGTTTAACAACGATAACCCCAGAGGAGTGGGCTCTGTTGCGCTAACAGATCCTCGGGTGGCGGCCATTAAGATCCAACACTCCTTTATTGAATTACCTGAGAACAGGTTTGAGCCTCGCCGCGATGATGCAAGGGTAGGTTACTTCACCCACCAGTTTGATAATAAAACTTCCACCACATGGGCGCCTTATGAAGATGTGATTGTGCGCTGGGATCTGCAGAAACAGGACCCCTCAGCCACTTTATCTGAACCAGTTAAGCCTATTACCTGGTGGATCGAGAACACCACCCCCTATGAGTGGCGAGATACGATTAAGCAAGCGGTATTAACCTGGAATAAGGCCTTTGAAAAAGTGGGCTTTAAGAATGCCATTCAGGTCAAGATACAACCCGATGATGCCGACTGGGATGCGGGGGATATAAACTACAATGTGTTGCGCTGGATGTCGTCACCTAAGCCATTAACTAACGGTTATGGTGGTGCAGTCTCTAACCCGTTGACCGGAGAGATCCTGGGAGCCGATCTGATACTGGAATATCGTTTCATGAGAAATAACCTGGCTGTCGAACAGATCTATAGCCAGGGAGCGACAGCCTCTCACTATGGGAGTGAAGCACAAGCTTCGGGTTTGAGTGCTCAGCTTAGTTGCAGCTCGGGCCATCAGCTACAAGAGGGCCAGTTATTGGCACAAACCCTGGCCAGTGGTGAGATGACGCAAAAGGCCATCCTGGAGGAGGGGCTTCGTATGTTGGTGATGCACGAAGTTGGGCACACGCTTGGCTTAAATCATAACATGAAGGCTTCAACCCTGTGGGATGAAAAAGAGGTACACAATAAGGCTGTCACTCAAGGGGCGCTCACCGGCTCTGTGATGGAGTATGCCCCGGTTAATCTGGCTCCTATAGGTGTAGAGCAGGGGGATTATTTTCAGACTGAGCTGGGCCCCTATGATTATTGGGCTATAGAGTATGGTTACTCTGTGGCACTGGATGATAAAGTTGCCGAAAAAGAGCGGTTAGATGCCATATTGCGTCGTTCATCGGAGAGGGAATTAGCCTTCGGGAACGATGCCGATGATATGCGCCGCACCGGGATGCATATCGATCCACTCATTATGACCGGGGATATGTCATCTAACCCTGTAGCCTATGCCGTTGACAGAATAGCGTTGATTAACCGAAATTTGAGTGAACTTAAGGGGAAAACCCTAGTAGAGGGCGGGTCCTATCAGCAGTTGTTGACCTCAGTGAATGTTCTCTATGGGGAGTATAAAAAACAAGCTGTGGTGATCTCCCGTCAAATAGGTGGGGTGAATATCGACCGGAGTTTTGTCGATGCAGGCAAAACACCGGGAACTGTCCCATACACCCCCGTGGCAGCTGAAACGCAAAAACAGGCCATGAATGCCTTGGCTGAATATGTGTTTTCCGAGAACACCTTAGCTGCCTTAGAGCCACTTTATGGTTACATGCAGCACCAGCGAAGAGGCTTTGATCATTCAGGAAAAAATGAAGATCCCAAAGCGCACAAGATGGTGCTTAACCTTCAATCTTCGGTGCTGAGTCATCTGTTGCACACCAATGTATTGCAGCGCATTTCAGATAGCGAACTTTACGGTAACGAGTACGGTCTTTATACGTTTATGAATGATCTCACCTCGGCGATCTTTATCGATTCAAAGGCGCTCAAGTCTACCAGCCAGAACCTGCAGATTGAGTATGTGCAGCGCCTGATCAAAGTCGCGGGACTCGGCCATGACTCTAAATACGGTCATCTGGCTAAGTCTTCTGCCGTGAACCAGCTGCAGTCAATTCTGCACAGGAGCCTCCCCTGGGGAGCCGATGAAGCGACCAAGGCTCACAAGGCCTATGTTGATCTGTTGATAGAGAAAGCCTTCGAGGCTTGATGTCTCTCTTTCAATTGCATTAAGCATTAAAGGGGGGTTATATCTGTGCCAAGTAAGATGACCCGGCAGCAATTCGGGTCATCTTCTGGCATAGTCGCTCAAACCGGAACCATCTGAGTTCGGATAGGTAAACCAACATCAAGCCGAGCTCCGGTTTAAAGCAACTTCCTGATTCGGTAGGTGAGGAGCGGAGCTATTTAAACGTGACCTTTCCGCCCACCATCTTAAATGCGGGGGTACCTCTGACCAGAGTGTCCCGGGCAAAGAGCTGGCCGCATCCGGGGCAGGTGCAGGCGAGCTTAGTGTAGTCTTCGACAATACGCTCCTTGAAGCATTTGACCAGGGCGCCTTTGCCTCCCTTTCGATATTTAAACAGCTGGGCCTTACATTTAGCACAGAAGATGTCGACGGTGCGGGTAGGGCCCTTCTTATTGGGTTTTGCCATCAGTTTTATGCTTGTTCAGAGTGAGTGCTCACCGAAATAATGATCAGTGAGGCGCCTATATGGCTAATGTTTGCGAGTATTGTAATAAAAAGAGCTTGGTTTAGCTAAAAAGATAAAGGCTCTGTGGCGATGTGCCACAGAGCCAGGATAAGCGCAGGCTATTATGTTGAGTGGAATTAAGCGGTCTTAAACTGATCCACCATGCTCTTGAGACCCAAAGAGAGCTGGCTTAACTCGATACAGGATTGAGCCGTCTGTCCGGCTCCGGTTGCCGCTTCCGATGAGGATATATTGATAGTTTCTACACTACGGCTGAGATCTTCGGTCACCGAATTTTGTTCGCTGCAGGCACTGGCTATCTGAATATTCATTGCGGCTATCTGAGTGACCGCCTGTTCAATTTCGGAGATCTTCTCGCCGGTGGCGTGGGTCTGCTCTACGCAGGTACGTATCATCTCACAGCTTTGCTTAGTCGCGGCCCCGGCCTCGACGGCGCGAACCTGAAGCTTTTCGATTATCTCTACGATTTGGCGGGTGGAGTCCTGAGTTCTGCCTGCCAGTGTGCGCACCTCATCGGCGACGACCGCAAAGCCTCGTCCCTGCTCGCCGGCGCGTGCCGCTTCGATGGCCGCATTAAGGGCCAGCAGGTTAGTCTGCTCGGCGATGCCCCCGATGACATCGACCACCATGGAGATGCTGGCCGAGTCTTTCTCAAGCTGGGCTACCATCTCACCGGCATTTTCGATCACTTCTGAAACCTGCTGGATCTCAATCATGTTCTGCTGAACTTCTTTATTTCCCTGATCGGCACGTTCGGTTGCCGAATTTGCCGAGCTTGAGGCCTCTTCAGTATTCATGGCGACTTCGTTGACGGTTGCCTGCATCTGCTGCATCGCTGTGGCAACCATAGTGATCTCATTTTGTTGCTGTGACATCCCCTGGGATGACTGCTCGCTGATGGCGCTAACCTCTTCGATAGAGGCACTTAGCTGCACTACGGCACCACCTATCTCATTGACCAGTTCACGCAAGTTCTTCTGCATGCTGATGCAGGAGTCGGCCAGCTGTCCAAGTTCGTCATTGCCTATCTGGTCGCGATCTATCTGATGAGTCAGGTTACCGTTGGCTATCTCCTCAGCCATGGCCATTACGGCGCGCAGAGGATTTCGAATCTGCCGCCCGAGGAAAAGGGTCATTATCGTCATCAGAACAAATAGTGCCCCTACGCCGATGTAGGTCTTCATGGTTGCAGTGCTGACACCTTCAAGGGTATTGATGCGGTCTTTGTCTGTTCGGGCTACGTTGATCTCTGTTAGCTGCGTCAAGGCATCTTGCATCTTGTTAAACTGCTTATATGAGCTCAGCAGATACTTGTTCGCCCCAGACAGATCGTTTTGCAGCACTATGTCATTGAAGCCGCTCTGGGCGCTTAGGTATTTATGCCAGTTCTCCCTGGCCTGGATAAATGCCTGGCGCTCCTCCTCTGTCTGGATGCTCTTTTCATAGGTGTTGATCATCTTAGTGACATCATTGATCATGTTGTCGGTAGTCTGCATCCAGCTCTTCATCGCCGGGTCACCGATACTGGGCAGAAAAGAGAACTGATCACGACGGATGAAGATGGTGACAAACTTTATCTTCTCGACCAGTAACACATTGGGCAGGACTTCATCTGTCAGGGTCAGAATATTATCGCGGGTGTTATTCAGTCCCGATATAAACAGCATGCTAAGGGCAATGACCGCGACGGCGATACAGCTGAAGGCCAGGGCGATTTTGTTATTAACCGATAGGTTTTTAAGGTTGAACATAACCAGAGATCCTCATTCCTTTGGTGATAAAAAAAAAGCCTTCGATAGGGCGAAGGCTGGGTCATAAGATGTCCATTTAATGCGTCGAGATGAGAACGTGCTGACCCTAAATGAGAAGAGGAGCAATGAGCCTGGGTGAAGCCCACTGCCAGCCTCTTCCGTGCTTGTGCTTAGAAGTAGTAAGCCATGCTGATGTTGAAGCGCTTGTCCCAATCATCACCGACTTCAGGCAGACCGATATGGTCGTTGTTTGCCGTTGAGAAGGTCATGTTCTTACCCATGATGAAGTCGATATGTGTATAGGTTGGACCGGCAGAAATGGCCGCACCCAATACGTTTTGCATACTGTCATCGTAGGTTTTGTCGGCAACATCCGGTGTCATCAATCCGAAGTCATTATAGAACTTCACGCTACCCCATTCGGTAGGAATAGTTTTCGATAGGTTGACGTTGTACACCTGTCCCTTAGAGGCAATTTCATACTGCCAGCTGACCACTGAGATGGCGATCTTGTTTTCATCCATGCTGTCAGCCGCATCATATTCATACTGCATGGCTTGAAGCTGTAGGTTCCAACCATTGAACTTGCTGTCCAGGTGAGCGGCAATGGCATATCTGTCGCCATTGTTACCGGTTTTAGAGTTGTAGATCTGACCAGCTTCAACAGAGGCACCAAAAGTGGTTGAGCCGCCCTGGTGTTCCATTGTGTAGGCTTGACGCAGGTTGATCTGGTTTGTCTCTTCGTTGTTATACTCGGTACCGTTGATGGTGCCTGTGTATAGGTCTGCCGCGTACTGCTTGTTCTCACTCGCTGCATATTCGGCATTTTTGTAGAAGGCCATATCCGTATGCCAACCATTTTTCTGGAAGGTGGCTTTCACACCGACATCATAGTCGTCTTCGAAGCCAAGGTAGTATGGCAGACCGAACCAGTAGCTGTTAGAGATATAGCCTATGTTGCCGAAAGGAACCTGGTTGATACCAAATTGCAGCTCCCACTCCGGACTTAGGTCGTAGTAGCCGTAGCCGTATTTAATATAGTTAGTGCTTGATGTGAAACGGTAATCAGATTTTAATCCCCAGTTACCCAGTTTGCCGTCAAAGCGTAGTGATGCCATATCAAATGTTAGATCACCGGCTTTATCTTTTGAGCTCTCACTGTAATCTTTATATGAATAATTAACCCGTACGGCACCACCAATATTAATGCCATCCTCTTCGGCTGCTGCCATGGTGTTGAAGCTACTTAATGCAATAGCGCTTGCAATAAGAGAGACACAAAACGTTTTGTTAGTTTTCATCATCATTATATTCCAATTATATTTAAGTTATACAGTGCTTAGTTCGCACTTATATTTCTAAAGGCTCGTGCTTATATATAAGTAAGGTTGTAATTAAATTCGGGTAATTGAATTTTTGCCCATTTAATTACAGGTCATATATTTGTTTGTTGTTTCCGGACATTGTCGACATCCATTTCTGACTGTGCGGACATCCTCCTTTTTATAAATGATTCTGCCGAATGTACATCTTGATATTTCGACGGTTAAATATTTGGAGCTATAGACTTAAATTATAAGTTTATATCCCAATTTGGTAATCTCTTGAGCCCCGTACAGTATCTGTGCGTATTTTCAGGTGTACGGGACTCCTTTTTAAACTTATATTTACTCTATCTATTTAGTTCAACTGAAGCTGAGAAATCTACAGAGCTTGTTTTTTCGAGAGTTAATCCTCTCGTCTCCGGTGCCATAAATATAGAAACAACCAGTCCAATCAGAGATATCACAGCTCCTGCTAGTAATGTCGAAGATATTCCATAGGTGGCCATATAAATAGGGAGCGCATAAGTCGAGATTATGGTTCCTATTCGGCTGAAGGACATTACCGCACCTACGGCCGATGCTCGGATCTCGGTTGGAAACAGCTCATTAGGATAGAGCCACTGCAGGATCCCAGGTCCACCAGAGAAGAATGCATATACTGCAAAGGCACCTACAATCAACCAGATACTTGGGTCTTGTACTATGCCAAGCAGTGCAAGCGAGGCAGTCATAATACCGAAGCTACCGATCAAGAGTGGTCGACGACCGATAGAGTTCAGCCAGTACATAGCTGGAATACACCCGGCCATGAAGAAGATACTGATAACGATATTACCCAGTGCAGCATCTTGCCCTTCGGTAAAGCCAAGTAGCTCGATTATTTGAGGTCCAAAGGTATAGATGGCAAACATTGGAATTACCTGGCAGCTCCAAATCGTGCCGATAAATATAATTCTTTTTAAATATATTGGTTCAAACAGTTTGCTATATTTAGTTTCTTCAGCCTCTTCGAAACTAATATCAACATCTTTGCCAAAGAATGTATGCATTATTTCGCGGCACTCTTTAACACGGCCCTTTTTGAGTAACCATCTTGGAGATTCCGGAAGATGAAAACGACCCAGTAAAATAACGAGACAGGGGATAACCGCACTACCAAACATCCATCTCCAACCGTCTTGAACATCATAGAGAAGGTAGCCGACCATATTGGCTGCAGTGGCGCCAACGTACCACATGGCGGCGATGAATCCCATTGTGAATGCGCGTTGCTTGGTCGGTGAGAATTCGGCGACCATAGAGGTTGCGATGGGGTAATCGGCGCCGATCACGATACCGATTAAGAAGCGTAAAATAACTAACTCGATGGGGGATGAGACAAACATAGTTGCGAAAGAAAGTACGGCAATTGCAACTATATCAATCATAAACATTTTTTTACGGCCAACAAGATCTGCGACGTAGCCAAATAATGCTGTTCCGATAAATAAGCCGGCCAGAGTTGCGGCACCAACTAAACCTAACCACTGTGCATCTAAACCTAATTCTGGCGTGAGCTGTTGAAGGGCCAGTCCAATTATGACTAATACATAACCATCTAAAAATGGTCCTCCGCTTCCCCAAAGCATGATTTTTCTATGAAGTGGAGTAAATTCCATATCATCGAAGTTTTTCTTTGAATTCATACTACTAACCACCGACTTTATTTGTTCTATTAAGAGTGTTCGCAACAATCCTGGTTACGAAAGGTTATAAAGACGCTTCAAAATTATTATTGAACTAATTTTGTACTAGCGAATATTTCACCGAATCAGATAATCCCATGTCAAAATATTACAATATTTACATTTCAATAATGGTGATGTAACCAGTGTTTTTGATTATATCTTTAATTTTTTTTGTAAATTGTGAAATTTATTTTGTATATAGGGTAATGCTTTATTTGGTTGAGCTTTATTTTTAGCTTCTACCGCGCATCGAACAAATAAGCCTATGGGCTTTATATTTTAAGCACATGCTTGTTCACCAATGTTATGAACTTGCGCGCTTGTTAATTAAGCTAAATCCAAATATTAAAAGTACTGATTGTTGTTATTTAATACTCAGTAACCTTTGTCTCTAAAATATTATTCTGACTCTAAATTTGTAGGGGCCAGAAATATGGGTATCAGAGATACCCAATTTCGTTATGATTATCCGTATCGATATTCGATGCCGAATGTTCCTCTCGGATATTCCCATTTTTCCAGAATGGTGTCACCGCACAGGAATTTGCAGGTACCGCACTCCAGACAGCCGGCAGAATCGAAACGTATGGTCCCATCTTCCTCAAGCTTATATAGTCCGGCGGGGCAGGCGTTCACAAGTTTACGGTATTCACCCATATTAGGATTATCTTTTAAGATAATATGTGGGTGCCCTTCGTCAACATGGAACTTATTGACGCCAAGTTTAACGTCTACATTGACTGGTTCGGTCATATTGCAGTCACTCCTTTAATGCCATCTTTAATCAGGTTCATGTAACCCACTTCTTTACAATGCTTCATCAGGGTCTTACGTAGTGGCTGCGACTCTCTGCCATCTACCGTGAACATGCTTTCCATTATGTCGGCAACCATTTTTGGATATTCGTTGAAGATCCTGGGGGTTTCCATGAATGCAGGCAGGTTTTTATAGAGTTTCAGATCTTTCATCAGGAAGCTGTCTTCCAAAAGAGTCTGATAAGAAGATAAGCCTTGTGCACTGAAATCATCTGTTGCACGTGCCGCTAATACGGCTTTAGCCGCGGCTTCGCCAGAGGCGATGGCAAGATCCATACCGCGAACGGTGTAGCCTATGTTCAGACAGAATCCGGCAGCATCTCCGGTGATTAAAACGCCGTCATCGATCAGCTTTGGTACCATATTCAGGCCGGCTTCAGGTACCACATGCCCCGAATACTCAAGCAGCTTACCGCCTTCAATCAGTGGCTTAATCATGGAGTGGTTTTTAAAATCTTCCAGCATCTGTGGGACGGTTTTATCTGATTCACCAATGCCGTGCAATCCGCAAACGATACCCAATGATACGGTCGTCTGATTGGTGTAGATAAAGCCACCACCCATCAGTCCATTAGATGGTGAACCGGCGAAAAGCCATGCCGCACCTTCGTCATCGGACAGGTTAAATCTGTCTTGAATGACCTCTTTTGGAAGCTCAATAAGCTCTTTTGCACCAACGGCCATAGCATCGGCGTTTACCTTAGGCTTAACCATTCCCAGTTTTTCGCCGAGTACAGGGTTAACACCTTCCGCCAGAATAACTGCCTTAGCTAACAGCTCGTCGCCATCGGCTTGAACACCCACGACTTTACCATCTTTGGTGATGAGTTCATCGACACGAATACCGGTAATGAACTGGGCACCAACCTCTTCGGCTTTCGCCATCAGCCATTGATCAAAATCACCCCTTAATACGGTATATGATTCCTGAACCGAAGTTTGCTCCCGGCCGTTATGGTAATCCAGGGTAACGCCGGTATCATCGGTCAGGAAGGTGACTTTCTCTTTGGTGACTTTTCTTTCAACTGGTGCTTCTTTAGCAAAACCGGGAATAACCTTCTCCAGGCTATGAGCGTAGAGGCGGCCGCCTGTCATGTTCTTACTGCCGGCGTAGTTGCCGCGCTCAATGACGAGAACATCCGCTCCCTCTTTTGCTAAAACATATGCGGCAACGCATCCAGCAAGCCCGGCTCCTACGATAATCGCGTCAAATGCTTCTTCTGACATACAAATTTACTCTTCACATAGTTTTGGTTTTAACACCGGGCTTTTATTTGCCCGGTGTTACGTCGGGAGATAAATCGTGCCCGATCTTCAATTAACCTTTAAAGGCGCTGATCAGTGCCGGAACGACCTTGTTTAGGTCGCCGACAATTCCGTAGTCAGCATATTGGAAGATAGGTGCATTCTTATCTTTGTTTACCGCAAGAATAGTCTGTGAACTCAGTGCGCCTACCATGTGCTGGATCTGACCTGAGATACCCAGTGCCAGATAGAGCTCTGGCTTAAGCATGACACCTGAAACACCGATATAGCGCTCGCGTTCCATCCACTTCTCTGTTTCTGCGATCGGACGAGAGCAGCCGAGTTCTGCGTCGATTGCAGAGCCCAGGTCGGCAACCATCTGTAGGTTTTCCTGCTTACCGATACCACTACCGATAGCAATAACGCGTTTTGCCTTACCTAAGTCAACGCTCTCACCCTGTTTAGCACGGCGTTCGATGCACTTGATAGCCGCTTTTGGCTCGATATATGAAACAGCAACTGCTTCACCGGTCTTTGAGCTGTCGGCTTCGGCAGCTTCAAATACACCATTACCGATAGTGACAAGAGCGATTGGTGATACGATCTTCTCTTCACCGATCGCCAGACCGCCATAGACCATATGTTTAGCAATAACGCCGTCAGCTACAGTGACTTCAGAGGCGTCATTGATAACACCTGCGTTAAGTTGAACACCTAATTTTGCCGCCAGAGCTTTGCCGCGCTTGGTGGCACCGAGGAGCATTAAGGTGTTTGCATCGCCGTTCGAGATAGCGTGTGCCATTGTGTCTGCATAATCTTCGATGACTTTGCCGTCATCTTTTTCACCCAGGTAGTACACATGGGTTGCACCCAGTGAGTAAGCCTTAGCTATCTCATCTTCAGAGCCGATGACGAAAGCAGATACTTTTTCGCCCAGCTCAACACCACCTGCGATAACTTCTGGTAAACGGGAAGCGATATCACTAAATACCCATACATTTGACAGTTTGCTCATCATTTTTCCCCTTACTTAAGTGCTTTGCGCAGGTGTTCTGCAAATTCTGCGACTTTCTCTTCATCATCGCCGTCTATAATGATCTGCTTACGTTCGGCCTGTTTTGGTGCCAGTACTGAAACTGATTCAACCAGAGCCGGAATCTCTGCAACTTCGATCTCTTCGGCTGCTAACTTAGTTACCGGCTTCTTGCCTGCAGCTAAGATTGTCTTCATCGATGGGATAGATGGCTCGTTGATGTCTGCTGAAACAGAGATAACCGCTGGCAACGTGATCTCAAGAACTTCAACTTCATCGTCTAATGATCTTTCAACGGTGACTTTGCCAGGCTCAGCCGAAACGATTTTGCTCACTGCGTTGATGGTAGCTACCTGTAACAGTTCACCAAGTTGCATACCAACCTGTTGAGCGTAAAGGTCACCGGAACCGTCGCCACAAACAATCAGGTCGAAACCTGTTTTCTGTGCTGCTGCGGCAAGGACACGAGCCGTTTGGTGTGGCAGAGTCTGTTCAAATTTCTCATCAACCACTACAGTTAGATCGTCAGGACCGCGAGAGAGGATATCTTTACGTGCTTTAGGGTTATCCAGAGCCTTGCCACCTACACTTAAGGCGGTAATGCTGCATTCACCAACCATGGCTTTGATCTCTACCGCAGCTTCTACCGCATTGAGGTCAAATTGGTTGATCTTTGGTGCTGCTTTGCTGGTGTCCAGAACACCGTCAGCTTTCACTGCGATATCTTGCTCTTCAGGAACGAGTTTGTAACATGTAATAATTTTCATTATTTCTCCAGTTTAGATATTACATACTTCTAAATTCAATATATGGCTATATGTCTATTAACTTACCAGTGCCGCCTTAGATAATGTCTTGATGGTCAAACCGCTGCATGCTTATTGTTTGTTGCCAATCCGGCTTATCAGAACTCTTATCTATAGGTGTTATTAGTAAATCATTTATAGCGATTTCAATATGTATCTAGTATTTAGTTTAAAAGTATATTGTTTTATTACCGTATGTTGATTTAGTAGGCTGTGCAATTATATGGTTAGAATTGTCAGCGCTAATGTTAGACGGGTCACACTTATTAATTGTTTGCTGTTAGGCTTTCTAACGTTAATATTAGCGGTTCTAATAGGCCTGATTTCAGTGACCGTTTAGCTCTTTAAATACAAGGGTTTTTAGCTGGTGTAATAATAATATTAGCCCTGCTAATGCCATCTCTTTTTCAATGTTTTTATGTGGTTTTTTAGCCGCTCTAATATTAATGTTAGCTCTGCTAATACGGGGTTTTAGCCATACTAATATCACTATTAGAAATACTATTTTTGACTCATATTTTTTACCTGTTCTCCACTTGTATTTTAACGGTTACGGGTTTTAGCCAATAATTTTTGCATGATGCTAAGTGTAGTCAAATCAAGTGTTTACGGTTGCCATTTGGTTGTTTCGCTGCTTGTTTTTGTTGTGGTTTCAGGCTGGCTAAAGCTTAAATTGACGCTCCTTTTTACCTCATCTTTACCCCCTGTTTTGTGATGGGGGTAACACCATTTTTTTAGTGGTTTTTTTCAATTTTTTTCTATTTCAAATGAACGTGATAACGATCACTGAATAAGAGGATTAGTGAATGCATTATTCTGCCGTCAGCCAAGAGGTATTAATTGATAAGCTTAAGATGTTTTATTATTGGTTATTATCTATTGGTAAGAAAATGAAAAAGGCGAGTTAGGTTATTTTGATTTGCGTTTTTAATTAAGCTTAATGATTGGCTTGAGTCTAATTTGTTTTATTTTGATTGGGTATGTGCTGATTGTTGAGTCAGGTAAATACACAGATTGAAAGAACTTCGAAGCCTTAACTATTATCCTCCTAAAAAAAAGAGGGAGATGTATTAAGATGAATGAAAAAACTATGGATGTAGATCTCACTGCAGGAAAAAAGAAGAAGGTTACGATTGAACCTAAAATCTTTTTCCCTTCATTGATTGCCGTCATATTGCTCTCTTACTTGACCGTAAGGGATCTGGACGCGGCAAATATCGTTATTGGTGATGTATTTCACTACTTGACCCACTCATGGGGATGGGCATTTGAGTGGTACATGATTTTTATGGCTGCTGGTTGGGCCTGGTTGGTCTGGGGACCATATGCAAATAACCGCTTAGGTCAGGAAAAGCCTGAGTTCAGTACCGGAAGTTGGATCTTCCTGATGTTCGCATCCTGTACCTCAGCTGCTGTACTGTACTGGGGATCGCTGGAGGTCTACTACTATGTGACCTATCCTCCTTTCGAGCTTGAATCTCTCTCGGTTCAGGCCAAAGAGTTGGGTGTTGCCTATAGTCTCTTCCACTGGGGCCCACTGCCTTGGATGGGATATGGCTTCTTCACCGTGGCATTAGGTTACTTCCTTTTCGTTAAGAAGATGGATGTGGTTCGTCCAAGCGGCACATTAGAGCCTGTTCTGGGTAAACATCACAAAGGTGTACTCGGTTCGTTCATCGATAATGTCTATGTAGTTGCCTTGATCCTCGCTATGGGTACCAGCCTTGGTCTGGCGACACCTTTGGTAACTGAGTGTATTCAATGGCTGTTCGGTATTCCACGCACCATCGAAGTCGATACCATCGTTATCTCTGTATGGATTATCTTCAACGCTGTGTGTGTAGCCTTCGGTCTGACCAAGGGTATCAAGATTGCGAGTGATCTGCGTAGCTACCTGAGTATCATCATGCTGTTTTGGGTGTTCCTTATCGGCGCAACCAGCTTCACAGTTAACTACTTCACCGAGTCAGTGGGTGTGATGCTGGACTACTTGCCTCGCATGCTCTTCTATACAAGCTCAATCAGTGAAGGCAGCTGGCCACAAGACTGGACCGTGTTCTACTGGGCATGGTGGGTCGTATATGGCATCCAGATGTGTATCTTCCTGGCTAAGATCTCTCGTGGCCGTACCGTACGTGAACTTTGTCTGACTATGGTTGCCGGTTTGACTGCTTCTACCTGGTTCCTGTGGACTATTCTGGGCAGTAACACCATGAACCTGATGAATGAAAATATCATCAACATGCCACAGCTTATTGCTGACCATGGTGCACCACGTGCCATCATCGAAACCTGGGCTGCACTACCGATGAGCACTATCACCATGTGGGGCTTCTTCATTCTATGTTTCCTTGCAACTGTCACCCTGATTAACGCCTGTTCATACACCCTGGCTATGTCTACCTGTAAGGGTGCTGACGCAGACAACGAGCCACCAGTTTGGATCCGTGTAGGTTGGTCAGTTCTGGTTGGTGTTATCGGTATCGTACTGTTATCACTGGGCGGACTTAAGCCACTACAGACGGCGATTATTGCCGGTGGTGCACCGCTGGTTATCGTCAATATCTTGGTGATTATCTCTTTCTTGAAAGATGCGGGTAAAAACAAATGGGCTTCTTAGTCCTGGCCTGACAGGTCAAGACTTTGAGCCAAGTAGTAGTAATTTATAGGAATAAACGATGGATTTTAAATTAAACGACGAACAAGAGTTATTTGTTTCTGGTATTCGCGACTTGATGGAGAAGGAGAACTGGGAGAGCTATTTCGCAGAGTGTGATGAAAATAGCCAGTATCCTGAAAGGTTTGTTAAAGAGTTAGCCGAGATGGGAATCGACAGCCTGCTACTTCCTGAAGAGCATGGCGGGTTCAACGAAGGCATGGTGACTCTGACTGCTATCTGGGAAGAGCTGGGTCGTTTAGGTGCTCCAACTTACGTGCTTTATCAACTGCCAGGCATCGCGACGGTATTGAGACACGGTAACCAGGATCAGATCGATAAGATCATGGCACTACGTGGTACCGGTAAGCAGATGTGGAACTCGGCTATTACCGAGCCAAGTGCAGGTTCTGATGTGGGTAGCCTGCTAACTACCTATAAGAGAAAGAACGGCAAAGTTTACCTGACAGGTAGCAAGTGCTTTATCACCAGTGCGGCGGGTACACCTTACATCGTAGTCATGGCTAAAGACGCCGATTCAGAGAAGCCAATCTTCACCGAGTGGTTTGTCGATATGTCTAAGCCAGGTATCAAGCTAGGAAAGTTACCTAAGCTTGGTTTGAAGATGGACAGCTGTTGTGAGCTGCAGTTCGACGAGCTTGAGCTGGAAGAGTCAGACATGTTCGGTGAGGAAGGCAATGGCTTCCTGCGTGTGAAGGAGGAGTTCGACTCTGAGCGCTTCCTGGTTGCCCTGACTAACTATGGTGCTGCTTACTGTGCATTTGAAGATGCGGCTAAGTATGCCAACCAGCGTGTTCAGTTCGGTGAGACTATCGGTCGCTACCAGCTGATTCAGGATAAGTTTGCTCAGATGGCTATCAAGCTTAACAGCATGAAGAACATGGTCTATGAAGCAGCCTGGAAGTGCGACAACGGCGTCATGACTTCCGGTGATTCGGCAATGTGCAAATACTTCTGCGCGAATGCCGGCTTCGAGGTAATTGACTCTGCAATGCAGGTTCTGGGTGGTTACGCTATTGCCGGTGAGCATCGCATCAGCCGTATGTGGCGTGACATCCGTGTAGACAGAGTGTCTGGTGGTTCAGATGAGATGCAAATTCTGACCCTTGGTCGTTCTGTGCTTAAGCAATACAGATAGTTAGTGCTGGGTTAATCCGTACGGTAAGGCCTCCGCAGTTCCTGCGGAGGCAAATTGAATTCTTGCTCTGTTCCTGAAAGCGCGCATCACTTTTATCACGTTTTCATGAGCCCGTACGCCTTATCTTCAAGTCCGTTTGAGTCTTTATTAAGACGTTGCCGGCCAAATCGTCGTGCAGAGTCTTTGTTTGAATATATAAGAGAAGGGTATTATGTCAAAGAAATTAACCACTCCTACATTCGGCCCGCTATCCGGGGTTCGGGTTGTATTTTCCGGTATTGAGATCGCAGGGCCATTTGCCGCCCAGATGCTTGCCGAGTGGGGCGCAGAAGTTATCTGGATCGAGAACGTAGCTTATGCTGATACTATTCGAGTGCAGCCTAACTATCCTGAGCTGTCACGTCGTAACCTACATGCCTTATCTCTGAACATCTTTAAAGATGAGGGGCGTGAGGCTTTCCTTAAGTTAATGGAAACCACTGATATCTTCATCGAAGCGAGTAAAGGGCCAGCCTTTGCCCGCCGCGGAATCACAGACGAAGTTCTGTGGGAACGTAACAAGAAGCTGGTTGTAGCTCACCTTTCAGGCTTCGGACAGTATGGTACCGATGAGTACACTAACCTTCCGGCTTATAACACCATCGCTCAGGCGTTCAGTGGTTACTTGATCCAAAACGGTGACAAGGACCAGCCTATGCCGGCCTTCCCTTATACGGCCGATTACTTCTCAGGCATGACGGCGACAACCTCTGCTTTGGCAGCTCTGTACCGTGTACGTGAAACCGGTGTCGGCGAGAGTATCGATGTCGCTATGTATGAAGTGATGTTGCGTATGGGTCAGTACTTCATGATGGATCACTTCAACGGCGGCGAGATGTGTCCCCGTATGACCAAAGGTAAAGATCCATATTACGCCGGTTGTGGTCTCTATACCTGTGAAGATGGCTACGTGGTCATGGAGCTGGTCGGTGCTATGCAGATCGAGGAGATGTTCAAAGATATGAATATCTCGCACCTATGGGGTACCGAGGAGATCCCTGAAGGAACTCAGCTTATTCATCGCGTGGAATGTCCTTTCGGTGAGCAGGTCGAAGAGAGTCTGGATGCCTACATGGCGACTCGAACCATCGAAGAGGTGTTGGCGAGATTTGCAGAGCTTAACGTCGCCTGCGCTAAGGTGTTGACTGTTCCTGAGCTTGAGTCTAACCCACAGTATGTTGCCCGTGAATCTATCACACAATGGGAAAACATCGATGGTAAGACCTGCAAGGGTCCTAACGTGATGCCAAAGTTCAAGAACAATCCGGGTCAGATCTGGCGTGGTATGCCAAAGCACGGTATGGATACCGCAGATATTCTGAGTGACATTGGTTACTCAGATGAAGAGATCCAAAGTTTAAGTGAGAAAGGCTTGGCCAAAGTCTCTGAGTGTAAGTGAGGCATTGATAATGGATATCGTTGGTAGCAAAACAATCAGATGCATGTGGGAAGAGCGTGCGCGTAAATATAGTGATAACACAGCGTTAGTTTTTGAGGATGCTGCTGGCGATGTCCGAGAGTTAACTTATAGTGCACTGAATGGCGAAATAAACAGGGCGGCGAATCTATTTCTTAAGTTAGGGATTAATAAGGGAGATAAGGTAGCCGTACAGTTATATAACAGTCCTCAATTCATATTTTGCTGGTTTGGTCTGGCAAAAATTGGCGCCGTTATCGTTCCTCTTAACACGCAATATGTTTATGGGGAGTGTAAATACATCATCGACAAGTGTGATGTAAAAGCGGCGGTCATTGAGGAGGAGTTCCTGCCTATCTATAAACAGATAGAGCAGGATGATGACAATACGGTTGAAAATATCTTAGTTACCAGGACGGTTAACAGTGATATTTCGGGTGCCATCAATTTCGATACACTCTTGAGTCAACAATCTGCTCAGCTGGATAAAATTGTGCCGTTAAGCAGTGATGATGTCGCTGAAATATTATGTACTTCCGGCACAACTTCCAGACCCAAAGGCGTAGAGATCACTCACTGTAACCTTCTGTTCGCAGGGTATTACACCGCCTGGCAAACCAATTTGAGAGCCGATGACACCTATCTGACGATGATGCCAAGCTTTCATATCGATTTTCAGTGTAATGCGGCTATGGCAGCGTTTACCGTCGGTGCACGTCTTGTCATGCTCGAAAAGTACAGTGCACGCAGGTTTTGGAAACAGATCTGTGACTACAGGGCTACTATCACCCACAGCATGCCGATGATAGTACGAACCCTGATGTTGCAGCCTGTTATGCCCAATGAACGTGACCACTGTCTGCGTGACATGCTGTTTTTTATGCATATTTCAGATCAGGAAAAGTTGGATTTTGAGACACGTTTCAATGTTCAGCTTTTCAACTCCTACGGCATGACTGAAACCTTAGTTGGCCTGATTGGTGATACGCCTGGTGAAGAGCGTCACTGGCCCTCTATCGGCAGGCCCGGATTATCCTATGAAGCCAAGATCACAGATGGCAACGGCGATGAAGTAGGGCCCAACGTTGTTGGTGATCTGCGCGTCAAAGGTGTGCCCGGGAGAACGATTCTCAAGGGGTATTATAAGGATCCCGAAGCGACAGCCGAGGTATTGACTGCCGATGGTTGGCTATTTACCGGCGATAAGGCTTATGTCGATGAGAGGGGCTTATTTTACTTTGTCGATAGAAAGACAAATATGATCAAACGTTCCGGTGAGAATATCTCAAGCAGTGAAATTGAAAAGGTGCTGATGTCGCATCCCGATATTTTAGATGCTGCGGTTATCGGTGTGCCCGATCATATTCGTGATGAAGCGGTCAAAGCCTTCGTAATTTTTAATGAGGGAATGTCACTGAGTATCGATGAGATTATCGATTTCTGCTCTGAAAATATGGCGAAGTTTAAAGTTCCATCTTATGTGGAAATAAGAGAGTCATTCCCAAGAACTTGTACGTGTAAAGTCGACAAAAAACTTCTTGCGTGAATTGAATTAAATAGTGTGAATTGATCTTTTAATCAGAGTCATCTGAGATGGCTCTAAATGGAGTATTAACATGAGCGAATCATTGCACGTCACCCGAAATGGCAGCATTTTAGAAATCACCCTGGATAGACCCAAGGCCAATGCCATCGATGCAAAAACAAGCTTTGAGATGGGCGAGGTTTTCCTGGCTTTTCGTGAAGACCCTGAGCTACGCGTCGCGATTATTACCGGCGCCGGAGCGCGTTTCTTCTCTGCAGGTTGGGATCTGAAGGCCGCCGCAGAAGGTGAGGCTCCGGATGCAGACTTTGGTCCTGGCGGATTTGCCGGGCTGACAGAGATCTTCGATCTGGATAAGCCAGTTATTGCAGCCGTTAACGGTTATGCGTTTGGTGGTGGTTTTGAACTTGCGCTGGCTGCAGACATGATTGTATGTAGCGAAAATGCAAGCTTTGCTCTGCCTGAAGCTAAGCTGGGTATCGTACCGGACAGCGGCGGAATGCTACGCCTGCCTAAGTTGATGCCGCCAGCCATCGTTAATGAATTGATGATGACAGGCCGTGGTATGGATGCCGAAGAGGCGCTGCGTTGGGGTGTCGTTAACCGCGTGGTTGAAAGCGATAAACTGATGGATAGTGCCCGTGAATTGGCGCAAGAGATCGCTCAGGGTGCACCTTTAGCTATCGCCGCGATTAAAGAGATCTACCGTGAAACCGGTGAGCTATCGGTCGAAGAGGGTTATCGCCATATTCGCAAGGGGACTTTGAAAAACTATCCATCGGTATTGCATTCAGAGGACGCGCTAGAGGGACCTTTAGCATTTTCTGAGAAACGCGATCCTGTTTGGAAGGGCAGATAATCTATCGATTAACTGCCTGGCTGTGGGATCCGGTGCTCCCGGTCCCACAGTTATTCCAACTCTGTTAAAAGTTTTTATGGCCCGCCGGGCTTAGTGTCATCTTTTTATATCCATATCCTATGTTCTTCGGAGCACGCTCTGAAGAGACAACTGTTTAAAGTAAAAGTCGATAGTTCAGGTAGATAAAGGGAGTTTCAAATGGCGTTAAAGTTAGAGATGCAGGGGCAGACCTATGGTCCGTTTATTAATGAATATACCGAAAGGGATGTCATGCTGTTTGCACTGGGTTGCGGTGCGGGGAGTGATGGTAAAACAGATTTAGATTACGTGTATGAAAAGAATTTAAAAGTATTACCTATGTTTGCGGCAATACAGATTGTCGACGCCGAGGTGACCAAGACCATAGACTATGGTTTCCAGTGGGGAGGCTCTTTGCATTGGGGCTTCGATCTGCATATTCATCAGCCATTACCCACCCGTCCCGGCAAGCTGAGCACTAAGGTATTGCTTAAAGGTTTGTTCGATCGAGGCGAGGGACGTGGATGTCTTGCCCAGCATATCGGCGAAACCTTCGATGAAGCCGGAACTAAACTCTTTACCAATGAAAGCTGGGACTGCGCCCTCTATGACGGTGGTTTCGGCGGTCCTAAGGCACCAAGAGATATCGTTGAGATGCCTGAACGGGTCGCGGATTTTGAGATTGAACAGGAAATCCCGTTGAATCAGGCGCTGATATATAGGCTCTCCGGAGATGACCATCCTCAGCATGTCGACTGGGAATATGCGCAGAAATTTGGTCACCCAAAGCCGAACCTGCATGGCGTGAGTACTGCCGGCGTTGCCTGTCGCCACATCATTCAAGCGATGTTCCCCGGCGAACCGGAGCGATTGACAAGGTTCAAGACCCGTTTGACACGGTCACTGTATCCCGGCTGTACGGTGAAGACTCAAATCTGGAGATGGGATGACAACTGCATACATTTCAGAATGGTGGATGCAAACGACCCTGAGACGGTCTATCTGAACTTTGGCTTAGTCGAATGGAAGTAATCGAGTGGAAATAGCCGGGTAAACAATAGTCTGATTTACGTTTTGCTGGTGAGCTCAAGCTTTTATGAATTATCTATGACCCCTCGATATTCAGAGCTCACCACACTTTACCGGCGATATGAGAGAGTATCTGTTAGTTTTTTGCTTTTTGTCAAAGAGTTAACCGCTAATCTCTCAAGAAAAGCAAGAGAGTGATTTTAATGGCTTGTTATGGTCTTGAAAGAGTGAAGGCTCAAGCCGATGGTTAAATTGAACAATATGGCAAAGTGGATAGATGAAGTGAGAAATTTTAATGCCCTGTTATGAGTTCGAAGGTTTAGTGCCAGTGGTCGATCCCAGTGCCTATGTTCATCCCTCAGCTGTATTGATCGGCGATGTGATCGTGGGTGCCGATGTCTATATCGGACCGAATGCATCGCTGCGGGGAGATTATGGGCGCCTGATCTTAGAGAAAGGCTCCAACCTGCAAGATGGCTGCATCATGCATGGTTATGCGGGCATGGATACGGTTGTCGGGCAGGACGGTCATATCGGACACGGTGCCATCTTGCATGGCTGCAAAATTAAACAAAATGCGCTGGTTGGCATGAATGCAGTAGTGATGGATGGGGCCGTGATTGAGCGCGATAGCATTGTCGGTGCGATGAGTTTCGTCAAAGGGGGCTTCAAAGGTGAGCCCAGGCAACTTCTGATCGGTTCCCCCGCTAAGGCTATTCGTCAGGTATCTGAGCAGGACCTGCACTGGAAGGGGCTGAATACCTTAGAGTATCAGTTATTGGCGGGACGCTCGTCGAGAAGCATGAAGGAGGTTGAACCTCTGCTACAGGTAGAGGCTAACCGTCCACGACTAAGCGGTTCAACCGAGGTGCAGCCTAAGCCCTAGCCGACCTCGGGTAAATCACGTGACAAGGTGACGTTTACCGTGCCACCTGACGAACTTGATGACTTACATGCGCTATTTTAATTAGCGGCAATCGGTGATTATCAATCCCCACATCGTTTGCCTCTGTTATCGATAGCGGTCGTCAGGTGGCATACCTTTACGGTTCAGGTATGAGATACACACAAGCCAGGTGGCATATGCAGTGTTCAGATGCACCGGATACTAATTCGAATAGAAAAGTAATTTTTATTATCACACTTTGATAAGGAGAGGAGCATGCCGCTCGATCCAAAAGTTGAAACGTTTTTGCAAGAGGTTCGTGATTCAGGGGCCCCGGCCTATGAAGATATGACACCGGCTGAGTCCAGACGAGAGGAGTTGGCGGCTTTGGCATCATCGACGCCCAGTCGTGAGCCCGAGACTGTCGCAGCCGTAGAGCATAGATTTATTCCCGGGCCGACGGCCGATCTGCCAATTCGAATCTATCGCCCGCAAGGTTGTGAAGACAGAACCGAACTGCAGCCCGGACTTATCTTTATTCATGGCAGTGGCTGGGTGGTATCAAATATTGAAACCAATGACTCGTTCAGTCGTGCACTCGCTAACCGTACCGGCAGTGTGGTCATCGCCATCAATTATCAGAAGGCGCCGGAGCACAAGTTTCCTATCCCAATGGATGATTGTTACGCCTCGACTAAGTGGGTGTTCGAGTATGCAGCACATCTGGGTCTGGATGTTAACCGTATCGGTATTTTAGGGGACAGCGCCGGTGGTAATCTCGCCGCCGCGGTATGTTTACGTCTGCGTGATGAAACGGGACCTAAGTTGGCCTATCAGGCTCTGGTTTACCCTGCGGTGCAATATGGATGGAACACGCCTTCAGCCATAGCCAATGCCGAAGGATATCTATTGCAGCGAGCCAGCATGAAATATTACTGGCACCATTATATGCGCAGTGAAGCCGATGCCAAAAATCCCTACTGCTCACCTATGGGGGCGGCAGATCATAGTGGGTTACCCCCGACTTTCATCTACACCGCTCAGTATGACCCCTTGTGTGATGATGGTTGTCTCTACGCTCAGAAACTTCAGGAGTGCGGTGTGCCGGTAAAATACAGGATGTATGACGGCGTCATTCATGGTTTTATTAAGATGTTGGGAGTATTCGACCAGGCCGACGATTTTCTTGATGAGATAAGCGAAGATTTGAATAGTGTGATCGGTTAATTAAATACCGGCTTCATGAAAAGATCATTATCTGCTTAATTGAAAGGCTGCAAATTGACACTCGGTTGAATAGATTTGGACGTTGTTGTTATTAATTGGTAACAACGTCCAAGTTAACGGGGTGTGATCGATTATCTTATTAGTGTAATAGTGGTTAATGTGTCGGGGTTATTTTAACTTCTGGCATTAACCTTGTATTTTGCATTAAGTGTATAGTTATAATTTTATTCATATTTTTACTTATTTTTATATTTTTTATCATAATTGAACTTATATTTTCATCTGTATTTCGGTTTGACTCTTTCTTGCCGCTCACGTTATTGATCCTGTTTGTGAGCCTGGTCTTATTATTAAAAACTCCCGTCTGTTTTAACCAAGGCTTAACACTTTATTGTGCGCCTCATTACATATTTTTTGTGTAAGCCTATGATAATCTGTTTGGAAGTTTTTTCGATATGTAGTTAAATATGAATAATAACATTCCGTTAAGAGCTCTTCAGATTTTTGAGTCCTGTGCAAGACTAGAGAGTTGCTCTCTTGCCGCTAATGAATTGAGTATTACTCAAAGTGCTGTGTCGCAACAGATTAAGCAGCTGGAAGACTACTTTTTAGAGAAGTTATTTTATCGAAATGCAGGAAAGATTAACCTGACCGAAGCGGGCCTCGAGTTGAGACAGAGGCTGTCCCCGGTTTTTTATGATCTTAACAGTGTGTGTGCGAGCCTGGTTCCAACGATGTCGGGCGAGGTCAGAGTACACTCCTATACCTCTCTTGCCGCCAGATGGCTGGTTCCGAATATGGAGAAGCTCAGAAAGCAATACCCTGAATTAAATATCAATGTGGGTATGTTTCAAAATGATATCGAAATGAGCGACATGATTGCCGACATCTTTATTGTGACTAGGGAGTCACAAGATGGTTATCTGTTCAAGCCCTTGATTAAAGAGACGCTGATAGCGTTTTGTAGTCCTGAATATCTGGAAAGGGCCGGGGAGATCACGGCGCAAAATCTACATGAACACTGCCTGTTATTCTCAAAACACAAAGATTATGGCCTGGACTGGGATAGCTGGTTCAGGGATAACGGTGTCGAGATGAGCTCAACTCAGAAGAGACTGGTGTTCAACCATAATATGCTTGCCGTTCAGGCTGCGATATTCGGAGAGGGGATTGTCTTAGGTGTCGAGCAAACCTTAAGGGTGGAAATTGAGTCCGGTAATCTTGTTAAACTGGATCTGCCTTCATGTTATTCGGGCTTTAATTATTCGATAGCCTATAAAGCTTCGAAGCAGCGGGATGCCAGAATCATGAAAATTGTCGACTGGATATGTGACAAGTACCCCAGGGTGAGCAGTTAACTTAAGTAGGGTAAGGGCACGGGCTTAGATTATGCCTGTCGCCTGCGCTTGATACCCTCTGCAGCCGTTTCCCTTCCTCAAGGTGTTTAACATCCCTGTAACTTTCGCTATGATAGACAAAAGCATCTGTTAATCATGGCGTTAGTTTATGTTTAGAATAATAAAAATTCTGCTTCCCGCAGCGTTAACACTCACTTTTATCGCTTCTGTGGGCACCTACCTTGTGCTTCATCTGAGTCTGCCAAAACTATCGGGGCAGTGGGAGAGCGGCGGAATAGCGTCTGATGTTCAGATTGAGCGGGACAGGTTGGGTACCGCGATTGTGACCGGTGACAATCGTCGTGATGTGGCTTTTGCTTTAGGTTATGCCCATGGACAGGATCGCTTCTTCCAGATGGATCTGCTCAGGCGCAACGCCGCAGGTGAGTTATCACAGATATTTGGTGAAAAGGCGCTAGAGCTGGATCAGTCACGCCGTTTTCATCAGTTCAGAAAACATGCCGAAGAGATTGTCGCTAAGATGCCGGTAACCGAAAAGTTGCAGCTTCAGTCCTATGCTAACGGTGTCAATGAAGCCGTGAAGGCGATACCGGTGAACTCGTTTGAGTATCTTCTTACCGGCGCGACGCCCTCGCCATGGGTGCCTGCCGATAGTCTGTTGGTTATCTTTAGTATGTATCTGGATCTGCAGAGTAACACGATTAAACGCGATCTCGTGCTTGAGCAGATAACCCGCTTTTATGGAGAGGAGATGCTGGCGTTTATCACTCAGCCAAGTATCTTTCAGGCAGCGCTCGATGACAGCCTGCTCCCCACCCAAGAGGTCGCAATTCCGAATGTCGCCCCTGAACTTATGGCGAGTGCGGTGATAAGGCCTATCGAAGAGCCGCTGGATATTGGCAGTAATAACTGGGCGGTCACAGGAGCATTGACCGAATCTGGACGTGCCATGCTTTCCGATGACATGCACCTCTCATTTGCTGTACCGATAATCTGGTACCGTGCTCAGCTCAACTATCCCGATCCGATCACGAAAGAGAAGGTGCAGGTTACCGGGGTCTCCCTGCCCGGGGCGCCTGTCATCGTTGTGGGTAGCAATAATAAGCTCGCCTGGGGATTTACCAATGCCTATATCGACACGGCCGACTGGGTAAAGTTAGCGGCCGATGAGATCACCTCATTTGAGCGAGAGCAGATCCCGCTTCCCGATGGCAAGAGTCATGAATATATCATAGAGCTCTCTCAATACGGTCCGGTTCGCACTCTTGGTGGACAGAGATATGCGTTGAGTTGGGTGGCCCATAAAGACTATGCGGTCGATATGGAGTTGATGGGATTGGAGAGGGCGAGAGATGTGTCCGATGCGCTTGAGTTGGCTACATCGGTTGGGATCCCGGTACAAAATATGATGGTTGTGGACAGTAAAGGGAGTGCCGCCTGGAAGCCCACGGGAGCGGTACCCGCCCGCACTAATCCCTCCGATGTCGCTCAAGACTCCTCCCGGTTCCAGCATAGGGAGTGGAATCTTGACGAAACAACACTTCCCAGCATATCTAACCCGGACCATGGTCGATTATGGAGTGCTAATGCCAGGGTGATGTCGTCGAGTGAGCATGTTCGTTTTGGTGACGGCGGTTATGCGTTAGGCGCACGCTCTATGCAGATTCGCGACAAGCTACAAGCTGATCAACAATTTGACGAAGAAGCGTTTTATCGGTTACAGCTGGACAATCGTGCCGAATTTTTAAAGCCATGGCATGCTTACCTGATTGAGCTTCTTTCGACTCAGCCTGAGCGGTTTGCCGAAGATATTGGCTACCTCAGAGATTGGCAAGCTTGCGCCTGTAAAGGCTCGGTGGGTTACACCTTAGTCAGGCAGTTCAGAGCCGGCCTTATCGATGCCAGTTTCGCTCCCATCGAGACGGGGTTATCTAAACATAACTTATCGCTTTCGGTGGTTAAGCGCTACTTAGAGCCAGCCATGTGGCAGCTGCTCAAGGAGCAGCCACAAAGCTGGTTGGCCGATGGTTATGAGAGCTGGGATGAATTTACTATCGACAGTTACCAGCACTCCAGGGCAGAGCTGCTGGCTGCTTTCAGTGACGATGAGGATTTAGCCGAACTGGCCTGGGGCAGAGTCAATGCCCTGAAGATCCAACACCCCTTCAGCAAGCAGTTACCCATCTTGAGTTCATGGTTGGATATGCCAGAAGTTGAGGCTTTCGGTGACACCTTTATGCCTGCCGTACAGCGCAGTAATTTCGGTGCTTCACAGCGCTTTATCGTACAACCGGGTGCTGAGGAAGATGCCATCATGACGATTCCGGGTGGTCAGTCGGGTCATCCGTTATCGGATTATTATCGAGCCGGTTTCGATGAATACGCTCAACAGCAATCTACCCCTCTGTTACCGGGAGAGGTGCTACACTCCATCGTCATAAAGCCTGTGCAGTAAAAAGCCGCGGACGGGTATTCGCAGGGAGTTGAGCCATTTACATTGTCAGTTTTTGTCTGTAACCCTGAGATTTGACCAGCCTGAATTTTTTTCAGGCTGGTCAAATACGCTTGGTTGAGCGTGTGTGGTGAATAGATATTCCTCCTTGCGATTGAGGTTCCAATTTATAGGCTGCTCAGTGGCTATTTAAAGGTTTTTTCTCATCTCTGCCACATTGTAAGTAAGTGTAATGATTTAAAATATGAAACCAGACTCTGTTAAGCTTAGATACAAATAATTACATTAGAGCCGACAGAGCGATGAAGAACACCTGGATTTCAGCACTTATCATGAGTGCCGTTGCAATATCAGGTTGTGATAAAGATGTCTCATTTAAACTGGATGCGGTTTCAGAGTCTGAATTTAGTTCTCAAGACAGTGATGACGTTTTTTTTACCTGTTATCTAAAGGTATATGCCACTAACAACCTGGAATACGGTGTTAAAATTGGCCCTCAAATCACGGTATTTACCGACTCCGGTGCCCATAAATTCCGCATAGACTCATGGGGGGACGATTGGGAGTACCTGATTGCCAACGATGAAGGTGAGGGGAGCCCCAAGCGCCTCTATTTTCGCGAGGACAATGTGCATCCCATGAGCTGTGCCAAGCTTGCTCAGGCCATCAACAGAAAGGCCTTTACGCTTGAACTTAACCGTTGTGAGAAGATAGATCAGACCCCTGCCAGCTGTGATGTCGACCTGGAAGTTGCCAGTGGCGGGGTCGAGCTTCACAATGTCCAGGAGAGGCAACTGCAGAGTTTACAGCGCAAGTTACAGGAGAACGTGGACTCGACTATTCGTTCGTAAAAACACCTTGTAAGCCTTACATTCAGGGTGGAATAGAGCTGAGTCATTACCTCACGCTCCTTCATATACCTCACTACTTAATGCCCCCTCTATTCTTCATTATCAGATGCTTCTTATCTTCGTCATTCCCGCAGAGCTTTTGGGCGGGAATCCATTTAAGGCACCTCTGATTTCAGCACTCCTCACTTCAAAATTAGCTGTTGATATTTATCTTCGACATTGCAGAAAGTGAGCATGTTGGCAATTTGTTAAAAATAACGCTTGTTATAGTTGGTGCTGCTTGAAATGTATCCATTTTTAGGTAGTGTAGCTCGTTGCAGGGAAAACAGTCAGGTCTGAATGACGGAACCTATGGATCGAACTGGTTCTGTGGCCAGCCGTTAAGTCCTATCATAATAATTAAAAAGGAATTTTAATGAGATTACTCTATTCAATTCTGCTATCTATGCTGTTGTCCGCTATATGCTTTGCTGATGATGACAATATCAACAGCAATACCAAAAGCATCAACAACAATACCAAAACCAGCTTCAATAAAATCCATACCTTGGGGATAGGATTCGGTATGTTTTCAGGAAGGATGGACTCCGACTACATACATGGGGAACTCTACGATGAAGATATCAGCTTTTCGGGAGAGTATTTTTATCAATTTCATATAAATAGCAACTGGGCCGTTGCGGCTGGATACCAGGACACAGCTTCAGGGTTCTGCTTCATCTGTGGCCCGATACCTGAAGGCCCTGATACATTCAAAACAAATATCATGAAGGTTGATAATTATTACCTCACTGTACAATATACCTACCCAATATCTCAACGCTGGGCAATATATTCGAAGCTTGGTGTAAACCGATATGACATAGAGTTTGACGATGTAAGGTATACGGGCATAGTTGCTCCAGCTGTAGATGGTGTCGGTGTAGATTTAGCAGCCGGAGTCGGCATTAAATTTCAGGCGTTTAATGGCTTTGGGATTGGGCTGGATTATAAGTACTTAGGTGCAGACCAAGTGCAGACGAAAGTTGGTGTCTTAGCATTTAGTTATTCGTTTTAAAAAGTCGCTATGTCGGTTTTCATTCCAATAACGAGATTAGTTAATCGATCGTTTATAGCACAGACCCAGGTCTGTGCTTCTGGAGCCCTAACTATTAATAGGTGTTTTCCATGCCAGAGACTAAAGCGGGTATCACCATAGAGCTTTATCCGGCCTGCGTTCATTTATGCAGCACTAACCTCTCTACTTCATAGTTATACTAATTGCTATTGGTCTCACCTTGACTCTGTTATATATTGACCGGGTGTATCAAAAACGAACCCAATCAATGTCAAAGTAGAATAAATTCAGAAGTATAGAGAGGTCCTATGAGCAAGTTCGAATTCGCCCCCATGCCAGACAATCAAGGTTTCTTTGGTGAGTATGGTGGCCAGATTATTCCGCCAGAGCTGAAGAGTGCGATGGATGCGATTAATCAAGCCTATGAAGAGATTCGACAGACTCAAGGCTTCCAGGATGAGCTGATGCAGCTGTTCCAGGACTATGTGGGTCGCCCGAGCCCCATCTATCATGCCAAGCGCCTCAGTGAGAAGCTCGGCGGCGCGCAGATCTACCTCAAGCGTGAAGATCTTAACCACACAGGTGCTCACAAGATAAATCACTGCCTCGGTGAGGCCCTGCTCGCCAAATATATGAATAAGAAGAAGGTGATTGCCGAAACCGGCGCCGGACAACACGGCGTCGCGCTCGCCACGGCTTGTGCACTGGTGGGGATCCCCTGTGAAATTCATATGGGCCAGGTCGATATTGAGAAGGAGCACCCCAATGTCACCAAGATGAAGATCTTAGGCTGTAAGCTGGTTGCCGTCACCCAAGGAACTGCAACCCTGAAAGATGCCGTCGACAGTGCCTTTGTGGAATACCTGAAGAACCCTGAAGATTACCTCTATGCCATCGGCTCTGTGGTTGGGCCTCACCCTTTCCCTAAGATGGTGCGTGACTTTCAAAGCATTATCGGCCGCGAGGCCAGAGAGCAGTTCCAACAGAAATTCAATAAACTTCCCGATATCATCACCGCCTGTGTCGGCGGCGGTTCGAACGCCATCGGCCTGTTCAGCGCATTTCTCGATGACAGCGAGGTAAAGATTGTCGGGGTCGAACCCGCCGGTAAGGGGCTGGAAACCACAGAGCACTCCGCAACCCTTACTTTAGGAACTCCCGGTGCCATTCACGGCTTTAAATGCTATGTACTGCAAGATGAGGCCGGTGAGCCGCTGCCGGTGCACTCTATCGCCTCAGGCTTGGATTATCCCGGAGTGGGTCCGCAGCACTGCTACCTGAAAGATATTGAGCGTGCAGAGTATGACTCGGTTACCGATGAGGAGTGTTTGAACGCCTTTATGACCCTGTCGCAGGTCGAGGGCATTATCCCGGCACTGGAGAGTGCCCACGCCGTGGCCTGGGCTATGCGCGAAGCGGCTAAGCTGACAAAGGATAAACAGATCTTGATTAACCTCTCTGGCCGGGGTGATAAAGACGCGGATTATGTGGCCGACAAGCTGGGCCTTTAATTGCTGTCTTTACCCGGTAGGAGATGAGTGATAACCGAAGGGATGAAGTTTTTACTTCGTCCCTTTTTGTTTTCACTCATACCTTAGTCAAAAATTATCTATAGCTGTCGCCTGTTGTTCTATCCCCTCTAAAATCAGCCTCATGATGTAATTAACAGTGAGCCTGCCTTCATTTTTTATGGCACTCCTTCCGGAATAAGCAGGCTTCATTGTTTATGTGCTAAAGGATCTTAATTTACCATTTACGTAATAAACCCAAGACTATTGCCTGAAAAACACCGATAATCCCCCCATTAGTAAGGCATGCCCGCCGATTTACAGCGCAAGACTCTGGACATTATCAATGGAAATCAAAGTTAATTTTCTCGACAACCTCAGACTGGAAGCGAAGTTTGATGACTTTACCGTCACCGCAGATCAGCCTATTCGCTACAAAGGCGATGGCTCGGCCCCCAGCCCTTTCGATTATTTCTTAGCGTCATCGGCGCTTTGTGCGGCCTACTTTATCAAGGTGTATTGTAAGGCGCGTGATATTCCAACGGAAAATATCAGACTGTCACAAAACAACATCGTTGACCCTGAAGATCGCTACAACCAAATTTTCCAGATCCAGGTCGAACTCCCCGATGATATCTCCGATAAAGACAGGGCAGGGATTTTACGCTCGATAGAGCGCTGCACCGTGAAAAAGGTGGTACAGACAGGCCCCGAGTTTAAGATTGAAACCGTTGAAAACCTTGATGAAGATGCCAATGCCATGCTGATGGGGCAACCCGATAGCGATGTCAGCACCTACATCCTGGGTAAAGATCTGCCGCTTGAGCAAACCATCTCGAACATGACGGGGATGCTGGCCGAGCTGGGTATGAAGATAGAGATATCTTCATGGCGCAACATAGTGCCCAATGTCTGGTCGCTGCATATTCGTGACGCCGCGTCGCCTATGTGTTTTACCAACGGTAAGGGAGCGACTAAAGAGAGTGCGCTCTGCTCGGCACTTGGTGAGTTTATCGAGCGTTTAAACTGTAACTTCTTCTATAACGATCAATTTTTCGGTGAAGAGATTGCAGGCAGCGAATTTGTTCATTATCCCAATGAAAAGTGGTTTCCCTTAGAGGAAGATGATTCATTGCCATCGGGCATCTTAGATGAACACTGTTTAGCGATCTACAACCCGGATGGTGAACTGGCCGGTTCTAACCTTATCGATACCAACTCCGGCATGGTTGAACGCGGCATCTGTACCATTCCCTATGTTCGCCACTCAGATGGCGAGACGGTGCACTTTCCGTCGAACTTAATCGAGAACCTGTTTCTGAGTAATGGTATGAGCGCGGGTAACAACCTGCAGGAAGCCAAGGTGCAGTGCTTGTCAGAAATTTTTGAGCGCGCGGTTAAGCGGCAGATCATCGAGCAGGAGATTGTTCTGCCTGATGTTCCAATGCAGGTGCTGGAGAAATACCCGAGCATCCTGGCCGGCATTCAAGGGGTAGAGGCACAGGGTTTCCCGGTTGTGGTTAAAGACGCATCGCTTGGTGGTAAATTCCCGGTCATGTGTGTCACCCTGATGAACCCGAGAACAGGCGGCGTGTTTGCCTCTTTCGGTGCGCACCCGAGCTTTGAAGTGGCGCTGGAGCGCAGCCTGACGGAACTACTGCAGGGAAGAAGCTTCGAGGGCTTAAACGACGTACCTAAACCTACCTTCGACAGCATGGCAGTGACTGAGCCCGAGAACTTTGTCGATCACTTTATCGACTCTACCGGTGTGATCTCATGGCGCTTCTTCAGCAGCGCTCATGACTATGAGTTCTGTGAATGGGACTTCTCAGGCACAAATGCCGAGGAGTCTGAGGGGTTATTCGGCATCCTGGCCGATATCGGTAAAGAGGCATATATTGCCGAATTCGATCAGCTGGGTGCCTCGGTGTGCCGTATTCTGGTGCCGGACTATTCAGAGGTCTACCCGGTTGAAGATCTTATCTGGGATAACACCAATAAGGCGCTCGATTATCGTGAAGATATCTTAAACCTTCACTCGCTCAGCGATGATGAACTCGCCGCCCTGGCAGAGCGTCTGGAAGAGAGCCAATTAGATAACCAGACTGACATTCCGACTCTGATCGGTATCGTGTTTGATGAAAATACCCCTTGGGGTCAGTTAACGATTATCGAGCTGAAGATCCTTATCTATCTGGCACTGGGCGAGCTTGAAGACGCCATCGAGCTGGTTGGTGAGTTCCTGCAGTACAACGACAATACCGTGGAGCGTGGCCTGTTCTATCAAGCAGTTCATGCAGTATTGGAAGTGACCCTGGATGAAGCCCTATCCCTTGAGCACTTTATCAATAACTTCAACAGAATGTTTGGTAAAGAGACCATGGATAACGTGGTGGGCTCTGTGAGTGGCGAGGTGAAGTTCTTCGGACTGACGCAAACCAGCATGAAGCTTGAGGGGATAGAGCCGCACCTGAGACTGATCGAGAGCTATAAAAAGTTGCATCAGGCCCGTAAAGCTGCGAGTTAACGCCCGTTAATTTCTTCAGCCTATAGCATAAAAAGCCCATCAATCGATGGGCTTTTTGTTAGTGCTATTTGTCCCGTTCTGACCTTTTTATCTTATTTCTACTGCTTATCTTAGCCGTTGCAGTACCACGTTTTGATCCAGGATAGGTTGAAACGGTTCATATTCGATACCACTGTCGAAGATATATTCGGTGATTAATGTGGTGGCCATCTTCAGTAACTCTTCCGACTTCCAGGGTTTCTCAAAATAGCTCTCGACTCTGGCTCGGTTGATGGCGGCAATGGTGTCCTGGTGTGTTGCCTGGCCGGTTAATAAGATCTTTTTAGTATGATGATAACGGCGATCTTGAGAGATCTCGGTGAGAAACTCCACTCCGGTTTTTTCAGGCATGACATGATCAGAGATAACCAGGGCGATATACTCACCCTCGGCATCAAGATCGTCCATCACCTCCAGCGCTTCTATCGCCGACTCACAATCTTCAATATTGAAAAATGTGGTTAATGGTGAGAGATCTTGCAGCACAGCACTCAGCACTTCTCGTTGGTCATCAACACAGATGATATTAATTTTTTCCATCGGTTCCCTCGCTTTCCTGTGCAGGTACAGGCAGTTTTATCCTGAATATGGTTTTTTCATCATTGCTCATTACCGCAATACTGCCGCCGTAACTGTTTACAATTCGCTGAACGATTGAGAGCCCAAGCCCCAGCCCGAAAGATAACCCACCTTTCTTGGTGGTAAAGTTGGGTTGAAATATTTTTCTTCGCGTGACCTCATCAATCTCAGGGCCATTGTTAGCCACCGTTATCTGTACCATATTGCGTACGTGACGAGTGGATATCTCAATAGCCGGCTCAGAGGTATGACTCAACACATCACTGGCATTTTTAATAATATTGACCCAGATCTGCACCAGCTCAGTTGAACTGGCTTTCAGCTTGGGCAACACTGCCGGGCTTATTTTTACATTAATGCCACGTAAGCTATTGTGCAACAAGGCCAGGGCTTTATTGATGCTATCGTTAACATCCAACCACTCTTCGGTATCGGTATCGGTTCGGCCCAACTGTTTTACCGATTTCACAATGCCCACCGAATGCTTGGAAGCCAGTCGCATGTCATGCAGATCTCTGCCTATCTCCCAATAGCGCAGCGCTTGATCTATATCGGTTAACCACGAACTGTCGATTTCACCATGGGGCACGGCGCGGGCAAGCCTTCGGGCGCTATCACGGTCGATTCGATAGGTTTTCATCAGCGCTTTTGCTCGGGCTCTCACCTCTGATGAACTCGCCTTCTGACCATAAAGTAAACCATGTTCGAGAAACTGCCTGGTATTCGGGTGACACTCTTCTATCAGATCAAATATTACAGCCTGCAGCCGCTCCGTCTTGCTGTTAATCACACCGACCGCATTATTTAACTCATGAGCAATGCCCGCGGCCAGTTGCCCTAACGTGGTCATCTGCTCGGCGGTATTGAGCTTGTTCTGTACCGATTCACGCTCAACCGCCTCCATGCTGGCTCGGCGCTGTCTGCGTGCTAACTCTTTAACGATCACCGGGGTAAATTGAGCCGTTAGCGGGCCATATTTTTCCGGCGATACCACAGGGGTAGAGGTATCAATCCAGGCAAGCTCGCTGTTCTCTTTTGCGATCACGGTTGTAGACGCTTCGAGGGTTTCGGCAAAAAAGCTGTGCACGCCGATAAAGGTGCCGGCGGGGGCGGTAAATACCTTGGTCTGTTTATCCTTGGCTGTGGAGGAGAAAAAACCTTCCAACTCTCCGGATCTTACCCAATAGAGGCGATCGTTATACTCCGCCTGTTTTAAGACGACCTCGCCTGCAGGAACCGTTATCTGACGAAATGGGTTCTCGAAATAATCTTCTATGAGTCGTTGTAGCGTCACTTTTTCCATTGCTTTTCTCTAAAGAATATAACTCAAGGCTGACCAATAAAACCTGTGATGTTCAAGACCCACACCATCACAAAACTCAGAGAGACACCTAAAACGCCAAGAATAACCCCAATTTTTGCCATCTGCCTGGTCTGAACATGACCGGTTGCATGGGCTAAAGCGTTCGGTGGCGTACTGATTGGCAACGACATACCGAGCGAAGCGGCGAAGGTGACGACTAAAATCAATGTGATCTCACCTCCCAGCGGCGTCAAGGATGTCATCGAGGTGCCCAGAGCCGCCATAATGGGCATTAACAGGTTCGCGGTAGCCGTATGGGACATGAAGTTAGCCATGATTAAACATAAGCTCGCCGCACCTAGCAATACCACATATGGTGAGAAGGCATCAAATGGGATGCTGTGCACCACCAGGCGTGCCAGCCCTGTTTTATCGAGCGCGAGCCCTAATGCGATACCCCCCGAAACCAACCATAAAACATCCCAGGAGATCTTCTTAAGGTCCTCTTTATTGATTATGCCGGTTAACGAGAAGATGGCCACGGGTATCAAGGCAACGGTGTAAGCGTTCATACCATGACGCGACCCCATCAACCATAGCCCTATGGTCATAATAAAGGTGATGTAAACGGTAATCGCTTTTGGCGTCTTTAAAAATTTTCCTCTTATCTTAAGCTCTATCTTCTCCTGCTTAGCGGGAAACAGATGGTTGATCAGAAACCAGGAGGCGGTCATCATCACCACCACAAAGGGCACACCAAACATCATCCACTCACCAAAGGTGATCAGGTTATCGTCCACCAAATATTTAAGCGCAATCGCATTTGGAGGGGTTCCGATTGGGGTGCCGATACCACCAATATTGGCCGCCACTGGAATGCATAATGCGAACGCGATTTTACCTGGGTCTTTGGGACCAAACAGCGCGATAACCGGGGTTAAAATCGACAACATCATCGCAGTGGTGGCGGTGTTCGACATGAACATAGAAAAGATACCGGTGATCAACATTAATCCCAGCATCACAAAGCGAGGTTCACTGCCAAACGGCTTTAATAACACCCTGGCCAGGTTGATATCCAAACGATATTTGGTTGCCGCCATGGCCAGGAAAAAACCACCAAGAAACAGCATAATGATTGGACTGGCAAAGGTCGCCATTATCTCGTTGTATTTTAACAGTTCACCAAAGTTGCTTTGCTCTTCGGCTAAGCGAAATAGAATGAAACCTTTATCGGAGAGCAGCAATAACTCTAATACGATAATAACCACGGATGTTGCATAAATTGGAATCGGTTCCATCACCCAACACAATGCCGCCAATAGAAATATTGCAATCACTCGCTGTTGTATGACTGTTAAATCATCAAAAGGAAAAAAGCTGGTGGGGAGGGATAGAACAATCAGAGGGATAAGAACGGGGATTATGTACTTCAAGTATTGGCGCATACAGTGCTGCTTCCTTACTAAACAAATCTGGTCTCTATCTATATAAACAAGTTATTTACATAGTGAAGGAATTATCTATCAAACACACAACAGCTACTTGGCGTCAGATCACCATTTAGACAAACGGTAGGCTCACTATCGCGCGTACTCAACAGCTCGGGGATCTGCTACACTGCTTTTGATAAATTTTTAATTTAAGACCAGTTTGTTATGCAACGCCCACCACTACGTCAAGCCAAAACCATCGACAATGTTTTCAGTAGTGCCTATTGGCACCTTAGTCAGCAAGATTTTACCATCAATGAGATTCGCACCAAGCTCGAGCGCAAAACCGAAAACCGGGAGTGGATCGAGACCGTGCTCGCTAATCTGCTAGAGAGCGGTTACCTAAAAAATGACTTCGACTTCGCTGTGCGTTATTGCGAGCTGGCCTTCAGCCATGAGCTCGGTGCCGGTGCCATCAGAGGTAAGTTACAACGGCGAGGCATCGCCGTCACCGAGGTTGATACCGCAATAGAGCAGGTGATGGAGGAGCAAAACATCGATGCCTTCAAGATGGCGACATCCAGGCTGTTAAGCAGATATGAGAACTTCTGCGCGACGACCCGGGAAAAGGTCTATGCCTGGATGACCAGCAAGGGTTTTTCCCGGGGAGAGATTGACCACGCACTGTCACAACATCCGCAGCGTGAAACACTGCGCAGTAAGTTAGCCATAAAAGCAGACAAGGCCGACTTGGCCACCGAGATCATCAAACTATTTAACAAAGGCAAAGGCGAAACCCTCATCCTGCAGGAGCTGAAGCAGCGACTGATCGATGTCAGCGACTTCGAAGAAACCTTGTATCAATTATCGCTCACAGGTGATGTCGATTTCTATCAAAGCTGTAAGAATGAGCTGGCAAAGAAGCGCTATGATCTATCGGACTATAAAGAAAAGTCGAAAGCGTATGCCTATCTGTCCCGTAAAGGGTTCGGCAGTGACGAGATCAAAGAGGCGATGAGCCTGGATGATGAGTGACAGAAACTGCTTATGAAATTATTAAATAAAGGGCTCCGACCCCTTTATCTTCGTTCATAAGCTTATGGCTTTGCCATATTCACCCTACCTCTCGCTCGGAGAGTTTCACCTTGTGAAACCTCGCCCTGTCACGGACGGTCACAGCCGCATCTACACTGGGTTATGTTCTCTCTTCGATTTGGTTGTACTTGCTTCAATTAGATACAAGCTATTCTTTTTAAGGAAAAACTTTCACTAAAATGTGACAAAGCATGTTGAATCCAATATGTAAGATCGATTAAAGTGTGACCACTTAAGGACAGGGCCGGGCAAACTCGAACTCAATTATTGAGTACGCCATTTAGGGAAGAAGAAGCCAATCAACTCTTTTGAACACTTTACTCTGATCCCATTTATTGGTTATCTAAATTCTCGGTTACTCCGCAAAAAATGGTTATTGTTTCACAGGGATTTTGCTGATAAGTTGCTAAAATCATTGTGAATAATTGGCACTTTCACGATTACAGTTTACTCGCGCTCCGCGCATTATAGCAAAACTGTAATTTTTCTCTTAGAAAAGCGTTATATCACGAGGTAATTTATGAGCACTGAATTAGAAAGTCGATTAGTTTTTGTTGATACATCGGCATATGAAAGTAAAAACTATCAGTTTAGTGAGCATGCGTTAGGTAAGCTGTGTGACTTTCTTGAATCAGAAAGGCTTCACCTTCTAATTACTCAAATTACGATAAATGAAATAAAAGCCCATTTGCTAGAAAAATCAGAAGAGTCTGCACGAGCTATAAAGAAAATACAAAAAGACGCTATGTTTTTAAGAAACACTCCTGAACTTGCTTGTCATGGTGTTTTCGAGAAAGTAAAAGCAGACGATATTTATAACATTGCTTTAGAAAAGTTTGAAGGTTTTCTTGAAAAGAGTTCAGCTGAAGTTGTTGATATAAAAGGTGTTGATGCTTCAGTTGTTTTCGAAAAATATTTTAAATCAGAACCACCATTTGGTGGAGCAAATAAAAAATCTGAGTTTCCTGATGCATTTGTTCTAGAAGCTGTATCTAAAGTAAGTAAAGAGAGAGGTCATACTTTATATGTGATCAGTGATGATGGCGATATGGAAAAATATGCTGCAACTTTAGACAACTTGATTCACTTAAAGAGAGTTGATGACTTTTTAGACTTGGTTGTCAGAAAAGAAGAAGAGTTAAAAGAGCCTGTTAAATTTGCTGATAGCATTCTTGAGCAGCTAGAAGCGAATTTAATTGAGAGTGTTAATGAGATAATCAGCTCATCTGAATTTTATTCCGATGAGGCAGATGGACTCGAGGATGAAATATACCAAGTCGGTATTGAGTCAATTTGTATAAACAACAAAAATATAATTTCGGTATCTGATGAGCATGTAGAGTATGAAATCGATTTTGAAGTCACCTTAAAAGCTTATTATTCTATTGCTGATTACGATCGTTCACCTTGGGATCCAGAAGATAAAGTCTATATGTTTGTACTTTATAACGACATAGTGAAAAAGCATACAGAAGTTTTTTCAGCATATGTCTACATTGATTATATGGACGGCATAAGAGCTAATGCTGAAATTTCAGAATTAGATTTTACTGAATCTTCATTTGAATTGAATGAAGAAAATAGTGAAATAATTAGCGTAAAAGAGCTAGATTTAAGTGGTGAGTAAATCTAAAAACTTAGCTACGTGTAGCCGTGATATAGCAAGGCAATAAAGTCGGATTCGTAACAGTTTGCTCGGTTCCACTTCGTTTCACATTTTAGCAAACTGTTACTCACCGCTTATTGCGGCATTAAAATGTTCTGCAGAAGTGAAGATGACTCAAACAAAAAGCCACCAGAACTCAATGCTCGGTGGCTTTCTTTTTAGCTTTGAACTTACAACTTACAACTTACAACTTAAAACTTACAGCTTCCCTTTTTCAAAATCCGCTCAAGGCTATCCATAAGAACCGCTCAAGGCTGACTTCTATTTTTAAGAACCGCTCAAGGCTGAGACCTTTCCTCGCAACTGGCAACTGGCAACTCGCAACTCGCAACTCGCTACTCGCTACTCGCAGCTCGCAGTTGTCTTAAGCCATCCTCTGTGTCGGCTTCCAGCGCAGTAGCTCAGAGGGTAATTTTCCCCCTTTAGCGGTCACGAGTCTCAAAGATTAACTAAGGTAAAAAATATCTTAGTTAGAGAGGTATTGCCTTGACGAAGGGGAGCGTCCATAGATGGTTTAGTATGTTGTTTATCTTGTCCAAACGAATCAAACAGATAACGCCATAAATCTTAGGTTAGATTATTTACTCCCCTCTCTATAGGCGTAATCCGGCAAGGGTTTTGATTATTACCCACTATAATTGTAAGGCTATCGGTTGCTTTTGGACTGGTCAACGACCAACCCTACGTCGGTTAAACAGCCGTTAATATCACTTAAACAAAAAGGTAAACCAACAAGGTAAGTGAATTTCAAGGAATTTAATTATGAACAAAATTAGCATTGCTAAGGGGGAAAAAACTCCCCCGTTTATTCTCTTTGCTGGAATACTCTCTATGGCGTTATCTTTACCGGGGTGTTTTCATAGCGACTCGAATGACAGTAGCTCAACGGTACAAAATTTACCCCCGACAGCAGATGCAGGAGTTGACCAGAGTGCGAAGGAACAAGAAAGTGTCACTCTGGTTGGTAGCGGAACAGACAGCGATGGTACTGTCATCAGTTACGCATGGCAGCAAACTTCTGGCACAGAGGTTCTTTTAAGTGATGCAAGTAGTGCAACAGCGACATTTTTTGCCCCAATGGTTAAGTCATCAGCTGATTTGGTATTTCAGTTGACTGTAACTGATGATCAAGGTGCTACAGCCTCCGATACATTAACAGTGAATGTTCTCAGCACTTATGATGGTGTTAATGGCGGCCGTTTATATGATAAATTCTGGGCACAAGATCCGACAGGTACCGGATTCACGCTTAACAACTCCAATCTCAGTACACAGGAACAACTCGATGGCATTATAAGTAATGGGGATTTTTTCCGTTGTAAGCAGTGCCACGGATGGGATGGTTTAGGTCGAGATGGTGCCTATAGTAATCGCGCACCTAATACTGGCAGACCCAATGTAGCAGATCTCGATCTCACCTCCGTGATTACCCGCTACTCTGAACAAGAGTTGTTCGCCGCGATTAAGGCTGACAGTGCAAACCGACGTGATATAGATACCGATTTGTCTACTTATGATCCTACTGAAAATAGTGTTGTAGGCGATCAAATGCCCAATTACAGCATGATACTTACCGATGAACAAATTTGGGACTTGGTGAAGTTCTTTGCTCTTGAAGCAGTAGATACCAGTCAAGTTTATGATCTAACTCTTGGGGCTGGAACCTACCCAGATCGTGACCGCACATTCTCAAACATTGGTAAGGATGGCGATGCTGCTAATGGTGATATCTTATTTGCTAATACCTGTAAAGATTGCCACGGTGCTGATGGTACGGCCTTTATGATTGATGGTGGCAAGTATTCTGTTGGTGGACATGTCAGAGCTAAGCCTTATGAGGATATACTGAAAGTTAAATTCGGCCATCCTGGCTCAATCATGGGGCCTCAATTGACCGATAATAACGATATTATCGATCTCTTTAAGGCGCTTGCCAATGCAGATAATTATCCTGATGTTCCTCCAGGGGGAGCCGGCGAAGGTATTAATGGTGGGCGGTTATACGATAAATTCTGGGCAAGTGATCCTACCGGAACAGGATTTACCCTAGCCAACTCCAACCTTAATAGTCAGGCCGAGCTGGATAATATTATGGCCTTTGGCGATTTCTTCCGTTGTAAACAGTGTCATGGTTGGGATCGTTTGGGTCGTGAAGGTGCATACAGTGATCGAGCTCCTAAAACGAGCAGACCAAATGTTGCTGATCTGGATTTAGCTGCATTAGTTGAAAGTTACGACTTGCAACAGTTATTTATTGCGCTCAAAACCGGCACCGCAACAAGACGTGATATTGCAACCGACCTTTCTACCTACGATCCCAACGGAGATACTACGGTCGGCGACCAAATGCCAAACTTAAGTCAGATATTTACCGATGCGCAAATATGGCAACTAGTCAGATTCCTTAAAGAGGAAGCTGTTGATACAACCCAGCTATATGACATTACTCTTGATGATGGGTTTTATCCTAATAGAGGCCGGACATTCTCAAATATTGGTAAGGATGGTAACAAAGCCAATGGCGACGTTATCTTCGCGCAAAATTGTGCCGGTTGTCATGGTGTTGATGGCACGTCAATTATGGTTGATGGTGGCGAATTTACCGTTGGCGCACATTTCAGAGCTAAACCCTACGAAGATCAACACAAGGTTAAGTTTGGTAATCCTGGGACTATAATGGGCGCAGTTCTTGCCGAGTCTTCTACCAGTGATATTAAGGACCTATATAAGGCATTGGCAGATACGACTAAGTACCCTGATTCGGCGCCCGCCGCCCTTGATGGTGCCGCATTGTTTGTTGCGAACTGTGGCTCTTGCCATACCGGTAATGGCTTGGGGTCTGGGTTTAGTGATAAAACCGGACGAACAGCAGCTGAAATAGCTGCCGCAATCGCAAGTGTTGGGGCTATGTCTGGCTTGTCCAGTCTGACATCGGAAGAAATTCAGGCAATAGCTGATGCTCTGGCTCCGACCCCATAATATGCTCTTAAATGGACTCTCAGGGAGAATATAGTGAAATTTATGTATTCAACCGAGTGATAGGCTTTTTAAAGTAAGGCTCTGAGTTTGTACATTCGATCTATTTTGTCTGTACAAACTTTGTATATTGTCACGTCCACGGTATCTAACAACCCGATACGGGGGACTTGGATAACAAGAGGGAGTGAGTCACTTTTCAGACTAAATACTTTTAAAGTCAATATCAAAGGTGTTTATCAATATGAAAAACTGGCAACTTCAGGGGGATATAACTAATTTTGCTCTTTAGTTTATGGCTGAGCAAAACTAAAAAAGCCATCGGCACGACTTCTATCCAGGTAAGAAGTGCCCGATGGCTTTTGCTTTCTCTTATAGCTTACAACTTAAAACTTACAGCTTCTCTTTTTCAAAATCCGCTCAGGGCTATCCATAAGAGCCGCTCAAGGCTGAGACCTTTCCTCGCAACTGCTTGTGATTGCTTTAAACTCGCTACTCGCAGCTCGTCGCTGCTTTAAGCCATCCTCTGGGTCGGCTTCCAGCGCAGTAGCTCAGAAGGTAGCTTAACTCCTTGAGCGGTTAGCGAGTTAACGCGGTTAAGATAAGCTGCGCCATACATCAGGTGCTTAGCCAGATCGACTGCGTTACGGTCCTGGTAGTTATCCAGGTAACTGCCCTTGGCCCACTGGTTGAATGCGCCCAGTGCCGGGCCTGCCCAGATCTGGTAATCCATCTCACGGCCCGCTTCGCCCGAGTTTGACCAGCGGCTGGAAAGCCCCAGGTACCAGCGGAAGATAAGTGCCATCTTACGCTTGGGGTTACCCTCGGCACGTTCGATCTGCTTAGGGTCGCGCTCGTTAAAGTGCGCCACGGTGCCGGCCCAGATCTCATCGAGAGTCGAGCGGAAAACCTGCTTCTCCAGCTTCTCACGCTCATCCGCCGGAATCGCTTCGATAGAGTCGTAGCGGGTGTAGATATCGTAAAGCTTGTTAGCACGCATCGGGAACAGGGTGCCGCGCTTAACGACCTGAAGTTTTACGCCCATCTCGAACATGTCGGCAGCGGGTGCCATAGTCACATCGGCCATCTCGGTAGTGGCGAGCAGCTTACGGGTATGCTCGCTGGCACCGGCCTCGACACAGGCCTGGTTGATTGAGCCGGTAACGATATAGGCTGCGCCCATGTTGAAGGTGGCCAGCGCCGCATCGGGAGTACCCACGCCACCACCACAACCGACACGAATTGGTGTCGGGTAGTTGAATTTAGCCTGGATCTCCTCTTTAAGTGCCAGGATAGTCGGCAGCAGAGTAACCAAAGGACGGTTATCGGTGTGACCGCCGGAATCGGCTTCGGCCGTGATGTCGTCCGCCATAGGAACCAGCTGGGCCAGCTCCATCTGCTCAGCAGTAATAGAGCCATCATCGACCAGCTTTTGCAGCATCTTAGCGGGTGCCGGCATCATAAACTTCTCGGCAACCTCGGTGCGGCTGACTTTAGCGATGACCTTGTTGGCAATCTGAATGTTGCCATGGGCATCGCGGCTAAGGCCCGCTGCGCGGTAGTAGACAATCTGCGGTGTCAGGCCAAGAAACGCCGAGGCCTCAACGGTATGTACGCCATGCTTCAAAAACAGCTCGACGCTGCCACGCTCCAGCGCCGGCTCACTCGGGCTATGGATAAGGTTGAACATGTATGGGCCGTTTGGCAGTGCGGCCTGGATGCGGTTGATCGCGGCTTCTACGCGGCTCGGGATAAGACCCGCGGCACCGAATGAGCAGAGAATGCCGGCTTTGCCCAGTGCAATCACCAGCTCTTCCGATGAGATGCCGTTGGCCATCGCACCGGCGTAATAGGCATATTTTACGCCGTGAACGCGGCGAAAGTTGCTGTCGCCCAGGCTTTCGGTACCAAGAGCTGGTGCAAAGGCGCTGACAGGCTGAGCGGCAGATGATGCTGATCCTGTTACAACCTCTGCTTGCTGGGCGATGCCGATACCTTTCTCACTGTGGTTAACCAGGTAGCAGCTGCGGCTAAAGTCTTTTAACTGCTGCTCCATAGTCGCCACATCAAAGCTGATATCGCTGTTGCTTACAGCCCAAGGCCAAGGCGCCAGGTTTTCATTTGTTGTCGTAGGATTCATTGTTGACCCTTATATTATCTGTTTTTAAGCTTTTAGCTTTTTATTAAATCAAATTCAGTTCGTTGCATGAATTGAGTTAGGACGCAGATATTTTTGCCCAATTTCCCGAAAAAAGCGCGCAGCCTATGACTATAGGTGAGCACTTTTGACACAGAAATTGAGCAAAATAGCCAGTCTATAACTCAAATTCAAAGAGCTTCTTCTATGGATATTGCAATATCGAAGACTTCGTAGATACGCAGACCATCCTTACTCAGGCTGGCGTTACCTGTGATCACCTTCTTGCCGTTTTCATCTTTAACAGAGGTGATGCTGACATCCATAGACATCTGCTTGTTCAGCGGGTTGATCTGGCCGCGATACTTCCACTTGATGTTCGACAGGATCTGACCAAACTTAGGGTTCTTAAACCCGGAGCCCAGGTCTTTACTGATGGCGTAAGTCTGCATGGTTTCGATAATCGCTTCAACACCGAGCGAGCCCGGCATAACCGGATCCTGGTGGAAGTGGAACTGGAAGAACCAATCACTTGGGTCGATGGTGCGCTCGGCGTACAGGTAACCAAGACCTTCAGTGCCGCCGTTATCGACAATTTCAACAGAGTCGATAAAGTTCAGCTGACCACCGGCCAGGCGGTAGTGTGGCTTATCGGCCGGTGCATTGAAGTGACGAACGCTCTTATCTAGCAGGTTGACAGTCGTTGTTGGTGCAACGCCGTTAGCCACATGCCAGGGCTGAGTCACCTTACCGTTATCCAGACCAAGCTGGTCTTTCAATGCCTCAGCCTTGAAGTAACCGAATACCGCGGTGCCGCGATAGAAGGGCTCGCCATCTGTGCTCAGCTCGAAGCTGAAGCTCTGGATGATGTTGGTGCCAGCCATGACGGTCGACAACAGACGTGAATCGTTGACGATAGTTTTGCCGCGCAGGTCGACTTCGCGCAGCAACTCACCGCTGCCATCTAAGTTACGGAAGAATAGCTCGAGGCCCGGGAAGCCCAGGGTCGTGCCCATGTAACCCGAGATGAAGCCGTTTGGCTGCAGTGATATCTCCATCAATATCGAGTAGGGCATCACGGCGTGGTGGCTGTTTTTATCGAAATACCAGGCATCAACAGGCACTTCATACTCGGCGATACAGGATGATGGCTTCTTGAAGTCGCCACGCTTACCGTTGACCTCGATAACTCGTGTGGTCACCTGCAGATCGCCACAAGGTGTACGAGGTGGGATCATGCCGCGATAGATGGAGAACTCGGGGCCGAAACAGTTTTCGATATTACCCGTGGCAAACTCAAACATATGATACGGCGTGAATGGCACGGTATCGGGCACGCGGTTGGGGTAGTCCGGCGTAATTGGCGCCTCGACGTGTGAAAGCGGGATCACACCCTTATTCGGCTCCTTGCTCAGGTCCGGGATCTGTGCCATCAGCGGTGCGTTTACCGATGCGGGCTGGTATTCCTTATTAAGAGACGCCGCAGGCGCTTTATTAAGTGCCGCTGATGGCTCTTTTTTCAGAGACGCTGAAGGCTCATTATTAACAGAAGCCGCTGGCGCGCTTGCCTCAGTTGTAAGAAGTGGATAGCGGGTACACTCATCCTCCTCCTTGATCATCACACCCAGGTTCTGGAAGTCGACCACGGCTTTACCGTTGAGTATGATATCGATATTCGCCTTAGCGTAAGGGCGCGGACTGAAGCCGATTTCGGTGACTTCCATGCGATAGGTCAGGGTGCCGGACTGTGGCAGTACCTGTCCGCGGCAACGAACCTGCTGCGAGGCATTTTCCAGTGGCTGGAAGCGGCCATTCTTAGTATGGGTGTGCATGCCTAAGTGCAGCATGAAGAACTGTAGTAGCTGACCACAACCTTCGGCCATCAGTGAGCCCGCCATCACCTGATCGCCCTTGAAGTGACACGGGAAGTACCAGTGATCCGGTTCCAGTTGCTTATGGCCTTCGATAAGGCCAAGCCCCCAGGTGCCGCCATTGCGTTCAACCTTGCTGACCTGCTCGATCATCAGGAACTTCTCCGATGCGAAGCACAGTGAGGGTTGTGCCGGGCCCGCATGGCTCGGGCCGAAACAGCCTTCGATATCTGCGCTCAGCAGCTTGTGGATCTCGCCATAGTTGAAGCTGGTTTTAGGGCAGTCCAGTAGCGGGTTGAAACTCTTCTTCACGGCCAGACTGCGCGCCTTAATCTCATCTTCGGTGCGGATCACCCCTTTACCGTCGGCAAGCTCTTCGTCGGTGAAGAAACCGGCGCAACCGCCGTCCATCTTCAAAATCATCTTGTCGCCGACGAAACACTCGTAGGAGAAGAAGAACAGCAGGGTGTCGCCGTTACGGGCATAGTTGTTGATCTTAATATCGTAGCGAAGAGTATCGCCGCCACGTGGCAGATCGCCCAGGAAGGTGAGGGTACAGTCGAGCAGTCGATAGACGCGCTCACCCTTGTTTTCGAAATCGATACCAAGATAGCTGATCAGCATCAAGTCACACTGGCCAGATTCAACTGCTACGGCCCATGGGATCTGACCATCGACCAGATAGGGCGCATCGACCGGAATGTCATATTCTGTGGTCATAGAACAAGGTTTGAACTCGTTCATGGTGGCATCGAGTTTCGTTACGCGAGATACCAAGAGGTAATCTGTGGTCGGCAGGCGCACCCGGCGCGAGTAGCTGTCGATGATGGCGTAATCTGAGCCAAATACATTGGCGATATCGCCCTCGGCATACTCAACTAAGTCGGCGTAGTTCCAGATACAGGGCTTAAGTTCAGGTATCGGCGCCGTGTAGGGTGGCACGTTTGCATGATCAGGTTTGAGCTCTGGTGTGGTTTTCAAGGTGTTAGCGTATGAAACAGGCGCTGGGATCGCAGTGCTCGTTACTGGTGCAGGCTCTTGACCTGTCACTTGGGCTAGCTGTTGCTTAAGCAGGGCATCGGCTACTTTCATACCGGTTGAGCGGCTCTTCAAAAATGCCTGGTGCGCCTGCTGAGCAAGCTGCTGATTGTGCGCGAATGCAGCCAGGTCACCGGATGAAACATCGATAGGTGTGCTTGGCGTAGTCGTTAACTTAGATTGAGTTGTCATGGCTTTGGCTGTCACATTCTGTTTGATCGTAGGGGCATCCGGCGCCTGAGTGGGGCTTACCGGTGCTGCTTGATGTTGTTGCTGTGGGCGAGCGATTATTGCTTTTGGCTGCTTTACCACCGAAGACTCGGTGCCCTGGGCGACCTTGCTCTTAATGGACGTTAAGTTCGCCAGTGGTGCGTCGACGATATGTCGGTAGATATCTCGTCCACCTAAGGTCACCTGCTTCAACAGTTGATGCTTGGCGTCTGATATCAGTTCACTGCTTAAACGGCGCTGCAGTGCGCGTCGCTCTGCTTCACTTTGACTGATCAGCAATTGAGAGACCTGGTTTTCACTGATATTCGTGATAAGGGCTGCGTTGTTGTCAGTCATCTTGTGATGTCGTGAGACATTCAACAGGCCATGAAGCAGGCTCGCCATTCCCGCCGCGGCGAAGCAGTGGCCGACACGACTATCGGCGCTGGTGGCGATAGCATTAGGGAAAGCCGTGTCGGTTACACCGGTTTGTGCACTTACCAGGCTTCCCGGTGCGATATTGGTTTCAGCGACGCAGAGCTTGTTTGAATCTGTACCGGTTTGGGTCAATAACTTATCGGTAACCGATGGCACATCTAGTGCGTGGCCGAAGGCGAGGGCATCTATCTGGCCATATGAGTGCGCAGCGCGAGCCTCATCTTTGACTAATACTACAGCTCCTGCGCCTTCACCGACATTCCAGCCCTGCTTCTCTGCAGCATCGACTCGCTTGTTGGCCGGAGTCATCGCCACGGGGGCAATACTATTTTTGAGTATCACCTGCTCGAAGCTGCCGGAGAGATCGACGGCGGCAATCACCACTGCATCGAGTTCATCTTCTGACATCAGGTTCTGTGCCACATCGAGACAACGGCTGACCGATTGCTCGGCGGCCGAGATGGTAAATGCCGGCCCGTTGAAGTCCCACAGCGAGGCGATCCGCGACGCCATGATGTTACCGATAAAGCTGGTGTACTGATTGAGTTTGGCTGCATCCAGCACACTGTCCATCGCAATGGCTTCGAGTGCCTGATACTCGTTACTGCTCAGAGCGACGCCCATGGCTGCGAGGCTTTCACTCAATTGAGTATGCAGGTTGACGCGACCGCGGAACTGATGCAGCTCAAGCTCGGTTTCCATGGCAACCAAGACCGCTACTTTCTGGCCCGGTTTGAGTTTGGCATCACGAATCGCTTCGTCGGTGACCCGCATCAGCATCAGCTGCTGTGAGATCAAGCGGTCATCTTCATTCGGTGGCAGTTTGAAGCGCAGGAAGTCGAGTTCGAAACTGTCGATATAGGCGCCTTGTGGCGCGTCGCCAAGGCCATATTCGGCAAGTAACTCGCGATGTTGCTCGAGTCCCTTCCAGCGCTTCTTAGGCAGTGAGATAAAACCATTGCTGTTTGATATTACTGCATCGTTAAGCCGGTTAATGCTGCTGAGAGGACCGAAGTGAGAGGCAATACCGCTTATCTTCATCGCTTCAGGTTTTACTGCTTGTTTGCTTGCGGCTGGATGAGGTGAGGCGCCCGCGGCGTCTTTTGGAGGTAAATAGCTCTCCAGCAGCAGGTGCGCATTACAACCACCGAAACCAAATACGGAGACACCGGCATGACGTAATGTATTCCCCTCCTTCATCGGCCAGGGCTGAACCTGATTTGGTAGCGTAGCCGAACCAAACATGCCATCGGGTGAAGATATTGCATCGCTGATATTGATGCTCGGCGGCAGTGCCCCCTCTTTCATGGCGAAGATCATCTTCATGATCCCGGGCATGCCTGCTGCTGTCAGCAGATGGCCCAGATTAGACTTGGCTGAGCCTATCTGTGGTATCTCTTCGCCGGCCAGCTTATCTGCAAAGAAGGTCTCCATCGAGGTAAGTTCAATCTTGTCACCCAGCGGTGTTCCCGTTGCGTGACACTCGATCACTTCGATATCTTTAGGTTCGATATCACTCATCGCATAGGCGCGCTCGAAGGCTTTGACCTGGCCTTTCGGGTTAGGGCTGAGCACAAACTGTCCCTTGCCGTCGTTTGACAGGCCTACACCGCTGACAACCGCGTAGATCTTATCGCCGTCGCGTTCGGCATCTTCCAAACGTTTGAGTACCAATACTCCGGCGCCTTCGCCCGCAAACAGGCCTTTACTGTTGGCGTCGAACGGAGCCGAGAAGCCATGTTCCGGGTAGGCATGGAAGATTGAGAATCCCATGTTGATAAAGAAAGGATCTGCACCTGAGACAGCTCCGGCTAACATCACATCGGCTTTTCCCGTGCTGAGATAGTCACAGGCTAACTTTAGTGAGTAAACTGAACTAGCGCAGGCGGCATCCAGACTTAGCTGGGCGCTGCCTAAACCGAGTGCATCGGCTACTACCTTTGAGGTGTTATGGGCGATGGAGCCGTTAGCACTGTCGAGGCTTGTTTCCTGAGAGGCGCGCGCCGTTCCTGCATTGGTCGGATTCAGGCTGAATTTTTCACTTGTCAGTTTGTTACGCAGCGCCTTTTCAACAACGCCATGATAGATAGGCAGAAACAGATCGTTTGAGCGCTCCGTGGGGAAAGATAACGCCCCCATGACCACGCCCGTGCGCTGCAACAAATCATCATTGTGAAGTGCAATGCCCGCATCTTCCAGGGCTTTGCGGCTGGTGTCCAGGGCCCAGAGAAAGCTGTTATCGAGCCCGGTTAAACTGTCAGGTGATAAACGGTAGCCATTGGGATCGAAACAAAAGTCTTCGATATAGCCCCCCTTATCGCAGTAAAACCTGTCTGACTGTCCCTGTACACCCTGATAGTCGGCGCTGTTTGCACCGAGTTTTTCATTGGTTAAGGTGGTGCGGGAGTCGCGTTTATCGAGCAGGTTTTGCCAGAACTCCTGTGGACTCTTGGCATCGGGATAGAGGGTCGCCAAACCGACGATGGCTATCTTGCTCTGCTTAGTCATTTTTTTGGAGTCAGAGATGTTTTCTGAAGAAGACATTAAGCTTCCCCTTGTATTGTTTGTTTCATCGAATGCTCACTGTGCCTTGAGCCGGCAGCACCATCACCTGATGCCCGGGTCTCGAGCTTTGCCAGCGCTATCTCTCGATTTAATCCATCGATGAGAGGCGCAGCTGAAAGCGGCACACGGTGACTGATAAGTTGGCCTAACGCCTTGAGAAGGGTGGTGATATCATCACCTCCTTTGGCATTGACGGGCACGGTGCAGCATGGGTAGCAGCCTGATTCGCTGCCACAGCTTCTGTCTAGTTTGGCAATCTTGTCGATAAGGGTGCAGTTTTGCCTATCTGCGCCTAATTCGACAAACAGCTTGGCACCTTGGCTTTGCGCGCCATGGATCAGCGAGGTAAAGTCCAGGGTGTTGCAGAAGGTGTCGGCGATTGAACGTGCGACGACTTGACTGTCGAGAGAGCCTTGCGCATTTGATATAGCGGTTTCATCAGAGGCTGCACTGATAAACTTAATACCTGTCGGTAGTGATTCCTGCAGTGGCTGAGTATAAAACGCTATTACATTAGCATGCTCTTCAAGTGCCGGCGTGGTATGCATCGCCGTTACCCGATTTGCGGCTATGCCACGTTTTTTCATCTTAGCCAGCAGTTCACGGCACTGGGTTTCACAGCCTGCAATGACACAGGTATCCCCCTGGTTTATCGCAAGGTAGGCGTGAGGGAACTCAGGAAGCAGCGCTTGAATAGGCGCTGCCGCTGAGCGAACCACAAAGCTGTTCCATACAATATCAGCCGCTGATTCATCCAGCTGCCAGGCAAGGCGAACCGCACTGAGCCTACCCGAAATAGCGCTGGTAAACAGCGGATCAGTTTTAGTCTTCTCAATCAAGGCATGTGGGTTTTTCCATACACCCAGACTCGCCCACATCGACGCTTCACCCATGGAATAACCTAAGGCGAAGTTTGGCGTGATTTTAAACTCTTTTACCAGCAGTTGGGTCAGCAGATAGCTACTACCGACACCGGCAATAGCCAGATCGCCCAGCGGCATAGCTGGCGCCACTTTAGGATCTAAGTTATAGATGGCGTCGGCCTGGAACATGGACTTCAGGTCACCTTCACGTTCCAGTTGCGAATAGAGTGACGGGAAGTAACCATGGAGCTCACTGAACATATCGCTATATACGGTGCCTACACCCGGGTAGACAAAGGCAAGACCATTTTGGTCGGTGGAGCCCAGAGGCTCGGCGGTGAAATAGCTTCCCGCCGGTGTACGATATTGTCCTTTTTCACTCATCACCCCAGGCACAGCCTCAACCATCGCATCGAGTTCCTGAAGCATGGCTTCAGGGGAGCTTGCCTGCAGCGTGATGGCGTATGTGCCGTTGGCGGTTTCAAAAGCCAGAAGATTATCGCGCATCAAAGTCAGTAGTGGCTCCCGTTTAATTAGGGGAGTCGCGCTGAGGTCTGCTCTTAACTTATCCAGACCCGCTAATAGTCCGGTTTGGCTATCAGCCGACACTATAAACTGTAACCGCTTTGAGTCGATAATCGATTTTGGTGCAATAAAGCCTGTGCCTTGAGAGACCACGAAGCTGATGCAGTTTGCCGTGTCGGCCCCCTCTGTTGTAGTGGCACTATTGGTGAGGTTGATTGCCATCACGCGAGCCTGATGGTGTTCGGTAAACCAGTAGTGGCTGGCCGCCTGTTTAGGGCTAACCGAAGCTGGATCTCTATGGTGTGTACGAGAGGCAAGGTCTTTAATGAGCTCACAAACCAGATCGAACTGCTCTGTACTATTAAGTTGTGGCAGATCCACGCGTTTGCTGACGCTATCAGGCTTTCGCTTTGCCTGATTTAATGCTCGACTCATAGTCGCATCTGCAAGCGTTGTGATATCAGATGTTGATTCAGCCTGTATCTGCATGGCAGCGAGTTGAGCGTGGGGGTGGATTCTGTTTTGCGCCGCCTTTAGCGCATGCATCATCAGCAGTGAGCTGGTACCTGTCGAGATCTGCACTAGTTTTCCCTGCTCTATCGCTTCGATAGTAGCAGTTAAGTTCGCCTCAAAGTCTTCCACCTCGATAGTGACGAGCTCTGTGGTGTGAAGCAGTTCTGAGTTGTGCAGCTCAGGCATTAACCGGGGCAGCTGTTGAGCTACCTCGGGGGCATGAAGATCGCGTGCAGTGGGAAGCACCAGGAGTGCGATGCGCAATGGCATCCCACTCTTGATAACTTGATCACTGACGCTGGCGTTAGCTGAGGGGCTAACGGTTTGTGTCGATTTGACCATCAGGCTTCTGCTCCACTCTCACTATGGGCCCCATTGCTTTCATTCAAAAAGGCGCTATTGAGGTTCTTGCTGATAGTGACTTTCGCCCCTTTCATCATCGCACTGAGTTCACCACTTTCATGGTAAAGTGCGACATCAGCGACAAGTGAACGTCCACTCGTCTTAATGACCTTGAGTTCCAGCAGCCCTTTATCACCAAATGCCAGCGGTTTGTTTGAGATAAACTCACCGATAGCCGATGGTAAGCTCGCAGCTCCGTACTTAAGCCTTGCCCAAACCAACATCGCCTGCAGCAGTAGATCTTCTGCAAATGGCTGGCTGCCACCGATATGCTGCGTGGCAACAAACTGGCCGCAATCAGAATCACTCACTTGTGGTAGCTGGCAAGATGCAGTTAAACCAGAATCATTAAACTTAAATACCTGCTTTATGCCCTGCAGACGCGGCCCGTGGAATAGGGTTCCGTTGCTGTAAAGTTCACGTGCTGTAGTCACCGGCTGCTCTGCGCCTAAATCGAAGGTTTTAGGTGCCTGCGATTCATCTTGAGCAGAAACTAAGGTCGCCTTGTACTGGGGACGTCCCTGACAGCTGATTAAGGCCTGCATTTGGCCGCTATTTCCAAGAGCCGCTGAAGGCTCGCTTTCTATCGGTGTTAACTCAAGGGTCATCTCCTGAACATCACTGCTGTCGAAGATGATCCCCTTAAGCAGCTTGTAGTCGATTACTTTGACTCGAGTACCAAGCATCTCGCTCGCCGCCTCACGCATCCACTGAATTGCACATACAGTGGGAAGCACAGGGTTACCGCTAATGCGGTGGTCTTGGATAAAGACCATCGCATCAGGGTCTAAGGCTCTTGTTACAGAGACAGGTGCTAGCGGGCGCGATGCAGTTTGCACCTCACCCGCATTAAGCTTTTTTACAGAAGCGCCTTTACTGCTTGAATCATCGCCACCTTGCATAGAGGTACCGATAAGCAGCTGAGTGCCGGTCTCACTGAGCAGTTGGGTGGCAAAAAGCTCAGCCCCTGCTTTTAGTGGGATAACGTACACGCCACGTTCGGTAAACATCTTCTTGAGCGCATCGGTAACCATGCCGCCATCCCAGGGGCCCCAGTTAAAGCTCATCACTTTAGCTTGCGGGTTACGCGCAGTGAACTGCAGCGCCGCCTTGTTAAGGATGTCGTTAGACATAGCGTAATCGCTCTGACCTGTATTGCCGTAAAAACCTGCAGCAGATGAGAACATCGCCAGTAGTTTCACTTTGCTTGAATCGAGCGCAGCAAGCAGGGCTTTAAGGCCGTTAACTTTAGTGCCGTATACGCGACCTAATTCGTCAATCGTCTTATCTTGAATATGTTTATCGGCGAGTACGCCTGCACCGTGGATAAGGCCTGTGATCTCATTTGAGCGACCATTAAGAGCCGCTGTAATAGCGGCAGTGTCGGTCACATCCATGCTGACATATTCAGCACTTGCGCCAACCCCGGCAAAGGCTTCAAGGGCAGTGTTGATCTCGATTGAGCTCTTAATTGTCCAAACTAACGCTTCAACCTGCTTAGGTGTTGGCTTACTGCCTGTAGCGATAATATGCGCAATCGCTGCAGGTTTTAGCTCGCTTATCTGCTTGCCTGTTGCCCAAGCCGGGATAGCTTGAAGCTCACTGCGACCTGCAAGGATAAAGTGAGACTGAGTGCGCTTAGCTAATGCTAGGGCACATTCGAAGGTCACACCTTTTGCTCCCCCGGTCACCAGTATTTTATCTGCTCGGTTTAGCTCTGATGCTGCATGTTTGTTGCTCGCCTCACCTGCAATCAGCGTTGTACGTGCAAGGTTGCCGTTAGCATCGAGTGAAATACCGACTTCTGGTAACTGTGCACTTGAGTCGAACAGTTCGCTGGTGATCGCGTCGCTAAGGTGCGTTGCATCTAAGTCAGTTGCAACATCTAAAGCACGGCAGAAGACAGTTGGCCACTCATGGCTCAGTGTCTTAGTTAATCCAGCAAGTGCTGCCTGATTCAGCTCTGCATCTTGAAGCTGCTTAGCGTCCAAGTAACCGAAACCTCCATCGATACGGCTAACTGTGATAAAGCTGCGGCGCTTATCACTCGGTGCATTTAGCTTTGGCTGTAGCAACTTAGCCCAAAGGAAAGCTTGGCTAACGTGAATGAAGCTTTCACTGCTCAAGTTCACTGCATCGCTTACGTTGCTGCTTTCAGCTTCAGGTTGTAGGTGAATAAAGCCACCAATTTGACCAAGTTGCTGTTCGATTTGAGCAATCACAGCGTTGATACCTGATTCATCAAGACTGTCAGCCTGAAAGCTTGCTATATCACTGCTTAGCGGTGATTGAGCCGCGCCTTTAGGTAGACGAACAACGGCTACCTTAAGACCTTGCTTTGTTAGTTTCTCTGCCAGTACGCCTGCGTTATGACCATCATCGTTAATCACTACAGTTGTGTCTGCGGCGAAACAGTTGTTGATTTGATCCGCCGCATTAAGCTTTTTTAGCGCCACCTCGCTGTGAGGAGGAAGTTCAAGAGAAGAGGTGATAGTGTCTGCTACTGACTTAACCGCACCAGTTACTGCAGCGCCTGCCGCGGCACCAGCACTGGTAAGCTTAGAGTTCATGTAGCTTACGATTTCGCCCAATGTACGACACTCAGCAAGATCTTCCGGGTTTAGTTCAGGCAGGTCTGGCAGCTCATCCTGAACGGTTCCCAGGATCTCGACGCGCTTGATAGAGTCGATACCGAGATCCGCTTCCATATCCATGCTCAGTTCCAGCATCTCAGTCGGGTAGCCCGTCTTTTCGGCAACCACAGACATCATAGTGCCTTGGACTTGATCCGCGTTTAAACCACTCACTTGAGGAGCGGCCGCGGCGCTAGCTGGAGCGACAGTTCCGGCAGGCAACTTGCTATTCATATAGGTAACAATTTCGCCCAGCGTTCTACACTCGGCAAGATCTTCCGGGTTTAGATCGGGCAGACCCGGTAGTTCATCCTGAACGGTACCTAAGATCTCGACGCGCTTGATAGAGTCGATACCCAGATCCGCTTCCATATCCATGCTCAGCTCAAGCATCTCTGTCGGGTAGCCGGTCTTATCGGCCACAACAGACATCATGGTTGCTTGGACCTTTTTCGCGCTCAAGGCTGTATCCGCACTCAAACCAGTTGAAGCTGGCGCAGCACTCACTTGAGGAGCTACAGAAGCATTACCAGCAGGCAATTTGCTATTCATGTAGCTAACGATTTCGCCCAGTGTTCTACACTCGGCCAGATCTTCCGGGTTGAGCTCAGGCAGACCCGGCAGTTCATCTTGAACCGTACCCAGGATCTCGACGCGCTTGATAGAGTCGATACCAAGGTCCGCTTCCATATCCATGCTCAGCTCAAGCATCTCTGTCGGGTAGCCGGTCTTATCGGCAACCACAGACATCATAGTGCCTTGGACCTTCTCTGAGCTCAAGGCTGTCTCTGCACTTAGACCAGTTGAAGCTGGCGCAGCACTCACTTGAGGAGCTACTGAAGCATTACCAGCAGGCAATTTGCTATTCATGTAGGTAACGATTTCGCCCAGTGTTCTACACTCGGCCAGATCTTCCGGGTTAAGCTCAGGCAGACCCGGCAGTTCATCTTGAACTGTACCCAGGATCTCGACGCGCTTGATAGAGTCGATACCCAGATCGGCTTCCATATCCATCTCAAGTTCCAGCATCTCAGTCGGGTAACCGGTCTTTTCGGCAACTACTGACATCATGGTTGCCTGGACCTTCTCTGCAGAAAGACCATTAGCAACCGGAGCTGCAGCTTGAGAAGCAGAGCCTTCAGTGGCAGTTGTAGAGAGGTTAGAGCCTTCAGCGTCTGTTGTAGAGAGCTTAGAGTTCATATAAGCAACGATTTCGCCTAATGTTCTACACTCGGCCAGATCTTCAGGGCTTAGCTCAGGCAGGCCTGGAAGCTCATCCTGAACCGTTCCCAGGATCTCGACGCGCTTGATAGAGTCGATACCCAGATCGGCTTCCATATCCATCTCAAGTTCCAACATCTCAGTCGGGTAACCGGTCTTCTCGGCGACCACTGACATCATGGTTGCCTGGACTTTTTGTGCGCTCAGGGCTGTTTGCGCGCTCAAGGCTGTCTCTGCAGAAGCGCCTGCAGCGGCACTTGTATTAGTCCCTTCAGCTGGAAGCTTAGAGCCTTCAGCCAGTTGAGAGTTCATATAAGCAACGATTTCGCCTAATGTTCTACACTCGGCCAGATCTTCAGGGCTTAGCTCAGGCAGGCCTGGAAGCTCATCTTGAACCGTTCCCAGAATCTCGACGCGCTTGATAGAGTCGATACCAAGGTCTGCTTCCATATCCATCTCAAGTTCCAGCATCTCAGTCGGGTAACCGGTCTTCTCGGCAACCACTTCAAGCATAGTGGCTTGAACTTTAGCAGCGCTTAATCCGGCAGGAGCTGCAGGAGTAGTAGCGGCAACTGGAACGGGGGTCACTACTGACTGTACAGGAGCGGCTTGATGGCTAACAGTCTGTACTGGTTTAGCAACAGGGGCTGAAGCTACTGGAGTCGCCGGAGCCTTTGCAACTGGAGCGCTAACGCCAGGAGCCGCAGCAGTGCTTGCTGTTACTTGATTTGCAACCTGAGCTGGAGCAGCCAATTGAACAGGAGTTTCTTGAATGACAGCTGGTTGAGCTACAGGTTGAACCACTTGAGCTGGTGCACTAACGCTAACAGAGGCTGGCGCGCCGTTAAGCATACTCAGTGCCGCAGTGTTGCTGTGTGCTTGCATCTCTAGGAACTGAGTGTGGCTTTGCAGAGTTTGTGCCTGAAGCTGGTGGAACTGCTCCATTGAGCGTTGTAGGCTCTGTGGGATAGCAACACCTGTGCCTGCAAGTTTGGTTTGCTCACTCATCAAGGTTGTGAAGGTCTCACCGTACTGCTGCGGGATCTCCAGGAACTGCTGATGAAGCTCAGCAGCTTGCTGCTGCGCTGCAAAGAAATTAGTGAGTGCGTCATTGCTAACAGCCGCTGATGGCGTATTAGTTACGGTTGTTGGCGCAACTTGATGAGTCTGAGCGCTAAGCTCTTGCTTATTAGACATTGGTACTGCAATCTCCACAATCTTTTCGACTACTTTTTCAACTTCTACGATCTTCTCAACTTCCACCACTTTCTCTACTTCAACTATCTTCTCTTCTACGATAGTTGAGCTTGTGACTGTGCCAGTTTCGAGAGACTTAGCCATCTTAGCGCGGGTGGCTTTGCTGATATGGTTAACCGCATTAAGAGAGATGCTCATTGGAGACTTCTTCTCCGGAGCGGCAATATCGGCCTGGTATGGATCGATATTATCGAGCTTGATACCTGCAACGGCCATCTGGACTGCGGCCTGCTTAAGCTGTAGGTCGCTATCGCCTTTAGGGCTTGGGTTGATAGAGATCGCAGTCACACCAGCCTTGTCAGCGAGGGTGCCTTGAACCAGTTTCTGCAGGATATTCTTAGGACCAAACTCGACAAAGACACGTGCACCAGCGTTATACATAGCTTCAAGCTCAGCGGTAAAGCGTACCGATTGAAGCATATGTTTCTTGAACGAGGCCTTAATCTTAGCGCCTGTGTTGGCATAAAGCTCACCCGTGGCGTTTGAGTAAAGCGCGCGCGTCGGCTTAGTGAATTTAGCGCCGTCAATTGCTTTAGCAAACGGGGCTTGAGCGTGTCCAACGAGTTCAGTGTGGAAGGCGCCGGATACAGGCAGGTTGATCGCTTTATAACCGAGCTCACTCAGGGCCTTAGCCGCTTCACCTGTTGAGGCTGTTGGACCTGCAATGACAGATTGTGTCGGCGCATTGTAGTTAGCGACTTTGACACCATCGAATTTAGCGATAGTCGCTTCAACGGCTTCAAGGTCGCTAGCGTCTTTAGTGATGATGGCGAACATGGCGCCTGCGTCGGCCTCAATTCCATCTTTAGCAGGGGCTTTTGTTGCCATGGCATGACCACGGGCAAACGCCAGCTTGTAGTAATCATCGTTTGAGATTACTCCCGCAGCGCACAGGGCACTGAGCTCGCCGAAGCTGTGACCGGCGACCATGTCGGCGTTGAAGCCGGCGGCGGTGAACAGCTCATACTGACCCATAGAGATAGCACCGATTGCACTCTGTGCATTAGCGGTATTGGTCAGCGTGGCTTCCTGCGCCTTCAGGTCATCTCTGTTAAAGACAGGCTTTGGATATAGGGTCTGCGAAAGTGGTGTCTTTTCATGTGCGGCAAAGACTCTGTCTGCGGCCACAAACTGCTGACGCATCTCAGGGTAGTAACAGGCAAGCTCTCTGCCCATGTTGAGATACTGTGAACCCTGGCCTGCGAACAGTGCAGCGACCTTGCCTTCGACAGCATTAGCGCGGTAGCTGATACCAGCGGGTAACTGCCAGCTTGTCTCATCAGTAGCAAGCTTAGCGAGCGCCTGCTTGATCTGGGTGACCAGTTCTTCGCTTGTGTTGGCAACAAGGCCGATGCGCGGTGCATTGGCATCGAGTTCACGCAGGGCATATTTTTCCGCGGCATCTTTCACAATGAATTCAGCCTGAGTTGCCGATGCGGCTAAAGCATTCAGTTCCTCTACAAGCTTCGCCTTGTCTGTGGCGCTGACGAGGAAACTCTGTGCTACCTGGCGCTGGCGGTATCTGGCCTTTTGCGCATCTTCACGGCTGTGCTCTGCGTTGTACTCCTCCAACACGAAATGGAAGTTAGTACCACCGAAACCGAATGAGCTGATACCCGCACGGCGAGGCGTACCATCGACACGCGGTAACCAGGGGCGAGTCTCGGTATTGAGATAAAACGGAGAGTTTTCGATATCCAGCTTAGGACTAGGCTGGCTGACGTTAATCGTTGCAGGTAGCACCTTGTGGTGCAGCGCCAGTGCCGCCTTGATGAGACCAGCCGTACCAGCCGTAGACTTGGTATGGCCAATTTGAGACTTCACAGAGCCCAGTGCGATGTGCTGTTTAGTGTCGTTCTCATCGCGAAATACTGAGCACAGACCGGCAAATTCAGCTGCATCACCGGCCGCAGTACCCGTTCCGTGCGCTTCGATTAATCCCAGAGTGTGAGGCTCAAAGCCGGCGTCATCATAGGCGCGTCTCAGTGCTTTAGCCTGACCTTCGGGGCGGGGTGCATAGATAGACTTGAACTTACCATCAGATGAAGCGCCAATCCCTTTGATCACAGAGTAGATACGATCGCCATCACGCTCGGCATCCTCGAGTCGCTTTAATGCAACCATGCCGATACCTTCACCGATCATCATCCCTTTCGAGTCGATATCGAAGGGTTGAATGGTCTCGTTGGTGGTGAATGCCGGCGTCTTGGAGAAACTCATATACATAGAGGGTGAGTTATCGGTACAGACACCGCCTGTGATCATCATCTCACTGCGACCTTCGGTCAACTCCGTCAGTGCCATACGCATGGCGGCGAGAGAGCCGGCACAGGCGGCATCGACCACACAGTTCATGCCACCAAAATCGAAGCGGTTGGCGATACGACCGGCAATCACGTTACCTAATGAACCCGGGAATGAGTTCTCTTCCCAGTGTACGTATTGGTCCTGGAACTTTTTGATCAGCATTTCGCTGTCTTCATCGCTGATGCCGCTGTTAGCGAAGACTTTCTTAAGCACTGGGTACTGAAGACGGGCGGTTAAACTATGGCTGATCTTCTGACCACCACCGACACCCAGGGTAATACCGATCTTGTCTCTGTCGTAACCTTCAGGCAGGTTGGCATCCGCCAGGACCTCTTTTGCTACGATTAGTGATAGGAGCTGTGAGGTATCTGTCAGTTCAAGAATGTTTGGCGGCAGGCCAAACTCCATCGGGTTGAAATCAACATCCGGCAGAAAGCCACCGCGTTTGCAGTAACTCTTGTCCGGCGCGCTCTTGTCGGCATCGTAATACTCTTCCGGCTGCCAGTGAGTCGATGGCAACTCGGTGATCGCATCGATCTTTTCACTGATAAGATCCCAGAACTTGTTCAGATAACGAGAGTTGGCAAAGATGCTGGCCATACCGACGATGGCGATAGGCATATCTTTAAGACGTTTATTAAGGCGACTATCTTCAGCAGCATTAGTGGCTTGTGAGTCTTGTGCTGGCTCAGTCGCTTTAGCTGACTTCTTAGCATTCCTGGAAGGTTTAGAGGTTTGGCTCATTATGAGTCTCCGCTGGGTGCCTGATGTTCAGGCGTCTTGTTGTTAGTCTCCGCACTTTTAATTGTGGTACCAGTACTGAGCCTGGCACCGGGGAAGCGCTGTAAGAAAGAGTGGTAGTTGCGAACGAGCAACTTACGCAGATGAAACGGCCCGTGCTTCAGCACATAGGCTATGTATCTGTTTGTGGCGTGGGTATTGCTATCTTGGTATATGTCCAGATATATCCAGTCGCTGCCCGGGTCTATGCCAAGCAGTATTGAACTCGGTTGCTCTTCGGTTAACTGAGGCGGGATGGTAAGCGATACCACCTGTACCACGTTATCGCCATCGGGACTGGATATCTCCAATGTCTCGGCCAGAGTTTCGAAGTGGAGCGTATAGGTTTGAACGTTGCTGCCCTGAACGATCGGCAGTTGATTGAAGTATCGCTCGGGCACGTGAGGGCTCTCAATATCATTTACGCGCGATACGCCATAGCGCTTCAGACACCTTGCCAGACCGGAGCGGGAAACATTGGGATTAATAAAGGTCTGAGTCGCACTGAGCAGTTTATCCAGCGGCATCTTAAGTTGATACCTGAGTCCGACAACGACGTATTCCTGCAGAGGTGTCAATGTCGTGTTGAGATGGTGCGGTGTGTTGGGCGTATTTTCTACAGAGTCACGTTTGCGCCACTTGCGCACGGTGGCTTCACTGATGTTGAGCACCTTGGAAAGTTGCGTGACAGAAAGGTCTGACTCTTGAATGAATCGACGCATCTCGGGTGTTGTAGTCGCATTACGGTGCCTTGTCTCGGTTGCGCTTCGCTTACGCTTATCCGGATTTTTATGCTCCGCTTTCTTATTTTTATCAGCTTGCTCTGCCATAGATTCAGCGCTATTCCGTTAATAATCTACTGGGACTAAATGCGGATTCATGGACGGAAACTACTGCAGAAGTCCCGGATTCGCCGCTATTTATAGGGTCTTGTTTGACTAATGGTTGAGCAGACTACCTGACCTTAAGGTTCAACACAATCACCTGGGACTTAATATTCTCTCTTCAGACCAGTTTGGGCTTACACTTGTACTCTATGTGTGTGATTTATGTTTAAAAACAGGTAGGAAAAATAAAGCGTGATCCAGGTCAAATAACAGTCACTGGTACAGGTCTATACTCTATGTTAACAATTTCGTTTTCTTCACAAGTAGCTTGCTACTTTCAGTTAGCAGCAATGCAAAGGTTTAATCCATTGACTTAATTTAATGACATGAAGGAGGCCAATATGGCTGAGTTTATAACCGAGCAGATCAGAAATCTGGCGGTGCTCGGACACACAGGGTCGGGTAAATCCTCTCTACTGGAGGCGTTACTCTTCCAAGCTAAGGCTATTACTCAAAAAGGCAGGGTGGACAAGGGCACAAATCATGCTGATTTCACTGCCCAGGAAAAATCCCATCGCCACAGTTTAGAACCCTCCTTCTTAAATCTAGATTTCGACAATCACCATATTAACCTTATCGACACACCGGGCTTGCCAGACTTCTTTGGTCGTGCACTGTTACCCCTGCCCGGCGTGGAGTCTGTGCTGCTGGTGATCAATGCATCGACCGGCATAGAGACCCTGACCCAAAGAGCATTTGAAGCGGCCCGGACCATGGGTAAAGTGGTATTGATCGCGATAAATCACATCGATGGCAATGAAGAGAAGTTACCCGGCCTACTCGATGAGATTCAGCAACGCTTCGGTCCCCGCTGTCTGCCGGTAAACTTACCGACGGCATCTTTGGATGATGTTGTCGATTGCTACCTTCATTGTGACGAGGGGGCCGCCCAGTCATCGTTTCACTCGGCGTTGTCGGCAAAAGATGATCTTATCGACACTGTACTCGAAGAGGATGAGGAGTTGATGGAGCTCTATCTCGAGCAGGGGGAATCCCTCTCCCCGGAACAGTTACATGCACCTTTGGAAACCGCGTTGCGCATGGGACACCTGGTTCCGGTTTGCTTTACCAGTGCAGAGAATGAGATAGGTATCGCCTCGCTGCTGGAGCTTATCGTTAAGCTGTTGCCGAATCCGCTGGAGGCGAATCCGCCACAGTTTGTGAAGGGCACCGGCAATGACGCCATCCCGGTAGATGTGACCCAGAAGGCTGACGACCATGTGCTGGCTCATGTGTTCAGGATCTCAATCGATCCCTTCTTCGGCCGGATGGGGGTATTCAGACTCTATCAGGGGACAATTAATGTTGGCATGAAGCTGTTTATCGGAGAGGGACGAAAAGCCTTTAAAGTGACTCATATATTCAAGTTGCAAGGCGATAAACAGATCGGGGTGCCGCAGGCGGTTCCCGGTGATATCTGTGCAGTAGCAAAGGTGGAAGAGCTTGAGGTCGGCGCGGTGCTGCATGACAGCCATGATGAAGACCAGTTCCACCTTCCCGAGTTGAACCTTCCTCAGCCAATATTCGGTTTAGCCGTTATGCCCAAGCGTCGCGGCGATGAGCAGAAGATCGCCGAAGTTCTGCATAAGTTAGTGGCGGAAGATCCCAGCCTGAGTCTGGCTAAGAATGATGCCGAGGGACAAACGATACTTCAGGGGCAGGGAGATCTGCACCTTCAGATAGCGATTGAGAAGGCCCATGAGGTATTCAATGTCGATATGGATACGGATAAACCCGCCGTCGCTTATCGTGAGACTATCACAGGTACTGCCACTGCCCGTTATCGCCATAAGAAACAGTCGGGTGGTTCCGGCCAGTTTGGTGAAGTGGAAATGACGGTCGAGCCTCTTGAGAGGGGAGCCGGATTCGAGTTTGTTTCTAAAGTGGTGGGCGGTTCGGTACCCGGACAGTACATTCCGGCCGTCGAGAAAGGGGTAAAAGAGGCCATGTTGGCCGGTGCGTTGGCCGGCTTCCCGATGCAGGATATCAAGGTTTGCCTGCTCGATGGTAAGCATCACAGTGTCGACTCGAAAGAGATCGCCTTTGTTATGGCGGGTAAAAAAGCATTTATGGATGCGGTTGCTCAGGCAAATCCTGTGATATTAGAACCCGTCGTGGAGATGAAGGTGGTTGTCTCTCAGGAGCATGTGGGTGATATCACTGGTGATATCAGCTCGTGCCGGGGCATGGTGTGTGGCACCGACTCACAGGGGGATAGCAAAGTCGTTATCGGCGTTGAAGCGCCGCTTGCTACTGTCGATGATTACTCTACCCGACTCAAGTCCATGACGGGAGGAGACGGCCAGTTCAGCATGACTTTTGCCAGATACGATATCACTCCGGACAATGTACAAAAAGCACTGATGAAAGATGCCAGGGAGGTGGCATAGTTAATCGTTAAGCCCTTATGGGCGCTGCTGGTGAACAATGAAGTCGGCAGTATGGCGGTAGAGCTTGTTAAGTGATGGCAGGGAACTCAATACCGATGAGTTCTCTGCTTTTTTGTATTGGTCGGCTTAATGGTGTCGTCCTCTCGTCTCTGTGTGGGGATACAGTGACAGAACCAGGCTCCGTCATGGAAAGGGACACAAAAAACGCCTGACATGCAGGCGTTTTCCAGTTTGCAGTGTTTTATCTGTTACTGTTTCGGACCAATCTCTTCGCTGACACCGTGCCGGAAGTACTCAGACGGCGCTTCGCCATAGGCCTGACAATGCTCGAGTGCGTATTCGGCCTGAGCCTGAATGTCGCCTCTGTTGGTTGTTCCGGCGTATAGGTGACATAGGCTGAAACAGAAGCCCCGGTACCGGCTTCGTTGGTGGCCGTTACCGTGATGTTGTTAGTGTCTTCGTTCTCCACCCAATACGGCTTTCAACTGCCCCGGAAAATCAAAAGAAACATTAATTTTATTATCCTGCATCGATCTGTGTTTCGTTTTGTGCTCAATGGGTTATAGTTGAATGGGGTTAGATCTACCGGCTCCTGTTTATGGAGTCAAAACCTATGACTGGGGAGCTCAATTATGCGTCTATGGATCATGATAAAAAGCCTGTTAACAGGGATATTGTTAACCGTTTCTCTGTCGGCCTATCCGCATGCCGAAACGGCGTCAGAAATCGTTGATAAGTCAGATAAACAGATGCGTGGTGACTCGAGTTATTCGGTTGCGACCATGAAGATCATTCGCCCCGATTGGACCCGCACCATGAGTATGAAGAGCTGGACTAAAGGTCAGCAGCTGTCGCTGGTGCTGGTTACCGCCCCGGCGAAAGACAAGGGCAGCGCTTCTCTAAAGCGGCAAAAGGAGATGTGGAGTTGGATCCCGAGTATCGAACGGGTCATTAAGATCGCCCCCTCTATGTTGAGCCAGTCCTGGATGGGCTCAGATTTTACCAACGATGACCTGATCAACCAGTCCTCTATAGTGGTGGATTACGAGCACAAGTTAATCAAAGAGGAGCTGTTCGATAACGATAATACCTGGGTTATCGATGCCATCGCCAAGCCGGATGCTCCGGTGGTTTGGAGCAAGGTAAGGCTGTGGATATCGAAACAGACCTATCTGCAGCGAAAAGTTGAATTTATCGATGAGTTTGATGAGTTGGTTAATACCATGGAGACCTTCGATGTTCAGCAGATGGGCGGTCGAAATATCGCTACCCGTATGACGATGACCCCGGCCGATAAACCCGACCAGAGAACCGAGCTTATCACCCATGAAGCCCAGTTTAATTTTGAAATAGGCGATGACTTTTTCTCCCAGAGTCAGATGAAAGCGTTAAGGGATTAAGCTTTTTGCTACGAGCTACGAGCTACGAGCTACGAGCTACGAGCTACGAGCTACGAGCTACGAGCGTGAAAGCTGTTGTCTTTTGCATATCGAAACTCTCCGCTTTCTTAGCTTTATCTTGTGCCCGGAGCTGCTTTAAGGAAGATTTATGTTAGTAAAATTGGCTTGGCGAAATCTGTGGCGACAGAAGCGGCGCACCGTTTTAACCGCGATGGCGCTGGCGCTGGCATTGGTGCTCTCTCTGTTTATGCGCAGCATGCAGGAGGGAAGCTATGCCAACAACATCGAGAACAGTGCTAAGTTTTCAACCGGATTAATTCAGTTACAACATGTTGATTTTGAGGAGAGTCAGAGCATTGAGGACCTTCTTCCCGCCACCGGTGAGTTTATTGCCGCAGCCCGTGGATTAGATGATGTGGAGCGACTATTGCCCAGGCTGGAATCTTTCGCCTTAGCGGCCGCGGGCGATAAGTCGAAAGGTGTCATGGTGCTGGGGGTCATGCCTGAACTGGAAGATGAATACTCTAATATCTCAGATAAAGTGGTAGAGGGGGAGTTTATCGGGTCCGATGACAAGTCGGTACTCATAGGTCGGGGGCTTGCCGATTACCTCTCTCTGGCTGTGGGTGATGAGCTGGTGCTTTATGGTCAGGGATATCGGGGCCAGACTGCGGCGGGGCTCTATAAGATTAAGGGAGTTGTACATTTTCCCCTGCCTCAGCTTGATAACCTGCTTATCTACATGCCGCTTGAACTGGCTCAAACACTGTTCAGCACAGGTGAACAGGTTTCTGCCTGGGTCATAGATACCCGCGAATTAACAAGGCTGGAACAGACCAAGGCCGATCTGGAGCGTGTTTATTCATCTTACGGTTCATCAAATAGGGGGAACAGTGAGGTTAAGGTACGTGACTGGGAAGATCTGGCTCCCGAGATGGCGCAGCAGATAGCCATGGATAAAGCGGGTGGTATCTTTATGATGTACCTACTCTACGGCGTGGTGGGTTTTGGTCTCTTTGCCACCATCCTGATGATGACGTTGGAGCGATACCGGGAGTTCGGAGTGATGATGGCCACCGGGTTGGTCAGGGCAAAACTACTGGGTTTGGTGGTACTCGAGTCGGGTTTTATTTCGTTACTTGGGGTAACACTGGGGCTGGCAATCGGAACCCCTCTGGTGCTCTGGTTTTACTATAATCCTATCGAGTTAACCGGTGAAACGGCGCAGATGATGTTGGAACTGGGCTGGGAGCCTATTCTCCCCATGCAGTTATCACCTTGGCTGTTCATCGATCAGATAGTGATTGTACTTGGCTTGATGATGCTGTGTTTACTCTATCCTTTATGGCGGATCTTCAGACTCAATCTGGTGACAGCGTTGAAGGGAGGTGCCCATGTTAATTAAATTGGCCTGGCGCAACCTGTGGCGTAATAAGTTACGCACCGCGATCATGCTGTCTGCCATGGCTTTCGGCTTAATCGGTGTTGTTACCATGATAGGCTTTATGAATGGTATGTATGGCAACATGATCGACAATGCCATCTCCTGGCAGACCAGTCATGTTCAGGTTCATCACAAGGGCTTTGTGGACAACCCGGAAATTAGTCTGACCATTATCGAATCTGAACGTATCACGGACGAGTTGAGTCAAATGAGCGAGGTGGTCGCCTGGTCTGAGCGTTTCATTGTCGATGGTATGGTGGCCTCGGCGCGTTCATCCAGAGGTGTGCGGATCAATGGTGTCGATATTAATGACGAGGCCAGGGTAACGCCGGTAGCGGACAGCGTGAAGGAGGGCAGCTGGTTACCGGCCGAAGGTCGCCACCCGGTTGTGGTGTCGTTAAAGACGGCACAGCGCCTGCGCTTAAAGTTAGGCTCTAAGGTAGTGATCACTTTCAGTAATGCCGATAAAGATGTCATTGGTGCCGCCTTCAGGGTTTCCGGCTTTTTCAGCACTCCCTCCAGTAATTTCGACGATGGCAATATCTATGTGAGAAGGGCCGATCTGGCAGCGATGGCCGGTATCGATGGCAGTCATGAGATAGCGGTGTTACTCGATGACAGCAACAGGATGTCAAATGCTTTAGCCGTTTCGGTAAGGGATAAGCTCCGTCTAATCACATCTGATAAGAACAGTGTCAGGGACTGGCAGCAGGTTCAGCCGATGTTGGCATCAATCATCGCACAGATGGGGCCGAGCAACGCCATTCTGCTGGGTATATTTGTGGTCGCAATGGGGTTTGGTGTGGTCAACATCATGTTGATGTCTGTGTTTGAGCGAACCAGAGAGTTTGGGGTGTTGATGGCGGTGGGTATGCAGAAGCATAAGGTGTTTGCACTGATCATACTTGAGACCAGCCTCCTGGGGGTTACCGGAGCGGGTTTGGGACTGGCTTTCAGTCTGGTGCTGATCGAGCTGCTGCAGGTTACCGGGATCCCCCTTGGCAATATGGCGGAGGGGCTGGGAGCCTTCGGTGTCGACACGACACTATACCCCCAGATAGCCGCAAGCGAGTATCGTTATATCTTTATTACCGTGGTGCTGGCCTGTGTGTTAGCGGCGCTCTATCCGGCGAGACAGATCCTGAAGCAGCGTCCGGTCGATGCCATGGCTGAAAAACATTGAGCTTAGCGGGCGCGATTATGAGCCATAGTGTGCCCACAGATGAGATTAAGTCGTAATTTGTGCAGTCAGTAATTAAGACCGGCGTCTAAGGCCGGCTTCGAAGGAAGAGGGAGAGGGGATGAGTATTCAAACGACTCAGCTTCGTAAAACTTACAATCAAGATACGGATTTTCCGGTTCATGCGGTAAAGCAGCTCGATTTGAGTATCGAACAGGGGGAGTTTGTGGCCGTGATGGGGCCGTCCGGCTCGGGTAAAACCACGCTGCTTAACATGATTGGTGGTATAGACACCCCCAGCGCAGGTACTGTGATTATCGACGGTATCGATATCTGTTCACTGAAAGATCAAGCGCTTATCGCCTTTCGTCGCGACAATATTGGCTTTATCTTTCAGGACTATAGCTTGCTGCCGGTGCTGACGGCTCTTGAGAATGTCGAGTTTGTGATGCAGCTTCAGGGACATAGTGAGATGGAGTGCAGAGAGCGGGCGATTGCGCTGTTGACTCAGGTCGGACTCGCAGAGCAGTTACATAAAGTACCGGCTAAACTCTCCGGCGGCCAGCAACAGAGAGTGGCCGTTGCCCGCGCATTGGCGCCGAGCCCCAGGTTTGTGATGGCCGATGAACCAACGGCAAATCTGGATGCTGAAAGCACTGCCGAACTACTCGATATAATGCAGCAGCTCAATGAAAAAGAGGGAACTACCTTTATCTTCTCGACCCATGATCCCAGGGTGATAAAGCGTGCCAGAAGAGTGATCGTTTTCGAAGATGGTCAGCTGACAGAGGACAGAGTGCAATGAAACCGGTTCGGTTTTGTTGCTTATCTCTCATCGCCCTGTTTTTAGCTGCATGGAGCATGGGGCGGGTATTGGCCGCCCCGATTCCCGGTCTCGAGCCTGCATCGAACTGGGAGCTCGATGGTTATGTGAAATATTTGGGCACGGGGACTTTTCCTGATACCGGCGCGGATCTTGGCGACCATCTGCTCCATCAAAGATTCAACTTCGAATATCGATTCGATAGCGCATTAAGATTCAATGTCGGCATGAGGAACAGACTCCTCTATGGTGACACTCCAAAGACGCCTGGCTATGGCGATCTCATAGGGGGTGATCCTGGATTTTGGGATATGTCATCGACCTGGCTGGATAGAGATGGCTGGGTTGGTAATACTCAGTTTGACCGAGCTTATGCCGATTGGACAGCGGGCAATGGCTGGCAGTTAAGAGTGGGGCGTTTTCGTATCAACTGGGCCATGACAACCCTGTGGAACCCCAATGACATCTTTAATGCCTACTCCATATACGACTTCGATTATGAGGAGCGCGCTGGGGCAGATTCGGTGTTGCTCAGTAAGAAACTGGGTTTTGCGAGTGCGTTAGACTTTGTTTATAATCCTAATCAGGACAGCGACCTCAATAGCTATGCGGCGCGGTATCTGCTCAATCATGATGGGTGGGATATGCAGCTGTTACTGGGTAAGTCCGGTTTCGACCGTATAACAGGAGCTGGCTTTGCCGGAGATATCTACGGCGCCGGTTTTCGTGGCGAGTTCACCTATTTTGACCCTGTTTTTGACTATTGGCCAAGAGTTGATGAAGTTGGAAACGGCATAAGCAGACTATCAACTGAGCTTTTCGGCATGGCTCAATTTATGCCACTTTCACCAATGTCCACTCCCCCCCCCATTGCTGATGAACTTGAAACGACAACTGTTGCTACGCTCGAGGCCGATTACAGCTTTAGCGGTAAACGAAACTACTTGATCAGGGGCTCTGTTCTGCATATATCAAACCCGACAGAGTCTGACAGTGCCCTGCTTTACCTTAACCTGCCCCTGACGGCCAGAACCTTGAGCTTTAGCGATTGGACCTACTATTTCGATGTGGGTTTCGATATCTCCTCTCTGAGTCGCTTAACATTGACGAGTAGCTATTATCGGGACGGCTCCTACTTTATCGGAGCCAATGGCAGTTACTCTCTGGCAGATGATTGGCAGCTGTTATTGGTAATACAACGATTCGACGGCAGTAGCGACAGCCTGTTTGGCAAAACGGCGGCGACACTTGGGTTTCTGCAGCTTAAGTGGAGTTTTTGAAGGGGGGAGGCGAAACGGATTGGAGGGGGTAGAGTATAAACACCCTTGAATGCGCCGACCCCCCGGCGCATCTCAAAGACGTTGGATTAACTGCTTAATGATATCAGTTTGGCTATCACTCTTTTTCGTTCAGGTGCTTGATGATAGCTTCGGCAGCCTCACTCTCGGTAGCCTTCTCTTGACTGCACTCGATGTTGGCTGTGGGATTTACACCTGTGGCTTCCTCTGCAATATGCAACCAGTCCGGATGCCAATAGAAACTGGCACCGCCTATGGTACTCCAGTTGCGCACGCCGCCTTTCTCGCCCTGATAGATGAGATCTTGTATTTTGTATGACATTGTTTAACCCCGATAAATATTTGTTATTAGAGTGTGTCATCCTGCGCTTAATAGGATTAATAGTTTGGGAGCAAGGTCACAATTGGAGAGATTAACTGAATTATTTCAGCTTTAAGGAGGAAAAAACCGGTTTTATCTGCTACCGACGTTTTACGGACTGAAACAAGATAGGAGAGAGTGGCCAGCAGGCTGACCACTCTCTAAAGCTGGACTTTGTAAGTTACGCCTCCGGTCGGCTCAGGCGACGAATGATCTCCTCATGTTGTGGATATTGCGCCAGTAAATTCTCCTGGCTGAAGAGCTCAAAATCTTCGAAGGTAAATCCGGGAGAGACCATGCAACCGACCAGAGAGAAGCCGGGTCGGTTCATCGCCGAGCCGAAGATACAGCCCTTAGGTACAAGAAACTGTGGCCGTTCACCCGCAGCAAGATCCATCCCCAACTGCGCCGTGGTTAACTCACCCTCTTCGGATATCATATAGATGGTCAATGATTCACCGCCATGGTAGTACCACATCTCGTCCGCCGTTAAGCGGTGAAAGTGTGACACCTCACCGGTGCGAAGCAGGAAGTAGATGCTGCTCCATAGTGCTCGGTTGTCGTCGAAGCGGCTCTGGGATGTGAAGGAGGAGCGATAGTAACCCCCTTCGACATGTTGCTCTAATGCCAGAGCCTGAATGAGTTCATCTGCTGATTGCATACTTTTACTCTCAATAAAGTGGTTTACTGAGTGTATGACACACCATGACTGAACTCAGCATCGGTAGCTGAAAAATTAGAGTTGTAGTCACTTTTCTTGGAGAGAGGGAGCAACAGTTCAAGTTATTGGGTGGGTTAGCGGGCAGGTATTACCCGACTAACCCTTTCATCTATTACTCTCCAAGCAGCCAGGACTCGACGAGTTCGCGGTTCGGGACACTGCCCTTATGTATCAGCTGCTCATCTATGATCACCGCCGGTGTCGACATCACCCCATATGCCATGATCTGTGATAGATCTGTGACCTTTTCCAGATCTATCTCTATCTGGTTCGCTTGCGCAATATCGATAATTATCTGGGCCGTTGTTTTGCAGTTGGTACAGCCAGAACCTAATACTTTGATATTTTTCAAAATGTTATCCTATAAGTATGGAGAGAAAGCATTGAACACCCAACCCACCAGAGTAAAGGAGGTCAATAGTACAAAAAATAGGGTCGTTAACAGACGCCATTGCATCACCTGTTTCAGCAAGATGAATTCGGGAAAACTGGCGGCGACTGTGCTCATACAAAATGCCAGTGTGGTACCTATGGGCAGGCCGTTGATGATAAGACTCTCCATCACGGGAATAACTCCGGTGGCGTTAGAGTATAACGGAATGCCGAGCAGTACCGCAGTTGGTACAGACCACCACTGCCCCTGACCTAAGTGTGACTCTATCCAGCCAGCCGGAACGAATCCATGTAGTGCGGCACCAAGTCCCACACCGATGAAGACCCATTTCCAGACCCGCTTGAAAATATTAACCGTTTCCTGCTTGGCAAACTGATGTCGCTCTTTCACTGTCAAACTTTCAGCCGGGGCGCTGTGAACCTTATTCTCCCTGGACAGCTGGTTCTGACCCCGCTTCAGGGCTTCGGCGGCAAAGGAGTGTAACCAGCGCTCAGCCTTTATCGTATCGAGAAACAGACCGCCCAACATGCCCACGCTCATGCCTACGGCGATATAAACTAAGGTAAACTTCCAGCCCAACAGACTCATTAACAAGAGCACGGCGACCTCATTGATCAGCGGTGAGGTGATCAGAAACGCCATCGTGATCCCAAGTGGGATCCCGGCTGAGGTGAAGCCTAAGAATACAGGGATACTGGAGCAGGAGCAGAAAGGGGTGACGACGCCAAACATGGAGCCAAGCATATAGCCGACGAAGCGGTTTTTACCGGCCAGGTAATCGCGTACCCGTTCGACATTCAACGAGGCCCGAATGACGCCGATAAGATAGATCATGACGATCAGGAGTACAAATATCTTGCTGGTATCTTCTACAAAGAAGTGAACTGCATCTCCCAGTTTGGTTTCGGCCTGTAAGCCGAGCAGAGTAAATACCAGGTAGTCGGCAAAATCGGTGAAAATTTGGAACATCCATTACCCCATTACATCTTTGAGTCATACTAACTGTGCGGCCAATGCCTGGAGAAACCTCTCAAGCTTGGCGCTGATTTATCATAGAGACGCAGCTAAAGTGAAAAGGATGCAGAAAAAAGAGAAATAATATTATTTTCGGGGGGTGTAGCAGCAAACATTGTGATTTTCATCAAGTTTTACCTGGCATGAGATACTCAGTTGCTGCTTTAATTTTATTCGGGCCCGGAGCAGACGCGACTTAGTCGCACTAAGCGTGAGCCCGTGGCGAGAGGCATACTCACACTGGGACATACCATTAATATCACATGCCTGGATAATATCGCTATCCGGAGAGGAAAGTTCAGTTAATACCCGGGGCAAGCAGTGGGCTAATTTATCGACCACATCTTTATCTGCGACAGGGGAGTGGGCTTCATCCGTCTCCTGAATCTCTACCAGAGAGAGGTTTTTCTGTTTCCTTGTATGGTCGATGAGCAGGTTCGAGGCTACCTTGAACAGCCATGCCTTGCTGTTTTTAATCTTGCAGAAGGCTTTTCGTTGCGCCATGGCACGAATAAATACCTCATGCAGTATGTCCTGTGCCAGTGAGTCATCATGGGTTTGGCTTTTTAACCAGTGAGATAGCGGGCTATGGTGTAGCTGCCAGGCTTCCATTAAGCATGGCATTGTGCTGTTTTCATTGGGGGGGAAACTTGCTTCGTTCATTAGGCTTACAATCGCGCCAACTTCAATCTGATGGTGGATAATAAATAACATACAAGCCGGATGAAACATAACTCCTTATCTGAAAAATGAGAAGAGCGCGCGGCCGGGGAAAATGTGCAAGCTTGGCGGCGCTCCACTGCTTATAGCTGAATCCATGTGTTTGAATCGTGTCTAACGGGAGCTACTGGCTTGCTCCGCGAATGCTATCGCCGATGGCGATGCTGAAGCACCTCTCTTCGTGGCCGATGGCCAGGTTGACGACATCGGCATCCAGCTTACCACTATCGGTAGAGGTTTCTAAAATCTGGCGCACCTCATCTAACTGCATACCATTCCTGTACGGCCTGTCTTGTACTAAGGCCTGAAAGATATCGGCTACGGCAATGATCCTGGCCTCAATGCTTAACTCTTTTTTGTTAGGGTGAAATGGATAGCCGACACCGTTGAGTCCCTCATGGTGGAAGGCCGCCCAGTGGGCAATCTCATCGAGCCCATCAATATGGCGAAGAATTTCAAAGGTTTCGTAGCTGTGCTGCTTCATGATGGAGAGCTCTATCTCATCGAGCGGTCCGGGTTTCTCTAAGATGTTGTCAGGAGTGTGCAGCTTGCCGAGATCATGCAGTAAGCCTGCTACTTCGATTTTCTCGCACTGCTCTGCCGATAAACCATAGATAGACGCAAGGTAGCGGGCTAGTTGCGCTACTCTCATCGAGTGCTGTGCCGTGAAAGAGCTCTTCTGATCGACGATATAGGCCAGAATTAAGGAGAGCTGTTTTAACTGGGCAATGCTCAATGACTGGCTGGACTTTAACTGTCCCATGTCCCATGTATAACGGGTGATATGGCGGTTTTCCAATGCAATCCAGAAGGCTTCCGATGCTTCGACCCGTATGAACGCTTCGATGAGGGAGGGATCGAAATAGGTACCACCATAATTGCTGATGGTGTTTACTATCTCTTTTCTCGCAAGCAAGATGTCGGATTCATAATGTGTCGCAGCCATGATATCTATGCGATCGGAGAGAAAAATCAGGTTGGCCATGCGTGCATCTTGTTGGGTCAGCTCTATCTGTGTGAGCTCCTCCCAAGGTGTGTGATGATACAAGATTGGTGTGGCAAATTTTGCAAGTGGTTCAAAGTCTTTTAACAGTCGATAGCCAACCTTGCAGTGGATATCGGCGTTATTCCAGTCAAAATGGTTGACCAGGTTGGTATGCATCTGTTCGGTAGAGACGCCGCAGTCATGGAGCATTCCCAGTTCAAATGCATATTGAATCTCGCTATCGCTGAAATTGAGTTGATTACCTATCTGGCTGGCGATATAGCCGACCCGTTTACCATGATTGGTATCGTTCATACCGACCTGAGACACGGCGGTCTCGATCGCAATAATCATCTGCCGAAGATCTACCTGTAATTGTGAAAGCGAACTCATGATATCACCCTGATTTTATAGCTATTATATGAATTACAATTAGCTATAAAATTCCATGTGCATAGCTCTCATACAGAGATGAAAACTACTCCGAAATGTACACTATTGAGTTTAGTTCAACTTTCCCTTTTGTGGCTTTCTTTACTCCGGTTAGATTAAGTATTCAGCTTGAAGTGAGCACAGGCCTCCTGCAGTGAGGAACTCGACTCCATCAACTGCCGACATTGCTCTACCGTCTCTATGGCTGTCTGAGAGGTCGAGTGAATAACACTGTCTATCTCATGCAAGCCTTGATTGAGCTCGACGGTTGCAGCAGTGTGCTCTTCGGCTCCCTGGGCGACCAGTGTCATCTGCTGCGCCGTTTCATTCATCTGCTCTACGATTCGCTCGAATGTTTCTGCGCTCTTGAGTGAATCATGCTTGCCGGTATGAATGTTATCTATGATCTCTTTGATAAGCTTTGAGCTACGCTCGGCAGCCTGACTCGAGCGAAATGCGAGGTTGCGAACCTCTTCGGCGACGACAGAAAAACCCCGGCCGTGCTCGCCGGCTCTCGCAGCTTCAATGGCGGCGTTCAGTGATATGAGATTGGTTTGCGACGCTATCTCTGTTATATCGGCCATGATCTGTTCGATTCTAGCACCGGATTGAGCCACATCCTGCATCGACTGGGTTAACTTCTCCATGGATCTCATTCCTGACTTTGCCTCTGTCAGGGCCTGTTGAGAGTGTGAGTGCAGACTCGAGACCGAATCGGAGTTGAGTGTTACCTGACTCTCTATCTGGTTCATTGCCGCGCTGGTGGACTCAATCGACCTGGCCTGAACACAGGTTCCGTCGGCAACTAAGTTTCCATGTTGGGCTAATTTCACCGAGCTGTTATCTATTACCCCGGCTCTATTTATCACATTGGCAATGATCCGGTTAAGGTCGCCCTGCATTTTTTTCAGCGAAAGACCTAACCTGTCGACATCACTGCATGGGACGATTTTCCCGGTGAGATTGCCGCTAGCGATATCGCCTGCGTGGGAGATATGGTTTTTTTGTACCTTGATCAGCCCCTGAAGCGCATTGGCAATCTGGCCCAACTCATCCCCCCTGTTTAACAGAGCTCTCCATGGGGTGTTAGAAATTGATTGAAGCTCAATGTCTCCCCTTGCAAGATCATCGATGGCAGTGACTAAGAGATGGATCCTGGTCGAGATATGGTTAATCAGGAGTATTAATACGCTCAGAACGAGGCAAGCAGTCAATAAGGCTATCCCAAGGTTTGAATATATCATTCTAACCCGTGCCGCGGCCAGCTTAGATTGCTTACTACCTGATATGACAACCCATCCTGTGTTGGGTTCTCTTTCTATCCAACCGGTGTAGGGTTCTCCCTTCTCATGCCACTCAATGACACCATTCTGGTTACAAAGTGATAAGTACTCTTGACTCCTGCTACTAACTAACTCAGGGTCAGGGTGAGCCAGAGGCGTGCAGTCGCGGTTTAATATGAAGCTTAAGCTGTCTCTGTCCTGCTCTGTGATATCTATGTAGCGGTCATAGAATTCACCCAAGGGTAAGCTGATAAACAACACATGGTTATATTTCGTTTTGGCAGAGATAGTCAACAAGGGCTTAGCGTCAACCCGGCTCAGGCGGGGAGGAGCAACATACAGCTCTGCTCCCTTACTAATCTCATTAAAATAGTTCATATTCCGATAGCTGGTGCCAATACGACCCGGATTACTCGCCGAAATTGCCACACCTTCATGATCTAGCAGAGCGGCGTTTCTGAGATGGTAGTTATCTGCAAAGCGACTTAATTTATCGGAAAATAATTCAGCATCGCTGGTTTTTTGTCTCAGCAGGCTCACGTCGGGAGCACTTTCGGCCAATGATGATGCAAGTCGTGTGTTGAGGAAGTACCAGTTGCTCAGATTTTTAACGAGCAGTGCATGGGACGATCTTACTTTTATCTCGTTAAGCTGATTCATCTGTTGACTCGACTCGCGAGTCGAGAACAGTGTCACTCCCAGCAAACCGATTAAGATCACCGGGAGAACACAAGCAATAAACTGTCCTTTTATCCGCATCAAACACCTCTATAAGACTCCGATGTAATAGTGGTTATTCTTACATGTAAAAAAGTCTGATTGTATGATCTGGTCGAGATTAGTTGTGATTGCTTTCTGGTGAAATATGTTCAGGTTCACAGTTTGACACCTGTTCTGATACAGAGGTAGCCATCTTAATCAATTTTTCTATTGAGCAATCTCAATCGGGGCAGCTTCCAGCTTATCAATCACTGCGTACCAGCAAGGCGGCTTAACGAATGGGCGGTGAACTGTTAAAATCAGTGGGATATGGCAGTCCACTTTTTGCAACCCCCTGGAGTTCGTTTGGCACCTACATCATCAACTTTGCATACCAGGCCGACAGTTAAGCTATTTTTTTGCCCCCTGGTTCTTAACTCGTTGAGCCCTGCGCAGATTCAGTTGATACACTCCTGGCTGAGCACTGAGGAGTCGTCAAAGGTTTCCCGGTATACTCAAGCCTCTGCACGGGACAGAGGGCTAATGGTGAGAGGCTACCTTCGTGCCATCCTGTCGCTCTGCTCAGGCTTTGAGGGGATCAGTTGTGACAGGGCTTTAGCCCCAGGTGATTGGCGGTTCCAGTATGGTGATAAGGGGAAACCCAGCCTTGTTCCTGAGCAAAGGGATAAGTCTGGGTTGGAGTTCAACATCAGTCATAGTGGAGACTGGTTGCTTATCGCGGTGATCAAAGATTCAATGACTGCGCCGGGCCACGTAGAGCTGGGCGTCGATATTGAACGATCTCGGGCCAGCACTGATATCTATCCGATTTTAAATCACTACTTTACTCAGGATGAGTCCGATTCGTTATTAGCCCTGGATGAGGAGGGGCAGCGTGATCGCTTCTTCGATCTATGGGCGCTCAAAGAGTCATATATCAAGGCCAAAGGTTTAGGCCTGGCTCTCTCCCTTAAGACGTTTAGTTTCGGCTTTACTCAAGTCAGGGAGGGGACCTTAGCCCTGCATGAGAATGGCAGCCTTATCGAATCATTGAGTTTATTGAGTCATCTTGATCTGTATATACATGATGAAGGTTCTTCTGCCAGGCAGAATGAAGAGGAGAGAACTCACTTAAAAATCGCCGATGATGAGTGGTCGGTGTTTTTAGGCAGGTTAGATAGCGAGTATCGTTTCGCGGTTACTGTCGGCTCCCGGGCTCGTTATGCTCTGGATGCAGATAGAATGAAGTTGGCTTGTTTGCTGGCACGCTATCAGTGAGTCAAAGCTTGGGTAAATCAAGCATAAAAAAGAGCAGGGAGTTAAGCGAACATTCGCTTCAGACCTGCTCAAGAGGGAGCGAGAAGAGAGTCTTTGTTTAATATATTGCCCTGATTAAACACCCCTGAACTATGAAAAGGACAGAGTTGACCCTCTAATGCACTTTTGCCTGTTGCTGTAAAATCGTTTACAGCTTTGTACTGAGTACAATCAACTTGCACTCAGTACATTGACTTAGTGTTATGCTCTAGTACTTAGCTTGTAGCGTTAGCCATAGCTTGTCGGTATCGTTTGAGAAGCCATAACCTGCATCGGCACCGCTGAAGCTGGCATACTTAACACCAACGCTGTAGTGTTTGGCAAATGGATATGTTGCTGCAACGCCCCACTCCTTACCCATGTCGATGTCACCATAGTCAGACTCGAAGGTGTGGTATTTTGCCAGTAATTTAAGACCCGCAAGCTTAGCGGTTAAAACTACATGTGTATCTACGATACCATTTTCCCAGTTACCCTTGCCGCCGAACAGGAACTTATCGGTCCACCCGTTGAAGGCATGTAGAGTTGCCAAAGGAGTGATGAATCCGGCTACGCCGTCATCAGAACCCAGTACTTCGTAACCGACTTTAGCGCCGAATGCACCGAAACCAATCCCGGCACCTAGCTTGTAGTAGTCTGCAGTATATTTAGTTGGGTTATCGCCACCTTCAGACTGCTGTGCATATTCAGCTTCATAGCTAAGCTTAATGGCGTCCAGCTTTAGCTTACCGGCTGCACGAATACCATAGGTATCGGTAGAGAATGCGGCAACATCTGTGTTATCTATCAGGTATGCGTAACCTGTGATGTTGGCAATATCACCCGCTTTGTAGTTCAGGTTGAGCAGGTTGGTTTCGTTTGTGTGCGACTCTTTACCGCTACCTTCAGGGAAGATACGGTTTACATTGTTCACATATGAGTAGTAAGCCGTTAGATTTTCAATCGCAGTATTTTTTACCGAGAACGCATCATAGGTCTGCTCGTTTTGACGGAAGCCGACACCACCAACGAAACGTTGGTTGTCCAGCAGGATGCGCTGACGACCATATTTCAGTAGTGTATCTGCTGGCGCCTTATAACCAATGAATGCCTGGTTAATTTGCGTGTACTCATAATCGGCAATGAGAGGCTCGTTATCGGTAGAGCGAACATCGTCAACTTCTGCCAGTGCGAAGAAGTTATACATATCGCCCGTCTTGTAATTTAAACGAGTACGGATTGTTGTTTGGTCTTGTTTATCTACGGTATCGACATCGGCTTGCTCGAAACGTAAACGGAATTGAACTTTAACTGCAGAATCATCGATAAATGCTTTCTTTAGTGGGTCAACCGTCTCTGCGGCGACAGCGGAAGAGGCTAAACCAGCTAAGATTGCTAGGGTAAGTGCACGAACTTTCATTTTACAGTCCTTTTGTTTCATTATTGTTTCGTCATCATCTCAGGAGTGTTATACGCCTTGTTGTACCATGGTTTTCTTGATCTGAAACAAGTCTGGAGTTTTTTTTATGTTCGCGGTGATTAATTGTGATTAAGATCAATAGCTTATACTTACAAAGGAGTACCTCCAAAGTAGTAGTTTTTTTGGGGGGGAGCGGTTTGTATTGAGGGATGTTTGTTTTTTGTTGCACCTGGAGCTGTAACTGTAACAAGGATCTCTTTGGGGCGCTAACGATATTGTTTCTGTATTGAGTTTTTATCAAACGGATATTGCGCCTGTTTGCAATGGCTTATCAATATCTGTACATAGGCTGCGACAAAGCCCCTGGCACTGGTTATCTGTCAGGGGCTTTAGTCTATTTGTGTTATAGCAGTTGGTGTTAATGAGCTTTCAGTGGGACAATTTCGAAGTTGCTGTCAAACTCGACTAAGGTGGAAGCAATTTTGTCAAAGGCCTTGCTGTCACCGGTTATGTTTGCCTTACCTTGCTTTAACAGAACCTCTATCTTCGCCTCTCCTAACAGGATGCGGGTGATATCGGCTTGGTTGACTGTGAGAGTCGCATCCGCTTTCTTAACCTGATCCACTTCGATATTGCTTAGGTTGCCGTTGCTCATCTCGACGTAGAGAATTTTGTTATTGTCAGGTGTGACGATATTCATGGTTATCAGACCAAGTTCAGCCGCTTTCAGGCTATCAACTTTTACGGCTAAAAAGTCAAATAGAGTCGGCAGATCCATCTCGCTGATGACATCGGCGGAGGCTGATTTTGGTGCGCCGGGTTTAATGCCGAACCTTAACTCTTGAGCTCCGGTGAGATAGATGTTTCTCCAACCCGCTCCCTCGGCTTGATAGCCCAACTGCTCATAGGTGTCGGCAAGCAGATGACGTGCAACCTGGTTACCGGGATCTGCCATCACCACTTTATTGAGTGCGGTGGCGACAAAACGGTACTCCCCTTGAGCAAAATCGGCTTGAGCTTTAGATATCACATTTTTGGCACCGCCCATATACTCGACAAATTTCACCGCTTCCGGCTGAGTCGGGAGCGGGTTCAGGTTGGCCGGATTCATGTCGAAATAACCCAGGTACATGTTATAAACTGCTTTAGCGTTGTGGCTGTAGGTACCATGGTACCCATTGGTATGCCAGGCTTTGAAAATAGACTCAGGAATAACCTCCTGGATCGCATCACCGATATCTTGAATCGTTACTCCCTGGTTGGCCAATCTTAGAGTCTGATTATGAACGAAGCCGTAGTTATCCCGCTGTAACCTTAGAAAGTCATTGATCTCTTCATTTCCCCATATCGGTGCTGAGTGAGAGGCAAACAATGTCTCGACCTCACTGCCGAAAGCATTAATCATCTCGTTGATATCTTTTGACCATTTTTGAGAGTCACGCACTTTAGCCCCGCGTAGGGTGTAGATGTTATGCATACCCTGATAGGTAAGCTCTGCAGTCCATAGTGCCTTCATCGAAGGGATATAGGTGATCATCTCTGATGCCGCTTCTGTGCCGGAGGCGTCCATGAAGATCATCTCCAGACCATCTATGGTCAATGTCTCCCATTTTCCCTTGCCATTGAGGGTGTAGTCGGGTCTAACGTAGGTTATTTCACCCTTTGAAATTCCCTTACCCAGCGCCGCATCGACGATACCATGGTCATGTTTACCTAAGGTGGCGCCGTATTGATAGGCGGCCCGACGGCTCATGGCATTACCTGCAAGCACGTTCTCATCGACGATCTCTTTGGTTATGTTGTCTGAACCATACACTTTTACATCGGGATAGAGCTCCTGCACACCCCGGGCTCCACCGAAGTGATCGGCATGGCTGTGTGAGTAGATCATGGCTACAACGGGTAGCTCACCACCTTCGGGAAGGTTTTTCATGGCAAATTCGAGTGACAACTTCGCCGCCTCTTTTGTCAGCAACACATCGTAGGCTATCCAGCCATTATCACTGCGGATCAGGGTTAGATTTGACAGGTCCGTACCGCGTACCTGATAGATGCCGTCACGAACCTTATATAGTCCATTAGCAACCATGTTGAGTTGTGCCTGACGGTGCAGAGATGGGTTGATCGAATCCGGTGCCTTATCAGTCAGGTATTCAAATTCAGAACGCATGATGGCTGCCGTCTTCTCGTCGAGTTCGGCTATCAGGTTTTTTGATGATTGTTCGAACGCGGCTCTATCATCGAAGTTGAGCGTTTTCGCCATCGCCTTGTTGGCGCTGACTGTGTGCGGGGTTGCATCTTTACCTTGATAGCTTACGCTGATGTGATCATGCTCATGTTGCGCCCCGATTGCGTTGAATGAGAGGCAGGCCATGATCGATATGCAAATAACTGATCTGTTCATAATATTTACCTTTAAATGTTGATTAAATTGAAATTTAAAAAATCTGTCAAATCACATCAGGTAACCATTGAGTTGCTGATGGCTGATTAGTTGAACTCACTATACTGAGAATGAAATCATTTATAATTAATGCAAACTAGTGATGTAACATTTATATTGTGAATGTTACTTTGAGTGAATTGATGGATTCGGCTAGAGGTGTATTCTCAGAGAGTGGCTCGGCGTTGCTGCTTATGCCCCCTTCAGAGTTTACAGAGTTTGCGGTTAATATTTATCGGATCAATAGGTGAGCGAGTTATGCCCCAGAACAGACAGTTTGATCTTAACTTATTACGGGTCTTTCTTGTGGTGTGCCGAAGAGGGTCTTTTACCCTTGCGGCACAAGAGCTGGATCTGACACAGTCTTCGGTGAGTAATGCGATAGCCCGTTTAAAAGCAGTTGTTGGTGAAGAACTTTTCCTCCGGGTTGGGCGGGGTATAGAGCCGACGGCGACGGCAAAAAATCTGTATGAGCAGTTAGATGGTCCCCTGTTATCGATTGAGAAGGTTATTCTCGGCATGGAGTCGTTTGATCCAGTTAAGACCAAGCGTCAGTTTCGGGTATACGCTAACGATGTGATTATCAGTACGCTGCAAGTACCGCTGGAGAAGATGCTGAAAGCTATCGATATCGACATCATCTTTTGTGAACCTCCCAGTCAGGATATTGAACTGGAAACCGCCTTGCAGATGGAGCAGGTCGATTTAGTTATCGATGTGAACCTTCCACACCAATCCTCACTCTCCAGACAGAAGGTGATGGAAGACACGCTGGTGTGTGTCGCTGCCAATGATCATCCAAGGATAAGAGGCCAGATCACCCGGGAGCAATATTTCAAAGAGAAACATGTATTTATGAGGTTGCGCAGGGCTAACCTAACGATTGCCGATCTATTTACTGCTCAGGCGCTTCCCAGGCGACAGATGCACAGCGAGCAGTCGTCTTTATTAGGTTTGTTGGCAACCATAGCAAAGAGTCAGGCGATAGGCTTGTCGACTAAAAGCTATGCTCAGGAGTATGCTCAGGTCTTAGGGTATCAGGTGTTAGAGGCGCCCATCGAGGCATCCCCTGTCGAAATTTATATGGTGTGGAAGAGCAAGCTGACACAGAACCCGGCTCACATGTGGTTGAGAGAGACGATTGTAACTGCCATAGAAAATGCTGAGCTGAACTCATCTGTGTAGGAGCTGTTGATGAGTTGATGCCATAAAAAAGCCCGATATCTCTATCGGGCTTAGCAGATTGCGAGCGAGGCGTTATTGTCTGGCCAGTCTGTGGTTTTCCGGTGGGTTTTCAAAGTCACTGCGATATGGGTTGATATCCAGTCCGCCACGTCGGGTATAACGTGCGTATACCGTTAATTTTGCACAGTTACAGAAGCGTTTCAGGTCGACAAAAATTCGTTCGATACACTGTTCATGAAATTCGTTATGCTGACGGAACGAGATGAGATAACGCAGCAGTTTCTCGCGATCGATCTTGGGTCCCTGATATCTGATCATCACGCTCCCCCAATCGGGCTGTGAAGTGATCAGACAGTTAGATTTAAGCAGGTTTGAGGTGAGCGTTTCAGCAACCATTACCTTGTCATCTGTGCTGTCCAGCAGGTAGTCAGGGTTGAAGCTGTAGTCACTGATTTCAATATCGAGATCATCGATGCAGCTGCCGGGGAGCTCTACGACACGTTGGCTGGAAAACTGTTTTGGTTCAAAAATTTTGACCGAAACTTCCCCGTTGGCGCATCGACTCAGATCATTAGCCAGAGTGGTTTGGACCTGCTCGACGCTGTCAAATTTAGTTTGGTTAAAGGTGTTCAGGTAGAGCTTAAAAGATTTAGATTCGATCAAGTTCTGACTGTCATAGCTTAAATGAAATTCGGCTATGGCAACCATAGGCTTGCCTTTGGCATTGAGCCATGACAATTCGTAGCCTGTCCAGATATCGGTTCCATGAAAGGGGAGTGTTTCAATCAGGCCAATAGCATCACGGTTAAGTTTACGGGGAACCCCTTGTAACAGAGATGCATCGTACTCAGCCTGATAGCCTGTCGCTTTTCCAAGCGTTAGTTCAGATAGAGCTTCTGCACCAGTATAGGGATCATGAACTTGTGTCATCAATAGGTTTTCCATGTCAAAATAGCCCTACATTATACTTAATTTTTGGACATCTGCTAAGTGTCTTCTTTACCTGCATTAGATAATTTTCTTAAAAAATATCACCAAGCTTATATCGACAGGTTAGGTGAATCTCCCCGTTATTACCCACAGGGTGAGAACTCTGTCTGTATAGAAGGGGAGTTTGATACAGACTCATCTACCGATGAGACTGTCACCTGGCGACCGGTTAAAAGAGATGAAACCGGAACTTTTAGTAATGTTGATAGCGCATTGGAGATCACATTACGTTCAGAAATTGATGACTTTTATGGTGCTTACTTTTCAGCACCTCTGTTGTTCGACTCTAAGTGGGGGGATGGGGAGCTGTTGCAGGTCTGGAATGATACCGACTTTGAATATCTGCAGCAGAACATCATTGGTCACCTGATGATGAAACGCAAGTTGCAACAGCCGCCAACCTGGTTTATCGGAGTGTTGGGAGATGGCGACAGAATGCTAACCGTAGATAATAGTGATGGCAGCGTATGGATTGAGATTCCGGGTGAGCAGCCTTGTGAAAAGTTAGGGGATAGTTTGAATGAGTTTATCGCCTCTTTAACACCCAGAGTCGCTCCGCCTGAACTTCATATAGAGGAGTCGATGCCAGAACTGGATCATCCTGGGATCTGGCATCGTATCAAGTTGATGTGGCGAAATTTAAGAGGTCATTAGAGTCCAGGTTCTAGGACCTAGCTCCTAGAATCTAGCTCTCCTTTAAAGATGATCCCAGGAGATGTTTGAGACAATCCTGCACTCGTCACAGCGGAAATGAAACATATCCAGAAGTGGTTCATCGAGTAACCACTCCTTGTTTCCACAACGAGGGCAGGGTCGTGTCTTCTCTGTTGCCAGGTTATCGCCGCCAACGCGATAGAGGTAGTAGTAGGTCGGGATCTTTGTCAGGTATTCAATTCTCCCCCTGAGATCCCAGCCACGACGGAAGAGGTCGCTCTTTGGCGAGGTTAGCTCTTCAAGTGCCGCAAATTCAGCTTTAGTGGCCGCAGCCATCTGTAGCTCATCACAGGCTTGCCACTCCGTTTGCCAGCGAATTATTCGTTTATGATCGCCGTTGAATGTCGCCGGAAGTTGATATAAAGGGATAGGTTGCAGTGTGTCGCCGTTACGAACCGGGGAGCACATATGCACGTAGCTGGTATAGAGCAGCTGCCAACTGGGTGTTTCTGTGCTGCTCACCTCGGAATTGATATCCTGGCCGATATATTTTTCTCTCGGGGCAAGAAGTTTCGCCTCTGTTAACTCGGTCAGTGCTCGCTCGACCCAAGGGCTGTTATATCGCTTGGCTAAACTGCTCTTCTCCGGCATCAAGAGTCTGACTCTGAATTCACCCTCATTGAATGCGACGGCAAACTCACGTCCTAATACCTGACCGTTAGCCCTGTAGGCTTCCAGTAATCCATTGATCGCTTTTTCGGCAGCGGTAATCGTCGTGTTGTCAAAACACTCAAATCTTAGTTCAACAACATGCATTACTTTTTCGCCCTATCTTGGTTGTTTTTCTCTAATGAGTTGAGCCGTTCACTCATCTCCTTATAAGCCGCCTTCAGTTGCTCGATCTCCTGTTTTAGTTCAGCGATTTCAGATTGTTCCTCCTTCGGCTTGGCTTTTTTCTGTGTCACAGATATCTCAGGAAGTTGATCGATTAAATCTTGTGGCATGGATTTAAACTGCTGTAAGCCTTGAATGAGGATCGGCATCGGAACACTGTTACCCAGTTTAGCCTTGATCAGTGCAAGGCTGGGAACCTTTCCGGAACCGGAGATCGATTTTGCTGCGGCTAATACCTGTTCTAAAGGGCTCATAATTAGTTAATTTTCTCATTGGTTAGTCGATATGACTAACATAAAAGTTGTAAAATAAATAAAAAGCAAATTAAAACAGTGTGATACGTGTTTTGGCCTGCGATTTGCTTTACATCCTGTCATCATAATAAAGAAACAGGAAGTCATAGTGAAAACAAATTTAATTGGTTTAGCATTTATTGGGATTACCAGCTTAGGCTTAACGGGTTGTGTGATCAATGTTGGTGAGGGTGAATCCGGCTGGGATAGTAAGGTTAGCTGGGAGAAGACTCAAATCCAAAATCGAGCTAACCTGACCAGGTTGAGTCTGGGTATGAGCCGGGAGCAAGTGCAGGTATTGATGGGACAGGCCGATTTCAACGAAGCCTATATAGAAAAGGATAAAGAGGTGCATGTGCTCTTTTATCGTACCCAGCATGTTAAAGGCGATGGCAAGACCACAAAAGATGAATGTACTCCAGTGGTTATCAGCAATGATGAACTCGTAGGTTGGGGCGAAAAGGCATACAGTAATATTTAATGCCAGTCGGCCCTATATGCAGGTCAGTCTGAGCTTAACTGGTGTGGTGTTTTGGGTAACATCTCCTGGATCACCATACCCTGTATGCCTATCCCGGCGTAGATACATAAGATAACCCAGTTACTTTCGCTAAAACGTGGCGGCACGCATACGCCGCCCATCGGCTGATCTCAATGTGGTTACTGTGGTGTTTAGAGTTTTTCGCTTAACCCATCGGGTAGCATCGCTCCATCTCTTGCAAGCCCCCCTTCGAGGTTGAGTGAAGTTTGAGCCAGAAAGGGACACAGGTTCCGGTTACTTTCTTAATTGGGTGTCCAGGTGGTCTATGAGCTCAGACCATTGGGCGTCCTCTTCGAGAGACTCCTTTAAAAAACACCTTTGAGAATCATTCCAAAACTCTGCCTGAGTGAGAAGCACATCATCAGGGATTTTGTATTTGCTGATAAACTCAGCGATGCTCTCTTCGCTATTTTCCAAACCTAGCTGTTCAAACAGGTGACTTAGATCTTGTGGTGTAGTATCCATCTCTGGCTCCGAAAAATCAGTTGTTCGTAATGAGAAAAGACTTATATCAGTATGGAACAAACTCAATAATGTGACTATTTTTAAAACGATACCTGATTAATATTTACACGGATAGGGCAGCTTGCTACATTGTTAAATAATTGATCCAGATCAAAGGTTGATTTTCATGACAATTACCGATGAACAACAATTAGAACGGTATCGGGCGGTTTACCTTACCGCCGAAGATCTACGGGTCGCCGCTTCCATTCTCTATAACGCCTACCATGATGATTCATTCTTTATCGACGCCTTGTATGGGGGGGATATGTCGATCTATGAGCAGAAGCTAAGAGGTGCTATCCGTGAAGAGTTAAATGAATTATGGCAGCAGGAGCAGGCATTAATTGGATTATTCGATGAGGAGCGTATGGTTGGTGTTGCCTGCATCGTTACCCAGCAAGTCCCTCTGGGTGAGTCCAGGTACTGGCACTGGCGGTTAAAGATGTTGATCAGCACGGGATGGCAATCGACTCAAGCCTTAATGAATAAAGAGACCTACTTGTTAGAACATCTGCCGAGCCCCTGTTGTGGTATTTTACAATTTATCGCGATATCACCATCTGAACAGAATAAGGGGCTGGGCAGTCAGTTGGTTGAAGCTGTTTTGAGCTGGTGTGACGAGCAACCTGAGCTAGATGGTATAGGTGTATTTGTCAGTGAGCAGAGTCATGCCCACCTCTTTAGTCAGCATGGTTTTGCCGTAACAGAGGCGATCACCATAGGGAAAGTAGAGGGAGAGTTACTCTTTTATCGCGGTCACGAAAATGAGTAATGAGATGAACGAACGTGGCAAGCAAAGCAAGAGATACAATAGCTTTAAAGATTTTTACCCCTATTATTTATCACAGCACCAGAACCCAAAGTGTCGGGGACTACACTATATCGGCAGCCTTTTGGTGGTAATACTCTTGATGTCAGCCATTATCAGCGGTAGCTTAGAGTTACTTATGTCGATACCTGTAGTCGGCTATGGTTTTGCCTGGCTGGGTCATCTGATGTTTGAGAAGAACAGACCTGCGACTTTCGAGTATCCTCTATTTAGTCTTATGGCCGATTGGTTGATGTTTGGTGAAAAACTTGCTCGGATTTGGAGTGGTAGTAAGTATAACCGACCTCTTTGATAACCTTATGCCTCTCCTTCTTGTAATTAATTATTTACCTGTTTATTCAGCTGGTTAACCTTAAATTCATACCGATTTCTTTATACTTCACAAAATTGCTGGATCGGTGATCTCTGTATCTTCAGCGCCCGGTGTAAGAGATCTCTCACAAGTATTCAGGTTAACTGGGCTTAATTTGTGATAAATGTGAATATAATCAAATTATTTCAGTAGGTTATTTTACATGCTATCATTTACAACCCGTTAACACTTGTGATAATCATGGGTGAAGCGTTCCGCTAGCGGAATATATTGTTGCTGTGAGCGAATTCCACAGAGCCGCTTTGATGATTCTGCCTCTTTCATCGATGGCTTGATATGCAAACATTAACAGGTAGGGCTCATATTGCATCTGTTGCGTGCGAGTCTGTCTCTTAATTCTCAAGTTATTACTCTTATAAACAATATGATAGGTAACTTTTTTTGGCTGCAAACTGTACGTTTTTTTCCAAACGGGAGCAAAGCGTCCCTTGGGTAATTCTGTTCAGGAAACATGCTCTGCATGCTTGTTTATGCTTTTATGGCAACTCAAAGAAAGAGGCATATTTTTTACTTATATCCAATCTGCCAGGCTTCTTGTGAGAGATCTCTCACATGAGTGTGAGAGATAGGAATTGTTTTGTTGTGGCAAAACCTCACCTATATTAATTTGTCTATATGAAACAATATTTTAAATGAATTACTAAAGTAAGAATTAGTTTTCATTAATGTTAAAGTTTAGTATTTGACCCGTTTTTATCTCAATTTGCTCTAAAATTTAACTCGTAAAAGGAAATACACAAACGAATGGATGCAGTGATCAGGATGATCATCAAAGTGACTGACGGAACAGCACTGAAGGGACCTATCAAGGATGAGGCACACCAGGATGGCGTGCCATACCGCTACTAAGGAAAGCTAAACAATCCAGGATGGAAGGTTTACTGTCTGGAAGGCAGATTACAGGGAGTGTATAGAAGGGATGCTACAGGGAAGATGTCGGACACGCTTATGGAGTGAGCTAGCTCGGTAAATGGATTACTGAGAGCATGGACGAGTAACTGCTCATTATGAGCCGCTACAAGGAATAAATGGATTTTGCAGGGAGAGACAGGGAAGACGTTGGACACGCTTATGGAATGAGCCAGCTCAGTGAATGGATTACTGAGATCAAGGAAGAGTAACTACTCATATGGGTAGCTACAGGGAAATAAATGGATGTAACATGGATAGTGCAGGGAGCAAATTGAACGCATGGAAGGTGCAGGGAGCACTATAAATAGCGGGATAGCTTAGCAAAGAGATAAAAGGCGCGACTTCGAAAGGGGCCGCGCTTTTTCTTTTTAATATCAGTTAATGGGTTAACTCGCTGCTCAGCGGCTTACGTCTATATCCCATTGTCAAATTATTTACATTTACCGGAATTACAGCTTCCACGTGAGCCACAGCTCCCTCCCACCGAACCACGCGCTTCTGGGGCCTCAGACCACTCAGGCTCAGGAAAGATTGGCCATTGTACTTTCTGAATTTTTTTCCCGTGCATCCAGATGTGAGCACGAAATTGATTTAAGCCATCAGTACTAAACTCAAGAATATATTTTGCCTTCCATGTCAGGCCGCTGCTGCCACCTATGCTGGGCCTGGCCGATTCCATTGCAATTGCAAGCAACTGTACCTTCTGTTTCTGACACTCACGTCCCGCGAATATTCTGCTAAGTTCAGCCATCTGTCGAAGTTGCCAGAAGAAGGCGGCAATAACTACAAGTAAAACAATGAGTAAAAAGTCTGACATCATGCTTTTGTAACCTTAAATAATCCACCAATGGCAGCTGACAGCTGCGGACTCCTGTTAGGGTTGCGAAGCTCGGTAAGCATTTGAGTTCGTAACAACGGGATCATCACAATATCAGCAAAGATTTGATTAAAAAAGTGCTGCTGTTGTGTTGCGAGAGCTTCGAGGTAAATTGTGCGGGTTGTATCGTGTTTAAGTACCGTCCAGTTTCTTGCGGCGATGGTGATCAAGGCATCGGCATCGAGTAACTGAGTTTCGGCCAGATGTAATATGGCTTTCTGCCCCAGTTCAGCATGTGATGCCAGTGCCCTGAGGTAATAGAGCTTTGTTGTTTTATCTGCGGCGATTAACTTAGCTAAAATTATTTCGGCCAATGCTCTATCTAAGGTCAGATGTTCCAGACATTGACAGATAGCTATCTGGACCTCTATCGAAGCATAATCGAAGCAGGCTTTGAGGTGCTTAAGGTGATCTAATTCATTGGCTCGAACACAGATATCGGCGATGCCTTGCAAACCGATATCTTGCCAGTTTTGTGCCTTTACCTGACCGGAGATATATTGGTAAGCAAATTCATACTGAGGTGACGCCTTTTCATTTAGTTGCTTACGTACCAAGGCGTTAAAGACGGCTAATTTTTCAGCCGAAGGCTTAAAAGCAAATGGATGGTTAGCCAATTTCTGTTGCTGCTCTTCAGACAATGCCTGAGCCGGATCACGACCCAAAGCTTCAACAACCATCTTTATAAATTGTGTTCGTGGTGCCGGTGACAGCAAGCCTCGCTCATCCAGGGGCAACTTCAGAAACCAGATATAGTGTTGCTGGCTGGCATCCCAAAATACAATCGCAAACTGAGCGTGTCCCTGCAGTGGTGACGGGTAAGGGGAGTTCAGATTCTCTATCTCGTTAAAAGCCATCATGTCGATATGCTGAACTCTTCGTCCCATATCATAAACTTGAAATTGAGTATTAGCTGTTGTGAGGAACTGGGTGAGGGTCGTTATTTCTGTCATGTGGCTGTCGTAACATCCGAGATCTGTTATTTAATGCAGGCTATTATACCCAAGCTACTTTAAGATGCGAGTGTCATAAGAAGCTGCAAAAATGTTTGCTTTTGACTGGCCCTGATCAGATGTCGATAGGCATGAACTTTATGGAGGTGGTATTATTACTAAGCTCAGTAGGGAAGAGGGGTTATAAAGCGTGCAAGTTATGTTTGTGTCATTATTTTTGTGGATGTTAAGGTAAGTAAAATGCTCTATGTAAAGACGATGGCGTTACTCGAACAGTTAGAGAGTGAGCTTAGAGTACAAGGCTTATGGTCGTCACAGAAGCCTTCAGCAGCAGCCATGAACGATAGTTCTCCTTTTAGTTGTGAAACTATGCCATTTGAAAACTGGGTTCAGTTTATTTTTCTTCCAAAGATGCATGAGTTGATAGACAGAGCTCTGCCTCTACCGGAGAAGATTGCGATTGCACCTATGGCCCATCACGTATGGGGCGGCAAGCCGGAGTTACACACTATTATTTTTATATTTGAAGAATTGGATAGATTGCTCAGTGAACAAAGATAACATGCCGGAAGAGACGGTTAAGAAAGCTATTGATAAGAGTGAGTACGAGGAGAGTCATCTCGATGCTGAAGAAGAGTTAGCGCCTGAGATTGAGATTTTATTTGAAGATGATGATCTCGTCGCCATCCATAAGCCGGCCGGTCTGTTGGTGCATCGATCCTATCTGGCACGTAGGGAACGATTTTTTGCGATGCAGTTAACGCGGGATAAAGTGGGCTGTCATGTCTTTCCGGTGCATCGCCTCGATAGGCCTACTTCCGGTGTCTTGCTGTTTGCCAAAAGCAGTGAGATGGCTAATATTTTGTGTGAGCAGTTTGCGGCTAAAACGGTCGATAAGCACTACTTGGCTATAGTCAGGGGGAATATGCATGAAGCCGATACTCTGGATTATGCCCTGAAAGTTGAGCTCGATGATTTAGGCGATAAGGATGTCGATCCTGACAAGGCGGCACAAGATGCCGTTACCAGTTATGAACCGCTGCTGAATACCGAGATCCCCTATCCATCGGGTAGGTATGCTACCAGCCGGTATGCCCTTGTTAAATTAACTCCTCATACTGGGCGTAAACATCAGTTACGACGTCATATGGCTCACCTACGGCACCCTATCGTCGGCGATACCACCCATGGTGACGGCAAGCAGAATAAATTTTTCAGGGAGCATTTCTCTATAAATCGCCTCTGGTTGATCGCTAAGCACCTCTCCTTTGACCACCCCAGAACCGGGGAGCGGATCACAATAGAAACTGAGTTGGAGGAGCAGTGGTTTACTCTGTTTGACTCTTTCGGCTGGGGAGAGGAGGAACTCTCTCCCCAAGGCTCTTGTTTAATCGCCTGATACCTTTAGTGAGGGAGCATAGCCTGGCAGCCCGGTGAGCTGGGTTAAGTTCCCCATCCCTCCAGAGTCCATGGACTAAGCTATAATCAGTAGGTTACTCTTTTTAGAGGAGATATTCATTTCTTCGTGGCGCTTAGTGTCTTAGGAGAAGTGTCGTGATGCAGGTAGCTGGTGTCAGTCGAGGTTATTGGACTGGATGGAACATTTAAGCTATTGCAGCCCTGAGCCGTTCTGAAATAACACATACGTCTGATGTGAGCCGAGCGGTGAAGGTGTTTCAGGTGCTTTTGTCGGTTAGAGCGGCGCATCTATAGAGTCCTTGAAACTTCGATTGAATCAGTTGGCAGGAAGCTGTCAATAAAGTATGTTGGGATTATAAGTCTAAATTGAACACAGGGCGATCTGAAACATGAGAAAAGTGAATCTGATTTTTGGAACTGTGTATGGAAACGCTCAATTTGTCGCTGAAACGCTATGTAATGAGTTTCAAGGTGAGGAGCGGGATGTCTCTCTGTTTCAGCATGATGAGTTAGATGACTTTATTCCTCCACAAGATGAAATCCTGCTGATTGTCTGCTCGACAACCGGTCAAGGTGATGTGCCGGATGACATACTTCCCTGGTTTGAAAGCCTCAAAAACAGCGCGCCTTATCTGCCGGAGCTGAGATATGGCGTTATCGCACTCGGTGACTCCAGTTATGAAACATTTTGTCGTGCAGGGTTACAGTTTGATGAACTGCTTACCGATCTAGGTGCTCAGCGTATTGGTGAGCTGCTGAAAATAGACGCCTGTGAAACAATGGAACCTGAGGTAGAAGCAAAGGCATGGCTGAAAAGCTGGAAAGAACTAATCGACATGGAAACCCTTGTCTAAAATATATTAGTCAACATTGGTTTAAATTTGCGCAGAGACTCAGTCAGGCGCTGTTGATCCCTATTGCTATTTTACCTGCGGCCGGGGTCATGATCGGCTTGGCGAGTAACCCCATTCCCTTCATGCCGGACCTGCTTTCGGTACTCATGCTGACGGTGGGAAATCTCATCTTTACCATGATGCCGATGCTTTTTGCCGTAGCCGTAGCCATAGGTTTCTGCAAAGATCAGGGAATAGCGGCGTTTACTGCTGTATTTGGCTTTGGTGTTTATCTGTCGAGTATGGCTGCTCTGGCTGAAGTTTATCAACTTCCAACCCGTACGCTTTTGGGGGTTGAGACCATAGATACCGGCATTGCCGGTGGAATGCTTATTGGCGCCGTTACCTGTTTTGCGGTCAATCAGAGTCAAAAGCTAAGGCTGCCTGCGGTTTTCTCTTTCTTTGAGGGGCGCAGGAGTGCTCCTTTGCTGATGATCCCGTTCAGTATCATGCTTGCGTACCTGCTCATTCACATCTGGCCGTCACTATCTCTTTGGATTGAGCGTTTTTCAAATTGGGTGGTTTATCAAAAGCCCGCCGAAGCTTTTGCGATGTATGGCGCCGTTGAAAGGTTACTCATTCCCCTGGGCTTGCATCATATCTGGAACGCCCCCTTCTACTTAGAGATGGGGCAATATGTGAAAGATGCTGAGGTAGTCCGGGGGGAGGTGGCTCGATATCTGGCCGGAGACCCGCTGGCCGGAAATTTAGCCGGCGGTTATCTGATTAAAATGTGGGGCCTGCCTGCCGCCGCTTTGGCTATCTGGCGTTGCGCCGACAGAGGGCAGAGAAACAGGGTCGCTGGCATCATGATATCAGCGGCATCAGCAAGTTGGCTTACCGGTGTCACAGAGCCGATCGAATTTGCATTTATGTTTATAGCTCCGCTGCTGTTTTTATTGCATGCTGTGATGACGGGGCTTGCTTATGCGGTCTGTATCTCTCTGGAGATCCGTCACAGTATTGTATTTTCCCACGGACTGGTTGATTTTACCCTGCTGTTTGCTAATGCCAGGAACAGTGAGTGGTTCCTGATATTGGGACCACTCACCTCTGTGATCTATTACCTGGTATTCAGGGGAGCCATATTGCTCTTCAATCTTAAAACGCCGGGTCGTATGGAGAAAGAGTCGCGCTCTCAACTGGGTCTGTTAACAATTGTCAGGGCGTTAGGTGGTGCCGACAATATTGTCGAACTAAGTGCCTGCCTGACCCGGCTAAGGATAAGTGTGAAGCAGCCGCTGTTGGTTGATAAATTAAAGCTGAAGCAACTTGGTGCCAAGGGGGTTGTCGTTGTCGGCAATGGGGTTCAGGTTGTTTATGGCACTAAGGCTGAGAGTATACGCAGGCTGCTACAGAGGTATATCGATACTCGATCTTAATTATATTGGTAAAGATTCATTTTTTAACTTTGGTTTGGGGAGTTCAGATGGAACGTAAAGTATTGATCACCGACTGCGCCGATGCGCAGGGGCTGATCACTAAGATCACCGGGGTCTGTTTTAAGCATGGCTTAAATATCATCAAGAACAGTGAGTTTGTAGATAATGCCCAGGGGCGCTTTTTTATGCGCACCGAACTCGAAGGTGAGTTTGATGATGCGTTGATCTTGTCTGATATTGATGCAGTTTTGCCCGAGTCGAGTCATGTTAAACTGGTCAGTACCGCCAAAAAACGGGTCGTTATTTTGGTGACTAAAGAGGCGCACTGCCTCGGTGATATTTTGATGAAAGCCTACTATGGTGGTTTGGACGTGGAAATTGCAGCAATTGTCAGCAATTACGATATTCTGAAGCCATTAACGGATAAGTTTAATATCCCTTTTCACTATATCTCTCACGATGGAGTATCGCGTCTCGAGCATGAGCGTATGATGAGTTCAGTGATAGAAACGTATCAGCCCGATTATCTGATATTGGCAAAATTCATGCGCATTTTGACCCCGGAGTTTGTAGAACAATACCCTAATAGAATTATCAATATTCATCACTCGTTCCTGCCCGCATTTATCGGTGCGGCTCCTTACCGGCAAGCATGGGAGAGGGGAGTAAAAATTATCGGTGCAACGGCTCACTTCGTTAACAACTGCTTGGATGAAGGTCCCATTATTAAGCAGGATGTCATTCCGGTCGATCACAGTTATAGCGCAGAAGATTTAGCCAGATGTGGCCGAGATGTGGAGAAGAGTGTGCTCAGTAAGGCGTTACAGCTGGTGTTGCATGAAGAGGTGATAGTGTATGGGAATAAGACCGTGGTGTTTTAAATGGTAATTTGTATTGAATGACGATATCAACATATAAAGGTGCAGTTAGTACCTTTATATGTTTTCCTCATCAGATGTCACTACCGAATAACAATGTCCTTGTTGAATATCTGAGAAAGAATAAGTTTTACCATGTTTTTTGCTAAATATATCTGAGTGTAGGTGTTAACTCAGTTGTTCTGGTAAAGTAACAAAACATGTAATATTTAAATTTACATCTGTGTCTGATTGGAAAATTAATTGTTTTACACAAAATAGAAGTGACCTCGATTGAGGCAACTTCTATTATTTGTCGGATATTTTTAGAGGCTTAAAAGTTTACTGCCATTATTTCGTCTGAACTGTAAGTCATAGCTAGATCTTTAATTGTGACTTTACCTTGCATGTATGGCGCAATCTTGCTGGCCGTTCTATCTGCACCCCGGCTCAGTGCAAATTGATGATAAGTTTGACCATTACATACTAAGCGAGGAAATATTCTTTGCTTATTAATGCGATAGCCTTTCATTGTATCGTTGAACTTAAACAGGCTGTTACTGGCTCCGGCCTTACAGACTTCCACCAAAGTTTTTTCAATCTGAGGGGACATGGCTGCAGAAGCACTAAAAGCTAGTGGAGTCAGAATTATGGCTGCGATGGCGATGAATTTTTTCATGGTAACTCCTGGTGTCCTTTTTTTCGGGTGTGTTATGAGTTAAGACCCTTTCCGGATGAAATGCTGTAAGTGATTTGTAGCTAAGTGTATCGAGATGTGCAGGTGGGATCAGGCTGTTTCTGTGGGTAACAAAGTGTGTATTTTTAACATTTTTTGCTCTGGATATTACTCCCATTGTTGACTAAGTTTAAGGTGTCTCTTTAGGTGATGCCGCTTGCGTGTAGTTGATTTATTTGCGCCTACTATTATGAGGTTAAGTTTGTTTTTGCAAAGGGAGTTGATATGAACAAGCAGACAAAAAAGGACTTTTTTTTAAAAGCCTCTGAAATCCCTGAAAATATATCTGTTGCCTGGGCAATTATAGACAAGCAGCTGCGCCTAAAACGTCTAAGTGAAGCATTTTTTTTACAGGTTAATAAGCCAATATCTTTAATTCTTAATCATCCAATTAATAAGTGTTTCTCTTCGATAGATATCTCAACTATCACACTTCCTCCTCATGGAACTATGGTTTTGAATTGGGTCGATGATAAAGGCAATGGTGTACAGGGGATGTTTACGCCGTTACCTAATTCATCGGATTTATGGTGTCTGCAAATTATCGAATTAAGTTTGGATGAAAAGTGGTTAATGGAATTACACCCTGACTATCATCATGCTATTCAATCTAGTGATGAATGGCTGACTCAAATAGAAAAGGTGATAGTTTCTAAACCTGAGTCTGTGTTCCAAACGGCGGTGAATCAAGCGATATCATTAACCGATAGCCAGATTGGATATCTGCATCTATACGATGAAAAGCGCAGCGAAATAACCCTCACCACCTGGTCAGATTCGGCAGTCGCTCAGTGCCGGATCCCTGAAGAAAAACATTTGAGGTTGGATGATGCAGGCTTATGGGCCGATTGCATAAGAACGCGAACGGCAGCCATTCACAATGATTGTGGTAGCGAGCAGTTGATTCAGGGATTTCCCGCAACGCTTTTTGAACTAACCCGGCATATGAGCGTTCCCATTATTTACCGCAACCGGATCGTAGGTGTGATTGGGGTTGGCAATCGCGAATTTCCATATACACCCGTCGATGCTAAATCACTGGCAGTCTTTGCATCTATCCTGTGGCATAGCGTAGAGCTGCCTCGCTCGATGAAAGTGTTATCTAAACAATCCCAGGTGATAAGAACCCAGAGAGAGAAGTTATCACATGCTTTAGAGCAACTCATCGGTGCGGTCTCAGATGCGGTTGAGTTGAAAGATGCCTATACAGCCGGGCATCAAAAAACAGTGGCTCAGCTGGCTTATCTGATAGGGGAGCGGCTTGGGTTGAGTCATGACAGGTTAGAGGGGTTAAAGTTAGGTGCGCTTATTCATGATATCGGTAAGTTAGGTATACCTACACAAATTCTATCTAAGCCTTCGAAACTCACTGATGAAGAGTTTGCTCTGGTTAAAATGCACTCAGAGCAGGGGGCTGACATCATCAGTGAGGTTGAGTTCCCATGGCCTATCATGGAGATGATTTTGCAGCATCATGAGCGCCTGGATGGCTCAGGTTACCCCAAAGGGTTAACCGAGAGTGACATTATTTTAGAAGCCAAGATCATAGGTATCGCCGATGTTGCCGATTCCGTTTTGAGCCACCGCCCCTACAGGCCCTCTTTAGGCATGAAAAAGCTCAAAGAGATCTTACTCTCAGGTAAAGGAAGCCTTTACGACTCCAAAATTGTTGATATCTGTATAGATATGCTCGCTTCTCATCAGATTGAAAATATCCAATGTTTGTCTCATCTGCCTTTAGAACCTGTTGTTTGCATCGAGCCGTATAATACTCTGGCAGAAGCCAGAGAACTGCTTTGTGAAAGTGAAGCTAAAGTCGGCGTGGTGCGTGACGAATCTAAGGGAAAAGTTATCGGGCTTGTCGATCAGATGATCCTGGATGTGTGGCACAGTCCTCTACTCGATACCGCTTCAGAGCGGACAGTAGATCGCAATATTCAAAACAAGAAAGTACATCAGGTGATGCGACATAAGGTGCCTTTAGTGGCCTCTAATACGATACTGAAAGATGCTAAACATCAGCTGGAAAATGAACTGTTGGAATATTTAGTGGTGATAGACGGAGATGAGCCGCTGGGTTGTGTGACCTGGAAAATAATGGCCAATGCACAGTCTTTTGATTTTGATACGGAACTTCAGCGGCATTAAAAAAACCAGGCAATATCTGCCTGGTTTCATTTCATGTACAGGGCTAGGTACCCGGATTAATCAACAATACGCAGAAGCTCATTGATACCTACTTTGCCGCGAGTCTTGGCGTCGACCTTCTTGACGATGATGGCAGCATAAAGATTATAGGTTCCGCATTTTGAGGGTAGGGTGCCCGAAACGACCACCGAGCCGGCCGGTACTCTTCCGTAGTGGATCTCACCTGTTTCACGGTCATAGATACGGGTACTTTGGCCAAGATAAACGCCCATAGAGATAACGCTTCCCTCTTCAACGATCACCCCCTCTACAACTTCAGAGCGTGCGCCGATGAAACAGTTATCTTCGATGATGGTTGGACCGGCCTGTAATGGCTCCAGAACACCACCGATCCCAACGCCACCGGAAAGGTGTACATTTTTACCGATTTGAGCGCACGAGCCGACTGTGGCCCAGGTATCAACCATAGTGCCTTCATCGACATAGGCCCCGAGGTTTACATAAGAGGGCATCAGTACCGTGTTCTTAGCGATGAAGGAGCCTTTGCGTACCGTCGCCGGCGGCACGACTCGTATCGCTTCCTCTTTGAAGCGTGCTTCGTCGTAATCGGCAAACTTCATTGGGACTTTATCAAAATATTTTGTTTCGCCACCATCGATAACACCGTTATCGAAGATACGGAAAGAGAGCAGAACGGCTTTCTTTAACCACTGATGTACGTGCCACTGACCATCAATTTTTTCAGCAACCCTAGCCTCACCTTTATCCAGCATGCTAATTGCTTTCTCTACGTCAGCACGAACACTCGGATCTACTGAATTAGGGGTTATTTCTGCGCGAGCTTCAAAAGCTGCCTCTATGCGTTGGCGTAAAGCCTCCATTAACGTCTCCCGATTGTCTCATTGAATAAAAATTTATACTGATTGCTATTATATACACAAGCGACCACATAATGCCGCCAGGATATGAAATATGAAAGAGTGAATTAGAATAACTCACTCATATTCATATATTCTTCATCCGAAATGTACAATTTCTTCACTATTTTGTAATTAATATGGCGGGTATTAATGTTGAGCCGGCTGAGTAAGCGCGGCGATCAACCCCTGTCTCAACTTCTCTTGTTGGGCCTCATCGAGCTGTTCGCCAGCCCCGTTTTGTAATATAAAGAAGTCTTCGGCCCGTTCACCTATGGTGGTGATTTTTGCCGCTATCAGGGTGACTTCACAGCGGTAAAATATTTCACCGAGTCTTGCTAACAGCCCCGGACTGTCGAGTGCGATCAACTCCATCATACTGGTTCCGTGTCGCCTCGAGGGGAGGAAGTTCACCTGAGTTGGCACCCTGAAAGGTTTCATCTTCCGGGAGAGTTTCTTGAATTTTGGCAACTTAGGCGTGTCACTGCTTAATGCTTTGATAAGCGTCTTTCTAAGTCCCTGGATTCTGGATATACGCGAAACCGGGCTGCCGTCCTGCTCTAAAATAACAAAAGAGTCCAGCACATAGTTGTCCTTGGAGAGCATGACCCCGGCATCGTGAACATTGATGTTTTTATTATCCAATACAGCCATGACCGTGGCGAAGAGCTTGGGCCTGTCTTTTCCGTAGATAAACAGCTCTGTGCCCCCTCTGGTGGTATGTTTGGATATGAGCACCAGAGGCTCATCTTGTTTATGTTTTAGTATGGCTTCGGCGTGCCAGGCTATCTGGTTGGGTTGATGACGCAGGAAGTAATCGGCTTTAAATCTTTGCCATAAAGCATCTAGGCTCTTCTCTTTCACGCCACGTCTGAGCAGCTCCTTTTTCGCCTTGGCCTGATGCTCCCTTACTCTGGCCCGGATATCCACAGGCTTCTCTTTTCCCCTCGCCAGTACGCGCTGAGTAGAGAAATAGAGATCCCTAAGCAGTGAGCCTTTCCAGCTGTTCCAGGTCTTCTCGTTTGTAGCACATATGTCGGCAACAGTTAGGCAGTACAGGTAGCTCAGGTGCACCGCATCTCTGACCTTATCGGCAAAGTCGGCAACGACATCTGGGTCTGATATATCGCGTCTCTGGGCCGTAACAGACATTATCAGGTGGTTTTCAACCAGCCAGGCTACCATACGCCCATCATGGTCATTGAGGCCGTGAAGCTTGCAGAAATTGAGTGCATCGATTGCACCGAGTTTACTGTGGTCGCCGCCACGCCCCTTACCGATATCGTGAAACAGTGCCGCTAAGACAAGCAGCCCCTTCTTGGGGAGCTGGTTGATGAGAACAGACCCTAATGGAAACTCATCTTTCTGCTCGGTTTGAGCGAAGTTTTCAATATTCTGCAGCAGTCTGTGAGTATGCTCATCGACCGTATAGGCATGAAAGAGGTCAAACTGCATCTGACCCTCAATATCTCTCCATGCCGGCAGATAGGCGGATAACACGCCGTGTCTGTGCATAAGCGACAGGGCGGCTATTCCTCTGGGGTGGCGTAAAATCTTCAGGAAGACCTCTCTGCAGGCGGGGAGCTCCAAAAGTGGCTGTGTCAGGGAGCGTCTGGCCTTTCTCAGACTTCGCAGGGTAGGGGCATATATCCCCTGAATATTGGAGTTCTTGGCTGACAAGAGAAACAGCGTCATCAGCTGAACCGGATCATCGAATAGCCCCTCTGTGGTGCTTTCGATGAACCTGCCGCGAAGCTGGAAATCGTCATTGATCTTCTTTATTTCCAACGCCTTGGTATGACCCAGGGTGGCCCGCTTAAAGAGCTGCAGTAACATCTGATTGAGTTCCATCACACGCCTGACGGTGCGGTAATAGCGTTTCATCATCTGTTCCACCCCCAGCTCAGTCGCATCCTCATAACCCAGCAGGTCAGCGACCTGGCGTTGAAGATCGAACAGTAAGCGGTTCTCGTCCCGCCCAGAGGTAAGGTGGAGCGCAAACCTTAACTCCCACAGGAAAGATTGGCACTCGAGTAGTTCGTCCAGTTCGTCGGACTCGAGAAAGCCATGACCAACGAGATCTTCGATGTTGGCCGCATCAAAATAACGCATAGCGACCCAGGAGATGGTGTGGATATCTCTCAGACCGCCTGGGCAGCTCTTGATATTAGGTTCAAGATCGAATGCGCTTGCCTTGGCGTGGCGCGCTATCTGTTCGTCACGCTTGGCAATGTAAAAATCACTGGCAGGCCAAAAATCATCGGCTCGGATGCTCTGATGTAAAGAGCGGTACAGTGCCTCGGGTCCACAGAGTAAGCGCGCCTCGAGCAGGTTGGTAGCTATGGTAATGTCGTTTCGCCCTTGCTCTAAGGTTTGCTCCAGGCTTCGAACGCTGTGACCTACTTCGAGTCCAGCATCCCATAAGAAGGCGATATAAGCACTGAGCGCATGTTCAGCTTCGCAGGAGAGCTCTGTTTCAATAAGGAAGAGAAGATCGACGTCAGATTGAGGGTGTAGCTCTGCCCGGCCATAGCCTCCGACAGCAATCAGGGCGATAGGAAATAGATCTAACCGCTGTTCTTTCCATTGTCGTTGCAGTAACTCATCGACGAATTGACATCGCTGCGCGACCAGACTTTTAATTGACTCCACATGACGAAAACGGGTGAGTAGATCGTGATTGAGTGAGAGCAGTTGAGCTTTGGCTAGTTGAGCTGATTCCGTGGTCATCGATTCCCTTGAGCTGGCAGTTCACTGGCTTAACCTTGAAGTAGCTAAGCCAGTGCAGATTTTCCGGTAATTAGTATTTAGTGATTGATCACTCTCGGGAAGTCCTCCTCCTCACGCAGGGTAAGTACTTCGACTCCGGTCTTAGTGATCAGTAGTGTATGCTCCCATTGAGCTGATTTTTTACCATCTGATGTCGTCACTGTCCAGTTATCGTCTTTATCAAGAATACAGGTATGGCGACCGGCATTGATCATAGGTTCGATGGTGAAACACATACCGGGACGAAGCACGGTTTTGTCATTGTTTTTGTAGTGCATGACCTGAGGCTCTTCATGAAAGCCGGCACCGATACCGTGACCGCAGTAATCTTTTACGATGCTGTATTTTTCAAGACCGGTTTTCTTGGTCTTGATGAATTTCTCAACTGTGGTGCCAATCTCACCCAGCTTCATGCCCGGACGAACCTTTCTGATGCTGGCATAGAGGCTCTCTTGAGCGACACGGCACAGGCGCATATCCTTGGCACTGACATCGCCAATCAGAAACATCTTAGATGTGTCACCGTGATAGCCATCTTTGATCACTGTGATATCGATATTGATGATATCGCCATCTTTCAGCGCGCGTGAACTCGGGATACCGTGGCAGATGACCTCATTGATGGAGGTACATATAGATTTTGGAAAGCCATGATAATCGAGTGGTGCAGAGGTAGCCCCCTGCTCTTGTGTATATTTTGCGCAGATATCATTTAACTCGTCGGTTGTTACACCAGCCTTCACAAAAGGTGCCACCATCTCCAGAACGTCAGCCGCTAATTTTCCCGCTGCACGCATTTTTTCGATCTCTTCAGCACTCTTTATCACTATACTCATTTAGCTTTCTCTCGTGTCTCTATTTATGACTTTTTCGGCGAGCATATTTTACGGCAAAAAACAGCAAAAGTTTGTGTTTGCGGTCGTAATATGGTATAAAGCGCGCCGTTATGTTTGACTCTAACCACTTGTTGGGTGATGCAGGAGATTCCGGCAATATGCTCAAGCGGTTAAAGTTAAGATGACGGCCATTATACATGGCTATTAATTAAATACTAAATCACACACGTTTCGACACATTCTTCGGGGTGCCTACATAGGTCGAAGATATGGGAAGCGTGGAGGTCTAACCCCTAAATAATTTAAGGTAATAAAATGACTACAGTTTCAATGCGCGACATGCTACAAGCCGGTGTTCACTTCGGTCACCAGACTCGTTACTGGAACCCAAAGATGAAGCCTTTCATCTTCGGTGCTCGTAATGGTGTTCACATCATCAACCTAGAGCACACTGTGCCTATGTTCAATGAAGCACTTGCTTTCATCAGCAATGTTGCATCAAAGAAAGGTAAAGTTCTTTTCGTTGGTACTAAGCGTGCTGCAAGCGAAGCTATCAAAGAAGCTGCTGTTTCTTGTGAGCAGTTCTACGTTGATCACCGCTGGTTAGGCGGCATGTTGACTAACTGGAAAACAGTTCGTCAATCAATCAAGCGTCTTAAAGACCTTGAGAGCCAGTCTGTAGACGGTACTTTCGACAAGCTTACTAAGAAAGAAGCGCTAATGCGTACTCGTGAGCTTGAGAAGTTAGAAAAATCTCTTGGTGGTATCAAGAACATGGGCGGCCTGCCTGACGTTATCTTCGTCATCGGTGCTGACCATGAGCATATCGCTATTAAAGAAGCTAACAACCTGGGTATCCCAGTTGTAGCTGTTGTTGATACTAACTCTTCACCAGACGGTATCAACTACATCATTCCTGGTAATGATGATGCTATGCGTTCTATCCGTCTGTACGCTGAGTCAGTTGCTGCTGCTGCTAAAGCTGGCCGCGGTCAAGATCTAGCTGTACAAGCTGAGCAAGACGGTTTCGTAGAAGCTGAATAATAGGGTCGATGATTTTCATCTCCCTTATTAACCAAGATACTTGATTGGTGAACAGGGGCCCTGAGGCCCCTGTTTTATATCTAATGAATTTTTAGAATTATCTGTAGAGGATTTAACAATGGCAATTACTGCTGCCCAAGTTAAAGAACTTCGTGACCGCACTGGCGCCGGCATGATGGACTGTAAAAAAGCACTGACTGAAACTAACGGTGACATCGAACTAGCGATTGATAACATGCGTAAGAGCGGTGCTGCAAAGGCTGCTAAGAAAGCGGGTAACATCGCTGCTGAAGGTGCAATCCTTATTAAGAATGGCGAAGGTTTCGCTGCTCTTCTGGAAGTTAACTGTCAAACAGACTTCGTTGCTAAAGATGCAAACTTCCTTGCGTTCGCTAACGCTGTACTGGATGTTGCTGCTGCATCTAAAGTTTCTATCGAAGACCTGAAAGCACAGTTCGAAGAAACTCGTGTTGCTTTGGTTGCTAAAATCGGTGAAAACATCAACGTACGTCGCGTTGAGTACATCGATGGTGCAAACCTGTCTTCATACCGTCACGGCGAGCGTATCGGTGTTGTTGTTGCTGGTGAAGCTGACGAAGAAACTCTAAAGCACGTAGCTATGCACGTTGCCGCTTCTAAGCCTGAGTTCGTAAACCCTGAAGATGTTCCTGCTGAGCTTGTTGAGAAAGAGAAAGCACTTCAGATCGAAATCGCTATGAACGAAGGTAAGCCTGCAGAGATTGCTGAGAAGATGGTTACCGGTCGTATGAAGAAGTTCACCGGTGAGATCTCTCTTACTGGCCAAGCTTTCATCATGGAGCCTAAGAAGACTGTTGGTGCAATTCTTAAAGAGAAAGGCGCTAGCGTTTCAAACTTCATTCGTCTGGAAGTTGGCGAAGGTATCGCGAAGAAAGAAGAAGATTTTGCTGCAGAAGTTGCTGCACAAATCGCTGCTACTAAGGCTTAATCCCCTTTTGTAAGCACTCCAAAGACCGCGGCACTTGCTGCGGTCTTATTGTATTATTTTACCTATCGGCATCAATTCAGGACAATAAAAATGAGCACGAATCCTAAACCTGCATTTCGACGTATTCTTCTAAAATTAAGTGGTGAAGCCCTGATGGGCGAAGAAGGCTTTGGCATCGATCCTAAAGTGTTAGATCGTATGGCTCAGGAGATTAAAGAACTGGTTGAGCTCGGCATTCAGGTAGGTGTCGTCATCGGGGGCGGAAACCTATTCCGTGGCGAAGGACTGGCTGACGCCGGTATGAACAGAGTTGTTGGTGACCATATGGGGATGCTTGCAACTGTGATGAATGGCTTGGCAATGCGTGATGCTCTGCATCGTGCCTATGTCAATGCAAGATTGATGTCTGCAATTCCATTGAAGGGCGTGTGCGACGATTATAACTGGGCTGAAGCGATCAGCTTGCTAAAATCAGGTCGTGTCGTTATTTTTGCTGCAGGTACAGGTAATCCATTCTGCACGACAGACTCGGCGGCGTGTCTGCGTGGTATTGAAATTGAAGCAGAAGTCGTATTGAAAGGCACTAAAGTCGATGGTGTCTATTCAGATGACCCGATCAAAAATCCAGATGCAGTAAAATATGATGAAATGGGTTACGATGAAGTTCTCGACAAAGAATTAAAGGTGATGGATCTGGCGGCATTTACTTTGGCCAGAGATCACAATATGCCATTATTGGTATTTAACATGAATAAACCTGGTGCCCTTCGTCGTGTAATAATGGGTGAGCAGGAAGGTACAATGATCAAGGCTGAATCAGTCGAGTAATATCGGCTCCAGTAGCCTGGAATCCAATAAAGAATTAAGCAATTAGTGAATTATAAAGGATATTTATCGTGATAGACGAAATCAAACAAGATGCTCAGGCACGTATGGCAAAGTGCGTAGAATCCACTAAGACTCAAATGGCTAAAGTTCGTACTGGTCGTGCACACCCAAGCCTATTAGATACAATCAAGGTATCTTACTACGGTACTATGACACCGCTTAAGCAAGTCGGTAATGTATCGATTGAAGATTCACGTACACTTGCTATCAACGTATTTGACCGTACTATGATTCAAGCCGTTGAAAAGGCCATTATGACTTCAGACCTGGGGCTTAACCCTATGTCTGCGGGTGCAACTATCCGTATTCCGCTTCCTGCATTGACCGAAGAGCGTCGTAAGGACCTGATTAAGGTTGTACGTGCCGAAGCTGAAAATGGCCGTATCGCAGTTCGTAACGTTCGTCGTGACGCTAACTCAGACGTTAAGGCGTTGGAGAAAGAGAAAGAGTGTACGGAAGATGATGTTCATCGCACTGAAGATGAAGTTCAGAAATTTACCGATGCTCATATCAAGCAGATCGATGAAATATTGACTGCAAAAGAAGCAGAGTTGATGGAAGTCTAATCTAGGACTAAGAAACTAGAGTTCAGACGCCGTGTAGCGGTATACTACACGGCGTTTGTCTATTTTAAGGGTTGTATTAGATGTCAATCGACTCCCAATCCAGTTCAGAGTTTACTCCTGAGGAGCTTACTGAACTTGTGAAGCTGTCAATACCAAAGCACGTTGCTATTATTATGGATGGTAACGGACGTTGGGCACAGGCGCAGGGGAAGCCCAGAGTGATGGGGCACAGAGCCGGTGTTAAGGCCGTACGCCGTGTCGTCAGTACCGCCAGAGAGATGGGAGTTGGTTCGTTAACTCTTTTTGCCTTCTCGAGTGAAAATTGGCGCAGGCCCGATAAAGAGGTCTCCTTGTTGATGGAGCTGTTCTTTAGCGTATTGCAGCGCGAGATAAAGTTGCTGCATAAAAATGGTGTCAGGTTGAATATCATAGGGGATATCAGCCGCTTTCCTGAGCGCTTGCAGAAGCAGATCGCATCGGCCGAATCAAAAACTGCCGATAACTCTGACTTGATTCTTAATGTTGCCGCAAACTATGGCGGTCGATGGGATATCATGCAGGCCGCGGCAGCTTTAGCTAAAAAAGTTGAGTCTGGTGAAATGAGCAGCAGTCAGTTCACCGAAGAGGCACTAAATGAACATTTATGCATGCAAAATCAACCTGAAGTTGATTTAATGATCCGCACCGGTGGTGACTTCCGTATCAGTAATTTCATTTTATGGCAGGCAGCCTATGCTGAATTGGTGTTTACCGATACTTTATGGCCAGATTTTGATGAAGGCGCTTTCAGACAGAGCATAGCCACTTTCGCATCTCGTCAGCGTCGCTTTGGCTTAACGGGATGCCAGATCGAATCGATGCAGGCTCAAAAATAAAAATTTAGAGGGATATTTTTTTGCTAAAACAACGAATAATAACAGCAATTTGGTTAATTCCCTTGGTTTTGGGGGCTATTTTTTGGCTCCCTACGGAGTACTTTTCCTGGGCCTTAGTCCCTGTATTCCTGATCGCGGCCAAGGAGTGGGGACAAATTATCGATAAGGGCTGTCAGATCACCCAATGGAGTTTTACCGTAACCATAGGTGTGCTGCTGATCGCATTGAATATCTTTGTGCCCGCAGATGAGCTCTGGTTTAAGGGCCATCTTCATCCCGTCTATCTGGCCGTGATCTTAATTGGCGCCATGTGGTGGGCTATCTCATTTCTTTTAGTCATCTCGTATCCTAAAAGCTCGGCGTTATGGCAAAAAAGCCATATGTTTAAGTCGATGTTTGGACAGTTGACGCTCATTCCTTGCTTCGCTGCCTTGATCGCCCTCAAGGGACTGAGTTCTGAGGCATCCCCCTATTACGGCGGGACCCTGGTCTTTCTGGTCATGTTAGTCGTTTGGGCTACCGATAGCGGAGCGTATTTTGCGGGTAAGTCATTAGGCAAGCATAAGTTGATGCCTAATGTCAGTCCGGCTAAAACTATCGAAGGTTTAATCGGTGGCCTGGTGACCAGTATGATTATCGTAGCTGGTGTTATGCATTATTCTCCAGAGCAGGAGCTGGGGCTCGTGATCGTGGTGACCCTGTTCGTTGCACTTGTTTCCGCTGTTGGTGATCTTTCTGAAAGTATGTTCAAGCGTGTTGCCGGTATTAAAGATTCAGGCACGATTCTCCCCGGGCATGGAGGCATACTCGATCGCATTGATAGTTTAACCGCTGCTCTGCCTGTGTTTACTCTCATATATATTGCATTTTGGATGTAACCCTATGCAGAAAATGGTAATTTTAGGCGCTACAGGCTCCATAGGTTCGAGTACATTAAGTGTTATCGAAAGTAATCCGCAGGCCTATGGTATCTATGCGCTTGTCGCCAATACCAATGTCGATAAGATGGTGTCGCTATGTGAAGCTCATCGCCCACAGGTGGCGCATATGGTGGATTCAAAGGCGGCCGTCACCCTAAAGGAAAGGTTACCTTCAGAGCTGGGGATCGAGGTTACAACCGGCGAAGATCAACTGCTCGATATCGTCAGTGCAGCCTGTGTCGACACCGTCATGGCAGCGATAGTCGGCGCGGCCGGGTTAGTGCCGACTCTGGCGGCGGTGAAAGCCGGTAAACGCGTGTTACTCGCAAATAAAGAATCACTGGTCATGTCGGGAAGACTCTTTATCGAAGAGATGCAGCGCTCCGGGGCTAAGGTTTTGCCCGTCGACAGTGAGCACAATGCAATCTTCCAGGCGCTTCCTGAGTCGATGCAGGACAATATCGGGTATTGTGAACTTGAACAGGCGGGTGTTTCTCATATCCTGCTTACCGGTTCCGGTGGTCCTTTTCTCACTTCAGAGTTAGATTCACTGGCTGCTATGACTCCGGACCAGGCCTGTAAACACCCTAACTGGTCGATGGGACGAAAAATCTCGGTCGACTCGGCAACCATGATGAACAAGGGGCTGGAGTATATCGAGGCTCGCTGGCTGTTTAATGCGACCGATGAGCAACTTAAAGTGGTGATTCATCCCCAGAGTGTGATTCACTCCATGGTGCAATATCTCGATGGGTCTGTTTTAGCCCAGATGGGTAACCCGGATATGCGAACGCCTATTGCTCACTGCATGGCCTATCCACAAAGAATTCACTCCGGAGTTGAACCTTTAGATTTTTTCAAAGTCGGACAGTTAAGCTTCTTAGAACCCGACTTTAATCGTTTTCCCTGTCTGGCATTGGCCATGGAAGCTTGCAAACAGGGGCAGGAAGCGACTACGGTAGTTAATGCGGCTAATGAAATATCGGTACAGGCATTTTTAGACAACCGGATTAAGTTTACCGATATTGCCAGAGTCAATGAGGCTTGTTTAAGTCAGGTTGCACCGCAGACGTTGAATAGTATCGAAGATATTCTTACGTTGGATCTGCAGTCGCGCAGATATGCTGCAGAATGGGTTAAGAAATTTAATTAATCTCTGAGGAAGGGAATGATCGATTTTTTATGGAACCTGGGTTCCTTTGTCATCGCTTTAGGCATGCTGATCACGGCACACGAATATGGCCACTTTTGGGTTGCCAGGCGCTGTGGTGTTAAAGTCGAGCGTTTCTCTATCGGTTTCGGTCGAGCCATCTGGCGCAAAGTGGGTCAGGATGGGACCGAATATGTGATCGCAATGATTCCCTTGGGTGGCTATGTCAAGATGCTCGATGAGCGTGTTGAAGAGGTTCCCGAGGAGCTTAAAGAGCAAGCCTTTAACCGCAAAAATGTCTGGAAGCGCATCGCCATCGTAGGCGCCGGACCCGCTGCGAACTTTATCTTTGCAATCGTCGCTCTCTACTTCATGTACCTTATCGGGGTACCGTCATTGAAACCAGTTATTGAGTCGACACAGTTCAATACCCCGGCGGCACAGATTCAGGTTGATGAGCCTATGCTGATCACCTCCGTCGGTGGCAAAGTCGTGAGGAATTGGGAGGAGGTCACCTATGCCTTAGTGGGGCATATCGGCGATCCCAGTATCGATATCTCAGTCTCCCCCCTAAGTCGCAGCGCCGATTACTCCGATGCCGGCCAAACGGCTGCGGGAACCTCATATAGCTTAGACACGAGGAACTGGCAGTTTGATCCTGAGAAGGAGTCACCGATAACGTCATTGGGACTGGATATCTTCAGGCCCGAAATTACACCCCTGATAGGTTTAGTCTCCCCCGAGGGAGCTGCGGCGGCAGCCGGTATTCAGGTGGGGGACACCATAGTGGCGCTTAATGGCGTGCCCTATGGTGAGTGGGATGACTTTGTCGACACGATTAAATCGTCTCCAAACCGAGCCGTACAGATCACTGTGCGGCGCGATGGTGAGCAGTTACAGTATAAGGTGACACCTCAAGCACGTGAAAACCCTCAGGGAGAGATGGAGGGAGTGATTGGTGTCGCACCGACTCAGGCCGAGTGGCCTCAGAACATGCAACTACAACTTGAATACGGCGTTATCGATTCAATGGTGGTTGCGGCAGATAAAACATGGCAACTTGTCGTCGTCAGCATTAAGATGATTGGCAAATTGGTCACCGGTGATGTGTCGGTGAAGAATTTAAGTGGACCAATATCGATTGCACAAGGTGCAGGAAGTAGTGCTAACTATGGTTTGGTTTACTTTTTAGGTTTCCTCGCATTGATCAGCGTGAACTTGGGCATAATTAATCTATTGCCTTTGCCGGTGCTCGATGGGGGACACCTGTTATATTACTTCGTCGAAGTGATCACAGGCAGACCTGTACCTGAGAAGATACAGGAAATTGGATTCAGATTTGGGGCAGCTATGCTGCTAATGTTGATGAGCATTGCGCTTTTCAACGATTTCTCCCGACTCTGAGCAAGGACACACACATAATTAGAAGCGCTCTATGAGATTGAATAAACTTTTTGCCTCGATGGTATTAGTCGGTGCGTCTTTATCAGGGAACGGTTGGGCAGAAACATTCCAACCTTTTGAAGTAACCGATATACAGGTCCAGGGCTTACAACGCGTAGCTCTTGGTGCCGCCTTGCTGAATATTCCGGTAAAGGTCGGTGATACGGTTGATCAAGTTAAACTCCAGCAAGCGATTAAGAGCTTGTATGCCTCAACGAACTTTGAACATATTCAAGTGAGTCGGGATGGCGGCGTATTGGTGATCACGGTCAAAGAGAGACCGACAATCAGTACGGTGACATTTGAAGGCAACAAAGATATCAAAGATGAACAGCTGCAGGAGAGTCTCGATGGCTCCGGAGTTAAAGTTGGAGAGTCATTGGACCGCACCATGTTATCGGGTATCGAAAAGAGTCTTCAGGACTTCTATTACGGTGTCGGTAAGTATGGGGCTAAGGTTGAGGCTCAGGTCATCAACCTGCCGCGTAACCGCGTTGAGCTAAAATTCAACTTTACCGAAGGCTTAGCTGCCGAGATCAAACAGATCAACGTAGTAGGTAATGAGGTCTTTTCCGACGCCGAGCTGATCGGCATGCTTGAACTTAAAGACTATGTTGCCTGGTGGGATCTGTTCGGCGAGCGCCGTTATCAAAAGCAGAAGCTTCAAGCGGATCTAGAGACGGTAAAATCTTTCTACCACAACCGTGGCTACATTCGTTTCAATGTCACCTCTACACAGGTGGCGATGACGCCTGACCGTAAGGGTCTCTATATCACTATTAATGTCGACGAGGGTGAGCAGTATAAGGTCAAGGAAGTTAACCTTACCGGCGACCTGATGGGACGTGAAGAGGTGATGGCAGCCATTCTTCCCATTAAAGAGGGAGACATGTATAACGGTGCGGATGTAACCTTTGCCGAAGAGATGTATGGCAAGTATCTTGGCCGCTTCGGCTATGCCTACCCTGAGGTTAAAACTTATCCGGAGATCAACGATGAGACCAAAGAGGTCAGCCTCAACGTCAACATCCAGCCGGGTAAGCGGGTCTATGTACGTAACATCAACTTCTCCGGTAACCAGGTTACCAAAGATGAAGTATTGCGTCGTGAGTTGCGCCAGATGGAGGGGGCCTGGTTAAACTCGGCTCAGGTTGAGCAGTCTAAGGCGCGTCTTAACCGTTTGGGCTATTTCGAAACTGTCGATACCGAAACGGTTCAGGTGCCTGGCACCGATGATCTGGTCGATGTGGCCTTCAACGTAAAAGAGCAGCCATCGGGTTCATTTAACGCCGGTGTGGGTTATGGTACCGAATCTGGTTTGAGTCTTCAGTTTGGTGTCCAGCAGAGTAACTTCTTAGGCACGGGTAATCAGGCTGGTGTTAACCTTAATACCAATAAGTACTCCAAGAACGTGAACCTCTCATACACCGACCCATACTTCACCAAAGATGGTGTCAGTCTGGGGGGAAGCATCTACTGGAACGAGTTTGATGCCCACGAGGCGAACCTTGAGCGATACAAGAACAGCTCTTACGGTATCGCGCTAAACTCAGGTTTCCCGATCAACGAAACCAACCGCATCAACGGCGGTATCGGCTATCGTCACAACTCGATCTCCGAGATCTCGGCCTACGAGCAGGCGCTGCGTTTCTATAACATCTATCGTGATGCCGATGATCCAAATGCCGACCTGGCGTTCGATAACTTCGAGGCTAATCTGGGCTGGTACCGTAGCACACTTAACCGAGGCACCTTCCCATCGGATGGTTCATCGCAGCGTTTGAATACTAAGGCGACGATTCCGGGTTCGGATCTGCAATACTTCAAGGCCGATTTCGATACCAGCTTCTATTTCCCGATCAATCGTAGCCACAGCTTTGTGTTGCTGACTAAGGCGCGTGTTGGTTACGGTAATGGCTACGGTCAGTTTAACGATAACGATCAGATCTTACCTTTCTGGGAAAACTATTACTCGGGTGGTAGTACATCGCTGCGTGGCTTCAAGTCTAACTCTGTTGGTCCGCGCTCGTTTTACCTCTACCGTGGTAGTGAGCCTTGCTCACCGGATCCGTCGGGAGATGGTTGTTACCTGCCTGGAGATCCTAACTCGATTCAGGTCAGCGATGGTCGCTCCATCGGTGGTAATGCTATCGCAACAGCCAGCATTGAGATGATTGTACCTACGCCATTCTTGGATGAGGCATACACCAACTCTGTACGTACCAGCTTCTTCGTCGATGCCGGTAACGTATGGGATACCGAGTTCGATTATGACTCATACCGTTATCTTCCTGCCCACGAGTTTGATAAGCTGGAAGATTATGCCGATCCGAGCCGGATCCGAGCCTCTGCGGGTATGAGTGTACAGTGGCTTTCACCGATGGGACCTATGGTGTTTAGCCTTGCTTGGCCAATTAAAGAATACGATGATGATGAAACAGAGATCTTCTCGTTCAACATTGGTAAAACTTTCTAAATTAAAATTAAGTTAAATTAAAGTATAATCGGCATGATTTGCTGAGATAAAGGAGTCTATTTTGAAAAAGATGTTTAATCGCGCAATGATGGTTTTGGTTCTTCTTGCTGCCCCGATTGCGGCACAGGCTGAGAAAATTGCTGTTGTTGATATGCAGGCGGTTTTCGAGCAACTTCCACAGCGTGAAGCGGTAAGCAAAACACTTAAGACCGAGTTCGGCGATCGTGTGGCCAGCGTTCAGAAGATGCAGGAAGAGCTACGTGGCATGCTTGAGAAGCAGCAGCGTGATGGTGCACTGATGAGTGAGTCTCAAAAGACAGAACTCGTTCGCAAGATGGAGTCTATGAAGTCTGAGCTTCAGCTTAAGGGTAAGGCGCTTGATGAAGATATGCGTCGTCGCCAGGGTGAGGAGCAGAACAAACTTTTAGTTAAAGTTCAGCAAGCGATCAATAAGATTGCTGAAGCTGAAAGCTATGACATGGTGCTGCAACGTGGTGCAGTTATCTATGTTAAGCCAACTGCCGATATCAGCAGCAAAGTCGTTGATGCATTAAGCAAAGGTTAATGGCAAAGGCTGATTATCGATGAAAAGCTATACTATCAAAGAACTTGCTCAGAAGTTGGGCGGTGAAGTTCAAGGTGACGAGACAGTGGTTATCACCGCTGTCGCGACATTGGAAAACGCAGCCCAAGGGCAAATCTCTTTTTTAGCTAATTCGAAGTACCGTGCCCAACTGGAAAATACCCAGGCGAGTGCGGTGCTGATCTCTGCTAAAGAGGTTGAAGGTTACAGCGGTAATGCAATCGTATTAAACGATCCCTACGTGGGCTTTGCCCGTGTAGCTCAGTTATTGGATACGACACCAAAAGCGGCGACAGGTATTCATCCGTCGTCAATCATTCATCCCAGCGCGAAGTTGGGTGAGGGTGTCGCCCTAGGCGCCAATGTTGTCATCGGCGAAAATGTCATTTTGGGTGAGAATGTGCAGATCGGTGCCGGTTCGGTGGTCGGTCAGGATAGTATCCTTGGTTCGGGGACGCGCCTTTGGGCGAACGTCACCATCTACCATGATGTTCACCTTGGCCAGGACTGTATCATTCATTCCGGTGCGGTATTGGGCTCTGACGGCTTCGGTTATGCTAATGAGCGTGGTCAATGGGTTAAGATCCCACAAACCGGCGGCGTTCGGATCGGAGACCGAGTCGAAATCGGTGCCAGCACAACCGTCGACCGTGGTGCAATCGAACACACCGAGATACATGACGGCGTGATCCTCGACAACCAGGTACAGATTGCCCATAACGACATTATCGGTGAGAATACCGCCATTGCGGGTAACTCAACGGTTGCAGGCAGTACCCAGATAGGTAAGTACTGTATCATTGGCGGAAACTGTGCAATAGCGGGTCACCTGAGTGTGGCCGATGGCACGCATATATCCGGCGCGACCAATGTTACCAGTATCATTCGTGAGCGTGGCGTCTATAGCTCAGCCACTGTTGCCATGGATAATAAATTATGGCGCCGAAACACGGTTCGTTTCAGACAACTGGACGAGCTCTTTCAGCGTGTTAAAAAGCTTGAAAAAAGTGTACCAACAGAAGATTAACTGCCTGTAGGCGGATTAAGGAAAAATTAGTGTCAAATCAATTAAATACCATGGATATCAAAGAAATCATGAACTCTTTGCCCCATAGGTACCCTTTTTTATTGATAGATCGTGTATTGGACTATACCCCGGGTGAGACGCTTCATGCGATCAAGAACGTCACTATCAATGAACCCTTTTTCCAGGGGCATTTCCCGGTACAACCTGTGATGCCGGGTGTTTTAATCCTGGAAGCTATGGCACAGGCTACAGGTTTATTAGCTTATAAGACATCTAAAGCCGATGTTTCCGATGATTCATTGTACTATTTCGCCGGTATCGACAAGGCTCGTTTCAAGCGTGTTGTCGAGCCGGGTGATCAGCTACATTTTGAAGTAAAGATGGTTAAAGAACGCCGTGGGATTGGGGTGTTTACAGGTGAAGTTAAGGTTGATGGCGAGTTAGTTTGCTCGGCAGAGATCATGTGTGCTCGCAGAGAGATCAAAAAGTGATAGATAAATTAGCGTATATTCATCCTGATGCCAAAATTGGTAAAAATGTCACTATCGGCCCCTGGACCTATATCGGAGCGGGTGTTGAAATTGGTGATGATTGTTGGTTAAGCTCCCATGTTGTTGTAAAGGGACCGACGGTTATCGGCAAGGGCAATAAGATTTTTCAGTTCGCTTCGGTAGGTGAAGACTGCCAGGATAAGAAGTATGCAGGCGAAGCTACGCGACTAATCATGGGTGACAATAATGTCATTCGCGAATCGGTGACGATTCACCGTGGTACCACCCAAGACAATGGTGAGACTCGCATCGGTTCAAACAACCTGTTTATGGCGTATGTGCATATTGCTCATGACTGTGTCGTTGGTAACAATGTCATCATGTCAAACAATGCGTCCATTGCCGGCCATGTTCATGTGGGTGACTGGGCTATCCTCGGTGGGCTGACCGGTGTGCATCAATTTGTGCATATCGGTGCCCATGCGTTTACAGCGGGTTACTCTCTTATCCTTCAGGATGTGCCTCCGTTTGTGATGGCTTCCGGTCAGCCGGGGATCCCGCGCGGCCTGAACAGTGAAGGTATGAAGCGTCGCGGTTTCTCTAAAGAGAGCCAGATGGCGGTGCGCCGCGCCTATAAGACACTTTACCGTAAAGGGTTGACAGTTGATGAGGCTGTAGAGGCCTTGAATCAAGAGACAGACGATGAACAGGTGAAACATCTTATCGATTTTGTCTCCAACTCCAGCCGTGGCATCATACGTTAATATGCTGAATCCAGGAGCCCGTTATTAACGGGCTCTTTGCTTTATAGCCAAACCACTTTGAGATGATGGATCCCGCATCTTTAAGTGGTTTGTCTATATGTCATTCAACTCCTGATTAAGTCCTGTTATCTATGAGTAAAAACAAACAAATTACTTTTGCATTGGTTGCCGGTGAGCTCTCCGGTGACATCTTAGGGGCCGGCTTAATTAAAGCATTGCAACGCCAATACCCGGATGCACGCTTTGTCGGTATCGGTGGCCCCCGTATGGAAGCGCTGGGTTTCGAATCACTCTTTTCCTTTGAAGAGCTGGCTGTGATGGGGATTGTCGAGGTCCTTTCCCGCCTGCCTCGGCTGTTGAAAGTTCGCAGGACCTTGATAGATGAGATCTGTTCCATCGAACCTGAGTGCTTTATCGGCATCGATGCCCCGGATTTCAACATCGGCCTGGAGTTAAAACTGAAAGCCAGGGGAATAAAAACCGTTCATTATGTCAGTCCTTCAGTCTGGGCCTGGCGCCCGAAACGTATCTTCAAAATAGCCAGGGCAACCGATATGGTGTTGTCGCTGCTGCCGTTTGAAAAGGCGTTTTATGACAAGCATGATGTTCCCTGTACTTTTGTCGGTCACACCTTAGCCGACGAGATCCCGCTGGAAAGTGATAAGTGCGCTGCACGCGAGCGTCTCGGGCTGGATCCCGACGCTGAATATTTAGCCCTGCTTCCCGGTTCCCGGGGAGGGGAGTTGAAACAGCTGGCCGAGCCCTTTGTTAAGGCGGCTGGCATCATCAAGGAGCAGTATCCGGATATTCGATTTGTCACTCCCCTGGTTAATCAGAAGCGTCGTGATCAATTCGAAGAGGCACTCAAACAGCATGCGCCGGATCTTGAAATTACCCTAATCGAAGGCCACTCCCGCGAGGTGATGGCGGCAGCCGATTGTATCTTGCTGGCATCGGGTACAGCGACATTAGAAGCTATGCTGGTTAAGCGCCCTATGGTTGTGGCATATCGGGTGAGTCCCATCACCTATAAGATAGCCAAGCGAATGATGCAGATAGAGCAGTACTCTCTGCCAAATCTGCTATCGGGTGAGAATCTGGTTACCGAACTCATCCAGGAAAACTGCACAGAGACCCGGATAGCCGCCGCGGTATCAGAGCAGCTGGACAGGGACTTCACGCCGCTTAAAGAGAAGTTTACCTCGTTACACAAACAGCTTAAGTGCAACGCCAGTGAACGGGCTGCCGAAGCCGTCGTCAAGTTAATCCAATAGTCCTTAACCCCATATTAAGAGTTGATTATCATCTATGGCTGTATTTAAAGCTATCACTAGCGAACAAGTCGAAGCGTTAACCTCGGGCCTGTATGCCGGGGTGGATGAGGTGGGGCGTGGCCCCTTGGTTGGCAACGTCGTTACCGCCGCGGTAATACTGGATCCGGCTAAGCCTATTGCCGGATTGAATGACTCGAAAAAGCTTACAGAGAAGAAACGCCAAGCCCTGTTTAGTGAGATCCATGAGAAGGCGTTGGCTATCAGCATCGGCTATGCCTCACCCGAGGAGATAGATGAGCTCAATATCCTGCATGCGACTATGCTGGCCATGCAGAGGGCCGTTATCGGCCTTGAGGTCGCGCCGATCAGGGTCTTGGTCGATGGTAACCGTACTCCCGCCTTTAGCCATAAGGACGCTGCTGAGGGCAGCCTGGAGAGCCATGCCGTGATCAAGGGAGACGGCTTGGTTTCCGCCATCAGCGCCGCCTCTATCGTTGCCAAGGTTATTCGCGACAGGGAGATGGATCTACTCGATATGGAATACCCTGAGTATGGGTTTGCCAAGCATAAGGGCTATCCCACTAAGGCACACTTTGAAGCGCTGGCGCTTCACGGCGTATTGCCAGAGCATAGAAAAAGCTTTCGTCCGGTGAAAGAGTGTCTCGCTAAAAACTAAGCGACTGAGCATGTTGACCCTCTATATCGGCGTATTTGACTCATAGGGTCGTGAGTAAGCTAGCCTGCTGAGATTGACTCTGTTAATCTCAGCTAAATCTGAGTTATTCCCCAATTTAAAAAGTAATAGGTACTATGTCTGATCCCCGTTTCGTGCATCTGCGTGTTCACAGTGACTTCTCTATGTCAGATGGACTGGCAAAGGTTAAGCCCATCGTCGGAAAGGTTTCTGAGTTAGGCATGCCTGCGGTGGCATTGACCGATCAGACTAACCTGTGTGGTCTGGTGAAGTTCTACGGAGCCTGTCACGGCGCCGGGATCAAGCCGTTAATCGGTGCCGATTTCTGGGTGAAAGTACCGGGATTTGATAAAGATTTTTGTGCCGTTACCGTCCTGGCCATGAATAACGAGGGTTATAAGAATTTAACACTCTTGATCAGTGATGCCTATCTGCGGGGGCATCTCGACGACAGGGCTGTCATCGACCATGAGTGGCTGGCTAAGTATAACGAAGGTCTTATTCTGCTCTCCGGCGGACGTCAGGGCGATATCGGGATGGCGCTGCTGAAGGGTAACCAGGGCCAGGTCGATTCGTTAGTCGAGTTTTACCAGACACATTTTCCCGACAGATATTATCTTGAACTATTGAGAACCGGTCGCCCCGATGAGGAGCGCTATCTGCATATGGCGGTGGAGTTGGCCGGGGAGAAGGGGCTGCCTGTGGTGGCGACCAATCAGGTCGTCTTCAATAGCCCTGAGCTGTTTGAAGCCCATGAGATCCGAGTGGCTATCTCCGATGGTTTTACCCTTGCCGATCCCCGTCGCCCTAAGAAGTACAGCGCAGAGCAGTACTTTAAGAGCAGTGAGCAGATGTGTGAGCTGTTTGAAGATATCCCCGAGGCGATTGAAAATACGGTCGAGATCGCTAAACGCTGTAATGTTACCGTTCGTTTAGGTGAATACTTCCTGCCTAACTTTCCGACCGGCGATCTGACCATCGAGGACTATCTGGTCGATGTGTCCCAAAAGGGGTTGGAGGAGAGACTGGAGTTCCTCTTTCCCGATCCCCAAGTGAGAGCAGAGAAGCGCCCTAAGTATGATGACCGACTCGACGTCGAGCTGAAGGTGATCAACCAGATGGGATTCCCGGGTTACTTTCTTATCGTGATGGAGTTCATTCAGTGGGGTAAAGATCACGATATCCCTATCGGTCCAGGACGTGGTTCCGGTGCCGGTTCACTGGTTGCTTACGCCCTCAAAATTACCGATCTGGATCCGCTGGAATATGAGCTGCTGTTCGAGCGATTCTTGAATCCTGAGCGTGTATCTATGCCGGATTTCGATATCGATTTCTGCATGGACAGGCGTGATGAGGTTATCGATCACGTTGCCGAGCTCTATGGCCGGGATGCGGTATCTCAGATCATCACCTTCGGTACCATGGCGGCAAAGGCCGTTATCCGGGATGTAGGGCGAGTCCTGGGCCATGCCTATGGTTTTGTTGACCGGATCTCAAAAATGGTTCCCGCCGAGCCCGGTATGACTCTGGCGAAGGCGTTCGAGGTGGAGCCCGCGCTGCAGGAGTCCTATGATGCCGATGAGGAGGTGAAAGACCTGATCGATATGTGTCGTATCCTGGAAGGGGTTACTCGTAACGCGGGTAAGCACGCAGGTGGGGTGGTTATCTCCCCTACAACCATCACAGATTTTGCCCCCATCTATTGTGATGCCGAAGGACTCAACCCTGTTACCCAGTTCGATAAGAATGATGTAGAAACTGCGGGCCTGGTTAAGTTTGACTTCCTGGGACTGAGAACCCTGACGATTGTCGACTGGGCGCTGCAGATGGTTAATGCCAAGAAGGATAAGCAGGGTAAGGAGCGGGTGCGCATCGAGTCCATTCCGCTCGACGATCCGGCCAGTTTCAGATTGCTGCAACGTTATGAGACTACAGCGGTTTTCCAGCTTGAATCCCGCGGTATGAAAGACCTGATTAAACGACTTCAGCCAGATTGCTTCGAAGATATGATTGCACTGGTAGCCCTGTTCAGACCTGGTCCGCTGCAGTCGGGCATGGTAGATAACTTCATCGAGCGAAAGCATGGCCGGGAGGAGGTCTCCTACCCCGATTCTGAGTACCAGCACGAGTCACTGCAATGGGTACTCGAGCCTACCTATGGCATCATCCTCTATCAGGAGCAGGTGATGCAGATCGCTCAGGTACTCGCCGGCTACTCCCTAGGTGGGGCGGACATGCTGCGTCGTGCTATGGGTAAGAAGAAACCCGAAGAGATGGCGAAACAGCGCGGTACCTTCGAAGCGGGCGCGGTGAAGAATGGTATCGACGGTGAATTGTCGATGAAGATCTTCGATCTGGTAGAGAAGTTTGCCGGTTATGGTTTCAACAAGTCTCACTCAGCCGCCTACGCCTTGGTCTCCTACCAAACCCTGTGGCTTAAAACCCACTATCCGGCCGAGTTTATGGCCGCGGTAATGTCTGCGGATATGGATAACACAGATAAAATTGTTATCCTGGTCGATGAGTGTGAGCGCATGGGAATGCCGCTGCTTCCGCCTGATGTGAACAAGGGCCTGCTTAAGTTTAACGTCGATGATGAAGGTAACATTGTCTATGGCATCGGTGCCATCAAGGGCGTGGGTGAGGGGCCGGTAGAGTCTATCCTGGCCGCCCGTGAAAATGGTCCCTTCAAAGACCTGTTTGACTTTTGTGCCCGCGTGGATCTCAAGAAACTGAATAAGCGCATCATGGAGAAGCTCATCTGTGCCGGTGCCCTGGATAACCTGGGGCCTCACCGCGCGGCGATGCTGGCGACCCTGCCTGAAGCCATTCGCGCCGCGGACCAAAATGCCAAGGCCGAAGCCATAGGTCAACACGATATGTTCGGTCTGCTCAACTCCGATCCCGAAGATGTGAAGCAGCAATTTGTTGAATGTACCCCCTGGCCAGATAAGGTCTGGCTTGAGGGAGAGCGTGAGACATTGGGGCTCTATCTGACCGGACACCCGATTAACCAGTACCTGAAAGAGCTAAAACATTATACTTCCGGGCGCCTTAAAGATGTGCACCCGACGGAGCGGGGAAAGACGACCAAGGCCGCCGGACTGGTTGTTGCAACGCGTGTAATGATGACCAAGCGTGGCTCTAAGATGGGCCTGGTTACCCTGGACGATAAGAGTGCCCGTCTCGAGGTCATGTTATTTACCGAGGCGTTTGAAAAGTTTAATCATCTGCTTGAGAAAGACCGAATCCTGATCATCGAGGGTGAGGTGAGTTTTGATGATTTCTCCGGCGGAAATCGCATGACTGCCAGAAACATTATCGATATGGGAGAGGCGAGAAGCCACTTCGCCAGTGCCGTCGAGGTCGATCTGGACAGCGGGGCTATCGATGAGGCCTGGTTAGAGCGGTTTAAAGAGATCGTTGAGCCCTGGAAAGATGGTGCCGTGCCTGTCATCGTCAACTATGTTCAGTCCCAGGCCAAGGCGCAGTTCAGGCTGGGAGACAGTTGGCGCGTTAACCCCACAGATGAGTTGATGCTGGCGCTGGAGACCTTAACTGGAGGTGGTAAGGTGAGGATCCTTTTCTAAGATGAGTGACAGTGGCCTAAACAGCGAGCTTGATGTCGAAAACTTAATCGCACAGTGTGTCAAGAAGGCATCTGTCAGAACCGGTTCAAAGTTAGTACTCGCTTACAGTGGTGGTGTCGATTCTGAGGTGTTAGCCGCCGGGCTGTCACAGTTTGCCAAAGGTCATCCCCAATATCGTTACCTGTTAGTGCATGTTCACCATGGCTTAAGCCCGAATGGTGATGTCTGGGCCGACCATTGCCGGTCACAGGCGCAAAAGTATGAGCTACCCATAGAGATTAAGCATGTCGAAGTCAGAGTGGGACCAAGGCTGAGTATCGAGGCTCAGGCCCGCAGTGCCCGCTATGATGCGATAACTGCGTCGATGGCGCCGGGCGATGCTTTGCTTACCGCCCATCATTTAGACGATCAACTCGAGACTGTGCTGCTTGCGCTCAAAAGAGGCCTGGGACCCAAGGGGCTGTCGGCGATGGGGGAGGTACAGAGATTCGACAGAGACAAGCTGTTACTCAGGCCGCTGCTGTCGGTTAGCCGTGAGCAGATTGAAGCCAAGGCCATAGGTGACTCGATAGCCCATATCGAAGATGAGAGTAATCAAGATAGTAAGTATGACCGGAATTTTTTACGCCTTGAGATCATCCCTAAGCTCAAGCAGCGCTGGAGCTCGATTGCCGTAACGGCGAGCCGAAGTGCCGCCTTGTGTGCGCAGCAGCAGGCCGTGCTCGACGAGGAGGTCAGTAAACGCTTACCCTCCGTTATCGACGAGTCCGGTCAGGGAGTCGGAACTGGCCTGATACTCAGTGAGCTTAATAAGCAGAGTGACAACTGGCAGCTGCTGTTGCTGCGTGGCTATATAGATCATCTGGGGTTTGCGCCCCTGTCACAGGTACAACTGGAGCAGGTATTGTCTCAACTGCTAGATGCCAAATCCGATGCTAAGGTTGAGTTGAGGTTAGGGGATACTCTTATCAGGCGCTTTAAAGACAGAGCTTATATCTCCTCGGTGAAGAGAGAGCAATCCGGGCAGGTAGAGGTGTCGCGCCTTGAGCTGGATCTTTGCCCCCTGTTATCGTCCGCTCCTGTTCAGCCGGAGGAGGTAAGTCGAGTGCAGAATGATGAAGCCGGGCTCTTTTTCAGGCTATCCGGAGTTAAATCTCTGCGGGTTTTTCGAACCGTTAACGGCGATAGAGTTCGTCTGCCTGAAGCTGATGAGAGGGTGTCGGTTCGATTCAATATTGGCGGAAGTACCCGCTGTGCTCCCCATAACAGACAGAAGGGGCGAGAGCTGAAGAAATTATGGCAGGAGTATGGGATCCCTCCCTGGGAACGGGACAGGGTACCCTTTATCTTCTATGACGAGCGCTTGGTATGTGCGGTCGGCTACTGGGTTGAGAAGGCATCTATCTGTAACGGGTCAAATGCCGGTTTGGGCTATACCATAGTAAGGCGTAACGGTAATTCGTAACTTAAAACCCATTTACTCTCCATCGATTCTGAAACATTGCCGTCCGGCCGCTTTTGCCTGGTAGAGCGCCCGGTCTGCCCGTTCATAAAGTACCGACTCAGACTCGTCGTCCCTCCACTGTGCAACGCCCATACTGGTCTGTATCTCATGCTTCTCGAACAGGGGCAGCGAGGACATGGCAGTTAAGATCCGTTCGCACAAGATAGCGGCGGCCCGGGTGCCTCCTTGTACCAGGACGACAAATTCATCCCCCCCGATGCGAAATGCCTGATCGGTATTTCGAATTGCACCAGTGAGTAGTTGACCAAACTCAGACAACACCATGTCACCGAACTGATGTCCGTAACGGTCGTTGAGCTTTTTGAAGTTATCCAGATCCAGTACGACTAACGAAAGGTCGTTGCTGTAGCGCTTCGATGCGGCAATTGCTTTCTTGATACTCTCGATATAATAGTGACGGTTGCCTAATTTTGTGAGGGAGTCAAACATGGCCTGCTGTGACATCTCATGAAACTGGGTGGCATTAAACAACGGCAGCAGTACTAAGGTTTGCAGTGTCTGTAACCTTTGAGCCTGTGACGGCGTCAAGGGCGACTTCAGACTATATTGCAGTGTTGCCGTCTCGCCTGAGCACTCAAGTTGTTGCTTGACCATTAGCCCATGACGTTTTCCCCAGCTAAACTGATAGTGTTTAAAGTTCAGCTTTACACCGTCTATAGGCAAATGTTGGCCCATGACTTTGCCGAAACAGGCAAAAACTGTCCTGGGATCTAAACTTTCATGTAGTTGTTGAATAATTTCCACTAAGTCGAGTTCAGGCTTATTACCTGAGTATATTTCAGGTTGATACTGATACTCATCGGGATAAAACTCTGTCGCTAGGCCAAAGTCCATAATTAGTACTCCATCAATGCCGGACTTGCTGAGGTTAACTACCCTCTCAATTGCATGTTTACTAGCAATAACTGTGCCTAATAATTTGTTAATTAAATTTGTCTTTATTTGTCATTGAGTTAATCTTTCAGGTGTCAGTAATAAAAAATGATGTGTCAGTTATTTGACTTGGAGCCAAAAATTAAATGGAACATAGTTTTCTCATTCAAGTTCTCTTGATGCTTGTAGTGGCAATTATCTCAATTGCTCTGCTCAGGCGCGCTGGTTTGCCGGCGATCCTGGCTTATCTGCTCACAGGTGTGATTAGTGGTCCTTCAGGTTTTAACTGGTTCAGCCAACATCAGATGCACTCTGTTGCCGAGTTGGGTGTGGTGTTACTCATGTTTAGCTTAGGCCTGGAGTTCTCTCTTCCCAGGCTGTGGGCGATGAGACGAACGGTATTTGGCCTGGGTAGTGCTCAGGTTGTCGTTACCACCTTGTTGGCGACAGGTATCTCATATTTAGGTTCGCTGACCTTAGTCGAGTCCATAGTCGTGGGATCGGCTATAGCGCTCTCATCCACCGCCATCGTCCTTAAACTGCTCAATGAACAGGGTTGGTTAAGAAGGCGTCATGGGGAGCTCTCGGTGAGTGTGCTGCTGTTTCAGGATCTGGCCGTCGTTCCCCTGTTGATCTTGCTGCCTCTGTTGGCGAGTGACGGCGAGGTACTGTCGGCGACGGCCATCGGCTATGCCATGGCCGAGGGGGTGCTGGCTTTCGTGGTCTTGATGGCTTTCGGTAAGTGGGGGTTACCCAGATTATTCGATGAGGTCGCGCGCTCGCGATCAAATGAACTGTTTATGCTCTCGACTCTGGTGGTGGCCCTGTTGACCGGGGCTCTGACTCAGTGGTTAGGCTTATCTATGGCGCTGGGAGCATTTATGGCGGGGATGCTGCTGGGGGAGAGTCAGTATAAGCGTCAGCTTGAGGCGGATATCAGACCGTTTCGTGATCTATTGATGGGGCTGTTTTTTATCTCTATCGGTATGCTGCTCGACTTCACCTTGGTACTCCAGTTCTGGTGGCAGATCTTAGTCTTGCTGGTGGCGGTGATTTTCGGGAAGGCGTTAGTGATCTTCGGTCTGTTAAGGGCCGCCAGGGAGTCGTTCAGAATCTCCCTGTCCACGGCCTTGAGTCTGGCTCAGGTGGGAGAGTTCAGCTTTGTGGTGTTGGCTCTGGCGGTGAATTACCGTTTGCTGGATATCGCCCTGAGCACTAAGTTGGTGATGGTGGCGGTTCTCTCTATGGCCGTCGCTCCCTGGTTGGTGAGGCACAGTGTCGATATCGCGCGTTATCTGCAAGGGGTGAGGCCCAAAGCCGATAAACCCTCTGCTATTGAACCTAATATCGAACATGAGAATGATCTCGTATTAATTCTGGGTTATGGGCGAGTGGGTCAGACTATCGCCCGCTTTATGAAAACCGAAGCGGTACCATTTTTGGTGCTCGACCTGGATCCCACCCGGGTCTCAGAGGCGAGAAAAGCGGGGGAGCCGGTCTATTTTGGTGATGTCTGTAAGCGCAGCATACTTAAGCAGGCCAAAATCCGCGAGGCTAAGCTTATCGTACTGACATTCAGTAATGCCCGTATTCTGGAAGAGGTGTTACCTCTGTGCAGACAGTTGGCGCCAGATTCTAAGATTCTGGTCAGAACCCGTGATGATACCGGGATGGAGGAGCTGGAGGAGGCGGGGGCCAGTCAGGTGATACCGGAAACGCTTGAGGGAAGCCTGATGTTAGTTTCTCAGGTGTTGTATCAGTGTGGAGTTCCGCTCACCAGGATCCTCAAGCGACTGGAGTATGAGAGGCGTAACCACTATCAGTATCTCCATGGCTTCTTCTCCGGGGCCGAAACTGACTTCACCCTCGAGCACCTTCATGCCGTTGCGCTTCCCAAGGGAGCAAGCGCGGTTGGGTTAACGTTGGCCGAGATCCCCTGGGAGAAACTGAGGGTTGAGATCAGGGCCGTGAGACGCGCCGGCTCAGAAGTTGAAAGCCCTGAGTTGAATTGGAGTATTCGTCCCGGCGATACCTTGATCATTCTGGGTAAGCCACGGCGGATCGAGAAGGCCGAACACTACCTGCTTCAGGGCTAAGAGTCCTGTTGGCCGTTAGCTTTAGCTTGCTACCAAGAGTGAGTCATTTGAGCGTAGGGGGAAATTTGCACAACTTAATCATAATCCTGCTTGCTCCGCTGTTGCTGTTACAGGGGCGCTATGTTCGTCAAAATACTCCCAGACTACCCGAGGCGGCGGGTGACAGAGGCGGAAGTCTGGGTGAGGGAAGACCTCTCAGAGTACTGCTGGTTGGAGATTCGGCTGCAGCCGGAGTCGGCGTCGATACTCAGTCACAAGCCCTGTCAGGCTGCCTTACCCGAGAGCTGGCCAGAGACTACCGGGTGCATTGGCAGCTGATCGCCAAGTCCGGTAATACAACGGCGGATCTTATCCGGACATTGGAGGAGCTTGAGCCGGGAGAATTTGATGTGGTGCTGATCTCGCTGGGGGTAAACGATGTGCTCAGCCCACTCAGGGTTAGCCGCTGGATAGAGCAGCAGGGAGGATTGATTAAGCTGTTGAGAAGACAGTTTTCCGTTCGACACATCTTGCTTACCCATGTGCCACCGATGGAGCAGTTTCCGGCATTACCTCAGCCACTGAGATGGTGTTTAGGCCAGCGGGCTAAGGCGTTTAACACCCGGCTCACTGAGTTAAGCAGGGCGGATAAAAATTGTGAACTGGTTAATATCGAGCAGGCCTTAGATAGGCGGGATATGGCTGTCGATGGTTTCCATCCCGGTAGCAAGATATACCGGGTATGGGGGGAGAGCGCTGCAGACTTGATTGCCCGGCGCCTCGGGCAGTAACGGATTTAATCTCATTATTGCTATTTTTCTATCTCAAAGAAATCCCGGATCTCATCAATCTGACACATGGCATCCTGATAGCCCAGATCGATCAGTGCGCTACAGTAAGCCCTTTCGAACAGCAGATAGGAGACGATACTCGAATCTGTCTGCTGCTTAATTCCCAAAGGCCTCAGCATAGATTTAACCGCGAAGGGCATCTCCTGATAATAGTGGGAGGCCAACTGGCTGAGATCTTCACTGGGTTTGATGACCAGAGTTTCGATATGGGTCAGTGGCAGCTTCTTGCAGTCCTCTTTGGGAATGAGTGATAGGGTGTTGTTGATCCTTTCGAGACGCTCCAGATCGCTGTTGAGCGTATCTGAAAAGATGGTGTCGAGCAGATGACCGGTAATTGTCGCCGTTTTGGGGTGGTGCTCTAACTCCTGTGGCAGCTGTTTATGGGGGCTCTCGAGATTGATCACCATGATTTTTTTGGCCCCTAAGTGAATCGGGCTGCTCAGGGGGGCGAGTTGGTGTACCGAGCCATCACCGTAATAGCCTTGATTAAGCTTTATTGACGGAAAGATGAGTGGAATGGCACTGCTTGCCAGCAGGTGCTCGGTGTTAAGCTGAGTTCTTTCCCCCCTGCGTCTGTCTCTGTGCCACTCCTTAATATCCCGGCTGGCCTGAAAAAAGGTGACAGAACGGGAGGTGTTATAGCAGGAGGTGTCTATGCTAAGGGCATTGAGGGCACCGCTGGCGATGTTTCTGTCTATACGCACGAAATTGATTAACTGGTTGAGGAGATCTCGCAGAGGGCTGCTGTTAAACAGGCTGCCGGGACCGGTGTTGACCCTATCCTCCTGAATGCTCATCAGTAACATCTTACTTAAATGGGTCAGAATACCGCCCGCCGAGGAGCTGTATATTTTACTGGTGTGGAAGTTACGCCACACCCACTCCAGCTTTCTTACACCCAGGTGAAAGCAGGATGCATGGGTTGCAATGGAGGTACCGTTAATGGCACCGGCCGATGTGCCGCATATTATCTTAAACGGGATACCATGATTGCGTGGGTAAAACTGCACTATGGCTTTCAGCACCCCTACCTGGTATGCCGCACGTGCTCCACCACCGCCAAGAACTAATGCTGTTTTATCAGGCAAAGCGATCTCCTAATGCCTTGTGTTGAAAAACAAATGATTACCCGATTTAGAATATGTGAGACCTTGTTAATGTACAAGTGGCAGTCGAATATTTAATCGTTTTCAACGGCTGGTATACTCATCGAAGGGGAGTGTCGTGCTCTTACCCATGAGTTACCAGGCTTTGAATAGGCATAACGTAAATTAATTATTCCGGGTTCGATACTCAGGACCTAGTTAATAAGTCTATAATCCAAGTCGTAAAATTGATATTTTCCTTCGGTTAAAACGGTCTAACTTGTTGTAAAATTGTTACTTTCACTCTGTAGCCTGATTATCCGAGCCTCGCTGGAAGTAGTTGATCTTCTTTATTATCACGTTAGACTGAATATTGCTCATTAACGAGGAGTTAACAATGTTGCAGCCGCTTAAAATAATAATAGCTGATGACCACCCACTGTTTCGCCAGGCCCTGACTAATATATTAGCGCCAAATTTTGATGACGTGATCCTTTATGAGGCTGAAACTATTTCAGAGTTAGACACGCTCTTGTCGGAGCATGATGATGTCGATCTACTGCTGCTCGATCTGAATATTCCCAAGGCCCACGGCTTTAATACCTTGATCAGCATCAGGAACTGTTTTCCCCATATGGGGGTGATAGTGATCTCGGGTCAGGAAGATAAGGTGACCGTTTCCAAGAGTATGTCTTTCGGAGCTGCAGGATTCATCCCTAAGTCGACTTCAGCTGAGGTGATGCTGGAGGCGATACAGAGTGTGCTCTCAGGCAAGCAGTGGCTGCCACCAGGCTGTAGTAACTTTGATGCGGTAGAAGCCGATAGTATGAGTGGTAAGATCATGAGCCTTTCACCAAGGCAACATCGCATCTTGATGATGTTTGCCGATGGAATGTTAAATAAGCAGATCGCTTATGAACTCGGCTTGTCGGAGGCAACCATTAAGGCTCATGCCAGTGCAATCTTTTTAAAGTTAGGTGTGCATACCCGAACTCAGGCCGTGATCGCCATGAGTCAGCTTCAGCTCGATAAGAGCTCCTTCTCACTCGAAGCGCAGTAGTTTTTTCGCAGACTCTGCGCAAGTGTCGCACTCATCATTGCCCGAAGTGCTATGGGCTTAATGATCTTACGCAGGTAGCCATAACCCATGTTCCTGGCCTGTTGAACGACGGCTTCGTCTATGGTCGCAGTGATCAGTATGCCGGGCAGGGGCAGATCTGATAATGCCTGCAGCTCTGTCATCAGGGCGAGCCCATCCAGGCTGTCATCGAGCTGGTAGTCGACCAGCATGATATCTATCTCACTGGCGTGCTTTTTAAATTGCTGCTTTGCCTGCTTGACTGAGCCTGCGCCGTATACCCGACACCTCCAGCCACTGAGCAGCTCAGTCATACCGGCAAGCACGTTAGGGTCGTTGTCGATACACAGCACATTGACGCCATGCAGGGTCAGGATATCTGCCTCACTTCTCTCGAGCCGTGTGGCAATGGGCGATGCTATCTCTAAGGTGAGGCTAAAGATACTGCCGTGACCTACCGATGATGAGAGTGTCAGCTGCTGCTTTAAAAGTGAGGCCAGCCCCTGAGCAATATTCAGTCCCAGACCCAGACCGTTTACTCCCAGGTGCCCCGATGGCTGCAGTCGGGTAAATTGCTCAAAGATAACCGCCTGCTTGTCCGGCGGGATCCCGGGGCCGTTGTCTACGACCTGAATCTTGATTCCACTCCCCTGCCGGCGACAACCCAGAAGGATTTTGCCATTGGGGGCATACCTGAAGGCGTTGCTTATCAGGTTTTGTAAAATTCGCCTTAGCATCACCTTGTCACTCGACACCCAGAGCCTGGTATCCACATGACGAAACTCCACATTGGCATTTTCAGATATCGCGCCGTACTCATCGACGATGGAGTCCAAAACCTCCTGCAGTGCAAAGCGCTCAATTTCGGGAACCAGGGTGCCACTCTCGATACGGGAGATCTCATTGAGGTCCAGCAGTAACTCGTTGGCTACTTTCAGCGAGTTGTCTATGTATCCCATCTGCTGCTTCTGTTTTTCGCTGAGCTGGCTACTCTGTACGAAAGCGGATGAGAACAGACGTGCCGCTGACAGAGGCTGCAACAGATCATGACTGCAGGCTTTCAGGTATTGACTCTTCTTCTGGTGGGCCTGCTCCACCTTTTGAATTGCGTCGGCAAGCTCTGCGTTGCTCTGCTCCAGGTTGAGATTAGCCTGCTCCAGCTTCCTGGTCCGTTCATAGACTCTGGCTTCGAGATCCAGATTTTTCTCCTTCAGCAGGTTTTCAGCTTCACGGTACATGGAGATGTCTGAGAAGATCATCACAAAGCCGCCGTCGGGAATAGGGTTCCCCTCGATACGGATCGTCTTGCCGTCGCTCTGGGTTCTCTCGGTGCTGTGGCGGCTCCCCTGTCGCAGAAATGCCAGACGTCGTTCGACCTGTTGTTCAATATTCTTATTAAACTTTCCCCCGTGACTCAGGTTATATCGGATGAGCTGGCTCACCGGGCATCCTATGTAGATAAGATCGTCCGGGTAGTTGAACAGCTCCAGATACTGCTTATTCCAGGCGACCAGCTTGAGGTCACTGTCGATAACCGATATTCCCTCGCTGGCATTCTCGATGGCGCTGTGAAGTACCGAGCGGCTGAACTCCATTCTATGGCTGGAGGCATCTTCGACCAGCTGTGCCACCTCATTGATGGCGATGTCCCGGCCATTGAGGGCACAGGAGATCACCAAACGGGCCGAGGCAGATCCCATCACTTTGGCCAGCATATTTTCCGTATAGAAGATAAGCGCCTGATTATGGCTGCTCTTGTCAGATGCCAGGGATGCCTGTCGGCTGAAGAGTTCCCTAAACTCCTGCTCTGCCCGCTCTTCGCCCACGAAACGTGCTACCAACAGCTGCAGATCTTTCGGCTTGATATTCTTCTGGATCCCGGGGGGTAAATTGTCGATATCCGGCCTCTCGATAAAGTGTTCATTCTGCATCTGTTCCTGAACGCTCTGTCTGGTGAGCAGTGAAACCAGCCATACCATAAGGATATTCACCAGCAGACCTATCAGGGTTGCCATGGTCGTCATTGAGTATTCGCTGCCGGCTAGAGGGTGAGGGTAAAACCCCAGTTGCGGCAACATGTTGAGTACCAGCCAAAGACTGAAGCCACTGGAGATCCCAAGGATGGCTCCGACCAGGGTGACCCTGCGCCATAAGAAGGCGGCAAACAGGGTTGGTCCTATCTGAGCTATGGCCCCGAATGCGACTTCGCCGAGGGAGGCAAGCGTATCGGGCGGTGCCAGCAAAAACATGCCATAACTCAAGAAGATGACCAGAGACACCAGCGCCTTTCGAATGCTCAACAGGTGTGAGCGGAAACGGTGAAAGTTGGTGCTCTGGATGTTGCTGAATTTAAACAAGGTTGGAAAGACCACCTCATTGCTCAACATAGTGCTCAAGGCTATCGTGGAGATGATGACCATAGAGCTGGCCGCCGAAATGGCTCCCAGAAAACTGAATAAGCCCAGCCAGGCGTGGCCATTGAAGGCGGGCAGGAATAACACATATGCATCGCTCTTGAGCGAATCGCCGTAAAGCAGGTTACCCGCTTGTCCAAGTGGTGTGGCAAAAAAGGCGAACACTAAAATATAGATGGGGAAGGTCCAGCGGCTCCATATGGCGTGCTTCTGCTCCTTGAGTTCGACGATAAGTACCTGAAACTGGCGGGGCAGACAGAGAAATGCACTGAGGACGATGAAGAGCAGGCCGAACATGGAGAACAGATTCGGATAATTAAACTGTGTCGAGGCGGGTAGGGTCTCGTTCGCCTGATTCCAGATCTGAAGGGGAGAGTCAAACAGAAAGAATGAGACAAATATTCCGACAGTCAGGTAGGCGATGAGCTTGACGAAGGACTCGAAGGCGATCGCTAACATCATCCCCGGATGGCGCTCGGTGACGTCGATGGCCCTGACACCGAAGATGATGGTAAATCCTGCCAGAATAACACTCACGATGGCACCTATCTGCCATGAGGACATGAGGTGATCTTGTCGCAATATCTCATAGGAGTTCACAATCGCTTTCAGCTGCAGGGCGATATAGGGCAGGGTGCCGAACAGGGCGACCAGAGTCACTATGAAGGCCAACAGTTGTGACTTGCCAAAGCGAGCCGCAAGCAGATCGGCGATAGAGGTGATGTTGAGTTTCAGGCTGACACGTATCAGTCTCTGAATGAAAGGCCAGGCAAAAATAAACAGTAAAATGGGGGCGATATACACAGGAAGGTATGAAAAGGAGTTGCTTGCCGCTTGCCCGGCCGTTCCTAAAAATCCCCAGGAGGTGCAATAGACGCCCAGTGAGAGGGCATAGATGACCGTGTGTTGTCGATTGACCAGTCTGTTTCGGTACTTATCACCTAAGAAAGCCATCAGGAAGAGCAGACCGATATAGCTGATGCTGATGGTGACTAAGAGCCAGTTGGGAAACATACGCTTCAATGAACCTTATTATGGAGTGCTGCTCCTATGCTGAGCAGGTCAAGACCCTGTTTGTTATAAAATTTAACATATCATATTTCCACTTCCACTTTATCTCTAATTGCTTTCGACTTAAGTATTAGCCCTTTGGTCTTGCGACTTACGGACTAAGACCGCTGCATTAATACCTATTCCCAATTGAGTGAATGCCGGGAATTCTCCATCTTGGCTGCAGACATTAAAGGGGATAGAAGATGCTTATTTCTAAAATTAAAAAGATCGCGTTAGCGGGTTCAATGTGTATATTTGCCGGTTCAGCCATGGCCGGATATGACTTCAAGGTCGGCGAAGATGGCAAGATCAGTTTCGGCGGTTATCTCAAGGTCGATGCGCGCTATGTTAACGGAGACGTTGCCTATCGTGATTTTTGGATCGGCACAGGGACTCCACTGGCCGAAGATGCGTCACAGTTCAGAATTTTTGCTAACGAGTCACGCTTTAACACCAAGTATGTCCATGGTGACGTGACTGGCTTTATCGAGATGGACTTTCTGGGTGGCGGCGGTAATCAGGTGGTCTCCAACTCGGCTAATCCACGCATTCGTCACGCCTTCATCAAATACCAAGGGATCACGGCAGGTCAGACATGGACAACCTTCATGAATACCAGTGCGATACCTGAAACGGCCGACTTTGCCGGCGCAACCGTAGGTTTGGCCTTTATTCGTCAGGGACAGGTACGCTTCGATGCAGGTAACTTCCAGTTCTCTGTTGAAAACCCGGAGAGCGTAGGCGGTGATACTGCCAACGATGATCTCCCCGATGTGGTCGCCCGCTATAACATCAAGGGTGATTGGGGCAATGTGTCGATATCGGCGCTGGGTCGTAGTCTCAATACCACCATGGGCAACAGCGAAACGGCCTTCGGTGGTTCGATAGCAGGACGTATCAAGACCTTTGGTAAAGACGATTTCAGGTTTCAATTCCACCAGGGTGAAGTGGGCCGCTATGTAGGTGTAGGCACCGCCTCAGATCTTATCGGCGAAGAGGTTGAAAGCACCACCTCCTATCTTGCTGCATATCGCCATTACTGGACCGACACACTGAGAAGTACCGTCTTGTATGGCCGCGTTGAAACAGACCTGGCCGATGCCGAGCGTACTCAGTGGAGTGTCAACCTGTTTCAAAACCTGACTCCCCAACTTGCCGTCGGATTTGAGGTCGGCAACTTTGAAATGGGCGACAAGAATGTTGACTCAGATTATGCACAGCTATCAATGAGATACGCACTCTAAACGCTCCATTTAGGGGTGGGGAAACCCACCTCTCTTTTTTAGATACATTGCTTTAGAACGACTAGCACTATTGCAAATCGCCGGACAAATCATCACACAGGTTCTCATGTGCAATGCAGGGCTAGTATCCATCATCGCTGTGACATTAATGAATAGAACCTAAGTTCAAGGAGTATGGGTGTGACAGAAACTATCCTGAAAGTAGACCAGATCTCACTCGCATTTGGTGGTGTTAAGGCACTGACCGATGTGAGCTTTGAGGTAAACAAGGGCGAGGTGTTTTCCATTATCGGCCCCAACGGAGCGGGGAAGACATCTATGCTCAACTGCATCTCGGGCCGCTATCGTCCCAACAGAGGGGCTATTCATTTTGACAACACAGATGTGACCAATCTCAGGCCCAATGACAGGGCCGACCTTGGAATCGGCCGAACTTTCCAAAATCTCGCCCTCTTCGGCCATATGTCGGTGTTGGACAACATCATGGTTGGCCGTCATCACCTGATGAAGAATAACTGGTTAACCGGCCCACTTTATTGGGCTTCTCCTGCCCAGAGTGAGGAGTTGGCTCACCGTCGCCAGGTTGAAGAGATCATCGATTTTCTGGATATCTCACATGTGCGCAAGGCCGTGGCCGGCACGCTCTCATACGGATTACGCAAAAGGGTCGAGCTGGCGCGCGCCATCGCCCTGAAGCCCAAACTTATTCTGCTCGATGAGCCTATGGCCGGAATGAATCTGGAAGAGAAAGAGGATATGGCACGTTACATACTCGATCTCAATGAGGAGTTCGGCATCACAGTGGTCATGATTGAGCATGATATGGGTGTGGTGATGGATATCTCTCATCAGGTCATGGTGCTGGACTTCGGGAAGAAACTGATATGTGGCCTCCCCGATGAGGTGATGGCAGATGAACATGTGAGACAGGCTTACCTGGGGTTAGAAGAAAACGAGCAGTTACAGGAGGTAGGCTAATGAATATGCCTAGTGCAGCGTCATCCAATAACTTTGACATGGGTGATATGGATACCTTTCCAAAGATCCTCAGACATAACGCCACCCTCTGGCCCGATGATGTTGCCATGCGGGAGAAGGAGTTTGGGATCTGGAGTGAGTTCACCTGGATGGATTACCACAACAGGGTGAAGTGGATGACCCTGGCTTTGTCGTCTATGGGGATAGAGGCAAACAGCACCATCGCCCTGCTGGGCGACAACCGACCCGAGTGGGTATGGGGGGAGGTGGCAGCCCATGCGATGAGCTGTTACTCACTGGGGATCTATCAGGACTCTCTGCATGAAGAGGTGGCCTACCTGCTTAACCGGAGTAATGCCAGTGTGGTGATTGCCGAGGATGAGGAGCAGTGTGACAAGTTACTTGAGCTCGAAGAGGGGATCCCCGGCGTCAAATATATTGTCTATTGTGATCCAAGAGGCATGCGTAAATATGATGATCCCCGTCTCATCAGCGTGGAAGATATCTATGCATTGGGACAGCGAATCGACACCGAAACGCCCAGGCTCTTCGATGCATTCGTCGATGCCGGTAAAGCCGAAAATATCGCCATCTACTGCACCACATCGGGGACAACTTCTAAGCCGAAAATCGTGTTGCTTCAAGGTAGTAAGTTTATCGACCACTGCTGCTCATATCTGCGTGCCGATCCACGAGCCCCCGGTGATAACTATGTCTCTGTGTTGCCTCTGCCCTGGATCATGGAGCAGGTGTATGCGGTGGGCCAGGCGCTGATTGCCAGGCAGATCGTGAATTTCGTAGAAGAGCAGGAGACCATGATGGCCGATCTGCGTGAAATCGGCCCCAGCTTTGTCCTGCTCGCCCCCAGAGTGTGGGAGGGGATACTGGCTGATGTGCAGGCGAGAATGATGGACTCCTCACCTCTGAAGCAGGCGCTATTCAATTTCGCCATGAACCGGGCGCAGAAGCGCTTAGCGCAGGGGCGAAAGTCACGCCTGGCCGAGGTGCTGCTGATGAAGGCGCTGCGAGACAGACTAGGTTTTTCATTTTTAAAGTCCGCCGCTACCGGTGGTGCCGCCATGGGACCCGATACCTTTCGCTTCTTCCAGAGTATCGGCGTACCCCTGCGTCAGCTCTATGGTCAGACCGAGATGTGCGGAGCCTATACGATTCATAAGGAAGATGATGTGGATTATGACAGCGTTGGTGTCGCATTCGACAGCGCAGAGGTGAAGGTGATCAACTGTGACAGCGAGGGCGTGGGTGAGGTGGTCGCGAAAACCTTAGGCATGTTCAACGGCTATCTGGGGGATCAGGAGGCGTTTGACGAAGATGTGAAGCATGGGTGGATGCACACGGGCGATGCGGGGTACTTCAAGCCCTCCGGCCACCTTGTGGTTATCGACAGAATTAAAGATCTGGCCAGAACGAGTCACGGTATCCAGTATTCGCCTCAATATATCGAGAATAAGCTTAAGTTCTCATCATTTATCGGTGAGGCGGTGATCTTAGGTAAAGAGCGGCCCTATCTGTCGGCCATCTTATGCATACGTTTCAGCATCGTCTCTAAATGGGCCGAGCAACGTGGCCTGGCTTTCACTAACTACACTAACCTGTCCTCGCTGCCCGAGGTCTATGAGAAGCTGTCTGAGGAGGTTGAGGCCGTCAATCAGACCCTGCCCGATGCCCAGAAGATCAGTAAGTTTATCCTGCTCTACAAGGAGCTCGATGCCGATGATGGTGAGCTGACCCGAACCCGTAAGGTGAGGCGTGGCGTGATAGCCGAAAAGTATGGTGACATCATCTCATCTATCTATAACGATAAACCCCATGTGGATATCGATACCGTGATCACCTTTCAGGATGGCAGTAAATCCCGAATTCAGACCCAACTTAAGGTGGCATCGGTTATCGATACAGCAAGTGTATCCGAGTCACAAATAGAGCAGAGGAGAGCGTCATGAACTTTGAATTACTAATGCAGCTCATCATCAATGGCCTGATTGTCGGGCTACTTTATGGTGTTGTGGGCATGTGCTTTGTCTTAGTCTATAAATCGACTCAGATCGTAAACTTCGCTCAGGGGGAGTTTCTACTGGTGGGTGCCTGGGTGTGTTGGGCATTTTTAATCTATATGGAGTTACCGTTTGTGGTCGGCTTCCTGCTGACATTGGGCTTTATGGCGCTGTTCGGCGTGCTGCTGCAGATGATCGTGCTGCGTCCCATGATAGGAGAGCCGATTATCTCGGTCATCATGGTGACCATAGGTCTGTCGATATTCTTTCAGTCGTTAACTAAATGGATCTTCGGCGTCTCGCCTCAGAGTTACCCTCAGGTCTTCGATACTCAGTCTGTCTCCATCTTCGGACTCAATATCGAGCTTGCCTATCTGATGAGCACTATCATAGCCCTGTGTATCATGGTGGGATTTTTCTTCTTCTTTAAATACTCCAAGCATGGTTTGGCGATGCGGGCGACCGCATTCGATCAACAGGTCGCCCAGAGTCTGGGGATCTCAGTTAAACAGGTGTTCGCCATGAGCTGGGGCATCGCCGCCACAGTTTCTGCCACGGCCGGCGTGGTGATAGGCATGGTTAACGGCGTTTCGGACTCACTCTCATCTATCGGCATCAAGGTGTTCCCGGCGGTGATTTTAGGCGGATTGGATTCTATCGTCGGCGCCATCGTCGGCGGCGTGGTCATCGGTGTGTTAGAGAATATTGCCGAATTTTTCGATAGTCAGTTCCTGCATATAGGCAACATGTACGACATCGCACCGTTTTACGTGCTGTTAGTGATCCTCTGGTTTAAGCCCTATGGCCTGTTTGGTACCCGGGATATTGAGCGTATCTAGGCGGGTTCGAGCAGACATTCAGATTAATTTAAACACATTTTTTAGTGGGCAGTAGATAGAGCTCAAGGAGTTTTTTATGTCTAGTTTGGCAATGCGTCCTTGCGGGGATTTCAGAACCAGTTACAAGAAAGACAATACGATTTTTGAAACCAAGACGATACGTCTGGTGGCTATCGCCGCCATCGCTGTCGCTTGTTTGGCGCCGTTTGTGTTGGATGGCTATTTCTTAACCCTGTTTATTCAGGTCTCCTATTTAGGGATCGCGGCGCTGGGACTCAATATCTTAGTCGGCTTTACCGGACAGATCTCTTTGGGCCATGGTGCCTTCTTCGGCTTCGGCGCATTCGCATCGGCCTGGCTTAATACCAGCTTTAATATTCCGGTTGCCCTGTGTATTCCATTGGCAGGCTTTTTGACAATGGCGGTCGGCATGATGTTTGGTATGCCCGCCGCGCGTATCAAGGGGCTCTACTTGGCCATTGCGACACTGGCGGCCCAATTTATTATCGAGGACTTTTTTGCACGCGCCGAGTGGTTTTCCGGTGGCTCTGCCGGTTCCATGGCATCGCCGGTGAACCTGTTTGGCTTCGAGTTCGATACCGACCAGAGCTTCTACTATATCGCGCTGTTTGCCCTGGTGTTCATGTATATCTGGGGTTGTAATCTGATGCGCAGCCGGGATGGACGAGCGTTTGTGGCGGTACGTGATCACTATCTTTCGGCCGAGATCATGGGGGTGAAGTTGAACAAGTATCGCCTGCTGTCATTCGGGATCTCCTCTTTCTATGCGGGGATTGGCGGTGCGTTATATGCCCACTACCTGGGTTATGTGTCGGCAGAGGGCTTCACCATCTTCATGTCGATACAGTTTCTGGCGATGATCATCATCGGCGGTCTGGGTTCGATTAAGGGAACCCTGATGGGGGTCATCTTTATGGTATTGCTTCCGGAGATGCTGGAGGCGGGTGTCGGACTGATGAAATACACCGACTGGGGCAACACCCCTATGGTGACCGACGGCTTAGCCTATATCAAAGAGATGGCTATCGGCCTGGTGATCATTCTGTTTCTGATCTTCGAGCCGGAGGGGCTCGCTCACCGCTGGGCGCAGATTAAGAACTATTGGAAGTTTTATCCCTTCTCTTATTAGGGGGCCATTTTCTTACCGAGAGTTACCCGCTCTCTTATCCGTAGCTTAGCGCTGCTAAAGGCGGGACTGTTCGTTTCAAGCAGTGTAACAGCAAGCCGCAGAAGGACTTTGTTAAGTAGCCGAAGCCATTTGCTAACGATTAACCATTAACTCGTAACGATAAACTTCTAACTATAACAGGTACCGGCAATCAGCCACTATATTGAAGGAATATGACATGTATAAAAAATTGATACTCGCCTCATCCATCTCAACAGCGCTTATGGGCATCAGTAGTCAGGTTAGCGCCGAAGAGACGATCTTTGTCGGCCACCTTGCCGATATGTCAGGCCCTACGGCCTTCGTGGGTAAACCCTATGCCGATGGTGTGAGAGATTCACTGGCCTACATCAATGCCAATGGCGGCATCAGCGGCACTAAGCTTGAGTATGAAACCATAGATTATGCCTACAAGGTGCCTCAGGCCATCGCCTCATATAAGAAGTGGCAGTCACGTAAGAACATGGTGGCAATGCAGGGGTGGGGAACCGCCGATACCGAGGCGTTAATCTCTTTTGCCGCCAAAGATCAGACGCCAATCTTCTCCGCCTCCTATTCCGGTCATCTGACCGACCCTAAGGGGATCAACCCGAATACCAAAAAACCTGCGCCCTATAACTTCTTCTATGGGGCGTCCTATTCTGACTCCTGCCGCGGACTGGTGCAGTGGGCCGCCAAAGACTGGCAGAGCAAAGGGGGAAAGGGGAAGCCCAAGTTTACTCATATCGGTGCCAACCACCCATTCCCGAATGCGCCTAAGGCGGCATGTGCCGAGTATGCGACAGAGCTGGGCTTCGATGTACAACCCGCCGTTGTGATCTCCATGAAGCCCGGTGACTTCAAGGCACAGTGCCTGAGCCTGAAGAGCTCGGGGACTCACTATGGCTACATAGGTAACTTAGGTGGCTCGGTGCAGTCACTGATTAAATCCTGCAATACCGTAGGCACCGAGATCCAGTTTATGTCCAATATCTGGGGCGGTGACAAGCTGGTATTCAAGGCGGCGGGAGAGGGGATTAAGGATTATGTCTTCCCGACCATGACCCCTTTCTGGACCGACGAGGTGCCGGGCATGAAGTTGGTGCGTGAGATATCTAAGATGTCTGACACCTCCGGCAGTGAGGAGCGTCTGCACCATTATATCCGCGGGATCTGCTCAACCTTCTTCATGAAAGAGTCGATGGAGTGGGCTAAGGCTAACGGCGGCGTGACCGGAGAGAATGTTAAGAAGGGGATGTATGCCCAGAAAAATTGGGTACCTAAGGGGCTCGAAGGCGTGTGTCTTGCCGCAACCTGGACACCGGAGGATCACCGTGGCATCAATCAGGTGAACATCTATAAGGGGAACTTCAACGGCGGAGATATTCGTGTCGAGAAGGCCGATCAGGTGACCCTTGAGCGTCGTGTTGACTGGTTAGGTTATTAATCATTCCGGGGCGTGACTCAGGTTACGCCTCCCATTATTTCAGGGAGTATGTATGACACAAGCAGCTCAGATACAGCCAGCGACACCCGTGTTATCCATCAATAACATCGAAGTTGTCTACGATGATGTTATCCAGGTGCTCAGAGGCGTGAGCATAGAGGTGCCAAAGGGGAAGATCGTTACCCTGCTGGGACCCAATGGTGCCGGCAAGTCCACCACGCTCAAGGCCATATCCGGTTTACTTAAAACTGAAAATGGCGACGTCACCCGCGGTGACATCAGTTTTATGGGTCGACAGATCGACAGGAAGAATGCCGATGATATCGTTCGCTCCGGCGTGTTTCAGGTGATGGAGGGACGCCGTATCGTCGAAGATATGACGGTGATTGAAAACCTGAAATTAGGCGCCTATACCCGCAATGATAACCAGATCAATCAGGACATTGAGATGGTCTTCAGCTACTTTCCCCGCCTTAAGGAGCGTACCGGCCTGGCAGGCTACCTCTCAGGCGGCGAGCAGCAGATGTTGGCTATCGGTCGCGCCCTGATGGCGCGCCCTAAGATGATCTGCCTCGATGAGCCCTCTATGGGATTGTCGCCTCTGCTGGTGAAGGAGGTGTTCGGCATCATAGATAAGATCAACAAGGAGCAGGGGATCACCATGTTGCTGGTGGAGCAAAACGCCAACTATGCCCTAAAGGCCGCCGACTATGGCTATATCATGGAGTCCGGCAAGATTGTACTGGATGGAACCAGCGAACAACTGCTGAATAACGAAGATGTGAAAGAGTTCTACCTGGGTGGCGGTAACGATAAGAGAAAAAGCTTTAAAAACTTAAAGTCATATAAGCGTCGTAAACGTTGGCTTTAAAAGATAAGTGATTAGGGGGGGATATGAATAGCGTATATGATTCCGATGAGCTGCAGAGTCGAACCCGGCGTGAGAGCGACCTGCTCACCCGTTTACCGGCGTTTCTGGCTTATGCAAAACAGGAGTGTGCTCACTATCGACGCACACTCAGTGATATCGATGTGACTGCCATCACCAGCAGACAGTCACTCACCTCTGTGCCCGTCACGAGAAAGTCGGATCTGATCTGTCTGCAGGCCGAAAACCTGCCGTTTGCCGGGCTCAATGCGTCGGGTTCGACCCCGGATCGCATCTTTCAATCTCCCGGTCCCATCTTCGAGCCCGGCCATGACAGCAAAGATTGGTGGCGAATGGGCACCGCCTTCTATGCGGCGGGCTTTCGTGCAGGGGAGCGGGTGCAAAACTGCCTCTCCTATCATCTCAGCCCAGGCGGATTCATCATGGACTCGGGTGCCAGGGCTTGTGGCTGCAGCGTGATCCCAGCCGGACCGGGGCAGACCGAGCAGCAGCTTGATATTATCGAGCGCCTCAGACCCGAAGGCTACTGCGGTACACCCTCATTTCTCAATATTTTGCTGCAGAGGGCGAAGGAACTTGGGCGGGATGTCTCATCGATCAACAAGGCGCTCGTATCGGGTGAAGCATTGACACCGACGCTGCAAGCCAGATTTGAAGAGGCGGGAATTTCGGTGAGCCAAGCCTATGCGACCGCAGATATCGGTCTGATCGCCTATGAGAGCTGTCCGGATAGTGGTCTGGTTGTCGCAGAAGATATCCTGCTGGAGATCCTCAGGCCGGGTAGTCAGGAGCCGGTTGCCGATGGTGAGGTCGGTGAAGTGGTGGTGACCAGCTTTAATCCCGATTATCCCCTCATTCGCTTCGCCACCGGCGATCTGTCATCCGTTATGCCGGGGATGAGCCCCTGCGGTCGAACCAATATGCGGATCAGGGGCTGGCAGGGGCGGGCCGACCAGAGTACTAAGGTGAAAGGGATGTTTATTCACCCCGAGCAGGTCGAACGTATCAGGCTATCCCATAGTCTGCTCGCCAAGGCGAGGCTGGTGGTGACAAATATCGATGACAGGGATCAGATGACACTGCACTGTGAGGTGAGTGATGCCGGGCGCAGCGACATAGATATCACCGAGGTGGCCCAGACAATGAGAGAGGTGACTAAGCTCGGTGGCCATGTTGAGCTTGTGGCACCGGGCAGCCTGAGTGATGACGGTATCGTGATTGAAGATCTGAGGTAGCCATAAACTTGTATCGTCTCTTATTTTGGGTATAAAAAAACGCCTTCAGGTTCATACCTGAGGGCGTTTTTACTGAGTCTTGTTGTCAGCCGCTTTATTTAAGCTGCTTATACCGTTCGGTATTACTTGGCAGACTTAAGGAAGTCGATAATTTGATCGAATGGGATCTCCTGCTTCTCACCCGTACGGCGGTTCTTATACTCGAACACACCGTTATCGATATTACGGTCGCCAATTACGACAACGTGTGGCAGACCGACAAGTTCCATATCGGCAAACATCACACCGGCACGCTCTTTGCGGTCATCGAACAGTACTTCCAAGCCCGCATCTTGCATGTCCTGGTAGAGCTTCTCGGCCATGTCTTTAACACGGTGAGACTTATGCATGTTCATCGGTAGGATACCCACCTTGAACGGTGCAATCGCATCCGGCCATATGATACCGCGGTCGTCATGGTTTTGTTCGATAGCGGCGGCAACCATACGGCTGACACCGACCCCATAACAACCCATCAACAGGGTTTGTGCCTTACCGTTCTGGTCGAGTACATTGGCGTTCATCGCTTCCGAGTAGTTCTTACCCAGCTGGAAGATATGACCCACTTCGATACCGCGAAGCAGGGCAATGGTACCCTGACCACAAGGGCTGGCTTCACCCTCGATGATGTTACGCAGATCGTAAGCTTCGGCCTGTGGAAGATCGCGCTCCCAGTTGATGCCAAAGTAGTGCTTATCGTCCTGGTTAGCACCGGCACCGAAATCACTCATCACGCTGACGCCGTGGTCGATATAGACCGGGATCTCAAGGCCGACAGGGCCAATAGAACCTGGGCCTGCACCAATAGCCTTACGGATCTCAGCTTCGTCAGCAAATTCGAACGGTGACAATACCGCAGGGATCTTCTCTGCTTTGACTTCGTTAAGATCGTGATCGCCACGAACAACCAGAGCGACCAGAGGCGCTTCTTCGGTTGCTCCCTTAACGATAAGGGTCTTAACCGTCTTTTCGATGGCGATGCCGTGGTGCTCAACCAACTCGGCGATGGTCTTAGCCTTCGGTGTGTTAACCAGGCTCATCTCAAGGGTCGGTGCCTGACGAGTCTCGGTTGGCATCGGTGCTTCGGCCTTCTCGATATTGGCCGCATAATCACTCTCGGTCGAGTAGGCGATCAGATCTTCACCACTGTTTGCCAGAACATGGAACTCGTGTGACATGCTGCCACCGATAGAACCGGTATCGGCGATCACCGGGCGGAAGGCCAGCCCCATGCGAGACAGAATGTTGCTGTATGCCTGGAACATAGACTCATAGGTCTCATCCATGGTCTCTTGATCCAGGTGGAAAGAGTAGGCGTCTTTCATCAAAAACTCACGTGAACGCATCACACCGAAACGTGGACGAACTTCATCGCGGAATTTAGTCTGGATCTGGAACAGATTCAGTGGCAACTGCTTATAGGAGTTAACCTCTTTACGCACGATATCCGTAATAACCTCTTCGTGAGTCGGGCCAAGCACGAAATCACGGTTATGACGATCCTGGAAACGCAGCAGCTCGGGACCAAACTTCTCCCAGCGACCGGTTTCAGCCCAAAGGTCGGCGGGTTGAACCATAGGCATCAGGATTTCAACGGAACCGGCTTTATTCATCTCTTCACGGACGATAGCTTCTACCTTGCGCAGCACACGAAGTCCTGTCGGTAACCAGCTGTAAAGGCCTGAAGCGTTACGACGGATCATGCCGGCACGTAACATTAATTGATGACTGATCACCTCTGCATCTGCAGGGGTCTCTTTTTGTGTTGAAAGCAGGTACTTGCTAACGCGCATTACCGATATCCAGTTGTTGAAATAAATAGGGCGACATTTTAGCATTTGTATGAGTGATGTCACCCATGGATTTTGACATTCGTTAGATTTTGTTGAACTTATTCCATCTCTGTTGGCCATCGATGATGAAATACGCGATTAAGCTGGTTAATTTTGTTGTCGCTGATGGCTTGCCTTAATTCACACACCTCTCTTTATAATCAAAGCTTTATTGTGAAATAGTCTTAATTAAATAAACTTGCATTTGAGATGCGTGTTTAATAATATGCATTTCAAATACCCATTAAGTTCAGCATGACTCTACCATGAGCCGATATAACGAAGTATCTATGAATCGTGCCACGCCCAACCAATACTTAATAAAGCCGACGGCGAAGAGTGAGCCGCTGTCACAGTGGCCCGAGATATTGATGGCCCAACATATTCAATTGGAATCTGAGATAAACACCATCTCAACTCTGGTCGCTCAGGGTGAGTGCCACCTGTTGCAACTCGATGCACGGCTTAAAAAACTGATCAAGGGGGTACTGACTCATCTGGAGCTGGAATCATGTTTCTTAGCCTCGGTGTTAGGTAGTTTTAACCTGTCACATCAGCATCACGTTTGCCTTACTCAAGGCTTTCAAGCGCTTGAGCAGACCTGTAAAGAAACTGTCATCTATCTTCACTCCCTTAAATTAGCCTTGGGTAACGGCCCGGTGGAACCGGAACACGCCGTCCGTATTAACCAGCTATTACACGATATTCATGCTCGTCTGGAGAGTGAAGATATTGTCTATTCAATCTTAAAAGAAGCTGCGTGAGTCAACTATGAGATTTAACTATCACGGGCAAGAGGCCCGGTTATCCTGGTTCACACAAGAGTTAGTCACCACATCGCTGGATACTGTATATGGGCGGGAGTTGCTTTGCCGTGGATATATCACCGAGACAGGGGCACAAATTCCCATGGAGGCGCTGATTTCCTATCTATACCTGCACAGCGAAATCCTTCTGACAATGACCTGTCAACAGATCAGGGATAGTTGCGACCATCAGCCTCTCGGGGGAAAGAGTATCAGCAGTTGGAGCAATATCGGCGGCCCCCTGATAGCCGAACAGCATCTATTCCGGCAGTTATGGCGTGACTCGCTTCGTTCTCTTTCCCCTCTCCAAAAACAGGCTCTGGTACTGGAAATATGCGAGAGCGATATTGGTGATGAGCAGGTGATTGAACGCGTTGCGTTTTTAAAAAAGAAGGGTTTTATGATCGCGATGGATGACTTTGGCGCGGGCCACTCCAACCTACTCAGACTCAACCAGGCTGAGTTTGACATCATCAAGCTTGACCTGAATCTGCTGAGTCAGGTGCCAAGCGATCTGTGGGCTGCAAGCTTTTATCGGGAGATCGTTAATCTATGTGCTTCTAAAGGCTGCTTAATTGTGGCTGAAGGGGTAGAAACACCTGCCCAGTCAGACTTTGTACGTTGGGCGGGCGTAGATCTGATCCAGGGATATCTATATTCAACACCCGAACTATGGGTTGATAGCGTAACTAAAACAGCCTATCAACAGCCGATAAGGGCATAAATTCGGAATATATGACTCCTAACCACTTAAAGGAAACATTGGAATGCAATCACTATTTTTAAGAATGCGCTTTATCCACTGGGTTGGCGCTATTGCGCTGTTGATAAACGCTCTGTTTTTTACCGAGCAGATTTTTTCTCAGATCTTACAGTATGTCATTGTGGTATTTTTAATCATTCATGACATCGATGAAAAGCTTTGGGGGGTAGACTCACTGAATGCGATTACTGATTATATGCGTTCATTTGAACGTAAAGACCTTTCGATACCCTGTGAAGTGAATAGTAGCTACAACAGCGAGATGGGCAAGATTTTAAGCGTCATTAATTCGTTTAGACTCAATGTTAAAGATGCCTTGACCGATATTCAGAGCCAGGCCAACACCTCGGATGATATTGCCGAGATGCTGACGAGTAAGGCGCAGAGTATCGCCGGACGGATCCAAGCCCAGGATCAGCGAGTGGAGCATCTGGCAGAGCAGTTTGATATTTTGGATCAGCAATCTCTTGCACTGCAAGACAAGGCCGAACAGACCGAACTGCAGGTCGTTCAAACACGCAAGAACCTATTGGAATCCAATGACTCTATGAGCCAGATGGTTGGAAGTATCGAGTCTTATGTCATCAGCAGTGAGACACTGAAAGAGAAATTCGATTCACTCTCAGAGCAAACTGCATCTATCGGTAATGTGGTATCAGTGATAAATAATTTGGCCGATCAGACTAATCTGTTGGCGCTCAATGCCGCCATTGAAGCGGCTCGGGCAGGTGAACATGGGCGTGGCTTTGCTGTGGTCGCGGATGAAGTTCGGCAGTTGGCCATGTCGACTCAAAATAGCCTTGATCAGATCGATCAGATTATTGTTGGCATCTCTACAGCCGTGCGGCAGGCGGGAGAACAGATGACGTTACAGTCACAAAACCTGACTACACTGTCGAAGCACTCGTCCGCCAGTCAGGATAAAGTGAACGCTGCATGTGGTAGTATTGATGGAATATTAACCTTGATCGGCCGGGAACAGGCTAAGGATAATGTGGATATTCGTTATATCCATAAGTTAGTCGGTGATGTCGCAGGTGAGATCGATGTGCTTAAACAGCTATCCAGCTCCAACGCCAACGACTGTGACGAATTGGAACAACAAGGTAAGCGATTGAATCAGACCACAGTTCAGATCGTCCAACAGCTGGCCGCATTTAAGACTCAATAAGGAGAGGAGATGAGACTCACAACCTTTACAGACTTTGGACTGCGGACCCTGATGTATCTGGCCAGCCTACCTCCTGAGCAGTTGAGCAGTGTTACCGAGGTCACTAAGGTTTATCATTGTTCTCAAAACCATTTGGTTAAGGTTGTGGGGCAGCTGAGTAAACTGGGTTACCTGCAAACAACTCGGGGGAAATATGGTGGGATCTGTTTGGCTATGTCCCCCCGGGATATCAATATTGGGCAGGTGATCCGTCAGATGGAAAAGCACCTGGATGGCGTAGACTGTACCACCTCTGAGTGTGAGCTGGTTGGTTGCTGTAAACTAAAGGCGGCGTTACAAGAGGCGATGGGGGCCTTCCTCGAGGCTATGGGTAACTACACCTTGGCCGATCTGGTGGAAAACCAAGAGCAGCTGACACAAATCTGGAAGGTTGGCGAGATGAGCGGCAGTAAAAAGAGTGGTAAATGAAAAAGTGGGAATTCAGACCGTTTCTGCAAATTTGTTATGCCGTTTCCTGTATAAATCGCTCAAAGGTATATGCTGTAGTATTAGCGAAGCTTCTCTAAGCTAAGTAAAAGCCGATCTTTAATTGTTAATTGTTCTGAGAAGATATGAAATTTAATCATCTGGGTATTCCGACCAATAGTAGCTTTGAAGGTGAAATTGATATTCCACACCTTAAAATAACGGTGTCAGATCATAAAAATAATCCATATGGTATTCAATGGATGAGGTTTTGGCCCGATGCCCCTTATCCTGAGTTGGTAAAATCGGTTCCACATGTGGCCTTTGAGGTTGATGATCTGCTCGCTGAGCTCAATGGTAAAAAGGTTATCATTGAGCCCAACTCTCCGAGCGAGGGGCTAACCGTTGCTTTCATCGAGGTCAATGGGGCTCCGGTAGAGTTAATGCAGTATGCAAAGTAAACCTATACCCAATTAAAGTGAGATGGTTAACAGTTTGCCGGTTAGGTTTAGCTTCATACTTCGGCAGAAGAGTATCAGCTTCTTTGTCGGGCGTTTTTTCCTAACAGGTGATTTTGGGAAATGGAAGATGAAACAGTCAATTGTACATATCGCTCTAGTCGTCAAAGATTACGATGAGGCGATAGATTTTTACGTCAATAAGCTCCGATTTGAACTTATCGAAGACACCTATCAAGCAGAGCAGGATAAGCGTTGGGTGGTGGTGTCGCCGCCAGGATCGAACGGCGTGACGCTGTTATTAGCTAAGGCGTCAAAACCGGAGCAGCATGATTTTATCGGCAACCAATCCGGCGGCCGTGTCTTTCTCTTTCTTAACACCGATGATTTTTGGCGTGACTATGAGCGCATGGTTGAGCAGGGAATTACGTTTGTGCGACCGCCGTCTGAGCAAGATTATGGCACCGTCGCCGTGTTCCAGGATCTTTATGGAAACCTATGGGACCTGCTGCAGCTAAATGATGATCATCCGATGGCGATTAGAACAGCATAAATATTTGGCCTTCGAATGAAGGCTGATTACATTTTCTATGTTGATTCATTTGGCTTACTTTTTATTTGAACGTAGGTTTATAAATTTAACCTTCATCGTTACCTAACGCCTGCCCGGCGAGGGGATGTGCAGATACTTCAGTGGCTCGCTGCAAGTACTTCCTTGTAAGCTCGACGACAGCATCCATGCTGTCAACGGCCACTGCCGCATCTACACTTGGTTATTCCTCTCTTCGATTGAGGTTGTCTTGGCCAAAATGTGCGCGCTTATACTTTTTTTACTAAAATTGACTTCAAGTAAAGTAGCTATACTTTCTCACGCCGCTGTTGGTCCTTAAAGAAGCACCAAAGACATGGCAATGATATGGAAAGTAAACTCACGGATTGAGTAGCATCAAGCTCCTCTCTCAGAAATAAAGAATAAGCAATGACATGAGATTTACGGCTCGCGAACTATGATTGCTAGGTAACTAAAGTATGGAACGAAGGAGAATCAAAACTTTTACCATAAAGTACCTACATTGGTTTGCAATTGTATATGCATTCATCTGGCTTGCTCCCGGTATAGTTGTTTATCCTGTTGATTTTATCAATGAAGCTATTACTGGCATCAAATACGTGGATGGTTGGACTCTGGGCATAATGTTTTGGACAGGTTCAGTTATTTTCTTACCGATTTTATTTTTAGTATTTCTGTTAATTTTCTATATTGTCAAACAAATAGAGAATAGAAGTAGATGATTGCTTGCATGGCTTTTATCAAACAAAACATCAAGTTGGCGCGTTTCACCCGGATTTTTAGGGATGGAGTTCGGCGATAGGTGCCTAAATGATAATTTATATTAGAATCATAGTGATAGTACTTTTAGCTATGATTTCAGGGATTATAATAATTGCGGCTATTACGGTCTCAGGTTATGGGACGGTAGATTTTGATGATGTAAGTTCCATCACACCATATTCTGAAGTTGTGGGCTTAATTGTCACCTCTAAAGAGACGGTTATCCTCCATGGATGGACGGAAGCGGATCATACAGTGGAAACCCCTGTTTTTTACTCGTTTTCACTGTCACCCGGAATCAATAATAGGTTTGTAAAGTCGCGAACAACTATTCCGGCTGGGCTACGGCTTGAAATAGTCGCTGTAGAAAAGTGTGAAAATTGTTATTTGGATTTTAAACCTAGAATAAAATTTAGAGTAAACCCTCGCAATCTTAAGACTGATCATGATTTACCAATATACTTAAATGATTCATTTTTAGTTGAAGAATGGGGGGGGAATAATGAACCGAACACTTATGACTATAGTGTATTTTCAGTCGATTCCTAGCTAGGACTAGCCTTAGAGGCCATATCTCCGCTTGTAATATTTTTTCTAACCAAAAATCATGAGTTAAAGGCTAGCCTCTGACTCATTTCTCTCCAAAATCGTGTTAACAAATAAACCTAAATCGAAGAGATTCCTTTCTCGAAACCAGACTCAGGTGTAAACGCAGCTGTGACCTTCCGTGACAGGGATGTCACGGCAGAGCGCCCATGGATGGGTTCACAGCGAGTCACAGAAGTGTTTGCACATTCGGGTCTTTCTAGACATCCTGTCGCCTCGACATTTGTGCATCCCTGCACAGCACGAGCCGCAGGCGATAGATAAGTCTGAAGTTCAAGGCTTCAGAAAGTTAACCCAAAATGCATTCGGTCCAATGAACCCAATCTAGGAAGATATTTGAAACTTGTTATCTGACAGGTTATTTGGAAGTGTGCAACGAAGATGTGCGGTGTATCCCTACACCTTATCCCTTCTGTCGCCGATAATCCGCGCCGGGTTACCGGCAACAATCGCATAGTCGGGGACATCTTTGGTGACGATACATCCCATGCCTATGACGGCGCAGTCGCCTATGGTGACGCCATCGACGATGCCGGCCTGTGCGCCTATCCAGACATCTTTGCCTATGACCACACCCTTGGAGCTGACATTTTGCCGGTAGATAGGCTTGCCTGGCTGCATGCCATGGTTGAAGGCATAGATGGTGACGTTATTGGCGATCCGGGTCTGGTCGCCTATGGTGATGCCAACGCGGCCGCCGTCGAGGGAGCAGCCGTGGTTGATGGCTACCTCATCACCTAAGGTGATGGGGCCATGCAGGAAGCTGTCGGCGGCTATCATACATAGATCGCCTATCCGGATATCTCTGCCCGGTTCGGCGAACAGGTTGACCTCCGGGGCGATGAAGCAGTTCTGGCCGAATGTGACTGTCTCCAGCGCCATAAACTCCGCCTGCACCTGCTCCTGCCAGGGCTTAGCCCAGCTGAGCAGCTTAGGCTTAAGATTGAAATAGAGCCAGGGCATATGGGAGAGGCGTTTCTTATGCTGAGCCTGATAGTCTGGTGTATTCATACCTGTACTCATACCGAGATGCCTGACTTTATCTCGTGTACCAGGATGCGCCCATCGATGACATGCCAGAGGATATCGAGATCAAACAGGGCGACCTGATAAAGCTTAGCATCGCTTTTGGCCTTCTTATAGGCGGGTCGGGGATCTTGTGCCAGCACACCCTTGATAAGCTCCTCCAGACGTGGGTACTGTTCAAGTTTGCTGTATCCATCCAGTTGTGCCTGTGCCTGCGGGGTAAATTCAACCTCGACCAACTGCGGTGCCTCATGAGCGATTCCGCCCGACGCATCCGGTTGTGAGTCGGAGAAGGGGATATAGGGCTTAATATCTATGATTGGCGTGCCATCGAGTAGATCCATACCTGAGATCTCTAAGATGACACTGCCCTTTTTCTGGTGGATCTTATGTAACTTGACCACCGACTGGCCGATGCCGTTAGGCCTGAAGGTCGAGCGGGTGGCAAAGACCCCCAACTTTTCATTGCCGCCCAGACGCGGTGGTCTGACGGTTGTCTTCCAGCCCTGTGAGAGATTTTCATGAAAAGAGAAGAGTAACCAGAGGTGAGAGTACTGCTCCAATCCCCTCACTGCGTCGATATGGTTATAGGGGGGGCGCAGTTCGACGAAGCCCCGGGCGGCAGGAACGAGCCCCGGCTGTCTGGGAATACCGAATTTTTGCTTATAGGGAGTGCGGCAGAAGGCCACCGCCTCGATTTGACAGTTAAAGGTCATATTTTACAGATCACTGTGTTGGACTAAGAGTGTATCGGACCGGTCGGAACCGGTTATTGGTTGTCTGTCTCAGGCATCTTTATTGCCTGCCCTATGCAGACCGCTCTGCTGAAACAACCCTGACCCTGCTCTTCGAACACCATACACTTCTTGATTAGAATAGCGTTCGCTCCTTTGTCGGCAGCGGCTCTTCTGGCAAGGGTGCGTGCCTCACTTATGGAGGCGGGGGCGTCATTGGCGCCCTCCTGACAGGTTTCACCTTCAACCAAACCGATAGTCTCGTAAGGGACTACCGGCTCTGTATTGCCTTCATATACGGTGACGTCAGATGCTTTAAAGTATTCGTTGATGGCTTCACCGTCCAGGTTGGTATTGAACTGATAGTCGCCGGCACATGCGCTGAGAAGTAAAACTAAGGGTGCGATAAAGAGCGTTTTCATAATTCAGGCCTGTCATTATAAACGTGGGTTGTAAGCTGCGTTTTGGCAATTTATGATTTTAAATCATTAAGATCGGAGTCATATCAGCGGCTATTCTGTCATGACTCCATCGAGTGGGAATTCTATCGCTTCAGGTACTTTTGATAAAGCTGTTGTTGCCGATTATTGAGATCGACGTCCCTGCCATCGATATAGACCTTTTCGATCTTAGTCGCCATAGGGTCGAGAATGTCGCCGCCTGAGATGATCAGATTGGCTCTATACCCGACGGCGATAGCCCCCATATCCTCAACACCCAATATCTTAGCGGCGTCGAGTGTGACACTTTTAAGGGCTTGCTCACGGCTCAAGCCATATGCGACCGTCTGTCCTGCTGCCAAGGGCAAGTTTCGGCTGTTCCAGTCGGATGAGAAACCCAGTGCAAAAGGAATTTGCGCCTGCTTTAGCAGGGCGGGAATTTTATAGCTCATCTCCAGAGGTTCATCTTTTCGCATCGGCAGACTCAGAGTTCGAGTATAGATCACTTTTGCGTCTATCTCGTTTAAAAGATCCGCCAGTCGCCAGGCATCATATCCACCGACGATGATTAACTTCAATTGGTACCGCTTGGCAAGGGCGGCAGCCTCCTCAATCTGTTTCTGAGTGTTGGCGTGAACGAACAGCTGAGCCGACCCCCTATAGAGCGGCAGCATAGATTGCCAGCGCAGATCCAGTTTGCCTTTACTCTGTGCTTCACGGGCAAGGTAGTAGCGATAACCGTCGGTGAACGCCTCTGTTACCTGAGCCAGCTGTTGGCGGTACTCTTTTCGCTGCTCCTCTCTCTTCTTGGGATCACTCGACAACGGCTTGAGCCTCGGCCAGTAGAGGTGAAAACCTGTCCGCGAGGGGACAATTGCCTCCTCGACGGTCCAGCTGTCTAAGGAGACCAGCGACGATTGACCCGCCAGGCTGTCCCCCTGAGGCACAATTTGAGCGTGGGTGATGCCATTGACTCTGACAGTTGGGATGATCTCTGAATCCGGGTTATAGGCGGTCAATGCCTCCAGTTGTGGATTGATGTCACCTACCTCCCGGCTGTCATTACTCGGGCGCATCATCTCGACTTCGACCAGGCCTAAGCTGGTGTCCAGTGCGATAAGCCCCGGGTAGATATGGCGTCCGCCGGCATCATACACAGTCGCCTCGGGAGCAAGCAGATCCTTGCCGATAGCCATTATCTTACCGTTTTCGATTAACAGGTCACTATCGGCCTTAACACCGTCAACGGCCGTATGAATGGTGGCGTGTTTAAACAAGATGGCCGTGCTCTGGGCGGGGGCGGGGAGAATATCGTGGGCCCAACCGGGCATGCTAACAGTGCCGGCCATGATCAAGGGCAGGGCTATTGCTGCCTTTAAGGCCATAGATAAGCGTGAGCCGCGCTTTATGTGTCCGTTTATCATAGTGAGCTCCCTGCATGGCTGGATTGGTTCCAAAAATCAAATTGAGTATCACAGTGCCACTCGGGCTCGTTTATCTCCTCGACGATCTCCCCCGGCGGGAGAGATTTTTCACTTTCTTTACTGGCTAGTATCTTTTGAATAAGCTCGGCTCTCTCTGCCGCTATGGCTTTTTGAGCCAACTTATCCTGTTTGCGGTCAAAATAAGGTTTTCCCTGGATCCAGGTAGATTCAACCTTAGCGTAAACCGACAGCGGATTTTGATCCCACAGCACAATATCCGCCTGCTTGCCCTTGGTTATAGAGCCTAAATCCGATTCGACGCCCAGCTGAATCGCAGGGTTTATCGTGACCATCTTCCAGGCATCTTCGGCGGACATATTGCAGTACATCATAGATTTGGCCGCCTCCTGATTTAAGCGCCGCTGCATCTCGTAATCATCTGAGTTGATGCTGGTGAGTACGCCTTTGTTTTGCATCAGGCAGGTGTTTTGCGGAATCGCATCATAGACCTCAAACTTATAGGCCCACCAGTCGGAGAAGGTCGATGCTGATGCACCGTGGCCGGCAAGCTCTTCGGCGACCTTGTATCCCTCGAGGACATGGGTGAAGGTTTTGACTTTAAAGTCGTAAGCTTCCGCTAAGCGTAAAAACATTAAGATCTCAGATTGTACATAGGAGTGAATATGAACATCCCTTTGTTGATCGAGCACTTCGGCTATTGCCGCCAGGCGATAGTTAGGCTTAGGCGCGATCTGATGTCGCTTTTCGCTGCTTCTGAGGCGTTTGTATGCTTTGAGCTCCTGTTGATAGGCCCTGGCCTCGTTAAATGCATCACTAAAGAGGGATTTGACTCCCATACGGCTCTGGGGAAAGCGGCGGGTGAACTTGTCGCCCCAGTTACTCTGTTTGACGTTTTCGCCTAAGGCAAACTTAATGCTGGCAGGAGCACGGTTATATTTAAGCTCCCGGGCACTCTCCCCCCACCTCATCTGGATCACCTGAGCCTGACCACCTATGGGGTTGGCGCTGCCATGTAACAACTGTGCCGTGGTGACACCTCCGGCCAATGCCCGGTAGATGGAGATATCATCGGGATTGAGAATATCACCGATATGAACCTCGGATGTTATTGCATCTGAACCCTCGTTCGTTCCGCCGTTGATGGCGATGTGGGAATGTTCATCGATAATTCCCGCTGTCAGATGTTTACCGCTCGCATCGATAAACCGGTAACCTTTCGGCGTGGATATGTTTTTCCCTAAACGTTCAATTTTGCCCCGGGAGATGAGCAGATCGCTATTTTCCAGTATCCCCTGTTTGTCGGAGGTCCAGATGGTGGCATTGCTGATGTGGAGCTTCTCCGACTCAATTGTCTCTTCAACGCCGTAGGCAACATTTGGTTTAGTGAGCCTTGAAACAAGAGATACCTCAGGTTTTTCTTTAACAACCGGCTCATCGATAACCTGTTCTGTGCGTATGCCTGCTATAGGTATCTGAGTGTTGTGTTTGTCCAGCATGCGTCCACGCAGTCCCTGACTATCGAACCAAAGAGTAAATCGGTTGATTCCTTCATATCCGGCATCACTCATCTCGGCGGTAAAGTTGAGTCTTTGGTCATGATAGGAGATGTTAGACAGTGCTATCTCCTGCTCGCCGCTTGAGAGGGTGCCGGTAATTTTATCGGCGTCGGTTTTGCTTTTATCTAATATCAGGTCGAGTGTCAGATCACCGATCCGGATCTGGTAGCTTAAATTTAATCGTTGACTGTCGCGGGAAATAAGTTGCTGCTCAGCACCTTGAAGCCAGATGCTGTGTATGGTGCCATCGGTAAAAATGTTCCCTTTGGTTATAACCAGATCGGCCATATAGCCGGGTTTTAACCGGCCACTGAAGTCGGCTATACCGGCAATCTCTGCCGCCTCGGTTGTTAAAGCGGCTAATGCCGCCTCCTCACTCAGCCCATATTCAATAGCCTGTTTGAGTCTCGGCCAGAAAGCCTCGCTCTTAATGCCGTGTTGCGTAAGTGCGAAGGGCAAGCCGGCACGCTCAACCGCCAGCAGATTGGTCGGAGCACGCTCCCAATGTCTCATCTTTGCCAGTGAAACTTCTCTCTCAATATCATCGTCACCAACTTTGGGGGCTGCCGGGAAGTTAAGAGGTAGAATTAACCCGTAAGAAAATGAATGTAATTCATCGATTCGCGCATATTCTTTACCATTCCCTAATAATGTGGTCTTTAGCTCATGGTTGGATGAAATTTGAGCGGCTCTAAGTTGGTCGTTTAGATTATCGGTATCGAAGATGACCTGCTCATTTTCAATATTCGCGAGTTTATCTAAGGCATTATTAAATTCGACAATGTTATTGTCGGTTTTAGAAAAGGATTTACGTTTATTCTCCTTGTACCAGGTCGCGTCGGCGAGGGTTTGTCTAATAAGTGCAATACTTCCCATTAATGATGTCGGGTAGTCTTGGGGGGAGCTTCCTTTATCGAATGCTAAGAAGTGGGCCGAATTAGAGCGATATATTATTTCGTTTGCCGTTTTGTCGGCTAAAGATAATGTCACACCCTGGCCGCGAAATATTCCATCCTGATGACTGCTTTGCACGCTGGTGAAACCATTGTTTATCCAACGACTGGCTTGTTCAATATTAGGGGATACATAGTTAAACCACTCTTTTTCTGAATGAATTGCTCCATTCTTTGCCTTGCCTCCTATCCGTTTTATTTCATATACCGGCGGTGTCAGCTCGGTTGAAGGGTACTCAAATTCAATGCCGTAATCGGTAAATGGATCGATAAACCCCGGGTAGACGGTATACCCTTTCAAATCGATTACGTATGCATGAGAGGGGACATTGTTATTTTTTATAACCTCGATAATCTTATTGTTTTTGATAAGGAGGGTCGCATCATCGAGTACCTTACCGGGTTCAATCATGAGCCTGGCATGGGTTAGGGCGGTTATTTTTGCACTATTATCAGTTAGTTGGTCATTTGCGTGTACAGGCTGTATATGACCGAGTACTAATGTTGCGAGTATGGTTATGGTTTTTATTCTGCGCTTCATGGTAGGGAGCTAGCGATAAACGAAACATGAGGGAAGGTTATCTTAATCTTAATGTAAATACCAAATACTTATTGTGATTTAACTTATTACAACCTCTTCATATTTCAGGTATAAAAAAACCGGCCAAGGCCGGTTTAATATAGAACTTACTGATGTAAGGCGAACTCAAACAGAGTTTTAGATGAGGAAGTCATCCATGGTACGGCCTTTATCAAGCTCGTTTTTAAATACAGTAGGCATACGACCCTGGCCGGTCCAGGTGATAGTTTCACCATTGACGTCGATGGTATATTTAGCCGGGCGCGGGGCACGCTTCTTAGGGGCTGGTTTAATTGCTGCAGCACCTAAATCGTCAATCGATAACCCAACGGCTTCCATCTGTTTACGGATTTCATCGATTTGAGCATTACGTTCAGCCATTGCAGCATTAACAGCTTCAGCTTCTGCTTCTCTTTCTGAGATGATTTTATCGAGTTTTGTCGCTAATTCTTTTAAGTCTTCTAGTGTCAGCTCTTTTACTGCGGCTTTAAAACGACGGCCATGAGTTAGTATTTCAAGAAAATCGCTCATAATGATAGGGGTCCAATTAATAAAAGTAAGTTACAGATATATCTGATGGATAATAATAGGAATTAATAGAGCAAGTATCAAATAATATTTGTATTTATTCTTCAATAATTAAATATAACATATAAAACTCCCATGTTTTGATTATTTAAATAACCAAAAGTAACCAAAAATAACCATTTTGAACAAAACTGGTAGCAAAAAAGCAAACGGGCGTTTGAACCCCTGTTGACGTTAACGTCAACAGCACGTACAGTTAACCTACTTAAGTGTAGGTTAATCCTACATCCAACTCCGCTAAGATATGACGTAAAGGAAGCCCTATGAAAGTATTGGTGCCAGTAAAACGCGTCGTCGATGCAAATGTAAAAGTCAGGGTTAACGCTGACAATACAGGTGTCGATACCGCAAATTTGAAGATGGCGATAAACCCTTTTTGTGAGATTGCTGTAGAGGAAGCCGTACGCTTAAAGGAAGCCGGAGAGGCTTCAGAGATTGTTGTTGTCACCGTAGGGCCTAAGGCCGCTCAGGAGCAGTTACGCACCGCCATGGCCTTAGGTGCCGATCGAGGCGTTCATATCGAAACCGATGAGGAGTTGTCTCCTCTGTCGATTGCAAAGTTACTCAATGGGGTACAGGGCAAGGAGCAGGCTCAGCTCATCATTCTGGGCAAGCAGTCTATCGATGGTGATAACAACCAAACCGGTCAGATGCTGGCGGCATTAGCAAAGATGCCTCAAGCCACATTCGCGTCTGAGGTTAAGGTTGAGGGAGAGCGCCTGGCCGTTACCCGTGAAATAGATGGTGGTTTACAGAGCATCACTCTGCCGCTTCCGGCTGTGGTTACCGCCGATCTTCGTTTGAATGAGCCCCGCTATGCCAAGCTGCCCAATATTATGAAGGCTAAGCGTAAGCCATTAGAAACCCTGACTCCTGCGGATTTTGATGTTGAATTGAAATCACACCAAAAAGTATTGAAAGTGACTCCGCCTGCCGAGCGTAAAGGCGGTGTGATGGTAGCTTCTGTTGCCGAGTTAGCCGATAAACTGAAAAATGAAGCGAAGGTGATCTAATGGCAATTTTAGTACTAGCTGAACATGATAATGCCGGTTTAAAACTGGATACTGCCAAAGTTGTTGCCTGTGCTCAGGCCATCGGTGGTGACGTGGATGTGTTGGTTGCCGGACATGAGTGCGGTGCCGTTGTTGATGCAGCCACTAAGCTTTCGGGAGTAAGAAGTGTGCTGGTTGCCGATGCACCTGAGTATGCCAATGCCTTCGCTGACAATACATCTGAGTTAATTCTTGGTATCGCTTCTGACTACGGACATATCCTTGCTGCGGCCTCGAGCCATGGTAAGGATATTCTTCCTCGCGTGTCGGCCCTATTGGATGTGGCTCAGTTATCGGAGGTGATCGAAGTGGTTAGCCCAGATACCTTCGTTCGTCCTATCTATGCCGGTAGTGCGCTGGCAACGGTACAGAGTTTAGATGATAAGAAGGTGATGACCGTCCGCTCCAGTGCGTTTGACGCAGTGGCAAGCGATGGTGCGGCGACAGCCGTTGCGATTGAAAGAGTCAGCGACTCACTGTCTCAGTTCGTGTCTCAGACCCTGACAGAGTCTGAACGTCCCGAGCTGGGCGCCGCTTCAGTGGTGGTATCCGGTGGTCGTGGCTTAGGCAGCAGCGATAACTTTGCCATGCTGGAGCAACTTGCAGATAAGCTGGGTGGTGCCCTGGGGGCTTCCCGTGCCGCTGTGGATGCCGGTTATGTGCCTAACGATCTTCAGGTGGGTCAGACAGGGAAAATTGTCGCACCGGATCTCTATATCGCGGTGGGCATCTCCGGAGCGATTCAGCATCTTGCCGGGATGAAAGACTCCAAAATTATCGTTGCGATAAACAAAGATCCTGAAGCGCCAATATTCCAGATTGCCGATTATGGCCTGGAAGCCGATCTTTTTGACGCGGTTCCACAGCTGCTGGAGCAGCTGTAATCGTGTAAACGTGATGTAACGTATAGGTTGTTCACCGGTTAGTTTAAACTAAATAAGCGTGAACCTGATCACATTGAGTGGCTTTGGGGTAGAATCCTCAAAGCCGCTTATGTTTTTATGACCTTCACGTTTTTTGGAGCCTCTCCAAGAAACGTCCTGAGAAGTAGAGGTGCATTAAATATCAGTAGTGACAATCAGGGTGATTCCGTTTATCTGTCATGAAAGGATTTGATGCCGAAGTAGTAAAACATATCAAGGTTTACTGCTGGGGCTGTCATCGAATAGGTGCAGCACTGCCATAGTATTTCTTATCCGGAAGATAAGAAGATTTTATACCTTTTAACAGATGGTATTACTATGGAGCGCTACTGATAGGACAGGTGTTTTCTGAGATATTTCTAGTATCCCGCCAGTTCAGTCGCCCTCCATTCGTACTTAAAACGAAGAAAAGACATTAATGACAACTTTAAGTTATGCCGATTCGGCACTTTCATTGCTGCCTCCTGTGGTTGCGATCTTACTGGCGATTGTTACTCGCCGGGTTTTATTCTCATTAGGGGTAGGTATTTTATTGGGTGTGGTACTCATTACCGACTTCTCTGTGGTGAGTTCCGGTCAGTATCTGGGGGAGCAGGTTGTGGGGCTCTTCTGGGATGATGGCAGCATCAACAGCTGGAACATCTATCTGCTGGGGTTCCTTATCTTACTTGGCATGATCACGGCCCTCATTACCGTAAGCGGTGCGGCTAAGGCTTTTGCCGATTGGGCGCGTAGCCGTATCAGAAATAAACGTGATGCAAAATTACTGACCATGTTCCTGGGTTGCGTCGTATTTATCGATGACTACTTTAATAGCCTGGTCGTGGGAAGTGTCGCCAGACCATTAACCGACAGGTATTACATCTCCCGCAGTAAGTTAGCCTATCTGCTCGATTCCACAGCCGCTCCTATCTGTGTTATCTCACCGGTTTCAAGCTGGGGGGCGTATATCATCGCCTTGATCGGTGGAATATTAACGGCGCATGGTTTCACCGACTCTGGGCACCTGAGCGTATTTATTCAGATGATCCCGATGAACTTCTACGCCATCTTTGCGCTACTGCTGTTGTTATGCGTCGCCTTCATGGGGCTGGATATCGGTCCGATGCGCCAGCATGAGTTTAATGCACAGAAGGGTAACCTCTATGATGAGGCGAAAGGTTTACCGCCAGGAGCTAACTCAGATCTGCCCGAGGCCGATAACGGTAAAATCTTAGGTTTGTTCCTGCCTATTACCGTGCTGGTATTTGCGACCTTTTACTTTATGGTCAGCAGCGGTGGCGATGCACTGGCGGCCAAGGGGCTGGAGTTCAGCATCTTGGGAGCGTTTGAAAATACAGATGTTGCATCTTCACTCTTCTTCGGTGCAGCTATCGGCCTGGCGTCGACCCTGGTATTAGTGTTTATTCAGGGGCTGGATAAGTCATATATTCTGAAGGGCATCGTTGCCGGTGCCCGCTCTATGTTGCCTGCCATCTATATTCTTCTCTTTGCCTGGACGATAGCGGGTGTCATTGGCCAGCTTGAAACGGGTAAGTATATGGCGAGCCTAGCGACGGGGAATATTCCATTTGCCCTGCTGCCTGCCGTGCTCTTTGTGCTTGCCGGGTTGACGGCATTTTCGACCGGTACAAGCTGGGGAACATTCGGTATCATGTTACCGATCGCTGCCGATATGGCGATGGGAACCCACACCAATATGATGCTACCTATGTTGGCGTCGGTACTCGCCGGAGCGGTATTTGGCGATCACTGCTCGCCCATCTCTGATACCACTATCCTTTCATCGACAGGGGCGAACTGTCACCATATCGACCATGTGATCACTCAGTTGCCCTATGCTGTGATTGTTGCACTGATAAGTTTAGCCGGTTATACGGTACTCGGTTTCACCGAGTCCCTTATTGCAGGCTTCGTTACCTGTAGCGTGCTGTTTGTCTGTTCGATTGTCATATTGAAGATCAAAGTGAATAAACGAGCCTGATAACTTAAGGCGCTGTAAAGGGGATATATAAAAAAAGCCACTCATTATGAGTGGCTTTCTTGTATTTGGGGTCAGCTGTCAGCTGACCCTTTAGCTAAATAGAGCTGTTTACTTGTCCAGTCCGCGACGTTTGAGTAGTGCCTCGGTTGTCGGCTCCTGCCCCCTGAATGCTTTGTAAGCTTCCATTGGCGCGACACTGTTACCGACCTCTCGGATAGTCTTGCGGTATTTCATGCCGATTTTACGATCTAATCCGCCCTGGGTTTGAACATAGGCGAAGGCATCGGCTGCGAGGATCTCACTCCACATGTAAGCGTAATAGCTGGATGAATAGCCACCCGGGAAGGCGTGAGCGAAATAGGTCGACTTATAGCGTGGCGGTACCGCCGGTAGATCTACACCATGCTTTTTCAGGGCGGCGGCTTCGAAACTGGCAACATCCTGCAATGGCTCTCCGGCCTTGAGTGAGTGCCACTCAAGGTCTAACAGGGCGGCCGACATATATTCCAGGGTATCGAAGCCCTGGTTGAAGCTGCGCGACTTTAACAGTTTGTTGAGCAGCTCTTCAGGGATTGGCTCACCGGTTTCATAGTGTTTTGCATAGTTTGCCAATACCTTCGGGTGAGCGGCCCAATCCTCTTCGAATGTCGATGGGAATTCGACAAAATCACGGGATACGGCGGTGCCTGACAGACTCGGGTAGGTGACTTTTGAAAACATCCCATGTGTGCCATGTCCCATCTCATGGAACATGGTGGTGACCTCATCATAACTGACGAATGTCGGCTCTCCTTCAGGGGCCTTCTTTATGTTCATCACATTGACGACGACGGGCTTGCTGTTCAATAACTCAGATTGAGTGACGAAAGAGCTCATCCAGGCACCACCACGCTTTCCTTCCCTTGCGAAGTAGTCGGCGTAGAAGATGGCCATGCTGCTGCCATCGCTATCGAACATCTCATAGGCTTTTACATCCGGATGATAAACAGGGAGATCCGGGCGAGGTTTTAATGTGACTCCATAGAGTTCCTCTAAGGTGTAGAAAACACCATCTTCGAGCACGCGGTTGAATTCGAAATAGGGTTTTATCGAGTCAGCATCGAGATCAAACTTCTCTTTACGTACCTTTTCTGCATAGTAGGCCCAGTCCCACGGCGCTAATTCAAAGTCGCCACCGGTCTTGGTTATCATGGCCTGAATATCGTCGGCTTCTTTTTGAGTGTTGGCGATAACAGCGGGAACCATGGAGCCGAACATCTTATAAACGGCTTCAGGAGTCTTGGCCATCTGAGGTGTTAATCGATAGTCGGCCCAGCTCTTATAGCCAAGCAGCTCAGCTCGTTCCGAGCGTAATTGAGCCAGTCTGGCGACTAAGCTGGCGGTTTCGTTTTCGCCACTGAGTCCGCGGTTAGATGACAGCTCCCATACCTTCTGGCGTATCTCTCTATTATCAAGCTGTGACAGCACCGGCTGGCGGGTGGTATTGGTGATGTTCAGCTGGTACTTGTTGGCATGGCCATTGTTTTCAGCATCGGTCTGGGCTGCTCTTATTGCACTCTCAGACAGGCCGGCGAGGAGCTGTTTATCATCGACAACAAGGGCGATCTCTTTAGTCATACGCAGCAGGCGCTGAGCAAACTCATTGGTCAGTGTCGACTGTTCCTCATTGAGCACGCGGATCTGCTGCTTTTGACTATCGGTGAGCTTGGCACCAGCCATGACAAATCTCTGATGATACTTCTCTACCAGCCTGATAGCTTCCGGTGTCAGATCCAGTTCATTACGAGATAGGTATAGGCTTTCAATTCGTTTAAACAGCTTGCTATTCAGGTTGATGTTGTCTGAATGAGCCGCCATCTTTGGGGCCATCTCACCCTGAATGGCTCTGAGTGTAGGGTTACTGTTTGAGCCAGCTAAGTTATAGAACACCTTAGAGGCTCGATTTAATAGCTTACCACTGGTTTCTAATGCAACTATGGTGTTAGCAAATGTAGCCGGTTCGGGGTTGTTGGCAATTTCAAGGACCTGTTGATATTGCTCTTTTATTCCCTGTTCTAATGCCGGCTGAAAATGTTCATCCTTTATCAGGCTGAAATCAGGTGCCTGGTATTGAAGTGAGCTGGCTTGAAACAGTGGGTTCTGAGCTTGTAACTGCTCAACTTGTGCCGCTGAAGCCGGTTCCTGTTGAGTCGTAGCAGTACCTGAACAGGCGCTCAGAGCCAGTGTGGCGGTAATAGTAACCGCAAGTAATGTTTTTTGCATGAACTGATGATTCCCTTTTAATTTTGCCTTCAATCTAGCAATTGTTTATTAAACGTATCTGAAACAGCATGAGTGTTGTTTTTAGTTGAGTGACTTGTGCTAAATATTCAAAATACGTGGAGATTTCTATGTATTTAAAGTTATAGAACGAACAGACAATAATAATATAATTTTGCTGAGATTAACTTGATGCTATGCACACTGTGGGCGGATTGCGGGTGATTTTGTTGAAGAAAAAGTGTTAAGATATTGCGGAATTTAAGCACAAGGGATATCGGTTTGGCGCAACTTTATTTTTATTACTCGGCAATGAATGCCGGTAAATCAACCTCGTTATTGCAGTCCTCTTATAACTACCGCGAACGTGGGATGAATACCTTAGTGATGACGGCATCGATCGATGACAGATATGGAGTGGGTAAGGTCGCGTCAAGGATCGGCATAGAGACTGATGCTCAGGTGTTTTCCGGCGATGATAACCTTGCCAAGATGATTGAGGCGGCACTCGAAGAGCAGCAGCTGCACTGCATCTTAATCGATGAGTCGCAGTTTTTAAGCAAGGAGCAGGTTAAGCAGCTGACTCACGTTGTCGACAACTTAGATATTCCGGTATTGTGTTATGGCTTAAAAACTGACTTTCAGGGTGAACTTTTCAGTGGTAGTCAGTATCTGCTCGCGTGGGCGGATAAATTAGTCGAACTTAAGACAATCTGTCATTGTGGCCGCAAGGCGAACATGGTGGTTCGCCTCGATGGTGATGGCAAGCCTATGCAGGAAGGGGAGCAGGTTGCCATAGGTGGTAACGAGAGCTACGAGTCTGTTTGCCGCCGACATTTCAGAGAGTTTCTTTGGGATTAAGCTAAACTTTCGAGCTACGAGATGTAAGCTATGAGTAATATATAAGCAACGGCGAGGTAAGGTGACTTATCTCGCCGTTTTAATCTAGTTTAGACAGTAGCAGCCGTACCTCTTCGCGGGTGCTATCTATCGCCTCTACCACAGAGACGGCACTGGACTCGCTGTCTGGTACACTCTGCCAGTTTGTCTGCCACTCCTGCTTGAGCCTTTGTGCCGAAGTTTCGATTTCAGATTCGGTTATCATACTCAGGTCGGCGATAAGGTTGACCTTGATCCAGCCTCGCCTGGGGTTGCCAGCGACGGGATCCTGATCATAATGCGCCGCGTATACGATCCCCTCCAGTTCCGAAAGTTGCAACAGCAGCTCGAAACTTGCGGAGCGCATGGTGCTGTTGTACTCGCTGATCTCCATACGCCAGACGTTATAGCTAAACCCCACCAAGGCAAATAACATGCTGAACAGGGCGGTGATCTGAAAAATGGAGACCTTTCCATCACCTTGCAGGCTGAGTCCCATGAAACACCTCTGTAATTCTCGCTTGTCTCATATTAAATGTAGAACATTGCTATGAGCCGGTAAAAAGTTTCAGGATTTAGCCGGTGAATGCACAGTTTCCGCTAAGTTAGCCTACATGTTTAGCAGTCGTCGGTGACGGCGCGGACATAATAGTCTGAGGCGGGGATCGGAGAGTGGTATTCGACATGGCATTTGAACTTCTCAGCCTTAATGTCTGCCAGCCTGTCTGCGAATTTTTTCGGAACAGCAGCGAATGAGCCATTAGCGCCGGTACCGAATACAAAGTCATCTTTGGATAATCCCATGACCAATTTGAAGTTATCCTCCACTGTGGTATCTGTTTGAGAGGTGCCAGCTGCCATAGGGTAGCCCTCTGATACATATAGTCTGGTCCCGGAGATATCGACAAAGTAGTATCCGATTATTGAGTCCCAGTTCGGGTGGCCATTACACTCATATGAGCAGTCTTTCTTATCGGCGATGCCATCGATCTGAGTTTTACTGTGAACTAACTGATTCATCGAGGCGATAGAACCAGCTATACCTTCGAGGCTCTTAGTCTGCGCTTCGTGGCTCAAAGAGAGAAACTTAGGGGCGGCGATGACACTTAATATGCCCAGAATTATGATCACTATGACCAATTCAATCAGGGTAAAACCTTGCTGTCGTTTATTTGAGCTCACAATCTTATATTTCACATGACTAATGATGGGCGAAATATACTGAAATTTAACTGCCTAAACAAGTAAACCGCAAATCAGTTAACCAATAAAACTTCATTAGTTTCAATGTGTAAACGAGTTGTGGCTGATTTGTGTTAGGCTGGTTTTACCTTGGTGATTATCTGGTTGGTATTGAGTTTAATCTGTTCTGTATATGTTTTGGTTGTGTGTTTTTTGTCAGAAATTTTACCCTGTGTATTCATTCGAATCACTGCGCGGTGTGACTCTTTGATACATGTGTATTCTTGAGGTGCGAGGTGCGAGGCGTGAGGTTATAAAAAAGCCCGGATTGGATTTCCGGGCTATCGAGAGGCTTATGTTTATCGTCAAGAGCTGAGGATTAGAACGTCATCTCAGGTACATGCTCAGGGACGACAAGCTTACCTGCCGTTTTCTCAACGATCTCCTCGACTGATACGCCCGGAGCGCGCTCCAGTAGGTGAAAAGCGCCATCCTTAATCTCCATGAAAGCCAAATCGGTTAGCACCCGCTTGATACAGCCGTATCCCGTCAGGGGGAGCTCGCACTTGGGCAGTAGCTTAGAGTTACCTTTCTTGTCGGCATGCATCATGGTGACGATGATATTGTCTGCACCCGCCACTAAGTCCATTGCGCCGCCCATACCTTTGATAAGCTTGCCGGGGATCATCCAGGATGCGATCGAGCCCTGTTCATCCACCTCGAATGCGCCCAGCACGGTGAGGTCAACGTGACCGCCGCGGATCATGGCGAAGCTCTCAGCAGATGAGAAGAAGGAGGCGCCATCGACGGCGGTGACAGTCTGTTTGCCGGCGTTAATGAGATCGGCATCTATTGTTTGCTCGGTAGGAAACTCTCCCATGCCGAGTAAACCGTTTTCAGATTGCAGCATCACATCCATGTCGTCGGGAATATAGTTAGCCACTAAGGTGGGGATACCTATGCCTAAATTCACGTAGTAGCCATCCTTAAGCTCCTGGGCTACACGTTGCGCGAGTTGTTCTCTGGATAATGCCATAATGTCTCCCTCCCTTTTAAAGAATAATCGGTGCGGCTTTAACGGTACGTTGCTCGATGCGTTTTTCAAACTTGCCCTGAATGACACGGTTGACGTAGATACCGGGTGTGTGGATATGATCGGGATCTAATTCACCCGGCTCGACGATATGCTCAGCTTCTACCACAGTGATCTTACCCGCCGTTGCCATCATAGGGTTGAAGTTTGCCGCGGTTTTACGGAAGACCAGGTTCCCCATGGTATCGGCTTTCCATGCCCGAACTAAGGCGAAATCTGCGGTCAGAGAAGGCTCGAGCACATAGTGTCGGCCATCGATCTCCCGGGTCTCTTTCCCCTCGGCGATCGGCGTACCATAACCTGTTGCGGTGAAGAAGGCCGGGATCCCGGCGCCACCGGCACGGATCTTCTCTGCCAATGTGCCTTGAGGTGTCAAAATCACCTTCAGTTGTCCCGACAGCATCTGCTGCTCGAAGGTGGCGTTTTCGCCGACATAGGAGGCGATCATGGTGTCTATCTGACGACTCTTAAGCAGTAGCCCCAGGCCAAAGTCATCGACGCCGGCGTTGTTTGAGATGGCTGTCAAACCGGTGACACCAGACTTTACCATCTGTGAGATGAGGCCTTCAGGAATGCCGCACAGGCCAAAACCGCCAACCATGATGGTCATATCATTACTCAGGCCTTTTAGGGCCTCTTCATAACTGCTAACAACTTTATTCAGTCCCGCCATTACTCTTCTCTCCTTATATTCCTATCGCTCGCGCGACCTTTGAGCCGGTTGCTCTTCCCAGAGCATGACTTATTGCATCTCCCGCAGCCGCTAACAGGTGCAGATCGATGCCGGTATCTATCCCCAGTCCATGTAACATATAGACCAGATCTTCGGTGGCCAGGTTGCCCGATGCGCCTTTGGCATAGGGGCAGCCACCGAGACCGGCTACCGAAGAATCGATAACGCTCACCCCGGTTTCCAGGCAGGCCAGGATGTTGGCCAGGGCCTGGCCGTAAGTATCATGAAAGTGCAGTGCGAGCTTGTCGACGGGAACCTTGCGGCTCACCGCTTCGACCATTTTACGGGCATTGTGCGGTGTGCCAACGCCAATGGTGTCACCCAGTGAGATCTCGTAGCAGCCCATTTCGTAAAGGATTTCAGACACCCGGGCGACTTCACCCGAGGCGATATCACCTTCGTAGGGGCAGCCCAAGACACAGGAAACATAGCCTCTGACCGGGATGTTTTCCGCCTGAGCCCGCTCCACGACAGGGATGAAACGCTCTATCGACTCTTCGATAGAGCAGTTGATGTTGCGCTGGCTGAAGCTTTGAGAGGCGGCACCGAAAATGGCAACTTCATCGGCTCCCGCGTCAAGGGCAAGTTCCAGCCCTTTCAAGTTCGGGGTTAGGGCGCTGTAGGTCACGCCGCTGTTACGCTTGATGTTTTTCAGCACATCACCCGAGTCGGCCATCTGTGGCACCCACTTGGGAGAGACGAAACTGGCAGCTTCGATACGCTTGATGCCGGCGTCGGCTAAACTTTCTATCAGGCTTATCTTGTCTTGTGTGCTGACACGTTTCTCGTTCTGTAACCCATCACGGGCGCCAACTTCGAAAATACTGACCTTATTTGGAAGCATCTCAGGCCTCACTCTCTTCAGTTTCAGTGGCTGCTACCTCAACCAACAGGCTGCCGTCGCTAACCAGTTCACCGGGTTCGAAGAAGAAAGCCGAGACTATGCCATCGAAGGGGGACTCAATTGTGTACTCCATCTTCATCGCCTCCATCACCATCAGGCCTTGCCCTGCGGTTACCGCATCGCCTTTCTCTACCAGATGGGTGACGATAGTGCCGTTCATCGGTGCCTTAAGCTTGTCTTCCGGACACTCCAGCTCCTCATCCTGTTCGGTTTGAATCGCGCGGAAGTGATAACTGGTCGAGTTGATAAACAGGGTGAAGTCATCGTTGACCCGGCTCACCGGGACTTTGATCTTGTGGCCACTGGTTTTTTGTATGTCGTGACAGCCGCTCAGACCACTATCGGCTATATCGGCTATTTCGGCGTGTAACATCTCACCCTTCAGCTCTCCCTTGAGCAGTAAGTGACAGCCATTGAGCTCAAGCTGGTAGAGAGATTGCTCGCCCACCAAGGTTTCGGTGATCTCCAGATGCTTGATCTCATGGTTATCATCGAGAAGTGCCACATTGTGCAGGCTTGCACTATTAAGCCTGAAACCGCTGACGGCGCCCCAGGGAGAGTAAGGATCCTGGCTGTTGACGGCGCTGCGTTTGGCCTCGAGCTTGCGGGCACAGAGTTGATAGAGGGTTGCTAAGGCCAGTGCCGTCTGCTCATCACTGGAAGCGGTGCCTATGAGGGCGTCACCGTATCGGTCGATAAAGTCGGTGCTGAAATTGCCCTCGCCGAAAGCTCTGTGTTCAGCGATATTGGCAAGGAACTCTATGTTGTGCTTCAGGCCGCTAATCTGATAAGACTCCAATGAGTGCACCAGACGCTGAAGTGCGCGGGAGCGCGACTCATCCCAAACGATAAGTTTTGAGATCATTGGGTCGTAGAAGTTGCTTATCACGTCATTTTCACGAATGCCCGAGTCGATGCGTACATGTTTGCTCTGCTCGGGCTCACGCAGGAAATTGAGTCTGCCGCTGGCCGGCAGGAAATCATTTTGTGGATCCTCGGCGTAGATACGTACCTCGAAGGCATGGCCGTGAATACGAACCTCTTTCTGAGTGAGGGGGAGTTCACTGCCACTGGCGACCATGAGTTGCCACTTCACCAGGTCTTGTCCCGTGACCATCTCTGTGACTGGATGCTCCACCTGAAGGCGGGTATTCATCTCCATGAAGTAGAAGCTGTCATCGGTATCGAGCAGAAACTCTACGGTGCCGGCGCCACAATAATTGATAGCCTTGGCCGCTGCGACGGCGGCTTCACCCATCTTGACTCTGAGTTCATCACTCAGCCCCGGTGCCGGCGCTTCTTCAACCACTTTTTGATGGCGGCGCTGTATCGAGCAGTCACGATCTGAGAGGTAGATGTAGTTACCCCGGGTATCGGCGAACACCTGCACCTCTACATGGCGGGGCTGACGCAGATAACGCTCCATCAGGAGCTTATCGTTACCGAAAGAGGAGATAGCCTCACGGCGGGCCGATTGAATAGCCTCGAGTACTTCATTGCTGCTTTCGACGATGCGCATTCCCTTGCCGCCGCCACCGAAGGCCGCCTTGATAAGCAGAGGGTAGCCCATCTTGTTAGCTTCTTCGATGAGCAGTTCATCATCCTGAGCATCACCGTGGTAACCGGGCACCAGAGGTACATTAGCCGCACCCATGATCTCTTTTGCCGCGCTTTTGCTGCCCATGGAGTCGATGGCGTCGGCGCTGGGGCCGACGAAGCTGATCCCCGATTTTTCACACAGCCTGGCAAAGTCGGCATTTTCTGACAGAAAACCATAGCCGGGGTGGATAGCCTGAGCTCCTGACTTCTTAGCGATATCTATGATCAACGAGCCTTTAAGGTAGGAGTCTGCCGGTGCGCTGCCACCGAGATAGAAAGATTCGTCGGCCATGGCGACATGGCGGGCGTCGATATCGGCATCACTATAGAGGGCAACCGTTCGAACCCCCATGGCTTTTGCCGTTTTGATAATACGACAGGCAATTTCGCCTCGGTTGGCGATTAGCAGTTTGGTAAACATATTATTCAGCTCCTTGCGTATTATCGGTGCAGAGATTCCATTTGGGACTGCGCTTTTCGAAGAAGGCATTGAGTCCCTCCTGACCCTCATCGGACACCCGGATTTTTGCGATACGTTCGCTGGTGTGATCAAGAGTCTGTTGATCTATTACGCCGTCTTCGAGTGTTGAGAGCAGAGTCTTAACCCATGCCATCCCTTGCGGACTGTTACTGAGCAGTTGGCCGATTAACGGCTGTGCGGCCGCGTTAAGATCGTCGTTAATCTCATGGATTATCTGCAGTTGCTGAGCCTTGGTTGCATCGAAACGCTCGGCCGTCAGCATGTAGCGTCTTGCGGCGCGCTGCCCCATGGCGCGGGTGACATAGGGGCTGATAACCGCAGGGATGAGGCCAAGCTTAACTTCGCTCAGGCAGAAGCTGGCTTTTTGGTTGGCGATGGCAATGTCACAGCAACAGATGAGCCCTAATGCGCCACCGAAGGCGGCTCCCTGTACCAGAGCGATTGTGGGTTTGGGAAACTTATCGAGTGTCGACATGAGCTTAGCTAACTGATTGGCATCGCTCAGGTTCTGCTCGAAATCCATCTTTGCCTGTTTGCGCATCCAGTTCAGATCGGCGCCGGCGCTGAAATTTTTGCCGTTGGCCTTCAGCACCAATATCTGGCAGTCGGGTTTATCGGCAAAGTATTGAAAGACATTGATCATCTCGTCGATCATCACCTCATCGAAGGCGTTGTGTTTATCGGCACGGTCTAGCACGACCTCAGCGACGCCACCTGCAAGGGAACAACTGATGTAGTTAAGGGTACTCGAAAATTCGGTTGTCATGGCTGAGCTATCCATTGTTCTTCTAACCTGATTATCTGAAAGCTAGTTATCTGAAATAACGCGACTCTTGATAAAAGACGGGTCTATTTCACTATCGGTGTTTCAATAGCGTTGTCGGCGGGCTGTACACAGCCCGCTCGAAAATCACATACGAAATACCCCAAACTTAGTCTCCTCAATCGGCGCGTTCAACGCCGCAGAGAGAGCTAAACCCACGACATCACGGGTCTGAGCTGGGTCGATGATACCGTCGTCCCACAGGCGGGCACTGGCGTGGTAGGGATGCCCCTCCTTGTCATACTGATTGACGATGGGCTCGCGGAACTCCTGCTCCTCCTGCGTCGACCACTCAACCCCTTTTCGGGCCAGACCGTCACGGCGGACAGTGGCGAGCACGCCTGCGGCTTGTTCGCCACCCATCACAGATATTCGGGCGTTGGGCCACATCCACATCATGGTAGGCTCAAACGCCCGGCCACACATGCCATAGTTACCCGCGCCATAACTGCCGCCTATGATGACGGTAAACTTAGGGACGGTGGCACAAGATACGGCGGTCACCATCTTGGCACCATGTTTAGCAATTCCCTCGTGTTCATACTTCTTGCCCACCATGAAGCCGGTGATATTTTGCAGGAATAGCAGGGGGATCTTTCTCTGGCAACACAGTTCGATGAAGTGAGCGCCTTTTTGAGCGGACTCGGAGAATAAAATGCCGTTGTTGGCGACGATACCGACAGGGTAGCCATGGATCCGCGCGAAGCCACAGACCAGAGTATTACCGTAGTTTGCTTTAAATTCATCGAAGTCAGAATCATCAACGATACGTGCGATAACCTCTCTGACATCATAGGGTTTCTTCAGGTCAGTTCCCACAATGCCGTACAGTTCATTGATGTCGAATCTGGGGGCTTTGACCGGGCTCAGCTGTGATTGGATCTGCTTTTGATGATTGAGCCTGGTGACGGCTTTACGGGCAAGCTCGAGTGCATGTTCGTCACTGTGCGCCATATGATCGGCTACGCCGGAAATTTTAGTATGCACTTCGGCGCCACCGAGTTCTTCGGCACTCACCTCTTCGCCTGTTGCAGCCTTAACCAGCGGCGGGCCGGCCAGAAAGATGGTTCCCTGCTCTTTGACAATGATCGATTCATCGGCCATGGCAGGAACATAGGCACCACCTGCGGTGCACAGCCCCATTACAACGGCTATCTGCGGAATACCTTTGGCCGACATCTGGGCCTGGTTGTAGAAGATACGTCCGAAGTGATCGCGGTCGGGAAATACCTCATCCTGACGGGGCAGGTTAGCGCCGCCGGAATCGACCAGGTAGATGCAGGGCAGGTGACAACGACCGGCGATCTCCTGTGCCCGCAGGTGTTTCTTCACCGTGACCGGATAGTAGGTGCCCCCTTTTACGGTGGCGTCGTTGGCGATAACCATACACTCTACGCCGCTCACGCGACCGATACCGGCTATGATACCAGCGGAGGGCACCACATCCTCATAGAGTTCATATGCGGCAAACTGAGAAATCTCAAGGAAGGGGGAGCCGGGATCTAACAGCTTTTCGACACGCTGGCGGGGGAGAAGTTTGCCGCGTGAGAGGTGACGTTCGCGGGCAACGCTGCCGCCACCCAGCTCAATCTCAGTAAGCTTCAATTGAAGATCCTGAACAAGGGCCGCCATATCATCATGTTTGGCCTTAAATTCATCGCTACGGGAATTAATCCGACTGCTTAGTTGAGTCACAGTTTCAATCCTTTTTAAGCTGAAATCCGACACCTGCGGGCTGGTTAATGGCCCGCAGCCGAGATAGTCCTATTTAGATTCGTTGAAGAGCTCGCGGCCTATCAACATGCGACGGATCTCCGATGTACCCGCGCCTATCTCATAGAGTTTGGCGTCACGCAGTAACCGGCCTGTAGCGTATTCGTTGACATAGCCGTTTCCGCCCAGCAGCTGAATGGCGTCCAGAGCCATCTTAGTGGCCAGTTCGGCAGAGTACAGAATGGCTCCGGCGGCATCTTTACGGGTGGTTTCACCACGGTCGCAGGATTTAGCCACATTATAGATATAAGACTTAGCCGCGTTCATGCCGGTGTACATATCGGCCAACTTGCCCTGAACCAGCTGAAACTGTCCGATCGATTTACCAAACTGCTCACGTTCATGAATGTAGGGGACGACGATATCCATGCAGGCAGTCATGATGCCCAACGGGCCGCCAGAAAGAACGACACGCTCATAGTCCAGGCCGCTCATCAAGACCTTTACGCCGTTGTTGAGTCCGCCCAGGATATTCTCTTCGGGTACCTCACAATTCTCAAACACCAGTTCACAGGTGTTAGAACCGCGCATGCCAAGCTTGTCCAGCTTCTGCGCCGTGCTGAAGCCCTTGAAGCCGCGTTCGACGATAAAGGCGGTGATCCCGTGGGCGCCTTTTTCGAGGTCAGTTTTTGCGTAGATGACATAGGTATGAGCATCGGGGCCGTTGGTGATCCACATCTTGTTGCCGTTGAGGATATAGCGATCACCCTCTTTGCGGGCATGCAGTTTCATAGAAACCACATCTGAACCGGCATTGGGCTCACTCATGGCCAGTGCCCCAATATGCTCGCCGGAGATCAGTTTTGGCAGATATTTGGCTTTCTGCTCGGCATTACCGTTGCGGTTGATCTGGTTAACGCAAAGGTTTGAGTGTGCGCCATAACTTAAACCGATAGAGGCAGAAGCACGTGAGATCTCCTCCATGGCGACGACATGAGCCAGGTATCCCATATCCGCTCCACCATACTCCTCAGGCACAGTGACGCCGAGTAACCCCATATCACCGAGGACCGGCCATAACTCGTTGGGGAAGGCATTATCGAGATCCGTTTTAGCGGCTATCGGTGCAATTTCGTTGGCGGCAAACTGCTGTACAGCATCACGCAGCATATCGACATCTTCGCCAAGGCCAAAGTTGAGAGATGAGTAGAGTTGAGTCATTGCTTGTGTCCTATCAATTTTTTAATGTAATTACGCTTTTATTATTTTTATCGTAATGAGTTAGATTTTATTTTTAGAATAGTCGCTCTTACTGTATCTGCTTGTATGGTGTCGCTTTCGCAACGAATAATATTGGTGCGCTAGGTTTTAGCTTGCTGCTTCTCAAGCGCGGCGCGGCATTGCTGCTCGGCCGAGTTCAGCTCCATTAAGACGACCTTGATGTCATCCATCTGCTGCTGCAGTGAAGACTTCTTATCCTCTACAAGCTCAAGCATGGTATGAAGCTGTGAGCTGCTGTTTTTATCAGCATCATAGAGTTCAAACAGGCGACGGGTTTCGGCCAAAGAGAAGCCCAGACGTTTGCCCCGCAGGATCAATTTAAGACGGACTCTGTCTTTCAAACCATAGATACGCGTTTGACCCCGACGTTTAGGTTTCAGCAGGCCCTGATCTTCATAGAAGCGAATACTACGAGTCGTAATATCAAACTCTTTAGAGAGGTCGCTAATAGAGTATGTGGTTTGTGGACTATGATTCTCGCTCATGAATAACACCATAAAATTTAACTTTAAATGGAACGATATATGAAGTTTACGTAAAGGTAAAGCTGGCGGCGGGAATTTATGCCCCTCTGGGGGCCAGCCCCATTCAATATTCAAGGGAGATGGGTATGTGATAATTTTTTATGGTTCTGATTTATAAGCTTTTTGTTTTGCATCGATTCTGTTCTCCCTAGTCTGCTTCTACTCAGGTTAGACTTTGGTTTAGCTGCTTTGCCTGCCGGACTGTTTTGCCGGTTAATCCCCTGCTTTTCCTCCAATCGACAGAACCTGTGGCCGGGTTTATCTCCAAGAGTGGCCGATTCAGTCAGCCAAATTAAGTTTTTGTTTAAATTCAATGGGGAGCGCGTCCCCTAATCCCAAGGTCTAATGGGCATCGCTGATATGGCTTGCATAATGGGAGAATCAACTTCTATTAGTATCGACTCATAGAGGAAGTATCAAAGGAAGGGAAAGCTGGCAGTGGAACGCCTTTAGGGAAGGTTATTAGGCTGACATCACTGTTATTGTGGGAGAGCAAAATGAAGACACGCAATTGTGAATTACACCATCAGATACATAGTAACTCATTAACTGAGCCGGATAGCTTCTGGGCCAATGCGGCAAAAGAGTTAGCTTGGGAGCGGAGCTGGGATAGGGTGCTTGACGACAGTAAGGCTCCTATCTACTCATGGTTTGCCGGCGCCGAACTTAATACTTGCTACAACGCCGTAGACAGACATGTGGAAAATGGCCGGGGAGATCAAGTAGCCATTCAGTATGTCAGTCCCGTGACTGAGTCCGAGTATGGTATCACCTACAATGAGCTGCAGGCTCAGGTGAGCAGGTTGGCTGGTTATATGGACTCGGTCGGTGTAAAGAAAGGCGATCGCGTCATCATCTACATGCCCATGGTACCTGAAACTGCTTACGCCATGCTTGCCTGTGCGAGGATCGGTGCGATTCACTCTGTGGTCTTCGGGGGTTTTGCGGCCAGTGAGCTGGCGACCAGAATCGACGATGCCAAGCCTAAGCTGATACTATCCGCCTCGTGCGGTATTGAGCCCTCGGGAGTGGTGCCCTATAAGCCACTGCTCGATGATGCGATAGCACAATCTGACCACGCAGTGGATACATGTATCATCTTAAACCGCAGCCAATACACGGCAGAGCTCGTCACCGGACGTGATGTCGATTGGCAAAGTGCGGTTGCCGATGCTCCTGATATCGCCTGTCAAACGGTAGCGGCGACAGATCCTCTCTACGTGTTATATACCTCAGGCACGACGGGGCAACCTAAAGGGGTCGTGCGTGATAATGGCGGCCATGCGGTGGCACTCTCCTGGTCTATGAAACATATCTACGATATCGGTGCCGGTGATGTCTTCTGGGCGGCTTCCGATGTCGGGTGGGTGGTTGGTCACTCCTATATCATCTATGGTCCCCTGTTGGTGGGCGCGACAACGGTTATGTTTGAAGGTAAGCCGGTTGGAACACCGGATCCAGGAATATTCTGGCGGATCATCGAGCAGTATCGTGTTAAGAGTTTCTTTACCGCGCCGACAGCGATACGGGCCATTAAGCGGGATGACCCTGACGGAGATTTTCTTAAGGATGTGGAACTTAGCTGCCTTAAAACCCTCTTTCTGGCGGGGGAGCGCTGCGACCCCGATACCCTCAATTGGGCCGAAAAGAGACTTAATAAGCCGGTGATCGATCACTGGTGGCAGACTGAAACCGGCTGGCCGGTTGCGGCTAACCTTATGGGAACAGCACCGGTTGAGGTCAAGGCGGGCTCCCCGGCGCTGCCTGTGCCCGGTTATCAGGTCGAGGTCGTGGATGAGATGGGAGATGTCGTCGAGGCGGGGGCTTCGGGTAATGTGGTGATCAAACTGCCTCTTCCTCCCGGAACATTGACGACGCTATGGAACAATGAGCAACGTTATCTGGACAGTTACCTCTCCATGTATCCGGGTTACTACCTGACCGGCGATGCGGGTTATATGGATGAAGATGGTTATCTCTACATCATGAGCCGTATCGATGACATCATCAATGTCGCGGGCCATCGACTCTCAACCGGCCGTTTCGAAGAGGTGTTGTGTCAGCATGAGGCTGTCGCCGAAGTGGCGGTGATTGGGGTCGACGATAAACTTAAGGGGCAGTTACCTCTGGGGTTAGTTGTACTTAAGAAGGGGGTGACGCTGAGTGATGAGGAGTTATATCGCGAGCTTATCGCTTTGGTTCGTGAACATATCGGTCCTGTTGCATCATTCCGTTTGGTCAGTGCGGTGCAGAAGTTACCCAAGACCCGCTCGGGTAAGATCTTACGGGGAACCATGAGAAAAATAGCAGACAATCAGGAATATAAGATGCCTGCGACCATAGAAGATCCGCAAACATTGGAGTTGGTTCGCAATGCGCTCACGCGTATGGGGTATGCCGATGCCCATGTGTAGCACTGTTTGCTGTTAACCATGCAAATACGCATGCAGCCGCCTGAGATTGCATGCGTTGATTTGGCTAAAGAGGTTAAGAGCTGGTCTAAGTGGAGCGGATCTGTTAGTCATAGCTCTCCCAGGCATCATTAAGATCTTGCCTGAGCTGGTCGGCCATTCTTGTTATCAAGCTTCTGTCGTTTTCCGATAACCTTACCTCATCTGAAATTAATTCCGGCAGAAGCCTGCTCGCCCTCTTTATCATCCAAAGTAGCTCATACTGCATCGTGTCTACTTCCTGAAGCTCAAGGTGTGAACTGTCAAAGTCCTCTTCGCTCATCTTCTGCAGCCATAGCATTATCTCAGGGCTACTCAATCCGGAACGATTAAATGTTCTGAAGATATGATTGCTGGAGTTAATAAATGATTTACTGTGTTTACCATGGGGACAGGAGCTTAACTTTTCGGTGAAAAGGTGTAGATCTTTATACAACTTCTTGAGCTTTATCCTCTGCGCTATGAGACGTTGGGGAAGGGTTGAGAAATCCTTTCTGTTGATCAGGTCGGTTACCCTCAGATATGAGCGATAGATGATATTGTGTATTGCCTGATACGATTCAAACATGAAGGTATTAGAATTTATCTGAAGGTAAGGGACTATGTCGGCCATATTTCTACCTAAGCGGGAGAGTTGGCGAGTGCGAATATGGAATAGAATGTCGGCTAAGCCGATGATCTGGCCACAATAAGATAGTTTACTCTTTAGCAATTCATGAGGGTAACCCGTTCCATCACAGCGCTCATGATGTTCCATTATTCCTCTGAGCACCTCTTCATCACAGGCCGTAACCTCTGCCACGATCGCTTTAGAGATAATCATGTGGTGCTTTATGGCGAGCCATTCATCTTCACTGTAGCTTCCCTCCTTATTCACTATTTTCGGGTCTATGTGCAGCAGACCCAGATCATGGAACAGGCCTGTGTTAAATACGTTTTGTACCTGATTAGGAGGCAGCTCCATCTCGATTGCAATCATGCTGCCGAGCCAACTACTGAACAGGGTTTGTTCAAAAATATTTGGCAGCTGCTCTCTTAATATGGTGAGTGTCTGGAGTAATATTCTCGGCACTTGTTGAACAGTGCACAGATGCTTGAGGGTAACGTCAAAATTATTGGTTCTATGTATCTGAGTCAGATCAGGATACTTAGATAGAAATTCCTTGAACTGTCTTAATAAGGCATCATTGGTAAGGCAGCCTTTGATACCTATGGTGCAGTCGAGGTTTTTCTGCATCTTGTGACCAACAAGAAAGTCTAACACTCTGCGCTCTATGTTGGCATCTTTGGGTACCAGCAGTACGCCAAACTCGTTATAGATCCCCTCTACGGCCACCACAGGCATTTTTTTATTGACTGCGGCAAGATGCTCCATGTAACAGTCGGGTTTACATGGATCATAGCTATTGTCTGAATGGGGCATATTTATCAAGGTGGCAAATCCGTTTTCTGGTCCAATTTTATTTCATGAACAAAGCATAGCTTAATTTCTCAGCCGTGTTGTGGCTGATACTTCTTGACTTAATTGTCTGGGATAAAGTGTGGTTTTTACTATGATTATAGGTGGGAGCTGTTAGTATTTATTCAATCAGTATTTAACAAATGGAATTCAGTTGTATCTGAAGATTGCAGTTTTACTCACTTGTCTGTTTGCCGCATCGGTCACAGCCGAAGAGGTCGAGCCCACACCTCCGACTGAGCCCGAAGACGACCCCTGTTTCACTCAGTCAGAGCAAGACGCTGCACTTGACCAAGCGTTCGACTACCTGAATACCAAACTCTGCCAACCCGCTATCTGGTTCGATAGCTTCTTTAAGGATGATCGAGTCGAAGATGATGCCAGGGCGGGAACCATCATACGTTGGTACAACGACTTCTCCTATTATGAGAAGGAGGGCTTCAAATACAGGGCCAACTTAAATGCGCGACTAAACCTTCCCTGGGTTAACAAGAAGTTGAAATTTATCTTCGACTCCACCGGTGAAGATGATCCGTTTTCCTTCCTGAAGGGACCTGACGACAAGAGTGAACGGGATATCGGTCTGCGCTACGATTGGTATGCGAAGGGGCGGGTTAGTTTCAATATCAAGGCCAATTTAAAGCCAAAGCTGGAGGCTCGCTGGCGCTATACCTACCCTATCTCTGAGAGTACGACTACCAGACTGACCCAGAAGGTGTACCAGGAGAAAAAGGTCACGGGTGAGTCTACCGAGTTTGATATTGAGCACGCCTTTAATCAGGAGTTTCTGCTGCGCTGGACCGCGGCTGCCAGCTTCGAAAATGATATCGATATCTGGGAGCTGGGCACCAGTATCAACCTGTATCAGTTCATCAGCAATACACAGGCGATTAACTATCGTGCCAGTATCTATGGTGTCGATGAGCCCTATCATTACATCAGTAATGCCAATATCGGTTTAAGCTATCGGCAAAACTTTGCCCGTGAGTGGCTGTTTTTCCAGATCACACCGGAATATAACTGGAGCAAAGAGGCCGATACTGAGCGACTCAATCAAGCCATCATCACCTTTACCATAGAGATCCTGTTCCAGAATATTTAGCTTTTTGCTTTAAATCGGAGCCGATGGGGGACGGAGAGTGGGTGCCTATAAGGTGAAACAGCCACCACGGAGTCACTATTCCATGGTGGCTGGTTTGTTTATCTATGAATAAAACCCTGCCTGTTCAATCTTCATCACGCATAAAAAGGTAAAGAGGCATCGGCTTAGTGGCTACTGCTATAACAATATCAGCCCGATACTGAACAGTCCGCTGAAGATCATGGTGAGCTTGGCCGTACTGCCGAGAATTGGGTTTAGCGCTTCACCTGAGGTCTTGCTAAATTCGCTGTTTAGCTTGCGGGCCAGAATCAGAGATAGCCCCGCCAGCAGGACAGGTAGCCCGGGCAGGAAGCCGAGTATGAAACCACCTATGATCAGCGCGAAAGGCAGAAAGAGAAATGCCTGGTAGAGCACTCGCGCCTGTCCCTCACCGATATGGGCCGCCAGGGTATTTTTTCCGGCCTTGATATCCGTTTGGATATCCCGGGTGTTGTTGACCAACATGATAGCGGCATTCAAAAAGCCGATGGCACTGCCGAGAATCCAGGCCGCTGTGCTGGTATCCCCGGCTTGAAGATAGTAACTTCCGACGACAGCAACCAGACCGAAGAAGATAAAGGCCGCAACCTCGCCCAAACCGTTGGAAGCTAAGGGGTAGGGGCCGCCACTGTAACCCAGTGCACCCAATATGGATGCTGCTGCGAGGATAGCGATAGGCCAACCTCCGTGGTAGATAAGGTAGGAACCAACCACAAGCGCTAACGCCAGACTGATGAATATTGCATTCCTGACTTTATGGGGCGGGAGTAATCCGCCCTGAGTCACTCTTAGCGGGCCGATTCGCTCCTCTGTATCTATGCCACTCTTAAAGTCAAAGTAGTCGTTTGCCAGGTTGACGGCTATCTGCAATAAGATGGCGCAAAGCATCGAGGTACAGGCTATAAGCCAGGTGAACTGCTCTGATTGAAGCGCTAGAGTATTTCCCACCAAGAGCGGACCAATTGCCGCCGGCAGTGTGCGAGGCCTGATGGCCAAAATCCAAGGGTTCATTTGTTTAGTCGTTTTTATAAAGGGAGTGAACAGCAGTTCTGTGAAGTCTACTGGATATTAATCGGCATATGATAACAAGTTTCTCAGGTTCTATGAAGTAACCCACTTTGATGTGTGTCTATTTTGAGAAATTATTCAATTTTTGACTATCTGAATTGCAATTTTTAACTATCTTAAACTGTATGCAATTCTGTTATCTGGTTCAAAGAAAATAGCCTGTGGATGTGGTTTTATAGCTGCTTGAAGGGAATATTTATTGATGGGAGGAGAGATAAATACCCCTTTGTAGGTTATGTATGCTCTGGCTCATTATTAACCAAGTTGTATTGATAATTGTACTGTCAGTGAGCATGTATCGAATCATTTGAGGCTATTCATTGAGGAAAAGTATCGATGCGTTTTGATAATCAAGTTGCGGTAGTTACCGGTGCTGGAACCGGGCTGGGGCGAGCATACGCGATAGCACTGGCAGAGCGTGGAGCCAACGTGGTGTTGATAGATTCGGGCTATGCGGAGAGCGAGCCGAATCTATCTGTGATGAACTACTCCGGACTCGAACGCTGTCATAAAGCGGTAGAGGAACTTGGCGCAAAGTCCCTGATGTTCAGGCTGGATGTCAGCGATATTGACGGTATAAAGCAGGTCGTCCAGGAGGTGGTAAATCTTTGGGGACGCATCGATATTTTGGTTAATAATGCAGGCGTCCACACACCTTGTGCATTTGAAAACCTAACCGTCGAGATGTGGCAAACTCAGTTAAATGTCGATCTCAGTGGCAGCTTCTATATGACCCAGGCCATCTGGCCATTAATGAAACGTCAGGGCTATGGCCGGATCATGATGAGTTGCGCCGCCAGTGGCTTGTATGGCGATATGCACGAGACCTCATTCAGTGCCAGCAAAATGGGCCTGATAGGGTTGGTAAACAGTCTCTATCTCGAAGGCGTAGAACATAACATCAAGGTCAACAGCTTAACTCCCCATGCGCTAACCGGTATGACTGAGGAACGGTTAGCCGCATCGGTCAAGCCGCTTTTTTCAACGTCATCAATTACCGCCAGTATGTTGTTTCTCTGCAGCTCCGGCGCACCGACTGGCCAACATCTGTTGACCGCCGCTGGCAGTGTAAGCCATGGTCAGTTTACCGAATTTAAACCTACCTACTTTGAAGCCGATACCTGCAAGCCTGAAACCTTGTTGAGTAGCTGGGAGCAGATACATCATGCCCTGCCGGTGAATTTTCATAAGAGCGGTGAGGATCAGGTGTTGGCCTGGGCCAGGAGAGGTGCTGCGGAAAGACACATAGTCATCGAGTGAGTTTTCGGCTTCCCCATCTAAAGCTCTGGCATAAAAACCGCTACTTGAGTTAAGCTGTTGAGCTCTTTAGTTGGGGATAAATTGCGATGAGTCAGGTGTTAAACGATCTATTATCTTTGCTCTCACTGGAGCAAATTGAAGTTGGCTTATTTCGTGGGCAGAGTCAGGACCTGGGGTTTGGTCACGTGTTTGGTGGCCAGGTAATGGGCCAGGCGTTGAGCGCCGCTAAGCAAACGGTTCCCCCCTCGCGTCATGTCCACTCATTTCACTCCTACTTTCTTCGCGCCGGAGATGAGAAGCTTCCGATCATTTATGATGTTGAAATCATGCGTGATGGCGGTAGTTTCAGTGCCAGAAGTGTTAAGGCTATCCAGAAGGGGCGTCCGATCTTTAATATGACCTGTTCATTCCAGGAGCATGAAGAGGGTTTCGAACACCAGGCTCAAATGCCCGATGTTCCCGGGCCGGAAGGCTTGCTGAACCAACAGGAGCTGGCCATGACCATGGGGGACAGGGTTCCGCCCAGGATGTTAGAGAAGTTTATGGCCGATGCGCCTATCGAGATGCGTTTGGTGAACCCTGAAAACCCTTTCTACCCCAGGGCAAGGGAGCCAAAGCGTCATATCTGGATCCGAGCAAACGGTAGGGTGCCCAGTGACCATGCAGTGAATGAATATCTGTTGGCCTATGCGTCTGATTTTAACTTCCTGGTGACGGCTGCTCAGCCACACGGGGTTTCATTTTTAACGCCCGGCATGCGTATGGCAACCATAGATCATGCAATGTGGTTTCATCGTCCATTAGACTTGAATGATTGGCTACTCTATAGCAATGAAAGTCCCCATGCCGGAGGCGGCCGGGGGTTCGTGAAAGGGCAGTTCTTCAATCAAGCCGGTGAGCTGGTGGCCTCAGCGACACAGGAGGGGTTAATCAGGCTTTCAAAGGCAAAATAGGCTTGTGAATTAAGCCTGTAAATGATGCTTGTTAATTGATCGCCTGGTAAATGTGTCTGGTAAATAAAGAGTACGATCCGATAAAATGTGTCGCGAGTTTGTGTCTAAGAAAGTGATTAGGAAGATGTTTGTAATGATGAAAAGAGCCTTCGTTTTAATTTGTGTGATGATGCTTTCTGCCTGTGTCACAGTGACCGAGGAGAAGCCGATTATTGTCAATGGCGCCGCGGGTTATCTGGAACGGATCACTCTACCCCAGGGCAGTTCAGTCACCATCGCTATTATCGATCTGGATACGCCCGGAGTCATCATCGCCCAGAAGAGCTTTGATATCGCGCGAGCACCGGTACCGTTTAAATTTATTCTTCCTGCTGAAACGATCAGTTCCGACATTAATTACGGGGTTGTATCCATGATTAAATATCAGGGAAAAGTGATTTTTCAAACCTATGATCGTTTTCCAGTGATTAACAATGGAAAATACACCACCGAGGTCCTGATGAAAGCGGTGCCGATTAAATAGTGGATCAGGTTTAATCGGGAGTCATATGGGTATTAAAGGAGCTTAGGCTCCTTTTTTGTTAGCAGATATAAGAGTAAGTCCCATTTTCGGAGGCGCAGTGTCATTGAATAAATATGAGCAGAAGTTAAGCCAGTGGTTATATGGCTCTCCCCGTCACATTCGGGCACTAGAAGTGGCTGGCACTTTGGCGTTGCCTCAGTGGAGTCTGGCGGCCGGGTTTGTGAGGAATTTGGTCTGGGACAGGTTACATGGAATGGATATCGGCCCATTTGCGGATATTGATCTTATCTATTTCGACCCTATGGATCTCTCCACGGAGAGTGAGCGGCGCTATGAGGCTTCATTGAAAGCCTTAGCGCCCGAGTACCCCTGGTCGGTAAAAAATCAAGCCAGAATGCACCAGAGAAACGGTGACAAGCCATACTCCTCCACGCTGGATGCCATGGGTTACTGGCCCGAGAAAGAGACGGCTATCGGCGTGTCGTTAAGCGCAGATGATGAAGCGGTCACAGACGGCTCTGTAACCTTGCATGGCGGCATTTTAGTTTTCAGTTCGGCCTTCGGACTCGAATCACTCTTTGAACTGAGATTGACTCATAACCCTAAACGGGACCGCTCACTGTTTGAGCGTAGGGTAGCAAGTAAGCGCTGGCTTGAGAGGTACCCCGGATTACAGCTCTCGATGTGAAGCTTTTGTTCATCAATGCCTATCGGCTGAAGCCCCTCTCTATGTTTTAGTATCGGCTATTTGCTTGTTGCGGCAATGTTGCGTTCCCGGTTGTTTAGTTTGAAGTTTTAGCTATTTTTGATTTCGCTGTTTTTTGATATTCACCTCAAAAATAAAGCTGTATCCGTCATACTCCTTTTGTTTTTTGTGATTTCGATCAAGTGGTTCTATCTATAAGTGGGTAGCTTTTGATCTAATTGATCCAGATCAATAAAGTTCAGGTGTTCGTCTGGCAGGATGCACGCGAATGTAAGGAACTTGATAATAATAAAGAACTTTCGTGTTGTATTAATGGAGTAGTATGATGAACAAAACTATTGTGTCTGGAGTAATCGCGGCCGCCCTACTATCTGCCGGTTTCGCTTCTTCCGTTTCTGCTCACCAGGCGGGCGATATTATCGTTCGTGCCGGTGTTGCCGTCGTTGCACCTAATGAGTCCAGTCCTGTCGTGGCGGATATCGCTGAGTTCGGCGTCGATGATAATACTCAGCTTGGTTTGAACTTCGGTTACATGCTGACCGATAATATCGGTATCGAGCTTCTGGCGGCTACGCCGTTCAGCCATGATATCTCATTGGGTGAGCTTGGAAAGATTGCCGAAACTAAACATCTGCCACCAACCTTAGTTGCTCAGTACTACTTTGGCTCGGCTGATTCTAAAGTTCGTCCATATATCGGTGCCGGTGTGAACTTCACCAACTTCTTCGACAACGAGTTTACCAACGATCTCGATGGTGCCTTGACAGATCTGAGTCTGGGTAACTCCTGGGGCCTTGCTGCGCAGGTGGGTCTGGATTACCAGATCAACAAAAACTGGTTGGTGAATGCCTCTGTCTGGTATGCGCAGATCACCACAGATGTTGAGTTTAAACTGGCCGGTGATGCAGTGAAGGTAGAAACAGATATCGACCCATGGGTTTACATGGTGAGTGTGGGTTATACTTTCTAAGTAGTATTCATCTATTGCTGGATACTAGATAGTAAAAAGGAGCCTCGGGCTCCTTTTTTGTTTACTTTTTCGAACCTAGCAACTCGCAACTCGGCCCTATCTCTTCCCTTCAGCCTTGGCCGCGAGACGTTCCGCCTTGGTTCGCCAGTGACGGGTGTTATAGACAAACTCCGGCAGTAACTTAGTCAGCCAGGCCACCAGACGCCAGCGTTTGGTCACATAGACTCTTCGTTTGGCCCCCTGCATCGCCTTAATTATCTGTCTTGCGACCTCATCGGGTGGTGACAGCCATAAACGACTTTGCTGCATCGCGGCCTTATCGAGCAGGCCCAGTTGAATATCTGTGATTGTGATTGGCAGCTTCAATCGCTGAGCATGCATGCTTAATCCTTCCAGATAGTTGGTCGCAAAGGCTTTTGACGCATGATAAGCCACACTGGGGCCGCCACGCAGACCTGCAATCGAGTTTACCGCTGCTAGCTGACCATAACCTTGCTCTCTGAATAAGCGAAAAGCCGTATTGCAGATGGCGGCAAATCCCTGCACATTGACTGTGATGATATCTTGCTCAGGCCTCCATGGAAGCTGGGGATCATAGCTATTCAGGCCGGTATTAACTAAGACGAGGTGGGCACCACCTAAGGTTTCCCATACCTGCTCCATGCTTGTGATGATAGATTCAGGATTGACAATCTGTAGGGGAAACAGGTGAACCTTACCGGGCAGGCTGTCTGCAAACTCTCTAAGTGAATCAGGATCTTGGGCAAGTAGAGCTAGTTCGACACCTTGGTCGGAAAGTTGTTTTACGACTTCACGACTCAGGAGTGAGCTCGCACCCACAATTATGGCGGTTGCTTGTGTCATTAGGCTATTCGGCTTGAAATTGGTAGCTTATGATAGGGAGATATACGGCGCAGGACAAGCGCTATAGTTTATACCGATTACTATTAACGCTGTGGGAGTCAAAGCCGGGTCATCGCATAGCGGTTTTCTCCGTCTGACCTCCTTGTGCAAGATGAACTGCAGTGGTCAGCTTCATTGTTTATCGATAGTTGGGCCACCCAGGAGAGCTTATTAGACTGTGAACATTTTTCAGTGTGGACATATGGACATCTAGAAGTCTTGATGTATGATTAGGAGCAGGAATATGAACAGATGGTTTAAGTCGGCGTTGCCGATAGTCGTGGCTTTTATTGCATTAGTGGGTTGTGCAACACCCAATGCCGGTGTCGATATTCTGGGGGAGATCTGGTTCAAGGAGCGAATTACCCTGCCTGCGGAAGCGGTGTTGACGGTAGAGCTTAAGGATGTCTCACTGATGGATGCACCGGCGGTAGTGCTGGCGCAGATTGAGCGCAGCGGCGTCACGACGCCGGCTCCTTTTCAGTTTTTGATACACAGAGATCAGTTTGAATCGGGGCACACCTATGCCATAGGTGCCAGAATAACCCTCAATGGCGAGTTGATGTTTATCAACACTCAAGCCTACAACATAGATATCGGGTCGAGTGAGCCTATATCTGTGCTGGTACAGAGGGTCGATCGCTAAGCAATAGAAGTCATGCTGCGCCGCGCCCTCTGTTTGATAGATTAACTTTAACGATATAGAGAATGAAAGAGGCGCGGTATGCCGGTTAAAATCCCCGATAATCTGCCAGCGGCAGGGATCTTAGAGTCTGAGAATATCTTCGTTATGTCCGAGACCCGGGCAGCAAATCAAGATATTCGTCCGATGAAGGTGCTTATTCTCAATTTGATGCCCAATAAGATTGAGACCGAGACACAGCTGCTGCGTCTGCTTGGTAATACCCCTCTGCAGGTCGATGTGGATCTGCTCAGAATTCATGATAAAGCTTCCAGGCATACCTCTATCGATCACATGAACAACTTCTATCGTGATTTTGAAGCCGTACGCCATAAAAATTATGATGGTTTGATCATCACAGGTGCCCCTCTGGGCCAGATCGAATTTGAAGATGTGACCTACTGGGATCATATCCGTGAGATTATCGACTGGTCACAATTGCATGTTACCTCGGTACTATTCCTCTGCTGGGCGGCACATGCGGCCCTCTATCATCTGTATGGATTAAACAGAAATCTACTCCAGGTGAAGCGCTCTGGTGTATTTCAACATAGACGTGCCCATCGACACTTCCCCCTGTTACGTGGGTTCGACGATGAGTTCCTGGCCCCTCATTCGCGTTTTGCCGAGATGGATATTCAACTGCTGAAGGCACATCCGGCACTGCAGGTGCTGGCCGAGTCCGATGAAGCGGGGGCCTATATGGTGCTCAGTACCAATAATCGTAACCTGTTTGTGATGGGGCACCCCGAGTATCAGCGAACGACACTTAAGGATGAGTACTTCCGCGACCTGGGGGAGGGGCTACAGCCGGAGATCCCGCTAAACTACTTCAGAAATAATGATCCGGGTCAGGAACCCGTCGCTCGCTGGTATGGCCATGGCAGCCTGTTGATAAGCAACTGGCTTAACTACTATGTCTACCAGTTAACCCCCTATAACCTGGATGATATGAGCGCTATCACTCCATGGGAAAGTGAAGGGTGATTGGGTTTCTGGACACTAGGTTCGAGCTATAAGCTATAAGCTATAAGCTATAAGCTATAAGCTATAAGCTATAAGCTATAAGCTATAAGCTATAAGCTCGACTCTTAAAACTTAAAACTTAAAACTTAAAACTCTATATTCTCCTCCCTGTTTTTCCTGACACTTCCCCTCGTTAGGCTCCCTTGCCATTTTTCAATACGACTAAATATCCAAGCTGTAAATCTTGAGTGACATTTGACCTCATACTTTGGTAGAAGTTTGACCAGCTAATACTTGCTTTACGTTCGCGTAAACGTCACAGTGATATTAATTGAGCATGATCACACTTACTAGTTGTTTTTAGATGTTGGTGCTAACTGGTCGTTCACCGACAGGGCTAAGCCATTACCGGAGTAGATATGAGTACAGAGCAGTCAAACCCAGATATCGTAATCGTTGCCGCTAAACGTACCCCTATGGGCGGATTTCAAGGGAGTTTGTCGAGTGTGGCTTCACCTAAATTGGCCGCCACAGCAATCAAGGCAATAATGGCTCAGACCGGATTAGCGGGAGAGCAGGTTGATGAAGTGCTGATGGGCTGTGTCCTGCCGGCGGGATTAGGACAGGCACCAGCCAGACAGGCAACCTTAGGCGCCGGGCTTCCACTGTCTGTCGGTGCGACAACGGTGAATAAAGTGTGTGGTTCGGGCATGAAAACAGTCATGTTAGCCCATGATCTGATTAAGGCCGGCAGCGCCTCCGTCATTGTTGCCGGTGGCATGGAGAGTATGAGTCAGGCGCCCTACCTGCTGGATAAAGCTCGTGGCGGAATGCGCATGGGCCACGGTAAGGTGATGGATCACATGTTCCTCGATGGACTCGAAGATGCCTATACGGGGGGGGCAATGGGCACATTTGCTCAAGGGACCGCCGATGACTTTAACCTGACCCGGGAGCAGATGGACAGATTTGCGCTTAACTCTCTGGAAAAAGCCAATGCCGCGATCGAGCGCGGTGCCTTCAAAGAGGAGATAGCCCCGGTTACGGTTAGTAGCCGTCGCGGCGACACCTTAGTCGATACGGATGAGCAACCCGGCAATGCGCGTCCGGATAAGATCCCGGGTCTACGTCCGGCCTTTGCCAAAGATGGCACCATCACGGCGGCGAACTCAAGCTCAATTTCCGATGGCGCAGCTGTCTTGATGCTGATGACGGCTGAGCAGGCCAACTCGCTTGGCTTGCCCGTACTTGCCACCATCAAGGGGCACGCCACTCATGCTCAAGAACCGTCTATGTTTACTACCGCCCCGGTCGGTGCGATGAATAAGCTGCTCGATAAGGTGAGCTGGAACAAGGAGGATGTCGATCTGTTTGAGATCAACGAAGCCTTCGCCATGGTGACAATGCTGGCCATCTCTGAGCTGTCCCTTGATGAGTCTAAGGTGAATGTTAATGGTGGCGCATGTGCGCTGGGCCATCCAATCGGTTGCTCCGGCGCGCGCCTGTTGGTGACGCTGATCCACGCCCTTAAGGCCCGTGGTCTTAAGCGTGGTGTCGCCTCATTGTGTATCGGCGGCGGTGAGGCGACGGCGATGGCCATCGAAGTTTAACCTTATCAATTTTAGCGTGAGTTTACCGGCAGACAGGCGGGTAATTATCAATCACAAGTAAATAAGAGATGTGAGTTAATAAGTCGTCACTTACATAGCAATCAACAAGACAATATGACCGGTTTTTGTGTGTAAATACAATAAAAATGCCGCAGGAACCGGTTCGAAACGATCTTAATGGGAAGCAATATGACAACTCAAGTTAAGCATTATATCGACGGCCAATTTGTTGCCGGTCAGGGAGATCAGCAGATTTCGGTAACGAACCCTGCAAACAACGAACAGATAGCGGTGATAAACAGTGCCACCGTAGAGGAGGTTGAAAATGCTGTCGCCAGTGCCAAGGTGGCATTTAAAAGCTGGAAAGAGGTGCCGGTATCTGAACGTGCGCGTGTGATGTTTAACTACCAACATCTGCTTAAGACCCACCATGATGAGATTGCGACTATATTAGCTCAGGAGACGGGCAAGACATTTGAAGATGCCAAGGGTGATGTCTGGCGCGGTATCGAAGTGGCTGAGCACGCCTGTAATATCGCGACCCTCTTGATGGGGGAGACCGTCGAAAATGTTGCCCGCAGCATAGATACTTACAGTTATACCCAGCCACTTGGCGTTTGCGCCGGTATCACTCCCTTTAACTTTCCGGCCATGATCCCGCTATGGATGTTCCCCCTCGCTATCGCATGTGGTAACACCTTCGTGCTTAAGCCATCGGAACAAGATCCCATGACACCTCAACGCCTTGTCGAGCTGTTCGAAGAGGCGGGGGCACCAAAAGGTGTGCTGCAACTGGTTCATGGCGATAAGGTTGCCGTGGATACCTTGCTCAAGCATAAAGATATTAAAGCCATCTCATTTGTGGGCTCGGTCGGTGTCGGCCAATATATCTATAAGACGGGAACCGATAACTTAAAGCGTGTTCAGGCTTTCGCCGGTGCTAAAAACCACTGCGTTATCATGCCCGATGCCAACAAGCAGCAGGTGATCAATAACCTGGTTGGAGCCTCCGTCGGCGCCGCGGGTCAACGCTGCATGGCGTTGTCGGTAGCTGTATTTGTCGGTGCCGCTAAAGAGTGGATCCCTGAGTTGAAAGAAGCGCTGGCTAAGGTTAAACCCGGCCTTTGGGATGATAAAGACGCGGGTTATGGCCCGGTGATCAGCCCCGCTGCCAAGGCTCGTGTGCTATCCCTTATTGAGCAGGGGAAAAGTGAGGGCGCCGAGTGTCTGCTCGATGGCTCGGCGTTTACCGTGCCCGGTCATGAGAGTGGTAACTGGGTCGGTCCGACCATGTTCACTAAGGTGTCAACCGAGATGAGCATCTATAAAGAGGAGATCTTCGGGCCAGTGCTGTGCTGCATGGAGACCGATTCTCTGGAGGAAGCCATCGATATCGTTAACGACAGTCCCTATGGCAACGGCACCTCCATCTTTACCGCCAGTGGCGCCGCGGCGCGCAAGTATCAACATGAGATCGAGGTGGGTCAGGTAGGGATAAATGTCCCCATTCCTGTGCCTCTGCCTTTCTTCTCATTTACCGGCTGGAAGGGCAGCTTCTATGGCGACCAACATGCTTACGGTAAGCAGGCGGTTCGCTTCTACACCGAGACCAAGACCATCACCTCCCGCTGGTTCGAATCTCAGATCTCAGAAGCCGAGCATGCCGCACCAAACATGACCATAGCGCTAAAATAAGCGCTTGTTGAGGCCTGTTTAGCTCGTCATCCGCTGTCAGTGTTTTTTCCGCCGGCAGCGGATTTAGGACCCGTTTTAATCAAGAATAATCACATTATTAATGCAAGGCACAATATAAAGAGGGGAGCACTTAGTCACTAAGCTCTACTCTCTGTTCAAAAACTACTTTAATAAAGAGTGTGCCGAAGGAGACCTACAGATGGATTTCAATCTCAGTGAAGACCAACGTCAATTTGCCGATCTTGCCCGGCAGTTTTCTGATGAGCAGTTAGCCCCTTTTGCCGCTAAATGGGATGAGGAGCATCACTTTCCTAAAGAGGTGATTCAGAGCGCCGGTGAGCTGGGGTTTTGTTCACTATACTCACCGGAAAGTGAGGGAGGCATGGGCCTGTCCAGACTCGACGCCTCTATCATCTTCGAGCAGCTGTCCATGGGCTGCACCGCAACTACAGCCATGCTGACCATTCATAATATGGCGACCTGGATGGTCACAAGTTTTGGCTCACAATCATTAAGAGATGAGTGGTCTGAGTCCCTCACCACGGGTCAGAAGCTCGCTTCCTACTGTTTAACCGAGGCGGGTGCCGGAAGTGATGCGGCATCACTCAAGACCAAGGCGGTTAGAGAGGGGGATGAGTATGTGATCTCCGGCGCTAAGATGTTTATCTCGGGTGCGGGGGCCACAGAGCTGTTGGTCGTCATGTGCAGAACCGGTGAGGAGGGACCGAAAGGGATCTCGGCTATTGCGGTGCCGGCGGATGCGGCGGGAATAAGCTACGGCAAGGCTGAAGATAAGATGGGCTGGAATGCTCAGCCAACCCGCGAGATCACCTTCAGTGATGTGCGCGTCCCGGTTTCAAACCTGCTGGGTGAAGAGGGTCAAGGCTTTACCTTTGCCATGAAGGGGCTTGATGGTGGACGCATCAATATCGCGACCTGCTCCATCGGTACGGCTCAGGCCGCACTGGAACGTGCAACCCAATATATGAACGAGCGAAAGCAGTTCGGTAAACCTATAGCAGCATTTCAGGCACTTCAATTTAAGTTAGCCGATATGGCAACAGAGTTAGTAGCGGCAAGGCAACTGGTGCGTCTGGCAGCGTTTAAACTCGATGATCAGGATTCCGAGGCGACCGCATACTGCGCCATGGCAAAACGTTTTGCCACCGACATCGGTTTTCAGGTGTGTGATGCGGCGCTTCAGCTTCATGGCGGCTATGGTTATATCCGTGAATACCCGCTGGAGCGACATATGCGTGATGTGCGGGTGCATCAGATACTGGAGGGCACCAACGAGATCATGCGTTTGATCATAGCCCGACGTCTGCTGAATGAGGATGCAGGACAGATCCTCTGACTTTCAAGGTTGGAAATGACTCGACCAGTTTACAAGGAATCGATTGATGACAGGAATAATTGAACGTATAGAAGGTCATACCGCCATTTTGACCATGAGTAATCCGCCGGCTAACACCTGGACCGCCGATAGCCTGCAGGCCCTTAAGCATAAGGTGGTTGAGCTCAATGAAAACAGGGATATCTACGCCTTAGTGATCACGGGGGAAGGAGATAAGTTTTTCTCTGCCGGCGCGGATCTTAAGCTCTTTGCCGATGGTGATAAGGGGACTGCGGCTTCGATGGCTAAACACTTCGGTGAAGCGTTCGAGGCCCTGAGCCAATTTCGCGGGGTCTCGGTTGCGGCTATCAATGGTTATGCAATGGGTGGCGGTTTGGAGGTGGCACTGGCCTGTGATATCCGTATTGCAGAGTCTCAGGCCGTGATGGCGCTGCCCGAAGCGTCGGTAGGCTTACTGCCGTGTGCCGGCGGTACGCAAAACTTAACCGCATTGGTTGGCGAAGGCTGGGCGAAGCGGATGATCCTGTGCGGCGAGCGACTCAAGGCAGATAAAGCACTGTCTCTGGGTCTGGTTGAAGAGGTGGTCGAGACCGGCGAGTCTCTCGATGCGGCGATTGCGCTGGCGGCGAAGGTGGCAAATCAGAGTCCAAGCAGTGTTACCGTGTGTAAGCAGCTTATTCAGGCTGGCCGGACTATGCCTCGTGCCATGTCATTACCGCTGGAGCGGGAGCTGTTTGTCGGCTTATTCGATACCGAAGATCAGGCGGAAGGGGTCAATGCCTTCCTGGATAAGCGCAAGGCCAACTGGAAAAATTGCTGATGACAATTGATAAAAATGCAGATACCGAAATGGCCACGCCGAGTGATAACAGCGTTGTGTTTCAGACCTTGGGAACCGCATCGGGTAAACAGATAGGTGTCGTGACCCTGAATGTCGAGAAGGCGCTGAACTCACTTAACCTCAGTATGGTTAACGCTATGACGCAGCAGCTGCTGAAGTGGCAGAGCGATGAAAACATCGTCATGGTGATGCTCGACGGCGCGGGTGAGAAAGCCTTCTGCGCCGGCGGCGATGTCAGGGCTATCTATCACGCCTCTGTAGCGTCGCCCGGTGAGGTGACCGAGCAGGCCGAGACCTTCTTTGAGCGAGAGTATCGTCTGGACTATCTGCTGCATACCTTAGGTAAACCGGTCATGGTATGGGGCGACGGAATCGTCATGGGCGGTGGCCTGGGGTTGATGGCCGGTGCCAGTCACAGGGTATTGACCGAGCGCTCACGTATCGCCATGCCTGAAGTCACCATCGGCCTCTATCCCGATGTGGGGGGCAGCTACTTTCTTAATCGAATGCCGGGGAAAACCGGGCTGTTTCTCGGTTTAACCGCCTACAATATGAATGCCGGCGATGCGAAGTATGTCGGGGTGGGCAACCACTATCTCAATAGTGGCAGTAAGGAGGCACTGCTGGATCACTTGGCCACCTTGGGCTGGAGTGATGAGCAGGAGTTAAATCATAGCCTGTTAACCGAGCAGCTCAATGCGATGGAGCAGGAGGTAAAAGTGCCGCTGCCACAGAGTTTGTTAGAGGCGAATCAAGCTCAGATCGATGAGTTGGTGGCAGGTTCTCTGGTCGAGATCATCGACCGTGTTTCCGGTTTTGACAGTAACGGCTCCTGGCTCGAGCGACCGATCAAGGCCTTGCTCTCGGGGAGTCCTCTCAGTTGGCACCTCATCTACCGGCAAGCTCAGCTTGGCACCTCGCTCACGCTTGCCGAGGTGTTTAAGTTTGAGCTGGGATGTAGCGTGAACTGCTGTGCTATCGGCGATTTCAGCGAGGGTGTCAGAGCCCTGCTTATCGATAAAGACCGGCAGCCCAAGTGGCGTTATCAAACGGTGTCAGCAGTGCCACAGGCGTTGATCGAAGCGCTGCTCTCAGCGCCATGGAGCGATAGTGAGCACCCACTGAAGAGCATGGGGTAAAGTCACCCGGATGGAGTCGTTGAGGGAGATGTTAAAAGGGATGTCCCATTGATGTGAGCGCTGAGAACAGAAAGCGCCTGAACGACGAATAATGAATTGAGTTTATCTTCAAATTGAAGGCTAAGGAGCATGAGATGACAAGTGTCGCATTTATCGGGTTAGGGCATATGGGAGCGCCAATGGCGGCCAATTTGGTTAAGGCTGGCTTAACGGTGCGGGTATTTGATCTGGTACCCGAAGCGATTAAGTCGCTTACGGACCTTGGTGCACTGGCCGCCAGCAGCGCCTGTGGCGCGGCGGCGGGCGCGGATGTCGTTATCACCATGCTTCCGGCCGGTAAACATGTGCGTGGGCTCTATCTTGGTGAGGAGGGCGGTGGTGAAGGCAAGGGGCTCCTTGATGTGGTTGCAAAGGGTACCTTGCTGATAGACTGCTCTACCATAGATGCGCAGAGTGCGCGGCTGGTGGCAAAATTTGCCGCAGATAAACAACTTGAGTTTGTCGATGCTCCGGTGTCGGGAGGAACGGCCGGCGCGGCAGCGGGGACACTCACCTTCATCTGTGGCGGCAGTTATAATGGCTTCGAGCAGGCTAAGGGTGTGCTGAGCAAGATGGGGGCTAACATATTTCATGCCGGGGGCGCGGGTGCGGGTCAGGTTGCCAAGATATGTAATAACATGTTGTTATCAGTCCTGATGGTCGGAACCAGTGAGTCTTTGCAGATGGGAATCGATCATGGTCTGGACCCCAAGGTATTATCTGAGATAATGAAGGTAAGTAGTGGTGGTAATTGGACGCTGGATAAATATAATCCTTGTCCGGACGTGATGGAATCTGTGCCCTCATCGAATGATTACCAGGGTGGCTTCATGGTGGACCTGATGGTTAAAGATCTGGGGTTATCTCAAGAGGCGGCACTTCTGTCTAATTCAAGCACGCCGATGGGAGCCTTAGCGCGCAGTTTATACGTTAACCATGCTCGTCAGGGGAATGGAGAGCGTGATTTTTCCAGTATTTTTGAACAGTTTACTAATTTAAAACAGATTAAAAACAAAGGGTAACTCGATGGATTTAAAAGATAAGGTTGTGGTCATCACAGGTGGCGCCGGTGGATTGGGTCTGGCTATGGCGCTGGATTTAGCCGAATCGGGTGCTAAGTTGGCACTTATCGACGTTGATCAGGAGAAACTTGAGCGTGCCTGTGCCGACATCGGCGACAGAGCCGAAGTTCAGGGTTACGCTTTCGATATCACAGATGAAGAAGATGTGATGGCCGGCTTCGGATTCATCATGGAAGATTTCGGCAAGATCAATGTGTTGATCAACAACGCGGGTATCCTGTTCGACGGCATGTTAGTCAAAGCCAAAGAGGGCAAGGTCACCGACCGTATGTCGTTCGAGCAGTTCCAGGCTGTGATCAACGTTAACCTCACGGGCTCATTCCTGTGTGGCCGTGAAGCGGCGGCCGCTATGATTGAGTCTGAGCAGGAGGGGGTGATCATCAACATCTCCAGCCTGGCCAAGGCGGGTAATGTCGGTCAGACAAACTATTCGGCGTCAAAAGCCGGCGTTGCGGCCATGTCAGTGGGTTGGGCAAAAGAGTTGGCCCGCTACAATATCCGTAGCGCAGCCGTCGCACCGGGTGTGATTGAAACTGAGATGACAGCTGCGATGAAGCCAGAGGCGCTGGAGCGTCTGGAGAAGATGGTTCCGGTCGGGCGTCTGGGTCAGCCATCTGAGATCTCTTCGACGGTGAAGTTCATCATCGAAAATGACTATGTGAATGGTCGTGTGTTTGAAATCGATGGCGGAATACGTATCTAAACGATACCTTCTATATCTTCGCTAAAAAACGAGCTTCGGCTCGTTTTTTTATTGCTTGATAAGATAGTTAGTTGTTCGGAACTGAGACTTGAAGTTGTATCTAGTGGTCAAATGCGAAAGTGAAAAAGAAAAAGAAACAGCCTCCAGCGACTGTTTCTTTGATTCGTGCTACTCAACAATACGGTAAACTTCCCACTTCATGGTGCCTGACACTATGTGAGGCTCGAGTTCGATACTCCACTGTTTATGTCCGTCTAACCCGGCGAGCTTGTCCCAGGAGTCGTTCAATTCAGCCAGGTTATCGAGCGTAATTTCAGAAACGACGGTCGACTCTAAAGCACCAACAGAACCCGTCAGAATTCTACACTTTCCCTCCCAGCCGATTTGAGCGCCAAAACTGTTTTGCCATTTTGATAGAGAGTCAATAACAGCGGGTTTGTGTCCAAATTTAGCATCTATAGACCAACGTGCGACTATCATGATAACTCCCTCCCTCTATATTGATTACGACGTAATAAATATAGTTTATCCCCCCTGTTTATCCAGAGAATGAGTATCATTGCTATTTTGTTTTGTGGCCTGCCGGTATGGCGATCTCTACTGAGCCGTTGGTTTCAGATATGGGTATTCCGGTAAAGCCACTCATGGCTGCACCTAGACCTGGTTATCTAGCTCTTCGATTGAGCATTGGCAGGTGACTAACTCGTTTATACACATTAGCTTTAGTGGTACATAGTAAATACTCAATATACAATTATTGTCAGGCGTTTTGCGCACTCAAAGAAGTATCGGCATTTTAAACTCTTCCTCTCTACTTGCATCGTGAAATTGATTCCTCTGCTAAGAGCGGTGTCAAGCTTTGTTGGTAGTATCAACAAAGCTTGATCTACTGAGAATGGTTCGTTAAATGCTCATAGGGTGCCAAAAACTTTCATTAACCAGTTTGGGAGAAGTCATGAGTCACTAAGCCTGACAATAAAACCTAATCGCAGAGAAAAAGTATCCCAGCGCAGATGGGGCTATCCATATAATGATGTCCCTTTCTAAAGGCCTGCTCAGCATCCTGTTTCTCGTTTGTTAGCTTGAAGCTGCGCTTCACTCATTGAGCCACTTAAGTATCTGCACATAATGTCGTTCATTCACATCTGCCTCATATCGATATGGGAAATGTCTAGAGATGTAGGGAACATCTCTGACCATGTGATCACAACATTTGTATTTCCCTATACAGTACCCGCCGGGCAGGCGGTAGACAGTAATGAAGGTACGACCTTCAAGCAAACTAGCAAATATCAACAACACCATAGAAAATGTAATGAGCCTTCATTCCAAGGCCGATACCTCTGGTTTACCGTCTCTTGAACTGTATCGCAAATCCGGGTGATAATGATCACGTTGCAGAGGGTAGGGTGTCGATGAGATTGAGTAACAAGATGGATTGGTTGGAAAAAGTAACCCGAAATATCATGTTGGTTGTTGGGATATCCGGGGTGCTGGTTATCTACTCTGGCTTCCTTTTTCTCATCTTCAGTGGACGCGACACCTCTGTGTTGCCCTGGTATCTGTTGCTCTCTCCCTGGGTATGCGTCTATTTTGGGTTGACGCGGAGTAAACAGCTGGCCGTTATCGAATGGTTTAAGCAAAAACTTGTCAGAAAGAAGTAGCTAACTGATAAAGCAAGATGAACTTTGGAGGTATTAATGAGAATTAACGTGCATATGAACTATCTCGTTTCGGCGTTACTTCTTACCTTGCTTGTCGCTTGCTCTGAGAAAGAGCCCACGGCGCAGATCGATAAGCGCAGTGGTTGTCAGATCGACACCTATGGCAGCTGGGCCTCGCCGATCTCTGCCAGTGACGTTTATGGTTTATCAGATAATTTCGGCGAGCTGCAGAGCGTCAACGATGCGGTTTACTTTGTGCAGTCTGATTCCGCCTCCGGTGGCAGAGTCGGGATTAAACGCCTGGATCTCGATGGCAGCGTGTCCGAGGTCGTCACCACCGAGTTTGATGTCAGATCTAAGGTGCATGAATACGGTGGCTCCCCCTTTCTCGGTATCGGTCAGAGCCTTTTTGTCTCCAGGGCTAAGGATCAGCTTCTCTACCGAATAGCCCCTAACCAAGAGCCCGTGCCCCTCACTCCTAACGGTACCCGTCATGCCGATTGTGTCTCCTACTCCAAAGGCTCCCGTATCATCTGTGTCAGGGAGGATCATCGTGCTCAGGGAGTGCCGGTGGCCAGCCTGGTGGCACTGAACCTTAATTTCTCCGGTGAGGGGGAGGTGCTCAGCTCCGGGGCAGATTTTTATTCGGCTCCCAGAGTTTCACCGGACAACAATCAGATGGCCTGGATATCATGGAACCACCCCAATATGCCCTGGGATAATACCCAGTTATGGGTCGGTGAGCTCGAGCCCAAGGGAGGCTTGCATAATGCCCGCCGCCTGATACCAGAGCATGAGGGAGCGATTACCCAACCCCTGTATAGTCCCGATGGTCAGCTCTATTTTATTGCCGACTTCAATAACTGGTGGAACCTTTATCGCATCAGTGTCGAGGGAGAGCTCGAACATGTGCTGGATATGGAGGCGGAGTTTGCGGTTCCCGATTGGAAGTTGGGCAATCACAACTATGCTTTCGAGTCTGACAATACCATCATCGCCAGCTATAGCCATAATGGTGAGGCATCGCTAATTCGCATCTTTCTCGATACCGGCTTGACTGAGCCGATAGCGGTGGATTTCGGTGAGATATCTCAGGTAGTAAAAGGCGACAACGGCATCTACTTTGTCGGCGCTAAAGTGACGCCGGAAAAGGGGATCTATAAGGTGAATGGGCGTGGCACCCAGCTGGTTTACGCGCCCGAACTGCCTGTGCTCGATCCAGCCTATATCTCAAGAGCCGAAAGTATCAGCTTCGAATCGGGCAATGGTGAGCAGGTTTATGGCTATTACTATGGGCCGGTCAACCCAGACTTTATCCCGCCTAAAGACTCCAGGCCGCCCCTGCTGGTGATGTTACACGGTGGCCCCACGGCTAAGGCGAGTCTCGCCTTCAGGCGCGACATTCAGTTTTGGACCAGTCGGGGATTTGCGGTGATGGATCTCAACTATCGCGGCAGTTCAGGCTTCGGGCGTAAGTATCGCCAGAGTATCTATGGCCGCTGGGGCAAAGCGGATGTCGAAGATGCGGTCAGAGCCGCTGGCCACCTGGTGAATAAAGGTTGGGTCGATGGTTTGCAGCTTGCTATGCGCGGCAACAGTGCGGGAGGCCTGACCGCACTGTCTGCATTGGCTTTTTATGACACCTTCAAAGCCGGCGTGAGTTATGCCGGGATCAGTGATATGGAGGTACTGAGTAAAGATGCCGATAAGTTTGAGTCAAAATATCTTGAACATCTGGTCGGAGTCAGCACCGATGCGCGCAACATCTATCGTCAGCGCTCCCCTCTGTATCATCTGGAGGAGCTGGATGAACCTCTGCTGTTGATTCAGGGGGGGGATGATGATCATGTTGCCCAGAAACAGTCGAAAAAGATATTCAATGCGCTTAAAGCCAAGGGAGTGCCGGTTTCTTATCTGGCATTTAATGGCGGGGAGCATGAACTCAAGGAGCAGCATAACAAGATCAAGGCGCTGGAGGTAGAACTGGCTTTTTACGGCAAGGTTTTCGGTTTTACACCGGCAGGAGAACAAGCGCCGCTTCGTCTTGAGAATGCCGGTAACCTTAAATCCGGTGAATAGACTCTTTTCGCCGGTATAGCCTGACGGCTAATCCAACTCGTTCCTGCTCAGCTTAAGCTGCTGATGATGGAGCAGTCGGGCTGTTTACCTCCACGGCACTCCTCCACCAGGTGCTTGAGTTGGGATTCGAGCGCCTGAAGCTTAACTATCCGCTCGCTGACCCTTTCGAGGTGTGCCTTAGCTAACTCTTTTACATCCCCCGCATCCCTGGCAAGGTTGAGTTTTAGAACGAGCAGGGATCGGCAGTCATCGAGAGAGAAACCGAGCTCTCTGCAGTGATGGACGAACTTCAGGGATTCAACCTGAGACTTACCATATTCACGATAACCATTGTCACCGCGTGTGGCGCAGATGAGTCCGATATCGTGATAATAGCGAATACTCTTGACTGATAATCCCGTCTCTTTAGCGACTTCACCGATTTTCATTTTCTCTCCTCATCTTCCGCACTCAGATAGGCTATTTTTAAATTAGTTGAAAAAGACGTTTGACTCTCCCACTAGGGGAGACATTACGCTTGTTTTAGTCGTTATACCAGTCGAGTGAAAAAGGGACGGGAGAAACCATCTTATGACGAGCGTGACTTTATATGTACCCAAAATGAATTGTGCCAGCTGCGTTGCCAAGATTGAGGGAGCGTTTGAACAGTTATCCCGGGAAGGCGGAGGAGAGAAGGTCGAGGCACGGGTCAATCTGGCAGAGAAGCAGGTGTTGATCAATGGTGATATAACTGCGGATTCAGCGATGGCGACGGTAGCCGCTGCCGGTTATGACAGTGAACAGATACTCGATGCCAGGCTTGCGTCCGAGGCCAAGGTTGAGGCGGAAAACAGAGAGTATCATACCCGTATAATTCAATCGGCACTTGGCCTGGGGCTGGGGATTCCTATGATGCTTTGGGGCCTGTTCGGGGGCGAGATGATGGTCAACAGCCCGGAGCAGCAGCTTATCTGGGGCGTGATGGGCATGATAACCCTGCTGCTTCTGGTCACCACCGGAGGACATTTCTATCTGGGGATGTGGCGTGCCCTTAAGGCGGGTACGGCAAATATGGATACCCTGATCGTGCTCGGTACCACGAGCGCCTGGCTCTACTCTATGATAGTGGTGTTGTCGCCCATCTGGTTTCCTCCTGAGACCCGTCATGTCTATTTTGAGGCCAGTGTGATGATATTGGGTTTAATCAACTTAGGTCACGCGCTGGAGCTCAGGGCTAAGGGTAAGACGGGTGAGGCGGTACAGCGGCTTATCGGTTTGCAGTCAACCACGGCCGTCAGGGTGACAGACTCGGGTGATGAGGAGGTTGAGATAGCCTGGGTCAAGATAGGCGACCACCTCAGGCTTAAACCCGGTGGCAGAGTTGCGCTCGATGGCGAAGTGGTATCGGGGCATTCACAGCTCAATGAGTCCATGTTGACCGGAGAGCCGGTTCCCGTGAATAAATCCGTGGGAGATACTTTGAGCGCCGGCACAGTGAACGGCAACGGCAGCATAATATTCAGAGTAACAGCAGGCCTTAATGATACCCGTCTGGCGAAGATCATCGAGCTGGTACAACAGGCACAAACATCTAAGCTGCCGATAGGCAGGTTGACCGATAAAATTTCGGCTTATTTTGTGCCTGTTGTGGTGCTGATAGCCCTCGTTGCTTCGATTACCTGGTTCTTGGCTGGTCCCGCCCCTCAGCTGTCACATGCACTCATAGTATTGACCAGCGTGTTAATTATCGCCTGTCCCTGCGCCTTAGGTTTGGCGACTCCTATGTCGATAATGGTGTCGGTGGGTCGTGCGGCGCAGATGGGGGTGCTGATAAAAAATGGTGAGGCGTTGCAGACTGCGAGTAAGGTGAGCTGTGTCGTACTCGATAAGACGGGCACCATCACCCTAGGCAGACCCTCGGTGACCGATATCCTGTCGGCGTCTGCTGATGAGGATGCTCCCGCCTCGACTGATGTTCTGTTAAAAGGGGTTGCAAGCCTGGAGCAACACTCGGAGCATCCGCTGGCCGATGCCATGGTGAGTGAGGCAAAATCCAGGCAGTTGAAACTCGTTGAACCCGAGCAGTTTACCAACTATCAAGGCAAGGGCATTGTCGGTGTTGTCGATGGTTTTGAGTGGGCCGTAGGCAATGCAGAGTTGATGAAAATCCGGCGTGTGAGCAAGCTGGAGCTGTTGGAAGAGAAGGTCCTGTCCCTTGCCGGAATGGGAAAAACGCCGGTCTTTGTCGCTAAGGAGGGGGAGCTGAAGGCGGTTATCGCCATAACAGATCCGCTAAAACCCGACGCCTTAGCGGCGATTACGGCGCTGAAACATTCAGGCAAGCGGGTCATACTGCTCAGCGGAGATAACCTTAAAACTGCGAGTGCGGTAGCGGGTCAGGTAGGGATAGAAGAGGTGATAGCCGGTGTGCTACCCGAGCAGAAGCAGCAACATATTATCGACCTAAAAAGCTCTGGTGAGACGGTGGCCATGGTGGGAGACGGGATTAACGATGCCCCGGCTCTGGTCAGTGCTGATGTGGGTATCGCCATGGGAGATGGCACTCAGGTAGCGATAGAGAGTGCGGATCTCACTTTTCTTTCCGGCAGGTTATCGGTCCTGGCCGATACCTTCTCCCTGGCTGATGCGAGCATGAGAAATATCAAGCAGAACCTGTTCGGTGCCTTTATCTATAACAGCCTAGGCATCCCCATTGCCGCAGGTGTCCTGTTTCCCTTTACCGGAATGCTGCTTAGCCCGGTTATTGCGGGGGGCGCGATGGCACTGTCTTCACTGACGGTGGTTACCAATGCCAATCGGCTAAGACGTCAGAAGCTCAGCTAAAGAAATTTGATCATAGGGGAGTGCAGCATCACTCCTCTTTTTATTGCTCAACTGCCGTTCTATTTACTCACCCCAAAGGCATGAGTGGCCGTGCCGGTTGACATCACGTAATCTTGATAAATCGGACTCACTCAACTATACTTTCGCGCTTAATTTTGCTCACTCAAGTGCTGGCAGCGTGAGCTTGCCGCGCATCGCATAACTGAATTCGGAATATTTAAACTTGATTACTACAGCTAATATCACCATGCAGTTTGGCTCTAAGCCACTGTTTGAAAACATCTCAGTCAAATTTGGCGGCGGAAACCGATACGGTCTGATCGGCGCCAACGGCTGTGGTAAGTCAACCTTTATGAAGATCCTGGCGGGCGATCTTGACCCTACATCGGGTAATGTCTCATTAGATGTGAATGAACGTCTGGGTAAACTAAGCCAGAACCAGTTTGGCTATGAAGAGTTCAGCGTCGTCGATACCGTTATCATGGGCCATGCCGAACTTTGGGAAGTAAAGAAGGAACGTGACCGTATCTACTCTCTGCCGGAGATGACTGAGGAGGAGGGGATCAAGGTCGCCGAACTTGAGATGGAGTTTGCCGAGATGGACGGTTATACCGCCGAGTCTCGTGCCGGTGAACTCTTAATGGGTGTCGGCATCGGTGTCGAACAACATTTCGGTTTGATGAGCGAAATCGCCCCGGGTTTTAAGCTACGTGTTCTGTTGGCACAGGCGCTATTCTCAGATCCGGATGTGCTGCTGCTCGATGAGCCTACCAACAACCTGGATATCGATACGATCCGTTGGTTGCAGGAGATGCTTAATCAGCGTAGCAGTACCATGATCATCATCTCTCACGACAGATACTTCCTCAACTCTGTGTGTACTCATATGGCAGACCTCGATTATGGTGAGCTGCGTGTGTACCCCGGTAACTATGATGAGTATATGATGGCGGCGTCCCAGGCTCGCGAGCGTTTGATGTCTGACAATGCGAAGAAGAAGGCGCAGATCGCCGAGCTTCAAGGCTTCGTGGCGCGTTTCTCGGCTAACGCATCTAAAGCTAAGCAGGCGACATCACGTGCAAAGCTTATCGATAAGATCAAGCTTGACGAAGTCAAAGCATCCAGCCGTGTGAATCCATTTATCCGTTTCGAGCAGGAGAAGAAACTGTTCCGTAACGCCTTGGTTGTCGAAGAGCTGGCAAAAGGATTCGATGAAGGCCCGCTGTTTAAAGATCTTAACATCATCGCCGAGGTCGGCGAGCGCATCGCGGTTCTGGGTGAGAACGGTGTCGGTAAGACAACCCTGCTTCGCACTCTTATCCATGATCTTCCACAAGATAAGGGGACTATTCAATGGTCTGAGAACTCTACCATTGGTTACTATGCCCAGGATCATGAGTCTGACTTTGAAAATGATATGAACCTGTTTGAGTGGATGAGCCAGTGGCGTAAGCCCGAAGATGATGACCAATCTGTGCGTGGTTACCTTGGCCGTATGCTGTTCAGTTCAGATGATATTAAAAAGTCGGTGAAAGTACTCTCCGGTGGTGAGAAGGGGCGCATGCTTTTCGGTAAGCTTATCATGCAAAAGCCTAATATTCTGGTGATGGATGAGCCAACCAACCACATGGATATGGAGTCAATTGAATCGTTAAACAATGCACTGGAGTTGTATGAAGGCACGCTAATCTTCGTCAGCCATGACCGTGCGTTTGTATCTTCTATCGCTAATCGCATCATTGAGATCACCAAAGACGGTATCAATGACTTCAAGGGAAGCTATGATGAGTTTCTTAGGAGCAAAGGCGTAGAAGTCTAAGCCTTTATCGTTGGCGAATGAGTGAAAAGCCCCGCAGAGTCGGGGCTTTTTTATGTCTGGCCATAAATGTTCCATTCATTTATTGGCATTTCCGCCATCCTTGGCAGTCAGAACATTTATGAATATTTCCCAAGGTCATTGATGTTCCATACATCATTATGACATTTCCACCGTCCCTGGCGGTCTGATGGGTAGAAATATACGTTATGCCCGGATTCATAGGTTCTAGGTGCTAGCTCCTAGCTCCCTAAAGGCAGGTAATAAAAAGGCGAGCCATCCGGCTCGCCTTTTCTGTTTGACGCTTAGTATTGAAGCGTTATATCAATTGGTATTATGCAATACTGAAAAATATTCCGGCTAATACCGCACTCATCAGATTCGCGAGAGTAGCGGCAAGTACGGCCTTAAAGCCCAGGTTTGCAACATCACCGCTGCGCTGCGGTGCCATCACCCCTATGCTGCCGAGCTGAATTGCAATCGAACCTATGTTGGCAAAGCCACATAGTGCGAAGGTGATGATTATCTGTGAATGAGCGGTGAGCTGATCTTTCACGGCGGTGAAGTCCATAAAGGCGACGAACTCATTGAGGATCAGCTTCTGCCCGATAAATCCTCCGGCCTGCATCATCTCGTTGGCGGGGACACCTATGATAAAGGCTACCGGCGCGAAGATATAACCCAGCAGGCTCTGCAGCGTGACACCTTCGAAATCAAACCATAGACCAAGTTGTCCGAGTCCGGCATTAAACATGGCGATAACGCTGATAAATGCGATAAGCATGGTACCGATAGCGACGGCGACCCGCATACCATTCATGGCGCCCGAGGCTAAGGCGTCGATGGCGTTGCTGTGTTCACTCCTGTTTATATCGATATTCTGATCTTCATCCACAGTCTCGACTTCGGGTACCAGTAACTTCGCCATCATCAGGCTGCCAGGTGCCGCCATGAAACTGGCCGCGATGAGGAACTTAAGGTCGACACCGAGCCCCGCATATCCACCCAAGACACTGCCGGCCACCGATGCCATTCCTCCCGTCATCACTGCGAAGAGCTCGGAGCGGGTCATTTTTGGCAGGAAAGGTTTAACCAGCAGCGGCGACTCACCCTGACTCAGAAAGATGTTCCCGGTGGCGACCAGAGATTCGGCGCGGCTGATCCCGAGTAACTTCTGTAGCGCCCCGCCGATGAGTTTTATCACCCATTGCATGATGCCAAGGTAGTACAACATAGAGATGAGGGCGCTGATAAATATCACCAAAGGCAGTACCCGCACCGCAAAGATGAATCCTGTGCTTGCAAGGTCGCCGAACAGAAATTTAATCCCTTCGTCGGCAAAGCCCAATACAGAGGCGACGCCCTGACTGACGCTACCCAGTACCTGTTGTCCCATAGGGACATAGAGCACTAAGGCGGCAAAACCGGCCTGAATGCTTAAGGCTCCGAGAACGGTACGCCATTTAATTGCACTGCGATTTTCAGAGAAAACCCAGCCACAGAGTATAAGAAATAATATCCCGGCCAAACTAATCAATAACTGCATTTTTTACCCAAATTTGCTCTACAAAAAAAGTAAGTCAAAGATGAACTGAATGCTTGTTTGATGACGCAGCGGCTCGCTTTTTTAGAGCGACATTTGACGTCGTCGAGTGAAGACACTTAGACGAGCGATTTGAGTTGTCCGGCCATTAATACAAGAAAAGATCACCTTTAAAACTTACAACAGTTTTGCCGGTCCAGCTCCGTGGGTCGATCACATCTCCTTGTAACAGCCGGCATTGAACCTGAGGTTCGAGCCGGAAAAGGATTATACAAAAAACAGATAAGATGAAAAGTAATTAATGTTGCTTAATTACGGTTTGGGTGAGTTTTAGGCTGTTTGTCGAGTTTTTATGGTTTATCTCACCGGTTTTAGAGTATTTAGTGAAATTTTATTACCTAAAGGCGCTGCAAGGGGAGAAATAGTAAGGCCTGCAAGCAGGCCTTATAGAATCGTTTCATTCGGTATTGCCTTATGGATTACTTACTGAAACGTGTCTGCAGGTAGTCGAATACGGCGCGGATACCGAAGGCTTCACCACCGATGGGACGGCCCGGTAGTTTACGGTTGTTCCAGGCCATCACGTCGAAATGGCTCCAGCTGATATCTTCATCGACAAAAGCCTCGAGATAGAGGGCTGCGGTTATCGCACCGCCAAAGGGCACCTTGCCACAGTTCGCCAGATCGGCGATATCACTGCCGGTCAGCTCATAGTATGGCTTATGCAGCGGCATGCGCCAGACAGGATCCTGAACGGCCAAACCGGAAGCGGTAATGCCTGCTGCGACCTCATCATCATTACTGAAGAAGCCGGGAAGTTCGGTACCCAGAGCGATGCGCATTGCACCTGTGAGGGTGGCAAAATCTATCATAAGCTCAGGCTTGTCACTGTTTGCCTCTGCCAGTGCGTCACACAGTACCAAGCGGCCTTCTGCATCGGTATTATCGATCTCAACCGTGAGTCCTTTACGTGTTTTGATGACGTCACCGGGTCTGAACGCATTGGCCGATACCGCATTTTCAACTGCCGGAACCAGTACGCGCAGACGAACAGGTAGCTTACTGGCCATGATCTGATGGGCCAGGCCGATAACGTGGGCGGCCCCCCCCATATCTTTCTTCATCAGGCGCATGCCGGCGCCGGGTTTGAGATCCAGTCCACCCGAGTCGAAACAGACCCCTTTACCGACTAAGGTGACTTTCGGTGCGTCTTCATCACCCCATGTGAGATCAATGAGGCGTGGCTGGTTTTCGCTGGCACGGCCTACCATGTGGATGGTCGGGTAGTTCTGCTCCAGGAGTTCATCTCCGACGATCTGGGTGACGCTGGCACCAAACTCTTCGGCCAGACTTTCCATCGTCTCACCTAAGTGCTGTGGCATCATATCTGCTGCCGGGGTGTTGACTAAGTCCCGCACGATAGAGACCGATCGTACCATCTTCAGCGCTTCGTCGGCTTGTGCCTGTGTAGGCAGAACCAGTTGAGGGTAAACCTTGTCACTTGCCTTATATCTATCGAAGGTATAAGCCCCCAGTCCCCAGCTGAATGCGGCGACCTTTACCTGTTCATCGGAGCCGGTTATGGCGTATTGGCCAGCGGGTAGCTGGGTGACGAGATCGCCGCACAACCAGTAAGAATCTGTCTCACTGCTGACTAAGATCACCTGCGCCAGTTCGCCATTGGCATCCGGGATAAGGCTCATCCCCTTACCGTTGAATTGTGTTGTTGCCAGCCAGTTTTGTGTTTGTTGCCCTTGCTGCGCCAGCCAGTCGGCATAAGAATCGGAATGTAAGATGGTCAGTGGTGTGCCTGGAACGCCTGAAATCAGTAAATCAGTCATGTGGGATTCGTACTCTCTGCTGGTAGTTAAAGTAGTTAGGGAAGAGTGAACAACTCATTAATACATAAGATAGGGTAACAGGCTATGATTTCAGGGGGAAGCGGATAGGGGATTTGGTTACCACAATATAGGCAGGAGTATCTTGTACCTACTCTTTACTGCCTGCCAATACCGGAGACTTTCTCTGTCTTTTTTTCTCTGACAAATTGTTGAACGAGCTGGGAAGAACATCGACGCCGACAACTTTTCCGAGTTTAACGACGACTGGGATGGTGATCGGAGCGAAAGGCAATACCGCAAACATACCCAGCCCCACTCCTTTTAACAGGTCCCCGAACTGCCTGTTCGCTTCACGTAACTCTTCGCGATTGGCTTGTTTGCGGGTATAACGCCTGTAGGTGACCAGCATCTCTTTGGTCTCCTGTTTCTCCTGCGCTAATGCTTCCTTGAGGATAAGCAGATCGCGTTTTAAACGTATCGAGAAGCGTCGCTTGCTGATGCGTAAAACTCGAATTGGCGCTTTATGAACATGGGCATATATTTTCATGGGGCGGATTGTCTCATAGGCTGTCTCATTGGCATAGTAAAGGTTCCCTCTTTGTGTAAGTAATTCTTAAGATTGTCACCTCTCTACTCTTTAAACCTAGTCGATAGTGCTCGTCTCAGTGGAATGACCATTGGGTCATTTCATGATTATTCATTGTTGCGACTCATCCTCATTCATGGCTTCATCGTCAATCCACTATGAATTTGTGCATTTGATATTTCGGTGTAAACAATTAGTAACAGCTCGGTGTGTGAGATTTTTAGCGATTTCTTTAGTTTTGCGACCGGTCACTCTGGTTCAGGCAGTTGATTCCTGTAATATCCGCGCACGTTGATAAACAATGACGTTTATTGAGTAACTAACACGAAGAGATCCGGTTATGTGGAATAGGTTGAACAGTTCGATGATGATTTGCCAGATGATGTTTGGCATGTCTTTTTACGGTGTCATGGTGATCCTGACCCGTTTCTTTCTGGAAGATCTGAATTATTCAGAAGCGGATACTATGATGGTCGTCGGTGCTTTTTCTGCTATCGGGCCACTGTTTGCCATTGCCGGTGGCTTCATCACCGATAAATTTCTCGGTGCCTATCGCTCTCTGACTCTGGCATTCATCTGTTTTGCATCGGGTTACGGACTGCTGGTGCTGGGGGCATCTATGCTCAATGTGCCTCTGAGTCTGGCGGGTATCGCACTGGCAAGTTATGCAAGAGGCTTGATGTTCCCCTCTTACTCACCACTTTTCAAGCGAACCTTTGCGACCGAGGAGGCCTTCGAGAGTGGTTATGCGGTTAACTACTCCATCAACAACATCGGCGCATTCATCAGCCAATACCTGTTTCCGCTGATCGTGCTGGTCATAGGTTTCAGCGGCAGCTACCTGCTGTGCGCCGCCATGGCAGTATTGGCCTTCGTGTTGATGCTGATAAGCCGTAAGCCTCTGCTCGAGGTGAGTTCAGAGATTGACAGGCAGCCGGTCAGTATGAAGAACTGGGTGCTGTTCCTGATCAGCTCGGCCGCCATGATAGGTTTAGTCTTCTTCATGTTCTCTAATATGGATGTCGGTAAGAATATCGTTTACGCCATCGGCTTAGGCGCTATCGGATACTTTATTTCGATTATGGTTAAGTCGGAAAAGAGTGAGGCACTAAAAATGGGCACCATATTGATCATGGTGCTGCTGACCATCGCCTTTTTTGTCTACTACGGCCAGATGATGACCTCGATGACCTTAGTGACTATCAATACGATGCGAGGTGATCTATTCGGCATTATCCCTATTGCGCCGGAGGCATCTATGGCGATGAACCCAATGTGGTGCATGGTAGCAGGACCGTTGATCGCCTTGGTATTTACAGCACTGGAGAAGCGCGACATCCACTTCACTATTGCGACTAAGGTGGGATTCGCCTTTATCTTTACCGCCATCGCCTTCGGAATATTAACCTTAGCGGTGATGACGGTAGGCAGTGATGTAGTTATCCGTCCTGAGGTGTTCCTGGTTATTCACTTCTTCCAGGCCTTAGCGGAAGTTATTGTCGGCAGTATGGTTGTCGCTTTCATCTTGTCTGTGGCACCTAAACATATCGAAGCCTTCTCGGTGAGCCTGTTCTCGGTTGCAACCGCGCTCAGTGGAGTCGTTGGCGCCGTGTTCTCTACCTCCATCGCCGTTGAAAAGGGGCAGGCTATCACTCAGGAGGTGGTACATAACTTATATGGTGATTACTTCGGTATGTTGACGATCATGGCCGTGGTTATGGTCGGTGTTGCATTTGCCGCTTCTAAGCTTATCAAGAAGATGTTGGGCAGCGATGAAGATAAGGCTCAAGGCTTGAGTGAAGATGAGGTTGTGAATGCCCAGGGATAACGGCTTGCAGTTAAATGGTTATTCCTCTCATCATTGAGAGGAATAACCGAACATTAGGATAACCGGATTGAAAAGTAAATTACCCTGCCCTCAGGCTTAGAATCGAAGCCAGCTCAATCGGCTCAGGATACCGGCAAAAGTTAATGTTTCGCTGATCGATAGCATAAATCGACATTCTGTCGGCTAATTCGTTCCCCTCAATGCCCACATGAGCCGCCACATGAGTGATGTGGAGCTTCTCTTTAATCTCCTCATATATGGCGTGAGATAGCTGGATTATCTCCAGATTTTTAATATCGCCGGCAGTTTTTCGTTTCCATCCTTTCTGTTTCCAACCATAAGCCCAGTTAGTGATACAGTTAATCGAGTATTGAGAGTCACTTAAGATATGAACACTCTTGCCTTTTTGAAGGTTGTCCTGAGCGATTAAGAGTGCCTGATACAGCGCATTTAACTCAGCGGTGTTGTTAGTGCCAGAGGGGTTATAGAGCCCATACCAAAGCTCAGACAGTTCGCCATTGCGGTAGACAGCGATGCCGGAGCCGGCCTCTCCGGGGTTGGGCTCACAGCCACCGTCGGTGTATATCTCTACATCATATCTTTGGTTTTGTTCGGTGGCGTTGGCTTTTACGGGTCGCTCGCTCAGCTTTGGTGCCGAAGTCGTTTTAGTGGATGCGTTTGAGGAAAGGGAGGATGCCGCTCCCTTACCGAAAGCCGCCTCGGCCTCGGCTCGGCTGGGAAATGATTTGTAGCGCGCTCCCGGAAATTTATCGACCAGTTTTTTTGTCTGATCCCAGTTGGTAAAGATACCGGTTTCTCTGCCTTGCCACACTACGTAAAACTTCTTTGCCATTGTTCTCTCTTCTATCTATGAGCAGGGGGAATCGTTCCCTATAGCGTTCATGTCTGATGCGTCGTGTTGAATACTACCCCATGAGGGGGGAAAACATAAGTTATGAGCTTGTCAGCCTTTATGAAATTAGCGCTTACTCCCCATACAACCGGACAGTAGCCTGGCAAAAAAATCACTGCCCCTTTTCTGGCAGAACGCGATGTTACGTTCTGGAATCGATTCCGGATCATCATAATTTGCCAACGCCAGCTCCATGCTCGCCTCGCGTATGATATGTAGGGTCGGGTATGGCGAGCGGTTAGTGAAGTTGGAAGGGGCATCCATCGCTTCACCATCGAAGCAGTAATCGGGGTGGAAACTGGCGAGCTGATATATCCCCTCGTAGCCTTGTTCGATGAGTAGATCGTTGGCGATATCGACGAGATCCAGATAGGGATAAAACCCTTCGAAGCCTGCGGGGATAATAAACAGGGTCGTTTCTATCCCGGGGTTAGCATCCAAGTGCTGGCACTCACTTATTAACGCCTCGAGTACATGGTGCATCTTAGTCTCATCGATAACGGCATAACGAATGCTGCGACGCTCTACTTCACGCCGCGCGAAAGGACAGATGTTGTACTTCATTATGACGCGCTCTACCCAGTTCTGTGTGTGCCGCGCTATGGCTTGAAGTTCGGTTTCCTGCTCTTGCTGTTTCACTCAGTTTTCTCCTTGCCCTGTTCTGGCTGGCCGTTTATGGGGCGATAATAGGGATGATAGATGCCACAAGCAAGAGTGCCATGGTGATGTTGAAGATCTTTTGTTGCTGGCTATTTTTTAATAACCGCTTTAATCCCACGCCGAATCCCAGCCATAGAATGGCCGTGGGGAAGGCGACGCACATGAAGACGGTTGCAATGGTCAATACTTGAGGCGGCAGTGGCGACTGTACGCTGGTGAAGGCTCCGACTGCCCCGATTGACATGATCCAGGCCTTAGGGTTGACCCATTGAAATGCGGCAGCCTGGATAAAACTTAGCGGGGTAGCGGTGTTCTTACCTTCAATCTTGCTGCTGTTATTGGCGATCAACCAGGCGAGATACAACAGGTAGGTGATGCCCGCATACTTGATGATCGAGTGCATGATGGGGTGAGCCTGAAATACTGTGCTTAGGCCTAAGCCTATGGCGAGAACCATCGCGGGAAAACCGATGCAGACACCAGACAGATGGGGGAGGCTTCTTCTCACACCAAAGTTAACGCCTGAGGTCATGAGCATGATGTTATTGGGACCGGGGGTGACACCTGATGAGAAGGCAAAAAGAGCAATAGTTAAAACCAGTTCCATGAAGATCCGCTGTTGGAGATATAAAGCTGCATTTTAGCGGAATTTTATGATGAGCTACAGAGATGATATGGCTTGAGCCGATATTGATTGCTCACAGAGGTTTTTGGGTTAACTAATTGTAATTACTTATGAGTCAGCTTAGGTTAATCTTTAACGGGGTATTATTGGAATATATTTAAGAGGGAATCTTGTATCATGTTCAAAAAACTCAGCTGCCTATTGTTAACATTTATTTTGACCGCCTGCGTCACTGTCGATGTTCCCAAATCTAACCCCACACGCGCCACTATGGTAACGAGCGGGGATCTCAGTTTTCTGTCATCAAACACGCCACGTTTTGCCTGGCATCCGTCGCTGGCCAGAGTGGCGGCTGAGGAGGGAGTCAATGATAAGGTTGTCGACCTTATGCGGAGCTCTATGATGAAGGTGATGCAGTCTAAGGGCTATCATCTGGTCTCTGTCGATGAATCACCGGATCTGTTATTAGGTTTCGGAGTTGCGCTGGAATCACAGATGAGTGATGCGCAGATACTGGATAAGGCGGGTCTGGTTCCGGGCCTCTCTACCTTTGGTGTCGATGCCGATAAGCATGAAAAAGGTTCGGTGCTGCTCGCGCTGTTTCATCCACACATGGCCGAGCCTGCATGGCGGGTATTAGCACAGGGGTTCACAGATTCGGATCAGAGCAGGGATGAGCGTCAACAGCGAGTCGATGAGCTGGTCTCACTTATGCTGGCGGCGGTGCCAAGTATCTAGCTAAATTCTTGCACCTAATCAGTCGATGTTTCTCACCAGCTTCTGCAGTTGGCAAGTTGCTGGTGACATATGAGTCACTAAACTTCCACCTCTCAAGGTTTAGCAGGCGGACCATTTTAGAGATTTTTACAAATTGAAATTTTCAGTTACATTTTTTTGTCTGTCGTGCGTGTTGAGTCAAGATGTTTACCTCTTTATCGGTAGCCTTTAGGTTTTGATTTTTAATACTTTTGTTTCATTGTTAAATCTCTGCCTTGGTCTATATAGCATTCATCGCTAAAAGCACCACTCTATAGAGGTTTTAATTTTATTAAGCCATACCTTCAGCTCCTACAATTTCAATTGAAGCAGTAATAAATTGTGAGGTGCAGTGATGAAATTTTTAAAACTACCTATCTTTTTAATGACATTGATCTTCAGTGTCGCCTGTCTGGCTGCGGGTAACCCAAGGCCTGGATTTCCCCACGATACCCTGATTTTTCATGTTAAGAAGGCTGCCAGTGGGGTAGTTAACTGTGACGGTGGACACGCATCTTTTATCCGATATGACGAGGCGGCTATGGAGATCGTGCCGGTGGATATCTATATCACCATGGTCGACTGGTATCAGGTCGACAATGACGATGATGGCCTGTTTGATGAAGATCCTGCAGACGGTCTCGATAATGATTTAGATGGTGCTGTTGATGAAGATGGTGTCGAGCCCGGTGCAGAGACGGCATTTACCGACTGTGACGGTTTAGACGGTGAAATTACACTCGTGATGCGTGATACCGACCCTCGTGCGGGCTGGATATCAACCCAGGAGTGGTTTATCCGCGGTATCGGTAAGCCAGAGCAGGAGTTTGCTTTTTCTACAAATGCACAACAACAGACTTGTGACTGGGAGGCTGGTGATGATGGCCTGCTTGGGACTGATGATGATGTAGTTGTCTGCAGTTGGGGAGATTGGATTCCACTCGGTAATGTCAGTACCAGCGACTACAATGGTGAAATTTGTGTCAAGCAGGTCTCATTGAAGGGGAAAAACAGTAAGAAGGGAGGCGGTAAAACAGAGTTTTGTGATATCACTGAAGAGTTTCAGGTCGATGTGGATGTTAACGGAGATGGCTTCTATGAAGAGGAGTTTGATGAGTTAGATCAATTTATCTTCTCCGTGAGCTGCCTCGATCTGACAGGCACAGATGTCGATTGCGAGTTGAGCCGTATTATTTGGGATATGGATGATAGTACCACCAGTAAGGCCAAGGCTCAGGTGTTTGTGAGCCATACAGGTGAAGCTATGATTAAGAAAGGGAAAATACGCGGAAAGCATGGCCAATAGACCTTAATTATTAATAATGTCATTAAATAATCGCAGTCAGTTTTCTGGCTGCGATTTGCCTCTTTTTACTTGCTTCTTCGGGGCCGGTTTATACCGGCCCGTTTTTATAAATATTGAAAAAGCTGTCTTATAACAAGTTTAGAAGCTGGCTTTTATCCCCAAGTTTACCGTAGTCCCCAGCCCCTTAGTGTTATAGCCATTATAGGTAAAGGCCTGAGAGCGGGCCGAGTAGTAATCTTCGTTGAGCAGGTTTTCTACACCGAGAGACAACTGCCAGTTGTTGATCTGATAACTGCTACTTAAGTTCACTAGTTTGTAACTGCTTACCGGTGCCTGAGTACCCGCATATTTACCATCAACCGCTTCAAAACGCTCACGATCGCCAACATACAGGTAGCTGAGCCCTATATACGCAGCATCAATCGGGTTCCAGTCGATGCTGGCGGTGAATTTGGGGGCTGAGATGATGCTGCCATCGAGGTAGCTATCTGTCTCGGTGTTTTTACCTTCCATCCAGGTATAGGTGATCCCCGTTCTAAGATTGTCCTGAACTTGGTAGCTTAGTTGAGCTTCATATCCCCAGATCTTGTGGGGAGCGCGAACTGGCAGATAGATGCCTGTGGCCTCATCATACTTGGTTGTTGTCCCTAATTCAGATTCACTGCGGTAAGCTGAGAATTCATAGTTAATATCTTCATATTGACCAGATAAACCGACTTCGTAGTTGTCTACAACAGATGATTCTGTCTGAACCAGAGAGATATCCTCAACAGTCGCCGTGCGTAGCAGTCGACCAAGATCTGGGATATCGGCACCTTGAGAGAAGCTGATAAACGGACTCAAATGTTCATTCATATTATATCTGACACCTAAGTTGAAGGTCGTGGTGTCATACTCAATATCACCACCTTTAACATCCATTGGGACTGAGCAGGTGGCCTCGTTTTTACATAGTTTTAAGGTTTGGTAGTCATCGACCTTGAGATCTACGTTGTCCTGACGAACTCCGGCCTTAACGATCCAGTCACCGTCGATCACCATTTTAGTTTGCAGGTAAGCGGCAAGGTTAGTCATGTCCATCTCTGGTACCCAGATCCGGCCATCGTCCAAAGGTTGTGAGCTAATATCGTTGAGGGCATCCAGGCCATAGATAAAGCTGACTTCAACCCGGTCCCAGTCGACTTGGGTATTGAAGTTGACCCTGAGGCCTTTTTTATCTGATTTGATTAACGACTGACCACCTGAGTAGCCTTCACTTGGATTAGCCAGACTAGTCGAGAAGAAGAACATGTTTTCGATGACCTGGGCGTATCCATCTAACGTGAGCTGAGTATTAGTGAAGAGCTCATCGTCCATGTATTTGAGCATCAGGTTGTGATTACCACGGGGCCCTTGTGGCTCTCCGATCCTTGCAACCCCTGTTGTATTCTCGATCGCATAGGTTTTAATGCCACTGTTAACATTGCCTGTTACATCGGTCAGATCGGCGAGCTGCTGGGATTCATAGTAGTTATAAGTTAGCTGGAGGTATTTCTCCTCATCAAAATCATAACCAAATTTAGTAAATAAGTTTTGGGTTTTTGCCTCGGAAAGCCCATAAATTAATCCGATAATATCACCTTCTGCATCGCGCTGAAGGCCGGTTTCTTCGATGGCCCCACTGAGTACATAACTGAAATTATCATTGGTACCGTCTATGGAGGCATCGAAACGATATCCCGGCGTATCTTCAAACTTTACCGCACTGAATTTACTCGAGGCGCCCAGCTGTACTCTGGCTTTGTCATCGTCGGTGGCTTTCTTGGTGATGTAGTTGATGATGCCGCCGGATGCGCCGTTTCCGTAGATAGAGGTCGCCCCCTTGATCACCTCGATACGCTCGATGGCACCGGCATCGATGGAGCGGATGCCCAGCTGACCATTTCTAAGCGGAGTGGATTGAGGTACGCCATCAATCATCACCAATGCTTGTCTACCACGCAGTGTTTGGCCAAAGTTACTCGAAGTCCCTGAGCTTGGCGCCATGCCGGGAACCCGAAAGGCGAGAATATTTTGTAGCTCGGAGCTGACCAACATATCTTGTTTTAGCGCCTCGTTGTCGATCAGAGTGACCGAAGAGGGGACCTCGTCGATGCGCTCTACCGAGCGGCTTCCCGTTATTATCATACGCTCCATAGAGAGCGCATCCGCACCGGTCTGTTCGGCGGCCAGACTGGTGAAAGAGGGTAGGGTGAGACAAAACAGGGCGCATTGGGTGGCGAGGGCTGTCTTGCTTAATGGGAACGGCATGGTATTTCCTTATAGGGTTTAAAGTGTGCGAATGATAATCGTTATCATGTGTGTTTGCAGGATATTTACATCTGTTGCAATTTTGTTGCTGCACGTTAATTTGAATTTTGGGGGGAGCCGATTGTTTTTTTGAGTCATATACTTGAGCCGCAGAGTAAGATTGATAACTTTGACCTGCGACAGCCAGCTAACATTGAGCCGATGATAATAACCAGCAAGTTTTCAATCATAATCCTGTTACTTTTGGTTTTCATCGCAAAGGGCAACGGAGCAGAGGTCGATATTATTTCCTGTGGGCTTTCTGATGGCTATCCTCCTTACCAATTTCAAGAAAGTGATAGTAGCGCCACAGGTTTTGACGCAGAGGTGTTGAGGTTGGTATTTAACAGGGCGCAATTACACCTTGAGCTGCACCAGATGAATTGGGTCGATGTGGTTGGCGGTTTGAGGTTTTCTCATATGCTCCACTGTGCCGGGGGGATGGAGATAACAAGGGGCAGAAAGAGATATTTTGACTTTACCTCGCCTTACTACTCTCGCAAAAGTGCCCTGTTTGTGTTGGCCGAAAATCCGGATGTTACTCGCCTCGATGACCTGGTGGGTAAAATTGTCGCCGGAGATAAAGACTCATCATTAGAGGCAGAGATAGCAGACAGCAAGATGCTCGGTAGATTACGCACTGTCCAGACCAAGAGTAAGGCTGCGTCGATGAAGCTGATGAGGGATGGCAAGGCCAGCGCGGTTATTGCGACGGTTGAGGTTGGTTACTATCTAGCCGATGAGCTGGGTATGGAAGTGAGAATTGTGATGCTCGCAGAGAGTGAAAGCCCTGTCAGCATAGCGGTGAAGAAAGGGCATCAGCGGCTTTTGCGCTTACTCGAAAGTGCACTGCAGCAACTGCTTAAAGAGGGGGAGATCGATCAATTATATGAGCAGTGGTTTCCCCAGGCACAATGAGCCCGTCGACATCTTAGATACCTGCCTCAACACTGGCTGTTTTATTCAGACTAATCTATTCAGGGTGCCTGTTATGGTGACACCCTGAACCTAACTTAATGAAACTGAAACGTCGGCAAGCAGATATTTGAATTACGCCAGTTTAAATTTACTGACCAGTTCATTGAGCTGCTCGTTTGCTGCTGAGAGGTTTTGTGTACTCAGCGCGGTCTGCTGCCCGTTCTTCAACAACTCCAGCGCCATGGCCTCTATGGTGTGCATGTTGCGGCTGATCTCATCGGTTACCGCACTCTGCTGCTCGGATGCCGTCGCAATTTGACTACCCAAATCATTAATTTCTACGATAGAGCCGGTCATGGCATCCAGACTCGAGGTTACCCGGGATGTATTTTCGGCGACTTTCTGGCAGCTGTTTTTAGTCTCGGTCATCACTTTTTCAGCCGTTGCCGCATCGCGGCGCAGTGTGGTTAAGATCTCCTCAATTTGAGCGGTGCTGGATTGTGTGCGGGAGGCGAGTGAACGAACCTCGTCGGCGACTACCGCAAATCCTCGTCCCTGCTCTCCGGCGCGAGCGGCTTCGATGGCGGCATTAAGTGCCAGTAGATTGGTCTGCTCGGCGATGCCTCCTATTACGTCGAGTACCTCCACGATCTGCTTGGTATTTTCGCTCATGGTATTGATGCTGCTGGTCGCCGTATTCATCTCCTCCACTAGGGCTATGACACTGTTTGACGCATCGACGACCGTGACCTTAGAGGCTTTAGCCTCTTCGTTGGCTTGTTGGGTGCTCGATGCGGTTTGCACCGCACTATGCGCCACGGCTTCGGCCGAGGCGTTCATCTGAGTGATCGCCGTCACCGCCAGCTCTGTCTCCGAGGTGTGGCTGTTGAGTGCCTGGCTGTTTCGCTCCGATTGGCTGTTAAGCTGTGATATCCCCTCGGTGATCTCTTTGGATGATTTTGAGATATCGAGCATCATAGCCTGGAGATAGCTGATAAAGTTATTGACCGAATGGCCAATGTCTCCCAGCTCGTCGCGGGTAGCGATCTCCAGCCTGGAAGTGAGATCGGCTTCACCGGTGGATAGGGTCTCAATGCGTTTTTTCAGCATGATCATATCGGTGATTATCTTGTTCAGCAGCCAGACACAGAAAATGAGTGCGATCACGATAAGGCAGCTCGCTACCGCGATGCTCTGGTAGATTTTACTGTCAAATATCTCACGGGTTCCCTCGACCAGACCCTGTTGAATAGAGGTAACATCAGATTCATAGGCACCGGTACCTATGACCCAACCCCATTCGGGGAGAATTTTTCTGACGTATGAGATCTTGGCTTCGGCGTTATCGGTTGCCGAGGAACTGAGCGGAAGCAGTACAAAGGCATCGGCTTGGTTGCCCAAAGCACGCTTGGCCAGCTCCGCATTTGCTGTTTGTTGGCCTATCAGGTTTTTTTGGGAGTGGGCCAGAATTTTACCGTTTGCATCCTGCACCCAAAACTCTCCATTTTCACCATATTTTGCCGCCATAACGGTCTGTAGTGCGGCTGTTATCTTGTCCTGCCTGAGGGTACTGATGTATTCACCGGTGGCAATTACCAGGTTGAGAGGTTCAAAATAGAAGGAGGCTGAAAGCTTCTCCTCCACCCTGCCGGTAGTTGGGTTTGAAAAGAAGTAGCTGGTGAAACCTATCTCATTGTTTCTCGCCGCTGCAACAATATTTCGGGCGTAATAGTTGCCCTTTTCATCGACAACATCGCGGCTGTTGCCCATAGATACGCCACCGATACCGGCGGCTTCATTGGTCAGGGTATCTGCATCATAGGCAAACAGGTAACGCCCCTTTCCCCATTGGTATTCGTTGATGAAGGTATAGACCATCATATCGGGGTCATCGGTGAGGTTATTCTCATACATGCGGTTGATGATATTGCGAAACATGACAATCTCATCGCCCAGCGCCTGCCTGATGTTTTCGACCCTGGATTGTTGGTAGAAGTCGTTGACCGAGCGGCTTAGGGTATCTACCTGTCCGATGAGATTCTGCTTTACTAAGCTTTCCACTTTATTGCTGATGTTAAGCTTTTCCTGTTTGAGCACCGCTTGTTCAATCACCACCATGTTGGCGATGAAATAGCAGGAAACAGCAACGAGTAAGGCACCTACTAAAATGATTAATTTAGCTTTTATTGTCATTTTCATGAAAACCACCCTAGGATGAATTCGATTAGACATAAGAAAAATCTAATAGATATTAAGTGATAAATAGCACTCAAATACAACATGGTGGTTACAAAAGTGTGAAGCCGGTGTAACTCCGATATCTCAAATGGGATCCGATTAACAAATATTTCAAAATTAACAGGTTAGCGAGGAAGGATATTGCTGAAAAATCAATGAGGAGGAGCTAATGTAACTAATTGTAAATAAAGCTGTTATGTGAATTTTTATGGCCGTTTATCGGGTGAAGTCAATTGGTGTCTGAGCCATGTTTGAACTGTTAGAAAATAAGCCAGTTCTCTTATCGTAGAGGTACCGGCTTATGATAGTGGTCGATTATCCGACACTTATCTCATAGGAGGTAAACTTACGCAGGTTAATGACGCCCGTATCGAAGATAAGGTACTGGCCTTTTATCCCTAAAAGGACTCCGCTTACTACCGGATCCTTATCGAAATTATGTGAGCTTATCTTGGTCGGGAACTCATTGACCGGGAAGTGGATCTCCTGAATATCTTCATTGAGCTTCTCGATGGCGTATTCGCCATATGTCATGCAGAGTTCATGGATCTTAGTTTCAACTAGTGGCAACAGTTCGGCAGCTTGGGCCTTGAGATCGATATCCTCAGCATTACCTTTGAGCATGGTTCGCCAGTTGGTCTTATCCTTGATCATCTTCGCCAATTCGACCTCCACCAAGCCTGAGATCTGTCTGCTCGAGACTTTTAAAATGGGTAAGCCCTGGGTTGCCCCTTGATCTATCCAGCGAGTCGGTAGTTGAGTGTGACGGGTGATCCCCACCTTGAGCCCGGAGGTATTTGACAGGTAGACATAGTGCGGGACAAAGCAGTTATCTTCACCCCATTGAGGTTCGCGACAGGTGCCTTGGGCAAAGTGGCAGGTTTCCGGCTTCATGATACACATATCGCAACTTGCCAGCTTCTTCATGCAGACAAAACAGTGTCCCTGTGAGTAGCTCTTCTTCGTTCGCTTTCCGCAATTACTGCAGCAGATCTTTCCGGTATGGGTCAAAGTTACTGTTGTGCCTATGAGAGGGTTCATGGCTAACAGCTCATCTCCGATGGGCAACTGATATTGAACTTGCGCGTTTTCATCCAGCGTGGCGCGCATTTTTTTGATTGTACCTAACATAGCGGTTCCTGGCATAAACATACTTATCTGAGATTGTGCATAGTGTTGAGCAAGACATTGCGCCGAGGCGGTTGATCTTCTCCTTTATTCGCTAGTCTAACAGATTGTTTATGTGTTCCCTGATAGATTTATTAGATTGCTAAAAGAGGGAGGGTATCGGAGAGGGAGAGCGAATCTCACTCTCCTCGTGGGCTTATATAATTTGTCGTTAACCGGCCAGCCTATCCAGCACCACATCATCACCTATGGCATAAAGCGCGCTCATAAGTGCTTCCTCCTGTTCCGCTTGCTTTATTCCCAGATCGAAACTGGCCCTGAACAGGGGGACACCCGTATGGCTGGCGCTCTCATAGCGGGTGCTGAAGTGCTCGATGTTGATGCCCAGGGCACTGATCTTATTTGATATGTCATGTACCAGACCGGGTCTGTCATAGGCAACCAGTGAAAAGCTTAGGTGTTTAATCTGATTCGGGTTTTTACTGGTTTTAGCATAGGTCATGCTCAAGCCTTCGATGCACTCTAAGTTTTCGGCCAACAGATCCCAATTAGCGGCGGGGACCTCTAACAGGAGGATAGCGGCAAAAATTCCATCGAGGTGGCGCAATTCTGAATCGAGCCAATTACCACCATGACGGCTCACGGCATGTGCTATCTGTTCGACTAACCCTTTTCTGTCTGCAACCTGCAAGGTGACCAAGTATCGTAACATATTGATTTTACTCCTTTGATTAAATATTATCTCTGGGTTCGAACGCTGTCACACTAGTGTCATCTTTACGTCATATAATTCGACGCATCAAAATAATGAGAGTGTTTCTAACCTATTGTTAGCACAGCAGTTGAAACAATCCCAGTGAAAACTCTACTGGCTATTTAATAAACGAGGTTCCAATGGTAACTCAGGTAATAAAACCTGATCCTAAGGCTAAAAACCTACTGATAGGTAAAGGCTCGAGTAGAAGGGCGATTCAGGATAAGTTGACTCAGGTCGGGGTGACGATTGGCGGAACCATGGTGTTTGTCGCCCTGTTGTTGATCTTCTTCTATCTCCTGTATGTCGTTAAGCCCATTTTTGATGGTGCCGAGGTCACGCCACAGATTAGCGTCGATATCGCCGGTGATAGCAGTCCTGCGTTAATGGTCGGCAGTGATGAGCAGAACGAGATCATCTACCGGGTATCTGACTCCGGTCAGGTAGACTTTTACGATGCAAAACATGGAAACCTGATTGAGAGTGAAAGGCTTTCGATCCCCGAGGGGGTAGAGGTCGTAGGTAGTGCGGCTTCTGTTGCCAGTGAGCAAAGGTTCGCCCTGGGGCTCGGCAACGGCCAACTGATTCTTGCCGGTATTAACTTTGGTGTTACTTATCCTGATAACCAAAGAGTCATCACGCCTGACTTACGTTATCCGGCAGGTGCGCAACCATTGACCGTCGATGAGAACGGTGCTCCGCTTAATAACCTTACCTTCGGTTATAACAGCGAGAAGATGAGCTTCGCTTACCAAGACCAGGCAAAGGTGTGGCATCTAACCCGCCAAGAGGGTGAAGAGAACATGATGACCGAGGAGGTCGAGTGGACTTCGACTACCGGCTTGATTAACGATGCCCCTGTGAGTGTTCAGCAAAGGTTAATGTCTCCTGATCAGCGACAACTGATGTTGCGAAGCGGCGATAAACTCTTTATCTATGATATTCGTGATGCAGATGATATCTCCCTGCTGCAAGTCCTAGAGCTTGAGCTTGCCAGGGCTAAAGTTACCGATGTAAGTCTTCTCGCCGGCGCGAGTTCAATTCTGGTCAGTTACGACTCCGGGCTGGTGGTGCAATACTTTCAGGTTAACGGTGAGCGTGGACGCCAATATCAGGAGATACGTACATTTGAGAGTGGCTCATCGATCGCCAGTGTTGCCAGTGAGTTTTATCGTAAGAGCTTCGTGACGGTGAGTGACAAGGGGGATTTGACACTCCTTTATACGACCAGTGAGCGTGAACTCTTTTCAGAGACATTCGATCTGAAGAACCCCGGTAAGATAGGTTTCAGCCCAAGAGCCAACGCTCTGGTAGTCGAGTCGGGTTCCAAGTTGCACCTGTTTGCCGTCGACAATTCACATCCTGAAGTCTCCTGGAGTGCGATGTGGAGTAAGGTCTGGTACGAGGGGTACCCGGAACCTAAGTATGTCTGGCAATCGACGTCAGGTTCAGATGATTTTGAGGCTAAGCTAAGCCTGATGCCATTGGCCTTCGGCACGATGAAGGCTGCACTCTATGCCATGTTATTTGCCACGCCACTGGCTATTGCCGGCGCGGTATACACAGCCTATTTCATGTCGCCGAAGATTCGCTCCATTGTGAAGCCGACGATTGAGATCATGGAGGCCTTACCCACAGTTATCCTGGGCTTCTTAGCCGGCTTATGGCTGGCACCTTTGATAGAAGATAATCTGCCGGGCATCCTGGTTCTGCTGGTGCTGTTACCACTGTCGATTCTGACCACGGCATTTATCTGGCACAACTTGCCCGGAAAATGGAAACAGCGTCTGCCTGAGACCTACCAGGAACTGATGCTACTGCCTGTGATCATCTTTATCGGCTGGCTCTCTTTCGCAATCAGTCCGGCCATAGAGGTCGCATTCTTCCATGGGGATTCTCGTATGTTCATCACTAATGAGCTGGGGATCACTTTCGATCAGCGTAATGCCTTGGTTGTCGGTATTGCGATGGGCTTTGCAGTTATTCCTACCATATTCTCTATTGCCGAAGATGCCGTGTTCTCGGTGCCTCGCCACCTTTCGAACGGTAGTTTAGCGCTGGGGGCGACCAACTGGCAGACATTGACCCGTGTGGTTCTGCTTACAGCCAGCCCGGGGATCTTCTCTGCGGTGATGATGGGGCTGGGTCGCGCCGTGGGTGAAACTATGATTGTGTTAATGGCTACGGGAAATACCGCCATCATGGAGTGGAGTGTGTTTGAGGGAATGCGTACCCTGGCCGCAAATATCGCCGTAGAGATGCCGGAGTCTGCGATCGGCAGCTCCCATTACCGGGTTCTTTTCCTGGCTGCTTTTGTGCTGTTTATCTTTACCTTCCTCTTCAACACGATTGCCGAAGTGGTAAGACAGCGCCTGCGCGAACGTTACAGTTCTCTTTAATGAGTAAAAAATGATGACTGAAAATATGAACATGAATATATCTGTTTTCGAGCCTGAAGTTGTGTTTGGGAGTAACTGTCATGGGTAAGTGGTTTAAGTCCGGTTCGCCATGGATATGGATGACAGGTGGGGCGGTAAGCATCAGCTTAATTGCCGTACTGGGTTTGTTGTTGATGATTGCCTGGCGTGGCCTGAGCTATTTCTGGCCGGCAGAGATATATCAATGGGAGCTCAATGATCCCCAGGGTAATCGTTACACCTTGATTGGTGAGATATACGATAGAGAGGAGGTACCAACCGAACGCCTTATTTCAGCTGGACATGTGTTTGAGCAGCCCCCCGGTGAAACCGTGACCCGTTATCTGGTGAAAACCGGTAACCGTGAATTTGTCGGCTTGGATTTTCGTTGGATACTGGCGACAGATATCATCTCTCGCACTAAACCGGAAAATATTGCGGTGATCGAGAGAAGCAAAAATGGTGACTTTTATGGTTATCCCATCGCGATTGTCGAAAATGGACAGCGCTTGGCACCCGATGATATCGAAGCTTCATTTGAAGCACATATCGAGCGCGCCGTTGCGCTTAACGACAAAGCCGTAACACTGCAAAAGAGTGAGATCGGCTCCATCAACTATGCCCTGGAAAAGCTGCGTTTGCAGGAGCGACGTTATGAACTCGATGGGCAACTGACTGATGAGCGCAAGGCGGAGCTCGATAGCAGGAAAGCGGCCCTACAGGCAGATTATCTGGTGCTGGAAAAGTCGTTCTTTGCCCTTAGAACCGAAGCGGCAAGGGATTCGGTGATTATTAAAGATATGCGTGGCGAAGAGGTTGTACTGAAACTCGATACTATTCTCGATGTGACCTACTCCAACCGCATAGGCATGATAGGTAAAATTGGCCACTGGTTCGCGGGAGTAGGAAGCTTTATCAGTGACGATCCCAGAGAAGCTAATACCGAAGGAGGTGTGTTTCCGGCTATCTTCGGTACCGTTTTCATGGTGCTCTTGATGGCGGTTATCGTGACCCCCTTTGGCGTTATCGCTGCAATCTACCTGCATGAGTATGCTAAGAAAGGACCGATAACTAAGATGATCCGCATTGCGGTGATTAATCTGGCCGGTGTACCTTCGATTGTTTATGGTGTGTTCGGTCTGGGCTTCTTTGTTTACATGTTTGGTGGCTCCTTGGATCAACTCTTCTACCCGGAGGCGTTGCCTGCCCCGACTTTCGGTTCTCCTGGCGTGCTCTGGTCGGCATTAACCTTAGCCATATTGACACTGCCGGTTGTGATTGTATCGACCGAGGAGGGGCTTAGTCGAATTCCCAGCGCCGTGCGTCAGGGGAGCTTAGCCCTGGGAGCAACTAAAGCCGAGACGCTCTGGCGAATCGTGATCCCCATGGCGAGCCCGGCCATTATGACCGGTTTAATTTTAGCCGTTGCTCGTGCAGCGGGTGAGGTGGCTCCCCTGATGTTGGTGGGAGTCGTAAAGTTGGCGCCGACTTTGCCAATCGACATGAACTTTCCATTCGTGCATCTTGAACGTAAGTTCATGCACTTAGGTTTCCATATTTATGATGTAGGTTTCCAGAGTCCGAACGTGGAGGCGGCGAGACCTCTGGTCTATGCGACGTCGTTCCTGCTCGTCTCAGTCATAGTGTCATTAAACTTGACTGCAATCGGTGTTCGTAACCACCTGCGTGAGAAGTATCGCTCTCTTGAGCATTAAAACGAACAAATATCGCCACGCAGTGGCATAAATAGGACGGCGAAGCCGTGCTGTTAAAGTGATAGGATATAAAATGATTTCCATAGATAAGTCTGCTATGAACACAAACTCAATCGATCTGAGTAATTTGAGCCAGGAAGAGACAGCCCTGGAGATCCGTAACTTAGATCTGAAATATGGTGAGAAACAGGCGCTCTTCGATGTGTCGATGAAGATCCCCGAGAAACAGGTGACAGCATTTATCGGTCCCAGTGGTTGTGGTAAGTCTACACTGCTGCGCTGTATCAACCGGATGAATGACCTGGTTGATAACTGTCATATCGGTGGTGAGATCTTACTCAATGGACAGAATATCTATGATAAAGAGGTCGATGTTGCCTCTCTGCGCAGAAATGTCGGCATGGTGTTCCAGCGGCCAAATCCATTTCCAAAATCAATTTATGAAAATGTGGTTTATGGACTGCGCCTTCAGGGGGTGAATAATCGCCGGGAGCTGGATGAGGCGGCCGAGCGCTCACTGCGTGGCGCAGCAATATGGGATGAGGTGAAAGACAGACTACATGACAACGCTTTCGGTCTCTCTGGTGGTCAGCAGCAGCGTCTGGTGATCGCTCGCGCTATCGCCATCGAACCGGAGGTACTGCTTCTCGATGAGCCGACGTCTGCACTCGACCCCATCTCGACACTGACGATTGAGGAGTTGATCACCGATCTAAAATCTAAATACACGGTAGTGATCGTTACCCATAACATGCAACAGGCGGCGCGGGTCTCTGATCAGACCGCTTTCATGTATATGGGCGAGTTGGTCGAGTATGCCGATACTAACACCATATTTACCACGCCGAGGCAGCGGAAAACGGAAGATTACATTACAGGCCGATACGGATAACTGAGCCGTTTCATATCGGGATTAATACGCTTAGTTGTCAGGTTTAATAGAATATAAAAGGTGTGATTTGCAATGGAAAATATGAATTTAAATAAGCATATATCGGGACAGTTCAATGCCGAGTTAGATGATATCCGTAATCGTGTGTTAGCCATGGGTGGATTAGTCGAGCGTCAATTAGAGCAGTCTCTGGATGCGTTGAGCACCCTGGATTCTGAGTTAGCGCAGAAAGTCATCGAGGGCGATCATAAGGTTAATGGGATGGAGGTGACCATAGATGAAGAGTGTACCCGCATCATAGCCAAGCGTCAGCCGGCGGCCAGTGATCTGCGCCTGGTACTGGCCATCTCAAAAACCATTACCGATCTGGAACGTATTGGCGATGCGTGCGTTAAGATAGCCAAAGCCGCGATGGATAAACGGTCTAAAAATCAGCAGCCTCTGTTGGTCAGCATCGAGAACATGGGACGTCATGCCACGCGAATGCTTAATGCAACACTGGATGCACTGGCTCGTATGGATGCCGAAGTTGCGCTGGAGCTTCACAAAGAGGATTTTAAGTTAGATAAGGAGTATGAGGGGATCATCCGTCAGTTGATGACCTATATGATGGCCGATCCACGCTCCATACCTGAGGTGTTAGATGTACTGTGGGCTGCGCGGGCCGTCGAGCGGGTGGGGGATCGTTGTCAGAATATCTGTGAGTACATCATCTATTACGTGAAGGGAAAGGATGTACGTCATGTCTCCTATGAGGAGATGGAGAAAGACCTTAACCTTTAACTGTTGGTACTTCGTCAATTTAATAAAAATAAAACCTTTAAAAACAAGCGGCTACTTAGCCGCTTGTCTGTTTATATGAACTCTGCTCAGATTTAAAGCCGAATTTCATGTATAGTATACATATCTTTGTGTATAGACAGATTGTATTCAATAGTGCCGGAGCAGATTAAATTCTCAAGATTTGGTCGCTATTGAATGGGATTTGTCGTTTTAGCTTTTTAATCAAATTTAAGCTTGAAACCTTGGCCGAAAAGCCAAGTATATAGCCTTTGTTGGCGTTCACAAATTGTGATTTCCGCCACAGATACAGTTGCGAGAAACTGTATGATGCCTCACCGTCTAATGTTGGCCGGAATCTCTTGTAGTTGAGTGAGTTGTATCAACTATTTGCTAATTTGCGAGAGTTTTATGTCGATAAAATCCAGTATTAATCCTCCTGTTTTTTTCTCATCTGTTTTACTTATTGCGTTTATGGTACTTGTCGGTGCGCTTTGGCCTGTACAAGCACAAGCTGTTTTTAAATCTGCTCAATCCTGGTTTGAGCTTAAAGCCGGTTGGCTTTACGTTCTAGGTGTTGCCATCTTTTTGATATTTATAATCTTTGTGATGGTGAGCCGTTTCGGTGATATTAAGTTAGGTCCGGATCATGCCGAACCCGATTACAGCTACAAAAGCTGGATAGCCATGCTGTTTTCTGCAGGTATGGGAATTGGCTTGATGTTTTTCGGTGTTGCCGAGCCTGTTATGCACTACCTGGCACCACCGGATGCGACGCCCGAGTCTATTCAGGCGGCCAAAGATGCCATGAAGATCACTTTCTTCCATTGGGGGATCCATGCCTGGGCTATCTACGCAGTCGTTGCCCTGAGTCTGGCTTACTTCTCCTACAGACATAAATTGCCACTGCTTCCCAGAAGTGCACTGTATCCTCTGATTGGTGAGCGTATCTATGGCCCTATAGGTCATGCGGTGGATACCTTCGCCGTTTTAGGTACCATGTTCGGTGTGGCAACATCTTTAGGTTTTGGTGTTTTACAGGTCAACTCCGGTCTGCATTACCTACTCGATGTGCCGGTGAATACCTATATACAGGTTGGACTCATCGTTGCCATCTCGCTGATTGCGACACTCTCGGTTTTCTCAGGATTGGATAAAGGGGTTAAACGACTCAGTGAGCTGAATTTAGGTTTAGCGGTATTGCTGTTGCTATTTGTGCTGATCTTCGGGCCAACCGTCGAACTGTTGCAAGCTTTTGTACAAAACACCGGTGCCTACTTGAGCGACATAGTCGGCAAGACATTTAACTTATATGCCTATGAGCAGAAAAATGACTGGATTGGTGGTTGGACTCTGCTCTACTGGGGCTGGTGGATCTCATGGTCACCATTTGTCGGTACTTTTATTGCCCGCGTCTCCCGTGGCAGAACTATCCGTGAGTTTTTAGTCGGTGTGTTGTTTGTACCTTCAGCTTTCACCTTCCTGTGGATGACAGTCTTTGGCAACACGGCGATAGATGCGATTATGAACCATGGCGCATCTTATCTGACCGATGCCGTATCGTCTGATGTCTCGGTGGCGCTGTTTGTCTTTTTCGAGCATATGCCGCTCTCTCTTGTGTTATCGACTATTGCACTGTGTTTGGTTGTGACCTTCTTCGTCACCTCTTCCGATTCGGGCTCACTGGTTATCGATAACCTGACATCCGGTGGTGATCACGATGCCCCCGTATGGCAACGCGTCTTTTGGGCGTTACTACAGGGGGTCGTGGCTTCCGTGTTACTGCTTGCCGGGGGGCTGCAAGCGCTACAAACTGTCGCGATTGCCAGTGCCTTGCCTTTCCTCTTAGTGATGCTCCTGATGTGTTTCGGTTTATATAAGGCGCTGCAGGATGACTGGCTTAAGATCAATAGTGTTCAGCTGCATAATACCAGTGTGCAGTTCAGTAAAACTAACGTGAATTGGGAAGATCATATCGATGTTCTGGTGTCTCACCCGAGCCAGAAAGATGCCCAGGATTTTCTGGATAAAGTGGCTACACCGGCTCTGGAAAAGGTGTGTGAGAGCTTTATCAGTAAGGAGATCCCGGCCGAAGTGTTGCATTTCGACAATCGTATTCGTTTCGTCATTGCGAACGAAGAGTATGATGACTTCGCCTATGGATTGCGTATTCGTGCATTCTCAATAATCAATCCTATCGAGAGTGAACTGGATGAGGGAGAAACGGAGTATTACCGGGTGGAGGTGTTCCTGGAACATGGTGGCCAACATTATGATGTGATGGGCTTCACCGAAGAGCAGATCCTGGCCGACGTGGTGACTCAATATGAGAAGTATCTTCATTACCTGCACCTGTCCAGTTCAGAGTACTTAGGTTAAAAGACAGGTTAAGCCGGGACAGGGTAAATATTTTGTCTCAAAAACCCAGTTAAAATAAAACAGCCCTGATGGTATCATCAGGGCTGTTTTTTATATTCACTCATTCAGCGATTAATTATCGTATTCGTAGCCTCTGTGAGAGGCGTTTAACAATGGGTATGAATCAAGGTTCAAACATAAGTCGAGATAAAACCATGTCAGCAAACCAAGGCCAGAGTAAGTTAGATAGAGTATTGGCAGAAGCCAGAGAGTATAAAGCGAAGCGAGAAACTGGCTATCGGGAGCAGGCGCTTAAGCTCTACCCCTGGGTCTGTGGGCGTTGTACACGAGAGTTCAATAATGCCAACCTGCGTGAGCTAACTGTCCACCACAGAGATCATAATCATGATAACAACCCATCAGACGGCTCTAACTGGGAGCTGTTATGTCTCTATTGCCACGATAATGAGCACTCTAAGTATGAGGAGTTGATTCAATACGGTTCGACAAAGGAAACAGAGGTTGAGGCTGCGACCTATAACCCTTTTGCCGATCTCAAGGGCATGATGAGTAAGAAGTAAGAGGCCCTTGGGCTCCAGTTAATCTGGTGCCCGTGGGTTATCCGGTTGACCGAAACGCATCAGAGACAGGATTAAGAGCTCTGATGCTCATGTGAATAGGGACTCGGGGCCAGCTTAAGCTAATGCCTCCTCTTCGAGGCGCGCCGCGACCTCCTGCCACCTCTCCTTGCTTATCTTTTGACTATTTTCCCCTTTGCCTAACTCCGCCTTACGGCCTGGGATCTTCTTCCAGACCTGGGCCTTGAACGCGTCATCGGCTTTACTCCAGCCGACGATTTCATCGATATTTCGATAGCATCCCATGCAGATATCGTCTTCGTTTACACCGCACTTCGCCACACAAGGAGATTGAATCATGTCACATCCGTTATTATTAGTTGATAACCATATTTTTATTGATGCGGATTTTAATGTTCTTTGTCATGGTATTCAAGGTGAATTAATGTTAGGTGGCTATTCTGGTGGGGGAGAGTCTGGCCCGGAACGATGATTGTAGAGTTGAGTGTTTAATGAGTATTGGCTCACTGAATAACCGATAACAGCATCAGTTATAGGTAATAGGCGGTGAGTAAGTTAAACTTACATATCTATATATCTATTTTTTATCTCAACTTTTCAAAGGATTGAAAGACATCGGGGGCTTTATGAAAGTGTTATTGCGCTTAACGGTTATGAGCATGCTGGCTCTGTTTACAACGGCGTGTTCACTGTTGGAAGTTAAGCTTGAAAGTGGTATCGAGCCTCTGCCTCAGGAACAGCTCAATATGCGGGTATTCAGTCGCGACTTCAGTAGTTCGTTTTATAGTCAGGTCGAACTAGCAGCCGATGAAATTGCATCATTCGAAGGTGTCGAATCGCAAGATATTTACCTCAAATCAAATGCTTTGATGTGGAAGATCTACTCTGAACAGGCACTGCAGAGAACAATTTTTCAAACTTCACCTGTCGCGGCCATGGTCGATACCTGGGCATTTACTGCGCAGATGACAGCATTCTATGAAGACGGCGCGGGGAAGAGGCTTTTTGGGTCGCAGCAGCGACGGGTCGTCGAGGTCAGCCAGGCGTTGCAATCTGAGTTCGAGTCGACCGCGAAAGGTTTTTTAAAGCCCGGGGAGTTTAAAAAAAATCGTGAATTCATCGAACAGTATGTGGCCGAAAACCCACTAACCGAGATGACCTTCAGTCGAAAGTCGGCATTTAATGATTGGTTGAAATTCAGAGAGATAAACGAGTTTGAAGCGGTGACAACCTTTGGCTCTGTGCCTGAGGTTATGAGCGATATATCTGAGCGTATGGCGATGATCTCGGCGCAAATGCCTAAAATTTTGGGGTGGAAGGCCGAGTTGTATGCCATGCACTCCAATATTAATGCCGAAGAGATACAGAAGACCCTGGAGCATATCAGTGTTACATCGGCAAAATTTCAGGAGTTGATGGCGCAAAGTCCCGAGATGATGCAGGCTCTGGCGGTCGATATGCGCCGTGAACTGAGCCCCCTGTTACAGCAACTCAGTGACTCGACGGACAGCAAACTGGCTCAACTGTCAAAAGAGCGGCAAGCACTGGAGCTGATGGTGAAGAGTGAACGTATGGCTTTGGAGCAGATGGTAGCAAGAGAGCGTGTTGCCGCAGCGGCTAATTTAGATGAGCTGTCCAAACATACTGTTGAGGTGGTATTTCAGGAGCTGACCAAGACCCTTAAGAGTTTGATCCTCTACTTCGTCCTCTTTCTCTTCGTCGTATTCTTCGCTCCTTTAGGCTTAGGCGTATGGCTGGGGAAGCGTATGGAAGTTAAGAAAACGCAAAAAGCACATTAGTTTTAAGTTTAGCACTCGCCTGAACGCTGTCACCTACAGACATTTTGTTTAAAAGTGGGTGACGGCGATAGAGTTAACCGCCGTTGATTTATATTCTTCGCACCGCGTAACGTTTTTCTGATTATGCTTCCTAAGGCTTCTGCTTTATAATCCCGGCTCGTACCTCGTACCTCGTAGCTCGTAGCTCGTACCGCAATCTCAGATATCCCGAAAATCGAGTGGCAACTATTCAGACTATGCATAATATCCCGAAAAAGTCCTCACACAGTGTGCTATTTGAACGACTGAACTCCCTGTTGCTGCAAAGCCGAGACCTGTGGCAAGTCAGGGCATTCGATTGCACGTCGCTGCCATGGGCGGATAAGTTTCCCCATTTGGCCGAATCTGTTTGGGCCATCCCTGATAAAGCGATCGATGATCTAGACAGAGTCCAGTCAGAGCTGATTGCAGTGCTACAGCCGGCCTTAACTCAAGATCTTTCGGATGCAGGCCGGGAGTGGGATCTGAGCCTGTTGAATATCTCTGCACCTATGTGCGATAAACCTGCTGCTGACCTGCTACCGACTAAAGCACTCTCCCACTTCAGTGCAGGTATTAAAGGGCGGAAGTTTGAACAGATCAGCGCCTTCACGGCGCAGTTAACCCGGTGTGACAGCGAGGTCCTCGAGTGGTGTGCCGGTAAGGGCCATTTGGGGCGACTCATTGCAAAGGTGCATAATCGACCAGTTGTCAGCCTCGAGTGGCAACAGAGTCTGTGTGATGCGGGCTCAGCTTTTGCCAGGCAGTGGCATCTGCCACAGCGTTTCATCTGCGGCGATGCGTTTGAAGCTAAGCTGAGTCAGTTGAAGGCTGAGCAACAGGCTGTGGCTCTGCATGCTTGTGGCGATCTTCACGTTCGCTTACTTCAGTTAGCTTCTGCAGCCGGAACGAAAAATATCGCATTTTCGCCATGCTGTTATCATCTCATTCGCGCCAAAGAGTATGAGGGGCTCAGTGTCGGTGGTCGCAATAGCCAGTTAACATTGAGCCGGCATGACCTACAGTTGCCACTTCAGCAAAGCACCATAGCCGGCAGCAAGCAACAGCAGTTGAGGCATAAGGAGATAGCATGGCGCCTGGGATTTGACTCGCTGCAGCGAGAGGCCAGGGGCCAAGATCGATATCTGCCTATACCTTCGGTTAAGCAGAGTCAGCTTAGTGGAGATTTCAGCGACTTTTGCCTCTGGGCTGCGCAGACCAAGTTGGTGAATTTACCAGATAGAGTCGATTTTGGATATTTTGAGCAGTTGGGGTTAACCCGTCAGCGCTTGACCCGACGAGTCGATCTGGTCGCTCATCTCTTCCGTTCTGTGCTCGAGCATTGGTTGTTACTGGATAGGGTCTGCTTTCTTGAGGAGCAGGGCTATAGTGTCACGCTCAACCATTTTTGTTCCGAGCGGGTTACCCCCCGTAATGCACTCATTCAGGCTAAAAAATAGGCGAAAACGGCTTTTACGAAAAATTAAAATCTAAGTCACTGTTTATTAAGGTGAGGCGGGTTAATGTGTGAACGTTTTCTAATCAAAGAGCCGTGACTTTGTAGTTAAGCATAGAGTTAATTGTTGAAAAAATCGGACCTTGGGCCGTTTTTTATTGAATCATTAGCTTTTTCTTGCTCAAATGTCGGGTTAACACTAAATAACAATATTTATTGGCTGTCGAAGCGCCGATATAGTGAGCGAAATAATACTGTTTCATGAAATATTCCCGAGTATTTATCAATAGCCTGGCGTATGAACTGGCACCTGAAGTGGTGTCCACTTCCGAATTAGAATCTCGATTGGCACCGCTATATAAAAAGTTTCGTATTCCTATGGGCCAGCTGGCTGCATTAACCGGGATCCAAGAGCGTCGCTGGTGGCCTAAAGGTCACAGACTGTCAGACGGAGCATTAGCGGCTGCACATAAAGCCATCGATGAAACCGGTATACAGGTTGGCGATCTCGGCGCTGTCGTCTATACAGGCGTTTGTCGTGATCAGCATGAACCGGCCACGGCATGTCGTATCGCCGCCGAACTTGGCGTATCGAAAGACACCGCAATCTATGATATCAGTAACGCCTGCTTAGGCGTCCTGTCCGGTATCCTGGATATTGCCAATCGTATCGAGCTGGGTCAGATCAAAGCCGGTTTAGTTGTCTCTTGTGAGTCGGCACGTCACATTGTCGATATCACTATCGATAATATGCTCGCCGAGCCCACCATGCAGAACTATGCCCAGTCTCTGGCTACGTTAACCGGTGGTTCCGGTGCGGTTGCGGTGCTATTGACCGATGGTAGTCTGCCTCTTCAGAGTGAACGCCAACATCAACTGTTGGGCGCGAGTCATCTGTCGGCTCCCGAGCACCACAATCTTTGTCAGTGGGGCTTACAGGAGGCGGGGGTACACCTCTATCGTGAGTTTATGCGCACCGACGGTGTCGCCCTGCTCAAAGAGGGGGTTGAACTTGCACGCCATACCTGGAGCCACTTCTTAGAACAGAGAAACTGGCTGGTTGAGCAGGTCGATAAAGTTATCTGTCATCAGGTTGGGGCATCTAACCGTCGTCAGGTGCTCGATGCACTGAATATTCCTCAAGAGAAAGAGTTTCCTACTTACCAATTGCTGGGCAATATGGGGACAGTATCTCTGCCTGTCACCGCAGCAATGGCTCATGATCAAGGTTTCCTGCAGAAGGGGGACCAGGTCAGCTTCCTTGGCATAGGTAGTGGTTTAAACTGCATGATGCTTGGGATCAAGTGGTAACACTTTCCAGATAAACACCAGTGATCACTATGGGGAGTGAGTGGTTGACTCGGCAGTATAGATTTTCATGGCTGCCGGGTGAGTTTAATCACCCTATGTGCACTATATAGTCGATGGCCCCTAATCCGGCCATAAAATAAGAATATTTAGGAAGCGTCATGTTAGACACTCTGTTTCCCTTCAAGCGCAACTATCTAGACAGAAACGGCAATAAGTTACAGTATGTGAATGAAGGAGAGGGCGAGCCTGTTGTCATGGTTCATGGTAACCCCAGCTGGTCTTTCTATTATCGTAATCTGGTTTCCGCTCTGCGTGACAATCATCAGTGTATCGTGCCGGATCATATCGGTTGTGGTTTATCGGATAAGCCCGATGACAGTGGTTATGACTATACGCTTAAGAGTCGTATCGACGATCTCGAAGCCCTGCTCGAAAGCCTTGAGGTGAAGGAGAATATCACCTTAATCGTGCACGACTGGGGAGGAATGATTGGCATGGGCTACGCCGCTCGTTATCCCGAGAGAATTAAACGTCTTGTCATACTCAATACCGGTGCTTTCCATCTTCCTTCGTCTAAGCCCTTTCCCTGGCCTCTGTGGATCTGCCGAAATACCCTGTTAGGCACAGTTTTAGTCCGTGGTTTCAATGCCTTCTCCTCTATCGCGTCCTATGTCGGTGTGAAACGTAAACCTATGTCGAAGGAGATAAGGCAGGCTTATGTCGCTCCCTTCAATTCATGGGCAAATCGTATATCGACGTTGAGATTTGTTCAGGATATTCCTCTGAAACCCGGCGATAGAAATTATGAGCTAGTCTCTGAAATTGCGGCGAGCCTGCCGAAGTTTGCTAAGGTACCAACACTTATCTGCTGGGGTTTACAGGACTTTGTGTTTGATAAGCACTTTCTCGACCAGTGGAAGAGTGAGATGCCTCATGCCGTTGTGCATGAGTTTGCCGATTGCGGGCACTATATTCTCGAAGATGCAATGGATGAGGTGGTAGGCCACGTCACTGACTTTATGTCGGCTAACTCTCCTGTCAATAATAGCTAAACATACCTGGCCAGAGGCTCCGGCGGTTCTGATTTGAACCGCCGGAGAATAAATAAAGCGGGAAAGGTGACCGATTATGTCTGACTCATCGAAAATGGATAGGGGAGCCGGTGCTAATCTTTGCCGTCACCTGAATTACGCCGCAGAGCACTTATCAGCTGAGCTAGCCGTTGCCGTGCAGCAAGCATCCGGCTCAATATTTTCTGCTAAATCATCGCTGCATTACCGGGAACTGACCTTCAGAGAGCTCGATAAGCGCAGCAATAAGCTCGCCCATGGGTTAAACGCCTACGGCATTAAACGTGGCATGAAAGCCGTGTTGATGGTGACACCCAGCATCGATTTCTTCACTCTGACCTTCGCACTCTTTAAAGCCGGTATCGTTCCAATTCTTGTGGATCCCGGGATGGGGGTTAAGAACCTTAAGCAGTGTTTCATCGAGTCTCAGCCCGATGCCTTTATCGGCATTCCTAAGGCTCATATGGCCAGAAGGCTATTCTCCTGGGGGAAGGGATCGGTTAAGCATCTTGTGACAGTCGGCGGCAGCGGGTTATGGGGCGGAGTGAGTCTCGATGCCCTGATAAGTCGGGCGAGTGGGACTGCACCTGAAGATTCCTATGAGATGGCCTGGCTCGATGAAGATGAGATGGCAGCCATTTTATTTACCAGTGGCAGTACCGGTACGCCAAAGGGGGTCGTGTATTCCCATAAAATGTTTGAAGCGCAGATAAGTGCGTTAAAACACGACTATGGTATCGCTCCGGGTGAGCGGGATCTGGCGACCTTTCCACTCTTCTCTCTGTTTGGCCCGGCCCTTGGGATGGCTTCTATCGTACCTGAGATGGATGCCAGTAAGCCCATTACCGCCAATCCGGATTATCTGTTTGCCGCGATAGAGAAGTATCAATGCAGTAATATGTTTGTAAATCCGGCGCTGATCGAACGACTGGGGCGGGCAGGCGTTACATCGTCTCATACGCATCAATTACCCAGCATAAAACGGGTTATCTCTGCCGGTGCTCCAGCTACCATCGCCTCGATTCAGCATTTCAGCCAGATGCTCAGTGATGGGGTCGAGGTGCTGAACTCCTATGGTGCAACCGAGTCTCTGCCACTAAGCAAAATTGGCAGTGAGGCCCTTTTTGCAACAACCTCTGTCACCGACAACGGTGGTGGTATCTGCGTTGGAAAGCCGATAGAGGGGGTCGATATCGCCATTATCGATATCAGCGAGGCGCCGATCCCCCGGTGGGATGAAGGTTTAAGGTTAAAGCCGGGCGAAATAGGTGAGATTGTCGTCAAGGGACCTATGGTCAGCCGCAGTTATTACTGCCGGGACAGCGCCACACAATTAGCGAAGATCCATGATGGCAACAGCATTCGTCATCGTATGGGCGACTTAGGTTATCTGGATGATGAAGGCAAGCTCTGGATGTGTGGCCGTAAGGCGCACCGGGTAGATGCAAGTCGAAGTGCCAAGGGGGAACCTGGCCGATACTTCTCTATCCCCTGTGAGCGGATCTTTAATACCCACCCACAGGTAAAACGCTCCGCCTTGGTCGGTGTAGAGGTGGGGGGGGAAACGGTGCCTCTGTTGTGCATAGAGCTCGAAAAGTCGCCTGGATGCGCCATGGCGGCGGGCTTGTTCGCCGAGCTTAACGAGATCGCCGGTCAACACCTGCAAACAAGAGGGATAAAGCGCTTCCTTATTCATCCTCAGTTTCCGGTCGACATACGTCATAATGCCAAAATTTTCCGTGAAAAACTGGCCGTTTGGGCTCAGAAAACTCATAAGGAGTAGTCAGGTGTCAGTCAGTCATTCTCCTTTGAAAAATCGCGTCGCGGCGCTGGATGCGTATCATATTGATGAACAAGTGGCGCTCAATAAGTTGAGAGGCCAGGTTAAGCGGGCGTTTGTTACCGGGGCCGGTGGCTTTCTGGGCAAGGCTGTTTGCCGGCGATTGATCGCCGCTGGCATAGAGGTTACCGGCTATGCCCGTGGTACCTATCCGGATCTGTCTGCCATGGGGGTCGATATGGTTCAGGGGGATATCGCCGATGCCGATGCCGTTGTCGACGCGATGAAGGGTTGCGACCTGGTGTTTCATGTGGCTTCTAAAGCCGGTGTGTGGGGCAGTAAACAGAGTTACTTCTCGCCCAATGTCGATGGTGCGGCCAATGTCATTAACGCCTGTAAGAGGCTTCATATTGAGTATCTGGTCTATACCAGTACTCCAAGTGTCACCTTTGCCGGCGTGGATGAGGCGGGAGTCAATGAAGCGGCACCCTATGCCGAAAAGTACCTAAACTATTACGGTGAGTCTAAGGCGATTGCCGAGCAGATGGTACTCGACGCCAACGGCTCAGATCTAAAAACGGTCGCTTTAAGACCGCACCTGATCTGGGGGCCCGAAGACCCCCATCTAGTGCCTCGCGTTATCGAAAGAGCCCGCGCCGGGCGGCTCAAGTTAGTGGGGCAGGAGGATAAACTTGTCGATACAATCTATGTTGGCAATGCTGCCTACGCGCATATACTCGCAGCGCAGAACCTCACCGATGTGAATACCTCTGCAGCCGGTAAAGCTTATTTTCTGAGCAATGATGAACCGATTACCATGGCCGCCATGCTCAACAAGATATTGAACTGTGTTGACCTGCCTGAGGTCAATAAGCGAGTACCCGCTAACCTGGCATATGCTGTCGGTGTGTTACTCGAAACTGTCTATGGCCTGCTTGGCAAAACACAAGAGCCTTTGATGACCCGCTTCGTGGCGAGGCAACTCTCTACCAGCCACTACTTCGATATCTCGGCGGCTAAAAGAGATCTGGGCTACTCGCCCCTGGTGAGTATTGATTCGGGGATGGAGAAGTTGAGAGCATATCTTAACGCTAACCCAGTTTAAATCGAGCCGGGCGGAGTCAGTCGAAGGGTATGAGTCCGGCCGGTTATAGAGTGAAGCATCAGTGGCATTCAAGGAGTGAAAGATGCAACAAGATAGTGAGGATAAGCGGCTTATCCGGAGTGCCAGCTGTAACTGTGGTCAGCTATCGGTGACCTGTATCGGTGAGCCTAAGAGAGTGTCTGTGTGTCACTGCACAGCATGTCAGAAACGTACCGGTAGCGCCTTCGGTGTTCAGGTTAGATTTGATGCCCCAAATGTCGATTTTGCCGGGCAGAGCAGGAGCTATCGCCGCACCGCAGATAGTGGCTCTGAAGTCTGTTTTCATTTCTGTCCCGACTGTGGCGCGACATTATGGTTTATTCTCGATGTCGCCCCCAAGGATGTGGTGATCCCTATGGGGAACTTTGCCGATGAGCACTCTTTACTCGCTGAGCAATCTAACCTCAGATTACCTAACCCTAAGATCTCTATCTATGAGGAGCGCGCTCAACCTTGGGTCATACTCCAGGGCATAGATGAGAGACATAGCTGATATTACCCAAGTCCCTGCACAAGGCGACGCTCAGGTCTCGAGTGTCGTTCAGCAATAACTCTGACCCACTTATCCTGAATCATTTATGCCCAATGATGGGGCTGAACCCGAAAATGACTGTAGTTGCTATACTCATAACTCTTGCTGTTTAGCCTGTTCTGGCTCCTGAGCAGGTTTAGTCATTGAATATCTGTCGGGAAATGATGATGAATAGTGACGATCTTAGCTTATATAGTGATGCGTGGAATGCACATGACATCGACAAGATCATGGCCTATATGTCTCAAGATTGTGTGTTTGAAACTGCCGGTGGGGAGGAGAAGTTCGGTACCCGATATACCGGCTATAGCCAGGTTAAGAAACGTTTTATGTCGGTTTGGCATGATTTCCCGGATGTGCGTTTTGAAAATGTCAGCCACTTTGTAAGCGCCGACAGAGGTTGCAGCGAATGGACATTTGTCGCAACAAACATGGATGGCTCAACTCTCGAGATAGAGGGGTGTGACCTCTTCACCTTTAAAGGCGGTAAGATTGCGGTTAAGCGTACATTTTTAAAAAACCGTAAGTGACCCGTTTGCATATCAATTAATGTTCCGTGGAGGGAGGGTTATGAACAGGACCTTAAAATCGATAAACCCCGCGACGCTCGAGGTCGTCGGAGAGGTCGAAGTCACGTCTACACAGGAGCTCCATAAACAGGTTAGGGTAGCAAGAGAGGCACTGAAAACATGGAGAGAGATCTCTTTAGACGACAGGGCTAAATGTTTAGAGAATGCCGGTCAGGCCTTAGTGGATAACGCCGAAGATTTTGGTGAGATACTGAGTAAAGAGATGGGCAAGCCCTTGAAAAGTGGTATTGGTGAGGTTCGAAGTTGTGGCAATGGCATGGCGGGGAAAGTTAAAGCGATTAAGTCAGCCTTGCAGACGGTAGTTCACGACACTAACACTACACAAACCCGGATAACCTACCGGCCACTAGGCGTTGTCGGCGTTATCAGCCCATGGAACTACCCCATGGCGATGCCCCAGTGGATGGTTATTCCAGCACTGATGGCGGGTAATACTGTGATATTAAAACCCTCGGAAGAGACGCCCTTGATAGCACAGTGTTACGTAGACACGCTAAACCAATTTCTCCCGGCGGGGGTATTACAAATAGCTCACGGAGCGGATGAGCAGGGAAAGGCTCTGGTAGAAGCCGATATCAACCTGATCACTTTTACCGGCTCCCGTGCCGTTGGCATAGATATCATGAAGCGCAGCGCAGACGGCCTGAAGCGATTGATTCTCGAGTTAGGCGGCAAAGACCCTCTCATCGTGTTAAGGGATGCAGATATTGAGAGCGCCGCCGATTTTGCGGTGAGTAATAGTGTGGATAATTCAGGTCAGATGTGCGTCTCAACCGAACGGGTGTTTGTACATGAGGATATCGCCGATGATTTTGAGCTGCGGGTAACAGAGTTATCGAAAAAGATCAGGGTGGGTCCCTGGAATGAAGCCGGCGTGCAGATGGGACCTATGATCCACAGCAAACAGAGCTTACATGTGGCCAATCAAATCGATGATGCTATAAGCAAAGGCGCCCGTTTGTTATTCGGAGGAAAACACCTAAGGAGTGGTTATGTGATGCCGACGGTGCTGGCAGGTGTGACAGAAGATATGTCTATCGCCGGAGAGGAAACCTTCGGGCCCGTTATTTGTATCACACGTTATCGCGATCTCGATGACGCAGTGTGTCAGGCAAATGATACGGTTTACGGGTTAGGTGCCGTGGTGTTTGGTCGTGATGAGGTAGCGACTGAGCTGGTTGCCAGCCGCTTAGAGGCCGGCATGATAGGCATCAATAAGAGTGTTTTTGGTGTCGGGGATAATCCCTGGGTCGGCGCCAAGCAGAGTGGCTTTGGTTATCATGGTTCCGGCGACGGATATCGCCAGTTCAGTCAGGTAACCGTTATCAGTAAAGCCCTTGATTAGGGAGACTTCCCCTGCGCAAGAGGTTTATATGAAACAGCTCTTTAAATATGAGGAGTCAGCGTCGTTACAGTTCAGGTCTGAGCCTTTGGGGTAACTCAAACTCCCTCTGTTTACCCGTAATCGGACAGGGAAACTTCAGGTAGCATGAGGTCAGTTGCAGGTTGACCTCTGAGTCATCTGCAATGCCATGTTGGCGGTCTCCGACTACAGGGTAGCCGATAGATGCCATATGAATACGGATCTGATGTTTACGCCCTGTTTCTATCTTCACCTGAACGAGTGAGCGGTTTTGTGATGCATCATATTTAAGCAGCGTGGCGTGCGAACGGGCAGGCTTACCATCGACCTCGCTATCGATTGTCACAGATTCACCGGTGCCATTATGGGAAAACTGCCCCTCAACGATGACCTGATAATATTTATCTAATGACCTCTGTTCGAATAACTTGGCTAACGCCGCCGTTGTTTGTCGGCTGTGGCCGATAAGTACCAGGCCTGTGGCCGCCCTGTCTAACCTGTGGATGATGAATGCAGGCCGTTGCGGAGTCAGGTGGGTCTCAACATAACGATTGATCGTCGTATGATCACCCCACTTTGAACCTTGGCACAACATGCCGTATGGCTTGTACCAGAGACTGTACAGGCCCTCATCGGCGATAAGCTCGGCATTTTCGACCTCTTGCGCGAGCACCTGCTGGTTATAGTAGAGGTGGAGCTCATCACCTATCTTAAGTGCTCTCTTGGCGCGGCGTAACCTCTGTGTCTGCTTACCGCGTGTCAGCCAGACGGCTCCCTTGTTCATTGCCTGTTTGATTATCTGTTTCGATAAACCAGATTCAAGGGCTAATAGCGCGGCTGCGTCATCATCAAGGGAGGACACTTTAATATGGATTTCTATCTGGTTTTTACTCATCGACGATAATTTTTGGTGTTGAGGACCCGTGAATTTTACACTAATTCAGTTAAACCGACTGCCCTAATTACCGGCAAAAGGGACAGGGTCGTAAAATTTGATTCTTAGCCGCTCAATACCAAAAGAGAGGTTAGTGCAGAGTAGGGGTATTCATATTGATCAGCGCGATCCCAATAATAATGAGCACCATACCGAAAACAGTATCAAGATTTGGCACATTGCCCTGAATGGCACCGATCAATACGATTAACACTATGCCCGCGCCACACCAGATAGCATAGGCTACGGCGGTGGAGATATGGGTGGTCGCCAGAGAGAGAAAGTAGAAAGCACTGGCGTAGCCGATACCACACGCCATGGAGGGAAGTAAGCGACTAAACCCTGCTGTTACCGGTAGCAGCGTGGTTGCTACCACTTCCGAGATAATAGCTATAGCAAGATATAAGTAGCTGTTCATTGTGTCTCCTTTGGTGAGGTCGCCCCCAATTAAAAAATGGCCCTGCGAGAGTGAAGGGCCGAAAAACACTGAGTAATAAAAGGAGAAGTAAAAAGAAGCGGGTTAAATATTTTTTGCTTCCGATACTCACAGGACGATGATGAGATCCGTAAGTATTATCGAACTAAAGGGTTTAACCCCTGTTTGACTTCGTGGGCCATTGTCTCTGTTACTTTTTTACTAATCATTATTAAGAGTGCTTATGACCCCTGATAGTCATGGAGTGCTGTCTGAAGAGTCAGACCATCTGGTAGGTGAGTTAAACATTTCCTATATTTAAGGAAAATATACTTGTCCCGACAGGTTCTTGCTTCTAATCTAAATGGTAATTATTACCATTTGTGCTTGTGTGATAACCATACGGGGATAATGCCGGAGTGAAAGATGGACACTGAACTAGTATTTAAAGTAAAGCATTGGATTGACAACGATCCTGACCCTCGCACCAAGAGGGAGCTACAAGCGTTACTCGATGCCGGCGATGAAACTCAGCTGAAGCAGCGTTTCTCGGGACGTCTGGTATTTGGTACCGCAGGGATCAGAGGCGTGGTCGGGGCGGGGCCTATGCGAATGAATCGCTTAGTGGTTCAACAGACCTCGGCTGGGGTTGGCCTGTACCTCAAGCAGCAGGTGCCGGATGTTGCACCGCGGGGAGTCGTCATAGGATACGACGGACGACATGACTCTAAGCAGTTCGCCCGGGATGCGGCCGCTGTATTGGCAGCCATGGGGATCAAGGTCTATTTGACCTGTGAGGTTGCGCCAACCCCACTCGTCGCCTTCGGTGTCACCCATCTTGGCGCCGCGGCAGGTATTGTGGTGACGGCCAGTCATAATCCCCCCCAGTACAATGGTTATAAGGTCTACTGGGGCAACGGTGCACAGATCATCCCACCCCATGATAGCGGCATTGCCGCATGTATAGAGAGTGCGGCAACAGGGCCCGTCGTGATGCAGGAGCTGGACAACGCCATTGCGACTAAAAGTTTGGTCATGTTGGAAACTGACTTTTATGAGGCCTATCGTCGGGGAGTTAAAACAGCAGGCATTTTACAGAACCATACACGGCCGGATCTGGTCAGCCTCTCCTATACGGCGATGCATGGTGTTGGTGCCCAAATGGCAGAAACGGTACTCAGGGACGCCGGGTTCAATCATCTCTATTCGGTTGCCGATCAGCGAGAGCCCGATGGTGACTTTCCAACGGTCAAGTTTCCCAACCCCGAAGAGAGCGGGGCGATGGACAGGGTGATAGCCGAGGCTAAAAAGCATGATGCGGTTTTGGCTTGCGCCAATGACCCCGATGCCGACCGATTTGCCGTTGCCGTGCGCAGGTCAGGTGAAGCCGAATATCAGATGTTAACCGGTGATCAGGTCGGTGTGTTGCTGGGCCATTATCTACTGACACACAGCGCAGAAGATCAAAGGTTTACCTGCACCACAATTGTCTCATCCAGCCTGTTATCAAAAGTTGCCGCGAGCTTCAATGCGACATGCCGTACAACATTAACCGGCTTCAAGTGGCTGACTAATGTGGGAATGAGCGAGCAGCGCGATGATAATCGTTTCCTGTTCGCCTACGAGGAGGCTTTAGGTTATACCGTAGGCTCTATGGTTTGGGATAAAGATGGTTTGTCGGCACTACTGGCCTTCTCACAGCTGACGGCCGAACTTGCTGCGAGCGGTAAGACGATTTGGAATCGACTGGAAGAGATATATCGCGAGCATGGCTTTCATCTCAATGCTCAGGTCAGTATTGCTCTGCAGCCTGATACGCCGAATATTGGAGCCTATCTGCGTGAGACACCGCCAGACTCCATAGCCGGCCGTGCCATCATCTCTGTCGATGATATCAGCTGCGGTCTGCGACGCTTTGCCGACGGTCGCACCGAGACTATCGAGCTGCCAAACAGTGACGTGCTTATCTATCGACTGGAGGGCGGCGGACGCGTCATTGTCAGGCCTTCGGGTACTGAGCCCAAGATAAAATGTTATTATGAAATAGTAGAAACGATGACGGATGAGGATTCACTTCAAAGCGTGCAGCAAAGGGCGCAAGCGCTGATGAATGAATTTATATCGGCCCATCAACAGTCGTTACCTCAATAGTATCTGACCTAAATAGAGTTGCAGTAACCCGTCGAGCTGTTGAATATTGACGCCGGTGAGCCGCTGAATTTTATCGAGCCGATACCTTAGTGTGTTTCTATGGATAAACAGGGTATCGGCACACATCTTCAGATCGCCGAAGTGAGTAAGGTAAGCGGCTAATGTTTTTTCGAGCTGACCACTCTTATCATTATCAATTAAAGCTTGATAGGCTGTGGTCAGCTCCACTCCCCGCCAATCTCCTTTGAGCGTAGACAGGAGTACGCGGAGGGAGTAATCTTCAAAGAGATACTTTTTTTTCCCCGGATGCAGCTGTCTGCCTAACGCTAAGGTTTCTTTAGCCGTTTGATAGGAGCGGCTGATATCTGCAGGCTTAAGGAAGAACTGTCCGAGTGATATGTTCAGCCTGGCGGCCATCTCGTCGGGCAAGCGCGACAGTAGCTGGTCGATCCGTTCACTTTCCAGATCCGGGTTCCACTGTTTACCATCGAGATATGCGGGTTTCAAGATAACCAGCTCAGTCATCGATGTCATGGCCACTAAGTTTCCACGTGACGGATTTTCAAGTAGATTCAGCACCATTTTAAGTACTGAATTGGCAGAGGTCTGCTGTTCATCTCCCTGTACCCGAATCACTGCGGCCACGCGCGGTTCGCTCAGATCGATTCCCAGTTGAGCGGCCCACTTTAGCAGGTGGTCATTGAACTCATTGTCAGGTTTAATCAGTTGAAGAATAAACTCCTCCTTTTGACGATATTGCCATTGAGCGAGCTCCAGTGAACTGGCTTGTTCGACAATGAGTTCGGCGGTCATCTTAAGGAGCTCACCATAGCTGCGAAGGTGTTCAGGCTCCCCTGTGATGCCGATAACACCTATGATCTCCCCTTTGTAATGTAGGGGAAGGTTAATACCCGCTTTGACGCCGTGTAGATCCGATGCGGTAGCCGAGGTGATCTCAACGGTTCGATTCTGGCTGATGGCGAGTAGGGCACCTTCATGAGTCGCGCCGATTCGGTGGGGATCGCCCGATCCCAGAATAATGCCATGGTGGCTCATGACATTGATGTTATGGGCGATGATTATCATAGTACGGTCGACTATCTGTTGTGCCAAACGCGAGTCTAGAAAGTACAAGGTGGGATCTCTCAAAATTTTTTGTCAGCTTAAGGTATTTCTATACCAATTAGTATAAGAAAGTGATCTACTCAGAGTTATTTTGGCAAACTAATTCAAGGCGAATGGATGAGGGAATGGTGCTCCCTTTTGAAGTCATTCAACGCAGAAGCAGGCAGCCAGAAACACTCGCTGAGCGATCATATCTTTTTACTGATTGGTATTATATTGAGGGCCAACCTATCAGCCCATTTTTGTGGGAGTAAGCCGACTCGATGAAGCAGTCCAATCTGAATCGGCTGCTTCACAGTAATACGCCCTGAGAGAGTCTAACAAAACAGGAGGAGCCCCCCTGTTAGCCGCTACTCTCTGTACTGCTTTATCGCCCATCTGCCCGGTGAGTCCGGGTCAGCAATCAGTACGTTTAGATGGTTACTCTCCGGGTGGGTGAGTGATGTTTGCAACAGGTAGTTTGAGGTGTTACTGAAGCTCGGTTGTGTACCCGATGGGATCACTATGACAGAGGTTTCGGCCAGGTTTGTGTCGTAAACATGCACGTTAGATGTTTGAGTGAACCCCAGATTCAGTACCAGTGCCTGTTTGGTATCCACATTGTAGATGTCAACGCTGCCGGGGGCGAGAGCATTGGCGTGGGTGAAGCGATAACTGTTGACCACCCCATTGAGTTTACTCACCCGATGTAAGTTCCGCCTTTCAAGGCCCGAGGTCTTGCCCATTGCGAGCAGGAAAAAAGCCTGCTGCGCAGAGCTAAAATCCATGGTGTTAGTCGATAACACAGACTGGTTATTAAATGAATCCTTGAGCCTGAAGGTCAGCTTGGCCTGAGGCAAGCCTTCCCAGCCGAAACTGGCAGAGCGCAATTTTTGAAGATAATCCAGATTCGATGCTATCTCAACTTCGTCTATGGCGGCATTTTTATAAAACAGGTCAACTTTGGTGTGTAGTCGGGCTGTATCTGGAGCTGAAATTAAATTTATGACATCTGCGCTGAATTCGTGTTTATTCGATCTATCCGGTGCCGTTGTCGCTTTGCCCTCGGCTCCGCCGCCACCGCAAGCTAACAACATGGTACAGATAGAAGATGCCATACAGATCTTTAAGAAAGGTGAAAACAAGGTTTAGGTTCCATCTAAAGTTATTCCAATATTTGGTTATTTTATCCCTGTGCTTAGCTGTTTATCAACTTTTTGAATTCGATTTCAACTCTGGACTCGCATTTTATGCTGATGCTCTTGTCTGCTGGGTTATTTCTTGGATAGTTTGTTTTGGTACATATAGTCGTCGGCAAGTTTGAGCAGCTCCTCTAACTCCGCCTTGTCGCCGGGTCTTATAACCGCATAGCCGAAGGAGTATTTAATGGGGGGATCTATCTGTTGCTGCGCCAGCAAGCTATTCATCCTTTCGGTAAACAGCGTCACACAGCTCTCACTCTCAGCATGAATTAGAACGATAAACTCATCTCCTCCCCATCTGGCAACGAGATCACAGCTTCTGCTATTTTTTTTAAGCGTTTTAGCAAATTTTTGTAGCATGATATCGCCGACATCATGGCCGTATGTGTCATTGGCGCGTTTGAACTCATCGAGATCGAAGTAGAGCAGGATTAGCTTTCTGTTCAGCCTTTGGGCGAGCTCCTGAGTGCTTCTCAGCAGATCGGTAAAGCCCCTGCGGTTGAAGATCTGCGTTAACGGATCCGTATAACTCAGAGTGAGTAACTGGTTCTCTTTATAGAGATGACGAAGATCGCTGTCAATCACCTCTTTAATGACGCCCAGAGCATTAATATATTTTTGAGGGTAGTCGGTCACTTTAGTGTCGAGTACACACAGGGTGCCAAACACACTGCCATCGGGCCAGGAGATAGGAAGCCCCAGATAGGAAACATAATTATCTTCGGTGTATTCAGGATTGTTACTCCACTGTGGATCTTGCTTTGCGTCGCGGACGTAGAGCTCTGAGGAGCTCTTTACTACATGATGGCAGTAGATATTACTGTCCAGGTTGTTGCTACCGGGTTGATAGTGGGTTTCAGGTTTCTCTGAGGCGATAATCACCTCTATCCCCTTTAAATTTGCCTGATTGATAAATGTGGCCGGCGCATTAAACATGTCGGCAACGGTATTAACTAAGCGTTGCCATCGCTGCCAGTCTATCTCCTCTATCTCAAGATTAAGAATAGAGGAGTAAGGGTAGGGAGGAAGTGTCTTGCCGGGCAATTCGCTCACGAAGCAACCTTATTTTGTTAGCTGGTAAGCTTAAGTTTAGCCAACCGCTGACATTTTGTGGGAGATTGAGAGATTTTAAAACGAGCTTACATTACCGATGCTTTTAAGCCGGTTTGGTGAGAGGGGGTTAAGGTACTATCTTATGATCTGCTTTACTCTCTGTTTGAGCATGGGGAGTAGCTCAGCTTCAAATTCCGGATGTCGTTTAAGCCAGATATTGTTTCGTGGGCTGGGGTGAGGCAGCACTATCCGGGATGGCCAGTACTCTTTCCAGTTAGCCACTGCTGATGTGACCGATATTTTTCCTGGTTTTGTAGAGGCGGTGCCGGAATCTTGTGGGGGGGTAGCCAGATGATAGTCGATAGCGTACTGCCCAAGGATCACTGTGAGCTCGATTTTATCTAAATGGCTAAGGATTGCCTGACGCCAACTTTTGGCACACTCCGGCATCGGAGGCTTATCGCCTGCCTTTTTGCCACCTCGTATTATATGTCCGGGAAAACAAAACCCCATAGGTATTATGGCAAACAGGTTCGGGTCATAAAATTGTGAGCTCGAAACACCGAGCCACTCTCTGAGCCTGTCTCCGCTCATATCCTGAAAAGGCATTCCCTGATCATGGGCCTTTTGTCCGGGAGCCTGACCCGCAATAAGAATTTTTGCATTGGCGTCGAGCTGAATGATAGGTTTCGGCGGGCAGGGAAGTTCCGCCCGACATTTTTGACAGGCGGATATCTGCTGAATTAACTCGTTGAGGCTGGTTTCACTGCTCATTGTGCAATCTATATCAGAAGGCGCAGAGGTCTGTCGCTATGAGATTAACTTCTGCAGGGTTTGATATAGCCAGTAAGCCATCAAGGGGTAGCCGATGATTAAGGCAACAAATGCGATGATGCGTGCCTTGTTATCGCTATGGCTTTTTAGTGCCATATGCGCAACCAGGATGGAAAACAGTGCCACCGGCGGGAACAGATAGGCGATGGTGAGAAACACCAAGGCACCCAGTGCGAGGATCAAAGAGCCGTGCGGACTCTGAGCCCGTTTACTGAGTGTGAGCTGCAGTGGGAGCAGCGCCAGTGCAACGGCGATGATGATCAGGCCTATGTTAAACGCCATATCCGCGAAGCCTCTGTGATCTATCACTGTAAGAACCAATGCAATTGCCGGAATAATGAGTGAACAAAGGCTATGGACCTTACTGAAACGCCGGCTCTGGTATCTACCGGCGAAGAAGAAGAGGGCGTTCAGGATAAGATTTAATATGGTAAAGCTACCTAAGACCAGGATGATAAAAGCCGTTGCTGTAGAGCCGGCAGAACTAAAGGCGAAGGCGGGTGCGGGAATAAGTAATAAAAGTGTGCTGGCCAGCACTCCTCGTATACTCATGGTTGAGTTAATTATGTTAGCAAGTTTTGTGCTGAACTTTGATACGTTTGTATCTGTAATTAAAAGATTAAACAGTGAAGTCATGGGATCTCATGAGGCATAAAAAAGAGTTGCATTAAGATCTACTAAAGTGAGTGATAATTCAAGCCAATTTATAAGCTTGAGTGAAATTTAACTGCAAGTTCAGATCCAGCTCAAGGTTTGAAAGTGGGATATAAAAAGGCCAGTTTCCATACAGATGGAATCTGGCCTTTCTTATAGCTTATAGCTTATAGCTTATAGCTTATAGCTTATAACTCATACTCAGCATGATGAGATGCGCAGTATAGTCGTGGCTGTTAGAGCCGAAGCTCACAACATTCCAGATACCATCCGGTGCAATCTCATTTGCCGCATCATTATCCTGATACTTTTCCATCTTATAATCTAATCTCAGCGCCATTTTTGGTGTGGCTTGATATTGACCATAGATGTTGACGTTATGTGATTTAGCATAGTAATCGCCATAGTCACCTGTAATGCCTTGCGTGACTTGAGTGCTACTGTCTGAATCTGAGTAGGTGTAGTCAACGCCCAAGCGTAACTTCTTCTCCATCAGATTGTTATAGCTAAATCCGGCACCGATAACATCGACCTGATCTTCGACTGTACCGGTCCAGTTTGGTGCGGCGAAGTTGCTGCTACCAGCTTGATCTGAGTCTATGTTTTGACGGTTGTAGAAGGCCGTCACAGTCATATCGTCGTTGAGCAGGTAACTGACACTCGCATCATAGCTCAAATCTTTCGATTCGGTCAGACCGATCTGGGTCTCATTATAGTCATCGATGGCGTAACGGGTACCGAAGTCTAAAGTAAGTGTATCGATCGGGCTGTGGGTCACACGAGCTTCAATCATAGTACGCTTACGGTCAGCCAGGTTGTATTTACGCAGCAGGTCGTTAGACTCAGAAGAGGTCCACTGGGAAGCCTCATAATCTGAGCCATCACGCTCGCCATAACTACCCTTGATCCACATATCCCAGTTATCGAACGAACTTAGACGGAACTTAGTCCACAGCGTATGTTCGTCGGTGGTTTCGCGGTCCTGGTAACTACGGTCATCGGTACGGTAATCGTATCCGGCCTCGAGTTTCATACCACGGGTAATACGATAATCGACACCTAATTTAGCGCGTTGGGTGGTGATATCGTAAGGCGTGTTATAAGCGGCCTGACCATTAACCTCATCGATACTGATCTGAGTCCACTGCTCGACATTGGTCTTGTTGTCACGATCTGTGTAATCGTAACTAGCATTAAGACGCACACTTCGGTTGATACGTGAGACTAACTTGAGGTTAACCCCGGTCATGTCAACACGGCCATCGAGAGATTCAGCCGGAACCTGATAACCATAGCCTGAAGTAACAAACTCTTGATCTTGAGTCATCTGCCCGTAGTGGACACGACCGCTCATGATAGTTTTGTCGGCGATGACTTGTCCCATCAATGAAACCGTATGAGACTCGTTATCCGGATCCAGTGACATATAACCACGATTCGCCGCACCAAAGGTTGGGTTAAAGGCGTTATCGAAGCCTAACTGGCTATATTCATTCTTGAAGATAGAGCCATTGTAGTTGATGGCTGTAAACCAGTTATCGCCACGAAGCTTGATGCCGGCTTCGATGGTATCTGTTGTGTAATCAACAGGTTCGGCAAGCATCATAGATTGGTTATAGAAGCTACCCGAAGTCTGCTTAAGGCCTGATTTATCCTCACGTTGATAGTTAACGTAGGTGCTCCAAAGCTCTTCGCCTTGATACTCTATACCCATTCCGGCGCGCTTACGCTTAAGCGATAGCTCCGTTGGGTTCAAGCTGGAGTAGAGTTGACTCATCTCCTGGCTGGATCCCGCTGTTTGCCAGTTACCAGGCAGGGTGAGGTCATCTCCACCAACGCCTTGATACGGGGTCATTGCACTGTCAGTCTTATAGGTCGCAATTTGACGGTAGTTCAGGTTCAGGTTGTATTGCCCCGCCTTACCGGCATTGATATCTAAGCGGCCATTTTCCATGCCAAGGTTATCGGCCTCGATACTGGCGCGGTATCCGCCTTTACCTGCATAAGTAAGGTCTGCATCGACCTTGCCTGCGAACTCATCTTCGGCGGCAAAGGCATTGGCTGAGTGAATGTCATCGCTGTCGTTGTAGCCGGCGCCGACACCTACAGTGCCTGCAAAGCCTGTTTCAACTTCACAGCGCTTACAGACCCACTTGTCGAACTTAACTTTACTCGTGTTCGCATTTTGAAGGCCGTAGCCTTCGGCTGCGACAGCAGTGCTAGTCATTAAGGTTCCGGCAACACCTGCGTTAGCAAGTAGAGCGAGGGTGACTAAATTTAACTTGAATTTCATCTTCTCGTCTCCTGATTAACGCTGGAACAGTTTGCCAGATGGATGGTTAGAACCATGGATCTGACTATGACAGTTCAGACAGCTGTTGCCACCGGTGAAGGCGTTATCACCAACACTCGAGCCTTGACCTGTGTTACCAAAGTTAGCCCTGCTGGCATGCCCATCACTGGCGTGACATTGCTGACAAAGTTGTGGAGCACGAGTCTTAAGCATGCCTTCATTGACGCTGCCGTGAGGGTTATGACAGGTCACACAATCCTCAGTTACGGGTGCATGCTCCCACAGCTTTGGGCCACGTTTCTCGGCGTGACATGAATAACAGGTCTCATTGACGCTTGGCTTAACCAGGTCTGAATCTGCTAGTGTGCCGTGTGGATTATGACAGTCACTACACACCATTTGAGCCCATTTCATTGGGTGGCTTGAGCGCTTGTTCATGTCTGCCTTTTGCTTGGTATGACAGCTGGTACAGACTTCCATTTCGGTGTTCTTGGATAACACAGGATCTTTGTCGGTATGAACCGAGTGGCAAGATGCACAGGCGACGTCGGCATTGTCATGGTGTCCGCCATTCCACGCCATGCGCTTATCGTCCTGGTGACAGCTCATACAGACGCTGTTTTGCTTCTCTGCTGATAGAGTAGAGTCAGGACCGAATGCGATCATCGGCTCCTTGCCACCTTTGTTATGCTTACCCATAGGGCCGTGGCACGCTTCACATTGAAGACCTGCCATCGGGCTCTTGCTTGAGTCAATTGAGCCGTGAACACCCTTGAAGATATCCATCACTTTTTCTGACTTACGGTGACACATTAAGCAAGAGTCTGCGCCTTTAGGTGAGTACTTACCTTCGGCAAACTTTTTATCCAGTGTCGCTTCTACTTCATCCGGGGTCATCTTGGCGTCCCACTTAGAGGCTGTTGCAGTCGATGCAAAACCGAGTGAGAGTACCGCCGATACCATAAGGGCAGGTAAAACTGCCATAGATAGTGTTTTAAATTTGTTTGTGATTTTCATATTAGGCTTCCTAATTTGCACAAATAAGAGAGAAAACGGGGGGAGGTGACTCCCCCCTCTTTTCAACAAAGTTTTGGCAAATTACATCTTCACCTGAGTGTGATCGCTGATGGCTGGGTTATGACAGAAGAAACAAGTTTCCAGCTGCGCTGCATCGTTTGCAGCTTCATAAGAACCATCGATAATCGCACCTTGACCAACTGCGTGTAGTTGAGCGCTGTCTGAGGTATGGCAAGAGGTACATGTTGCGGCAATCGGTGTGGTGTATCCACCCGGTGTAGCCAGTGCGCCTTTAACTTTGAACGCGTCAAGGTTAAAGTCGTTATGACACTGAGCACAATCTTTGATAATGCCCTGCTCGCCGTGAACCACGTGCAGTTTCATCTCGAATGCGCCTTTTTTACCACCGCTCATATATGTACCGTCAGGCGTGTGACAAGTTACACAGCCGTCGACACCTACAGTCATCTGACCGTTAACTTCGCGACCGAGTTGTTCGGTCATAACGAAACCTGCATGGTAACCTTTGTGTAGCTCCCACTCAGTCCCATGGCAGTTTTCACATGCGGCAAAGTTGACCGAATCGATATGACGAGTGCTCGGCGCTTCACCTGAAAGTGTGCCGTGTGCCAGCTCAGCCTTCATACCGGTTGTCGCAACGCCTTCGGCGCAGTCGATGATCTGTGCACCATCACTACATACTTCAAGACCGATAAAGCTAAATGCTGTGTCGGTATCTGTGCCTGCTGCACCGAATGGAAGAGTGCCTGTATTAATCACTAAGTTGCCATCGGCAATTTCAGCGTTGTTGGCCAGCTCACCACTTTGAACAAGATCCAGTGCGACCTTGTGCTCACCATTCCCCGGGCTTGGGTTATAACCCATGATTGGGAAGTTAGGACCAACGTTGGTGATGCTCTCAACTCGCTTAAGCTTGGGTAGTAAGCTTGCGGCGTCGAGTGTATTGCCTTCAGCGTCGGTAAAGCTGATGGTCAGGTTAGCACTCTTATCATCCTGAACGGCTGTAAGTGTCGCATTCATGCCAATCTGATCGATGACAGCTTTCTTCTGCAGTGCATCTTCGGTGTGAAGTTCTTCGGTCCAGCTTGCATTGTGACAAGCGACACAGTTGCTGTTATCAGCCTGTTGAGAGTGTCCCTGACCCGCCTGGAAGTCGATATTGGTGTGACAGCTGGTACAAGTTTCCATGGTCGGAACGCGTGTCCAGTTACCCCATTCGGTCAAGCCTTCGGTGCCGTTTTCAGGCGCAACGTGACAGTTTTGGCAGTTATCCTGAACGATGTGATGTGCCGTCTTCGCGTCTTTAGTGAACTCGCCAGTTTCTCTGTCGGCCTTGTAACCCTTAGCCGAGTTGTGAACGTTGTGGATCAGATGGCTCCACTCGATCTCAGGCTTGCCACGCTCCTCAGCGTACTCTTTAGTATGACAAGTTGCACAAGTTTCTTGTGTCATGTAGCTGTGGTAGATCTTCTCGCCTTCGGCGTGACAGGCATTACAGCTGGCCGTTGAGACGATATTCTTGGTGTATGTGGCTTCATAGCCTTCACCACTGAAATCTTCGACGATCTCAGCCTGAGGTACCGTTGTGACGCCATCTAACAGTGTTGATGCTTTGGCGATCACATTGTAGCGCTGCGTTAGCGCTGAGTTGTATCCTTCAACTTCGATGTCGAAGGTATAACTGCCATCTTGGTTATCGATGAAAGTTTTTTGTGAGCCGATGACCTGCCATTGTGCGTTATCACCGGCACCGGTCGAACCTTGTGGAAGTAGCTGGGCAACCTTTTTAACTTCGAAGTCTTTCAGGCCAACGACAGGAAGATCCTCTTCATTAGTCGCAAAGACTTCAATACGAGGCATACCATCGACATAGGTGACCTTAGTCACGTCTAAGTTCAGCGTGTTGATATACTCAGCAGCCGGTCCGCCAGGCTTGCCGTTATTGCCATCATTACCATCATCACCACCACAACCGGTTAAGGCCATAGAGACGGCGCTTGCTGCCAGAAGCAGCGCAAATTTATTATTTTTTACGTTCATCATTTTTTCCCTGCATAGGTTTGACATCGGCTCAAGTGCTGGCTGCAAGATGATAGTGATTCTCATTTGCATTTTTTCATTATAAATGTGCTACTTAAGTCAATGCTGGAAATAGAATTCCCCAAGGAAAGGCTAACGTAATAGGGGCTTAAAATCTGCAAATCAGGTCTTATTGTGTGACCCAGATCAGGCTATTTATAAAGGGGTATAGGGTGGTGAAAAAAAAGCTTAGCCTAAATCAATAAAATGCTGATTTTATCGGCGTTTAGGTCAATATTTTGTATGAAAATGATACGGATTTGTTTGTGTTTGTGAATAGAGAATTCTGTTTATAAGATAGTAAAAAGGGAGGCGATGCCTCCCTTTATTTAGGTAGCGGTGATGACTTAAATAACCACCGCTAAAGCGACTTCATTATCACTAAATTAGTGGCCGTGAAGTGCGATTACTTTTTCTGGTGTATGACAAGTCTGACAAGCTTCAGCAGCACGTGTGCGTACGTCTTCTGGGCTTGTGCCATCCAAAATACCACCGTTAGTGACAATGTGTGACTTACCGGCTTCACTCAGGTACTTCTGGTGACAGCTTAAACAAGTACCGGCATCTGATGAAACGAAGATACCTGTGCTGTCAAATGTCTCCATGTTAGGGTAGTTCCAAACACGCTCTGGAGAGCGGCCCAGCTCAAACCCGTTATCGGTATGACATGTCTTACAGTCAGTCTTAACCACAGTCTTAGAGCCAACACCTGCATACTTGAGGTAGTGGCCTTCGGCATGGTGCGCCTTGTAAGCGAAGCTTGTTGGCTTATCAAACTTACCTGAGTTGCGCTCTGACTCTTTGATAGACTTGTCAGGTGTGTGACATGACTGACAGTTTACACCGTTAGAATCATGATAGAACTCTGCGCCGTGACAGCTGTGACACTTAGCATCATCAACGATTGAGCGGCGAGCTACAGCTGGCTCATCAGATTGACCGTTGTTCCAGATGAAACGCATTGGCTCATCCTGAATGTAAGCGGCTTTTGCGTTACTGGCAATGGTCACGCCATCTGCTTCGTAGCAAGACATAGGCTCTACAAGCGGACGACCATAGCCGCCTTTCTTAAAGCATGTCTTGATAACAGGAAGCAGCTCGAAGCTCTTTCCGTTGATATCGGCTGGTAACTCCAGATTTGCACTGACTACGCTGAACGTCTTGCTGGCTTCATCATAAGTTGCTTGTGATGAATCATATAAGCTGATACGACGCTCTGAGTACTTGCTACCTGTCTTGTATTCAGGGTAGTCGGCATCGATATCCCAAGACACAACAATATATGGATTTGAGTAACCTTGCTTGTAGACAAACTCTTTAGCAATTGGAGCACCCGCATCATCGAGAAGCTGTACATCGAAGCTCAGACCTTGGCCTTCAGGCTTGATGTTAGTGAACGTTGCTGAATAGTTCTTGCTGAGTTCATAGGCTTTTGTTGCATCGCCATGAGCTTCAACACCGCTGCGGGCGTAACCCTCTTCGATGTGGCAAGACAAACAATCTGTACTGCCGTGCATCTGAGATGGTTTCTCTGTATGACAACCCACACATGCTGTGTTACTCAGGTTAGCTTTAAACAGGTCGGCATCAGCCGGTGCGTTTTCGCCCTCGACATGACAAGCGGCACAGTCGGCAGCAGGTTTTTGCGGGAACATCACCTTGCCATAGTCATGAATACCACCGCCATAGCCGATAACTTTGTATGGAGCAGGTACCATACCATCAGCCGTGCTGGTCATTCTGTCTTTACCTTTGTGGATCGCATGGATCATGTAGGTAAAGTCGACACTGTTACCACTTTCAGGATCGCCTGAAGTTGCAGTGTGACAAGATGCGCAGTTTTCAATGTTAATGCGACGACCGCCGTGCAGCTCAAGGCTCTCAGGCTGGTGACAGGTGTAGCAAGTTTCAATTGAAACGACGTTACGGGTTTGAATCCCCTCGGTTGCGCCACTCGATGGCTGCCAGTCGTAGTTAGCATTAGCTGCGAAGTTGGCAAGCTCGAGTTCTACAGTAGCTCGCTGTGTACTCTCAGCGTTGTAAATCACTTCCACCGGCTCGACTACGCTGCCGATGTTTTGCTGGAAAGTATAGGTATAGCTACCGTCTTCGTTATCGACCAGACAGGTTTCACAGTCAGCGGCTTTCTCAACACCTGCCTGGAACTGGTTTGATGGGTTGATATGCGACTCACCCTCAGGAATCCAGTCTGGATTCGGTGCTTTTTCTGCGTTGATATAGGCTTGCCACTGATAGCCTCTATCGACCTCTGTCTCACCCATCATCTCTGTGACGTGGGTAAGTTGAGCGATACCGAAGCGTAGGTCGTGATCTTTGGTCAGGCCAAGAACGGCGACACCATTGTCATTTTGTAGTTTGAAGTCGACAGTTACTACGCCAGCCTCGACTGCTGCGTTAGTAAATACCGCATTAACACTTTTTGCGGCATCGATGTTTACACCGATAACGCCATCTTTGCCATCTTCACCATCTTTACCGTCGCTGCCGCAACCGGTAACGACAAATGATAGCAGTCCTGCACCTAATACAGCTTTGGTCGCTGCACTAAAATTGAACTTTTTCATCATGATTATTCCCTGCAATAGTTTTAATCATCACTAAATTATGTTGATTAAGCTCATTCTTATATGAGAGTGATTCTTATTATCAAATCTTTAAAAAACAACTGTTTAGTGTGTGGAATTAATTTCCATCTATAGGCTATCTAAGCAAGGACTTTTTAGCAGGTGTTTTAAGTGCTTTATGTGAGTTATGTCCGACTATTTCTTTAGGGGTAGGTGAATCGGAGATGTTTTTGAGGCAGAACAATAAATATCCCTTTTATTTTAACCGTTTTGTTGCAAAATTATTTATTTAAGCTTCAATTAATCTTTTCATTATTTTCGGCGAACTCCTCTCTTTTTCTACCTTGAACCTTGCTTTGAAAAGAACTGTTACAAGTGTTGCCTGATAGGGTGTTTTCCTGGCCTTAAACCTCCTCTTTCAAGTGGGCTGTATAGACAGATAAGGGAGGCCGTCCCCCTTATCTGTAGGCTTAATACAGGGTTTAATGAGCGTGCAGTCTCATTAATTGCTCAGGTGAATGACAGGTCGAGCAGGTTTCACTGGCGCGAGTGCGTACGTCTTGTTCATCTGTACCATCAATAATTCCGCCATTAGTCTTGATATGGCTGACACCGGCCTCACTGAGGTACTTTTGATGGCAAGATAGACAGGTGCCGGCATCCGACGATACCCAGATGTCTTCACCTGTGAGTTTATCACCAAAGCGCCAAACCCGGTCGGCGGCTCGACCCAGTGTAATTCCCCCGTCGGTATGACAGGTCATACAATCTGTTTTCATCACAGTTCCAGATTGCACGCCTGCATACTTGAGATAGTGCCCCTCTGCTGCGTGGGCCTTATAGGCGAAGCTTGTCGGCTTCTTTCCGCCTGGGTAGCTGTCATCAGACCTGGTTGTTTTGTCCGGTGTGTGGCAGGTCTGGCAGTTTATACCATTGTCGTAGTGGAATACCTCCTGATTATGGCAGCCCAGGCACTTTGCCGTGTCTATGATGCTGCGCCTCATGGCTATCAGACCATCAGGGTCGATTCCCGTACCGGACCAGACAAATTGGTAGGGGTTCTCTTTCACTTCGATGGAGCGGGTGTTGTCAGAGCACTCGGTCATCTCCACCTGGGTAACACCATATCCTCCCTTGTTGAAACAGACCTCGACGGCCGACCAGAGCTCAAAGGTCTTGCCCTCGGCATCGACCGGCATATCGAAATTACTGCCTGTGATGGTGAACGTCTTCGAGTCCGCATCATAACTGCCCTCACTTAGCCTGATGCGCCGGTTGCTATAGGAGGCTTCCATGTACGCCGGATAGTCTTTATCAATGTCCCAGGCAACGATGACACGTGTACCCTGGTTGATAAATTCGCCTGCAACGGCCGCCCCCTCTTTATCGAGAATGCGCAGATCGAATGTCATCTTGCCTTCGTTCGTCAAACCGATATTACTGAACTCGACGCCCATTTCCCGGGCATCGTTATAGGCTTTCATTACATCACCGTGACGTTTCTCTGCGCTTCCTGTTCCGGGGTAGGTATCACTCGAGTTATGGCAGCCCACACAGTTAGTACTGCTATGGTTTTGCGATGGTTTTTCGGTGTGGCATCCCACGCAAGCGGTATTACTGAGATCCGCCTTATAGAGGGCGGCATCGGACGGTGCTCCTTCGCCCTCAAGGTGACAACTGCTGCAATCGGCTGCGGGGGGTTGAGGATACATCACCTTGCCGTAATCATGAATTCCGCCGCCGTAACCTATGATCTTGTAGGGCGCTGCAACCATGCCATCGGCGGTGCTGGTCATCCTTTGGTTACCTTTGTGGATGGCATGGATCATATAGGTAAACTCGACACTGTTTCCGCTTTCAGGATCGCCTGAGGTCGAAGTATGACAAGATGCGCAGTTTTCAATCGCAATTCTTCGCCCACCATGCAGGGCGAGGCTTTCCATCTGGTGGCAGGTATAGCAGGTTTCGATGGAAACGACATTTCGGGTCTGGATCCCTTCGCTGCTCTCTGACGACGGCTGCCAGTCCAGAAAGGCATTGGCTGTTACCTGAGGAAGCTCAAGCTCAAGGGTCGCCCTTTGGGTTGAGTCCGCGTCATAGGTTACAGTTAAAGGTTCGGTCACCTCTGCGATATTGACCTGATAAGTGTAGAGGTAACTGCCGTCACCATTATCGGTGAAACAGGTTTCGCATTCTGCAGCTTTTTCGACATTGGCCTGATATTGATTAGATGGCTTGATGTGTGATTCACCTTCCGGGATCCAGTCGGGATTGGGTTCTTTTTCTGTATTGATATAGGCCTGCCAATGAAAGCCCCTGTCGACTTCTGCTTCACCAATAGTTTCGGTAACACGGGAAAGCTGCGCAATGCCAAAGCGAAGATCATGGTCTTTTGTCAGACCCAACACGGCGACGCCATTGGCGTTAGCCAGATTAAAATTAATGGTCACCTGGCCATCTGATACCACCGCCTGAGTGATATTCGCCGACAGTGTCGTCGTGGTATCGATATCGACACCTATGACGCCATCTTTTCCGTCCTCTCCGTCTTTACCGTCGCTTCCACAACCAAGCAGCAGGGCCGAACAGGTTAGCGCAACCACACTTAGCGCCGAACATTTTCTTTTTATATCCATAACTTTGTGTTCCATTTTGCATCATCAAAGGGCAGGGCACTCATTAAATCACAGCTTGAGCGCCCGATATCCGGGGTCTTCTTAGTCGTTCGGGTGCACGATTGATATATCCACAGGGGCTCCGGTACCATGGCAGGTGCTGCAGCTTTCAGTACCTGCTGTAGCGTCGGCTTCACTGCCCATAAACACGGCCCCTTGCTGAATCATATGGTTCTTGGCCGTTTCGCCTGAGTGGCAATCGCTGCAGATGGCGGCGGTTGCACTGGTAAAGCTTCCGTTATCCATGGCTAAGGGCCTGACGCCCGAGTAGAGCGGAAGAGAGATGCTGAGAAGACCATCGCCATCGCTGATGTGGCATTGTGCGCAGTTGCCTATCTGTCCCGGGTAGTTGAGGGTTTCATAGCCTTCACGTTGCGCACTATGGAGTGCATGGATCAGGTGCTTGTAGTCTGCAGACGAGATCGACGGATTAGCTGCCGCGGCGTCGGCAGTCATGTTTGGGTTATGACAGAGCTGGCATTGTCCCTCAAGATCATTTCGTGCACCGTGGAAATTGAGAGCCTGTATACCATGACAACTGCCACAGCTCTCGTTGGTTACCACGACCCTTCTTCCGGTATCTGTAAGTTCTGCTGCTGAGAAAAACTGATGACTGGATTTGATATTTACCGTGGAAAACTCACCCTCTTCACAATCTCCCAACTTACCCTGTGATGAGCAGAGTTTACCCTGGATAGCTAAGACCCCCTTGTCTGACTCACTTCCGGCTGGAATGGTCAGCCCGCTGATGGTATAGGTATAGTTGCCGTTACTGCCGGAAAGTGGCGGGACCTGTTGCAGTTTTATCGATTTCGCCGAAGGCGCATAATCGAAGCTGGTACCCCAATTCCCATAGACACGGAGATCGTCGATGAAATCGAGTTTATCTGCGCTATCGGCGTAAACCGTATTCGTTGCCGGGTTGGTTAGCGTGATACTGAATGTGACTGTGTCGCCAGAAAGGCCGGCACTCACTATTTCAGCCTTGAACTGTGACAATGCCTCATCGTCACCGCCATCATTGTGGACACTCGAAGTCCAGTCGGGGTTATGACAGGCAACGCAGTTGCTGTTGTCGCTTTGGGCCGGGTGTCCCCTGCCTGATGGGAAATCGATATCGGTATGGCAGGAGCCGCAGGCCTCCATCCCCGGTACACGATTCCAGTTCATGTTTTCAGATAGGGATTCATTGCCGGCGTGACAGGTTTGACAGTTTGCCAGTTCGCCGGGGAAGCCCGTTAGATGTTTAGCATGGATCATCTGCGGAAAAATATTATCCGGGTTACTCACCCTATCGGCGTTGTGACAAGTTACGCAGGTCTCGATCTCATTGTACTTGCTACCATGAAAAGACAGATCGCTATGACAGGTGTTACATGTCTCCATGGTGATCAGGTTACGTGTATAGCTGATGTTGCCGCTGTCGCTCCAGTCGAAGTGCTGGTTAGTGGTAGGCAGTGGCGTACCGTCGGGCAGTGTGTCTCCGCCTAACTTGATTACCACTCTCTGGGTGGCCCCCGGCATATAGCGGACACCATTTAGGCCATCAAATTTGCTACTGAATATGTAGCTATAGTTACCGTTCTTATGGTCGATCAGTTCCCCGGTGCAGCTTGATGAACAGCTCTCGGAGGTAAAGTACTGCCATTGACTGGCGTTGCCGGCATTGGTATAGCCCTGAGGAAGCAGTTGGGCAGCGATATATGTGCCTGTATTGATCCCAACTATCGGCTCATCGTCCTGATTACTGACCCGGTAGTTGACCCTTGCTATGCCCGAATCTATGCTGACATCGGCTATCTCGACCGTCAGGCTGTTAATATCACTCGCCGGAGGGCCGCCGGGATCGCCGGGGTTACCCGGAGCTCCGTCATCACCGCCGCATGCCGTAAGGAGCATAGTCAGGGTCAATGGTATTAATTTGTACACATTCACTCTTGTCGCTGCTTTATACTGTCTCATCATCTCTTCCTTGGAATCTGTGCTAATTCTGCCCTTGCTAAATCCTATGTTTTCAACTCTTATGTTTACAAAAAATGCTTTAATCAAGAGGTCCCGTTATCAGGCCCGGAAAAATTCTGCTTACAGGTGGTAACTCAAGGTTAACCCAAGGTAGTGGGCACGGTAATCCTGGCTGAGCGAGCTGAAGGTCAGTACATTGGGGATGGCGTCCAATGTAAGCCCATTGTTACTCCAGTCCTCATCTTCATACTGCTCAAAGAGCCAATCGACGCGGATTGAAAGCTTTTCACTGAATCGGTAGTCGGCAAATGCGTTGATGTTGTGTTTGGTCGAATAATAATCACCGAATTGTGCTGTAACTCCCTGAGTGACTTCAGTATCACTTTGGCCATCGGAGTAGTTGTAATCGAGACCGAGGGAGAGTTTGCTGTCCATTAAGTTTTCATACTTCACGCTGGCACCGACGAGACTGGAACGCTCATCTTGATTGGCATACCAGTTCGCCTCGCCGAAGTTAGTGCTACCTGCCTGATCGCTGTCCCGCCAATCCTGATTGACAAATGCATTAAAGCTTAACGCTTCGTCGAACAGATACTGTATCGATACGTCGTAACCTGTAGATTCAACATAGGTTAACCCTATACCTGTGTCGGTATAGTCATCCTGGCTATTGTGTAGGTTGGCACTGACAGATACTGCGTGTGAAGGTTGGTATGTGGCCCGTACATTGAACTTACGGTGCTCCCTGTCGGCGAGGTAAGACTTTCTCATCAGAGGATTGTTAGCGCTCGCTGTTCCGGTTGAAGCCCGGTACTCACTGCCACTTCTGTCCTTTACTTCGGCTTTAACCCCGAGAGACCATATCCGGGAGGGGCTATAATTGAGTCTGGCGTATATTCCTGACTCATGTAGTGTTTGCCTGTCGAGATCGCTGTACCTGTTATGATCGTATTTATAACCCGTATCCAGATAGGTATTGCGGGTAAAGCGATACTTGGCAGCGAATGTGGCTTGCTGTCTGGTGCGGTCATACTCCGGGTTTCTTGCAGTCCCGGCATAGTAGCTGTCGGTGACAACCTGAGGCATATTAAGCTGCTCTGTCTTGTTATCCCTCTCCTTGTAGTCGTAGGCCGTACGAACGCTGAGTTCAGGTGTGATGCGACCGGAATATTTCAGACTCATCTCAATCATGTCGACCCGGCCATCCAATGTGGGTTGCGGCAGGGACGGAGATGGACCATTGATAGTCGCGGGCAGAAATGCTTCATCCTGACTGAAACGGCTAAAACCTGTGCGCATCAACACCCGGTGGCCATTGCTGCCGATTCGTGCATTGGCGGCGATACGGTAGGCCTTGTTATCTGTCGGTGCGGCGCTCTGCCCCCGGTAAGCCGCACCGAAAGTGGGGGTGAAGGCCGATTGCCAGTTGATGGCCTCATGATCATTGTTGTAGCGGCTGACCATTGCATCGACACCTGCCAGCCAGTTAGCACCGTTAAAATAGAGTTTTGCCCCCAGTTCATCGGTCGAGTCATCTATGGGGCGGGCGAGCATGGCACTGTTGGTGAGCAGGTTACCATTGAAGGTCTGTTTTCCGGTGCGCGCCTCATGCCGGTAATCGAGTTCGGCTTGATAGAAGTGGCCGGTGTACTCAGCGCCCAGGTTGAATCTATCTCTTTGCATCTTAAGAGCGGCCGGTTCAGCACTATTTGATAGCTCTGCCATCTGGTCTGTTGTAGCGCCTGGTCGCCAGTTTTCGGGCAGGTTCAACAAATCGGCTTCAGGACTATAGGGCGTGGACGCAGCGTTAGTGTCGTAATGGGCGAGAGCCCTATAGCCTAAGACTACCTCATATTGTCCGGGAGTACCGGTAGAGAGGCTTGCGCTGCCATTGTCATACCCCAGCTTATCGGCTGCTATATAAGTTTGATATCCGGACTCATTTTTTAACATCAGTTCAGCTTCAAGGTGAGCGATGGCACCATCCTCATCTGTGCCGCTTGTATTGCCAAAATGGCTGTCAGCTCCATCGTTATAGGCGACACCAGCACCGACAGACCCTACTGTGTCAGCGGATACATTGCAGCGCTTGCATTGCCACTTATCCAGCTTTACTCCGGAGCGATTAGCCTGAGCTAATCCGTAGCCGTCGGCATAGACAGGTGACAACATGCTGCCTACAGCTATGGCGATTAGACTCAATGTGAGGGATTGCTGTCCGGGACTTGAAATTAGGTTACTCATCTTTATCTACTCCCATTATCGCTGCAGTAATTTGCCGGAGGGATGGTTAGAACCATGAACCTGACTGTGACAATTCATACAGCTTTGTCCGGCATTGAAGGCATTTTTACTTCCGGTAAAGACGGCGTTTGAAGCGTGTCCATCGGAAGCATGGCACTGCTGACATAAGTGTGGAGGCTTGCTGATGAGCATGCCTTCATTAACACTGCCATGGGGGTTATGGCAATTTGCACAATTATCACTTACCGGCGAATGTTCCCACAGCTTAGGTCCACGCTTTTCGGCATGACAGGAGTAGCAGTTCTCATTAACACTCATCTGTTTCAGATTTGAGTCACTTAAGCTTCCATGTGGGTTATGGCAGTCACTGCAAACCATCTGTTGTGATTTAAGCGGATGAGATGAACGTTTATGAATATCGGATTTTTGTTGAGTATGGCAGGCGCTACATACTTCGACTTCTCGATTGCGGTCGCTGATCGGGTCGTTACCCGTATGAACTAAGTGGCAACTGCTACAGCTAACGTCGGCGTTGTCATGGTGGTTGCCGCTCCAGGCCATACGTTGCTCATCATTATGGCAGCTCATGCAGACACTATTTTGTTTATGAGCCGGAACGGGGGAGTTAGCCCCGAATGTGATCATCGGCTCCTTGCCACCTCGATTGTGTTTGCCCTGTGGGCCATGACAAGCTTCACATTGAAGGTCTGCCATGGGGGAGCCCTTTATAGCCGCATCTCCATGCATGCCGTCGAATAGCGCCATCACTGCGGCACTCTTTCTGTGACACATTAGGCAGGAGTCCGCACCTTTAGGAGAATATTTGCCTTCGGCAAACTTATTATCGAGAACGGCTTCGACTTCGGCCGGATCTTTTTCATCCCATGGTGCAGCCAATAAATTGAAACTTACAGTTATTAAGACAAATAAAAAAAAGGGAGCCACCTTTTGTTTGAACCGAGCTGATTCCATGTTCATCATCACACATCCTGAGCGCTAAAATGCCATTAGCTGTTATATTAGTAATTTACATGTTTACTGATATTCAATGGTAGAACACTTTTGCTACAGTTGAGTAACATTTTTCTCTGTTGGTCAGGTTAAAGAGCACTGATTTAGAAGGTAAAAATAAAAGTGTGATCAATGTCACGCTCAGAAGGTCGGGGCTGAACTAAAATTAATGGCGAATGATAATCACTATCATTCAGTTGCCGAGAGTATGAATTAATTCCTTTTAAAAGTGTATTAGTTGAGACTTTTGTCACATAATACACAATACAATTGAAAACTATTCTCGTTTTCACTACGAAACATTGATCCAGGTAAAGTTATTCTGCTTTTGCCTCCGTTAGAATTGTTTCAAGTTTAAGAATTATTGAAACCTGTCAAAAGGTAATTAAGCATAATGAAATTAAGCGATTTAAATCCCGGCGAACACGCCACTATTTCTGAGGTCGGCCAATTGAGCTTGCCCTCCGTTGTTAAACGTAAGCTGCTATCAATGGGGATAACGCCAAATACCTCCTTTTTGATGATTCGAAAGGCACCAATGGGGTCGGGTCTTGAACTCGATATCAGAGGGAGCAAGCTTTGTATGCGTCGTGATCTGGCTGACGTTATTGATGTAGAAAGAGTAGAGGTGGAAAAAGCCAATGCCTAAGCAATTTCATTGTGTGACCGTCGGTAACCCTAATGCGGGTAAATCGACACTGTTTAATGCATTAACAGGCGCGAACCAGCAGGTGGGTAACTGGTCTGGTGTGACGGTTGAGAAGAAAACGGGTCAGTTTACACTAAATGGCGCCGATGTTTACCTTACAGATCTCCCAGGTATCTATGACCTGCTTCCTGCCGGCAGTAGCTGTGATTGTTCTTTGGATGAGCAGATTGCTCAACAGTATCTGGCAGAACAACAGGTCGATGGTATCATCAACCTTGTCGATGCGACGAATATTGAAAGACACCTCTATCTGTCAGTACAGCTTCGTGAACTTGGCATTCCAATGGTCGTGGTGCTCAATAAAATTGATGCGGCCAAGAAGCATGGCATTGAAATCGATGCCGAGAAGATGGCACTTACATTAGGCTGCCCGGTTGTCAGCGTTTGTTCTCGTGATGAAGGTGATATCGAAAAGGTTAAGGCTCAAGTTGTCGATCTTCTTGAAGGTAAGGTTTCTGAAGCACCTCTTGTTCTTGATTATGATTCTCGCATTGAGGCTGGCGTAAGTTCTCTGTTAGCTAATGATTCTGGTCTGAGCCGCGGACGTGCTTTGGCTATGCTAGGCAACGGATTAGGCTGCGGGAAGTGTAAAAATGGTCAGATGCTCGCTGAAGTCAATCAGTGCTCTGAGTCTCTGTCCAGTCAAGGCCAGGATATCGAGATCATGGTTGCGACGACCCGATTCGATTTTGTTCAGAATGTTTACACTTCTTCGGTAAAGACTAATGGTGCTGAAACCATCAGTGATAAGTTAGACAAGGTTATTTTGCACCCTGTTGCCGGTGTGCCTGTCTTCCTGTTTGTGATGTATCTGATGTTTATGTTCAGTATCAATGTCGGTAGCTCATTTATCGATTTCTTCGATATTACAGCCGGTGCTATTTTTGTCGATCACCTGGGCGCATTTATGTCTGGCATGGGCTCTCCGGCCTGGCTGGTGACACTGGTTGCCGGTGGTATCGGGCAGGGTATTCAAACTGTGGCGACCTTTATTCCGGTTATTGCAGCACTGTTTTTGGCTCTGTCTGTACTTGAAGGCTCTGGATACATGGCACGTGCGGCGTTCGTTGTTGATGGCCTGATGCGTAGAATCGGCCTTCCCGGTAAAGCCTTCGTTCCTATGATTGTTGGTTTTGGCTGCTCGGTTCCCGCTATCATGGCGACCCGAACCTTAGGCAGTGAGCGCGAGCGTATCGTGACCGGTATGATGGCCCCCTTCATGTCATGTGGCGCACGTCTTCCCGTTTACGCACTCTTTGCTGCCGCGTTCTTCCCTGAGTCGGGTCAGAACCTGGTATTCCTGCTTTATATCATAGGCATCTTTGCTGCTGTGGGTACCGGTTTGTTACTTCGCTCGACACTACTTCCGGGAAGTAGCAGCGCCGTGGTAATGGAGCTGCCAAGCTATGAAAAGCCGAAGTTTAAGACTGTGATGAACCGTACCGGTAAGCGTACCAAGAGCTTTATCATGGGCGCGGGTAAGACCATTGTTATCGTTGTAACTTTACTGAACTTCGTTAACTCTATCGGGATCGACGGCTCTTTTGGTCACGAAGACAGCTCTGAGTCTGTATTGAGTGTTGCGAGCCAGAAGGTCACACCGCTATTTGCTCCTATGGGCGTTGAGCAGGATAACTGGCCGGCTACCGTGGGTATCATTACCGGTATCTTCGCTAAAGAAGCCGTGGTTGGAACGCTAAACAGCTTGTATAGCACGCCAGCAGGTGAAGAAGAGGAGCTTGCTCCTTTCATTGAGTCGCTAAATGAGGCATTGGCAACGATTCCGGATAACTTGTTAGGTATTCAGGTTGATGATCCACTTGGGCTTGATGTGGGTGATGTCTCATCGGTTGCAGTAGCATCTGAAGAGCTGGAAGTTGATTCCTCTACCTTCAGTGCGCTTCAAGCCGGATTTACCGGTATTGCTGCAGCATTCGCTTACCTGCTATTTGTACTGCTCTACACACCTTGTGTTGCCGCTATGGGCGCCTTGGTCGGTGAGTTTGGTGGGCGCTGGGCTGCATTTGCCGGAGCCTGGACGTTTGCCTTAGCGTATGGCGTGGCGACCATCTTCTATCAGGTTGCGACCTTCAGCGCACACCCGCTACAGTCAGGTCTCTGGGTTGGTTTCTTCGTCGCGGCACTGGTTGGCTTCTACCTATGGCTGAAACAGAAAGCCAAGCGTAGCCAGACGATCATTCCCGGCATAAAGATAGTTACCGAATAAGCGTTAATTAATTCATGGTTTAAAAAGCAGCGATTTTTCGCTGCTTTTTTGTTTTATCTCGCTTTGTTTGTTATTTTTATACATCAGCCGTTGTATCTCGCCCTGAGATATAGGATCATCTTTTCAATTACATCAATATCATCGTTCTTTAAGAGGAATCACATGAGTCATGTGGACAGCGAAGTACGTCCAAGTAACTTCATTCGTAACATCATAGATGAAGATCTTGAAAGCGGTAAGCACACAAGTGTACATACCCGTTTTCCGCCAGAGCCTAACGGTTATCTTCATATTGGTCACGCTAAATCTATCTGCCTGAATTTTGGTATTGCTCAAGATTATAAAGGCCTATGTAATTTACGTTTCGATGATACCAATCCTGAAAAGGAAGATATCGATTATGTACATTCGATCCAGGATGATGTGAAGTGGCTTGGCTTCCAGTGGGATGGTGAGATCCGTTATTCATCTAACTATTTCGATCAGCTACATCAATATGCCCTTGAGTTGATAAATAAAGGCTTGGCGTATGTCTGTTTCCTTAACAGTGATGAGACCCGCGAGTACCGCGGCACGCTGAAAGAGCCGGGCAAGAACAGTCCATATCGTGATACTTCAGTTCAGGAAAATCTTGAGCTGTTTGAAAAGATGCGTAAGGGCGAGTTCAAAGAGGGGGAGTGTGCACTGAGGGCCAAGATTGATATGGCTTCTTCGTTTATGTGTATGCGCGATCCTGTTATCTATCGCATTCGCTTTGCCCATCATCACCAAAGTGGTGATAAATGGTGCATCTATCCGATGTACGACTTTACGCACTGTATCTCAGATGCGATCGAAAATATCAGTCACTCATTATGTACATTAGAGTTTCAGGATAACCGTCGCCTCTATGATTGGGTACTCGATCAGTTAGATGATTTTCAGGCGCCTAACAGGACCCGTCAGTATGAATTTTCAAGGTTAAACCTGGAATACACATTGATGTCCAAGCGTAAGCTTAATGACCTTGTGGTGCGTGACATAGTCCATGGTTGGGATGACCCGCGTATGCCAACTATTGCCGGCCTTCGACGCCGTGGTTATACCCCGGCTTCGATCCGTGAGTTCTGCAAACGAATCGGTGTCACTAAGCAGGAGAACATGGTCGAAGTGGGCGTGTTAGATGCCTGTATTCGGGAGGAGCTTAATGAACATGCACCTCGTGCCATGGCGGTACTCAACCCTGTTAAAGTGATTATTGAAAACTATCCGCAAGGGCAGGTTGAAACTATTAAGGCGCCGGTTCACCCAAGCTTTGAAGAGATGGGCAAACGTGAGTTAGCATTCGGTCGTGAACTTTACATCGATGCAGATGATTTCCGTGAAGAGGCAAATAAAAAGTACAAGCGTCTGGTGCAAGGAAAAGAAGTTCGACTGCGTAATGCGTATGTTATCAAGGCAGAGCGTTGTGATAAGGATGCTGAGGGTAACATTACCACCATCTATTGTACTTACGACGATGAGACCCTGGGTAAGAATCCAAGCGATGGGCGCAAAGTTAAAGGCGTTATTCATTGGGTCGAAGCCAGTACGGCTAAGCCTGCTGAGTTCCGTCTTTATGACCGCCTGTTTGTCGATGCAAACCCTGCTGCAGCCGAGACTGTCGATGAGGTTTTGAACCCTCACTCTCTAGTCGTTACTCATGGCGTTGTCGAGGCGGGTCTGGTGAATGCTGAAGCTGAGAAGGCCTATCAGTTCGAGCGTGAAGGCTACTTCTGCGCGGATAACAAAGACTCAACGCCAGAGAGTTTAGTCTTTAATCTGACAGTTGCATTGAGAGACTCTTCTCAGTAATTCGTTAATAGCGAGTCATCTGATTAAAAAGGCTTTAGGGGTTACCTAAAGCCTTTTTTGTATTTTCTTGCTACGAGCTACGAGCTACGAGCTACGAGCGAAAGTATTTAATAATAATCTGTTCGCAACTCGAAGCTTTCTTAGCTTTGTCTTTACCTCGCTACTGTTCCTTGCACCTTCTTTACTGATACATAGGGCCGAGTCCGAAGCTCCATAGAATGACACTGGTTGCCATAAGGGCGACAAGTAATACCAGACCGGCCGTTACCACGGAGCTGGCATAGATAAACCCTTTCTCTTCGGGGATGTTCATAATGATGGGCACGCCCGTATAGAGCAGATAGACAGAATAGGCCAGGCCTATTAAGCCGACTACCATCATAAACCAAAGTGCTGGGTACAAAGAGGCGAGTCCCACCATAAACAGTGGCGTCGCGGTATAGGATGCAAGCTCAAGTGCCTGGGTGAAACTAGGTTTAGCATCGAAAGTTTTTGCCATCCAGAATGCCAGATAGGCTAGAGCAAATACACCGGCAATTAAGCCAAAGTACATGCTGACTGACATGATTAGTGCACTTTGCTGGGTAAGAAACAGCGGTTCGCCTACCCCGAGGTTCCATCCAATTTGGGTTGCGGCGATAAATGTACAGATCACGGGAATGAGTGCGATGACCAAGACATGGCTAAGGCTGCTTTTCAGTGCCTCATGGCTCTGCTCAATAGTATGCCACTCCTGTTTAGGATGAGTGTATAGCCCCATTAAGTGATTTAATATCATTATAATTATCCTCGTTCAGCTTTAACTTGTGCTCGCCAAACTTCAGACGAACCTATATGCCATTTGGTCTGATTCCAAAAGACCTTTCGGCTCACGATCCCCACAGCATCAAAATAGTGAGTAAGACACCTGAGGTATATGTTTATTTATTGAACATAAACGGCTAAGAGTCAAGTAAGCATTGATTTAGATTTTATCTGTGGTAGGGAAGTTGTTCGGTAAAACTGATAAAATAGCGCCCGGAACTTGTGTGGTGTGCCCCAGGCTTGGAAGTGGCTTACTGTTTCTTCAGTGGTAATCCTTCTCTGTGGTGAAAATGCTCTCAAGTTCAAAGCTCTTTGTTTATTTTTGATTAGAGAAAACTATGCAGCAGTTATTAGCACCGATAGAGGCTTTTTTAAAATGTGCGACTCCCGACAGTTGGATTCGTGAGGCAGTAAAGCCCGAGAACCTTGCCACATTACTTATCGATCACTGCAATTGTGAACTCAAGGCTGCTCAAACGGGAATGTTCTTCGTGAGGAGATATGCTGTGGACAGGGAAAGTGGCCAGCAGATGCTCGACTGGGCTAAACCCTATGAGCAGTTTGTCTACTGTAAAGATAGAGATATCGAACACTTTCTCAATCGGGACAGCAAGAAGAATGATTTCACCACAGGGCTTGTCGCTAAAGCTGATTTTGGCCATGGTCCTGAGTTAATTGCCAAGATGGTGCGTTTGATAAAGGAGGAGTTTCACCATTTTGAACAGGTACTTGAGATCATGCATGAGAGGGGGATCCCCTATCGGAACATGAGGGCGGGTCGCTATGCCAAGGGGATGATGAAGATGGTTCGTACCCATGAGCCTGCTGCTTTGATAGACAAGCTGATCATAGGCGCTTTCATCGAGGCAAGATCCTGTGAGCGTTTCGCCAAGCTGGCTCCCCACCTGGATGAGGAGCTGAATAAATTCTATGTATCGCTGCTGCGCTCTGAGGCGAGACACTATCAGGATTATCTAAACCTGGCAGAGGTTATCGCTGGTGAAGATATCGGCGACCGTATCGAACTCATAGCCGAACACGAGGCCCATCTGATCTCATCAATCGATGAGGAGTTTAACTTTCATAGTGGCGCACCGACAGGAGTTTGAGCGAGAGAACCGAGAGCCTGCCGATGGAGCATAGCGAGCCAAGACGACGCAATCGGTTCACTGTTTAAATGGAAGGCTAGATAGCTCCATTGTATCTGCCGAAACGCTTAGTACACTGGTTTGTTCATACCAATCCCCAACGACGATACGTTTAAGCTTGGCGCCGCTGAGTGACTTAAACTCATGGATGTCGGGTCTGTGAGTGTGCCCATGGATCATCTGAAGCGTTTGGGTTTTATCCAGCAAAGCAGTGACGGCATCTTGTTCTACGTCCATGATAGATACACTCTTTTGCTTGTTGCTTCTGGCGCTTTTATTTCTGAGGTCATTGGCAATTTTTTGTCTGGTCTTGCGCGGAAGGTGTGCATAGATCCATTTTGCCAGCTTCAGGTTTCTGAACCGCCTGAATCTTTGATATGCCTTGTCCAGTGTACAGAGGCTGTCACCATGCAGAAGCACGGTCGGAGTGCCATACAGGTCGATGCAATGAGTCTCAGGCAGCAGTATCATCCCGGCCTTGCGTGCATAGTCTCTTCCCAGGAGGAAATCACGATTGCCATGAATGTAGTAGATAGGGAGCCGCTTGGATATTTCATTGAACTTTTGAGCTAACTCGATGGCGAAAGGTTCGGCCAGGTCGTCACCAATCCAAACTTCGAAGAGGTCACCCAGAATATAGAGGGCTTGAACATCACCAAGCTGATTATCGAGGAAGGCATTGAAGGCATTGGTAATATCTTGGCGATCGGCACTTAAGTGCAGATCGCCAATAAAAAGTGTTCGCATTAAACTGGTTTATTCAGCAATGGTTACTTTTTCGATGATAACGGCTTCAAGAGGAACATCTTGATGCATACCACGGTTACCTGTGCTGACTGCCTTGATCTTGTTTACAACATCCATGCCTTCGGTAACTTTACCAAATACACAGTAACCCCAGCCTTGAGCCGATTCAGATTTAAAGTCGAGGAAAGTGTTGTCATTGATGTTGATGAAGAACTGAGCTGTCGCCGAGTGTGGATCAGAAGTTCTTGCCATAGCGATAGTGCCGGTCACATTTGAAAGGCCGTTGTTCGCTTCGTTCTTGATAGTTTCATTGCAACGCTTTTGAACCATATCTTCAGTGAAACCGCCACCTTGAACCATGAAACCGTCGATCACGCGATGAAATACCGTACCGTCATAGAAGCCATCTTTCACGTAATTGATAAAGTTTTCTACAGTAATTGGCGCCTTTTCCGCGTCAAGTTCAAGAGTAATGTCACCGTGGTTGGTGTGAAGAGTGATCATGTTTTGATTCTCAGTAAGTTTAGCAATAATAAATTGTGGCTGGATTCTAACGCAATTGCCAGATCGCATAAAGAGCCTGAGATAATAAAAAGCGCTAACCATGAGTGGGTCAAGCAGATTAAGCCTTGCGGTATACCCGGTATTGCAGCTGTTTAAGTAAATGTGTGCTCAATCATTCACATCTGGCTAAAACGGTTGGAAGCGATACTTTGCGGTGATAAACTTAACGGCTAATTTAATTGTTTTTGTTGAAGAGAATATCGATGTTGAAGCTATACAACAGTCTGACCCGCCAAAAAGAGGAATTCAAACCATTACAGCCCGGAAAAGTTGGCATGTATGTGTGTGGGATAACCATCTATGACCTCTGTCATATCGGTCACGGTCGTACTTTTGTCTCTTTCGACATGATTGTCAGGTATCTGCGTTACTCCGGATATGATGTTAATTTTCAGCGTAACATCACCGATGTTGATGACAAGATCATTAAACGTGCTAATGAAAATAACGAAAGCTGTGAGTCATTGACTGAGCGCTTAATTGCCGAGATGCATCGTGACTTCGATGCCCTTAATATGAAGCGTCCCGATTTTGAACCCAGAGCGACGCTTCATATCCCGGAAATTATCGATATGGTTGCCACACTTATCGAGAAGGAACATGCCTATGTTTCTGACAACGGCGATGTGTTGTTCAGTGTCTCTTCGTTCCCTGAGTATGGACGTCTATCGGGGCAAAACCTGGAGCAGTTACAAGCCGGTGCCCGTGTGGAGGTCGAAGATACTAAACGTGATCCGATGGACTTCGTGTTGTGGAAAATGTCAAAACCCGGCGAGCCAACCTGGGATTCACCATGGGGACCGGGTCGTCCCGGCTGGCACATTGAATGTTCGGCGATGAACTCTAAACATTTGGGCCAACATTTCGATATCCATGGCGGTGGTTCTGACCTGCAGTTTCCTCATCATGAGAATGAAATCGCCCAGTCTTGCTGTGCCCATGACACACCATATGTGAACTACTGGATGCACACGGGGATGGTGATGGTAGATAAGGAGAAGATGTCAAAGTCGTTGAATAACTTCTTTACCATCAGAGACGTATTAGCACATTATGATGCGGCAACCGTGAGGTATTTCCTGTTATCGGGTCATTACCGTAGCCAGCTGAACTACTCTGAAGAGAACCTCAAGCAGGCTAAATCTGCACTGGAGCGTCTATACACAGCACTGAAAGGGCTCGACCTGTCGGTTGAAGCGGCACCGGCCGGTGAATATGTGGCTAAGTTTAAGCTGGCGATGGACGATGACTTCAACACGCCTGAAGCCTACTCGGTACTGTTTGAGATGGTTCGTGAGATTAACCGATTGAAAGAGAGCGATATCGAAAAAGCTTCCGCACTGGGTGTTAAACTCAAAGAGCTAGCCGATGTGTTGGGCATTTTAGAGCAAGATGTCGATACCTTCTTCAAAGGGGAGGGGAGCGATGATGAGGTGGCTCAGATTGAAGCCTTGATTGTAGAGCGTAACAGAGCCAGAGCCGAAAAAGATTGGCCAGCTGCCGATGTCGCCCGTGACGGGTTAAATGCGCTGGGGGTCATCTTAGAAGATGGGCCGGATGGCACGACCTGGCGTAAGAAGTAAAATAAAAACTTATCGATAAAAAAGCCTGCAGATGCAGGCTTTTTTATATGTTTTCGCAACTCGCAACTCGCAACTCGCAACTCGCAACTCGCAACTCGCAACTCGCAACTAGAATCTAGCTTCAGTCATGATACTGCTCGGCTGCATAGAGGGTGTTTTCCAGCAGACTGGCAATGGTCATTGGGCCTACACCACCGGGAACGGGGGTGATGAAGCTGGCATTCTCGGATGCGGTGTCAAATTGCACATCACCCACCAAACTGCCGTCTTCGAGTCGGTTGATACCAACATCTATCACAATCGCACCGGGTTTGATCCACTCACCGGGAATGAAACCTGGCTTACCCACGGCAACAACGACCAGATCGGCCTGTCTGACCTTCTCCTCCAGGTTGCGTGTGAAGCGGTGACATGTCGTTGTCGTACACCCCGCAAGGAGAAGCTCGAGGCTCATGGGGCGACCGACGATATTAGAAGCACCAACAATTACCGCATCTAAGCCATAGGTATCAACGCCGGTTGATTCAATTAACGTCATGATACCCATAGGCGTACATGAACGAAGTACCGGAATTCGCTGTGCGAGTCGGCCGACATTGTATGGATGGAAACCGTCTACATCTTTATCGGGTCTGATCCGCTCGATAACTTTAGACTCTTCGATATGGTTTGGCAGAGGGAGCTGAACTAAGATGCCATCTATGCTTGGGTCTTCATTGCATCTATCGATAAGCGCCAGCAATTCCTCTTCAGATGTTGTGGTATCTAAATCATAGGAGCGGGATAAAAAACCGACCTCTTCGCAGGCACGTCGTTTACTACCTACATAAACTTGTGAAGCGGGATCTGCACCGACTAAAATCACGGCTAAACCGGGTACCCTCTGTCCTGCCTCTTTTCGGGCGGTTACTTTATTTTTTAGCTGTGTTCGAATGGACTGAGCGATCGCTTTTCCATCGATTCTTTGAGCTGTCATGGGGATGAATATCCTATATGGGGCGTGATAAAAAAATCGGCGTCATTTTAACAGGAGACAGCCAAGGTGTCATTTATTAAGCGGTATAACAATCAGTTCTATAAAACGGATAATTTAATTTACCCTTTTTCTTCCAGCTGAAGTAATTGGAGCAAGACGGATAAAACAGCAGCAGGCCTGTGACTCTTAAGTCCCTCTCTATTTTGGGTTGTGAAAACAGCAGTTATTCTATCTATATTGGGATATAGCATAAAAGATAGGCCTTTTTATAAGCCGTAGTTTGTTAAATAGGCAAGCGGACTTTCTTTATAAAAAAACCGTTGACGCATTCCAAATGAGGGGATAAGATGCGCTCCGTTCTCAACGAGAAGGCTTCGAGCCAAAGTTGAGAGAGGTTGACAGCCTATCCCATAACAGAGTTGTCATGCAGGCCTCAAAAGTATTACCATCGGTGATTAGCGCAGCCCGGTAGCGCATCTGGTTTGGGACCAGAGGGTCAGAGGTTCGAATCCTCTATCACCGACCATATTAATATCTGGCTGCTCACCAAGGTGGCTAGATTGAGAAAGATAGATCTTTCAACGCTAATTCAGGATGTGAGTTTACTCATTTTCGAAGCGCCCGTAGCTCAGTTGGATAGAGCATCCGCCTTCTAAGCGGATGGCCGCAGGTTCGAATCCTGCCGGGCGTACCATATCAGTGGTGATTGTAGCTCAGTTGGTAGAGCCCCGGATTGTGATTCCGGTTGTCGTGGGTTCGAGCCCCATCAGTCACCCCATTTCTTTATGAAGAAAGTAAAAAAGCGACCTTAGGTCGCTTTTTTTACGCCTGAAATTCACGTTTTGAGGTCGACTCTGCTGTAAAGCGTGGCTATAATGTCGCGTCTTGATAAATATCAATTAGAACGACTAGGGCCGAAATTCAGTTGTGATGGGCACGCTAGTCAAATTTTAAGATCAAGAAACGAATTCCTTAATAGTTGATTTTTCGACTATTAGAAAAGACGTTAGACTTATTTTGAGGTAAAACAATGCAAGTTTCTGTTGAAACAACACAAGGCCTAGAGCGCCGTTTGACCATCTCTGTTCCTGCAGAGCAGATTGAAAAGGCTGTTAATGATAGTTTAAAAAACGAAGCTAAGCGTGCTCGTATCCCAGGATTCCGTCCAGGTAAGGTACCAGTAAGTGTCATCAACAAGCGTTATGGCAAGGCAATTCGTCAAGATATTACTGGTGAAGTCATGCAGCGCAATTTCGTTGAAGCGATCATCGCTGAGAAATTGAACCCAGCTGGTGCACCAACATTTGTTGCCGGTGAAACTGATGCTGAAAACTTCAACTTTGTTGCTACTTTCGAAATATACCCAGAAGTAGAGCTAAAAGGTCTGGAAGCTATCACTGTAGAGCAGCCTACTTCAGAAGTGACTGACGCTGACGTTGATACAATGATTGAAACTCTACGTAAGCAACACGCTACTTTCGAAGCGGTTGAGCGTGAAGCGGCTGTTGGCGATAAAGCAAAGATCAACTTCGTTGGTTCAATCGACGGTGAAGAGTTCGAAGGCGGCAAAGCTGAAGATTTCGAACTGGAACTAGGTTCTGGTCGCATGATCCCTGGTTTTGAGTCGGGTGTTGAAGGTCATAAAGCAGGTGAAGAGTTCGATATCGAAGTCACTTTCCCTGAAGATTACCATGCAGAAAACCTAAAAGGTAAAGTTGCAAACTTCGTTATCACATTGAAAGAAGTACTGGCAGCTAACCTTCCTGAAGTTAACGATGAGTTTGCTAAGCTATTCGGCGTGACCGAAGGTGGCCTTGAAGCGCTTAAAGCTGAGATCCGTAAGAACATGGGTCGTGAGTTAGAGCAGGCACTTAAAGCAAACGTTAAAGAGCAAGTACTTAACGGTCTGCTGGAGCAGAACGATATCGAGCTTCCTAAGCCACTTATCGAAGGTGAAGTTGAAGTTCTACGTAAGCAGGCTATGCAACGTTTCGGTGACCAGGCTGCTAACATGCCTGAGCTACCGGCTGACCTGTTCACCGAACAAGCTGAGCGTCGTGTTAAAGTAGGTCTGTTACTTGGTGAAGTTATCAAGACTAATGAACTGAAAGCAGAAGATGATCGTGTACAGGCACTTATCGCTTCTATGGCTTCAGCTTATGAAGATCCAAGTGAAGTTATTGCATACTACAATGGCAACGAAGAGATGATGCAGAACATGCGCAACGTTGCTCTTGAAGAGCAGGCGGTTGAAGCTTTGTTAAAAACTGCAAAATTAACTGAAAAACCAGTCAATTTTGAAGAATTTATGAACAAGGCTACTCAACAGGGCTAAGCTTAGCTTGACTTAAATGGTTGTTCACCATTTATAATGGCTCGTATGAGGTTCCTCATGCGAGCCGTTTTTATTTAGGGAATATTAATAATGCAAAATGCACCAGAATCAGTACTCAATGCACTTGTTCCTATGGTGGTTGAACAAACCGCGAAAGGTGAACGTTCATACGATATCTATTCTCGCCTGTTAAAAGAGCGTGTAATATTCCTGGTTGGGCAGGTTGAAGAGCACATGGCTAACCTTATCGTTGCGCAGTTACTGTTTTTGGAATCTGAGAGCCCTGATAAGGATATCTACCTCTATATCAACTCTCCTGGTGGGTCGGTTACCGCAGGCATGGCGATTTACGATACAATGCAGTTTATTAAACCAAACGTAAGTACGGTTTGTATCGGTCAGGCCGCCAGTATGGGCGCTTTCCTACTCGCCGGTGGTGCCGAAGGTAAGCGTCACTGTCTACCAAATTCAAGAGTGATGATTCACCAACCATTGGGTGGTTTCCAGGGCCAGGCTTCTGACATCGCGATTCATGCTCAGGAGATCTTAGGTATCAAGAATAAACTAAACCAGATGTTGGCCGAACATACGGGGCAGCCGCTGGAAATTATTGAGCGTGATACCGATAGAGATAACTTTATGAGCGCAGCCGAAGCGGCTGAGTATGGACTCGTTGACTCAGTGTTGAGCAAACGAGGCTGATTTTTGCCTTTGCCTGAGCTATGCTGAGTTTAGGGCAATAAGATGATTTAGACAGTCTTGCAGACTGTTCAAGAGGTAGTGTAATGGGCGACAACAAAAGTAACGGTGATAGTGGGAAACTACTGTACTGCTCTTTTTGTGGAAAGAGTCAACATGAGGTACGTAAACTCATCGCTGGCCCTTCAGTATATGTTTGTGATGAGTGCGTCGAGCTCTGCAACGATATAATCAGGGAAGAGATCAAAGAGATTTCACCGAAACAAGATCAAGATAAGTTACCAACTCCACAGGAGTTGAGAGCGCATTTGGATGATTATGTGATCGGACAGGATAAGGCTAAGAAAGTCCTTTCTGTAGCGGTATATAATCACTATAAGCGCTTAAAAAATGCAAGCCCTAAAGATGGTGTAGAGCTGGGTAAGAGTAATATCCTGCTAATCGGTCCTACGGGTAGTGGTAAGACACTGCTTGCAGAGACGCTGGCTCGATTCTTGAACGTACCTTTCACTATGGCTGATGCAACGACATTGACCGAAGCTGGATATGTCGGTGAGGATGTTGAGAATATCATTCAGAAGTTGCTCCAGAAATGTGACTATGATGTTGAGAAGGCTCAGCGCGGTATCGTCTATATCGATGAGATCGACAAGATCAGTCGTAAATCAGATAACCCTTCGATTACCCGTGATGTTTCCGGTGAAGGTGTACAGCAGGCGCTGCTTAAGCTGATTGAAGGTACGGTAGCGGCCGTGCCTCCACAGGGGGGACGTAAACATCCTCAGCAGGAGTTCTTGCAGGTAGATACCTCTAAGATCCTGTTTGTCTGTGGTGGTGCTTTCTCGGGACTCGAGAAGGTGATCGAGCAGCGTTCTCATACCGGAACCGGAATCGGCTTCGGTGCCGAGGTCAAAGGCGAGGATGACAAGGCGACTATCTCAGATACCTTGATGCAGGTTGAGCCTGAAGATCTGGTTAAATATGGTCTGATCCCTGAGTTTATCGGCCGCCTACCTGTGTTAGCGACACTTGCAGAACTCGATGATGCGGCTCTGATTCAGATCCTTTCTGAGCCAAAGAACGCGTTGACCAAACAGTTTGGTGCACTTTTCGAAATGGAAGGTGTAGAGCTTGAGTTCCGTGAAGATGCGCTCAAGAGCATCGCGCAGAAAGCGATGTCGCGTAAAACCGGTGCTCGTGGTCTTCGTTCGATCGTTGAAGGTATATTACTGGATATCATGTATGACCTGCCATCGACCGAAAATGTGGCCAAAGTTGTTATCGATGAATCTGTGGTAAAAGGAGAATCGACTCCTATACTCATCTATGAAAATAGTGAGTCTCAAGCGGCAGGTGCTGAGTAATAATTCAGCTGCTAAACCAGTCCGAAATTAAAGAGGAGCCTATATGGCTCCTTTTTTGTACTCTCGGCTTATATAATTAGTTGATCACCATTGAAAACCGCGAACTCATCCCAATATACTGATTAGTATTATCATCAAACGGAATCGAGCTATGACACAAGAGCGTGAAGCGCGAATCGAACTACCCGTACTGCCACTGAGAGATGTGGTGGTCTATCCCCATATGGTAATTCCGTTATTCGTCGGACGGGAAAAATCTATTCGTTGCCTTGAAACGGCAATGGAGCAAGATAAGCAGATTATTTTAGTAGCTCAGCGAGATGCTGAACTTGATGACCCAAGCAGTGATGACATTTTTGAGGTGGGGACCGTCGCCTCTATCTTACAGTTATTGAAGTTGCCAGACGGTACTGTAAAGGTGTTAGTCGAGGGGGGACAACGTGCCCGAATCGAAAAGTATACCAGTGAAACCTCATATTTCGTCGCTACGGCGCAGTATCTGGAATCAGAACCTATGCCTGAAAAGGAAGAGGAGGTGCTGGTTCGCAGCGCGATAGGGCAATTTGAAGGTTACATTAAGCTCAACAAGAAGATTCCGCCGGAGGTATTGACCTCTTTGTCGGGTATCGACGAAGCGCCACGCTTAGCCGACACTATGGCTGCTCATATGCCACTTAAGCTCGAAGATAAACAATCTGTGCTCGAGATGGTAGATGTAGCCGAACGACTCGAATACCTGATGGCGATGATGGAGTCAGAGATCGATCTTCTTCAGGTTGAGAAGCGCATCCGCTCTCGCGTCAAGAAGCAGATGGAAAAGAGCCAGCGTGAGTATTATCTCAACGAGCAGATGAAGGCGATTCAGAAAGAGTTGGGCGATATCGATGAGTCTCACGACGAATTTGAAAGCTTAGCGAAGAAGATTGATGAAGCTAAAATGCCGGAGGAAGCCAAAGATAAGGCGACTGCTGAACTGAATAAGCTGAAGATGATGTCACCTATGTCGGCCGAGGCAACAGTTGTTCGTAGCTATGTCGATTGGATGATCTCGGTGCCCTGGCGCCAGCGTTCGAAAATTAAGCGTGACCTGGCGAAGGCGCAAGATGTGCTTGATACCGATCATTTCGGACTGGAGAAGGTCAAGGAGCGCATCCTCGAGTATCTGGCGGTCCAGAGTCGTGTTAAGCAGCTCAAAGGACCTATCTTATGCTTAGTGGGCCCACCGGGTGTAGGTAAGACCTCCCTCGGTCAGTCCATCGCCAAGGCGACCGGACGCAAATATGTTCGTGTTGCCTTAGGTGGCGTACGCGATGAAGCGGAGATCCGAGGACACCGTCGTACCTATATCGGTTCTATGCCGGGCAAAGTCATTCAGAAGATGTCTAAAGTCGGTGTAAAGAACCCGCTATTTTTGCTCGATGAGATCGATAAGATGAGCAGCGATATGCGTGGTGACCCGGCTTCGGCACTGCTCGAAGTGCTCGATCCAGAACAAAACTCCTCTTTCAGTGACCATTATCTGGAGGTCGATTACGACCTGTCTGATGTAATGTTTGTCGCAACATCAAACTCGATGAACATTCCGGGTCCGCTGCTGGATCGTATGGAAGTCATTCGTCTATCGGGTTACACGGAAGATGAGAAGCTCAATATCGCTAAGCAGCATCTGCTGCCGAAGCAGATCGAGAGAAACGGGCTGAAAGCCAAAGAGGTGACGGTTGACGATAGCGCTATTATCGGCATTATCCGTTACTACACACGCGAAGCGGGTGTGCGTGCATTGGAGCGCGAACTGTCTAAGATCTGCCGTAAGGTGGTTAAGCAGATCCTCCTCGATAAGAGTGTGAAGCATGTCGATGTGAATCAGGACAACCTCAAGTCTTTCCTCGGGGTACAGCGATGTGATTACGGCAAAGCCGAGTCGAATAACCAGATTGGTCAGGTAACCGGACTTGCCTGGACTGAAGTGGGCGGTGATCTCCTGACCATAGAAGCAACTTCCGTTGCGGGTAAGGGAAAACTGACCTATACCGGCTCACTCGGTGATGTGATGCAGGAATCGATTCAGGCCGCAATGACTGTGGTCCGTGCCCGCGCCGAACAGCTGGGAATCAACCCTGACTTCTACGAAAAGCGTGATATTCACGTTCACGTGCCGGAAGGTGCTACGCCTAAAGATGGACCTTCTGCCGGCGCCGCAATGTGCACGGCGTTAGTATCGAGTCTGACGGGCAACCCTGTACGGGCCGATGTGGCGATGACGGGGGAAATTACTTTACGTGGTGAGGTACTTCCAATCGGTGGGCTGAAGGAGAAATTACTGGCTGCACACCGTGGTGGCACTAAAGTCGTATTGATTCCAAAGGAAAATGAACGAGATTTGGAAGAGATCCCGGCAAATGTTGTTGCCGATTTGAAGATTCATCCGGTACGTTGGGTAGACGAAGTGCTTAAATTGGCGTTGGAACGACCAGTTGAAGGCTTCGAAGTTGTCGAAAGTATGGGCTAACGCAAGAAAATGCAGGATTGCATTAAAAAAAATGCAAAAAGGGGCTTTTTAAAGTCTCTACCTGTGGTAGCCTAGGTCCGTGGATAGCTCAAGCCTCTCAAGCCCTTATGGCAACTGGTTTTGAGCTAAATCCAATTTTATTTATTTGCTTTTCCTATAGATCTTGAACTTTAGATTCAAGCTTGTTATAAAAGCCTCCGCAGACCGCTCCAGAGAAGGATTTGGTTGCGGCGCAAAAAATTACATTCAAGGGGATGACATGAACAAATCTGAACTAATCGAGAAAATCGCTTCTGGTGCTGACATTTCTAAAGCCGCTGCAGGCCGTGCATTGGATTCTTTCATTGGCGCTGTAACTGACGGCTTAAAAGAAGGCGATAAGATTTCTCTTGTTGGTTTTGGTACTTTCGAAGTGCGTCAACGCGCTGAGCGTACTGGTCGCAACCCACAAACGGGTAAAGAGATCAAAATTGCAGCAGCTAACATTCCTGCATTCAAAGCAGGTAAAGCTCTGAAAGACGCTGTAAACTAAATCAGTTTTACCGCCCTTTGTAAGGCTTTTAGCTTTCATAAAGAGCTTCGTAATGACAAGCACTGCTTTGGCGGTGCTTTTTACGAAAAATGAGACAAGCTAGGCACTTAGCAACACATATATGCTAACCAGCTAAAGTTTACGAAAAGGCGCATCTCCAAAAGTGATGCGCCTTTTTATTTATTAATCGCAACGAGCGAGATATCAGATGTTAGAAAAGATTCGCGAAGGCTCACAGGGCGTGATTGCAAAAAGCATTCTGGTTCTGGTAATACTTTCCTTTGCATTTACTGGCGTGAGTAGTTACCTGGGTTCATCTACCGAGGCAGCCGCTGCCGTCGTCAATGGTGAAGAGATCAGTGAATCAGCCTTAGAGCAAGCCTATCAGAATGAACGTGCTCGATTAGAGCAGCAGTTAGGCGAGATGTTTGCAGCATTGTCGGCTGATGAACAGTATCTATCGAGTGTAAAGCAAAGCGTTTTAGAACGCCTTGTTGCCGAAAAACTATTGGACCAGACTGCAGCTGAACTAGGTCTTCGTGTATCTGATGCGCAGATCAAAAATGCCATCATGACAGAGCCTGCATTCCAGACCGATGGTCAATTCGATAATGACAGATATCAAGCTATCTTACGTCAGCTGGGCTATCAGGCGACATCATTCAAAAACATGATGCGCACAGACATGACCCGCCGTCAGCTGGTCGCTTCTTTAGTTGGTTCTGAGTTTGTTCTTCCCGGTGAAGCAAGCTACCTTGCTGATATTCAAGGCCAGACCCGTGATATCCGTTATCATGTTGTCGATGCAACCCCTTTCATAGCCTCTGCCGATGTAACAGATGAGCAGGCAAAGTCATATTATGATGCTAACCTGGCCCAGTTTATGAGTCCGGAAACTGTTAGCCTCGAATATATCGAGCTTAATGCTAAAAATATGGCTGACAATGTCACTGTGTCAGATGCTGAAGCGCAAGCCTATTATGATGAGAACAAGCTACAGTACCTCAAGGCTGAGAAACGTTTAGCGGCACATATCTTAGTTAGCTTGGGCGATGATGACTCTGCTGCCAAGGCGAAAGCCGACGCTATCTACGCTAAGCTACAAGCGGGAGAAGATTTCGCCGAGTTAGCCAAGGCTGAATCTGAAGATACCTTCAGTGGTGAACAGGGTGGTCAACTGGATTGGTTTGAACAGGGCGTGATGGAACCGGCGTTTGACGATGTACTTTACTCTCTGTCTGAGGGTGCCTACTCTGACGTTGTTAAGACCAGCTTCGGTTATCACATCATCAAGTTACTGGGCGTTCAGCCAGGTGCTGAAGCGCCGTTTGAAGATGTGAAGGATAAGATTATTGCCCAGCTTAAAGAGAAGCAGGCCATAGATCAGTACTTCGGTCTGCATCAGACTCTTGCCGATGTGACCTATGAAGTCCCTGACACACTCAGTGAAGCGGCGCAGGAGTTAGGTGTCGAAGTTAAGTCTACCCCTGTATTTTCCAGAAACAGTGCACCGGCACCTTTCGATAATCCTGAGGTCCTGAAGGCAGCATTCTCGGCCAGCGTATTACTGGATGGTATGAACAGTGATGTGATTGAGATTGAATCTAACCATGCGATGGTTGTTCGTATTAAGTCTCATACGGCTGCAGGTACGGTTGAGTTCAGCAAGGTCAAGTCGGCTATCGTTGAGCGTCTGCAACAGGAGCAGGCAAATGAGGTCGCCAGAGCTAAGGCTCAGGAGCTGATGACATCATTCAACTCTGACTCTGCTGGCGCAGACTTTATCACTAAGGTTAAATTGGGTCGTTTCGATCAGGAGATCGATGGTGCTATCGTTGGCAAGGCTTTCCAGATGGCTCAGCCGAGTACGACTCCGGTTGTTGACACCGTAGCGCTGGCTTCCGGTTATGCCGTAGTTGTGCTGGATAAGGTTAATGCGGCCGAAGCTATCGATGACAACATGCTGAACTCTTTGAAACAGAGATTAAGCGCTCAATATAGCGAAGGTGACTACAGAGCCGTTATCGCAACACTGAAAGCCAATGGTGAAGTGCTTTACTCATCGGCGCAATAACGAACATTCGTTCATTCAGTGATAAAAGGCCAGCATCTGCTGGCTTTTTTTATGTCTGCGAATCATTCAATGGTGAAGCTGGAGAGGTTAATTTATGAATTTACCGTATGCGTTAAAGCAGAAAGGCTTCTGAGTTTGGCTCTCTTGTCGTTTTCTCGCGATAGTGACTTAGCAGATAGCATAATACTCTTCGGCCCTACTCGGGACGAAGTGGCGGTGCTAATTGTCCATAGAGCGTTAGTCTAACGAATATGGTATAGGTGCAGCTGACTCGTTGACTGCTTGAGAGCTAACTGGAGGGGTAAAGGTGGTGAAACCAGAGTAGGGGAGTATCAATGCAATATATCTTTGATATATTGCATTGTAGTGCGTTATGTCGTGATTAATCCACTGCTACCATAACATTGCTGGCTTTGATCACTGCATATGCACTGCCGCCAACCTTGAGGCCGAGTTGTTCGCAAGAAGCTTTAGTCACTACTGAAGTGATCTCAACACCTGGAGCGAGTTCGATAACCACTTCGTTGTTCACTGAGCCCTCTTCAATCGCTTTAACGGTACCATTGAGTGAATTACGTGCACTGATTTTCATTTTAGTTTCCTCTACTATTAAGTTGGCTCAAGTGTAGTTGAATATATGAGGGTGATGGAGTCTTAAATAAAAAAAATGCGCCACTTTTAGAAGTGACGCACATTTAGAAAATATTCTTTAATAACAGGTGATTAAAAAATAATTAAAGGGATTTAAAACTGCTCAACGTCGAAGTTAACTTCGGGATTGACATCGGCTTCGTAGTCGACGCCTTCGATACCAAAACCAAACAGCCTTAAGAACTCATCCTTATATTCACGATAGTCGGTTAACTCAGCTAAGTTTTCCGTGGTTACCGAAGGCCACAGATCACGACAATGTTGCTGGATCTCTTCACGGAGCTCCCAATCGTCGAGGCGCAGACGATTAGCCTCATCTACCTGAGGAGCCTGCCCATCTTCACGGTATAAGCGTTCAGCGAACATACGGTTGATCTGCTCCATACAGCCTTCATGTAAGCCCTCTTCACGCATCTTCTTAAAGACCATGGCGATATACAGAGGCATAACCGGAATTGCCGAGCTTGCCTGAGTCACTACGCTCTTAAGTACGGCGACATTGGCGCTGCCGCCACTTGCCGATAGTTTCTCATCAAGCGCTTTTGCTGCGCGGTCCAGGTCCATCTTGGCTTTGCCTAATGCGCCATTCCAGTAGATTGGCCAGGTGAGTTCGGTTCCGATATAGCTGTAGGCGACGGTCTTACACCCATCGGCGAGAACGCCGGCTTCAGAAAGCGCGTCTAACCAAAGCTCCCAATCTTCACCACCCATAACTGTGACAGTATCTTTTATCTCCTGCTCGGTAGCAGGTTCAACGCTGGTTTCGATGATCAGGTCTTTATTGGTATCGACAGCAGTTGCAGTATATGTTTCGCCGATAGGCTTAAGAGATGAACGGATCAGCTCACCCGAATCAGGCATCTTACGAACCGGTGAGGCAAGAGAGTAGACCACCATATCGATCTGGCCTAAATCTGCTTTGATCAGGTCGATCGTTTTTTGCTTAGCTTCATGGCTGAATGCATCACCATTGATACTCTTAGAGTAAAGACCTTCGGCTTTTGCAAACTTATCGAATGCCGCTGAGTTGTACCAGCCAGCCGTGCCCGGTTTCTTCTCAGTCCCGGGCTTTTCAAAAAATACACCCAGAGTCGCAGCGCCACTACCGAATGCGGCAGCGATCCGTGAAGATAGACCATATCCACTAGAAGAACCGATAACTAATACTTTTTTCGGGCCGTTAGTGAGTACACCTTTAGCTTTAGTGGTATTGATCTGTTCGAGTACATTAGCTTCACAACCAACAGGATGAGTGGTGGTACAGATAAAGCCACGTGTTTTAGGTTTGATTATCATTTTTCTGCTTCTCTTAAAAAAGTGTCGATAGGATAATTAATCAAAAGTGAAATGGCACTTATTTTTCGCAAATTTTGATAAATTATCCAGTGGTTGGAGCAGTTCAACGACTCAATGTTGAGCTCCCCGGAGGGGGCTATGCCGACTAAGATTAACGTTTCGGGTTTAGCAGCGCCTGCTCCTGAATTAACCTCTGGGTATATTCATGTCGGGGAGAGTTAAACAAGTTTTCTGTTGTGGCTTTCTCAACCATCTGCCCCTTGTGTAAAACCATAATTTTGTCACTGAAGTGGCGAATAATATTGAGGTTATGGGAGACAAAAATATAGGAGAGTCCCATCTCTTTTTGTAGCTTCAGCAGTAAGTTCAGGATCTGGGAGCGAACCGATAGATCCAGTGCCGTTAAGGCTTCATCGGCGATGATGATCTTGGGGTTTAGCATCAAGGCTCGCGCAACGGCTACCCGCTGTTTCATCCCTTCAGAGATCATATGCGGATAGAATTCGGCATGTTCCGGGAGTAATCCCACCTTGCGTAATCTGTCTACTACCTGTTCTTTTCTCTGTTTCTCATCGAGATCGGTATTGAACTTTAATGGTTCATCGAGGAGTTCACCGATAGTCAATCTGGGGTTGAGAGACGTATTTGGATCCTGAAAAATCATCCTTATCAGTTTACATCTCTGTTTCAGATTCCGGGTCTCCAGCGCGTCACCTTCGAAGTAGATCTCACCGCCGGTTCGGGTCTCGGCGCCTACGAGAATTCGGGCCAGTGTACTCTTGCCCGAGCCGGCCTCTCCGACAATCGCCAGAGTCTCACCCTTGTTGAGCTCAAATGAGACTGGCTCCAGAGCCTGATTATAGTTGCGTCTGAACCGCTTGTAGCCGGTAAAGAAGCGCTTACTGAGGTTTTTAACTTGTAGTAGTGGCGTCGTCATTACATGGCTCTTCATGGTATGGAAAATGGCAGGCAAAATAGCGATTCTTCTTGTGGCACAAATTAGGCTGGCCGACACACCTTCTCTGCGCCTGCGGGCAGCGGGGGCCCAGGCGGCAACCAATCGGCAGGTGTTGCAGTGCAGGTGCCGAGCCTGGTAAGGTTTTCATCATAGACTTATGCTCCACATCTCCGGAATAGTCCGGAATATTGTCGAGCAGGGCCTTGGTGTATGGATGATAGGGTTGGCTGATAATTTCGGCCGTCGGCCCCGACTCCATTATTTGACCGCAATACATGACAGATAGCTGGTCGCACCAAATGGATAGGGTCTCCAGCTCATGACTGATAAGCAGTATCGATACATTCTGCAGCTGATTGAGCTTTCTTAACAGCCTGAAAATTTGAGCCTGAGTATGAACCTCCATTGAGTTGGTGGGTTCATCGGCGATAAGCAGTCTGGGCTGGTTAGCCACCGCGATTGCAATCATCACCTTCTGGCATTCGCCCTCTGAAAGTTCCCATGCATAACTGGTCATCACCTTCTGGGTATCTTTGATGCCAACCTTGTGTAGCCATTTCTCTGCCGTACGCCTCTTATCTTTTGCCCGCTGCCAAAACAGTAGTTTCTTGTTTTCCGGCATGGCTTCGATAAGTTGGTCACCCACCACAATGACAGGGTCCAGACTGCTGGATGGATCTTGAAATATCATGGCAATTTCACTGCCCATAAGATTTCGTCTCTCCTTGGAACTCATATCCATCAGGTTATGGCCATCCCACATCATACGATCGGCTGTTATACACCAATTGTGCCCGGGGATCCCCAAAATGGCTCTCGCTAGCAAACTTCGCCCGGAGCCTGACTCCCCTACTAAGCCGTGTATTTCGGCGGGGTTAATCGTCAGGCTGACCCTTTCCAGAGCCTTGACACGCCCATGGGGGGTGTCGAGTTCGATAGTTAGGTTACGAATATCAAGTAGTGGCATAGCAGTAATATTTACGCTTAGTTATTGATAGGCGAAAGCGCCGATCTCAAGCCGTCGCCGACTAAGTTAATTGCAAGAACACTGCACAAAATGGCAATGCCTGGAATCGTTACCGTCCATGGGGCTGTTAATAGGTTATCCATCCCCTGTGACACCATTGCCCCCCATTCGGGGCTGGGAGCCTGTGCACCTAAGTTTAAAAAGCCCAGTGCAGCGATATCCAGAATCGCGGCCGATATGCCCAGTGTGGTCTGAATGATCACTGTGTCCCAGACATTAGGCATAATAACATACCAGAAGATCTGAAACGGATTAGCACCATCGAGCTTCGCCGCCGTGACATACTCCTTTTGTAACTCCTCATGAACCGCTTGATGAATGGCGCGTACAAACTGAGGTGTCAGGGCGATTCCGACCGCCCAGAATACATTATCCAGGCCCGGTCCCATCACAGCGACAACGAGAATCGCCATCAACAGTGACGGAATAGAGAGGAGGGCATCCAAAAGGTGGCTTAAGATACTGGATTTCAGGCCTTTCATCATTCCAGATACTGCGCCGATAATGAAGCCCAGCGTCAATGCTGTCATCACTATTCCCAACGCCATACCGAAGGTCAGGTGCGCGCCATGTAACAGACGGCTGAAGATATCTCTTCCCAGATCATCGGTTCCGAGGAAATGTTCGACGGTGCCGGCCGGATCCCAGGATGGCGCGAGCAGCAGAGCATGGGGATCTTGCTGTTCCGGCGCATATGGGGCAATGAAAGGGCCAAATATTGAGAGTAACAATATGCCGATAACGGCCCATAACCCTGCAAATGCAAAAGGGTTATCGGAAAAAGAGTGCCAGATCTTCATCATCGGAGATGGAATATCATCTTCCTGGTAGATCTTAATTTGTGGCATAGAGTTCTTTCCTGCTGAGGGGGTTAATGGCTGTATGCATTACTTCGATCATGATGCTGATGAAGATGATGATCAGTGCTACGGCCAATACACCACCTTGAATAACGGTATAGTCACGTTGATAGATGCCTGATACCAGCCAGGCTCCGACACCGGGCCAGGCGAAAATCACCTCTACCACCATGGTGTAACTGGCGAACGAACCCAGCATTAAACCTAGGTTTTTCAACACCGGAATCAACGCATTGGGAAGTGCGTGACGCAGTACAACACGCGAAGTATGCAGGCCGCGAGCCTCAGCGGCCTTGATATAGGTTTGATCCATAATGGTGATTATTGCCGCTCGGGTAATTCTGACTACAACGGTGAACGGCAGTACGGCGAGGGTTATTGCCGGGAGAATGATGTGCAGCAGCGCATCGATAAATGCCGAGCCACTATAGGGGGAATCCGATAGCAAGGTATCAATCAATATGATGCCGGTTACCGGTTCTATCTCATAGAGCAGGTTAAGTTGCCCAGAGATGGGAAGCCAGCCGAGCTGCACGCCGAACCAGAGGGAGAAGGTCAATCCCAGCCAAAATACCGGAATAGAGTAACCCGTTAAGGTTATTGCCATTATCGTGTGCTGGGTTATCTTGTGTTTGCTCAAAGAGGCGAGCACTCCAAGCGGGATCCCTAATGTCAGTGCCAGCAATGCGGACACCGCTGCCAACTCAAAAGAGGGGGGAAGAACCGCCGCCAACTCTTCGGCGACCGGGCGCTGGGATGTCGCCGAAATGCCTAAGTTTCCGCTTAATCTCTGTTTCAGGTATGCAAAGAACTGCAGCATCTGTCCATCATCGAGTCGGTAGTCTCTATCTATCTGCTCAATCTGCTCGGCAGTTGGAGAATGCAGACCGGTTAGTGCAAACCTCTTTTCAACCGGAAATTGGCTGGTAACGATAAAGAGGACGACAAACAGCACGAAGGAGGTTGCCAGAAAGAGGTTGAGTCTGCGAATAAGGTAACTTGCCATTACTGCTTCACCTCCGTGGGTTGATCTGCGTTGTGACTGTCGTGACCAGTGAATGAGATGCCGGTAAAAGGTGTCAGTTTACTCTGCTTCACATCCTTATGTTTCAAGGAGAGCCGGGTTGCATGGGCAAATGGCAACATAGGTAACTGCCTGGCAAACATGGCTTCGGCCTGCTGATATAAGACTTTACGCTCCCCTCTGGATGTGGTTGCTCTGGCTTTGGCGAGAATGTCATCAAACTTGGGGTTACACCAACGAGAGCGGTTACTGTTTGAGGCGACAGATGCACAACTGAGGATAGGAGTGAAAAAATTATCGGGGTCGCTGTTATCGGCATTCCAGCCGATTAAGACTGAGTCATACTCCCTGCGGCTCAACTTTTGATTGAACACGCTCCAGTCATAACTGACGATATTGACTTTTACCCCAATATTAGCGAGATCTGCCTGAATGAGTTCGGCAGTTTTGTGAGCGTTAGGATTATAGATCCTGGCAACAGGCATAGCCCAGATATCTACGGTCAAGTCGCTGATGCCTGCTTGCTCGAGTAGTTGTTTCGCTTTTTGAGGATCGTATTCGATAATACTGCCATGTTCAGAGTATGCCCAGGACATGGGGGGCAGCATGCCGGTGGCTGCGACAGCGGTTTGCTGATAAACGGCTCTGAGAATATTATCCCTGTCCACGGCGTGGGCTAAGGCTTTTCTGACTCTGACATCATCGAAGGGGGCCTTTTGGGTGTTAAATGCCCAAAACGCGACATTGAAGCCAGGTTGGGAGTCTATCTCCAGGGCTTCATGGTCAAGTACCACCGGGAGTTCACCAGCCTTGGGCAGGGCGGAAACTGAGCAGTCGCCGGTGATCAGTTTCGCCAGACGCAAGGTGCTCTTGGGAGTGATATCAAATACCAGCAGCTCGGCATCGGGTAAGGTTCGCCAATACTCTTCATTCCTGTGGTAGCGAATATATTCATTTTTAACATATTGAACGAAGCGGAAAGGACCCGTGCCTATGGGGAGTCTATCTAAGGTCGCTTTGCTCGATTGTGCTATCAGGTGTTGTCCGTACTCCTGGGATAAGACCACCGCAAAACCTGCCGCTAAATTAGAGAGAAAAGAGGCGTCTTTATTATTGAGGTGAAAGGCAACCTCATAGTCTGAGATTTTTTCAATATTATTGATCTGCTTATCGAAACCAATACTCTGAAAGAATGGATATCCGGTCTTGGACACGCCGTGGTAGGGGTGGTTGGGATCGATGATTCTGTTAAACGAGAAGAGCACATCATCCGAGTTAAAGTTTCTTGACGGTGTAAACAGGGGGGAGTGATGAAACTTCACTCCTTTTCTTAGTTGAAAAGTGTAGGTCAGTTCATCGTTGCTTATCTGCCAATCGGTGGCTAAAGCCGGAACTATCTCTCCCGAATCAGCATCGTAGTCGACCAATCCATTATAGATCTGTTGCGAGGTGGCATCGACAGTCGTACCAGAGGTTACGAGTTGAGGGTTAAAAGACTCAGGATTACCCTCGGAGCAATAAACCAATCCCGGTGGGACATACTGCGGTCCACAGCCGGTAAGCAGGCAGAATATGCATGCAACTGTGGAGTAGGCAGACAGACGCTTAATCAGCACTCTCATCAAAAAATCATTTGTTCAGAACTTTGTCGGTCATTTTAGCAGTGCAAATAAGCGATCGGCAATGAACATATGTTATTAATGAGTGTTAAGTTTTGTCGAGAAGGTTGTATTTTTTTAAGATCCCACGCAGCTGATGATAGCTTAAACCTAAGAGTTCGGCGGTTTTCTTTTGATTAAATTGGCCGGCTTCTAACGCCTGTTTCAGCAGATTAACTTCGAGTCCTTCACAGTGCTCTTTGAAATCAATAGGGAATGTAATGGTTTTAGCCGGGGGCTGTGGGGCTGCTTGTTCAGCCTGTTGTGATGGCGTCGATTCCTGCTGGGGCGCGGCCTGTTGGCGTTCCAGGGTCTTGACTCTCTGTGTCGGTCGATAAGGAGAGGCAAAGGGGTCAAGAATAATATTGGCGATAGGGGCCTGAACTTCTGCATTACGATAGACACTGCGTTCGACCACGTTCTTTATTTCACGGATATTCCCCGGCCATGAATACTCCATCAGTTGCTGTGTTGCAGCAGGACTGAAGCCTTCAAATAACTCCAGTTTAAGCTGTCTTGCCATGCCTATCGCAAAATATTCGGCCAGTGGCATGATATCTTCCGTTCTGTGGCGCAGTGGTGGCAAGGTGATAACATCGAAGGCCAGTCTATCGAGCAGATCGGCTCTAAATTCACCAGCATCTGCCAATGAGGGGAGATCTTCGTTGGCTGCACAGATAAGTCTTACATCTGTCTGCACCGTTTTACTGCCACCTACGCGTTCAAATTCACCATACTCTATGACACGTAGCAGCTTCTCCTGAATAAGCCCCGAGGTATTTGCCAGCTCGTCGAGGAAGAGGGTACCGCCGTTAGCGCGTTCGAATCGTCCCTCGTGTTTCTTACTCGCACCGGTAAATGCACCGGCATCGTGGCCAAATAGCTCACTTTCGAGTAAATTCTCACTGAGTGATGAGCAATTTAGCTTGATAAAGTTTTGATCCCATCGCTTGGACAGGTAGTGTAATCGCTCGGCGATCAACTCTTTGCCTGTGCCTCTCTCACCGATGATCAATACCGGTTTCGATAGAGGCGCAACTTGAGAAACGTGCTCAAGCACTTCAAGGAGTGCATTGGACTGTCCGATGAGGTTATCTTGCTGAAATTGATTTGGCACAGTAAGTTTTAGTCTTTCACGCTAATAAGTGGTGAAATTAATAATAAGTGTCTCTGTTAATAAAAGAAAGAAAAAGTTAATATATTGGTTAAGTACCTGTATTTTATGAAATATGAAAAGTTGGCACAGAAAGTGGATTAATATCTTCGAAACCAACGTTAATTAAAGGACAGCATTATGGGAATCTTCTCTCGCTTCGCAGATATCATTAATTCAAACATCAGTGCACTACTGGATAAAGCCGAAGATCCGGAAAAAATGGTACGCTTGATAATTCAGGAGATGGAAGACACGCTAGTCGAGGTTCGCTCTACATCGGCGAAGGTGTTAGCCGAAAAGAAAGAGTTACTTCGTCGCATCTCTAAAGTACAGGCTCAGGTGCAGGACTGGCAGGATAAAGCGGAACTGGCTCTGTCTAAGGACCGTGAAGATCTGGCTAAAGCCGCCCTGACCGAGAAACAGAAGGCCAGCGAACTTGTTGCTACGTTAGAGCAAGAGTTGGTTATGGTGGAGGAGCAGATCGCTCGTCTTAAAGAGGAGGTTAACCTTCTTCAGGAGAAGTTAGCAGACGCAAAGGTACGTCAGAAGACTATTATTATGCGTAAGCAAACTGCCTCTTCCCGTTTAGACGTTAAGCGTCAACTCGATTCCAGTAAGATCGATAATGCGATGAATAAGTTCGAGCAGTATGAGCGTCGTGTTGAGGGGTTGGAGTCGCAGGTAGAAGCCTATGACCTGGGTAATAAAAAGAGTTTGAGTGATGAGTTTGCAGCTCTTGAAGCTGAAGATTCAGTTGCCGCAGAACTTGAAGCACTTAAGGCAAAGGTAAAAGGAAATAAGAGCAAAACCAAGTCTAAGTAATTACAATTCAGAGGTGAGTTATGAACACGGATATTTTAATGGCCCCAATTATTATTTTTATGATAATCGTGGCTCCCATATGGCTGATTCTTCACTATCGCAGTAAGCGTCAAGTGAGCCAGGGACTTACTGAAGAGGAGTATTCTCAGCTCAATGAACTTATCTCAAGAGCCGACAAGATGGCTCAACGAATAGATACATTGGAATCGATTTTAGACTCAGAGTCGCCACAATGGAGGAGCCGGGATGAGTGAAATTAATGGGCGTACCTTATACCGAATTCCTCAATCAGGTAAAATTGCTGGAGTATGTGCAGGGATAGCCGATTACTTTAACTTTGAAACCTGGCTTGTGAGAGTTTTAGCGGCATCAATTTTTTTACTGGGTGGTTCGGGGATTGTTTTAGTTATCTATATTTTGTTATGGATGATATTAGATATAAAGCCCGGTACCGAAAAAAATAAATCAGCGCACAAAGATATAGAGGTGAAGAAGAAAGTCTGGCAAGCCGGAGAGCCTGCAAAAATGGCACTTCGGGATGTGAATGCACAATTTCGAAGTTTAGAAATAAGGCTTCAAAAGTTGGAACGCCATGTCACGTCAGATAGCTTCGACCTCAAACAAGAGATCAACAATCTTTAATCCTTCCAATGGGCGGTCTGACCGCCCGAATAACCTTTTTTAAGTGCAGGCTATGGGTAGTATCAACCGCTCTTTCACTAAGTTTGGTAAAAAAGTCAGCCAAAAAACACAAGCGTTTGCGCACCGAACTTCCGATAAACATATCAGATTAGCCGTCACGGGATTATCCGGCGCCGGAAAAACCGCCTTTATTACCGGGCTGGTGAATCAACTTCTGAGTGCAGGCTTAATCGCTAAGAGTAATAATCTACCGCTTTGGCAAGTGACCAGAGAGGATCGCCTGTATGGCGTAAAGCGGGACCTTCAGCCCGACTTAACCGTTGCCAGTTTCGATTACGAGCAGGCGATGGCGGCACTGAGGCACACTCCCCCTGAGTGGCCGGCCTCAACCAGAAGCATCAGTGAATTAAGGCTCGCTATTCGCTACCAACCGCAAAAGGGGTTGTTAGCAAAATTGACCGACAGTGCGACCCTCTATCTCGACATTATCGATTACCCCGGCGAATGGTTACTCGATCTTCCCATGTTGAAACAGAGCTATAGCCAATGGTCGGTGAGTCAGACTCATCGGGAGAGTGTGTTTAAAAAGTCCGATTGCTATGAGCCGTTCGTCACAGCCCTTTCCCGGCTGGATCTTTCCAGGGAGGCGGATGCGACACAACTGAAGCAGATCGCCGACCTTTACCAGCAGCTATTACTCGATTGTGTGCATGGTCATGGATTTTATTATGCGCAACCAGGCCGCTTGTTACTGCCTGGAGAGCTGGTCGATACCCCGGTTTTAGCCCTGTTTCCTCTGCTGGGTCTCTCGGCTGAAAAAATAGTGCAATTGGAGGCCGGGGCGTCAAATACAGCGTATCAGGTACTGAAGACCCGGTATCAGGAGTATCAGGCTAAGGTGATCACTCCCTTTTACAGGGAATATTTTGCTAAGTTTGATCGGCAGCTACTCCTGGTCGACTGCTTCACTCCACTCAATCGTGGTAAAGCGCAGTTTGAGGATATGACCCAAGCGCTTAACGGGATCATGGAGAGTTTTAAGTTTGGTCAATCAAATATCCTTAAGCGATTGTTTTCACCAAGGATCGACAAGCTTCTGTTCGCCGCCAGTAAGGTGGATCATATCACGCGAGATCAACAGGGGAATGTGCTGTCGCTATTAAGTCAGCTGGTTAAACAGAGCCAGAAGCAGGCAAAGTTTGAAGGCTGCGAGGTTGAAGTGATGGCGATAAGTGCGATTAAAGCCACCAAACATGCCATGGTAAAATCCGGTAATGCCGAAATAGAGGTCGTTCATGGAGTCGAGCTGGGCGGGCGTAATACCATGACCGTTTTTCCGGGTGAAGTACCCAAGTCGCTACCTCAATCCTCATTTTGGGATACCCAGGGATTTGAGTTCACCCACTTCGCACCGCCGGAAGGGGAGCCTTCAACCGAAGGTGCCGATTTTGAACATATACGCTTAGATCACCTGCTTCAGTATCTGCTCGGCGATAAGCTGAATTAGTCGATGAGCCTGAGCCGATGCTAAATCGAGTCGAATCAGGTCATCGATTTTATATGATGGTAAAAAATGATGCATGAAACTAAAAAAGGCTTGAAGCAAAAACAGGTATTCGAGCCCTCTATCGAGTCGGAGACTCCCAATCTTAAGGGAGCCCAACATTTCGATGAGCAGGAGCTGACATTTACCGCCGAACCGCTTAGCCCGGAGCAGGAAGCCGATATCGAGCATGAGATAGAGTCTGCGCTCGGGTCAAGGTTCGACGGGATTGATACGGGCACAAAGCCTCAGGGTAAGCGGCGCTGGTCGTTACTGGCTAAGCTCTCTGCGTTAGGAGTGTTCGGACTCGTCATCACCGAAACGCTACTGGGGTTGAGAAGTGCGTGGGGTGAGAGTCCCTGGTTATTTGGTCTCTACAGCGGTGTGACGGCGGTGATTTCTTTATGGGCCGGTACACTCGCCGTGAGTGAATGGCGCAAGCTGGTAAGACTCAAGTCGGTAGAGGAAGCACAGCAAACCGGCGATCGCCTCTCCCAGAGCATGCAAGTTGGAGAAGCGGACAAGTTTATTAATAAGTTGCTGGACCAACTGCCCAAAGAGGTCGACCTAAGCCGGTATCTGTCATCTGTCAGGGAGGAACATAATGACGCCGAGAAGCTGATTTTGTTTGATGAACTGGTATTGAGCGAGAGAGACCTTATCGCTAAGAAGCTCGTCAGACGATTTTCACAGGAGTCAGCGCTGTTGCTGGCTGCGAGCCCGTTGGCCTTCCTGGATATGGCGATCATTCTCTGGCGCAACCAGCGTATGATATACAAGATAGCCGAGTGTTACGGTATTGAGCTCGGCTATTGGAGCCGCATTAAGCTGATAAGGGGAATCATCACCAATATCGTTTATGCCGGCACCAGTGAGATCATTACCGATCTCGGAACGCAGCTGCTGTCGGTGGAGATGTCGGGTAAACTCTCTGCCCGGCTGGGACAGGGACTGGGAGGTGGATTATTGACAGCCAGACTGGGTTATCAGGCGATGGCGCTGTGCAGACCCATCTCGTTTCAGGAGAACGCTCGCCCAAAACTCTCCGGCATCCATAAAGAGCTGCTGTTAGATCTGAAAGATCTCTCCTCAACAATTCTCACCAAAAGTGTGTCTCGTAACAAAGATTTTACATCTTAGGCTGGTAAAAGTTTCAGCTTTTGTTTGCTAGCGCATTTGATAGGGGTCAAGGTAATAGAGTCACCGGCGTTCAGTCGATGCCGGTGCCACTCTATTCAAACACTGCACGAATACTGGTTAGTTGACTGTTGCGGTTTTTGGGTTTCAGACCTTGGAGAGATTATATGCACGACAAATGGAAGCTGCCGACAAAAGCGATTCATGCCGGTCACATCAAAGACAGCTCCGGGGCGTTAGTTACCCCCTTATGTCAGAGTGCCACCTTTGTATTTGACAACGCCGAGCAGGGGGGCGCAAGGTTTGCAGGCGATGAGGCTGGGTATATCTATACCCGTTTGGGTAATCCGACAACGGCCGAGCTGGAACGTAAGATGGCTGTCTTAGAGGGCTCACAAGCCGCCACTGCGACCGCCTCGGGTATGGCGGCGGTATCTTCGGCTCTATTGGCAAATCTTAGTCAGGGGGAGCATCTGATCGCATCCAGGGCTGTCTATGGCTGTACCTTTTCACTTTTGAGCTCTCAGTTGACCCGGTTTGGGATAGAGGTGACGCTGGTGGATTTTAATGATCTCGATGCCATCAAAGCAGCGATCACCCCGGCAACTAGAGTCATCTTCTGTGAAACCCCTGTTAATCCACACTTAGACGTGTTTGATTTAGAGGCTATCGCCTCAATAGCTAAACGCCATGATTTAATCACAATTGTCGATAATACTTTTATGACCCCACTGCTTCAGCAGCCTCTCTCTCACGGTATCGACCTGGTTGTTCATAGTGCGACTAAGTACCTCAACGGACATGGGGATGTTATCGCCGGCATCGTATGCGGCTCTGATGAGCAGATAGAGAAGATAAAATATGAAACGCTCAAGGACTTTGGCGGAGTGCTCTCACCCCACGATGCCTGGTTAATCTTAAGAGGCCTTAAGACATTAGATGTTCGGCTAGAGCGGCACTGTAATAATGCGGAAGTGATTGCCCAATACCTGCTCAAACATGACAAGGTGACTAAAGTTTACTATCCGGGTCTGGAGGGGCACAGTGGCCACAGATTTATCGGACCACAGATGCGAAGAGCCGGCGGTGTCATCGCTTTCGAGCTCGATGCGAGCCTGGAAAAGAGTATCGAGTTTATCAACGAGCTGGAGCTCTTCGTTATTGCTGTGAGCCTTGGTGATGCGGAGTCGCTGATTCAGCATCCGGCATCTATGACCCACTCACCTTATAGTGATGAACAGAGAGAGGCCGCCGGGATCCATGCCAGCTTGTTGCGGATCTCTGTCGGTCTTGAGTCTGTTGAAGATCTGATTATGGATCTGGAGCAGGCATTAGCGAAAGTGTGACCCCTGGAATGAAATAGCAGCCGCGCATTGTCTGAGCGGCTTTTTTATATCCGGGGAAAGCGGGGGTGATCAGATGTTCCAGAACGTATGGGCTATGACGTAGAGCACGCACATGCTGACGAAGTTGATGATGACGCCGGCTCGCATCATCTCAGACTGCTTAATAAAACCGGAGCCATAGACAATTGCATTAGGCGGCGTCGCGACAGGCAGCATGAAGGCACACGAAGCGGCGATGCCTATCAGAACCGATAACATGACGGGCGACAGACCCAAGGCTTCGGCTATTGCGGCAAATACCGGCACGAGCAGTGCGGCACTCGCAGTATTGCTGGCAAACTCGGTTAGCATCACTACAAAGAAGATCACGGCGAAGGTGAAAAGCGCCATATGGGTATTACCGAAGATATCGGTGACCCAGTGAGCCAGAAACACGCTGGTTCCTGTGGCTTTTAGTATTGCACTTAAGGTTAACCCGCCACCAAACAGGATGAGTACTCCCCAGTCGGTAGTCCGTTCAATCTTCTTCCATTCGACTAACCCCAACCCGGCCAGGGTTACAACTGCACTTAAGGCTACTACGGTATCGAATTTTGAGATCCCGCCCAATGCCTGTGAGATCGGTTTACTGAATATCCAGCAGCATACGGTTGTGATGAAGACTAGCAGGGTGAGTTTTCCCTGAAAGTTCAGCTTAGTATCTGAAGTCGACAGCTTGCAAACAATCGAAAGGTCTGGCTTAAAAAACAGGTACAGGGCGATAAGCATAGTGGGCAGCATCAGGGCGACGGTTATCAAGCCAAACTCTAACCACTCACTGAAGCTCAAACCGACTTGTGCTGCAGCGATGGCATTAGGCGGGCTACCGACTAAGGTTCCGATCCCGCCTATGTTGGCTGAATAGGCGATGCCCAGCAACATGAACAGGTAAGTATTCTTATGTTGCTTGAAGTCTAGCTGTTGCAAAATTCCCAGAGCCAGTGGCAGCATCATTGCGGCCGTTGCTGTGTTGCTAATCCACATAGAGAGCAGGGCGGTAATGCCGAACAGGAACATGCAGGCCAGGCTGAGTCTGCCCTTGGAGGCCGTCAGCACCTTATGGGCAATCAGTCTATCAATTCCCTGATGGTTCAAGGCCGCCGCCAGAACAAAACCACCAAAAAAGAGGTAGATGATAGGGTTGGCAAAATTACTCATGGCGGTCTTTGTTTCAAATACGCCCAGGATAACAGCCATTACAGGGATAAGTATGGCCGTGATACTCAGATGAATGGCTTCTGTCAGCCAAAGTATCGCCGCAAAGACCAGAATTGATAGCCCGGTATTCACCCCTTCTTCGAAAGGGAGGAAGTTATAAAGCATTATAAATAAAGCAATATCGGCAAAGAGAATGAAAAGGTTTCTCTGTGCCTTGCTCTCTGAGGGGGTCAGTTCATTCGGACCGGTTCCAACTTGTTCCATAGACATTCGAGTGTCCTTTTTCATTATTATTAGGATGCGACACACTAGCTCACTCGATCCATTACACAAAATTAAATTTTATGTGTCTTTCCTACACTTACCCCTAAGGTGTTAGGTGATCGCTGTCCTGTTACGTGAGTTTGTGTGAGCTGAGCCTTGAAGTGGTGATCCGAAAATGATCTGATTGAATTTCAAAAGCGGCTTTTGTCGATGAGAGGCTAACCAATTTGAAAATTACAAATAAAACAGAAACTGTGATGCGCGTCGAATTTCCTTGGATTGCCTTCGGGCTTAAATCAATTGTTGGCAAGAAATGAGCAGTTGATCTACATTTGTAAAGTGGCCAGGGACCAACGGATTGATGGCCACACCTTAACGGATTAATCACAAAAGGATAACATTATGAACAAAACAGCTATTACTGCGTTATGTGCTGCAGCGCTCCTCTCTTTAGGCGTGAGTGCGGCAGAGACCGGAACTAAAGTCCCCGAGCAAACCCAGGCTCAATCACAGAGCCAACATCAAAGCATCAACATCAATACCGCCTCGGTTGAGGAGCTGACCCTGCTAACTGGTGTCGGTGAGTCCAAGGCAAAGGCTATCGTGGACTATCGAACAAGCCATGGTCGTTTTAATTCGGTCGCCGATCTTGCCAAGGTTAAAGGCATTGGCTCTAAACTGGTTGAGAAGAACAGGTCGGTGATCTCTTTGTAGCTTCATGAGCTGGTAAAGCCAGCTTGTCGGTAATATTTGCTTATAGAACAAGCAGTCGATCCAGTTCTGCAGATATGTTTAACGTTAAGGCTTGATTGCCGGGCGGGCATAGTAGATAATGCTCGCCGTTCTCTGAGGTGAATATCTCGAGAAAGCTATGGTGACCCTAGGGTCCCCCCGCAATGATAACCTGTGAACTCGGCCAGGCCCGGAAGGGAGCAACCGCAGCAGGCGACTCATGTGCCGGGGTGCGGCTCTAGGGGAGCCTCCAAACTCTCCCCCTTCATATCACTCTACCGCAAAGTCACTGCAGAACTCTGTCGACTCTAAAATCGCAATATTATCAGACAATAAGCGTCAGATTCGTATGATAATCTCTCTATTCGGATTTCTGCTGCTCTTTTTTCAAATTTGCCTTAAGAAATGCGCGAGATTTTTCCAAAGCTGTTTGGATCTCAGATTTCATTTGCGCGAGTTCATTGTAATCTTCAAAAAAGTAGGTATCGACCAGGTGTCGAATGTACCTTACCGGAAGTTGATTTAGCGTGACGCAGCAAAGATCGGCCAGGTAGTCTTCGGGTAGCTCATCTAACAGGCCTTCATCGGATAATAGTTCTATTAAGAGAACTTCGTAATAATTTCGAATTTCCAGTTGCATAGAGATGCTCCGTGATCATTATCGCTATCATTGTGACTTGAGAAGAGGTAACTATTTATTAGTTTGCTACCATAATGGATTCGCGGCAATAAAAATTTACTTCCTGTTGTTTGGTAATTCTAGTGCCAGTTCGCCATACCTGCATGCAGATATACTGGAAATATAGCAGGTTATATTCCGGTGTGGGCAGAGAATATAGATAGTGGAGTGCAGTAAGCTCTTTTGTTAAAGCTGAGCTGAATTGGGGGTGGGCTGTTGTATGAGGTGTGGCAAGTGCTTGAAGCGCCAGTAACCCGGAGTCACTGGCGCAAATAGCAGGGCTATCAGAGTTGTTTTATAGCCCAGCTCATGAACTCTTTACGGGTTTCATCGTCAGCATGCAACCACCAATATTGTAGCATCTGCTCAGCGTGTGCAGCGTCATTGTCTTTATTGCCGGAGGCCGGGATCGGTTTGATGCCGGCATCGACAGGAGCAGGCTTGCTTACCGGAGGCTTGGGCGTAGTCGAAGTGGCAACGGCACCTCCGGTCGCTGCGGTAGCGACATTAGAGATATCCTGGCCATGGCCGCCACCGAACAGGCTGGTTACAAAGGAGTCTTCGGTAAAATCAGTTTGACTGACTTTATAGCTGACAAGACCGTTGTCGCTTCTGGTTATCACGACCTGTGGAGACTTTGCGAATGCCTTAGGTTGCTTAACGAAATCGCCATCGGCAGGTTTTAACCGGTATTGGTGATCGCCATCTACCTCAAGCGTGATGATAAATGGTGATGACTTTACGAAACTTTCACCGTCACTGAAATCATCTTCAACCATGTCATGGTAACGAATGGCTATTTTATGCGTGCCTTCATCCAGCGTCAGGTCGGCTTTGTGATTAAAAAGGCTGGTCTCAATTTTCATTCCATCGACGGCAAGATATTCAAATGCCATGGGGATCTGCAGGTTAGCAGCCAGAGCCGATGATGAACCAAGCAGAGCGATGATTGCGGTGATTGGCTTGAGTGATTTCATTGTTGCTCCTTAACGATAATAATTCGGATATACCCAAATACTTTAATATGATTCTAATATCTTCGGTTAGAGTGAGTATAGGGGCGCTCAAACGCCTGAATACGGTCTTCGATGTAACTTATAGCCTGTCGGCATTTTCCTAAACGGCGATGAACTAAAAGGATCTCATTTTGCTTCTTAATTTTGTCAGCACTATGACAGTTTTCGAGTTCAGATTGCAAACTTTGAATTTTCTGTTCAAACTTCTTGACCCAGTTGTGGTGCTTGTTTAACTCTTCATAGAGCTGGTGGCTGTTCTGCATGACCCCGGCTGCTATCCAGTTGAAGCCGCTTTGGTCATGACTTTTTTTACGACGGCTACGTGCTTGTGCGATACGTGAGGCTTTCTGCTGCTGAGCCGACTTTACGCCGAGTGTCGTAGTGCTCAATGCTCTCCTGACTGCAGTAAACCTGTCTTGTATTCGTTCACAACTCAGGGCGATTGTGTTCAATGACACCTTATTTTTCAGTAGCTTCTCTAACTGCTTAATACTCTTAGCTATCTGTTCGATGCAGGGTTTGAGCTCCGCACCACTTTGAATAAAAAGCTCATCATTAAAACGCTCGGTGTCCTGTAATAGTCGCCTCTCTCCCTTAGGGAGCATGGCATCATGCTGAAGCACCTCCTGCTCCAGCTGTTTATGTTGGACTCTCAATCGATTAAGTAGTTCACTTGTCATCAAAACCATGCACTCCAGGCGAGCTTAGCCGCAATCATCAGTACGATTGTTATAAACAGGGGCCTGATAAACTGCACACCAAACTTAATTGCCGACCTGGCACCAATGAAGGAACCTAACATCATACAAAGCCCCATGGAAAGCCCAATAATGACATTGACTTTACCCAGCGCAAAAAAGATCAGCAACGAAGTGAGATTACTGGTAAAGGTCATCGCTCTTGCCAGCCCGCAACTGTGCAGAAGAGGAAGGCGGTGATAGGTGGTGCTGCTGATGGTCCAGAATGCCCCTGTGCCCGGTCCGGCAAAGCCATCATAAAAGCCCAGGATGACTCCCTGAACCCATTGTTTGAGTCTTGCCGGTGGCCGCTTAAGAGGGATGTAACTGCTGCACCCCATGGAGTTAGGTTTCACCAAAGTGTATACGGCGATGATAATGATGATTAAGGGTAACAGTTTTTCCAGCAGAGTCTTATCGATCAGGTAGACAATGAAAGAGCCGCTGACAGCGCCGAGAAAGGTTGCAATAAAGGTATGGTACCAAAGTTCAGGGTTGAAGAGATTTTGCCGATAATAGGTCAACGCAGCCATCGAAGAGCCGAAGCAAGCCGCCAGTTTATTGGTTCCCAGGGCTAAGTGTGGCGGAATACCGACGGTGAGCAGTGCCGGGATTGATAATAATCCCCCTCCACCGGCGACAGCATCGATAAAACCTGCAATAAAGCCGATACCGGCAAGAATCATCCATGTTGAGGGTTCAAACAGTAAATCCAAAAGTATGCCTATTCAATTACGCGTCTGAATGGAGGCAGCGCGTCCAGTAATGATTTGCCGTAGCGTTTGCTCACAAGCCGTCGGTCCAGAATCGTGATGCGGCCATAATCCTGCTCTTTTCGAAGTAATCTACCACAACTTTGAACAAGTTTGCGTGATGCATCGGGTATCGTAAGCTGCAGAAAGGGATTACCTCCTTTTATTTTAATATATTCGGCGTGCGCCTGCTCAACCGGTGAGGTCGGCACGGCGAAGGGAAGCTTTGTGATAATCAAGTTTGTCAGGTACTCACCCGGCAGGTCGAGCCCCTCAGAGAAACTGCCGGTCCCGAAAATAATGCTGGGCAGGTTTTCATCACAACGCTTTTTATGCTTGGTCAATATCTCCTGCCGGGAAGCTGTTCCCTGTAGCTGTAAGCCGGTTTTTATTTTGCTTTCAACAAGGTCTGCGACCTTTTCCATCTGCCAGTATGAGGCAAAGAGTACCAGAGTTGCCTGCTCCCCTTCGATTAAGGCAAGAATCTGCTGTGCAAGCTCATCCGTATAACTATCATCGGTAGGTTCAGTTTTCATTTGAGGCAGAAAGAGTGTTGCGTTCTGTTCAAAATCGAAGGGTGAGTCTAATGCCAGGTAACGGCTGCCATCATCGATAGAGAGGCCAACCTGGCGGGTAAAGTGGTTAAAGTTGTTTAGGGCCCGTAACGTCGCGCTGCAAAGTACGACTCCGGCGGCTTTGTCCCAGAGTAATTTTTCAAGCATATAGCCAACTTCAATGGGAGAGGCATTAAACAGGTAATCGGTTTGCTTACCGGTGATGAGTTCAATCCAGCGGGCCATAGGTGCCCCATTAGGACTATCCTCTTTAGCCATCATTTTCCAAAGTTTCTGCAGGTTTTCCAGCCTTTGAAGCATAAAACCGGTTTCGCTTAACAGTTGCTCAGACTGATGTTTAGGTATGTCGCCATCTTTAATGGCTTCACCAAGCAATACCTGCATCTTATTGAACTGTTTCAATGCTGTTGTTGAGGCCGTAGCCAGATTTTCGGCCTGTAGCATCATGGCTTGGGGTAACTTACCGTGTTCGAAGCGGAAGCGGTTTTCCGGGTTATCGAAACGTTTTGCCTGGGAATCACAAAACTGGGCTATCTGATTCAGTAAGCCGGTTAGATCGGCAATATGGTCATGCATCGCCTGCGCAGGCGCAATGATATGGTTACTCTTTATCTGGTTCTGCAGCTTGCTGCTGGTCTTGCCAACCTTTTCCAGCCAATCGATGGCTCCTCTTAAGGTCGACTGAGCGCTGGAGAAGTCCCTGGCAACTTTAGGCAGGTGATGTGCTTCGTCGATAATATAGTAAAGCTCTTCCGGATCGGGAAGAATGACGCCTCCCCCTAGCTCCAGATCGGCAAAGAGCAGGCTGTGGTTGGCGATCAAAACATCCCAGTTGTCTATATCTTCTCTGGCTTTATGGAAGGGACAGTTGCGATGGCTGGCTAATTGACGGTGGCAGCTATGTTTATCGCAGGCAATCTGTTGCCATAGGTGATCGGGAAGTTGTGTGGTTAGAGTGTCGCGCTCACCGTTCCATCTCCCCTCGTGATAGTCTTTCAATAGGGCTTCGAGTTGCTTGACCTGACTGTTGTCGGGCTTGGTCTGCCACATCGCCATCTGCGTGCCGTTGTCACTACCGACGAGCAACTCAAGTTTAGAGAGACAGACATATCTCTGACGTCCCTTAACGAGTCCAAAGGAGAAGTCCAGCTCAGACTGGGCAAGAAAGAAGGGAAGATCTTTGTGCAGCAGTTGCTCCTGTAGTGCGACGGTTGCGGTGGCAATACAGACCTTCTTCTTACTGGCTAAGGCGAGTGGAATCGAACCTAAAATATAGGCTAACGATTTGCCGATTCCCGTACCGGCTTCGACGACTATGATGCGCCTGTGTTTATCATACTCACCGGCGAGGGTCTTAGATATCTCTGCTACGATATAGTTTTGTTCCCTTCGGGAGCGGAAATTAGGTAACGCCGAGGCGATACCTTTATATATGGTGCGAATTTGAGTTTTTACGTCAGCAGATAACATGCGCATACTAAGAGAGAAATAGAGCTGTACATAATAACAGTGATTGCATAGCCTTAACTACAAATATTTAGATTATTACGTAATAGACGAGCCGATCTGTCACCCCTGTTGTGCCTGACGCTTAACCGTGAATCATCTGAAACAGTAATAACTGTTTTAACTTAATGGCTTACAACGTAATGTCTTGCACTTCACTCGGGAAATGGTTTTTTTCAGATCAAAAATAAAGAGTTGATTTACTGTTATGAATAAAGAGGTGTTGCCCGCTGGCGTATTGAAGGGACGGGTATTATCACGGGAGATAAGTCAGGACTCAGGTTCGCTATGTTTGCACTATTATCTCAAGACTGACAATGGACCTGTTCTGGTGAGGGTTCCCCAAGCTGAATTTATCTGCTTCTGTTCCACGGTTAATCTGCAGCAACTACTTTCGATACCCGCTATCGGTGTTGTGAGAACCAAGTCGCTGAGTTTACAGAATTTCGACTCTGAGAATGTAACTGCCATCTATTGTCAATCCCGGCAAGGCTTCAGGCACCTTACCAAGGGGGCCATAGATCTGGGGATCTCACTTTTTGAGGCTGAAATAAGGCCTGAGAGTCGTTATCTCATCGAGCGTTTTATCGCCCTGGATGCCGAATTTATGGGAGAGTTCTCTTCTTCAAGCTCTCGGTTAAACCTTCCGGTATTTACCGCAACCCGTGCAAGAAGGTGCTCTGTTGAGATTAAGCTGACCTCCATATCACTGGATTTCGAGTGCAGTTTCGATGGTGAGCTCTATTCGGTAGGCCTCTATGGCCGCAATGAGGCAGGTGAAAACTATGAGAAAGTGATAATGGTAGGTAGAGAAGATGACGTCGCTTTCTATGTTCGTCAGGGGGAACAGAGCGGCGCGGCCGGTTATATAGAGTGGGTAAGGGATGAAAAAGCACTGATCCATGCCTTGATAGAGTGGTTTGCCCGCTACGACCCCGATCTCATCATTGGGTGGGCTGTCGTGACTTTCGATCTCGCACTCCTGTATCGACGAGCTAAGCAACATGGTATTGCGCTCACAATTGGTCGGGGAGGAGGCGTGCTTGGCTGGAAGGTTGAAGGTAAGTTCAGGCCTGAAACTCTTTACCTTCCCGGCAGGGTAGTGCTGGATGGTATAGATTGGCTCAAGGCTGCCTTTTATCGTTTCGATAGTTTCTCATTAGAGTCTGTAAGCCGTGCACTATTGGGCCGAGGTAAGGCGATCGACAGTGTAGAGAACAGAGCGGGGGAGATCACAGAACTCTTTCATAACGATAAGCTGGCTTTGGCCCAATATAACCTCAATGATTGTCGTTTGGTTTGGGACATTTTTGAAAAGACTCAGTTGTTCGCCTTTGCCACGGAGCGCTCCAGGCTCACAGGTCTGGAGTTGGGCAGGGTGGGCGGCTCTGTTGCGGCGTTTAATAACCTCTATCTTCCCCACCTGCACAGGGCTGGATATGTCGCGCCAGCTATGGCCGTAGGTCAGGGGCTGGAGAGTCCGGGTGGCTATGTTATGGATTCAATTCCGGGCCTGTACAGGGATATTCTGGTGCTGGATTTCAAGAGCCTGTACCCCTCGATTATCCGGACTTTCCTGATTGACCCCAAAGGATTAATCGAAGGGCTGTCGCTTCCCGATTCTGAAACGGTTGATGGCTTTATCGGTGCTAAGTTCAGTCGGCAGGCTCCTATCTTGCCACAGCTGATAAAAACTTTGGCTGAGCACAGGGAGGAGGCCAAAGCCGAAAATAATGCGCCACTTTCACAGGCGATAAAAATCATTATGAACTCTCTGTATGGTGTACTCGGTTCGAAAGGCTGCGTGTTTCATGATGCTCGTTTGGCGAGCTCTATCACCCTCAGAGGGCATCAGATAATGAAGCAGACAAAAGTATGGATAGAGGAGTTGGGTTATCAGGTGATCTATGGTGATACCGACTCGACATTCGTCTGGTTAGGAGATAAACCGGCAGAAACAGATCCTGTGAAACTCGGCAATCAGTTGGTCGAAATGGTGAATAATAAGTGGGTAGAGAAGCTGAAAAAGGAGATGCAGCTCGATTGTTACCTTGAATTGGAGTTTGAGTCTCATTTTGAACAATTTTTTATGCCGACCCTAAGAGGCCGAAGCGAAGGCTCCAAGAAAAGGTATGTAGGGGCGTACAGGAAGGATGATGGAGAGCTTGAGATCGTTTTCAAGGGGATGGAGCAGGTTAGGAGTGATTGGAGTCCATTAGCGCGACGGATACAGCAGGAGCTCTATTTCAGGGTCTTTTCTAAATTGGATGTTGTAGGGTTTTTACGTAACGTTATCGATGAGTTGATGACGGGGAAGCTGGATGATGAGTTGGTTTTCAGCAAAAGGTTACGCAGGGACATTAAAGATTACACCGCAAAGTCGTCGCCACATGTCAAGGCTGCCCAAAAAATGTGTGAGCTTTCCAAGGATACCCGCTATTCAAAGAGAGGCACCAGAGTCGATTATTTGATGACAATTAACGGTGCCGAGCCGGTTAAGTTTCGAAGGTCCGCGATAGATTACGAATATTACCTGAATCGGCAATTGCTACCCATATCTGATCCGATACTTACAGTTTTGAAATTAAATTTCGGTAATATTGCATCCAATCAGTTGTCGTTAATTTAATAAGGTACTTCTTAATTTCATGTTTCACGGTTGTTAATTTATGGTGTTAACCCTGCTGCTAAAGCGTTTTAAAGGTGTTTTTGCTGTCAAAAGGCTGGTTTTTTGTGACATTCCTCTTTGAGTGATTACTAATATTTTGTTAGTCTCAATTGCAATCAGGAAGAAATAAAACAACGGAATGGCACAAAATAGAATCAAGCAGACTGAAAAACATTAAGGTTAGACATCACATGAAAAAGACTCTAGTAGCATCCGCATTAGCAGCCGTAATATTTGTACCTTCGGTTTCGGCAATCGAGATCTATAAAGACGATAAGAATGCCGTAGAGATCGGTGGTTTTATTGATGCGCGCGTTATCAATACTCAAGGTGCTACAGAAGTGGTAAACGGTGCATCTCGCATCAACTTTGGTTTCACCCGCCAAATGAGTGATGGATGGAAGGCATTCACTAAGCTGGAGTGGAGTGTAAACCCATTCGGTAACAGTGAAATCAACTACAACAATGACAGCAGTGTTTTTTCTTCTGACAGTGATGAGTTTATTCATAACCGTTTAGGTTATGTTGGTCTGGGTCATGATACATACGGTTCACTTACTATAGGTAAGCAGTGGGGCGCTTGGTATGATGTCGTTTACAGCACTAACTACGGTTTCGTATGGGATGGTAATGCTGCTGGTGTTTACACATATAATAAAGCCGATGGTGCGATCAATGGTGTAGGTCGTGGTGACAATACCGTTCAGTACCGTAATGCCTTCGGTGATTTCAGTTTCGCAATTCAGGCTCAGTTGAAGCAAGATAGCTTCGAAATTGATGAATTGGTACCAAGCACCGGTCCTTTCCAGGCTACTGAACAAAACTTTATGGTCTCTGGTGGCCTGACAGGAACAGATGCCAAGAGTGTTACAACAGTTGAGTACAACAATACTTATGGCGCTGCTGTTACTTATGATGCGACCGATCTGCTTACATTGACAGCCGGTTTCAACCTGGGCGAGTTTGAAGCAACGACGTCACAAGGTCAAAAGTTCACCGAAACTGACTATATCTATGGTGTCGGAATAACATGGGGTGGCTTCGATAATGACGGTTTCTACGCCGCGGCCAACTTCAACAAGAACGAGTATCATGATACCGATAATATCGGTCGCATGATCCCTGAAGCTTATGGTGTAGAAACCTTGGTTTCTTATAAGCTGGAGAACGGAATCCGTCCATTCGTTTCATATAACATTCTTGAAGCCGGCGATGCATATGAAGCTATGTATGGCGGAGACGTGTTCAAACGTCAGTTTGTTGTAGCGGGTATCCACTATGTTTGGGACGCAAACACAGTGCTGTATATCGAAGGTCGTAAAGACTTCAGTGACTTCAGCGGTAGTGAAGAAGCTGCTATGTCTATCTCAGAAGATGACGGTGTTGCTATCGGAATCAGATATACGTTATAAGATCAGTTTCTTAAATAGTATAAAAAACGCCCTATACGGGCGTTTTTTATTGCCTGTAAAATAAACTGACTTCCTTACATAGTTAATGTCTGAAGTCCAGTGATTGCTCAAGGGGGGAGCATAACTTGTGTGAACTTACGATAACCTGGAGGTTTGTAGCATTTATTGATGAGCAGAACACTGTTATTTATCTTTAAATCAATGGGTTCTTAAGGAAGTGTCTCATCGGTGAATACATCTGCAGGTGTAACTTAATGTTTACAGTTATGGGGCGTCGATACAATAAATACATAACTACTTAATTATCATTCTGTTATATATGTTTGCATATCCATGTAGCAAATTGGTTCAACTTGCACTCTATCTAATTTTATCTATCAAGCCGTACAAAACTGCAACCTTTTGTTTTTATTGCTGTTGTTATATCTCTTTCACCTTCTTCTGCGATCTTCCCTGTAGCAACTATCGCAATCTCCCCAAAATTTGATATTTAAATCTCTCTATAAAATTCAGATTTTTACGACTCGCTGTATACAAAATAGTCGAACAGATATCACTCCTGTAAAAAAAACTTTGAGAATGTTGATTAAATGTTTCATGTATGGTTCTATTTGTTTGCGAATGTACTCAGGTGTAACGATTTATGTTCATTTGGATACATCTCATAATATAAAAAAAAATAGAGTCCAGGGAGAAACAACATGTATAAGAACAGCTTACTAGCTAATTCAGTGCGTTTTGCACTAATTGGTGGCGCTGCAGCAACAGCTTTTGCAGCACCTACAGTATTTGCTGCTGATGAAGAATCAGCTGATAAAGTAGAACGAATTGAAGTAACTGGTTCACGTATTAAGCGTAGTGACCTTGAAGGTGCTTCTCCTGTAACAACCATTACTGCCGACGATATGAAGGTTGAAGGTAACTTTACCGTAGCCGATGCGCTTCGTAACAGTAACCTTAACTCTTTCGGTTCTTTCTCTGAGCGTTCTGGTAGTTCAGCTCAGTCTCAAGCAACCATTAACCTGCGTGGTGCCGGTTCTTCACGTACTCTGGTATTGATCGATGGTAAGCGTTTCCCTGGTTCACCAACTCTTGGTGGTGCATCGGCAAACCTTAACGCTATCCCAATGGCAGCTGTTGAGCGTATCGAAATCCTGACCGATGGTGCGTCTTCTACTTACGGTTCTGACGCGATTGCTGGTGTTGTTAACATCATCATGAAGAAGAACTTCCAGGGTCTTGAGTTTAACGTTGGCGGCGGTAGCCGTGAGCAAGATGGCGGCCTGACAAGTAAAGAGTTCTCGGTTGTTGCCGGTTATGAAATGGATAAGGGTAACATCACATTTGCCTTCGATCACCAGGATCGTGAAGGTATCTCTGATGCCGCTCGTGATTACACTGCCGCTAAAATCAATGGCGACTACGACACTGCACAGGCATATGTAGACACTGATGGTTGGTCAATCTATGGTGCTACCGTAGCTGCTCCTGATTTCTCTGAAGCTCAAGCCTCTGCTCAGTGTGACGCATTAGTTGCAGAGTATGGTTCTGACGTATTCCGTAAAGTTAAGGCTGACGTCGATTGGGGCCCAGGTTCAACTTACTGTATGTATGCATACGGTAACGTATCTTATAACAAGGCATCGGTTGACCGTAACACTGTCTACGTTGATGCTAACTATGAAGTTGCTGAAGATGTTGAGTGGTTTGGCCGCATCATGTTCACCCAGAACAACTCATTCGGTCGTTATGCACCGCCAGCAGCGGCATGGAACAACATGTCAGCCGATAACCCACATAACCCATATGGCGAAGAGACTAAAGGTTACTTCCGTTGGGTTGATATCGGTACCCGTGACGGTAACGTTGAAGATTACAACCAGGATTACCTGACAGGTCTTCGCGGTACTATCAGTGCCTGGAATGATGCAGCTTGGGAATTCTACTACCACTACAACAAGGCCGATAACAAGTCTGTTGGTGAGTACTACTTAAGCTACTCAGGTCTTGCTTATAACGAAGCGAATGGAATCGATCTAGGTTCTGAAGCCGGCGTTAACAACATGAAGGCGACGACTCTGACTCAGGGCCGCGCAGAGTTCCACCAGTATAACGCTGGTATTAACTTCGACGCATTCGAACTACCAGGCGGTGAAGTCGCTCACTACTTCGGTATGGAGTACTTCGAGCAGGATTTCGCAGAGATCTATGATGCACAATCTGAAGCTGGTCTGATTGGTGGTAGTGCTGGTAACTCAGCGGCCGGTGGTCGTGAAGTTTGGGCTGCATTCTATGAAGCGGCATTGCCAATTGTCGATGACGTAGAGCTTAACATCGCGGCTCGTTACGATGACTACAGCGATTTCGGTGATAACCTTTCACCTAAGGCTTCTGTCCGTTGGCAGGCACTCGATAATATCGTTGTACGTGCATCATACTCAGAGGCGTTCCGTGCACCGGCACTGGATCAGCTTTATGCAGCGACAACTTTCAGTGCTGACTCAGGTATCGATAACCCATACTGTCAGTCTAATGGCATCGCAGACTGTCCGACTAAGCAGTATGATACCTACATCAGTGCAAACGCTGACCTAGGTCCTGAAACTTCTGAGTACATCAACTTAGGTGTTGCATGGGATGTGTTTGATAACTTCGGCGTTAAAGTCGATTACTTCGACCTGAATATCGATAACGTAATCAGCCGTCGTACAATTACTAACGTGATGGAAGGTATCGCTTCAGGTAAGCTTGAAACAACTGATACTTTCTATGTTGACCGTGCTCCTGGTGTCGATGGCAAGCTAGGTAAGGCGCTAGAAGTTGGTACCGGTTACGGTAATGGCGATAAGCTGCAGATCAAGGGTATCGACGTTGGCTTGAATGCGAACTTCGAAACTGAAATCGGTGATTTCGGTGTCAACTGGAGCAACAGTTTCGTTCTTGACTATACAGAAGAAGTTGAAGGTGGTGCAGCGGCTCAAGATACAGCCGGTTGGGCTGGTCAGCCAGACTATAAGTCAGTATTTACTACGACTTATACAATGAACGACCACCGTCTGTCTTGGAACATGAACTACACATCTAGCACTTATGAAACTTCTGAAAAGAACGATGCTGGTATTCTTGTTCCTGATGGAGAGCTGGATTCATGGTTAATCCATAACATCAGCTACACCTATGATATGGGTAACTTCGGAATGGTTATGCTGGCGGTTAACAACTTAACTGACGAAGATCCAGTACTATCTTCAGACGGTAAGTTCGAAGATCCAGATCTGTATAACAACTATGGTCGTGAGTTCCGTGCGAACTACACAATCAGATTCTAAGAGCTAAGTTCTTAAAAAAATAATGAAAAAGACCCGAAAGGGTCTTTTTTTTTACTGCATTTCTGTATTATCTTCAAATAATTACAATAGCGAGAGTGAGTAGTATGAACAGCCATTGGAGCGATTATTGGGAACAAGGGCATCTGACCTCTTTTGGTGAGAGCTTTACCGGTAACTATACCGGGGTGTTAAATAAATTATGGACACCTCACTTCGCCGAGTTAAAAGATGATTTTAAGGTACTGGATCTCGCGACCGGTAACGGTGCCTTACCTTTGATGGTAAGCGACGCTATAAAAAACGGGAAAAAGAGAGGTGAGGTGATAGGTGTCGATCTGGCAAATATCAAGACCGATATCGACTCACACAATTTGGCTGAAAACCTCAGTGTTCAATTGATCTCCAATATCGACTGTATCGATCTTCCTTTCGACAATGAGCATTTTTCTCTGGTGATCTCTCAATATGGTATCGAGTATGCCGACCTTAACAAAGCACTTCCCGAGGCATTAAGAGTGCTTGAGACTAACGGGCGACTCGCACTGGTGATGCACCATGAGAACTCGCTGATTCTCAACAGAAACCGTCGAATACTGTCGATTGTGAAGTCTGATGAGGCACAAGAGATATTCAAACTGCTTAACGGTATCGTTGAGAAGATGGGAGAGGTAAAGAGTAAGCAGGATCTGGATAGAGCTAAGCAGGATCAGAGTTGCGAGGCGCTAAGAAAACAGCTTAATGCCTCGATCGGTGTGCTGGTTAACAGAGATGAGTCGGCACTTAAAGACTCTGAATTATTGAATTATGTCGCGACCCTGTTTCAGACAGGATTATTCTGGAGTCTGGAGAAGAAAAAAAACTATATTAGATTCGCAACAGAGCAGATAAAAACCTTGGATATAAGATTATCTGAACTGATCGATGCAGCACAATCTGAAGCGTCACTCGCAGAGTTGATAAAACTGATCCCACAGCACAGCGCTTCACTGGAGCGGCTTTCAACGGTCGTCGATGAAAACAGTGACACCTTGGGTTGGAATCTATTGATTAATAAAAAATAGTTACTAAATGATAAACAACATCATTCACTTGGTTGGTTAAATTTTGTCTTTGGCGCAGATCTACTTTTACAGCAATGCGTGATCTGCGGCCAATTTCCCAGATCACCGCTTGTGAGTTTGATGTAAAACGTTTAATTAGCGCGATTTCGACAATAAATCTTCTTAATTAGCCCTGTAAATGTATACTGGTATAACCAGCTTTTGTTAATTAAGTGTTAAATTGTTGAGTGGGGTGTTAACATCTTAAAAGCCTTTAAAAACATATGATAAGGTGGTATTTGACGTTTTTTTTATTACTCCATTGTTAATGTAAATTTTACTTACTTGTCTAAAAAACTCCCTTTTGCTTCTTTTCCATCCTTTAAGCTCGGTTTCTGATAGTTTTAGACCGCTTCAATTGTTGACACAGGTCAACATTTTGTGAAATGATGCCAGCGGTGCTACGCCTTCGTCGGCGTAGAAAAATAAGATAATAATTAACAATCACAAGAGAAAGACATACTTATAGACTGGAGATTCCTGCAAAAATAAGCAGAACTCCATGTTGTTAATAAGTTAAACCTTTTTAATTTTACTTCAAATTGGTTGGGAACTATGTCCAAGGTAAGCAATAAAACAAAAATCGCTACAGCGCTCGTAGGCGCATTAGCCTTAGCAGGCTCTAACTTAGTGATTGCCGATCCACTTTCTGACGTTCAGAAGGCTGACAGCAAAATTCACGCTGAAGCAGCAGCATCCCAAAAGAAAGTCGATAAGTACTTTGACCAAGCTCAGGACATGGTGTTCGAGTATGGTTCAGTTGCAGATGAGCGTGAATCACTAAAATCTTATAATGATTACGTAGCAGGTCTGGTTGCAGACCAGGAAGCTACAATGAAATCAATTCAAGATGACATCAATGGCGTTGACGCTCTACGTCAAGGTGTTGTTCCTCTGATGTTCAAGATGGTTGATGCACTGGAGCAGTTTGTTGCTCTGGATCTTCCTTTCAACACTGAAACACGTGTTGAGCGTGTTGAGAACCTGAAGAAACTACTGAACAGCGCAGAGGTTACTCTGGCTGAGAAGTACCGCCTTATTCTTGATGCTTACAGCATCGAGCGTGAATACGGCAGCTTCGTTGCAGTTAAAACCGGTAAGCTGGAACTAGACGGTAAAGAGGTCCTTGTAGACTTCTTCAACCTGGGTCGAGTTGCACTTTATGCTCAAAGCTTGGACGGCAAGTCTGGCTGGATGTATAACGATGAAACTAAAGTGTGGGATAAGCTGGAAGATAGCTACCTACGTGAACTGACTAAAGGTATTCGTATTGCACGTAAACAGGGTGCACCGGATCTATTCTCGTTACCAATTCCTGCTGCGGAGGCTGCACAATAATGAAGAAGTTACTTACTACAGCGATCGTTGCTGCAACCCTGTCATTATCTTCAGGTATTGCTAGCGCAGCTGATGCACCTAAGTCTATCGACCAGCTTCTTAAGCAGGTTCAAACAGATCGTGCCAACGCTTCTAAAATCAACAAGAAGCGTGAGCAAGAGTTTAAGAATGAGCGTGGCGATAAGGCTGCACTTCTTAAGCGTGAAAAAAATGCTCTGGCTGCTGAAAGACAACGTGGTAAAGATCTAAACCAGGCGTTTTTGGATAACGAGCGTAAAATCGGTCAGTTAGAAGAAGATCTGAAAACAGCTCAGGGTGACCTGGGTGAGATGTTTGGTGTTGTTAAAGGTGATGCGGGTGACTTCGCCGGTAAGCTGGCGGGTTCTAACATCTCTGCACAGTACCCGGGCCGTGATGTATTCATCGCCGACCTAGGTGCACGTAAGCAGCTACCAAAAATCGACGAGCTGGAGCGTTTCTGGGAAGAGCAGCTGTTTGAGATGGCTGAGTCTGGCAAAGTCGTTAAATTTGAAGGCGCAGTGACTGACATCGATGGCAGTGTTCGTAACACAACCATTACTCGTGTTGGTACATTCAACCTGTTGGCAGATGGCCAGTACGTTGTTTATAACGCTGACCTTGGCTTAGTTCAGGAGCTTTCACAGCAGCCTGACAGCTATCAGACAAAGCCTGTTGCTCCATTCGAAGCTACAACTTCTGGTGCGGCTAAGCTTTATATCGACCCGGTTAAAGGTGTTCTACTTAACATCTTTACACAGAAAGCGACTATCGAAGAGCGTATCGAAGCTGGTGGAACCATCGGTTACATCATTATCGGTCTACTCGTTCTTGGTGCGTTAATCTCTATCGAGCGTCTAATCACACTTTATGTTGTTGGTGCTAAGGTTAATGGACAGCGTAAAGATCTTGAAAACCCAGGTAACAACCCACTGGGTCGTGTACTACAGGCTTACCAGGATAACAAAGACGTTGACGTTGAGACCCTTGAGCTGAAGCTTGATGAAGCGATTCTGAAAGAGACACCGGCTCTTGAAACGCGTATCTCAATTATCAAGGTTCTGGCTGCTATTGCACCTATGATGGGTCTGCTTGGTACCGTAACCGGTATGATTGCAACCTTCCAGAGCATTCAGTTGTTCGGTACAGGTGATCCTAAGCTAATGGCTGGTGGTATCTCTATGGCACTTATGACTACCGTACAGGGTCTGGTTGCCGCACTACCGCTAATGCTTATGCACGCAGTTGTAATCGCACGTAGCAAGTCTGTTGTTCAAGTTCTAGAAGAGCAAAGTGCAGGAATTGTTGCTTCACACGCTGAGAAGAGGAAAGCCTAATGATGCTATACCTGATGGACATCTGGGATTCCGTCAGGGGCTTCATGGCCTCCGGAGGCGACGTCCTCTGGCTTGTAGCGGCAGTGTTGTTTGTCATGTGGGTATTGATGCTTGAGCGTTACTGGTATCTGAATTGGGTATCACCAAAAGAGCACAAAGCAATCATTAGCGCATGGGAAGCGAGAGAGGATTCAACCTCTTGGTACGCACACCGCATCCGTGAAGCTTGGGTATCCCAAGCGAAGCAAGATTTAACGGCACGTATGCTGCTTATCAAAACCTTAGTTGCAATCTGTCCTATGATAGGTCTACTGGGTACCGTAACCGGAATGATATCAGTATTCGATGTGATGGCAGTTCATGGCACGAGTAACGCTCGTATGATGGCAGCTGGTATTTCAATGGCAACCATGCCAACGATGGCAGGTATGGTAGCGGCGTTATCGGGAGTATTCTTCAGTACTCGTCTTGACGCAAAAATGAAAATCAGCTTAGAAAAGCTAAAAGACAGCCTGCCGCACCACTAGAGAGAGATTGAATATGGCACGTAGAAAGCATTCTAGCGTAGAAGAGGAAGCAGAGATTGATATGACACCGATGCTCGACATCGTGTTTATCATGCTTATTTTCTTCATTGTAACAACATCGTTTGTTAAACCATCGGGTCTTGACTATAACAAGCCTGAAGCGTCTCAAGCGACTAAGAAGCCTTCAGCGAACATCTTTATTGGTGTGAGCAAGACAGGCATTATCATGATGGAAAATCGTCAGGTTGATATCGAGCGTGTAACTGCAAACGTTGAGCGTATGCTTGCAGAAGCACCTGAAGCTGCAGTACTTATTCAGGCCGACCAGGAAGCTAAACATGGCTTAGTGGTTAAGGTATTGGATAACGTTAAAGCGGCGGGTATCGATAAGATTTCTGTATCGGCGGGGAACGAATAATATGCTGAGAGGAATAGTATCATTAATTATTGGTGGTGCTGTGACTTTTGCTTTGTTTGTTTTCATGGCGTTTTTGGTAGGTGGCGGTCCAACCCGCCACGATGCCTCGACAGAAACACCTGTCATTGAAATTACCATGAACAAAGATGATGCATCAGCACAGAAAAAACCAAGGGTAAAGCCGAAGCCGCCTACGCCGCCGGAGCAACCCCCTAAGCCGGATACTACTCCGCCAGACAGTTCATCTGATGTAGATATGAACATGTCGTTTAACATGGGTGGAGTTGAAGCGGGTAGCGCAAATACCGGTTTCAAACTGGGCAACATGATGACACGTGATGGTGATGCAACACCTATCGTACGAATCGAGCCTCAGTATCCGATAGCGGCTGCACGTGACGGTAAAGAGGGTTGGGTACAACTTAGCTTTACAATTAATGAACTTGGTGGCGTAGAAGATATCAAGATCATTAAGGCTGAACCTAAGCGTTTGTTCAACAAAGAAGCTAAACGCGCACTTAAAAAGTGGAAGTACAAGCCGAAGATCGTTGACGGTAAAGCATTAAAGCAACCTGGTATGTCAGTACAACTTGACTTCACCCTGGATAAAGGAGGCAGATAACGATGCGTAAAGTTAGTTTTAAATCGACTAGTATAGCAGCGGCCTTACTGCTCTCTTTAGGTGGAAGTTTAGCTCTGGTTCCAGCAGTAAATGCTGCCGAGAAGTGTGAAATCGATAAGCGACAGTCGAAGGCTGTCGGCCAAGCTTCTGCCAAGAAAGTACAAAAGTCTTTCAAAGCATATCAAGAGGGTGATATCGACGGCGCTATCGCTGTACTGCTTGAAGCCAGTCCGAGACATGACTTCGATAAAGCGTATATTGCCCGTATGTTGGGTAACTTCTACGCCGAGAAGTCACAGATGGGAACGGCGGTTAAGTATCTAAAGACAGCTGTCGATTACGATATCTTAGGTGGTACGGATCACGCGGCAACATTGCGTTTGTATGCCGATCTCCTGTTACAAGAGAAGAAGTTCAAAGAAGCTATCCCTTATTACTACAGATGGATGGAGTTTACCTGTAAAGAGGAAGCTCAGATCTATCGTCGTATTGGTATCGCTTACTCTGAACAGAAAAACTGGGATAAGGTACTTGAGGTTGCAGATAAGGGCTTAGCCATCAGTGACAAACCCGATAAAGGTTTGTACCAGATGAAGCTAACGGCTTACTTCAATCAGAAGAAGTATCCTGAAGCAGTTAAAGTGCTTGAGACTATGGTACCGCTTTTCCAGGACGATAAACGTCTGTGGGTTCAGCTGGCTCAGTTCTATCTGATGACTGAAAAGTATACCAAGTCGTTAGCCACCTATGACTTAGCGTATAAGAATGGCTTCTTAGAGACTGCGGGTAACATCACTCGTTTGAGTCAGTTGCTTGCACAGAATGGCTCGCCATACCGTGCAGCAAAGATCTATGAAAAGCATATGAAATCGGGTCTGATAAAAGAGGAAGAGAAGACTCTTGCTATTCTGGCTGGTTTCTATCATACGGCTAAAGAGTTGAAAGAAGCCGCGTTATACTATGGCAAGGCTGCCGAGGCCGGTAACAATGGTAAGTACTATCTGCGTCAGGGCCGTATCTTAGCACTGGATGGTAAGTCTAAGGCTGCCGTACCGGTACTTAAGAAGGCATTGGATGCCGGTATTGACCACCCCGGTGAGGCTCAATTTGAATTGGCTCTGGCCTATCTTAATCTGAAGCAATATAAGTCAGCGTATAAGCGTTGTAACTTAGCGATTAAAGATGAGAAGACAGCCCGTTCAGCTAAAGGCTACATCTCTTATATTAAAGAGAAGGCTCGTATCCACAACGTAACCTTGTAGATTCGTTCTATTGAAAAGGCCCCTCTGGGGCCTTTTTTTTTGAATTCTTACATGAAGCTTGATGATTCACTGAAGGTGGCGCAGTTCTACGTTCTTGCTTTTCTTTTGGCCCAACTCATAAGTTAAGCTCTCGACATCTTTGAAAATACTTTCGATGCTCAGGTCTTGCTCTGGGGTGCATATGCAGCCGGCGAGTTCATAATCCACGTGACTCGTGTGTTGCTTGGCATATTCAAGGTTAAACTGTTTAATCTTCTCCTCAATTCGTTCCAACACGATCTGAGTGCCGGTTTCGTCTATGTTGAATAAACCTAATGCAAAGCTGTTATTGTTGAGCCTGGCTACAAGATCTGTTGTTCTAAGTATGGCTTCCTGCACCTGTTTCATAAAAAATTCGAGCAGATGAGGTTGCTTAACTGTTTCATGTATGTGCGGGCAAAGATACAATAACGCCAAACTTTGGTTATCTCTTATATGGCGATGCCACTCACGGTTAAAGACCTCCATGAAGTAGGTCTGATTGTAGACACCGGTCTCAGGATCTCTGAAGCCTGAGTTACGAAAGGAATAGATCATTGGCTGACTCCTATCCCATTTACATATCTGTTAATGGGGGGCTAATCACACGATCAAGTAATATCAATTGCTATAAGTATAGAAAATAACAAGCATTTGCACAGAATAAGAGAGAGGGATTAAATGAAAAAAGCTTTACTTGCGGTATCAATCGGATTGGTGCTAGGGCTAACGGCTTGTTCAGATAGTAAAAAAGGAGCAGATAGTTCGGTCAGTACACGCGGCGAAAATAGTCAAACTTCTCAAGTTAAGCAGGCTCAACCGTCTAATAATGAAGCGGTCGAGCAGGCGTACCTGGCCCTCGTTGACGATTACTTTAAAGATTATCTCAAGCTGGAACCTATCTACGCGACGTTTGTTGGTGTCAATGACTACAATGACAAGTTTGGAGGGGACCTCACCGAAGCGTATCTCAAGGCTCGTCATGAGTTTAACTCAGGCTACCTTAAACGGGTCGAACAGATCGACAGAAGCCAGCTCTCTCCGGCTCTTCAGCTGAGCTATGATATGTTCAGCTATGATCGTAACCTTGCCTTAGTCAGCGAAACATTCCCGTCGCGTTTCATGCCGATGAACCAGTTTTACAGCACAGTGATCAGCATGGTGCAGCTGGGCAGTGGTGAGAGTGCGCAACCCTTCAACACGGTTGAAGACTATGATAACTGGGCATCGCGTCTGTCAGGTTTCATCAACTGGACCAAGCTTGCGCAAGAGAGAATGGATGAGGGGATAAAGAGTAAGGTCGTTCTGCCTCGTGTCCTGGTCGAACGCATCATTCCCCAGTTGGAGGCGCAGCTGGTTGAAAAGGCCAGTGACAGCCTCTTCTATGCACCGATTAATAAGCTACCGGAAAGCTTTACCCAGGCTGAAAGGGAGCAGGTCACGGCGAAGTACACTCAGCTAATCGCTGATGAACTTCTGCCTGCACTGGCGTCCCTGAAAACCTATTTTGCCACAACCTATCTGCCTGTCGCTCGAGCCAGTGACGGTTGGTGGGGGCTGCCAAATGGTAAGGTGTGGTATCAGCATCTGGCTAACTCCCACACGACAACGACTATGCCTGTCGATGAGATACATCAAATAGGCCTCGGCGAAGTCGCCCGTATTCTGTCTGAGATGGATAAGGTTCGTCAGCAGGTAAAATTTGAAGGTGATTTGAAGGCATTTTTCGCCTCATTGTCATCTGAGCCTCAGTATTTCTTCAACGAGCGTCAGGGCTTGATCGATGGCTATATGACGCTGAAAGATAAGATCAACGCAGAACTGCCTAACTACTTTAATGTCATGCCTAAGGCTGACTATGTGGTTAAGCCTGTAGAGAGCTTCCGTGAAAAATCCGCGGCAGGAGCATCTTACGAGTCGCCAGCGGTCGATGGTTCGCGTCCGGGTGTGTTCTACATCAACACATACAACCTAAAGGCTCAGCCTAAGTGGGGGATGACGACCCTATCACTACATGAGGCGGCACCGGGTCATCATTTCCAAATTGCCATCAAGCAGGAGCTTTCAGGCGTACCTGAGTTTCAGCGCTTTGGCGGTTACACCGCTTTCGAAGAGGGCTGGGCTCTCTATGCTGAGTACTTAGGTATCGAGATGGGCCTGTTCGAGGACCCTTATCAATACTTCGGTAAGCTATCAGATGAGATGTTGCGTGCCATGCGACTGGTGGTCGATACGGGTCTGCATGCTAAGGGCTGGACCCGTGAGCAGGCGATTCAATATATGAAAGATAACTCGCCAATGGCAGAGTCGGACATCATCGCCGAAGTGGAGCGCTACATGGCGATTCCGGGGCAGGCACTTTCATATAAGGTCGGCCAGTTAAAGATCTTATCATTAAGGGCAAAGGCCGAGAAAGCGCTGGGCGATAAGTTCGATCTCAAATCCTTCCATGATCAGATATTGACCTCTGGCTCTCTGCCTATGGCCGTGATGGAGATGAAGATAGATCACTGGATAGAAACTCAGAAATAATCGCGTATATCCTGATAACCCCGGACTATTGAACTTTAGTTCAGGTTATTCATATTAATGCTTTTTAAACCCGGCTAATGTTTTATACTAGCTGGGTTTATTTTTTGTAGTCATTTGCTTTGACTCAATCAGGGGCTAAGCAAACATATTTATTGTCAGGAGTTATAACATGGTACAAGCCACTGCAAGACATCTACTCGTAAGTACTGAAGCTCAGTGTGAAGAGCTTAAGCAACAGATCTTAGCTGGCGCAGATTTTGGTGATGTGGCTAAGGCCAACTCATCTTGCCCATCTGGCGCTCAAGGTGGCGATCTGGGTTCTTTCGGTCCCGGAATGATGGTTAAAGAGTTCGATGAGGTGGTATTCAGCGCACCGCTTAACGAAGTGCAGGGCCCGGTTAAGACTCAATTCGGTTATCACCTGCTTGAAGTGACCAGCCGCGGTTAATCGCCTGTAGCGATATCCGGTCATATTACTATGCTCGAGCTTTATACCGACAGATTAAAAGTTCGCTCCCTGAATCGCGATGATTGGAGTGATTTTTTATCGATTCACCAGGACCCTGTGATAAATCAATTTGTCAGACGGCCCGAAGATATCGAGACGCTGCAGCAGAAGTTCGAGCATAGGCTTGCACCCTGGACCTACAGTTCAGGAGAGTGGCTGACCTTAGTCATCGAAGAGCTGGAAACCGGACGTTTCATCGGTTTTACCGGGCTCTACTGTAAAAACTTCGAGTTTGGCCATGCCGAAGTAGGCTACATGCTGGCCACACAGGGACAAGGAAAAGGTTACGCCACCGAGAGCCTGAAAGCGGTCATCGACTGGGCGGCCCATAGCTTCGAGGTCCATAAGTTTATCGCCCTGTGCGCCAAAGCCAATGTCGCTTCGGCAAGAGTGCTTGAGCGAAACGGCTTTCAGTTAGAGGGGATACTCAGAGATAACTACAAACTCGACAACACCTGGATTGACGACTGCAGTTATGGCTTACTCAGTGAGGAGAGAGCAGGCTAAACCGACTTCCTCTGCTTCAAGGTTAACTCTTTCTCCTGCGTTACCTTCCCTTCCTGGGCCGACATCGCCTATTTACAGATCCAATCGAAGATAATCGCTACATTTTGTATTGCTGTGAGTGCTATACTCTCGCCAGACATTTGATTAAAGGTAAATCGTGTGACAGCACAAATCGCGACCTTGGCACTATTGCCGGGTGAAGAGTTCATAGAGCTATATAAAATTTTGAAGGTCGAGTCCATGGTTGGCGGCGGCGGAGAGGCGAAATTCGTTATCGGTGAAGGCATGGTGACCGTAGATGGCGTTGTCGAAACCCGTAAACGTAAGAAGGTGCGTGCCGGTGAAGTGGTTTCATTCAACGGCCAATCGGTTCAGATAGTAGCGGCGCAGTAGAGCAGACGGAGTATATTATGCAATTCCCAGATGATGATAATGGCAAGATGTTATCGGCGATGGCCGATGCGGGTATCGATCTGACTAAGCCGCTGGATGTCGATTTCTTCCTTGTGTTTGACGATCAAAGAGACGCAGAATCTGCGACCGAAGAGCTGGCCAAGTCTGAGCTCGAGGGGGAGATGGAACTTCACCTGAACGATGATGTGGGTAAGTGGGAGCTGATCGTTTGTATCAACATGGTTCCCGAGTACCAGGCTATCGTCGATCAAGAGGTGGAGCTCAACGATTTTGCTGGCGAGTTCGGTGGCGCAACCGACGGTTGGGGCGTGATGCAGCATCAGGAGGGCGATGACGAGTTCGCCGATGATGAACATGAGTGCGGCGACGACTGTCAGCACTGATATCTGCAGTTAAATAAAGGCCACTTTTGAGTGGCTTTTTTTATGCCTGTAATTCATCATGGGCTGCAAATATAACCAAAACAACAAATTGCCGCAGAGGGACAGGAGAATGGCAAAACAGATAAGCTTCGGAACACCGGTGAATGACGCCGAGCGTTGGGCATTTTCTCTATTGGCATCCGAGTTGCCGGAAAATTATATACTGCTGACCAACGTCGAGATCCCGACAAAATCGGGGCAGGCGATGGAGGTCGATGCCCTGGTAATCGGTGAGTGGGGGGTCTATGTTGTCGATGTAAAGGGTTATATCGGCAGGCTCGATGCGGGGCTTCATGCCTGGTCACTCGATGGTCGTGAGGTCGATAACAGCCTGGCCAAGGCGAACTATGTTGCTCGGGTGCTGGCGGGTAACGTCAAGCATAAGATCCCGGTCGGTGTTTACGCGCCCTGGTGTCAGGGGATGGTGTTTGTCACCGGTCGCAAAGGCGAGGAGATCGAGCTGGAAAAACAGCAGGGCTCGCTCAGCATCTACACACCGAAGCAGATTGTGGCGGCGTTAACCAAGGAGTGGGGGCTCACCGCGCCGCGTAGTCATCAGGTCACCGATGAGCAGAAAGAGATGGTGCTCAACACCATAGGTCAGGTAGCCCTGGTCGAGCAACGAAACAACAAGATCCAGGACTTTACCAAGCTTAAATGCCTCTTCATTCAGAGTGGTCTGGAAGTTTGGCAGGCGGAATATAATCCGGGAGAGTGGACCGCGCCCTGGTTACTGAAAATTCTTATCCCGACTCAGTTTAGCGACCAAATTCAATCACAAAATCATGAGACTCAGCTCAGATCCGAGTTTAAACGCCTGCAGGCGCTGGCCGGTTGTTGTGGTGTTCCCTACTGTGCGCCGCTCATTCAGGATGGAGAGCAGTTAGTACTTCCTATCCGTATGCCACGCGGCGTGCCGCTGAATGTGTTGGAAACTGAGAAGCTCACCACCTACCAGTTGCTGGAGATCTTAAGACGCTCTGTATCCGGCTTACAGCAGATCCATCGCCGTGGTTACACCATAGGCGGCTGGACCAGTAACTGTGTCTTCATATCGGATATGGGGGATGTCGAATTTATCGATATCAAGGATAACCTTAATGTCAGTGAAGACATACAGGCCTATGCCCGCGGCTTCCTTGCACTGGCGGAGCAGACCATGCAGCCACGGGTATATCAGTGGTATCAGATGGCGGCCAAAGGAGGCAGCGTCGATCTCGATGCCATCCGCTGCGATCTGTCGGCGCTTATCGATAATGGCGTGTGCGATGCCCGGCCGGAGAGGGTGGAGATCGCCGTCGGCGCGATAGTCGATCATCACTATCGGCTCGAACAGTTCATCGCCGCCACGTCAAACAGCCAGTTCTGGCGGGCGACCCATCTACAGGGGCAGTATCAGTGTGGCGTGTCGATATACAGCAAGGTCGAGTCTAATTGGCCGACTCTGAGTAACCTCTATCGCAGCTTATCCAGGTTGCACCATCCCCATGTCGAAAACGTACTGGGGTTCGGTCAGCTGCCTCAGAGTGAAGAGCTGTTTATCGCCCGCTCATGGGAGCCCGGCGCCTCCCTCGATGAGCTGACAGACATTCAGCTGGGGCAGCCGGTGATGTGGTTTACCCAGCTGTTGACCGGCCTTCAGTATATGCATCAGATGGATATCTACCATGGTGCCATCTGCCCTAAAAATATCATCTGTAACCAGGAGAAGGCGATACTGGTCAACTTCGGCATTGGGCTGGATATTGCCACCAGTCACTACGCCAGCCGCTACGCGGATCCTAAGCTGTGGGAGGCCGAGGGCGATGCCGAGAAAGATCTCTATGGCCTGGTGGCCAGCTTTATCGCGACACTGGCGCCGGTGTCGCTACAGGGCGACGGCGGTCAGGAGGGGATCATTCAGGCGCTTAACTCGTTCGACAAGCAGTGGTTCGGCGAGAAGACCTTTGACACCTGTATGCAGGTGTTAAACTTCGAGTTTGATGTCGTCGGTGGCGTTAACTATCTGCAAGCCTTCGATGTGGCCGATAGTTTAGTGTAACCCATGGTCAAAGGGTGATGAGGAGAGGCGATGTTTGAACCTCTCCTTTTTTATGGTTGGCTGAGCTACGAGCTACAAGGTGCTAGTTTCTGTAGGGGGCAAATATCTCCAGCAGCCAGTCGATAAAGGCCTTGGCCTTCAGTGGCAGGTTTTTCGACCTGGGCGTCAGCACGTAGTAGGTATAGGGACTGGAGAAGCTCGAATCGAAGGGGATCACCAGACTGCCGTCGGCAAGCTGCTCCTCAATGAAGAACCTAGGGATCAGCGCAAGCCCCATACCGCTTACCGCCGCCTGACTCAGCATGTAGAAGTGCTCCATGCCGAACTTCTTTTGCGTGGTCAATGACAGGCCGACCCTCTCTGACCAGTAGGGCCAAAGCTCCGGCCGCGTGGTGTGCTTAAGCAGCGTCATCTGGTTGATATCCTCTAAGGTTTTAAGCTGCGAGGCTATCTGAGGTGAGCAAACCAGGCAGAGGTCTTCATCCATCAACTTAATATAGTTGCAGTTTTGTGGGGGCTTAGTGCCGCTTCTGATGGCGATATCGCAGGGGCTCTTGTCAAAGTCCAGGGCAAAGTCTCCGATGGAGAGGTCGACATAAAGGTGAGGGTAGCGGCGTTTAAACTCCTCCATCCTTGGAATAAGCCAGTTAATCGTCAGGCTGGGCAGTACATTGATTGACAGGCTCTGGGTGAGCAGAGGTTGTGACTTAATCTCCTCGGTCGCATGGCTGATGGTTTGCAGCGCCGCCTGGATCTGCGGCAGGTATCGCAAGCCCTCATCTGTGAGAAGCAGCTTTCTGTGTTGCCTCACAAACAGGGGGACCCCCAGATACTCCTCCAGAACCTTTATCTGCTTACTTATCGCGCCATGCGTGACAAAAAGTTCACTGCCGGCCTTGGTGAAACTCAGGTGTCTGGATGCAGACTCGAAGGCAAGTAGTGAATTTAAAGGTGGTAATTGGCTGTGCATGGTGGCTCTTATTGCGTTAATGTGTACAGTAGGTGAGAATTTCTCACGCTAGAGGGAAGATAACTCCTTTGCCTTTAAGGTGCAAACAGCGTTTAATTGCCCCATTCATAGATGTAACAGATAGAGATGAGAAATACTGATGGCCTTCGAACTCTCCCATGAACTTATCGCATTACTGTTTGCCGTGGCGGTAATGGCAGGTTTTATTGACTCGATTGCCGGCGGTGGCGGGTTGCTCACCATCCCGGCCCTGATGTGGGCGGGCCTGCCCCCGACCGCGGCGTTGGCGACCAACAAGCTGCAGGCCTGCGGCGGCAGCTTTTTCGCCAGCCTCTATTTTGTCCGCAAGGGGATGGTCAAGCTGGGGGAGATGAAGCTTGCCATACTCTGTGCCTTCATCGGCTCTGCACTGGGCACTATCGCGGTGCAGATGATAGACACCGCTTTTCTCGAGGTGCTGCTGCCGTTTTTGATGTTGGCGATAGGCGCCTATTTTCTTTTCTCTAAGAAGATCAGTGAAGATGACAGACACAGGGTGTTAACGCCAACGCTGTTCGCCTTCACCGCCGCTCTGGCCGTGGGCTTATACGATGGCTTCTTCGGCCCCGGGACCGGCAGCTTCTTCGCCCTGGCGTTCGTATCCCTGGCGGGGTTTGGTCTGGCCAAGGCGACCGCCCATGCCAAGGTACTTAACTTCTCCACCAACATCGCCTCGCTTATATTCTTCGCCCTTGGCGGCAAGGTGGCCTGGATGCTGGGCGGCTTTATGCTGATCGGTCAGGCACTGGGGGCCACCCTGGGATCGCGTCTGGTACTTACCAAGGGCAGTAAGATCATCAAGCCGCTGGTGGTTGTCATGTCCATCGCCATGAGTGTGAAACTGCTGTCAGACCAATATGAGCTGTTTTATTGGCTATAGCCTTTGGTCGGCCTTCGAATGAAGGCTGATTACATTTTCTATGTTGATCCATTTGGCTTATTTTTTATTTGAACATGGGTTTATAAATTTTACCTTCATCGTTATCACATGCCTGCGCGGCGGAGCACTCCAGTTTGTACAAAACAGTGGCCTAAATACCTATTGCCACTGCATCCTTTAATGACGACATATAGCTGTGCATTGATGGTTTCTTAAAGCTTCCTTTTACTTCATTGGTAGTGTTCCTTTTCTATACCAAATTTATGTCTTTCCTATATAACTTCACTACGACAGAAAGCGTGAGGGTCAACTTAGACAGTTCTTTGTGCTGTGGGGGAGGCCAACCAAAATGTTTCCTTGAAGCCATTCATGCTATTAAAATACCTGTTGTTTTTATTGAAGTTAGTCACGAATCGATATGTAGCATTGATGCAATATACTTGTAACATTAGTTTTAGGTGTTAATAACTATGAATAGGGAGCATTCAGTGCGGTTAACGTTATTTTCAATATTAGCCATGTTTATATTATTTGGTTGTAATAGTGACTCAGCAGAAGTAGTTGATTGCCCAATAGTCACAGAGCCTGTGATCATAAATGCAGTCACAGTTAAATTTCATGACGCTAATAGCCAGCCTTTAAATGTTTGTGATGGCATAGTTACGATAAGCCGTGACGGTTACCACGAAGTGTTTTATGGATCTAGTTATAGCAATTGTGAGTCAATGTATAGTCTCAGCGGCGGGTACGACTTTACGCCACACAATGTGTTGGTCGAAAAGGCGGGTTACGAATTTCAGGAATTTGAAAATATTACTCCAGTAGAAACTAAGTGTGGTTATGAAACCTTCGAACTAAACGTGTTCCTTGAGGAGTATTAAAAAGGTTAGCTTTCCTGGGCAAAAGTTAGTGGTTTTTGAACTCGGGCTTGCGCACAATAATTCGGGTCAGAGTAAAGAGTAAAATTAACAGAAAAGGATAAATTGTTCACAGTGAATTTGTCCCTACGAATAATGTTACATTCCCAATCTAAATCTCAGGAGCCAAAGACAAAGCACTAACTCAGTTTTGTCTAAAAGTTACTTAAGGTTTAAATCGAAGGGATGAATAATCGGATGCAAGTGAACTTGAAAGCTTCGGTTTCATGGCAAGGTTTCACAAGGTGACACTCTTCGAGCGGGAGATAGGGTGAATATGGCAAAGCCATAAGCTTATGAACGAGAAGCAAGGAAGCTGAAGTGGCATTTATATATGGACATACTTTATCGAACTGGCTGTTAAACAGGGAGGTTGTTTGAAACCGCAGAGCGTATAGGGACCTATCTATTTATAAAGAAGTTATAGCGTCCAGAGAGATTACTTACATTAAAGGTCGTTCTTTCACATCCATGTGATCACGACATCGATATATCCATATATGACACCTGCTGCAAGCAATAAACAGCAATAAAGCTTTGCTACTGAGCATGCGGCCATGTACCAAATCAGCTCAATGAAACAAACTTAAGAAGATACTTAAAACTTGTTATCCGACAAGTAAAGCGTGTTGGCTGCCCGAAGAAGTACGTCTCTGAAGACGAGTTACACATCTTAACTTTTAATATTTAGCTGGAGTCAGTTCAAACTCGTCTCTATCACACTTTAGGGGGGGGTCACTATACAAAGTCTCTAGCACTTTATCATTACCAGTGATTTTAATTAGCTGGACTCTCGATGTTGTGTCTGTTGTTTTGTTGTGTTTTTGTAAAAACACTGCTAGAAAAAGTGTCTGACATTTGATTATTTAACGGAAGGATAGCTATGAAAGGATTCACTTATGGAGCAATAATGCTCTTTATACTTTGTTTCTCTCAACAAGTTGCAGCTTCTAATTATCTGGAGGCTTGTGACACCTCGGAATGCAAAGAGTATTTTAAAGCTTATAAAATTCTGACGAAAAGAGGCCATTCTGAGGCCATGGCAACGTTAGGTGAACTGTATTATGCAGGGTATGGTACAGAGAAAAACCTTGAGAAGGCCCTTAAGTGGTTTAGAAGAGCGGCTAAGTTTGGAGTCGTTACGGCTCAATATAAAGCAGGGGTAATGTACCTTCAGGATACCGAACATAAAGATGTTGATAGAGGAGTGAACTATTTAAAGAGGGCTACCAAAGTTGACTTTTCTCCGGCTTCTTTCGTATTGGGCAAGATATATATCAGTGAGTCATTCGGCTTAAAGGATATAGAAGAGGCCGATTATTGGTTGAGTCAGGCCTATAAGTTAAAGAACTATCAGGCAAAAGTATTTTCACATAATCTTTTGGCATCCGATAACAGCCTATCAAGCAAGCTAACGACTCTTTCTGCTTTGGTTAATAATGATGATTTTAAACTTGGAGAGGATGGTGGATTATCCAGCCCTAAAGGAGAGATGGAAACAATAGTTGTTACTGCTCCGGACTATCACGCATATTTTGATGCTGAAATAGAACGCTTGAATAATGCGAGGCCCGATACATTAAGTGGCACCGGCTCTAATATCGCAGGAAGAACATGCGCTCACCTTTGGGGATGCAGTACTGAAATGGACAGCTTAAGAGTAAGAGATGTGTTGCTATCTGATTGGGGCAGGGAAACAGTGCAGTTCCGAATTGAAGGCGCTGTTTATTATCGAGATTTAAGATGAGAATGTTATGGGGCCGTGGTGAGCTAAGCGGACAGAGCTAATTAAGTTAGGCTAAACAGTTCAAGTTACTTTTCTTATTCTTTGTTACCTTCTTAGATCTTCTGTTCTAAGAAGGTTTTATCAACATCCGTGCTTATAAATGAATATCCAATCGCAGAGATAACTTTATCGAAACCAAAGTCGGGTGATAAATAACCAAAACCCTTTGGTACTCAGCATGCAGCCAAGTACCAAATCAGCCCAATGAAACAAACTTAAGAAGATACTTAAAACTTGTTATCCGACAAGTAACCCTTTTGGCGCTTAGGCTTGCGCATAAGCCTTAGTGACTTCCTCGGCGATAATCGCTATCCCATCGCGCATCTTGGCTTCATCCTGCACATAGTTCATCCGCAGGCATTGGTGGGCGTGGTCCCATTTATGCTCTGACTGTTCCGCCTGGCCGAAGAAGAAGTACTCTCCGGGGACGATCAGCACGCCACGGGCCTTGAGTCTGTCGTACAGCTCCATGGTGGTGATCGGCAGCTCATCGAACCACAGCCAGAGGAACATGGCCCCTTCGGGTTTATGGATCTTGAATCGACTATCTGTGATGGATTGCTGCAGCAAAGATACGGCAAACTCAGATCTCTGTTTGTAGAACGGCTTGATGACCGTTTCGCTCAGGCGCAGCAGATCGCCTGACTCTATCATATGTTTGGCGATGGCCGGGCCGAAACCGCCGGGGGCCAGACTGATGATGCCGTTAAGGTTTGTCAGTGCTTGAGTCGTCTCTTCGTTGGCTATCACTATGCCGCAGCGTACGCCCGGCAGGCCAAGCTTGGAGAGGCTCATACAGAGTATGGTGTTGCTGTTCCAGAAGGGGGTAACCTCTTCGAAGATGATATTGGGGAAGGGGGTACCATAGGCGTTGTCTATGATAAGCGGGATACCGTTGGCCCGGGCTAATCTGTCTAACTTGGCGACCTCTGTATCGGTCAGCACATTGCCCGTTGGGTTGGTCGGGCGGGAGACGCAGATGGCGGCGACCGAGTCATCCACCTCCAGCTTTTCAAAGTCCACATGGTACTTGAACATGCGGTTGTCTAACTGCTCGATCTCCGGCCTGAAGGAGACGAAGATATCATCGTCTAGGCCCGCATCGCTGTACCCGATATACTCGGGAGCCAGGGGCAGGAGTATCTTCTTGTGGCTGCCATCGAGCTGCTTTCCCGCCAGCAGATTAAACAGGTAGAAAAATGCACTCTGACTGCCGTTAGTCAGGCTGATGTTCTTCTCGCTGATATCCCAGCCGTAGGTTTCACGTAACAGATCCGCTAAGGCCCTCAGGAAGGTGTTTTTCCCCTGCGGGCCATCGTAGTTACCCAGTGCCGAGACCAGCTCTCCATTTACCAGCATCTCGCCTGTCGCCTGGTGAAAGTAATCCTGCATCGCAGGGATCGTTGCCGGATTGCCACCACCCAACATGATGGCTCCGGGCGTTCGCAGCCCCTTGTTGAGATCATCCATCAAGCGATTGATACCGGAATAACGATTAAACTTTTCACCAAACTTTGAAAACTGCATGACACCTACACCTGAAAATACCGAAATGGCTTTAGAATGCCTGTGATATCAATATTTGGTGAGAAACGCACCCATTATTTCACTTTTTAGTGACTAATATGGATTTCATCAAAGTTTTGCTAAAAAATCGCAAGTTTTCCGCAGCTAAGGGGTCGCTGAGAGTATGCAGGGGCAGCCAGGCTACCCCCGGGTGGAATAGACAGTTTGCACTACCGGTTATGAGCCTTGCGGCAGCAGGGCCTTCATCATCTTCTGACCTATCTCGACGTGGTGTTGCATGGTTGAGAACTGCTTGGTCACGCCATAGGGGCCGAATGCATAAACCGGAACCGGCGCCGCGGTATGGGTGCCGGTACCCCAGACGACATTCTGTTCGCGTGACAGTGCCCGGCCTATCAGGTCGCCATGGATCTCGTCGCCATAGACGTAGAAGGGTTTGAAGTCATTCACCAGCGGGAACTCAGCGGCATCTAAATATTTATGGCCTGCGACATAGTATTGGTTAGCCTCACGCAGGGCGATTGGACTTGCCTGCTCCGGCGTCACCTTAAAGGCGCTGTAGTTGTTGATGGCGTCGGCCCACTGTTGTCCGGTTGAGTTACCGAACTCCCAGCTCGGGCTGACCTTGTCCATCATGTCATAGAAGGTACCGCTCTGTGCGTATAACTTATCCAGGTGAGAGAGTGCACCAAAGTTGAAGTTGGGCTGATAATCTTTGCCCTGCATGCCGTCACCAGGCAGTGTTGTGGCTTCGGGGAGGTTATGACTGGAGTAACTGAAACCAAAGCTGCCGGTTTCATGATCGGCGGTAATGACAACCAGGGTATCGTCACGATCTTTTACCCACTCATAAACGGCAGCCACGGCCTCGTCAAACTTTAACAGCTCATGTAGCATCCATCCCGCATCGTTCAGGTGTCCGGCCCAATCGATCTGGCCTCCCTCTATCATCAGGAAGAACCCATCCTCATCCTTAGCCAGCAGCTCCAGTGCCTTGAGAGTCATCTCCCGCAGTGAAGGTTGAGTGCAGTTATCGGCTTTTTTACATGCCGAGTAGGCGATACCGTCAGCCATACCCGAGTTGGCAAAGAGCCCTAACAGCTTGTTTCCTTGTGCACTGCCTAGCTGCTCACTGTCGAAGGCAAGGGTGTAGCCATGCTGCTCTTTCGCTTCCAGCAGTAGGTTACGGTCATCGCTGCGCTTGGATCTCTTGTAGACACTTTCCGGGGCGCCAAGGTCGGCCATCACCTGACGGGCGGCATCATCGGTCTTGATATCGCTGGGCAGGAATACGCGGGCGCCACCGGAGAGCAGCAGATCGACGCTGCCCGATTCGATCAACTGCTCGGCAATCTGTGCCTCATAGGAGCGATGAGGCTGGTGTGATGCGAAGGCGGCCGGTGTAGCATGGGTGATACGCGTATCTGATACCAGTCCCGTCGCCTTACCTGCCGCCTTTGCCTTCTCAAGAATGGTCTCGACAATATTTCCCTGAGCATCCAGTCCTATCATCTCCGAACCTGCGGCTAAGCCGGTGGCTAACTGAGTGGCGGAGCAGGCCGAGTCGACCACCAGGCTACCACCCGCACCATATGGCGCATTAAGCGAAAGGCCGAGTTGACCGGCGTTGCCAAATTTCGATAAGGCGGTGGTATTATCCATGGTGTTGTAGGTCGAGTTCGGGGCGCGGCGTGCGTACTCCTCTAAAAGCCCGATCTGCTGTGCGCCCATGCCGTCACCGATCATTAAAATGACATTCTTGACGGTGGTGATCTCTTCAGGTGCCACCTCTTTGATGACCTCAACCTCTTTAACTACTTCTACCTCTTTAATTATCTCGACGGTCTCGGTGTCATCGTTGCAACCTGCCAGTAAGGCGGAGGATAGGGCTAAGGCGAGCAGACTCTTGTTTATCGGTTTCATGGTCAAATCCCTGTGAATTACAGTTTGTTATAAAAGTAATGAATATGATTAATTCGCAGGCTAGGGTAGAGAGTGCGGATGACAGTAATAAGAAAGAACTATGTCAATTTGATGTAAGCATGAAATGGCATCTGTTTAAGGGGGAGGCGGCCCGGGAGAAAGTGGCCGAAGTTCAATTTGCCTCAGTATGAATCACTGCAGCCATATTGTCAGCAGCCCGGTAGCGGCGGTCAAAACTAAAGGCAGCATGATCCAGCGTATCATTCCTGTGCCAGCGATAAACAGCGACAGGCAGCCTTTAAACAGGGTGTTAGATACACTCGCCAACACTATGCCAAGCACCGCCATATTCGCAGAGATATCTTCACCGGCCATTCTGGAGAGGGTCAGGTTAATGGCATCGACATCGGCAACACCGGATGCAATGGCGATTAAGAATACTCCGGATTCACCCAACCACTCCACAATCGCGCGACCAACCAGCGCCACGACCACCAACAAAAGGCCGAATAACATGGCCGATGCCAGTTTCAAAGGGTTCTTGGGTTGTACATCATCGAGTACCTGCTGATTACCATTATGACGATATATGGCTGCCGCACAGCCGAAGGCGACGGTAAGCATCAATACCATAGGCATGAAAAGCTCATCCACTAAGGCGGGGTTAATCAAGGCCACAACCAGAATCATACGGGGAAACATCACACCGCATGCAACGAGCACGCCTACCGCACAAAGCTGTTTCAGACTGGGCTGTTCCCGGGAGAGGCGCGAGAGCTGCAGTGTCAGCGCCGTGGATGAGAGCAAGCCGCCGGCAAAGCCTGTCATCAGGATGCCTCGCTGAGCCCCCAGCATACGGATCATGAAATATCCGACGAAGGAGATGAGTGCGATCAGCACCACCATTAACCAGGTCTCATAGGGGTTTATCGCCTCCCAGGGACCATAGCCTTTGTCGGGCAATACGGGTAATAGCACCACAGAGATGATAAGCAGGTTGAGGCCGGCGTTGAGCTCGTCTTTCGACAGCTGCATCAGTAATTTGTGTAGCACATGCTTGGAGCGCAGAAGTAAGGTGGTGACGACACCACAAACCGCGGCGATAACGATCTGATCCAGCCCGGCCAGCGCACCGAGCAGAAAGGTGATTAGCATGGCCATATTGCTGGTCATGCCAATATCCGATGTCTCGCGGCTACTGATGTAGTAGGCTGCGGCGGTCAGCGCAGTCACACAGGCAAAAGCTATACCGAGAATTATGGCGCCGAGCTGGGCCGTCAGCAGTCCGGTTATTCCACCGAGAAGGCCTATAAGGCCAAAGGTTCGCAGCCCTGCGACTCGTTTTCCTTCGGCGATATTGCGGTTACTCCAACCGCGCTCCACTCCCACCAGAAGTCCGATGGCCAGTGAAGAACCTAATAATAACAGTTGATAAATACTGTTCTCCATCTCTCCTTTCCGCGTCTTTTTTGTTTGATATTGCGGTCTATGGTTAATAGTAGAACAAAGGTGAGTACAGGGCCGGGCAGGATTGAAAAATATGAGAAATACCTGTTCAACCTCATCGATTAGCTGGACTTATACTGCCCTTGAGATGAACAGTTGTCATATGTGCAGGCCAGCCAGGCCCCGGGTCGCTTATCATTGCCTATTGGGTTAACTTTTCTTACTATAGCTGCACTGAAAAATACTTTGTATTTCCGCCGCTTTTTGAGACATTGATGAAATTTATCCACACATCCGATTGGCACATTGGCCGCCAACTTCATAATCAGAGCTTAATCGACGACCAGCGTCATGTGTTGCTTCAAATAGTGGCACTTGCCGAAGAGCATGGGGTCGACGCCGTGATTATTGCCGGCGATATCTACGACAGATCCATCCCGCCGGCCAATGCCGTAGCCCTGCTTGATGATGTGGTCAATCGTCTGGTCAATGAGATGAAGATCCCCGTGATCATGATTGCCGGAAATCATGACGGCCATGAGCGTCTCGGCTTCGCCTCCCGGCAGATGACTGACAGCGGCCTGCATATTATCGGCCCGCTACAAAAAAACATCTCGCCGATAACCCTGAAAGGCAGGTCAGGCGATGCGGTATTTTATGGCTTGCCCTACGCCGATCCCGCAACTGTGCGTCAGGTGTTTGACTGTGAGGCCAGCTCTCATGAACAGGCGATGGAGGTGTTGCTGCAAGGTGTTCATCAACATGACAGTCAAGGACTGCCCAAAGTCGTGATTAGCCACTGCTTTCTCGATGGCGGCAGCGAATCGGACTCGGAGCGGCCATTGAGCATCGGCGGGGCAGATAAAATATCGCCACAGCTGTTTACCGGTTTTGGTTATACCGCCCTAGGTCATCTGCATGGGCCACAGTTTAAAGGGGAGGAGCAGGTCAGGTATTCAGGTTCAATCCTGAAGTACTCCTTCAGTGAGCAGAATCAGAAGAAGTCGGTTACCCTGGTCGAGTTCGATAAGCAGGGGCAAGCGCAGACAGAGTTGTTGCCTCTGAGTGCCAAGCGCGATGTACGCATCGTCGAAGGCTTACTGGCTGATCTGCTGGAGGTGGGCAGGACAGATGTTAATCGTGATGACTATCTGATGGTCAGGCTGTCAGACAAGCATGCAATCTTAGATGCCATGGGTAAGTTGCGCGAAGTTTATCCCAATGTGTTGCACCTGGAGCGAACCGGCCTGATGAGTGATAACGGCCAGCTGGAGATCCGCCGGGATCATATCAAGAAGGGGGAGCTGGATATGTTCAGCGAGTTCTTCTCTCAGGTATCGGGTGAGCCTATGAGTGACGCGCAGCAGCAGGCCATGGTGCAGGCTATCGATGAGTTGCACAAAGGGGAGCAAACATCATGAGACCACTTTCACTCTCGATGTCGGCGTTTGGTCCCTTCGCTTCGACGCAAGTCACCGATTTCGCCGCACTGGGAACTAACCCGCTGTTTTTAATCAATGGTCCCACAGGTGCCGGTAAAACCACCATTCTCGATGCCATCTGCTTTGCCTTGTATGGTAAGACAACCGGTGATGAGCGCGAAGGCAGCCAGATGCGTTGCGACTTAGCCATCGATTCACTGATGACCGAGGTCAGCTTTAGCTTCGCGCTGGGTGAGAAGCGGTACAGAATCAGACGCGTACCCGAGCAGCAGCGAGCCAAGAAAAGCGGCGAGGGATACACGATGCAAAAGCCTGAGGCTCAACTCTACTGTATAGACGCCGATGGCAGTGAGCAGCTACTCGTTGCCAGTAAGGTCTCAGAGGCGACGGCCGAGATAGAGCAGTTGACCGGACTCGATGCCGACCAGTTTCGTCAGGTGATGGTGTTGCCTCAGGGGAAGTTTCGTGAACTCTTGATGGCAGACTCTAAGGACAGGGAGAAGATCTTCAGTCAACTTTTTCAGACGCAGATCTACCGCAAAATTGAAGATAAGTTAAAGCTTCAGGCGTCAAAGATACGCAATGAGGTGAGAGATCACCGTAATAAACGTGACGGCATGTTGCTCAGTGTTGAGCTGGAGTCGGATGAGGCGCTATATAAAGAGCTCGCGGAACTTGAGCCTAAGCTTGTGCATGCACAGGAGGCAAAGGAGCGGACTAAGCTTGGGCTCCTTGAGGCTAATAAGCTGTTTGAGTCGGCCAAGTTACTGGTTAATGACTTCGACGCGCTGGATAAGCTCAAGCAAACAGCAAGCGACTTAGCCGGGCAGAAAGAGAGCGTGGCGCAGCGTCAGCTTCAATTTGACAAGGGGCAGAAGGCGCAGCAATTGAAGCCGGTTTTAGATGTGTCATTGGCGCGTGAAACCGAAGTCAGTCAGGCACAGGATAGCCTGCTTCAGCAGCAAGCTGCTAAGCAAAGCAGTGAGCAGGCGCTGGCACTAAGTCAGGCTAAGTTTGATACCCTGGCGGAGCAAGAGCTGCAACTGCAACGAGCCCAGAGTGAAGAGCAGAAGTTAGTTCAGTTGGTTCCTCAGCTGCAAGGGCTGGATGGTCTGCAAAAAGCACTGGCTCAGGCAACGAATGAGCGGGATAAAGCGAAAGAGAAAGGTATTAAGGAGAAGGGGAGCTTAGAGGCTCTGTCGGCTGAAAAACTCGCCGCAGAAAAACTTATCCCTCAGTTAGAAAAAGTTGCCGGTGAGCTCCTTAATGCTCAGCAAGCTGTCACGGCTCAACATGACCTGATTGAGCGATATCGGCAGTGGCAACAGGCTAACATTGAAGTCAGCACTACCGAGCAGGCCTTAAGGCTCGCTAAAGAGAAGGGGCAGCTGCTTCGTACGCGTTTTATTGAAGCGCAGACCGGCAACAGACAGCTGCAACTCGTTTGGCATCGTGGTCAGGCGGCAAGCTTAGCCTTGCAACTCAATCCGGGGCAGCCGTGCCCGGTATGTGGCAGCGTTGAGCATCCCAGCCCTGCTCATAGCGAAGAGCAACTGCCTACGGAAGAGGAGTTGCAACAAGCTCAGCGCAGTGAGGAGGCGGCAAATGAGGCGCTTAACCAAGCCCGTGCCGAATACTCAGGCTTAAACACTAAGCATCAGGAGCAGTTAAAGCGCTTAGCCGAACTGCTGCAAAAAATTGGTGACAGCAGCAGGGAGTCTATTGAAAACCTGCAGTCACAATTGCTGCAGCGACAGCAGCAGTTAGAACAGGCTAATAACGCCGCAGAGCAGTTAACTCAGCTTCGCAACCAGATACAAGACTGGCAAAGTGCGGAGAGAGAACTTCACGTTCAACTCGAGGCCGAACGTGAGCGTTTTCAAGAGCAGCAGAACCGGGTTTCGAGCCTCAAAGGGCAAATGGAACAAGCCTGTGCGGCCATCCCTGAGCAATATCGCAGCTTAGATATACTGCAAGGCGCGATCAGTCAGGCTAAGGGCCGGGTAACTGAGCTACAGCAGGCTATAAACACCGTCCGTGAGAGCCATACAAAGGCGCTGGAGCAAGATTCTGCGCAATCGGCGGCAGTTGCCGCGGCTCAAGCGAGTGTGACTCAGACTAGGGAGCAAAGTGACAGGGCGCTGTCTGAGTTAAATGAGCAGTTGGCCAGTTCAGGCTTTAGTGATAAACAGGCATTAACTCAGGCACTGGTATCTTCTGAAGCGCTTAAAGATATAGCCAACGAGATAGCCAAATATCAGCAAGATTGTATCGCTAACCAAACGACATTAACTCAACTGAATCAAAAGCTATCTGAGCAGGAAAAACCTGAGCTTGCGGAGTTTGAGTCTCGATTGGCAAGCATTCAAACTGAGCAGCAAGTGGTTGAAAATGAGTGGCAAACCATACAGAGCCGGGTGACTCAGCTGACTCAGGCGCAAAAACAGCTAAAGGATGCGGATGCACAAGCTGAGAAACTTGAGGGTGAATATGCGGTGATCGGTACCTTAGCCGATGTGGCCAACGGCAATACCGGCAATAAGATAAGCCTGCAGCGGTTCGTTCTCAGTGTGCTACTCGATGATGTTCTGCTGGAGGCGAGTCATCGTCTGCAGGTGATGAGCAAGGGACGTTACCGTTTGCTGCGTAAGGAGGAGAGGGCTAAGGGCAATAAGGCATCGGGACTGGAACTCGAGGTCGAAGATGCTTATACCTCAAAGGTGCGACCGGTAGCGACCTTAAGTGGTGGCGAAAGCTTTATGGCTGCCCTGTCTATGGCGCTGGGGTTATCGGATGTGGTGCAGGCCTATGCCGGTGGCATAAAGCTCGACACCCTGTTTATCGATGAGGGGTTTGGCAGCCTGGATCAGGACTCTCTGGACTTAGCCATTCGTACCCTGATGGATCTGCAATCTGCCGGGCGCATGATTGGTGTCATCTCTCATGTTTCCGAGATGAAGGAGCAGATAGGTACCCGTGTAGATATCATCAAATCTTCTATGGGTAGCGAAACCCGATTGGTGTTGCCATAAACGTCATCCGGTAGAAAGCAGAAAGTAAAGCCAGAAGCCATCAGCATTTGCAACCTTAGTTATCACTCTTGTGACATTAAGAATAATTATTCTTAATGTCACAAATCTACTGACTTCTTATGTTTGTACATTCACTTTTTTTTGGTATAAATGTGCCTGTTTGTTTACCACGACAGGTAAAAACGCCAATTTAAAAGTACTGTATCAATGCGATAACAGCCTCTTAGCCAGAGTCTCTACAAGAAGACTCAATGATGACGCTTTGATAGCAGTTTTGTTTCAGTTGCAAAAACTGAAAAGAATAATAATGTGAAGATGGGGCCAAGCTTGCAAACAGGTAAATTATCTTTTTTTAAAATGTCTCAAATCAGTTTCCAGACACTTTTCTCTCTTCAGGAAGCTTCGCTATATAAGAAAGTATTGTTAGGTGCGGGTCTGCTTATCGGAGCCGCGCTCCTGATGCCCAATAACCAAGAATCCTTACCCCAGCGGATCCCTATCGATTTAGATATCGACACCCTTGTTAGTCAGATAGCTTCAACGGCCACGACAGAGCAGGAGCAGGTTGCAGTGCCCGATTTCGATAAGCGCATTGTCAGCGGTGACACTCTGAGTGACCTGTTCGTCCAGGCGGGTATCGATCAACAAACCATGTACAGGGTCTTAGAGGCCGACTTGAACGTGCTGGCACTCGATACATTGAAACCAGGTAATGAGATAAAGTTCTATCAGAATGATAAGGGAGAGCTAGAGAAGCTCGAGCTGTACTTCTCAGCGGCCAGACAGGTGGTGTTTAGTCGTTTCGATGATGGCTCCTACCATGTCGAAGAGATCAATATCGAGGGTATTTGGCAGAACCGTCCCGTGCTCGGAGAGATCCAGGGTTCATTCTACCTCTCGGCTAAAAGAGCGGGTTTAAACTCGGGTGAGATCCAGCGTATAGAGTCCTTGCTGAAGGAGAAATTGAATTTTGCCCGGGATCTGCGGGCCGGCGACCGTTTTTCTGTGCTGATGAGCGATCAATATATCGATGGTTCGGTGACCGGCGCAAGCGATATTTTAGGAGTGAGCATTCAGCGGGGCCGTAGTGAGATCAATGCCTATCAAAACAGCGACGGTAATTTCTATGATGACAAAGGGAGAAGTCTAGCCCGTGCGTTTCAGCGCATTCCTCTGGAGAGAAACTATCGTATCAGCTCAAATTTCAACCCTCATCGACACCATCCGGTGACGGGCCGCATCTCTCCCCACAATGGTACCGACTTTGCGACACCTATCGGCACTAAGGTTATCGCGCCGGGTGATGGCATCGTCTCTTTGGTGACCGACCATAGATTTGCCGGCAAGTATGTGGTGATTGAGCACGGTAATAAATACCGTACCCGTTACCTGCACCTCTCTAAGGCATTGGTGCATAAGGGGCAGAGGGTTTCTCGTGGTCAGGTTATCGCACTGTCGGGCAATACCGGGCGTATTACCGGTCCACATCTTCATTATGAATTTCATGTCAATGGCAGACCGGTAAACCCGATGAAGGCGAATATCCCCATGGCGAGTAAGTTGTCACGTAAGGAGATGAACGCTTTCGAGCAGTTGGTCCAGGTCCGCCAGATGATGATGGGCCGGAGTTAATTCAGGCCGCTAATATTGACTTTATGAACGCCAGCTTGATCGCTGGCGTTTTTTCTTCTCTGTTTTTTCGCTTCTATGCTTGCCGCTTTTTTGTTCAGCAGCTTCACTCATCTAGTATAATTAATACCTGTAGAATTAAATCAGAGCAGAACAGAACTCTACTGTTCTTGCACGCTGTTTACGCCGGCTCCATGTGCCGAACGTTGTCTGGTTGTTGTACCGATTGATATTGATTATCTAACGAGGAGGGGACTATTGCGGCTCATTATGGTTTTTATCCTGTCATTGCCCCTGATATGTTCGGTTGATGCAAGAGAGCTTGTTATTGCTTCGAGTGAGGGGCCGCCTCATATGATCGACGATACCCATCATGGTATCGATCTCGATATTGTCGAAGCGGTGCTCAGGCGTCTGGGCCATGATGTCTCCTATGAGTTTATGGGGCTTAAACGGGCGCACCGGGAGTTGAAACTGGGTAGGGTTGATGTGACGGCACCTGTCTTTATGCAGGCGGACAGCGATGGCAGCTATATATCTGATTCAATCGTGTTGTACCAGCCTATGGTATTTTCTCTTAAGGCAAGTGGCCTGAACCCTGCAACAATAGCCGATCTTCAGGGACATAGCTTATTGACCTTTCAGGGAGCACCGGGCTACTTCGGCGAAGAGTTTGAACAGGTTGCAAAGGGAAACTCATATCAGGAGTTGACCGATATGGGGGCGATAGCCGAGCTGTTAACAAAGGGGCGTTATGAGTATGCGGTGCTGGATAAATATATATTTTATTACTACTACCGCTTGAACGATAAGCGCCGTGATGTGTCTATCTTCACCGAACATAAGCTGATCCCGCCGGTTCCTGCAAGCAGTGCCTTTCATGATGCAACATTAAGGGATGAATTTAATCGGGAGCTGAAGCTGTTTATGGAAAGTCAGGAGTATAAACAGATTTTCGAACGATACCTGGGCTCGGCCCAGCTTACTAACGAGCTGGTCGAGCCGGATTCAGATGTGGATTTCAGGCTCAATTAGTTAACCGAATGTTTGGAAGTCCCGCTTGCCTTTATTGCGCATCGACAACGTCCCTGCTTAAGTGCGGGGCAGGATTGACATGGTTTAGCCTTGAAGGGGCGTGAGGCGTCTACTGTCAGGGGGAGCCCTGTGGCAGCCTGTGGGGCTGCGGGGGCGCCCGTCGTTATCGGTAGCGTGATCTGCTGGTTGCGAACCTGTTCAGCCAGTTTTAATCGATATTTTTGAATTTTTGCCCGGTATTTGATCTGTTTATGGAGGCGTTTCGAAACCAGCTCAATATTGTCTATGTCACGAATAAGTTTATGCTGGTTTTTTAACAGTTTCGCTTCCGCTTTCTCCAGTTTCTTCGAATATTTTGCCTGCAGTTCGAACTCTGTGATTCTGACTTGATGCATCGTTTAGACCGTTGCGGATATTTCTCCCTATAATTGTAAACGATAATTATTATCAATCAAGGCTTAATATAGAAACGGTACTCTTAATTGTCAGTAAACCTTAACACCAGACTCGAGCAGGGTCAGCAGTAATCTCAGGTCGAACTCCAGCTGGTGATAATCCGCCTCCATATGACAGCAGAGTTGATAGAAGGCTTTATTGTGATCTTTCTCTTTCAGGTGGGCGAGCTCATGAACGACGACCATCCGCAGCAGTGGCTCAGGTACCCTCTTCAAGCGTGACGATATACGGATCTCATTCTTAGCCTTGGTCTTTCTGCCTTGTGCTCTGGATACGAATGAGTGGAGACCCAGAGCCTGATGGGTGAGACTGATCTTGTCATCAAACAGTATTTTCGACACGGGTTGAGACTTACGCAGGTAGCGGTTTTTGATCTCCATCGTATAGTCGTACAGAGCCTTGTCTGTTCGGATCTGATGGATATCGGGATGTCGATTCAGGAGCACTGACTTAAGCTTGCCATTGGCGAGTAACTCTGAGACCTGAGCTTGTATTGGCTCTTGATAACCTGCTAAGTATTTGAGTGTATTCATCTGTATCACATGTAAGGAGATAAAGAAAAGGGTGCCGATAGCACCCTTTTCTTATGTCGAGTCATAGCCCGGGATTATTACGCATTATCCCAAACATTGAAAATATGTTGGTTGTGGTAAGCGTAGGCGGCATCGAAAGCCAAACGCTGGAAACGTTTCAGCCCCAAACCATCAAAGTCGACTAATGGTGGGTTGCGTTTCAGGCGCTCTTTAATCGTGACCGGAGACATCAATACCACAGGCAGGTCGATAAGCTGAATAGCGGCTTCGGCTTTAAAGCTGGTGGCGCTACCGGCTAGTTTACCTTTCTGCTCGCGAGAAACGATAACCACTTTATCTACTTTGTAATCTTCCATCAATTTACCGAATGCAAAGTGGAAGTCACGAATAGACTCAGTCGTTTCTGAATGTGAAATGACGAATGACTGCTGACGGCAATCGGGTACGTTAAATGTTTCACCTTCATAGCTCAACAGACTGATGATGGCTTCGCCACCTTTTAACTCAACGCCACAAACTCTCATGTTATACCTTTAAATCGTTGTTGGTTTTGTTACCAGCGGCTCTACTTCTGGCTAGTGGAAACCGGTAAATTATCGATGAACAGATACGGGTAATAGAGCTAAGATGATCATTAGCCGTATCATAAAACTGTTTATTCAGGCGTTTCCTGAAGTTTAGACTTCGGCTTTCTTAGCATAGGGGCATCACCCACATCTATGCCGGTGATAAAGCGCTTATCTTGTTTTGCTTTCGATTTAGCCTTGGCTTTACTCTTGGCCGCCTTCGCCGCTGCACTCTTGGCATTTGCCTTTGGTTTTCTCTTCGCCTTAGGCTTATCTTTCAGGCCGCTGAATTTGGCTTCCAGGCCATCGATCACGCTGAACTCAAATGTTTTGCGAAGGAATTGCTGTACCTGCTGGAAGTTGGCCCAATCTTTCGGTCCAACCAGAGAGATTGCGTCCCCCTTGGCCCCGGCCCGGCCTGTGCGGCCGATCCTATGCACATACTCTTCGGCAAATTTAGGCATATCGAAGTTGATAACCAAGGATACGTTGAGCAGATCCAGGCCACGGGAAGCCACATCTGTGGTCACCAGAATATCCTGTAGCCCCCTGGCGAACTGATCCATTATCTGGTTACGGGCATTCTGCTTCAGGTCGCCACTCAGTGATGCTGTATTAAATCCGGCTTCGGCCAACTTGCCCGCCAACCTGTCGGTATCCTGACGGGTGGCTGTAAAGATGATGACCTGTTTATTGGTCTCATTCTTCAGGATATGGCTCAGCAATGCCTCTTTATGATCCAGGTGATCACTGAGGTAAATTCTTTGGGTGATATCCAGGTTTTCTATATTGCCTGCACCTACAGAGACATGCACCGGCTCCTTTAATAACTCGGCAGCGATCTCATTTATATCACTATGATCCAGTGTTGCCGAGAACATCAATGTTTGACGGCGCTTATGGTCGGCGGCGGCATTAATCGCTTTAAGTTGATCGACAAAGCCCAGATCGAGCATGCGGTCCGCTTCATCCAGAATTAACAGTTCGAGGCCATTAAGGTGTAGATGGTGTTGGGCCAGGTGATCTGCAAGCCTTCCCGGTGTCGCCACGACGAAGTGGGGATCTCTGGACAGTGACTTCGCCTGATCGTTAAAGTTTTCACCGCCTAAGATTTTGATCGCTTTATATTGCGTGTTGGCGACCAGCAAGCGTAACTGACTGTATACCTGGTTAGCGAGTTCGCGGGTCGGCAATAATATCAATACCCTGGGATCTCGTTTGCTTAACGCCTTTGTGGAAATAATCCTCTGCATTGCCGGTAACAAAAACGCCAGAGTTTTACCTGAGCCTGTTTTTGATGATGCCATCAGATCTTTGCCTGACAGGCCTACTGGTATCGCCTGCTCCTGGATCTCGGTAGGCTTTTCGATACCCATATGATCCAAACTCTTTAACAGACGCGCATCCAGTGAAAAATCGGTAAATTGCAAAGGTGTACTCCAAAATTGATTCGACTGACCATTATAACCTAACTCGTAGCGGTTCAGCCATAGAGAAAGCCAGATTCATTTTAAAGCTGTTGCGATCCCGGATACTCCTTAATATCGCTGTCAGCGTGTCGGGAGGTGGTGCCGTCAGCTATCAGTACGGTATGTCTGCTGCGCTATAATCTATTAGTGAATCCTTGATAAATAACAGATAAGATGAATCCAGCTTGTTTTCTATCCTACAATTTTGTTTTGCGGGGAGATGTATTATGGCAACAATTGGTATTGCGTTAGGTAGCGGCGCCGCAAAGGGTTGGGCACATATCGGAGTACTCAAGGGGCTCGCCGATATGGGAATCGAGCCGGATAAAGTTTCGGGGTGCTCGATAGGCGCGCTTGTTGGAGCGGCCTACGCGAACGAGCAACTAGATGAGCTCGAGGAGTGGGTTAGAGGCTTCTCCAGTTGGGATGTTTTGAGTTTAATGGATCTCAGCTGGCGCAAGGGTGGCCTTATCGGCGGGGAAAAGGTGTTCGATGTTATTCAGAACCGAATTGGAGACCTGCAGGTTGAGGAGTTGCAGCGACCGCTGATCGCTGTCGCAACGGATCTCTACTCGGGGCAGGAGATCTGGTTCAGGGAGGGAGACCTTCGCCACGCCATTCGTGCATCGTGCTCAATGCCGGGGATCTTACCTCCGGTGAAAGTCAGGGAGCGCTGGCTTGTCGACGGTGCCGTGGTTAATCCTGTTCCTGTATCTGTGAGTCGGGCGATGGGCGTCGATGTGGTGATTGCCGTCGATCTTAACGGGCAGAGCAGGGAGCGGCTTCAAGTTCTGCCTGTGGATATGGCAAGTAATACGCCTTCGGTGGAAGAGGAGGCGAAAGCTCAGGCACATCAGGATACCGGTTTTATGGATCTGCTGGCACGAGGGCGGGATTATGTCGCCAGCTTAACCGATAAGTTTTCCATCGGGAACTCCTCCGATCCCAGCATGCTGGCGGTGATGTCTCAGTCGATGGATATACTGGAGCAGCGTCATAAGCGGGCGCGTCTGATGGGGGATCCGCCGGATATCTGTCTGGTGCCTGATGTTGGCGACATAGGTACGATGGAGTTTCACCGCGCCGAGGAGGCGATTATCGCCGGGGAGCAGGCCGTGCTTCGGGCTAAGCACCAGATTGAGGCAGTACTTGGGACACGTCACGATATTAAGCTGTATGAGCGGAACTGAACCAGTCGGGTGTGATTTAAACGAGCGATAAAGGGGGCTGCAAGGCCCCTGTATCCGACAGTAAACATGCTCACGCATCTGATTAAGCGAGCCTAACCACCATCTTGCCGCGATTTCTCCCTTCGAATAAGCCGATAAATGCGTTTGGCGCCTGTTCGAGTCCTTCGTAGATCGTCTGCTCCGCTTTCACCGCGCCCGTTGCCAGCCACTGTCCCATCTGTTTGGCAAACTCGGGGTAATGGTCCCAATGTTCGAATACGATAAAGCCTTCGATTTTTAACTTCTTTATGATGATCATGGCGAGGTTAGCCGGCCCCGGTGTCGGGGTCGTATCATTGTATTGAGATATCATGCCACACACGGCAATTCTGCCATGGTCATTCATATTATCGAGTGCCGCAGACAGGTGCTCGGCGCCGACATTTTCAAAATAGACATCGATTCCCTGTGGCGCAGCGGATTTTAATGCCGCACTCAAATCTTGTGATCTTTTGTAATTGATTACCCCATCGACGCCCAGGGATAACAGATGCTGCACCTTGTCATCAGAACCTACGGATGCGATAACCTTAGCTCCCATCAGCTTACCCAGCTGGCAGGCCACACTGCCGACAGCACCTGATGCGGCAGAGACAAACAGGGTTTCTCCCTCTTGCAGTTTGGCAATTCGATTCAGGCCCGTCCAGGCCGTCATGCCCGGCATGCCTAAAACACCCAGGAAGTGGGACTCACTCAAGGGCGTGTCCGGCAGGCGAGTATGTTCGCTGCCATCGGTGACGTAGTGGCTTCGCCAGCCCAGCATGCTGCTGACTTTGCTACCGACAGGAAAGTCAGGATTAAGGGATTCGATCACTTCACCTATCGCTCCACCTTCGAGAACCTCACCCGTAGCAAACGGGGCGATATAGCTTTTTCTGTCTATCATTCGACCGCGCATGTACGGGTCGACCGACATCCATAAGTTTTTTACTAGAAACTCACCATGGTTAATCTCTGCCAATGGTGTTGTAGCAAGCTTAAAGTTTGCCTGAGTGGGCATGCCCTCGGGACGAGAATCTAAAAGTATCTGTTGAGCTTCCATAACGCTCCTTTAGTTTGCGCGCTAATTAATTGTGGTAAATTCTACACTGAAAGAGGGGGGATGACAAATATTTTGCGCGCAAAGTAATTTGGTTGAGAACTGAAGATGGTGGTTTTGGACAAGCGGGGATGTTTAGGTAAACGTTTTGGAGTGGTTTGGAATAGATTTGCAGTACAATGGTGCTCAGGCTGAGCAGCCTGATAAGATTTTGGTGATAAAAAAGGTGTAAGTCAGTGGCTGAGAATTCAGAGAAGCAAACTCAAATGAAAAACTGTTCGGAGGATGAGTTACAGGTAAGCTGCCTGTCCGATAGTGTCTGTTTCGCCCTCTATACGGCGACAAATGCATTGGTGCGGGCGTACAGGCCTCTTTTGGAAGAGTGTGACTTAACCTATCCTCAGTATCTGGTGATGCAGGCACTTTGGTTGAATAACGGGGCAAGTTTAACCGCATTATCCCAAGCGACGCGTCTCGATCCGGGTACCTTGACTCCCATCGTTAAAAGGTTAGAGGGTAAAGGTCTACTCAGCCGTAGTGTCGATGTGAAGGATGAACGTAAGAAAGTGATCGAAGCCACCCGAGCCGGGGTTGAGCTGAAGCACCAGGCATTGGCGTTGAAAGAGGTGTTGTTAAATAAGGTGACGCTGACAGAGTCCGACATCTCCTCTCTGCGTGATATGTGTTTGACGCTGACCGAAGACCTCACCAGAAACTAAAAGTGATTTCGAGCTCCTGATCCAGAAATTTGAATGCCCGTATTTCTGGCTGAAACCCTCTGCGCTAACTTGATGAGAGGTTAATTTCTACAAGATATTGACCTCTGTGACGTGGCCTAAGCTTCAACTTCAACCTTGTTTTGTTTTCGAACTATCAATCTTGCTTGTGCAACAATTATCAAAAACTCTCTTCGCTTTGGCATTACGGACGTTTTTTGCTCACATACGTTCAGGTAACGCAGTTATATGTTGTTAACAAAATGTAAACAGTGTAAGTTTCTCTCCCTGTTATCGAAAGGGATATTCTATATGGTTGTTATGGGCCAGCGGTTATAGATCTTTAGTTTGTTTATCCCTCCCGCTTTGAACAATAGGTTTTACTCATCACATCATTTAAGGAAAAACTGATGACCATTAAAACAATTTTAAAAAGTACGTTAATGAGCACTGTGCTGTTAAGCAATTTTGCCATTGCCGATGATGATCAAATTTTGCTCGGGGCGTTCCATGACTACGGGATAACTAAGTGTGACAGCTTTATTCTTGAAAATAGTAAGCTTCAGGGAAATTGGAACCTGTTTATCAATAAACATAAGGGAGGGATCGATGGACCCACTACAGAGGTTACCGTTACCCAGATATATGGGTCTAAAGGGGACACAGTCAAGATCGAGGATACCTACATACAAACGGCCAAAAGGTGTTTTTTGAGGAATACATGGACCTTAACGTTTAAAGGCTCATGTGCCGATAATGTCGATGCAAATGATTGGTATGTTTCTAACGAGATGCCAAATAAAGATTATACCACTTACAAGAATGCCGGTGGCCTGGAGTTACATGCCAAAGAGATCTCTATGGGAAACTTTAAAGCCTGTGTCCAGGAAGGCTCTAAACGTACCTCTGCGAGCCATGGCTAGCACGCTATAGTGCACCTATATGCTATCGCTGTTTCGCAAAGTATGGTGCATTCAGCGATAGAAACGCCCACCTCACCTTCGACAATTTGCTGCATTTCTGCTTATAGCCTCCTGCTCCTTTCCTCTTAGCTTAAATAATAATGGCTAACAGCTTGAATATTTACTGTTTCGGCATGATTTGTGCTTATTCATGACATCAGTTCTTTTACGCCGACTTTTTGACAATGAATCCAATTACTAACACTGCTAGTCAGCTATCAACTTCCACCAGTATTGCAGATGCGTATGGAGTGAACAGTCAACAGACTGAGGCCGGTAAGAGCAGTGATAAGGTCACCTTAAGTCAGTCTCAGTCGCCGCGAACAGCTGCATCGAAAGATGGGATCAAGGATGAGTCGGTCTCTCTATCTCCCCGAGCGCAACGTGCACAAAAAATTGAGAGTATGGCTAAAGATTTCTTTAGTGACGGAAGTTTTTCTACTCAGGATATTCCCCGACTGGTTCAGCGTCTGTATCAGGATGGCATCTTGAATGATTCGCAACTGACACGATTATCTCAGGGTGGTTTCGATATTCCTGATCCTGACACTAAGCCCGAAGATCTTAAGTCATTTATCAGGGAGCAGCGCAGTGAGTTGCAAGCCGCTCAGGATGAAAAGGGGGAGGGCGCCGAATCCGGTACAGAAACTGTGCTGATAAAATTGCTTGATGATGCCGAGAGTGTCATCGATGGGATGGGGAATGCTCAAAGCGCTGAGATCAGCCAAAAAGCATCGAGAGTGTCTGCTCAACTGAATGTGTATCTCAGGGGAGATGTTGAGCTAAGCCAGAGTTCCCGTGAGCAGTGGCAGGGGTTAAAATCTGTCATGCAGTTGGCCGCCTCGATGGGAGAAAATCAACAGGCCAGTGGCCAACTCAGCAGCTATCTTGCGTTGGGGAAAGCATAACTCTGTATCTATCTTCCTCTTTGAAAAGAATAAGTAATTTTTATCCACAATTTTTACCAATCTTATCCTTCATCTAGCCCTCTTTTGTGTCAGGGTCAAGGGCAAAATCAGAGATAAGTGGCCTCATAGGCACTAATTTTTTGTTCTTTTCTCACATCCAAAATTATATGATCGAGATCAATGTTCTCCTGTGATGTTTGTAGCTTAATACGCAACATATTGTGCTGAATGGCCATACATACACTATATATGGTGTTAAATTCGGCGTCACTTGAGGAGATATTAAACAATGCCAGTGGTTATAAAGCGGGATGGTTACCGCACGCCTTTTGACGAAACAAGGATTAGAGACGCTGTCTCGGCTGCAGCAAACTCGGCAGGTATTGATGATAATGACTATGCTGCTCAGGTAGCTAAAAAAGTGGCGCAGAGCGTTGCAGATATGCCTGAAGTTGATATCCATCACCTTCAGGATGTCGTCGAAAATCAGCTGATGGAGGGGCCCTATAAATCCCTCGCTCGTGTGTATATTGAGTATCGACATGACAGAGATCTGCACCGTGAAACCAGCAGTCGTTTGAATCAGGAGATTCGTGGCCTGGTCGAACAGAGTAATGCCGCCCTGCTCAACGAGAATGCCAATAAAGATTCGAAAGTGATCCCGACTCAACGTGATCTGCTGGCCGGCATTGTTGCCAAGCATTATGCTACGCGCCACATACTGCCCAAGGACGTGGTTGCGGCCCATGAGTCCGGCGAGATCCATTATCATGATCTGGATTACGCGCCATTTTTCCCTATGTTCAACTGTATGTTGATCGATCTTGCCGGCATGTTGACCAATGGCTTTAAGATGGGCAACGCCGAGATCGAGACGCCAAAGTCTATCTCGACTGCGACCGCGGTGACCGCGCAGATCATCGCCCAGGTGGCCAGCCATATCTATGGTGGTACCACGATAAACCGTATCGATGAGGTGTTAGCACCGTTCGTAGCAAAGAGCTATGACAAACACTATCAGGTCGCATTGACCTGGGGTATCACAGATGCCAAGGCATTTGCGATCACTCAGACAGAGAAAGAGTGTCACGATGCCTTCCAGTCACTGGAATATGAAGTGAACACCTTGCACACGGCAAATGGCCAGACGCCTTTTGTGACCTTCGGTTTTGGCTTGGGAACATCCTGGGAATCTCGTCTGATCCAAGAATCAATGATGAAGGTACGTATCGCAGGTTTAGGCAAGAACCGTAAGACTGCGGTATTCCCTAAGTTGGTCTTCGCGATTCGCGACGGTATCAACCATAAAGATGGCGATTGTAACTATGATATCAAACGTCTGGCCCTTAAGTGCGCCAGCACCCGGATGTACCCTGATATCCTTAACTACGAGCAGGTAGAGAAGGTTACCGGTTCATTCAAGACACCTATGGGTTGTCGTAGTTTCCTCGGAACTTACGAGGAAGAGGGGGAGCTGATCCATGAAGGACGTAACAACTTAGGTGTGGTGAGTCTTAACCTGCCCCGTGTAGCGCTCGAGGCCAATGGCGATGAGGCTGAGTTTTACCGCATACTAGACCAACGTCTGCTCATTGCCCGTAAAGCCTTAGACACCCGTATTGAACGTTTAGAAGGCGTAAAAGCCAGAGTGGCGCCGATTCTTTATATGGAAGGTGCCTGTGGTGTCCGCTTGCGTGCCGATGATGATATCTCGACGATCTTCAAAAATGGGCGTGCTTCTATCTCCTTGGGCTATATCGGTTTACATGAAACCATTAATGCCCTATATGGTACCGATAAGCACCTTTATGACTGCGAAGTCTTGCGCGAAAAAGCGATCGCTCTGGTCGAGTATATGAAAGCAGCGACGGTGAAGTGGAAAGAGGAGTCCGGCTATGGTTTCAGCCTCTACAGCACGCCGAGTGAAAACCTCTGTAGCCGTTTCTGTAAGCTGGATACTAAGATCTTCGGTGTCGTGGAAGGTGTTACCCAGAAAGGTTATTACACCAATAGCTTCCATCTGGATGTTGAGAAAGCGGTTAATCCGTACGATAAGCTTGATTTTGAATTGCCTTATCCGGCCTTGGCCAACGGCGGGTTTATCTGTTATGGCGAGTACCCTAACATGCAGAATAATCTCGAAGCATTAGAGGATGTCTGGGATTATAGCTACAGTCGTGTGCCGTATTACGGAACTAACACGCCAATCGATGAGTGTTACGATTGTGGTTACACAGGTGAGTTCGAGTGTACCAGTAAAGGCTTTACCTGCCCTAAGTGTGGCAACCATGAGCCGAGTCGGGTTTCGGTGACGCGACGTGTTTGTGGTTACCTGGGAAGTCCCGATGCCCGCCCATTTAACCATGGTAAGCAAGAGGAAGTTAAAAGACGAGTGAAGCACCTCTGATTTGTTTCACCTGATTGACCCGTCCTCTAAAGACGCAACTGACCCTGGTCTGTTGCGTCATTTTTACTTTTGAAATTTGTGTTGTGTTACCGCTTCGGCATCTGCGTTGAAATTCTAGACAGTACAAAGATTAAAACCCCAAGGTATCACTATGAATTACCACCAATATTACCCCGTCGATGTGATTAATGGACCCGGTACCCGGGCTAGTCTGTTCGTTTCCGGCTGTGAGCATCAGTGCCGTGGTTGCTATAATCAGTCGACCTGGAAACCATGCAGTGGTCACGAGTTCGATCAGGCGATGCAAGATCGGGTATTGAGCGATCTGAAAGATACCCGTATCAAACGCAGGGGGCTGTCCCTTTCCGGAGGCGACCCGCTGCACCCTGCAAACCTGGCTTCGATTCTTACTCTGGTAAAAAGGGTTAAGGCAGAATGCCCGGATAAAGATATCTGGTTATGGACCGGGTACCTGCTGGGCGAGTTAGATGATGCTCAGCGAGCCGTGATTGAGTATATTGACGTTGTGGTCGACGGTAAGTTTGAACAGGATCTCGCCGATCCTGGTTTACTGTTTCGCGGCAGCAGTAATCAGGTTATTCACTATCTGACACAAAAGCGATAACCGTCCAGGGCAAGATGCTGTTATAATATGGGCCAACAGATTAAAGCAATTATAAAAAACAGCTGTCATAGCTGTTTTTGCATTTATAGAACTATTTTAAGGCAAGAGCATGAATTTAAAAGAAGAGCTTCATGGACTTAGCGACAAGCTAGAGCAGTTTCGTCGCAAATTAGCCGCAGCAGAAAAGCGTGGTGATAAAGGGGTCATGTTGCAATTTCAACAAGAGATAAACAAGGTCACTAAGCGAATCGCCAGTGTTAAGGCACAGCAGACCCGTGAGCTGAGCAAGAAGGGTGGCAGTGTTGCCAGCATGAAGTTTAACCGTGTTCTGACAAAGGCTGAGCAGGCAGACATGGGTAAGCTGAAGAAGTCGGTGAGAGGTTTGGTAGTGGTTCACCCTATGACGGCCCTGGGTCGTGAGATGGGGATCACTCAGGTGACAGGCTTTGCACCAAAAGAATTTTAATTACTGAGTCATTTACCCAACCGCAATTATTCAATAGTGAGCGACTTCAAATTATTTTGTTGTCGCCACGCGTATCCTTCGTACGCTGGCGTTGTGAGTCAACTATCATTTAAGATGAATCAATAGCCGATTAAATTGCTGGGGTATTTCACTTAAAGGTAAAAACACATAAAATACTCCGCCTGAGTTCGAGATAGAATAAATAGTTGTTGTTGAGTTCATTTCATCAGTAGGTATAGATCTCGTTGTATTTTCTGGATTGTCGTCGTCTCAGGGAAAGAGAGTCGTTAAGGTTATTTCATGTCGATTAAGTATATCGCTTCTTCAAAGCTGCCCACACCATGGGGCGTATTTATCATGCATGGTTTCGAAGATTCCGATACAGGAAAAGAGCATGTGGCGCTGACCTTTGGTACGCTAGATGCAAACACCCCGATTTTAGGTCGCATTCACTCCGAATGTTTAACCGGTGATGCCCTGTTCAGTTTACGTTGTGATTGTGGTTTTCAGCTTCAAACCGCGATGCAAAATATTGCCGAAGCCGGCCAGGGCTTTATCCTTTACCTTCGCCAGGAGGGACGTGGCATCGGCTTGCTCAATAAGATCCGGGCCTATGAGCTGCAGGATGACGGTGCCAACACCGTTGAGGCTAACGAGAGACTTGGTTTTCCCGCCGATATGCGAAAATACGATATGATTTTACCTATGATGGAGAAGATCGGTATCAAGCAGGTCAAGCTGATGACCAATAACCCGCGTAAAGTTAAGGCGATGAAAGAGCTGGGTATCGAAGTCGTCGAGCGGGTACCGCTTCAGGTAGGAAAGAACCGTTATAACGAAGGTTATCTGAAGACTAAGTCGACCGAGCTTGGGCATATGATGACCGAATATCATTTCTCCGCTGAAGAGAAAGAGTAAGTTTTGCTGTAGATTTTCCCATCACCTCCCGTTATATTCAGAACCATAATTATAAAGTCCACATCCTATTTATGGTTCTGAAAAAAGCTTGTTGCATCATTGCCTTGACCCTTTTCCTCTCCTCGTTTGTTTATGGTGAAGAAGATTTTACCCATTACGCTTTTGCCAACTATCTTGGCAGTGGCCTCTATAGAACCTCGGGGCAAAATGCGACCGTAGTCAACTTGCCCTTTAGCTTCGAGCTCAAAAATAATGCTACCGAAACTGTGTTGCTGCGAGCGCCGGTCTTCCTTGGTTTTTTCAACTTTAAGTGGAGCGATGTGCCGGAGGGGGATCTGCCCTCCAGCGTAGGGACTATGACTTTCACCCCGGGGATAGAGTACCGGGTACGCAGCTCCGACAGATATGAGTTTCAAAGCTATTTCGATCTTGGCTATGGAAAGAACTTTACCACGGGAACCGATGTGGCAATCATGTCCGCCGGTGTCTCCAGTCTGCTCGATCTGGAGTTTAAGCAGACGCGGCCCAGATGGGTGAATCGTCTCTATTTTGCGGGGTACAGAAGCTTCGATGGTGAGCAGAAGGAGACCTATTCGGCCCTGCAGTCGGGGCTCGATATCGGTACCGATATTCACTGGCGATGGAGCTGGCTGGATGTCGATGTCGAACCTCGTGTGTTTGCCGTAGGCTACTGGTACTTCGATAAGCTTAGAATTGCCACCCCGTTTGGTGAAGATGTGCTGGTTTCCAATAGTTTAGAGGTTGGCGCGACCCTGGCGTTTTCGAAACCCATTCTCTGGGAATGGATGGGGATAGACAGGTTGGGTTTAAGTGTCAGGGCTGGTGATGGGGTTCAGGCCTGGCGCCTGATATTCGAGTTTCCTATTTAACGGGATACACATTAAGTTTTGCTTCGCTTAGTTAATCTAAATTGTCTTTAAGATAATCCAGAAAAACCCTTATCTTAGGAGAGATAAGCTCCCTGTTTAAATATAGGGCATAGGTTGAGCTCAAGCTTTCATAGGGGCTGAATATGTGTTGGTCCAGTAAGTGGATTAGGCTGCCATTTTTAAGCTCTTCGCGGACAGCCCATAGCGGCATCAAGGCAAGGCCTGCATGATTTAGCAGTAGCTGTTTCTGACCATTGACGGAGTTTACCGTCACAGCATCTTTAATCGATAGTTTTCTGGCCTTGTTATCCATCAGGTACCAGTCTCGCCATCCTGTATAGCCGTAACTGATACAGTCAAAATCGGTTAAATCTTCGGGGCCACAGGGGCTGCCATGTTTGGCCTGGTATTGTGGGCTGGAGCAAAGCAAAAAGTTGTTGTCAGCAAGTTTTCGGGCGATAAGGTTTGAGTCCGGCAATCTACCACTTCGAATGGCAATATCCACGTTCTCCTCAACCAGATCGATAACACGCTCGGTGAGTTCCAGCTCTATCTTTATATCGGGGTACTGCATAATAAAAGCAGGGATCAGAGGAAGTACGCAGCTTTCGCCGAACCCGACAGTCATGCTGATTTTCAGGGAGCCTTTAGGATTTTGCTGCAGATCATTTACCGCTCTGTGTGCTTCATCGAGTTCTGAGACGATTCGTTGAGAATACTGATAATAGGTTAACCCCGCCTCAGTCAGTCCTATGTTGCGTGTGGTGCGATTAAGCAGGCTTATTCCCAACTCCTTCTCTAACGCGATAAGTTGACGGGATATCGATGAGGGCTGCACATCGAATACCCGGCTGGCTTCAGTGATACTTCCCTTTTCGACGACACAATTAAAGTAGTGCAGTCTGGTTATCATGCTCATATTGATATGCTTCTGTTGGATCATCGCAGCAGCTAGCCTAGAGTGTTTTTGCTCAAAAGGCAAAGCAGGTTTGTTTTGCGGGTTGTGGTTGGTTCAAAGTGCAATGAATAGAATAGCCCCACTGACTATTTGAGGGCACAAACATGAAAGCGATGATAATAAAACAACTGGGTTCGAGTGAGCAGTTTGAACTTGCCGAGAAGGCAACACCTGCAGTGAAAGCCGGGCATATGCTGGTGGAGGTAAAGGCGAGCAGTGTTAATCCGTTAGATACCATGCTGCGCTCCAGCGATACTCCCTGGTCTGCTAATTTGCCTGAAATTTTGCATGGCGATGTGTCCGGCATAGTGACCGAAGTTGCCGATGATGTGAGCCGTTTTAAGGTCGGTGATGAGGTATATGGTTGTGCGGGAGGCATCGCGGGTATCGATGGTGCGTTGGCCGAGTTTATGCTGGTAGATGCTGAGCTGATGGCACACAAGCCGAAAAGCTTGACCATGAAAGAGGCGGCGGCTCTGCCTCTGGTTTCCATTACGGCATGGGAAGCATTGCAACATAAGCTGGCTGTAAAAAGCGGCGACAATGTACTTATTCATGGGGCGACCGGCGGAGTGGGTCATATCGCAATCCAGTTAGCCAAATATTTTGGCGCCGATGTGACGGCAACCTCTATGCCGAAGAATATGGCCGTAGCCGCAACGTTAGGAGCGGATAATCTGGTCAACGTGGCCGAGCAAAGTGTGAAGGAATATGTCGATCAATATACCGGTGGTGCAGGTTTCGACGCTGTTTTCGATACCGTGGCCGGCGACAATATTCAGCGTAGTTTCGAGGCGGCCCGGTTTAATGGCGCCGTGGCGACGACCCTGCCAATTGAAAATGTATTACAGGTGGCACTAAAGAGCTTGAGTTTTCACAGCGTATTGATGCTGATCCCACTGGTTGAGGGGATAAACAGAAGATCTCATGGTGAGATCCTGACCAAAATCGCCGAGCTGGTCGACCTGGGTATCGTTAAGCCGCTGCTGGATGACTCTGATTTCACCATCTGGGAGGTTGCAAAAGCTCATGCCAGATTAGAGTCAGGCGAAGCGGTCGGTAAAATTGCGTTAACGGCCTAAAGCGGATGAGGGAGAGTCAGGCGATTGGACTCTCCTTTACCTGCTAACGAAATATTGGCTCAAGCTTACCCTTCACATTGACTCTTTCCCGATTGGTAGCAGCTTGGTTCGCGCGGGCAAACGGCCCCTCTGGAGCAGATAACTCTTGCTTCCGAATCTATGCCTCGCTCTACCCAGTTGATATTGAGGATCTTTGCCACGCTCATCAACTCATTCTTGATAGTGCCTGGAATTGATGCCGAGCCGCCGTGAGCCACGCAGGCCTGCTTCAGATCCGATGCAATTGAAAGCGCATCACCACCCTGTGCTTCGATGGCGGGGTTGAGATCGATGCCGGCGCAAAGTACATGATTGTTACCGGCGAGATCCTCAACTTTTATCGACTCGCAGCAGTAGATCCTGGGTTCATTTTCGACATTGAGTATCGAGATCTGCGCCGATGTGCCAGTTGTCGGCTCATTGATCATTCGAAATACCGCCCAGTGCTGACAGGGATCCTGGACCTGCCTCATGTTGCCCCATGGCAGTGGTATGCCGTTTCCTCGATATACCGCTTTGAGTTTACCCGGCGCATAGGCATCGAAGTAGTGCCAATGAGGGTAAGGAGAGACGACGGTCATTCTGCGCATGGCAACCGAAGCCGATACACCCAGCTGTTTATGTACGTCAATCTCATAACCGTGGCGATCCAGTAGCTGCCTGAATGGCACCTTAGGGCAGAGCAGGGCACCGGCAAAGAAACTTGATTCAAAGTCACGCCAGGCATGGAGAATATCTTGTGCGTTAACGGTAGAAGATTGGGGGACCCCCGAATCGACATCTGCACTGATCTGGCTTCGACCTGTGGTTAATACAGACTTCAGCCCATCTTTGTTGTGCAGCACGCAGTGGCCGATATGGACGGCGAGATCGTATTTGAGTCTGATAGGTGTCGTCCTGAGTTGTTCATTGACATAGATGGTTGACGGTGGCTCGAAGAAAGAGGTAACAAGTTGACTGGAGGTGACCCCCATCTCGTCGACAACATCGTGAGGTGTATCGTTAACCCATTTTATCGAAAGCCCCAAACCTTTTGCGATATCCATCAGGTCTTCAACCGCAAGTGGCATGCGCTTTTGGCCTATCTCTTCGGCTGCACGTTCGAGATCCGGAAAGTGATTCTGATGGTGTTCCTGGTGAGCACGGATCAGCAGGTGAGCAAATTGACGACCGGTGATACCGGTTTGAGATAGCATTTCCGGAATAGCGATTTGCAAAATATCTTTCGAGAACAGGAAGCTTGGCTCTAAAGCCATGCCGCTAATTCCGCCTCGCCTGCCTTTTTGCGGTGTTATGGCCTGCTCTTCGGGAACATCGTCTAAGAACCAATCGACCTCTTTTTGAAATACTGCGGCAATAACGGCCATCATGCCCGCGCTGGGTACCCGCTTCCCTCTCTCAATCATAGAGAGGTAGGAGACCGACGGAGCCGAATCTGCATCGACGCGAACACATCGTGCGGACAGATCTTCCATAGTCAAATGATTACGTTTTCTCAGGTTTCTTATCTTAGTCCCCAGAAAATGTGATTTTCTCATTAAGCTTTGGTTATTGCGCATTTTGTAAAATTCACAGTGTAAAATTTTAATTGTGAAATTGTAGTTAAAAATTCGCTAGACTACAAATTAAGCAATCGGAGAAGAGTATTCATGTGGAATATCGGGATATATATGAAATAACGATATCCAAAATGTTTCTCTATACTTTTGTAAATAATGGAAAATTTAACTAAAAGGCGAGTTAAGAGGATAAGGCTATGGACATTTCAACAATCGATAGTATTCAAAGTGAACAAAACTATAATGACCTTATCAGTGCTGAAGTCGTGAGTGTCGAGAGTGTCAAAATTTCACAAAGCGAAACGGCAATGAGCAACGCTAAGCAGTTTCTTGACAGTACATTTCCATTAGCCAAGGGGTCGCATAAGGATGTCAGTAGTTATCTGGTTTATTATCAGCAGCTATTGATCTTCTTCAGCGACGGCACCCATACCGGTCTGAAAGATCCTAAGCAATTTGTCGCCTTAAATGGACCTAAGAGTGAGCCTTCGGCCATTTTGCTCAGAGATAAGGGCACGCATGTTGAGTTGACATTCGATCGCTGTGGTGAGATTGGCGCTCACGATCAGGCAAACATTGAAGATATTCAGATAGAGGGTCACAGGTATTGGATTAGCCTGCTTAATGTCGACGCGAGGCGTATGATCGACGGTTCGCTCCAGGATCAGATGTTTACAGCAAAAGATGGATCCGACTATCTGCTGAAAGAGGCGTAAAATAGGGCGCGAAACTTCTCAGACTCGTGGCATGAACCGATTAAAAAAGGCTGAAAGTGATCACTTTCAGCCTTTTTACTTATATTTACCTTCCCCAGATATCGGCATTGATTGTTGAGCCTTTATCGGTCGACTCGGCGGATGAACTCTTGGTCGAAGAGCCCTTACGGCGAGCGGGAGTCTGATAGTTGTCATCTCTGGGCTTGCGTGCAGGTAAGGGGAGGTTATTCATCTTCAGATAAAGGTACTCGACCTTATCTCTCGCCCATTGAGTCTTGCGCAGAAACTTCAGACTGGATTTGATGCTGGGATCATGATTAAAGCAACGAATGTCTATTCGGGAGCCAAGCTCTTCCCAGCCATAATGATCGACCAGATCCGTGAGTAGATCTTCCAGCTTGATACCGTGAAGGGGGTTGTTTGCTTGTGTCATGAGTTCTTTGCGTCAATTGATATTGAGTTAATTATATCAGTTAATGGGATGGAATTAACAGGAGGTCGCTTGAGTTAAACTCGGGTAAAAAAAAGAGGGCATGAGCCCTCTTATTTGCTGTTTACCGATTAATAGGTGATTACTGGAAGCTTAGCTCCCAGGAATCTATTGTACCTATGTCGCGGCGGCCGCTGTCTATCGCTTTTAACTTCCACTCTCCCGCAGACTCGATGCCTGTAGCATCTACGCTGTAGGTTTGGTTAATGTTATCTGTGCTGCTCCCCGTGTTATCGTGCAAGACAGCGACTTCACCCGTTGGTGTGTGAAGCTCTACCTGCAGATCGCCGATATAGGTGTGGGTAATATTAACGGTTACAGAGACCGTCCCGGAATCACCGGTTCGGCTCACCGATATCGGGCTGGATACACCGCCGGCCTTATTATCCGGGATAGAGTAGCTGTTAGTGTTGCTATAGCTCGTCGCTCCACCTGTCTCTCCGCCAGTAGATTCGGTGTAGTTAGCCACCAGACTCACGCCGCTAAATGCACTATAACCCTGAACCATAACATAGTAAGCTCCTGATTCGGCGTTAGTTATAGGGCAAGATTCACTGTTACCGGTTTCCCATGGACGACAGTCATAGCTGCTTGTACTCGGCGCCGCACCGTATTGAACATACAGATCCGCATCACCGCTTCCACCACTCATGGTAAAGCTTAGATCGGTGGCACCAGCCGGCACCTCCAGAGAGAAGTGCAGCTCATCGTTCTTCGCACCTGTCAGGTCAGTTTTGGCTACACCATTTTGTAACTCACCGCCACCGGTTCCTGTACCAGTACCGGGATCGACAGGTCCGTCACAGGATGCATCCAGATAGGCATCGGCAGCCACGGCGTCGATTAAGCCGTACCCTGTCTTATCATCGCGGCCAACAGTATCCAGATCTTCGGCTGTAGCGTTCAGCGCCGCACGTATCTGTGCTGCACTACATTCGGTGTGATGACTCCATACCAGTGTCGCAACACCCGATACATGAGGCGTGGCCATGGAGGTGCCGTTATAGTACTCGTAATCTTCGTTGGCGGTGTTTTCAACGGTGACAACAGAGCCTAGCTGAGACTGAAATGCCTGACCCGTTGTCCTGTCAACCGATACCGATACGATAGGGGCTTCATTGTTGGTATCTACAAGGAAGGGGTTTTGAAGGCCTGGCAGTTCGGTATTACCATAGACGATGACGGCACTTGCCCCCGCGTTGTTACAGGCCCTTACCGCATCAATCTCCGGATAGCCGGCACCCTGATTACCCACGCGCTCGACCAGACACACTTTACCGTTCATGTCGTCGCAGTTGAATGTACTGCCGGATACGGCACATTCGGCAAGCTCCCCGCTAACGCTGCCAAATACCGGTGTAGGGACGTGATTTGTCCCCGATTTTATGTAACGGTTATGGGGAACGATACCGTTATCGAAATAGGACTGACCACCTATGGTGATATCGGCAAGGCGGCCCTCACCCATAGTCACAGTTGAGAGAATGGCTTCACCGGGCCCCGAGATCTCTACCTGGTTAGTGTATTGAGAAAACGCCGCATGATCTTTATTGCTATCGACGGCCGCAACCGACATCACGGCATCATAAGAGGCCGGGTAGCTGTGAGTATTGTTTCCGTCATTACCCGCGGCGGCAATAAGTAAGACACCATTATCTTGATGAGCGGTTAATGCGTTTCTCTCCGTGGTGCTCGATCCACTACCACCCAAACTCATGGTAACCACGTTTGCGCCATTATCGACGCAGGTGTCGACAGCAGAAACCAGCGAAGAGGAGTAACCCCAGCCTGCTTCATTGAATACCTTAATGACATGGATATTAGCTGTCTGATTCGGCATGACACCGACAACACCTTCATTGTTAGCGATGGCGGCAATAGTGCCGGCTACATGTGTTCCGTGAGCATTATTGTTACCGGGATCAAACCAGTTGCCTGTTCCAGAGTTATTCGTTCCCGTGACATTGTTACCGCTTAAGTCATTGTGGCTGCGATCGTAACCTGAGTCGATGATACAGATGGTACGGTTACCGGCCTGGGAGTCACTCAAAGATGTAGCACCAACATAGGTTTGACCCCAGGGAGTGGTCTCATTCAGGAAGCGGCGCTGTTGATCCTCTTCTACATAATCTACATCACCACGCTTCTTTAGTGCGTCGATGCCTGCTTTATCCAGTTTAACCGTGTAGCTGTTACTGCGACCTATGCGTTTCATCTCTTTCGCCGAAACGCTGTTTAACACCTTATGTTGAGATAGCACTTCACTTTGAGCCGGTTCATAAGAGAGGGGGGCAATCTCACTACTTTCAGTTTGAATACTGTTCGACTCACTGTTTTTAAATTTGACAATGTAGCGCTTTGGCAGTGGTGATGACTGCTTACTGTCACTTTTCAGTGACTGTATGCTTTGGGTAAATGTTGGAGCTGCATGAACCGAGGCAGAGATAGCGATAGCTATAACTGACAAGCTCAGTGCTGAACTCTTAAAATGTCTGACTGTCATGTTTGTCTTCCATGTTAATTAGAATTAATCATTATTATTAGGTGGTTTTTTAGACGAACGTATAAAAAACCGGTTACTCAACAGCGAATGTATCCATGTGTGAAACATTTGTAAATAAGTTGTTATTTGCGCAAGCTGAGAGAGATTACGCTGGTTCAATGAAGAATCGTATGCATAAATATTGCGTTTAAAACGCATTTTATGTACATGGGGCCGGTTTTAAGTCGCATGTTTATGCGAGGTAAGTTATTGAAATGAGCTTTGTATAGTATTCGCAGAGAGTGGCTGATTGGAGATGTAGACCTCTATCGTTATAAGTGTAAGGCTTTGAATTAAAAGGTAGAGCTGTGGTTTTTATTGTTTGTAATATCTTAGATTGAAAAGTAATAAGTAAACCGGAAATGAGTCGCTCTGAGTGGAGTGTTGACTGAAATGGATAGTCACTATTGAAAGAGGGGGGACTTCAGGTTTGGCCTGCCGGACATCGAGTCATGATGTCCGGCAGGCCGTCTTGATATTACTTCTTGAGTGAGTTCATTAATGGCACATAGCCACCGCCGTTGTAGCTATTGCTATAGCCTTGAGCGACTAAGGCGTCGAAAGCGATACCGCTTCGTCGGCCGCTTCTGCAGTAGAGTACGACTGACTTATCTTTAGCGATTTTTCTCTCTTTAAATGCCGATACGATGATCTCGAAAGGGATATTAATCGCATTCGGAAGGTGGCCTGCTGCGAACTCCTCTGCAGTTCGGACATCCACAATCAGAGCACCGGCATCTATCATATCCCAGGCGACTTTAGGATCTTTATCGGCGGCCACAGCGAGTTGGCTGGTAGATAGAGTGAGTAGGGTGACCAAGATCATCAGACACCTTCGTAGGTGCTGCTTTGACATTAATATTTGTTTAAACACACTTTTTCCTTCAATTACTTTTTATTTTAATCTGTGCTGGTGATCTTTATTTTCTTACTCTGTTTTCATCCTTGCCTTTCTTGCTGGATAACACTTACATATCAGAAAGATCAATTTTTCACCGGAACAGCCAATTCAGCCTCGGTTTTTACCCCTAGCCTTTTCATAAGTATAGCGATAGGACAGAATCCGGTAAATGCGCTCTGGAATAGATTAACGCCAACGAATACCGTCAACCAGATGAAGTTAGCATGAACCCAGGTGGTCAATACTATTGAGAGTAAAACCATCATTCCTGCAAAAGCCATGATTATGCGTTCTATAGACATTGTGTTCTCCTTTGGCAGAATAGATTTCTGCTATTTTTAGTTAAGTTATTGGTTTGGATGTTTTTTTACTTTGCATTGTATTAGCCGAGTTTGTTCTTCATTACTGCATAATAGAGTACGGGGATCACAACCAGAGTCAGTAAGGTTGAGATCATGATGCCAAAGATCAGGCTGATAGCGAGCCCGTTAAATATTGGGTCGTCGATAATAAACAGGGCGCCAATCATGGCCGCGAGCGCCGTCAACATAATCGGTTTTGCTCTGACTGCGCCGGAGTGGATCACGGCCTGCTCGAAGGGGACTCCGGCTGCGGTTTCCTTGTTGATAAAGTCCACCAGTAAGATAGAGTTTCTAACGATTATCCCTGCAAGAGCTATCATTCCTATCATAGATGGAGCGGTAAAATGCGCCCCTAACAGTGCGTGTCCGGGCATTACACCTACAACGGTCAGCGGGATGGGGGCCATGATGATGAGTGGCACTGTGTAGGATCTGAATTGACCGACCACCAAAAGATAGATAGCTATCATTCCTACACCGTAGGCTATGCCCATATCCCTGAATGTTTCGTAGGTAATTTTCCATTCGCCATCCCACAGGACTGCGATACTGTCCAGACCGGAGGGTTGAGTTATGTAGTGCTGCTCGAAGCCTAAGCCGTCTTCTGAATCTATCCGGGCTGCCATTTCAAACATGCCGTATAAGGGGCTGTCTAACTTTCCGGCCATATCGGCAACAACCATCACCATAGGGATCATATTCTTGTGAATGATAGGGGCGTCTATCTTACCCTTAGAGATATTCACCAACTCAGATACCGGGACTGAGTTTCCGTTGCTGCCCAGTAGCTTCAGATTAAGTACCTGTTCAAGATCTACCTTGGCCGGTTCGGTTAGCTGTAAACGGATCGGCGTTGGCTGCTTCTGCTGCTCTTTTAACAGGTAACTCATATCCTTCCCACCGACAGAGGTGGCAATAAGATCGACTATATTTGAATAGGGGACTCCCAGGAGACTCGCTTTACTCCTGTCGATGAAAACCTGCCATTTCTGTTGTGCAGCAGGCAGGAAGATGTCGATATCTACCACATCGTCGGTTTCATGAAACAGTGCCTGTAGTTGGTATGCCGCCTTTTCACGAATGGCTTCGCTCGGTCCATAGACTTCGGCCAGAATAGGTGACCAGACCGGTGGTCCGGGTGGGACTTCGACCACCTTGATATTGGCATTAAACTGTTTACCTATCTCTTGCAGCGGGCCGCGAACAGATTGTGCGATACTGTGACTGTCTCTCTCTCTGTGTTTCTTGTCCAAAAGGTTTACCTGAATATCGCCAAGCTCCTGAGACTCTCTTAAGAAGTAGTGTCTGACTAACCCGTTGAAGTTCATCGGCGCATTGGTGCCGGCATAGAGTTGATAGTTTTCAACCTCTTCGACTGTAGCCAGGTGCCGGCCCAGAGCCTGTAGAACACGCTGTGTCTGCTCAACCGGTGTTCCTTCCGGCATATCCACCATCACCTGAAATTCCGATTTATTGTCCAGCGGCAACATTTTAAGGATAACCAGCTGTCCTATCGGTAGCGCGGTCGCGATACCTATTAATACAAATATGGCACCGGCTAGACCTATACGCGCCTTACGGGCCTGTTTACCCTGTACGAAGGGGCCAATAAGTTTAGTAAACAGTGTTAACATCATGTTGCTCTGCTCAGGCTGTTCACTTACAGGCTCTGCTGTGGTGGTATCAGGTGAAGCGGGCTGAACATTACGTTTGAGTAGCTTACGGCTTAACCATGGCGTGATGATAAATGCTACCGCCAGAGATATCAGCATCCCCATGCTTGCATTGATTGGAATTGGCGCCATATAGGGCCCCATCAGACCGGATACAAATGCCATTGGCAACAAAGCGGCTATAACGGTAAAGGTTGCCAAAATGGTGGGACTTCCCACCTCGTCCACGGCCACCGGAATCAACTCTTTAAATGTTTGTTTGCCCATCGCCATGTGCCGATGAATATTTTCGACTACCACGATGGCATCGTCGACTAAAATACCGATAGAGAAGATGAGGGCGAACAGGGATATTCTGTTGAGGGTAAATCCCCAAGCCCAGGAGGCAAACAGCGTAGTGGCTAAGGTGATGATTATCGCTATACCTACGACCAGGGCCTCTCGGGTTCCCATCGTCAACAAGACTAAGAGTACGACTGCAGATGTTGCAAAAATTAACTTAAATATTAGGGTATTGGCTTTGTTTCCCGCTGTTTCTCCATAGTTTCTCGATACCGTTACCTCGACATTGTCCGGTACTAAGATATTTTGAACCCGTTCGATACGCTGTAAAATTTGATCGGCAATATCGACGGCATTTTCACCCGGTTGCTTTCCTATTGCCAGAGTCACGGCTGGGTAGATATCATCTTTATCTCCGTGCCAGACGCTTTTTAGCGGAATGTCGGCCTTTAGGGTTATCTGGGCTACATCACTGAGGTAGATAGGGGCGCTCTGTCCATCGCTGTCCTGGTAAACGGAGATGACGAGCTGTTTCACATCATCTGCAGTTTGTAAAAATTGGCCAGCCTGTACCTTTATCTCCTGGTTGCCCTGTACAAGAGAGGCGGGCATAGAGATATGATTGTTTGAGCGCAAACTCTGAGCAATCGCATCATAGGTGAGACCGTAATAGTTCAATTTAATCGGGTCGATGCGAACGTTAAGTACGAGTTCATGTGAACCTAAGGTGTATACTTCACGCGTACCGGGGATACGCTTTAGCTCCGTTTCCAGCCCATGAGCGACATGGGTCAACTGTTCTGCCGATACCGCCTCTTTTGACCACAATGTAAGGCTGACAATAGGAACATCATCTATGCCGCGAGGTTTAATGAGAGGCTCACCCACCCCGGCACCCGAAGGAAGCTTATCGAGATTTGAATAGATCTGGTTATAGAGTTTTACAATGGCTTCATTACGTGGGATCCCCACTTCAAAGATAGCGATGATGAGAGCACCATCAGGCTGTGAAAATGAGTACAGAGTGTCGATTCCCTTGATCTCTGATATCACCTGTTCGGCGGGAAGTGTGACCAGGCTTTCAACCTGCGCCGGTGTTGCTCCCGGGAAGGGGATGAAAACATCGGCAAAGGTCACATCTATTTGGGGCTCCTCCTCTTTTGGTGTCACTATGACGGCGAATAAGCCCAGCAGTAATCCAAGTAATGCCAATAGGGGGGTGATGGCGCTAAGTTGAAAAGCGGCTGCTATCTTGCCCGATATGCCTAAGGTTGAATGGGCTGTATTCGAATCCGGCGGAGTCGTGTTTTGCGTATTATTCATCTCTTTATTCCGCCTTCTGATGCTTAAGTGCCTGGTATGCGTCGCCGGCAATCACATCGCCTGCCTTTAGTCCCGCTAAGATCTCTACATTTTTACCCTGGTAACTGCCTAACCTCACTTGATTGAGTACAAAGTCATCCCCCTGCTTGAGATATACGGCACTGAGCTCGTTTTGTTTCAGCAGGGCGGAGCTTGGTATCAACATACTGGAGCGTGTACCGGCACTGAACCTGGCTTTCGCCCACATTCCCGGCATCAGTCCGGGTTCATTTTCGGGTAGGTCTATTCTCACCTTATAACTGTGACTCTGAGGGTCGGCAAATGAGAAGATGGTAAGGGAGTCTGAGGTAAACTGACGTCCATCACTGAGTGTGACGATAAATTCAGGATGCTGTTTCAATGCCGCGATATAGCGCTGGGGGACATGAGTGATGGCCCGCATCTGTGACATAGAGAAACCAGAGAAAAGTGGCTGGCCGGGACTCACCGTTTCGCCCTGTTCTACATGTCTTTTGGTGACAATTCCGGAGAATGGGGCATTGACTACCGTATATTTTAGCGATTCGGTGGCCTGAATGATGCGAGCCTTCGCGCCTCGAACGGCTTCCTGAGCCGATTCGGCATTGGCTATCGCCTCATCCATCGCACCTTGCGATATTGCTCCCTTTGGAAATAGTGCCTCATAGCGGCTTCTCTGTAGCTGCGCCTCATTATAACGGGCCATCGCCTTGGCATAGTCAGCTTCTGCTCCAGCAAGCCCGGCTCCCTGCTCTTTACTGGTAATTTCGAGTAATGATGCACCCTCTTCGACGATATCATTTATATCGTAATTGAGTTTAATTATTCGTCCGGAGGTTTGTGCCGATACCGTGGCGGCTTTGACGGCTTCAAGTTTTGAATCCAGCTCTATCCACTTAGTCTGTTTGCTGTCAACGACACTTAATGTCTCGATTGATGTTGCATGCAGTTGAGTGCTTACCATAGATAGACAGATAAAAAGTGCAGGGAAGAGAGAGCCAGTCTTTTGAATATGCATAATAAGTTCACCAAAAAAGTCCATAAGATTATTCTAATGGATGGTGTTTTATGATGCAACCTTTAAATTAGAAAAAAATAATGGAATAATTCAGTGACAAAAAAAGGAGTCGGTGACTCCTCATTCGGTTGGGTAGGACTCAGTCACTTAAATAGTAGGTCAATGTTGATACAACCCGTACTCTTTTGATGAAGGGGGTATTGCTGTCCCGGTCGGTAATACTGAACTGACCCTGTGAGGCATTCTTTATCTTCCCCAGTGTCGAGTTGGAGTCTTTGGCAAATTTATCTGCGACTTTACGTGCATTTTGTGTGGCGGCTTGGACCATATCGGGTTTCACGCTGTTGAGTTCGGTAAACAGAAACTCGGTCCGGCTGTTGTAGTCCTGATCGGATATTGCAATCCCGTCTTTAGCCAACTCAATTAATTTAGTGCGGCTGTTCAGTAGTAGGTCGACCTGTTTAGTGTAGAGTGAGATCGTGACCTTGGCGGCGTAGCGGTACTTTACATTCGGATCGACATAACCTTGAGCCTGCCTGTCTTCGATTGAGGGGAGCGAGGTTGAGATCTCATCGGCTTTAAAGCCCTGCTTGGTCAGAAAGAGTACGACCTTATCCGTTTTCTCCTGAACGGTTTGATATAGGGTGTTCAGGTTATTATCGACTTCGGTAAATCTAATTGGCCAGATGGCGATGTTGGCTTTAACTTCCTGTTCGGCAAGCCCTTTTACGGTGACGGTGCGCTCCATAGACTTCATCTTGAGAAGGCTCTGACCTACTGTGTTACCGAGAAGAATGAGACCCAGGCAGAGAAATCCCCCTAATATAAAAGCCGCGATTTGATTGTTTTTTTGCATGATAAATTTTCGAGAAAACGGGGTTGTCCCGACATATTACCCCTTTTCTCGCCAAGGTCTACGATTAAACCTGTCACTGTTGGTTATATCAGGCGAGTATGGGTTGCCAGAGTTCAACTTTATTACCGTCAGGGTCGATAAACCAGCCGAATCGACCAAATTCAGACTCTTCGGTCACACTGATGACTTCGGCGCCGCCGGTATGAACTTGATCCAGAGCTTCATCGAGATCATCGACAATGAGATTGAACATGAAGTGTTTTTCTGAGGGAGAAAGGTAGTCGTTACCATTTTCTATGGGTGACCAGACACTGTAGCCGTTGCGGGAGAAAGGGGAGAGGTTATCTAAATAGAAAGCGGCTCCTCCCCAGGGTTCAACAGGAAGCTGCAGGTGTTCTTTGTACCAACTTGCTAATGCTTGGGGATCGTCACTCTTGAAGAATATACCACCCAATCCTACGACTCTGGCCATATCGTTTCTTGTCTGATGTGTTATATGACTAACTGTAGGAAACATTTCGGGAAAGTACAAAAAAGCCGCATCTTGACTGCGGCTTTTTATTTCAGGCTTAATTAAAGTCCGGATTTAGAACTTGTAGCTGTACTGAACACCATATAATACGGCGTTTGCACGTGTTGTACCATTGACTTGTGCAACCCAAGGAAGTTGTCCGCCGTCCAGAGGTGGCAGCAGCTGTGTCTCTGTTACTGCAACATCTTCACCCATGAGGTAAGTGATACCAAAATCGATCACTGAGTGCTTACTCATGTTGTAGCTCAGGCCAGCAGAGAACCATTGACGGTTGGAGTCAGGAATCGCGATAGACTTGATCTCATCGACGGCACCCATGTCGTACATGTAACCGGCGCGGATACTCCAGCTGTCGTCGATGTCATAGGTTCCACCTAAAGAGAGGTGCCATGTATCACGCCAGTTATACTCTTTGATTGTCCCGAATGCATCAGTATCTAAGGTATCGAAGGCGCTCCACTGGATAAACTGGGCTGAGTAGTGAAGGGCAAATTGATTGGTCAACTGATGAAAGCCTGAGAACTCTGCCATTGCTGGCAGTGGCAGGTGTAAGGTGTCATCCGCAGCGCTTTGACCCAGGTACTGAAAGTCACCATCGGCTTCGATGGTCGGGCTGTAGCGGTAGCTTAAACCAAATCTGTGGTTATCGTTTACTTCGTAAACTGCACCTACATGCCACCCCAGGCCATAGCCTTCGGCGCTGACATCCAGCATAGTGTTTCCATGGAACTTACGCTTAAGGTCGCCGGTGCCTGAGATCACATCCAGGCCCGCACCTACACTGAACTGTTCATTGATACGGTAAGAGACGCTACCTTGAATGTTCACGCTACGAACCTTGGTCTGACCGCCAAAGATATCGGCAGCAAAGTCATCGGCATACTCAGTGGTCGTTCCGAAATTAGAGTAGGCGCCGAAACCGATTGCCCACTTGTCATTGAGAGGATGAACGATGAAGATATTAGGAACCAGGCTGGCACCACCAATATCAGAAACATCCGGAATGGCTTGTGGGTTAGAACTCCCTAGAGGTGCCAGAGAGTATTGAGCGTCGGATAAGCTGACATCGGTATCTATGTAGGTCATACCTAAGCTGATAGCCGTGCTATCAAACAATGCCATTGCGGCCGGGTTTCGTGCCATGGCCGAAGCATTATCGGCAATAACAGCATCACCGGCAAAGGCGCGGCCTAGTCCGGTAGCCGATTGACTGTTTAGTTGGAATCCTGCTGCCATAGCTTGTGAGCTCGCAAGTGTCACGGCAACGGCTAATATTGTCTTGTTGAAGTACTTCATCTTTATCTTCTCTTTTATTTTAACGGTCCCACTTTTTTTGGGGCTAACAAATTGAGTTAGCTGCAGGATCCACTTATTAGACCAGTGCATCTTAGGGATGCATTAGCTTGCCAACAACTCCGACCAGATGTTGTTTTAGTTGCTAAAATGTTAATAAAAAAGAGGTTTGAAATAGAGATTTTTTGGCTGGTTCTGAATGCCTTGCTCAAGCGCCTATCCACAGTAAGATTAAGGGATTAGCGGTATTCAGGGAAAGGTTAACACTATGTAAAATCCCGCCGTTAATAAAAAATAAAAAGAGCTGAAAAAATAGCGTACGCGTGTACGCTATTTTTGTTTTCGCTGTTCTGAAAGCCTTATTTTTACAGCTTATAACTTTGAAGTAAATACTCTAAACTGTGCCTTTATCACATCGTTTGGAGCCGATATCTTACTGACGATTACCCCGGTGAATGTTGCGAAAACAAATCCGGGTAAGATCTCATATAGCTCGAAAATTCCACCCGATATCTGCTTCCAGACAACAACGGTCAAAGCACCTACGATAATCGTTGCCACGGCGCCGTTGCGGCTATAGCCTTTCCAGAAAAGGGATAATATGACTACCGGACCAAATGCTGCACCGAAACCAGCCCAGGCATAGCTGACAAGCCCGAGCACGCTACTTTCCGGATTCAAGGCTACAATACCTGCTATGAGTGCGATAGTGAGTACGCCGATTCGACCGACCAGCATCAACTCTTTACTCGTAGCCTCGGGTCGTAACCACTTCTTATAGAAGTCTTCGGTGATGACGCTGGAGCATACCAGAAGCTGGGAGTCGATGGTGCTCATGATGGCAGATAGAATTGCGGCAATCAGCAGGCCGCCAATCCAGGGATTAAAGGCGGCATGAGCCAGATGAATAAACACAGTTTCGGGATTGGCCAGCGGCTCATTGGCAAAGTAGAGGGTACCGGCGAGGCCTGTGGCTAGAGCACCGATAAGTGCAACAATCATCCAGCTCATCGCGATGCGGCGGGATATCGCAATATCATCGGCACTGCCGATCGCCATGAAGCGAGACAGAATGTGTGGTTGACCAAAATAACCAAGCCCCCAGGCCAGCAGGGATACGAGACCTATCAGCGTGGTACTTTCATGGAACATAGACAACATGGCGGGATCCAGCGTATCGATACCATTTTGTGTCTCAGGTTGAGAGAAGATGGCGACCGGCACAATCAGCAACGCGATGAGCATTAAGCAGCCCTGAAAAAAGTCGGTCCAACTTACTGCAAAGAAGCCACCGACAAAGGTGTATGCGACAATGATAGTTGAGCCGATAATGAGTGCTAATGTGTAATCTAATCCGAATACTTTTTCGAATAGAATCGCGCCACCGACCATGCCCGATGAAGCATAAAAGGTGAAGAATAGTAAGATAGTGACCGCAGAAACAAGTTTCAGCAGGCCATGTTTATCTTCGAAGCGCTTCTCGAAAAAGTCCGGTAGAGTAAGCGCATTATCGGTAAATTCGGTGTAGATACGCAGACGTTTAGCCACGAAGAGCCAGTTCAGCCAGGCACCAAAAACTAAACCTATACCGATCCAAGCTTCGCCAAGGCCACCAAGGTATACTGCTCCGGGGAGACCCAGCAGAAGCCAACCTGACATGTCTGAAGCGCCGACACTGAGTGCCGTCACGGCTGGGCCCATGCCTCTGCCACCGAGAATATAGTCATCGACAGAGTCAGTTGCTTTATAGGCCCATAGTCCTATCCCCATCATTAGGGCCAGATAGCCGATGAAGGTAATTAAGATCGGTAGTTCAATGCTCATGCTTGTGCCATTTTTGCTAATTTTTTAAATGCGGGGGAGCTATGCTAGCAGATGTTTGATATGAAGCTCAATATTGTTGGGGAGTGTGATGAATGTTTGACTCTGTGGCGATAGTTTCACCACAGAGTGTACATGGAGCAAAGTTGCTTATATAAAGGTCTGTTTGATCTCTTCCTTTACGTAACCAAGGTCTGCGGTATCTTCACCGACCAGAAGCATATAAGCTTTATCTGTGGCAAAACCTTTACCTATGTAGTTATTATCTGCAAATGCTTCATCTAATACCATGCGGTCTTCCAGCGGTACTATAAACAGGGTCACCTTACCGCCGTGTTCCCCCTGCATGACTAAGTGCAGGCTTTTCACGCCCTGGAAGTCACAGTCTGTACTGTAAAAGACCCTACCGGGTTGCTTGACAAACTTGGCGTCTCCAAGCGTGCCCATGGCCGCCAGTTGAAAGTTTACTTCATCCACACCGATATTATCATCGACGGTCAGTGCCATGGTTTCATGATAAACATGAGCAAGGGCATGTTCACCCAGATCGACAGGGGCCATCCTTAGCAGGGTGAAACTGACGCCGGCGATAAATGCCACTGAGGCAACAAGAGCCAGCATAAAGCCTGATTTACGACGTTGAGCCTGATGTTGATGAAGTTGTTGGTTTAAGAGTAATTTAGCTGCCAGGTCATCGGGAACATCGACTTTCAGTGCTCTTTCGATTTTGCTATCGAGCTTTTTCAGATCGTTGACAAAGGACTCTCGCTCGGGGGAATCGAGCATCGCAGAGAGAAAGTCCTCATCTTGACAGTTGGGTTCTCCGTAGGCCTGTCTTCTAAATTTAAGCTCATCCATTGGATTGACCTCTTGCTTTTGGTTGTTCAATAACATCTTTTAACTGGTTCCGCGCACGAAAGAGTCTGGTCATCACTGTATTTCTGTTCAAATCTAAAATCGTCGCTATCTCTTCGCCGCTAAAACCGCCGATGACCTGCAAAAGTAGTGGTTCACGATATTCAAGTTCTAATTTGCCAATCTGCCTACGGATTAAGTGCTGGTCAGTTTTGTCTTCGGAGCTGCTGGAGAACACATCTTCGAGATGCTCCTGCTCTACATCAGAGTAATTGAACTGCTTACGTTCAAATCTGCGTGCATTTTCTCGTCTCAAAATGGTGATAAGCCAGGCTTTGGCTGCCTTATCGTCCTTCAATGACTCGAGTGAACGCCACGCTCTGAGGAACGTTTCCTGAGTGATATCTTCCGCAACATGTTTATCGCCGCTAAGCCAGTAGGCATAACGGAATATGTCTGCATGGAGTGCCCTGACAAGGCTATCGTATCGTCGTTGTTTACTTAGCATGTCTGAATTGACCGTGGAACCGGACTTTTTATTTCGCGAGCGACTGAACATTTTTGAAATCTGTGATCCAACAATACCCGCTAGCTTAACCTGCTTGAGCTGAATGGCAAGAAGTTAATAACACGTTAACTTCCTGCCATAGCTTGAGAAAGGGATATTTATCTGGGGTTGAGCTCTGCAAGAGCCGAGCTGGTCTCCTCTGCTGACTGTGAGGGGACAGATTTAACCGCATCTAAGATAACAGTGAAGTCAAGCTCGGTTTGCTGTCGACCAAAAGCGCAAGCCTGTAGAGCAGATACTCCAGTGTTTAGCGCGCTTGAAAGCTGTGATATGTCACTGAGCGTCATGGCTCTTCCATATTTCTCGTTGAAATAGCTTTGAAGAGCCGAGAGCACCTTGCCGGCGTTGCGCTCTTCACAGGACGCGACAAGACGCTCATAGGCTGTAGAAGCTTGTCTGGCCGTCGAGCTTGTTTGTTCAGAGCCGGTGTGACTCATAGCCTTGTTTTGACTAAGGGCTCGACGCCACATTATCAGTGTTACCAGCCAAAGTAGCGCAAATACCAGTGTCATCCATGGCCATATGCCAGAGGTGGTGGGCTGGTTCGTTTCAAGGGGGATGCCGGTTAGCTCCTTATCCGCATTTTCACTGGCGGTGACCTGTATGGTTCGGGCAGGAAGCTTAGCTACCTCTTGCTGCTTAGTGTGAGGGTTCCACCATGGGATAGTTATTTCAGGCAGTGTGTAGCTGCCAACTTTAGTCGGTACTATGGCCAGAGTCTGAGTCAGCTGGGAGACAATTTGTTTATCGCGCACGAATGATTTTCGTTGTCCCTTTTCCGGGTAGACTTTTAATTCCGGCGGTAGCTTGATATCAAGATCCGGAAGGCTGGTCTCGTCGGTATTTGCCGCCAGGAGTGTGATCGTACGTGTGATGGGGGATCCCAGCGGGTAGCTGTCTTCTTGTGTCCACTGCTCATTTAATGCGACAAGGTCTGAGACTAACCACTCTCCATGAAACTCATTGGGTACCGGATTTATTAAAATCACAGATTTCCCCGCTTTGGCCTGCATAGGCTTGCTTTCATTGAATGAAAACATTCCGCCCCGTCTCGATGCCTGAACTAAGACATCACCGGAAAAGTTGGCACCTTCGATGGTTAATTCACCGACCTGATCGGCAATAATGCCATAGGTTCTTTCGATGACCCTGTAACGACGGCCATTGACTATCTCCGTTGTGTCCAGGTCGTCACCGAGTTGTTTTATCTGCGCACCGTCAATAGCCGGCGCACTCAACACACCCCGTTGCAGATCTACCGCGAGAAACAGCTTAACTTTGTAGGTTATCAGTTGTCCGACATAGGCCTCTTCGGTAGACAGGCTGGTTCGAATAAACAGGTTTTTCATCTGTTCAGTTTGGCTACCCGCGGGCATTACAGTTAAGTCAATGGGCTCTGAGCTGACTCCATCTATGGTGAGCGCGGGAATTTGAATGTTCCCGGCGTGTTTTGGCGCAAGAAGTATCTGCCAACGTGTCAGTTTTTGAGCATCGAAATTGATGATCTGTGTGCTGCGACTCACACTGGTTCTGCCTACGATAAAGTCGCGAAGCAGGGCAGAGGTATCGAGCTTTCCTGTGCTGACATCGTCATCGGCATTGACTGTCATTACAAGGTACTCACCTTCCACCGCTGGGTTTCTATCTACAGAGGTTTCAATTTTGCCTATGGCAAAGCTTGGAGATGACACCGATAGCGCGAGTAGCGCCGCAAGAAAGAGTTGTCGTATTACCACTGTTTGTGATCCTTTGAAGAAAAATTGTGCTTATCCACGTTCTGACAGCCCGGTGCTGGAATGAGCCGGCTTAAGGTGCTTGTTACCATTGTTCCTGCTCCTGGGCGGCTATGCCTTGTCGGCGACGTTTTTGGTACTCGAGTTGCATCTTATTACGCAACAAGACCTGAGGGTCATCGGCTAATGCCCTCAGCGCACGCTCCATCTCAGGGGGGAGCTGATCCGGAGTTTGCACCTGTTGAGCAGCACCTTGAGCGGAGGAGGGGGCCTGTGTATCTCCGTCTGCCTCCTGTGGTTGAGCAGCTTCAGCGGGTTGTGGCTCGACATTTTCTTTATCTTCGGCTGAAGCTTGCTGAGACTGATCTAACTGAGGAACATCGGGTTGCTGCTCGTTGGGATCGGCCTGCATTTCGGCATCGTTACTGTTCTCTTGTGAAGAGGAGGCCGGGTCTTGTTGTGAGGATTCAGGATTCGGATTTTGTTTAGTCTCCTGCTCATCTTGAGCTCCGTTGCTCTGTTCGGAATCGTCACCTGATGCAGAGTTTTGCTCTTGTTCAGACTTATCCCCCTTCTGTTGCTGAGAGTTATCACTATTTTCGGAGCCCTCACTCTTATCTGAACCTTGCTCCTGCTCAGATTGCTTCTCATCATCTGAGTTCTTGTCTCTTTCAGAGTTATCTCCCTGACCCGAGTCATTATTCTGCTCTGAGGATTCCTGCTTCTGCTCAGCTAATTTTTTAGCTAACTCCAGATTATCCTCAGCATCGCTGAGCCCGGGATCTTTCTTGATTGCACTCTCATATCGCTCGATGGCCTCGTCATACTTGCCTTGCTGCATCAAGGTATTGCCTTGATTGTAAAGCCCTGCTGCGCTGTTATCCTGCTCAAACAGCCTCAGGGCATCATCATAACTGCCCGCCTTATACAGCGCGCTGGCTTGCCATTGAGGGTCACTGAATTTTTCGGAGGCTGCCTGATAATCCTGTGCCCGGTAGGCCTGCATCCCTTGCTGATCTCTGGTTTGCCAGGCATCGTCCCAGGCTGACGCGGATACGGGGGCCGGTTGATAGACCAGACAGACCAGAGCGAAACAAGCTAAACCATGTCTGAAGCTTAACAGCACGGGGAACAGCAGCAATAACGCAATGAATGGTCCCGCATCTTGCCAGATCTCTCCATCGAGTTCGGTGGCTTTGGTTTCGCCGGTACTGGAGAGCCAGGTAAGGAGTCGTTGTAGATCCTCTCCATCGGCGCGATAGGGAACCAGTATGCCGTCGTTACCCATGGCAAGCTCATTGAGCTCGGCGTAGTTTGTCTTGGCTACGACGACTTGATCTGCGTTATCTCGCAGTAACTGTCCATCCGGAAGGCGTATAGGGGAGCCCTGTTCGCTGCCGAGTGCCAGGATCCCCAGTCGGTATTGAGTACCTTTGAGGATTTTTTTTGCATCTTTAACCTGCCTGGGGGAGACGCCATCAGCCAGCAGTACGATATCACCGCGAATATGTCCGCCTTGGGCGAGCAGGTTTTTACTCTGCTCGAGTGCGTTAACCAGGTTAGAGCCTCTTGATGGCATGATATCCGGCGATAGAGTTGGTAACAGGTTTAACAGGGTGGCTCTGTCACGGGTGAGCGGGCTTATGGTATAGGCATCGCCGGCGTAAGCCACTAGTCCAGTCTCTCCCTCGGTGAGCTCACCTATCAGATCGGTTGCCTTGAACTTGGCTTGGGCCAGGCGGTTGGGAGCCTGATCCGTGGCGAACATAGAGAGTGACATATCCATGACGATGACCCGCCCCTGAGCGGCTTCAAACACCGGCAGTGACTGCTTGGTAAATGCCGGGCCGGCAAGGGCAAACACGGCTATCACCCAGCTTATAGCCAGATAACGGAGTGAGGGGCGCTTAGCAGCCTTTGTTTTTGCTACCAGTAGCTCAGCCAGATGTGCTGAGATATATCGGCTCCAGGAGGAGTTGGCCTGCTCCGTTCGCCACAATAGCCAGATGAGCAGTAGTAACGGCAGCAGGGCAAGAAACCATTCCGGGCGTAAAAAGTGTATCATGTTTAGTTTCTACCCCACTTGCTGCTGAGGCGTTTAAAGAGCGCCAGCTGAGATAATGCAATTAAGACACTGATGAGCAAAGCCGCGCCAAGCGGGAGATAAAACAGTTCCGATTGAGGTCGGTAACTGAGTTGATCCCGACTGATAGGTTCGAGTTTATCTATCTCCTGATATATCGATTCCAACTCTTGAGAGTTTCTGGCCCGAAAGTATCGACCGCCTGTCGTGTCGGCCAGGGATGTCAGCTGAGCCTCATCGAGATCCATAGAGGGGTTGACTCTCTCTTTACCAAACAGGGTTCGCCTCTCCATCACTTCGGCGCCAACACCGATTGTGTAGATTCTTACACCTCGTTTCGCTGCTATCGCAGCGGCTTGCTCCGGTGAAATTGAGCCTGAGTTGTTTGAACCGTCGGTGAGCAAAATTAATATTCGATTACTCTCATCGACCATGTCGAAACGTTTCACGGCTAATGCGATAGCTTCTCCGATTGCGGTTTGCTTACCCACCAGGCCTATTTGTGCCTCATTTAAAAATTGTGCCACAGAGCGTCTGTCTTGAGTGAGGGGGGCCTGCAGATAGGCGTGGTCGGCAAATAGAATCAAACCTAATTTGTCACCTTTTCTACGTTCTATGAAATCACTCACAACCGCCTGGATCATGGTGAAGCGATCGACCGTCTTACCTTCGAGCACCATATCCTCTATCTGCATACTGCCTGACAGGTCGACGGCCATCATCAGATCTCTGCCTTTGCTCGGAAGTTCTATGGGATCCCCCATCCACAGGGGGCGAGCCACAGCGACGACAAGTAGCACCCAGATAAGCCAGTACGCTTTACGTGAGCTATTGTCTTGTTCAATCTGTTGAGCGCCACTTTGTGCGACTCCGGGCAGATGCAGGTGTCCGCTTACCTCATTGACGCTCTGCTGCTTGCGAAAAATGAGGGGAAGCGGTAATAACAACAGCAGCCACGCCCATTGAAGAGTTAGCATTGACTCTCCTCCCTGTTGTGCCGTAAAGCGCTGGCTGTACTTTGCTTAATGGGTAAGGCCTCTTTAAACCATTGAAGCGCCAGTGACTGTAAACTTAACGCTTCATCACCGCTTAAGCCTTCTCTGGTATAACGTCTGTCGAGCAACCTGTGAAGGGGGGCAGCGGTTTGCTTAACCTGAGAGTCCATCCAGATATACCACTGCTTGCCCTCTAATCCGGCGATCTGCTCTCTGGGCAGATAGCTGATCGCAGCGCGTTTGATTAAGGTATTAACCTGCACGCAAAAATCACAGCTGTTTGGATCCAGAGCTTTGAGCTCGGCGATGACGATACGCTTAGGAGCCAACAAGCGGCGTTGTCGCTTAACGAAGAGGAGTATGCCGATAATCGAGATGATTATCAGAGCCAGTAGTATCCAATAGCCATAGGCGATGGGCCATGAGGTGATGACCTCCGGGGGCTGAATATCTTTCAGGGAAGCCAATGCCGGGTTTGTCTTTGCTTCCATTACCTTAATGCCTCGATCTGGTTATTGAGCGTGTTTCCGGCATCTAAGATTCGGGTCTGAACGTTAAGTTTTTGCATCATTTCAGTAAATTGTGCTTGAGAGCGGCGCTGCTTCTTCAGCCAGTCTTCATAGCCGGCACGATTGAGTGTGAGCTCTTTATCTCCCTCTTTGACCGGTAGTCGGAACTGTTTTGGCAGAGCCAGGGTTCCCTGCCTGAGCGGGTCGGTGATTAAGAACGCCCCCATGTCGCAGTGCCGTTTAAGATCAGACAGTGGAGCAAGGCAGGTATCATTAAAGTTAGTGCCATCACTGATGATCCAGATTAACGAGCCCGGCTTAGCTATACGTCTCAAGCGTTGGCAGGCCCTGAAAAGGTGTTCAGGTTCACTACTATGCTCAGATAGCTGACTCAGCTGTCTCTTATGTAAGGATTCAATTCCCGATATCAGTTGCAAAATCCCCTGCTGACGACTCCTGGGTTTTAATTCCAGGTGTTCCTGCTCGGTAGCAATGAGCGCACCTAACCTATCGCCGTGAAGGATGGCACTCCAGCCCAGCGTGGTGGCTAAGTGAGCCGCCTGAACCGATTGAAGCAGTAGGCTTGAACCAAAATAGAGGCTGTGGCTGAGATCGAGAAGGATTAAGATAGGGCGCTCTCTCTCTTCGACAAATAACTTAGTATGCGCCTTGCCGGTTCTTGCCGTTACCCGCCAGTCAATTGTGCGGACATCATCACCTGGTTGATAGTGACGTACCTCAGCAAACTCCATACCACGGCCCTTTATCAGGCTGGCCCTGTGGCCGGAAAGGGCCGCACGAGCCTTAGAGCGCTTCTGTGGAAGTGCTCTGGCGAGATTCTGGCATGCTAAAAGCTCTTTTTGAGTGAGATTTACCCCATCGGCAAAAAGAGGCAGAGCTATATCAGCCATTTATGGTACCGCTACTTGAGAAAGGATGTGACTGATAACCTGATCGCGACTCACACCTTCAGCCTGTGCCTGGTAACTCAGAAGCAGGCGATGTCTTAACACGTTGGGCGCGACAGCCTGAATATCTTCGGGGGAGACAAAGTCTCGCTCATTAAGCCAGGCTCGTGCACGGGCGCATCGTTCCAGCGAGAGTGTTGCACGGGGGCTGACCCCATATTCGAGCCACTTCGCCAGTTCATCACTGTAGCGCTGGGGTTGACGGGTGGCCATGACAATATCGACGATATAATTTTCCAATGGCTCTGCCAGATAGATCTCCAGGGACTCATCCCGTGCTTCAAAAATATCTTTTTGAATAATGGGTTCGACCGAAGGGGATTCCTGCTTGAGCGCCTCTTTACGTGACATCCGCATGATCTCGAACTCGGTATCTGCACTGGGGTAATCGAGATTTAAGTGCATCAGGAAACGATCCAGCTGTGCTTCAGGCAGAGGGTAGGTGCCCTCATTTTCAAGTGGGTTTTGAGTTGCCATTACCAGAAACAGTTCCGGTAATTTATAGCTGTTTTTACCCACGGTAACCTGACCTTCCGCCATAGCTTCGAGCAGTGCCGATTGAACTTTTGCCGGTGCACGGTTTATCTCATCGGCTAGAATAAGGTTGTGAAAAATCGGACCCGCTTCAAATTCAAAGGTGGCCGTTTGTGCACGATAGATATCGGTACCCGTGAGATCGGCAGGTAATAGATCCGGAGTAAATTGAATGCGATGAAAATCACCTTCCACACCGTCGCACAGGGCTTTGACTGCACGGGTCTTGGCCAGACCTGGTGGTCCCTCTACGAGTAAGTGACCATCAGCAATTAAGGCTATTAACAGGTTTTCGGTCAGGACGGGTTGTCCTAAGATGACCTTGTTCAGGTATTCGCGTAACGCGTGAAATCGACTTAAAGGCATGATGCAACTCGGTTAATTTTGATTAGTTTTGTATAGACCATAGATATGGTAAAAAATTCCGTTAGGGTTTGGCTAGTGTCAATGCTTATCTGTGGTGACAATTTGGCAGATTTTACGGCTTCATCTCTGGTTTCTTTGCAGTTCTATTTACGTAGTGCTCCCTTTTAATATGCATAAACACTATGATAAAAATCAAAATATTCTTTATTAAACATTGTTCACAAAGCGTTTTTGGATTTATTTTGACTAAAAACCAAACAAGTGTTTAAAACTTGGCTATAAGAAGTTAGAATCAGATCACACTTTAATGGTCAGACCTGTTATTGGTGGTACAGTCAAACTGATTAATAACGAGCGTCTAAAAAGGAAATAATAGCGTCTCTTGCTAAAGTGAGCGGGGCGTATAATAAGAGGGTGACAAATGAGTGATAGACAACAGGTTACGAATGCTAAAGGCGATCGTATCGCAATTGTAACGGGATTAAGAACTCCTTTTGCAAAACAAGCCACGGCTTTTCATGGCGTATCGGCGTTAGATATGGGCAAGATGGTCGTTAACGAGATGCTCTCTCGCTCAGAATTGGATCCCAAACAGATCGAACAACTGGTTTATGGTCAGGTTGTACAGATGCCGGCCGCACCCAATATTGCGCGTGAGATAGTTCTGGGAACCGGGATGGATGTAGCGACAGATGCATACAGTGTTACCCGCGCCTGTGCCACCAGTTTTCAATCCACGGTCAATGTGGCCGAATCTATCATGACGGGAAATATTGAGATCGGTATTGCCGGTGGTGCCGATTCATCTTCGGTGTTACCTATTGGAGTGTCAAAAAAGTTAGCGCACGCTCTGGTTGACCTTAATAAAGCTCGTTCATTCGGACAAAAGTTGGCAATCTTCCGCCGATTAGGCCTGAAAGATCTGTTGCCCGTGCCACCTGCTGTTGCCGAGTTTTCAACCGGACTCTCTATGGGCCAGACCGCTGAGCAGATGGCGAAGAGTTATAATATCAGCCGCGCCGATCAAGATGCATTGGCTCACCGCTCACATACTTTGGCTACTGAGACCTGGAACTCCGGCCACCTGACCGATGAGGTTATGGTGGCGCATGTACCGCCCTATAAGACCTTTATCGATCGTGATAACAATATCCGTGAGAACTCAACGATAGAGTCATACGCCAAACTCAGACCCGCCTTCGATCGTAAGCACGGTACTGTCACCGCCGCGTCGAGTACACCGTTGACCGATGGGGCTTCGGCCGTGTTGTTGATGAGTGAAAGCCGTGCCAAGGCTATGGGTTATGATCCTATCGGATATATTAAGAGTTATGCATTCAGTGCCATCGATGTATGGGAGGATATGTTAATGGGACCCTCCTATGCGACACCAATAGCGCTCCAACGGGCAGGAATGGAGCTTGAAGATCTGACTCTGATAGAGATGCATGAAGCCTTCGCCGCGCAAACGCTTGCCAATATGCAGATGTTTGCCTCTAAGAAGTTTGCAGCTGAAAAGCTGGGTCGTAACCGGGCTATCGGCGAGATAGATATGAGTAAATTTAATGTTCTGGGCGGCTCTATCGCTTATGGTCACCCATTTGCGGCAACAGGTACCCGATTAATCACCCAGGTGTGTCGTGAGCTTAAACGTCGCGGCGGAGGTACCGGGTTAACGACCGCCTGCGCAGCAGGTGGTTTAGGCGCGGCAATGATAGTTGAAGTGGAGTAATCGTCATGGAAAAGACCTTTAATTTAACGCGACGTGAAGATGGAATTGCAATCCTGACTATGGATGTTCCAGGTGAGACGATGAACACCCTGCGCGCCGAGTTTGGCCCCGAAATTAATGAGGTATTGGCAGAGATAAAAGCCGATAACAGCATCAAAGGGCTGGTCATTATCTCGGGTAAGAAAGACTCCTTCGTCGCCGGGGCTGATATCAGTATGCTCGATGCTTGTCAGTCGGCAGCCGATGCCAAGCAGTTATCACAGCAGGGACACGTCGTCTTCAATGAACTCGAGTCTTTGAAGATCCCGGTTATTGCTGCTATCAACGGTGCCTGTCTCGGCGGTGGATTGGAGCTGGCACTAGCTTGTCATCAAAGGGTTTGTAGCCTCAATAGTAAGACCGTGATGGGGGTGCCGGAGGTGCAACTTGGGCTACTGCCCGGCACTGGTGGAACCCAAAGGTTACCTCGATTGGTGGGCATCACTGCCGCACTGGATATGATGCTGACGGGCAAGCATCTTCGCCCGAAGCAAGCACTTAAGATGGGGTTAGTGGACGACATGGTTCCCGAGTCTATCTTGCTTGAAACCGCGGTAGAGATGGCGCTTAAGGGCAAGCGCTCCGCTAAGAAAGTGAAAAAGTCATTCGTGACCCGCATTTTAGAGGGGACGCCGCCCGGGCGTAATATAATCTTCGATCAAGCCGGTAAACAGGTTGAGAAGAAGACGCATGGAAACTACCCGGCTCCGGCGAAGATTATCGATTGTGTACGTCAGGGGATGGCAAAGGGGATCACCAAGGGGCTCGAAGTTGAGGCTAACCACTTTGCCGAGCTTGTTGCTTCCAAGGAGTCTGAAGCGCTGCGAAGTCTCTTCTTCGCTACCACAGAGATGAAGAAGGAGACCGGTGCCGGTGATGTAGAGCCGAGAGAGGTGCATAAAGTCATGGTTTTGGGAGGCGGACTCATGGGGGGCGGTATCGCATCTGTGACAACCACTAAAGCCAAGATCCCGGCCCGGGTAAAGGATATTAGTGAGAAGGGGTTGAGTAACGCACTCTCCTATGCCTATAAGCTATTGGATAAAAAGGTTAAACGCCGACATATGACCCCTGCGGTAAGAGATAACTTGATGTCTCTGATGACGACAACTACTGAATATAAAGGTATTAAAGATGCTGATATCGTCGTTGAAGCGGTATTTGAAGATCTGAACTTAAAGCATCAGATGGTTAAAGATGTTGAGCGTGAGTGTGGCGAGAATACCATCTTCGCCTCTAACACCTCATCCTTGCCAATATCGCAGATCGCCGAGGCTGCGAGTCGTCCGGAAAATGTTATCGGCCTGCACTATTTCTCTCCGGTTGAGAAGATGCCTTTGGTCGAGGTTATTGCTCATGAGAAGACCTCTGCCGAGACCATAGCTACAACCGTCGCCTTTGCCCGTAAACAGGGAAAGACGCCAATCGTGGTTCAGGATGGAGCCGGTTTCTATGTTAACCGCATTCTCGCCCTGTATATGAATGAAGCGGCAGAGCTTCTGCTGGAAGGTAAGAGTGTTGAGCATCTGGATAAGGCATTGGTTAAATTTGGCTTCCCTGTGGGGCCTATGACCCTGCTCGATGAGGTGGGGATCGATGTCGGTGCTAAAATTTCTCCCATCTTAGAGTCAGAGCTGGGGGAACGATTTAAAGCTCCCGCTGCCTTCAATAAACTACTGGCCGATGACCGCAAAGGGCGTAAGAACGGTAAAGGTTTCTATCTCTATGGCAGCAAGGCTAAGCAAAGGTTTAAGAAGAAAGCTAAGTTGGTGGACGAATCTGTCTATGGCGTACTTGGTTTGACACCAACACCTGACAGCAGTAGTGATGCTAAGGATGTTGCACAGCGTTGTGTCGTGCAGATGCTCAATGAAGCCGTTCGTTGCTTGGAGGAGGGGATTATCGCCTCGCCACGCGATGGTGATATCGGCGCTATCTTCGGGATAGGGTTCCCGCCGTTCCTCGGTGGTCCATTTCACTATATTGACTCGATGGGGGCGTCGGAGCTGGTGTTATTGCTGGAGGACTATCAGGCCAAATATGGCGACAGATTTAAGCCTTGCGAGCGACTGAAAGAGATGGTCGAGAATGAGCAGACCTTTTTTGAGTAGAGTTTAAGTTTGGTTGTTTTGTTAACAATGCGGCAACATTATGCCGCATTTTTTTGTCCGGAAGGAAATTTTCTGCCTGTTTTTTGTTCGCATTCCATTCATGGTTCTGTACAATAACGTTCCCATACTATCCATCTACTCGTCATATTTAGATAGTGGCTGTCAGTATTACGATTGTTTTTATGCGTGCGACTTATTCCTTGTAAGTTGTAGCGGTGGTTGAAGTCGAGGTTGTAGATAATTGATGTTTTTCACGGTAAATGAAGCGGTTTTTGTCGTTACTCTGGTATGTGCTATCTCGGGCATCGTGATGGGAAGTCTGGCCTTTCAGGCTGGGCTGGGAGTAAAGCGATGGACCATGATTGGACTCGTCTTGGGCCCGATAGGCTACCCACTATTTAACACCCATAAACGGTTTGCCATGAAACGTGCCTCGGGCAGAGGGGCAAGCACAATCCAGCTATAGCGTTGACCTTAATCAGAAGCTGAGCGAAGCAGCTGAGAAGATGGCAAGATCAAAAAAAGGAGCCACCGGGCTCCTTTTCTGTTTTTGACTGCTGACTCTGTCTTAGTTCCACCAAACCTTTGCAGAGATCACTTCAAGGTGATCTAATCCTTCAGGTAGCTGAACCTTCTTACGCTCAGGTTTTTGGGTCAGGCCTAGTGCTTTTTTGATTGAATCAAACATAGTTATTCTCCTTAAACCTTAAGCAATTTCTGAGTTGATGAATTTGATATTTGGGTAACCAGCCAGCTCAACGGGTTTGAACTTGATATTTGGGTAACCAGCCAGCTCAAGGGGCTTGAACTTGATGTTCGGATAACCAGCCAGCTCAACGGGTTTGAACTTGATGTTTGGGTAACCAGCCAACTCAACGGGCTTGAACTTGATGTTTGGATAACCAGCCAGCTCTACGGGCTTGAACTTGATGTTCGGATAACCAGCCAGCTCAACGGGCTTGAACTTGATGTTCGGATAACCAGCCAGCTCAACGGGCTTGAACTTGATGTTTGGATAACCAGCCAGCTCAACGGGCTTGAACTTGATGTTCGGATAGCCAGCCAGCTCAACGGGCTTGAACTTGATATTTGGGTAGCCTGCTACTCGGATATCCTGAGATTCAGAAATAGTTGATAATCGAAGATTAGCGTCTGATTCGTGTTGTTCAGATGCCATTGTAGATGTCGATAATACAAGTGCAATAGTCGTCGCTAATACTTTAATCATTTTATTCTTCTCTCAAGTTCCGGCACATCCGTCTGATGTGCCTGGTTAGTAGGTCTGTCATTTTTTTTGACACTTGAGAGAGTTGTTGCAGTTGTTATGCCATCTTTTTATTTTCTCACGTTTTTTATTGAGGAAATGTTTTTCTTATATTGCTTCAGAGTTTTTCTGCACTGAGTCCGGCTCGATAAACTCTTTGCGCAGCAGTTCGGTAAACTTAGACTCAGTTACCGCCTTGCTGAATATAAAGCCTTGTATCTCTTCGCATTTTAGGGCTTTTAGTATACTCAGCTGCGACGCTTCCTCTACACCTTCACCGACGACAGATAGCCCCATGTTGTGGGCTATGGTGATGATCGAATCGACCATCTTAAGATCTCTGTCGGATTTATCGATATCGTCTACGAAGGCTTTATCTATCTTAAGCGTGTGGATTGGGAAACGCTTGAGATAAGAAAGGGAGGAGTATCCGGTACCAAAATCGTCTAATGCCAGGCTTACGCCCATCTTAGCAAGCTGCTGCATCACCTTAATGGCCTTCTCCGGCTGTTTTATGACGGTCCCCTCGGTGATTTCCAGCTCTAAGTTGGCAGCAGGTAGCTGAGTTAGACGTAAAATTGACTCTATTCGCTGTTGAAGGTCGGGTAGGGCGAACTGATATGATGATAAATTGACGGCTACCCGCCCATCGAAGATTCCTTGACTCCGCCATTTTTGTGCCGCGAAGCAGGCTTTCTTCATCACCAGATCACCGATTTCGACGATTAGACCGTTCTCCTCTGCAAGCGGAATAAACTCACTCGGGGGGATCAGCCCCTGTTCAGGATGGTTCAGACGAATTAAAGCTTCCATGCCGGCCATCTTGCCGGACTTGAGGTCAATTTTGGGTTGGTAGTACACCTCGAACAGATCATCACGTAAGCCTTCACGGATCAGGTTTTCAACTTCAAGTTGGCGAATGGCGTTGCGGTTAAGTGACTCTGAATAGAACTGGTAACGATTGCCGCCGCCGGATTTGGCATGATACATGGCGATATCGGCTTTACGCAGCAGAGCTTGTTCATTTTGATCGTCTTCCGGGTAGAGCACGATACCTATACTCATGCCAACGACAACCTTGTCCGAACTTAGTTCGAACGGTGTAACAAAAGCGTCGATGACATTGTTAGCGATAACCGCGCTTGAGCCTATATCCGGGTTGTTATCGACTAATATGGCAAACTCATCTCCGCCTAAACGGTAGATGCTGGTGTGATAGGGGACGGTATCCTCGATACGTTTAGCCACTTTTATCAATAACTCATCACCAAATTGATGGCCTAGCGAGTCATTGATCTTCTTGAAGTTATCCAAGTCCAGCACCATCAAGGTATGGTGGGAGTCACGCTTGACCAGGTTGCCTAGGGTGACCATAAGACTCGAACGGTTAGGTAAGTTGGTCAGTAAGTCGTTATTTGTCAGCTTTCTCAGCTCCTCCTCCTGCTGTTTACGTCTGGAGATATCAGAGAATACACCGACGTAATGTGACAGGTGGCCTTGCTCATCATAGATAGCATCGACGGTCAACTCCATTAAGAAGCTGCTGCCGTCTCCCTTGGCGGATTCGACGTCGTTACTCCAGCTGCCTTGCTGATGCAGGATCGAGCGGATCTGCTCAGAATAACTATCCGGGTAGAGGTCGAAATTTAACTGCTTTCCTATAAATTGATCTCTGTGTTTCATAGACAGTTCGCAACACGCCTCGTTGACCTCGACAAAGCAGAAATCACTGTCCAGAATAAACATGCCTTCGGATATGTTGGCGATGGCGCGTTCGAACAGGCGCAGTTGCTCTTCGGCATGCTTAAAGTTATTGATATTTTTGATTGTGCCTGTCATTCGAAGTGCATTGTCTTTCTCATCACGTTCGACGATCTTGGCTCTGTCTAAAATCCACACCCACTCATCTGACTTGCCTTTTACTCTGTAGGCGGCCTCGAAATGGTCGGTTTTGCCATAGAAGTGGTTATTGAGAGCACTGCTGACACGCTCCTGATCCATAGGGTGGATATTGCTCTCTTCACCGTGTTCGCCCGAACGTTGACCGTCTCTGGGGAACTCCAGTGATCCCCAGATGTTAGAGCGGTAGATCTGACCGGTTTCAATATCCCAGTCCCACATCTCATCGCCACTGCCCCAGAGCGATAGTTTTAAGCGCTCTTCAGACTTGACTATCTGGTTCTGAACCTCCCGGCGCCTAAGGATCGCTTTTACGATTGCACCAGAAATGAGTAGCGCTAATATGAAGTAGATAAATTTAGCTTCCTTGGCGAGCCACCAAGGTGGAGTAATCTCGATTGTTATAGTTTTATGAGGCCCAGATTTTCTGGTTAGAGGATCTATTGCATAGACTGTGAATTGGTATTCACCCGGCGATAAGTTAGTGTAGGTTGCAGAGTTTATTCCTTTGGATTCAATCCAAACATCAGAAAGCCCATTCATCTGATATGCATAATTGATATTTTTTAAAGCACTTCCAGGGCTATTAAATGTTAGGGTAAATGGGTAGTCAGAGTACTTCAACTTTATTTTATCAGTTAAAAATAGCTGACTATTTAAAATCGTTCCAGCTGTGTTTTCTTTTACGTTAAAAATAAGTAAGTCATTCAAGTTCGCTTTGGGTGGAAGACTATTACTTAGGTAATTGTCTAAGCTATTAGTTGATATGGTACTAAGACCTGATATTCCACCCATGAATACTTTATCATTTATGCTCTCAATTGAGTGTACGTTGTATTCGTCAAGGCTACCAAAATCTTTGGTTAGAGCGACAGTGTTTCTTGTTCTCTTGTCGATTGTAACCACTTCTTTAGTTGAGGCTCCTAGTATATAGTTACCATTCACAAGTATTGAAAAAATTGGCTTGTTGTTTGAGTATAGTTGTTCGATTTTTGTAGTGATGAAGTCGTAAGATAAAAGTGATGTGTTTGTTCCAAATATTATTTTATCTTGATCTACAAACAAGCTTACTACAAATTGCTCTTTGTATATTGGGTTGACGGTTTCGCCTTTGAGCAAAAACATCCCACCTTGGCTTGCAATAATAAATGAATCTTTATATTGTTTAATGTCAAATATTGGGTTGTTTGGGTCGATAGCAATTTTTTGTGTTGACTTTTTCTCTATGTCATACTTTAGTAAGTCACCTTTTGACGTGCCAGCTATTATAAAATTAGAGTCATTATCTTTATTTATAACAAAAAAAGATTCATCACTAATCATTGTTTTTTCTTTTGTTAGAACATCTATGTAAAACAGACCTTTGTCTGTTGCAACAAAAATTAGGTTTTGTAGCTCAATAGCTGATTTAGGACCCGTAACTTCTGAGTCGTAACTTGATAATTCTCGGTAGTCCTTATCGTATACTTTAATATCCTTATCACTAGTTGCTATAATTAGATTTTCTGAACTTGTAACATTGATTGACCATACGCTTTCATTAGTAAGTTTTGGTGTGGTAATAATATTACTATGATCCCCAACGGAAATTAATCCAGAGTTTTGATTTGAGATATAGGTTGCTTTACTCCCCCTGTATATGGCAGACATATTAGGGTTGTACTTGTCAATTTTTATTTTTCCAGTTTCTAGCTCTGCAAAACTGGCCGAAAGAGAGTGTAAGTTTTCTCCTCCTAGAGCCACAAATCCTGATTCTGTTTTCGATATACTGCTGTATATCCCATTGCTAACTTTTAGACCTGTTATTAAGTTAAAAACTCCTTCGTTAGTCAATGCTACTAAGCTATTTCCTGTCTTTATTATATCGTTGGTATTTGTATGGTATGTTTGTAATGGAGATGATAACTTTATTACCTCACCAATGTAGTTTCTTATAAATATGTCATCGTTTAAAGAAACGATTTTCTTTACACCATTGAATGGTCCGGTAAAAGTTTTTATATGTGTAAAATCGCTACTTGTAATAAAAACTTCAGTTTCAGTTCCAATTATGAAATGGTCATTCATTTCATCTATTGACCAAATAGGATTTTTTTGCGCCTTCTCACCAATATTTATTCTTTTGAAATTGTCAAGCTCTTTATTATAAACTGCTAAACCTTCATCTGTACCAACGAGTAATTTACCACTTTTACTGATAAGAAGACTTCGTATGAATGAGCTAGCGAGGCCATTTGCTGAAGGAAAGTAATGGGTAAACTCTTGTCCGTCAAACCGGTTTAATCCGTTAACGGTTCCTATCCATACGAAGCCATCATTATCTTCTACTAATGATGTTATATTACTTTGAGATAAACCATCTAGAACACCGTAGGTTTGGGCATTAACGAGAGTGGAAGGCTGTTCAAGCTTTAAAGCATTGACTAATGTATTTGAAGCAATTTCTTTTCCTTTAGCCTGACCAAAAATGCAGAGGGTCAGCAGGAGAGTGATGATAATTTTCATAAGAGAATTTGGCATATTTTTAGATTGATTATTAGCCGGTAATGCTTAGGCAACAGGTGTTTAACCTCACTTTTTCAGAAACTGATCCGTTTGTCAAAAGTTCAGGCCATTTAACAGCTGATAATTATTGCTGTTTTTATTGTTTCCTCATATTTTGTTCTGATTGTATTTCATATACCTCGTGAAACGGAGGTGAATACCAGTTTGGCTAGTGCTTTTGACTGATTTCAACCTCGCTTCGATAATCTTATATTTTATATGCCTGATTATTGAGGGAAGAAACAAGCTTAAAGAGCAGAATCTACCAGCTTTGTAATTCTGACGAGCCGCGTGAATGTAGCGCTACGGTTCGTCATTGAGTTTATGGTGAGCATCCCTGCCACCAAAGATGCGTTTTACAGTCGTATACTCAGAGGTTAGTAACTGAATTTAATTGCATTTTGTTTAAAACTGCGTAAGTCAGTGATCATATTATCTGAGGTTAAGGGTTCAAGGTTGCCGTGACTGTCACCAGTTGTGAACAGCACGAGCCTATCGCAGTGTTTGGTTCTCATCCTCTTCATCATAAACTTGATGAGATCTGATCGTGTCAACTTAACGACCTCTTGAACCACAAGCTCTCTTTGATTGAACTGGTAATCCTTGTTCCCAATGCTTGACCAGTATCTTTGCCCCCGAGTCTTAAGGTTCGGATCAAGCTCCATCACTTGATTGACCAGCCCCTGTTTAGTGTGTTCCCACTGCTCGTTTGTTATCTGCATAACTGCATAGTTGAAATCGGCAATAAACTCGTCGATCGCTTCCAGAAGCTGTCTAGGCCCAGATGTAGGCGATTGAATATAAAAGATCATTCCCGGGTATCTGTTCAAAGGCAGGTACCCGGTGCCAACCATATAACCCAGCTGTCTCTTAGTGCGCAACTCATGGAAGAAAGTTGAAGACATAGTGTGGTTTAACAGACTGAACAGGGCCATCTGCTCGGCTGAAGCTGCATCGGATTGATAATAAACTATGATACTGCTGTCTTGATGAGAAACGTCAAGTTCCCTCATCATGGTGCCATGGCCTGCGAGGTTAACCAGTTCACGTTCAGACTCTATGCTTGGAGAGGAGACCAGAGAGAGGATGTGGTCCAGTCGTTTACCTAATGATTGAGCTTCACTCTCAAGCCAGTCACCATATACAAGCCCCTCCAGATGGATCTTTTCATAGAAGCTTCTTACATGTTCGTGCAGATCTTCGAGCGTGATCGACTCAAGTTCCTCAGCCATGCGCGAGGGTTCGTAACTGCGCTTTTGAAGTGTCACCGTAAGGCTGGTAAAGATCTGCGAAATTGGTTTGGCTCTGGCCTGATTATACCAGCTCCTTAATATTTGACGCTTGATCAGCGTAAATCTATCCTGGGTAAAGTTTCGCTCTCTGGCTTTCTCTATCAATAGAGCCAATAACACCTCCTGTTTGCCGGTAAAACCGGTGAGGTGCAGAGTGATCCCTCCCTGATGAGGATAGATGTTATAGCTCAGTCCTGCGACTTCTGCCTGATAGGTAAACTCGGTCAGGTAATCGAGCAGCATCTCAACATAGAGTCGGGTTAACGCAGCATTTCTGGGGGATGATGCCGCCTGAATCGAATCCAGTGACAGGTACAGGTGCCCCTTAGGAACATTAAATTCATCATCTTTTCTATGCCAGATACGATAACCTTTCTCCTGACAAACTATAACAGGCACCTTGTTCGAACTCTTATCTGTTCTGGGGACAGAGTCAGAGATGATAAATGGGTTTGCATTGGGTAATGAAAGCTCCGGCCGGATCCGGGGCTGACTCCACTGCTTTACCTTATCAACGTCGATGGGAGTCATCTGATATGGCGTGTGATACCAGGCGGCCTGATGGGTGGTGTCGAGCTCTGAGGAGATGAGTTGAATACGCATGTTCGACGGACTCATCATATTCAGCAGTTTCAGAGTCTCAGAAACATTAAGCCCCTCCATCTTATAGTCACCGAAAACAAGATCTTCGACATCATAGTGGTGCATATTGATGCTGAGGTGGCTGGCAAGATCCAGTGTCTTAATCTGTTCCTGATATTTAAAGGCTAGCTTTAACAAGTTGGCGCGCTCCTGATAGCGCCACTCCTGCATCCCTTTAGTCTTGATAAGCTCAATGTACTCGAAAGTTGATTCAATTACGGTATCCAGATTTGTCACACCCTTTTCGGTGAGCTGGATGCTGATATTGTAATCTTTGAAGTTGTAACCGTTAACACCTCCTCCGGCCGATAAGTTGACCGCCAGCCCTTGATCTTTTAGGTAGGAGAGTAGGCTGCCATTGCCTTCATAACCCAGCAGATGGCTGATAAAGGTCAAGGGCTTGTGTTTATAATATGGGTCGATAGCAGGTAGACTGAACGTGATAGCCACCCGTTTCTGCTCCTTAAGAGGAACAATATTGATTTGAGATTGTAGCTGTTCCGTTTGATATATCGGAACCTCCGGATGGTGTTTAATCAGATTATGATTCTTAACGCCTGTGAAATATTTTTTTGCTAAAGCCGCTAACTCTGTAAGAGGAAGGGGGGCTACGAGACACAGGGCCATCAAGTTAGCACTGTAATGGGAATGATAAAATTCGAGTAGTTCATCTCTGAGAGCCGACTCATCTCCACTGAGGGTTTCAAGATTTCCTACCGAGAATTTTGAAAAAGGATGCGCCGGATTAACGGTTTCCTTCTGTACCTGGTAAGTGCGGCGGATATCATCTTTGAGTTTCAGGCTGAATTCGGACTCGATGGCATGTCGCTCACGATCGACCAACTCTAAGCTGAACAGTGGCGCAATAAAAAACTGGCTAAACCTATCCAGAGACTCCTCGAACACCTCGGCGTTGATGCCAAAGAAAAAATTGGTTTGCTCTGTGCCGGTCCAGGCATTGTTACTGCCGCCGTGTTGATTGATAAAGGCATGGTATTCACCAGACTCAGAAAACTTCTCTGTACCAAGAAATAGCATATGTTCGAGAAAGTGTGCCATTCCGGGTCTGGAAACAGGGTCGTCAAAGTGGCCAACGTTAACAGCCATGGATGCCGCAGCCTGACTGGCCAGTTTATCTTCGACAAGAAGGACCGATAAGCCGTTGTCCAATACCAGGTGTCGGTATAGACGGTGATCATTGGGGCTTTTAATAATTTGCAAAGATTCTGGCAACTAGAGGCTCCGGTACATTTTCTATGGCTATCTAATTCACAATGAGAACAAGTTTATACGAGACTTATTGCTACATATTGGTCTCCTTATTTCGCTTTGGCAAATATCTCTGCGTCTATTCGACCAATTAATAACTTAATTTTGGTTTGTCCCAACGGTGTTTAAGGCTACAATTGGCGTATAAGAGATAAGAAAAATCGAGTAGCGAGAGTAGTATGCAGCTATTTTTAATGCGACATGGTGAAGCTGGTTATCTTGCTCATTCCGATAGAGAGCGAGTACTGACCGAGACCGGACGTTACCACACCTCATTGATGAGTAACTGGTTGGTGAAATCGGTCATGGAGTTTGACCTTGTTCTGGTCAGCCCCTATCTGAGAGCTCAACAGAGCTGGCAGGAAGTGAGTAAACACTTCCCGGAGCCCCGAAAGTGGCTGGTACTCGATGAACTGGTCCCATCCGGTGATCCTGCTACCGCAGCCGATCTCACCTTAGCCTATGCTGAGCAGTATAAGGCCGATAAGGTGTTAGTGATTGCTCACATGCCGTTGCTGGGTTACATGGTCAGTGAGCTAGTGGCAGGAGTGGAGCCGCCTCTGTTTGCGACGTCAGGGATAACCTTGATCGATAAGCATGCAGAGCAGGCATCACTGGTTTGGCAACACAATCCGCACACGGTAAGTTAGTCTTGGGCTGTGGGCTGTGGGCTGTGGGCTGCGGGCTGCGGGCGTAATTCCTGGGGTGAGAAAAGCGGCTTTAGCCGCGAATTTTTTGCTGGCGCGAGTGTCATAAGTGTTCCACACGCTTCAAAGTCAATCTCCATATATTTGTGAGGTATTGGAGGTGGAAGTGCTAAATGCACTATCATCGACCTTGGCTTCATGAGTTAGCTTTTTTAGATCGGACTCTGAAACAAGTTTAGAATGACATGAGTAGGGAGCTTTCAGAGTGCTGAAACCAGAAAGCTCAACCTTAATTTCCCTGTTGTATATTGAGTGAGCTTTCTTATCTTCTGTAGGGCACATCACCGATATCGATCAACACCAAAAGCGCTGCATCGCCTCCCCACTCTTTGGGGGCCTTATGAAACGCCAGCACATGAGGGTGCTGGGCTAACCACATTGGAATATTTTGTTTAAGGATCCCGGTTCCGTGACCATGCATTACACAGCAGCAGTGGCACTGCTGTTTGATACAGGCCTGAATCAACGCTGCAAGCTCAAGTTTTGCTTCAGATTGCCTCATGCCATGAAGGTCGAGCAGCAGATCCGGTTGATAGTCACCACGGCGTAGCCGCTTCACTTCGAAGCTGTCTACATCGTCACGACTCCAACGCATAGCCCCCTCGTCGGGAAGGTGGGGTTGATAGGTGTCAGAAAAATAACTATCTGCGTGTAGCTGCTGCTCTTTTTCTTCTATCTGTTTTTTATCTTTTGAAGGCGCCCGAAAATGTCGCTTATCCTGCTTTAAGGGTTTTATCCCTTCAGTTAGTGTCGAAAAAAGCGCTTGATCTTCGCTGGTGTTTTTTTTCTTCATATCTCAATTATTGGTCTTAACTGTCTATTTGAGCGGCGTAGCCGCGTTTGATCTGGCAACTATTCGCACTTATCTTTTCGCAACTATCTTACGAGTTAAATTATATCTATTCCTCTCTATTTTATTGAATCCGATGCCATATGAATAGAGTTCAGTTACAATGAAGCGGAATTATCATGCTGGAGTGAGTTTTGGATAAGATTTTTGTAGATGAAGCTGTGACTGAACTGCGTACGGTCGGTGACATGTTGCGCTGGGCTGTGAGTCGTTTTAACGATGCCAATATTTATTATGGTCATGGAACCGATAATGCGTGGGATGAGGCGATTGCCCTTGTTTTTCATGCCTTACACTTGCCTGAAGATATAGGACAGCAGGTAATACACTCAAACCTTACCAGCTCAGAGAAGCATAAGATCGTAGAGCTGATTATTCGCAGGGTCAGAGAGCGTTTACCCGTTCCTTATCTCACAAATAAAGCGATGTTTGCGGGTTTGGAGTTTTATGTCGATGAGCGTGTCTTGGTTCCTCGCTCGCCGATTGCCGAGATGATAGCGAATCGCTTCAGTCCTTGGCTATATAACAAACCAGTTAATCGTGTACTCGACCTGTGTACGGGGAGTGCATGCATCGCTATCGCCTGTGCTTACGAGTTTGATGAAGCCGAGGTCGATGCTCTGGATATCAGTGCCGATGCACTCGAGGTCGCTCAGATAAATGTCGAGTCCCTGGGAGTTATGGACAGAGTCTTTCCTATCGAGTCAGACATCTTCTCGGCGATACCTAAAGGTCCTCATTATGACCTTATCGTCTCAAACCCACCCTATGTAGACGCCGAAGATATCGGTGATATGCCTGATGAGTACCACCATGAGCCCGAGTTGGGATTAGCATCTGGAAGGGACGGGCTGGACCTGACTAAGCGGATTCTGGCAAATGCCGCCGACTATCTGACCGAAGAGGGTCTACTGGTGGTTGAGGTCGGTAATTCTATGGTGCACCTTATCGAGCAGTTCCCTGATGTTCCTTTCACCTGGGTCAGCTTCGAGCATGGCGGAGACGGTGTGTTTGTTTTAACTCGTGATCAGCTAGTTGAAAATGAATCACTTTTCGCCATCTATAAAGATAGTGAATAATAGAGGTGGCGGTAAATAGGCCTCATCAAAGTGTGAACACTCAGGGATAGCTTATCGCGGCTTGAGTTTAACCCTCTTTAGAGGGCGTACCCGATACCGGCAGCAATATTGGCGGTGATTAAAAAAGCTAACGCATCAGTTAGCTTTTTTTATCTCTGTAATTCCGCTCTCATATGGGCTAATCTCAAGCGGTGTATCAAATTTGAGTAATTTAATAACTAGCAAAGGGTAAAGAAATCGGATGTCGGGAAACAGCATTGGTCAGAATTTTGTGGTAACAACATTTGGTGAAAGCCATGGTAAAGCATTAGGTTGTATTATTGATGGCTGTCCTCCGGGGCTGGAACTCAATGAAGCCGATATGCAGCACGATCTCGACCGACGACGTCCGGGAACCTCTCGCTATACCACCGCCAGACGAGAGCCCGATGAAGTTCGCGTTCTCTCGGGGATCTTCGAAGGAAAAACCACAGGTACCTCCATCGGTTTGATGATCGAAAATACCGATCAACGCAGCAAAGATTACTCGAACATTAAAGACCTTTTCCGTCCGGGTCACGCCGATTATACCTATCAGCAGAAGTATGGTCTGCGCGACTATCGCGGTGGTGGACGCTCTTCGGCGCGTGAAACGGCGATGCGTGTTGCAGCAGGCGCGGTGGCTAAAAAATATCTTAAACAGGTTCATGGCATCGAAATCAACGGCTACCTTTCGCAACTGGGCCCCATAAAGGCGGAGCAGATCGATTTTTCTCAAATCGAACAAAACGCTTTCTTTTTTCCGGATGCATCAAAACTCGATGCCCTGGATGAATATATGCGCGATCTCAAAAAGAGTGGTGACTCTATCGGCGCTAAGGTGAGCGTTGTTGCAACGGGGGTTCCCGTCGGGCTTGGAGAGCCGGTCTTTGACAGGCTGGATGCCGAAATTGCCCATGCCCTGATGGGAATTAATGCCGTCAAGGGTGTCGAGATTGGCGACGGTTTTGAGGTGGTGAATCAGAAGGGGTCAGAGCACAGAGATCTGATGTCACCCGAAGGCTTTGCCTCTAACCATGCCGGCGGCATCTTAGGCGGGATCTCTTCCGGCCAACCTATCGTAGCCCATATCGCGATGAAACCAACTTCAAGTATCAGCATTCCGGGAGAGGGCATGACGGCGCAGGGCGATGTGGCCGAAGTTGTGACCAAAGGTCGTCACGATCCTTGTGTCGGAATACGTGCTGTCCCTATCGCCGAGGCCATGCTGGCAATCGTTTTAATGGATCACCTGTTACGCCACAGGGCTCAGAATATGGATGTAAACAGCCAGACACCGAAGATAGGGATGCGATAAGCGCGCTATACTTCAGTTCTCAGGTTGAGACTCCCTAATTAGAAAAGGCGCATTTTGCGCCTTTTCTACATCTGAGATAAGGAGTAATCCATGGGACCATAGGTGGAGCGCAATCGATGAGCTTGCCTTGAAGCGTTAATTTTTTGCTGAGCGATCACATCTTCATACCGATTGGTATACAATACTGTCGCCCTCAATATTTAAAATAAAATCAATGAATCAGTCTTCCTGCATTAGCACACAGCTGCGCTGGATCAGCGCCTGTTATTTTTTCTTCTTTGCCATTCTTGGAGTTATGGTGCCATACCTTGGTGTCTTCTTTGAGAACCGGGGCTTTAACCCTCAGGAGATAGGTTTCTTGCTGGCTATCTTGATGGCCACTCGTATCATAGCGCCGAATATCTGGGCCATGGTGGCCGACAGGACGGGCATGCGTGCCCAGCTGGTTAAATGGGGGGCCGCAGCCGCAGCCGTCAGTTATTTGAGCTTCTTCTATGATGGCAGCTTTACTTATCTGGCCATCAGCCTCTGTATCTATACATTTTTCTGGAATGCTATCTTAGCCCAGCTCGAGGTGATAACGCTGGAGACCTTAGGTGAGAATACCACGCGATATGGCTCTATTCGTAGCTTCGGCAGCTTAGGTTATCTGGTATTTGTCGTCAGTGTCGGTTTTGCCATCAGTTGGTGGGGAACCGAGATTCTGCCCTATATCGGTATGTTGCTCTTTGTCGGGCTATTGATCAGTGCTTTGCCTTTGCCGTCAGATAGGGTAGTGGTAAAACAGCGGAGCGGAAAAACCAAACTAAGAATAGACCGGGCTATCTTCTGGTTCCTGGTCTCTGCCATTTTGTTGCAGATGAGTGCAGGACCTTTCTATGGCTTCTTCGTACTCTACCTAAAGCAGTCCGGTTACAGTGAGGCTGTCGCGGGCATCTATGTCGCCTTCGGCGTTTTAGCCGAGATCCTTATGTTCATGTTGGCTCCCAGGTTTCTGGGACGTTTCGGGGTTAACAGATTATTGATCGTCAGCCTTGGGTTCACCGGCGTTCGTTGGTTATTGATGGCTTATTGTGTCGAAAACTTCCTGTTGCTTGGGCTAAGCCAGCTCCTGCATGCGTTTACTTTTGGCTTGGTGCATGCGGCCTCCATACAATTTGTGCATGGCTACTTCGATATCAGCCATCGAAGCAAGGGGCAGGCGCTGTATGCCAGTTTAAGTTTTGGTGTCGGCGGGGCGTTAGGTACCTGGCTTTGTGGTATGATCTGGGGCGATGGCAGTGGTGCTTCTCTGGCCTGGGTGATCGCGGCTATCTGTGCATTCCTCGCCATGGCGGCCATCTTTTTTATCCCGGAAAAAGCTAAGCAATAAGTGTGCAGGCGGCGGTGAGTAAACGCTTAAATTGAGCGCAGATATAGCGCGTGTTAATCCTATTTGTACAAGGATAAGTAATGGCAAGTCGGTTTCGTTTAGGTTTAATTATCAACCCATTGGCGGGTCTGGGTGGAAGTGTTGCGCTTAAAGGCAGTGATGGTGTGGCCAAAGAGGCGCTCGCCAAGGGAGCCAAACCTAGGGCACACCTGAGGATGCAGCAAGCATTGGAGGTGATCTTACCCTATCGGGATCAGGTTGAAATCATCACGGCTTCAGGCCCCATGGGTGAAGCCTTGGCGCTGGAGATGGGCTTTCATGTCAGGGTCGTGCATGAGGTGAGTGACGAGACGCAGGCCGAAGATACTCAGGCAGTCGTTAAGGTGTTACTCGATGAAACTCTGGATCTACTGCTGTTTGCCGGTGGCGATGGCACGGCGCGTGATGTTTTTGCCATAGCGCATGACAATATGCCCGTCTTAGGGGTGCCTGCCGGTGTGAAAATCCATTCCGGGGTTTATGGCATCACTCCTCATGCATCGGGCATGGTGGTAAAAATGTTGCTCGACGGCGAACTGGTTAGCCTGATGGACGCCGATGTGATGGATATCGACGAGGTGGCTTTTAGGGAGGGACAAGTTAAGGCGCGCCGTTTTGGTGAAATGCTTGTGCCTGCTGAACCCAGATATGTTCAGGCCGTTAAGATGGGCGGAATTGAGAGCAGTGAACTTGTGCTCGCCGATATTGCTGCCGAGGTGATCGAGAGCATGGATGAGGAGCTTTTTATCATGGGGTCGGGTAGTACGGTTGCGGCCGTTATGACCGAACTCAACCTGGATAACACCTTGCTGGGTGTGGATCTTGTCCAGTCTCAGCAGCTTTTGGGTTCAGATCTGACCGCCGCTCAGCTTATCGAAATGACAGACGAGTTGCCCACTAAGTTAGTGATCACTTTGATTGGCGGACAGGGGCATATCCTGGGCAGAGGCAATCAACAGCTGTCCCCCGAGTTAATCAAACGGCTCGGTAAAGAGAATATTATCATTCTGGCGACAAAAACTAAGTTAAAAGCACTTGAAGGCAGGCCATTAATTGTGGATAGTGGCGACCCTGAATTAGATCGACAGTTGTGCGGCTATTACCGGGTTATCACAGGTTACCATGACTATGTGATGTATCAGGTCGCGAATCCGGATTTTGAATGAGTCATAACTGTTCAAAGAATAGATTGTTTTAAACAAAAATTACGCTAAAAGAGTGGAGTGGGTATGTTAGAGAAGTATGAGCTGGCGTCAGAGAACTGGATCTCGAACATAGTAGAGCAGGGTGATGATGATGCACTCTTTGCCAGCGGTTATCTTCAGGGGCATTTTGCGGTTGTCCTGTCTCAACTGGAGCTTGAGGAGGAGCAGGGCTTCGATGCGCTTAATGAAAAGATGCAAGCGTGTCTCGTCTTGGCAAGAGAGGAGTTAGATGACCGGGATTATGAGCTGGTTGAACAAGCCTGGTCAGAGTTGAGCGAAATCATCAAGGCTTAGCGACTACATCGGGCAGATATCTTGTCTGCCCCTTAATCATCCCGTCACTCGGTGTGCTGAGTATCACTTGGCACAGATGAGGGTCTTAAAAACTCACCGGAGATAGCGGAAAGCCGGCTCCTTATGTTTGAGTAGTAAAATGAAACAAAGTTATGTCAGTATCGGTTTAGTCAACCCCAAGAGCCCCACTAACGTCGGTGGAATAATGCGTGCCGCGGGTTGTTATAGTGTCGATGAAGTATTCTACACCGGCAAGCGGTACCCGTTAGCCGCGAGTAATGGTACGGCGCAATATAATACCGATACTAAAGGAGCGGGTCAGCAGATCCCGCTGACAGGGGTGGAATCCCTGGTAGACAGTTGCGCGGATGACGTCAAGATTGTGTGTGTCGATCTGGTGGAGGGAGCGACACCTCTTCCGGAATTTGAGCACCCTGAGAAGGCTATCTATCTCTTCGGGCCCGAGGATGGCACCATAAGTCAGCAGGTGATCAACAGAGCCGATGCCGTGGTTTATGTGCCCACTGTCGGCTGCATGAACCTGGCCGCATCGGTCAATGTCTTGCTGTATGACAGGTTATCAAAATCCTCTCAGACCATAGCCTGTGATGAACTGATAAGGTCAAGCCGCGATACCAATAACCGGGTCAAAGTTAAAAGGAAGGTGAGACAGTTAAGCGTAGGCTGATAACGAATCCCCGGCTCTTACTATATACGGTGAAGTGCCGGGGTTATTTTTATCTGTCTGCGCACTGCTACAGCATCCTCTACTGGAGTGCCTTCCCCTTGATAAGTTTTCTCATCCAGAACCGGTTGGGGTTAAGCATCTCGAGCATCGCGACACTCAATGGCATGATCTCGCCACATAGTTGTGCCGCCAGCGCCTCTGCCGCCAGGGGCCCCGATGTGATCCCTCTCGAGCCCAAGCCTCCGAGAATAAAGAGTCCCTTATGAGTCGGGGCGGGGGTCTCTTTCCAGAATTTAATACTTGCCTTGGTATGTTGATGTCGCTCATATAACCTCAACATCGACTCGGTGTCGGGAGCACATCCCATCATAGGTGCGTGATCCCGGGTGACCATGCGAACGCCGACTCGCGCACTGTGTCCGGTAATATCGATATCTTCCAGCCAGGGCTTGTCGACATAGCTATGCTTTATCTTTTGCAGGTTTTCAATCTGCTCGCTGGCGCTGTAATCCAGGTTATCAGGATTTTTTACATAGCTGGCACCGGTGCAGTGGAACCTGTTATTGCCCGGTGTGAGGTATCCGTGGGAACAGAGCACTGTGCTGAGTTTACTCAGCTCATTTCGTGAAGGGATATGGCTGACCTGACCGCGAAATCCGGTTGCCGGGAGTTTTTCACTCTGCCTGAACTGAGTGAGTCCCTGACCATTGGCCAGAACCAGGTTGGCAAAGGGGCCCATCTCCATGGTTCGCTCTTGAGCTTCATCAATATCCGTAAGGCCGCTGGGTTGGTCATCGAGGCTTTTGTACAGATACCAGAGCCCCTCCCTCTGCTCTATGCGTTTGATGTCGGTATTGAACTCTACACTGACATCGCTTATCTGCGCCGCCTTTTCGAAAGCGGCGCGGGTAAATTCATGAGGGCATATCCAGCCTCCCAGAGGGTAATGGATACCGGATTTATCGATATCGATACCGGCCAGTTGCGTGGCCGAGCCTGCATCTATCGGGCTGGCCACCTTGCTGTTCCAGCTCTGTCCCTTGATGATCTTGTCAAGCCGTGCGCTGCTGCGGATATCGAAACCTGTCTGCACTACGCCGCAAAAATCATATGACACATGAAAGTCATCATCGACCAGCTCCTGCAGCCGGCGACGGGTGAAAAGGAATCCCTGCTGAAAGTAGTGACTCAAATGGCCGTTATCGGGTGTGAGAAGCGGGTAAACCGCGCCCTGTTTGTTTCCGGAAGCCTGCTGAGCAAAGTCTGAATCGCAGCAAAACAGCCGCACCTTTCTGTTTCGCTGCGCTAACGAGAGTGCCAGGTGTGTGCTGGCAACACCGCCGCCGATAATGGCGATTTCACCCTCTGCGGCAGAGGTAACCGGGCAGTACCTGAGACGGTTCGATTGGGCATTTCTGAGTGTGCGCCGCTCCTGCAGCGGGATATCATCACGCCTGTTATCCTGATATTCAATCTCGGCCTGTTGTCGAAACTCCCCAGCTGTGGCTTCTATGAGCCGCAGACCGACGCGGCGCACTAAAGCGGCGCTCTGATCCTTCCACTCGACCCCGGGAGCATCGTAGCCTAGCGTTGCATTATCGCGGCTTAATCTGCCCATCTGCCAGAGCATGGCTTCGCTGAGTGTCGCCCCATTAATTTTTTCAGTTATGCCCCAATGGGCGATAAGCGCACTATGGTCAGCCCTATCATCGATACCCTGTTCCATGACGTTAGGTGTCAATATGCCCTTAAGCTGGCCGAGAATGTCACCTAAGTAGATATCGAGTATGAATCTGCCATCGTCGAAGATCAGCCGCTGACATCCCTCGATGGCGAGGATATCCCGCTTGAGCAGCGCTGCTGCCATTTCCCCCCGGCCGAGTGTGGATTGTGGTGATTCTTGGGCGACAAGTTCAGTTAATTGGTGGTTGAAGTCGGATATTGCATCGAAATCGGTTTCGAAAACTTTAAGGTTTACACGCCCCAAAGGGCAGATCTTGCGCGAATTTTGCCATATTGAGAGTAAAGAGCCGGGACTGCCTAAGCCAAGTTGACCCAGAGCCAGTGTCTGCTCTACATCGTTTTTTGCTGTGAAAAGGGTGAAAACTGAGGATAAATGACCAGTTAACTTACTCATTTGCATATTTTCTTCACGTTCTTCAGTCAATGAATTTACTCTATGTCTCATATTAGGCATTATTTTACCCGTCTTTATGGAAAGCTGACCACTTAATTGCATTAAAAGCGATACTATAGCGGCAGCAAATTGGTACTAGACGTACAGAATGGATAGGAATAATGAAAAGAGTCGTGATCACCGGACTTGGCGTAGTTTCAAGTATTGGTAACAACAAGCAAGAAGTCACTGAGTCACTAAAAGCTGGCCGCAGTGGTATTACTCATTCAGATCAGTTTGAGGAAATGAAGCTTCGCAGCCATGTCTGGGGCGACATCAAACTGGATCCTAAAGAACACATTGACCGTAAAGCACTGCGTTTTATGGGTAATGCAGCGGCTTATGCCTATATCGCGATGGCTGAAGCCATCGAAGATGCCGGCCTGACCGAAGAGCAGTACTCTAACCCCCGTGTCGGCATCATTGCCGGTACCGGTGGTGCGTCATCGGCTAACCAGGTTCAGGCTGCCGACACGTTACGTGAAAAGGGTGTTAAACGCGTTGGCCCATACATAGTGCCGCGTATCATGTCGAGCACATCCAGTGCTTGCTTAGCAACACCGTTTAAGATTAAGGGCATGAACTACTCGATCAGTTCGGCCTGTGCAACCAGTGCTCACTGTATAGGCCATGCGGTCGAACTTATTCAGATGGGTAAACAGGATATGGTCTTTGCCGGTGGGTCTGAAGAGGTTGATTGGACCCTGACTATGGGCTTCGACGCCATGGGCGCTCTATCGACTAAGTACAATGATACTCCTGAAAAGGCATCACGTACCTATGATGCAGACCGTGACGGTTTCGTTATCTCAGGTGGCGGCGGCATTCTTGTTGTCGAAGAACTTGAGCATGCGTTAGCGCGTGGTGCCAAGATCTACGCCGAAGTCGTCGGTTATGGCGCATCCTCGGATGGCTATGACATGGTAGCGCCATCGGGTGAAGGCGCGGTGCGTTGTATGCAGATGGCCCTTGCCGATGTCGATACACAGGTCGATTACATCAACACACACGGTACATCGACGCCGGTCGGTGATATGCGTGAGCTTGAAGCCCTGCGTGAAACCTTCGGCGAGAAGCTGCCAGCTATTGCATCGACCAAGTCTCTTACAGGTCATGCGCTGGGTGCGGCTGGTGCACACGAGGCTATCTACAGCCTTATCATGATGGAGAATAACTTCATCGCACCTAGCATCAATATCGATAACCTGGATGAGAAAGCTGAAGGCATGCCGGTTGTGACCGAGTATCGTGATGCTGAACTGAATACTGTTATGAGTAACAGCTTCGGTTTCGGTGGTACCAATGCCACTCTGGTTATGAGCAAGTATAAGTAACTTCCGTTTGCAGGTTATGCAAACTGGCTAGTCGCCGTTACGATGTAGAAAGGGAGCTTAGGCTCCCTTTTTTGTGTCTGGAACACTTATGCCCATCTACCATGGATGGGTTTAGATGGGCTTTGTGTCTGGCCTTCTTGTAGTAAACAGTTATGCCCCCTCTTGTAGAAAGAGTCCAAGGATGGATATTGGTGGGCTTTGTGTCTGGCCTTCTTGTAATAAATAGTTATGCCCCCTCTTGTAGAAAGAGTCCAAGGATGGATATAGGTGGGCTTTGTGTCTGGCTTTCTTGTAATAAACAGTTATGCCCCTCTTATGAAAAGAGTCCATGGATGCAGATGGGCTTAGTGTCCGTTGTTTACCTATCTGCATTTTGGCGGGTAGTTTGAGCATGACCTAAACAGAATTTGTAATTCACCTCCATTCGAAGGTGATTCTCAAGCCGTAGTCGTCTTGCTAGAATGCGCCTTCATACTATTCAGGACATTTATAGACTCATGATGAAGATCCTCGCCGATGAAAACATGCCATATGTGCAGCAGCTCTTTGGTGATCTTGGTACGATTGAAGCCGTTAATGGCCGTACATTAACCCCGCAGCAGGTTAAAGACGCCGATGTACTCCTGGTGCGTTCGGTGACTAAGGTCGATCAGGCACTATTATCCCTCAACAGCAAACTTAAGTTTGTCGGCAGTGCCACCATAGGTACCGATCATATCGACCAGGCCTATCTTGCCAGCCAGGGGATCCCCTTTACCAATGCGCCGGGCTGTAATGCCACTGCGGTGGGCGAGTTTGCCTTCATTGCCATGCTGGAGCTGGCCAGACGTTTCGATACCGGGCTTAAAGGCAAGGTCGTAGGTATAGTCGGTGCGGGAAACACCGGCTCGGCGGTGGCTAAGTGTCTCGAGGCTTATGGCGTCGAGGTGCTGCTTAACGATCCGCTCATCGAAGCCAATGATCCCCGTGAGTTTGTTTCGCTCGATGAGCTCACCAGTCGTGCAGATGTGATCAGCTTACATGTTCCCCTGACCCGTGAGGGGGAGCATAAGACCTGGTACCTGTTCGATGAGCAGAGGCTGCAAGGCTTGAAGTCGAATGTGTGGCTGCTTAACTGCTGCAGAGGGGAGGTCATAGATAACCGCGCCCTGATAAAAGTTAAGGGGTTGAGGCCGGATATCAAACTCGTGATCGATGTATGGGAAGGTGAACCCGACCCTATGCTTGAGCTGGTGCCACTTGTCGAGATAGCGACGCCACACATTGCGGGTTACAGTTTGGAAGGGAAGGCACGTGGCACCTATATGTTATATCAGAAGCTGACGGCGGTGCTGGGGATCGATGCCGATAAGTCGATGAGTACTTTGCTGCCCGGGCTCTGGTCACAGCAGGTGTCATTCGATGAACTGGTTTCTGAGAAGGCGTTACTGCAGTTATCCCGTTTTGTCTATGACCTTCGAGATGACGATGAGTTGTTCAGAAAAATCATGCTTGATGATTCTGCAATAAAAGTGGGTAAAAATTCCGCTAATAACAATGGGTTTGACCTCATGAGAAAAAATCACAAGCATAGGCGCGAATTTAGTGCGTTAAAGCTAGCAACAGCGGGGCAATCTGAGGTAGATTGGTTGTTCAAATTAGGATTTTCAGGAGTTGGTCGGTAATTATGTCACAAGAATTTAATGTTGTCGTTTTAGGTGCATCGGGCGCAGTCGGTCAAACCATGATCGAGATCCTCGAAGAGCGCAATTTTCCCGTTGCAAATTTATACCCTCTAGCCAGTAGCCGTAGCGCTGGTGATACGGTCACCTTCCACGGTAAACAGGTAGAAATTCTTGATGTTGATACCTTTGACTGGTCACAGGCTCAGCTGGGTTTCTTCTCTGCCGGTGGTGATGTTTCTGCCAAGTGGGCGCCGATAGCGGCCGAAAATGGCTGCGTGGTTATCGATAATACCTCTCACTTTCGATATGAGATCGATATCCCGTTAGTGATACCTGAGGTAAACCCTGAGGCGATTGCAGATTTCCGTAACAGAAATATTATCGCTAATCCTAACTGCTCAACCATTCAGATGCTGGTAGCACTTAAACCTATCTATGATGCCTATGGGATCTCACGGATCAACGTCGCGACCTATCAGTCGGTTTCAGGCTCGGGTAAACAGGCTATCGAAGAGTTAGCGAGTCAGTGCGCCAAGTTACTTCAGGGGCTTCCGGTAGAGCCAAAGGCTTATCCGAAACAGATCGCCTTCAACGCCCTGCCGCAGATCGATAAGTTTATGGATAACGGGTACACCAAAGAGGAGATGAAGATGGTCTGGGAAACCCAGAAGATCTTCGGTGATGACAATATCGTCGTTAACCCGACTGCGGTTCGTGTTCCGGTTTTCCATGGCCACTCTGAGGCGGTTCACCTTGAGACACTGCAGCCTGTCGATGCCGAAGATGTTAAGTCTGTGTTGCGTGGTGCGGCCGGTGTCGAACTATTTGAGTCTGATGAGGAGTATCCGACGGCTGTGACCGAAGCGGCCGGAACGGATCCGGTTTTTGTGGGCCGCATCCGCAAAGATATCTCTCACGAGAATGGCATTAACCTTTGGGTTGTCTCTGATAATATTAGGAAAGGTGCCGCGCTAAACAGTATTCAGATTGCCGAAGTGTTAATCCGTGATTACTATTAAACAAGGTCAGAATTAGTGGCTATTTAATCGAAAACTGGCCCAATTAGACGAAAAAGCCTGCATATTGCAGGCTTTTTTTGTTTTAGCACTTGTTTTTGAATTGTGAACAGTAGCAGACCTGTGATTTCTGGTTTATAGTAATCTCAATAAATACAAATGCCTAAAGCTATGCTGTTTGAAGGCAGCACCATTGCGCTTGAAAGGGAAGAATTAATGAACTTTCGCACTTCGTATCTCGTCGGTCTGATGGCCTCAGCTCTACTCGTTTTTTCTGCTAATCCGCTCCATCTGGCCCATGCCGCTGACCCTCTGAAGATCACCGGACCCGATGGTGAAGTGAGGGAAACGAATCGGCAATATGGACCGACCCGCTCATCTGATACCTTCTGGAGCATTGCGCAGAAAGTCAGGCCCGATAACAGTGTCGATATCTATCAGGTCATGGCGGCTATTTATGATGCCAACCCCCATGCATTCTCAAGTGCTAACTACAATAGCCTGGAGAGAGGGATGATACTGCTCATCCCATCTAAAGCTGTGATGCTGGCGATTCCCAAGAGTATGGCAAAGGAACGCGCCGCCCGTGACGATGCCGGGTGGAGAAAGGCGACGGCAGCCACCCCACAACCTAAGCCGGTAACACTTCCTGAAACGGCGCCCGAAACAGCTAAGCCGGCTACAGAACCCACCCCTTCGGCTGTGACAGCACCCGCAACCCCGGACAGCGCCGAGCTCGAAGCCTTGACCGCTAAGCTTGAAGCCGCCGAGGCCAAGGCACTGCAGCTGACCGATGAGTTAGCCAGAGCCGAAGATCAATTAAATATCGGCAGCAGCGATGCAGACTCACTTCAAAATAAAATCGATGAGTTAAATGAACAGATCGCGATTCTGGAGGAGGAGCTTCAGATAAGTAAGCAGCGCAATGAATCGTTAAATGCCGAAGTCGAGATGTTAAAGAACCAGGTCGCCGCCCTGCAGCAGCCCGTGCCGGAGGAGGATTCGGATCTGTGGCGGAATCTAATGGGGAACCCACTGCTGCTGATCTTAGGCGCTGCCATTCCTGCGCTGTTAGTACTTGTGCTGTTCTGGTTATTCCTCAAACGCCGTCGCAATGAGGGCGAAGAGAGTCAGGAGAAGGAAGAGCAAGCCTCTGAATCCGCAGCGCCAGAGCCAACGTCGCCTCCTGAAACCCTTGAAACGGGTGATGAGGCGATGGCCGTACACCTGGATACCGACGAAGATGAATCTATCGACTCCTTGATGAACATCGACACGAGTGAGCTGCAACCTGAGGTCGACATGTCTGAGGGGGCGGATATGTTCGTCGATAGCGGTGACACTGCTTCCGAAGATGAGGGCGCCGAAGATGAGGGGCAGTCGCTGGACGATCTTTGGGCTGAAGCCATGGGTGAGCAGGATGAAGAGGAGGCGAAAGCCGAAGCCGGTACCGATGAAGAGGATCTGGACTCTCTGCTTGCCGGTTTCGATGAAAAGAGCGCGCCGGCTGAGAGTGAGAGCCAGGACAACAGTGAAATTGTATCTGCAGATGACCTTGATTCTCTGTTAGCTGACCTCGATGAGCCCACACAGAAAGTTGAAACCGATCTCAGTGATGAGATAGCGACCGAGCTCAGCGAAGATACGGCGACCGAGAATGTGGCTGAAGAGGATCTGGATTCTCTGCTTGCGGATTTTGAAACTGCTGAACCTGAGGTGGATGAAACTGAGCTGGGTACAGAACCCGATCTCACTGATGAGATTGCGGCCGAGTTGGAAGCCGATAATCTGGATGAGAAGGTCAGCGAGGAGGACTTAGACTCGCTGCTGGCAGGTTTCGATGCGCCCCAGGCTGAAGCTGAGCCGGAAGTCAAACAGGATCTCACCGATGAGATAGCGGCCGAGCTGGAGAGCGACGAAAGTCTCAATGAGAAGGTCAGCGAGGAGGACTTAGACTCGCTGCTGGCAGGTTTCGATGCGCCCCAGGCTGAAGCTGAGCCGGAAGTCAAACAGGATCTCACCGATGAGATAGCGGCCGAGCTGGAGAGCGACGAAAGTCTCAATGAGAAGGTCAGCGAGGAGGACTTAGACTCACTGCTGGCAGGTTTCGATGCGCCCGAGGCTGAAGCGGAACCGGAAGTCAAACAGGATCTCACCGATGAGATAGCGGCCGAGTTGGAAGCCGATAATCTGGATGAGAAGGTCAGCGAGGAGGACTTAGACTCACTGCTGGCAGGTTTCGATGCGCCCGAGGCTGAAGCGGAGCCGGAAGTCAAACAGGATCTCTCCGATGAGATAGCGGCGGAGCTGGAGAGTGAAGAAAGTCTGAATGAAGAGGCCAGTGAGGAGGATTTAGACTCATTGCTGGCAGGCTTCGATGCACCCGAAGCAGAAATTGAACCTAAACAGGATCAATCCGATGAGGCTGTGGCCGATTTAGATATGCCGGAGGTTGAAGTTGCGCCTGAGTCAAAGCCTGTGGATGAGCTAGTGACAGAGGCCGAAGCTGCTGATGAGAAAACCGAGGAAGATGAATTAGATTCACTGCTTGCCGATTTCGATATGAGCAGGGACGATATCGGATCCGGCTTCGAGGCCGAACCCGTTGAAGAAGAGGCTAAGAGTAAGCCTGAAACGGCGACGGGTAAAGATGAAGCGCTCGATGCCTTGTTAGCCGATTTAGAATCGGTAGACAAGAAATCGAAGGTGGATCCGGTTGCTTCGAAGGGAGGCAGCGGTATGTTTGATGATCTAAAGGGTAGTAAGAAGGTTGAGGACAATAGCTTAGAGTGGGATGGTTCTCTAGGCTTCGGTGAAAAAGATGCCGCCCCGACTGGTATTGCAGATGCACAAACGGATGCGGTTGAAGATAAGTTAACCGTCGATGAGGCGCTGGCAGCATTGGATGCCGATGAGAAGAAGGCATCACCAGCAGTAGAGGTGGACGAGCATGATCTGACCAGTTTCCAGAGTGATAACGGCTTCATCGATATTGATCGTCTACTCAACGAAGCCGATGAGGATGTGGCCGAGACGGATCAATATAAAGAGCTCGATGTCGATATGGGAGAGCTCGACAGCCTGATGGGTAATGCCTCTATGGTCGATGTCGATGATGAGGAAAACTCAGTCAACGCCAAACTGGATCTGGCTCGTGCCTATATTGAGATTGATGATACCGACAGTGCCAAAGCCCTGCTCAAAGAGGTCCAGCTCGATGGCAATGAGAGGCAGCAGAGTGAGGCTGATAGCCTGATCAAAACCTTGGAGTAATGGGAATCCACAATAAAAAACGGCGCGTTAAGCGCCGTTTTTTATTGTGTGACAATATGCTAGAATCCAGCGCCCAAACTAGGTTATATCGACTCGTTTCGCGTCGATGGTTTATATGTTCAAAGAGGTTGTATGCGAGTAGCGTTAGGTATCGAATATGATGGCCGTCAGTATTATGGCTGGCAGAGACAGGTTGAAGTTGATTCAGTACAAGCTCAGCTGGAGCGAGCCCTGTCTAAGATAGCCAATGAACCCATTACGGTTCACTGTGCCGGCAGAACCGATGCAGGCGTACACGCAACCGGTCAGGTGGTTCATTTCGAAACCAACGCGATACGTAAAGAGTCTGCCTGGACCCTGGGGGTCAATGTTAACCTGCCCGATGATATTGCGGTCAAGTGGGTAAAGATTGTCGATGATGAGTTTCATGCCCGCTTCTCGGCGACGGCAAGACGCTACAGATATATGATCTACAACTACGATCTTCGTCCCGGCATTTTACGTTCGGGCGTGAGCCACTATCGGGGCAAGATCGATGAAAAAACTATGCATCAGGCGGCGCAGCAGTTTGTCGGTGAGCATGACTTTACCAGCTTCAGGGCGCTTCATTGTCAATCTAAGTCGCCTTTCAGACATGTCCATGAGGTCAATGTTACCCGTCAGGGGATGTATATCTGTGTCGATATAAAAGCGAATGCCTTCCTGCATCATATGGTGCGTAATATTGTCGGCACATTACTGGAGATTGGTCTGGGTAATCAACGTCCTGAGTGGGTCACCGAGCTTTTGGCGTTAAAAGATCGCAGTCAGGCGGCACCAACGGCCAAGCCTAATGGCTTATATATGGTCGATGTGACCTATCCCGAGCGCTATGAGTTGCCTAAGCACGCCTTAGGACCTCTGTTTATGCTGGACTGACATATCTGCGGCGTATCGTTATTCACGCCACTCCGTGATGTTATTTTTTATCGATAAGAACAGTAAAATATGCTTAAAGCTCCTGTAAAAGATGCAAGTTTAGATGACTGGTTAGATTACCTTTTGGCAATCCATCCAACCGAGATTGAGATGGGACTGGCTCGCGTATCTGAGGTCGCCGATCGCATGGGGTTGCGGGAGTTACCGGGCACTCGAGTGGTCACAGTTGCCGGGACGAATGGTAAGGGGACGACCTGCGCCTTTATCGAACAGATCCTGCTTGGTTCAGGTCTGAGTGTCGGCGTTTACAGCTCGCCCCATATGCTCAATTACAATGAACGAGTGCGGATCAATGGTGAAGACGCCCGTGATTCAGTTTTTATCGAAGCCTTTCAGGCCATCAACCGTGCCAGAGGTGAGATCTCACTGAGCTTCTTCGAGTTTGCGACTCTGGCTGGACTCTATATTTTCAAGGCCGTTGCACCGGATGTCATCTTATTGGAGGTGGGACTGGGTGGCCGTTTAGATGCAACCAATATTGTCGATGCCGATATCAGTGTCGTGACCTCGATCGATATCGATCATCAGGAGTATCTGGGTGATACACGCGACTTGGTTGGCCGTGAGAAGGCTGGCATTTTCCGTAACCAAAAACCTGCAATCGTAGGGGAGCCAGACACGCCTACCTCAATTCTCAATGTCGCCGCAGAGGTTGGGGCAAACATCTATCGCGTTAACCGGGATTTCACCTATCGGGTAGACCCGGAATCCCATACCTGGGAGTTTAATGGCCGTCTCTTGACACTCGACTCGCTGCCTCTGCCTCAGCTCCCGTTGCCTAATGCCGCGACGGCCCTGGCGGTGATAGAACATGGCTGGCCGGAACTGTCGCTTGATGTGATCAAGCAGGCGCTGGGCGAGGCTAGGTTAGGTGGCCGTTTAGAAACGGTCAGCGAAGCGCCTTTTATTTTGCTGGATGTGGCTCATAATCCCCATGCAGCACGCTATCTTGCGAGTCGCCTCGCAGTGTATAAACCTAAGCGTTTATTTGCGATATGTGGCATGCTAAAAGATAAAGATAGTGCCGAAGTTATCAATATTCTTGCGCCACAAGTCGATCATTGGGCATTTGCTCCGCTGCAAACCGAGCGAACGGCTTCGGCCGAAGCGTTAAAAGCGGGGTTATCGAATCAGTGTGATGCTCAGGTATACGGGAGTGTAGCTCAGGCGTGGCAGTCGGTTGCGTCACAGGTAGGCGATGAGGACCTGGTCATCGTTTTTGGCTCTTTCTTCACTGTTGCAGAATTTAAAAACTGTATAATCAATTAATTAATTTGGTTTTAAGGATATAACCTTGTCTAGTCATTTTCAGAACCGTCTCGTCGGTATCATAGTGCTCGTTGCCTTAGGTGTTATCTTTCTGCCCGATATCTTAGATGGTAAGAAAGAGCATCAGGTAGAGCAGTTCTCTGAGATCCCGCTAAGGCCTGAGGTTCAGCCCGCCTCCCTACCGGAAGAAGCCTTAGTGGCGGTCGATCTGAGTGAGAAAGAGCGGGTCTTTGAATCGGCAGGTACCGAGCCAGAGTCTACCGAACAGAGTGTCAGCGGCGACAAGAGTGGCGGGAGCAAGGGAGCAGATGAAGCCACCACGGTAAAGCGCGAGCCCGCCAAAGAGGTTAAATCGGTTGCCAAGGCCGATAAAAAGCCTGCCAATAACTCATCGTCTGCTTATACCCTGCAGCTGGGCAGCTTCAATAATGCGGCCAATGTGCAAGGCCTGGTGAAGCAGTTAAGAGCAAAAGGCTTTAATGCCTACACACTTCCGGCAACGCCTGTGGATGGTAAATTAACCAAGGTCTTTGTCGGACCTGAGCTGTCAAAGTCAAAGTTGCAGTCTCTTCAATCCGGTATTGAAAAGCTGACAAAACTGAAAGGCCGTATCGTTGCCTACGATCCAACGGCTTCTTAAGCAAAATCTGAAATCAGACACAAAAACAATATATTCTCATCAATAGGGTGAGAATATATTCCGTCTCTGGTAAGATCGCGCCGTCTTAAACCTTATGCTGGATCACCTTTTAAATGGTTTGGATTGATTACGCCATAATTGCCGTTATCGGAGTATCGACTTTAATCAGTCTGCTTCGCGGCTTTGCAAAAGAAGCCATGTCTCTCGTGGTTTGGTTTGCTGCTTTTTTCGTTGCGAGTCAGTTTTATAAAGACCTCGCTGTATACCTAACTCAAATGCAAGATGAAATGCTCCGCAATGGTGTCGCTATCATGATACTTTTTGTCGCGACCTTGATTCTTGGTGCCTTAGTGAATTATCTCATCGGTCAGTTAGTCGATAAAACGGGTTTATCGGGAACTGACAGAGTCCTTGGATTATGTTTCGGTGCTTTAAGAGGCGCCTTAATTGTGAGTGCTTTACTCTTTTTTATGGATGCTTTTACAGGAGCACCCAATACAGATTGGTGGCAGAGTTCGCAACTCGTCCCCGAATTTGGCGTCGTTATTCAGTGGTTTTTCGACTACATAGAAAACACGTCTAGCTTTGTACCCAAAATATAAAATGCATATAAGCATTATCATGTTACCGTCGGTGCTCTGTCAGGCTTTCGGTAGCTCAAGATTATAATTATCAGAACATCTTACAATGAGGAAACCTACCCATGTGTGGTATCGTCGGAATAGTTGGCCGAACATCGGTTAATCAGCCTATCTATGATGCATTAACTGTACTCCAGCATCGCGGACAAGATGCTGCTGGTATCGTGACTGTTGATGGTAGTGCGTTTAGATTACGTAAAGCCAATGGTCTGGTAAAAGACGTATTCGAAGCTAAACATATGCAGCGCTTGCAGGGCAACACGGGAATAGGCCATGTCCGATACCCCACCGCCGGCAGCTCCAGTGCTTCAGAAGCTCAACCCTTTTATGTTAACTCTCCATTTGGTATTTCGTTAGCCCATAACGGTAACTTGACCAATACTCAGGAGTTGCATGAGCGTTTGGTAAAACAGCGCCGTCATATCAACACCACTTCGGATTCAGAGATCCTGTTGAACCTGTTGGCCGATGAGCTACATCACAGTGATAGCCAGAAGTTAACCGAAGATGAAGTGTTCGATGCGATAGCAAACGTTCATTCGCTGACCCGTGGTGCCTATGCCGTTGCGGCGCTCATCGTTGGTCAGGGGCTGGTGGCGTTCCGTGATCCGTTTGGAATTCGTCCACTCGTGTTGGGTAAACATGAAACCGAGCAGGGCACCGAGTATATGGTGGCTTCTGAGAGTGTTGCACTCGATGCGGTAGGCTTTGAGTTGATGCGCGATGTTGCACCCGGTGAGGCTATCTATATCACCTTAGACGGCCAGCTGTTTACCCGTCAGTGCGCCGAGTCTCCAAGCTATGCGCCTTGCCTGTTCGAGTTTGTCTACTTTGCACGCCCCGATTCGACCATAGATAAGGTTTCTGTCTATGGTAGTCGTGTGAACATGGGCTCCAGACTGGGTGAGAAGATTAAGAAGGAGTGGGAAGATCACGATATCGATGTGGTTATCCCAATCCCGGAAACCTCCTGTGATACCGCGTTAGAGATCGCCCGTAATCTTGACCTGCCTTACCGTCAGGGTTTCGTTAAGAACCGCTATATCGGCCGAACCTTTATCATGCCGGGTCAACAGGAGCGAAAGAAATCAGTTCGTCGCAAGCTCAACGCCATAGGTGTCGAGTTTAAAGGTAAGAATGTGCTCCTGGTCGATGACTCTGTGGTGCGTGGTACCACATCGGAACAGATCATCGAGATGGCACGTGAAGCCGGGGCTAAGAAGGTCTACTTCGCCTCCGCGGCGCCGGAAATTCGCTTCCCTAACGTTTATGGTATCGACATGCCAACGGCCGCCGAGCTTATCGCCCATGGCCGTGACGTAGATGAGATCAGCAAGATGATCGGTGCAGACGGCATGATTTTCCAGGACCTTGAAGACTTAGTCGAAGCGGTTCGTATGGAGAACCCGGAGATAAAACGCTTCGAAACTTCGGTCTTCGATGGTAATTACATCACCAATGATGTAGACCAGAACTATCTGGATCATATCACTAAGTTACGTAACGATGATGCTAAGGCTAATCGCAGCAAAGATATCGGTACGAACCTGGAGTTACACAACGTCTGTCATCCGTAAGGGATGAACCAAAGGCATCTTGGCTGAGCTGAAGATGCGACAAACAGAAGCCGGCTTTCTTAACAGAAGCTGGCTTTTTTTATGGTTTATCTTTGGTGAAACTGTGCCTGAGTTCTAGAGTTAAGAGAACTGCTTGTTTTGGGCGCAGAGGTGTAGATGATGAAAAAGAGCAAACGTTCGGCGCGGTTTATTAAAGATATCTCTGTCCATACCCCATTTGTTGAGATGCTTGCCTTGCTGATAGTGCTGTGGCTGATTTTCGCGGCCGGGCTCTATCTGTTCGAAGCAAATGTCAGCGGCTCGGCTATCCACTCCTACGGTGATGCACTCTACTGGGGCGTAGCGGCTTTCTCCACGGCTGGAATTGCCGATGCGCCGATCTCCGGTGCGGCTCACATCTTAGGTGGAATCTGGATCGTAATTGGCTCAACCTTGTTCTTCGGGACTATCGTGGCCACGGTTACCGCTTATTTTATGAGGCCGCTACAGCGTCCTCACAGACAGATAATAGATACGATTGAGTACAACCTTGAGCAGCTAACCGAGCTGGATATAGAGGAGCTGGATCTGCTGAAAGATACCGTGGACGCACTGATTTTGCATGTCGAGGGGATAAAGCGAAAACAGAGCATTTGATTCCAGACCGCCGGTAAAGCGAGAGCCTGCGGTTAACGCAACAGATGTACCAACCACACCAGCATCCAGATACCGAACAGCAGCGTTGCTGCGCCCCTGTTCAGCCTGTGTCCCACTTTGAGCCCTATCAAGGTGCTGATACAGGTGAGTGCTATCTGTATGGAGAGCAGTAGCATCAACCCGAAGGTTTTATCCTGGGTAATCACGGGTATGCCCAGCAGAGCCACGCCGGTAACCAGCAGAAAATGGTAGAGCAACAGCTTGTCCAAGCTACTGCCCGTTTGGTCTGTGGTGGCTAACATCTCTCATCCTTAGCGGTAAATGATGGGTGGAGTTTATATTTAAATGAGAACGGTTCTCAATTAAATTTACATTAGCCATCGTCGAGGGATTGCGGCGAAAAGGAGTTTAGGCTAAAGTTACTGGTAATTTATACAGTGTTTGGTGCCAATCCTCTGATGATCCTCTATATTGCCGAAAAACCCTCCCTTGGCCGCGCGATTGCCGATGTACTACCTAAGCCCCACAAGAAGGGTGATGGCCACATCATGGCTGCTAACGGCGATTGTGTCTCCTGGTGTATCGGTCACTTGCTGGAGCAGGCCGAGCCCGATCATTACGATCCCCAATTCAAGTCGTGGAAGTTTGAGCACCTCCCCATCGTCCCCGAACAGTGGAAGATGAAACCTAAGAGCAAGACCCGCTCGCAACTTACCGTGCTCAGAGGCCTGGTGAAAAAGGCCTCACAGCTTGTCAACGCGGGAGACCCTGACAGAGAAGGGCAGTTACTGGTCGATGAGGTGATAGCCCACCTTGGGGTTAAGGGGGAGAAGCTTAATAATACTCAACGCCTGCTTATCAGCGATTTGAACCCTCAGGCGGTCAAGCGGGCGCTGGGGCAGATGCGCAGTAACCGTGAGTTTATTCCGCTATCGACCTCGGCGTTGGCCCGCTCCCGTGCCGACTGGCTCTATGGCATGAACATGACCCGCGCCTATACGCTTCAGGGACGCAAGGTGGGGTACCAGGGCGTACTCTCGGTCGGTCGGGTGCAGACGCCAGTACTGGGCCTGGTGGTCAAGCGCGATGAAGAGATCGCGAACTTCGTCTCTAAGCCCTTCTATGAGGTGTTGGCCAACCTGGTAACCGAAAACGAGGAACGCTTTAAAGCCAAGTGGCAGCCCAGCGAGGCGTGTCGGCCATACATGGATGAAGAGGGAAGGGTGCTATCGAAAGGCTTAGCGCAAAATGTCGTTGGCCGAATCACAGATAAGAGCGCCGAAGTGACGCAAGTGCTGGAAAAAGATAAGAAACAGGCTGCCCCCTTGCCCTATAGCCTGTCATCACTACAGATCGATGCCGCTAAACGCTTTGGCATGAGCGCTAAAGAGGTGCTGGATACCTGCCAGGCCCTCTATGAGCGGCATAAGTTAATAACCTACCCCAGATCGGACAGCCGTTACCTACCTGTGGAGCAATTTCAGCAAGCGCCCCGGGTCATCTCGGCGGTGAGTGCCGGTGCTGCAGAGCTGCTGGAGGGCGTGACTCCGCCCGATGCCGGGATTAAATCCAAGGCGTGGAATGACAAGAAGGTGGATGCGCACCACGCCATCATTCCAACCGAGAAAACCGCGAACCTGTCTCAACTGGGCAATCGCGAGCGGCAGATCTACCTGCAGATCGCCCGTCAGTATCTGGCGCAGTTCTATCCCCCCTATCTCTATAGTGAAACTGAGGTGCATGTGTTAATCGAGGGGGGGAATTTCAAGACTAAGGCGAAACAGGAAAAATCTTTGGGCTGGAAGCAGTTATTTGCCAGAAACAGTGACAGACAAAAGTCGACAGGCCACCCTGACACTGAAAAAAGCAGTAACGATAACGGTGAAGATGACGAGGACTCGGGTCAGGTATTGCCGCCTTTAGTCAAAGGCCAGCGGTTACATTCGGGAAATGGGGAGTTGGTGGAGAAACAGACTCAGCCGCCTAAACATTTTACCGATGCGACGCTGCTGAGTACGATGACGGGGATCAGCCGCTATGTCACCGATCCCGAGATCAGAAAAATACTCAAAGAGACGGATGGGCTGGGCACAGAAGCCACCCGTGCGGGTATTATCGAGCTGCTGTTTAAGCGCAGCTTTCTGACCCGGCAGGGAAAGTCTATTGTTGCAACTGAGGTGGGGAAGGGGTTAATCAACAGCTTGCCTGCGAGCGCGACTACGCCCGATATGACGGCGCTGTGGGAGAGTCATTTAGACGCGATCAGTCGAAAGGAGGCTAAATATTTAAGTTTCATGTCGCCACTTATCGACTCGCTGTCGGGGTTAATCACACAGGCGGGGGCTCAGCTACCTTCGGCGCTGCAGGGGGTAAAGGCGCCGGCTAATAGTTTCAAAAAGAAGCGTTACAGTAAGTCATCTGGCACCAAGCGCAAAAAGACCACATCGGCTTCAGGTAGTGCAGCTACCAAGAAGCGCTCTAGTACAAAGAGTAAAACTAATAACTAAGACGTATGGGTTAAGCCTACTTTATCGAGCGATATTGATTCGCCAGAATATCGTACTCAAAGCCCGAATCGCTGAGCTTCTGCTCCAGTACCGAGCCGGGGATATCGAGATCATAGAACAGAGACTGTCTGTCCTTGCAGTTGAGTCTGAGATGTTCGTTGGCGATGCCGACGAGGATCTCCGCAGGCAGCTGCTCTAAGTTGGGTATATTGATCATGGTTTACCTCGGCTCGGTAAGTAGCAAGTAGTAAATAGTATGGTTAAGTCGGCATCGTATTCGCCGCTATTAGTTAACTATGGGACCAATTGGCTGATATTTCCATCATCTCAGTGTGAGATGGGCACTTTTATAGTGAGGGGGGGCCTTCGAATGAAGGCTGATTACATTTTCTGATTTAGCTTCTGGTGCTACTGTCATCCTGAACTTGTTTCAGGATCCAGCTTGAAGGCCGTGCCTTCATTGGTTATCTACCGCCAGTGGTGAGTTAGCTTCGAATGAAGCTTGTTCACATTTCTTTGTTGGCTCATTTTAGTGTTGTGTTCTTGAATGGTTTTTTTATAGCCGTACCTTCTAGGTTACCTATCGCTTGCAGCGTGCTTATGTGCAGATACTTCAGCGAAACGCCGTGAGTACATCTGACCTCCATGGATGGAGGGAATGCCTAATTTTGTATGGAACAAAATGGGCCCTGTAGGCTCGACGATGGCATCCATGCCATCAACGTCCGCTGCCGCATCTACACTGGCTGATTTTCAAAAAAAAGTTCTCTCTTCGATTAGGCTTTATCCGTTAAATATCAGCTTGTTGTGAAACTTAGGTGGCACTCACAAACCCATACGCACCATTTTACCGACAGTTGTGAGTGTTTATTCTTCACAAGATCCAAATAATCCTTTTGCAGCAATGAGTTGTAGATGATAGTTTTATCTAAGTGATCAAGCAGTAAAGGACGTTGTCGTGCTGCTATTGAATAAACTGTTATATTTTCCAAGGAGTATCATGCCAGCAATCGAGAAATTAGATTTCAGCGTTATCGAATCTTTATCTAAGGTTCTTGGTGACACTGCAAGTGGTTTCACTGGCGCTGCGATAGGGAAAATACTGTATGAGTCAAATATCGATGATATTGATGCTGAAAATACGAAATGGAAAAGGCTTAATTCAGCTCTAGCGAATAAGCAGGAGCAAGATCGTTGCGCAAACAACGTCTTGGTGTTTGTTCAAAATGCTCTAAATCCAGCCAGACACTACGATAATTTAGAGTGGTTTAATGACACAAGATTCAAGGTAAACCAAATTTTAAGTTTCTCTGGGCTTCACCTTGGTGAAGATGGAAAAATTGGATATGTAAAAAAGTCAAATACCATAAGTGAAGCCGCAGCAAGAGCAAGTAAACTTAAAGAACATTTGGTAGCAAGAAATGTCCATCCTGATGTTCTGAAATATTGCAGAGAAGAACTTGTTGTAGACAATTATTTTCATGCAGTGTTTGAAGCAACAAAGAGTGTTGCGGACAAAATTAGAAATTTAACAGGTCTGCATACAGACGGTGCAGTTCTTGTAGATGAGGCATTTTCCTTTAAAGGAGTTCCGCATTTAGCCTTAAACGCTCTCGTTTCTGAAAGTGAGAAAAGTGAGCAAAAAGGATTTATGAACTTACTAAAAGGCTTGTTCGGTTCTTTCCGAAATACGACAGCTCATGCTCCAAAAATAACTTGGAAAATTGAAGAAATTGATGCCCTAGATATTTTATCAATGGTATCACTTGTTCATCGAAGACTGGATAAGGCAGTTCAAGCCAAGAGAATGTACGAAGGGAAAATGTAACAAGAAATTCCAGGTGACGCCTACGGCGCACTGAATTTGGCGTTATACATTTAGGGAGTATTTAAATGGTAGATGAACGTATCGACAAAGCAGTTTCTTTAATGCGTACTGTAAAGAAATTTATGACATTTTCTGTTCTTATTGCTATGTATATTGTAGTTGGGATTTCGATATTTGAGCTTGCGATAGCTCTTTATGCTGACATATTTGATTCTGCTAGTGGTGCAATGCACATTGAAATAGATAAATTACTTAAAATATTTGGTTTCTTCTTTATTATTCTTATTGGTTTTGAACTTATAGAAACAATAGAAATGTATTTTAAGGAAAATGTCATTCATGCAGAAATCATATTGCTGGTAGCTGTTATTGCTGTATCTAGAAAAGTGATCTTACTAGATTTAGAAAAATATGAACCATTGTCGATAGTTGGCTTGGGGCTTATAATTTTTGCTCTAGGTGGTTGCTATGCACTAATAAAGGTTAGCTATAGAGGTAAAAATGTTTGAGTAAAAAAATCAGCTGACCATTGATTTGTGATGAAGTCCAACTATTCTTTTTCGTGTAGTAAGGCGTTAACATTGACAAGGAGTCATAATGAAGTATTTCATATCAATTCTAATTTTTTCAGTTTCTTTATCGGTACAAGCTGCCGAATCGCTTTCGAGTAAAGAGGACGCGCAGTTACTTGCGGAAGCAGTGATGGAGAGTGTAAGTAAAGATAAGCTTAAAGATGGTCTCGAAAAGTTAAGGCCTTATACTGTTGTTCCCGTTGCAGAATTTGATGTGCAAATGGGGCAGATGGATATGAAGATTCCAGCTATCGCACAAAGATTTGGTAAGTCTATCGGCTATGACTTTGTAGAGGAGGAGCAGCTTGGGGAGTCACTGATACAATATGTCTATCTCCAAAAATTTGAAAAACATGTCATGGTTTGGCGTTTCATATTTTACAAACCGAAAGATAAATGGCTTTTAAACACCTGGTATTTTAACGACCAGATTCAACTACTGTTCAAGCACTAGTGTTAACAAGGCAAAGTTGTTCTGTGTACAGCTGGTACCTTTACTCGCGGCTTTAGCCGTATTTTGTGTTCAGTAATTACAATAAAAAGGAAAAGGAATTCAGATGAAAAAGCTAATAGTTATTTTATCCATATGTGTTTCATCTTTTGTGTGGGCTCATGGAGGTACAGGTCCAAATGCAGCAAAAGAGTGGCTCCATATCATAGATGCAGGCAAGTATGCCGAGAGTTGGAATAAAGCAGATGCCTTTTTTAAAGTGCAGCTTACTCAAGATAAATGGAAGGATGCACTTAACGGCGTTCGTGCGCCATTGGGTAAAGTTATTTCACGGTCTGAATTAAGTAGTAAGCACCACTCTTCACTGCCAGGTGCACCTGACGGGGAATATCTTGTGATTCAATACCAAACAGAATTCCAAAATAAAAAAACGTCTATAGAAACTTTGACACTTAGTAAAAGCAGCGGGCACTGGCTAGCGGTTGGGTACTTTATAAAGTAAGGTTTATTGTGATCATATAGCTAACAAGTCAGTTTTGTCGTTCACAAACTCAATGGGACAAATACATTTCGGCTGGTGCTTTGCGCAGTTGAGTTGTATTTGCCCCATCTTAAAGTGTTAACCCACATCGAACTCATATAGATATGGGAAATGTCCGGTCATTGAAACCTGAGTACTGAGACACTAGTACTCGATAGGTTATCGCAACTGCTCCCCCCGGTTGAGGGCGATAAGCCGGTCGAGGATATGTTCGCCGTCCATACGTATGCCGTTATGTTCGTACTCTGAGGTGAGCCAGTATTTTAATTTACCCACCTGCTTGACGGTTTCCAGTGAGTAGTTCATCTCGACGAACATATCTTCGCTGTAGATGGCGGCGGCTACGGGTACCGTGTTGTCGGACAGTGTTTCGAGATTGTAGAGCTCACTCCAATCCGCTTTAGTCGCCAGAAGGTTTGCGGCATGTTTGAGCGGTTTGAGGTTGGTGAACTGCTCGAAGAACCAGGGGTAGACCATCTCTCCCGTGAAGAGGAAAGGCTTGCCCTCAATATAGTTGAACTCATCATACTTGGCTCGAACTCGTTGCGCCGACCAGTTCGATGCCGACTGCTGACAGTAGATACTCTCGTGTAGCAGGGCAAAGATGGGGTTGGTATTAAAATCCAGCAGCTGGCAGAAATGGGCCAAAAACAGCGGGTTGACCACAGTTCCGGCTTCTGTCTCTATCAGTGCCTGTTCGAGCAGGTAATAGACAGACTCCGGGCCCTGCTCCATGCCTATATTGATCCCCAGCAATTGCAGCATCTCGACCGTGAGTCGTTCGCCCGTGGCGATTCTAACCTCATTAATACTAATATGGTTCGCCAGTCGGCTCACCAGCTGCTGAGCATCTTTAAAGCGTGTGAAAAAGTCTTCATTTTTGGCCAGCACCCGCTTGTAGGTTGCCCGGTAGACTTCATCCGCATGGCGTGTCAGCGAGGGGATCCCGCCTGTGATGTACGCCTCTTCCAGGCCCGATGGCGCATCGTTTAAATATTTAAGCACACAGAAGCCACCGAAACTTTGGCCTAAGATACTCCACTTCTCTCCCGGACAGAGTTTCTCACGAATCGCTTCGGCATCACGAATGATATTGTCCGCCCTGAAATGGGTCAGATATTCCGCCTGTTGCTCAGAGTTCATATGCTGCAGGGCGATATAGTTGACCGGGCTGGAGAGCCCGGTTCCACGTTGATCCAGCAAGAGTACCCGAAACTCTTTCAGCGCCCGCTTTATCCAGCCACCGTTGGCGGCGGGGCGCACAGCGCCGAAGCCGGGACCGCCTTGAAAGAAGACGATGAAGGGAAGAGGCTGGCCTGAGTTTTCCGGACTCGAAAGCTCTCTGGCAAATACGGTTAACTGCCTGCCGTTCGGCTCTGCATAATCGAGAGGCAGGGTAAAAGTGTGCTTTATGGCGGTTATGCCCGCGAAGGTTAAGTCAGGTTTCATCTGGGCCTTGGTTCTTACTGTTATTGGTTTAATTGGTAGAATTGTATACAAAAATTGTGAGATAACAAATGGCACACCAGGCCAGTACCATCTCAGTTCAAACTTTTATAAAGAGTTATTAGAGAAATAGATACAGTTGGCGTAATCTTTACTTTTAGCTGATGCAAGCTTATTACTTTAGCGAAACGGATTTTCTCCTCAGAGCTAAACGAACTCCTTTGGCAGAAGCCCAACTCAAAATGATGAATAAGTGCAGGCAAGAATCAATGAAGTATCAGATTATTCCAGTAACCTCCTACCAGCAGAATTGCAGTCTGATCTGGTGCAATAAGACGATGAAAGCGGCGGTGATCGATCCCGGTGGCGATCTGGAGCGGATCTTAGCCGAAGTGAAAAAGCTAGGGGTGACGGTTGAGAAATTACTGCTTACCCATGGCCATATCGATCATGTCGGGGCTGCGAAGCGTTTAGCAGAACACCTTGGTATTCAGGTCTTAGGCCCACATAAGGACGATGAGTTCCTGCTCGAAACACTGCCCGAAGAGAGCAAAGAATTTGGCTTCCCGGCCTGTGAAATCCTGGTTCCGGATGAATACCTTGACGATGGTGCGAGTATCAGCGTTGGCGAACTGACATTAAAGGTTATTCATTGCCCCGGTCACACACCGGGCCATGTGGTGTTTTACTCTGAAGCCGATAAGATGGCCTGGGTTGGCGATGTGTTGTTTCATGGCTCGGTCGGTCGAACCGATTTCCCACGTTCGAACCATCAGGACCTCATCAACTCAATCACTAAAAAGCTGTGGCCGTTGGGCCGTGAAGTCGAGTTTGTGCCGGGTCATGGGCCAATTTCGACCTTTGGCAATGAGCGGGACCAAAACCCGTTCGTTGCCGATCAGCTGTTTTATTAGATGGCTCTGGGCCTACAAGGTTAAACCGGTAGGTATTCAATTGATATAAAAGAGAAAAGCCATGGCTAATCAGTTGTGGCTTTTTTATCTCAGAAGAACTTTAACCCCATATGAATCTTTGCTGTATCTATTAATGCCACTTTGGATTAACTGTATAGTGGCACTAATCAATAGCCATTTTTAGTTGCTCGTTTGTTGGTATTTTTACTACATAAAATATTTTCTTGCCATAAATAGTGTATTTTTTAATCGTAAATACTAAAAATATGGCCTGGATCCTATTTTTGTTAAAGAAAAGGGAGTAATTTAACCAAAAATAATATTCCAATGTAATGAGGGGTCATACATGGAAAATCGTTGGCAAGTTGCCATTTCGGCAGGATTACTTGCAGCCGTCTGGTGCGGTGTAGCAGACACATTTCATCTGGTTACCTGGGTAGGCTTTTTAGGTTGCAGTACCTATTTCGCTCAACCAAAGGCTGGTTTTCAGGGGGTTGTCGTTACCTGGTGTACCAATCTATCCGGTGTTTTCTGGGCTTGGTTAATTATCACCGGCAGTGGCTTTTTTGAGACACCCTTGATGGGGTATTTGTTCACCGGCATAGCGACATCTGCTATGTGCTTACAAGCCAGTTATCATAAGCTATCTTTCATACCTGGTGCATTCATCGGCTGCTGCATCACATTTGCTATGGCCGGCGATGTTGCCAATATCCTGCCAGCATTACTGCTCGGCGCACTTCTGGGGTACAGCATGACACTGCTGACGGCTCAGCTCATAACTCTTAAACTGAAATGGCAAGAGATTAGGCAGGCTACCTCTACGCCAACGACAAGTTCAGGTACAACGACTGAATAATTTTGTATTGGTATTATACTTAATACGAATCGTCATAAGAGAGAGGGCTGGCAGGAGCAATAGTGGCCGGTTAATTCGGGGCGAACGTGATGGTGTGTTTGCGTAATTTCGAGCACACCCGCCGTCGAAAAACCAGCTGAAATGCTCTCGAGTGGTTGAACTTAGGTGTTCAAGAGCCGCCGGCAACCGGGTTAAACCTGTTATTGGCAGACTCTTCACTCGCAGCTATCAACATGGTCTTTTTTGTTCCCGACATTCTTAACAGCTCTCTTTTTACTCTTAGAGTCTGATATTGAGAATGTCATATATGGGGGCATGAATGTGCTTACTGCGACTATGTAACGCTCACAGGTTCACGCCTCTATGCCGACTGGTATAACAACTGAAATATCTAATAATTGACTATTGATGTCGAGCGGGTGAGAGCAGAGGAGCAGAGCTCTTATCTTGTTTCAAGATAATCGCGTTGGTAATAAATATGAAACAGATTGAATTTCGAAAAATTGATGCACTAATGATCAAGCTAAGCCTGAATGGAAAGTTCTTTGTTCTTTGTGCCTTAGTTACGATCATTACCACAAGCATTGCACTGGTTAACTTAAACTATGCAAAACAGCAAGCGGCCGACAGTTCGCTGGCAAGGGCACAGTCGATGGTCGATAGCTTTGCCAAGGTGGCATCGGCTCAAAATCTCAGTGGCGATGATCTGACCCGGTTTGCAAGCCAGCAGGGCTTGCAGCTTGGTCGACAGAACAAGGCGACACGCCAGGGCGATCAGGTCACAGTAGCGGCCGGAGTTGGGGGACAGTCTCTTCAGTTAAGCATCAATGTGAAGCAGTGGGAAGCCCAGGCGGTATCTGACGCAAGTATGATGTTGTGGGTCGCTCTGATAGGCTTGCTGCCGCTGTTTCAACTGAGTTATTGGACATCGACTTCATTAGGTGGCGGTCTATGGGATATGTATATTGCTATCAAGCGTCTGGCCGATGGTGACCTGTCTCAACGTCTTAACTTTTTTGGAGTCGATGACTTCAGCCTGATAGCTAAGGAGATCGACCGTAGTGCAGACAATATGAGTGAGATGGTGACGGCGATAGGCAATAATGCCGGCACCTTGGCTCAGGCGGCGGATGAGTTTAATCAACAGGCTAAACAGAGCGACGAGATGATAGGGTCACAACATCAGTTTCTGGACACGGTTGCCGTTGCTATGGATCAGATGACAGCCGCCATCGAGGAGGTCTCGCGTAATGCCGCCAATACCTCTGAGCAGACCAAAGATAACTCAGAACAGGCGGAAGTGAGTAAGCAACAGATCTCCGAGGCGGTGTCGCGTATTTCGACTTTAGTCAACAGGATAGGTTCTGCATCTGAGTCGGTCTCACAGCTGTCTCAAAACGCATCTGAAATTGGCGCTGTGGTAACGACCATTAACGGGATCTCTGAACAGACTAACCTGCTTGCACTCAATGCGGCGATCGAGGCGGCACGGGCGGGAGAGCAGGGCAGAGGCTTTGCTGTGGTCGCCGATGAGGTCAGAACTCTGGCTGGCCGTACTCAGCAGGCTACCGTAGAGATTCAATCTATGATTGAGGGGCTACAAAGCGGCTCATCGACACTGTCGACCGTTACTGACGAAATTGTGGAGCAGGCCGACCTTGGGCGTAATGCGATTGTCTCTGTGGGTGAAGATGTCGATGCAATGGCAAGCTCAACCAACAATGTGTTTGATATGAGCTCTCAGATCGCGGCATCGGCCGAGGAGCAAAGCGTATCGGCCAGAGATATTGCAACCCAGCTCAACGATATCCGTGAACAGTCAGATATCATTAAGCAGACGGCGCAGCGGTCGGTTTCCCTGGCATCCGAGCTGAGTCAATCCTCTGTCGATCTTGAAACCATCTTGGGTCAGTACAGGTTAACCTGATAGTAGGTTTCTCATCTGTTAAGCCCCCTCATCGACTTCGATATCGTGAGGGGGCTTTTTTGTATCAGGTGAAGTTCCGGAGTTGATCGGTGTCAGAGTGAAGCGGCAACCTCGGTTCCCTGTTTGATGGCGCGCTTTGCATCGAGCTCTGATGCGATATGGGCGCCGCCTATCAGAGTCACCTCGATATTATTGGCGATAAGCTGCGACTGCAGCGCTGCGTGTGAGTCCTGTCCGGCGCAGATAATAATATTATCTACCGCTAAAATCTGGCTTTCACCCTCGACTGTGAGATGTAAGCCCTGTTCATCTATCTTGTCGTAGCGGGCCCCCTTGATCATTTTTACGCCTTTGTTTTTCAATACCGTTCGATGGATCCATCCGGTGCTCTTACCTAACCCGTCACCGACTTTTGTCTTTTTGCGTTGGATAAGAAATATCTCACGGGGCGAGGGCTCACCCTCTGCTTGGGTTATGCCACCGGGTGTCGATACCGTCAGGTCGACTCCCCACTCTTTCATGTAAAGCGCCTTGTCCAGGCTGGATGAGGGGCCACTATGAGACAGGTATTCGGCAACATCGAAACCTATGCCTCCCGCGCCTATGATAGCTACCCGTTTACCTACCTGCTTCTTATGCTTCAAAACATCGAGATAGGTCAGTACCTTAGGGCCGTCTATTCCGGGGAGAGACAGCTGGCGGGGCGTGATCCCCGTTGCCAGCAACACCTCATCGAAACCGGTCAGGTTATCCAGCTCCGCCTTGGTGTTGAGCCTTAGCTCGACACCGGTGAGTGACAGCTGTTTTTGGAAGTACCTCAATGTTTCGCTGAACTCCTCTTTACCCGGGATCTGTTTAGCGATATTGAACTGTCCGCCTATTTTGTCTTCGGCTTCGAACAGGGTGACGCTATGGCCGCGCCTTGCCGCCGTAGTTGCGGCTGCGAGGCCGGCGGGTCCGGCACCAACCACGGCGATATTCTTAGGTTCAGAGGCGGGTTCTATTATTAACTCAGTTTCGTGGCAGGCCTGTGGGTTTACCAGACAGGAGACCAGTTTCATCTGGAAGATATGATCCAGGCAGGCCTGATTACAGCCGATACAGGTGTTGATCTCATCGCCCCTGTCTGTGGCGGCTTTAACCATAAAGTCGGGATCGGCCAGCATGGGACGGGCCATGGAGACGATATCGGCATCGCCCTGCGCCAGGATCGCTTCGGCGACTTCGGGTGTGTTGATCCTGTTGGTTGTGCACAGCGGAATAGAGACCTCGCGCTTCATGCGTTTGGTTATTTCGACAAAGGCGGCGCGCGGAACACTGGTGGCAATTGTCGGGACTCTGGACTCATGCCAGCCTATCCCTGTGTTGATAATGGTGGCGCCGGCCGCTTCTATCCCTTTAGCCAGCTCGACCACCTCCTGCCAGGTGCTGCCATCCTCGACCAGATCCAGCATGGAGAGGCGGTAGATGATGATAAATTTCTTGCCCACGGCCTCCCGGGTACGACGAACAATCTCCAGTGCAAGACGGATGCGATTCTGGTAACTGCCCCCCCAGCGATCGGTTCTGTGGTTAGTGCGTTTACAGATAAACTGGTTGATGAAGTACCCTTCCGAACCCATGATCTCGACGCCATCGTAGTCGGCAATTTGAGCGTTGAGCGCGCAACTGACAAAGTCCTGTATCTGCTTCTCTATCCCTGCTTCATCCAACTCCTTGGGTACAAATGGGTTTATTGGCGCCTGTATCGGTGAGCAGCTGACTAGTTGAGGCTGGTAGGCGTAGCGTCCCGTGTGCAGTATCTGCAGACAGATAACCCCATCCTCTTTGTGCACGGCATCGGTAATTAATCTGTGTTTTTCGATATCTTCATCGGTGGCGATCATGGCCGCATTCGGCATGCCCCCCCCTTCGACGTTAGGTGCAAACCCTCCCGTGACTATCATGCCTATTCCACCTGCCGCGCGCCTTGCGTAGTAGGCTGCCATACGCTCGAAGCCGCCGGGGGCTTCCTCTAAGTTAGTGTGCATCGACCCCATCAAGCCGCGGTTTTTGATGGTTCTAAAGCCGAGATCCAGAGGTTCCATTAAGTGGGGATAGGGGGTGCTCATAGTGTAATACCTGATATTTACTGTTTGGTTAAAGATAGAGCGAATGATAGGATTGGCCAATGACCAAGTGTTACAAATGAATGATTGTAATTTGCATGGAGCTGGCTGATGAAGTTAGGCGATATTTCTGTTTCATATATCGAGATAGTGATTAAGGCGATGGAGCAACTGGATATCGATATCGACGATATCTTGACTAAATATGCCATCAATCAGGTGGCGCTCTCGTCACCCGATGCCAGGGTGACGATCCCAAAGTTTATGCGTATCGGCCATGAATGCATCGTAAAAAGCGCTGCCCCCTGGTTTGGTCTGGTGATGGGAGAGGTAACGACTCCAACTAATCTTGGCATCGCCGGCCTGCTGGCATTGGCATCGCAAAACCTCAAACAGGCCTGTGAGCAGATAAGCACCTATGAACTGCTCAATAAATATAACTCCAGAGGCCAGTCCCGGTTTTGTGTCAGCAGCCCCTTTGCCATGGAGCCGGCTAAAGGCCGTCAGTTGTGTCGTGATTACGGCATCGAAGAGGGGCAGGGGGCGTTAATGTTTTACTCCATCAGTCCCTATAATGAATACAACCATTTCGTTGTCGACTCGGTTTTGTCTGGCTGGTATAGGGTCATTGAAGCGTTAACCGGCAGAGAGGATGCGGTTGCTAAGGTCTGTTTTGAGTTCCCGGCTCCTGACTATGCAGACAAATATGATGATTTTTTCGGCTGCGAGGTTCTGTTCGGCCAACCGGATAATTTTTTGGTAATGAAAGCCGAGGCACTGGATTGGCCCTGTTTGAATCGAAGTGGCCCCACATTTGAGCTACTCAGGCGCGGCGCCGATGAAGATCTCGAGAAGGTACGCTTAGGGTTGAGTTTCAGTGAAAAGGTCAGCCGGGCCATAGGTCCGCTGCTCGATGGAACGACACCGACTCTGGAACAGGTTTCTGAGCAACTGAATATGGCTCCGTGGACGGTGAGACGTAAGCTGGTTGAGGAGGGGGGCAGTTTTCAAAAGACCCTCAATGAGACCCGTCGCGATCTGTCTATCTCCTATGTGCGTGACACGGCGTTGACCCTGGGTGAGATCGCATATCTGTTAGGCTTTGGTTCTCCCACCGCCTTTCAGCGAGCATTTAAACGCTGGACCGGAGAGGCTCCGGGCAGATTCAGATTAAAGCAGGGCGTAAACGAATAGAAAGAGCGGGAATATACTCCCGCTCTATCTGAGCACCACTCATGCTGTCATTTTTACCGGCTCTGTCTCATCTTTCAGTTTTCTGCGTAAAATCTTGCCTACCGGAGACATGGGCAGTTCACTCCTGAACTCAAACAGTCTGGGGATCTTATACGCCGTTAGCTTATCTTGGCAGAAATCCTTGATCTCTTCGCCGTTGAGACTGGCGTTATTACTGGTCACGACATAGAGTTTGACCACCTCACCGCGCTTAGGATCCGGTACACCTATCGCCGCGCAGTTGATCACGTCCGGGTGGGTCGCCACTACGGCCTCAATTTCATTGGGAAAGACATTGAACCCAGAGACTATGATCATATCCTTTACCCGATCGACGATGCTCACATAGCCGTCATCATCTATGATGGCGATATCTCCGGTGAGTAACCATTCACCATCTTCGGTAAAGGACTCCTTCGTGGCTTCAGGGCGGTTCCAGTAGCCTTTCATCACCTGAGGTCCCTTGATGCACAGCTCCCCGCGCTCTCCGATGGGAACCTCCTCTCCGATAGCGTTGATGCATTTCAGCGCCGTGCCCTGCAGGGCCTGGCCGACCGTTCCCTGTCTCTCCTGCCCATTGATGGGGTTCATACATACGGCGGGTGAGCATTCGGTTAAACCATAGGCTTCGGAGATACCGACCCCGGTGATCGCCTTCCATCTGTTGGCGGTATCGTCTATCAGTGCGGTTCCGCCGGATAGGGTGAATATCATTTCACTGAAATCCAGCTCCCTGAAAGACGGACTCTCCATCAGAGAGACGAACAGGGTATTAAGCCCCATCAGGCCGGTGATCTTAAACGGCTTCATCGCTTTGATGAAGGTCTCTGTGTCTCTGGGGTTAGCTATCAGCACGCTGTGCTCCCCCAGCCTGAAGAAAGCCATCATGTGTACGGTAAAAGAGTAGATATGGTACAGGGGCAAGGGGGCTATCATGACCGATTGCTTATCTTTGTCTATTAACGGCTTACCTTGCTCATCGGTTTGTCCGACGACTGAGCCGGCCTGAAGCATATTGGCGATGATGTTGGCGTTGGTCAGCTCTGCGCTTTTTGCCACGCCCGTGGTGCCGCCGGTGTACTGCAATATGATGGTATCATCCGGGTTTGAAAGGTGTGCCGGAGTGAATCTCTTACCCTTACACTGTTTCAGTGCTTTTCGAAAGGAGATGGCTTCAGGCAGGTGGTATTTCGGGACCATCTTCTTGATATGTTTGACGGTGGAGTTGATCAATACCCGCTTTACCCCGGGTAACATATCCGCAAGGCTGGCGACCATGACCAGCTCCAGGTTAGTCTGATCTTGAATATTCTCAACAGACTTGGCAAACACATCCATGCAGAGCAGGGCCTTTGCCCCTGAATCGTTGAATTGATGGATCATCTCCCGCTCGGTATAGAGAGGATTGGTATTAACGATTCTCAGGCCGGCCCTTAGCGCACCATATACGGCGACAGGATATTGTAAGGTATTGAGCATCTGAATCGCGATGGCATCGCCCGGAACTAATGACGTATGGTTTTGCAGATAATGGGCGAAAGCGGCGCTGTATGCGTCTATTTCACGGAAGCTCAGTGTATAGCCTAAGCTGGTAAACGCCGGCCTGTCAGCATATTTGATGAAGGCTTCTTCTATCGCCTCGACTGCCGAGCTGTATTCATTGAAATTAATATTATCTTTAATTCCTGAAGCGCGTTTACCGTCCCAAAAAGATGCTTCCATATTTTCCTCTCAGCTCTTCATCTGCTTTCTGTTCGTGACTCAGCGGGCAATTTGCATGGTGATGCTTGTCGCGAAATTTGTTTTTATATGATGACTATCACTCATATTCAAGGTGATGAGAAGTGACGAGAACTGACTTAAGATGACAAATTAGTATCCCAAATAAACGTTTGTTTAAATCAGTCGATTAAATGGGGTGGTCCTGTCGGGAGCTTAACGAGTAAAGTCGGTTCGCCGGCAATCAGCCTTTATTATGGGGGGAGAAGTTTTTGAATTGCTGTAAGCGGTTGGATGTTGCGATTGGGTGGGAGCAATGCCGGCGATTAACACCGGCCAGAGTCCCAGACTGCGCTAACTAAGATGCACTCCAGTTACTTGAAGGTGCTCCAGATTGGGGCATGATCCGACGGTTTCTCTATGCCTCTGAGCTTATAATCTATGTCGGACTCTATCAGCCTTTCGGACAAAGACTTAGTTGCCAGTACCACATCGATCCGCAGTCCACGGTTATCATCGAAGCCCTTGCTGCGATAATCGAACCAGGAGTAACGCTCGGTGCGCTCTGGGTGAAGTTCACGGAAGGTGTCGAGCAGACCCCAATCCATCAATGTCTTCAGCCATTCACGCTCTTCGGGTTGGAAGCTACACTTACCTGTTTTCAACCAACGTTTGGCATTCGGCGCACCGATACCGATATCGAGATCTACCGGTGAGATGTTTATGTCGCCTATTATCGCGATATCTTCATCCGGCGTGTGGTGCTCATTAAGATACTGCATCAGATCTTTGTAGAATTTCCGCTTGGCAGGGAACTTAGTCTCATGATTGATATTATCGCCTTGAGGGAAGTAACCGTTCAATATCGTCAGCGGTCGTCCATTTTCCTGGGTAAATGTACCCATGATCATGCGACGCTGAGCCTCGTCATCATCGGTGGGGAACCCTTTCTGCACTTTTACCGGCTCAAGCTTAGACAGCATGGCGACACCGTAATGGGCCTTGCCACCATGGTAGTGAACCTTATAGCCCATGGCTTCTACATCGGCCACAGGGAATACATCGTCATGGGCCTTAGTTTCCTGCAGACCTATGACATCGGGTTGATGATTATCGATTAGCGCCTGTAGTTGATGTAACCTGGCGCGAATGCCATTGATATTAAAAGAGATGATTTTCATCAATCAGAATTCCTGGTATGAGTGTCAGCCTTAAGGCAATACACGCTTAAAGGGTTTTACGATAACTTTTTCATATACACCGGCTGCGATGTATGGGTCCTGATCGGCCCATGCCTGAGCATCTTCGAGTGATGCAAAATCAGCAACGACTAAAGAGCCGGTGAAGCCAGCTTCTCCAGGGGTTTCACTGTCTACTGCGGGGTGAGGCCCGGCAACTAAAAGGCGTCCTTCATCGGCAAGCAGTTGTAAACGAGCCAGATGTTCTGGTCGGGCGCTGAGACGCTTCTCTAAGCTGTTTTCAACGTCTTGGGAGGAGATCATATACCACATAGTGTCAGTTCCTATTTTGGTTTTTACTGGAATATTTATAAGGCGTTAACCTTATCTCACCTGAACTAAGGCTAACCTTGTTTAGGGTTATTTATTATTCAACTCTTTCTTCTGTTCTTCAGGCATATTTTTGTAGAGGTAAATAACAGTGAGCACGGTATTTACCAGAGTGAGCGCCGTTAAGCCAAAGACTTTGAAGTTAACCCAAATCTCTTGTGACAGGCTAAATGCGACATAGATATTGATAAGACCACAGGCCACGAAGAAGCTGACCCAGTACCAGGTGACATGAGCCCACACTCTGTCTTCAACAACCAGCTCTTTGCCCAGCATACTCTTGAGAATAGGCTTATTGATCAATTGACTGACAGCCAGGGCAATGGCAAACAGGGCATAGACGACCGTGACTTTCCATTTGATAAATGCGTCGTCATGGAAGACCAGAGTGAGGGTACCGAAAACCGTCACCATGACGAAGGTGATAAGGTGCATCTTCTCAATTTTTTTATACAGCAGGTAAGTCACTATCAACTGTAGTGCGGTTGCGGCAATTAATGCACCGCTGGCGGCATAGATGTCGACCAATTTATAGACGGCAAAGAAGATAATTAACGGCAAAAAATCGAGCAGTTGTTTCATAGGAGTTTAATTAGAATAAGTGATCAAAAAGTGAGGCCGAGTGTAACATGCAAGCCTGGTTTGATAAACGTCATTACTCTGTTAGGGCTATGCTTGTGCACCTTATGCGAAACTTTTTGTTGGCAGGACCTATCCCTGAGTGGCTATCAGGGGTTGCCACCCCTTTGGCAGGGGTTTTATCCAGGCGTCTATTTTGCATCTGTCCGTCATCACTCGCCTGGCTTGTTTGGCCTGAGTTAAGGTCAGGTGCTGAGAGGTGAGGTAATAGATGTCATTGTGATGCCTGATGAGTAAATTGATATTTTCACAACCAAGCCTGTATAAGTCGTCGGGTCTGGTTCGTCCGGCGTAGAGCTGCAGCACGTACCAGCTTTGATTGTGCACAGTATCGGATGTCGCAGCTTTATCTTCGTTGTGACCCGTCGCAGTACTTAGTGATATTTCAACTTCAGTCGGTCTTGGGTTAGAGCTCTGACTCGCCTCTGACTCAGCGACCTCTGGCTGAGCCTGTGACGTCAATTGATAGCTGACATCGTTATTGAGCATGACAGTGTTCAGCCGCGCTTCAGGTTTTGTAACCTGCTTTGATATCGGAGATCCGGTTTCTGCCTGTAGCCTCTGCGAAGGCATAGTTTCACTAGCTGCCGAGCTCTGTTTCGCGGCTTTCGGGGGAGCCACCACTGCGAGCTCAGGTATCAGCGCCTTGTCGCTCTGTTTGATATGCGTATTTTGAGGCCTGTCGCTCAATGCCACTGTCAGGGTCAATAACACCATAATAGTCATTACAGCGGTTGCACCGAGCATGGTGAAAAGCGCGTAGTCATTGCGCGGCTTTAATTTTATCTCGGGAGTTTGACTGACAGCTGTAGAGATGGTGCCTGAGTCGATGATATCTCTTGATTGGGCATGACCGATGATCAAGGCTTGTTCACAGATCCTGTTGATCAACGAGGGGAGGCCGCCACTGTATCTGTGTACCGCCTTTATGGCGGCCCTGGTAAACAGAGGGTCGGGATGCCCTGCTAATCTCAGGTGGTGCTCGATATAGGCGAAGGTATCTGACAGTGAAAGCGAAGCTATGTGATACCTCATGGTGATCCTCTGCCCGACTTGCCTAAGCTCCTCCTGGTTTAACATCCGGCCGAGTTCGGGACGGCCGACCAAAACCAGTTGTAATAACTTTTTTGTATCAGTCTCAAGGTTTGTCAAGAGCCTGAGTTGCTCCAGTACTGCTGCGCTAAGGTACTGCGCTTCGTCTATGATGAGTAGTGTTCTGCGTCCCCGGAGCTCGTTATTGAGCAAGAACTGGCTGAGAAGATCGATGAAGCACTTTAAGCTGGGGTTGCCTTGATAAGAGATATCGAATTTATCACATACCTTTGCCAGCAACTCATGTTCGGTCAGAGAGGGGTTGGTGATCAGGGCGGTGTCGTGGCTGGCCGATACCTGTTTCAGAAAAGCATTGATGACACTTGTTTTACCGCTGCCCTCTACACCGGTCAGCAGCAGGAAGCCGCCGGTTTCATTTAAACCGTAATTCAGACAAGTCAGTGCCTCTCTGTGATGTTCACTGAGATACAGATTGTCCGAAGATACCTGGTTTGAAAAGGGGTTGTCATTGAGCCGGTAAAACGCTTGAAACATAAGAGTCTTCAGCCTCCTTCATGAATATAAAAAGTCCTTAACGTCTTTTATCGGTAAAAAGAGTTTTCAACGTCTTTCATAAATATAAAAAGTCCTCAACGTCTTTCATGAGAGCATAAAGCCTGCACTGGACTCAGTGGCCAAGAGCCTCACGTATTCTGAGCCTACAAGGTTTTACTGGAGTAAAGTCTCAGTAAATTTAATGGGTTATCAATGGCTTTTTGAGCTTTAAAAGCATAAGTGGCATTTGGGGTTTTAGCAAGTGAGCCAAACAGCAGAGGTAAGGGGAGAGTGAAACTATGTAGTGGGCGTTAGCGTGATAAAATAAAGGCCTGATAGCGGCAACGCTATCAGGCCTTCAAAACAGTCACTCAGCCGAAAACTATTCAGCGTCAGCTTTAGTTATCTCTTCTAACTTTGCTTCATGGTCAAGCTTAAAGTCAGGCATCTCTTTACCGTCATTTTTCAGGTAGTGATCCATCCAGCGCATCAGACGCAGGTTGTAATCATATTGAGCGGCGACCTTCTTGTTACCGTGGCCTTCACCCGGATAATAGACCAGACGTACATCTTTCCCCTGCACCTTCATGTAGCGGTAAAGCTCCATAGATTGAGCCGGGTGAACACGGGGATCATCCTTACCATGCATGATCAGCAGCGGAGTCTCTGACTGGCCCGCCCAGTAGATAGGACTGCGCTCCAGGTACCACTGCCACTTGTCCCATGGGTATGAGCGGGCATGTACTAAGTGCATCTCGTTGGAGATATCTGTGGTTCCAAACTTAGACAGCTGGTTGGTTACACCGACAAACATTACGCTGGCAGCGAAATGTTTGGTCAGTTTTGTTGCCGCCCATGCCGATGCATAGCCACCGTAAGAGCCACCGGTAATACCGACTTTCTTACTGTCTACTAACCCCATGTCGACTAAGTGGTCTTTAAAGTCCACTAAATCATCAAACTCTTTGCCTGCATAATCGTTCTGTCCAAGTTTAGAGTAGTCGACCCCTTTACCCGTACTGCCACGATAGTTTGGATAGAATACGGCATAACCTTGAGCGGCCGCCATCTGACCCGGACGTGAGTAGTTGGTTACCCAACCATCTTTATCATGGCTCTCCGGACCGCCGTGTACCGACATTATCAGCGGGTAACGTTGGCCTTTTTTATAGTCTAACGGGTAGATCAACACACCACCGATATCGACACCATCGCGGGCCTTGAGTTCGATACTCTCCTGTTTAGCGAATCGCTTCTCCTCTAACCAGGCGTTTGAATGTGTCAGACGTGTCTGCTTGTGCTTGCTGCCGCGGAGCATAAACACTTCGTTCGGGTGCTCGGCCGTATTGCCTTTTAAGACTACGGTAGCATCTGAATCTGAGATACTCAGCTTGCCGGCGATGAATCTGCCGCCTTTTACCACCTCTTTGTATTTAGTCTTGCCCGGTTTGATGGTGGCAACTACCGACTGAGTGTCAACATTTGCGATCAGATACAGGGTGTTCTCATCGTTAGCCCACTCAAAATCGGCCACATGCCCCTTGAAGTCAGGTAACCAATCGGTGACTTCCCCGGTTTTGACATTACCCAGAAACAAGCGTCCGGTTGCCGGGTCGTGCTTATCTTCGGCACCGTGTATGGCGATATATTTACCATCATGGGAGAACTCGGCTGCGCCTAATTTGCCTTCGGTAATGAATGTCGTCATGGTCTTCTGCGTGGCGATATCGACTATCTGCCACTTAGACTTCATGTATTTATCATCGATCAGAGCCGTAGGCTGAGTCTTGATTAGCAGCGTATCTCCCTTTGGAGACCAATGCATATCGGAGACATATCCTTCAATATCCATCGCCTTAGGTTTCAGTGGCTTGTCGGTGATGGCCAGGTCAACAATAAATAACTGCTTATTTTTCAGATTCTCTTCGTAGATCTCGGCCTTAAAGCCCAGCTCCTTGAGTTTCTTTTCAGACTTCTCTTTGGCCGGCATGGCTAAAAGAGCGATCTGCTTGTTATCTTCACTTAGAGAGAAGTGCCCGATATCTGTGCCATCGAGCGACATGGTTTTCAGCGCCTGACCACCGTTAAATGGGATCTGATATAGGTTGACGAATTTATCCTCTCCCATCTTGGCAAGAAAATAGATCAATGTTCCGTCATTAGACCACTGGATCTGTTTGATATTCACCTGGCCCGTGATGTAAGGGCGCTCAACGCCTTTATCGTCGACAAGATATAGCTCGCCCCAATTCAAGCCATCTTTGTCCTGATAAAGTTTTCTCGGCACCGAGCGGGTGAAAGCGACACTGTCACCGTCAGGGCTTACCTGTACTTGAGTCACCTGCTGCAGTGTTGCCAACTCTTCGGCCGTGATTGCGTCGTTTGCTGAAGCGGAGAAGCTCAGCAGGCCTACAGCAATAGCTAAAGCATGTTTGGCATGTTTTATCTTCTTGTTCATGAAAGTAATGACTCCGGTTATCTTTATTTTATTTTTGTCATCTTGATCTGGTCGGGCATTATAGGTTCAATCGATACAAAACGAAAACAAATCTCATACAAAGCTCCCTATTTTCGGTAATGAAACGATCTTGCCCTGCCGGTTTCCCGACAGGGGCTGGGTTGGGATCAGAAGAGGTAACGATATTGGACCTGTAGTGTGCGAGGGGCACCGAATGATGCGATGGGGTACTCGGCACGGTGTCCATGCTTGAAGATACTCTGGGTCACTTCACTATCGAAAAGGTTATCTATGGTAAGTGATATCTGCTGATTTAGATCTGACGTTAACCAATATTGTGCGCCCACACTTGCAATAATATAGTCACCTGCGGTCAGCCCATAATCGAGGAATTTACCCACATATTTGCCGCTGAGCCAGAAGTTCAGCTCGTCAGTGGTTTGATAGTTGAGCATGGTGAAGCCTGTGAACTCTGGTACTCGTGAGATCTGCTCTCCCGTATCCCGGCGCTTGGCGTTGGCATAGCCGGCACTGAATTCAAACTCCAGCTCCTCGGTCAAGTCAGTGACCAGGTGAAAGTCGGCGCCGTAGCTGGTGACATCGCCCGCAACATTGTTGTATTGCCAAACGGCATTACCGAGATCGGTTGCCTCAATCAGGTTATCGATATTTCGCCAAAAAGCATCGAAGGTGATATGTGTCTCTCCCTGGAAGCTGATTCCCAGGTTAATATTTTGGCTCGTTTCAGATTCCAGCTCCGGATTACCCAGGGTACCGACCTGAGATTGCGATTCATAAGCCGTGGGTTGGCGATAGCCATTGGCAATGGAGCCTCTGAGTGCCCATTGCTTGCTGAGCAGGTGGGTGATGCCTAATGAGCCAATCCAGTGCTGATCGCTGTTTGAGATACGGTTGAACCTTACACCCATGGAGAGCGCCGTGTCGGGCAGGGCATCAAATGTTGGCTGGTACTGGATAAAGGCTGCGTAGTTATCGTCTCTCTCTGCAACAAACTCCATCACCTCATCGGCACCATCATATTGTTGAAATTCAACGCCGCCGAGTAGTTGTGAACCCGCATGGGTAAGATAATTTGCCGATATTGTGGCACCTATATCGGTAAAGCCCCAGTAGGAGTTCCAGTAGGGGACCTCAATATTTCCCTGCTCATCCTTGGTTATCTCACTGTAATGAGAATCCCACTTCTGGTGATGAACCTTAGTTTGTAGCAGCAGTTGCTCGCTGGCCTGGTATTGCCAATCAAGATAGGAGAGTTGTTGCTCTCTATCGTTCTCACTTAAGATTGCATTGTATGCCAGCGGGCGCTCGAGCCGCCCCTTGTTCAGCTGAGTAAACAGGCTGACACTATGTTTATCATTGGGTTGCCAGCGGAGCTTGCCGCTGAAATTATTCATCCGATAGCCACGCTCTTTATCTAAGGCTGCAGTAGGGGAGTACTCCTCATCGGGCCAGAGTTGATATCCTTCCGATTGGCTGCTGCTGGCACTGAGTGTGTATTGAACCTCGCCCACTTCGGCACTGACGAAGGCACCAGCATCATAGCTTGGCAATGTGTCGGCAGATAGTGAGACCTCCCCCTGATCATGGCCCTGGTATTGCTTGGTAATTATGTTAATTACACCCGCGATGGCGTCGGATCCGTAGATGGCACCTTGTCCGCCTTTAATCACCTCGATGCGCTCGATCATCATAGGGTTGATTGTGTCGGTATAGGTTGAGCCGTAGAGACGGTTGTTTAGTCTGTTGCCGTCAATCAACCATAAGATATCTTTAGGGCGGCTGCCTTGCAGGGAGTAATCGGTATCGGTATGACGGCCCGCCCGTCCGTTAGCGAAAAGCCCGGGAACGAACTGAGTGAGTATCTTGTTAATATCAACACTACCGGCTTGTACAATCATATCCTGGCTTATGATGGTAACATCACTGCCCAGTGAGACATTGTTGTAGGTTCCCTCCGTTTGATATTCAATGCCATGAACCGATATTCTTTCTATATCATCTTCAGCAATTGCGTAATTAGATAATAAAATCATAATTAAGGCATGGCTGTATTTAAGTTTCAACATTAGTTCAATCCCTTTATTTATTTTTCGTTTTTTGTCTTTCTGTTTTTTTGCGGATTATAAATATTTAAATGTTGAAAAAATTGCGCTAGATCATTATTGAATCGTTTGATGTGAAAAAAATTATAAAAGTATTACTGGTTTTTTTGAAGTATAAAAAAGGCGATACATAATAAATAAGTATCGCCTTAGCTGGGGATTATACTGATTGTCAGAGCCGGTTAAACGATTCCTGCCCGGCTGAGGCGGGCAACTTTAACCCCCTTAAGTGCTGAGATCTGATTAACCAGCAGATTGACCTCAGATGCCTGTCCCTTGATGATGATGGTTTCCAAACAGTTATGATGATCCACATGGACATGGGTACTGCACAGCACATGGACCAAGTGGTTATGTTGGATCTCGATCAGTTTTTCTGACAGTCCGCGCTGATGGTGGTCAAACACTAAGGTGAGTACGCCTACCACATCTTCCTTGCTGGTATTCCACTGTTTATCGACGATTCGGTCCCTGAACAGGTCCCTGATATATTCGGAACGGGAGTGGTAACCACGCTCTTGTTGATCTAACTCAATCTCATTAAACAATGACTCTGGCAGGGAGACGGTAAAGCGGATAGTTTCGTCGGACATAATCGATAGATACTTAAATGCTAATGTAGCTCTAGTATCCTATACATATTGTACCAATGCATTAAACGGAGAGTGATCTTGGTCAAGTATGTTCATTTTTTCTCGGCAAATAAGCAGTTAAGCCGAATCGGACAGTTGTAGTGTTACGAATCTGAAAGTAGTATTACTCATCTTTTCTGATATCAGGCGTTAATCGGTGAGAACAGTATTCGTTATTATTACACTTTGTTGCTCTTTAGCTTTTACGAATTTAGCTACGGCTCAACCTAAGACGTTAACTATTGCCTTAGGTGCAGAGCCGGATAGCGGTTTCGATCCGATTTATGGATGGGGTAAATATAACGCCCCTCTGTTTCAGTCATCGTTAATAAGACGGGATGAACAATTAAATCTGACACCTGATTTAGCCGTTTCCTGGAAACTATCTAAAGATAAATTAATTTGGGATGTAAATATCAGAGAGGATGTACTATTTAGTGATGGTTCACGATTAACGCCCGATGATATAAAGTTTACCTTCGATACTGCAAAAAAAGCGGCAAGTGTTCATGACTTGACGAACTTATCTAAAGTCACCATCACCTCCAAAAACTCACTGTCATTTGAATTAATAAAGCCCGATATTAACTTTATTGATAATCTTATTAATGTGGCGGTTGTTCCTGCTCAATTATATAAATCTGGTTATGGTCAGTTACCTACCGGAACAGGGCCCTTCGAGTTGGTTCGATGGGATAGGGGACAACAGCTAATCGCTAAGGTCAATCCCTACTATTATGGCCAGAAGCCTTTTTTTGAAAAGCTGATCATAGTGTTCAGCGATGAGGAGAGCCGCTACTCCCGCTTGGCTGCCGGTCAACTGGATCTGGCCGCCATAGCACCGCGCTATGCACAGCTTTTGCCGTCAGGCTTTAAATTATGGAGTGTAGAGACGGTCGATAACCGCGGGATCTCCTGGCCTATGGAGAAGGTGCAAGATGCCGACATAGGCAATGATGTTACCTCTCAGTTGGCTATCCGCCAGGCTGTGGACAGGGTGATAGATCGTGATGTACTCGTGAATCTGTTACTCGATGGCCACGCCACAGCGGCATTTTCTATTGCAGATGGCTTGCCCTGGGGGCCGGTCGAGACTCCCGAACAGGTTTCTCCCGACGAGCAGTTGTCTCAGGCTGTGGAGATACTTGAGCAATCGGGCTGGGAGCTTATCGATGGCATCCGCCAAAAGCAGGGCCTCAGGGCGAGCATGACACTCTACTACCTTGCCGGCGACAGCATACGTGAGCAGTTGGCACTGACGGTGGCGCAGATGGTTAAGCCACTGGGAATTGAGATAATGCCGAGAGGAGAAAGTTGGGAGAATATCTATAAGCATATGCATAATCAGCCTGTGCTATTTGGTTTCGGTAGCCACTCGGCCAGTGAGGTGAGATTTGTTCATCACAGCCAATATCGGGGGAAGGATTACTATAACGCAGGCTATTATTTCAATGCCGAGTTAGATGCTGTGCTCGACAGCGCCAGACATGCCGCGTCCTGGCAGGAGTCACTACCCTATTGGAGAGACGCTCAGGCATTGATTCGTCAGGATCTTCCCTGGACCTGGCTGGTGAACCTCAGGCATCTCTACGCGGCTAACCGCTGTCTCGATCTCGCTGAGCCAGGAGTCGAACCTCATGGCCATGGCTGGCCGTTAGCCAATAACATCAGCCAGTGGCGCTGGACATGTCGCTAAGCAATCCATTTCGGCTCAGGTCTCGTTCATTGTTATCGACGGGCTTAAGGCTGGCATTGCAACTGATCTTAGTGGTGCTGTTAGCCTATCTCTTGCTTGCCTTCTCGCCGCTGGACCCGATTAACAGCTACCTTAACGGTAACCTTTTCGGCATTTCGGCCGAGCAGAAAGCGGCACTGATCTCCTCTCTGGGGCTGGATCAGTCTGTGGCTCAACGCATGTGGCATTGGTTTTTTGAACTTGTTCAGGGGAACTTAGGTTTTTCACAGCTCTACCAGCAGAGTGTGCTCGATATCATCAAAGAGCGCTTACCCCTCTCTCTGCTTCTTATCGGCTTGAGTTGGATCTGCTCCCTTTTTCTGGGTTACGGTTTCGGTTTGTTGGCCGGTCTCTATCGGGGAGGTTGGCCGGATAGGTTTATACGCAACGGCGCCTGGTTAGTGGCATCAGTCCCTTCGTTTTGGTTAGGCATGCTACTGATAAGCTTGTTCTCTGTGGCATTGAGTTTAACGCCTGTGTGTTGTGCGGCCCCTCTTGGAATGCAGTTCGGCGAGCAGAGCCTGTTGAGTATGGGGCACCACTTGATACTTCCGGTATTAACACTGACCCTGGTTCATATGGCGCCGATTGTGCTGCATACAAGGGAAAAGGTGATCGATGTTCTCGAGAGCGACTTTGTCGAGTACTCCCGCCTGCACGGAGACAGCAATGCCTCAGTGTTAAGGTATCACGTGATTAAAAACAGTTTATTGCCTGCAGTCGTACTGCACTTTGCCAGTTTTGCCGAGTTATTCGGCGGCTCTATCCTGGCCGAAACCGTGTTTAACTTTCCCGGGTTAGGTGCGACGCTGGTAAAAGCCGGATTGGCCAACGATACGGCGTTATTGATGGGCTGTACCCTGATATCGGCGGTGCTAGTCTTTATCGGTAATCTGACTGCCAACGGTCTGGCCAGATCTTTGCTGCCCGGAGAGAGAAGATGAAGCAAGCCCTTAAGCAACCCAAACTGCTTGTTTTGTTAACCTGTCTGATAACCTTGATTATCATTGCACTTCTTTGGCCTACCTCGGGCACCGAAATCTCGCTGCTAAACAAGAATCAACCGCCGTCTCTCGCTCATCTGTTTGGTACCGATTGGATGGGCCGGGATCTCTTCAGTCGAAGTCTCAAGGCGCTATTGACAAGCTTCTATACCGGGGGACTGGCAGTGATACTGAGCTGTCTATTTGCCCTGTTGCTAGCCATGATTGCCCTGTTCAGTCCTGGCTGGCGCTGGTGTGTGGATCTGCTGGTGGACGTATTCATGTCGCTGCCACACCTCTTGTTGCTTATCCTGCTGGCGTTGGTTTTTGGTGGTGCTCAACATGGATTGATCATGGCGATAGCTTTGAGTCACTGGCCCAAGCTGACAAGGCTTTTGTGTTTCGAGATGCAGACAATCGCTAATGCTCCCTATTTTCAGCTGGCGCAACAGTTCGGTCAATCTCCTATGGTTGTGATACGGCGTCACATGTTGCCCCATGTGATCCCACAGTGGCTGGTAGGGGGCGTGTTGCTGTTTCCCCATGCGTTAACCCACATGGCAGCGTTGACATTTTTAGGCTTTGGCCTGGATCCCGCCAATCCCTCCATGGGAGCGCTGCTCTCTCAAGCCAGTCAGTATCTTCTCACGGGGCATTGGTGGCTAGCCCTATGTCCGGGGGGGTTATTGTTAATCTGTCTGCTGATCCTGTCATATATCGCCAGTACTTTAATCGAAGCGTTGAGACGAGGTCCTCAAACCCATATTTCCGGAGGTGAGTTTGCTTAAGGTTAATGAGTTATCGATACGCTCAGAGGAGATGAGCCTGCTGTCACCACTGAGTTTTGAGCTGATGCCGGGTAAACTGACCGGTGTGATAGGAGCCAGCGGTAGCGGTAAAAGCCTGTTGGCTCAGGCTCTGCTTGGCAGTTCGCCCAAAGGATTCAAGCTTTCGGGTGATGTGAGTCTGCCCCGGGGGCAGCGAATCGCCCTCTCGGCTCAGTCTGCAACTGTACTGGATCCGCTGCGCAGGGTTATCTCGCAGTTAATGCGGCGTGCCTCACTCTCCGCCGGGAGAGGCGATGGGTTAAGTAAGGTTGAAATCAGTCGTCAGATAGCCGTCAGTTATCCGCATCAGCTCTCCGGCGGGATGGCGAAAAAAGCGCTATTGGCTCAGGCGACCTGGCAGCAGACCGAGTTTGTGGTTGCCGATGAGCCTTGTTGTGGTTTAGACAGTGCCAATGTCATCGCGCTGTATCAACATCTGGCACAACTTGCATCGAGTGAGCGGCGGGGCGTACTGGTGATCAGTCACAACCTTAAACAACTACTGACAGTGGCCGACGATATATTAGTGATGAAGGAGGGACGTTTGGTCGAAAAAACGACCCCGGATAAGATACTAAAGGGGCTGTGTGCTCCTTATACTCATGCACTTTGGCAGGCCATACCCTGTAACTGGGAGAGAAGTGATGCTGCAGTTGCATAATGCCGGGTTAGACTATGGCAATACCCAACTTCGTTTTCCCGATCTTACGCTTGTGCCGGGGCAAAATTTGGGTTTGTTTGGTCCCAGTGGTTCGGGGAAGTCTTCTCTTGCTAAGGTGCTCGCAGGCATTGAGCCGTTGAGCATAGGAGAGGTCACGGTGCCCGTTTTTGCCAAAGGGAGCGCAAATCCGGTGCAGTGGGCTATTCAACAGAGTGAGTTCGCCTTCAATCCCCGCTTGTCGATTAAACAATCGTTGCGAGAGAGTTGGAAAAGTGATGACTTTATGCCGTTGCTTGGCACTTATGGTATCGATCCCAGCTGGTTACAGAGGCGTCCTTCGCAGGTTTCCGGCGGGCAACTGCAGCGGCTTAACCTGGTCAGGGCATTGATCCCTACGACTCAATATCTGCTCTGCGATGAGATAACCGCGCATCTGGATATGATCACTCAGCAGCAGATCTGGCAGGCATTGAGTGAGCATGCCCGCCAACGTCAATTGGGGCTGTTGGTTATCTCCCATGATGAAGATCTGCTTAATCTGGTCTGTGATGAGCTAATTTATTGGCCCCAATAGTCGGGGAGTTAACTTTGTCTATCCTTTATAAGGTGTATCAGTTTACTGCTGGTTAATTAAGGTTTAGGTTCAGGATGTTGAGAGTGCTGCAGTAAAACCCGTTGACGTAACACGCTCTGGAATATTTTCGATCAGGCTCATATATTTTGGCCTATTTCACAGCGATAGTTTGAACCTTGTTGATTTTTTAAGCCATACTGATATCGGCGGGTACTTTTTTGTGGCTGAGTTCGGGTCGGGCGATAATCAAGGTGAAATGGAGCTTCGGTTTATGATTGTTGAGCAGGATATCTCTAAGGTCCGTGTCGGTATGTATGTTCTGGATATTACCTGGCCGAAAGGAAAGTTTCATCTGGTCAAGGCTCATTGGCTCGAGAGTGAGGGCATTATCGATGGCCTGAAAAGAAAGGGAATTGAAAAAGTTCTTATCGATACCGCTAAGACCCGTGTTATCCCTAAACCCTCTAAAATGAATAAGTCCAGCTCCCCCTCTCCAAAATCAAAACCCCGCAGGCCTAAAAGAGAATCCGGCAAGCTGTTTCAGCAGGAGGTGGTTAAGGCGAAGCGGGTTTTTGACAAGTCTAAAGATATTCAAAAGCAGTTGTTTCATGACGCTCAAAATGGTTGCCCACTGGATTTAGGTCCCGTCAGCGACATTACCGATGAATCTATCGATCTTATCTTCGATAATCCGGATGCTCTGGCCTGTGTCATCAATATTCGCCACAAGGATGAATACCTGCTTGAGCACTCTGTAGCCGTATCGGTACTCATCACCATCTTTGCGTTTTATCTCAAAATTGACAAGGAGACGGTGAGGAAGTTGGCTGTAGGGGGGTTTTTACATGATGTGGGTAAGATCATGATCCCCGATAGCATCCTCAATAAACCGGGCAAGCTGACCGACGAGGAGTTCGAGGTGATGAAGTCTCACGCTCAGCATTCCATCGATACCATAGAGAGGACACCGGATATCGATGCCTTGAGCCTGGAGGTGGCTAAGCTTCATCATGAAAAGCTCAACGGCAAGGGCTATCCTAACGGCGTTACGGCTGCTGAGATCTCAATCTATGGTCGGATGATCTCCATCTGTGATATTTTCGATGCCCTGACCTCGAATCGCTGTTACAAGCAGGGCTACCCCCAGGTGAAGGCGTTTAATATCCTGCGTGCGTTGGCAAAGAATAATGAATTAGACGATGAGTTGGTCGATCACTTCATCAAGTGTATGGGGGTCTATCCGGTGGGGGCCTTGGTTGAGCTGGATTCAAACAGACTGGCCATTGTCGAGAGTCATAACCTTGAAGATCCGATCCGGCCCAGAGTTAAGCCATTTTACTCCCTGCATCCCAACCACTTTGAGGTCGATAACGATATCGATCTGGCCTCGACAACCGATGAGTTGATCGTCAAGTGCGTCACGGCCGATGATTACGACCTCGACATGGAGCAGATCATGGCGTATCTGGCCAAAGAGGGTTGATGCTCACTATACCAGTTCAAAAAATAGCGCCGCAGAGGCGCTATTTTTATCGCAGCATTCTAGTCAGCCGATGTTGCAGCCTTCATGTTACGGGTAAACTCGGCAAGCTTGGTGAGCAACGCCGCCTCGTTGTCTCTGTTCGCTTCGATGATCTTGACTACCGCTGAACCGGATATTGCCCCAGCGGCACCGGATTGAATCGCCGCCTTAACCTGTGAGGGCTCGGCGATACCGAAACCCAGAAGAGGGGGGGCGCCATCGAACGTCTTTAGTCGGCTGAGAATATCGCTGATCGGCATGCCCGCCTTTGATTCGGTGCCGGTGACCCCTGCGCGTGACAGCAGGTAGGTGTAGCCTTCACCTTTTTCACTGACCAGCTTGAGGGTTTCAGTGTCGGCATTAGGCGGAGCGATAAAGATAGGAGCAATATTATGCTTCTTAGCCGATAGGATAAATGGCTCAGCCTCTTCCACCGGCACGTCGGCGATCAATACCGAGTCGACACCGGCGGCCTTGGCTTTGGCATAAAAGATATCGATGCCGTTGGCGTAAACCAGATTGGCGTATAACAGCAGCCCTATCGGTAGCTGAGGGTATTTGGCTCGAATGGCTTTAAGCATGTCGAAGCATTGAGATGGTGTGATCCCCGCTCCCAGGGCACGCAGATTCGCCCCCTGGATCACCGGGCCGTCGGCGAGTGGATCTGAAAACGGAAAGCCAAGCTCGAGCGCGTCTGCACCGTTTTCGACTAAAGTATCGATGATCTTCATTGACAGCTCTGGGCCCGGGTCGCCCAAGGTGACAAACGGCACGAACGCGCCCTGACTCTTGGCTTTCAGTGCCTCAAATGCTGCCTGATAACGGTCTGCTTGTTTAGATTCGGTCATCACCGCTCTCCTTCTCTGTTTCTGCTTCCTGTTTCTCAAGGATGTCGGCGACGGTAAAGATATCTTTATCCCCCCGCCCGGATAGATTTACCACAAGTAGTGTCTCTTTCGTGGCAGCCTTTGCCAGCTTGATGGCGTAGGCTAAAGCATGGGCGGACTCCAGTGCCGGAATGATCCCTTCACTTCGAGCCAGCAGCTGGAATGCTTCCAGTGCCTCCTCATCGGTAGCAGACTCGTAGCTTGCGCGGCCAGTGGCCGCAAGGTGGGCATGTTGCGGACCTACCGAGGGGAAGTCCAGGCCAGCCGATACCGAGTATGACTCTTCGATCTGTCCTTCGCTGTCTTGCATCAACGGGGCCTTCATTCCGAAGAATATTCCGGTTTTTCCGTGTTTCAGAGGGGCGCCATGCATAGGCGTATCGATACCTAAGCCGGCAGGCTCAACACCGATAAGCTTAACCGACTCCTCTTCGATAAAGTCTGCAAACATGCCGATAGCGTTCGAGCCGCCACCAACACAGGCGATAACCGCATCGGGAAGTCTGCCTTCACATGCCAGGATCTGCTGCTTGGTCTCTTCGCCTATCATACGTTGAAATTCACGCACAATCGTCGGGAAAGGATGGGGGCCGGCCGCCGTGCCCAACAGGTAGTGGGCCCTGTCGTAGCTACCGGACCAGTCACGCATCGCTTCGTTACAGGCATCTTTTAATGTTGAAGAGCCGGATGTTACAGGAATGACTTCGGCGCCCATCAGTTTCATCCGAAAAACGTTGGGCGATTGACGTTCGACATCCTTAGCCCCCATATAGACCTTACATTTCAGGTCCAGCAGGGCACAGGCGAGGGCCGTTGCGACGCCGTGTTGACCGGCGCCTGTTTCGGCGATGATCTCTTTCTTGCCCATGCGTTTAGCGAGGAGCGCCTGACCCAATACCTGATTGGTCTTGTGTGCACCTCCGTGTAACAGATCTTCGCGTTTGAGATAGATCTTCACCAGAGGATTCGGGCTTAAGTTACGTGTCAAGGTCAATGCCGTGGGGCGCCCCGCGTAATTCTTTAACAGATCGTTGAACTCGGCTCTGAATGTTTCATCTTCCTGGGCCTCGACAAATGCTGTTTCGAGTTGTTTAAGGGCCGGTACGAGTATCTGCGGGACGTACATGCCGCCATATTCACCGAAATAGGGATCGAGCTTGGTCATAGTCATATCCTAATGTGTCGCTCAACGAGATCTCTTGCTACTGAGAAGGAGTCGATTGTCTTGGGTGTTCGCTTATTCACTCTGCGCCACTCCTGATGCTCGCTCTTAATCTCGGAACTGTACTCGCTGTGCAACATGTCCAAAGTTAAGTTGATAATTCTGTTTAAAATCTGTCTCTTGAGATTAATACTCTCTCAAGGCCTTAAATGCGGCGGCAATTTTGTCGTGATCTTTAATCCCAGGGGCACTTTCCAGACCCGAATTAAAGTCGAGTCCATAGAAGCCCTGCTGGCTCGCATCTGCTGCCAACTGTGGGGTCAAACCGCCGGCCAACATGGCCGCATGCTTGTTCGGTAGTGCCTGTTGCCAGTTGAAAGTGACGCCTGTACCGCCAAATTGTGACCTTCCGGATTGACTGCTCTTACTGTCGAACAGTACCCGGTCCACGTTTGCGGGCACCGAGATAGCGCTCTGGCTCTCTACATCGGCATTGACGGCAACCGCTTTCCATATCTGCGCCTTACAGTTCATTGCGCTCAGCGCCGCTCTTATCTGAGCTATCTCATATTCAGATTCGCTGCCATGAAGCTGCACGGCAAAGAGGTTTAGCTGCTTTGCTATCTTGGCGATAAGCTGCGGCTCTTCGTTAACAAAGACACCAATAAAGTTAAGCGCGGGTCCGGTGGCCCTGTGATGCTCGACCAGTTCGCTGGCGCGCTCAAGGCTCACTCCACGGGGAGATTTTGGATAAAAAATCAATCCGCCATAGATAGCACCGGCATCGGCCACGGCCTGGATATCTTCACCGCGGGTCAAGCCGCATACTTTATTATGGCCCAGGGTGAGGGTGCGGCAAGCCAGGTCCAGATCTTCTTCGGCCATCAGGGAGCTGCCCACCAGAAAGCCATCGACCAGTGGACTTAACCGGCGTACCTGAGTCTGATTATAGATACCCGACTCGCTGATAACGACTCTGTCTGAGGGAATATGAGGCGCCAGTGCTTCTGTGGTGGCCAGGTCAGTTGAGAGATCCCGCAGGTTTCTGTTGTTGATGCCGATAATAGCCGCATCGAGCGCTATGGCACGTTTAAGCTCCTGCTCGTTGCTCACCTCGGTAAGCATGTCGAGCTGGTATTTCTCGGCTTCGGCGGCAAGTGCACGATACTGTTCATCATCGAGTACTGACAGCATTAGCAAGATGGCGTCGGCGCCCTGGTGAGCGGCGAGTCTGACCTGATATCGGTCGACGAAGAAGTCTTTGCATAAGATGGGCTGCTTCACGCGAGCGCGCACCTTGGGAATGTAATCCATGTCACCCTGGAAAAACTGCTCATCGGTGAGTACCGATATTGCGGCCGCGTAGTAATTGTAAACATCGGCTATCGCCTCGACATCGAACCGCTCACGAATGAGCCCCTTAGATGGGCTGGCTTTCTTGCACTCGAAGATAAAGCCGGCATTGGGGGCCTTCAAGGCATCGAACAGGCTACGGTCTGAGATCTTGGGTTCAAGTGTCGCTTCCGGAAAGCGTAATTTCAGCGCGTCTATGTGGGCCGCTTTGGTATCGACTATCCTGGTTAATACGTTACTCTCTTTGGTTGTAGATGAACTGCTCACACTCATGCTCCGGCTGTTGTTTGGTTAGTGCTCGCGCTGGCAAGCTGCTTTAGAAGTGAATAGGCTTTGCCACTGGCGAGCGTCGCCTTTGCCAGCGAGGTGCCGGCTTCCACGCTATCACACACTCCAGAGATGTAGAGGGCGCAACCGGCATTGACCGCGACTGCGTTAGTATGTGCCGTCAGGCCCTGTCCCTGTAAGATTGCACGGGTGAACCCGGCATTCTCTTCAGGAGAGCCGCCCTCTAACTCTTTCAGATCTGCCTCAGGCACACCCAGCATCTGTGGGGTTAAGATATATTGTTTCAGCTCGCCATCGGTGAGTTCGCACACTGAAGTATTACCATGTACGGCGACTTCGTCCAGTCCACTTCCGTGTACCACCATGGCGCGTTTCATCCCCAGGGCTTTGAGTACCTCTGCAATGGGCCTGACCAACTCTTCGCTGTATACGCCGAGTAAGATGTAGTCAGGTTGTGATGGGTTGATCAGTGGCCCGAGGACATTGAACAGAGTACGGGTTTTAAGCGCCTGTCTGACCGGAACCGCGTGACGCACGCCGCCATGATAGTGGGGAGCAAAAAGGAAGCAGAGCCCCAATTTATCTAAACAGTCACGGGCGGTCTCAGGTGCCATGGTCAGGTCGATACCAAATTGCGCCAGCAGATCTGATGAGCCTGACTTGCTGGAGACACTGCGATTGCCATGCTTAGCCACCTTTGCCCCTGAGGCTGCGGCAACGAAGGCCGCCGTAGTGGAGATATTAATGGTGTTATGACCATCGCCACCGGTACCGACGATATCGACGATCCCCTGGCTTCGGGTCGCTTCATTTGGAGCGGGGAATGCCTTGGCCGCTCCGCGAAGAGCATCTGCCGCGCCGGATATCTCCTCAATAGTTTCGCCGCGCATCTTCATGGCCACTAACATTCCTGCCATTGCCACTTCGCTCATCTCGCCGTTTATGATGGCGCTGAACAGTTGTTTGGCTTCGCTGCGTGAGACGCTGCTTCCCCGGTATAGTTTGTCGATGAGTGGTTGAAGATCTGTATTGTTGCTCATGCGCCTGCTCCCTCTTCTGCTTCACTGCAGGTTAGATAGTTAAGAGTTTGGATCAGCAGCTGACTGCCGAGGGTTGTGAGTATCGATTCGGGGTGAAATTGAAAGCCGACGGCCTTGTATTGACGATGAGATATCGCCATCGGCATCTGTTCGGTGGTGGCGATAACGTCCAAACATTGAGGGACGTGAGTCGCAACTAAGCTGTGGTACCTGGCCACTGGCAGTGGTGACGGTAACCCCTGAAATATCCCCTCTTGTCGATGATATGTCGGGCTGGCCTTACCATGTACCACCTCTGCGGCGCGTTCGACCTTGCCGCCGAAATGCTCGATCATCGCCTGGTGACCCAGGCAGATACCTAGCATGGGGACTTTACCGGCTAATTTTTCGATCAGCTCCATCAGACATCCCGCTTCATGGGGAGCACCGGGGCCCGGAGACAGCACCAGTGCGGCCCTGTCTGTTTCGTTGAGAACCTTATCGGCAATAAAGTCAGCGTCCAGGTCATTACGGTAGATAACAACCTCATAGCCCAGGCTTCTGAACTGGTCGACTAAGTTGTAGGTGAATGAGTCAAAGTTATCGAGTAGATACAGCTTCATAATCCACCTCCGAGTTTAATTGCTGATATCACGGCCTGGGCTTTTTGACGGGTTTCGTCGGCTTCGGCTTGTGGATCAGAGTCAAATACGACCCCGGCTCCCGCCTGTATGTGGGCTGTTCCGTCTTTGACAAAGGCTGAACGAATGACGATACAGGTATCCATATCTCCCAGGCCGTTGAGATAGCCCACAGCGCCGCCATAACTGCCACGACGGCTCTTTTCTGCGGCTCTGATAAGCTGGGCTGCACTCACTTTGGGTGCTCCGGTTAGTGTCCCCATATTCATGCAGGCCTGATAAGCGTGCAGGGCGTCGAGATCGCTGCGAAGTTGTCCGGTAACGCGGCTAACTAAGTGCATCACATGAGAGTATCGGTCGACTTTCAGCAGTTCAGCAACCTTACGACTGCCGCTTTGACTGATCCGGGCGATATCATTGCGAGCCAGATCGACCAACATCAGGTGTTCAGACAGCTCCTTCTTATCGAGGCGAAGCTCCAGTTCTATTCGGCTATCGAGATCGAAATCTATATCCCCGTCGGCGGTTTTACCCCGTTTACGGGTTCCGGCTATGGGATAGATCTCGACCTGGTTTGTGTGGGCTTCATATTTGAGTGCGCTTTCGGGAGACGCACCGAAGAGGGTGAAATCATCGCCCCTGAAATAGAACATATAAGGGCTTGGATTTGTCTGTCTCAATGCCCGGTATGCACCTAATGTATTTGGACAAGGCAGGTTAAAGCTGCGTGATGGCACCACCTGAAAGATGTCTCCGGCGACAATATTTGACTTGAGCTCGTTAACCGTTGCCTTAAAGTCATCGTCACTGATGTTAACCCGGGTCTGTGCATCCAGTGTGACCAACTCATTAACGCTGACCTCTTCATCTGAGAGTGTTTGCAGTGTTTGAACTCTTTGCTTAAGCACTGAGGCGTAGTCGGAATCGGCAAGGCTGTTGCCGGCGCTGAACTCATGGGTCACTATGTTGGCTTGTTGCTGCTGGTGATCGATTAAAATCAATGTCTCGGCGAGATAGAAGAGGTAGTCGGGGCAGGTGTTATCCCCCAGAGGAACCTGAGGCAGCGGTTCTACTGTGTCAATCAGGTCATAGGCTAGCACCCCTCCTAAGAACAGATCCTCGAAGCCAGGAGCGTCGCCGCACTCTATCTCTTTGATTAGAGCCCTGAGGCCATCGAGAGGAGAGTTTGACTTTAACCTGGCATCCTCATCGAGTTGAGCGACCGCTCTGCTTAAGATGATAGTTAATACATCACCATCTAAGTCCGATTCGGCTTGACGGAAGAAACCTTGAATGCCCTGGAGAAGCTTGTGACCGTTGGCTGTTAAAGCCGTGAAGGTCAGCCGGTAGTTATCGCAGCGGATCATCATGGCGGCATGGGTCATCACAATGCTTTTCAGATGATCTTTACTGTCTATCTCCGCCGATTCGAGCAGCATAGTATGCGGTGCGTCATGGGTAAGATGCTGATACAAGCTGAGGGGATCGGCATGGTAACTACTCACCTCCTTACTTGTCTTTACTTGGGCTATCTTCATCTGTTCTCTCGCTTTTTAATCGTTTTTTATCGCACTAGAGTTTGCTTGGCTTAGGTTCTTAATAAAAATTAAGTACAAAAAAGCCCGCAATCTATGCGGGCTTTTTTGTTGAATCTTGTCTCTTTTACATGAGCACAGAGTTTCACACCACCCGCTAAGTTGGGAAGTGCCACCACCAATTGATGTTTTGTGCTTGTGAAAATATGTTCATTCGAACCTTCAATAAGATCATGTAAAAATGCTTAAAGACACCAATTGCCTCCAAGTGGTTATATAAAAGCATTTGCAAGTGAACCCTGTCAATTGAATATTTTTAATTTTTACATTTTTGCACAAAATTCACATCGATAACTCAGATTATTGCCTGGCAGGGGGGGAGAGGGGGCAGAGAATTTGTCGATTAGGCATGTTTATTAGCCTTTCGGCAATAAACTCAAGTAGAATAAGCAGATGACAGATGAAACTATATTGGCGGATCTTCACAGCCACACGACAGCGTCCGATGGACAATTGACTCCTTCAGAGTTAATCGACAGAGCCATTGCCAATGGCGTCGAGATGTTTGCGATAACAGATCACGATACTACGGCCGGTTTAGCCGAGGCGCATGCTTATAATGATCGCCATGCGACGCCGCTGGCATTAATCAATGGCGTCGAGATCTCAACACGTTGGCATAACCATGACATTCATGTTGTGGCCCTGAATATCGATATCGAAGATAAACAGCTCGTTGAGTTTCTGGCTAATCAACGTAACTTACGTGAACTTCGTGCGAAAGAGATTGGATTGAGGTTAGCCAAAGCGGGTATAGAAGGAGCTTATGAGGGGGCCAGAGAGCTGGCGGGTGGAGCAGCACTGAGCCGGGGGCATTATGCCCGTTGGTTAGCCGACCATGGCTATGCGACCAGTATGGCTAATGTGTTTAAAAAATATTTAGCCCGTGGGAAAACCGGCTATGTGCCCAATAATTGGAACGACATGGCCTCGGCCGTTGAGGTGATTCAAGGTGCCGGCGGTATAGCTGTTTTGGCTCACCCCGGTGGCTATAAACTTTCGGCTAAATGGGTAAAGCGTCTGGTTAGAGAGTTTAAAGAGGCCGGTGGTGATGCCATGGAGGTCGTGGTCAGTCAGCAAACGGTTGAAGATAGAAATAATCTGATTGCACTGAGTTTGAAAAATGAGTTGTATGCCTCTCTCGGGAGTGATTTCCATTTTCCTGGGAGCTGGACTGAACTGGGAAAGAATATGTACCAGCCAAAAGGCGTCAACTGGGTATGGCAGATGGATAACTGGATAAGCGCTTAATATTACTGAATGTTAAAACTTATCCTAAAATATCTATATCTGTTCCGATAGCTGATAGTTTTAACTCAGGTGTGTTAAGTGAGACGAAATAAACAGCCCGATAATCTAAGCCCCGTGAAGCGGCGGATGATTACGGCAAATGCAGCTCTGTGGTCCGGAGCTTGCCAAATGGATAATTGGATGGGAGCGAGATGAGTCAGTTTTTTTATGTACATGAAGAGAACCCCCAGGCACGTTTGATCAATCAAGCGGTGACGGTGATCAAAAATGGCGGTGTGATTGTTTACCCGACAGACTCGGGTTATGCGCTGGGGTGTCTGCTCGGTGAGAAGGATGCGATGAGCAGAATTGCACGTATTCGTCAGATTGATAATGACCATAACTTCTCGCTGATGTGCCGTGACCAATCTGAGCTGGCCACCTATGCCAGAGTCGATAATCAGGCATACAGAGTATTGAAACAAAATACTCCGGGCCCCTTTACCTTTATCTTCAAGGCCACTAAGGAAGTTCCAAAACGCCTGCAGAATCCTAAGAAGAAAACCATAGGCATCAGGGTCCCGGATAATGTGATCGCACTTGCTTTACTTGAGGCGCTGGACGCCCCTTTGATGTCAACCAGTTTGATTTTACCGGGTGAGGAGTTTACTGAGTCTGATCCTGAACATATCCGTGATATTTTAGAGCATCAGGTTGACCTCATCATTCATGGTGGCTACCTGGGTGAGAAGCCCACTACGGTAATCGATATGTCAGAAGGGGAGATCGAGGTGCTGCGTGAAGGTGCCGGTGATGTGAGTTCCTTTATATAAGACTGTGCATTGTTTGCCTAACAGGGTATAATCGCGCGTTTCGCCGACTCGGGGCGATAGGGCCACCAGGTTGGTTTTACCCGGGTCAGCCCGATATGAATCATTGATACGCAAGGACAGTAGATGCAAGGGACTCAAAAAAGTTTACCCTTGGCTATTGTCAGAGGTGAGCCGGTAAAGCAATTACCGGCAGATCTATTTATACCGCCGGAGGCCCTCGAAGTTTTTCTCGAGTCTTTCGAAGGCCCCTTAGATCTTCTTTTATATCTGATCCGTAAACAGAAGTTGGATGTGGTTGAATTACCTATCTGGCCTGTGACCGAACAATATTTAGAGTATATCAATCTGCTTCAGGGTGGCAGAGTTGAGCTGGCCGCCGACTATCTGGTGATGGCGGCGACCTTAGCCGAGATTAAGTCTCGATTACTGTTACCCAGGCCTGAGCTGGAAGATGAGGATGAAGAGGACCCGCGGGCTCAGTTGATACGTCAACTTAAAGCCTATGAGGTTATCAAGGAAGCTCAGGAGCGTTTAAATGAACTCCCTCGTCTCGAAAGAGATGTGTTTCAGGCAAAAGCGACACCGGCCGATAATATCAAGCCGGTAATATTGCCGCCACAGGTGTCTTTGACCGAGATCGCCCGGGCTTTTGCTTCGGTTCTAAAGCGGATCGAAGCGACAGAGCACCATCATGTGAAACGTGAGGTTCTGTCTACCCGAGAGCGGATGAGTCAGATATTAGCACTGCTCGATGGTGAGGATTATCTGCCATTTGAAGCCTTGTTCGATATCGAAGAGGGGCGGGGTGGAGTCGTTGTGAGCTTTCTTGCCTTGATGGAGCTGATAAAAGAGCTTTTAGTCGATTTAAGGCAGAGTGAACCATTTTCAACCATATATGTGAAGGCGTATTGATTGAGCCAGAAAAAACAGCTGCAGATAAATCCGGATCAGCTTAAACAACTCATTGAAGCTAGCCTGTTTGTGATGGGCAAATCTGTTTCGATTAAAAGTTTAAAAGAGACGGTTTTGGTCAACTTCAATGTATCGAGAGCTAAGATTAAACTCGCGATAGAGGAGTTGCAGCAAGATTATCAGGGCAGGGGGATTGAGCTGGTGAGTGTGGCAGGCGGTTATCGATTCCAATCGATCGATTCATTAAGCCCTTTTCTTCAACCCCTATGGCAGGAGAAGGCGCCCAAGTATTCGCGTGCGACACTGGAGACCCTGGCAGTGATAGCCTATCGTCAACCGGTCACCCGTGGTGATATCGAGTTTGTTCGTGGCGTGGCAGTGAGTAGCCATACCATTAAAACTTTAACAGACAGGCAATGGATAAAGATGGTGGGGCATAAAGAGGTACCGGGAAGACCCGCACTTTATGCAACTACTACAGATTTTTTAGCCTACTTTGGCTTAGATACCTTAGCGGATCTACCACCGCTGACGGATACTGAGTCATTAGCGGCCCTCTTTTCAGATGTGAACTCTGCTGAGAAAGCAGGTGAAGAGGTTGGGCCTGAAGAAACACAAAACATAGAAGAGTCTACTAATGAGTGAAAAATTGCAGAAAGTCTTGGCCCGTGCAGGCCATGGCTCCCGTCGTGAGATGGAGGCATGGATTGCTGCAGGTCGAGTTAGTATAGACGGTGAGATAGCCAGTCTGGGTGACAGAATTGAAGCCGATGCCAAGGTTCGAATCGATGGCCGTGCTATCTCAATCAAATCCGAAGAGGATATCGTTTGTCGGGTGATCGCCTATCATAAACCGGAAGGTGAGATCTGCAGCCGTAAAGATCCTGAAGGTCGTCCAACTGTTTTCGACCGTCTGCCTCGAACCCGAGATTCACGCTGGGTTGCAGTGGGCCGATTGGATATCAACACCTCAGGTTTATTGCTGTTTACCTCTGACGGTGAGTTGGCGAACCGTTTGATGCACCCATCGAATGAAGTTGAGCGTGAATACGCCGTACGTACCTTCGGTGAAGTGAGTGATGCCTGCATTCAACATCTGCGTATGGGAGTCACCCTCGAAGATGGTCCGGCTAACTTTGATAAAGTCAAAGCGGCCGGTGGTGAGGGGATGAATAAGTGGTGGCACGTGACCCTTTCTGAGGGACGTAACCGCGAAGTTCGTCGCCTGTGGGAATCTCAGGATGTGCAGGTCAGCCGCCTTATCCGTATCCGTTATGGCAGTATCGAGCTACCTAAATCACTGCCTCGTGGCGGTTGGGTTGAGTTGACGCTTGAACAGGTTAACTACTTGAGAAAGACGGCCGGGCTGGAAGTTGAAAATCGCACCATGATAGGAACCGACAAGCACAGTGTTGCCCGTGCCAAGGTCAAGAGCGCTAAGATTAAGCGTGCGGTACATAAACATAAGGCTAGTGCAGCTAAGAACGGTCGTCAGCGCAGTTAACTCTGACACGACACCTCTCAATAATATCTACAATAAAAGGCCGCTATGAAGCGGCTTTTTTGTATCCGTCGTTAGCGGAACCGGGAGTAAATATCCGCAAACGCTATTGCGGCAAAGATAATTGATTAGAAAAGGTGAAAGGAAATCCTGGCGTGGCCCCTGAACCCGGATTTGCATTGGGCCGAGTGGGTCATGCGGGTCTCCTGTCGTTGAAACCCGCTCTCTTTACCAACTATTGTGCATTAAGTTGCTGACCATTGACTCCAACCGAGTCATCGCCCATCAGATAGAGATAGGTGGCCATAATCTCTTCTGCGGCTTTAAGCGTTTGCGGGTTTTCAGCCGGATAAGCATTGGCTCGCATAGCGGTACGGGTCGCACCTGGATTGATGCTGTTAACGCGCAGATTTGTACCATCATATTCATGGGCGATAGATTGCATCATCCCTTCGGTCGCAAATTTGGAGATGGCGTACTCACCCCAGAAGGCTCGCCCCTGGCGCCCCACTGAGCTGGAGGTAAATACCAGCGAAGCCTGTGGTGCTTTCTTCATCACAGGTAACAATGCCTTAGTCATCATGATCTCGGCGATGACATTGACCTTCATCACCTCGTTTACCGAGTCCATAGAGATATGCTCAAACGGGCCCAATACACCTAACATGCTCGCGTTGTGAAGCAAGCCGTCAAGCTGACCAAACTGCTCTTCGATAGTTTGAGCCATATCCAGATAGTTCTGCTCTGTAGCGCCCTTAAGGTCCAAAGGCACGATAGCCGGTTTAGGGTAACCCGCCTGCTCAATTTCATCATATACCGCTTCGAGTTTCTTAACTGTCTTACCCAGAAGAATTACCGTGGCGCCGTGCTTTGCAAAACTGATTGCTGCGGCGCGCCCTATGCCGTCACCCGCACCTGTAACCAGGATAGTTTTGTTAATGAGTAGATCTTTTGCAGCTTGATATTCCAACATGAGTCAATATTTCCTATCGACGGAAAAGCCCGCCACCTCTAGAGTCACCGATATGATGAACACTTGTTTTAAACAAATGATTGATTATTGTTCGCCTATTCGTTGGTCGAATGTGACAAAATTGTAGCTAACTCAATATTTTTACGTTAACTTTAGCTTAGGTAAGGACTTAGAAAAGTCCTCTTTGGTCATACATTCCGAGTATTGTGACCAATTTTTTGCTGAAAATAAAATTATTACAACAAGATTTGGGGAAAAAAGATGAAAAGACTCCTTTTGGGTGTTGCTATTGCATCTGCGCTTGGGCTTACAGGATGTAGTGAAGATAGTGTCGATGAACTCACGGATAAGGTTGAGCCTCTGATCCCTGAGTCTCATATTTTATTTAATCCTGATCCTGCTGTTGGTGACGTTCCTCTGCCCAATGATCTACTTTTTAGTGGAACGTTAGATGGCACCATTAACATCCCGGGTGAATCAGCCGATGGCAGCAGTGATTATACCGACCCCTCTATGGCACTTGGCGCACTCGATGGTTGGTCTACCACTGCACCTATCTCCATTAACGTCGACCCGGCAACCGATCACGACGGTAACGTGCTTTCCCTGGATGTGGCTTCGGTATTCCAGCCCGGTGCGGTAAGAGTGTTTGAGGCGACGGTAGGTGGCCCGTTATCGTCAGATCCTGAATGTAAAGCCGCGCCTTCGGTTTCTGCATGTAAAGTCGGCGCAGAGCTTCAGTTCGGTGTCGATTTTGTCTCCAAAGGCTCAGGCAACACAATTGCTATCGTGCCGCTTAAGCCACTCAAGTCAAATCAGTCATATATATATGCGACCACAGATCTTATCCTGGATTCAGAAGGCCGCAGCATAGCTCCATCGTCAACTTATCTTCTGCTTAAGTTAGATATCGAGACAAAACCGCTGGAAACGCCGGATCAGTTGATGTTGCAGACCTTAGTCAACAGTTACGAGAAGGGGATGTCAGCCGCCCATGGCGTGGATAGCGCCAGTATCAGTTACTCCGGCCTGTTTACCACACAGTCGGTAGCCGATGTCTATGAGACAAGTAAGCTGCTTATGGTGGACCCGACACCGGGTAACCCCTATGCACCCTCTATTTCAGTTCCGGTTCCGCATCCTCTGGGGATCACCGTGGCGCAGGCTGCCGGTCTGACTCCTGCCGATGGCGCCGCCTATGTGGTGTCGAGCCTGGCGGATGTGTATACCGCGCAGGTGACCCTGCCAACTTATGGCACATGTAATTCGGTTATGTGTGCCGGCATCAGTGATTACTGGAAGGCACTGGGTGATAGTCCTGTTTCAGTGCTTCTTGCACTTGAATCCGGCAGTATGAGTCAGCAGACCTATGGGGCACAGGCGATGGCTTATGGCATCGACCCAGCCGAAGGTATCGCTAACCCTGCGCTCCTGGCCGGTAAGACCTGGTTACTCGATGATGGCACTGCAGCGGATAAGGCTAAGCACCTGACTAAGTTTAACCCGATTCCACAGCCGACAGGCAGCGAAACGGTGCCTGTCCTGATCTCTATGCCTAATGCCGAACGCCTTGCCGCCTTCTATGCGGCTCAAGGGCTGCCATTTACACCTCCGACGCAGGGGTGGCCGACTAACCTTGCCATGCACGGTCTGGGCAGTGGTAAAGAGACCGCTTTAGCCTATGCCGGCACCTACGCCGCAATGGGAATCGCGACGGTAGCTATCGATATGCCGCTGCATGGTTCTCGTTCATTCGATGCCAACGGTGACGGTATCTATGAGGTCTCATCTTCAGATCCATCCTATGGGGCTGTGATAGGTCAACCCGATGCGTTCAAGAACGGGAACCCGTTAGTCTTTATCAATATCGAGAGCACCTTGAGTGTGAGGGATAACTTCCGTCAGGCAACCATGGATCACCTGGCCCTGAGAGCCTCATTAACCGGTCTTGCCGGTGGGCTTGCCCAGGCTCAGATGCCTCAGATGTTCGATATTACAAAGATAAGTGCTCAGGGCTTGAGTCTGGCAGGTATTGTAGGTGCAGATTTTGCTACCTACGCAAGCACGGGATTAACTCACCCCGATTCCGGTGCAGATTTGAGCTATGTCTATAAGCTTAATGCCGCATCGCTGGTGGCACCGACCGGTGGATTGGCTGGTACCTTTATCGGCTCGGCGACCTTCGGACCTATGTTGTTTGAGAATGTGACCGCAAGTGATACTTTCCAGGCGTTAGTCGATGAAGCGAATACCGAAGGTTATGAGCCAGGTACGCCGGAGTATGCCGCCCTTGTTCAGGCTGTCTATGCCGAGTTTTTACCGGCCTTCGCTTTTGCTGTTCAGACGGCTGTCGATAGTGCGGATCCGATCAACCACGCCGCCATGTTAAAGGCGAGCGGATTACCTATCCACCTGATTGAAGTGGTAGGTGATGGTGATCAGCATCTGCCCGATCAGGTATTGCCAAACAGTGTCGAGGGATTCCCGACGGCGGGTACCGAGCCTCTGATTGCCAACCTGGGACTGGAGTGTATCGATACGACAACGGCGGGCTCGGGTGCCGTACGTTTCACTAAGGGGCATCACAGCTCTATCATCAGTCCTGAAGGGCCGGAAGGTTCGGCGGCAGCGACCGTTGAGATGCAGCAGCAGGTCGCAACGTTTGCCTCTACCGCAGGAAAGGGAGATGCAACTATACTGGTTCAGGATAAGGATGTGATTCAGCCCTGCGCGGTTCCGGCGGGCTAATTTCACTTAACTCATTGGACGACACATAAAACCCGGCACTTGCCGGGTTTTTTCTTAATTTGTCATTAAGCTTAGGGCTGTTAGAATAGCCGTAACTTTTTGATAGAAACAAAAATGTATTAAGCCGGAGCATATTTTGGAATTTTTGTACGAATATGGATTGTTTTTCGCTAAAGCGATCACTGTTGTCTTGTCGATTATTGCCGTTGTGGTTGTTGTGTTGGCATCAGCGGTTAAACAAAAGGCAGAGAAGGGCGAGCTGAGAATGACTAACCTCTCTGAGGAGCTCAAGACTCTTAAACACGATCTTAAAGAGGAGTTACTCACAAAGAAGCAATTTAAAGCCTATGAGAAGCAGCTCAAGTCAGAGGAGAAGGCGAAAGAGAAGGCGCTGAAGAACCAAAAGGAGGAGACAGTCGAGCCTCGGGTATTTGTTGTTGACTTTAAAGGCAGCATCGACGCGGGGGAGGTCGCCTCTCTGCGAGAAGAGATCAGCGCTATCATCGCCATTGCCGAACCGGGCGACGAGGTGATCGTTAATGTAGAGAGCGGCGGGGGCATGGTACATGGATACGGGCTTGCCGCGAGTCAGCTGGATCGCCTGCGTCAGGCAGAGCTGCCGTTGACTATCTGTGTCGATAAGGTCGCCGCCAGCGGCGGTTACATGATGGCCTGTGTCGCTAATAAGGTCTATGCGGCACCATTTGCCATAGTTGGTTCTATCGGAGTCGTCGCTCAGGTGCCTAACTTTAATCGCCTGATGAAGAAGCATGACATAGATTATGAGCAACATACCGCCGGAGACTTTAAACGTACCCTGACTATCTTCGGTGAAAATACCGAAGAGGGCAGGGTTAAGTTCCAACAGGAGCTGGAGGAGACTCATCAACTGTTTAAAGCTTTTATCGCTCAGTATCGTCCTGAGCTGGATCTGAGTAAGGTTGCCACAGGTGAACATTGGTACGGTCAGCAGGCGATAGAACTAGGGCTTATTGATGCAATTTCAACCAGTGATGATGTGGTGATGAAGCTGGCGCTGGAGCGAACCGTGATAAAGGTACGCTATCAACGGAAGAAAAATATTGCCGATAAAATCGCCCATGGAGCGTCACTATCTTTCAATGCAATCTTTAATAAAGTGGCGGAGAAAAACCAGCCACTGAATTGAGATTAGCTCGCTGTTCCTGGAGCTGGCTTTATGTTTTTTATGCCGTGAGTTAAAGAGCAGATTCAAATTATTCCATTTATAAAGCCTGCATCTTGCAGGCTTTTTTGATACAACTCAGTCACTTCAGCGATTAATGTCACGTCGATTGAGGGAGAAACCTTTTTGTTAAAACGCCCCATGGATTTGTAACCGTCCGGACATATTAGTTTGAGACAAAATGTAAAAAGTACTTTTAATGGCAGGGTATTTCTTATACAAAATAGGAAACAATAATAAAGAAGACCCTAAATGAAGTGCGCTCAAAGTTATAAGCCCAACTTGATGGTGGGCGATCAATCTTACCCGGCATATCAATTACGGAATTTACTCAGCTACCTTAAACTGCACCACGGTGAAGAGGTTGCTTCGACCTTATGCTCACAGATCGGTGTCGGCATCAGCGAACTGCAGCATCTGCAGCAGATCTATGTTTGGCAGGCGGATTTCGCGATGGAGTTCCTGCAGCAGTACTCAGACGATCCCGAGATTGGCGCGAAAGTGGGCTGCCAGTATTCGGTAGAGGATTTGGATTTTTTGCTCAACTACTTTTATCGGTGTAAGACGATAGGGGAGTGCCTGCAGTTTGTACTCTCTCACCCGGAGCGGGTCGGGAGCTTTACCGATACACTGGTCAGCAGTGAGGAGGGCAAGTTACGGATCCGCTGGCTAAATACCGGTAAGATTAATCCCGGTCGCTACTCGTGTCAGTTTCAACACAGTGTGTGTGGATTAGTGACTGTTGGGAGCGGACTGGCGGGGCAACCGATCGTGTTCGAGCGAATTGCACTGGCCGAGAATGAGCGCAAAACCGATTATCTCGCTTCTGTGACCGGAGCAGAGATAGAGTTTGGAGCCGAGTTTAATGAATGGGTAATCGATCAACATTACCTCTCTCTTCCGGTGACTTATGAGTTTAATGAGAGCAAGATAAACAAGATTGAAGCTCAAAAGCCCTCCTATATCGAGTCTCTACTGGAATCTTTGCGCCAATCGTTCCCCGACTGCCCCAACATGGAGCAGATGGCGATACAGCAAAATATCAGTAGCCGAACATTGAGGCGTAAGATCTCACAGGCCGGAACCAGTTATCAAAAGTTAATCGATCAGGTTCGCTGTCAGGCCGCCATTGGTTTGATCTTGTCCGGGCAGAAGAGTATCGATGATATCGCAGAGATAATGGGGTTCGGCGATGTCAGCCATTTCAGGCAGAGTTTTAAGCATTGGTTAGGCCATCCCCCCGGGCATTTTTTGCGTTTAAATGAGACAAGCGACGATGGGGGACCGAGGTGCTGAGGGGCGAAGCGTTCAGCTTGCAGCTTGAACGCTCATTTAATAGCCCCGGCAAGCCCGTGTTGAGCTAAGAACGCTACCCATGGCAGTTGCCTATTGCGGGTGAGAGCGAGTCTATCCACTGTTTTATCACCTCAATGGCTTCAGTGTGGACCAGGCTCCGGCCTATGGGAGGCATCCTGTCCTTAGGCGAGTTTAACTCCTGCCTATAGAGCAGAATTGAATGTTCACCATCTCCGGGTACGATATCGTAAGATAACCCTTTTGCTCCTCCATCCCAGCCAGGCGGCTGCTTGCAGATCCCGTATTGGTAGCTTGTATGGTCAACCCCGAAACCCAGCCTCAATCCTGAGATGCTTGCAAAACCTTCGGCTCGGTGACAATGGGCACAGTTGATATCGATATATCCTTTTGCCCTAAGGGTCAGGTCTGCACCGCTATCTGTCAGTGCCGGCGCGTGGTCAACATCACTTAACTTAGGTAAGCCTGTGAGCCGTGACAGACTCTGCCAGAGTTGTAATTGGTTAACGGTCTGTCCGTTAAACTCTATATCATGGTTTAACAGGTGGGCCTTGAGTCCTATCGGGCGTATATGACTGGTTTCACCGTCATTTATCTGATGGCAAAGTTTGCATTCGGCCCGGCTCGGCAGATGGTAGTCGAAATGTTTAACCTCTGAGTGATGGTTCAAGGTGTGTGGTATATCGGCTCCGGCTTGTATCAGCTTAGCTTCGCCGTTTTGCCAGCGGTAGGGGAGGGTTGTCCAGCCCGATTCCCGGTGGATCAATAACCTTGTCTCGATGAGAGCTTCGTTTTCAGGACCTGTGACCTGAGTATCATAGGGCATCGAAAATGTCTTAGTTAATACGGTGCCTATGGGAAGCTCAAAGGTGTCGCTGGGGTGAAATATGGCCTGCTTCCCCTCGGGAATAAAGATGAACCTATACTTGCTGGCGTAATTGGTGAACAGTTGAGTCGAAAGTTGATAGGCCATGCCGGGGGCCACAGGATCTGAGCTGGGGATCTGAGGATCGATAAACAGCCCGTACTGGGCTAAGTTCTCACAATCCTCCAACATCAAGGCTTGCTGATTTATCTGGCTGCTTGTCTGATCACACAGCGAGCTTGGGGCTATCGGGTTATCGGGTTGTGCCGGTGCCTCGGCATTGGGAGAGTCATCACTCTCTGAATCTGAACCACCACAGGCGGCTACCAGAGAGAGGGTTAACAGTAGAATGAGTAGGTTTTTCATAGATCACCTGTGAAGATTGGTGTCACACTTCGGAGATAAGACATTGAAGAGGTAAAAGTAAAAAGGCCGGTGTGGCCGGCCTTTTTGCTTTGTACTTAGCCTATTGTGAGCAGCTCGCCATAGGCAGACGTTTGATCCATTCATGGATTAGCTCAACGCCCTCTGCGTGTGACAGACTACGGCCTATCTCCGGCATACGATCACCGGGCAGGTTGGTTTCCATCCTGAAATGAAGGATAGAGCGGTCCGGTGCCGTCGGTACGACATCGTAACTCAGTGAACCACCGCCATAAGCGACCGGCGACTTGCAGGTGCCGTGAGAGAAACCTTCATCCTCGTTGTAGTCTCTGAAGTACTCGAGTTTGAGCCCCGTGTTAGAGGCGTTGCCCTCGGGGCGATGACAGTGGGCACAGTTGATATCAAGATAACCTTTGGCTGTTTTCATCAGCATCTCATCAGTCATTGAACTTAACTGAGCTTCATCGCCATCTGAGAATGAGGGAACCGTATCTATGGTGGCGATATCCGGAACGCCCTGAAGGATACCTGCAGCCTGCCATTTCAGTAACTGGTTCATTGTTCCATCGGCATAGGTGTGCTCTTTATTCAGATAACGGGCCTTAGGACCGATAGGAACAAATACCGCCGGACTATCGGCATCGGCTTTAAACTGATGACACTGCTTACACTGATTCATGCTGGGCACGACATAGTCAAAGTCAAAGGTTTCGCCATTGTGAGTCACCTGCTTCGCCTGAATGGCACCGGCTTTAGCCAAGACTGCATCGGTTTTATCTGCGTTAAATATGTAAGGTAGTGCAGACCAGCCCGTTGAGCGACGGATAAGCAGACGGGTCTCGATCATATCCTCATTCTCTATCCCCCGTAGGCCGGTGTTCGCGGGTAGTGCGAAGGTTTTGGTGATAACGGTCCCTACAGGAAATTCCATGCTCTCATCTGCCGAATAGTTAGCCTTCTTGCCTTCGGGCACGAAGACGAAGCGATACTTGCTGGCATAGTCGGTAAACAGTTGAGTGTTCATATCGTAGGGCAGGCCGCCGGAGTTAGCGCCAAGTGTTGGATTAGAGGCATCGGCAAACAGGTTATAGTCTGACAGGTTCGGACAGTTAGCGCCTAACAGTGCGGGCCAGTTGACGCCGCTGCCGCTCGCTTCACAAAGGGCCAGGTCTCCGTCTCCTACCAAGCCACCTTCGCCTTCACCTATGCTGCCTCCGCCGCCGATGAGGTTACCACCATCACAAGCTTCGACATCATCGTCGACGCCACAACCGAAGATCTCATCGCCGAATGTCACCGTGTGAACCGGCAGGCTCACCTGAGCACAGTTCATGATCTTGTCCTGAGTCGGTTCATATAGCACGTCGGCAATACTCATATCTGTATTGTTGTTAGCGTAGAGTCGGGCAAATGAGACATCACCATTATCGCTTGCGCAGACGTTATCACTGCCGTCTTCGGCGAAGGGGGTCTCCTGCAGGCCCAAATACGCCGCCGTGCCGTTATTAGAAAGCATCTCTCCGAGGCCATCATAGAGGACGCCGGGGAACTTACCATGGGTAAACAGGTAGGCCTTAATGATATCGTCGATCAGATAGCCATTGGGCTTCTTACCATAGTCGGTGATGACGTTATCGTGAAGGTAGATGTTACGTGGTGTCGGTCTCCAGCCATCTTCGATGGGTTGACCCGGCTGACCATAGTTAGCAACGAACGTCCCCATATCCGGTTCGGCTATGAAGAAGCTGGTTATCGCTACCCCCATGGTGTCGTGGTTGGTGATCTCGTTATTGAAGATCTCGACATCATCGGTAGATAAAATAATCATACCGGTTCCAGGCGGTACGATATGAACACCGGCAGGGTTTGCAGAGGCGTTGGCAAAGTTTTTAGTATTATTGTCATACACCTTGTTGTTGAATATCCGAACGCTGGAACCGTACCTGTGGTTGTTGATCGGCAGGTCGAAAACTAAGATACCACCTGTATTGCCCATGGCTTCGTTATCATATACGTCGGCGTATTTTGAGTTCTCAATCTCGATACCCGCCACGTTCTCTTTTGCGATATTGCGGCGTACGACAATATATTGAGATTGACCCACATAAATACCGGCATCGGCACTTCCCCTGACGTAAGTATCTTCAATCAGAATGTTTTCACACTCTACTGGATAGAGGCCATAGGCGCCATTGCCTTCGTCGAGCTCGCCTTCCCAGACCGTGGCCAGTCGGCGAAGAATAATACCGTTGGTATTTTTGAGTTTAATACCATTATTCTTAGCTTCGTTGACCGAAAGATCCTGAATGATGACGTTAAGGGCATTTTGCACGAAAATACCATCACCGGTGACAGACTCCGAAAAGTCTAATACGGTCTCATTCATGCCGTATCCCATGATGGTGATATTCTTGGCGAGCGTACCATCACCATCCACATCGCCGTCGAAGAGTAGGGTAGAGGCTATCTTGAAGTTACCTTTAGGCAGGACAATGACGTCATTACTCTGTGCATTGATGAGCGCTTCCTGGATCCGCAGTGTGAGATCCTCTCCATCGGGGATCATGATCGCGCCTTCGGGAAAACTGGGGCCGGGCTCGGGAATTGGGGCAACCGTGCCTGTTTCATCCTCGATGATCGGTTCGTCGTCATCCGATGAACAACCGGCAATACTCAATGCAACGGCACTGGCCACCAAAGAGGGCAGTAACCATGATGGTTTCTTGTTAAACATAGCGTCTCCTGCTTATTTTTATTATTCCTTCCTTAGATTGCACTGACGTACTATATATGCAATGTGAAATCCGGCCAACAATCCCGTAACATCCTTGTTTCATTCTTGCCTTCGATGAATATCAAACGGCAGTGGTATAATTTATCTTTTTAAAACAAAGGGAAACGTAATCAAGGTAAACGCAGGTGGCTGGGTTGAATAAATGTAAAAAACTTGCTAGGGAGTTTAGCCGTTGAGCTAAAGGCTGGTCAGATATCGATACCGAAGCCGATGATGAACTGATAATCGTTTTTCTCGGGGGTAACACCACCTGAGTCGGCCTGGGGTTTATTGGTGTGGTCCCATACCAGAGAGAGGTCGAGATCAAACATATCGGTGAGTTCGATAGAAAAGCCTGCTAGTGCATGGTGCGTATAACCTCCCGACTTGTCATTTCCATGTTGAACTCGGTAGAGAGCATTAAAGTCGATATCTTCAGATAGCTCGGTATCGAATGCACTTTCTACCACTAACGCGCCACTACCGTCGTTATCGCTGGCATCTGTGGCGACATTGTCGAATTTGGTAAAGGTGTATGCAGGACCTCCGGAGATGCTCCAGTCTGACTTGGGGGTATCGAGAATGTCATAACCCAGACCGAAGCCAAGTGTGGCCTTATATTGAATGTTTTTTATCGGATCCAGATATATTTCGGCAAATATCGGCCGCAGGTAAAACTGTTTGGAAAGGTACCAGTCGAAATAGCTGTTCAGGCGGTGATTGTTGATATTATTCACGCCTTCAGACTTGGAGTAGTTGCCAAAATAATCGAGATTGAAGCGTGATTCTGTTGTCCGGCGATGGGCGTTGGCTATGGCACTATAATCCACCTGTTCGGCATTTCCCGAACGAAAATTCGCCCCGAGCGATATCTTGCTCGACCAGTAGTTTGACTCTGTTTGTTCACCGGAAATGAGTGTCATGACTTGACTGCGATCAAACACCTGGTCATCGATATAGAGCTTATCCCGTTGCAGACGTAGCAGGCCGGTTTTTGTGGTTAAGTCTGTAAAACCAACACTGATAACATCATGACTTTGAAGGACTAAAACATCTTCCCAGTCGATGAAAATTGTATCGAGTTCATCACTTTTAAACTCTAGCCTATCATCATAGAGGTTTTTAATTTCTCCCTTAAGCATTTCGAAAGAGCTTAATTGAACCCAGTCATATGATGAGTCGGCCGGAGGGAAAAGTTGAGCGGGTGCGTGTTGCGCTGAACCGTGTGGCTCGGATACCACACTCTGTGCCTGTACAGTAGAACTCAAGGGAAGAATCAGCCCTATGGTTACATGAGATAAAAGGTGTCTTTTTGTCTTGTTACTCATAACTTGTTTACCCGAATTGATATCTTGGCTGTGAGTCTTATGGCGATAATCTACATACAGGGCTTTTTAAACAAATAGCGAAGTCACTCACTGGAGATAATAAGCCGCCCTAAAGCGCGTCCTTAACCCACGGCAGGACAAACTCGGCGATATCTGCCTGAGCCAGGGTATTAGGATGTATCCCATCTCGTTGCATCAGTTCAGGTTTTGTTGCTATCTGGGTCATGAAGAATGGCATCAGGGTGACATTGTGATCGCTTGCCAGATCTTTATACACCTGTGAAAACATTGACGCATATCTGGGGCCATAATTTGGCGGGACCATGACCTCGGAAAGCAGTACCTCGACATCGTTAGCCTGGGAGAGGGTAATTATTTTTGTAAGATTTTCTTTCAGCTGTTGAGGGGTAAAACCACGTAGTCCGTCATTGCCTCCCAACTCGATCAAGATAAGCTCAGGTTTTGCAGACTCAAGCAGAGCGGGCAGTCTGCGCAATCCACCCGCCGTTGTTTCGCCGCTAACTGAACCGTTTATTATCTCATGCTCCGGCAGTTTAGCCCTTAGCAGGTTCACCCAACCTTTGTCTTCATCGACACCATAACTTGCACTGAGGCTATCACCTAGGATTAATATAGGGGCAGCGGATAATTGAGTGCAAAACAGAACAGTTGCCAGGGTCAGCAGACCCAGAGCAGATTTAAGCAAGGAAGAGAAGGGTTTTATGTCAGAAGTCAGTGCTATCACAGTAAACAATCTCGTTAAGTCAGTGGCTACCCAAGAGGGAGAACTTACTATCCTCAACGGCATTAATATGGATGTCAAGCAGGGACAAAGTATTGCCATACTCGGCCCATCCGGTTCGGGGAAGTCGACCCTGCTTGGGTTACTTGCCGCATTGGACTCACCGACCAGCGGAGAGATAATACTCGATGGTGTCGCTCTGCAGTCGCTGGATGAGGAGAGAAAAGCGGCCCTGAGAAAACAGAAGGTCAGCTTTATATTCCAGTCTTTTATGTTAGTGGATACCCTCAATGCACTGGAGAATGTGATGTTACCGGCTGAACTGGCCGGGATCCAACATGCAAAAGAGAAGGCTGAGGCTATGTTAGACAGAGTGGGTCTGAGTCACCGGCTCACACATTTCCCCAATCAGCTCTCCGGTGGTGAGCAACAGAGAGTTGCGATTGCCAGGGCCTTTATCTGCGAGCCCAAGGTACTGTTTGCCGATGAGCCAACCGGAAATCTGGATGCCGCAAACAGTGAAAGGGTCGCAGACATGTTGTTTGAGCTGAACCGGGAGAGTGAGACGACCCTAGTGCTAGTCACTCACGATCTGCATCTGGCTCAACGCTGCCAGCGGCAGTTAATCATGGATACCGGTGTAATAACTGAATCTCCCGTAGAGTCTGCTGATGATAAAACATCGGATCAGATAAACGAGAGTCGCCTGTCCAGTGTGGAGGGGCTCTGATGGAGGTAAGCTTAGCCTGGAGGCTGTTTAAGCGGGAGTTAATGCAGGGACAACTGGTGTTAATTGTCTTAGCTATTACATTAGCCGTATTGTCGGTAAGCGGTTTAGCCAGAGTCAGTGAAAGATTACAGATAGCGATCAACGGACAGGCTTCAAAGTTTATCGCCGCCGACAGAATCATCAACTCGCCGGTTAAGATAGACGAGTCATTTATCGCAAAAGCCGACGAGTTGGGCTTGGCGCATGTGTCGAGTATGCAGTTTAACTCTATGGTGTTTGCCGAAGATAAGTTTCAGCTCGTGACCGTACGGGCCGTTGGTGAGGGGTATCCGCTCAAGGGAAAAATTGAGCTTAACTCAGATCCCGAGACTCACTCGGTAGAGGGAGTTGGGCTACCCGATTATGGTCAGTTGTGGTTTGAAACACGCCTGGGAGGCATACTGGCCTATCCCGAGTCTCTCGAGCTTGGCAACAGAGAGTTCAGGCTCAGTGAGGAGATCTCCCGTTTACCTGATGCCGGGTTTAACCCGTTTGCTTCATCTCCTGTGGTACTGATACGGCTCGAAGATGTCGAGAGTACAGGGGTGATACAGCCGGGAAGTCGGGTGACCTATCTGGTGCAGTTTTCCGGTGCCGAGGAGCAACTGAAGCAGCTTGAGTCATACGTAAAGCCTAAACTGACCTCCAGTCAACGTTGGGTCGATGTGCAATCCGGCGAGTCTCCCATCGCCGATGCGGTCAAACGTGCGGAGCGATTTCTGCTGCTGGCGAGCCTGCTGGGCATCGCACTGGCCTGTGCTGCCATCGGCATTGCGGCTCAGCGCTATTGTCACCGTCACTATGATGTCGTGGCCATGTTAAAAACCTTCGGTGCATCGGCGAAACAGATCCGCACGTTATTTGGATTGCACCTGCTGTTAGTGACTCTATTCGGGGTCTCGCTGGGCCTGTGTGGTGGCTTTGCCCTCGATGCGGTTATCACCACCTTGCTCCCCGAAGAGATTGCGGCTTACTCCCCCCCCTATATTCGTCCGATACTGCTAGGCTTGGCGACAGGCTTTATCAGTGCATTTATGTTCTCTGCCTATCCTCTGATGCGCCTGCTCTCAATCCCGCCATTGCGGGTATTGCAGAGGCAGTTGGAGGGAGTTCAGCTGGGAATGTGGTTGCACCTGCTACTCAGCCTGGTTGCTATGGCGCTGTTAGGTTATCTCTACTCGACAAGCCTGGTGCTCACTATGACAGTGGTTGCCGGTGTACTGCTGCTGGGGCTGCTATTGAGTATCATGGGCTTCTTAATGATACGTGTCGGTCACGGCATAGGGATGAAAACTACCAATCCGCTGCAATTGGCGCTTGCTGGGCTTCGTCGCCGTGCGAGGCAGAATGCGGTTCAACTCGTTGGTTTCAGTAGTGCCCTTGTTCTGTTGTTGACTATCCTGGCGCTGAGACAAGATCTGCTCAGTGAATGGCAGAATCAGTTGCCTGAGAATGCGCCTAATTACTTTTTGGTCAATATCTCTCCCGATGAAGAGCTTGAGCTGGGAGAATATCTGAAAGCCAATACGGTGAAGACGACGGATATCTATCCTGTTATCAGGGGACGATTAACCGAGATCAATGGTGAGAAACTAATCTCAGCAGAGCAGCAAAAGGCCGGGGTTGAGGGGCGGTTAGGGATCTCCCGGGAATTGAATCTCACCTGGCGGGACTCCCTGCCACCTAACAATGAGATCCTGGAAGGGAAGTTCAATGTCAGTGAGAATGATGTTTCGGTAGAGTCCGGCGTTGCAGAGCGCCTGGGGATAAAGATTGGTGACAGTCTGACTTATGTAATCGACAATCGCAGCTTAGTTGTGAATGTCGGCAGTCTGCGAGCGGTTCATTGGGAGACACTGCAGCCGAACTTTTTTATGATTTTTTCTCAAGCCTCTCTGGCACCATTTTCTCATACCTCGATGGTGAGCTTTCATCTTGAAGATAATAAACAGTCGGTAATACTGGAAATTATTAAACAGTTTCCAACGGTTTCTATTATCGATGTTGGCACCATGATTAAGCAGCTGAGGCAGATCATAGATCAAGTCTCTCTGTCATTGACCTTAGTGTTACTGCTTGTTGTTTTAGCCAGCAGTTTGGTGATGATAGCGCAAACAGAGGCTGGTATGGCTACCAGGCAGAGAGAGCTTGCCGTTCTGAGAACCTTTGGTGCTTCGGGATGGTTGTTGAGAATGGCTACTGCTTTGGAGTTTGCACTACTGGGAACCATTGCCGGTCTTCTGGCTGTGATCGTTGCCGAGTTTACTCTCTACCTGCTTAAGACTCAGGTATTTGAGTTAAATGTGTATATGCACTGGCAATGGTGGGGCATTGCGCCTGTTTGTGGAGCCTTGACCGTCGCTCTGTTGGGAGTTTGGCGATGCAGGCAACTGCTCAATAAGTCCTGCTCAGAGCTGCTCAAGGCCGGCTAGTATTGTTAAGCGGGGAAGGGGCTGCCTCTATCGGTCAGCCCCTTTTCTGTTGTGTCTATGGGTATTAATTTCCGGAGAAGATCTCGGAAAATGCCTCGGATAACTTTGTGTACTTAAAATGAAAGCCTGCGTCCAGTGCCCGCTTGGGTAGGACATACTGGCCTTGAGTCAGCAGCTGTGACATCTCACCGAGGCCGATATCCAGAACGAAGGATGGCATGGGAATGATTGCCGGCCTTGAGAGGGCGGCGCCCAATGTTGTCGAAAACTCCCTGTTGCTTACGGGCCTTGGAGAGGTGGCGTTAAAGATACCACTGCACTCACCATGCTCAAGTAAATAGACAAATAGCGAAATAAGGTCTTGCTGGTGGATCCAGCTCATCCCCTGTTCGCCGGAGGCGATGGGGCCACCCAGCCCTAATTTAAATGCCGGTAACATCTTAGGCAGTGCTCCCCCGCTTAATCCGAGCACCAGACCTATAGCAATAATACAGACCCGTGTCTTTTCAGACTGTGCGCTCAGAGCTGAGCTTTCCCACTTTCGGCAAACGGTTTGGGTAAATTCAATATCATCACCTGGGCTTCGATGGGGCTCATCGAAATAGGTTTCATCGACGGGAGTCGTCCCTTGCCGGCCATAGCGCCCGATCGCCGAAGCGCTGATAAAAACCGACGGTGGGGTCTGGCTTTGTGTGAACAGCTCTGATAATCGTGAGGTGATCTCCCAGCGGCTGTTGCAAATGCGTTGCTTCTGCTCGTTACTCCACCGTTTTCCGGCAATGGGTTCACCGGCTAAGTTAATCACTGCATCAAACTCATTCAGTGAAGTTAAATTGTCCAGAGATGCCAGATACTGATGATAGCCGCCCAGTTTATCTTTGGCCCGGACAGGATCTCTTGTGAGTATGGTGAGTCGATGGTTACTCTCTAGAGCCCCGACAAGCTGATGGCCGATAAAGCCAGTTGCACCGGTTAATAAAATATTCATAGTTTGCCCAGAAAAATAAAAGATGGCTTCGGCTTTTACCCAGCTCTGATAGCTGATGAAAACGCAAGTGGCCATAACTGTTATGGGTTCAAATAGATCAAAATAGTTTTTATTTTGATTGAATATCACTCAAGTTCAACTAATACGATGATTTTTTCCTTTATCGTGCGATAATTTGGAGTCTCAGAATTTAGTTGCTTCAGTTCTAATCTATCAATATAACTATATTAGTTCATCAAGAAGGATTTTATAAAATGCCGAGAATTGATACCCAGTCTGTTGCATATAAGGGATTTGCTATCATGGCTTTCGTTGTTGTGATATTGGCCGGGATAAAGGCGGCTAGCCCCATAGTCGTTCCGTTTGTTTTATCTGCCTTCATCGCCGTGATCTGCAATCCGATGATTGATGGGCTCACCAGGTTGAAAGTGCCGCGTGCATTAGCGGTTATGTTAATGATGGTGGTTATTGTGATGATGGGACTTTGGCTGGCGCAAATTGTCGGTAGTTCCATCAATGAGTTTTCAAACCAGCTTCCCCACTACCGGGACCAACTCGTTGACCAGTTTGGTTGGATAACCGAAAAGCTACGCACCTTTAATATCATCATCTCTAAAGAGCAGATTCTGGCTTACTTCGATCCGGGGATTGCTCTGTCGATGACGACAAATATGTTATCCGGTGTGGGTAGCGTAATGGCAAACCTTTTTCTGATTATTCTCACCGTTGTATTTATGCTGTTCGAGTCAGAAACGTTACCGAAGAAGCTGCACTTTGCGTTGGATGACCCGGACATGCGAATGAAGCAAATCGACCGGTTTCTGCACTCTGTCAATCAATATATGGTGATTAAAACACTGGTGAGTTTAGCGACAGGGGTAATTATCGGCACAGGGTTAGCTATCATAGGTGTCGATTATGCGCTGTTATGGGGGGTGGTCGCCTTCCTGTTTAACTATATTCCAAATATTGGTTCAATTATTGCGGCTATCCCTTCGGTAATGTTGGCATTTATTCAGTTAGGCCCGGCCGCAGCCGGTGGAACCGCACTGTTATATTTAGCCACTAACACGGTCATGGGGAACGTGGTTGAACCCAAATATATGGGGAGAGGTCTGGGCCTTTCTACGCTGGTCGTGTTTCTGTCATTGATTTTTTGGGGGTGGTTACTCGGCTCTGTAGGCATGTTGTTATCGGTGCCGTTAACCATGATTGTGAAGATAGCATTGGAATCGAGCAAGGGAGGAAGCTGGCTGGCAATATTGTTAGCCGATGATGTGGAAGAGCTCAGGCCCAGCCCTCAAGAGGATAAAGAAAATACCGAGGTTGTGTGACGGTATTTTAAATATCATATTTTTTACTGACAAAGTGAGTTAGATGCAGTTATTTTTTAATGAAGTGAATAAAGTGGTGTTTGGTGAAGAGGTCAATCGTCTCTTCCATGGTCGTGGCGGGCTCTATCCCGGTGTGGAACACCTGTGCCTTGACTGGTTTCCCCCTGTATTATTGCTGACCAGTTTTAAACCTCTGGAAGAGGATGTGTTGTCATTATCGGTAGAGGCCATCAAGCAACGTTGGCAGGCACAAAGAGGGGAAGAGGCGTTTAATCTTGTCTACCAATACCGAAGCGGTGGCCAGACACATACAGAACTGCTGGCCGGCAGTGTTCCCGAGCAGCATAAGGTCAGGGAAAACGGTGCCGAATTTTATATTCACCTGTTGAGAGGCCAGAACCATGGCTTGTTTCTCGATATGAAAAATGGCCGACAGTGGGTTAGGGAGCATGCTCAGGATAAGAAGGTACTCAACCTTTTTTCCTATACCTGTGGCTTCTCTGTCGCCGCACTTCAGGGCGGGGCCGACAGTGTCGTTAATATCGATATGAGTAAAGGGGCACTATCAATAGGAAAGCAGAACCACCTGTTAAACGGTTTTCCGGCGGGGGCTCGTTTTCTTGGGCATGATATTTTTAAATCATGGGGCAAACTGACTAAGCTTGGACCCTATGAAATGATTATTGCCGATCCGCCGAGCAACCAAAAGGGCAGTTTTGTTGCGACTAAAGATTACTCCCGATTACTTAAACGGGTACCTGAGTTATTGACCCCCGATGGAGATATACTCTTGTGCCTCAATGCACCTGAGCTAAGCATTGAGTATCTCAAGCAGCAAGTGGAGGAGTTCAGCCCCACACTTGTATTTGTCGAACAGCTTGAAAACCCGCCGATATTTGCCGACATCGACAGTAATAAAGCGCTTAAAGTGCTTAGGTATAAGTTAGCCTGAACTGTTTAGCTTTTGCTCCCCGTTACCGCCTGCAATCCGAGTTGCAGGCGATTATCTTTCAGGCTTTGTGTCCTAATCGCTACGTCCAAATATAATGTGAGGTCACCCTGGTAGGCATCAGTAGTTGAGTCTCTCATGCATAATGGATTGCCCATGTGACTCTATGATGTTCTCAACTTTGCTTTTATCTATGTTTCTCAAAGAGGAAATTTCGGTGAATAATCGATCCTGTACGTCTATGGGCATATTCATCATGTCCATAAACATATAGATGTTGAGTGTATCTCCTTGATTGAACAGATCTGCCAGCCTCTCGGCCTCAAATTCTACGAGTGAATTCATCGTCAGTACCTCCAACTTAATATCTGGCAATAGTACAACCTTTGTGATAGGTATCTTTAAGTCTTAGCAGGTATGGAGTGACTGATTAGATCATTTAGATGTTAAAAAAACTGTTTTTAGTCCCCAGTCATATAAAAAACTGAAAGACTTTCAGCTTTCTGAGCCGTAATTAGCTGTTTTCATCGATTTTTGGGCTTTTTTACGCACCAAACTGAAAGTTTTGTGTAACTCTTGCGAAATGCCTGATATAATCAGCTTCAAGAAGTTGGTGGAATGTCTATCTCTTCCTACTCAGGAAAGTGTCATCGAAGAAATGGCATGCCTCAGACCCTACAAAAGTAATTCGGAGTTGTTATGGAAGTTAAAGAATACGAAGGCGCATATTATCAAGTACAAGATGAAGTGATCGAATCTTTGCCTCTTGAAATGGATGAAGAAGCGTTTTTGGATTAAGGACTAATCCATCAATTCAGGAGTTAATCCGGCTTAGGCTGAGATAAAAATAGCAACCTTAGGTTGCTATTTTTTTGCTTCTCTCTTGTCGGGTCGTGAAAGCCTAATGCAGGTTACCCTTTTCCGGTAGCACCTCGACAATTTCCCATTTCACCCCTCTCTTATGAAGCCTGATGGTTCTGTCGTCTATCCAGGGCTCACCACCTTTTAAACCTTCCATCTTGATGATAACTGTGACGTCATCGGTAAACTTTCTGAAAAAATCGATATTAATCTCTTCAATCTCCATCTTGACATCAGTCATGGCGAGATTAAGGACATGACGCTGTACCGAAGAAGCTATGTAGTAGTGCGATAGTACTTTCTTCATTGGTTCATCGACAAACTGCTTAGCCTTTTCGACATCACGTTCGACATAGATAGCGTTAAAGAAACCGAGGGAAACTTCCTCCGGCGTACGCATAGACTCACCGTTTGAGGAGTCCGGATTACAGCCAAGAAGAAAGGTTAAACAGAGTAGGGCGATTATTCTCATATATCTATTAAGAGTGGTGTTTGAGCCAGTATCGCTATTGTTCTTTGAATTGGCAAGTGGGCTTTTGGTTAAAAATAAATTTTAATACTTGACCTGACTCGATAAATAAGGCATATCTGAATGAATAACTTTTAATGGTTATCCACAAAATCTGTGGACAACTATGTTGAAGACTAGAGGTATAAGTTTTAACTAATTGATTTTTTAGGAGTTAAAGCTCTGGTCAAAAAGTGACGGGGCTGGTCCTGTGAGTTTTTTATACAGCATCTGTTAAGGTTTAATCAATATTTGCATAAAAAAAGCCTGTCAATGACAGGCTTTTTTGTGTCTGGAACACTTATGCCACTCTTCATGTACAAAGAGCCCATGGATCAAAGATGCTCTCTGCATCTCGATGACATTTCCTCCTTCCCTGGAGGTCATGGAATGAAATTGGCTTTGTGTCCGGAACACTTATCTCTGTTTGGCAAGGATGCATACAAACAGACGTTGTGTCCGGAACATTCATGCCATTTTCATGCAGCTGTGGCAATGATGCGGTAACCTTATTTAGCTTGAGATGCCTGGATTGCCGTTAGCGCTATGGTATAGACGATATCATCGACTAAGGCACCACGAGACAGATCGTTGACCGGTTTACGCATACCTTGAAGCATTGGGCCAATGCTAATAAGGTCAGCACTTCGCTGTACCGCTTTATAGGTCGTATTACCTGTGTTTAGGTCTGGGAATACAAATACCGTTGCTTGACCGGCCACAGGGCTGTTAGGCGCCTTAGACTGAGCCACATTCGGCATAACAGCGGCGTCATACTGCAGTGGACCGTCGATAACAAGGTCCGGACGCTTCTCTTTAGCGATACGGGTTGCTTCACGAACCTTGTCGACATCTGAGCCTGTGCCTGAACTACCGGTAGAGTAACTGATCATTGCAACTTTAGGTTCGATACCGAAAGCGGCGGCCGATTCAGCCGACTGGATAGCAATATCGGCTAATTGTTCGGCATTTGGATCCGGGTTAATCGCACAGTCACCATAGATGAGCACTTGATCAGGCATCAACATGAAGAAGATTGATGAGACTAAGCTGGAACCTGGCGCTGTTTTAATCAACTGTAGAGGCGGGCGAATGGTGTGAGCCGTAGTGTTAACCGCACCGGATACGATGCCATCTACCTCATTTTGAGCCAACATCATAGTACCCAGTACCATGTTGTCTTCAAGCTGCTCGCGAGCAACGACTTCGGTCAGTCCTTTGTGGCGACGCAGTTCAAGCATTGGCTCAACATAGCGGTCACGGGCCAATGAAGGGTCAACAATCTCAATTCCTTCACCCAAAGCCACACCCTGACGAACGGCAATACGTTCAATCTCTTCTCGATTACCGAGTAACACACACTTAGCTATACCACGATCTGAACAGATGCTGGCAGCCTCGATGGTACGTGGATCGTCACCTTCAGGTAATACAATTGTCTTACGTGCTTCGCGTGCCAGTTCGGTCAGCTTATATCTGAATGCCGGTGGCGATAGACGGTGTTCACGTGGCGAGTTTTCGGTAACAGTTGCGATCCAGTTCTGGTCAATATGGCTGGCAACATACTCCTGAACCTCTTCGATTCGTACGGCATCATCGACAGGAACTTCATGATCGAAACGCTGGATATTAAGCGATGTTTGCCATGTATTAGTGTCGATCAAAAATACCGGAAGACCGGTTTCGAAAGCTTGTTCACACAGAGCCATGATCTCCGGCTCAGGCTCATAGCTGCCTGTGAGCAGGAGTGCACCAACTTTAACACCGTTCATAGCCGCAAGACATGCCGATACGATTACATCAGATCTGTCTCCCGAGGTCACAAGTAGTGAGTCTGTTTTGATATGTGTAACCATGTTGGGAATACTGCGGGCACAGAAAGTCACCTTGCGCAGGCGGCGTGTGTTCATTTCACCTGCGTTGATGATTTTTGCACTTAGGTGTTTTGCCAGATCCGATGCCCGTGGTGCAACAAGATCTAAGTTATATGGCACGCTACCTAAGATTCGAAGTGAGCTCTTACCCGGAAGCTGGAACATACTTGCTGCATCAGGACGAGCAATTTCTTGATGATCAAATACTTCTGAAAGATCCGGACGAGCGCGGCCTTCGTTATCTACCGGTGCACCGATCTTATTGACGATGGCGCCGATAATACGTTTATTCTTGGCTCCGCCCCATGAGTTATGAGCTATCTCAAGGCGGTTCATCAGGGCTGTAGCCGTCTCATTGCCCGGTGTCGCAACAAAAATAATATCTGCATCGAGTGCCTTGGCAATGGCGTAGTTAATCTCGCTCGAGAATGGGTGGTTTCTGGTTTGAACCAGGCCTTCTACGACGAGTGTCTCGCTTTCATCGGCATGTTCTGTGACACGAGCAATGATCTGCTCCATCAAAGTGTCAGTCTGGTCGCCACGAATTAAACTCTCGGCATGAGCCATCTCAAATGGCTCCAGCGGGTTAACGGTAGGAGACTTGCTTAAGATAGTAGTCGAACGCTCGGGTCCGTAATCATGTGGACGCAGCTGTGCAATAGGTTTAAAAAAACGAACTTTAACACCGTGATGTTCGAAAGCACGTACAAGCCCAAGACTGATAGAAGTTAGACCGACACCCGTGCCGATAGGGATTAACATAATGTTGCGAGACATAAAAACCTCTTTGTGACGCTTTGAAGGCGTACTTTCGCTACGCCTAACGGTTGCTGCCGGCCACTGAGTGATGGCCGGCATATACTTTACTTGCTCAAAAGACTCATAGCATCTTCAGCGATAACCCACTCTTCGTTGGTTGGAATAACCAGAGCTATGGTGCCATTATCGGTGGTGATCTGACCTTGATTACCGAAGCGAGCAGCCTTGTTACGCTCGTCATCAACTTCGAAGTTAAAGATCTCAAGTAGGTTAAGTACCTTAGCTCGGATTAGATCTGAGTTTTCACCTATGCCACCTGTAAATACAACGGCATCTAACTTACCTAATGGCACTGTGTAAGAAGCGATATATTTAGCCAGGCGATAACAGAAGATCTCAAGGGCTAAAGTTGCACCTTTATGACCATTTTCATAACCCTCTTCGATGCCACGGCAGTCGTTGGTTAGTTCAGAAATACCTAACAGGCCACTTTGCTTGTTCATCAGGTTGTTAACTTCATCCAGGGTGTAACCCAGACGGCTGACTAAGTGATGAATGATAGATGGGTCGATATCACCACAACGGGTACCCATGACCAGGCCTTCCAGTGGTGTCATACCCATAGAGGTATCGACACTCTTACCGCCTTTGATAGCTGTAACAGAGGCACCGTTGCCTAAGTGAGCACAGATGATGTTGGTATCTTTGATATCTTTGCCGATAGCTTTTGCTGCTTCACGGCTGACAAACAGGTGACTGGTACCGTGCATGCCGTAACGACGGATTGCATTTTCGCGGTATAGTTTATAAGGAAGGGCATAGATAAACGCTTTTTCCGGCATAGTTTGGTGGAATGCCGTATCGAATACTGCGACCTGTGGCAGCTCTGGGAAAGAGGCTTGAGCAGCGCGTATACCGATTAGGTGAGCCGGGTTATGAAGTGGCGCCAGAGCCGCACAATCTTCGATGCCCTGAATCACTGATTCGTCGATGATAACGGATTGAGTGAACTTCTCGCCGCCATGAACGATACGGTGTCCGATGGCATGGATCTGCTCAGCAATTTGTGGGTGTTCGCCCAAAATATCAGTAACGATATATTCAACAGCTTCACGGTGAGCGGTGAAAGCACCCAGGCTCGCTTCCTGTTTTTTGCCATCGACTTTCCATTTGATACGTGAGTCTTCAAGACCGAAACACTCGGCAAGACCTGAGATCTGGTCATCACCTGTAAGGGCGTCGATAATCGCAAATTTTAATGACGAGCTACCGCAGTTAAGTACCAATACCAGTTTGTTTGACATGTTTAAACCTTTTGCAAAGTAGTGAGCTTAAAGCCACTGAACAACAATGACTTCATTGACAATTTTTGTCGAAGTCGCTAGATAAGCTCTGATATCAGAGCCGGGAACCACTCATTTAGCTACCACAAGGCCTTGGGGCTCTATTGTGGCTTGTGCTATGGTAAAAGCAGTATCCCAATAAATTAGGTGTAGAATTGAGCATTAAAGTTTTCAAAACCCTGGGCGAAGGTCATAGATATATGAAGACCTGGCCTATGGTCAGACAACTTAGTTATTACTTTCCTGAGTATCGCGTTATTCGTGCTACTCAGATAGCTGTGCCCCTGATGCCGGTTTTAGCTCTGCTGGCAGCCTCGAGTCAGCTATATATTCATGGTTGGGCTTTCCTGCCCCAGGCCATTACTATCGCCCTGTTTTTTATCAGCCTGCCTATTCAGGGGCTGCTATGGCTTGGCTGGCGAGCTCGCCACCCTCTGCCGTTAACCTTACTCGATTGGTGCGATCAGCTGACGACTAAACTCACCAGTATGGGGATCCCTTGTCGTCCCCTGGGTCCGAGAGCGTGTTACCTCGACATGGCATTAATCTTAAAGTCAGCTTTCGAACGTTTAGATGCTCATTATTGGGAAGAACTTTAATTATTATAGTTGGTGATCTCTCGACAACATTTTTATCTAAAACATTTAGTAGATGGCGTTAACGCCAGCATCGGTAAATACTTGTTTTATCTTTTCCATCGTTTCGCTGCTGGGGGGAGATATGTCATTAAGTTCATACTCTTCTCCCATGGCTTCCCATTTGTGCTTGCCCAACTCGTGGTAGGGAAGTAGCTCCACTTTTTCCACATTTTTCATTGGTTTGACAAATTCGGCGAGTTTTTTTGCCGCTTCCAGATCGTCGGTATAGCCGCCGACAACCACATAGCGTACCCATGTTTTTTGTTGTCTCTTATTCAGGTATTGCGCGAATTGCAGGGTGCGGTGATTACTGACCTTTGTCAGGTCGATATGTCTTTTATCGTCGATATGTTTAATGTCGAGTAATACAAGGTCAGTATTATCGAGCAGTTCATCGATGATTGGAGTATGTTTTCTTACAAACCCGTTTGTGTCCAGACAGGTGTGAATACCTTCCTTCCTACAGGCTTTAAAAAGCGCTGCGACAAATTCAGGCTGGAGTATGGCTTCACCGCCACTGGCTGTGACGCCACCGCCGCTGGCTTCGAGAAACGGTCGATAGCTGATGATCTGTTTCATCAACTCATCTACTTCAATTTCGCGGCCACCGTGAAGGTCCCATGTATCTCTGTTGTGACAGTACTGACAACGCATCAAACATCCCTGCATAAAAGTGATAAATCTTATGCCTGGACCATCAACGGTACCAAAGGATTCCAAAGAGTGGATCCGACCTTTTACTGTCATTTTGCTTCCTTCTCTAAAAATTGGGCTGTACTTAATTATCGTACAGCCCACAAAGTCTACCTTTTATCTATAAAGATATCGGGTATTACATACCTTGAGTAAAGGTACGAGTGATTACGTCTTGCTGCTGCTCAGGAGTCAATGCATTGAAGCGAACTGCATAACCTGATACTCGAATCGTAAGCTGTGGGTACTTGTCTGGGTTAACCACTGCATCTTCAAGCATTTCGCGGTTCATGACGTTAACGTTAAGGTGTTGACCACCTTCACGGTTGTCATTATGAGCGAAATATCCATCCATAAGAGCGGCTAAGTTAGCACGACGTCCGTTCTCATCTTTACCTAACGCATTTGGTACGATAGAGAAAGTGTATGAAATACCGTCTTGAGCGTGAGCAAATGGAAGCTTAGCAACAGAAGTCAATGAAGCTACAGCGCCTTTCTCATCACGACCATGCATAGGGTTTGCGCCCGGAGCAAATGGTGCGCCGGCTGGACGACCGTCAGGTGTGGTACCCGTCTTCTTACCGTAAACCACGTTAGAGGTGATAGTCAGAATTGACTGAGTTGGTATCGCGTTGCGGTACATCTTCATGTTACGGATCTTAGACATGAAGCGCTCTACAAGCTCAGTAGCCAAGTCATCGACACGTGCATCGTTGTTACCGAACTTAGGATATTCACCTTCGATGTCGAAGTCGACTGCGATGCCGTTTTCGTCACGTACTGGCTTAACTTTCGCAAACTTGATTGCAGACAGAGAGTCTGCCGCAATAGACAGACCGGCAATACCACAAGCCATAGTACGACGCACGTCACGGTCATGAAGCGCCATTAGTGCTGATTCATAAGAGTATTTGTCGTGCATATAGTGGATAGCGTTAAGCGCTGTCACATATTGTGTAGCTAACCAATCCATCATGGTATCCAGGCGGCCCATAACGTCATCAAAATCTAAAACCTCAGAAGTGATGGCATCTGACTTAGGTCCGATCTGAGTCTTAAGCTTTTCATCAACACCACCGTTGATGGCGTAAAGCATTGTTTTAGCAAGGTTTGCGCGAGCACCGAAGAACTGCATGTGCTTACCAACAACCATTGGGCTTACACAGCATGCGATAGCATAGTCGTCAGACTCGAAATCAGGACGCATCAGGTCATCATTTTCGTACTGGATTGAGCTGGTGTCGATCGATACCTTTGCACAGTACTTCTTGAAAGTCAGTGGTAGCTTTTCTGACCATAATACTGTGATGTTTGGCTCTGGGCTTGCACCCATGTTGTATAGTGTGTGCAAGAAACGGAAGCTTGACTTAGTAACCAGAGTACGGCCGTCAACACCCATACCAGCGATAGATTCAGTCGCCCAGATTGGGTCACCAGAGAATAGTTCATCGTATTCAGGGGTACGCAGGAAACGAACCATACGTAGCTTCATCACGAAATGGTCAACCATCTCCTGAGCTTGCTCTTCGGTGATGACACCATTCTTAAGGTCACGCTCGATGAAGATATCCAGGAAGCTTGAAGTACGGCCAAGAGACATAGCTGCACCGTTTTGGCTCTTAACTGCAGCCAGGTAGCCGAAGTAAGTCCATTGGATCGCTTCTTGTGCATTGGTTGCAGGCTTAGAGATGTCGAAACCATAGCTGGCAGCCATCTGCTTCATCTGGCCAAGAGCACGATGTTGCTCAGCAATCTCTTCGCGAAGTTGCATAGTTGAAGAGAGGTCTTCACCCGCTTCGAAACCAGCCTGAAGTGAACCGAATTGAGCGAATTTATCCGCCATCAGGTAATCGATACCGTAAAGCGCGATACGACGGTAGTCACCGATGATACGACCACGGCCATAAGCATCAGGTAAACCGGTCAGTACGCCAGACTTACGGCAACGCATGATCTCAGGTGTGTAGATATCGAAAACACCTTGGTTATGAGTCTTACGAAGCTCAGAGTAGACATATTTTACATCGGCATCCAGCTCACGGCCATAGGCTTTACAAGAACCTTCAACCATACGAATGCCGCCATTTGGTAGCATTGCACGTTTTAGTGGAGCTTCAGTCTGTAAACCGACAATAGTCTCAAGATCTTTCTCGATGTAACCGGCTTCGTGTGAGGTAATCGTTGATACTTTTTTAGTATCGAAATCAACAGGAGCGTGAGTGCTGTTTTCCTGTTTGATCCCCTCCATCACTTTGTTCCAAAGCTTAGTCGTAGCAGGTGTTGCTTCGGCCAGGAACGCCTCATCACCCTCATATGGAGTGTAGTTGGTTTGAATAAAGTCACGAACGTTGACTTCAGTTTTCCAATCGCCAGAAGCGAAACCTGCCCATGCATTGGCAAACTGTTCAGTTTTTTCGGTCATCGTACAAATACCTTCTCGTTGAGATAGAGGTTATTGGTTATCGGCTATGGCTTTGAAAGCGAGGGTAGCGATATACCAATAGTTAAGTCTTAAAAAAGCTCCCCTCATGATGTCGCCCTGATGATGGGAACTGTTTTCGAAGTTGTTAGTTTCGAAAGAATCTGATTGCTAGATAACCGATAAGATGACACTAGTCAGTAATGAGATTTTCGGCTATCAGAAAATTGGTAAGACCAATTAACCAGGGTAATATTAACATAGGCAAACATTCGTCGCACCTTAAATAGGCCGGGTTTTGGTCAGTTAATTCGAAAACTGTTAGCTAGGCAGCAGTTTTGGTCCAAATTAATGTTTGCATACAGAGTTAATGTCAGTTATTTAGCCCGGCAATAAGCAAATAATCCTTACCAATCTATGTATCGGCTCGGTTGTTACCGTTTTTCTGTTTGAGCCCGAGAGTGAATTGGTAAAAAATTGATTGTTTTTTGTATGGCTTAGCAACGAACATTTATCGTTGTTATCATTAAAACTGATATTAATTATAGAAGAGAAAAAGGACGAGGAATGAAGGAATTCATCCCCGCCCGAGGGTATTACAGAAGAGCTGGTATTCCTTTAATCATGCCTACCGCCAGCATGGCGAAAAGACAGATCGTAAAGGCAAGACCCGGAATGATTAAACGGTCGGTCAGTGAAAGCGTTTTAGCTCTCTCTTTATCACCGATTAAACCATTGTTATCCAGTAGCATGGTTAATGCCCAAGCCAATACAGGGTTAGCGACGAACGCGGCAAAGATACAGATACCAGCCGCCTGGCTGTTTTGAGTGTCTTTGACCATCTGCATACCCGCTTCAAGTAGTGGCAGGAAAACACCAACAAGCAGTGCGATAGACATAACCGGACGCCATACAGTGACATCCATCGGGTAACCGATTACTGCGACTATGATACACAATAGACCCAGCAAGATAGCACCAGCCGGAATCGGACGTTTAGCGATAGCCGCCGGGATCATATATGTGCCCCATGATGAGGTGATGTTACCGCCACCTACAGCTGTACCGACAATTTGGCGCAGTGAACAGGTTGTCATAGTGTCATCGACATCCATCAATACTTTGTCAGTGCCTTTAGGGTAGTTGAGCTCCTGGAAGATACGGTGTCCAAGGAAATCCGGTGACCACATCGCTACTGCGAGAATCGCGAAAGGCAGTGATGCAATGAAGTGAGACATATTAGGCAAACCAAGTTGCCAGCCTTGTTCAGTCGATCCCCACCAGTAAACCGGGTTTAGATTAGGGATTCCGGGTTCTGTCACAAATTGCAGATCCAGTCCTGCTCCCAGGCCGAAAGCAAGGGCAATAGCGGCAATTGAACATAGGGGGATTGCTAACCAACGCTTACCCACTTTAGCCAGGAAAGCATAAAGAATGACGTTAAAGAGTAAAATAAAGAACGCGACATAACCCAGACTATAATCCAGGGCATGTTTCGCTTGTAAACCACCGGCCCAGTCAAATAGGGAGGTTATCTGACTCTTGGCACCCATAAAGCCCAAAAAGACCAGCAAACCGCCTGCGACACCACTACTGGTCAGGTTTACCAGTCGCGAACCGCCTTTCACGTAACTGAGCAGGAGCCCGAAGATACCCAATAAAATGGCTAAAGCCAATGGGTGAGCACCGGCGAGTGCGATTGCTCCGATAAGTGGGATCATCGGGCCGTGGTTACCGGCGAGGTTCGCTCTGGGGTTGATGAAGCCCGAACTGATGATACAGAAAAGTAGGGCAGGAATAAGCATTTCGACTCGAACAACCTGAATCGCAAACTCGGCTCCTAAATTGATATGATCCCATTTTTCAGTCAGGCCGGCAGCCCATGCAGCCATTACAGCAGAGTACATCACTGTGATACCAATGGTGCCGGCAATAGCTGGTACCAGATCTTCCCACTCGAAGCGGAAATCTCGTCCGGGAAGATTTAACCCCCAACGCTTTGGTTTCATGATCTTTAATTCGTGGTCCAGATACTCTTCGCGAGTTTCAAACTCGGAGGCCGGACGGTGAAGCTCTTTATAAGTCTGATTTGAGGCTTCTGTTTCTGCGTTTTTCACTGTTTCTGACATAGTTTCTCATTCTCCGAGAAGAACTTAGTGATTCATCTGATCTGATGACAACTTTGAATGATCCTTGAGAGTAAACATAAGTAGTCTGATTAAGTGTAGTTGACTTATCGACAGAGTTAACTCGGCTGCGTCTAAGGATAAATAGGAATGATTCCCTTATTTATCAGGCCTGCAGTTATAGTCCCTTATAAACCCGTTAAATTGGTAAGACCAATTTACCTCCATAAATATTAACACAGCCGCGCAGTGTCATCATTAAGTATCAATAATCTTGAATCGGCCGATTCGGCTAATTGGGAGCCACTTAACAACTTATATAGCGATCACTAATCAATCCTCGCTTCGGGCACGTATATTGCTTATGAGGGGCTCACAGTGGGGCTTGAGTTTGTGAACTTTGCTCATTTATACACATTGGTGTGCGCTGGGCCACCCTTTGCCTGTCAGTTGTGAGTCGTGTCGCCTGGGTGTGTGTGAAAATTGTGACATCCACCTCAAAAGCCAGGTTGGAATGAAACGTTTAAGTTCAAATGTGGCAAATTTTCAATGGTTTAACAAACTCCTGGTTTTTCCATCAATAGAACTTATAACCCACCAATTATGCTCATTTTGCCGTGCTCCACTCGAAATACTCTATTCATCAACTTGAGATTATTAGTGGAATAACTCAGTTACCACTCCTGTAATGGATTATTGAAAAACCTATATTATCAGTGTGTTGGGGTAAGCCCTTGCCCGGTGTAAATCTTAACATATTGAAACATTTACAGTGGGTTATCAGTCTTTTTGATGATGTTTATCATTAATATCAAATTTTATTCAATCTTCATTCACGTTAACGTCTGTTTCCGGATCACAAGCTTAAAAATTATCAGGAGAGAGCAATGCCGGTCAGGAAATATCACTCACAGACGTTGACACAGGGAGGCGGCTAGATGACGTCTCAACAAAAAGTTAGTCCTATCTCCCTCGTTACGCCCAATGGTGTCGAACTTAAGAAACCTATGTCATCACTTTATCAGCAGGCCGAGACATATGGTCGTTCCAAAGTTGTTAAGGCGGTATGGCAATCATTCGGGCTGGCGGCGTTTGCGGGGGCTTTCATCGCGTTAGCCTTTGTTTTTTATATCACTGTAACGACCGGGAGTAGTAACAGTCCCTGGGGAATGGTCAGACTTGCAGGTGGCCTGGCGTTCAGTCTGGGTTTAATGCTTGTGGTTATCTGCGGCGGAGAACTGTTTACCAGTACCGTATTGAGTAGTGTTGCCTGGGCACAGAAGCAGGTTTCGACTCGCGAACTGCTCAAATGTTGGTCGAGAGTCTATCTGGGGAATCTGTTGGGGGCCATGTTAATGCTGACTCTCATCATGTCTGCGCGTATGTATGAGCTCGATGGCGGGCGTTGGGGGCTGAATGCATTGCATATCGCTCAGCATAAACTTCACCATGGATGGATACAGGCATTTGTACTGGGCGTGCTATGTAACATGTTGGTTTGTTTGGGGGTTTGGATGACCTTTGCCAGCCGAGATGCTTTGACAAAAGCGATTCTACTCATGTTGCCTGTAGCCATGTTTGTCAGTAGTGGTTTTGAGCATAGTATTGCCAACCTGTTTATGGTGCCCCTGGGGATCTCGATTCAAAACTTTGCCTCACCCGAGTTCTTTGGGTCACTGGGGATTACGGCGTCACAGTTCTCTGACTTAACGCTTGAGCACTTCATCTTAAATAACCTCATTCCCGTGACATTAGGAAACATTGTCGGGGGAGGCGTGTTTGTTGGCCTGGGCTATTGGCTGATAGAGCATGCGGCTAAACCTGAGGTGCAACCCGTGGCCAAGTGCCTTACCCAACTAACCAGCCCTACACACCTATATTCCGTTTCAAGTTCTGGAGAACAGTTAAAAATGCCGAAGTCAATTCAAAAGCTACGTGTTAAAGATCTGATGGATCCCAAACCTATCACACTATCACCTGAGTCATCTGTGTATGCGGGATTAAAGCGGCTTACGGATGAAAATAGTCGCAGTGCGGCGGTATTAGATGATAAAAAGCGTCTCCTGGGATTTGTGTCTCAGCAGGATCTGCTGCGTCGTCTTTGGTCTGAAGAGTTCGCCCGTGGAGTCTCGGACAGAGTGAGTGACTTGATGCAGACAGAAGTACTAACGGTTTCGCCTCAGGACTCAGTTTCTGAATTAATAGAGTTGATGGTAGTTGATCGCAGTAAACTATTTCCTGTTAACGACAACGGTATTTTAGTGGGCAATACCTTTAAGAGTTATGAAGAGCGCCTGCGTTTTGCTTCTGCAAGTAAACCAAGTGCATTTCCTGTTGTAGAGAAAGGGGTGCTTTGTGGTGTGATAACACGTGAAGCCATTGCACAGAGAGTGTGTGATATCTATAAGATGTAGCCTGATAACAGCTACACCTCTGTCAAAAAGAGGGCTGTCTAATCGATAGACAGCCCTCTCATAGTTTTTTCTGAGCAGGGTTTTAACTCTGGTTTCTGATCTGTCGGTTTCGACTTAAACGCCTGGCCTCGGTGATAATGCAATCCCTAAGTGGGTTTTCACCTGAATCATTGCGCCAAACGAAGGAGAGGTGTCGTTGCATATTTAGCTGAGGCGTCGACAAGATCACTAAGTCGCCGTTGGCCACATCTTTTTCGACATCCAGGAAGGGAAGGCTACTCAGATATAATCCATTTTTTACCAGTGCCTTCAACAGAGGCACATGCTCATACTCCTTCCAGACGTTAAGTTTTTCGATGACGCCATGAATCGCGCCCTCAAAAATCCTGCGCGTACCGGCACCTTGCTCACGCAATACCCACTTTGCTTGCTCCAGTTGAGACAGGCTTGTGCTCTCATATTTGGCATATGGGTGGTGAGGAGAAGCAATAACCACCAAATGATCATCTATCCACTGTTCCTGATGTAGACGGCTATCGTCATTGCGGCCCTCGATGATCCCTAAGTCGAACTCATAATTTAGCAGGCCTTCAACCACATTTTCGGTATTCTCTACCGTTAAATCGATTCTAAGCTCCGGGAAATCTGTATCAATTCTGCTGATGAGATCCGGTAGAAGGTGCTCTGCGGCTGTTTGGCTCGAGCATAATCGGAAGCGTCCGCTTATAAGGTGTTGTTCGTGAAGGCCTAATTCTATTTGCTGTGCATCCTGAAGCAGTCGCCTCGCCTTTGGGCGTAGCCAGTTTCCCCAGTGACTTAATGTTAGCCTGTTTCCCTGGCGGATAAAAAGTGGACGACCGAGCAAATTTTCCAACTGCCCCAAAGACATACTCACGGCAGACTGTGTCATAGATAACTTTCTGGCGGCGGCGCTAACGCTCTCTAAGCTGGCTACGGCATCAAAAACGCTTATTTGCTTGAGTGAATACTTCATCTGCTGAGTTAGCTTCCCTATATGAAACTGATAAGAATTGAAACTATCAATAAAATTGATATTGATGGGTTTCGATTCTAGAGACTGTTTCCTGGCTTCACAAGCAAAGTTGCGAACTGAAATACAGAAGTTAGAGAGGGTTCACTCTTTTTAGACCTGCGTGCGGATAATCCGGATGAATGCTTAAATTTATCTTAATTTTTCCGCAGCTTATCGATGAAATATCAAATGGTAAGGGCAGGAAATAGGGCGTGCAGGCGGTGTCTGCCGACTTAAATTTTTCCGGAACGCGAAATACCGTTCTGAAGCCGTTTACCATTGAAGTTGTGTTGAGTGGAATAATGAGCGGTAAACTGTGTCGGGCTCGTTCACTCGGCACATGATTTAGCCGGTCAGTTATTCGGTGGGGCTTCCCTCTCAATTATTGTGTTTATCAGTGGCATAAGCTTTCTGTTTTAACTAGAATCTTCGCTCTGTCTTATCTGTTGTTTTCATTATGTTTTCACTTTCAAAAACTGCATTAGCGCTTACTCTTGGTTACTTTCTCTTATGGTGCGCAGGCCCGCTGTTGTTTGATGATAACCAGCTCTTGTATGGCGTCCCGCTCTGGTTCTGGCTGTCGTGTATCGCGGCGCCGCTATTATTGATAATCGCGCTGATTAAACTGGTAGGGCGGCTCGATGATTAATCTGCTGCCGGTATTTATCTACTTGATTTTGAGCCTTATTGTTACCCGGTGGTGGAGCGCTACCTGTACTAAGGTATCCACTTCTCTTCACCAGGATAAAGCCAGGCGCTTCTTTATCGGAGGCCCATTTCTAAACGGCCCCATGTTGGCTCTGACTCTGGTTGCCACCTATACCAGTGCCAGCTCATTTATCGGTGGTCCCGGTGCCGCCTACAAGATGGGGTTGGGCTGGGTATGGTTAGCGCTGATTCAGGTTCCGGTGGCGATATTGACACTGGGTGTGCTTGGCCCCAGGTTTTTAAGCCATAGGGAAAAACATTCCACCCTGATTGAGTGGCTCGACGAGCGCTACCAGAACCCATGGCTGAGTTGGCTTGCAATCATCAGCCTGGTTGTAGGCTTCGTTGCCATGATCTCGGTTCAGTTCATCGGAGGCGCCAGAATGTTCAGTGGGGTGAGCGGAATAAGCTACGAGTTAGGGCTTGCACTCTTTGTCATAACTGTATTGGCCTATACATTAACCGGAGGGTTCAGGGCCGTGGTTATCACCGATGCGCTTCAGGGGATCATCATGTTGCTGGGTCTAATGGTTCTGTTGGTGGTGATACTTGGACAGGGCAGTTTACCGGAGTTGATGGGCAAGGTGAGCCAACATTCACCCACAATGCTTACAGCTCATGGGCTCGATGGCTATCTCGGCTGGCCTATGATGCTATCATTCTGGGTACTTATCTGTTTCGGTACCATGGGCTTACCTCATACTCTGGTTCGTTTGTTGGCGGTAAAGGATACGGCATCGCTTAAAAGAGGGATGATCTGGGGGACGATCATCTGTTTTCTGATGACATTTATCCCTCATCTGTGTGGTGTGCTGGGCAGGGCACTTTATCCGGGCTTAAGTGTGCCCGATGAGATCATGCCAACCTTGATCTCCGGTTTAATGCATCCGTTCTGGGCAAGCGTTCTGTTGGCTGCACCTATTGCGGCGGTGATGTCCTCTGTGGACTCTATGTTACTCCAGTCCGCCGTGAGCCTCGTCAGAGACGGCGCTGTCAGGAGAAGCCCAGGTTTATCGCCGACAAAGCAGGTTCTGTTGACACGCCTCGCTATGCTGGTTATCACGGCCATTGCCGCCTATTTCGCCATCGAACCGCCAAAGATGATTGTCTGGATCAACCTGGCAGCCTTCGGTGCGCTGCAGGCGGTGTTTCTCTGGCCGATCATTGCCGGGGTGTTCTTCAAAGGACTGCTGGGTCATAGTGCTCTGTTGTCTATGATATCCGGGCTGTTCAGTTATCTTGGCCTGCAGCTTTACCCTCAGAATATCTGGGGGATCCACCCCATCGTTCCGGCTCTGTCACTCTCCCTTGTTGTTATGTTGCTTTCACACTTTTCAACCGTGCTTATCAGTCGAAAATTTAGCCGTGGGATCTAGAGACCACTGCAAGGTCGGGCAAATAGTGATTTAGTGCTATTCTGCCCGGCTCTATGAGTGCGACAGGCTGTGATCGAGTCGTTAATTAGTTTATATTTGCGGCCATATTATAATTAAAATGGTCTTAGCATGGACAGAACCGCTTCAACAACTCCTCAGGATAATATTGCAGCTAGCGTCAGCCGGTGGCAGATGCCTGATACTCTGGTTATTATTTTTTTCGTGGCTATGGCTGCAGCACTACTCACCTATTTTGTTCCTATTGGATCGTTTCAGACACAAGATGTTGACTACATCGTCGATGGTATTGAGAAAAGCCGATCTGTTATTGACCCAAGTTCATTTACATATTCACTGAATGAAGCTGGCGAGCCCAAATTAGCGCCTGTTGCCCTTTTTGAAGGCGGGGGAGGAACGGGCTTCTTTAACTTTGCCTTCGAAGGCTTGGTATCCGGTTCCAAGTGGGGGAGCGCCATCGGTGTTATCATGTTTATGTTGGTCATTGGCGGTTCCTTCGGGGTTGTGATGGCCACAGGTACCATAGATAACGGTATTTTAAGGCTTATCGATAAGACTCGTGGCAATGAGATGCTGTTTATCCCTGTGATATTTATCCTCTTCTCTCTGGGTGGGGCCGTATTTGGCATGGGAGAGGAAGCTATCGCATTCGCCATCATCATCTGTCCCTTGATGATACGCTTGGGTTACGATGGTATTACGACGGTGATGGTCACCTATGTTGCTACTCAGATAGGATTTGCCAGCTCCTGGATGAACCCTTTCAGTGTTGCAATTGCACAGGGGATCGCCGGCGTCCCGGTGCTTTCCGGTTCTGGAATGAGGGTGATTATGTGGTCTGGTTTTACTCTGATGGGGCTGCTCTTTACCATGCGCTATGCCAACAGGATAAGGCTTGCACCCGAGCGCTCCTATAGTTACCACAGTGACGCATTTTTTCGCGACAATCAAAGCAAAGCCAGCCTGGACAGCCGATTTAATCTGGGGGATGTTCTGGTGCTGCTTACCATAGTTGCAACAGTCGCCTGGGTTATCTGGGGCGTGATCGCTCAGGCTTGGTTTATTCCTGAAATTGCCAGTCAATTCTTTACCATGGGGATCGTGGTTGGTGTCATCGGTGTCTTGTTCAGACTCAATAATTTGACGGCAAACCAGGTAGCCATAAGCTTTAAGCAGGGCGCTGCAACTATGCTGGAACCGGCTGTTTTAGTTGGTTGCGCTTCGGGGATTTTAATTCTTCTTGGTGGTGGCGGGCCGACCGAGGACAGTGTACTAAACACCATTCTCAATAGTGCCGGTAATATTATAGGCCAGCTGCCTGATGCACTATCTGCCTGGTTTATGTTGCTGTTTCAAGCTGTGTTTAATTTCTTTGTGACCTCAGGATCGGGTCAGGCGGCGCTCACTATGCCGCTGATGGCGCCGCTTGCCGATATAGTCGGTGTGACTAGGCAGGTCGCGGTGCTGGCCTTCCAGCTGGGTGATGGCTTTACGAATGTACTGGTGCCTACATCGGCATCCCTCATGGCCACCTTAGGCGTGTGTCGGGTCGATTGGGGCAACTGGCTCAAGTTTATCTGGCGATTTATGATAGCGCTGTTTGTTGTCTCCAGTGCTGTGGTCGTAACAGCTCATTATATGGGATTTAGTTAGTTTTAAGTTTGAAGGGCGACAGAGGTGATTCCCTCAAATTTATTCTGAGGTTGATGTCAGCTCTGTTTATTGTCTCCGGTGGACCGTTGTGGCGGCGTATTACATAGTGTTATTACAAAGGGGTTAGCCGATACGGCGCTCCTAAACTATGAACCATATTTTATGGAAACGGCATCGATAGGTGCCGTTTTTTTTACATGAGCGTAGAGCTTCCATTCGGTATCGAAAGTGACTGTCATGAGGTAAAGGGCGTAAAGGTCTATAATCGATTGTATTGAGTGAGCCGGCTCAATATTGAGCTTGGTCAAATACCTTGACGAGTACCGCTATTAGAGATAATTAACGTGACAGAATAGGCTGCTCAACTCATATTCAGCACTGTTTGTGACATAAAAAAACGGCATCTGATGATGCCGTTTTTAATACAAGTCAATGCTTGCAGTAAAGCTAGTTTAACCTAATGATTAGAACTTAACTTCACCCTCGATGAACCACTCACGACCACGTGCGTTGTAAACTGAACGCTGGTAGTGAGGCCAGCTAGTCGCTGTTGGATCGAAGTTAGGACCAGCGTCAAACAGGTTAACTACACCGGCTTTGACTCTGATATCGTCACTGATGTTATAACCGGCAGTCAGGTTCCACTTAGTCTGAGAAGCAACCTCGTGTGCACTCTCGTCAAAATCTTCACCACCAGCTTCTTTGAATGACTTGTACTGCATACCATGCATGCGAGCTGTGTGGTATGCGCCAAGTGTTGCTTCAAAGTCTTCGATAAAGTAGCCAAGTACCAGGTTGGCACGGTACTGAGGCAGGCCACCGTTATCGATATCATCTTCTACAGGGTCTGTTGGCGATAGTTGGAACTCAGACAGTAGAATATAAGTACCGTTGAAGTTCAGCTTCAACTCACCATACTCGTTAAGATCCCATCCGTAACCGGCTGTTAAGTCGATACCACGAACCTTTTGGAATGAAAGGTTTTGTGCAACGGCGTTAACATGGGTGATAGTGCCATCGGCATCACGTGTGATCATGTCTTCATACTGCTCATACTCACGTGCTGCTTTGCTGGCGCTGATGTCGCTGACCATATCGTCCAGCTTCCACTCCCAAAGGTCGAATGAAGCATTGAGTGAGTCGCCACCCCATACTGCACCGATATTGGCCGTGTAGCCTGTCTCAGCTTCCAGATCTTTGTTAGCACCCGTTGTTGAGTCGATATGCAGCTCATTACAGATCTCATTGATTCTAGGATCTGGGTGAGTTTGACCTGGCGTACCGCCAAGTGCCTGACACTGCTTGAAGTCGATAACAGTTGAGAAGCCGGCAGTTGCATCGCCGTATACACGGTGCATATCCGGTGCGCGGAATACGCTTGTTACAGAACCACGAACCAGTAACTCATCCAGAGGACGATATTCAACAGCGATCTGAGGAGACAGATTGCCACCGAAATCACTGTATCTGTCGTAACGAAGTGCAGCGTCAACGGTTAATGTATCTAGAACCGGCAGACTTAGTTCGGCGTAAGTTGCCCAGTAAGAGCGCTCACCAGCACCTGAAGAACCGCCAGTAGATAGGATGTTACCTTTGGCAGACTCTGAATCTGATTCTGTTTGGTAATCTTGCTTGGTGTACTCGGCACCAAATGCGAACAGTGCGTCACCCGCTGGCATCTCAAATGCAGTGCCGCCGATGTTTGCCTGTACGTTCTTCTGAGTCGACTGTGACTTCTCAAATGGCGTGTAAGAAGCTTCTTCTACATCTGCTGCAGTCATATTCTTAAGCAGTGAGTTACCGTTTTCACCCGCTGTGATGTAGTCGAACATACCGCCGACAGTCGCATAACCGCCGCGGAACACGTCTACGTTAGTACGGCCATAGTTTACCGATGCATCCCAGTCGTACTCATCAAATACTACGCCCTGAAGGCCGGCAGTGAAGAAGTAGTTACGGGTTTTGGTTTCGGTTGTACGGTTTCCAAATTCATGCAGACGGCGGATATACATGTAATCGCCATCTTCAGCATTGGCAAAGTCACCACCCATAGCGGTTGCTTTGTTGTCAAATGTCTTGCTCAGATCACGACCTGTAACCGTCAATGTATCGCCTGATACATTAACTCGGTAGTCGTTGATTGCCATAGGCTCGATAAGTGTTTCAGATTTTGCTTCTGCGAAATCGAGACGACCTACAAAAGTGATGTCATCGGCAAGCTCATAGTTAAAGTTGGTTGAGCTGATGAAACGTGAGCTTTCAGGCTCAAGATCACGCCACTGTGAACGGTCGAAGCCACAGATGCTACGAGCCGAATCCCAGAACCAACCGCCTGCGGTACACTCTTCAGCAGTCAGTGCCTTAGCACCGCTACCACCAGAGATGCGAGCGCCGTATGAGCTGTACTGTGAAAATTCACTGTGAGGAACCTTGTCGGTATGAAGGCCGAAGTTTTCACGATCGGTCGCTTTCAACTGCTCGTTAGTTGTGAATTCAAGGAAGCTGGAAACATTACCGCGATCTGATGATGAACCGATTGATAGTGCTACACGATCACTTCCGCCGCCACCTTCAGTTGTATCACCGTGGCGATACTTAAGTGCAACACCTTCAAAATCTTTCTTCAAGATGATGTTAATTACACCACCAACGGCATCGGCACCATAAATTGCTGAACCACCCGATTGGAGGATCTCGATACGCTGAACGGCTTCCATCGGAAGGTTTGCCGTGTCGACGAAGTTATCAGTACCGCCTGCAGGCTTAGGATACTGGTTCAAACGCTTGCCATCGATAAGTGTCAATGTACGGTTCGCGCCAGCGCCACGTAGGCTGATAGATGATGCTGCAGGTGTGAAACCATGAACAGACTGAGTCGTCATCGCACTGGTAGTAGAGGTTAGACTCTCAAGTGCATCTTGAATGTTGGTGAAGCCCTGCTTCGCCATATCATCTGCGCTCATCACGGTAACAGGCGTTGCTGTTTCCATATCGGTACGTTTAATACGTGAACCTGTAACTTGAATACGTTCTACTGACTCTTCATCGCTTGCAGCATATACAGCTGGCGCGCTAAGTGCGGCAGTAGCCGCTCCTGTGATTAATGCAAAACGTACAGCTTTAGCCAATTTTGAATTCGGCAACATTTTGTTTTCTCCCTGACACTTACATCTGTTTATAATTATTAGATGTTCAATTGTTTATTTTTATTTAGTAATTCCTTTAATAGTCTTCACACATGTTAATAACTGTTGAGGAATATTACTAAGGAACAGATATAAGCACACAAAACTAACATCTGCAATAAAGGCGATACAGATCAAATTATTCGCCGGAAAAACAATTTGGTAACACAGTTGGTTATCGCGGTTAACATGTGGTCTGGTTAACGGATTGTTAATCAATGGGTTAGAGTGCTTTTGTTTGCTGTGTGAGTATTTGCTGAACAGTTTTTAACATCTTTACATTCATTTACCTAAGAAAAGACTGTTGCCTGAATGTTTTATTTTAACAATTCGGTTAACAAATAAATTTAAAATAAATGTCTTGGTGAAACAAATTCACGATATTTGTGAATTAAGTTCAGTTTTAGGTGCCTAAAATCAAAAGATTGTTTTGGTTGATATATAAGCACTTAAATGTTTCCGGCTCATCTTGCCGGATATTATTTAGACGTGATTGTTAAAAGGTTATTTCCTTTATGTGTCATTTGAGCTGGGTTATGCCTTTAGAAGGTCAGGCTTATAATGTGACAAATATTTGTAGATAACGTACAAGACGACCAGTGTTGATATGAGCAGCTCCCCTTTTGCAGCCTGTTCGATTAAATGTGTAAATTGGCTCTCACCAAAGTTTTGTATTAACCAATGACCCGCTTTAACCAAGGCGGTTGCTCCTATGACCATAGGAAAGGTAAAAGCTGCATAACCAGGTGAAAAAGGAAGCCTCATCAGGTGAAAGAATGCCAGGTAGATGACGCAGGTCATCAACACCGCGATACTCAGTAAGAGCGCAACGATGACAATTGAAGGGTTACTGTTTATTGTCAGGTAACCGGCTAAGGATAAGCTTGCCGGCGCAGCCATGATGGCAATTGTCGGTTTGGCAGCATCACTGATAGGTGCGCAAAATATGAGTCTGTATAGCATCACCGGCAGCATAAACAGGTAACAAGCCATGCCGAAGTCCAGTGTTGCGTTTGCTACCCATTTATATTGCTCACCCGGAAAGCTAACGGCAGCAACGATAATACCTATAGGTGGCACAAACCAACTTGGCAGCATATGTTCAAGTTTAAAGTCTATTGCCCTATAAAATACGAACATGCCCAGGAATGCAATATGAATGACTATGGCAGAAAGCCATAGATAGCGGCCCTGAACGGGGAGGTATTGGCTTAAAGCATTTGAAACCACCATCAAGCCCATAGCAAATGTAGGAATGACGCTTCCGACTACCGGGTGAGAAAGCTCATCTCTCATGATCTTTGGATGAGAAATAAATTTTATCATCAGAGTCGCCAGCAGGACAGCTGCGATGGTCGCGCCGATAAGTTGACCACGGCCATTCATGCCGGGCAGCATGCTGTCCCAAGCCCAACCTAAGCTGGCGATGGCCAGAGCTAAACCAGCCATGGGGGTCGGAAGACGTGATACATTCTTTGAGAGTTCGGTTATAGCGGATTTCATCCCTATTCCCCTTAAAGTGAATTTATGCACTCATGTTAAGGGGATAAGGTTGGTAAGAATATTTGAATCTATTTATTCTTTACGTAAGTTATATTTAGTCTTGGCGTTTTAAGCTTGATGGTTTCAACTTACAACGCAGTAACGTATGGCCCAGACCTATCTCGTCGATATCTTCGTCTACGAACAGCCCTGCCTGTGAGATCTGGCTCAACATCTCTTTTGAGTGATACATCCTGCTGTCGCCATTAGCCATCGCCGTAAAGTAGATTGAGGTGGCATTAACACAAAATGCTCCCGCTTCGAATGGTTGACGATCCCAAAAGGTTTCGAGAATACATAGTTCGCTATCTGCGTTCATGCTTTGCGCCGTACGCTTCAGGATGCTCAGGATCTGAGGCTTAGAGAAGCAGTCTAAGAATTGGCTCATCCAATAGAGGTTGGCACCTTCGCAGAACCGCTGGTCATCATCAAGCAGATCACACTGAAACCCCTGAACTCTGTCAGCGACACCTTTTTGCTCGGCGTTTTTTAGCGCAACTTTTAACTGGCCGGGAAGATCCATTATCGTTACCCGTACATCACTGTGGTAATCAGTGCAGGCAAGCGCCCACTTACCGGTATTCCCACCGACATCGACGATGTGTTTAGGCTCACTTTTAAAAATTAGTGGCAGTAGTTGACCAAAAGCATGATCTGAATAGTAGTGATCAAATTCAAACCAGCTCTTTTTAACCTGTTCGGGGAGCTCGCTCAATGTGGGATAGATAGTTTCCCAGTCGCCGAAGACCTTGAGTCCGTTGGGTTTCCCTTCCTTCAACGAAGACTCCAGCTCAAACAATCCTTGATAGCAGACGTCGTTAACAAAGTTTAAGTTAATCTGCGCCATGTCATCTTGCAGAAGAAAGTGGCCGATTTTATCTAATATAAAATGAGTGTTATCTTGCCAGATTAACCTCATGCTAAGCCCCATATCCAATAGTACGCTGCAGGCGTATTCAGACAGTTGACTCTTTTCTACTATAGCGTCGAGTGAACAGCCCTGTTCACCTGCCTCATCGATGTGAGCGAGTATTCCAAATTTGAGTAAACAGCGGGCAACTTGGAAACTTATTGGGGCGAAGGCAATTTTTTGTGCTTCAAATTTTGCATCGAAGGCTGTGAGATCTAGTGGTGATTGGTAAAAAGCCATAGGTAGTTTGAACTCATTCTCGGTAATAAGTGGAGAGGGATCTGGATATTGCGAATGCTATAAAAATGAGAGCTGCAATTCGAACTCTAAGATAACATGTTCAAACCAAAACATGTGTCAGTTATGAGGTGATTAAAAGGTATTTTTCAAACTTGTGACCCCTCTGGGCTATTTGCCATGAGAGCATAGGCATACTCAGCTGGCAGGTAGCGGCGCGAGTGGCTGCGACAGTAAAAATTCATGCCGCGCCACTTCGGTGATGTTATCTAACTGCTTCAGCTTCACTACTTTTGCAAGCCTGACCTTGCCAGCAAAAGCCTCAATAATTTTATCTCTATACCAGACGTTCGTGTCCCTGCTTATACATGGCTCTGAGCTGGTCATCTATCGCCCTGAGTACGTCAGAGCGGGTGATGATACCTATGAGTTGATCATTCTCGTCAATAACCGGGAAGATTTTTGGTTTGGCATCGGTCATCACCTGGGCCAGATCGAAGACCGACTCCTCAGGGCGTGCGGTAAGAGGATCGCCATGCATGACATCACTCACCGTATAATGGTTTTCATTAAGGTAGGTGGCCTCAAGCATCTTTATCAGGCAATCCTGTTCAGATATAAAGCCGATAACATGTTTGCTATCATCGACTACGGGCCCGCCAATCTGTCCAGCCTGTAAAAAAAGCTCGACTGCCTGAGCAATAGGCATATTGGCGGTAAAAATAACGGGGCGTCTGTTCATGTAATCTGCAATTTTAATCGACTCCATAGTTTGCTCCTTAAGACGAGTAACCGCTCTTGTCTATATGACTGGCTTCTTAGATCTTGATGTGATTCATTTAATTTTCATGAGCTTCATTTATAAGGTTAGACCTGATTTGTTTTTTTGTTTGATAAAAAATGAAAACTATTGAAATCATAAAGCGTATTTGTGGATATAATAGTGTTGTTTGGTGGTGATTTTGTTAGTGAAGTTGTTATTGGTGTCGGTTTAGAGCTACATGGCATCGCTGTTTGCGAGAAGGATTGAATATGACGCACCCATTAACCTATGTTGGACGACAGACGAGCCGTAGTGACGGAGAAGCCAGAAGATTAGTCATACTGGAAGCGACCTTAAGGTTGATAGTAAGAGAGGGGATCCGTGGTGTACGTCATCGCGCTGTTGCTAAAGAGGCCGATGTGCCATTGGCTTCGACTACATACTATTTTAAAGATATTAAAGATTTGATCAGTGATTCGTTAACTTTCTTTGCCGAAAAGACCCTATGGATGAATGAGGAGCTTGAAAATCGCAGTTTTGAGCTGCTTAAAGAGCTTGATGGGCTGGCAAAAGAGGATAAGCACAGTGAACTACTGATCAGCAATTTAGCCCAGTTTATCAGTGAACATATACGTGAACAGATATCTCATCGAGACAACCGGATTTTGGAGGCCGCTTTTCACGAAGAAGCGTTGAGAAGCCCCCAGTTGGCCGATGCGATTAAACGTCTGGATGACTCTTTTCTGTCGACGATAGCTCGATTCTTTGAACTTTTGGGTTCAACCAATGCAATGGCTGATGCTCATCAGCTGTTGGCCTTGATAAGGTATCTGGAATATAAATATGTGCTCATTGAGCGTAGTGAGGGAGATGATACTCAATTGGAGCAAATTGTGGCATCGACTCTGCACAATATAGTGCAGTCTATCTAAACAAGCTTGGTTCAATCGAGACTGAAGGTGTCAATCTTTGAGAGCAAAAAGCCCGGATATGATCCGGGCTTTTTAACTATACCATGCTCAAGCGGCTACTGGATATTTTCGGCGTCGGTAAACTCCCCCTGGAAAAGCACTGAGGAGAGGTAACGCTCAGCAGCAGAAGGAAGAACGACTACAATATTCTTGCCTTCAAATTCAGGTAGTTCAGCTATTCTGTTGGCTGCAACAACGGCCGCACCCGATGAGATCCCCACTAAAATACCTTCCTCTTTCATGATGCGCTGAGCCATCTCGATTGACTCTTCATTTGTCACTGCTTCAACCCGATCAATCATCTCAAGATCCAGATTTCCGGGGATAAAGCCGGCACCGATCCCTTGAATTTTATGTGGTCCGGGTTGAACGGTTTGTCCGGATAGTGTCTGCTGGATCACCGGTGAATCGGCGGGCTCTACTGCAACGGAGGTGATAGCCTTACCTTTGGCATTTTTAATATAGCGGCTAACACCTGTGATGGTACCACCGGTTCCGACACCTGCAACTACCACATCGACTTCACCATCTGTGTCATTCCAGATCTCCGGTCCGGTAGTCTTTTCATGGATCTCCGGGTTTGCGGGGTTATCAAACTGCTGCAGAAGCAGGTACTTTTCCGGAGCCGATTGACGGATCTCTTCAGCTTTATCGATTGCACCTTTCATGCCCTTAGCGCCTTCGGTCAGCACTAAGTTAGCACCAAGTGCCTTTAGAAGCTTACGTCGCTCCAGACTCATGGTGTTAGGCATGGTGAGTGTTAATTTATAACCGCGGGCTGCGGCGACATAAGCCAGAGCGATACCGGTATTACCCGATGTCGGTTCAATTAACTCTCTTTGTGGAGTAAGCAGGCCTTTTTTCTCAGCATCCCAAATCATGTTGGCACCGATACGACACTTAACGCTGAAACTTGGGTTTCTGGCTTCAACTTTGGCTAAAACATTACCTTTACTAACGCGCTTTAGACGAACAAGAGGTGTGTTACCAATGGTATAAGAGTTATCTTCGAAAATTTTGCTCATGGCTTGCTTGCTCCAATCAATTTAGTAAGTAGATAATAATCGCCTTTAGCGGCTTTAGAAGTGATTGTTTGTTCTTCTTTATTCCATTTAGTTATTAACGAATCCATTTTTATTAACAAACCATGGAAAAAGGGGGTGACAAAAGTGTTAACCTCTTGTCTGTAAGCACTATTGTGATGCAGTTGAGTATCTAGAGCCTGATAGTTGAATATAGAGCATTTTAGTTAAAACCGTTAGCCTATCAGTGTGTAAATTAACCTGTTAATAATCAAAATTAAAGATAACGGCTTGATATGACAAAGACGATTAAAGAGACAGATCCTAAATCTATCATCACTCCTTTTGCCTTTGAGATTGCGCCCCAGGTGCTTTACACCCCTCTGGCGAGCCCGCTTAAACGTGGAATGGCGATGGCGGTCGATGGATTACTTATCGCAGTTCTTGCCGAGCAGGCGGGCTGGGTGTTCATTCTTTTGGTCGCACTAACCCTGTTGATACAGAGGAAAAGTCATGAGCTTGGCAGGATACTGAAGTGGGGACTGTATCTGTCGATGTTGATTATGATGCTCTGGGTAACATTTGAGAATCTCTCCTCAAGCGACTCAACCGATTCAGATAGTAAGATTCAAGGCTCAGAAACGACTATCGCGGCTCCCTCAGTCGGCGAAGTGATGGGGTATCTGCCTGAGATCATAAGGTTTAGTCTGTGTGAGGAGGTCAGCTGTGCCCAAACTGAATTAGCCTCCTTAATTAAGGTGCTTAAACAGACTAACCTGGCACAAGTGGAGCAGAAGGCGATAGTTGCAGGAGCTATCAAGGAGTTGGCGCTGAGCGACAAGGATAAAGCACTACTGCAACTCCAGATCAGCCAAGCTTACCCTGAGCAGGGGAGTGAAGCTGTTGTCGAAGCGGATAATCTGCAAGAACTGGCGCAACACAGGCCAGAAGCAGAGGGAACTGATTCAGGTGTTGGCGGTGAGCGCTTGAGCGGAGAGGAAACTGTATCGACAGAAGCTGTTAAGCCTATAGAGCCGTTAACTCAGCCATCGACCGATATCACAGGGCGCAGTGGCAATGAGCCATCTCATCTTCAGGAGCTTGCCGATGAGGAGGCTGAAGGGAGATACAGCCTGATCTCCTGGACTAAGGGAATATTAAATGATCTCGGTTTAGGCTTTGGCTGGGCAGCATTTTATTTTACTGTGTTCACCGCCTGGTTCGACGGGCAAACTTTGGGCAAGAAGTTATTTCGCATCAGGGTCATTCAACTGGACGGAACCGGGCTGTCTCTTTGGGATGCTTTCGGGAGGTACGGTGGTTATGGCGCTGGTTTTGCCACCGGGCTTTTGGGATTCTTGCAGATCTTTTGGGATGCTAACAGGCAAGCCATTCAGGATAAGATCTCTGCGACCGTTGTGGTCGACCTTACAAAGGAAAAGGATGAGTCTATGGTGACGCTCTCCTATATTGAGCCACTTTTTGCTGGAAAAAAAAGCGATTAATTGCTAATCGAAGTGATTAACAGTAGTTCAGCCCTTTGCGATAGGTTCAAGTGTTGTTGTTCTTAGAGATAAGTTCTATTGTTAATACTCTGTTGTAAAATAAAATATTGCGATGATATCGGGTCGTAACAGAAAACAGAGAACTTTTTTGCTCTTTTAGGCGTGAGTATGCCGCAGATATGCTCTGATGGTATAAAAGACCAAAAGTATCGATATCAGGATGTAGCAGTAGATAGGAGAGTTGATTGCGTATATTAGTGGTTGAGGACAGCAATGTTGTGTCCCGTATTTTACAACACCTTATAGCTCAGGAGTTGGGCTGCGATGTCGATTTCGCAGAAGATCTCGCCAGTGCTAAACAACTGTTAGAACGCAATGAGTATTTCGTCGCCATTACCGATCTCAACTTGCCCGACGCCAAAGAGGGCGAGATCGTTAAGCTCGTGCTCGCAAGGCAGATCCCTTGCATTGTACTCACAGGTAGTTTAGACGCGGAGCAACGTAAACGTTTATTACAACTGGGTATCGTCGATTATATCCTGAAGGAGAACCGTTTCAGCTATGAATATGTGGTGAGGCTGGTCGATAGGCTTCAACGCAATCAAAGTGTAAAAGTATTAGTTGCCGATGACTCAGTCGTTAGTCGAAAATTTGTCAGAAGCCTGCTTGAGCAGCACCTGTATCAGGTCGTCGAGGCTGATGACGGGCACTCGGCTTGGGATATCTTACAAAGTCAGCCGGATATTCAGCTCCTGATCACCGATTACAATATGCCTGGTCTGGATGGGTTCGGGCTTATCCTGAAGGTAAGAGAAAAGTTCAGTCGGGAGGAGCTTGCCATCATTGGTTTGTCCAGTGATGATGACGAGAGTCTGTCTGCCCGTTTCATTAAAAACGGGGCAAACGATTTCCTGCAGAAGCCTTTCGTTCATGAAGAGTTTCACTGCCGGGTGCTCAATACCTTAGACTCACTGGATATGATCCGTAAGCTGTGGGAACAGGCGAATCTCGATTATCTGACCGGAGTATACAACCGTCGCTATTTCTTTGACCTTTATGAAGAGTTGGTTATACAGAAAAAACAGAGGAGAGGGACACTGACCTTAGCCCTGCTCGATATCGATCTGTTTAAGCAGGTTAATGATACCTATGGTCATGATGTAGGGGACGAGGTCCTTATTGAATTTGCAGCACGGTTGACTCGCTCCTTTGCTCAACATTTTACTGTTTCCCGCTTCGGCGGAGAGGAGTTTATTGTTGCATTTAAAGGGCTTAATGAACTTAAGTCTTTTGCTTTGATGGATAAGTTTCGCTCTCAATTGGAAAGCACACCTATCTTAACCAGCAGGGGAGAGCTCTTTGTCACAGTCAGCGGCGGACTAGCCTCATTGAATATCGAGCAGAGTGTCGCCAAGGAGGAGAGTTTAGATTCCTTAATTCAACGCGCCGACAGGGCACTGTATGACGCTAAAGCGGCGGGCCGTAATCAGGTATGTATCGGAGGTGCTCATGGGGAGCACTGATTACTCTCTGTTTGTTAGCCATTATCTGGTCGTGATGCTGAACGAATCACTAATCTTTTCGCGGATCCAGCTATGAAGGATGTCGTTTTGATGTCTTTCATGCCACATGCCGCGAATGGTGAGTGCCGGCAGGGGGAATGGACAGGTCTTTATTTCCAAGCCATAGTTCCGAGCTCCTTGCTGTGCGATAGATTCAGGTAAGAACGCGATTAAATCTGAGTCCGGCAGCAGAGGGAGCTGCAGATTCAGAGCCTCTGTTAAGAAGCCTATCTGACGCTTGGGCAAGTCCATCCTTATTCCATATTGACTAACCGGATCGTCCCGTTCGTCCAGCAGGCTGGATTTGATATGTGGTTGATAAAAAATGGCTTCGGCTGTCCAGTTTTTCAGTACCGGGTTAGCCTTGTCGAGTAAACAGACTAAGCCTTCATCTATGAGGCGCTTCTGCATAAAACGTGGTTTTGCCTTCAGGCCTGCACCGATAATCATCTCCAGCTCGCCATTATCTAGCTTTTCATAGGCAGTGTTATCTAATGTTTTTATATCAAACAGGATATTCGGTGCTTCTGGCTTAATGCTGCTAAATGCTTTTGAAAGATAGGATGCCAGGATGAAGTCGTGGGTCTGAATACGGAAATGGGTGTGGACCTGTGTAAGGTCTAACCTTTTTGGGGCAAGCAAACTGTCGATCTCAGTGAGGATGAATCTTAGCTTATCCGATAGTTCTATGGCCCGTGAAGTAGGCTCTAACCCTTTGGCGTTTCTTGTAAAAAGTGGATCGTCAAATACTCCTCGTAGCTTGGCAAGGGTGTGGCTCATTGCAGACTGGCTGACATTCATCTTTTTTGCGGCGCGCCCGACATGGCGCTCTTCGATTAGCGCACGTAACGATTTAAGCAGGTTTAGATCGACCTTAGATAAATTACTCACGTTCATAATTTGTATTAGTGATAATCATTTTAAATAATAATCTGCGAAGGTTAAGCTCTTTTCAACCCCAAACTGAAATGAATGTTATGAATAGGACAGCCTCTGGAGGACGGTCACAGGCAAGTTAGCTTGAGAGGTGCCGGTTCATACATGGGGAGAATAGAGGAGAAAAATAATGGATATTTTAGTAACAGTGATTATAGGTGTGCTCTCGGCTTTCTTTATCTTCGCTGGTTCAATAAAGCTTTTGGGCTGGCAGACATTTATCTTCGAAAAGCAGCTCGAGTTCTTTCACTCCTATGGTTTAAATCGACAGGTTATGGCGTTAGTTGGAACTGTCGAGTTGATTGGAGCGACGAGTATCTGGTTTCAGAGCAGTGTAATAGGCTTGCTGGGGGCTGTACTATTATCAGCGACATCCCTGGGAGCCATCTTTTTTCACCTGCGATTCGACACATGGAAAGATGGCACTCCGGCAATGGTTACCTTAATACTGTCTGGGCTGGTTATATTTTTAGCTTAATTAAGCAGTTCTCTTTTTATATTTAATATTTCCGAATGTTCAAAGTTTATTGAGTCGAGCTAAGCTAGATATATCTTTTATTTAACGTTCAATTTTAGATTGAATTTGGAGCTGGCAAGAATCGTCATTACCTTTTTATTCATAGAGTATTGAATCTGGATGCTGTTCGGGCTTGCACATAATGAGAGCATTAATATTGTTGTACCGGATTTTTTATTAATTGTACTGGAATCAGTGGAGCTAGATTGTAGGTGTTCTGTTTTTTATGTAAAATCAATGCGAAGGAGTGTCTCGTTAACGATTGTAAACTGCTTGGCACTAATGTAACCACAGCTTTCTCAATAATGAATCTCTATAAATAGCTCTCTTGAATAGAGTTCAGGTTTATGCTCGAATGGTCGTTACTTGCTATAAGTTGTTGTGACTTAAACCCGGTTATTGGCCAAATAATATTTTCAATCTAGTAAACCCTGAGTCAGGTCATATTATTTATGGTCACATATGGTGATAATAGCGAAACACATCTATTACCGGTAAGCCAACGTCGCCATGAAAACCGAAGATCTTGCACTATTTAATAAGGTTATCGAATATCAAAGCTTAAGTGCGGCGTCGAGAGCCCTGAGTATTCCGGTTTCTAAAATCAGTCGTAATATTTCTCAACTGGAGCAAAGCCTTGGCACACGTTTGCTGGATCGCACGACGCGAAGCCTGACATTGACCGAAGCCGGTGTAGACTTTCTGGAGAGAAGTTCCCGTATTCTCGCAGAAGTTGAAGCGTTGCAGTTGAGTGTTGGCCAGTTACAGGTCGAACCCCAAGGTGAAATTATCATTGCCGCGCCTTTGGATTTTATCAACCTGACCTGTAGAAGGGCGCTGGGACAGTTTCATCAACGTTTCCCAGAACTTAAGCTGAAATTTATCTCCTATCAGAGTATGCAAAACCCGATGGACATCCAGGCGGATCTGGTGTTGTATGTCAGCCATGAATCACCGCCCGACAGCTCTATGGTGGGACGTAAGCTGGTAACTCTGAAGCGTTACTTTGTGGCCAGTCCGGACTTCATTGAAAAACACCCTGAATTGACTCATCCAGCTCAGTTGGCGGATTACCCTTGCTTGCTCTCAGCCAAGGGAGGGTTACCCAGTAATCTCTGGCTATGGAGAGATGGTGAGCAGCTTCATAAGTTAGAGGTTGAGGGGCCCTTGGAGGCGGAGATGAATGAGTTGTGTATATCGGCGGCGGTCGATGGGTTAGGTATCGCCTGGGTGCCACCGGTTATGTGCCGTGAATACCTGCAATCCGGAGAGCTGAAACTGCTGTTTGATGGGCGTTTTGCTACTGATATCAGTACCTGGGGGCTCTACTCCTGCCGCCAGTTCCTTCCCCATAGAGTTCGGTTAGCGCTGGACTTCTTCCAGCACGAGTGTGCTCAAATGGAACAAAATCAGCTTTGAAGTTCCGGGATTTATTAATATTGAACTCTTGAAATTGTAAAATGCCTAAGAGGACACCAGCCATTGATGGCTGATGTCATAGAGGGCTCCCTTAGTTAAAATACCTTCGTTAGAAGGTCTCTTTAAAAAGATTTGGTCAGGGTAAAGACTGCCGATGAGCCTTCAGTAGTGTTCTTAGCACCGAATTCATGAACATAGCGTAAGTTAGCCTGCAACAGCCAGGGTAGGTAGAAGAGATTGATTTCAGCACCTACACCATAGGCCTGTTTACGTTCACTCGCCAAACTACCCGGACCGTCCTGACTGTCATCGCTGATCTGCCATGTTGCACAGTAGGTGATACCGGGACGTACCAACCATGTGTGGTTGAACTCCAACTGTTTGCCTAAACCGCCTTCGATGGTAAATTCGGCGCCCGGTCGAACATCTGTATCGTCCTGCTCGGTGTGAACTAATGTGCGGGTCAATGCGCTGATGGTCCAGGATTTCTCTGTATCCAGATAATAGGTTCCGCCGGCGGTCAGCATACCCGTCCAATATCCGTAGCCGGGTGAGGCGGCATCAAGAACGTCGTGATCCCCGGTAGGTGCAATGACAGCCAGAGCCATAACCGCGTCAAAACGCTCCCTCGGCCAGTTAAGTACCAGGGGTTCGATTACCACATCTCCTAAAGCGAATGAGGTATCGGCATCGACGCCTATGGGATTAATCGAAATATCTTTACTCACCATAGGGATAAGCACGTTATAGCCCCAGTTGGCGCCCAGAATAGTTTTCTCTGTCATATGTACAAATCTGTGTACTTGGGCATAGGCGCTTAACTCAAAGTCCAGACCCGTTTCGTCGCCATTATCATTGGTCAGTGTATCGGCGTTATACCAGGTGTTGTACATGCGGTAATGCATACCCGGAGGGGGCAGAGTTGCGGCCGCGACGCCTTCTCCTCCCATAGGGTAATGTGAACCAGATGTGGCCGCTACAACCGTTACGCTATTTAACAACAGGCCGGTTAAACCCGCCATACCTAGCATTATACTCTTTATTTTAGTGCTATTTACTTTATTCATATTATCTCCGTTTATTTATACTTATTTTTTATTTATATGGTGGTTAAACTGTTGAACTATATTTGTTTGTAGTGGTTGTTATTTTTTAGCCTCAGCGCTATAAACAAAGCGTTGAATGTGACAGTATGATTGAAATTAAGAGTGTTATTGCAATTAAGAGTTAAACTTTTTTGTCTTATGTGATTAAGCTTGAGTACTGTTAAGCTATATTTTGATGTTATTCTGGTGGTGTGCCTCTCTAATCCATATGTACATTGTTATTGTTTGCTTTTCTGAACTTGCTGAGCAATGGTTATATTGCTTGGCTATTTGTATGATCGAGGCTGAAGATACTCTTTCATTTTTTAATGGTCAATTTAACACTCTCTAATTTAATTGAGTTGTTTTTTTAATTGAAATTCAAGAAGGGTTTGTTAGTCATTTTTCTTAATAAAAACAGCAGTGCTTATTACTGTTTTACCAATATTTTGTTGTTCCCTATCTCGTTGTTACCTATATGTGTGAAGAGTGTCATGTAAATGAATATTCTATTTTGCAGCTTTTGCAAAGGTTCTTCCCGAATATATCGCTATTTTACAAGGTGTGGCCTGTATAGAATTTATTTCAACATTTATCGTTTTGGTTTCCACCAACCCAAAGATGTAGGAATAAACATGAGCGAACAAGAGAAGCAGGGGGTCGACGAGAGTCGGCGTCAGTTATTAAAAATTGGTGCCGGAACTGTTGCCGGTGTCGGCGTCGTTGCCGGAGCGGGAAGTTGGCTGAAACATAAGATGGAGGGCGTCGAGCTGGAGTCATTTCCCTGTGAGGTGAGCCCTGACTTTAAGCCTATGGATCAGCGTAATGTAAACCAGACCTATTGTATCAGTCCGGCGCTGCAGGCGAAGCACCCGGAACGAAATCTGAATTTCGGTCAGGAATCGGCAGGTCCTATTCAACCGGGCGAGAAGCCCATGAGTATGACTGATGCATTTCACCGTTTCCTGACGGCTCACGAACGCTATGATAATGATAAGCCGGGTTACACTCAGCTCGATTATGCGCTGGAAACCGCTTCCTGGCATACATTGATGAACCTTGCACCGCTGTCGCAGGCCGGAGTACCAAATCAGGGGGTATTGACCTGGGATCAGTCAGACGTTCACGAGCATCAATATCCTTTTAAAGATTCGGTTGAGAAGGTTTGCGCAATTAAGACGGCTGCCAAAAATTTTGGTGCGGTACGGGTCGGTGTGTGTCGCCATGATCCCCGCTGGGATTACAGCCCACTCTATAACCCACTCACAGAGGAGACACTCACATGGGAGGAAGATTTCCCATTCAAACCTAAGAGCGTGATCGTCATGCTGGTGGGCATGGACTATGAGGCTACGGCATGTGCGCCGATGATCCCACAATCTTCCACTGCTGCAATGGGTTACAGCAATATCGGTGTATTAGCTGGCGCTATGGCCAAGTTTATGAAAGAGCTGGGCTTTCAGGCTGTCGGAGCTACCAACGACATGGGGAACTCGGTGGCCTATGCTATCGCAGCAGGTTTAGGAGAGGGGGCACGTAACGGTACCATAGTGGCACCTAACCTGGGCCCGCGTGTGCGTATCTGTAAGGTCTACACTGAGTTAGAGCTCGATGAAGCTGCTTATGATAAGCCTCGTGATTTCGGCATCATGTCTTTCTGTGAAAATTGTAAACGATGCGGTGAGGCCTGTCCTTCTGGTGCTATCTGCATGGATGATAAACCCTCAACAGGCCCGACCTATCCCGGCAGCGAGGACCCACTGTACACCTGGGATGTCAACAAAGGAGTACGTAAATTTTATAGCGACCCTAAAAAGTGTCTGAAGTTCTGGTCAGAAAATGGCGGTGACTGTGGTGTCTGTTTGGCAGCCTGCCCCTGGAACAAGCCGGACTTTTGGCATCACAGATTGATCGATGCCTCCAACACATTCACCGGTGGCACAGTTCACGCCATGATGACTCAAGCCGACATTCTATTTGGCTATGGCAATGTGAACGATGATAAGGCGGTTGAGAAGTATTGGCGTAGTGGCTTCAGCGGTGATTTCACCTAAGGAATACAAGATATGATGGGTTTAATGTGGTACTTGATGGGTATGGGCACAATGGCTGCCCTGTGGGCTTATCTCAGCTTGAGAGGTCGTTATCAACTCGACTGGAAAGCAAACCTGGGGTTATTTACGGCATTTGGGTTTGCCTGGATCTGTATCGGTTGGTCCTGGGGCTCATTTGCCGAGGGAGAACCGCAGTCGGGTGCGATGGGGCTGATCTCATTTGGCTTGCCGGCATTGGTACTGTTAGTCATGAGTTGGCAGAAATTTATCCAACCAAACAGAAAAGTGTGACCCTGTAAGGAACAGGTGGCCAGCAGTATCTATCTGTTGGCTGCCTTACTTGTTGAGAGTTAAAGAGGTTTGTTATGACCAATCATCCACTCATTGCACCTAAACCTATGCCGGTAAATAAAGCAAAGACTTGCAGAAACGGCGCATACCGGGAGGTTTCTGCCATCTGTAGCCCGATTGGAGGCTTATTGCTACTGGTAGTGTTATCCATACTGATAGGAAAGGTGGCACTGGCTTGATATATAGAGTTTTTTTTCACTACGATCTATCTGTCATATTGCAGTGGGTTTAGTTCATCACCGTTCATTGTTAAGGAGAGGGTCATGGCCCGAGGAACATTGGAATATGGATTAACCGAACTACTCAGACAGAGCCGGGAGCATCTGGGGGTAGCAGATATCTGCTACTGCTATGATATCAACAGCCCGGATGACTGGCGCTGCCGAATAAAAGATGGCGGTAGAATGATGAAACTGTTCGAGAAACGCAGGCAGCTATTTGCAAGTTCAGCAAAGGCACTTAATTTATGGCAAAAGAAGAGATTCTATTACTCTAAGATGACCGAAGAGGTCACGCGGGTTTTCTCCCACCCTGTCTATGTATGGCCCAAAAGTAAGATGCCAACAAGGTTACAGCTTTGCATCGAACAATCGGGAGTGGTAAGCCTGGTGACTATCACTGTACCTTGTCGTTTCTCACCTGAATTGTCGGGGCGTTTCATGTTGCTGTTGGAGAGCCAGCAACAACTTGAGGCTCTGCAGGAGCATCTGGAAGATATTGAAAACCACCTGACCGAGCTGCAGATGAAGATTGTCATTAATTACGGTGATAAAATTAATCCCTTAGTCGATTACAACATAGTGACACCGGTTTCCGCCTTGATACTTAATTACCTCGCAGCGGGGGAGGACAGGGAAGAGGTGTCACAGAAGCTTAAGCTCACGATGCGAGGCGTTGACTATCACATCGGACTGCTAAAACAGGTGTTGGGAGCCAGAACGATAGCCCAACTCATCTATCGAGCCGGACAGTGCCGTTTAGTTTGATGAAGCTAGGCCCCAAAAACTGTCTTAACAACCGCTATAACAACCAGGCGTAGCTCAGCTTCATGAAGTAGGTCTGTTCGGTGCGGGTCAATGCATCGATCTCGTCATCACGCTTTAAGCCGTCTGAATAACCTAAGTAAAATACACTCTGAGGATTGAGTTTATATCCATATAACACCTCGTTACCCAATTGCTGCTCCTTCGCATCCGGTGAGCCGTACAGGTAGAGAGATGGATCCCGCTCGATATGGGTATAGATGCTGGATATGCGAATAAAGTTACGGATATTGATGTGCCAGTTCAGGCGAAGATCACTCAGGTTTGCGGTGAAGAGCCTACCATCATCGACATCCAGAGAGCGGTAGATGTGTGACAGACCCAGTGATACCGAATCAGATATCTTCCACTCCATCCCGGGATTAATAAACAGCTCAGTTCCCAACTGATCATTGGCAAAGTCAATGTTATCGCCGTAGCTCAGATCCAGATCCAACTTCAGGGCTCTGCTTGGGATGATTTTGCTGTAAGCCCAGGCCTTAGTCTCATCGAATAACCGTGTGTTACCGTCTATGGCAAGTCGTGAGCTATCGTGTCTCCTGCCGACACGCTCTCTGGTCACGACCCCGAAGGCGGTATAACTCTGCATAGATGCTTCAAATTCGACTTTCGCCTCCAGCTCCTGCTCCAGCAGCTCACCGGCCTGATTATGGCTGATATCCCAATCCCCTCCCAGTTCGATACGGCTGATAGGGGAGTCTTTTGGATACCAGGTGTAGCCGCCACCGGCAACCAGCTTATTAACATCGACCTTACTGATAAAGCCTAAATCCGCCCTGAAGTCATCTCCCGCCGATTCATATTGAGTGAAGGCGTACCAGTTGCGGCGCTCATGCTTGTATTTGAGGTGGTAAAAACTGTCTTGCAGCTCATCTTCTCGCTTGGTACGCAGTACACGCTCATTGACGCCGCAATCTGAGATTTCGCAGTTGCTGTCCGGCTGACAATCACTGCCTGAGCAGAACTCCTTATAGAGCTCATCTGGATACTGGGTCGCAGAGAACACATATTGTGCGGTGAAGGTATCCTGTGGGGTAGGCTGATATTTTATATCGCCGCTGGCCAGATAGTTATGGTATTGGTCACTACGCTTAGCCGTGACAAGGGTGCCGATAGAGAGTTTATCGCTGATATCGGCACGGTATCGACCGGCAAGGTTGATGCTCTCCTCATCCAGGCTGGCGATGTCAGAACTCAGGTTACCCGGAACCAGGAAGTTGGTTTTGGTGTCATTGCTGGCCATTACCGCAAAGGTATGATTATCGACCTTGCTGGTGAGTTTCAGGCCATAGTCCGGAGAGACAATATTTCGGGTATGCAGTAGCCGTAGCTGAGTGTCGAAATAGTCTTTATTATCCAGAAAGAAGGCGCGCTTCTCGGGGTAAAACAGCGCAAAGGTACTGTTAATATCCAGCTGGCCTGCATCGGCCTCGACCTGCGAAAAGTCGGGGTTGATGGTCGCGCTAAGCAGTGTGCTGGGGGTGATCCCCCAGCGAATATCAAGGCCGGGTTCGACCGAGTTGTCATTGCCCCAATCGGCTCCGGGCTCAGTGTCTCGCTGACGGTTTTGGTTGAATACTAAAGAGGGAGTTAACTGCAGGTCCTGGCTGGGCTTTAGCCTTTCAAGTCCGGTCGCTGTACCCAACTGACAAAGCTGGCAGCTGTTGTTTCTGTCTATCTGGTGGGTCGATAACCGGCGAACCTGGTCTCTGGGATAAAAGCGGATAAACTCGACGCCCCAGGTCTGTTCCGCCAGCCGGCTGTCGAAGTTAAACAGCCTCAGCGGTAACTCCATCTCGACCAGATACCCCTGATGTGTCTTGCGGGCACTGGTGTACCAGATCCCGTCCCAGGCGTCACTCTCATCGCCGGTCAGTTCATTTTCGATGGAGTCGGTCTGTACACCGTAGGGGTTAACGAAGAATTGATAAGCCAGCCTGGAGTCGTTGAAGGTATCGAGCTTGATCCCCACCAGATCGTCCCCCCAGGTGTCGTCCCTGTCGTTGAGATTTGCACGGATAATGTCGTTATCGATGCTGGAATCGGGATCTTTGGCAACAAACGAGATAAACAGGCTCTCTGTGGTGGAGAATATCTTAGCCGTAGTGGCTACCGGGGCAGCAATATTCTCTCCCGGACTGGTCTCATATTTTAACTCGGCGATGGCGGCATTTTGCCACTGCACCTCATCGAGATGACCATCGATAGTCGCACCATCTTCGAGAGTCGGGATACTGACGCTAAACTGATGGCTACTGCCGGCATGAGCGGGAAAAGAGGAGCAAGCGCCGATAGCACCGGCAAGTACCAGGCTCGGTAGTTGTGTGGGGAAGGTAGGCTTGAATTTCATTATACTGCTGAATTCTTGTTGTTATTTTTGTGTGTAAATTGTGACAGAAAGGTAGTGCCGGTGGCGAGCCTAATTTGTTACAAATGTTATCTGGCTTTGAATTACGGCTAATGAGTGTCACAGTCTGGTTTTTGATTGGAAAAGGAAAGAGCAGTCCTGCAGAGCTTATTGTGAGTCGTGAAAGCTTGTCGGGAGCATATGCTCTGATTAATATCATCTATTTTTTGTGCCTTTGGATCCAGGCTTCACTTCCTTTCAGCAAGGCCTCAATTAGTATGCGAACGGCGTTAGGTTGGTATTTTCTCTCTTTGTATACCAGAAACGATTGACGTTCGCTGCAATGGTAATCGGGGAGTAACTGAACTAAGTTTGATGCTTCTTTAGCATGTTTAAGAGGCAATGAAGCAACACCTAAACTACGGCTTACTGCATCTACTGCTGCTCGTATATCATTTACGATAAGTCTGGGTTTTACATAATGCTCTTCACACAGCTTTCCATTATGGAAAATAGCGAGTTTATTTTTTTTATCTATAGCGACCCATTCGAGCGCCATCAAGTCCGACGGAGATGAGATCCCTCCACAACTCTTAGCGTACTCTTGACTGACAAAGAAGCCATGCCTTGAGGTGAATATCGGTCTGGCGATCATCTCATCCATACCTTCTGTATCGAAGGTAATAAGTAGATCGCGATCTGTTTCCGGCTTTGCTCGGTCGTTGTTCAATTTCAGATCAAGTTGAACTCTGGGATATGCTTTTAGGTATTGATCAATAGTCGTTGCAACAAAGGAGTGATAAAAGCCATGTGGAATGGATAACTTGACGCGACCAAAGACCTGGCTGGTTTGTTCAGTTAGACTCTCGAAACCAGATTCAATCACCTCAATGCCACTATTTAGATTTTCGAAGGCTAGTTTACCTATCTCTGTAGGCATTAACTCCCGACCATCCTTTTCCAGCAATCTTAAGTCGAGTCGAGTTTCCAATGCTGTAAGGCGTCTGGAAACAGTGGATTTAGGCAACCCCAGTATCTCTGCGGCTTGCTGAAGAGAGCCTTGTTCCACCACTTTACAGAATAAATATAGATCGTCGATGTTTCCATATATGGAACTCATGGTTTACTTGTTCCTTGTTGTTTCCATTTCTGAATATATTTACACTTTTCCTATCTTGCTTCAATCGTTGGTACGCGGTATGAGAAATAAAGAGTTTTGGCTAACTAGTGTTCTGTCGTCTTTAACGATGGCAAGCATGATGTCGGGATTGATATCCGGATATAAGATGGGGTTTAGCAGTGAATGGCTGCCAGTTTGGGCACAGAGCTTTCTGATTGCATGGCCGTTTGCGCTGTTTCTTAATCTAACTGTGCTTCCACAGCTCCGAACTTTTACGGCCTGGTTATGTCGGTCGTGAGAGAAAGCATAGCTAAGGGCTGAGACCCGTGAAAGATGTAGAGTTCACAGGTCATCGAAGTCGAATAAGTTCCTATACCGACACTATTGCGGCGCTATCTCCGGGTGCCGGTATGCTTCGCGATACTTATCTACCCACATGGCCGTCGCGCCGCAAATCGCGACCGGCATGACGATAAAGTTAACGATGGGGATCATCGAGAACAGGGTGACCGAGGCGCCGAAGGTGAAGCTGGTTCCTTTGGTCTGATTGAGGGCAAACTTCATGTCCGGGAAGGGGACCTTGTGGTTATCGAAGGGGTAATCGCAATACTGAATGGCCATCATCCAGGCGCTGAACAGGAACCAGATCACCGGCGCAGCGGTTTGACCTAGCAGAGGAACCCAGAACAGGACCAGGCAGATGATGGCTCTGGGCAGATAGTATTTTAGTTTCATCCACTCTCGTCCGAATATCCTTGGCAGGTCCTTTATTAAATCGACCGTATTGCCCGTATTAAGATCTTTACCTGTCAGATGCTGCTCTACCTTCTCGGCGAGCAGGCCGTTGAAGGGGGCGGCGATCCAGTTCATCACCGAGCTGAAGATAAACGAGAGCACGACCAGCAAAGTGATGACGGCGAGTGGCCAGAGAATGAAGTTAAGCCAGCTCAGATAGTCCGGGAGCTGGGCCGAGATCCATGCGAAGGCATTTTCCAGCTGGCCTATGGCAAAATAGATGACGCCGGAGAAAAGTAGCAGGTTGACCATCAAGGGGATAAACACAAAACTTCTCAGCCCTTTGCGTTTTATCAGGCTAAATCCGAAGAGAAAGTAATCCATCCCACTCTTACGGGATGTTTTAGCTGTTTGATTCATAAGTAGACACATCTATGTTGAGCACGAGAAAAAACTATCTGAATTGTGTTCCAGTCAGTTTCCGATGACAAGAGATATATAGAAGATTGACTAATAAAAACGTTACAAAATACTGCCTGCTTTGATAAAGTAACCTCAGAAAATCAACTCTAAATAAGCTCTGTTCGGCAAATTGCTTTTGCTGAAAACGACCTAACTGGCACCATGAGACTCAAACAGATAAAACTTGCTGGATTTAAGTCGTTTGTCGATTCAACTAAGATCCCCTTTCTCAACCCGCTAAGCGCGATCATTGGTCCTAATGGTTGTGGCAAATCTAATGTAATCGATGCTGTGCGCTGGGTATTGGGCGAAAGTTCGGCCAAGCACCTGCGTGGTGACTCCATGGCCGATGTTATCTTTAATGGCTCCAGTGCCCGAAGAGCCGTATCGGTGGCCGGTGTGGAACTCTTTTTCGAGAACCAGGATGGCCGCCTTACGGGACAATATGCCAGCTATCAGGAGATCTCGGTAAAACGACAGGTAACACGAGATGGCGACTCCTCCTATTTTCTTAATGGACAGAAATGTAGACGCAAAGATATTACCGATCTCTTCATGGGGACCGGGTTAGGGCCCCGAAGCTATGCGATTATCGAGCAGGGGACCATTTCACGCCTTATCGAGTCTAAACCTCAGGAACTCAGAGTCTTTATCGAGGAGGCGGCCGGGATATCCCGTTATAAGGAGCGGCGACGCGAAACAGAAAACCGGATCCGTCACACCAGAGAGAACCTTGAGAGGCTTGGTGATATTCGCACTGAGCTTGGTCGTCAGTTGGAGAAGCTGGCCGAGCAGGCGAGCACGGCTAAACAATATCGTGAATTGAAACAGTCTGAACGAACCCTGGACTCAGAGTTATCTGTGAGCCGTTACATCGAGCTGACCGGGCAAACCGATAAATTGAGCCTTGAGGTTAACAAGCTTGAAGTCGATAAGGCCGAACTCGATGCCGAAAAAGAGAAAACTGAACTGGCCTTGACTCAACTGAGCGTGCAGTTAGTTGAACTCGAACGTGAGGAGCAAAAACGGGTAGAAGATTTTTATCAATGCGGAAATAAGATCGGCAAACTCGAGCAGGCTCTCAAACACAGGCAGCAGCAGGATGCGCATATCGATCAACGTATCGCGGATATATTGATTAAGCTCGATAACCACAATGCCCAGTTGAGTGCAGACGAAGCATTAAAGAGCACCTTAAGTGTAGAGCTGACCAATCATACGCCTCTTATTGACGGTCTCAATATCTCTTCAAATGAGATTAACCTTCAACTCGATGGGCTCGAAGGGGAGCGAGAGCGGCTGTCCACATCTTTAAACCAGCATAAAGAGCAGGTCTCTGCATATCGGTTGGAGCATGAGGTGTCACGCTCGAAGTTGAATCATCTTGAGGTGATGGTCGAGCAGAAAAAACAGCAGATAGAAGATAACAAAAGACAAAGTACAGAAGTTGAGGCTGAGCAATCTAGCCAGAATCACCTGGAGCAGGAATCACAGCTTGCACAGCTGGTGGCAGAGGCGGATCTTCAGCAGGAGATCAATGAGGAGTCTGAGTCCAATCTTGGCGCCGCGACTCAGGAGCAGCTTAACATCAGAACCAAGCAGGAAGCCTTGAGTCAGTCTCTGGCGGAGGAGAGGGGGCGGTTAGCCCTGGTCTCCAAGTTACTTCCTGACGAGAGTGAGCTCGAGGGAGATAAAGCCCTCTGGCAACTGCTGGAGGTTGAACCGGGGTGGGAGAAGGCGGTAGAGCTACTGTTCGATGGGCTGCTAAAGACGCCGGTTGGTGATGCTGAGGAGCTTGATATGACAGATGAGGGCTTCGGTCCCTGGCCACAGCAGACCTGGTCCGTTGTTAGTTGCCGTGCCAACCTTTCCCCCTGGCTTGGTAATGTGAAGTGGGCGCAGAGTGTCGATGCCGCTAAGGAGTTGCTTGACGGTTTATCCGACAATGAGCGTATCGCGACCGCCGACGGTTATCTGCTTGGCAAAGGGTTCGTTATTAAGAAAGGCACAGACTCTGGCTCTTTGGTGCAGTTAAAACATGAGCAGGACGCACTCGAGTTAAGCATTGCCGATTCTGAGTCTCTGTTAGCCGAACTATTGGCTGTTAATCACCAACTGCATGGCAAGATTGAGCCTATGAAGTCTTCGCTGCAAGCGGGTAACGAGCGACTGCAGCAGTTAAGACTCTCTATTGCGGGACTCAGTTCTCAGATAGATGCCGCCAAGCACAGGGCTCAGGAGTGTGAGGTCAAAGGTCAGCGATTAAAGCTGGAGGGGCGACAATATACTCTGGAGCTCGATGAGCTTTTGGCTACTCAGGCGGGCCTTACACAAACGCTTGCTGCTGGCTTGGTTCAACTGCAGGCTGCAGAAACTGAACAAAACCGACTCGTAGAGCAGCTTCAACTGAAAAACACGAAGATCAAGGCGTTAAAAGAGCAGGGCGTTTCACAACAACAAAAGCTTAGCGAGTCTCATTCAGTGATGCAGTCGCTCAAGACTAAGATCGCCCTCAATGCTCAATCGATCACTCAGCAACAGACCCGTATCGAAGAGCTGACTTCAGCTAAACTGGCTCTGGAGCAACAGTCAGCATTGCAAGACGCTGACAACGAAGAGGGTAAGCTTAGTGCACTTAATGAACAGCTTACTGATGCATTAAATCTACAGGAGCTGAAGCAGAACGAGCTGTCGGCTCTCCGCCAGAAGCAAGCCAGGCTACAAGAAGCGAGTGATAGCGCAGGATTAACGAAAAAACAACAGCTTGGAAAGCTAGAACACTTGACTCAATCTATCAGCACGTTAAAGTTACGACGCGAGGGTTTGAAAGGTCAGGCAGACAGCCAGTTGATGCAGCTTAATGAACAAGAGATTAAGCTCGAAGAGGTGAAGCTGACGTTAGATATGAGCAAGAGTTCGCAGGCTCGGCAAAGAGAGTTGGAACGGGTACGAGCCCGTATTGCTCATCTGGGAGCGATTAACCTCGCCGCCATCGAGGAGTATGAGCAGCAGAGAGAGCGAAAGTCATATCTCGATAGCCAGGATGCGGATCTTACATCGGCGCTGACCAGCCTCGAAGAGGCGATTCGTAAGATAGATAGAGAGACGAAGAGTCGCTTTAAAGAGACCTTTGATAAAGTGAACCAAGATTTAGGTGTGTTGTTCCCGAAAGTATTTGGCGGAGGCAGTGCACACCTGGCTTTGACCCATGATGATCTGCTTGAAACAGGGGTCACAATCATGGCCAGGCCACCGGGTAAAAAGAATAGCACTATTCATCTTCTTTCCGGTGGAGAAAAAGCGCTAACCGCTTTATCATTGGTGTTTGCGATTTTTAGATTGAATCCTGCACCTTTTTGTATGTTGGATGAGGTCGATGCGCCTTTAGATGATGCCAACGTCGACAGATTCTGCCGACTGGTTAAAGAGATGTCTCAAAGTGTGCAATTTGTATATATCAGTCATAACAAGATCACCATGGAGTTGGCTGACCAACTGATAGGAGTCACTATGCATGAACCGGGTGTGTCACGCATAGTTGCTGTAGATATTGATGAAGCGGTGGCGTTAGCCGACGCCGTATAAACATAGGAAAGACAGGGTAACCAATGGAAAATTTGCAACTGGTATTGTTTGTGTTAGGTGCGATTGCAATTATCGCGGTACTTGTGCATGGTTTTTGGTCCATTAGAAAGCAACAACCTAAATCATTGAAAGAGAGCCCCATGACGGGATTCTACAAAGATCAGGCTACGGCCCGAGATGCCCAGGGGTTCGATGCCGATGGTATTGGTGAGGTACGGGTAAGAAAAGAGAGTCCCGCTCCTGTTGAAAAAAGCGGGCGTGAAACACCAGTTGTGCCTAAGGAGCCGACATTCTCAACATCAGGCAGTGCGACTAGCCATACCGATGGAGCTATGGCTGAATCTGTAGAGGAGTTTTCTCTCTCTGATGAGCCTAAACAGAGAGCCGCCCGTCAGAGACAGGAACCAGTGATCTCGGCGCAACAAGTTGAAGACAACCAGATGGAGCTGGGGCTTGGACAGCAGGTTGCGCCCAGCCAAAGTTCGTTGTTTGACGCCCCAGAAGCCGAGCTGACACCCGAGCCTTCGGTTGAAGCGCCCGAACCTACCCCTGAACCTGAAGTGGCAGAGCCTGAAACTTTACCCGAGCCGCAGGATGTGTTGGTATTGCACGTGGTCGCAGCTGAGGGAGAGGTACTCAACGGTGCCGAGCTGTTACCTTGCCTGCTGTCCCTCAACTTTAAGTTTGGTGATATGAGTATCTTCCATCGTCACGAAGATAATGCAGGAACAGGTAAAACCCTGTTTTCACTCGCTAATATGGTAAAACCTGGTGTGTTTAACCTCGATGATATGGAGCAGTTCACTACCGAGGGGGTTGTATTATTTATGACTCTGCCTTGCCATGGCGATCCCTTGATGAATTTCTCGATTATGCTGAACTCAGCCCATCAACTTGCCGATGATTTGGGGGGACAGCTTCTCGATGGTGGCCGTGTTGCCTGGTGTGAAAATACTAAGCAAAACTACCTACAGCGGATTCGTTCGCAAAACGCTTAGGCAATATGTTTTCTTAGGCAATGAAATTAAAGAGTTATTTATAGAAGGCCGCCTCTGCGGCCTTTCTCATGTTTATTCGGATATATCAGATGCACGCTATTCAAAAAGAGATTAAACACCTGACCTCAGTGCTAAATGAGCACAACTATCGTTACTATGTGGATGATGCGCCCACTGTTCCTGATGCTGAATATGATCGTTTAATCAACAGATTAAAGCAGCTTGAAGCCGAGCATCCTGAACTTTGCCTGCCGGATTCACCGACTCAGAGAGTCGGTGGCGTCGCGTTAGCTAAGTTCGATCAGATCACTCACCTTAAGCCTATGTTGAGTCTTGATAATGTCTTCAGTGAGGATGAGTTCGGAGCCTTCTATAAGCGTATCAGCGACAAGACAAGTGAGACACCGACATTCTGTTGTGAGCCCAAGCTCGACGGCTTAGCGGTCAGTATCCTCTATCGAGATGGAGTCTATGAACGTGCGGCGACTAGGGGCGACGGTAGTGTAGGCGAAGATATTACAGAGAATGTTCGTACTATCCGCTCTATTCCGCTTAAGTTACGTGGTAGTGACTTTCCGCCTCTGCTTGAAGTCAGGGGCGAGGTTATTATGCCTAAGAAAGCTTTTGACTCTCTCAACGACAGGGCGCGTGCGAAGGGAGAGAAACTTTTCGTTAATCCCCGTAACGCGGCTGCAGGAAGCCTGCGCCAGTTGGACAGCAAGATAACCGCCGGACGTGCACTTGGATTCTATGCGTATGCGCTGGGCGTCGTCGAGCCCGAGAGCTGGCCTTTAGGTCAGGGACATTTTGAGCAGTTGATGCAACTCAAGTCCTGGGGCTTTCCGGTAAGCAGTGAGGTTAAACAGTGTGGTGATGTCAAAGCTGTACTCGATTACTATGCCGACATTCTCAACCGTCGAGATGCTCTGGATTATGAGATAGACGGTGTAGTCATTAAGGTTGATAGCATAGCGCATCAACTGCAACTGGGTTTCGTGGCGAAAGCGCCGAGATGGGCGACCGCATTTAAGTTTCCGGCCCAGGAGGAGATGACACTGCTCGAAGGGGTTGATTTTCAGGTTGGACGAACCGGAGCCGTGACCCCTGTAGCCAGACTTAAACCGGTATTTGTCGGTGGCGTGACGGTATCGAATGCAACGCTGCATAATGCCGATGAGATAGCCAGGCTCGGAGTAAAAATCGGTGACACAGTCATTGTTCGCCGCGCCGGTGATGTTATTCCACAGATCGTGGCTATCGTTGCCGAGAAGCGCCCGGATGGCGCAACAGAAATCTTGTTCCCTCAGACCTGTCCGGTTTGCGACAGCATGGTTGAACGCACAGAGGGTGAGGCGGTTGCCAGATGTACCGGTGGCCTGTTCTGTGAGGCGCAGCGTAAAGAAGCCATTAAACATTTTGCATCGCGCAAGGCGTTAAATATTGACGGTATGGGTGATAAGGTGGTTGAGCAGCTTATCGATAAGGAGCTGGTGGCAAGCCCTGCCGACCTGTTTAAGTTAACCGCCTCTGCGATGACCATGTTAGACAGAATGGGGATGAAATCCGCGACTAAATTGGTGGCGGCTATCGAAAATGCTAAACAGACCACATTTGCCCGATTCCTTTATGGACTGGGGATCCGTGAGGTGGGGGAGGCTACGGCGGCTAACCTGGCTAACTACTTCAAGAACCTGGACAAGCTAAAAGCTGCCGATGCGGATGAGTTTATCAAGGTCGATGATGTGGGGGCCATCGTGGCTCAGCATCTGACCTACTTCTTCGCCCAGCCTCATAACCTGGAGGTGGTGGATAACTTGCTGCTGGCTGGGGTGAACTGGCCGGATATCGAAGAGGTATCTGAGGATGCGCTCTCTCTGAAGGGGCAGACCTGGGTACTGACAGGAACGTTAACCAGGCTGAACCGTAATGATGCGAAAGCTAAGTTACAGGCCCTTGGTGCTAAAGTGGCCGGCAGCGTCTCTAAGAATACCGATTGCCTGGTGGCGGGAGAGGCAGCAGGCTCGAAACTGACAAAGGCTCAGGACCTGGGGATTAAGGTTATCGACGAAGATGCTCTTTTAGTCATATTGAACGGTGAGTAACTTGCTAAAGCGGTTTAACCGGCTGATTTCATGCCGGTTAATGCCACTATCAGCGTCCTGTGTTGAAGGCGAAACAGGGCGCCTTACCGGTTTATCCTGCTGGTTTTCGGCTGGCAAGGGGATAGTGGCTAACAGGCTTAGAATACCTGATTATCTCCACAACTTATGGCTTAGGTTTAACCGATTATAACATTAGCATTGAATTATCTTTTTATGGCTCCATATCTTTGTGTAGAAAGGTAATTTAAGGCAACTACGTGAACTTCAGCAATATCACCTGGCTCGACGACAAAGGGCATATCAAACCTCCCCTCTATCTCTATCTGATATTGGTCTATATTGCGCGGGGCTGGTGTATCTTCGCCGCATCTTTGACCCAGGCAAGCGATCGCGCCGCCTTGGTCGCACTATTTTACCCCCAAAAAAGTGACTTTCTCATGGCGCTGGTAGCAGGCTTCGGTGCCTTACTGGTGTATGGGGCCGTGATTGCCGAGCGTAAACGGTCGCCATTATGGGTGAGGCCGATATTTGCTCAGCTGAAGTGGGTGCTGCTGCTGTTACTGGCCATCGATGGTGCCCTGCTGCTCGAGCGAAGCATTAACTCATATTATCTCTATAGCTGGAGTATGGGGCTGGATGCATTACTGCTCTTCTGGAGCCTGATCTATCTGTTTAAATCTAAGAGGTTAAGTTATTACTTTGCCGACTGGCCTAAAGAGGGGCCGGATGAAAAAAACAGCACTTGATAAGCACCAAGCAGTTTCAGAAATGGTAGCTTAAAAAAATGGCGCTGCAGGGTGCAGCACCAAAGAATCATTTAATACAGACAATCCGCTTGTATCTGGATCCAGGATATCAATCAAAATTATTAAATTGATCATTTAACGATAAAGCTTAAATGAACCCTCTAATAACAAAGGACAATTGACAGCAACACTCTTTAAAGAACATAGACGGGGTTGATATGTTTCCTTAAACAGCAGGGCCATGATAGATGTTTTGGATATTGTATTCAATATGTAAGTGGCGGTATTTACCCTCTCTTTTCAATCTGATTGGAATAAGTTATATCTGTCTATTACCAAAGCACGTTTTCCTATTACCAATTCTTAACAATGAGGGCGCAATTTAGCGGCTTAATGGGCTAATGTTAAAGTATCTATGGGGCTTTTTCGGTGCTAAAACTGGTTTTTTACGGTAAATTTGATATTTTTTACTTAAGATTTTTTGTTAATGCTCTATAGTTATGTCATTAAGTTCAGTAGGTTTTCACCATTGGTTTTTCTTGTAACCTAATGCTGAAACCGGAGCAGGGAAGGAAATCTTGAACAATTCAGGATCTCTCGTACAGGTGTTACAAAGGAGTTGCATTGGTGGCTAAAGCCGAGCAGATACATTTACCCTTAGATAAGCTACAGATCGGGATCACAGTAAAATTACCCCTCTCCTGGAAGAATCATCCTTTCCTGTTTAACCGTGTCGAAATTAAAGAAGAAGCTCAGATAGAGCTTATCAAGAGTTTAGGTGTTCCCTATGTGATACTCCTCTCCGGTGAAGAGATCATCGAACAGGCAGAAGCCGAAAGGGTTGAAGAGGAGGTCGTTGAAGAGGCTAAGCCACAGGTTGATAAGAAGATGTTGGTTCGAAAGTCGTTGAGACTGAGTCAACAGAGGTTTATGAAGTGTGTCAACGAGAGCCGTTCATCATTCAGTAAGGTAGCCAGTGATCCCGAGGGGGCTTACCGAAATTCGGCTGCCTTGGTCGAAGATCTGCTCGAGCATATGTCTGAAGTTGAGACTCCGTTTCTCGCTCTGGTCAGTGCCGGCGAGAGCGATGCCAGTATCACTCAGCACGGTATCTCGGTAGCCGTCGTTGCACTCATGATTGCCAAGGCGATGGAGTTGCCTAAGTCTGATATGAGAGATATCGCATTAGGCTGCCTCTATCATGATATCGGTAAACTCAGGGTGCCGGATATCATTCGCCGCAAGAAGGGACCACTGACCGATCATGAAGCTAACTTCATGAAACAACACCCTAACTTCGGCTATGATATGCTCAACAAGACGGGGTTGTATCCTGAAATGGTACTGAATATCGTGTTGCATCATCATGAGTTTATCGATGGCACCGGATTCCCCGATGGCTTAAAGGGCAATAAGATCCCGATTGTGACTCAGATCGTCAGTCTGGCAAACGATTATGACAGGCAGCTTTGGACCGAGGAGTTACGCTCGCCGCAGGTCGCCTTAGGCTATCTGTTCAAAAACCGAGCCGGAAAACACGCCGAGGCACTGATTGCCGTTCTGGTTAAAATTTTGGGGATCTACCCGCCGGGTACAATCGTAGAGCTTTCCGACGAAACCGTAGGCAAGGTTATGATGACCACCAAAGAGGTTAAACAGCCTCAGGTTTGGGCCTGCAACGCCGATGGCAGCGATGCAGCGTTGCGTTTTCTGGCTCAGGAGGGGGTATTCGTCGAGAGAGTGCTGAAACTTGAAGAGTTATCAGAGGGGGCGATGAGGTCCCTGCAGGCCGATATGGGGATCAGCTTCTATTTCAGCGGAGTGCCGAAAGAGTAAAGCTCATCTTTTTGTCATAGTTATAGGGTGGATGTTATAAACATCTGGGAATGTGATACAACCTTTAGGAAAGAGTGAGCTTGAAGATTAAAACGGTCAGTATTGTAGGTTGTGGTTGGTTTGGGTTACCACTGGCAAAGGCACTAGTTGAACAGGGTTATGTTGTCAGTGGTAGTAAACGGAAGGCAGATGCGGCAGCGGCTTTAACTCTTGATGGAATTTCAGGCTTTAGTCTGGATTTCGATAAGCAACAATTTAACGGCGTTGTGATTGAAGAGGGAGAGCCGGGATTCGATGAGCCGACATTAACTGAGCTGCATCAACATCTTCATACGCAGGCTATCGTTATCAATATTCCTCCGGCAATGGTTAAATCTCCCGGTGCTTACCTGAAACGTCTGGGCTTTTTGAAGCGATTAATGGCCGGGCATGTCTACCAGAGAATCATCTTTGTCAGCACAACCGGTGTTTACCCCGCTTCAGAAAAGCCTGTGACAGAAGATGATGCGGCGATGCACTCCCCTTCGAGCGAGGTATTGCTTGAAGCCGAGAATCTGTTCAGAGAGCTTCCTGACAGCTGCATTATCCGCTTTGCCGGCTTAGTCGGGCCGGGGCGTCATCCCGGAAGATTCTTAGCGGGTAAGCAAAATTTATCCGGCAGGGCTGCACCGATTAACTTAGTGCATTTAGACGACTGTATCGGTGCCGTGTCTTGCATTTTATCGGCCAGGCCAGTGTCGCCCGTTTATAACATCTGTGCCAATCAACACCCGGGGCGCGAGGCTTTCTACTCAGTGGCGGCCGAGTCGATCGCGCTTAAAGCGCCAACCTTTAACGAAGAGGAGCAGGTGGGTAAGAGTATCGACGGCAGTAAGATCTCTGCCGATTTAGATTTTCAATATCGCTATGACGATCCTTTCGACATGCTTGGTGAATGCTGAGCAATTAATTTATTGATGTATAAATCCAGGAAGAGACGATGAACACAATCAAGTGGCCTTTAACTACATTACTGCTTTTTGCCGCACTCAGTATGATGATGTTTAACAGAGTCGAGGCTCAGACATTTGTCGAAGGGGACGACTACGTTCAGATTCGGGGGATCCCCGAGGTAAAGTCTCCGGTAGTCAGGGAGTTTTTCTCATATAATTGTGGTCACTGCTATCGTCAGGATCATCTGTTCGAACAAACTATTGAATTACTCGAAGGAAAGGTGGAGTTCAGCAGAACGCCCGTCGGCGCCGGACGCCCCAGTTGGATCTTGAGTCAGGAAGCCTACTACCTGGCGCAAAAGTTTAAGATAACGCCGCAGGTTCATGGCAATATCTTCAAGCGCATACACGAGAAACAGGGCGCGTTTACCAGACCCGAGCAGCTGAGAGACTACTTTGTACAGCAAGGGGTCAGTGCCGAGAAGGTGGAGAGCGCGATGAATTCGGCCGATGCCAGCCTCGCCATCTCTAATTATGATACTCAGGCTCAGCTCGCCGGGATCCGTGGCGTACCATCACTATTGGTTAACGGCAGGTACCTTATCAAGTCTAAGGAGCGAAGCGCACAAGAGCTGGCCGAACTTGTAACTTACTTGTCGACGCTGGAGGAGTAAGCGTCAGTTTATCGTTTCTGTTTGAGACAAAATCGTTTGCGTCAAAGCCCGCATTTTTGCGGGTTTTGCCGTTATAGTTATGTTTAAAAATTGCACGTTTCTGCGAATTTCACTAAAAACATTCTTCATTACTCTCTAATTTTCCTCCTACCTTAGTCTAAGGTCAACGCGTTTTAAAATTGCAAGTTGACGCCGACGTCAACTTGCAAGTTGTTGTAAAGTATCATTATTGATGTTTTCGTTATACTAAGTTGCCGCCAACGTTAGACTAAGGTCGCGATTGTTGTATCGCCCATGCTTGTTAGATTAACTATGACTTTAATATAAAAACCAGCACAGGGGAGTCGCTATGAGTTTTGAAAGTAACGAAAAGGCAGACGGGTACTGGCGCGAGAATTTGCGTCTAGTGCTCGGGTTATTAGCAATTTGGGCAGCAGTGTCATTTGGGTGCGGCATCTTATTGGTCGATGTCCTGAATGAGATCCATTTCATGGGATTCAAATTAGGATTCTGGTTTGCGCAGCAGGGTGCAATGTATGTGTTCGTCGCGCTGATTTTTGTCTATGTGGCCAAGGCCAATGCATTAGACAAGAAATATGATGTTCACGAAGACTAACATTCGACCTAAGAGAGGAGCCGTGAGATGGATGTACAAACTTTAACGTATTTAATCGTGGGCGTGACGTTTGCCCTATATATCGGAATCGCGATCTGGAGTAGAGCCGGATCGACGAAAGAATTTTATGTGGCAGGTGGAGGTGTCCCCCCTGTAATGAACGGAATGGCGACTGCGGCAGACTGGATGTCGGCGGCGTCATTTATTTCACTTGCGGGTATCGTCTCGTTTGTTGGTTATGATGGTTCTGTTTACCTGATGGGTTGGACAGGGGGTTATGTACTACTGGCGCTGTGTATGGCTCCATATCTTCGAAAGTTTGGTAAGTTTACCGTACCTGACTTTATCGGCGATCGTTACTACTCTCAGGCTGCGCGTACCGTAGCTGTGGTATGTGCCATCTTCATCTGTTTCACATACATCGCCGGTCAGATGCGTGGTGTAGGTGTTGTATTCTCAAGGTTCCTCGAGGTTGATGTCGATACCGGTGTTTATATCGGTATGGCCGTGGTCTTCTTCTATGCCGTACTGGGTGGCATGAAGGGCATTACCTATACTCAGGTTGCTCAATATTGCGTATTAATCTTCGCTTTCATGGTTCCTGCAATATTTATCTCTGTCATGATGACGGGGCACATCTTGCCACAGGTTGGTTTCGGTGCTGAGCTTATCGATGCCGCGGGTAACGGTACCGGCACGTATCTGCTGGATAAGCTCGATGGCTTGTCGACCGAACTTGGTTTTGCCCAATATACCGAAGGCTCCAAGAGCATGATCGACGTATTCTTCATCACTGGCGCCCTGATGTTCGGTACTGCCGGTCTGCCACACGTAATCGTACGCTTCTTCACTGTGCCTAAGGTTAAAGATGCACGTGTATCGGCGGGTTGGGCGTTGGTATTCATCGCTATCATGTATACAACTATTCCAGCATTAGCGGCATTCTCCCGTGTAAATATGATTGAGACCATTAACGGTCCTGACTCTACGGGTGTTGCCTATGAAACTGCACCGGAGTGGATTAAGAACTGGGAAAATACCGGTCTGATTAAGTGGGATGATAAGAATGCCGATGGCAAGATCTACTATGCCAAAGGTGCCGAGAGCGAAATGAAGATTGACCGCGATATCATGGTACTGGCAACGCCAGAGATCGCTCAACTACCGGCATGGGTTATCGCCTTGGTTGCTGCGGGTGGTTTGGCTGCTGCATTGTCTACCTCTGCGGGTCTGCTGTTGGTGATCTCGACCTCGGTTTCTCACGACCTGTTGAAGAAGAACTTTATGCCCGATATCTCGGATAAGAAGGAGCTGTTGTTTGCGCGAATTGCTGCTGCTCTGGGTATTATCATGGCGGGTTACTTCGGTATTAATCCACCGGGCTTCGTTGCGGCGGTTGTTGCAATTGCGTTTGGTCTGGCGGCATCGTCTCTGTTCCCTGCAATCATCATGGGTATCTTCTCTAAGACGATTAATAAAGAGGGCGCTATTGCAGGTATGGTAACGGGTCTGCTGTTCACCGCCTCATATATCGTCTACTTCAAATTCGTTAACCCTGAACTGAACAATGCCGACAACTGGCTCCTGGGGATCTCTCCTGAGGGTATGGGTATGCTGGGTATGGTGGTTAACTTCGTTGTCGCTTACGGTGTCAGTAAAGTTACGGCTGCAGTACCACAGAATGTCGTCGATATGGTTGAGTCGATCCGTTTCCCTAAGGGAGCGGGTGAGGCACACGATCACTAATGTCTGATTAAGAGTCTGATACCAAGTAAGATAAAAGAGCGCTCCGGCGCTCTTTTTTTGTGGGGGGGGAGCTCCAGACAAATGCAGAGGTCAACATGGCCGATATGATAACGGGTCTGCTGTTCACCGCCTCATATATCGTCTACTTCAAATTCGTTAACCCTGAACTGAACAATGCCGACAACTGGCTCCTGGGGATCTCTCCTGAGGGTATGGGTATGCTGGGTATGGTGGTTAACTTCGTTGTCGCTTACGGTGTCAGCAAGGTTACGGCAGCGGTACCACAGAATGTCGTCGATATGGTTGAGTCGATCCGTTTCCCTAAAGGAGCGGGTGAGGCACACGATCACTAACGTCTGATTAAGAGTTTGATACCAAGTAAGATAAAAAGAGCGCTCCGGCGCTCTTTTTTTTGTGGGGTTTAGCTCCAGACAATTAAGATGAGCTCAATATGCGCACTTTGAGTCGTAGCGGATATACTAAGAACAGGCAAACTTTATCCAGGATGGTTAATAGGTTATGACCGGTTCAGTAATCAAGCAGCTTCCTAATATGTTGACGACACTGCGTCTGATCCTTGCTGTGCCTATCTGTCTGATGATTCTGAAGGAGGATTATGGCGCGGTACTATGGATTGCTTTGGTTGCCGGGCTCAGTGACGGCATCGACGGTTTTTTAGCCCGAAAATTAAATGCGGTAAGCCGATATGGTGCGATTGTCGATCCTATCTCCGATAAGGTGTTGCTGATCAGTGTGTATGTCTCTTTTGCCATAGTGGAACTATTACCGTGGTGGGTGGCGATAATCGTCGTGATTAGAGATCTCTTGATTGTTTGTGGCGCACTTCTCTATCACTGGCAATTTGGCCGCTATGAGATAGCCCCGAGTGTCTGGGGAAAGTTGAGCACCTTCGTGCAGATCACCTTTGCCTTGATGCTGCTAACCGACAAGGTGTATCCCTTCTTATCAGAGGTAATCTATCAGGCGGGCATGTGGTCACTGATCGTGATGGCCTTTATCAGTGGTGGGCACTACCTCTATGTTTGGGGGCGTAAGGCACTGTCATAACCTTTATTTCAGTTAGTTAGCTCTTATTTCTTGCCCTACTGTAAGTGTTTCTCCCTCCTTTCATATATCGGTTCCGCTTCATCAGATAATGCTAACTGCTCCATAAGTCGAATATCTGTAGCTTTTTGAATTAGGTATAGTTTTGCTATCTGTATCTCTTTTTGCTTTTTCTGGTGACACGCTATGGATGCAAGTGAGCTTCAACCCATTACCGATTTTATTAAGGCTCAGGTTCCCTTCGATACTCTGGATGTCGCGACACTCGAGCGTTGCTGTCGAAGCCTGAGCGTCGGCTACTACAGTAAATCATCGGCGTTCGTTCCGCTCGATGAGAGCCACCCTCAGCTCTATATCGTTCGCAGCGGTGCTTTCGAGGTACGGGATAACGACGGTGAGTTGTTGGACAGATTAGGGGAGGGAGATTATTTCGGCTTTCCCTCTCTGTTGTCCGGGGAGAAGGTGAGTAACCGGGTGCGGATCCTCGAAGATGGGCTGGTGTACCATCTGGATCCCGATACCTTCGATTATCTTCGAGTAGAGAGCAGACAGTTCGATCGGTTCTTCAACCGCGCGTTCGCTAAACGGTTGCGTCATCAGGCACGGTTTAAGGCAAAAGAGTTAACGACCACCAACCGGGTTAGCTCTTTGATGTCGGGTGACCCCTTGGTTATCGATTTTACCGCAACGATTAGTGAAGCCGCCCGCAAGATGCGCCTGGCAAGGGTCTCATCGGTATTAGTGACAGATAATGACAAGCTTTGTGGGATCTTGACCGACAGGGATTTGCGAAACCGGGTGTTAGCCGAAGGGTTGGATGGAAGTTTACCCGTTCATCAGGCGATGACGACCCAACCTAAAACCCTGACCTCAAACTCCCTGGTGTTTGAGGCGATGCTGCTGATGAGTGAGCATGGTATTCACCATCTGCCTATCCTCGATGATGAGCGTGCCGTGGGAGTATTGACCAGTACCGATATCCTGCGTGGACAAAGTTCACAACCTCTGCTGTTGATCGGTGAGATTGAGCGTCAAAACGATCTTGAAAGTCTGATAACAGTCAGCAAGCAGATCCCACTGCTGTTACAGAACCTTATCAGTGCCGATGCCAGAGCGGAGGAGATTGGCCGGGTGCTGACCTCGGTAACCGATGCCCTTACCCGTCGCCTTATCGTTCTTAACCAACAGCTGCTCGGTGAGGCGCCCATGGCTTTTTGTTGGTTGGCGTTCGGTTCTCAGGGGCGACAGGATCAGGCGGCGTGTTCAGATCAGGATAATGGCTTACTGCTGGCCCATGAACCCGATGAGGCGGCGGCAGGCTATTTCGAGGCTTTGACCAAGGCGGTCTGTAACGGCCTGGACCGGTGTGGTTATATCTATTGTCCCGGCGATATCATGGCGCAAAACCCCAAGTGGCGTCTCACTTTGACCCAGTGGCAGCAACGCTTCGATAAGTGGGTGAATACCCCAGAGCCAAAGGCGCTTATGCATGCGAGTATCTTCTTCGATATGCGCTCCGTCTATGGCCCTAGTTCCCTGTTTGATAGCTTGCAGGATAGGGTGCTGGCACAGACTAAAGACAATGATATCTTTCTTGCCGGAATGACAGCCAACTCACTGCAGGAGTCTCCGCCTTTAGGTTTCTTTAAAAAGTTTGTGCTTGAGCGGGACGGGCGCGAGGTGAAGGGGATCGATCTGAAACATAAGGGTAATGCATTGATAAACGATATCGCCCGGGTTTATGCGTTGTCGGCCGGGATTAAAGAGGTAAACACCTCCAAACGGATCCGTGCTCTGATGGAGAGCAATATCATGAATCGTAAGGATGCCCTTAATCTGGCGGATGCCCATGAGTTTATCGCCCATATGCGCCTGTCGAATCAAGGTTACCAGTACACTCACTCTCAGGACCTCTCCAACTACCTCATACCTCAGAACCTCTCCTCTCTGGTTCGTCACCAGCTGCGTGATGCATTTAAAGTTGTTCACGATGCTCAGGCCGGGATTAAGCTTAAGTTTACGAGGAGCTTTTAGGTGATGGGCTTTGCTCTGCGGTCACAACTATGCTGGCGGGCATTTGTGAGCCGTTCCGATTTGAGTAAACAGTACTATCGTTCACTCATCCCCGCAGTCGGACAGCTGTTTTCAGAGTCGTCCCTGATGGCAGTCGATCTCGAAATGACGGGGTTAGATCCAGATAGGGATCAGATATTGAGCATCGGCTTAATTCCGATAGAGAATGGGATGTTGCAACTCAATCGCGCTGAACAACGTTTGATTCAGATAAACGGCAGTGTAGGGGATAGCGCAACTATTCATGGTATCGTAGATCATCAATTGCAAGATGGGGTATCGATAGACTCCGCTGTCGAATGGTTCTTGGCTCGTACCAGAGGAAAGCTGCTGGTTGCCCATCATTCCCCCCTGGACTTAGGTTTTCTGCAGACGGCAATTAAACGGGTTACCGGGGTGTCGGTTAAATTATTGGCGATCGATACTCTGGCCCTCGAGCGCAAGCGTTTACTCAGGCAACAGGATGTGCTTAAAGAGGGGACGCTTCGACTGGGAGCCTGCAGAAGTCGATATGATCTACCTGTTTACGCTGCTCATAGTGCACTCGTCGATGCCTTAGCATGTGGTGAACTCCTGCTGGCTCAGGTTGCTGCTCTGGGTGAACAGCATCAGGTGAGCGTCGCGGAGCTGTGCCATCTCTCCTGAGGTCGTGATGGGTTAACCTAAGTTCTTGTCTGTTTGATTATTGTCGAGTAACTTTTGGTACCATTTGGTTAGTACCTTCTTGATATCATTTAACTTATATGGTTTGTAGATTATCTCATCCATGCCACTTTCATAGCATTTACCTATTTCGAGCGATGTGGTGCTGGCGGTCAGTGCGATGATAGGCCTTCGGTAGTGCGATTGTCGTAACTGTCTGGTCGCTTCAAAACCATCCATGACAGGCATTCGACAGTCCATGAGCACAATATCGACCGCTTTATCGGCTAAAAAGCTGACAGCTTGCTGGCCGTTATTGGCCATAAAGGGTTTGATCTTCAGTTTTCCCAGCATCAAAGAGATGAGTAACCGATTGACTTCACTGTCTTCGACTACCAGTACGCTAAGCCTGTCCAGTGGCAAATCCACCTCTTCATCAGAAGAGAGAACAGGGGGATCTTCTGAGGCTTTCAGCGGCAGGCTGACCGAGAATGTAGATCCCCTGTTCAGGCCGCTATCGAGTGAGATATCGCCCTTCATCTCGTCGACCAGTAGTTTGCAGATAGCGAGTCCTAAGCCGGTGCCCTCATGGGAGTTGTTGCTGTTATTGACCTGGATGAAGGGTTCGAAGATGTTAGCCTGTTTATCTTCGGGTATCCCGCAGCCGGAATCGGAAATGGTAAAGATGAACCGCTCCTCAGCCCAATCGATGTTGACCGATATCTTGCCTTTGTCAGTAAACTTGATTGCGTTTCCAATCAGGTTTACGAATAGTTGCTTTATCCTGTCCGGGTCGCCTATTAACTGGGCCGGCAGCTGGTTACTGTATGAAAACTCGAAAGTCAGCCCCAACTCTGTCGTCTTAGTGGTAAATATGTTTTGGATCATCAAACACAGTTGCTCGGGACTGAACTTAACGTCCATGATCTTCAGCATACCAGCATTGATCTTACTGATATCGAGAAGATCATTAATGATCACCTCCAGTAGTTCACCGGATTGGTGCATCGTCTTTAGCAGCTGTTGTTGCTGGGGCGTCATCTGAGTGTCCCGCATCAGATCGGCACTGCCAAGCAGACCACTGAGGGGGGTACGCAGCTCATGATTTATCATCGCTACAAAGTCTCTGGCTGTTCGCTCAGACTGTTCGGCTCTGCGCTTCTCCTCCAGTGTTCGATTCAGTAATGCCTGGCGCTCATAGGCCGAGCGGAGCATATCGCAAAACAGCAGTATCTGCTTCTCTATGGTCTCTTGCCAGGAAGCCGGCGTATTTAAGAGCAGCCCTAATCTCCCCAGTTGTTGTGTACCACCCTGAATGATCACGCTGAGCCGGTAGCCATCATCGCTCCACTGGCATGGTTGCTCCTGAACCGCTTCATGTAACAAATCGATGGGAGGCCCGGCGTTAAACTGGCTATTTATGAGTGCTCCGTCGGCGATGGACAGGGTCAACTGACACGCTTGTATATACTCAATATCTGCGATGTGGTCGACAAGGCGTTGGAGCTGCTTACCTGAGGGGTGCTCTTTCAGAAACATCTGATTAAACTCGAGTAATATAGACTCTAAATGGCTTTTCAAGTGCAGCAGAGCAATATCCTGCTCTGAACGGCTCTTAATTGTGAGCAAATTGTCCTCTACAATTTTTTGGGCAAGAAAGAGCTCGCGACTCTTCTCCTCCAGCAGTCTCTCTGCCTCGACCTTGGTCTGATTCTCCCTCTGTACTTTTTTAGTGAGTAGCGTTATCTGTTTAAGTAAATCCACTCTCTCATCTTCTGACATACTCTACTACCTTCATTGATTAATCCCGATACTGATATTAAGGAGTGGATGAAAAACCGAATGATTAAACATAGGTGATAGTGAAACGCACTTCAGAGTTATCCTGCGATAACGGCGCCATATCTATAGCAACCTCCTGATTGAAGTAGTTGGCGCAACCTTTAATCAGTCCAAAGCAGACATGGGATAGACAGCGGGCGGAGTGATAATCCATAACCAGTTCCGAGGAGGTTTCAGAGATGAAGCTAAACCTGGGAGGCTTGGCCTGAGGGTAGAGTTTCTTTACTTCGGAGTGAATCGACACTTCGACGCTCTTGATAAAATCAAACGTATTCTCGTACTTTCCCTCGAGTGCCGGCATGCTGTCAAACAGGTGCCTGAAAACCGATTCACCGTATACCTGTTGCAGAGCGGGGCAGGAGATACCGGTTAATTTGCTTAGGCTGTTAATTAATTTTATCAGGTCTCGATGATCGTAAGTTCCAACACTAGTGTAGATACCGGGATCTGCGTTTTCATCCAGCATGCTCTGGCATGTCTCCAGACCAAATTTGTCTTCAACGAGTGAGATAAACTCAGAAAAAATAATGCCTTTCATAATCTTCCTTTTACGGAGCTGTAATGTAAAAGCTAGTGTATAGCGCTGGTTTTTTCAATATATCGGTCAGGTTATGAAATTGGGGCTGGGCGGGGCTAAATGAGCATAAGAAAAAAGCGGTTACATTTTTCTCATTCACACCTGCCCTAAGAAGACATACTGTCGCAATAAGGTCGATGAGAGAGGAGCAACTCGATGGCACTACCCTTAATCTGGCTCGGTGGGGCAACCTTAGGTGCGATGGTGTTAGCCGATAGGCGGGAAAAGCGCCATCGGTTGGAGCATCAACGCCGGTTGGGAACGGCGCCCTCTATCCCCGAGAGCAATCAACATGTTGCGTTGAAGCCGAGCCTGTGGCATCCGGGCCATAAAAAGGTAACGCCACAACCCGGAGCCATTATCTGCTGTTTCGTCTATGGCATGATTGAACACACAGGTATCTGGCTCGATGACCATATTCTGATCGAGCTTCACGGAAGCGGGTTGATTCGGGCGGTTTCGACAAACCGGTTTCTGGCGGGGCGGACCGGGACAAAGATCTATATTGCCTGCAGTCACGATCATCAACCCCTTGTCGATGCCGATATCCTGGAGCGCGCCGAGTCGGCGATCTTTCAATACCGGGAATATGATCTATTCGACAATAACTGTCATCGTTTTGTCTGGTCCTGTCTGACGGGGAGCGAGGTGCCCCTGCCAAGCTTTAATGATCTGAATCTTCGGTTGGCCACCCATTTCAGGCAGCAGATCTATTGGGATGAGGTGCGACTGTGAGAGCGAACTTCTTAAATTCCGCCACAACAACGCGCCTAAATAGGCTTCACCTCGAATTGATCGTTCGATTGACCTTATTTTGAGAACAGTGGGCATGAATTATGTTTACATAATCGATTTACCACGAAAAATTCAAATAAAATATCTCGCCATCTAGATGAAACTGATAACAATTGTTAATAAGTAAGACGAGAAGGTGATTGACAGCAGTTCACTAACAAACATCCATACAAAAATAATTGACCTCAGCCTCAAAAATTGAAAATTATTGACCCATAACGCAAATATCTTGGTATTGTTGATAGGTTTTATGACGCGCGTGACTGAATGCTTAGTCACTTTCAGCGGTAGCAACACGCCCTATCTGTTGCTTTTGTCATAAACAATATAAATATTAGCAACTGTATTATCGGGTTAGGTTTTCCGATAACAGCAGTTGAAAACATTAATATCGACACCAGGAAATAACTATGCAAATCGGAATACCAAGGGAGATCCTCGCGCAGGAGAGCCGGGTAGCCGCAACACCAGCCACTGTGGTACAGCTTAAGAAATTAGGCTTCAGTGTTGTGGTACAAAGCGGTGCCGGAGAGGCGGCTAACTTCAAAGATGAAGCGTATCAAGAAGCGGGTGCAGAGGTTGTTAGCCTCGAACAAGCGTTTCAGGCTGATCTCGTACTAAAGGTCAATGCACCTGGTATCAATGCAGACACTGGCGTTGACGAAGCCGATTTAATGAAAGCCGGCTCGACAGTTGCAAGTTTTGTATGGCCAGCGCAGAACCCTGAGCTACTCGAAAAGTTTAAGAGTAAAGGTATCAACCTGCTCGCCATGGATATGGTACCACGTATCTCTCGTGCCCAATCACTCGATGCGCGTAGCTCTTTAGCAAATGTTGATGGCTATCGTGCTGTCATCGAGGCGGCTAACCATTTTGGTCGCTTCTTTACCGGTCAAATCACTGCCGCTGGTAAAGTGCCGCCGGCAAAAGTATTGATTATCGGTGCGGGTGTTGCCGGTCTTTCAGCGCTGGGCGCTGCCGGTAGCTTAGGTGCGATTGTTCGAGCCTTCGATACCCGTCCTGAAGTGAAAGAGCAGATTAACTCAATGGGCGCCGAATTCCTGGAGCTGGACTTCGAAGAGGAAGCGGGTTCAGGTGACGGTTACGCCAAAGTGATGAGTAAAGAGTTTATCGATGCTGAGATGGCGCTGTTTCGTGAGCAAGCCAAAGATGTCGATATCATTATCACCACCGCGCTCATTCCGGGTAAGCCTGCACCTAAGCTCGTGCTCGAGGATATGGTTCACTTAATGAAGCCGGGTAGTGTTATTGTCGATCTGGCTGCGGCCAATGGCGGTAACTGTGAACTGACGGTTCCCGGAGAAGTCACTGTTGTCAACGATGTGACCATTATCGGTTATACCGAACTTTCACGTCGCCTGCCGGCGCAAGCGAGTCAGCTCTATGGTACTAACTTAGTCAATCTACTTAAGTTAATGGTGCCTGAGAAAGATGGTAACTATGAGATCAACTTCGATGATGAGGTTATTCGTGGTGTAGCAGCAGTTAAAGATGGTGAGATCACCTTCCCGCCGCCTGCAATTCAGGTCAGTGCTCAACCTCAGGCTAAAGCCGAGGAAGCGCCGGTCGAAGTGGTTGAGAAGAAAAAAAATCCTTGGATCAAGCCTGCTATAGCCACTGTTGCTGCCGGCCTGTTTTGTTTAATTGCTAACTCTGCCCCTACCGACTTCCTGCAGCATTTCAGTGTATTTGTACTGTCATGTGTTGTTGGTTATTACGTGGTTTGGAATGTGAGTCATTCGCTGCATACGCCTCTTATGAGTGTGACCAATGCGATCAGTGGCATTATCGTCGTCGGTGCATTAGTGCAGATGAACAGCGATAGTACTGCGGTACTGGTGTTATCCGGTATTGCGATACTCATTGCAACGATTAACATTGCCGGTGGTTTCACCGTCACTCAGCGTATGCTGAAGATGTTCCGTAAAGACTAAGGGGATTGACGAACATGTCTATAGGATTATTAAGCGCAGCCTATCTGGTTGCTGGTGTCCTGTTTATCTTCAGTCTTGCAGGCTTAAGTAAACAGGAAACCGCTCAACGCGGTAACATATTCGGCATTATCGGTATGGTTATCGCGATAGCCGCGACGCTTGCCAGTACACAAATTGAAGGTAACAGCTGGATTGTTACCGGTGCAATGGCCATAGGTGCGGCTATCGGTGTACGTTTGGCATTGAAGGTCGAGATGACAGAGATGCCTGAGCTGGTTGCGATTCTGCACAGCTTCGTGGGCTTGGCGGCCGTTCTGGTTGGTTTCTCGAGCACATTGGATCACGGTTCCCTGATGGACGCAGTAACGGGTCAGATCGATCCAGTAGCTAAAACCATCCATGATGTTGAGGTGTTCCTCGGGATCTTTATCGGTGCGGTAACCTTTACCGGTTCGGTAGTGGCCTTTGCTAAGCTCCGTGGCTTGGTGAGCAGCGCCCCTAAAGCACTGCCTGGGGCACATTGGCTGAATCTGGCCATGATAGCTGCTTCAGTTATCCTGGGTGCTTACTATATGCAAACGGATGCTATCGGCGCCTTGGTTATCATGACCCTGATCGCTTTCGTTTTCGGTTACAACTTAGTATCGGCGATTGGCGGAGCCGATATGCCTGTAGTTGTCTCTATGTTGAACTCCTACTCAGGATGGGCAGCAGCGGCAGCAGGCTTCATGTTGGGTAATGATCTATTGATCATTACCGGTGCCTTGGTGGGTAGCTCCGGTGCCATCCTGTCTTACATCATGTGTCGCGCGATGAATCGTTCATTTATCTCGGTTATTCTGGGTGGCTTCGGTACCGAAGGTGGCACAGTGCTAACCAAAGTTGATGATCAGGGTGAACACCGTGAGACTCAGGCTGAAGATGTCGCGGATATGCTGAAAAATGCGCGTAACGTTATCATAGCCCCGGGTTATGGCATGGCGGTCGCGCAGGCCCAGTATCCGGTGGCTGAGATCACTCAGAAACTGCGTGATCGCGGCGTGAATGTCCGTTTTGCGATTCACCCGGTGGCGGGACGCTTGCCTGGCCACATGAACGTACTGTTGGCTGAAGCCAAGCTGCCATACGATATCGTGATGGAGATGGATGAGATCAATGATGATTTCGCCGATACCGATGTTGTACTGGTTATCGGCGCTAATGACACGGTCAACCCAGCGGCGAAAGAGCCGGGTAGTCCGATTGCCGGGATGCCGGTTCTGGAGGTGTGGAACGCTGAAAACGTTGTCGTGTTCAAGCGCTCTATGGCCACAGGCTATGCCGGCGTTCAAAACCCGCTTTTCTTTAAAGACAACACCGAAATGCTGTTTGGTGATGCTAAAGACAGCGTGTCCAGGATTCTTGCCAGCATCTAATCTCTGCTGAAGAGTCAAGGTAAATGCCAGTCGAATGACTGGCATTTTTTTTGTCTTCAATATGGTTACTAAACTTATTCAAATATGTTTTAAGTGAATAAAACTAAAGTTTGAATGTTTTGTATTTAAAAGCCACAGGTGTTGGTGTTTAATCAAAATCCGGATTGAATAAATTTGTCCAATGCTGATTAAGTGCTTAATGAGAATGGGAAGCCGCTCTATGGCCTCAGATGATGGTATCAGTAGGACATCAATGTCATTATTATCGAGGGGTTACCATGGAAAATAAGCATATCTTAAAAAACGACCAGAACAATCACTTAATTGATCAGATCGGTGAGTTTGTACAATGTGCACTGAATAAAAGTGAAGCGCCGGTGTTGGTATCTCACTTTAATGAAGCACTATGCAGCGACGAGGTGACCACCATCTATGTGCGCGGCTATAACTGACCCGTACATCTAACCTAGACTAAAACACCAGGCTCAAAAAAAACACCAGCGTTTATCGCTGGTGTTTTTTTTGCTTGCGAGCTACGAGCTACGAGCCACGAGCTACGAGATTAGCCGCAGAAGTGCTTCACCGCTCTGCTAACCAGTTCGATACCGGTTTTATCGCACGGAGGCAGCTCAGCATCACTTTCATTGACCGGTGTCACTCTATCGCCCCACTTGATGAGTGCCGCTGCAGAGGTAAGCCCGGCGCCGAAGGCACAAGAGAGAATCGTCTGGCCTGGCTGAATCTTACCTTGCTCCAAAGCATCACAGATAGCGATAGGGATCGTTGCCGCAGAGGTGTTGCCGTAATTCGCTATGTTAACAATCGCCTTCTCTTTCGGGATCTTCATACGGCTGATCAGGGTATCGATGATACGCTCGTTTGCCTGATGAGGAATAACCCAGTCGACATCGTCTTTAGAGGTGTCGCACTTCTCTAGCACCTGCTTACTTAACTTGCCCATGCCCGCGATAGCACGCTTAAAGATCTCCTGACCGTTAAACTCGATATAGAAATCCAGCGATGCTGAATTGAATCTGTCCATCGCCGTACCAAAGCCGGCCTTGAGGATGTCACGACCCGCAGGGTCATTATTTAGCTCATAGCCTAAAACGCCAACTTTCTCATCGGTTGCTTCCAGTACAACCGCTCCCGCTCCGTCACCGAAAAGTACGGCTGTTTCACGGCGCGACCAATCCAGGAAGAAGGAGAGGCGCTCTGCACCGATTACGAGAACCTTTTTACATTGGCCACTCTTGATCTGAGCGCTACCCAGACCGAGTCCATATAAAAATCCACTACAGGCAGCATTAATATCAAATGCGGCACAGGAGGCACCAACATTGGCTTGAACCGTCGAGGCGATATTAGGAATTAAGGTATCCGGGCTGGCCGTTGCCAGAATGATCATATCTAACTCGCTGCCATCGATACCGGCGGCGGCCAGAGCACGTTTGGCCGCTACTGATGCAAGCTCTGAGGTATCAACGTGACTGATATGACGTTGACTGATACCTGTGCGAGGTTTGATCCATTCATCTGATGTTTCAATAAAAGTGGAAAGGTCATGGTTAGTCAGGGTTGCTGGTGGAACACATTTTCCCCAACCTGTGATTGTGGCGTACTGCATCTGCTATTCTCTTAAATAAAAAGGCAGAACCTTGGCTCTGCCTTATCAAACGTAATTAATTAAGCTTAACAAGTCGTAAGCTAACCAACAGTGATCTAAGCCACCTGTTGGGCGACGAGTTCACGGATTGCCTGGGCTGCATGCAAAATGTGCGCTCTCAGTAACTCGACAGCCTTGTCGATCTCTTGATTCTTGCAAAGGCTGAGTAACTCTCTATGGTCTTGTTCAGCTTGTGGTATTCCGCCGGCAAGCAACAGCTGTAAGCGGATATAGCGATCGCAGTTGGTATTTAACCCATGAACGACCTCTAATGTATGAGGACGATCCGCAGGACTGTACAGGCAGGTGTGGAAGCGGGTATTGAGCTCACTCCAGCTGCTTACTGCATCTTCCTGTTTGAATGCAGACTCCAGTTCATCGAGTACTTTTTCAGCTTTGAGCAGATCTTCATCTTCAAGCTTAGGGATCGCCTTTGCCAACAGATCCGTTTCAATCAATGCGCGTAGTTCGAAAAGTTCAGTGACCTGTTCAACCGATAACTCGGTAGCGGTAGCTCCCTTGTGGGCTTCAAACTTAACTAAGCCTTCAGCTTCCAGTTGTAACAGGGCTTCTCTGACGGGGATCCGACTAACGTTAAGTTCATCGGCTAAAGCACTTTGACGAAGGGGTTCACCAGCAGCTATATCACCAGATAGAATTTTTTCCCTTAGGACCTCTACAACGACTTGCGTGCGCGTTTTATGGATAATTGGTGTAGATCGGCTCATATTTTCCGTTTCTATCTATTCGTTATTCTATTTAGTCCGCCTAAGATTACCGTTAAAGCAAGTATAAATAAAGGGAAACAGTGTTCCCTTTATCTATTTTGATGCCTGTGCAGTGAGATTGTCCCTCTTGCTGTTAAAAGCAGATCACCTTAGGGTTGTCACTCTTGAGCTCATCGGGTAGCAGGGCATCGGGCATATTCTGATAGCAGATAGGGCGTTCGAATCGTTTCATCGCATCGCTACCCACTGAGGTGGTTCGGCCATCGGTGCTGGCAGGGTATGGCCCCCCATGATTCATCGAGTGACACACCTCGACGCCTGTCGGCATCTGATTGAAGATAATACGACCGACCTTGTATGCGACGGTTTCTATTAGCTCGCCTTGCTCTGCCAACTCCTTCTCACTGCCATGAATGGTCGCCGTAAGTTGGCCCTCCAGTGCATTGGCAATGCGCAGCATCTGTTCCGGGTTATCACACTCAACCAGGATGGCGCATGGACCGAAGATCTCCTGCTGCAGCTCACTGTTAGCCAGATAATCATCGGCATATACCCGAACCGCTGTGGGGCGGGTATGGTGGGCAGCCTCGGCCGATTGGCCTTGGGCTATCAGGGTGACATCGCCGTTGTTGAGCAGAGAGTCGATCTGGGCTTGGTAGGTCGATGCTATACCCGGTGTCAGCATGGCCGCCGCAGGCAGAGAGGCCAGGTTTTCAGTCATGGTCGCGATATAGCGATTGAGTGCCTCTCCCTTTTGCGCCACAACCACGCCCGGGCTGGTGCAGAACTGACCGTGTCCCATCAACATAGATTGTACCTGTGTGGTGGCTAACTGCTCGGCTTGAGCTTGGAGAAGCTGAGGTAGCAGGAACTGTGGATTGGTAGAGCCCAGCTCGCCATAAAACGGGATAGGCTCGGCTCTGGCGGCGCACAAGTCAGCCAGAATACGGCCCACTTTCAGAGATCCGGTAAAGCCAACTGCCTTGATTGCATCATGGGTGACCAGCGTGGTCGATACCTGAGGCGAATTGCCCTGTACTAGATTGAATACGCCTTGGGGCATATCACAGCGAATAATGGCTTTTTCTATGGAGCGTGTTACGAGTTCGCTGGTCGCTGCATGGGCCGGGTGCCCCTTGACGATGACGGTGCAGCCTGCTGCAAGAGCCGATGCCGTATCACCACCGGCTGTTGAGAAGGCAAGGGGAAAGTTTGATGCGCCAAATACGGCGACAGGACCCAGAGGTAATACACCCAGACGGGTATCGGCTTTGGGGAGTGGGGCTCGCTCTGGGTTAGCTCGGTCGACGTAGCGCGGCTCCAGCGGCTCACGCAAACGAGTGGCGAACAGTTTTAGTTGGGTACAGGTTCTGCCGGTTTCACCCTGAAGGCGTGCCATAGGAAGACCTGTCTCAAAGTGAGCTGCCGCGGTGATGATATCCATGTCGGCCAGGATCTCGTCGGCGATGGCCTCGAGAAACTCGGCTCTCTGGGTCGCCGTCTTCGAGCGATATTGTGTGAAGGCGGTATTTGCAGCCGTTGCCGCCTGAGCAACTTCATCATCAGAGGCGTTGGCAAACTGCCAATTGAGCTTACTGTTCTTCACCGGGTCGAAGCTGTTAAAGGCATCGGCCTGACCGATCCAACTACCATTGATAAAGTGTTGTCCGCTAACTGTTGTCTTTATTGTATCTGTCATAATCGTTCCTGTAGGTCCTCGTATGCCGTCGAGGCGACTGTTAAATCAATTTGCTCTATACCACTTGAAATCCAAATGCATAGGGGTCGCTATCATCGACCGTAATGGCGTTTTTTCCTGTGATCCTGGCCCAGCCCTGTATGCTCGGCAGGATGGCTTGGTGATCACCCACAGTCGTAGCGGCTTCTATCCGGCCGATAAACTGACTACCGATGATGCTCTCATGGGTGTATTGGTCACCGACCTTGAGTTCCCCTTTGGCGTAAAGTTGGGCAAGCCTTGCACTGGTACCTGTGCCGCAAGGAGAGCGGTCTATGGCCTTATCACCATAGAAAACGGCATTGGCGCCGTCTGAACCTTCACTAATGGTATTACCTGTCCACAACACATGTGATACGCCGCTGACGGTCGCATCGTTGGGGTGAACGCAGCTGAGCTGCTCATCGGCGACCTGTCTAACAATGGGGCTCCAACGAAGGATATCGGCAGCAGTCCACTGCCTTAAACCGGGGAAGTTGCTCTGAGGCTCTACGATAACATAGTAGTTACCACCGTAAGAGACATCGACTTTGAGCGGGCCAAGCTCCGGAATATCAAGGAATACATCACGGTGAGCCAGATAAGCAGGGACATTATAGATCTTTACCCAGTCGACTTTTTCGCCGGTTTGCTGGTACTCGATATTTATCTGCCCCGCGGGGACATCGATGACAAGCTTACCAGGCTCTCTTGCCGTTAACAGACCCGATTCGATGGCGGCGGTGATGGTACCGATAGTGCCGTGTCCACACATGGGCAGACAACCACTGGTTTCGATAAACAGGATAGAGGCGTCGGCATTGTCACTGCAGGGAGGATACAAAAAAGCCCCCGACATCATATCGTGGCCTCTGGGTTCAAACATTAATGCCTTTCTGATCCAGTCATAATGGTTCAGGAAGTCTTGTCGCTTTTCACTCATATTGCGACCCTTAAGGTTCGGATGGCCACTGGTGACCAAACGAACGGGATTGCCGCAGGTATGAGCATCGACGCAAAAGAAGGTGCCTTTTAACATCTCACTCTTACTCCATTTTGCTACTCCCCCTTAGGTAGGGTAAGCATTGAAACTGGGTGGTTATTAATCTATGTTTTCAACCATAATTTCAAAGTGGGGAGCAGACTTTTGGCTATTTGGAATTAGTCTGACTGTTAGTATTAACCGGGTAAATGGATCAATCCAGGTTGTACTTGTCCAGGTCGATACGGGTTGCCATGGCATCTTTCATGACCTTTTCTACATATGCACGCTCTTCACCTATCAGGGTCATACGCGGCATGCGAACATTTTCGCTGCCCCGGCCGGCAATCTGCTCTGCAAACTTGATGCACTGAACCAGGGTAGGAATAGTGTCTAAACGAAGCAGAGGCATAAACCAGCGGTAGATCTCTCGCGCTTCTTCGATGCGGCCAGCACGAGCCAACTTGAAAAGTGTTACAGATTCACGGGGGAAGACGTTAGTCAGGCCCGATATCCATCCCGTAGCGCCGAGGAAGATGCTTTCAAGGGCAATATCATCTACGCCACACAGGATATTAAAGCGATCACCAAACCGACTCTGCAGCTCTGTCAGCCGACGGGTATCGGTTGTTGACTCTTTAATCGCAACAATATTCTGCTCCTGTGCAAGAATCGCCGTCATCTCAAGGTTAATGTCGACGCCATATCCCACAGGGTTGTTATAGATCATGATAGGCAGTGTAGTCGAACGTGCGACGTACTGATAATGAGCCACAACTTCACGATCCGTACCCCGATAGACCATGGCCGGGAGTAACATCAGACCGTCTACGCCTAATTTTTCAACATCTTGAGCGTATTGAGACGCTTGCTCTGCTGTGTTCTCTGTACAGCCGGAAAGCACCAGAATACGGCCATTGACGGTTTCAACGGTATGCTTGATAAATTCTCGTTTCTCTTCACTGGTTAAAGAGGCATTTTCACCGATCGTTCCCAGCGCGATAATGCCATCGATACCATCGTTAATGAGATCTTCGAGCATGCGTGCATTCGATTCAAAGTTGATAGAACCATCATCGTTAAATTGTGTCGAGATTGCCGGGAATACACCTTGCCAATTTACTTTCATGTTTAAGACCTCTTTGCACTATATAAACAGATTAACGTGTGTTGAATTTTGGACTGTTCCAAAAAACCTATAGTATATTGTATACAATAATCCTGGAAAGAAAACCCCATTTCATGTTTAATTGTATTTGCGGTTTGGAAATACTATATATTGCATACAAAAGATAGAAAAGGAATACGACATGTTGATTAACCATCTGCCCAAAGAGTTTACCGACAAATGTCAACAATTCATCACGCTCGATGCGCACACAGAGGGAGAGCCGTTGCGTATCATCACCTCAGGTTATCCTGAGCTTAAGGGCAGTAGCATCTTAGAGATGCGCCAATATGTCAGCCGGCACCTGGATCGATACCGAAAGATCCTGATGCATGAACCCAGAGGGCATGCAGATATGTATGGAGCCTTGTTAACCCCGCCAATTACTCCGGGGGCCGACTTCGGTGTGCTCTTCCTGCATAACGAAGGTTACAGCAGTATGTGTGGTCATGGCATTTTGGCACTGGTGAAGGTGGCCTGTGAGACAGGGGCTATTGAGCTGGGTAACAAGGCTAAGGTGATTAAGATAGATGCGCCGGCGGGACTCATCACGGCTAAGGCATACCGGGACTGCGAGGGGAAGATATGTACCAGTTTTCAAAATGTAGACTCATGGGCCGAGGCGCTTGATTGCAGTGTCATGGTCGAGGGACTGGGTGAGGTGAGTTACGACATAGGGTTTGGCGGGGCCTATTACGCCTATGTGGATGCAGATCGTCATGGGATCAGTTGCACGCAGGATAATGTGGTTCAGCTTATCGACGTAGGAAGGCGAATCAAGCATGCCGTGATGGTCGCTCATCCACTGGTTCATCCACTCGAAAAGGATCTGAGCTTTCTTTACGGCACTATATTTACTTCAAAGCAGGTGACCAACCCCGAGGCTCATTCTCGTCATGTCTGTATCTTTGCCGATGGTGAGGTCGATCGTTCACCGACCGGCACCGGCGTAGCCGGAAGAGTTGCGCTACTGCATGCTAAGGGGGAACTCGAACTGAACAGCCCTTTGATGATAGAGAGCATAGTCGGTGGCAGAATGATTGTCAGCGCGCTGTCCAGATCGCAATTTCATGGCAAACAGGCGGTGATCCCTGAAGTCTCGGGTCGCTCCTTCATCACTGGCCGGCATCAGTTTTTTATCGATCCCGATGACCTGTTCCAAGACGGTTTTATGTTGCGTTGATATTAATGTTCGCTGACAAGGCGTACCCGGTATAAGAGTTAAGAGTATCTCTAAATAACATCAGTGGAGAAGAGAGATGAATAACACCAACAGGCTTGGTACTTTGACAGTTGTTGGCGCGGGAATCGTTGGTCTGTCTGTGGCTTTGCAGCTTCAGCGTGAAGGCTTCACTGTGACGGTTATCGATAAAGAGGGCGCCGGCAGCGGTGCGTCTAAGGGCAACGCGGGGCATTTTGCAACCGAGCAGGTTTTTCCGTTAGCCGATCCGGCCATGTTACCTAAGCTGCCTGGCATGTTGCTCGACCCCCTGGGCCCCTTCAGGATCCAGCCCCGCTATTTTTTAAAGGCATTGCCCTGGTTTATGCGCTTCCTGCGCAATATGTTGCCGGCGCGACGGGCACACAACAGTGCGGCGATTAAGGCACTGAACCAGGGAGCCATAGATGCGGTGAAGTCTTTGACCGCATTTTGTGATTGTGAACACCTGCTTACACTCAATGGCAGCCTGTTGGTGTTCGAAGGCATCCCAGTCGACGAAGTGAAAAAAGAGTATCGGGCTTATGCCGATGCAGGCGTAGAGGTGCAGCTTCTGAACGGTGATGAGGTAAGAGTACTGGAGCCCTGTTTGAGTCAGGATATCAGCCATGGTCTCTATTTTACCCATGTGGGACACACAGAGGACCCATATCGATTGTGTCTTGCGCTGCAAGATAAATTCGAAGAGATAGGTGGGCGTGTTGTGACCGATGAGTTATTACAGGTTAAAGCCGCTGAAACCAACTCGACCATAGCGCTGGAGATGAGCTCGGGTGAGAGCAGGCATACAGACCGGCTCATTATCGCATCCGGTGCCTGGTCTAAGCCCTTTGTTAAACAGCTGGGCTACTCAGTGCCCCTCGAAACGGAGCGGGGATATCACCTGATGATGCCGCAAAAAAGCAGACTGTCCCGTCCGGTAGCCTCCTATAACCGTAAGTTTATCATCACGCCGATGCGTGACGGGACCCGACTAGCCGGCACCGTTGAGTTTGGTGGATTAAAGGCCCCACCGGTGGAGGCGCGTGCCGATTGCCTTTTCCACCACGCCCGGGCTTTATTGCCAGAGCTGTTTGCTGAAGCGTCAGTATCAGATGGTACACGCTGGATGGGGTTTCGTCCCTCTCTGCCCGACAGTCTGCCGGTGCTTGGTCGCAGTCAGAAGCAGTCGAATGTTTTCTTCTCATTTGGGCATCAACACCTCGGATTAACCTGGTCGGCAATCACTGCCGAGCTTCTCACTCAGGAGGTGACAGGTCAGCAAACGGATATCGACTTGAGCCCCTACCGGATAGATAGGTTTGGCTAGCTGGGCGAATTGCGCTGTTAATTCATCTTTCTGTTGGCAACAATCATCAAGGCCGCCGTCTTCCTGAGCAAGACAGCGGCTTTATTGATTTAATCTATTGGTATTTAGCAGGTTCTGATGATGCTTTACTGCTGTTCACTCTTCACCGCTGGTGATGAGATTGTTAACCGCTTTTGCTATCAGATCCTTTTTCATCTTAGTGCGTACAACCTTCTGTTCAAACCAGAAGCTCATCGGTTGGTCAAAGCCAATACCGTGCATATAGTTGTAGATCGCCTTACGAAGCCCGACTCCAAGCATTTTATGATCCGTGCCGGTAGGATCGATGAAGTCTACATCATTTTCAGCGAATAAGATCTCAGGCCGCTTGGTAAGCGTGATGCCAAACTTCTCGGGGTTAATCCCAATAGGACTGTGAACCGTGGCCACAAAACGGTGCCAGTAGGCGGATTGGAAACACCCTTGCTCCATCATCTGACGCACCATCTCTAGCGAATCGATGGTTTCTTGCTCGGTTTGTGTTGGAAAACCATACATCAAGTAGGCGTGGACCAATATACCTGCATCACTGAAGGCTTTCGTTACCTGAGCGACCCGCTCTACACTCACGCCTTTCTTCATCAGTTTCAATAGACGATCCGAGGCAACCTCAAGCCCACCGCTGACGGCGATACAGCCGGAATCGGCCAGCAGTTGACATCGTTCCTGACTAAAGGTCCTTTCAAAACGTATGTTGCCCCACCAGCTAATTACTACGCCGCGTTCAATGAGTCGTTTTGCGAGTGCAAATAACAGTTTTGGCGGTAGGGCTTCATCGACGAAATGGAAACCTGTCTCTCCGGTTTCTTCGATGAGGGCCTCGATTCTATCCACCAGAATATCGGCGCCAGCGGCATCATAGCGGTCGATATAGTCCAGGCTGACATCGCAAAAGCTGCACTTACGCCAGTAACAGCCATGAGCTATGGTCAGTTTATTCCAGCGTCCATCGCTCCATATGCGGTGCATCGGATTGAGCATTTCACACAAAGAGAGGTATTCGTCCAATGGCAGGCCATCGTATATCGGCGCACCGACATCGGTTTGGGGGATATCCTGGAGCTGATCATTGTCATTGAAGTGTACGTAGACCTCACCATTTTCATCTTCTGCGAGGAAATAGGTTCGCACCAAAGTGTCTATCTCACGTTGTCCTTCAAAGTATTCCAGCAGCGTTATAAAAGGACGTTCGCCGTCGTCCAGACAGATAAAATCAACAAACTCGAATACTCGAGGGTCCTTCAGCGCGCGCAGTTCGGTATTGATAAAACCACCGCCCATCACTATGGGGATATCGGGGTTGATGGCTTTACAGGTTTGCGCAATACGCAGGGCGCCTAGCATATTGCCGGGAAAAGGGACGGTTAATGCGACTACGCTAGGTTGAGTTTCCTCCAGATACTGCTCTACCAATTGCTCTAAAATTTCCGAGCTGAAACTCGGCTCCCCCATCAAGGTATCGTAAAGGTTGTCAAAGCTTGGGTTGGCGGCTGCGAGTTGCTCGCCGTAACGGCTCACTTCAAAGTAGGGATCAACCCCCTGAGTAATGACGTTAGATAGATCATTAATAAACAGAGTTGCCAGATATTTGGCTTTATCCTGTACCCCCAGATTGCCAAAGGCCGCTTGTAACACGTCACCCGATACTGCTTCCATCTGAGCAATAGCGTCAAACGCCGGACCTTCAGGTAAAAAACGACGGGAGTTTATACGCATAGCAAGGCTTGGATCTTTACCTTGCAAGAAGCGAATAGCGCTCTCAACTGTCAGGTGGTAACGGTCAAACTCAGCCAAAAAATTAAAGATCGCATCAGGCAGTTCATCGTCTTCAAAGTGCTCGAAGTTTGCCTCCACATGCTGACGAATAATCTCCAGCGCCGGCGCTGTCATCATCTCCAGGAAAAGCTCTATGGCAGGATCTCGCTGAACCGCCTCATAACCATGAGAGCGTAAAAAACCCGTTAAATACGCTGTTGCCGGATAGGGCGTATTTAGCTGAGTCATAGGTGGAGTCATTAGAAGAACGGTCATAGCCTGCCTTTAAATAGTAAACACTCAGTGCGAGCCGAGTGTGGCAGCCAATCCAGGTGCCATAAAATAGGAGTGGATTCTAGCAAATGAACTATACCCGTTCTACTTCAAAGTGAGGATACAGCGTTGACCGTGTTAATCCAATTAAAAGGGGAGCGATGAAATAGTGGTGCTCTCCTGATAAACCACTTCTCTTAAAAGTGTGCATCTCTGAGGAGAGTTTGCCCGGGGGGGCCAAGAGTGAGTTTAAAAGTGGTTTGTACTGCGTTACTTACTCTGCTGTGATCAATAACACTACCTGTCTTATGTCTCTTCTATCTCAAAAAAGGTAAATACTTATAAAAAAGGAATCACCGGGCATTTTTAGATCTAAATTGTTCTGAAAAAGTCACTCATCCGGTTCGAGTCTGCGCAAGGTAACATACCCGAAAAATAGGGCCGTGCTAACATCTTCAGCCGTTAATTCAAGTAATCAATACTGAAAAAAAAACAGGTTAATCTCCCTCATATAGAAAGGAAAAAATGAATGAAAAAAGCAATACTTGCCGGTGTTATCGGCTGTCTGTTTATCGGTTCGGCGACAGCAAAGTATCTTGAATCAGAGGTGGCAATCGGTATGGCAAGCTTAATGATGTGTACCACTTTTTATAGTGAAACAAATATGCTGGTCGAAGGTTCTGTCGTCGGCGAAGCCGCAACGCAGCATAGAGACGCCGGTATTGATAAGATGATGATGACGGCACAAACCAGTGCCGAGTTAGATCGTTACATTAAGCTGTTCAACTCCTCAACTAAAGAGCAAAAGTTCGAATTGTGCACAGAGGCGATGAAGTTTGCCAAAGAGAGTAATTTCGGTAAGTGATAACAGGGGGGGAGGTTAAGTTTCTGATTTAATACTTGGCTACCTATGCTTGCAGAGTCATGAAGGGGTAGATATTAGGTAGGGGGATAGAGCCGTTAAGCATCTAGGCGGGGGGCCCCCATATCGTCAGAAACTTCTGGGTAATCTTCTGTAAATCCAATGCCGGGGGCCGCAGCTATCTCTATGGCTACGGCTGCGGTGAATGCCTTTTCGGTGGCCGCGGCTTTGGAGCTTAAAGATGAGAAGCGGTTAAACGCAGTCAGTCCGGCATTTGTAAAAGAGACCATGGAGATGCTGGGAATGGACAGCACATACGGAATTCCCGCCGAAGATGTCGCGACCTATTACCAAGCCAGCGTTGAGGGGAAAGCTAATGGTGAGGTGTTTGATGCTATTAACGGTAAGTATGTGAACCAAGCTTAGCATCAGGCAAATAGAAGATTATAGCTTTGCACGCCTATCAATAGCAGAGAGAGTGCGGCCCCTGTGAGTGGCCAGCCGCCTCTTTTTTCTGCCTTATCTATCGGTTCTCTTCTCTGAATCAGCCAAAGAGAGAGATTGATCAGGGCGAAAATAACCAGGATGATAAAGCTTGTGGTTTTGGCCAGTGTGACCAGAGGCAGCCAGAGGGCAAAAACCAACACAGTGAAGGCGATGATTATAGTGGCTGTGACAGGTGTCTGTGTCCTGTTCGAAACCGCAGCGAGAATGGCCGGGGCTCGCCCCTGAAAAGCCATGCCGTACAGTACTCTTGAGGCCATGATCAGTTGAGCCAGCAGGCCATTGAGGATGGCAAACAGGCTGATTATGCTTATCAGGGTGCCGGCCATCGGGTGGTGGGGCTCGAGTATATCTTTTAGCGGCGCATCTGAGGCGGCGAGTTCACTCTGAGGTAGGGAAAAAACGGCGACATACGCCACCAGAACATAGAGTAGAGTCGCAATGACCAGTGCCAACAGAATTCCTCTTGGCATGGTTTGGCCGGGATTTTTCACCTCCTCAACAATATTTACCATATCTTCGAATCCGATGAAGGCATAGAAGGCCAGAAATGCGCCGCTTAATATGCCTCCCCATACCAATGTGCTATCGGGAATAAAGGCTTGTTGCCAGGGAGTCGACTCAGGTAAGGCGCCACCGGCCACGATAATGACTAACAGCAGACCAGCTACTTCGATAAATGTGAACAGTGCCGCCAGCCAGAGTGATTCGGCAATTCCCCATATCGCTATTCCCCCCAGCAGGCAGACCATAAAGAGGATCGTGATGTAATGGGGCAATTCGATGAAATGGGACAGATAGCCTACGAAGCCATTTAGCAGGGTAGCCGAGGAGACGATTCCAGTGAAAATAACCAGGTATCCGACGATAATGCCGTAATTTCTATGACTAAACCCCTGTTCAACATAGCAGGCTTCACCGGCGCTCATAGGGTAGCGCACAACCAATTGGCAGTAACTAAGGGCGGTAACATAGGCACTAATCGCTGCGACGATAAAGGCAAGTGGTGTCAGTATGCCCGCGGTTGCAGCGACTTTTCCCACCAGAACATAGATGCCGGCACCAAGCATGGTACCCAGGCCATAAAGTGTCAGTAATGGGAGGCCGATGCGTCTGGCAAGAGGGGCAGCTTTTGTACTGCTCTGTATATCAGTCATTAGTACAGGTGCCTGTATATCAATAACCTACTATTAGTGTAGTACATGAGTCACCCGGATAATCGGGCCCGATTGAATATACAAATTATCTTGCAATGGAAAGTAGAGCTGTTGCCTATGGCTAAAAGCTAAAAATACCTTAAATTTACCCATTCTCTTGTTAATAAACCCCTGGCTCAGATGAATCTAATGAGGCGACATTAAGTTCAATATTTTATTAATTAGAGGTTGATTATATCAATTAAATTCAATGAACTAGCAATATTTTCTTAAGCTTGCTTGCATGAAAAAATATGTTTATTCTGTACAAATTATTATCGATATGGATATCTATGAATAAATTTGTTTTTCAGCCGGAAGTTAAAGTTTCCGATGCCATTAACGAACAGCCGGTTAAGCGGGTTTGGCATATTCTTGTCGTCGATGACGACCAGGCTGTCCATGATGTGACTCGTCTGATATTGGCTGATTTAGAGGTCCTGGATCGTAAAATTCAACTTCACAGCGCCTACTCAGCTGCGCAGGCGAAATCTCTGCTCGAGTCTGATATTCCTTTCGCGATGACCTTTGTCGATGTCGTAATGGAGAGTGATGATGCGGGGTTACAACTGGTAACCTGGATTAGGGAGGAGTTAAAAAACATCAGTATCCGGATTATCTTGCGTACCGGTCAAGCGGGTCTGGCACCAGAAGAGCAGGTGATCAGTCAGTACGACATTAATGACTATAAAGCTAAGACTGAGCTTACGGCAACTAAGATGATCACCTCAGTCTATGCCGGGATCCGCGGCTTTAGGGACATTAAGACTATCTTAAAGAGTCAAAACGCTTTTCAGCGTTTGATTACATCATCCACTAATGTCCTGAAAGTCACAGATTTGGCGGATTTTGCCTCTGCAGCACTCAATAACTTATTAACCTTGATGAAGTTAGAGAGTTCAGCGGTTTACATCGTCAGGCAGGAGACTGACTTTTATCAAGAATGCCAGGAGACATATTTAGCCTGTACCGGCCGATTTGGCGAAATGCCGGAAAGCTTAGATAGTATCCCCGCGAATGTGAACGACAAAATCCAGCAAGCATTTGCAAACAAAGAGAATAGGTTTAATCAGGAACATTTTATCGGTTTTTATCAGGCGTCAGCCGAGGCATCGAGCGTGCTGTATATCGAGTTTGATCATGCCCCGACTCACTTTAAGAGGGGGTTAATGGAGATGTATGCCACCAACATTGCATTGACTCTCGAAAGCTTGGTTCAGCAGCAACAGACCCATAAGAGTCAGCGTGAGCTCTTATATATTGTCGGTGATGCGATTGAGGCCCGTAGCAAAGAGACGGGTTTACACGTGAAGCGTGTCTCTTTGATGTGTGAGTTGCTTGCACTTTCTCTGGGCTTGCCTCATTCATTTGTTCAGGCGCTCAAAGTTGCTGCACCGCTGCATGATATTGGCAAGGTCGCCATTCCCGATAATATTTTGCATAAGCCCGGAAGCTTGAATTCTGCTGAATGGGAGTTGATGAAAAGCCATGCCGCAGTCGGCGGCACCCTATTGGAAAAATCAAATTTACCGGTTGCCAAATTAGGTTCGCGCCTGGCGCGCTACCACCATGAGAACTGGGATGGCACTGGTTACCCTGAAGGGCTGAGTGATATAAGTATTCCTGTTGAAGCACGCATTATGTCGCTCATCGACGTGATCGATGCGCTGGGTTCTAACCGCAGCTATAAGGATGCGTGGTCGAAAGAGCAGATCCTCACCTATATCCGGGAGCAGAGAGGCAAAAAATTCGATCCTCTTCTGGTCGATAAAGCCATAGAAAATTTCGATGCCCTGATGCAGATCAGACAAGATTACCCGGATTAGGGAGTACAGATGGAACAGCATGTTAAGAACATAATTGAAGGCGTGTCTAATGCCTATGGTATGGACTTCTTTGAAAGGCTGACTCTAAAACTCGATCAGGTCATCGGGGCAGATTTTACTTTTATAGCCCAAATCGATGAGATAAAGCAGTTATCGCAAACCATCACCTATGTCGAAAATGGTCAGCTTGCCGAGAATTTCATCTATTCTCTAGCCTATACACCCTGCGCCGATGTTGCGAGTAACCGTGTCTGCTGTTTCCCCAGTGACGTGTGCTCGCTTTATCCCGATGACCAGATCTTGATTGATCTGGAGTTAGAAGCCTATGTTGGTACGCCACTGCATGATTCCAAAGGCAAGGTTATGGGGCTTATTGTCGCCCTCTACAAGAGGCCGATAGTAAATCAAGAGTCGGTGATCACCCTGTTTAAAATATTTTCCGGGCGAGTGGCCGCCGAGATGGAACGACTCGATTATGAGAGGTCGCTGCAAAAACTCAACGATAGTTTAGATCAGAAAGTGCAGCAGCGAACCGAAGATCTGTCGAAGGTGATCATTCAGTTGAAGCAGACTCAGGAGCAGTTGGTCGAAGCCGATAAAATGGCGGCACTAGGTAAGTTGATTGCCGGCGTTGCACATGAAGTCAATACCCCTCTGGGATTGACGATTACCACTCATAGCATGATTGAACTTGAACTGAGTCGTCTTGAAAAGAAAATTGCTCAGGGTCAGTTGTCGGTTGATGATATGGACCGTTATCTGAGTAAAACAGGGCAGGCATTACAGCTTCAAGGGGAGACATTAATAAGAGCTAAGACATTGATCGAATCTTTTAAAAGGATGGCCGTAGAGCAGCACTATCTTGAAGTCGAGACGATCAATATCAGAGACTACTACCAGCAATTGTTAAAAACGCTGGAGCCTTTATGTCGTCCTAAAGATGTGAAAATAACCCTCAGTGGCGCAGAAGGCATTTGCATGAATACATTGCCGGGTTTACATGCGCAAATTATCACAAACCTTATTAATAACAGCATACAGCATGGTTTCAGTGGCGGGCAGGGGAACAGTATAAGTGTCAAGCTACATCAGCTAGCCGCTGACGAGGTAGAGGTGGAGTTCATCGATAATGGCGTGGGCCTTTGTGTTAACAGTGCCGAACGCCTTTTTGAACCATTTTATACAACGGCTCGGGACAAGGGAGGAACGGGCCTGGGGTTGTCAATTGTATATAACCTTATTGTGCAACGCTTGCGTGGCGCAATAGAGGTTAGACCGAGTCGAAGAGGGCTGCATCTGGTTTATCGATTCAAGGCTGATAACTCCAGCTTAAGTGTACCACTTAACAATGAATCTAAAGGCATGACGTCATGTTCACACTGATGTGTCTGTTCATATATCTTGGTAATAAGCTCTGAAACTGAACGTATGAGGTCGCTGCGGAACAGGTGATTATGCAACCGGGTGCAAAAATAGTGGAGGCTGGAATAATCAAGCCTCCCACATAGATGACGCAGTTTAGCTCATCATTAATGTCTGGATCTCCTCTATGGTGCGGGGTACGTCGGCCGATAGATTTTCACAGCCCTCCTCGGTGACTAAAATATCATCTTCGATACGGATCCCCATTCCTCGGTACTCTTGAGGGAGGTCGGTGGCATCGCTTGGAATATAGATACCCGGCTCAATGGTGAACACCATGCCGGGTTCGAGTGTACGCCAGTTACCGTCACTGTCATGATAGGGGCCGACGTCGTGTACATCCATGCCGAGCCAGTGGCCGGTCTTATGCACAGTGAACCGCTTATAACTTTGGCTTTCCATGATCTCTTCGATACTGCCGCTTAAGAAACCCAGCTCAAACAACCCTTTGGCCATTACCTCCATGCAGGTTTCATACAACACATTCCAGTGGGTACCGGGTTTTACTTTTGCTATCGCACTGTCGAGTGCGTGTAATACCAGTTGATAGATGTGCTTCTGAGCCTCGGTAAACTTACCGTTCACCGGGTAACTGCGGGTGATATCCGATGCATAATGATTTAACTCTCCACCTGCATCGACCAATAGCATCTGTCCATCCTTGGCTGTACAGCGGTTTTCCTCGTAATGGAGGCAGCAGGCATTGTTACCCGAAGCAACAATGTTGGGGTAAGCAACATCGGTGCAGCTATGTTTAGAGAGGGTAAAATCGAAGGTTGCAGACAACAGGGCTTCATTGATACCGGGTTTACATGCTTGCATAACCGCCTTATGGGCATCAACGGAGGCAGCTACAGCCGCTTTTATAAGCATGATCTCCTCATCGCTCTTAATGACCCGCATGGGGTGGAGGAATTTTGCCAGTGGTGTGAGTGTGCGAAAGTGTTTGATTGTATCGAAAGGGGTTGTTGCTCTTTGATGATTTAGCCAGCCCACAACCTGAGCTGAGAAACGGTTGAGTTCATCACTGATATAGATATGTTGATGGTCAGCTAATTTGGATAAAACCACTTCTTGGAGCTTGGCGATATCGAATGCATCATCGGCGTCAAAGTTTGAAATCGCACCTTCAACTCCGGCTCGTGCACCGAAGCTGACCTCCTGGCCAGGATCTTTAGGCCGGCACAGTAAGGTATAATTAAAACCAGACTCCATACTTTTATCAGCGGCGAGTATAGCCACTGCATCGGGCTCATCGAAGCCGGTAAGATAGAGAAAGTCATTATCTTGCCTGAAGTGGTATGTAATATTTTTGCTTCTGATCTTTTGTTGATAACCACAAATAATAACTAAGCTACTTTCCGGGAGCTTACTGAAAAGGACCTCTCTTCTTATCTGATATATATTTTTCATAGTTACCGATTCTGTGTGATTGAAGATTATCTTCAAGATAGGGAAGTTTTCCGTTAGTGCTTTACAGTCATCTTGGCCTCACCTTTACTGTAAACCTCATGCTTTTTTAAAGCGACGAATAGATGTTTAAGCGGCCTATCCTGAATTACTATTGGAAATTAACTTGCCACTATATTTGTATATTTTATTCGTTTCAATCAAAGATGATGAAAATCGGTAACTTCGCGGTGCATTTTTTGCAAATGAATGGGATAATAATCCTAGATCTGATTATGGAGTTAAACACGTGAGCCCAGCAGTATTTTTAGATAGAGATGGTGTCATTAACGTCGATCATGGATATGTTCATCTGGTCGATGACTTTGAGTATGTCGAAGGAGTCTTCGATGCCTGTCGTTCCCTTAAAGATATGGGATATAAGCTCGCTGTTGTGACAAACCAGTCTGGAATTGCACGAGGCATGTATAGCGAAGATCAGTTTCACAGCTTAACTGAGTGGATGGACTGGAACTTCGTTGACAAGGGTGTTGAACTTGATGGTATCTATTATTGTCCCCACCATGCGGAGAAAGGTGTGGGTGAATATAAACAGGACTGTGACTGCCGTAAGCCTAAACCTGGAATGATGTTAACCGCTGCAAAATTTCTTAAAATTGACCTCAGCCGGTCTGTAATGGTTGGTGACAAGCGAGATGATATGTTAGCTGCTCAGGCCGCAGGTATTCCGACGCGCATACTGGTTCGTACCGGGAAGTCGGTAACCGATGAAGCCATTGCTGCTGCCACTGTGGTGCTCGATTCGATTGCCGATGTTCCGACCTATTTAAAAAAACTCTGACTTAACGCCTTAAAATAAAGCCAGTATAGATAGCTTACCTTTACTGTCATCGGTAAAAGTGTCAGACAATCAGCATGCAACACACGTAACAACAATGCATCTACATAGTGCAGAGGAGGCGATGTTGAACCAGCTATCGCTCCCTATGTTGAGGATGTTGAGTTAGGTTTTGAGTTAGGTTTTGAGTTAGACGTTGAGTTAGATGTTGGGTTAGGTGTCGGTACCATAGTCGATTATTTTGTCTGAAGAACAGGTTTAAAGTGCGCAATTGAGCTACTATTTAATCGCTTCGCTTATTAACTGCCCGGTCGTGATTTATATTGAAATAAGCGCTTGCGCCATGAGTGAATCTCCCTATAATGCGCATCCACTGACACGGCGGAGTAGGTGTTTCCAGGCTTGATTACTGATTTGGTAACAAGAGAGACAGCTGCGAAACGTGCAAAAGGACACTTTCTTTAAAATAGAAAATGTCTTGTGGAAAGCTTTTTGAGATATTGGATTGCTCGTTTCGTACAAGAAACGCCCAATCGAAAGTGAATATCAAAAAAACGCTTGACGCATTAATCGGAATGCGTAAAATACGCAACCCGAAGCTGGTGACCTAGCGTCAACGGCAGCACAATCTGAATGCTTTCAATAGCTTCTAGCATTAGTGCAACGCTCTTTAACAACTTATCAAGTAATCTGTGTGGACACTCACAGGTGTTGAGTTATTCGAAACCATCTTAGATGGTAACAAATTTTCTCAA
>NZ_CANMUW010000002.1 GCF_947501225.1 uncultured Shewanella sp.
GAATCGTTGAATCTCAGATACAAAAAAGCCCTAACTATATGTCAGGGCTTAAATGATGGTACCCGAGGCCGGACTTGCGCCGGTACGTGTATTTCAACAGCGCGAGGGATTAGGCTTTCTGAACTGAATCGTTGAATCTCAGATACAAAAAAGCCCTAACTATATGTCAGGGCTTAAATGATGGTACCCGAGGCCGGACTTGAACCGGCACGCTTATTCAGCGAGGGATTTTAAATCCCTTGTGTCTACCAATTCCACCACTCGGGCAAACTCTATGACTCTGATGATACGTATCATTGGTAGTAGATACTGCCTGCCCCTGTTAAAGAGACAAACTCATCATAATCGAATATGGAGGCGCGACCCGGAGTCGAACCGAGATCGACGGATTTGCAATCCGCAGCATAGCCATTCTGCCATCGCGCCATATTGTTTATCTTCGAAGAAGATAATGTCCAAATCCTCTATCAGAAAATTTGGAGCGACATATCGGGTTATAAACCAATCACCGATATCCTATACCTAGGTATCGCGCACTTGACATAAATAAAGAGTCAACTGAGCTAATGTCGCATCTTTTATCGAAAATTTGGAGCGACATATCGGGTTCGAACCGATGACCTATACCTTGGCAAGGTATCGCTCTACCAACTGAGCTAATGTCGCATAATCTTACGTAACAACAATATCTGTAATCATCACCGAAGGTATCGCACTTTCACCTTTAGCAACTGAGCTAATGTCGCATTTCAAATTTTCTTGCCTTCAGGAATTTGCATCGCTGCTTTCCCCTGACTGCGGAATGGCATTCTACCGATTTAGGGCCAAGAGTCAATCGCATATTTGACGATAAATGACTGCTTGCACACTAAATAGTCTTATTGCATTTTAATTACCCGATTCGGACGTAAGGTCGCCCCATGCAGCCCGGATATAACTCAACATAGACCAGAAAGTGAGTACAGCGGCAATATAGAACAGACCGAAAGCGGTATAGGTGAGGAGATCATTCGGCTTCCAGATCAAACCAATAATTGCAATCATTTGGGCTGCAGTCTTATATTTACCAATCCAGGACACGGCCACTGCGCCTCGTTTACCAATTTCGGCCATCCACTCTCTCAGTGCCGAAATCACAATCTCTCTACCGATCATAAATAATGCCGGTAGTGTCAGCCAGATATTATTAAATTCGGCAACAAGAAGTACCAGTGCAGTCGTAACCATTATCTTATCGGCGACGGGATCCAGAAAGGCACCAAATCGAGTAGACTGCTTTAATTTTCTCGCGGCATAGCCATCGAGAGCATCAGTAACGGCAGCCAACCAGAATACGAAGGCAGCAACGAAGGGAGCCCATGAGTATGGCAAATAAAAAATCACCACGAAAACAGGCAATAAAAACAGCCTGAAAAAAGTTAACGCTATAGGTATATTAAACGGCATGAGAAAACCAATAGTTTAAAAGCAGCGACAATCTTGCCTTAATTTTACTACCCTCGCAATGAATCATGTATCGTTTGTGCCATTTCTAAACTAATACCGGGAACTTTAGCCAGTTCTGCCACACTTGCGCCCTTAACTTCCTGTATACCACCTAAATATTGTAACAGCGCCTTCCGACGTTTAGGGCCAACCCCTGCAATGGATTCTAAGCTGGAGGTATTCCTCGTCTTTTGGCGCTTATTTCTATGCCCGGTAATAGCAAATCGATGTGATTCATCTCGAATATGCTGAATCAGGTGCAAAGCGCCGGAATCAGCCGGAATGGTAAACGCCTGTTCATTTTCGCCATAGATTAAGGTCTCTAAGCCGGGCTTTCTTCCCTCACCTTTAGCTACCCCGATCAACAAAGGAACTTTATCTATATCAACAAACTTCTCATCGACAATCTTCTGTGCGATACGAAGTTGTCCCGTTCCACCATCGATAAACAGAATATCCGGGATCTTGCCACTCTTATCAATTTTATCAAACCGCCTTGTTATCGCCTGTTTCATCGCGCCATAGTCATCGCCGGGGGCAATCCCGTTAATATTGTAGCGCCGGTAATCGGCTTTACTTGGCCCCTCTCGATTAAATACGACACAAGAAGCAACGGTGCTCTCCCCCATAGTGTGACTGATGTCGAAGCACTCCATTCTCTTGATCGGCTCAGATATCTCCAGCGCCTCTTCCAGCAACAGGAAGCGTTGCTCAACCGTGTTCTTGTGAGACAGGCGGGTATTGACCGCATTGGTGGCATTGGTCACTGCAAGTCGTAAAAAATTGGCCCTTTCACTGCGAACATTTGTCTTTATCTCAACCCGCTTTTCCAGGGCTGACTGTATCGCGCGCTCTAACTCAGGCAGATCTTCAAAGCTGTGGCTCAATAATATCTCTTTAGGAACGGTTCGCTGACTGTCTCTATTGAGATAAAATTGGATCATAAATGCACTAAGGACTTCATCCAGTTCTGTTTTAGCAGGCACACTAGGGTAATAACTCCTGCTACCGAATATTTTTCCGTCACGAATAAACAGCAGGTGAAAACAGGCGACGCCAGAGGCATAGTAGGCACCGATAACATCCATATCACCCGATGTATTTGACACCTCCTGCTGCTCCGCAACCCTTCTTAAGGCGGCAATTTGATCTCTATAACTTGCCGCCTGCTCATACTCTAGAGCCAGTGCAGATGCTTCCATTTTAGCAACCAACTCAGTCATTACCTGCAGATCTTTTCCCTTAAGGAAAAGATTGACAAGCTTAACCTGAATCGCATATTCATCATCGCTGATTTTATTAACACAAGGAGCACTGCATCGACCGATCTGATATTGCAAACAGGGGCGTGAACGAGATTTATAGTAAAGATCGTCACACTGCCTGATAGGAAAGATCTTCTGCAACAGGTGCAGGCTCTCTCTGACCGCCCCTCCATTAGGGTATGGGCCAAAGTAGCTCCCCTTATCCCGCTTAGGGCCACGGTGATAAGCCAACCTGGGGTGTTTGTGTTCACTTAATAAAATATATGGATAGGATTTATCGTCTCGAAGCAGGACATTATACCTGGGCATATACTGCTTGATATAATCGTTTTCAAGAATGAGGGCATCGGTTTCACTATGCGTCACGGTGACATCAATATTGGCGATATGTGAGACCAATGCCTGGGTTTTGACATTATGTAAGTTGCTACGGAAATAGGAGCTTAATCGCTTCTTTAAATCTTTAGCCTTACCGACATAGATAACCGTACCCTCTTCGTCATACATACGGTAAACACCTGATGATGAGGAGACGGTCTTTAAAAATACCTTAGAATCAAACGAAGTTGGCATATTGTTCAAATAAAGCGGCGGTTAAAACTGACCGGTATCTAACATTTTATAACGAATTGCCAATCTAGTCAGCTCGACGTCGCCATTGATGCCAAGTTTGGCGAATAATCGATACCTGTAGCTATTCACCGTTTTAGGGCTTAGGTTTAACTGCTCTGAGATATCATTTACCTTCTCGCCACTGGTGATCATCATCATGATCTGCAGCTCTCGCTCGGACAATGATTTAAAAGGGTTCTCTTCCGATTGATTAAACTGGCTTAATGCCATCTGTTGCGCAATCTCCGGAGAGAGGTATCTTTGCCCGTGCGCTACCTGACGGATAGCCTGAAGCACCTCGGGAGGTGTGGCCCCTTTTGTGAGATATCCCGAGGCCCCCGCTTGCATGACTTTTGTCGGAAATGGATCTTCAGTGTGAATGGTTAATACAATAATCTTTGCATGGGGTTGATAGCGCAGAATCTTTCTGGTTGCTTCCAGGCCGCCGATCCCCGGCATATTCATATCCATCAGGATAACATCAGCTTCGTTATTACGACTCCACTGAACAACGGTTTCGCCATCACCGGCCTCACCCACCACTTTTATCCCGCGTTCATCTTCAAGGATACGACGGATCCCCGTACGAACTAATTCATGATCATCGACCAAATATACTGATATCAACTGAAATTTACCTTAGGAGTCGGATGATGAATCTAAAGTCGATTCAAATCTTATTTATCCGTAATTTAGCCCATTAGTGAACAATAGGAAAGCAGTATTTATAATATTGTAACATAATGAATTTAAAGTAAACTATTGCACAAAACAGTTGACAAACATGACTCTAACTATTCATGTAACAACAATGAATAGTTAACACACAGGTCAGCTCATCTCCTCACCTACCTGCTATCCCTCAGATTATCAACAAAAATATAAAATACTAACCGTTAAAGGACAGTTGTAGACCGTTCAAATGCCATGGATAGCGAGAGTATAAGACATAACAAATTGCATAATACCTGCCCGGAAAACCACCAGCTCTTCGCTGTATCATTATGTCAAAAGCCAGAAGTTGTGCGCATCAGCAACTCAGGTTCGGTTCTGCCATATCAGTTGATATATAAGGAAATTCGATAACTCTTTCAAAATACCAATGAATAATCAAAGGTTATAACAGGCTAAGCTTGCCGGCCTCAAAAATCAGTTGTGCCATGTTTCGCGCTTTCAGTGTCTGTTTGAGCACTGACAAGTGATAATCGACTCCCCGCAGAGTCAAACTCAAGCTTGATGAGATCTCTTCTCTGCCCGATCCGTTAGCTAAATGGGTAAGGATGCAGGCAGAGATAGGGCTGACGATATTATAATCCACTAAAGGGTTGATATCGGCGCCATGATGAAGCGCTATTTGTGTTTGAAGGCGGGCCAGGTAGCGCTCAACCTCATCAATCCTATCCAGTAAATCTTCAACCTTTTCTGAACCTGACAGTATCAGGTTAAATCGTCCCGCCAGCTGAGGTGACACGGGACATGATACCGAAACTGTTACCATCTCGCCTATCTGTTGACTCTTAAGGTAACGTTTCATTCCAGCAGGCAAGTGACTCTGTGGCCATACAAACACAGAGCCACTGATAAGATTGCCAACTACCTCTTCCATACTCTTTAAGTACAACACCTTTTGTCGCCATAAGTTCAAACCTTTCATGGAGCTGGCATATAACTTCCGACGTTTGGTGAAATTACGGATATGATGAATATTACTGCCCATCTTTCGCCCCCAATCCGAAGGGGTGTGAAGATCATAGCAGTAACAGATCTCATCGAGTTCCAGGTCTATGCACCCTTGTTGTAACAAAGCTCTCAGCTTTGCCGATAGCGATAATTGACTCATATATCTCCCGCTTTAATCTTTACCATAGCCCTGAAGCTCTGCTCCGCAGAGACTCATCTAAGCGCAGTTATCTGTTTTCAGGTCATCAAATGATGCAGGCAGGCGGCACTTAAACACCTGTTGTTTTTGCTGTTTAATTCGTTGTAAAAGCAGTTTTGATACCTCAAAAGCACTTCCCTCAAACTCTACCTGCAGCGGCTCCCTGGCTCGTTCAAAGTTCCCCAGCTGCCTCAGCAACTCAGCTGCCAGTAACCTCTCCTGCACTGCATCCATGTTCAGTATCAATAGCAATGCCTCCATATTACTTCGCTCACGCTCGCTCCATTGGACCAAAGTTGCCTTTTCGGTGCGGTACTTATGGTTGGCAAGTTGCCAAAGTCTCAGGCGAATATACAACTGATGCTCCGAGGGCTGCTTGCCATACTCCTCAATCAGGGCCCATAATTCGTCTTCATCGAGGCTCTGATACGCCATTGCATTATCTTTACCCTCTGGCGCTGCTTTCAGTTCGGGCAGCCAGACCTCCGCCTTACAGTGTCCGCATTTAACCAGCAGTGACTGCTGTGGGACCATAGGACTATCGACATAACCATCACTCCACAACGATGCAGTTCGTGCATCCACCTCGAGCAGTGGCCGCAGAGTGAGGCAGCCACCACAATGGTTACACTCTTTAAAGACCTCTGTTCCATATCTCATGATAAATAACTCCGGTACATTAAACTTTCCGCTCGCTTCACCTTCAGGCATAGATCACTGTACCTGACACAGGCCTGTGTCGACGGTGATGTCGACGCAAGCCAAACCTTCAAGAGCCGGGTGTCACAAACGGGTCCCCTTTGGCAGGTACTTACGGATTATGAATGCCATTAACAGCAAGCCAGGCAGACAAAATACCGTCAAACCCAGAGAACCGGACTGAGGCACGTCCTCGATAAATGAACTGCCGGCCCACCCTATGCCAAACAAGAACGTCAGCCCACCGGTTATGAGTCCGGCCCAGGCAAACCAGGGCATCTTTACCTTAATAGATATATAGGCGAACGCCTGAACTCCGAGGGTGAACAAAATACCCATAATAAAAAACTCTAAAAGCTCCATAACAAACTCCTTATGAACGGCCAACTGCGCCAAATACATTACGGTTGGTTGGGTTAACTCGCATTCCCTCACCGGTATTCCAGAACTTAGTAACCTTGGCGGGGTTTTCAGTAGACCCATAACCAAATGCCGGATGCATCTCTGACATGGCACCATGCAGCGCACTGGGCACAAAAGGATTAGCCGCGACGATCATCCAATGATGCCAATAATCGGGCTCATTGAAGGTACAGGAGGCGATACAGGCACCACAATCGGTATCACTCTCAAGCCAGTAGTCGAAACACCTTTTCGAGTCGCTATGGAACTTCTTGATCCCCTCGTGGTTATTCCAGGTATAACCGGGCTGTTCGGCATGTTCACCGCCGAAGGTGTAACTGGTATCCTCACGGGTATCCAGGGCTTTACTGGGACAAGCATCGGCGCACTTTTTACAGGTCTTACAGAACTCAGTGATCCCCCAACTTCGGGCCTTATCGTGCTCGACAAAATCAAAATCTGTGTAGACCTTACACAGGCGAATCCGAGGGCCATATCCGGGTACGATCAATTGAGCATTTCGGGCACCTTCCCCCAAGCCCGCTGCAATGCCATAGGCAACCGAGTTACCGAGATCATTGCCGCTGGCAACGGCATGGTAGCCCAGCCCCTTAATAAATTGGGCCATTTGGGATGCCAAAGTGGCCATCTTTGTGTAGCCATCACCTACGGTTCCAGCGCAGGTGCGGGACGGTGCGGTGGCCATGTTGTCGTAATCCATAGGAACCGCCATCACGATCACTGTCTTGGGCTCGAAGGGAAAGTCCTTCTCCCAGCTCAGTTCACGATCCTCTGGCTTGAAGTGCTCCATCATCCCCTGCATCGCCTTGGCCATCTCCTGAGGATCAGAGATTTTACTGACCCCCATACGCTCCGCACCTTCCATCATCTCCACAGTCGCACCGGCATTGTAGATAGGGTCGTAGTCCCAGCGTTTGTCACGCTTGGCTATACCACAGCGAACCGCACCAAACAGACGAGCGGCACTGCGTATTGCGTTTGATGCCTCCAGCTTGCTGCCAAACTGGTACTGTTCATGCTCGACACCGGATTGATCCCATGAAAACCACTGGGTATCCGGTATGCCCATGGCACCGAGGCGAAGATCCCACTTGTGAGGCGGACACCATCCGGCATGCTGCAGCGCGGTATCCAGTTGGGTGAAGCCGGGACGTGAGTTATCCCAGCCCTTATGTTCATATCTGGGCACCTGAAGCTGAAAATTATAGCGCGAGTCGTTTTTAACCAGTCGACCAAACTGCTCATTTCGCTCGGGATAGCGCATCATCAAGTGTGGGCTACCGGCATAGGACCACATAGTATCCCGCTGAGGAAAAGGCTTAAAATCATCGGCAAGATCCGGCCAGCTTTTGTCGACCTTTCCCTCGATAGATGCCCTGCCGACTCCGAATGCCCCCAAGCCTGAGGCCAGCACCACACCACCACCTATGGCTGCACGTTTAAAAAGTTTCCGCCGCTCAGGATTATCGAGTAAACCTTGTGAGTGCTCGTTAGCATTATCATCGTCTACTATTTTATTGTTCGTCATAAATTATTACCCACCATTAAAGCGTTCAAGACAACACTTATAATTATTAAATCTCAAGAAGCAAAATAAATATAAACAGACACTATAAACCTGGTAAGAAATCAACACGCAACCAAGTTCAATTACCAGAGCATCAAAAACAAATAAATAATATATCAATCTGAAAGCATCAAATAGATAATAAAAAACAACTCACAATTTCACTTTTGATAATTAAATAAACAAAACCCTTCTCACCACTTGCTGTTGCAGGGTTTCCTGCAATATGTCACGGCACGATTGAGCCAGGTCAAGTTCCCGCTTTGTAAGCCAGGTAGCAGTTTTCATCAATACGTGCTCTCACGCACCCTTTCCCACAGTATCAATCGACACTCACACAGGGCCATACTAAAAACAATCACTATGATTAAAATATGTTCCAATACTTAGAAGAGTAATAACAGAACACTTATTACATATTGAGCCATGTTAATTCCCAACCATTAATTACCACAATTGAAATTCACTAACTCATATAACAAAACACTCACTTCAAAATAAAAACATTTATCAACTCTTAGTCACAACAAGCAAATAAAACAAACAACACAAACAAGCAACAAGTATATATTGCCAGCGTTTAAATAAAACATCCCAAAACAATAATAGAAAAACTGTATTTATAAATAATTTACAAGGATTGATACTATGATAACTCGACACAACTATTTGTCTCTGCTGCTCTTCGCAACGGCAGGGATTGCGACCACCGCATCGGCCAGTGGCATCTTGCGAGAACAAACCACCACCTCCTATCTGGCGACAGCCGGAGCGGGTCAGGCAGCAGATATTGGCGCATCTGCCGCCTTTAACAACCCGGCAGGCCTGGCTTACCTCACCCGGCCAGAGATAGAGGGTAATTTGCTGTTGATTGAAGATTCATTCCATTTTTACGATAAGGGGTCCAATGGAACCAATGATGATTTCGACAGCCGCCGTAAAAATACCGATTATGGAGTAGGCCTGAGCGGTGGAGGCTCTTTTTTCTACGGCCAACCACTTGCCGAGGGCTGGGGTATCGGTTTCGCATTGACCTCACCGGCAGGTGGAGCCACCGATTTTGGTGATAACTGGGCGGGTTCTAACTTCATAGAATCAATCGAAGTCATGATAGCGGTAGCTCAGGTTGCTGTGGGCTATCAAATTAGCCCACAGTGGTCGGTAGGATTGAGTGCAGGTGCGAGTTACATGAGCTGGGAGCTGGATCTCGCCCCCTTCCCTCAAGCTTCTGAAAACCTGGACCTGGATGACACTAAACTTGCCTGGGCTTTGGGACTTATGTACAGACCCGGCGAAAATACGAGGATAGGTTTGCGCTATGTTGCCGGGGTCGACCATGAGGTCACTGGGCCGGCAATTATCGAAACCCAAATGGGAAACACCGAATACCGGGCATCACAAGCGTTCAATCTGGCCGATCTGGTCACCCTGAGCCTGGATCAGCAACTGAGTCCAAACCTAACCCTGCTGGCCGATATCGAGTGGGCCAACTGGTCTGAGATGAAAGAGAGCCGCATTATCCATGAAGAGGGACCTACGGTCGTAGTTCCACGCGACTGGAAAGATGCCTGGGGCGCGGCTGTAGGTCTTGCCTACAAGGTTTCACCGACACTCGCCCTAAAGATTGGCGTCAACTACGACGAGTCGGCGGTCTCAACCAACAATCATAAGATAGATCCTCCCTTAGACAGAACTATCGCCTACTCTGCCGGAGTCGATTGGGCATTGAATGACAGCACGGAGTTTACCCTAGGTTATCAATACCTGGATTTCGGTGATATAGAGGTGAACCAAAGTATTGAGGGCTTCAACCCTATAACAGCCACGCCTTTCAGCCAACAAGTTATCGGAGAGAGTGAAGCCCACGTCCACATTGTCAGTCTGGGCATTAACAAAAAGTTCTGATAGCTTTTTATCTATATACCTTATTGCTGCCGAAGTAGCGGACACCGACAACCGCGACTTTGGCTTATAAGGTCGAAAAACGGAGAAAGCGATAGTGTCTATTTTGTCAATTTTGTACTAAGTAGATTCGTTGCTACTATCATCTCTATCAAAACAGATATAACACATAAACAACAGGCCGTGTATGCACCAAATATCACTCGACGATATCCGTCTGGTCAACCTGATTGCTAAAGTCGGTAGTTTTGCCCGGGCCGCAGACGCTAATGATCTTCCCCGCCCCAGCGTAACCCGAAGAATAAAACAGCTTGAAACCTATCTGGGCGTCATTCTGTTTCAGCGCTCTACCCGGCAACTGTCTCTGACCCCCGAAGGAGAGGTGTTCCTTCAACACTGCCAGGCCATCGATATGGAGTGGCAGCAGGCCACCGAGCGGATGAAAAACACCGGAGCCGAACCCAGCGGAAAACTTAGAGTCAGTGCACTGGGACTGTTCAATCGCACCATTGCAGGCCCGATATTGTCTCAATTTGTCAATCAATACCCGAAGATCGATCTCGAGTTAACCTCAACCTGGTCGGCACCGGATGCCTCTAAATTTGATTTTGACCTGATGTTTAACACTAAGCCTCTCGATGACAAGAGCTTCATAAGTGAAGTATTAACCATCACGGATAGAGATTTTTATGCCAGCCCCGACTATCTGGCAAGAATAAAGGTGCCGCAAACCCCTTTAGATATGAGCACACTCGATCTGATTATCCTCAACTACACCGATCTGGAGAATGGTCAGTGGTTATGGCAGGATGAAAGTACCGTTCGCTCAATGGCAGTGCAAAGCCACCTGAAGCTCGATGAAGCCGAAGCAGCCTTGCAGATGACACTTCTTGGTCACGGCATCTGCTGGCTCCCGGATTTTGTGTGTGAAAAACATCTTGCAGAAAAGAAACTGGTGAGGTTGTTTGACGGTAGCTTTGCCACCCCAGGGCCACTGTGGGCCATCTACCCCAGGACCCCCTATGAGAACCAACGTATGCGGCTGTTTATCGAGATGGCCAAGTCCAGCGAACTATTGGGGAAACCCGTTGTGAATGCCGTTAAGAGTTAATCGGTCACCTTAGCTTACTGAACGAATGGCACCAACTTTCTGCCGTGGGTTCAATTCCGTCATTTTTAAGCATCAACTCAGAAAGCAAAAAGCCCGCTATAAAATAGCGGGCCTTTCTGACTTTCTATTGCAGATCAGGGAGGAGAGATAGCGGTCTTTAAACAAGAGGACCCCTAGGGTTCAATTCCTTGGTTTTTTTAACGAAAAAAGGCCACTCTTTCGAGTAGCCTTTTTTCTAAATATGGCGGAGAGATAGCGTAATTTAAACAACAGGAACCCTACATATTCGTGCTACAAACCCATTACTATTGAAACCTAGCAATTATAAACACATCAACTTAACCACCAGACAGCAAAAAGCCCGATATCGTAAGATACCGGGCTTTTCTGAATATGGCGGAGAGATAGGGATTTGAACCCTAGATGGGCTACAAACCCATGCCGGTTTTCAAGACCGGTGCATTCGACCACTCTGCCATCTCTCCGAACGAGCGATATAATAACGCCCTCCCTCTTATGTGTAAATACCTATCTCGCCATTAGAGTATCGAATGCTCATTAGAGCAGCAAACTGCTGAGCTATAAACTAAGAGGTATAATCACTCGGGCATAGTTTCGCCGCTACCTCCCGCTTCGCTGGGCATATCTTTCATTTTCGGCAAACCATCTTTAATGGGTAGCACACTCTCCTGATAATGGACATGCACGCCCGGTTCAAACTTAAGTGATGGAATGCTCGCGGCAAATACATCGATTAAATTCATCGTCGGGTGTTCCGTCAAAATATGCCCGCCACATTCACTACACCACTTTCGTGTACTGTTGGGCGTCTTGTTAAAGCTGGAAATTTTATCGGCCCCGGCAGTGATGTTAATAGCCTCCGGGTCCCACAAGCTAAAGGCATTCACTGGTCCTGCAGACCACTTTCTGCAAGACTCACAGTGACAATAGCCCATCCCTTTAGGTGTACCTGTAACCAAAAATTGAACGGCACCACAGAAACAACGACCTTGATAGCTGGATTCTTCACTCATATTTTCTTCCTATTAATAACGTAAGAATATTGATAAGTGCTTTGAAGTGTAGTCTAAGAGCGCTGAAGGTGAAGTTACTCACCACTCAAGTCTATCTATAAGGCAGTTAAATAGGAGATTTACTAATATGGCTAGATCCAGCGGATTATTGGGTTCGCTCCCTACTGGTACAGAGGAGTGATAATCGGTCACAGTGAAACCATACCAATATCCCTCTAACTGGTTTGCTAAACGAATAAGCCCCAGCATTTTTGTTCGGGCTTAATCTGGCTATCGATGAAGGATCGGGATGCAGAGATAGCGATCTTTAAACAAGAGGAACCCTAGAGTTCTTATTTCCCATACAAAAACAATACGAAAAAGCCCCTAACATTGCTGTTAAGGGCTTCATCTTACTCTCGTTTAGAAAAGTGGCGGAGAGATAGCGGTCTTTAAACAATAGGAACCCAAGGGTTCAATTCTTTCTCTAACTCCCTCTAATACGAAAAAGCCCCTAACATTACTGTTAGGGGCTTCATCTTACTCTCGTTTAGAAAAAGTGGCGGAGAGATAGCGTAATTTAAACAACAGGAACCCAAGGGTTCAATTCCCAGTCCGCTTAAACGAAAAAGCCCCAGCAGTTCTGCTGGGGCTTAATCTGAATATGGCGGAGAGATAGGGATTTGAACCCTAGATGGGCTACAAACCCATGCCGGTTTTCAAGACCGGTGCATTCGACCACTCTGCCATCTCTCCGAACGGGGCAAATATTATAAGCATCTCAGTTTTATGTAAACCATTATTTCAGTTTGAGACTTCAAGCGGCTATCTTCTACCCATCTTGATTGATTCTTAACAAATATCGGTACAAATACATGTGCTACATGCCACTAAAGAAACAAATATGATATTGGCCAAGATCAAGATGTGCTAATATCTGCATATTGTTAATCTGTCTATTATTAAGTAGCACCTGCTATATGAATCCAAACGTCATTCCAGTTTCTGCATTGTCTCCTCACCATAACATTCCAACACTTTCTGAGATTGAACTTAATGCACAAGCTCTGTTATTAGGTCAGGAAAGAGTCATAGATGCATTCGAACTGCTGACAAAAACATCGAATCAACATATGTTCCTCGCAGATTTAGCGGGTATAGATAGATACCAATTTATCAAATCACTCACCTCCAGCATGGGGGAGATAGATGATCTGTATCTGCATAAGTCAATGAGTAATGAACAGTTAACTTTTGACTGGCGGAGTGACCACTCGGCCACGCCTGAAGATATTTTCTCTACCAAGAACCAGAGCTATCGCTACCTTTCCGGTAATATTAAGCGCACCGACCTCATTGGCCGACTCACTCAAACCGATAAGGATTCCGTTAACGGTAAGACTCAGTATATTCCCGGTGCGCTGGCGCAATGCCACTACCTGTTTATCTGCGCCGAATCCCTCTGGAAACGGGAGGGCTTGTGGGATCTTCTCTTAGAGATACTCAGCCATAGAGAGTACAGTGTCCATTCGACGCTCCCCCCTCTGCCTCTTAATTGTAAAATCATACTCGTTGGCTCCAGCACTCAGTTTAGTGTGTGCTGGGTTGAGGAGCCTCAGTTCTCGCTTCACTTCCCTCTGCTCGGAGAGATGGTAAATGAGCTCGATCTGAACATACATACGGAAGCCGACTACTCTTGCTGGCTGTCAGCCGTGGCCGAAAGTGTAGGTGTGTCGTTGTCACAATCGGCTCTGGCGCCACTTTTCTTACACTCAGCCCGTTTAGCAGATCACCAACAGAGACTTTCTCTGCTCTCATCTCAAATTGGACAGCTGTTAGCTCAGGCCAAGGCCTACTCGGGGCAAGATGAAGTTACAGCAGACAGCATCACTTTAGCGTTGAACAGGCACCAGAGCCGCCATAATGCGTCTGAAATGCTATCGGCTCAAAATTTTGACGATAAGTTTATAAACTTACCGACTGATAAATCTATTATCGGCCAGATCAACGGACTCACGGTACTGGACACCGTCGAATACAGTTATGGTGAACCAGCAAGGATCACGGCTTCGGTGCATTACGGCGACGGTGAAGTTGCCGATATCGAGAGAAAGTCAGAACTCGGTGGCAATATTCATGCAAAAGGAATGATGATCCTCTCCTCTTGCCTGTATCGAATCTTCGGCAAAGATGCACCTATGCACCTCAACTCCAACATAGTTTTTGAACAATCATATCAGGAGATCGACGGAGACAGTGCATCACTCGCCGAATATTGCTGCCTGATTTCAGCCATTACAGAAAAGCCGATAGATCAAGGCATAGCAGTAACAGGGGCACTCGATCAATTCGGAAATGTGCAAGCGATCGGTGGCGTTAATGAAAAGATAGAAGGCTTCTTCAACTTGTGTTCAAGACGCGGGCTGACCGGCAATCAAGGGGTGATAATCCCAAAAACTAATACTCAACAACTTAATCTTAATCCGCAAGTGATAGAAGCCGTTACATCAGGCGAATTTCACCTGTATGAAGTTGAGCACGTCGATGAAGCCGTGGAACGACTGATGAATATCACAGCAGGAGTTGCAGATAAAGATAATAACTTCCCGGATGAATCACTCTATGGCCTGGTTCAGCATCGTCTGGCTGGGTTAGCGGGCTACCAGGATGAAGAGAAAAGTTTTTTTGCGAAGGTAGTCGAAAAATTGAGCTTTTCCAGCTGATCGGAGTTGTTTAGCTTACACGTGTTCGCTAATCTTTAGCTCTAAAAATTGCTGAAGTGAAGTATATCAATGAGTAAAGCTAACAGTTTCAATAAAGAAGATCTTATAGCCTGCGGCCATGGCGAGTTATTTGGTAAGAACTCACCTCGTTTGCCAATAGATAATATGTTGATGATCGACAGAATCACCAAGATTAATGCAGATGGTGGTGAATTCGGTAAGGGTGAAATTGTAGCCGAGCTCGATATAAACCCCGACCTATGGTTTTTCGGTTGTCACTTTTCAGGCGATCCCGTTATGCCCGGTTGCCTTGGACTCGATGCTATGTGGCAGTTAGTTGGATTTTTCCTTGGCTGGGAAGGTGCTGAGGGCAAAGGACGAGCACTAGGTGTTGGTGAGGTGAAGTTTACCGGCCAGGTACTACCCGATGCCAAGAAGGTAACCTATAAGCTGACCATCAAGCGTAAGGTATACCGCAAGCTGGTCATGGGTATTGCCGATGCAACGATGGAAGTTGATGGACGCGAGATCTACAGTGCAAAAGATCTGAAAGTGGGTATATTCACCGATACCACATCATTCTAATCACTTTCTTTCGCCCATAAAAATGCCCTCTTAACTCACTGATATCTACCAAGGGTGAGGCCGGAGGGCAAAAATGCTGCGCTATTTATTAAATAAGCCACTTAGCCGGCCATCTACGCCTTCACGCCAACCCCCTAACCATTGTGACTTCGAGTCAAGTGTCGAATAAGGACAATTCTCCTTTGAGCGGCCACCTACTCCGGCCTGAAACCCTTTCGAAAAAGCTCTATCTAAACGATCTCTTTTTTGTCTCTTCATGCAAGCATCCTCTGTTTTACATACAAAGAAGCAGTAGCTTCACTAAACATAAATAGAGGTTTTTGAGTTCAAGATCAATCAAAATTTAACCGTTTTCAGTGGTTATTATTTAAGCTGTTGAGTTTTTTGGACAAAAAAAATCGAGGCAGTTGCCTCGACTTTTTACTAATAATGTTCTACTTAAACCTGCGACGCAACCAAAGCAGCGGTAAGGCAAATAACCAGGCGAAACTCGCAGCCCCTTTGCGCTTATAGTTCTCAGGCTCACCATTATCATCAACACAGTTGTTTGCATTGATGAACGCTTCATCGGCTTCCGCCCCATTAGGTTGCAATACCACCATACGCGGCAGGTATGAGGTCAAGGGGTCGCCATAACCATTTACGTCGAATACCGGTAAACCATTCTCACCAATAACCAGGTTGCCATCCTCATCAAGCTTGTATAGTGGCTTACGGATAAATGCCGTGCCGACAATGGTTCCATCTTCATTGATGCTATTCGCTTCTACGACCTTAATATCACTGTTATAGGTCAGTGTCACACCGGTGCCGTCCTGTACTTCGATCTTATTACGCACCCAATTACCGTCAGAATTTTTAACAAACCCTTTCGACTCACAGGTCAACAGCTTATTTAAGTTACTAAACTCGCTGGTTGTTTTATCAAACAGGAACCCCTCTTTCGGGCGCGGCTTCTCCTTGTCGTGGGTCGTTTCTATAAATCCGACAACCTGGCCCTTGTTATTAATATCTTTTGCTTTACTACTCAGATCGGAAGTGGCGTTATAAAAATCGTTTGGCGTAACGATCTCACTATCGGGATCTTTGGTATCGAAATAGAAAAACTTATCTCTTACATAACCTTCAAGGTACTGCTGGTAACTTCCCACCAGTATGCCACTATCATTGATATCGTAGGCGATAGAGCTGAACCTGTCATCTATCATCGGGATCCAATGGTACTCATAGTTACCATCGCCATTCTTGGTCCAGTAAGCAGCATCATAGGCAAGTTTGTCTTTATCATCTCTGCGATAGACATGAGAGCGCCCGACAACCACACCTTCACCATTGATACCTAAACCTTGTGCTCTGAACACGGTATCTGATGTAGAGGAAAGTCCTAATGGTAGCTCTTTACTCTCGGTGACCGAGCCGTCTGCGCCCAGTTGCCACAAATACGCCCTGACCTGATACTGAAAGCTGGTGAAGCCATTGGTGTCCGGATACTGCTCATCCTGTACACACACATCCACCGGATAGGTATCGCCAGAGATACAGCTATCTATCTTCTCTTTTGCCGTTTTTGAAAGCTCGGTCCCCGCATAGCCGGCAACCAGGTTATCAGCGTTGATAGCCGCGGCAACCGAATAACCACCAACATTAACCGTGTCGCTGTCTTTGACATATTCAGTCAGTGGAGGCATTAGCTCTACTTCTGTGCCGTCTGCCGTTTTAGCAAAGCCACGCTCTTCATATTCACGGTAATACCAGTAATCCTGCCCCTCGGTATCACCTGTGTACTCGACTTTTTGTTCCGGAGAGGTCATGGAACCAATTTTAATCCCGGAATCATTCATGTCGTAGTAGTTAACATCTACCGAATTGATAGACTCAGGGACCTCAGGGTCGGTATCCTTTGGCGGCGTAGTCCCATTCACGCTATCGAAGGTAGGCACCCAGGCACCAGAGGCTCCATTTTCATCTGAAGTGAAGGTAAAATTGTTAGCTTTGATTGGCTCGTTGATCGAGTAGGTGATCTTCTCTGCATCGGCAATACCATCTTCGATATCGATGACACCATCATCATCTTCAGAGGTATCCAGCTTCTTCTTGCCCTTTGAAACACCAACGGACTTGTTTTCGGCATTGACTGCCATACCATATCCGTTGCGGGTACTTTCCAGAGTGCCATTAAGATCGAAATCTTCAATATTTTTGATTTCATAGACAGGCGCAGCATGAGCGCCCTGAAGAACACCAATTACGCCTACGGCAACTAATGAAAGGGCTTTATCCAGTTTAAACTTCATTAACGCTATTCCCATTATTATTTTAGTCTTACTTGAGCGACTCAAGCTCTTCCCATCGCTCAAAGCAAACTTCCAACTCTTGCTCTTTATTGGCTAACTGCTCGAGTTGAAGGCTTATTTTATCCTGTTCCTGAGCATAAAACTCCGGCGCACTAATCACTTCTTGTAATGCCTCAACCTCTTGCTCTAACTGCTCCATAAGGGCTGGCAATGCTTCTAGTTCGCGTTGCAACTTATATGAAAGCTTCTTTTCAGGCTTAGGTTTTGCGGCCGTTTTAGCCTCTTTAACCTTGGCCTCGACAGGTTGGACACTCTTTGTTTCCTGAGGTTCCTCAGAATAAAACTTTGCCCCTTGCGAAACTGCATCCTGATAACCGCCGACATACTCGGCCCAACCACCGTTACCGGTAAACCACCAGCTACTGGTCACTGTATTATCGATGAAGGCCCTGTCATGACTGACAATCAATAAGGTGCCAGCATACTCAGTCAGTAGTGACTCTAGCAACTCTAAGGTCTCAATATCAAGATCGTTGGTCGGCTCATCGAGAATAATTAAGTTTGCAGGCCTTAAGAGGAGGCGGGCCAAGAGTAATCGGTTCTTTTCTCCACCAGACAGTGCTTTAACCGGTGTCCTTGCTCTCATTGGAGAGAAGAGGAAATCCTGCAGATAACTTAGTATATGTCGATCTTGGCCATTGATAGTGATGGTTTTCTTACCTTCACCGACATTCTCCTCTACCGTCTTTTCAGGATCCAAAGCTTCACGGTATTGATCGAAATAGGCTATTTCCAGCTTAGTGCCTACTTTTACACAACCAGACTGAGCCTCCAGCTGGCCGATAAGCAGCTTCACTAAGGTAGACTTACCGCAACCGTTGGGCCCAATCAATGCAATACGATCGCCACGCATCACAGAGGTGGTGAAATTTTTAACCAGGTTCTTATCGGGAAGATTATAGTTGAGGTTTTCTATGTCGAATACCAGCTTGCCGGAACGCTCCGTATCCGCCACGGCCATCTTGGCACCGCCCTGACGGTTAAGTCTTGCCTTACGCTCTACACGAAGCGCCTTGAGTGCACGCACCCTGCCCTCATTACGGGTCCGCCTGGCTTTAATGCCCTGTCTAATCCAAGCCTCCTCTTCCGCCAACTTCTTATCGAAGAGGGCGTTTTGTTCGGCTTCAACCCTTAACCATTCGGCTTTTCCATCCAGATAGGTCTGATAATCTCCCGGCCAGGACGTGACGACACCGCGATCCAGGTCGACAATTCTCGTCGCCATCCGCTGAATGAAGCCCCTATCGTGACTCACAAATACGATGGCCCCCTTATAACTGAGCAAAAACTGCTCCAGCCACTCGATGGTGTCGATATCCAGGTGGTTAGTCGGCTCATCGAGAAGGAGTAGATCCGGTTCGCTAACCAGTGCGCGGGCCAACGCGACTTTACGCTGCCATCCACCGGAAAGCTCACTGAGAGGACTATCAGGGTCTAACCCTAACAGGGCACAATTTTGATTGATGCGATTATCCAGTTGCCAACCATTTAGATGATCCAGCTCTTCCTGCAGACGTTCCATCTGCTTGAGCATACGCTCCATCTGCTCAGGAGTAGCCGTAGCAACATCATGAGAGAGTTGATGATAGCGCTCAAGCTTCTCACCCACCTCTTGCAGACCGGCAGAGATATATGAATAAACCGTGCCCTTCTCGGCCTTAGGGGGATCTTGCTGCAGGCGACTGACCTTAACATCGGTCGCAATATTGAACTCACCATCATCGAGGAGCACGTCACCACTTAATACTTTCATCAGACTCGACTTACCCGCCCCGTTGCGGCCAACGATACACACTCGTTCACCAGGCTCAATGGTAAAATCGGCTTTTTGCAACAATGGAGTATAACCATAGGCTAACGAACCATTATTAATACGAACTAGACTCAAGTTAAGCTCCTAAAAATTCTTGTAAACTGGTCATATCGAACGGCCAATTTAACTCTTTGTCTGTATCCTTGCACTTTAAAACAGGTATACGAGTGCCATACAACTCGGCAAGGTGAGGCTCATCGCAGATATCCTGCCTCTCATACTCTAAAGGAAGTTGGTCGAGTAATTGGGCCGCAAGTTCACACAGATGACAAACATCTGTGTGAAACAAGATATATTGTGACGACTTAGTCGGCATGGGTCAGTAACCAGGTGTTGTGGATGTGTGGGTTACGCTTGAAGTCCAACGGCAAAGTCTGGTTATCGATGTTTTTAACCTTGATCCCCGCAGCTTCAAGTGCCGCAACTTCCATCTTAAACTTACGCTTGTTGTTAGAAAATATGATCTCACCGCCTGGATTCAACAACTTAATCAGATTAGTCAGCAGTTCAACATGATCGCGAAGTACATCGAAAGAGTCCTCCATTCTCTTAGAGTTAGAGAAGGTCGGCGGATCGATAAAGATGAGATCGAAGGTGTCGTGGGTTCTGGTTATCCACTGTAAACAGTTGGCCTGAACAAATTCATATTTGTTGTCGTTAAAGCCGTTCAGCGCAAAGTTCTCTTTTGCCCAGTTCAGGTAGGTGTTGGACATATCGACGGTTGTTACCGAGGCTGCCCCGCCCATTGCAGCATGAACAGATGCAGTTCCGGTATAGGCGAATAAGTTAAGTACCTTGCGGTCTTTAGCTTTCTCACCAACCAGCTTTCGCGTGAGGCGATGATCGAGAAACAGGCCTGTGTCGAGATACTCCTTGAGGTTAAGTTTAAACTTAGCCCCATACTCGGTGGTGATTAACTCAAGTTTGTTGGCGTCGATCTTCTCATATTGGTTCGTGCCTTTTTGACGCTCCCGGGTCTTGAGGATGATATGCTCTGGATCTATGCCTATGGCTCCGGGCAGAGCGATTAACACATCGGTCAGGCGACGCTTAGTCACAGACTCTGGGATCTGAGAAGGCGCCGAATACTCCTGAATGACCACATAATCGAGATATTTATCGATAGCGACATTGTAATCAGGCAAGTCTGCGTCATAGAGTCGATAACTATCTATCCCCTCTTTCTTTGCCCACTTCTGTAACTGTTTGAAGTTTTTCTTTACCCGGTTAGTAAAAGGCACCGCAATATCACTGATATCTCCCTCAATCTTGATATTGGCAGGATCTACGCGTCGCGTATTTTCGGCATGTACCTTATAAAGATTGAAGGCGCACTCCAATGCACCGTTATTCATCTTCATCTGCTTATCGGCCTTAAGCTTCAATGCAGACAGGAGTTCAACATCACTGTTTAAAATGGCCAGGTTCCAACCGCCAAATTCAGCCTTGAATTTATCGCCTAGCTGATAATAGAGCTGTAAGAGCGACGTGACGTTACCTAATCGTTCACCATAGGGAGGATTACTGATGAGATAGCCGGACTCGGCCGGGACTTTCACATTGAGTGCATTGGCTACGTCAAACTCGATCAGATCTAAAACACCTGCGTTGTCAGCATTGCGTTTTGCCAGTGCAACCAGACGAGAGTCGATATCGGAACCAAAAAACTTAATCTTACATCGAGTCTTACCGATTGAAGCTCTGGCCTTAGCTTCATCGAGCAGCTCTTGCCAACACTTATCGTTGTGCCTCAGCCAATGTTCAAAACCGAAACGTTCACGGTGAAGTCCAGGGGCCATATCACAGGCCATCATCGCCGCTTCGATCAAAATCGTTCCGCTACCACAAAAAGGGTCCATCAGGGTAACAGGGTTCTTTTGCCATCCACTGCGTACCAACATGTTAGCCGCAAGATTCTCTTTCAGTGGTGCCTCACCCGTTGTCGAGCGGTAACCGCGTTTATGCAGTGCCGGACCTGAGAAATTTACTCCAATGGTGATCTGTCCGCGTCTGTAGTGAGCATCGATCCTGAAATCTGCATCGGTTCGCGATACATTAGGGCGGGAACAATCGTCGTCCCGAAAACGATCAACAATGGCGTCTTTTATCTTGAGTGCACCAAACTGAGTGTTTTTAATAAATCCACCCATACCATGAAAATCGATGCTGAAGGTACTGCGATTAGAGAACTGCATCTGCCAATCAATACCATAGGCGGCATTGTAAAGCTGCTCAGGGGATTCACAAGGACCCTTATGGATTACGAAGATTATCCGACTCGCAAGCCGTGACCAAAGCGTGATTCTGTAGCCAAGCTCCAAAGAGGCCGAAAAATAGACTCCGGCAACACTCTCTTTAATGTCAGAAGCGCCGAGCTCGGCCAGCTCAAGTGATAACGCGTATTCATAGCCCCTGGGAGCCGCAGCAAAGAAATTTAACATCGATAAATAGGCACACAATAAAAATTAATCACACATTATACCCCGAAGATGAGGCAAATGATAAAAAGTTATTGTTCAACCGCGTGATTAAACCAATTATATTCAGCTGGTTTTGGCAGCAAGGTCGCCTTTAGTGTTATTTATGAACACCAAACGACATAACAGGCAAGGCAAACCGATAACTGTAACAAAGCGTTGAGCAACTGATGCGACATGGTGTGAGGCATGGATAAGCCTAAGAAGCTGGTTCTGATTCTCAGCAAAAAACCTGTCACGCTCGCTGAGTTGCGCACTATTGAGATTCTGCCTCCCGCAGACAATTAGATTGAAGTTATCAATCCCCCTCATCAGAAAGTTTATCTAATTTTCATAGAGCAAAGCGTTATAATCTAATAACGCGGCAAAGGGAGTAGTTAAATTTGGTTTTAACTCCCGCTAACAACAGAGTTAAAGTTTATTATCGGAGAGGTAAAATAAGTCGGGAGTGAAGATAAGCGAAGGTAATACCGTAAACTCTGGCCGGAAAAACCAGAGTCCAAATTCTGAATAAGATATTTGATCAATTATTAAGCAGCAACAATCTGTCGGCTGGCCGTTAAAGGATATAACCTGTCATTCATAACTTTAATACACTCAAATTGCATCAAAGATTTACTAGCATTAAGAGAGAGCTCTTTTGATAAAAGCATAACAAGCGAAGCTTGAATATTTGTTTCAACTACCATCACCTGAGCATTTACCCCCTGACATCTTAATTGAAAGACTTTTGCCAGCTCGCTGTAGACACACATAGTACTGGTGTCAAAAAACCAGGACTTTGGCATCTGGGGCTTTAGCAGGAAATGAGCCGCCGTGGCGTTAAGGGCCAATTGTACTTTCGCAGCATCAGACACACTCATAGATTTAGATAGTCGCTCAAGAAATTCGATATAGAACTTGGCATGCTCGACACTGAACTCTAATTCCGATTGCGCATCGGGTATTAAATATTTTGATTTATAAGGGGTCAGAAACTCCATATCTGAGCCTAACGAAACGCTTAAAGAATTATGCGCTTCATTATATATCCATTGCCAATCCCTTTTTGGCATTAATAACATAACCTTTACCCATCATATAAAGTACAGCTCGATAATAGATGATAATTTATGCAATATCAAAATAATTTTTCAAAATATGATTTGGATAACAACACCTTATATAGATCAAACGCGATCATTTTTACGATCGCGCGATCTAATATTGATCTAAAAAAGATCTAAATACTATCTGGTTCTATAGGCAGCTACGATATCTTTAATTAATTTTGGACCCTGATAGATAAAACCTGAATAGATTTGCACCATACTGGCACCCGCATCAAGTTTATCCATTGCGTCAGAAGCGGTATTAATTCCGCCAACACCTATGATTGGAACCTGGCCTTTTAAACAATCGGATAACTGTTTAATAACAGCAGTCGACAATGAATTTAATGGCTTACCACTCAAACCGCCCGCCTCATTAGAGTTCATCAGACCACTTACACCGTCACGACTCAATGTCGTATTGGTGGCGATGGCACCATCAAATTTATTTCGAATGAGCGAGTCTGCAATTTTCTCAATCTCATCGGAAGAGAGATCAGGCGCAATCTTTAACGCGATCGGAACGTACTTTCCATGCTTCTCGGCAAGATCTTTCTGCTTGGCTTTCAGTGATCCAAGAAGATCATCGAGCAGATCACCATATTGCAAACTACGGAGGCCAGGTGTGTTCGGAGAGGAGATATTCACGGCTATGTATGCCGAATATTCATATACCTTCTCCATACAGATGAGGTAATCCTCTTTTCCCTGCTCTACCGGTGTATCTTTATTCTTACCGATATTGACACCAACCATGGCCCCCGACTTAGCCGCTTTCAGGTTCGCAACTAAGTTATCGACGCCTTTGTTGTTAAAACCCATTCTGTTGATAATCGCTTTAGCCGGCTTTAACCTGAATAGCCGCGGCAGATCATTACCCGGTTGAGGCCTGGGGGTTACCGTTCCCACCTCGATATGCCCAAAGCCCATGGCATGAAAACCATCTATGCATTCGCCGTCTTTATCCATTCCCGCCGCTAATCCAACAGGATTTGGAAAAGTCACGCCCATGAACTCAACCGGAGCTTGAATAAACTTCTGGGCATAAAAACAATCTAACGGGGTATTCGCTGTAGCTTTAAGACTTGCGATTGCGAAATTATGCGCCTTTTCAGGATCCATCTGAAACATGACTTTTTGAGCGATGTTGTAAAACATGTTTTCTCCTAGACCGAAAAAAGCCCCGGCAATTGCCAGGGCTGTTTAATTATTATTGTTTACTTTTGACCTTCACAGTGAAGTATCAAAAGGTTTAATTCACGTAATGCGACCGAGAACTTGGCAAACTCATGAATCTGCGAAGTCTTGAAGTCAGCAAGCATGTGGAACCATCTCTCCAATAAGCCCTGATTGGAGTCGATCCACTGCGTGATTATCGTTTCTGCATCACAAGTAGATGTACAGGCTCGCAGCACCACTGAGCTCAATGAACGCTGTTGCCAGTCTAACTCTTCTCTAAAGGCGGCTCTTGCAAGCGCTTGCCAGTGGTTCGCAACCGGTTGAGCACTAATCTGGTCTAAGAACCAGTGTAACTCGACACGTGCACCCAGCTTGAAGTAAGTCTCAGCAATTAAAGCTACTGACTTATCTTCGATTTCGGCTATTTGTGCGATATCCAGTGCAGAGAATAGAGTACTCATGTTAACAACATGGGTGGCCACATCTTCAGTAACGCCCTCTTTCATCAAGGCGGCTATTTCTGAACGTAAGCCCTCCAATTCGTCTTCAACCATATACTTATGAACATTCGCACGTAAATCGGCGAATACCGGCTCATAAAATGCCACCGTTTGCTCAATAGTCAGGTTGCGATTGCGATGGCGTAGGAACCAGCGGCAAGCTCGACGAATATTACGGCGGATCTGGTGTAGCATTTCACCTTGAACAACCGCAGGTATAATACCATTTAATGAAGTGATCTCTTTGGTTAAATCATATAAACCAAATACTTCACGAGCCATAGTGTAACAAATAGCGGCTTCGGCTACTGAGGCACCGGTCTCATCTTGCATACGTTGAACAAAATTAAGTCCCAGATCATTCACCAGCTCATTGGCAAGCGATGTCGCGATGATCTCTGCACGAAGCGGATGTGCCGCCATTCTATCACTGTACTTCTCCTGTAGTTGCTGAGGGAAGTAGGCGATCAACAGCTGACTCAGGAATGGATCATCGGTAATTTCCGGCGTTAATAACTGCTCTTTAAGCACCATCTTGGCATAGGCAACTAAGACCGACAGCTCAGGTCTGGTTAACGACTTACCATTTGCCAGACGCTCTGCCAGCTCGTCGTCGGTCGGAATAAACTCCAGGCCACGATCCAGCTTGCCATCTTTTTCAAGATAGTGAATAAAGCGGATCTGCTCTTTGAGCTGCTCTGCCCCGCGGACCTGTGTCACCGAAATGGTTCGGGTTTGGTCTTTACAGTCCTGTAGGACAATACGACCCACTTCATCGGTCATCTCGATCAACAGGCGATTACGCTGCTTCAACGTCATCTCGCCATCGGCAACCAGGGCATTCAACAAGATCTTAATGTTGACCTCATTATCCGAACAATCAACACCACCGACATTGTCGACGAAGTCCGTGTTCATGCGTCCACCGTTGCTGGTATATTCGATACGACCCAGCTGAGTACAACCTAAGTTACCACCCTCACCTATGATTCTGGCCTGAACTTCGTCACCATTGACGCGCAGTGCATCATTTGCCCTGTCGCCAACTTCGGCATGGGTTTCATTCGATGCCTTTACATAGGTACCGATGCCGCCATTCCAGATCAGATCCACCTTCATCTTCAGCAGCTCTTTCAGCAGCTCAGTCGGTGTCATCGATGCTTTCTTAGTTTCAAGCATCTTCTTCATCTCGGGAGACAGAGGAATAGACTTAGCCGAACGCAGGAATATGCCACCGCCCTTAGAGATAAGCTCTTTGTTATAGTCTTCCCAGCTTGAACGAGGCAGATCAAATAGCCTTTGTCTCTCTTCATAGCTCGAAGCCGCATCCGGGTTAGGGTCGATGAAGATATGCATATGGTTAAAGGCAGTCACCAGACGCGTGTGCTTAGATAACAACATACCGTTACCGAATACATCACCGGCCATATCGCCCACCGCTAGACAGGTGAAATCTGTGGTCTGGCAATCGATACCGATCTCACGGAAGTGACGTTTAACCGACTCCCAGGCACCACGGGCCGTGATCCCCATCTTCTTATGGTCGTAACCATTACTGCCACCGGAAGCGAAGGCATCGCCCAACCAGAAGTTATACTCTTCGGAGATGGCATTGGCGATGTCCGAGAAGGTCGCCGTACCTTTATCTGCTGCAACAACCAGATAGGGATCATCTTCATCATGACGTACCACATTTGCAGGCGGCACGATTTCACCATTGATAATATTGTCCGAAATATCCAGCAGACCACGAATGAAGAGGCGATAGCACTCCTGCCCTTCGGTAAAGAATGCTTCACGCCCCCCCTCTGTGGGGAGCTGTTTACAAACAAAACCACCTTTCGCACCCACAGGCACAATTACAGTGTTCTTAACCTGCTGCGCTTTAACCAGGCCTAAAACCTCGGTACGGAAGTCCTCGCGACGGTCTGACCAACGAAGTCCACCACGCGCAACCTTACCGCCACGAAGGTGTACACCTTCTACTCTCGGCGAGTAGACAAATATTTCAAATTTGGGCAACGGACGAGGCATCTCTGGGATCTCTTCCGGTGCAAACTTGAATGAAAGGTAACCCTTCTCTTCACCCGTTTCACTCACCTGATAGAAGTTAGTTCTCAAGGTGGCATTGATAAGATCCAGATAGCGACGAATAATTCTGTCATCATCGAGGCTGGACACATCCTCTAAGCGCTGGTCAATCTGCTCAACAAACTTACTCAGCGTACGGGTCTTGAGTTTCGGGTTAAACTTACGAATGAACATCTTAACCAGCAAATCAGCGATCTGCGGATAGTTAGTGAAAGTTTCTTCGATGTACGCTTGACTGAATGTCGCATCGATCTGGCGCATATATTTAGCATAGGCGCGTAGAATCGATACTTCGCGGCCACCCAGGCCTGTCGCTAACACTAAGCGGTTGAAGCCGTCATCTTCAAGCTTCTTTCTCCACACTTCTGACAATGCAGTTTGGAAACGATGCTGGCTGTCGGCGATGCTCTCGGTAGAGGTGCCCTGCACTGTCATTAAGAAATCAAGGATCCAATAGGTGGCCCCATCGGCGGTCTTAAGCTCATAGGGTCGTTCGTTGATCACTCTCAGACCGAAGTTTTCCAGCATTGGCAGAACATCAGAAAGATGAATAGGCTCATCTTTATGGAATAACTTCAAACGTACCTTACTGTTATTCAGCGCGGTTTCCTGAGGCTGATAGAAGAGCATCCCAAGTTGCAGATCATCGCCCAGCGCTTCCAGGTACTGAATATCGACGACAGCAGAGCTCGGTAGTACATCCTCTTTATAGCTACGGGGAAAGGCGTTGATGTATCGCTTGCTAAGACTCTTACCTAACTCTTCACCCTGAGCGCTACTCAATGCATCGTTGAGCTTATCTTCCCAAGAGCGGGCAGCTTCAATTAAATTATTTTCGATGGCAGCCACATCCACATCCATATTATTATTGTCGACTTTCACTATGTAATGAGTTCTGGCGAGCGTTGATTCTGAAAAGTAAGTGGTAAACTCAACTTCCGATTCGCTGTTAAAATGCTGCCCCAGAATACGCTGAGTATCTTCACGCAGTTTGGTGTTATATCTGTCTTTAGAGACATAAACCAGACAAGAGAGGAAGCGGCCAAAACCATCCTTACGAACAAACAGCTTCAGCTTGTCTCTGTCCTGCATCTCCAGCACGCCATGTGCAACACGGGCCAACTGCTCCACATTCCCCTGGATAAGTTCATCACGGGGTAATGTCTCCAGAATGTGCATCAAGGCTTTATAGTCGTGAGAACTTGGGGTCAATCCTGAACGGTCCAGTACCCGTTGCACTTTTTCCGCTAACAGCGGGATCTCGCGAGGACTGCGGTTATAAAGATTTGAAACATACAGTCCTAAGAACCTGTCTTCCCCAATGACATTGCCCTTGTCGTCGAATATTTTAACACCGACGTAATCGACGTAGGCCGGACGATGGACCCGACTCTTCTCACTGCTCTTGGTCAGAACTAATAAGCTGTTATCCAGCGCCTCCCGACGCGCCCCTTCAGACAACTTGGAGAGCAGCAGCCCATTTTCATTTTTTGGCTTGCCGGGAATATTCATCAGTCCAAGGCTGGTAGAGGTATCTGGGATCAGCTCCAGATCTCCCTCGACCTTACGTAGGTCATACCTACGGTAGCCCAGAAGTGTAAAGTGATGGTCATTGAGGTACTTAAGAAAGTTTATCGCCTCTTCTTTCTCACTCTTATGCCCTGGATATGGACGTGTATCGAGCTCAGTAATGACATCATTTAATTTAGCAGACATGGAGTCCCAATCGTTTACCGACGCGGCCACATCACCTAAGACAGATTCGATCTCTTTTTCTAACTGTTTGATATCCTTGTCACTGCTCTGTCTATCGATCTCGATCAGGAACACGGCCACACGTTCAAACTTATCACTACCTTCATCACCATATTGAACCTGCGTGATCATCCCCTTTGTTCTTTTTATTGAAAGAGGTGTATGCAGAACGGCGTGGGCTGTGATCCCGATTCTGTTGAGCGCCATGCCGACAGAGTCGACAAGGAAAGGCATATCTGGATGGATAACTTCGATAATGGAGTGAGTCGATTGCCAGCCATGTTTAGACTGACTCGGGTTAAATACACGTATATGTGACTCACCCTTAGGAGTGACATTTGCGGCATTCCATAAACTTAATACCGCGCCATACAGGTCACTGTCATTACGGGCATTAAGGTCGTCTTTCGACATATGAGCATAAAGGCAAGCCGCAAGTTGCTCTACTTGTTTAGATTGAGTGTTGGGAACTTTTGAATGAATTAGGTTGACTACATTTTCCAGTAGTACTGAAGGCATTGCATCTTTCAAGGCCATGTTGCTGTTTCCTTAGGGTCTATGGCAGCGCTTTTATAATTTTTTGGGATGCTTGTACAAATGACCGGGCCGGATAATGTGACCTAGGTCATGCGGGAAGTCTATTACTAAACCAGCCATTTTTCGAGTGTTATTTTAGTGGTTGAGCCTCTGCAAAACCAGTAATAGCGCTATTTTTATACTAAAGATGAGAAAACAATCGGCATTGCAGCGTAACTATGCAAACTTACGCCAATAAAAAAGGGAGCCGAAGCTCCCTCTATCCCTATGACGCTTTGGGTTTTCGCCAGAAAAATGCCCCTATTGCAGGCAAAATAATTATGGCTCCCAACATATTTACCAAAAACATAAATGTCAGCAGGATACCCATATCCATTTGAAACTTAAGTGCAGAGAAGAACCAGGTACTTACACCTATGGCTAATGTAAGGCCTGTGAATATAACCGCACTTCCCCTTTCAACCAAGGCTTCATAATAAGCCTCCTGAACCGGCATACCATCCCTTAACCTGACCGCCATGGTAGAAAGAATATAGATACCATAGTCGACACCTATGCCCACGCCTAAAGCGATCACCGGCAGAGTACTCACGGCCAGGCCGATATCCAGCTGTGTCATCAGTGCCTGAGCCAGAGTGGAGACCACATATAGCGGCAACACGACGGATACGGTTGCACGCAGGGATCTGAAGCTCAGCAAACAGAGAATAAATACTGCACCATACACATAGAGCATCATAGGCAATTGTGCTTCGGCCACCGCCTCATTGGTTGCAGCCATAACCCCAACAGGGCCGGAAGCCAACTTAAACTTGAGTTTGTCCGAGTCCATCTGAGCCGAAAGCGCCTTAACTTTATCTATCACCACCTCGATGGTTTCGGCTTTATGATCCTTCAGGAACAGATATACCGGCATGACCGAGCAGTCACCATTTAACAGCCCCGAGGTGGTGGGTACCCGGCCAACGGCCTGTACCAGGCTCGCCGTCGTGCGCGGTAACACCTGCCACTTAGGGTTTCCTTCGTTGAAGCCCGCGTTCACCCGTTTTGCGACCGATGCCAGGCTAGCCGTGGACTCGACACCAGGTGTGTTACGAACCAACCACTCAAACTCATCGATCTCAGACAAGACGGAGTGATAGGTACACGCCTCAGGAAATGCTTCTACTATCACTGTCATCACATCGGTTGTGATTGAAAACTTATCTGTTATGTAGAAAGTATCCTGATTGTATCGGGAATCGAAATGCAGCGCCGGAGCTCCCCCCTGCAGATCACCAACCTTCATCAAGCTGGCTTGATGAGCACCGAGTGCATATAGGCCTGTGGTAATAACCAGCACCCAAATAGCATATTTAGTGGTTGCAAATGCAGAGAGTCTCTTCCATATATGGTTGATTCCATCGTTGGAGGGATCGTGAGACCTTTTTGGTGGCGTCACCTGAGTATATGAGATCACCAGAGGCAGCAAGATCAAGTTGGTTAAGATGATCACCCCGACTCCCAAAGAGGCCGATATTGCCAACTCACGGATAATGCCGATATCGATTGCAAGCAGGGTTAAAAAACCTATGGTATCGGACAGGAGTGCGATTCCGCCCGGGATCAACAAGCTTCTAAACGCCGATGCCGCCGCCGATTTAGTTGACTTACCATCGGCAACACGACGCCTGACCGCGTTGATCATCTGCACACTGTGACTCACACCAATGGCAAAAACCAGAAATGGGATCAAAATTGACATAGGGTCTAAGCCAAAACCCAGAACGGTCAATAAACCCAGTTGCCAGATCACCGCAATTAAACTGCACCCCAGGGGCAATATGGTTAGCACGACTGACTTGGAAAACAGGTATACCATGATTGCGGTGACAATGATCGCGATCAGGAAAAACAGCACGACCCCTTTGGCGCCATCGGCAACATCACCGGCCATCTTGGCAAAGCCTATGATATGGATCTTGATATCATCATTCTCATATTGCGTACGCAACTCCTGTTCGAGTTGCTCAGCAAACGCCAGGGTATCGAGAGGTTCGCCGGTTTGAGGATCAAAATCCATCAACTGAGCTGTCACCATAGCCGCTGAGTAATCTTCGGCAATGAGACGACCGACGATTCCCGCCTTTTCAATGTTATTTCTGACAACGGCTAAGCCGCTACTGGTTGTGGAAAAATCTGCCGGGATCACCGGTCCCCCGGCAAACCCATCTTCCACCACCTCAGTGAATCGTGTCGATGGCGAGAAGAGTGACTTCACCTGTGCCCTGTCGACACCCGGAATGAAAAACAGTTGATCATGCACATTCTTTAGCGCATCGAAGAAACGCTCGTTGAAGATGTCGCCACTGCTATCTTCGACCGCAACCATAATACTGTTAGCACCACCAAACTGTTTCTGGTGCTTAAGGTAGGTCTGCATATAGCTATGATTAAGCGGAATATTTTTTATGAAAGCCGCATCCATCCTCAGGTTGCTGGCCTGAAAGGCTAAAAATACGGTTGCCGCAAGAAAAACAAGAATTACAAATGCTCTATGCCTGAATAGATAGGATTCAAGTCCATTTACCATTTTATCTAACATCTTTAGGATCCTATTATTATTTTAATTCGAACAGGCCTTTGGTTCCTGCCACCCAAATATGTCCCTGTGGATCTTGATTTATAGCGACGAGGTTTTCTCCCTGACGCTGCTCGATTATCCGGCTCTCTCCGGCGACAGGCAGATCGATGATCACACCGGCATTACCGACTAAAGTTAGCCCTCCGTCGTCGTTGGAGATAGCGCCATTAATTGTCGACTTCACAGGTAGCACCACCTCAGTCCAGCTGCCCATCTGCAGATCAGTTTGAAAGATATGCCCCCTGAGCCCCATCACGAATATGGCGCCGTTATTTTGAACGGCATTGAACATCGAACCTTCATAGGTGAAATCTATTTTCTGCCACAACTTGCCATGATCATCTGAGATGGCGACTAACCCAAGCTCGCCAACCATGATGAGTCGTCCCGTTGTCATGGAAATAATTCGATTAAAGTGCGGCAGCAAGGTGCTGCGTTCGCTAAGATACAGGGCTTCATCCTCTGCCTTTAGCTCGGCCAGATAACTGACATCCTCCTCAAACAGTAACTCCTCATGATATTCACTGTTCCAGCTGTCGCCGCCATCTGATGTTCTGTAAAACAAGCCATAGGCACCTATTGCGACGCCATTTGATTCATCGAAGAAGAAGATATCCATCAGAGGCTTCTCAATCTCCGGTGCCCCCATCTGTTTGTGCCAGGTAAGACCGGCATCTTTGGTATGAATAATGGTCGCGTCGTGGCCTACAGCCCAACCAAGTTGAGGTGTAATGAAAAACGCCTTGGTCAGGTGCGCGTCGGTCGGCGTTGGCACCTGCTTCCATGGAACAGTTTTATCTGCGTCAAAAACGAAAACATGTCCTCGTTCACCAACGGCTACCGTTGTCGTTCCATTTGTGGCGATGTCGAGGATGATTGACTCTAAGGCCAATGGCTGAATTTGACTACTTGAACCATTTGTATCGCTTGCCATAGCACCGGCTTGAAATAAGAAGACAGCGATTAAACTAACAGAGACAAATCGAAGCATGCTAAACAACATACAGACTTCCTTAAGAGATAGAGGGGTACCTGAGGTACCCCCTTTTGTTTGGGAGAATTAACGAATACCGGCACGTCTTAATGCCGCAGGAGTAAAGTTAGCTTCACTCAGCTTGGCATCAAAATTATACATACGGCCTTCGTTGTCCAGCCCCATTGCTATATAACGGCGAGATTGAAGATCATGGAACACCTCGAGCGTACTCCAGTGTGTCGGTACTTCGTAATAGTTGATGGCATGTGCGAATGCGACACGATACAACTCATCACGATTATCGTAGATATCGGCAAGAGATACCTGCCAGGAGTCCTCATCTATGTAGAAGGTACGTGTTTTATAGATATGGCGCATACCATCTTTTAGCTGAGCCTTAACTATCCAAACACGATGCTTCTCCCAACGAACAAATTCAGGGTTAACATGTCCGGGGTGAATGATCTGATCATATTTAAGCTTATCGGAATGCAGCTTGTAGTCATTATATGGAATATATACTTCCTGCTTACCGATCAACTCCCAGTTATAGCGAACCGGTGAGCCGTTAAACATGTCAAAATCGTCCGTTGTTCTCAAGCCATCTGAGACCGAACCCGGCGTATCGAAAGCCACATTAGGCGCCTTTCTGACTCGGCGCTGGCCTGTATTGTAGGTCCATGCCTGACGAGGCAGTGCTTCTTGATCCATCGTCTCTTTTACAAGCAACGCCGTTCCGGCAAGTCGCGCCGGTTGCGTTACAACCTGCTTGAAATAGAACAGGGTATTTGAAGCGTTGAGTTTATCTAAGGTGATCTCCGGGCGTGAATACTGGAAACGGATCTCCTCGGCTGTTTCAACCAAAGTATAACTACCACTGGCTGTCGGTGCCGCCTGACTACGGGCCGTTTCAACATCGACACCACGGAAACGAAGCACATGGTTCCAGATCACCTCTAAGCCATTCTTAGGCATGGGAAATGGCACGCCGATAGATGCGCCTTTTACACCATTACCGTCAGAAACCAGCTCGGCACGGGTCGCATTGGCTTTAGTCGCATCATAGACAAACTGAGGCACCGAAGCGGTACGGCGAGTCTGATAGACATTCATCTTGAAGGTATCAGGGTAAAGCTCGAACAGCTTTCTCTGGCCGTCGGTCAGATGTGCCTTATATTGATCTTTATTGGCATTGGTGATGGTAAATTCTATCTTATCCTCAGGGAAAGGATCGGGATGATGCATCCCCTTCTCATAGCCGGCAATGGCAGAGGTGATCCCGCCGTCCCAGGCTGGAATCGAACCATCCGCATTACCCGCCTTAACACCACCGAGCGGTGTTAACTCGGTTCCGAGCTTAGCAGCTTCAGCATCTGTAACTTTTGCCAATGCGGCAGGTGTAGTCAGCGCTAGTATCACAGACGCCGACAATATCCCAAGTTTATTCATTGTTATTGTCCTTGTGATTAGATTGAGTACTTGATGTTGAACGACACATAGTCACGATCTGACATCTGGTTTGTCGTGCCTACACCACCGAAGAAGCTGTTATAGGAGAAGTCTGCTCCCCAACGACTCTGGTAATCGAAGTTCACACCTACCGAGACTGCTTTTTTACCCTCGGTAAACAGGAACATAGGATCGGGCGTGATCCCCTTCACGTCGTGCGAGAAGATCACGCGGGGCGACATGTTGATCCCAGAGAACAGGTTGTTGTAATCCGCTTTGGCGACCAGACGATAACCCCAGGCAAAATCGGTAGGGAATGGGTTGGTCTCGGGTCCGTTATGGACACCTTCGATAATGCCCGGCATATCCGGATTGCCACCTGAGCGAGCCGTGCCCGGGCCATTGAGTCTTAGCTCATCGAAACCTGGCATGTCGTGGATCCAGACACCGCCTATCTCGGCCAGCATAACCAGATTATCTGTGCCAAAGGTAGGACCAAACAGATGAGTAAAGGTCGCTTGAGCCTGAGTGGTGTCCAGACGTATATAGCCCTCGGCATACTCACCCGGGCCTACGTCATCGACATAGGAGGTATATTGTGAGATACCGTCAAAGTCAGGTCGGATACCGGCATTAGCCAACTGCTGTGGCATAGCGGCAAAGAGCAGCTCCACGTCATCTATCTGCAGCGGTTCATCCTGACGGTGAGCAATTTCACCGGCAACCGAGGTATCGCCTATCAAGGTGTTGAAGCTGAAGCCATAGAGTTTAATATCTTCAGGGTATTCGATCTGCGCCTTGGAGAAGGTATCGAGTCCAAGCAAGAAGTCACGATCGACGCTTCCACCGGTGGCAGCGAGTGCACCGAGTTTAGCAAGATCTTTACCAATCGCCAGTTGACCGAAGTCGGCTGTTGTACCGCTAATCAAGGGTCTGCGGCTATGGTAGTTCATGTAGTAGAGGCCAAACTCGGTCTCCCACAGCTCCGGCGAGTAGTAACCCAGCTTGACACCATACTGGCCAGAATCGCTGGCACTTGCCTGATCTTGTACCAGTGTCGCCTTCGTCGGATAGGCTAAAGCTAATGCACCAAGCGTCGCATCGTCATAATTACCCGAGATAACCATCTGTGCCAGTTTATTGTATTCCGCCTCGAGGAACTCCAGATTCATATCCGGGTTTGCCTGGAAACCTAACTGAGCATTCTGGCCATATCCGCCATAACCGGCGAAATCGTTGGTCGAGAAGTATGAGCCCGGTGTCGGTACCCATACCGGTTCCCAGTCATATTGATAGAAGGCTTCTACAGAAAGCTCATCTGTCATGCCAAATGATGCCCACACCATGCCCTGAGGTCTGAACGCTTCCTTAAGCTCTGCGCCCGGCGCATTGAGGATATTGAGATCGACAGGGTTAATCACACCGATACCGTGGGGGATCAAGGTACTCTCACCCCATGAGACAACCTGGTTACCGATACGGATAGAAAGTGGATTGGCCCCCTCGTTGAAGTCGAAGTCACCATAAACAAATGCATCGAGTAAGCGTATATCTTTACACTGTACTTTCGAGGCTTCAGAGTCCATACAGGGGTCATACTCTTTACCCGTTAACGGATCGCTGTAACCATAGTCGCCATTGTTGGCTTTCTGATCATAGAAATACATGCCACGGGCGAAGAGGCCGAAGTTTTTGTACTTGAGCGAAAGCTCGTGTAAACCCTTGAACACCATGGCCGTGGTATCGCCTTGAGAATAGAGCAGATTACTCAAGTCACCGTTACTGGAATATGACCCGGGTTGAGCCCAAATCTCGGCGGAGGTATATTTCGTATTATTGAACGCTGAGTAGTTGGACCAATCAAATCTGGGATGGTTAACTTTACCAATATGGTTATCCCAATCTCTCCCCTCGACCCGCCAACTCGCACCGGCTGACCAGGTTGAATCGAATGTTCCTTGCACTTCGCCCCAATCAAAAGATACTGCATTGGCGCTGGAAGTCACTCCCATACTCAGCGCCGCAACGATCCCCAAAGCAAGCGTCGACTTGTTAAAGCCGTTTATAACCTTTTTCATTTTAGCTTCTCTCCATAACCTGCTGGATTCTTGTTATAGGAATTGATAACCAACATCTTGTTAGCTTACAGGTAACACCATTGTTACAGCATTTACATCTGATGAGCAAGACACAATGAGAGAAAATCTTCTAAAGATTTAAGTAGTTTAGCTGGAAATAAAACAATATTTTAAACGCTTGATTTAAATTCATCGCATTGGGAGAGTGTGCTTTGCGAAGGTGAAATAAAAAAAACAGGAATAACAGTAGATTAGATGAAAATAATTACGACTGTTTGGCAGCAGGATACCAATCAGTCGTTTGAAGTAATTACTCTAGCCGAGAGAGTTAAATTTTCTGCAAGGAAACCAACTCCCCTTTATCGGTAAGCTCTAATTTAAAATCACCTTGCACACCCGAACGTGTGAGAAATTGACGAAAGTGACGTCCATTAATCCAAAGTTTCCTTCCCTGGCTGTCGTGAACCTCTACTTTATCGACATGCCCCTGATAGTATCTTTGAAATTCATGGAAACTGACATTGATTGAAAAGTAAAAAATCATATTCTTAAACTAAGGTAATAGGAACACTTAACAAACTGCAATAAAGTGTTATGACCCCCTCACATCTACCGCGAGGGGGTCATAAACCAAGAGCAAAGCTCAATACTAACTCGAGACGACTTACTTACTGTCGAGCGCCTTTGACACCTTCTCATACAGATCTTTGGACAATTCATCCATTCCCAAAATCCGCTCCAGTGATGCTTTCATCAGAGACTGCCTGGCTTGATCAAACTTCTTAAACTGGATCAAAGGCGTTATTATCCTGGCCGCCACCTGTGGGTTCAGTTTATTAAGCTTGATAATCGTATCGGTTAAAAACGCGTAGCCACTGCCATCGATTTTATGAAACTGCTCGGTATTGGCTGCTGCAAATGCCCCGATGAGTGAACGTACCCTGTTAGGATTGGAAAAACTAAAAGATGGATGCTCTGTTAATTTTTTCAGCTGGGCTAAACAGGTGTTCGATCTGCAGGTCGCTTGCAAAGAGAGCCACTTATCCATCACTAACGGGGTATCGCTCCACTTAGTTTCATAATCGGACATCAGTGACGTTCTCATCTCCGACTCCTCACCGTTGAGTGCCAGCAGTGCACCGAGACTGTCAGTCATATTTTCGGCTTGTTCATACTGAGCCCTTGCAAATACCTGATGCTCCTCAGATACCTTCTGCAGTAACAGCAGACAGATATTCTTAAGGGCTCTGGAACCCGCGTCATCGATGCCTGCCTGCTCGCGATAACGGCTCAGCAGCTCATCTTCACACGCCGTTGCCACCTCTTCGACCACATAGGCACGTGCGGTAGAGAGCAGGTCAAGATCGACCGAGTCAACTTGCTCGATTAATGCAGAAACAGATGGCAGAGTGAAAATTTCAGCAACCAGCGCCGGGTCTAACTTTTCACTGAGCAGCACACCACGGTAGGCATCGGTAACACGAGGATCCACATGCATGGCCTGATTTTGGCTAAGATGAGCCACATTCTCCCAGATTGACTGACTGATAAGAGCAACCGATGCCTCCCAACGCGCCACCTCACTGCCGGCATAGCGCATCAGGTGCACTAACTGCTCTATTGAGTAGGAGAAGTCCAGCTTAACCGGTGCCGAAAAGTTCTGTAGCAGTGACGGCACAGGCTTTTGGGCAATGTTTTCGAAGGTAAACTCCTGGCTCTCCTCCTTCACATCCAATACCTTGCTCAGCATCGAGGTGCCATCGGCGGCAAGCAACTCCAGATCGAAAGGAATATGAAGTGGTTGCTTGTCGGCTTGATCCGCTGTCGGAGGCGTCAACTGCTCGATGAGCAAGGAGTACTTCTCAGCTTCGGCATCATATTTTTCTGTCACAGTAACAACCGGGGTACCTGACTGGCTATACCAACGCTTGAACAAGGTCAGATCGATACCGCTGGCATCTTGCATCGCAGCAGCAAAGTCATCACAGGTCACCGCCTGGCCGTCATGACGCTCAAAATAGAGCTTCATTCCAGCCTGGAAAGAGTCCTCGCCGAGCAGGGTATGCATCATGCGGATCACTTCGGCGCCTTTGTTATAGACGGTAACCGTATAGAAGTTATTCATCTCAATCACAGATTCCGGGCGAATAGGATGCGCCATCGGGCCGGAGTCTTCGGCGAACTGTTGATTCTTGATCACCTTGATTGCATGGATTCGGTTGACCGCCCGCGAGCCCAGATCCGAGCTGAACTCCTGATCCCTGAATACCGTTAACCCCTCTTTAAGACTCAGTTGGAACCAGTCTCTGCAGGTAACGCGATTACCGGTCCAGTTATGAAAATATTCATGGCCGACAACAGACTCGATACCATGATAGTCCTCATCGGTGGCGGAACTCGTGTCGGCAAGCACATATTTTGTGTTGAAAACATTGAGGCCTTTGTTTTCCATCGCCCCCATATTGAAGAAGTCGACCGCGACAATCATGTAGATATCCAGATCGTACTCGAGGTCGAATCTGGACTCGTCCCAGGCCATCGATTTTTTCAGCGATGACATCGCATGATGAGCCTTATGCAGATTACCTTTATCGACAAATACCTGTAACTTTACCGGGCGCTGACTTGAGGTCACAAACTCATCTTCAAGCAGATCGAAATCACCGGCTACCAGGGCAAACAGGTATGCCGGTTTAGGAAATGGATCGTGCCATTTTACATAGTGACGTCCCGGTGTTGCTTCTCCCTTCTCAATCAAATTTCCGTTGCTCAAGAGATAGGGAAACGCCTCGGCTTCGGCCTCGATACGAACGCTATATACCGCAAGCACATCGGGCCTGTCGAGGAAGTAGGTGATCCGTCTGAATCCTTCGGCTTCACACTGGGTACAGTATGCGCCATCGGACATATACAGGCCTTCGAGGCTTGAGTTCGCCTCGGGATCCAGTTTTGTCACTATCTCTAACTCAAACTCATCTGTTTGAGTTTCGATGCTAAGCTTACCTTCCTGTTGGCTATAATCAGCCTCTTCACCCGCCACCTTAACGGAGACCAGCTCGATCCCCTCTCCGTCTAAAACCAAGGTGGTAGACTGCTTGTCTTTTCGTACAACCCGGCTTGTTGCGGTAACTAATGTTTCAGCCCCATCAAGATGAAAATTCAGATCAATATGGGTAATGGTAAAAGCGGGAGCAAGGTAGTCCTTCAGATACTTCGCATTCATTGTTGTCATATATAGGCCTCAGATCCTTTAAGAAACTTCAAACACTGATTTTGAATGTAACAGATATGAAAAAACGCGCCGGAAGCGCGTTTTTAATTAATTAACTTAAGCTATTTTGCTTCGTTTTTAGCAACTCGTTCGATATCTACCATATCGAGAGTGATATAAACCGTTTCATCACGGAAGGCATCCGGTGTAACAAGTTCATCTTCATCAGTTTCAGTCTCCTCGTCCAGAGACTTGACAGCTTTTAAGCCCTGACTGATACGGCGCTCGTTCAAGCGAGCAAGTTGCTTCTTATCATTGGCTTCACGTTCCGCAATACGCTCACTCTCGACAAGAGAGACCGTTTTCTCGTCATGATGCGCTTTAAATTCGGCAATATCCTGATAGATATAACTGAACTCAACATCCTGCTTAATACGCGCATCATGCTTGACCGTAAGGTTGCTGATCAAGTTAGGGTTAATGTCACCGAGAGTACCGTACTGCGCGACAGGAACTTTATCCCAGGGCAGTGCATTATCCTCTTCGGCCTCACCATATTCCCCCGGCTCTAACGCACTCGGGAAGGAGATATCCGGTGTAACGCCCTTAAGTTGCGTACTTCCACCATTAATACGGTAAAACTTGGCTATGGTGTATTGCACATGACCGATAGGCTTTTCATACATATCATAGATTCGGCCCAAGCTCTTATGCTGTTGTACGGTTCCCTTACCAAAGGTCGATTCACCTACAATCAGCGCACGGTCATAATCTTGCAATGCAGCGGCAAAAATTTCTGATGCGGAAGCACTGTAACGGTCGACCATCACGGTCAAAGGTCCGCTATAGGTCGTTCTACCATCATTATCCCGATTTTGAGAAACCTTGCCGTTGGCGTCTCTTATCTGTACAACCGGTCCCTGCTCGATAAATAGTCCGGTCAATAGCGTCGCTTCAGTCAGCGCACCACCACCATTACCACGCAGATCGATGATGACACCTTCTACCTGAGCTTCTTTCAGCTTGATCAGCTCTTTTGAAACATCCTTAGACAGATCCATATAGAAACCCGGGATCTGAATGACGCCAACCTTACGGTTAGCATATTGACCCTCTTCCGGCGTGATCACCTCAGATGTTGCAGCACGATCTTCCAATCTGATCTTGTCTCTGACAATTGTCACCTCGAAAGTCTTAGCCGAAGAACCGCCCTTCTTAGGCAAAATCTGTAAGATAACCTTACTGCCCTTAGGACCTTTAATCAGTTCGACAACGTCATCTAAACGCCAGCCGATCACATCGACAATCTCTTCGCCATCCTGGCCCACACCGACAATTTTATCTTCAGGAGATAGCTTTTCACTCGTCGCCGCGGGTCCACCAGCCACTAAGCTCTTGATAACGGTATAATCGTCATCCATCTGCAAGACGGCACCGATCCCCTCAAGGCTTAAGTTCATCTCCATCTGGAAACGCTCTGCATTTCTGGGAGATAGATAACTGGTATGTGGCTCTACGGTACGCGAGAACGCATTCATCACACCCTGGAAAACATCTTCACTCTTGGTCTGACTCAGACGCTTAATCGCATTGTTGTAACGCTTTTCCAGTACGGGAACGATCTCATCCCACTCTTTACCGGTTAATTTAAGGTTTAACGCGTCATATTTGACTCGCTGACGCCACAACTCATCGAGCTCAGCCTCATCTTTCGACCATAAGGCATCTTCACGATCAAACTGATACTTATCATTTGGGATCGTAAAGTCGATCTCTTTATCCAGCAGCGAAAGCGCATAGGAGAATCGATCATAACGACGCTTTTGAACCAGCTCGAACATCTTATAGGCGGGAGTTAAGTCTCCACTTTTAAGCATGTCATCAAACTGATCGGCATAAACACCAAAAGTATCGATATCGGTTTGAAGCAGAACATTGCGACGGTAGTCGAGTTGTTTAAGATAACGCTTAAACACCTGCTCTGAAAATGCATCATCAAGATCAAATCTGTGATAATGAGAACGAGTGAATAGACCGGTAACGCGCTTACTGGCTACCTTGTGCTGCGGTTCCTGCGAAAGTGCGGGTAACTCGCTGAATGGAATTGATGGGGTTAACGCCCACGCCGAAAATCCTACAAAAATGCTGGCGATTGAGGCCGCCAGGGTAATTTTTCGCATCAACAAGTTACTCCTTTACTATGAGATAGTTACAGCATTATATGTTCGACACGTACCTTAACCGTTAAACCTGAGTCTAACTGCACCTGAACATCTTCTTTCTTAATGTCTAAGATAACGCCAGTTACTGGTGTCTTACCTAGTTTGACATTAACACGCTGATTTTGTTTCAGCTCATTTAACACGGCTGGTGTTAAATTAACTGCCGGAGCTTGCTCTTTAACGGGCTTAGCCGCTGGTTTAGCACGCTTAACTGCTGGTTTTTTAGCAGGCTTTTTATTTGCCTTAGCAGCCTGGGCTTCGCTCTTCGCGGCGGCAGCTTTTGCTACTCGCTTAGCTTTTGCCTTTTCCTGACTCTCTTTAAGAGTAGTCTGAGCGTGATCGATATGCTCCTGTTCCAGCTCACCACAAGGGTTGCCGTCTAAATCGATACGCTGCGCACCGGCTTTAACGCCTTTCAGGTAACGCCAACTACTAGTATAGCGTCTTAAGGCAATTCTCAATTGAGTTTTACTGACTTTAGAATCATCAGCTAACCTTTCAGCCAAATCCTGAAACAATCCAATTTTTAATGGCTTCGTTTCACCTTCGGCGATAAAGCACAAAGGAAATGTTTCATATAAATACGCAAGTATTGCGTTGGTGTCGGTCAACTTCTCTGTTGATTCCATCATTACTTCCACAGTTAAAAAAGGGACACTGGCGGTACATATCAATAAGATACGTCACCAAGAGTCATTTACATTTGTCTGTAATTGCCCGGATATTTGCCTCAATAGCTACATTGAAAACAGATACTCAGAGCGTACACAGCAAACATACCTTAGCAATTACAATTAACAAACGCCAAGCTTTCATTCCACGAATGGAAATACCTCAACGCCCTTATCATTCGAACCGCCTATTATAAACGGGACTTTGACGAATGCGACCACCAATTATGATAAATTGGTTGTAGTTTGACCAAATAACGCATTTTCAAAGCTATTTACCAGTTTTTCCAGACCGATTTGGTCTGTCTCACTGAATCTCGCCAAGCTGGGACTATCGATATCCAGAACCGCAACCAACTCCTGATCATGCATCACAGGGATGACGATCTCAGAGTTACTGGCTGAATCGCAAGCGATATGACCATCGAATTTGTGAACATCGGAAATGCGTTGTGTTTTACGCTCTGAGGCAGCAGTACCACACACACCTTTTCCTAAAGGTATCCTAGTACAAGCGACCTTACCTTGAAATGGACCTAGAACTAACTGTTTGTTTTTTAGCAGATAAAATCCAACCCAATTTAAGTCCTTTACACTATCATTAATAAGGGCCGAAAAATTAGCCATGGCCGCAATCAGATCATCTTCGCCAGACAATAGTGCTTGTGCCTGACTATCCAAGGACCGATAAAATTCAGATATCATACAAACTTCCTAACAATTTATTTTTTAGGTTCGCTCTTATTAGCCGACTTCTTTGATGAAGCCTCTTTTTTCAAAGGGGCGCCCTTCAACAAGCTTAGTAACTGCTCTTTATTCTGTGCCATAAAGAAACTCAGTTTTTCACAGGTAGCCTCATCGAGTTCAAGATCAGACCCGGTCAAAAATGGCACCAATTGATCCGCGATATCAAGCATCTTATCGTAGGCATCGGCCTCCTTTTTAGATGTAAATGTCATCTTCTCAACCCCTTCTCTGACCACAACAAATTTAGTAACAACTGCCATGACTGCCCTCATACTGTTTTTATATACAGTTACAGAGTCTCATAAATACAACTTCTTATGCAAGTACTCTGGAAAATCTGATAGTATCTGACCTATTATCAAATAAATTCAGTCCCATCAATTAGATTGGCTGTCATGCTTGAATTGAATACCCAATAACTGAATGCAGACAGATTTATCATTAACAGGCGTAATACGGATTAAAATCGGCAATGGAACCAGATTGTGCTGACAATAGTGTGGTGTTGTGCCGCTCTTGTGACTTAGTAATACGAAAGCGGGCACTGCCTTCCGGTGTACGTGCGTTATGCCCTCGATGTGACACGACCCTATACGATACGCCGTACTGTTCAATTAACGGTATGTTGGCCCTATGCCTGACCGCAGTCCTCTTCTTTTTCCCTGCCAATGTGATGCCGGTACTGGAGCTGCATTTTCTGGGGAGTGTCAGAACCACCACTATTATTGAAGGGGCCATGGCGGTCTCCAATCAGGGCTACTGGATCGTAGGTATCGCCGTCCTGATATCTGCAGTCATTGCACCTGGCTTACTCATCCTGTCGGTATTATCACAAATCTTAATCATCAAGTACCGATTAAAGTCCCCCTTCTTTCGTCAAATACTGAAACGTCTGCTCAGTTATCAGAGTCTGTTGGGGCAATTGAGTATGCTCGAAATCTATATGATCAGTATTCTCGTTTCGGTATTCCAACTTTCAGACTTTGCGGATATTTATCTGGGCATGGGAACATTCTGCTTCACCATGCTGTTTCTGGTGATGTTATTTCTTCAACGGGAATATAATCTGGAGCATATGTGGAGTGTTCTGGATGAATGATGAGCTGAACAACCGGCCACAGGGGAAAGATATCGGGCTGACTCCCTGCCCCTCGTGCCGAAAGTTGTCTCTCCATGAAGATATTCATTGCAAGCGTTGTGGCGAGGAGTTAATCGTCCGGGATCATTCGAGCCTGCATAAGAGCTGGGCCCTGCTTATCACCGCGGCCATCTTGCTGTTCCCGGCCAACCTCTATCCGATCACTATGCTTGTCAACCGTGGACAGATACGTCACGACACCATCTTCAGCGGAATACTGCACTTAGTCGAATCGGATATGTTTCCCATCGCTATTATCCTGTTCACCGCCAGTATTCTCGTTCCTATGCTTAAAATCGTAGGCCTGACTGTCTATCTGATCGCAATCAGCTTTCGGCTTGGGATCTCCAAACAGAAGCTGATGATTGGATTTCATATCATCGAATGGATTGGAAGATGGTCAATGTTAGACCTATTCGTTATATCAATAACCGCCGCACTGGTTAATATGGGCCAGTTATTAGATGCAAAACCCGCACCGGCAGCAACCGCATTCGCCCTGGTCATTCTATTGACTCAAATGGCGGCAAAGGTGCTGGACACTCGTTTACTCTGGGATCGATTGGAATCGAAAGATGACGCAAATTGAAACACCTAAAGTTGTAAAAAAGAAGCTATTTTCACCTATTTGGCTACTTCCTCTTGTTGCCTTGGCTCTCGGCGCCTGGCTGGGTGTCAAAAGTATCAAGGAAGCCGGCATCGAGGTACGGATCCACTTCCCCAGTGCAACAGGGATCGATATAGGTAAAACCTTAGTTCGTTATCAGGGGCTCACCGTAGGTAAAGTTGTCGATATCAGTATCGATGATGATCTTAAGGGGGTAAATGTTGACCTTAAGATGGACTATCGCGCCGGGCCGTTTCTTAATGAAGGCACTAAGTTCTGGTTAGTTGCCCCCAAGGCATCGATCACCGGTGTGGAGGGGCTCGATGCCCTCTTCTCCGGCAACTATATCGCGATTCAACCGGGTGAAGGCGAGTCCAAATCCTTCTTCGAAGCCGAAATTAACGCCCCCGCCGTCCAGCCTGGTACAGATGGGCTGGTCATAGAGCTAACCAGTGATAACCTTGGGTCATTGGATGTTGGCTCGCAGCTCTTTTATCGCCAGATCCCTGTCGGTCAGATCACCAGCTACCGTCTGGAGGGCTCTGAACGCATCTTAATGACCGCTTTTATCAAGAAGCAGTATGCACACCTGGTAAAAACAGACTCACAGTTCTGGAATGTTTCCGGTCTTAGCATAGACGCATCGCTGTCGGGGATAGAGGTGAAATCAGAGAGCCTGTCATCCATTCTGGCCGGAGGGTTAAGTTTCAGCTCAAATGACGATTCACCAGGTGCAGGCAACGGACAGAGTTACCAAATTTTCGACAGCCGGGAAGAGGCGCTGGGGGGCATAGAGTTTATGTTGACGGCTGACAACGCCGAGGCGGCCGGTGTCGGTACTAAGATCGTTTTCAGAGGCATAGAGATAGGCCGTATTATCCAATCAGAGTTGAGCGATTCAGGCGTACAGCTAAAGGCGAAGCTGGATGAGGAGCATGCACAACTGTTGTCGGGCTCGACTCAATTCTGGCTCGAGGGTGCAGAGTTATCACTATCGGGAATTCAACACCCCGAGCGGCTCATCACCGGTAGTGTCATCCAGTTTTCTCTGGGTAGCGGAGACCCGCTTGAGCAATATGCACTGCTCAATGAAGCCCCTGAACAACACGCTCAGTCTAAACTCCAGTTACGTTTAACTGCCGACACGAATCCCGGACTGGGAGTAGATGCGGAGATACGTTATAAGCAGATCCCAATAGGCAAGGTAAATTCGGTAAAGCTCAATGATGCACTGACAGCTGTTGAGTATAACATCGAGATCTGGCCCGAGTTTTCTCAGCTCATCATGGAAAACAGCTACTTCACCTCCGAGTCGGCGCTGGCCATCGATGCATCCCTCGATGGTGTTAAGGTACAGACACGGGATCTGACGACATTGACCAAGGGGGCAATCTCTCTCGTTCAGGGTAAAAGCAGAAAGTTAGCCAAAAATAACGCTCGACTCATGTTGTTCGACTCAGAGCAGGACGCACAGGCCTTCTTTGCCAACAGAAACCTCACCAGGCTGAGCCTGCTCAGTCCGGACGGCGCCGATCTCAATCCCGGCTCGCCTGTCTATTACAAGAAGATGCAGATCGGCCGGGTAGACAGTATCGACTGGCTGGCGGATTCCGAACAGTTTTCAATACGCCTGAGTATCCAGAAGCAGTTTAAAAGTTTACTCAAACCCAACTCTGTTTTTTGGCGTAACAGCGCCATGTCGGTTAATGCTGCCCTTTCAGGACTGGAGATCGATCTGGCTCCGATACAGGGGGCGTTAAAAGGCAGTATCAGCCTGGGACTACTCGAATCTGATGCCAAGGGCTCACAGACTCACCTCTACGGGTCCAAAAAGTTAGCCCTCGCCCAGGCGAAGGCCATCAGCCTCACCTTCCCCTCCGATGTTAAGTTAGCGGCCAAGGCCCCTATCCGTTATCAGGGCCATCAAGTGGGAGAAGTTGAGCGCGTAACCTTGAGTAAAGACCTGACAAGCGTCAGTGCGAGTGCTTACCTGTATGGCGATTACGCCGAGCACTTCACTCAGGAAGATGCGCAATATTACCTGGTCGATGCTCAGATCTCCCTTTCGGGGATCAAGGCGCCTGAGACCATGCTAACCGGCCCCTATGTCGGCGTCGCTCCCGGTAAGAGTACTCGAAGCAGCTCACAGTTTACCGGAGCCATGACGACACCGGTGGTGGTGAAAAAACAGTGGTTACAATTTACCCTTGAAGATAGGAGTTTAGGGTCAATTAAAGCCGGAACACCTATCATCTTCCGCGGTATTAAAATTGGCCAGGTAGACAGCTATCGACTCTCTGACAAGGGTAACAGTGTTCTGATGAGTGCCCATATCGAAGAGCAGTATCGACATCTGGTAAATCAGACGAGCCAATTTTGGGATCTATCCGGAGTAAAGGTCGATATTGGACTGTTTTCCGGTGCCCAGATTGAGACCGGCTCACTCGAGACCATTATGGCCGGTGGTATAGGTGTTGTAACACAGGAACAGACCCGCTCAGATAACCGCCTCTCGGCCGATGAAAGCTTCACCCTGCACAAGAAGCTGAACCCTAAATGGTTAAGCTGGGCGCCGATACAGACCGCTCCCTGAACTAAGGCTTAAACGCAGCCGAAAACCGGAATCATGATTCTGGTTTTCGGTTAAGCCCGTAATGCAGATCTGTTCTAAAATTGGTTCAATGGCTAAGTTTAAGAAAAACTGGCTTATTCAAATCAGGTATCGAAATGAGTAAAGAATTAATGCAGCAAGCCGCGCAGAATTTAAAGAAAGCGGTTCCATTGATGCTCAAACATCAAATACCCACGACCCCCACCAATTACGCACTGTGGTACGCCTATGTAGGTGAGCAGAACCCGGCACTGAATATACAACTCGATACCATAGTCGAACAGTATCAAACCTGTCCGCCGGTGAATTCAGAACTCCTCTACCGGGAGTTTGTTTCCGATCCTGTTGAGATAGATGTCATAGATATGCGCCAGAACCTTGAGGCCATGGCAACCGAACTGTCCCAGTCATTGAAAGATACCAACCTCGATGCCACCCAGTTTCAAACCCGCATCGACAGCAACTTTGACAAGCTTAACAGAATCGAAGAGGAGGGAGTAAGCCTGGAAAAGGTACTGGGTCTGGTTCGCAACCTTGTAAAAGAGTCCGATGAGATCCGCTCCAGCACCGAGTTTTTTACCGGGCAACTGAGCAAGGCTCAACAGGAGATAGAAGCGCTAAAATCGCAACTTAAACAGTCTGAAAAAGATGTACTGTTCGATGCACTAACAGGCATACTCAACCGCAGAGCATTCGACAGCGATCTCAATGGGATCCTCAACCAGAACCCCGAAGGAACCTGCCTTATCCTGGTAGATATCGACCATTTCAAAGCATTTAACGACAATTACGGACATCAGCTCGGCGATCAGGTGCTTAAGGCCGTGGCCAAACGTCTCTCCGAATCATGCCGTGAGGGGGTCAAGATCTACCGTTACGGTGGGGAAGAGTTTGCTGTCCTACTCTCTAACAAGCAGCTCAGAACCGCCAGACACCTGGCCGAAGCGATGAGACGCAGTCTGGAGAAGGTCTCCCTGAAAGATAGACGAAAAGAAGCCACGATCAACAACATCACCGCCTCATTCGGTGTGGCTCAATGGCAAGCAGGCATGAACGGCTCTCAGCTTATAGAGCAGGCCGATAAGCTACTCTATGAAGCCAAGCGACTGGGCCGAAACCGCGTCATGCCGATCTCAAGTTAACACAATCCGCTAGCCGATGACGGCCTCAGCCTTAACAACCAGACGTAAGGCTCCCCCCACCTCCAGGGAGTTAAAGGGATAACAGGTGATTAGGGTTAACAGCTTATCATTCGATGGTTCGAGCACCCGGGTATCAGATTCATGAACGACCAAGGTTTCTGTTACCCGGTACAGCTGCTCGTTGCCACTGGCATCTTGCAGGCGGATCTGTCTTCCGGTTTTAACCCCGCTGAGTATCGAGAAATGGGTGTCATTGTGCCCGGCTATGACCCTGTTCCCGCCTCGTTTCTGTGAGTTAATATCGAGCTCAGCCGGACCGAAGGCTAGATTTCTTCCGGAAGCCCCCGCCAGAACATAGAGTACCCGCTGCGATGTCGACTCCTCCCCTTCGGCAATAAATGTCATCTTAGATACCGGGTAGGTATCGGCCCAACTCCAGGGCTTATGGGGCTGACTGTCCTCCAATGTCTGCTCCCAGGCCTGCATTATCAGGTATTGAGCAAAATGAGCCTTAGCTTGCATATATGTCCCCTTGCCAATTAATGTAAGACTGAAAATGAGTATCGAACCGATTAGGGTAAGATGTAAAATTTGGGATAACTTCATAACGCATCTCGATTTCCCGCCATCTTTTGCACCAATGATCTGCTTATGTTTGCGGGAAAACTCAACATGTAAGCTATCAACAGACTTAACAAGATCAGCCCCATCGCAACCAATAACCGACTATCTGTGCCCGTTTGCGGCAGCGTACCTTCGGGTGGCCTCCAACCAAATGGTGTTGCCGGGATCACTGCGGCATTATTCGATACAATAGAGGAATCCTTAACCGGAGTAACATCTACAGCGATGAGACTGGTGTGCTTACTCGCAAGGTGATACTTGAGAGCCAGAGCGATGATCTGTTGCTTCACCCTACTGTCATTCGCTCCATCCTTGCTCAGCTCGAGCGCTGCTATCTGTTTGTTGGCCCAGATAAGATCCAGGCCTGCTTCAGAGACTGCGCTATCCAGCGACAGCAGCTCCTGCCAATACCTACCCGCAATCATTCCTGAAACTATGACCTTGTCGGGTGAAACCGAGTGACGCATCTTTATCGCAACCAGAAGCGGCTCTTCGCTGTATAGGTCCGGTATTCTGGCCGGCCAGTAGTCCGGCACCGTGCCATCGCTATATCTGAGCTTTATATCGGTTATCTGCGGCTGCTCAATCTTATGCAGCAGTCCCTGAACCTTCTGCTTTACCTCATCTGAATGGCCAATATAGGTAAAGGTTCCCCTGCCAAACTCTGCGGCTCTCTGCATAAAGTGAGAGTTGGGCGCAGAGCCTATGCCGAGGGTAAACAGGCGACTCTCTCCAATTCGATATTTTATCAGGTTAAATAACTCTGCTTCATTTGCCACGGCACCATCTGTCATAAACAGCACCTGCCTTAATCGACTTCCCGTTTCAGCTTTTATGCCCGAAGACACGGGATAACCAGCTGTATCGGCTCTGTGAGTCAGCGCCATTTCCAGTGCCGGTGCCATCTCGGTTCCCCCGTCAGCGGTTAACGAATCGACGAATCGATTCGCCATAATGATATTCCTGCTATTTGCGACTAATGGCTCAGAAGAGAGTGAAGTCACGTGTGAGTTAAACTCGATCACGTTAAAGGAATCAACACTGTCAAGGCCCGCTAATGCGAACTTCATCGCCGCTTTAGCCTGCTCCATGGCATCCCCCGACATAGAGCCTGACGTGTCTATCACTAAGATCAACTCTCTGGGAATAGGATCTATGTTCCTGTGCTCAGAGGGGGGAAGCAACATGATCAGTGCATAATCGTCCGGGTTAGCCAGCTTCTCCCCGGTTTCACTCATCGATTCTTCTGTCGAATAGGTTTGTCCCCTCTGGGTAAACACACTGGCCGTAGGCTCGCTGCCCGCAACAGGCCGCCAGCGCAGCACAAAATCTCTGTCGGCTACCAGTTGAGATTCTGATTGGAGCCGATAGGAGGTATTACTCAGTGGCGTCATATCTATATCATGATAGGGGCTCACGATCTCATCGAGCCCAATCCCGGCATCGAGCTCTACCCGGATATTCACCGAAGGAGCTGTTGAGCTTCTCCCAGCCCTGCGACTAAGCAATGCTCCCACAGCTGAGAACTGATCCAGCCAACTCTCATCACCAGTGATACTCTGGTATTGAAAATCGTCAGCTGGCCTGTCTTTATCTTCCGGGGAATACCTTGGATTAACGACCATAGGAAACCTGAGGCTGAACTCGCCCGCATCAAAGGCCACCAGCTCCTGATAATTTATCTCTACCACCAGCAGTTCACCCGGACCTAAATTGGCCACCGAGGTCGAAAAAATATTTGGTCGTTCCTGCTCAACCAGGCTGGCTCGCCTACCTGTCTTTCTGGCCTCCTCAAATACTCTCTTCGCCTCGACTCGCTCCTTAACCTGCCCTTCGACAACCCGTGAGCCGACGAGTAATCTCATCCCATCAACCGCGGCTTCGTTAGGCAGTGGAAACCGATAGCTGCCGTTGAGCCACTGACCACTAAGGTTTTTAAATGTCTGTTTCACCTTCACCCGGTTGACCCAACCTGAGACCTTCATCTCAACTTCGGTTTGTAATGGCAGTGAAACCCGCTCTTCTATCTCCCCACCCGCGCCGGGCAAGCGATAAACGAAGCTCCCCTGCATCGGCTCGGTTTCATTCGCTGCATTCCCATCTGAGACTACACACAGCAGTAATACACAGACAAGGGCAAGGTGACCGAGAGCCCCCCGGATGGGGGCTCCCTGGCTGCCGGATGATGCTGAGTCAAATTTCATAAACATATTCCTTTATGATGAAACCAGCACTAGTTGTTCGCGGTCAGTGCAGACTCAGTTGTTACCAGTTTTACCGTTACTCTGCGATCGAAGAAATCATTCTCGAAGCTCTGCTCCTGTGTCATCGGCGCACTGGCACCATAGGCCCTGAAATCCAACCGTCCCTCCTCTACCCCTTTATTAACCAGATAGCTCTTTACTTCGGCAACTCTCTGTTCAGACAGTGCCTGGTTATAGGTGCTGTCTCCTCTTCTGTCTGCATAACCGGTAAGATCCAGCCTTAACTCCGGGGACAAAGACATGGCGTAGGCCACCTCATCGAGTTGCTCCTTAAAATGTGGGACCAGTTCAGAAGAACCTGTTTTAAACTGTACGTTCAACCCCAGACTAAGCTCTGTCAGTTTCTGCTGCTGTGCGGCTCTGAGCTGAGTCAGCTGAATTTGTGCTTCCTCATATTGATCCGATATCGCCATCAATGACCGGTTCTCATCGCTCAGCTGATTCATTCTGGATTCCTGAAGCGCCAATTGTGCCTGTTGAGACTCAAGCTCCGATTCATCGGCAACGGACTTGCCTATGATGCCACCGGTAAAGGCACCTATGATGGCACCGACCGGACCGGCAACCACAGCACCGAGCACAATGCCTGAACTCAATCCGATCAGCTCTTCGTGATGTTGACGCTCACCATCGGTATCGGCTGCGAAGCTGACATTTGATACGGCCAGGCTGCTTACTAACATAGTTGCGATTATCTGCTTTTTCATTTTGTTTTCCCTACGCTTATGGTTTCAATATATGAGGAGTCGGTATTTATCGTTTCAAAACCCGACACCGTTTCGATGAGTGAATTAAACATGATTTAAATGTCAAAGCAGGGGAGCAAAAATGGCATTACAACTATGAATTGTGGCAAGAAAATGGCAATTGACTCAGTTGCCTTTTATCCCACCATTTTTCCTGTATAGTCACTGGCAACAAGGCAAAGTATGGCAAGCTGCTCAGCCGTTAACCCTATTGCAAACGATAGGGTGACAGTTGAGCTCTCCTATAGATATTGCACCATACATAAGCCAAAGATGAGTCAGGTGCAGGCTAGCTCCCTATAGTGCAGCACCAATGAACCGTCATTACCAGCATCACAACAAGCAAGGTTTATTTCATGTCACTGAAACGCATAGCAATCGTAGAAGATGAAGTCGCTATCCGGGAAAATTACAAAGAGGTACTGCAGCAGCAGGGCTACAGCGTACAGGCCTATCCTAACCGCCCCACCGCCATGCAGGCTTTCAGTACCCGATTGCCGGATCTGGCTATTATCGATATCGGACTCGAAGACGAGATAGATGGTGGCTTCACCCTCTGTCAATCACTGCGCGCCATGTCGAGCAACCTGCCGATCATCTTCTTAACGGCCAGAGACAGTGACTTCGATACCGTTTGCGGACTTCGCTTGGGCGCCGATGATTACCTGAGTAAAGATGTAAGCTTTCCACATCTGATAGCCAGACTTGCCGCCCTGTTCAGACGCTCTGATCTTCAGAATAAGGCACAGACAAACGATAACCTCCTCGAGCGGGATGCGCTGACTATCGATGCCAACCGGATGCAGGTGTACTGGAAAGATGCCCCTATTGAGCTCACCGTCACCGAATTTTGGATGGTGCACGCCCTTGCCAAGCGCCCGGGCCATGTCAAGAACCGTCAGGAGCTGATGCAGGAGGCAAAAATATTTGTCGACGACAGCACTATCACCTCTCATGTCAAACGGATCAGAAAGAAATTCGTCGCTCAGGATGAGAAGTTCGATTGCATAGATACCGTCTATGGCATGGGTTACCGCTGGGATCCTCAGGGGTAAACGATGACACCACTCTCTATGCGCATTACAACACTTCAACCTCCGATATCGGCATTATCGACCTGGCGATCTGCTGATGTTTAACCTCCCTATAGGTCTTAGAACCAAGGTTGCCGTCCTGTCACTATTTCTGCTCTGTCTTCCCTGGCTTGGCTACCAGTACGTTTGGGAGATGGAGAAATACCTCAGACACGGGCAGGAGAAGACACTGGAGGGCACGACGCAGGCCCTTGCCACCGCCCTGCACGAGAGACCGAAACTATTCGATAGTCAGGCCAGCTTCTTAACTCAGGTTCAACAGGGACGTGATCTCTATGCTTACCCGTTGGCGGGACCGATTCAGCTCGATGGAAAACTGTCGGACTGGGCAGACTATCGTCACAAGAGCATAGAGTACGGCCAAAGCCATCAGATATTCAAAGCCGATCCCAACACCCCGCTAAACGTCAGTTTTACCCATATGGTGGGTAAGTACTCGGGCTACCTCTATGGCTTCTTCGAAGTTATCGACCCCAATGTGATCTATCGTGGTAAAAACACATTAAGGATCGATCTCAACGATCACCTGACCATTGCCACACTCGCGCCCGATGGCGTGTTTAAACGTTACATCATCTCCACCATTAAAGATGGCTGGATAAGCGCCTTCGAGCTGCCGGAAGACCCGGCACTCAGCACGCCGGTCACCCCCGAAGTCCAGATACAGGGAAAATGGAGAAAGACAAAACTGGGATACAACATCGAGCTGCGTATGCCGCTGGATATGGTTGGCAGTAAGTTAGGCTTTGCCATCCACGATGTCAATAACCCCAAAACCCGACGGCTCGATGCCGTTGTCGGCACCTCGGCCATCGACGATGTCGATAAACTCGGCACAGTGTTGGTGCCCTCTCCCGAGATTGAGAGCATCATCAAGGGAATGAGCCATAACAGCTCGCGGATCTGGGTGGTGGATAAACATGGACGGGTACTGGCCAAGTCCGGCGATATTCGCACCGGCAGCAGCGTCTGGACCCGGACGGTCAAAGAGGCGCCGGATCCCTCCTTCTGGGGGCAGTTTAAACGTAACTATCTGATCCCTCTCTATTACAAGATACTGACAACACCACCTAAGGACTTTGTCGACTCACTTCAGGATTCCACCGTTCTGGAAGGCAGTCATATCCAAAAAGCCTTGTCGGGCAAGCAAGGCTCGACCTGGCGCCTGACACCGGACAACAAGGCCGTGATCTTAGCCGCCGCCAGCCCCATCTGGATAGATGATAAGGTCATGGGTGTCGTGATATCCGAGGAGACGACCCATGGAATACGGACCCTGAGAAACAAGGCGCTGGAGAAGCTGTTCAACGTCATCTTAACGGTTATGAGCATGGGCACCCTGGCCCTGTTCTTCTTCGCTTCCAGCATCTCCAGCCGGATCCGAAAGCTAAGAGACGAGGCCGAGCGCGCCATCGACAGTCAGGGACGGATCACCAACCATATTCAGGGCTCAAAAGTGCGTGATGAAATCGGCGATCTCTCCAGAAGTTTCGCCAGCATAGTGAGCCGTCTGGGTCAGTACACCCACTATCTGGAGAATATGTCATCCAGGTTATCACACGAGCTGAGGACACCGGTTGCCGTTGTGCGCTCATCTCTGGAACACCTGAGTTTACAGCAGCTCGATAAAGACAGTCGCAAATATGTCGACCGGGCTCAGGAGGGGGTTAGCCGCCTTAGCATGATCCTCAATAACATGAGTGAGGCAACGCGCCTCGAAGAGAGTCTATCCAAAGCCGAAGTCGATACCTTCCCGCTATCTAAGGTGGTAAACGGCTGTATGCAAGGCTATCAACTCACCTATCCACAGCAGGAGTTTGTGCTCAGCATACCCGATGAGCCATTGACCATGCGCGGGGTACCCGAGTACATCGCCCAGCTGATGGACAAACTCATCGCCAATGCACTGGAGTTTTGTCTGCCCGGCACCCCTATCACTGTGTCGCTCGAGGTTAAAAACCGAAAAGCAGTGCTGACCATCGGCAATTTAGGGCCTGAGCTACCGGATAAGATGAGTGAACAGATCTTCGAGTCAATGGTCTCGGTACGTCAACAAAAAGCCCAGGATAAGCCTCACCTGGGTCTGGGGCTCTATATTGCCAGGCTGATAACCCAGTTCCATCAGGGCTCCATAGTGGCTGGCAACATCTCCAGTCACCAAAAGGGCCAGACCAAAGACAGTGAACACAAGCACCTTCAATCCGGGGTAGAGATACATGTGACTCTGCCACTTCACAAGGAGTAGCTAACTCTCTCAATTCGATTAAGATGGGTAGGCAGATGAGCCGTTAACTTGAGCTTTCATTTAGCCGTATAGATGTTAAGATGGCTAAATAATTTTAATCCTCTTCGGTTGTGGACAGTACCCTATGAAAAAAGAGACACAGATAATCAGTACCGGTCGAGATAAAAAGTGGACCAAAGGCGTCATCAACCCTCCAGTATTTCGTGCCTCGACCATGGTGTTTGATACCATGGAGGAGATGCGTTTCGCCACCAAAAACCGGGCCAATGGAGAGATGTTTTATGGCAGGCGCGGAGGACCGACCCACTTCGCCTTTCAGGCCGCCATCGCCGAGCTGGAGGGGGGCGTTGGAACCGCACTATATCCCTCGGGTTCGGCAGCTATCAGCGGTGCCCTGCTCTCATTCCTGAAAGCCGGCGATCACGTGCTGATGGTCGACAGTGCCTATGAGCCTACCCGGGACCTTTGTAATAAGCTACTTGCGGGCCTTGGAATCGAAACCACCTATTACGATCCTATGATAGGTGCAGGGATCAGCGAGCTTATCAGGCCCAATACCAAGGTACTGTTTCTCGAGTCGCCGGGGTCCATCACCATGGAGGTGCAGGACGTGCCGACGCTGAGTGAAATTGCGCACAGACACGATATCGTCGTCATGCTCGATAACACCTGGGCATCTCCCATCAACTCGCGCCCCTTCGATATGGGCGTCGATATCTCGATTCAGGCCGCCACTAAATATATTGTTGGACATTCAGATGTCATGATGGGAACCGCCACCGCCAATGCGGCCCACTGGGATCAGCTGAGAGAAAATAGTTACCTGATGGGGCAATGCACCTCCCCCGATGATGTCTATCTGGCCAGCCGCGGACTGCGAACGCTGGGAGTGCGTATGCAGCAGCATGAACAAAATGCACTCAAGGTTGCCAACTACCTGGCCAGCCGGCCCGAGGTAGACCACATCCGCCATCCGGCTTTCGACACCTGCCCCGGCCATCAGTTCTTTAAACGCGACTTCACCGCCTCCAATGGCCTGTTTTCATTTGTGCTCAAAGAAGGCAACCTTAACTCGGTCACGGCACTGGTTGAAAATATGGAGCACTTTAAGATGGGCTTCTCCTGGGGCGGGTTTGAAAGCCTCATCTTAGGCGTCTTTGGTATAGATAAATTGAGAACGGCCACCAAATGGGATAGCAGCAAGCCCCTGGTACGCCTCCATGTCGGGCTTGAAAACCCCGACGACCTGATTGCCGATCTTGAAGCGGGCTTCGAGCGCTTCAATAGGGCGCTTAAGAACAGGTAACCCATGATTACTAGCGAAAAAACCGTCTTTGAGGCGGTTTTTTTATAGCACTAGTTCACTGACACAGTAAACCCGGACTGTTAACTCCCTGCCCGGTAGTTGACGGGCTGGCCAAATTCGATGACCTCACCGTCTATCACAGCAATTCCCGCATCATCGGGGCAAAAACAGAGCTCAGCAGTTGGCTTATCCCATCGCTGTGGCGAGGGGCTATTCACATCTGCGTATCTGGCTGACAGGGTATCGAGCAGCGCCGAGCCATTTTTGATATCGCTGTCCACATGTGGGATAAACTGAAACGGCAACAGTGACAGGGCCGTTAGATCTTGTAACTGAACATCATTACTGTCACCACAAAGCCAGGCACTCTCGATTGAGGGGGTCATTATCATGGCACCTGCGCTGACCCCGATAAGCGCACCGCCCTCACTGAGGTATTTTCGTAGCGGTTCAATCAGATTCCTTTTTTTAAGCCACTTAAGAAACCTGAAGGTATCGCCACCGGACAGATGTATCCCATCGAAACCGAACATGGCATCGGCAACTGCTGCATCGAAGTCGGTTTCCAGCTCGACATAGTGGCACAGCTCGGCGCCGAGCCGGTGGTAGATCTCCTGCGTTGCCCGATAGTAACAACGCTCAGGATCCGGCTCGGAGGCGATATAGGCCACACGGGGGCTCTTTAAGCCAAGTGAGTTAAGTACACATTGAATCGTCGCCATTCCATTATCGCTGCCGGCATCGCTCACCAGGGCTAAGGTCATAATATTTAATCCATTAATTAGAGTTGATACAGCCTAACCGGGGATTGAATGCGCTGCAATGAAAACCAATTCGGCCCGCCACTAAGCAAGCCCCGCTAGCCTAATTCAATTAACGCTATGGGCAAAAATGCGTCAGCCAAACCCGATTGCTCATTAAGCTGTATTTTATAGGCAAGGATTATTGTTATAATTATGATCTATTTTCAGGGCAGCCTTCATCTCACATATTGGAGCCATACAATCCATGTTTCGTTCGCCTGTTCCGCTTATCACCCTCACCCTCTTTAGCCTTTTTTTTTCCGCATCCGGTGAGGCCAGATCCCAGTACCAGGGGATCAGTGATGACTTTAAGACACTATTTCATAAACAGCTGAAAAAAAATAAGGTTCCCGGTGGCGCCTTCGTCATTATCGAAGATGATGCCATTTTAAAGTTAAGTACCTATGGCAAGAGGGAGAAAGGCGGCAAACTCAATGTTAACTCCAACACCGTCTTTCGCCTTGCCTCGGTATCTAAAACCTTTGCCGGCTCCCTGGCCACCATGCTGGTCCACGAAAATCGATTTAGCTGGGAAGATCCCCTGATTGACTATATGCCCGACTTCACTCTGGCCGATCCCGTCGCCTCGAAACAGATCAACTTAGGTCACGTAATAGGTCAAAGTACCGGACTGATGCCGAACAGCTACGACAATATTCTCAATGCTAATCGTAAGCTGGAAAAAATCATCCCCAAATTTTCCAAGTTAGAACCTATGTGCGCTCCGGGAAAATGTTACAGCTATCAGAACATCGCCTTCTCATTTATCCAGCCGGTGATAGAACAACAGACCGGCAGCGACTACGCAGATTTAGTGACAGACAGAATATTTACCCCACTTAAGATGACTTCGGCCTCAATCGGCATGGACAAGTTTCTTGCGACCAAAAACCGCGCTAAGCCCCATATCAAGACCCGCTCAGGGTTTAAAAAGGTGAAGGTAAAACCTAACTACTATCAGGTGGAGCCCGCCGCCGGTGTTAACGCCAGTATTCTGGACATCTCTAAATGGCTGATAGCCAACCTGGGCAATAACCCGGACGTACTCAGCCCCAGACTCCTGAATGATATTAAGACCCCGGGGGTACGCACCAGCAAAGAGCTGAGGCGCCGTGCCTGGAGAGACTACCTCAATAATGCCCACTACGGTAAGGGGTGGCGGGTATATGACTTCGAGGGCGAGGAGCTGGTTTATCACGCCGGTTGGGTGGCGGGTTACGTCGCCGAGGTCGCCTACTCTCCACGCCTTAAGATAGGTATGGCCATGCTGCTCAACGGTGAATCCCGGGTCATCGGAGAACTGGGAGCCAGCTTCTGGCACAGCGTGATGAAACAGCAGGCCACATTGACCGCTAAAAAATAATTCCGTTATCTATGCCCATTACCGATGCCCGTTAAACGTAACGGGCAATAAGCTCACCTTCTAATGAAGGCTTGTTATATTTTTTTAATTTAGCTTCTGGCTGAGTCGGTATTGGATAGTTTATTTGAAGGTTTTACCTTCATTGTTATCTACCGCCTGCCCGGAGAGGGGATGTGCAGATACGTCTTCGGGCCGCTGTGAAGCCATCCTTGGCCGCTTAACGAAAACCTCCCTGTTTTCGATACCCTCAGACGCATCTGCACTGACTGATTTACAAAAAAGTTATCTCTTCGATTAGGCTTCAAACTACCCGCAAGCTTCGGGATATCTAACTTACTTCTGCCCCTTTTCGTGTTAACTAGTGACATATCGCCACCAATGAACAGCCAATATAGCCTTATGTTTTTTATCAATGGGTTACTTAGAACCCGAAAAACATTATGCAAATACACAGCGATAATTTTCTCACAGATAACCCGCGACAAAAGTGAGCAAAAACCTGATGTTTATGCTCAATAAACTGCCGTTAAATGTTTAATCAATTGAATTAAAAGGGTTTGATTGTTTGTTGTAGAGACCTCTACATCAACTTGCTCAGCTTTGCGGGCGGCTTATTCAACTTTTCTGGAAACGATGTTGATTTTGTCGCTTTATTTCAGTGTATTAGCATGGCATAGTTGCTGTAAGTTAAATTTTAGGCAGCAGTTTATTGAGCTGCTATTCAATAAGCTGTTAGGTTTAGGACGTAGGTGCGTATAAATCGACTGAATCATTACGCTGATGTAGTTTTAAAAATGTTCATAGGCTGGAAAGTGGGCGATGAGCTAGAAACATTAGCAATATCTGCCAAATGAAGTTACTGAAGCAAAAATTGAGCATTAAAAGAGATTTACAAATGAAGATAAAAGAAGTAATTGATGATTTATTCAATGAAAATACTAATTATGCAACACCAGATCAAGCGACAAACCAAGCAAGCTCTTTAGTGTCTTTATCTACGGATTTATATACAGATTCAAAACGTTTCATTTACGAGCTTTTACAAAATGCAGATGATTCATCAGAGCCAGAAAGTACGGTAAAAGTTTGGATAAAGATATTCGGAAATTCTCTGGTTGTAGCTCATTCAGGCCGAAAGTTTAGTCCTCGTGATATAAGAGGTATTTGTAATGTTAATAATGGAACTAAAAAAGAAGACTCAAGTAAAACGGGCTATAAAGGTATAGGGTTTAAGTCAGTTTTTGGACAGTCTGATAAAGTTACGATTTTTACCGATAATGAATTTTTTAGGTTTGACGCATCCTATCCATTTGATTGGATATGGGATGGTACAAAAGATGAGTGGGAAGCAAAAAGTGATAGAGAGTTTGTTAACCCGTGGCAGATAACTCCTATTTACACCGAAGTAAGTGAAGGGATTTTGAAGCCTATAGAACTATATCTAAATACAATAAAAGCAAATGTAGCGACAATTATAGAATTACATGATAAAGGCGATGTTCTTTTGGCTCTTAAAGAATTGTCAGAAGATGTAAATATGTACCTTTTTCTGAAAAGTATTTCATCAATTAATTTTGACATAGATAATAGAAAGCATATTGAAATAGATCGTTCTGAAAGTAACCGTATAGTTTTAAAAAATGGTCAAAGCGAACAAAACAAATGGTTGACTAGCTCTATAACATTGAGCGTACCTAGTGATCTAAAAGTCGCTCTTCAAGATGAAAGGAATATACCCGACAAGCTATTAAATGCCGAAACCATTGAGTTAACACTTGCTGCAAAAACAGGTACTGATGGAATAGTTAAACTGTATCAGAATGAAAGACGAATATATTCTTATTTACCTACAGAAGAAACTAAATACTCACTACCTGTTTTAGTAAATACTAGCTTTCTTACCAACGCAAACCGAGAGCACCTTCACGCAGACTCAAAGTGGAACCAATGGCTGTTTAAGAGTATTTCGGTTGAAATATTCAAATGGATTGCACGCTTAGTTGAGACTGAATATCAGTATCAAGCTTATAAGTTGATTCCAGATAAAATACACAATGATGAATTGGGAACGCAATTTAATATAGGTAGGCAAGAAGCTATCGAAACTGTTGCTTTTGTGCGAGAGAAACCGAAATCATTAGTTAAAATTAAAGACTCAATAATCGACTTTACTTTCTTATCGAGAAAGTCATTTATTGGTGAGGAAGCGATAAAATCATTTATTGTCGGTTCTGAATCAACAGGGAAAGAAAGTACTAAAGTCTTTGTCGAAAACACTGGATTTGGTAAGGAGTTTAAAGCATTAGGAGCGAGTACTTTTGAATGGAAATGTTTAGCTGAATTCGTCAAATCAAAAGGCTTTATTGATGCTCATTCGATAGAAAACAACATAGAGTTAATAAAGCACCTTAAATTTCTTTCTGAAAAAGAAACTTTTGAAAGCATTACTAACACACAACTTAGTAAATTAGCTTTTATTTGGGATCATAAAGGGGCTTTAAACGCACCATATGACATTTATTTTCCAACAAGTAAGGACACAAGCTGGAATGTAAAAGATAGTGAATTATCTTTTATTCACCAAAGGCTGCAAGATTGGCTCTCAACTGAAATTAATATCAGGTCATGGCTCGGGAATCTTGGGGTGGTTGAAAAAACAGATATCAGTTTTATTACTAAAACAATAATTCCTAATGCAGAAAGTTATATTACAGAAGAAAATGCAGTTAAAACCATGCATGACCTATTTTCTCTTTATAAAAAAGGTGACTTAACTGCAGGTGTGCTTTCAAGTTTATCGAACCTAAAACTAATGACTGTTCAAGGATGCCTACTAAAGGCAAGTGAGTGTTTTTTATCGAAAATATATTCACCTCGTCTAGAAATAGAAGGTATGCTAAATAAAGATATATTTGTTAGTGATGTTTATTTAACTACAAAAGCAGATACAGATGAATGGAAGAGGTTTTTTAAATTACTTGGTGTTCAAGATGGAATAACTTGTATAACAATTGAAGATAAAACAAGCCGAACAGAGCTGGTGACACAAGGCTATTTAAATAATTATTTTGATGGGAGTGATAAAAAATTCAATCCCTGGCAAACAACGTTTACAGCTGATACTTATAGTAAAATATCAACTCTTAAGTTTATAAACGACTCAATTGATAATTACCAATTCTCTCTACAGTTTTGGAGAGATATTGTTGAAAATTGCTCTGCTACAGATCTAATTTCATTTCCAATAGCATTCTGGGGTAACTCTGGTAGGCCAGGTAGAACAAGTGGTGACGAAGTTGGTAGTTATACCTCATGGTTTATCAAAAACCTCAAGTGTATACCTGTTGTCACTAAGGAATGTGAATCATCAGATAAAGTGCTTCTTAATACAGAAGAAATGAAGAAAATTGCAGGTAATTACCTACCCATATTTGATGGTGTTCAATTAACACCTAATTGGCTCTCATTCTTTGACTTTAAAACTTCTTTAGAGATTGCTGACCATCTAAAACTTCTTAAAGAAATATCAAACGACACAACTGATAAAGGTAATGTTAAAAAGAAAAATATCGAAAGAATACAGTTAGTCTATAAAGAGTTATTGACTCAGTGTGTTAATTGGAATGAACAAGAGTTAAAACAAGTTGAAGAGTGGGCCAAAGACTCACAATTGCAAAATACTAGTGGCACTCCTGTAAGTTGCAGTTCTTTGAAATATTTCTTAGATGGAAATAGCAACATATTCCATGATGAGTTTGATTTTTTAGAATTGAATGCAGAAAACAAAAGAAACCCTAATTTAAAATCATTTTTAAAGGCTTTCAATATTAAGGTTTTGAAACAAGGTGATTTTGAGCTAATTAAAACAACCCCTGAAAAATCTAACGGCTTCATAACTAAACTAGAAAATATAATTGCGTATTTTAAAGCTTGGATAACTAATGAATACAGTGATGATACAACTAAAGAAAATATTGCAAAGTTAGACGATAAACTGTCGAAGTTAGAAGCTATTGAAGCTGATGCATTACAGATTAAATATGGTGATATCGACTTCATTAGAAATGTTAATTTGCATTTTGATGAGAATAAGCTTTATGTGACAAAGCCGTGGAATGCGAATCGAGTATTAATAGAACTTTCAGATAAGCTATGCAATTACTTTGAGTTACTAGGTCACGATAAGAAACTAGATTTTCTCTTAAGGTCAGAAAATAGTGAAATAAACGATCATTTCAAAGAATTGTGTATTGAGATTTTAGATACTGAATTATTCATCAATAAGCAAACATCTGTCACAGGTGAAACTATTCAAGCACCTTTGGCTAGTAAAACTATACGCTCATTTGAAGAGCTTGAAGAAGAAGTAGATATAAAGGGTATTTCCCCAAGTTTTTTTCATATCCCTTCAGCAGATTATGAACGGCTAAAGTATGTCCAAGGGTTAATATCAAGAGCAGTAAAAAACATTGTTAACTACTTAAATTCTTTACCCGAATACGATTGCTCTAATCACTATGAAATAGCCAAAAGTATTATCGGAGGTATCACTAAGAATGGAAAAAGTGTAACCGTAGTCGCTAGACCTTCAGATAATGATGAAGTTCTGCTTTATTACACTTCAGAGTTTGATGTGCTGCAGTATGTAGATGCTGAGCTATGGTGCGAAGATGGCAAAAATACGCCCCAAAAGATCACTTTGGGACAACTTCTCAAGTTAACAGAAATAAATAAAATTCCGGTAACCAGGTTAGCTATTTCAAGTGCTGAAGTAACAGAGTTATGTAACAAACAAAAATCTATAACGCACGAATTTAATGCAGTTCCTTTAGCACCTTTTCAGGTTGCTAAAATAATAGCTTCCTTCGCAAATACAGAAGGCGGTACTTTAGTCTTTGGAATCAACGAGGTTACATCAACTCTGAATGAGACAGTTGGTATAAGCTCTGATTACCGAATTGGTGAAATCATGACGGAAGCAATTTCATTCCTCTCACAGAAGCCTGAGGTTATTTGTGATTGGATTGATAGTAATGCAAAACGGCTTTTTGTTATAAAGACCGAAAAGTCCAAAGATATAATATCCCTCGGCGATGAAATATATATAAGAGAAGGAAGCGAAAATAAACTTAAACATGAGACATCTCCTCAAGCAGAGAAAACTTTATCAAAGCCAAGTTTTGAAAAAACAGTAGCACTTATTATTGGTATTGAAAATTACGCTACTAGAGAACAAAACCAGATTCCTCCGGTGAAATATGCTGAGCGAGATGCTCACTTGTTTAAGACAGTTTTAATTGATGAATTAGGTGTAGAAGAAGAAAATATTCATTTAATTCTTAATGAAGAAGCATTACAAAGCAGCTTGCAGTATGACCTACAAAGCCTTTTCTATGGACTGTCCTCAAAAGATCGACTTATTTTTTATTATGTTGGTCACGGCTTTCATAACGGTGTAACTAATTACTTATCTACTTACGATATGCACCCAATGAATGTTGATAAAACTGCAATTTCACTTCGCGATATCTTATTGGATCCTCTGTCTAAGTCGGAGTGTAATTCTGCGATGATTTTTATTGACGCTTGTGCACAGTCATTTGTATGTGACAATAGCAGGAATACGCTGTCAAATATTGATGTGGATGAAATAAAGCTCGTATTAAGTGATAGTAACTATCTGGCATCATATTTCTCGTGTCAACCGGGACAAAGCTCGTATTCATGTGATAACTTGAAGCAAGGGATTTGGACCTACCACCTATCTCAAGCTATAAAAGGTGAGAAGCCTGAAGCAATTTTGTCAGAAAAATACGTGACAGATAGATCGTTGAGTGACTATTTGGCTAAATCAGTAGCATCCTATGTTAATGACGAGCTTGGATATGCTCAAAATCCAAAGTCAATCTTAGATGCGGATAGCGAAAATGTGTTAGTTCAAATTTCATAAGACCAAGGCCAAGCTATAAATTTTCACCTGAGAAAATGGTCATAAACAAAAAGAAAGTTGTGACGTTCAACTTCAATTGTTCGAGTTATTTATAACCCGATAAAATGCTATGTTGGGGTCTTGAATAAAATACAGTACTGGCATAGTAGGGTTCAAACCTAACAAGCAGTTGCAAGCGACACATTTTATTACGCCATTTTTGTGCATTTGTCGCAGGCTCCAATTATTGCACAAAAACGCTACATAAAATGTGCGCCTGAACGGGGCGTTACGCACATACAATTGCCATACTTTTCCAAATCTAAGCTCATGAGCTAGAGATAAGCCTTAAGCTCACTTCTGTCCAAAATCGAGCTACAACCTGAAAACTTAAATCGAAGAAATAAACACTCAGGTGTAAACGCGGCTGTGACCTTCGGCATCAGGGATGATGTCGCAGAGCGTATAGGGATCGCTTTTCAACGAAATCCATATCTAAAAGCCAGCTCGGCATCCATGCCTCTCGTTCATAAGCTCAGAAACCAACCGTTTCTATTCACCGTGTCACAGAAGTGTTTGCACATTCAGGTCGTTTATTGGCATCCTGCCACCACGACATTTGTGCATCCCTGCACGGCACGAGCCGCAGGCTATAGATTAATTTGAAGCCATGCCATTCAATATGGCATGGCTAAATATCCGCGAAGCCAGATGAATAAATGAGAGATACTTGAAACTTGTTATCCGACAAGTAAACAGTTTTTTGTCCAGAGCTGAGTTAAAAAGCGATAAACTTTATCGCCCCCCTCCCCCGATAACCCAGCCCGTTCCGATAGACACACCAGATGGCTAGCGGGTAGAATACGCGGCCGATAAAATGATCTGTGAAGTGGACAGTCTCGCTATGAAAAACCAATTTGAATTGCTGGCACCCGGTGGCGATATAGATTCGATAAAAGCCGCCATAGTGGCGGGCGCCGATGCTATCTATTGCGGTTTAGATCATTTTAATGCCAGAACCCGTGCGGCTAATATCACATTCGAAGACCTGCACGGCATCCTGAGGCTGGCACACAAACACGACTGCCAGATCTTCCTGACCCTGAATATCATCATTTTGGAGAGCGAGCTGCCTGCGCTGATCCGATTGCTCAATGAACTGGTTAATACGGGTATCGATGGCGTCATCGTCCAGGATCTGGGCCTGTTCTATATCCTCTCCAGATACTATAAAAGCCTTGACGTGCATGCATCGACTCAGGTGACGACTCACAACGAGGGGCAGATACTGTTTCTCAATAAGCTAGGCGCGGGCAGAACAAACCTATCCCGTGAATTGAACATCGATGAAATAAAGCAGCTCACAGAGCTTTCTCATCAGAACGATATGATGACTGAGGTGTTCGTTCACGGCTCTAACTGTATCGGCTTCTCCGGTCTGTGTTATATCAGCTCGGCTCATGGCGGTAACTCGGGTAACCGGGGGCGCTGCAGCCAGCCTTGTCGTGATCAGTACCAGACGACACGGGCAGGCAAAGATTTTCCACTTAATCTCAAAGATAACTCCGCTTTCTCGGACATTGCCGCCCTCGCTGACGCCGGCGTCGATTCACTGAAAATTGAAGGGCGCATAAAGAAGTTTCACTACGTCTATACAGTGGTCAGCAGCTGGAGAGAGCAGATCCAGCGCTATTGCCAATATTCGAGTGTAAAGAGTGACAATGAAGAGTTATATAAGGTGTTCAACCGGGACTTTACCAACTCTTATCTTACAGGGGATATCAATAGAAACATGTTTATTGATAACCCGAGAGACAACTCGGTGCAGTATTTCACCGATCTCAAAGGCTACACCACAGAGGCTGAGATCCAATCGGTGAAAAAAGCGCTCTACGATGAGAAAACCGAAATTATTCAGACCGTCGAGCAGAAGATCAGCGATTTAGATATTGGTAAAATCCCACTCAATCTCACTTTCTCGGGAACGCTGAATACCCCCCTGCTCATCTCGGTTCAGACCCCGGATAAGCACTTCACGGTGCAAGCTGACACGGCGCTGTTCAGTGCCGGTAAATATACCCTGGACGACGCCTGTATCGAGCAGAGGTTCAAGAGCCTCAACAATGCGAAACATCATCTGACGGAGCTCAATACTGACAAGCTGGATTCTGATCTGTTTATCTCTTTTAAAGCGCTCACGGCGCTGAAAAACAAGATCGAATACCGGCTGAACGATGAGCAGGCGATAATCAAGCCGATAACCCTGAATAAGCTGCCAAAACAGCGACAAGCCGGTAAGGCCAGGCTCTCCGTACTCATAGGTTCAAGCAAAGATCTCGAGCTGTGCGACACCTGCTCCGCCGATATCTATTATCAGCTTCCCGACTGTATCGAGAGTCAATACGGTGAGCTTATCGAGCTGTTTTCAAACAATGAAGGTTTAATCCCCTGGTTTCCGTCGATCCTTATCGGTGAGAACTACCGGGCCGCGGTAAAACTGTTAGAGACAATTAAGCCTCGGCTTATCGTCACCAATAATAGCGGTATCGCTCACGCCGCTTATGAGAGTGGCATAGATTGGATAGCCGGCCCCTACCTCAACATCACCAACTCCTATAGTTTGTTAGCGTTGAAGGAGGAGTTTAACTGTTATGGCTCATTTATCTCTAACGAGATAAACAGGAAACAGATAAAGCATATTGCCGGCTGTGGTGATATGAAGCTCTATTACAGTATCTTCCACCCTATCCTGTTGTTATCCAGCAGGCAGTGTCTGTTCCACCAGACAACAGGCTGCCGCAAGGAGTCGATGGACGCAGATTGCCTCACCGAGTGCAAGAAGTCTGTCTCAATCATGAATTTGAAAGACACCTCCTTTGTCATCGATAAGCAGATGGGGGAACATAACAACATGTATGGCAGTCAGCATTTCCTCAACACAGAGATCGTGAACGATATACCCGATATGTTCAGCGGCTTTTTTATCGATCTCAGAGATATCAGAACCACGACCCGAGCCGGGCGGGATAAATTGAAGATAGTGACGCTGTTTGAGAGTCTGCTCGAAGGTCACTGTGATGCGGCGACTGAGCTGCACCGGCTTATTGACCACACCACAGACACCCAATATAAGAAAGGGCTGTAGGGCTAACAGTAAAAAGGCATCACTCTTGTGAGCTGGATTAAGAGGTGCGCCGTTTTATCTTGTTTCAAAGTGCTAATAATTTAAAATCTGGCATCAGTTTTCAACCATATGAGGTAAGAAGATGAAGGACGGCCTGCAACATCAAGCCTATCAGATGGTCCTTTTTAATGCCTTAGCAACCACAGGCAGCCTCACTAAGGCCGCAGAGAAGCTCGAGGTCTCAGTCTCTCACGTCAGTAAACAGCTGCATATTCTGGAGGAGAAGCTTAACGTCCAGCTGATCAATCGTAGCACCAGAAGCCAGGCACTGACTCAGGAAGGCAAAGATTTCGCCGATTATTGTGAGCAGATAGTGAGTCTGATCCAAAGTGCCAATACACTGATGACCGACTCCAGAGATGAGATCTCCGGAAATGTTCGTCTGGCGCTCTCCTGCTCATTTGGCACGCTGCACGTTCTGCCGGCTTTAGACCAGCTTCAGAAAAAATACCCTTCGCTCACCACAGAGGTCAGCCTGTTTGACTATAAGGTCGACATGTTGGAGGAGGAGATCGACCTCTGGTTCACGACATTCGAAGAGATCAATGCCGGCTATGTGGCACAGAGAATCGTCGACACACACTTCATTTTATTAGCATCACCCGACTACATACAGGAACACGGCGCCCCGACACACCCGGATGAGCTTAAGAAGCATAACTGCGTCACCTACCATAGCAAGAATCGCAGCTACACCCACTGGCTATTTGCTAAAGAGGATGAGCAACTCGATGTAGAGGTCTCAGGAAATTATCGGGTAGACAAGGCTGAAGCCATTCGTGATGCCGTATTGGCAGGCCGCGGTATAGGCTATATCGCCAGTTATCTGCTGACCGATGAGCTTGAAAACGGCAAACTTGTCCCACTGATGTCAGACTGGAAGCCCACGCAAAAGATGCCTGTCTATGCCGTCTACCCTAAATACCAGAACCTTCCCATTCGACTGAAAACCATCATAGAGTTTGTGAAGCAGGCCATAGGTCAGCCCCCCTACTGGGACAAGAACCTATCTAAATGGCTTAAACGTTAACAATAATACAGACTCTTTACTCACTAAATTATGTGGCAACCGGTTCATTGACTCGGTTGCTAACACTCCCCCTAGCCTTTTGTATCCCACTGTTCTTCCCCTCCTCTTCTCATATGGAAAAACTGTTTCAAGCGATAGCCGGTAGATGAAAAAAGCCGACTTAATTACCATCTGTTTATCGACGGGGAAATGACTTAGTTGAAATCTCCTTTTAATAGCACCGCTAATTTATCAATATTAAAAGCGAGTTTTTATCTCACGTAATCATCCCCTCCATTTAATTGATAAAACAATATTCAATTTATATTCAGAGGTAATTTATGTCAGTCGTTAATAAAAGCGAAAGAACCAGTGGAATAAAACAATATCATATCGGTATGGTGGAAGGGGATGTTGCCGAATATGTGCTTCTTCCGGGAGACCCATTCAGAACAGATATCATAGCCCGCTATTTAGATGACGTAGAATTGGTCGCCCATAAGCGTGAACATAAGACATATACCGGTTATTACAAAGGGGTCAGAGTCTCAGTCACATCGACCGGCATGGGCTGTCCATCGACGGCTATTGCCGCGGAAGAGCTGGCTAATATCGGTGCAAAGGTGTTCATCCGCTTAGGAAGCTGCGCCGCCCTTCAGGATGAGATCAATATCGGCGATCTGGTTATCACCACAGCCGCAATGAAAAATGAGGGCACATCTAAGTTCTATGTTCCGGATAACCTCCCGGCAGTCGCCGATCTCGAGGTCACTTCGGAACTGATACGTGTCGCTAAGGAGATGTCGAACGGTGATGACTATCAGGTTCACTGGGGGATCAGCTCAACCGACGACTCATTTTACGGCGAGACACCTGAGTGGATCCAGAAGCTTATCGATCTGAACCTGAAGAACATCGAGATGGAAGCATCGGCACTCTTTACCGTCTGCCACCGCCGAGGTTTAAAGGGAGCAACCATATGTGCGGTAGCGGCCAACCATAAGCGAGGCGAAAACTTCTGGGGTAAGCGCAATGTGCTGCTCGAAAAAGGTATCGAGAAGGAGACAGAGGTGGCACTGGAGGCCATCTACCGCTTCCACCACGGCAAGAACCTATTCTAAAAATTGACTATCACCTGGTGCTCAAAATATAGCGCCAAGCTATAACATAGAGCACCACCAGATATCGTTAATAAAAGGCAAATATAATGAGTTATGAAATTATTGGTTACTTAGGTTCCGCCATTATTGCAATATCTTTGTTGCTTACTAATGTAAACAAACTGCGATATATTAACTCCCTTGGCTGCGCAATCATGGTGACCTACGCCCTGTTAATTAGTGCATATCCGGTTGTTTTGATGAATTGTATATGCATCATAATTAACCTCTACCACATAGTTAAAGCGAGTTGTAATAATATAAACTCTGATATTCAATATAGCGAAAATAATTAAACGTTGATATCAACAGACAGAGTAAAAAACAGAAAACCGGATAAACACCATGGTTTATCCGGATGATGGATTAGCCTACTGCCAGCAGGCTATTACCGATAGCCTGTGACGAATAAAAGCGCCAAAGTTTAATCGTTACCTCTGCCCGAATCTCTCTTATTAAGATACTCCACTCCCCAGCTTTGCAGCGCCTCTATAACCTCTAGTGTCGCTTCTACCGGACAGCCAAGGTTACAATCATACTGAGTATGAGACATAAGGTTCGCCTATTAACATTTTTACTCAACCGCTCCTGGGACAGCTTCTGGTATACATTAAGTACTGAGTATACAAAGTGTAACTATATATCCAAAATGTGCGTACTTACATCTTTCCTCCTACTCACTTATGCTGGCCCCCTCTCAACGACAATAAGGTTATAGGTAATGAGTAGTACATTGACAATTGTGGCAAGAATTGAAGCGGTCGAAGACAAGGTCGAACTGGTTAAACGTGAGTTACTCAAGCTAATCGCGCCGACGTTAAATGAGCCTGGCTGTATCCAATACGATCTTCACCAGGACAATGAATATCCGGCAGTATTTATCTTTTATGAAAACTGGCAAAGCCGTGAGTTATGGCAAGCCCATATGGGCAGCACACATCTGGCTGAGTATAAGCGCGCGACAGAGGGCGCGGTCGCCTCTTTCGCCTTAAATGAAATGACCAAAATCCGGGAATAAGCGCACGGTAGCGGGGGCTGAGTAAAAACCGACACTGCAACAGACCATGGTTTAGGCGCTGAAAGTAATCTTAGATTAGCCTCTGAGCCCGCTATCTAAACCCAGTGACTAAACAGTGACTAGGCCCTTATCCAGTCCCAATAGATCACTCAATCGTAAAATGATGGTTCATTTCACCAGCGACAACAGTAGTAAGTGTATGGTACAACAGAGATAAGTCGCTAATAATCAAAAAGGAGTTTTGATAATGAATATAAACGCATCGGTCATGGGGCAGGTTATATTATTTACCGCCGTGATAAGCGGAATATTGAGCTTTTATCTGGGCAAAAGAAAGACTCAAACCCCCATTCTGGCCACAGTTATCGGTGTTATTTTATCCTTCATCCCTCCGCTGGCCTTGATCTACCTGGCCGCATTAGTGTTAAAAAACGATGTTAATCAAGTGGGTAAAGAGGATTAGAAGACTTATGCCGGTAGGTGGTATTTGTTAGTGACAATCAGCTTCTCGGCTAAAGCCGCTCCTACATCTGCCTGCTATTGTTTAACGAACAACTTGCTGAATTAAAAAAGGCAAAGCCCTTAGCTTTGCCTTCCCTGTTTGTCGCTTTCGGTCTCTTGTTGAATCTTAATCCGAAACCCTAAATCCTGGCCCGATTACTGAAAACTAAATTCGCGGCTAAAGCCGCTCCGACATTACATATCCCGCCAGATCATCACATCGGCAGGCTCGCCGTTTTTACGCGTGGCACGGTACATCCCTTCGGTATTAAACGGCGTCGCGATATTACCGCGTTGATCGATTGCGATGACGCCGCCGGTTCCGCCAGCCGTGATAAGGCGTTGATTGATCACCTCATCCGCCGCCTGAATTATCGATTTATTCTGATATTTGACCCGTGCACAGATATCGCCTGCCACATGGTAACGAATAAAATACTCTCCATGTCCGGTCGCAGATACCGCACACACGCCGTTTTCGGCATAGGTGCCCGCGCCGATCACCGGGGAATCACCTATCCGGCCGAAACGTTTCGCAGTCATGCCACCTGTAGAGGTGCCGGCTGCCAGATTGCCACTCTTATCCAGTGCGACAGCTCCCACAGTACCAAACTTATAATCCAGATCCAGATAATCGAGCCGCGGAGGCGTGTTCGATGCCTGATAATCCGGTGACTTACTGCCGATTTCCGACTCCGCTTGCTTCAATTTGGCTTTAGCATCCTGTAACTGCTTATAACGGCTTTCTGTGTCGAAATGGTTAGCCGGAACCAACGTAAAGCCCTGAGTCAGCGCAAACTCCTCGGCTCCCGCCCCCGAGAGCATCACATGGGGCGAGCTGTTCATTACTGCATTGGCCAGTTCGATAGGGTTCTTAATATGTTTAACCCCGGAAACGGCACCAGCATTCATGGTCTTGCCGTCCATGATGGAGGCATCCATCTCATGCATGCCATCATAGGTGTACACGGCCCCAACCCCGGCATTAAACAGGGGACTGTTTTCCAGCACACGGATCGCCGCCTGAATCGCCACCACACTATCGCCGCCCGTCTCGAGTACCTTATAGCCCGCATTCACCGCTTCGGTGAGTTTATCCCGGTAAGCTTGCTGCTGCTCGGGTGTGAGCTTAGCCTTGGTTATGGTGCCGGCCCCCCCATGAATTGCTATCGAAAATGGCTTCTCATCGGCCCAGACACTAGAGCTAAACGAAGTAAATGCAGCAAGAGTTATCGCTAATAAGCTTGAAATTCTTTTCACAAAAGGGTCCTATAATTTTTATTTGCACTCTTTGTAACCATTTTCATCCATAATTACAATCATCAACTTGCCTGAGATCAATAATCTAGCGACAATAGAGAGGCATTCGATTATTACTAAAAGAGTCTGATTTTTGAAAAACAGTTCATTGCGATTATGGTCATTGAGCATCATTTTTATCGGCTATCTACTGTGCCCCTTTTCCGCACAAGCTAATGACTGGTTAACTTTGAAAATTGAGGGCGTCGATGATGCGCTAAAGCGCAACATCAAGGCGCACTTAGGTGCTTTGCCAAAATCAAAGGTTCAGCGCCGAGCCTATATCTTCAATGCCGAAGACAATATCACCGCCGCCCTTCACTCCTTAGGCTTCTATCATGGTGAGATCGGTCAGGAGGTTATCTCCTCAGAGAAAGGCGCCTGGACGCTTTTATTGAACATCTCCCCGGGCGAGCCGACAAGACTGGAATGGATTGACATCAATTTCGATGGTGAGATCGCAGATGACAGGTTTATTCTCGACTGGCTGGATACGGTGAATATCAAACCCGGTGACATATTAAATCATGGCGTCTATGAACAGTTAAAATCACAGCTGGTAACTATCGCCTTAGCACGCGGTTATTTCGACGGCGAGTACAAGCGGTCGGCTATCACCATCAACCGCGACCTGAACACGGCAAAGATCACCCTGCATTACGACTCAGGCAAACGGTATCATATCGGTGCAGTCAGCTTCGAAGGGCACACTCTTAACGATGAGTTATTAAATGAACTAATCCCCTTCGACACAAACTCCCTTTTCAGTACGGGTAAACTAAGCAGCCTGAACAGGGAGCTGCTGGACACCAGTTATTTCTCCAATATCAAGGTATTGCCACAGGTAGATAAGACTCAGGGCTTAGCCGTGCCTATCAAGGTTGAACTAACCCCTAAGCCCAGTCACTCAATCGAACTGGGTTTGGGTGCCGATCTTGGTAATACCACAGAAAACAATATCGAACCCAGAGTTCGTGTGACCTGGCGAACGCCTCAGGTCAACAGTTATGGTCACTCTCAGGAGACCACAGCAGAGTGGGCACCGGATAAACCCAAATTTCTAACCACCTATACGATTCCCCTGACCCACCCTCTGGATGACCAACTCAAGATTCGGGTCGGCATGCTCAGGGATAAATATGGGGTGACTCAGGTTTATGATCCCGAAGATAAAAAGTTCGATAACACGGGGGAGCTTGAGGGAAGTAAACGCCTGTTGGGGCTGATCCGTCAGCAGCGGCTGGATAGCCAGTGGCTGTTCAGCTATTCGTTCGAATGGATAAGAGAGTTTTACAATCAGTCTGATATCGATTATGACCCCAAATTTATCCTGTTTGGCACCAGCATCTCAAAGACAACCCGTGGCGATAACAGCCTGGACCCCAAGTCCGGCTTCTTTCAACACTACAGCATTGAACACGCCGACCCTTCATTGGGCTCCAGCGTTCGTCTGACTCGATTACAGACCAAATATAAATGGATCGATACCTTTTTCGACAAACACAGAATCGTCTCCCGTCTCGATCTGGGCGTAAACCTGGCTGCGGATGAGGATCTTCCTTTCATTCCTCCCTCGCTGCGTTACTTCGCCGGTGGTGATCAGAGCATCAGGGGCTATAGTTATCAGGAGCTCGGGCCACACCTGGATTACATCAACAGCGATGGTCAGTTAGCAAGACAGGTGGTCGGTGGACGTTACCTTATGGTTGGTAGTGTAGAGTATCAATACTATCTGACACCCACCTGGCGTGTCGGTAGCTTTATCGATGCGGGTAATGCATTCGATGTAAACCAGATCGAACCGATAGTCTCAGTCGGTGGCGGTATTCACTGGATCTCGCCGATAGGACCGATAAAACTGGATCTTGGTGTCGGCCTGAAAGAGACAGATGTTGTAGATAGACCCTGGCGTATCCATTTAACCATGGGGGCCGAGCTATGACCGGAATTAATGACAATCATAACCAGGATAGCGTTGCAGAAACTCCCGCCACCAGAAGCGGCGGGATTAGCGCCACACTTTGGAGAGGTTTTAAGGCGTTCTCCCGAACCGTTATCTATCTGCCCCTGGGCGCACTGATTATCCTTGCCATCCTATTGGGAACCCCTTTGGGAAGCCGTTTGGCGGTGAGCCTTGCCGATATTTTTGTACCCGATCTTGATATTACCTATGTCTCCGGCACGCTCAACAAGCGACTTGAGGTGACCCGTGCTCATTGGGCAATGGATGGTATCTCTGTCGAAGCAGACGACCTGATTTTAGATTGGCGCCCCATGTGCTTACTGAGTAAACAGTTATGTGTTAACGAGCTGGCCGCCGGTAAAGTGTTGGTATCGATCGATACAGAGATGTTGGGCGATAACAATGATGATATGGCTCTCACAGATGAGGAGCCAATCGATAATCAATTTGATGACGAGCAGCTCGATGAGCAACAGGAGATCCGGCTCCCCTTCGGTATAGATCTAAAACGAGCCGATCTGGCCAACGTTAAGGTTCGCGTCAACGATATGCAGTTCAATGCATCGCGGCTGCAGACACAAGCGCAGTGGCAACAGAGTGGCATCCGGGCCAACTACCTGTATAGCAGCGACCTGCTGGTATCTATCCCCTTGTCCGATACCGGTGAGGAGCTTGAAACGAAGCAGAGCGGGGATCCGACGGCACACGCCGATGCAAACGACTGGCCGATGGCGCACCTGCCCGCCGTATTTATGCCAATACCGGTATTTGTCACAGATGCCGTGCTGGAGCGGAGTCATCTCAGATTAGGTGAGCGCGATGACTTTTTTGAAAGCATCATACTCGACGGCAGCTACCATAGTTTCTTAGTCAACCTCAATCAGCTGCTGGTAGAACATAGCTATGGTAAGGTTAACCTGAAGGGGGGGATCAGCCTCAAAGATGATTACCCTATGGAGATCTCGGCAACAGTCGACGCTCACAGCGTCGCCGAACTTCCGGGCCTGAAACGGCAACAGCTTTCACTTCATCTTTCCCGGGGCTTTAAAAATTTAGCCGTCACGGCAACCGGCAGTGGCCATGTCGATTTCAACCTGCTGGGCGAGATAGCTCTGGCCGACTCCAACCTGCCCTATTCGCTGAATTTTGAGGGCAAGAAACTTGGCTGGCCGTTGGACAAACCCAGCTATGCAGCAGACGGGATAACCCTGGTTACTCAGGGAGGGCTCGACCATCAGGATGTCACACTAACGGCCAATATCAAGACCCCTTTCCACCCCACTCTGGCCGTCGATACCCAGTTCAGCCACACAGGTACACAGCTCGATGTCGCTTACCTTCGACTGCTCGGAGAACCGGGAGAGGCGGAACTCTCTGGCAGTGCACAGTATGATGACGGCATAAGTTGGGATGCCGATATCAAGGCGCAAAACCTGCAGCTGCAGCAGGTAAAATTCAACCTGGAAACTCCGTTACCCGATAGCATCATCAGCGGCCAGGTTCACACCAGAGGCCATGTTAGCAACGAACGCTGGGAGGTCGGGATCAGCGATTCAGACCTTGATGGCGAGATCCAGGGCTACCCCTTCAAACTCATCGGCGATCTCAATGTGGACGACAAGCTACATCTTAGCGCCGAAAACCTAAAGTTAAGTGCACTGCAGAGCATTCTACAGGTATCCGGCACCGCGGATAACAGCTGGGCCGTAGACGCTAAGTTGCAGGTCCCGGATCTTAACCTCTGGCATGCTGAGTCATACGGCAGCATAGATGCATCTATCAATGTCTCGGGTGAGAGCGAACATCCTCAGGTTGCCGTTTCGGCCCATGTGAGTGACATTGAGTTCCAGCAACACAAGATAGAACAGGCGCTGGTGAAAGGGTTTTATCAGCCAAAGGATGAGCATGAATTTGCCCTCTCGGTAAAGGCTAAAGATCTAAACGTCGCGGCAGTAAAGCTTGATTCCGTCACTCTGGGATTTAAGGGTAACGAAAACAAACAAAAATTCGGCCTGCGAACATATGGTGAGCTGCAACTCAATACAAAGATTTACTCCACATACGACACCGAATCGACTCAGCTGGAGGCCGAGGTAAGAAACCTGAGTTTGAACTTCCTGCTGGGCAAGTGGGCGCTCGAAGCACCTATCGATCTGAGCTGGAATAATGATAAACAGACGGGGATAGTTAACCCCTTCTGCTGGCTCAACGAAAATGGCAGACTCTGTCTCGATGATGCCACAGAGCTCGCTGCGAATGGAGAAACCAGCTTGCTGTTCGATGGTGATATCGGTGGTGTATTGAAACCATTACTACCTGAGAATCTGAACTGGCAGGCGCCCGCTAAACTCTTCTCCAATATCAAATGGCAGGAAGGTTCTAAACCCGAGGGGTTCCTGGAGCTGAATTTGGCACCGGGTCAGATCAGTTTAAATAACAATAACCGTATGATCGATGTGGGCTACAAGCTGCTCAACTTCAAGGCGAGCCTGGATCAAGATAAGCTTATCAGCCAACTAAAATTTGACTCCCACGATATCGCCAGTTGGGAAGGTCAGCTGGAGATAAGCGTAGCCCCCGACCGAACCCTCTCCGGATACACTAAGCTCGAGCAGATTAACCTCGATGCCCTCTCTGAACTGATGCCACAGCTTGAAACGCTCACGGGAAAGATCTCCAGCGAGCTTGAGATCTCGGGTACCCTGGCCAAGCCCGATGTTTCCGGCAAAGTAAGACTGGAGCAGGGGCAGTTATTGGCGGCCGCGAACCCCACCCTACTTGAAGATATCGAACTGGATCTTACCCTCTCAGGCCAGAGCGCAACACTGGACGGGCAGTGGAAGATGGGAAGCGGTAAGGCGCAAATAGGTGGACTGTTTAACTGGCAAGGCGATAACTTCAACGGCGACATTCAGTTTGGCGGTGAGAAGCTCGCTATCATTCAGCCACCACTCGCCATCATTACAGCCTCGCCAGAGCTATCGATCAAGTTCGACACACACAGGGCTGACATTCAGGGCTTGATAAATATCGACTCAGGTAACATCAAGGTTAGCCAACTTCCCGAAGGCGGGGTAGCGGTCTCAGATGATGTGGTATTCCAAGACAGCCTCTCCAGCGGAGAAGTTGAGCAGAGCCCCTATGCCATCACTACCAACATAAAAATCAAGGTCGCAGACAGGCTGAGAATCGACGGCATGGGGTTAAGAGGCAAGCTTACCGGAACACTGGATCTCAGACAGGAGGCCTTTCGACCTCCGCTGCTATACGGCGATATCAGAGTGGTGGATGGCAGTTACAAGTTTATGGGGCAAACCCTCAAGATCAATGCCGGCGAGGTGCAGTTTATCGGCCCTGCCGAGGTACCCAGCCTCAATATTGAAGCGGTGAGAGAGATTAAAGATGAGGATGTGGTAGCCGGAGTCAGGATCACAGGCACGCCACTGAAACCGATAGTCACCCTCTTCTCCTCCCCAGTCAAAGAGCAGGCCGAGATCCTCTCCTACATCATCAAGGGGACAGGGTTCCACAGCAACGACGGCGATCAGAACAGTAGTTTAATGATGGGAGCAGCCCTGACGCTGAGTAATCAACTCGGCGGCGGAGCTGTAAATCTGATCGGTGAATCGGCCACCGGGCTGATCGAAAAGGTCGGATTTTCCAACGTACAGCTCGATGCCAACGATGACGGCCGCGTCGCCATCAGCGGCTATATTGGTGAGAATCTTATGGTCAAATATGGTGTCGGGGTATTCAACCCCGGCTACGAGATGACCGTTAGGTACTACCTGTTATCTCAGCTTTATCTTGAAACCGTATCGGGCAGCGTCGAACAGTCACTGGATATCTATTACAACTTCAATATAGATTAGCCACAAAAAAGCCGGCTAACGCCGGCTTTTAGGATTCACTGGAATTAAAGCTAATTTCCCGCAAGGCAAACTACTTCAAATTCTCTGTTTGTAGCCCACACAGTAGACATGGCAGACATTGCAGTATTATGAGCATAGGCAAACTCAGATGATGACATGTCTGACGTCCAAAGGTGAGTCTTTGGCCAGTCACATGCCTCGTGAGTGGCGTTAGCAATAGAGTTAAGCTTATTCAGAGTTGGTAAGGTTGAGCCCATACCAGCACAATACATAACTGCGTCTGCATAATTCATCTCTTTGCTTGCGATGTGAGTAAACTCGGGGCACTTACTTTCCATTCGGAAGTAGCTAACCTCTACCGAGGTTGCCGCCATATCGTGCTTATTTTCAGCTGGGTTTGCTGGCTCCAATATGATCATATCTCTCCAACCATACTTACCCTTCTCAAGCTGCAACTTAACATAGCCATCTTTATCAATGTCACCACCGAAAATCGGAATGGGTTCGTAGTGTTTATCACTCAAGATGCTTCCGTCTGAGCCGATAACCTCAACTGACTTGAATGTCAGTTTCAAATCCGAAGCAGGTTCACTACCCGGCTGTCGAGGTTTGAAATCTGGATTGTTTGACACCTCAACTTGCATCGTGTTCGCACTATTACGAACACCGTCAATTGTGCCTTCAACTTCCAGGGGCGCTCGAATGTACAAGCCTTCCTTGTTGGCCGGAACAGGTACCTCATGAGTGGTATAAGCGGCGGTATTGTAATGATGTATGTATTCGCGGTTAACGGCCGTCCACGGACCAAACGAGGTAAAGGGGGGCGAAAAGCTTTCGCTAGCAGAACCGGGTTCTTTTATGATGCGGTATTCAAATGTAACTGGAACTTCTTCATTATACGTTTCAAAAATGTTCTTAAGTTTCAGTAAATAAGGATGGATCTGTTCCATGCTCCAGCGAGCACCGTCCCCAACTAATGTACCCTGACAAAGTGGTCCTTCTTCAAGGCTAAGAACATTAAACATCACTGCAGCTTTTACCACGTCTTTAGGCAATTTCAGTGGAGTGTATGACACAACTTTGTTTGCAAGATACGCCATCGCTTCATCGACTGCCTCCTCGACAAAGGAAACCCGGGCAGCTGCATTCATCGCATTTTGCCGCTCTATCTCGCACTTCCTCTCAATATTGTCTTTGGTTCTTTCCAGCGCGTCTCGATAGTGACCTTCATCCCGTGACCATGGAGATTTGCTCAAAAACAAGTCCGTCCCGCTACGCAACATTTCAATGGGCTTAGGAGGCAGTCCATCAGCGTGTACCTTAACTCGTAACTCATGCCTACCATTAGAAAGGGGTTCACTCGTGAATTCATCTTTTAAGCCGGCATAGATCCTGTTAACAGGTTCAGGTGGGCTTAATTTATTGCTGGGTGGGGCTATGTTGGACTTAGCTGCCTTACTTACCGAGGCTAGCACTAGCGGTTCAGGCATGGTGTTTTTCGTTACAAACTCGACCCTGGAGATGTTATCTCTGATGGTGATGGTTTCGTTGTTGACCAGGAGTACGATTTCACCGCCATTAAAGCTCAACTCAACGTGATCATCAAAAGCTGTAGACTTCAACGAATCTCCGGTGACAAGATCATTGTAAGCTACATAGCCCTCAGCAATCACCATTTCCATGCCATCTTTCTCGAAAGAAGCGTAAATATCTCCCTGCTCATAAGCAGTTAGGTTGTAGTCGTCCGCACGGTTACTTGTGTGTCGTCATTACCTGTAGCATCTGTCGTTTCAGAGTCCTCTACTTCACACGCCTGCAACGTTAAAAGCAAAGCAATCAGCCAAATCTTTTTCATCTTTCAATTTCCCTTTGTTAGTGAAGCTACCTTTTTATCAGAAACTTAGAGTCGTAAGTGGGATCTATTCGACGGTTTGCATACTCTGTTAAAAAAATGTATCAAGCACCTACAGGGAGAATCCAAAGGAAACATCAAGCACAAAAAAACCGCTTCATGGCGAAGCGGTTTTTTCTACTTATCTCAACTTATACAACCGGGCAGCTTACTCTGCAGCTTCCAACAAGCTGTTTCTGTATCTCTGCCAAACTTTACCACTGTTGATACCATAGCTACGCATCAGGCCAGGAATAGCATTATGATTCTTCTCGAGGGCAAGCTGCAGCAGTGCCTCGTAGAAATCCATCGCAATCTCACGGGCCTTATCGATGGCAAAGTAATCCTCACCGACACGGCTGTAGAGACCTTTGAAGCCATTGAGGATCAGAACATATAACGGGTTGCCGCAGTTATAAGCCAGATCATGGTGCAACTGATAATCGAATTCAACATATGCCTTAGGATCATCTTTTAATGATTTGATCCCCTCTAATACCTGGATCACTTTCTCCGGGTTATGTCGAACCGCCCCCTTGAAATAGATGGCACTGATATTGGTTCTGGCAGAAAGCAGCTGCTCCAGAAGCACCGGCTCACCGGCAGGATTGAGATCGGCAATGGTTTCCAGTACGTTCAAACCTGAGGTTTCCCAGATATCATTGACGCGTGTTGGCTTACCATGCTGAATGGTCAACCAACCATCTCTTGCCAAACGCTGGAGCACTTCTCTGAGCGTGGTGCGTGTCACCCCAATCAGCTCCGAGAGTTCACGCTCTGCTGGTAAAATAGAACCTGGCGGGAATTTCTCCTCCCAGATAGATCGGACAATATACTTCTCGGCAAAGCTCGCAGGTCCTTTGGCTTCAATAATATCTTTGTTTTTTGCCTCGACAGGAGCTTTTTGGACAATTGTCATCAGGTTATTTTTCCCAATTTTTTTAAGTGATATTTAATTTACTGATCATACCAGAGCCGGAAAAAATGGAAACCTTTCTGGAACAATAGTGGCCAAGTTAGATGTTTTGCATCACAAATCGGTCCGGAATCAGTCAGCGGTCAATAAATAAGGGCTGTTTTGCCATGTTAATCGACATTTTAAGTTTTTTTTAAGGTGAAGATGAAGCTAGGGTATTAAATTAGGACTCTCTTTAAGCTAAACTGTTTCGATTCAATTTTTTGAAGTAATAAATCTAATAATCATATCTATCAACAATTTTGAGAGGGTGCCATGCCTGTGACTATGAGTCAGGCGTTTATTGATAACTTCTTGGGAAATTCACCCAAGTGGTTCAAAATCGCAATTTTATCTTTTTTAATTATCAACCCAATTATCTTCTACCTTAATCCGTTTATCGCAGGTTGGTTACTGGTTGTAGAGTTTATCTTCACCTTAGCTATGGCGCTAAAATGCTACCCTCTTCAACCGGGTGGTCTTTTAGCCATCGAAGCCGTCGCTATCGGCATGACATCCCCCAGTCAGGTTCTGCATGAGATAGAAGCCAACCTTGAAGTGATGCTACTGCTTATCTTCATGGTCGCCGGTATCTACTTCATGAAACAGCTACTGCTGTTCGTCTTCACTAAGATGATCACTAAGATACGCTCTAAAATTGTCGTATCTATGATGTTCTGTATCGCTTCGGCCTTCCTTTCGGCATTCCTCGACGCTCTGACTGTTATTGCCGTCATCATCGCCGTTGCCGTTGGTTTCTACTCTATCTACCATAAAGTTGCCTCGGGCAAGAGCTTTGCCGATGATCATGACCACACATCAGATGGTCATCATCAACTGTGCGAAGATGAGTTAGGCGCATTCCGTGGCTTCCTTCGTAACCTGTTGATGCATGCCGGTGTAGGTACAGCTCTGGGTGGCGTATGTACTATGGTGGGCGAACCGCAAAACCTGATTATTGCCGCACAGGCAAACTGGCAATTTGCCGAATTTGCACTTCGCATGTCACCCGTGACTATTCCGGTCTTCTTTGCCGGTATCGCGACCTGTTTCCTGGTCGAGAAGTTTAAGGTATTTGGTTATGGACAACAGCTGCCTAAAGCGGTTCATACTATCCTGTCTGAATATGACGCCCATGAAGATTCCCACCGTACTAAGCATGACAAGGTCAAACTGCTCATTCAGGCATTGATCGGTGTCTGGCTGGTCGTCGGTTTAGCCTTCCACCTGGCTTCGGTTGGTTTAATTGGCCTGTCGGTGATCATCATGGCGACAGCATTCAACGGCATCACCAACGAACATGCCTTAGGTAAGGCGTTCGAAGAGGCACTGCCATTCACGGCGTTATTAGCTGTATTCTTCGCCATCGTGGGTGTGATCATCGACCAGCACCTATTCGCTCCGGTGATTCAATGGGCATTGAGCTACGAAGGCAACACTCAGCTGGTTATCTTCTATATCGCAAACGGCCTGCTCTCTATGGTCAGTGATAATGTCTTCGTCGGTACGGTTTACATCAATGAGGTCAAAGCTGCGCTGTTATCGGGTCAGATCACCCGCGATCAGTTCGATCTGTTGGCTGTAGCGATCAACACGGGTACTAACCTGCCATCTGTGGCTACGCCAAATGGCCAGGCTGCATTCCTGTTCCTGCTGACTTCAGCTATCGCACCACTCATTCGTCTCTCCTATGGACGCATGGTATGGATGGCTCTGCCCTACACAATAGTGTTGTCTATTGTCGGTGTATTAGCCATTCAACTCGGTACTCTGGAGCAGATGACGCAATACTTCTATGACTCACATATGATACTGCATCATAGTGTTAAAGAGATTGGCGGTGCCGTCAGCGGACATTAAGCCCGAAATGATGAGTAATATTAAGATTTAATCTGAACTTTCTTAATTCATTAAAGTCTTATAAAAACGCCCTTTCGGGCGTTTTTTTTATTATATTTATGATTATGGAGATCATGCTCTTGAACCCTGTGACACGATTCGCTCAATCTCGTCTGGCCTGGCTCATTCTTACAGGCACAGCCCTCGGGCTGGAGCTTTGTGCCCTTTTCTTTCAACACGTAATGAAACTCGACCCCTGTGTCATGTGTATCTACCAGAGATTGGCTGTTTTTGGCATCTTAGGGGCTGGACTCATAGGGCTGGTCGGCTACAAGAATCGGTTTATGCGTTTTATCGCCGTACTAGGTTGGGCAATCAGCGCAACATGGGGTCTGAAACTGGCCTTGGAGTTGGTCGATATGCAGACGAACCCCTCTCCGTTTTCTACCTGCTCCTACCTTCCAGAGTTTCCGGAGTGGATGCCACTGCATGAATGGTTCCCCGCGGTATTTATGCCATCAGGTATGTGTACCGATATCCCCTGGCAGATGATGGGAGTCACCATGGGTCAGTGGATGATTGTCGCCTTTTCCGCTTACCTGCTGGCGCTGGCCATCTTTATCATCCCCGCGCTAAGCAAAACCCGTTAATCACTGTTCTCCATGACCCGATGGTCATGGAGCCCTTCGTGAATGCCAAAGGTGGCTCATGAAGCCACTATCACTTAATTTTGAATGGATTAACTTAGTGCAGTCATCTTCGGTGCCGGGCATGGCACCGATTACTGTGAGATTAACAGCGGAACAGATGCAGTGTGCAGGTTTCACTCGATATCTTTTAAAGGCCAAAGTACGATATGGTCTTCTATATATTTCACTTTGGTTTCGCAGGTCACTTTATTCTGAATCGACATCCCCGCCTTATGCATCGCCTCCTTTGAGCCTGTGATTAACGGGTGCCAGGAGGGAAGCTCTCGTCCAAGGTGCAGTCGACGGTAGGCACAGCTGTCGGGTAACCAGGTAAGTTCGGCAACATTATCTACGGTAACCTGAGTACAGGAGGGAACAAAATTAAAACGCTGTACATAGTGGACACAATGCCCGTCAGAGGGATCTAACAACTTACATGCAGCATTTGTATAATAAAGATCTTCGGTTTCATCGTCGATCAACTTGTTTAAACAACACTTACCACAACCATCACAAAGAGACTCCCACTCTTGGGTATCCATCTCTGCTAAGGTTTTACTCTTCCAAAACGACATGATTAATTTCTATAAAAAAGCCCACTTTCGCGGGCCATTTTACACTATTTTATCGCAGGATACTTGATCCTCTCGGAAAGATAGGTCACCGAGATAGCGAAATAGTCCGATTCCTGCCACTTTAACAGGGCCCGATAGTTGTCATAGATAAGGTATTTCCTGCCCTTTTCTCCATCGGGCAGAATTAAGGAGATCTGCATATCTTCACGAGCCGGAAGCTTACTGCCGTCGAAACGGGTCACTCCGAGTGATGACCATTGGGAGAATGTCTTCTTAACCCCAAGCGAAGCAAGCGAGGTGTCAAACGTCTTCGGAATTTGCACCTGTCGCCCCCAGGTGCCGTCACCTTGCCAACCGGCCTGCTGCAGATAGTAAGCCAGTGAGGCGAAGATATCCTGTGTGTTATTCCAGATATCTCTCTTTCCGTCACCATCCCCATCCTGAGCAAACTTGAGGTATTGGCTCGGGGTAAATTGAGTCTGGCCGATAGTTCCGGTCCAGCTTCCTTTGAGAGCATCAAAGTCGATACTATCTCGCTCTAAGATGGCTAATGCCGCGAAAAACTGCTCTTTAAAGAAGGCTTCTCTCTCTCCTTCATAGGCCGAAGAGGCCAGAACAGAAAACAGCGGAAGATGGCCCGAATCTGTGCCAAAATCTGCAATGATGCCCCACAGGGCAAGGATAAACCTGGGTTGAACACCATACTTAGACCCGATAGCTTCCAACTCTGCTCTGTGAGTCTTAAACAGGGATCTGGCCTTTTCGACTTTCCACTCGGGAACGACATGGGGCAGATAGGTTTCCAGTGATGATTTAGGCTCACTCGGTGCCTTATCGGCAAAAACAGCACGTTTAAAGGGTTTTATTTTCGCAACAACACTATCTAGGGTAGTGCTGTCGATCCCCTGCGCTTTCGCATCCGACTTCAATGAATCCAGATATTGAGTAAAACTCTGACTTTCCTGACTCTCTTGTGCTACGGCAATTTGCAATGAACCACTTAGTACGGCTGCAGCAAATACAGCTCCAAGTGTCTTCCAAACCATATCGACTCCCTCTACTTTACCCTATCCTTTGCAGTCCTAATCTCGGCTGTAGCCGATCTCCTGCTTATGTTGTTCCAATAAATTAACTTTCGGTGGGGGGAGTTGCAAGTAATAACCCTTTTCGACAAGCTCGGCTCTGACTTTTTCTATATCGGCGAAGCCTAAATGATCACGCTTCATAATAGGGAGCATCATCACTAACTCCGGATCACCGAACATCTCCATCAGAGCCTCGGGTACCCGCTCAAACTCATTACGCTTTTCAACAAAAAGGTAGCTGTCGACCTTGCGTCGACTCTTATATACAGCACAGATCATATACTATCTATTTTCCAAACTATTCAACTTGCCAGTCACGAAGCCACACTATAACATGGACGGTCATTAATATAATGCAAATCAGCGCCAAGTCTGATTATTTTACAAAGAGCAATGTCGCAATGCAGACACCCAGCCTAGAGTTAAAAGGCTCATCTTTTACGCTTTCTGTACTTCATATCAATAGTATTGATCTGGAAAAGGTGGCGGCAGAACTAGATAGTAAACTTGCTATCGCTCCCCAGTTTTTTATCGGCGCCCCCCTTGTCGTTAATCTCAGCGCTATCACCGACCCGAGTTTTAATCTGGCCGCACTTAAAGATCTACTGATTTCCCGGCAATTAGTCATTGTTGGCATCACCGCGGCCATTAACACCTTGTCTGAACAGGCTAAAGTACTGGGGCTCGCCATCATAAAATCGGGTAAGCAGACTCAATCACAACCACAACTTCCCAAAACAACCAAATTAGTAAAACAAAATGTTCGTTCCGGACAACAGATCTATGCTAAAAATGGTGATCTTGTGGTGATTGGTACTGTAGGTAATGGCGCAGAGGTCATTGCCGATGGTAGCATTCATGTATATGGCACACTACGTGGCAAAGCCATGGCAGGCGCGTCCGGTGATAAACACGCGGTCATCATCGCCCGTTCACTGGAAGCCGAGCTCGTTTCAATAGCCGGTCAATATTGGCTGGCAGAAAATATTCAAGCCAACAGCACAACAAAAAGCGGCTGTATTCGTCTCGATGGTGAGTCACTCACCATAGAATCACTGCCTCTTTAAGACAGAAAAAGGAAAGAACAACACATGACACAAATTATTGTTGTCACCTCAGGTAAAGGCGGCGTAGGTAAGACTACTTCCAGTGCCGCAATTGCAACCGGGTTGGCATTAAAGGGACACAAGACTGTCGTTGTAGATTTTGATATCGGACTTCGTAACTTAGATCTGATTATGGGTTGTGAGCGTAGAGTCGTTTATGACTTCGTCAATGTCATTAATGGCGAAGCGAACCTTAATCAGGCTTTAATCAAGGACAAACGTTGCCCCAATTTATTTGTACTTCCTGCCTCTCAGACGCGTGATAAAGATGCACTTACAAAAGAGGGCGTCGGTCGTGTACTCGATGATCTGGCTAAGGAGTTCGAGTTCATCATCTGCGACTCTCCTGCAGGTATCGAAACCGGCGCTATGATGGCTCTCTACTTTGCCGATATTGCCATTGTCACAACAAATCCGGAGGTAAGCTCGGTACGTGATTCAGACCGAATCCTGGGTATGTTGCAGAGTAAGTCCAAGCGTGCAGAACTGAGTCTGGAACCGGTAAAAGAGTTCCTGCTATTAACCCGCTACTCACCCTGCCGTGTAAGCACAGGTGAGATGTTGAGCGTAGAAGATGTTGAAGAGATCCTGGCTATCCCGTTAATCGGTGTTATCCCAGAATCTCAAGCCGTTCTTAAAGCATCAAACTCGGGTGTGCCTGTGATCATGGATCAGGAGAGTGATGCCGGTAAAGCGTACAGTGACAGCGTCGATCGCTTGCTGGGCGAAGAGCTTCCTTTACGATTTGTAACTGAAGAGAAGAAAGGCTTTTTAAAAAGGATATTTGGTAGCTAACTATGTCTTTACTAGATTATTTCAAAAGTAAAAAGAAGCCTGCCACGGCTGCTACAGCCAAAGAGCGTCTGCAGATCATCGTTGCCCATCAACGGGGAGAGCGGGATGCACCTGATTACTTCCCCCAGATGAAGCAGGAGATCGTCGAGGTGATTAAAAAGTACGTGCATATCGACCCGGATCAGGTCTCGGTTCAGCTCGACCAGAATGATGATAAACTTTCAGTACTCGAACTGAATGTGACTCTGCCTGAGAAGTAGCCGCAGATCACATAAACCATACACAAAAAAACCGCGATTAAATCAATAATCGCGGTTTTTTCATCTATAGGTAGCAAAAATCAGAGCTGAGCTAGCTGATGTTTAACTCGGCCAGTGGTGAAGCTAGGATCTCTGCGCGCCAACCACTCAACAGCAGTGGCAGTTCACCACGCTTACCGTCCCACAGCCACTGCAGGTATTCATGAATGTATCGCTTAGAGCCAAGCAGTTCTATCGCAATATCATGCTGTTCAGACAAGGCGGTCAGGCAGTTCTTAATCGCCTTGAATGATGATTTATAGCCATTTTTAAGCGCTAAAACATCGATCGGTTTAGGAGGGTTGTCGAGATCGGCACTGCCGAGCAGCGCTAACAGATCTTTGCCATGCACTCTCTTCTCCTGATCCGTCAGCTCAATCATCTTATTGAGCTCACTTAGGCTCTTGGGCTGCTTCTTTGCCAATCCAATCAAGGCGTGATCTTTCACCACAAAGCCAACGGCAAGATCCCGCTTCAATGCCTTGTTCAGTCGCCATTTAGCCAACACCTTAAGGTAAGCTAACTGCCTTGAGCTGAGTTGAAAGGCATTCTTGACCTTAAGGTATGCCTGTTCGGGATCCGGTGGCGTTAAGCGCCCCTGGGTCATACGCTCCCCCTCTTCAAATACCCAGTCGAGCCGGTTTCTGTCTTCCAGTTTCTGAATCAATTGAGGGTATAACTCATAGAGGTAGTAGACATCGTTGGCCGCATAGTTGAGCTGAGCATCGCTCAGCGGACGTTTCATCCAATCGGTTCTGGACTCACCTTTATCCAGAGTAATATTCAGTGTCTGTTCGACCAGTTTGGCATAACCCAGCCCATGGCCGAAACCGCACAGGGAAGCGGCGATCTGGCTATCGAAAAGGCGAAACGGCTGACACTTACCATTTCGGGCAAATACCTCAAGATCTTCACTGCAAGAGTGCAAGACAGTGGTAATTTCAGGTTCGGAAAGCAAACTCCAGAACTCTGATAAATTGCCTACAGATATCGGATCGATCAATGCTAACGTTTGGCCATCATAAGCCTGTATTAAACCCAGTCGGGCATAATAGGTGCGAGTTCTAACGAACTCAGTGTCCAATATCAGCAAAGGACTCTGACGGTACTTAGATACGAGCTCAGTTAAGCTCGCATCGTCATCGATATATTGAAACGCTAACAAGGTGTTCTCCCGGAAAATGGCACACTACAAAAATAAAAGCCGGCTGATAGCCGGCTAGAAAGCAAGGTAAAGCACTCAATATGTGCCCCAGAGATCGTTAACTAGGCTTAACTTCATCCCTCAACTCTCTACGCAGAATTTTTCCTACGTTTGATTTCGGTAGCTCGTCTCTGAATTCTACCAGCTTAGGAACTTTATATCCCGTTAAATGCTTACGACAATGTGTGATGAGCTCTTTTTCGGTCAAAGATTTATCATTTCTAACGACAAACACCTTTACCGCTTCACCGGAGAGTTCATTGGCAACACCGATGGCCGCAACTTCAACCACCTTAGCATGAAGGGCTACCACCTCTTCGACTTCATTTGGAAATACATTAAAACCAGAAACCAGAATCATATCTTTCTTACGATCGACAATGAAAAAGTAGCCATCCTTATCCATGTAACCGATATCACCCGTCGCCAGATAGCCTTGACTATCGATAACACTTGCTGTCTCTTCCGGGCGTTGCCAATAGCCTTTCATCACCTGCGGCCCCTTGGCAAACATCTCACCTATCTCACCCTGTGGCAGCACATTACCGGCGTCGTCCCGAATCTGGATATCTGTCATCGCCACCGGAAAGCCTATCGAGCCGTTGTAGCCTTCAAGGTTATAGGGACAACAGGTAACCAAAGGTGCTGCCTCAGTCAGGCCGTAACCCTCCAGTAGTTTGGTCTTAGTGATACTCTGCCACTTATCTGCAACGGCGCGCTGTACAGCCATGCCGCCGCCAATAGACAACTTAACCTGCGAGAAATCCAGGTCGGCAAACTCAGGCGTGTTTACTAAGGCATTGAAAAGTGTGTTAACCCCCGTGATAGCCGTATAAGGATGCTTTTTCAGCTCGCTGATAAATGCCGGAAGATCTCTGGGGTTAGTAATAAGCAGGTTATTTGACCCCTTATGCATAAACAGCAGGCAGTTCACCGTTAATGCAAAGATGTGATACAGAGGCAGCGCCGTGACCACAAACTCTTTGCCGTTTATCAGCAGCGGCGAGTACGCAGCGTCAGCCTGCAGCAGGTTGCTTACCACGTTACCATGGCTAAGCATGGCCCCCTTGGAGACACCGGTTGTTCCCCCGGTATACTGCAGGAATGAAAGATCTTCGCTCACCAGTTCAGGTTTAACGTATTGCAGACGTTTTCCCTTAGACAAGGCCTTTCTCATTGAGATGGCGTGAGGCAGATCGTACTTGGGTACCATCTTCTTGATATATTTGACAACAAAGTTAACCAATGTTCGCTTAGGAGCACTGAGCAGATCACCCAGCCCGGTCAGGATCACACTCTCTACCGGTGTCTGGTCGACAACTTTCTCCAGGGTATGGGCGAAGTTTGATACAACAACAATGGCTTTGGCACCGGAGTCATTCAGCTGATGCTTCAGCTCCCTTGGCGTGTAGAGCGGGTTAACATTGACGACTACGAGTCCGGCACGCAATATACCGAACAGCGCAATCGGATATTGTAGTAAGTTGGGCATCATGATGGCGACCCGGTCGCCTTTAACCAGCTTAAGCTCATTTTGCAGATAAGCGGCAAAAGCACGGCTGCGCTCTTCCAGCTTACGATAAGTCAGCGTGGCACCCATATTTACAAACGCAGGCTGATCCGCATACTTCGACACTGATTTCTCAAACATATCGACAAGCGAATCATACTGGTTTACGTCAATTTCCGATGGTACATCATCGGGTAAGTTATCTATCCAAAGCTGTTGCACAAATCTCTCCTAATATCCCACATGCAGTGGATACAGACCACACTAGTCTGTAAAAAGCTTGTAAAACAACAAGCAATAACACTGGCTTTAATTTTTATTGTAAGCTCACCCTATTCATACGGGCGTTTTAATTTTGATCATCATCACATAAATAGAGTAAAAATCCTAGTCTCTTTTTAATCTGCGTCAGCGACATCCTCAGATAAATAATCTCTTATGGCCTTAGCCGTATTGACGGCATTCCCCATGTGCAGATGATGGTCACCTTCCAGCTCTACATATGAAAGCCGTTTAAACCAGGACTTTGCCTTAGGCAAAAGTGTATTTATTTGAGAGTAACCCCGATCCGCTATTATAAGTAATGTATTGGTGCTGTGGCCACTCATCAATGCATCAACTTGTTCAAATGTCAGCCGAATAGGCGAATCTAATTTTAATCTGGGATCGCTGCGCCAACTAACGCCTATATCATGTTTCTGCATATTTCTGTCGACTAATAAACGACACCAGTTCTCATCCAGTCCGGTTAAACGCATTCTGGCTTTGACTGCGACCTCGATAGAGTCATAAACAGCCGGATCTTCATCTCGCTTCATTAAAAAGCGCCCATGGCTGATAAAGCTGTGCCTTAATCGCTGATTATTCCTGGATGCCTCCTCAAATAACGGACTGATCGCCTCAATCAGCACCAGCTTACCTACCCTCTCAGGAAACGCGGCAGTATAAGCAGAGGCGACGATGCCGCCTAAGGAGTGACCCACGATGGCCACAGGAGACTGTCGATGTGACAACCTGTCAACCAATAGCTCAAGATCATAGAGGTAATCGACCCAATGGAGAGGGTAAGCGCCAGGCCTATGCTCTGAGCCACCATGGCCCGGCCAATCGATCGCTAATACTTGGTATTCAGAAGACAACTCTTCAGCTAAGGGCTCAAAGCTGTTGGCATTATCTAACCAGCCATGAAGAGCGAGTATTAATGGCTTATCGGGCGCCCCCCATAGGCGGCCTGAAAGTCGGATATGAGGCAGTTGAAACTCAACCTCATTTTCGGGGGCGCAAGATTGCCACATATAACCTCAGTAGTCTGTTGCTTATTGACTGTTTTTGATGAATTTTAACGTCATGCGATCGCTCTCACCTATGGAGAGATAGCGCGCTTTATCCTGTGAGCCCAGCGCTAATCTGGGCGGCAGGGTCCAGACACCTTTAGGGTAATCCTTGGTGTCTTTAGGGTTGGCATTCACCTCTGAGCTCTCAACCAGGGTAAAGCCCACCTTTTCGGCCAGTGCTATCACTTCAGCCTGATCCATGTAACCGGTTTTTACATCCATTCCCGGCTTGGCCCTGTGCTCAACCACCCCGAAGGTACCACCGGGCTTGAGTACACTGTATGCCGACTCAAACACAGGCTCCAGATATCCCTTCATGGCCCAGTTGTGCAGGTTCCTGAATGTCAGAACGGCATCGGCGCTGTTATCATCCCCCAGACGATAGAAGTTGGGCGGATCGAAGGTTACCGTGCGCGCACTGCCTAGGTGAGTCTGATTTTCACTTAACCAGAGTTCAAACCTCTTGCCGGCCTTAGCCCGAAAGCCATTGCGCTGTTTTTCATCAACAGGGTTGGTATCGAAATTACCGGCGATATAACTGCCGTGCTCGGTAAGATAGGGAGCAAGGATCTCGGCATACCATCCGCCTCCGGGCCACAACTCAATCACGGTATCAGATGGCTGAATATTAAAAAATTTCAGTGTTTCTAATGGGTGGCGGAACTCATCGCGCGTGATATTTTTAGCCTGCCTGAATTCACTGTTAACCGCATCGGTCAGACCTTGGAACTGATCACTCTCTCCGTGAGCCAGGGCTCCCGTACTCAGAATCGACGCAATTAATACACTTAACCCCACTAGCTTCTTTTTCATTTTCTCTTCCTTGTATGATGTAAAAACACTCAATAAACCTAACAGCTTGATCGATTAAAATCCAAGTTCAAATTGATTCAAAAAGCTTTTTTACATTTCACTGTCGCACTTTGGCTGCACTATCTACCCGTCGCCAACAGAGAAGAAGCATCACCGCACTGATTGCCAACCAAGTCATGACCCATATCCAGGCCGGGATCCAGGTTTGAGAGGCCAGCATGGCCGCATCCCCTTTTCCACTCAGGCCAAATAAGACAGTTGGGCTGGCCAATGCATTAAGCATGATCATCAAAGCCATCACCCGCAGGGCGCTCCCTAAAAATCGGTTGTGACTCAGTTTTAACGGCAGTAAAAACAGCACCGCCAAACAGGCGAGAATAGTGATGGTGAGCGGGTCCCGGCCCCACATCAAGGTCGTAATGACAACGGCAGAGCCCAGCAGAGCAAAGCTCAAACGGATCCCTTTTGGCCAGGTAGCAAGGATAAAGATCAGGTACCCCCACAGCGCGGCCCCCAGATAACCACTGAATCCTATTACAACAGGCGAGCCCCCCTGACTGAAACACAGACCAGCCCCATTAGGAAAAAGTTGAATATGGCTGACCACGCCGCCGGTTAGCAGGGTAGCCAAACCATGTGACAACTCATGGAAATAACTTTCGAGCCATTTAAACGGCACACTGATATAAGGAAGGCGGGTGATAACCAGAGCAAACACCAGCTCTATAAGAAAACGGCTACGCCCGGGGGCACCGGAGATTCTCTCACGCGTCAGGGCACCGACCGATGGCGAGGGTTCAGGCATAGGTATCGATACCGACCATCTGTTGAATGGCTTCTCTTTGCGCCGCATGTTGATTAAATAGGTACTGAGCAACGGCCCCTTCGGCTCCCTGTGTCTGTTGCTCATATTCCAGCTTCGCCCCTAAGCGGGACTCCAGCTCATCTGCTGAGGGAGCTTGAGGCAAGGTCGCCAGAGGCTGTTGCAGCGAACTCTCGACTTCGCCCTGCCCCGCGCCGGGCCTTGTACCGGGCTCAACTCCCGGGCTTTTCTTTGACTGCTCAACCTGATGTGTGACTTCAACCTGAGCCGCGCCCTTAACATTCGCGGACGACACGCTCGAGGCGTTAGCCGCATTAGGTGCAAAAAGATTCGGTTGAATTTGCATTACTTTCATCCTTCACATCAGGTTAATCGGTCACCGGTTATAACAGTTATCCCCGGTCTGCAGTCGTGGCCTCTATTCGCGCCCCGGTAGTTTCTTCCAGGTGACGGTATCACGCAGATACACGGGAGCCAACTCGTCAACGGCTGTGCTCATCCCCTTTTGAAAACCGTCTTTGGCCAGTGCTAACATCGCTTTGGCATCCGGAAACTTAACCGTCTTGGCCGGAACGATATTCTCTGACAGGGTCAATAGCTCAGGATAAGCATCGAAAGCGGTACCACATGCAACAATTGGCTGACTGACATCCAGCGTTAGCGGGACATCTGCCGGGGAGCAAACAAGCTCTGCATCAACAGGTTCAGCCAAGCCATTTTTGACGATAAATTGTCCCCAGTATACCTCACCCATTCTGGCATCGATGGCGGCAATGATCTGCTCTCCACCCTGCTCATCGAATACGGCCTGAGCCATGGTTTGAAGCGACGACAATCCCAGAACCGGTAGGTCCTGCCCCAGGGCCAGACCTTGCGTCATACTGGTACAGATCCTGATACCGGTGAAGCTTCCCGGGCCACGACCGTAGGCGATCAGATCAACATTGTGCAGTTGAATATTCGCCTGAGATAGCACCGAGTCGACCATAGGTAAAATACGTTGGCTATGCTCACGTGGCGCATCGGCCTGCTCGGAATAGATCTTACCGCCCGAAAGCAGGGCCGCAGAACACGACTCAGTGCAGGTGTCTAGTGCTAACACGGTTAGCTCTTCAAGGTTTTTCTGTTTATCTGTCATTTAATACCACAAGCAAATGGGCCTGTACCGACACAGCCTCGAGACTGCGGAGATAGCGGCAATTATGCCTGCAACTCCTGCGTTATCTTCTCAGTGTGTAAACACATATCTCTGAATAATTTAAGCCGATTATACCTAAGAAAAAGTGCATCAATAAGAGTCAAAATTATAAAAGCCCATCAAAAATACCCGTTTCGGCTAAAAAAACGGCAAATCAGCGCCTGTGCCGTAAAAAATTCAGTAGATTTCGGGTCACCCACTCATCATCGACCGCAGAGGAGAGCGACACGATACCTGTCTCGACCCTTTGCGGCGAGATGGCCTCACGTCTCCTTAGCATGAGATCGCGTACATAACTTTTACTGAACTCAGGGTGCCCTTGGATCCCTAAGAAATGGTCGCCTAACTGCATCATATAGCAGGGGCAGAATTCACTACCCGCGATGAGTTCAGCCCCCGGTGGCATCCTTGTCACCTGATCACTGTGACTCACTACTAATGCAAACCGCTCCCGCTCCCCCTCCATCCAGGTGGGCCGCTTTTTTACCGCCGTCGACATCACGCCGATCCCCCAGCCTTTGGCCGAGTTAACGACTTCCCCCCCCAGCGCCTTCGCCATCATCTGATGGCCGAAACAGATCCCGACAAACTTCTTTTTTAACTGATTCAAGCGGACGATAAAAGCCTCAAACTCAGCGATCCAGTGCGCATCATCGTTAACACTGTATCGACTCCCGGTGGAGACATAGGCATCACATTCATCTATCGACTCAGGGTAAAGCCCATCAATCACCGGATACACATTGATCACAATCCGCTCATCGACCGAGCCAAATAGCGTAGCGAACATCTGCGGGTAGCTTCCATGTTTATCTTTCAAAGACTCGGCAACATCGTCACAAAGCAGCAAGCCAACTCTCATCCCCCCTCCCTATGCCCCTTTATGGCCTACTTAAAGTGATTAGTTGAACTGACAGCCCAGCCATCACAATCGCCCCTCAACCGCATCGGTAAAGAGCTCGGCATAATCAGCGGCCGTCAGACTCACCGGATTTCCTCCCGCCGCCGCATCTTTTGCCGCCATCTCACCGACTAACTGAACATCTTCCAGCGTTATGCCAATCTCGGCCAGTGAAAAGGGAATATCCAGCCGTGCCCGAAACAGTAAAACCCATTCAAAAAAGCTATCGAACCCCGGATGATCGAGCTCAAGATATCTGGCTAAGCGGGTGATCCTCTCCTCTATCTCATCTCGGTTTCTCTTTAACACATAGGGCATCAGGATTGCGTTAAGCAAACCATGGTGTTTGTTATACAGAGCGCCGAGAGAGTGAGCCAGAGCATGCATTCCGCCCAGCCCTCGCTGAAAACTGGTGGCCCCCATACTGGAAGCCACCAGCATCTGGGTTCGCGCCTCGATATTTTTACCGTCTTCGAATGCAACCGGAAGAAAGTTCTTAATCAGCCGTATGGCCTCCAGCGCGATCCCCTCTGCCATGGGGTGATAAAGAGGCGCACAAAATGCCTCAAGGTTATGAGATAGCGCGTCCAGGCCGGTCGCAGCGGTGATATGAGGTGGCAGGTCCAGTGTCAGGCGGGGATCGAGCAAGACTGTAGCCGGGAGCATGGCGGGATGAAAGATAATACGCTTCACATGATACTCGCCGTCGGTATCAGTGATCACCGCCGCACGACCGACCTCAGAGCCGGTTCCGGCTGTGGTCGGTACGGCAACCACAGGCACCATATTATCCACATCGATCCGCTTCCAGTTATCGCCAACATCCTCCGCCTGCCAAAGAGAGATCGACTGCTTAGCCATCAGGGCGATCGCCTTACCCGTGTCTAAACTTGAACCTCCGCCCAACGCGATAACACCGTCGAACTCACCGCTGTTGAATACCTCTATCCCATTTCTGACATTTTCGCCTGTAGGGTTGGCTTGTATATCACAAAACAGTCCGGTGACTAAGCCAGCCTCTTTGCATTGAGCCAATACCTGCGACACCAATGGCAGCTCAGCCAGGGCGGGATCGGTCACCACTAATACGTGACTCATCGCTAAATTCAGGCACTTCTCACCTATCTGTGAGATACAGCTATCGCCAACGGTAATGGCGGTCGGATAATGCCAGTTTGCAAATAGTTCCATCTATCGCTCCATAATCTACTCAGGTCAAAAAATCGAGGTCATGCTCAAACCGCTATCTCAAGGGCGTTTGGATATAGTCAGTGCCGTTCTCAAAGGAGATGGCTTACTCATGTTTAATGTAAAATGATTTGGGTCGGGTCAGGTTGTCGAAACCAAATTGAGACAGACTGCAACCTCGCCCGGACTGCTTTACCCCAATCCAGGCCAGAGCCGGATCCAGATAATCACATCGGTTGAGGAAAAAGGTGCCGGTTTCGATAAGCTCGCCCAAGGCAACGCCGGTTTCGACATCTTTGGTAAAGATACAGGCAGTTAAGCCAAACTCACTGTCATTCATCAGCTCAAGCGCCTGTTTATCATCACTGACCTTCATGATCCCCATCACCGGGCCAAATGTCTCCTCTCTCATCACCCTCATCCTGTGATTAACCTCTGTCAGTATCTGGGGCGCAAGATAAGCCGTGCCCTCAACACTCATCTCGAACAGGGATTCATCGATATGTGCCACCGCTCCCTGTGCAATCGCCTCCTTCACCTGGGCGCGAACAAAGTCCGCGGCGCCACTTCTGACCATAGGTCCAAGGGTGGCATCGGGATCGTCGGCCCGCCCCAGTTTATATTGCAGGGTTAATGCCACCGCCTGTGCAACGAACTCATCGTAGACGCTACGATGCACATAGACTCGCTCTATACCGCAGCAGGACTGTCCGGAGTTGAAGAAGGCGCCATCGACGATACTCGCGACGGCTTTTTCAATGTCGGCGTCCTTTCGAACATAGGCGGGATCTTTCCCCCCCAGCTCTAACCCCACTCCGATAAATCGCCCCTGAGCGGCCTTCTCAACCTCAACTCCGCCTTGCACCGAACCTGTAAATGCGACGTAGTCGATCGCTTCAGAGGCGATAAGCTCTTTTGTGCTCTCGTGACTCAGATGCAGGAACTGAAATATCCCTTCAGGTAACCCTGCTTCTTTAAATGCCTGATAAAAACGCTCGGCGCACAGTGGGGTCTGGGCCGAATGCTTCAAGATGACGCAGTTACCCGCTAACAAGGCCGGAATAATGGCGTTAACCGCAGTTAAGAAAGGATAGTTCCAGGGAGCAATAACCAATACGATCCCCACAGGCTCACGTTTGATATAGCGGGTCAGCCCCGGCTTCTCCAGTAGAGTCCGGGTAGCAAGAACTTCGTCACAGATACTGATCATATATTCGCTGCGCTCGGCAACGCCATGGAGCTCACCGCCGCTATAGCGAATGGGGCGGCCCATCATACAGCTCAGCTCCAGGGCGACCTCCTCTTTATGACTCAACAAGATATCAATCGCTCTCTGGCACACCAGTTTACGTTCATCCAGCGCAGTCGCCTTCCAGCTCAACTTAGCCTTAACGGCCCTATCTACAGATGCCCTGACCTCTTCTTTCCCTGCCAGCCGTCGGCTCACATATACGGTGCCATCACTGGGGGAGATGGTCTGTTGCTCAACATCGACGGGCGCTTTGCCACCTTCTCTATTCACTTCCAAACCGGCTTGCTGTGACTTTGTCATCGCCGAAACACCTCTCACTGAAATTGATTTTTATCGATAAACGCCAATATGGGTCAGATAATTTCAAAGTAGCGCTCCATCTCCCAATCACTCACATGTTTTCGGAACTCACGCTCCTCCCATTCACGGGTTAAGGCGTAGTGTTCAACAAACTCTTTACCGAAATAGCGCTTGGCGGCATCAGCTTGCTTAAATTTCTGACTGGCCTCCCAAAGGGTCGATGGTAAAGCGACAGACGCATCATGCGCTTGCTCATAGGCATTCCCTGTGACCTGTTCCCCAGGCTCCAGCTTATTCTCAATGCCATACAGTCCACTTGCTAATGCTGCCGCCAGCGCCAGATAGGGGTTAGCGTCTGCAGCCCCCAAACGATACTCCACACGTTGAGACTTGGCGGTTCCCGGGATAACCCTCAGCGCGGTAGTACGGTTTTCCACTCCCCAGGTCGCATCCGTTGGGGCCCAAAAACCCGGTATCATGCGTGAATAGCTATTTATGCTGGGGGCGATCATGCAGAGAAAATCGGCCATCAGACATTGTTGCCCCGCCAGGAAGTGACGTTGAAGCTGGCTCATATTGTGAGCCTGACTGGGATCGTAAAATGCCGAAGAACCATCTTGATTTTGCAGTGAAAGATGGATGTGACCACTCTGCCCCGGGTAATCATCAGACCACTTGGCCATAAACGTCGCCATCAGGCCACGCCTTTGTGCCAGCACTTTCATAAAGGTTTTAAACAGCGCCCCCTTATCTGCTGCCTCAGCGATACTATCGACGGCGATGGCCGCCTCTATCACGCCCGGTCCGGTTTCAGAATGAATCCCCTCTACGGGAAAATCCATGGTCTCGGCCATAGAGAGAATGTCTTGATACAGATCAGAGTGCACCGAGTTACGGATCATCGAATATCCAAACCAGTCAGGGGTGACTGTCTCTAAATTTCGGTAGTGCTTTTCACGTATTGAGTGCGGTGTTTCATTAAATAGGAAGAACTCATACTCCAACGCCGCCATTGCAGAGAACCCCATCTTACCGGCCTTATCTATCACTCTGCGTAATACTCCGCGGGGACAGAGCGACTCGGCGCCCTTGGCAAATTCGGCGATAAAGAGCAGCATCCCCTCTTCGCCCGCCACATCCCGGCAGGTGTGAGGCAGTATCCGTACCGGTGCATCGGGGTAACCTGTGTGCCAGCCGGTATATTTGGCACTGTCATAGAGCTGATCTTTCATGTCCCAGCCGAGCACGACATCACAGAAAGCAAAGCCGCGCTCTAGAGACGAAAAAAACTTCGCCTTAGACATATATTTGCCGCGCATAACACCGTCGATATCGAACAAACCAACCTTAACATGGGTTAATTTGCGCTCTTCAACAATAGCCATAGCGTCGCTGATACTCTTGACCTGCCTCGCTTCCATAATTGCGCTTCCTTATCTGCGATACCATTGTGTAGATTTCGACATTACAGTGTTTTGAGATCTTGTCCGGAAGATATATAGATTAAGAATAGCCCGTTTATCAAACAGCTGTAGTTCATTTATCAGAGTTTAACGCTCCTTGTTGCCGGCTCACTTCATAGAAAGCTTTACCACTGAACGAGCAGGCTACACCGTGTTATGTGCTGGCGTGAAAGCAGTTTAAATCCCCAAACGAAGCCCTTACACCCGTAAGCAGATATAAACACTACTTTGCAGCCGAAATACAGTCAGAACCACTGGTGCATTTATCATTTTTTTACTCCAATATAAGCTGACGTTAATTTAGGGAGATAACTATGGGTACGACAAAGCCAGTCATCGTCATAATTGGTGGTGGAGCCGGAGGTTTGGAACTTGCCACTCAGTTAGGTCACAAACTGGGTAAGAAAGAGCGGGCTCAAATTATTTTAATCGACAAGAATCGCACCCACATCTGGAAACCTCTGCTTCATGAGGTAGCAACAGGCTCACTGGACTCAGATCTGGACGGCGTCGTCTATTCGGCTCATGCGGCAAAGCACGGTTACCAGTTCCAGTTAGGCACCTTCTGTGGCCTGAATACCGATGCTAAATTGCTCACGCTGGCGGCGATCAAGGATGATGCAGGCTTCACCCTTCTGCCCGAACGTCACATGGAATATGACAAGCTGGTAATAGCAATCGGCAGCGTCAGTAATGACTTCAACACACCCGGGGTCAAAGAACACTGCTATTTTCTCGACTCTCACCAGCAGGCCAACCGTTTCCACAACGCGCTGTTGGACAGCTTTACCCGGATCCATCAGGCAGACACAGGTAATAAGCTCAATATCGCCATCGTAGGGGGCGGCGCGACAGGTGTCGAGCTTTCAGCCGAGCTCTATCATGTGACCGAGATGCTGAAAATCTATGGTCTAAACAAGATGACAGCAGAGAAACTTAACATTCATCTGATTGAAGCCGGTCCACGCATCCTTCCCGCCCTACCCGAGCGCATTGCAAGCTCTGCCAGGCGAGAGCTCGGTAAATTAGGCGTCAATGTGATGGAAAACACCCGGATCGCCAAGGCTATCCCAGAGGGATTTGTCACCGCAGAGGGCGACGTAATACAGGCTAACCTGATGTTATGGGCCGCAGGTGTCAAAGCCCCGGACTTCATCAGGGAGATGGCGCTTTTTGAGCTCAACAGGGCGAATCAGATCTTGGTTAAACCAAGTTTAGTCAGTACGATAAATGAAGCTATCTACGTCATAGGCGATTGCTGCGCCTGCAAACAGGCCGACGGCAGCTTTGTCCCGCCCAGAGCCCAATCGGCTCACCAGATGGCGGAATGTGTTGAGAGGAATCTTAACCATGAACTCAACGGCGAGCCACGTGAGGCCTACACCTATGTCGACCATGGCTCCCTGGTCAACCTGTCCAGATTCAGCACAGTTGGCAGCCTCATGGGCAACCTGACCAAGAATACTATGTTTGTCGAGGGAAAAATTGCCAGGCTGGTGTATATCTCACTTTATCGCATGCACCAGAGGGCGATACACGGGACACTAAAGACCGTTGGCTTATGGTTTGCTGAGAAGGTGATGCGGGTAGTCAGGCCGAGGATGAAGCTGCATTAGCAAATCTTCTCAGTCTGCTAAAAAGCGAATCGACGGGGCTGAGCCTCAGACCCGTTTCTACTCTCGGCCAGTTCTGCCTTTAATTAAACAAGCCACAAGCATCACCAGGCTCAGGAAGATAAATAACAAAGATATCGGTAACAGGGCAAAAGACTCGACCAGAATGCCGTTCTCGTCGACCCTTGAGCCAATGACATAAAACGCAAACTGGCACATTAACCCCAGAAACAGGAACAGGAGTGGCCACCTGAATTTTACTAACTTTTTCATTATCCAATAACCTCAAATCAAAGCCCGACAATCAGACATTGGCTCCTTGCCTGCTTCAACCGGGACACATTCTAACCAAAAAAAAATCACTACTCACTTGTGACCGGCAGCACCTCAGACAGTTCACTGTCGAGCATATTAAGCACCGCCTCGAAGCCATATTTGGGCTGCCAGCCTAACTCTGTTTGGGCAAGGCTTGAATCATACACCCTATCGAGCGATTCGGGCAGCTCCCACCCACGATAGATAAAGGCCTCAGCAAGCGCTGGAGCCGACTCTGTGATCACACGAGGCGCATCGAGATAGAGACCTTCACAGCATGATGGGTTAAATGGGGTGTGCCCGGAGATGATATAACGTCTGAAACCAGGCAGGCGCTTATCAATCGCACAAGCATGAGCAGCGGCAACATCACGAAAGTCGATGCCGCGACTTAAGCGGTATACGGCCATCAGATCGGCTCTCTCTGGGAAGCAACGTGACATCTGCAGTACGGTAACCGGGAGATGAAATAGATCAGATATCTTCTCCAGCAGCTGCTCCGCCGCTATCTTAGATCTGTGATAGACGGTTTTAGGCTGAGGTTTTACCTTTTCATCGATCCATCCGGCGGTGCCAACGGGCGTAGAAGCGTAGCCATAGAGCGCCGTGGTGCTGGTAAAGACAAAATGCTTAACTCCATGTTTCAGCCCCTCTAACGCCAGCCGTTCGGTCGCTGTCACGTTAATCGCTTCAAATTCACTATCGGGAAGCAAGCCGACATGAGGCGCGTGTAGTGCGGCGCAATGGACAATAACATCCACCCCATCTAACGCTTTCTTAAGCAGGCTAATATCACGGATATCGCCAACCAAATCGGCCGTTGAACAGGGCGTGGTGTCGATCCCCACCACATGATGTTGCTGCATCAGCTTGATATAGATGGCACGACCGATTCTGCCGGCGCTGCCTGTCACTAAAACCTTCACGATCACCCTCCTTTTGAACTGGTGAAAAGGTTTCCCCTTTTCCCTTATACGGCTGATATGCCTATTTTATCTGCTTTAAAAAATGGACCGCCTTGTCCATATCTCTGGTTCTTGCCATGGGCGGCAGAGAGTTAAGGAAAGCCTGTCCGTATGTACGGTTAACGATGCGGTTATCACAGAGGATCAAAACTCCCCTGTCTTTCTCATCCCGTATCAAGCGACCGACGCCCTGATTGAGCGAGATCACCGCCTGGGGCAGCGAGAGAGCCCAAAAGGGGTCTTTCCCCTCCCGGGTGATACTATCGGCTCTGGCCTGGTAGAGAGTGTCATCGGGTGACACAAAGGGAAGCTTATCTATGATAACGCAGCTCAGGAGTTTACCGCGTACATCCACCCCCTCCCAAAATGCACCGGTTCCCAGCAGCACACCATTACCGAGTTGACGAAACTTCTTAAGCAGGCTCTGTTTACTCCCCTGTCCCTGAACCAGCAAGGGGTAAGCCACCCGGCTTTGAAGTGCTGCCGCGCAGGCATTCATCATACGATGGCTGGTAAACAGGATAAAGGTTCGCCCCTGAGCGGCATTGATAGCCTGAGTCGCAATATTGACGAGATCTTTAACGGCTGCGGCCTGATTACTCACCTTAGCGAGGTGCCTGGGCACACACAAGAGCGCATTATTGGGGTAATCGAAAGGGCTCTCTAAGATCAACTGTTTGGCTTTAGTTATCCCAAGCCCTTTGGTGAACAGACTCAGATCTCTGTTTATCTGCAGCGTCGCAGAGGTGAAGATCCAACTGGTCTGTGCCTCGAACAGCTTCTCGCACTCTCGGGCGACATTGATAGGAGCGATACGCAGGGTTAGATAGCGATGGCCATAGTCGACACTATAGGCGGCCTGATCATTTTCACATTGAAAGAACACGGTTAACTTACCGATAAAGCCGTTGAGCTTTTCGATGCCATCATCCAGTGCTTCGCTTCGTCCTACATGAGACTGTAATAGTTTTTCGAGCGACTGAAGCTCTTTTAATACTCCCCAGGAGCAAGCAGATAACTCCCTGTCCCCCATCAGATGCCGCCAATCAGAGCCATTAGAGTCAAACATCATCTGATGCCACTCATTAAGCTGGCTGATACACCGGGACGTTAAGGCCTCTATCTGCGGCGAGTCTCTCATCTCGCTGCGATATATGTCGACGATGGCGTTTAGCAGCTCGGTCAGGCTGCGTGTAGAGGTTTGCTGGCCGAAATAGGTCACGGCGATGTCACTGAGCAGATGAGCCTCATCGAACACCACCACATCCGAGTCGGGAAGCAGCTCCGCAAATCCGGTCTCTTTCAGTACCCTGTCGGCAAAGAAGAGATGGTGGTTAACCACTATCACCCTGGCATCCATGGCCCTGTTTCTCGCCTTGCGGGTAAAGCACGCCTCATAGTGGTCGCACCGTTTTCCGGTGCACTTCTCACGGCTGCTGGCAATGAGCGGCAGCACATCGGCATCTTCAGATACCGAAGTTAACCCACCGAGATCGCCGTCACTGGTCTGCCCCGCCCACTGATTGATACGAAGCAGATCGTCTAACACCCTTGGGTCGAGTGAATCACAGCCATTAAGCTGCTTCTCCATCAGTTCCTGGCACAGATAGTTATTTCGCCCCTTCAGCAGTGCGACCTTAGGGGAGATATCCAACATAGAGAGCAGATTAGGCAGGTCTTTATAAAACAGTTGTTCCTGAAGGTTTTTACTGCCGGTACTGACTATCACCTGCCTGCCACTGAGCAGGGCAGGAATCAAATAAGCGAAGGTTTTACCTACACCGGTTCCCGCCTCAACGACCAGATCGCTGCTACTACCTATGGCATCACAAACTGCGTCAGCCATCTCAAGCTGTACGTCGCGCGCGTTATAGCCCCGAATGTGGCGGGCAAGCATGCCAGCTTCGCCAAACGCCAGTGCGACCTCTTTTTTCAGTCTGCTGGTCATTGTGTCAGTCAAGGGATCACTTCTTACATTTATCGGAGGTTAATATCATGTTAGAGCCTGTATTATCCCGGTTTATTCAGCTTCTACAAGCGAAATCCCCGGCCAGAAATTTACTTTGCTCTCCCTGCTGAAATAGATCTCAGACAACTTTCTGTGAAGAAGCCCATCACTGCAATGAAGCAATAATGCAAACAGATGGCGGCGCTGAAACCCGGCCATTTTGCAATTAAGCTGCCACGCCAACCGTTCAGAAATGAGAACGCGAGCAAGGAGGTGTTCATTGTCAGACGCAGTTCCCTCTGAGTACCTATGTTGCTAGAGAGTAATACCCAACCGGAGACCGTATCCGCAACGCAAAGCAATAACACTCAATAACAAGCACTTACCTATTTAGGAGTTAAGCGGGTACACCATCAGCTTGATACGAGTGATTAATCATCCAGTAAGGTGAGATCGCAGCAATATTATCCACGTATACGAACAACACCCTGCCACAACCGGGGAAAAACTGACCGACATGGCCGATAGATGAAGAATATTCATCGGCGGAAATAAGGGGTTGCAATCGATTCTGAAAATGATTAGTTTAAATACAGCGCAGTCAAACAGACTTAATTTCCAGTTATCGGCCACCAGGCTCAATTTTTAAAATATTAATTTTTTTACGATAAGAGAGATGAACATGATACAGCTTACGAACACTATCCATCATCACCATCATCTGCGGTAGCCTTCGGAAGCTCACTGCCGAGGGACTATTTCCTTCCGGCGGTTGATTCAAGAATATCAAAAACCCCTGGAAGGAATTCCAGGGGTTTTTACGTTTTAGGCTAAAATTTTGTTTTTAAAGAGTTTTACATAAGGCTTCTAAGTTAAAAACGAAACAATTTATAAAATTAAACAGATATTGAATCAACTTACGGGAAAGAGAAGATGCCAGAATCAAAGAGATTAAGAATCGCCATCCAAAAGTCGGGCCGTCTATCAGTAGAGTCGATGAAGCTGCTTAAGAGTTGCGGTGTTAAGTTTAATATCAACGAACAGCGTCTTATCGCCCACTCCGACAACATGCCCATCGACCTACTCAGGGTGCGCGACGATGATATTCCCGGCCTGGTCATGGATGGGGTTGTCGATATGGGGATCATCGGCGAAAACGTACTCGAAGAGGAGCAGATCGAGCGTGAAAGACTGGATAAGCCCTCCAACTGTATCAAGCTACGTGAGCTGGATTTCGGTGCCTGCCGACTCTCTCTCGCGGTGCCGAACGAATTCAACTATGAAGACGCCGCCTCCCTCGAGGGACTGAGGATCGCAACCTCCTACCCTAACCTGCTGCGCCGTTACATGCAGCAGAAGGGGATCACCTACCGTGACTGTATGCTCAAAGGATCGGTAGAGGTCGCTCCCCGGGCGGGACTTGCCGATGGCATCTGCGACCTAGTCTCAACAGGCGCAACGCTAGAGGCCAATGGTCTGTATGAAACCGAAGTTATCTACCGCTCCAACGCCTGCATCATCCAATCTTCTCAGACTCAGGAGCCGATGAAACAGGCGCTGATAGACAAGATCCTCTCCCGTATCAATGGTGTCGTGCGCGCCAAGGAGAGCAAATATATCCTGCTGCATGCCCCAACCGAGACATTGGAGCAGATTGTCGCCCTGCTGCCCGGCGCCGAGAACCCGACTGTGCTGCCGCTGAACGACGACACCAACCGTGTGGCTATCCACGCCGTCAGCACAGAAGATCTGTTCTGGGACACCATGGAGGAGCTGACCCAGTTAGGCGCAAGTTCCATCCTGGTTATGCCAATCGAAAAGATGATGGGGTAGAGCAATGCAGATCCTCAATTGGGCATCATTATGTGACAGCGACCGCAAGGCGGCACTCTCCCGCTCCCCCCTGGTGGGTGACGCGACTCTGGAGCAAGATGTACAAGCCATCGTCGATGAAGTACAGCCAGGCAAAGATGCGGCACTTAAAGCGTTCAGCCAACGTTTCGACGGTGTTGCAGTCGAACAGTTAAAGTTATCAGAGGCTGAGATAGATGCAGCCTGTGCCCGGGTCGATGAGGAGATAAAACTCGCCGTGGCGCAGGCGATAAGTAATATCGATACCTTTCACCGGGCGCAGCAGTTTGAACCTGTGAGCGTCGATACCCAGAAGGGGATCCGCTGCGAGCTGCGCTCTGAGCCTATCGAGAAGGTCGGCTTATACATTCCCGGTGGCAGCGCACCGCTGATCTCCACCGTGCTTATGCTGGCCCTGCCGGCCAAAATTGCCGGTTGTGAGCAGAGAGTACTGGTCAGCCCGCCACCTATAAATGATGCCATCGTCTACGCGGCGAAAGCCTGTGGCATCACAGAGATATTTCAGGTCGGCGGCGCACAGGCCATCGCCGCCCTCGCCTTCGGCACCGAATCGGTACCCGCGGTCGACAAGATCTTCGGCCCCGGAAACCGCTACGTCACCGAGGCTAAACGTATAGTATCGCAGGACAGTCGCTGCGTGGTGAGCATAGACATGCCGGCAGGTCCATCTGAGGTACTGTTGATCGCCGATAAGGAGGCCAATGCCGAGTTTATCGCAGCCGATCTCCTGTCACAGGCGGAGCACGGCCCGGACTCTCAGGTCATGCTGGTCACGGACAGTGCCGAGCTGGCAGATGAGGTCAATCTGGCACTCACCAGGCAGCTGGAGCGACTGCCGAGGATGGATATTGCGCAGCAGGCCCTCGAGGCCAGCCGCACCCTGCTGGTCGATAATATGGAGCAGGCCGCCAGAGTCTCAAACCTCTACGGGCCTGAGCACCTTATCATACAGACCCGAGAGCCCCGTGAAGTGCTGAAGACAATCCGCGCCGCAGGCTCTGTATTCCTTGGCGCCTATACGCCGGAGTCGGTGGGTGATTATGCCAGCGGCACTAACCACGTGCTGCCCACCTATGGTTATAGCCGCGCGGTATCCAGCCTCTCTCTGGCAGATTTTTGCCGCCGCTTCACCGTGCAGGAACTAAGCGCCGAGGGATTAACTGGACTCAGCCAGACCGTGATGACACTGGCCGCCGCCGAGCAGCTCGACGCCCACAAAAATGCGGTTGCCGTTCGAATTGCCAGCCTGAACTTTGCTGCAACTCCTGCAGCCAAAGGAGTTTAAGATGACGGTAAATACAGAAACTGAAACCACGCTGGCGCGGCGATTAGCCCGTCCCGAGCTGCTCGAGCTGCAGCCCTATGAGTCTGCCAGACGTATCGGAGGGCGTGGCGATATCTGGATCAACGCCAACGAGTCCCCCTTTAATAACAGTCGGCTCGACAGGGTTAACCGCTACCCCGAGTGCCAACCGCCTGAGCTTATCTCGGCCTACAGCCTTTACTCGGGTGTCGCTACAGACAACATAATCGCAGCACGTGGCGCCGATGAGGCGATAGAGCTGCTCATTCGCACCTTCTGTGTTCCCGGTGTCGATTCCATCGCCTGCTTTGGCCCTACCTATGGCATGTATGCCATCAGCGCAAGGACCTTCAATGTTGATGTCAATGCACTGAGCCTGACCGACAGCTACCAGCTGCCCGAGGATATTGTGGCTCAGGTCGGCAGTGCCAAACTGGTATTTATCTGTAACCCTAATAACCCGACGGGAACTGTGATCGACAGGGCCAGCATAGAGGCGGTCATCTCCGCCCTGCCGGATAGCCTGGTGATCGTCGATGAGGCCTACATCGAGTTTTGCCCCGACTATAGTGTCGCCGACCTCATTGAAAAATATGATAACTTGGTTGTGCTTCGTACCCTCTCCAAGGCCTTCGCTCTCGCCGGGGCCCGCTGTGGGTTTATGCTGGCCAAGGCACCGATCTGTGAGATGGTGATGCGCGTCATCGCCCCCTACCCGGTTCCCCTTCCGGTTTCAGAGCTGGCGTGTGCGGCACTCGGCGAAAACGGCATAGCCTTGATGCGTGAACAGGTCGCCGAACTCAAGGCCAACGGCGAGCGACTGAGCGATGCACTTCGTCGCTGTGGGGCAAAGGTGTTACCGGCAAACGGCAATTTTGTGCTGGCCCGGTTTGATGCTCCCCAAGCGGCAACCGCTCAGCTAAAGCGAGCCGGTGTGGTCGCCAGAACCTATTCAGACCCGCGCCTGAGCAACTGCATACGTTTCAGCTTTAGCAACAGAGAGGAGACCAATTACCTCATCGAACAGCTGTCGCAATAACGATTGAATTACTGATGCAATAACTGTCGTAAAAACAACAAGAAAGCATTTAACCAAATTGAAGGTAGAGAGTTCATGAAGCAGAAAATATTATTTATCGACCGCGATGGCACCATCATAGAAGAGCCCGTCACCGACAAGCAGGTAGACAGCCTGGCCAAATTGGTTTTCGAACCCAATGTGATCCCCGCATTGCTAAAGTTACAAAGTGCCGGTTATCGCCTGGTAATGGTCAGCAACCAAGACGGCCTGGGTACCCCCTCTTTTCCTAAAGACGACTTCGATGCGCCTCAGGATATGATGATGCAGATCCTGACCAGCCAGGGCATTATTTTCGATGATGTGCTTATCTGCCCGCACTTCGACGATGAAAACTGCAGTTGTCGCAAGCCTAAGCTCGGCCTGGTCAAAGACTACCTGACGCTGGGTAAGGTCGACTTCACTCAATCCGCCGTGATTGGCGATCGTGAAACCGACATGGGACTCGCCGATGCCATGGGCATTCAGGGGCTGCAATACAACCCAGAGACCCTCAACTGGAATGCCATTGTCGATACGCTGCTCAACCGCAACCGCACTGCAACTGTGGTAAGAACCACTAAAGAGACCGACATTATGGTCACTATCGATCTCGACTCGCAGGAGAAGGGCAAGATAGCCACCGGCATAGGTTTCTTCGATCACATGCTGGATCAGATCGCCACCCATGGTAACTTCAAGATGGAGGTCAAGGTCGACGGCGATCTGGAGATAGACGATCATCACAGCGTCGAAGATACGGCGCTGGCGATTGGCGAGGCGCTCAGAGAGGCCCTGGGCGATAAACGCGGTATCGCACGATTCGGTTTCAGCATCCCGATGGATGAGGCGAGCGCCGAGTGCCTGCTGGATCTCTCCGGTCGCCCCTTCATCAAGTTTGACGGCGAGTTCGAGCGTGAGATGGTCGGTGAGATGGCAACCGAGATGGTGCCCCACTTCTTCCGCTCCTTCGCCGATGGCCTGCGCTGCACCCTACACCTGAAAACTCAGGGCGATAACGATCACCACAAGGTAGAGAGCCTCTATAAGGTCCTGGGCCGCACCCTGCGTCAGGCGGTTAAGGTTGAAGGTGATCTGCTCCCCTCGAGTAAAGGTGTCTTATGAATCAGACAGACAATACCACCGTTATCATAGATACAGGCTGTGCCAATTTAAGCTCGGTGCGTTATGCCTTCGAACGCATCTGCGATAATGCCATCGTCAGTGATGATCACCAGCTGATTAAGGCAGCAACCCGGGTGGTACTGCCCGGTGTCGGCACCGCCGGGGCGGCGATGGCGGCCTTAAAGGAGAAAGGCCTCGTCGAACTCATTCAGGGCTTAAGCCAGCCCGTGCTCGGTGTCTGTTTAGGCATGCAGTTGATGACTGAGCTATCGAAAGAGCGTGGCGGCCGTGAGATCGACTGTGAATGCCTGGGCCTTATCCCGACCGATGTAGAGGAGCTGGACAGTCAGGGACAGCCGCTGCCCCATATGGGCTGGAACCGAATAACGCCAACGGCACACCCGTTATTTGCAGGCATACCAGATGGCAGCTATCTCTACTTCGTTCACAGCTACCGGGTACCGCTGAGCGACTACACCATAGCAAGCTGTGAATATGGCGAGACCTTCAGCGCCGCCATAGCCAAAGAGAACTTTATGGGCGTGCAATTTCACCCGGAGAAAAGCGCGGCCGTAGGTTCAAAAATATTAAGCAACTTCTTAGCGTTAGACGAAACAACGCTTACCGCGGCAACTCAGGAGGTCAAGTCATGATTATTCCGGCAATCGATCTTATCGAGGGTCAGGTGGTACGTCTGTATCAGGGCGATTACGCTCAGAAGACCACCTTCGACCTCTCTCCTCTGTCCCAGCTCAAAGCCTATGAGTCACAGGGGGCCAACTGGCTGCATATTGTCGATCTCACCGGCGCGAAAGACCCCAATGCCCGTCAGACCCGCTTAATCTCCGGGCTGGTAGCCGGGCTGGATGCCAATATTCAGGTGGGGGGCGGCATTCGTACAGAGGCTCAGCTCGCCGAGCTGCTTGAGATAGGTGTGAAGCGCGTGGTTATCGGCTCTCTGGCGGTAAAGGAGACAGAACTGGTACAGAGCTGGTTTAAAAAATATGGCGCCGATGCCATCTGTCTGGCACTGGATGTCAATATCAACGAACAGGGCGAGAAGATTGTCGCGGTTTCGGGCTGGCAGTCCGGTGGTGGCAAGAGCTTAGAGTCTCTGGTCGAAGCCTTTAAGCCTTACGGTCTTAAACACGCGCTGGTGACCGACATCAGCCGTGACGGCACCCTTAAAGGGGCCAACACCAGCCTTTACCGCGAGATAGCGACGACCTATCCGGATATCGACTGGCAGGCCTCCGGCGGTATCGCCACACTCGATGATGTGGCGGCGGTAAGAGACAGCGGCGCCGATGGCATTATCATAGGTAAAGCCCTGTTGATCGAAAACTTCAGCGTAACGGAGGCGATCAAATGTTGGCCAAATCCAGAGTAAGCCGTGGCTCGGGTGTTTTTACAATTGACAATAAACGAACCTCTTCAGGAGAAGCTCAATGCTAGCTAAGCGCATCGTTCCCTGCCTGGACGTAAAAGAGGGCAAAGTGGTCAAGGGCGTGCAATTTCGCAATCATGAAATTGTCGGCGATATCGTCCCCCTGGCCGCAAGGTACGCCGAAGAGGGTGCCGATGAACTGGTGTTTTACGATATTACCGCCAGCGCCCATGACAGGGTGATCGACAGATCCTGGGTGAGCCGGGTAGCGGAGCGCATCGATATCCCCTTCTGCGTCGCCGGGGGGATAAAAACCATCGCTCAGGCACGGGAGAAACTGGCCTTCGGCGCCGATAAGATATCGATTAACTCACCGGCCCTGACCGATCCCAGCCTGATCGAACGCCTGCAGGACGAGTTCGGCCGCCAGTGTATCGTCATAGGTATCGACTCCTACTACGACTCAGGCAGCAACAGCTATATGGTCAAGCAGTTTACCGGCGATGAAGCGGCGACCAGAGACACTCAGTGGTTCACCCAGGACTGGGTCCAGGAGGTACAAAAACGTGGCTGCGGCGAAATAGTCCTCAACGTGATGAATCAGGATGGCGTGCGTCAGGGCTACGATCTCAAGCAGCTCTCTATCGTGCGTGAGATCTGTGATGTGCCGCTTATCGCCTCTGGCGGTGCCGGCACCATGGCACACTTTAAAGATGTGTTTTCCATCGCAAGAGTCGATGCGGCGCTGGCCGCCAGCGTTTTTCATAAAGGCATCATAGATATAGGCGAGCTTAAAAACTACCTCTATGAAAATGATATCGCCGTCAGGCGCTAACCCATATTTGCTCTTTTCTCTCCCTTGAATAACTTATCAGGCATGAGAAAAGTATAGGAATATCGAAATGACAGAGAGTGCAGAACAACTCGCGAGCCAGCTCGACTGGGAAAAACAAGCAGGACTGATCCCGGCCGTGGTACAAAACCACCTCACGGGGAAGGTCCTTATGCTGGGCTACATGGACAGGGCCGCCCTGGCCAAAACCATAGAGACGAAAAGCGTGACCTTCTTCAGCCGCAGCAAAGAGCGGCTGTGGACCAAGGGGGAAACCTCGGGCAATACCCTGGAGCTTATCGCCATAGATAAGGACTGTGACAACGACAGCCTCCTGGTACAGGTGATTCCCAATGGCCCCACCTGCCACCTGCAGACCGAGAGCTGCTGGCCGGACGGTAACGCCCATACCTTTATCGATAACCTGTCACAGTTAATCGCATCACGTAAAGGAGATGACCCTGAGTCGAGTTATACCGCTCATCTGTTTGAGCGCGGCACCAAGCGCATCGCGCAGAAGGTCGGTGAAGAGGGGCTTGAAACCGCGTTAGCTGCGGCGACCCATGATAAGCCTGAGCTGATAGATGAAGCCTCCGATCTCATCTATCACCTCTTGGTACTGCTGGAAGATCAGGAGCTGGATATCTCAGATATCACCGCAAACTTGCTCAAGCGTCATAGTCAGGCCAATCAAAGCTAATTCAGGTGAACCTGAGCGCCTTATGCGCCCCAAGGCGCTGCAACATCTGGTCACGCCAAGTTAAATAAGAGCGCCTCGGGTGCTCTTATTACATCTGCATACTCAATAAATTCGTGAAGGAGATCACTCCCTGTAATATAATCAGTACATTGCGCTGAATTCCCATAAACCTGAAATTATAAAGAATAAATTCAAACGAAGTTTTTAAATGGCCGTAAAAGGAATTGGCTTATCATGTGGTTAAAAACGCTGTTATCTTTGATGCTTACCCTCACGTTAACTTTACTATCGGGCAATCAGGCCGGAGCCGACGAGCTCACCTACCTGGTCATATCCGATCAAGCCGAGCCCTTTCAGATAGTTGATCATGATGTGAGTCAAGCCGATCCTGAACATAAGGGGATCATCAGTGACATCATTTACGCATCGCTGAAAGAGAGTGAAGTTAAGCTCACCACCCTCGCCTACCCGTTTAAGCGCTACATCCTGATGATGGCTCCAAAGCAAACACCCAGATGGATCAGCTATGGCTCACCGGCCTGGTTGACGGCTCATGGGGAGGAGGCACAAAACAAACGGCTGTCGAAAAATAAGCTGTTCGATGTCTCACATGTACTGGTCACGAAAAAGGATTCGGCGTTCACCGTAAATAGGGTCAATGATCTGTTCGGCAAGACCATCATCACGCTCAAGGGATTCACCTATCCCGGACTCGACCGATATATCAAGGCTGGCCTGGTATTCAAGGTTGAGGTCAATAGTCACGAAAGCGCCCTCAAGGCGGTCGAGACCGGCCGCGGCATCGGCTTTGTCGCCATGAAATGCCGCGCCCTCTACACCATCAATAATACTGAACTTGACCGCAATGACTTTACCTTAGTCGACTTCGCTAAGGTTATCGCCCCCTATCCTATACACATCTCATTCAGCGATGCCGTGCCCGAGCAACTTATCGAACAGGTGGACCAAAAGATATTAAAACTGAAACAGAGTCATAGAATCGATGAGATCATACGCGCCTACATCGGAGAGTAGATATCGAGGAGGTCAGCATTGCGCTATCGGTGATGGTCGTGCTGCTAACGCTCCTTCAGTGATGGGACGACCGAGTAATCGGCGGGAACGTGATATCGCTCTAATATCTCCTGGTACTCTCCGTTTTGCTGTATTCGCCCGAGCCCCATATTCAGTTGCTGTGTGAGCTTATCTCCTCCCGGATAGTCGGGTGAGATCATAAGATGGAATGCCGAGCTGCTTTCGGCCTTGGCGGCTACCGCATAACTGCCGATGTAAGACGGCGCCGTTCTTCTGATCAGGTTCCAGCCCACCAGCTCATCGATGAGGGTAAAATCGATACGTTTAATGCGCAGCATCTCGATATTTTGCCTGTCAGAGGTGACGTAACTCGTAGTTAAACCGGCATTTTTAAAATCTTGTTCATACCAATACCCCCGCACGCCACCCATTTGATATCCCTTGAAATCTGCCAGTGTCTGCCACTCGAATCCATCGGGGAAACGCGAACGGTTATAGAAAAATTTCGGAAAGAAATAGATTATCGGCCCCGAAAACCCGAAAGTCTCGACTCTGGCTTTTGTCTTCAGATAGGGGAAGGTACCAAACGCCTTTCCGGCCTGAACCTCATGCTCTCCCCTGAGCCAGGGCACAAACTGAAATTCGGGGCGAATATGAGTTCCTCTGAAAGCGGCGCGAACAATATCGGGAAATATCCCACTCGCCCTGCCCTCATCGTCGATAACATAGGGCTCATAGGGGCTGGTCACAAAAAGCAGCGACGATGAACTTTCAGCCTCACCAGCGACCGCCCACACCTTTAGGCCCGGGCAAGCTCCCAGACATAAGATTATGAATAAAAAAAGGTACTTAACAGATGTCATCATGACTCAATACTCAGCGTGCTCGTTCAGCTCCCATAAAATTGATCAGATCCGCTGAACACGTTTAATCCTTGTCCCTATCCCGCCAATCATCAACACATTGTCACTCGCCGGAACTCCTTCTACACAGTAAAGATAGTCGGTGAAATGCATCTGTGCTACGACGAACCGGCTCTGTTTGAGCCAGGCAGCAATAGCCGTCATTCAATTCTCCGTTTAGACACATATAAGAACAGACAATTCACCGATTAACATAGTGTTGGAGAATATAAGTTCTGCTACAATTCCCGCCGAAATCATCCAATAAAAAAATAGTACCCTATGAATCTCTCAAATAAAGTTCTAGCAGTTAATGATGATCTTCCTATCCGCACAGATAAGGCCGTTCATTCAGGTAAAGTTCGCAGCGTTTACTGGCTTACTGAGCAAGACAGCGCACGTCTCATCAAAGAGAAAGGTTATGATGTCCCAGCCGATACGCCTCTGGCTATCATGGTGATCAGCGACCGGATCTCTGCATTCGATTGCATCTGGCAGGGTGAAGATGGCCTCAACGGTGTACCCGGTAAAGGTGCGGCGTTAAATGCCATCTCCAGTCACTGGTTTAAGCTCTTCAAAGAGAAGGGCTTGGCCGACAGCCATATTCTGGATGTACCACATCCGTTCGTCTGGATAGTACAAAAGGCACAACCTGTAATGGTAGAAGCCATTGCAAGACAGTACATCACAGGCTCAATGTGGCGCGCTTACACCAAGGGCGAACGTGAGTTTTGTGGCATCACCCTGCCTGAAGGGTTAGAGAAAGATCAGAAGCTGCCCGAGCTGCTTATCACCCCGTCGACTAAAGGTGTGCTGACAGGCCTCGAGGGCGTACCGGAAGCGGACGATGTCAACGTATCACGCGCCGATCTTGAACGTCATCTGGAAGGCTTCAACTTCCACAGCCACTCAGATATCGATCTGTACGAGAAGCTTCTCAAAGAGGGCTTCGCCGTTATCAGTGACGCACTGGCCGGGCAGGATCAGCTGTTCATCGATACCAAGTTTGAATTTGGTTACGTCAATGGCGCCGACGGTAAAGAGAAGCTCATCTATATGGATGAGGTAGGCACACCTGACAGCTCACGTATCTGGGATGGCGCGGCTCACCGCGACGGTCAGATCATCGAGAAGTCTAAAGAGGGCTTCAGACAGTGGCTACTCAATAACTTCCCTGATCCGGATATCCTGCTCAACAAAGAGCGTATGGATGAGCGTTTCGCCCTGGCTCGTGATAACAAGCTACCGCAATCTGTGATGATGGATATCTCAGCCACCTATGTGGGTATCGCCGAGAAGATCATCGGTGAGAAGCTGACGATCAGCGAGAGCCCAAAGCAGGAGATCATCGATATTCTGCGCAACGAATATCAGTTGATCGCCGACTAAGCTTGCCAGAACAGGCCTTGGCTCTGTTCTGATAAAATATTAAGCCGCAGCTTCCTTGAAGGAAGCTGCGGCTTTTTTCTTGTCAAAGATATTCAGGTTATTGCTATTAATAGCCTGCGGCTCGCTTATGTGTAGATACTTCTGCGAGTCGCTGTGAATATGTCCTTATACGCTCTGCGATGACATCCCTGTCATCGAAGCTCGCAGCCGCATCTACACTGAGTTATTCACAAGAAGGCACTCTCTCAGTTTTAGCTTTGTTACCTCTGTCAAAAACATCTGACCTACTGGGACGTAGCGAATGCCGAAAAATGTCTGGAATATTTTCGTCCCTGTTTTCGATACCCTCAACCGCATCTGCACTGAGTTATTCACAAGAAGGCACTCTCTTCGATAAGGTTGCATTCGCGATGAATAGGTACAAGCCATTCTTTTAAAGGAAAAACTTTCAGTAAAATGTGACAAAGCATATTGAATTCAAACTATAAAATCGATTAATGTATGACCACTTAAGGACAGGGTGGGCAAACTCGAACTCAATCATTGGGCACGCCATTTAGGGAAGAAGAAGCAGATCAACTCTCTTAAACAGTTTACTCTGACCCCATTTATTAATTTTTTGCCTTTTAGCTAGGCGTTTTGCTTCCCTACATGTAAGGAGAGAGAATGGGTTCTTATGATGTACAACAAGTCTGTTTAAATGGCCACCAGATTACAGATACTTACAATCAATATCCTCAGCATCGTAAGAATTTTTGTGATACTTGCGGCGAGGCAACAATCCATCAATGCCAAGAATGCAACCATCCAATACAAGGTGACTATCATGTTGATGGTGTCATTGGCTTGGGCAGTGAAACTGAAATTCCAACACACTGCTCCAACTGTGGAAATCAATTCCCATGGACTAAGAAAAAATCCACACTACAAGATAATGTAATGGAGCAAAATGAAGTCAATCATTTTACTCTAATTGAACAAGTCTGTTCACGATTTCATCTTATTTCTCGTCAATTAAAAAATAGGTATAACGATCGTCAAACTCTTGAGATTGAAGATGAGTATGATACACAAGATCTTCTTCATGCATTATTGCATATCTATTTTGACGACATAAGGCCGGAAGAATGGACACCTAGCTATGCAGGAGGTTGTTCTCGTGTTGATTTTCTCCTTAAGCAAGAGGGAATTGTTATCGAAGTTAAAAAAACTAGAAAAACTCTCAAAGCTAAGCATGTTGGAGAGCAATTAATAGTAGATATAGCCCGATATCAGTCCCACCCAGACTGTAATAAACTATTATGTTTTGTTTATGATCCTGATGGTTGGGTTTCTAACCCGAAAGGCTTGGAGAACGACTTAAATCAAAAAGAAGACGAATTTCAAGTAAAAGTTATGATTGTACCAAAGGGGCATTAAGAGCGTAACAAATCAACTACGCTCCTATGGCGCCGGACGCAGCAAAGCTGCGCCGGTTATTTAGGCTTTATATGAATAAATTGGGATTTGAATGAACCTCATCGAAAAAATAACAGAGCCAACATTTACAAACTCATCAAAAGGGTTACTTACACTTTTTTGCATTGGGTTGTTCCAGTTCGCCATCGGAGTTGATTTGACCAGTACTGAGGTAACTATTCCTTGGCTGCCTTCCATAAATTTCCCACATATTGAACGGATTACCTACCTTTACTGGGCGCTTGTAGCCTTTTCTCTTTACCGCTATTCTCTCCACCATTTTCCTGTAATGAGAATGCATTACTTCTTGGCAATGGGGCGCTTTTTTAGGGTAGATAAAAGGGGGGAAGACTTTATCGGTCAAGAGATCCTATCAGGCGAGCTAGCATACAGAGTTTCAGTTTTAGATGACGAAGATTCCCAACCCTCAATTAAAATCGAACACTATCAGCACGGTGATCAAGATTGGGAATTGATGTGTGAATTTGAGTTTGTTTTTAATCAAGATTTTACGTTAGACAAAATCAAATTCTCGGAAAACCCAAACTATCAAATTGATGAAATTGCACTGAGAAAAACAAAGAACCAGCAAAAGTGGGGGTTACAGAGGTTTGTAGATGACGAAGGTAATAAAGAAATGGAGTCAGCATCGATTAAAGACTCTATGTTAGCAAATTATCTTCGCCTTGGGGTTATGCGCAACTATTTCAAAACATTTTTAAGCAGCAAAGATGTATTTGATTTGCTAATACCAATTGTACTTAATGTTGCACTATTTTTGGTTTGGCTGATTATTGTTCTCTTTGCAGCTTAACTTAATTACACCCTCATATAACAAACCAATCATGTGCGCTCTCTCATAGATAAAGGGGTCAGAGCGAATTAGGGGGCTAAGATACCCTTCCTAATCTAACCTCATGGCCAGTGCCTAATCTCTGGTGCCTATCTATCCACTAACTGCCTAGAACAGTATAAAAAATCGCAACTTGCTTGAAGGAAGTTGCGGTTTTTTATATCAAGCGCCGCAGCTGATTTAACAATCTACCTCAAGCCTCGAAGATCACGGCAGGTCAAATATCAGTGCCGTTGTTTGACTGTTCGATGCGTTGACCAAGGTGATGGCCTGCATATCGGTTATCTTGGCTCCGTCACCCGGAGTTAACGACTTGTCCTCAACAGAGAGTTGGCCCGCAACCTGGTGAATATAGAGCTTGCGACCCGGTTCGATTTGATAAACCAGCTCAGATTTTGGTGCCAGAATTAACTGCGACAGTGTCGCATCTTGCTTCAGCTCGAAACCGCCGCTCTCGCTGCCACTCCCCTTCTCGCCCCTCTTTTCATCCCTCCTCTCACCAGCGGGCGATGCGATTGTGGTGAGCCCTTCGTTCTGGCCAAAATGTTTCTGTTGATATCCGGGAGTGCCGCCTAAGGTGTTAGGTTGGATCCAGATCTGTAAAAACTTCAGCGGCTCAGAGTCGGATGCATTGTACTCGCTGTGGGTGATGCCGCTTCCGGCTGACATCAGCTGAAACTCACCGGCAGACAATACCTTGATGTTGCCTTCGCTGTCCTTATGGGTTATCGAACCCGACTGCACATAGCTGATGATCTCCATATCCCGATGACCGTGGGTAGAGAACCCGGCTCCGGGCGTGACTAAGTCATCATTAATCACCCTCAGTGCTGAAAACCCCATATGCTGTGGATCATAATAGCTCGCGAATGAAAATGTGTGTTGGCTGTTTAACCAGCCAAGGTCGGCTTCGCCTCGTTGATCCGCTGGGCGTAATGTAATCATAATATCGCTCCCCCTATCGCGTTAACTCGTTGTTTCGTTAGATAGCTTGCTGTGACTAGCTCTGGGGCTCAAGCCCAAGTGCTCAAGCCAAAGTCCACAAGCCTAGTGCCCAACTGCTTAGGCCAAGTAGTTAATCCTGGCCTTAAATCCTGCTCTTAAAATAACCTGTAAAACAGATAATTAACCCAGTTTGGCCATCAAAGCCTTATCAAGCGCGACTCTGCCTGAGCCTGAAAATGCTAACGATACGCTGGCAGCCAGCAGTGCTAAACCAAACTCATAACCGTTGTTCGACATAAATAAGCCGTTAGAGAGATGTACGCTGACAATCGCGACAATCATGGTAAAGGCTAAGACAACCGCCGATGGACGAGTCAGTAAGCCCAGTAAGATGAACAGGCCACCAAAAAACTCGGCGCCGCCAGCAAGTGCGGCCATCAATACGCCGGGTTCGATGCCGATCGAAGCCATCCATTGTCCGGTGCCCTCAAGTCCATAGCCGCCAAACCAACCAAAGAGCTTTTGGGCGCCGTGGGCCATGAAGATTATCCCGACCGGCAGACGAAGTGCCAGTGAACTAAAACCCGCCGTCGAATGTGTTATCTGCTTAAGTAGTGTTTTCATATCTCTGTCCTCAATAATTTTGTACATAGTCTGTCTCTGTTAGTAAGTCTCCTCACCGGTTGATAAACAGTATATTTGGGCTTGACCGGATAAAAAATCGGAATAAACTGACATCTAAGTTCAAATTATTTGAACTAAAATAAGAGGAGGGTTGAGATGCATAATGCCATTACTATCGATGCACTGCGGGCGCTGGATGCTATAGATCGCAAAGGCAGCTTTGCAGCGGCGGCGTCTTCGCTATACAAGGTGCCCTCGGCACTGACCTATACGATAAAGAAACTCGAGGATGATATCGGCACAGCCCTGTTTGACAGAAGTAAGCAGCGGGCCCATTTAACCCCTGCGGGTAAGCTGGTCCTGGAACAGGGCCGGGAAATTCTACTGGCCACCAACCGCTTAATGGACTCGGTACAGCAGTTAGAGTCGGGATGGGAGGCTGAAATTCGTCTCTCCAGAGACACTGTTGTTTCACCAATGCCCTTGTTTGACTTGGTTAACCAGTTCAATCAACTTGAACATAGTGTCAATATCAGCTTAGACGTCGAAGCGGTGGGCGGCGGATGGGATGCACTGCACAGCCGCCGGACTGACATCGTTATCGGCGCCTCGGGTGAACTCCCCAGAGGCCTGTTTCAAACCCATAAGATTGGCGAAGTCGCCTTTGTCTTTGCCGTTGCCCCGCATCACCCGCTGGCCTTTGTCGATGGTGAGCTCGATGCCACTCTGTTAAGCCATTATCCCGCCGTCGTGGTGGCCGACACCTCACAGATACTCCCCATTCGCGATAGTGGTGTGTTTAAGAGTAAGCAGATGATCCGCGTCAATACCATGGAGGCAAAACTCAAGGCTCAAGTCCAGGGGTTGGGCATCGGTTTCCTGCCCCTGCATATGGCCAAGCCCTACATTGACCGGGGGGAGTTAATTCAAAAGCCCTGCTCTATCCCCAGACAAAATCAGAGTTTGTATATCGCCTGGCATAAAGATCAGCAAGGCCGGGCGTTTGAATGGTTTATCAAGCACCTGCCAAAGGTCGATTGGGGATTGTAACGAGCAATGGCACAACAAGAGATATTACAAATGAGTAAACAGTGCCATAAGCCGCTTTACACAGGAGTGAGGCTGATCTTCGTGGTATTGAACAACATGCCGTTAATGACCATCTTCAGCTTGAACCTTGACACAGTGCGCCGTAAATACTCATAGATAAGCCAACAATGGACCACTAGATCAGCATTAGCTCCTCTTCCGGGCATTTCAGCGGCTTCAGGGTCGATGCATTCCGCCCTCTTCTCTTTGATTCATACAGGGCTTCATCGACAGCCTTTATCAGTATGTTTGGAGCTAACTCACGCTTTGGCACTACCGAACTGACACCAAAGCTTGCAGTTACTTTGCTAAAGGGTGTCTCATGGGGAATATTTAAGCTCTCAATAGCAGTGCGAATACGCTCGGCTACCAGCATTGCTCCTTCGGCTTCGGTTTCCGGTAAAATAAGCGCAAACTCTTCACCGCCGATTCTGGCAACTTTATCCAGGTGGCGAATGTCCATTTTTTTCAGCGCATTGGCAATAGTACGCAGACAATCGTCGCCCTTGTGGTGCCCATAGGTATCGTTATAGAGTTTAAAGTGATCAATATCCAACATGACTATTGAGATAGGTTGTTTAGATCGAGACGCGCGTTGCCACTCCTCCATGTAGATGGCATCAAACTTACGACGATTATACAAACTCGTTAATCCATCGGTGGTAGACAGCATGAGTAGCTGTTCATTCGTCTCTTCGAGTTGCTGTTGAAGCTCCTCCAGCTCGGCAAGCTTTTGGTCAAACTCCAGGGTTTTAAGCCTAAGCGCATTTTTTTGACTGTACAGTTCAATAAATACACTCACCTTACTTCTGAAAATTGCGGCATTCAGGGGCTTAAGAAGATAATCGACGGCTCCCGCCTCATACCCCTTGAATATAAGCTCTTCCCCTCTGGATTCGGCGGTAACAAAAATAATTGGAATATGCTTGGTTCTGTTATTTCCCCGCATCAACTCAGCGACTTCATAGCCATCCATATCCGGCATTTTCACGTCCAGTAACACTAACGCAAAGTCATTATCCAGCAGGTGTGCCAGGGCTTCTTTACCTGAAAAAGCACGTATCAGATCAACGTCGAACTGCTCAAGTAACCGTTCTAATGTTATGAGGTTTTCGAGCTTATCATCGACGATCAATATTTTCAGATTATTACTTTTCATCAGCATTCACATATTTCATTCAAAAATTCACCCATCTCTTCCAGAGGAAGTATATGGTCTACACAAGCCGTCTCTATAGCTGCTGCAGGCATGGCCGGGGCATCTGACGACTCGATACTCTGCACCAAAGTTAAGCCGCCATACTCTTTTATCTTTTTCAGCCCGAGAGCGCCGTCAGAGTTGCCACCGGTAAGGACAATTCCGATCAACTCCTTACCAAAATAATCTGCTGCACTCTCAAACAGCACATCGATAGACGGCCTCGAATAGTTCACCGGAGGGTCGATCGATAACGCGACACAACCATCATATTCAACCAGAAAATGATAATTGGGCGGAGCAATATAAAAATGCCCACGCTTAATCGGCTCTTTGTCTTCGGCTTCTTTAACGGTTAAAGCAGATTTACCATCGAAGTGTGTCGCCAGGTAGCTTTGGCTGTGCGGGCTGATATGCTGTACCAGGAGAATAGGCAAGCAAAAGGTTTTCTTAAGCTTGCCAAGCACCTTTTCAACAGCAGCCAAGCCTCCGGCAGAGGCTCCAATCACTACGGCTCGATAATGAGTACCATTACAGTTCATCGGCATCACCTTCTTTTTTTCCGGTAGATCTTCTCTTTTTCTGAAATTAATTCAAATTTGGAGGCCACATTAGAAAATCTCAAACTTTCTTTAGAGCCCAAACAGAGAAAACCGCCGGGAACCAGGCTCTCATAAAACAGCTCAAAGACTCTATTTTGTAACTCTCGGTTAAAGTAGATCAACACATTACGGCAAAATATTAAGTGCATCTCCCCAAAGACCCCATCCGTTGCCAGGTTATGAGGTGAGAATAAAATCTTCTCCTTCAAGCGTGATTTCATGATGACGCTGTCGTAATCCGCTGTGTAATATTCTGAAAATGATGTCGTACCATTTGCCGCCTGATAGTTATTTGTATATTGACGCACGACATCCATGGGGTAGATCCCATCTTTGGCTTTTTCCAGGATGGCTTCATTGAAATCGGTTGCATATAGCTGGGTCCGCTCCTGCATCAACTCCTCTTCGAGCATGATTGCCATCGAATAGACTTCCTGTCCTGCAGAGCAGCCGGCATGCCACACCTTTACAAATGGATAGGTCTGCAGGTGAGGGAAAACCATCTCCCTCACCTTTTGATAAAACCAGGGGTCGCGAAACATCTCTGTGACATTGATGGACAGATCTAACAGCAGTTGCTCAAAAAAAGCGGGCTCATGCAGCACCTTATGCTGCATGGCGGAATAGTTTGTCATCCCCTCCCGGGCACGACGATACTCCAGCCTTCTACGGGTGTGTGCTACAGAGTACTCTCTGAAATCATAACCATACTTACGATATATCGCTTCCAGCAAGAGCTGTATCTCAATATATTCGTTCGTTGTTTTATTCTCTTCTAACATATCAATACAACCACACTCGTAACATAGACAGTAACTTGTCGGTGTCGACCGGTTTTGCTAAATAATCACTGGCACCAGCTTCTATACATTTGCTACGGTCCCCTTTCATCGCCTTGGCAGTCAGTGCGATAATCGGCAATTTCTTATATTTCTGCTTCTTACGGATAGCTTTCATCGCATCGTAACCATCCATCTTGGGCATCATGATATCCATTAATATCAAGGCTACATCCGGGTTTTGATCTAACTTCTCTATGCTTTCCAGCCCATCCCGGCCGACAACAATCTCGATCCCCTTGTCTTCCAAAATACTCGACAGGGCAAAAACGTTGCGCATATCATCATCGACCAGCAACACTTTCTTACCGGTTAACGCCGTCTCTTTATCATGCACCGCCTTCAACATCCCCCGCTGCTGTGCAGGCAGACGAGACTCAACCCGATGTAGAAACAGTGCTGATTCATCTAACAGACGCTCCGGCGATTTAACCCCTTTGATAATGATGCTTTCGGCATAGCGGCTGAGCTCTTTCTCTTCGTCCACACTCAACTCTCTACCGGTATAAACGATGATCGGAACTCTGGCGGCTGAGTCACTGCGCCGTATTTGATCAAGCAGTTCAAAGCCGGATAGATCTTCGAGGCCTAAGTCTAAAATCATGCAGTCATATCTGTTAGTCTCAAGCTCTTGCAGTGCCTGTCTGCCGGTCGCCACGCCGACAATGTGGATATCCCCTTCACCTAACAGCTGACGAATACTCTCTCTTTGGATCTCATCATCTTCGACAATAAGCAACTTTTTAACGGACTTAGAGATTATCGCCTCTATATCCCCAAAGGTCTTATTCAGCTTGTTCAGATCGACAGGCTTGGTTAAATACCCAATTGCCCCCATTCTCATAGCATCGAGGTTATCATCGCTGGCAGACATAAAGTGCACGGGGATATGACGTAACTCTGAGTTCTCTTTTAACCTTTCCATCACCGTCCATCCATCGATGCCCGGCAGACCAATATCTAAAATAATGGCACTCGGTTTGTAGTAATCAGCAAAGTGCAATCCCGTTTCACCGGTTTCAGCGACGATACATTTAAAGCCGCGTTCACGACCAAAGTCCCGCATTACGCCGGCAAAGGCGCGATCATCTTCGATGATTAATAAAGATTGATCGTCAGCGGTAATCGATAACCTATCATCATCGACATAGCTCTCCTCTTTCACATTCAGCTTCACATCTGGGCTCTGCACAGATTGCGATACCAATGTCTCTTCGCTATTCACGGCACGTTGATAGATGGGGAGCTCACCGACGATACCAGCCTGACCTTCCTCTTTGTGAAGGGCTGTAGCACCTTGCTCCACCTCCCCCATAAGCGGAATGGCCATGGGCTTGCTGACAGGTTCAACGTCCTTCTCCTGATACGCCAGAGGCAGCACAACAGTAAATGTGCAACCTTCTCCCTCTTCACTTTTAAGCAAAATCGTTCCACCCAGAAGGTGAGTAAGCTCTTTCGATATCGACAAGCCCAACCCGGTACCGCCGTATTTGCGACTCGTGCTGCCATCAGCCTGCTGGAACGCCTGGAAGATACCTAACTGCTGCTCTTTCTTTATTCCGATTCCGTCATCTTTTACGGTGAAAGCGACCAAAGACTCCTTTGGCTGTTGCAAGCGCGCCGCAACGTCGTCGTTTGGCTGGGCGATGTTGAGGGAGACAGCGCCTTCATCGGTAAACTTAAATGCATTTGTCAGCAGGTTTCGTAAGACCTGCTGTAATCGTTGCGAGTCGGTTTCGATTACATCGGGGACATCGTCAGCAAGAGTGATATCAAACTCCAGCCCTTTTTCAACGGCGATATCTTTATACAGACGACTGATATCTTGCTCTATCTCGGTAAAGGAGACATCTTCGATTAACAGTTCTACCTTACCCGCTTCAACCTTGGACAGATCTAAGACCTCATTAATCAGCGATAGCAGATCAGATCCCGATGAGTTAATGGCATTGGCAGACTCAACCTGTTTATCATTCAGGTTGCCCGTGTTATTGCTGGCAAGCAACTGAGACAAAATAAGAATGCTATTGAGCGGAGTCCTGAGTTCATGGGACATATTTGCCAGAAACTCAGATTTATACTTACTGGCTGTGGCCAACTCTTTCGCTTTCTCTTCAACGATAGTTTGAGCTAAATGCAGTTGATCATTTTTTTCCTGCATCTCAACCTGCTGCTCTTCGAGCGCCTTGGTTCGCTCCTCGAGCTCCTCGTTTGTCACCCGAAGTTCCTCTTGCTGCGCTTGCAGCTCAGCTTCAGACTCTTTAAGAACTTTGGTTTGCTCCTCCAGCTCCTCGTTGGTGACCCGTAACTCTTCCTGTTGGTGCTGCAACGCTTGCTCTGACTCTCTCAAAGCCTGAGCCTGATCTTTTAGATCATCATTGGCTTTACTCAGATTCTCTTGTTGCTCTTGTGCTTGGGCCAATAGCGTGCGAATGACCAAACGCGCATTGCCCGCTTCAAATAGAATCGCCGCACTGTTAATCACATCTTTGACAAATTGCTTTTGGAGTGAGGTGAACTTTGTCGTTGAGCCAAGTAACACGACGCCGATTAAGTGCCCGTCAACAGTTAAAGGGATCGACATATAACTCTTCAGGCTTGTCTCACCGACGCCATAATTTAATGTCGGCGCATCATCAGAAACATCGGAGAATATAATGGTCTCCTGCTCCAATGCCGCTTGACCTACCATCCCTTCACCCAGTTCAAGCTGATTGAAATTTCCTTGTCTGTCGGTGAAGCAATAACTGGCTCTGAGGTGCAATTTTTTCTCTTCGAACAGATATAGCGCCCCGAGTTGACTCCCCATATGCTTGGTGAAGAAATTTATAAATAGACTGGAGAGTTCTGATAACTCAATATCCCCACGCAACTTATCATCTAAGCCCTCTTTACCTGACTTGATCCAGTCAAGCTCACGTAATTGAACCGCCATACTATTTAACGCGACTCCAAGATCCCCCAGCTCATCTTTGCGCTGTAATGTCAGCTTTGAACTCAGGGTTCCGGCGGAAATATCCCGGGCAAATTGCATCGCCTCTATCAGCGGCTCTGTAACCGAACGGGAAAACTTTATCGCCACAAATACCACGACAAAGATCAGTAGAATCGTTGTGAACACAACGGCTTGATAGAGAGAGATGATCGGAAGGGTCACCTCCGCTTCATTGATTTTAGAGATCAGATACCATTTGTAGCCCGGTACATTCAGCATATTGTAAATCACCAAAACTGAATTACCTGAACTATCGATATAGGTATTTTTACCTCCCCGGGTGCCGGCTTCAATGGCATCAACCCAATAATCCAGATCTCTTTCGAAGCGATAACCGACGACATAACTGCCATCGCCCATGGTGGCAATATCACTACGTAACTCAATCTGGCTGCTTTTGCTGTCGAGGCCGATGATGTAGGACTCACCCGTCTCTCCCATACCCACCCGGGAATTAACAATATTATTGATTAAGCCGGGTGAAACCTGCACTGAAATGACAGCGGTCATCTCACCTTTTTGGTTCCATACCGGGCTGGAGAGGTAGGCACTTTGCTCCTGCTTACGCTCATTACTTGCGTCAAAATCAGAAAAAACTGGTTCACGGGTATTAACCGTTTTTAACCACGCCTGCTTTAGTGCCGGATCACCGCGATATTCTGAGAGCTCTATTCCCACTCGCTCTTTATTGGTTAAGGAGTAAAGCAAGCGTCCCGATTTAGGCTCAAGAATCACCAGGTCATCGTAACCATAGTCATCTAAAAATGGTTTAAAAAAAGTATCGTAACGGTTTGCAATATCAGCGGAAGATAGCTCACGGTTATTGCTCACCTGAACGATAAACTCATTGACTCTTGCGGCCTGAGCCAGGGTGGTTAACCCTGCTATACGTTCATGGAAGAAATCATCGATAGAATGAATTCTCAATGATTGAATTGAGCTGAGACTTTGGTATGACTTATCGATCAGCGACTCTGAACTTAATCGGCTGCCATAGATAGCAACAGCAATCATTGGCAAAATACCAAAAGTCAGTAATAAGCCAAGCATTTTAGGACGTAGACGAATGTCTGCGAATTTGAGCATTAATACACCTGAGTAGAGCATCAGTTTTTATTAATGTTACTTTCTAGCAACTAACAAACTTACTCAACTGTTTAACAAGATAACTTTGATCTTCAACAGCTTTTTTTAATCAAAATAACCAATTGAGTACAAATTGTGACGGGAACCGGCACTAACGCTCGCTTCACTCCAGTTTAATCTTGGTGCCGCAAAAGCAGATCAAACTAAGGTGACTAACTTTTCAATGAATCATCTTTAATGGTGGGCTTGAATGTTGAAGTCTGGTTGTTCTATGGAAGACAATAATGATATTTTTTTGATAGCACTGAAATAAACTAGTTAATGGATTAATTAATGAAGCCCAAAATCTACCTAAATTATCTGGTTGCAGCAATGTTAACGGCCCCCCTGCTTAATTTACTCATCGACAGTGGTGGTATCACAGCCGGAAAGCTTATCTGCATCGTTCTTCTTTTTTCCAACCTGTTACTAGCCTCACTCTTTCATCAGGAGAGAGTGAAGAATCGAGCCACAACGATAAAAACCAGAGGTTAATCTTATGGCATACCCAGCCAATAAATTCTCGGATTACCACGCTCATCTCTATTTTGATGAAAGCACTTTAGTTCAGGCTACTGAGCTCAGAGATAGGGTCTATAATCAGCTTGGCTTTCACGTGGGTAAGTTAAATACCAGACTTGTCGGCCCCCATCCTAAGTGGAGCTTCCAGATCTCATTTAACGGTGAGCAGTTTGATACTTTTCTGCCCTGGATAGACAAGCACCGCAATGGGTTATCTGTATTAATACATCCGGTGACCGGCGATGATTTAAGGGACCATAGTGAGTATGCCGGTTGGCTGGGTCAGCCGCTGACGCTGAAACTATCGATATTCGGCGCACAGTGAAGCCATGTCCGGATGCTGAGTTTCTATCAACCATGCTTAAATGATTTATATACAAGGCGGGGTATCACATGAGCAGGGATGAACCTGTTAAGCAAGGCGACATAATCTAAGCTATGCCTGCCAGGTGATTTCGACAACTTCCTTACTGAGTGACTCTTTCCGCTTTTATAGTTCTGTTGAAATGTTGGCGGCATATCGATAAGTATCTGCGCCTTAAACTAATAATCACCAAGCTCTACTTTTACCACAAGATCATAGCGCCAGAGCTTAACCTGATATTCAAGCCCAATATCGAGTCGTTGTTGGCGCTTTATACGCTCGATAATAGTTTGAATGGCCTCTTGTAAAACGATTTGTTGACACGGATGAGGTAGCACTAATCGTTTGCCAGCGTACGTGTTGCTTCGATCAGTTATCATTTATCTTGTCGTTAATATTTTTGCTTAGGAGCATCGATTTAAGCTGGTGCTTGCCATTTTTGAGGTTTTTCATTGCTGTTTCGCGTGCCCGAGATAAATCTCTTACAGCCTCATCTTCAGGTTCTGAACCATAAATAGGGCTAATATCTCGATTCTTTGTGAGCTGAGCCATTTTAGTACATCTCGCTTATCCGTTTTTACCCGCTCGCCAAGTTTACTCGGGATGAGTGATGTTGCGATGTCATAGCGACAGTGGCCCAGGCTAATAAAAAACGATCTACCCAGTAGCCACAAGACACTGATTAATTAGCAAAATATAGTGTTGCTTGAGGATATTCACACTCGAATTTTCGAGCAAGTTTACGTAGCTGAGCCTTGTTACTGGGAATCCGTCCAAGGTGTACAGGACTATGTTCTCGGCCGTCTTCGACATAGGCAACTTCAACAAATTCTTGGTGGATGTCTAAATCAATGAAAATTATGCTATGTTTTCTAATGCTAGCCTCCATTTGCAATATGATATGGTCACAAATACAGTATGGCTCTGGTGAAAAATTTAACTATTTAGGAATAACCCACGAACTTGAAGGCTAGCAGTTAGTGGGGAGTCTTTATGTCTAGCGCTTGACAATCGGAACGACTTTTATGATCACAGGCCAGCAAACAAATCCAGGAGTCGCCCGATTACCGAAGGCATTTGTTGATCGGCTGGCGACCCCCTTTGTGCGCTTCTTGCGTATTGAGACAGCGGGTGGGGCTATTCTTCTATTGTTTACTGTTGCCGCGCTCGTTCTATCCAACTCACCCTGGGCTTACTCATTCGAGCACGTATGGGAGACACAGGTAGGTCTTCAGGTTGGTTCACTCGGGTTTACCCGTTCGCTGCGGGAATGGATCAACGATGGCCTGATGACACTGTTTTTCTTTCTTGTCTCATTGGAACTTAAGCGGGCATTGGTTCTCGGAGAGTTGCGCAAGCCTCGCATAGCCGCGCTATCCATAGTCGCAGCCCTGGGCGGCATGGTCGTTCCCGCTGCGATCTATTTAGCATTGCAATCAGGACTGCCCGGCCAGCATGGTTGGGGCACTGTCATGGCAACTGACACGGCGTTTGTTATCGGTTGCCTGGCCCTGCTTGGCTCGCGCATTCCTCAAAGCTTAAGGGTGTTTATGCTGTCTTTAGCGATTGTTGACGATATCGGTGCCATACTTGTCGTCGCAATCGGCTACAGTAGCAATATTGCCTGGTGGCCGTTGGTGGTGGCTGTACTTGGCTTTGCGATTATACGCGTCATGGCAATGCTCGGCTTTCGAGGTTTTCTGCTCTACTTTCTTGTGGGCTTGGTTATCTGGCTTGCAGTGGATGCGTCCGGGATCCATGCTACCATCACAGGCGTGATGCTCGGCCTGATGACCCCAGCGCGTCGATGGGTCAGCGATGAGCGGTTATACGCGATATTGGGTCAGGTTATTGCGCATCCAGCCAGCAGCGAAGGCAGCGGGGACACGAAGGACCGACACACGTTACAAATGGCAGAAATTGCCGCTCGTGAAACGCTATCTCCAGTGGAGCGTCTGGAGATTGCGCTACATCCATGGGTGGGTTTTGTCATCATGCCCCTGTTCGCATTTGCCAACGCTGGTTTGCCACTCACGTTAAGCGAATTGGGAAGCTTGCTCACCGTGGCGATTTTCTTGGGTTTTGTGCTAGGTAAGCCTATTGGTATTCTATTGTTCTGTTGGCTGGCTATACGTTTGCACATTGCGATTCGCCCACCAGAACTCAGCTGGAGGTTACTGCTTGGCGGCAGCTTACTCGCCGGAATCGGCTTCACCATGGCGCTGTTCATTGCGAACATAGCTTTCGACAAGAGTCTGATTGACAGCGCCAAGCTGGGAATCTTCCTCGCATCCGTTTTCTCTGCTGTGGCGGGACTTGCAATTTTGATGTGGTTGCCTGCACGTGTAAAAACTCCTTGAACAAGTCACAAATGAAAACTGTACATACCAGCATGGAGCGATGATAACGAGTGCAGTTCATTTTGCCACTGGCGCTGCAACGCCACACAGTGTGTGGCTGTAGCTCCAAATGCCTGGCGGCTTATTACGGCCGCTGCTTACATCGTTAGAAAGCCATGGTTAGTAAAGTCATAAACCGATAAATCAGAGCGCTAATAAGACCAGAACCAAAAGCAAAAAATTTTAGCAAGTTTACAACTTGAAACTCTCAGAGCTATAGAGGGAGTGTTGTTGATGTAATAAATTCTCAAAGTTTTAACTCTTATAATGCCTATGTTATGGGGTTACAACATATTCGTTTGGGGTTAATTTCGGGGGAGGGTTACAAGCCCTCGGGAAGTCGTCACCGGGTCAAGGCCGTGATGCCCCGAGCCGTGAGTCAGACATCTTCAAGTACAGGCGATACTCAGCCGGATGATATTCGACTCGATGAACAGGGGGTTAAGGTCTCTAAGTCCGGTATTCATTGCGAGCGGACCAAGGTCAAATTTTATCTGTTTCATGCGCTGTTTAGTCAGCCCGGGCTAATATTTTCAAGAGATCGGCTGATGCATATCATCTACGATGACCACCACTTCGTCAGTGACAGAACCATAGACAGCCATATCAAGAGGGTACGCAAGAAGCTGGCCTCTATCGGCACCAAGGAGAGCGTCATTCACTCAGTATATGGCGCGGGCTATAAATCTGAATAAGACACTCTCTTGCCTGATTAGAGACGGCAAACTGTCGTTAAGAACGGGGATTATATGAGCTGAAATGTGTTAATCAGATTTATTTGACTCATACTTAGTTAATGAAAACATTGTTTTGTCATCACAATCAGGCATTGGTGTCTCAGATAGCAATTCGGCATAAACCGCAGCCTTAACTTTATCTTTTCTGTGCCACGAGTTAACACTGTACAGCCACATAAACTTAGAATAGATCTCAAAGTGTTCAATATGCTGAACCCGTATAAGGCTGCTAAAGGCACTATCAAAATCTCTTAAATCTATATAATAATCAGCTAAAAACAAACATGGTTGAATATAGGCTTCACATAACTTATCCAGCTCGCGGATTGATTCATCCCGGGGTAACTTGAAAAGCTCACTTTGCAGATTTAACTTATATTTTGCATAAAGGGCTTCATCATCGCCTTGTTCAATGAGTGTATTTATCACGCTTATCGCTTTATTCGAGTCACCTTGTTTATAGATAAAATATGCTGTTTGAGACGTATCAGGGTGCTGCTGAATGTATTCTTGTTGATAAAGGTTCCATTTATCATTTATTGCTCTGCTCGATTCATAACTTTCATCTAACATAGAGTAAATTGTATATAAGGTATTAGCGCGAAGCATTGGGGTAAGCAGTAGAGAAAATGCAGCAAAAAACATAAAATATGCCAGAACTTTAGCTTTACAGCCTCTAGTCACTTTAGTGTCGAATGCAACTTTATGATTAGCAGGGGGATACCTTTGTTCTGTTATGATGGATATTCCAAGGCGAACACATTTATAGGCAAAAAACATAAAGCCTAGTAACACTGCTACATTAATAATCTGAGCATAAATTAACGCTCTCAGCCTGGATTCTATAGCTTCATTTTGACTTAAACCTTCTGTATCGACAGTTAACAGCGCTGAAAAATAATCTGTTTGCACCAAGATCCCTAGAGTAACCAGCAACGCGAATAGAATATAAGCCAGCAATTGTTTTCTTTTATCAGCCTTTACTATTTCCGACACAGACAATCCTTATCTATCAAACACGAGTAAAACACGAAAGATATCATAGTACAAAACAAGTATTCCTTAACAGAGCCTTGCGATAAGCCTAAGAAATTGCGCTAGTCCTAACCACCTACACAAGCCTACACCTATGACTACATTAGTTTTGGTTGATTACATCTCACAACCTAAGCTTTTTACTCTCAATCAATAACCGATACAGCGACATTGCGGCGGGGCCGGTTTTAGCGCCTTTCGGCAGGGTCAGATGCATGGGTACCTGATAGCTTTGAGCATTATCGACATTTAAAACCACGATATTTTCCATCTCTTTACTGCGACTGTTCAGCAGATGCTGCGGCAGACGACAGAAACCTGCGCCCTGCTCTACGGCCTGCCAGGCGTGGTCGAAGTTATCCACCGTGATGCGCTGACGGGACTTGAGCCAGCCCACATCCTGCTTTGCCTCCTGCTTTACACCTGGCATCACAGTGCCGCCAAGATCTCTGACGACTATCTGGCAACTGGTGGTGAAGTCTGCAGAACACAGAGGTTGTTTTTCTGCAAGCGGATGTTGCCTTGCCACCACGGGCAGCATGGTCACAACTCCGAAGGCCTCACAGGGGAAATTGGTGACAGGCAGAGTAACGATGGAGATATCGGCCAGCTCCTCGGTCACCATCTGCGTTGTTTTTGACAGTGAAGTCTCTACCACCTGTATGGAGGTACTGCTATTTTGTTCCAGAAACTGTGCTACAGGTTGATATAGCCAGCTGCGATCGCAGAGATGGTCGATGGCGATGGTTATCTCCGATTCGATCCCTTTCGCGAGCTGTGTGCTTATCTCCTCCAGCTCCCTCGCCTGCTCTAACATGGAGCCGGCCCGGCGCAGCAACGCCTTACCATCGTCGCTCAGCACCGCTCTGCGCCCCTTTATCTGTACCAGTGACACGCCCAGCTGCGCCTCGAGTTTTTTAACCGCATAGATAAGCGTGGTGTGGCTCTTGTTGAGCGAGGTTGCAGCCGCCTGAATACTGCCGGCGCGGTCGATCTCATACAGGGTTAGCCACTGTTCCAGGGTGGTTTTCAATCTCATTGGTCAGTTTTCTCTACATTTAAGCGCAGTTTTATGAACTTTTATGTTCATTTTATACAGGTATTATCTTCCCCATACCAGAGAGCGGCAGAACATTTTTTGAAACCCGCTCTCACGTGAATCAATTCAGTTAAATTTATTTTGGAGATACGAGATGCAAAAGTTACTACAGGTCGATTTTGGTTTTAAAGGTCCTTTTGGTGAAGAGATGGCGACCATGCTTAAGGGGTTAGCCGAGTCAATCAATGCTGAGCCCGGAATGATCTGGAAAATCTGGACCGAAAATGAATCGCAACAGCTCGGCGGAGGCGTGTACCTGTTTGAGGACGAGGCCAGTGCACAGGCCTATCTTGAGATGCACACGGCTCGCTTAAATGAGATGGGGATATCAAACGTCAGAGGAGTGATTTTCGATATAAACCAGACTCTGTCTAAAATTAATCATGGCCCCCACCTGGTGGACGAAGCTACGAAGTAAGGAGTACATGATGAACAACAAGACATTTTTAACGGCTCATGGCACCATCTATGCGGTATTCACATTGGCACTATTTTTTGCTCCAACCGTGATGTGGCCCATGTACGGCGTGGAGATCAACGACCGTTACGCTCATTTCCTCTCACAGCACACATCGATATTTCTGGGAGGGATAGCCGCAATCAGCCTGTTATTGCGTGAGATTGAGACCGGTAAGCTGGCTAAGAATCTGTTTTTGGCCCTGACAATATCAAATGGCCTGGGCGTTATCATCACTCTGTACGCCGGCCTGACAGGCATCTTCGTCGGCTTTGGCTGGAGTGACCCGGCATTCTTCACCCTGTTGTCGGTAATGAGTTTTATGCAGATGAGAAAGCAGTAATATCTATAGCGGTTTCTGGCCGGAGAATAGCCATAGAAGAGCAATAAAAAAGGTGAGGTTTAAGCTTATGCTTAACTTCACCTTTTCACTTTAACTGTTTTCCTTAAAGCGCTAGCCACAGCGGCCATAGTGACTATCTAATCAATACAGCGGCGCTTCGCCCTCAGGGCGGGTCCTGAGCACCTTCAGAAACCACATATACTGCTCAGGATAGGCTAAGATCACCTGCTCCACAGCCCTGTTCAGGGCAAGTGCTTCATTCTCTTTACCCTTCATCTCATCGGGGGCGATGGCAGGCATGACGGTCAGCTCATATTGCCGGCTCACCTGGTTATAGCCGATTTTAACCGGCATCACCTGAGCATTTCCGGCCTGAGCCAGACGTCCGACGACAGGCAGTGTCGCCTTAACCGTACCAAGAAATGGCGCAAATACACTTTTATCCGGCCCTAAATCTTCATCGGGGAGATAGAAGAAACTATTATCGTTTTTAAGCTCAGACAGGAGCGCTCTGATGCCCGCCTCACGCATATAGACGTTTCCCCCCTGACTGCTGCGCATACGGTTGCTAAACCAGTTAAACAAGCCATTTCGATGGGCCTTGGCCATAGTGACCATAGGCAGGTCCAGATTCAGCCTCAACCCCGCATATTCGATGCCCCAGACATGGGGCATGATAAAAATCACAGGTTGTCCTTCCGCTCGAGCCTGCTCAACGTGCTCAAAGCCCATCAACTTAACCCTGCGGCGCAGGTTTGCATCAGAGCGTACCAGCAGCTCTGATTGGGCCAGCAGGATCATAACAAAGTTTTCGACGTTCTCTTTGAGTAGTGCTTCGATCTCCGAAGCCGTTTTATCCGGAAAACAGGCCGTAACATTGACTCTGGCAACCGAAATAGGCTTCTTCGCTATCCTCATCACCAATTTGGCGAGCAGACGCGCCAGGGGGTCACGAAGCCTGGCCGGCATTAAGCCGAAGATAACCAATATCAGGATCCCAATCCAGGTTAACCAGTATTTGGGGTGAAGTAGCTCGGCTTTAAACGTACGATCAAAATACTTAGGCTTTCTTGACAAAAAACGGACCTCAACTAATACCAATCTGCTAGGTTTGGCCGGAGCACACTTACAGACTCTAATCAGGGGGCTTGGTTTTGTAACGCCAGTACCGTTACATCAAGGCAATACTGAGATGGAGTCATTGAAAAGTTTGCGTAGACCGATACGCTGCCAACAGAGAGTGGCAGCCCTCTTTATTTTCTCGTTACCCGGTGCGCCCTATTCCAAAAAGTTTGAACGGGCAGCGAAACTGTTACTTCCAATGAACTGCTTAATCAAATGAAAGTTAATTGATTTCACAGGTAAAATCGTGAGGCTAATGGGGTTGATATAAAAATCACCAACAAAAATATACAGAAAAAGCCACTACTGGAGTGGCCTTGACTGTAACTATTCAACGCGATTATTTTTTCGCGTTTGCCTCTTCGACTCGGCTTTTAAGCTTTTGTCCAGGTCTGAAAGTCACGACTCGGCGAGCTGAGATAGGGATATCTTCGCCTGTTTTCGGGTTCCTTCCCGGTCTTTGATTCTTATCTCTAAGGTCAAAGTTGCCAAAACCAGATAACTTGACCTGCTCACCACTTTCGAGTGCTTGACGAATTTCTTCGAAAAACTCCTCTACCATCTCCTTAGCTACACGCTTATTAATACCTAGCGTTTCAAAAAGATGCTCTGCCATTTCGGCTTTGGTAAGTGCCATATTCTTTAATCCCTCAACAGTGCGTTGAACTCGGACTTGAGTGCAGAAACCACTGAATCTACCATCTCAGCGATCTCTTTTTCTTCAAGTGTACGAGTGTTGTCTTGTAATGTAAGTGCGATGGCCAGGCTCTTTTTACCGGGCTCAACACCTTTACCTTGGTATACATCGAATAAGTTTAAGCCAACCAACTGATTTTGGCCAACTTTTCTTATCATTTTTACAACATCTCCGGCAGAAACATTGTCATCAACCACGATGGCTATGTCACGACGGTTCGCTGGAAACTTAGATACACTCTGGGCTTGCGGCAAGCTAGCATGTAATAAAGCGTCCAATTCAAGCTCAAAAACAATTGTTTTACCATTGAGACCAAAAGGCTTCTCTAAGCTTGGATGTACTGCACCAATGATACCGATTACTCGATCATTCCTTAATATTTCAGCACATTGCCCCGGATGCAGAGCAGGATGTGTCGCACTTCTAAAAGTAAATTCCAGATCGGCAGCTGTCAAGCCGATGATGGCTTCAAGATCGCCCTTAAGATCGAAGAAATCGACCGTTTTAGACTCCATCGACCAGTGCTCATCGTTTTGGTTACCGGAGATCACGGCACCCAACATCGGCTGCTGACGAACATTGGACTCAGCGCTGGTATCCGGAACGAAACGTAGGCCGGTTTCGAATAGACGAACACGGTTCTGTTGACGGCTCTGGTTGTAACCTACGGCACCTAACAGCCCGGTAAACATAGATAGTCGCATCGCTGACATCTCGACAGAGATAGGATTCGGCAATATCATCGCCTCTTCACCCGGATGCACCAGATTCTGTAGCTTAGGATCCACGAAGCTATAGGTTACCGCCTCCTGGAATCCGCGTGAAACCAGCATGCTGCGAACACGTCTGATATTGATGTCAGACTCTTTGTGATCAGGCATGCTCAATGAGGCGACAGGCGCTGTATTAGGGATATTGTTGTAGCCATAGATACGAGCTACTTCCTCAATCAGATCTTCCTCGATAGCCATATCGAAACGATAGGTAGCCGTTGTGACTTCCCAGCTATCGTCTTTAACCACTACTGCAAAGCCCAGACGCTCCAGGATCTCAGTTACTTCCGCATCTGAGATATGGTGACCCAGGGTGCGATCCAGCTTACTGCGGCGTAATAAGATCTCAACAGACTTAGGCAGATGCTCATCGGACTTAGCTTCGACAACAGGACCGGCTTCACCGCCACAGATATCAAGAACCAGACGTGTGGCACGGTCCATCACCTTGTGCTGCAACTCTGGGTCCACACCACGCTCGAAGCGGTGTGAAGAGTCTGTGTGCAAGCCTAAACGACGAGCCTTACCTAAGATCGCCAGAGGAGCGAAGAAAGCACACTCAAGCATAATATCCTGAGTATCGGTAGTCACACCTGAGTACTCGCCACCAAACACACCAGCAAGCGCCAGAGGCTGCTCTTGGTCGCTAATGACTAGAGTGTCTGCTGGAACGGTGATCTCGTTACCATCAAGCAGTGTAAGCTTCTCAGAGCCAGATCCCATGCGCACCTGTATATCGCCAGCTAATTTAGCCAGGTCAAATGCGTGCATTGGCTGACCAAACTCAATCAGTACGTAGTTGGTAATATCGACAATTGGGTCGATTGAACGGATACCACTGCGGCGCAACTTCTCCTGCATCCAAAGTGGTGATTCGGCTTTAACGTTAACATTCTTAACCACACGGCCTAAATAGCGCGCACAAGATGCCGGCTCCTGTAGTTCGATGTTTACCTTGTCATCGATAGTCCCAGTAACCGCTTCCCAGGTTGGCTCTGTCACAGACTGACGGTTAAGTACACCCACTTCACGAGCTAAACCGGCCATACCTAAGCAATCTGCACGGTTAGCAGTCAGGTCCACATCGATAACGGCGTCATTCAGGCTTAGGTATTCACGCAGGTCTGTACCGATTGGCGCATCTTGCGGTAACTCCAGGATGCCGTCGCTTTCGACGTCGATGCCCAGCTCGCCATATGAGCAGAGCATACCAAACGACGGCTCACCGCGTAGTTTGGCTTTTTTAATCTTAAAATCGCCTGGCAAGACTGCGCCGACCATAGCCACCGCAACTTTAAGGCCCAAACGACAGTTTGGTGCGCCACAAACGATGTCAATCAACTCATCTTCACCGACATTGATCTTAGTAACACGTAGTTTATCTGCATCGGGATGTTGGCCACACTCGACAACTTCACCAACGACAACACCGGTGAACTCACCGGCAACAGCTTCAATACCATCCACTTCCAAACCAGCCATGGTGATTTGATGGGATAACTCTTCACGACTAATGCTTGGGTTTACCCACTCACGAAGCCAAGATTCACTAAATTTCATGCTAATACTGCTCCGTTATTTAAATTGCTTGAGGAAACGTAGGTCATTTTCAAAGAAAGAACGTAGGTCGTTAACGCCATAACGCAACATCGACAGACGCTCAACCCCCATACCAAAAGCAAAACCAGAGTACTTATCAGGATCGATACCAACACTGCGCAGTACATTCGGGTGCACCATACCGCAGCCCAGAACTTCGAGCCATTTACCGTTTTTACCCATCACATCGACTTCGGCAGAAGGCTCAGTAAACGGGAAGTATGAAGGACGGAAACGAACCTCTAGATCTTCTTCGAAGAAGTTACGTAAGAAGTCATGCAGTATGCCTTTAAGCTCCGCAAAGTTAACATTCTCAGCAACCAGTAGCCCCTCAACCTGATGGAACATGGGAGTATGAGTCTGATCGTAATCGTTTCGGTAAACACGACCGGGAGAGATGATACGCAGAGGCGGCTTCTCATTTTCCATGGTGCGAATCTGCACACCTGAAGTCTGAGTACGCAACATCACCTTAGGATTAAAGTAGAAGGTATCGTGATCGGCACGAGCTGGGTGATGCTCAGAGATATTCAAGGCATCGAAGTTGTGGAAATCATCTTCGATCTCCGGACCTTCCTTGACACTAAAGCCAAGCTCACCGAAGAAAGTTTCTATTCTTTCGATGGTACGAGTCACAGGATGCAGACCACCGTTGTCGATGCGTCGACCCGGTAATGAGACATCGATGCTTTCCGCTACAAGTTGTGCTTCAAGCTCTTTTGCCTTCAGATTGTCTATTCGTTCAGACAGCTGCTTTTGTACTGCTTGTTTCGCCTGATTAACAGCTTGGCCAAATGCCGGTTTTTCGGCCGGACTTAGCTTCCCCATCATCTTCATCATGTCGGTAATTTTACCTTTCTTTCCAAGGTAATCGACACGAAGCTCATCAAGGGCTTTTAAATCATCTGTCCCTTCAATGGCAGCTAAGGCCTGTTCTACGATCTCTGTTAACTGTGACATCTTCTCTTCCAGTGCGTGCGACCCAATGGCCGTTACTTTGTAGTACTAGCTATTTTTCTTTATGAAAATAGAAAAAGACACGAATTTTACGTGACATCTGCCCTTTTGACTAGTGTAAATTAACTGTTTTATCTGTTAAATCCCTATTTAAGTGAGCTCTTTAGGCTTTAGGGAACATTTTTTGAACGCCCGGTTGTTAACAATAAATTAGCAGAAGGTTACAGTTTTGCTCGCGATCACCAATCGAGCAGGGTAACATCTACCGTGTATCTTATAATTAAACATAAAAACAAGAGTCAATGCGCAAACGCTAGGCAAAACTTAGCATCAGTACATCAACACGCTATCCATGGTTGCGCCATCGATAAATTAATAAAATTAAGATCACTACAGAGAGAGCCTTATGAAAGAAGTTAAATTCCGCTGGATTGATCAGTATCTGATCCACATGACCTTGAAAACTAAATTTTCAATCTTAGCTATAGTCCCTATCATCACTTTGATAGGTCTTGCTTTACTGCTGAATAGTCAGTTTCAATCCGAGCTTAACCAGACTCATCAAAACGCTAACCTCAGACAGGCTCAAGACATTAACGCCATTGTCGATATCGGGTACGACTTCATCGCCGAATCGAAGCGGGCCGAATACCTGCAGGCAGTAAACCGCATAACAGATACAAAACTTGCCAGCAGTGTCGATAGTAAGAGCGAGCGTCTGGCCCAAAGAGGCGGCGGAAACCTCGAATCCTCATCGGGCATGCTCGCGGTCAGTAAGATAAGCAATCACCGTTTAGTAACGACATCTAACTTGTCGGCGCTGAAATCCTCGGACGACAGCGGCCTTTGGTGGTCTATGGCACTGTCAGTAGCCGCCATGATAGTTATCATCATGGTGACCGGTTACTACATATCGACATTCGTCGGTGGCGCACTCTACACCAGTGTTATGGCACTGAAGCGGGCCGCCGATGGCGACCTCACAGGTCGACTCAACTTTTTCGAAGTTAAGGATGAGTTTAGTCTTCTGGCTATCAGTATCGACACCCTGGTCGAACGGCAACATACCCTGGTCAAGCAGCTCACTCAGGCCAGCACACAGATCCGTCAGGTCGTTCAGTCCTTCAGACAAAATGCCCAGGAGGGCCAGTCCCTTGCGGCAAATCAACGCCAGCATCTTGACTCGCTCGCCACCGCCATGGAGGAGATGACCGCAGCCGTGATCGAGGTCGCCAGAAACGCCGAGCAATCGTCGACAGAGACTCAAGAGGCAAACACTCAGGTGGATGCCGGTTCCAAAGATATTGAAACCACAGTAGTCGCAATTGGCGGTTTATCCAATGAGATAGCCAACGCCTCTACAGCAGTACACGAACTGAATGAAAACGCGGCCAAAATTGATGAGGTCGTCACCACGATCAACGCCATTTCGGAGCAGACCAACCTGCTCGCGCTCAATGCCGCCATCGAGGCTGCAAGAGCCGGTGAACAGGGACGCGGCTTTGCCGTGGTTGCCGACGAGGTCAGAACCCTGGCCGGTAGAACTCAATCTGCGACTGTCGAGATAAAATCTATGATCGAGGCACTTCAGTCCGGGGCTCAGAACCTGACTCAGGTGATGAAGCGCACCGTAGATAAGGCCGAAGATGGTAAGAAACATGTATTGGATACGGGTGAAGATCTCAAAGCGATTGCACATCACAGCTCGAAGGTGATGGAGATGAGCGTGCTGATCGCGACATCGGCAGAGGAGCAGTCGTCGGTGGCCAACGAGATAGCGTCTAACCTGATGGAGATCCGCAACCAATCCCATAACGTAGAGCAGTCGGCCAATGAGTCGGTTTCAGGCTGTGATGAGCTGCATGCCACTGCAGAGCAGTTAGACACTCTGTTGGTCGGCCTCAAGCTCTGACCTATTCATATACTCATCTGTGGCGAACAGTTCAGTTTAGCTTGTAACCGAACTGTTCGCGTTTTTAATTCAATAACGTACTGAATAAGCTAATATTAAGTTGTCAGGTGAAAATTAAAATTCGTTGGGTGCCAATTAAGATTGAGGAGAGATATGGGTAACACCAGGATCAGTAAACCTAGCATTCAATCTCCCCATTGGAGTGACAGTTTACCGGTCAAATTTTCAATTATTCAATTTATTATCGCATCACTGATCATCATCTCCAGTGTTTGGCTCCTCTTCACCATAGAGAAAAGCCACCAGCTCCAGGCTCAGGTGACCTTGAGCCAGAATCAAGGTCTGGCCATCGTCGCCAGACTTCAACAAACCACCTCAGGCATTGAGAGCCTGGCTGTCTCTATGGCTTCCCTCGGCGAGATATACCGCCATAACAGTGAGGTGTTGGAGCAATCGATTCCGGCACTACTGGACAAGAATGGCAAGTTCGATCTTATCGCCGGTGGTGGGATCTGGCCCGAACCCGGCAGCTTCGATGCGGCTAAAACCCACCATAGCCTGTTCTGGGCGAGAAACAGCGCTCTGGAACTCGAGCGGATCGATGACTACAACAGACTCAATGGTCCCGGTTATCATTCTGAGAACTGGTACAAGCCGACCCGTTTCTACCCCAGTGGCACTACCTACTGGTCAGAAACCTATGTAGATCCCTATACCGATGAGGCGATGATCACCGCATCTGTGCCTATGTGGGCGGAGTATCAGTTTACCGGTGCATCTACGGTCGATGTCACTCTATCGGGTTTAGGCCACTTCTTTCATCAGGCGATGAATGAGAATCAGGGCTACATGTTCGCCCTGGATCATAGTAACAAGGTATTGGTTTCCCCCATAGAGGAGGGGCAAGACACAGTTTTCGATGACCGGGCACTATTTAAACCCTTCGCAAATTTCACGGCTGAAAACCCGATATATGAACCGATAAACAAAAAGTTAATTGAGCTTGACAGTTCATTGATCGCAACATCACAAGAGAATCCGGCCTATAATCGATCTCAGCTCGCGGATCTGATGAGCACCACCCATGTCTCACAAAGAGAGAAGCTCACGGCGCTGATAAACCTCAACGCTAAAGGAAAACCGAAATCGACCACCTTAGTTGCCTCATTTGAATTAGGTCACGACCCTATCCTGGGTGAACCCACCCTGGTCTCTGTCTTTCTTATGCCTAAGACCTTCTGGAAAATTGTGCTGGTCACCCCGCTCTCCTCCCTTAACGACAAGGCAAATATCATCGCCGCCAGGATGGGCCTGTACCTGCTGCTCATGCAGTTAGCCGCGCTGATTTTACTGTTTATTTTGCAACATAAGCTCTTTATCAGACCTATCTCCAGGATGGTGAATGCGCTCCAGGGCAATCAGGTAGCCAAGCTGGAGTTAGAGGCGGCAATAAGCAAAGATGAACTGGGGCAGTTAGCCCGCGCCTTTATCTCAAGAAACCAACAGCTGGAGGTGGCGTTCGCCAGTCTGGATGCGAGTAACCTGGCCTTAGAGGAGCAGCTGACCGTTCAGAGGTTAGCTCAAACAGAACTTAAATTGAGAAAGGCGCAACTCAACTCACTATTGAACTCATCCCAGAATCTCATCAGCATCAAGGATATCGACGGCTCCTACATTCTGATAAACGACAGGTTCTGTGAGATTATCGGTGTTGAGAGGTGTAATGTCATCGGAACCAGAGACAGCCAGATTTTCCCCTCTCATATTGCCGAGCTGATTTTGAAACACGACAGGGCCGTATTAGACACGCAGAGCCCCTTGAGCTTTGAACAGCCCATCCCTTCTGTTCAGGGAGAGATCATCTATCAAGTCACAAAATTCCCTATTAAAGATGATGACGGCAACATCACTTCCATAGGTAGCATGGCATTCGAGATCAGCTCACAGAAGTTGATCAGCCAGGAGTTACAGGAAAAAAATGTGTCACTTAATCTTGAGTTGGCTAAGTTGGCCCATCGTCTATCGGTTACCGAACAGGAGAGTCATCAGCAGCAACAACTAATAAATCGACTGGAATTTACCATTTTGAAACTCAACAATCTGCAGCAAGTTGAGGTGAAGAATCACGAACTATTCCCGCAGCTGTTTGCCACCTTAATAAAACAACATACCCGGGAACAGAATTCAATGCTGTCGCTGATCTGTAACTATAAAGCCGGCAGCGAACAGAGCAATATCGATGAGATAATCGATCGCTTAACTGAACACACCGATAAGTTGAGGCATTTCGAGCACCTTATCGTGAGTAAAGATATGGCAATCAAGTCTATCAACCTGTCGCACTACCTTTCTCATCTGCTGGTCGTTCTGGATGCGCAGCTCAGCGAACAGCATGTTGAGGCCTCGATAGATTGTGACAGTAAATTAACGGTTAACGGCTCTTCATGGGACCTGTTGCTGATATTTTACTCCCTGCTCAATAACTGCCTGTCTCACGCTTTCACCGGATCGGGAAAGCCGAACAGGATATCGATCAGGGCTGAGTTGGCAGATGAAGATCTGCTCATCACCGTCGAAGACAATGGCCGGGGGATCCCACAGGACAGACTTAAGCTACTTAAGGAACAGTTAGCGTCGAATGCCTACGCAGGCACCCTATCGAGCCTGAATGCGTGGCTGGCATCTGAACTCAGCGGCACGTTGAAGATTGACTCTGAGTTCAATGAGTTCACCCGGGTGAGCTGCAGATTTCCACATGAAAGAGCGGGTAATGGATAACAGCCTGCATTTCGGGCAGTAAAAAAGGTGCCGGAGCACCTTTCAAACAGAGGTTTTGATATCGCTTGCTATCAGAGCGAGACATCGACCATGTAATGGCCCTGTAACCAGTTTCGACCGATGAGAAATTTATAGCTCATCTTAGAGCGGTCTTTCAGGTTAACCTTAACCTTGTACTCCTGCCCGGGCTGACCCACTGTCAGCTCGACCATATAGCGTACCTCACTACCTTGAGCGTTACGGATCAAAGAGGTTTCAACGATCATGGCGGTGACGCGATGAGACTCTCCCTTCTCATTTTCTGTGGTAAAGCTCAGGCGTTTACCGATATTTTTCTCCATATCTTCTTCGCCATTTTCAACCACCAGATCTACGGCATGGAGTGAGTTCTCGACGGCGCCGGTATCGATTCGGGTATCAAAGATCAGCCCCGACTCCAATATGCTGATTGGCGCCACCGGCCCGATAACTTTTTTCTCAGAAACATCGACGACATACCTGCCCTTTAACCAGTTACGGCCGATGAGTAACTTGTAATCCATGTGACTTCTGTCTCTGAGGTTGACCCTGACCTTTCTCTCCTTGCCCTGAAAGCCGACATCGAGATCCACCATATAGCGCGTCTCTCTGCCCTGTGAGTTGCTTACGGTTGATGTTTTAACGATCTTCGCGGTCAGGCGCTTCTGCTCACCCTCTTCATTTTCGGTAGTGAATGATAGATTTTTACCGATATTATCTTTCATCTTCTTTTCACTGCCGCCTTCGACCTCCAGATCGAAAGCATGAAGAGAGGTATTCACTGCCCCGGTGTCGATTCTGGCCTCATAACTCAAGCCGGCCTGCCCGACGGACATCTGCTCCGTAGAACCTATGATGGCTTTATCGCCGGCCCAACAGGTCGTAGAAGCGAGTAACAGACAAAAGCCAATTTTTTTCAGCATTCTTTCTTCCTAATCCTTATTAGCAATTCTACTAAATATAGTATCACTCTCGCATTCACAGACTTGAACTTCAGCTGAATGAACTGATATTTATAGAAATAACACTTATACCAAAAGGTACAAATTTAAACACATTACCGGACATGGTAAGACAGACGTCAATCCGGTAAACCTGAGCTCAATAGCTGAGCTTAAGAAATGTCGGCGACAGGCCGTCACTTTGCGACCAACTGCATCTGCCAGAAAAATTTAGCATGAGTCGCTGACTGCCCATCCATGACTGAGAGTCGAGACGCCAACTGTCGCAGGCTCGCACCGTTTAGTTGGTCTATGACTCTTTGAGCCACTGCACGGCGAGGCCCAAATCGCTGCGCTCGAACACCCGAACCGGACAGGGGATCATATAGGCTAAGGCATGCGCCATCCCCGAAACCATCCGACTGTCGGTAATGAAGGCGACCCGATAAAAATCGGTGAGGTGAAACAGGCCGAGTTTTGCATCATCCCAAAGTGTGCCAACAGATATCCCCTCGAAACGCTCATCAAACTCATACCAGAGCTTAATTGAAGCATGATCTTTTAGCTTCTCTTCGATAACAGGCAACAGATGCTGATCATAATCATCGGCAGTGACCACTCCCGATGCCCTGATCGCGACGGTATCATGATCAAAACCACTTAGTAATTCAAGCATCTCGCACTCCTTGCATCCGCTGACCGAGGAAATTAATACACAAAATGAAATACAAATAAACTAAACAAGGTGGCCGTACAGAAGCAGTGGCAAACATGGATACTTCTGCGTACACCCTCTCTGTAATACCTAAAGTGTCTTGAAAACTGTACCCCCAACCAAACAAGAACAAACGGGATAAAGGGTAAGGTGATCACAAATGGGAAGAAGCCCCAGCCCAAACCGAAGGCATACTGACTGAAGAGGTGCACCAGAGCCCAAAATATCAGTAAGGCAAAATAAACAGCAAAGTGCTGTTGATCGAAAGAGTTACGCCAGATATTCAACTAAATCTCCCTAATGTGAATCTAACTCCCATCCGACTTAAGGTGCGATCTTTCAAAAATGAATCAGAACTGATCATCGGCTAAGTGAAATTGGGATAATCCAACATTAGGTGCCTTCTGCATATGACACAAGTTATCACATGTAAAATTATGTAAGCAATTATAAAGTAAACAGAAGGTTACTCAGCGATAAGAATTTTCGAAATCTCCTGATCGAAGAGGTTTTTTATCAAACCAGAAAATTCAGTGATAAATATCGATTGTTTTGGCGTTGCTTTTCGATTTGCGACACTCGCCAGAATCTCTTCGAGATCATAGACGATAGCATCGATCTCCCGGATAACCTGATTACGTTGAGCAAAGGTCAGAGATGGGTTTTGTCCACACACCATAATGATCTGTGCTGAAAGCTGCTCTTCAAATAGCTCCATTACAGTATCATCAGACACGCCTGCACCTTCTTTTCCCTCAAATAGCCCTAAGTGCTCAGTGAGGAATTGAATTAGATGCATATATCCATCTTTATCTGTAACCATCTTCGACCCTATTCATGTACTCAGTTAGAGCATGGTAGATACCATGCTCATTATCCAGTTTAATAGACATTTTTTTCGCATTATGGAACAGTTTTCAGCTCGAGTCTCGATTTTACTTTGTACTTTGGGCTTAACGACTTAAATTCAAAATAAATGAGACAGGTACAGATTGACTTATCGATGAGAGTCCTGCGATCTCTCTTAATTTCTCGATACCGCTCGTAAATCCGTATTGTGCTGCATTCACAATAATGGGTTGTGTACTCGCAACCAACAGCCGATTATCACTAAGTTTAGCAACTGTGACCAAGAGTGCCTTTCGTTGCATTGTACCATGCAACTTTATATCGGCTGCGATCTCCATCACTTCAGTCTCACCGACTTCAATATTTGACAACTTATCCATGTCTACCACCGCAACGAGCTCCAGGACCGGAAAAGCCCCAACTTCAAACAAGATATCCTTCAACCGGCTATCACGGATCTCAACGTTGGTCCAAACGCTGGCAAGTTCAATATTGAGTGTAAATGCCCCATGCTCAGTCAATTGACCGGAAAATCTTTTAAAGTGATTTATCTCAGCAACATCCACTTTCTTTGTCGTAATAAAGCTGATGGTTGAAGCATCGTCGTCGATAGACCAGGGTGCAGCCGAAGCCATACACCCAAATGTTAAAAGTAATATCCCTATAATCGATGTTTTCATATTCTCCCCTCTTTGGTGCCTGTAATTGATTATGAAGTCACGCGGACAAAATTTGCACAGTTACAAGTATAAGAATGAAAATGAGAATTTGTAAATGTATGCCATCGAAGAGAGGTGAGGAAAGGTTGAGGGATAGATTGACTATCCCTCATAATGAGACAAATGCTAAGCCTCTATGGAGCCAGTCTTGTGACATCCCACTGTGAGTTATCCTTAGAGTAGAGGAAACGGTCATGCAGACGATGTTCCCCCCCCTGCCAGAACTCGATGCTCGATGGTTTTACAAGATAGCCACCCCAAAACTTAGGCAGCGGTACCTCTCCCTGACTGAACTTTGCTTTCATCTCAGCAAACTTAGTTTCAAGTGCCTGCCTTGCAGAAATTTTACTGGACTGTTTAGACACCCAGGCTGCAATCTGACTCTCTTTGGGTCTGGTAATAAAGTACTTCATCACCTCAGCTGTCGATAGCGGCTCGGCTTCCCCCGTGATAGCAACCTGACGCTCAAGCGAGTGCCATGGAAACAGCAAACTTACTTTGGAATTGACCTCAATATGCTGAGACTTTCTGCTCTCAAGGTTGGTGAAAAAGACAAAGCCATCCTTGCCGAAACGTTTCAATAAGACGATTCTCTGAAAGGGTTGACCATCTTCATCTACCGTTGCTACCGACATGGCCGTCGGATCGCTGAGCAGCTCTGAGTCGCGAGCTTCTTCCATCCATTTAGAAAAAAGCTCCAGAGGATCGACGGGAAGGTCCTCTTTATGAAGCCCTCCCAACGTATACTCGCGTCTGATATCACTCAGCTTTGACATTTCTGTTTGTTCCTACTCTTGATTAGATAAAAGATGAGTGATGACTGCTCACCTTTAGTGATATTTATTTATTCGCGTCACACCATACATGCAGTAGTTCAAGACCCAAGGTTGCACCGGCGAGCGCCGTGATCTCTGCGCTATCATAGGCTGGTGCAACTTCAACCACATCCATACCGATAACATTCATACCACTGAGCCCACGGATGATCTTCATCGCCTTATCACTGGTGAGTCCGCCACAGACCGGGGTTCCGGTTCCCGGCGCATAGGCGGGATCCAGGCAGTCGATGTCAAAGGTCACGTAGAGTGGCATATCACCTACCCTTTGCTTGATCTGAGTCACGATCTCATCTGCGCTCATATCGTTGGCAGCACCGGCATCGATAACCTTAAACTTATGGTCATCATGATTGTATTCGGTTCGAATACCGATTTGTAGTGAATTTTCCGGTGCGATCAGCCCTTCATTTGGCGCATGGTAGAACATGGTGCCATGATCGTACTTGCTTCCCTGGCTATAGGTATCGGTATGCGCATCGAAATGAAGCAGGGCCATCTTGCCATGTTTCTTATGGTGCGCCCTGAGCAGGGGTAAGGTGACAAAGTGATCACCACCAAAACTTAACAGGGCTTTGCCCGAATCAAGGATAGCCGTTGCGAAGTCTTCGACACGCTGGGTAAAGTCGGCCGCATCACCACAGTCATAAACCAGATCCCCGGCATCGACAACCTTAAGACGTTCACTCAGCTTAAAATCCCATGGCCAGCGCGTTTCTTCCCATGCAAGATTAACCGACGCCTGACGAATGGCGCCAGGTCCCATCCGCCCACCAGATCGCCCCGTCGTTGCCATATCGAAGGGCAGACCCAGAATAACAACATCGGCATCACTCTGAACCGGGTTAAAATCTAAAGGCTGTCTTAGATAACCAAATGCATTGGAATAGAGAGAGTAATCGGGTTTATCTGCAATTGTGGTCATAAAAGCTCCATAATATTAATAGGAATCATAGTTACAAGGATTCAGGGATCAGCACTTCATTACTCTGCTGATGAAATTGATTGAAGTGAACCGTCTCACCGGGAGCCAGCGTCAGGGAGCAGCTTGCTACCGCTATGCAAGCGGGAAAACCATCGGTGGTAAGCTTGGTATTGAAACCAATCACATCCCAGCTTCTTGGGTTCAACATATTTAACATTTCGGAGAATATATTGAACGACCCGGATTTAAAGTGCAAGTTAGTTTCGACACTCACATAGGAGCCCTTCTCCTGAGGCGTGATATGTATCGTCATATATCTATCCTTGCACAGACCATTGATGGAGTAGCCGAATGGTTCGAAGAGGTGATCATCAAATGTAAAATCGGGAAACAGAGTATCCAGTCTGAGCATATCTCTTATGCCGTTGCTGGTCTGATTATCGCTTCTCAGATACTCTGCTACATCACCTTTAATATGGTACATCAACAGTTCGCAACTGCTCTGTGGCGGGCAGACTTGTTCCCCCCTGTCCGCACAAAAGATGTAATGATGGTGTGTATCTAAGTGACCCACCCTATAGGCTTGCCCGGCAATTTTTTCTCTCAGTCTCGACAGATCACACTCGAAACTGCTCGCTTGCAGATGAGAGAGAGATTCACTCTTTCGCTGGTAGCTGGCAGAGACTATCGACTCCTCTCCCAGCTTATCGACAAACAGAAGTACCGCATCGGCAAGCGTTGTGGTGCCACAGGTTAACATCAGAAATTTATGGTCCCAGACGAACAGGCTGGACTCGCTCAGGATATAGGCATCACAGGAAGTATTGCTCAGCTTAGAAAGTATTTCGGCATTGGCGCTTGCGACCACCTGCGCCCAGAATGCGTCGCCTAACCGACGTAGCGAGGGGTTCGCAGAGGATACGACCACTTCAATTTTCTTTTCTGAACCTTCAAAAAACATACTATTGAGTTACCCGGTTGCAGGCTCATCACAAGCCTGCTCTATTATCATTATCCTATGAGAAATCTTCCAGATAGGTATAACCCTTCAGACCAAGTTGTAACTCTTCGAGAATATTGGCTCTCTCGCTCTCTTGAATATGCTTATTCACCAGCTCTTCATAGGTCCGCATAAAGGACACGGCATCGAGATTGACATACCTGAGTACATCCGCCACCGTATCACCCGCCAACACAGACTCAATGTTAGTTCTGCCATTTTCATCGAGGCGCACTACCGCCGAGTTAGTGTCCCCGAACAGGTTATGCATATCTCCCAGGATCTCCTGATAGGCACCAACGAGGAAGAAACCTATCAGATAGGGACTCTCCGCACTCCACGCAGGTACAGGTATCGTGGTTTCAATTCCCTGGCCATCAACATACTGATCTATGGTGCCATCCGAGTCACAGGTAATATCGAGCATAACAGCACGACGTTCCGGTGCCTTATCCAATCCTGACAGCGGCATAACAGGGAACACCTGATCTATCCCCCACGCATCCGGCAGTGACTGGAACAGCGAGAAATTAACAAAAAACTTATCGGCTAACTTTTCGTTTAACTCATCGATAATAGGCCTGTGGAAACGATACTTAGGGCTCATCACGTCACGAAGCTCATGACAGACCCTGAGGTTCACCTGCTCTGCCCATGCTCTGTCGGACAGGCTAAGTTGGCCTAAGGCAAACAGAGAGTGCACCTCACTCAGATCGCTCTGACAATCGTGATAGATCTCGATCAAGGCGCGCTGATCCGCGCGGCCGCTGACCTCACTCCAGGACTTCCACATATTGTGAAGCAGCTGCGGAGCACCGTTTTCAGGCGGCTGAATCACTTCCGGCTTATAGGCCTCGGTACCGATAACATCGGTGATAAGTACCGCATGGTGTGCCGTCAGGAAGCGCCCCGACTCAGAGATAATTCTCGGCATCGGCTCCTGATATTCATTACACAGGTCGGTAAGCACACTGACGATATTGTTGGCATACTCGGTCAATCCATAGTTCATCGAGTTGGAGCTTTGGCTCCGGGTACCATCATAATCGACAGCCAGACCACCACCGACGTCGAAACACTTAACATTAGCACCGAGTTTTTGCAGCTCACAATAGAAACGCCCGGCTTCACTCACCCCTTGTCGAATATCCCTGATATTGGCAATCTGAGAACCCAGGTGAAAATGCAATAGCTGCAACGAATCCAGCATCTGCTCCTGCTTCAACGAATCGATAACGGTGAGCACCTGTGATGCAGACAGACCAAATTTGGATTTCTCTCCACCACTGGCCTGCCACTTACCCTTACCCTGAAATGCCAGGCGTACCCGACAACCCAGCCTGGGCGTAACCCCTATCTTTTTGGCCTCTTCGAGGATAATCTTAAGCTCGGACAGTTTTTCCAGCACGATATAAACTTTATGGCCTAACTTTTCACCGATCAGGGCCAGACGAATATATTCGACATCCTTATAACCATTACAGATGATCACCGAGCTGGCTTTTTGAGCCATAGCAAGCACAGCCATCAACTCCGGCTTGCTACCCGCTTCGAGCCCCAGTTGCGGCACCTCTTTGGAAACCTGACTGGCAAGGATCTCCTCAACCACCGTCTGCTGTTGATTGACCTTGATTGGATATACAAGGAGATAATCGGCCTGATACTGATACTTTTGAATCGCCTGGTTAAACGCCTGACAGACACTGTTGACTCTGTGATGTAAGATCTGGGGAAACCTTAGCAGCACCGGCAAGGCAACGCCTGACTTGACCATATCCTTGGCAAGCTCATTGAGCCCTATACTGTATTCAGGGTGTGAAGGATCGGGAGAAACGGTAACCTCTCCGCTGTCACTAATCCCATAGAGCCCCTGACTCCAATAATTAACGTTGTACCCGGTGCGGGCATCATTAATAGACCAATCACTCATATTCTTTAAACCTGTATATAAGCCAGATAAGTGAGTATCGTATTCGATTATCGATACTGTTTTTCATACAAAATTAGGAGATCCATTCGTCTGCTGGCGAAGTCGTAAACTTATCTTAAACCAGTTAACATGTAATGAAACATAATTATATCAGTTTAAATCAGTCTGCCATTATAGTCTTAAATGGAGATAACCAAATCAAAGGAGCGCGATTAGACACCTCAAACAACTATTTTGCAAGTAATTACATCACATAATTTTTGCCATTGTTTGTAACCGATATCAAGCCGGATCACCACGAATGTCCGCCAAAGCACTTTGCACGGGTAAATTTCACCCAATTAGTCCCCTCTGATCCAAATCACTTACAGATTAATGGCTCACTTTCCACTATAATCAGCAGCCATAGATATATCGTAAGCAATTGAGAACTCCATGATACAGATAGGCAAAACCAGTACACTCGAAGTCGTCAAGCAGGTTGATTTTGGTGTTTATTTAAATGCTCATGAACTCGGGCAGGTGCTACTGCCGACGAAAGTCATGCCTAAAGAGTGCAATGTAGGCGATAAAGTCGAGGTTTTTCTCTATCTGGACTCTGACGATATGGTCATTGCAACGACACGTAAACCACTGGCAGAAGTCGGTCAATTCGCCTACCTCAAAGCCGTCTCGACAGGCCCCTATGGTGCTTTTCTTGATTGGGGGCTGGAAAAAGATCTTCTGCTCCCCTTCGGTGAGCAACACAGAGAGATCCAGGAGGGTAAATCTTATCTGGTTTATATCTATACCAGCCACGTCGATGAACGTATCGTTGCATCATCGAAGATTGATAAGTTCCTCGATAAGACGCCGCCTCCGTACCACAAAGGTGAAGAGGTTAACCTCATTATCGGTGGCACGACAGATCTTGGCTATAAGGCCATTATCAACCACAGCCACTGGGGCGTGATCTTCAAAAACGAAGTTTACCGCCGACTCAGTTTCGGGCAAAAACTCAAAGGCTACATTAAACAGGTTCGCGGTGATGATAAGATCGACCTTCTACTTCAGAAAGGGGTCAAACAGGAGCTCGATAAACACGCCAACACCATTATGATCAAGCTTAAACAGGCGGGCGGCTTTCTGCCGTTAAATGATAAAACTGATGCGGACACCATCTATGCAACCCTGTCGATGAGTAAAAAGGCCTTTAAGAAGAGTATCGGCGGTTTATATAAAAAAGAGCAGATAACTATCTCTCCTGACGGAATACGTTTAGTGAAATAACTCATCATTTCATAGAATTTGACTAGTTATCGAACACTAATGAGCTAACTTACTGCAAGGCTCTTTGCTTAAAAGCATGACTCTGTTATAACAAAGTCATGCTTTTTTTATGAGTATCACAACATGAAACTATCGCTCCATGAAGCAAGAGTTATCGGCTGCCTTTTAGAGAAAGAGGTCACCACTCCGGAACAGTATCCTCTCTCATTGAACGCCCTGACACTCGCCTGTAATCAAAAGTCCAGCCGTGATCCGGTTCTCTCCATGACTGAGACCGAAACCCAGATGGCTATCGACTCCCTGATGAAGAGACGCCTGGTTACGGATCAAAGTGGTTTTGGTTCCAGAGTCGTCAAATATAAGCACAGGTTCTGCAACACCGAATTCAGCGATCTGCAACTCAGCTCGGCCCAATATGCGCTGGTATGCCTCTTGCTACTCCGTGGGCCACAAACACCGGGAGAGCTGAGAACCAGGAGTAACAGATTACATAACTTCGAAGATGTAGCCTCAGTGGAGAGTACCTTGCTCACCTTGACGCAAGCCGACCCCGCAATCGTCCACCAGCTCGCAAGAGAGCCTGGAAAAAGAGACTCTCGCTACGAAGAGTTGCTTTCAGAGCAGAGCAAGGGAGCCCCGGCCCCCATGGCGCAACATTCGCCTGAGCATAGCGATAACACTCAGCGACATGAAAGTAGTGACGAAGTGGAAAAGCTATCGGCCAGAGTAACGCTGCTGGAGAAAGAGGTCACTATGCTCAAAGAAGCACTGCACGAACTACTTAACTGATACCGACAACACACGATTCATATCGAAACAATCAGTTACGAATCATGCCACTTAGAGTACCATTGAGTTAAACACAGAGGTACTCTAGGGTGTTATTGTACCTACCTGACTCATCGGAATAGCAAATCAAAAGGGATCACATTGGAACCTAACACTGAATCCGGCCTGGTGCGTAATACGCTCATACTGGCCAAATTTGAACTGAGAAAACTCCTGTTTAACCCCAGAGGAGTTATCGCTCTGGTTGCCTTCTCCCTCGTATGGTTACTACTGCTGCTATATCCTATCCGCAGTGCCTCTAACTTCCTGCTCAGTCCCGAGTTCAGGCAACTTATTGCGGGCATTTTCGGTGAAGAGTCCATAAGTGAGTTATTTCAGTGGCAGGTCGCCGAAATGGCAATTCTTTGGATATCGGCGCTCTATATCTTCCCTCTGTTCAGTATATTTGTCTCTGCGGATCAATTTGCTTCCGACAGGCACAGAGGCACCTTCCGTTTTCTGACCCTCAGAACCGGGAGGGACAGCTTATTTCTCGGTCGGTATATCGGCCATATGCTGATCCAGTCTCTGCTGCTGCTGTTTACCATCCTGGCTACGGTGATCCTCGCCATGTCCCGTGACACGGCGCTGCTTCTGCCGGCACTCAGTTCTGGACTTCTCGTCTTTATCAACATGTTCATCATTCTGACCCCGTTTACTGCATTGATGGCTATTCTCTCCCTCTATGCAAACTCGGCCAGACAGGCGACTATCTATGCCATCCTGCTTTGGGCGATCAGCGCAATCGTGCTGGCAATCATCAACAACTATATCCCTTCACTGGCCGGATTGCTCCACTGGACCTTGCCGGGTGCGCAGCTTAGTTTAATGATCAATACACAGGGGATGGGCAGTTTTATCTACGCACCAATTCCGGTTATTCAGGCGCTGGTTCTCCTGTTCATCGGTAGAACTTACATGAAGAGGAGTTCACTATGAGCCTGATAAAATGTGACTCGTTAAGTAAGTCCTATGGCAGCAAACTGGCCCTGGACAGCGTCTCTATTGAGCTCAAAGCCGGAGCACCGGTCGCATTGGTAGGACCCAACGGTGCCGGTAAAACCACACTGTTCAGCCTACTGTGTGGCTACCTGCTCCCAAGCGCCGGCTCGGTGACGATTATGGGGGAAAAACCCGGCAGCACAAAGCTGCTTGGTCAGGTGGCATCTCTGCCTCAGGATGCCACACTGGATCCGAATCTGAGCCTGCTCACTCAATTCACCCTGTTTGGTACACTACAGGGGCTGTCAACCAAGCAGGCTAAGGCTGAAAGCCTTAGAGTACTGTCTCTGGTCGATCTTGCCGATGTAGCGCACCAAAAGCCTCACTCCCTGAGTCACGGCATGAGTAAACGTGCATCTATCGCTCAGGCGCTGATAGGCTCCCCTAAGCTGGTCTTGTTAGATGAGCCGACGGCGGGTCTGGACCCGGCTAATGCGAAAGTGATAAGAGAGCTGGTAAGATCCCTCAGTGGCAATATCACTTTCGTTATCAGTTCTCACAATCTTGATGAACTTGAAAAGTTGTGCGATCAGGTACTCTACCTGGATATGGGGAAGTTAGGCCAGTCAGTCTCAATACAGGAAAACATGACCGACGAATACCTGACTATCTCTATGCTGGAGTGTGAACAGGAGCAGTTTATTGCGGCCGTCGAAGCCCTTAAGGGGATCAAGAGTGTTACCAGGAAGCAGGAGAATGAGTTTTCAATCCACTACAGCGCCGAGGCCATCCGTGATTTAGAGGTACAGCTCTTCACCCTTCTATCACAAAACGGCTGGAAATATAGGGCGCTGCTGAAAGGCCGAACTCTGGAAGACACACTTTTTTCATAAGGCTTTCGCCCAATCGAAACCACCCCAGGCAGCACACTCTGTGCCGCCTGGCGACTCGGCTATACCAGCCCCTCTTCAGTCCTCACTTATCATGGCCCCATAAAGTACAGCCGAAACAGATAAAATTACGGGGGTATCTGATAAGCAAGGTTCTCACCTTGGTTAACCGAGCGCATTACAGAGCCGAGAACGATAAGCCCGGCGACAGCGAACCCTAAGAGCAGTAATACAGCAGGACACTTGTCATTGCCGCCTGAGCTGAAAATTTTTCTACAGATACAAAAAAGAGCTGCGATAAATCGCAGCTCTTAAGAATTCTTTTGGACTAGCTAGACGCTAATCAAAGGCATAAGCTTAAACGACAGTTACGTTCTCAGCTTGTGGACCTTTCTGACCTTGAGTCACAGTGAATTGAACTTTCTGACCTTCGTCAAGAGTTTTGAAACCGTCAGAGTTGATTGCACGGAAGTGAACAAAAACGTCTGGACCAGACTCTTGCTCGATAAATCCAAAACCTTTGTCAGAGTTGAACCACTTAACAACGCCAGTAACTTGAGACATGATATAAATCCTGTAACTTAAATAAAATATAGCCTAAACGGCAGTAGAGCTTGAAAATGCCGGTATTACTTATGTTAGCAGGACGAACAATTCGTATTGGAACATAAAATAAATGCAACCTTCGAGCTGCAACTACTATAAATCATTCTCTGCTCATGTCAACAATCAAATCGACAGAAAAATCATCTTTTCGCTTTGTTATCTGTCGCTTGGTTTTAATCAGCAGATGTAAAAATGGTGTAAAAACACTAAAAACAGGCGCTTGTTCACTTATTGGTCACACATACCAATTTTTTTAATTAAATGGCTTGAAAAACCTCAATTTTGAAATCTAATTCACATTTGAGTCCATTTTTTACCAGTTTGGCTTTCTGTTCGTCGGTCAATTTCCAGCTATATGGCGTCATGTTAAGAAAATGAGTAATATCCATCTCATCGCTGAGCAGCAGTTCTGACTCCAAATTTTCCCTGTGAAGCAACTCAAATCCCTGGATCTGACTACTCTCGGTTATATGGGGTGTCGGCTTGTCATATATCAGCTTTTTAAGTGCAAAATGGTGGTTCTTTCCAGCCGAGGCCGTGATCAATATGCTACCCGCCTTTGCCACCCGTCTTAGCTCTTCATCTAATGAGGGCGCATAGATACGCATCATCAGATCGAAACTCTCATCGGCAAACGGCATCTCAAAGGCGCTCGCGACACAAAAACTGATCTCTGAATATCTTTTCGACGCATACTTCAACGCCGACTTGGAGATATCCAGCCCCTGCAACGAGAATTTGTGCTCCTGAGACATCACGTCATGAAGTCGATGGCTGTAATACCCTTCACCACAACCAATATCCAACCCTGTGGCCGCAGCAGGAGCATGTTGCCGCGCTAACTCATTGACCCGGTCGCTGAGCAGTTGATAGTGGCCCTTATTGAGAAACTCTCTACGGGCAAACATCATCTCCTTGTTATCGCCAGGATCTTTAGAGCGTTTTTTCTGCACAGGCAGTAAATTTACATAACCCTCTTTGGCGCAATCGAACCTGTGGTTGTCCGGACAACACCAGGTTCTCTCTTTCAGCATCAAAGCTTGTTTACATAGGGGACAACGATATTTCATCATATTTCCGTTGGTTTATCTGATTACTCTTCATCAACAATCAACTGTTCAACCATCTCATTGACAGCCGGGGTCGATAACAGTTTATAAAACTCCAGCTTTCGTGCCTGAGCTTCACTCTTCGAAGCTTGGTTAGCCGAGTACTGCCAACTTACCCGCTCAACAGATTGATTATAGCTTCGTGAGAGCCACTGCTTCTTTCTTAACAGCTGCGCATCCAGTTTAGTCACCTCACCACTGAGCTCAGGGTGACGACTCACAAGCTCACTGCGGCTAAAAGCAGTAAGGTCACCTCTGACAACCTCTAGCTCACTTATCTCCAGCAGTAGCTGCTCGGTCGTCGAGTCATGTTGTACCGCCCTGGCTACCAGAGCCTTAGCCTGCTGGAGTTCCCGGGGGCCATGAAACAACCGGTTATCTTGCTCTAACGCGACAATTTGCCACATCCGTGACTCGGCGATAGAAAATTGCGCCCGGTTGTCGAACGCGACGTCGATAAACAGCCCCTCTCTAAGCTGGCGGGCACACATAGACGGCGAGGTACCTAATGCACTAAAGAGCCGCCAACCTTGCCCTACTCCTCTGTCAAGGGTACCTGTGTCGCCATCGAAAACCGATGTAAGCTCCACAGAGGAAGGTTCTACCACGACAGAGAGAAAAGGATGCAGCCGCACCATAACAGACAGCGCATCTTTGGCGACAGAGACAATGATAAACTCGCCGATGTGACCGTTAATGGCTTGCAACAAGCTAAAATCGCTCGTGCTTTCGTGTAAGGTAACAATCAATCTGGAGTGATGATCTAGCGTTAAAATTTCAGGCTGTGTCAGCAGGGGTTCAAACATAGTACAACACCTCTATTGGGGGAGGGATTGTACATGGCTTACTCTATTTGTTCCAGCATTCTAACTGGTTAAGATTAAACCATTTATCCAATTGCTGAGATTTGTGATCACACATGCCTCTCACTATGAGACCACACTCCATAGGCCCACCACCTGAATCAGGGGGAAAAGAGTAACAGCTGTGCTCTTCCCGGGGCAATAATTAAGCTATCGGCAGCCGGAGTGATAACAGACAGCTCCTTAACCGCTACATTAAGGACAAAACGATATACACAGTGCTATGATTAGCCGCAACCATATTCCAAAAAATATTACCTATGTCTCCCAGCAATACCCCAAGCATCTTCTGGCACGATTATGAAACTTTCGGTGCCAATCCGGCTAAAGACCGTCCTTCACAATTTGCAGGGATCCGTACCGATATGGATCTGAATATTATTGGCGATCCGGTGACCTTTTATTGCAAGCTAGCGAATGATTATCTTCCCTCCCCCGAGGCCATATTAATCACAGGTATCACTCCGCAGTTAGCAAACCTGAAAGGGGTTCCCGAGGCCGAATTTATGGCCAAGGTACATCAGCTTTTCAGTCAGGCTAATACCTGTGTTGCCGGCTATAACTCCATTCGCTTCGATGATGAGGTCTCCCGCTACGGATTTTACCGAAATTTTTATGATCCCTACGCCAGAGAGTGGCAACAGGGCAACTCACGTTGGGATATCATAGATCTGGTCAGGGCCTGTTATGCATTCAGACCCGACGGAATCGAATGGCCGGTAAAAGAGGATGGCTCACCCAGTTTTAAGCTGGAGCATTTGACCCAGGCCAACGGCCTGAGTCATGAAAAAGCACACGATGCAATGTCAGATGTTTATGCCACCATAGATATGGCTAAACTGATAAAGCAAAAGCAACCTAAACTGTTCGACTATTACTTTAACCTAAGGCGAAAACAGGAGGCCTCTAAGCTCATCGATGTGCTTAATATGCAACCTCTCGTCCATGTCAGCTCGAAGATCAGTTCGCTTCACGGTTGCACCACTATCATTGCGCCTGTCGCGCATCACTCGACCAATAAAAATGCCATCATCTGTGTCAACTTAGCCATGGATATCTCACCGCTTATCGAGCTCAGCGTCGAGCAGATCAGAGAGCGCATGTATACGCCCAGAGCGGATCTGGCAGAAGATGAACTTCCCATCAGCGTTAAGCAGATACATATCAATAAATGCCCCTTCATCGCTTCGGCAAAGACCCTCAGTGATGAAAATGCCGAGCGACTCAATATCGATAAGGCTTTTGCCAGAGAGCAATTTAAGCGCTTAAAGCAACACCCTGAGCTGAGAGAGAAGTTAGTGGCACTCTTCGATGTGGAGTATGAATCCGCGTCGACGGATCCGGATCTACAGCTATATAGCGGTGGTTTTTTCAGCTCCGCCGACAAAGAGAAGATGGAGATCATTCGTCACACGGCACCAAAGAACCTTGCGGCGCTCGACCTTGAGTTTGACGATGCCAGGCTTAAGGAGATGTTATTCAGATACCGTGGCCGTAACTATCCGGAGACATTCGATGAAGCCGAGTCACTGAAATGGAGAGAGTTCTGTCAGAACAGGCTCAACGATCCTGACTACATGCTGAAGTTGGAAAACCTGGTTAATGAAACCGCGCAAAATGAAGATAAGCAAAAATTACTTACAGCTTTATGTCATTACCTTAGCAATTTGTAGGATTTTACTGAGATAAATGGGAGGTAGATCTCATCATCATTGTAAAACGATTACTAAAATGATCTTCATTATCTTAACAATTATAGGACCACAAACATGCAAGATAGATTTATAAAGTGCATCTCAGAGTTGCCCAAACCACTATCCGATGCATTGGTACCCATGTTGAATGCCGAATTTGCCGGCCATATCGATGCTCAGCAACTTAGCACCCTCATCACCAAGAGCGGGCTCGAAGAGAGTGAGCTGCTGCTCGCTCTGCTTCCGGTCGCGGCCGCACTGGCTAAACCACCTATCAGTGAATTTTATGTTGGTGCCATCGCCAAGGGAAAGAGCGGCGACATCTATATGGGGGCCAATATGGAGCTCTCCGGTGAAGCACTTTTCCATTCTGTGCATGCAGAGCAGAGTGCTATCAGCCATGCGTGGCTCAGCGGCGAGCGTCAAATTGAAGATGTCATCGTTAACTTCTCACCATGTGGCCACTGCCGCCAGTTTATGAACGAACTGGTTGAGGGGCAAAAGGTGAAGATCCACCTCCCTGAGCAGCAGACCCAACCTCTCTCCCATTATCTGCCCTATGCCTTCGGACCTGGCGACCTGAACATCACCGAGCCCTTGTTGTCCAAGCAACAACATGAGCTAACCCTGGACAGTTCAGACCCGATGATCATCGAGGCGCTCGATCACGCAAGTTTAAGCTATGCTCCTTACACCAATAGTTATGCCGCCGTAGTTCTGGAAACGCAAGATGGTGCAACCTATTGTGGCCGTTATGCCGAAAATGCAGCGTTTAACCCCTCTATGCTCCCCATGCAGATGGCACTTTCTACCATGGCGAGACATAACCGAGAGTTCAGTGAGATAACTCGTGCGGTATTGATCGAATCGGCCGGCGGAAAAATCTCTCTGGTTGGCGCGACCATGGATGCGCTGCACGCCGTTGCGGCGGTTGAACTTGAGCATATCGTTCTCGATCCCGAGTAAGCTGGTTTAACTCACAAAAAAAAGGACTGCCGAAGCAGTCCTTTTTTCTTAAATAATTTCTATGGATATTATTTTCTGTTGCGCTCGAGTTTCGCCAGAAGACTCGATGTATCCCAACGATTGCCTCCGATAGCCTGTACCTCCGAATAAAACTGATCGACTAACGCAGTCAGCGGAAGATGTGAACCGTTCTTTCTGGCTTCATCCAGTGCAATGTTGAGATCTTTACGCATCCAGTCAACGGCAAAACCGAGATTATACTCACCCTGCCACATGGTCTGATAACGATTCTCCATCTGCCAGGATTGTGCGGCGCCCTTACTGATCACCTCAACTACCTTCTCACCATCGAGTCCTGCACTGCGGGCAAAATGAAGTCCCTCAGCAAGCCCCTGAACCACGCCAGCAATACAAATCTGATTAACCATCTTAGTGAGCTGACCGGCACCGATATCCCCAAGGCGTTCGATACAGCGAGCATACGCATCGATAACGGGCTTAGCCTGCTCAAAGACTTCGGCATCACCGCCGCTCATCACGGTAAGAACGCCGTTCTCGGCGCCGGCTTGCCCGCCTGAAACCGGTGCATCGAGAAACCCGATCCCCGCTTCAGAGGCTCTCTGGCCTATCTCCCTGGCAACATCGGCCGATGCCGTAGTATGATCGACAAGAATCGCTTTAGGGTTCATCGCCTTAAGCACCCCGGAGCCACCTAAGGTCACCTCTTTCAGATCGTCATCGTTACCGACACAGATAAAGACGAACTCCTGACCCAGTGCGGCAAGTTCCGGCGTAGGCTCATACTTTCCGCCATATTCGTTGACCCAGGCTTCAGCCTTGCTCCGGGTGCGATTGTAAACGGTGACATCGTGCCCTGCGTTCATCAGGTGCCCCGCCATCGGGTATCCCATAACCCCCAAACCGATAAATGCTACTTTTGCCATCTCCATCCCTTATTCGTTTTTGTTATTCCCGGCTAGTTTAGCACCCTGTACATTTTTTATGAAAGCCGGATAGCAAAAAGACACCCGAGGGTGCCTTTTAGGTATCGATAGCGATTCAGTTTAACTTACATGTGCTTCCATCTCGGCACCAATTTTCTTACGCATCTCCATCAAGCGAATGGCGGAATCACGTAACTTAATGTCTTCATCGGTTTGCGGCACCCACTCGGGTACTTGGGTAGGATGCCCGGCATCGTCTACGGCAACCATGATCACCACACAATGGGTAGTGAGGTGACGTTCCGGGTTCTTTGGGTCTCCGGCACGAACATCGATGCCAAGATGCATGGAGGTACGTCCTGTATAGATCACTTTTGCCGTTGTTTCGACAATATTACCCACATGGATCGGTTTCACAAATCTGATCCCGCCTGCATATGCCGTAATACAGTACTTACCACTCCAGCCAGCCGAACAGGCGTAAGCGGCTAAATCGATCCACTTCATTACCGCCCCACCGTGAACCTTACCACCGAAGTTTACATCAGCAGGTTCCGCCAGAAACCTTAGGGTTATCTCTCGATCTTTACCGGCCATTTCAATCTCAAATCAATTAGAGGATAAAATAAGTGTACGCCATAATGAGTCAATGGCGTACCACAATAGAAGAGAATACGGATTATTTAGTGATAGTTTAACCAGTTAGCCTAATTTCATAACGATAAAACTGGAAACGAAAATGAAAGGTATCGCGAGACGATAAACCCAGAGTTGGACCTTGTCACTTAGCAACCTGGAACCTTTGATGGCCGAATAAACAAAGAGCCCCGCTAAGAAAAGCAACAAGACTTCGACACCTGCAACACTATCGGTTTCGCCCCCCGCATAAATCGCGGTCACAAGCAGGGCAAACCATACCATTGCAAACCCTGCAGCTGCGGCTGTGAAGGTCTTCATGCCAATAGTCAGCTTAGGATGTGACTCAAGGGTTTCACCTCTCACAAGCTCATTCAGGTTTGCCGTTAACGCGCCGACAAGCGGCATTAGAGGAAGTACAATAAGATTTAACACGTAAGGTTCCTTAAACCCGAAATTACAGATCGCCAGTATCTGCCTATAACAGGAAAGATCCAATAGAGATGAACTAAGGTTAATCTAATCGTTAGCAAGCGTTAATCTTTTGCTTTATCAGCAAGTTAAGAAGAGTGAGACACATGGTAAATAACTAGATCACTATGGGTTAATTCAGGTTGGTCTTACGTTAACAGAGATAAAAAAAGCGCCGGGCGGCGCTTTTTAATCTCTGACTCGAGAGTTACCCTTTTTTAAACAACAGGGAACCGTTAGTACCGCCGAAGCCAAATGAGTTACAAAGGGCATAATCGAACTTATGATCCCTTGCGGTGTGAGGAACGAAATCTAAATCACAACCTTCATCCGGATTATCCAGATTCAATGTTGGCGGGATCACCTGATCTTTAAGTGCAAGCAGTGTAATGATGGCTTCCACGGAGCCTGCAGCCCCCAACAGGTGTCCGGTCATCGACTTAGTCGAACTGACCAGCAGATCATAGGCATGATCGCCAAATACAGACTTAACGGCAGACGCTTCGGCCTTATCACCCGCAGGGGTCGATGTGCCGTGGGCGTTAATATAACCTATGCTTTCGTTCGCGACCTTCGCATCTTTAATGGCATTAGCCATAGCGGCGGCAGCACCTGCACCATCTGCTGGCGGTGATGTCATATGGAATGCATCGCCGCTCATACCGAAACCAACAAGCTCGCCATAGATGGTGGCTCCACGCGCCTTGGCATGCTCATACTCTTCCATAACCATGACACCGGCACCATCACCGATCACGAAACCATCACGGTCTCTATCCCACGGGCGACTCGCCGCTTGCGGATCGTCATTACGTGTCGATAACGCCTTAGCCGAGCCGAATCCACCGACGGCCAATGGGCATGTCACATCTTCTGCGCCACCGGCAACCATCACATCCGCATCACCATAAGCGATAGTACGGGCCGCAAAACCTATGTTATGCACACCGGTTGTACAGGCGGTCGTAACTGCAAAGTTAGGCCCTGTCATACCGTATTTAATCGAAAGGTGACCAGAGATCATGTTGATGATGGTACTGGGAACGAAAAATGGCGATATTTTACGTGGACCGCCCTTCAGCAGTGCCGAGTGAGCTTGTTCGATGAGCGGCATCCCGCCCATACCCGCACCGACCGCAGTCCCTACCCGAGCCGGATCTAACTTATCCATCTCCAGACCCGAGTCTGTGATAGCCTGAATACCGGCAGCCATACCATACTGGATAAACAGATCCATCTTGCGAGCGTCTTTCTTAGACATATACTGCTCGACTTCAAAATCTTTAACCGAGCCGCTGAAACGAGTAGAAAACTCGCTGGCATCGAATTTTGTTATCGGCGCTATGCCACTTTTACCGGAAACGAGCGCTTTCCAGGAGGAATCAACGGTGTTCCCTACAGGAGTGACTAAGCCAATACCTGTTACGACTACACGACGTTTAGACACACTTTCACCTATATACATTGAGTTAATCGATCACAGCGATTTAATGCTGTATGGAGAATTACTAACCAGAGGAATAAAATATATACCCAAACTGACCCAAGTTACAAAATTGCGCAGATTGAGAAGTGATGAAGTTCAAAACATGAAAAAGTTGAACGGAAAATTCCAATAGCCGGAAACAAAAACAGGCAGCATAAATGCTGCCTGTTTTCTAGAATTCAGGATTACTGATTCTTTGAAACGTAGTCGATCGCTGCCTGAACAGTAGTGATCTTTTCAGCTTCTTCATCAGGGATCTCGGTGTCAAACTCTTCTTCCAGAGCCATAACCAACTCAACAGTGTCCAGAGAATCTGCACCCAAGTCGTCAACGAAAGATGCGGCAGACTTAACGTCTTCCTCTTTAACACCCAGTTGCTCAATAATGATTTTCTTTACACGTTCTTCGATGTTGCTCATTAGTTTCTTTCCTATTCAAATTACGCACTTGCGCAAGATTGCGAGTAGTTTATTCAATTTGGCACACAATGCAAGCTTAACTTTCGTGGTCTAACCACGAATTTAAACACATATTGATGAGGATCATCAATAATTAAGCACATTTTCTGCCATTCACCCTTAAGCCATGTACATGCCACCATTCACATGGAGAGTCTCTCCCGTGATGTATGCGGCGGAGTCTGAAGCTAAGAAAAGCACAGCATTGGCGATCTCTTGTGCCTGACCCAAACGCTCCATCGGAACCTGAGACATAATAGCTTGTTGCTGCTCTTCCGTCAGCTCATCAGTCATATCAGTCTGGATAAATCCAGGAGCAATAGCATTCACTGTTATTTGACGAGATGCAACCTCTCTTGCGAGAGATTTTGTAAATCCAATTAAACCAGCCTTGGCTGCACAGTAGTTAGTTTGTCCCGGATTGCCCATAGAGCCTACGACAGAGCCGATATTGATGATTCGACCATTACGTTTTTTCATCATAGGTCGCATCGCGGCCTTTGAGGTACGAAACAGCGAAGTAAGGTTAGTATCGATAATATCTGACCATTCATCGTCTTTCATACGCATCAATAAATTATCACGAGTGATGCCGGCATTGTTAACTAAAATGTTAACTTCTCCGGTTTTTTCTTTTATTTGTGCGAAAAGATCCGTTACAGACTGGCCATCGGTGACATTAAGAACCAGACCCAGACCATTATCCCCCAGGTACTCCTGAATCGCTGCGGCGCCACGCTCGCTCGTTGCAGTTCCAACAACGGTTGCTCCGGCAGCGACCAGCGTCTCGGCAACGGCACGGCCAATCCCACGGCTTGCACCGGTAACAAGCGCAACTTTGCCTGTTAAATCTATACTAACACTCATGAATAACTCCTATTCGGTCAATGCAGCAAAAGACGCTACATCGTTAACCGCTTTTGCTGTAAGCGATCGGTTAATTCTTTTAGCCAGCCCGGTCAAAACCTTACCAGGTCCAATTTCATAAAGATGCGTAATGCCACTTTCCGCCATTGCGCTCACAGAGTCAGACCATCGGACCGGGCAATATAACTGCCTGACCAGAGCGTCTTTAATCTCTGTCACGGCCTCCGGGCTCGCCACATCGACGTTGTTGATTACTTTAATCTTCGGCGCATTAAACTCGATTGACTCTAGTGCAACTGCCAGCTTTTCCGCTGCTGGTCGCATCAATTCACAGTGAGAAGGAACACTTACCGGAAGCGCCACGGCCATCTTGGCGCCAGCCTCTTTACATGCCGCAGCGGCACGTTCAACCGCGGCCTTACTGCCGGCAATAACGACCTGGCCCGGGCTGTTATAATTGACGGGGCTGACAACCTCGCCCTGCCCTGCATCTGCACAACACTTAGCGATGGCATCATTATCTAAACCTATGATGGCAAACATGGCACCGCTACCGGCTGGTACCGCCTTCTGCATCAACTGACCACGTAACTCAACCAGCTTAACCGCATCTTTAAACTCGATGACACCGCCGCAGACCAAGGCTGAGTATTCACCCAGGCTATGACCGGCAAGTACTGTCGGCATCGGCTTACCTGAGGCTTCATATGCTCGCCAGATTGCAACACTGGCGGTAAGCAGCGCGGGCTGTGTCTTATCGGTTTCGTTGAGCGTTTCGGCCGGTCCCTGTTGAACCAGCTCCCACAGATCGTATCCTAAGACTTCACTCGCTTGAGAAAATGTTTGAGCAACGATCTCATGCTCAGCAGCAAGCTCGGCCAACATCCCAATGGCTTGAGAGCCTTGGCCAGGAAAAATAAAAGCTGAATTTTCCATCATTTATCCTATGACAATTCAAAAATTAATACTGACAGATTTAAACAAGAGTTAAAAACGAATTAGGGCGCTTCCCCACGCAAATCCGGCACCAAACGCTTCGAGCAGGATCAGCTGACCTCGTTGAATACGGCCGTCTCTGACAGCTTCATCTAAGGCGATGGGAACCGATGCAGCAGAAGTGTTACCATGTTTAGCTAAGGTTAATACCACCTTGTCCAAGCTCATATCGAGCTTCTTGGCAGTCGCCTTAATGATTCGGAAGTTAGCTTGATGCGGAACCAACCAATCAATTTCAGACTTATCGATCTGATTGATTCTCAGGGTCTCAGTGACAACCTGTGACAGTTGAGTCACTGCAACTTTAAATACGTCATTCCCCTTCATCGTCATGTAACCGACAGCTGCAGAGGTCTCTCCGCTACGGGGAGGAAAAGAACACTTGAGCAGATCCCCTTGCCTGCCATCGGCATAGATATGCGTAGACAGTATGCCAGGCTCGTTTGAACAACCCACCACAGCGGCACCGGCACCATCACCAAACAGGATTATAGTACTACGATCTTCAGGCTCACAGAGGCGGGATAATACATCTGCACCGATCACTAATATCTTTTTAGCAGCCCCTGACTTAACGAATTGGTCGGCGACTGAAAGCGCATAAACAAAGCCGGAGCAAGCTGCTGCGATATCGAATGCTGGAATGGTGTGAACACCTAGCTTTGCCTGGATTTCACAGGCCGCCGCAGGAAACGCATTGCTGGCACTCGTCGTACCGCAGACGATCATATCGAGTTCACTTGCGTCGATACCTGCCATCTCGAGTGCCTTAACCGCAGCTTCGTAGCCCATAGTTGAAACAGACTCGTCGGCAGCGGCAATTCTGCGCTCTGAAATACCTGTACGTTCAACAATCCACTGGTCACTGGTTTCAACCATCTGTTCCAGATCTTGATTGCTACGCACTTGCGCTGGCAGATAGCTACCAGTTCCAAGAATTTTTGTATGCATATAAGGAGATATCAGTTATTAATGTCTAAAAGAATCGACTCGAGACGTTCTTCAATCATCTGAGGGAGTCGACGTTGTGCCTCTGTAACAGCTAGACTAATTGCTTGTAAATAAGCGGATTCATCGGCACTTCCATGACTTTTTACTACAATTCCGCGCAATCCTATCAAACTTGCACCGTTGTAGTGGTCGGGGTTCATCTGATTAAGGACAGAATTTATACGAGGGGCGATCATTTTGGCCATTAATCGTACAAAAAAACCTTTGGTAAGCCCTTTTTCCAGCTGATGCACCAATAAACGGGCTATACCTTCAGAAGTTTTTAAGGTGATGTTACCCACAAAGCCATCACAAACAATCACATCTACACTGCCGGAAAAGAGATCATTCCCTTCGATAAACCCAGTATAATTGATCTGTGGACTTTGTTGTAAAAGTTGACCCGCTTGTTGAACCTGATCGTTACCCTTTATCTCCTCGATGCCAACATTCAACAATGCGACCTTGGGAGAAGCGTTCTTATCAACGGCTTCACAAAGCACTGAGCCCATGACGGCAAACTGAAAGAGTGTTTCAGAACAGCAGGAGACATTGGCTCCTAAATCGAGAAGATAGACAGGTTTTTTATTAACCGCAGGCAGGCAACTGACGAGTGCAGGTCTGTCGATACCCGGAAGCGTTTTAAGTAAAACCTTTGACATGGCCATGAGCGCACCGGTGTTGCCGGCACTCAAACAGGCTTGCGCCTTACCATCTCTGACCAATTCGATAGCCAGCCGCATGGAGCTTTGCTTTCGGTTTCTGAGCGCATGGGCGGGGCGATCAGACATAGTGACAACTTCTGTCGTATGAACGATTTCAATTCGCCGAAGAACCGCTGTTTCAACTTGAGAAAGGTATCTCTCAATTTCAGCTTTATTGCCAACTAGGAAAATATTTAGAAAGGAATATAAACGAAGTGCCTGCAAGGCTGCAGGCACTGTGATGCGGGGGCCATGATCGCCCCCCATCGCATCTAACGCAAGCGTCAGATTAGTCATAAAGGTAGCAACAAATTACTTGTTGATAACCTTTTGACCACGGTAGAAACCATCCGCAGTCACGTTGTGACGACGGTGTAGTTCACCACTCGTAGCATCCACTGACAATTGAGCAGTGCTCAATGAATCGTGTGAACGGCGCATTCCGCGCTTTGAACGAGATTTTTTATTCTGCTGTACAGCCATTTGACCTGTCTCCTAGATTACTTGCTCTTCAGTTTTTCTAACACTGCAAACGGATTTGGACGCTCCTCTTGAGCGGGTTCAATCTCGCCTACTACTATGTCTTGATCCCCTTGCCCACAACTTTCGTTAGCATGCACAGGTATCAGAGGCATAGCGACTATCAATTCATCTTCAATCAATTGATGCAGACGAACTTCGCCTATTTCATTACACTCAATAGGGTCATACGCATCCGGGAGCTCATCGATTTCAGCTTCACTCCCACAGGGACTAAAGTTGAAGTCGACCGTAACCTCAGTGGTAAATAGCGTCATGCAACGTTGACAATTCAGAGTGAGCTCCGTCACAGCCTTCCCTTTCAGGTAGACTATCCCCTGTATATCTACGCCACATTCCAACGACACTGTCACATCGGAACAGTCGCCGGCACATAATTCATTCAATCGCTTTAACTGCTTACCAGGAATCATGCCCTCATAAGAAAGCTGACTCGCCGAAGCGCGTATAGGATCAATTGAAACCGGTATCTTTACTGTTTGCATAAGGCGCGCATATTATAGTTTGAAATCCTCAGAGTCAAAGGAAAATTTTCCATCTTTAAATAAGAAGGTAAATTGACCGTTCATTTTGACCCTAAAAACAAAAATTGATGGATTAGAAATTTTACCCAAGCGGCCTGATTTACTCAAGTATCTCATGATTAAAATAGAAGCGGTTGCGCCGTTTGATCCATAGAAAAATTAAAACAGAGTGATGTTCAACATGAAACAAAGTGAAACTGCCGCTTAATTTACACCTTTCAGGTACTAAATCTTAGCTTATTGTGAAAAAATCACCTACTCAGACCACAACAACTCCTCTGTTCAGGAACAGATAATTTATGCCCTCTCAGATCATTTTAGCTTCAACCTCACCCTATCGGAAAGAGATACTCTCAAAATTAGGCATTCCATTTTGCTGCTGCTCTCCGGATATTGATGAGACGCCACTCCCGCAGGAGACGCCTGAAGCCCATGTTACCCGTTTAGCGAAAGAGAAGGCCCGAGCAGGCGCACAATCATTTGATCAAGGCCTGGTGATCGGTTCCGATCAGGTGGCCGTTATCAACGGCAAGATAATCGGCAAACCACTCAACCATGAAGCCGCAGTTTCTCAACTGACTTCGGCATCGAATCAGATCATCACCTTTTATACCGGCATAGCGCTACATAATATAACGACCAATGAGACCGAGGCTCGCTGTGAGACCTTTAAGGTTCATTTCAGGGCGTTAACCCAGGCACAGATTGAGTACTACCTGAGAAAAGAGCAGCCATATTTTTGCGCAGGCAGTTTTAAGAGTGAAGGATTAGGGATCGCCCTCTTCAATCGACTAGAGGGCAAAGATCCAAATACCCTGATCGGTCTTCCCTTAATAACCCTTATCGATATGCTTGCACGTCAGGGATATGTGGTATTGGATCATCACCCCAAGAGCGCGTACTAATGCCGGCTCAGGAATAATGTCTGCTTAGCCACTACACTATAGTGAATACAAATGGAGTAAAACTCCGTGAATATTAACTAGCCGGGTGCTGTGTCGTTATACCAATAGGTATCAACCCAATGCTCGATGGAAGTGGTTGATGACAGATATAGAAGAGGCATTAGCGCTGCTGGCAGCGCCATGCACCGATGAACGTTTTTTCCAGCGAGCGTTAAAGGCACTGGCACTGGTCACACAGTGCAGGTGGGCAGCGTTCGGAAGACCCTCGCCACAAAGGGGGATGGCTGAGGTGGTCGCGTTTTGCGATTTGAAGCACAGCATCCCCGGCTTTGAGTTCAGCCTTAAAGGCTCCCCCTGCGAGACCATCTACCGACTACGCTACCCTGATACACACATTCTTTATCCAAAAGACCTTCAACTCCTGTTTCCTGACTTTCAATTAATAAAAGATCTGGGTGCTAACAGCTATCAGGCTGAGCTGATATTAGCCGACGACGGAAGCCCTATTGGGCATATATTGGTCATGGACACACAACCCCAGACAGACTCGGTGAAGTCCCGGGAATTTTTCAGACTACTTGCCCAGAGAATAGGTGTCGAATATAAACGGCTTCTCATCTCACGGGAGCTGGCTATGCATAAAGAGATGATCGCGGTATCTGAGCAGTTTATGTCGTTTGTCGATCACCAGTACCGCTATCATGTTGTCTCCAAAGGCTACGAATCCATATTTGATCGACCGGTTGCGTCATTTATCGGTAAAACGGTTGAATCAATCCATGGCAAAGAGGTGTTTGACCAGCACCTTAAACCTCTGTTGGATCGATCACTGTCAGGAGAAACCCTTAATACCCAAACCTGGATACACCCTCCAAATCAAGCTTCTCCTATGTATCTCAATGTTCACCATAACCCCTACTATGATGAGAGTGGCAATATCATCGGCGTCATAGTCTCGGCACACAACATCAGCGAAATTCATGCTGCAAAGGTGGAGATTGAGCACTTCGCCAACCATGACCCTCTCACGGGTCTGTCTAACCGACGTGCCCTGTTCGAAGAAATAGAGCAGAAGATGGCCGCACAGCAGGCTGACGAACTTAGATTTGCCGTCATGTATATCGATCTGGATGGGTTTAAACAGATAAATGACAGATTCGGCCATCACCAGGGAGATAAGATACTGGTCGATGTAGCCACACGTCTTCAGGATAGTGCCGGCGAGAATGAACTGGTGTCTCGAGTGGGTGGCGATGAGTTTGTGGTAATAGCCAGCTTCAGTTATGGTCAGCCGGAATCGACTTATCGTAAAAAAGTTAAACTGCTCAACGAGAAGTTTTCAGAGCTGTTAGCCATGAAAATAGCGGTCGATGGACAGCACCTGCCTCTGAGTGCCAGCATCGGCAGCTATATAGCCGAAGGCCATGAAACAGACCTATCGGCTATCTTGTGTAAAGCCGATAGAGATATGTATAAAACAAAGAAAGCTAAGTGAGTCATCCAACCTGAAAAGCTCAAACATTAAAATGCCCCGCACATTCAGGCTGGTTCATGATTAAAGGTGATCCAACAGCTCAAGTGGCGAGCTTACGATAACCTTAGGCTTCGCCTGTTGCAGCTGCTCTATGCCATGGGCACCATAGTTAACCCCGATCGCATCGATACCGGCATTGTTGGCCATATTGAGGTCATGCACCGAGTCACCAACCATAACCGCCTTGTCGGGGGAGATATTAAGCTCATTGAGTAGCTGGAAAATCATCTCGGGGTTAGGTTTGCTCTGAGCCTCGTCGGCACACCTGCTGGCCACGAAGTGGGTATTCAGCCCTGTTTCACCAAGAACGCGGTTTAAACCGGCCCTCGCCTTACCTGTTGCTACGGCGATCTGGTAACCAATTTGGTTGAGCTGTGCCAGCAAAGATTCAACACCGTCGAACAGAGGGCTCGGAGTCTTATTGAGCTGCAGATACTGTTGCCTGTATACCTCAATCATCTCACCATGAAAGTCAGAACTCGCATCCGGGTGAAGCACATTTAGTGCTTCACTCATAGACAAGCCAATGATATCCCGAATGGCACTCTCCGAAGGCATAGACACATTCAATGTCACTGCTGTCTGCTGCATACAGTTGACAATTTTGCCGATGGAATCCATAAGGGTGCCATCCCAATCGAAAATCACTAACTCATACTGCTTCATACTTTTACCAGATTATCTAATGTTTGAGTAAGAACAGGATCCAGAGGTGCCTTAACAATTAACACCTCATCGGTTCCCGGATGTGTAAACCTTAACTGGGCCGCATGAAGAAACAAGCGGTTTAAGCCCAGGGCCCTCATGCTGTCATCAAATTTCTGTTCACTATACTTTTCATCACATGCAATCGGATGGCCGGTGTATTGGCAATGAACACGGATCTGGTGAGTCCTTCCCGTGACAGGGCTTGCCTGAACTAATGTCGCCCCTTGATAACGTTGTAATATCTTATAGCGGGTCTCACACTCTTTACCCTCTTGATTGACACGTACTATACGCTCACCGGATTTCAGGGTGAGCTTAAGCAAAGGTGCTTTAATCACCTTATCACGAGCCTGCCAGGTACCTTTTACCAGCGCCTGATAATCTTTCTGCATCTTCTTGAAGCGAAGTTGATCATGAAGGTGCCTTAATGCACTACGCTTCTTGGCGATGAGCAATACACCGGATGTGTCTTTATCTAAACGGTGAGCAAGCTCCAGAAACTTCTGTGTAGGCCGTAGAGCGCGCATGGCCTCAATGATGCCGAAGTCAACACCACTGCCACCATGAACCGCAAGACCGGCAGGCTTATTCAAGACGATAATATGTTTATCTTCGAAAAGTATCCGGTCCTCTAATTGAGAAACCTTACTCAACTTAGCTGATGGGCCGGGACGCTCCTCCTTATCGGACATGCGCACGGGAGGTACACGAACAATATCGCCATCTTGTAACTTGTATTCAGGCTTAATCCGCTTTTTATTGACCCTAACTTCGCCTTTACGCACGATCCGATAGATCATGCTCTTAGGTACGCCTTTTAATTTTGTTAACAGGAAATTATCTATACGTTGCCCGACATGATCTTCATCAATTGTGACCAACTGGACTTTAAGTTTGGGTGCTTCGGTATTCATGGTGCGCCTTTTGTACATCTGGAAGCGCATTGTACATCAAGTTACAAGAATTTTGTTCCTTTCCATTTGCTGAATTTATTGATTATTGCTATATTTCATCCGCTGTTGGGGACAATCAGTGAATAAAGTGTTCACAAATCCCACAACACTCGCGCATGAAGCAGAGACTAAAAACCTTTTCCATTTGTAGCAAATCATTGATTTGCAAGTTGTTTTATCAATATAAAACCGAAAACGAGTTTTAACGACTAAACAAATAGGAAAAGCCACTTTACATGGTGGTTTCTCTAAAAATCGCACCCAAAATTCGAAGTTTAATTTTAACTTATCATCAGACGCACACTAACTCGATTTTGGCATTACCGGAAAGTACAGAATAATTTATGGGGTTGGTTGACGTTTTACAACGAATTCCTTGTTTTTGTAGATATATAAAAAATAAGCCATAAATGGATGCGACACGCAGTGACTGCGTCTTACAGAAATGCGCACCTTGCCTAGACACCGGCCGTGAGGTCTTGTTACTAATGCTAGGCCCGTAATGCACCGATAAAATCGTTTGATGACCTTATTTTAGAAGAATTACGTCATAATGAAACGGATGTTAATTAATGCAACTCAATCTGAAGAGTTGCGCGTTGCCCTTGTTGATGGGCAGCAACTGTATGATCTGGATATCGAAAGCCCAGGTCATGAGCAGAAAAAAGCGAATATTTACAAAGGTAAAATCACTCGCGTAGAACCCTCCCTTGAAGCCGCGTTCGTCGACTATGGCGCCGAACGTCACGGATTTTTGCCACTCAAAGAGATCGCCAGAGAATATTTCCCTAAGGGATACTCTTTCCAGGGCCGCCCAAATATCAAAGAGGTGGTTAAAGAGGGGCAAGAGGTCATCATTCAAATAGATAAAGAGGAACGAGGCAACAAAGGTGCCGCGTTAACCACCTTTATCAGTTTGGCTGGCTCATATCTGGTACTGATGCCTAATAACCCACGTGCAGGCGGTATCTCCCGTCGAATCGAAGGTGATGAGCGTACCGAACTTAAAGCGGCGATGTCTGAACTCCAGGTACCTCAGGGTATGGGCTTAATCGTTCGTACTGCGGGAGTGGGTAAAGACTCAGCAGAACTTAAGTGGGATCTAAAAGTACTGGAGCATCATTGGGCTGCGATTAAAGAGGCAGCGGATGGACGTCCGGCTCCCTTCCTGATTCATCAGGAAAGTAATGTCATCGTACGTGCAATACGTGACTACCTTCGTCGTGATGTCGGTGAAGTACTGATCGATCACCCACGTATCTTTGAAGATGCTAAGCAGCACGTTTCGCTTGTGCGTCCGGACTTTGTCGACCGTATCAAGCAGTATGAGGCCGAAGTTCCGCTCTTTACTCATTACCAGATCGAAACACAGATCGAGTCTGCATTCCAGCGTGAAGTACGTCTGCCATCCGGTGGCTCGATTGTTATCGATCCAACCGAAGCCCTCACCTCTATCGATATCAACTCCGCTCGAGCTACCAAAGGCGGCGATATCGAAGAGACGGCACTGAATACAAACCTGGAAGCGGCTGACGAGATTGCACGTCAACTTCGTTTACGCGACCTTGGTGGTCTGGTTGTTATCGATTTCATCGATATGACTCCCGTCCGTCACCAGCGTGAAGTGGAAAATAGAATGCGTGATGCCGTGCATCATGACAGAGCACGCGTACAACTGGGTCGAATCTCCCGCTTCGGCTTGATGGAGATGTCCAGACAGCGCCTGCGTCCTTCACTGGAGGAGTCGGCTGCTCACCTATGCCCTCGCTGTCATGGTCAGGGAACCATTCGTGGCACAGAATCCTTAGCACTATCGATTCTTCGCCTGATGGAAGAGGAAGCGATTAAAGAGAACACATCTCAAATCGAAGCGATTGTCCCCGTCGATGTGGCTGCATTCCTGCTCAATGAGAAGCGTAAAGCTATACGTATCACAGAGCAGCGCCATGATGTAGAAGTGTATGTGATCCCTGATCCAAACATGACAACACCTGACTACCGTGTCGTGCGTCATCGTAAAGATGACCAGATCAGTGAGTCCAGCTACAAACTGTTAGATAAGCCAGAAGCAAAACTTTACGAGCCGCGCAAGCTTGAACGTGCTGCGCCACCTCAACCTGCTCTGAAAGGCTTCTCTGCGCCCACTAAGAAAGTTGAAAAACCTTCATCGGTCAAAAAAACTGTCAAGGCAGCACCTAAAGCCGATGCCGAGCCAGGCCTGATATCTAAACTTCTCTCTGCAATAGGCGCAATGTTCAAGCCTGAAGAGAAGAAAGAGGAGCCAAAGAAGAAACCTCAAGCCAGCCGCAACAGTCAAAACCGTAGTAACCGACGTAATACCCGTCGCAACGACAATCGACGTAACCGCGATGACAAAGAGCAAACCGGTGACAAGGGTGCGCGTGGTAACCGTAACAAAGGGGCCGACGGTGACAACCTTGATAAACAGGTAAAAGGAAAAGAGGATCAGGCTAAGCGTCAGTCGCGTAGTGACAGCAAGTCTCGTCGCCAGGCTCAAGGCGGTGACAGCGAATCTAAAAACCAACCTAAGCAAGAGGTGGCCAGAGAGCGCCGTCAACGTCGTAATATGCGCCGTAAGGTCCGCGTAGAAAGCGAACAAGCTCAGGTAGTAGATGAGAATCAGGTCGTCACTGAAACTCAGGCAAAAGCTGTTGTGAGTGAAGAGAAGAGTACGCGTACCAAGCGTCAACCAAGAAAGTCTAACAAGGCTAAGTCTCAGCAAGAGGTGGCTCAGGCACCACAGGAAGCCAAGGCAGCTAAAGTTGAAGTGGAAGCTGAAACTCGAGTCGAAGCGCCGATAACTGAAGTTTCAGAGACAAAGAAAGTTGAAGCTCACGGCGAACAACCAGCTGCACCTGCAGTAGAAGAATCGACTAAACCGGTAGCAGACTCAACTACAGCCGAGGTTGAAACTACAGCATCGCAAGCAACTGAATCGTCTGAGGACAAAGATCAACGTGAGCCTCGTGAAGGTCAACGTCGCAGTCGTCGAAGCCCTCGTCATCTTCGCGCCGCAGGTCAACGTCGTCGCCGCGACGAAGATAACGGAGTTGAATCTACCTCAGATTCTGCACCGGCGTTCATTCCCAATGAAACCGAAGTTGAAAATCAAGCTATCGAGAATCAGCCTGCCCCCCAGGTGACGGAAGAGAAACACGCTTCGAAGGCCGCATCATCTGTTGCAGCTGCGCCGACTAAACCGGCTGCACCGGCAAAGCCTAAAGCAAGCGAGAAAGCCGAAGCACAAGCTGCACCGGCAAAACCTGCCACGCCGATTAAGGCCGAAGCAGAAGCCGCGCCTGCAAAACCTGCTGCACCGGTTAAGGCCGAAGCGCAAGCCGCGCCTGCAAAACCTGCTGCACCGGTTAAGGCTGAAGCAGAAGCCGCGCCTGCAAAACCTGCTGCGCCGGTTAAAGCCGAAGCGCAAGCCGCGCCTGCAAAACCAGCTGCGCCGGTTAAGGCCGAAGCAGAAGCCGCGCCGGCAAAATCTGTTGCGCCGGTTAAGGCTGAAGCGCAAGCCGCGCCGGCAAAGCCTGCTGCGCCGGTTAAGGCTGAAGCGCAAGCCGCGCCTGCAAAACCTGCCGCGCCGGTTAAGGCCGAAGCACAAGCCGCGCCGGCAAAGCCTGCTGCGCCGGTTAAAGCTGAAGCGCAAGCCGCGCCGGCAAAACCTGCTGCGCCGGTTAAGGCCGAAGCGCAAGCCGCGCCTGCAAAACCTGCTGCGCCGGTTAAAGCTGAAGCAGAAGCCGCGCCTGCAAAGCCTGCTGCGCCGGTTAAAGCTGAAGCGCAAGCCGCACCTGCAAAACCAGCTGCGCCGGTTAAGGCCGAAGCGCAAGCCGCGCCGGCAAAACCTGAAGTACAGGTTGAAGCAGTTGCTAAAGCCGAGGCAGAGGTTACTCCAGCGGTTGAAACTTCGAGAGTTGAGAGTGAAACACCAACAGCCGCTGTTGCTGCACAGCCAAAGTCCGGAAGCCGATTCGGTACTATGGTGACTTCGGATATGACTAAGCCGGTTGTTGAGACCCGGGAAAATATTGCGACGCCAACCGGACGTCAATATGTAGCCTCCGAATCTTCTGCTCCAACCGAAAAAGCAAGAACGGCAAATACGGCTAATTCGGAAATGGCAAAACCATAACCTATAGTTAAGCTGTTTTTTCTAAAAAGCCATGCATGACAGCATGGCTTTTTTAATTTTCTTACCGCGGATAATTTGATAGTATGCGCGGCCGCAATTAAATCTAATTCAACAAAATTACAACAGAGGCTAAATGTTCGATCTTATTCGTCACAAAACCGCCAGTAGCAAGGCCGATCTTCTATCGGGCTTAACAGTGGCACTTGCACTTGTTCCTGAAGCCGTTGCGTTCGCCTTCGTTGCAGGTGTAGAGCCTATGGTTGGCTTATATGCAGCCTTTATTATGGGACTCATCACCGCACTTATCGGTGGTCGCCCGGGCATGATCTCCGGTGCTACCGGCGCTATGGCTGTGGTTATGGTCGCCCTGGTTGCTGAGCATGGAGTGCAATACCTTTTCGCCGCGGTCGTACTGGCCGGTCTCATTCAGGTCTCATGTGGCCTGTTGAGATTAGGTAAGTTCATTCGTATCGTTCCCTACCCTGTGATGATAGGTTTTGTGAACGGTCTGGCAATCGTCATCTTTCTGGCTCAACTGGGGCAGTTTAAGATACCCGGCGTTGATGGTGTCATGACCTGGTTACCTCAAGATCAACTGATGTTGATGCTTGGATTGGTACTGTTAACGATGGCAATCATTCAGTTTTTACCAAAATTGACTTCAGCAGTGCCCTCTTCGTTAGCGGCAATTGTCACTGTCACCCTATTGGTGGTCTTCCTTGAGCTTGATACCCGTACCGTTTTAGATTTCCTGAAATCTATGAGTGGTGACGAGAATGCGACCATTGCTGGTAGTCTCCCTACCTTCTCGATCCCTGCCGTTGCTTTTAACCTAGAAACGCTTTATATCATTCTTCCATATTCGATGATCTTAGCTGCTGTGGGTTTGATTGAATCATTACTGACCCTGACCGTTATCGATGAGATGACAGATACACGTGGTAAAGGCAACAAGGAGTGTATCGGACAAGGCGTTGGTAATATCACCAGTGGTTTCTTCGGTGCCATGGGCGGTTGTGCGATGATCGGCCAATCTATGATTAACATCAACTCAGGTGGTCGTGGCCGTTTATCAGGGATCACTGCGGCAGTCGCTCTGCTTGCCTTCATCCTTTTCGGTTCCTCACTCATCGAGATGATACCGTTAGCTGCGCTGGTAGGTGTGATGTTTATGGTTGTACTTGGTACCTTCGAGTGGGCCAGCTTTAAGGTAATGAGAAAGGTACCTAAGCACGATGCTTTCGTTATCGTACTGGTGACTATCGTAACCGTATTTACTGATCTGGCATTTGCGGTATTTGTCGGTGTTATCGTGTCTGCTTTGGTATTTGCCTGGGAGCACGCGAAACATATCAACGTCGATATCAGCGAAGATGCCAACGGTTGGAAGGTATATAAGCTCAACGGACCACTCTTTTTTGGTTCTGCCGCCGAGTTTTTAGAACTTTTCCACGCTAACAGCGATCCGGAAGATGTAATTGTAGATTTCCAAAACTCCCGGGTATGTGATCATTCGGCGTTAGATGCTATCGATACCCTTGCAGAGCGTTATGGTTCGAACGGCAAGAGACTCCACCTTCGCCACCTGAGTAATGATTGTAAAAGGTTACTGCATAAGGCTGGTGATCTGGTTGAAGTTAACCTTATCGAAGATCCTCACTACAAGATTGCTGATGATAAATTAGATTCATAATTTTCCTGCTATCTGGCAAGTACTAAAAGGGCGAGTGAAAACTCGCCTTTTTTAATGCCTGAGCTATTTTAATTTGGATGCGAACGCTAAACGAAACTTCTCAAGTTTAGGTTTAATCACCATCTGGCAATAGGGCTGCTCACCATTGAGCTCAAAGTAGTCATTATGGTAGTTTTCGGCGGGATAAAAGCTTTCGAAGGCACTGATCTCGGTAACGATCGGATCTGACCAGAGCTGCGCCTGGGTTAACTGTTCAATCATGCGATTAGCGGCATCTGCCTGCTGCGCATCATGAGTAAAAATGACCGAACGATATTGGGGTCCGACATCATTGCCTTGACGATTGAGCGTTGTGGGATCATGACTCATCCAAAACACCTGCAATAGTTCATCAAAACTGATAATGGCCGGGTCGAATTTAACCTGCACCACTTCGGCATGGCCGGTCGCTGCACTACAGACATCACTATAGTTAGCCGTATCGGCACTGCCGCCACTATATCCGGGGGTCGACTCAATGACGCCACTGAGTTCATTAAAGATCGCTTCGATACACCAGAAACACCCGGCTCCGAATGTTGCTATGCTCACTTGTGGAGTTTGTACCATCTCACCGGCCGCCTTAAAGTTGAGCGAAACAGAGTTAACACAATGCCTGACATTTTTATCGGTTAACCTCTCCCCCTCAAACACATGCCCTAAGTGACCGCCACAGGCGGCACAAACAATCTCTACTCGCACGCCATCCCTATCGGCAACTCGCTTCACGGCCCCGGTGATCTCATCATCAAAGGCCGGCCAACCGCAATGCGCGTTAAACTTACTCTCTGACAGGTACAGAGGCGCGTCACATCGTTTACACAGATAGACTCCCGCCGCATCATGCAGGTGATACTCACCACTGAAAGGCCGCTCGGTGCCCTTCTCCTCTATGACAAACCGCTCAAAATCATTCAATTTATTCATTGTTATGCCTCTATTCCGAACAGCTACACTCATAAGACCTGCCGGCATGATTATCTCTTTCACACGAGTTCCCGGCAACAGTCTGCTCAATGAAACGGGTAATTCCTACTATTTTAGTCGGGATTTGACTGATTTTATTTTTCAAGCCTCGTTTAATATTATCCAACTGTAAATACTAGATTTATTTGGCAAGCCTATAGCATTGATTCAAGTGAAAAACAATTAAAACGTGATTTGCATCACATTTGATTGCAGGGAGTTCATCGGCTGGTTAGAATGCGCCGGGGTCATAAAATAAGAAGAAATTACATGAAACTAGAAACAATAAACTATCAGGCTGAAGATAGCGCAGAAAAATTTGTCCAGTCCTTACGAGATACCGGCTTCGGTGTACTCTCAAACCACACCATAGACAAGTCACTGGTAGAAACCATCTACCAGGAGTGGCAGGTGTTTTTTAACAGCCAGGAGAAACATGACTTTCTCTTTAAACCGGAAACCCAAGATGGATTTTTCCCCTCTGAAGTATCTGAAACGGCTAAGGGTCACACGGTCAAAGATATCAAGGAGTATTATCACATCTACCCCTGGGGGCGTATTCCTGACTCATTAAGAGAGAATATTTTAACCTATTATGATCGCGCCAATGAGTTAGCGGCCGAGTTGCTTCAGTGGGTTGAAACCTATACCCCCGCCGACGTCGCAGTCAACTACTCCATCGCACTACCTAAGATGATAGAGCAGAGTCACAAGACCCTGCTGCGCGTACTGCACTACCCTGCCATGTCAGGCAATGAGGAACCCGGTGCTATTCGCGCTGCCGCCCATGAAGATATAAACCTATTGACCATCTTACCCGCCGCAAACGAGCCGGGTTTACAGGTAAAGACCAAAGATGGAAATTGGTTAGACGTACCCTGTGATTTCGGTAATCTCATCATCAATATCGGCGATATGTTACAGGAAGCATCCGGCGGTTACTTCCCCTCCACGACCCACAGAGTCGTAAACCCTGTTGGAACAGACACAAGCAAGGCAAGGGTCTCACTGCCTCTGTTCCTCCATCCTAAACCTGAAGTCGTTCTTTCAAACAGGTATACCGCGGACAGTTACCTGATGGAGCGTCTCAGGGAGTTGGGAGTGATTTAAGCCCCTGCCATAGTAGGTAGCTGACAGCTTTAAAGCCAGTCAGAACCGCTTAGGGTTTAAAACCGCTTCTCAGTAACCTGCTTAAGCGTAAGCCGAATATAAAAGCGCCATTGGGCGCTTTTTTATTGATGAAATTTTTCCTTAACAAGGTAAAATCCCACCTAACAGAATTAATACAGAGCATTAAGATGGCAATTCAGTGGTACCCGGGACATATGCACAAGGCACGTAAAGAGATCGAAGAGGTGATGCCTCAGGTCGATCTGGTCATTGAAGTGCTGGATGCAAGGATCCCATACAGTAGTGAAAACCCTATGGTTTCAACTCTTCGTGGTGATAAGCCCTGTATTAAACTACTTAATAAATCGGATTTGGCAGACCCGGTAACAACCCAACGTTGGATAGAGTATCTGGAACGTGAGCAGGGGGTAAAAGCGATGGCAATTACCACCCTGCAGTCGGCGCAAGTAAAAAAAATTCCCGATCTATGCCGTAAGTTCGTTCCCAGTCGTGACAAGATTGAAAAAGATATCCGCACCATGATCATGGGGATCCCCAACGTAGGTAAATCAACGATTATCAACACCTTGGCAGGAAGAACCATAGCCAAGACGGGTAATGAACCCGCTGTGACCAAGGTCCAGCAACGTATCAACCTGAGAAACGGTATAGTGCTTTCTGACACACCCGGGATCCTGTGGCCAAAAGTCGACAATGAGAAGAGCAGCTACCGCCTCGCAATCACAGGTGCCATTAAAGACACCGCGATGGAGTATGAAGATGTAGCCATGTTCGCCGCAGAGTATTTCCTGCAGGCGTACCCCGAAGCGATTGCCGAACGTTACAAACTAAAAGAGCTGCCCGATACCGATATCGAGCTACTCGAAGCCATAGGCCGCAAGAGAGGCGCGCTGCGTCCAGGTGGCCGTATCGATCTTCACAAAGTCTCCGAGCTTGTGTTACACGAGTTTCGTTCGGGAAAGATTGGCCAACTGACACTGGAAACCCCCGAGATGGCCGATATCGAAAAGGCTGAGGTCGCTAAGTTACTGGCCGAGAAGGAAGCCGAGAAAAAGGCCAAGCAGGAAGCCGAGAAATTAAAGCGTGCCGGTAAACGCCACAAATAAGGCTATAGAGTAAAGTAACAACTAAGCCTCCCTATTACATAGGCGAGGCTTTTTTATTGCTCGTTATCTGCTCAATTAAATTGTCACAGCTCTGTTCAATCAGATCCAAGACCAGCTCAAAGCCATTACCGCTACCATAGTAGGGATCCGGCACCTCCGATACCGATGAACGACCCACAGACTTGTCACCTGAGAAAGACAGGATCAACTTAAGCTTGTCCCGATGCTCTTCGGGTGAACGCTCCCGAAGATCTTGAAGATTTTGAAGGTCGGCGGCTAAAATAAGGTCGAATCTGGCAAAGTCATCGTGTACCACCTGTCGCGCCGTTATTCCTTCAAAGCTAAAGCCTCGCTTCTCCCCGGCCGCTACCGACCTCGGGTCCGGCGACTTGCCCTGATGATAAGCGATAGTTCCGGCCGAATCGATATCAAGATTCAATCCCCTCATTTCAGCCTTGGCACGAAAAACGGCCTCTGCAGTGGGTGACCTGCATATGTTACCCATACATACAAAGAGGACGGAGGTTATCTGTTTCATTTACGTTTGCCTGTAGGAATCATTACTCCTTGAATCTTACCCTAAGAAAGCTGGCAAACCTAGGCGTCCCTTTTTGAGTCAGCCCAGAGTAACGATAGGTGACGATAGCGCCGACCCGTGGCGGCTCGCGTCTCTCCCTGTCAGTGAAACCGGTTCCTAGCTTAAAGCGAACTCCGTCAGGTGTTTCCACAACTAAGGCACCTAACATCCCTTTGTACTTCCCCTGCCCCTCCTGATGAGCCACAACTCTGGCCTCGGCATCATACATAGGCTTAAGTTTAATCACATCTGTGTTTCTGCCACTCAGGTAAAGCGATGCATGGTGATGTAACATCAGCCCCTCACCACCTTGCTCGATAACTTGATTGAACCAGTGATCAAGCGCTTTGACGTTATCGAATCGTTTCTGCTCTATGACAGTCAGATAGCGGGACGCCTCTGATAACTCCTTTTTGGCTATCTTGTACCGCTCGGAGAACTTCTGGCTGTGGGATGGCAGGTCGAAGACCATAAACCTAACTCCCCGCCAGAGTTCCGGGTCAGGATCTTTTCTTCTTATCAGGGATGAGATCTGCTCAAACCTTCCCCTGCCCATCCATAGCTCACCATCGAGGGCATAGTCAGGAAAACCTTGGGTAAACCATCGGGGCGCCGAAAGCTGCCTTCCGGAACGCGTAAAGAGGTGAGTGCCATCCCAATAGCCTCTCACTCCATCAAGTTTTTCACTGACCAGATACTCACCGATAGGCGCCTGTGCCCGCTGCTCCACCGCCAGCTGTATGTCGCTGACACCGGCATAAGCGGTAGCGATGTAAAGGTAGATGATGGCCCAGATCCGGGCCAATCGACATGTCTGGATACAAAACATAGGGACGCTCCTTCGTATAATGGTTTAAGCTGCTTCCTTCAGCTTCCGGGCGGTAAAGTATTTTGTGATACAGAACCTGCCACTGTTGACAGTGTAGAGTATGATGCCAATAACGACCACTGGCCGTAACACCGACATAGAAAAGCTCAGGTACACTGCAGCCAGCCAGTGCAGATATCACAGGCAGCTCACATTTGTTATAGATATACAATTGGTATGAAAATTTCGCGATGATATACTCTCGCCCAACCGATTCGCACAGTGAACACATCTGTCGAAAATAGAACTTATGAGGTGTTATGAAACCTGAAAATAACCACGGATTAAAGCGCATATTCAGAGCCACAGGTTTCTCAATGCAGGGACTAAGACTGGCATGGAGTCATGAAGCCGCATTCAGACAGGAGCTGATGTTAGCCGCAATCATGCTTCCTATAGCCCTTGTTGTGGACATCAGCACAGTCGAACGTCTTTTTCTGATTCTGACACTCTTTATTGTGCTCATCACAGAGCTATTAAATTCGGCAATAGAGGCCGTTGTCGACAGGATTGGTGATGAGATCCACCCACTGAGTGGTCAGGCGAAAGATGTCGCTTCCGCCGCAGTTTTTATGAGCCTGGCCCTGTGCGGCATCACGTGGACAATTATACTCGCGAGCCGATACCTCTGATCTTAACCGGGGTCACCTTTGGGTGACTCCAGCTTTACCTGCCTTCCAGCCAATAAGCTACACCACCTACAAAACCGCAATAAAGATGCATTACTTTTGACATTTTTTGATACAAGTCATTCACAAAATGAAACAAGATGCTAGTATAAGTCCCATATAACGGTTCGTTTATACCGAATCAATGACTTAAATATAATAATAAGAAAAGTGATGGAGCCGCCTTCAATGGTAAAAAAGTTCGGCATCTCGGTTTTGGCCATGATAGCAGCCAGCCCCTGTTTCGCGACAGAGGAGAGTGAACTGATCAGCAGTACTGGCGCTATGACTGATGGCAAGACTGTGATTAGAGTCGGAGGTTTTTACTCCAATTCCAACTCTACAATGGATGTTACAGATCCAGTCTTAGGCGAAGATTTCAAGATTGATTTCGAACAGGATCTGAATCTGGAAGAGTCTCAGTTCCTCCCTTTCTTCGAGATATTTCATCACTTCAACGATAAACACTTAATCTTTATAGATTGGAAACAGCTACATAGAAGCGCCGAGGTTCAGAGCCTCTCTAAGCCTTTTCAGGTCGATCTCGATGACAAGATTTTCGATGTTAAAGTTGGCAGCCAACTCAAGACCACGCTCAACATCGATATTGCCCGAATCGGGTATGGCTATAATTTTTACCAGGGTAATAACTTCAATTTAGGCGTGTCCCTGGGTCTTCACGCCATGTTTGTTAAAACAGGGTTCGAGGGCACGGTCGGTGCCTGTGTCGAAGGCGAGAATATTGATGGCTGTGAAATCGCTCCGATCCCCAATGTTGTGGATGAAAAGATCACCGCGCCGCTTCCCGACATAGGGCTATATGGCACCTATGAATTCTCACCAGGATTTAGTTTCAAGGCGCACGCACAGTATTTTCAGATAAAACTCGACGACTTGGATGGCCGTTTGATAGATGTAAGAGCCGGAATTGAAGCCGAGATCTCCAAGAACTGGCATATGACAGCCGCATTCAACTATTATGAGGTCGATGTCGACTACGAACAAAAATCGAACTTCGAAGGGGTAAATATTGCCAATTACAACCTCTCATATAGCTTTATCGGGCCTATGCTCTCTGTGAGTTACCATTTCTGAATTCTTTAACCCCAGACACTAACCACAGCTACTCACTATAGGCACTACTCACGCACGCGCCCTATACAAACGGGCGAAATAACCGCGATCGGTGCTGGCACACTCTCTCATTCGAAGTATATTCCAATAAGTATTATCAAACTTAGAGGAAGTCACTAAAAAATCTAGCACACTCCTCCACGCAACCCATTGATATTTACTAAAAAGATGATTACTCACAAACCAATTTAAAAGCGACTTGGATTATCATGCCCTTACGAAGTCCGGCACTTGGATTCTTTCTTCTCCAACAACTACATTAGGTATTACCAATCGATAAAAGTAGTCAATTGAGGAAAAAAGATGAACAAACTAACCCATTGGCGTCACCTTGGCCTGTTTACAATAATTTTAAGCCTGTTAACCGGGTCAGCTAACGGCGCAACAGATTCATTTTTCGATGTTTTCTTTGATATCGAAGTGGCCGAATCTACCTCTCCAACCGACTTGCGGGGAGTAGCGACAATAATGAAGGGGGAGCGGGACACTGTTACCGTCCCGATTGAAATCATAGCGATGGATTTAACATCATCGGCACTTCCTCCCGCCAGCGATGGCAGTGCGGGAAAGCGATATAACGGTATAGTCAAATATCATTTATCAAATATCGGATCGTCGGGACAAGATGGCGTGAGGCTTGTGGAGGTAGATATCGTCTGTGATCCCGCCTGTATGGTGGTTGACACCCGAGCCAAGGGAAAAAAGAGGTATAAACGTCATATGCCCGACCACGATTAGGCTTCCTGCTTAAACTGGACAGCCTTGCCTGTTTCCGCCAAAGGCTGTCCGATTAACCATAGAATTGATAACAGACGAGGATTGCGGCCAGAATACCTGCCAGGTCTGCCGTTAAGCCACAAGCCAGAGCATGACGACCATTACGGATCCCGACCGCACCAAAATATACTGCCAGAACATAAAAGGTTGTTTCCGTGCTGCCCTGAAAAATCGCGGCTAAGCGCCCGGCAAATGAGTCGACACCATGGTGCTCCATGGTTTCTAACATCATGGCTCTGGCACCTGAGCCACTGAATGGCTTCATTATCCCGGTCGGCAAGGCGTCGACGAATCGTGTGTCTCCCCCCAGCACAGAAACCATGACTGAAATCAGATTCAAGAGATAATCTAATGCCCCGGATGCCCTGAGCATGGCGATCGCCAGTAACATAGCAAGCAGATAGGGGATTAGTTTAATCGACTGTGAAAATCCCTCTTTAGCACCGTTAATAAACTCATCATAAACAGCAACCTTTCTAGCGCCTGCAACAAGAATAAAACTAAACACCAGAAGCAGGAGTACACCGTTGCCCATAGCGGTCGACAGCGTGCCTATAGCCGACGTGGTCAATGTGCCTAAATAGAAAACCAGCGCCATTATTGAGCCAAATATTAACGCCCCATAGCCTAAGATAACGCTATTTAACAAAGATAAACGCTGGAACATCGCGACCACCAATACCCCCGCAATCGTCGAAGCTGACGTGGCCAGCAAAATCGGCAAAAAGATATCGGCCGGTGCTGCGGCCCCCTGTTGAGCACGATACAAAAAAACCGTAACGGGCACTAAGGTCACCGAAGAGGTATTGAGAACCAGGAACAGGATCTGCGCATTGGTAGCGACACTTTTTTGCGGATTCAGTGTCTGAAGATCCTGCATCGCCTTAAGCCCGAGCGGCGTCGCGGCATTATCTAACCCAAGAATGTTAGCCGTCAGATTCATAGTGACACTGCCATAAGCCGGATGCCCCTTCGGCACCTCGGGCATTAACCGGGACAGGAGCGGCTCAAAAATCCTGGCAAAGAAACCAACCACACCGGCTTTCTCACCGACTCGCATCAACCCCATCCATAAAGAGAGCACACCGATAAGGCCCAGCGCGATTTCCGCGGCCAGTTTAGCGCTGTCAAACAGTGCACTCACCGACGCGGACAGCACATCGAGCTGCCCATTGAAGAGTTGGACACCGATAGCCAGCATGGCGGTCATAAAGAAAAAAAACCAAATCCGATTTAGCACACCATTTCCTTTTAATTAAACTGAGCCTGTATCAACCGATAAAACCTAATCCCGGCTCCACACAGTGAATAAAGCCTGAGCCACTGATAACCACAAGGTTCCAGCTAAAGAGCCAGTGCCATAATGCTATGGTATAATCGCGCCAAAAGACACACCGTCATATAACTGTCAGAGTCCTATGGTTCAACTAAATCAAGATTTTATCAAGAGCATTGCTAAAGATATGCCTGCTCACCTCTCAATGGATGATTTTATCAGCTACAGCAGCAAACCCTTGAGGCCCTCTATCAGAATAAACACCCTGAAAATTTCGTCTGAAGAGTTCATCTCCCTGATGGCGCCAAAGGGGTGGACGCTTGAGCCCATCCCCTGGTGTGAGAACGGCTTCTGGATCTCCCTCGACAACGAAGTGCAGTTGGGTAACACGGTTGAGCACCTTCAAGGCCTGTTCTATATCCAGGAAGCAAGCTCCATGCTCCCCCCCGTAGCGCTCAGCTCATCATTGCTGGATGGCAGCGAGCTCTCCATACTGGATATGGCATCGGCTCCCGGCTCTAAGACCACCCAAATTGCCGCGATGATGAACAACAAGGGCCTGCTGGTTGCCAACGAATATTCATCGAGTCGTGTAAAAGTTCTTCATGCCAACCTGGTCAGAATGGGAGTCAGTAACACGGCCCTTACCCATTTCGACGCCCGAGTCTTCGGTGAGTACCTGTTTGAGCAATTCGATACCATTTTACTCGATGCCCCCTGCAGTGGCGAAGGCACCATCCGCAAAGACCCTTTAGCATTGAATAATTGGGGATTGGAGGAGAGTATCGCCATCGCCGATACCCAGAAAGCCCTGATCGAATCGGCCTTTTTGGCTTTAAAACCCGGTGGCAGCCTGGTCTACTCGACCTGTGCGCTGAGCAGGCTAGAAAACCAGGATGTCTGCAACCACCTGAAAGAGAAGTTTCCACAGGCTGTAGAGTTTGAATCTCTCGCCAATCTGTTCCCCGGAGCGGATAAAGCCTGTACAGATGAAGGATTCCTTCATGTATGGCCACAAATTTACGACAGTGAAGGTTTTTTCATCGCGAAGATAACAAAGAGCCGTGAAGTTGACAGACAAAAGCCTCAACCCAGAAAACAGAAAAACTTTCCATTTACCCCGATCACCTCGAAAGTTGAAGTCGAACTTCGCCACTACTTCAAACAAACCTTCGATATTGAGCTTCCCATTGATGGACTCATCATGGTACGCGACCTTGAGTATTGGCTGTTTCCGGCCGCGATGAAGGAGTTGATAGGAAAGATGAGGTTTCAAAGGATCGGTGTGAAGCTCGCAGATGGACTCAAAAAAGGGTTCAAGGTAAAACATGAAGCAGTTGTCGCACTGGCGGGGAACTCAACTGGCTTTGAACTGAGTCAGACTCAAGCCATACAGTTTCTGATGGGAAGAGATATCCCTCTCGTTGATGGTGGCAAGCCGCAGGGAGAGGTTATCGTGACCTATCATGAATGTGCACTGGGCGTGGCAAAACATCTGGGAGGCCGTCTGAAAAACAACCTTCCGAGGGATTTGGTGCGCGATAGAGTGGCCGATTCAAACGCCACCACAGCCGACTGAAACATTTAGTTACAAAGCGGGGTTAAAAAACCTGCATATTCCCGATAGGAGTTTTCACTCTCGACTACACTAATAGCCAGAGAGTTATTTCCCGCGAGGAACTCAACAGTAGCGCACGGCTCTTTAGTTAGAGCCATTCCCCTGGACCCAGAACAATTGGAATAGTTTTGGGTCTTTTTTTGTCTGTTTTTCGAGCTTGCTCTTCAATAGCAACCGGAATGACTAGCGTCCAACCAGCTTGGCGGCATCACTAAACAGGTTAAAGAAGTTGTCTGTGGTGTATTGAGCCAACTCCTCAAAACTCTCACCGCGTAGTTGAGCAATGAACTCAGCAACATCTCTGACGAAAGCAGGCTGGTTCTCTTTTCCGCGATGAGGAACAGGAGCAAGATATGGCGCGTCGGTTTCAACCAACAACCTGTCTTTAGGCACTTTTCTGATAACGGTTCTCAAATCACCGGCATTTTTGAACGTTGCTATACCCGATACCGAGATATAGAAACCTAAATCTATAGCAGCCTTAGCCATCTCCCAGTTCTCGGTGAAACAGTGCAACACCCCACCCACTTTATCTCCATGGCCATTTTTTAAAAAGTTAAGGGTATCTTCACGGGCATCTCGGGTATGGATGATCAGAGGCTTATTCACCTGAACGGCCAACTCTATCTGCTGCTCGAAACAACTTTGTTGCAACGCCTTGGTTTCGTTGGCATAAAAATAGTCCAGTCCGGTTTCGCCTATCGCTACCACTTTTGGATCTTTAATGTACTCATTAAGTCCGGTGATATTTAATCCCTCCTGAACATCCAGGGGGTGAACACCGGCCGATAGAAATACCTGATCGAACTCAGCCATCTTATCGCGCATAGACTCAAAGCCATTTTGGCGGACATTGACACATAGAAAGTAATCAACTCCTCTGGCTTTAGCCTCATTGAGGATCTGTTGAAGGCTTTGATGATCGGGGGCCGCTTTTAAACGGTCAAGATGACAGTGAGAATCGATGAGCACGGGAGTTTCCAGCAATTAATGTGTAAAAAGAAGAACTATTCACGCTTTTCCGGCTTAGCTGTTAAGGGCTACATTTAGCCTGATATTGACAGCTCTTCCTGATGTCATGATAAATCGGACAATATAGTGACTAGTTACAGAGCAGGGAAGGATACAGACCTACATGGTGCAGGTCAAATCACCTGATGCGAGTTCCCGTGATAACAGGTTTTCAATATGGTGTTTATGGGTATCGGGATCAGTTAAGATTTTAACTCCGATCCCCGCAGGGCGCCCACCGGAAGCCCCTAACGGATTTATCCAGACCACGACCCCCTCAAATTGGTGCTTAGCGGTTGAACCCGGAAGTTGATAGGCGATAGTTAACTCTTGCCCTAGGAAGTGACTCTCGGTAGTCGCGACAAACAGACCTGCCGGTTGAATAAATGGCATGTAAGCACGGTAGAGCTGATGTAGGGTGTCAAAATTAACAACTAAATCTATCATAAACCGATTACTTTTCACTCAACTTATTATATTCTAATATAAATGATTGAAATAAAGCTAAATAATTTACGTTTGGCATAAGCTGCAGGCGGTGGTAAGTATCCATCACCTTCATGCTGAACTCCGTTATTTTCGCTCTCAACAATGCATTCAGATCTGTCTGCTTCACCAGTTTTTGCCTTAAAAGTAAGTACAAAACCTTAAGTGCATCAGAAACTTGCTTTTCATTTATATTAATTAAACTAGCACACAGGTGACCGGAGGACAAACTTTGAGCCCAGTCTTTTCTCAACTGAAGCAGCTCAGAATAGCGTTCGCTCTCTAATGCCCTGGCCAACTCAAGTGGCCCGCCCATCACAGGCAGACACCAGGTTACATCGGATGTGATACCCGAGCTCTTTGACAGCCAGAGCTTGATCTCCTCATGAGTTGGGATCTTAAAATGAATCCGTTGACAACGACTGCTTATGGTCGCCATCAACCTCGAAGGTGTATCCGATTGCAATAGTAGCAATGTATCTTTCCCCGGCTCTTCGAGCGTTTTTAATAGCGCATTCGCCGAGGCCTGATTTAACTTCTCACAATTACTGATAACGGCAACCCGCCTGCCCCCCTGCTGTGAAGTAGACGTTAACTTTTGACAAAGTTCCCTTACCTGATCGACCTTGATTTGATTTCCATCGGCGGTTATATGATAAAAGTCGGGGTGATTATCCGCCTCAAGCAGCTGACAAGCCTTACAGAAACCGCATGCTCCCAGAGATGTCACCGTCTGACACAGAGCCGCCTTAGCTAAAGCTATGCTGAGAAGTTCACCACCGTAACCATTATGCACGCCTATGAGGTAAGCATGACCGATATGTTGTGATTTCAGTTGCTCACTAAAATCACCGATAACAGGGGTCAACCAAGGCAGGTCCATTACCACTCCAGCGACTGTAATAGTGCAAGAATATCTTTATGCACTTCGGCCATGGTTTGACCGGCATCGATCACAGCGATGGAATCATCTTTCGCAGCAATCGAGAGAAAGGTGCCACGGGCACGCTCAAAAAAATCCAGCTTCTGCTTCTCTATCCTGTCCAGTTCTCCACGACTCGCGGCGCGGCTCAACCCCAACTCCGGGTCGATATCCAGATAGATAGTCAAATCCGGCTTGAACTCCCCCAATGTGGCCTGGCTTACAACTTCAACCAACTCCATCAAGCCACGCCCTCCGCCCTGGTAGGCAAGCGACGAAAGGTTGTGCCTGTCACCGAGTACCCATTCACCACGATTTAGCGCAGGTTTAATCACATTAGCGATTAACTGGGCTCTTGCCGCATAGAGAAGCAGACACTCAGCCTCATCGCAGAGAGGATCAGATTCATCGGCAATTTTTACGAGATCTCTCATACGCTCGGCCAGTGGTGTGCCACCGGGTTCGCGGGTACACACCGGCGCCATGCCTGTATGCTTCTCAATAAAATCCCGAACCAGGGATATCGCGCTGGACTTTCCGGCACCTTCCAACCCCTCGATCACAATAAATTTGCTGCTCTTTTCGCTGTTCATCGATTTCTCTGATACTTGTTTACGGCACGATTGTGCTCGACTAATGTTCTTGAAAATACGTGGCTGCCATCATTTTTTGAGACAAAATAGAGGTAATTCACATCTGCCGGCTTAGCTGCTGCAAGCAGTGATGCGCCACTTGGTGCCGCTATCGGTGTAGGTGTTAACCCATTAATCCTATAGGTATTAAATGGAGTCATCTCCCTGAGATCCTTACGGGTAATGTTACCTTGATACCTATCACCCATACCATAAATAACTGTCGGGTCGGTTTGTAAACGCATCCCCTTATTGAGACGATTAATAAATACCGCTGAGATCCAGGGACGCTCGCTGGCCTTACCTGTCTCTTTTTCAATTATCGATGCCATGATCAGCAGCTCGTAGGGTGAGTTAAGCGGAAGATCGTCCGCCCTTTGCGCCCAGGCCGCGGCTAACTCTTGCTGCATCTTCTGATAGCTTTGGGTGACGATCACCCGAATATCATCTCCAGCGACATAGTGATAGGTATCGGGATAGAATTTACCTTCGGGCAGACCGGACTCATCTCCCTGTTCCAACAACACCCGATTAAACACATCATCTACAAACTGGATCTGTGGCAGCGCTTTCAATACGGCTGACCACTCCTTAATACTCTGCCCTTCGATAAGGGTCACACTAAAGACTTTCTCTTTTCCCTGAACCAGCTTTTCAAGCAGTTCAGCCACACTCTCACCCGGCTCGATAACATAGAATCCAGAGCGGATCTTAGCGAGTTCGGGTTTAAGCCGCGCTAATACCTTAAGTTTCCATCCATGAGCAACTAACTCCCGCTGCTCCAGAGTCGTCACGAGTTGTGAAAAGGAGGTACCACGTTTAACCTCAAGATCCTGCGGCTGAGTTGCGTTTAGCTCAGACTGGCCAAACTCGATAATATGTTTATAGCCCCAAAAGCCAAACCCACCGGCAAGTGTAAGCAGAGTAAGTGCTGTCGCGGTAAATGCTATAACTAATTTTTTCATAGATTAAGGTTTAAAGAGTGCCTGATTGAATCTGTAAAGGGGGCCCGCTCAAACTTGATCTCATCGATCCGATTGATATCGACGATGCCAAACAGGCTGTTAGTAATAAAAGCATGCCTGCAGCGGCTCAATTGGCTATATGTTACCTCACCGACATGCAGATCAAACCCCAGCTCAATGAGCGCGTAGATAACCTGCTCTCTCATCATGCCTGCCACACCGGCCATCGAGATGTCCGGTGTGAAAACACAGTGTTCACCGACCAGAAACAGGTTAGCCATGGATGACTCGATAACAGTGTGCTTTCTGTCCATCACCAACCAATCATCGAAACCTACGGGCAGTTGCTTCGACTTTATTAATACCTGTTCGAGACGATTAAGGTGTTTTATTCCGGCGAGCAGAGGTTGCCCGGCAAGCATTACCTCACTGGTTTTTAACGATATCCCCTCAGTTTGCCATCGGCCGTAGTGGCCGGGTATGGTAGACAGGGAGAGAACTTCGGTAACCGAAGCCTGCTCAGGCGCAGTGTAGCCGCGCCCGCCCACGCCACGTGTCAGTATCAACTTCAAGCAGCCATCAACATGGGTAGTGGCCAGTTGTTTAATAAGGGTAATAAGTGCATCACCGGCACACCAGTCTAGTCCTAATCGTCTGGCACCCTGGGTAAGCCTCTGCAGGTGGGCGGTTAGAAACTGAAGCTCACCGCCACTGAAACGCATGGTCGCAAACAGCCCATCACCGTAGGCCAGCCCACGATCCAGCGGACTTACCTGACTCGCCAGCTCTCCATCGACCCAGACCTGATTCATCCCAATACAGCCCTGTTTTTGACGAAAACAATAGCCACTCGCTTACTCCCTTTTAAACCCATACCCGCCAAAGCCCCTAGCTTTGATTATTTGCTTGTTACCGGAACGAAAATCGAATCAAGATTCAGACTCGTCCTCTATGGCCAAACGACTTTAATATGCACATCTAAAGAACGTTAGTCACCCAAAAGTTAACCGCATCTTCGCCATCCATGGCGGTCCGACTCAATAGCTTGGATATTGGTATATAGTGTATTATTTAGCTAACAGATGTTGAATTCTCGTCTTAAGAATATCCGTGGCGATACGGTTCTTACCACCGCGGGGCACAATGATATCCGCGTACTGTTTAGATGGCTCGATAAATTGCAGGAACATAGGACGAACCGTCTCTGTGTACTGCGACATCACAGACTCCATGGTGCGGCCACGCTCGGCTACATCGCGGGAAAGACGGCGCATGAAACAGATATCCAGCGGCGTATCCATAAAGACACTCGCATCCATGGTATCTCTGAGCACAGGATCGGTCAGCAGCAAGATCCCCTCTAAGATAATCACCTTCTTAGGCGTCATCTTAATGGTCTCTTCCATACGAGTATGTTCGCTATAGCTATAGGTCGGGATCTCTACGGCTTCACCCGACTTAAGCGCCGATAGATGACTACATAAAAGCTCATGATCGAGTGCCTTAGGATGATCGTAGTTAGTCAGTACACGCTGCTCCATAGACAGGTGGCCTTGATCTCTGTAATACGCATCTTCTGCGATAACACCGATCTGATCGGTACCCAGATCACGACACAACTCTTCGTATATGGTTTTTGCGATTAAACTTTTTCCCGAGGCAGACGCCCCCGCGATACCGATAATGACACACTGAGAATTCATGCTGATAAAACCTTATTCGTCATCTGAAATACTGATTGAAACACTGGATTGAACTTTAGTAAGCGCGAGCTGAGCCCCCACTTTTCTGGCAATTTCTCGATACAGAGCCGCCACTTCACCATCTGGATCGGCTACAACCGTCGGCGCCCCCTTATCTACATCTTCACGTATGTTGAGTTTAAGAGGCAGCTCTCCCAGAAGCGGAACCTGATAACGCTCTGCCATCTTACTGCCACCATGACTACCGAATGGATGCTCTTTATGACCGCATTCGCTACACATATGGAAGCTCATGTTCTCGACGATCCCCAGCACAGGAATATTCACTTTACGGAACATGCTGATCCCCTTCTTGGCATCGGCAAGGGCGATATCCTGAGGAGTCGTGACCACTACCGCACCCGTTACAGGTACTTTTTGCGATAAGGTAAGTTGAATATCACCGGTTCCCGGTGGCATATCGATAACCAAGTAATCGAGCTCTGGCCACTGAGTCTCATTTAACAGCTGGGCTAAAGCCCCCGCCGCCATAGGACCACGCCAAACCGCGGCTTCGTCATCACTCAACATAAAACCGATAGACTGAGCCGTGATTCCGTGAGCTGTCGCTGCGGTCATCATCTTACCATCGGGCGAAACAGGCTTGAACTCTGTCACACCCAGCATTAACGGAATCGAGGGACCATAGATGTCGGCATCTAAGATCCCCACTTTTGCACCTTCAGCGGCTAAGGCCAGTGCCAGGTTGACTGCGGTTGTAGATTTACCCACGCCACCTTTACCCGAGGCGACGGCAATCACCTGCTTTACATTCTCAATCGGCTCAACACCTCCAATGGCGGAGATGGCCGCGGGCTGGAAGTCGATTTCACACTCCACTTCGTCGATCGCGTCGAGTACAGCAAGCTTTTTGGTTATCGCCATGACAGTATCACGATACTGAGTCATGCAAGGGTATGGATAACACAGACCCAGCTGTAAACGTTTACCATCCATCGATAACTTATTTACGCAGCCTGCGCTGACTAATCCTTGCGCTAAATACGGATCTTGATACGCATCCAAGATGGCCAAAACAGGCCCTAGAAGATCGTCGTTGAGACGGTAATTCTGAGAAGCTGAAGACAAAAGTGCTACCCCCTATAAAAAATTTGATCAAGTGTACCAGAAAATGAGCTAAACATTCGTGTAGATTTAACTCACTTAAATCACCTTTTGATGAAAGTCTTGTTAGGATCGGTTAGTATCTATGCCATTCTTTTTGGGCTCCTTACTGATTTTGAGACAAGATGGCAAATTCACAACGTAAAATTCTGGTGACAAGCGCACTCCCATACGCCAATGGACCTATCCACTTAGGCCATATGCTGGAGTATATTCAAACCGATATCTGGTCACGATTCCAAAAGCTTCGTGGGCATGAATGTCACTATATCTGTGCAGATGATGCCCATGGCACGCCTATCATGCTTAAGGCTCAGCAGCTGGGTATTGAACCGGAAGAGATGATAGCTCAAGTCAATAAAGAGCATCAGCAGGACTTTGCCGACTTCAATATCAAGTTCGACAACTTCCACAGCACTCACAGTGAAGAGAACCGTGAGTTGTCCAGTGACATCTACATCAAGTTGCGTGAAGCCGGCTACATTAAAACCAAGACCATCTCTCAGCTGTTCGATCCTGAAAAATCGATGTTCCTGCCTGATCGCTTCGTTAAAGGCACCTGCCCTAAGTGTAAGTCAGAAGATCAATACGGTGATAACTGCGATAACTGTGGCGCGACATACAGCCCTACAGATCTGATAAATCCAAAATCAGCCGTCTCGGGTGCCACGCCCGTGATGAAAGAGTCTGAACACTTTTTCTTCGACCTGCCGGCCTTTGAAGGCATGCTTAGTGAGTGGACCCGCTCGGGTGCGATTCAGGATGAGATCGCAAATAAACTTGGTGAGTGGTTCGAACAGGGTCTGCAGCAGTGGGACATCAGCCGCGATGCGCCATATTTTGGCTTCGAGATCCCTGACGCGCCGGGTAAGTACTTTTATGTATGGCTGGATGCGCCTATCGGCTACATGGGTTCATTCAAAAACTTATGTGACAGACGCGAAGACCTTAATTTCGATGACTTCTGGTCCAAGGACTCAACGGCTGAAGTTTATCACTTCATCGGTAAAGATATCGTTAACTTCCACAGCCTGTTCTGGCCAGCGATGCTAGAGGGCGCGGGTTACCGTAAGCCAAACAGTGTCTTCGCCCACGGTTATGTGACCGTCAACGGCGCCAAGATGTCTAAGTCCAAAGGCACCTTTATCAAGGCCCGTACCTACCTGGATAACTTAGATCCAGAGTACCTGCGCTATTACTATGCCGCTAAACTCAGCAGCCGTATTGACGATCTCGACCTGAATCTGGAAGATTTTGCCCAACGTGTGAACTCTGACCTAGTAGGTAAACTGGTTAACCTGGCCTCACGTACCGCTGGCTTTATCAGCAAGCGTTTCGATGGCAAACTGGCAAAAATTGCCGATACCACTCTTGAAGAGACCTTCCTGGCAAAACAGGAGGTCATTGCCGACTTCTATGAAAACCGTGAATTTGGTAAGGCGATGCGTGAGATCATGGCTTTGGCCGATATCGCCAATGCCTATGTTGCCGACGCCGCGCCATGGCAGTTAATCAAGCAGGAAGAGAAACAAGATGAAGCCCATCAGGTGTGCAGTAATGCACTGAACCTGTTCCGCATCCTAGTGACTTACCTTCAGCCGGTACTGCCTAAGCTTGCCGAGAATGTCGAAGCCTTCCTGCAGTTCCCGCTCACCTGGGATAACCTGAGTGCCGATCTTGCGGGCCATGAGATAGCTAAGTTCAAGGCCTTGATGCAACGCGTCGATATGAAAAACATCGAAGCTATCATCGATGCCTCGAAAGAGAGCCTGCAAACCGGTGGTGAATCAGCAGCCAAAGAGAAGAAGGCTGAAACAGAAACCGCATCCGAAAGCCGCAGCCCACTGGAAAGCGATCCTATCTCGGATGAGATAAGCTTCGATGATTTCGTTAAGCTGGATCTTCGTATCGCCCGTATAGCTAAGGCCGAGCATGTACCGGAAGCCACCAAGTTGCTGAAGCTGCAGTTAGACTTAGGCGGTGAGACCAAGCAGGTCTTTGCCGGCATCAAGTCAGCCTATGCGCCGGAAGATCTGGAAGGCAAACTCACCGTGATGGTGGCCAACCTTGCACCACGTAAGATGCGCTTCGGCATGTCAGAGGGCATGGTGTTAGCCGCAGGTCCGGGTAACAAAGATCTCTGGATACTCGAGCCTCACGAGGGCGCACAACCTGGCATGCGAGTTAAGTAACCGCTGTGGCTAATCCGCTATGAGGATTCGTTAAATATAAGAAAGGGCCGCATTAAGCGGCCCTTTTTTACTCTCTGTGCCCTGCTGAAACAGCATTCGGGCTCAATTACAGCCCCTCAGCCTTCTCTATCGGCACACCTGATTCTACCCAGGCATCCGTGCCATAGAGCGGCACGGTCGACAGCGCATGTTTATGACTGCCCTCGGTCTCTTTTGTCGAATAGGAGAGGTAGAGTAAGGTTTGATTGTCAGCATCGTAGATGCGACGCACTTTCAGCGTCTTAAACAAGATACTCAGCGACTGTTTAAAGACTATCTCACCATTCTTGCTCCTGTCGATATTGGCGATATCCTTCGCCGTGATTGGCCCCGTCTGCCGGCAGGATATACTCATGTCTGAGGGATCGGCCAGACTCAGATTGGCTTCTACCCGGCTGATATGGCAAGTTACGCCGGCTATCTTAGGATCCTGTCTGGCATCGATAATCACATCTTTAGTGGTAAACAGGCCCAGACTCACTTTGCCTACATCGTCGCCACAGGCACTCAGCCCTCCCAGCAAAATGGCTGCAGCGGTTAATCTTGTGAACGTCGTCAATAGTTTCATCATCTCTTCCTTAAACATCAAAACTGCATTCCAGCGGATCTCAAAGCCTGATTTAGCCAGGTTCCGCTCGAGGCCAAGCTTTTTAACCTTATTAGCCAAACAGTTAAACCACCTAATAGCTTAACTGAAAACTTTCTGCGCCCAACGTGTTAAACCTGCGGTTACACTACCAAAATGATCGCCTACAACGATAGGTATTTCGGGGTACATTCCGGCGATCTTGTCATAGATAGCCGGACTCCTCGCCGTACCGCCGGTCACATAGATCACATCCGGCTCAACACCCGCTGTCGCCAGCGCTTGCTGCATCAGGGCTTCAATTTTTGCGCTCGGTGCAGTTACGGCATCGGCGAACAGCTCCCGGCTCACATCGGCGCTGAGCTCGGAGCAGATATAGCCGAGCTGCATGGTGACAGCTTCATTATCTGAGAGCGCTATCTTCGCCTGCTCTGCACTGCGTACGATTCTATAACCCAGCTGATCTTGCTGAACCTTGAGTAATCTGGATAACAACTCAGGTCTTTTGGCGTCTTTGATCAACTCCTCGATCATCTTACGGGAGCTCAGAGATGAAAAGTCACGCTGGGCACTGATATCGTTGACGGCCACCGCATTCCAAAATGGTTTACTGGGCACCGGCAAGCCATTGACCATATGACAGCCTAACCCCATGTGAGCCATGAAAGCCTTCATCGACAATGCGATATCCAGATCGTTGCCACCGACTCTTTGACCGCTGTGACCGAGAAAGTCACCGCTTCTGTCCTTGGTACCAATATGTGAAGGCCCCATCTTAACGACCGAGCAATCTGTGGTACCACCGCCGACATCGACGACCAATACGACTTTGTCATCATCTAAACCGGCTTCAAAGTCCATTCCCGCCGCTAAGGGCTCAAACAGAAAGTCAACATCGGTGAACCCGGCTCTTTTAGCCGCCAGGCGTAAAATGGCTTCAGCCTGTTTATTACTCTCTTCACCACCGATCCCCTGAAAATTCACCGGCCTGCCGATGACAGCATGGGTGATTGAGTTTGCGCTGTTTATGCCCTGCTTTGACTCGGCGACCTGTTTTATATGCTGCATCATCATAGTGACAATATCTTCAAACAGGGCCACCTGATCTGTCCTCAGGCCGGTGGCACCCAGGAAAGATTTTGGCGAACGGACATAGAAACCCTCTTCCGGCATATCCAGGTAGGCCTTAACAGCCTGTTCTCCGACAAAAACAGCCTGCTCATCAGCATCTAAATCTAACTCGCGCCTGGCAAGGCGCGCACGACTCAATTGAGCAGAACGGGCTCTGGCGTAATCGGCTTTAAGATGGGTGGGCAGCTGCCGATAAACAGCTTCGGCAATAAGCTCTCTATCGAGCGCATAAAGCGTAGAGGGCAGATAGTCAGAGTCCGCTGACAGAGGCAGCAATCTTGTACCTTCCCCTTCCATAACACCTACGGCACAGTTTGCACTGCCATAATCAAAACCAACAAACATTCACTCGCCTCAAAGGTAAAAGCTACAAATAAAAAAGCCGTGAAAAATAACACACTATGGCGGGAGTACAAAGGGGGAAAACACCATTTCATGGCAAAAGTTAACGCTATCGCCATGATCCGGCCACATTCACCGAAGACCGTAGTATACAGGCCATTCTTTTCGAGCAGTTATTAATAGAGGACGGCGCTCAGACGCCACAAATGACGAATGAGAACAGGTATGAAACCGGGCAGCAGACTCTGCTGCCCGGTGTTGCAGTTAAGCAATTTCGCTGTCGCCAAACTCGGGAGCGCCAATCTCAGCGCCTCCGATATCGGCCAACAATGTGCCCGACAGAAGGGGGCTATATTGCTGATGATTGATCTCTATCAGGTGGCAGTGGTCTCCGGCTTCCAAGTACACCTTCTCTTCATCGAAGAGTCGCTTATCCAGCATCATCTTCAATCCATAGGCCTCTGCAAGCCCTGGGATCGCCCCCTGCTCACAATCGGTAAACTGAGTCGAGATCTCAGCTTCATCAGCCAGGTGATAAGCTTCCCCCATCTCTTCGCTGAGTTTTAACACCGACAATCTTCTACCCGAACCGACGCCGGCCATCAGGTAATCACCATCGTTATTCACCAATAACACGGCTTTCACCACCTGAGAGCTAGGTAGATGCGCCGATGCCGATGAGTCCAGAGAGGCTAAAGTCTTACGGTGTTTTATCAGGGAATATTTAACTTTATGCTCATTGAGAAATGATTCCAGCGTCACTGCTATAGCCATGATAAATACCTCCTGTCGGTCACCATTTCTACGTGAAACGTTACTAGCCTAATTATAGCCAAGGCTGAGCAAACATCGCATTCAGAGGGACAAATTATCCCTCAGTCTCTCTCAGATATCCCCGCAGCTCTTTGGAAAAACAACAGATATTTATACGAGGTGGTCGTATATCGCCTAAACTAAAAGATAATGCCATCGAAGAGTCCTCTTATGTGTGCATCTACTTATAAGTTATCGGCTTTCGGGTTAACGCCCCTCAGGCTGATCACGCTTTTACTTCCCCTTTTTTTCCTGGCTTATGTACAGGCTCAACCAGACTCGGCTGAAAAAGCCTCCGAACTCACCGACTCCCATGCCGTGCCGGTTTTAAGTATCAAGGGGGCCATCGGCCCTGCAGTGAGTGACTACCTGATCACCGAGATCAGATCGGCAAATCGTGACTCTGAGCCACTGCTTATCATAGTTATCGACACACCGGGCGGCCTGGTATCCAGCCTGCGCGATATCAACCAGGTCATTCTCAATTCAGACGTCCCCATCGCCTGTCTGGTACACCCTCCCGGAGCACGCGCGGCCAGCGCCGGGACCTATATTCTCTATGCCTGTCACATAGCGGCCATGTCGTCGGCAACAACATTGGGCGCGGCGACTCCGGTCAGTATCGGCGGTCCCACCGCCCCCCCCTCTCCCACAGGCAAAGACAGTAAAGAGGACAAAGAACAAGACAAGTCAGGGGCCAAGTCGGCGATGGAGAAAAAAGTACTCAACGACTCAATCGCATATATTCGCTCGCTGGCACAACTACGTGGCCGCAATGAAGAGTGGGCAGAGTTAGCCGTAAGGGAAGCGGCTACCCTGACCGCCAAGGAGGCGCTTGAAAAAAATGTGATCACCCTGATGGCCGACTCCCCTCAGGATCTTGTAAAGAGACTCGATGGCTACGAGGTGAAGGTCAAAGACCAGTCACGCACCCTGGCCTTAAAACAAGCAAGGCTTAAGCCTGTCGCCCCGGACTGGCGCAATGAATTTATATCCACCATCACTAACCCCAATATCGCCTATATTCTGATGATCATCGGCATCTATGGCATATTACTCGAGTTTTATAGCCCGGGAATTGGTGTTGCCGGTGTCACAGGTGCTATCTCATTAGTTATCGCTCTCTATGCATTTCAGCTCCTGCCTATTAACTACGCAGGTCTGGCGCTACTGCTGCTGGGAATCGGTCTGCTTGTCACCGAAGCCATGATACCCAGCTTTGGCATTTTCGGCGTAGGCGGGATCATCGCCTTTACCGTGGGCTCCATATTCCTTATCGATACCAAGGAAACTCAATTTCAAATATCTATTCCTGTCATCGCCGCCGTCACCTCTGTCAGTGTGGTCTTCTTCCTCTTCGTATTGGGCTTTTTGTGGCGTTCACGGAAAAGCCGAATTGTCAGTGGTCAGGAAGCAATCATCGGAGGTGAGGCTGAGGTGCTCGACGACTTCGATACACAGGGTTATGTGATGTTCGGTGGCGAGCGTTGGGCAGCTAAAACCGATACTCATCTTCATAAAGGTCAACGTGTCACCGTAGATGGTATTAAAGAGTTAACTCTTATTTTAAAAGCAACCAAGGACAAGACTCAGGACGAAAAGCAACCGGACGTTGAGGATTGTTCAAACAACAAGGAGCCTGACAATGGATCCCATTCTTCATAATGGCGCTATGTTCAGTCTTGCGGTCGTATTTCTGGTCGTCGCACTGCTATTGAGCGCATTCAGAATTTTACGAGAATATGAGCGAGGCGTGATCTTTCTGCTCGGACGCTTTTACAAGGTGAAAGGGCCTGGCCTTATCATCGTCATCCCCATCATTCAACAGATGGTCAGAGTCGATCTGCGTACTGTTGTCATGGATGTGCCGACTCAAGATGTGATCAGCCGCGACAATGTATCTGTCAAGGTAAATGCTGTGATCTACTTTCGGGTGATCGATGCTCAAAAAGCCATCATCAATGTTGAAGATTACTTCCAGGCGACGTCGCAACTGGCTCAAACGACACTTCGTTCGGTACTCGGACAACACGAGCTCGATGAGATGCTGGCCAACAGGGAGATGCTCAATACTGACATTCAGAGCATACTGGACTCTCGCACCGATGGCTGGGGAATTAAAGTATCTAATGTTGAAATAAAACATGTAGATCTGAACGAAACCATGGTGAGAGCTATAGCCAGACAAGCCGAAGCCGAACGTACCCGTAGGGCCAAGGTTATTCATGCATCCGGTGAGATGGAAGCGTCGGCCAAATTGGTTGAAGCCGCCGGTAAACTCGCTATGGAACCTAATGCGATTCTGCTGAGATATCTGCAAACTCTGACCGAGATAGCCGGTGAGAAAAACTCCACTATCCTGTTCCCGTTACCCATGGAGTTACTCAACGGTGTGCTGAATCAGGTAAAGGATGAGACCTCAAAAACAACGGGTAAACAGGGCTGAAAGTAAGGTACTGCCAACAATAAAAAAGCCGTCTATCACAGACGGCTTTTGGATCTCTTTAATCAACGTGAGCCATCGCCCGATGCAGCGTAACGTTTCACGTTATCCCTGAGTGTAGGCGATGCTCAGCTTTCAGGCTTTTTATTTTGTTTCTGTTGCGCCAGCCTCCGGCTCTCTTTCTCACTGCGCCTCGATAAGATCACCTGACTGACATCACTACCGATGTGAGCCTCTCCCCGTTCGGCTGCCAGTAGGAGCTGCCGTTCACGCTCTTCGAAACGACGGCGCTGTTTGTCTGAAGTACTCTCTATGCAGTGGGGACAACTCACTCCCTGCACGAAGGCTGCACTCTCTTTATCCGCTTCTGTTATCGGCATACGGCATGCGTTACATTGATCGTATGTTCCTTTTTCCAAACTATGGTTTACAGCCACACGATTGTCGAAAACAAAACACTCTCCCTCCCACATGCTCTGTTCCTGCTTGATCTCTTCGAGGTATTTAAGCACGCCCCCCTCAAGATGGTATACCTCATCGAATCCCTGCTCTTTCAGGTAGGCAGTAGACTTCTCACAACGAATGCCACCGGTACAGAACATCGCCACTTTCTTGTGCTTCGATGGGTCTAAATGCGCTTTCACATAGTCAGGAAACTCACGAAACGTGTCAGTTTCGGGGTTAACAGCATTCTTAAAAGTGCCTATCTGCACCTCATATTTATTACGGGTATCCACCAGCAACACATCGGGATCGGATATGAGCTCGTTCCAGTCTTTCGGCTTTACATAGGTCCCCACCACTTTCAGGGGATCGATCCCCTCAACTCCCATGGTGACGATCTCTTTTTTTAGTTTCACCTTAGTGCGGTAGAAAGGCATCTGCTCATCGAAAGAGCACTTATATACCAGATTATCGAGCCCGGGTTGCTGATTCAGCCAAAGCAGTAAACGGTCGATGGCGACCCGCTCTCCGGCAACAGTACCATTGATCCCCTCACTTGCCAGAAGCAGGGTTCCCTTAACGCCCGACTCCTCCATCAACGCCAATAACGGTTTCTGTATAGATTCAAACCGGGGCAGAGAAACAAACTTATATAGCGCGCAAACGACAACCTGTGACATATCAACCTCTACTGCTCGCCGGAGCTTAATCTCCGGTGCACAAAGCCAGCCCCAAACGGTGAGCCGGAACACAAAAACAGTCGGGAAGTCTACCTTAGTCACACACCGACAAACAGATACAAACTGTAGGGGTATTCACCAACTAAACCTGAAATTTGTTTTTTTATGTAAAAAGCCACAACATATATATAAAAGATAAAATGAGCCTCATATGATACTACCAACCCTATACTCGTTCAGACGTTGCCCCTATGCCATGCGCGCCCGACTGGGGATCTACCTGTCAAGAGCTCAGGTTTCCCTGCGTGAAATAGTGCTCAGACATAAACCTGAACCTATGCTCAAAGCCTCTCCCAAAGGAACGGTCCCCGTTTTGATTCTGCCGGACGGTAAGGTTATCGATGAGAGTCTGGATATCATGTTTTGGGCACTGGAGTGCGGTGATCCCTGTCAGCTTCTGCTAAGAGAGTCTCCCCAAAAGCTGGAGATAGCTAAGGCATTAATAGATACCAATGATAATGAATTCAAACCTTGGCTCGACAAGTATAAGTATGCCGACAGGCACCCTGAGCAGCGTGAAGAGAACTATAGAGAACAGGGAGAGCGATTTATCAGCCAGTTGGAGGAGCGACTCTCGAAACATGGGCAACTGCTGGGGCCAACTCCCTCTATTGCCGACTACGCGATCTTTCCATTTGTGCGCCAATTTGCCCACGTTAACAAGCCTTGGTTCAGAGCCTCCCCCTACTCAAATGTACAATTGTGGCTCAATGAACACCTGACAAGCACTACATTCACTCATATCATGAAAAAATATCCCACCTGGCTTGAAAGTGAAGAGGAATTTCTGTTCGGCAAGGAAACTAAGCGATGAGCTAAAGAATATAGCCGGAACCACCGGACAATAGCATAGCTTTAGTTTATATGACGGAATCATTGACAAAGGACTGAAAAATGAACAACAAGAGAGAGAAAGCATTCTCGCTCATTCTGCTCCCACTTCTTATCGGCTTGAGTGTTGGTGCCGGCGCTGACGTGTACCGCTGGACCGACAGTAACGGAAACACCCATTTTGGCGATCGTCCTCCGGCAAAGGACGACATAAAAGCGCTCGAGGTAGAGCTGAGCCCGACGACTAAGCTTTCACTCCCCTCACCATCTTCAGAAAACTTTGACTCAGACAAAATACTCAACAGGGGAAAGAAGAGCGTTGTCATGTACGCTACCTCCTGGTGCCAATACTGTCAAAAGGCCAGAAACTACTTCCGGGAAAACAAGATCCGCTATGTTGAATATGATGTTGAAAAGAAACCTAAGCGTATGAGGGAGTTTAAAAGGTTCGGCGGCAAAGGTTATCCGTTAATACTCATAGGTAAACAACATAAGATGCAGGGATTCAGTGTCTCCGGATTTGAACGGCGGTACGCCTCTCCTGACAATTAACACGACTTAGCATGGCCCATCAAATTGACTAAAATTAGTCATAGCCCTATTTCCGGCGCGCGGGAGAGATAAACAACATGAGTGACTCAAATATCCCTAAGATAAAAGTTGGTATTAGCGCATGTCTTATGGGAGAAAAAGTTCGCTTCGATTCAGGGCATAAGAAAAACTCCTACATCAACAGTACCTTAGGTGACTATTTTGAGTTCTCCTCTTTCTGCCCTGAAGTAGATATTGGTCTGGGAGTTCCCAGGCAAGCCATTCGACTGGTTTCATCTGATAAAGGGGTAAGAGCTGTCGGCTCCAGAACTCCTGAGCTGGATGTCACTGAACTTCTATATCATTCGGCGGAAAATAGAAGGGAGTGGCATGAGGAGCTATGTGGCTACATATTAAAAAAGGACTCCCCCAGCTGTGGAATGGAGAGAGTAAAGCTCTACTCATCGCAGATGGCTGAACGTAAAGGTGTCGGCCTCTATGCCGCACGCTTGATGAAGAATTTTCCTCACCTTCCGGTTGAGGAGGAGGGACGACTGGGAGATGCCAGATTAAGAGAAAATTTTATTCAACGGGTCTACATCTATTCAAGATGGAGGGCGCTGAATCAAGAGGGGCTATCACTGAGCAAGTTACAGCACTTTCACGCCCGCCATAAATATATTTTCATGAGCCATGATCAGAACAAAGCTAAACTGCTGGGAAATCTGCTTGCCAATGGTAAGAGCTCAGATCTGAGTACACTCTCTTTAACCTACCTAGCAGAGATGATGAGCTTATTGAAAAAAGTCGCCAGCAGAAGTAACCATGTCAACACATTGCAACATATTCAGGGATATCTGAAGAAGCAGTTAACGGCTGACGATAAACAGGAGATGCAGGCATGTATAGAGGACTATCGAAAGGGGTTACTGCCCTTAATTGTACCTATAACGCTACTGCGTCATCACTTCAGGCTCTCTCCCGATACCTATATCACTGAGTCCTATTATATGCAGCCCCACCCGGGTGAACTTATGTTGTTAAATAACTTATGATAAAAGTGTACGTCAACGACAAGATGCAGAGTGGCTATTGCTATGAAAGGGTTGCGCCCATAGGCAGTGAATTTGCCCCCGACTTTAAGCCGGAATTGACGCCGAAAGAGATGCTTCAACTGGGAGTATTTGGCGGCAAGTATCTGAACGACTGCAAGGCGGAATTTCCCGACGATTGGTTCACCGGTGCCAAACTTGCCACACATGAAAAAGATAGCAGTCTGAATTACTTCTCTGTGGACGCCTCTCTCCCTCTAAGGGAGTGGATAAAAAAGGGGTGGATCCACCCACAAGATCCCAGAGGTTGGTTTCAATGGTACTGTCGCTACTATATGGGCAGACGAACCGAGGCTGAAGACATTCGCCAGATAAAAAGGTGGAAAGCGTTTCGCCGCCATGCCGGGGCAGTAAGAAAGTACTGCGAGCCCTATGACTATCAATGTCGAAAGAAGCAGAGGCAGGCATTATTACACTGGGCCTACGACGCGAGAAATATATAGAGCAGAAGCGATATCGTGCCCTGACAAGCTCCCTCCATTGAAAAGAGAGATATCTCTGTATTATTCATCGCTAATATGTAAATCTAACGACAATCAGTCATTACCACTCAGGCCTCAGTTGGATAAATATAGCATCACCGTCAATACATTTAATAAATACGCTCAGAAGTATCAAGACAAATATATGGATATGGCGCTATATGACGATACATTCGATCTCTTCTGTCAGCATCTCAACGATAAAGAGAAACCGGCACTGTTCGAAATTGGATGTGGACCGGGAAACATCAGCCGGTTTCTGTTAAATCAATGCCCCGAACTGACCATCCATGGCAGCGACCTTGCCCCGCAGATGGTTGAACTGGCAAAACTGAATAACCCAACAGCAACCTTTGAGGTGATGGACTGCAGAGAGATCGATAGGCTCGATGGCAGCTACGATGGCATTATGTGTGGCTTCTGCCTTCCCTACATATCTAAAAATGACGCGGCAAAACTGATCGCCGATTGCGCAGGTTTACTGAGAGATAAAGGTATTATCTATCTCAGCACCATGGAGGGTGATGAAAAAGATTCGGGATTTGATACAAACAGCAATGGTGACAGGGTTTTCACCCATTATCATAGAGCCGACTACTTATCCCATTTTCTCATTGAGAATGGATTAAAGGTTATCGATATCAAGCGTAAAGTCTCACTTAAAGGAGATGGAACGGAAAACACAGATCTGTTTATCGTCGCACAGCGTTGAGCTCAAGCAGAATAAGCATATCAAAACGCCAACTTAGGCTGATGCACCTTCAAGCTTCAGGTGCACCTCAGGCCTTGCCGTGTAGCATCAGATAATGCTTCACCAGCAAAGTGATATCACAGCTAAAGTTTGGTTACAATTTTTTGCATTCAAACAGCGTGATTGAGAGGAAATAGCCATGGCTAATATTCCCTATTAGCCGTACAATATTTACTCTCTCAAATAACAGGCACCAGCTCTGGTTCCAGCCCTGTTTAGATAGTGTTTCAGATAATTAAATTGCCCCCGCCGGCAAGCTGTTATCCATTTGTTTAATTTCTTCTCCTAAGAGGTATCAGTGCCAACAGAACCAATTCAAGCGCAAGTCGTTTCCAAACAAACAAGTGTCATAAATCTCGCATTATTAATCCCTATGTTATCGGCAATAGTGGCCATAACCCCGTTGGCAATCGACATGTACCTGCCTGCCATGTCAACCCTGGCCGCGAGCTTTCACTCTGACATCACGACGGTACAGCAGTCTTTGAGCCTATATTTGGCTGGTTATGCACTGGGTATGCTCAGCTTTGGGCCCCTGGCCGATCGCATCGGCAGACGCCCGCTGGTGATAACAGGTTTAACAGGCTTTATGCTTATCAGTCTGGCATTGGCTTTTGTTACCAGCATAGAGTTGTTTCTCGCGCTGCGATTCCTGCAGGCATTTATCGGCGCCGCCGCAACCGTGGTTGTGCCCGGATATATCAAAGAGGTCTACGGAGAAAATACGGCCAAAGGCATGTCCTATGTCAGCCTTATCATGATGTTGGCACCATTACTGGCACCGAGCCTGGGCAGTATAATTCTTGAGTTCGGTGAATGGCAGCTGATCTTTTTTATTCTGGCCTTCTATGCCCTAACCTTGCTATCACTGGTGTTATGGAAACTAAAAATGCCCAGTGACGGCGATAAGGCCAGTCGCAGCCAGAACTCTTTCTTCGGTGCCTATGGGGTTGTTTTTACCAAACCAGGAGTCAAACTGCATATTGCCAGCGGCGTATTAACCTCCTTCTCCTTTTTCTGCTACCTCACCGCCTCCCCCTTCGTCTATATGGAGGTGTTCGGCCTGGATAAATCTTTGTTTGCGATACTTTTCAGCACCAATGTTGGTGCCCTGATGTTAGCGAACGTAGTTAATAGCCGTATCGTGGGGCGCTATGGTTCCAGGCGAATGCTCAGGGGAGCGACCATGCTCGCCATACTCGCCGGTTCTGCGCTATTTGTGGTCAACTGGTTTGAATTAAGCCTCGGCTTTACCGTGGCGACACTCATTCCCTTCATGGGGTTTCTCGGCGTCATGTCAGTCAATGCCGATGCGATAGTATTAATGAAATTTAAAAAGGAAACCGGCACGGCTACCGCCGTCATCGGCACCTTACGATTCGGTTGCGGTGCATTGGCCGGCCCGTTATTGGCCCTGTTTTATACCGGAACCGCAGTTCCCTTCTCGGCCTTAATGCTGAGTTCAGTGCTATTGGTAGGGGTGTGTCAGTTTTATGCCCCAGCGGGAGTACAAAATCAAAGTTAAGTTGGTTGAGATCGACTCCGGGTTAATATGAAGCCCGGGGCTGATCTGTACCTGAATTATAATTTTGTCCCTTAGCTCCTCTTTTTCATGATTAAGGGTAAAAAAAACCATTTACCTTTGCCCAGCCAGCTATTTTCCTCTCAAATAATCACCGATTTCCCCCTCGAACAGAACTTCCGTTCAAAGATGAAGACCCGTGTTTACCCCTTAAATATTCAGTACTTCTCAATTTACAGCTCAGAATTGTTCAATTAACCTCTGAGGTGAACAGTGAATTTTTTTCATTTATCGCTCTTTTTTAAACAAATCACTTGAATTGCGTTGTTAATTTTATATGATGAAATTCTGTTCATTTGAAACAGGTGTCGCACCTTACAAGGTGAACCTTAACTTTATACCTAAAGTTATCGACACATCGGGAGTTTAGGATCACCATCCAAACTCATAAATTCAAGCGATTACCGTCGCTGTAGCGAGATACTGCATACCGTAGCGGTAACTTATGAGGGTTTACAAATGGAAAAGCTATCAGGCGCCAGCATGATCGTCCGTTCTCTTATTGACGAAGGCGTAAAACATATATTCGGCTATCCCGGCGGATCCGTGTTGGATATCTACGATGCCCTGCACGAAAAATCAAAAATCGAACACATTCTCGTCCGTCATGAACAAGCTGCCGTACATATGGCCGATGGCTATGCTCGTTCTACCGGCGAAGTGGGCGTCGTTCTGGTCACATCCGGTCCCGGTGCGACAAATACAATCACAGGTATAGCAACAGCCTATATGGACTCTATTCCTATGGTCGTGTTATCCGGACAGGTGCCGAGTAACCTGATTGGTAATGACGCATTCCAGGAATGTGACATGATAGGTATCTCCAGACCTGTGGTTAAACACAGCTTTCTGGTCACCGACGCCAAAGATATCCCCACCATAGTTAAAAAAGCCTTCTTTATCGCATCCAGCGGTCGTCCGGGCCCCGTGGTTATCGATATCCCCAAAGACTGCATGAATCCGGCAATGTTACATGAGTACCATTACCCCGATGACATCAGCATGCGCTCCTATAACCCGACGACAACCGGACATAAGGGGCAGATCCGTCGCGGTGTTCAGGCACTGTTAAAAGCGAAGAAGCCGGTTCTCTACGTCGGTGGGGGCGCAATTGCCTCCGAGTGTGATAAACAGATTTTGGCTCTGTCGGAAAAGTTGAATATTCCGGTTGTGAGCACCTTAATGGGACTGGGAGCATTTCCCGGCACCCATAAAAATAGTTTAGGTATGCTTGGCATGCACGGCTGCTATGAAGCCAACATGGCGATGCACAATACCGATCTGATCTTCGGCATAGGGGTTCGCTTCGACGACCGCACCACTAACAATATCGACAAATATTGCCCCAATGCCACCATATTGCATATCGATATCGACCCCTCTTCCATCTCAAAAACCATTCGGGTGGATATCCCTATCGTCGGCTCGGCCGAAAAGATCCTCGATGAGATGTTGACTCAATTGGACTCGAGTAACGAAACGAGTACAGATGAGGCGGCAATCGACTTCTGGTGGAGTGAGATCAGTCAGTGGCGTAGCCGCAAGAGTCTGGATTACGACAGGACCAGCGAAAGGATCAAGCCTCAGCAGGTGATCGAAACACTCCACAAGTTAACCAAGGGTGAGGCATATGTCGCATCCGATGTGGGCCAACATCAGATGTTTGCCGCACTCTACTATCCATTCGATAAGCCGCGTCGCTGGATTAACTCAGGCGGACTGGGCACCATGGGGTTCGGTCTCCCCGCCGCCATGGGAGTTAAGATGGCAAAGCCCGATGAAACCGTCATCTGTGTTACCGGTGACGGGTCGATTCAGATGAATATTCAGGAACTTTCTACTGCGCTACAATATGATACGCCGGTCAAGATCATCAACCTCAATAACCGTTTCTTAGGCATGGTTAAACAGTGGCAGGATATTATCTATGCCGGACGCCACTCCCACTCCTATATGGACTCGGTGCCGGACTTTGCCAAGATAGCAGAAGCCTACGGCCATGTGGGCATGACCATCACAGATCCGGCAGAACTCGAATCCGGGCTGGAGAAAGCCCTGGCCATGAAAGATAGGCTGGTATTTGTCGATATCAATGTCGATGAAACTGAACACGTTTACCCCATGCAGATCCGCGGTGGAGCGATGAACGAGATGTGGCTGAGCAAAACGGAGAAAAGCTAATGCGTCGTATTATATCTGTACTACTTGAAAACCAACCGGGCGCACTTTCAAGGGTTGTGGGCCTTTTTTCTCAGCGTGGCTACAACATTGAAACATTAACCGTTGCTCCTACCGATGACATCACCCTGTCTCGTCTGAATATCTCTTTGGTGGCCGATGAAGCGGCGCTCGAACAGATAGAGAAGCAGCTGCATAAGCTTATCGATACCCTTAAGGTTTCAAACATCACAGAGTCAGACCATATCGAAAGAGAGCTGGCACTGGTGAAGGTAAAGGCCAAGGGCGTTATGCGTGATGAGATTAAACGTACGGCGGAGATCTTCCGTGGGCAGGTCGTCGATATTACCGCCGATCTCTACACGGTACAGCTCACCGGTACCAGTGAAAAGCTAGATGCGTTTATTAGTGCCGTAGGCGATGTGACCAAAGTCGTCGAAGTCTCACGCTCAGGTGTTGTGGGCCTCGCCCGCGGTGAAAAGGCGATGAGAGCCTGATACCCCTGGCAATATTGAACCACTAACTCACACACTAAAAAAGGGAGCCGATGCTCCCTTTTTTGACACGCTTTTCCAACTGAATCTTTTTAGCTCGCAGAGTCCAGGCCGCTAACTAAAACCGTGGAACCTATTCAGAGTCGAACAATCTCGAGGTGCCGATCTCAATTTTACGTGGCTTGAGTGCTTCCGGGATCTCACGCTGAAGATCGATGTTGAGTAAGCCATTTTCAAGGTTTGCACCTATGACAGTAACATAGTCAGCAAGCTGGAATGTACGCTCGAAACCACGTTCGGCGATACCTTGGTACAGGTATTTACGCTCTTTGTCTTGTTCGGCCTTAGTGCCTTTAACCAGTAACTTGTCACCTTCACTGGTAATATCGAGTTCAGCCATGCTGAAGCCGGCAACAGCCATGGTGATGCGATAACGGTTTTCGTTCAGCAGTTCGATATTATACGGGGGATAACCTGAGTTGCCTTTGTTCGAGGCCGCATGCTCTGCAAGCTGGGCTAAACGATCGAAACCAATGGCACTACGGTAGAGGGGAGTAAGATCATAATTACGCATATGTATATCCTTTTATAAAGCAATATAGTTAATTTAAGTTGGCCGATATCTGCAAGCTTGACCGCAATCAATCGCACCTGTTTTGTTGGTTAACGCTTTGACCCCGAAGGCATCAAGATTCTGATTAACCAGGAACCTCATATGAGCGTCCCATACTCAATATATGTAGCCGTATTTTTCGTTTTCAAGGGAAAATTATCAAATTTATTAAAAATTATTTTTTTATATGGGAATAGGCATTGGCAGGTATGAAGATATAAAAAAAGCAGCCCGAAGGCTGCTTTTTAAGAAAGTGCAGTGCTAAATTAGCGCTGACAAGCTAACGTGCTGTTACTGTTCAGGAACTGAATGTCACTCGCTACAGGAGCGAAATCAGCAATCTTGATATCACTTCTATCTTTGATGAAAGTGTACATAACTTCAGCATCGACATAACCGGTCATAACAGGAGTCAGTACAGGGTAGCCATCACCACCTGCCGCGTTGTAGCTAGGTACGGTAAAGGTGTAAGTTGCATCAGCATCGTAACCCTTGCCATTGATGTCGTTAATGGCGACTGTTTTAGCTTCACAATCAACGTCCATCTTAATACCCGCTAGCTGAGGGTATGCGCCAGAACCAGTTTCACCGATATCGACAGTTGCAACTACGTTCAGGTACTCAGTGACCTCTGCACCAGTCATAGTGCTCAATGTGATTGAGTTGCCAAATGGCTGTACAGTCAGAACATCTTTATATGTGATGTCACCGAGTTCGATAGAGTCACGTACACCACCTGAGTTCATTACCGCAAAGTCGGCATCAACTTTAGTACGCTGCGCTTGGGCAATCAGTTGACCCAGGTTAGTCTGCTGTGTACGGACAACGAGACGGTCACCTTCAAGTTTGCCATCGGTAGTACCGATAACTTCAAGAAGCTCTTCCTGACCCTTATCCTGATACTGCTGCATGATCTCAAGTACGGTAGCATCCGGTGTGATAGCTTCACCGATGAGGACACGCTCGCCCTCTTCGTTCTTCTTCTTCAAGTTAACAGGGATCAACTTGTAGCTGGCCAGGTGCAATTTACCGTTGAAGTATTCGAAGTCAGCCTGTCCAACATACTTACCCCATTCGTGAGCCTGCATGATGTAGGTACCGTTCTGAACGTCTGGTTTACACTCGCCACCAGCTGTGAACTCAGGGTCGTATGCATCACCTTCCATACAAACCGGGTTCTGAGAGTGACCACCGATAACGGCAGCTAAATCACCTTCAGCCATTGCGCGAGCCAGTGCAACATCACCTGGAGCGTTGTTACCGTTGGCGCCATCAGCATAGTGACCCATATGGGTAGTAGCGAAGATCAAGTCAGCTTCATCGGCATCTTTAATATCTTTGATAACTTTCTTAAGTTCTTCTTTAGGATCGGTAAACTCAAGACCACCGACAAACTCAGGGTTAGCGATTTTAGCCGTATCTTCAGTCGTTAGACCTACAACAGCGATACGAAGTCCGTTTACATCGAATACCTTATATGGTTCGAAGTAGCGAGCGCCAGATACCTTGTCATAGATGTTAGCCGCTAACATTGGGAAGTTAGCAAGTTCACGCTGCATATCTACAGTCGACAATGGGTTATCGAACTCGTGGTTACCAACGGCCATAGCGTCATAACCGATCAGGTTCATACCGACGAAGTCAGGACGTGCATCCTGAAGATCAGACTCTGGCACACCTGTGTTGATGTCACCACCTGAAAGCAAAATGCTTTCGCCGCCATTTGATTCGACTTCTGCGCGGATCTGATCGATCAGCGTCTTACGCGCCGCCATACCATATTCGCCATACTTGTTTTCAAAGAAACGACCATGGTTATCGTTGGTGTGAAGTACGGTGAAAATTGTACAAGCTTCACCCGCTTCAGCACAGGTTGCCGGCAGCGGCTTAGGATCATCGTTGTCACTTCCACAACCAGTTAATGCCACTAGTACTGCAGATGCGACTAAACCTTTTATTAGCTTATTTGTCATTACTATCAACCCCTAGATTATCTTTATTAGTTACCATCATTTTTTACAATTACGGATTCTATGATCTCGCTGACAAGCATCATAGCAAAGAATATATCGAATTTGTGTCAATTTTATGAATAATCGTGAGCTAAACGTTTATTTTTAAAGCATATTGTATAAACCATTGTCCTCATTTAAGAACAGGCATAACAGGGAGATTTGGATAATATTGAGGGGGATTTTAAAAGCCTGAATCCATCTCAGGCTTAGTTTTTTATTTCAACGCCTTAGCGCTTTACACCTTATAAAACGATTGTTTTGATTCGTGAACAGGTCATTGCATTTTAGTAACCCGTAACAGCATCTTTTTAACCAAACATTAACTTAAACTAATCTACTTATGAGCCATTTTGCGATCTCTGTCAGCTGTTGAGGCATAACACTGTGAGGCATAGGGTAGGTTTTCCACTCTACATCGTACCCGTTAGAGACCAGCAACTGGTTAGCCGCCCTGCCGGCCGCTACCGGTACGACATCATCCTGTTCACCGTGATGTTGTAAGATAGGTGTCATCTTATTTGCCTCACTCAGCTCAGTGGGCATCTGATCTGCATTAGGAAGATAACAGGATAACCCCATGATCCCCGCCAACTTCTCCGGATATCTTAGTCCACTGAACAGGCTCATGACTCCCCCCTGACTAAAACCAGCCAGTACAATTCTATCGGCCGGGATACCGGAATCTATCTGCTCCTGTATCAATCCGCGAACGGCGATCTCAGACTCCAGCACGCCGGACATATCGGCCCTGTTATGCAGTTCCATGCTCTTAATGTCATACCAGGCCCGCATCACATATCCCTGGTTAATAGTTACAGCCTGCTCCGGGGCATGGGGGAACAAAAAGCGGATGCTGTGATCATCCGGCAAGCCTAAAGCCGGTACAACCGGCGCAAAACCCGCTCCCGAATCACCCAAACCATGTAACCAGATGACACACGCCGTAGCTGTCGATTCAGGTTCGATCGTAATGCGCTCTAACACTCTTGTAGACATTCTTTTCCTTTAAACTCATCAACATTTTTGTGACCGATATCATATCAAAGTGACAGCCAGGACCCAAACGTTCGATAAAATCATTCATTTCTGTCGACTCTTTTCGCTTTTACTGTTCTATATCAGCGCCTACACTCATTACATCAACGACACGGCAAGAGAGAAAGATATGGGATTACTTCATGATGGCGTCTGGAAAAACCAGTGGTATCCGACCAAGAAGAGTGGCGGAAAATTTATCCGCGAAAAATCACAGTTCAGACACTGGATAACCAGTAAAAGTGAAGGTGTATCTGCAAGTGAGAGTGTACCCGAGTTTATCGCCGAGCCTAACCGTTACCACCTCTATGTATCACTCGCCTGTCCATGGGCCCACAGAACCCTGATCTTCAGGGAGCTGAAATCTCTGCAAGCCTATATCAGTGTCTCAGTGGTAGAGCCTCACATGTTAGATAATGGCTGGGAGTTCTCCGGCCCGAATCAAAGTGACGCCGCTTCACACATCAAAGGGGCAGAAACAGACAGGTTAAACGGTAAAGATTTCCTCTATCAGATCTATCAGGCAGCAGCTTCCGATTACACCGGCCGGGTAACGGTGCCCGTACTCTGGGACAAGAAAACCAAAACAATTGTGAATAATGAGTCTGCGGACATCATTAGAATGTTTAACTCCGCCTTCGACCACCTAACCGGAAACACACTCGACCTTTACCCTGAAGCACTAAGAGCTGAGATCGATGAGATCAATGATTGGGTCTACTCCTCGATAAATAATGGCGTCTACCGTGCCGGATTTGCCACCAGCCAGGAGGCCTATGACGAAGCCTTTGACAGCCTATTCGATGCCTTGGACAAGGTTGAGTTAATTCTGCAGAACAAGCGATATCTGGTCGGCGGAACAATAACGGAGGCCGATTGGCGTCTGTTTACCACCCTGATCCGCTTCGACTCTGTATATGTGGGCCACTTCAAAGCAAATAGGCAAACGATAGAACAATATCCGGCAATTTCAGCTTATCTCAGAGAGCTATACCAAGTTGAAGGGATCCAGGCGACGGTTAACTTTGAGCATATTAAGCAGCATTATTATTTCAGCCACGATCTGATCAATCCGAGCAGAGTCGTCCCTAAAGGGCCATTTATCGATTACCTGACTCCCCATGGCCGGGAGCTAATCGACAAGGGCTAACCTATGCCCCACTCTGCGCGGACCGCATTAAATAGTTCGGCACAACATCCTCGTTCTCAGAGCTCGTATGTCGGTTACCCGATACCAAGCTCTTCACGAATAGCGTTAAGCTGATCCATAGAATCGAGTCTCAGGCTCCACCTGACCGCGCCGGCATCGGCATTGATGATCAATGCCTGATCAACGAACTTTATATCCTCCACCATGGCATACATGGTCGTACCCGAAGTGGATAACCTCACCTGAACTTCGAAAGGAGTGAGAATAATTTTACCTTGTGAAAATTCAATGATCATTCGCCGACCTTAATGTTGTGTTTGAATAAAAAAACCAGCAATAAGTTGCTGGTTTCTTCTCACTCACCATGCTGTGAAACAGTTTAGTGCTGATGACCGCCTTTACCGTGGGCATGACCGTGTGCCTTCTCTTCGTCTGTCGCATCACGGGCACCGATGATCTCAAGATCGAAGGTCAACTCCCGGCCGGCCAGGGGATGGTTAATATCGACCGTAGCCATAAACTTACCGACTTTGATAATGGTAACCTGACGCTGCCCTTGATCTGTGTTAATCAATGCACGCATTCCCGGCTTCCAGACTTTCGCGCCCTGAAGATGCTTGACCGATACACGCTGCTCGCAATCTTCATTACGCTCGCCGTAGGTTAACGACGCAGGCAAGGTAACTGAAAACTTCTCACCCACCTCTTTACCGTTAATAGCATCTTCAACACCCGGCATCATATTGTCATGGCCATGCAGATACGCGATAGGATCGAGCCCCTCATTTGTCTCTAACACCTCTCCCTGTTCATCGCGTAATGTGTAATTAAACTGAACAACCATATCGTTTTTAATGCTCATTAAATGTCCTTAACTGCCTACTGACTCAATCTTGTGTCGCAGCTTAGCAAAACTGATCTGTACTCTCTAGCCCTAAACTGAATTAACGTCCGCCACCGGGCACTATGGTAAGGTGTTCGACCTGGCTGAGAATATCCAGATTCGACAAGGCTAACTGGCACACGCCCGAGCTAATTTGATGTTTAGCGGAGCAATCTACACTCCACTGCCGCAGGAGGTACCCGGCTAACGCCGCCCTTGTCACGACCTCGAGCCTGTTATCCTGCATCTGATAATCCAGTGCTATCGCTTCCGGGTGCTTAAGACTCGGATGGGGGATCAGAGTCAAGGTGATCATATTATCCCACTGGCTGTCCTTTACCTGAGTCTCGCTGAACTTGGGTTCACAACTCGCACCTGAGATGGCTTTGATACGGGTAACCACAAAGTCGGTAAACACCTCATGGGTTCTGTCAAATGCCCTCACATGCCACCTCTGGCCGTTATTGACCAGTGCATGAGGGACTATCTCCCGCTCACTCTCTCCCGAAGAGATAGAAACATATTTAATCTTTAAGGCCTGTTTGTTTTGAATCGCGCGCATCAAGGCCGCAATAATCTCCGTATCGGGGTGGATAAGCTGAACCGCATCGATACAGATCTCACTGGGCGAAATAGGCTGAGACAAGCCATCGCCAAACCCCTTGGCTAAGCCATGTAAAATCCCCTCGGGTTCATGTTGAAACAGTACCTTAAACTCAGGTTTTCTATGGTAGCTCTTGGTCTGGTGAATCAGTGCCATATTATCCGGGGCAAACTCTCGATAACTCGCAAAATCACGGGTGGCAGCCGCCAGCCCCGTGGCAAACTTCTTAATCAGATCCTGACGGGAAACCTGACCAAAATACTGCAAACTGAAATCGATAAAAGCGAGACGTTGCTTTTGTGCGTGAGAGAGGTTATCCATTGAGTTCATAAGCTTTGTGGGCTTCCATATTCAGGTATGAGAGATCGTTGTGCGTGCAATGTTTTAACGGCGACTAAAAGGATAATGTAATAGATAAAACAGCAAGGTGCAATCATATTGATTACACCTTGCAGATTCAGGCTCGCAAGAGAGAGTGGGCTTAAATAACGCCTAAGGCCTTAAAGGTGGCTTCACTGGGAAAGCCATCTGGCACCAAGCCTACGCTCAGCTGAAAAGCCCTTAATCCATTTTTGGAGTTTTTCCCCATCACGCCATCAGGCTTACCGACATCGAACCCCTTCTCGTTCAGCTTGGCCTGCAGCGACTTGACCCGGGCGCGACTTAAGTTGTCCTGTTTAGGTGGCTTAACAACCAGGCCCACCCCTCCGTTGATCCGATCGGCCAGATGACCGACGGCAATGGCATAAAATTCGGAACGATTCCATCGCATGATCACATCGAAATTCTTATAGCCTAAGAAAGCCGGGCCTGTATGCCCTGCCGGCAGGTACAGTGCGGCCTTCATATCCGGCGTAGCCAGAGGTTGCAGATCGCTCTTTGTCACCCCTAACTTTGACCACTGAGTCAAAGACTGTGCATTATCTCTTCCCAGGTGTTCATAACTGAAGTCGCCGGGAAGCATGACTTCCCTCCCCCATCGCTCATTACGTTGCCAACCGAGTTTATTTAAGAAGTTTGCCGCCGAGGTCAAGGCATCGGCGGTGCTGTTCCAAAGGTCGGCTTTACCATCGCCATCACCATCGACAGCATATTTTGCATAGGCGCTGGGCATAAACTGAGTGTGCCCCATGGCCCCGGCCCAGGAACCGACCATCTGAGAAGACGCAAACTGATACTCCTCTTTGAGCTTCAAGGCCTTCATCAATTCACCTGTAAAATACTTACTCCGTCTGGGATCGCAGGCCAGAGTCGCTAAAGAGTCCAGTACCGGCATCTTACCTTTGTAGGAACCGAAGTTCGTCTCCAGCCCCCAGAACGCCATCAGATATTGAGGCGGGACCCCATATTTTTGAAAAAGCTCATCCAGCAGGGCACGATTCTCTTTCATTAATCGTCTTCCCTGCTTCACACGCCAGTCGGTGACCCGCTTGCTGAAATAGTTATCGAAGGTTTGGCTAAATTCCGGTTGTTTCCTGTCGAGCTCGATAACCCGGGATACATATTTAACTTTGGCCAGGGTGTTATCTATGGTGTCTTTCGATAATCCCTGAGCTTGCGCCGTCTCCTTTAACCTGACAACACAGGAATCGAAATCACCGGCCAACGTGGGCTGTATATATAAACTTGAAATCAGTAACAGGGAAGCTAAGGGGGCACGTTTAATCAAAATGAATACTCCAGGAATGCAGAAAAAGATATCGGCCAAAAATAAGAGTCACGCTTATGTACAGCGTTTGTCGGCTACCCACCATAATAACGATACAGACAACAGATATTAAGTAATATCCCCTATAAAATGACAATAAACGGCAATTATTATCCTCAGGGTAAATTTGCCCTTATAAATCCAAAGATTTTCTTGGCGAATGCCGGTCATGCCGTATAATGACAAGGTTAAATATTCATATCTAAGAGACCTAACATGACTGAGACAAATCCATTGCTTACCAACTTTATTGAAAATGTAAAAGAACACCAGGCCGTCTGGGGACTGCAGGATGAAACAGGTGAAGGTTGGGTAGTATGTGATTCTTCAGAATATGAAGACACAGATGTGATGCCACTATGGTCAACACAGGAGCAAGCTAAGGTACATTGCAGTGAAGAGTGGGCTGACTACCAGCCGGTCTCTATCGCATTAGTTGAGTTTCTGGAATTTTGGGTATCCGATCTTAACGACGATGGCGTACTTGTCGGCACTGACTGGCAAGCAGAGAAAGAGTGCTTAGAGGTCGACCCTATCGTACTTGCACAATCTTTGGTTAATGTCGAAACCGAATAAGCTTCGCAAAACGATTATAGCTTCTTAATCCGGCACTCCTTATAGGTGCTGATTAAGAAGCCCGTTCTCCCGTCATCAGTTCGAGCATCGCCCTTATGCTGTCCCCTATCGATGTCCCCTTTGATTGCCGACATAGCTGTTGGTTTTGTGCAGAACCTTGTAACTGCACCTTCGAATACCACGCCACGGCGAGCACGCCTCATCAAAGCTTAACTATCCCAGCCTGCAAAGAGTGTTTAACCCTGGCGAAACAGAATCGGTTAACGTCAATATGGGACTGCCGGATCGCGGTAAAAGATGAGCTTATGCGGATCTATGCCAAACATCTCGCGATCGGCATCAACTGGACAGAGCAGGAGCTCATCGACTCGGAATTTTCATGTAAAGTTTTCGAAGGATTCAAGAAAAGTGCCTGGATGATGTACCTCATCGCTAAAGAGAGAGTCAATGCACCGGGCTGGCCATTGAGTGTTGATGGTGTCCCACTGGATAACGGTAATCATGAACCGGGTTTCGAGTTTGATGGTGTCAAATACGCCTCACTTTCAAAGGCGGTGAATCATTACTCTCGCACCTTAGGACTAGATAAACTATTTTTTGAAGCCATATTGTCGCAGGTTGGACGAAGTCGGTTTGGCTACGCAGTCCGGATAAGCCGGATTAACATCGCATCAGATAAACGGGTCAAGCAGCAGGTGCTGAAAGATATCGCACTCGAGCAAGGCCAACCCCTGCACAGAGATACCTGGTTTTAATAAAAAGCTATAGTCTATTATGGCCAGCCAGCAGTACAGTACGGCTTAAACGATCTCTCTAAGCCTCTGCTGCACCACATCCACCAGTAGATCGGGTTGGAATTTTGAGATAAATCGATCACAACCCACTTTTTCGACCATGGCATTGTTAAAGCTACCACTCAAGGAGGTGTTTAAGGTGATGAAGAGGTCACTCATACGCTTATCAGTTCTGATCTCATGTGTCAGTTTATAGCCATCCATCTCAGGCATTTCGGCATCGGTGATCAACATTAAGATCTCATCCTCAATAGTCTTGCCCTGATCACACCACTTCTTAAGAACATTGAGTGCCTGCAGCCCATCTGAAGTCTCTAAAACTTCGATCCCCAAAGGCTCTAATGTCTCTTTGATCTGACGGCGAGCGGTAGAGGAATCATCGGCAATCAATACCCTGCGTCCAGGCATCTCACTGACCAGGGATTCATCTAGCACACCTTCAGATAAGCGAATATCGTAATGAATAATCTCTGCAAGCACCTTTTCAACATCGATAATCGAGACTAACTGGGTTTGACCACCAATCTCGATACGGGTGATAGCCGTTAGGTAGTTGTTAGCTCCGGCGCTTTTGGGAGGAGGTAAGATATCTCCCCAGGTCATATTAACAATATGCTCGACCTTTCCGACCCGAAAGCCCTGAACGCTTCTGTTGTACTCGGTAATGATTAGATTGGACTCTTGATCATCTGACATAGGTTGAAAACCGATGGCTGCACGCAGATCGATGACCGGAATGGATGAACCGCGAATATTGGCGACGCCACTGATATGAGGGTGACTGCCCGGCATGGCACTTAACACAGGAAGTTTAACAACCTCCTTGACTTTAAAGACATTAATTGCAAATAACTGAGTGGCGTTTATCCGAAACAATAAAAGCTCTAACCGATTCTCACCAACGAGTTGAGTACGCTGATCTACTGAATCAAGAATTTTTGCCATAATACAACTCTCAAGGTGAAGGAATGATGATTAGCATCCAAAATAATCTTTCTTAATTATAGTCTTTATCTTAATCCCATAACTGAGTTACAGATCTAATTAAAACAAATACGCACACTAGCACTTTAGAAATTGAAAAGGCTACTGTTTTGCTATTATCGGCAGAGCCGGGATAATTCCGACCACAATCTCCATGATTGTATGACACAACTCTTCGGCGGTCACCAGATTACAGAGAAAACAGCTAGTGCCCACATAGGCAAAAATATTCACAAACTCTATCACTTATAATCATAAGTGACAGTATTTGTAACCAAAATCGCCGCAATCAACCATACAAGAGAGCCTTTAATATAGGAGTTGACAAGCACAGTATTGCCGATATAATAGCCAGCGATTTTGAGATACCCTTGTAATTTTCTTTTGTTAGTCCGACTCCTCTCGTCACCGCCTCACAAAATACATTAATACGCTCGGTTCAACATCTAACGGCTCGTCATTTTACTGTCATACATTTATGATTTACTTTGACTCAATCCAGCATATCCGAATCGCATATGTTACAAACGTTAACAAATGCAATTTATATAAATGCTTGATTACGCCGTTAAAGATGAGTAATCTCGATATACACACAAGCTTCATCTTTCGCAAAAAATGCTAAGGATATTTTATAGTTAAATAGACGCTGTAAAAATTACAGCCAGATAAAAAGGAATATGACATATGTCGTACAATATTAATGGTCATGAGATCACAGTAAATTTCCCGGTAGACTCTATCTCTCTAAATAAGTCTTCTATCGCTTTCACCGATAGCCAAGGGAAGAACAGACAAACGTTTTCTAAACGCACCGAAGCGTTATCGTTTATGAAATGGCTTCTATCCGGTAACAAATAAAGGATAGATAACCTTCATTAACAGGAATCTGTTCGTCATACAAAATGTAATAACAACAGTAAAAACAATGCCAATCGATACACTTCCTCTCACTGGTATCGAGTGACCCTTCTATCGAAAGCAGGGAACAGGTAGGACTGACATCATATGGTCAGCTATCGGGCAGCAAGATAAGATCTACCTTTGGTTCAGGCTGTATCAATTTCACAGATACCAAGCCTGACCAAATGGTAAAAACTTCAAGTAATATTCATCACAACTTCCACTTCATACCCGGTTCAACGGGACAATTAAGTTTTGTCATCTGCTTAATCAGCAAATTTTCGCTGGTAACGAGGTAGCATACTGATATTTCCCAGTAGCCCCCCTTGATGAATATAGATAATCGGCGTCCTATCCCCGCTGCTTTTCAGGTAGTGCTCGAGTGCCATCCAACCTAACGGATCATAGAGCAGTTCAAACTCGATACCTGTACTGCACACCCGTTTCCACATCTCAAAGAACTCCCGATAAAGCTTACCGAAATGATACTTCTTAGGCATGGCAACAATTTCAGGATGATGGTGCGTCTCATCACTTAACGCTTTAAATTGCAACTTCAGATAGTCATCTCCTCCGACAGCGGCACACGTTAACACCCTTATTGCAGCTCCCCGCTCCACGAAGTATTTGTTAAGAAATAACGCCGTTGTACCGGTACCTGAGGGCAGGAACACGATAAGAGAGGAGAGCCCCCGCTGTTTAAACCAAGCACGGATCTCCTCTGCGAGTTTAAATACACCATATTCAGCATAACTACATCGTCCCCCTTCGGGGACAAATACCGCCTGCTTCTGTGTAGGTAATACCTGCTCCTGAATATAGGTTAAGCTATCGCGTCCCTCTCTATCATCTGTCTCGCTAAGATCTATGATGTTTGCGCCATTTTTACAGGCTGCGGCATAGTTTCCCTGACTCTGGGTTTTGATATGAGAGGCGATATGGTCGACATAAAAATCCAGCTGCCAGCCCCTCATCTTGGCCAGTGCAGACATAGAATAGAGCGAATTTGCCTGAGCAGAGCCGTAGCCGATCAATTTATCAACGCCCGGAAAATCATGTTCAAGAAAATAGGCAAACTTACGCGCCTTATTACCGGAAAACTCCGGATGAAGCAGGTCATCTCTCTTAACGAAGATCTCTCTGTCAAACATCTCGATGGCGTCGACCGGAGTATGGCTTAATCTCATAATAATTTAACCTGAATTTATATATCGGAGAGTTTATCACTCCCCCGCAGCGGGCAAAACCACTAAAATCTGGTGTTTTTCGCTATAAACAGTTTTACAACAAACAAAAATAACTTTAATTTCAGCAGCATAACTAGTTGGCATATTTCTAGCTTACTATCTTATAGCGCATCCTTTTTTTGCCCTTATGAGGAGTATTTAATGGCAGTATTACGTTTGATCTTTAACATTGCATGGTTTGTTCTTGGCGGGTTTGTAATGGGGTTAGCATGGTGGATAGCAGGCTTACTCTGCTACATCAGTATTATCGGCATTCCATTCGGTCGCGCCTGCTTTGTGATAGGTGAAATGACTTTCTGGCCCTTCGGTCAGGATCATATGAGTCGTAAGAGTCTCACCGGCGTCGAAGATCTGGGTACAGGGGCCTTTGGCACCGTGGGGAATATCATCTGGTTCCTGCTATTTGGGATCTGGCTGGCGATAGGACACATTACTCACGCGTTAGCCTGTTTCGTTACCATTATCGGGATCCCCTTCGGTATTCAGCACCTGAAGCTGGCGATTTTAAGCTTAACCCCTATCGGACAAACCGTTGTCACTAAGGCATAACTCTCACTCAGACACGCCGAGTTATCTTTTAACTCGGCATTTTACCCACTAAATACATCTACTTACTGCCAGCTTTCACCTCTGACATGTATCCATCCAGAATCGATTTTTCATCGATCTTTGATAAACCGGTATTAAATATATCCCGCCAATAATGGCCTTCCGGCGTATTTTTGAACGCAATAAACATCTGCTTATCTTCCAGGGTCTTCTTGTTTATCTGTAATTTTCCGGCAAGTGGTTTCAACTTCTTTTGAGATAATAGATAACCAAAGACATGCAGATCTATGACCGCTGCATCGATTCTGGCCGTTGCGACCTTTTTGACGTTATGCTCATCTGAATTAACAACTTCGACATTTTGAGTGCCAAGTTTAATCATGGCATCGAGTTCGGCAGTGTTTCTATAATCCCTGACCACACCGAGTCGGTACTGATTAAGATCGGCCAAGCTTGACCAGCTGATGGGGTGCTGGTGCTGCTCAACTAATCCCAACGGGCTGGCTCCAAGCGGGTTTGAGAAGATAAACTCATCTGTCGGATAGCTGTAGGCCGGCAGGTAGCCGATATACTCAGAACCGGCGCGATTGACCAACCTTATCGCTCTGCTCCAGGGGAAAAAGCCGACTTTCAGTTCATGTCCTACCGCTCTTATCGCGGCGCGGGCAATCGCAATTGTTGCTCCCTGCTCTTTTAAGGTACTGCCTGAATAGGGCGGCCAGTGAAGTGAGGTCAGATAGAGGGTATCGGCTTTTGCAGCAGACATGGCTAAAGTTCCGCTGAGCAGCATAAGCTGACACAGAATAACGATAAACCACCTGCTCGTGCGCACGCCAACTATCACTCGCTTCACCCGGAGCTCATGTCCCATCTAAAGAGTACTCCTACTCAGTATAGTCGCTATACCGGCTGCGCAAATTATGCTTTGTTACAATTGTTGGCTGGTCTACCGGCATCTGAAAATGAGACAGTACCATTCAGCAACAAAGGTAAGGAGTCCCTATGTTACGTAAAACGTTGATAACAATAGCGGGTGGTGTACTCACCATAGCCGGCGCGGCGTTAATCATTTTACCCGGGCCTGCCTGGTTACTGCTCCCCATAGGTTTAGCCATCTTGAGCATGGAATATCCGTGGGCCAAGGTGTGGCTACGCAAGAGTCAACGCCAACTCAATGCTTCGGCCGCCTGGCTCGATAGAAAAATTCTATTAAGAAAAATGAAATCCTGATCTGCAGTTCGCCGGATATCGGCGAAGATCACAAAAAAGACAATCTTTTGAGGCTGCACAAACAGCCTGCCTGATAATTACAATTCGAACCGAGACATTCTTCACGAAAACCCAATCCAAATCCACGATAGTCCTCATCGAAACAAAGCGTTATCTATGTTCCGTCCAGATTAATAAGATACCCACATCAAATAACCACATGAAAAACGTGTCTTAATGTGAGGTCTAAAATGAAACTACTCTCCCCTCTTTCTCTGGCAATCATGGCAGCCATGAGTGCTGCACCGGCCATAGCAAAAGAGCCGATCGAAATAATTAAGCCTGCAAAGATCACCGCACCAGAAAAAGTTGAGTTAGGTAAGATGCTGTTCTTCGAGCCAAGGCTATCGAAGTCGGGCTTCATCTCCTGCAACTCATGCCATAACCTGTCACTTGGCGGTGTAGATGCGCTTCCAACCTCAATCGGCCACAACTGGCAAGAGGGCCCGATAAACTCCCCTACCGTATTGAATGCCGAGTATGGTCTGGCGCAATTTTGGGATGGCCGGGCGAAAGATCTTAAGGAGCAAGCCGGCGGGCCAATCGCTAACCCGGGGGAGATGGGCTACACCCACGAACTTGCCGTCTCAACCGTGAACTCTATGCCGGCCTATCAGGCAAAGTTTGAAGCCATCTATGGTAAAAACTCGGTTAACATCGACAATATCACCGACGCCATCGCCGAATTTGAGAAGACCCTGGTGACACCAAACAGCCCATTCGATCTATACCTTCAGGGTGATCAGACTGCTATCACCAGTGAAGCTAAAGCGGGTTATCAGCTATTTAAAAGCAGAGGCTGCACCAGCTGTCATAATGGACCGGCTGTTGGGGGCACCATGTATATGAAGATGGGGCTGGTGAAGCCGTTTCACACCGACAACCCGGCAGAGGGGCGTATCGCAGTTACCGGAAATGCAGCCGACAAATATGTGTTCAAGGTACCGACACTGCGCAATATCGAATTAACTTACCCCTACTTTCATGATGGGGCGACCTGGACCTTAGAGGAAGCGGTGAACACAATGGCAGATATCCAACTCGGCCAGCAGTTATCTGAAAAAGAGACTCATGAGATGGTAGCATTCCTTAAGTCCCTGACCGGAGAGCAGCCTGAGATAGTACTGCCGATCCTGCCGCCGTCGAATGCTAATACACCTAAGCCAGTGCCTTTTGAGAAATAGCGTTAATTAACTGACAGAGAGCTTCATCGCAGGCTCTCTGTAAAGCAAAACGCCGGCACATTGCCGGCGTTTTATATATAGGCAGCTCTTTTAACCAACAAGCTTTAATGGAAGACTATTAAAACGTTCAATAATCGCCAGCAGTACCCCCTGGCGACGCATATTGTCCATCACTCCGGGGCTAAAACGTTCTAGTCGCGTCATGGCAGTCAGCAGTAACTTACACTCATGCAGCGTCGCATCGGCGATATACTCCGGCCTGTCAACTAAATGACTATTTTGGTACCAATCGGCCCATTTGAATTCGCTTAACAGCATTGAGTCCTTAGCTAGATCATCCATAAACTCATTAATGCGACAGACCGAAATGGGTCGCTCTCCACATGCTAAATCATTAACGTATTTAGTATAAAGAGTCGATGTATGCTTCATAAATTGATGGTTCATCTAACACCTCCAAGGAGCTCGGAATACTCAGTGTTATGTAATACATATCGGCATATTCATAACACTCTGTAGTGTTTAAATAGGTGCTGCATATGCCGTACCACTCATCCGAGTTTTTTAATCTGACACCGATTATACCGGTACTAATCTGTACTCAAACTTAACGGTATGCCATATGGATAAAGAGAGGGGTTAAATATAACTCTTACTATACAATCATTTAAAAATATCGATTGAATGCAAAATCTTTATACTTGATGGGTAACAAAATGAGTAAACAAGCCGACCGCCCCCCAGGGTAATGGCGTCGTTGCTCCCGATTCCCACTTTGCCATGAAATTTGCAAAACCTTCTATACACTGAAAAAGCCAACACGTGGCTGAGGGCTCGGGCATATGGAACGGGGCTTAATATTCCTGCAATTCGCCTTGTCGTTATCCTCTCAGGCTCCGCCTGGGATTAAAATTTTGCGTCTGCAAACTCCTCCAGAATCAGCGCTGTAAATAATCTCCCCGCCTTGCCGAGCGGACGCTCCATAGTCGACACCAGCTGGGGGGTGAAGCTATATCGGCTCCCCCCTCTAAAATCGACCTCGACCAACTCTTTACGACTCAACTCTTCATTGATCAGAAAATCGGGCATCCAACCAAATCCAAGCCCCATCATCAATGCATTCTTCTTCATGATAAAACCGGACAGATAGAATACTTTATCGCCGCCAAACTGCAATTCGTCCCGATAGCTGCTCTGCGGGGAGGAGTCTTCTATCGTCAACTCCACATGACGCTGCAGATCAAACAGGGACACATCTCTCTCGGCAGCGAGCGGATGATCGCGACTAACCACAAGGACACTCTTAATATCCGGCAGCGCTTGAGCACGATAGTTTGGTCCGCTGCTGTACTCTTTTACCAACATAAGATCGGCATTGTCTCGTTCAAACCTGTCCTGAACCCCTCCCAGAAACTCCATATTTAACTGGATCTTGGTTGGGATCTGCTGTGATGCCATACGCTTGAGAGCTTTCATAATCGGCTCCATCGGCAGGGCCCCATCAACCACCAATTCAAGTTTAGCTTCCCAGCCCTCACTGAATCTGCTTGCTAAATGTTCAATGTTTGCAAGGTTTTGCAGTAACTTTTGCCCCTCAGCCAGAATCACCTTTCCCTCAGGTGTTAATTCTGCCCGATACCGATCTCGACAAAATAGGTTTACACCTAAGTGCTGTTCGAGTTTTTTCACCTGATAACTCACCGCAGATTGCGCCTTATGCAATCGCTCTGCAGCCTTAGAAAAACTCCCCTCTTCGACCAAAATCTGCAGCAGTTTAAATGCATCAACATCGACACGCATAGTCACCTCTCCCAGTGTAAACCACACAATACAATCTAAAATTTAGATTATCTCCAAGGAATTATTATTCTTTTTTTTGCTGATTTGAGCAACTAAATTGATAGATAGATCACGAATTAACCGAAATTTGCCACCCCCATCGGATGTCGGCGGCCAGATAGTTAATTTACATGAATGACACTTTGAACATGTAACCCATTACACCACTACTTTCACTTCGGGTGAAACGCACAGAGGCAAGCCATCGAAAGAGTGGCAGTAAGTAGTAATAAATAAAACGAGGACAAGATAATGGCAAGCGAACAAAACCCACTGGGCTTACTAGGCATAGAGTTTACAGAATTTGCCACCCCCGAACTCGACTTCATGCACCAGGTATTTATCGATTTCGGCTTTTCCAAGTTAAAGAAGAGTAAGAATAAAGATATCAGCTACTACAAGCAAAATGACATCAACTTCCTGCTGAACAACGAAGCACGCGGCTTTTCTGCCGAATTTGCCAAAAGCCACGGTCCGGCGATCTGCTCCATGGGCTGGCGCGTAGAAGACGCCAAGTTCGCTTTCGAAGGCGCTATAGCACGTGGAGCCAAACCCGCAGCAGAGGAAAACAAAGATCACCCCTACCCCGCTATCTACGGAATAGGCGACAGCCTGATCTACTTCATCGACCGGTTCGGTAGTGAAAATAATATCTATGAAACTGATTTCGTCGATCTGGAGGAGCCGGTGATCACACAGGAGAAAGGCTTCATCGAAGTCGATCACCTCACCAACAATGTATACAAGGGAACAATGGAGCATTGGGCTAACTTTTACAAAGATATCTTCGGTTTCACAGAAGTTCGCTACTTCGATATCAAAGGGTCGCAAACAGCCTTAATCTCCTACGCACTGCGCTCCCCGGACGGCAGCTTCTGTATTCCAATCAATGAAGGTAAAGGTAACGACAAAAATCAGATAGATGAATACCTCAGAGAGTATGACGGACCGGGAGTTCAACATCTCGCATTCAGAAGCCGGGATATCGTCGCGTCGCTGGATGCGATGGAGGGCTCATCGATTCAGACCCTGGATATTATTCCTGAATATTACGACACCATCTTCGATAAGCTGCCACAGGTCACCGAAGACAGGGAGAGAATTAAGCATCATCAGATCTTAGTCGATGGCGACGAAGAGGGCTACCTGTTACAAATATTCACTAAGAATCTGTTTGGCCCGATATTTATCGAGATCATCCAGCGTAAGAATAACCTGGGATTCGGCGAGGGCAACTTTACCGCCCTGTTCCAGTCTATCGAACGGGATCAACAACGCCGCGGTGTGCTTTAACCGATATAACAGCAACGCAGATACCTTCTATGTTGTGCATAACTGTTAAATCAGGTTAAGTCGATGTAAAACCAGCCCATATGGCTGGTTTTTTGTTTTCACAAGGCGGATATTTATCTACACTGTTGCCCCGATACAAATAACAGACAGTACCAAACTGATGCCAGATCTCGCTCTACTCGCGGTGTTTATCCCAACCTTCTTCTTTGTTTCCATCACACCGGGAATGTGTATGACCCTCGCCATGACTCTGGGAATGAGCATAGGCATCAAACGCACCCTCTGGATGATGATAGGCGAGCTCGTTGGGGTCGCTTTAGTGGCCGTGGCCGCCGTCATGGGGGTAGCCGGCATCATGCTCAACTATCCGCAACTCTTTGAGGCGCTGAAATGGGTGGGCGGACTCTATCTGGGCTATATCGGCGTACAGATGTGGCGTGCTAAAGGTAAGATGGCCAAGCTCGATGATCAATCAGACAGCATCAGCAACGGCGCTCTAATCTCACAGGGCTTTATCACTGCCATCGCTAACCCTAAAGGTTGGGCCTTTATGATCTCCCTGCTGCCTCCCTTCATCAATGTCGACAAGGCACTGGCTCCGCAATTTATCGCCCTTCTGAGTGTGATCATGTTTACCGAGTTTGTCAGCATGACCGCCTATGCCACCGGCGGAAAGAGCCTCAAGGTTTTCCTGACCAGAGGCGATAATATCAAATGGATGAACCGTATCGCCGGTTCGCTCATGGTAGGCGTAGGCTTATGGCTGGCACTGGGTTAAGCCACGGCTGAACACCTCCGGGGCTTGAAGATGACACCTGGCATTCGAGCCCTTCTCCCTCACTGAGAGATTCAACTCATATCTCGCAATCTTTCCAACCATTCCCTACCTTGGTCGACTTGCTTTTTTCATTCTTTCACGTCACATTGCACTGATAATTAATTAAAAAAACTAAAAGGGATAACTCATGCGGGCGTTAAAGACCCTGTTCGTCGCCATATCTGTCGCTATACCTCTGTTCACTATCTCCGCCGGTATCAATGTTTCATCCGTCGAGGCTGCCGAGTCTTCGATATTCAGCCATATGGCAACGGCTCAACCCATCTGGGCCGAACATGGCATGGTCTCCTCTCAGGAAGCACTGGCGACCCGTGCCGGAGTGGAGATCTTAAAGCAGGGAGGAAATGCGGTGGATGCTGCCGTTGCCGTCGGATTCAGCTTGGCAGTCACCCTGCCAAGAGCCGGTAACTTAGGCGGCGGTGGTTTTATGTTGGTGCACCTTGCAGAGCCCAACAAGACCATAGCTATCGACTATCGTGAGATGGCCCCCGCCAAGGCGCATAAGGATATTTTTCTCGATGAAAACGGCGAACCGAACCCACGCTTGAGCCGGGAACATGGTTTGGCCGTTGGCGTACCGGGAACAGTCATGGGAATGGAGCTTGCCTTGGAGAAGTACGGCACCATGACGATGAAACAGGTCACCGCAGCGGCAATCAGGATGGCAAAAGAGGGGATTAGGGTAACGCCGGACCTCGCTACCTCCCTCGCAGGTCTCAAGAGACGCATCGCCCAATGGCCCAGTTCGGCAGAGATTTTTTATAAACCGGACGGAAGCAACTATCGTGTAGGCGACACACTCAAGCAACCTGAACTTGCACACTCTCTAAGCCTCATCGCCACACATGGCAGCAAGGGCTTCTACCGGGGTGAGACGGCACAGAAGATTGTCTCGGCGATTCAGCAAGCCGGGGGGATCATGACTCTGGACGATCTGAAAAACTACCGGGTGGTTGAGCGTCAACCGGTACAAGGCGATTACAGAGGTTACCGGGTCGTGTCTATGCCCCCTCCCTCTTCCGGTGGCATACACATCATAGAGATGCTCAATATGTTAGAGCAGTTCCCTATCGATAAGATGGGTCACAACACGGCGGCAACCCTTCATCTGATGGCTGAATCGATGAAACGTGCCTATGCCGATCGCAGTGAATACCTGGGCGATCCCGACTTCTATAATGTACCGGTTCAGGCGTTGATCAGTAAAGATTATGCCAGGAAGCTGGCCGCAGAAATAAAAACAGATAAGGCAACACCGAGCAGCATTATCAAGCCGGGTAACTTAGCCCCCTATGAAAGTGACCAGACTACCCATTACTCGGTTGTCGATCGGTGGGGGAACGCCGTTTCCAACACTTATACCCTGAACTTCAGCTATGGTTCCGGCCTCGTCGCTAAGGGCACAGGAATACTGCTAAATAACGAGATGGACGATTTCTCGGCCAAGCCCGGCACCCCAAATGGCTATGGACTTGTCGGCGGTGAAGCCAACGCGGTCGAAGGTAACAAACGCCCCTTGAGCTCAATGAGCCCAACCATAGTGATGAAGGACGGCAAGCCGTTTATAGTCACAGGCAGCCCGGGAGGCTCACGCATTATCACCACCACGATGCAGGTGATCATGAACGTTATCGATCACAAGCTTAATATTGCCGAAGCGACATCGGCACCGCGGGTACACCATCAATGGCTGCCGGATCTACTCAGAGTAGAACAGAGTCTGAACAGGGACACCATAGATCTTCTCAAAGCCAAAGGGCATGAGGTAAAAGTGAACAATGCCATAGGCTCAACCCAATCGATCATGGTCACCGAGCAGGGGATTTTCGGGGCATCGGATCCAAGACGTTCGGGTAGTGAAACGGCAGGGTATTAACTTATAGCATTGGTATTAACCTACAAATAAAACGGGGGACGCGTAATGCGTCCCCCGTTTTTACTTTCTGTTGGCGGTGACCGGAGTTAATAGTTTCTCTGTACGCTCTGACGCCAAAACTGTTTAGAGAGGTTATGGGTCTTGGTCGACAACCTCGATACCTGTTGACCACGCTCCGTGGCATTTTGAGTCTGCTCCAGACTTTCCAGTGCCAACTCGTTAATCACCTGAATAGAGTGGCTGATGTCATTGGCTACCGTCGTTTGCTGTGACATTGCCGAAGCATTTTCATCGCTCATCACATTCATCTTGCCGATTGAAGAGCAAAGCTCTCCAAAAGATTCATCCACCTCTTGGGCCAGGCCGACAGAAAGCTCAGCCTTACGCTGGCCCGACTCCATGGTTTGAGTGGCTCTTAGCGTACTCTCGCGGAATTTACTCACTATGGTTTCGATATGTGAGGTCGACTCACTCGTACGACTGGACAGCTGACGCACCTCATCGGCCACAACGGCAAAGCCCCGGCCAGACTCGCCGGCTCGGGCGGCCTCGATAGCGGCATTCAGGGCAAGCAGGTTGGTCTGCTCCGCAATGCCTCTAATCACCTCGAGCACATTATTGATATCCTGACTATCCTGCTCGATAGAAGCTACGACCGCAGAGAAGTTACCCACTTCATCATTGAGCTGGTTGATGGCTTCAATCACCATCTCCATCCGCTCATGTCCCTTCTCGGCAAACTGATAGCTGGTCGACATCTCTTCTGCCGCACTGTGAATATTGCTGCTCACCTCGGCAAAACTGGCGCTCATCTCCTCCATGGCGGTGGCCGCCTGACTCGTCTGCTGACTCTGGCTGTCGGCGCGCTCACGGGTATGTGAGATGGTATCGTTCAGACTTGCACTCAGACTCTCAATCGAACCGGCAGAATCGGCCATTCGCCCAACCACTCCGCCCGTTTCGGTAATAAGGAACTGCAGAGCAAAGCTTATCTTACCCAGCTCATCCTGCCGACCGGCGTAGACCCCTGTCGCGAGTGGGTCATCGATAATATTTTTCGCCATCTCCACCACGGCCTTAAATGGATCAAGAATAAACTTCAACCCTATGGCCCCGAAGATTGCGGCCCCGAAAAATGCCGCCAGTGGCGAGTAGCTGGCGAGCCCCACCGCTAACATTATCGTAAGCAGCAGGCCGAGAAATAGCTTACCGCTAAAGCCCAGCACCGCGGGTCTGAGAGCCTTAGGCTTCTTCCCGGCCTCTAAATCAGCATATATGCGTGTCGCACTATCGATCTGTTCGCTGGTCGCCTTCCTTCTGACAGATTGATATTCATGAATTTTACCATCTTCATAAACAGGGGCTACATAGGCATTGACCCAGTAATGATCACCACTCTTGGCTCGGTTCTTCACCACACCGATCCAGGGTTTACCCTGTTTTATCCTATCCCACATCGACTTAAATGCAGCCTCGGGCATATCCGGATGCCGCACTATGTTATGGGGCTGACGATGTAACTCATCGAAGCTGTAACCACTGACACTGGTAAAGCCTTCATTGGCATATTTTATGTTGCCATCGAGATCTGTGGTGGAGAGCAGAATGCAGTTATCGGTTAACGTTTTTTCCCTTTGCGTCACTGGCTGATTATTGCGCATAGATATTATTCTTATTGCTGGTGAAGGAATGAACAGCATTGTTACAAATGTCTAATGTGGAATAATTGATTGTTGTCAACTTTTATCAAGAAATTCAAACTAATTAACACTTTCGGAGCTGGTGATAAGGGATAATTCAAATGCATGATTTAAGGGGTTAATTTGGATGATTCACAGCCAGCCCTTTACATCGAATCACCCAAGCTGCCAGCCCTAATTTTTATAACTAAGATCTTTATAATCAAGACTGGCATCGACGACGCTGATGGCTTTGCTTAAATTGAGTTCGATGACCTTTCTGCTGCTAACTCAATAAATGCAGCCGTATACATCTTCAGATTCAACATAAACTGTTTATGGGTCATAAATTCATATTCGGTATGTCCTGTATACTCTACTCCTGGCATGGTGGGACCAAAGCTCAAGGCGTTAGGGAAGAGTTTACTGTTGGTAGACCCACCTATGGCAACGGGTTTCGGGTCTTTTATGCCGGTAAAGTGAGAAAACACCTCAAGCAGGGTTTCCAGATGGGGCGCATCATCCATCACCATAGGTTTGCCCCAATAGGTATCGATATCCTTAAGCACAGTTTCATGTTTATGCTGCCAGGTATCCAGCGCTGCCATAGCCTGTTTATCGAGTAGCTCGGGGGACTTACCTACCGGCCTGCGCAGGTTCATCATCACCTTAGTACCGGTATGGGTTTGGCTGATAACTGTTGGAGCTAACGTCATCGGCCCCATAAAGCTGTCCCGATATGCTATCTCACCAAACTGCTCGGCATGGATACCCAGGCCGACCATCTCATGAATAAACTTCTGAGTCAGCGCCGCCTGAGTTTTTGGCCACTCATATATTGAGAGTAACTCGGCCAGGTGGGTAACGGCGTTAACACCGTCTTCCGGGGCCGAAGAGTGGGCGGCCTTGCCATCGGCAAAGATGGTGAATCGCTCACCCTCTGATTCAAAACGGTACCGCATGCCCGGATGCGTCCCGGCATGCGCCTTAAGCGCCATCTGCAGCTCATCACTCACCCCATTGAGCTCCGCCCTTGCTTGCTGCGGTACCTGACTGGAAAAGTAACCACCTGAGAAAACGGTTAATCTGGCTTTATTACTTTTCGCCGAATCGGTTTGCGGCGGAATAACCAGACTTATCTTACTCCAGCCCTTTTCGGCCGTAACGACCGGATATTCCGCATCTATGGTGATATTAATATCTGCCGGGGTATAGTCTTGCAAAAAAGCCCTGAGAGGATCCCAATTAGTCTCCTCGGCCAGATAGACCATCAGCTCTATCCGCCTATTCAGTTTCAACCCCCTGTCTTTTATCGATTTCATCGCATACATGGCGGTGACTATGGCCCCTTTATCATCTTCGGTGCCCCGTCCGATCAGCTTGCCCGGTTCAGAAACGTCATCGAGCTGGAAGGGATCCCGCGGCCAAAGCTCCGGGTTAGCAGGCTGTACGTCCCCATGGGTGATAACCCCCAACTTCTTCTCACTGTTACCCAAACCGATTAAAATCACGTATCCATGATCAGAATAGTCCAAACCCAGCTTTTGACTCAATTGACTCAATTCACGCTTAAAACCGATGAACTCAGGATTTGTATCCGGCGTATAGCCCTCCTGGGTCACTGTTTTATAACTGACCAACTTAGTTAATGAGCCCAGCATCGCCCCTTCATAGGTTTTAACAGCATAGTCCGCCGTCGACTGAGCCTCAGAAGTTAAGGCTTGGGAGGCAAAAGGGAGTAGTGATGTGAGGGCTAAAGGCAAGAGAAGCGCTAACTTTTTCATACATTTCCAATTGTTATTGTTTTCAAATATCTTAGCTAGTTTGCCATAAAAATAGCCACTTGATGTATAAAAACAGCCTTTTCGAAACATTTGTTACAAACAAAACAATAAATTGATAGCCTTAACACCTTCAACCATGATATTTAAAAGACTTTAACGCCATATTAAGACTTTTCACTTAAGGTAAAAAGCCACCATTATTGTTAAAAACCATCACCATTGCAGTGATTAAACCTATTAACACAAGCAAAATATAAACAATCAACCGGGGATATAAATATGAAGGGATTAACCCTCAAACCACTCGTGTCAGCAATCGCACTGACTTTTGCTCTTGGCGCATGCAGCTCGTCTACTACCGCAACGAATGAAGCCAATGCAGCACCGAATGTAGTTGCACAACAGATCATCGAAAATAACGCAACGAATCCTTTCTTCAAACCCTACGATACCTATATGGGTATTCCTGATTTCGATAAGATCAAGCCTGAGCATTATCTGCCTGCATTCAAAGCCGGTATCGCACAACACAAAGCCGAAATTCAAGCCATCATTGATAATCCGGATGCACCAACTTTCGCCAATACCATCGAAGCGATGGAGTTCTCGGGTGAACTCACGACCAAAGTTGCCAGCGTCTTCTATAACCTGACCGGTGCAGACACTAACGACGAGCTACAGAAGATCTCTAAAGAGGTTTCACCGCTACTTTCGGCGGCCGGTGATGATGTCCTGCTGAACGATAAACTATTCCAAAGAGTCAAGGCAGTTTACAACCAACGTGAAAGCCTGGACCTAAACGTTGCTCAGTCAAAATTACTTGAAGATACTTATAAATCCTTCACTCGCGGTGGCGCAAACTTAAGTGAAGCAGACAAGGTTAAACTTCGTTCCCTGAACGAACAGATCGGCAAGCTAAGCCTTGAGTTCGGTGATAACCTGCTGGCTGAAACCAACGCATTTGAGTTAGTCATAGATAATAAAGCTGACCTTTCCGGCCTTCCTCAGGATGTGATCAACACGGCTGCCGAAACGGCAACAAAACGTGGGCATGAAGGTAAGTGGGTATTTACCACTTCACGCCCCTCTATCACGCCATTTTTAACCTATGCCGATAACCGTGAGCTTCGTAAAGAGATCTATAACGGTTATATCGAGCGTGGTAATAACGACAACGCTAACGATAATAAAAAAATCCTGGCTAAGATGGCGGCACTTCGTGCCGAACGCGCGCAGCTGATGGGTTATAAGACTCATGCTCACCTTGTTCTGGAGGAGCGCACGGCTCAAACTCCTGAGAATGTTTATGAGTTGCTAAACAAGGTTTGGCCTGCCGCTCTTGGTCAGGCAAAAGCCGAAGTCGCCGTAATGCAGGAACTTATCGACTCTGAAGGTGGTAACTTCAAGTTAGCAGCATGGGACTGGTGGTACTATTCAGATAAGATCCGTGTCGCTAAATACAGCTTCAATGAGCAGCAGACCCGCCCGTATTTCTCACTGGAAAATACCCTTAAAGGCGTGTTCTACACGGCTAACCGCCTGTTCGGTATCACTGTAAAAGAGCGTACCGATCTGCCTAAATACAACGATGAGGTCCGCACCTGGGAAGTGTACGATAAAGATGGTTCACTGATGGCTATCTTCATGGGTGACTACTACGTACGCGACAGCAAACGTGGTGGCGCATGGATGAACTCATACCGTCAACAGTACAACATGAACGGCGTTGACTCTAAGCCAATCATAGTCAACGTACTTAACTACCCCCGCCCTGCGGGTAACGAACCGGCCCTGCTGACATTCGATGAAGCCAGCACCCTGTTCCATGAGTTCGGCCACGCGCTGCACGGCATGTTGTCTGATGTTCAGTACCGCTCTCAGGCCGGTACTTCTGTACCACGTGATTACGTAGAGTTCCCGTCACAGGTGATGGAGAACTGGATGACCCAACCTGAAGTGTTAGCGCAATTTGCCAAGCACTACAAGACAGGTGAAGTGATCCCGCAAGAGCTTGTCGAAAAGATCCAGGCTGCCAGTAAGTTCAACCAGGGCTTTGCAACTGTCGAGTATATGGCCGCAACTAAGCTTGATCTGGACTGGCACACACTCACAGATTTCACCCCGAAAGATGCAGCCAAATTTGAGGCCGAATCACTGAACAAGATGGGCTTGATCGAAGAGATAGCGCCGCGTTACCGCAGTACTTACTTCTCTCACATCTTCTCAGGTGGATACTCTGCGGGTTACTACAGCTACCTGTGGTCTGATATTCTTGGCGCAGACGCTTTCGAAGCGTTCAAAGAGAATGGTATTTTTGATAAGGCTACCGCCGATGCATTCAGAAATAACGTGTTATCTCAGGGCGGCAGTGAAGATCCTATGAAGCTTTATAAGCAGTTCCGTGGTAAAGAGGCGGGCATTGACCCTCTGCTTCGCAGCCGCGGTTTACTTGCTAAGTAAGCTTTCAGTTCAATAGCTATCGATTCAGCTATTAACAGACCAGCTAAAAGCACGGCGATTGCCGTGCTTTTTTATAGCTCAAACCTATCCCTGCACAGCACTCATTGGCCCGTATAGCCAACCCCTCCGGTGAAGGCCTCCTCGGGACACCACTTCTCGGTGATCGTCGGATCGGTAATTCTGGATATCACAGTCGGCAAAGCGATGAAGACAGCCATAAATCCCATCAAAAACTGAAAAATGCCGATATTGACCACTAAGCCTGCCAGCGTCAAAAATGAGAGAAAGGCCATTGACGGCAATGCCGCCTTTAATCGGGTTCTTTCATTTCTGTGATAGCCCAAATGGTCAGGAATGAATGGTTTTAACCTATCGAGCGCGTGGGACTTAACCAGATGACTAATGAACTCTATCCGCTCTTTCCCGCCAACATGCTCTATCTCAATCACAGCCGAATTATGGTCGCTGGACACAGAGGAGATATCGTCGAAATTGATCCGCTTAAGCCTGTCAGGTCGGCTCATGGCGATCAGGTTTTCTGCTGGCCAATGCTGGTCGTAAGCACGCTCGATAACGGCTGACTGTTTATCATCGAAGTCAAAATATACCAGTTGTTCAGAGAGTTTAAGCACAAGATTTCTATCTTCAAGATTCAACCAGGAGTTTTCGCTGTATAAACCTTTAGGCAGGAGATTTTTCGACTCATGATTAAGAAGAGAACTCATTATAAAATAGAATATCAGCGCACAGGGGACACTCAGGCGCAGTGCAGTCAATAGATGCTCGGTTATCTGCCCATTATCCATCCCGGATGTGAGGTGGCTCTTTAAGCCGCTGAGCTCCGGGTCATCTATCGAGTAGCAGACAGAAACATAAGTTTCTGCCTCGAGTGTCAAAAAGCGCTCGCTGCTGATCTTAACCGTATTGAAAAACTCCTCCCCTTCGAGCTCAAATTGATAACTCAGATAATAGTTATCCCTTGTTCGTTTATCGCCATTAGCGTCGATAAACTCCTCCTGCCGATAAAAACTATCGGTCACACGAGCCTGGGTAACTTTATGGGCATCCATCCATCGGTGAGACAAAGAGTCGAAATATCCGCTCAGGTAGGTTCCGAAGAGAGTAAACAGGATGAAGATGAATATTGAAGCTGAACGAATATATATCTTACGTTTCAGCCTGGCTGAGCTGTACTTTTGCATTTTACTTTCCCTGGTATTTGGAACAAGAAGGCTAACCTCTGCTTACACAACTCCCTCCATGGAGCAGATAGATACCGCTGGTATTAACTATAGCATTTGATGAAGAAGGTGAGACAGCTCTTACAAAGCGCCAATCTTTATTCCCGCTCCGAATCAGGCTAAAGTATAAAAACAGGCATAAAAACCGCTCCCTCTTTCAACTGAATAAGCTGTCACTATGAGCCAACTCCCCTTCTCTCAATCCTGCGAGAACAATAAAGACCCGATTCTCGATATCATCAAGACCACATTTGCACAATCGACCCAGCTACTGGAGATTGGCAGTGGCAGCGCACAACATGCCGTTTATTTTGCTGAGCACCTGCCTCACCTTGTCTGGCAAACCAGTGATCAACCGGCCTATATAGAGGGAATAGAGATGCGATTGGCACAGACAAGCCTCGCTAACCTGAGAGCTCCGTTAGCCTTAGATGTCACCAGGCCTTGGCCATTACCAGAGCAAGCTAACATCGATGCCATCTTTACGGCTAACACGCTGCATATCATGTCACAACAGATGGTTGAAGCCCTCTTCGACGGCATAGGTAAACACTTAATTCCCACAGGACAAGTGTGTATTTACGGTCCATTTAATTATGGAGGTGAGTACAGCAGCGAGAGTAATGCCAGATTCGATATTTGGTTAAAAGAGAGGGACCCGCGCAGTGCAATTCGTAATATCGAGTGGATACAGACACTGGCAAAAATGAATGGGCTTAAATTTTGTGCCGATCATCCCATGCCGGCAAATAATCGATTGTTGCACCTGACAAAAATATAAATACAAATACTTTTTTCAAATATTAAATTCAAACATTAAACCATATTAAATATATTATTTATCAAATTTATGTTTATTCATTGTCTGCCAGGCAGAACAATGAATAATCAAAAAACAAATACCCCTAAATGTTCATATAATTACAGTTAGTATAAAATATTTCTAATATCATTATCTCGATACCATGCTCAACCACTCCACTCGTACAAAATGGTTGTCGAACGCTCAATTGTGTATTTTTACAACGCAAATGTATCTTTTTGTAGCGCGTTATGTGTGAAACCGATCACTATCATTAATATTCAAGCCGATATAATCCAGTTCGGTTAATTAAAAGTTATTAAAAAGTAGCTAATTAATTAGATGGTAATTAACCGACACGCTGAGGCGTATTTTTTAGAATTTTCCGAACAATTTTCACTATCAAATTCCACATCTTCAGTCATGAAGAGTCACATAAATTGATAACGGAACTTTATCGGAAATTTTGTAAATATTGAGATAATTTTTTAATCACAATATTTAAATTAAACACAATTCGCCTTAGTTAATACATGTGCAATTAATGCACAATTAAAAATAATATGGGGTTGATAATGAAAAAAACTAATCGCAGTGTACTGTGCTTAGCCGTACTCGCAGCTTTAGCCGGGTGCTCGGATGATGAAACAATAATTAATACGGACAGTGGTTATGCCCCTGTGGTAACACAGGGAAAAACGCTGACAAACACACCCGATATCGTAGTAAAGAGTCAAAACGAAGTCGACGAAGTCACCATTACTATCGGTGCAACATCGGATCTCCACGGCCGTATCTTTGGCTATGATTATGCTGTCGATGCGACCGATTCAGATGCAGGCTTGACACGTATATCAACCTTGCTTGAAACCGAAAAAGCCAATAATCCAAATATGATCTTGATCGATATCGGCGATACCGTTCAAGGCAACTCGGCTCAACTGTTCAACGATGACCCAACCCACCCGGTCGTATCAACCTTAAACTCGCTGGATTTCGACCTCTGGGTTCCAGGTAACCACGAGTTTAACTTCGAGCGCAGCTTCATCGACCGTAACCTGAATCATTTCAACGGCGCCGTCGTATCGAGCAACATCAAGTGGGAAGAGAACAGTGCGAACTACATTCGTGGCTTCCAAATCTTTGAAGTCGATGGCGCCAAGGTTGCTATCGTTGGTGTGACCCCATCTAACGTGCCTAACTGGGAAGCTTCGGCCCCGGGACACTTTGCCGGACTTAAATTTGATGAAGAGCTGGCCTCTACCCGCGCCGCGGTTGATGAGTTGATCGAAAAGTTCAGCCCTGATGTTATCGTCGGTGCTTTCCACCTGGGTCGTAGTTCACAGGCGGGTACCGGCGTATATAAGATTGCTGCTGAGATGGCCGACAAGTTCGATGTCATCCTGGCCGGACACGAACATGCAACTTATATCGAAAGTGTACAGAAACTAGCTGAAGGTGGAGAGATCGTATCGACCGATATCTCCGTCGAAGCAGGTGACACCGCCGAAGATAAGACGCTATCCGGCACCTATGACGAAACAAATCGCACCCAGAGCGTGAAGATCATCGAACCGGGTAAATGGGGTTGGGCACTGGCTAAGGCTGACATCAAGCTTAAGAAGAGCAGCGACGGCAAGTGGGAGATGGTCGATACGACATTAAGCAATGTCACATCTAAGAATATCGAAGAAAATCAAACTACAAGTGCACAGTTCCAATATGTTCATGACATCTCCAGAGCCGATGCTCAGCTCGTGCTAGGTCTGGTCGGTGGTGACTTCACACCGGGTACCGGAGCCGATGAGGCGGTACATGAAGATTACGATAACGAAGCCGGACGTCTCTACTCAACTATTCATACCGCTAAGGTGATGGATACGCCATTGATGGACTTCATCAACCAGATCCAACTTGAGAAATCCGGAGCCGTGGTCTCTGCAGCGTCGCTGTTCTCTGACCGTTCTAACCTGATTGATGGTCAGGAGTACGCGAAGAAAGATTCGACTAACCTCTACAAGTATGACAATACCCTTATCGGTATTAACATGACCGGCGCAAACCTTAAGCGCTATATGGAGTGGTCTTACACTTACTTTAATACCTATAAAGAGGGTGATATCACCGTATCTTTCAGGAAAGGTGCTAAAGCTTACATGTACGATCAGTTCGACGGTAAGATTGAGTTCGTTGTGGATCTGACCGGCGAGTCGTTCGCTATGGATGAGAACTACACGGTAACCAATGAAGGTAGCCGTATCGAAATCATCGAGATTGACGGCAAGCCATTCGATGCTAATGCCACCTACAAGGTGGCCCTGAACAGCTATCGCTGGGGCTCGAACATCAAGAAGTTTGGCTGGGCAAGTGGTGACGATGTCTATTATGACTCAGTCAACGAGCCGGTCTACGCTATCCGTGACATGCTTACCGAGTATGTTGCTGAAAACAAAGGCGTTAATGCCAGCGACTTCACTAATCCAAATTGGGAGATCAAACAGTACCAGGATAACGGCGCTATCACACTACTTCGCACAGACAACGGCCCGGGTCAGGCGCTGTGGAACAGACTGGTAAGCAAAGATATCTGTGTCAAGATTGATCCGGATAACCCTAAGTATCCGGGAATTTTGGACGCGGTGAACGTCAATGACGCGACCTCATACTTTATTAACCCGACTAAAGATTATGCAGGTTGTGCACCTGAGTAAGTCGCACCCGATAAAGGCCTGGTAACAGGCCTTTTTTATCTTCAGGCCAGCCTGACGTTATCAGAGTTACAGTGACGTCAGCCTGCCTGGAGATGATTATTTTTTGACAACTCCAGTTACGAATAAGCTATGTTAAAAGACTATCGATTTACCCTATTTATCGCGCTGATTTCGACCTTGATTTTCTACTTCTCTCCCGGCTTGAGCGATAGTTTGAAACCTAAGACCCCGCTACAACAGGAGTTTGTAGAGGCCCGTGTCGTCGATGTTATCTCAAATAATCTGGCACCCGATGCCAGAGTCCCCTCCATCTTAACCGGTAAGCAGATATTCACAGCCGAGATCTTAGAGGGAGATGAGACGGGTAAGGTAGTCGAAGTACAGAACCCGTTGAGCAGACAGCATAATGTCCTGGTCGGCGAAGGGGATATCTTTATCATGATGATAAGAGATACACCTAACGGCACCGTGTATTGGGCCTATAATCATAAGCGCTCGACAGCTATCTACTGGATGTGTTTTGCCTTCCTGTTGCTGCTGCTCTCATTTGGTAAGAAGGAGGGATTGAACTCGGTTATCTCACTCTACTTTACCGCGGCGCTCATCATTGGCGTCTTGATCCCAGCAATTTTTGCCGGTTGGAATCCGGTGCTGGTCACCATCTTCCTCATGGGGTTAAAGATTGTCGTCAACTTCATTCTGGTTTCGGGTTATAACCAGAAGAGTTTCTGCGCCATGGGCGGCACCCTGCTCGGCGTCATCGCCGCAGGCATCATGGCTCAGGTATTTGGTGAGTTTGCCAACCTTTCCGGCATCTATCTGGATAAGGGGGAGGATGTTATCTATCTGGCGACCCAACCTATTCAGATCCGCTGGCTGATGTTTGTGGCTATCATGGTCTCGGCCCTTGGTGCGGTGATGGATGTCGCCATCTCCATCGCATCGGCCTATAACGAACTTAAAATTACCGATCCAAAACTCAGCCCGAGGCAGCTGATGAGGGCGAGCATGAATATCGGCCGCGATATCATGGGCACCATGACCAACACCTTGATACTGGCATTTGCCGGCAGCTCTTTAACCACCATCATGATGGTGTGGGGCCTGGATATGCCGCTGACGCAATTTATCAACACCCCGGTTATCGCCCTGAGTATCATCCACGCCCTGGCCGGTAGTGTCGGCATAGTATTGACCATTCCGCTTACGGCCTGGCTCGCACGCTATATGCTCAATGAGCCTGACGGTGTTGCCGAAGCACCTAAAGTCGTTTCTGAACAGCCCGGGCCGACTCAGCCAGCAACAGCGGCTGTTACTGTAAAAGTTCAGGAGTTAGAGGCTTAATAGCTAAATACAAGTAAATAACCAAATAAAAAGAGGACGAGCTATCTGCTCAGTCCTCTTTTTTGCCTTGTCATCTACAACAGCATAAACAATTGGATTCATCCAGCTGACAAACTGAATCCAACTGGACGTCGATTTAATACCAAGCGGGATAAGAGATTAAAAATCGGACTCATCCAACTCGGTGAGCTGTTCACAGCCGGACTCGATCTGTTTGCGCAGGCTACGTGTCTGCACCGCCCAATAACCCATGTAGAATTGAGCCGTTTTCAGCTTGCCCTGATAAAACGCGCTGTCGCCGGTACCTGTCTCGAGCGCCGCCAGTGCAGTAGACGCGGTGCGAGTCCACATCCAGGCTAAGGCCGTGATCCCTAGGATTTGCATATAGGGCATAGACGCGGCGCCGAGCAGATCCGGATTCTTCTCCGCGTTCATGGCGATATATTGGGTCGCTTTCTCCAGATCCTTCGAGGCATCCATCAAACCGGCGAGGTAGGGCTGCATCGAATCGTTGCCCATATTCTGCTCGATAAGCTGCTTAACAAGCGACGACCAGTGCATCAAGGTTGCCGCCTTGTCTGACAAGATCTTACGGCCGACCAGATCCAGCGCCTGTACACCGTTTGTACCTTCATAGATCATAGCGATACGAATATCACGCACGAACTGCTCCATGCCCCACTCATGAATATATCCATGCCCGCCGAATACCTGCTGGGCATCGACACAAGCGTTGAAGCCCCTGTCGGTCACAAAGCCTTTGACTATCGGGGTAAACAGCGCGGCTAACTTGCCCGCAGCTTTGGCTTTTTCGCCATCGCTGTGACGCTCGGCCTCATCCAGCCATAACGCCTGTTGACCTATCATCGCCCTCGCCCCTTCATTGAAAGCTTTCTGCGACATCAGCATGCGCCTTACATCACCGTGAACCAGGATAGGATCCGCAGCCATCTCCGGTGACTTTACCCCACTCAGCCCACGTCCCTGAATTCTCTCCTTGGCATAGGCGAGCGCGTTTTGGTAGGCGATCTCTGACACGCCCAGCCCCTGAACCCCGACACCGAGCCTCGCCTGGTTCATCATGGTAAACATCGCCCTGAGACCCTGATGTGGTTCACCCACCAACTCGCCGAGGGCACCATCGAAGTTCATCACACAGGTCGAGTTACCATGGATCCCCATCTTGTGCTCGAGTCCGGTGGCGGACACTGTATTGACATCACCCGGAGTGCCATCTTCATTGATTAAATACTTAGGCACGACAAACAGTGAGATCCCCTTCACCCCGGCCGGCGCGTCAGGCAGACGGGCCAGCACCAGATGGGCGATGTTTTCGGCCAGGTCGTGATCGCCGGATGAGATAAATATCTTCTCACCCGAGATAGCATATTGCCCCTCCCCGGCCTCAACCGCTTTGGTGCGTAACAGGGCAAGATCGGTACCGGCGTGTGACTCGGTCAGGTTCATGGTCCCCGTCCACTCGCCTGTCACCAGCTTCTCCAGATATTTCTGTTTGAGCGCTTCACTGCCATGGGCATGAATTGCTGCATAGGCGCCGTGCGTCAACCCCGGATACATAGCGAAAGCCATGTTGGTCGCCGTTTTCATCTCGGTAGCGAACACACCTATGGCTTCGGGCAGCCCCTGGCCGCCATATTCAGGATCACAGGTCAAGGTGCCCCAACCATTATCAACATATTGTCGATACGCCTCTTTAAATCCTTCGGGCGCGATGACATCCCCATCGACCAACTTACAACCTTCGACATCGCCGCTAGCGTTGAGCGGCAGCATTATTTCGGTTGAAAAGTCGGCCACACCTTGCAAAATTGCATCGGCGAGCTCGGCATCAATCTCATCGAAACCTTTGAGTTCGCTACGCTCATAGATATTAAGAAGTTCATTTAATACAAACTGATAATCACGAAGTGGCGCTTGATATGTCGGCATTCCCTGTTCCTTTTATTTTTTATACTAAGACACAAACACTCTGACCTTTCATACACTGGTTTCAATCATGCGTTTAAATTTTTTCTTTTACAAGAGGCGTCTGATTATTAAACAGAGTAAATAGCAAAAATACTCCTTCACCTTGGGTCTGCTTTTGATCTCAAACAGGGTAAACATGAAATGAAGAGAACTTCCCCTTATGAAAGCCATTAAAACGCTGTAAGCTAACGCTCAATGAGTACGACATTAGGGAATGAGGAACAAGTAGATGGGTTCTGTAACGACAAAAAAACACGCCAACGGATTAGAGTACGTGGATATTGACACTCCCCTGTGCACGGCGAGAATTTTTATGCAAGGCGCTCAGATAGATCGCTTTCAGCCTAAGGGAAAAAAGCCGCTACTTTGGGTCTCCTCTGCCGATGATTACCAACCGGGAAGTGGTATAAGAGGCGGAGTTCCTATCTGCTGGCCCTGGTTTGGCATGAATGACAATCCCGACTGGCCACAACATGGTTTCGCTCGCACCAGTCTATGGACACTGGAATCGGTACAGATGCGATCTGATGTGGCAGAGCTTAAGTTCGCTCTACAGATAACCGAAGAAAATAGGGCATATTGGCCCCACGACACCCGTGTCGAGGTGCTGTTTACCTTAGGCGATACACTTACCGTGTCGTTAACCAACACCAACCTGGGCGATCAGGCCGTCAGCCTGACTCAAGCACTGCATACTTATTTCCCGATAAATGATATACATCAGCTCAGGGCCAGCGGGTTTGCAGGCGCACAATATATTGAGTTCGGTGAAGGGCCCTATCAACAGGATGGAGATGAGGTGACATTCGACAGGGAAACCGACCGGGTTTACACCCGGCTTGGCCAAAACCAACAGCTGCATACACCCGATGGCACCATAGAAATCAGCCGTGAAAACAGCGAATCGGCGGTGCTGTGGAATCCATGGATCGACAAGTCACAGCGCCTGTCACGCTTCAACAGTGATGACTATCTCTGCATGGTCTGCCTCGAAGCGGCGAATGTATTGGAAGACAAGGTCACCCTTCTCCCCAATGAATCCCACACCTTAACAACGAAGATTGGTTGGAAGGCATAGCGCTGAACTCAAGCAAACAGATATTACCAAGGCCTGCTTCACTCACTGAGCAGGCCTTTTTAATGCCGCAAATGCCAAATTCACACCCGCTCTCTGCCAGTTTATAGACACCGAATAGATCAGAATATCAGTTATTTGAACTTATACCGTGCTAAACTCAGAGTTCATTATCATCAATACCGAAACTCGCTATCCATGCTGCGGCAATTATCTCGTGCAAAGCGACTCACACTGGCTTTCACTCTCATATTACTGACTCTCTGCGTCGTTCTGGCGAGCAGCTACGAGAGGCTGGCCATCTCTCTGGCAAACCGCTACCTCGTAGAATACGACACACAGATAACCGAGCTCAGCATCACTCCTGACTCGCTCAAGGTATGGCATGTTCCGCATTTGAGCCTGAAGGTTCACGACTCTCGGGTCGCGATCACAGATCTGGTCATAAGATTGGATAGCAGATCTTCGCCTCTTCAGCTCTTCACTGAGCCGCTATCGCTGAGCCGGATAGATAGAATATCGCTGGCACAAGTTGAGGTTGCGCTCAACCCGGCGGTAATCACCGAGCAGCGCGGAAATCTGGATGAGCAGGGACCGGCGCTGGCACTGGATCCAGACCAGCTGCCCGAGATAGATATCGGCAAAACCTCACTGACCCTGCTCGGCACAGATCCGTCTCGCTTGAGTCTGGTCATGGATAGACTGCAACTCGATGATACCGGGCGGCTCAACACCAGTTTAAGCCATCAGGGAAACCGCTTATTCGATTTAACGGCTCAGCTGAGCGGGCAGCGCTGGCAAGTATCCACCAGCTTAGTATTTCATGAGTTAGCCATACTCCTGCGTCGTATACCGACTCAAGATCTAAACATTGATGGCCTGGCTCCCCTGCTCGAACTACAGCAACAGATGGCTGATGCAAACATCGAACTCAGTGGCACAGTGAGCTCCACAGTCGACCTTAATCTTAAAACCGCCGAGCTGATGTCCCATCATACACTCCAAGGCGCGCGTATCGTCCTTGGTGAGCTGGAGGGACTGACAGTTGCACCACATTCGGCCGTAAGCTCCGAAAAGACAGAAAAGGGAAGTGACAGCAGCAAAGCCGGCCTGGAGTTTGAGCTTAATGGCCACCTTGCGGACCTATCCTTTAGTCTGCTTCCCTTTTCTTTGAGTGTGTCGCCCAACCGGCCTCAGCAAGAGGTCCTGCTCGACCTCATAGCCGATGAAGCAGTGAAGACCCGGATAAAACAGAGCATTCTGGCTTTAACTACCGAGTCATCCCCGCAGATAAAGCTGAGCCTGGGGCAGCCTCTCATCTACTCGCTGCAAGACAAAAAGGTTAGCTGGGAAGCGCTTCGACTCAGTGTCGCTCGCTCAAAAATTGAAGTCACCGCCTCGCTGGATGAAGGGACACTGTCGCTGCCCAACCAAAACAGAGAGACCTTGAATTTTAACAGTAAATGGCAAATGAGTGCTGAGCAGAGGCAAGCTGTGTCGATAGATGCGCTCTTAGCCGAATTTGAAGATAACGCCCTTGCTGATATGACCCTCGGCGGCTCTTCGCTGGCATTGAAAGGAGATTTAGCCGTAACGGCGAACAATGAAGCGCCCAGAAATAAAGTCACACCACCTCTCTCCGTTGAGCTTCATGTGAGTAAAGATGCCCGGTTTTTTGCCAACCAGTTAGTAATAAAGGAGCGACAAAGTTCACCATCGAGCCAAGGCCTGTCCGACTTCTCCTTCAGCAATCAGATGGCTCAACTTACCCTTGCCGACCCCCTTACCCTGCGCTATGACGATAAGGGGCTACTCGAGATTGTGCTCCCTGAGCTGACGATGAGTCTTGGCCCCATCTCCTATCGCCACCTCCGCCCCTCATCCAAACATAAAACACTGGAGTTTGATGCAGATGAGCTTGTGTTAAACACCTCAAAGCCGAGTCTGCTCACAATGGGTCTTGGCGAGGCACTTCATAGATATAAAGACAACGGCAACGCGGATGCTGAATTCGAATTTACCGCAGCGCCCTTCACCCTTGAGTCTTCATCCATCCGCTTTGCAGATCTTAGCCGGGATATCGAACAGAGCAGTCACGACAATCTGATCACAACAGGGCATATTCAATTTAAGAGCCAAGGAGGTACGCGGCTTGCCATCTATGATACTCAAGGTAATGACCCCCTTGAGAAAGACAGCAAGAGGGTCGAGATAACGCTCCCCACTCTATCATTGGAGCAAAGCCAAACAGAGTTGAGCCACAAGGCATATAGCGACTCGGAGGATTTCTACCTTCTCTCTCTGCCCCGTTTAGCGGCTAAACTGGAGCACCCCAGCTCGGCCTCATTTGCACTCGCTGCGCCATCTGAGCCCAACGGATCTGAGGTGGAGCTGGGCTTACCGGGGACGGATCTGGTCAATAGTCTGAGTTATGAGGTCGATGGGGCGGAAATTCATCACAGCTACATTAAAAATAAACGTAAGAGAAAACAGAAGCTGCTGCACATCTACCGCGCCACCCTGGAACAAGCGGTGAAGATGAGCTGGGAGGAGTTTCGGCTGGACTCTCATGAGAACTGGTCGATCGATGGTCTGGAATTTTCCAGCGAACACAGGCTGCAGCCCGGAGCCGGTGAGCAGGCACTGCTGAGTGGAAAACTGGAGCTCGATACCGAGCTCAGCACACTCCTTTTTCCGATTCAAAACAGCTACTCTCTGCCGGACAACCTCTATATCGACGGTCAGACGAGGCTGCTGGCAAGTTACCGGCTCAATCAACTGGCACAAACAAGGCAGCTCGATATCGATCTCTTTCCCAGACTCACCGCGTTAAACGGCAGCATTAACGACCTCCCCTTCGACGGTGTCGAGATCTCGGCGAACTGTCACCTCAATCTCGAACAGGAACAGGGCGGAGCGAATCGAGCCGCCTTCTCCTGCCCGCAGATGGCGCTCGCGGCCGATGCGTTTAATCCCGGAGTGTTAATAACAGACCTTAAGGCCGAAGGCGCGCTCTCCCTCAGCCGCGATGATGCGCTAACCGAGGAGACAGCAGATAGCGCTGTTAAACTGAGTGATGCCGAGATATCCGTTAATGCCACAGGCGACCTTCTGGGTGGCCAATTTTTACTGCCACAATTTAACCTGAAGTTGCGCGACCGCTCTCACGCTTACCTTGTATTACAGGGGCTGAGTTTAGCGGAGCTACTCGCCATTCAGCCTCAGGTGGGAATTTATGCCGACGGTATCTTCGATGGCGTACTGCCGGTCGAGCTAATTGACGGCAGAGTCTCTGTCAATGGCGGGCGGTTAGCGGCACGGGCACCGGGGGGGCTGATTTCGGTCAGTGGTAACCCGGCTGTCGACCAGATGCGTCAGTCACAGCCCTATCTCGACTTTGCCTTTTCGACCATGGAACATCTCCAATACACCGAGCTGGCCAGTACTTTCGATATGGAGCCATCGGGCGACGCCCTGCTTAAGGTCAATGTCAAAGGCCGCGGCAAAGGTATCGAACGCCCCATTCACCTGAACTACTCGCAAGAGGAGAACATGCTGCAACTGCTGAAGAGCCTGCAGGTGGGCGACAAACTGCAGACTCAGATTGAACAATCGATGAACTGAGAAAAAACATATGGAATCAAGTCACAAAGCCGGTTCGTTAGTGCGATAATAGGGGCGATATTTGATGCTCAAAATAATCGTTCAGCTTAGTGTCATCTTTCGATCAATATAATAGACTGATACCAATCAGTATAAGAAAGTGATCTACTCAGCGTTTTTTTTGGCCACTAATTCAAGGCGAATGGATGATGGAATGGTTGTTCCCTTGTGAGGCCATTCAACGCTGAAGTAGGCAGTCAAAAACACGCCTAACAGGCGAGTTTTAGCGCATCCGATGCTGTGTTAACGAGCTTGAACGTAGAACAACTATGTTCTTCACTCGTTGCCTTGCCTCAGAAGCACTAAATTCTCGCTGAGCGATCACATCTTTATACTGATTGGTATTAAATGAAACATCGGCTGTTATCTGTATCCGCCGATTAGGATAAAAGGAACTCCCAGTGAAAAGATTGCCTTTTTTACGAACGTCCGTAAGCGCAATAGTTGCACTCCTGGCTCTGACCGCCTGTACGCCCACGGTCAAGATAGAGCCACCCGATAAACCCATAGTGATCAACCTCAACGTCAAGATTGAACATGAGATCAAGATAAAGGTTGATAAAGAGCTGGATGAACTGCTCACCAACGATGAGCTATTTTAATCAGGTTCGGTTAATTAGGAGTACACAATGAAATCAAAATTACTGGTGCTAGCCGCAGGTCTGCTGCTGAGCCTGAACGCCTTTGCCATCTCCCTTCAGGACGCCAAGTCTCAGGGACTCGTTGGAGAACAACCTAACGGCTACCTGGGCGTAGTTAAGAGTAGCCCGGAAGCCAACTCGGTCGCTAAACAGGTCAATGCCAAGCGTAAAACCCATTATGAGAAGATCGCCAGAAAAAATGGCATCTCGGTTGAAGATGTCGCTAAGCTGGCCGCCGAAAAAGCGATGAAGGCGACGAAAAAGGGGCAGTACATCAAAAATACGAGTGGTAAATGGATAAAAAAGTAACGCCCATCATCTTTATATCTGACCAATGATCCCCCTTGGTACAGGAGCCCGCACAGCGGGCTTTTTATTGTTTAAGCTGGATAATACCGGCCGAAATATTTAACTCCGCTTTTTGTCTGACTTCCCCCGATAGAGATCATAACTGTGCACTAAGCACCACTTAAACGCAGCTGCATGTGAGCAGAATCACAGCTTCAACAAATAGTGAATTAATCATCCCTATATAAGCAATAACGATAGTAAAATCCTCTAATCCAGGGAAAAGCGGTACCAAATCTCCTAATAAGCTTCACCTGAACTTTTATCACCTCCTGCCCGGCAGGTATGTGTTTCCTCTTAGCTTCAGATTAGGCTGTTTATGGTTTTTGTTGAATTGCTCGTTGTCCTCGCATTTATCTATCTCGGTGCCCGAATCGGCGGAATAGGCATAGGTCTGGCCGGTGGTGCCGGCGTGCTGGTACTGTCACTGTTTCTTGGTGTCGACACGGGCCACATTCCGGTTGATGTCATTCTCATCATCATGTCGGTGATCGCCGCCATCGCCGCAATGCAGGTGGCGGGAGGCCTGGAGTGGCTGGTCGATCTATCAGAGACTTTCCTTCGGAAAAACCCTAAACATATCACCTTCTACGCCCCGGTCGTCACCTACTTTATGACCCTGCTGGCGGGTACCGGCCATACGGCGTTCTCGACACTGCCGGTTATCGCCGAGGTCGCCAAAGAGCAAGGCATAAGACCATCGAGACCACTTGGGATCTCGGTCGTTGCCTCACAAATCGCCATTACCGCCTCGCCGATATCGGCCGCCGTGGTGTTCTTCTCCGGCATCTTAGAGCCTATCGGCGTGAGCTATCTGACGCTGCTGGCCGTCTGTATCCCAACCACCTTTATCGCGTGCATGATAGGCGCAGCAGTCTCCAACTTTTTGGGCTGCGAGTTATCGGATGATCCGGTATATCAGGCGCGGCTGGAAAAGGGGTTGGTTAAGCTGCAGGGTAAGACTCAAAGGGATATTCTGCCCACCGCCAAACCCGCAACCTATATCTTTATCTCGGCCATTATCGGTGTCATCGTCTACGCCACTCTGATCTCAGACACGGTCAACCTGATCCCGGACCCATCTCTGGGTCGTAACGAGGCGATCATGGTGTTTATGCTTGCCGCTGCAACTGCCATTGTCACCTTCACCAGGATAGATGCCTCAGAGATCGCCAATGCCGCCACCTTCAAGTCGGGGATGAGTGCCTGCATCTGTGTCTTGGGTGTTGCCTGGCTGGGAGACACTTTCGTCTCCAGCCACATCAACGATATCAAAGCACTTTCGGCCGATGTGCTTAATCAGTATCCCTGGATGCTTGCGGTGACTCTGTTTTTCGCCTCTATGCTGCTCTACTCACAGGGCGCGACCACAACCGCATTGATGCCGGCCGCCATAGCCATAGGCGTCGCCCCCATCACGGCTATCGCCTCTTTTGCCGCCGTCAGTGCCCTGTTCGTGCTGCCGACCTACCCGACACTGTTAGCCGCGGTGCAGATGGATGATACCGGCTCGACCCGCATCGGAAATATGGTGTTTAACCATCCATTTCTTATTCCGGGCCTGGTCACCATAACCACCTCTGTGGCATTAGGGTTTGCGTTTGGCGGGATGATGCTTTAATCAGTGAGTGTCCTTCTTAGCCAATTGCTTATCCGATAACAAGTCTCAAGTATCTTCTTAGGTTGGGTTCATTGGGCTGGTTTGGTACTTAGAATGTCTGCTAGGTACCATAGCAGCTGGATTGTATATCCGGGAACCAAGGCAACAGTTAATGCCACCTCGGTGTGATGCTTGATTCTGTGAAGAGAGCTAGTCGCGAGTTTAACGACGCTTTCTCAGGATAAACATCTGATAGCCAAACTGACCAAGGTAGTTATTGTAAATGTCGACCTCTTTACTGATATCTTTTATTGCCTGTGAACCTTGCATCTCCGGTTGTAGCTCTTCAATGCGCGATTTCAATGGTTCATAGTAGTTCTGCCATGCTTGGTGACTGAGCGTAAAGCTGTTAAGGACTTCATAACCAGCAACTTCCATCTGTTTGGCTCGAGTAGTAACCGTCTGAATATCAGGATATTCATGCTTCCAAAACTCGACAGCTTCCTCATTCGGCGTATCGGTCAACCAAACTAAATCGCTTATCATCAAAATTCCGTCCTCATCAAGCAGAGGCTTCCATTGTGATAGTGCGTGGGTCACGCCCATAATGTAAGCACTGCCTTCTGCCCATAAGAGGTCGAAACTTGCATTGTTAAAAGGCAGTTCCGTCATACTGGCACAAACGGTTGTGAGTCGAGATGACAAGCCATCCGCCTCAAAACGGTCACTGAGTCTTGTCAATGCTGACTGTTCGTTATCAACCGCTGTGATAAATGCTGTAGTATTATTTGCCAGTACTGTCGTGGACAACCCTTTACCGCAACCAATTTCAAGAATCTCTTTCGGTTGCTCAGGCAAAAGCGATAGCGCTTTCAGTGTTTCACTTTCGCTACCTGGCGCCCACCGTTCAAGTGCTTCATAGATCTTCATAAATTCAGCCATATACTGTTCGTGTTCGTTCATGTCTTTTGATAACCATTTCAATCGCAGAGCCTCTTTTTCACTGAAACCCTGCTTTATTAACCAATCTAAGTGCGCATCTGGAGCTAATTTATCCACGCTTTCATGCCATGCTTTCAGGTTGCCCTCGCCAAGCATAGCCGCGAGAAGCTGTCGTGACTGCTGTTTTTGCGCAATTTCCTCATCCAACTTATGCAGGCGGCTTTCCAGAAGTTTGCGATCGACTTTTGCTTCCAAGCACGCTTTGCACTCTTTGAGGGTTAACCCTCCAGCCTGAAGCTTCTGAATTAAACGGATACGCTGGAGATCTTTGTCGCTGTAAATCCTATAGCCGTTACTCTGCCTTTGACCTTTTATAAGTTGTTGTTTCTCATAATAGAGCAGAGCAGTACGTGATAATCCCACTTCTACCGCGAGTTCAGAAATTCGATACACCGTTTTTCTCCATTCCATTATTTGAATATGAGCACTTTAAACTATGAAGCTATAGACAGGTCAATAAGTACTTTGGAAATGACTAACTATAATTGCATGAGACTGTTATTCCCCGACTGTTCCGATTCAATAGTACTGGATATTTTTTAGTGATATTAAGAATAGTATGGCAAACCCGCTCACACGGATTACCTATGAGTCAAAACTCTAAATAAATTTGGGGCAAATTTGGCTTAGAACGGTCACTCTAAGCCGTAGATGGACAAAAGTTTATTGGACTTTCTGTTCAAAGGGCTCGCTGCTACCTCTTGCCATGCTTATCCAACTCAGTCTCTAACAGATTAATCATTTGCTGGCTTGCGCCGGCTACCGCTTCCTCAACTGTTTCCGCCTGCTCGCTGATAGCAATTGGGCGTTCACCGGCAAGCCTCACCTCCAGCAAACATCGCTTGTCCGTCACTCCGGACTTAGCCAAGCTGTTCTCATCACTTAGATGTACTTCAATGCGGGTGATCTGCTCACTGAAATGGCTCAGATCTGATCTCAAAATATCTTCAACACTTTGAGCAAGCGCACCTTTTCCGGAGATGTTCTTATCTGTATTGATCTGGATTTGCATGGCAATGATCTCCGGTAATTTGACTTTACAGTGAGGCTAACCTCTTAGCACAGTGCGTGCGAACACTCAGTTTGCTCGTTAAACCGCTAACAACTCGCACTGTTAATCTATTGTATTAACAGCGAAAAACAATATCAGCCTAAGTTCTTTCTGGTGTAAATGCGTATGCACGTTTTCCAAATGTATCATATAAACCAGCTCAGCTTTAACTATCTGAAAAACACAGTATGATATTAGGTCACAAGTAAAAAATGCGCATAATTTAAAGCGTTATTTCTTAATAATAAGCCAAAAGATACGACCATATTTTTTGAAAGCTTAGTTGGGTGGTACATGGTTTTCGCGTCTGATAAATGAACGCGGACGCACCCAAAACCAACAAGCCAAAACAATCAATCCAAATGTCGTATAACAAACGATAAACACCCACTCCGGGGCCTGATAGTATAAAAGTTCAGTTAACCAATGAGATATAAATGAACCCTCATACACGGCATCACCAGCCTTAGAACGGAGCGCCATTTCCAGAGTTGTGAGCGGGCAAATCACACCAAGCCATGACTGGATCACGACAACCGCAAGACCAGTAATATGAACCAAACGAAACCATGGATTTCGAACCCAGGACCATGAAAATAGCTTACCGGCTAAGATAAGAAGCAGACCAAATATTACAAACCCAACAAAAAGAGCGTGAGTAAACAGCATAACTTCCGCTGCAAATATATAGAGCACCTTAATTTTCCCCCAGCCACCTGCTTTTTCGGGTTCCTATGGCTGGTCTCGTTAGAGCAGCCCTGATTTTTGCGCAATCACGTAAGCAAAATTTCAAAATGCTATGACAGCAGGGTGCATTGACATTGCTATATGAACAATAACAAAGAAGATAACCAGAAGATTGATATGAGGAGATCTCTTTGCAGAGAGTAATGAACTGCCCCTTGGCAACCGGTTCTGCGCAGCCCTCGATAATTGCTCCTGCGTTATCCTACATTCTCCCAACTATAGGCTCGTATCTCCTGAATCTAACCTCCAGGAAAGGAGGCTAGATATCTACGGCTACCCGATTCGATTTTTTGCATCGCCAGATATGCATGAATAAAACATGGGTTAGCAAGCTTATGTGGTCAGGTGGGGAAGAACAGTTGGAAGGTGTCCTCTAATCGAGTCAACGTCCTGTTCAACGATATCTTTGTCAATCTCCAACGTAACAAGCTTAGCGACGTTACTGCTCATCTCCTTGCGCAACAGACCAAGGAACGATGGTGCGGCAACAACAATCAGGTGGCTGAATTTCTGCGCATGATGTGCCTCTTCAAGGTGTTTACAGAGGTATCTGGCAAATTTTACCGCCTCATACTCTTTGGGATCGGTTTTACCACCAACAGAGTGGCGACTATCAATTGCCCCACCTGTCTGACTTCCTGGCAGATCCGAGGTTAGCTTCTGTTCGTGCTGCTGTGCCTCGGGATGGATCATGCTCTCAATCTCACTTAATGCTGATTTTGCTGTTTCTGCGATAAATAGACGTGCATGCGCGCTATCTGCGACCAAAACCCAACTGTTCATTATATCTCTCCCGGTTAGTTCATAATTAATAACCTATCTATATTTACAACCAGATAATTCGAGCCACTTATATTGTAGGCAATATCGGTCAGCTCGCCAGAGAGATGGCGTGTGAATAATTGCTTATCAGACGATTCAGCGTATGGTTAACTCTTCAGTATTGATTTCCACCGGCTTGCCTCCTCGAATCTGAAGGCTACCAAGCCATATATGTAATTAACCGGTTATTTAGGTGAGCTGTTCAGCCCCTATCTGCATGCAGACAGGGGCTTTGTTTCATTACTTATGTGTCAGTAAAGGTTTTCATCAGAAAATAGCGCGCCGGGCTTCCTGAGAACTCAGGTACAGAGCCGACGATCTCAAATCCAAGTTTTTGATAAAAAACCGGGGCCTGAATTGACAGGGTATCCACCTGGGAAACTAAGCAGCCTCGCCCTACAGCTTCGGCTTCGGCTAACTGCATCAGCCGGCGCCCCAGTCCGCTGCCTCGGTGTTTTTTATCGACCCAAACCACTCCAATTAAGAAGTTTCTGTATATGGTCCGCCCCGATACGCCGCCGATTAACTCCCCGCTATCACCGCGTGCGGTGACTGACAGCGGACGCGTTAATTCATCCCCCAGCTGTTCATGGACATGTTCCCGCACTCCGTTAACCAGTTCATCTACCAGCTTGGGAGCTTCTTCATTAATGACCTGAAACTTCACTTTACACTCTCCCGGCCATCACGCTGCAATTGGCCAGGCCAGAAATCGGCCAGAGTCTCAAGACCTTCGGGAGGCGTTGCAGAGGCGCGCCAATAGGTCCGCCCATCATAGGTGCGTTTAAGCAGTTTATGGTTGCAAAGCTCACGGCGGATCAGAGCAAAATCACCGAAATCGAGATACTCCTTCAGGATCTCATTCACTTGCCTTTCGCTATAACTTTGCTGGTACTGAAACCGGCACCAGAAGAACCACAAACTCTGTTGCTGGATAGCATACTTCGAAGGCCAGCTATGCATGATGTAGTCTGCGCTCATAAAGGGCATCAGCCGTTTAGGGATAGGAGCGGATAGAGTGGATTGAGAAGACAGTTGCTCACCGTGCTGCTGGCGCAACTGCTGATAGTTTTGTAAACCCGTCGCTTTGGCAAGCATGTTGAGCATCTCCACATGGCTGGGAAACGTCTCATGTTGTTGCAACTGTTTACGTAACGATTTAGCTAACGCGGAGATATCGTCGCAGCTAAAAGGGGTCAGATTTTTTGACATAGGATTTACCCGTTTTCTGGGTGCCTGATAACCGAATGCAGCAGCATTCAAAGGTCAGTGGTGATCGCCATTCCAAACAAGGCACACAAATCTTCAGGTAGCCTGATATCTATAATTTGATATCCATAGTAATGTCAGCAGGTTTAGCGCTGCGCTCGAAAAGTGCAGTGGCGATGCCTGGGTGAACTGCCGACCCAGGCATTATCTTAACGACGTAAGGAGAAATTGCAATACTCAAGGTTAGGCACTTGTGCGATATCAAGTTTCAAATATCTTCTTAGATAGGCTTCATTAACCTTGTTTGGTCTAGGATTTACTCATGGGACACCATAGCCCTACTTGTGCCAATTGCTGGCAGCAGGTGTTATGTATAGATATATCAATGTCGTGATCACAAGGTCAGAGATGCCCCTACACCTCAAGACACTTCCCATATCCCTATGGGGCAGATGTAAATGAACGAGCTTATGTGCAGATACTTCTAAGGGCTGGAGAATAGAAACCTCAGGTTTCTGAGCTTATGAACGAGAGGCATGGACGCCGAGCAGGCTTTCAGCTGCGGATATCCTTGTAAAGCCATCCGTGGCCGCTTAACGAAAACATTCATTTTTTAATCCCTTCAGCCGCCTCAACACCTAATCATCTATCTCTTCGATTGAGTATTATCAGGTTAGTTACTCGTTTTTGGAAATAAATGAGCTAGAGATTTGACTCTAGCTCATGAGGTTTTGATTAGGAAAAGTATTGCAATCGAATATCCGATAACGCAGCCATCACGGGAGCTAAAACCATAGAAAAGTGGCGGTTTTGGCTTCCTGTGCTTGGCCTTGGTAGCTCAATTTAACAACAGCTACTATTCGCACATTAACCACAACTACCAAGCCACCCATCTAACCACAACTACCAAGCCACCCATCTAAAGATATTTCCTCAAACTCATCTTATGCGGGTTGAGAGCGAACACTCTAAGACTGCCACTCTAAACGGTTATATGACTAAATAACCCGACAAACCTAACAGAACGGCAAATTTTGTCATCAAACGCTCGCAATATACAAACTGAAGGCGTGACTGGTTAGTCGGGTAAATGACTTTGAAGAGAAGAAGTTAAACCACAGCGAGATATGTCAGCTATGCCAGTATCGGCAACTACTGGCATTGGCAATACGCTTTTTATCGAGGTGCTCGCAATAACGAGTTAACTCTTCCAAGGTCCCTACCGGGCCTTTGAAGAGATATTTGAATTCATTGGTTACTTTAAGCCAGTTTTCAAGTGGAATATTTAGTCGATTCAGTATCTTCACCGTACCGGGTTTAATCGCACCACGCTTATCATCACGTATTACACGGCCGGTATCATCAACCAGCTCTAAGTAATCTTTAATATCAAACATTAATCCCTTGGGCATATCTTTACGTTCATTGCCCACAAATGGCAGCAGTACATCTGGTTGCTTACCTTTGAAGGCGGCCTTGATTCGGCGCTGAATACTTGTGAAGTCAGATTGCTCCGGTGTAGCAGCCATCTTGGCTCTGATTGGGTTGAGGTCAACATAAGCCATACAAGCGAGCACGGCGGCTTCGTCAAGTAGTGCCTGAGACTTGAACCTCCCCTCCCAGAAGCGCCCGGTGCAGTTGTCCTCTTTATTGGCTTGCCTCGCTATCGGCTCGTTAAGTGCGCGCATAAACCAACTAATATCCATCAACCTGCGTCGGTACTCAGCTATCGTATCGTTCAGTGTTTCCAACTCATAAGACTCAATGGCACCACCTTTAGCGAATTTTTGTGTCAGGAGTGTGCCTTTGAACAATTTATGCCATTGATTTACCACATCGATACTTGTCCAGGCTTGTGCCGATTCTGAATCGATTCTCAACACGACATGCAAATGATTCGACATTACCGCATAGGCTGCAATGTCGATGGCAAAGATAGACGTCAGCAGTAAAAGCCTATCTTCAACCCATTCTCTTCGGTGCTCGAAAGATTGGCCAGAGTAATTATCAATTCCACATAAAAACGCCCTCCTCACCGTGCGGCTCACGCAGTGATAAAAGGGCGTATCTTCCAAACTTACTTGTGTACAACGTGGTCTAGGCATCCTTGCCTCCTGAAACATCCAAAATCGAATCTATCAAGTGTAGATGTCAATCCAAATGCTTGCCAACTAACGTGGGTGGCCTATTAGTTCCTATTTGAACAATTTATGCCATTGATTTACCACATCGATACTTGTCCAGGCTTGTGCCGATTCTGAATCGATTCTCAACACGACATGCAAATGATTCGACATTACCGCATAGGCTGCAATGTCGATGGCAAAGATAGACGTCAGCAGTAAAAGCCTATCTTCAACCCATTCTCTTCGGTGCTCGAAAGATTGGCCAGAGTAATTATCAATTCCACATAAAAACGCCCTCCTCACCGTGCGGCTCACGCAGTGATAAAAGGGCGTATCTTCCAAACTTACTTGTGTACAACGTGGTCTAGGCATCCTTGCCTCCTGAAACATCCAAAATCGAATCTATCAAGTGTAGATGTCAATCCAAATGCTTGCCAACTAACGTGGGTGGCCTATTAGTTCTAAATTATTTAGCATTTTTTACAGCTGTCCGATTTTTGCTCAAAATCGATAAGATTACCTTGCTTATCCAAACTATAGTGACAGCAGTCTTCAAACAAAGCCTGTAATTCTGATCGCCCTTTTTGTACCCGAGATTTTAACGTGGAATAACTAATCCCCAATTCCTGAGCATAGGCTTTTTGAGACCTTTCTCCCAGATCTACTGACCGCAATAATTCAGCCACTTCTTCAGGTAATGCCTTGAGAAAAGGCTCAATACAATGTGAAAGATCTGTCTTAACGTCATACTCACTTTCGCCATACCACAGATCTTCAGAGTCTATCTCGTTGAGACGACCATTCTTTCTATAAAAATCAATCGTTGTCCGATTCGCGATTTGAAATAGCCAAGACTTAATACTCTCTCCTTTTTTAAGATCATCCATGCTGTTATGTGTCTTTATTAATATCTCTTGGAGCAAGTCGTCGACATCAGATGGATTAGAAATTTTTGAATGCAAAAACGCTTTTAAGCTACTTCGATATGAAGACCATATATCTTCAAGTTTCATCTATAAACTCCGTTGAGCTAACGCCGCATTCAGTGGCTTGTCCGCTGCAATGCCTTGTTAACCCTTTTTGACGTCAAGCTTTCTACAGGATAGTGAACAATATCCTCTTCTCTAGCGGCAATCCTGTATTTCTCAACAAAATACGGAATATCTCTATCTTCAGGCCAGTATTTTTCTGAAATGGATGAAGCAAAGAGTCCGATATCTTTTTCTCCAATCGACCAGCATATTTTTCGAACTGAGGTTCTAATTTTAGATATTTCTTTCACAAGTTCATCTTTAGATAAACTCTTGTTTGATTCTAATCGATCAACAGCAAGTAAAACCCTGCGAATTCGGTCAGGATCACAATGCATTCGCTTACTATCGATAATGTCAGATTCATTTAATCCATTTTTAACAACCTGACTTGAAACAAGTTCTTTAAGTGATTTTGCATCTTGAATCAAATGATCAATACCAGATCGAAATGAGCCGTATTGACCAATCCCAATATATATGGCTCCAACAATTGCCAACCTAACTCTTAAACTACCTTCCCATAGTTGGACATGGACTTCTGTATTTTGTCCATATATTAAATCGGAGTATTGAGAGACAACATTTTTTAAGTAAGCTTCTGTCTCATTTAGATCTAGCTCATTGAAGTCCAGATCAAAACGAAATTCCATTCCTGCTATAAGAGCCAATTTTTATCCTTATTGGGTTAACAGCTTATTCAATAGCAGCACGATAACCCTCTTCGCTGCTTTCTCAGTTAGGTAAAGCTATCATCTACAACCTATTGCTGCAAAAGGATTATTTTTTGTTTCGTGAACAAAAACATCAGAGCTGTTCTGATAAAAAGATGCATGGATGTTTATGAGGTCTACATAACACTCCCCAATAAACTTTAACTCACTGATATTGCGATACAAAACAAAACACCACTGCGTTAAAGATGCGTCCAATGCATCTTTATTGCACGATAATCTTCTGATTTGGTTATAACTGTACAAAATCACAGCTCTATCGGAGGGAAAACCTTCTTGTGAATAACCCAGTGCAGATACGGCTGTGAGCTTCGGTTTCAGGGATGAAACCGCAGAGCCCACAGGGCCCATTTTGTTCCATACAAAATTAGGCATTCCCTCCATCCTTGGCGGTCAGATATATTCACAGCGGTCCGAAGAAGTATCTGCACTTACGTCGCTCATTCACATCCTTGTGATCACGACATTTGTGCTTCCATGCACGGCACCCTCGCCGGAGGCGATAGATAACAATGAAGGCACGACCTTCAAACACACACTCAAATACCAGCTAAACCAAAGACAAAATGTAATCAGCCTTCATTCGAAGGCTTCGGCTACGGCTATGAGAGGGCCAGTTGAACTGCGGCTTTAGCGTGGATCTCTGTGGTGTCATACAGAGGCACCTTGGTGTCTTGCTGAGACACCAACAGAGCAATCTCGGTGCAGCCGAGAATGACCGCTTCGGCTCCCTGGGCCTGCAGGTCGTGAATGATCGCGAGGTAGGCTTCACGGGATGTGGTATTCACTTGGCCCTGACAAAGCTCTTCATAGATGATCTGATGCACGCAAGCTCGCTGCTCGCTGTCAGGTATCACCACTTCGATACCGAACTTATCGGTCAGGCGCCCACGATAGAACTCCTGCTCCATGGTAAATTGAGTGCCCAGCAGACCCACCTTCTTAACACCATCACTGACTAACTGCTCTGCCGTGGCATCGGCAATATGCAGCAGTGGGATAGACACCCGAGCCGTGATCTCATCGGCGACCTTATGCATGGTGTTGGTGCAGATCATGAAGAAATCGGCACCGGCGGCTTCGACCGAAACGGCGGCATCGCTAAGAATATCCGCCGTCTTGCCCCACTCACCCAGATGTTGCAGCCGCTCGATTTCGGCAAAGTCGACGCTGTTCAGCACAACCTTGGCACTATGCAGGCCGCCGAGTCGGCACTTTACCCCCTCGTTGACAGCCTTATAGTAACTTAACGTCGACTCCCAACTCATTCCGCCTATCATGCCGATTGTTTTCACTGTTATCCCCCTCTTTCTAAACTGAACCTAATCGCGAACCTCATCACGAATATGAATTAACAAGTAACACAGAAAAAACAATCAGGTCAATGAGTTAATCGATGGCGTGACAACTATTTATTAATCGAGTGACACGGAGCAGAGTTCTTCCCCATCGAAACTCATCACACTGAGGGTGTTGTCATCCAGTAGGCCATAACTTGCCGTGTTTCCGCCGCGGGGAATAGCCACTGATCCCGGATTAAATTCGATATAATCACCCTTTGGCGCGGCGACGGGAAAATGGGTATGACCGGAGGCGATGATGTCGCCCAGGCACAGACGCGGATGGCTGTTACTGCTACAGCTATCGATGTTAAATAGATGACCGTGGGTCAAAAACAGGCGTCTGCCGTTTGGCAGCAGCACCAGGTTATAGTCAGACATGATGGGAAAATCGAGCAGCGCCTGATCGACCTCGCTGTCGCAGTTTCCTCTTACGGCGATGATCTTATCACCATAGCGGTTAAGCAGCTCGGCCACCTTGAGTGGGGCGTAGCCTGATGGCAGCGCATTTCTGGGACCATGATTGAGTATGTCCCCTAATAAGATCAGATGCTCGGCGCCGCTTCGCTCGAAGGCGGCAATCATTTTAGCAGTGCTGTCGAAGCAGCCATGGAGATCGGAGGCAAAAAAAAGTTTCATAAGAGGTGCACCATAAAAAACAGGAACGGCATATTACGCCTAATCATCATCTTTTTCTATGAGTGAACTCACCTCTTTTATGGGTAAGCCACCCTCTTCTATGAGCAAGCTCACCGTTAACAAGGAGTAAGCTCAGCTATCCGCTGGCCCCTGATAGCCGAGCAATTCCGGTTACGCCACCAGCATCTGCCTGATAAGCGTTTCACACTGGTCCTGGTCCATATATTTCGGCACAGGATAGTTAAAATGCGCCTCCTTTAACGCCGCCCCGGCCAACTCGGGGACATCTTCAAGCTTAAGCTGATCCAGCTGTGAAGCGATACCATACTCTTTCAACATCCCCTGAATATGCTCGATAAAACACTGCGCCAAGGCCTCCTCTGTGTCTCCATCTGCGCCAAAACCGCAGGCTCGTGACAGCTCGGCCAGACGTGGCACGATTTCGGCCTTTGAGTAGTCGAGAACATAGGGCAACACGATAGCATTGGCCAGCCCATGGGGAATGCCATATTTTGCCCCCAGGTTGTGGGAGATGGCATGCACATAGCCTAAACTGGCCTTGGTAAACGCCAGACCCGCATAGTAAGAGGCCATCGCCATGTTGTGCCGCGCCTCGATATCTGTGCCGTCACTGACCACCTTAGATAGATTCTGCATGATCAGACGCGTCGCCGCGATGGCATAGGCATCGGTATCGGCCGAAGCATTCATCGAGATATACGCCTCTACTGCATGGGTCAGCGCATCCATTCCCGTCGCGCTCGTGACATGGGGAGGCAGGCCTGTCATTAACGAGGCATCTAATGATGCCATCATGGGTACAAGTTTAGGATCGATAAGTGGTGTCTTTTTATGGGTGACAGGATCGGAAACCACCGCGGCGATGGTCACCTCCGAGCCCGTACCGGCCGTTGTAGGTATGGCAAACAGCGGCGCTGGCGCCTTCCAGACTCTGAACAGCCCGGTGAGCTTTTTGATTTTGCGGTGATTAGTGACTCTGGCCGCGATCACCTTGGCCGCATCTATCGGCGAGCCGCCGCCGACTGCAAGAATGGCGTCACAGTCATGACTCCGATAGAGGGCTAAACCGGACTCAACCTGGGTATAGCTCGGGTCCGGCAGCACACCATCATAGATAACATATTCCACATGATTATCCGTCAGCCTTGCCTGTATCGCCTCTAACAAACCCAACTTAATCAAGACGCTGTCGGTGACAATCAGTACCCTTTGGGTGCCCATCAGAGCCATGGCTTCACACAACTCAAGTGATGAGCCTGAGCCTGTAAACAGGGTCGGCTTAGGCATGGGGATGACCCTGGCTGCCAGTTTCAGCAGCTTCATATACCTCTTATATCCGGCAACCTGAAGGCGAAAAACCATACTCTTACTCTGTTGTTCCATGGCGAATGTCCCTTATTATATGTCCCTGGCGATAGTCCGTTGCGTCTTTTTGGTATAGAAGGAGCAGCAAAAAGCCGATTCACTTCAATGAAATTCGAAAGATATTCATGCAATTGTCGAATAACTACTCTAACACCTCGGCGAAAATTGAGAAGTGAAATTGAAGGGCAGCGACAGCCTAAGCGCCATTAGCTTAACGAAAAGACAACAGCTGCCTGCCGGTTAACACTTAAGCAGGCAGTGCCGGGATAAAAACCGCGTCCTTGCGGTTAAGGTTTTACCTGACGCCGATTAATAATCGGTGCCCGTCGCCACCAAATTAGACGCAGACCAGAGTGTTTGACGCGCCGGGCTGCCTAAGCCGTTAACCATGCGATCGACCTGATCCTGAGTGTAGTTGGCATATTGATCCGAATAGGCCATGAAGTTCTGCCAGTTAATCGTCTCGCCCAGGCAGTTTAATATTCCGCCGTCTCCCGGGTTCATCTGCCAGCTGTTTTGCTGCGGGGTGTCACAGCTCTTATCCCCTGTGCTGGCACAACGCTTGACCGCGCCCCGCTTACATCCGCCTTCGAAGGTATGGATAAGGTCGAGGAAGTGACCAAACTCATGGGTTAACACAGAGCGAAAGTTCTCATCTGTGTTGGTGCCCAGATAGGCGCCGTTGTAAGTAACGCGGGCCAGGCCGTCATCTGACATGCCGGAGTCCGGGTACCAGGCGACACCCGAGTTGTTGGTCACGCCATCGGCGTAGAGATCGTTTTGAATGTACACATTCATGTACTTATAGTTATCCCAATGATCATTTTTCACATCGCTGCTGGAGTAGTTACCGGCACCGGAAGATTCCGGATAGTAGATGATCCCCGAGGTCGGATTCCCCTCAGGATCCAGCCTGGCTAGGCGGAACTCGATGTTTAAGCTGTCTTTTACAGCTGCAAACTCAGGGTCGATATCGGCAAAATCTGCCGTCTGTCCCTGAAAGTCTTCATTGGTTTTATACAGGGCGTCTATGATAACTGCATCGTTAACCGTGTCGCCATTGTGAACCGTGCCATAGACATGGAACACGACCGGGATGATGTATTTAGGGCTTGCTGATATCCCCATAACCGAGACCTCTGCCGCGCTATTCTCCCTGGCTTGTTTAACCGCAGCTAAGCCCTGCAGTCTCTGCTCGGCCTCCTCGAGGGCGGCGGGGAAGTTTCTGTAGTGCTGAGCATTGATTTCACCGGCCTTACAGTGATGAGCGGCGAACTCAGGCTGTTTAGCCTGAGCGTATGAGGATGTGCCGATAACCAAGGCACAGATCGAAAGTGTCAGTTTATTTATCATATCAATAGTTTCTCTTATTGTTTTAATCCTGCCTTGTTAAACCGTAAATAACATCAATTAAAGCAAGGAGGTATAGGTGAGCGCTGCAATTAAGTTGTGACTCTTTGCAGCAGTATTGAATGACAGCATTATCTGTTCTGCGACCAAACCAGATAAAATATCCAATATTCAATATACAGATCATCTGAGCTTTGTAAAGCGAGAATGGCTAAATTAGCGTTTAATAAAATCTGAATAGGCACATGCGAGTGGACTTAGGATGATTCCCGAGATATACAAACCTTGATTAACTTGAATAAGAGTAACAACTTGCTAAAAAATAGGGCTTTAGCTGACAGCAAACGATTGCTATTCTGTTTATATTTCAAACAGAACCAGAGTTGATAGCAACAACAGGTTGAGCACAGGGAGTGCATATGAAAACCATCGCGATATCCATAATTTGTTTTATTGCCGGTTTAGCCCTCGCGGGATATATAGGCTTAAAGTTTTTCGTTTATGGAGGCCAAAGTGTTTCGACTGCCGAGATTCAGATCTATTCCCATACGCTTAAAATGATTGAGTCAAATGATATAGAGTCTATAAAAAACAGGGCTTGCCTGGTTCTTCCCATAGCGATCGAACAGAAAGCTGAATGGGATAATTCATTTTTCGCCAACGATTTTTTTCACGGGTGGGAAGAGAAGGGAAAGGACCTTGAAGAGCTGTCCCGCAAGCACCTGTCTGAAGGCGGTATTTGCAATCCTGCCTGACAGGCAAGTTACACAATCCTAACGAGTAAAAGAGATACACTTCACCAGATTAATGGTAACTCACCACATCTGATGAAGTGCCGATATCCGTCAGGAGGTATTTCGCCCGCTATTATATATTGACCTGCTGCACCCCGTGCCACTGAAAATGGTTATTGGGTTTCTTACTGACAATGCCCTCTTCAAATAAGCGGCCAAATATCTCATCCACCTCATCGCCGGAGAGGTTGAGATATTTACTCACCGCCCGCTTACTGCAGTTAACCTGATTTGCGCTTAATGCTTCGATAGCTTGTTCATAGCTACTCTTTGGAATCACAGGCGCGGCAGTCACATCTTCAACTTCGCCGGCATATTGCATCGAGTTGGCTTCATGGGGCTTGAAGTGACTGAGCAGATCCGGCGCCTTCATCTGCGTCATGGAGAAGCCATCAATGGTGACCGGATTAGTGTGACGGAATTGATGTCTGAAACGGTTCTCCTCACCGATCAGTCCTACGAAGAAGGCGGCAAAAAAATCCAGCAACACAGAGAGAAACACCACCAGCCCCAATTGAGCCGTTTGAGTCGGGACACTCAGCGAATTAGCCAGGCCTTCTATCAAGCCGATCACCGATCCCTGATTGATAAGCGGCAAGCTGTCCCGCTCCATCGCGAGGCGCTGCTGCTCGCTCCTGAGCTTATCGTTCTCTTTTTGAATACGCTTAACGCCGGTAGCGATGCGCTCCATCTGGATATACTTCTGCGCGGCAACATTATTCAGCTCGATCTGCTTCTCGATCGATTCGATCTGCATGTTGTAAGCGTTCACTTTACTCTGATGGACGTTCGCATGCTCCTGAGCCTTATTGGTGGCGCTATTTATGCCCCCAACAGAGCCGCCTATGGAGATGGCTGCCAGTACGGCATAGAAGGCTAAGGCAAATAGCATCCCGCTATAGTTGCGCCGCGCCTGACGCTCGCCGACCTCATACCAGGCGAAGAACTTACCCAGCTCAAAAATCACCGCAAGGGAGCCGAACATCACCTGCATAAATGGATCATCATCGATGGAGAGAAACAACAACATGGAGAATACGATGGAGGCGAGAATCGATGCTCCGGTGAAACTATAGACGCTCCACATGGCAAAATTCCCTTTCGGGTATCTAACGGCTGAATTTTCGGTGTAAAACATAACAGACTTCTTTATCGGTGAGCGACTGGCTTATAACCTGTCGATCGGCTGGCCAGGAAAAAATGGTGCGTAAGGATATATCATAAAGTCCCTGATGCCCTTATAAATCATGGCCATCGGCGTGCTTTTGCTGCTATTTCAAACGTGATTTTTTTAACTGTTTAAAAGCTGCCCGGTCGCTGTCGAATTTACAGCCGCTTACCTACAGGGCCAGGCCAGCTTGCCCGATGAGAGCCGGTAACGCGCGGAAAGAGTAAGATGAAGAGGGCCGCTGTTGCGGCCCGATTTGAAGTGAAGCCAGCCATAGGTATCAGGCGGCCGGCTTAGGTAACGCATTAGTCCCGTTGCAGCGCCACTATGGGATCTAACTTCGCAGCCTTCTTCGCCGGATAGAGTCCGAAACCGACACCTATGGTCATACAGACCCCCAGTGAAAGTATGATGGCGAAGGGCGACCAGGCAACCGGCCAGCCCGCAGCAGCCGATATCACCACCGCCAGCAGCAGGCCCACGCCGATACCGATGATGCCGCCGGTAGCCGAGATGGCGATACTCTCAATCAGAAACTGACGGGCGATATCCTTGCGTCTGGCGCCAAGCGCCCTGAGCAGGCCTATCTCCCCGGTTCGCTCTAAGATGGTGGCTAACATGATATTCATGATCCCGATCCCCCCCACAAGCAGGGATATGCCGGCGACACAGGCCATGACAATATTGAAGATCTGCTGAGTCTTCTGATGCTGAGCCAGCAGATCGGCAGGCACCACGATATCATAATCTTTTTCACCACCGTGGCGGCGGTTAAGCAGGTGTCGCAGACTCTTTGCCGCAAGTGAAGGTTCAACATCCTCCGAGATGGAGACCTTAAATGCATCCAGTTCATCTTCCAGGGATTTAAAGTTCAGCTTCTTCAGCGCCGTTGTCAGCGGAATAAAGACCTGATTTCGCTCACCGCCGAGCTTAACCCCCTGAATTTTTGAGGTGCCGCTGTCGCTGTCGCTGAGCACACCCACCACGGTAAACCACTGGTGGTTAATCTTGATCACACTGCCGATAGCCTGCCCCTGAGGAAACAGGCTTCTCGCCGCCTCCGGCCCCAGAATCGCAACCTGGCGATAGTGGCTTTCATCCGGACTTTCGAAAGTTCTCCCGGCGCTGAGCTTAAGTGCACTGAGTGAAAAGTAGCTCGGTGTCACCCCTTTTACTTGTGCGTCGCTGCGCCCTTCGAGGCTAAACAGACTGAAGGTCTTTACCTGCTTCTCGGCGCTCCAACTCTCGACAAATGGCAGGGTATCTTTAGCGCTTTCTACATCCCTGATACTAAGGCCGATACTGTGCTCACGAATAGACTTAAGCGCCTCGCCGTCGGCCGGGCGGGCATTGACCACAAGGTTTCTGACACCCATAGACTCGATCATCTTCAAGGCTTCACGCTCGGCGCCCTCTCCCACGCTCAGCATGGCAATGACCGCACCGACACCGAATATCATCCCCAGCAAAGTTAATGCGGTGCGCAATTTATGATGACGCATCTCGTCGAACGCCTGCTTGATGCCTTCGATGTAGACTCGACTCTCACTCACAAGGCTCATACCCGGCTCCTTTTTGGTGGTGTGGTCAGGGCAATGACATCCCCCCGGTTCAGCCCATCGGTGATGACGGTACGATTCAGGCTGCGACTGCCGGGCGTGACCTCCTGCTTGATAAAGCCTTTAGCGGTTTTCAGGTAGACCCAATATAACCCCTCTTTTTGAAACAGGGCCTGGTTAGGGACCGTCACTACGTCCTTCAGGTTGAGTGAATGTACCTGCGCCCTAACCTGGCGTCCCGGCTGCATGATATCGGCCGCGGTATGGTCCAAACTGATGGTAAATTGAAAATAGTTGACCGGACTGTCCTTCTCCTTGGGCTTAGCCAACGCATCGAGCTGGGTCACCTCGCCGGTGAAGGGCCTGTCCGGATAGGCATCGAGATAGACGGTCGCTTTTTTCCCGATAGAGAGCCCCGCCGCCTCAGATTCCTGCACATAAAGTTTGGCTTGCATCACCGAGGTATCAGGAAGCAGGCCGATGGGGAAGCCCGACCACATCATGTCGCCGACCACAGGGAAAGCACCGTCCCACCCCGCCTGGTAGACGAAGAGACCGTCATGGGGAGCGGTGATCTCCATCTGGTTGAGGTTGTTCTCAAACCGGTTGATTTTTGCTGCGTGCCCCTTCTGTTTGAGCTTGATCAGCTCCTGCTCCGCCTGCGCCTGGGAACCGTGTTTATCCAGGCCCCAATCGAAATAGTGCATCTTGGCGACCAGGTAATCCTGATTGCGCATCTGATCGATGATCTCAATCTTAGTGTAGACCCGCTCATCCTCACTGAAATAACGTTCGGCCAACGCCTTCTCTTCGCTGGTCACCTCGGTTCCGCTCGAGAGTGTCTGACTGATGGTCCTGTCCCTCTCTGTCTGTATCCGGCTGTCGAAATCCAGCCTGTCGAAATCAAACTGCTCCATCTTCAGGCGATAACTCTCACGGGTTGGATCCATACGCGCAACCACATCTCCCGCCTTAACCGGGGTAAAGTTATCCAGGATCCAGGCCAAAGATTGTGGTCCCCTGAGGCCTGAAGGGACAGTCACGGCCGTCGACTGACTGGCCTCGAGTTCTCCCACTGCGGGGATCTCGACATTGAAGTCCGAGCGCTGCACATCCATGGTTAATACGCCGTCGGCGGCTTGTTGACTACAGGCTGTGAGCCACAATAGCCCGAAAATGGACACTGCCTTTGCCAATGAATTGATTTTTACGGCCCCTGTGGCGGCCGGCTCAGCCTCTCTGTGTTTATTTACGGCTATCATGGCAACAGCACCTCCTGACCCACTTCCAGACCGGAGGTGATTGAGACCAGCTCCTTACCTATCTTTCCGACTGTGATCATCCGTTTTTTCTCTCCAAACAGCCCCGGCGTTAACACATAGGCCTCCCCCCCATCATAATGCACCGCATCGAGTGACAGCAGCAGCTGCTCTTCATCGTTGGCGATGTCGATAGATATCTTGGCTGTCATCCCCGGACGCATAAGCTCGGTATCGACCTCATCGATACTGGCTACGGCATCGAAGATGACCAGAGGGATCTCCTGATTTTTATTACGGAATACGGCGCCGAGTTCGGTGATCTTGCCGGTGAAAACCCGATCCGGGTTGGCATCCAGGCGAATTTTCAGTGTCTGACCCAGCTTGACCCGCCTCGCCTCCACCTCCGGAATGGTCATATTCACCTGCATGTTATTTAAATCGGGAATACTCAAGACAGTATCTCCCATAAATACAGATTGCCCCTCCTTGATTTTATTACCCTGGGAATCGTTGCCATAGACCACCATTCCGGCCCTTGGAGCCTTAAGAGTCAAGGATGCTATGCCACGTTTGAGTGCATCGACCTCGGCGGCAAACTTCTGTTGATCGCCCATCAGCATCGCCTCTCTCTGTCTGGCACTTTGTGCCTCCAACTCCAGCTTCTGCTTGGTCAAAATGACTCGATCCTTGGCGATAACGGCATCTTTTTCATATTTCACCTTATCGATTGCAGCAACCGTATCATCTGAGAGGGTAAATTTTCTCTGAGCCTTCTCGAAGTTCATCTGCGCTTCAGCCAGCTCGAGTCGCAACTCCTCGAGCCGCTTCGCATTGCGCAATTTGGAGGTTTCAATATCCTGAGTCGTCGCCTCCAGCTTCGCCATCTTCACCGATAGGCGTTGAGACTGCTCCGAGGTATCCAATTGGGCAACGACATCCCCCAGCTCCACTTCAGAGCCCTCGGGCGCAAGCTGCTTCACCTGATATTGCCAAACCCGGCGCAGCGACGGAGGCATCATAGAGATAGTATCGGCCGAAACCAGCTCCCCCGTGACATCGATACTCTGTTTAAGCACGCCGCGTTCAACCTTAGTCACGGCCGCGCCATTACAACCACCCAGCAGGAGCAGGGATATCAACACAGCGGGGATCACCGGCCTGGAGTAACGCTTCTTACACACATCAGTTAACATCATATCTGTCCCTTGGCCGTGACTAAGACACTCATTCCCGGAGTAATTTTTACCCTGTCATCGGGCTCAAATCGGATCTCAACCTTAAACCAGTTGCTGCTTCCCCAGCCAATCTGTTTCTGAGCCTGTCGGCCAATCAGCTTTACCTCACCGGTGAAACTGATCTCTGATTGCGAATCCAGCCTCAGGGTCACAGGCTTGCCGACACCTATTTTATCGACGTCGACCTCATTCACCCAGGCCACCACCTCAAGCTCCTCCATTGCCGGCAAGCTGGCGATCTGCCTGCCGATCTGCACTGTATCGCCTACGGCATACTTTTTTTGCGACCATGGGTCACTGCTATAGAGCAGGGGCCCTTTTATCTCGGCTTTCAACGCCAACTGCTCTAAGCCACTCAGTGCCTGTTGCAGCTCCAGGTTTGCACGCGCTTTATCGATGGCAAGTTGCGCCTTACTCGCTGTTTGTCGGTCCAGCGCCTCTTTAAGCGCCTGCTCGGCCTTAGCGAGTTCACTCTGTGCTTTCATCAGCTTGAACTGGTTTTCGGCATAATCCTTGGCGGCAATATAATCTGCGGGGACAGCCGCATCCAGCTCGCTCTTCTCAAGCTCAGAGGTCTTCTGTTTAAGATCAAATTTTGCCTGAAGCACGGCGGAGTTAAGATCGATAGTCTGGCTCTGCTCCTGAGCCGTCACTCTCAGCAGGCTGGCTTCGAGCTGCTCAATCTGATTGGCGAGTTGACTCTTATCGAAAATAATCACCGTCTGTCCCGGCGTCGCTATCGAGCCTTCGGGTAACATCCACTGGATCTGATAACGCCAGGCATCTCCGGCCTTAGGCACCATAAACGACTGTGACTTCACCGATGAGATCTTTCCTGTCAGCAGCAGAGCTTCTTTCCCGGGCGGGTTCATCGTCGACGCGAAACCGTCGGCAACAGTCACAAGGCTAAGGGGCAGCAGTGAAGCTGTCAGCAAGAGTGAGCGACACCAGGCCGGCAGTAACGAACGACTAAGCGGCATATTCACCTCGCTCCTCTATCTCCACAATATGCCCGTCACGCATGCGGATCACCCGCTGTGCATATGCCGCAACCTCCTCCTCATGGGTCACCAGAATAATGGTTTGCCCCGCCCTATGCAGTTCGGTAAACAGAGCCATGATCTCCACCGATGTCTTACTGTCTAATGCCCCGGTTGGTTCGTCCGCCAACAAGATGGCCGGACGATTAACCAAAGAGCGGGCGATAGCTACTCGCTGCCTTTGGCCACCGGATAACTGATTCGGACGGTGATCCTGTCTGCTGCCGAGTCCCACCCGGGTCAACAACTCACGGGCAAAGTTGGTATCATCACTGGGGGGATTTGAGAAACGCAGCGGCAGTAACACATTCTGCAACGCCGTCATGCGGGGAAGCAGATGAAAACTTTGAAAAACAAAACCAATCTCCCTGTTACGCACTGCCGATAGTGCATCATCATCGAGGCTCGCAACCTCCTGTTGATTGAGCTGGTAACTCCCGTCACTGGGCTTATCAAGACAGCCGATGATGTTCATCAAGGTCGATTTACCAGAGCCTGACGGCCCCATAATTGCGACGAACTCATTGTTATTAATGGTAAAGTCTACACCTCTGAGGGCAAACACAGAGGTTTCTCCCATTCGATATTCTTTTTTTAATCCGCTGACCTTAATCATAATAATCTCTTACTGACACACGTTTAACTCTGTCAAATGACACACTCATTAACGCTTAAAATCTGGAAAATTGATAATATTCGGGCTCAAGTAGCAAAGCCTCAGGTTAACGGGCGCCATCCGTCTGAATTCAGACATTTGAGAGCCGCCCAAGTTCAAGGCAAATGAAATATGAACCAGAGTAGTTGAGCTACAGATTGACAGATATGTGAATGGAATAGCAATCGAATTTAATTAATTTGCAATTAGTTAAGAATGGCTCTCAACTAATTGCAATTATTGACAATAAAAGGTTATCAATGTAAAAAAAACCGGAACTTAAGGTAGCAAGTTATAGGTAGACTCCCATCAAGCTCATAACGGCGATACCCAGGAAGAGTACCCACTGAAAGAGATGCCTGAATGGAGTTTTTATATCGCTGACAAAGGCGATATAGATCTGCCAGATAGCAAAGATGCCAAAGTTTAGCGCCACAAACAGTACCAGACTGAAACCTTGCATGTTAGAGACCAGCTCAAAGCCACAAGAGGCTAACACTAAGGTTGATAAGACCAGAAAAACCGACACGTAATGAAACACACAGTGTAGAACCGCTTTAGGCACCGCTTCAAACTGAGCATTTAACATTGGCGTTAAAAAATGCTTCACGCCATAGGTAAAGTGACCGATACAGGTGATAAGTCCCAAACCGGCCGCAGCGATAAAATATAGATTCATGGAGTTTAACTAACCTTCTTTCACTCATTAACGGCTAACCTTGCCTAATTAGACAGGAGAGAGGATCTAAATCTTTCAAATAAATTCTAGCCCTGAGTAAATTAGCTACTGCTAAATAAATTGCAGCGATATCCGTCTCTGGCAGGTGTAACACATTCTACATGGTCGCCATGGTCCAATACTCCAGTCGACGTTGAGGATCTGCCAGCAGGCTTTTACACCTCTCCTTATACTTCCCCATCAGGCCCCCCAGACTCTTACTGTTGGGTAAGGCCGCCAATTGCTGCTCTTTGACACTCGCGAGAGTATCGGCCACCTGTTGCTTACTTTGATATTTCTCGGCCAGCGCTACCGCATCAATCGATGACTTTAACAAACGCTCACCCACGGCTTTCATCTGCGGAGCATTCATCTGCGAAATGGCATCGGAACTGATTTGATAGTATGAAGCACACTCCAGAACCTCGCGGTTAAAAGCAATTTCAGCCTCCGAAGCTTCAGGCGCCGCGACGGCCGGGAGTTGAACCATGAGACAGAGGCCGATAAGAGATGATTGACCGCTAAATAGGTATTTTTTTGTCACCGACGAGGGAGAGGTTGGAGCCTGCATTTGTGAGTCCTTGCTGCAATGGTTAATTATTAAAACGCTTATTGTTTATATTTTTATTCAGTTCTACGCTAGTCTCGGTATTGCTGCATTCTGAATTTCAGGTTCTGTTTTACCGAGGCCCATTCCGAATCTATGATCGAGTACACCACGGTATCCCTGACTGTGCCATCCTTTAACAGTTTGTGGTTTCTCAAGACGCCATCCTGTTTCGCGCCGAGGCGGGTTATCGCCTCTCGTGAGGCTTGATTGTGCCAATGGGTTCTGAACTCCACCGCCATCACATCCAGCGTCTCAAATGCATATTCGAGTAGCAGAAGTTTGGCCTCTGTATTCACCCCGGTTCGTTGTGCGCGCTTGGCGTACCAGGTATAACCTATCTCCAGACGCCTGTTCGCCTGATCCCAGTTACAGATCCTGGTAGAACCAATAATCTCACCGGAAAGCCTGTCTCTCACGGCGAAGGCCAGTGCCTCACCTCTCTGTTCGGCTGCTAAAGCGGTTTCAATATACTGTTTCATCTCGTCGGGGTGAGGAGCATTGGTATACCATAACTGCCATAGCTCACCGTCTGAAACAGCCAAAGACAGGGCGGCAATATGCTCGAGGCTTAAAGGTTCGAGTAGGATATGTTCGCCGGACATACATTCAGAATGAACTTCACTTTTCACAACACTCTCCCTGCAGGCGTTAATGTTTATCATAAAAAGGTAAGATGATTCGCCGACACAGGCTAAAAAACCCGTTCAAAAAAGCGACAACATTGATTTATATCAATAAAAGTAACACACTTTTGTGCCTTCTCCCACCACAGTTTACATGTCGATCTCTCTTGTATAGATGAGAACCTGTGAATTGTCCTCTTCCCAGAGCGCCCTCTCTTTAAAAATCATACCGACTTTTTCCAACACCGAAATCGAGCTATCGTTTCCGGGGCTCACGATCCCCAGTACCCGCCTGATCTTCAGCACCTTACAGTGAAGCAGTACGGCCTCAGCAGACTCAAGGGCGTAACCCCTGCCCCAATAGGCAGGCAAGAGTGCATAACCCAGATCCGGGCTGTCGAACACAGGCCTTTTCACCAGACCACACAGACCTATCGGCTCCCCCGTCTCTTTCAGCTCCACCAGATAGAGACCAAAGCCATGTTGACGATAACTGGCCAGGGGGCCATCGAGCAGATAAGTTTCCGCTTGCAGCCGATCTCTGACTCCCCTGTCGCCGATATTTTTCAAAAAGCCGGGAGTGTTGAGTAGGTTCAAAATAAAATCAGCATGAGCCATCTCTAAATGGCGCAGAATCAATCTGGATGTTTCCAATACAATCAAATGAATGCCCGAGATAGTGACATGAAATAATTAGACTATACTTTGTTCAGTCAAGCAGAGGAAGCAGCACACCATGTCAAGGAAACGAAGCCAAGTCAGCCAGTATTATGTTATCGCAGCCGTTGTCGCTGCAGAACTTAACCATACATTGACCTACTGCAAACAGATCAATCTGACCGCAAGCAATGCTCAGGCTGCATCGTCTCGGGTGGGTAATGCCGCTTTAGGGTTTAAGGCCTTAACAGGCTTTATCGATGATCTTGCCTGTTACACAATGAAAGCCGCTACCGACATCAACAACCTGGCCCACAAGGCAAGCAAGTTGGCTACAGAGACCGCCAGAGCCGCTACAGCGCTAAAACACTTTGAAAAAGCCAAGAGAGATGCGCAAGAGGCAAAATATGCATCGACCATAGCCCCGGCCGTAGAGAAAACCGCCAACAACTACCGGCAACTGCAAGCCTCATTTCAACAACTCATCAACCAGATGGAGCTTCAACTCCATGAGCTGAAACGGAACCTGAGAACGGCGAACATACTGGCGTCCATATGCAGAATTGAGGCATGCCGGGTCGATGTCGCCAATCAGGCGACCTTTAACGATGTCGCTAATCGCGTCGATAATGTCGCTAACCTCATTCGCCAAAGGGTCGATAATGCAATCGCGCTCTTTGATGGAACAAACGAACAGCAAGCCGCTTAACATTGATGTAAGCACTCTGATTTTTTAGTCACACTGACAGGGAAAACCGCAGATGAAGAGTCAACTTATCGTTGAAACCCCCACCCATAAATGGATCTATTTTGGCCGGGATCCCGAAAAACCGGAAAAGATCATCGACACTAACCAATATATGCTTGTGACCGACAAGAAAGCCCTGTTGATGGACCCCGGCGGAGTGGAGTTGTTTGCCCCCATGTTAGCCAATATCGTAAAGCATATTGGACTGGAACAACTCACTCACCTTTTTGCGTCTCACCAAGACCCTGACATCATCTCATCCCTCGGTCTTTGGGATCAGACCCTGCCGGGTGCCAAGCTCTACTCGCCTTGGCTCTGGGAGGGGTTTATCAGGCACTTTGGCATGAGCAATATCAGTTATGAGCCAATTCCCGATGAGGGGAGCCGGTTAGTGCTGGATCAGGTTGAAATACAATTTATTCCCGCCCATTACCTGCACGCTTCCGGAAATATGCATGTCTATGATCCAGCCGCCAGGGTGCTAATGTGCGGCGACGTAGGTGCAGCATTAGAAGACCACGATGTCGATATCTTTGTCGATGACTTCCAGGCACATACCAAGAAGATGAGCTTCTTCCATCAACGCTGGATGCCTTCTAACAGGGCCAAGAATGATTGGATAAACAGAGTCAGAAAGCTGGACATTGATTTCATGTGCCCTCAACACGGACGCATCTTCACCGGGGAGCAGATCCCACAATTTTTAGATTGGTTCGAGCAGTTGGATGTGGGTAAGGCGGTGACCTAATCTCAGACAGCATCGATCCCGGTAAAATAAGCAAGTAACGCCCGCCCTTCAGCGGGCCTTCTTTATGGGGGATACACCACCGACTGGTTCAACTGTGATATAAGTTAGAGGTAGCGAACGAAATCCGCGCCCGACTTAGTCGCCTTAACGGGAGCCTTTACCGCCGGTGTCCCCAGATAGAGGAAACCGATAATTTGATCATCCCCCCCGAGTTCCAGGGCTTGATGCACATGTTCATCGAATGCCATATCCCCCGTACGCCATATGCCGCCAAGCCCCATAGCGAAGGCCGCCTGCTGCATCGCCATCGTCGCACAGCCCGCGGAAAGTAGTTGCTCGAGCTTTGGCACCTTAGCGTGCACCTTAGGTTTTGCAACGACAACAATCACCATAGGGGCGCGCAGCGGCATTCCTCTTACCTTGCGTTGCAGCACTTCATCCCCCCCCTTTTTTACCACGGCATTGTAAAAGGCGCCCCCTAAGCGGGATAAGCCCTCACCCTGTGCAATGATAAACTCCCAGGGAGAGAGTCCGGCATGATCGGGGACCCGCACACCGGCATCTAAAATGGTTTGTAGTTGTGCCTCATCCGGGCCTGGCTCTACCAGCCGCGGAGATGACTGTCGTGTAAGCAGTAATTCGATGGCGTCCAAGGTATTATCCCTCTTATACCGATAGGTATTTTTATCTGTTTAAATACAGAATAACAAAGCTTTAAACGTAAATCCCACCAATTTGGTGGGATTTACAAAAATGTCATGATGACAGAGACAGAGTAGACTTATTAACGCTTGCTGAAATGCCTGGCGATATAGTAGTCCAGACTGGTATAACGCCCTCCCCCCATGAAGAGCAGTACCATCAGCATGATGAAATAGGTGATCGCAAATTCTATCCCGTTGTTTAACACCACGAAATTTCCTGAGCTCGTCAGCCACTCGTAGTTACCATTTTCCTGCAGTAACTCCCTGGCCTTGCTCAGCTTATCGCCCGCAGCGAGAACCTGCTCATTGGCGAGCCAGGAGTTAACATCGGCGATCGCCAACCAGCCATTCTGCCAATGAACCGTAAAGGCGGCGACTAGCATAGTTACCATCAATGGAATGGAGATAAAACGTGTGGCCAGCCCTAAAATCAAAAGGATACCGCCGAAGAACTCGGAACCCGCTGCGAGCGCGACCATGACCTCGGGCATCGGCAAGCCTAACCCCCATTCCGGATTGCCGAACCAGGCTGCGGTGTCACTGAAGTGTGACAGTTTGTTGTAACCTGCCTGCATCAACACGGGGGCTAAATAGAGTCGGAGGGCCAGAGGAGCCACACCTTCACTATATTGCAGCAGATCTACAAATTTCTGATATGTTTTAACGAGTGGCATAGCTAATCCTTATTGTCACTATTGTCAGAATAGACCATCGCAGAAGCAAATATCTTTCACCTGAAATTAACTTTATGACAGCATTAGAGAAACAACCAGAATTTACGACGGGTTTGATTAGGGGGACAGGCTCAGACTTAGCAGATTAGCGCCAAGAAATTATCAAAACAGTCCAGATACTCCTGCGCGCTATGGGGATTTATCGCGACCTCGGCCTCTTGGCCGCAGAGCAGGTCTCCCTCCCGCTTGTCTGCCGCCATCAACAGAGACCAGCAGGCGGCAAAGACCCAATAGATATTGATGGCAGCAGGCAGAGCCGCCATGGCACCGGCCGTTAATTTGGGATGACCGTCCAGGTACCCCTCTATCAGATAGTGACGCTGGGAGGTGGAAAGTGCATGTGTAGACAAGACCCCGGCGAGATCGAACAGGGGGTGAGAACTGCAGGCATACTCAAAGTCGATACAGTACAAGGTGCCCTCTTTATAGAGCAGGTTATGGGGATTCAGATCTCTGTGGCTGTATTGGTTTGCCAGACAGCAATCATTAAGCTGTTCCAGCCAGAGACTTATCTCGCTTTGCAACGCCAACAGCTGCATATGGCTCGCCTGCCACTGCTTTACCAGACTTAGATTGTGAACCGTGCTGAGTTTTCCTTCGAGAGAGGCCAGCTTATCCCGGTAAATATTCCACTGCTCACTCACGCCTATGATATTTCCGGGCACGGCTAAGCGGGAAATATTTTTTAAAAAGGGTAACAGCAACGTCTCGGCATCGGGCCATATTGACGACTCATCAAGCAGGGGATGTGCCGGTTTTGCCGTTAACAGATCTCCCCACTGGGCTTCAGGGGGCTGGTTAATGTATTCGCTGAGATAGTAAACACGATCCGGGCTGACATAATGGAGCTTAGGGGCCAGCCCTCTGTCCGCAGCAAGCCTCCAGTTTTTAACCTCCGCATCCCTGTCGCATAACTGACTGCTCGCCGGTGAGTTGATCCTCAGTACCCAATCCCGCTCACCACCATTAATGAGAAAGTTTTGATTACTCAAGCCATGCGCGAGAGGTGTCACAAGGGGCTCTGCGGGAAAATTTACACCCGCAGACTTGATCTCATCGAAGACCGTTTGTGGCAGCAGCTCGAACAGCTGCTTGTCTGAGTTCATGGTTTACTCACCTTTCACGCTTCAGGCTGTCACGCTCTACAGCTCTTTACAACCAAGCATAGTGGTAGTGTTAATAAGAGAGAGCCTGACTCTGCTCACGCATCGACGATCGCCATAGAAAATATCCGCCAATTGCCAGGCCGACATAGAGAATGAACAGCAGCGAAGTCAACATCAGGCCTTTCTGTAAGTATAGGTAGATAGAGACAAGATCTATGACCACCCAGTACAGCCAGTTTTCCAGCACTTTCTTGGCAACAAGATAGGTCGTCATTACCGCGAAACAGGTCGTGGCCGCATCCAGATAAGGATAGGAAGCCTGAGTATGGTTAGACATCAAATAGCCTACCGCGACCGAGATTGCCGCCGTTACCGCAATGATCTGAGTATGGCGGGTCAGACTCCAGGAGATAACCGTACTGCCATGCTCATCCTGTTTTCCCCGGGACCACTGCTGAAAGCCATAGACGGCCATCGCCATGTAGTAGACATTCAACACCGACTCCATCAGCAGTGACACCTTCCAAAAGAGGGCGGTATAGATGGCGGTACTGAAAAATGCCGCAAACCAACACCAGATACTGCCTTTCATCGCCAATACCAGGTAGCCTGCCGCCAGAATAACGGCAACGGCCTCCCACGCCGTCAAGGCATTAGCCTCGACTAAAGCACCACTGACCGTATTCAACAGTGCAGCCCAAAAATCTGTCATTACTCTATCCGCTTTCTATATTCTGAACATTGATGTTTCAATAGACTCACATCAATAGGTTAAGTGGCATCAGAGTCGGGGCCTGATGCCACCTGCCGGACTAATACCGGTTATTCGCTGTGAGAGAGATCCAGCTCTCCGCCGATAAACTTACACACGAAAACCGCCTTGCCCCACTTCTCATGGGCCGCTTGCATCTCAACGGCAAGCATAGACATCACATCGCCGTACTCACCACAAACCTGTGTCGCCATCGCATTGGTTTTGCGCTCGATATTTGCGTAACTGTCGACCCGGCCGATAAACCACCTGATGGGGTCCAGATAGTTATCTTGCAAAGGGTAACAGCTAATTTCTGCAGTTAATTTCATTTTATTGACCTCAGGCAGTTATCTTCATCTAAAGGTAACTGCCACAATTAAATTAAGAAAACACTATATAGTCAGACAGTTAAAACAAGCTGCCCTACATAAATTTAACGCTGACGGTTAACCCTAGCTGGCGCGGGTCTCCATAGCGAATATACTGCTTATCGGCCCAATCCTGATCAGGTTCATTACCGAAGTAGAAGCCACGGGTTCCATACTTTTCATCAAACAGGTTACGTCCCCAGAGATAGGCAGACCAGAGATCGGTCTCATAGCCCAAGCGCGCATTGAAGATAGTATAGGCCTCAGACTTAGACTCGTTGCTGTCAGAGTAGTAGAAATCACTCTTGCCACTGGTCGTCAGGTTAGCAAACCAACCCGAATCGGTGCGATAGGTTGCGCCGGCACTATAGGTAAAGTTAGGAGAGTGAGCGAGTTCACGACCGGACAGATCCACGGTTCCGCCATACTTATCCTGATACTGGTAATCACCATAGGCGGTTTCTAACCAGCCCAAAGTGGCATAGAGCTTGAGGTTATCGGTCGCATACCAGTTCCCCTCCAGCTCGGCACCATAATTGTGTGAGCTACCCGCATTTTCTGTATATAAGATAAACTTCTGAGGTTCATCCGGGTTTTGTTGAGAGGCCGATACCTGTTGATCTTGTCTGTCCATATAGAAAAATGACAGGTTAGTCGATGCCTGTCCCTCTAACCAGTTGGACTTGAGTCCGACCTCATAGTTATACAGGGTCTCGGTGTCGTACTCTTTCTTGTCCGACAGCTCGGTAGGCAGTGACATGTTAAAGCCGCCGGCTTTATATCCTCGTGCCACTCTGACGTAGGCTTGTTGGGTATGGCTCAATGTCTTACTCAGCGCGATATGTCCGCCCCACATGGTCTCACTCGGGCTGAACGCATCACCGGCACTGTCACTATATTCGCTGTCGCGCCTCTCGACTCTGGCCCCCACAGATAGGGTGTAACCATCGCCTAAGTCTGAATCTGTTTGCGCAAACAGTGCCAGGTTTTCGGCTTCATATTCCGCCTTCAGCGCATCTTCCCAACCGTTATAGATCTCTAACGTGTCGTTATCTTCATCGAGCTTCATACCATAAATACCCACTAACCAATCGGTACTTCCGGCAAAGATGCGCCCGGCTTCGGTTGAGCTTAATCGGAACTCCTGGCTGACAGTTTTGCGCTCACCCTCTTTGTCCCAGGTATAGTCATATTGGCAAGCTTCGCCATAGCAGGTCAGTTCTCCCCAATAATCCGGGTTGGCCCAGTCACCATCGTAACCATGATGATGCTCGGTTTTCGCATAGGAGGTCAAAGAGACCAGTTCAAATGCATCGGCGCCGGAATAGGTCAGCTTCAGTGAGCTACCTGAGGTACGCTGCTTATCGACACCCGGTTCATCGGTGAGCGTATCGAAGCCATTGTTATTCAGTGTCCAGGCATCGTAGCCATTATTATAATCGGCGTGTAGCAGGGTAAGGTCGAGTTCAAGGTTATCGGTCGCGTACCAGCGTAACTTGGCACGGCCGGTAAATTCATCACGTCCGTTGGTGTCCTCAACGCCTAGATAGAGATTATCCCTATAACCATTTTGCTTATGTTGCTGCAACGAGACCCGATAGAGTAACTTACCCGAATCGGTCAACGGACCAGAGCTGAAACCGCTGAATGTGGTCAGGTCATCGTCTCCCACAGACACCTCGGCCCCATGCTCGAACACATCGGTGGGGTCATTACTCTTCAGATAGATAAGTCCTGCCAGGGCGTTAGCACCATAACGGGTGCCTTGAGGTCCCCGAAGGACTTCCACCTGTTGGAGATCATACATGCTGGAGATCATGCCAAGGCCGGACATATCGATATCATCTATGATGTAACCAACCGAGGAGTTAGGTGCCCCCTGATACTCCTCCTGCTCTCCCACACCACGGATCTGAAAGTATTTAGGCCTTGAGCTTCCACCGGACCAGTTGAAGTTTGCGATCGAGTTGAGCACCTCTTCGAAATGCTGGGCTCCCTCATCTTCAATCTGCTGCTGATCGATAACGGTAACACTCGACGGCATTTTTTCTAAAGAAGCGCCCCTGAAATCAGAAGTGACGACAATCACCTCCATATCATCGGAAGTAGCACTCTCATTGACTGGTTCGGCAGCAAAGGCATAGCCACTGCTAAGAGCAGCAGAGATAGCGAGTGCTACGGGTGATACGCTTTTTAAGGTATCGGGCTTGAAACTTAATGGTTTAAAAGCAAACGGTTTAAAAATAGACATAGGACCCCAAATTAATATTTTGAGATCCGGCAACTGGAAAAGCGAGAAAGGTAGTACAAATACAGCTGTACTTATTGGCCCATTCCTACGCCGGTATTAGCCGGATCAGGTTCAAAGGGTTTGTCACAGGACATCTCAGACACAGCACTGGAAAATTTCAGCGCTGGATCACCCCTTGGCGCCGGCAAGTATACATGAGATAAACGAGTGATTGACATACTTATGTCATCATTAAGTGAATTTTCATAAAAAAACGTCAGCTATGCTGACGTTTTTTGTGAAATTTTTAACCGTTCGAGTACAATCGACAAATTACAATTGAGCTTAATTAGAGAAAGCCTTTCTCACATAAAGTTCATATCGTACCGCATTGGCATTGGGGGCAAGCGCCGTCACCTGCATGCGTTGCTTTCCGTGAAGCTTTAACGATTTCCAGGCACTCGCTTCATCCTCTATGGTAAATCCGCTGGCATCATACCAGGTGAATTTATATTGAAGACGAAGATCGGTGGCCACTTTACTCTGTATTATCCCGGCGCCCTGCAGCAGTTCTCCCTGCTGGCGAGCCTGTACCTGCTCGATACTCACTTCGCTGCCAAAGCTTCTGTTATCGACTCTCACCTCACCGGTGGAGCTTCCCATTATGCCCGAGGTATGGGGAGCACAGGCGGTGAATAGGAATGCGGCGGCCAATGCCAATATTGTTTTTCTCATCATTAATATCTCTCTGTCACAGAAGCAGTAGGACTCAGGTCGAAATTTTCAGTACCGATATCAGTCAATCAGGAAGTGGGCACGCGCCGTAGCGATCAGCTTCTTCCTGCTTGTTTGCCAACAATCTATGCTAACGTTAGCAACCCTGCGTCCCTGTCGCGTGATCTTACACTCAGCAAAGGTATCTTTATGATAACCCGCCCTTAGGTAATCGATTGAAAAATCCACCACCTTAGGTACCTTAGAGGTGTTCATAAATACCATAAGCTGCACTATGGCTGACATCTCCATAAATCCGGCAATCACCCCCCCATGAATAGCGGGCAGGGTTGGATTACCGATGTTGTCATCTTTCGATGGCAAGCGGAACACTAATTCGTCACCGAAACGCTCGACAGCCATACCGATAAAGTTGGTGTATGGCACGTGGGCTAACAGATGACTGAAATCATTGAGCTCGGTAGCCTGCTTAACGATTTGTTTAACATCCAATAATGCGGGACGTTCAGGAACTATGACCTCCGCCTGCTCAGCCCCCTTGGACGAAGAGGAAGCGGTATCGGTATAAGCTGTTCCCTTTCCTAACAGTACCTGACGAAAGTTATCACCTATCATCTCGGGGCTTATCCGCATAAATGAGCCAACCGCATGAGCTATCGGATCATCGATAGAGTCCTGATAGGCTATTGCGCGTGTAAAGGCCACACTCGATGATATTTTATAGCACTCGGCAAAGCCATAAACAGGCTTATTCGGCTCGGCAGGTTTCATGTAATCGACACGCAGGTCCAGGGTCGGTGACAACTCCAGGCTCTGATACTCCTCATAGATAGAGCAGACGACAGCACTACCGCTGGCCGTATCCATTAATGTTGTGATCACGCCACCATGGATGACGCCGGTATCGGGATAACCGATCAATTCACTGTTATAGGGTAACTCTATCAATACATGATGCTCACTCGCTTCATGAACCGTTAATTTAAGACGGCGGCATTGAGCAAGCTGATCGACAAAACGTGTCGCTATTTGCGTCAATGGAAAAAACTCAGGATTAACCTTCATGACTCCATACTCACCATTATCTGTCAGGATTTAACATGCGTCCCAAAGGTTCACCGCCAAGCAGGTGCATATGGATGTGAAACACCTCCTGTCCCGCGTGTTTATTACAGTTCATAATCAGACGATAGCCATCCTGAGCTATGCCCTCCTCCTCGGCAAGCTTGGCCGCTACCGTGACCATACGGCCCAATGCCTTCTCATCTGACGCTTTTACATCATTGACGGTCGGTATAAGGTGGTTGGGGATAATAAGGATATGGCTCGGTGCTTGAGCACTGATGTCACGAAAAGCGGTGACGAGATCATCCTGATATAAGATATCAGCCGGGATCTCACGACGAATAATTTTACTGAAAATGGTTTCTTCGGCCATTTTTATCTCCTCGAGTAAATGGGAATAGTTGAAGTATACCCATAATTTAGCGATTTATGTCCATATAGAACAATAGATTCCACATTATTAGGCTAAGCCGGATATTAGCCGCACTCATATCCGGTTAATTTTTCCCTTCACCGAAGGCTTAACGGTCCGTTTACCGCTCACATACTTACGAGTACAACAAAAAGCCAACAGTTATACAATTGTATATACATTTAAATTGACAATAGAACCAACAGGGCATTTAATGGAAAAAATTTTTCCACGGATAACGCCATGCTCACGGATAAAGAAACCGCACTGCTCGACGCCGCCACCGACTTAATTAAAGAACATGGAATGATCGCGCTGAACATGTCTGATGTTCATAAGAAAGCCGGTTATTCACGTGCGGCTCAATATCAATCTTTCAGCGATAAAAACTCTCTGCTCGCTGCGCTATGTATGCGTGAACTTGTGCAAAATATCACTGCAATTGAAGAGCAAAGGTATAAAGAGTTAACCGGTGACTTTACCGTGGTGCTCAGGCCCATAGTCTATAATTATCTGAAACTTGCCGACAGACTCATGATAGATTCCGCCTTCGAACAGATGCTAAAATCTGTGCAAAGTCTACCGGCTACTGATGAGTTTTCTTTTCTCAAGCAAGGTTTTGAATTCTTAAATACCGAGAGACACCAAAAAGCCTAGCATCCGTTTTTGGGGCACGCATCATGCTGTGCCCTTGCATACTTTACTTCCAAATGAATGGCACTAACCAAAAGCCTGCCACAAGGCTAAATCATAGCGTCTAACCCCTTTAGTTTGACTAAGATATGTTGGCACGCCGAACAGACATACCTGCCATCCAGGGTATTTTTGGTCTCATACTCATCACAGCACGAACATAGGCCAAAACTTTTGACCTTGATGATCTTAAGCCTGGCTTGAGCTTCCGTCCTGTCACCTCTTTCCTGGCTCACCGGCGCCGAATTATCAGCTATGGTAATCAAGGTTGTTGCCATGCCAAACAGCATGACCTTTATGATGTATAGGCTAAAAGATAGAGTCAGCAACGCTAAGATGCTCCACGCAGAATCCTGATAGCCATAGAGAGACAGTAGCGTAAATCCACCAGCAATGGTCAACACCGCCAACGACATAGTGAGCAGCGTATCCTGGGCCCCGAGAATACGCTTAAACTCATTGGTACTTTTCATCTAATACCAATCAGTATAAAGATGTGATCGCTCAGCGAGAGTTTAGCGCTTCTGAGGCAAGGCAACGAGTGAAGAGCATAGTTGTTCTACGTTTAAGCTCGTTAACATAGCATCAGAAGCGCTAAAACTCGCCTTTCAGGAGTGTTTTTGGCTGCCTAATTCTGCGTTGAATAGCTTCACAAGGGATCACCATTGCATCATCCATTCGCCTTGAATTTGTTTGCCAAAAAGAACTCTGAGTAGATCACTTTCTTATACTGATTGGTATAACTCCTAGGCTTTAATCAGATAAACAATGCCATCTTTTTCATATACATTACTGACCTCATCTCCCTCACCCAGTACCACAACCTGCTGACCCTTTTCCGTGACCGCATTACCCGCCGCATCCAATACAATAGCGATGCCCATTGCCGTCAACATGGGAGAGTGAAAGGAGTGATAATGTCTGTGCGTCTTAGGGACAACGATCACGGCGCCTCTCTTTACACGTTTAGGTCCCACATGTTGACACTTAACCCCGCCTGCACGTTCACAACCTACTGTAGCGGCATCAGATTCGGTAGATACCGATACCCCGAAACCGAGTATCAATGTGCTGCATATTGCCGTAAGTGATTTAATCACCTTCATAAAACCTCCTATTGGGCGGTGAAGTTCGCTCCTGAAGTAAACAGGAGCGTGCAAATATACAACACAACTACACACATGTATAGCGACATGCTCAGCCAACAGCCTACTCGACAGACAAGCACCATCTGCCAGCGGTTTTTTCAGAGAGCTTTCAATAACCAGAGGGCAACCCTACCTAAGTCAATTCAGCACAGCTTCTCCAGTTTCAAATACGCTTCAGACAAAAAAAGCAGGAGGGTCATCACCCTCCTGCCTTATTACCGATATAATTTTCAGCCCTGCTTATCTGTTACTACAATCCCATTACATATCCCACTGCGAACCTAGGGTATGTAAGGTTCATCAAACATGTACCTCATGGAGGTGTGTCTGAGCCCAGGCAATAGCCTGCCCCCTGCTTGACACGCCAATTTTTCTGAATGCACGATATAGATGAGTTTTTATAGTACTTTCACTGACAAACAGTTGATTGGCAATATCCACATTGGTACTACCTGAAAGCAGTGCTTGTAACACCTCACGCTCACGGATGGTCAGGCTCTCACTCTCTTCACTATTCTGTTCCTCTTCAATGCTTCCGACATTCAGCTCAGCCGGTATATAGGATCTCCCTCTGAGGATATTATTCAGCTCCTTGCCAATAACTTCGAGGGAAAGATCGTTATAGAAAACTCCAGCTGTCACCGCTGGGTTAATCAAAAACTTAATGTCTACCTGTTTAGGAAAGTGGATAAAAACCACTTTCAGCCCGGTGTATTCACGCTCGATATGCCGCTGCAGTTGATACGCCACCTGCACATCTATCGAAGCCAGGTCGAAGATGACCAGTGATGGTTGAATGTTTTTTAGCTGTCGCTCGAGTGACTCCGGCCGGCTACTGTACAACTTAACTAAAAACTCCTGCGGCCAGCGGGTTTCAAGCAGGTCATATAAGAATTGAGAACGGGAAACGACAACCCAATGGGTAACTTTGAACATTAATCGCACTCCATGCAACAAACCAAATGGTTAACAAGGGGTAAGCATACAGTTCACAACCTACATTAAGGCAGCATATCTCGCTACAACTTTCGCATAAAAAAGTAGAGATTTTGGCCACTGCCATCAATTTAACTATCAGTATCTCTTGAACAAAGTGCGACAACATCCACCGGGAGTATGAAACAAAGGTAATCGAAAGGAGCGTTCTGCATCCCAGGGCTAGACTAAAGCGCTATACCGAAAGAAGTAGTAAACAGCACAGATGGCAAATATTGACGTTTTAAAACAAGTGGATGAGTAATAAATCATTCGATAACACTCAGCCGGGCTCAACCATTAGCATGACCAGGAAAGGGCTCAGCCATTGTCTGAACCGGTACACTTGTTATGTCATATCTCTGTTGTCGTGCCTGATTGACTTAAGTTATTACGGCATGAATCAATCTCGGTTTAACCAAGCCAGTTTGGCTTGATATAACCTCTGTTTTTCCGGTAACTCGGTATAAGATAATGCCATAGATAAAGAGGCTTTGGCCGCAGTCGACTCACCCAATGCATATTGTGCCTTAGCCAGATCGAAATAGGCCCTGTGGTAATAGGGGGTGTTTTTGAGAAACTTTTTCAGATAAATCTCGGCACTCTGGTTATCTCCCTCACCCAGAGCCTCCTTTCCCATCAGGTACCAACCATAAGGAGTGGAATCTTCCAGCGCCAACAGTTTCAACTTAATCCGGTGTGCAGCCTCCTCCTCACCCTTCACACTTAACAGATAGTGATAATTGTTAAGCAGAGTTATCTTAGATGACGCAACGTCCAACCCGTACCGATATAAACGTTCAGCCGTATCATCATCCCCAGCCCGGCGATGAATGATTGCCAGCATATTCAGCAGCGGCGCGTATTCCTGAGTGTACTGAGTTCCGGTTTTTAGCAGGGAATAGGCCCTATTTAGTTCACCATTGAGTAGCGCATCGGCTGCAAGATTTCGATAGAGCATACCGATAAATTGCGCCTCATCAATCTTCCTTCCCCCCCTGTCGTATCTATCCGGGAAATAATCCAAAATGACATAGCTACGCCCTGAAAAATAGAATCCCTGATTATCTGTATCATCTTCATAGAGAAAAGTACGAACATGGTCTGATGTGACAGCAAGATCTGAAGTTACCTCCAGTAACATAGGTGGAGTATGCATCACCTGAAACACTGATTTGACTCCGAGTTCCGTGGCGATCGCATAGGTCAGGAGCGCCAGTGACATACAGTTGCCACTCCCTTTTTCAAGCGCAACACTTGCAGAGTAGTTCTCCCCCTCATAATCAAAATTGACCAGCTTAGTGAGCAGATACTCACGTATCTGTTTATTTTTGGGTAATTGCGCGATATCGTCACGATCAACAAACCGATGAAGCTCCTCTATCTGCGCGGGTGTGAGCATCAATAAATGCTCAAGTGTGGGGACACTTTCCGCTATGAACAGAGTATCATTCAGTTGTGGCATGACAGTCCCGGCCGAGCCGGCAGATGAACTATGACTCGAACACCCTGTCATTATCATTAAACCGGCAATGACCGGAACGAGACGATGTAAACTCCATTTCATGGAAAACTCCTTATTCCATTTTCATACAAATGCTTTCCTCAAAGAGATGAGTGCTCACTCAAAGAAGCCACTGAGTGATTCAAATGCTTATAACCCGCAGGTAATAAAGCATCAGCTGATATTGCTTTTATTACAATATAGTAAAGCCGGTATCGATTCAAACCTGACCAGGCGCAGTTCGCTTATGGCTCTAAACGGCCATTAACCTCAACAGATCTCAACTATATTTAAATCAGACGATATCTGTTTCAACAAGCGAAAAGGACAATATGATGGGAAGTTGTTACAACAAGATAATGCTGGACGTTCCAATTCAAACCGTATGGAAAACTGTGTCTGATTTTCATGACATGTCCTGGGCACCGGAGGTGATCACTAAGGTCACGAAAGTCGGCGATAAGCGTGGAGATGAGGTAGGTGCCATGAGAGTGTTGAATGAGATGTTTCATGAAACATTAATGACTCTGGATGCCGGGGCGTTTACTTTCAGTTACCGTATCGACGATGGACCCGGCCCGGTATCTAAGGATTCGGTTGAGAGTTATATCGGTGTCGTAAAGCTTACAGAATCCGAAAGCGGAACATTAGTGGAATGGAGCTCGAGCTTCGAATCTGAAAACGAGAATGAAGTAGCCGATTTCTGTAACCCAATCTATGGCGCACTGCTGTCAGGCCTAAAGAAAACATTATCAACCAGTTAGAGACGACTTAGAGGCTTATCAGCCAAAATCAATTTTACACTCCGGCACCTCAGACAGGCATTACATGAGGTGCTATTTCCAAAATTATGCCTTATCACCTCTGCGCATTCTCGTGACGGTATCAAAGATTCTCGCGACTAAAGCCAGCTCCTACAGCCGTAGCTCGTAGCTCGTAGCTCGTAGCTCGTAAAACTCTACGTCAATAACAGCAACATACCGATAAAAGCCAAAAAACGATAGTCCCTGCCAGAATCTATGCGGATCTCTTTCGAACAGAGATACTCAAGGTTTGCTCTGTCACAGGGGCCATCGAGTGCGGAATCAGAGGATTGAGATCATAACAGGGAGTGTAGATTACATTATGATAGTCACGCCGGGTGCGACACTGAGCCAGCTCTCCAGGCATGAAACTCTCTATATAGGCGGCGTCATCTACATAGTTCACCTAGGGCGTTTAATACAAGCATATTCGCTCCCGGCTGACAGCGGAAACAAAAACGCCAGCTCCAGGCTGGCGTTTTAACAATGATTTTCAGTAGAAAAACTTAAGTGTATTACTTAAGTGTAGATTCTGCAGTACGGCCATCATCGTGACAGCTGTCACAACCAGGCTTGTCACCCACGTTCATGTCATGTGGAGCATGACAATCGGCACACATAAGGTTTCCTTCGTGTGGCTGATGAACGGCATCCATCTCTTCTAAAGTACCGTGACAGCTCTGGCACTGCTCGAACTCATATGCACCATCTGCTGAAGGCTCGCCATCGGCATGACATGCTTCACAACCATCCATCTCAGCGTGCATCTCTGCAAGCTCTTGTGACTCAGCCATAGCCGCCGGAGATAAAGCCAAAGCGGCTAAACCGGCACCAAATAACGCACTTAAAATTTTCTTGCTCACTATAAATATCCTCTTTAAGAGACAACATAGTGGAGTTTTATTCTTGATCTAACCCCATCTTGCTATCAAAAGTCTTAGCACGACCTTGCATAAAATAGCTAAGGAACTGCAAAACCGCAACTTTTTCTGCTTATAGTACTTTAGCAACTGGTGCCACAAGAAAATGTGCGCTCCATCAAATAACTCCTTGCTTAACCGAACAATAAGCCCATTAAGGTGACTTCGGTCACACTGGCATTATGCAATAGTGAATAGCGTTGAAACAGTTGTATTCCCCATAGAAATTCATCAAAAATCCAATAAATATTCAGAAATTGTCAAAGATGAAACTACTGTTCTCCCCTTTTTAAAGTGTATGGAAGCTTCGAGCAAGCAGTGAGGAAAGGTGATTATAGAGAACACACCTATTAAAAAATAAAAACGGGAGCCAAGGCTCCCGTTTTTCTCTATTCGCCAGACCTTAAGCCTGTACGATTGACTTAGCTAGTATCAATTAGCTAGCTCTTAATGCAGCGATACGCTTCTCAAGTGGTGCAAGTGAGATCCATCATCATCTCAACTCACATCAACTCACAAAGAGTTAGCTCGCTCTTAATGCAGCAATGCGCTTCTCAAGAGGTGGGTGGCTCATCATCATTTCCGCCATCGACTTCTTACCGTTAATACCAAAGGCCGCCATCTGAGCCGGCATAGCACCGGTTTCCGGTCCCTGACGCAGGCGATCCAGCGCTGCAATCATCTTCTCTTTACCCGCCAGACGAGCTCCGCCTTCATCCGCCTTAAACTCACGAATACGTGAGAAGTAGGCTACGATCATAGATGCGAGAATACCGAATAGCATATCCAACACGAACACCACGCCCATGTAAGCAAACATACCCAGACCTTCACCCTCTTCATCGTTACTGGCGACGAAGTTGTCGATGATACCGGCAACGACGCGCGCGGCGAAGATAACGAAGGTATTTACCACACCCTGTATCAGAGTCAGGGTCACCATATCACCGTTAGCAACATGGCTGACTTCATGGGCAAGAACAGCTTCGATCTCATCCTGGCTCATGCCATAGAGCAGACCACTACTGACAGCGACCAGCGAGTTATCTTTACTCGGACCGGTAGCAAAAGCGTTAAACTCGGGAGATTGATAGATAGCCACTTCCGGCATCTTGATACCCGCTTGCTCCGCTTGACGGGCAACGGTTTCAACTAACCAGCGCTCTGTGTTGTCACGTGGTGTTGCAATAACCTCACAACCCATGGTTTTCTTCGCCATCCACTTAGAGATAGCCAAACTGATAAATGCGCCACCAAAACCGAAGATAGCAGCAAACACCAGTAAGCCCCCCATGGTCGATGTGTTAACCCCCAGAATCGACATCACGATAGAGGCCACGAGTAAGATTGCTAAGTTAGTTGCAATCAATAAAAAAATTCGCTTCATTTAAGCTCCTGTAGAGTACCTGAGTACCAGATTTTGCGTTCTTTAAGACATAATATGTCTTAAAAGTGAGAATTCAAGGGGAGAAGAGTAAGAATATGTATAATCGAACAAATTCAACTCAATTCAGGCTCACGACAAAATCACTATTTTTAAAGAATGTGCAGTCTAGGAGGCTTACATTAAGCTAATCTTAAAAATAGAAGCCCTGTGCCGGCAGCAGGTGCAGATAGGCATTAATCTTTGTTAATATGGTTTTAATTTAGTTCACAAGGGATTGAATATGAGTATAAACGCCTTACTTCTCTCCAGCTCACGTGTTGGAGACACGCCATATCTTGCCCACGCCATCCCCTTTATTAAGCCCTTGATTGCCGAGTTGGCTAAACGCATAGAACCGCAAAACCAGAAATGGTTATTTATCCCTTATGCCGGCGTCAGCATCAGCCATGACGCCTACCTGACGAGGGTGATATCCAGTTTAGCCGAGCTCGATATTGAGATCAGCGGCATCCACCAATATGAAGATCCGAAACAGGCGGTTATGCAGGCCGACGGAATATTAGTGGGCGGCGGGAATACCTTTAACCTGTTACATAAGTTATATAAACACGACCTGGTTAAACTCATTACCAATCAGGTGAGTGAAGGCAAGCCCTACATAGGATGGAGTGCAGGTTCAAATATTGCCGGCCTCAGCATTCGCACCACCAATGATATGCCAATTGTTGAACCCAGCTCCTTCAATAGCCTGGGGCTACTCCCCTTCCAGCTCAATCCCCACTACACCAACTACCAGGCTCCGGGCCACAACGGCGAAACCCGCGCACAGCGCTTACTCGAGTTTACCTGTGTCGACCCTGACACTCCCGTCGTCGCCATCGAGGAGGGAAGCGCATTATGGAGACGGGGAGACAAGTTATCTCTTATCGGCGACAAGCAAGCCTATCTGTTTTGCGGCCTGCAACAGGAGATACCGATACCGGTTGGCAGTGAGCTTTCACACCTGTTGCATACTGAGTAGGACCCGAAAATGAAAAAGCGCATTCAAATGAATGCGCTTTTTATTATTCTGCAAGTAAATAAGATCCTATTTACTCTTTATCGCTCACCCTCGTCGACTCAAATGAAAGTGTCTCTAACACCTTCCTATGATCTGCATAATCGATGAGATTCGATGACGCGTAGAAAATGCCTAACGGGCTCGTTTCAGCGGGCCGATATCCAGATAAGCGGCGGCGGTCTCTACACTCGACTCCTGCAGATTAGGCACCACACCTAAACAGGGAGCACTCATCAAGGAGTGCAGGCTATCCAGGTTCTCCTCCAGACAGGCGGTATCGCCATCGACAATATTAGCAACCCAACCGGCTATCTCCAGGCCGTCGGCTTGAATGGCTTCTTGTGTGAGCACAGCATGATTCAGGCAACCTAGCTTAACCCCAACCACCAGAATAACAGGCACAGAAAGCTGCTGAACCACTTCTGAGAGAAAACGCCCCTCCCCTAAGGGTAAACGCCAGCCACCCGCGCCTTCGATGATACATAGCTCTTTTTCATCACGACCACTTAGTACGGCGCTCAACCGGTCCAGTATCGAGGCGGGAGAGATATCGGCACCGGTTTGACTTGCGGCTATATGCGGGGCGATCGCAGGCTCAAATGCTACAGGGTTAACGTCATTGTAATCGAGCTTAACGGTCGACTCAGCCATTAAACTCAGCGCGTCACCGTTTCTGAGCCCGTGGTCCGTTTCCTCACAGCCCGAAGCTATGGGCTTAAGGCCCAGAGTCTGAACACCACTCTCTTTGGCCCGATTAAGCAGCGCAGCACTGACAAATGTTTTACCGCAATCGGTATCGGTCCCCGTAACAAAGTAGATCATGATTTTCCTTTTATCGCTTCACTGCGCGAATGAGTGCTATCTGATAGGTCAATGGAATGCCCTGTGGCGTCCTCATCAGTTCCGCTTTCCCGATGAGTTTCATCCAGTCGCCTCGTCCGCGTATACCATGATGAACCATGGACCTGGACTGGCCTCTCACCTTAGCATCGGCATGAATCGAGGCCCCGACCCCCTTGATGGAATAGAGCAGGCTCTTGAGGTCATCAAAATATACCGTCATAGACTCGAGAGTGGATGATTGAACCTGCCACTCCTGCTTATCAAATTGCGAAGTAATCTCAGGCAAGGAGCGAAACTCATTAATCCTGAATCCCAGCTGAGTCAACTCGGGTAAACTGCCCTGCGCCACCATGGTCAGATGGTACTCTCCGGATGACCTAAGCGCTCTGGCAGTACTTTGAAAAGACTGCGACAGATCATCACACCACTGCAGGGCCAAATTTGAGTACACACTGTCGATACTGTTTTGTGGCAGTGGAATGGCTTTAGCGTCGGCACATACCGTCTCATAGTTCGGGTAGCTTTTCTTTAGCTGCTCAAGCATACCCGGGGCAATATCCAACGCGATCACAGAGGAGACATCTGCAAACCGGCTGAAATCGGTGCCCGGCCCCGCCCCGATATCGAGCAAGGTCCCACTTGGCTTCATACCATTTAACAGGGCTTCACAGGAGAGTTGCTGTAAGCAGTTATGGCGATGATAGCTCTTGGCCGCGGCAGAGAACCGCTCTGCAATTACACTCTCATCGGCCATAAGTTTTTCCCCATGATTCATGACTTCGGGTTTCATCAATCTACTCGCTCACTCTCATACAACTGTGATTATTCCATTTTCATCTTTTTTACTGTGATTCATTTGTCTGACTTACACTCTGACCTGACTAAGCAGCTGGCCTAAGGCACTGACAAGCCTGCCTATCTCATCACGTGTATGTGATGCCGTAATGGTTATCCGCAGTCGGGCGCTGCCCTTAGGCACCGTCGGTGGACGTATCGCGCCTACCCAGATCCCTGCCTGCTTTAACTGACGGGCAATCGACACCGTTTTATCGACGTCACCTATGATCAGCGGTTGAATGGGTGTCACCGACTCAGTCAGCTTGATACTTGCCAGCGAGCAGCTCCGTTTAAAGTATTCGATGTTATCCGCAAGGGCCTTTGCACGACTATCAGAGCCCCGGCTCAACTCTACCGCCGCCAACGCGACACAGGCATTAGCGGGAGACAGCGCCGTCGAATAGATATAGTCTCTGGCATTAGACACTAAGAAGTCGATTAACGCCTGACTGCCCAGAATCGCAGCCCCCTGGCACCCCAGTGCCTTACCGAAGGTCACCACCTGCACATCGGCAAGCTCGGCGCTGGCAGGAACATAATTGCCAAGAGCGGCCTGAATACCAAAACCATGGGCATCATCGACAATCAACCAAGTATTATTGCGCTTGCAGGAGCTTGATAGCGCCTCGAGCGGCGCCATATCACCATCCATGCTGAATATGCTCTCGGTGATAACGGCCTGGGGAGCGTATTTAGCGATTAATCGATCGGCGCTTTCAATATCGTTATGCAAAAAACGTTTAAATGTCGCTTTGCTGTCGCTCAAGCCGTCGATAATCGAAGCATGGATAAGCTTATCGGCAATCACGGTATCGCCGTGACCAAACAAAGTTTTCATCAATGCCGAATTGGCACTGAAGCCGGAGCAGAACAGCAGCCCAGCCTCATGTCCTGTTACCTGGCAAAGCGCCTTTTCTAACAGGGCATGGGCATCGCTGTAGCCCGTGACCAGAGGTGATGAGCCACTTCCGACGCCATATTTCCGGGCTCCGGCATTTAATGACTCGAGAAGCTGTGGTGCACGAGATAGCCCAAGATAATCATTGCTGCTGAAGTTAAGGTATTGCCGGCCATTCAGGGAAAAATCAGCCCCTCCCCCTTCAAGGGGAGATAAGGCTTGCCTGCACCGCAACAGGCCGGCATCGTTAAGCTCAGCCTGTCGTGTCGCAATCTTTTCGGACAGCGAGTGCTTTTGGGGTTCTTGTTCGGCACCAACAGTTGAGACAGTCACTTCAGCCCTTATGTTCAACTAACTCAGAGTGCGCCGGCATCGTAAAATGCACCGCTTTGTTTATCTTTAATGGCATTGGCCTTAGCACTCGCCTTAGCCATCACCTCTTTATCATCCTCAACGGTGGCGTACTTGCCCTGCTCAGGGTGCAGACCCAGACGCTTAAACAGGGTCATATCTTCGTTCTCCTCCGGGTTATTGGTGGTGAGTAGCTTACAGCCATAGAAGATAGAGTTGGCACCGGCGAAGAAGCACATGGCTTGCATCTCATCGGTCATCTTCTCACGACCCGCCGACAGGCGAACTCGGGAGAGAGGCATAATGATTCGGGCCACGGCGATGGTGCGAACAAACTCGAGCGGGTCGAGATCGTCTAAGTTCTCAAATGGTGTCCCGGCCACCTTTACTAACATATTGATAGGCACTGAATCGGGGTGCTGCTCCATATTGGCCAGTTGCTGCAACAGACCTGCGCGATCTGTAGCCTGCTCTCCCATGCCCACGATCCCGCCGGAGCAGACCTTCATGCCTGCGGCGCGAACATTGGAGAGGGTATCCAGCCTGTCCTGATAGGTACGGGTAGTGATGATGTCGCCGTAATACTCGGGCGAAGTATCCAGGTTATGGTTATAGTAATCGAGTCCGGCCTCGGCCAACTCTTCCGCCTGACTACCGGTCAGCATGCCCAGTGTCATACAGGTCTCCATCCCCATCGCCTTCACTTCACTCACCATATCTTTAAGATATGGCATATCACGTGCGTTAGGGTTTCGCCAGGCGGCGCCCATACAGAAACGTGAAGCGCCGGCGGCTTTGGCGCTACGGGCCTCGGTCAGCACCTTCTCGATCTCAATCAGGCGTTCTTTCTCCAGACCTGTATCGTATCGGGCACTTTGCGGACAGTACTTACAATCTTCCGGGCAAGCACCGGTTTTAATCGATAACAGTCGGCTGATCTGAACTTCGTTGGGATCGAAAACCTGACGATGCAATGAATGCGCCCTGAACAGGAGGTCATTCATAGGTAAAGCAAAGAGTGCTTCAATTTCATCACGCGTCCAGTCGTGGCGCAGCTGTATATCAGACATTTAACTTACCCTTATTACTCAATATCTCTTTTTATGTTGCTTAGGATACCCGTAGGTCGTAATCTGTCAACGCCAACCAGATAAACAGGTTTACTAACGGTTAAAATATGAACAAGAATAACGTATCAAAAAATCACGCTGAAACCGCATCTATCGACTTTGAATTTGATAAACAACATATCTGGCACCCCTATACCTCGATGACCCAAGCGCTGCCGACTTTCGGCGTCGTCTCGGCTCAGGGCTGTGAGCTCACACTTGACGACGGCAAGGTTCTGGTCGACGGCACCAGCTCATGGTGGGCCTGTGTACATGGATACAGTCACCCTGCCATTCTCGATACGATGCAGCATCAACTCTCTATCCTGAGCCATGTGATGTTCGGTGGGATCACCCACAGCCCCGCAGTGGAGCTATCTAAGAAGCTGGTCGGGATAACCAGTTCGAACCTGACAAAGGTCTTCCTGGCCGACTCGGGCTCTATCGCCGTTGAGGTCGCCCTTAAGATGGCGCTGCAGTATTGGCAGGGGCGGAATCAGAGTCAGAAGCAACGTATCCTCACGGTTAAGTGTGGCTACCACGGCGATACCTTCGCCGCCATGAGTGTCTGTGATCCCGAAGGCGGCATGCATACTATGTTTGGTGACAGCGTTACCCAACATGAATTTGTCTCGGCCCCCCAGAGCAGGTTTGACGAGCCGCTGTTGACTCATGATCTCGATGAGATGCGCGCCAAGCTCATCAATCACCACGATGAAATCGCCGCCGTGATAATAGAACCTATTCTTCAGGGTGCGGGCGGCATGCGCTTCTACAGCCCCGAGTATCTTATCGGCCTGCGCAAACTCTGTGATGAGTTCAATGTCCTGCTCATTCTCGATGAAATTGCCACCGGCTTTGGCCGCACCGGGAAACTGTTCGCCTACGAGCATGCCACTACCGGTGAAGCGCACGTAGAAGCCGATATTCTCTGCTTGGGTAAGGCCCTGACCGGAGGCTATATCTCACTGGCTGCGACCATGTGTAGTGATGAGGTCGCACAGGGGATCAGCGACTCCCCTGCCGGCGTGTTTATGCACGGTCCTACCTTTATGGGTAATCCGCTGGCCTGCGCCGCCGCCTGTGCCAGCCTGGATCTTCTGGCTACAGGGGATTGGCAGGAGCAGGTCAGACACATAGAGCGCCAGATGAAGATAGAGCTTAAGGACGCCATCGATTATCAGGAGGTCAAAGATGTGCGGGTGCTTGGTGCTATCGGCGTCATCGAAATGAACTCGACGGTCAATACAGCAGAGCTTCAGCAGGCATTTGTCGACCTGGGTGTTTGGATCAGGCCCTTTTCTAACCTCATCTATATCATGCCCCCCTATCTCATCACCTCGGCTCAGCTCACCAAGCTCACATCGGCGATGAAACGTGTTGCCAAAGGGATAACCGGTGGCAATAAGGAGACCGGCTTTATCAGTCATGGTTAAGGATTCACCGGTAACTGCTTAGCCGGGCTCTCATTGAGGCCCGGCAGTTTAAATACCGACGGCAGGCTGCAAACCGGAGTTAGCAAGCTTATCGGGACTGAGTTGCCACTAATGCTTCCGCCACTGCGCCCAATCAGATGCCTCCCCTGCCGCAAACATGTATCTTGCTGTGTTATATCACCTATAGCCAGAACAGTCCTCTGCATCGCCGCGCTATACATTTCGTTAACAGAATTCAACCAACTGTAGAAAAGCCCAACCCAGGTCACAAAAGTAGCTGGCTAAACCAATATTTTGTGCATAAGCACAAAAACCTCCCGAATAAAAAGATAAATTCCGTGAGCTGACACGAAGCCAGATTGTACATATCACAGGATAATAGCGTCAGCCTGAAATACCTTAGGGAAAAGCGCCTGTATTGCTCCTGAGTTAATACGCTGCTTCCTCTACATCATGGCCAATAGAACATAACTAATAATACCCAATACAGGGACACCCTATGAGCCAAGTCATCATATTGCTGGCAGTGATTCTTTTCATTGTCATCGCTACTTCAAAATTCAAACTACATCCGTTTCTCACCTTAATCCTCGCATCCTTTTTGACCGCCTTTGCCTACGGTCTGCCGAGCGCAAGCATAGCCAAAACCATCACCTCAGGTTTCGGCGGCATCCTGGGTTATATCGGTCTGGTTATCGTACTGGGTACGATCATCGGCACCATACTGGAAAAGAGCGGCGCCGCCATCACCATGGCTGATGTGGTGATAAAGGTGCTGGGAAAACGATTCCCGACACTCACCATGTCTATCATCGGCTACCTGGTCTCTATCCCGGTATTTTGCGACTCAGGCTTTGTCATTCTTAACTCGCTTAAACAGTCGATGGCAAACCGCATGCAGATATCGAGCGTCTCCATGAGCGTCGCACTGGCAACCGGTCTATACGCAACCCACACATTTGTGCCGCCGACACCCGGACCCATTGCAGCCGCGGGTAACTTAGGACTTGAATCTAATCTGGGTCTGGTTATCTTCGTCGGTATCTTTGTCGCGGCCACTGCGGCCCTGGCCGGAACGCTCTGGGCAAACCGATTCGCCAATACAGAACCTGATGGTGAAGGAGCTGAGGAGCTCAAGAGTAGCGTCGAAGACTTTGAGAAACTGAAAGACACCTACGGTGTACTACCCAGTGCCAAGCGCGCCTTCGCCCCGATATTCGTGCCAATTCTTTTAATCTGCCTGGGGTCAATCGCTAACTTCCCTACCTCTCCGTTAGGTGATGGCTTACTGTTCGAGTTGCTGGCTTTCCTGGGTCAACCTGTTAACGCCCTTATGATAGGTCTGTTACTGTCGCTTTCACTGCTTAAGAGCAATGATAAAATCAAAGAGTTCAGCGAGCGTATCAGCCAGGGACTTGTCGTTGCCGCACCAATCCTGTTGATCACAGGTGCCGGTGGTGCATTTGGTGCTGTCCTTAAGGCTACGGATATCGGTACCTTCCTGGGCACCTCGTTGTCGGCGTTAGGCATAGGTATCTTTATGCCATTTATCGTGGCTGCGGCACTGAAATCTGCTCAGGGCTCGTCGACCGTTGCACTGGTTGCAACCTCTGCGCTTGTCGCACCTATGTTAGGTGACATCGGCCTTGCCAGCGATATGGGACGAGTACTGACAGTGATGGCTATCGGCGCGGGCGCGATGACGGTATCTCACGCCAACGACAGCTTCTTCTGGGTTGTGACGCAGTTCAGCCGCATGAGTGTGAAGCAGGCGTACAAGGCACAAACCATGGCAACACTCATTCAGGGGCTGACGGCCATAACATTAGTGTATATTCTAAGCTTAATACTCCTGTAACGCATTTTTAAACCCCAAACCTGGTTTCTGAATATCGATACCGGTATTCAGAAACCACTGACATAACAGTCCTTCTTTTCGATATCGATCCACAAGCTCTTGATAGGAACGCCCATGAAAATAGTTATCGCCCCCGATTCGTTTAAAGAGAGCCTGAGTGCGATGGAGGTTGCCATTGAGATTGAACGCGGCTTCAGGTCAGTTATGCCCGACGCCGAATTCGTTAAGGTTCCCGTTGCCGATGGCGGTGAGGGAACGGTGCAATCTATGGTCGATGCGACACAGGGCGAGATCATCGAACTCGAGGTCACCGGCCCTCTCGGCAACAGAGTAAAAGCACACTATGGCATATTAGGAGATGGCATTCTGGGTGATGACAATTCAGATGACGTTTCGTCTCATAAAAAAACAGCCATCATAGAGATGGCCTCCGCCTCGGGTCTGCACCATGTCGGCCTTGAACACAGAGATCCACGACTCACCACCAGCTATGGCACCGGAGAGCTTATCTGCGATGCCCTCAACCGTGGTATTCAACGGATTATAATAGGCCTGGGTGGCAGCGCCACTAACGATGGGGGCGCCGGAATGGCCCAGGCTCTGGGCATCCATCTTCTGGACAGTAACAATAAGGTATTAAACGTGGGCGGCGCCGCGCTCAGCCAGCTACACAGCATAGATCTCACCGATCGCCACCCTTTGATTGAACAGTGTGAGTTCAAGGTCGCCTGCGATGTCAATAACCCGCTGTGCGGAGAAAAGGGGGCCTCCAGTGTATTCGGGCCTCAAAAAGGGGCGACACCCGAAATGATAGTCACTCTGGATAACGCACTATCACAATATGCCGATGTGATAGCACAGTCGGGTATAAGTGACAGAAGACACAGCCCTGGCGCCGGCGCTGCAGGCGGTATGGGGCTAGGTGTGATGGCATTTCTTAATGCGTCACTCAGACCCGGCATAGATATCGTCATGCAGACCGTCAGTCTGAATGAGAAACTCCAGGGCGCCGACTTAGTGATAACAGGTGAAGGACGACTCGACAGCCAAACCCTGCACGGTAAGACCCCTATGGGGGTTACCCGCCTCGCCAATAAGCAAGGCATTCCGGTCATCGCCATCGCCGGTTGCGTCAGTGATGATGCCAATGTGCTGCTGGAGCATGGAATGAAGGCGATTTTCTCCGTCACGCCCAGAGCCATGCCTATAGAGGATCTGCTGGCCAGCGCCAAACATAACCTCTACACAACGGCTCAAAATATTGCGGCCCTGTATGCCATGAATTTGTCAGATTAAAATTAAACATGTGGTTTCCTCAACATAGAGGAAACCACTACATAAGTTACATCCTCCAGCAGAAGATGAAATGGATTTCACTTTTCCCCTTGATGCGCTATAAATCATAAAGTAAAGTGACCTCCCATTTTGGCATTCGGCATTCAATAGATACGTCTATAGAACAAGCACGCTAGGTAAGAGACACACCCCCGATGACAGCAAGACAAGCACAAGCTTCCGAAGAGGCGTTACTACGTATTTTCACTGTCCCCGAAGCCCCGGGTTCCACCCTGAGCGTCATTGAACAAAACATCTCTGAAAACTTGATGGGATTCCTGCAAGAGAGCGTCGTGGCGGTCGAAAAGCCGTTAACCGAGATAGAACGCGATTTTCAGGAACATCAGATCCCCATGGCGCCTAAGTTCGTCTCCGATTACGCCGATGAGATGATGAAGACCTTAGTCGCGCACTCTGTGCATACCTCCGCTCCCAGCTTTATCGGTCATATGACCTCGGCACTGCCCTATTTTGTACTGCCACTATCCAAGATGATGGTGGGACTGAACCAAAACCTGGTAAAAATTGAAACCTCTAAGGCATTCACACCGCTGGAACGTCAGGTTTTAGGCATGATGCACCACCTCATCTATGATGAGAGTGACGCTTTCTATAAGAGCTGGATGCACAGTGCAAATGTCTCTCTCGGTGCATTCTGTTCCGGTGGAACAGTAGCCAACATCACGGCACTATGGACCGCACGTAACCAACTGTTAAAAGCCGATGGCGACTTTAAGGGGATTGCGACTCAGGGATTGATGAAGGGGCTGCGCCACTATGGATACGATGATCTGGCCATTTTAGTTTCAGAGCGTGGCCACTACTCTTTGAGTAAGACGGCCGACCTGCTCGGCATCGGCCGGGAAAACATCATCCAGATCCCCACATCCGCCGACAACCGGGTAGATGTGGATAAGATGCGTAACACGGCCCAGGCACTCGAACGCGATAAGATAAAGGTGATGGCGATTGTAGGCGTAGCCGGCACCACAGAGACAGGTAACATAGACCCCTTAGATAAGCTGGCCACGTTAGCCCAAGAGCTGAACTGTCACTTCCATGTCGATGCGGCCTGGGGCGGCGCCTCCCTGCTCTCTAAGAAATACCGTCACCTGCTCAAAGGGATCGAGCGCGCCGACTCGGTAACCATAGATGCCCATAAGCAGATGTATGTGCCCATGGGGGCCGGCATGGTGATATTTAAAGATCCGACCTTTGCCAATGCCATCAAGCATCACGCCGAATACATTCTGCGTAAAGGCTCGAAGGACTTAGGCAGCCAAACCCTCGAGGGGTCTCGTCCCGGCATTGCGATGTTAGTCCACGCCTGCTTACAGATCATAGGTCGCGACGGCTATGAGATACTGATCAATAACAGCCTGGAAAAAGCCCGTTACTTTGCCCAGCTCATCAAGGAGCAGGAGAACTTCGAACTGGTATCTGAACCCGAGCTGTGTCTGCTGACCTACCGATTTGTACCGCAGGCGGTACAGAAGGCGATGCATGAGGCGAGAGCGAACGGCGATACAGAGAGGTTGTTGCAGTTTAATCATCTGCTCGATGGATTAACTAAGTTTGTACAGAAGCGGCAACGTGAACAGGGGACCTCTTTCGTCTCCCGTACCCGAATTAATCCTGAAAATGCCTATGGCTCAGATATCGAACTGAAGTCGGTGGTATTTCGTGTTGTGCTGGCAAACCCTTTGACGACCAATGACATCCTGCAGCAGGTCCTTTCGGAGCAAACCCGGATCGCCTCACGAGATAAAAAGTTCCTGCCTCAGTTATTAGAGCTGGCAGACAGCTGATAGATACAGTAAAGCTGTGTTGATGAGTAACCGGGTTCACCGGCACTAAATCTGGCTAAACGGCCAAAGTTAGTGGCCGTACTGTTGGGGGGAGTCCCCCCCGACCCAAGAGGCGCTACAGCTTTGGCTTCATATGCTGATGCCTGTGTAACTGGTGGGCTGCAAACTCTTCGCTATTAATTTTGCCATCGCCATCGAGATCGATATCAGTAAAGGAGGGGGCGTGGCTCATGTTCTTCATCTGCCTCCCCTGCCGCCCCATCTGCTTCATGCGTTGCGACCTGGCCTCAGTAAACTCTGATTCGACGATGCTTCCGTCTCCGTCGATATCAAAGTCTGCAAAAGCGGGCATATTTTTGCCCATTCCCATACCTCTTCCCATTCCCTGCCCCATGCCTTTGCCCTGTCTCATCATCTCGCGGCGCGCTTGCATGTTCACATGTTGGCCATTCTCAAGCTCTTCCTTCGTAAGTTTTCCATCACCATCTTTATCTATCTGCGTAAATGAACACCTGCATGCTTTTCCATGCATCGGACGATTTTCACTGGCTTTCATCGCCATTCGTGCGTTTCGGGTAGCATCAAACTCCTCGGCGGTTATGAAACCACTGTTATCTCTATCGAAGACAGCAAATGGTATGGGCCCATTTACAGGTAGCTCTTCATGTTGCTCCGCCTGAATATCCGTGGCCATGACCTTAACAGGTACAATGGCTGCAATAACAGCAGCAATCAAAGCAAGGCGCATCGAGCCTGTGATAATTTCCATGATGAATCTCCATATGAATTTTCGCAATCGGCAGTGTTTGTAAACAAAAAATGTATGTGAGGGGGTCCGCCCACGATTTTTGCAGTGTGGTTTTTTTAATCAACAGGAATATATCACCCGGTACATGGCGTCATCGTGATACACAACACAAATTTAAGTTAAACGGGATCTTCAGCAAATGCTGAAATAGATAGGCCGGAGAGTATAACCATCGGCTGACACTGCACCGAATTTTTAAATTTCATGAAAGTAAGCGCTTGAACTAATCGCTCACTCTCTCAGCAAGAGCTGAGATAAACATACTTTAAAATTACAGTTCAGGATGTGAAAATCCTCACCAACAACTCCAAAGTTCGTCAACTAACACCCAGAAAATAATAGGCTTTAGTAATTAAAGCTGGTTTTACACTTCGCCTGCATAGAAATAACAAGTTCACACATCACAGATACAGAAGCCGACAATTGTGCAACCAGAAACAGCCAGATAGAATCCACTGCTTTTTTTATTTTCACCAGTCAAAACTGTGGGGGCAGAAGACACAATGAAAATGACCATAAAGGTAAAACTCATAACAACGGTTTGCGTTGCACTAATAGCCATCAGTGCATTTTTTATCACCAACCTGATAAATACCGAACTTGCGGTACTCGAGGAGCAGGAGATAAATGTCACAGATAAGGTCGAAGAGCTCGTCAACGATAAGCTCAAGGGCCAGGTAGACAGCATCACCCTTTCGATATCCGGCCTGTACGAACAATCTAAAGTCTCGAACATCAAATCGACCTTGCAAGGTGAACTGAAAACCTTCACAGACACCATTAAAAATATCTATAACAGCAGTGCTTCACATGAAGAAGCCGAAACAGCCATCTATGCCTTTATCAACGAATACCGCTGGGATAAGGGCCGTTATATCTTCGCCTATGACGCAGACACCGTAGATAATATGGCTAATGGTGCCGACAAAACTAAAGTGGGAACCAGCGCCTATAATGCCACCGACAAGAAGGGCAACCATTTTGCCCGGGAGATTGTCAGCGCGGCGAAGCGCCAGGAGTTTGGTTTTACCAGCTACTATTTCCTTAACCCTGCATCGGGCAAGGTTGAAGAGAAGATCTCGGTCTCCTTCTATTTCAAGCCCATGAACCTGGTCATAGCCACCGGCGAATATGTCAGCACCCTAAAGCAAGACAAGATCGAACAGGTGCTTAAGAATATTACCGCCTCTAAGTATGGTAAGAATGGTTACTTCTGGATCCAGGATAATCAAGGAAAGATCCTTGCTCATCCAAAGCAGGAGTTTGTCGGCAAAACGGTTGAGAGTACCAGGCAATCTGTAGCCAACCTCAGGGGTAAAGATGATGCGTTTGTACGCATGGAGTTTAACAACCCGCAGACAGGCAAGACGGAGCAGAAGATAGGCTATGTGCGCCGCATCCTGCCGGAATGGGGCTGGATTATCGGTACGGGCGCATACCTCAGCGATGTCACCGAGATCCAAGAAGGCCTGACCAATGCAACCGAAGAGATCTTTACCGAGAAGGTCATTGAGAGCATTATCTTTGCCGCCGTGCTGTTCATCTTTGCACTGGTGGCATCGGTATGGGTCGTCAGCCGCATCATCAAAGAGTTGGTGATACTCAAGGATAGAATCGATACCCTATCAACCGGTGAGGCAGACCTGACCTCGCGTCTGGATATTCACTCCAAAGATGAGGTGGGCGATATCAGCCAATCGGTCAACAACTTCATCGGCTACCTGCAATCTATGATGCTGGAGATCTCTCAGGCAACGGTTCAGATCACCGATGATATAATGCATCTAAACGCGCAATCTGAGCGTAACAGCGTCGCCCTGACCACCCACTCATCTGAGACCGAGCTTGCGGTTACCGCTATCACAGAGATGAGTTCGACCGCCGACACCGTAGCCCAGAGCGCGGTTGAAACCGCTTCAAACACCCAAAGTGCTAACGAAGAAGCCATGGCAGCGAAGCAGATCGTCTCCGATGCCTCAGACAGTGTGATGGCCCTTGTCAGTGAAGTCGATGAAGCATCTACCCGCATCCACACCATGAATACCAATACTCAGCAGATCGTATCTGTGCTTGGTGTGATTGGTGGCATCGCGGATCAGACCAACCTGCTGGCGCTTAATGCCGCAATCGAAGCCGCCCGGGCCGGAGAGCAGGGCCGCGGCTTTGCCGTAGTTGCTGACGAGGTACGCACCTTGGCGGCAAGAACTCAGGACAGCACCGCGGAGATCGATGTTATCCTATCGCGCCTGACTCAAGATGCCACCAGCGCCGTAGAGGTGATGGAGAGCACTAAAAACAGTTGTCAGGAGGCGGCAGAGAAGACCTCAAGAGTAACCGAAAGCCTGGATATCATGTCTGACTCTGTGGTTGTCATTAACGATCTCAGCTCACAGATAGCCACCGCGTCGGAAGAGCAGAGCTCGGTCACCGAAGAGATCAACCGCAACATGTGTACGATTCAGGCAACGGTACAGGAGCTAACCCAAAATGGTGTAGAAGCTGCCGAGAGTACCCGTAACCTGGCTGCGGCTAACGAGCAGCTCACGGCGCTGGTAGGAAAGTTTAAGCTGGTATAAGCTCGATCAAAGCACTGGCGGGTTGCTGTCATCAGGACACTCCCGCTGGAAATGCACAGGTAACAGATAAAAAAGGAGGAGGTGTGAGCCTCTTCCTTTTGTCTATCTGCCGTTAGCTCAGCTTTACTGGCGATACAAGGCCAACCCAAAGAGATGAGCAGGCACCACATTCTGTAAAATAGTGCCATTGACCCGCTAACTGTAGCAGTACAACTGATTTACAGAGCGAGACTCATCTTAAGCCACAACTTATTGCCCTCAGGTCTGTTTTTAACCCACATCTCCTCCTGATACTTGGCTTCTATGCTCAAACCGGCAAGGTCATATTTCACGCTCGGCCCCACGGCCAACACGTGGCCCTTGTTTCCGTCCGGGTCAATTACACCCGCCCCTGAATCTGAGGTGATCTGTTTGTAAACATAGCCACCGATACCCCATGTCCAGGGGCCTGAGTGATACGCCATGGCGTAATCGACATGAAACTCCTGTCCGGACCTGTAGTTGGTATCGCTATTTTCGGTGTTGAAGTCGTACATAAACTTACCCGACAACTCCAGGCCATAGTCAGTGATATAGGTCGCTGCAAAAACAGGCTCAACTGTCCAATAGTTTCGACCCAGATTGGCCAGCGTGTGCTTGTCATAATCTCCGGTTGGAACGACAAACTCCAGGCCTGTGGCAACATGCCAGTTTTTTGAATGCCAGGCGAGAACAAGCGGCGAAAATGCAATGTCACCCAAACCACTCTCAGTGCTGCTGATGATGCCGGCAGGTGAATGGGTATCGAGCTTTGCGCTGACATGGAGCAGTGGCACAACCATGTAGGTTCCGTAATCGGCACCGAACAGCTTATGTTCTGTCATATAAACAAAGCGGGACACGTTAGCTGTCGCATCGAGTTTCAGATCCACAGGCAGTTGCGCGCCATCGGCATCATAATGAGTCGAGTAGTTAACATAATAAAACCCCGGGGGCGGCAATGCGCCGGCCATGATGCCCTCTGCACCATTAGGGTAAGCGCCACCACCGCCTTCGGTGGCACAGGCGTCTCCACTTAACGCTCCCCCGATCCCGACACAGACAAGCAATACATTACTGATATTTTTAGCAAAATTGATATGCATTTTATTATTCCAGGAAAATATATTTAAGGGAGGGGAACTCCCCCCCTTGATGATGTGATTTGACGGTTTATTTAAGTGCTTTCAGTGCGCTCTCGCCGGCCATGCGTCCGGAATAGACGGCGAAGGCATAAGCATGGCCCGAAGCCCATAGGGTATAGGTATCGCCATACAGGCCCCCGACATCACAGCCACCGGCATAGAGCCCTGAAATGGCTTTGTTATCGTGTCCCAACACCTCCATCTGCGTATTCACGCTAAGCCCACCGATAGAGGTAAAGTGATATGGCATCATTTTGACCGCGTAGAGTTGACCTTGGTTAAGCGGAGTAAGCCATCTATGCTCTTTGACAAACTCAGGGTCATAGTGATTTTCAGCATAGCTGTTGTAGTTGTCATAAGTCTTCTTTAGCGCATCGACCGGCACGCCTATCTCTGTTGCAAGTGCCTCGATAGAGCTCGCCGTCTTAAACCCGTCGCTGTTTACAGCCAGTGCGTTTTTAATTTCATCTCTAAGCCCGGTTAACTTTGTGGTTACAGGCACAATGACACCGACCCCATTATCGACACCCTTGAGTGCAGCATGGTCGACGCTGGCATCATCGAAAATGGCCCAGGCCATATCGCCATACTCCCGCCCCACTGCATTAGCCGCCTGAGCAAAGCTGAAGGCTACCGCCTCATTAGTGAAACGCTCGCCGGAGCTGTTTACCCAGAGATTATTTGGCTGCCATGTCATGGTATTGATCCCCTGTAGCGGGATAATGCCTTTGCCTCTGGCTCCCAGGAATGGCATCAGAGTCTCGCCTTCGGTATCGGCGCCAACATCTTTTGCCATCTGTATGCCGTCGCCGGTCTTATTCAGCGGCAGTGCGGGTAAAAATGTCTCCGGGTTATATTCCGTCCACTTGGCAATTTTCTCCTTGCTGTTGCCAAAACCACCCGTGGCTATCACAACGGCCTTGGCATTTAGGGTGATCTTATTGCCCTTATGATCTACAGCCTCCACACCGGTTACTTTATGGTCTTTATAGATCAGACTCTTAGCCGGTGTACGCAACATAAACCGCACGCCCAGTTTTTTCGCTTTTTGCTGCAGTGTAGAGATGAGTACACCGCCATGAACAAACTGATCTTTTTCTTTGATGATATGCCAGACTCTGGGCTCTGTTGGTGAGATTTGAATAAGCTTGAAATCCACTCCCCGTTTATTTAACCAGTCGATATTGTCGGCAGAGTTATTGACAAAATCCCTGATCAACGGCGCATTGAGCTTGTAATGGTTGAACTCAACAATATGTTCAAATGCTTCATCCTTGGTTAACCCATAGGATGTCGCACGCTGATACTCGGACTCAACGGCAAACAGACCCTCGGCGAAATTTGAAGACCCTCCCAGATATGGATTTTTTTCAAGAACGACAACATTTGCCCCTCCCTCGGCAGCAGTTAACGCCGCCGAAAGCCCCGTTGAACCGCCACCCACTACGACGATGTCGGTGTTGATAAGCTTGTCGGCAGCATATGTGCCTGCAGACAGAGTAGAGAAAAGCATGAAAACGGTGTACGTCATCAATCTAGTACATTTTTTCACAGATTAGATTCCTTTTTGATGTTAGTTGTTACTTTGTTTCGTGTCTTGAAATTGGACCGTGACAGTCCTGACAGAAGTTTTGAATGGCATCATGTCCCTGATGGCATGAGGTACATTCAACATCCAGAAAGTGCGGACTCATGTGGGGATTGTGGTGCATGTCAGCAGTTTTTTTACTCAACTGGGAGTAGGAATCATGACAAGCCAGGCACTTCTCATTTTGGATAATTTCTTTTTTATCGTCCCCATGACAAGACCGACACTCCCCCCCCTGCTGCTTATGGGTCTGTTTAAAATTGTAAGCATAGAGCGGGCTGCTCAGGGTTAACGTGGAGATGAAAACCATTGAGCCTGCTATTAATACTTTTTGGTTTAAAAACTTTCGCGTTTTCTTCATTGATATCTCGCTTTGGCTAATACCTTTAAATGTATTGGTTGATGAAAATACTCATCGTTTGCCATAAAGCAGGTTATATGCCAACTACCCATAACTGGGTATCTTAGTGTTAACTAACTGATATTGTGTTTTTTTATCAAGTTCTAATATTGGGAGGTATTTTCTGAATTCTATTTTTTGTAAACTCAATTCCATTTTTTAGAAATCGATCCAAGTTTAAATCGTCACTATTAAGTAAGATTTACACATCTTCCCAGGTACTAAGTGGTCGCTAAATAAGGCGTTAATAATGAAAGCTTCGGAGTTGAATTTAGAACACGTTTTCTCCTTTAATCCCAAAGGAGGCAACATGCAGTTCATGGGACACAGAGCCCTGATATTGGACGCCATAGCCATGGGGCTGTTACGCAAAGAGCTCATAGAAAATATAGGGAGTTTCGCTGCACGCAATATTTTAACCAGAATGGGATATGCCCATGGATGGAGCACTGCAGATAGTCTTGACAGGGAATATAGCGATCTACTCAAAGATCCTGACTTTGGCCCCAGCCTGCATCAACTGCAGGGACTTGTGAATATCGCCAAATGCGATTGGACCTTTGAGCCCAAGTTTAACGCTGACATTTTTTGGGAAGACTCCTACGAGGCAGAGCAGCATACTTTGCACCTTGGTATGGCCCATGAGCCAGTTTGCTGGACCTTAACCGGCTATGTCAGCGGTTACTGCTCCCGCATGCTGGGTGAAGAGATCTACTGTATCGAACATCAGTGCCATGCCAAGGGAGACGCATTGTGTCATGCCCGGGCACGGACCAAAGATGAGTGGGGTGAGCAGATTGAGCCCTATCTACCCTATTTCCAGGCAGACACCATAGATAAAGTCCTTCACGAGGTCACAACCAAGCTAACCAGTGTCGAAAAGAAAATAAACTTACGTACAAGATTTGCTGAGAGTGAGAGTGCCGGCGGTATTGTTGCCAGAAGTAAGACAATGAGCAAGACTCTGGACTTTGCCAGACGCATCGCTAAGGTTGAGTCGGCTGTTATTATTTCCGGTGAAAGCGGCGCCGGTAAAGAAAAAATTGCCAGATTAATCCACGGTGAATCGGCGCGGGCACTGAGATCATTTGTAGCAATAAACTGCAGCGCAGTAACTGAAACCCTGCTTGAAAGTGAGTTTTTCGGTCATGCCAAAGGGGCATTTACCGGCGCGAACAAGGAGAGAATTGGCCTATTTGAAGCCGCAAATGGCGGAACCCTGTTTCTGGACGAGATAGGTGAGCTGTCTGCCGGTATGCAGGCAAAACTACTGCGTGTGCTACAGGAGAGGGAGATCAGAAGAGTCGGAGAGAATACTCCCCGAAAGGTGGATGTCAGAATCGTGGCCGCAACCAACCGAAACCTTGCTAAAGAGGTTAAAGAGGGTAATTTCAGGGAAGATCTCTATTATCGCCTCTGTGTATTCGAGCTTGTGGTGCCACCGCTTAGGGAGCGAGCCGAAGACATTTTAGTCTTAGCACGCCACTTCCTTGAACGCACATCAAACAAGATCGGCAAGGAGGTTATTGGTTTTTATCCTGAGGTCATCCAGCGATTGACTCAATTTGGCTGGCCCGGCAATGTCAGGCAGTTGGAAAATACCATAGAACATGCGGTAGTCATGTGTCAAAGAAAGCGGATCAAGCTTGAGGATCTCCCCAGAGGCCTGGAGATAGCGGACACCGTTTCGTCCACAAATTCAACCATCAGCCCCATGGAGGAGGTCGAAAAGGAGCAAATACTCAGGGCGCTAAAACTACTCGACGGAAATAAGCATGAAGCAGCCAAACGCTTAGGGATCAGTCTCTCCTCCCTGTACCAGAAGATTAAACGATATGGATACCAGAAAAAGGGCTAACACAAGAGAGAAGGAGGAAGGTTGACACCTTCCCCCATCTACCGACCGCTAATCCCTCCGATCATGGTGTAGCTTAAGCACCGACAATGAATCATGCTTTGCCGATGTCACCAGCAGGTAGCTGTCATCTTTCGAAAGATAGAGCGAGGATACTCCCTCCAAACCATTCCTCCCTGCGGCTGTCATATCGGTTGGAGCGCCGTCGGCTTCACTATTTATGAGTTTCGATTCCAGAAGTAAGCGGCCATCATCTTCTTTTTTAAAAACCAGTACACCGCTGTCGGCCTCAGCGGCAACAAAGAGCTTATTTCCATCTGCGCTTACGGCTAAACTGCCAACCCCTTTCAAGCCTCCGTCGACATCCTCATCAATGATAGTCTGGAACAGGGTGTATTCTCTATCCCCGGCCTCCGTCTCTATTCGATTAAATATAACGACGGCATTACTCCCCGCACAGGCGACATAGATGTGATCTCCGTCCGGCGAAAATCTGACGACTTGAGGATTAATCAGGTGATGGATCCCGCTCTCCCCTCCTATTAAGGTCTGACTTAACCTCAGCTCACCATCCGGTGTGCGGTTATACAGTGTCAACATATGCTCATCGAAACCTGTAACAGCAAGCAATGAGTTATCCGCCGACAAAGCCAGACCAACGGCGCCGCCTAACCCAACCTCATCTCCCTTGACCAGACTCGGTACCGGCCTGTCAGCCGAACTGTCGCTATTTGAAGCATCGAGCCCTGAAACATCAGGGTTAGCTACGTCAAGCTCTGGCACATCAAATACGGAGAGCCCATTACTCTTATAACCTGTAACATATATCTGCTGGCCATCATCAGATACGACGAGATCCCAGGCCCCCAATAACCCAATAGTATCTAAGGCCCCAACAGGCTCGGCACTGTTAAAAATTCGCTCAACACTCAAGCCGTCACTCACACTGCGCCTGAAGTTATATCGATTAGCTTCATCCCGGTCTAAGACCACCAGCGCACTATCATAGAAGCTGGCAACAAATAAGCTGTTCCCGTCGGGGAGAAAGGCGACCTGTGATGCTCCCTCCAGACCGGTAATGCCTGGGGTATTATTTTTAAATACCCGGTTAAAACTCAGGTTAAAATCATCGGAAATATCAAAAATTGCCAATGAATTATCGTCACCGCTGACAACGGCGACATGCGTGCCATCGGGAGAGACTCTTACAGACCTGGGATTATCCAGCCCATCGACGCCCGCTTCGTTATCTTTTAATACCTGAACCAGTGTCATAACCTTAGACGCTGTAAATTTATTCTCTGAATTGACTTCGTGAATACTATGGGAACATCCCGATAGTACGAGGCACATCAGCAGGGGCAAGATACTCGATATAAACTTTATTGATGGCATGGTCCCATCTCCTTTCCTCTACTTTCTCAATTGTGCCGATCAAATAATAGCCAGCTCAATACTCAAATTCAGACAGGCATCTACCGGATCCCCTCAACATCTCTGGCCCCCGAGAATTGCGCAGAATCGACTAACAAAACCTTTCCCAGCCAAGCGAACCACAAGATCTGACCTAAACCAAAAACCTCTGTCAGTATCTCGGCGGGATAGAGAGTAAGGATACCGACCAAGCCGATAAACATCCCAAGGTAATTAAGTATCTTAGGGAGTTCATTCGCTCTTAAGGCCGCAACACTCAACAGAAGTACCCAGAGCCCGCCAACAATTTCATTCCCGCCGCCCAGGGCCTCGACTATGGTGTTAATAATCAACAGGAGCGTCATAGCCTGTTCGGGATCCTTCGCAGAGATCTCAATCGCCGCTTCTAAACCGATATTTGCGATCATTCCGCTGGCTATGACTAAACCAACCCAAACTATGCCAAAAAGCGAAGCTAACTGTGCAAGAGTCGGAGCTCTATCTTTAACGCGCTGATAAAGCGCCAAGACCAGCACTGCCAGAAATATCCCGAAAAGAACATACATAGCCAAATTGAGCAGGGATAGGGTTAATTGGTTGTCGGAGAGAAAAGTAAACTCCTGTACTGCATTAACATTTGCAGGGTATTCCCATATAGCGCCAAAAAACACAAAAGCCGATATATAGATGACAGCCTCAAAAAGTGCTGCAACTCCCCCCATCTTCTGTAAATTATTCATCACTCAATTCCCTATGATTTGAAAACCTATCAAAGCTAACACGGAAATACGTAGTAAACCTTTATGTATATGTAACAAAACCTAACGTCTCGAGCCCAGGTGACGCTGGTCCGCTATTGACGAATAATGCACCTGCTTCGGACTTGAGCCTTAACAGAGTAACAACCAGTCAACCTTTCTAATAAACCTCTATTCTTCCTATACTCAATATTGATTGGGTTATACCAAAACCCTGCGGGGGAGCGCGCTATGGGTAAACTAGTATTTATGTTTATTACCCTTTTCATATTCGGGCAGCAGAGCCTTACGGCATCAGCCGCTGAGGATGCCGACAGATATCTGCGTGCCAGAGAGAATATGGTGCAAGAGCAGATCAGCATGCGTGGCATTAAAGACAAGAGAGTGCTGACGGCAATGAGAGAGGTCCCCAGACACCTCTTCGTACCGGGCCTGCTGACTTTCAGAGCATATACAGACTCTCCCCTGCCGATCGGTGAAGGACAGACCATTTCACAGCCCTACATTGTCGCCCTGATGACAGAGTTACTGGAACTCACCGGCAGTGAAATCGTGCTCGAGATTGGTACCGGCTCCGGATATCAGGCGGCGGTGCTTTCCAGGGTCGCCAAAGAGGTCTTCAGCATAGAGATCAAGGAGAAGCTCTGCAGTAGTTCCGGCAGACTTCTGGACTCGCTGGGTTATACCAATATTGAGACCCGCTGCGGTGACGGCTACTTCGGCTGGGAGAAACAGGCTCCCTTCGATGCAATTATGATCACCGCCGCCGTAGATCATGTCCCTCCTCCCCTCTTAGCGCAACTCAAAGACGGTGGACGACTGGTGCTTCCCCTGGGCAACCCTTTCAGTTATCAAAACCTGGTGCTTGTCACCAGGAAGGGAGACGATTATAGGGTTTGGCAGATCTCCGGCGTACTCTTCGTTCCCATGACCGGACATGCAATGAAGGACAGCGGGGAGAGATAATGGTTCTTGCGGCCGTCTTCCTGGTATCCCTCTCCTCTCTTGCCTTCGAGGTACTGCTGGCAAGGGCCTTCTCGATCAGCCAGTGGAATCATCTCTCCTTTATGGTGATAAGCATCGCGCTTTTCGGCTTTGCCGCCAGCGGCACACTGCTGAGCATTCTCGACTCAAAACAGAGAGAGTGGAGAAGACGGCTGGCCGCAGAGGAAGCGACATCGACTTTGGTGCTCCTCTATAGCTGCTCTACACTGCTGGCCTTCATCATTTTAACCAAACTTCCCCTCGACTACTTCAGGCTTTCACTGGAGCCTACTCAGGCCCTATATCTCTTTATCAGCTATACCCTGCTGGCTATTCCATTTTTCTTCACAGGTTTTATTGTACTGGCAGCCTATCTGCAGCGGCCGGAAAAGACCGGCATCATCTACTTTGCCAGCATGACAGGATCGGCGGTGGGAACCGTTATTCCCTCCCTGTTACTGCCTTTTATTACAGAGGGAAAACTCGTCGTCACCCTTGCATTAGTCCCCTTGTGTTATCTATCTGCAGCCGCTTGTATAAAGCGCAGAAAAGGCAGTCGCACCGACTTTAGCCCCGCAAGAGGGCTTATCCCGTTGCTAAGTGTCAGCACTATAGTGCTAACTTCCGCTCTGCTTCTTACCCCATGGGGCACAGAACAGGTGACCGTCGCCCCTTCACCCTATAAATCGATAAGCCAGCTGCTGCAGTTTCCCCACTCTACTGTCACCGGGTCGGTAAGCAGCATCACCGGCAGAGTAGATACCGTCACCAGCCCCTATATCCGTTACGCACCGGGATTGAGTCTCAAATACAGCGGTGGACAGCCCGTGCAGAAATCGATTTTCCGGGACGGAGACGAGCAGCTGGTGCTCTATGGAGAGAGGGGCAACGCTGAGGGGTTCACCTTTGCAGGCTTCACCTTGCCGGCGCTAGGCTATCAGCTTGTCGCTCAACCCCAAAGTGCACTGCTTATCCTCAAAGGCGGAGGAAGCAGCATACCCACCGCACTGTCAGCTAAGGTACCGGAGCTGACAGTGATTCATGAGAGCCAGGCAATAGCCCGGGCCATAGGCCAGCATTACAACCTGTCTGCAACGGCCGAAAATCCCCGCATATTTCTCAGTCAGTCGCAAAGGAAATACGACATCATCCATCTTGAGAGTTGGGGAACATCTCTGCCCGGATCTGCGGCGCTCAGCCAGGAGTACCTGTTCACCACACAGGCCTTCGACGAATACCTTAACCATCTCTCTGATAATGGAGTTATCATTATTTCGCGCAAGCTCCTTCTCCCCCCCTCCGACTCCCTCCGCCTCTTTGCCACTGCGATGCAAGCCCTGGTAGAGAGAGGCGTGACAAAACCACAGCAGCACCTGATGCTATTAAGAAACTGGGGGATCTTTACTCTGCTGATCAGTAAAAATCCCATTCAAAATGGGGAGGCTGCGATAGCGCTTGCTGAAAGGCTGAATTTCGACCTTGTCTATATCCGGGATATGCCACCGTCTGCTGCCAATCGCTTCAATATTTTTGAGCTCCCCCATCACTACCTTGCCGTCAGGCAACTGCTTCGGCATTACGGTGAGGGAAGCGAGCAGGATTATTTCGATGATTACCTGCTGGATACGGCCCCTCAGAGTGACCACCGGCCGTTTCCCGGTCGCTATATCAAGTGGGATCGATTGGAAGAGCTATATCTCAGCATGGGAAGCAGACCCTATTCAATGCTGCTTTCAGGCGAGGTCGTCGTGGCGGTAGTCTTTGTCGAGGCGCTGGCTGTCGCAGCCCTGCTTTTGATGCTTCCCAGGCTCCTTTCCGGAAGGAGGAAAGAGAGAGTCCCTACGGCGCAGAAGCTCTATTTCTTCTCCATCGGGGCGGGGTTCATGTTCGTGGAGATCTATTTTATCAAGGCTTATATCCTGATATTTTCCAGCCCGGTGATAAGTTTCACCCTGGTCCTGGCCGGTATTCTGCTCGCTTCCGGCATCGGAGGGTGGTGGTCTCAAAAAATGAGCAGAGACGCGGTTATCTACTCTCTTGTCGGCCTCTGTCCGTTGCTTCTTGGTATTGTAATCTTAATGGAGCCGCTGCTCACCCTCCTGCTGGGCTTACCTGTGCTGCTCCGCTATCTATTTGCGCTGCTTTTACTCATTCCACCAGGCATTTTAATGGGGATACCATTCGCTCTGGGGATGCGCAGCCTGCTTACGACCCCTCTGCAGCGGGCCTACGCCTGGGCTATGAACGGCTGTGCCTCCGTCCTCACCTCCATTGCCGCGGCAGGTCTCGCCCTCTATAGCGGCATCCCATCCGTCATGCTCTTCGGGGCGGCATTTTATCTGCTGGCGGCGGTTTGTTCGAAAGGGGCCGGAGCCTGCGATAGAGTAGAGACGTAACTTAAGAGAGTTAATTTTACCGCCGCGTGTAGATATAGCAGCTGAGCCACTTACGGCAAGCTAACCCTCACCCTCTTGGTTGTTAAGCAACCAACGCTCTTGTTTGAGTTCATATTTAAGCCACTCCTCACCCGATTCGATAAAGCTTGAATCAAGCTGCATGCCCAGCTTTTGAATCAACCGCTGTGACGCCAGGTTATTTTTCATGGCTCGGGCTATCACTGTGTCGACACCATAGCGGGTAAAGGCTAATTCCAATGACGCTTTTGCCGACTCTAACGCATATCCCCGGTGCCAGAATCTTCGCATCAGGCGAAAACCGATATCCACCTCACCGGTTTCGGGTGACTGTCTAAGCCCGCAAAAGCCAATATATTCACCTGAACTTTTCAGATACAGAGACCAGCGACCGAAGCCATACTTGTCATATTGGTCATATTCTTCAATAAACCTAACAACTTCACTGCGACTGCTGAACGGCTTATCGCCGGTAAACTTGAGCACCAGAGGGTCGAGGTTCAGCCCGTAGAAGCCGGCAACATCATCTAAAGAGAACCGCCTGAACAGTAACCGCTCTGTTTCTGTTTCAATTTTTGTTTCCTCTGTTTCCATTTCCATCCCCTCTCCTTGTGGTCCTGTATCAATAAAAGCTACCCAGCCCCTAACGGCATGGATTATGAGAGGCTCAAGCCTTTCCAGTAGTCATATAGCCCCTGAATATCCGACGAACAGATCAAGCCCATCGCTCTCTTAACCTGTTCATCACTCCACAGCCACCACTTCATCTCAAGCAGCTGAGCCACCTCATCTTCACCGAAACGAGAACGTATATGTCTGGCGGGATTTGAGCCCACAACCGAGTAGGGTTCGACATCTTTTGTCACAACTGCACGACTGGCAATGATGGCACCATCTCCCACTGTGACACCACTCATGATCATGGCTTCGCTGCCAATCCAGACATCGTTTCCTATGACGGTGTCGCCCGAGCGCTCGAAGCCATCTTTTGCATCAGCGAAGTTTTCATTATCCCGGTAAAAAAACGGAAAAGTGCTGACCCAAGAGTTTTGGTGCCCCTGGTTACCCGCCATCATAAACACGGCCCCGGACCCAATTGAGCAATAGCTGCCGATGATTAACTTATCGACATCGTCTCTGTCAGGCATTAAGTAGCGGGCACAGTCATCGAAGCTGTGATTGTGGTAATAGCCGGAATAATAGCTGTGATCACCCACTATGATATTCGGGTTTGTCACTTGCTCTTTCAGTGATTTGCCCTCGAAAGGACTGTCAAAATAGTTGTTCAATTTACATCCTCATGGGTTTATTGAGCCGACCGCAACTGCCATCTTTTGCTACACCCTGTAGTGTTCAGGGGATCCATAACCAGTTGCTGAAAAAATTTAAGCGCTATATTAATTTCATTTGACCCGTCTATAGGTTCAGGGTTATTCAGTGCCTCTACGCAATAGGAGTTACCTTCCCGAAAAACATTCAGCCCGGCCAGACCAGCAAGATCTTCATTGTCATGTTTTTGTCCTAGGAATATCTATTAAAGGCTATGCCTGGATATTACCGTTTTCCGCCGTAATTTCGGCCATTAGTTCATAATGAAACTTGTCAATCGGGTGCTTAAACTTCATTGAAACCTCGAACACACGCTTAATTGAGTTGGCGCGCAAATACCATAAGAGGTATTTGCTACCCTCGATTTCAACTTTAAACCAAGACTCTATCTGAACGTCTTCATCTTGCAACGTTGCCGCAGCTTCATCCAGGCGAGAAGAGATCGCGCTTTTCCACTCTTCAACTTTCCCCTCAGTTTCAGGTTTTAGTTTAATTAACCCAGATGCGTATTCCATGCTCTAATCCCTTGAAAAACATGCCTGATTATGGCGCATATTAACCTAGTCAAGAACAAACTCAGTTTAAGCTATTCCAGCCATGAAGCAGCGCCATGACGCACTCATTTAATTTCTTTTAACTCAATCACTTGCGCACTTAACTGACTGACCTGTTTTATATGCCTTACTTAAAAATGAAGCAATCTATCGATAAGTAAAACAATATGTTTGTAATCATTGTTTGATACAATTTCTGCCCTAAGAACAATTAACTCATGAACTAAATCATTAGACTGCTCAGATTCAATGCGGGGGTCACTCTAGTATTTTTTCGAAGATTAGATTTAGCTGTGGGAATCTTTCATCTTGAGAAATAAGATCGAACATACCTTCTTTCCAGTGTTCAATCGATGCCCTCTCATCCTTGATGTATAGACCGAATGCCATATATCTCCCGAAATGTAACGCCCGGTTATTTGGCGGTTTAAGCTAGGCTAAAATTAGCAAATAATGGGCAAAAGCCAAGCGTTATTCTTCCTTTTGAGTTATTTGTGTGGCGTTGGCCGAGTCGGGTCTCTACTTAACTCCAAAAACATCCGGCTCCCCCAAAGTCCTCATGCGCAATCTCGACATCCGTAGGGTGCAGACCATCAATCATCCGAGCGTTGATACCCATAGCCGGGTATTTTTCATTCAAGGGCAACCAATGGGTAACGCAACCACAAATCTTGCAACGGTGAAATTCAAGTGTTTTATCGCCCCAGGCATACGTTGATGTTGCACCTTGCGCATAGAAGAGCGAAACATCTTCAACAGCACAGTAAATCCATAGGGCACCAAGTCTTCTACAAATAGAGCAATTGCACTCGGTGACCTTCTCGGGTACACCGGGAAACTCAACAACAATTGCGCCACAGTGACATGTAGCTTTAGATCTCACTCTAGATTGATCGCATTTCTTCACAGCTGTCATCCTGACGTCTAACGCCCCAATAAGAGTACGGATAATGCTTGGCTAAACCATCAAACGAAGTGGCACTGAGCCAAGCCTAGCAGCCCCTCACTTTACTGGCTCTGCCAGCTCTACTTTACGCGATAAAATCTGTAGTGGGCAATGTGACTTGGCCACTACACCGGGCTCATATCATCCTTAATCCTTAATCCTTAATCCTTAATCCTTAATCCTTAATCCTTAATCCTTAATCCTTAATCCTTAATCCTTAATCCTTAACTTTAACCCTTAATCTATATAGCAATACGATTAGTAATAATATCCAATAAAAACTAATTGCACCGCCTCCACTAGTTTTTGAAGAAGGCTGAGTAACAATAACAGTAACGATTCCATGAGCAGTTCCTCCAACACCATCACTAACCAGATACTCAATAGTATCAGTACCTATAAAAGTATCTGATGAAGTATAATTCAATGTTTGATCTTCATTAATACTGACTGAGCCAAACTCAGCGGTAGCTGAAAGTATTGTGAGTTGATCACTATCCGTATCAGTATCATTTGCCAAAACATTAACAGTTATCGTTACCCCAGGTTTTGTATAAACAGATTCATTGTTGACTATTGGCGTTCTGTTTCGTATTAGAACAACAACCTTAGCACTGTCATTGCCACCATTATTATCAGAAATAACATAGCTAAGTTCATCATCGCCTAAATAGCCTTCAGGAGCCGAATAGATTAATGCATTGTTACTAATTTCCACATTACCATGCTGAGCTATTGCACTCAGTATACTCAACATATCACCATCATTATCAGTATCATTTTCAAGTACTTCTATAGTAACCGTTTCATTCTTGCCAATTTCTACCGTATCATCATTAGCAATAGGGAAACTGTTAGCGGAAGTATAAATAACAACCCCTCCAGGATCTCTGATCTCACCATTTGCAACACCATCTGCATCATTAGGCCCACCATCTTCTAACATCAAACGAACACACCAGAACCCCTCAGTTAAACCAAGTTGGTACTTTTCACTGTCAGGTGAAGGGCAATACCCCTCTTCACCTTGAGTGCTGGCTATTTGGTTATTGGCATCTTCGACAAAATTAGTCCAGCCAATATCGGGAAGGTACTTTCTATAAATAGCATCGGTGGGAATTGGTTGTAACTGCGGCAAAGTAATAAGGTATACCTGCCCTTTGGCTATTTGAGAAATAGTAAAATCAAAAATGCCTCCAATATTAGTTGTCTCGCTATCTTCGGGAATCGAATTACTTTGTGCGCTGCCATCGTACAGAGTGGCTCCACCACTTTCTCCTCCCATAGCAGTCGCACCCAAAGATAAGCAGCCACTGAGCTCTCCCTCTATTAAGAAGCTTGAGTTTTTATCAACTTGCTCTAGCAAGATATTACAAGCTGCAATATTATCCAGGTAATCAGGGATACCATCGGCATCAACATCTCCAAAACCTTCGATAACATCTTGAATACCATCTCCGTCAGAGTCATCATTGGTCAATACTGGCAAGCTGTCTACAACTTCAATAAACATGCTAGTTTCATTGCTTAGTGGCTGTACTCCATCATCACTGACTAAAAGTCTGACTTCATAGGTCCCCCCGTTTAATTCGAGAGGAGAAAAGGTAAAGCTTCGCTCATCCGTATCTAAATCTATTAACTCTTCCGAAACGCCACTCCAGTCGTATATATGATTATCATTTTTATTACCATCAAACAGTGTCGAAGTAACAACTACGTCTCCTCCGCTTTTTAAAAGTAATATACTTGAGTCACCACCCTGCTGAATATCAAGTGAAATAATAGGGGCAATATTCTTCTCAGTAATGATGACATTATGAGTTGGCGAGTTTGAATTAAGTAACGGATCTAAAGTCAGTTGTAATAATTCATCCCCTTCTGAAACACCATCATCCAGAGTACTGAATTCAATACGCCCCTCAATGCCAGATTCAATAACCAAAACCGTATCGGTTAAATCGTGGTCATTGGTACCCGCACTACCCGATAAACTGTAATTGATCTCTAAAGGGTAATCTGGAGAGCTTCCATTAAGAAGAACATCGACTCTAACACTTTGACCTTCTGCAACCGTTTGTTCCTGAGACAAATGAATCAACGGGTTTACTTTTACCGTTTGTGTGGCTGTCACACTGTTTCCATGAACATCAACGGCCTGCCAATATATAAAATGCCTACCTGGAGTAAAGTAGTCGTTGTCATCCAGTAAAGTCACAGGAACTGGGTTCCCACTGCTATCAACAGCAACGGCTACCCCCAAGTCAACCTGAGTTTGGAATCCGCTGGCATTAATTTCAATATTCTCTGGTAGAGTGATAACAGGAAGGCTTTCATCATTCATAGCCAATACATGGATCAATATTTCTGCCGTTCCGCTACCATCATTTCCATCGGTAATTCCGTATTGAACGACTGTATCACCTACAAACCCGGCTAATGATTGATATAAAACGGTACTCTTATTTTGGACCGTAGCAACACCTAGATCAGCTGAAGATACAACAACTGTTAATGTGTCCCCGTCAGCATCGGTATCATTGTCTAACACCGATATCTCTATCGATTCACCTGACTGTATGGTGACCTCATCATCAAGAGCCACCGGGTCATCATTATTATTTCTGACAGTGATGCTTACTGTTCCGTTATTGGAATCCAATTTGCCATCGAAGGCTTTATAGGTAAAGCTATCTTCGCCGGCAAAATCCATATTCGGTGTATAGGTTAAACTGGGAGCTTTACCGCTGAGTACACCACCAGACGGTTGAGTAACAACAGAATAAGTTAAAGCATCACCGTCAGCATCGGTTCCCGATAATATAACAGCCAACGCCACCTCTTCATCAGTACCTACAGCTTGATCAATAACAACTGGCGCATCATTAGCATTGTTGATAGCAATACTAATTGTTCCTATGCCGGAATCAACAGAGCCATCATTGGCTTTATATGTGAAACTGTCTACACCGGCATAATCTGCATTAGGCGTATAGGTTAAACTGGGAGCATTACCGCTAAGAACACCATGAGATGGTTGACTAACAACAGAGAAAGTTAAAGTGTCACCATCTGCATCGGTACCTGTTAATGTAATCGCCAGTGCTACATCCTCATCAGTACTCACTGCTTGAGCAATAACAACCGGTATATCATTCGAAGGAGCGATAGCAACATTGACAGTAATATCATCACTCAGGCCATTGCCATCATCTACCCTTACAACAAAACTGTCACTACCGTTAAAATCTCGATTTGGGATGTAACCGATATTTTTAGATGTCCCCGTACCTGAAGCACTTGCTGTACCATTAATCGCCGGAGTCGTAATGCTCCATGTTAAGGTATCTCCTTGATCATCGGTTGCATTTAAACTAAGAGAAAAGCTGGTAGGGCTGCCATCTTCATCCATATTTACGAGTGTTGAAATGCCTTGAGTTATTACTGGTGCGGTATTATTAGTAGAAACCGTAACTAAGCCACTTTCCACATTTAAGCTCGTTGAATTTGCATCAATATTGATTGCTGCAATGGCGCTATAGGTCAAATTCGCCCAGGAGACTTGTCCTGCCGTCGCGGCAACAGCAAGACTGTTGCCGTTAGAAGTCGTCGACAGCGTGCCCGGCGCATCTGTCTCTGCCCCCTGATTCTCATCGGTTAACGTTATGATCTCAATGAAATCGGTATCGACATTGCCCGCCGCATCCTGAGCCTGCAGAGTAACGGGTCCCATATTGGCACCTTGAATCACTGCAGTTAGAGGTTGAATCGTAAACACCAGCTGAGTCGCAGTGACGGCAACCGTTGTCCCACTGCCATTGTTTACGGCCGTGGTTGCCCCCATGGTGGTTCCTCCGCCGCTGGTGACATCGGTATCACCGTCAACCGACAGAATATAAGTTTGCCCCTCCGTTAAACCGGTATTGTCTCCGTAATACGCATTAACCGTATAGATCTCAGAGAGACCGTCGGCGACGGATATCGCCAGGCCACTGAAGGTGATGGTATCCACACCAACGCTGCCGACCACATTGGTTGCATCCGGGCCGTTTAAACGAAATACCACTTTATTTTCGTCACCGGTTCCGGTGACATTGACCACGATTTGGCTGATATCCATCGCCAAGGCGTCACTGCTGCCACCATCGGTTAAAGTAAAGTCAAAGATATCAACCGCCGCCCCAGTGGTAGTGGCTGTCGTCGGCAAAGCGACCGGCTCGGTTACGCCGGCGCTGGCCGTTAAATCCCCATCGGTATTGCCCGTAACCGCAACGTTACTACTTTCAACATTGAAGCTCGTTGAATTTGCATCAATATTGATTGCTGCAATAACGTCATAAGTCAAATTGGCCCAGGAGACTTGACCCGCCGTCGCGGCAACAGCAAGACTGCTGCCGTTAGAGGTCGTCGACAGCGTGCCCGGTGCATCTGTCTCTGCCCCCTGATTCTCATCGGTTAACGTTATGATCTCAGCGAAATCGGTATCGACATTGCCCGCCGCATCCTGAGCCTGCAGAGTAACGGGCCCCATATTGACGCTGGTCGCCACAGTCGCACCGGGTTGAGCACTAAACACCAGCTGAGTCGCAGTGACGGCAACCGTTGTACCACTGCCATTGTTTACGGCCGTGGTTGCCCCCATGGTAGTTCCTCCGCCGCTGGTGACATCGGTATCACCGTCAACCGACAGAATATATGTTTGCCCCTCCGTTAAACCGGTATTGTCTCCGTAATACGCATTAACCGTATAGATCTCCGAGAGACCGTCGGCGACGGATATCGCCAGGCCACTGAAGGTGATGGTATCCACACCAACACTGCCGACCACATTGGTTGCATCCGGACCGTTTAAACGAAATACCACTTTATTTTCGTCACCGGTTCCGGTGACATTGACCACGATTTGACTGATATCCATCGCCAAGGCGTCACTGCTGCCGCCATCGGTTAAAGTAAAGTCAAAGATATCAACCGCCGCCCCAGTGGTAGTGGCTGTCGTCGGCAAAGCGACCGGCTCGGTTACGCCGGCGCTGGCCGTTAAATCCCCATCGGTATTGCCCGTAACCGCAACGTTACTACTTTCAACATTGAAGCTCGTTGAATTTGCATCAATATTGATTGCCGCAATAACGTCATAGGTCAAATTAGCCCAGGAGACTTGACCCGCCGTCGCGGCAACAGCAAGACTGCTGCCGTTAGAGGTCGTCGACAGCGTGCCCGGCGCATCTGTCTCTGCCCCCTGATTCTCATCGGTTAAGGTAATGATCTCAACGAAATCGGTATCGACATTGCCCGCCGCATCCTGAGCCTGCAGAGTAACGGGCCCCATGTTGACGCTGGTCGCCACAGTCGCACCGGGTTGAGCACTAAACACCAGCTGAGTCGCAGTGACGGCAACCGTTGTCCCACTGCCATTGTTCACGGCCGTGGTTGCCCCCATGGCGGTACCTCCGCCGCTGGTGACATCGGTATCACCATCAACCGACAGAATATAAGTTTGTCCCTCCGTTAAACCGGTATTGTCTCCGTAATACGCATTAACCGTATAGATCTCCGAGAGACCGTCGGCGACGGATATCGCCAGGCCACTGAAGGTGATGGTATCCACACCAACGCTGCCGACCACATTGGTTGCATCCGGGCCGTTTAAACGAAATACCACTTTATTTTCGTCACCGGTTCCGGTGACATTGACCACAATTTGGCTGATATCCATCGCCAAGGCGTCACCGCCGCCGCCATCGGTTAAAGTAAAGTCAAAGATATCAACCGCCGCCCCAGTGGTAGTGGCAGTAGTCGGCAAAGCAACCGGCTCGGTTACGCCGGCGCTGGCCGTTAAATCCCCATCGGTATTGCCCGTAACTGCAATATTACTACTTTCGACATTGAAGCTCGTTGAATTTGCATCAATATTGATTGCCGCAATAACATCATAGGTCAAATTGGCCCAGGAGACTTGACCCGCCGTCGCGGCAACAGCAAGACTGCTGCCGTTAGAGGTCGTCGACAGCGTGCCCGTCGCATCTGTCTCTGCCCCCTGATTCTCATCGGTTAACGTTATGAGCTCAGTGAAATCGGTATCGACATTGCCCGCCGCATCCTGAGCCTGCAGAGTAACGGGCCCCATGTTGGTATTGGTTACCACAGTCGCACCGGGTTGAGCACTAAACACCAGCTGAGTCGCAGTGACGGCAACCGTTGTCCCACTGCCATTGTTTACGGCCGTGGTTGCCCCCATAGTAGTTCCTCCGCCGCTGGTGACATCGGTATCACCATCAACCGACAGAATATAAGTTTGCCCCTCCGTTAAACCGGTATTGTCTCCGTAATACGCATTAACCGTATAGATCTCCGAGAGACCGTCGGCGACGGATATCGCCAGGCCACTGAAGGTGATGGTATTCACACCAACGCTGCCGACCACATTGGTTACATCCGGGCCGTTTAAACGAAATACCACTTTATTTTCGTCACCGGTTCCGGTGACATTGACCACAATTTGGCTGATATCCATCGCCAAGGCGTCACCGCCGCCGCCATCAGTTAAAGTAAAGTCAAAGATATCAACCGCCGCCCCAGTGGTAGTGGCAGTCGTCGGCAAAGCAACCGGCTCGGTTACGCCTGCGCTGGCCGTTAAGTTACCATCGGCATCAGCTAACACAGCCCCATGTACCACCAAAGAAGAAGTAATTATGAATGTCTTAAGTAACCAATCGAACGATCTGTTTTCTTTAAGGAATGAGCTAAAAAACAACATGATGAGATACCTGACCGACTTTGTGTTTTATCTAACATTAGTTCAATTATTCCGCTTATCAACATTATTCTCTGGGAATTGATTATCTCCCTATAGAATCAGGGTAATTCGTTGATAACACCGAAATTCAAAAGCAGCTCTTAAGACCCTAAATCATAACTTTGACAACTCATTTATCTGAGTCGTACTACACCATGAGTTTTCACTTCCCATTGGAGCATCCCGTAGAGCAATAGTTACAGGTGATCTACCTACACTCTTCCACCTTCTTGGCGGGTATCGCAATTGGCTTTCTCTACTTGCGGTCAAACACCATAATTTCAGCCCCTGAGCCGATAATTTATCTCTACCGAAACAGGAGCAGGAGAAGCCCATAGTTACACATTTTACTCAAAAAACAATGGCATATTAACAGTTGAATTTACCAACCAACTCAAGTTCGGTGCCTTCGACTTTTGCAGGCACAAATTTATATGGATGCAACTGACCATAAAGTCAGACTCAAAAAAAATTTAAAATAATTAACCCCTTTTCATTTTTGTGTCGTTTATAGGGTTATCGAAACAGAAACACAGATACAATTTTTTGGAGCATTCATGAATTCATTCACATCAAGAACCGCCAAGCACGCATTCTCGGCAACCGCATTAGCACTCTCACTTCTTTCATTTAATGCACTGGCAACCAGCCCTGCGCACCCAAACGGACATAATCAGAATATGATCTCCAACCAGGTCTTCTCGGCGACAAATTATCAGCGCCTGGACGCGACAAAGATGTTCCCTATCCCGGCCGAAGGCATGGAACAGCACATACTTACCCTGCCAAGGCTCAGCGACGAGTCAAACTACATGGTTGAGATCCAGATAGGGCAAACCAAGATGCTAGATTGTAATAAGCAGATGCTAACGGGTGAACTGAAGCAGCACTCGGTCAAAGGTTGGGGCTACAACTATTACCAGGTAGACAGCATCACTGAAGGTCCCAGCACACGCATGGCTTGCATACATAAAGCTGAGCACGCTGAGGCATTTGTGCAGATAAGAGACGAGCTGAAGCTTAGCTATGATAGCCGTCTGGCCAAGGTGTTCTATCTGCCCCAAGGGAGTGAGCTAAGATACCGGGTGTGGAAAGTAGAGAGCCAGTTTAGCTATTCAAAATCGGCAGTCGCCGGCAACAGCTAACTTTCAATAATTCACTTTTTAAGCTCATGCTCTAAGCCAGAGCATCGGCAAGTTATCGACGTGCGGTGACTAAAAAGGACAAAGCGCTTTCCTTAGGCTTTGTCCTTGCTATCAAACAATCACTTCGGGTGAGATCAGCTCACCTTCTTCAGCCTGGTTTCCTCACGATGATAGTGCCTTAACGCGTGCTCCTTCTGCCTTGGCTCACTGAAACTGGTGACTCTCTTGAGGTAGCCAATCACCCGTGTAGCCCAATCGATATCCTGACTGTTACAGACGCTACAGGCGTGTAAGGTTCGCTTATCTATGTGATTACAGGTGTTGCAGATGGTCACCTTCACGTTAGTGGTCCAGTAGTTACACCCTGTCCTTGCTGCTATCTGGTATATCTTGAAATACTGCTCTGGATCCGGACTCTCATCCAGGTTCAGATGCAGCGCCGAGCCTCCGTCCAGGAACTGGGTCAGCTCTTTGCCATGAAGCACAAATTTATCCACCAGGTTTATCGATTCATCCTCTACCGGATAGAAGTAGGAGTTATAGCAATCCCTGTTAACCTTAAGCCCGGACTTTCTGTCCCACTTGGCGTTCTTGACGCCTAAGTTTTCGGCCGGCACAAATTCGGTATTAAACTTATAGCCCCAGCGACGGCTCGCATCTTTATTTGCCTGGTAGATGATCTTCAGCTGGCGTTCAACGAATGCCTTATAGTCACTGTTATTGCCTGCCACAATGCCTTGAGACTCAGCAGCCTCGACCATGCCGTTGATGCCTATGGTCAAAAACTGCTTATCGAGATGAATAAAGCCGGCATCGTACACAGGAAGCATGCCACACGCCTGATAGTGCTCCATCAGCTTCCTGTAAGCCACCTGATACTTTTGAATCTTTTCAATCTCGCCACGCAGATCTTTACCCTGCTGAATGACACGACTCAGATTCAGCGTGATAACGTTAATAGAGCCCGTAGCAACGCCGCCCGCACCTAAGGTGTAGGAGAAGCTATTGTCGGCAATTTCGTTACGCAGGCGACAGCAGGATGCCAGGGAGTCGGCGCTGTCCGACATATAGACGAAGAAGCTATTCCCTTGTGACATCTGATCACTACAGAACTCGGCAAACTCCACATCTGCCACCTGCCCCTGGTTAGTCAACATAGCCGCGGTAACAACGGGGTATGTCAGCAGGGCTATCTCCCGCTCCTTACCAAACCAGTCCATGAAGAACTTCTGCAGTTTATTTATCGATGCCCAGTTAGGTGCGTCGCCATCGGGGAACACAAAGTTTTCAAACATGGCATTGAGGAAGTTCTCCGAAAACAGGGAGATATTCCAGAATACCGATTGATATCCACGAGCCGCGGCGGGTTGGTTAAGGCTGTAGACCACGTGCTGCAGGTGCGCCTCAATCTTATCTTTAGCAGTGACCGTATAGTCATCGCCGTAGTCTTTACGGGCAAAATGGTCGAAATAGGTCAGAAACTCAACCGTCGCGACCGCACCGGCAAACTGGGCGCTGACGGCAAACACTAAATTAACGAAACAACCGCAAAAAGATTCTAAATGAAGGGGAGCTAACGACTCTCCACCGAGCTTAGTCAACCCATCGAGCAACATGGGATAGAGAGAGAGACTCACACAGTAGGGCTTGAGTGAACTCTCGTCGTGGGCATAGATCAGGTGCTCATTGATACTCCCCTCATACTCCTCGGCCAGAGACGAACCGAACAAGCTTGCGATCTGGCTCTTCATCAGATGCCTGTTTACCGCAATATTGATATCCTTATTCAGTTCGGTCTCGAGTGTCGCCAGGTTTTTAGTACTGACATTGGCGTTGGCATCATACTTAGACCCATCTGCAGCATTAGCCGCATCGATGTAATCTTGTATAAACTGCACTTTCTCTTCGATTAGCGCCGAGGGTATGTGTTCCATTATTTGATATCCTTAATCTTTAATGAATTTATAGTTAATTATTTTATTTTGAGCTAAATCGTAAAACTTCTGATTTGTATCAGGACTATCCAGCCCGCCAACTTGATCATCGAACTCACCTGTTTTAAGGAAATCCAGTTGAGCACGGATCTCTGCATCGACATGTTCTCGTCCGGTATAAAGACAGGTTTTAAACCCCATCTTCTTAGCGATTACCAGATACCCGATCAACACCTTCGGCTGCCACTCTCCACCGAAAAACAAGATACAGCTGACAAAGCCGTGATATTGATTGAGGTAGTTGCTATAGCGTTCCTCATTCAGTGGCTCGCCATACTCCTCATTCCAGAGCTCTGTCGAATGGCATCCTCTGCAACCTACATCACAACCGGTAATACTAAACAGCAAGGAGATCTCACCGGGAACCTCTTGCATGACCACTTGAGCGGGTAGAGAGTTAAACATGCTTACACCTATATATAGTGCTTAAACAAAAAACATACACAAGATATAGTAAACTGTGAACATGCAATGTGGTGAACTCTTGATATTGGTCAAACTTCAGGCAACTATTTTAATTTTGGTAAATTCGACGCTGAGATCGGCTTGCAGTCAGGTAAAAAAGCATCTAGGGAGGACAAAAACACCGAGGCGAAAATAGCCGTTTAGGCGTTTAAATCTTACTTTAGCAGCAGCTTGGTTAAGGCTATTGCTTCAACACGGGACAAATCGGCCCCCGGGTGGGTGCCATTTATTCAGATTGGTATTAGTATGTGAGTCTGTTCGGTAAATGCTCTCCTGCACTGCAACTCATGCACGCACAGAGAAGCAGAGATAGAAGCAGTCACTATGACTAAAAGGAAGCTTACAATGGAAGTGATTATCAGACATACAGAGCCCGGGGATTTTGTCGGAATACAAGCCCTTTATGCTCAAGCGGGTGCCTATTCGGGTACACTGCAACTGCCGCACCCTTCTCAACATTTGTGGCAGCAGAGGCTCGCGGCTCCCGGCCCTGACAGCTACAGCCTGGTCGCCGAAGCTAACGGCATCATAGTTGGCCAGATTGGCATGGATCTCATGAGCTCTCCACGGCGCAGACATGTCGGTAACATAGGAATGGCCGTCTGCAGCAACCAACAAAACCGGGGGATCGGCGCGCAACTTTTGGCGGCTATGCTCGACCTTGCCAACAACTGGCTGGCCGTGACACGGATCGAGCTCGAGGTATACACAGATAATGAGGCCGCTATCGCCCTGTATGAAAAGTACGGCTTTGTTAAGGAGGGAACGGCAAAAAACTATGCGTTTCGCGATGGCCGCTATGTGGATGCCTATCTTATGGCCAGAGTCTCTCTCTAAGCGAGAAGGGAAATATACTCAGGGAGTTAGCAATATTTAAGCTTCAGCGGTGCAAGGATTGGGAGTGATGGCAAGATTTACCATTAGCAGGTTGGATACGACTCAAGGCACCTTCCGCTTAACGGGCGAATGGACCCGGCCCGGCGATGATCACACCCGGACAAATAGTGACCTCACCATTCATACTCTGGATATCATGGGAACAGATGGTTGGCTTGGCTTAAAGCCAGAGAGAAATGCAACGCTTATCGATACGCTTAAAGCTGAGATAAAGTCTCATCTGCGAGCGAAGCGGCAGAAGTCAGGCTGAAACTATGTTGTGGCTTAGTTACGCCCCTCCCGCCAGACAACACCCGGTTAATCAGCTACAGATAGACTAAAACGGCTCGAACAGACCCGCCATCCTTTTTATCTGCTCCAGGGGAACACCATGACTATTACGTGCTGCGCACAAGAGCTGGTGCTCCTCATCCCGGGGCTCGCCAATTAACACATAACGGACCCGGTAGCCAAGCGCCTTGGCCGCAGCTTCATACGCCATCGACTCCCAGCGGGCCAGGTTGGTATTATCGCAGATGACGATAGGTACTGAAGCTGATAAGGCTTGAATGAAGCAGGTCAGATTACGTTGATGGTACTCGGAGAGGCGCGTGTTGTCGAAACAGTACTCTCCCGACCGGTAAAACTGGCTATCGGTCGAAAAGTGTCCTGAGCGGCGAATCAAGTCGGCAACCTCACGGGGCTGAGCGGAGATAAACTCATCGACCCAGCGGGACTTACCGCTTCCCGGCAGCCCCCGCATGATGATGGCTAAGCGGCTGTTCATGGTCTCAGGCTGCAAAGTATCATTAATAGCTTGTTGCATCAGGTCGCTTCACTAATCAGGGGCGGTGCGCACTGACCCGCCAGATCCTTGATAATGGTTCCTGACAAAATATTATCGACTAACGCAGGCACGACCTCACTGGCCTTGCCCTGTAGGTGATATTGGAACTGACTATGGCGATCGGCTGCAACCAGGTTAACTTCAACCGTTTGTGCGCCATGGTGGTTGGCGGTATCGACAAAACCTGCGGCCGGATAGACAGAACCAGAGGTGCCTATAGCGATAAAGAGATCGCAGCTATCAAGTGCGTGCTGAATTCTGTCCAGACCTATCGGCATCTCGCCGAACCAAACAACATGGGGTCTAAGCCTCTGCGCCGGAATACAACAGGTACAGGTGTGATTCGGCCCAAAAGGATCGCGCAGCAAAAAAGTTTGTCTTGAACGGGGACAACGACCCTTAGAAAGCTCACCATGCATATGCAATAAGCGTCGGGATCCGGCTCGCTCATGGAGATCGTCGATGTTTTGGGTGACCACCAACAGCTCACCTTCAAAATCCTGCTCGAGCCGCGCAAGCGCCGTATGAGCCATATTGGGTTCAACATCTCCACTGTGAAGCTGTTGCCAGCGGTTATTATAAAACCGCTCAACCAACTCGGGATCCGCCGCATAACCTTCCGGGGTGGCGACATCTTCTATCTTATGCTCTTCCCATAGCCCATCCTGGTCTCTGAATGTTCTCAGGCCCGATTCAGCTGAAATTCCAGCACCTGTTAATATCACTATCTGCCGATACATCTTCAGTCCTTCTAATTATCATCATTGATACTTCTAACGGCACTCACCTTATTACCATAGCAAGACCCGACAACAAAACAGATCTGACCCGTTAGTCTAAGGTATAGCGAGCCGATACACGCAAATTTCCGGCCCGTTTACGATAATCACAGCAATTTTGCCTAAAGTTCCCTCTGTAGGATATTGGTCATTAGTATAAAACCAATAATAACAATACAAAAAGTAAGCCTAAAAAACAGGTTTTATCGCGATTATGAGGGAGTTTTAGGCGATTTATTTATTTATGCAGTCATAAAGCAAGATCAAAGGTTTATGTTTTCAATTTGTGCACATATAATAGATTCCAGTATTCACAAATGAACCGATATTGGCTTGGCTAATGGTTCTGCAATCAAGAGATTAGTAATGACAGATGGAAATCTAGCGCTAAAGAAGGCGGGTTTGAAAGTTACCTTACCACGAGTCAAGATCCTAGAACTGATGCAAGGACCGGAAAACCAACACATCAGTGCAGAAGATCTGTATAAGACTTTACTCGATTTAGGTGAAGAGATTGGCCTTGCAACCGTATACCGGGTACTTAACCAGTTTGATGATGCGGGTATCGTCACGCGTCACCATTTCGAGAGTGGTAAAGCAGTATTTGAGCTTGCTACCCAACACCATCATGATCATCTGGTTTGCTTATCTTGCGGTAAGGTGATCGAGTTTTCTGATGATGTTATCGAAGCGCGCCAGGATGAGATCGCGATGAAGCACAACATTAAGCTGACCAACCATAGTCTATACCTCTATGGCGTTTGCACTAATGATGAGTGCGATCACGGCGACGCCTGATACCCGAAGCCCGACCCAGTTTCAGCAGTCCCGGTGACTGCAATCTAAAAACCAGCTCTATGCTGGTTTTTTTATACCTGAGATTTTTCAATCCCCCCTTCTTATAACAGTACCCACAACCAGAAGCTAAAGCTGAACACCGAAAGTATGGTCGACAAAACGACCGTACTGGCCAGAGTCGATTGTTGTGACTTTAACTGGGTCGCGACAAGGTAGGCATTTACTCCCAAAGGAGATGCACTCATCAACACCACCAGCGACACCTGTTGATGATTGAGAGCCAACAGATAGTTTCCACACAGATAAACCAGAGCCGGTAAGAGCAGTAGCTTAAAAATGCTGGCGAACATAGATGCCAACCAATTATCGCCGATACGATAGAAGCTTAAGTTTGCCCCCAAGACAAACAGGGCACAGGCTAAGGCTGGCTCGGAGATGAGCGTTAGCGCGGCGATGAGTTCCCGGTGAACAGGCACACCGATAGCATTGCAGACCAGTCCAGCCGTGATACTGAGTACCACAGGATTAATCACCAGTGTTCTGCCAAAGGTTCGCCACGAAAAACCATCGATAGAGTGTCTGGCCGCCAATAAGAAAGTTAATGCAAACAGGATGGCGCTGTGAAACGTGATGATGGCGAAGACACTCCCCATCATCTGCTCGCCAAGCGCCGCGATAATCACCGGCAGGCCTATCAGAATCGTATTGGAGTAACTGCAGCCTAAGGCAAACACGCTGCTGCCGGCACCTGTGCCCCTCCCCCTTTCCATCAGATAGCGGTTAAACAGGAAACCCAGCAGGTAAATACCGAGCACAGGAAGATAGAAAGCCGCTAGCATATTAATATCAAAGCTTTTCTCCAAATGTGCCAGGTACATATTTAAAAACAGGAAGACGGGAATACAGAGATTAAAGGCAAACTTACTGATCCCTCCTATCTGCGACTTACTGAAAAATTGAAAATGGGTCACCCAGTAACCAAGGAGTACCATGCATAGAAGCGGAAAGGTGATAGAGATAATTGTCATTGAGTTGCCGGGTAGATCGCTAAGAATTGAAGTGGCTAAGGACAGGAGTCAGCCTCGGCTAACAAAAAAGGCGCCAATGGCGCCTTTTGTAACGAGCGATAAAGATTACCAGCCCGTCTTAGTGCGTAGTGCAGTACCAATTTCGGCAAGTGAGCGTACTGTCGTCACGCCTGCAGCTTCAAGCGCAGCAAACTTGTCTTCAGCCGTACCCTTACCGCCGGCGATGATAGCACCGGCATGGCCCATACGCTTACCGGCAGGAGCAGTAACACCCGCAATGTATGAAACCACAGGCTTAGTCACATTAGCCTTGATATACTCAGCCGCTTCCTCTTCAGCTGTACCACCAATTTCACCAATCATTACGATGGCTTCTGTCAGCGGATCGTTTTGGAACATCTCCAACACGTCGATGAAGTTAGTACCCGGAATTGGGTCACCGCCGATACCAACACATGTTGATTGGCCGAAACCTTCATCGGTAGTCTGCTTAACCGCTTCGTAGGTCAGTGTACCTGAACGGGAAACGATACCGACTTTACCCGGCTTGTGGATGTGACCCGGCATGATACCAATTTTACACTCACCGGGAGTGATAACACCCGGACAGTTTGGACCGATCATGCGAACGCCGGTCTCTTCAAGCTTAACTTTAACTTCAAGCATATCCAGAGTAGGAATACCTTCAGTAATGCATACGATTAGCTCGATGCCACCGTCGATAGCTTCAAGAATTGCATCTTTACAGAAAGGTGCAGGTACGTAGATAACAGTCGCAGTCGCGCCGGTTTCAGCCACGGCATCTTTAACAGTGTTAAAAACCGGAAGACCTAGATGAACCTGACCGCCTTTTCCTGGTGATACACCGCCGACCATCTGAGTGCCATACGCGATAGCTTGCTCAGAGTGGAAAGTACCTTGACCACCGGTGAACCCCTGACAGATAACTTTGGTATCTTTATTAATTAATACAGACATTATTTGCCCTCCGCTGCAGCAACAACTTTAACAGCAGCATCAGTCAGTGACTCGGCTGCGATAATGTCAAGACCAGAACTGGCCAATACATCACGACCCAGATCGGCATTAGTACCTTCGAGACGAACAACAACCGGCACTTCAACACCCACCTCTTTTACAGCGCCGATAATACCTTCGGCGATCATGTCACAACGTACGATACCGCCAAAGATGTTCACAAGAACCGCTTTAACATTATCGTCAGACAGGATGATCTTAAACGCTTCGGCTACACGCTCTTTGGTCGCACCGCCACCAACATCGAGGAAGTTAGCCGGCTTGCCGCCGTGCAGGTTTACGATATCCATCGTACCCATGGCAAGGCCAGCACCGTTAACCATACAGCCTACGTTACCGTCCAGTGCAACATAGTTCAGCTCAAACTTAGCCGCATGCGCTTCACGTGCATCATCTTGTGATGGGTCGTGCATATCACGGATCTTTGGTTGACGGAATAAAGCGTTACCATCGATACCAATCTTACCGTCCAGACAGTGAATGTTGCCCTCTTCGGTGATTACCAGAGGGTTAATCTCCAAAAGTGCAAAATCGTGATCATTGAACATGTTCGCCAGACCCATAAAGACCTTAGTGAACTGCTTCATCTGTGTTGGAGTCAGACCCAACTTGAAGCCAAGGTCACGCGCCTGGTATGGCTGAGGGCCTGTCAAAGGATCGATAATCGCTTTATGGATCAACTCCGGCGTCTCTTCTGCAACAGTCTCAATCTCAACACCACCTTCGGTCGACGCCATAAATACGACACGACGGGTAGCACGATCGACAACGGCACCAAGATAAAGCTCATTAGCGATATCTGTGCAGCTCTCAACTAAGATCTTTGCAACAGGCTGACCTTTCTCATCGGTCTGGTAAGTAACCAGGTTCTTACCTAACCAATGTTCAGCGAAAGCTCTGATCTCTTCTTTATCGCCGGTAACTTTAACGCCACCTGCTTTACCACGGCCGCCTGCGTGTACTTGACACTTAACAACCCACATATCTCCGCCAATATGGCCGGCAGCTTCTACAGCTTCTTGAGCCGTATCACATGCAAAACCTTCTGACACTGGTAAACCATATTCGGCAAATAGGGCTTTTGCCTGATACTCATGCAAATTCATGATGATCTATCCGTATACTTCTTATCAAATCCAACTGGCCTCTTGGGGCCAGTAACGAGGGTGTTACTCACTACCTCAATGAGGCAGTGAGTACGATGTCACTGCGCTATTATTATAAATCAAGCAGTAAACGAGTTGGGTCTTCCAGGAAGTCCTTAATGGCAACCAGGAATCCAACAGACTCACGACCATCGACAATACGATGATCGTAAGATAGTGCCAGGTACATCATAGGCAGGATTTCAACCTGTCCATTGACTGCCATAGGGCGATCTTTGATGGCATGCATGCCTAAGATTGCACTTTGTGGCAGGTTCAAAATTGGTGTAGACATTAGTGAGCCAAATACACCACCGTTAGTCACGGTGAAATTACCACCGGTCATATCATCAACGGTGAGCTTACCGTCACGACCTTTGATGGCTAATTCACGAACGTTACGTTCGATATCGGCAAGACTCATAGTATCGGTATCGCGAAGCACCGGTGTTACCAGGCCGCGTGGCGTAGAAACTGCGATACTCACGTCGAAGTAGTTGTGATAAACCAGATCATCGCCATCGATAGAAGCGTTAACTTCCGGGTAGCGCTTCAATGCTTCGGTTACAGCCTTAACATAGAAAGACATGAAGCCAAGGCGAATGCCATGACGCTTCTCGAAGATCTCCTGATATTGCTTACGGATATCCATGATAGGCTTCATGTTAACTTCGTTAAACGTCGTCAGCATGGCCGTTGAGTTTTTAGCCTCAAGCAGGCGATTAGCGATTGTCTTACGAAGACGTGTCATAGGTACACGCTTCTCGCTACGCTCGGCCATAGGGGCTACGGCTTGTGGAGCGCTTACAGGTGCGGGTGCCGCTTTAGCATCTTTAACGAAGGCTTCAACATCTTCTTTAGTGATACGACCACCAACACCTGTACCTTTTACTTGAGCGGCATCGACATTGTGCTCGGCAATTAAGCGGCGAACAGACGGGCTGAGTGCATCATTTGACTCTTCTGCAGCCTCAGGAACGACAGCTTCGGCTTCCGCCTTAGTGACCTCCTGGCCTGCCACAGCGCCGGCAACAAATTTAGCGATAACAGCTTCGGCAAGGACTGTGTCCCCCTCTTCGGCTAAGAACTCAGCGATTTGACCATCTTCAGGGGCCACAACTTCGAGTACAACTTTATCAGTTTCGATATCTACTAAGTTTTGATCGCGAGAAACTTGTTCACCAGCTTGGACGTGCCAAGTAGCAATCGTTGCATCGGCAACTGATTCTGGCAATACGGGTACCTTAATTTCGATACTCATGGGGAGCTATCCTTTTAATTATCTGTTACTACAGTTTTAACGCACTATTAATCAAAGATTCTTGTTGTTGAGCATGCAATGCCGGGTAACCACATGCAGGCGCAGCAGAGGCTTCGCGTCCGGCATAAGTTAACTGTGCACCTGCTGGAATCGATGTCCAGAAATGATGCTGGCTGCAGTACCAGGCGCCTTGGTTCTGAGGTTCTTCCTGGCACCAGACAAAATCTTTAACGTGCTGGTAATCGGCTAAAATCGTGTCGATATCGTCATGTGGGAACGGATAGAGCTGTTCCACACGAACGAGAGCCACATTGGTGATATTCTCTTTACGACGTTTTTCTAATAGTTCGAAGTAGACTTTACCACTACAGAAAACAACACGGTCTACCTTAGCATTATCTAAGCTATCCATCTCGGGGATAATATTCTGGAAACTGCCTTCGGCGAGCTCTTCCATGCTGGATACTGCTAACGGATGACGTAACAACGATTTAGGAGACATCACTACCAGCGGACGACGCATAGGCCTGACGACCTGGCGACGTAACATGTGATAGACCTGTGCCGGTGTTGACGGCACACAGACCTGCATATTGTGGTTCGCACAAAGCTGCAGGAATCGCTCCAGACGGGCACTGGAGTGCTCGGGCCCCTGCCCCTCATAGCCGTGAGGCAGTAGCATTGTCAGGCCACACAGTCGGCCCCACTTCTGCTCACCCGATGAGAGGAACTGGTCGATCACCACCTGAGCACAGTTGGCAAAGTCACCAAATTGCGCTTCCCAGAGCGTGAGTCCACCCGGCTCCGCAGTAGCGTAACCATATTCGAATGCCAGCACGGATGCCTCAGACAGCACCGAATCTGTAATATCGATAGGCCCTTGATCATCGGCGATGTTGCGAAGCGGCATATAAGCTGTCGCATCATTTTGATTGTGCAGAACTGCATGACGATGGAAGAAGGTACCACGCCCGGAATCCTGGCCTGTGATGCGGACACGCTGCTTATCTTCAAGAATCGACGCATACGCCAGCGTCTCGGCAAAGCCCCAGTCCAGCAGTTTTTCACCACTGGCCATCAGGGCCCTGTCTTTGTAGATTTTACCCACACGTGACTGAAGCTTGTGACTCTCAGGCACATAACTGATCTTTTCAGCCAGGTGCTTGATGCGTTCCATCGGTAACTGTGCCGGATAGGCATCATCCCACTCTTTGTTGATATATGGAGACCAGTCAACCGAATGCAAGGTCATAGGACGCCACTCTGGCACCACACAGTCACCGTGATCCAGTGCATCACGATAATCGTTGATCATCGAAGTGACATCATCGGCCCCTAAGGTGCTTTCAGCAATCAACTTGTCGGCATAGATCTTACGTGGTGTCGGGTGTTTCTTGATTTTCGCGTACATCAAGGGCTGAGTCGCGCTGGGCTCATCGGCTTCGTTATGACCATGGCGACGGTAACAAACCAGGTCGATAACCACATCACGCTTAAATTCATTGCGATAATCGACGGCAAGCTGAGATACGAAGGCCACGGCCTCGGGATCGTCTGCATTGACGTGGAAGATGGGTGCCTGCACCATCTTAGCGATATCGGTACAATATTCAGTCGAACGGACGTCTTCGGTCAGGTTAGTGGTAAAACCAACCTGATTATTCACTACGATTCGAATGCTGCCACCGACTCTAAAACCACGGGTCTGAGACATGTTAAATGTCTCTTGTACGATACCTTGCCCTGTGATGGCTGAATCGCCATGAACCGTGATAGGCAGAACCTGCAGACCATCTTCGCAGCCTCGGCGATCGAGTCGGGCACGTACCGAGCCCATAACCACGGGATTGACGATCTCAAGGTGCGATGGGTTAAACGCCAATGCGAGGTGAACATTACCACCCGGCGTTTCAAAATCTGATGAGAACCCTTGGTGATATTTAACGTCACCTGAACCGTTAAGTGCATCGCTGTGCTTACCGGCAAACTCATCAAACAGTTCAGATGGCTTTTTACCTAAGATATTAATCAATAAGTTAAGACGGCCACGGTGAGCCATGCCAACAACGACCTCTTTCGTCCCGGCTTCCCCGGCACGATAGATGATCTCGCGCATCATAGGTACTAATGCATCGCCACCTTCCAGCGAGAAGCGTTTAGCCCCGGGGAATTTTGCCCCCAGATACTTTTCCATACCTTCGGCAGCATTTAAGCCCTCTAAGATACGGGTTTTAACAGGTTTGTCGTAATTAGCTCTACCTAGAGAGGGCTCCAACCTTTGTTGAATCCAGCGCTTCTCGTCTGTATCGGTAATGTGCATGTATTCAGCACCGATAGAGCCACAATATGTCGCTTTAAGGGCTTTAATCAGGTCTGAAAGCTGCATGGTTTCACCACCATGAGCAAATGAACCTGTATTGAATTCACGCTGCATATCTTCGCCAGTCAGGCCATGGAAGGCCGGGTCCAGTTCAGAGACAGGTTCGCGCTTCCACAGCTCCAGAGGGTCTAAATTAGCATTCTGGTGACCGCGGAATCGATGAGCATTGATCATCTGCAGGACTTTAACTTGCTTAGCATCGACTTCAGGATCTGTCACACGGGCAGAACCCTTCTGACGACCTTCAAGCGCTAAACTACGAAAATAATCACGTACTTTAGAGTGTGCGGCTTCCGGTACATCTTTAGATGCGCCATCCGCGTAAGGGAGGTTATCAAACACCACTTGCCAGTCCTGGGAAACAGACTGAGGGTCTTCTTGATAGGCTTCATACATCTCTTCTACATAGGTCGAATTGGCACCACTTAGATGTGATGATTCGAGCCAGGCTTTCATGATGCCTTGGTGCATTTCTATTCCTTTCAAACTTTATACACTGTTTAGCCAAAGTCTTAAGTGTCTATCTCTTTGTATTCGCAACAAGAAATAGACAATCTGTGCCGCCCGAAAGCGATATACTGTAGTTCCTTTACATAAAAGAGCCACTTCCCAAATGAGAAGTGACTCCCTTCGAGCTATATTATTATTGCTTTTAGCTCTCTAATTTGCATTTACACTGCTCTCTTCAGCAACATGGACTTGATATGCCCGATTGCTTTTGTTGGATTCAGCCCTTTAGGACAAACATCCACACAGTTCATGATGCCATGGCAACGGAATACGCTGTACGCATCATCAAGCTCAGATAAACGCTCTTCAGTTGCTGTATCACGGCTATCGATCAGGAATCGATAAGCGTGCAGTAAGCCACTCGGCCCGATAAACTTATCCGGGTTCCACCAGAAAGATGGACAGGCGGTCGAACAACAAGCACACATGATACATTCATATAATCCATCTAAATGTTCACGCTCCTCCGGTGATTGCAGATGCTCACGCGCTGGCGTTTTTTCATCGTTAATCAGGTAAGGCTTGATCTTCTCATACTGCTTGTAGAACTGTGATAAGTCTACAATAACATCTCTGACAACGGGCATTCCAGGTAGTGGTCTGATCTCTAACTTTTTACCTTTAAAGGTAGAGATTGGCGTGATACACGCCAGACCGTTTTTACCATTCATGTTTAAGCCATCTGATCCACATACGCCTTCACGGCATGAGCGACGGAAAGCTAACGTTGGATCTTGCTCTTTCAGAAGCATCAACGCGTCCAGTACCATCATATCGGTCCCTTCGGCAACTTCCAATGTATAATCCTTCATGTAAGGCTTAGCGTCTACATCAGGATTATAGCGATAAACTGCGATATTCAAATTCATCTCAATTTCCTTAGTAAGTACGCTTAATCGGCGGGAATGCATCACGAAGCTTAGGCTCCATGTTCACATCACGCTTGGTCATCTGCTCGGTAACAGGGTCAAACAAGCTGTGGCACAACCAATTTTCATCGTCACGATCCAGGAAGTCTTCGCGGGAGTGCGCACCACGGCTTTCGGTACGATAGTTAGCCGCATAAGCTGTCGCAATCGCAGTTGCCATCAGGTTATCGAGCTCTAAGCACTCGATGCGCTGAGTATTAAACTCGGTCGAGTTATCTGACAGCTTGGCATTTTCCAGACGTTTACGTATCGCTTTAAGCTCCTTAAGGCCTTCAGCCATCGCATCACCGCTGCGAAACACTGAGAAGTTAAGCTGCATACAGAGCTGTAGATCTTTACGGATCTGTACAGGATCTTCGCCGTCTTTGTTGTTTTCCCAGCGATTCAGGCGCTCGAGTGATTTAGCGATCTCCGCTTCAGTAGCATCGACTGGTGTTGCAGTCTCATCCAGCGCCTTACCAAGGTGTTGACCCGCCGCGCGACCAAAGACCACCAGATCAAGTAGTGAGTTACCACCGAGGCGGTTAGCGCCGTGTACAGATACACAGGCAATCTCGCCGACAGCAAACAGACCAACGACGTCGCTCTCTGTGCCATCGGCATTCTTGCGCAGCACCTGACCGCTAACCTTAGCCGGCAAGCCACCCATCATATAATGACAGGTAGGAAGAACAGGGATAGGACCGTCGGCGGGATCGATATGAGCGAAGGTACGTGATAGTTCACATACACCCGGAAGGCGGGCTTCAAGTGTCTCTTTACCTAAGTGGTCAAGCTTCAACAGACAGTGAGGGCCTAGCGGGCCATCGAGGCCGCGCCCTTCACGGATCTCTGTCATCATAGAGCGGGCAACGACGTCACGGGAAGCCAGGTCCTTCGCATTCGGAGCATAACGCTCCATGAAACGCTCGCCATCTTTATTGAGCAGGTATCCGCCTTCACCACGACAACCTTCGGTCACAAGTACCCCCGCACCGGCGATACCGGTTGGGTGGAACTGCCACATCTCCATATCTTGCATCTGCACGCCGGCACGCATCGCCATACCAACACCGTCACCGGTATTGATGTGAGCATTGGTGGTGGAAGCGTAGATTCGCCCTGCACCACCGGTTGCCAGTACGGTAGCCTTAGCTTTGAAATAAACGATGTCGCCGCTTTCGATATCGATAGCAGTACAACCTACGATAGCGCCGTCTTCATTTTTCACCAGATCCAGTGCATACCACTCAGAGAAAACTTCTGTTTTATGTTTAACATTTTGCTGGTATAGGCAGTGTAGAAGCGCATGACCGGTACGGTCAGCCGCCGCTGCGGTACGCGCAGCCTGCTCACCACCAAAGTTTTTAGATTGTCCACCGAAAGGGCGCTGATAAATTTTACCATTTTCGAAACGAGAAAACGGAAGTCCCATCTGCTCAAGTTCGATCACTGCCTCTGGACCTGTTTTGCACATAAACTCGATGGCTTCCTGGTCACCGATAAAATCGGAGCCCTTGACCGTATCGTACATGTGCTGTTCCCAGTGATCTTCATGGGCATTACCTAGGGCAACTGTGATACCACCCTGTGCAGAAACCGTATGAGAACGTGTTGGGAATACTTTAGATAAAAGCGCGCAACTCTTACCCTCTTTAGAAATCTGTAATGCGGCTCGCATACCCGCGCCACCGGCGCCGATAACAATTGCATCAAACTCGCGAACTGGAATACTCACTTAAACACCCCACACTATCAAAATGCCTGCTGCCAAGTAAGAGAAGGCTGCTACGACAAAAACAAACTGAAGTACACCACGCAGAGCGAGTGGCTTGACATAGTCGGTAAGTACTTGCCAGATGCCGATCCAGGAGTGAACTAACACTGAAATCAGGGCAAGTAAGGTGAAGACTTTCATCGACAATGAGCTGAACAAGCCATGCCATGCCTCATAAGTCAGTGGAGAGCTAAAGGCAACGAATCCGACCAGGAAGATGGTGTAACAGGCCAGGATGATTGCACTTGCACGTATAAGAATAAAGTCATGGACACCGCTGCGACCAAGACTTGCTGCGTTAGTTACCATACCCAAATCCCCACTATGATTGAAAACACGATTGACAATGCAAACGCGGCTTTTGCCGAAGCTATGCCTGAGGCCAACTCTTCCCAACGCCCGCTATCCATTATCAGATGACGGACGCCAACGATAAGGTGATAACCAAGAGCCGTAAGAATTCCCCAAATGACAAACTTAACCAACAAATTATCAAAAAGAGATTGTGTCACTGCGAAACTCTCAGGAGATGCTAAAGATTCATTTAGCAACCAGATAAGAATACCGACAGCAAACAGCATGATGACACCGGAAACACGGTGAAGAATGGACGCAATCGCTGTTGCAGGAAAGCGAATGGTCTGCAGATCTAAATGGACAGGTCTTTGCTTTTTCACGTTCTGCTCACTCTGCTCAATTGAGCTATATTTTTGTTATACGAAACGCTTTCGTTCAATTTTTAACTGTGATGTAGGTCACAATCAAGGTCTGCGCAAAAGAAAAGTTTAAACACACCATTAACAATTTAGATCTCACTAATTAAGCATGTAAAAAAGTGTTAACTAAATAGCAATGAATGCAGCTCTGAAGAGCCGGGTCAAGTATACGCGGGGCAAATGTCAAATACAAACATCACATTATGCAAATTTTGTTTTTTTGGTAAAAAAATCTGCCAAGCTCCTGTTCTAACATGGAGTTTGTGCAAAATAAGACCATGGTCTAACGAATTTAAACACTTATTTAAATTGAAATGTGATCTAGATTCACTGTAAAGTATTGTCGTTTGATAAGCCGCACTCACATAAGAATGAAGTAAGGAGAACGGGTATGGCTGATAATATAGCCAAATTAGAACTACCAGGGAATGAATCAATCGATCTGCCAGTCAAAGAGGGCACGGCAGGATTTGATGTTATTGACATCAGTAAGCTAGGTAGTAAAGGTCACTTTACCTTCGATCCAGGATTTCTCGCAACAGCTTCCTGTGAATCAGCAATTACCTACATTGATGGCGCCCAGGGAATACTGCTTCACCGCGGTTACCCGATAGGTGAACTAGCCGTTGATTCAGATTATTTAGATCTTTGTTACTTGCTCCTATACGGAGAGTTACCATCTAAATCTCAGTATGAAAAGTTCTGTCATACTGTGAAAAACCATACCATGGTGAACGAACAACTGGCCGCCTTCTTCCGAGGTTTCAGACGTGACGCTCACCCAATGGCAATGCTTTGTGGTGTAACCGGAGCCTTATCTGCATTTTACCAGGACTCTTTAGATGTCAACGACGAGCGCCACCGCGAAATCGCTGCCTTCCGTCTGGTCTCTAAAATGCCGACTATCGCAGCCATGTGTTACAAATACTCTATCGGCCAACCATTCGTGTACCCACGCAATGATTTGAGCTATGCGGGTAACTTCCTCAGCATGATGTTTGCTGTTCCTTGCGAAGAGTACAAGGTTAACCCTATCGTTGAACGCGCTATGGATCGCATCTTTATTCTTCATGCCGATCATGAGCAAAACGCATCAACCTCTACCGTACGTCTTGCAGGCTCTTCGGGTGCAAACCCATTTGCATGTATTGCTGCGGGTATCGCATCACTGTGGGGACCCGCTCACGGTGGAGCAAATGAAGCATGTTTGAAGATGTTGGAAGAGATTGGCAGTGTCGATCGAATTCCGGAGTTCATCGCACGAGCCAAGGATAAAGAAGATCCTTTCCGCTTGATGGGCTTTGGACATCGTGTTTATAAGAACTTCGATCCACGTGCGAAGGTCATGCGTGAAACCTGTCATGAAGTCCTGGGTGAGTTAAAAGTTAACGACCCACTGCTGGATGTTGCTATGGAGTTGGAACGTATCGCACTTGAAGATGAGTATTTCGTCTCTAAGAAGCTTTACCCTAATGTTGATTTCTACTCAGGCATCATCATGAAGGCTATCGGTATTCCAACCAGCATGTTCACCGTTCTGTTCGCCCTGGCGCGTACGGTCGGTTGGATTGCTCACTGGAAAGAGATGCTGGATCAGCCTGGTCATAAGATCAGCCGCCCACGTCAGCTCTACACCGGTGAAGATGAGCGTAGCTTTATCCCTAAAGAGCATCGTGAATAAGCAGTTCTGACTTTCAGAATCTGCTAACAAAAAACGGCACTCCCTGAGTGCCTTTTTTATTACTCATCCATCTGCATGTTCACTCTGATATGGTTCGCCCTGGCGCGTACGGTCGGTTGGATTGCTCACTGGAAAGAGATGCTGGATCAGCCTGGTCATAAGATCAGCCGACCACGCCAGCTCTATACCGGTGAAGATGAACGTAGCTTCATCCCTAAAGAGCATCGTGAATAAGCAGTTCTGACATTCAAAATCTGCTAACAAAAAAGGGCACTTTCTGAGTGCCTTTTTTATTACTCATCCATCTGCATGTTCACTCTGATATGGTTCGCCCTGGCGCGTACGGTCGGTTGGATTGCTCACTGGAAAGAGATGCTGGATCAGCCTGGTCATAAGATCAGCCGGCCACGCCAGCTCTATACCGGTGAAGATGAACGTAGCTTCATCCCTAAAGAGCATCGTGAATAAGCAGTTCTGACGTTTAGAATCTGCTAACAAAAAAGGCACTTTCTGAGTGCCTTTTTTATTACTCATCCATCTTCATGTTCACTCTGATATGGTTCGCCCTTGCGCGTACGGTCGGATGGATTGCTCACTGGAAAGAGATGCTGGATCAGCCTGGTCATAAGATCAGCCGGCCACGTCAGCTCTATACCGGTGAAGATGAACGTAGCTTCATCCCTAAAGAGCATCGTGAATAAGCAGTTCTGACATTCAGAATCTGCTAACAAAAAAGGGCACTTTCTGAGTGCTTTTTTATTACTCATCAATCTGCATGTTCACTCTGATATGGTTCGCCCTGGCGCGTACGGTCGGTTGGATTGCTCACTGGAAAGAGAGTCATTAACATAAGTTTTCAGGTCTTAGAAACTAGATCCCAGGAGCTAGAGCCCAGAACCTGGAACCTGACGTTTAATCGCCGTTATGGTAACTGTCTGTCTACCTCTAAACAGCTATCTAAATCATTAAGGTCACAGCCCTTGTTGTACCATTTAGACTTCTCCTCTTCATCTTTAGCAAGTTTTCCGGCCATGCGGCAACCTGAAATATCACCCAGGTCACACGCCTTAGCGTAATAGAGGACGGCACCAGCCTTATCACCTAAACGCTCAACCCCTTTCCAGCCAAAGTCGTAACAGGCCTTTGCATCGCCTTCGCTGCAACATAGGGTATGGCTCTTTACCAGATGTGGTGGATATAGCCCTTCATCGATAGCACAAACCTCAGAGATCTTCCCAGGTTTGGGCAGCATTTTTCTTACCATAAAGTTCTGACTGATGAGCTCTCTGTCGCCATCGAATACTGCGACGGTCCACTTACCGGAAACCAGTTCCGCGTCGGTTTCGAAGTTCCAGACCACATAGTTCGGGCGCCCCATATAGAGCATATCTTTCCAGCTTGACTCTGTCATGACTTGACCATCGGTCGATACCATCTGAGGGTGCGTCACCACAACAGTTACCGGCATGCTCTTTTGAACCTTGGCTTTAACCTGTTTATTACTACCCTGTGTTTCAATAACATCGATACCAGCAGAAGCATTATAGCTAAAGCCAAAGGACTGACCTTTTACTGCCGGAATTATAAAGCTTGATTTAAAATCATATCCGCTGACTGCACCATTATGAAAATACGGCTTTGCCACACCTTTTTGATCCAGTGTTGCATTGATCTCAACAGTAAAATCCGGGCTCACCGATTCAGAATGAGTCTCACCTCTTTCCGCAACAAGCGTGCTACATCCCTGCGCATTGATCAACATACATGTTATTGCCATTAACCTTACAAACTTCATATTATTCATTAAGTTAGAAAAATGTGTGTGGATATTACCGGAGCAAAAACAGAGACACAACAGACAGCAGCTACAAATCAATAAGTTAGTGACTAAGATCGCCTCTCAATAAACAAATTTACATATCTGACCGGGAATCAAAAATCTACATGATTAAATTCTGAGCCGTAACTTGCGATATGCTGTTATTGCTCTTGTACATTTTGTTGCAATTAGACGTATTTCAGTCATCCATTTCACGGCCAACCTCTCTATAGTCAAAAACATCATTTTTTAAACATTTTCGCTACAAAATTTGTATTCGAGTAATTCCTCACTCAAAAAAAATACGTAACCATTTGAATCAAAAGATTTATCAACTTTGGCACAGCTTGTGCTTATTTGGTGTTAATTGGATCAAAAAAACATAGGTAAACTTACATGGACTCTCTAAACAAACGTGCTAATAACTGTTTCAAAGTCGCCCTTCCCCTACTATTAGCCGCCGTATTAAGTGCCTGTGGCGCAGAAGAGGAAGTTAAGGAGGAGGAGAAATATGCAGTTCCTGTCGAGACAACCACAGTCATTCAGGGAGATGTATCCTCATTTTACAGTACAACGGCAACGCTCGAAGCCCCCCAGGAAGCCAACGTCGTTACCCGTATCTCAGGTTTAATCGAGAGTATTGAGGTAGAAGAGGGAGACCGGGTCACCAAGGGGCAGCTCCTCGCGGTCATCGATGCCAAGCGGCAGAAATTTGAGCTTGCCCGTTCCCAGGCCGAGGTGGAAATTATTGAGCAAGAGCTTAATCGCCTCAAGAAGATGAACAATAAAGAGTTTTTCAGTGCCGATTCGATGGCCAAACTCGAGTACAACCTGCAGGCGGCTATCGCTAAACGCGATCTGGCAGCACTTCAGGTACAGGAGAGCCTGGTTCGCTCACCAATCGATGGGGTGATAGCAACACGTTTTGTTAAAGCCGGTAATATGGCTAAAGAGTTTGACGAACTGTTTTATGTTGTAGACCAGGATGAGTTATACGGCATCGTGCACCTGCCGGAGCAACAACTTCAGAGCCTTCGTCTGGGCCAGGACGCGCAAATTTTTGCCAACAAGCACACAGATGAAACTGTGCATGCCAAGGTACTTCGTATCAGTCCGGTTGTCGATGCCCAAAGTGGCACCTTCAAAGTCACCCTGTCAGTGCCAAATCAAAATGCAACACTCAAGGCGGGCATGTTTACTCGGGTTGAGCTCAGGTATGACACCCACAATAATGTCATTACGGTGCCATACAATGCCGTTGTTAATCAGGATAACGAGTTTGCCCTATATGTGATAGATGGTGATAACGCGACACGTCGTGCGGTTTCCTTAGGTTACCGTGAGGCCGATACCGTTGAGATCGTCGACGGCCTGCAGCCTGGTGAACAGATTGTCATCAGAGGGCATCAGAACCTTAAAGATCAATCTCTTGTCGAAGTGATTGGCTCACTAGACTTAGCTTCTGCTGCTAAATAACGGAGCCGGGTCTATGTCAATAATAAAAACATCAGTAAACCGACCGGTCACCGTTTGGATGTTCATGTTCGCGGTGATCTTGTTTGGTATGGTTGGCTTCTCTCGTCTGGCAATCAAGTTATTGCCGGACTTGAGCTATCCTACAATCACGATCCGAACCCAATATATCGGTGCGGCCCCTGTCGAGGTAGAACAGCTGGTTTCTAAGCCTATCGAAGAGTCAGCCGGTATCGTAAAAGGGCTTCGTAAAATAAGCTCCATCTCCCGCTCCGGCATGTCAGATGTCGTACTCGAGTTCGAGTGGGGAACGGATATGGATATGGCGAGTCTTGATGTAAGGGAGAAGATCGATACCATCGAACTGCCTCTGGATGTGAAGAAACCCCTGCTGCTGCGCTTTAACCCCAATCTGGATCCCATCGTTCGTCTGGCTTTATCGGTCCCGGATGCCAGCGATAGCGAACTCAAGCAGATGCGAACCTATGCCGAGGAGGAGCTCAAGCGTCAACTGGAGTCATTGAGCGGCGTTGCTGCAGTCAGGTTGTCCGGTGGCTTACAGCAAGAGGTTCATATACAACTTAATCAGGCCAAACTCACTCAACTTAACCTGAATGCGGAGCTTATCCGTAACCGTATCGCCGAAGAGAACATTAACCTCTCGGCGGGTAAGGTGATCCAGGGAGATAAAGAGTATCTGGTCAGAACCCTGAACCAGTTTAACTCGCTCGAAGAGTTAGGTCAGATCATCGTTTATCGCGATGCCCAGACGCTGGTTCGTCTGTTTGAAGTCGCGGAGATTGTTGATGCACACAAAGAGCGTAATGATATCACGCGCATAGGCGATCAGGAGTCTATCGAGCTCGCTATTTATAAAGAGGGGGACGCCAATACCGTAGCCGTCGCCCGTAAGGTCACCGCCGCGCTCGATAAGTTAAATGAACAGGGCAACAAGTCTGAGCTTAAGGTTATCTACGACCAGTCTGAGTTTATCGAGAGTGCGGTCAGTGAAGTGACCTCTGCAGCCCTGTTAGGTAGTTTGCTGTCGATGTTGATAATCTATCTGTTTTTAAGAGATATCATTCCGACCCTGATCATCTCAATCTCGATCCCCTTCTCGGTGATTGCCACCTTTAACATGATGTACTTTGCCGACATCAGTTTGAATATCATGTCACTGGGGGGAATAGCCCTTGCGGTTGGTCTGTTGGTTGATAACGCGATCGTTGTGCTGGAAAACATCGACAGGTGCCGCTCCCTGGGAATGAATAAACTCGATGCGGCCGTCACCGGCACCAAAGAGGTCGCCGGTGCCATCTTCGCCTCGACGCTTACGACGCTGGCGGTATTCGTTCCGCTGGTATTCGTCGATGGAGTCGCCGGGGCGCTATTTTCCGATCAGGCATTGACCGTCACCTTCGCCCTGTTAGCCTCACTGCTTGTGGCGCTGACCACCATACCTATGCTTGCTTCAAGGGAAGGGTTTAAGGCGCTGCCGCCTCTGGTAGAAAAAGCGGAAAAGCCTAAGCCGGAGACCCGGGTCGCCAAACTTAAATACTATAGCGCTACCGTCTTCTCTTTCCCGTTTGTTTTGCTTTTCAGCTATCTTCCCAGCGCTCTGCTGACCTTGGCGTTACTCATAGGTCGCCTGCTGTCCTGGTTAGCGGGTCTGTTTATGCGTCCGCTAAGCTTCAGCTTCAACTGGGTCTACCATAGATTAGAGCGGTTCTATCACCTTCTTCTTGCTCAGGCGCTGAAGTTTAAACTGCTAACCATAAGCATAGCAATTCTGGTCACACTGGGCGCGGCCTCCCTGATTCCTAAGTTAGGCATGGAATTAATCCCTCCTATGAACCAGGGTGAGTTTTATGTTGAAGTGTTACTGCCCCCGGGGACTGAGGTCTCTGAAACGGATAAGGTACTGCGCAAGCTAGCTCTCTCAATCAAAGACAGGGATGATGTTAAGCACGCCTACAGTCAGGCGGGAAGTGGCGGCTTGATGACCTCTGACACCTCCCGTGGCGGAGAGAACTGGGGTCGCCTGCAGGTCGTGCTTTCCGATCACAGCGCCTTCAATGCGGTAGCCTCAATCTTACGCACCACGGCTATGCGGATCCCCGAGCTTGAGGCTCAAATCCAACACCCTGAGCTGTTCAGCTTCAAGACACCGCTGGAGATAGAGTTAATCGGTTACGACCTGGCTCAACTTAAAGAGACAGCCGACAACCTGGTCGATGCACTGTCCGATTCAGACAGATATGCCGATATCAATACCAGCCTGCGTGACGGCCAACCGGAGCTTAGCATTCGTTTTGACCATGAACGTTTAGCCGCCCTGGGAATGGATGCCCCTACGGTTGCAAACCGAATCGCTCAACGCATCGGTGGTACCATTGCCAGCCAGTATACGGTTAGAGATCGTAAGGTTGACATCCTTGTAAGAAGCGAGCTCGACGAGCGCGATCAGATAAGCGACATCGACTCCATGATAGTCAATCCCGACAGTAGCCATCCGATAGCTCTGAGCGCCGTGGCAGATGTCACCCTGAAGTTAGGTCCATCGGCTATCAACCGTATCAGTCAACAGAGAGTCGCTATTGTCTCAGCCAATCTGGCCTATGGCGATCTCAATGAAGCGGTATCTGAGGCTAGGGAGATATTGGCCGGGCAGACGCTACCCACATCGATTCAAGCTCGATTCGGTGGACAAAATGAGGAGATGGAACATTCTTTCCAGTCTCTGCAGGTTGCGCTCATCCTGGCCGTGTTCTTAGTGTATCTTGTCATGGCGAGTCAGTTTGAATCGCTACTGCACCCACTGCTTATTCTTATCGCTGTGCCTATGGCTGTGGGTGGTAGTGTGTTCGGACTCTACATCACCCAGACCCATTTGAGTGTCGTGGTGTTTATCGGACTTATCATGCTGGCGGGAATAGTGGTTAACAATGCCATCGTTCTGGTCGACCGGATCAACCAGCTACGTCATGAGGGGCTGGAGAAGATACAGGCCGTATCTGAAGCGGCAAAATCGCGCCTGCGCCCGATTATCATGACGACACTCACCACTGCCCTGGGTCTATCGCCTATGGCTCTGGGCCTTGGCGATGGCTCTGAGGTGCGCGCGCCTATGGCCATTACCGTTATCTTTGGTTTAACCCTATCAACCTTGCTCACCTTAGTGGTGATACCGGTTCTCTACGCCCTTTTCGATCGTAAAGAGTTCAAGTCAAAACAAGATGACAGTCACTCAGAGGTGGCAACTGTGGGAGGTCAGCTATGAACTTAACCCGCTTAGCCATTAAGAGACCCGTAACCACCAGCATGTTCTTCATCGCTATCTTGCTGTTTGGCCTGGCGTCCAGTCGATTACTGCCACTGGAGATGTTTCCCGGTATCGACATCCCTCAGGTCAATATTGAGGTGCCCTATAAAGGTTCGACTCCGGCCGAAGTTGAACGTGACATTACCAGCGTGCTGGAGGAGTCTCTTGCTACCATGGGTGGAATCGAAGAGCTGAGATCCAGCTCTTCACAAAACGGTTCTGAGATCGAGCTGAGAATGAAATGGGGGCAAAACGTCGCCACCAAAAGCCTGGAGGCGAGAGAGAAGATAGATGCCGTGAGGCACCTGCTACCCAAAGACGTGGAGCGGGTCTTCATCAGGCAGTTTTCTACCGCCGACATGCCGGTGCTGAACTTAAGGATATCCAGTGACCGGGAGCTTTCCGGAGCCTTCGATCTACTCGATAAGCAGCTGAAACGCCCCCTTGAACGTGTCGAAGGCGTATCTCAGGTTACCCTCTATGGTGTCGAGCAGAAGCAGATAGAGATCAGGGTTAACGCAGACAAGTTATCTGCCAGTAATATCTCCATTCAAACGCTCCAGCGCCGCCTGCAGCAGGAAAACTTTGTCGTCAGCGCCGGAGTATTGAGAACCGGTTCACGGGTTTATCAGGTCTCGCCCAAGGGAGAGTTCAGAAACCTGGATGAGATAAACAACTTAGTTCTCACTCCGGGCGTGACCTTAGGCGATATTGCCACGGTCAGCTTCTCGTTGCCGGAGCGCCTGGATGGCCGTCACTTAGATCAAAACTATGCCGTCGGCCTCGATGTGTTTAAAGAATCCGGAGCCAACCTGGTCGAAGTTTCGAAACGGGTGATGAAAGTCATCGAAAAAGCGAAAAAAGATCAGCAATTTCAAGGCATCAAACTATATGTCATGGAAGATCAGGCCTTCGGTGTCACCTCATCACTTGAAGACCTGCTCACCGCGGGCCTCATAGGTGCCCTGCTCTCTTTTGCCGTGCTCTATCTGTTTTTACGCAACCTGAAGATGACCTTAGTTGTCGTGACCTCAGTACCAATTGCGATCTGCATGACGCTCGCGGCCATGTACCTGCTTGGCTACAGCCTGAACATTCTCTCTATGATGGGATTACTGCTGGCAGTTGGTATGTTGATCGATAATGCCGTAGTGGTGACAGAGAGTGTGCTGCAGGAGAAACAGGCGCAAGCGGTAGAGTCCGGCACCGACATCTCAGATGACAAGAGTGATAATGCGGTATTGACCGGTGTCGATAAGGTTTCGCTTGCGGTGCTCGCCGGCACACTCACCACGGCTATCGTATTTCTTCCCAATATCTTCGGTGTTAAGGTCGAGCTGACCATCTTCCTCGAGCATGTCGCTATCTCCATCTGTATCTCGCTTGCCGCCTCGCTGTTGGTGGCTAAAACCCTGCTGCCGCTCATGCTCAGCCGTATGAACTTCGAGATAGATACTCAGGAGAAGAAGAGTAAGCTGCAACATTACTATCAGCGCAGCCTGAAGTGGATTCTCTCCCGCCCGCGTACTTCAGGCGTCATAGCCCTGTTGATGCTCGCTTCGACCGCGCTGCCGCTCACTATGGTTAAGCAAGATCAATCCGACGGTGAAGGTAACAACAAGCTCTACATCAACTACCAGGTCGAGGGACGACACAGTCTTGAAGTTACCGAAGCCATGATAAGTAAGATGGAGGAGTACCTCTATGCCAATAAAGAGAGGTTTCAGATCGACTCGGTTTACAGCTACTTCTCGGCCGACCGAGGCCAATCTACCCTGATCCTCAATGATGATACCGAGATCGACATGAAGGCGTTGAAGGAAACCATACGTGAAGGCTTCCCGAAATTTTCAATCGCTAAGCCACAATTTGGCTGGGGGAGTGACAACAATGGCCTCAGGATATCATTGACGGGCCGCTCAACCAGCGATCTGATCATGCTGAGTGAGCAGATCATCCCGTTGTTATCTTCCATTGATGGCTTAACCGATGTCAGATCTGAGCTCAGCGGGGCACAGCAGGAGGTGGTGATTCGAATTGACCGTGAGATGGCTGCCCGCCTCGACCTTAAACTTAATGAGGTCGCCTCGAGTATCTCCATGGCACTTCGCGGCACCCCGTTACGCTCATTTCGTCATGACCCCAGTGGTGAGCTTCGTATCGAGATGTCCTACGAGCAGAAATGGCGTCTGTCACTGGAAAAACTTAAACAACTTCCGGTGATCAGAATCAATAACCGTGTTTATACCCTGGAGAGCCTGGCAAAAATTGATATTCAACCCAGATTTGACACCATCAGACACTATGACAGACAGACGGCGCTATCGATCGGTGCCAATGCCGGTGACTTAACCACAGAGGAAGCACAGGAGAAGATCACTCAGGTGATGGAGACGATCAACTTCCCGGCCGGATATGGTTACTCACTGAGAGGCGGTTTCCAGAAGCAGGATGAAGATGAGGCCGTGATGGCGACCAATATGCTGCTCGCCATCGCCATGATCTACATAGTGATGGCGGCGCTGTTCGAATCTCTGCTGCTGCCTACCGCGATTATCACATCGATTCTGTTTTCGATAACCGGTGTCTTTTGGGCCCTGCTGTTTACCGGCACACCTATGTCCATTATGGCTATGATAGGTATCCTCATATTGATGGGCATTGTCGTCAATAACGGCATAGTTCTGGTCGACCAGATCAACCAGCTTTCACCGGATCTGGAAAGGCTGTCTGCGACCATAGCCGGGGTCTGTCTCTCGCGCCTGCGCCCGGTGCTGATGACAGTCGGAACCACGGTTCTGGGACTGGTGCCTCTGGCAATGGGAGATACACAGCTCGGTGGCGGTGGCCCCTCCTATTCTCCCATGGCCATAGCGATTATAGGCGGACTGACCTTCTCAACAGTGACCAGCTTATATCTGGTTCCCCTGTGTTATCAGGCACTATATCGAATGCGCTATGGTGCGGCAGTAAAACTGGGACAGGCCGATCGTGTATCCAGGCGCTTATTACCCTGGGCGCACTAGTGCCGAAAAGAGAAACATAAGCGATAAAAGGCTGCCTTTGCAGCCTTTTATATTGCTATACATCTGTTAGTTTATTGTTATCCAAAACTATATTTAATGGTAAGCTGATTGCAAAAGCGTCACTCAAGGCTGAGACAATGAACACAAAAATACTGACATTGCTATCGATAACCTGTTTACTTTCCCCCCTGGTGCTTGCCGATGATGACAGATTTAAAGATGTCGCCATCACGCCACAGCAACTCACCCCCACCAGTTATATGTTTAGCGGTGCCGGCGGTAATATCGGCGTCTCGGCGGGTAAAGATGGCATCCTCATCATCGATAATCAATTTGCACCTCTGGCAGATAAGATCTCCGCGGCGCTATCGAAAATTCAAGCCGGGGCACCTAAGTATGTGGTTAATACTCACTATCATGGCGATCATACCGGAGGAAATGATCACTTCGGCATGAGTGGCATTATTCTCGCCCATCACAACGTACTCAAACGCCTCTCCTCTAACACAAACTATACACACTCGGCGCTTCCCAGCATCACCTACCATGAGGGCACCACAATCCATATCAATGATGACAGCCTGCAGTTGCTGCATATGGGGCCGGGACATACCGACGGAGACAGCGTTGTGCTGTGGGACGACCAAAGCGTCGTCCATATGGGGGATCTCTTCTTTAAGGACAGATATCCCTATATCGACCTCAAAGCCGGTGGTTCGGTAGAGGGCTACAGAGATAATGTGGCAACTATCATCGACAAGATAGGCCCGAAGACGAAAGTGATCCCGGGGCATGGCGAACTTGCAAACAGAAACGATCTTGTACGATTTAAGCAGATGCTTGACGGCTCAATAGCATGGATGGAGCGTCAGTTATCCGATGGATTAACATTGGAGCAGATACAGGAAAAGAGGCTTCCCAAACAGTGGCAAGGTTGGGGCTGGTCATTTATCTCTGAGGAGAAGTGGATCGCCACTCTCTATAAAGGACTCAAGGGCTAGTCCGACAGGCATAAAAAACGCCACTTAGATGGCGTTTTTTCTGTCCTGTAAACTAAGTCTAAGCCGCGATGACCAACCTGAACTCGGCTAATTCCAGTCAGGCAGAGCCTCTAGGCTTCGGCTTCCTGCCAACGCTCGGCCTTGTTTTCCAGCAACACAGGGATCCCATCATTAATAGGATAAGCTAAATGGTCGGCCTTACAGATGAGTCGCTGTGATGACTTCTCATAATCAAGCTTCCCCTTACACACAGGGCAAGCCACGATCTCCAGTAATTTTTTATCAAACGCCATTGTTATTCCTTTTGGTATAAGTATTAGGACCGCTGCTCTTTTAGTTTATCCAGTATCAGCCGATCGAAATTTGAAGATAGCTTCGCATCAACAGGAAGATACCACCAGTTTTGTTTTGCAAAATCGCGACATTTAACCGCATCTTTCTCGGTCATGATGATGGGAAGGTCGCCCGCCACAGCCATAAGGTCGGCTTCGTTATAAACCTGATGGTCTTCAAATGGCTCTGCATGAGCCAGGTTAAATCCGGCATCGCTCAGAGAGGTGAAAAAGCGTTGAGGATTACCGATACCGGCTATGGCAACGACGGCATCACTCAGCTTCGGCGCTTGCACAGCAGAAGCCACAACGGGCTTAAGCGCCCCCTGAAGCAGAGTCATCGAGTGTTCACCTTCGAAGCGCTGTCCACCATTGACCACCAGGGCATCGACCTGCTTAGCACGCCATAACCCTTCACGCAGCGGACCCGATGGCAGCAGCGCACCGTTTCCGAAGCGTCTCTCACCATCGAGAATCAACAACTCAATATCGCGCCCCATGGCGTAATGTTGCAGCCCGTCATCGCTGATAATCACGTCTACATCGAAGTGAGAGAGTAGATGGGTCCCCGCATCGATTCGGTTACGACCGATCACCATAGGAACGCCGGTGCGGCCAACAATCATGGCCGGCTCATCTCCCACTTCGATGGCAGGCAGAGAGGGGAGTACAGCCCTTACCCCATCGAAATTGACGCCATAGCCGCGACTGATCACCCCGGGCTTGTACCCATGGGCTCTGAGTAACTCGACCAGATAGATAACCGTAGGCGTCTTACCACTGCCACCGACTGTGATATTACCGACCACAATGACGGGAACCGGTAACCTTGACTGTTTCTTTATCCCAAGCTTAAACAGAGCCCGGCGCAATAAAGTAACCAGAGCAAACAGGAGGGAAAGTGGCCACAACAGCAGCTGGATTAACCTGAAAAGCAGCGAAAGGCCTTTAGACTCAGTGTCTGAAAAACCTTTCGGATACCATAGGCGGTTGACAAATTCCTGCATCTAGCTGCCAAACTGCATCTGATAAAGTTTTGCATACATGCCATCGAGTTCCAGCAGGGACTGGTGGGTACCACGCTCGAGGATCCGGCCCTGATCTATGACCAGGATCTGGTCGGCACTTTCGATGGTCGAGAGACGGTGAGCGATCACGATCGAGGTGCGGTTATGCCTTAAGTTATCCAGACCGAGTTGAATCGCTTTCTCAGACTCGGTATCCAGCGCCGATGTCGCCTCATCCAGAATGAGTACCGGAGAGTTACGTAAGATGGCTCTGGCGATAGCGATACGCTGTCTCTGCCCGCCGGACAGCATCACACCATCTTCACCGATTTCGGTATCTAAGCCTTCGGGCAGCAGTTCGATAAACTCCATGGCATGGGCCAGGGTCGCCGCCTCGATAATCTGCTCACGGCTCGCTTCCCCGGGATAGGCATAGGCGATGTTGTTGGCTATGGAGTCGTTAAACAGGGTGACCTGCTGGGACACTAATGCGACTTGATCCCGCAAACAGGTAAGGCTGTAATCATCGATATTGACGCCATCTAAGGTTATCTTGCCTTCGCTGAGCCCGGTGTAGAAACGGGTAACCAAATTAGCAATCGTCGACTTTCCTGAACCGGATCTCCCCACCAGAGCGATGGTTTTGCCCTGCTCTACGGTAAAGTTAATATCCTCTAGCGCTGGCTTGTCCTGCCCCGGATAACTGAAGTTAACCTGATTGAAGCTGAGATCTCCTTTGACCCTATCAACCTGATAGGTTCCCTCATCGACCTCGGGAGCCGTGTCTAACAGCTCAAAAACGGTTGTACAGGCCGCAATACCACGCTGGAACTCGGCATTGACCCGAGTTAAGTTCTTAATGGGCTGCAGCATGGCTAACATGGCACCGAGAATGGTCGCAAAAGTACCGGCCGTCAACTCCTCTTTGAGGCTATCTATGCTGGCCGCATACAGGACAAATGCCAAGGCAAAAGAGCCGATGATCATCACCAGTGGTTGGCTTATCGACTGTGCCATGGCGAGCTTCATCGTCTGGTATCGATTTTGATCATTGACCTTCCAAAAACGGTCGGCTTCGGTTTTTTGGCCGCCGAACGAAAGTACATTCTTGTGCCCCTTTAGCATCTGCTCTGTTGCCGCGGTAACATTCCCCATCGCAGCCTGAATGTTCTTCGATACCTTCCGAAAGCGCTTACTGACCTTAGAGATCACATAACCGATTATCGGGCCGATGATTAAGATACACAGAGAGAGCTTCCAGGAGTAATAGAACATGATCCCCAACATCCCGATCACAGTGATGCTGTCCCGGACGATGGATATCATCGCACTGCCTGTGGCACGGGCTATCTGCTCCGTGTCATAGGTCACTCTCGAGATGAGATTGCCGGTATTCTCACTATCCATATAGCTGACGGGGAGCGTAAGGTAATGTTCAAAAACTTGCTGACGCATATCCATGATGAGCCTGGCGCTCATATATGAAATACTGTAGGTCGAAACAAAGTTGGCCAGTCCCCGCAGCGTAAAGAGACCAATCACGACAAATGGTGCATAGAAGAGCACATCGTTGTCGGCATTAAATCCCTCGCTGGTACCTAAGTCGAAACTATTTAGATTCGAGGTCGCTTGTCCGGCCTGACCACCGAAGCCCTCATCGATAAAGGGTTTTATGACAGCAATGAATGTGGCATCAACAAGTGCATATGTTGCCAGACCAAGTATGGCCAAAACAAAGACGGCCTTCAGTGGCTTCAGGTAACCGAGTAATCGCTTAAAAACGGTCCAAACTTCACTTTTAGTTGATTTTGTCATTGATGCTTCTATAGAAGTGGAAAACGAGCATTCTACTCCGGATCGGCCATCTCGCCAAACCTAAACAATCTGTTATACCAAAATGGCGCAAGATCTGACCGATATGACTTAATTTCCCGCGCCTCCTGTTTAAAAATCACGCTGATCTGTCCCTCAGTTCCCGAGGTTAGTACCTCACTTCCACTCAGTGTATATCGATTAACCACATCCTGCCTGGGAAAACCATAGCGATTATTAAACCCCGAAGCGAATAACACCAACTGCGGGGAGACGCGGTTAATAAACGCCTGAGTAGAAGAGGTCTGGCTTCCATGGTGAGGGGCGACTAAGACCTCACTTTGCAAGGGTATGCCTTGCTTCATCAAGGTCCACTCGCCTCTCATCTCAATATCACCGGGCAGCAGCACCCGATGATAGCGATCGCTTACACTCACGACACAAGAGCCATCATTGCCCCCTTTCATCTGTGCGGGTGCCAGTATCTCAATATCGAGTCCATACCAGCTAAGTGCCTTGGGTCGACAATCTATATCAGAAAACTGAGAGAGATCGGTAATCACTTTAAGCCCCGGAAATACCGAGATCACTTTTTCTGCTCCTCCTGCATGATCGTTGTCACCATGACTCAATACAAGATAATCGACCTCGGTTATCCCTCTGGCGTAGAGGAAGGGAAGTATGACCCGCTCCGCATAGCTGAAACTATCGCCATAGGCCGCTCCGGTATCGTATATCCATGCCCTACCGGCTTTTTCAATCACTACAGAGAGTCCCTGTCCGACATCCAACAGATGAAGCCGCCACTCATGCTCTGTCGCGGGCACAAGTCGTCCCCAAATGGTTAATAGCAGAGGCAGGATGAACACTAAAGTGGCGCACCTCCAGCTCCCTTTAGATATGTTTTTAAGCAAAAACAGACCGATAAAACAAAAGCTGAGCGCCACAATCATCTGGCTTGAAACTGGAACCCAGGCCGCCGGCAATTGCTCAACAATGGTGAAAGCATGAAGCACTGGGGCCAGGCCGAGCTCGACAAGAGAAAAGACTCCGCTCAAATCCAAACCGATCACTAACCCTACGCCCCAGACGATTAAACTCAGGATAGATAGCGGAATCACCAGGAGACTGAACCAGGGCACAAACAGAAAGTTAAACACCAGGCCATAAGCCGACATGCCACCGAAAAACAGGGCTTGTAGCAAGCCTAAGCCCAAACTGAGTCGCCACTGTATCGACCAGAAAAGAGACAGTTTCTTCCTGAATCTCAGCCAGTTCGACGGTTCATCATCCATATCAGAGATGGTGCCTTGACTATGGGTTATCGTCAGCAAAATAATGGATAAAGCTGAAAATGAGAGCCAGAAACCTGCACTCAGGCAGCTGAATGGGTCCAACAGCAATAACAGAAACATGGCTGTCAGGAGGCGTTCCCATGGTGAGGAGAACCGTTTTATCATACTCAATAACAGCAGGAGGAGCAGCATTACCAAGGCTCGTTGAGTAGGCAGGGCAAAACCGGCAAGGTAGGCATAGATAGAGCAAGTTAACGCCGACAAGATAGCCGCCAACAGTAAGTTACGTCTGCCAGGCTGAGGCGAACAGTGACTGAGCAGGAAAGTGGTCATAACAAAGATCCAGGCCCCTACGACAGAAAGATGCAACCCGGATATGGCGACGAGATGGCCCGCTCCGGTGACCCTCAGGGAGTGCCATCGCTCACTATCGATAAGACTCTTGTCCCCCAACAGTAAGGCTAATATCAGATCCCCCCCTTCCAGCGGCCTGAGGTGTGGTGTAACTGCACTTATGATTTCAGACCTGAGTGAGAAACCCTTGGTTAACCTTTTCCCCCCCTTCACACTGCCCCGCGCGACTATGTGTCGGCTCAACAAAGAACGCTGTTGATTATATCCCCCCTGATTCAATACACTCGTTATCGGTTTAGCTTTAATCTCCAGCTCCCAGATCTCTCCGGCCTCAACTTTTGGTGCATTGTTCCAGCTCAAACGTAAGTTTTTGGACAGAATCTCACTCGAATTTGATCTTAGCAACCGAATATCCACATTAATCCAGTCGCTGTTTCGACTAACTAGTGATATGATTTCGCCCTTCACAACGAGATTCTGTTCCGGGTTTGGCGCTTCCCATGTCAGTAGTTGCTGGGCATAGATAGTCACCCAGCCAACGGCCAGCAATCCTCCGGCGATAAGAGGCTCACGCCTGAACAAGATGGCTGCGCTCAACACAAATATTGGCAGCAGTGACACAGGTGGCAGAGATGGCCATAACATCGCGGAGAGAATTGCGGCATTGAAGCCAAACATGAATCGGTTCATACTGAATAAGTTAAGACAGCAATAACAAGTTATGCCAAAAAAAATCATTAAAAGGTTTATGCCAAAACCCGAGACACTGCAAAACCATAAACATCTGCAGATGTTTGGTAAGTGGCTACATAAACCCAACCTATGGGCGCTAAACAGACGCTCTGCACCGCCTGCATTTGCGATCGGTTTGTTTGTAGCCTGGATACCTATGCCATTTCAGATGGTTCTCGCCGCTGCCTTGGCTATCATCTTTAACTGCAACATCCCTGTTGCAGTGGCTTTGGTTTGGATAACTAACCCATTTACTATGCCGTTTATGTTCTATGCCGCTTACCTGTTAGGTGCTAAGCTCCTGAACCACCCCACACAGGAGTTTGCTTTCGAAGCCACCTGGCAGTGGATAGAAGCCTCGGTCTCAACCATCGGCCCCCCTTTCCTCTTAGGTTGCCTGGTGCTGGGCAGTATTTTCTCAATCATAAGTTACTTCCTGATTAAAACGCTCTGGAAATACTCAGTGCTGTTTAAGTGGAGCAGCCGCAAAGGCTAAGTTTGTCGACTCTCCGATAATTGATATCGTGTTCAGCTTCCGCCCAGTCGGCGGTAGCTGTTCAGTCCCCTATTTTCCCGTCTTAAGACAAGCATAATGAGTCGCGCACAGAATATTGGCCTCGCTATTCAGCGGCTTCAGCCGCGGCCGGAAAAAGGTTCGAGCAACGACAAGGGGAGTTCAGAGTTGAAGATTGAGAGTTGAGAAGGGAGAACGGGAACATCATGTCGTTACGATGCTCCCGAATGTTTCGCTCTTAGCGGCACTAAGGTGTAACCTGCGCTCTATCTGCCCGCCAGCGCCCTGGCAGGAGAAGTTTGGCTGGCTTTCCACGCTGGATAGAGCGTGGCGATAAGGCTCATAACAAAAGCCAGTGTCAGCACCAGGGCAACATCGAACAGGTGTAACTGAGAGGGCAGAAAATCGATAAAGTAGACATCAGCAGAGAGCAGCTGAATGCCTAAAACATCTTCGATTGTCTTGGCTATGACACTGAGGTTTTCGGCAATAATGATGCCGAGACCACCACCGATAATACAACCGAGAAGACCGTTGAGCGCCCCCTGCACGATAAAGATGTTCATGATTGAAAGCCGTTTCATCCCCATGGTTAGCATGATGGCAATCTCCGACTGTTTATCGCGTACAGCCATAACTAAGGTAGAGACAATGTTGAAGCAGGCAACCGCGATCACCAGTGCCAGAACCAGATACATAACACCACGAACCAATTGAATATCCTGATATAGATTTCCCTGAGTTCGGGTCCAGTCGTTGAGATACATATATTGCTGCTGGCTATACCCCAGCTCTCTGATTAATCTTGGGGCATCGAATACCTGTTCGGTCCTGATTCTGACACCTGAAACATCGTCTCCCATCTTGAGTATTGAAGCCGCATACTGCATGGGTATATAGGCCGTTGTGAGATCCAGTGAACCACCGAGTTCAAACACTCCAGCAACGGTAAAGCGGTAGCTCTTTGCGGCACCGATCCGGGAGCCATTTCTGCTTTTACCACTGATATCGGGCATATATAAACTTAATGAGTCACCTATCTCCAACTTCAGTGACTCCGCCAGGCTCTTGCCAAGCACTATGTTGTTGGTGTCACCTCTCGCTAAGTTAGACCAGGCTTCGGCCGACATAAACTGAGAAATCTTTGATACCTTCCTCTCCTCGACGGTATCGACTCCGAGAATGGTCAAACCTTGAAAACCACCGGGCTTCTGAACTAAGCCCTGCAACCTGATAAAGGGGGCCGCCGCGACGATACCGGGGATCTTGTTTGCATCTTGTGCTATGGCCTGCCAACCATGGATTGGCTCATTGACTCCGCTCAGCTCGGCATGGGCCACGACGCCCAGTAAGCGGTTCTCCAACTCACTCTCAAACCCGTTCATCGCCGAGAGCACGATAATCAATACCGCAACCCCTAAGGCGATCCCCGCGGTCGAGGCGAAGGAGATAAAACTGATAAAACGGTTTGATTGACGCGCAAGATAGAAACGCCAGCCAACCCAGAAAGAGAGCAATCTACCCATCAAGCGTGTCCTTCATCAAGCAGGGAGCCATCTTTCATCTGAAGCTGCCTGTCCATTCTCGCGGCGAGCTTGGCATCATGGGTCACCACCACAAAAGCTGTGCCTAATTGATTGGCGAGCTCCTGAATCAATTGGTAAACGGCTTCACCACTGCTGGCATCGAGATTACCGGTAGGCTCGTCGGCAAGCACCAACTTCGGCTTATTGATCAAGGCTCTGGCGATAGCCGTACGCTGCCTCTCACCTCCGGACATCTCTGACGGAGTATGCGCTAAGCGATGCCCCAGCCCAACCCTTTCAAGCAGCTCTCTGGCCTGTGATTCGACCTCCTTCTTGTTTCTCCCCTGTATCAGAGCCGGCATAGACACATTTTCCAGCGCGGTAAACTCCGGCAGAAGATGGTGAAACTGATAGATAAAGCCCAGATCTTGGTTACGAACCTCGGATTGACGACGGGGAGAGAGTGCGTACAGATCTTCACCTAACATACTGACACTGCCACTCGTGGGCCGGTCTAATGTGCCCATGATATGCAGTAACGTACTCTTACCCGAACCTGACGTACCCACGATGGCCAACTGCTCACCCTTATATACTTTCAGATCCACAGCGTTGAGTACTTGAGTATCGACACTCCCTTCGTGATACCTTTTACTCACATCTTTGACTTCTAACAGCAGCTCTTGCATATTTTATTACTCATCTAATCCTGTCTGACGCACTGTCAACATGGCCAATTGCCAGCACGGAGTGTTCTCTTTTGATATTGCCTATTCGTATCTTAATGCGCTGGCAGGTTGTACTCCCGCGGCTCTCAGTGCCGGATATACCGTGGCGATAAAGGTGATAATCAAGGTCCCGACCACAATCCATCCCAACTGGATCCACTCTATCTGTACCGGCAATGCCTGTCCCGCCCCTAATACCGAGATCCCAAGGGTGTTGAGAATGCTATTGAGATTCAGCGATAGGCCGATACCGATAACCAAACCGGATATCAGTCCCAGGATGGCATTCAAGGAGCCCTGAATCATAAATATTCCCATCACGGTCAACGTAGAGAGGCCCTGTGTCTTTAACACCGCCACATCTGTGGTTTTATCTACGACCATCATCACCAGTGCTGATACTATATTAAAAGCCGCAACGGCGATAATGAGGCTCAACATCAATGACATCATATTCTTTTCCATCTTAACGGCACTGAAAAGGTGACCATAGGACTCCCGCCAGTCAGATGTCGTAACCTGAATGCCTTCACTTTCAAATTGAGTCACAACTTTCGCGTTCAATTTTGCGGCGTTAAAGGGATCGGTCAGATAGAGCCTGAGATGCTTAACCTCTTTAGGTGTTTGCCGCATAAGACGCTGCGCATCTTCATAGTGAATGTAGGCAAGATTGGCATCAACCTGAGATCCCATCTCAAATACGCCTCCTACAACAAACTTTCTCTGACTCGGCACCGGCCCCAGCGGTGAATACACCACCCCCTCACCGCTAAGTAGCCTCACGGTATCACCGGCAACCACATCTAGTCGTCTCGCTAACTCAGCCCCCAGGATGACCCGATATTTTCTGGCTTGTAACTTATCGAAACTACCGTTGAAGCTTCGTTTCATGGTTCGTAACAACTCCTGCTCGAAGGCCGGATAGATACCATATACCTGAACGGCGCTGATATTACTCTGTGATTGAACCATGGCCTGGGTAGAGATACTGGGCGTCGCCCCCAATACGCCGGGTAGGCGAGTTAATTCTTCGACCCGCTTCTCCCAGTCGAGTAAAGGCTGGCTGGCATGTACAGTTAATTGCGGAACCGCACCTAATATCCGCTGCTTTAATTGACCTTCCAGTCCATTCATAACAGAGCTGACGATAATGAGCGCTGCCACGCCGAGTAAGATACCCGAAACGGCAAAGAAGGTGATGAAGGAGGCGAAGGTATTGGACTTTCTTGCTCGCCAATAACGAAAGCCAATATGTGCAGATAACGCAAAATTCATAGTTGCCCAAAGACTCATTAACTATAGAGCCTTGCTAAATCATTAAGATGCGCACGATAATAGGGGTAATAGCTATCAAAAAACAAGAGGAAATCCCTTGTTCAACGATTCAACGCCCTATTTTAGTGTGATGCATGACTTTACCGTCTATCTGACCCCGTGGCCAAAAGACACCCCACTGCCATCGGAGAGCGAACTGAAGTTTATGTTGCCCACCGGCCTGCTGCTGATTAGTGACGTAAAAGCACTCGAAGCCGACTGTTTAATGCAGCTCAGACACTTCGATGATGAAGCGAAATCCATTGTCGATTACCTGAAGCTTCAATCGAGAAAGATCGACCTGGTTTTGCAACATGTGATAGAGCAGGAGCAACACGAGGGAGAGAAACATCGTGGACTTTCCTTCGGCGGCAGTGGTATTCGAATTATCGGAGATACTCAGCTTGAGGTCGGCAGCCAGTACAAGATAACCCTACATATCAAAGAGGAGTTAATTGCACTGCTTTGTTTTGTTCGAGTCAGCGCCAGTCAACCCGCCGATGGCGATGAAAACAGAGATAAGGCCCAATATATTGCCGACTTAGAGTTTACTCAGATACTCGATACCGATGTCGAGCAATTGGTTAAGGCCAGCCTCAGCGTTCAGCAGAAACACCTTAAACAGCGAAAGTTAGCTAAGAGGACCCCATGAGGCTCGGCCCGGGTCTGTATTGAAATAAGATACCCAAACAGCGCCTCCAGAGATGCTTACGCCAGAGTAAAGCCTGGTGCCTTTCGCCACTGCACAAGCACTACGGGATACCAGCCCCTTCGCAATAGTTGGGGAAAACGCACTTGAAAGGTTAACAGCCTCTAGCACTGGCGAGTGTAAGCCACTACAATAACAGGCATCTTTGTCGTTAATTTTTGCCTGTTCTTAATGAAACCTTTTTCAGTATTGACTCCACCAGCAGTAAAAAGCGCAACCAGAGCACAAACACTATTTACTTTAGGTGGCGCTTCACAAGCCATCACGTTATCGAATCTGGTCCAGAAACATGAGGGTTTAACCTTAGCGGTTACCAACGACACCCCCACGGCGTTGCTGTTAGAAACGGAACTGAGCTATCTGTTAAAGGATAAAGGTATCCCGGTATGGATCTTTCCGGACCGGGAGACCTTACCCTATGATAACTTCTCACCACATCAGGACCTGGTCTCCCAGAGACTCGAGACTCTCTCCCGGATCCCGAATGCAAAACAGGCTCTGGTGATCGTACCGATAAATACTCTGATGGTACGACTGCCGCCAAAATCATTTTTGGCGGGTAACGTACTGCTGTTAACTAAAGGCGATAACTACTGCCTGCAGGACGTTAAACAGCAGCTGGTCGATACAGGTTATCATCTGGTGGAGCAGGTATATGAGCACGGTGAGTTTGCCGTTAGGGGCTCGATTATCGATCTGTTCCCTATGGGTTCAACGCAACCCTACCGCATAGAGCTGTTTGACGACGAAGTGGAGTCTATTCGCTTCTTTGACCCTGAGACTCAGCGCTCCAGTGGCACCATAGATTCGATACGATTACTACCTGCAAAGGAATTCCCGACCAACGATGCGGCAATAGAGGGATTCAGGCAAAGATACCGCCGCCGATTCGACGTTCTGGTAAAGGAACCTGAGTCAGTCTATCAAATGGTCAGCAGGAAATTGCTTCCTGCTGGAATAGAAAACTACCTTCCCCTCTTCTTCGATGACACGGCCAGCCTGTTCGATTATCTTCCCGATAATGCTCAACTGGTCAACGTTGGGGATCTGGAGCAGGCTGCGAAGTCACACCTGGCGGAGATTGAACTTCGCTACGAAGACAGACGTGTCGACCCCCTGCGCCCACTACTGGCTCCCAAAGAGCTCTATCTGCTAACAGAGCAAATTTTTGCCGAGTTTAAGCAGCGCCCCAGAACCTTGTTAAAGATAGGCGAGGCTCAGGGGTCAGGCCACCCGGCAAAACTCGAAGCTTTGCCGGAGCTGACCGCTAATCACAAGCTTAAACAGCCTTTGAGCTTGTTGCAGGAGTTTAGCAAGCATGACGGCAAGATCCTCTTCAGCGCCGAGTCAGAGGGAAGACGAGAGGCCTTGCTTGAGCTGCTGAGCAAGATCGACATCAAGCCCAAACTGTTCGGCCATTTCGATGAGTTTGTACAGTCTAATGCCAAACTCGGTTTGATCGTATCCCCGTTATCTAAAGGGTGTATCGTCGAAAAACCGCGTGGAGCGGCATTCAGTATTGTCTGTGAAACGGAGCTCTTCGGACATAAAATTTCGCAGAAGCGTCGGCGTGATAAGCAAAGACAGATCAGCAGCGACGCTCTGGTCAAGAACCTGGCTGAGCTGAAAGTGGGTCAACCCATAGTTCACCTCGATCATGGTGTCGCCAGGTATCAGGGGTTGGAAACCTTAGATACCGGGGGATTGGTTGCCGAATATCTGATGTTGGAATATTCCGGTGGCGACAAACTCTATGTTCCCGTCTCCTCTCTTCACCTTATCAGTCGATATAGCGTCGGACCCGACGAGGAAGCCAGTCTCAATAAGCTAGGTAACGATAGCTGGGCGAAAGCGAAGCGCAAAGCGGTAGAGAAGATCCGAGACGTTGCTGCTGAGTTACTCGATGTCTATGCCAGAAGACAGGCCAGACCGGGCGAAGCATGTAAGGTTGTCGAGGAGGAGTACGCACAATTTGCTGAAAGCTTCCCCTTCGAAGAAACCGTCGATCAGGAGACCTCTATCAATGCCGTCATGACCGATATGTGCTCTCCGATAGCCATGGACAGGCTGGTATGCGGTGATGTGGGGTTCGGCAAGACCGAAGTGGCGATGCGCGCCGCTTTTGTCGCCGTCAATGACGGTAAACAGGTTGCCATATTGGTACCGACGACGCTGCTGGCTCAACAACATTATGAAAACTTCAAAGACAGGTTTGCTGACTGGCCGGTGAAGATAGAGGTGATGTCACGATTCAAGACAGCCAAAGAGCAGAAACATGTCATGGATGAGCTGGCCGGGGGCAAGATCGATATCGTTGTCGGCACCCATAAGCTGCTTCAATCCGATGCTAAGTTCGAAAACCTGGGGTTATTAGTGATCGATGAGGAGCACAGATTCGGCGTAAGGCAGAAGGAGAAAATTAAGGCCTTGAGGGCCAATGTCGACATCTTAACCCTGACTGCGACTCCAATTCCCAGAACGCTCAATATGGCGATGTCCGGAATGCGGGATCTCTCCATTATCGCAACTCCTCCGGCGAAACGACTGTCGGTTAAAACGTTCGTCAGGGAGTACGACGATACGGCCGTGCGAGAAGCGTTACAGCGCGAGATCTTACGTGGCGGACAAGTTTATTTCTTGCATAACAATGTCGAATCAATCGAGAAGCGAGCCCATGAGATCAGTGAGCTATTGCCTGAGGCGCGTGTGGTCACGGCCCATGGCCAGATGCGCGAACGTGAACTCGAAAAGGTGATGTCCGACTTTTACCATCAAAAATTTAATGTATTAGTCTGCACAACCATTATCGAAACAGGGATCGATGTTCCCTCTGCTAACACCATTATCATAGAACGTGCCGACAAATTCGGTCTGGCACAACTACATCAACTCAGAGGTCGTGTAGGACGCTCACACCACCAGGCCTATGCCTACCTGATGACCCCTCACCCTAAGCGCATGACAAAAGACTCAGTCAAGAGGCTTGAGGCGATTGGTGCCCTGGAAGATCTGGGAGCCGGTTTTTTGTTGGCAACCCAAGATCTGGAGATCCGTGGTGCCGGGGAGCTGTTGGGAGATGAACAGAGCGGCCATATTTCAAAAATCGGCTTCACTCTCTATATGGAGATGTTGGAAGATGCGGTTAAGTCGCTCAAGGAGGGAAGAGAACCCTCACTGGATCAGATGCTGAGGCATCAATGTGAAATAGACCTTCGTATTCCCGCCCTGCTGCCGGATGATTTTGTTCACGATGTCAACATCAGGCTGTCACTCTACAAGCGGATTGCCAACTGTGAAACCGAACAGTCGCTGGACGAGCTGAGAGTCGAACTGATCGACCGTTTCGGTTTACTCCCCGATGCCACTAAGAACTTGATGGAGTTAACCCTATATAAACATCAAGCTACGGCGCTAGGCATAAAAAAACTCGAGATGCACGCAAAGGGAGGAAGCCTTGAATTTAATGATGATCATAAGGTAGATCCCGGCTTTATCATCGGATTACTCCAAAGCCAGCCACAAAACTATCGAATGGATGGTCCTAGTAAGTTAAAATTCCTCATTCCTGCTGAGTCCCACTCTGACAGGCTGGCTCTGGTTAAGTTATTACTGGGGCAACTATCACAACATCGTCTTGGAGAATAATGTGTTAAGACAAACTCTTTTAATGCTGCTCGGCTTTATTTCTATTACCGAGCTCGCCTATGCCCAAGATGAACGCTGGTTTGAGGTAGAGGTTTATCTGTTTGAACGGGAAAATGTAACTTCACAGGAGCAGGCTCCCCAGCAGGTCAATCTCCCCAAGACCAATAAGGCCGTCGATCTGATTTCACCACTGTTCAGCACCAATATAACAGGGGCAAGCATTGGTCTTGATGGATGCTCGTCACACGATTGGGCCACCAACTCTGATGAATGTAATCAACAGCTTAAGTCGAGCCAGGTCAACCACTTGTCACAAATTCCGAGCAGTATCTATGCCGCCGAGCCTCAATATGGTGTTCCTGGAGGCCCCGCGGTATTGCTCTCGAGCAGCCAGAGCCAGTTTCAGGAGATTATCGATAAGTTAGCCAGAGAGCCGGGTAACAGGAGTCTGCTTCATATGACATGGCAGCAATCTATGCAGCCCAGGCATAAGGCTAAGCCTGTGCGACTTTTTTCAGGTCAGGATTATGCATCACGCTTTGAAGCAAATGGCCAGGCTATCCAGTCTCATCAAGTTGAGTCTGTTATTCCTCAATTCGATTTTTTCGGTGACACTCTCGACAGTGATTCCCACAAGCCGGTATGGAAACTCGATGGCACACTGAACATCTATCTGAACCATTACCTGTACGTAGAGACGGCATTAAACCTCCGGGAGGAAGGGGTTAAGACCTTGGGGATAATGCAAGATAACACTCACCTGAATGAAACGCTCGAATCGGTTACCAGCCCATTTCTCTTCGCTATCCCGCTCACCCAAAACCGAAGGGTGAGAAGTGATGAAATACACTACTTCGATCACCCCAATATGGGGATGATTCTGCAGATCCGCAAGATGGAGCAACCCATAGACAGAGTCGAACAGCCTGCTGTGGTTGAAGTTAATTAGCTGAGCCGATACGTGAACAGAATACTCAGTGAACGCAAATGAGTAAAAGTAAGTTAAGAAAATCAGTTAGCGAAACCAGGGAACTGATCAAGACTGTACAATAGAGAAGTCGAGGTAGATCTCATCTGCCTCATCCTCTTCGACAAGGACTCTGGTCACCTCGGCCTGAGGCGAGCCTGTGTGGCACCAATCGATAAGGGTATCTACCGCCGGAAACGCCCCCTGAGCCAGAATGGTCACCGATCCATCCTCGATATTAGATACATAACCGGTCAAGCCCAGCTCCTGAGCTTTAGATAAGGCAAACCGTCTGAAGCACACACCTTGTACCTTGCCATTTACATTGATCAGTACTCTTTTCATCTTGAGCTCCTCATATCACCTCTTTTGAAGATAACGCAAAGCTGAGAAATGGGCAAAAAATAGGCGAAAAATAGGCAAAAAAAACAGCTAACTAAGAGTTTGTTAGCTGCATCGGGCGACATACGCAAACTGGTTAGGTCTGAGAGAGAACATAACGATTATGTATCATCTTGTATCACTCCAGAACTTTGAAAGTCACTTTACACTGCCAATATCAAGATGCAAGTAACAATCAGTTTTTTACGCTAAAAAAGTCTCTTTTTCAGATTTTAACCATATATTACACCCCAAGAAATAGTATCTTATACTGATGTACCAGTTACATCTGAAGTCGGAAGCCTAATGTTCCGGGCTAATCCGGGTCATTTAGGAAAATTAAGCTAAAGCGGAGGAAAGTTGAGAGGAAGCGGAGAAAGGGAAGCCGACCATGTCCCGGATCCTTGACTGGGCATAACCCGGTATGAACCTAAGATTTGCAACACTACGCCGTACCTTTCACGGCGTAGTGGCAGTTGCAGTTCAGGCTTGTTTAAATTGTTGGATCTGAGGAAGATGGCTCGCCAAAACAGGGAATTTATGAGGTTGCTCCTCATCCCAGCAGATTTTGTAATACTCACCGAGTTGCTCACTCACGGCTTGATTGTCATTGACCTGATCCTTTCGAGATAGAATCACCAGTGCCCTTCCCCGGTTTTTCACTCTGAACTGAGACACACATTTACCGGCAATATCAGCGTACTCCTCTGGCCTGTCTATCTTGCCGGCCATGTTATCTTGCGGGTTCAAATTAGGGTTAATGAGTACCGAACGTAAGCCATTTAAAAAACCGATACGTTCGGCCCAATATGCCCCTAAGCCTACACCTAAGATGATGGGCTCGGAGTCATCGGACTGCTGTAACTGTCTGCTGACTTCATTGAGCAGATGCTGCATATCATGCTTTGGATGTAATGTACTATAACTGACTAAGCGTACATCTTTGTCAATGAACTGCAATTGACGCATTTTTTCGTGGTTACCTGGACTTGTCGCATCAAAACCATGTAGATAGAGGATCATCTGGCCACCTATAAATCAAACTAGAAGATTAAATTATCTAATTTACTGAAGTTGAATATTGAGCTGCATCAATAATTAATAACCTTAAAAATTAATTATTTGAAAATTTTGCGGCAATCTCTTTCGCTTTTTCCCATCGGCTGTTATCTTCCAATGCCCGACAGACCCGGCTGACATCCGGTTTTAATAGGTTTGCCGGCCTGGAGGGTAGCGTAGAGGGCCAAGTTAACTCGTTGAGCACCTCTGTCGCACCAGCTGCATCATTACAGACTAAAATCATGTTACAACCAGCCTCAAGTGCCGCTTGGGCCCGCGCCTTATAGCCTCCAACCACGCCCGCACCTTTCATTCCCAGGTCGTCAGAAAAGATAACCCCATCAAATGCAAGCTCAGTTCTCAGCACCTTCTTCAACCAGTGCTTAGAAAAGCCTGCGGGGTTAGGATCAATACTAGGATAAATAACATGAGCGGGCATCACTCCATGCAGCTTTTTTTGCTCGATAAGTGCTTTAAATGGAAGCATATCGAACTCGGCTATCTGTTGCCAGGTTCGATTGTCCACCGGCTCAGCCACATGTGAATCTGCCTCGACACTGCCGTGCCCCGGAAAGTGCTTCCCCACGGCAGCCATGCCAGCCTGATGCATTCCGTCGATGAAACTACCTGCCAGTTCAATCACTGCCTCGGGCTCACTACTGAAAGCCCTCTTACCGATCACCCGGCTAATCCCGTTTAGATCCAGAACCGGAGCAAAACTTAAATCGATATCACAGGCAAGGAGTTCGATAGCCATCAGGTAGCCCAACTCGACGGCCCAGCGCCTGGCCAATGCCATATCTCCTTTTGCCCGGGGCAAAATATCGCCCATGGCCGGGATATGAGTAAAGCCCTCTCTAAACCTCTGAACTCTGCCACCTTCATGATCGACAGCAATAAGTATCTCGGGCCTGACACCACGGATCTGTTTTATCAAGGCCGTTAGCTGAGTACGATCACGATAGTTACGACTAAATAAGATCACGCCACCGACCATAGGGTGTTGCAGTTGTGACAACTCCGCCGGTGTCGCTTGTGTCGATAACAGATCAAGCATTAAATAACTCACTAAAACTCCCTAAAATTACGGAAACAGAAACGGCCAATCTATGGCCGGCATAAGAAAAACAGAGGGGGTTAAATCAACTCCGGTTAACCCTGCGACTAGCCCTAGCTTAACTAATCTGAAAGCGTTAATTAAAAAATCTCATGATAAAGCATGAGGAAAAGTATGGGATACTTTCAGATTCAAGGGCCATGCAAGCTGATTAGATTAACACACCATGGCAATTTTCCCCTTAATTTTAATACTGTAGGGAAATTTAATCTAATATGAATAGTGTTAGCAGAACAATAACAAACAAGGTTTCATCATGATAAGCGTTTTCGACATGTTCAAGATTGGCATAGGACCTTCCAGCTCACATACCGTGGGCCCGATGAAGGCCGGCAATATCTTTATTAATGATCTTGATAAAAAAGGACTTCTTGAGTCTACCGATGAGTTAAGATCTGAGCTGTTTGGCTCTTTAGGCCAAACAGGTAAGGGCCACGGCACAGGCAAAGCGGTGATCCTTGGACTCATGGGCGAAGCCCCGGATACCGTCGACACCGATATCATAGATAGTGTCCTCAAAGAGGTCAGCGATACTCAACAGTTGCAGATGGCCAATGGTACCAGAGTCATCTTCAGTCGCGAGTCGGGTGTGGTCTACCATAGGCGCAAAAGCTTACCCGCACATGCCAACGCCATGACACTATACGCCTACTCGAAAGGTGAGTGTATCTATGAGAGAACATATTACTCGGTTGGTGGTGGCTTTATCTTAGATGAAGATGAAATCAAGGCACAGGATGCATCTCCGGCAGCACAGATTCAATCTGCCCCCTATGACTTTAACAGCGCCAGCGAACTACTTTCGGCGTGTATTGAAAATGGGTTAAGCATCTCTTCACTCATGATGGCCAATGAACTGAGCGTCGCTCCCGAGAGCCAGGTGAAAGAGCAACTTTGGCACATCTGGCAGACAATGAAAAACTGTGTCGAACGAGGTTACCAGAAAGAGGGAATTCTGCCGGGGGGATTAAAATTAAGACGACGTGCTCCGGCCATGTATCGCAGATTGAAAGCGGAAGGTAAGAATAATATCGACCCCTTAACCGCCTTGGATTGGGTCGACCTGTTTGCACTGTCGGTAAATGAGCAAAATGCGGCTGGTGACAGAGTCGTGACCGCGCCAACGAACGGAGCCGCTGGGATTATTCCCGCCGTGCTCTGTTACTACGATACTTTCGTAGAGGAGGTTGACATTGAAGTTTGCTGTCGTTACCTGTTAACGGCTGCCGCCATCGGCATCCTCTACAAGAAAAATGCTTCAATATCCGGCGCAGAGGTTGGGTGTCAGGGGGAAGTCGGCGTGGCCTGCTCTATGGCCGCTGCGGCGCTGACCGAAATAATGGGAGGCACCATAGAGCACGTTGAAAATGCAGCTGAGATCGGCATGGAGCACAACTTAGGCCTGACCTGTGATCCCGTCGGTGGCTTGGTACAGGTGCCCTGTATCGAACGAAATGCCATGGGGGCCGTAAAGGCCATCAACGCGTCAAGAATGGCACTGCGTGGCGATGGCAATCATAAGGTATCACTGGATAAAGTGATCAAGACCATGATGGATACCGGAAAGGATATGAGAAGCAAATACAAGGAAACCGCTAAGGGTGGTCTGGCTGTCAATATCGTAGAGTGCTAGTTTTAAGGAGTTGAGCCTCAACGTTGAAAGTAAAAACTCGCCATATGGCGAGTTTTTTTGTCACACTCATATCATTTTACCGGTAGCTCAACATCGGTAAACATATTCTCTATCAGTTGAGGATCCCTCAGGCCGACAGCCTTCTCAACCACCTCTTTGGTCAGGTGAGGGGCGAAGTGCTCGATAAATTCGTACATGTAGGTTCTTAAGAAGTTGCCTTTCCTGAAGCCTATCTTAGTCGTACTGTGGCTAAACAGGTGACTCGCATCGATTGCCACCAGATCCCGGTCCATATTTGGATCGATAGCCATAGAAGCTATCACTCCGACGCCGAGCCCAAGCCTCACATATGTCTTCAATACATCGGCACTGGTGGCACTGAAAACCACTCTCGGCTCAAGTCCCGCACGATTAAATGACTTTTCAATTTCCGATTCTCGATCGAAACCAAATACATAGGTCACCAAGGGGAAACGGCCCAGATCTTCGATACTGATATTGCTGCGCGACGCTAAGGGGTGATCCCTTGTCACTACGATGGAACGGTTCCAGTGATAACAGGGCAACATGATCAGATCCGAATAGAGATGCATCCCCTCTGTAGCTATCGCAAAGTCGGCATCACCTCTGGCCGCTAACTCACTAATTTGAGAGGGCGTGCCCTGGTGCATATGCAGGTTTACCTTGGGATAACGTTCGATGAAACTACGGATGATGTTGGGTAAGGCATATCTGGCCTGAGTATCGGTAGTGGCAATATTGAGCTCGCCTTGATCGGGCTTAGTGTACTCTTCAGCAACTTTCTTGATGCTCTCAACTTTGCCTAAGATATTATTTGCTATACTTATTACCTGTTCGCCGGCAGGGGTCACATGAGTTAAGTGTTTACCACTACGGCCAAAGATTTGAATACCCAACTCGTCTTCAAGCATTCGTACCTGTTTACTGATCCCGGGTTGAGATGTGTAAAGGTTTTCCGCGGTTGCTGACACGTTAAGGTTATGATTAACCACCTCTGCAATATATCTGAGTTGCTGCAGCTTCATCTTTTGTCCTTGAGTTCGACCTTTAGTTACTACACTTTCTCGGGTCTAAAATGGGAGAGTAAGTATAATAATTAGTTATAGTACAACGTAAAAATTAAATCAATCTGGAATATAACATAGTGTTAAACTCAAACACACGACATTAGTCAATTACTGAACTAAGATAACTATGCTAGTGTGTTGATTTATAGTAGCATTAACAGAATTGCATAATTAACGGTAGACCTATGATATTTACTTTGGTTCTGATCCTTATCGGTGCGCTATTATTACTCGTTATCGGAATTAATGTCATACAGCAGCAGAAAGAACGCGCTGAAGCTGAGCGCAGGACAGAGCTGGCACGGCAACGGGCAATAATCGACGAAACTGAAGAGGTGTTATCTCACACAGGCATGTTCCCCTGCTCTTCTCAGATCGTGCTGGTGTTATATAAACGTGTCGAAGATGCATTAGGTCTAGCCGTCAAAAATGCCGCCAATCAGGCGGCCGATTATCAACGCAGAGCCGTCGATATCCGAGCCCAGATAGAAGCGTTACAATCTTCCCCCAAGACCTCACCGGCCATCGAAGGATTTCGTCTGCCGGATGATGATAAGCAGATCCTTACTCTGGTGCAGGTACTGAAAAAGCTTAAAGCGATACTGAGAGCCGAACACAACAAAGGGAAAGTTGACCCGACCGTCTTTTCTGAAGAGGAGGGGCGAATCGATAGCCTTCAATTACGAATTAATGTCGATTCAATGCTATCCAGAGGCAGGGCAGCCTGCTTTATGAAGCAATATGGCTCCGCTAAACAGATGGTGACTAAAGCGCTCTCTACGTTACATGCCATTAAGGCTCAGACGCCAAACGACCCCTTCATTGCCCGTAAGGTCGATGAGGCCAAAGCCATGTTAGATGAGATCACCGGTGCCCAGAAACAGGCATCTCCTGTGGTAAAACAGGAGAAAGACGAAGAGGATATCGATGTCCTGTTTCAGCCGAAGAAGAAGTGGTAAAGCGATTAACCAGCTTTCATAAAAAACCAGCTATTATGCTGGTTTTTTTATGGATTAAACCCTTGGGCCTCAAAAGCTCCACACCTTTCGCGGCTAAAGCCGTTCCTAACAGGACATCGGCAGAAGCCCTATTAGCAGATCTCAACAGATTTGCGCCTAAAGCCGCTCCTACACAGACCATCGACTGAAATTCTTTTACCAGATCCCAACAGATTCGGGGCTGAAGCGGCTCCTGCATGAAAAAGCCCCGATGTATATCGGGGCTTTTGGCAATCAACATCAGAGATGCAAGTATAGCGGCTTACTTCTTCGCTTTCGGCTTGGCCTTAGCTTTAGGCTTGGCTTTCTTCTTGGACTCAGTCACCCACTTGCCGTCGATAAACTTAGATGTCCAGCCTGTTGCCTTGCCATCGACATCGGTCGCAACATACTGCTCCTTCGTCTTACGGCTGAATCGAACAGTCGCCTTGTTGCCGTCATCGTCGGTAACAGGCGCATCGGCCAGATAGGCATACTTAGGCCATAACAGTTCACGATACTTGACCAACTCCTCCACTAACGGAGCACGGGTCTCACGTGACTTAGGGAAAGTACTTGCAGCCATGAAGATCCCTGCCGCACCATCTCTGAGTACGAAATAACCATCAGACTTGGTACACTTCAACTCAGGAAGGTGGATAGGGTCTTCCTTCGGCGGAGCAGCTTCACCGCTCTTAAGTAACTTACGGGTATTCTTACAATCGGCATTAGTACAACCAAAATACTTACCGAAGCGACCATTTTTAAGCTCCATATCGTTACCACAACGATCGCACTCAATAATCGGCCCTTCATAACCTTTGATCTTAAACTGACCCAGCTCGACCTCATAACCATTACAGATAGGGTTATTACCACAGACATGAAGTTTACGCTTCTCATCGATAAGGTAACTATCCATCGCCGTACCACACACACCACAACGGTGCTTGGCTCTCAGCGCATCTGTCTCTGCATCTTCGCTGTTTTCACTCACGGCCTCTTCGCCGGGAGTCAGGTTCATCGTCGTCTTGCAACGCTCCTTAGGTGGCAATGCATATCCGGAGCAGCCTAGGAAGACGCCTGTGGTTCCGGTGCGAATTCCCATAGGTCTCTCACAGGTTGGACACTTGATGTCCGTCAGCACCATCTCATTAGGGCGCATGCCGCCCTCCTCCGGTGCTAACTCGGCCTGCTCGATCTGCTTGGTCAGATCTTTATAGAAGCCATCGAGAACCTTCTTCCACTCCAACTCCCCCTGAGCCACATCATCAAGAGTCTGCTCCATGCTGGCGGTAAAGTCATAACTCATCAACTCTTTGAAACTACCGATGAGGCTCTCACTGACGATCTCGCCCATCTTCTCGGCATAGAAACGACGGTTCTCAACCTTCACATAACCGCGATCCTGAATCGTCGAGATGATGGTCGCATAGGTCGAAGGACGTCCGATACCACGTTTCTCGAGCTCTTTTACCAGCGATGCTTCACCATATCTTGCCGGCGGCTTGGTAAAGTGCTGCTTAGGCAGTAACTCCTGCAAATTCAGCTTATCGCCCTTGGCAACGACAGGAAGCGTATTATCCTCTTCATTTTTCTTCTTCACTACAGTCTGGACGCGAGTCCAGCCGTCGAAACGTAGTGTGCGCCCGGTTGCCTTAAGTTCAAAATCGCCGGCTTCAACCGTCAATCGGGTCGCATCATATTTAGCCGGTGTCATCTGACAAGCCACAAACTGGCGCCAGATCAACTCATATAAGCGCTGTGCATCCCTCTCCATATCCTTCATGGATGCGGCCTGCACTTTCACATCTGAGGGACGAATCGCCTCGTGCGCTTCCTGAGCTCCATCTTTGCTGCCATAACGAATGGGGGCATCCGGCAGGTATCTGTCGCCGAACTCCTTACCGATCATCTCCCGTACACCATCGAGTGCTTCCTGGCTCAAATTGGTCGAGTCGGTACGCATATAGGTGATATGACCGGCCTCATAGAGACGTTGTGCCATCATCATGGTCTTCTTAACACCAAACCCTAAGCGGGTACTCGCGGCCTGTTGCAAGGTAGAGGTGATATAGGGCGCCGACGGCTTGCTGGATGTCGCCCGGTCTTCACGAGCCGCGACAACAAAACTTGATTGAGACAGTGCCGCCGTAGCAGTTTGAGCCTCAGATTCAGTAACCGGGTTAAACGCCTTCCCCTGAAACTTAACCACCTGCATCTTTAATGCATCATGCTTCTGTGTTTCAAGTTGAGCGTGAATATCCCAGAACTCTTCAGGGACAAAGGCTTTAATCTCGCTCTCTTTTTCGACAACCAGCCTGGTCGCCACCGATTGCACACGGCCCGCGGAGAGTCCGCGAGCCACTTTTTTCCACAGTAGCGGAGAAACCATAAAGCCAACGACACGATCGAGGAAACGCCTCGCCTGTTGCGCGTTGACCATGTTGGTATCTAAGCTGGATGGATTACTGAATGCATCCTGAATCGCAGATTTGGTGATCTCATTAAACACCACACGTTGATAACGAGAAGCATCACCACCGATCACCTCCTGAAGGTGCCACGCAATGGCCTCTCCCTCTCTATCCAAATCGGTTGCGAGAAAGATTTGGTCGGCGGATTCGGCTAAGGTTTGCAGCTCTTTAACTACCTTCTCTTTACCCGGAAGCGTCTGATACTTGGCTTTCCAGCCCTTATCAGGATCGACCCCCATACGAGCTACAAGTGCTTGTTTGGCTTTCATGCTCTTGTAGATAGCTTTCTCTTCAGGAGCCATTTTTCGTACTTCTGCCGGCGTTTTGGTTGCCACTTTTGCATCTGGACTGGATGATGTTGGCAGGTCACGAATATGACCCACACTCGATTTCACGATGTAATCTTTGCCGAGATATTTGTTAATAGTCTTGGCTTTGGCCGGTGATTCGACAATAACTAGCGATTTACCCATAGAATGATCTGCGCCAAAAAAGTCTCAAAATTTGTCAATTGGCTCCATATATAGAGGGTTGTCACGATACTTTCAAGCTTATCCCTCTTTTATTTGTATCGTTGAGCCAATAATTAACCGTTTTGAAACTATTTCTAAAATAAGTGTGAAAAAAATAATTGCGTAATTAAAAACTAATATTTCATTATTAGTCATCTAGCAAGTAATTGTTGTGCATTTCGATGCAAAAATCACAAAATACCTATTTTCGCCTACCTTGTTAACCTTAAAACCTCAAGTATACTGGGCAAAAAATTTGGTAAAAAAAGTAATAATTCAATCGAATTTACGCAATGATAGCCATTTATCTCAGGTTCTGCACCCCCGGTTATTCGGCGCTAAGTCACTTTAAGATAAAAACAAATAAAATTATCAGGAAATTTGGGGAGATCGTCGGCAGGTTCAAATTCCACTTGTTGATGCAGATATAAACATATGACCCATTTTACTTCAACAGATAAAAAAGGTATTGCTACCCTAAAAAGGAAAAATAATGAAGCATTTTGAAGCGAATTTTGATGGACTGGTTGGACCGACTCACAACTATGCCGGGCTCTCTTTCGGTAATGTTGCCTCTCTTAATAATGCAACCGCGATTTCAGATCCACGAGCTGCGGCCAAACAGGGGCTAAAAAAAGCAAAGGCTCTCGCTGATATGGGACTAGTCCAGGGTATGTTAGCCCCTCAGGAGCGCCCAGATCTTCATACACTGCGTAGAATTGGTTTTTCCGGTACAGATGCTGAAGTTTTAAAAAAAGCAGCCAAGCAGGCTCCAGCACTCCTAAGAGCATGTTGCAGTGCATCGAGCATGTGGACAGCCAATGCGGCGACCGTATCCCCAAGCGCCGACACCCATGATGGCAAGTTACACTTTACCCCCGCAAACCTGGTTGATAAGTTACACCGTAGCATCGAGCCTGTCACTACGGGCAATATTCTTGCCGCGACATTCAGCAATTCACGCCACTTCACCCACCACCAGCATCTTCCTGAGCACAACAGCTTTGGTGATGAGGGAGCGGCCAACCATACCCGCTTGTGTAAAGATTATGGCAACGCAGGTGTCGAGCTGTTTGTCTATGGTCAGGAGGCGACCAATCCGGCGGCACCTAAACCATCTAAGTTTCCCGCCAGGCAGACCCTGGAAGCCTCACAGGCGATAGCACGCCTTCACCAACTCGATGAAGAGAATACCGTATTTATCTCGCAAAACCCGGACGTCATCGATCAGGGGGTGTTTCACAACGATGTGATTGCCGTCGGTAACCAGAATGTCCTCTTCTACCACGAGCAGGCCTTTGTCGATACCAAGAACAAACTCGATGAGATAAAACGTAAGTTCGGCGACAGCGAACTTCACTTCATCGAAGTGCCTACAACTAAAGTTTCGATACAGGACGCGGTGAAGAGTTATCTGTTCAATACTCAGATCATCACCCTGCCATCGGGTGAGATGGCCATCATAGCCCCGACCAACTGTCAGGAAAATGAAGCCGTTCACGCCTATCTCAAAGAGGTCGTCACCTTAGGCACTCCAATTAAACAGGTTAGCTATTTCGATGTTAAGCAGAGCATGCAAAATGGTGGCGGGCCTGCGTGTCTGAGGCTACGTGTCGCCATGAACGATATGGAGCTGGCCGCGGTCAATCAGCACACCCTGATGAGTGATGCCCTGTTTACCCGCCTGAACGCCTGGGTAGATAAGCATTACCGTGACCGTCTCAGCGTCGACGATTTAGCCGACCCGCAGGTACTCATAGAGTCGCGAACTGCGCTTGATGAGCTGACACAGATAATGAAGTTGGGCAGTGTGTATCAGTTCCAGAAGTAGGAACAATCGCAAAGAACGATTTAAACTCCCCCAAAAAAAACCCAAGGTCTTACCTTGGGTTTTTTATTAAGTCTTAGCTTTTACTCAATCACTATTCCGATAGAAACAACCTCTGTCACTAACCCATTTGGGCTCTCAACATGAACTAAGAACACGCCCGAATTAGGTTCATCCTCCCCCTTGATTGTGACAGCAAAATCGCGACCGCCATTATAGTTGCTGCTTGGCCAGATAAACTCATTACCACTTACTACAGAGCCTGCCGTAGCCGTGAAAGTCACCTTGCTTCCTGCCGGCATCTGCTGGTTATGAAGATCTGAGATAGTAAAGTATACACTGGCAGCCCCTTTACCAACTATGGTTATCACTCCAGGGTTATGCACCCCATCCTTATCGTCGATAACAATATCTGCATGCCTGGTCGCCACAGCACCGCTTCCTGACATCACCATGGTCAGGCTTCTGCGTACATATAACGACTTAGAGTCATTAATGCCATCGGCACAACCTGCGTGAGCGGGAGAAGAGCAGAGTACGCCGTTGTACAAGCCATCTTTGAAATCAAATACGTTATTTGAGTTAAAATCGACTAACTCCTCTAAAGCGCCACCTTCGAGACCGATTAACTGTCCACTAGGTTGCGGGTTAAAGACAGTATCTTCGTTATAATCGTTAAATGCATCATCAAGATCGAAGGACTCACCGGTAACATCTTTGCCGGTCAAGAACTCACTCATCTCACTGGCATCGAAACGACCATTACCATTGAGATCCGGGAAGGTCTCCTCACCGATCGCCGTCGCCGTTATCGTCGCCCGGCCACCATATTTCTGCCCATAGAAGTTACCGTAGACGCGGGTTTGCGCATCGTTGGTAATATCACAAACAGCCGAGTCACTCTCATTCACTTTCAGCACATAGCAGGCTAACTCAGCGGTTGGGTTACGGATCTGAACTCCTCGCTCATCGAACAGTGACTGTCCCTCGGGTCTTGCCAACTGACTGGTCCAGGTAACACTGCAGGCACCGTTCTGAGTTTGACATGCATCCTCAATTGCCCCGCCCTCGGTTGTAAAAGAAACCGTCGTTCCATCGGGCACCGGGTTGTTGAAGGCATCGGCCATTCGTGCGGTGACTTCTACTGTTGTCCCGTCAATATCCCAACCCTCGGCATTGAGCACTACGGCAGAGAGTGAGAAGCTATCCTGATCCGGAATACCGGTTGAGATGATCAGCTGCTTAGACTGACTGGAAATAACCGGGTTAGAGTTATCGTCCACGGTAGCCGTCACTCTGACAGAGGTCGCCACAGTACCCGTTGTCACGACCGTTTGAACTATACCTTCATTATTGGTCGTCGCAGAAACCGGGCTGATATCTACACCACCTACGTTAGTATTGAGTTCAAACAGTACATTCTGATTACTGACCGGATTACTGTTCTTATCGAGCACCTGAAACTTAACCGTTGAGGACTCGACGCCTCCGGTTCCTAAGATACCGATATTTTCCGGTTCGGCCGAGACAAAGATAATACTGCCCACATCGGCCTGAAGCACGTTGATGATACCGACAGCCGATAGGCTGATGCCACCGGCATTGGCGGTGACATTTATCTGATCCTCACCTACACACCCTTGCGCCAGATAGGTCGAAGTGGCAATACCATTACTTGAAGATACCGGCGAGCTTATCTCAGCCTGTGCCGGATTTTTAGTGGCACAAGTTGATGAGAAGTTTACATCGACAGGCTGGGTAAAGGGCGTGCCCTGATCGTCCTGAATAAGGACTGAGATGGTTGCCGTGCCACCGGCAGACAAATTAGCGGTGCTAACCTCGGCGACCCCCTCTTCGAAGGGGCTGCCGCTTCCCATCACAACGTTGGTTGCGCCAACCACGACAATCGTTTTACCAACCTCATTTGTCGACAAACTTGCAGTGACTTCACCTGCGCCCAGGGAGCTTCCCGCATAGATATCGACGGTAGCCTTACCATCAGAATCGGTTACCGCACTTTTAATGGGAAGATCGCCGATAGGGCTGTCAAACGTTACGATTACCGGTTTATTTATCCCGGTTACCGTAGCCGTTAATTTACCAGGCGATAATGTACTAATCGTTTGAATTGGGTTGCCGGCACCATCTGTCAACACCAAAGAGACTTGAGCACCACCTCCGGCTTCACCGCCATCACCTACCATAGTGACATTCAAAGAGGCTGACTCTCCGGAGGAGATAGTAGCAGTAACTGTTGCTCCGGTATTTATCTCCGCTGTATTGAGTTGAATGGTCGCGACACCATCTGAATTGGTCGCAACTTCACCGGTACCGGGAGCGAAAGTTCCGTAGCTTTCATTATTTAAGGTAAAGGAAACTAAGGTACTGACCGGAGCCCCGCTGGAAGTTTTCACCGTTGCGGTAATCGTTGCGGGCTCTGCAACGGATACTTGGGTGTTATCGACTGCTAACTCAACCGTAATGGCCGCCGGAGGTGTCGTTCCTCCACCACTACCGTCATCAACAATATCCCCTCCGCCACTACAGGCTACGAGAAAAAACGACCAGATAAATGCGACAAAAACTTGATAAGCTGACTTCATGCCAGACTCCCTGTTACTCAGAATGTAATTTTAAGCAAAGCGCTTATTACTTATAGCCCAACATTACATAATTTTCCCGCTACTTTTCCATAACTATCTTATTTTATTTCGTTAAAAGAGCGAAAAACTTTAACTATCTGCCCATTTCATCGCCAGAACTTTCTTGCTAGGCTTATTGTGCAAATTGAAAAGCATAAAAATTATACAGGAAGCACTATGGCTTTAACTAAAGCAAGAAAGCTCGGCTTAACGGGCAAAATTCTTATCGGTATGGGAGCCGGTATACTCTTCGGATTACTTCTTAGAAATCTTTTTCCCGAGAGCACTTTCATCGAAAACTATGTCACCGAGGGATTCTTAAACGTTATCGGGACAATTTTTGTATCAGGCCTGAAGATGATTGTCGTACCTCTGGTTTTCATCTCTCTCGTCTGCGGAACCTGCTCCTTAAGCGATCCGTCCAAGTTGGGGCGTCTGGGTGGCAAGACTATCGCCTTCTACCTTTTCACCACCGCCATAGCCCTCTCGGTGGCTATCTCAGTTGCCATACTTATTCATCCCGGCAGCGCTTCCCTGGTCAGCGATGGCTTAGTGTTTAACGCAAAGGAGGCCCCAAGTCTGTCTCAGGTACTGATCAACATAGTGCCGACAAACCCACTACAGGCTATGAGTGAAGGCAATATGCTGCAGATCATCCTGTTTGCGGTGATCTTCGGTTTCGCTATCTCTCATATCGGTGAACGGGGAAGACGGGTCGCGGCGCTGTTCAATGACCTTAATGAGGTTATCATGCGCGTGGTGACGCTCATCATGCAGCTTGCGCCTTATGGTGTCTTCGCGCTGATGGCCAAGCTCGCCCTGACTCTGGGTATAGAGACATTCGGCAGTGTAGTTAAGTATTTCTTTGTGGTGCTGACTGTGTTACTACTGCATGCATTTGTGGTCTACCCCTCTCTGCTGAAGCTTCTAGCCGGACTCAACCCTTTCACCTTCATCCGCAAGATGAGAGACGTTCAGCTGTTTGCCTTCAGTACCGCCAGCTCAAACGCAACACTGCCGGTAACCATAGAAACGGCCGAGCACAGACTTGGGGTCGATAACAAGGTCGCCTCATTCACTCTGCCGCTGGGAGCAACCATCAACATGGATGGCACCGCGATTATGCAGGGCGTAGCGACCGTGTTTATCGCTCAGGTCTATGGCATAGACCTGACTATCACTGATTACGCCATGGTGGTTATCACAGCGACTCTGGCGTCTATCGGTACGGCCGGTGTACCGGGTGTAGGACTCATCATGCTAGCCATGGTACTCAATCAGGTTGGACTCCCGGTAGAGGGGATCGCATTGATCATAGGTGTGGACAGGCTACTCGATATGGTGCGCACGGCAGTCAATGTTACCGGTGATACGGTGGCGACTGTGGTCATTGCCAAGTCAGAAAAGGAGTTCAATGAGGTGACGTTCAATGACAGCCAGGCGGGTAAGGCCGCCAGCAGCTTCAACGATCAACTTAATGCTAAATAATGGCAATCTGTATAATATTGATGGTCAAAAAAGTCGGTAGCTGATACGAGGTCGTATCAGCTAAGCATAAAAAATAGCGTCCAAACGGACGCCATTTTTGTTCTTTACTACATACAATTTTTTACTGCAAAACATATTTAAACTGAGTCAGAGACTTCAAGCTTATCTTTCCCAGTATGCCTCTTCCAGACTGTCTTCACGCTCAGGCAGGCCGCGAGAGAGACGTGGACTATGCTGAGCCAGCACTTCATAGGCGACACGGTTAGCATATTTACACACCTGAGAAAACGATGAATAACACAGACCATCACGCTTATGTTTACTCGAGCCCGGAACGTTTGCCTTATGGAAGGTGTTAGATGCCAGATCATGCAGTAACGCCGCCAGCGCACCATCTCCGGCACCATTGGTATTACGGATCTTCTCCGGACCGCCCATATATGGAGAGATATGGGCGTAGACTTTAATCGGTGTATCACAGGCTGACTTTAACTTAGGACGAGAAAACTCGTAACGGTTAAACTCCGGGATCATCCCGGGCAGAAGCGTATGACTGGTTTCTCTCTTCTCCGAGTCCTCAGTGTAACCCGCCATATAGAGTCCGAGAGGGCCGGCCGTTGTCAGCACCAGATCACACAGTTCAAGCGCGGCTTCGCTGGCCAATAAAGGATCCTTCAATCCGGTAAGCGCTTCCCCTTCATCTTCGTTCATCGCCAAAATGGTGACATTGTCTTTGATAAATCTCTTCCACCAGCTTGGGTCTTCCTCAATCAAAAAACGAGTTCCCAATGTCAATACAACCGGTACTTCCGCCTCTTTGGCATACTCTATCGCCTTAAGCGCAGCATCGGTAATTTGATCGCCATCGCTGGCTCTCATCAGATATGCAGTCAAGATCAAAGCCGAAGCTCCCTGCACTATCTCTTTATCGATATACTCGGGTGTCAGCTTATCCATGGAACCTTTGCTAATAGCGAAGGTTCGCTCGCCACATTCAGAGATAAGCGTGAAACAGCGCCCTATCGGACCCGCCACCGGCTGTAGGTAGTTTAGATCGACTTTAGAAGAGGTATTACAAAGGTAGCGATAAGCATAGCTGCCCACCTCGATGTTATTGCTCATCACTCCAAAGAGTACCGACCTGTCATCGGCAAGAATAGAGTAGTTGTGTACAGTATTGCCTATGGTACCGCCGGCAAACTCATCACTGACTAACTGGTTAGATTTGAGCTCGGAATAAAGAGCATGCGCCTTTTCATCATCAATAAGTGTAGAGTTACCTTTCGGCAGTTCATACCGCTCGAGCAGCTCGTCACCAACTTTGGCCTCAATATCCACCAGAGTCTGATCGATACCCGTAATATAAGTAGGAAAACGCTGAGGCTGCTGCGTCATTTGCGCCAAAAGTGGGTCACGATTTTTTACGGGGAAATAGTGCTTGGACTTTCGCTGACCTGGAAACTTCATTTTATGATCTCGTTAATTGGCAACAATGGATATTGGCGAATGTGAGCCTTGCCTTAAGAGGCAACACAACCACTATATTGGCCCACAGAGTGCTGAGGGCCAATATAAATGGCGGCAGATCCTAACATACACAGTGAATTTCACCAGTAATCAGGTCAAGTTTTTTGCATCAAACTTAATTTAACCTTAAACCCATTGTGATGATTGTTCACTAATGAGTTTAGTTAACAGTTCAATATGAAGATCATTATCATTGAGACAGGGGATAAAGCGATAACTTTCTCCGCCTGATTCAATAAAGCTCTCCTTGCCACCGATAGAGATCTCTTCCAGCGTCTCCAGGCAATCGGCCGCGAATGCCGGACACATAATATCCACCGATTTAACGCCCTCTTTCGGAAGCGATTCCAGTAATTTATCAGTATAAGGCGTTAACCACTCCTCTTTACCAAACTGTGACTGAAAACATAATCGCCACTGTTTCTCCTCTAAACCGAGCGCCTGTGCGAGTAGCTGTGCAGTTTGCTGGCACTGCTCCTGGTAGGGGTCTCCCTCGGTAACATACCGCACCGGAACACCATGAAAAGACATTAAGAGAACATCGGCCTGACCATGCTGTTGCCAGTGAGACCTGACCGAAGCCGCCAGAGCCTGGATATAATCCGGGTGCTGATAATACTCCTTATTAAAGCGGAAATCAGGGATATCTCTCCACCCCTTAAACTCCTGAGCAATAGCGTCAAAAACCGGTGCAACCGTAGAGCAGGAGTATTGCGGGTAGAGCGGAAGAATAACAATTCGCTTCACTCCCTGTTGTTTCAGCTTATCTAAACCACTCGCCAGAGAGGGGTTGCCATAACTCATTCCTAATTCAACCGGAATAGGGTTGCCAAATTGCTTCTGCAACTTGTTGGCTAGCTTATCCCGCTGACGTTGACTTATCACCATTAGAGGCGAGCCCTCATCAGACCATATGGCTTGATATAGCTTTGCTACTTTAGCGGGTCGGGTATTAAGGATAATTCCATTTAAAATCGGCTTCCAAATCAAGGGGTTCAGATCGACAACCCTGGGATCACTTAAAAACTGCTTTAGGAAACGTTTTACATCACTCGCACTCGGTGAATCGGGGGTCCCCAAATTAACCAGAAGCACACCAAATGCCGGGGGGGTCTCGCTCATCATTGCATTCATTAAAAAATACCAATTGTACTAAATCGTTAATTGTCCTACCGGTCGAAACCACCAATAGCAGCGAAAATTATGTTCAGAATTGTGCCTGCAGGAGCACAGAGGACAGGCAGGACGCAGACCAATTATGATAACAATCTATAATCACAATTATGTCTTTGTCAGTAATGCGTTACTCTTAAGTTTCTGGCCTTGAGAGAGAGTAGCCATACAGATACCTGCCCATCAAACACATCTAGGCTAGCATTCAAAAAACCATAAAAAAAGCCCACTTAAGTGAGCTTTTTTAAATATGAGAACTAGCTCATTTACCAATGGCTGCCACTCATATGACGTTATTTCGCTTAGCTTAACGCTTCTACGATCTGTTCACTGACAGCTGCAACACTTTGGGTGCCATCAAACTTACTGTATTTAGCGTGGCCCGCTGCTGCAACCTTGCCATAATATTCAATAAGCGGCTTAGTCTGCTCATGATAGATACCAAGACGCTTACGAACCGTAGCCTCTTCATCATCCGGACGAATAGCAAGATCTTCACCGGTCACATCATCCTTTCCTTCAACTTTTGGTTGATTGAAAACGATATGGTAAACACGACCGGAACCTGGGTGAACACGACGGCCGCCCATACGCTTAACTATCTCTTCATCAGGCACATCGATCTCTACAACGTGATCGATTTTAATTCCACTCGCAGCCATAGCATCGGCTTGAGGAATAGTGCGCGGGAAGCCGTCAAGCAGGAATCCTTTTGCACAATCATCTTGAGCTACACGCTCTTTAACTAAACCAATGATCAGCTCATCTGAGACCAACTGGCCGGCATCCATCACTTTCTTAGCTTCTAAACCCAGAGGTGTTCCAGCTTTAACCGCTGCACGTAACATATCACCTGTTGAAATTTGCGGGATACCGTACTTTTCCATGATGAACTGGGCCTGGGTACCTTTACCGGCACCTGGGGCACCTAATAACATGATGCGCATCTCGAGAGTCCTCTTATTTCACATAGTTTTTATCATTGGGCGGCGATCTTCGCACAATTGGCCGCCCATTTGAAGGGTTTTGCATGAGTTTTAGACTGGATTTAGTTAGACTTTAGCCGGATAGACATCAATTTTTAATCAATAAAAATAGTGAACTGGCCATTGTGTCGAACTTTTGCTCTAAAACCGATACAACTTACTTAATAGAGCAGGCTGTAGAGTTTGCGTCGATATTGATTCGCCAGCGCATTTCCCTGCCCAAGCGCAGTCAAAATTTCTAAAAACAGCTTCTTTGCCTCGCCGTTTTCTGCTGAGATATCTTTCGACAGTGGAGTGAATAACAGCTCCAACGCTTCATCGTTTCGCTTAGCCTGATGTAACGCCTTTACCAATTTCATCAATACCGTAATATCTGACGGATCGCTATCGAAAGTTTGCTGTAACAGCCGGATCTCAGGAGTATCGGCCGCATCCAGTGCTAACGTAAGCTTTGCCTTCAGGCTCTGATAGTAACCATCCTGATCCGCAAGCCCGATACTATCGAGGAGCACTTTAGCGGCGCTGAGGTCGCCGGCCATAAGTTGTGCATCTGCATAAACCAGAGCCACTTCAGCATTGGGGGACTCGGCATATGCCTGCTTTAACAATACCAGTGCGGGCTCAAACTCATGTGATGCCAGATGAGTTTTCGCCTGATTAAGTTGCAACTCCCACTCGGCCGGAAGGTGCTTGTCCAGCATAGTCGCTATCTGTGCCTCCTCCTGAACACCGGCAAAACCATCGATTGGCTTTCCTTCACTCAGAATGAGAGTCGTTGGTAGATTTTGAATTTGGAAATAGTTGGCGATCTCCATCTCACTGTCGCAATCGACCTTAGCCAACACAAAACGACCAGCTTGTTTCTGAGCCATCGAGGTCAACGTCTGACATAAGCCGACACTTTCAGGGCTCTGTTGAGACCAGAAGGACAAGACAACAATCTGTTTCATAGAAACATCTACTATCTGTTGAATATTCTCTTTAGTCAGTTCCAAAACGGTTTCCATAATGATCCTTGAAATAAGCCTTAATAACTCACGATTTCAGCTATAAAAAAGAGGCAGAACCTTGTCTATACACTCAGGTATCAGACGTCCTGCCTCATATTACTGTGATTACTCCCCGTCTACGGGAATATTACTTAAGTTTAGCCAACAGCATCTCGTTCATCAGCTTAATGAAGGCCGATGGATCAGCTAAGCTACCTTTTTCAGACAACTGAGCCTGTTGCAGCAGAAGATCGCTCCACTGGGCGAACATAGCTTCATCCTGCTCATCATTCAGACGAGCCACCAGCGGATGCTCAGGATTGATCTCAAATGTTGGTTTGCTTTCGGGTACTGATTGCCCCGCAGCTTCCATTAACTTAATCATCTGAGTAGACATCTCACCTTCACCGGCTACGACACAGGCCGGAGTATCGGTCAGACGGGTCGTGACCTTAACAGCAGAGACCTTCTCACCCAGCGAGTCTTTCATACGCTTAACTAAACCTTCAGATTCAGTTTCAAGCTTCTCCTGCGCTTCTTTCTCGCCGGCATCTTCCAGATCGCCAAGTTCAAGATCGCCACGAGTCACCGAGTGCATCTGCTTACCGTCAAACTCAGTAAGATGGTTAATTAACCACTCATCGATACGCTCAGACATCAATATCACTTCGATCCCCTTCTTACGAAGAAGTTCCAGGTGCGGGCTGTTTGCCGCCGCTTCATGACTGTCGGCAACGATATAGTAGATCTTGCTCTGACCTTCCTTCATACGGCTCACATAATCGGCCAGCGAAACCGTAGGGGCCGCGTCTTGAGTATGAGTCGATGCGAAGCGTAGTAAACCGGCAATACGCTCTTTGTTCACCATATCTTCGGCAGGGCCCTCTTTGAGAACCTGACCAAACTCAGCCCAGAAACTCTGATACTTCTCAGCATCATTCTTAGCCAGTTTTTCTAACATACCAAGTACGCGCTTAGTCACAGCTGTACGCAGCGCTGTTGTTATCTTGTTGTCCTGCAGGATTTCACGGGATACGTTCAGTGGCAGATCGTTAGAGTCGATAAGACCCTGAACGAAACGAAGATAACTAGGCATAAACTGCTCAGCATCGTCCATCACAAAAACACGCTGAACAAATAACTTCAGGCCGTGTTTACGATCACGGTTCCACAAGTCCCACGGTGCCTTCGAAGGGATATAGAGCAAGCTGGTGTACTCCTGCTTACCTTCGACTCGGTTATGGCTCCACAGAAGAGGATCGGTAAAATCATGGGAGATATGCTTGTAAAACTCCTCATACTCCTCCTTAGACACATCACTCTTGTTTCGCGTCCAAAGGGCTGTCGCCTTATTCATCGCTTTCCATGAACCTTCGGTTGCCGCTACCGCTTCCTGCTCTTCAGAAGCTTCGATTGCAGGCGTCCCCTCCTCCCACATCTCTACCGGTACCGAGATATGATCTGAGTACTTAGTGATAATCGAACGTAAACGGTAATCGTCTGCAAACTCTTTCTCTTCTTCGCGCAGATGCAACACAATCTCCGTACCACGGTTTTCCTTAACTATGGTATCAACGGTAAAGTCACCTTCACCCGCCGACTCCCACTGCACACCTTCATCTTTGGCATGTCCGGCGGCGCGGCTACGAACCGTAACCTTGTCGGCAACAATGAACGAAGAGTAGAAACCGACACCAAACTGACCGATTAACTGAGAATCTTTTGACTCATCACCGGATAAATTTCTAAAGAAGTCTGCAGTGCCTGACTTTGCGATAGTGCCCAGGTGTTCGATAACACCATCTCGGGTCATACCGATACCATTATCTTCGATCGTCACCGTACCTTTCTCTTTATCGGTACTGATACGAACTCGTAATTCACCGTCACCTTCATAGAGGGCATCGTTAGTTAATGCTTCATAACGCAGCTTATCGGCCGCATCGGCAGCGTTAGAGACCAATTCACGCAAGAAAATCTCTTTATTTGAATATAAAGAGTGGATCATCAAGTTCAGGAGTTGCTTGACTTCAGTTTGAAAGCCATGAGTTTCTTGTTGTGACATGAATTATTCCTTCTGTATTTCACAAAGCGTATTTCTTTATGAAAGTAGAGATGGGGCTGGAATTTCGCTTTTCAAGGGAAATATTTCCGGAAATTCAAAAAACGGCGTAGAGAAAAGAAAAAGCCAGTGTCTGTATAATAAACACTGGCTTTGCAACTCGCGTATCTCAAAAAAATAGGTGGTTTGGCTCATGCCTGGTTAAATCGGCAAACGCCCATTGAAAGAGAGGGCTAATGTCGTACTGTCGACATACTCAAGCTCACCACCAACGGGCACACCATGGGCGATACGGCTTACTGAAACGTCATGAGCTTTTGCCATATCTGCAATAAAGTGAGCCGTGGCATCTCCCTCAACCGTTGGGTTGGTCGCCAGAATAAGCTCTGTGACTCCCCCGGAACTGAGCTGCTCTTCGAGCAGTGACAAGCCTAACTCATCGGGCCCGACGCCATCGAGTGGGGACAGGTGACCCAACAGCACGAAGTAGCGACCACTAAAGTGTCCACCGGCTTCAATTGCCAACACATCGGCTGGCGTCTCCACCACACAGATCTGTTCAGATTTCCCCCGCTTATTGCTGGCACAAATAGGGCAATAAGTCTCCTCGGTAAAGGTACGACAAGCACGACAATGCCCGACATCACTCATCGCCGAAGATAAAGCCTGTGCCAGAGTCTGACCGGCCTTACGATCGCGCTCCAGCAACTGAAACGCCATGCGCTGCGCAGATTTGGGGCCAACTCCGGGGAGGCACTTCAAAGACTGAATAAGTTCATCGACAAGAGGGCTAAATTTCATTTGTTATCCGGGTATAAATGGCATCTTCATGCCTGATAATTTTAGAGTGATGAGCAGTGCCGATGATTGGTGAAAACACCGTCATATGCCCTTCATGTAAATTCAGAACAGAAGAGTAGCATACAGAACAGATAATTTGACCCCTCTATGAACCCAAAGACTCCTTTACCGCTCGTACGCACGCAGCCTAACTACAGCAGCTAACCCATTACGAGACAGTCCAGAGGCTGAATTGAATATCTTTCTCAACTATTAAGTCTTTTTTTGAGCTTTATGGTGATCGTTGGTGGATAGATGTAAATTCAAATGGCGCGATGGCTGAAGATGATGTTTACTTCATGTGCACCTTATTTGGTGCCGGGCAGAATGGAGCCTTAATCCTGTAAATTTCAATGTTGTGGTCATAGTTATGCTCATTACACGCTAACCAAGATCCCAGACCACAAAAAATGGACCTAGGGGTAACCCTAAGTCCATTTTGTCCCCTATTTGATCCCAAGCAATTCTGGGAGTCCCGAAAGGGTTGCTACATCGGTACTTCTAGATTAGAACGGCATCTTCATGCCTGGTGGCAGCTGCATGCCTCCGGTCACTTCAGCCATTTTCTCTTTCTGACTCTCTTCAACACGACGTGCCGCATCATTGCAGGCTGCTGCGATAAGATCTTCCAGCATCTCTTTGTCGTCTTCCAGCAGGCTCGAATCGATATCTACCTTACGTACACTGTGAGAACCTGTCATGGTAACTTTTACAAGACCGGCACCGGCTTCACCGGTCACTTCCATACGTGCAATCTCTTCCTGCACCTTGGCCATTTTATCTTGCATCTGCTGGGCCTGTTTCATCAGGTTACCCATACCGCCTTTTCCAAACATATCTATTTCTCTTCAATTAAGGGTCGATAAAAGTCGGCCCATCTTACTAAAATAATACCGAGAATCAATTAAAGTCGAATAAAGTTATGACTCAGTTAATGTCTTAAAGTTCGACTTATCGATAAGCTCAATGATATTTCCCTTTGAACTCAACAGCTCCGGATTATAGCTTAAGCTATCGTTTTCAAACTCTGCATCCATCTGTTCCATTAGCCATTGAATATTGCTGTCACTCATCATTCCTTGATGCGCCTGGCTCAGCAGCTCTCTGTGGAAGCGTTGACGTATCTCCAGCGGAGTTTCACGCACATCGTCAAGCCCCACTTCAATCGTCACGGTCATCTCCTCACCGAGAGCGCGGCTCAAGGCTTGCTCTAACTGGACTATGGCCACATCTGCTGCCAGATGCTTTTGATTTGGCTTCAGTAACAATGGCATTGGTACAACAAAGTCATGACAAACAGAGTTTACCGCGAGCTGCCTGACCCGCCCGCCGACATCGAGTGCCGACATCAAACGATACCACTTCAGATCGATATCATGACCCGTCACCTCTCCCGAACCCAATACCACACCTTGAGCCGACTTAAGCACTGTTCTATCGGCCAGGGCTCCACTTGGTTCGGTAACCAGCTTTGTTGCATCACCTTGCGCCGGGTGTTGATGAGCAACATCGGCCTCCAGCGGCTCTCTGCCGTTACTAACACCATCATCGACTTGAATCGAGCGCTTCGTTTCAGCCTCAGAATCATCTTTTAATGAGGCCGGATGAGGCTGTTCCTCCCACGGCGGTCGGTCTTCGAGCTGACTGTCCGTCACTTCTCTGTTATCGCCCTGAGGAGGTTGCGCTGCAGAGCCTGTCTCACCAACATTACCGTCCGGCTCGCCCCGTTGAGGCTGTTCAGCATCAACAACTGTGGCAGGCTTTCTGCTTGGCGGCACAAAGCTCTGACGTTCCGCTTCAGGCTTTTTTCCACCACTCTCCTTAGGTTCACTCTCAACCAATTCTGTTAACAGTGAGTCTCGTGCAGCCAAGACAGCATCTAAAATATCGTCTTCACCACCATCGGAGATCGAGGGTGAGTCGACGCCGCTCTGACTATGAACCTGCTGAGTCCCTGGCACACTGCCGTTTGTATCAGGTGCCCCCTGAGCTAAAGAGTCGAAAGGAAGGTAATCATCCATCGACTGGGGATAGTCGTCATAGCCGTCGACTTGTGCATCCAGTTGTGCAGCCTGAGCGGCGTAATATTCATCAGGCATCTGATCCTTCTGCGTCTCATAAGAGTTTGGCATAACAGGCTCGGGCACAGTTTTCAGAATATCTCTGCCACTAATATTACCCGATGGATTATCGGCAACATGGGAGTTATCCGCTTGCACTTCACTGACATTGAGCTCAGGCGAAACTTTAGTGTCTCTGTCCGACTCAGATTCAGGTTCGGAAGCAGCAGAACCCTTCTTTGCAGTGAGCTCTCCCCCAGGCGCAACAGCAAGATCCTGCTCCATTCCCTGACTGGCAGCCTGGCTCAATATCAGAGCCTGTTCACTGTTTAAGCTGTTAAGTAAATCCGGGTCACCCAAAGAATCATCGTCTTGTTTATCAACAACCGCAGCGGTCTCATCATGCAGTTCACTTTCACTCTTAACTGCTGGTGTAGCGAACTCTGCAGCAGTGTTTTGTATGTGGGCCGAATCGTCCGGCAGCGGAACTTTCACCGCCTGCTCCGGCGCAGACTCTGCGGGTCTGGACTCAGGTGAAGCATGAACACCTGAATTATCCGACATATGTTCAGAAGCCGGTTTCACTTCCGGTATTGAGATATCTGCAGGCTTATCTACCGCCCAGCGTTTAACCGGCACCTCAGGTACAAATGCTACCGCTCTTAACAGTGCCATCTCGAGTCCCGACTTAGGGTCCGGAGCATGAGGAAGATCTTTACGCCCGGTCAGTAACAGTTGGTAATAGAGCTGAACCTGCTCGGGACTTAACTGCTGTGCGAAAGCGGTGATCTGTTCACTGTAAATTGACAGTTGGGCCGCAGCAGGTGCGAACTGGCTTAAGGTGATTTGATGCAATAACTCCAGCAAACTTCGAAGGAGTTCCAGTGGGTCTGCGCCAAAGGAGAGCACCTTTGCCGTCTCCTGCATCAGGTTTTCGATTTCGCCCCTAATTAACGCACTGAGCAGGACGATGACATGTTGTTCATCGATACTGCCCAGCATCGTCTGCACCAAAGAGAGCTTAACTTCACCCGCACCAAAGGCTATCGCCTGATCGGTAAGACTCAAAGCATCACGCATACTACCATTAGCTGACTTAGCCAACAGTTTCAAAGCCTGAGGTTCGAAACTCAACTGCTCCTGAGATAGTACATGAGTTAGCTGCTGTTCGATCTCATCAAGGGTTAAGCTCTTTAAATTAAATTGCAGACAGCGAGACAGTACTGTTACCGGAAGCCTTTGTGGATCTGTTGTTGCCAGCAGGAACTTTACATGCTCCGGTGGCTCCTCGAGCGTCTTTAACAGTGCATTAAAACTGCTTCTGGAGAGCATATGGACTTCGTCGATCAGGTAGACCTTGTAACGCCCCCGGCTGGGACGATACTGAACATTGTCCAGTAGTTCACGGGTATCATCGACCTTGGTTCTCGAAGCTGCATCGACCTCAATGAGATCGACAAAGCGTCCCTCGGAGATCTCCACACAACTGGAACATTGACCGCAAGGAGAAGCTGTCACGCCTCTCTCACAGTTCAGACCTTTCGCGAATAGGCGCGCTAAGCTGGTTTTACCAACACCACGGGTACCTGAAAAAAGATAGGCATGGTGTAATCTTTGCTGAGAAAGAGCATTAGTTAGTGCATGTAAAACATGCGACTGGCCAACCATTTGCTCGAATGTAGCAGGGCGCCATTTTCTGGCCAACACCTGATATGACATGGAACTCCCCAAAGTGTCATTTTATCAATTTCGGGAGCATGCTCCTCGGATACTGGCACAATAACATGCCATGCAAAAACTCGCTACCGAGGAACATTTTTACGGATGATTATTCGCCGTCAAACTCACACAGTTTAACAAGCTCAAGATCCATCGCGTGAAGGCGCTTCTCGCCACCGAGATCCGGCAGAGAGATAACAAATGCGGCGTGGTTTACCTTACCACCCAGCTTTCTGATCAATTTAACAGTGGCTTCGATTGTGCCACCGGTTGCCAATAGATCATCGATAACCAACACTTTATCGTTCTCATTGATGGCATCGACATGCATCTCTAATACATCGTGCCCATATTCAAGCTCATAGCTTTCAGAAATCGTCTCACGCGGCAGCTTGCCAGGCTTACGGACGGGAACAAAACCCAGACCCAGTTCGAGAGCTAAAGGGGCACCAAACAGAAAACCACGCGCTTCGGTACCGACAACCTTTGTGAAACCTTGGTCCTTATATTTCTCAACCAAGATATCCATTGTCGCCTTATAAGCGGTATGATCTTCCAGCAAGCTTGTCACATCTCGGAAAAGGATCCCAGGTTTCGGATAATCTGGAATGGTTTTAATGCTCTGTTTTATCACTGCTAAGGTGTCGTTATTCATCGATATCATCTTTTGGTTTCGCCCGCTCTGAGAGCTGACTTGTAAAAAAATCGGGGTAAAGCTTAAGCCGCTTTAACATGAGTTGCAACAAACTCTCTCGCTAATACCAACAAGAATGGCAGGATAAAGTCACACTTTGACAAATTTTATGAGTAAATTTTCAGAGGATGAATTAAAGCTTTTGCACAGGAAAAGCACCCACAAAAAATCAAAACTAAGGTGTTCTCAATCCTCTAGTTCAGGAATATTTCTGAGGAATAGCCCAAGCGCAATAGCAAAGAAAAGGAGCATAAACTTAACCCAAACCAGAGGAACGAGAGCGATACTCAACGCAAAACTTAGCCCACTGACAATATAGGCTTTTCTTTTGAGTCCTTTGCGAATGGCACGCTCACTTTCCCAGTGGCTCAGCGCATCACTAAACCAGGGATGCGCCATTAACCACCTATGTAAGGTCTCGCTGGAACGGGCAAAGCAAAAAGCAGCTAAAAGAATGAAGGGAACTGTAGGTAAAACGGGCAGGGGGATCCCGAGCAAACCGAGTGCTAAACTACATAACCCACAAATTAAATATGCCCCACGCTTTAATGCCATTATTTTTCTCAATCCACCGGTGAAACCACATAATACCCGAATGCGTTATGAGTGAATACCCAAATTATAATCAATGGCCGGGGTAGCGGAGCAGATAAGATGAAGCATTTTCTCACCTCAAGGGTGAAGATTTTGAGCTCATTGTCATCCCTGACACTGAGAACCGGACTAAGTAATAACGCTGATATAAATTAGAGTAAATTAGTCAATTTTAACCAAGATAATGTGGCCGGTAGTGTTGGTATCAATAAAACTAGAATAAAACCAATGAAATAAACAAAATTAAATGGATCTTTAAATGGCTGGCTCATACTTCCTCACTCACGATAACGGTGTTTTTATTGATCTAGATCAATTTTCGAGCCATTATAGAGTGATGCCAGCCCGATAGAAAGTAGATTTCCAATATTTCCGTGATATCTGTCGCCGCCATCCAAAGTTTCCGCGCCTATAGTTACCCTTTAATCTCCTTGATGACTCCCTTACCTGCAAACTCTTCAAGCATCTGCAGACATCCATCGGTCAAGGTAGCCTCATCGATATCCGGGTAATTGGCTTGCAACCAGGCCATCACCTCATCAAAGTTAACCCCTTCAGATTGGGAGAGGTAACCCAATACCTGTGCTGTAAGCGGGTTAAGCTGCAAAAAAACAACCTCTTCATCACAATCACGGTAAAGGCAAAAATACTGAGGTGTCTCAGCCGGAGTTTCTGGTCGATACAAGTCTGATATGTGTGATACATCATAGGAATACTGCAGAACTTTAGCCGTGTCAGACAGACAAAGAGAACCGCTGCAAACGCTCCCGGTAATCTCTGTCTGAAGTGGATTATCCCTGGCTATGGCAACAACCAACTCCATATACTCGTAATGCGCGAGCTCCAGTAAGAATGAGGGATCCTGCTCATTAGGCTGATATTCAGATTGTAGAAAGGTAACAAACTCATTGGCAATTTCGACAAAAATTGGCGACTGGCAATCATGAATAACAAAGAACTGCTGAATCAACGCCCGCCAGTCCTCCTCACTATAGAGACTCTTGAGAACGGGAAATCCAGTGGAGATAAAGTTTTCCATGTTATTAAAAAACAGATCTCTGTATATCTTCATCCGTCTCGAGTCCGTACCTGATGGCAGTTTTCGAGATGGCTCTTTTATATAATCGATAAACGACTGTTGGACCTTAGTAAAACTCATTATGCGCTCCTCGACAGTAAAGCGGAGGCATCATGTTGATATTGATGGATCTGCGCTATCTCATTCAATAACAGCGACGTCGGAGGAATATTGAAATCTCTCTCCAGTAATGTTGGGTACACCCCATGGACTTCATAGCACTCCCTGAGCAACTGCCACACAGGGGAGATGATATCGGCCCCATGGGTGTCGACGATCAGATCTTCTGCTTCCTCAAAGTGACCGGCAATATGCAGATATGCGATTCGTTCGGTTGGCATCGCCCTTAAAAATTGACTCGCATCGTAGTTATGATTAATCGAATTGACATAGATATTGTTCACATCAAGCAGCAACTTACAATCCGCTTCACTTAGCACCGCATCGATAAATTCAAGCTCGGTCATCTCGGCTCCCGGGGCCGCATAGAAGGAGACATTTTCGAGTATCAAGGGCCTTTCAAGAATATCCTCAACCAGCTTGACTCTGTTTACAACATGTCTGACCGCCTCTTGCGTAAAGGGGATAGGCATAAGGTCATACATATGACCGCTACCGGAGCAATAACTTAAATGCTCTGAATAAGTTGTAATATTATGCAGATCCATAAAGGCTTTTATATCTCTCACAAACTGAACATCAATCGGTAACGGTCCACCGATTGATAGAGATAAGCCATGACAATAAAAAGGTTTTCTCTCTGCAAGCAGTTTAAACTGGCGCTCAAACTTGCCTCCCAGAGTCATCCAGTTCTCGGGGGCCACCTCGAAAAAATCGATCGCTTCCGGAATAGATTCACAAAATTCATCTAACATCTCACGCCTAAGGCCGAGGCCGACTCTGGCTTGCTCACTCATAACGACTCCCCACTGCGCTTACTTCATCCATAACAAAAATTATTAAGGCCAGTAAATACCGGCCTTAAAAACACCAATAAGCGTCACCGATACGCACCAAAGGTTGAGGTGGTAACACTAAGTGAGCTATTTTTAGTCGGGCTTACTTGCCTCCACCACATTTACCTTCGCCACACTTGCCTTCCTTACCTTTCTTCATCCCTTCACCGCACTTACCTTCCTTACCTTTCTTCATCCCTTCGCCGCACTTGCCTTCACCACACTTGCCTTCCTTGCCTTTCTTCATCCCTTCGCCGCACTTGCCTTCACCACACTTGCCCTCCTTGCCTTTCTTCATCCCTTCGCCGCATTTTCCTTCACCACACTTTCCTTCCTTGCCTTTCTTCATCCCTTCGCCGCATTTTCCTTCACCACACTTGCCCTCCTTGCCTTTCTTCATCCCTTCGCCGCACTTACCTTCACCACACTTGCCTTCTTTGCCTTTCTTCATATCGCCACCACACTTGCCTTCACCATCAACAAGCTGGTAACCCGCTTCCATCTGGCTGTATCCGAATGGGTTAGCTTGCACCTCAGCAGCAAATGCAGAACCGATAACAACAGTGCCTAAGGCTGCAGCGACAGCGGTTTTTTTAACTAAATTCATAATGTCTTCCTTTCAGATTAAAAATATTAGATTTAGGTTACCAACCACAATGTTGTTAGCTGGCTCGCACTAATAGACCCGACGCACAACAAATTTATTGCAAAAATTTTACCCCGGTCACACTTACGGCGAACTATTAGCATAAACGCAACCTCAGGATTTTGCCTAACTAACCATCGCTTTAAGAGAAAAAATCCCGAGTTCTACCTCTTTATAGTCAAGTTTTGTATCGCCGGCACGCTTGGGGTAGAATGCTCGCCCGTTTGTGGGAGCGTGACGTTTCGGTGTCCTTGTCTAGCAGGCCTATTTATAGCCGCAGCGGGAATACCGACAGACAACGGGCAACGCCCTTCATAGAATTGTTAATCATAGAAAGAGTCACATAATGCGCGTAATACTTGCTCCGATGGAAGGGGTGGCCGATGCACCGATGCGATCGCTACTCACCAGTGTCGGTGGATACGATCTGGTCATCAGTGAATTTATTCGCGTCGTCGATCAACTGCTACCTGAGAAGGTCTTTCATCGATTATGTGCCGAATTGGCTAACAATAGTCAGACCAAGGCTGGAACACCTGTTCGACTGCAACTATTGGGGCAACATCCTAACTGGATGGCTGAAAATGCCCTTCGCGCGGTTGAGCTGGGTTCTCGTGGCGTCGACATTAATTTTGGTTGCCCTGCTCCTATGGTCAACCGCAGTAATGGCGGGGCAGCTTTGCTAAAAGAGCCTGATACCATCTATCGTGTAACCCATACGGTTAGGGACGCAGTAACTGATACCCACCCCGTATCGGCTAAGATAAGGTTAGGCTGGGATGATAAGAGTCGATGTGTCGAGATTGCTCAGGCTATTGAAGCAGCCGGTGCCACCGAGCTTACAGTACACGCCCGTACTAAAGAGGAGGGATACAGGCCCCCGGCTCATTGGGAGTATATTCATCAGATCAGAGAAGCTATCTCTATTCCTGTCATCGCCAACGGCGAGGTTTGGAACAGAGATGACTACCAAAGGTGCCGTACAGTCAGTGGTTGCAGTGATGTGATGGTGGGCCGTGGAGCATTGGCCGTTCCCAACCTGGCCCATGTAATAAAAGGGACACAAAATAAGATGCCCTGGAGTGAAGTAAAGCAACTGCTGATTCAATACTCTGAATATGAGATCGTCAGTGCAAAGGAGAAGTATTATCCGGCACGAATAAAACAGTGGCTGAGGTTTATCGTCCATCAATATGATGAAGCCGAGCTCCTGTTCAGACAGCTTAGGGTCATGAAACAAACAGCCGACATTTTATCGTTACTGAAGAGTTAAGTATAAGAATCATACAGTGAGTGAAAGCGGCATTCAGGCTGCAGCATACCCAAGCTCTTCTTTGATATAGGACAATTTATCCCAACTTCAGAGGTCAGATCTGTTCCGTTAAGGGATTTTCATGGAGAAAATATGACTGAGTTTTGATCTTAGTCATAGTCACACAGCCTCACCTGTTTAGACTAAATGTCTGTAAGTCAATAACTAGGCATATTTTCGTGAGCATATCCCATATCAGACATGAACTGTCGCAGCTCGAAACACATCTCAGGAAAGAGATTGGTGCGCTTGCCGAAATCAATCAGGTATCCCTGGACACGGAAGCATCATCTCTTTGCGAAATCATAGAGGTACTGACCAAAGCCAACTTATGTGATCATCCGCTATTTTTCAAATTGACGAAACTCGATGCAGCAATTTGTCAGTTGGATATAGGTCTCTATGGTTTGTGCTCCGATTGTGAAAGTGAGATAGAGCCAGAACGTTTAGCAAAAGACCCCATAGAGCAGAGATGTTCACATTGTGCCGAACAACATGAGCACGAACATAGACAAGAGCTTAGGCTGACCCATTAACCTAGCCTGATATCAGTTTAAAGATTCAAAAAAACCTCCGACTTGCGGAGGTTTTTTATATCCAGTCTGAAGTAGACTTAGAACTTCTGGTTAATACGCAAGTAGAAAGTACGGCCTAACACATCATATAAACCAGTATTTACATCACGGTAACCGGCATAATCATACCAGGTTGGTGCTTCTTCATCGAAGAGGTTATTAACACCAACGGTGACCGTACCATTCCAGTCATGGGTATAACCTACCTGGAAGTTATGCTTGAAGTAGTGTGGTGTATCTACGATATAGTCGTATCCCAACTCTCTCCAATATTCGCCTGACTGACTACCGATATAAACTGTGGTCCATGCAGCATTGAAGTCATTGTAATACCAGGCGGCAGCAAAGTTACCACGCCACTCCGGGTAATCCTGCAAACCTGCAAGGTCTATCTTCTCAGACGTTTCATCGGCCTGCTCTTTAAACTCAAGAATATGAGTCATATCAAGCTTCAGGTTAAAATCACCGAAATCAGTTTCCAGGTTATATGAGGTCGCGAAATCAAAACCTGAGGTTTCGACTGAAGACATATTGATATACCCACTTTCAATATACTCAATCTTACCGTCCGGACCGCGAGTAACGAGATCTGAGCCGCCATTAATCTTCTCATCACGGATCACATCATCGGCACCCACCGCTTCGATCTTATTATCATAGGTAATTGAGTAGTAAGATAGCTCAAGACTCCAGGCATCGGTGACATTCCACACACCACCAAGTGTTAAAGAGTTCCCCTCCTCCGCTTCCAGATCAGGGTTACCGCCAAACCAGGTCTTATGCTGATTACCCGACGCACAGTAATTTGTATCCGAGTCATTATTCGCTTCACACCAGACCGAATCATAAGCCTTTTCGAAACTCAGCGACTGAGATGAGAACATCTCGCCCATATTCGGTGCACGGAATGAGTCGCCATAACTTGCTCGAAGCAATAGTGAATCGACAGGACGCCAACTTAGCCCAAGCTTGGGCACCACTGCATCAAATGTAGAAGAGTTAGTCACCTGACCTTCGGCCCCGGTTAAGGTACCTTCCTGGTCATAACGTTCATAACGAAGCGCAGCAGACACCTCAAAGTTAGCTGGTAAAGCCATCTGCACTTCGGTGTAAGCCGACTTACGAGTGCGCTCAGCATCTACATCATCACCACCGGAGCCACCAGAGATGATGCCGGAAGCCGACTCAGGGTCAGATGTTTGTTTAAAGTTGATCATCTCATATTCAAGACCACCAACGATAGCGACAGAGAAGTCACCCTCTTCATAGAGAAGGGTACTGGCAAGGCCATCGATCTGAGTACTATCAAATTTACCCTGATATACCCCGGTGTGATTTGCCGCATCATAAAGTTGGGTCATCTGTTGATCCCACTCGGCATAGCTCATACCAGACGTATTGAAGATATCATAGATGTTGTTGCCATCTTCATCTACACGATCCAATTCACTTTGAATGATATTGTCGTTAATCAGATTATAATTGAAAGCATTTGTTGTTGACGCGGCATGCTGCGCATTGATTTCCCAGTCGATACCATTACCAACATCGGCAAATCCAACAAAACCGCCCAATATGTCAAAGCTATTGGTCTCGGTTAAGGTGTCTCGTTCACCGATCTGTACCGAGCGCATGTAGAGCGTCATATCTTCGCCGGTCGGATTATAGGTATTATCAGCACTCATCACCGGATAGTTTGTCGATACCGGCGTCCCCGCATAACGAGTCTCAGTATCACTCAAAGATGCGGTACCTCGGCCACGGAACTGGATATTATCGGTGATCTCATAATTAAAGTTGGTCATAAACGAGTTTCGGGTCATATCACCGAATAATTTAGTGACTTCACCATAACTATAGAAGCAGCGCCCATTGTTCTCGCCATCGGTTCCATCAGACACGTTTTGAGTTTGCTCGCACATATCAGAATTTGAATAGAAAGCGTAGATATCATCACCATCAGCATCCTTTTCACCCGTATTGTAGTATCCATTGGGTACCGAGCTAAATGAGCTGTAATCACCATAGGTTGGATCATCCATCTTCCATATATCTCTATCCATTACCGCTTTAGTATCATAATACTCATAGGTAAATGTCACGTTACCTTTATCTGTATTGAAACCGGTAGCGATAGAGAAACGGTTAGCGTCGCCTCCCTCTACAGAGGGTTGCTCCAGGCTATAGTCTAACTGGAAACCATCAAACTCTTTCTTGGTAATAATGTTAATCACACCGGCAACCGCATCTGAACCATAAACCGCAGAAGCACCGTCACGTAGAATCTCGATACGCTCAACAATAGCGATTGGGATTTGAGATGTATCGGCTGTTGCACCTGAACTTGAAGAGGTACCCGGCATGCGACGACCATCGAGCAGAACAAGTGTAGCCTGCGAGCCCAAACCGCGCATATTTACAGTCGATGTAGCACTCGCTCCAGAGCCATAACCCGAAGTTCCACGCCATGAACCAAAGGCGTTAATTGATGAGTTGTTCAACACATCTGCGACGGTCTTTTCACCGGTCAGTGCAATATCTGCAGCACTGAGCACGGTAACAGGAGATGAGGTCTCCATATCGACCTGCTTAATTCGAGAACCGGTGACTTCAATTCTTTCAACTTTAGCACTATCGCTCTGCTCTTCAGCAAACGCAAAACCAGAAAACGCAACACTGGTTGCGGCTGCTGCGATGAGACTGGTGCGTACGGCTTTTGCTGTTAAGGTCAAAGTGTTCATATTTCCTCCCTTATTATCGACACTCTAAATTCAAGTGAGCAACAATTAATTAATAGTTATTATTTTATTTTTATTGATATTCAAACCAAAAGTTAACCAACTCCATTTAAATACTGTTTAAACAGAGCAATTAAGTCAACAGGTGTCACAATTAAATAACCTTAGTGAAAACATTTGATACAAACAAACATAAATCAACAAAACAATAAATCACAAGCCAGAATGAAAACCAACTTAGAAACAATCATTTAGACAGCAACACAAAAAAAGATGAACGAATATACAACGTGAAAAACATTGATTGGAACAACGATTACAAATAGATACACCTGTATGACAAAGGTTAATCAAAAATCTTTATCAAACACAGTCAATATATTTAATTCCCAACCAATAAAAAGGAATGGGCAAAATATAATATGCTTAGACAACCAAAACCAAATATAAATAAACAGGTATTGTTCAAAATAAAGAATAAAAACTGAACAGCGGCAACAGTTCGAAGCAGGAAGGCGGTTAACGACTTATTAACAGGTGATACAAAATCATTGTTCACAGCTTATGTTCACCCCTTCTCTTTCGAGAGGATGTGATGGCTGCTGACAGCCAATTTATTAAGACGACTTTTCACCGAATCAGTGACTCGAGGTATTACCGGAGTCGGAGATTGGCTTTCCAAGCGATAATCGGGAACTTAAATAAATCTTTGGGGGAGCAAACCAGCCCTACCTGTCTACTTGACTCAAATGGAGAGAAGATAGGCTGATATTGAGATTAATTATGAAACCGTAACAGAGGCTGACAACTGCAACGGTTGCCATACACAAACTCAAAAATAACAATAAAAGGAGTCACTCCCCTGTCGGCAGGCAAAAAAAAGAAGCCATTCGGCTTCTTTTTTCTCACAACATTCGAATTAACGAGTGCGCGGGCATAACTCTTCAGTGCTGAAGAAATAAGCAATCTCACGCTCGGCAGAAGCAACTGCATCTGAGCCGTGAACCGCATTCTCATCGATGCTGTCAGCGAAATCACTACGGATAGTACCACGTGCAGCTTCAGCCGGGTTAGTAGCGCCCATGATTTCACGGTTTGCAAGAACAGCATTCTCACCTTCAAGAACCTGAACACAGATAGGGCCAGAAGTCATGAACTCAACCAGTGCACCGAAGAAAGGACGCTCGCTATGCTCAGCGTAGAAACCTTCAGCTTGCTCTTTGCTCAGGTGAAGCATTTTAGAAGCGATGATTTTCAGGCCAGCAGTTTCAAAACGGTTGTAGATAGCACCAATGTGGTTTTTAGCAACTGCATCAGGCTTGATGATAGAAAAAGTACGTTCGATAGCCATGTCTAGCTTCCTTTTTTATAAACAGGTTTTTTAATTTGCGCGGATTATACGAGATTTATCGGGGAAATCCTACCTTTAAAGTTGAAGCTGTGAGACATACATCAAAGAGTGAACCGGAGCAAGCGGAGCGAAGACACATTTCACTCAAAAAACAACCGGCAGAGCTCAAAAATAACACGATCATTGACCTAAGGCTCCCTGACAACAAACAAGGTGTGTCACAGGGAGCAGAGCAAACTGTAAGGTAGGCTCGCTATCTTCCGTTAAACTGGTATCGGACTTATCATTCAACTTTCGGCAATCCAGCAGGCTTGTACGGCCTCTAAGATACGCTCATTGCAGTGAGCAGGATCGTCATCAAACGCTTCAAGCTCTAATATCCACTCCCTAAGGTCGGTAAAGCGGATCGTTTCAGGATCCACCTCCGGATATTTCTCTAATAGATCCAAAGCAATATCCAGTGAGTCTATCCATTTTAATGGCATACTAACCTCCAGCTTTCTGTATTTAGTAAAAGTATAGACAGCTTCTTAGCAGACGAATACCAATCGCTATAAAGATGTGATCGCTGAGCATATATTCAACATTCCAGCGTCGGGTAATTAATTGCTCAAGCTAAAATAAAAAAAGGACAATAACATAAGATTGCTATTGCCCTTTTAAAACTCAATGCTGTCAACTAGTGCTCTTCACTCACCATGTTGATAGTGTACTTAGGAATATCGACGACTAAGTCACAGTTAGGGACTTTGGTCTGACAGGAAAGGCGACTCTCAGGCTCCAGCCCCCATGCCTTATCCAACATGTCGTCTTCCAGCTCGTCGCTCTCCTCGAGTTCATCGAACCCTTCGCGAATCACAACATGACAGGTAGTACATGCACAAACTTTCTCACAAGCATGCTCAATATGAATGCCATTTTTCAGAGCAACATCTAAAACCGTTTCACCTTCATTGGCTTCAATAACGGCCCCATCGGGGCACAACTCTTCATGGGGTAAAAATACAATTTGCGGCATTGGGTTACCTATTTAATCTAAATACTGTCAACTGACTGGCCTTTGAGAGCCAGCTTAATTGAATTATCCATACGCTTAGCCGCAAAGTCCTGCGTGCTAGCATCTAATGCTTCGATGGCTTTCTCTATCGCATCGGCATCGTCCAGAGCGCCGACTTCAACCAACACAGCCATGCTCTGTTCAATCGCATTGCGTTCGTCAGCCGTTAACAGCTCACCATCCTTCGCTAAGGCGGCACTTAACGTCTCCAGCACCCTTGCCGCTTCAACTTGCTGCTCTGCAAGCATACGACGAGTGATATCTTCCTTTGCATGCGCCATCGAATCTTTCAACATAGACCCGATCTCTTCATCGGTTAAACCAAACGAGGGCTTAACCTGAATACTGGATTGTACGCCGGTGGACTTCTCCATCGCCGTTACACTCAATAACCCATCGGCATCGACCTGGAAAGTCACTCGAATATGTGCGGCACCCGCAGCCAATGGGGGGATCCCTTTGAGGGTAAACCGTGCAAGGGAACGGCAATCATCAACGAGTTCACGTTCCCCCTGAACGACATGAAATGCCATCGCAGTTTGGCCATCTTTAAAGGTAGTAAACTCTTGCGCTTTAGCCACAGGAATAGTCGTATTCCGGGAAACGACTTTTTCGACTAAACCCCCCATGGTCTCGATCCCCAGTGATAGGGGAAGAACATCGAGCAGTAACAGATCTGATTCAGGCTTGTTTCCAACCAAGATGTCAGCCTGAATAGCGGCGCCTATAGCCACAACTCTATCTGGATCGATAGAGGTCAGTGGCGCTTTGCCAAAGAAGCCTTCAACCATCTCTCTGACCAGTGGTACCCGTGTCGAGCCACCAACTAGTACTGTCTCCAGTACTTCATCGGCTTTGATACCGGCATCTCGAAGGGCACGGCGACAACTCGCGACCGTCTTCTTGACCAGTCCGGCAATAAGAGAATCGAACTCAGCTTTGGTGACAACCTGATTGAGCTCGGTTCCATCCTCTAACTGCAGAGTTGCCGTAACCTCACTTCCACCGGTTAACGCTTCCTTGACTCTTCTGGCTTCGATCAGTAGCTGGCGACTTACAGAGGCTGAAGGCTCATCGAGCTGCCACACTTTCAGAAGGTGATGATGCAATAGGTGATCAAAATCATCGCCGCCCAGCGCCGAATCACCGCCGGTTGCCAGCACTTCGAATACCCCTTTATGGAGCCTCAAAATTGAGATATCAAACGTGCCGCCCCCAAGGTCATAGATGGCGATAACGCCCTCCTGCCCGGAGTCAAGCCCGTAAGCGATCGCTGCAGCCGTCGGTTCATTCAATAAACGTAATACTTTTACACCAAGTAGGGCTGCTGCATCTTTAGTCCCTTGACGCTGAGCATCATCGAAATACGCTGGAACAGTGATAACAATGCCTTCCAGATCGCCACCCAATGTACTTTCAGCCCTTGCGATTAAAGGCCTTAATATCTCGGCAGACACCTGAACCGGATTAACGTTGCCCTGCTCGGTAACAAACAGAGGTAAGCCATTCTCACTGGCTTTAAAACGGTAGGGAAGATCTTGTATACCCGATTGTATATCAGCAAGACTTCGGCCCATAAAGCGTTTCACAGACACGATAGTATTATGGGGGTCTTTGGCTGAGTGGGCCTCAGCCTCAAAACCCGCTTCGATGCCGGCCTCTGTATAACGAACGATTGAAGGCAATGAGTGTTGAGCGTTCTCATCCGGCAAGGTGTTAGCGACACCGCTGCGCACCGCAGCAACCAGCGAGTTTGTGGTGCCTAAGTCTATACCGACAGCTAATCTGTGTTGATGAGGCGCTGCAGTCTGTCCAGGTTCTGCAATTTGCAATAGGGCCATAAAAATTCCAACTTATGTATTAGCCAATATGGTGCAAAAGCTAATCAAATATAATTTACAAACTGAAAAATATGACTAATCAAACAGAACATCTTCCGCACGTTCAAGTTCGATCTGTAATTTTGCCATAAACTTCAATTTTCGAATAAGATCCGCAGCTTCAGACTGCTCCTCTTCAGCGTCGCTTTGAAGCAACTGAGCTAAATTCTGCTCAATCTCTCTAGCGTAAACTGAAAATGATTCGTGTAGCTCGGCGATCAACTCATCAGGTTCGCTACTGTGGGCGATATCCTCCAGGGCCTCTCTCCACTCCATCTGCTGCATCAAAAAATGAGTATCTTTGACAGTCGTTGCCTCGTGTAGAAGATCAAACCCATTCAAAACAAGAATATGCTCGGCTCTTGTTATTGGATTTTTCAACGTCGAGAAGCCGTCGTTAATCTGTGCAGTACGTTGGACGGCAATACGTTTATCTTGCTCACTGGAGTTAGCAAACTTATCGGGATGAACCGCCCTTTGCAGTTCGCGATAGCGCTCTGCAAGTAAGGCGGTGTCTATTTCGTAGGAAGGCGTAAAACTAAACAGCTCAAAATAGTTCATGAATCAATTCTTTTGACGGTTAGACTGTGAAACTCTCACCACAGCCACACTCCCCTTTTGCATTAGGGTTGTTAAACTGAAAGCCTTCATTGAGCCCCTCTTTTACGAAGTCGAGCTCGATACCCTGGAGGTAGATGAAGCTCTTGGCATCAATGATAATTTTTACATCGCCTATCTCATAAACTTCATCATCATCGTTCAACTCATCAACAAACTCTAGTATATATGCCATACCAGAGCATCCTGACGTCTTGAGCCCCAAGCGCAATCCAATCCCCTTGCCGCGACTCTCGAGAAAGCTTTTTACACGTTCTGCAGCCGCGGGAGTCATTGTTATAGCCATCTTAACTCCGGAAATTACTTAGTTTGCTTTGACTTATAATCGTCGATTGCAGCCTTGATTGCATCTTCAGCCAAAATTGAGCAATGGATTTTTACCGGAGGCAATGCTAGTTCTTCAGCAATATCGGTATTCTTAATCGCTGCAGCTTCTTCAATCGTTTTCCCTTTAACCCATTCGGTTACCAGAGAGCTAGATGCGATTGCGCTTCCGCAACCATAAGTTTTAAACTTAGCATCTTCAATCAGACCATCGTCATCGATCTTCAGCTGTAGCTTCATCACATCACCACACGCTGGTGCACCGACCATACCGGTCACGACCGACGGATCATTTTTATCGAAAGAACCTACGTTTCTGGGGTTCTCATAATGTTCTAGTACTTTTTCGCTGTAAGCCATGGTACTGCTCCAATCTCTATATTCGTTTTAACCGGATTAATGGTGAGCCCACTGAACCTTGTCCAGATCTACACCATCTTGAAACATCTCCCAAAGTGGAGACATCTCCCGTAAGTCGCCAATAGACTTGTTAATAGTCTCAATTGCATGATCGATCTCCTCTTCAGTCGTAAAACGACCGATAGAGAAACGAATTGAGCTATGTGCCATCTCATCATTCAAACCCAGTGCTCTGAGCACATAGCTTGGTTCTAAACTTGCGGATGTACATGCCGAGCCTGATGATACGGCGAGGTCTTTAAGCGCCATCATCAATGACTCACCTTCGACGAAGTTAAAGCTGACGTTAAGGCTACCGCAGTAGCTCTGCTCGAAGTCACCATTGATGTAGGTTTCTTCAATGCCTTTAACACCATTCCACAATCTGTCTCTTAACTTGCGAATACGTGCATTGTCAGTTGTCATCTCAGCTTTGGCTATCGCGGCGGCTTCACCCATACCCACAATTTGGTGAGTGGCGAGTGTACCACTGCGCATACCACGCTCATGGCCTCCACCATGCATGGTTGCCTCAAGACGGATACGTGGTTTACGGCGCACATAGAGTGCTCCGATACCTTTAGGGCCATACATCTTGTGAGCAGAGATGGAGATCAGGTCGACTTTCATTGACTGAACATCGATAGGCAGCTTACCTGCGCTCTGCGCGGCATCCACATGGAAAACGATCTTCTTACTACGGCATAAGTCACCGATAGCAGCGATATCATGAATAACACCGATCTCATTATTCACATGCATGATGCTCACAAGAATCGTATCTTCACGCATCGCAGCTTCGATTGTCTCAAGCGGGATTAGACCATTAGACTCTGGGGCAAGGTAGGTGACTTCGAAACCCTCACGCTCAAGCTGGCGACAAGTGTCGAGAACAGCTTTATGTTCAGTCTTACTGGTGATGATGTGCTTGCCTTTCTTATGGTAGAAATGAGCCACACCTTTAATAGCCAAGTTGTCTGATTCAGTTGCACCCGAAGTAAAAACAATTTCTCGCGGATCGGCGTTGATCAGGTCTGCAACTTGATTACGGGCAATATCGACTGCCTCTTCGGCTTGCCAACCATAACGGTGAGAACGAGACGCCGGGTTACCAAATATGCCGTCCATAGTCATGCACTGCATCATTTTTTCTGCAACACGAGGGTCAACCGGCGTTGTCGCAGCATAATCTAAATAGATAGGAAGCTTCATCACACACTCCGTACTTACAGCCCATGAAAGGACTCAGCAAAGTACAAAAAATTATTTAATAATAACAAAGTTAACTTATAGCGTTACTCTTTGTTCCTGTTGCAATTCATCTTGCTTAATCGAGATAAACTGAACGTCACGTTTATCCATTAAGCCGGCAAGGCTAATTCCATTTAAGAAATCAGATATCTGTTTACTCAAATCACCCCATAAAGAGTGAGTCAGACAGCGCGTACCACTTTGACAGTTACCTTGCCCCTGACAACGTGTTGCATCGACAGATTCATCGACGGCACGTACGACCATACCCACAGAGATCTCATCAGCATCGGCACCAAGGCGATAACCACCACCAGGTCCTCTGACACTCGAAACCAATCCATGTTTTCTCAGTTTTGCGAAAAGTTGTTCAAGATAAGAAAGAGAGATCCCTTGGCGCTCAGAAATATCGGCCAACGGCACTGGACCCGATGTAGAATGCATAGCAACATCTAACATGGCTGTCACAGCATAACGACCTTTCGATGTAAGTTTCATAGCAACCCGCTCCCATAAATGCATAAGGGAATTCAAACATACCCGACTATTTTAGTCAAGTATTAGACCTTATAATTTACTCAAGTATTCGGTCTATATCCAAACTGAGTGTAAACGGGATTTTTCAGCAGAAAATACCCTGTCACTTTGGTGGGGTATTTAACCTGTTTCTCTTAAAAGATTCAATGAATGTTTACAACTTAGCGCACTAAAAGATCAGATTATGGGATCAAACTCATCAATTGACTGCTTACGCTTCTGCGCAGCGGCTAATTCGGCATCAATGAACTCATCCACCTCCAGTTCCGGCAGCTTGTCAGTACACACACTTCCACCCATAGATTGAACGGCCTGGCATACCTCCTGCACCTTTGAGTCCATCAGGTGCATGTGATCCAGCATCTGACCTATGGCATTAGCTACCGGGTCCGGATTATCAGGCGAAACAGCATAGGCATCGAAGCCATACTTTTTAGCCATCTCAGTGCGTCGTTTGGACTTCTCTTTATTGGCCTCATTCGGCGTTGACACCACCCGACCGGGGATCCCTACAACTGTCGTATCTTTAGGTACATCTTTAACCACCACAGAGTTAGAACCGACTCTGGCTCCGTCATTCATGGTGATCGGACCTAAAACTTTAGCCCCTGCGCCAATAACGACGTTGTTACCCAATGTAGGGTGCCGTTTGCCGGACTGCCAGGTTGTCCCACCTAAGGTTACACCGTGGTATAGAGTACAATCATGGCCGATTTCGGCAGTTTCACCAATCACAACTCCCATACCGTGATCGATGAAAAAACGATCACCGATAGTCGCCCCGGGATGGATCTCTATTCCGGTCATCCAACGGGCAAATGTCGAGAGACAACGGGAAGTTAAACGCCACTTTCGCTTCCATAGCTTATGGCTCACTCTATGGATCCAGATAGCGTGCATACCCGGATAGTTCAGTAACACTTCGAACGTACCGTGTGCAGCAGGGTCCCGATGATAGATAGACGCGATATCATCTTTAAGTCGAGCGATAACTCCCATATGTATCTCGTTCCTTATGCTTCGTTATTGTCTTTTGATGCCAGTTTCTTGTCGATAGAGGTTAACATCCCTCTCAGGATATTCATCTCCTGCCTCTCCAATCTAGCTCGACTAAACAGACGGCGTAACTTAATCATCACCTGGCCGGGGTGCTGCTTAACAATAAAGCCGGTAGACAACATGGTTTTCTCCAGATGCTCAAAGAAGTTTTCACGCTCTTTGGCAAACGGGTATTCGTTCACAGGTTCAACATAGCCTTCAGGCTTGGCGTTTTCAAAATCACGCTGAACCTGAGCAAGGTGAGCCACCCTTGCCTCATAACAGATGATCTGCACCGCTTGAGCCAGGTTTAATGAAGTATATTCAGGGTTTGCCGGTATCGCGACGTGGAAGTTACACTTCTGTAACTCCTCGTTAGTTAACCCGTTATTTTCACGGCCAAAAACAATCGCAACCGGGCCATCCAGAGCAGATTGAACTAACTTCTCTCCCGCCTCTCTCGGCTCAAGCATGGGCCAATCCAGTGTTCGACTACGAGCACTTGTCGCGATAACCAGGCTACAGTCAGCGATAGCTTCAGCCACACTATCGACAGTGACCGCATGTTTAAGGATATCTGACGCCCCGGCTGCTAAGGCCACTGAATGTCCATCGGGTTCAACACGAGGTTCGGCAAGATAGAGTGTGGAGAGCCCCATGGTTTTCATTGCACGGGCAGTGGAACCTATGTTCCCCGGGTGAGATGTACCTACGAGTACGACGCGAATATTGCTGAGCATGAAACTTCTTACTTTAATAAAAGAACATAACGCGCAATATTATCACAGCCGGTGACGATTCTTTAATACAAAAATGGTATTTGCCCGATCATAAAGTTTCCTTGTAACTGAGGTAATACCTGTACAAAATGACACCGACGCAGCTTAATAGCTACAAAGAGTCCTCTAAAAGCTGAATTTCATCTAAAGCGACGACTTCCATCTTATACAGATCCCCCCCGCCTTCAGTTAAAAGCGCCACTAACAAGTCGTCCGGTTTTCAAGGTTCAATATGGTACCGGTAGCAGCTATGGGCTCAGGGGCAGCCTGTCTGCATACAGGCCTTGCACTTTACGGCGATGGGCGTATAATGCGCTGCGATTATTTATATCTGTTCTTTAAAATCCAGGGGATTGTAATGCATCCGATGCAGACTATTGCTGTGCGCGCTGCCCGCGCCGCCGGCCAAACGATTATACGTGCCTTCACAGAACTCGACAAAGTTGAGGTCACTGCGAAAGGTATTAATGACTACGTAACAAACGTAGATAAAGAAGCAGAAGCTGCCATTACCTATCAGATCCGTAAATCTTACCCCGACCACACCATCGTTGGTGAAGAGTCTGGTGAGAACAGAGGCGAAAGCAGTGATTTCGTCTGGATTGTCGATCCTCTGGATGGCACTAACAACTTTGTTAGAGGCATTCCACACTTCGCGGTTTCTATCGCAGTTCAACATAAAGGCAAGACCGAAGTTGCCGTTGTTTATGACCCTATTCGCGACGAACTATTTACCGCCGTTCGTGGTAAAGGTGCAAAACTAAACGATTTCCGTATCCGTGTTTCTAAGCATAACGATCTTAGCAATTCAATTATTGCTACAGGCTTCCCTTTTAAGGCCAAACAGCATACTGAAACCTACATGAAAATTTTCAGCGAAATTTTCACTCAATGTGCAGATGTTCGTCGTGCAGGTTCTGCAGCACTCGATCTCGCGTATGTTGCTGCCGGTCGCGTCGACGGCTTCTTCGAGATTGGCCTGAAACCTTGGGACATCGCAGCCGGTGAACTGATTGTTCGCGAAGCAGGCGGTACGGTAACCGACTTTACCGGCAACCATGGTTATATGAATTCGGGTAACATTATTGCAGGTGCGCCAAAAGCCACATCAATAATCGTAAAATCTGCTCGCCCGCTATTGAGTGATGCACTTAAGCGCTAAACCGCCAAGAACAGATTATTTAACTAAGAAGCCATCATTATTATGATGGCTTTTTTTCTCCCCTAAGTACAAATTTAATCTTAACTACTCACACATATTTACATGCATTACAAATAAATCTTATAATATCCGACATATTTACTAGGTTATTAGAGAGTGGCATGCTAAACATCGACGAACCGGCTCATTTACAACCAAAATTTGCACTTTTTAATTTAGGATTCAGGCCTTTCTTCCTCTTGGGAGCCCTGTTTAGCCTTATCTCCATCGGTATCTGGGGGGGATTCTTCTTTGGCCATTTTCAGTTTTCCCCACATGGCGACCCCATATGGTGGCATGGCCATGAGATGATATTTGGCTTCGTGATGGCCATTATCGCAGGCTTCCTGCTAACTGCAGTACAAAACTGGACCGGACAGCCCGGCATCAAAGGCATCGCCCTTATGGGACTGGCTGTTGTTTGGCTGTTACCTCGAATTTTACTGCTTAATAACGGTTGGCTTCCACTGCAGACCGTTATGGCACTCGATCTGGCTTTCGCACCGTTAACAGCGCTTTTTTTGGCAAGATCGGTATTAAAGGTTAAACAATGGCGCAACTTAATCTTCGTACCTATCCTTTTGATGCTGACGTTCGTCAATGGAATGAGCTATTACGGTTTGCTGATTAATGCTCCCGAACTGACTAAAACGGCATTATATTGTGCAATATTGCTGATGGTCACAGTCGTTGCCCTGATAGGCGGAAGAGTGATCCCATTCTTTACCGACAGAGCATCCGAATGGGAGCGTAAACCCAACATAATGTTACTTGAGGTTTCGAGCTTCGTAAGCCTGGCTCTTCTTATTGTTACCGTGTTATTTCAACAACCCATACTCATCCAAATTGCTTCCGCAGTCGCGGGGCTCCTTCTCCTTATCAGGTGGTCACGCTGGGGGGGAAGATACACACTACAGGTGCCTCTGTTATGGTCGCTGCATATCAGCTACCTTTTCATTCCGCTGGGGTTACTACTTATCGCAACCGGCAACCACTTTTCGGCTGGCCTTCACGGTATCACTCTGGGTGGATTAGGAGGCATGATTTTAGCCATGATGGCCAGAGTCTCTCTGGGTCATACAGGAAGAAAACTCTCTCCGCCAAGGCTAATCACAATTGCATTCATGTTAATTATTTCGGCTACGATTTTCAGAATGTTGGCAGGGCTGATGCCCGGTCATTACTTACCGCTTCTCAAGGTAGCCATCGGCAGCTGGCTTCTCTCCTTTGCCATTTTCCTGTATCACTACGCCCCTATCTTATTCAAAGCAAGGGTCGATGGCAGGCCCGGTTAAGACAAGCAGAGCGCCTGTTTACAAGTAGGCGCTCTGTTCATTTTAATAGGTTTTCCAATACTGAAATCTCAACGCCTCCTCTTTTTTGGATTTATCTGCTTAATAATTAGGCGCGCCTACCTAAGTTATAATAGTATTAATGTGAATAACATCACACAGATAGAGTAGCGTAGTCCTGAATACTTGATACCATTGCAAAAAAAACGCGAAGAGGTCTTTATGGGAAAGCGATACATTCAATATGGTTCAAAAAGTATCAAGACAGTTGAGCATTTTGTCCTGTTCATCATTGCAATAGCGACTATTGTTGCCATCGGTCAAGAGATATTCCATATCTTCAAAGTCGGAAAAGTTGCACTGGCCGATCTGCTGTTACTATTTATCTATTTAGAGGTGTTGGCCATGGTGGCCAACTATGCCGAGTCAGGAAAACTCCCTGTCCGCATGCCCCTTTATATTGCCATTGTAGCCTTAGCTCGCTACCTCATCCTGGATATGAAAGCGATGGACGACTGGCGTATTCTTGCTATTTCAATATCCACGCTGATATTAGCCTCTACTGTCATAGTGATTCGCTGGGGTCAATTAAAGCTCCCCTACCCTAAGAGTGAAGAGAACCTGTAACACCTGCCAGTATTACAAACTCAGCCGATTCAGGCTGAGTTTTTTTATCTTATTCAACAAGCTTTTCTTGCCTGATTTTTTGTTTGTACAAGATTTATTATGCTACTTTTAAAGAGGTTAGTTTTACTTCAGTGAGAAGGGATCTTAAATGAGCGATAATGTTGAAGACTTAGATGAACGACGTACCTCTTTGAGGCTGGACATGGAAGCAGAAAGAATCGTGCTCACCTGGCACGATAAAAAGGGCATTTTGAATACCGATGAAGGGATCTGTATCGATCTGGCTCGGCGAGGCGCACTGATTGATTATAAAGAGGGGTTCGAGTTGGGTGAGTTACTCAATATCACATTCAACCCTGACAATGACAAAGCACATACAGTAAAAGGCCAGGTGTGCAGAACGACACAGTGTAATCCCAATAGTTTTCATATCGCACTTCAACTGATCACAACGGATAAATAGTACGCATTCCTGGTTTTCAGCAGTATCAGGGAGTCTGTTCTATACTTAACGTACTTAATAACCTAGGGTAATTCGTGCGAAAGGATATGGAGATATTTTTATGATATTGCTTGTTGGCGGTGAAAAGGGTGGCGCGGGTAAGAGCTGTTTGGCCCAAAATCTGGCTGTTCATATAACCCAAAAATTTCAAGCTAACGTACTGATGGTCGATTGCGATCCCCAGAGAACGACCTCAGATTGGATCCAGGCACGTAATGAAGACCCAAGCCTTCCAACCATCAACTGCATCCAGCTCTATGGTAAAATTCGTAATGACTTACTGAGTCAGGATGAAAGGTTTGACTATGTCATTGTTGATTGCGGCGGTCAGGATAACCTCGCAATGCGCGCTGCGATGTCTGTTGCGACCTATGTCGTATTACCGCTACGGCCTAAGCGTCGAGACCTGAAGACACTTCCGCATATGGAAGATATGTTGAGTACCTGTAAGATGGTTAACCCCAAGATGGTAGCGACAATCGTCATGACTCAGTGCCCCTCCCTCCCCAGCCAATTTAAACGTATCCTGGAAGCTAAGGAAGTAGTACAGTCCTTTGGTTTGAGAGTGTTAAATGCTGTCACTTTCAGTCGAAATATCTACGATGATAGTGAAGAGCAAGGCTCCTCTGTCATTGAGATTGAGCCAGAAGGGAAAGCGGCAACGGAGATCCGCGCCATTGCGGATGAACTTTTTGCTATAGAGCCTGAAAATTGTTATGAGCTTAACTGACCTGAAGCGAAGGAAGAAGAAAGCCCCTCGTAAGAATGTCTCAGTCGAGGATTTTATCGAAGACGCAAATAACTATGCCTTCGGTCAACCCAGTGTCGTCAGCCGCAATAGAAAGAAACGAACAAGTATCAAACATAAAGGGTTAGATAAACACTCAACAAAGATCTATAAACACGCCACTTTTTCGTTAACCGAAGAATCTATCGGGATTTTAGATCGACTGGCTAGCCGCTCAAAGATAGCAAAATCACGCCTCATCCGTATCCTGATCTATGAGTTTTCCAACAGGAGCGAAATCGAACAGGACACGATTATTGCCAAAAACCACGATCATTAGCTTAATCAGCAAGAATATGGCCATATTGAGATAACAGTTCACAGCGTGACTAACCGCCGTGAACTGTTTTGTTAATATTTAATGATTACAGATGCGATCTGCCGCAGTTTCTATCCCCTGCTGCGACTCGATAAACTTTCCCTTCTTATCTAAAAATTCAATAAGCTCTGCAGCACTCATCTCACTCGCGGAACAGGTATGATAACAGGTGTCCTCTCCGAACCTTTCATGCATAAGGCCTTTCAACTCCTCTTTGCTAATCGCCCTTCCCAGAGTTAACATTAATTCCATGACTTGATGACCGTGTACCGACTTCGACATTGATTGCCTCTTATAAGATCTAAATTATTTATCCCTTTATAAATGATTTTCGAAAACTAAACTTTGATCTTACACTCACAGATAGACTTCAATCATAATTTGCATTGATATTCTGCCCTGCTTGCTATTGAATGCCAACAATGACTCATTGGGATACTTATTCATGTCGTTAATTTTACTCTTAACCCAACAGATGAGCCTCTACTTAGTACTGGTCTATCTGGTCAGTAAAACTCCCTTGTTCAAGTTCTTTGCTGAAGCCGCCACACGACTCCCTCACAAAATTTTCATCTACCTGATCTTTTCGGGTTTTTGCATAATGGCGACCTACTTCGGTGAACAGACCAACGACGCCATCGCCAATACCCGCGCCATGGGCGCCGTCTTAGGCGGTCTTTTAGGCGGCCCCGTCACCGGTTTCCTGGTGGGACTCACCGGAGGCCTGCACAGATACAGCATGGGCGGCTTTACCGATCTCGCCTGTGCCATATCCACGACACTGGAAGGACTTTCAGCGGGCATAGTCAGCCTCTATTTACGAAGACAGGATAAGAGTGAGTTGATATATGCCCCCTTACTCGTCTGCTTAATCACCTTTAGCGCAGAGATGCTTCAGATGGGGATCATCCTGCTAGTGGCTCAACCTCTTTCAGATGCCTGGGAGCTGGTAAAACAGATCGCCCTGCCTATGCTACTGGTAAACTCAGTTGGCGCGGCGCTGTTTATGAGCATGGTCAGAGATCAAAAAACCATGTTTGACAAGCTGTCATCGGCCTTCTCGACTCAGGCCCTGAAGATTGCCGAACGAAGCGTTGGTGTCTTATCTAAAGGGTTCGATCAAGAGAGCAGCAGCCAGGTCGCCCAGATCATCAAAGAGGAAACCCATGTAGGAGCCGTAGCCATAACCGACAGAGAGCACCTGTTGGCCTTTATCGGTACGGGTGCCGATCACCATATTCCCGGAACTCCTATATCGTCAAAGATGACGATGGATGCTATCGATAATGATTGTGTGATGTTTGCCGATGGTGTCAACATGGCATACTCCTGCTCTATCTCCCCCCAGTGTCGATTAGGCTCCAGCTTAGTGATCCCGCTACGCTGTGAAAATGAGGTGATCGGCACAATTAAACTTTATGAGCCAAAGAATAAGCTATTTCTCAACATTAACCGCACCCTCGGCGAGGGAATAGGCCGTTTGCTGTCTAACCAAATTTTATTCGGCCGTTTCGAGCGCCAGCAAAACCTGCTCACTCAGGCTGAATTAAAGCTGTTGCAGGCGCAAGTTAACCCACACTTTCTCTTCAATGCACTCAACACCATAGCTGCGATCATCAAACGGGACCCGCTAAAAGCCAGGCAACTCATTCAACAACTATCTCAATTTTTAAGAATTAACCTTAAGCGCACCACCGGGCTTGTGACACTTTCGGACGAGCTGGAGCATATCGACTCCTACCTCACCATAGAAAAGGCAAGGTTTATCGATAAACTACAGGTCGAAATCGAAATCCCGGAGCGGCTACTCACATTTCGGCTTCCCGCATTTACTCTGCAACCTATTATCGAAAATGCGGTAAAACACGGCACAAGCCACATGCTGGAGCCCGGACTGATAAGAGTCACTGGCAAGGTACGTGATGATTTATTAATATTAGAGGTAATTGATAATGCCGGGCTATACAGGGCTGAAGATAATTCGGAGGGGCTGGGGATGAACTTAGTGCACAAACGGATTCAAAACCAGTTCGGTTCAGAGTTCGGCATCAGCATTGATTGCCACAAAGATGAATACACCAGAGTTAGCATTAAGCTGCCATATACGGAAACCCAAGCGTGATAACATCACTAATTATCGATGATGAATTATTTGCTCGTGAAGAGCTGGCAGACCTGCTTAGTGAAAATGCAGACATAGAGATTGTCGGCCAATGCAGTAACGCAATCGAAGCACTGCAGATGATCACAAAGCTTAAGCCGCAGCTGATCTTTCTGGATATCCAGATGCCAAAGATCACTGGTATAGAGCTTATTGGCATGTTGGATCCCGAGATCATGCCCCGTATCGTTTTCGTCACCGCCTATGATGAGTATGCTATCAAGGCCTTCGATAACCACGCCTTCGATTACCTGTTAAAGCCCATAGATGAAAAAAGGCTACAGCAAACATTGAACCGGGTAAGAAAAGATCTACAACCAAAGCCTGTCAATGACATCGCCCCACAGCAATTGGCCCACCTGCCATGTTATACCGGAAACAGGCTTAAGGTCGTTCCTATTAAAGAGGTGGAGTTTGTATTCAGCGACCTTGGAGGTGTTCATGTTGCAACAGACAAGGAGCAGGCACATACTCACCTGACCTTAAAGGTGCTGGAGGAGAAATCGCCACTGCTGAAATGCCATCGACAGTACCTCATCAGCCCCGAAGCGATATCTGAAATAGAGGTTCAGGATACAGGCGGCGAAATTACGACTGTCTCCGGCGCCAAAGTCCCGGTTTCGAGACGTTACTTAAAACCACTGAAACAGGTCTTCGGTTTTCTCTGAGCAAACAGCAATACTACACTTGCCAGAAAAGAGGGAACTTGCCGACATAGTGCAAACATTAGTGCAAACATAGGAACGACTATTTTCATTTTACTGCGCCCTGGAATTAACATTTCATCAAACAAACGCGCATAAATGCAACAAGACAAAACCTCTCAGGGGCGATATCAAACCGTTCACCCCCTTCATTCGACCACTCACCTTTTTTCTAAGTTCGCTCCCTTACAGTTCGCATTACAATAAGCGCAACTCAAAATGGGAGATAGTAATTATGATGTGGTTTTTAATGTGTGTCGGCCTGCTTATCGGGGGATACTTTTTCTATGGCGCTTTCGTAGAGAAGGTCTTCGGTATCAATGCTCAACGTCAAACTCCGGCATTTACTAAAACAGACGGTGTTGATTTCGTGCCTATGTCTAAGGGTAAGGTATACCTTATTCAACTGCTCAATATCGCAGGTGTGGGCCCTATCTTTGGCCCTATTCTCGGTGCCCTCTATGGTCCGGCCGCCATGCTCTGGATCGTCTTAGGCTGTATTTTTGCCGGTGCGGTTCACGATTACTTCTCGGGAATGCTGTCCGTTCGTAACAACGGTCAGTCAGTTCCTAACCTTGCGGGTAAATACCTTGGTAAAGGCGCGAAGCACTTTATGAATGTATTCGCCATCATCTTATTACTGCTTGTCGGCGTGGTATTTATCTCGGCTCCGGCAGGTCTGCTGGGTAAACTTACCGGTTGGGATGTATCGATCTTCCTGGGTGTTATTTTTGCCTACTACCTTATCGCAACAATTGTACCTGTAGATAAGATCATCGGCAGACTCTACCCGTTCTTCGGTGCACTTCTGCTCTTCATGTCTATCGGTTTAACTATTGCCATCGTTGTCTCCAGCGAGCATACACTGTTACCAGGCTTTGTAGCCGGTGACTTCCTGACTAACCTTAACCCTAATGATATGCCTCTGTGGCCAGCACTATTTATTACCATCGCATGTGGTGCAGTTTCAGGCTTCCATGCGACTCAGTCTCCCTTGATGGCCAGATGTGTCGAAAATGAATCAAACGGTCGCTTCGTTTTCTACGGTGCTATGATAGGCGAAGGTGTCATCGCTCTAATCTGGTGTGCGATTGCCCTCTCCTTCTTCGGTGGCATTGAAGGCCTTAACGAAGGAATGGCCGGTAACCCTGCCAACGTTGTATATGAAGCATCAACAGGGCTTCTTGGGGCAGTGGGTGGTTTCATGGCTATCTTAGGTGTTATTGTTCTGCCAATCACCTCCGGCGATACCGCCTTCCGTTCGGCTCGTTTAATCCTGTCTGAATTTTTCAAGATGCCGCAGACTCAGTTACCTAAGCGTTTAATGCTGGCTATACCTCTGTTCATCATGGGGGCAATCCTGACTCAGGTTGACTTCGGTGTTATCTGGCGCTACTTCGGTGTAGCAAACCAGACAACAGCAGTAATGATGCTATGGACCGCCTCGGCATACCTGCTCAGGCACAACAAGTTCCATTGGATCTGTACTGTGCCAGCCATGTTTATGACGACTGTAGTGATTAGCTTCCTGCTGAGTTCACAAACCTTAGGTGCGGGCCTGCCTATCACGGTTTCTACCATAGCAGGTATTGTGTCAACAACTGTCCTTGCCGCATTGATTATCATCAAGACAAAGGGCAAAGGTGAGGAAGGGTTAGCCGAAGAGGCTTAATCTTTGATGTTGCTCATCCCATTAAAAAGCCAGTCTGATGACTGGCTTTTTGCTAAATGAGCTAAGGGCTACTCTTTTAAGAGTTCAGGCTCAACCAGCACACTGCCACTGTCATTTGAGACCCAGATCTGTCCCTCACTGATGTTATACTGAAGCGTCATACTCCGACTGACTAACGCTCCCATCTCCTTGACCGCATCCTCTGGGATATTCCACACCTTGAGGTTTTTATAACGCTCAAATGCTTGTTGATTTTGCTGCCACCAGATAGGCACGCTGCGTCCCCCATAGGCGAATAGCTGAACCTGCCCGGAACGACCACTGGCCTTTCTCAGCCACTTCTCATCACTCTGGCCGAACTCGATCCAGAGCTCAATATCGCCGGAGAGTGACTTCTCCCAAAGTTCAGGCTCATCTTCGACACAAAGGCCCTTACTGAACTCGAGTGTATCACTGGCATTCATCGCAAACGCCAGCAGGCGGACCATCATTCTGGAATCTGTTTCAGAGGGGTGCTGCGCCAGCGTTAAATGGTGATCATGATAGTAACCACGATCCATATCGGCGACTTGAAGGTGAACTTTATAAACCGTTGCTTTAGGTGCCATAACTTCTATTTCTTTCAAATGATTGGCGCTAGTGTACCGCAAATGCCCGCCATATGTTGAAAGAATACCGATAAAGCACATATAGGTTTGAAACTGCAGAGAGGCATCGCCGACTCATTCGCTGCTCACAACTCAACGAGTCGGGGTACAGATCGAGTCAAAACCGAAAATGCCGAGCTGAATGGAAAAACAGTCTGTGACTCAACCAGAAAATTAAAGTGAGCCCGCTTTGAGATGTTTTGCCATAGGGAAATGCGCTTTGAGCTGAGCTAACTTTGCTGTGTCGGTAAAGATCAAACACCTTTTACCCTTTTCGAACTGCATAGCCAGCTCGCTCAAGGGAGGAAGCGGAGCACGACTGGCATCTCTCCTCAATAACTCATTTAGCTCAAACGGGAGCTCCTCGACAGTAAAGATATGGTCTAACCTCTGCAGTAAGGGCATAGCGGCGATCGGTAGCAATGAAACTTGAGTCTCATCGTCTAACAGCAGTATCTCCCCCCCCATCGAGAGGTTTTGAAATGCGTTGTCATAATGAACCTGAGTTTGCGCATCAAATTTATCACCGTTAGTTTTAAAAAACTGTTCCCAGAAAAGCTTTCTCTGTTTAAATGCGGGTAACCTTTGCTGCACCTCTTGACGACGTTCAGCCACAAAATCGAACAGCGCAGTCAATGACCCCGGCAGCCAGGACTCCAGGCGGGATCTTAACTCCCGGGCAAACACCGGCGCCGCTCCGGCAGTACTGATAGCTATCTGTAAACGCCCGCGGTCTACGATAGATGGGGTGATGAAGCGACATAACGCCGGACTATCGACGACATTCACCCATATACCACGGCTTTTGGCCACACCGGCCAGTTCACCATTTAACGTTTCATCCGAAGTTGCAAGATAGACCAGATCTACAGCCTCAATATCATCGGCTGTAGCTGATCGCATCACGAGCGAAATCCGCCCACTGTCGGCGTAAGCCTGAACCTCTGCAGAGATATCGGAAGCGATAACTTTAATATCAGCCTCGGTCCTGGTCAGGAGATCGAGTTTACGGCTCGCAACCTCACCGGCACCAATCAGTAACACCTTTAAACCGGATGTATCGACAAACAATGGAAAATACTGCATTAAAGTTCGGCCCCTAAAAACCAGCTCTGTGAAAATTCCTAGTCTTGCACCAAAGGCAGCTGCCTCTGTACCCAGGCTTTATAACCCCCGGTCAAAGATGCTACATGGGTATACCCCATCAACTGGAGGTTCATCGCGGCCAGCGCAGAGCGGTAGCCTCCGCCACAGTAAAGCAATAGAGGTGTTGATTTATCCGGATATCGCACTTCGATGTCGCGCTCTATGATCCCACGGCCAAGGTGTGCTGCCGCAGGCAGATGATCTTTCAACCATTCGTGATCCTCCCGGACATCGATGAGCTGCCAGATATCATCATTTTGATACTCCTCAACAGTGATCTCAGATATCTGAGGCAGGATACTGTTAACCAAAGCTAAAAATGCTGAACTGTGTTGCATACTGCTTACTCCGGGGGATTGGATAGTTAAGATAAGTTTAGATTATTAGGCGATAAAAGAGTGTTAATTATGCTGAACACACCGCTCCGCACCACAGTGCCAACAAAGCTCAAAACTAGCTTCGTTCATCTCATGGCAGCTTACACATTGCCAACTCGGACCGTCGGCATTGATAGACTCAAGCTGCGTCTTAGCCTGATCATATTGTGACTCGCAGACCCAGAGTTCCACATTTTGCAGATCGACGGGTAACTCACCGACTCCACCTAAAAGGGCTTCTCCTTTCAGTTCCACCTCAATCCCGTTACTTTCCAAAAGGCCTTTCCAGGTATGCGCTTGCAGTAAGTTTCCACCGGCAACCAAACGACGACGCTCTTCCATTTTATTCTCCCAACGACTATTGCTCTTCTGGCAAATTTTGGCACCTCCTCATCTAAAAAGGTAGGCTGCAGAACATCCTACTGCCAAACAGGCAAGGCTGTCGAGCCCAATTATGGGCAACAGGGGGGAAAATTATCGAATGTGTTGGCTGACTGCTCCCCCGGAACATGGTCGCAAGGCAAGACTCATATCCAATGAAACTCACCGGCACCGCAGCTGTGATATCAGCTTTCCCCAAACCGCTGCGCCCCACTTCACTATCAATCATCTCTTAAGGCGCGAACTCCTGATATAAAAAAACCACCCGAAGGTGGTTTTTACATGTCAGCGTAGAACGTTAAGGCATCAGCGCTTCTTGATCTGCGCCCTCTTTTTCAATCTCTACAGGCATCATATGTTCACGGTTGATCCCAAGCTTAATAGCCAGGAAACTCGCAACATAGATTGAGGAGAAAGTACCGACAAATATTCCCATCAACAAGGCTGTTGCAAAACCATGGATCATAGTGCCTCCCTTAAGGAATAGCGCAACAACCACGACTAGCGTAGTACCGGTAGTGATAATCGTACGGCTCATAGTCTGAGTAATTGACGCATTCACAACCTCTTCAGGCTCGCCCTTACGTATCTTAAGGAAGTTTTCACGAATTCGGTCGAACACCACGATAGTATCGTTAAGTGAGTAACCAACTACCGTCAAGACACCCGCAAGTACCGTAAGATCGAAGTCCAGCTGAAGTACCGAGAAAACCCCCAGAGTAATGATCACGTCGTGAGCAAGTGCCGCGACGGAACCCAGGGCTAAACGCCACTCAAATCGGAAAGAGACATAGATTAAGATACAGATAAGTGCGACTAATACCGCTAAGCCACCTTGTTCAGCAAGCTCTTTACCTATCTGCGGGCCGACAACCTCGACACGCTTCTGAACCACTTGAGGGTCCAGCTTAAGCGCACCATCCATAACATGGCTAACCTGAGTATCAGTCGAAACGCCCTCCTTGACAGGCAGACGAGCAAGCACATCACGGCTTGAGCCGAAGTTTTGGACCACGGCGCCGTCCGTCTCAACACTGCTCAGTTCAGCACGTAGCGCTTCTAAATCTGCAGGAGAGGAGAACTCAAGCTCTACAACTGTACCACCGGTAAAATCCAGTCCCCAATTAATTCCATTGGTCGCTAACGAAGTTAATGACCCTAAAACCAGTACCAAAGAGAGCATACTGATAGGAACCGCATGGCGAAGGAAGTTGATAGTGCCTTTTATAGATATAATCTGAAACATAATCAACGACCCTTATATAGACAGTTTCTTCACGCGTTTACCACCCCAAATAGCATTAACTATCGAGCGGGTACCCACGATTGCAGTGAACATAGAGGTTGCGATACCTATCATCAGCGTTACAGCAAACCCTTTAACGGCACCTGTACCTACAGCAAACAGGATAAGTGCTGTCATAAATGTAGTGATGTTCGCATCGGCAATAGTCGAAAATGCGTTACCATAACCTTCATGAATAGCTTGTTGCACGCTACGACCGTTACGCAACTCCTCACGAATACGCTCGTAGATGAGTACGTTACCGTCGACCGCCATACCAACAGTCAGTACCATACCCGCAATACCCGGCAGCGTTAGTACGGCACCCGGGATCATTGACATGACACCGACAACCATCACGAGGTTAGCCGTCAATGCTAAGTTAGCGATAAGGCCGAAACCACGGTAGTAAACCAACATAAAGATTAGGACAACAGCCATACCCCAAACCATTGCCTGCATACCATTTTGGATATTCTCAGCACCTAAGCTCGGGCCAATGGTACGCTCCTCTACGATAGTTACCGGAGCAATCAAGGCACCGGCACGCAGTAGAAGGGCCAGGTTTTGAGCTTCAGCATGTTCCAGACCAGTGATAACAAAGTTGCGACCCAGACGCGCCTGAATTGTTGCAACCGAGATAACTTCCTCGATCTTCTGCATCTTCACGCTACCATCAGGGTTCTTATCGCCGTTATCTTTATACTCGATGAACAGAGTTGCCATCGGCTTACCGATGTTATCCTTAGTTACATTCGAGAAGATCGAACCACCTTTAGAGTCGAGGTTAATGCTCACCTGTGGACGACTATATTCATCGAAACTCGGTTGAGCACCTTGAATATGATCACCGGTCAACATAACAGCCTTGTGTAGCACAACCTGTCCACCCTGGCGGCGATTGTAAACTTGCGAGCTAGGTGAAACCCGACCGCTGGCTGCCGCCGCTGCATCAGCTTTCTCATCCACCATATGGAATTCGATAGACGCCGTTGCACCTAAGATATCTTTAGCGCGAGCTGTGTCCTGAACACCCGGAAGCTCGACGATAATACGCTCAGCCCCCTGACGCTGAACGACAGGTTCTGCAACACCCAGTTCATTCACACGATTACGGATCGTTGTGATGTTTTGCTGCAGCGCTTCCTCTTTGATCTGCTTAAGGTAGACTTCACTTAAGTTAGCCAACAAGAAGTAGCTGTCACCCGATGAGATATCGGTGAACACCATGTCATTGCCGCGGGTCTTAAGAAAACGTTCTGCTTTAGCCAGATTTTCAGCATCACGGAACTTAATCTCGATCCCTTTAGCGCTATTACGAATACCGGCATAGCGAATTTTCTCACCGCGAAGATCGGTTCTGAAGTCAGAAATTTTTGCTTCTGTCATCTTACGAATCGCTTCACCCATGTCCACCTCCATCAGGAAGTGCACACCACCACGCAGGTCGAGGCCCAGCTTCATAGGGCTACCGCCAACTGACTCGAGCCAGTTTGGTGTCGCAGGAGCTAAGTTTAAGGCGACGATGTATTTATCACCTAGTGAGTCTGCAATCGCCTCTTTCGCTAACAATTGCTGATCGGCATTAGTCACTCGAACCAATAATTGACCATTTTCAAGCTCAGAACGCTTAACTGTAATATTCTTGCTTGCAAGAACATCATTTACGGTCGACTGAGTCGTTGCCGTAACCTCTGCACCACGGGTAGCAACTACCTGAACCGCATAGTCTTCCCCGAAGAGGTTTGGAATCGCATAGAAAGCACCAACGGCGATGATTATCATCACCATCAGGTTTTTCCACATTGGGTATTTATTTAACACACCATCGCCCTCTTGGCTTAAAGTGACTTAATAGAGCCTTTAGGCAATACAGCCGAAATGTAATCCTTTTTAATAGTGATTTCAGTTGTTTCACTGATCGTCAGCAAGACATAGTCGTTGTCGTCACTGATCTTTGCAATCTTCCCTAAAATGCCACCACTGGTAAGTACCTCATCGCCTTTACCTAATGAGCTCATCAGGTTCTTGTGCTCTTTCACACGCTTAGATTGCGGACGGAAAATCATGAAATAGAAAATCAGGCCAAAAATAACTAGCATGAAAATCAGTTCCATGGTGCCACCGGCGCCATTTACGGGTGCATCAGCAGCAAACGCATTTGAAATCAACATAATGTTCTCTTCTTATTTTCAGTTAAAATTAATCGGTTAATTCTGGAACTTCAGGAACTTCGCGTCCTTGACTGGTATAGAACTCTTCGACGAAGGCGTCTAATGTACCTGTCTCGATCGCGCCGCGCAAACCTTCCATCAACCTTTGGTAGTACCTAAGGTTATGAATGGTGTTTAAACGAGCACCTAAAATTTCATTACAACGATCTAAATGGTATAGATATGCCCGAGAATAGTTCTTACAGGTATAACAATCACATTTATCGTCGAGTGGTGAAGTGTCATCACGATGACGTGCATTACGTATCTTGATAACGCCTTCAGTGGTAAACAGATGACCATTTCTGGCATTACGCGTTGGCATCACACAGTCGAACATGTCGACACCGCGACGCACACCTTCAACCAGGTCTTCAGGTTTACCGACCCCCATCAAGTAACGTGGCTTATCCGCCGGGATTTGAGGACATGTATGCTCAAGAATACGATGCATGTCTTCTTTTGGCTCACCCACTGCCAATCCACCAACGGCGTAACCATCAAAACCAATATCTACAAGGCCTTTAAGGCTCTCATCACGCAGATCTTCGTAAACCCCTCCCTGAATGATACCAAACAGAGCGTTAGGGTTTCCAAGCTTATCAAACTCATCACGTGAGCGTTGTGCCCAGCGAAGCGACATCTGCATCGATTTACGCGCTTCATCTTCCGTCGCCGGATAAGGGGTACACTCATCAAAAATCATCACGACATCAGAACCGAGTGAGTTTTGGATCTGCATAGACTTTTCAGGGTCCAGGAAGATCTTCTCACCGTTGATCGGTGAGCGGAAATGGACCCCCTCTTCCGTAATTTTCCGGATGTCTCCGAGACTGAATACCTGGAACCCGCCTGAGTCGGTCAGAATAGGTCTTTGCCAGTTCATGAAATCATGAAGATCACCATGTTTGCGCATGATCTCTTCACCCGGACGTAACCACAAATGGAATGTGTTACCCAGCAGGATATCAGCGCCGGTTTCACGTACCTCTTCAGGTGTCATCCCTTTAACGGTACCGTAGGTGCCGACAGGCATGAAAGCAGGTGTTTCCACCGTACCACGCTCAAAGACTAAACGACCACGACGCGCGCGGCCTTGAGTTGTATCTAATTCAAATTTCATTGTATACCTCGCCAGAGAAACAGTCTGACCCATAAATGTTTGTACACAGTACAAAGCTATCGTTAAATCTAGAGATAAGGGCAAACAATCGAGTATCAACCCTTAGCAAAAAATTGAAGCTAAAAAAAACCCACCTCATCGATGGGTGGGTATTTTAAACCATATTTAGCCGTTAGTTCGCTTTTTTAGTCACAAACATGGCATCACCATAGCTAAAGAAGCGGTATTTTTGAGCAATCGCATGTTGATAGGCGTTTTTTACTTCATCGAAGCCGGCAAATGCACTGAGCAGCATGATCAAGGTTGACTCAGGCAGGTGAAAATTGGTCACCATGGCATCGACAACTTCAAACTGATAACCCGGATAGATAAAGATATCGGTATCGCTACAAAACGGCTCCAACTCACCTTCGCTGGCTTTAGCCGCACTTTCCAAGGAGCGTACCGAAGTTGTCCCTACGGCAATCACACGCTTACCATTCGCTTTTGTCAGAGCAATCTTATCGACAACCTCTTGCGTGACTTCGGCCCACTCCGAATGCATCTGGTGTTCGAGAATATTATCGACTCTTACGGGCTGAAACGTCCCGGCGCCAACATGCAAGGTAACAAAAGCGGTATCCACCCCTTTGTCACTTAATGCTTTTAACAGACCGTCATCGAAATGCAGACCGGCCGTTGGTGCCGCAACGGCACCTGGATTTTGGTTATAAACCGTCTGATAACGCTCTTTATCGGCATCCTCATCGGGGCGATCGATATAGGGAGGAAGCGGCATATGACCCACCTCCTCGAGCACTTCAAGCACAGTCTTTTCAGACTGAAGTTCCAGCTCAAATAACGCATCGTGTCGCCCCAGCATCTTCATCTCATAACCGTCATCCAGGCAGATAATAGAATCTACCTTAGGAGACTTCGAGCTTCTCACATGGGCTAAAATGCGTTTATCGTCGAGCATACGCTCAACCAGGATCTCCAGCTTACCGCCGGTACTTTTCTGGCCAAAGAGACGCGCAGGTATCACTCGGGTGTTGTTAAACACCATGAGATCCCCTGGGTTAACCATGTTCAGGATATCGGTGAACTGATTATCTGCAAGATCGCCGCTGTTTCCATCTAAAGAAAGTAATCTCGAAGATGTTCGGTTGGCCGTTGGATAACGAGCAATTAACTCGTCGGGAAGGTCAAATGAAAAATCAGTAACGCGCATGGTTAGTCTCTACTTAGCATCAATCGGGCGCTAGTCTATTTGTAGAGACCGAGAAGATCAAGGTGTATATACCCAAGCTACCTCAAGATGTTCGTTTCAGATCTCCCGTAGGATAGCTGAACAAGGCAGTGTTTGATAGAAGGGTTATTCCCTTGTTGATGTCACTAACGCAGTACAGATATTCTACGGGAACTCCTGAAGGGCAAGGCGAGAAGTAACATTTCTCTGAATTCTTTATTTATAAGAATAAATATTGAATTACGACTGCATGGATGCAGAAGGTAGGGCGAAGCAGGATGCCAGAGCCGAGAACAACTAGTCCTACTATTTCATGAAGACCACCACGGATGGTGGGAATGTCGTTAATGCAGGAGCAATTAACGACCTTGAACTCTGTCACTTCTCGTCATGCTGAATCCTGCATCTTGAAGTGGTTTGGGTATAAACTAGTTCCTGGTATTATCTTCATCCATGATCACGCTACTCTTATCGATGTCAAAATCTTCCTTTCGATAACTATGCTGCTCATAGGGGATATCGATTCGCACTCGTTTACGCTGCGACTGCTCTTGTTTACCAAAAATTTTAGACAACCAGCTCCACATCATCCTTGATCCTTAAACCGATAATTGATGAGAATATATTGAGTGATGCACATCCTTAAGAAAACCAGCACCTCAAATAAACCGGGAGAAAGGCTTTCTTAGCATCGATGCGCATGATAACGTGAAAACAGAGTTTTAACCAAGAAAATTAGCAAACCATCATGAACTTTCTTGCACACCTACATCTGGCCGATAATAGTAAAACTAGTCTGGCAGCCAATTTGGCCGGGGACTTCGCGAAAGGAAGCATAGAAAGATTTCCTAAACACCTCCAGCAAGGTATCTGGCTCCACAGGCAGATAGATCAACTCACCGATACCCACGAGATCGTCAAAGAGTTAGAGTCAAAATTTCCCGCGCGGCTCAAAAGAGCCGCGCCTATCCTTATCGACCTGGCCTTTGATCACATGTTGGCTAAGTACTGGGATGAGTACCACGAATCGAGCTTAAAACAGTTCGCGCTCAAAGCTTATGATGCGATCGATAGCTGTGAAGCGTTACCGGATACACTTCAGAGTCTCGCTCCGAGAATGAGAAGTGAGAACTGGCTCGTCGCCTATCAAAGCAGAGCCGGGCTTAACCAAGCTATAGATTCAGTATCCAAAAGAGTGTCAAAACCTGAAATTTTTAACGGTGCGACTGCTGCGGTAAAGTCTTTGGATATCGAGATAGAGATCGCCTTCAGAACATTTTACCCCCAGTTGATGGCATACAGTCGTATCTGGACACGAAACACACCAACCGAGTACTTATAGGCAACGGGCCCATCTATTGAGAGTAAGCCTAAAACAGCACACTTGCGCATTCTCAACATGCGCACTTTTTGCTAGAATTCGCCTTAACAGGAGAATTCATGCAGATATTTACTTATACCCCCCCTTCTATTCCTTGGTTAGATATTCGATACAAAGACAGAGACATCATTGTTATCAATAAACCCTCGGGTTTACTTTCAAATCCCGGGCGCGCAGCTAATACTTTTGATTGTGCCATCAACCGCCTGCTTCAGCGTTACCCTGAAGCAATATTGGTTCATAGGTTAGACTGTGCAACTTCGGGCATTATGGTGTTTGCACTTAACAAGAAAGCTGAGTCCAACATCAAGACGCAATTTCAAAACAGGATGAGTAAGAAGACCTATATTGCCGAGGTAGCGGGAGATTTAGTAGAAACGGAAGGTGTAATCGAACTTGCAATGAAAGCCGACCCACAGCGTCCTCCCCTACAGAAGATATCCCCAGAGGGTAAGCCATCTAAGACCTATTTCAAGGTGCTGGAGCGCAGAGAGAACAGCACATTGGTGGAGCTAAAGCCGGTTACAGGTCGAACGCACCAACTTCGCCTGCACATGTTAGCGATGGGCCACCCAATCTTGGGGGATGAGTTTTATGGTGATGATAAGGTGATAGCGGCATCTGACAGACTTTGCCTTCATGCCATGTCACTTAGCATCACTCACCCATACTCTGGCAAAGCCATGACCTTTAACAGCGCTCACCCATTTAGTTCATAGACTTAATAAGTCGTCCCGCTGACAATTACAGACATAGGACCAGGTCCAGCCTGGTCTCTGGGAACACTCAAGCTTTACGACTAAGCCGCTTTAGCTGTATAGAAGCACTCGTCTGAGTTACAAAACCTTAGATGATTTTCTGCCGATAGCAGGAAATACTCTCCAAAGATGTTACCGCCCTTATCCTCTAACTTAAGGCCCTCATCTGTTTGAGTGCTCATCATCTCATCTAAACTGTGGCAGCCATCGCTATACCAGGTCTCCAGATAAATTTTCTGATCAACGCGATAGAGAGTGATCTTATCACCCAAAGAGTGACGGTCATCAATCCAACGACCAACAACCTCACGATTTCCGCTATCCTTGCTCTGCCAACTTAAACGCTGTCGCTTTTCAACTACTGACATTTTAATCACCTCAAGTAATTCCCGACTTTCAGTTTGACTACACTGATCTTGTAAGACTTCGGTCATTGAACCCATTTTCAACTAAACTCCATCGAAATGCATTTTGTTAAATGTTTGTGACAGTTACAAGGCGTAACGGTGTTCGTTATTCATCAGTTACTAAGCTTGGCTCATGAAACTTTTGTTAACTGATTTAATGAAAGTGTAGCGCAAGCAAAAAATAAAAACGCGATCTAAATCACTTTTTATGCATTACTTTAGACAATGTGAATTAAATTACTTCATTCACCCGGCCAGTATAGGCCGATGATTTTTTCAAGACCGGTTTCCTGACAGCAAAAAGCAGAAAACCAGCTCAATACCGGGAGGGGGAGGTCATGTTCGCAGAGCGAAAATGGACGAAGGGTATAAGGGGATGAAATATTTTCAGGCTATAGATGGTCACTAGATACCACCAATCAAAACATAGAGACAAGCCACCCGAAGCCCAGCGTCGGGTGGCCTATAGCAATCAGGAGTAGAGTGACTCTTTTCTCTCTGCCGCCTCACAAGCTGCCGCGGTGAAAAGCACATCCGTAGAGCTATTCAGTCCCGTTTCAGCAGAGTCCTGAATGACACCTATGATGAAACCAACGGCAACCACCTGCATAGCGACATCGTTGGAGATCCCAAAGAGACTACATGCAAGAGGAATAAGCAGCAAAGAGCCTCCGGCAACACCGGAAGCACCGCAAGCTGAAACAGCTGCTACCACGCTGAGCAGGATAGCGGTAAGGATATCGACTTGAATACCCATGGTGTGAACGGCAGCCAGCGTCAGAACCGTAATAGTGATAGCCGCGCCTCCCATGTTTATCGTGGCACCAAGAGGGATAGAAACCGAATAGGTATCTTCATGCAGCTCCAGCTTTTCACAAAGTGCCATATTAACCGGAATATTGGCCGCGCTTGAACGAGTAAAGAATGCGGTAACACCACTTTCACGTAAGCAGGTCAAGACCAGAGGATAGGGATTACGTCTTATTTTCAGAAAAACGATCAATGGATTAACGATCAGAGCAATAATTGCCATGGCTCCCAAAAGTACCGCCAGTAACTGGCCATAACCGGCAATGGCTGAGAATCCGGTTTTCGCAAAAGTCGCAGCCACCAGTCCAAAAATACCAATTGGCGCCAAACGAATAATGAAGCGAACCATCTGCGAAATGCCGTGGCTCACATCGGCAAATACCTGCTTGGTTGAACTGCTGGCATGGTGTAACGCCAAGCCAAGGCCTACGCCCCAGGCTAAGATGCCGATATAGTTGCCGGTCATAACCGCATTCACCGGATTGTCCACTAATTTGAAGAGCAGAGTATGGATCACTTCACCGATCCCTTCCGGAGGCGTAGCTCCCTCGGCTCCCGTTGCCAGTACTAAGGTTATCGGAAATGTGAAGCTGAGCAATACAGCTGTTAATGCCGCGGCAAAAGTACCAAATAGATATAACACAACGATAGGGCGCATATTCGTCTTAGCATTTTTTTTCTGGTTCGCGATTGACGCCGCAACCAAGATAAAAACTAATATTGGCGCAATAGCCTTTAAGGCTCCGACAAAAAGCTCCCCCAAAAAAGCAACACTATGTGCGGCATCTTTTGAAACTGTCGCCAGTGAAATACCTGCGATTATCCCAAATAGGATCTGCAGCACTAAGCTGCCATTAGCCAGTTTAGCTAATAAAGATTGTTTTTGATTCATTGATTGGCCTGTCATTATTATAATGTGTTGCTTGTTAGTCTCAGGCCCCACGTAAGAGATGCCCTAAACTGATCGAAGAGAAAAGTGTAATTAATATTTCTTAACAAGATGTTTTAACGAAACTCACCTGAGATGTCTAGTAATAGAGGGGAAATAGCCGACTAAATTACCCGTTTGCAGCATAATGATAACATGGTATATACCCAAGCCTGCTCATTGGGCATTTCGCTACATATCCTAAAACAGCTTGGCACACAGTTTTTATTCTGTTTTATGGGGGGAAATAGCCTCTGCATCCCCCCTGTGACACTGACCTCGCCATAAAGCGTGTATGAGCCACGAAAAATATGGCTGCCGATTACACGCTCTGATGACAGAGCTCAGTAAAAGTCTGCCTACTCTTTGGTTTCCGCACCGCGTAACATGGCACTAATCAACTCGTGAGCATCAAATTTCGTCAAGGCTTCATTTGCCCCAACCTGATGTGCCTGGCTGACGCTGATCTCGCTCGAGAGAGAAGTATGCAAGATGATGTAAGCCGAGGCCAGTGCCGGCGTATTTTTCACTTCGAAAGCCAGTTCATAGCCGTCTAACCCCGGCATCTCAATATCGCTCACCAGTAGATCAACCGGAGCCCCCTCTTCGGCCGCTTTCTCCATTATAGAGAGCGCATCACGCCCATCAGAGGTTACCTGGTAAGGAATATTGATGCTATCCAGGGCATCTGAAAGCTGCTTACGAGCCACCTTGGAGTCATCAACCAACAGAATACTCAGGGGTTTAAGTTTCTCACGCTGAACATCGGTTAAGATTGCCCGATTCATCTCCGGGCTTGGAGGAAATACTTTCGACAGTAACAGCTCGACATCGAGTAGTTGTACCAGCTGTTCATCGAAGCGAGTCACCCCGGTCAAATAGGCATTAGGACCCAGATTATTAGGGGGAGACTCGATATCTCTCCAGTTACATTCAATAATCTTATCGATGGAGCGAACCAGAAAACCGATAACCATTCGCTGACAGTCGGTGATCACGATATAACTCTTCTTTACCTCTTCAGCCGTAAGAGAGGGGTAACCAACCGCAGCCGCCATATCGATAACAGGAATGGTATTTCCCCGAATAGTCGCCGCTCCCAGAATCGTCGGGTGGGACTGAGGAATAACACTTAAAGGCGTGTAGGGAACAAGTTCCCGAATCTTGAGCGTCCCCAGGGCAAATAGTTGTGTCTTAGACAGACGAAAAAGCAATAAGCCTTGGGATTGGTTGGCCTTACTCTTCATTTGCATACCAAATTAAATGAAAATAATAGTTGAAGTATAACCCTAACACAGTAAAAACAAGATGACGACGGTCAAAGGCTGAGTCAATTGTCACTAAAGTTGTGATTCAATAGGAAATAGTGAAATAAAATCGGCCATTAACTTACGCCAGAAACCGGCTCCGGGTTCGGAATGGAGCTTTAATCCCCTGGAATCATCGAACCAAACCAGCTCCCCCTCTTCCAGCTCCAATCGAAAAGCCGAATCTATGAGGCCTGCATCAATTCCCGCAGCAACCCCCGATGCAAATTCACTCTGGTGAAAAATCATTCCCATCTCTGTGTTTATCCATGCCGATCTAGGGTCGAAATTAAATGAGCCAACAAAGATTGACTCTCTATCCAAAATAAATGTCTTTGCATGTAGACTGGTTCGAGAACTCCCCATCCATCCTGACGATTTATGTCTGGGATCGGCTTTTACCTCAAATATCTTAACCCCGCCATCCAGCAGAGCCTCTCGGTACCCCTGATACCCGGCGTGAACGGCCAGCACATCGGTCGCGGCTAAACTGTTGGTTACTACAGTGACCTTTATGCCGCTTTGGGAAGCTGCGACCAACTCTGCAGCCCCCTTCTTCGTTGGGACAAAATAGGGCGATACGATGAACACTTCATCTTCAGCACCTTCTAGAAACGTAGATAGATCTGAAAGAAGCCAGAGCTTGTCATCTTGCTTTCTGGCTTTCTGAGGAGGATCGTATACCACTTCGGCCCTCCCCCAATACCACTGTAATTGTTGCTCTCTGAGATCGCCTAAGAAGCGGCTTAACTCCAGCCGCCCTATATAGGGATTTGAATCAAACTCACTACGCTCCGCGCGATAAGACTCGTCTGCATCCAGGAGTTCCTGCTCACTGAAGCTCGTATCCGACAGCGTCTCTATGGGTACTGCGACATCGGCATTCCAATACAGATCAAACTGATTAGACACTTCATCGACCGCCTCTCCTATTGCAAGCAGATCAAAATCACCAAAATCGACATCATCATTAGAGAAATATTCATTGCCTATGTTTCGCCCACCGACGATAGTCGCCAGGTTATCCACTGTCAGCGACTTGTTATGCATCCTTCGATTCATTCGGGAAAAACCGGTGACAAACTCTAAGCCTCTATATCCCCGGGAAGCGGCAGGATTGAAAAGGCGAATGCTTATGTTGGGATGATTTGATAGCAACTTCAAACCACGATCAAGCTCTTTGGTAGTCAAGTCATCAAGCAGTATTCTAACCCTGACACCGCGCTCGGCAGCATCAAGCAGGTGCCAAACAAGGAGTTTTCCCGTGTCGTCGGCTCGATAAATATAATACTGCAAGTCTACACTTGTAGTTGCGGCGGTAATGATCGCAAGTCTCGCAATAAAAGCATCGACCCCATCGACCAGCGGAACTACACCAGTCTGCCCGGGGTGGCTGGCGAGCAGAGGCGCGGTAAATTGAATCAGGTTGGCGTCCACAGGAACGGGGAGCTTATAACTAGGCTCTTTCTCACCAAAATCTGGTAGTGAACCACAGGCGGATAAGCACCCAAGAGAAAAAACAGCAATCCAAACTAAAACGGCTCTTTTTTTCATCCGGGCACCTATTGTTATCCTGCGCAATAAATGAAATTTATTGCCGAGTCATCTACTCTTGTAAAGCATATAGTACATCGAAAGCAAATTGATCCCAGCCTTCGGCACTGAACGCAATGTCCCTGACAGCGCGAACCTGGCTTACAGCATGTAAGGGCGCTGCACCGTTTTCCATCAGATAATATGCCATTATTAACGCTGTTCTGTCTTTGCCAGAACGACAATGGATCATCACTGGTAAAGCCTTGGCCTCACACTCCCGAATAAAGGCCAGAGCCTTAGGGAGCTGCTCCACACAAAAATCTAAATCTTCCTCTTTAGGCGGCACATTACTGGAAAATGGAATACAGGCATAATCCAGCTCAGCCCTGGCGAATTCATCCGGCTCACAGGCTTCACCGCCATTTACAGAGAGTATTGCACCAATACCAGAACTTTTTATCTCATTGAGATCCCACGCTTCCTTGTTAGGCCCACTGCGTCCGGCAATTTTGTCCTCAACTAACCAAAATAGATGCTGCATAATTCTACCTATAACAAATTGACTATTAGTGACATTTAAAAAAGTGTGACAGACGTAACCTAGTGCCGTCACCTGCGCCTACAAGACGAAATTATTACGATTTTTTAGCCCATAATTCGGCATTGACCTTAGGCAGCTTTTTCCGCTTTTTCTTCCCCATCCCTTCGGGAGCCGCCATAGGCTTAGCTTCTCTGGACGGACAATCCAGTGGTGCCTCTTCACTGGCTTCGAAACCTGGAACCTGCTCTCTGTCTAATCTGAATTTATTCTTTTTCTCGATAATTTTAAAATGGTGGTACTCATCATGGGAGATCAAAGACAGCGCCAAGCCCGCCTCTCCCGCTCGACCACTTCGACCGATTCGATGCATATAATCGGCCGGGCTTCTGGGTAACTCAAAGTTAATTACAACAGGAAGCTTCTCAATATCGATACCACGAGCCGCAATATCGGTAGCGATTAACACGCTGATGTCGCCACTTTTGAACCCTTCTAATACCTTGGTTCTGGCTCCCTGAGCCTTATCGCTATGAAAAACCTGCGCAGCAATACCCGCCTTTTCCAGTTTTTGCACTAAACGGTTACAGGTATTTTTTGCACTCGCAAAGACTAAAACTTGTCGCCACCCCCTCTCTTTGATTAAGTGCGCTAACAATGCCGTCTTTCGGTTCCTGTTAACCGTATAGACCTTTTGTGTCAGCGTACTCTCCTCTTCGCTTTGTAGCTGAATCTCTACAGGTGAAGATAACAGCTTAGCCGTTAATGTTTTGACCTCTTCAGGGAAAGTCGCCGAGAACAGCAAAGTCTGCTTTTTCTTAGGGAGTTTTGTCAGAATTTCAGCGAGCTCTTCCTCGAAGCCCAGACTCAACATTCTATCGGCTTCATCGAGAACTAAAGTGCTCACCTGTCCCAGATTAAGTGCATTGCTTGAAAGTAGATCGAGTAAACGGCCCGGTGTCGCAACTAGGAGATCTGCCCCGCCTCTCAACGCAAGCATCTGGGTATTTGCGGAAACCCCACCGAAAACGGCCTCAACTTTTACCCGCGGCTTAATCAGTTTCGCATAACTCTTAAAACTATCAGCAACCTGATTCGCTAACTCTCGAGTCGGAACGAGAACTAATGCCTTGATATAATTACCTTTACCTGATTTTAACTGCTGAGTTAACAATCTTTGCAATAATGGCAATGCAAATGCTGCTGTTTTTCCTGAGCCTGTCATCGCCCCAGCCAGCACATCTTTACCCTCCAACACCGCTGGTATCGTTCCGGACTGAACTAAGGTGGGAGTTAAGTACTCAAGCTCGGTTAAACGAGTCAATAATTCTGGGATTAGGCCTAACTTTTCGAAGGTGGCGCTTTGTGCTGCGGGTGAAGGCTGAGCTTGTGTCATAGGTTTGCGATGAGTGCCATAAAATAAATATGGCACATATTCTACGCTAAATTCGGCTACAAAGCTTATATTTTGCGGTTATCATGCAGGCTTGCTCAAGGTTCAATGCAAACATCTGATGTTCATTCTCGCTCCAGGATTAAAACTGGATAGATTTCTGTTCAAACTTATCCTCTAGCTCGAGCAATTTGCGCTTCATCTCTACGCCATAGGCATAGCCGGTGAGCTTGCCATTTTTCCCAATCACACGATGACAAGGGATAATGATGGCGATTCGGTTCGCGCCATTTGCAGCTCCAACAGCCCTGACCGCTTGGGGGCGATGAATCTTCTGTGCTATATCGCTGTAGCTGCAGACCTCGCCGTACTTAGTCTCAAGTAACGCTTGCCAAACCTGTTGCTGAAACTCCGTCCCCTGAGGCGCCAATGGCACAGTAAATGTCTCACGGATTCCGGCAAAGTATTGCCCGACCTCCCGCTCGGCCTGTAAAAGGTGCCTCATTGCATCCTGATGTAAAGAGTGGCAGCGATTTACCCATGATGCTTCCTTAGTCCCTGCCAAACTCAGATGGCTTAAGCCATGTTGATTGGCTTTAATGAGTAACTCACCCACCCCAGTCGTAAAGGTTTTTGTTGCCAGCGGCTCGAGTTCAGCCTTACCTGAAAGCAGTACGAGTCGAGGACCTTTATCAATGCCTTCAGCGAAATCATGACTTAATTCCACCTCAGCTTTAGTATCAATTACCACTGTCATGTCTGCTCCCACAGTTGAAAGGTTAAATAACTTCCCCATGGCGAGGACTGCCGGCGCAATGATTCAGTCAACACTGTATAATCCACAGGCTTAGCCGGCTGACCTGTATCTCTGTCAGCCTCGTACATCTTAAGCAGCCTCTTTTTCACCACCAGATCGCTGCATAGCAGGATATCAGGGTCACTTCTCCCCCGCATTTTCGCATACGCAACAGTCCAGGGGCCTATTCCTTTGATCGTTAACCATTGCTCAAGATCTGCATCCGGGGTAGTAGCCACATATTGGCTGAATGCCTTTATGGCCGCTTTTCTGGCAGCGGGCATCTTAAGTTCATCCAGGCTGGCGTTGGCAAGTTTATCCGGTGTGGGAAACATGCGTAGCCTTCTCCCGGACAGATAACGCAGCTCTCCATTTTCCTTGACCATGCTATTGAGCAACTTAGTGGCTTGATTAACACTGACCTGCTGGCCTAAAATCGCCCTGCATCCGGCTTCAAATGCTGACCATGTACCCGGTATTCTGATCCCCTCATGCAGGTGCTCACCTATAAAAGGGATTGATGATAGTGAGTCATGTATCTTATCCAGATCCGCATCGAGATCAAATAACCTGCGGATCTGCATTACGACGTCCCTAAGTAACGGCAGATCTTCGGCCCGAAATAGATGAATAGTCACATTGAACCGATTTTTCTCGTTCAGGTGTACAACTTCAAAAAAGCCCTCCACGGCACCCAGGCGAAATGTTCGCCCATAACTCGACGCGTCATCTTGCCACTCCATGCCCTCGACCATTCTCAATCGATAAAAACCTGAAAGGTGCTCCCAATTAAAAGGCGGACAATAGGATAATGTCAGAGACAAACAAACCCCTTCATCGGAACAAGTTTTACTCTTTGGAGCTCTGCAATGCTCACCCCCCTTCTTTCTGAGCTGAGTAGGTGTTAACCGTAATGTATCTTTGAATACTTCATTAAAACGCCTGACACTCCTATAACCCGCAACCAAACCGACTTGCGTTATTGACAAGTTAGTTTCATGAAGCAGTTGCTTCGCAAACATAAGCTGGCGGAACTGAGCATACTTTTTAGGAGAAGTGCCAAGCGCTTCAAAGAACAACTTTCGTAAATAGCGACTACCTATCCCCAATCTTTCCGACAGAGATTCTATACTCAATCCATTTTCTCCGGACATGACACCGGCATCAATTAACTTCAGAGCCCTCTCAACTGTCGTTTGGGTTCCTTTCCATGCGAATGAATCCGGTGCGCTATCAGGACGGCAGCGCAGGCATGGTCTCAAGCCCTCATTTATGGCCCGGATAGCAGAATCAAAATACCTGACATTTTTCTCTTGCGGTAAAACAGCGGGACATATGGGACGACAAAATATTCCCGTTGTGAGCACACCGATAAAAAACTGACCATCGAAACGAGGATCTCTTGAGAGTCTCGCTTTTCGGCAAGACTCGACGGTTAATGTTTTAAGGTTATGTTCCATTATTTAACAGACCCGTACTGAAAGGCAGAATTTGCCTAACTTTACTTAACAACGACCAGCTAAACTAGCGGAAAACGGAACTCGACGAAAGTTGAGAATGTTAAGCCAATGGTTAAATTTTGCTATATGCTAAAAACAAGTTTAGCTAAATAAATATAATCATTGAGAATATAGATGTTTAAAAGATTTGAATCTTGGGTCAACGCCCTCCCTTCAGAGGAGCCGATACAACCACCTAACGGGATATATGCCTTTTGCCGTCATTACACCCGAGGCTTTGAACGCCCTCTAATTCTTATGTCATTGGTAACTGCGACGTTAGCCATTCTTGAGGTCTCACTATTTGGCTTTATGGGTGAGTTGGTAGACATGCTGATAGCCAACGAACCTGAAACACTTTTTGAACAGGAAGGTAGGAAGCTGATAGGCATGACCCTATTGGTATTAGTCATTATTCCCACCTTGGTCCTGCTACATGCCCTGATTGTATACCAGGGGCTTCTCGGCAATTACCCTATGTCGATCCGCTGGCTCGCTCACAGATATCTGCTCAAACAAAGTGTCTCTTTCTACCAAAATGATTTTGCAGGAAGAATAGCTACCAAGGTTATGCAAACCTCTCTTGCAGTGAGAGAGACAGTGACAAAACTGTTAGATGTGTTGGTATATATTCTGGTTTACTTCACCTCTATGGTCGTCATGATAGCCAATGCAGATCTGAGACTAATGGCACCTATGCTGATCTGGTTATGCTTATACATAGGTCTTCAGTTTGTATTTTTACCAAAACTGAAGCGGGTCTCAACCGAACAAGCCGACGCCAGGTCAATCATGACAGGTCGCATTGTTGACAGCTATACCAATATCACAACCGTAAAGCTATTTTCCCACACACAAAAGGAAGCGGACTACGCTCAAGGTAGCATGAAGACCTTTCTCGATACTGTTTATCGTCAGATGCGTCTCGTTACCGGAATTAATGTCAGCGTCCAGGTCATCAACTATCTTTTGGCGTTTACCATCGCGGCAGTATCTATATGGCTATGGACAGGCAATGTGATTACCATAGGCGCAATTGCTATCGCCATAAGTCTGGCCCTTCGCCTCAACGGTATGTCGCAGTGGATAATGTGGGAGATCAGCTCGCTGTTTGAGAATATCGGCACCGTTGCTGACGGGATGAACACCCTGTCTAAGCCCACTGAAATCGAAGATATTAGCGATGCCAGACCAATCAAGGTCACTGAAGGATGCATAGACTTTACCGGCGTGAGTTTTCACTACGGGGAAGACAGCGGGATCATAGATAACCTCAACCTGCATATTCAAGCCGGTGAAAAAGTTGGCCTTGTGGGTCGCTCCGGTGCAGGAAAATCAACGCTTGTGAACTTGTTGATGCGTTTCTATGATGTCGAAAAGGGGGCGATTCAGATTGATAAGCAAGATATAAAAAAAGTACAACAGGACTCTCTGCGCGCCCATATAGGCATGGTGACTCAGGATACATCGCTTCTTCATCGCTCCGTTCGTGAAAACATTCTTTACGGTAACCCCGATGCGAGTGAAGAGGAACTGCTAGAAGCGATTAAGAACGCACAGGCCTATGAGTTTATTCAAACCTTGAGCGATCCCGATGGTAATCAGGGCTTAGATGCTCAGGTGGGAGAACGGGGGGTCAAGCTATCGGGTGGGCAACGCCAACGGATAGCCATAGCCCGTGTTTTACTCAAAAATGCTCCGATTCTCTTACTCGATGAGGCGACATCCGCACTGGATTCAGAAGTTGAGGCCGCCATCCAGGAAAGTCTGTATCAACTGATGGAAGGAAAAACAGTGATAGCTATCGCTCACCGCTTATCGACAATTGCAGCCATGGACAGGCTTATTGTGATAGATGAAGGAAAAATTGTCGAACAAGGCTCTCACCTGGAGTTAATTCAATCCGGTGGTATCTATGCTCAACTTTGGTCCCATCAAACAGGCGGTTTTTTGGGAGTCGATTAATCAGCCATTACTCATCGAATCTGAAAACCATCTTTAGGTGGTTTTCTTCAACTATCAACTTCATTACTCGGCGACTCAAAAGATCGGTCAATGATAATTGCTCTTGTTGCTATTGGTATCAATATCTACAGGAAGCAAAGCCACCCATTGCCTTCGCACTATCTCTTCTGTTTCTCTGTTAACAGATGAATGTACTGCTGAGTAGACAAATTTCGGGTACAAAAAAACCACCCTAAGGTGGTTTTAATGTCTCTTGTTAGTCTATAAAAAACTAACAATAAGAAAATGGTGGAGCCTAGCGGGATCGAACCGCTGACCTCAACACTGCCAGTGTTGCGCTCTCCCAGCTGAGCTAAGGC
>NZ_CANMUW010000003.1 GCF_947501225.1 uncultured Shewanella sp.
CAGAAGTGAAACGCAATAGCGCCGATGGTAGTGTGGGGTCTCCCCATGTGAGAGTAGGTCATTTCCAGGCGCCTAATAAACGATAAAGCCCGTTGCTAACGCAACGGGCTTTTTTCGTTTTTAGCCTGGAAAGATGACCACTCGAACATGGGGAAAGTAAATAGCGCATGCGAAGCATGCCACATATCCATTTGATAGTAGGGCGAATATCGCGGTAGCGATGTGCTTATGAGCGCGAAGCTTTAGCGTAGCTGACCATGACAGGCGCCTTCGCTTTTATCTATTAAACAACTAAAGCTGTATGACCGATAATTGCTTCACGGCTATGGCCCACTGCTTTGACCTACCTCGTATATCCATTCCATTCTGCGTTATTGTTATTAACTACCTATGATATTCAGGATATACACACGTCCTAATTCTTAGTTGCCGCGGGGGATACAAGCTTCGCGGGTGAAGCACGCTCCTACAGAGGACAACACATTATCGTCATACATTGGGGGAAGGCATTGTTCGCTTCTGTAGGACCGGCTTTAGTCGGGAATGGCTCATTTGTAATATAAGCATCGCGGCTAAAGCGCGCTCCTACACAGGAGAGGGGCATTTCCGCCATCTGATGTTTAGGATTAACAAATGCCTTGATGGCATGGTCAATGATGTTCCCCACATCATAATGACATTTATCACATACCTATGGATCTGATGCTGAAGAAAGGCCATGGCGGTCAGGGACTATATCTTCCACCAATATTCTAAGCCGATCATGACAGGTGTCTCCGTTGCAGGTCACAAGCTAAGCAGAACATGAACTTGGCCTTGGGTATGATTTTGTTGTACAGCTTGTTGAAGTACTCTGACAGGTTAGGAAACTATATCACTCATATGCTGTTACTGCGGAAGCGTGTTTTATATCGTGCTATAGCTGAAACAGAGTGAGGTTAGTTTAAAAAATGTTGGTTAAGATCAGTTAGTAGGTGGAAGAGCCTAAGTCAGTTTAACATTAGGCTCTTAATGGAGTCATAGAGATAGAAGTCTATCGATAATCGGTGTGTTGGCGGCAGGAAACTCATATTGTTGCAGGGTATTTAACTCTGCCCACAATACTTCTTGTCCTTCCAGGCCCTCAGCATCACCTGCAAAGCTTTTTACAGTATGGATATCTAAGAGTACTTCTTTATCTGGATAGTCATGTGAGATTGCCATTAAGGGGCTTGTATCGAAAACTGTCAGGTTCACTTCCTCTTTCAGTTCTCTTCTTAAAGCCTGTGAAGTTGTTTCACCAGTTTCAACCTTGCCACCGGGAAACTCCCACTTTCCACCTTGGTGTAAGTGAGAAGGTCGTTTTGCTAATAAAACTTGATTACTATCGTTAAGGATAACGCCTACGGCGACATGTATCCGTTTCATTGATCATTGATCCTTAAAGAAGTCAGCTTCATCGTAGCCTAAATCATCGAGTGTCTCCGGATCGAGCTCTGGCTTTACAGGGATGGCGTGTTTTTCTGCGGCCCAATCTCCCAGATCAATAAGCTTGCATCTTTCGCAACAGAATGGTTTAAATTTGGATTCGCTGTTCCAAATGACCTCTTTTTGACAGGTTGGACATTTTACTATTGTTGTCATCTTTACTTCTCTTGAACCGAATCAGCGACTCGCTATGTCGACTCTTTTTAATTCCAGTAGATATGACAATAATACTGACTTTAAGAACAGGTGGCTAATTGGAATTCGATACTTTTATCAGAATGCTTTTGCTGGTCAAATTGTACGAAATGGATAGCATAGCGGTTTTTATGACCGCTGATTGTAGGATAGCAGCCTTGCTGTGAGTCAATCTTCACCCTTATCAGAGATAAAGCAAGGTTACTGTTACCCTGATAAAAGCCCGCCGTAGCGACGGCATCGGTATATTCAGTAGTATCTCTTGTTAATTCAAGCAGTAATTTTATCGGGGTAAGTAAAGCGCTGAAGTGGGCGATCCACTGTGAGTATTCCTGCTGGCGAGTTTCCCAGGGCTTGGCAAGCCAATAGTGGAGCTGAGGAAGATCAAAGTTACAGCAGGCCCCTGGCATATTAAATCTTTGCCTTATTGCTGCTAAAAATCGATTAAGTTTAAGTTGACTACCGGGTCTTTCACAAGAGCCAAGGGCTTCCCGCGCCTGAGTTAGCTGGGATATGTAACTGCCTATTTGTGCTTTATCTATATGGGGGAGGTCTTGCCAGGAGGAGAGTTGCTGTAGCTGTTTATCTATATCTTTTAGTACTTCACCACGATAATCACAGCGCTCGGTTAACTCACAGAGTGAAAAAAGCGGGTAGAAACATCTATGCTGATGATCATGAGCTAAATTTGTCTGGAGTTGCTGATCGAGATATTCCAGTCGCAAATAGCTTCTTGTTTTCTCGTTCAAAGGCTGTTCATAAATTAGTTCAGTCATGGCGTTATTCAAGCATTATTGGCTAATTTTAAATAATTATTATGTAAGCTAATTACCTTCCCTTTCAGTGCCGATATCTTTCCATGATTGTCTATAACATCATCAGCTTTCGATAGCCTTTCTGCCCTGGGGACTTGGCTATCTATTATGTTTTTTATCTGTTCAGAAGAAACCTGATCTCTGGTGATTGTTCTATCTAGCTGTTGTTCAGGCGAAATATCAACCAAAAGAGTTAAGTTTACTAACCTATCTAAACCGTTCTCAAATAGCAAGGGAGCGACTAAAATTGCGTAGGGTGAAGTTGCGGAATTGAGACGTTTGTGGATCTCACTTCTGATCATTGGGTGCATTAAGTTGTTCAACCACTCTCTTTTGTCGGGCTGGCTAAAGATGATCTCACGCAGTTTCGACCTGTTTAAACTTTGATCTTTGTTTAAAATACTTTTGCCAAAGTGAGCCGTGATTTTGTTTAATCCCTCGGAGCCAACCTCCACCACCTCTCGCGCAATGATATCTGCATCGACAAGTTGTATTCCCAGCTCTGCAAAAATATTCGCGACGGTTGTTTTACCGCTGCCGATTCCACCTGTCAGGCCAACAATAAACTTAGACATTATATCTATCCTATGTTCTACACTTTTAATTTCAGGAAGGAGGCTATAGTGTAGATAGATACCAACTGGTGATATCGCTGCCCCAGATCATCGCTATCCAGCCGGCAGCTGCAATATAGGGCCCAAACGGAATGGGATTGGTTTGGTCAATTTTTTTAGTCACAATCATGAACACTCCAACGAGTGCACCCACCAGGGAGGAGAGCAGGATGATCAGAGGTAACATCTGCCAGCCAAACCAGGCACCGAAAACGGCTAACAGTTTAAAATCGCCATAGCCCATCCCCTCCTTGCCGGTTAGTAGTTTGAAGGCCCAGAAGACGCTCCATAGGCTCAGATAACCGGCGGCAGCCCCTATCACAGCATCGGTAGGGCTGGTGAAAGTACTATTGAGGTTGAGCAGTAAACCTATCCAGAGCAGTGGCAGGGTCAACTGATCCGGCAGTAACATCTCATCGAGATCTATCCCAGTTAAGGCAATCAAAACAAAAGTCAGGCCTGTCGCGAATATAAACTCCCAACTTGGGCCATAATGATAGGCAAGCAGGGCAACAGCAAGACCGGTAAGAAGCTCAATAACCGGGTATCTTGCCGAAATACTCGTACCACATGTGGCGCACTTCCCTTTGAGCATCAGCCAGCCGACTATAGGTAGATTATGCCAGGGTTTGATGTTGGTTTTACACTTGGGGCAGGCGGAGGCCGGAACGATTAAATTGTATTTTTCGGGGTAGTCATCTATTGGCTCGTTAAGTTGCTTCGAGATAGGGGCTATCAGCTCTTGATGGTACTCGTTAAGATACTGATTACATTCCTGTTGCCACTCCCGCTTTAGCATCACTGGAAAACGGTGTATCACAACGTTTAAAAAGCTCCCTATGACAGCGGCAAATATAAAACTGATGATGCTGAAGAGCCAAAGGTTCAGGCTCAGTAGTGAGATAAATTCTGCCATTATTTTTATTCTTAAATGCTAAATATGAGTATAGAAAGAGTTCGTTAGCCTACCACGTTACCCATTTCGAAAATAGGCAGGTACATGCCGACAATCAAACCACCGACCACGGTGCCGATAACCACCATCATTATGGGCTCGATAAGGCTTGATAGGCCATCGACGGCATCGTCGACCTGCATCTCATAGATGTTGGCGACTTTGTTGAGCATATTATCCAGCGAGCCTGACTCCTCACCGATCATCACCATCTGGATAAGCATATCAGGGAAAAGACCTGTGGTGCGCATGGCCACATTCATCTGCATCCCCGCCATCACCTCAGTTCTTACCTTAGTCAGCGCTTTGCGGTAGACGGCGTTGCCCGATGCCCCGGCGGCGGACTCAAGACCATCGATCAGAGGGACACCCGCGGCAAATGTCGTGGCTAAGGTTCTGGCGAATCTTGCCATGGCACCTTTATGGAGAATGTCACCTATGGCTGGGATTTTTAACACAAATTCATCGACTCGGTCGCGAAAAATTTGTGAGTTGAGATGGGCTCGTTTAAAGCTCCATACGGCGACGATGATGGCGATAACAAAGATATACCAGGAGGCCTGCAGCCAGCGAGAGATAGTAATAATCAGCTGAGTGAAAGCGGGAAGCTCTGCGCCGAAACCGTTGAAGATATCTTCAAATTGAGGGACTACAAATAGCAGTAGTAGTGCTGTAACCAGTACCGCAACAATAACAACCGCAGTGGGATAGAACATCGCCTTCTTTATTTTCGATTTAAGGGCCTCGGCTTTCTCCTTATAGAGGGCGATACGATCGAATACCGCATCCAGTGAGCCGGAGTGCTCACCCGCCGCGACAAGATCTACATAGAGGTCGTCGAAGTATTGCCTGTGGGGGCGGATGGAGTCAGAAAGCGGGATACCCGCCTGAACGTCGGCGACTATTACCCCGAGCAATTCCCTCATTTTAGGTTTTTCATGGCCGCGCCCAAGCATCTCCAGGGTGGTCACTATGGGGACACCCGCCATCAACATAGTGGCTATCTGTCGGGTGACCATGGCGATATCCATGGCAGTTATTTTCTTATCACTCTTGAATAAAGACTGGGCCTTTTTCTTGACTAGCTTAGGGTTGATTCCCTGAGACTTCAGCTGACTTTTTATTTCTGCAATTGTTTGCCCTCTCAGCTCGCCGGAGGTCTTCTTGCCGTCGCGGTTAACGCCTTTCCACTCGAAGGTGAAGACCTTGGGCTGTGGCTTGGCATTGGTCTTCTTGGATTTCTTGCTTTTATTCGCTGTTGCCGTTGCCATAGCCGTTTTCCTTTATCTTAATTTTTTGCTTTGAATACAGTAACTATAGGTGATTAAACAGCCTATATAGCAATTAGAAACTGGTGACCCGGTTGATCTCTGCGATGCTGGTCACGCCCTGGACCACCTTAAGTAAGCCTGAGTCTCTCAGATCACGCATCCCTTGTTCCTTTGCCTGATTGGCTATCTGTAAAGAGTTTCCTCCCTCCATGATAGTACGGGCAATCTCATCTGACATCTTCATCACCTCATAGATGCCCACACGGCCCTTGTAGCCGCCGGAGCAGAGTTCACACCCAGTTGGTTTATAGACAGTGATGCCGGCCTCGATATCTGCAGGATTGAACCCCAGTTTTTTCAGTTCGTGTTCAGGCACCTCTTCGGGCTGTTTACATTCGCTGCAGAGGCGACGCGCGAGACGCTGAGCGATGATCAGGTTGACCGAGCTGGCAATGTTGTAGCCGGGTACCCCCATGTTGATGAGACGTGTGAGGGTTTCAGCTGCCGAGTTAGTGTGCAGAGTCGAGAGTACCAGGTGGCCCGTTTGCGCCGCCTTGATGGCGATCTCTGCCGTTTCAAGGTCTCGGATCTCACCTACCATGACCACATCGGGGTCCTGGCGAAGGAAGGAGCGCAGGGCCGACGCAAAGGTGAGGCCGGCCTTGAGGTTGATATGGACCTGGTTAACCCCCTCCAGGTTGATTTCTACCGGATCCTCGGCGGTGGAGATATTGCGCTCTTCGGTGTTGAGGATGTTGAGTCCGGTATAGAGAGATACAGTCTTACCGGAACCCGTGGGGCCGGTGACCAGAATCATCCCCTGTGGTTTTGCCAACATCTCCTCGTAAAGCTCTCGTTGGTCATCTTCGTAACCTAGCTTCTCGATGCCCAGTTGTGCCGATGAGGAGTCGAGGATACGCATCACTATCTTCTCGCCCCAGATGGTGGGGAGGGTGCTGACACGAAAATCGATTGACTTGGTGCGGGAGAGCTTCATCTTGATACGACCGTCCTGAGGGACGCGGCGTTCGGCGATATCCAGCTTTGACATCACCTTGAGGCGCGCCGAGATACGGCCGGAGAGGTTTACCGGCGGTTCTGATACTTCGTGCAAGATACCATCGATACGAAAACGTATCCGGTAGCGCTTTTCATAGGGCTCAAAGTGGAGATCCGATGCGCCTTTACGTATCGCATCGGTCAGAATCTTATTGATATAGATGACGATCGGTGCGTCATCGTTGCCGTCACCGTTCTGCTCTTCCTCTCGCTTGCTGGTGTCTTCGACCTCAATGCCAGCTAATGATTCCTCATCTATGCTGCCGATATCCAGCGCTGAGATATCCTCCTCCAGCACCTTCTCCAGCGCCCTGGTCAGCTTATCGTCTTCCACCAGTATGGCTTCGGCGTGCAGGCCTGCGCTGAACTGAAAGTCCTCAAGCGCTGCGATATTTGTTGGATCTGAGGTGCCGATATAGAGGCGGTTACCACGCTTAAAGAGTGGCAGACACTTGTGCTTCTCGATCAGCTTCTTATTGAGAAAGCTCTCAGGGATGCTGGCAACATCGAACTCATCGAGATCCAGCAGCGGCGTACCATACTCCTCGTAACAGAGCTCGGCTATCTCGCGGGCGGAGATCATCTGCTCGCTGACTATGGTGGAGACGAGAGACTGCTTGGATTGACGGGACTTAGTGATTGCCGATGCGATCTGCTCTTCGCTGAGCAGCTGCTTACGAATGAAGAGGGTAGATAAACCTAGATGTAGACCCGTTGTAGGCATATAGATGAAACCTATGGTTTAAACTAATCACTCTAACAGTAAAACCCAGAAGCGTAAAACGCCTCTGGGTTTTTTTAATTTAAATATTTACTTACACCAGCCTTTAGCTACGCAAGTACCAGTAGTGGCCCAAGTGAGAACACCCGTTGTAGCATTTGCTGTTGGAGTGAGAGTCATTGTTACGCCATCTACTTCTGTTGTAGAGCCTACAGCTTTAATATCTGCCGCAGTAGTTGTTAGACTGGCTAAAACACCAGTTCCGCCTGATACATCTGCAGGTATTCCACGGTAGCCACCTATACAGTTAGTCAGAGCTCCTTCCTCCTGGAAACAGATAGTAACGGCACTTCTTGCTGCACCAACAGCTGTTACAACTTCAGCAAATTTCGCTTTTTTCGTGTAATCCTGATAAGCAGGCAGTGCAATTGCGGCGAGAATACCGATGATTGCAACAACGATCATTAATTCAATAAGGGTGAAACCCTTAGCTTTATTCATACTTTTATTTAAGTTAAGACCTTTCATTTTCTATCTCCAGTGGCACCGCTTACTTTAGTTTAGTCCATGTTACTTAGCCGTGTTGCTCCTGCGCTAGCTAATCTGTCCGTAATTAAATCTTGTTACTAAATCTCTTCGTTGCTGTCTAGTTATGGCAACGATGAAGGGGTAACTAAATTTGTAACTTATGTAGCTTATGTTGCTTAATGTAACAATAGCTAAAGCTAATCTAAAATATGCCTGTTTCTGCCATTATGCTAAATGTTAAAAGTGTGTATCTGTCCATTGTTGTTTCGGCAAACCGCACCCTGTGATCTCCTCCTACTCTTTGCTAAGAATTTATTAGCTTCGAAAGGTTGATCGTCTACCTACTGGTGAGGTTGGCCGAAATGGCCATCTCGCCTAAGTCCAAAGTTAGTACAAAGTTAAGGGAATTGGAACTGCAAATTACAACAAAGTACTAATTTGACGATGAATTCGTCTAATGAATGTTTTTTTATGTTAAAAAAGTTCTAACATTTTTTTGGCCCTGTATCGAAAACTGGCGCTTTGGTGGCTTGTGTCAATTTTTAGGCGTTTTTAGATTCGAAAATTCTGTCGATTTTATCGCCTGTAGTTTTTTGTTTTGTTCAGATGTTGCGCAGATGTTTTGGGGGAGAGGGTGTACGCTATAGAAGTGTCAGGGATGGTGCTTCGGATAATGGTTATTCGAAGCACCAGCTAATTTATATGAAGTGATTATTATGGATAGCTAATCGTTTTTAAGTCGAAGTGACAGATCCAGAGCCCTGACGTGCTTGGTCAAGGCCCCGACTGAGATGTAATCGACTCCGGTTTTGGCATAGCTTGCTATGGTCTGCAGAGTGACATCACCCGAGACCTCGAGTTTAGTCTTATTGCCCGCATGAGTATCACCTAGCTGAGCATAAAAGCGGTTATTCAGCTCTACCGCCTCAAGCATCATGGTGACGTCGAAGTTATCCAGCATGACGATGTCAGATCTGGCCTCCAGTGCCTGTTGAAGCTCCTTGATATTTTCAACTTCGACCTCTACCGGTTTACCCGGAGCAAGCTCTCTGGCCGCTGAGATCGCTTTGGGGATACTGCCGCAGGCCATGATGTGATTCTCTTTAATAAGAAAAGCGTCAAACAGGCCTATACGATGGTTTTTCCCCCCACCGCAGGTGACAGCATACTTCTGCGCGGTACGAAGACCGGGAATCGTCTTGCGGGTATCGAGCAGCTTAGTGTTTGTTCCTGCAATCTTGTCTATGTAATGTTTAGTGTGGGTCGCAACGCCGGAAAGTGTCTGAATGAAGTTCATTGCGGTGCGCTCGCCTGTGAGTATGGCTCTGGCGGGGCCTGATAGTTCACACAATAACTGGTTGGCTACGACGAGATCTCCATCGTCAACATGCCAGTGGAGCGCGACCTCTCCACCTAACTGGTTGAATACCTGTTCGGCCCAGGCTTTACCACAGAACACGCCCTCTTCACGGGTAATCAATGTTGCTTGTGCATATCTATCGGCGGGAATCAGCTGGGCCGTAATGTCAGCGCATGCCTTATCTTGCCCGGAGCCTGCTGCATTATCATGATAACCTAGATCCTCTTCGAGGGCGCTTTTGACAGATAGTCTAATGTCATTTTCCAACATATTGGTGTCCTTAATCGACTACAGCTGATTCACTGGGTGTATTTATGTAGAAATTTAGCTGTTTGATATAATTATACTATCAAACTTAATTTCGAAAGTAGAGAATTAGGCTGGACGAAAGCTATAGTTTGTAACGGGTTAGGGTGGATGTTTTATATACCTTGCTAGTCAGGAAATGTCACTTCTCTGCCGCTAAACGCCCTCCGGCTCTACTTGGTTTATGGTCGGCTTTTCACTGTAAGAGTGAACTGATAGAGTGTATTTAGTTCATGTAATCATTAATTTAATATCTGAGATATCTCTGTTATGTCTTCACGCACAAATGCACCGCTCATTCACACTGAGTTATTACAAGAGAGCCAGGCCGGTGCTCAGAAGGCTGAAAAGCGCTGTATTAACGGTTGGGTAAGCGGTGCGCGGCGCTGTGATTCTCCACACTTTAACCTTCGCCCCCACAACGAGGTCAGCCTGCTGGTTATCCATAATATCAGCTTACCTGCCGGTTGTTTCGGGCTGCCCTATATTGAGCAGCTGTTTATGGGGTGTCTGAATACCGATGCGGAGCCTGATTTCTCGGATCTTAAGGGGCTTGAGGTCTCTGCTCATTTCCTGATCCGGCGCGATGGTGAGCTGGTACAATATGTTTCATGTGATCGGCGTGCCTGGCATGCGGGTATCTCCAGCTTCGAAGAGCGGGATGGCTGTAATGACTTTGCTATCGGCATTGAGCTGGAGGGGACCGACAGTCAGGCTTATACCGAACTCCAATACCGGGAATTAAAAGCGCTTACTCTTGCCTTGTTTGAGGCATATCCTATGCTAAATGTTGACAGGGTCGTTGGCCATTGTGATATCGCACCAGGCCGTAAAACAGATCCGGGTGAAAGCTTTGATTGGAAAAGATTTAAAAAAGATTTAGGCTAAATAATCGCACATTTTCAGGCAGACCACTGCAAAGAGATAGTGGATAAATTGAGCTTGGTATATAGTGAACTAGTGTCGAAGTTGTGAGCGTTAATTGAAGAGCTTTTAAGCTGACCCCACCTTATGAAAGGATACTCAAATGGCATTGTTTTCTTTGTTAGTGGCTATCATCGTTGAGCGATTAAAACTGTTACCTAATAGTTGGCAGCTTGAGTCTTTTCTGAGAGTGTACTCAGATAACCTTTTTGGCAAGAAACAGCTTAAGTCCGAGACTATGATGGCTTTGGCTCTTGTATTACCGGCTGTAGCCGTACAGGTTGCTACATGGGCCGTTTCCGGTGTGTTTTGGGGCTTACTTAGCCTGCTGCTTTGGGTTGGGATCTCGATTCTCTGCTTCAGCCATCTGAAGCAGAGGCAGACATTTAAACGTTACATGCAAGCCGCGTGTCGGGGGGATTCTCAGGCATGCTATCACTTTGCCGATGAACTGGATTGCAACAAGCCTATAGAGGCGGTTTCAGAGGGAGATCTCGGGGCTAAGGTCGGACAGAGTGTTGCCTGGCTTAATTATCGTTTCTATGGTGCCGTTGCGCTCTATCTTATCTTCTTCGGCCCAGCCGGAGCCGTATTTTACTGCACGGTTCGTTACTTTTCAGATGAGAACCTTCAACAATCTCTGCAACATCCCCTGGTTAGTCAGGTGCTGACGCTGCTCGACTGGTTACCGAGTCGTATCTTTTCGTTTGGTTACGTACTGAGTGGGCAATTTTCTCAAGCCTTTTCCAGTTGGATGGAGTTCGGCTTTAGCCTGAAGTACAGTGCCAGAGAGATTGTCACTCAGGTTGCCTTGGCGGCAGAGCCGGCTCCCGAACCTCTGGCAAAGCCGATTTGTGTGCAGGCTACACTGGCACTGCTACAATTGAGCAAGCGTAACTTTATACTCCTGCTTACGACTTTGTCTCTGTTGACGATATTCGGTGTCGTGGCATAGAGAAAGTATGTCGGTATTGATAATGGTCTGACCCCTTAGGTCGGTTTTTTCGTTATGCTCACAGTTCGGGAGCATACATGATGTAGATCACAAGCTGGACATTCAAAATGTGATTTGATAAAGTGCGCTCAGTCGACTAAATTGGTAAGACCAATTTACAATAGGAGCTGAGGGCCATATGGCTTATAGCAAAATAAACCAGCCAAAAATTTCTGATGTCATCATGGGGCAGTTGGAACAGATGATTCTGGAAGGGAGTCTCCAACCGGGTCAGAAACTTCCCCCTGAACGCGAACTTGCACAGCAGTTCGAAGTCTCCCGTCCCTCACTGCGTGAAGCCATTCAAAAGCTCGAAGCTAAAGGGCTGCTCTTGCGTCGCCAAGGTGGTGGTACCTATGTCAAGGAGCAGCTATGGCAGAGCCTGGCTGATCCCATTGTCGAACTGATGCATAGCGACTCTGAGAGTCAGTACGATCTACTGGAGTTTCGTCATGCGACTGAAGGGATGATGGCATATTTTGCTGCGCTACGTGGTACCGACGCCGATATGCAAAATATCAAGCGCACGATCATGGCGGTTGAGGCGGCAACTGAAATTGAGCAGCAAGCGGAAGCTATTGTACGTTTCTATCGCGCCGTAGCAGAGGCCTCTCATAACGTGGCCATGCTACATCTTGTCCTAAGTTTATCCCCTGTGCTGCATAAAAACGTGGCACAGAACCTGGAGCTTCTGAATCGAAGAGAGGAAGCCTCTAAAATGGCAAACGATCACAGGCTGGCTCTGCTTGCCGCCATCGTTCGCCGAGATCCCGAAGCAGCAAGAGAAGCCTCTAATGAACACTTGAGTTACATTGAGGAAGTCATGCTGTCTGTTAGGGAAGAAGATAGCCGGTTGCAGCGTAGCCTGCGCCGTTTAAAGAGCGGTGTGTAAAGCCGGGGCTTTACACCAGAAAATATTCTGTAATTGAACATTTTCATGATGACTATTATTACTACGTATGGGGAAGGACTGCGAAATGTCTGAACATATGCTACAAGACTTAGATCCACTGGAGACCCAAGAGTGGGTCGATTCACTGCAGGCTGTACTCGAGCAAGAGGGTCCTGAGCGCGCACATTACCTTCTGGAAAAGTTAATCGACAAAGCACGCCGTAATGGTACGCATCTGCCTTATAAGGCAACAACAGCTTATCTCAATACTATTCCGGCCGGACAAGAGCCTCATATGCCGGGTAACCAGGAGATGGAACGCAGAATCCGTGCCATCGTTCGCTGGAATGCGCTGGCCATGGTTCTTCGCGGTTCCAAGAAAGATCTTGAGTTGGGTGGTCATATCTCAAGTTTCGCGTCCAGCGCCACTATTTACGATGTCTGCTTTAACCACTTCTTCCGTGCGCCAAACGAAAAAGATGGTGGCGACCTGGTTTATTTCCAGGGGCATATCGCTCCGGGGATCTACTCGCGTTCCTTCCTTGAGGGACGCTTGACAGAAGAGCAGATGAACAACTTCCGTCAGGAGGTCGATGGTAAAGGCCTGCCTTCATATCCGCACCCTAAGTTGATGCCTGACTACTGGCAGTTCCCTACGGTATCCATGGGTCTTGGCCCGATTCAGGCTATCTATCAGGCTCGTTTCCTCAAGTATCTTACCGATCGTGGCTTGAAAGATTGCTCTGAGCAAACGGTATATTGTTTCTTAGGTGACGGTGAGTGTGATGAGCCGGAAACTCTGGGTGCCATCGGCCTTGCGGCACGTGAAGAGCTGGATAATCTGGTCTTCATCGTGAACTGTAACCTACAGCGTCTTGACGGTCCTGTACGTGGTAATGGCAAGATAATTCAAGAGCTTGAAGGCGAGTTCCGCGGTGCAGGTTGGGAAGCGGTTAAAGTTATCTGGGGTCGTTACTGGGATCCATTATTGGCTCGTGACACAAGCGGTAAATTACTTCAGTTGATGGAAGAGACCGTCGATGGTGAGTATCAGAACTGTAAGGCTAAAGGTGGCGCCTATACCCGTGAGCACTTCTTCGGTAAGTATCCTGAAACTGCCGAGATGGTTGCTAACATGTCTGATGATGACATCTGGCGTCTGAACCGTGGTGGACACGATCCAGTTAAGATATTTGCTGCACTTCAGCATGCTAAGAATACGAAAGGTCGCCCGACGGTTATCCTGGCAAAAACCGTGAAAGGTTATGGTATGGGTGATGCCGGTGAAGGGAAGAACATCGCTCACAACGTGAAGAAGATGGGGGTCGATTCGCTGAGGTACTTCCGCGATCGTTTCAATATCCCTATCTCTGATGAAGAGTTAGAAGATATTCCTTTCTACCACCCGGGTGCAGACTCTGAAGAGGTTAAATACCTTAAAGAGCGTCGCGAGGCACTACATGGCGCCATGCCTGCCCGTCGTGAAAACAGTTCACAAGAGCTTGAAGTTCCACCGCTCAAGACATTTGATGCTGTGCTAAAGGGCTCTAATGGCCGTGAAATTTCAAGTACCATGGCATTTGTTCGCATACTCACGGCACTGCTTAAAGATAAGAAGATAGGTAAAAACATAGTGCCTATCATTCCTGATGAGGCGCGTACTTTCGGTATGGAAGGGCTGTTCCGTCAGGTGGGTATCTATGCTCACGAAGGGCAGAAATATGTTCCACAAGATTCTGATCAGGTTGCCTATTATCGTGAAGATAAATCTGGTCAGGTATTGCAGGAAGGGATTAACGAGTTAGGTGCTATGTCATCCTGGGTGTCGGCAGCGACCAGTTATTCAGTTAACGACACACCAATGATCCCGTTCTACATCTACTACTCAATGTTTGGTTTCCAGCGTATCGGTGATATGGCATGGGCTGCAGGCGATATGCGGGCACGTGGTTTCATGGTGGGCGGTACAGCAGGACGCACCACGCTAAACGGTGAAGGCCTGCAGCATCAGGATGGTCACAGTCATGTACTGGCTAACACCATCCCAAGCTGTATTACCTATGACCCGACTTATGGCTATGAGATTGCCGTTATCGTTCAAGATGGTATTCGTCGTATGTATGGCGAACAGGAAGATGTTTTCTATTACCTGACGACAATGAACGAAAACTATGTTCAGCCGGCGATGCCAGAGGGTGCCGAAGAGGGTATCGTTAAAGGTATATACAAGCTTGAGAGTGTCGAAGGCTCCGGCAAGGGTAAGGTTCAGTTGATGGGTTGTGGCACCATCCTTGAGCAGGTACGCAAGGCTGCTCAGGCATTGGCTAAAGACTTTGGTATCTCATCTGATGTATTCAGTGTGACCAGCTTCAACGAGCTGACTCGTGATGGACAGGCGGCAGAACGTTACAACATGCTGCACCCAACGGAAACTCCAAAAGAGGCTTACATCAGCCAAGTCATCTCCAGCGAGTCTCCGGCTATTGTCGCTACCGACTATATGAAGATATATGGTGAGCAACTTCGTGCTTATATACCTACAGATTACAAGGTATTAGGTACCGATGGTTTCGGTCGCTCTGACAGCCGTGACAACTTACGTCATCACTTTGAGGTTGATGCGAAATTTATTGTGATTGCATCACTTAAGTCACTTGTTGATCGTAATGAACTACCCGTCGATGTGCTAACCAAGGCCATTAGCGAGTATGGTATCGATGTCGACAAGATCAACCCGCAGTACGCGTAAGAGGGAAATAAAATGTCTGAATTAAAAGAAGTTTTAGTCCCCGATATTGGTGGTGACGAAGTTCAGGTAATTGAGATCTGTGCAGCGGTTGGTGACCAACTTGCAGCCGAAGAGTCAATTATCACCGTTGAAAGTGACAAGGCGACCATGGATATTCCGGCGCCTTTTGCCGGAAAGTTATCCGAGTTGAAAGTTGCTGTCGGCGACACTGTCTCAGAAGGTACCTTGATCGCTATGATGTCTGCGCAAGATGCCGCAGATGAAGCCGTACCACAGGCTCCTGTTCAAGAGGCTGCTCCGGCCTCGGCTGCAACACCTGCTAGCCCGGCTCCAGCCCCGGTATCAACCGGAACTGAAGTCATCGAGGTCAAGGTTCCCGATATCGGTGATGCGGCCGATGTCGATATCATCGAAGTGCTGGTGGCCGTAGGTGACAGCATTGATGTGGATACCGGGTTGATCACTCTTGAGACAGATAAAGCCACCATGGAGGTGCCAGCACCTGCTGTCGGTGTGGTGAAAGAGTTAAGTGTTGCTGTCGGCGATAAAGTTTCTGAAGGTTCACTTGTACTTTTATTGGAAGTCGGTGCCTCAGCGGTAGCTGAAACCTCTACTCCTGTCGAAGCGCCGGTTGCAGCACCTGCACCTGTGAGTGTAAGCGAAGTTAAAGAGGTCGCCGTTCCCGATATCGGTGATGCGTCTGATGTCGATGTGATTGAAGTTCTGGTTGCTGTGGGTGACACGGTTGAGGCCGATCAAGGTCTGATCACCTTAGAGACTGACAAAGCGACAATGGAAGTACCGGCCCCATTTGCAGGTAAGCTTGTTTCGCTATCGATTAATGTTGGTGACAAGGTTTCTCAGGGAACGTTAATTGCGACCATAGAGACTCAGTCTGCCGCTCCGGTTATCACCGAGGCTGTGCAAGCTGCTCCAGTTGCTGCGGCTGTACCGTCGCCAACTCCGGCTGCGGCGGCAAGCAAGCCTCCGGTTCCGCACCATCCAAGTGCAGGCAGTAAGCCTAGCACCGGCGCGGTACACGCTTCACCCGCGGTACGTCGTATGGCTCGGGAGTTTGGTGCTGATTTGGCCTTAGTTAAAGGGACAGGCCGTAAAGGCCGTATTCTTAAGGAAGATGTGCAGGCATACATCAAGTATGAGCTGTCTCGTCCTAAGGCTACTGCAGCAAGCAGTGTTGGTGCAGGAGAGGGAGGGTTGCAGGTCATCGCCGCACCTAAAGTTGATTTTGCCAAGTTTGGTGAAATTGAAGAGGTGCCGTTAACACGCATTCAGAAGATCTCAGGTCCAAACCTTCACCGCAACTGGGTCACTATTCCTCATGTGACACAGTTCGATGAAGCCGACATCACTGAGATGGAGGCTTTTCGTAAGCAGCAAAATGAGCTTGAAGCTAAGCGTAAGTCAGGTATTAAGATCACGCCGCTTGTGTTTATGATGAAAGCAGTGGCCAAGACTCTGCAGGCATTCCCGGTATTTAATGCAAGCCTGAGTGCCGATGGTGAGTCTTTAATTAAGAAGAAGTACTACCATATTGGTGTTGCGGTCGATACGCCAAATGGCCTGGTGGTTCCGGTTGTTCGTGATGTGGACAAGAAAGGTATCCACGAACTAACTCAGGAGCTGGCAGAGATCTCTGTTAAGGCGCGTGAGGGTAAGCTGAAATCTGCAGATATGCAGGGAAGCTGTTTCACCATCTCCAGCCTGGGCGGAATCGGTGGTACGGCATTTACACCTATCGTAAATTACCCGGATGTGGCAATTTTAGGTGTATCTAAGTCAGAGATTAAGCCTAAGTGGAATGGTAAAGATTTCGAGCCTAAGCTGATGTTGCCGTTATCTTTATCTTATGATCACAGGGTGATCGATGGTGCTATGGCTGCCCGCTTTAGCGTGACACTGTCAAGTATGCTGTCCGATATACGTACGCTTATTTTGTAATGATGAAGGCTACTCATGTTGAGTAGCCTTTTGTTTATTCCAATTGAGGGTTAAAATGCGGCCACCTTACAGAATAAAATTCGATAGCTGGCGTCATTTACCGTTTCGCGAAATATTCGCCAACGGAATGAAATAAAAAGAATAGAGGAAAACATGAGTAAAGAAATCAAAACTCAGGTATTGGTATTAGGCGCAGGTCCTGCTGGTTATTCGGCGGCCTTTCGTGCGGCTGACTTAGGTCTGGAAACCGTCATCGTTGAGCGTTTCAACACCCTTGGTGGTGTTTGTTTGAATGTTGGCTGTATCCCTTCGAAAGCGCTGCTTCACGTATCTAAAGTGATCGAAGAGGCGAAAGCCGTCGCGAGCCATGGTGTTGTTTTTGGTGAGCCACAAATTGATCTGGATAAGCTTCGTGGCTTCAAAGAGACTGTGATCAGCCAGCTCACTACCGGCTTAGGCGGAATGTCTAAGATGCGTAAGGTTGATGTGGTAAATGGCTTTGGTAAGTTTACCAGCCCGAATACCATAGAAGTTACCGGTGAAGATGGCGTAACCGTGATTCACTTCGAACATGCGATCATTGCCGCGGGTTCACGCCCTATTCAGCTGCCATTTATCCCCCATGAAGATCCACGTATCTGGGATTCTACCGATGCACTGGAACTGAAAGAGGTGCCAGGAAAGCTGCTTGTTATGGGCGGTGGTATTATCGGTCTGGAAATGGGTACCGTATACTCGTCGCTGGGCAGCGAGATCGATGTAGTTGAGATGTTCGACCAGGTTATTCCTGCGGCCGATAAAGATATCGTTCGCGTTTACACTAAGAAGATTAAGAAGAAATTCAATCTGATTCTACAGACTAAAGTTACCGCCGTTGAAGCTAAAGAGGATGGTATCTATGTGTCTATGGAAGGCAAAAAAGCGCCAACCGAACCTGTACGTTACGATGCGGTGCTTGTGGCGATCGGTCGTACGCCAAATGGTAAGTTAATTGATGCAGAAAAAGCGGGCGTTAATATCGATGAGCGTGGCTTTATCAATGTTGATAAGCAGATGCGCACTAATGTACCAAACATCTTTGCGATTGGTGATATTGTTGGTCAGCCGATGCTGGCACACAAAGGTGTGCATGAAGGCCATGTTGCTGCAGAAGTTATCTCTGGCCTTAAGCACTTCTTCGATCCTAAGGTTATCCCTTCAATTGCTTACACAGACCCGGAAGTCGCATGGGTTGGTTTGACAGAGAAGGAAGCGAAAGAGCAGGGTGTTGCTTATGAAACTGCGACCTTCCCTTGGGCTGCAAGTGGCCGTGCTATCGCGTCTGACTGTAGTGAAGGCATGACTAAGCTTATCTTTGACAAAGAGACTCATCGTGTGATCGGTGGTGCTATCGTTGGTGTTAATGGTGGTGAGCTCTTGGGTGAGATCGGTCTTGCTATCGAGATGGGTTGTGATGCTGAAGACTTAGCGCTCACGATTCATGCTCATCCTACTCTGCATGAATCGGTAGGTCTGGCAGCCGAAGTCTATGAAGGTTCGATTACTGACCTGCCCAACCCAAAGGCAAAAAAGAAGAAGTAATCTTTAACAGATTAAAAAAAGCGCTCTTTTGAGCGCTTTTTTTTATTTGCGTTATAAATTTGTAAATAAGCGGGTGAATTTGATTCGACGAACTGCTACATTCGAAGTAAGCCTACAAGATGTCTATTGAATGCAGATCGCTTACTTAAAAAAATTACTTTTTCCAATCCTGTTACTCCTCTGTTGCCAAGCCTCCGTCATGGCGGGTGATCTGGTGGCGCGTGTTTTTAATGAGCGGGAAGGTCTGACAAACTCCCAGATCAATGATATCAGCTTCGATGAATATGGTTTCGTGTGGCTGGCTACAGATGAAGGCCTCTATAGGTTAAGTAACTCTAAAGTCAGACGGATCGATAAAGTCGAATTTGACCTGCGACTCTCCGATGAATATGTGAATGTTGTCGAGTCTCTGAGTAAAAAACATCTGCTTGTCAGTAACTACTCCGATAACTACCTCTATGACATTCTGGATAACCGGTTTGTTAAGTTCGGCAGTGAGGAGCTGTTTCCTGAGTTTAAGGGCGGAAGCATAGTCGCTCAGACTACACGAGACGATGGTAGCTATCTCTTTCTAACCCGGGAGGGGGAGCTGCTGCAGTATACTTACCAGCCATCTTCATTAGAGAGGATCGTCTTCCTGCCGACGAATGACGATACTCTATGGCATAACCTGGTAGCTCTCGATGATGGTCGCATCATGGTGGGGACCGAGTATGAGCTGCAGTTGAGAGATAGTGATGGTCGGCGGTTGGCGGTTTTTCCCTGGGAGGAGAAAAATGGCCTGATGAAATGGTTGTTTAAAGATGCTAAGGGAAGAGTCTGGTTAAGCTCGACCAATGGTGTCTTTAGGGTCGATGTCGATAACTTGAAGGTAAGTCTGGTGGAGACGCTACCCTACTATACCACCAAAATTGCGGAGGATAATGACGGTAATCTTTGGATCTCGGGTCATGTTGGTTTAATCAAGTGGCGGCCCGGTACTACAGATCATAAGATATTTAAAGAGCAGCTGAAGCAGAGTGCAGATATCGATTATATCAACGATATTGCGGTAGATAACACGGGAATCATCTGGGTTGGCGGCTCGGGGGACGGTTTGGCAGTTCTGGCCGATGATCCCGCTTTCCTTATCGATAAATTTAACAAGTCTGAGCCCTATAACATCAGTAATGAGATGGTATGGGGCGTGTTTGCCGAGGGGGATAATCTTTGGCTGGGGACGGATAATGGCCTCATAGTTATCGATAAAAAGACAAAGCGCTCTAAGACTTTAGTTCCGCAAGGTATCGAGCTGAACGATAGTATCTATAAGATAGATCCCTTGGCACCCGACCTGCTGCTACTTTCAACAACTAATGGTCTGTTCGTGGTAGATAAGGTTAACTTTACAGCCCAACGCTTTGCTCAGTGGACCGGCGGAGCATATTCCCTGGAGCAAAAGATTGTTTATACCAGCTATAAAGATCCCTTGATTGAGGGGCGCTGGTGGTTTCTTACCATGACAGGTCTCTACTTCTGGGAGCCGGGTTTAGCCGAACCGCAGGAAGTGTTAATTGACGCTGTCAAGAGCCGCTCCAGCATGCGGGATCTTAGGGCGCTATTTCGTGATGAGTCGGGTCGGTTATGGGTCGGTGGAGGAAGCTTTTTTGGCTATTTGGATAGTGACGGTAAATTTCATTCAAAGATCGATATTTTCAGCGATGAGGATACCGATGTTGAAGTCAACTACATAAACCTGGTCGAACCGGGTGTACTTTGGCTTGGCACATCTCCCAAGGGACTCATCGAATACACGCCCGCCACGGGTAAGGTTAAATCATTGGATCAGGAGTGGCTGGTAGATTGTTCATCTGTGTTTTTCATTCACCAGGATGATGACTATCGGGTCGTCGGTTGTCCCTATACGATAATCAGGCAGGATATTGAGAATAAAGATATTTTGGTTATCGGTGAAAATGATGGGCTCATCGGAGATGAGTTAAATGACGGTGCCTTTTTCTTTGACCCGGATTATGGCCTCTATCTGGGAAGCCCCGATGGTGCAATGGCATTGGAGATAGATGCACTGACAAATCGCATCCAAAGAGACAATATTTTTCTGGAAGCTGTGTCGGTGCTGTATGACGATGAGACTCAAGTCGATCTCATTCCTCAGGTGGATATGGTTATTCACCCCGGTGCCAGAATGATAAGTTTTCAGATCACAAGTCTTGATTACCTTGACGACACCCCTTTGACATTGCAGTACAGACTTCGTCGTGAGGGGGATAGTGCCGAGAGTCATTACCTCTTGCTGGAGGGACAGTCGCAGCTCAATATCACAGGCTTGAGATCCGGAAATTACCAACTGGACATCTTAAGCCAGGAGAATGGGATCTGGACAACGCAGCCCCATACGTTTGAGTTTAAAGTAAAGCAATATTGGTGGCAGGCTCAGTGGTTTCAGGGACTGATCCTATTCACGGCTCTGTGTATTTTTATTAGTGTCATCGTTTATCGTCAAAGGCAAGTTAAAGCCTTTAAGCGGGTCAATAGCGCATTGGTTGAAAGTGAGGACAGATTACGTCAGTCCCTTAAGGGAAGCGACTCTGAGCTATGGGAGTGGCGGCATGACACCCAGATGTTCAGTCTGGAAAACCGGGGAGCTAAACGAAAAGAGGATCGAAAGAATAAACTGTTAGCTTTGGATGATTTCCCCATTCATCGAGATGAAAAAGATCGTGTTATGGCATCCTGGAACAGTATGATCCATGGTAACAGTGACAGGTTTGATGTCGAATATCGCTATCGTCGAGATGATAAGACATGGGGATGGATCCGTGTACGGGGTCGGGCTGTAGAGCAAGAGCCTGAATCTGGGAAAATCCTGCGTGTAGCGGGAATTTACTCAGATATCACGGCACAACGTAAACTCGAAGATGATGTGAAACTCTTGGCGCAAGCATTTGGTAACACCTCTGAAGGGGTGTTGATTCTGGATGCTAACGAACGAATTAAAGTATCAAATAAAGCGGCTCAGACCATCTTAGGTTCAGATGCGAGAGTCTTAACCCACAAGTACTTTTCCGATCTTGTTGTGGCTAAAGAGGGGCGTTCGGACGAGATCGCGTACCTCCTGGAACAGGGAGTATCCTGGACCGGAGAGCGGGAGTTTGTATGCGCCGATGGTAGTAGCTGTCCGGTTTGGCTTAATGTATCGACCATGCTTGGCGGAAAAGGGGACGTTACCCACTATGTCGCTGTATTTTCAGATATCACTGAGCGAAAGCGCACAGAGGCGGATCTGCGTAGGTTGGCTAATTACGATGTGTTAACGGGCCTTCCCAATCGTACTCTGTTTTCTACGCGTTTAGCGCAATCCATTCATCGCGCAGAGCAAAGCGGTGAGAAGTTAGCACTTATCTTTCTCGATCTGGATAGATTTAAGCATGTTAATGACTCATATGGTCACAGCATGGGGGATGCACTGCTCGTCGAGGCTGCCAGCAGACTGCAGTCATGTATTTCGGAAGAACACACCCTCTGCCGGTTCGGCGGCGATGAGTTTGTACTATTGATCAGAGATGCCGGTAATGTCGACGTTATCAACCATATTTGCAGTGAGTTGCTGGTGCAGATAGAGGCGCCGTTTGAGCTGTATGGAAGGGAGTTCTTTATCTCCACCAGTATCGGTGTCAGCCTGTGGCCTGATGATACCAGACAACCTGAGGTGTTAATTAAAAATGCCGATCAGGCGATGTACCATGCTAAGGAGGAGGGAAGAGGTAACTTCCAATACTTCTCCTCCGATCGTAATGCTGAAGCGCTTTATCATCTACGCCTGGAGGGGGAGTTGCGTAAAGCGATCGAACGGGATGAGTTTGAGCTCCATTACCAACCTCAGGTGGATATCCTCAGGGGGGATAAGTTAATCGGGATGGAGGCTCTACTGCGCTGGCGGCATCATAAGGATGGGTTGATCCGTACCGATATCTTTATCAAGGTGGCAGAGTCATGCGGATTGATTATCGATATCGATCGTTGGGTGTTACGCCAGGCATGTATACAGGGAGCTAAATGGGCTGAGAGTTACAAGGATACCTTTAAGTTATCTGTGAATATTTCAGCGGTTCACTTCCGTCAGCCCGATTTTATCGATGGTGTTAAGGCGATCCTGAAAGAGACCAAGATCCCGACTTCAGCTTTAGGCTTTGAGATCACCGAGGGGGTGTTGATGAAGGAGCTGCACATCGCCAAAGACCACTTGAGGGATCTACGGGAGCTTGGAATTGATGTTGCTATCGATGATTTTGGTACCGGCTACTCTTCACTCGCTTATCTGCGTCATTTCGATGTGGATACATTAAAGATCGATCGCTCCTTCCTCATCGATATTGCTACCAATGAAAATGATCAGGCTATTGCGAGTAGTATCATCGAGCTTGCCAGAAACTTGAAACTCAATGTGGTGGCAGAAGGAGTTGAAACTAAAGAGCAACTCGAGCAGGTGTTCAGTCGTGGTTGCTATGTTATTCAGGGGTACTATTTTTCCAAGCCTTTGACGGTGGATGATATGGAGTCATATATGGGGATATCACCAGCAGGTTGATACCCTGCTTCCCCATGTTTCTATTCATATTTACTCCCTATATATGTTTTAACTATGTTATGTTTATTTTGTTAGAATATGCCCGCCCTGTATCAATTAATAATTAAGAACCATTACCCTATGATACGTAATCTCATTTTTTTACTGGTGATCATTTTCACCTCACTCCCCGTGATGGCCGAAGTCAGGCCGAAAGTTGGTTTGGTTCTCAGTGGCGGTGGCGCGAAAGGTGCGGCTCATGTCGGTGTATTAAAGGTGCTCGAAGAGAACAAGATCCCTGTCGATTACATAGCCGGAACCAGTATCGGAGCCTATGTGGCCGGTATGTATGCCCTTGGATACAGTGCAACTGAGATTGAAAAGGTCATGATGACCGAGTCATGGTCTGATGGGTACTCGGATACGATTCCAAGGGAGTCATTGAGCTATCGCAATAAGCAGCAGAGGGACAGGTTTAATATCCCTGTTAATATGGGCTATAGCGATGATGAAGTGAAAGTGCCTAATGGGCTGTTGCGTGGGCAGACCATGTCTACACTTCTTCAGCGCTCTACCGGGTTGGTCCATCAGTTTGGCCATTTCGATGAGTTAGCCATTCCCTACCGTGCCGTGGCAACGGATCTCGAAACAAGCCAGGCCGTAATTATCAACAATGGTAGTGTCGTTAAGGCCATGCAGGCTTCGGCAACCGTTCCCGGTGCGCTTCAGCCGGTTGAATATGAAGGTAAGCTTCTGGTCGATGGTGGAATCGCAAATAACATGCCGATCGATGTGGTGATGGGGATGGGGGCAGACATCATCATTGCCGTCGATATTGGTTCATCTCTGGTAAAGAAAGCGGAGTTGAACAGTACCGTTGCGGTACTGAATCAGCTATCGACAATGTTGACTAATGCCAGCTCAGAGAGGCAGAAACTCCTTCTTGGTGATGGTGATATTCTTATTCGCCCGGATGTTGGCGAGATGAGCACTACTGATTTCTCAATTATGCCTCAGGCCTATGCCCTCGGAGAGGCTTCCGCACTTGAACATATCGCTCTACTTAAGAAGCTGAGTCTCACCGAGTCCCAATACGCAGATTACCTGCAAGGGAAAAAATCCAGAAGCAGAGCTTGGGTGGATGAGTTTGATCGCCCCTTAGTCGATATTGTTTTTAACAATGAATCGCAAGTGGGTGACTCACTGCTAAGGGAAGCTTTCGGAATTTACCCCGGGGAGGTCGTTACTACAGAACGGCTGGAGAGAGGCATAGCTAACGTATATGCCCTGGATAAGTTTGAACAGGTAAATGCCGAGTTTTCCGATACAGAACAGGGGCGTGTGCTCACATTAAATACCAAGGCTAAATCATGGGGCCCAAATTACTTTCAGCTCGGTTTCAGCTGGGAGGATGATTTCTCTCTGGACTCGGTGGTATCACTGGATCTGGCCTACACACTGACGGATATCACAGATACCGGTGGAGAGTGGCGTAATGAGCTGAGGTTGGGGTTTGAAAAGTTGATCTCTACCGAGTTTTATCAGCCTCTTGATTATGATCAGGAGTTCTTTAGCCGCGCCAAGCTTGCTTATGAGCTAAAAGATTGGGACTTCTATGAGCAGAATGCTAAAACCTTTCAGTTGTCCCAAACTCAATACAGGGCAGATATCGGTATCGGATATAACTATGTTAAAGAGGGGATGGTTGAGCTTGGTATTACCGGAGAAAAGGGGCTCTTAGAGAATAAGGCTTTCTTTGAAGAACTTAAATATGAAACCTACGGCGCTTACTTCAAGTTCGGCTATGACGACCTCAATAGCATCAACTTCCCCACCTCAGGTAATCGATTTACCTTGAACCTCTATTATAGAAACGAGTCGGCCCCCGATCTGTTAGGTTTTCAAAATACCGAAAACTCTTTCCAGATAGAGGCGGATTGGCGCGGGGCATTAAGTGTCGGTAACCATGCATTCGTAGGGATAGCCTCACTGGCTACCGTCGACAAAGATGAGAGTTTCAGCGTACATGTCTCTGAACTCGGTGGCTTCCTCAATCTGTCGGGCTACCACAAAAATGCACTGGTTGGTGCTCATAAGCTGTTTGGTGCCTTCGTCTATCAATATGATCTGGGACGAGACGTGCTGGGGATGACGGATTACCCTCTATACCTTGGTACGAGCATCGAGGCCGGTAATGTCTGGGACTACAGAGATGGGGTGGATCTGGACGATCTCATCTATTCCGGCAGCCTCTATTTTGGAACCGACACATCCATGGGGCCTGCCGCACTCGGTTTTGGTTGGGCCGATGACGGTGAGATGACCCTGTTTATATTCATAGGAAAGAATTGGTAAGCCTGTTTTACAGCCTTAATTCATACAAAGTTACAAAAACTTACTGTAGACCTTTATGGCGCAGTGATAGTGTGTGAGCTCAAAAATTTATAGACAGCTCCACCATAGTGAGACTCTAAAAGGATAGATCGGGGGATGAAAATGAACAGAGTAAGTAAACTGGCGATAGGTATCGCACTAAGCTTAGGCCTGGCCGCCTGTAGCAGCAATGAGCCGACGATAGGTGCCGCTCAGGAGGTGGCTAAGGTATCAGGCGTCGAAAAAGAGAATTTCGATCATAGTGTACGCCATCAGGATGACTTTTATTACAGTGTGAACGGTCACTGGCTGGCAAATACCCCAATTCCTGCCGATAAATCTAACTATGGTGCCTTCTCTGTGCTCTATGAACAGAGCCAGGATGCGTTGAAAAAAATTATCGATGAGGCCGCTGCCAAGCAAGATAAGGTTGAGGGATCCAACGAGCAAAAAGTGGGTGATTTCTATGCCAGCTATATGAACACAGATATCATCGAAAAGTTGGGTATCGAGCCGTTGAGTGGACAATTATCTGCTATCGCTTCCACAAAGAGCCATGAAGATATCGCTGGCATGATGGGCAGCCTGCTGGTGAGCGGCGTTCAGATGCCGTTTGGTTTTTATGTCAATAACGATGCGAAAAACTCAAGTCAATATGCGGTATATCTCTACCAGTCAGGCTTAACACTGCCCGATCGTGATTACTACCTGAAAGATGATGAGAAATTTGTAGCTAACCGGGCTGCATTAAAGAGTTATGTCACAGACCTCATGACACAAGCCGGTAGCAAAGATCCTAAGCGGGTGGCTGCCAGTGTCGCTAAAATTGAGCACTTTATCGCACAGAGTCAATGGAGCCGTGTCGAATCACGTGATGCCAATAAGAGCTACAACAAGATGGACAGGGCCGAACTTCAGGCAACTGTGAGTGACTTTGATTTCGGGCTATTTGCCGACAGTGCCAACATGAGCTCGGTAAACGAAGCTATCGTGCGTCAGCCCTCCTATTTTGAAAAATTTGGTGCCCAGTTTAATAAGTTTACCGTGAGCGAGTGGCAGGATTACCTCTCTTTCCATCTACTTGACAGCTATGGTGAGCTCCTGAGTAAGAACTTTGTCGACCTCCATTTTGCCTTCCATAGCAAGACCCTGATGGGTATCGAAGAGCAGAAGCCACGCTGGAAGAAGGCGGTCGATGCTGCAGATCAGGTCATCGGTGAGCTTGTCGGTAAGGAGTATGTGAAACAACACTTCAAGCCGGAAGCAAAGGAGAAGATGGAAGCGCTGATTCAAAACCTTATCAAAGGCTTTGAGGTGAGCATCAATGAACTGGAATGGATGACACCTGAGACTAAGATTGCGGCTCAAGAGAAGCTCTCTAAGTTTACCTATAAGATAGGCTACCCCGATAAGTGGAGGGATTACACGGATCTTACGATCAAAGCGGATCAACTTGTGGGTAACTATAAGCGTTATGCGAAATTCGAGTATGACACCATGCTGAATAAGCTGGGTAAGCCTATCGATCGCACCGAGTGGCATATGACGCCACAAACGGTTAATGCGTATTACAGCCCAGTAATGAACGAGATCGTATTCCCGGCCGCTATTCTTCAGCCTCCCTTCTTTAATATGGATGCCGATGACGCAGTAAACTATGGTGGTATCGGTGCCGTTATCGGTCATGAGATTAGCCATGGTTTCGATGATCAGGGCGCCAAATATGATGGTGATGGTAATCTTCGTGACTGGTGGACAGATAAAGACCGCGAAGAGTTTAAGAAGCGTGGTGCTCAACTGTCTGCGCAGTACTCATCTTATGAGGCCCTACCGGGGAAATATGTCAACGGTGATCTGACCTTAGGTGAGAATATCGGTGACTTAGGGGGGCTGACTGTTGCGGCCCGTTCCTATCATTTGAGTCTTAATGGTAAAGAGTCGCCAGTTATCGATGGTCTAACCGGTGAGCAGCGTCTGTTTATCGGTTGGTCACAGGTATGGCGTCGTAACTACCGTGATGAGGAGTTGGGGCGTCGTTTGATGACTGATCCACACTCGCCAAGCCATTTCCGCGCCATGGGTACCCCAAGAAACATCCCGGCATTCTATCAGGCATTTGACTTGAAAGAGGGCGATAAGATGTTCCTGGCACCAGAGGATCGCGTTAAGATCTGGTAAATATTTTTACCGGCCAGATAGAGAAAGCCCACCTATATAGGTGGGCTTTTCATTAGGGAGTTTACGAATAAAGTGATAAAACTTAAAACTTTATTTTCCCCTCTAAATACTCCGGAAGCTCGGTGAGGTCATCGAGTTGCTGGTGGGCGATAACCCATTTCGTGTCGAGGCGTTGCTCCTGTGCGGGAATAGCTAAAGCCTGCATATTGGCCGCACGAGCCGCGACGAGCCCGTTAAATGAATCTTCAACGGCTATGCATTCAGTTGGACAAACCACTAACTCCTTGGCGCAGTTAAGGTACACCTCTGGGTGTGGCTTTCCATAAGCTAAGTGCTCGGCAGATTGAACCGAGTCGAAGTAGTGTTTGATATCCAGCTTTTGCAACACGGCATCGACTATTGCATGGGATGATGAGGTAGCCAAACCTATTTTCAACTCCCTTTCCCGGCAGTAATTGAGCGCATCGATCACCCCTGGCATAGGCGCTCCCTCTTTCAGTATATAGCTGGCTACCTGTTCAACTATCTGACCGGCAATGAGGTTATTGTCATAATTATCCCAGGGAAAACGTTGATACCAGTAGCTCACCACCTGGTCGATTCTAAGACCGGTAGTTTGAAGTGTATCTTCAAAACTTATCTCTAACCCCAGATCTCTCATGGTCTGATATTCGGCTTTTTGCCAGGTCGGTTCAGAGTCGATAAGTATGCCATCCATATCGAAAATGATGGCAGAGAGTCGTGAGGCGGTCATAGGGCTCCGGTATGTTCAATATAACTATGGTGAATAGTACTACTAATTATCATCATTTTTACATGATATTGGGAGGGGACAAGTGATTTTATTTTGATTTTTGCCGCCAATTACGGTCCTGCTATAGGCAGTGTTATTTTGCTTAAGGTATTGTTTTTAAGTGTGATTATCAGTTTTTAAAACTATTGTCTAATTTCATTTCTCAGGGGTAACGATTAAATTACAGATCGCTCCTAACAGACAAGTGGATTTATCACCTGTTTATGACTCATAAGAGTGTGATCTGATTCAAACTTTTGTAAACCTGTTGTATAATGCCGAGCAGAAATAAGGGTCGAGCCTGCAGGACTGTGAGCTTCATTTATGAAGACGTGCAGTTTCGTTGTTAGAACGCCAAACAAAGAGGAATGTTGCCGTGCTAGAAGCATACCGTAAACACGTCGAAGAGCGTGCTTCAGAGGGCGTAGTCCCTAAGCCACTAGATGCCCACCAAGTTGCCGAACTCGTTGAGCTGGTTAAAAACCCACCTGCAGGAGAAGAGGAGTTTATCCTGGACCTGCTTGAAAACAGAATTCCACCAGGAGTTGATGAAGCCGCTTATGTTAAAGCGGGTTTTCTCGATGCCGTCGCCAAAGGTGAAGCCAAATCATCTATCCTCTCATCTGCTCGTGCAGTTGAGCTATTGGGAACCATGCAGGGCGGTTACAATATTCAACCGCTTATTGCTCAGTTAGATAATGCCGAGCAAGCGCCACTTGCCGTTGCAGCATTATCGAAGACGCTGTTGATGTTTGACTCTTTCCACGATGTGGTTGAGAAGATGCAGGCGGGCAATGAGTTTGCCAAGCAGGTTGTTGAATCCTGGGCCGAAGCCGAGTGGTTCCTTAACCGTCCTAAGCTTGCTGAAAAAGTGACTCTGACCGTATTTAAGGTGCCGGGTGAGACAAATACAGATGACCTGTCTCCGGCTCCCGATGCCTGGTCACGCCCTGATATCCCACTGCATGCTTTAGCTATGCTGAAGAATGCCCGTGAAGGTATCGTGCCCGATGAGGCCGGTGTGATTGGTCCAATCAAAGAGATCGAGCAGCTTAAGACTAAAGGCTTCCCACTCGTTTATGTGGGTGATGTTGTCGGTACAGGATCTTCACGTAAATCGGCGACTAACTCTGTGCTTTGGTTCATGGGGGATGATATTCCTAATGTGCCTAATAAGCGCGGTGGTGGTTTCTGCCTGGGTGGTAAGATAGCGCCTATCTTCTTTAATACAATGGAAGATGCCGGTGCATTGCCTATCGAGCTGGATGTCAGCAAGATGGCCATGGGCGATGTAATTGATATCTACCCATACCAAGGTGTCGTTAAGCGCCACGATAGTGACGAGGTTATCTCCGAATTCACACTTAAGACAGATGTCTTAATGGATGAGGTGCGAGCCGGTGGACGTATTCCACTGATCATCGGTCGTGGTCTGACTGCCCGTGCCCGTGAAGTGTTAAAACTCGAGCCATCGACTGTGTTCGTACTTCCACAAGATGTAGCCGATACCGGAAAAGGTTATACCCTTGCTCAGAAGATGGTAGGTAAGGCTTGTGGTGTTAAAGGTATTCGTCCGGGGCAATATTGTGAACCTAAGATGACTTCGGTTGGTTCACAAGATACAACCGGTCCTATGACACGCGATGAGCTGAAAGACCTAGCTTGTCTTGGCTTCAGTGCCGATCTGACGATGCAGTCTTTCTGTCACACCGCAGCTTATCCAAAGCCCGTCGATGTGAATACACATCATACACTTCCCGATTTCATCATGAACCGTGGCGGTGTTTCTCTGCGTCCGGGTGATGGTGTTATTCACTCCTGGTTAAACCGAATGCTACTGCCGGATACTGTAGGTACAGGTGGTGACTCACATACTCGCTTCCCGCTGGGTATTTCTTTCCCGGCCGGCTCCGGTCTGGTTGCTTTTGCCGCAGCTACCGGGGTTATGCCTCTGGATATGCCTGAATCTGTGCTGGTTCGCTTTAAAGGTGAGATGCAGCCTGGTATTACGCTTCGTGACCTTGTGCATGCCATTCCCCATAAAGCCATTGAGATGGGTCTGCTAACCGTTGAGAAACAAGGTAAGGTTAACTTCTTCTCTGGCCGGGTACTGGAGATCGAAGGCTTAGAAAGCCTGAAGGTAGAGCAGGCATTTGAACTGTCAGATGCGTCGGCAGAGCGTAGTGCCGCCGGCTGTAGTATCAAGCTGGATAAAGAGCCAGTGATCGAATACCTTAACTCTAATATCGTCATGTTGAAGTGGATGATTGCCGAGGGCTATGGCGATCGCCGTACCATAGAGCGTCGTATCAAGGCTATGGAAGAGTGGCTGGAAAATCCAGAGTTGATGGAGGCCGATAGCGATGCTGAATATGCCGCAGTTATCGAAATCGATCTGAATGAGATTAAAGAGCCCATTCTTTGTGCCCCTAATGATCCTGATGATGCTGTACTGCTATCGGATGTTAAAGACACTAAGATTGACGAAGTCTTCGTTGGTTCCTGTATGACTAACATAGGTCATTTCCGCGCAACCGGTAAGATGCTGGATAAGTTTGCCACGACACTGCCTACACGTCTGTGGATCACGCCTCCAACTAAGATGGATCGTGATCAGTTAACCGAAGAGGGTTATTACGCCATCTTCGGACGAGTCGGCGCTCGTGTAGAGATCCCGGGCTGCTCTCTGTGTATGGGTAACCAGGCGCGTGTTGCCGATGGCGCAACCGTTGTCTCCACCTCGACACGTAACTTCCCTAACCGTCTGGGGACCGGTGCGAATGTTTATCTGGCATCGGCAGAGCTTGCCGCAGTTGCTGCACTTCTCGGTCGCCTGCCAAGTTCAGACGAGTATCAGGAGTATGCTAAGCAGTTAGACGCAACGGCGGCCGATACGTACCGTTATCTGAACTTTGATCAGATGAGCTCTTATACCGAGAAGGCGGGAGAAGTGATCTTCCAGTCTGCGGTATAAAAATCAGAACGGGTCGGGTCCACTGAAAGAATGTGCTTAGAAGGTGGACTTGACCGTTTGCTACCAGTATTGAGAGTTGGTATTTCAGTGCTGTGAAGCAACAAAAAGGCTGGATTCATTGATATGAATCCAGCCTTTTTTTTAAACTTTTTGAACCTAGAACCTTATTATGAGTGCTTAGTATGTAGCACTTCCAGTAGTTGATCTTCTAATTCGAAGCGGGTTTCCATCGCATGGCCCAAAGAGGACAGATCCTTGTCGAGCTGATATAGCACTTTATCATCTACCAATTCGGTATACTTATCGTTGAAATCCAAGGCCGAGTCGGTAGTCTCACTGATGCGTGGAACCAGATTTTGTGCAAGTGCCTGACTCGATACCCCATGTTTTTCACAGGCTGTCACGACACGGTCATATACCTCAAAATGCCCCTCTGAAACATAGTCCATTAAAATATCACAGAACTCTTTGATCGAGGTTAACTCCGGAAGTGACTTTTCAGTCGATTCATAGGGAGGAATGCCTGCTATCTGGCAGTAGTTGACGAGGAGTTTGCGACGGTTGTTCAGCCAATGATCGATAAGTGTGTTAGAACCACCCCATTTTTGTTCGGCTTTCTCTAGTTGTCTTAGCATGATAGTTCCCCTTAAAGAGTTCTTCCCTGACTTCTAATGTAGGTGAGAAACAGGGTAATGATCAACCATTATTCGCTTATTTAGGCAGATATTATTAAATCGAAGAGATGATTATTTTGTATACAGAAATGAGGGGGCTATCAGCGAAATTTTATGGCTGAAAATAAAATGCCCAGCGATAGAATGCTACCGCTGGGCGAGTAAAGGTTTTGCGGGCTCGATGCGACGAGCTTCTTGATTGTTCTTGCTAGCGCAGACTTTTTATACCAAAGGCTGAAGATGTGTGCAACTTTTTTCTGTCATATTGGGAACATTAACACTTAATTTTTGTCAGGTTATTTACATTCTAACTTTCCGTAACTTGGGATTAAACTTGTCGGCATGAAGATGGTGAGTGAGTTATCGCAATGAGGGATTTTGGTGTGAAGAGGGGTTTGTCACATAAATGAGCTGATAGAGGTTACTTTATTCGCGCAAATGCTAAACTACTGACCCAGCGGAAATCAATAAATCTAGGAATAGAGCCACATGGCAGAATTAAAAAATGATCGTTATTTACGCGCCTTACTAAAACAGCCTGTCGACAGAACGCCTGTCTGGATGATGCGTCAAGCTGGTCGTTACCTTCCAGAGTACAAAGCGACACGTGCCGAAGCCGGTGACTTCATGTCGCTGTGTAAGAATAAGGAGCTGGCTTGTGAAGTAACACTACAGCCACTTCGTCGTTATGATCTGGATGCAGCAATCCTGTTTTCCGATATTTTGACTGTACCGGATGCAATGGGTCTGGGTTTGTATTTCGAAACCGGTGAAGGCCCGCGTTTTGAACGTCCAACAGACACGATCGATGCCATTAAGAAGCTATCTATTCCAGATCCTGAAGATGAGCTGGGTTATGTGATGAATGCGGTAAGTACCATTCGTCGCGAATTGAAAGGCGAAGTACCTTTAATCGGTTTCTCCGGTTCTCCATGGACGCTTGCGACCTATATGGTTGAAGGTGGTTCAAGCAAGACATTTGAGAAGATTAAGAAGATGGCATATGAAGAGCCTGCGACTCTTCACATGCTACTCGATAAGCTTGCTGATTCGGTGACACTATACCTGAATGCTCAGGTTGCTAACGGTGCACAGTCTCTGATGATTTTCGACTCATGGGGCGGCGCACTTTCGCATCACGCTTATCGTGAGTTCTCACTGCGCTATATGCAGAAGATTGTCGATGGCTTGACTCGTCATGCCGATGGTCGTCAGGTACCGGTTACCCTGTTCACTAAGGGCGGCGGCTTATGGCTCGAAGCTATGGCTGAAACAGGCTGTGATGCATTAGGCTTGGATTGGACTGTTGATATCGGTGATGCACGTCGTCGTGTCGGCAACAAAGTGGCCCTTCAGGGTAACATGGACCCATCGGTACTCTATGCTTCGCCTGAGCGTATCCATCAGGAAGTGGATCAGATCTTAGCGAGCTACGGTGAAGGTACCGGCCATGTGTTCAACTTAGGTCACGGTATTCACCAGCATGTCAATCCTGAACATGCCGGATCGTTTATTAAGTCTGTACACGAGCTATCGGCTCAATATCACAAGTAAGCCAATAACTTTTGATGCACTTACTGTGTTAATTAAGGCTCGCATATTGCGGGCCTTTTTATTGGGTGTCACTATTTTCAATATACCAATCAAACCCGCTTTCTACTCATAATCCGACTTAGTGTGGACGGCCGCTTGCAGTTAGCTGAGACAAAACGCTCAGTGCCAGAAAGCTCACAGCGGGAGCGTAAGGCCCCTATATCGATTTTTGTTGTGTGACCTCTATCCGTTTTTGGAGTAATACCTGTGCATCAGCAGTATTTTAATGCGCTACATCAAGGCTAATAAAACCAGATAAATGCAGGCTATTGATTACTTTAGCAACGAGTAAAACAAAACGGGTTTTATCCAGCCTTTAAATGCGTTATTTTGCACACCCATGTCGCCATTCCGATAGATAATCGACATATAGATGCTCCTCTCCGGACTTCAGTTGTGTGTTTTTTTGTCGTTGTAATTAGGGGCCGTTTAAAAGTTTACCGATGAATATGTGGCACCGGGAGTGTGCAGGGTTGCAGCATTATCGATTGTGGCGTTCAGGGACTCAACAGACCATCAATCCCCTAAATGAATAGCCTGTCGGCTCTGAGTGATAAAATGTTTACCGAAGATGGAATAAGATGCGTATAGGCAAAAAATTAGTCGTCTTTATTGTGGGCTTCTGCTTACCGGCTGTCATCTCTGTCTCATACTGTTTAAGCATGTGGTTCGATCACAGAGTAGATACGTTCAAAAGCAGTGCAATTAACATCGAGCTCAGCACGATAAAAAATCAGGTAGAAAAAGATATTAACCAACTCAGGTTATTAGCGAATGTCTACGCCCTTCCGCTTTCCAAGCTCTCCATTGAAGATAGACAACTGGTTGATGAGGCCTGGCGTGATAGCCAGATTGCCGAGCATTTAAGTCTGTTTTATCTGAATGATGGTGAACTGCAGCCATTTTCTCCCATTTATGATGACATGATGTCATTTCAATTCGATCCCGTGCCTGTTCAGTTAAAGCATGCGACTCAAGTTCAGTCCGGCATCTATATGCTGCGGGGGAAGAGTTTCATTGTGAGTTTAGTGCCGATCTCTGAGGGGCGTTCGATCATTCTGACCAGAAAGCTTACACCCGAGCACCTCTCAACTTATGGCCTTAAGGGCTTGGTTAGTCAGATCAGAGTGGTACCCGGTGAATCAACTCTGGTTGATAAGGTAAATAGTGATCAACCTATATCGAGTATTAAGGTCCAAAGCTTAGTTTTTGAACAACCGATACACCTTGAGGTTCAGTTTGCTGAAAAGGCGTTTAATCAGGTGAAATTACAATATGACCTGGTAACGTTTTCTATCGTGGGGGTGGGTCTGCTGATCCTCATCATTGGATATATCTGGCTCAAGCTTGGGCTTATTCGTCCCTTTAGAAAGTTGATGACTCAGGTAACCGATATCGATCCTACAGCCAAAACCTACACTCCGCTTGTCGGGAGCGGTTGCTCTGAGCTCGTCGTTATGGCCGACAGGGTCAATACCCTGCTAGCACGAATATTTCAGCAGAAGGAGCGTTTTAAGACGACCTTAGAATCGATAGCTGAGGCCGTTATCTTGACTGATGTGGGGGCGAAGGTCGTCTATCTGAACCCCCAGGCCGAGCGACTACTCGGTGTGAAGAGCGACAGGGCGATAGGTGTTTCGGTAGACGCACTGGTGAAAACCGATAAGAGCATCAAGGATGATCTGTTTGAGTTCATGTTCAGCCAGACTCAGCAACCTGTATTAAGTAAATTAAAGCTGACAACCGATAAGACACGAATATTGGAACGGAGTATCAGTAATTTACTTAACCAGAAGCGAGGAGTGATAGGCAGCGTTATCGTGCTTCGTGATATCACCAGGGAGGAGTTATTTAAACGGCAATTAAAACATAAGGCCAACTTCGACTCCATCACTTCACTGTTAAATCGCCGCGCTTTCGAAGAGAGATTGGATAAATTCAGTCAAGATGCCCAATCGATAGCGATCTGTTATTTCGATCTTGAGCAGTTCAAGCTTATCAATGATTCCTGCGGGCATAGCGCAGGAGACAGCATGTTGGCTATGGTTGCTAAAGCGATGCAATCGTGTTTGAGTAAAGATGAGATGTTAGCCAGGTTAGGTGGAGACGAGTTTGGCTTGGCTATCCGGGATCATAATGCCTTAGAGGTGGCTCAACTTATTAAACGGATCATCTCCAGCGTTTCTCTGCAAGTGCTGCGTGATAATGGTTGCCACTATAAAGTGGGAGTGAGTGCCGGTGTCGCCATTGCCAGGGCTCCTTACATCAGTCCCAAAGAGTTGCTTAAGGATGCCGATGTGGCCTGTATTGCAGCGAAGCGTAAAGGCAGTAATCAGGTACATTTTTATGATGATAATGATAAAGAGTCCATCTATCAGCGTAATGCTCCCATGTGGGCGGTACGAATCGCTCAGGCGATAGAGCACAATGAACTACTGCTTTACTATCAGCCAATTAAAGGGATGGGGCAGGGTGAGCACAAGCAGCGCATGGAGATCTTACTCCGAATTCAGGAGCCTTGCGGGCGTATCCTGCCGCCGGCGCAGTTTATTGAGGCCGCAGAACGTTTTAAGTTGATGAATGATGTGGATAAAGAGGTTATTCGTAAGGCATTTCTCTGGCTTTCGTTGCATGAAGAGATCTGGGATGACCACTGCATCTCGATTAACCTTTCCGGAAATAGTCTCGGTGCCGAAGGCATGGTTGAATACATTGCCGAGCAGTTTAAACGTTTCGAGATCCCGAGCCAGTGTATCTGCTTTGAGATCACTGAGACCAGTGCAATTCAGAATCGAAATCGTGCCATGGATATGCTCAACTACCTACGGAAACTCGGTTTTTTATTTGCATTAGATGACTTCGGAACAGGTTTTGCCTCCTATGGCTATCTGAAAGAGCTTCCTGTCGATTATGTGAAAATTGATGGCTGCTTCGTCAAAAACTTAGCGACCAATGCTAAAGATTTTGCCATCGTTAAATCGATTCATGATGTCTGTGATGTCATGGGGATCGAGACCGTGGCAGAGTTTGTCGAAAATCAGGATATCATCGACAGACTGGAGGGGATTGGCATTAACTATGCCCAAGGCTATGCAATAGGCCGCCCTAAGCCTCTGGATACTTATATAGAGCCTAGACGATCAAAAGGGCAGCCTTTGCAAGCAAAGCCCACACTGGAGCTTATCAGTGCCTGAAGCCTGAAAGAATGGCAAGTCCAATGAGATTCAGACATTCAACAGCTGGCTCAACCTATAAAAAGGCCTGATACTCGACGAGTATCAGGCCTTCAACTTTTATGTTGGCACCGGAGTGATGCGATATAAAACCGTTAGTCTACGGTCAGGTTGACCTTGATAAGCCACCATGCTCTGGCTTGAATATCACCCATTTCGATGACTCCTCCCGAGCGGTAGGGCTTGGCAAAGTGTACTAAGGTGATTGGTTCCTTAGATTGATAGCTGCCGGCAGAGAGGGATGCATTGAAGGCATCATTTTCATCGAAGCTAACCGTCACTTCTGAGCGTGTCGGCTGTTTGAGTCCCGGGCACTGATAAAGGATCTTTGCCCCTACAGGGTAAGCAATTTTACTGCCGTCGGGGCAATGGCTGGTGTTTTGCAGCCTGACAGTGGCTAAGGTGCAACTGTTTAAGTCTGATGGGTTCTCACAAACGGTAACAGTTTGAGTGGCATAGCCACCTGATTGTTGAGTGTCTCCCCCCAGAGCCGTCGCTTCCGAGCGGGTATCGGAGGCCGAGAAGTATGTTACATCTCCAGCGGCCACATCGATGGGAGAGGTGATAGCTAAGTCGCTTCCGTCGAATGTGAGTACGGCCTGCTCGCCGCTCCCCTCTTCGATAGGCCTGACATGAACATCATAATCGACAGAGCTTGGCAGGTAATCATCACCGCCGTCATCTGTGGCAGTTATGCGGACATAAGTGTTAGTACCGGATGAGGGGTATTTGAGTACTCTCAAGGTTCCATTTGGGTTTAACTCATATGTTTCCGGCTTTTCTGTGTGTGTGAACTTATAGCTAAGATCTCCGAATCGGTTGGCCAGTTCAGCAGGTGCCATCTCAAGCCCCGGGTAGTAACTCGCGCCGGGAACCTCTTTCGCAACGCTTAAACCGGGATGCTTAGCCTTAGCTATGTTAACGGTAAAGCTTCGTACCGTATCCTCAAAGTTGCGGCTCTCCTCGGTCACCTGTACCTGGGCCGATCCTGCTCCCTGAACTGTGAGTGCGCCGCTATTTGAGTCGGCAGTGACGACCTGTCTGTCGCCATAGTCGACGTAGTATTTGATCGAACTCTCTGCAGCATTTCCCGATACAGATGGTGAAGTAAGCAGCTTACCCTCCTCAAACACGGTATCGATGAGAGTAGAGTTAAGACTGAAATCAACATTCTCTGCAGCCTTGGCTATCGATACTCTTAACTGCACTCTGCGGGGGGCTATACCGGCATCCCCTGAATCCGTTAGGGTGTAGTGGGTTGTCCCTGCATTCTTGATGGTGACAGTACGGTCAACAATATTGATACTGGCTACGTCGTCCGGCTGGCCGTTCTCCAGCTCATAACTCAGCTCTCCAACGACTCCGGCCACCGGAATCGTGACGACCTTACCGGGAGCATAGCCAGTCGAAACGGCAGAAACCGTAAACGAACCATCGGCGAAACCGACATCGACAATGAAGTCAGTCGTTTGACTGTGGTAGTACTCGTTGCCATGATCGGTGGCGGTTAACCAGCCACGGCCGGCACCGGTCAGTGTGATGACTTTGGTCGTGGGATCCTGTGTTAATACGCCTGGTGTCGATTTAGGAGAGATCGCGTAGGTTACGACGCCCTGAGCTTCTTTGGCTGTGGGTGTATAAACCGTATTTGCCACATTACCGTGCAGATCGTCATCGACAGTAAATTTATCGTTAGTGAGCTTGTTGATCGTCACCAGGAAGTTTGTGGTTTGTGCCGTGTAGTACTGGCCACCATCATCGGTGACAATGATCTCAGCTGTACCTGGTTTGAGGACTGTCATCTGACCCGTTTGTGCATCCAGGCTTACCACATCGGTGGCGCTGCCTTTGGCGAGAGCGAAACTTAGCTTTCCTTGTCTGCTTGCGATCTGCGCCGATATCACCTTGTTTTGCTGATATGAACTTTCAAGATCTACCGAGGAGAGCGGCACCGATTGAACACGTTCGACATTTACCGTAGTAATGATCGTCTTACTCAGGTAGTTGCTGTTTCCCGAGTCTGTGATCATCACCTTAGTCTTTCCGATACCGCTGAAGCGGTATTGTCCGGTTTCATTGTTGATAAAGTTGATCACATCGGTGGACTCGCCATCGACAATCTCAAAGGTGAGTGCTCCCTGTGCCCCGCTTGTTTGTAGTCTTGGCTCATCATCGAACCCGTATGGGATCGTTATATCAGGCGCTTTAAACCTGGTGTTAGCGGCTTTATTTATGCTGACCTTGAAGGTCTGTGTGGCGATATCCTGATGATTATCTTCGGCCGTTTGGGTGACGACGATTTCTGTTTCGCCGGCTCCCTTAATGTTCATTACACCTGTGGCTGGGTGTATCTGTACCACATCCTGATTGGCATTTTCGGCGATAGCGAAGCTTATCTCGCTGCTCGGTGAGCCTGAATATTCCGGAAGCAAGGTGCCACCAATAACCAGTGGTTTATTGGTAATGTCCTGATAAGTGGCAAACTGAGAGTTTGCGGCTTCGACCGTGATTGAAAATTGGCTCTCACTGGCTTGATAGTTACGTCCGCCATCGTCTTTGACAGTGACTTGAGTTTGTCCCTCTCCCCATACAATCAAGGAGCCTGCTATGTCGATTTTGACAACATCAGCGGGATAACCCGGCGTGAGCTCATAAAGCAATTGACCTTTGACGCCGCCGACGCTGACTTTGTGAGTCGCACCAGAGACATAAGGGTAGGAGTAGTTGTTAGTCAGCAGAGGATCACGGCTGGCTCTGTCGACGGTCACATCAAATGAACTGCTCGTTGATTTATACTGCTTGTTACCACTATCGGTAACGATTAGCTTGGTTTTACCGGCATTTAATATGGTCAGGCTGTTTTGATTGATTTGCACAACGTCATTAGCCGCGCCATCGGCTAAGCTGAAACTGATACTTCCAATAGCGTCATTGATTGATGGGGTCAGGCTGCCACCGGGTGAGTATTCAATTCGGATATCAGATAAAGAGAGCCCCGGGTGCGTCATTTTCTCTTGTGGTGTTGTGCTTGCTTCATCACCTCCACCGCCGCACGCGGTAATAAACAAGGTGATTATTAATAACAGGTATCTCATCAGGCCCCCCAGCCAAATTTTTAAAGAGCTGGAGTGTACACAGATGAAAACACTGCAACAATGATGTTTTACAGTGTTTATAGTTTGTTGTATTGGAGAATATTTAATTTTTGCGATGATTATTCATTTTGAAGAGGTATTTGTTCTGCTGCTTTTCTTGAGCCCTTAAAAAATAAAGCACCTGATAAGAGTAAGGTTATCAGGTGCTTTTTTATGCACTAAGTGTGCATGAGAGAATGAGTGTGATCTCAGTCTTATTTTTTATCGGTTATCACTTTATAGGTATCAGCTCTCTCGTGAAATAGCCCGGTAAGCGATATCGGTACGGAAGTAGATATCATCCCAGTGGAGTTTATCGACGAGCCCGTATGCGATCCTTTGTGCCTCGGTGACATTACAGCCCAGAGCGGTAGCGCACAGAACACGACCACCGTTGGTAACCACATGGCCGTCTTTCATGCATGTGCCCGCATGGAAGACCTTTGCATCACTGTTACCCAGATCTAAACCTTCAATCACATCGTGCTTGCGGTATGATTCAGGGTATCCACCGGCTGCGAGCACAACACCTACCGCCGCGCGTCCATCGAACTCTGCTGTGACCTTATCTAATTCGCCACGGGTGGCGGCCAGACAAAGCTCAACTAAGTCAGATTTCAGGCGCATCATTATAGGTTGAGTCTCAGGGTCGCCGAAACGGCAGTTATACTCTAAAACCTTAGCGCTACCATCGGCGGCGATCATGAGACCGGCATAGAGAAAGCCAGTATATACATTGCCCTCTGCCGCCATACCGTCGACCGTCGGGCGGATAACGTTATCGATAGTCCAATCATGGACAGCCTGAGTAACTACCGGTGCCGGTGAATAGGCACCCATTCCGCCGGTGTTAGGGCCATTATCGCCGTTATCGCGTGCCTTATGATCTTGGCTGGTGGCCATAGCGAGAATATTCTTACCGTCGACCATGACGATAAAGCTGGCTTCTTCCCCCTTGAGGAACTCCTCGATTACGACACGAGAGCCCGCTTCGCCAAACTTGTTGCCGGCAAGCATATCTTCAATTGCGGCATCGGCCTGAGCCTGATCTTCCGCGATGATAACGCCCTTGCCCGCCGCTAAACCATCGGCTTTAATCACAATCGGAAAACCGGTGGTTGCTGTGACTTTGGCGACATAGGCCTTAGCCGGTTCAATCTCGACGAAGTTTGAGTAAGCCGCCGTCGGGATATCATGACGGGCCAGGAAATCTTTGGTGAAGGCCTTTGAAGACTCCAGCTGTGCAGCTCCCTGGGTAGGGCCAAAGATAGGTAGACCCGCTTCATTGAAGGCATCGACAACACCGAGGGCCAATGGTACTTCAGGGCCAACAATAGTTAGTTCGATATCTTGCTCTTTGGCGAAGGAGACCAACGCCGAGATCTCTTCGACGTTAATGGCTACGTTTTCCAGTTTAGGCTCTAACGATGTGCCGGCATTACCGGGGGCTACAAAGACTTTTTCGACCTGTGCAGACTGCGCCGCCTTCCAGGCCAAAGCATGTTCACGACCGCCGCCACCTATGACTAATACATTCATTTTTTTTAATCCTTTATAGCTTCTCCATAACCCTTGTACTGCGTCAAACATACTCATTTACTAGCGTACTTACTTGCCAAAAAAAGCGTGTGTTTTCCTTGTTCAAGGGCTGATGGCTTTGCTCTAAGTGTCAAAAACTTTATTCTGATCGAGGTTCGAACCCCGAACCTCGAACTAATTAATGGCGGAAGTGACGCATTCCGGTAAATACCATCGCCATGCCGTGCTCATCTGCCGCGGCAATGATCTCCTCATCGCGAATCGAACCACCAGGCTGGATGATACAGCTGATGCCGGCAGCTGCCGCAGCATCGATACCATCACGGAACGGGAAGAAGGCATCGGATGCCATGACAGAGTCCTGCACCTCTAATCCTTCGTCGGCAGCCTTAATGCCTGCAACCTTAGCACTGTATACCCGGCTCATCTGGCCAGCGCCCACACCGATAGTCATGCTGTTTTTAGCGTAAACGATGGCGTTAGACTTAACGAACTTGGCCACTTTCCAGCAGAACATCAGATCTTTCATTTCGGCTTCGGTTGGTTGACGCTTAGAGACGACTTTTACCTCATCCGGACCTACCATCCCCTGATCTCTGTCTTGCAACAGAAGTCCACCGTTAACGCGCTTGTAGTCCATGCTGGTGGTCTTAGCGCCCCACTCGCCGCACTCGAGCAGACGCACGTTTGCTTTAGCCGCGACAACTTCGCGTGCTTCCTGACTCACCTTAGGGGCGATAATCACTTCGACAAATTGACGCTCAACAATCGCCGTAGCGGTTGCCGCATCAAGTTCTGCGTTGAAGGCGATGATGCCACCGAAGGCCGATGTGGGGTCGGTTTGGAACGCGCGGTTATAGGCTTCCAGCAAGTTCTCACCAATCGCCACACCGCAAGGGTTGGCATGTTTAACGATGACACATGCAGGCTCACTGAACTCTTTCACACACTCGAGTGCAGAGTCAGTATCGGCGATATTGTTATAAGAGAGCGCCTTGCCCTGCAGTTGAGTCGCTGTAGCAACAGAAGCCTCATCGATATTGGTATCAACATAGAAAGCCGCACTCTGGTGGCTGTTCTCGCCATAGCGAAGATCTTGCTTCTTAACCAGTTGAGTATTGTAGGTGCGCGGAAACTTAGAGCCTTCAGCGCATAAAGCGTTCTCATGACACTCATCTTTACTGTGGGCAGGAACCTTAGTGCCGAAGTAGTTGGCGATCATGCCATCGTATGCCGCGGTGTGCTCGAAGGCTGCGATAGCGAGATCGAAACGAGTCTCCAGTGTCGTGCTGCCTTCGTTGGCATTCATCTCGGCAATGACGCGCCCGTAATCGCTAGCGTTAACTATGATGGTGGTGTCTTTATGGTTTTTCGCAGTAGAACGAACCATAGTCGGACCGCCGATATCAATATTCTCGACGGCATCGGCCAAGGTACAACCCTCTTTAGCTACCGTTTCAGCAAATGGGTACAGATTGACGGCAACCAGATCGATAGGTTTGATGTTGTTTTGTTCCATGACGAGTTCGTCGATACCGCGGCGCGCTAAGATACCGCCATGCACTTTAGGGTGCAGGGTCTTAACTCGACCATCCATAATTTCAGGATGTCCGGTATGATCCGATACTTCAATGACAGGCACACCGTTATCAGCCAAAAGGCGGGCGGTGCCACCAGTAGATAGCAGTTCAACACCTTGGGCATGTAGTGATTTTGCAAACTCAAGGATTCCGGTTTTATCTGAAACGCTTAACAGCGCGCGACGAATGGGTCTGGCATTATTCATTTGGGTACAGGGTCCAGTAGTTATTTTTAAGGATCTTTCGGAAAACAGAACAGCACCATAGATTTTTAACGCTTAACCGCTTTCCAAAAGCCCCTCAATTCTAGCTTTTTCAGTAGCTCCCGTTTCGTAGCGCGCGTATTTTACCGTAAAAAGTATCTTCAGGCTGTTTTTTTCTGCGCGATTTCACAATACGCGTAGGAGAACAAGCATAGATGCATAAAGTGACGCACAATAACCCTTGACCTTAGATTTAACTCCAAGGTTTATACTCTTAAGTATTCAGTACTCGTTATGATCATAGGTAAGGGCGATATATGTATCGAATCGGTGAGCTGTCTAAGTTGTGTGAAGTCAAAGCCGACACATTGAGGTTTTATGAGAAGCATGGGCTGTTATCGCCTTCGTCGCGCAGCGACTCAGGCTATCGCTTGTACAATGAGAATGATGCCGACAGGCTGCGATTCATTTTAAGGGCTAAAGCCGTCGGTTTTACCCTGGCCGAGATCACAGAGCTTCTCTCCATCGAGTTAGATAAGTCTAACTGGGCGTGTGCAGATGTTAAGGGCTTAGTGGATAGCAAGCTGACTCAGGTGAATGAAAAAATTTCTGAGTTAAACCATTTTCAGGTCTCACTCCAGCGCCTGTCTGATGCCTGCTGCGGGGGCCCGGAGAGTGCAGAACATTGCTCTATCTTAGAAGCATTAGAGTCGAATACCGATAATATCAAGTGTGAAAATCACGCTCATCATCATGATAAATCACAGTATACAAAAAATTGTCAAAGTAAGGGTTAGGTATGTTGTTAGCAAATTTTATTGACCTGTTTTTAGATTCGGCCCCTTGGTTATTATTGGGCCTGCTATTGGCAGGCATGCTGAAGATGTTTGTTCCTATGGTATGGATGCAGAAACAGCTGGGTGGCCACGGCGTTAAGACTACGGTAAAAGCGGCAGTACTCGGTGCTCCTTTGCCTCTGTGTTCCTGTGGTGTGATCCCCGCGGCGGTAGGCCTGAGACGCTCCGGTGCATCTAAAGCGGCTACGACCTCTTTCCTGGTATCGACACCCGAGACAGGTGTCGATTCGGTGACCGTATCTTATGTGTTGCTAGGTCCATTCATGGCGGTAGTCAGGCCTATTGCGGCGGTCACCAGCGCCATAGTTGCAGGCCTGCTGGTTGGAAGAGATGATGATATTCCTGCAGAAACGCAGCCCAAAGTAAAACAGAGCGATGAAGGTATCCCCTCCTGCTGTAGCAGCAAGAGTGAATCGAGCAGGAAAGCAGTGAGCATGACACCCATGGCTGCAACTGAGCCATTACTAACTAGCGCAAAGCCTGTGTCTACATCTTGCTGTAGCGGGGAGAAAGCTGAGGAGCCAGAAGTTTCATCTTGTTGTAGTAGCAAGGCAAAAGCTGCGGAGCCAGAAGTTTCATCTTGCTGTAGCAGCAAGGCAAAAGTTGAAGCACGCAAATCTTCATGCTGTAGTACGCAAGAGAGTGAAGCTGGTGATAAGAGTGAAAGCTGCTGCGAATCGACCAAAGATGTGGCTACAGAGCTGAAGGGCACTTCGGTTGTCGGCCGTATCGGTAAGGGGTTACATTTTGCTGCAACGGATCTGGTACGTGACACTACGGTTTGGTTATTGATCGGACTCTTCTTCGCTGCTTTGGTACAAACTTATGTGCCGGGGGATTTCATGGCTAAATGGGGAGATGGCATTTTAGCCATGCTGGTGATGGTACTCATCTCTATCCCTATGTATATCTGTGCCACTGCGTCGACCCCTATAGCGGCTGGGTTACTCCTGGCTGGCGTTTCCCCGGGGGCTGTGCTGGTATTTATGCTCGCTGGACCTGCAACGAATATTGCAACATTAGGTGTCGTCACCAAGGAGCTGGGAAAGCGTGCTCTGTTCGGTTATCTCGGTGGGGTGTTAGGTGTTGCTCTGTTATCAGGTGTTCTGGTGAACTATCTGGTAGAAACATATGGTTTCGTGGTGATGCCTCAGATAGGTGAACAGCATAATCTGTTGCCATCTGCCGTGGTGTATACATCTGGTGTTGTGCTGGCGATACTCATGCTTAAGGTACTGCTTGAGAAGTTACCTAAGAACTGGTGGAGAAGGGATTGCTGCTCTTAGGCTTACCCCCAACCTTTTATATTGATTTAGTTTAAACAGGGCCTTCGAAAGGTCCTTTTTTTTTGCCTGATAATCATTATCGGAACGCTTTAAAGGGTGTGGCTTGATACTTGTTAAAAGGCGGCTTGCCAAATGATTTGAACTGGTGAACTTCAACTTATCGTGTTTGATTGTTGCAATTTCCGTTTGTGTGTAACGCAGAGCCTGATGATGTGATGCTAATGCCGGATGATGACTAAGGCACTATTATTCAATCTGTTACCGTTTTTTGTTTGGCCAAATTAATCCTGTTTTCAGTGTACATTAACTGAAACATCTGTGTTTAATGTTGCTCAGCCTTCTCCTTATTGTTTGCTTGTTTTATCGACACTGTTTATGTTCTTGGCGCTGCTCTTTACTGTTTAGTTATCACTCTGATTTTTTCTCTCTACTCCTTTGACTCGGCTCAATAATTCGCCCTCTTTTGGAAAAAATTATCCCTGCAAACGTTAATGTATTTACCGGGGGCGAGAGGATTGCAATCAAAAAATAGTAAAAATCGGGAGTGGCGATGAAAGTATTGAATAAACGTTATCTGGCTTTGGTAGTGGCTGGAGCAGTGGGCGTAACTGCCTGTGGAAGTGATGGCAAAGACGGCGAAGACGGCACGACTCCGCCTCCTCCAACGGTAGGGGGCTCCTTGGTTACCAATGTTGAGGTGCTGTCTCACAGCCTTGAAGAGGGGTTGGTTCGATTCGAATTTGAGATCACCAATGAAGAGGGGGTTTTGATCACCGGACTCGAGCAGGCGAGTGCGGAGGTAGCAGAGTTGACCGAGAAGGGGATTCAGCGTAGCCGTGACGGCTCTGTCGGTGGTAGTGCCAATGTTTCTACCGAAGGTGCCAGCCTTACTATGACTCAAGACGGCCGCTATGAGTTTATCGCTCCCATGGCCGCGGTAAACGCGGGCACCGAAGGCCTTATTCGTCTGGTTGTTGGTGGTGGCGACAATATTGCTAAGTCACGTTATATTGTGGTCGATAAAACCGAGAATATTCATACAACATCTACGGCGACATGCCAGAGCTGCCACGTGGATTTCCTGGCTTCCTCCATCAAGCACTCGAGTTACACGGCGATTAATGCCGAAGGTGAAACCGATCTGGTGGCTGGATGTCTGACCTGTCATAACCATGTCCCGCGCGATGTTGATGATAGCGGCAGCTCATTGAATACCGGTGGCTATGCCAAGAATAGCCTGCAGAAGATTGGTCACATCAATCATCAGAAGTTTGAAAAAGATTTCGCTCCCTCTAACTGTTATACCTGTCACGCAGAACCGATTGAGACGGTTTATTCACAGCAGACATGTATCGATTGTCATGATACTGCAAGTGTTGAAACTTCAAATTTAGCGGCCACCTTCAATGCCTTTAATGAAGGAAGCGATATGCGGTTGTTCCATAAAAAGGTAGGAGAGAAGAAAGCGGTTCATGAACAGCATAGTCTGGCCACCTCTCAGGTTTACAACAATGAGTCTGGTGAGTTCTGTACCGATATCTCTCTGTTCAAGGGGGAGCAGCAGTTAGATCTGCAGAGCTTAACATCGGATGGAACCATCTCTTATATCGGTGCTTATCTGCACGGTTACGAGAATGCGTCAATTGTGGGTCGTGCGGCCCGCTCATATAGCACTACCTTCGATGCTTCCGGCTCAGCAACATTATGTTTTTCATCGCTCGATGAGGTATTCCTGGAGATCATCGCCAGCTCACGTGTGACCTTCAACTTCGGGGAGGATGCGGGATACGATGGCGTAACGCTTCACGGATACTCCGATGCTCTATCCGGTACAGAGTATGCGCGTCGACACTCTGTCACGGCGGACAGTTGTACAACATGTCACACCAATGGTAGCAACTATCACAAAAACGGTAGCTATAACGATGGTGGCTTAGGTTGTATCGCTTGCCATAACAATGGCCAGGACCGCAACGCTAAGGGCTCTGCACCAGGCTTCGGTCCAATGGTTCACAGCATGCACTGGGGAGTCGGTAACACGGCGACAGATCCCGATGGTGAAGCAAATTCTGCTGCTAAGTTAAATGCAGAAAACTGTGTTGCCTGTCATGCCGAAGGTATCGATATCAATTCTATTCCTAATCAATATATCCTGTCGAAAGCCTATAACGGTGGGGAATCGGGTGTGATGACCAGTCCGGTAACCGCTAACTGCTTTGCTTGTCATAATGATGAATCGGCTAAGAATCACATGTTGCAGCAAGGTGGTGAAATCAATGTTGAAAAGCTTGAAGACTGGTATACATTGCCAACTTCGGAGTCGTGTGCAACTTGCCACGCCGAAGGTAAGTCATATGGTATTGAGAAGTTCCACGTGTTTAAACGTTAAGTTAAATGGACTTTCATCTGAGTATGATCTTCGTGAACCAGTGAATTGCTACCCGGTTCCCTGCAGACCGTCGTTTTAAGAGACTGTATAGCGATGTGACAGACCAGATGGAGCTTCAGTTAGCCAAGGGCCCTGAGGGGCCCTTTTTGTTGCCTGACGTTTACACTTGCGGGTGGAAAGGGCGCTACATTGAGCCGACAATTCGCCTTTGTGTTCATTTTCCTCTAGGTTATACCCATCTTAATAAACCTTGGTTGAGAACTGTCAGGGTTAATTATGGTGTGAAGTTTATGGATTTTTGACTAACCAAATATTTGGGATAATTAAAGAGGGAAATATGAAAACGTCTCTTCACCTTAGTGCGATAGCGCTCGCCGTAACCTTAGGTTTAGGTCTTACCGGGTGTTCAAACTCAGCTAAAAACTCTAATGAGCACGCGGTTAGTGACCCGACTGCCGTGCAGGCAAGTGTGCAGAAATATGATGCCAAGACCTTCTTCGAAACTACGACCTATTTTGGTTCCTCCTTTTCGGCGGATGGTCGCTCCATCCTGATGGGATCCGACGAGAGCGGGATCTTTAATCTTTATAAGATGGATGTTGCTTCCGGCAATAAGGTGGCTCTGACCAACTTTAAAGATACCACCTACCCGGTATCCTGGTTTCCTAACGATGATCGTGTACTGCTGACTCAGGATGAGGGGGGCAATGAACTCTATCATCTGTTTGTACGTGAGGTCGACGGGACTATCAAAGATCTGACAAACAGTGAAAATACCCGTGCTAATTTTGTGAATTTTACCAATGACGGCGAGTTCTTCTATGCCACCACTAACGAGCGAGATCCTAAGTTTATGGATCTTTATCGTTACGATGCAAAAACCTATAAGCGTACCTTAGTCTTTAAAAATGAACAGGGTTTTGATATTTCGGAAGTGTCGCCGGATGGGCACCTCCTCTCATTGGCTAAAACACATACCAACAGGGATAGTGACACATATCTGCTGGATCTCAGAACCCGGACTCTTAAGCCAACATTGATCAGCGAGCACAAGGAGCCTGCTAATTACAGCCCGATGACCTTCTCATCCGACAGTAAATCCCTCTATTACAGCACCGATGCCAAGGGAGAGTTTTCACAGGTTTGGCAATACGAGATTGCTACTGGCGAGCATGCTTTAGCGGTGAAAGATGAGTGGAATGTTAGCTTTGTCTACTTCTCTGAGTCGGGCAGATATCGTGTCAGTGGTGTCAATGCCGATGCCAGCACCCGGATCACCATTTTAGATACCGAGTCGGGAGGGGAGGTGAGCCTGCCTCAGCTACCCGCCGGCGATCTGCGAAGTGTGAACTTCTCTAAAGATGAGAGCACCTTATCATTTTATATCAACTCAGATACCTCACCTTCTAACCTCTTTGTCTGGAAGATGGATAGCGGCGCGGCAAGACAGCTAACTCAGGCACTGAATCCTAAGATTAACCCCAGTGACCTGGTGGCGAGTGAAGTGGTGCGCTTCAAGAGTTTCGATGGGTTAGAGGTGCCGGGCTTACTGTTTAAGCCTAAGGGGGCGAGTGCTGAAAATAAGCGCCCTGCGGTGGTGTTTGTTCATGGCGGACCGGGTGGCCAAAGCCGCACCGGATACAGTGCGATGCGTCAGCATCTGATCAATCATGGCTATGCCGTATTTGCGGTCAATAACCGTGGCAGCTCTGGTTATGGTAAGACCTTCTTCCATCTCGATGATAAGAATCATGGTGAAAACGATCTGCAGGATATTGTCTATGGAAAGAGATACCTTCAAGGCCTGAATTGGGTCGATGCCGATAAGATTGGGATCATGGGGGGGAGCTATGGCGGATACATGACAGCCGCCGCGTTAGCCTTCCAGCCGGAGGAGTTTAAGGTGGGCATCGATATCTTTGGTGTCACCAACTGGGTACGAACCTTAGAGTCGATTCCACCCTGGTGGGAGTCGTTTAAGAAAGCGCTCTACGACGAGATGGGCGATCCGGCTACAGATGCAGAGCGTCACAGAGCCATTTCGCCTCTGTTCCATGCTCAAAATATCACTAAACCTCTGATGGTCATACAGGGAGCGAACGATCCCCGGGTGCTTAAGATCGAGAGTGATGAGTTGGTGGAAAAGGTGAAGCAAAACGGCGTACCGGTGGAGTATGTGGTGTTTGATGATGAGGGGCATGGTTTTAGCAAGAAAAACAACCGTATTACAGCATCGGAAGCCTACGTAAAGTTTCTGGATACCTATCTTAAAGGCGATGGGCTGAAAAATCCGGGGGAACGGGTCGCAACCAAGTAGGGTAGATACGCTCTTATAAATAGCATAAGGCACTCAATCGAGTGCCTTATTTATTATTTAATTCAGCGCTGGCTTATAGCTGTTATTAAGCTTCCGGCACAAACGCCTCAGGGAAGTGACGTTCTGTCGTTTCACCAAGTGTAACCTCGACGGTTTGCTCGTCGATATGGATGAAGAAGGCTGGTGTGCTCTCCAGGTTATCGGCATTATCGGGGTCATCATTTTGGGAGACGCAGGTATAGCCAAGGCTGTAGGTGCCCGCATCGAGGAAACCAAACTCATACCCATGACCTATCTCGACCTCCTCCTCATTCAGGATTGGGTTCACTCTTGTTGAAGCCATTGGCGCGACCTCGGTCAGCAGGTAAGGCTCATTTTCTGCCCTGAAGTCGGCCATGTCTGTGAGCAAGGTGTCGATAGGATAGAGGTAAACGGCGGGACTATATTCATCGGCTAACCCCAGATCGACAGCCGCAGTTTCACAGCTAGCCATGGTTTCGGGGCTGATCTGACCCGAAATTGCACCTATCTCGGCGGCATTGACCAGCTGAACCGATGTAGGTTTCAATGTCCAGTAATCTTTATTGCCATGGGGCGACTGTAGGCCCTTGGCCAGATTGAACTCGGCAACGAAGGTATTGCTTCCCTCTTCGATGGTGAAGGTTTTATTCAAGAACAGACGCCCGGTATCTTCATCTTCGGCGCCAATGCCTCCGCAGGAGCCGTTACTGTTGGTGGTTAGCCCGGCGATACCATCGGCAGTCTGAACATAGGAGCTGTTTTCATCTGCCGTTTCGCTCTTTTGCATGTAGATACACATCTGATATTCGCCAACAGGGACCGTCTCACCGCTGACGAGCGTCGCGACCTCGGCTCCCTGTACGGTTAGCAGATCGATATGTTTAAGTTCGCCATCTTCGGAGACGTCGAAAGAGATAGAGCCTTCATCGTTCTTAAGTACGACCTGCTTAAATGCGATGTTAACGATCTCGGCATCGGCAGGGTTATCCGAAACTCCCAGGCTGAATGTTCCTGACTCCGGCAGAGGTGGGGTCGAGTCATCATCGCTGCCACCACAAGCTGTAAGCAAACTCGTCAGGGTGATAGCGAGTATTGTCTTAGTGTATTTCATAAGTTACCTATTGGGTTTTAGAGCATTAAAAGTTGCAGAGCGGTTGCTGTTATTATTGATGTCTGCAAATCGATAGTCTCATCCATGAGCATGATAAATTCCACTCATCTAATGATAGGAATACTGAGTGAAAAGTCCATCGAATGCCTGTCTTTTAGCCCCGATGTTAGTGATGACATGAGGTGGAGTGCCGGGCGATAAAAACTATTTAACCTGATTAAAGATTATTTTCACAATGTATCCAGCCGTCAGGGCTGAATTTTGTGGTGTTATCTCGTGTTGGTTGAAGCATTAAGGGCAGATAAAACGCAATAAAAAGGCTCAGCATCTTAATGATTACTGAGCCTTAAAAAAAGCTGATTTAGTTATTAATCTTCGGGAAGCTCTGCATTGTGGTAGACGTTCTGCACATCATCACAGTTCTCGAGGGCCGCCAGGAACTTCTCTAACTGTTCGATCACTTCTGGATCGTCAATTTCAGTCATGGTCTGAGGCACGAAGGTGATCTCTTCTACAACGAAGTTCACCTCTGGCATAGCATCGGTCAATGCCGTCTTAGTCTTGTAAAACTCGGTATTAGGGGCATAGACACTGATCATGCCATCTTCGACTTCGACATCGGTAACGTCTACATCTGCCATCATCAGGATCTCAAGGATCTCCTCCTCATCTTCGCCGGCAAAGACGAAAACGGCTTGATGGTCGAACATGTGACCAACTGTGCCCGGGCCACCCAGCTTAGCATCATTTTTTACGAATGCCTGACGTACTTCGGTGAAGGTACGCTTCCCGTTGTCGGTTAAGCAGTCGACGATGACCATGCACCCACCTGGGCCAAACCCTTCGTAACGTGCAGTTTCATAGTCTTCACCACCGCCACCCTTAGCTTTTTCGATGGCACGCTCGATAACATGAGCCGGTACCTGATCTTTCTTAGCCTTGGCGATCATCTGACGGAGTGGAAGGTTGCCTTCAGGATCGAAACCACCATTTTTTGCGCAAACGTATATCTCTTTACCGTATCTGGAGTAAAGTCTGGTTTTCTGGCCAGCAGTTTTAGCCATGGACTCTTTGCGGTTTTGGTATGCTCTTCCCATCTTGCCTTATCTCATTAAGCTTAAAAAATTGCCTGCAATGTTAGCAGCTTTATCCCTCTTTTTGCAGGGATGCGCTTTTTAATTTAAGAATCTTTGATTTTAAGCCAGGAAAATCTCACTTTAACGAGACGAAGTCGGGGATCTCCAGCAGATGGTTATCGGGGTTTTCGCTCATCGTCCTGTAGATAAACTCAATAAAGGCACGATACTTTCCGGGCAGGTAGGCACGCTGTGGCAGGCTCATGGTTATTTTTGTCTGTGCCATAGGGAAGTCTTCCAGCAGTGGAATCAGCTGGTGTTCATCTATGGCTTGCCGGGCTATCAGGGTGGGCACCGAGGTGATCCCCAGCCCCTCTATCGCCGCCTCTCTGGCCAGAGTGACATTATTCACGACCAGCTGAGCCTCGGGCTCTACTGTGATCCACTCTTTTCCGTCGAACAGTGTCCAGCTGCCATCGATATGAGCCGACTCTAACTTGACCGCCCTATGCTTATTGAGTGCTTGCGGGGTAAGTGGTGTGCCGTATTGTGCAAGATACTCAGGGCTGGCCATTAGGGTCTTAGTGGTATTGAGCAGTGAATAGGTTTGCAAGCGGCTATCGGAGCTGCTGGTTATCTGAAACAGAACATCTACTCCCTCCTCTATCACATCTACCTTACGGTTACTCAACTCCGCTTCGATGGATATGTCAGGGTATGCCTTTAAAAATCTGGCAAAGATCTTGCCGAAAAAAAGCTGTCCCATCTCGATGGGGCAGACTATTTTAAGCTTTCCCTTGATCTGTTGTTGGCTGGCGCTGAGCTGATCTTCGGCATTTTTCAGATCGATAAGAATATGTTGAACCCGATTGTAATAGGCTGAACCTGCTTCGGTGAGTTTTAGCGACCTGGTGGTACGAAAAAGGAGTTGTACACCGGCGTCGGCTTCCAGCTCGGCAATTTTTCGGCTGACAGTGGCCTTAGTTAATCCTAAGGCTTTTGCTGCCCCGGTAAAACTGCCCTGTTCGACGACCTGAGCAAACATCTGCACGCGATTAAGATCCATGATTGTTACACCTGTGAAACAGTCGGTTGATTTTTAACTATCTAATAAACTAATAAAGACAGTAGTAGACTATAGGGCACTAATCAAGGAGTCATATATGTCCAAGAGTAAATTATTCATTGCAGTGCCACTGATATTTGCAGCCTTTGCTGGTGGTGCTTATTACTGGTGGACGCAAGTTCGATTTATCGAGTCGACCAATAATGCCTATGTGGAAGCGGATATCTCGCATATCAGCGTCAAGGTTCCCGGTTATGTAGTGATGACAGAGATTACCGATAACCAGCATGTTAAAGCCGGTCAGTTGTTGGCTCAACTGGAAGATAACCAGTATGAAGCTAAGCTAGCCCAGAGTCAGGCTGAGCTGGATAGTTCGCAGGCCGAGTTGCAAACCCTCTCGGCACAAGTCGAGCTGCAACATGCATTGATTTCTCAGGCACAGGCTGGAGTCGCTGCGGCAGAGTCGGACAGGTTAAGGGCGGAGCAACAGCTGAACCGTTCTAAGAAGTTAAAGGTGAAGAATTATAGTTCCCAGGATGATGTAGATCAGATGCAGGCGAGTTTCGAGTCTTCAGTAGCGCATCTTGACGAAGCAAATGCGGCTTTGGTTGCTAAGCAAAGGGAGCTTGCCGTATTTAATGCGCAACTGTTACAGGCCGATGCGAATGTCGTAAAGGCGAGGGCAGGGTTAGAACTGGCCAAAATCCAGTTAGCAGATACACAAGTGAGGGCGCCGTTTTCAGGCGTGATAGGCAAGCGTGGCGCCATGAAGGGGCAATACGTTCAGCCAGGACAAGCACTTTACAGTTTGGTACCGGATGGGGCTGTTTGGATCACGGCTAATTTCAAAGAGACCCAGATCCAACATATGCAGCCCGGCCAGTCGGTTCAGGTCAATCTCGATGCGTTTCCCGACAAAACCTTTACAGGTATCATCGATAGTCTATCGCCGGCGTCCGGTGCCAAATTTAGTCTGCTACCCGCCGAGAATGCGACGGGGAACTTTACCAAGATCGTTCAGCGCATTCCGGTTAGGATCCGATTGGATCTCGGTGATGAGCGGGAGAGAGTCGTACCTGGTCTGAGTGCCATCGTTAAGGTCGATACAAGTGCGTTACCGCTCGATAGTGCAATTGCCGCCAACCGTGGTCACTAACAGATGAGTACCATTGTTACTCATGAGGTTGGCTACGGCTCTCAAAGCATGATTGAGCCTAAGGTTCTGCCACAGGGTTATGAGCGCGGTAGTCGCAGATCCTGGATCGCGGTATTTGGCGGGCTGATCGGTGCATTTATGGCGATCCTGGATATTCAGATCACCAATGCATCGATGAAAGAGATCCAGGGGAGTTTAGGCGCTACCCTGGAGGAGGGCTCATGGATAGCGACCGCTTACCTGGTTGCCGAGATGATAGCGATTCCACTGTCCGGTTGGTTGAGTCAGGGCTTGTCGGTGCGCCGTTACCTGCTATGGACCACATCGGCCTTTATCTTAGCTTCATTGTTATGTTCGATCTCATGGAACTTAGAGTCGATGATCGCGTTTCGGGCGATGCAGGGTTTCTTCGGGGGCGCACTTATCCCCCTGGCATTTCGCTTGATACTCGAGTTTCTTCCCGACGATAAACGCGGCGTGGGCATGGCCCTTTTTGGGGTCACGGCCACTTTCGCTCCCTCTATCGGTCCCACGTTAGGAGGTTGGTTAACCGAGCAGTTTAGTTGGCATTATCTGTTTTATATCAATGTGCCTCCGGGGCTTATCGTGATGGCGATGCTCGCCTATGGCCTGGAGAGCAAGGGGATCATCTGGGACAAGTTAAAGAGTGTGGATCTCTCCGGTATCATCACCATGGCCATCGGAATGGGCTGCTTAGAGGTGGTGTTGGAGGAGGGCAACCGCAAAGATTGGTTCGGGTCCGAGCTCATTCAGTATCTCTCGGTTATTGCCGTGATCAACATAGCCCTGTTTATCTATATTCAGCTTAAGAAGAGTGCTCCCCTTGTTAACCTGAGGCTGCTGGGACAGAGAGATTTCGCTATCTCGACGGTGGCATATTTTCTGTTAGGGATGGCGCTTTTTGGTGCTATCTATTTGATCCCTCTCTATCTGTCGCAGATCCATGACTATAGTCCGCTGGAGATTGGTGAGGTGATCATGTGGATGGGGTTTCCGCAGTTACTGGTGTTGCCCCTTGTGCCGAAACTGGTTGAGCGTTTCGATGGGCGTTATCTGGCGGCATTTGGTTTTCTGATGTTCTCTTTGAGTTACTATATGAACAGCCATATGACCATAGATTATGCCGGCGATCAGATGATCGCTTCGCAGATAGTGCGTGCCTTGGGTCAGCCCTTTATCCTGGTGCCTATCGGTATCATTGCGACCATGCATATCAAGCCCCATGAAAACGCTTCAGCCTCGACTGTGCTCAATGTGATGCGTAATTTAGGCGGGGCATTTGGTATTGCCTTAGTGTCTACGCTGACCGATAACCTCTCCAGAGAGCACCTGGCACATATTAAAGAGACCTTGCCCGCCGTGAGTCCTATGGCTAATGGTTATCTGATGCAGACGGCAGATGCATTGACTCTGGCGGGATCAGATCCGGTTACCGCTTCGGCGCAGGCCAATGCGATGCTGGGGCAATTGATGACGCAACAGGCTTATATCAGTGCCTATAATGATGTCTTTCTTATCATCTCGGCCCTGTTACTTATCGCCGTTGTGGCTGTGCTCTCGATAAGGAGGGGCAGCGATTAACAGACTGGTTATTCCCAGTGACATCGCGGGTTATTTTATTTGAAATAACCCGCGATGCCTCTTTGACCTTAGTGATGTTACACTGATTTTTTAATTTCTGTCATCGTTCAAAAAGAGGAGATGATATGCAGTGGAGCGTTCTGACATTTAATGAGCTTTCGGTAGACGAGCTGTATGAGTTACTGAAACTTAGGGTAGATATTTTTGTGGTTGAGCAAAACTGCCCCTACCCAGAATTAGATGAGAAGGATCGCCATATTGAAACCCGTCATCTGCTGGGACGAAATGATGCCGGAGAGATTGTGGCTTATGCACGATTACTCGCGCCCGGAGTCAGTTATACAGACGCCAGTATCGGGCGGGTTGTCGTTGCCGAGCAGGCAAGAGGGGGCGGTGTGGCGTATGCATTGATGACAGAAGCCATCAGGTTGACAGAGAGTTATTGGGCCGGGAAAAATATCCAGCTTGGTGGCCAGGAGTATCTCAAGGATTTCTATCAAAAGCTTGGTTTTGAGCCGGTCTCTGAAGTCTATCTTGAAGATGGGATCCCACATCTTGATATGCTATTCCGAACGGTATAAAAGTGCTCTCGCTCGGCGAGAGTAGAGCACCTTCTTAATACGCCATTTCGTCACACTCTGAACATCATAATAAAAAAAGGAGCACCCTTGGGTGCTCCTTTTTGAGAAATTCCCCGACAAATTGTTGAGGTTTAGTCTCGTAGTTGGATATCTGTTCTGTAATCCACTTCACCATGGGCACTTATCGTTGCCAGATGATTTTGTTGAGAGATCACAGCCAGAGGTCCGGAGTGCAGATGGCGGACAAACAACAGCCGATAACCAAATCGGTGCAGGTTATATAGGGCTATTTTTTGTTCTGCGGTCATAGCGTCCCAATGAACGTCATGATGCAGTTCTGCCCCTCTTCTGTCTTGCAATTGTTGTGCTATTTGCATATTTCTTATCTTCACGCATGCAGGCCCGATGCGCCTGTCTTTTCATGATTTTCCCAAATGAGAAATGGTGAGTTTGCAAAAAAAGTCATGCAAACTGAAAACTCATGCATGTTAACAAAAAGTTTCAGGGCAAAAATTGAACTAGGTCAATAGATACCTATTTTTAAGTAGCTAATGCTTAAACATGGGACTTCGCTCACACTTCATCGTATTTTTCTATATTAGTGGGTGGTAATATTCAATGCTTCAGAGGCGGCAAAAAAAACATCTGCAATGTTGTAAGTATTTGATGTGGAGTTTGTTTGTTGCTCTTTTCGCGTGTGAGCAGCTTTGACTCGAGTCCCTAGCCAGCTGTTTGTGGAAATCGGGTATGGATTGTGGATCTAAGGATAGCTATTCATTTATGATTTATTGATTATTCCTGTCATCGGAGAGCTCCTCTTGAACTATATCGAGCCTTTGTTTCGTCCGCCATCGGAGTGGAAGTCACTCATTTTGCAGGTGACTAACGGTTGTAGCTGGAATCGTTGCAGCTTTTGCGACATGTATACCGCTCCTCAGAAGCGATTCAGGGCGCAGAAGCTGGATAAGATTGAAGCCGATATTATGAGTGTTGCCAACAGTGGCCGCTCGGTTCATCGGATGTTTCTTGCCGATGGTGATGCGATGAGCCTCCCCTTCGACAGGCTCGAGGCTATCTGCTTGCTTATCCGTGAGCACCTGCCAGAAGTTACCCGCATCAGTAGTTATTGTCTGCCGAGAAATCTTAGAAATAAGAGTGCTGAGCAGTTGTCAAGGCTCAGAGAACTCGGATTATCCCTGCTCTACATCGGTTGCGAAAGTGGTGATGATGAGGTGCTGAAACGGATAGAAAAGGGTGAAACCTTCGAGTCGTCGCTCGCCGCGTTGAAAAAGATAAAAAGGGCAGGAATTAAATCTTCGGTGATGATCTTAAATGGGCTCGGTGGCACCGAACTGTCACAACAGCATGCCATCAACTCGGCTAAGTTAATGAATGCCGCTCAGCCCGAGTACCTCTCTACTCTGGTGGTCACACTGCCATTAGGGAGTGAGCGTATGGATGCCAGCTTCGACGGCCGGTTTCAGCTACCGGACCAACATGGCTTATTCGTCGAAATGCATACTCTCTTGACGCATCTGAAACTGAATAAAACGGTTTTTCGTTCGGATCATGCTTCAAACTATCTGGTTCTCAAAGGGAACTTAGGAAAAGACAAGCAGCGCCTGCTAGCCGAAGTGGAGCAGGCCATGACTCAGCCGCATTCAAGCGGCTTAAGGCTGGAGTGGCAGCGCGGGCTTTAATCTTTTATCGGGGCTTACTTTTTATCGGACCGGGCTTGATAAGTGTCCCTTCATCTTTGAGTGAACTTGTGATGCCAAGACAGTGCTCCTTGAACCACTGGATTAATGGATCTCTGTGCACTCGTGCGTGCCAATATAGCGTACTCTCTAAAGGGGGGAACGGATCAATAGAGACGCCGACGAGCTTTCCACGCCATTGAGGATACTCAAGTGCCCTCTGGGGGATAAAACCGACATGTTTTCCGGCCATGAGCCCATGTAACATCACCTCCATCGAGCTGGCGATAAAGCTTGTTTTTCGCTGTAGCTGCTGAGCTTGCACTAAGCGGTTAATCTCAACCTCCACTAAGTTTGAAGAGGAGTACTCAGCCGTTTCGTAGGAGAAGATTTGCGCTAAGGTCGGGTTCTCAATTTGGGCGAGTGGATGGCTTCTGGTGAAGGCCGCGCAATATTGATCTTCATTAAGGCGACGTCCATAGATGTTGGCGGGCGGAGATTCGGTGCCTCCGGCAGCTAGGTCGAGTTCACCGGACTCAAGCAGAGAGAACATATCTTTAGGTTTATCAATGAACTCCAGTTCAACATTTGGCGCTTCTTTGGTTATTTTATCTAGCATCTTAGGGATCATGAGTTGAGTCAGATCGTCCATAAAGGCGATGCGGATAACGCCATGGCTCTCAGAGGGTTCGAATGGCTCTTTCAAAATGAGCCGACTACTCATCTGTAACCATTCACGTAGATCGGGCAGTAGAGCCAGTGCTCTATCTGTGGCCTTGATACCCTGTCCATGCCTGATAAAAAGCGGATCGTCGAACAGGCTTCGCAGCTTCTTTAAGTTTTGACTCATGGCGGGTTGTGAGATATCGAGCCGTTCGGCGCTCTTTGACACGCTTTGCTCTTCGATCAATACCGCCAGGTTGAGCAGTAAATTGAGGTCGCAACCCTGGATTGTTTTCAGAACTGCTGGATTCAAAGGGAGTTCCTCGCCATTTTCAGTTGTGTTGCTATTATCTCTGCCAGCTCTTTTCTGAACCAGTGATGCAGCTCGGCGTTGTGAACATGTTCATTCCAGCATACTTTAAGCTCCAATTCGATTGGATCACCTAACCAATTAAAATCCCTTGCGTCGAACTCTGGTAATATGCTTGTCGAAAAGTGTGGGATCAAGGTGGCAGTATCTCTCGTTCGAAGAGCCTGTATCATAGTGCTTAGAGAGCCCGACGTGAGGGCGTAGGAGGCCTCTTCAGCATTAATCTTCTTCAGAGCGTTAATTACATGTATCTGATTATGCTCTTGATATTGATATCTGAGTAATTTTATTGAGCTGCTATCCAGCCCATTGGCCATCTGCTTATCTGCATCTTGGTGCAACGAGACAAGCTGCCATGATGCACTCGTTATGGTGTTACTACAAAGTGGCTTTGGCACCGTGTCATAAAAACCGATAACCAGATCAACCTGACCCCTTCGCAGAAGCTTAAATGCATCTCTTTGTTGTGAGATATATTCAATTTCCAGATGGGGAGCAACCTCTTGCATGCGTAATATCAGCGGAGTGATGCACATCTGTGCCATCACATCGTTCATAATAAAGCGTAATCTTCCCTGTGCCGTCTTAGGGTTAAACTCATCTCCCTCTAATAGTTCGACGGCTCGGTAAAGCAGTGGCTTCAACTCTTGCTCGATAGATAGTGCCTTATTGGTCAGCGTCATCCCGTTATGTCCCTTGACGAGCAGAGGGTCTTCAAATAGCAGCCTCAGACGTTTTAGCACCTGACTCATTGCCGATTGAGATAAGCCTAACGCTTTTGCCGCCTTGGTGACATGAGCCTCTTTTAACAATACGGATAGTGCGATCAACAGATTAAGATCGCAATCTTTGAGTTGGTCGAAGCTTTTTTTTGATGGCATAGTGCAGCTCAAGAGGCAGTTTGTCAGTAACTATCTGACTATAAACGAATTGGGTGGTTACATCTATAGAAGGATTGGTGGAAAAAAGGCCATCCTTGGCCTCAGGGGTCACAAACTTTGTTTTAATCAGGTAGTCCGATTAAGCAGATAAATGAGTGTTCCGTACTCCTTGCTTGAGCGCTTCCTTGTCTGAATCCTTTCTCCGCTCCATGACTAATTTTCCATGTCTTACTTTTCTGTGTCGACGATTCGATGTCACCTGCCCATTCCCTGAGCCTGCCGGGTCCTTAAAGTTGACATCTCATGCGCCGGCACTTGTAGGGCCATCCATAGCCCTACAAGTAACCACTTAAATTGGAGATTAAGAGGCAATCACTTGTGTTTCACTGGTAAGAGTGATGATCACTCGACGTTCCAAAGCCCGCTCCTTAAGAGAGTTGGCATGGGCGTTCTGCTCACCCGATGCTTGTTTCTCCAGTTTCTTCACTTCCAGGCCGTGAGAAACCAGATAATTTTCAACGTGCTGAACACGTGACTCTGATAATTTTTGGTTGTATGCAGAATCGCCTTGGTTGTCGGACTGCCCCTTTAGCATGATGACATCACTATCATTCTTATGGGAAATACGAATGACCTCATCCAGCTTCGCTTTTGCTGTCTGACTCAACTCTGAAGAGTCGAATCCAAATAATACGGCAACGCTGCTCTTCTCCACCTTAGTCTCATAAACAGGCTCAGGACAAGGAGCTGGCTTAGTCTCTTTGATAACAGCGGGGAGTATGACTGCCGTTTGGGTTGGTTTAACCCCAAAACGGTAAGTCAGTTGAATGCCAACAGTTTGTGCATCCATGTTTGCGGTATTCCATGCCGATTCATCGATATCGATAAAGCGGCGGTACTTAGCCGAAACCGCGAGTGAATCGGTAATGTTATAACCTATACCGACTCCCATATAGCCTGCGGTGTCGGTAGCACTGACATATTTATTGGCGCTCATTTGGTGGGCCAAGTGATATTGATAGGCGCCCGCTTCACCGGTAAGGAACCATTTTTCGTTGAGTGGTAACGTCCCTACCAGGCCAAGAGTGAAGCCATCTATATCTATCTCTTCACCGTGGGTAACACCTTCGCCATATCGCATATGAAGATCATCGTTAGTTCCCAGATCTTGCCAGCCAGCTTCGATAGCGAAGTATTTGTTAAGCTGGTAACCAATAACCGCATTCCAGGCAAAGTCGCTGTCATCACCCAGATTGCTTACAGAATCGACAGACTCGAAGTTGCTCTGGCCTGCACCCGCGCCTATGTACCAGGTGTTGTCTATGTCAGCTGCATTTGCGTATGAGAAACAGCTCATTAATGCGATGGCTAGAATAGATTTTTTCATTTTTTGTGCTCCCTAATGAAAATTTAAAAATCATTTATGTTTTTGATGGGGGCATTTTGAAGAGATTTTGATAATTGAGCGATAGAGCATCGCTTATAACGATTATTCGTTTGGCTTATGTTTTTCGGTGTTAATTGTATATATTAAGCTTAAATTAAGATTGAGAGTGAAGTAGGTTTGTAGATTAGAGCGAGTAGTTTCTCCCGGTGTGACAGTTGTCTAGGTAGCTAAGTTGTTTTTTTCAAAGGCTTAACTTCTATTCTTAACCACTTTTGACCTGTTTACGTTTTTGCCCTTAGTTCATGACCTATGCTATCGCTACCATAGAGGATATATATTTCATTTGTTTGGTGAATATTGCTGATTCATTGCAGGGGGGAAGGTTTAAGTGTGGCGGCTTCGTACGGCTATTACTCCTGAGCTCTTATTAACTGCTCAGGAGTAGTGTCATAGGTAAGCAGGCTATCTCTCTATATGGACCTCTCTCACAGGACAAGGGATCTCGATTCCTGCTGTGTGCAGCGCCTTATAAATGGCCAGATTTGTTTGGTATTTATTTTGATAATAGCTTCGGGTGGGGACCCAATAGCGAACACCAATCTCGATACCTACGTTGTTAAAGCCATTGATACCTATATGGGGTGGCTTGTCCTGACTCACATTTGGGCTATCTGCCAACACCTGATTCGCCAGCGTAACCACCTCCTCAGGATCCGATTGATAGTTAATATTAAACTTGGTCTCTACCAATTTATTGGCAAAGGAGTTATGTAGTATCTCTCCGACAATATGCTTGTTGGGGATACTGATCTTCTCCCCCTCTTCATTCGTCAGTACTGTCATGCCCAGATGGATATCCTGCACAACACCTGTAACCTCTTTAACAGTGATGGTATTGCCGATAATGAAAGGGCGGGTCACTATGATGGTTATGCCGGCGGCGTAGTTAGAGAGCATTCCCTGAATCGCGAGACCTGCTCCCAATGAGGCCGCACCGATGGCGGCGATCATAGGTGTGACACTGATCCCCAATTTCCCCAGAGCAATGATGGCGACCATGGCAATGATTAGGATGCGAACTAAGTTGCTGACAAAGTTGCTTAGGGTGATGTCGATATCATGTTTTTCAAACTGCCTTGTTACCAGTTTCGCGACCTTGGAGGCGAGCCACAGCCCGATAAGAAAGATCAGTAATGCACCGACCAGGCGAAAACTGTATTGAACAAGAAACTCGGTGATCAAGGTGTAGACATTTTGCAGTTGCTGCAGCTCTTGCGCGAGTTGATCTTCCTTCATGGTATCTACCTTTAAATAACATCACTTGAATAGTGAGTAGCTTACTGAATTTTAGTTACTTTGGTAGCAAAACTGTTGAATTTTCTGAGAAGATTTTTATGTTTATTTGTCGACGTCGATTCTGCGTGAAGAGGATCATGAATTATCCATATTTTTAATGTGGTTTTAAGCGGAGTAAGTTACTGTGCTGATTGAACTCAAGACCCAGCTAGGAATGAAAGCATGCGAACCCTGTTATTTGTTATCTGTACCTTGTTGACCAGCTTTGCTCAGGCATCATCTTATGTTGAGGGAGATCTGATCTCTCAAATACAACTTCAGGATCAGTTTGAAAATGAGATCACTGTTTCAGAAGGTACCCGGACACTGCTTTTTAGCCGCAACATGAAAGGCGGAGATATCATTAAGGAGGCGTTGGAAACGCTCACGGCAGAGCAGAAACAAGCTAACGATTCGCTGGTTTACGTCGCAGACATCAGTGGTATGCCCTCACTGATTGCTAAGTTTGTCGCTATTCCTCAAATGAAAGACCTTCCTTTTTCCATGGGGCTGGATAGAGAGGGAGAAACGACTCGCTTGTTGCCTTCTGCAAAGGATCAGGCAACCCTTATCACATTAGATCACCTTAAGGTGGTGAATGTGAGTACCTTCGACTCCAGTGCCGCACTCATAAAGGCCTTGAGGTAGAGGGAAACTATCTTGTCACATAAAAAATGGGCTTAATTGCCCATTTTTATATCTAGTATTGTTTTCGCAGTTAAATATGTTGTGGTGAATTCTTTAAAATCGTGTGTATCTCCTCCTTAAGGTGAAGCTTCTTTATCTTGAGCTCATGGATCTCATTGGTAAAGCCACTGGAGCTATGTTGCTCTAACTCCTTAATTTCATCATCCAAGGCATTGTGCTTATTAAATGTCTTTAGAAAGTGTGCATCTTCGCTTTTTAGTTTGGTGATGAGCGCTCTGTATTCCGGAAACATAGTTGCGATCTCCCTCCTTTTTTATTTTGTTTATCTCTAAAGTAGCGTGCTTTGAATCCATCAAATGTGATGGAGCTCAATAATTAATCATCTATGAAAAATATCTGCGAGATGTGGAGCCTGCAGTGAACAATTAACTCAGATAAGTCGGGGGGAAGATAAAGTTATACAGGTATAACTCCTTATTTTTCAAAGCCACCTATACTGGTACTGAGTCAATATCTGTATGTGTGAGTGATCAAGGCGTTTTTGAGCGGCGCAGTTTGTTAATGCAGATGAACTGTTTTAGTAACTGCATTACATCAAAACATTTACCTGCCGCCCAATAAAGTGTGATCCATCTAACCTTTTTGCCTTCGATACTAGGTTAAAGTCGCAAACAGAAGAATTTTTTTTATCAAAATTGAAAGGGGTTTTCATAATGTCAGATGTATTTCACTTGGGGTTGACCAAAGAGATGTTGGATGGGGCGAACCTGGCGATTGTGCCTGGTGATCCTGAGCGTGTTAAGCGAATTGCTGAGTTGATGGAAGGGGCTAAGTTCCTGGCCAGCCATCGTGAATATACAAGCTACCTTGCCTATATCGACGGTAAGCCTGTAGTTGTATGCTCTACCGGTATTGGCGGACCTTCTACCTCTATCGCGGTTGAAGAGCTGGCTCAACTGGGTGTCACTACCTTCCTGCGTGTCGGTACAACCGGCGCTATCCAGCCTCAAGTGAATGTGGGTGATGTTATTGTAACTCAGGCTTCTGTTCGTCTCGATGGTGCAAGCCTGCACTTCGCCCCTATGGAGTACCCGGCCGTTGCTAACTTCGAATGTACTACGGCTATGGTTGAAGCAACCCGTGAAGCTGGTCTGGAGCCACATATCGGTATCACAGCCTCTTCAGATACCTTCTACCCTGGTCAAGACCGTTACGATACCGTTTCCGGTCGTGTAACGCGCCAATACCGCGGCATGATGCAAGAGTGGCAGGATCTTGGTGTGCTTAACTACGAGATGGAATCTTCGACGCTATTTACCATGTGTGCATCGCAAGGTTGGCGCGCGGCATGTGTTGCGGGTGTGATTGTAAACCGTACACAGCAAGAGATCCCTGATGAAGCTACGATGAAGAAGACTGAAGTGAGCGCCGTATCTATCGTCGTCGCTGCAGCGAAGAAACTTCTGGCTTAACCCAAAAGATATCAGTTATTAAAAAGGCGCCTGAGGCGCCTTTTTTTGATCTGATTTGTCAATCAGGAAAACGGGATAAAACTATTTACCCATTAACTCGTTTAGAAGTGATACTTAGCGATAACCGAGTAGGTGTTTTGGTCTACCCCTTTCACACCGTATTTGTTTTTCCAGTAATCGTATTCGACACCGACAAGGAATTTGTTTTTCTTGTGGCTACCGAAGATAACTGCGCCCAGATCATATTTCAGCTGAGGGTTGAAGTGAAAGTTCTCTTCATAGCCCTGCTCATCGGCGGAGAATACCCAGTCAAAGAAACCATCGAATACTATGTTCGAATTGCCCACGGGAAAGTCCATTCTAAAGGCGGGAGTTAACTGCCAACCATCACTGATATTGCCGCTGCTGATGGCATGACGGCGATAGGTGTTCAGCTGAAAGTAGCTAAAGTAAGGGATAGCCAGGTCCATGCCCAGACCGTAGAGGAAGCTCTTGACCGGTCCTTCACCCTCTTCGAAAGTCATGGCCAGAGACAGATCCGTTACGGGACCGAAGCCGATCTCTTTGCCGGAAATTTTACCGGCACTGAAGCGAGTCGAGATCTCACCGTAGGTGGTGCTGTCACTGCTGACGTCGGAACCGTTGAAATAGATCAGATCCTGAAATGCAAACCAGTCACCGTATTTCCACCCGCCGGCTGTTTCGAAGGTGAAAGTGGTTTGTTTATCGGACGGTGCCAGGTCGTAATTTTCACCATAGAGTGCGGTCACGCTGGCATCCCACCAGTGAATCATATTGTCGGCCATCGCCTGTGGTGTGGCGAGAAGCGCGAGTAAAAGCCATTTCTTGTTCATCTCATTACCTTTTTATTAATGCGGCCAACGGGCCGCTATCTATTACACTCTTTGCAATCTATGTTGCATATATCGTTTCGGAGTAGGGTGGAGCTTAATTGAGCATCAGGCTCATAGGGCGGAGAATATATTCATAAAGCTACTATTATTCAAAGGGTTTGTTGCCGTTTTGAGATAAATTGGCAGAAATCCGGCTTAAATCGGTTATTTCGTTATTAACAGGGAGAAGTTCCTGAAGAGGGCGGTATCGAAAAAGTGACCAAACATTGAGAAATAGGCGTTTTCGAAAAGGTAATAACTATCTGCTTCGATTGAGTTTTATAATATACAGGAAACGATTTGTGACATATTATGTCGCAGAGGCGAGCAACAACTGATATAGTGGGTTGACGGATACTCACATTTCAGGGGGAAATATGGAGCTATCAAATCCCATCATTATCTGGGGTTGTATCGGAGTGGCATTGATGCTGGCGGAGATCATTATTCCGGGGGGAATCGTTATCTTGCTCGGTGCTGCCAGCCTTGTTGTCGCCTCCGCACTGGCTATCGGATTAGTCGAAGGAGTCGTGCAGAGTCTGACTCTCTGGTTCATCGTTTCTATCGTCCTGCTTTTAAGTTTCAGGCAGCTTACGCAAAAATTGGTTGGCGGAGACTCTCACGTGGATAATACCGATGAGCAATTGGATATCTACAATCAAATCGCCGTCGTTAAAGAGACCATAGGTCCTGCGCAACATCAGGGGCGGATAGAGTTTCAGGGGACCGAATGGTCGGCGCTCGGTGATGGTAGCGAAATTGCGGCAGGAACCCGCGTTCGTATCATCTGCCGGGATAATATTGCTCTGGTTGTTGAGCCCTGTATCGATCAAACCTGATTCACATCGTTTCATTAAGTAAATAAAAAGTAGCCTGGTTTTCAGTCAGGCTAAGTTAGTGCTGGTAAGTTTAAGTTAAGGAAGGAATCTATGTTTGTATTTACAATCTTTGTCCTGTTTGTCTTTTTTATTCTCTATAAGCTGTTATTAATCGTGCCTATGCGTGAGGTCAATGTGATCGAACGTTTAGGGAAATTTCGGGTCGTGTTGCAACCCGGGTTTCACTTCCTCATCCCCTTCTTCGACCGCGTGGCCTATAAACATGAGATCCGCGAGCAGGTATTAGATGTGCCGCCACAAAGCTGTATCTCGAAAGATAACACTCAGCTTGAGGTCGATGGCTTAGTCTATCTCAAGGTGATGGATGGCAAGCTGGCGAGTTACGGAATTGAAGATTACCGTCTCGCGGCGGTAAATCTGGCTCAAACGACGATGCGTTCCGAGATAGGTAAGCTGTCATTGAGTCAGACCTTTTCCGAGCGGGAGACACTCAATGAATCTATCGTTCGTGAGATCGATAAAGCCTCAGATCCCTGGGGAATTAAGGTACTGCGTTATGAGATAAAGAATATTACGCCGTCCCGGAAGGTGATACACACACTCGAGAAGCAGATGGAAGCCGAGCGGAGTAAGCGCGCGGAGATCACCTTAGCGAATGCAGAAAAGGCCGCGATGATTAACCTCTCAGAGGGTGAACGCCAGGAGGCGATCAACATCTCCGAAGGACAGAAGCAGAAGCGGATCAACGAGGCTAAAGGTACGGCACAGGAGATCAGTATTATCGCTAAGGCGAAAGCCGAGGGGATGGAGATGGTTTCTACCGCACTGGCACTCGATGGAGGTAATGAGGCGATGAATATGCAGCTTAAGGAGCAGTTTATCGGTCAGGTAGGAAAGATACTCAACGAAGCGGATGTGTCCGTCGTTCCTGCCGAGATGGCAAAGCTGGAGGGCTTCTTCGAAGGCATGGAGCAGGTGACTCATGCCGTGAGTAGCGGCTCTACAAGTTCAAACCCACTTAGTTCAAAGCAAGTGAAAGGAGGTCGCTCATGATCGCGGGAATTAATACAGATCTAATCGTACTAGGTATCTGGGGGCTTATCTTTGCCATATTTATTATTAAACTGTTTCAATCGATTCGTTTGGTACCGACTAAATCTGCCTATATCGTAGAACGTCTCGGTAAATACCACTCTACCCTGGATGCGGGCTTTCACGCCTTAGTGCCCTTTGTAGACAAGGTCTCGTATATTCACGACCTTAAAGAGGAGACTATCGATGTGCCTCCTCAGGAGTGCTTCTCCAGCGATGAGGTGAATGTTGAGGTCGATGGGGTTATCTATATCTCGGTCGTAGATCCGGTTAAGGCCAGCTATGGGGTTACAGATTATCGCTATGCAGCGATACAACTGGCTCAGACGACCACCCGCTCCGTGATAGGAACCCTGGATCTGGATCGTACCTTCGAAGAGCGTGACGTGATCAGTGCCAAGGTGGTAGAGGTGCTCGACCAGGCGGGTGCCATGTGGGGCATCCGCGTACATCGCTATGAGATTAAAAATATCACCCCACCGGAAACGGTGAAAAATGCCATGGAGATGCAGGTGAATGCAGAGCGTGAGCGCCGTGCATTGCTGGCGAAGAGTGAAGGTGATAAGCAGAGTAAGATCAACCGCTCCGAAGGGGTTAAAGCCGAGATGATTAATCTCTCCGAGGGTGAGATGCAAAAGCGCATCAACGAAGCCGAAGGTAAAGGCGAGGAGATCTTAACCATTGCCAAGGCCACCGCCGAGTCCATAGAGCGGATGGCTACCGTTATCGCGGCGCCCGGTGGTAAGAATGTGGTCCGTATGCAGCTCGGTGCGCAATACCTTAAGCAACTCGATGGCTTGAGCAGCGGCGGTAGCAGAGTGGTGCTACCGGGCAACATGATGGACTTCGCTCACTGGATGGACAGCATAGGTCTTGAAGAGAGTAAGTCCTAAGCTGGCACATAGGTTGAGAGCAGGCCAATCTATTTTAGTAATAGTATTAAACCTGGTATCTAAGGATAGTATTTAAGGATAGCTGGCCTGCTTACGAAATGGAGTTCATCGATGAAAATTAGCCAAACGCCCTTTCAGTATGGGTGGTACTGGGTAAGCCAGAACCTTTATTTTGCATTGTGTGCAATAGTCGGCGCGAGGCTTGTCAGCGGTGAAGCAACAAATATCCATGCAGTAAAAGTGGCTGTAGGAAGCGCTATTGGTATCTTCTGTTTTGAGCTCATCTCACTGGTTTACCTTAGGTTGCGGTGTCGCCCCTGGCGACATGAACTTGAGGTGGACTATGTTGGGGTAAAGTATCAGGCCAGTGGAAAGCGACGAGAACTGAGCTGGCAACAAATTACCAAAGTGAAAATGCCCAGGTTTACACACTTTCCGTTGAGGCACTTATGCTTCCATGGCGGTGACAATAACAAGATATCGTGTGATTTGCGGTGTTTCTCACCGGACGACAGAGAGAGAATTGTCGATAGGATTAAGCTATATCAACCCCACTGAGTATATTCAAGAAGGGATGGCGTATGCTGAGCAAGATCTTTATACAAAGTTCTTGCTTACTTCACTTTAGCGATTAAGCAAACTCACTCGCTTAAAACGCCGTTGGGCGTTACTATGCCTTCCATCGAATTCCCCCAAAAATGAATTGAGACAAGAATGACAATAGAACGTATTGAAACCGGTACGCGTATGAGCCGCATCGTAAAGCATAACGGCACCATCTACCTGTGCGGTCAGGTCTGTAAAGATGCCGAGCAGGGGATCACAGAGCAGACTCAAACCATGCTCGACAAGGTGGACGCCCTACTTGAACAGGCGGGTAGCGACAGAGAGCACATCTTATCGGCAACCATCTACGTCAAAGATATGTCCTACTTTGCCGAGATGAACGCGGTATGGGATGCCTGGGTATCCGATGGCCACGCTCCGGCGCGTGCCTGCGTCGCGGCTAAGATGGCAAGAGAAGCCCTGTTAGTTGAGATCTCTGTGGTGGCGGCTGAGAAAAGTTAAAGCAGATTTTAGATTCTGGAACCTAGCCCCTGGAACCTCGTACCTTGGTTCCAGGCTCTAGGATCTAGGATCTCATCCCCCGCACCTGCTATACTGCCTCCTCGATTTTTTGGAGGCAAGAATGGACGTATCTTCTTTACTAGACGGCCTGAATGATAAGCAGCGTGAAGCTGTAGCGGCACCGCAATCCAGCATGTTGGTTTTGGCGGGCGCCGGCAGTGGCAAGACTCGGGTGCTAACCCACAGAATTGCCTGGTTAATGCAGGTTGAACAGCAGAGTCCATATTCAATTTTAGCGGTGACTTTTACCAACAAAGCGGCCGCCGAAATGCGTGAACGTGTGGAAAAAGTCAGCGGCAGCAACATGGGACGCATGTGGATAGGCACCTTCCACGGCCTGGCTCATCGTCTGCTGCGAACCCACTACCAAGATGCTAACTTGCCTCAAACCTTTCAGATCATCGACTCTGATGACCAATTGCGCCTGATTAAGCGGATCCTCAAGAGTCTTAATCTCGACGAGAAGCAGTATCCCCCCCGTCAGGCTCAGGGATATATCAATGGTAAGAAAGATCAGGGGTTACGCCCTAAGCATATCGATGCCGGTGGTTTTCCTATCGAGCAAAATTTGCTGCAGATCTATCAGATCTATCAGGAGTCATGTGATCGGGCTGGCTTAGTCGATTTCGCCGAGCTCTTACTGCGTGCCCATGAACTCTGGCTCAATAAGCCGCATGTGCTGCAGCACTATCAGGAGAGGTTTAAAAATATTCTCGTCGACGAGTTTCAGGATACCAACGCCATTCAGTATGCCTGGATCCGTGTACTCGCCGGTGATAGTGCCAACGTGATGATAGTCGGTGATGATGATCAGTCCATCTATGGCTGGCGCGGGGCACAGGTAGAGAATCTGCATAAGTTCCTCGAAGACTTCCCTAAGGCTGAGACCATACGCCTGGAGCAAAACTATCGTTCGACGGGCCATATCCTCAAAGCCTCCAACGAGCTCATTGCCAACAACCCTGAACGTTTGGGCAAGAAGCTCTGGACCGAAGATAAAGATGGTGAGCAGATCTCTGTCTATTGTGCATTCAATGAGATGGATGAGGCACGATTCATCGTCGGCAGAATCAACGATTGGCACGATATGGGCGGAGATCTCAGTAGTTGTGCGATCCTCTACCGCTCTAATGCTCAGTCTCGGGTACTCGAAGAGGCTCTGTTGCATAAGGGGTTAGCGTATCGAATCTATGGTGGCCTGCGCTTCTTCGAGCGCCAGGAGATTAAAGATGCGATGAGTTATCTGCGTCTCATCAATAACAAAGACGATGATGCCGCGTTCGAGCGTGTGGTCAACACACCTACGCGCGGCATAGGTGGTAGAACGCTGGATATCCTGCGTTCAACGGCTCGTCAGCAGGAGCTAACCCTTTGGCAGACCTGCTTGCGTGCGCTAGAGGAGAAGTTACTGAGTGGCCGCGCCGCTAACGCGGTACGTGGCTTTATGGATCTTATCGTCGAGATGCAACAAGACACAGATGAGATGACACTGCACCGCGCTACAGATCATGTGATCAGGGAGTCGGGTCTCAAGGCGATGTATGAAGCGGAGAAGGGGGAGAAGGCTCGCTCACGTGTCGAAAACCTGGATGAACTGGTAACCGCCGCACGCACCTTCATCATGCCTGAAGACAGCGAGGATATGGGGGAACTCAGTGCCTTCCTGTCCCATGCCGCACTCGAGGCGGGAGAGGGGCAGGCCGATGCCTTTACCGATGCCGTTCAGCTGATGACACTGCATTCAGCCAAGGGGCTGGAGTTTCCAGTGGTATTTATGTCCGGTGTCGAAGAGGGGATCTTCCCGAGTCAGATGGCGATGGATGAGGGTGACAGACTCGATGAGGAGCGACGCCTGTGTTACGTGGGAATGACCCGCGCGATGGAGAAGCTCTATATTACCTACGCCGAAACCCGTCGGATCTACGGTCGGGAGAACTTTGCCAGACCTTCACGTTTTATCAAGGAGATCCCAACCGATCATGTCGAGGAGATCCGTCTTAAGACACAGGTGACGGCTCCCCAAAGGGCAACGACCTCATTCTCACAAAGCGCGGTCGCTAATGACTCAGGTTTTAAGATTGGTCAGGCTGTGATGCACCCTAAGTTTGGTGAGGGCAGGGTTACCGGTACCGAAGGCAGTGGTGCACAGGCCAGAGTACAGGTAAATTTTCTCGATGTCGGAAGTAAATGGCTGGTGGTTGCCTATGCCAGACTCGAGACCTGTTAGAAACCATTTGAATGCTGGTGAACGTCAGTCATAATGGAGTGATAATTGATTAAAGGCCAGAGCGGTATTAGGAGAGCCTCGAAATGAGTTTAAGGGATAAGTTAGACACTTATTTGCGTTTGGCCCGTATGGATCGCCCTATAGGCACGTTACTGCTGCTATGGCCATGTTTGATGGCCTTGTTGTTAGCCGCCGGTGGCATGCCGGATTTGAAGGTGTTGACCATCTTTATCTTCGGCGTGGTAGTGATGCGTGCATGTGGCTGTATTATCAATGATTATGCAGACCGCGACCTTGACGCGCATGTGGAGCGGACTAAGTCCAGACCGCTTGCCAGTGGAGAGGTAACAGTAAGGGAGGCGTTGATCCTCTTTACCGTTCTGGGGCTGTTTGCCTTCGGCCTGGTGCTGATGTTAAATCCGCTGGTGGTCAAGCTCTCCTTCGTCGGCATCATCTTGACCATCATCTACCCCTTCACCAAACGCTTTACTAACATGCCGCAGATGTTTCTCGGTGTCGTGTGGAGCTGGTCTATTCCCATGGCCTATGCAGCCCAAACAGGTGAGGTCCCGGCCGAAGCCTGGTGGCTGTTTGCTGCTAATTGGTGCTGGACGGTGGCCTACGACACCATGTATGCCATGGTGGACAGGGATGATGATCTCAAGGTCGGCATTAAGTCGACGGCTATCCTGTTTGGAAGATATGACAGGCAGATCATCGGTCTGTTTCAGTTAGCGGCGCTGGCTTGCTTCGTTACTGCGGGTTGGGCGGCGGATCGCGGCCTGGTCTATGGATTAGGTATCATCACCTTCGTCGGCTTCAGCATGTATCAACAGAAGCTGATCCATGAACGTGAGCGTGCCCCCTGTTTTAAGGCATTTCTCAATAATAACTGGGCCGGTTTAACCCTGTTTGTCGCCCTCGGTATTGATTACCTTATTTAATAATTTCATTTATTATTAGTTTGTTATTTAAATTTTTACCGCGATGGGCCCGTTTGTCTTTCTCCTCTGCCTCGATTGTGAACTCGCCTGTGTGAATTGAGAGAAGCCTGAAGGCAAGGCTTCTTTTTCTCACCTTCGGCTCATGTTATCCGTAATACTTTTATCTGTAACTGAACTCTTCAGTAAGTTAGCCTATACTTTGTTCGATATTTAATCTAAATCTGCTTGGGTAATCCGACAGAATCGGATATTGTATTGCAACATAAATACAACATTTCACAGGGAGCCTTTTATGAGGCAGGTCGTGAAGTTAAGATTGCTATTCTTTAGCGTCGCTATTATTTGTTACGCTTCAGGTTTTCAATTTTTACCAGAGACACTGAAGGTCTCAGACGGACAGTTGATATCCACCGCGTTTGCTGCCCTCTATTTTATCTTTCTGCCTCTGCTCTATTGGCTGTGCATCATTAAGCTGGGTGGGCAGAAGTTGTGGAAGTTACTGTTGATCTTCAGTCTTAGCTTGCTGATGGCGCGACTGAGTTTTCCCATCGAAATTGCCGAACACTTCGAGTTTATTCTCTGGTTAAGGTTCCCCATTATCGCAGTATTACTGGGGCTGGAGCTTTTTCTGATGGTGAGCATCATCAAAGCCTTGTGGCAGGCCCGAAGCTTGTCCGGTGATCCCAGAATCAACATTCTTAAACAGTTCGGACATGAGGATGAACGTAAGCGCTCATTGGCGTTAGCGCTGGCCATGGAGCCCGCAAGTTGGTTCTATGCCATCCCACGCTTCTCTCGTAACCATGCCCCCTCGATTGCACATATCAACTTGTTATCATCTTCGCGCTGGCATTGGCTACTGCTTACTGTCGCGACTGTGTTGCTGGCCGGTGGGAGTTATCTTGCCATTCAGCCCTGGAGTGAAATAACGGCGATAATAGTATCCAGCTTTGTCATCTACGGGCTGATACTCATTGCTGCCAATCATAGAGTTTCCAGACACTTCTCAGTTTACCGTCAGGAAGATCAGCTGATAATCAACAATGGTGTATGGGGATTCAGCGTCGTTAAATTCGAGGAGATCCAAAGGGTCATCGTCAGTCCGCCGCCATGTGAGAATCGTACCGGTGTCATTCACTTTGGTCAGGGGGAGAGCAGTAATATTCTACTCAAGTTTAATCGGCCTTTGACCTACTTCGGAGGACTGGGCTGGCTGTGTGAGGAGGTCAGAGCCATAGGCATGGTTGTCGATAAGCCTGAAACCTTAGCGGATCTCATTTTCGATATCTCCGATGAGAGAGACCTGATGATTAACAGACCCGAGTATAACCTTGCGAATATCGAGAGTATCAGGCGCGGTGTATCAGATGATAAGCAGGATAGTGAACTGGAGGTTAAGTTAACGTCCTGAGCTAGGAGCGCCGAGCTACGATCTACGAGCAGCGAGTTTTCAGGTTAGACGGTTAAGCCGGACGTTGTAGAAGTTAAGCTCTGATGTTTGCAAATTAGCGTACCGCAGGCAATAAGTACCGATGAAGAATTGGTTTTCAACTCAGTACCCAAACACGAGTATCGTAAAAAATGAAAACAAAAAAGCACTTTATTTGAAGTGCTTTTTTACGTTTTGATTAGCTGACTCAGGTAAATCAGAAATGAATGAACAACTTAAGCTTTCACTAGCTTAGCCAAGTCTGCTGGACGATAGTAAACCGATTTCAGAACCTTGCCCTGGCGCACCACTTTTCCTGCCATCTCTACATCCTTGGCGCACTTGGCGATGATTAAGTCACCCTTCTTACTGCCGACGATCTCGACGCCCTGTTTGGCATAGAACTCGATGGTTTCTGTTAACTCCTGCTCGTTGCGACACACCTTACTCATGTTGCTGGAGTGAACTTCATCCCAACAGGTTACAAAATCGATTTCGCGGTTCTTGGCGACATGCAACAGCAGATCGATGACGTAGCTTATCTCCACGCGATCACTCACCTTAGTTGCGCCAAGATGAACTAAGCGCCCCATCAGAACATAGACAGAATCGACAATGGCATCGGCCTGTTCGATTCGGCTGTCGGCTTCGGCCAGTTCGGTCAGCTCTTCGATAGCCAATGAGGTGTGCAGTGTGTCGGCCTTATCATCCAATGTGCTTTCATCTTCGCTGGGGAGATCGAAAGTCGAGCGAAACTGGAAGATGTCACGATAGAGATGATCGTAAAGTGGCTGAGTGAGTGCGGTGAGTTTCATTGAATATGCCTTGAAGTCTGAGCTTTCGATATCTGTTAATTTGAGTGGCGCAATTTTAAGTGACTCGACGTATAAATGAAAGGGGAAACCGAACAGGCGATTTGTTGGCCCCTCCTGCCCTCTATACCTGACGGTGACTGCCATAAAGAGGCAATTAACTCGTAGTTCAGTAAAAAAATTGTCTTATCTACTTAACTATCTTTGATGATTTCACCCTGTTTATCTGCATGTTTAGTCAATATTTTAGCCGTTGGATGCGTTTTTATTCTTTGGTGGCTTAAAACCGTGACAAGCTGTCGAAACGGAAATGTAACGAATATGGACGTTGTTGTTAATTTTGTGTAAACATGTGTTCAGCAAAAGGGAGAAAAACCACCCCAAGAGTGGCGCCCAGGGCATCAAGAATATGGCCCGTCCAGATAAAAACAATAATAAGGAATTCGTGATGACTTCATCCAATGAGTCTCAACAATCGCCATCCGATGTATCGGAAAAACCATCTCAACATAAAAGTGCGACTCTACTCGACGCGTTAACTCCCATTATGGCCCTGATTGTCATGTTAACGACGGCCGTGTATCTCTTCTCATCCGATAGCTCTTCGGGCGCTAACCAGATAGCCCTTATCATGGCGGCCTGCATCGCCCTGGTCATTGGTGCTAAGAATGGTTACAGCTGGAAAGAGATGGAGGCGGGGATAGTGCACAGCGTCTCTATGGCAACGGGCGCGTTACTGATCTTATTCTCGGTAGGTTCATTAATCGGAACCTGGATCTTAGCCGGAACTGTACCTACGATGATCTTCTACGGGATGAAGGTACTGAACCCCGAATACTTCTATGCTGCATCCTGCTTATTGTGCGCCGTGGTGGCGATCAGTATAGGGAGTTCATGGACTGTAGCGGGTACCTTAGGTATCGCCTTGATCGGTATTGCAGGGGCTATGGGGCTGAGTGTAGAAATTACTGCCGGCGCCATCATTAGTGGTGCCTACTTTGGCGATAAGATGTCACCCATGTCGGATACCACTAATCTGGCACCGGCTGTGGCGGGGACAGATCTGTTCAGCCATATCAGACACATGGTATGGACCACGACGCCGAGTATTCTCATCGCCCTGATAGGCTTCGTTATCCTGGGCTTTAGTTCACATGGCGCCTCAACAGCAACCGATCTCGAAGTGACCCTGAGTATTTTACAATCTCAATATCAGCCGGGAGTGCATCTGCTCCTGCCTCTGCTGGTGGTATTGGTTCTGGCCTATAAGAAGCTGCCGGCATTTCCCACCGTGATCTTGGGTACCTTTGCCGGAGCCGCCTGTGCTGCCGCTTTTCAGTATGACAATATTATTGAATTTGTCGGCGACGAGAGTTTAATGCCTGCAGTTGCGTTAATTAAAGGGATCTGGATTGCCATGTTCGACGGTTATACGGCGAATACCGGCGATAGTGTGCTCGATAGTCTACTCAGTCGTGGCGGCATGAGCAGCATGGTTAATACCGTATGGTTGATTCTCTGTGCCATGGCTTTTGGCGGTGTCATGGAGCGTACAGGACTGCTGAAACGCATTTTGCAGAGCATTCTGGGAGTGGTGACCTCGAGTGGTAGCCTAATCTTCACGACGCTCGCCAGCTGTATCGGAGCCAACTTGATCACCGGCGATCAGTTTATTGCCATCTTACTACCCGGTCGTATGCTCAAGGTGGAGTATACCAAGCGAGGCCTGGCTCCCGTTAACTTGAGTCGTGCCCTGGAAGATTCGGCGACAATTACCAGTCCTCTGGTTCCCTGGAATACCTGTGGTGCCTATATGGCCAGCACCTTAGGGGTGGCGACCATTGCCTATCTGCCTTATGCCTTCTTTAATCTGGTCTGCCCCTTGATCAGCGCAAGTTATGCCTACTTCAACTTCAAGATCGAGAAATTAGAGGAGAGTGAGGCGCAGGAGGTGGCTGCGTAAGAGAAGGTTCCCGGAACCTAAGGAGCTAGGTTCCGGGAACTTGCAAAATTACAGTCGGCTTACATCAACCTTCAGAGTATCCAGGTGGCTCGTGAGAGTGGGGGGCACCGCGTTATCGACCCGGCCGCCAAGATGTTCGCCGAAGAACTGCTCCATAGCCACAATGTAAGCTAATTTATTATCCCGCTTACGGAAGCCATGCCCCTCATCTTTTGCCAGAATGTATTCAACCGGTAGTTGGCGGTTATACATCACCTTAGCGATATTATCCGATTCAATTTGAGTCACTCTGGGGTCATTGGCCCCTTGGATTAACATCAGGGGAGCCTTAATGTTATCTACGAAATTGATGGGGGAGCGAGCCTTCATATCTACTCTGTCGCTATCGATCTCTGGATCGCCGACCGCACTGTAAAATTGTCCCAGATAGGGGCGGAAGTGAGGCGGGAATGATTCCAGTAATGTAATAAGACTCGATGGACCCACATAGGAGATCACTGCCTGATACAGATCGGGAGTGAAGGTCGCACCAGCAAGGGCCGCATAGCCACCATAAGATGCGCCCATGATCCCTAAGCGCTGTTTATCGGCTATCCCCTGCTCGATGAGATAATGCGCGCCGTCGGTCAGATCGTCCTGCATGCTGCCCGTGCCCCAGTTTTTGTTTCCTGCATTGAGGAAGTCTTTACCAAAGCCGGTCGACGCACGAAAGTTAGGCTGTAATACCGCATAGCCGCGGTTTGCCAATAGTTGGGCAATCGGATTGAAGTAGCCTGAGCTTAAGGTCCAATAGTCTCTGGCCCAGGGGCCTCCATGGGGAAGAATGACAGTCGGTAGGTTTTGTGTTTGACCCTTAGGTAGGGTCAAATAGGCCTGAATGGTCACGCCATCCCTGGCTTTATAGGAGATAGATTGACGCTTAGAGAGAAGTTCGGGGGCGATAATCGGGTTCTGTTTAAGCAGTAAAATCACTTCACCTGTTTTGGCTACATATTGATAGTCGCTGCCCATGTCGACATCGCTGGCCACATGTAGCTGCCATAGGCCTGTTTTTTCATTTCTGTCACTGATAGTGATCTCGACATCTCGTGCGAAGTGACGATTTATCTTTTGCCAATGCCTGGCAAAAGTGTCGGTAAGCGGGTAGGTACGCAGGCGCCCGCCGTAGTATGAAACGGCTAAGGGAGCACCTTCGTCGTTGAAGAGCACGTCATAGACATCTGATTCATCGAGAGGGTCTTTGTGTAGAGTGACAAGTTTCCCCGTTATCATATTCAGGCTTAAGAGCTCTAGTTTGTCTCTGCCATCAATATTGGCCCTGATATAGGCCAGCTGCTTGTCTTCATCGTAGCTGAGGATATCGATATCTTCACCAAACTCAGTTTTAATCAGGCTGGTCCACTCTCCATCTAGCCTGACATAGAGATCTGAGGTGTTATCAGGGTTGCTGCTTATGCCAATCACAGGTTCGCCCTGCTTATTCATTTCAACACCGGAGAAACCATAGGTGTTAGAAAAAATATTGCTTATCTGACTGGAAGTAATGTCGAGACGATAAAGGTCCATTTGCTGGCGGTTATCCTGATTAGACATCAAGACTAAGGTATCGGGATTATCTTTGGGCTGGGTTAACAGGTCATATCTCACCTCATCATCATTGGTTAGCGCCGTGATTTGAACCTGAGGTTTTATCTGATTACCTTGCAGGGTGAGGCGATATACCTGAGTGTTTTCATTGCCGCCGCTATCTTTCAGGTAGAAGATCTCATTGGCATCGGTCGACCAGCGGAAACTGTTTATCGGCTCTTTCGACTGAGTTATCGGATAGGCTTCGTCGAGGTTGGAACCGGCTGCCATAAGGTAGATATTTCTTGCTCCCTGATACTCTTTGAAAAAGGCCAACCATTTGCCGTCGCTGGAGGTCGTGAGCTGGCTGATATCTTGTTCGTTGAAGAAAGACTCAATCGGGATCAGGGGAACCTGTTGAACCTGTTGAACCTGTTGAACCTGTTCGTTCGCTCTGGCTGTAACTTGAGTCTGTGAGCAGCCGCTAAGCAATAAGCTACCGGCAATGGCTGGCCACAGAAGTGTGGGTAATATTTTCTTGGTGATCATAATGGCATCCTTTCTACGGCAACTCATAGCCGATGGGCTTAAAGTTATTTGGTTTCGAACTGGTAATTAGCTTATTGTATAAAATAATTATTGTAAAACGATAATTTGATATTATTTTACGAATAAATGTTTCTGTATGGTATAATCGCTGCAATTCATGGGATAGGAAAGCAGAAACAATGAATGTCAATATGCAGAAGCTGATGAAGATCAGTGGCTTTTTTAGATTATTGGTCTTGATCGCGACAGCAATCGTGATGATGTATCTGGGATACAGTTTCTTTGTCAATGGCGAGATTCGCTTTGGGACCAGCCACCTGTTTCATGAACTCTGGCAGGATGAGCGGGCGAGCAGAGGCGTGCTTTTAGGGATCCAATCCCCCCTGTTTATCATGTTATTCGTTGGAGTTTACTGGTTACAAAAATTGCTAAGTCACTATCAAAAAGGACAATTCTTCGGACATGAGGCGATGCGCTGTTATCTGTGGCTGGTGTGGATTAAGGTGTTCGACTTTGGATTGGAGATTGTTCAACATCTGGGGACGGGTTATTACCATAAACAATTTTTTGAACACACCAGCATAGAGCTGACAATCGACTTTGGTGATATCACTACGATTTTATTGATGCTATTAATCGTATACCTGCTTAAAGCGGCAAGAGAGCTTGAAGCCGAGAACAGAGAGTTTATCTAGGTCGTGGAAATTTAGGGCGTGGAAGTTTAAACCATGGAAATTATTGTAAATTTAGATGTCATGATGGCGGTTCGTAAGGTCAGCTCCAAGGAATTGGCCAAGGCGATTGGAATCACCGAGGCTAATCTCTCTTTGCTTAAACGCGGTAAGGTCAAGGGGGTTCGTTTCGAGACTTTGGCGAGTATCTGTGACTATCTGGAGTGCCAGCCCGGAGATATTCTGGAGTATCGAAAAGCTTCTGAGTGAGCAGAACTGCAGGATGCGACTAAATATCAATAAAAAGATCCGTCCGGTAAAAAATAGGGGAAACAAGCCGGACGGGAGCAATGAAATCTATATAACGCTTATATCGGGTAGATATCTCTGTTCTCTTCTCGCTCTAGCGTTTGGCGTACTTGGCGATAAGCTTCTCCAGATAGGGCTGCACATCTTCATCCCCCCAATCTAAATATCCCCGAAGAAAACCGATGAGATTGCCTGAGCCGTCGAATACATAGGTCGCAGGGACAACATCAGCCGGCATGACCTGATCGATATCCTTGTTGGGATCAAGCCAGGTCTTATAGTGGGCCAGTCCGTGACTGGCCAGGAAAGGTTTTACCTTTTCACTCTCCTCATCGATGGAGATCGGCAGAACCACCAGATCATTGTCGATATTGGTCTGACGAATATTCTCCATCTGCGGGATCTCTTTAATGCAGGGGGCGCACCAGGTGGCCCACAGGTTAACCATTACCACCTTGCCCTTGTACTGCTTGAGGTTTACCTTTCCGCCTTCGGTATCGGTAAAGGTGACATCCGGTACCTCTCTTGCCGATTGCATCTCAATGAAACGAGACATGATCATAGGCTTATTGATCGGCTCGCCGGTGCTGTAGACTTTATTGGACTTTGCATCGGCAGGCATGAATACAGAGGAGAAGGCCAGCAGGCAGGTTAGTATGAGTGTCTTATTCATAGGATTTACCATTATTTCTTTGATGTTTATGTTGCTCACGGATAAGCATTGTGGCGGTGGCAATAATAGTCAGTAGAAGAAAAATAGGGCCGAGCCAGAGAATAGCCGTTGCTGTGGAGAAACTGGGTTGATACTTAATCTTTTCCCCGTAACGCTGAACAAGGAATTCGATAATGGCCTGTTTAGATTCGCCCTGCTCTAACATAAGGAAAATTTGGGCCTTTAATTCATGTGCTATGGGAGCCTGTGAGTCAAAAAGATTCTGGTTTACCGACATGGGACAGCGCAGTTCATGGGAGATTTCAAAGCCAAGATCCCGGATCTGATCTTGGGTGTAGCTGTTTTTACCCGTCGAAGTGCCAGCGGCCACAGCGCTCATGCTCAGGCTGAGTAATAGCAACAAGATCATGGTACGCATCATGCGACTCCCTCTATTGTGACGGCAAGGGAGCCGCAACTCGAAGAGGCGCTATTTTGCACCCGTAAGCGATTGAAACAGCTGAGTGCAGCTATGGCGCCACCAAGCATCATCAATAGCCCGCCAATCCAGATCCAACAGGCAAGCGGCTTATAGCTGATACGGATGAGGTATTCTGTATCGCTGAGCTGTAGGCCACTGGATACATAAAGGTCTCTGAATAGGTTACGCATTATGCCGGCCTTGGACACCTCCATGGCATTGCTTTTGAAAGTCTGGCGCTGAGGCGTGATGTAGCCGATAAACTCATCATCGGCGTCTGTTACACGGATATTGGCCTGAATAGCGGTATAGCTCTTCTCATCTACCTTGATGGTATCTTCATACACGAAGGTGTAGCCGGCGACGACCTTGCCTTGTCCCGGGCCCATTCTCAGCAGCTCCTGCTGCTCGAAATTTGAAACCGATGTTGCACCAATTATGCTGATAGCGACTCCCAGGTGGGCGATGAACATCGCCGATTTTCTGACAACGCCTGCTACTCCCCTGTCACGTAAATGAAATACCAGATAGCTTAAGCAGATGAGCAACCAGGTAGCCGATGTGGTGCCAAGTAGTAGCCAGAGGTTAAACCCGGAGCCGGTCAGCATACTCAGGGCTTCGGCGATAGCGAGGGAGATGATAAAGAGTACGATCAAGGGGCGCAGTGCCGAGAACTTCTCTCTTTGCCATGAGATTAACGGTGCCGCTCCCATCAACAGCACGGCTATGAAAGTGAGGGGGATGAAGATGCTGTTAAAGTAGGGGGCTCCGACTGAGAGGGTGCCGATATCGAGCAGCTCAAACAGCAGTGGATAGAAGGTGCCGAGCAGTACAGATATGGCGGCGACCACTAGGACAATGTTTCCCAGTAATATCACACTATCTCTCGAGATCAGTGTGAAATTAAGCTCTGATTTGATCTGATTAGCTTTCAGCGCGAAAAGGGTTAAGGCACCACATACAAATACGCCGAGCAGGAACAGAATCGACATCCCTCGGGTGGGATCCGATGCGAAGGCATGCACCGACTGCACGATTCCGGAGCGCACAAGGAAAGTGCCCAGCAGGCTTAGAGAGAAGGCCAGCAGGCATAGGAGCAGAGTCGTCACCTTAAAACTGTCTCGCCTGTGGCTCAAGACCACAGAGTGCAGTAGTGCAGTTGCGACCAGCCAAGGAATGAAAGAGGCATTTTCAACCGGATCCCAGAACCACCAACCACCCCAGCCCAGTTCGTTATATGCCCACCATGAACCGAAGGCGTTACCCCCTGTCAGGAATACCCATGCCAGCAAAACCCAGGGGCGCAGGTAGCTTGCATGAGTGCGAGTTAGCCTGCCACCTAGCAGAGCCGCAATGGCGGCGGCGAAGGTCACAGTCAGACCCACATAGCCTAAAAACAGTAGTGGTGGGTGAAAGATTAATCCTATGTCCTGCAGTATGGGATTAAGGTCGCGCCCCTCTATCGGAAAGTTTGGCAGTAACCTGGCAAAAGGGTTGGAGGTAAACAGCATAAACAGGTTAAACCCGGCAATTACCGAGGCTAATATTGCGATCAACCGACCTGTAAATAAGCGATCCTGGTATTTGGAAGAGAAAACTATGGCGCAGCCCCAGATGGCGATGGCGACAACCCAAAACAGCATCGAGCCTTCGTGGCTTCCCCAGACTGCGGCGACCTTATAGAGCAGCGCCAGTTGTGTATTGGAGTGGTTGGCAACATAGGCAACGGAGAAGTCATCGGTAATAAACGAAACAAGCAGGCAAAAGATAGAGGCCGTTATTGTAAAAGTCATTAATCCGGTTATTGTTTTTACGTAGCTGAACAGATAATGGTTATTTGTCTTTATGGCTGCGAGAGGAATAACTGCAAGTAGTATGGCAGATATAGTACTGATAATTAGAAATATAAGTCCGAGTTCTGGGATCATCTTAATTAACTCTCTTTTCCCGATAGACTTTATGTATAGAATCTATCCTGTTAGCAAAAAATAATATTAGTTTCTCAACGTTGTTTTATGTTAATGAAATTAGTTCCCCAGAAATCGGTCAGCATATAAATCAGTGACAATAAACAGCTTAGGTATATAGCAGTCATACTAAATCTGCGTTAAGGGTAGGGTATATTAGTCATAGTTTTTGTGACCTCGTCAGCCTTTATTGAACTGAATAAGTCATCTCACCTTTTTTCACATCTGAGTGGGACTTTTTTAGATCCTTTTAGATCTCAAAGCTGGCTAAAATAGCTGAAAAACAGTGGGCCACTCTTGGTGTAGGTCGTTGTTTTTATGTTGTTTTCACGTTTTTTTTACTGTCTGTATTTTCCCGTGTCTCATTTCTTGCTGTCACTCGTATTTTTTGCCAAACAATTATGGAAAATAGCCTCAACTCAATTGTTTTAGTTGTTCGGCTAAACAAGTGAGCTGCTTAGTTGAGTGATTATAAAACGATGAAAACTAGGAGAGAGTAGGAGAGATGATGAAAAACTGGAAACTAAAAGCAGCCACAGGTTTGCTGTTTTGTTTCACCGTGTCGGCTAATGTTAATGCAGCTGGTGGTAAATATAACAGTGTACCTGAGATGGGTGAGTCGGCAAAAGCTGCAATTGCCAATTATCAAGGAACAGAAGAAACAAAAGGTGTTAAATCACTTCACGATTATGTTGTTCAAGAAAGTGAGTTGTTTGATTTTTTATTCCAAAACCACCCTATGTTTAAATATCACGAAGAGGGCAACCTCATAGGTGAATATCATATTAGTGACCGTGGTGAAGAGTATTTTGATACGGGCAACTCACCTAAATATAGTGAACGTGTAGGACGCCCGAGTGCGGTGCAATATCGTCTGGGGGCAAAATCGACTCTTGATTTTCCTAATAACTTTGTTGGTCCGGAGAAGTGTGGTGAGTGTCATGCGGTTCAGTATGAGAAGTGGCAGCGTTCCCGCCACGCTAACGTGGTTCGCTTCCCAAGTGAAATTACCGACAAAGAGGTGCCAAATGGTGATCTAAGCGCGCGCCTCTACGGTAGTGAAGCCGGGATGTTACCGGATGGAATTCAGCCAGATGATGTTTATGCAATTATTGGTACACCGCGTACTAAATACGGTCTACTCGATAACTACTTAGTGCGTGGCACTTACCATATACGTGATGGCTTGCTTTCTGAAGGCACGGGTAAGATGGTTGCCGGTGCTAATCAGTTCTCACGTGGTTGGGCCGAGTGGCTAACTCCTGAGATGGCTAAGAAGATCAACAAGGTCATCCCTGAGTTTCCAACAAAGATTGAAGATTTTGGTGGGTCAGGTTCTCACCAGTGGGGCATGAGCTCTTACGGTGCTAAGTACGAAAAGGAGATGCTGTTTCAACCTGGTAGCTCATATTGTGAAATGTGTCATACCTACAAGTTCGACTTCCAATCTAAGCAGGAGTTCTTCGACGCGCTAGGTGATAGCAAGAAGCTTCAGGAGCACACAATCTCCAAAGGTATCTCTTGTGAGGAGTGTCATGGCGCGGGTGGTCACCTCGATGGTGGCACCGGTGGTATGCAGTCTAACTGTGAACGTTGTCACCAGCGTTTCAACTTCGTCGATGAGTTAGCCGACACCGAGAAAGGCCAGGAGAAGATGGAATATGCCTTTGGTGTGAAGATGAAGTCTGCCTGTCCATCTTGTGGTACCGAAGGTTCACAGATGTTTGCTTCTGCTCACTATGAGAAGGGGATGCGTTGTACGACTTGTCACGATCCACATGAAGTTACCGATGGAAACTTCCTCTCTGGTTTCACTAAGCCAAAACTGAAGAAAGATTGTGTTGATTGTCACGAGGCGCAGGCGACTATCGCTGCGAACACTGATACTCACAGCAATCAAACCTGTCAGAGCTGTCACATGCCTGCCATGGGTAGCTGTGAAAACTTCACAGCGGTTCAGTTCCCTGATATGGCCGGTTTCGATGCTGTTCGTAAATCCCATATGTGGAAAATTGATGTTCATCCGGAGCGAAAGACACTTAACCCGCCTGAAGGTAAGCCACGCGACTCAGCTGTAAAAGGCTGGACTGTAGCTAAGAACGAAGAAGACCGTAACTATCTGGATCTTATGTGGTCATGTGCCCGTACTTCAGTATCTGATCATGACAACGTTGAGAATAAAGGCTGTCACAGCCCATTCCAGTCAGAGCTTGAAACTGGCATGCACTACGATGATCAGATGGAGATCTACGGTGAAGTGATGAAGTGGCAGACACCGGTTAAAGAGGTATATGCACAAGTTGAGCAAGCACTTGTTCGTATCGATCAGCTTCTTGAGGTCACTAAGCTACCAACAGAAGAGAAGACTCAGGTGTTGATGTTAGCTGAGAAGGCGCAAGAGACGGTCGATCTCATTAAGAAAGACGGTTCCTGGGGAGTACACGGTTTCCGTTACAGCCAGAAGCGTCTGGATGCAGCACTGACTTATGTTACGCAAGCTCAGAAGATACTGGATGGTAATGGTTACACAGCCAAAGCTAACTAATCACTGAGTTGTTACCCGCTTCGAGCATCTCTATGAATGAGATGTTCGAAGCAAATATGAGAATTATTATGAATAAAGTACTTGGAATAATATTTTTAACTCTCTTTTTAACTGCATTATCTCCAACCAGTTCTGCTGGAGGAGGTTCGGAAATGGCTCCAGCTAAATATCATGAGTTCCAATTAAACACCATCACCATGATGGAAGCTGAAACATTGGTCGGAAAGAAAGGTGTTTACTTTTTCGATGTCAACACATTGGAACTGTGGGCAGAAGGATATATTCCAGGCGCTGTCTATTTTAATGTTAGAGATTGGAAGAAATTACTGCCAGAAAATAAAGATGCAGAGATGATCTTTTATTGTGCAAATCGATTGTGCAATGCAAGTGAAATAGCGGCGAGAGCTGTAATGAAACTGGGCTATACCGGTGTTAGACAGATGCCCGATGGTATTTATGGTTGGAGGTTGTCTAATCGACAAACTGAGCGACCATAAAATTAGTTGTTACATCATCGAGTAAAGTTAACCCTTAATTAATATAGAGTGATTTATGAAAGTGTTTAAAAAAAGTATCCTTGCAATCTCATGTTTACCACTATTTTTATCTGTGCAATGTATAGCAGAGACTGAATTGTCAGCCGATAACAATAAAGAGTCATATAGTATCGGTGCATCTTTTGGTAATTATATTTCGAGTCAACTGTATAGTCAGACACAGTTAGGCGCAGAGGTCGATGTCGATATCGTCGTTGAAGGCCTGCTCGACGCATTGAAAGGGAAATCAAAGCTATCAGATGAGGATATTCTCTCTTATCTCAATATTAGAGTCGAGAAATTAAATGCGGCTAAGGAAGAGAAGGATAAAGACCTTGCACTTAAAAACTTAGTTGCCGGTGAGAAGTTTTTAGCCGATAACAAAAAAAGTGCCGATGTGAGAGTGACCGAGTCTGGTCTGCAGTATGAAATCATTAGTCAAGGTAGTGGCGCAATGCCACAAGCGAATGATGTCGTAACTGTTCACTATAAAGGTTACCTCATTGATGGAACCGAATTTGATAACTCTTACTCCCGTGATGAACCCAATCGCTTCTCACTTGTTACTGTGATTGAAGGTTGGCAAGAGGGCCTGCAACTGATGAAGGAGGGAGCCAAATATAAGTTTAATATCCCTTCAGAACTTGCTTATGGCGAGCGTCAGGTTGGGGTGATCTCACCCAACTCAGCTTTAGTATTTGAAGTTGAATTAGTCAAGGTTGAAGCGCCGGGTGAAAATTCTCATGGCATGGGGCTTTCTCTTTCAAGCATGGGCGGGATGGGCATGGGTGGCATGATGGGTGCCAATCCTCATAAATAAGCACCAAGTTCGCAGTTAAAGAGAAATCCATTATGACTATATTACTAATTAGCATTGTTATTATTTGTATATTGCTGCTGATGACATTGTTTGGTCATCATACATTATATGGAATTAAACATACTTCATTTTTTAGTAATGATAATGAGTTTGACTCTAATCGAATTAAGTGTAAGGGCTCTTGCTTCGTATTTGTAGTGTTATTAAATATTACTGTAGTCGTCAGTATTCTTATTACCTACTCCTATTTAGGACGTTACAAGGATATTGATTTTGCCAGAGCCGATACTAATGTCGATTATCTACTCGCTGCGGAAATAAATAGAGCGAGAAAGCAGGCTGATGAGTATCCGAACGATAAATCTATGCTCATGAGCTTAGCCAGAGTATCAATGGATGGAGGTTTATACCTTGAAGCTGTTGAGGCTTTAGATGAACTGCTGGAATATATGGGTGATGATGCCGAAGTTTTCGGATTAAAAGCGACGGCATTATATTATAAGAACAATCGTTCTATGACTGATGAGGTTAAATTGTTGACTGAAAGTGCGCTAGCTTTATATCAACATGAGTTCAATGCCAGAGTGTTGTTAGCTAACGATGCTTATATTAATCATGATTATCAAACAGCCATAAATCACTGGCAAAATTTGTTAAATAATACTAAGCAGTCATTTAATCGTAGTGCAATTGAGTTTGCGATTAATAATGCACAGAACAATTTAGTCGCTAGATAGTGATTCAAATTAATAAAAATATAGTTCGCCTGATGGTGAATATCGGAGGATGCTGTGAGTGAAAATTTAGAGAGGCGGAGGTTTCTTAAGTGCTTAGGAGCCAGCTCTTTGATTATTGCACCGCTAGGGTGTAGCTCTGTCAAAGAGGAGGGGGAGAGTAATAAACCCCACTACACTATGGTGTTCGACCAGAATAAGTGTACCGGATGCGGTGAGTGTAAGCTTGCCTGTACCACCGCCAATAATTTACCTGAAGGTAAATCCCGACTCCTGCTTGAGCAGCAGTCCGGTGGTGTTGCAGGTGAGAAGTGTCCCCATTGTGGAAAGCTTGAATGTGGTTGTGAACGTAAATACGTTCGGGTTTCTTGCCAGCAGTGTAAGAACGCTCCCTGTGTCACTGTGTGCCCAACGGGTGCCGCTCACCGGGATGAGAAAACTGGCATAGTGACCATGGATGCGGATAAATGTGCCGGTTGTAAATACTGTATCGGTGCTTGTCCATATGATGCTCGCTTTATCAACAAAGAGACAGATGTTGCTGATAACTGTGATTTCTGTTTGAACTCAAAACTGTCTATAGGTGAGCTGCCTGCCTGTGTTCAGGCTTGTCGCTATGACGCACTGATTTTTGGTGATCTCAATGATCCAAACTCCTATGTAAGCAAGCTGCTTCGAGTGAAAGATGCTGTTCGAATGAAGCCTGGTTTCGGAACTGAACCGAGCCTGCGCTACATACCCATAGTTAAGTTAGGAGTCTAATAATGGACGGTAGTATTGAATTTTCAATGGGGCTATCTCAAGGGATTGCCTGGCCGTGGCCGATTGCTGTTTACCTGTTTTTTGCCGGGATCTCGGGTGGTGCGCTCTCTGTTGCACTGTTTATCCGCTTCTATAAGCAGCAAACTGAAAATACGGCATTTCTCAAAGCGGCATCACTGATGTCTCTGGTTACCATATCTCTGGGTATGTTATGCCTGGTGTTAGATCTGACCAATCCGTTGTTTTTCTGGCGAATTCTTGTCTTTTATAATTTGAACTCCGTCATGTCTATCGGTGTGATTGCCCTGTCGGCTTATATACCCTTAGTTGCTCTGGTGACGCTGTTTGCACTGGAAGATGAGATCAGAACATTCCCGGCATTACGCTTCCTGTTACCTGTCATCGCTAAGTTACGGTCAATACGTGCACCGTCAGAGAAGCTGGTATTCCTGTTAGCCCTGTCTGTGTGCGCCTATACCGGCTTTTTGATTTCGGCGTTGATTCGATTCCCGATTATTAACACCTCAGTCTTACCTGCGCTTTTTGTCGCATCGGGTCTTTCTGCCGGTGCTGCAGCCGCAAAGATGTTGGCTGTTGGCCTGTTTAAAGAGGACCTTCACAGCGGTGATATGAAGATTTTGCATGGTATTGAGTGGCCGATTATGGCAGCCGAAATCCTGTTCATCTTTATGCTGGCCATGTCTTTGTTTACAGGTAATGCGGGTATGCAGAGCGCCTTTGCAGCTTTTCATACCGGTACCTGGGCGAGTGTGTTCTGGATAGGCATTGTCGGAATAGGTTTTGCCGCCCCACTGCTGTTGAACTTTGCAACGACTAAGGCATTTAGCCATTCGGCTAAGGCGCTATATATGTCCGGCATGTGTGCGGTTGTCGGCATGATGTGTCTGCGTCTGTTTATCATCTATGCCGGTCAAAATCATGGTATCTAGTGAGCAGTACATCTGAAGTTAGCATGTAGCTGCTGTCGGTGAGTCGTTCCCTTCCCGTGTATCTCCAGCATGGTTATACACAGGGGATGGGGCGAAAACAAAAACTGAACTACGGTGTTTTGTCGGTCAATATTAATTGAAATTGGTTGTGATAGTGAGTTTGCCATCGGTGTGCGTCCCCCTAAGCGCATGTTCCGATGTGGATAATCCCATTTTGCCTCAACTGTGATCGATTAAATAGGCTGGCTGTGAGTAAGCCGGCTCCTGTTAAATCGCCCCTGCAAGGTTGTAACAGGGGCATGGCCTGAAAGCACCTTTGGAGAAAGTATGAAAAAGTTAATCAGCTTAATGTTTCTTATCCCTGCGCTCTTCGCCTGTAGTCAGGGGGCAATAGATGCTCCACAAGCTGAGGCTAGAGCAATTGAAAAGCATGAACGATGTCATCTCTGCGGCATGATGATCACTAAATATCCGGGGCCTAAGGGGCAGGTTCATCTGAAGGGACAGTCGAAAGTGCCGAAGTTTTGCTCTACCCGCGATATGTTTAACTTCGCACTTCAAGCTGAAAACAGACGACAAATTTCTGCGTTATTTGTCCATGATATGGGAGCGACAGATTGGGACCATCCGGGTGATGAAGCCTTTGTCGATGCCAGAACAGCTTGGTATGTATATGGCACCAGTAAGAAAGCGGTCATGGGACCCGCTGTTGCCAGCTTTAAGACTCAGTCTCAGGCTGTGGAGTTTGCCCGCGAGTTCGGTGGTGCCGTTTTGCCGTTTGAGCAGGTCGATCTTGCACTGTTATCCGGCGAGTAGCAGTTAGCAGTGAGATGATGATTTTCTTGAAAAATGCTCTTTTGCGTCAAATGCTCAGACACAGGTGTCACTGTCATGGTTTCAAGTTCCTGTTTGCGCTTGTGAATCTATTCTTACTTGGGTTGATAGCACTTCTTTTCTCTTCGCTGAGTTTTGCCACGACCTATAGCGTCAGCGACTCCGGAGAACTTAAGGCTGGACTGGCTCAGTCCAGTGCGGGGGATTTAATCTTGCTGCGGGCGGGAGTCTATTCCGGCCAGTTTGAGATCCACCAAGGGATCACGTTAACGGGAGAGAGGGGCGCAGTCATCGATGCTATGGGCCAAGGCAGTGCCGTTACCATCTTTGCTTCAGATGTGACGGTTAATCATCTTGAGATCCAGAACTGGGGAGCAGATCTTTATGAGCGAAACTCCGGCATCCTGGTTCAGGACCATGCCCATAGAGTCAGGATTGAATCGAACCGCTTAACAGGTAGTGGTTTCGGTGTTTGTGCCGAAAACTCGGCTGATATTATCGTCTCTGACAACATCATCTCCGGCGATCCCGAACGTTTTAAGCTGGACAGAGGGGATGGTATCTATCTCAAGCGGGTCGAGTCGCCACTGATCAGAGGTAACAAGATCTTTCATGTCAGAGATGGCGTATATATAGAAGCCGGAAAGCATAGTCTGATATCTGATAATCACTTTTCCGAACAGCAATATGGTATTCACTATATGTATTCGAAACATGATGAGGCCTATGGCAATGAGGCGGTAGGCGTCGATGGTGGTTATGCCCTGATGAGCTCAGAAAATATCAAGCTTTACCGCAATCGTGTCAGAGGTGCCAGAGAGTTCGGAGTGTTACTCAACATGACTCACAACTCGATCGTATCCGGGAACCGGGTTTTTGAAGGCCATAATCCACAAGGAAAGGCCGCGCTCGGAAACGAAGCAAAGGGGATCTTTGTCTATGGCGCCTTAGATAATGAGATCAAACATAACCTTTTTTCAACCAGTGATATAGGTATCTATATGGCAATGGGGGGCGAGGGTAACCTTGTCTATGGTAACCAGTTTGTGAATAACAGAACTCAAGTTAAATATGTCGGAGAGCAGCTCCTGGAGTGGAGTCATAACAAGAGGGGAAACTTCTGGAGTAGTCAGCTGGGATGGGACAGCAATAAAGATGGTATTACCGACAAACCCTATCGGCCAAACGACAATTTAGACAAGCTTTTCTGGCTTTATCCCGAAGCCGGTTTCTTGATGAATAGTCCAGTGGTAGCCCTGCTTAGATGGGTTCAGAGTCAGTTCGAGTTCACATCGGCCGCAGGCATTGTCGATAGCTTCCCTCTGAGCTCTGCCGATATGGAGTCGCGCCTCTGATGAACAGATATATTCCGATAAAGCTGAATGATGTCAGCCTTAAATATGGTGACTTTACAGCCTTAGACAAGGTCTCTTTTGGGGTTAAACCTGGGCAGATGATGGCACTGCTAGGTCATAACGGTGCAGGAAAGTCCAGTATAATCAAACTTATATTGGGATTGGTTGCACCAAGCTCAGGCTCTGTAACCATCATGGGAGAGAGTGCGCAATCACCTCGCCATAAGCATAAAACCAATTTAGGTTATCTGCCCGAAGATGTGAGCTTTTACGACAAGTTGACCGGTAGGGAGGTGCTGAACTACTTTTCTGCTCTTAAGCGGGTACGCCCGGCTCGTGTAACCGAACTTATCGAAGAGTTCGGGCTGGGTTATGCTCAGGACAGACAGCTTAAGACCTATTCGAAAGGGATGAAACAACGCTTGGGCGTCGCGCAGGCCATACTGTCAGATCCTGAAATTCTGCTGCTCGATGAGCCCACCGTCGGACTCGATCCCCAGGCCTCTCAATTTCTATACGGAAAAATCAATCAGTTAAAACAGCAGGGATGTACGGTTGTGGTGAGCACTCACGAACTCTCCCTCGTCGAATCTCATATGGACACCGCCTTGATCATGTCTAAGGGGAGGCTGCTGGCCATGGGGCCGAGTTCAGAGATGAGTGCAAGGAGTTCCCTCAAGACCGGGATTGAATTTGGCGAATTGGCTGGGTTGGTCGAGCGTGATCACTACCTGAAACGTTTCTTTATCGATGGTCGGTTACAGGTCGCACCGGCTCAGAAGCAGCAGATGATTAAGTATTTAGTATCCCGGTGGCAGATCTTCGACTTCACCTTAACTGAACCCAAGCTCGAAGATATTTATCACGACCTGATGCAGCATCCAATTTTGAGTCAACTTGAGCAGTCAATAGAGTTTATATGAACAGACCAGCGTCCCCCGTATTGATCATCGCCGCTAAAGAGATCCGTGACAGCTCCCGAAATCATTGGTTTGGTTTCATGGCGGGTATCTTCCTGCTGCTCTCTTTGAGTGTAACCTTTGCCGGCAGTGCAGCAGGTGGCAGCCTCCACCTTCCAACGCTCGTCAGCTTGATGAGTAGCCTGTCGACCCTGTCGGTTTTTATCATCCCATTAGCGGCGATCTTACTCAGTTACGACAGTTTCGTCGGTGAAGATGAGTCCGGCACCTTGCTCCTGTTGCTCTCCTATCCTCTGAGCCGAACGCAGATCTTAGGTGGCAAACTACTCGGACATATGGCGGTGATGTTGTTGGCGACCAGCTTTTCATTTGGGCTGACGGCTATGCTGCTACTGCTGATTGGTGAGCAGTATCAAGTCGTCGGTTTAATCGGTGCATTTGCTCAGTTTCTGCTGAGCAGTAATTTGTTGGCGTTGATCTTTATTTTATTCAGTTACATCGTCAGCCTTAAATGCACAGAGAAAGCTAAGGCGGTAGGTTGTCTGCTGCTGGTATGGTTCCTGTTTGTACTCATCTATGATCTACTGTTACTGGCTATCCTGGTTTCAGACCTCTCCTTTGTAAATCAATATATTGTGAATGCTTTGATCGCTTTTAATCCGACAGATCTTTACCGGGCTATCAACTTGATGGCTGTCGAAGGTGGAGATGCCGGCGGGAGCCTTGCGGTGATAGCTCAGAGTGATTGGGGGGGATCGGGGATGTATCTGCTGATGTTGTTATGGATCGCGCTGTTAAGTTGGATCTCCCATAGAATTTTTCAGCGTAAACACCTATGAGTTTAGGCGTTTTTTACCCTTTCTTAACCCTGAATATCATTAAATCCTAAATATGTGAACATTACCTTCATACAGGAGAGGGAACACTCTAAATTATGAGCGAATTATCACATTCTCCTTTATTGCTTAATTGTAAAATTTAGAGTCTTGATAAAGTGATAAATCACGCAATAAACATAGAAAATTAGTAGGGGTAAATGGTGTTGAAAATCACTCCTTATCTGGAGTTAGATACAGAAGCCAATCATTTAATTGATCACGTGAATGGCAAGAATATCAGCCTGACTTTCTCAGAGTCTGCGGTGTTGAGTCGCCTGCTTACCTCTTCCAACTCTGTATGTTCTAAAGATGAGCTGCTCAGTGCCGGCTGGCCCGATCGTGTCGTTGCAACAACATCATTAACTCAGTGTATCAGTACCTTGCGTAAGAAGCTCGACCCCTATCGAGAGGTGCAACTGAAAACGGTTGCCCGCCGTGGCTATCAGTTGCATGTATCGACCCAGTCCCATGTGAAGATGTTGGCAGTGAATGATGCCGAGTCTATGCGCGCAGCCATTGTCAATGTTTCACTGATGGTCAAAGTTTCAGGTATTGTATTTGCGGTATTTTTGCTGTTACTCGCCTGGTACTTTAGTGATTATCACAAGGTGAGCCAGAACTTGTCTCGCTGGAGCAGCGATAAACAGGTTGAGCTTAAAATTGGCGGAGTAACCGGTGAGGCGCAACTACTCTATAAAGATAATGCGCCCCATCTACACCCATCTATGTGGGAAAAGCATCTCGACTCCGACGGTGATTACCTCACCTCCTATGGGGGATTCAATGCCTTTGTGGCCACCGATGGTACAAATTACTCGATGGCCATCTGTCCGGGCGATGATAAGCAGTGCTCAGGAAACGGGCTGATTAACATCACTTCGGTCGACTCCGAACCCGCCGGTTTAAATATGAAAGATTTTGCCGAGCTGTCTAAAAAGATGGAGCAGCGGATCCGCTACAATCGCATCATGCTGCCTGAGAGTGAAGAGGGCGTCGGAGCCTTGATTGAGCACCACTACCATGCAGATGTCTACTTTCCTGTGAAGGGGGAGTTGCTGATCAGATCCGATATCAGTATGTCCCTCATCTATGACTCGGACACTACGGGTGAGTTTCACTCCTCGACCTGTATTACCGACGAGGACTGCCTGACTACGCCGATTAAGTACAAGATTCGAGGAAAGTTTAAGCAATACAGTGAGACCATTGATGATCTGAGAGTCGATGCATTTCAGGTGAGCGTACAACAGAAAGACCTGATTAAACCCGAGCGACTCAATGCTTCGGCGGTTCCCTTCTATCGTGATCTGAGAAAGCGTGATATCAAGGATGAAGAGCTCTATTTCTTCCGCATATACCAGGATGATAAGACGGCGGTATGGATAACGCCCCTCTTTGGTCAGGTTACGGCCTGGTATAAATATGACAAGGTTGATATCTGATACCTATCGGTTAGTATCCACTTTTGTTGATGGGGCCCGTATTTATTACGGGCTTTTTTGTCTCTGTCTGCAGCGCCTTTATGGTCGCTGATAGCCTGTAACCGCTGCGTGTGTTAATCATCTTAATCTCCTTCCTAAGCCAATGAGCGGCAATGTATGACCTGATATCGGGGAGAGCATTAAAATGCCTTCCCGGCAGCGCTAAAGGCCGCTCCTCGCCCTTGGCTGACTCTCCCGTTAACGGTTTAATCTCCTGACACTGCTTAGATTCACTTCCGCTTCGGTTTTCTGTTTCATCACTTTTGACCCTGATCAGAACTAAAAGATCGGCTTTTATTTCTAAAATGATATTTTTTGAGATGTTTAAGTTGTTGAAAATTAGTGTAAATGTTGGTTTTACATCTGATTGAATCTGATGTTTTTTTTAGTGTGCTTTGCAGCAAATTTTTACTGTTTTTTATATGGAGAATAGCTGTTGCTCAGTTGTTTAGGTCAATCGGTGAACGGTTAGATTTCAAAAAAAGCATGTTTATAAGACATGCCAAAAACATGAAAAATAAAACAATGATAAGTAGGAGTGAATGATGAGACGATGGAAACACAAGGTAGCATTAAGTGTGCTGTTTTGTTTTGGTGCCATTGCCAATGCGAACGCTGCCGGGAAGTATGACAGCATACCTCAGATGGGAAAAACGGCTAAGGAGTCGATTGCAAATTACCAGGGAACAGAGAAGATCAATGGCGTGAAAACGCTGCATGACTATATTGTGCAAGAGGAGGAGTTGTTCGATTTCCTCTTCGAAAATCACCCGATGTTTAAGTATCAGGAGTCGGGCAACCTGGTCGGTGATTACCATATCAGTGACCGTGGTGAGGAGTATCTCGATACCGGTCACAGCCCTAAATACTCTAAGCGCGTAGGTACTCCGCGTGCTGTTCAGTATCGCTTAGGTGCTAAATCAATCCTTGATTACCCAAACAACTTCGTAGGTCCTGAGAAGTGTGCCGAATGTCATGCGACTCAGTATGAGAAGTGGCAGCGTTCACGTCATGCAAAGACAATTCGTTTCCCTGGCGAGCATCCAGAGGTCAACAACGACCTTGAACAGACCATGTACGGCACTAAAGACACCTCTATCCTGCCAGACGGTATTACCCCCGATGCTATCTATGCAACGGTAGGTACGCCTCGTACTAAGTATGGCTTCATCGATGCGTGGATGGTTCGTGGTACTTACCACATCGAAGGCGGTCTACTTAAAGATGGCACAGGTAAGATGGTTGCCGGTGCTAACCAGTTCTCCCGTGGCTGGGCCGAGTGGTTGACGCCTGAGATGGCGAAGAAGATCAACGATGTTATCCCTGATTTCCCGACAACACTTGAAGCCTTCGGTGCTTCAGGTTCACACCAGAAAGGGATGAGCTCTTACGGCGCTAAGTACCGTGAAGCCATGTTGTTCCAACCGGCAAGTTCTTACTGTGAAGTTTGCCATACCTTCAAGTTTGATTTCCAAAGCAAGCAGGAGTACTTCGATGCTCTGGGGGATCCGGAGAAGCTACGTAAGCATACCATCAGTAAAGGTATTGCCTGTGAAGAGTGTCATGGCGCAGGCGGTCACTTAGATGGTGGTACCGGCGGCATGCAGTCTAACTGCGAACGTTGTCACCAGCGCTTCCAGTACGACGATACCCTGGCCGATACGCCTCAGGCACAAGAGAAAGGGGAATACGCTTTCGGTGTGAAGATGAAGTCACTATGTCCATCTTGTGGTACCGAAGGTTCACAGATGTACAACTCTGAGCACTATGAAAACGGCATGCGCTGTACTACCTGTCACGATCCCCATGAAGTAACCGATGGCGATTGGAAGTCAGGTTTTACTAAGCCAAAGCTTAAGAAAGACTGTCAGGACTGTCACGAAGCTCAAACCTTAATCGCGAGCAATACAGATACTCATAGCGAGCAAACCTGTCAAAGCTGTCACATGCCTAACATGGGTAGCTGTGAGAACTTCAAGGCGATGCAGTTCCCTGATCAAGCTGGTTTCGACGCCGTTCGTAAGTCACACATGTGGAAGATCGATGTCGACCCAGAGCGCAAGACACTTAACCCGCCAGAAGGACAACCACGTACCGGTGGACCCGATGGCGTTAAAGGTTGGACTGTTGCTAAGAACGAAGAGGGTCGTAACTACTTGGATCTAATGTGGTCTTGTGCACGTACCGCTATCTCAGATCACGATGTGGTTGAGAACAAAGGTTGTCACAGCCAGTTCCAGTCAGAACTCGAAGTGGGGCTGCACTACGAAGACCAGAAAGAGATCTATGGTGAAGTGATGAAGTGGCAAACACCTGTTAAAGAGGTCTATGCCAAGGTTGAGCAGGCGCTTGAGCGTATCGACCAGCTACTCGAAGTCACTAAGCTGTCTGTTGAAGACAAGACTCAGGTTCTGATGCTTGCAGAGAAAGCGGAAGAGACTGTCAATCTGATTAAGAAAGATGGCTCTTGGGGTGTGCACGGGTTCCGTTATACCCAGAAGCGTCTCGATGCTGCGCTTACTTATGTAACACAGGCGCAAAATATCCTGGACGGAACGGGTTACGCGGCTAAATAAGGCCTGCTGACTCATTAGCAAAACCTATCCCGGTATCTCAGAGGTTTGAGGTACCGGGATAAACAAGAGAATTAATTATGAAGAAAGCACTGGGTCAAATTGTCGTTTCACTCACTTTACTGTTAAGTGCTGCAACATGTTATGCCGGAGGCGGTTCGGATATGGCACCGGCTCCCCACCATGATGTTCAGTTAAACCCGATCTCAATGATAGAAGCCGAAACATTGGTGGGTAAAGAGGGGGTCTACTTTTTTGATGTTAATACGCTTGAGCTATGGGCTGAAGGGTTTATTCCAGGTGCTATCTATTTCAACGTTAAAGACTGGAAAAAGCTACTTCCAGAGAACAAAGATACCGTGATGGTTTTTTACTGTGCCAACCGCTTGTGTAACGCCAGTGAAATAGCGGCAAGAGCCGTGATGAAGCTGGGCTATACCGGTGTACGACATATGTATGACGGAATATATGGGTGGCGCTTATCAAACCGGGTGACGGAAAAACCATAACAGATGGATCTGCAGTAAAAGCACAATATATAGATGTTTGATTAATTTAAGAGAAAATCGATATGAAAAAATTTACCAAAAGTTCCCTTGCTGTGATCACTGGTCTCTCTCTGTTTGTATCCGGTTATAGCATCGCCGCGGATGATACCGCCACCGATGTGCAAAAACAGTCATACAGCATAGGTGCTTCATTGGGTAAGTATGTTTCCAGTCAGATATATGGCCAAACACAGCTAGGTGCCGAGGTCGATGTCGACTTGGTGGTGAAAGGTGTAGTTGACGCGCTTACGGGACAGCAAAAATACACAGATGAAGAGATATTGACCTTTCTTAATCAGCGCGCCGAGCAGTTAAATGCAGCACGCGAGGCCGAAGAGGAGCGCATCGCACTTAAGAATATGACTGAGGGTAGTGCATACCTTGCCAATAACAAGAAGAGTGACACGGTGACGGTCACCGACTCCGGTCTGCAATACGAAGTCATTACCATGGGGGAGGGGCGTAAAGCGAATCCTGAAGATGTGGTAACGGTTCACTATAAAGGGCAGTTAATCGACGGTACCGAATTTGATAACTCCTATGAACGAGATGAGCCAAACCGTTTCGCCTTAATGAGTGTGATCGAAGGCTGGCAGGAGGGGATCACTCTCATGCCAGAGGGGTCAACATTTAAGTTCACCATCCCTTCTGAGCTTGCCTATGGCAAACAGCAGGTAGGCATCATCCCACCCAGTTCTACCTTAATTTTTGAAGTCGAGTTAGTCAAAGTCGAAGAGCCTGGCGAGAACTCTCACGGTATGGGACTGAGCGGAATGGGGATGGGAGGAATGATGGGGATGGGTAAGGCCCACTAACAATAACAGGATTTCAATAACAGAAATTCGGCACGTTTAATTCGTTTTCAGAGAGTCACTATGAATAGTCTTGCTATCGGTATCGGGGTCACACTTTGTGCTTTTATAGCGCTGATCTGGCGTCATCATCTCCGGTGTCTCAATCAAGGGGTCATTCATATTGCAGAGCAGCACACTGCATGCGATAGCGAAGTGGTTCCCCCCGCTTTAGCTCTCAAGATACCTCTGCTGCTATCCATAGTGCTCCTTTTTTCGAGCGTATCGCTTTACTCGCAACTGGGTCACTTCAGTGACTGGGATAAAGGGAGCGTAGATGAACATATTGATTACCTGATCACCGCAGATATCAATAGAAATGCAAAAACAGTTAATGAGCAACCAAACAATGAAATTGCATTATTAAATTTGGCTCAATCTTATGCCGATGGTGGGCTCTATTCAGATTCAGTGAAAACCTTCGATGAACTACTCCAGTTGACGGGCGATGATGCCGGCATTTTGGGCATGAAAGCCAATGCCATGTATTACCGCGACAACCGGGTGATGAGTCTGGATATCGATCTCGTTATTGCCAGGGCGCTGGCTATAGATACATACGAGTTTCAGTCCAGATTATTGCTGGCCACTCACGCATACCTGAATGGAAACTTCGAAGAAGCCATTAAGCAGTGGGAGTTACTACTCAAGAGTGATAGCCAAAACTTTAATAGGGACTCAATTAATAATGCAATTTTTAGAGCCGAGCAAAAAATAGCTAATCGTTCAGTGACTGCATCTGAGTAGAGTCACGTAAAACCGAATAAATATAAAACAGATCAGCAAAATAGCTGATAGATGGAGGATGCTGTGAGTGAAAATATAGAGAGACGGAGGTTCCTTAAATGCTTAGGGGCCAGCTCTTTGATAATAGCGCCCTTAGGGTGTAGTTCGGTCAAAGAGAAGGAGTCAGATGCAAACAAGCCCCATTATGCGATGGTGTTTGATCAAAATAAATGTACTGGCTGTGGTGAGTGTAAAGAGGCCTGTAATTTGGCTAACAACTTACCGGCTGGTAAGTCCAGATTGTTGTTGGAGCAGCATTCTGGAGGGCTGGAGGGACAGCCTTGTCCACACTGCGGTAAGACAACAGAGTGTGGGTGTGAACGTAAGTTCGTTCGTGTTTCCTGTCAGCAATGTAAAAACGCTCCATGTGTCACCGTATGCCCCACCGGGGCGGCTCACCGGGATGAGAAAACCGGTATCGTGACCATGGATGCGAGTAAGTGTGCCGGTTGTAAGTATTGCATCGGTGCTTGTCCTTACGATGCTCGTTTCATCAATAAAGAGACCGATGTTGCCGATAACTGTGATTTTTGTCTTAACAGCAAACTGGCGATTGGGGAACTGCCGGCCTGTGTTCAGAAGTGTCGCTATGACGCATTGATCTTTGGTGATATCAACGACCCGACATCCTACGTCAGTAAGTTGCTAAGGGTAAAAGACTCTGTGCGGATGAAGCCTGGATTTGGTACTGAACCAAGTCTTAGATACATACCTATTGTTAAGCTGGGGGTATAGAGATGGACGGTTCAATGGAATTCACTATGGGGCTATCCGATGGCATCGCCTGGCCCTGGCCAATTGCGGTATACCTGTTTTTTGCGGGGATATCCGGTGGTGCGATAGCTACAGCAATATTTATTCGTTTCTACAAAGGCCAGTCTGAGAATACGCCTTTCTATAAAGCGGCAGCACTTATTTCGTTTGTGACCATCTGCTTAGGAATGCTGTGTCTGGTTTTAGACCTGACCAATCCACTGTTTTTCTGGCGGATACTGGTTTACTACAACCTTAACTCTGTGATGTCTATCGGTGTTATTGCGCTGTCGGCGTATATCCCGCTGGTTGGCTTAATCATGTTGCTGGCTTTCGAAGAGGAGATCCGTGGTATCCCGGCATTGCGCGTGTTACTGCCGGTGATCGAGAAGCTAAAAGGCGTGCGTCGTCCATGTGAGATCGCTGTACTGATTCTGGCCATGGCTGTGTGTGCCTATACCGGTTTCCTTATCTCCGCGCTTATCCGTTTCCCTATCATTAATACCTCGGTATTGCCGGCGCTGTTTATCGCCTCGGGGATATCGGCGGGGGCGGCGTCTGCCAAAATGCTGGCTGTCTCAATGTTTAAGGAAGATCTACACAGCCAGGACATGAAGCTGCTTCACGGGGCTGAGTGGCCAATAATGGCAGCCGAAATCCTGTTTATCTTTATGATTGCTATGTCTCTGTTTACCGGTAATGCAGGTATGCAAAGTGCGTTTTCAGCTTTTCATATAGGTGACTGGGCTGGTGTGTTTTGGCTTGGGGTAGTAGGGATAGGCTTTTGTGGGCCATTACTACTTAACTTCGCAACGGGTAAGAGATTCAGCCATTCGGCTAAAGCATTCTACCTGTCGGGTGTTTGTGTTGTCAGTGGCATGATGTGCCTGCGATTATTCATCATCTATGCCGGACAGAACTTTGCGATTTAGCCAGTAACAGAAACTGTAATTGCTCCCTACTCCCGAAACGCCGCCCTGCAAGGTTTAATCGGGAGTCGGGTAAACAATTACTGCTATACCGACTCACACCTTATCGTTTTTCCCTGCAAGGTATCGATAAGGTGCTGAGTTCACCCCATCACTTCTTGTCGAGTTGGAAAATGTATGAAAAAACTTATCCTCATCTTGTTGGTTATGCCGGTTCTTTTTGCATGTGGCCGAGGTGATGCCGTTACTCAGTCTGTAGAGGCTCAAGCTATTCACGATCATGAACGTTGTCACCTGTGTGGCATGATGATAAAGAAATATCCGGGCCCCAAGGGCCAGTTACACCTGAAGGGACAAGAGATTGTGCCTAAGTTTTGCTCCACCAGAGATATGTTCAACTTTGCTCTGCAGGCTGAAAATCAGCGTCAAATCACCGCACTCATGGTCCATGATATGTCTGCAACCGAGTGGGCACACCCACAAGATAAGCACTTTATCGATGCGACTAAGGCCTGGTATGTATATGGGACCAGCAGAAAAGCAGTGATGGGGCCCGCCGTTGCCTCATTTGCCACCGAAGAGGGGGCGATTCAATTTGCCAAAGAGTTTGGCGGAGCCGTATTAGGCTATGAGCAGATAACCCTAGAGCTATTGGCCGGCGAGTAATTCAGCTATGACCCGCATCTGTATATTGGCAGCCATTTTTAGTTTTTCCGGTCTCACTCAGGCCGGAAGCATCACAGTGTTCGATGCCGATAGCCTTAGATTTGAGCTGGAGAATGCCAGGCCAGGCGATCACATCATACTCAAGCCGGGTCTATATGAAGGCCGTTTTGATATACACAGACCCGTCTCTGTTTCCAGCCGGGGTGATAGTGTCATCGATGCGCAGGGGGAGGGAAGTGCAATCACAGTTCACGCCTCCGGTGTAGAGGTTTCGGGTCTTACCATTCAAAACTGGGGAAATGATCAATACGAGCGCGACGCCGGCATCCTGGTGATGGCGGGGAGCGACGATGTCAGCATCAATAACAATACACTGACCGGTGATGGTTTCGGGATCAGAGCCGATGAGGTAAAACGAATCAAGATTAATGACAATGTTGTCACAGGCAATGCTTCACTCTTTAAACTCGATCGGGGCGATGGGATCCACCTGGACCATGTTGTCGAGGCTCAGGTGTGGGGGAATGTGATCTCTCAAGTCAGAGATGGTGTCTACATAGAATCTGGAAGTCACAGCAAGGTATCCGGTAATCGATTCTTCGATCAACAGTACGGCATCCACTACATGTATTCCAGCATGGATGAGGCATTTAATAATCAGAGTTACCGTGTGGATGGGGGGTATGCGCTGATGAGTTCCAAGCAGATCCATCTACACGACAATCAGGTCTGGGAAGCCATCGATTTTGGCATTCTGCTTAATATGAGCCGGGACTCACTCATCGAGGGTAACCGGGTCGAGCAGGTTACCAACCCTGCCGAGAATCCGGTTCAGGGTAAAGAGGGAAAGGGGATCTTCATCTATGGGGCCCGAGATAATAGGGTTGCAGGAAACCGCTTTGCTTATTGCGATATCGGTTTCTATATGGCCATGGGCGGTGAGGGCAATCAGGTATATGAAAATCAATTTATCGATAACTTCAGTCAGGTTAAATATGTAGGCGATAAGCTACTGGAGTGGAGTAAAGATGGCCGTGGAAACTACTGGAGCGGATACCTGGGGTGGGATCACAGCTCTGATGGTATTGGTAATAGCCCATATCGGCCGAACGATAATATCGACAGACTATTCTGGCTCTACCCGGAAGCCAATTTTTTAATGGGAAGCCCTATAGTGGTGGTGCTGAGGTGGGTACAGAGGCAGTTTGAGATCGGTGAGCCCAGCGGCATCATAGATAGCCACCCACTGCTTGATATCACTCCCCCACTCGATTTTGAATTTGGCGTTCCATATTGACACTTATTCAGGAGATAAGATGAATACAGCCGTTTCAGCCAGAAAAGTCAGCCACAGTTTCGGTACAGGTGTTGCGCTCGATGATGTGAGTTTCGAGATGAAACAGGGGCAAACGATGGCACTGCTCGGTCATAACGGTGCGGGTAAGTCGACCCTGATAAAGATCCTTCTCGGCTTGATCACTCCAGCAGGCGGAGAGATCGAGATCTTAGGGGTAAACATCAGGAAAAATCGCTGTCACTCGAATTTGAGAATTGGTTATCTCCCCGAAAATGTCAGCTTTTACGATAAGTTAACCGGCGAGGAAATTCTAACTTACTTCGCGGAATTGAAAGGAGTAGGGAAAAGCAGGGTCAGTGAATTGATTGAGGAGTTTGGCCTGGGATATGCGAAAGACAGGGCGCTGAAAACCTACTCTAAAGGGATGAAGCAGAGGTTAGGCTTTGCCCAGGCTATTCTCAGTGAGCCTGAGTTGCTGCTGCTCGATGAGCCTACCGTCGGGCTCGACCCCGTCGCCTCTCAATTTCTCTATGGCAAGATCGATGAACTCAAGCAGCTTGGATGTGCGGTTATTGTCTGTACCCATGAACTGTCACTCATCGAAAACAATATCGATACCGCTCTCATCTTAGGTCGGGGGCGTTGTCTGGCATCCGGAGCGATAGATGAACTCAGATATGAGAGCCGTTTAAAAACCAGATTAACTTCTCCTTCGCTTGCTGCGCTGGTTAACGATAGTGAACGATTGGCCTCACTCTACAGTGATGATGCCTTGTTGCTGGACAGGGAGAATAAACAAGACGTGGTTCAGTTTTTAACGTCTGAATATGGTCTGTTTGACTTTGCTCTTAAAGAGCCGGGATTAGCCGAGATCTACCACTTTCATATGGGGAGAACTGCTCAATTGGAGGCCGTTAGTTAATATGTATTTACACTCACCTGTTTTAGTTATCGCAAAAAAAGAGATCCGGGATAGCCTGAGAAATCGCTGGGTAGCCTTTGTTTCCCTAATTTTTTTGCTTCTCTCTCTTAGTGTCACGTTTGCCGGCAGTGCGGTTGTGGGTCAACTGGCTTTCCCCGAGCTGGATACCTTGATATCGAGTCTGTCTACAATCTCAGTATTTATCATTCCTTTAGCGGCGATGCTAGTCAGTTACGATGCCTTTGTTGGTGAGGACGAGTCCGGGACTTTGCTGCTATTGCTCTCCTATCCACTGTCCCGGTTTCAAATTCTAACGGGTAAGCTTATCGGGCATGGCGTGATAATGGCCGTCACTATCGGCTTTGCTTTTGGACTGACAGCACTGCTTCTGCTGATGTTCGGTGAAAACTATGATGTTGCCGTTACATTCGCTCAATTCAGCCAGTTTATTTTGACCAGCATATTACTCGCGTTAATTTTTATTCTGTTGGGTTATATTGTGAGCTTAAAGGCAACGGAAAAGGCTAAGGCGGTTGCGACGGTACTGTTTGTTTGGTTCCTGTTCGTGCTTATCTATGATCTTTTGCTTTTGACACTGCTGGTCGCCGATATCGCTTTTGTCGACCAGTACGTCATTAACCTCTTAATTGCATTGAACCCTACGGATCTCTACCGTGCAATAAATCTCATAGGTACCGATCTGCAGAGAGGGAGTCTGGTAATGTTCTCAGCATCAGAGTGGGGTAAAGCCGCGCTCGGTTTTGTGATGCTTTTGTGGGTTGCGGGTTTAATTTTTGTTGCTAACGCTGTCTTTAAACGTAGGCAGTTATAACAGTTATTCTTGTTAGATTAACAGGTGTAAAAAAGAGGGGGAGGGCTCTACAACCTTGGCTTTGGTAAAGGCCATCTTTTTAAGGGAGGAAAGGGGATTCAGCTTTGCTTTGTTGTCTTTATGTAAATAGTAAAATGCTATATATGTGAGCGTAAACACCCTGATATAGAACATCTGATTTGATTTTGGGTGACAATCACGTTTTTCATATGTTTTATTGAGTAAACTGTCAATAAGATCATTGCTAACTCATTGATGTTAATTGATTCATAGAGGTTCAAGGTGCTAAAAGTTACTCCTTATTTGGAGTTAGATGAAGAAGCTAAGCAATTAGTTGATCATGCTAATAATTTGACCGTTACATTGACTGTATCGGAATCTGCTGTCCTACATCTGTTGTTACTCTCTTCCGGCTCCCTATGTACTAAAGAAGACCTTCTCGCCGCAGGCTGGCCCGATCGTGTGGTTGCTGCAACTTCTCTGACCCAGTGTGTCAGTACGTTAAGAAAGAAGCTTGAACCTTATCCGGAAGTGATGCTGCGGACGATTGCCGGACGTGGTTACCAGTTAAATATCTCAACCCGATCCCATATCAAGATGCTTGCGGTAAACGATCCTGAATCGGTACGAGCCGCCATAGTAGATGTCTCTCTGCTGGTTAAGCTCAGTGGCATACTCATAGCACTGATGATTGGTCTGTCTGTTTGGTATTTCAGTGATTACCATGGAGTCGTAAAAGATGCGGCAAGCTGGAATGCGGATCAGTCAATAGAACTGAATGTCGGTGGCGTCAAGCAAGATGTTCAGTTGTTATATAAAGATAATGTCGCACATTTACACCCCTCCATGTGGCAGAAGCATTTAGCGCCTGAGGTGAACCACTTAACTAACCTGAATACTTTCAAAGGGTTCGCGCTTACCGATGGTAACTACTACTCTATGGCCGTGTGTCCCGAGGCCGATGCAATACGCTGCTCAGGTAAGGGATTGATCAACATTACAGCGATCGATCCGACCCCGGCGGGGTTAAACATGAAAAACTTTGCCGCTTTAACCAAAAAGATGGAGCAAAGAATCCGTTATAACAGAGTGATCATTCCAGAGACTGATGCAGGTACGGGCGGCTTTATTGAGCATCACTATCATGCCGATGTTTATTATCCTGTTCAGGGAAACATGTTGGTACGCTCCGATATCAGCCTGTCACTCATCTATGAGGGGAAAGACTCGGGTAAGTTCTATTCCGCGGCTTGTATTACAGATGAAGAGTGTGCAACGACACCGATAAAATACAAGATAAAGGGGAAATTTAAGCAGTACCAGAAGCAGATTAATGGCCTGGATGTCGATGTTTTTCATGTTAAGGTTGGCCAGAAAGAGCTGATAAAGCCAGACAAGGTTAGCTCGTCTGCAATGCATTTTTATCGTGAGATAAGAAAGCATGAGATAGTGGAAGAGGATCTCTACTTCTATCGGGTCTATAAAGATGTCGATACGGCAGTATGGATTGTACCTATTCTGGGAAATCTGGTTGCCTGGTATGAGTATGATAAGGTTAAGCTGTAAAGAAGGAAAAGCAGCTTCCAGGCTCTAGCAAGAGAAGACAAGCATAAAGTAGAAGGCAAGACACTGGTTGTTTTGCCTTCTATTTTTTAGCACCTAGCACCTAGCACCTAGCACCTAACACCTACTTTATAAACGCGAATGCATCGCCGTAGAGGTGATCTTCCTCCACTCCCATTGTACGGAACAACTCCCGCGCCGTACCCACCATATCGAAACGTCCGGCGATATAGATGTCATAGCCTTCGAGACTGTCAAAGTCAGATCTTATCTGATCCAAAAGATTTGCCTGTTTTCCCTTCCAGTCGTCATCGGCCTGCTCGACCACGGGAACAAAATGCATCCACGGATGCGCATCATGCCACTCCCGTGCGATAGTTTCATAATACATGGCATCCTGAGTTCGACAGCCCCAGTAGAATGTGGTTTTCACCTGCAGATCTAACGCTATCTGATGTTCAACGATACTCTTGATATAGGAGAAACCGGTACCGCCGGCGATCATGAGGCGTGGACGGTTACTTTCATGGCGCAGGTGTGCATCGCCCCCTGGCACCTCAATCTCAATTGAGCTGTTGTTTTCCAGGCACTCCTTGATACGGTCTACGACCTGCATCGGATAGCTTTCACTCACGGCTGCGCCGATATGAAGCTCAATATGCTCGGCATCGGGCGCCGAAGCAATTGAGAAAGGACGTTTGTCTTTTTCACCCATAACGACACAAAGGTATTGGCCAGCCTTAAAATCAAATCTTGTTTCAGGCTTCAAAATGATCTGATATACCGCATCATTAAACGGGGTAACTTGTTCTATCTTACAGCGAATCGTTTTCATCTAACGTCCTTTTAGCGCCCCTCTCTGGAGGCTTGTAATAACTGTTCAATCTTTACAGGGTTGGGGCTTCGTCTATCCCCAGGTCATCCCATATAGCATCGATTTTTTGTTTCACGGCTTCATCCATCACGATTGGGGTTCCCCATTCACGATCGGTTTCACCTTCCCACTTGTTAGTGGCATCCATCCCCATCTTGGAGCCCAGACCTGCAACAGGAGAAGCAAAGTCGAGATAATCGATAGGCGTGTTATCTATCATGACGGTATCGCGCTTGGGGTCCATACGCGTGGTGATGGCCCAGATAACATCGTTCCAGTCACGGCAGTTAACATCTTCGTCGACGATAATAATAAACTTGGTATACATAAACTGACGCAGGAATGACCAGGCTCCCATCATCACCCGCTTAGCGTGGCCCGGGTACTGTTTACGTATCGAGATCACCGCCATACGGTACGAGCAGCCTTCCGGCGGTAGGTAGAAGTCGATGATCTCAGGATACTGCTTACGCAGAATCGGCACGAAGACCTCATTCAATGCTACGCCTAACATCGCCGGCTCATCAGGTGGACGGCCGGTGTAGGTACTATGATAGATAGCGTCTTTTCTGTTAGTAATATGGGTCACGGTAAAGACGGGGAAAGAGTCGGTCTCGTTGTAGTAACCCGTGTGGTCACCATAGGGGCCCTCTTCGGCCATCTCGTCGGGATCGATATAACCCTCTAAGATGATCTCGCTGGTGGCAGGAACCTCCAGATCACAGCTCACGGCCTTACAGACATCGGTGCGCTCGCCACGCAAAAGCCCCGCGAAAGCATATTCACTCATGGAGTCGGGAACCGGGGTCACGGCGCCTAAGATGGTCACGGGATCGCTGCCCAGCGCGACGACGACCGGGTAACGTTCGCCGGGAAACTTCTCTTTAAAATCTTTAAAGTCGAGCGCGCCGCCACGGTGATCGAGCCAACGCATGATAAGTTTATTCTTACCGAGTAGTTGCTGACGGTAGATCCCCAAATTTTGTCGTTTCTGGCGTGGTCCCTTAGTGATGGTCAGTCCCCAGGTTACCAGAGGCGCCACATCACCCGGCCAGCAGTGCTGAATAGGCAGACTGGTTAGGTCGACATCTTCGCCGGTTTTTACCACCTCCTGACAAGGGGCATTTCGAACCGTTTTCGGCGGCATATTCAAGGCCTGCTTGAACATAGGGATTTTTGAAATTGCGTCTTTAAAGCCGCGTGGAGGCTCGGGCTCCTTCAGGAAGGCCAGCAGTTCCCCCACCTCTCTGAGCGCGAGCGGATCCTCTTTACCCAGTGCCATGGCGACGCGTTTGGGGGTGCCAAATAAGTTTGCCAATACCGGCATCTCGTTGCCAACCGGGTTTTCAAACAGCAGAGCCGGGCCCTTGGCGCGCAACACGCGATCGGCGATCTCTGTCATCTCGAGATGGGGATCGACCGGGTGGCTGATACGTTTTAGCTCACCATTCGCTTCCAGGTGGCTTATAAAACTGCGTAAATCCTTAAAACTCATGTGGAATTACTCGCTGCTATAAAAATGTGATATGGCGCGCACTATACCATTTTTAGTACACATGTTTAACTTTAATGAGGAGACAATAAATAGATAAGATAGAGGTAAATTACTTCTTGCTGTAAATAGGAGTAATATAGGGGATAGAGTCCAGTTTGACCCTGATGTTAAAGTCAATGTGGCGGGAGGCAAAATGAGCAGATATTCTGGTGTTGGTCAGGCAATTATCCTGTCTGGTTTGCTGTCTCTTTTCAGCCTGAATCTACAGGCCTCAGATCGCTTCAACTGGAGCAGTAATGTCTGGGTACAACCTAGCTGGAGTAGCAGTTGGGGTCATTACTATCCGGGCTATGACAGTGGTTGGCGCTGGGGTGTAGGAATTAGCACCGGCTCACCCTACTGGAACAACCATGGCATTTTTTGGAATAATAGTTGGAATAGCAGCTGGAACAGGCCCTATTGGAACAACCACTATCGTCCTTACTGGCGTAACAGCTGGAATTATCCATATCGCTATGAACGCCGGGAGTATAAGCGTCCCGAGCCTAAGGTCATAGCACCACCTCAGCGTGTGACCACCGATGTCCAATACGCATCTGGCCTGAAGAGCCTGCCCGCCAATGCCCGCGTCATTCAAAGAGATGGCCGTACCATCTATGAATGGCAGGGAGTCGAGTATCAGTTCGATTGGAGCAGTCAGACCTACCGAGAGTTGAAGTAGAACAGTATTAGAGGTTCGGTAGTGTTTACTCACACTTTTAATCTATATTTTAATTCAGATTAATATAACTTTTATTTAAATTTTAGCGTGTCGATATTCAATATGAATCTATAGGTGTTGATTAATATAAAGATTGAAAATAAGTTTATTTCATCTGTTATCTTTAAGTATTTCAGGTTTTTATAAGCTGTACACCTGTTTGGCTTTCAATGATTGGCGTTTTAAAATTTCATCTTGTTATCTGTTTTGTATTTGTATCCGGAAATTGTTTTTATTCATTTTGTGTTGTTAAATTGATGTTTGTGATTTATGTTTTAATCTCAGCTTTGGTAGTGTGTGTTTGTCAGCTTTTAATGATTTCTTTTTTATTGTCAGGACGACAGTTTAATTCATTTTAAGTTAAAGGGAGTTGTTATGACAGGGATGTTTAGAAAGCAAGCGGTTGATGCTAAAAAAAATAAGTTGCATGGTGATATATCACTTGCACAACCCCTCTCTATTTACTGCGTAGTGACTACATTGGTCATTGTAGTAGCAATAGTTTATATCTTTTTGTCCTTTTCTAATTATACTCGTAAGGAAACCGTCAGAGGTTATATTGTCCCTGACAAAGGTGTAATAAAAGCCTATGCAAACCGAAGCGGAAGTATTGAAAAAATTCATGTGAATTAGATCGTTGTCAGCTGCTTGGAGATTCTGTGGGATTGAACCTGGTGCAGTATGGGTTGTAAAGCTGTTTAAGTTAGGGAGAAGGTATGATTAAGTTATGCGTTGAATATCCACAGTTTACAGCATTTTTATTGGGTTCGATATTCGGAGCTTTATTAGTTTTTCTTGCATATTGGATTGGTTAAAAATTTTTACTAAATTCAGAGAGGGCATTAAATCAGTAACCATGAACTTTATGGACTCCCTCTTTGTTTTTGTAATTGATATATTTAAATGTTTTGTTACCTCATTGTCTTAATGGTTGTAAGTGTAGGTCTTGCCATGAAAGAGTTAAATAGAGTTGTAATTGCTATTGCTAAAAATGAAAAAGGAATAAGCTTGAAGTCACTTTCAAGAGAGACTGAGGTCGGGAGAGATAAGTTAAAAGCTATTGTTGAGGATAAAGAATTTTTTATAATGCTGCCAGATACCAATAGGTATGTAATAAATCGTTTTCATAAGAATTATAAAAGTGATAGTGATGTTGCTGATAAGATACTTTTAAAGTTAGCTCGTAAAAAAGATCGAATTAAAGCCTCTGTTTTCATCATCATATTGTCAGTGTTTATAGTATTGATATCTAGATGACTCTTTCCACTAAGATTGAGTCCGTGCCTGAAATATGGCTTGAAGTCAATTGTTCAATTAAGTTGATAAGGAGGGGAGATGCGAGTGCAGCTGATGCATGATATATAAATTCTAAGCATCTCACACTGAGTGTAACCAAGGGGGTGAGAACGGATAAAGCGGCATTTCTTTCCTATACTCATAATTGTCCCTCTATTTTCATGGCTGCTGTTTGCCCGAGTGCCTCTTATGAATGACATCAAAAAATCTGAGATCCTTACCGAGAGTGGAACTAACGAGCTGGAGATAATCGAGTTTCACCTGCATAAGTTGCTTCCCGATGGCGGCTATAAGGTTTGTCATTACGGGATTAATGTGGCTAAGGTGCGTGAGGTTATTTTGGTGCCCACCACCTCGGATTATCCTAATGCTCAACCACACATGGTAGGGGTGTTCTCACTGAGAGATATCCTGATCCCACTGGTGGATCTCGCCGGCTGGCTTGGGATCCCTACTCAAGATGATTTGAGCAATAAGGTCGTTATCGTCACCGACTTTAATAAGATGATTAATGGTTTTTTAATCGATAGTGTTCGCAGTATTCATCGGGTGTCATGGGAGCAGGTCGAGTCTCCCAGTCAGTTTTTAGAGGCCGGGGAGCATGACTGTGTCGTGGCCGTGGTCAGACGGGAGGGGCACCTGATCATGGTGTTGGATTTCGAGAAGATCATCGCAGATATCAACCCCGAGTTGAGTATGGACAAGTATGATGTGCTGCAGGATAAGAGCGTCATTATCAACGATACCATGCTGGCCAAACGCGAGGCTAAGACCATATTGGTCGTCGATGACTCTGCATTTATCCGTAAGATGATAGAAAACACGTTGAGATCGGCCGGGTATAATATTATTACTGCCAAAGATGGTGGCGATGCACTCGAGATGTTGCTGGAGTATGAGCGTTTGGCCGCTGATGAGGGGGCCCTGGTTAGTGACTTCGTCAGTGCCATCATTACCGATGTGGAGATGCCCCGTATGGATGGTATGCACCTGTTGAAACGCCTGCGTGATACCGGCGCCTATCGGGATATGCCTATCATAATGTTCTCATCTCTGATGAGTGAGGATAACCGCAGTAAGGCACTGCAACTCGGGGCGAACGACACCATCACAAAACCTGAGATCGGTCGCATGGTCGGCATGATGGATGGGTACGTGCTCGGTGATTGAGCCGTCAGGCTGCGGCCTTTTATCATTTTCACTACCTATTTATCTCGGTTCAGCTTGAGTGATATGGTCTTTTTTCAATAATGAAAACAGTGTCAAATCATGATACCTGCCTTTCCAATAGCTATGTTCCCGCAGCACTCCTTCGACTCTGAAACCGAGCTTGAGCAGTAGAGACTCGGAGGCCAGGTTTCCCATCATGGTATAGGCCTCGATACGATTAACTTTCGACGGACAAGCGTTTGAAAAGAGAAACCCGATAACGGAGGTTATCGCCTCCGTTGCGTAACCCTTTCCCCAATATGCCCGGCAGAACTCATAGCCTATGACGGCAACATGGCGCTCCGGCTCAAAACGATTGATGCCGCAGCCACCTATATAGTTCCCTATATTGCCCTCCGATGTTTTTTCGCGTACTGCCCACCTCAGCATCCTGTTGTCTAAGGTCTTCTTAGCGTCGCTCTCGATTAAATCCAATGCCTGCTTGATAGAATCGAACACCTCAAGATCATAATATTCGGTAACTTGTTTATCTGAAAACAGCTCGAACACGGCCTGAGCATCGTCTGTAGTGGTCTCATTCAGCAGCAGTCTTGCCGTGTTTAATGTCGGAAAGTCATTCATCAGGAATTGTCATTACTCTTCAGGAACATATGATATCGATTGACGGTAAATTCATCTTCCTGGTACTGCTTGTCGAAGGTCATCCCCAGCTTGATTAGCACATTGATCGATGCTCGGTTTTCGGCTACGGCATCACCGACTATCCGATCGAGATCCATCTCTCTTTTCGCATAATCGATGCATGCCATATTCGATTCCGTAGCGTAACCTTTGCCCCAGTGTTCCGGGTGAAAACGGTAACCTATGTCGACCGCGCCGATACGAGTCTCGTTCTTAAACCCGCAGAAACCTATTACCCTGCCGGTTTCCTTTAATACCACCGCCCAGCGACCATAGCCAAACTTGTCATACTCGACTAACCAGATATCACGGATGATCGTCATCGCATCTTGCAGGCTTTCACACATGCCGGCATCGCCCGTGTAACGGTTGACCTCCTCTGGAGTGTTAAAATGCAGTACGGCGGCGGCATCGTCGAGATTAAACTCCCGGATAATGAGACGCTCGCTCTCGGTAATTATTCTGCTCATCTTACTCCTTTTCTCCGACTGGTCTTTGTATTGGTTTTTACTTTAACTGGATAGAGAAAACCAAAACAGATACAGTTTGGATAGATAAAACCCAATACAGTTAGCAAGAGTGTTCACCTGATGGCCGAGTTCAAGTACCGCAAGATAGTAGACGAAGTGATTCGAGCCATTGAGCTCGGCGTCATCTCGGCTCAGGAGGGAGATAAACTGCATTCGGTGCGTGAATACGCCAAAATAAAAGGAGTGGGCGTCTCTACCGTTATTCAGGCTTATTATGAGCTTGAGAGGTTGGGGTGGATCTATGCCAAGCCTAAGCGAGGTTACTTTGTCAGCCCCAGAAAAGCCCTCGAGCAGCCCGATTATGGCCGTAGTGTCAATCGGGTTCATGCCGGGCAGACGTTGGCGACTGCGGTGCAGTACTCATTCAATGACCCCGATATTTTACCGCTTTCCTGTACCGCGCCCAGCACAGTTATCGACAATGAGTTGATACTGAATCGCCTGCACCGGCAGGTGTTAAAGTACCGTCCCTATAAATTGCTGATGCAGGATCCTATCGAAGGGATTGCAGAGTTGAGAGAGGAGATCTGTCGTCACCTGTTGCGAAGTGGTCAGGTGTTTTCAAAGCAACAGGTACTGGTAACAAATGGCCGACAGGAGGGGCTATTGTTAGCCTTGACTGCGGCGCGGGCGATAGGAAAAACCGTTGCGGTAGAGTCTCCGGTCTCTTTCTATTTTCAGGCCACTTTGAAGCAGTTCAATGCAGACGTGATAGAGGTGCCTATGCAGTCGAACTACGAGGATGAGCTCGCACTACTCTCCCAGGCACACCAAACTCAGCCATTCGATACCTATCTGGTCAACCCAAGTTTTGCCGATCCTACGGGGCGAGTGTTATCGGTAGCGGAGAAACTTGCGCTTATCGACTGGGCAGCGGCTCATGATGTTACCTTGGTCGAATATGATCGCGGCGAGCTCTATTTCGGTGGCGTACGCCCCCCTACTATTGCCAGTTTGCTGGGGGAGCAGGGGCGCTGTAAGGTGATCAGCATAGGGGATTTCTACGATACTATCTCGCCCTCCATCAGTTTAGGGTATCTCCTGTGTGTTAATACATTCGATGCTTGTCAGTTTGCTAAACAAACGGTGGCCGAGGAGCCGGGCATAGCACTTCAACATATGGTCTCAACACTACTCGGTTCGGGGGAGTATCACAAGTTACTCTTCAGGCTCAGAGAGCAGACTCGCAGCAACTATCAAAGGACTATGGGGTTACTAACAGCTGTGTTGGCAGACTCCATCTATATTAGCCGGCCCGATGGCGGTCCCTGCTTGTGGCTTAAGCTGCCAGATGGCCTCTCCAGTGAAGCTTTATGGACTAAGGTTATCGAATCCAAACTCTCTATCGCACCGGGGGCGATGTTTTCATTCAACCATAGCTATGATGACTATTTCAGGATCACCTATGCCTTGCCCTGGGATGAGCGGATGGAGTCAGGCATCACCCGCCTCGCAAAGGTCCTTCGAGATTTTATTAGAATTAATGCCAATCGGCATAAGTGCTTGTTAAGTGGAGGTTCAGCTGGCGATGATAGAGTGGGTCATATGAAGTGATTCCCTGACCTGTAGGAAAGTGCGAATGATAAAAAAATTGATCAGCAGCTCTGCTGTTTTAGTCGGCAGCCTTATTCTATTAACAAGCTCAGCTCTTGCATCTCCTCAAACGGCCGTAACCGCGCAGCTGATAAAGTCAGAAACCGAAGGTACGGTACTCATCTGTCAGTATAGAACCATGAAGCAGGTACATTTCAAGGTGCTATTTGCTAATCAGAGCTGCCCGACGGCGATACAGGTTGCCCATTAATCTTTTATGCTTCCATCTATCAGGAACGGGAGTTACCACCGAACCTGAGCTAAGGGATTGCCGTCTTCGGCTATGATAGCCTTGACGATGTTATTCTCACCATCGAGCAGGATGAAGCGCGGCACCCCGGCATTGGCAAATTTGGCATAGATGCTTCGGTCACTATCGGCGACTAATGGGAAGTTGAGCTGATATTCGTCGGCAAACTTATCCAGAGACGCTTTACTCTCTTCGCGGCCGATCCCTATGATATCTATGTTGGGGTCTACAATAAGATCCGATGCCTGCAGTGCCTTAATTGCCCTTTGAGAGTCGGGACACCAGGTCGCAAACAGGACCAGTAACTTGGCATTGTGTGACTCGGTGAGATCTATGCTATTTCCCTGAGAATCGGTGAAATCTTTAACCGGAACGGGTTGTCCGGCGCTGACATAGGTGAGGTATTCAACTTTCTCCGTTTTAGAAACAGAGCTTGCACAGCCTGAAATTGTTAGGGCCATTGTGAACATAAATACTGCTGTCAGCTGCTTCATCGGATATCCATTCGTTTAAAAGTAGGTAATATTAATCGGTATAAGCTATCAAAATTCTACTTTCATGTATAAACAATTGTTCACGGTTGACAGATCTGTGAGGAAAAACTAAGGTGGAGACTCTACATTCCCTCTCTGTTTCTTAACTTGTTGATTAACAGTGAATATCAAGGAAAATAACGTGCTGTTAACACTCGTCAATACTTACTACTATCTATAGCCACAATGGCGTAGATAGAGGCAATTTTTAATCCCCCCCTCATTTTTAGATCACACCATTGTGGCAATTCCATCTACTGTTCGGAAGTTGGCCATAATACTGCGCCTGTTCCGTATGCAATCTCTCTATTTTGGAACACCATAAATGAATAAAAGTAAAATATTCGGCAGCATGCTCATCATTGCTGGCACGACCATAGGGGCAGGTATGTTAGCCTTGCCTCTTGCCTCCTCGGGACTGGGTTTCGGTATGGCTAGCGTCATCATGTTTCTCATCTGGTCGCTTATGAGCTATACCGCCTTATTGATGATCGAAGTGCACCAGTTTGCTCCCGCCGATGCGACTCTGCACACGCTGGCGTATAAGCTGCTAGGCCGAAAAGGGCAGCTTCTTGCCAGCTTCTCGATGATGTTTCTGTTTTATGCACTGTGTGCGGCCTATATCGCCGGTGGTGGAGAGCAGATCCACAGCAAGCTCACGAGTTGGTTTGAACTCGATATCCCGATGCAGCTGGGAGCGATACTCTTCACTGCGTTAATCGGCACTGTGGTGGCAATTGGTACCCGCTCGGTCGACATGATTAACCGTAGCTTATTTTCACTGAAGCTAATTGCCTTAGTCGCTATGCTGTTCCTGCTGTTGCCTAACGTGTCTGTCGATAACTTAGTGGCGTTGCCGGTACATCAGGGGCTGGTTTTTGCCTCGCTCCCGGTGATTTTTACCTCCTTTGGTTTCCATGGCTCTATCCCCTCTATCGTGCGCTACTTAGGAAAGGATACTAAGGCATTGAGGTGGATCATTGTGGTGGGATCGGCGTTGCCTCTGATGGTCTATCTCTTATGGATGCTGGCCAGTCAGGGAGTGCTGACGCAGTCTGAGCTGATGGGAAGTCAAAGTCTGAATGGATTCATAGGTTCACTGAGCCGTTTACTGCAGGACCCTATGATTGCGAATACGGTATCGATCTTTGCCGATCTCGCACTGGCGACCTCATTTCTTGGGGTGAGTTTGGGTCTGTATGATTTTATTTCAGATCTGTTGAAGCGAAGTGCAAAGCCTGGCCACAGAGTTCAGGTGGCTCTGGTGACGTTTATGCCGCCACTGGGGTTTGCGATGTTTTATCCACAAGGGTTCATTGCTGCCTTAGGCTATGCGGCATTTGCGTTAGTGGTACTGGCAATATTCCTGCCTGTGGCTATGGTAGCGACACAGCGTCGGCAGGTCGGGCTGGGAGGCTACCGGGTTAAAGGGGGAGCACCTGGACTCGCCTTGGTGACCTTGGCCGGTATTTTAATCATGGCGGTGCAAGTGTTGCAGATGTTCGATGCTCTGCCGGCAGTGGCTTGATGCTCTGCCTGTGGTGAGCCGGTTTACTGACAGCTTGATAAAGTTATGCTGTTTTGCAGGGATTATTGACTGAAAAATAGCTGATTGAGTACTTATTTACGTTAACGGACTGTTTTTTAGTCATTTGGTTCATATTGGGCTTTACATTGAACTCAAGTATCCCTATTATCAGCGGCGTTCGGAGGGATGGCAGAGTGGTCGAATGCACCGGTCTTGAAAACCGGCATGGGTTTGTAGCCCATCTAGGGTTCAAATCCCTATCCCTCCGCCACATTTAGATGAAGGGCTACTCGAAAGAGTAGCCCTTTTTCGTATGCACAAAACTAAAGAATTGGGTTTGTAGCGTAAACTCAATATAAAGGGTTCAAATCCCTATCCCTCCGCCATATTTAGATGAAGCCCCAAGCAGCAATGCTTGGGGCTTTTTCGTATGTTCAATTCAGAACCCTAGGGTTCCTATTGTTTGAAGTCAGCTATCTATCCCTCCGCCATATTCAGATGAAGGGCTACTCGAAAGAGTAGCCCTTTTTCGTTTCAGGATATGAGTTTGAACCTAGGGTTCCTCCCTGCTTGTGATAGTAGAGAGTAAAGCCAGCTATCCCAGCACCATTCAGATGAAGCCCCAAGCACTTCTTATAACAAAGAGTGCTTGGGGCTTTTTCGTATATTCAATAAGAACCCCAGGGGTTCTGCTTGCTTGTGATAGTAGATAACCCTCCGCCCCGGTTTCTCATAGAGAGCCAGATGAAGCCCTTTGCTATTTGAAGAGGATTATCTCTCTGCTCTGAGCCCAGCCTGCCTTCTATGCCGGGGTTCTAAAAACTCCAGCCGTAAGACAGGACAACATTTTCAGAACCCGGGTTTTGTCACTAAACCCTGCGTTGGAGATATGTCCGACTTCGAGGGTCATAAACTGCTCTTTAGCTAGCTCATAGTTCAATATTGCCCGGGAATAGAACTCCAGGTTATAGCCTAAGTTTTCAGTCTTATTGACATAGCCTGATGAAAAACCGATGCCGAATGAGAGCTGCGGTGTGATCTCGAAGTACTTGGCTGCACCTATGGCGAAGTAACTGTGACTCTGTTCTCCGAGCATGACAATGACCGTGGGCTTTATGCCATAGAGTTGGCTGAGTTCATGGTGTTCATAGTTCAGCACCAGGCTGTGTAATCTAGCTGCGTCCAGAACTCCCCAGGTCGATATCCCGGCGCTTAGAGAAGGTTTCTCTGTTGCGTTGACATTGAGTGAGGTGAATAGGATAAACGTGATTGCGAAGTGTATTGCGTTGCGTAACATAATGGCTGGTTTACCTGAAATATTGAACTGATCATGGGGGCCTCCACGGCTTTAACCTGAAAGTAGCGTGATTTTTTGCAGAGAGGATTAAGCTGAATCGCTAAACCAATCGAGTCTAACTTGTTGAGTTTCGAGTTGGTGCCTTGGAGTCAGGGCATTGTTAAGGGCAGCAATGATAGCAGGAGTTTCACCGGGGCAATATAAGCCCGGATGAAACTGTCAGTCTCAATTAATGCAACCAATTCCCCCCGAGAGGGGAGTCAATCGTTGGGGGGGGACTGGGTTTAAGTTAATGGCTTAATGGTTAACAGCCTCTTCTTTTCCAAAATGATGCAATCTTTTCAGCGTCATCATCCATTCGTATACTCTTACCTGTGTGCTGCAAATGCTCGTCGTCGAGATACACCTTGAAGGTCTTTTCGGCAATGATTTTCCCCTTCAGTTCTAACGTCATGCGCCACTTGCCGACCTTGTTATGTTCGGGGGCCCAGATGGTATCACCCAGATAAAATTTCCAGTCATTCTCTTTGACATAGACCTCACCATCGAAGGGGGGCCTGACGGCACCGTTTTCATCCGGGATATCGGGGTGATAGATGCAATATCTGAGTTTTTGATTCTTAGCCTTCTTGATCTGTGTGATAAAACCAAACTCTACATCTACTTCGGCGGGAACGTGGACGGTGGACTTGATTAATCTTGGCAGATTATCACTCTGCTCGTTCCACTTGGTGAAAATTCCGCTATGGATAATTTTAACGTCAGGTTTGAGTTTGGACATAGTAATACCAATCAGTAAAAGCAGCCTAAGGGGCGATAGCATGCTAGTGTAGCAAAGTGGCGGCAGAACTACTTGAGCTAATGCCGGTCGGCATAAGTACCAAAAATAAGTGAGAGAGATATGACAAAGAAAACCGTTAAATTTGAGTATGAGAAAGAGACTAAAAACAGCGTGCGATATCAGGAGCTCCCCGAGCCGGGTCAGGCGCCTGTTATGGGGACCATCTATGTGCAAAAGTGGTTTGCTGGCAACAGTAAGATTTTAGAGGTAACCATAGAGAAGAAAGATTAATAAGGATCTACCTACCCGTACCTGATTCCACTATTTTGGCCATCTACTCCTGAAGTATTGCGTTATCTCTGTCTTCAACTAATTTTTAAAGAACACTTGTTGATTGATATTGCTCTATAAAGGGATGGAATGAAGATGCCTAAAGTTGCCATAGTTCAAGAGTCCCCCATATTGTTGGATCGTGATGCCACCATAGCCAAAGCGGTGGCATTGATTGAGGATGCGGCATCGGCTGGCGCCGAATTAGTAGTATTTCCCGAGGCTTATATCGCCGGTTACCCAGCCTGGATATGGCGCCTGCGTCCCGGCGGTGATTGGGGGATCAGTGAGGCCCTGCATGCCCGGCTGTTAGACAGCGCCGTGGATATCGAAGCCGGGGAACTAACCCCGCTTTGCAATGCCGCGCAGACGAATAAGGTTACGGTTATCTGCGGCATGAACGAACGTGACGGGCTGCAGAGTAGGGCGACCCTCTATAATACCGTAGTGATTATCAATAATGACGGCAGGCTGCTTAATCGCCATAGAAAGCTGATGCCGACCAACCCTGAGCGCATGGTGTGGGGATTCGGAGATGGCTCCAGTCTGAAAGTGGTTGAAACGTCACTCGGCAGGGTTTCGACACTGCTTTGCTGGGAAAACTATATGCCTCTGGCCAGGTATGCCATCTATTCCCAGGGGGTTGAAGTTTATGTGGCGCCTACCTATGACAGTGGTGATGGCTGGATAGGAACCATGCAGCATATTGCGAGGGAGGGGCGCTGCTGGGTCGTATGTAGCGGGGTCGCGCTTGAGCATAGCGATCTGCCCGATGATTTTCCCGAAAAAGAGCGGCTATACCCGGATAGTGGTGAATGGATCAACCCCGGTGACTCGCTTGTGGTCGCTCCTGGCGGTGAAATTGTTGCTGGCCCGATGCGAAGAGAGAAGGGAATACTATACGCCGAAGTCGATGCAGGGGCGGTAGCTACAGCGAAGAGGGCGCTCGATGTGGCGGGGCACTACTCCAGACCCGATATCTTTACTCTGGAGGTGAATACTCAAGTTCAGCACTCAATTAGGTTGAAATGATATGTTCCGGACCTACAGGCTATGAGGAGGCGCAGCTATAACAACCCGCTCTGATAAGCCTTGCTGACCAGATTTGTCCGATTTTTGGCTGTTAAAATTGCTCGTGCTCTGTCCAGATGATAGTTGACTCCGCGCTCGCTCATATAGAGCTGCTTGCCAACCTCTTCACTCGAACAGCCCTGAGCCACTAACGAAAGTATCTCCACACAGGTCGGGGATAGGACTCTGAAATTTGAGATGGGGTTGATGGTCTTAAATGCCAGGGCGTTGAAGGTTTCGGCGAATTCCCTGAGAAGCGTCTCCAGTTCACCCGATGCCCATGACATGTTAGCGATAACCTCTTCACGCCCCTTGGATGAGAAGAGGTTGCAGAAGCCTATCCAGCCTTTTTTATCTTTTACCGGGTGATAGAAGCTGATTCGGGTGTTGATGTTATATAGATTTAGTAGTTGTTCGAAACTCTTTTTTCGCCGTTCCGGCATGCTGTTTTGCGGCCATACATAGGGGTTATGCCGTTTCCTGATTGCGGGGCCGGACAGTTGGTACCCCTCATCGTTTCTGGCAAAACGATGTAGGAACTCCTCCCTGAATTTCAATATTTCAGGATCTGAGGCGACGGCGAAACGCATCTTCTTCAGATCGATCATCTTGGCAACGTGTAACTCTTCCGGACTATCGCCGGTATGAACATTTGCCTGTTCATCGGGAACGATGCAAACATTGGATAACTCATCAGGAATGATGCAGTAGTAGAATCGATCAATGCCGAAGGGTTGTAGTTTCTCCAGGAAGTTCTCGATGATCCTGTCACAGACCAGATCACTTTGTTGTGCAGACATATCAACTCCTCTTTTATCGAGAGGAAGGGGTTACCTTCCTCTGGTTGAGATATAACTTACTGAGTGTCTTCCTGTTTTTCTACATGGCAAGTCAAGCAGCTTTCAGGTTCTTTAAAGTTGGTTTGCTCACTGTAGTAATCATCCTTGGTAGAGTAGGCATCACCGTGTTTCGCTAAGGTTTTCGCATGACAGAAACCACAGGTCAGTAACTCCCCGTGACTATCTGGCGCGCCGTTATTTCCATGACATTCCGCACACTCCCAAGGGGCCATATCCTGAGTCACATGGCTGTTGGCGGCATTGTGACAGGTTGTACAGTCCGGTATTTTCCAACCGAAGTGAGACGGTGTTAACGGTGCTCTCGCCTGGCTGATATCCTTGATCCTGGTAGGATCGATCTCCGGAGCCTCGGCATCACAACCGGAAGTCGACTCCTGATTACCGTAACCATTGCCGAAGGCGGCGCCGATATAGTTGATATATTCGGGGCCATAGATGATCATGGCATCACCGGTCAGGTGTGGGTCGTTACCGCCAAACGGCAGGCCAAACTTCATATAACCACGCCCCTTAGGGTTATGGTTTTCATACTGCTCACCTTCACCATAGTGACGGGCACGATATCCTAAAATTCCGGGGATCTTCCCATAACAGGCTTTGCGGTACTCATCGCCGCCCATGTCGGTTCTGGCGGAGCACATTACCCACTGGTAGAGACCGTTTTGGGCCCCTGAGTCCATGTAGTTTTCCCACTCACCCGTGTGGTGAACGAAGCCGCAAGAGCCGTTGTTAGTATATCGTTCGTTAACAATGTTGCCCACATCGTCACGGCCGTTAAAGCTGATCGCCGTCGCAACATAGCCCTGAACATTTGAATTGGTACTCAAACGTGGCCAGTAGGACCACTCTATCTTCAGATCGGGGCGCTGTTCCACCAGAGATAACCAGGCATCAAACTCTGTAATCACTCCCTCTTTGTAGATGTCAGTCCTGAGGTTATGTGGAGTCACCTCGATATTCTTAAACACCGCACGCTGATTCGGTACTAAAACCTCGCCGGTTTCGGTGGTTTTGGCAGGTTTAAAGTCGATGACGATCTCCGGAATGATCACCTTGCCGCCGTTTTCGGCCAAGCGGTCCATCTCTTTCCGGTATTTTTTCTTACGAATCTCCATCTCACCAGGCTGCGCGGCAACCAGAACGATACTCATCTCGTTCTTAAGTGGGTGGTGATCCATGCGGAAATAGATCTCCTCCTCCTTGTAGTAATAGTGATCGGTTTCGTAACTGCCCTCTTTCTTCGCTTCCCAAATGCTCGGGCCTACCAGGTATTTCCACCCTTGTCCCTCTGTCTTGCCCAGATTATCCTGATCCACCGCCTCCGGCAGGCCGGTGATCCCTTCGATCGAGGTGATGAAGTGGGTCTTCAGGCTCTCATCCTTTTCGTACTGAACGTCCAGGTTGTATTTTTTAGCAGCCCAAAGCAGAAGGTCCATCACAGAGCCATGACCATCCTGAAACAGATCAGGGCGAATAGAGTCAATCTTCACGCCGGACATGTTGATGGCAGTTGGTGGCAGAATGTAATCAACCTTGAGCCCCAGCTTAGCTGCGTCTGCAACCATCTTCGATTCGAGTACGCCCTCTATCTCATTGCCACTTGAGTAGCTCTTTGATTTGCTCGCCTTACCTGCCTCAGGCTCTTCGAGGGGACTGAAGCCCTTTACGATGGCAAATTGAATCACCTTGTTGAGTTTCTGTTCATCTTCAGATGGGCCGCCAAATACATAGTCAGGCTTTACGATAGGTGGCTCAGGTGGAATTGGAGGCTCTGGAGTGGGGGAGTCATCGCTGCCACAGCCACCGAGGGCAAAACTGAGTGCTAACACCGCTATAATCGAGTTGCGTTTCATCATCTATTCCTTGTTGTTCTAATAAGCCCGATAAGAATAGGAGGTGTATCTGGTCGTCATCACTAGTAGAAATGACAGTGTCGAAACTCGCTGTGATTGAGATCCCTTTAGTGGCGTTTTTTCATCTCTTTTTTGCCATATGTGTATGGCGAGTTTGTAGGGGGGAGATGAAAGCTTTGAACCGGAGTAGGAACTGGTTATTGGTAAATAAAAAGAGAATTGGGTACGGAGGGATGGCTGTAGCCGGCTTTAGTTATAAGGCTCTGTATAGCTTCAGCAACAGAGCCTTATCAGTTCAGTCGTAGCCTTTACTACTTATAGTACTTCACCGCCATATCGATTAACGGCTCGCGGCTGGCCTTAGCCGCGCGCAACCTGGCGAGATAATTCTCCCACAAGCTGACCTGGTTAGTGGCTAGATCGTGCAGTACCTTCCATGAGAACAATCCGGTGTCATGACCATCGTCGAAGGTAATTTTTACAGCATAGTTACCTACAGGCGTCAGTGACTTGATGTTGACATTTTTCTTGTGGGTGACCAATACCGGATTACCATGTCCATGAACTTCGGCTGAGGGGGAGTAGACACGCAGCATCTCACAACTGAGTTGGTAAGTTTCCCCTGTATCGAAGGTGATCTCGAGTTGACGAGACTTACGCTTAAGCTTGAGGGCGGTAACCATAGGTGATTCAGAGTTTGCAGTAGCTGTCATAGTAAGTCTGCCAAAATTGATATGGGTGATGCAGAGCTGCGAGCAGCGAGCTTGGCTCGTGACTCGCAGCTGTCTCTACGATTTCTTAATACTTGAAACCATTATTATAGGATAAAGCGGCTTAGATCTTCGTCCTGAACCAGGTTATCCAGATGCTTGCCGACATATTCGGCATCGATCACGAAAGTGCTGCCAGACTTGTCAGACGCATCATATGACAGCTCCTCCATCAGACGCTCCATCACTGTATGGAGGCGACGGGCACCGATATTTTCGGTACGCTCGTTTACCTGCCATGCGGCTTGGGCGATGCTTTCGATGCCATCTTCGGTGAACTCAATTTTCACATCTTCGGTACCCATCATAGCGACGTGTTGCTCTGTCAGTGAAGCATGGGGCTCGGTTAAGATGCGCTTGAAGTCATCGGCAGTCAGCGCACTGAGTTCAACACGGATAGGCAGACGACCCTGTAATTCAGGGATGAGATCTGATGGCTTAGACATCTGGAAAGCCCCTGAGGCGATAAACAAGATGTGGTCAGTTTTGACCATGCCATGCTTGGTATTGACCGTACAGCCTTCGACTAAAGGCAGTAGATCACGCTGTACGCCCTCGCGGGATACATCGGGACCGGAAGACTCACCACGCTTACAGATCTTATCGATCTCATCTAAGAAGACGATACCGTGCTGTTCAACCAGTTCGATAGCCTGCTCTTTCAGATCATCCTGATTGACCAGTTTAGCGGCTTCCTCTTCAATCATAAGCTTGTAAGCTTCTTTGATTGGCATCTTACGGCGCTTGCTGTCGCCGGGGCCCATGTTTTGGAACATGCTCTGAAGTTGATTGGTCATCTCCTCCATGCCCGGAGGTGACATGATCTCTATGCCGACCTGAGGTGCCGCGATATCGATCTCAATCTCTTTATCGTCGAGCTGACCTTCACGAAGTTTTTTGCGGAAGATCTGGCGAGTCGATGAATCATCGGGCTTTTCGTTGTCCCAGTCCTCTTTAGGCTTAGGCAGAAGAGCATCGAGAATGCGCTCTTCAGCGGCTTCTTCGGCTCTGAATTTACACTTCTTCATCTGCTCTTCACGGGTCATCTTAATCGCAGAGTCGGTTAGATCGCGAATGATCTGTTCAACCTCTTTGCCCACATAGCCCACTTCGGTGAACTTAGTGGCTTCGACCTTGATAAACGGTGCCTTTGCCAGCTTAGCCAGGCGGCGGGCTATCTCCGTCTTACCTACACCTGTGGGGCCTATCATTAAGATATTCTTTGGGGTCACTTCCTGACGAAACTCGGCATCGAGCTGCATACGACGCCAGCGGTTACGCAGGGCGATAGCGACAGAACGTTTAGCATCATGTTGGCCGATAATGTGAGTGTCCAGCTCATGAACGATCTCACGTGGGGTCATTTCAGACATATTCTTTCCTCATGCATTAGCATCAGTATTGAAGGGGCGCCGCTGCCTGGAGTTCAAGTCAGGCGGCACTCGATCAGTAATTTAATTCTTCGATAGTTTTGAACTGGTTGGTGAACACGCAGATATCACCGGCAATAGTTAGTGACTTTTCAGCAATCTCTAACGCGCTCAGTTCAGTATTTTCGAGCAGGGCCGTGGCCGCCGCTTGGGCAAAGTTGCCCCCGGATCCGATGGCGATAAGTTCATTTTCCGGCTGTACGACATCTCCGTTACCGGTAATGATTAACGAACAGGTGTCGTCGGCAACGGCAAGTAGTGCTTCAAGCTTGCGCAGCACCTTGTCGCTACGCCAGTCTTTAGCCATCTCTACGGCGGCCTTCATCAGGTGTCCCTGATGCATCTCTAATTTTGCTTCGAATCGTTCGAATAGGGTAAAAGCATCGGCTGTGCCGCCTGCAAAACCAGCCAGAACCTTATTGTGATATAGGCGGCGAACTTTCCTGGCATTACCTTTCATCACTGTGTTACCCAGTGATACTTGGCCATCTCCAGCGATAACGACTTGGTTATTACGGCGAACTGATACGATTGTGGTCACGATGTTTCCTCTTCTCAAACTGCCGAGTCGATGCTCGTCAGTGGGTGATAGAAGATATATGGGGAGTCGTTAGTTAAATATCAAGGAGCAAGAGTGTAAAAGAGGGAAAACAACGTGTTTTTTTGTAGGCGGCTTATATGAGTAGAAAGTTACCTCAGGGAAGCGTAGCGTCAGTCAGGGCTTATACCCCTTCGTCGGCTACGCATTACAGCTACAGTGTTCTATATGACCCCAGAGAGTCAAAGTTACAGGGCCGCTTGGGCTTACCCCTCCCAATAGAGGATGATACAGCCATTGATACCGGCACCCTGTAAGATGTGACGGTGTTTTTCAGCCAGACGCTTACGATCGTAGGGGCCTAAGCTGACTTTATACCAGTCGCCCGTTGTGCCTTTTACCTTACGCACATTGGCGGATAACCCCTGAAAGGCGATAACGGCCTTCATCTCTTCCGCCTGGGATTGAGTTCTGAAAGAGCCGCACTGCATCTGATAAGGTCGGGTCGGTGCGGTTTTTTCAGGTATATCGACTTCGACTTTCTTATTTTCCAGCTCCTGCTGATAGGTCCACTCCTCTTTAGGCTTAGGAGGAAGAGCGTTAGGATCCTTTTTTACTACAGGCTTCTTTGGCTGCTCAACCACGACGGGGCTGACAGTTTCAGCGCTGTCATTGATGCTCCACAGGAAGTAACCAAACCCACCGAGCAGGCCGACAGTAATCAGCAGCAAGAGAACCGGAAAACGTCTGGGTGCAGGCGCTTTCTTGTTTCTTCGTGCTGTTTTACCTTTAGCTCTGGCCGGCTTTCTATTGGCGTAGTCGCGATTTGTCATTGAGTTGTAATACCGTTTTCTCTGATCTGTTTTTTAGCTTCAATGCCGGGATTCTGGTATGGCGTTCCCGGCACAGATTAGGCGATAAAAGTTAGATTACATGCGCTCCAGCGTTTCGATACCAAGCAGATCTAAGCCCTGCTTGAGTGTCTTCGCCGTAAGCTGAGACAGGAGTAAGCGGCTCTTCTTTTGCTCTTCTGATTCGGCCGCTAGTACAGGACAAGCCTCATAGAAGCTGGAGAATGCGCCAGCTAATTCAAACAGGTAGCCACATAGTGCGTGGGGCTGACCTTTAGCGATCATGCGAGAGAGGACTTCACCGAACTGAGCCAGCTTGTTGCCCAGCTCCTTCTCTTTATCGTGATCCAGCTGCATCGTTGCATCGCTGAGGTCGATGTCTGTGGCACGCTTGAAGATGCCAGCGACACGTGTGTAAGCATACAACAGGTATGGTGCCGTGTTGCCCTCGAAGCTCAGCATCTGCTCGAAGCTGAAGATGTAATCGCTGGCGCGGTTCTTAGACAGGTCGGCGTATTTAACCGAGCTGATACCCACCACTTTGGCGATCCTTTCCAGCTCCTCCTGATCCATATCCGGGTTCTTGCTACGTACCAGCTCGAGTGCACGGGTTTCGGCTTCGGTCAGCAGGTCGACTAACTTAACCACGCCACCGGAACGGGTTTTAAACGGACGGCCATCATCGCCGTTCATGGTGCCGAAGCCCATATGTTCCAGGCTCATATCCGGATTAATAAACTCGGCGGTTCGTGCAAGCTTAAATACCTGTTGGAAGTGAAGTGCCTGACGAAGATCGACAAAATAGAGTGCACGATCGGCTTTCAGCACATTTGAGCGATAACGCATCGCAGCAAGATCACTGGTGGCGTATAGGTAGCCACCGTCTGCTTTTTGGATGATGACGGGCAGAGGCTCACCATCTTTGGTTTTGAACTCATCCTGGAATACGACCTTGGCACCGTCACTCTCAGATAACAGGCCTTTGGCATCGAGGTCGTTAACGACTTGCTCAAGATCGTCGTTATAGGTACTTTCACCACGAACATCTTTACGTGTCAGGCTAACCCCTAAGCGCTCATAGACTTCATGGCAGTGGCTGAGTGAAATATCGTTGAATTCACGCCAGAGCTTGTTGCAGTACTCATCACCCGATTGTAGTGATACAACCAGCTTACGGGCGCGGGTAGCGAACTCTTCAGACTCATCGAAGCGAACTTTCGCCGCACGGTAGAAGGTTTCAAGATCAGATAGCTCCATCTGTGCCTGCTCACCATTTTGAGCGCGAAGCTCCTCCATGTAGGCCAGCAACATACCAAATTGAGTACCCCAGTCGCCCACGTGATTTTGGCGAATAACCTTGTGCCCCTGAAATTCGAGCGCACGTACCACACTGTCACCGATAATCGTTGAGCGCAGGTGGCCCACGTGCATCTCTTTGGCTAGGTTTGGTGAAGAGTAGTCGACAACTACGGTTTGTGGTTCTGGTAGCTGAACACCTAAACGGTCATCGTTCAATGCAGTCATTAACTGGGTCGTAAGGGCGTTTTCATCGATGAAAAAGTTAATAAAGCCGGGGCCGGCGATCTCAACTTTTGCCACCTGACTGTCTTGTGGCAGGGCATCGATGAGCTGCTGTGCGATCTCTCTCGGATTCTTACGGGCAACTTTAGTAAGCATCATCGCCAGGTTAGTTGCGAAATCACCGTGAGTCTTATCTTTAGTTCGGTCCACCTGAACGCGAGCTTCAAAATCAGTTGGGATAACACCCTGTTGTTTAAGGGCGTCTAGGGCTTGTATGAGTAAAGATTGAATATGTGATTTCATTGGCGTTAATTGGCACTTACTAATGATAAAAAGATTTAGGGATAACCGCACATTTTAGCCGCTAGTGGTGGTCAATTGCCATCCTCGAAATCACTTTTATGGCTTTTTTTTCCTAAAAGTGACAGATTCCCCCTCAACAGTTAAATAAAAAGCCTGGTTCGGAGTCGGTCAGAGCAGATCTTGCGGATCTCTGTCCAGACTCCAGCGGCAACGTTTGGCCAGTGGCAGAGCCTCTATCTGTGGCAAGGCGTGCTCGAAAGCGTGTTGTAGCTGATTGCGCGACTTGGTCTGGAAAATGAGGTGCCTGCGGTATTTTCCCGCTTTCTTATCCATAGGTGCAGGCATTGGACCAATCACTTCGCTCTCTTCGCCTTGTGGTAACAGCTCGGCTATCTGAGATAAAAAGTTATCGGCATCTATGGCTTGATGTGCTTCGGCGCGGATAAGCAGCATATGCCAGACCGGTGGCAGCAAGGCTTGTCTGCGCTCATCGAGCTGACCACGGGCAAACTCACCATAGCCTTTATGCATCAACTCACGTAAAACGGGGTTATCGGCTTGGTGAGTCTGCATCAGCACGGTCCCCGGTTTTCTGGCTCTTCCTGCCCGTCCCGATACCTGAGTATAGAGTTGGCCGAAGCGCTCCGGCGCCCTGAAATCGGCACTGAAAAGAGCTCCGTCGACATCTAATAGTCCTACCAGAGTAACATCGGGGAAATGGTGTCCCTTAGCCAGCATCTGTGTGCCGACGAGTATCTTATATTCGCCCTTATGGATGGCATTGAGATGTGTTTCCAGGGAGCCTTTTCTGCTGGTAGTATCGCGATCGATTCGAACCACAGGATATTTCGGGAACTCCTTTTCCAACACGCTTGCCAGCTGCTCTGTGCCCACTCCCTGCCCCATCAACATGGTGCTGCCACAGTTATGACACTGTCTTGGAATGGCATATTGGTTTCCGCAGTGATGACAACGGATCTCTCCCAGTGATTGATGCACGGTGAAGAAGGCGTCACAACGGTCGCACTCATGCAGGTGGCCACACTCGTGGCACAGCAGCGCCGGAGCGAAGCCCCGTCGGTTAAGAAATAACAGCACCTGGTTACCTGCATCGAGGTGGATACGCATCTCGTTGAGCAGCGCATGGGAAAGGCCGCTGTTGAGGGGCTGATTGCTGATATCAATTATCCCCTGACGTACTTTCTCAGCATTACCCGCTCTCTGGCCCAGTTGCAGATGTTTGTAACGGCCGCTGAGTGCATTTTGCAGGCTTTCGAGGGAGGGGGTTGCCGTTCCCAGCAGTACCGGAATATCTTCGAGGTGCCCACGCATCACCGCCAGATCCCGGGCATGATAGCCGACCCCCTCCTGCTGTTTAAAGCTGGAGTCATGCTCCTCGTCAAGGATGATGACTCCGGGGAAGGCCATCGGGGTAAACAGCGCCGAGCGTGTACCTATGATGATCGCCGCCTCTCCGGATTTCGCCTGCTGCCAGGCCGTCAGCCTCTGGTTGTCGGTTAAGCCTGAATGAATAACGGCAACCTGTACCTTGAAGCGGCTCTTGAAGCGGCTGATCGTTTGTGGTGTTAAACCTATCTCCGGAACCAAGATCAGCGCCTGCTTGCCGCGCTCGAGCACCGACTCAAGCAGGGCCAGGTAGACCTCGGTTTTCCCCGAGCCTGTTATACCTTCGAGTAGGGTACAGTGGTAGCTCGTTTGTTGGTTGAGTGTAGCGACGGCAATGGCCTGCTCAGGATTGAGTGTCAAAGGGGCTTCGCCTAGCTCGAGTCGCTTCCGCCAGGAGAGATCGATAGTGTTGATTCTCTCATCCCGGCCTATCCACTGTTTCTCTTCTAGCGCTTTCAGTGCCGACTTACTCAGGGCTAAGCTGTTAATCTCATCTTGAGTCAGCTCACCCTTAAGCAGTAGCTCCATCACTTTCTTCTGTGCGGGCGCTCGCTTCAAGGTGTCGAGTGACGCAGATTTACCGGACTGGGTCAGGTGCCAGAATGTAGTGGTTTCAGATGAAAGCTCTGCCCCCTTACGCAGGGCTACCGGAATAGCCTGGGACAACATCTGCCCTAAGCTGCAGAAGTAATACCTTGCGGCCCAAGCGGTTAGTTTATAAAGTGAATCAGGTAACAGAGGTTCGTCATCTAACAGAGATATAATAGATTTTATCTGCTGAGGTGCTAAGTTACAGGTATCGGAAATTCCCGTGACTAAACCGATTAATTGTTGGCGGCCGAAGGGGACTTTTACTCTCATCCCTTTTTGGGGAGGGAATGAAATTGAATCCGGTACTTTATAACTGAAGGCTTGCCGCATAGGCACAGGCAAGGCAACCTCGACAAACAAGGGCATAGGGAGACAAGATTTATCAATGGATAGTTGCAAGTGTACCCAGCCTGCCGGTCAAGGGCTAGCCTTATCTAAAAACGGAGAGATCTAATGACACGAATAATTCAAATAAGCTTGTTTTCATTTCTCTTGCTCTGTGCTCAGTTGTTGGGGAGTAGCCATGCTTACGCCCAAATTACCCATGTCAGTATTAATCAGCAGATGTTTGGCTTAGGTGATTACCCTAAGTTAAGGGTCAATATCGTCTCCGGATATGAAAATTTCGATAAGATGCAGTTTATTGTCCGCCAGAGTAGTGGCGATGAGCGTTTGATGGTTAAGCCTATCAATAACTTTATGTTGCTTCTGACCGGCGTCGACGATGTGCTCGATCCTTCGGCGAGATTAATCGTGAAAGAGTATCGGATCAATCAGTGGCAGCTGGTCAAAACTATCGCGCTGTTCAGTGATGAGCAGATTGCAAAGGGGTTTAGGGTTAAACCAGAGGCGAAGCGGCAACAGATTCAGCCCAAAACCGAGCTTAAAACAGAGCTGGCCGTTAGCGCTATTAAGAAACCGGCAAAGCCGGCTTCTGCCGCGTTACTGGCTGCAAAGACAGGTCAAGGGGCAACATCTGTCTCTCTTACCGAGGACGACTGCGTGCTCGACTACGACGGTAAGCAGACCCTGTGGCGAATAGGTAGCCAATATAGCAAGGAGTGGGAAGTTGGAACCTATGGCGCCATTCTTGCGATTTTCGAGGCTAATCCAAAGGCGTTTAATAAAGGTGAGATCGGTGGCCTGAGAGCCGATAGCGTATTGCTGTGCCCATCTCTGTCGTTGAGAGAAAAATACCGGGACAGCGTGGCGGCAAAAAGGATCTATGAGCAGTTATAGGCCGCATACACTCTTTTAGGCAGATAGTTTTACAGGGGGAAGCGGTTATCGAGATTAAGTTTTATTCTAAGGTTCTTTCAGGCTGAGGATTTGAGTTGTTTTTTCTCTTGTATCTGGCTCTCGCATCCTGTATTATCTCGCGCCTAAATATTTTATTAACTTCATGTGGTGTCCGACTTCGGGTTGGAAGAGCGACATGGCCTTCAATTAGAGGTAATCCCAATGAAACCAGGCGTTCATCCTGAATACGCAGAAATCACTGCAACTTGTACTTGTGGTAACGTAATTAAAGTAAACTCAACTGCAGGTAAAGATCTGCACTTGGACGTATGTGGTGCATGTCACCCATTCTACACTGGTACACAGAAAGTTGTTGATACCGGCGGACGTATCGACAAGTTCAACAAGCGCTTCGGTGCACTTGGTAAGAAATAACTTTTACTTTAAAAGTATTTCTACAATGAATATTGAAAAGGCGCCTTTATGGCGCCTTTTTGTTATGCTCGTTTTAAAGTTTATCCAAAGTAGATGCTTAGGCTCTGATATCAGTTGCACTAAATATCCGATCTGAAGAAAGGGAGGTCACATGAATACAGTTCAATTGCTCTCTTCTCTAAAATCACTGCTCGGTGTGTTCTTTCTGCTCCTCCCACTAAGCTTCTCATCTACGACTCAAGCAGCACAGACAGAGAAACCTCTGCGAGAGTTCAAAGTGCAAAATAACGGGAGCGCCCCCGCCCTGTGTGCCCCCACGCATTTTGATGAAGAGGTTGAACTTCAATATGTTAATGATGGCGATACGATAACCTTGAAAGATGGACGTCTGGTGCGTCTGATTGGTATCGACTCTCCGGAGATCGACTTTCAATACCCGGAGCTGTCACAGGCATATGCTGAAGAGGCGCGGCACTTTTTACGGCAATACCTCAAACCCGGTCAGCTCCTGAACCTCTCATTCGATAAGAGGAGACTGGACCCCTATGGCCGCACTCTGGCCTATGTTTATACTCGAAATGGAGAGCACCTACAGGAGGTTTTGTTGAGGCAGGGCTTCGCCAAGACTCGGGTGTACCAAAATGACTATTTTTGGCAATGTCTTAACCGGGTCGAGTTAATTGCCCGGGATAAAAAGTTGGGTCTATGGTCCCATCCGGATTATCGCGCCAGGACGGTTGAGGAGTTAGTACGTGAAGATCGTAACCGCTGGAGAGAGGTAAAGGGAGTTGTTACCGGTTATGAAAGAAAAGGCCAATATTTGTGGCTGATTTTGGATGAAAAGCTCTATGTCGGCATACCTAGAGCCGAATCTGGTAAATTTAGCAATATTTTAAACCTGGACTTGCTTGAAACCCCAGTAATTGTCCGTGGTTCGTTGTATTATTCCTACAAAAAATGGCAGTTGATCAGCAGCCATCCTTCACAGATAAGTTTACAAAATAGACCTTAGAGCAATAATCTCTAACTTCTTCTGAATTTTCCTAATCTTATGTTTAAAAAGTGTGTCATTTCGAGTATCTTAGCCCAACCAATCCCCTTCATCTTTTAATGCCCAAAGAGTCGGGAGATTGCAGACCTCTATGAAAAGTTAACTTGTCGCATTTTCAGGATTATAAAAAATGTCAGATCTTCGTCAACAAGCCCTCGATTATCATGAATTCCCAGTAGCAGGTAAAACCGCTGTTTGCCTGACAAAGCCAGCAGAAACGAGCATGGACCTGGCCCTTGCATATAGCCCAGGTGTCGCAGAGCCTGTTCGTGAAATCGCTGCAAATCCTGATGATGCTTATCGTTATACGGCGAAGGGAAATACGGTAGCCGTTATCTCAAATGGTACTGCAATTTTGGGGCTTGGTAACCTGGGACCATTAGCCTCTAAACCAGTTATGGAAGGCAAGGCATTACTCTTCAAGCACTTTGCTAACATTGATGCGACAGATATCGAAGTTAAACACCGCACCGCAGAGGAGTTTATCAATACGGTAGAGGCTATCGCCGATACGTTCGGTGGTATTAACCTGGAAGACATCAAAGCCCCTGAGTGCTTCGAAATTGAGAAGGCACTTATCGAACGTTGCAGTGTGCCGGTATTCCATGATGACCAGCACGGTACGGCTATTGTTACCGCAGCAGGTATGATCAATGCGCTTGAGATCCAGGGTAAAGAGATAGATAAGGCTATCTTTGTCTGTATGGGAGCCGGTGCCGCCGCGATCGCCTGTATGACAATGCTGGTTAAGTGTGGTGTGCAGCGTGAAAATGTCTACATGTTGGATCGTAAAGGCGTGATCCATACCCGTCGTGAAGATATCAACGAGTATAAGGCCCTGTTTGCCAACAATACCGATAAGCGCACTCTGCAGGAAGTGATTAAAGGCGCTGATGCTTTCTTAGGCCTGTCCGGACCGGATGTACTCACAGCCGAAGATGTTGCCTTGATGGCGGATAAGCCGGTTATTTTTGCCTGTTCAAATCCGGATCCTGAGATCAGACCTGAGATCGCTCACGATGCACGTAAAGATCTGATCATGGGAACGGGTCGCAGTGACTATCCTAATCAGGTAAATAACGTACTCTGTTTCCCGTTCATCTTCCGTGGTGCGCTGGATGTTCGTGCTTCGAAAATCAATGATGAGATGAAGATTGCAGCTGTAAATGCTATTGCGGCGCTCGCTAAAGAGGAGGTGCCCGCCTCAGTATTAGCGGCTTACCCGGATGTCAGCGAGTTGGCCTTCGGTCCTGATTATGTGATCCCTAAGCCGATGGACCCGCGTTTGCTATCTAATGTGGCTAAGGCTGTTGCTCAGGCGGCGATCGATTCGGGTGTGGCGGCAATCGATTCACTGCCCGACAACTACATGCTTTAATTTTACGCTTTGAGACCACAAGGGGCCTTTATGGCCCCTTTTGTTTTGTTGCCAAGATGTAAGTGGCTGATAATAAATCCGATTTTTGTGTTTTACCACTATTCTTCCCTGAACTTGTCCAGAGTCGTGTTCTACTTGATACACAATTATCGTTGTGAAGAGTGGAATTTGTTTGTATTGTGGGATTTTAGCTGTTAACTAAAACTTAACACTTAGGCCTTATACCAATCGGTATAAAGGTGTGGTCACTCAGCGAGAGTTGAGCACTTTCTTATACAGATTGGTATTTGACCGCTGAATCCAGATTTCTGAAATTAATAATAATAAATTCTGCGGGAAAGCGGATAATGAAATTAACACGACTTTTAACGAGAAGACTCACCGGCTTTTGGTTACTTTCACTCGCCGCCGTTGCCTTTCTGTTTCTGCTCACCGCCCTGGTGAGTTTTGCTCAACTGACCTATAAGTTCCAGCAGCAAAAAGTCTCAGAGCTGGAGTCCATGCTGGTTCATCACTATGAACATGATAGTGACAGCGAGCTATCCTCATGGCTTCCTTCAATTCTATCTGCCTATAACGCATCCGGGTTTGAACTGCGTGAGAGTGGCAGACTCGTCTACAATTTTCAAACGGACGATATTCAAAAGGGCCATGTGACCTATGAGAGCGTACTGATTAAGGAGCCTCAGTTGAAGCTGGTTATGACCCTTCCTCAGCCTTTTACTATGTACGATCTGAGTTGGTTTGAACTGCTTATTCTCTTCAGTGGGGTAGTCGCCGTTGCTGTGTTCGTGCGCTTTGGTCACAGGTGGCTTTCGACACAACTCGTGGGGATCGAAGATCTGGCGGCCCGAAGTAAGCTTATTTTGAACAATGAGTATGAGCAGGCTTTAGCCGAGAAGGGGCATGGTCAGCCAAGGATGATCAACCGTGCTCTGACCCATATGCTGCTTGAATTAGATGATGCCCAGAAGCAGAGGGCGAGATTCGACCAATTCATCCGCTCAAATACATTTCTCGATCCGGAAACCGGCATCGGCAATCGCTTATTTTTGAAGAACCGTTTAGACGCATTGAGCAACGATCGCGGCATGATGGCTCCCGGGGTGATGTTTCTGCTGGAGATGGAAGATCTCGACCTGTTACAGCAGGAGTTAGCCGACGAGTCGGTCGATGCCCTGCTGCTGCAGACCATCAATGATATTAATCAGATATTAGATACTCAGGCAAACAGTATCTTCGCTCGTCGTTCATACAATCAATTTGCTATCGTTGTCCCGCAGATATCTTTAAAAGATGCCGAAAAGTTAGCCGCAAAATTACTTAAGGTCTGCTTGAGCCAGGAGCTGCCGGATACGCAGAACAGTGATGATTTTTACCATATCGGTGTTGCTTACTTTAAGGTGGGTGAGAGTAAGGAGCAGCTGCTCGATGAGTCAGAGCGGGCGTTAAGGGCCGCTCAGTTTCAGGGGAGCAGTGGCTGGTTTATGTATGATAAGGGGGCTGTGGACGAAGAGTTCGCTAAAGGCTCGGTTCGCTGGCGTAGTTTTTTGGAGTATGCCCTGGTTAACCGGCGATTGGTGATCTTCTCACAGCCTGTGGTCGATAGTGACATGGAGACCCACCATTTCGAAATTTCGAGTCGGATACGTGATAATCAAAATAACCTGATAAGAGCAACGCTCTATATTCCTATGGCTATCAAGTGTGGACTCACCCCTCAGTTTGAGAGGCAGGTGATTGAAAACGTCCTGTTTGACCTTCTCAGTGATCGCAATGATACGACCACAAAGTATAGCGTTAACCTGAGCCTGGACACCCTATTGAGCCGAGCCTTTATCCGTTGGCTGAAAACCACCTTGCTCGAATACCGTCATCTGACCTCCAGACTGATATTCGAAGTTAATGAGGATATCGTCGTTCACCATAGGGAGCAGTTAGAAGATCGACTGGATATGATCAGAAAGATGGGGGCAAGCCTCTGTGTCGACCGGGTAGGGCAAGAGGTTGTGAGCACACAATATATCAAGGAGTGTCACTTCGATCTGATTAAGCTCCATCGCTCTATCGTTCGGCAGATCCATCTGAGACAGGAGAACCAGCTGTTTGTCCGTAGTCTTATCGGTGGGCTATATCGCAGTGATGTGCAGGTTTTTGCCGATGGTGTTGAGTCTTTCGAGGAGTGGCAAACCCTGAAAATCTTAGGTGTCAGTGCGGGGCAGGGAAGTATCTTCAGTGATCCTGTCGAAGAGGTGTAAGGCTTCTTCTCTCAAATACTGCATTATTTATGCGTTAACCGGATCGCTTTTTTGGTGCTGTTTTCGTTACTTTCAGGTTTATTGTATGTACATGGCTTGTAAGCTTGGGATAACAAGCCTACCTTAAATCTATGTCGCAGTTAATCTGCCTGTGTTTTTTCTATAAAATTATAAGATTAGTCGTTACAATGAGCGTAAGAAAATTGACGCTCGCCTGGTATGTTCTATACAAGGGGGGTTACTTGTGTAGGTAATTCGTTGCAGTTGTTCTGGTGCGATAGCTACCTGAAACACATTAGCTATACGGGTAAAGGGATAATAGGCATTCTTTGATGGGAACGAGTCTTTTTAATAGGTTGGCCTTCTGGCAGAGATCTAATTCAAAAATCAAACTAGGCGTCTACGTCTGCCCTGATAAGCTTGTGGTTTATCAGGCTGGTGATGATAACGTTACTCCTCAAGAACCAGAAAACAGCTGTGAATTTGCATTCGATGGCGTCGATTGGGGGAGAGCTTTTGCACTGATAGCAAAACAGTTTGAACCGGCTCAGATTCAGGTGACCCTATCCTCCTCCTTCTATCAGCTGTTGTTAGTCGATAAGCCCAACGTTGAAGCCGAAGAGATGATGCAGGCGCTTCAGTGGTCAATCAAAGATATGGTCACCCAGGCTGTTGCCGATATTCATTTTGACTACTTTGAGCCGCCGTTATCGGGAAGTGCCAAGTTGAATGTAGTCGTTGTGGAGAAGGCCGGTTTAGCGGCCTTAGTGTTAGCGGCGAAAGAGCATGATATGGAGGTCATTGGTATTAATATCGAAGAGATGGCAGTGACCAACCTCTTTATTGACGATCCACAGGCGAGGCTGGTACTGAGCCATCTTCCGGGACAGGAACTTCTGCTGACTGTTGTCAGACAGGGTGAACTATACATGCAGCGCCGGGTGAGAGGGTTTAATCAGCTTGATACCGTGAGTGCAGAGGAGCTGGCATTTGGGCTGGCCGATAACTTAAGCTTGGAGCTGCAACGTTCCATGGACTATTTTGAGAGCCAGTTGCGTCAGGCTCCGGTGGCATCGATTGAGTTGTTGATCAATGGTCAGTTGGAGAAACTCGCCGAATTGGTTAGTGCTAACTTCAATCAAAAGGTGAACACGATTGAGACTAGCTCTGCCGAGAAAAAGATGGCGGCGTTGGCTCTGTGCGAGCTTAACCGGGATAGCTCGTCTCAAAGAGGTATCGACTCATGACAATGAAGACCAGGGTTAACCTCTATTCGGATTCACTGTTTCCGCCTGAGCTCAGGCTATCATTTAAGAACCTTAGCAGGTTGCTGCTGCTTATCATTGCGCTGTTTACCATTGCATCCGGGGTGAGCTACACCCTGGTGAACGGCCTGGAAAGTGATAAGGCACAGCTGAATTCACAAAAGCACTCTTTAGATAACCAAAAGCAGGAGCTTGAAGCTGCATTGGCCAGTCGGGCACCGGACGCTTCACTTGTCGATAAGGTAGATCTTCTCTCGCAGCAGGTGGAACTGAAGCGCATGCTATTGGGAGAGCTCAGTCAGAGAGAGGAGCTGACCAGCCATGGTTATTCGCCGCTGATGAAAGATCTGGCTCGGGTCTCAAATAGTAATATTTGGCTTAGCCGAATTCAGGTCGATGAGAACAACTTTATTTTTGAAGGCTTTAGCTCAGCACCTCACAGCGTGCCGCTTTGGGTGGAGCGCCTGAAATTAACAGACACCCTCAAGGGGCATGCATTTGCTTCTATGACGATGAATCGTGGTGACAATCAGCCACTGGCATTTACCTTGACCAGCAAAGCGGGTGAGAGTGTGGAGAGTAGTCAATGAAGCAGAGATGGCAGGAACTGGGTGAGCGCTTTAATCTGCTGACTCAGCGGGAACGAGTCATGGTTGCAACCGCGGCAGTTGTCGTTATCGGCATGCTCTGCTATCTGCCGCTCGAGTCGTTGCTGTTAAAATACAGCTCTCTGTCTAAACAGATAAGTGTACTTAATGCGGAAAACAAGATCTCGCTGCAGCAGATCGAGCTTTACCAGCAACGTCTGGCTCAAGATCCCAACGATGAATACAATAACCGTCTTCAGGTTTTGCAGCAGCAGAGTACGGATCTCGATGAGCAGCTTTCGTTTCAGATGGTCGATATGATCCCGGCGGATCATATGCCAACGCTATTGAGTGAGTTGCTGGGCAAGGTTACAGGAATAAAGCTGCAGGAGTTTCAGTCTATTGCACCAACGCCATTACTGGCCCTGGAAGATGATAAGAAAACCAATCTATACAGTCATGGTATCCGTCTTACATTGCAGGGGGATTACTTCTCCCTGTTAAAATTTATCGAAGCTGTTGAAGATATGCCTAATAAGCTTTATTGGAAACGAATGGACTACAAGGTGGGGCAATATCCCACGGCCGATGTCGTCCTGGAGCTTTATACCTTAAGCATTAATAAGGATTTTATCAGTGTTGCAAATTAAGGCGAGTTCACACTTTTCAGTACTCAAGTCACTGCTGGTGTCACTGCTGGTCTTACTGACGAGCACTGTCCATGCTGAAACATTACGTGATCCGACGCGCCCCGGAAGAGGGGCTGCCATCGTCGACGCCGGTTCATCCGGGACCGGCAGTGCTTTGGTGCTCAATAGCATAGTCAAGGCCGAGTCGGCCTCCCATGCCGTGATCAATAATAAGATCTTTGTTGTTGGTGATCGGGTTCAGGGGGTGAAAATAGTTAGAATAGACACAGGTTCGGTGTCATTGGCCGACGGACGTAAATTGAAGATGTACCAAGCAATAACAGAGACAAAGGGAAATAAATTCAAATGAGAGCGATTCAAATAATTACGCCTCTGATAGCGCTTTTTTTGGTAGCCTGTCAAACCACCGACAGACCACATCCTGTGGAGTCCAAAGATGCTTTGTCTGATTCGCTGCAAACTGAGCAGAGTAGAGCCACGACTCCGCCGCCGGCCGTTATGCCGGATGCCATTCAAAAAGAGTTAGCGTCTCAAGAGCTGCTTAGTGGGATCTCTCCGGTATTGAGAACCGAGCGCCGCTTCGATGTATCGGCCAACGATGTCGATGCAAAAGTCTTTTTCCCAAGCCTGGTGCAGGGTTCGCCTCTGAGTGTGGCCGTACATCCGGCCGTCTCCGGGACCATCTCACTCTCACTCAAGGGAGTGACGCTCAGTGAGGCGCTTCGGGTCGTAGAGGATATCTATGGTTATGAAGTCAGCCGTGAAGGCCGGATCTTACGGGTTTTTCCATCGGGTATGCGCACCGAGACTTTTCCGCTGAACTACCTGTATATGGAGCGTCAGGGGCTGTCATTGACCTCAGTTAATTCGGGTCGTATCTCAGATAATAACAACTCAAATTCCAACAATAATAACAATAACAACAATAACAATAACTCTTCGAATAATGACTCCAATTCGAACGGTAACAACAGTAACGATACGACCAACGGCACCTTTATCCGCTCTAAGACAAAGACCGACTTCTGGGGAGAGTTAGAGAAGACGCTGATCTCCATCATAGGCAGCACAGGTGAAGGGCGTCAGGTAGTTGTGACTCCACAAGCCGGCTTAGTGACCGTTCGCGCTTACCCCAATGAACTAAGGCAGGTGCGTACCTTCCTGCAAACCGCCGAAACACACCTGCAACGTCAGGTGATCCTGGAAGCCAAAATATTGGAGGTGACCCTGTCAGATGGTTATCAGCAGGGGATCCACTGGGATAACGTTCTCGGTCATGTGGGTAATACCGATATAACCTTCGGCACCAGCAAGAATACCGAAGGAGTGGGTGATGCGATCAGCAATGCCATCGGTGGTGTGACATCGTTAAACATCAAGGGCTCTAACTTCAGCACCATGATAAACCTGCTCGATACCCAAGGTGATGTCGATGTGCTTTCAAGCCCAAGGGTAACTGCGTCTAACAACCAAAAAGCGGTGATTAAAGTCGGTAAAGATGAGTATTTCGTCACCGATGTGTCATCGACAACAGTTGCCGGTACCACTCCTGTCACGACACCCGAGGTCGAGCTTACCCCATTCTTCTCTGGTATCGCATTAGATGTCACCCCACAGATCGATGGTGAGGGTAGTATCCTGTTGCATATCCACCCATCGGTAATCGACATTAAGGAGCAGACTAAGGTCGTTAAGGTCTCGGAAAACTCGCTGGAGCTGCCGCTGGCTCAGAGTGATATCCGGGAATCAGACACAGTGATCAAGGCCAAAACCGGTGATGTGGTGGTGATAGGCGGTCTGATGAAGAGTGAGAATATCGAGGTAGAATCTAAGGTGCCACTGCTTGGCGATATTCCACTGGTTGGCGAGCTGTTTTCCAACAAGTCAAAGTCACTCAAGAAGACGGAGTTGGTTATCCTGCTTAAGCCGACCGTTGTCGGTGCAGATACCTGGAGAAAAGAGTTACAAAGATCCAAGGCATTGTTGGATCGTTGGTATCCGGAAGAAGATGAAAGCGGGCAAGGGCAGTAAATTTTGTATCTGCAACACTTCGGACTGGCGGAAACCCCGTTTTCGCTCACTCCTAACACAGAGTTTTTCTTTGGCTTAGCGCCTCATGTAGAGGCGCTACAGGTTCTTCAAACAGCACTGCAGACAGGCGAGGGGTTCATTAAAGTCACCGGCGAAGTCGGTACGGGCAAGACGCTCATCTGCAGAAAGCTTATCAATGAGCTCCCTAAGCGATTTCATTGTGCCTATCTGCCTAACCCCTATCTCTCTCCCGCCGAGCTCAGATGGGCGGTCGCCCTCGAGTTAGGGCTGAAGTACTCTGCCGATATCGATCAGATGCAGTTGACCGGGCTGATACAGCAGCAGCTGCTGGCGCTTTGTGCTCACGGCCACTCCATCGTCCTGGTCCTCGATGAGGCGCAGGCTCTGCCGGATGAGAGTCTGGAGGCCTTGCGTCTGTTTACTAACCTGGAGACCGAGAGTCGTAAGTTATTGCAGGTGGTACTGTTTGCGCAGCCTGAGCTAGATCAACGTTTGACTCAGCATAACTTTCGCCAGTTACGGCAAAGAATTACCTTCAGTTACTCGCTCAGGCCTTTGACTGTAGATGAAGCCGGCGCCTATGTGCAGCACCGACTGTCGGTCGCGGGGAGGGAAGGCAAGCCACTGTTTAGTCTCTCTGACACTCGCCTGCTGGCAAAGGCTTCTAAAGGAATCCCCAGATTGATCAATATTTTGGCTCATAAAGCACTGTTGCTGAGCTTCGGAGAGGGTGCCGATCGCGTCGAGTACCGACACGTGAAGGCGGCAATTATAGATACAGATGATACCAGGCTGGTCTTTCGTACCCGGTGGTTTTGGTTTATGGGATTTGGCGTGATATCTGTGATTGCTGGCGCGGCCATTCACCTTATGATTGGAGGCCTGGCATGAGTGTAATAAATACTATGCTGAAAGATCTGGATAAGCGTGCGCAGCCCCATGAGTTGGAGAATTTACATGTAGCACCTGTACAGTATCAAACAGCTCCTCCCTCCAGATTGCCTTGGTATTTACTGGCGGTCGTGACTCTGGCTCTGGTGGCCGTAGCCGTTTTCGGCTGGGAGCGGTTAACCACCAAGAACATAGATAAGGTAGAGAGTAGTCCTGTCGGAGCCTTAGAAACAGAGAGTATCGCTGCCGATAACGTCGCTGAGCAACCTTCTCTCCCGGTTGCGGTATCGGCAGGTGTTAATGATGGTAAGCCTGTGTCATCACAGGGCAAGGTTGAACATATTGCCTCAGATAATGGGCCCTTGGTTACAAAAAACGATAAACAGGCGCAGGCGGTTAAGGCTGCGGCTCCTGTCGAACCGGTTAAAACTGAGCCAGAGCTGAAAGCAACGCCTGAACTCACAACTGATGATGAGGCGCTTTCGGCCTCTGTTACCCCTGAGGGGGCAGTAGGGAGCGGTGGAAAAGCAGGTAACCCGGCACCGGCATCATCACAAGGCGTTAAGGCTAAAACAGTGGAGTCTGGCTCCGGCAACAGTGGCTCTATGGCCGTGACCGAGGTGAAGCTATCCGATGAGCAGTTGGCGCAGAAGAGATTCATTGTCGCGAGCGAGGCCGAGAGGAAAGGTCTGCTGGAGGACGCCATCGTCTATTACAGTGAGGCTCTGGTATTTAACCCGAAACTGCATCAGGCGAGGAAGCAACTTGCGGCACTCTACTATGGTAAAGGCAGGCTGGATCTTGCCATCGAGCTATTGAGGCAAGGCGTTGCACTATTCCCCGGCGAGTATGACTATCTGTTGTTGACTGCCCGGGTACAACAGGCATCGGGTGAAAAGCAGCAGGCGTTGACGACGCTTAGCCGGATCCCCGACAGCAGCTCACTGGTTAAACAGAAGTGGCTCGAACTCAGCACTCTGGCGCAGGAGTTAAAAGATTTTGTCTTAGCCGAGCGGGGTTACCGCCAGCTACTCTCTATGGAGACAAATCAGGCAAGATGGTGGATGGGTTTAGCTTATTCGCTGGATGCACAGGGTAAGTATGGTGCCGCTAAGGAAGCCTATAATCAGGCTATAGTGTACAAATCGGTGCCTCAAAAGGGATTGTCGGCTCAGGCAGCAGACTATATTGAAAACAGATTGGCGCAGTTAGGAGAGATCGAGTGAAACCAAAGTTAAAGATGCGTCTGGGTGATCTCCTCGTTCAGGAGCAGATCATCAGCGAGCCTCAATTAATGGAGGCTTTGAGCGAACAGAAAACTACCGGTAAGAAGCTTGGGCGTACACTGATCGATCTCAACAGTATCTCCGAAGAGCAGCTGCTCAGGTTCCTGTCTCAACAGCTGCATATTCCGTTTATCGATATCAGTAGGAGGCCTATTCCTCCTGAGGTCGTAAACCTGCTACCCGAAGTTCAGGCACGCCGTTTTCGTGCGCTGGTGGTGGAGGACAATGGCGACAGCGTATTGGTGGCCATGAGCGACCCGGCCGATCTTCAGGCGATGGATAATCTCGAGGTGCTGTTGACGCCTAAAAGGCTGGAGATAGCGGTTGTTACCGAGAGTCAGCTGCTGGATGCTTTCGATAACATCTACCGCAGAACAGATGAAATTGCTCAGATTGCGGGAAAACTTGAGGAGGAGTACGCCGCCGATGATCAGTTCGATCTCGCGAGTTTGACCGACAGTGACAGTGACAATGAGACCACAGTTGTAAAGTTACTGCAGTCGATATTCGAGGATGCGGTACAGATGCGTGCATCGGATATCCATATCGAACCCGGCGATAAAGTGCTGCGTATCAGACAGCGTATCGATGGCCAGCTACATGAAAACATACTACCGGAGGCGAGTATTGCAGCCGCCCTGGTGTTGAGACTGAAGTTGATGGCGGGTCTGGATATCTCTGAGAAACGTATGCCTCAGGATGGTCGATTTCATATGGAAGTGAAAGGCCATCAGATAGACGTGCGTATGTCGACCATGCCGATCTACCATGGTGAGTCCGTGGTGATGCGTCTGCTGGATCAATCGGCAGGCCTGTTGACGTTGAATGAAACCGGGATGCCGCCTGAGATCCTGGAGAGGGTGCGTAAACAGATCAAGCGTCCCCATGGCATGCTACTGGTAACCGGACCGACGGGTAGTGGTAAAACCACGACCCTCTATGGTGTCTTGAGTGAGCTCAATACCGCAGATCGTAAAATTATCACGGTCGAAGATCCGGTGGAGTACCAACTGCCGCGTATTAATCAGGTGCAGGTTAACCATAAGATAGGTTTAGACTTCTCCAATGTTCTCAGAACGACCCTGCGTCAGGACCCCGATATCATCATGGTCGGTGAGATGCGTGATCAGGAGACCGTAGAGATTGGACTTCGAGGTGCCTTGACCGGTCACTTCGTACTGTCGACCCTGCATACCAACGATGCGGTAACCAGCGCGCTGCGTCTGCTGGATATGGGAGCGGCGAGTTATCTGGTTGCCAGTGCCTTGAGGGTCATCATTGCCCAGCGTCTGGTGAGGCGGGTATGTCAAAACTGCGCCAGGGAGTATGAGCTGACCGCGCAGGATAGAGTATGGCTCAACAGCACCAGTCAACAGGATTTCTCCGGGGCCAGGTTCAGAATCGGCTCCGGTTGTCAAAGTTGTAACGGCAGCGGCTACAGGGGGCGTATCGGTGTGTTTGAGATCCTCGAACTCGATGAGGCGATGATCGATGCCATGCGCACGGGAAATCCACAGGACTTTGCCCGCGCCGCGTACCTGAGCCCTAACTTCACCCCACTGGCCGTGTCAGCCTTTAAGTATTTAGCCGATGGCATGACGACCATAGAGGAGGTGGCCAAGTTGATCGAGGATGTCAACGAGACCGAGTCTCCGCTATCGGCAGGTCAGCCTCAGGGAACCGAGTTGTAATACCAAGCTGTTTCAGCGCCGTTAAAGGCAAGCTGGATTTATGATTATTTAAGCTGTGAATGAGTGTAACAGAGACAAATTGAAGATGGGAAAAGCTAATGGCGACCTATAAATATCGTGGAAGGGATGCACAGGGGCAGCAGGTGACCGGCATGGTCGATGCTACCTCTGAGAGTGCGGCTGCCGATCAGCTGATGTCCCGCGCGGTGATCCCATTAGAGCTCAATGAGGCCAAGGAGAAGCGAGAGTTTTCTCTGGCCTCGCTGTTCAAGGGAAAAGTTTCACTCGATGAGTTGCAGATCTTCTCCAGGCAGATGTACTCACTCACCCGTTCGGGAATCCCCATCCTCAGGGCTATTGCCGGACTCTCGGAAACCACCCACTCACAGCGAATGCGCGATGCGTTGAATGATATCTCCGAGCAGCTCACCGCGGGCAGACCACTCTCATCGGCGATGAATCATCATCCCGATGTATTCGATGCCTTATTTGTCTCTATGGTTCACGTAGGTGAGAACACAGGTAAACTGGAAGATGCCTTTATTCAGCTTTCAATGTACATAGAACGTGAGCAGGAGACCCGCCGACGGATCAAGGCGGCGATGCGTTACCCCATCTTCGTACTGATTGCCATCGCTCTGGCCATGGTGATCCTCAACATAATGGTGATCCCTAAGTTTGCCGAGATGTTCTCCCGCTTCGGAGCCGATCTGCCCTGGGCGACCAAGGTGCTGATTGGTACCTCCAACTTTTTTGTTAACTATTGGCCCGGCATGCTGGTTGGCTTAGCCGCTACATTTATCGGTATCAGATATTGGCACAGCACCGAGAAAGGCGAGAAGCAGTGGGACAGCTGGAAGCTGCATATACCCGCAGTTGGCAGCATCATCGAGCGCTCGACCCTGTCACGTTATTGCCGAAGCTTCTCCATGATGCTGAGCGCAGGCGTGCCGATGACACAGGCACTCAGTCTGGTTGCCGATGCGGTCGATAACGCCTATATGCACGACAGAATCGTTAAGATGCGCCGCGGCATCGAGTCCGGTGACTCCATGCTCAGGGTATCGAATCAGAGCCAGCTGTTTACCCCATTGGTGCTGCAGATGGTTGCCGTGGGCGAAGAGACAGGGCAGATAGATCAGTTGCTCAACGACGCCGCCGATTTCTATGAAGGGGAGGTCGATTATGACCTGAAAAACCTCACCGCCAAGCTGGAACCTATCCTGATCGGATTTGTGGCAGGGATCGTGCTTATATTAGCACTGGGCATATATCTACCCATGTGGGATATGCTCAACGTCGTCAAAGGCGGGAGCTAGCTATGCAGAGTCAACAGCAGGCGGATGGCGAGCTGCTGCAGATGTTTGGCAAGGTGATTGCTATTGTTCTGCTACTCACATTGCTTGGCATATTGGGAGTTCGCTATTTTTCCTCTGTCGACAAGCTAGGTGCCCAGGGGCTAAGGGTCGATCACAACAAGATGCTTAATGTTCTGGCCATGGTCAAGGCGCAGTGGTTAGCAAAGGGGCGCCCCGCTGAGATGAGACTGGAGTGGGATGATTTAGCCTTTGATAGGCAAGAGTCTGTCGAACCGGCGGGTCAAACCCTGGTTAAGATGAGCTCCGGTGGTTGGCCTATTCCTGATACCGACGATCTGGCGGGTTGTAAGCAACTTTGGCGGCAGTTGTTGGGACGAGAGCCTGGTACGCAACAGGTTGTAACGGAACTAGGGTCTGGGGGAGATGTTTGTAGTTTTATTGCTAATAATTCAGATCGATTAAGTTATCAGCTATCCACGGGGCGCGTTATTTTTTTGACGAATGAGTAAATATAACAAATTCATGGGTTTCTAAAATTTGGCGAACTGTTAGAATTGTAAAATTAGATTTGGGGTGACATATGCGGGTGAATAATCAGATGCAGAATAGAATAAATCGTAAACAGCAAGGTTTCTCATTAATTGAGCTTGTGATCGTTATTGTGATCCTGGGCCTGTTAGCCGCGACTGCCATTCCGCGCTTTCTCAATGTCACTGATGATGCCGAAGATGCCAGCCTAGAAGGTGTTACCGGTGGTCTGGCCACGGCCGTAGGCTTCGTAAGAGCCCAGTGGGAAGTGGATGGACGTAGCAATAGCACAGTGATTTTGGACGGAACCAGTGTCTCCTTAGACACTCGTTTTGGTTACCCAACGGGTACTGGTCCGAATGGTACCGATGTCACAGCGATGAATGACAACCGTTGTCAGCAGGTATTTAACGCTGTGTTGCAGAGTGCTCCGCGAAATGTTCAATATACAGATGATGCCCGTAACCAACGTTATACCGTGAGAATGCTTGCTGGTGTAGGTGGAACGGCAACTGATTTAAATGGCCAGACTGTGACTGGTATCGATCTGTGCGTCTACCATCAGGTTGCTTCGTTGGCATTAGATCCTAATACAGGTATTCCTACTCCAACTCCTGATTTAAATGTGGGTAAGGGAATCACATACAACCCAGGTACAGGTACAGTTGTTAGTTTTACCAACTAATTGATTCCATGCTGCAAAGCAGCTGAAATGCTTTTTGAATTAAATCGTTATTTGAATTGAACAGTAGCAAGCATCGCTACTGAACTTGAAAACAGAAAGGTCAAGACTGTGAAAAAACAAAATGGTTTTACGCTAATCGAATTAGTGGTCGTTATTATCATCTTAGGTATCTTAGCCGTCACGGCAGCACCTAAATTTATCAACCTGCAGAGCGATGCTAGAGTTTCGACTTTGGAAGGCATGAAGGCTTCTCTTCAAGGTGCAAACTCACTGGTTTACTCAAAAGCGGCCATAGCCGGAGATGAGAAAAAAGCTAAAGGCGATTGGACTGGTGATAATGGAGTTGATATTGGAACTGGAACCAAGGCAAAAACTAATTATGGTTACCTACAGGGGTTACAGGCTGAATTAGAGAACGCGGTAGATGTGAAGTTTAACGTTGGTACTTCTGCCACTGACCCAACAATAAAGACAGACAACAATGCTGATTGGGTTATTTTTGTTGATTCTGGCGTTGCTACAATTTGGCAAACAGGTGCACCAGCGGCGTGTAAGTTAACTTACACAGAGTCAGCTAGTGAAGGTAAAACGCCTACGTTTTCAACTATGCCAACAGCTTCAAGCTGTTAATATTGTTATAATAATTTTATTTTAAATAGTTCTGGATATATGTAAATGAATAAGCAAAGCGGTTTTACCCTAATCGAATTAGTGGTCGTTATCATCATACTGGGTATTCTGGCAGTAACTGCCGCGCCTAAGTTTATCAACCTTCAAAGTGATGCCCGTGTATCTACACTTCAGGGAATGAAAGCGGCTATCCAAGGGGCTAACTCACTCTATTATTCGAAAGCAGCAATAGCCTCTGACGAGAAGAAAGACTCTGCAACAGTTGAAGGTGTGGGTGTTTCTTATGGTTATCTTCAGGCTACTAAAGCAAATATGCTTTTAGCGCTTGAGATCACTGAAAGTGAGTGGACAATTGTTGATACCACAACTCGAGTCGCTGGTACAGGTACTCCACCATCAACAACTACACCTGGTGTGATAACGATTTCACAGACCGATGCGCCCTCTACCTGTAAATTTACTTATACTGAAGCAAAGTCTGCTACAGACACTCCAAGTTTCTCAGAAATGCCTGACGCGGATAAGTGCTAAGTCTTACGACATCTAATTTAAAGGCCTGCCTAGCAGGCCTTTTTTGTATCTAAACATCTAAATTTTTTATTTATTTGCCATACTTATTAAGTTGTTGGACACTAGGGCTTAGTTCTGTTTCATATCATTTATGATTAGTTGAGCGTTCCCCGGTAATTGGGTGGTCGTCATCCCGGAATCGAGGAACGAGATATCCGGGATCCAGCTGCTCAAAAGAGCGGTGGATTCCGTACAAGTTCGTCCCTCACTTTACGGAATGACGAACTTATAGAAGCCTGAGTGACTTAAAACTTAAAACTTAAAACTTAAAACTTAAAACTTAAAACTTAAAACTTAAAACTTAAAACTTAAAACTAAGAGTTTCCCGGACACTGAATGCGAAGAGCCTTGCCACAACGCGGTTTTACCTTGGTAGAGCTGGTCACCACCATCATGTTGATTGCCATTCTCTCTGTGGTGGTCTTGCCGCGCCTGATGACCAGCTCCAGCTATAGTGCCTTTACCCTCCGGGACGAGTTTATATCTGAGCTGCGCAAGGCACAGCTGCTGGCGATGAATAATCAAGACTACTGCTATCGTATCTCCGTAGACACAACAGGTTATCAACTGCAGGGATATGATAATACGACCTGCACAGGGAGTGCTAAGCTGAGCGAAACCAAGCAGAAGTTTGAAGGGGGAGCCGCTCTTGAGTTAATCAGCGGCAGCAAGAAAAGTTTCAATGTTCGTTTCGACAGGCAAGGAGTGGTTACCACAAACGGCACCAGCACTGTCTGCAGCGGAAATTGCATCAAGGTGATCGCCGACGAGACCTTGACCATCAATATCGAGAGTCAGGGGTATATTCATGGCCGTTAACTCTAATAGGGCTCATAACCTGGGGCTCGTTGCAAAGGGCGGTGCGAAAGGCTTCACCCTGGTAGAGCTGGTGGTTGGCATGGTGGTGCTGAGTATCGCTCTGGTCATGTTGACCAGCATGCTGTTCCCTCAGGCCGATAGCGCCGCCGAGACCCTGCATCGGGTACGCTCCGCCGAGCTGGCTCACTCGGTGATGAATGAGATCTGGGGCAAGCGTTACGATCAAAACACCAACCCCAACGGTGGGGTTCCGGCCTGTGGCGCTGCAGCAAGACCCGATCTGGGGTTACCTGCTGGAGCAGCTTGTACCGCCCCGGGAAATCTTGGCCCCGATGGAGAGGCCAGAAACAATTATAACGATGTCGATGACTATGACGGGCTTAATCAGAATAGCCTGATGTTGAATGGTGGAGCCGGTGATACCTACGCCAGTCGCTACCCCAATTATCTGTTGGCGGTTACCGTGACCTATCCAGATACCTCAGATCTGAACCGTAAGCTGATAACGGTTACCGTGACGACCCCAAGTGGTGAGCGGATCGTCTACAATGCGGTAAGGAGTAACTACTGATGTCGGCGCCGAGACAGCCACGCAAGAGCGGAGGCTTTACCCTGGTAGAGATGGTGATGGTGATCATCATCTTAGGGGTGTTAGTGCTGGGGGTCAGCAGCTTCGTTATCATGGGTACCCGCATCTTTGTCGAGTCGACTTCGGTGGATCAGGTGCTCGGCCAGAGCCGCTTCGCCATCGAGCGTATGACTCGCGAAATACGAAATGCGGTGCCAAATAGCCTGCGAGTGAGCAATACAGCAACAGCTCAATGCATCGAATTTGTGCCGATCCAGAGTAGTGCCTCCTATATCACACTACCTATCGCCCCGGAGGTGGCTAGTAAGACCGGCATCATAAATACACCGGCACTGGGGATCAACACTGCCCATCGTATGCTGGTCTACCCTCTGACACCTGCCCACATCTTCTCGGCGTCACCCACAGCAACCGAAGGTAGGCTTTTAAGCATTAAGGAGTATGACGCGGCAACAAACACCGTGACGTTTGGTTCAACGACTCAGGAGTTGGCTATGCGCTTCAGCGAAGCATCTCCGAAGAATCGTTTCTTTATGATAAACGACGCCGTGAGCTACTGCTTCTTTACTAATGGGGATGTCAGACGTTATCAAGGCTATAGTATGTTTAATGCGACGCAGCCCACTCCTGGGGATATGGGCAATGGGGTGTTGATGGCTGAAGGTGTGGTTACCGGCACAGGCACTTGGCCGATCAACTATACTCCGGGCAGCTTGACTAATAACGCCGTGGTACAGTTAACGCCGAAATTTATGGTCAATGGTCAGGAGTTTCAATATCAGCACCAGGTGCAGGTGGTCAATGTCCCCTAGCTATTATAGAAGTAATCATAGAGCGAATAGAAAGACTCATAACGCTAACAGGCCATTTAGCGGCTTCGCTTGCAGTCAGACCAGGCAGCGTGGCAGCGCGCTGGTGATAGGTATCTTTGTCATCACTGTGATGTTCCTGATGTCGGCGGCGCTTATCAATGTACTGGAAGATGCCGATGAGCAGGTGAGTCTCGAGGTGTGGGGTACCCGTGCCCTGTTTGCCGCCAACTCAGGCGCCGATAGCGCCCTGGCTCAGCTGTTCCCGTTAACGGCCACCGATGCTAACGCTGCTTCTTGTACCAACGTGTCGGTAAGCTGGGCTCCGCCGAGCGTGCCGGGCTTTCATGGCTGCAGCGTTGCCTTGACCTGTGTGACCAGTACCGTGAGTGGTGTAAATAGTTACCGGATCACCAGTACGGCGACCTGCGAGACGGGAGATTGCGAAGGCGATGACAGCAGCTGCCTGCGTGTCAACCGCCGGGTGGAGGTGGAAGCCCGTGATTAGATGCTTTTTTACCAAGATACCTATATCAATGACTCTAGCTGTCATTGTTGCCCTGCTTGTCTTCATTTTTGTCTCACCAGTTAAGGCAACTGATTGGAGTCCGGTATTTATCGAGGGAGTTAACTCCCATCATGCTGAGGGGGAGATCGATTTCAGCAAGGGAGCCCATTTAGAGCATGCTCCTGCCGACGGGGTACTCCCCGCCCATGAGGTGGATGATGAGGACAAAAATGCCTGTTGGACATCAGGCGGTCGAAATGAGTGTACTGCCTCAGGAGTGCCATCCTCATTTCCCGATGACCGTCTCGACTTTAAACTCTGTGAGTCGAGCAGTAATGTGAGTGTCGGGCCCCCACCGATCAATAATGTACCACTCGATGTCCCGGCCGGAGAATATGCAGATATTTATTTAAGCGGGAAGAAGCGCATTCTCAGGTTCACCACTTCCGGTGGTATCTATAAGATTAAAAACTTAACCGCAACCAGCGGCACATTAGAGTTTGCACCAGGTCAGTATTGGATCGAAAGCTTAGTGATTAACAAGAATGTTAATGTGCTCTATCCCTCGAGCGGTAGTGTCAGTTGGTTTATTAAGAATGATTACAGCCACAAGAACAGCAGCTTAGCTTATAGTGCAGAACAACTTTTAATTCATAATTACGGCAACTTTCAACTTGAAGGCAATAACTATCTCAGAGCCTATGTGTTCGCAGAGAAAGATATCACCATAACCGGTAACTCATCGGTAGAGGGGGCAATTGCCGGAGGTGAAGATGTCGAACTTGACTCGAATAGCCGGGTAATTTTCAAAAATACCTCTCACAAAATTAATGTCACGCCAGACTGTGGAGTCGCGCCTCCTGCAACCAATCACTATCGTATCGAGTTTTCATCCGATGCCCTAAGCTGTACGGCTAAGACTGTTACCATCAAGTCATGCGCCAACGATGATTGTTCCAGCCTCTCAGCTATAGCATCCAGCGTCGAACTTATCAAAGATGGTGTGAAATATAGCGATCTCACCTTTACCGGTGAAACCGACAGTGAGATTTGGCATGGTGAAGGTGGGCTGACGACGATAGGGCTAGGCGGTACATCGCCTTCGGGACCATATCGCTGTTATATAGATGGCAACTTAGTCGACAACAGCGCCTGCTCACTGAGTTTTGCTGAGGCGGGTTTTATCGTCAGCATAGATAACTACCTCTCTAACAAGCCCCAGGAAAATATTGAGATCTCCGCGGTCAGAAAAAGTGATAACTCGCTTCAATGCGTTCCGGCATTTGCAGATACCACTAAGGTGGTTAACTTCTGGAGTGAATATATAAGCCCGGCGCCCGCTGCGATAGTCACAGCAAGTCCGGCATCGGTTAACGGCTCCAATATAGGCACAAGTGTCTTAAATTCCACGCCAATCTCGTTAACTTTCAACGGTGAGGGGAAAGCCGAGTTCGAGTTGAACTACCCTGATGCGGGTAAGATTGCCATTCATGCCAGATATACGGCCCCAACCGGTGAAGAGGATGAGGGCCTGATTATGGAGGGCTCAGACAGTACTGTGCGTTATCCAGTCGGGCTATGTATTAAACCGGAAACGGTATGCTCTGCAGGTGACGATACCTGTCCCAAGTTTAAGGTGGCCGGTGAAAGCTTCAACGTCTCAATACAGGCCATGGCATGGCAGCTGGACAGCGACACAGATTATTGCGATAACACGCCAACGCCAAACTATGTTCAGAGCGGTATCGCCCTTGGACATACTCTTAAACAACCTGTGAACGGCGCCTTAGGCGAGCTTGGCCTAAGCTCATACGACCATGTCGCTAAGGCAGATAGTCTGAACGGGTTTGAGCAGTCCATCGGTGAGGTGGGGGTATTTAGTTTAACCGCCACCCCGCCAAATGGTTATCTTGGGGAGAGCATCACTATCCCCACGGCGGAAAGTGAGCCTGTGGGTCGCTTCTATCCCAATGATTTTGAACTCTATGAAGAGAGCATGCTCGCGGCATGCGGCACCGGAGTGACAGCATTTACCTATATGGATGAGCCAACTCCATTAATGATGAAAATCAGGGCGAGGAATCTTGATGGGGTCACGACACGAAACTACTTCAAAGATGAGACCGTGGATTTCGCATCCGGCGCAGCACTGTTAGTCGCCGAAAACAGCAGTGAAGGCGTCGATCATCAAGCCCGCCTTACCGGATTGGCGGAGTTGAAATGGGAAAAAGACGATCAAGGCGTTCAGACCGTAGAGAGCGATATTCAATTCACCCGCTTGCTTGATAGTAACCTCGATGGCCCCTATGTCTCGATGGCGGTCGGTCTGCAGATGAGTGATAAAGATGGTGTGCTGATAGCCTCACCGGATATGAATGCGGGGACAACGGATGACTGCGCTATCTCAGATAGCTGTAACGCTAAACAGATATCTACCCAGCATTATCGGCACGGTCGTATCGTGTTGGAGAACGCCTATGGCCCCGAAACGGATACCATAAGAATGCCTGTGACGGCTCAGTATTGGGATGGCACCCGGTGGGTGGTCAATACCCTAGACAGCTGTACCGATATCGCTTCTGCGGCGCTTCCGGCAACGGATGTGACATATAACCCGGCACTGGTACCTCCTCAGTCGGTGACCCGGGTGGCAGGGACAAACACAGTGCCGGACAGCGACTTCTCAATGGGAAGGTTTGAGCTGCTGTGGCAATCTCTTGTCGCAACGCCCAATCGCTACCGTGGTCAGGTCACCGCGCCGCTTGTCGTGCCGGTTTGGTTACAGTGGTATTGGAATTATGATGGCGATCAACCTAACGAGCTGTATGACCCAAGGGCCAGCGCCTTCTTCGGCACTTACAGAGGCCATGATCGTGTCATCCAATGGCGAGAGGTTAATTAATTCCTCTATCTCTATGAGTTAGTTAGTATTAACAATCTCAACCCCGTTCAAATTCGGAGCGGCGACCACCGCAAAAAGTTAGCTTACTCAGCCAAATAACCCCTGTTTTTGTGATCCAGCTAACAAATTGAGTCTATGCTCGAACTTTAGTCTTACATTTGTGAACCTTAGGTAACGCGAGGTGATAATATTCGCCGAAATCTTATTCTCTCGGGGTTGTCACTGGTGTTCTGCTATCTGTCAGCAATTTATTCTGATTGCTTTACGCTATTCAGTCTGAGCTATTGTGCTGAACTCCTTAGCTACCTTCAGTTCCCCGGGCCATGAGGCTCTCTGTCGCCAAGCTTTCTGTTCTCTGGCTTACTTTTACCGTGAGCTTATAACCTTTCCACCCTTGTATCTAAGTCTGTAATGCCAAATTTTTATCTTAAAGAACCAAGTCTTATCAGCTGTTCTAAACGGATCTGTATCGCAATTTTTCTGTGTTTTTTTTGGTGTTCCGGCGTAGCGTATGCGGTGCCCCAATGTAAGGATATTTTTACCGATCCGCCTACCGGAGATCACTATCCATATGGGTTAACTCCCCCTGATGATATTGGTCCTGATTTAGGAAATTTAATTTGTAAAAAAAGAAGGGGACGACCTACATGCTTGCCTGAGTTTTATAATTTTTATTCTGGTGACTACAACTTCAGTTACGGTGAGTTTAAAGGTGGCAGCTATGTCAGCACTCATGGCACGACGACTCGCCTTTACTTCGATAATTTAACAATGAGCAATGCTTATTTAAATTGGGGTGGAAAAACTGAAGATCTGATCATCTATGTCAGGGGAAATTTATCGGTAGCAGGTCAGAACTACATCAATGGCATCGTTTACGTCGCCGGTTCGGTGAGTTTAACAGGCAATGCCAGAATAGATGGGGCTCTGGCCTCTGGCGGTAGTCTCAGCATTAATGGTAACGGCTACGTAGACTTCGATGAAGCTGCGGTAGACAATGCCGACTTTGGTGGCATGTGCAGTAACAAGCCTCTCCCGGTCGTTCCCGCCCAGTGCCCTGCAGAGCAGGCTAATGTTCCGGGGATAACCTATCGAACCTATGATGCGACCAGCTGGAAGCCGGGGGTAGAGACGAGCCCAGCTAATCACGAAGAGTTTAATAGTCTCATTGCTACGGTTAAAAACACCCAAGAGCAGCTGGGTGAGTCGATAGTTGCAAGAGTGGAAGGTGATGGAGCCAGTATTAACCCTCACTCCACTCAAGGGGACTATTATACCGGTATCTTCGAGGGCTATATCGATGTCCCTGAGAGCGGGAGGTATACTTTTGGCATAGATGGTGATGATGCCATCGAACTGCTTATAGATGATCAGGTCGTCGCAGGCTTCTATGGCCGACATCCTCAGTGTGGCTGGCCATGTGAGAGCGGAAAAATCTCACTGGAGCGGGGCACCCATAAGATTGAGGTGCGCTTTCATGAAGCAACCGGGGGAGAGGGTTATCACCTCTATTGGCAGAAACCATCATCATCGAGCCTGTCTAAGGTGCCAGAGAGCGCTTTCCTCACCTGTCCCTTCCCTCAGTTCGAATATGGGCGGGTGGCGTTGAGCGATACCGGCAGTACATCGATCATCTTCGATAACAGTTATGCCAGTCCACCGGTGATCATGGTGATGCCAACCATAGATGGCAGCGATGCGAACAGTGATGGTCCATCCACACTCAGGGTCTCATCGGTTTCGGGTAGCGGGGCGAGTATTGTGTTCGATAAACCGCAGGGCAATAAGACAGCTCCTAAGGCGATGCCTGAGTTCGATTACTTGGTGATGGAGCCGGGCTACCTTTTTCTTGAGAGGGGAAAGGCGCTGCAGGCGGGCAAGGTGTCGACCAGAAAGTATCAGGGAAAACGCTTCCCTGCCTCGGGAAGGGGCTATGAGGGGGTGACATTTGAACACAGTTTCGGTGCTAAACCTGCCATGCTGGGACAGATGCTGTCGAAAGTAAACAACCCCTTTATCACAACCGTGATAGATGATGTCGACGAGAGTGGTAGTGGGTTCAATATCGCAATCGAGGGCTCAGAGCAAAAAGGCTCAATTTACAGCGATGAAACCCTTGGCTATGTAGCAGGCCTGGGCTCCGGGGTGATGACCATAGATGGAGAGCAGAAAAAGTATGAATTTGGCTATGCTAAAAACAGCAATATCACCGGTAACCCGTCACAGCAGTGTAAATACACCAATGGACTGCAAAACAGCTATCCGAGTCTGCCCTATACCATAGCGAATAAGAACAGCCGTGAAGGTGGCGATGGTGGCTGGTTGAGACGCTGTCGATTCGACAAGTTTAATAACACCCTGAGCTTCGCCGTCGATGAGGATCAGCAATTCGATGATGAGCGTACTCATATGGCTGAAGATGTAGGGTATTTTGCCTTCGAAGCGCCACCTGAGCCTGCGACAACCAATCACTATCGTATAGAGTTTACCTCAGGTGCACATAGCTGTGTGGCGAAAGATGTTCTTATTCGTGCTTGTGCCGATAAAAATTGCACTACGGAAACTTCAGTTTTATCGAGTGTTGATTTGACTAAAGACGGTAGTAAATACAAAACGGTTAGCTTCACAGGACATACGGTCCCTCCTGCCAAGTTATGGCATGTGGACGGCGGAACCGTTGCCATCGGTCTGGGAGCGACTGCTCCTGAGGGAGCCGTTCGCTGCTTTATCGACGGTAAAGAGAAAACAGATCTCAGTGAGTGCAAGCTTACCTTCGCAGATACTGGTCTCTATTTCGATGTGCCCGATACTCAGTCCTGTAAAACCACCGCCGAGTTTGAGATCTATGCGGGCAGTAAAGATGCGGTGACTCAGGAGTGTAAACCACTTTTCGCAGGAGAGTCCCGCTCGATAGATTTCAGCATGGCCTACGATACTCCCAATAACGATGATGTGAATAACAGGGAATCACTTACCCTGAAGAGCCTGAACGCTAAACCAAGCTCAGTTGTGATCGAGGGGGGTGAGAGTAAGGTTCTCAGTGTGACATTCGATGCCGATGGTAAGGGCAGGTTATCGGCAACTTATCGAGAGGCCGGCAAGATAAAGCTGGAAGCTAATTTAACCTATAACTTTACCCCACCGGGTGCAGAAACCCAGGAGCTGGTGTTAACTCACTCCGATACATTTGTCGCCACGCCGGCGGGTTTTCATTTCTCTAATCCAGAGAAGAGTCAACGCTGCAACAGCGGTGACCCCCATGACAATAAGTGTCAGGTATTAGCCGCAGCGGGGGACAGCTTTAGCATGCAGGTTAAGGCGGTATGTTGGGATTCTGACGGCGACAAGGATTTCAGTAATAACAAGGCGTTGCAAAACTTTACTTATTCAGAACTACCGATTCACTCTGTGATAGAGCAACCCGCCGGGGGGGCGGCGGGTAAACTGGGCGTCGATAAGGTTAACTTCTCCCTGGGTAAAAATGACACTGTAAAACTAGAAGAAAATCAGACATGGAGTGAAGTCGGTACCATGAAGGTGGGACTCAGCGGTAACTTGACCTACCAGGGGGTGACTATTGCAGCGGATAACTCCAGCAGCGAAATCTTTGGCCGCTTTACCCCCGCTTATTTAGGTATTACGGGTAATAAGCCGACCATCAGCCATAGCTGTGGCAGTTTTACCTATATGGATCAGCCCTTCGGTTTCGTTGGTGGAGCTCAGCCATGGATTCAGGTAAAGGGCTATGCAAAGGATGGCGTGGACAGTGAGGGCAAGCCAGCTATACACGAAACCGTGAACTACCAGAAAGATGTATGGTGGCGGTATATGCATAAGAAGCTAGACGATCGTAACCAGTGGAGTCAGCGGGTCTATACATCAACTGCCGGCAGTATTATTGATAGCGGCGGGACTAAGAAGTCTGGTGTGGTTAAGTATTATAGCTCGCCAACTAACAGGGCCGTGTTGGAGGGGGCGCAGGTGCAATATGCCAGAGCGGTGACCCCGGTTGCGCCATTTAACGCCGACTTTAACTTAGTGCTGCACAAAGATGATGTGACCGATGAAGATGGTATCTGCTTTAAGAGCGGATCTTCCGGCGAGTGCTTAAGCTTTACCTTCGAAGATATCAATAGAGATGAAGACAGTCAGCCGTTTCAGTTAAGGTACGGCCGACTACAGTTGGATAACGGTTATAGTCCGCAGTCAGAAACTTTGCGTCTGCCGCTGCGGACCGAATATGTCAGTGCGGTAACTGCCGATGGCCCTAGCTGGGTAACCAACGGTGCTGATAGCTGTTCTGTGTATAATACGGTTACCTCGACGGATAGCACAGAGGCAGTGACAACTGGGATGAATATGGCTTCGCCAGCAGGTTTCCCGCCGATTACGGCCCATAGTGATTCAAAACTCATATTGCAAAGCGGAACTATCTTGCTGGGTGTTAAGCAGATCTACTTCACCGCTCCTGACGCACCCGGTGAAGTTAGACTCAAGCAACATGTCGAGCCTTGGCTCAAATGGTATTGGAACTTCGATGGCGACAAAGCTAACGCTCTCTACGATCCCAGAGCCTCGGCCTTCTTCGGCACCTATCGTGGCCATGACAAGGTGATCTACTGGCATGAAGTTAATTAGTTCCTAGATCCTAGATCCTAGATCTTAGAACTTAGAACCTAGGTTCTGGGATCACATATCTGCTTTTGGGGCGCGATTTCGTCAAACAGAGTGATTAAATCTCCCCTTTGGCATGATAATTAAAAAAAAACCGCTTCATTAGCAAATGTTAACCTCATCGCCCTTGTGTCATCAGGGTGTCATTGATAGAGTTACCTGATTTTCTTTTTCCGACTCCACAGAGACAGGCTGGTTACATGTTCAAGAAGCTGCGTGGCATTTTTTCTAACGATCTTTCGATCGATTTGGGTACGGCAAACACATTAATTTACGTGCGTGAAGAGGGGATCGTACTTAACGAACCTTCGGTTGTCGCAATTCGTGGCGAGCGGGGAAGTGGCGGACAGAAGTCCGTGGCAGCTGTCGGTACAGAAGCTAAGCAGATGTTGGGTCGTACTCCGGGCAATATCCAGGCTATCCGTCCGATGAAAGACGGCGTCATCGCCGACTTCTACGTGACTGAGAAGATGCTGCAGCACTTCATCAAGCAGGTGCATAACAACAGTGTGTTCCGACCAAGCCCAAGAGTATTGGTTTGTGTACCTGTAGGCGCTACTCAGGTAGAGCGTCGTGCAATTCGTGAATCGGCCATGGGCGCCGGTGCTCGCGAAGTTTACCTCATCGAAGAGCCGATGGCGGCCGCGATTGGTGCGGGTCTGCCAGTATCTGAGGCGACAGGCTCTATGGTTGTCGATATCGGTGGCGGTACTACCGAAGTGGCAATTATCTCACTCAACGGCGTGGTGTACTCATCTTCCGTTCGCATCGGTGGTGATAAGTTCGATGATGCGATCATCAACTATGTGCGCCGTAACTACGGCAGCCTGATTGGTGAAGCGACCGCCGAACGTATTAAACACACTATCGGTACCGCTTATCCGGGTGATGAAGTACTCGAGATCGAAGTACGCGGCCGTAACTTAGCCGAAGGTGTTCCTCGCAGCTTCACTCTTAACAGCAACGAGATCCTGGAAGCGCTGCAAGAGCCGTTATCGGGGATCGTCAGCGCCGTTATGGTGGCTCTGGAGCAATCTCCGCCTGAACTGGCGTCAGACATCTCAGAACGCGGTATGGTACTGACCGGTGGTGGTGCATTAATTCGTGATCTGGACCGTCTGTTGATGCAAGAGACGGGCATTCCTGTGATGGTTGCTGATGATCCATTAACCTGTGTTGCTCGTGGCGGCGGTAAGGCGCTGGAGATGATCGACATGCATGGTGGTGACCTCTTCTCCGAAGAAAACTAACTTTAGTATGAACAAGGCGGTGTTTAACCGCCTTGTTTTTTTCTGCTCCTCACTTTCGTTGCAGGTTGTAAATACCTGATATTATTTTATGACCCCTTGGAATGCTGAATAGTATTTCGAACCATTTTATAGTTTTTTATGAAGCCTATTTTTGCACGTGGTATCTCTAACCAATTCAGGCTGACACTGGCAATTATCTTGTCGGTGATCCTTATCGTGGCTAACAACCGACTCGATCCCGTACGTAAATCCGTCTCTTCTGTTCTGAGTCCTCTTCAATATGTGGCTAATGTTCCCGGTGCACTATTAGATTGGTCGGCTGAGAGTCTCGCGACCCGAAATATGCTGGCTAAGCAGAATAAGGAGCTGCTGAGGCAGCAGCTTCTTATGAGCGAGCGGCTACAGCGCTTCGAGCATCTCAGGCAGGAAAATGATCGCTTACGCGCACTGCTGGGATCTCCCGTTCATATGGACTCGAAGAAGGTGGTCGCCGAAGTGATGGAGGTGGCCAGTGATCCCTACCATCAATACGTGGTACTCAATCACGGCGCCATGAGTGGCGTGTATGTCGGTCAGCCGGTAGTCGATGCACAGGGCGTGGTAGGTCAGGTGGTACAGGTCAGCGAGTTAACCAGTAGGGTGCTGCTGATCTCCGATGCAACTCATGGGATTCCGGTGAGAGTCACCCGCAACGATGTGCGTCTGGTTGCCAAAGGGACGGGAGTCCTGGATGAACTCGAACTCAGTTATGTCTCTAAGAGTACCGATATCAGGGTCGGCGATCTCCTGGTCTCCTCCGGGCTTGGAAATCGCTTTCCCGAAGGTTACCCTGTTGCCCGTGTGATGAATGTGGTCAAAGATGACGGACAGAGCTATGCCAATGTGGTGGCTCAGCCGTTAGCCGCGCTCGACAGAATCCGTTATCTGTTGTTGATCTGGCCCGACGGATCGCTTCCCGATGAGCAGGATGAAAGTTTGAGTAAAGATGAGCTTTTGAACATTGAAAATGCCTCAGCATCAACAAAATCAACTTCTGAGGTGAGCCAATGAGTATGCATGTTGCTAACGGCCGCTGGGTAGTATGGCTGAGTTTTCTTGTTGCCATGCTATTTCAGATCATGCCATTGCCGGATCTGTTTGAGCCGTGGCGACCCGATTGGTTGCTGCTGGTCATCATCTATTGGGCCATGGCTCTGCCGCACAGATATAATATTTTGTCAGCATGGCTCTTAGGCGTGCTGCTCGACATCATGTTGGGAGCACATCTGGGGATTCGGGCTTTATCGATCTCTCTGGTGGTTTATGTTGTCGTGCTCCATTTTCAGCGCCTTAGGAACTTCCCTATGTGGCAGCAGGCGCTGATGATCTCCAGTCTGATCTGTTTACATCACCTGGTCGTTTTCTGGGTTCAGTTTGTTGTAGAAACGGCCACATTCGATGTGCGTCTGTTTTTGCCTGCTATCTCAAGCCTCATTATCTGGCCTTGGGTATTTTGGATCTTACGTCGTGTCAGGCGTCAATATAAGGTGAGATAAATATGAGTGTTTCAGCCAAATTGGTACTAGCTTCAGGCTCTCCGCGTCGTAAAGAGATACTGGCGCAACTCGGTTTTTCCGTTCCCGGATTCAGCTTCGATACCCTGTCTGCGGATATCGATGAAACGCACCAGTCTGGGGAATCGCCGCATCTGTTTGTCTCTCGCCTTGCGGTAGAGAAAGCCGAGGCCGGTTTAAGCCTGTGTGATAATCAGACAAGCCCGGTGGTATTAGGTTCTGATACTATAGTGGTATTGGATGAGCAGATATTGGGTAAGCCTGTAGATGAGGCCGATGCTCTGAGAATGTTAACAGAGTTGTCGGGACAGTCTCATAGTGTGATGACGGCGGTGGCCTTAACCGACGGTAAAACAACACTAACCCGTCTGGTTGAGACTAAAGTTAAGTTTTGTGAGATCGACGAACAGGATATCTTGGCCTATATCGCCACCGGCGAACCTATGGATAAGGCCGGAGCATATGGAATCCAGGCTCTGGGAGGCAGCTTTGTCGAACGTATCGAGGGCAGCTACTCGGCCGTTGTAGGCTTGCCGATGGTTGAGACCCGTGAGCTGCTCAAAGAGATGAAAATTTTATAAAGTTTTCCGGGCCCCGGAACCCGGAAACTGGAAATCTACTAAAAGTGAGTATAAATATGAGCCGCGTCGTCAGAAACAGAGTACAGCGAAAGATTGGTTCTGAGCTATTGATCAATGTAACGCCGACCGAAGCTCGCGTCGCCTTGGTAGAGCATGGTGTTTTGCAGGAAGTCCATATAGAAAGACGGATGAAACGGGGCTTAGTCGGTAATATCTATAAGGGGAAGGTGAGCAGAGTACTGCCCGGTATGCAGGCAGCATTTGTCGATATCGGTCTGGATAAGGCGGCATTTCTGCACGCCTCTGACATAGTACCCCATACCGAATGTGTCGCGGATGTTGAAAAAGGTAACTTTGTCGTTCGTGACATCAATGAGTTAGTTCGTCAGGGACAAGATATCATGGTGCAGGTGGTCAAAGATCCTCTGGGTACAAAAGGGGCACGCTTGACGACCGATATCACTCTTCCCTCTCGCTACCTGGTCTTTATGCCGGGTTCCAGCCATGTTGGTGTGTCTCAGCGCATCGAGTCTGAAGAGGTGCGTTCACGTCTTAAGAAGTTAACCGAGCCTTTCGTCGATGAGGATGGTGGCTTTATTATCCGTACCGCCGCAGAGAGCGCCGGCGAGCAGGAGTTGGTTCAGGATGCCGCATTCCTGCGTCGTGTCTGGGGAAAGGTGAGTGAGCGCCGTAAGCGCAGGGGTGTCTCCCTGCTATATCAGGATCTGGCGCTACCGGTCCGTATCGTGCGTGACTTTGTCGGCACTGAACTGGATCAGATCCAGGTGGATTCGAATCAGACATTCGAGGAGCTACAGGCCTTCTCCGAAGAGTTTATGCCTGAGATCGCCGATAAGATAGAGCACTACAACGGCCCGGTTCCCATCTTCGATCTCTATGACGTTGAGAATGAAGTTCAACGTGCGCTGGGTCGTAAGGTGGAGCTTAAGTCCGGTGGCTACCTCATCATAGACCAAACAGAAGCGATGACGACGGTCGATATCAACACAGGTGCATTCGTTGGTCACAGAAACCTCGAAGAGACCATCTTCAATACCAATCTGGAGGCGACACACGCCATCGCCCGCCAACTCAGGTTGCGCAACCTGGGCGGCATCATCATCATCGACTTCATCGATATGCTGAAATCCGAACACCAGAAGCGTGTGCTTGCCAGCCTTGAGCTCGCGCTCGCTGCCGACAGGGTTAAGACCAATATCAGTGGCTTCTCCGGCCTGGGCTTAGTTGAGATGACCCGTAAAAGAACCCGTGAAAGTTTAGAGCACGTTTTATGTGGAGAGTGTCCGGCCTGCTATGGCACCGGCAGCCTGAAAACCGTTGAAACCGTTTCTTATGAAATTTTCAGAGAGATCATCCGATTAGATCGTAGTTACGATGCCGATGAGTTCCTGGTCTACTGCTCGCCCGGTGTCTTTAACAGCCTTACGGGCGAGGAGGGGCATCTGGTTGCTGAGTTGGGTGTGTATATAGGAAAACGGGTCCGTTTTCAGAATGAACCTATGTATGCGCAAAACAAGTTCGATGTGGTAATAATGTAGTGCCTCGTCAATTCTGTCCCCGCAAGTTCAGCCGTTACTGCTGGCAAACATTAGCCGTTATCTTGGTGCTGTTTGCCCTGGCGGTGAGCCTGTTTCGGGGACTTCTGCCCCAGCTCACCGAGGTGAGACAGGATCTGGTTAACTATATCGAAGATGAGTATCAGGTCCAGGTTAGCGTAGGAGAGCTCAACGCCGAGTGGCAGGCCTTCGGTCCGGCCCTGACGGTGAAGGAGTTAGTCCTGCCGCCTCAGGAGCGTCTGCCTTTTACCCTGGTTATTCGTGGTGTCCATGTCAAACTCGACTTCTGGGAGAGCTTGATGACGACCAGTCCCCAGATTGAGAATGTCATTTTCGAGGGTGTTGAGGTCGGGCTCGATCTCGATAAGCTCAATCAGGTGGAGAGCCGGACTAACTCGGCCGAAATCGATACCGACTGGCTCTATAGCCTGCTTTTGGAGCAGTTAGAGCACTTTTCGATATCAGAAGGCAGCTTGCAGCTACTCAGCAAGCATCATGACTTCAGCCCTATCTATGTCAAAGATCTGCGGTGGCAAAACAGCAGTGGTAAGCATCAGGGGCAGGGAAAACTCTATCTCGATGAGAAAGCCTCCGAGGTCGAACAGTTATCACTGTCGCTGCAGGTTAACGGCAGCGGCTTCAGGCCCGATAATCTTACGGGACAGATCTACCTGGCTGCCAGTTCGCTGGATCTCGGTGAGTGGGCCTCCAGACAAAAGAACCCATACGATAACAAGAGTAAGTTACCCCTCGAAGGTGTGGTCAACCTGCAAGCCTGGTTGAGCCTCAGCGAGCGTAGCATCGAGTCGGGCCTGATACAGTTCGAGCCGAGCTGGCTGGAATGGCAGTTGAGCGGCCAGGAGCAGCATTTTGAGATCAAGGGGGGTCAGCTGGAGTGGCTACCCACCGAAAGTGGCTGGCAGCTAAGCAGCCGAAATCTTGAATTTGAAACTAATGAGCGGCCATGGCCTGAGCTTAATTTTATTGCAGAACAAAGAGGCTCACGCCTGTCAGCGTATCTGAACAGGCTGGATACGAGTAGCCTGTTACCTCTGTTGCCACTGGTGCCGGCAGTCGATCTACATCTGCTGAAGACCTGGCAGTCGGTAGCTCCCCAAGGTTATCTGGATAATATTAAACTCTCTGTGGATGATGAACGCCAGCCTCAACTCTCTGTCGATGTTGCTCAGTTACAATGGCAAAGGTTTGACGGGATCCCGGGGAGCTCGCCATTGGATCTGAAGGTCGCCTGGTATGATGACGCCCTCTACTTCAGTGCACCTCAGCAGGACTATACCTTAGACTTTGGCGCGGCTTTCAAGGCGCCGATAACCTTAAGCGGTGCGGCTTTCGATGCTAAGTTTAATACCGAAACTAGTGAGCTGACACTTCCTCACCTTAAGTTGGCTAATAAGGATATTGGTCTGGACGCCTCCATGAAGATGGGCTTTGCAGGTAACACTCATCTTGCGCTGCTTGCGGATGTGAAGATAAGTGATGTCGCCAATGCGGGTAACTATTTCCCGCTACAGGGAATGGATGCCGAATTGGTCGAATACCTTGAGGCTGGGCTCGTCGCGGGTAATACCCAGGATGCCAGAGTCGTTTGGCACGGCTTCTTAAACCGATATCCATACAAAGATCACTCGGGGATCTTTCAGGCGGCCTTCACCCTAAGTGATGCCGAATTTGAATTTCAGCCGGATTGGCCCCCGGTGAGATCGCTGGAGCTATCAGCCCTGTTTGAGAACGCGGCCATGTACCTCACTATCGACAATGGCGATCTTTTGGATGTCGTGGTCGATGGGGCCAGAATAAATATTCCCGAGTTGGGCGCTCGCTCGCTTTTGGAGATCGATGCCGAACTTGCTACCAAAGGCGCTGCGGCTACCGAGGTTATTCAGGCCTCGCCATTGGCCGATTCTGTCGGTTCGACCCTTGAGGTGGTTCAGATTCAGGGAGATGTCACCGCCTCACTGGATCTTTCAATTCCTCTCTACGATGGAGAGGAGGAGCAGATCCGTGGCCGGGTCAATTTCGATCAGACACCGGTATATATCAGTGAGCCCGGAGTTCAGCTCGATGGCGTGACCGGTCAGGTGAGTTTCGTCAACGAGGTAGTGAAGGGCAAAGATATCAAGGCCTTGCTTTATCAGCAGCCGGTCTCATTGAGTTTCGATACCGAGCAGGTGCGTGATAACTATGGTCTGAACCTGGATCTTAATGGCGTCTGGCAACTCGACGCTCTTCCGCCCGAGCTTGATAATCCATTGATGGAGTTCTACTCCGGCGAGGTGAGCTGGGATGGTGCCATGACGCTTATTTTCGACCAGACCGGCTACCGTATTCAGGCCCAGGTTAACAGCGATCTACTTGGCACCGAATTGATGCTTCCCGCGCCTTTCACTAAGGCTGCCGGTGAGAAGAGAAGGCTGTCGGCCGAGTTGATCGGTGATAATAAGCAGTCGTCGCTCGGGATAAAACTGGGTAAGCAGATGGAGTTTTGGGGCGGGTTCGATATCGAATCGGGTGATCAGTTACATCATTTCGATCTCCTTCTGGGCAGGCTGTTTAAGCCGGGAGATCAGCTGAAAAGAGATAATGGGCACCTGCAGCTCGATATTGCGCAAACAGAGTTCTCTCCCTGGCTACCCGTTATCACCAGCTTTATCGCATCCGGGGAGACTGGGGGCGAAACTGAAGCAGGGGCTGGTGTCGAGAGTGATTCACAGCTAGAGGGCGAGCAGGCCAGAGGCTTCTTTCCTCCTCTTGTCAGTATCGATGCGCAGATCGCCGATCTGAATCTTATGGGCCAACAGCTGTCTGAATTGACCATTGCTGCAAAACCTAATGAGCAGGCATGGCGGTTTGAGGCTATGTCGAACGAGTTTGATGGCAGGATTGACTTTTATCCGGACTGGTCGACTCAGGGGCTGAAGATGGTTGCGAGTAAGTTTTATATCGCACCCAGCTTGAAAGAGGAGTCTCAGGCCGACTTTAAATCAGATACCGTGCTCAATAACCTGCCGCCACTTGCACTGGATGTGGATGATTTTCGTCTCTATGGCAAGCCGTTGGGTCACCTGGTACTGCAGGGAACGCCTCAGGAGGGTCACTACCAGATACAGACTCTCTCACTCACGACACCCGATGTGAAGCTCAGTGGCACTGGCGCATGGAAAAACAGCGCAGGGGAGAATCTTACCGAGTTTAATGTGAAGTTAGAGGCAACAAAATTTGATGCTATATCTTCGATTCTCGATATGGATCCCGGGCTTAAGGATGCTCCGGTTGAGCTGGACGCCACTATCTCCTGGCAGGGAGCACCCTATGCCTTCTCACTGGAGTCGCTCAACGGCAACATTAATTTCGAGCTGGGTAAGGGGCATCTGTCAGAGGTGAGTGACAAAGGAGCCAGAATCTTCTCGCTGTTCAGCTTGGACTCCCTGCTCAGAAAGTTATCTCTGGACTTCTCAGATGTCTTTGGTAAAGGGCTCTACTTTAACTCCTTCACCGGCACCCTGAAGATAGATAACGGCGTCATCAAGACCCGCGATACCGAGATGGATGCCGTCGCGGGAAATATGAAGGTCAGGGGCTATACAGACTTAGTCACCGAGAGCCTGAACTACGATATCCGTTTCGTGCCGCAACTGGCTTCCAGTGTACCGACCGTGGTATTGCTCACCACAGGCGGTTGGACACTGGGCATAGGCGCATTCGCCCTGACTAAAGTGCTTGAGCCCGTTATCGAGGTGATCACCGAGCTCAGATTCAGATTAACCGGAACCATGTCCGAGCCTAAGTTAGAAGAGCTGGAGCGTAAGAGTAAAGAGATAGAGATCCCCGAGTCTGCACTGCCCCGCAAAGGTGAGGAGCAGGCCGATAAACAGCCGGCAGATTCTAGCCCGGTTAAACAGCAGGGAGTCGAGACGCCCGAATCAGAGATTCGCAAGCCGGAACCTGAGCAACCCCTTAATGAGGGCCAGCAAGAGGGGGAAGAAGAGAAGCAGCAGTCTGGCGCTCCGGTAAAGATGACCGAATCGGGAGTTGAAATTCTTGCACCAAGAGTGATTGAGGTGCCAGACTTTAAGGAGGCTCAAGCGCCATTTCCTCCTGCGAGCAATGAAGGCAGAGAAGATAAAAGCGAGAGTCGAATAGAGAGGGAAGCCATAGATGCAGATCAGTCTGTTACAGTGCCAAAGCAGTCGAGACGTAGCGCAAAACCTACAGTTTATCGAGTCGCAGCTTGACCTTCTGCCCAGAGTGGCGGGAGAGGAGCAGCTGGTTGTGTTGCCCGAATGCTGTTTGCTGTTTGGTGGCCACGAGAGCCAGCAGGGTGAGTATCTGCTTAACTGTGGCTCAGAAGAGAGCCCCCTTAAATCGGCGATGTCAGATCTGGCAAAAAAGTTTAATGTCTACCTTGTCGCCGGGACCATCCCGGTTCTGGCGGAGGATAAAAGGGTTTATAGCCGTACTTATCTGTTTGACAGTGCAGGTAAAGTTTTAGGTAATTACGATAAGCTTCACCTGTTCGATGTCGATGTTTCCGATGGCACCAAAGAGTATCGCGAGAGTGATACCTTCTGTCCCGGTGATAAAATTAGTGTAATTGACACCCCCTTTGGTAAGTTAGGTCTAGCGATATGTTACGATCTGCGGTTTCCTGACCTGTTCAGGGCGATGAGGGAAGCCGGTGCCGAGCTGATCGCACTGCCTGCGGCCTTTACTAAGGTAACCGGAGCCGCACACTGGCAACCCTTGATTCAGGCCAGGGCGATAGAGACACAATGTTTCATTCTTGCTGCGGCTCAATGGGGGCAGCATAACCGCGGCAGCCGGGAGACCTGGGGACAGAGCATGATCGTAGACCCCTGGGGAAGGGTTATGGCTGAGAAGATGTCAGGCTGTGGCTGGGTTCAGGCGACGCTGGACAGGAGTGAACTGGAGCTGATCCGGCAACAGATGCCGGTATCGGAACATAATCGCTTTGCTCCGCCGCAGTTACAAAAAATTAGATAAGAGTCTGGGTTCTTGTTTCCCGGGCTCTTCTTACAGAGATTAAGCGTGATTAAGCTCAAGTGAGCAAAAAGAGAGAACTATTAATGCCATTTTTAACTCAAGTAGAAGCAAGCTTACTGCAAGATGGACAGTCACTGAATGATCTACAGGGCTACCTCAACTCCATTCATCAGCACAATGTCGATTTTTCAGATCTCTACTTTCAGGGAAGCCGCCATGAGTCTTGGGTATTAGAAGATGGCATAGTAAAAGAGGGCAGTTTCCATATCGAACGTGGGGTGGGTGTGCGTGCGATTACCGGTGAGAAGACCGGATTTGCCTATGCCGATGAGATCACGCCTGCGGCGCTCAAAGCCTCGGCAGAAGCCGCCCGCAGTATTGCCGTTGCCGGTAAAAATAAAACCGTGCAGGCATGGAAGAAGCAGGAGGTGAAAGCCCTCTACCAGAGTGCCGATCCGATTGCTGCCATGGAAGAGGTGAAAAAAATAGCCCTCTTGAAACAGGCCGATGCATATATCCGTAGTCTCGATGACCGTATCATTCAAGTCGTGGTCAGCCTTTCAGGCGTACACGAAGAGATATTAGTTGCCGCCAGCGATGGCACTCTTGCCGCCGATATTCGCCCTCTGGTGCGATTCAACTGTAGTGTGATTTTAGAGGAGGAGGGTAAACGTGAGCGTGGCGCCAGTGGCGGCGGTGGGCGTCATGGTTATGATGTGTTGATGAGTAATGATGATGCGGGCCTGCCTGCCTGCTTCTCCTTCGCCCGTGAGGCGGTTCGTCAGGCATCGGTAAACCTTAATGCCATCGATGCCCCGGCCGGGCAGATGCCTGTCGTTCTCGGTGCGGGTTGGCCCGGTGTCTTGCTTCATGAAGCTGTCGGTCATGGGCTGGAGGGAGACTTTAACCGCAAGGGAAGCAGTGCATTCAGCGGTATGGTAGGCCAGCAGGTCGCTTCTGAGCTGGTCACCGTGGTCGATGATGGCACCATAGCGAATCGTCGCGGTTCTCTGAGTATCGATGATGAAGGTGTCGCAACCCAGAAAACGGTTCTGATTGAAGACGGGATCTTAAAGGGCTATATGCAGGATAAACTCAATGCCCGCCTGATGGGGGGATCATCGACAGGTAACGGACGCCGCGAATCCTATGCGCATCTGCCTATGCCGAGAATGACCAACACTTATATGGAGGCGGGTGACAGCGATCCTCAGGAGATGATCAAGTCGGTAGAGAAGGGGATCTACGCACCTAACTTCGGTGGTGGCCAGGTCGATATCACCTCGGGTAAGTTTGTCTTCTCAGCTTCAGAAGCCTATCTGATCGAGAAGGGTGAGATCACCCGGGCAATCAAGGGGGCTACCCTGATAGGCAACGGCCCCGAGGCTATGGGGCAGATCTCCATGGTGGGTAACGATCTCGAACTGGATAAAGGTGTCGGCGTCTGTGGTAAGGATGGCCAGAGTGTGCCTGTCGGAGTGGGCCAGCCATCATTGAAACTCGACAGTCTGACAGTGGGTGGAACCGCTTAATTTCTCTCGTGATCTAATAAAGTAGGTGCCCGGATTTAGCTTTTAGGATCTGGCTCCTACTCTTGCCGGTTAAAAAATGTTAGCATTCGCCAAGGAATTTAGAGTAAACACTCTAGGTCGAATGCAGAGGAAAGGGGATGAAGTTTTCACATATAGCCTTATTGTCGCTGGCGGCACTAGGGCCTTTCACGGCTGGGGCGAAAGAGATGGGGTTCTCTCAAGCCTGGCAACAGCTGCTGACGGTAAGCGATAAGCTGCAGGCCGGTGCCCAGGAGGTTAATCGCGCCGAGGCCGAGCATGAAGCCGGAAAAGATCTCTATCTTCCCTCAATCAGCCTCAACGGCAGCTATACCCGACTAGAGAAACCGATAGAGTTGGATCTTAAGGATCTTAATCCACTCGCCTCTATGGATCCCGCTACGCTGCCACCGTCAATCGGTGGTGCTCTTGCCGGTATTCCAGGATCCATGTTTGTCACTCAGTTTACCGAACAGGATATCTTCCGCTCCAGCCTGCAGGCCATGTGGCCCATCTATACGGGAGGCAAGATCACTGCGGCTCAGGCGATCCATGCCGCTCACGTGATAGAGAAAGAGCAGCAGTTACAACTCTCTACCAGAGAGCTCTTCACTCAGTTGGTGGATCGCTACTATGGCGTCGCCGTGACTCAAGCGCTCGTGACAACCCGTGGTGAACTGGTCTCCTCCCTCGAGAAGCATGCCAGTCATGCGCTTAAACTCGAAGAGCAGGGACAGATAGCGAAGGTCGAACGGCTCAATGCGCAGGTTGCATTGGAAAATGCCCGGGTTAATTACACCAGTGCTCAGCGTCAGGCCGAGATGGCGGTTATCGCCCTGTCACGTATGTTGCACGAGCAGGAGGTCGATACCAGCTCCACCCTCTTCATGCTCACCGACGCGCCCTCACTGCCACAGCTGAGCCGGTTAACTATGGTTCAGCATCCGGCCCTAAAGCTGCTTGAGGCCAAGGAGGAGCAGGCCAACGGATTGATCGATCTGGAGAAAGGTAAGTATCACCCCACGGTATTCCTCTATGGTAATTACACCCTATATGAAGACGACAGCCTGTTTTCTAAGATGGAGCCCGACTGGATGCTTGGCGTGGGAGTGAAAGTGCCCCTGTTGAGCCGTGACGGACGCAGCGGTAAGGTGCAGGCGGCTAAGAGTGCGCTGCTACAGGCCAGATATACCAAGGCTCAGACACGCCAGGACCTCAGTCTGCTGCTGGATCAGAGTTATCGTCAGCTGCTCCAGGCACAGGAGGAGGTGCAGTCACTGGAGACATCTATTGCACTGGCACAGGAAAATAAGCGTTTAAGGGATCTGGCTTTTCGTCAGGGACTTTCGACCTCGATCGATAAGGTTGATGCTGAGTTAAAGCTTACTGCGGTCGAAACACAGCAGCTAGGTGCTAAATATCGTTATATTCAGGCATATGCCAGACTCATGGCCATCAGCGGTCAATTGGAAGAATTTTTAGGTCGCAGCGTCGGTCACAGGGCCAAAGTTGCGATGCAGGAGAGTAACAATGCAGGCTAATCGTATTATTGGGGTCGTGGCACTTATTGGTCTGGTCGGTGCATTAGGCTACGGCTTAAAACTGGCCTATACACCTCAGGATGAACGCATACAGGGGCAGGTTGAGGCGAGAGAGTACAACATCTCCTCCAAGGTGCCGGGTCGGGTCGAACAGGTGTTAGTGCGTCGTGGTGATAGAGTCGAAGCCGGCGATCTCCTGTTTGCTATCGATAGCCCCGAGCTGAATGCCAAACTGATGCAGGCAGAGGGGGGCAGAGATGCGGCCCAGGCGATGCAGCTGGAAGCCGACACAGGTGCGCGAAAGCAGCAGGTGATGGCGTCCAGAGAGCAGTGGCTGAAGGCGCAGGCGGCGGCCACGCTGGCCAAGACCACCTATGACAGAGTCGAGGTTCTGTTTGTCGAGGGGGTACTGGCAAGGCAGAAACGCGATGAGGCGTTCACTCAATGGCAGGCCGCCAAGTATACCGAGCAGGCCGCCCTGGCCATGTATGAGATGGCGGCAGAAGGGGCCCGTGAAGAGACAAAGGCTGCCGCCGCCGGTAACGCCCGCATGGCGGAAGGTGCGGTAAATGAGGTGAGTGCGATACTGGCGGACAGCCAGATGCGTGCGCCCAAGTCCGGTGAGATCAGCGAAGTACTACTGCAGCCCGGTGAACTTGCCCCGAGTGGATTCCCTGTGGTGAGTGTCATCGATATGGATGATGCCTGGGCCGTGTTTCAGGTACGTGAAGATCAGTTGAAAGACTTCAAGATGGGTCAGAAGCACCTCATCTTCATTCCGGCTCTGGGGGGAGAATATGAGTTCTCGGTGACCCATATCAGCGTGATGGGAGAGTTCGCCACCTGGCGGGCCACCGAGAGCGGCCATGACTTCGATATGCGTACCTTCGAGATGGAGCTTCGGCCCGTTAACACGATTCCCGATCTCAGAGTCGGCATGACAGCCTTGATGGCGCAATAACTCAAAGTGCAAACTTCAATGAAGAGCCTGATAGGGCGTGAACTGAAGGCGCTATGGAACGATCCATGGCAGTTCGCGCTCGTTACCTATATCCCTATTCTGGGTATCATCTCCCTGTGGTGGCTGTTCAGTGCGGGTATGCCAAGACAGCTGCCGGTGGCGATCGTGGATCATGATCAGAGCCAGGTAAGCCGCATGCTGACCAGGCGCATTCAGGCGAATCCTGCGGCAAAGACGATAGGTTATCAGGATATCGCCGGCGCGAAGCGGGCGATGACAGAAGGTGAGGTATATGCCCTGGTGGTGCTGCCACACCGTTTGAACCGGGATCTGCTCACCGGTCATAGCCCGACCATAGAGATACGCTATAACAGCCAGTTCCTCTTGGTGGGTAAACTGCTTTCGAGTCAGATCCAGCTCAGCCTCTCCGATGGCCTGCTGCATGCAGCAAACAGGAAGCAGCTGGCCCTTGGTGTACCTAAGGCGCAGGCTGAGATCAACCTTCGTCCGGTGACAAGCCAGACGACAGCACTGTATAACTCCAACAGCAACTACATAGGCTTCTTGGTGCCGCCTGTACTGCTTGCGCTGGGACAACTGCTGGCCATGTTGGTATTTGCCAACAGCCTTAATCGTGAGTTACGACTCAATACCATGAGTGAGTGGTTCACTCTCGGCACCCGGCGTGTGCTGTTTGCCAAGATGCTTGTATACACCCCCTTGATCGTACTGCAGGGACGCTTCATTCTCGCCGTCCTGTATCAGTTCCTGAATCTTCCTCTGGCGGGGGATTTCGGCTTGTTGCTGGTGGCTCAGGTAGCCATGTTATTGGCCGTCTGGTTGCTGGTGCTGGTGATCTTCTTCCTGCTGCAGGATTGCGCCAGGGTGATAAGTTTCTGCACCGCACTCTTCGCACCGGCTTTTCCCTTTATGGGGATCACCTTTCCCACCCTGGATATGCCGATTCTGGCACAACTTTGGCGCAAGCTGATGCCTTCGAGTCACTATATCGATACCCATGTCGGCGTGGTCAGCTATGGACAGGGTTGGGATACGCTAGCCGATCAATTGATTAACTATTGGGGATTTCTGTTTCTTATCCCTGTGATTGTCTTCCTGGCGACCGGAGTCAAGCGTGCACATATGGCGGACAAATCCCTGTCACCGGAGGCCACCAGATGACGTTTTGGCAATTTTTATTGGCGGATCTGCGCGCTATTGTCACCGATAAGGCTATCGCCATCACCCTGTTCGGCGGTGTGCTCTTCTACTCTGTGCTCTATCCTCTTCCCTACCTGAACCAGGTACCTACCGAGCAGAAGCTGGTGGTCATCGATCATGACGGCTCCTCCCTGAGCCGCCGTCTGATAAGACATGCAGATGCCAGCCCCAAAATTACCGTGACCGGCCAGGTGAGCAGTATCGACATGGCTCAGGGCTGGATTGAGTCCGGCAGGGCCAACGGCTTACTGGTGATCCCCCATGGTTTCAGGAAAGATCTTATGCTGGGACGAGGGGCGACCTTAAGCTATGGCGGCGATGCCAACTACTTCCTCATCTATTCCGCCGTGGTAGAGGGCTTGGTATCCGTTGGTCTGGATGCGGGAAAATATGTACAGCTCGTGAGCCTGCTCGCCCATGGACAGCATGCCAAGGCCGCAGAACGCAGCTTGAACGCGGTGAAGCTCAACAGTGTGCCCGCCTTCAACCCGAGCCTGGGGTATACCCCCTATGTGGTGCCTGGAGTACTGCTTTTGGTACTCCACCAGACTCTCTTGATAGGCACCGGCATATTGGGGGCCGGACAGTGGCAAAATCAGGGCTACTGGCGCAGGGTCTCCCCCTTGATGCTGATTTGCGGACGCATCAGTGTATTCTGCTTAATCTATGCCCTGTTCACCAGCTTGTATGTGGGGCACTGCTATTACTGGTATGGGGTCAGCGTACAGGCGACTCTGGGGCAGGTGGCGCTGTTTTTGCTCCCATTTTTGCTGTCGACCGCCGTTACCGGCATAGCGTTCAGCTGCCTGTTCACCAGACGGGATCTCCCGACTCAGGTACTGCTGCTGGTCTCCATGCCGATCCTGTTTCTGTCAGGTTTTGTATGGCCAGTGGAGTTGATCCCCGAGCCTCTTATCTGGATCTCTACTATCATTCCGGCGATCCCGGCGATTACTGGTATGCTGCAGCTCAACCAGATGGGTGCCTCGTGGCCAAGTATCATGCCGCTGTGGCTGCACCTGTGGGGGCTGTTTGCACTCTTCTTTATGCTGGCCCTCTATGGGGTCAATAAGCGGCTCAAGCGGGAACCGAACGGCGAGTCGTAAGCTGCGAGCTACGAGCCGAGAGGTGTAGGAGCGGCTTTAGCCGCGAAGCTTCGAGAAGCGGATAGTGATAAGCCGTAAGTAAAAGCCATTAATCCGATCGCTCCAGACACAAGAAAGCCCACTCAGGTTAACAGCCTGAGTGGGCTTTTTAGTGGAGCTTGCTCCCGGACATCTTGTTTCTCGATTCTGGGGTGACTCGGTTAAAGCCGGTGGTCGTTAATCACCAGCTTACAGCCATATCTTAAGTTCCCGATAGGGTGATGCTTAAGCCTGCACCCGATTTCACGTTCTTAGGTGTTGTCAGGTTAATGCTGACGTTGCTTAGTTTTGCAGGCTCTCCCGTGCTGGCGGGATCGATATCGTTAGTGATGATAAAGCCTGTAGTGGTGCCGCCGCGGCGAGTCGTGTTGGCGACCTCAAACGCATCGAATATAAGTTCTCCGGCAGAGGCTTCGACCGCTACCTGAGTGTTGGCTGGCATGATCTGGTAGGCACTGTCATAGAACTGCACCGTAAAGCTCGATGACTGTCCCGGTGCTATCGCCGTCAACGGCACAATAGGCGCCGTCTCCAGGCCGAAATCATCGCGGATCAGGTTGTTGCCCTGCCAGATGGTGAAGCCTGCAGTCGAGCCGGACATGGTCATCACCAACGCCTTGCGGATATAGGTATTAGCTTCGCAACCAACCAGTGTCGACTGACATTGAGGGCCGTTGAACTTGCCATCTGCACTCTGGTACTCGCCATTGCTTTCGATGTTGAAGTACTTCTCACCGGGTGTATAGGAGAAGCTCTCGTCATCGTCGCGGAAGGCATCGCCGAGGTCGCTGAAACCGCTCGGCAGGTAGGCTTCGATATCCATACCGTTGCCTGAGCAGAGAACGGCCACACCGTCACTGTTTAAACATGCCTTGTCTACGACAGGTTTACCATCGGCATCTACAGTGACATCTTTATCATCGAAGATGTTGTTACCGTTAGTATCGAAGAAGGTTTCGTGTCCCAGCGCATAGGCCAGAACAGTGATGCGGTGATCCGGTACTCTGGGGTTTGCCGATGTCCACTCGACGCTACAGCTGCCGTTAACGGTCAGACAGCTGGGAGCTATCTGGCCGCCCTCGCTGGTGAAGTTGATGGTGGTGTCATCGGGCGCCGGGTTACCGAAGCTGTCTGAGGCGAAGGCGGTAAGGGTTACCTTCTCACCGTTAAAATCACCGGCTTCCGGATTAAACATGGTGGTCGAGATACTGAAGCCAAGCTGTTGCGGCAGGCCGGTGTTGACCGTGAGCTGCTCCGATTGGCTGGTGATGGTCTCACCTGTGTCGCCATCGGTAGCCGAGGCGAGTACACGGACCGGTGTTGGCATGGTGCCGGCCAGCACGCGAACGCTGGCAACACCCTGTGAGTTGGTCAGGCTCTCTGCAGTAGCTGCGCCGTTGGAGAAGCTTAAGCCGCCCACGACAGTGTCCAGAGCGAACTTAACCGTCTGTTGCGCCGCAGGCTGGCCGTTGGCACCGGTGACCTTAAAGGTGACCAGAGATGACTCCGTGCTGCCGGTGCCTCCAGCGCCCTTGATACGGATATTCTTTGGCTCGGCCGAGACGAAGCTCAGACTCGCCAGAGTTTGACGCTCAAGGGTGAAGGGCAGGCTTGCCGTGAGGGTTTGATTGCCCGCCTGAGTCGTCGCAACTATCTGGTCGTCACGTTCACTGTTGCCGCTACAGCTTGTGTCCTGGAAGGTCGAGCTCGCACTGCCTGACAGTGTGGTGACCGGCGTATCCAGGCTGGCATTATTGCCGCTGACACAATCAGAGCTGAAGCTGATGGATGAGGGGGTCTGTACCCGGGTAATGGTGCCATCGTCGGCCGCACTGACCAGGGTTGCGGTTATGCCGAAGCTGCCGCCGGCGCTGATGCGATATTTGCCATCGACGGGGATGAGTGTGCTGCCCAGCTCATTTTCGATAAACTCTTCATTACCATCTGCATCGGCAGTAAAGTGCCCCAGTTTGAGTACGCCGTCGTCGCCGATCGCATTGGCCGGCAGCACCTCATAGAGGCTGGTGTTCTGATATGTTTGCCCCTGGTAGCTTAAAGATACATTCAGGCTGGCCGCACCCAGTTCACTCTCCGATGGGGTGTAACTAACCTGCGCTATCCCCTGCTCGTTGGTGAGCGCCGTATTCGGGTTAAGTGTTGAACTTCCCGCGCTGAAGGTGACAATCTGCTGAGCTATCCCCTGGCTCGAACCGTCCAGGAACTGTGCCTGAAGCTGTACCGTCTCATCGACCTTAAACTGAGTGACTGTAGCCGCACCGATAATGATGCTGGCGCTGATCTTTGGCGTATCTTCATCGGGAGTACCGTTGTCGATAAACTCATAGTTACGACTGACAGCGAGGATATTGTTCTCTGCCGCCTTGGTATCAAATTGTGCCGTGAGTGTTCCGGCGCCCGGTGAGGCCTGAGCATTGCTGAGGATCACTTCGGCAACGCCCTGACTGTCAGTCAGTTTAGTTGCAGGAGTAAGCTCACCTAAGGTTGCACTGAAACTGATTAAACCACCGTTACTGTTACTCCCGCCCTGAGTAAGTTTGGCGACCGCACAGATACTGGCGTTGCTGGCAAAACTCAAGTCGTTGGTTGCTTCGGCGCACTTGCCGTCGACAACCGTTTTATAGCTCAGTGAGAGGGCGTATTCGCCGGTATTCTCTCCGCCGCTATCATCGGAGGCGCCATTACATCCACCCAGTGAGGCCAGAGCCAGGAGTGAAAGGGGCAGAGCAAAAGCAGTTTTCATCAGTCGCATAAGCAACATCCTTGTGACACAAAAACAAAAAAGGAAGTACAGATAGAATCTGTTTTATTGAGTAACATTACCCGGGAAGTGAGTTATTCTGATATCTCACTTCGCAAGTACTTTACTAATTCTATTGAAGATTTAGAAGCTTCATCGGGTTTCTTAGCCAGCTCTTTCTTAGACTGACGGATAAGTTGGCGTAACTTCTGTCTCTCTAGCTGAGGGTGCTTCTCAATCAGTGCCTGAACCGCACTATCGCCTTCATTGAGTAACTGCTCTTTCAGTTTTTCGGCAACATTTTGCTTAGCGCTTTCGTTGCTGTTCTGATTCAAAACATTCTTGATATCCAGTTGCAGTGCTTCGATATCGACATTACGCATCAGTTTGCCGATAAACTGTAACTGACGACGATAGGCTTCTGTGTTTATCTTTATCGTCTTAGTTTTCATTACATTATCAAATAAAAGCTCATCCAGATCTAACTTCTTAATTTGGCTTTTACTTAATGCAACCAGCTTGATACCAAGCTCCTGGTATACCGCTATTTCACGTTTTATATCAGCCCTGCTGACATAATCTTCATCGTGGTCAAAGGGTTGTTTAAAGTGTTCTGAGTCGCCGACTATTTTCATTTAACAAAATCTCTTACATAAACTGAGTTAATAATACCATTTCAAGAGAAAATCGCCTATCTCTTCCTATCTGTGGCCAGAAGGAGAGGAGATTATTGCTCCCGGTCGAGTGAGCTTCACCTTATTCATCTATAGCACTTAATGTCAGCCAGGCTTTGTCAGTTATTTAATGTGATTGGGAATCGGGTTTGTTATGCTTAAGGTAATCGAGACAACAAAAGAGCAGATTTGTGACTACACCTAGCACTGACACCGAGTTAAATTCATTAAAAGACGCCGTATCTGTAGCCCTTGAGTATGCGAAAGAGTTAGGAACATCGGCAGCTGAGGTTGCCATCAGTAAACAACAAGGCTTATCGGTCTCCACCCGACTCAAAGAGGTGGAAACGGTTGAGTTTAATAAAGACGGTGCGCTAGGTATTACCCTGTTTCGTGATGGTTGTAAGGGCAGCTCCTCAACTTCCGATCTGAGCCCGGATGCCATTAAGCTGGCGGTAAAGGCCGCCGACGATATTGCTAAGTTCACCTCATCGGATCCCAATAACGGGTTGGCCGATGCCGACCTGATGGCGACCGAGTTTCCGGATCTGGAACTATACCATCCTGAAGATATCTCAGCCGATCACCTGACCGAGTTAGCGGCCCGCTCCGAAGAGGCGGCGTTGAATGTCGACAGCAGAATCACAAACTCAGATGGTGCCAGTGCCAATGCACATACCGGACTTAAGGTTTACGGTAATAGTCATGGCTTCCTTCATGGTTACTCCAGCTCCCGTTACAGTCTGAGCTGTGTGGTTATCGGTGAGACCGACGGCAATATGCAACGGGACTATGATTACACCATTTCAAGAAAGTTTGGCGATCTGTTATCGCCTGAAGAGGTTGGAATAAAGGCTTCCGAGAAGACCCTGAGCCGTCTGGGCAGCAGAAAAATTGCCACCACTGAGCTCCCCGTATTGTTGGCACCGGAGATCGCCACCGGTTTGATCAGTCATCTTGTTGGTGCTATCAGTGGCAGCAGCCTATACAGAAAGTCGAGTTTCCTGCTCGACGCCATCGATACTCAGGTGTTTCCGGATTGGTTCAGTATCGAGGAGCAGCCTCACCTGAAAGCGGGGCTCGCCAGCGCACTCTATGACAGTGAAGGGGTTGCGACCCGGGACAGACATATTATCGATAAGGGTATCTTGTCGAGTTACCTGTTAACCAGTTATTCGGCCCGAAAGTTAGGCCTTAAGAATACCGGTCATGCGGGCGGTATCTATAACTGGACTCTGTCACATACGGGGCAGACGTTTGACGAGCTGGTCAAAGAGATGGGAACCGGCCTGATTGTGACTGAGGTGATGGGCCAAGGCGTGAATGCGGTTACCGGTGATTACTCTCGCGGTGCTGCCGGTTTCTACGTCGAAAATGGCGTCATTCTCTATCCTGTCGAGGAGATCACCATAGCCGGTAACCTTAAAGGTATGTACCGTAACATTGTCGGCGTGAGTAAAGATAGGGATCTGCGCTCATCGATTCGTACGGGTGGAATTTTATTGAGTGATATGAAGATCGCCGGTAATTAATCGATCTTAACTATCTCCGGGAGGCAGGACTCTTCGAGCCGAGGGCGCTTCACGACATGGTACTTGATATCCTCTATCCATCAGGTGGGAGCCTCGCTTGAGAGAGATGAGGACCGAAATGGTCCTCAGTCTGGTTTATGTAAGGAGTCAATATGAACAGGTATTCGGGTTTTACCCTTATAGAGCTGGTGGTGGTTATCATCATCCTGGGCATACTCGCGGTGACTGCGGCGCCTAAGTTTATTAACTTACAGAATGATGCGCGTATTTCGACGTTGCAGGGGATGAAAGCCGCAGTGGCCTCCGAAGTGCTGCTGACTCATTCCAAGGCCTTGATACAGGGGATAGAGCAGGGAAGTGAAGTCGACCTCGATCTGGGTAACGTGACGGTAAAAAGTGTCTATGGTTACCCCAAGGCCGAGTTCAGCTCTACCTGGTCGAAGTTGCTCGAAAGCGAGTTTGGTGAGGCCGGTTATGTTGACCCCGCAGAGTATGACTGGATCTGGCGTAATCGAACCAGCGGCAGCAACATTGGCCTCTATTTTATGCCCAGAGGCTACTCTAACGATAATCAAAATTGCTGGGTAAGGTACCAGCAGCCGACTGAAGTGGGCGGCGAATACCAGTTAACCATAGAGACCAGTGGTTGCTAGCTCTCCTAACCAACAGTCGCTTAAGCCTGTCTCTCTTCCCCCTTTCTGAGAGTCACTTTCTGTTATAACCCGACCTTTTAAAATTCTGATTAGAAATCCACAATCTTAACTTGAATATATGGATGAGCACATATATGCTTATCCGTATGTCCATGTCTCTTCGTGAGATAGTTTCCCCTGGGATACTTGTCAGAGTTTTGTCTCTGGTATTAGTTTTCCGGTATTAGTTTTGAGATTTATTATGACCGCATTAGATCTATTTAAAGCACTGAGCGATGAAACCCGCTTGCGTAGCCTGCTTCTTATCCAGGCAGAGGAGGAACTCTGCGTCTGTGAGTTGATGCAGGCACTTGAGGAGAGTCAGCCAAAAATTTCCCGGCATCTGGCTCAACTGAGAAAGTTTGGCCTGCTCACCGACAGGCGCCAGGGGCAGTGGGTCTTCTATCGTTTGAACCCGGCACTCCCGACATGGATCAACCGGGTCATCGACGAAACCTGTTCGGCTAATCGAGCCTTGATAGAGCAGGAACTGTCACGACTTAACAAGATGGGTGACAGGCCCGAGCGAGTGAAGAGCTGCTGTTAGCGATAATAGCTGTGAGCTACGAGGTGTAGGAGCGGCTTTAGCCGCGAAGCTTCCTGAAGCAGATAGCGATGAGCCGTAAGCAATATATAAGAACCTGCTGACAAGGGTGTCGCGAGATTAGATACAAGATTAAAAGATAGAGAGAAAAGAATTATGGGGCTGTTTGAGCGTTATCTGAGTGTTTGGGTTGGACTGGCCATTGTCCTTGGGGTGATCTTAGGTAACCTTTGGCCGGATCTGTTCGCCCTGGTTGCCGCGGTTGAATACGCGCACGTTAACTTAGTCATAGCCGTGCTTATCTGGGTGATGATCTACCCTATGATGGTGCAGATAGACTTTGCCGCCGTCAAGGATGTGAGAAAAAGCCCTAAGGGGCTGGTATTGACGCTGGTGGTTAACTGGTTAATTAAACCCTTTACCATGGCAATGTTGGGCTGGTTGTTTTTCAAGGTGCTGTTTGTCGAGTGGGTCGATCCGCAGACGGCGACGGAATATATCGCGGGTATGATCCTGCTCGGTGTCGCCCCCTGTACCGCTATGGTGTTTGTCTGGAGTCAGCTCACTAAGGGCGATCCTAATTACACTCTGGTTCAGGTCTCGGTTAATGACCTTATCATGGTGGTGGCCTTCGCTCCTATTTGTGCCTTCCTGCTCGGAGTCAGCGATATTCAGGTGCCCTGGGAGACCCTGCTCTCGTCGGTATTTCTCTATGTGGTTCTGCCGCTGGTGGCCGGTGTGTTGACGCGACGAAAGCTGGAGTCCGATGGTGACCCGGCGTCCCTTGCCCGGTTTGTGGGGAACCTGAAGCCCTGGTCTATCGTCGGCTTGCTGGCGACTGTCGTCCTGCTGTTTGGATTTCAGGCGGGAACCATACTCGAACAGCCACAAAACATCATGCTGATCGCCATTCCTCTGCTCATTCAGACCTATGGCATATTTTTCATCGCTTACTATGCGGCCAAAAAACTGAAACTGTCTCATAAGGTGGCGGCTCCGGCTTGCATGATCGCCACCTCGAACTTTTTCGAGCTCGCGGTGGCAGTCGCTATCTCACTGTTTGGACTACACTCAGGGGCAGCACTGGCTACCGTTGTCGGGGTATTGGTAGAGGTGCCTGTGATGCTGTCACTGGTGGCATTTGTTAATCGGCATAAAACGCAATTTGAAGATGATACCGGTGAACATCCTGCGGTGTCATAAGTAGAGGCTCCAAGGTTGGCTAGTCTGCTCGATAAGGGCTTGGCTTAAAAGATCACATCACGCTCTGGAAGTGATGATAAATTTGAAGGGTTTAATATGAGTATCAAGATAGGTATCAATGGGTTTGGCCGTATGGGGCGCTTAGCACTTCGAGCCGCCTGGGAATGGGATGATGTTGAGTTTGTGCAGATCAATGACCCGGCAGGAGATGCCGCAACGCTTGCACATCTGCTGACATTCGACTCGGTCCATGGTCGCTGGAACCACGAGGCAACTGCCGAGGGAAGCGATATCCTTATTGATGATAAACGCATCGCCACGACCCAGGATTCGCATATCGGCGATACCGACTGGTCGGGATGCGATCTGGTTATCGAAGCGTCCGGCGTCATGAAGAGCAAGGCGCTGCTCCAGGCTTACCTCGATCAGGGGGTTAAGCGGGTGGTGGTGACCGCTCCTGTTAAGGAGGAGGGAGTGTTGAACGTGGTGATGGGGGTAAATCATCACCTCTATGACAAGGAGCTCCATCCTATTGTGACGGCGGCGTCCTGCACCACCAACTGTCTGGCACCTGTGGTTAAGGTGATACATGAAACTATCGGTATCAAGCATGGTTCTATGACCACTATCCATGACATTACCAATACTCAGACGATTCTCGACGCGCCCCATAAAGACCTGCGTCGAGCACGGGCATGTGGCCTGAGCCTTATTCCAACGACTACCGGGTCGGCGACCGCCATCACCCATATCTTCCCTAAGCTTAAGGGCAAGCTAAACGGCCATGCGGTGCGGGTACCACTGGCGAATGCGTCGATAACCGATTGTGTATTCGAGTTGGAGCATGCTACCACGGAGGAGGAGATAAACTCGCTGCTTAAGCGAGCCGCCGAGGGCGAGCTGAAAGGGATCCTGGGTTACGAGGAGCGCCCTCTGGTTTCGGTGGATTATAAGACAGATCCAAGATCCAGCATCATAGATGCTCCATCGACCATGGTAGTTAACGGCACTCAGGTTAAGCTCTATGTCTGGTATGACAATGAGTGGGGATACGCCAACCGCACCGCGGAACTTGCTCGTATGGTCGGGCTGTCGGATAAAAGCTAAGAAGCTATAAGCCGTAAGTTTTAAGCTGTAAGCTCAAGATAGGGCAAAGATAGCCTCGAGCTACGGGTCACGAGTTAAGGCGAAGATTATTATAAGAATCGATTCGTCGATTGTAGTTCTGCGCATTTAATATTTTGCTCGAAGCTCGAAGCTCGAAGCTCGAAGCTCGAAGCTCGAAGCTCGAAGCTCGAGGCCAGGCTCTCGAAACTCATTATCAGGATATCTATGTTAGCCAGTATCAAGGCGTTGCCGGAGCAGGTCAGACAATACCTTATCGTGACCGGTAACTATTGGGTGTTTACCCTCACCGACGGTGCGCTGCGCATGCTGGTGGTGTTGCACTTTCATCAGCTCGGTTATTCGCCGCTTGCGATCGCCATGTTGTTTCTCTTCTATGAGATCTTCGGTGTGGTCACTAATCTGGTCGGCGGCTACCTTGGGGCGCGGCTCGGGCTGAATCGCACCATGAATCTGGGTCTTGGCATGCAGGTGATCGCCCTGGCTATGCTGCTTGTGCCCACCACTATGTTGACCATTGCCTGGGTCATGGCCGCACAGGGCCTGTCCGGTATAGCCAAAGATCTCAACAAGATGAGCGCCAAGAGCTCTATCAAGTTGCTGGTGGCCGATGGTGAGCAGGAGAAGCTCTACGTATGGGTGGCAAGGCTCACCGGCTCCAAGAATGCCCTCAAGGGCGCGGGCTTTTTCCTGGGGGGGGCACTACTGTCTCTGTTTGGTTTTACAGGCGCCATCGGGAGCATGGCCGGCATCCTTATTCTGGTCTGGCTCTTTAGCATGGTGAAACTTAAGAAAGATCTGGGCAAAGCCAAGAGCAAACCTAAGTTCAGCGAGATCTTCTCCAAGAGCCGTAGCATCAATATTCTATCTGCAGCCAGACTGTTTCTGTTTGCGGCCAGAGATGTCTGGTTTGTGGTGGCCTTGCCGGTATATCTGGCCAGCCAATTCGGCTGGGATCACTACTATGTGGGCGGTTTTCTTGCCCTTTGGGTGATCGCCTATGGCTGGATCCAGACGCTGGCCCCCCGAATTACCGGCGCTCGTAGCGCTAAGGTACCCGATGGTCGTTCGGCGCTGCTCTGGGCCAGCCTGTTAACCGCTATCCCGGCAGCGATCGCGCTGTTTATGAGTGTTTCACCCTCGCCCCAGTTAGTCCTGATGTCGGGTTTACTGCTCTTCGGCGCCCTGTTTGCGATCAACTCCTCCCTGCACAGTTACCTGATTGTCAGTTATGCCAGCGACGATGGCGTGTCGCTCGATGTGGGTTTCTACTACATGGCCAACGCCATGGGGCGCCTGCTGGGCACTGTGTTATCGGGCTGGGTCTATCAGGTAGCGGGGCTGGAGGCCTGTTTGTGGATCTCATCGGCTTTCCTGGCCATGACCGCGGTGATTAGTGTTTACTTACCCAAGAGGGGGGCGGTCTTGGAATGAAGGCCGACTACATTTTCTATGTTGAGTGTTGGTATTGGGAAATGTGTTTGAAACTTGTATTTTCATAGTCATCTATCGCCTCCCCGGCGTGGGATGTGCAGATACTTCTTTGAGGCGCCGTGAACACTTCCGTGTGGGCTCTACCAAAACATCCCTGTTTTGGAAGCTCAAAGCTGCATCTACACCTGATAATTTTAAAGAAGGTTATCTCTTCGATTAATAAAACTTATTTTCTTCAGACAAAATGGTCATTGCTTCACTTAAAGTGTACTGATAACTTATTAAAATAGTTGAGATTATAATTTCTTTGGATTGTGTGGGTTCACCGTCCGGGTAGTGCTTCTTGGAGTGGTTAAATATTCCGACTTTATTAGGTGTAAAGTGTCTAAAGCCAAAATTTTGAAGAGGTGAAGATGAAACCGTTAGGGCTTAAAGAAACAGTATATGGAATTTTAGTCGCGCTATTTCTTGGTCTGTTATTAATTTTTCCTGACACTGAAATTGTTAGCGAAATGGAAGAACTATTTTCTATTAAGCTAACCTCTACATTTGTTGAAATTACTTATGTTTTTCTTCTTTTACTTATATGCAAATATCTATTTAAAAAATTGGATAAGAGAAAAACTAAAGAAAGTGATGGGTAATAGTATTGCCTGAGAGGTTTTGCCATTTAACAAGACTCTTAATCAAGATTCACTATTGCTGTTAGAGTGGGCTTCAGGGGTAATATCGAGCATAAGGTGGTTGGATGATTGTGATCAGGAAGGCGGTTGAGGGGGATGCTCAGGCTATTTATGACTTGAGAAGCCGGGCTATCCTCGAAGCGTGCTCGGGATATTATAGTGCGGAGCAACTATCGCTTTGGACCCAAGGTGGCGTGTCTGAGAGTTTGATTAAGGATATCGTAAACTCTTTTTATGTGTCCGAGAGTGATGGGCAAGTTATCGGCAGTGGCAAGCTGACGATTGAAACCGGGATGCTGGACGCGATCTTCGTCGAGCCTCAATTTTTCGGCAAGGGCGCCGCCAGATTGATGCTTGCCTTCCTCGAAGAGCTGGCTACGGTGCATGGTCTTACTTCAATAAAACTCGAGTCTACCCTGAATGCTGCTCCATTCTACCGCCGATGCGGATTTGTAGGTGATGAGATATCCACCTATCACTCACCGAGAGGCATCAGCTTAAAATGTGTGCCCATGCAAAAGTCACTGGAAAAGAGAGCTCGGCTATGAGTGTGAACCAATGCTTAATCGGCTATAGATTATTCAAGTCTAGGGACTGTCTTGTTTAGGTTTATCTGGTCTATGAGCTTCATGGGGCGGGGTGTCGTATGGTGTTAAAATATTATTGTGAAGCGATAGTGTTGTAAGGTGATGCTGTTGAAAAAATAGTATCGCAGGAAGATCGACAAGGTGTCAGGGTTTTACCTGATTGGCCCGGTTAAGGCACCCAAGGATTCACAGGAGCAAGATATGAGTAAAGGTAAAAATATCCGTAAAGAAGGCAAGAAACAGCCACAGAAAACGGCCAAAGAAAAGCGCATGGCAAAACGTGTGAAAAAGAGTTCCCCTGGCCTGTTGGATAACGTTAAGTAATCCTCTTTCCTGTGTCTCGATATTCGCTAATCTCCTAGTGAGGAGCTAGCGAAGGGGCTCTGTTGCTGCCAGCTAACACTGACCATGGAAACATGGCAAAGCTAGAAAATTGAGTAGGGCTAACCTGGGGTTAGCCCTAGTGTAATATGTTGCACTCTCTCCAAATCAATCCTCCTAAGCTAAAGCAATAGACTTCACTTTCTCAAAAATTGAGTTAACCGTTACGCCAAAACGCCAATCTAAGAGTAAAAAACTCAAGTGTTTGCACATTCAGGTCGTTTATTGACATCTGACCCATAGGGGATATGGGAAATGTCATGATGATGTCGGGAACATCATTGACCTGCCACCGTGACATTTGTGCATCCCTACACGGCACGCAGGCTATAAGTACTAATGGACCTGAGACCTCCAAGATATGTACAAATCCCCATACAAAGTACGAGCCCCTCAATAACTTGTGAATCAGCCACAACCATTTGCTACAAAAAGTGGCTGAGAAATACTACTGCTTTCATTTTGTACACTTTTCGTTGTACTCTGGGATGCAATCAACAAATTCCGGGCATTAGATCACGGAATGAATATAACAATAATGATAATGCGTCGGTGAGGTTTGAATGGAAGGAATAACTGAATTTGTAAGTATGATCAATGGCTTTGTCTGGGGTACTCCTATGCTGGTCATGATCCTGGGGGTGGGCCTGTTCCTCTCGGTTGGCTTGAAACTGATGCCAATTTTGAAGTTGGGAACCGGCTTTAAGCTGCTCTGGTCGGGCAGGATCCCCGATAAAGATAAGACTAAGGAGGGGGAGATCAGCCCCTTTAACGCCCTGATGACTTCGCTCTCGGCCACTATCGGTACCGGTAATATTGCCGGTGTGGCAACGGCGATCTTTATTGGTGGACCGGGGGCGCTGTTTTGGATGTGGTGTACGGCGCTGGTTGGCATGGCAACAAAGTTTGCCGAGGCCGTGTTGGCGGTGAAGTATCGTGAAGTCGATGATAATGGCGACCATATCGGTGGTCCCATGTACTATATCAAGAATGGCCTCGGCAGTAAGTGGGCCTGGCTGGGTACCGCGTTTGCGCTGTTTGGATCCTTTGCCGGTTTCGGTATCGGTAATACGGTGCAGTCGAACTCGGTTGCCGATGCCCTGAGCAGTAACTTCGGTGTACCGAGCTGGGTAACGGGTGTGGTGCTGATGGTGCTGGTGGGGGCGGTGCTGGTCGGCGGTATCAAGCGTATCGCCGATGTGGCCGGTAAGCTGGTTCCTCTGATGACGCTGTTCTATATCACTGCCGGCCTGGCCGTGTTGGTTGTCAATGCCGCAGCGATTCCCGATGCCATTGCTATGATAGTGCATAGCGCATTTAACCCGGTTGCGGCACAGGGCGGTTTCGCCGGTGCTGCGGTTTGGGCAGCTATCCGCTTCGGTGTGGCGCGTGGCGTGTTCTCAAACGAAGCGGGCCTGGGGAGTGCACCGATCGCTCACGCCTCTGCACAGACCAATAACCCGGTAGCTCAAGGTCTGGTTGCCATGTTGGGTACCTTCATCGATACCCTGATTGTCTGTAGCATCACAGGTCTGGCGATTATTGTATCCGGTGCCTGGACATCGGGCGAGAACGGCGCCGCGTTGACTTCGTTTGCTTTTTCGACCGCGCTGCCGGTGGGTAATTATATCGTCGCCCTGGCCTTGTCGGTGTTTGCCTTCACGACTATTCTGGGCTGGAGCGTCTACAGCGAAAAGTGCGTCCAGTATCTGTTTGGTGTTAAAGCCGTTAAGCCTTTCAGAGTTCTATGGATACTGGTAGTACCGCTGGGTGCCGTGAGTTCACTGGACTTCATCTGGTTACTGGCCGATACCCTGAACGCCATGATGGCGATCCCTAATCTTATCGCCCTTGCGCTGCTTAGCCCTGTGGTATTCAGTCTGACCCGCGAATACTTCATCAAGAAGCGAGAGGATGAAGCCAAGGCTAAGGCGAATGTCGAGATCTAGTGGCTAATTGTCAGCAGCTCCTATAGAGAGTAAAAGCGCCGCAAGGCGCTTTTTTTATGCCTCCTCTGGTGAGTAAACAAGTTATCAGGCACTCCCTTTGTTGGCAAAATGTAAAATTCACTACCCTTTCTACTCATTTTCCTCTACCGGAGGGTAGGCATATCCGGTCATGGGTTAAGGATAGGGTGCCAGGTTTGTAAGATAACCCTTGCATGTAAGCAGGCTGAAGAGAAAGATGAGCTCTGGTGGTGGCTGTATACTCATAACTTCCCCGAGATCTTTGTCTTATGGCATTGCTGAAATGGTTATTTTCTTTTATATCAATATGATGTCTATTTGCTTGCCGATGGAACACTCATTTCAAGCGGGTAATTCAGGATGTTATAAGCTGTTCCCCATCACCTCCTTCCTTATTTAATTGCAACTAGCGTACCACTTAATCGTCTTTTTTATCGGCAATCTGCGATTTACTAAATCTTGATATCTCCATCACATTCGCGTTTGAAATCACACCTGCGGATAACTGAAACGCAACATTTAAATGATCTAGATCAAAACTATCGCCTAACTTCGGATCTAGAGTAAAGACTCTAATTTAGAGTAAATGCTCTAAGTTAGAGTTAAAACTCTAACATGGTTTAAGGGTTTGTTTAAAAAGATATTTTAACTGAATGTTTGCGCTGCTGATGGGTAAACGTTCTGAATCGATGGATAACATGTACCTGGAGGCATTATGGACATTCCTGTCTGGCAATATGTCGTTTCGATGACTGGATATATTGTGTTTTTGCTCGTTTTGGTGGAAGGCATGCGCCGCGCACCAAGAATTACGGCGGCATTTTGGCTGCTGTCCCTTTTTACTGCGCCTCTATGGGCAGACAATCTCGATGGTTGGTTCCGCTGGGCTAAGACGGTCAGCGTACTTATCCCAACTGCAATTATCGTCGGTGGTGCCAGAATCGCCTGGCTTTATCATGACAACCCCAATAAATTCCTCGCTTTCTTCCGAGGTGACTGGGTATTGAAGGTGCTCTATGCGGTACTGTTTATCAATATCGCAGAAGCGACGGCGAAAGATTTTGCCACTGCAAACTACTTCAATGCTATCTGTGGTGTCATCTTATGTATCACCATTCCGTTCCCGCGTTATAAGAATGGTAAGCGTCTGTACTGGGTGATTGGCCGAGATAAGCCAAATGACCTGCTGTTCTACTCTACTGCGGCATGGAACTTCCTCTATACCACATGGAACCTGGCATTCGTGTTTGGCGAGAACCCAGGCTATTTCGCCAGCTCATTCTGTATCCTGATTGCTGCAGAGCTTTATCCAATCATCAAGGGGCGCCCCGAGCTTTACATCATAGCTCGAGTCTACACTCTGGCATTCCACATTCTGGTGCGGGCCAACGGCGATATCTTCACTCCGGTTATGGACTCCTCTAGTTGGGCCAGCGACGCGGTGGTTTACTACTGGGGTGCAATTAACCTGGCTATGCATATTCCATTCGTTATCTGGTACTTCAAGTCTAAGAAGGACAGTGAAACCAATGAACCTCCATTTGGAGAGAAGTCTCCACCACCACTCGTCTCAGATTATTCAGACACCAAGTTGAATGACCAGAGCAAATTAACCACAGCCTGATCGAAAGGTCACATCGGATACCTAATGGGTAGGTATCCGATACCACATCCACAGAGAGAGTAGTTGATATGAAACTCAGGGCGAGAAGGATCTATACCGCGATGTTGGCGTTATTGATGATGTGTTGGGGGTCAGTTGCCATGGCCGAACCCACGCAGATTCAAGATGGCGGTGTCGATAAGCTTCAGGGCGAGGTATGGCAAGGTACCCGCGATGGTAAACCCGGCGAAGGTAGTCTGTTTTACCGATTGGAGTTCAACGCAGATAACAATGTTGAGGTAACCAAGCAGTCCGGTGGCTTTAACAAGACAGAGACTCAGAAATGGAGCCTCCATGGCGACTCGGTCATTATCGAGAGCCTTAATGGCGCCGAGATCACCGACTTCGATGGTGCTTCCATTAAATTTGTCGACAGCGAGGAGATGCGTTTTTCTCTCGATGGCGATGGCTTCAATATCCACAAGTGGTACAAGTACCGTGCATTCGCTCATGTACTGTTTGTACTCATCGCCTTGATGGCACTGAACGAGCTCTGTCGCCACTTCAAGTGGAGTAACTATATCTTATGGTTCGCTCTGCCGATTGTCTTGATTCCACTGTGGTCCAGCTATGAGATCTCTTACTGGTTCAAGTGGGTCAAACTCTACTCTGTTGTGGGTGCGGCGGCCCTGTTTACCCTGATACGTTTCACTAAGGTTGGGGATATGAAGTGGGCCAAATTTGGTGCCGCAGCCTTCCTTGCTATCAATATCTCCGAAGCGGTGATGCAAGATTTCAGTATGGGGAACCTGGCTAATATTCTTAACGCTATCGGTGGCGTGCTCTCGATTATCACTCTGTCCGGCTGGGCAATGATCCACGCCGATAAGAGTAAACAGAAAGATATGATCTGGCCTGCGATGACCACCTTCTGGATTATCGCCTATGACGTCTGGAACATCGTCTTCGTTTATCTGAACTTCCCGGGATCTGCGACCGCTCAGATGATGGTTCTGATCGCGGCAACCCTACCTTCACTCTTTATTAAGAAAGGTACCTGGTTACAGGCACGTGCATTTACCCTGGCGGGTTCATTTATGTACTACTTCAGTTGTCCGTTTATGTACGAGAGCAACGTAGTGCCTATGCCACGTAACGACGAGCTGATGTTAGCGGCAGGTGCAGCCAGCTTCATCATAAACAGTGTCTATGCCTACATCTTCTTCAGCAAGAAATTCAGACAGCGCCAGGTGGTAGCCAGCGCATAAAGGTTAACCACAGTGCCATCGGCAGACCAACCGATGGCACACAGAGGGGCAACCCTCACAGTAAACCCGTTTGGACGATACAAAGTAATTATTAATAATTTATCAAAAATATTATAAATATGATGGAGTTACTATGAAAAAGCGTATTCTTAGCATTGCTATTCTTGCTTCAATGACATCTGGTTTAACCTATGCAGCCGATGACGCCGATATCGATATGTCTAACCCAACCGACGTATACACCTCTATCGGTGCTTCATACGGTAGTGAAGGTGCCAACATCAAAGGGCAGTTGATGCTGTCTGAAAAGACTGCAAATTCAGGGCAGAAGAGTGGCGTAATTTTCGAAGCCAAGAACATCTTAAACGAAGGGGATAAGACGCCTAAGTTTACCGGTATGGTACAGCACCCGGAATATGGCATGGTGCCAACCTTCAACGATGAAACCAGCAAGCGTTCATATCGTCTTCGTTACGGTACCATCAATACCACTAATGGTACCGGCTGGTCTATCGATGCGATTCTGGCGGACCACCCTTTCTACGGCAGCATGGCTGTAGTACAAGCCGGTCCCGTGATGACTATTCCGGTAACCGATAACTTCTATATCTGGCCAATCCTGTATGCCGGTGCCGTTGTTGTCGAAGATAACATGTCACAAATTCTTCCACCTGATATGGCGGGTGCTACGGCGGTATCGAGCAGTGGTATCGACGCTCCTTCACTAATTCTTACCGGTATGGTTTATGCGCGTTATGCCTTCAGCGATCACTGGTGGACTCTGGTGAGTGCCTCATACACTGAGGAGATGCAGGGTAAGTCATGGAGTGATGACATCATGGATGGTGGTTTACAGATGGCGAGTTTCTCCGGAGAGATCTCGGTGGCCTACCAGATGAACAAGCGCCAAAACGTACGTGTTAACTATAAAACTGATAACAGCGACAGCACAGATGATAGCTACTGGATTGAGTATAACCACGCGTTCTAAATACTCATCGCTCAGTTTTGATACTGCCGATGCATTGCCTGCATCCATGCATTGGCAGTTATATCTATTGTTAATTATCAATACTTTATCAGGAGTCTTACATGATTAAACGTGCACTCGTACTCGGTACTATGTTTTTTGCCTGCGGCAATGCAGTGGCAGGCAGCGAGATCTCCGGCGTAAACCTGCCCGACAGCATCACCCTGCAGGAAAAGGTACTTAGCCTTAACGGTGCTGGCGTTCGCAGCAAGTTTTTTATCGACCTGTATGTGGGGTCGCTGTTTACAGTAGGTCAGGTAGATCAGGCCTCTAAGGTGATCGACAGCGATCAACCGGCGGCTATTCGCCTGAATATTACCTCAGGCATTATCACATCGGAGAAGATGACCGAGGCCATGAATGAGGGCTTCGATCGTGCAACCGGTGGCGATCCCGCGCCTATTGAGGCGAGCATCAAGGAGTTTATCGCGACCTTTGCCGAGCCCATCAAGGAGGGAGATCAATTTACCCTGTTGAGTGTCCCCGGTGAAGGGATCATAAGCTACAAGAATGGCAAGCAGTTATCGGTGACCCGAGGTGAAACCTTCCGTAAGGCCGTGATGGCAATCTGGTTAGGTAAGAACCCGACAGACGAAGACCTTAAAGAGGATATGCTGGAAGGTTAAGTTATTGAGAGGCCACCTTGTTCAGGGTTGAAAAGGTGTTTCATGGCGATGGGGAGTTCTGTGTCCCCACCTGCCCATCAGCCATGAAAATCTCTTAATAACAAAGTTTTGTATGCTCCTCACGGGGCACCCCCCGCAGGAGATGATGATATGACGCCACTGGCAATCTGGCGGGCGATGTTTATGCCCCAACTCCATCAATGGCGGCCGGAGCAGCTACGCTTCGTCGACACCTTGATGTTCTTTACCTTGCTCTCTCTCTTCACCGGCTTCTATAGTCTCTTCAAGTGGCTGCAACACGATCACACGCTGCTCATCTATACCTCATCTCTTCTTATCGGTGCCGAGCTGTTAGCCGGGGCGATAGTGCGTTTTGCCCGTATGCCGGTTCTGGCCCTCAATGTCGGATTTTTAGGCATGGTTGTGCATGCGCTGAATATGATCTATCAGGGGGGAGGCGTACTGAGCTCGACTCAGAGCCTGTGGATCCCGGTATTGATCATCTCTTTTTTCCTGACTGCCAACCTCTTGATGGCTACGCTCTGGAGCCTTGCCGTTATCCTTATCTCATCCTGGATGGTGGCTACTGCACTCAATGGCATACCTATGCCGCAGATGGTGTTTTCCTCCTCGGCGCTGGCAGCCGAGACCTGGTCTGGATTAATCGTCCCCCTGCTGGTGATTGTCGTCGCTCAGGGCTTCACCGCAAAGCAGCGCAACAGGGCGATGAACGCCGCGGAGAAGGCACAGTCTGACACCTTAGCCACGGCGGAAAAGGCCAAGCAGGGAGAGCGGCAGTTATCCGAGGTGTTAGACAGGGCGGGGGATAATGCCGGACAACTCTCAGTGGTGGCTAATGAGCTCGAGAGTCAGTCGTTGGATCTGCATCAACAGGTCAATAACCTTAATCAAAATTGTGAATCTCAGGCCAGTGCGGCAGAACAGATGAGCCAGCAGCTTCTGAGAATGACATCGGACATGGAGCAGTCTGAGCGTTTCGTGACAGAGATGCGAGCGCGCAGCGAGGTGATAAACCGCCAGGCTCAGAGTAGCGCCGAATCTCTGGCGGCGTCGACCAATGCGATAGATAAGATTCTGGTAAGCAATGAAAAAATCATGTCGGTAGCAGGCTTGATCACCTCGGTGGCAGAGCAGACCAACCTGCTGGCGCTCAATGCGGCTATTGAAGCGGCCAGGGCCGGGGAGCATGGACGAGGATTTGCGGTTGTCGCCGAACAGGTGCGTGAGCTGTCGGCTAAGAGTAATGCCTCGGCGATTGAGATACGTGCCCTGCTGGATCTCAGCAAGCAGGAGGTCAACCACGGACAGGTGGTGATACAGGCGACAGCTACCGAGTTGTCCGGCATCATAGAGAAGGTGGGCGAGACGGTCACGGATGTCAATCAGCTGGCCGATACCATGGTGCATCAGGTGCAGGCGGTCCAGGAGTTGAACTCGGCCAGCACCGAGGTAGCAAACAGTGTGGTGCAGACCAACCAGGTATCCGAGTCGGTCGCGACTCAGGGCAAGCAGCTGACGCTGCAGGTAGATACTCTGAAATCCCTTGCCGAGGATCTCAGGCTGGCAATGCTTTCCAATAGCGCGGCATAGGTGGAATAGAGGTAGCTGATTTACTTAATCCCACAGTGTAAAGTGAGGAGCGAATATGTCCGGAATCTAAGGTTTGCTAGTGGCTGCGGACTCCGTATACTCGCTCCTCGCTTCCGGGATCTTTGCTAGTCCTCCCTTTCGGGTTAGCCCCGGCGTGTGACCTGTCCAGAGTTTGTAGGCGCGAAAGAATACCCTGGCATCGTTGAAGCCCAGTTGCACTGCGATCTCTTCCATGGACAGTTCGCTGCAGGTGAGCCAATAATCCGCCATCTCATGGCGGATCTGATCTAATAATGCCTGATAACTGCTGCCCTGTTTGATTAAGTGTCTCTGCAGGCTCCTGCCTGCCATATGCAGATGGGCGCCGACCTGTTCCCGCTGTATTTTCCCCTGAGGCAGGAGTTGACGTATCACCCTGGCAGCCTTCAGTTGCAACTTATCGGCATCACCGATATGAGTCAGCCTCAAGCCGGCACTGATCTTAAGCTGCTGCAGTCGCTGCAAGTTGCCTGAGGGCAGAGGACGGCTCAACAGTGCCTTGTCTATTATGATGGCGTTATCACTCTGGCCGAACTGCACCGGGCAACCGAAGAGCTGCTCATACTGTTTCACTTCGGCCGATGATGGCTTATCTCTTTGCAGTTGAAGGGCCCTTGGTTTTGCCTGATTGTCCTGGAGCAGGAAGCGGGCGAAGTTGACCCAGGAGGCGAGCACATTATCTATGAGGTGGGGGATCACCAACGGGTGGCTGTATTGGCAGTGCCAGATCATCCTGATGCCATCATGATGTTCCCGTATTTCGGTGACGCCCATGTCTCCGACCAACTTCTCCAATGGCATAGCCTCTTTCAGCGCCTGTGATAGATCCGTCGAGTGCAGGCCTATCTGGCCTAAGATGTAGAAGCGATCCGGTTGAATAAAACGTGCACTGTAGAGGCCAAACAGAGGATGTTTCGAATGCCCGATAAGGTAATGGAGCAGATGTTGAAACTGCTCGCCACTGAGTCTGCCATCGACTCTGTATAGATCCGCCAGCTCGATGTCGGCATGTTCTAATGCACAGGATACGTCAATCTTACAATGGCGGCCCGCCTGTAAAAACTGCTGTACCGGTGGAATAGAGGTCGTTCCCAACGACTGCCTATTCTGATTCTTTATCATACAGGTTGTCCATATTTGTCACTGACAAGGCGTGGTGACATTGTAGGATAAACTAATATTGATGCAAGTGGATCGGTGAAACATGGACAAGTCACAGCAAGATAATAGAAATTGGAATGGTTGGGGCGACAGAGAGAAACGAATGGCACTCTCAGAAGATGGTGCGGCATTTATCAGCGAAAAGCTGGGAAAGGTTAAGCCACTGGGCGTGTCGACACTGGCGCGGGTGCTCGCCAAGGTGCCCGACTCCAGGCTCAATGACAGTGAGCTATATTCGACCGATGCCGAGATACGGCTACGCCACGCCCGGGGGCAGAGCCTTCCCGATTGGCTGGCCATGAAGAGTGGTGAATTTGGTGTCTTTCCCGATGCCGTAGCGTTTCCGACATCCGGCGAAGATATCCGTATCTTGATGGTGGAGGCGAAAGCAAATGGCTGGCAACTTATTCCCTACGGTGGCGGAACATCTGTTGTTGGCCATATTACGCCATGTCCGTCAGATAAACCCGTTGTTACCGTCTCTTTGACTAAGATGAACCGACTCCTCGAGCTGGACAGGGTCGATCAGATAGCCACCTTCGGCGCCGGGGTCAAGGGGCCCTTCCTCGAGGCTCAGCTGCAGGCTCATGGCTATACTCTGGGCCACTTTCCTCAATCCTTCGAGTTGTCGACACTGGGTGGTTGGGTGGTCACGCGCTCCAGCGGTCAGCAATCCCTGGGTTATGGTCGTATCGAGAACCTGTTTGCGGGAGGGGTGATAGAAACCTTCAATGGTACTGTGGATATCCCGACACTGCCGGCGTCATCGGCGGGACCGGACTGGCGTCAGATGGTACTCGGTTCCGAGGGGCATCTGGGGATCCTGACCGAAGCAAAGGTGAGGGTTTCCCGCGTCGCCGAAGAGGAGTTTTTTGGTGTCGCCTTTATGCCGGACTGGCAGAGTGGAATCGACTGTGCCCGGGAGATCATTCAGCAAAAGCTGCCGCTATCGATGCTTAGGGTCAGCAACGGTGAGGAGACCCATACCCAGCTGTTTCTTTCGGCGACTCAGACTCAGCGAAGTTGGCTGGATCGCCTGCTCTCACTCAAGGGAGTAGGTAAAGGGAAGTGCATGCTGGTTTACGGCGTCACCGGAGACAGGGAGGCCAACAGGCAGAGCTATAAACGACTCAAAAAGGTGTTACGTCGCTTCAGGGGCGTTAACACCGGGCAGCGCCTGGGGAAGAAGTGGGCTCACAAGCGGTTTACCTTCCCCTACCTGAGGGAGACGCTGTGGCAGATGGGTTATGCGATAGATACCCTTGAGACCGCGACTAACTGGTCTAATATCGAGCCGCTGACAGAGAAGATAGAGCAGAGTCTGCGAGATGGATTAATCGAGTTTGACTCTAAGGTGCATGTATTTTCGCACCTGTCTCATCTTTATGGCGACGGTGCCAGCATCTACACCACATACCTCTTTCCCGTCGCAGATAGTTATGATGAAACCTACCGTCGCTGGCAGAAACTTAAGTCTGCGACATCTGAGATGATCGTGGAAAATAACGGTACCATCAGTCATCAGCATGGCGTCGGCAGCGATCATGCTCCCTATCTCAGCAAAGAGAAAGGCGAGCATGTGATGGCGTCGCTACAGAGCTGTTTCGATTACTTTGATCCGGATAAACAGTTGAACCCGGGGAAGTTATTTAAATCCGGACAGAGCGACGATGAAGCGGTTATCGCAACAGAGAAAGCGCAATGAATACCCTGAGTCAGGCGTCAGCTCTTGCTCGTCATAGGATCGCCGCTGAGCAGGTCTGCGAGTACGATCTTGTGGTGGTCGGTGGCGGGATCACCGGGGCGGGAATATTTCATCTGGCCGCGAGTCAGGGGCTGAAGGTGTTGCTTGTAGAGCAAAAAGATTTTGCCTGGGGTACATCGAGCCGCTCATCTAAGATGGTCCATGGCGGCTTACGTTATCTGGCTGCAGGTCAGTGGCGCATGACGCGGGATACGGCCAGACAGAGGGAGGCGCTGCTTGCCGAGCTGCCGGGGCTGGTCGAATTGATGCCCTATATGATGCTGCACCGGCAAGGTGATTTCCCTTCGGCGGCGCTGTTCAAGCGGGTACTGTCACTCTACGATAAACTCGCCGGATGTGATTACCAAAAGCCTCTCACGCTCGAGAAAGCTAAGACCTGGTTGACGGAGCTCTCATTTGATGGGGTCACAGGAGTGAATCTGTTTGCCGATGGGGTCACCGATGATGCTCGGTTGGTGCTGCGTCTGTTACAAGATGGCGTGCTTGCAGGGGGCGAGGCGCTTAATTACGCCAAAGTCACCGGACTTATCGAATCAGAGAGTGAGATCTCCGGGATCGAACTCGAGCTGGACGGGCGAAAGCATCAGGTAGATGCGAGATGTGTCATCAATGCAACCGGAAGCTGGGCATCACAGCTTCACCCACTTGAGAAAGGGCTGCTAAGGCCCTTGAGGGGGAGCCATCTGGTGCTGCCTTTCGAGCGACTTCCTGTTTCTGCTTGCATCACCTTTTTCCACCCCACAGATAAGCGGCCTGTCTATATCTACCCGTGGCAGGGATGCACAGTGATCGGCACGACCGATCTGGATCATGATAATGGGATCGAGACTGAGCCGGGAATATCCCAGGGTGAGGTGGATTATCTGCTGCAGCTTGCCCGGCACTATTTCCCGGATAAGGGCCTGGACGAACAGGATGTGATAAGTTGCTGGAGTGGCATCAGACCGATATTGAGTTCATCGGCAGAGACCGAGCCTTCCAAGGAGTCCCGAGAACATCTCATCTGGTCGAAGCCCGGCCTTATCTCGGTCACAGGGGGCAAGTTGACCGGTTTTCATAAGATGGCTGAGGAGGTGCTCGAGAGCATCAAGGCTCAGTTTCCAGCCATGATGAAGCAGATAAAACAGGCTGAGTTTAGTCGGCCAGCTAAGGGCTATGCCGATAAACGCCTCAGCGGCTATTTTGGTCATTTTGCGCCCCGTATCTCTGATATGGAAAACAGTTGCGAGATCGGCTTTAGTCGGTGCCAGTGGCGGGAGCTGGAGTGGTCGCTGACCCATGAGAGCGTGGTTCACCTAGACGATCTCCTGCTGCGACGTACCCGTTTGGGCTTATTGTTGGGAGATGGCATTATCAGGTATCGGGAGCGGCTTCTCGACCTGTGCCGCCAATCTCTGAACTGGTCTGAGTCGATGGCTGAGCAGGAGTGGTTGAGATATGTGCAGATTTTTTCGAAATACTACTCTCTGCCAAACCCAGACAGGCCGGCCAGTGCCTACAGCCAGTCGAGTGCCTACAGCCAGTCAAGAGCCGACAGCCAATCGACTACCGGCAGCATACAAAATACCGACGGATTATTAAGTACAGACAGTCTATGATAAATGAAAAAAATAGCGACTACCTACTGGCTATCGATAACGGCACTCAGAGTGTCCGGGCGTTGATCTTCGATCTACAGGGTCAGCTGGTGGCCAAGTCTCAGGTGAAGCTCATCCCCTATCTGTCACCCGAGTCAGGTTGGTGTGAGCAAAGTGGCGAATATTACTGGGATAAGTTGTGCCAGGCCTGCCAGTCACTCTGGGCTCAAGGTATCGATAGGACAAGAATCAAAGGGATGTCTGTGACCACGCAGCGCGGCACCATGCTGCCACTGGACAGCGACGGCAATCCGTTGCATGACGCCATATTATGGTTAGATCAGCGTAAAGCCGAGCCCGAAAAGAGTCTGGGAGGTTTCTGGGATCCGCTGTTTAAGGTGATGGGGCTCGAGGAAACCATCAACACCTTCCGCAGTCGGGCTCAGCCTAACTGGCTCTATCAGGCCCGGCGGGATGTGTGGGACAAAACCTATAAATTTACCTTCCTCTCGGGCTTTTTTCACCACAGGCTGACCGGCGAGTGGGTCGATTCATCGGGCTCTCAGGTGGGCTACCTCCCATTCGATTACAGAAAACACAGATGGGCGAAAAAGTGGGACTGGAAGTGGCGGGCACTGAATGTGAGAGAAGATCAGCTGCTGCCTCTGGTCGATCCCGGCGATCGGATAGGTGAGATCACGGCTCAGGCAAGCGCACTGACCGGGATCCCCGAGGGATTGCCTGTGATAGCCGCCGCAGCTGATAAAGCATGTGAGGTTCTGGGCTCCGGCGGTCAGCACCCGGATGTGGGCTGCCTGAGCTTCGGTACTACCGCAACCATCAATGTCACCATGGAACGTTATGTCGAGGCGGTGCGCTTTCTTCCTCCCTATCCGTCGGCCATTGCCGGTTCCTACTGCAGCGAAGTGATGTTGTACCGGGGCTTCTGGATGGTGAGCTGGTTCAAGGAGCAGTTTGCTCATATCGAGAAGGCAAGGGCGGATGAGGCGGGGATTGAGGCCGAAGCCCTGTTCGATGAGCTGGTCAATACTGTCCCCCCCGGTTCCATGGGCTTGATGCTTCAGCCCTACTGGGGCCCCGGTGTGAAGCAACCCGGTCCGGAAGCGAAAGGTGCCGTGATAGGTTTCGGCGATATTCATACCCGGGCGCACCTGTATCGTGCCATTCTGGAGGGGTTGGCATTCGGCCTGAAGGAGGGACTTGAGGCGATCGAAAAACGCAGTGGCTGCAAGATAAAGGAGCTTAGAGTCTCCGGCGGTGGGGCCCAGAGTGATGCGGCCATGCAGATCGCCGCCGATATATTCGGCTTAACTACGGTAAGGGCTCATACGGTCGAGACCTCAGGGCTGGGCGCCGCCATCGATGCCGCGGTCGGGCTGGGGTTATACCAAGATTTCGACAGCGCAATTAAGGCCATGGTGCATAAGGGCAAACGCTTCGAGCCCGATGATGAGCATTATAAGATGTATCAGCGGCTCTATAGGGAGGTCTATCTCAACATCTATAAGAAGCTGCAGCCTCTTTACTCTAAGATCAGGGATATTACGGGTTACCCTGAATAAGCCCGGTCGAAAGTTCGGGCTATATTTATTGTAGGTCTGTTAGGTTATCTTGGGTAAATCTAAGGGATAAATGGAAGTGAAAAATTGAAACTCCCGGATATGAAATATAGCTTTTGCTCCTTCGGCTTGTTGATAGGGGCTATCGTCTCCGTTTTGGTGACACTAATTATTCTTGTCTGGGAGTGGGTCGAGAACCCGGGCGGTATCTTCCGCGATCAAAATGGTACCAATTGGAGTTTTGTTTTTGATACGGCTTCGAGCTGGTTTGTGCCCACATTTCTCTATACCGCGCTCATTGTCGCACTGCTCTATCTTGTGCTCTATACCATGCAGTGGATTAAGCAAGTGAGGCATAAGCAATAAGTGTTACTTATTGATAAGGTAGAACAATTTTTATCTGTCATGCAGTTTTTAACTGCACTCTACCTGTACGGTAAAGTGCAATAAATCTCTACGACATGATCCGGTTGACGATATCGCACTCGTCCAGCTCGGCGGCTTTATCCCTGTTTATGTATACCGCGATCGGGCCGTCGACAGTTCCTGAAGTCGGGCCCTCACATTTTTCCAAATTTTCATTTTTCAATATCATCTGCTCGGGGAGCAGGCCGATCCCTATGCCTCTCTGGATAAGCTTTGAGGAAAAATCAGGGGTGTCTATGATCATTATCTGCTTATAATCTGCGCCCTCTGGCATGCACTGGCTCAGATCGTGCCAATGGTTCCAGATATCTGAATGCACGAAGGTGGGTATGGGGGGAGTGAACTCTGTGTTTGTTTTCTTTGCCCAGTAAAACTTAAGGTTATCTAACTCGACTGCGTATTCGAAGACAGGGTGGTCGTTGAATATGCCTTCGGTTATCACGACATCGACCTCGCCTGAATCCATCCAATTTTTAATGGTTGTCAACTCTCCGGTACTGATCTGCATGAAGAACTCGGAGAGGAACTCTTTAGTTAACTTAGGTTCGAGGTATTTTTCATAAAGTCTCGGCTGAGTGGCTATCTTAATTAAGGCCTTTCCCTTGATCCTTTTTATGCCTAACTCAATATTTTCAAATGACTTTATTGCCTTCTCCACTTCGCCGTACAGGACCGCGCCTTTCTTGGTGAGGTGGACGCCATGCTTGTCACGCTCGAACAGCTTGATCCCGATCTCTTTTTCCAGTGCGATGATTTTCGAGCTTACGCTGGGCTGAGAAACCTGCATAAATTCAGCGGCCTTAGAGAAAGATGAATACTTCGCGGCGTAATAGAAATAGTGGATTTTCGTGTTCTTTAGCATCTGATTGTATTTCTTATGTCATTGTTTTGTTAAAAGCGTGAGTTCCATCAAAATACCAATGGAATCATCAATTGGCTTGAAATAGTGATTATGACTCGAACAGCCAGCTATTATGCTGACCAGCTTCATACTTCTGCCACCTCATCAGGTATAAGAAAAACTTATACGTCGGCATACCTGACTTTCATCACATAAACTTACCCTTGCTACAAATATTATTCCCGCCAGAAATAACGGGAAGTAAAAATAGGGTTAGATGATGATAAAGAGTAAATTGATTACACGCACATTACCTGTACTGATTGGCGCAGTACTCACGGCTCCGGCAAGCTATGCCGAGACATTTACCTTGGATGGTAAGAGTCTGACTGTTGAGACTCTGAGGGAGGCAGCACAGCCCGGGAACGATGTTCGAATATCTAAAGCCGGCTGGAGTCGTATTAAGAAATCATATGACATATCTATCGATGCCACTAAACATGGCAAAACGGTTTATGGACTTAACGTAAACTTCGGTGAACTCAAGGATCAACAGATAGTTAACGGTGACGTCACTAAAGAGCCGATGAGAAGCGCATCTATCGCTTTCAATGAACGTCAAATGCGTATTCAGGCGGCTGGCGTTGGTCCATTCCTGCCTAACGATATCGTTAAGATGTCGATGATTATCCGTTTGAACCAGATGGCTGCCGGGCTTACAGGCATGACAACCGATGCAGCCGATGCATTTTTAAAGTTGGTGAATAACGATGCTAACCCGCTAATCCCCAGCCGTGGCTCTATGGGATTAAACGATTTAGCCTGGCCGACCCATATTGGCCTGGCACTCATGGGGGAGTGGGACATTAACTATAAGGGAAAGCGAAGAGACTCGAAGGAGGTCTTGAAAGCCCTTGGGATGAAGAAGTTTCGTCCTTTCGGCCTGGATGGGATCTCTATCCTGTCGAATGCTAACGTATCTATGGCCATCTTGGTCGACGCGATGCAAAAGGCCGATAAGATTATTAACTATTCACCTTACCTGATAGCAGCGGGTCTTGAGACACTCAATGGTAATGTCAGCCCATTCCTGTGGCACTCTGTCGAGGGAAAGGGAATGCCTAAGGGGCATGAGGCCGCTGAGGCGATACTGTTATCGTTGAAGGGCTCTTACCTGTGGGAGATGAATGAGCAGCGCGGGTTACAGGATGCACTATCATTTCGTAGCGCTCACTGGACACTGGCGACAGCATTGAATGAGATGGATCGTCTTAAGCAGCTGGTCAATATTCAAATTAACCATACGTCAGATAACCCTCTGGTGACGATTGCCGGTAAGAGTGACCTTTGGTATTCAGATACCCCGGTTGTTAAGCATTATGCTGTCGATCCCAGTGGGACAAGTCGTGATTACATCAACTCCAACTCAGCTTTTGACTTCACTCAGATAGCCTTGCAGACAGAAAGTACCATAAAGGCGGTGGCGCACCTGTTACATGGCTCCGGATGGCGAATCATGCAGGTCGATGATTCTCGTCGTACCCACATGAGTAAGTATCTTTCAGCCAAGTCTAATGTGACTAATGGTGTCCATGGTGACGGTTTCGCTAACATAGGTCAGCCTATGGTAGGCCTCTATGCCGAAGCCATGTCCCTTACGAACAATGTAACGCTATACGGCATGCCCACTTCAGGTGGTATCGAGGAGATGTACAGCAATGTCAACCTGACTGCGGACCGCTTACGTCAGATGGCAAACGTGGGCGCTGAGATCCTCTCTTTTGAAACCTTGCATATGACTCAGGGGGCTCAGATGCGAAGAGATGAGCAGGGGTATGAGCTTGGAGAGGGGACCGAGCGTCTGCTTAAAGCTTACCGCAAAGTTGTTCCGTTTGTAGATAAAGACAGAGCCTACACCAAAGATATCAACAACGGCGTCCAGTTCATCAAGAACGTTCAGCTGGAATCACTATACGAGTAATCGTGCTTTAGCCCCCTCAACTTCATTGAGGGGGATTTTCCCAAGAGAAAAAGATAATGAAACGTAGAGACTTATTAAAGGCTGCGGCGATTTTGCCTGTGGCAACGTTAGGCACGGTGCATGCCTCCGGCACCGATAAAAAAGAGAAGGTGTTATTCGATCAAGAGTACGACCTGATAATCGTTGGTAGTGGCTTCGCAGGATTATCGGCCGCCTATTCGGCCAATAAAGCCGGACTGAAGAAGATCTTAATCCTGGAGAAGATGGTTGCCTACGGCGGCGCATCAGCTATCTGTGGTGGCATCGTCTGTATGCCGGGTACCAGGTTGCAGGAGAAGCATGGCATTGAAGATTCGCCTGAGCTGTTGGTGAAAGACATGGTTAAAGTTGGCCGTGGCTTCAATCACCCGGAGTTGGCAATGACTATGGCAACTCAGGCCAGCACTGCTTACGACATGATGATGGAGTGTGGTGTCGAGTTTAAAGATAAGCTGCTTCGCCTGGGTAGCCACAGCGCACCAAGGGGGCACATACCATCGAACGCATCGGGTGGCGGAATTGTTGTACCTATGCATAAGTATCTGCTTGAGAAAGGCATTCAGTTCCAGAACCGCACAAACGTGTCGGCGATCATCAATGACGGCAGCAGCGTCAGCGGTGTTGCAGTTCAAACGAACTTCGACTCTAAGACCGGAAGGTTTGATAAAGAGTTAAGCTACAGATCACGCCACGGCGTAGTGGTCGCATCCGGTGGCTGGGGCAGCGATAAACAGTTCGTCAAGACTACTATGCCGGTTTATGCAGGCTTAAGATCTACCGCTCAGTCGGGGGCCACGGCTGACATGATAAAGTCGTTACTGGCAGCCGGGTCGCTACCGGTCATGTTAGACATGTACCAGTTAGGGCCATGGGGGTCACCGGATGAGCGTCCGGCTGGTCCCGGGTCTTTCTTCTCAGATTATGCCTTCAGTGAAGGGATCGCCGTAGACCCTAAGACGGGTAGGCGTTTTGTGAATGAGCTTGCATCTCGTCGTACCCGTTCCGAAGCCGAATTGGTTGTGATGCAGAAAGGCACCAAAGAAACACCAAACTACCCATTTACCTTCTGCAGCGAAGAGACAACCAAACATGCAGAAGGGTTTAAAGCTGCCTATCGCGACGGTGCGGTGAAGAAGTCTGACTCAATAGCCGAGCTTGCGGAGCGCCATGGCGTTGACGAAGCAACGTTGACCCAGACTATTGCAGATTGGAACAAGATCGTAGACGGCGCGCCAGATCCATTCAACAAACCACTGGATGTAAGAACCGAGCTCAAGGCGCCGTTCTATTCATTTCGCTTGTCTCCCGTATTGCATTACTGCATGGGTGGTGTCGCGATCACTCCGGATGCAGAGGTCATCGATGCTACGACATGTGAGCCGATCAGGGGCTTATTCGCTGCGGGCGAGATTGCCGGCGGTGTTCACGGTATGGATCGACTGGGCGGCTGTTCATCAATTGATGGATTAGTGTTTGGACAGATCGCAGGTCGTACTGCGGCAAAATATAAGGCGAATGCATAATGAGAACTTTTCTGGTCGCAGCCACGGTTACGCTGCTGTTGTCATTCAGCGCTACAGCTGCCAACAAGATGAAACCTCACCACGAGGATGCGTTAGATTGCCGCACCTGCCACACAACCAAAGGCAAGTTTCAGCGCCCCGAGGCTGAAACCTGTATTGAATGTCATGGTGGGATGAGTGAGATCCCGACACAGCCAAACCGCTGGGATAAAAAACCTCATGGGTCACACCACTACGAAGATCTGCTTGAGTGTACGGCCTGTCACTCCGAGCACAAAGCCTCGGAAGCGATCTGCACTGAATGCCATGTGGTTGAATTTACAAATTTAAAATAAAAACAGGTAATACAATGAGAAAACTTACTGCGATTGCTGCGTCTCTGCTGGCAGCACTCGCAGTCCCTGCGGGGGCTGCGGAAATAAATGAAAACCTCAACATTGGCGGTTCTGTACGTGTTAATTACAGCTATATCGACTACAGCGAATCATCAAAAGATAAGTTGGGCGATATTGCGTTCGACACGCTGTCGCTGACGGCAAGCGGAAGTAGCGGTAACTGGGGCTTCGCCTCGGAATACCGACTCAACAAGAGTAATGACTATATCATCCTGGGTTACGCAACTTATGAGATGTCGACGGAGTTGCAGATTCAGGCTGGTATCACTCATGTGCCATTCGGTAATCACGGTTATATCTCTAACTCCTGGTGGATGGGCTTACCCTATTACCTTGGTTTTGAAGATGACCGGGATGTCGGCGTAAAAGCTGTCTATAAGAGTGGTGGAATGCAGACGGACGTCGCTTTCTTCAAGAGCCCCGAATATGGTGCGAGTAACAATGCCCGTTATGCTGCAGACCTCTATACGGGGACAATCAACGGAACTGAATATAACAATGAAGAAACTAATCAGTTCAACCTACGCCACACCCAGACCTTCGGCGCGGTTACGATCGGGGCTTCGGGGCAGTATGGTCAGATATATAACAGCGGGACTGGCAATACAGGCGACCGCTTTGCTCTTGCTGCTCACTTAGATGGAACTTTTGGTGGTTGGAATATCCAGGCACAGGCGATGCATTATGAGTTTGACGCAGCAGATTCTGCCGATGAGAACAAGATTGGTGTCTCTGTCGTCGGTTGGCAGTATGAAGTCGCATCGAAAGGGCAGATCTATAATTTTAACCTGGCAAAAACCATAGCTACAGATTGGGGAAGCGTTAAGGTCTATAACGACTTTGGGGTACTCACTCCCGATGTTGAAGATGACTCTTACGATAATAGTTTCCAGAACGTCACGGGCATGGCTATCGCGGCCGGGCCTACTTATACCATGGTTGATCTCATTGCGGGTAAGAACATGACCTTCTCGACCGCGAACAACGATCATATCGGTCTGCCTGAGGTCGGTGATGATTGGGATTACCGGGTTAATATTAACTTCGGTTACTACTTTTAAATCTGCTTAACTGCTTCTTGAATCGAGCCTCGTCTGAAATCTCCTTCATCTCTCTCAGACGGGGCTGGAAAATAAAGTGAATTTAAGAATTCTAAAAAACCGCTTTAACCATCCCACCAGATAAACCTAAATCGTTCAGATACTCACCTAATTGTAAAACCGTTTAATGGCTTCATTACCCGTACCATAAACAATCAAAGGGAGAACTCCTGTCAACTTTCAGAAATAACCTATAATAATAGTCGGGTATTATTTTGCGGAACGATACACCACTTTCCGCGTAGCCTCTTTCATTGGAACTCCTTAAGGGAGCTTTAAAAAGTGATTTGCGGCAAAGGTATCGGAGCTGAGTATGGGGTATGAACCACAACAAAGTACCGCTGTCGGCGGCATTACAATTAATCCATCCGGCATCATTCAATCTTTTGATGCGGTAGCTGAAAGTATATTTGGTTATTCAGCCGGTGAAGTTGTTGGTCGAAATGTCTCCATGCTGATGCCTGAACCCTATCACTCGATGCATGATGCATATCTGTCTCGTTATCAATGTGAAGGTGACGCACATATCATCGGCAAGGGGCGCGAACTGCCTGGTTTACGAAAGGATGGAACAAGTTTTCCACTCTGGCTGGCGGTGAATCAGGTGCAACTAGGTGAAGCAAGAGTATTTATTGGGTCGGTTCTGGATTTAAGCGCGCAGAAGGAGGCTAAGCGTTCGCTGGATCGCAGCGAGGAGCTGAATAGGGCCATATTTGAAACCGCGGTGAATCCTATTATTACTATTGATTCTAATGGACTGATTCAATCATTCAATTCGGCAGCTGAACGTCTTTTAGGCTACTCCGCGACTGAGGTTATTGATCGCAATGTCAAGATATTGATGCCAGACCCCTATCACTCTGAACATGATAGTTATCTGAATCGTTATGTTAATGGCGGAACGCCTCGTATCATCGGCTCGGGTCGCGAGGTGATTGCTCAATGTAAGGACGGCACTCTTGTTCCCATACATTTGTCAGTCGGCGAGATGGAGTTAAGCGATGGCAAAATGTTTGTCGGCATAATGACGGATCTCTCCAAACAGAAAGCTGTCGAGAAAGAGCTTGTTCAGCATCGTGAACATCTGGAAAAGTTGGTAGCTATGGCCACTGCCGAAGTTAAGGCGATAGTTCAAACCGCCGCAAGTGGTGTCATCACAATTGATGAGCTAGGTATAGTGCATGAATTTAATCCCTCTGCAACCGAGTTATTTGGTTGGAAGAGGGAGGATGTAGTTGGTCGCAATGTCTCTATGTTGATGGGTGAACCGATGAGTTCTGAGCACGATAACTACTTAAGTCAATATATTAAGAGCGGTGAGACTCATGTGATTGGCCGTGGTCGGGAGGTGATAGCGAAGCGTAAAGATAATAGTACCTTCCCGGCTTTTTTATCGGTAGGCCACAGGGATTTGGGAGAAGGCCATCACCTTTTTGTGGCATTTATCAGTGATATTACTCGGCAAAAAAAGATTGAGGGGGATTTACAACTGGCTAAGGAGTCTGCCGAATCTGGTACTCGTGCCAAATCGGCATTCCTTGCCAATATGAGTCATGAAATAAGAACGCCGATGAATTCCATAATAGGTTTTGCTGAGGTAGTGCTTCAGGCTCCGGAATTGACTGCTGAGACTGCGGGCCATGTTGAGACCATAGTGACATCCTCTAAAGCGTTATTGGGATTGATTAACGATATTTTGGATATCTCAAAGCTGGAGAGCGGTAAGTTCACTCTCGATACCGTCTGTTTTCATTTACCCAATGCTCTTGCAATTGCAATGAGAATATTGGAGCAGAAGGCGGTGGAAAAGGGATTAGAGTTAAAAACTGAATACGATGCAAAGTTGCCAACTCATTTTGTGGGAGACCCCTCCAGGCTACAGCAGGTAATGTTGAACCTGGTAGGTAATGCCATCAAGTTTACGGATAAGGGGGAGGTGAAGATTTGTGTATTACCGGGCGAGGAAGCAGGACAGTTGCATTTTAATATCAGCGATACTGGTATCGGCATGAGCCCGGAACAGCTGGATAAAGTATTTGACTCATTTGTTCAGGCCGATAGCTCCACCAGTCGTCGATTTGGTGGTACTGGGTTGGGCACCACCATTTCAAAACAGATAGTAGAGCTGATGGGGGGGGAGTTATGGGCAGAGAGTGAGGCCGGGAAGGGATCGAGCTTCCACTTTACCGCTCATATGCCTGAATCGACCAGCATGGATGCTTGTCTCTATGAAGAGCTTTCCAGGGTTGAAGATGACTATGTTTCTCCACGCTTGTTTCGCATCCTTTTGGCCGAAGATATCACTGAAAACGCCACGCTTGTTATGTTGCGGTTCAAGCAGCAGGGACACGATGTATTTTGGGCAAAGAATGGTTATGAGGTTGTCGAAGCGTTTAGGCAAGGTTCATATGACTTGATTTTAATGGATGTGATGATGCCTGAAATGGATGGTCTGGAGGCTTGTCGTAGGATACGCAGGCTTGAGAAACCCACAGGTAATCATATTCCAATTTTAGCGTTAACTGCCAGTGTGATGCGTGAGGACCACCAAAAATGTTTGAAAGCCGGTATGGATAGTGTCGAAGCAAAGCCTATTGATTTTAATAGTCTGTTTGCTGCAATAGAACAGCATGTTACCAGTGGTATAGGTACTGAGAATACGAGTCGAAAAATTAGTCCAAACCATCGGGATGAGTTTGATCTTTCTCCCGTACAGCAAGTAGCGGATATTTCGAAAGCGATGGAGGTTTGGCGGGATCCTATTGTTTATGCCAAGGCATTGCTCTCTTTTTCTCATGAGCATGCAGGTGATGCCGTATTAGTTGAGGATTTATTGAGGGGGGCTACAGATGACTTTGAACGAGCCAGAAAGTTAACTCATGCATTGAAAGGGGTGGCTGGGAACTTGATGTTGGATCGGGTTGCGCTGTTAGCTGTCGATGTCAATGCAGCCTTGAAAGCCGGTGTGAAAAATGAACTCCCCCAAATGATTGGTGAGTTAAAAAGCTCACTTGCTAAAGCCGTTGCAGCAATCGACACACTAGAGTTGCCTGAGGTTGAAGCCTTGCCAACGAAGGAGTTCGATGCCGCAGTTGTAAGTGGCTTGGCAGATGAGCTCCTTCTCGCCTTGGACAAGTTAAACCCTGATGATGTTGAGCCTGTGCTGACCCGACTTACAGAGTATGTTGGGGGAGCCGATTTGGTCCCACTTCACCGTGAAGTTGATGACTTTGACTTTGATGCGGCGAAAGATATTGCAAATGTCCTAATTGAAAAATGGGGCTTGAAACAGGGAGAAAACAGATGAAGAAAAAAATACTTCTTGTTGATGATGAACCTAATAACCTCAATGTATTGAAGCAGGTATTGAAGGATCAATATCAGCTTATTTTTGCCACAAATGGAGATAAAACACTCGAGGTGGCGGTTAAACATGAACCCGATCTGATTTTACTGGATATTATGATGCCGGGTATGAATGGTTATGAAGTGTGTGAGAGATTAAAGGCCTACCCGGCTACAGATAAGATTCCGGTCATTTTTGTTACCGCTATGAATGAAGTGGAAGATGAGGCAAAAGGTTTTGATGTTGGTGCCGTAGATTACATTCAAAAACCGATATCAGCCCCAATTGTGTTGAGGCGGGTGCAGACTCACCTTTCACTGGTGCGAGTTAATGAGCTGGAAGAAAATCAGAAGGCCGCAATATTCATGCTCGGTGAGGCGGGGCACTATAATGATACCGATACCGGTGTACATATATGGCGAATGTCGGCTTATGCCAAAGTTATTGCGGAGGCTGCCGGGTGGAGTAGTGAGCTTGCTGGGCGCCTTGAATTGAGCGCGTCGATGCATGACACCGGTAAGATTGGTATACCCGATACAATTTTGAAGGCACCGCGCAAACTGACTGCTGATGAATGGGAGGTAATGAAGAGCCACACTGAAATAGGTAACCGTATTCTGGGCATGAGTCATAATCCTATTTTTAGTATGGCCGCAGAGATAGCCCTGTATCATCATGAAAAGTGGGATGGTAGTGGTTATCCGATGGGGCTTGCAGGAGAGTCTATCCCTGAGAGTGCCAGAATCGTTGCCATTGCCGATGTTTTCGATGCATTAACTATGAACCGCCCCTACAAAGAGGCATGGTCGATTGAGGATTCCATTGCAGAGATCAGAAGTGGTTCCGGAAGCCATTTTGAGCCCAGACTGGTTGAATTCTTTTGTGGTGCTATTGAGGAGATAATTAGAATAAAAGAAAGATGGGATAAACAGGAGGTAAAAGGGAAGTAGTATCTAGTTTATAGCCAGTAAAACTGAGTCATAATCTTAACCTACTTGCCAATAGGAGAGTGTTTTAAGCCGATTTGGCGGGTAAGCAATTATACTCGAATCCAGGGGGAGAATCCTGGATTCAAGTAGATAGGGGATTAGTAAAAATCTCCGCCAATGGCTCGCTGAAGTGCGGCTTCTGCCAGTCGCTCTTCCAAGCGTTTTTTTACTTCACGTCTGTGTTTTAGATCATCGGCAGCCCGTTTATTTTTTGGGGCTGTCATCGCTTCTATCTCTGCATCGTTGGGCACAAGGTCAATAATCTGAGCCATAACCAACTCCTCTCTTGTGAAATACTTATGGCATTTTAATAGTTGCCATCGATTAGAAAATGACACCTTCAGGGTGTCAGAAAGTTAAGGTAAAGAGCAAAAACAAGCGCTATAACCTAAGACGTTAACTCGGATGAGTCGGAAACATTAGTAAGCGCTGATGAGAAAGATATCAGGCTCTTATGAGGAAAAGTGAGATCGATTTAACATTATCTATTGATGAGTTAAAAAGCCACTTTTTGCCTTTTTAATAATCAGGCTGGGTAAAATAAACTTTAATATCAGTTGTTTGCAGTCTGTGGTTAGATGCGTTATCGCTATTTTAGTGATAACACATCTAGCTTGAGATCACAAATTGAAACTCTGCTATTTTCTTAAGGCATAATTTCCAATCAGGGTTATTCGCTGTGCCAAACGGGAGTTAACACTCTCTCAGAAGCTAGAGTCCGAAACTATAGCTGTATCCCAGGATCACTTTAGGATCGTCCTGCTCCAGATCCGTATCGCTCACCATAAATGAGACTGTGCCAAGGTCGGTATCTTTATTGAGAGAGAGTGAGTAGTCGGTATAGCTGTCGACATCAAACCAGGCGGTACTCACGTCGCCGGATGAGTAGCCGTAATGTAGATCTAAGCTCAATGTGTCCGAGAAAGGGAGGGAGAAGCCAGCCTGGATATAGGAGAGATCTTTCTCATCCAGTGGATCTGCGGCTACATCACTCCCGGCATTGACTATCTTTGAGTAACTGACCGAAAACCACTTCCAACTTAATGCAGCCGTAATCTCACCAAAGTCGACACTGGAGTCGCTGTCGGGGTAGGCGTAATAGAGATAACTGATATCGTAGCCAAACTCTTCACCAACAGATCCTGAGTAACCTGCATAGAAATCAATTTCATAGCTGGTTGTATCACCAAAGTCTACATTCGAGCCCCATGTGCCAAGGTAGAGTCCGCTATCATGCTCATAATCTATGCCGGCCTGAACGGCGACGGCATCCTGGGTCTGGGTGACCCCTCTCCATAGGTAGTTAGAACTGGCGCCAATATTCCCCGTAACGCTGGCGTTAGCGCAAAAGGCCATTAAAAAAGCCGAGGCCATGATAGAGCTAGAGCTGAGTGCTTGTTTCATATTCATTCCCTTTCATTAATGAGCGAGTGTATCTTTATAGTTATTACTGCCAGAGAAAGGGCTGCTAATCTTGTGCCACAGTTAGTTTTGATTAATATCAATTGGTTACGGTGTTGTATTCTATAGCGGCGGGGGAGAGTGACTATTAATGGAGCAGAAAATGCACTCCAGTAGTGCAAGGTGTGATGATGCCGAGGTACCACCTGAGTCCTGATTCGATATGCGGATACAAAAAAACCTCCTTAAGGAGGTTTTTATTTATAAGCAATGAAAAAGCGTGATTAGTTAACGCTGTCTTTCAGAGTCTTACCGGCTTTAAATTTTGGAACAGTAGCTGCCGGGATTTGGATCTCTTTACCCGTTTGAGGGTTGCGGCCAGTACGTGCAGCACGATTAGAAGTTTCGAAAGAACCAAAACCAACGATTGAGATCTTATCACCATTTTTCATCGCTTCGGTGACAGTCTCTTCAAAAGATTTCAGTGCGCGTGCAGCTTCTGCTTTAGTCAGTTCCGCATTCTCAGCTATTTTTGCAACAAGTTCAGTCTTATTCATTTGAATAGTCTCTTCTTTCCGTAGATTTAATTATACCAATCACATTAATTACTTAGTAATCGCTGGACCTAACATGCCATAAGCCATGGCATATTAAAAGTGCTTTAGCGCTCAGAATTGCCCTTTGAGGACAATATTTGTCTAAAAATGGATCAATTTCACCTGTCGGCTTAATGAACAGGCTTGCTATCGGGCTCCTTGGCTGTCTGCATCGCGGTTAAGGTGCCGGATCTTTCTCCATAAATTGATATTTAAAGCTTATTCATCGAGTAGTTGGTAGAGGAGCTGCTTAACGAGCTGAGGCTCGAAGGGCTTATCACAGAGGGCATTGACACCGGCCAGGGAAACATTGCTGAGATGGGTGTCATTAGCCTCCGATGAGACCATAAGGATAGGGATATGAGACTGTTGGCTGTCATTACGAATAAACTGGGTCAGCGCTAAGCCATCGACGCTGGGCATATTGTAATCGGTGATCACCAGATCAAACATATTTTGCTTCATAATTTCTATGGCTTGCTCACCGTCCGTGGCCTCGGTGATCAGCTGCAGCCCTAAATTTGAGATCGTACGTCTGATGATATTTCTTGCCATCTTACTGTCATCGACAACCAGAACTCTCAAGTTATGTACATCGAAGTGGGCAAGATCGAGTTCATCTTGACTCAGAAGGTCTATGGTCGCATTGAGAGCCTTGCCTAAGTGTTCAGAAGAGAAGGGCTTGGGAAGAATGGAGACCACACCGGATTGTCTGAATACCTCAAGTTGTTCCCGGCGGCATTCACTGGAGACCAACATGAATTGAATATCGCGGTATTCATCGGCCTGTTTTAACTGCTTGAGCAGGTCCAGTGCAGTTCCATCGTCGAAATGCATGGCACTGGCCACCAGATCGGGCTGGTGGCGAGCTATGATCTCCATAGCTTCGCTGATGCTTTTAGCCGCTTGTATGTTGCAGATCCCTTCGTGGGTCAGTCTGCTGGAGATAATTTTTCTCTGTGTATCGGAAGGCTCTACAAGCAGGATTGAAAGTTCACCGGGTGATAGTGTGTGCATTGGATCAGTTCTTATTATTAGTATGTGCGGCTAAATTACCCTAAGGACAACATCTTAGCAACACGCTACCCGGCTGATTAGGCGGTGTTTTTCCCTAATGAGTCTCATCGTTACGCAGGTATGCGTTTGTCTTTTTAGAGAAGGCGACCCAAAACTGAAACCCTAGCAGAGTGACGCCGAGCAGGGCGATGAGTGGTACCGGGATCTCCTGGTTATTGATAACCACTTTCACATCGTCAGGCGTTACCTGATAGGCGATGATGGCGGTGCCTGCAAGCGCTGCGAGCCCCAGAGTCTGAATGAACAGATAGACTTTGAATGCGATGCCGGCCCAGCTGGTCCGCATGGCTAAACCTACGAGAACCGGGATAACCCCTAACGAAAAGAGATCGACGGACTGTGTGCTTACCGCTCGGTAAATCGCTACTATAGCTAATATGGAGTAGAGGAACATGATGATAAAGAGGGCAGGGCTTGGTCTTTTCATTGGAGGTCTCTTGGGTAGCGCATTAGTAGAGTTAATGAGCGGCGAGTGTAAAAAAATCAGAGTTAAGAGTCAAAATCAAAGTGATATAGATTAGAATGGCGGGAGGAAAACAGAGTGAGATTTTTATGACCGAAACAGAATTTTGGCAGCTGGTAACGAGAACGACGCCGGATCAAGACCAGATTAGCTTAGCCGATAATTTAAAGAGTAAACTTGAAGCGCTGAGTGACGATCAGCTTGTGGAATTTGATAAGTTCTTTGGACAACAGATGCGTCGGTCATACTCATGGTCGGTATGGGGAGCTGCTTATATTATTACCGGCTGTGATTCAGAGTATGCCTTTGCTGAGTTTCGCTGTTTTCTTATCTCATTGGGTAAAGAGTGGTACGACAAAGTCGTACTCAACCCGGATGACCTGGGCCAACTTACGCAGTGGCCGGAAAAGGATGGCTATGCTTATCCGTTTTTGGATGAGTACGACCTGATAGCCGGACAGATTTTTGAAGAGAGGACTGATGGGGAGTTGCCTTTCGTTCCTTCGGGGATGGCGACACCTCAGGGTAAGAAGTTCTCGACAAAGAAGAAACACCTAAAGGCGAACTACCCGCAGTTGAGCGAGGCATTTCCGTTTTAATCTCTTAGCTGGTCTCAGATAGAAAAAGCGAGGAGAGCCTCGCTTTTTTTCTGTCGGTAACCGAGGCGGCGCTGCGATCATTCGTAACAGACTTCGGCATTACTGTCATAATGCAGGCCGTTGTCATCACAGGTCTTGTCCATAAACAGTTCTTCGGCCGTCGATAGTTTCAGCTCGAACTCATCTTGTTGGCTCTCAATCAAAGCGTTTTCAGACTCACTCTGGTGAGTGGCTAAAATTTCGAAGTGTTGATTCACCGCAGCCTTTTCAGATGGCGTTAACTCATCGGCTTTGACCTGCCCGATAACAGCGGTTGCGATGAGTAAGCCGGCAATGAGGGCGACCTTTCCTGAAAATGCTACCTTGGTTTGAGTGATTGAGTGGCTCATAAATAATCTCCGGATCTGCAGTTGTGACCATAAAGGAACCGTTGGCTCTTAACCCTATCTCTTTCGGCAGATATGGATAAGAGGTGTCATCCTGGTGTATTAGTCTCGATTAATTAATGCGTATCCTATCCGGTAAAAGATGTACCGGAGCTGAATGAAAAGTGCACAGTAAAAATTCGGCGACTCGAGGGGGGGGATAACTGTTGCCGGAGTCAGCGACGAGCCTTTGTAGGAGTGGCTTTAGCCGCGAATGGTGCTTTGCTAAAAAGAGAGAGGCTTTTTAGCCTCTCAACTCGAATGGTATCTTTACTGCGCTACACAGACTTCATCGCCCGTATTCAGGTCGATCATGTATTCGCTGCAGATAGGCTGTAACAGATCGAGATCTTCGCTGTTCAGCTGTTTTTCGACAGCCTCCAGTTGCCTGTCGGCGCTCATATCTTCGGTCATAGCCTCATATTGCGAAAGTAGCTCATGGGCCGTTGTTGTGCTCTCGTCGATACTGATGAGTTCGCTTGCATTAGCATTGACACCTATGAATGTTAAGCTGAACAAGCTGATAAGTAAGGTGTTTTTAATGCTAGATGTCATAGTGTCGCTCCTATACACAAGTTGTGGGGTCTCGAAATATTGGAGTGGGATATTAGCACGGGAAACTTGAACATCGGCTGAATTGGCAGTGAGGATAACGCCTGCTCCCCCCTTCGCAATTGCAATACTGAGGGCTGGCTGGTCGATGAGCTGGTGGCATCGGTTATCGAAGGGGGGGGGGAAATAGCTTCAGCGCTACCTTGTCCAGTGAGCCATTTGGGTCACAACTACTCGTTGTTCATCGTTTCACACTGAAATCCCTGACGGCTCGAGTCGAAACGGCATCGCAATCCACACTCCCAGGGGGCTTGATCATACTGTGCCGACTTTTCTAACGAATAGCTTCGACAGGAGGGGTAATCATCAAAATCATCGACCTTCTTATATCTGCCCGAGTTATAGCCATTGGTATAGACAAATGAAGACCAGGTCTCCGGCTCACTCCTCGTTTCAGAGCGGTTGATCAGATACAGGGTTACCCCCAGGGTAATGAAAAGCGTAATGACGAAGATAACGGGCTGAGCATTTTTCATTGATGAGTGAACCCACTGGAGAGAGAGTCGGTATTTTATACTTAAATCATTGACTAATGCGAGCCTCAAGGCGATCTCCTGCATGGAACTGCTTGCGATTGAGTAAGTGGCCTCCTTAACAGTTCCCATGCAACCGGGTCAGATATTTACCGATACAGTTTTTACCAACTATGATGTAATTGATTGTCGATTGTAACGGTCTTATTTAGATAATGTACTATACAACTGGCTAGCCATTAATTTCTTTGCATTAAGCATATATACAGGTTAGGTTCTGTACATTAATTGTTCGCCAGTCCAGATACCTTCTCTATGTCGATATCTTTTTAATAGTGGCTGCTTGGTAATCAATATCAGCGTTTAGCCTCAGGAGGCCCATATGAAGTTAACCTATTTACTATTTGCGGGAGTTTTAACTTCCGGCGCGGTTGTTGCTGCAGACGAAGCTGTTGAAAATCCGACGACAGAACAGGGAGTGGTTAAAATTCAATGGCAAGATCCTAAGAGCTTTCGCGATGTGAAAGCGGTGAGCGATATTCAATCCCGCTATGAACAGAGAACGTTTGAGGCTCTGACTAAGAACCTCAACAAAGCGGCGGGTAAGACCCTGAAGCCGGATCAGAAACTTGAGATGCTGGTGACTGATCTCGATCTTGCCGGTGATGTCAGACCTACATTTGGTGCTACCATGAATGATATTCGGCTGATCGAAGAGATATATCCCCCCCGTATCACCTTCAGCTATAAGGTGTTGGAGGGAGATAAGGTGATTATGGCCGGGGACGAGAAGTTGACCGATATGGGCTTCATGCAGAGCGTCGGACGCATGAACGACAAGCCCTACAGATATGAATCAAAGCTATTGGCCGATTGGTTGAACAAAACGGTTGCTCCTAAGCTCTGATTGACCTTTTAAGCGACTCTGTCGTCTGAATCTTTAAACAGGCTAAATGAGCTTTTCGCTTGTTTAGCCTGTTTTTTTGCCCTGGCACTATAGGTGGATAGTTGATGTTCGGTGCATTGTGATGTCACCGATGGTGGCAGCACTCCGACGCATAAGCCGATCAGTTCATGTTCGCAAGCCTCTCCTTTACGATCTTCTCCCCCCATCTTCTGAGCCTGCCAATGAATGTCGGAATAGAAGAGTCTTCTTCTTTTTGAAAAGTTGACCAGAACCTGACGACAAAGAATCTCTATGCTCTCCCCGGTACTGATGATAACGAAGTCATCGCCGCCCACATGGCCGATAAAATTATCGTTATCATGATGTTGCTCCAACAAGTCTGCCACCTCCTGGATCACTTCATCACCGCGACAAAAGCCGTAGATATCGTTATAAGGCTTAAAGTTGTTGAGATCGAAATAGGCGAGATAAAAGGGCTTGCTTTGTAGCCTTAGGCGCTTTATCTCCTCCTGGATCGGAATATTTCCCGGCAGCCCGGTCAACGGGTTTGCGTGACGAGCCATTTTAATTCTCTGCTCTGTGAGTTGTTGCAGTAACTCTTTGGTGTGGCCTATTCCCAGGAGTTCGTTGTTTCGCATCACGATGAACTGCTGAGACATGACATGGTTGGCATCAGAAGTCAGTGACTGGCTGACTTGGGACAGTGGTGTGGTCGCGTCGACTGTGAGTACCTGTGGGTCCATTATCTCTGCGGCACTTCTGTTTTCATGCAGAGCCCGGCCATAGGGGGTTATAAACAACTCCATCAACTGAGTACGGTTGATGAGACCAAGTGGGGAATTACCCTTAATGACGGCGACAGCCTGTAGATCCGGTTGAGAGCTGAACATCTCGATAAGGGTTTTAAGCTTAGTATCCTGGCTGGTGGTGATTGCGCTATGGGTGAGACTCTCTGCAGTTTCGGTATAGCGTAGCTGTCTTCTCACCGGCTCTTGCGGAATATGAGCCTTCAGTTCCTGGTTGGGCTGTTCTGCAGGCCGACCTAGGAGGTAACCCTGACAATAGATGATGCCTAACTGTTTGAGTATGGCCAACTCTGAATCGGTTTCAATGCCTTCGGCTATGACCTTACAGGAGAGGTTCTGGCAGAGCTCTATGATTGAGCGGACGAACTCCTGTTTCACCGGCGATTGATCTATCCGGTGAATGAAGTGGCGATCGATCTTGACATAATCCGGTGCCAGTTCTGACCAGAGTCTGAGTCCGGAGTAACCTGTGCCAAGATCATCGATAGCGGTAAGAAAACCCTGGCTTCGATAGTAGCTGAGACAAGATTTAAGCAGGTCGATATCATCGGCCGGATACTGTTCGGAAAGTTCAATCACGACCTGAGAAGGTGACAGCCCCAACTCCTGAACTAAACTAAGCGTTATCCCTTTGGCATGATTGGGTTCGAGCAATACCTTAGGTGAGATATTGATGAACAGCTTTCCACCGAGGCGTTTTTCCTTGAAATGTGTGATGGAGGTGTTTCGGCATAAGCTTTCCAGCTCACTGAGGCGTCCTTCATAGGATGCAGTCTTAAACAGCGGAACCGGCGAGAAAAGAGGGCTGTGTTGAGGCCCCCTACTCAAGGCTTCATAACCATGTAGGCTATGGTTATTGATATTAAAAATGGGTTGAAAGAGAGCATTTATCTGCTTTCTGTCAATGACCTTACCGAGTTCTTTTCCTAGATCTATCGCCGACATCTTTATCACCTTTCTCTATATTGAGAAGAGCTTACGATGTTAAAGTGACGCCTGGATGACAGAGTGGCCGATGGCAGATATTTTTACTCTTTGGTCTGCTCTTTGAAAGCTTGCAGGGTTTGCAGTAATACCCCAAGCTTACGGACAAATTTCTCTAAGGCTGCGGGCAGGGACTCCGCATCGGTTGGCATCTTATCGAGTTCATCCGCCAGTTCCTGAACATAAGGGCGGAAGCGATTGCTGCTGGTGCTGAAACCCTCTTCATGGGTGAAGATAGTATTGAACTTACCATGGCCGGCTTTTTTTAATTCATCCAGCTTGGCATCGGCATCGATCGATTTACGATAGGCTGTTTGTAAATTTTCTCTTAGTTGTTCAATAACACGTGTGTGTGGCATAACAGCCTCTCATTTACATAAATATTTAATTGTCGGGATTATAAGGGGCGAAGTAGATGGCAACAAGTCAAGTTAAACGATTAGTTGTAATGATATGGGCGTTTGTGTCTATGGGCCTTGCGAGTGTCCAGGCTGCACCATTGGACACCCCTCCTTTTTATAAAATTGAATATAAAGGGAAAGTCTCATACCTGCTTGGTTCTATACATGTAGGTAAGGCAGACTTTTATCCTATGGCGGCTCAGATTGAGTCAATCTTTGACTCTGCCGCTTCCCTGGCCGTCGAAGCCGATGCTGCCAGCGAAGATATCCCCTCTCTCATCAGAAAATATGGCATAGGCCAGGCACCTATCGATGCCGAAACTCAGGCCATTCTTGATGGTTACTGCAAGAAAAGGCTTAACGAGTGCGCCGCGTTGCGGGGGTATGCGCCTTGGCTACAGTCGATGCAACTGGGTATGGCCAGGTTTGAAGCCTTGGGTTACAGCGCGGTATATGGTGTCGAGCAGGTGTTGATCTCAAAAAACAGAGGCAGGCCCTTGCTGGAACTGGAAAGTACCGAATTTCAGTTTCGCCTCATGGCTTCCTTCGACAGCGATACTCAATGGAGTATGGTTAAAGAGGCGATAGAGGGACCCGATGAGGATATGCATGGACTGATAAGTTCGTGGCGAACCGGAGATGAACAGCACCTTGCCGAGCTGATGGAGGGGCAGATGTCAGATGGTGACGATACAGAGTTATTGGAGAAGATACTGTGGCAAAGAAATGTAGACATGGCACAGAGGATCCGGGAGTTGATGCTCGACCCAGATACGCCTCAGCCTATGTTCATCGCGGTAGGAGCCGGACATGTTGTTGGTGAGAGAAGCATGGTGCTTGAGATGCAAAAACATGGTGCCAGGACGACAAACTGCTGGAAGCATCAGTGCAGCCCGAGATAAGTGAACTTTCGTAAAGCTTGCACAGCTGTAAATAACGGGCAGCTTGACGCGGTGCTGACTATACTCTGAAAGCTGGCCTGTTTGTGTAAACTCCGTTTTTGGGTTCAGCAGTTGTTCCAACCCGTTCTACAGCAGGGAGGCTGAATGCAAACTGTCGCACTAACTCCGCCACGAACCGGCTTCGAGGGGATCCCCAGAAATTGGGACGATAGACACAGAAAGGTGATCGCCAGAGTCGATCCCGGTGCCTTCTATATTACCTCCCAGGATGAATATATCTTTACCCGTTTGGGGTCCTGTGTCGCAGCTTGCATCTGGGATCCACTGTTGGGAATTGGTGGGCTAAATCATTTTCTTCTTCCCGAGAGAGAGCTGCATGAAGATTGGCACCAGTTAACCAGTTACTCCTGTCGTTACGGTAACTTAGCTATGGAGCAGTTGATCAACGGCATCCTGGCTGCCGGAGGGCAGCGTCACCGCTTAAAGGCTAAAGTTTTTGGTGGTGCCCAGATGACGAAGGGCTCGGTGCTGAATGTCGGTCAGTCTAATATTGAGTTTGTGAAAAACTATCTGGCGCTTGAGGAGATAGTGATAGAGAAAGAGGATCTAGGCGGCCCCTGGCCAAGGAAAGTCCTCTTTCATCCCAATAGCGGTAAAGTACTATTGAAGCGTATGTCTCCGGAGCGAATCACTCAGATGATGCAGGAGGAGAAGGTCTATCTCAAAGGGATTGTCTCTGAGCAGGAGGACAATCAGGTCGAACTATTCGATTAGCAGCCTGGCTCAGCTAGCCAGGTTCGTGGCCTGATACCCTAAGCCGAGTAACTAAGTTGTTTCGTTTCTTGTTCCATACTTTTTGCACATCTGTTAGCGATTGATTATCAGGGCCCCTTTGTTGGTTACAACTAAGGACAAACTCGCTCGCTTTGGGTATAATCGCGCGCTTGATATCGATTTGGTGGTTTGAAATTTGAAAGGTTCGGTAGGCGTGGAAAAAGATTATTCGATTGAATTAAAGGCGATGCCTTCGCTGTTCTCCTTGTATCGCAAGATCTTCTTTGGTCGTAAGCCGGGTTGGAATGAGCAGGCCTTACCTAAGATCCGGGTCAGTAGTGGCAATATCGCTTTATCAAGAGATAAAGTTGAGCAATACGCCTCTGTCTGTGGTTTCGATTTCGATGGTAAAACACTCCCCCTGACCTATCTCTATGTGATGGCATTTCGCCTGCACGCGGTGATTTTCACCCACCAGGCTATCACCTTCCCTCTGTTGGGGATGATACATCTGAGAAATAGCATCACCCGTCACCGAAGCGTAGGTGTCGATGAGAAGTTCGATATAGAGTGTGAATTAACCGGCAGCCAGGTGACTGATTCCGGGCTGGAGTTCGATCTGGTCTCCCGGGCTTTCGTCGATGGCCAGTTGGTATGGGAGTCACTGTCGACCTACCTTTATCGTATTGAAAGTGCCTCGCGACGTGTTCGTCCGCCAAAGGGTAATGGAATGGCGTGGGATACACCGCAAGTGTGGTCTCTGTCCGATGATCTCGGCCGCCGTTATGCTAAAGCGTCCGGCGACTATAACCTGATTCACCTGCATCCGCTGCTCTCTAAGCGTTTTGGTTTCGATAGAGTGCTTGCTCATGGAATGTGGTCTAAAGCCCGTTGCATAGCCCAGATGATGCCGCAAATTGGCGATCGCCCCTGTACAGTGGATGTCGCATTTAAGTTGCCGCTCTTCATGCCTGCGGATGTGAGCTTTGCCTCTGAAGATGGTGAGGAGAGTCTCGTGTTTGAGTTGAGAGACTCCCGCGGTCGTCGCCCGCACCTATCCGGTGAGCTTAGATTTATATAGCTCTGAGCATCTTACTCAGTTTTCCATTCGATTGAATAGTAAAAGGCGCTCGATACGCCTTTTACTTTTTATCTATATCGCTGAAACAAGTCGTTAACGGCTAAGACCATGTTTTTTGATTTAGATTCATAAAAGCTTAAATAAGTCTGACATTTGATGGTTAACTATTTAGCTCACGTCGTAGATCCCCTATATTCGGGGCGCACATTTTATTCCACCTGAATCTATCCTACATATTATTAAAAAAGGGGAACATTAGAATGCTGACCGATATTGAGATCTCACGTCAAAGTAAGCATCGCCCTATCAGCCAAATCGCAGAGAAATTTGGCATTGCCCCATCTGAACTCTCTCCTTTTGGAGACACTAAGGCCAAAGTTAACCTCTCCATCCTTGATCGAGTAGAAGATAATCTGGATGGGAAGCTAGTGGTCGTCACTGCCGTGACGCCAACTCCCTTCGGTGAAGGGAAAACCGTTACCAGCATTGGGTTGACCCAAGGGTTAAATGCCATCGGTAAGAAAACCTGTGCCTGTATTCGCCAACCCAGCATGGGGCCGGTATTTGGTATCAAGGGAGGGGCAGCCGGTGGTGGTTACTCTCAGGTTGTCCCGATGGAGGAGCTCAACCTGCACCTTACCGGTGATATTCATGCCGTGAGCAGTGCTCACAATCTTGCTGCTGCCGCTATCGATGCCAGATTATTTCATGAGTCCCGAATGACGGCCGATGAGTTCCGGGAACAGTCCGGACAAGATCCCCTTGATATCGATCCGCAGCAGATCCTGTGGCGCAGGGTAGTCGACCATAATGAGCGCAGCCTGAGAAATATAACTGTAGGGTTGGGAGCTAATAACGGCCCCGTTCACGACTCGGGTTTTGATATCACCGCCGCGTCTGAATTGATGGCAATCTTGGCTTTGAGCCTGGATTTGAAAGATATGCGCAAGCGTATCGGCCAGTTAGTGCTGGCACTGGACACCCGGGGAAGCGCTATCACTGCGGAGCAGCTGGGTGTTGCCGGGGCGATGACGGTTATCATGACCGATGCAATAGAGCCAACCCTGATGCAGACATTAACCGGAGACCCCTGCCTCATCCACGCCGGCCCCTTCGCCAATATCGCCCATGGGAACTCATCGATTATCGCCGACAGGATAGCCTTAAAGCTTGCCGACTTCGTGGTGACTGAGGGTGGGTTTGGTTCCGACATGGGGTTTGAGAAGTTCTGTAACATCAAGGCTCGGGTATCGGGCAAAGCCCCCGATGCTGCCGTTGTGGTCGTGACGTTGAAGGCGCTGAAAGCCAACTCCGGAATCGATTCTCAAAGGGATATCAACCAGCCCGATATGACACGCCTTCAAGCCGGTTTTGCCAATCTTAAGTGGCATATCGATAATGTGAGCCAGTATGGAGCGCCTGTCGTTGTAGCGATAAATCGTTTTCCTACCGATACCGATGAGGAGCTGGCATGGCTTAAGGCGCAGGTAGCGCAAACACAGGCCTTTGGCTGTGAGGTGTGTGATGGATTCGCGCAGGGGGCGAAAGGCGCAGAGGCGCTCGCTAGAACCGTTGTTACTGCAACGGAGCAGGAGTCAGACTTCAGCTTTCTCTATCGGCTCGACTCGGATATTGAGTCGAAACTGCTCACTATCGCCGAGGCGGGTTACGGTGCCAAGGGGGTAAGCTTGTCAAACGATGCCAGACGTCAGCTGCAGGAGATTAAATCCATGGGGTTAGATAAGCTGGCGTTGTGCGTGGCCAAGACGCCGCTATCGATAAGTCATGAGCCCAAAGTTAAGGGGGTTCCAACAGGGTTTGAGCTTCCTGTCACCCAACTGAAAGTCAATGCCGGAGCGGGCTTTATCACAGCCTTAGTCGGTAAGGTGATGACAATGCCGGGGCTGGGTATTAAGCCGGGATATCTGAATGTGGATATCAATGAGGACGACGAGATAGTCGGGTTGGCGTAACTTTAAGCCTGAAAGGGCTGAGACGACGGCCTTTGGCCTATCGCTTTGCGGACGGTGAAACCTATTCGACGAGCTAGGCTCAAAAAGGGAAAACAAGGCGACAAATCATTGAAGCCCTGTTTTCCTGTTAGCCAGAAATACCTGTGTTATATCGATTGATATTAGTCAGCTCGTAGTGAGCATCGTCTTAGCTTGTACAGTCAGCTCTGCTGGCGCCGGTTAGGGCGTGCCCGTCAATTAGCTCACTTGGTGAGCGTCTTGCTGTTTCACTCTGATTGATAAATATGCACATCCCGCTGCGGGAATGGAATACTGATATTTTCCTCATCGAAACGCATCTTAACGGTGCGGGTCACATCCCAATATACATCCCAATAATCTTCGGGTCTGGCCCAAGGGCGCACAACGAAATCTACCGAAGACTCACCTAAGGTATGCAACTTGACGATGGGCTCAGGGTTTTTTAGTACCTTAGGGTGTTCCTGTAATATGGCATTCATGACGCGTTCGGCTTTCTCTATGTCATCGCTATAGCCTATGCCAAAAGTCATATCCACACGTCTTTGATGTTCAACTGTGATGTTGTTGATGGTATCACCCCAGATCTTATTATTCGGGATGATCAATCTCTGGTTATCCAGGGTCTTAATGGTGGTTGATACTAAGCTCATATGACTGACCTTACCCGTCACTCCGGCGGCATTGATCAGATCGCCGACATCATAGGGGCGATAGATAAGAATCATCATGCCCGATGCGAAGTTTGATAGCGTGTCCTGAAGTGCAAAACCGATAATCACACCGGCAACACCGAAACCAGCTAACAGCGGGCCGAGCTCAATTCCTAACTGAGAGAGGGCTATGAGAACACCTAAGGTGAATACGGCCTTACCCGATAGCGAGATAAAGAACTCCTGCAACAGAAGGCTGAACTGTAACTTGGAGTTGCTGACCGTTTTCTTAACGATTTTCTGAGCCAGTTTGCCGGCCAGATTGGCAATAAACAGAATTAAGACGAAGATAAAAAGTTTAAATATGACTCCGGGTCCGTTATCTATGGCTTGGGTCTTAGCCGCGCTGAACCATTGCTCTATCAGGCTAGAGGCGACATCAATATTCAGTACATCCTGAGTGATATCCCCTGAGGTACTGAACAGGGTCTGTTTCAATTCGGCGGTATCCTGACCTACAGCGTCAAGCAGACTTATTGCAACGGCCAGGCTGGAGCTGCTCTGCGCCAGTCTTTCGTTGAGTTGAGTGACGAGCAGAGTCTGCTCTGAGGTGACATCGCTGCCGGCAAGGCTGGCCTCATCCACAGCATTTTGTAGCTTCTCCTGGGTGTATTGAACCAGGCTATTGAGCTCATCGGCGCGTTTAACCAATGTTTGGCTGAGGAGTTCGGCCTGATCTCCTGTATCGATTGTTAACTTTTTTGCCCACTCCAGGGTGTCGAGTTTGGCTTCCAGTTGCTCGTCACGCTCTCTCTCGGTGAGTGAGAGCTGCATCATGATCATGGCATCACTATCTTTACCGAGTTTACTCTTTAGCTGCTTGATCTCGTTGGCGTAATAGCTATCCACCTGGTTGATGAAATCCAGGTGCTCTTTGACCAGTGGACGCAACAGCTCGATATTAAGCGGTGTCTCATCCATCAACTCCTTGAGTTTAAGGTGGAGCTGCTGGGCATTCTTTTTAATCCGGTATTCGGTGAAGCTGGTTAGCTCCCCTTTCGTCTGCTTGAGGCGCTGGACATCTTGAGTGATCGAATTCTGCAGTGAGGAGAGTTCACCGAACTCAGCGGGGGCTTCTATCGAACTTTCTACCTTGGTTTCTGCATGAGAAGGCATGCCACTTAGCCCAACTATTGTGAGCAACACCAGAGAGAGTATGCGATACATAGGTCAATTCCTTTTACTTTGGTCGGTGCCTATAATATTACTTTGGTAAGGTTACTGTAAATTGAGAAAGCTGATTTTCATTATTCGGTATTTTAATGAATGGTGATAACGGCGGGCAGGAAACCGTATTTTTGACTCAGATTCTGTTAGACTCACGCATCGAAATTTTTGTAAGACGTAGAGGCTCAACACGTGTTGTGTACCCACTGTAGTCAGTCTTTTGGTGTAAACCAGGTTCTGAACCAAAGAGGCAAAGGCTTAAACTCGCAGATCCAGTGCCCACACTGTGAGGCTTGGTTAGGCAAGAGTCCAACTCTATCCCGCTTAAAAATATTGGGTTTTTATATCGGTGTTGCCGCCTTGGTCTACGGCTACTTCACGCCCGAGCTTCGCAACATTACTACAGCGGTCGCGATATTTTCGGCCATGATCTTGCTCGTCAGCCATATGATGGATCACCTGAAGGTCACCCAGGCACCCGAGCAACCCCAGATCGATGATAGCGAGCATAGACGCAAGTATCGCTAGGGGAGCGTTTATTGTCAGTGCTATTGTTTAACTGGCGAGACAGCGAAAGGGGCAATGGTTGGGGCACTTGATGAAAGGATTGCTTAAGCAGGCAGCTTTTTACTCGCTGTCGATCGCGGGAACATAGGCATTCCCGCAGTCATCTGAATAATCGGGTCATAGAGATAAGCCGGGTGTTGAATTAATCGATCACCTGAACCTGTGCTTCTAAGGCTGTTTCGACATAGTAGATCCCACCGCCAACAGCAATGAAAAAGATTGCGGTCCAAAGGATCATTTTAAAGTTTTCACGAAAGAATTCTAGCATGGTCGTATACTCCCCCGGTGGGTATAATTTCGAACAATAAAATTAATGTATCTGATGCAATATTAGTCTGTACAGCTTAAGTCAGTATTAATTATTTGGCGAAATTTATCGATCGGGATCACCCTGGGGGGAAGTGTGACTTACGGTTTCTTACATTTATTGTATCAATCGTTGCCATTTATAGCCGAATCGTAACTTGACTTAACCTTCTGTTTGCATAAACTTGACCGCGATTTGTTGGTATTAGTTTTTCAAAACACTATCTATGGTGCCTTTTTATGGTGAAAAGTAGCGTAAGACGAGGAGTTGCAATTTGGCTGTCTGCCATATTGATCTGCCTGTCGTTTGCCGCTTCTGCCCATAGTGTTGAGCATATCGATGATGGAGCACAGGGACACTGTACTCTCTGTTTTCATCAGCATCAGTTAAACAAGTTACTGCCAACTCATCAGTTTCAGCTTCCCGTCTCACTTCCTGTCTATGAGGTCGTTAACTATCGAGCTCGTGTGCATCACGCGGTTCACGTTAATCGTTTTCGTAGCCGAGCTCCTCCAATTTCAGCGCAAGATCGAATTCACACCATAGAAGTTTAACGTCTCAGATAATCATTTTATTGATTATGAAGCGTGTTTGATTTTGTCCACCTGCCCTAAAAAAGGGTGGGGGTTAAGCTGTATTTTGGAGAAATATATGACTGTTTTAAATAATCGCATCACTTGTGTAGCCGCCGCGTGCGCCCTGTTTTCGACCTCTGCTTTTGCACAGGACCCATCACTGACTAATCCGGCTATCAGTGCGGTACTCGATGGCTATTACCAAAACACCGAACGCCCTATGGCGGAGCGTGTAGAAGGCTTCGGTTTAGGGCACACCGAGTTGGCGATGAGTGCCAATATCGATGATATGTTTTATGGCAAGTTGACCGCCGTGGTAGAGATGCACGACGGGGAAACTGAATTGGGGCTCGAGGAAGCCTTCATCCAAACCCTGGCCATGCCGGGAGGCTTCTCTGTTCGTGCGGGTCGCTTCCTTTCTGATGTGGGTTACCTCAACAACCAGCATGTACATACCGATGCATTCTCAGATCGCCCCGCTGCCTACCGTGCCTTCCTTGGCAGCCACTATTTTGATGATGGTGTTCGTCTTACTTACGTCGCGCCGACGGATATCTATTGGGCGATGGGTATCGAAGCCTTTAAGGGTGATAGCATGCGCGCGGCGGATGAACACGGAGAGCGTGAGTTCGAAGAGTTGGGTATCTACACGGCCTATACCAAGTTTGGTGGAGATATCGGTGCCAATGGTTCCTGGCAGGCGGGGCTTAGTTATATGCGCAACGAAAATGGCCGCCTGACCGCCGATGAGCATGAGGAGCATGATGAGCACGAAGAGGCCGGTGGTGACGACCATGGTCATGAACACAGCCACAGTGCTAACTACACGGGAGAGAATACCTATATTGCCGACTTCGTCTATAAATGGGCACCAAATGGTAACTATAAATATCAGCACCTTACAGTCAGTGGTGAATACTTTAAGGTGACTGACTTTGCTCCGGCGCTTCATGCAGATGAACATGAGAGTGAACATAGTGTCGATGATCAACAGGGTTGGTACCTCAGCGGTGTATACCAGTTCTCTCCTAAATGGTCTGCGGGGCTGCGTTATGGCGAAGTGGATACTCAGGAGATGCATGGCGATCACTTCGACAGTCAGAAACTGAAAGAGAGCGAGATAAGTCTGGCCTGGCATCATAGTCACTTCTCTACCGTGCGTCTGCAGTATACTAATCAGAAGGGAACAAATTTCGATGGTATAGAAGATGACAACGTCATCACTCTGCAATATGTCATGACTCTGGGGGCTCACGGTGCGCATCAATTCTAATCTGACTAAAATAGCCGCGCTCGCCTTGATGGCGAGCTACTCCTGCGTCGCAAATGCCGGGCTGAATATTTTTGCCTGTGAGCCTGAATATGCCGCCCTCGCTAAAGAGTTAGCGCCGGATGCTAAGATCTATTCTGCGACGACGGCTATGCAAGATCCACATCAGGTGCAAGCCAGGCCCAGCCTTATCGCCAAGATGCGCCAGGCAGACCTGTCGGTCTGTGCCGGTGCCGATCTCGAGGTGGGTTGGCTACCTATGTTGCAGATGAAGTCAGCTAATGCCAGGGTGCGATCGACCGACCGAGGGCTATTCTTTGCCGCGGATCAGGTGGAGACATTAGATCAGCTTGAGTCTGTCGATCGAAGCATGGGAGATGTTCATGCTCAGGGTAACCCGCATCTGCACTTCTCCCCACAGAAGGTGCTGAAGGTTGCTGAGGCCTTAACGGATAAGCTGGTGCAGCTGGACCCTGATTCTAGTGCCGACTATCGAAAGGCGTTGGGTGACTTCAGTAAGAGGTGGGAAGATGCGATTCCTGTCTGGGAAGCGAAGGCTGCACCCTTACAAGGCAAGAATGTGATCGCCTATCACTCAAGTTTTCGATATCTGTTCGACTGGATAGGGATAGAGCAGGTTGCCGATCTGGAGCCTAAACCCGGGCTGCCGCCGAGCAGCAGCCATCTGGCCAGCTTGCTGAAACGCACCGAAGCCGGTGACGTTATGGCGATTATCGTCGCATCTTATCAGGATGAGCGTGGTGCGAACTGGTTAGGCGACAGAGCGAACCTGCCGGTTCAGGTCTTACCTATGTCGGTGGGGGGGAATGAGCAGAGCCAGGATCTGTTTAGCCTCTATGACAGCGTGTTAGATCTGTTGTTAGGGCTAAGTAGCAAGTAAACGGACTTGCCTGCTCATCTTATCGACGCCTTGGCAGTTACCGCCAGGCGTCGGTATCTCTCTTATATGAGTTACTTCAATCAAAGAGTTCCACTATATGTTTGATCTCGATCTGCTCTCGATTCTATTACCGGCATTTGCAGCCGGTATATTGGTTTTATCTACCCATGTTGTCCTTGGGCGGCAGGTACTGAAGCGTGGCATCATATTTATCGATCTGGCTATCGCACAGGTTGCGGCGCTGGGGGCGATTGTCGCCCACCTTAATCACGATATTGAACATATCCCGTTTTCACATGTCTGGATGCCGGCGCTCTTTGCCCTTGCCGGTGCGGCTTTTATTGCCTGGTTGTCTAAGCGGATGGCTGATGAACTCGAAGCGATAATCGGCTGCTTCTATGTGCTCGCCGCTGTTGCAGCTATGCTGATGTTGTCTAACGACCCACATGGTGCCGAGATGCTTAAGCAGTTGATGTCTGGTCAGATCCTCTGGGTTAACTGGTCTCAACTGATACTTCCCGCTTCCGTCTCGGCATTAGTGTTGGCAGCGATATACTTAAGGCCGCAACTGCTCGATGGCAGTGGCTTCTATATCATGTTTGCCCTGGTTATCACCCTGTCTGTCGAACTGGTCGGGGTTTATCTTGTGTTCAGTACCCTTATACTACCAGCGCTGGCGGTTAATAAGTTTAAGGCTGAGCACAGTTTAGTGGTCGCCTATTTGGTCGGTTTAATCGGATATATCCTGGGGTTAGTACTATCGGCTAGCTTCGATCTGCCTAGTGGCGCCGCAATTGTTGCGACATTGGCAGTGAGTGCAATCCTGTTCAGGGGGCTGTTAGCTCTGCTGAAAACAGGACGTGGCGAGGGGGCGGTGAGCGCTTAATTAAGTTCGCGCCGTTAAAACCTGGTTAAGCTTGAGCTTATATACTTCCGCTGTGTTTAATCTGTATTAAAGTTAATTCTTCAATGGTGGGATAGGCTTACCGATTAATTCTCGGAATACTCGGTTATAAAACTGTTGGTCTCAGTCTACAAATGTAAACAATATATTGAGTCGCAACACCTTGCTGGCTATACTGTCACCACTGATATCAAGGGAGTTAGTTGTGCTTTTAATCCTCAGATCGTTGATTTTAGCAGTCATGTTACTGCTATCATTTGTTTTTGGTGGCCTTTTCTGTTTGTTGAGACCGCGCCATCGCGACAATGTACACATGTTCGCTAAAATATTTTCCTTTGCTGCCCCTGTATTAGGTATCAAGGTTATTGTACGTAAGCCGGAGGTGGAGTCCGCCGAGCCTTGCGTCTTTCTTGCTAATCACCAAAATAATTTCGATATGTTTACTCATACTGCGGCTGTACCGAAAGGAACGGTAAGTCTGGGTAAGAAGAGTTTAGCTTGGGTGCCTTTCTTCGGTCAGATCTATTGGCTATCCGGTAATATTTTGATCGACAGAAAGAATCGCAGCAGAGCCTTCGAGACTATGGCTCAAGCGGCTAAGAAGATTAAAGAGAAGTACTTGTCTATCTGGATCTTTCCTGAAGGTACACGCTCTCGCGGCAAAGGCTTACTGCCATTTAAGTCGGGGGCCTTTCATACCGCAATCGAAGCCGGTGTGTCCATGGTACCTGTGCTGGCCTCTAATCAAGGACATATCAAACTCAATCGTTGGAATAACGGCGTAGTGATCATCGAGATGATGGAGCCTATCGAGACCAAAGGGTTAGCTAAGTCTCAGGTGAAAGAGCTTTCAACGAGAATCCACTCGATGATGTCAACCAGATTGGCACAACTCAATCTGGAAGCCTCGGCCTTAATGGCTAAGTAGTCCGACAGGGATAAGTGTACCTCGCATTTTCGATTGTGTTGAGTATAATCACACCAGAATTTTTATTGGGAGTTATCCATGTCAATTGATCGTTTACTTAAGGCTCAGAAACAGGAAAACCAGGAGATAGTCAACGCTATTCTGGATGATGGTTCTAAGCCTGATGCTGAGTACACTATCGAGCACCATTTCTCATCGAGCAGCTTCGATCGTCTGGAGAAGGCTGCGGTCGATGCCTTCAAAGCCGGCTTTGAGGTCAATGATGCCGAAGAGATGGAGTTGGAAGATGGAAGTGTTATCTACTGTTTCGATGCCATCGCCCACCATAAGCTTGATGTAGAGATGCTGGATAAAGCGTGTGAAGCCCTCCTCGTATTGGCCGCTAAGCAGAAGGTGGATTACGATGGCTGGGGAACCTACTTCATCGATGAAAACGGTGAAGAGTATATTGATGATGAAGAGTTTGAAGAGAAACCACATCATTGATAGATAGCGAAGCCGAATACATATAGTATAAAAATGCCCATCTTAGATGGGCATTTTTTTTGAAGAGTGTTATTTCGAAGCCGCAGGTTATACCTGCTGGTATCATGTTTCGCTACCCGTTTCCACGTCGTAGATGGTGCAGTTATTTCGGCCCGACTGCTTGGCGGTATACAAGGCCTGATCGGCGCATGCCAACCATTGACCGCTGTTTTCCAGCTGATCATTAATATCGCTGATCCCCATGCTCACGGTTACCTTTATCGGCTTGCCTTCGAAGATAAGCTCTGACTTTTCAATTTTTTCCCTTAATCGGTTTGCAAAATGAAGGGCATCTTCGGCGCAGGTGTTAGCCAGCACCACAGAGAACTCCTCGCCACCGTATCTTCCTGCGCAATCTGTTTCACGCAGAGATTGTTTCAGCAGGTGAGAAATATGTTGAATCACCTTATCACCCGCCAGATGACCGAAGTTATCGTTGATCTTCTTAAAGTGATCGATATCGAACATGACCAGGCTGGTTTTATCGCCGTAACGTGTGTGTCGGTCGAACTCTCTCTGCATACAGAGCTGCCAGTGACGTCGGTTATGCAGCTGAGTTAAGCCGTCGGTCTGGCTCAGATGTTCTAAGCGCTCGTTGGCGGCTTTCAGCTGCAGCTTATTGATGGCGACATCGCTTACGTCATAGATGATCAGGCTGATGTGGGTGATCTGCCCGGTCAGTGAAGAGAGCGGAAGCAGGGTGACATTCTGATACATGAAGTCGGCCCTGCCCGTGATGGGACGGTAGTTTTTAAACTTAAACACATAGGGACGTTGCTCCCAGCTGATAAAGGCCCGGTTCTTTAACAGGAAAACCGACTCCATCTTCTGCTTAAGCCAGGTGGCAGGCAGGTAGTCAAACTGTTCGAAAAGGTTGCAGCCCTTAATGGAGTTAGGGGAGACACCACTGTGGTTCTCCATAAAGCCGTTCCAAAGCTGAATATCATAATTTCTATCTAATACCACTAAGCCGACTTCGATGGTTTGAACCATATCGATCAACCAGTGAAGTTCGTTCATTGCGCTTTGGTCATATGACATATGAGTGGTCCAACTTATTCAAACAGGTAACCGAGCTTAAAATTAAGCGTCGGTAATGAGTCTTCGGTGAATAACAACAGAAGATCGCACTGAATATCATGATCTTCGATGCGGTAGTTAATCTCCATTGCCAGAGTTCGAGACCACTTTTCAGAGTTATCGTGGATGAGGTCATTGACTGTGCAGTGGCGTCCCAGTACCACAGGATGACTCTGACTGAACTTCATATGAAGCTGTTCAGATATACCATTGAGAAAGGCGCCAATAAGCACATTACCGGTATCGATCATCACCTCAACTTCGGTATTTCTGTCTTCCGGGTTCGCCAGCCCCATCAACTTCGCCATATCTTTAAAGGATGAGTCATGAAATAACAGCAGGGCCTCACCCGCAACCCCTGCGCCGATAAAGCCCTGACACAGTGCCGATACCGTACTGCGCTCCTCAGTGGCCTTGAGAGTCATGGTGAGTTCACTGACCTCGAGCACATTCACATTTGGAATAGGCAGGAGCACAAATACATCGAGGAGCTTGGCAAGCAGATCTGCCGCACGCCCCATGGCGACATTGGCCACCTCCTGGCAGGCGTCTCTGAGATCGACCTTGATCATAGGTGATTCTATCGCCTCTTCGCCCAGAGCTATGGTGAGAATGCCATACTCCTGCAGTATGTTACTTATAGCGTCGGCGCTGACCGGTTTTTGGATAAAGTCCAGTGCTCCCAATGCCTTCACCCGTTCATGGGCCTTTATTTGAATATCGCCTGATACTACTATGACCAGTGCCGGTAGATCTTCCTGCTGTATGGTCTGTAGTACCTCGTAACCATCCATCACCGGCATGTTGAGGTCGAGAAATACCACCTCTCCCTTACCGGCGCGAATCGCTTCGATACCTTCGGCTCCGTTATTAGCAAAGGTTATTTCGACATCCCACTCTTTAGGGAGTGTTCTTGCCATCTGCTTTCTGGCGAGTGCGGAGTCATCACATATGAGTACAGGGATCGGCATTATTCTTCTAACATCCTATTTTGCTCATATATTCAAGATAACACTTATTATTGAACTCGGTCGTTCAAATGATGAATTATGCTGCAGTAATTGTTTTATTTTATTGAGACACAACTCGTCTCGAACTTATGCAATGGGCTGAGTTCGGCTAGGGTAGTGCTATCTATTATCGCTCAAGCCAGCAAAAATCCTGAGTAGATCTCTATGAGGCCTTGAATTTACCGGATTTTATCGGCCTACGATGAGTATATAGAGGCATTGTCTATCACTGTTAGCCCAAATAGTAAATCAAGGTGTCATTTTTTTGACTGAGGTCAAATTTTTCCCTGTATGTTATCGCTATTAGTTAAATATTCCAAATATGTTAACCTGTTGTTCTGGACAGACCAGTTAGGCTTGAGAGGATGAGATGGCAGGCAAGTATATTAAGTTAGATGTAGATGATGCAGGCGTGGCTCGGGTGGTAATAGATAGGCCGGAGAAATACAACGCACTTAACTTCACTATGTTCAAAGAGTTAGATAACGTTATTCGAGAGTTGAGAAAGGATCTCCGGGTTAAGGTGGTGATCTTATCGGGTGCGGCAGGCAATTTCAGTTCCGGCCTGGATGTTAAGAGTGTCGTCGAGTCACCGATTCAACCGATAAAGCTACTTTTCAAGTGGTTACCCGGAAATGCTAATCTGGCTCAAAGAGTCTCCTTTGGTTGGCGAAACCTACCTATCCCTGTGATAGCCGTTTTAGAGGGCTGCTGTTTTGGCGGTGGGATGCAGATAGCACTCGGTGCCGATATTCGTATCGCCGGTGAGGACGCCAGAATATCTATTATGGAGGCTAAGTGGGGCCTGGTACCGGATATGGCCGGCTTAGTGTCACTCAGAGAGCTGGTTGGAAAAGATCAGGCCATGCTGTTAACCATGACGGCTAAAATATTGTCGGCTCAGGAGTCTCTGGACAGAGGCTTAGTCACAGAGGTGAGTGACTCTCCCATGCAAAGAGCTTTGAGCCTCGCCTCTGAGTTAGCCAACACATCACCCGATGCCAATGCGGCGATTAAGATGAGCATTAATCGCAGCTGGGGCGCCAGTATCCGGAGCCTGCTGTCCCGTGAGTCACTCAGTCAGATAAGATTGCTTTTGGGAAGAAACCGGATCATTGCGGCAAAGAGACAGAGCCAAAAAGCCAAGGCAAAAAGCGGTAACCGGGCAACGGGTGAGCATGTTGGTAATATCGACTATAAACATGAGTATAAACAACGACAAGCCTGGTGGTAGAGCAGAGTAAAGGCCTAAATAGTGCGTTAAAAGCAGATCCCATACGGATTCGCCCCTCCTATAATAACGGGGCCTCTCTTGATGTGAATTCGATCACACTCTGTTGAGGCGAGTGTGGTTTTGTCGGCAGGAGACTCTAGAATCCGTCTCCAATTTCCCTTTAGATATTTGGACTTACGGATGAGAAACATCTTTGAGCGTATTTTGTGGAGCAGCAGACTCTCCGTCATGCTGGGTGTGCTGGCATGTATCGTTGCTGCATTTGTGATCTTCGTTATGGGGGTCAAAGATGTGATTCATATGTTGGATCTGATCTGGAGTTACCTGTTGAGCGGTAGCCATGATGTGCGCAATGATCTGGTTATGGTTGTGGTAGAGATCCTGGACACCTTCCTGCTGGGAGCGGTGCTGCTCATCTTTGCATTTGGCCTGTATGAGCTCTTCATCAGTAATCTGGAGGCCGCCGAAGAGAGTGAAGCAAGCGGCAAGATACTGATTATCAGTAGTATCGATTCACTCAAGAGTAAGCTGGGTAAGGTGATCCTGATGATGTTGATCATCAAGGTGTTCTCCTATTTCAGCGAGATGAAGCCAACTTCGATGCTGGAGTTGCTCTATATGGGGGTCATAGTGGTGCTGGTTGCGCTTGCTCTGATGCTGACCAAAGATAAGAAGTAGTCGGCTCTGGTACTGGTGCTACTAAGGCCCGCTATTCGTGGGGATTTGAGTATCCAGTCTCCAGAGTATGCCTTGTTGATTCGTTGCGCGAAGCTTTCAATCAGTGCCGGGCAGGTTTCCCCGGATGGTCTCTTGAGGTTTTGATTGAGTGAGCTCAGTTGCTGGCTGATTTTGTTCGATGGCTTTAAGGGTATGCCTTGTTAATTCGTTGCGCGAAACCTTCAATCAGTTCCAGGCAGACTTGCCATGCGGTCTCTTGATTTAAGTTTAGGGACATCAGTTGCTGGCTGTATCGGTAGGGGGAGTTATGGGGGGACAGCTCTCGCCTTCTCTCCACCGTATTCAGTGAGGCTCTGTGACCATCTCTTGATTGTATATCCAGTACCGGCAGATCCAGCTCGGCAAGTAGCTTAGGCAGGGCCTGGTTCTCATCTATTTGACGCATATATGGATTGATGATGACTAAGATATCAGGCTTAGGCAGCTTATTCTTACTGAGCAGGGAGATGGTCAATCCGGCCCCCTGAGCCGTGGTGATGAGGATGCGCTTGCCCGGAAATGGCTTGCCTATGGCGTCGAGTTGATCCATAGATTGAACGACAAACAACTCCTGCTTTTCACGAATTTTTTTCCAGGTTTCATCACTGAACTGTTGGGTGGGCTCGCTACTCTTTTGGATCTCTTTTCCCTCTCCTGCCTTGGCAACCTCTTCGGGGCTGGTCGCGAAATTCGGGGTTACCACGCTGTTTGGCGGTGTTATAGAGATGGTTGCCCAGCCGGTGTGTGTCAGGTTCCGTCTCAGAAATGCCTGCAGGCCGGCCGAATCAGCATCCATCCCCGTATTGGCAAACATGATGGCCGCTCCTAACTTCTTCTTACCAATCCATGGTCGAATAAGCACTTCAGATTTTTGTTCACCCACATCGATAGCGATAACTTCATCGCTGGGGAGATAATCATACTTAGAGACTTTTTCAGCGGTTTCGGCCCATGCAAGCCAAGGTTGAGCGGAAACTACGAAAGAGATAAGTATAAAGCGAAAGGAAAACAGGCGGATAAGACTCATAGAGACCGAACTGAATGTTAATCTTGAATAGGGCAAGTATAACAGGTTGGAAAAGAAGGTCCTAGAATTCGGGGTAAGGATACCAGGTCCTAGATTCTAGAACCTAGGACCTGGTACCTGAGCTTACGCGTGGCTTACAAGGACTAAACGAATGGCATCCAGCTGTAGCTGACAGCCGTCGAGGTATCCGTTGAGCTCATTCATCTGCTCGCGTATATGCTCCAGCTCCTCATCACGGATATTCGGATTCACCGCCTTCAGTGCTTCGAGACGCTCAAGCTCGAGAGTGAGCTGGGATGTCATCTTGGCTCTGGCGCTCTCGGCTAAGAGGTTAAGCTCACTCTCGGCAAACTCTTCAGCCTTGGCAAACAGCGGATGCAGTATGCTCTGCGAAGCGTTGACTAACTTACTGGCGATATGACGATTGACCGCACTCAGCTGCTTGTTGAAGCTATCATAGCTGACATTGTCAGACAGGTTATTCCCGTTTTTATCCAGCAAGATACGTACCGGCGTTGGTGGCAGGTAGCGGTATAACTGACTGGATTTAGGCGCCGAAGCATCTGCCATATAGATCAGCTCGAGGAAGATGGTGCCAGCTGGTAGTGCCTTGTTCTTGAGCACTGCCACACTCGTGGTACCGGTCTCCGATGAGGTGATCAGGTCTAAACCTGTCTGTACTATCGGGTGCTCCTGGGTGATGAGCGCAATATCGTCCCGCGATAGTGCCATCTCCCTGTCGAAGGTGACCGTGATGCCATCTTCGGGAAGTCCAGGATAGGTCGGGTACATCATATGTTCGCTCGGGCGCAGGACGATGGCATTTTCGCCGCTGTCTTCCTGCTCCACACCGATAACATCCCACAGGCGTATGACAGAGCCGATAAGCTGGGTATCTTCATCACGCTCAGCTAAGCTTTGTACCAGCTTATTAGCACGCTCGCCGCCATGAGAGTTGATCTCAAGCAGTTTATCCCTGCCTTGCTCCATCACCACTTTCAGCTCTTTGTATCGAGTCTGGGTGTGGTTGAGTAACTCGGTGAGAGAGTCATCATCCTGATTAATCAGTACATCCAACAGGGGCTCTGAAAACTCATTGAACAGAATATGCCCGCTGGGACAGGTCTGCTCAAATGCGTTGAGTCCTTTGTGGTACCACTGCATCAGGCACTCTTGGGCAGTTTTCTCGAGATATGGGACGTGGATCTCGACATCACTGTTCTGCCCGATACGATCCAGACGACCGATACGCTGTTCGAGCAGATCCGGGTTCAGCGGCAGATCGAACAGAACCAGCTGGCTGGCAAACTGGAAGTTACGTCCCTCTGAGCCGATCTCAGAGCAGATCAATGCCTGAGCTCCACCCGTCTCCTGTGCGAAGTAAGCCCCCGCTTTATCACGCTCAATGATAGACATACCTTCGTGGAATACGGTCGCCTGAATACCTTCACGGGTACGTAGCGCCTCTTCGAGACTGAGGGCGGTCTCTGCCTGGCTGGCAATGATCAGGACTTTCTTTCTGCGGTTCTCTTTAAGGAAGCCGATGAGCCAGTCGACTCTCGGATCAAACTTCCACCAACTGGCGCTGCTGCTGTCGAAGTCCTGATAGATTTTTTCCGGGCTCAATGCCTGCCTTACTTTTCCCTGGGTATCCAGGTGGCCATTCATCATGGCACCCACGCGTGCGGCTGTGACATATTGAGATGGCATCGCCTGCGGGTAGGCGTTGAAGATACGGGTCGGGAAGCCTTTAACCGATGCCCGGCTGTTGCGGTACAGCACACGGCCGGTGCCGTGTCTGTCCAGTAACTCCTGCAGCAGCTCGCTACGGGCTTCCTGTTGAAGATCGGGATCGATATCCGTCGCCTGAATCACATTGATGCTGGGAGTGATATCCTTTTCGGACAGCAGCTCTGTCAGGCTGTTGATGGCATCATCGGGCAGTTTATTTCCGCTGGCCAGCGCATCGGCAGCACTGGCGACATCCTTATAGCTGCTCTCCTCCTTAAGGAAAGCCTCATAATCATAGAATCTGTCCGGATCCAGCAGGCGTAGACGGGCAAAGTGACTCTGATGACCCAGCTGATCCGGGGTTGCGGTCAACAGGAGCACACCCGGGACAACTTCACTGAGTGCCTCTACGACGCGGTAAGCGCGGCTGGGGGCATCTTCGGTCCACTCAAGGTGATGAGCTTCATCGACAACCATCAGATCCCAATCGGCATCTAAGGCTTGCTCTAATCGTTTCTTCTTACGCAGCAACTCCAGTGAACAGATCACCAGTTGTTCCGTGTAGAAAGGGTTGTCGTTATCGGCATACGCCTCGACACATCTGTCTTCATCGAAGACAGAAAACTTGAGGTTGAAACGACGAAGCATTTCGACCAGCCATTGGTGGCGCAATGTATCGGGGACTATGACCAGGATACGTTCGGCGCGTCCGGTCAGCAGTTGCTGGTGAATGATCAGACCGGCTTCGATGGTCTTACCCAGCCCCACCTCATCGGCAAGCAATACCCGGGGAGCGAAACGTTGGCCAACTTCATGGGCGATCCATTGTTGGTGAGGGATCAGACCGACTCTGGGACCCTGTAAACCCAGTAGATCTGAGGTTGCTAATTTGTGGCGTAATAGCTGGCACTGATAGCGAACGCCGAAACGTTCCATTCGATCTATCTGTCCGGCAAAGAGTCTATCCTGAGGCTTGTTGAAACGAATGTTATGGTTAAGCAGCGTCTCTCTCAGGCTCGTTTGTTCACCGGTTTCGTTGTGGGTGCCATGGTAGATCATGAGGTTGTTTTTCTCTTCCACCTCACTGACGGTCAGGCTCCAGCCTTCGTGGCTCTCTACTTTGTCGCCCGGGTTAAAAATAACACGGGTCAGGGGAGCATCGGTGCGTGAAAACAATCTGTTCTCATCAGTTGCCGGAAACATCAGGGTGACCATGCGGCCTTCCATTGCTACTACTGTACCTAAACCAAGTTCAGATTCGGTATCACTTATCCAGCGTTGACCTAAGGAAAAGGGCATTACTTATTTCTCATCTACAGGGTGAATCTCGAAGGGCGCGTATTTTTACCCAAACTCCCCTAAAGTGCAAGGCTCGCAGCTTAGGTTCTCTCATCGAATCCGGGCACCTTTTTCACGCTGATGCAGCTCATATCCCGGCAGGCTCTTTTTGGTTGAGAAAGCTAAGATAAAGCGAGTCGTGCATGCTCCCGCAGGGCGAGGGGAGATGCTGAAGTAAGTGTAGCAACTTTTTTGTACTTATTGTTTGATTTAACGCCTTCAATGGGTGGGGCATCCCGCCATCTGCTGCCGATTCCGGTCATGAATGTAACTCGTTTGGCGAGAATTATTGAGCCGAAAAACAGCTAATATCCGGGTATAACCAATTCGATCTCAATTATAGAAAGTTCTAAGTAAGTGATTGATGCGTTACTGTATTGGTGTCAGTATGGATTCAGGTGGTAGCAATTTTTATTGCTTCATTGACTGACAGTTTATAAATATCCCGGCCTATAAAAAGGAGCAGTAGCAAAGATCTCAGCATCAGACCGATAGAAATTTTGGAGGCGCCATGGAACAAGACGACAAAAAGTTGTTTGTACTGGATACCAATGTATTACTGCATGAACCCTTAGCTATCTATTCATTTAAAGAGCATGATGTAGTGGTCCCGATGACAGTTCTGGAAGAACTGGATCAGATTAAAGACAGAAAACGAGATGTAAGCAGAGATGCCCGGGTGGCTATCAGAGCCCTCGAGGATATTCTTGGCGATAAAACGACCCCCGAGGAGATAGTCCAGGGCGTAAAACTCCCCCGGCGAGAAGATCATGGAGATGTCAGCGGGACACTCGCTATCTTCCCCGATCATCAACTCGAGCAGACCGAGTCAACGCTTCCCCTGAACAATAACGATAACCGTATTATCAACACGGCGTTACACCTGCAAAAACTTCATCACCCCCGCACTGTCGTTCTGGTAACGAAAGATATCAATATGCGCCTGAAAGCCAAAGGGGCGGGTATCATATTGGTTGAAGATTATCGTACCGATCAGCTGATCGATGATATTCGCTTCCTGACTAAGGGGTTTCATCAGTTCAGTGGCGACTTTTGGCAGAGAAAGGAGCACGTCTCTACCGAAACCCATGGCCGGCATACCTACCATACGGTGCCGGTTGCCGAGGTGGGAGAGGAGAACTTCTATAGTAACCAGTACCTTATAGATGAAGACTCAAACTTCTGTGGCCGGGTCATTGAGCGTGATGACACAAACTTAAGGTTGATGGATCTCGGCAGAGACAGGCTGTTGAGCCTCGATGCCTGGGGGATCCGGCCTAAGAACATCTATCAGGGAATGGCGCTACAGGCGCTGTTGGATCCCGAGATCGATCTGGTGATCCTTACGGGCCCGGCGGGTTGCGGTAAGACACTGTTGGCGATGGCCGCGGCGCTGGAGCTGGTGGTGGAGCGGGGAATGTATGAAAAGGTTATCGTCACCCGTAATACCCCGGAGATTGCCGAGTCCATAGGCTTCCTGCCGGGCACAGAGGAGGAGAAGATGGCTCCCTGGCTGGCGGCGATCACCGACACTCTGGAGGTGCTGCACAAGAACGATGTTAACCCCAGTGGCAGCATGAACTACATCATGGATAAGGCGAATATTCAGTTTAAATCCATCAACTTCATGCGGGGGCGTTCGATTCAGAACTCGGTGGTCCTGCTCGATGAGTGTCAAAACCTGACCGCCTCCCAGATCAAAACCATGATCACCCGTATGGGAGAGGGCACTAAGCTCATCTGTAGCGGTAACCTGGCTCAGATCGATACCAACTACCTCTCCGCAGTCACATCGGGATTGACCTATATCGTCGAGCGGTTTAAAGACTTCGAAGGCAGCGCCAATGTCTACCTCAATGGTGTGGTGCGCTCTCGTCTGGCCGAGTTTGCCGAGGAGAATCTGTAGTACTGAGTGACAACTTTTACTCTGGAGTTGCTCAATCTGTCGTAACTTCAATGAGGCCCGGTATCATCCGGGCCTCATCGCTATTCTGTACCGCTGTTTTCTGGCTACAGATATTGAGCTAAACCTCACCAGAAAGCAGGAGACGTCAGGAAAAGTTTATAAATCAAAGCGCTGGGTGATGAGTGCTCGAAAGAGCTGCGGAGCGGCAGCCAATAACAATTGTTAATCAGGATGTTGAACACTTAGATCTCATGTCGTTAAAACTCTAAACACCTCTGTATCAAACTGTATGCACAGGTTTGATTAAAAGTAGTTTATCTCACGTTAGTCAACTTTTTATACTAAGATAATGTATTCCTATCAGCTATCTTCCTGATACTATACCGTTAATGAATTCATATAGCCTTGGCAGGGAGACGCCGGGGAGATATCGCGTTATTCAAGGGTCACGAATGAAACCGACTGAGCAGGATCTGCAACTAAAGTCGCCGATACAGAAAAACTATAATCGTGCTGTTTTCTATACCTATATTGGTGTCATCATCATGGCGCTGATCACCGCATGGTTTTTCTTCGAGCGACAGAAAACCCATCTTATGGAGCAAAGAGAGGAGCAGGTTGAACGTCACGTACTTCAAATAGATCTGCTGCTCGAGTCCAGCATACGCGCGGTGAAGAGTCTGAGAAACGTGGCTGTGGATCATCTGCGCCTGGGCGAGCTGGTGCGTACCGACAGACTGCCTCAGTATGAAAAATTCAACGAGAGTGGCCAGTTTTTCACTCTGGAACCCAGCTATGCCAAGACAGGCGAGCCCTTTACCAACATGGGGCGGATAACGGGTACCGGTTCCCTTAACGGTCGCAGCGACAAGTTCTATCAAGAGCTGGAGATGCTGTTCGAGCTGTCACTCTCCTTCCCGGTTGCAACAGAGGCGGCGCCTAAGGCCTCCTCTATCTACTACATCTCTAAGCGCCGCATCATGTCCTATTACCCCTGGCCGTCTGATGAGCAGCGGTTCAGGGAGGAGTTACTCAATAAGAATCAGTTCCAGCTGGCGACCCCGGCGATGAACCCCCAGCGCAGCGTGTTCTGGAGTCCGGCCTATGTCGATCCGACCGATAAGGGGCTGCTGACGACTCTGGGTGTGCCCATCTATCTGCAAGATGAGTTTATCGGCTCTATTAACCTGGATATGACGTTGGCGTCGCTGTCGAAACAGATACGCCTCTACTTTAAGATGCCGGGCACGGTAATCCTGCTGGATCAGAACAACAATATTCTCTCCCATAATGGCAGCGATGCGACCAATATCAGCCGGGTGTTTCATATCAGCCAGAAGATCCCGTCCGAACTGCACTCGATTCCGGAATCTGAGCTGTTCGATGCCCATGAGGGGATAATCCGTAACGGTTACTACATCCACTCGGTGGCATTGCAAAACGCTCCATGGCGCTTGCTCTACCTGCAGGATGAAGACGATCTCTTCATGGACTCCTGGGAGAAGTTAGAGCTGACCTTTATCCTGGTGGTGCTGGCACTGTCGGTACTGGTGACCATAGTTCACTGGCAGACCCGCCGCTCCTTCGTCAACCCGGCCTCGCGTCTGTTGACCCATCTCGAAGGTTGCTCTCAGGAGCCGAGAAAACCGCCGGAGACCATCACACCCGGCTGGGAGCCCTGGTTCCAGCTGGTGAGTCGTATTTTCGAGGAGAATCAGCAGTACACCAGACACCTGGCGGAGCAGAATCGTCGTCTGGATAAGCTGGTTGCACGCCGCACCGAGCGCCTCAAAGAGACCACGGAGCGTCGTGAGCGGGAATACGCCCTGCTTCGTTCCCTGCTCGACTCCATCCCCGAAGCGATTGTCTTCAAAGACAGGGAGGGGAAATACTTAGGGTGTAACAAGTCCGCCGAGCGTATGCTGGGCTACACCGAGAGTGAGATGATAGGTCAGGAGAGCATCAGGCTCACCACAGATGAGCAATCGGTGAGGATCAAGAAGGAGGATGAGCGGGTCCTGTCTGAAAGGACACCGCTGCGCTATCAGGAGAAGGTGGAGCTGGCAGGTAAGCCGGTGCTGCTCGATACCCTCAAGCTGCCTTTCTATAATCGTCGTGGTGAACTGCTGGGTCTGATTGCCGTGTGGCGTGACGTGACCCGTGAATATGAATCCGCCGAACAGCTCAGGCTATCTGAGGAGCGTTACCATCTGGCGATGGATGCGGTAGAGGATGGCCTGTGGGATTGGTATCTGGATTCAGAGCAGATCATCTGTAATCCGGCCTACTACTCCATGCTGGGCTACAAGAGCAACGAGTTCCCGGCGCTGGTTTCAACTCTGGATGAGCTGATCCATCCCGACGATCGTATTCGTGTCGAGGAGTACCGTGAACAGTATCTGGCGGATCCCATCGGCGCCTACGATATCGAGTTCAGAATGCGCGGCAAGAGTGGCCAGTATCACTGGGTGCTCTCCAGGGGCCGGGTGGTCGAATTTACCGTAGACAGTCAGCCTAAACGTATGGTGGGAACCCATAAAGATATTACCCGCCATAAGAGCAACGAAGTGGCCATGCTCGAAGCCAAGCAGGACGCCGAATCGGCTAACCTCTATAAGAGTGAATTTTTGGCGAACATGAGCCATGAAATCCGTACGCCGATGAATGCGATTATCGGCATGCTGCAGCTCGCTCAGCGTACTTCACTGACGCCGCAGCAGGAGGACTACCTGGATAAGGCGGGGTTCTCGGCTCAGTCTTTGTTGCGGATCATCAACGATATCCTCGACTTCTCAAAAATTGAAGCGGGTAAGTTAGAGCTGGAGAGAGTCTCGTTTCCGCTGGATAAGGTGCTGGATCATGCACTCGATCTCAACGCCCTGAAGGCGCAGGAGAAGGGTGTCGAACTGCTTCTCTACGCCCCTGTTACTGCCGGACTGATCCTGGAGGGCGATCCTCTGCGTCTGGGTCAGGTCTTGATCAACATGCTCTCTAACGCGGTTAAGTTTACTCAAAGTGGTGAGATTGAACTTGGTTGTGAAGATGTGGGCGAACGCGACCATAGAATTACCCTCAAGTTCTGGGTTCGTGATACCGGCATAGGGATCAGCAAAGAGCAGCAGGCCAGCCTGTTCGATGCCTTTGCACAGGCCGATGGCTCGACCACCAGAAAGTATGGTGGCACGGGGCTGGGGCTCTCTATCAGTAAACACCTGGTCTCTATGATGGGGGGCAAGATGCAGGTTCAAAGTGAGATGGGGGTCGGTAGTACCTTCAGCTTCACCATCAGCTTCGAGATCGCCGAAGAGGCCGAGGTTAAGCCAATGATCGTACCTGAGAAGTTGGGCAGCCTTAAGACTCTGGTGGTGGACGATAACCCGACCGCACTGCAGATCTACTCTTCGGTGATGCAGGACTTCCACTTCGATGTGGATACGGCTGCCAGTGGCTCAGAGGCGATCTACAAGCTTGGAAAGTCTTCGGTTGACCTGTTACTGCTCGACTGGATGATGCCGGAGATGGACGGTATTGCGGTGATCGAGGAGCTGGATCGTATGGTCGCCGACGGCAGACTGGATAAGCGCCCGGTTATCATCATGATGACGGCTTATGCGGCCGAACCGCTGCAAAAAGATGTCGAGAAATCCAATATCTTCGCCATGCTGCAGAAACCGTTTAAGGCATCGGCGTTATTCGATGAGATCATCTCGGCCTTCGCCGATGAGCCTAAACTCAACCCGGTACAGGAGTTGACCGAAGAGAAGGTAGAGCAGGAAGCGGGTAAGGTGCTGCTGGTGGAGGATAACTTCATCAACCAGCAGGTTGCGACCGAGCTGCTTAAGAGTGCAGGTTATGAGGTGGATGTGGCCGAGAATGGTCAGATCGCTATCGATATGATCGAACAGAAGCAGTTCGATGCCGTGCTGATGGATATTCAGATGCCGGTGATGGATGGACTGACGGCCACCAAAGAGCTGCGTAAACGTTATAGCACCGCAGAGTTGCCTATTATCGCGATGACGGCACACGCCATGTCCGGTGACAGAGAGAAGAGTCTGTCTGCCGGAATGAATGCGCACATCACCAAGCCCATAGTACTTAATGAGTTATTTGACACCTTAAGTCATTGGATTAACAAGAAAGAGTGATTAATCGATTCGTATCCGAAAAGGAAAATTCTTGCCCGAATCGAGTGATTTATCCGCCGATGGAGATAGTGTTATCTCCATCGGCGGTAGTCATTGAATTATTTGCACTTGAGACTCTCTCTTGAGCAGTTTAAGCTCGTTTTACTCGTGAACATTTCATCGATGCAGCCAACAACAAAAACCAATAAGTGATTACGCTGCAGTCCCCCTTTCAAGGAGAGCAAATGAAGCCCTATAACATCGCCCTGGCGGTAGCACTGATCTCTATCCCGGCCGCCAACGTAATAGCCGCGCCGACAAATACCGCCACCATCATAAAGAAGAGTCAGCCAGCCAAAGGTTTCATCAATCTCTTTTACTCAAAAAGTGATGGTGAGTTGTATCTCGAAGCCAACAAGCTCAATCAACCCTTTCTGCTGCTGACCAGCCTACCCCATGGTGTGGGGTCTAACGATATCGGCCTGGATCGTGGTCAGTTAGGTTACACGCGTATGGTGCAGTTTGAGCGTCAGGGCCCCTACCTTCTTCTTAAGCAACTTAATACGAACTACCGGGCGGGTACTGACAGCAGTGCCGAACTCAGGGCGGTGAAAGAGGCATTTGCAGAGTCGGTGCTGTGGCGTGGCAAGGTGATCGACGGTAAGCGGGATCTGGTATCGATCAATGAGTTGGTGGTAAGCGATCTCCACGGAATCGCCTCGACGCTGGAACGGGCAAAGCAGGGGAGTTACCGACTGGACAAGACGCGCTCGGTCATCCTGCCTGAAGGGGTCAAGTCCTTCGAGCGTAACAGCGATGTCGATGTGTTGCTCTCATTTAACAGCGAAAAACCCGGTGACTATGTCTCACAGGTGACACCCGATGGTAAACATATGTCGGTGCGTCTGCGTTACTCATTTATTGCGCTGCCCGAAGAGGGCTATAACGCCCGCGATTACCACCCCATGAGTGGTTACCTCTCGGATCAATATTTAGATTATGGCACCCGGGTTGATCAGGATATTAAACGGCGCCACCTTCTGCGTCACAGGCTGCAGAAGGTGACACCGGGAGCAGCGCCCAGTGAAGTGGTTAAACCTATCACCTACTACCTGGATCCCGGTGTGCCGGAGCCGATACGCAGTGCGCTGTTGGAAGGTGCCTCCTGGTGGGAAGAGGCATTTACCCAGGCCGGGTTTATCGATGGATTCAAAGTTGAACTGCTGCCTGAGGATGCCGATCCTCAGGATATCCGCTATAACGTGATTCAGTGGGTACACAGGGCCACCCGAGGCTGGTCCTACGGTTCGGCGGTGACCGATCCCAGAACCGGTGAGATCATCAAGGGGCATGTGACCCTGGGGAGTCAGAGAGTCAGGCAAGATCACCTTATCGCCCGTGGTCTGACCGCGGGATGGGAAAACAGGGCACAGGCCGCTGAAGCGGCCAAGGCACTCTCTCTGGCCCGGATCCGCCAGCTGGCGGCCCACGAGGTGGGGCATACGCTCGGATTCGATCATAATTTTGCTGCCTCGGGTAACGGTAACGCCTCGGTGATGGATTACCCCCATCCCCGGGTAACCCTAAAGGGCGATAAGATCGACATCTCTGCGCCCTATGGCACCGGACTAGGCGCCTGGGATAAATTTATGGTCGAGTATGGCTATGGTGAATATGGTGACGAGCTTCAGCAGTCTACCCGGCTCTCAGAGCTCATCAGCAAGGTACAGCTGGACGGCCTGCGTTATATCGGTGAGGCCGATTCACGGGCCCGGGGAGCAAGCCATGCCTACGCGAGCCTATGGGACAACGGCAGCGATCCCGTCGCCGAACTTATTCGACTCGGTAAGGTGCGAACCCGGGCGATCGAGGATTTCTCAAGCCGGGCACTTTTGGATAAGCAGCCGATGGGGGAGCTCAGTGACGCCTTCGTGCCGGTCTATCTGTTGACCCGCTATCAGATCACGGCCGCGGCTAAGTTTATCGGCGGTACCGATTACAGCTATAACACAGGTATCGATGGTGAGTCCTGGCACTACCTCGCCCCACAGCTACAGAAGACGGCGCTTGATGCGCTGCTGCAAACACTCAAGCCATCGGCGCTGACGATATCCCAGCAACTGCAGGAAGCCCTGGTACCTAAGTCCGGTAACTATAGTCGCAGCCGCGAGAGTTTCGATTCAGCTCTGGGCGTGGTGAGCGACCCACTGGGGATGGCCGAAGTGTTGAGCCGCCATACCGTAGAGCAGCTTCTGACACCCGAGCGGTTAAACCGGGTCAATCAGGCTTACCTGAACGACAGGGAGGAGCAGCTCTCGGTTCCCGCTATCGTGGACAAGCTGCTTGGCAGCACCCTGTACGCGGATATTCCAACAGGGAGTCAGCTGGGAGTCTGGATGCGCGTCAACAGTGTCATCATAGATGAGCTGTTAACTGCATACCATGATGAGCGGACTCGCCCCGAGGTGAAGGCACAACTTGCAGAACGATTGCGCTATACCCTTAAGCAACTTAAACGCAAAGTTAAACGTGCCAGCGCCTATGAGGCGGCACACTTTGCCTGGCTAGCCGATGGGGTGGAGAGAGGGATTAAAGATGTGAAAATCAGGCTGATCCCTAAGCCACTTAAGATGCCACCGGGCTCGCCGATCTAACTATTTTTTCCGGCCTCGCAATTTCATGGGGCCGATCCCCATGTCATGATTAGCTGGTGGGGTGGAAAGCGGGGTAAAGATGTGGAAGTGAAGCTGATCTCTATGCCTGATAGAGCCACTTAAGATGCCACCGGGCTCGCCTATCTAACAGCTCTCTCAGCCAGTGGTGAAATGAAAAATCCCGACCCGCGTGAGCGGATCGGGAGTGCCGGGAAGCAATTTTTTATCAATGTATCAAGCTATCAATTCATTAAGCTTTTTTCTCAATTAATCAGACCGCATTAACCTCCTCTACGTGGATAGGGAATTCTGAATGCCAGGGTGTAGGTCACCGGCAGTACGATAAGGGTCAATACCGAAGCAAAGCCCAGGCCGAAGATGATGGTGATCGCCATGGAGCCGAAGAAGGCATCGCTCAGTAGCGGTAACATACCCAGCATGGTTGTGATAGCCGCCATCAACACGGGGCGCACACGGCTGACCGATGAGTCGATGACCGCAAGGTAAGCCTCCTTGCCCTGACTCAGCTCCAGGTTTATCTGATCCACCAGTACTATGCCATTTTTGATGATCATACCGGTCAGACTCAGCAGACCCAGCAGCGCCATAAAGCTGAAGGGGGCATCGAACAGCAGTAGCCCGGATACCACACCTATGAGTGACAGTGGTACGGTGAACCAGATAACCAGAGGCTGGCGTACCGAGTTAAACAGCAGCACGGTGATGAGGAACATGGCCAGATAACCCATAGGAATTGAGCTGAATACCGACACCTGCGCCTCGCCGGCGGTTTCAAACTCTCCGCCCCACTCGAGCTCATAACCACTGGGAAGCTCGATGGCTTCGATGTCGGCCCTGATCTTTCTAAATACCGAGTCGGCCGTCTCGTCGGTGCCGTTAATCGGGTCGGCATAGACTGCCAGCATACGTTTCCTGTCACGGCGCATGATGAGCGGATTTTCCCACTCGGTGCTGAACTCGGAAACCACTTGAGTCGCCGGTACGAACAGATTGTTTTCGCTGCTCCAGACCTGCAGCTTCCACAGGCTGTCCGCATCTAAACGCTCTTCGGCCGGAGCCCGGGCTATGATAGGCAACAGGTGGCTGTTTTCACGGTAGACCCCCACCTGCTTGCCACTGAAGTTAACCAGCAGGGAGTTATCGAGATCTTGCTTGCTGATCCCGGTCTCACGTGCCTGAGCCAGAGCGAGTTGCGGACGGATCAGGGTCACCTGATTGCGCCAGCTATGTCTCACGCCTACGGCTGTCGGCTCTGCATCTAATATTGCTTCTGCCTGGGTCGCCAGCTGACGCAGCACCTTTGGATCTTCACCATAGAAGCGCGCCTCTATCTTAGCGGCCGGGCTCGGACCATTCTCCATATATTTGAAGCGATACTCAGCTTCCGGATACTTGAGGCTTAGCTCCCGCTCAAGGGTACGCATATATTGATTCAAGGTGGTGAGATCTGTCATCTCGATCAACAGCTGGCCGTAAGCGTTATAGCCCTTCTCCGGTGCATATGAGAGCACAAATCGCTGCGCCCCCTGGCCAGTCACGCTGGTGAGATTGACCAGACCGATATCATGCACCTCCTGCTGCTGCATCAGGTCCTTCCCGATTCGTCCGAGCAGGTGCTCGGTTGCCTTGATGTCGGTACCCTCAGGCATCCATACATCGACAAAGAACATCGGCGTGTTCGAGGCCGGGAAGAAGACATTTTTCACGTGTCCGAATCCCATCACCGAGGAGATCAGCGCGGCGACAACGATAAGTATGGTGATGGCGCGAAAACGCATCGCCAGATTGAGCACGCCTCGGTACAGGTTGAATATCCAACCCTTGTATGGGTCATCATCTTCATCACTGCTGACTTCGCCGTCTTTGAACATCAGGTGACAGAAGAAGGGGGTCAGGGTCATGGCGGTGATCCAGCTGATAAACAGTGAGATCAGCAGCACCTGGAACAGGGATACACAGAACTCGCCGGTTGCCGTATCAGACAGGCCGATCGGTGCAAAGGCTAGAATGGCGATGACTGTGGCGCCCAGCAGTGGCCACTGAGTCTGGGACACCACCTCTTTGGCGGTTTCCAGCCTGGACTGGCCGCGTTTTATGCCGATAAGGATCCCTTCGGTCACCACGATGGCGTTATCCACCAACATACCCAGGGCTATGATCAGCGCCCCCAGTGAGATGATCTGCAGCTCGATATTGAGCACATTCATCATGATAAAGGTACCCAATATGGTCAGCAGCAGTACCAGCCCCATCAGCAGGCCCGCCCGCACTCCCATAAATATCAGCAGTACGCCGATCACGATGGCGATAGATTCGGCCAGATTGACCAGAAAGCCCGAGACAGTTTGGTCAACCATCTTACTCTGGTCGTAGACCTTAACGAGCTCCAGACCAATAGGACGCTGATCGTCAAGCTCGGCAAGCCTCTGGTTAATGGCTGCACCCACATCGACCACGTTCACGCCGCCGGAAAATGCGATACCTACCGATAACGCCGCCTCGCCATTGCCGTGATAGATCTCTGTTGGGGTTTCATCGTTATCTTTATAGATCTCGGCGATATCGCCAAGGTAGATAAGCTTAGTGCTGCCGGGGGCGCTGATAAGCAGGCGCTCCATCTGCTTAACCTGGTTAAATTCGCCGGTTGGGTGAATACGGATACGGTTATCGCCGACCCGGATGCTGCCCGCATTGGAGACGACGTTCTGGCTGTTGATCAGGCTATAGATATAGTCCTGATCCAGGCCTAAGGCGTTGAGCTTCTGCTGTGATATTTCGACAACCACCTGCTCGGTAATTTTACCGGCTATGTTGACCTTTTTAACCCCATCGACCAGTACCAGTTCACGCCTGAGGAAGTCGGCATAGTTCTGCAGTTCCCGGTTTGAGTAACCATCACCTGTGATGTTAAGCAAGATGCCGTAGACATCACCGAAATCGTCGATAACGCTGGGTGTCATCACCCCCGGTGGCAGCTCACCTGTCTTGTCACTGACCTTACGGCGAAGCTCATCCCATACCTGGGGCAGCTCTGTGGCATCGTAATGGTCCTCTACCTCAACCTCTATCTGAGACAGGCCGGCACTGTTGACCGAGGTGATATGTTTGACGGCATCGAGCTGCTGAATCGCATCTTCCAGCGCAAGGGTGACCTCCTCCTCTACCTGTTCGGGTGAGGCGCCGGGATATGCGGTGACTACGAGTGCCTGTTTGAGCGTGAACTCGGGGAATTCGAGCTGACCCAGGCCAAGAAAAGAGATACTGCCCCCAACGAGCAGTAGCAGGGCAAACATCCAGCTGACAACTTTATGTTCGATTGAGTATTGAGCGAAATTCACAGGTTAAATCCTTGCAGGCGAAAGCGGTTAATTAATTAATACCGATTGGTATAAGAGCGGCTGGAGGCAATACCGGAAGGTATTACACCCCACGTTGCCAGCGAAGTGGTTTAACGTGTTGTTCGGCCGACAGGTACTGCACGCCGGCAACCACGAATTGATCGCCCAAGCTTAGCCCTTGTAGAATTTCGACCCCCTCAGTGGTTACACGGCCCAGGGTGACGATTTGAGGCATCACCTTGCCGGTCTCGCTGTGGTAGAGCCAGACGATATTCTCACCATCGAGATCTCGCTTCATCACGGCACTGGCCGGAACCACAGTTTTGCTTGGCTCATTGCCTGAAGAGAGGTCCAGTGTCAGCTCAGCACTCATACCCGGAAGTACGTTAAACTGTGTGGGTCTTGGCAGTGTATATACCACTTCATAGCTCTGAGTGCCTGGAGTGACCTGGGTTGCGTACTCTTTCAGGCTGACCGTGTAGCTGAACTCCGGCTGAGTGCTGAAACGAACCTGAGGTTGAAACTTTGCATCCGGATTAAAGGTGATGGCGCGGCTGGCCATAGATTCAGGAACCTGAATGACGACATCGATATTACGGTCTCTCTGTAAGACTAAGACAGATTGATTGGCCTGAACCATCTGGAAGTTATCCATGGAGATCTTTGCGACTGTGCCGTCATAGGGGGCTGTCAAACGGGTGTAGCTTAACTGGTCGCGGGCGTTGGCAAGGGCTGCGGTGGCAGACTTTAGCTGGGCCTTGGCCAGATCATAATCGGCTTGAGAGATCAGTTCGCGGCGCAGGAGTTCTCCCTTACGTTTATAGTCGGCAGTTGCCAGTTCATGATCGGCTTCGCGGTTAAGCAGGGTGTTACGGGCATCTCTGTCATCTAAGCGGGCTAAAGTCGCGCCTTTTTTCACCTGCTGTCCCTCGACCAGAGTAAAGTCAATGAGCTGGCCGGGTACCCTAAAGGCCAGATCGGCCTGTTTCGTGGCGGCAATTTTCGCCGGAAACGCCCGGATAGAAGCGGCATTAACATCTGTAACCTCTAACAACTTCACCGGTCTTATCGGTTGCGGGGCAACTTCAGTAGACTCTGCGCTGCAGCCGGCCAAAATGGCCGTGGTCATTAGAAAGATGAGTGTTTTCGATAGATGCTTCATAGAGCGGGTTTCCATATTTGCGACAAACTGTATCAATTGCCGCTAAGATAGCAGTATCTAATATTGAATAAAATGGGAATGTTTGGAACCATCGGTTCCAAAAAATGAAACTATTTATTCTTGATTGTCGAATAGACTCTGTGCATGATAACTCTGGGTAAAGGGTTCCCGCTTAGATTATTAATCTGGTGAGAAGCACTAGAGTGGTTGTTGAGTGAGAGTGAGTTATGAAAACCGAAGATATTTCCCTGTTTCATCGCATCGTTGAAACTGGCAGCCTGGTGGACGCGGCAGACCTGCTGAACCTCCCCAAATCGACAGTGAGTCGCCGCCTGCAAACCTTAGAAGACGATCTGAAGGTGAAGCTCTTTCATCGTCAGAGTCGCTCCATGACATTAACCGCTTCGGGAAGCCACTTCTACGATAAGACTCAGTCTATTCTCGGGGATCTCGAACAGACCATAGTGGAGCTCACCGATACCGAGGCCGAGGTTGGCGGGCACCTGCGTATCCTTATCTTCCCAGTGCCCCAGCTACCGGATATTGTTACCGGTATCTTCGAATTTATGGATCACAACCCGGATCTCACCGTCGAGCTGATTGTCAGCACCGAGCCTCAGGATATGATCCGTAATAAGATCGATCTTGCCTTCATGGTTGAGGACTCCTTCAACGAAAATGAGATGGTGGCAAGGGAGATGCTCAGTGAGGTGCTCTATTTTGTTGCCAGTCCTGAGTATCTGGCCAAGGCGGGTACTCCAAGGCTCCCGGAAGAGCTTGCGAATCATAACTCAATCCTGTTCCGTTACCCTAACGGGCGTATCTTCAATGATGTACCGTTCGGCAACGACAGGACTATAGGGGTGAAGGGGAACTTGTGCCTCAACAGCATAGAGCTCTGTTTGCAGGCGACCTTAAGCGGAAGGGGAATCGCCTTTCTGCCTATTGAGCTGACCCATGAGTATATAGAGCGGGGCGAGCTCAACATACTGTTTGAAGATGTTGAGCCCTATATCGGCAAGTGTTATCTGGTCTACCCCTCCAGACGCTTTATCAGCTTAGCGAGCCAGCGATTCATCGATCATATGATGGCAGCCCTCGAGCGGTGTAACTCAGGTAGAGGCTGTGCCCGGGAGGAGAGATTGAAGGGATCCATCAAGTCCTGGCACTCATCATAAGTATTAGGGCATGCGCTGGTTATTTTTGCATAAATACTACCACTACGGCATGAACCGGTTTAAGGCTGGGGTTGCCGTATCTGTGGGGCAGGTGACCCTTAAAGTAGGTGAGGTTGCCCGCCTCTATCTCAAACATCTCCCCCTGAACCTCTAAAGTGGCGGTCCCTTCCAGACAGAGGAAGAGTTCATGGCTGCCCTCTGGGTGTGGCACGCCCTTGGTGTTGCAGCCGGGCATCATGATCACATCATTGATCTGCAGATTTTGGGTGCTGATGGGACTGGTGCGGGTGCTGATAAACTTGCCGTCATGCTGGTGGGAGACCGGCATATCTTTTCTTTCCACCTTAGTGACATGTACAGATTGTCTGCGGGTTATCAAGTCATCCACCGTCACCCCCAATGCCTGAGCGACCTTCATCACCACGTTGATGCTGGGGTTACTGTTCGCGCCCTCCATATTGGCCAGGGTAGCCCGGGGGATCCCGGCCATCTCGGCCAGCTCTATCTGAGTCAGCTTATGCTGGGCGCGAAGACGCTTGATACCTTCGTTGATCGGATTGGACATGGTGATTCCTTGTGTTCAGGTGCTAGGTGCTGTTCCAGGTTTTAAGTTTTATCCTCGAACCTCACAACTCGACCTCGTGACTAATATCTCGCAACTTGCGACCCATAGCCAAGATATCAACATCATCTCGAGCATAATTCTAATATTAAAACATATTTCTGATAATTTATCATTTTCACTCCGTCAGGGCTTGTGTCACGTTATTCTGCGATGATATTTTAGCGCCAACTTTTATATATCATCATTTCATATTTCGGAGTTATACCATGAACGTAGATCAGCATTTGAAAGTAGCACAGTGGCACATCGAGCAGGCTCGTCTGCACGCAACAAGTGACCACGCTTGTGGCTGCCCGGCTAACGCTCACGATCAAAAAGCGATCGATGCCGTTGAAGCGGGTCTGATTCAAGAAGAGAAGACCTGCGATCTGTAAGTCTATGCTCCCTGCCGAACGCTTTTCGGCAAGTTGAAATAACAAGACGCCTCACTCTCTGCAGTGAGGCGTTTTTTTATCTCTGATGGCTGCTACTGCATGAGCATCATCAGATATCGGCAATATATATTGCCATGGCTGCAACTAATTACGCTTGTGTGGGTCTAGAGTTATACCGGTTGGCATTAAGCCGCTAAATGAGTTGTAAGGACTGAGAGCTCCACTTTGATTCAACGTATCGTGCAAGTCGTGTTATTGATAACTTTAATTGGGCAGAGCCTTCTCTCTCCTGCTTTGGCGACCCACGACCTGATGCACTCATTGTCCCCAGTGGTGGAAGAGGCGCAACCTATTTCATTTGGCACCTCTTCAGATGCAGTAGGCAGTTCAACCCCTTCAAATATCAGCGTCTTTAACTGCGCCGATGCCTGTACCATGTTAGCGAGCGGGCACTGTGTCAGCCATTGTGTGTCCATGACGGGCATTTTTATCGAGCCCTCTTTAACAAAATATCGCCCCACCAGGAGCCCGCAAAATAGTGCCGCGCTCTGGTCTGCCCAAACGACAGATCCCTTGCCGATTAATCGCCCCCCAATAGCTTAACGCCAATCCAACTCGAGGTTAGTCACTGTTTTATAAGCGTTAAAAAAACAGTGTTCCCTCTCGAGCTGTATACCTGACTATCATAAAGGTATGTATCAATTTGCATAATATTTGATTCATTTGTTCACTGATGATGTAATTTAATTTAAGCTATATGTTAATCATTTGTGGTCAAAAAGATTGGAGTTCTATATGAAGATGTTAACCAGCGTGACCTTATCTGCCCTGCTCATGTTTGCTTCACAGCCTGCCATGGCCGAGAAACCCGATTTCTCGAAGACGAATGCGGCCAAGGCAAGTTATGATTTTTCTCAAAACAGGTCTGCGACCGGCAACCAATTGCAACCCGGATCGACGCAACATGATTTCTCTAAGACCCTGGCGGCGACAGCGGAGTATGATTTCTCTGTGAACCAGCCCGCCACCGAGACTGAGCCTAAGCCATCGACACAGCACGACTTCTCTAAAACAGCGGCACTGTGAGAGCAGAGCTAGCCGCTAACTATTTATGCATGGTCGAAATTAAGAGGTAGCGGTGATCGATTGAGCCCTATCGATAAACCCGTAACAGATGAAGCAGTCAGGAGTCATGAATTCCTGACTGCTTTTTTTCTATCCCATGACCCAGGCGATAGGAGTCTATCACTCCGACAAACCAGGCGATGAAAAACACAGAGGTGGCGAGGTTGATCATACTCGCCTGAGCAGGGTCGGGGGCTTGGGTGATCAGCCCATAGATGACGTTGAGATCCGGAGCGAGTTCACCACTGAGTATCCTGTCCGTTATCTGATGCGCCCGCTCCACGGCCCGGTCGAGCAGATACAGCAAGCCCCCAAGCATAGTCACTGAGAGCAGTGTGCCCCTGGTGTACTGTTTCAGATAGAAGTGCCCGCCGCCGGGGCAGACAAAGGCCGAGATGAGTGCGGCCTTAACGGCTTTGTTCATGCGTAATACTCTTGTTTATAAGCTAAAAGCTGTAAGTTTGAAGTGGCTCCTGAAGGCAGATCATTCAAGATCGATACGGCGGATGGCCTTTGATAACAGGGCTACTCTTTCAATAAGCTGCTCTTTGGCTTTATCGTTACGATTGGCGTCGAGTTGACTCTGCACCCCGGACAGCTCCTGGACTAACCATCCCCGGATCATCACATAGTAACGTGAGTCTGTACCATAGCGGGTAATGATCTCCAGTGACTCCGGCTCGGCGGGTGAGGTGATGGCTGCGGAAAGCGCCTTTACCATGACACCTATCCTGTACTCTTCACTCTTTTGCTCTTCACTCAGAGATGTGCTCTTCGATGTGGTGAAGACAGGCTCCTGAGCCGACAGATAGGAGGTAATTGAGACTGCGGCAAGGGTCTGTAACGGCAGCAGGCAGGCGATGGGTAATAAAAAAGCGGTAACTGTTTTGGCTGAGGCTCTGATCATGAGTCGGGTCCTCTTTTAGTGGGAAGATCATCAACAGAGAAATAATGTAACTCAGGCACAGCGCCGCTGACAAGTTCCCATAGAATGTCGTGGTGACCACGAATATAGTTAATGTGGCCACTGATAAGCTGCCCGGGCGTGAAACAGTAACCCCGGGAGGTTAAACCGGCGGCACTCAAGCCTAAACTATTAACCGATGCTCCCCGGGAGCTGGCTAGTTGTTCTTCGCACCTTCGTCTATCCAGCGCTTTATCGTCGCTATCTCATCGCTGCTCAGGGGCTCACCCTCTCCCTGAGGGAATTTATCATCATGGTGAGGCGGCATCTGAATCTTGGTATCCACCTTATGATCTATCACCAGATACAGGGTGCTGGATGCGGCGCTTCCGGGGACGACAATAGCGCCCAACCTGGTGCCCTGCATGACCTGGGCATAACTGGTAAGGTTCAGTTCGGTTAGCTGCGCTCCCTCACCGGAACCCGAGTGACAACTGACACATGAGGCCTGCAGAATAGGCATTACCTGATCATTAAAGCTGACGGCGCGTTCGCAACCGGCTAACAGCACTGGCAGGATAAGTGCGGACAGGATATAGCCTTTGTGAATAGACATTTTCGCCTCCTTCATACCAACTCCGTAAAATCACATACTGCTGTTGTGATGAACCTATCTATCAGTATAGTTGGCGATATCTGTATTATCTGTCGGGGTTTAACAATTGTCCCTAATATAGGGCAAATGAGAAATCGAGTGGCAAGAGAAGGTTACATATCAGGTGGGAGAACCGAGGGGCTAGGGGAGAAGGGTTTACCTCTCTTTTCTTAGTGCTTACTTTTTATCGCTCAAGGCTGTTTACGACTCCTTTTAATCCGGCGTCACGATAAGGCCCAGCGGGCTGAGCAGTTGCTCCTGCTGCCACTGGTTTATCATTACCCCTTCGAGTTTAACGTTGCGGGGATCCAGCCCCTCGAGCTCAACCCGGCACAGGTTACAACCTTCGAGTTCGAACGTGCCCCACTGTGAGGGGGAAAACTCGCCGCCACTGAGATCTGAGCCCTTCATCGAGGCGCCGATAAGCGTTGCACCTAGCCAGCGGTTATCAAACAGCTCACACTTCTCCAGTAGTGCACTCTCGAGGTTGGCATAGGCCAGATTACAGCCGGTGATGTAGGCGGAGCAGAAGAAGGTCTTGTGAGTGATATGGTTGGCAAAGCTGGCACGGGCAAAATCGGCCCCCTGCAGGTTGCATTCCCTGAGTTCGATACCGAAGCATTTGGCACCGGTGAACAGCGCCATGCTCAGGTTGCATTGCCTGAAGCTGGCGTTAGTGAGCGTGGCGTAATCGAAGCGGCAGCCATCGCTGTCGCCCTGTTCGATAAATTTGCAGTCGATGAAGCTGGCGTCGGTGAGATCGGCGCGGCTGAAGTCACAGCGGTAAAATAGACAACGTTCAAAAATCGCATCCTGCAGCTCATCTTCACGAAAGTTGCTGTCGATGAATGTTTGTTCTGTGGCCTGCATCTTTTGTCCTACTCAGTTATGAGCCGCTGAGGGCTCTATGTTTTTCTCTTTACGAGCGGCTATACCAGCCGCTGATGGCTCTTTATTAAAACCGCAGAAGGCTGTTGTCTCTACTCTTTACCAGTCGCTGATGGCTCTGCGCTGAAGGCTCTCTATTAAAACCGCTGAGGGCTCTTTATTTGCGTGCCGCTGAGGGCTCTTTATTTGCGTGCCGCTGATGGCTCTTCTAATCAAGGTGATGAGGGTGCTTTTCGGGTTCCGAGACCTTAGTCGCCAGAATATAGCAGGCGATTCCCATGAGGGTGTTGGTTATCGGCAGGGCCAGAAGCAGGCCCTCCACCCCATTGAGATAGGAGCCCAGTGCGGCTAACGGCAGCATGATGAGGAAGAGTCGACACACATTGAGGATCAGCGAATACATGGGTCTGTGATAGGCGTTGAGTGAGGTCGCCATCAAGATGACGATACCCAGCGGACCGTAGGCGGCCGGCAACATCAGGATATAGAAGGTCAACCACTCTATCACCTGGGCATCGTTACTGAAAAGCTGTGCGATGGGCTCGGCAAAAAACCATAAAGGCAGGTATAGCAAGGTTTGAAACACAAGCACAAATCTTAGCGATAGTAATAGTGCTTCACGGGCGCGCTCGGTCTGTCCGGCTCCCAGGTTTTGAGCGATAAAGGGGACCAGGCTCGACGAAAGCGCCATCACGACGATCAACAGGACCGACTCCAATCTGGTACCGGCACCGAAGGCGGCAACCGCACCATGGTCGATGCGCGCCAGCATGGCCATGATCATGGCGTTTGCCAGCGGGTTAAGCAGGTTCATCAGGGCTGCGGGTTGAGCGATATGGGCCAGCTGTTTCCAGTTGCACCTGAGTCGCTGCATATTCAGCGGGGCAAACTCCACCAGATGGCGCTTAAATATCAACAGGTGGCTCGACAGCGACAGCGCCACGACCCAGGAGATCACGCTGGCAATGGCTGCCCCCTGTATCTCTAACCGCGGAAAGGGACCGATGCCGAATATCAACAGAGGATCTAAGATCAGGTTTATCACCGCCGCCAGCATCATTATCTGCGCCGGTGAGTGAGTATCACCGGTGGCGCGAAGCCCCTGATTACCGACCATAAGTAACACCAGCAGAGGGACCCCCAGATACCAGATCAACATGTAGTCGCGGATCAGCGGTAAGCTGGCTTCGTTGGCACCGAGCAGGGTGAACAGCGGGCCGATACAGAGGCTGCCAATCAGGGAGATAAAGGCGATTAAACCGAATGTGAGCAGCAGAGTGTCATGGAGAAACACCTTAGCCTTCGGCGCCTGTCCGCTGCCGATAAGTCGGCCCAGATTGGTGGATACACCCGCACCTATGCCGATGGCGATGCTGGTTATTACTAAGGTCACCGGGAAGGTAAAACTGATCGCAGCCAGAGACTCAGTGCCTAACTGACTGATGAAAAAAGTGTCGACGAGGCTGAACCCCAGAATGGTTAAGATACCAATCAGGTTTGGGAGGCTCATATTTAGCAGTACACGACCAATTGGCTGTGTAAGCAGCCCGTGTCTGTCTCTCATGGGGAAGTCTTGCCTAGTCAACTGAAGGAGGGCAATTCTATCAGGATTGAGTCTGCATTTATAAACCGGAGTTAAAAAAAATGAGATTTTTTTTGTAAAGGCCTTGGATCTGAATTAGATGACCCCCATATATCGAACATCAAGCGGTAATAATTTCAGCGTAAATTGTTGTCGAACTTATTAAAATGCCAACCTTTGTTGGGCTAAAAAATCATTAGGAGCATCCATAGATGAATATTCGTCCATTACATGACCGCGTAATCGTTAAGCGTTCAGAAGTTGAATCTAAGTCAGCTGGTGGCATCGTGCTTACAGGTAGTGCAGCCGAGCAATCATCACGCGGTGAAGTGCTTGCTGTAGGCAATGGCCGAATTCTTGAAAATGGCAGCGTGCAGCCATTGGACGTTAAAGTGGGTGATATCGTTATCTTCAACGAAGGTTACGGCGTAAAGAAAGAAAAAATTGATGGTGAAGAGGTTCTGATCCTTTCAGAATCTGACCTAATGGCTGTAGTGAGCTAAATCACTTCGTTCAGATATTTTCCAATTCCTGTGACTCTCTATGAGTCGCAGGTGATTAAAAAGAATTTAAAGGGTAAATAAAGATGGCAGCTAAAGAAGTATTATTTGGTAATGACGCACGTGTAAAAATGCTCTCGGGCGTAAACATTCTTGCTAATGCAGTTAAAGTAACGCTTGGCCCTAAGGGTCGTAACGTGGTTCTGGACAAGAGCTTCGGTGCCCCGCTTATCACTAAAGATGGTGTTTCAGTAGCGAAAGAGATCGAACTTGAAGAGAAGTTCGAAAACATGGGCGCGCAGATGGTGAAAGAAGTTGCTTCTAAAGCCAACGACGCAGCCGGTGACGGTACCACTACCGCTACCGTACTTGCACAGGCGATCGTAACCGAAGGCCTTAAAGCCGTTGCCGCCGGCATGAACCCGATGGATCTTAAGCGTGGTATCGATAAGGCGGTTGTTGCAGCCGTTGCCGAGCTTAAGAACCTGTCTCAGGAGTGCAGCGACACTAAGGCTATCGCTCAGGTTGGTACCATCTCGGCTAACTCAGACGAGACTATCGGTGAAATCATCGCAACAGCGATGGAGCGTGTAGGTAAAGAGGGTGTGATCACCGTTGAGGAAGGTCAGGCGCTAGAGAACGAGCTGGACGTGGTTGAAGGTATGCAGTTCGACCGTGGTTACCTCTCTCCATACTTCATCAACAAGCCGGAAACCGGCAGTGTTGAGCTGGAAACGCCATACATCCTGCTTGTCGACAAGAAAGTATCTAACATCCGTGAACTACTGCCTATCCTTGAAGGTCTGGCTAAGACAGGTAAGCCGCTGCTTATCGTTGCAGAAGACGTAGAAGGCGAAGCACTGGCGACACTGGTTGTGAACAACATGCGCGGTATCGTTAAAGTGGCAGCCGTTAAGGCACCTGGTTTCGGTGACCGTCGTAAGGCGATGCTGCAGGATATCGCTATCCTGACCGGTGGTACAGTTATCGCCGAAGAGATTGGCCTTGAGCTTGAAAAAGCGACCCTGGAAGACCTGGGTACGGCTAAGCGCGTCGTTATCACTAAAGATGACACCACTATCATCGACGGTACCGGTGAGCAGGAGCAGATCTCTGCACGTGTTGCTCAGATCAAGATCCAGGCTGAAGAGTCTACCTCAGATTACGACAAAGAGAAGCTTCAAGAGCGTATGGCTAAGCTGGCCGGCGGTGTTGCAGTGATCAAAGTCGGTGCAGCTACCGAAGTTGAGATGAAAGAGAAGAAGGCTCGCGTAGAAGATGCACTACACGCGACCCGCGCCGCTGTTGAAGAGGGTGTGGTTGCCGGTGGTGGTGTTGCCCTGGTACGCGTTGCCAGCAAGATTGGTGAAGTTGAAGTAATCAACGAAGACCAGAAGCACGGTGTGACAATCGCACTGCGCGCCATGGAAGCACCACTGCGTCAAATCGCGACCAACGCCGGTGAAGAGGGTTCAGTTGTTGCTAACAACGTGAAGAACGGCTCAGGTAACTACGGCTACAACGCGGGTAACGACACTTACGGTGACATGCTTGAGATGGGTATCCTTGACCCGACTAAGGTAACCCGTAGCGCGCTACAGTTTGCCTCATCGATTGCCGGTCTGATGATCACCACCGAAGCTATGGTTGGTGAGATCCCACAAGAAGCGGCCGGTGCCCCTGATATGGGTGGCATGGGTGGTATGGGTGGTATGGGCGGTATGGGCGGCATGATGTAGTGCGACGAGAGTCGTGTAGGTCACTAACCTAGCAGGCTACACCGTAAGCAAGTACTAACAAGTGCTTGCTTCCATACCTGCAAAATTAGTAGTCGACACCGGTAATCGGTATGCATAAACCGATTGCCGGAATCTTCCTTGAAGATGTCGCGCAATTGTGTTTATATACAATTGGTTAAAGAAAAACGGCGACGCAAGTCTGCCGGCAAAACGTAATAGACAACTACAAACTTTAGTCGATCAGTTATGCGATCGGGAAAAAGAAGGGCGATTTGTATCTGCCCGCAAGGCGTCCCGCCCCCCTCGTAGTGTGTCTTCCCAATGAAAAACAATTCAATGAATACTCTAGCGGGTCTAATTAACCTGCCTGCGTACCTATGATTGTTTTGTTCGATTACCAGTTTCATGTGTCAATTGACTACTGGAGTGATCTTCCGGTGTCAGCTGTTGAAGTTATTGTCTCAGCTTGTTCCATTAAACAAGTGAGTGAGACCTAACATACGACTGTTAGTAGCCTAGGGATAGTGCGATGTTGGTAACGACATGGTGCGAAGCTTCCTGACAATGTACCTCTGCGTGAGCAGTGCTTTACTCGTGAGAGTGGGTATAGCTCGTTAACAATAAACGAGTTGAGGGCTAGGCTGGGCAATAAGGTTAATGTAAGTAAACTGCTGTTAAACACCGTCAACCGCAAAGAGCGAAAGATTGTTGATACGCTCTAACCAAAAGGTATGCGGCTGGTTATTCCTTTTACATCTGGGAATACGTCGTCACAAGGCCGTCGGTGGATAGGCAGAACCTAAGTTGCTCATGTAACTTCAATGGAACTCGGTAAGCCCGATTATTTGCCATTTTATTTTATAGGAGTGGCAGGCAAACCGTAAGGCGAGCTGTTAAATAAGTGGGTATAGGAGGTTAGAAAAAGCGAATGCCAAATTGTAATGATTTGGATAGAGGTGAAATGCCTTAACCGGAAACGGTGCCCACTTCTAACTGGTCTTTAATCGTGTGAAAGACGTGTAAAGCTGTCTTATAAACTGATCCTAATGGGAATAAAATAACTCTTCCCATTAGGGGAGGGTTGTATTTTTTTTCTGTTAGATCAATTAATAACAGGAGAAAAGCAAGGTGAGTACAGCATTAGTTGTACCTGCGTTCTCCCACCCAGCGAGCAGCTGGCACACCATTGATTGGTATGCCGCTGAACGTCAGGTGCGGGAGCTACAAGTACGGATCGCGAAGGCGACTAAGCAACAACAATGGCGCAAGGTTAAGGCTTTGCAACGTATGTTGGTGCGCTCGTTTGCTGGCAAAGTAATGGCGGTCAAACGAGTAACTGAGAACCGTGGCAAAAGGACGCCCGGTGTCGATGGGGAGTTATGGAGTACACCTGAAACTAAGTGGCAGGCTGTATTTCGATTGAAACGGCAAGGCTATAAGCCACGACCGTTAAGGCGGATTTTTATCCCAAAGGCTAACGGTAAACGTCGGCCTCTAGGAATTCCAACCATGCTCGACAGGGCTATGCAGGCGTTATACCTGCTAGCTTTGGAGCCTGTGTCGGAAACAACCGCCGATCGAAATAGCTACGGATTTCGTCCGATGCGTTCAACCCACGACGCGATTGAGCAGTGTTTTGTCAATCTGAGTCGTAAAAGCTCTTCGGAGTGGGTGCTTGAGGGCGATATCAAAGGGTGCTTCGATAACATCAGCCATGACTGGTTACTTGCCAATATTCCTTTGGATAAACAAGTGCTCAGACGATGGTTGAAAGCAGGTTTTATGGAGTCCGGTAAGTTAAACCCAACGGATGCGGGTACACCTCAAGGAGGAATTATTTCTCCTGTATTGGCCAATATGGCGCTTGATGGTTTGGAAGCGGTGCTTGAATCCCACTTTGGGAAGAAGAACACCAAAGCCAGCTACAGGACTAAGGTCAATTATGTGCGCTATGCGGATGACTTTATTATCACTGGTATCTCGAAAGAGCTGCTGGTTAATGAAGTTAAACCTGTAGTAGAGGCCTTTATGGCTGAACGCGGGTTGACGCTATCGCCAGAGAAAACGGTGTTGACGCATATTGACGAAGGGTTTGATTTCCTGGGGCAAAATATACGTAAATACAATGGCAAATTGCTGATAAAGCCGAGCCGTAAGAACTTGCGTAACATGCTTCAGAAGGTTCGCGATATTGTTAAAAGTAATAAGACGGTAAAGGCGGCAACGCTGATAAGCCTGCTTAATCCTGTCCTTCGGGGATGGGCCAACTACCATAGCCACATTGTGGCGAAGGAGACTTTTAACTATGTGGATTATCGGGTTTGGAAACTACTCTGGCAGTGGTGCCGCAGACGACATCAAAATCGTCAGAAACGCTGGATTAAAGCTAAATACTTTAAAACAGCGGGGCCACGAAATTGGGTGTTTTCAGGTATGACAGTCGATGGTTTTAATAAACGACTGGTATACATCAGTGACACTGCGATAAAGCGACACACTAAGATTAAAGGAGAAGCGAACCCTTATGACTTGGCATTTGAGGAATACTTCGAGAAGCGCTTAGAGCGGGCTTGGCGTGACTCAATGCAAGGTCAACGGAGATTGCTGATCCTTTGGTTCAGACAACAGAAATGTTGTCCTATTTGCCGCCATAAGATCACCAAAGAAACAGGATGGAATGTTCATCATATTGTGGAAAGGGTGAAAGGTGGCAGCGATGAAATGGATAATTTAGTATTGTTGCACCCCAATTGTCACAGGCAATTGCATGCGAAGTAAAAAAAAAAATTCACATTGTGTTTATTTACTTCTGTTATGTTTAATTTCTTTGTGCTAAAATTAGATTTACTAAATTTGTGCGTAATTTGCGTGCGCAGACTTGCTATGGTATTATCCTTGTTGTCAAAACTAACAAGGATACCTACTCATGGCTTTAGATTTTTCTAATTTATTGTTACACATTAAGAAGTTGAACGACTCGGGTGAGTTTGGATTTTTCCAAGATGAGGATATACGCCAAATGCCGTTGTTACTAGATGCTGGTTTTATAACAGCGCAACGCAATGGACATGATCATGGTGAAATATACTCCAAGGTTAGAATCACACTCAAAGGAATGGAATATCTAGAAAATCAGAAATCAATTTCTACGGCAACAGTAACAGCTACAGAAGTATTGAAAACCTGGAACGAGTTGGGTGTTCTAACTTTTCTAGGAATTTTGGTAAGTATAGGTATTTTTATTCTAAGCTAGAAAGTCGCTGGTCTGTACTCAGGTACTGACTTATAAAGGCTTGAGCCGTATGCGGGGAAACTCGCACGTACGGTTCTTAGGGGAGGGGGAGCTAGTAATAGCTTCTCCTTACCCGACATTTTACTGGTTTAAATCGGTGATTACTGCGTTGCTGTTCGCTCGTGTAGGCGTACTACACGTCGCTCACAGCGCCTTGTACTAACACGATTTATCCTGCGTAAAATACGTTTGTTGGTCTATAGCCTAACAGCTAAAGCCAAATTTCTTGTAAAAGAATAAGTAAAGCTCTGACATCTAGCGATGTCGGAGCTTTTTTCTTTAAGGCGAGCGAGTGCTCTGCGTTACTTCACCACTCTGATTGGTTGAGAGCAGAAAGCTAAACGTCGTGGCAAGAAGCCTTGCTCTAAAGCGATTTTTCCTGCGTTAGATGGTTATGTTGGTCTGAAGCTTAGAAGCCTAAAGCCAAACTTCTTGAAAAGGAATGATAAAAGCCCCGATACCTAACGGTATCGGGGCTTTTTGTGGTTATCGCTTATGTGTACTCTTAGCCAATGTTTTAGAATAAAACTTTCTGTCCTGAGTAATCTTCTAATTGGTTCATATAGATATTTAGTTTTCTTAATACATAGTCTGCTATCTCACCAGGTACATCTTTATCAGTATAATGAAACTCAAGACAAATTTGCTTCCCTTCAGTTTCGATAAAAATATCGGGTCTAACAGATTTAATCCAAGGGTGTGGTTGCTCTGAAACAGCATTCATATCTAAACAGTCATTGATGCAGTCTGAAATGGCTTTGTTTAGATGGGAATCTGACAGCTGCCTTGTACTAATTAGGTTGTTTAACCTTTTAAAGGGGAGATCTGCTTTATTGAGTGCCTCTTGAGTTTGACTTCCTTTTTTCTTCCCTATGGGGTGCTCTTTGTTTGCCAACAACCTTATTAGTGGAGTTCTGCTTAAAGTTTCTTGAGCTTTGTTTTTAAGCCCCCAATTTCGATTTAGGTTAAACTCTTCGAGGCTTTTTCTAATTGTTTTGTTATCACTATATGAGTTGATGGCCATAATAAGTGCATTCGTAGACATGAAAAGTATTCTAGTTTTTAATGCACCATTAATAGCAAGTTGAAGCCTTTGGGAATCCCATATACTTTTCCTTTGGTCATTAGTTCTTATGTACTCATATAGCTTTTCATGTGTTGCCATCCAAGCATTTTCTGAATGCTCACTTTGCCTAGCAAACTGTTTCACGACATCTTCAGCATTTTTATATGTGAAGATAAACCACACCTCATTGGGTTTAGGCATTTTGTCTTTTATCTTTTTGAAGTAATTGTTTTTTGATTCCCAGTGCTCCTTTACCATATCAAGGTACACTCTTATAGTTTGGTCTATTTTTGCTAGGCGACTGAATCTCTTTAAAACATCCTCTAAGTCATTGGTATTTAAATTGAAATCGGCTATTTGCTTGTCATTGATGGCTTCAATAGTTCTTGTCGCAATATCGCAGAAATACTCTTTATTAGGGCCTGAAAAGTCTAGTTGCTCGAACCCTTTTTGAAACAGTGTGCCTGATACAGCTTTTGAGTAAGAAAGCATTGTTTTAACATCTGATTCTTCGGTTAGTGGCCAAAGAACCAGAAACGGTGCTCGGCGTAAAATTCCATTTAAATCTCTAAAGAAACCTTTAATGACATCTTGATCGAGTCCGCTAAGGTTTTCTAAGTAATTTATAACAATGCATGCAGGGCCTTTATCCTTCCTAGCTCTTGCTTCATCACTGAGCTGGTTTAGGAATTCAGATAGCTTATAGAGCTTCTCAGTTCCTATATAACCTTGCGCATCAAAATACTGCAAGGAAGATATGTTTATGTGTTTTCTCCAGCTAAGAGATTGAAAAAAAGTTGATTTACCTACTCCTGGCCTACCAACTATGAAACTTAACTTTCCTGAATTTCTGATTCTAGTACTTAACTCAGTTATAGACTCTTCTGTTTTAGTTACTGGAATGAAGAAGTCCATCATTGCTTCGTTGATTGTTCTGCTATTTAGTTCACTTACAACTTCTTCATAAGAGGAGGGGAGGATTAACTCTGATGTTACGTTATGATTTTCCATGTATTTTACCGAAATCCTTTTTACTTTAATAATTTTCTTGAAGAGTGGTTTGAAATACTTAGCATGTAAGTCTGCTTATTGAACAATAACTATTTACTTACATTATGTAGTTGCTATCACCACACTCCTGACACTTCAGCGTGTAGGTCTCTCTGCGTTTCTGCACTTTGGTGTTCTTACTTTGGCACTGAGGACAGGCTTGTTTCATGGGCGTGTTCTTAGTGCATGTATTGCATTTGATGTAGTACCCAAACTTGCCATACATTGGGGTGTAATTGTTTGATTCACCACAATGTTTGCAGTGTAAGTAACTCTGAGTCGTTGATGTTTTTTGTGCTTCTGTCTGATACACGGCGGTGGGTACCTGTATCTGTTGTGGGTCGCTTGGTGCTGCTGTATGGGCTGTCGGGATTGCTGCTATAGGCTCTATCTGCGGGCTTTCTATGTTCTGTTTGAGCAGGAATGAGGCTATAGAATCTAACTCTTCTTCAGAGAAACATGGCCGGGTGTCGTTAAAATTAACGACTCTCATAAACTTATTCTTGATGTTCATGACTTTATTGAGCTTATCGACCAGAAACTCAGATTTTACAAGCTTGTCTGAGATTGCTGTTGGGATTGTTTTTCTGTCGATGACAGCATCGCTGGATATGGCGCAGAGATGATCCCAGCAGCGCATGCTGAAGCCTTGCTGCTTGATACCCAATAACTTACCTAAGATTTCGCTACGATGATGCATTAATAGCTCTTTAAGCAGAGCTTGCTGTAGTTCTACCTGCTTGATGGGTGACGCCATTCCTTGCCACTTGCTTTGATGGCTGCGGGTCCACTCTTCCTGTTTGTTCACTTTTACATGGCCTTTGATGCTCTTGGACTCGATGAGTACGAAACCGTATGGATAGATAATCAGGTGATCGATCTGCGCCGTTTCGTCATTAAAGGTAAACTTGAAGTCGTTGATGACCAGTACTTGCTTATGATCTTTGAATGCCCGGCGCAGAAAGAAGGCTACGTTCTGCTCCTGCTTTTGACCCGCAACGGCTTGAGGCGACTTTGTGTTCTGAAGTGATTTAGTTTTGAGAATCATTTATCAATAGCATCCATTCACTGCTCGACAACAAGCAGTTTGATAATAATCGGACGTATAATATCAATCCTTAGAACAAAAAATCTACTGCGGAAGTGGGTACTGAATAAATGGGGTCAAAGCTAAATGTCGTGGTAAAGCGCCTTGTTCTAAGTCGGTGATAGCTGCGTTCCTTTACCGCTCGTTTAAGAAATACTAGATGTCGTTGTGCGAAATAGCGGGCTGCGCTCCTTTTTTCGCGTGGCTATGATGTTTCACATTCCGCCTTGAATAATAGTCACATATAATACGCTTACTTCCCATTTAGTCCGTATAACTTGTGCTGAAAATTATTCGCCTGATCTTCGTTGTCATTCTTCCGTTTATAACATCTGTTGCTGTTGCTGCGGAAGCTCCTCTTCGCCAAAATAGTTGGGGACAGTTCACCTTTGAAAATGATGCTTTTGGTGTACTGGAACCCACCGATGACGGCTATACCAACGGTGTTGCTTACACGTGGGGAAAGACATCAATGGCGAGTTTTGATGAGATCGAGATGCCAAATTGGGTCAGAGCGATGAGTGATTGGACCTATATTAACCAAGCCGATAAAGGTCACTACTCCCTAAGCTACGGCATTGTGCAAGCCATTTTTACGCCATCTGATTTGGAAGAGGAGGCGTTAATTTCTGACGACAGGCCATATGCCGGGGTGCTAATTTGGCAGGTTAAATTACGTCAGTTTGAAGATGATATTGCGTCGAGTCTAAAGCTTGATCTTGGTGTGGTTGGCCCTGCTTCATTAGCAGAGCAAACACAAAGCATTATCCATGGTGTTATTGCCGCCAGAGATCCTCAAGGTTGGGATAACCAACTTGAGAACGAACCGGTATTCCGTGTTGAGTCTGAGTATCTATATCGCTTTGCTCAGCTGGCGTTATCCGATCAAGTTGCAACCGACATCAGCTTTTACAGTCAGGCGGGGATTGGGAATTTGCGAAGTGATGCAGGCTTTGGAGTAACATTCAGAGTCGGTAGTGGTCTGGATGAAACCTATGCCAGCATCAATCCGACCGCATCTCATAGCGCCAATCCATACGCATATCTGTCTGATACCGGATTTAACTGGATGTTTTATATCTCTGCATATGGCAGCTATGTCCTCAATGACATCACTATCGACGGCAACACTTTTAAAGATAGTCATTCGGTGGATCTTATCCATGAACAAGGCCAGTTTAATTTGGGATTTGCTATGCGCTGGGGCAGTTGGGGGATTTTATTCTCGAGTGTGCGTGGCAGTAATCAATTTGAGGGGCAAGTGTCAGATACTAACTACGGTGCGGCCAGCATTAGTTATCATTATTAGTGCAAACCGGCAGACAACAGTAAAACAAGTCGGGTCGGAACAAGTCAGGTCAGAGTTAAGTTTACTGGCTTAAAACTTAAAACTTAAAACTTAAAACTTAAAACTTACAACTTACAACTTACAACTTAAAACTTACAGCTTATAACTCCCAAGCTCTTTTCCTTCGCTGCTTGCCTGACGGGTGTCATCAATGACTATTCTGCTTCCGTCTGTCCCCTGTTTTCTCAGCTAATTCTTTTAGAGAGTTTTAAGCTAGGCCTCAGGTAGCTTGATTACAATCGGTGACTTGATTATCTAATTCAATCGTTAAAAGAGGGATCTGTCATCATGGATAAACAGAATTCAAACGCGACTCGTCGCATGCCTTGGGTTGCTATCGGTGTCACTGCATCGGTAGTGGTATTGTTTGGGCTGTTGGTAATGATGATGCCCAAAGGGTTTAAGGCGACGCACGAGGAGATAGGCACAGGTAAGCCAGCGCTGGTGTTTGTCTATGACCCTAATCTTTCGGTGAGTAACAGCCAGACTGAGCAGATGAATGAGGCTCGTGCGCATCTTGGTGATGAGGTGCTATTTCTCCTCGCCAGAGTGGGCACGCCGGAGGGGCAACATCTTATCGCTAAACACCGCGCCGGCTCAGCTGAACTCCTACTGTTCGATCCATCCGGTAGCCTGATTAAACGCCAGTTTGCCGTGAAAGGGGCCAACGAGCTGATCCAGTGGCTTAAGTAGAGAAGGCCGCGTCCGGGCTCATCTTTTCTCAGTTTTTCTGTGATTAATGGCTTCTTTAATCTGCGATAGCCGCTCTCAGGTTGGCTTGAGTTAATCGCTGTAATGAGGCCGCTCTCTCCTCTACTGACGAAGCTAAAGCGTCATTGAAAAGCTGGGTGATATAATCCAGATATATGGCTGCCAGAGTACTGGCTAAACTGGGGAGCGGTATGATGAAATCATCGCTGCTAAATGCCGATGTCAGCCGCTGTTCGATGAGTGACGTCAGGTTGAGTTTCAGTTGGCGATGCGCCTGTGGCGCATCACTGCCCAGCCGATAAGCGATAGAGCGACGGAAACTACTCTGCTCGCTGATTCTGCTCAGCATAGCGATAACCGATGGACGGGGGCTTAGACTGAACCAATCCTCGCGAACGGTTAAGTCCTGTAAAAGTGCATCGAAGAATGCATCGTGCATCGCCAGAAATACATCCAGCTTACGCTCATAGTGGCGATAGAAGGTGGTCTTCCCTACATCTGCTTTTTCAATCAACTCGGCTACCGTTATATCGCAGTAGTCTTTATCTTTTAGCAGTTCTGCCAGTGCCTGCTGTACACGCTTGCGACTGCGGTTGACTTTGGTTGACCGGGACATGGCTCGCCTCAGATATCGATGACATTACAAAAGTAAAAGGAGCTACTCAGTATAGGGGCTGATACTGCTTAGGCAAGCTTCGTGGGAGTCAAACCGAGCAAACGGAACCATTAGCTTAAATCGTTCCACTTGGCACTTATCTGCAACTTTGTTCCTGTCTAACGATGATTTGAGAAGCCATTATGGGGCCATCAATACCCGGTACTGGAATCTTCCACGTGAGTCGTCGCAGTTTTGTTAGATGCTGTCAGATAGCGGCCTGTAGTACCTACTTTTTAGGAGCAAGTGCAATGAGTAAATCAAGTGAGCTAACCCCTCCCGTCATCCCGGCTTTAGAGCCTGAAAAGCTGAATGTCGGCATTTTTCTTTTTCCCGGGATGACCATGTTAGATGCATACGGCCCTTTGCAGGTGTTGGCGGTTAGTCGGTTGTTTAATACCTTCACCTTTGCAAAATCTGCAGAGCCTGTACCCTGTGATGCCAATGTGGCTCTGTTGCCAAACTATGGTTTCTCCGACTGCCCACGGCTCGATGTGCTAATTGTTCCGGGTGGCGCTAATCCGATTGAGCAAATAGAAGATGAGCAGGTTATCAGCTTCTTACGCGCAGCGGGCGAGCAGGCTAAGTACGTGACCTCTGTTTGTACCGGAGCCCTTATCCTGGCAGAAACGGGCCTGTTAGATGGCTATCAATCTACGGTGCACTGGGCTTATGCGGAGTCCCTCAAGCGTTATCAGGGAATCAGTTATGTCAATCAACGTATCGTTAAAGACCGCAATCGGATCAGTGGCGGAGGTATCACCGCAGGTCTGGACTTTGCTTTAACCTTGATCGCAGAGATCGCGGGAGAGCAGCAGGCAAGGAGCATGGAGTTGATACTGGAATATGCTCCTCAGCCCCCCTTTAATAGCGGCGACCACAACCTGGTTGATGCGCCATTAAAGCAACAGGTTCAAGGAATGGTCCATCAAATTGGCAAAGAGCTGTTTCTGCCCCAGTCTAAGTAGATGAACCACTCATGAATGGGGCTGAGTATTTTCATCAGCCCCTTTTTCGTGAGAGCCGATTGCTTACTCTTAATAGTTAGGTCGAGTACAGCTTATTCATTGCAATACAGCGCGTGCCACCTTTCTTCACACAACCACTAAGGCATATGTGATCGATTAATCCTTAGGCAAAAAAGTCATTGTTGAATGCTGTTGTAGTGATAGAATGCCCGCTCGGCGAGCCCTATGGTTTTGTTTAAGCCTTTTTAAACGCGATTGATAACACTGATAGTGCCTCCTGAATTCCCATTATTTTTCATTACTGATCTGAGTATTTATGAAACGGTTTGTATTCTTGACCCTGTGCGCTTTTTCCAATCTGGCTGTCGCTGTTGAGCCTCTGATTGACACCCCAGAGAACATGGAACCGACATTCGTCGATGACATTCTGTCGGTGTTTGGTGCCGACGGTGAGTTCGATCAAAGTAAAGCGATCGATATGAGTTATCTGCCAACGGCGTATTACACGCCGGAGAAGAAGTTCGGTGTCGGCCTGTTGATGGTTGGGCTATACAAGACTGACGGTGCATCGAGTGATGAGCAGCCCTCCTCCCTGGTGCTCAACTCGTTTGTGTCGATGAACAACTCCTATGGCGTCGAAGTTGAAAATATGACCTTCTTCAACGGCGGCAAGCAGCGGTTACTGCTGGGGTTGGAGCTACATAACGAAGCCGCGGTCTATTATGGACAGGGTATCGACCAGGGCAACCAAGACAGCAATCATCACGAGTTCGAAGAGCAGGTATACAGTTTCAAGCCTCGCTGGATGACCGAGGTCGCCGACAACTACTTTCTCGGCGTCGGTGCCGATTTTACCTACGCCAGCGCTGAGAAGCTGGAGCTAGTCGAAACAGGTATGCCCGTGGATTCCGCCGATATCTTGCCGAATAACTTCAGCTCGGGCGTGGTGGTGACCAGTATCTATGATTCGCGCGATTATCGATTAAATGCCACTGAAGGCTGGTTATTTCAGATCGATGCCGGCCTGTATCAAAACAGCGAGTACTCGTCATTTTCGACCTATGATCTCGAACTGGCTAACTATATCGACCTGAGCTCTACATCACTCATGAGTTCGATGCCCGGGCTTATCGCCTGGCAGGTGCAGGGGCACTTTACCCATGGTGATGTGCCCTGGAACTTGTTGCCGGATCTGGGTGGCTCAGATGCGATGCGCGGCTATATCAAGGGGCGCTATCGTGATAAGCAGATGATGATGGGGCAGGTTGAATATCGCTTACCCATATTCCAACGTTATGGCATGGTGTTCTGGGGCGGAGTCGGCAGCGTAGCCTCTAAGGTGAGTGACCTCAATGAGGAACTTATGACCTCCTATGGCACAGGTTTCCGCTTTAAAATAAAAGACAATATCAACCTGCGCCTCGATATCGGTGTGGGCGAGAACGAAACTAACTTCTACCTCAATGTGAATGAAGTGTTTTGATGATTCACTTATCTTCCCGTGTGACCAGCGGTGTGCTGGCGTTGATCTTACTGCTTACTCATAGCGCCGTCGCGAGTGAGCAGGCAGCGCCGCCTGAAGCTATAGAGAAGTGCAGCCGCAGTTCAGATTACGATATCTACCTCAGTGGCATACATACCGGCACGATGAGCAGAAAGGAGAGTTGGCAGGGAAAAGCCGCTGTGGTGACCTCGAAGAGTGAGGCCAGCATCTTAGGTATCGGAACCCAATATCAGCAAAGGGCCGAGCTATCCTGGTCCGATGAAACCAATGAGTGGTTAACCGAAAAGTTTCATCAAAAGGTCACCGGCTTTCGTGCCAGAGACATGCTGGCGACCTTCAGCAATAACGGTCGTGAGTCCCGGGTCGATGTTGATGGCGATGTAGAAAATTATCGCTCTGGCGATATTCCGCTGCGGGATGTCGACACTCTGGCGATTCAGATTCGCCACTACCTGCTTCAAGGCCGCAGCCAGTTTGCCCTGATCAGACAGGCTTCCGATGCCATAGAGCGTTATCAGCTCTATGTTCGGGAATCGCTGACAATGAACGTGGCGCCCTGGGGTGAGTTAAGCCTTATCCCCGTTGAGCAGACCGGTGCCGAAGAGGTGACTTACTATTTTGCTCCCGCGCTGGATTACCAGCTGATAAAGGCCCGCTATCACGGCATCATATTTCAAGGGCTTATCGAACTTAATCGCTACAGTTCCTCATGCGGGGAGAAACCCGCTCAAGGCTAATGGGGGCGCAGCCAGTTTTTAACCCCTCCTTTCAGTCGTTACTATCAGCGGCGTTGTATTTCGTTACGACGCCGGTGTGGTACACAGTGAAGAAACTTTCTTCTGTTTACACTCATTCATTGGTTTTTTATCAGCCGGCTGGAGCAATCTCTGGTCAACTGGTGACAATAATGTTACAAAATATTTTCACTTACTCCTGTTTGTCCCGTGTTGCTGAATATGTATAAGAAACTGATTGTTGGCTATCGAGTTCGTAAAATACTTTCCCGATTGAGTATCAAAATACCTAGGGCTATTTTTTATTGGAAAAGGGTGAAGCTGGATCCTGCCATAAAAATTGAGCCAAATACCGCGTTTATCAAGGGTAAGGTTTTGCACTCCATGGGCGCCTACTCCTACAGCCGCAGCAGTCTGCCGAGAAATACCCTTGTCGGCCGTTACTGCTCCATTGCCCGCAATGTTTCCAGCATGGGGTTGCAGCATCCACTGGAACGATTTACCACCAGTGATGTTACCTTTTGTAATAGGGATCTCGGGCTTCCCTCACTTCCCGAAGGGTTACTTAAGCCGTTCGGCGAGCCTGAACTGCCGCCAATCAAGATCATGAATGATGTCTGGATTGGCAATAACGTGGTGTTAAAGCCCGGGGTAACAGTTGGTAACGGTGCCGTGGTTGCCACAAACGCGGTTGTGACTAAAGATGTGCCTGATTATGCCATCGTGGGTGGGGTTCCGGCCAAAATTATCCGCTACCGTTTTGAGCCGGAAACTATCACGGCACTGCTGGCACTGCAGTGGTGGAACTATGATTTTCTAGCCTTTGAAGATATTCCACTGGATTCCGATATTGATAGCTTTATCGAGAAGCTGAGCCATAAGATTGAAACTAAAGCTATTGAGAAGTATGAACCTCAATGCTTTAGTTTTGACAGCATGTAAGCATGAGATGATATCTGGGCTAGATGTCTGACCCTATGTATATATGCTTAATCAAACAGCTCGTCGAGTCGGTAGTAACGGACCTTGCTATTCATCGCAGCGCGACTCTCTTGAGAGCTTTCAACGGACGAAGCCTGAAGTGCGATGTTACACATCTTAGCGGCGACCTGCTTGCCAGTGATGGGGCGGTATCGCTTTAATCCCGGCAGTCTGCATAGCGGTGGTAGCAGGAGACTCGCCACTTTTTCACCGAGGCGAAACTCTTTTCGCTCACCTAACAGCAGCGAGGGTTGAATGATGCTGATGTTTGGAAAGTTAAGGGCTTTTACCTTCTCCTCCAGCTCGCCCTTCATCTTCAGGTAGGCGCTGCTGCTGTCGGGGTTGGCTCCACTCGATGAGACCAGCATGTAGTGAGTCACCCCATTGTCTGAGGCGAGCTTAGCGGTGCGGTATTGATAGTCCAGATCGACAAGGCGCTGCCTTTCGATTGTGCCGGCGAGTTTCAATGTAGTGCCTAAGCAGGAGCAGAGAATATCTGCGTTAAAAGCATTGGCATATGCCTCCAGGTTATCAAAGTTAACCAAATGATTGGTTATCTTATCTGATCCCACCTTGTTGCTGTCGATGACCATTGGCCTGCGGGTTATGGTGATCACCTCATCTATCTGAGGGGCCTGACATAGCTGTTCAACCAGCTCTCGGCCCACTACGCCGGTGGCGCCCACTACTACTGCTCTTTGTCCCATAGTTGATTCTGTCGCTGCTTCTGATTGCCGGTTGTTTTCATCATACGCCTTTATGATAAAACTGGTTACTCTCTTATGACTCTGCTGGCGCAGTTTGGGCCCGTGTCACTGGCAGGTGAAGGAGAAAACGGGAGTTTGATGTGAGGGGGGAAGAAAGACTCAACCCGGGGCCGGGTGGCCCCGGGTTTTGTATCTAATGTATAGATAAATACAGCTTACTGTTGTAACTGAGCCTTGGCCGCTTCGATCTTAGAGAAATCCAGGCCCAGCTCAGTGACCGCTTCCTTTATCAGGGCCGGGTTCTGCATGACCAGTGCCATCAACTGCTGTAGCTTCTCCGGAGCGATGCCCAACTGGCCGATTGTGCCCATCGCCATTAACGGGTTCTCGGTCAGGGTCTGGAACAGCTCATTAATTTGTGTGTCACTGACATTGTGTTCTTTTAAGATCGCAAGAATTGGGTTCACTGCAGTACCTTGTATGGTTTGTAAGTTAAACAGGCGGTGATTCTATCACACATCTGAAATGGCGGTGGATAGGGGAGTGCGGATCGTCTTTGCAATAATTGGTCGATTTTATGTAGGGATATCGGCTATGATTTTTGAGTCTGCTACTCTCAACCGGAGATAACTATGAGCGAACAATTCAGGTGCTGGCATTGTGGTGAACTGCTTCAGGCGGTGATTCTGCCTATGTCACGGCGCGAGGAGTGTGGGACTTGTGGCGCGGATCAACATGTGTGCAAGATGTGTGTCTTCTTCAATGACTCAGGAAGGGGCGACTGCAGGGAGGAGCGGGCCGAGTGGGTATCGGATCGTGAGCGAGCCAATTTTTGTGACTATTTTAAGCCTTCTGAGCAGGGGGCGGGGTCAGATTCTGATCCCCGTAGTGCTAACGAGAAAGCGCTGGCCGAGTTAGCCGAACTGTTTGGCGATACGCCCGCGCCGTCAGAATCGAGTGAGGCGGAGGATAGTGCAAAAGAGAGAGACAGAGAGATGACCCCGGCCGAGATTGCCGAGAAACAGCTGCGGGATCTGCTCGGCTGATGAGATGCTTCAAGGCTCAGGTTTTATCTCTGGTTCTGTCTCTGATTTTAGTTCTGACTTAGTTCAATAGAGTACGTCAGAAGAGAAGCTGGATGGGGAGGATGTCGGCGGCACCGATACGCAGCAGCATCAGCTCCTTTTCCAGATCATGCCTTTCGTTCTTAAGGCTTTTTTTATCCTCTTTATTACTCGCCACATCCTGTTTGGCAAGAATTTTCTTATTGACTTCAGTAAGTTCTCGTTCGATCTCTTTGAGCCGGGATTGAATTTTCGCGATCTTATTTTTAATCTCGAACTGACGATGGCCTTCGTTGTAGCGTTTAACGAATTCGTTATTTGAGCACACTCCGTTGTAGTAAGAGCCCTGCAAGCCAAGTTTATAGCCATTTTCAGGTTGGCAGTAGTTCTCAAGCCCCGCCCGGTAACCGGCTGTCCACTGCGCGCTATCCACCCCCAGACCAAACTCACTGCAGTCTTCTATGTATCCGTTCAGGGTCGCAGAGGTCGCTCCATTGTTACCGTCGCTCATGCCCAGAGCGTACCAGTCGGAGTGTTGACACTGTTCCTGATTTAAACTTGTACATTGAGTCAGGCTCAGGGCCGCTATCGCGGTAAATATTTTAAATTTCATCACATCTCCCCATAGAGTTGAAGGCGAGCAATCTATCAAAGATAGGGAGCTTAAGTCTGATGTTTTTAAAACTATTTACACTTGCATCGTTTTTTGGTGTCAGTTCGGATAAATGCTTTAATAACTATGTGATTATGTTTTAATTTTGAGTGTTGGTGGTTTGTTTTTTGTGTGGTTTAAGTTTCGACTTTGCCCTCGGTTATGGGCGGGGTTGCAGAGGGGGAGCGGGGCCTTAGCTCCGCATCGAGCATCTGCAATGCGGTGGGCTGTTTTCCCCCCTTACACTTGCTTAGCCTGAGTGCCCCTGTCTTTGAAATAGCAGATATCACCTATGGCGATGCTCAAGGCAAGCCAGAGGAAGCTGTCGATGGCTCCGGAGCTGTAGGCGATAAGCATGATTATCATGGGCAGGTTGGCCTGAAAGTTCAATGTACCAAATTTGCAGAGAGCAAAAAAACGGTCTGCAGCCTGACCTGGTTTTATCTTGTAGATAAGGCTTGAGTATAGGGTGCCACATATGACGTATAGGGTTAAGAAAGCCAGGCCCGACACAGAGCCGTAAACCTGGCTAAACCGGTAGACGCCATCGAGGTGATCTGCGCCTAAACCTAAGGTAAAGCTGAACAGAATGGTGGCTATCAATCTATACATGTCGTTTCTCTTCAATTTGCTAACTAGGGTCATTTGATTTTTTGCTTTTCTGATTAAGAAACAACGTCCTGCTAATCATGGCTGATACAGCTTTGAGCGTTCTGCCGGGTGCAGTAGTGGAAGTCAAGGTAGTTAAGCTGCTGCTCGGGGAGCTTATTCTCCTTGATATATTCATAGAGCATCTGTGTGCTCAGTCGACCCATCTCGAATGGTCGCTGGCCGATATTGACCGTCGATAAACCGGCATTGAGTGCATCAAGCTGAACCTGCTCGGTATCGGCCGAGATGATGACAGTTGATTGACTGTTTATCTGAGGCTTGTAGGGCGATATTCGCTTGATATAGTCCGGTGAGAACTGGGCGAAGCCGGCTACTGCGATATAGACGGGCACCTGCTTATTCAATAGCAGCTCCAGCTGCCTCAGGGCCATCTCACGCTTACCTAAGGTATAGAAAGGGCAGCGGTAGTACTCAACCCAGCCATTTTCGCCTGCTAATCTGCTGTTGTCGGCTTTACCCGAGAGGGCAAAGCGCACGCCGCGGATGCGTTCATTCAGGTTGGGGGTGCTGGTGTGGCCGGATTGGATGCATATCTGAGTATTACCCTCTCTCTTGAACCGTTCGGCATACTCACCCAGCGCAACACCGAACTCGAAGTTGTTGGTGCCCACATAGGCCAGTCGGTACTCCTGATGCTCAGGCAGGAGATCTGAATCGAAGGTGATAACCGGAATGCCTTTTTTTCTGGCCAGTACCAGGGCATTTTGAGTTAAATATTTTGAGTCGGTGGTGGAGACGATAATTCCGTCTACTCCCCTTTCGATCATCGCCTTGGTGGCAATTACCTGCTCTCTGATATCCTGAAACAGTTCGGGGCCATCATAGAGACACTTCACGTCGCTCTTACTGTTGGCGAATGCCTCACAGCCAGCGAAGGATTGTTCATAAAAGCTGTCATGCTTCGTTTTGCCGATAACGGCTATGGTCAATGGCTCAGACGCACCGGGCAGGTGTTGAGCAATCCCCGAAGTCGGTGGTAACAGAAAAGCGATAAGGAGAGCTATCGCCCTGGCGAGAAAAACCATTAATGCATAAACCCTATAATCTTAAAATACAGCAGCGGATACCTATCGGCTGGCAACAGAATGCTTACAATGTAACCCGATATTGCGAAACGGCGCGCTAACAATAGCATAACGCCAAACGTTAATCTCCCCGGAGTTCACGTTACAGCGATGAGCATTACAAAACAGTGACCAGAGTGCGGGCGGTTTCTCTATTCATATTTTAAGCAACTTGCTTTAATACTATCCCCGCCTAGTATTAAGTTATTACTGACAATGGAATCATAAGCTTATGGAGTCTTCACGAGTTTATAATGCATCTTCTCAAGAGCATTCTGCCTCGCTATCGCCTGTTCTTGGCAATGTTACTCAGCTTATCGGTAACACAGATCTGCTGCGTATCAACAGTCTCTCTGAGCTTAGCGGCTGTGAGATATTGTTGAAGTGTGAGCAGCAGAATCCAGGCGGTTCGATTAAAGATCGGGCGTCACTGCAGATGGTTAAGGACGCCATCGCCAGCGGAAAACTCAGGCCGGGTATGACCATAGTGGAGGGCACGGCGGGGAATACCGGCATCGGATTGGCGTTGGTGGCTAAGGCGATGGGCTTTAAGATGTTGGTGGTCATGCCCAAAGGCCAGGCGCCGGAAAAGGAGCTGATGATCACCTTATATGGTGCTGAGCTTAAGCTGGTGGATGCTTGTCCCTTCGCCAACCCTAATCATTTCTACCATACGGCTAAACGCATTGCCGAAGGAGACGATAACTACTGGTGGGCCGATCAGTTTGAAAACATCAGTAACAGCAAGGCTCACTTTGAAAATACCGGCCCTGAGATCTGGCAGCAGACTCAGGGCAGAATAGATGCACTCGTCTCTGTGGCCGGTACCGGAGGCACGATTGGCGGATGCTCCCGCTATCTGTCGAAAGTACGACCGGGTATACAGACCTGGCTGGTGGATCCCGATGGATCCGGGATCTACTCCTACCTTAAAACCGGCAAATATCACGCCAGCGGCAGCTCCTTCACAGAGGGGATAGGCATCATGCGCAGCGTCGAAAACTTCCGTCAGGCAAAGGTGGATAAGGCCATTACGCTGCCCGATAGTGATCTTATCGCTGTTGCGCGCCACGTCAGGGAGCGAGACGGCATAGTACTGGGCAGTAGCTCTGCGCTCAATGTGGCGGGGGCGTTGTACGCCGCGGCAAAGATGGGGCCGGGTAATACCATAGTGACCTTCTGTTGCGATCTTGCCGAACGCTCCTCCTCCAAGCTCTACAACAGGGAGTTTCTGGCCGAAAAGGGATATTCAGAGGTGAGTGAACCACTCGAAGATATGTTTGAGCGCTATAAAAATGAACCCGCTGATCTGGTCGTCGAGATTCTGCGTTAAGCCGGTATTGCCAAATCCAAGCCTTGGCTTATCAAGAAACAGCTACGCCGGGAGGCTGGATAAAAGTATGCAGCAGCCGGCTCACTGTTTGATAGCGCTCAGGTAGGTTGCGCTGCCGCTTCTGCACCAGATATAGGGTCTCTTTTACCTGTTTGGCTGTTTGCAAAATATGGAGCTCCTCTCTTTGGGGGAAGTTGTTGACCGCGCTTTCGGGCAATACGGTAAAGCCGAGACCTTTTGCAACGGGGAGTAAGATCTGGTTGACCTGATTGATATAGCCGGACCTTGGCAGAGTATCCGGGCTCATCCCGGACAATGCCTTATCTCCGCACCGTTCGAAATAGAGTGACAGGTAATGAGCCGCATCCGGATGCTCGATCAAACCACAGTCCATTAGCTCTTGTGGGCCGATATCCCTGTTCTCATAACGTCGTGGCAGCACTATACATAGCGGCTCTTCACCTATGACACTGCATAGATAGAGGCTGCTCTGCGGTATGTGGGTCACAATTCCTAAGTCGACCTTGCCGGACTGCAGATCCTGCAGAATCTTCTGATTTGGCGCGGCTTCGAGTCGAATAACCAATTCGGGGTGCTGTTGCTGCAGTGACAGCAGTGCCGGATACAGCTGCAAGGCCAGAGAGCCCGAACAGGAGAGCTTACACTCTCCCGAGTAGGGGTTATCGAAGCCGAGGGTCTCAATCAGGCTGGCTTCATCGTCGACAAGCTTGAGTGCATATTCATACACTAACCTTCCCTGTTCGGTAAGCTCGAAACTCCTCTTCTCCCGCTTGATGAGTGAGTAGCCACAGGCGTTTTCCAGTTTCTGAATCTGCTGACTGACACCGGGTTGTGTCATGTGAAGTTTCTCAGCCGTTCGTGTGAAGTGGCCAAGGTCGACCAGGGTCTTGAATGTGTTGAGCCAGAGGGGATTGAGCATGATGACCTCACCATTTGACTAAACTTTGATAACAAAAAATTATAGTAATGAGAAATATTGATAATTTCAAATGTGAAATTTGGTGACGTACTCTGGTTTCAGCGAAAGGAGTGACCCTTTCACCCACTAAACTACTGAGGTATCTATGTCTATACTCACGCCAGCGCCACACTCAAGCCCCTATCCAAGAACCTTCTCTCATATCGGTATCTCGGTGCCCGATCTGGAGTCGGCCGTTAAGTTTTATACTGAGGTTCTGGGTTGGTACCTGATCATGGAACCGACGGAAGTTATCGAAGATGATAGCGCCATCGGTGAGATGTGTACCGATGTCTTCGGTGCCGGCTGGGAGCGTTTTCGCATCGCTCACCTGTCGACGGGGGACCGTATCGGAGTCGAGCTGTTTGAGTTTAAAAATCAGGAGAATCCCGAAGATAACTTCGAATACTGGAAGACGGGGATTTTTCATTTCTGTGTTCAGGACCCCAACGTCGAAGAGCTGGCGGAGAAAATTGTGGCCGCTGGCGGTAAGAGGCGCATGAAAGCCCCCCGTTATTACTATCCCGGAGAGAAGCCTTACCGCATGATCTATATGGAAGATCCATTCGGTAATATCCTCGAGATCTACAGCCACAGCTATGAACTGCATTACTCAAGCGGTGCCTACAGTGGCTAAACTTAACTAAAAGAGGTCCCGCAAGGTGCGAAACCTGCGGGATTACCACTCATGTAAGCTGTATTAAAACAGGGATGCGTTGAGCCAGAGGTGCACCAGAATGCTCGCCACATAACCCAGTGCGATGACCGGTGTCCACTTCAGGTGCGCCGCGAAGGTATAGATACCGCGGGCTTGTCCCATCAGGGCAACCCCCGCCGCGCTGCCTATTGAGAGTAAGCTGCCTCCAACCCCGGCGGTTAAGGTGACCAGTAGCCACTGTCCCAGTCCCATATCCGGATTCATGGTCAACACGGCAAACATCACCGGAATGTTATCTACTATGGCCGACAGGACGCCGACAGCGATGTTGGCATAGGTGACATCCCAATGGCTATACATGGCCTCAGATACCAGGCTCAGGTAGCCCATGAAGCCCAGCCCTCCGACGCATAACACTACGCCGTAGAAGAATAGCAGGGTATCCCATTCGGCTCTGGCTATGCGGGTGAAAACATCGAAAGGTACCACCTGTCCCAGGTAGGAAAGACGTTTCTTATCCTGAGCTATCTCGGCCTGCTTTCGTTTTTTGGCCACCGACTTATCGAAGGTCATACGCAGGAAGTAACCGAAACACTGCAGGAAGCCGAGCCCCGTCATCATGCCCAGCACCGGCGGCAGCCCCAGAAAGGTATGGGTGCACACAGCGGTGGCTATGGTGAGTAAAAACAGGCCAACGATCCGTTTTGCACCTCGCTTCACAATGACCTCATCCTCTTGTACCAGCTGGGTACGGTTAACAATGAACAGACTCATTATTGTTGCCGGTATCAGATAATTCACCAGTGAGGGGATGAAGAGATCGATAAACTGGGCGAAATGTACGACCCCTTTTTGCCATACCATCAGGGTGGTGATGTCGCCGAAGGGGCTAAACGCACCGCCGGCGTTGGCGGCGATGACAATATTGATGCAGGACAGGGAGATAAATTTATGGTTGATACCGCCAACCTTCATCACCACGGCGCACATAAGCAGGGCCGTGGTCAGGTTATCGGCGATGGGGGAGATAAAAAAAGCCATAAATCCGGTTAACCAAAACACCGTTCTGAAGCTAAAGCCTCGCCCAACCATCCAGGCTCTCAGAGCATCAAACAGTCGTCGCTCCTCCATGGCATTGATATAGGTCATGGCAACCAGCAGGAAGAGAAACAGCTCAGCATACTCCAGCAGGTTATGTTTAAAGGCGGCCTCTGAGAGCTCTGACATACCATGTTGTACATAGATAAAACCGATAATGCCCCAGATAAGTCCGGCAGCGACCAGCACAGGCTTAGACTTACGCAGGTGGATAACCTCCTCCCCCATCACCAACAGATAGGCCAGCACGAATATCATTATCGAAATATAACCTGCCGAGGTAGCGGTAAGGTCGAGTATCTGCCCGGAGTTCGCCGGTGAGACGGCGAATACGGATGGGGAAAACAGGACTGCTAAAAAAAGAAGCAACTTGGATAACGGTGTGGCAAGGCTTCTGCCTTCGATTGGCCGGATGGATTTCATTAACTCTTCTCTATGTCAGATAAGAGAGCAAAATTACCACACCTGCCCCCTATGAAATGTTGATGGTCCTCAAGGTTTACCGCATTAACGTTACCTTAATCACGAACTGGTATCAATTTGTCGGCTTTTACGTATCAGAGCCGTTACAACTGAATGACACCTAGATGATAGAACATAAATTTCGGCTGGATATCAGTATATTGAAAGCGAGCCCGTAATTAAGCTTGGTGATACAGGCTCAAAGCCGTTAAAGTTTGAATTCATCACTCCCACTTCAAACGGGCTCATAGCATGAGCCCGATGATTAACGATAAACGGCAACTGATATGATTATTTTTACCACCAACTTAGGCGACATCAACATAGAGCTGGATGTTGAGCACGCTCCGGTCAGTGCGAAGAACTTCCTGAGGTATTGCGAGGAGGGCTTCTTTGAGGGGACTATCTTTCATCGGGTCATCAAGGGCTTCATGGTGCAAGGCGGTGGCCTGACAGCCGATATGGTTGAGAAGCCGACCCGCGCCGCCATCGTTAACGAGGCCAACCGAGGCTTGAAGAATGTGGTGGGCTCCATCGCCATGGCCCGCACCGATGCGCCGCACTCAGCCACCGGACAGTTTTTTATTAATCTGGCTGACAACAGCTTTCTGGACCATACCGCGACCACTAATGCGGGTTGGGGTTATGCCGTGTTTGGCAAGGTCTGCGCCGGAATGGATGTCGTCAGGAAGATAGAGAGAGTCAAAACCACCAGTGTTGCGGGTCACGACGATGTGCCACGAGAGCCAATCATTGTTGAGAAGGTTACCCTTGTCGGGTAATTGCAGACTTTTTCGTTAGCTTATCGATTCAATAGGTGGTTCTGGACGCCGAGACACCATTGTGTGATCTCCCGGCTCTGACCTCTAAGAGGGGGGGGCTAGAGAATATCGTTAATCGATACGCCTATGCCGATGCGTTGGGTGTGGGCGTTGTAATCGATGAGGCTCTCACCATAACCATTGAAGTATTGAGTATAGAATCTCAAGTTACCGATTATCGGATAGCTCCATGTCAGCTCTATCGCTCCGTAGTTCGGGGATGAAAGGTTATTGCGCAGCATCATGGTAAACCTGTGATCGTCCAGGCCATATACGCCTGAGAGTTCGAAGTTACCCATGTAGTCGCCGATATCCGGGTTATCGTCACCGCGGGGATCCTCCGGATATTCCTTCTCATCTTCAGGAATACGCCACCACACCTTGCCAGCAAGGGCGAAGGGGCCACCATCGAACACCATGGTGCCATAGATGCGATTCCAACTGCGTGAGCGCCCCTGAGGCTGGCCATTAGATTGATGTACGGCACCGACGCCCCAGAATGAGTTGGTCATGCCGGCTATCTCCCAGTCGTTATTGAACAACATGAAGATTTCCGGCTCATGGTTGGTTTCACGAAAGGGTGAGGAGATCTCTTTGTTATAGACCTGCCAGTATGACTGGTTAGTATAGGCGACAAACAGGTGGCCGTTGTCACCGAAGACGTTGTACATCAGTGGAAATTTAAAGCTAATCTGAAACTTGGCCTCGACGTTATCGATAACAGGGTCAATGCCTAGATGTTCGGACTCATTCAGAAAGGGGTCTATGTTCGGGTTGTCATTATAGGTGGCAAACAGAATATAGTTCACCTTATGGGGGGTGATAACGAAGGGAAGCTCCGAGGTTAAGAGTTCATCTTTCAACCTGTTTTCTATCAGGGAATCCTCGGCGTGCACCGTGAGGCTGGTGACGGCCAGGATAACTAGCATGATGCAGCTGCGGTATATCGTCATTATTGTATCCAACATCTGAGTAACTGTGGGTTTGTTCTGCGTTGATTTGTCACAGACTCGCTTCATTCTTTATAAAAAACAAAGCTTATTATTCAACTTTTTAAAAACAAAGGCGGATTATACCCTGTTTAACTAATGTTGGTAGTAAGTATCTTCGGAACTCAGGGTTTCAGAAACATCAACGTTTGTCGTTATACCAATCAGTATAAGAAAGTGATCTACTCAGCGTGTTTTTTGGCAACTATGTTCTTCACTCGTTGCGAACAACATGGTCTTGTATGTTCCCGACATACTTAAGACTACCCCTCCACTGACCCATAGGGCCTGTGATATTCCTGATATCATTCAGGCATTTCCCACGTCCGTGTGGGTCAGATGGGAAATGTCTTTAAAGCGTATGGAACGCTTAAGACCATGGAGGTCAGATGTTGCAAATGTCCTTTATGCACGACTATATGGACATAGGAGGTAGAGTAACGCATTGAGCAGTTATCGAGGAGCAATAAAGGGCCTTGCCTCAAAAGCGCTAAACTCTCGCTGAGCGATCACACCTTTATACTGATTGGTATTAGATCCGGGTTGGACCTTGTATAGAATACAGGAAAAAGCGCAGTGGCTTGCAGGGGAAGAGCTGAGTTAATAAAGCCGCCCAGCTGTTAATTGAGCTTGATCTGTGTGATGAAGGCGAAAAGTTCTCGACCGGATATTCTATGAGGTCTTGATGGCGTTAGCTTCCCGGATCCTGTTTCGAATTAATTGAATTATCTGTGGCATCAGTGAGGTCAAGATCATGCTCGCCATAAGCAGATACTGATGGGGAGTGAAGGATTCGTTGAGCAACACCATACCTGAGACTATGCCCGCGATCGGGTTGGCGATACCACCAAAGGTGAAATCGACCACAGTCATTTTCTGTAACAGCCAAACATACATGATGTAACCCAATGCCGTATTGAGTCCGGTTATCCATAGCAGGCCAGCACCATTGGTAGGGCTAAAACCCTGCATCGCGTCGAGATATGCATCCGGTGATAAGAGTGCATGTACCGCTGCAGCAATGGCCAGCAGTACGCCACCTATGATCAGCTGCCAGCACAATATACTCCACCAATGAATGCGATCGGCAAGAGACTTGGTGATCGAGCTGCCGATGACAATACATAAAATGGCGGCGAGCATGGCCACTAATCCAACGGGGCTTAAACTGATAGATCCGGGATCGAACAACAGCCAGGCCAGTGCAATTAATACCAGGCCGAAGAAAGCCTGTACTCCGCCAGGGCGGCGCTTGTTGATAAGCCAGTGATAGAGCATGGCGAAGACGGGCACCGAGATCATACCAACACCTGAGATGGCCGATGGCAGAGTTAAGGCCATCACGAAGATCAAGCTGAAAAACGCCGCGATATTGATCAGTCCTAGTCTGAATAGTACTCCCCACTCAGACTGTTTAGGCATATTCGGTTTGATAGCCAGAAGCAGCAGCCCTGCAGGCAGGGCTCTCAACGCGCCCAGCAGAAGTGGCGGCCAGTCGGGGAGAGTATATTGAGTCACAGCATAGGTGGTTCCCCAGAAAAAGGCTGGGATCATGGCCAGTAGAATATTCATGCTGTGTGTCTCAGTTGTGGCTGATAAGTATCTTTACGTTAAGATATTATTCTGCGCTCAAGGTTTGACTTTGTAAAGTGTCTTTACGTAGAGATACTTTGTGTTAAGTTATATTTGTGATGTTAGGAACTAAAGCTGAGATTGAAAACTGAAGGTGTTGACCGAATGAATGGAACTGACGGCATAGACGGCATAGACAGACTCGTCGCTCAGTGGAGCCGAGAGAAACCCGAACTTGATACGCTGCCGATGGCGTTGATAGGCAGGCTGATGCGCATAGGTAAACATCTTGAAACCCAGATTGCCGCGTGCCATAAGCGTTACGGTTTGACACTGGGTGAGTTCGATGTGCTGGCGACATTGAGACGGGCCGGGGGGGAACACTGTTTAACTCCTTCTGAGTTGATTGCCACCATGATGCTGACCTCCGGGGCCATGACTAACCGCCTGGATCGTCTGGAGAGTAAAGGCTTTATTGTCAGAGTGCACAGCCAGGAGGACAGACGAAGTGTGTCGGTAGCCTTAACCGGAGAGGGGTTAACGCTTATCGATGAGCTGATAGTCGAGCATGTGAAGGTTCAGCAGGGGCTTATGGCATCGCTTAGTGACGCCGAGAAACCTCTGCTAAATGGACTGCTGAAAACCTGGCTAGCTGAATTCGAGTCGCAGGAGTAAAGCGAAAACCTTTATCAATCGGCTCTATGGAAAAGCTGCTGGGCCGGTTTAAGGAGCGGGAGAAATAGCCTCTCTTTCCGGATGGAAAAGTGACTTAGATACGGCTCTGTTTCGGCTGTCACGACCGAAGTTCTCAGTTTCACACTATTTCATTTCCTCCTACCCACATAGCTTAATATATCTGCAATAATTCCGGTCGGAAGTCAGTTTAACCCCGGTTATCTCATCATGTCAGTTTTCTCTCCTGCTACACCCTTTGCCAGCTACATCTATCGTCATTTTCGCTCCATTCATGCCTTGAAGCTGGCCTTAGCTCTACTCATTGCAGTCATTATCAATGCGTTCTGGTCTCAGCCACACTTCGTCTGGAGTATGGTGACCATAGTGATCATCATGATGAGCTTACCTCAGGTCGGTGGTGCGATTGAAAAGTCGATGCAGAGGGCGGTGGGGACATGCATAGGTTCGGCCTATGGCGTCATGCTGGTACTTAGTTTTCACAACTACTGGCTGATCATGGGCCTGTTGATACTTGGGGTGAGCCTGATCTGTTTTATGTCGGCGGGCCGATACAGTTATGCCTATCTGGTGGCGGGCTTTACCATCATCATCGTGATTGGCGATGCGAATCACGATACCTATGAGGCGCTCTGGCGCACGGCAAATATTCTGCTGGGCTGCTTTATCGCCGTGTTGGTTTCCCTGTTTGTGTTTCCGATAAAGGCTAAGCAGGATTGGCGTTGCCAGCTGGCTCAATCGACGAATATTTTAGCCGTCATTCTGGATAAGCATTTTACGGCCTCGATGAGAGAACCTTTCGATGCCCGGCCCGAGCTGGAAACTGCAATGAAGGCGGTGCTGACCCAGAAGAAGCTTTTCTTCTCTCTGGAGTGGGAGAGTAAGACACTTAAGCAATATAAGTCTGTATTGACTCAGCTGGTGAATAAGCAGATCAGGGTGATCACCTTGATGGAGTTGCTGCTTCAGACACGCTGGACCGATGAAGATAGTGCCTCCTATGCAAAGATTAACCAAATTGCTTCGATATTGCAGAGCAGCTTATCGGAGTTGTCAGAGTTCCTCATCGGTCGTCGCGCCGATTTTCCAGCATTGCCGGAAAGAATGGCGATAAATCTTCACCAACAACTGTTGGCATCACTGGACAGGGATGAGCAGCTGGAGTTCGCGCTGACCGGGTATAGTTGGCTTATCTATCAGTTGGCGAAAACCATTGAGTCTATCTATGAAGAGGTCGATGTTATTCGTCAGGCGTATGAGAGGAGAGGGCGCTAACCTGCCCCTCTACAGGCCCGGCGGTGAGTAAGTATAATTCAGAGCATGTTTTATCGTTCGGTATCAGCCTCAGGCTAGTTTTTACTACAGCTTTTCTGCCCCTTTTGTTCTACTTTGACTGCGCCTTTTTGTGGTTGAGCTAAACTTTAAATGAGATATCCGAAAGCGTGAGCGATCGGATTCTCGTGGTGAATTTAAATTGTATTAACTCAGGACGATGTTGAGCTAGATGTAGAGCTAATATTTGAACTAACAGAAGGAGGTTGTTATGAAATCATTTTTCCCATCTATTTTTCATAGGGACGATCCCAGATCGGCAATAGATAATATCTTCAATGACTTTTCCAGGGAGTGGTTATCGAATTGGCCAAATTCCAGGTTGGATAAGCATCATGTTATCCCGGCCATCGATGTGAAAGAGTACGGTGAATACTTCGAGATAAAGGCCGAGTTACCGGATATGAGTGAGAAAGACATTGAAGTCGATATCCAGGGCACCTATCTGAGTATCCGTGGTGAAAAGAAATATGAGCAGGAGAGTGATGAAAAAGGTTATCACCTGAGAGAGCGCGCATTTGGGACTTTCCATAGACAGATCCCTCTGGGGTTCAGTGTCGATGTAGAACAGGTTACCGCTAAATACGCGAAAGGCGTGTTATCCATACATGTGCCTAAGCCCATTGAGATGCAACATGATGTGAAGAAGATAAAGGTAAAATTTGAAGAGTAGCTAGCCGGAAAGCTATGAAGATAAGAGCAAAAAAATGGCGCCCGTGTGGCGCCTTTTTTTTTGCCCCGCGAAGCAGGCAAACCTTCGACACCAATCGGTGCAAGCTCTTCACATTGAGTGACTGCTTTTTATACTGGGGTAAAATTCGGATTGGAAACAAAGAGGTATTTAAATCAGCCGGATAGGTTATTTTTAATGCTCAGCTCACAGAATTTATATTTCCGGAGTTTAGCAATTGTTATGGGGATAGTTCATCTATAAACTAAGGTAAATTATAAAGTGGTATTTCATATACCTGTTTTACCGCTTATGCCGATAGTTGAGAGCAGGAGCCTGCCAGCATGTTAAATATCGATGATCCCGCCGCAGTAGAGAAGACACCGGCAATATGGCGATTGGGTTTTCGTCCCTTTTTTCTCGGTGGTGCCTGCATTGCCATGCTCTATATCCCGTTATGGCTGGTGACCTGGTTTCTGCCGCAATATAGTCTGTTCCAGAGTGATTTTTGGGTAAAAGTTGTCCCCTTATGGTGGCACCCGCATGAGATGTTGTTTGGTTTCGCGCTTGCGATTGTGTGTGGCTTTCTGTTGACTTCGGTACAGACCTGGACCAATCAGCCCGGCATGAAGGGGGGGCCCCTTGCTATCACCTTCGGTTGTTGGTTATCTGCGCGAATACTGCTGCTCGCTCCCTTCGAGATCCCCTTGTGGTTGCCGGCTCTATTCGAATCTCTCTTTCTCGGCTTTACCGCTATTAAGCTATGGCGTTGCATCTATAAGGTTAAGCAGTGGCATAATATCGGTTTTCCTATCATGCTGGCGGTTGTGGTCGGGATTAACCTGCTGAGTTACTATGCGCTGAGCGAGCGTAATTTTACCTTAAGCAATCATATCTGGCAGGCCATGTTATGGTGGTTAGGCCTGTTGATCACCATAGTTGGTGGACGTGTGATCCCCTTCTTTACCGCGATCAGGATAAAGCAGACTAAACCCACGCCCATTGCACTTATCGAGCGCTCTCTGATTATTTTAATGGTGCTGCTGGTGGTTCAGGCTATTACCAAGGTGATGCCCTCTTCGCTTGAGCAGGCTATATTGATTGGCGCGGGAGCGCTTCACCTTGTTCGTTGGCTGCGATGGTTTCCCCATAAGACATTGAAAGAGCCTATGTTATGGTCGCTTCACTCGGCCTATATCTTCTTACCGATCACCCTGTTAGCACTCGCCTGGAATATCAATGATATCAATGCCTATCGACACCTGTTGCACCTGTTTGCCATAGGCACGCTGGCCGGGATCTGCCTCTCGATGATCTCCCGAGTGTCGCTTGGGCATACCAGCCGTAATATCTATGAGGGGCCTAAGATGGCGCTGGCCTTCATCTGTCTGCCTGTTGCGGCGTTGTTCAGGGCGATCATCCCGCTGTTTTTCCCGGAGCAGTCCTGGTTGTGGTTATGGTTGGCCGGCTGCTTCTGGTCGCTGGCGTTTGGGATGTTTATCTGGCACTACGCGGCCATACTCTCCCGACCCAGGCTCGATGGACGTCCGGGATGATGCACGTTATCTGGTTTCACTGCAGTCGATAAAGACTGACCATTTATCTGTTTTTTTGAAAACGTTGGATTTTAGATGATCTCTATACAAGAAAATAAAGTGAAGACACTATCGGCTATGAGTCTCTGCTTCTCACTCTTTGCGGTTAGCCTGCCGGTATCGCCAGGTACTGTCGATACCAAGCTAGACAATACGATGCAGCAAGAGTTTCCGAATCAATATAAGAGTTGGTTGGCGACATCGGAGCAGACGGAGCGACAAGATATGCTGGCGAGTTATCCCGCTGCCATTATCTTGTGGGCGGGTTCCTCTTTTGCTAAAGAGTACCATAGCCCCCGAGGTCATCACTTCGCTGTGGCCGATGTTACCCATACCCTTCGTACCGGAGTACCGCCGGAAGAGGGGAAGAAGGGGTTATCTGCCAGCTGCTGGACCTGCAAATCGCCGGATGCCCCCCGTTTAATCGATGAGCTCGGTGTCGAAGGGTTCTCGGGGAAGAACTTTACCGATCTGGGCACCGACATTCAGAGTGTGGTCTACTGTACCGATTGTCATGTGAAAGGCGCTGCCAAGTTGGCACTGCCGCGTCCACATGCCCAAGATGCCATGGCTAAGGTCCACCTGCCGTTCGACAAGCAAGGTATCAATATGCAGGGGGCGCAGGTGTGCGGGCAATGCCATGTGACCTACTACTTCCAGCCTGAACGCAGTAACAAGGTGAATATTCCCTGGATATTTGGCAACAGTGCCGACGATATCGAAAAGTATTACGACACCAGACGTTTCTATGAGTGGCTGCATCCTATCTCTAAAACCCCTATTCTCAAGGCGCGACACCCTGAGTTCGAGCACTGGAGTCGCAGCGAACATGCCAAGCAGGGCGTTACCTGTATCACCTGCCATATGCCTGCAAGTATTGATGATAAGGGTGAACAATTTACCAGTCATCAGGTCAGTAAGGCGTTAGATCACTATGCTCAGGTGTGTCAGGAGTGTCACGGTGATAGGGATGCATTAATACAGAAGATGGAAACGGGTAAACATGAGATAGAAGCTAAGGCCAGAGAGGTCGAGGGGCTGCTGGTTAAGGCCCACTATGAGGCTGGTGCGGCATGGGATGCCGGTGCCAGCTGGTCTATCATCAATGATGCCTTGATGGCTATCCGTCATTCACAATGGCGCTGGGACTTCGCCATGGCATCCCATGGATTATATGCCCACAACCCGAGTGAGGCCCATGAGCTGTTAGATACCGCGATTGAACAGGCAAAATATGCTCGCAGCGCACTGGCGGAGATCTTAGCCATGCTGGGCGTGAAAGAGGTGAATTATCCGGATATCAGCACCAAGGAGAGTGCCCATAAGGCGGTTGGTATATCTCTGGATAACTTAACTGAGCAGAAGAAAGCATTTCTCGAGCAGGAGGTGGATAAGCACTGGCCTGAAGTGACCCGTCATGGCTATCAGTAACGTATAAGTCACTGACTTTGCTGGTGGCTGGCCGGAGCGAAGCGCTTTTGCACTTTGCTTCGGCCAGCGACTGTGAGTCTCAGTTCGAAGAGATAGGCGTCACTCATCTATCTGGCATTGAAAGTGCCTTTCGGGGAGCGAGGTCTCAAGCGGCAACTCCAGCCCTCTAGCTATTTACTACTGAGTATCCTCAACTTTCTGTACCCCGTTTTAAATAAAAATCCTGAGCAAACCCGATTTGTTTATGTCAGCCCCCGGTTTGGAATTGATTCTTTCCGTATAAGTGCCTCGTCTGTGTGTTTTGTCAACACATCAAGTGCTTATTAAAAGGAACTGCTCGGATATGAAGTCTATAGGACTCAAAAAAAGCATCACCATTGCCATTATTTTATTGGTTACATCTTGTCTGTTGATTTCCAATTGGTTGGCTTATCGAGAGTTAAAAGCCACAACTATTACCAATATTCAGAATCAATCACAGTTTATCGTTCGAGCTGAGGCCGACGCTATAGCCAGATGGTTTGAAGCTAAGGCAACCGCTATCGACACGATCGCCCGCCAATATCGACATAATCGCTTTTCCGGGAAGTTTGTCGATATTGCCCGTTTAGGCAAGGAGAGTAATGGGCTCTACTCAATATTTTTTGGTTTCGATGATGGTAGTGCTTACGCCAGCGTCACCGATGACAGTATTTGGCGTGATGGGATCGCCGATCCTAAACAATATGATCCCAGACCCAGAGGTTGGTATCGGCAGGCCAAGCAAGGTCACGGGGCTGTCTTAACTGATATCTATACTGATCTTGTAACAAAGCAGCCAGTCATCTCTATCGTTACCGATATCGGTGATGGGGTGCTCTCCGGTGATATTGGATTGGAGATCTTGGGTCAAACGGTTAAAGGCATTGAGTTCCCGGGAGCGATGACGGCTATTGTGGATCAATCCGGGAAAGTGCTGGCCACTAACTCAAATATATTGAAAGTGGGTAGCACCATGACCGATATGGGGTTGGGGGAAGTGGGACAAGAAATTACCTCCCGGGACCAATATAGTGGTGAGTACCGTGTCTCAGGAGTAGATAAACTTGCCTTCAGCCGGGCGATTCCATTAATCGGTGATCAGCAGTGGTATCTGTTTATTGGCATCGAAAAATCGAAAGCTTATGCCAGTGTCGATGCGGCCTTAACCAGTGCGATCATAACTTCAGTGGTGATGTTAGCCGTGAGTTTAGTGTTAGCGATTGCCATTCTTCACTGGTTATATCAGCCGATTATCAATCTGAAGCAGATAGTTACCGCTCTGTCTCAGGGGCAGGCCGATCTGACCCGCAGATTGCCGGTAAGCAGCAATGATGAGCTTGGAGAGATAGCTCAAGGCATCAACCTCTTTATTTCAAATTTGCAAGGTTTGGTCAACGAGGTATATCAGAGTTCTCTGGAGATAGGTCAAAGCATAGTAAATCTCAGGCAGCAAAATGAGGCCAACTCGCTCGTGCTGCAAAATCATGTTCAGGAGACGGAACAGGTGGTGGCGGCGGTGGAGGAGATGAGCGCCACGGCGAATGATGTCGCTACTAATACTTCTCAGGCGTCTCAGGTCTCCCTGGCTACAAATACTCAGGTTGCCAACACCAATGACATAGTACTAAACACCAGAGGCACCGTTGAACAGTTGACCCGTGATGTCGAGCAGACTGCCGATAACATAGCCGCTATCGTTCATGATACCTCCAGCATCACTAAAGTCCTTCAGGTTATCGGCGAGATAGCGGATCAAACCAATCTGTTGGCCCTTAATGCTGCAATAGAAGCTGCTCGTGCAGGTGAACAGGGTAGAGGTTTTGCTGTGGTTGCCGATGAAGTGCGGGCGCTCGCTGCCAGAACACAGACGAGTACGGCTGAAATTGAGCAGACACTGGCAAATTTGCAGCAGGGGACAGAAGCGGCGATAAAGGCGATGCAGGTGACCAAGCGGACTTGTGAGCAAACCAGTGAAGCGACAAACAGTGTTACCGCTAATTTAGACCAGGTTGTACAATCTGTTGGTGAGGTTACTGATTTAAATACACAAATTGCTACCGCTGCCGAGGAGCAAAGTGCTGTGTCGGAAGAGGTCAGCCGTAATATGGCGACCATACGCGACATGGTTTCAGAGCTTGATGCCAATGGGCAGGCGAGCGGTAATGAAACCGGTACGTTGGAGAGGGCTAATGAGTTGCTTATCTCTGTGGTTAATAAGTTTACCCTGAAATAGTGCCCTCCTGAACTTGTGGTCGAAATTCCAATCGGGTCTTAACCTCCCGATTGGAATGGATGAATAGAACAGCTTTGAATCGAAATCAATGCCACCCGTCACAGAGGCTGCGGTCGCTGCTCGGTGTGTGCGTTGTGCATGCTTTTTATCAGCATGTAGATGCAGGTGCTGATGAGGCAGGCTCCAAGATAAAAGATGAGCCCATCGGGGGAATCAGACAGATTCGCCGCGAACAATGGCCCCAATACCGATCCCACGCTGTAGCTCAGTAACATTATCTCCGTTGCGGAGACAATTTTTGCCACCGGTAGTGCATCACAGGCCAGTGTGATAGCAATAGGGTATAAGGCAAAGCTACAGGCGCCCAGAATAAGATAGCTGGTTGCGATAATCACAAAGCTTTTCGCCTCGAGAATACCCATCACCCCCAAGGTACCGAACAGGCAGAAAAGGGCCATCAACAGGCTCTTACTGACCCGGGTAGAGAGGTGACTGACTAAGGGCTGCACTAACATTCCGCCTAAAATGATCACCGCCATCAGCATCCCTGTCTGATCGGCATTTTGAACCTGATTGCTGATGTAAACTGGCATCAGACCATATATCGGGCCCAACAATAAACCAGATACTAGACATCCCAATATGGCTGGGCGGCTGAGCCTCTTTAGTTCACTGAGCTTCATGTTCTGGTGTTGCTCGTTATTCGGCTGACCCTTCTTTATTAGTAGTGGTGGCAAGATGGCCAGCATCAACAGACAGATAACAGTGAGATACGGTGCGATACCTGTGATACCTATAGGAGTAATAGCCAGTTGTCCCAAAGCGCTGCCACCGTAGAGTGATGTCATATATAACCCCAAACGCTTAGCTCGCTGCTTATTGCTATTGGCCATCAATAACCAGGATTCGACCACCACGAATATCCCGGCAACGGCAAAGCCGGCCATGAATCTTGCTATCAACCACACTCTTGCGTCCGGCAGTATCAGCATGGCGGTAATCGTCAGGATCAGCGCGCTGAGAAAGATGAGCAGCGCGATTCTATGCCCTGTTTTAGAGACCAGGCGCTGGATACTGGTCGCACCGATGAGTATGCCCAAATAGAAAATACTGGCCAACCAGGGGACCAGTGACTCACTGAGTCCAAATGAGGCTAATGAGAGTGGGATCAGACTCATTAAAAAACCGGAAGCAACAGCAAAAAACGATAGGCAGGTAACAGGTACCAAGGTGCCGTTATTTTGGTGTTTAATGGTCGGTAAATCCACTTTATTTTCCTTTTAACTCTATTTTATTGGTCTTTGGGTTATATCTGTGTCGAAATGGCTTTAAATTGGTGTAAGCCAGATTTGCGCGAATTTTAATCTCTTTTTTAAGGAAGTAAAGAAGAATTTGTCATTGAGCAAAGAAATTTGAGTGTGACAGTTGCTTTTTGGTTTTAATGCTTTTTAATCAGCTTGTTATAAGTTGTTTGTTTTTGTTTTATCTTGGCGTCATCAATTGGTTTTCGGGTGTGAAGATCATTTTTTTCCGGTTTTCTCTACATGTGGATAAAATTTGGTTTTAACTTATTGTTAAGCTTTTTGGTTGTATTTGTGTTTTTTATTGTGTCTGGTGTGTTGTTCGTTGTGTTTTGGCTGTGTGTCCGGTTTAAGTCGTGGTTATCTTTTTTTGCTTTTGTTTTCTTAAGGAGCGGTGCGCACCGATTTATGATTGAATCAGGTCGATTTTATGGAAAGCGGACTTGACCGTGTATCTACTGGCACAGAATGGATTATTGAAGATAGATAGTATTGGCTATTGGGCATACCGTTATCAAACAGGTGGAGGAGCAAGGTGGGATTGTTACTACAAATAATGGTTATATAGATGTATTAAACTGTCTTTTCTCTATATACCAGTCAGAACGGCGGGATGTTTAGACAATGGAGAGATAAGTATAAATTAAGGTGTGTCAAAATTGCGTCAAAACAGGAGGTGGAAAATTTAAATTTTGTGTTTTTGTTGTGTAGTTAGAAGATCCCCGTTAAGAGCATTTATTGGTTTCGGCGATTTGAGTAAGGTTGTGGCTACGAGTTTATCAAATTGTAACTCTTGCTCGTGATTCGAAATTGACAGCGACTGCAGATAGCGCTGGTTGGGTGTGAGATGGTGGTGAAATGGACAAATTAACACTGTTATCGGAGGGGCAGACTGCCAGGAGCAGGCCTCTGGCCGAGAGTATTCTCAATAATATAAAGCTTCCTATAGCCGAACATGGGTTTGGTGGTTTCTGGTTTCAGGGCGTTGCCAATAGCGCCCATCGGGACTACCTGCAGAACAGTCGAAAGAGCCTGCTGACGAGAAGAGTGCTACGAAGCCGTGGTGGTGTGTTTGCTTCTTCACCTAAGGTTAAGCAGTTACACGAACAATACGTGACACGTGTCGCGCCCACAGATATTAACTTTGGTGAAGCCTTGCGGCTCGAGTCTCCCTATTGCTATGTTCTGTGCGAAAATGGCCAGCCGAATAAGGCCAAAAAACTGTTTAATCGTCATGGGGTCAATACCGTCTTGAGTTGGCCGTTAAAACACTTTGCATCGGAAGCCTGGAGCGGGCGTTTTACCCTGTTGTCTAAATATCCGCAGAGTGAATTAAAGCTGATCGGTTTAGAGGAGACTCTGAAACAGGCTCAGATGAGCCTGTTTGAACATTTTCATAATGAGATAAATCCATATCGTCAAAATAACCTGTTTAATCAAACCGCGATCAAGGCACTGAAAATGGCGGCGACAGGGCTACACAACCATGAGATCTCACAGGAGCTTCATATCACTGTTCGGGGGGTAGAATATCACCTCGAGTCCATGAGAAATAAGTTGTCGGCCAGTAACAGGGCTAATTTGGTCCATATTGCACATCAGTTGGAAATTATATAGCGCATGTTAGTTCTCCTCGTCGAAGATAATCGCCTGTTGGCCAAGAATATTATTCACTATCTGGAGTTAAATGAGATCGAGTGTGATTATGCCGAGACTCTCGCTCAGGCCGAGCAGGCAATATTCAGTCGTACCTTCGATGCGATAATTCTCGATCTGAACCTGCCGGATGGCGATGGCATCAGTGCATGTAAAAAGTGGAAAGAGCAGTGCATTATCTCACCCATCATCATGCTGACGGCGCGGAGTAACCTGCAGGATAGGCTATCCGGCTTCGAGGTCGGGGCCGATGATTATCTGGTGAAACCCTTTGCCATGGCTGAGTTGGTTGCGCGTCTCAGGGTGGTATCTCAGCGGCGCCCGTCTCCCAAATTACTCTCAATCGGGGAACTCGAGTTAGACTTTGCCGGACATCATGCACACAGGCAGGGTCAGCCGTTGACGCTGTCCCGCACCGGTTGGCAGATCCTCTCTCTGCTGGCACGTAGGAGTCCTGAGATCGTCGAGCGGGAGGAGATCGAACGCCTGTTATGGCCCGATAGTTTGCCCGATAGCGATAGCCTGCGCAGCCATATTCACCTGCTGCGCAGAGTGGTCGATAAACCATTCGGGCAGAAGCTTATCCATACTATCCGGGGAGTAGGCTTATGCCTGAAGGTAGATACCGATGAAGCCTAAGCTCAGTTTAAAGCGTGTCTATCAGGTCTATGGTCTCTGCTTTCTGGCGATAACCTTGATCATCAATAGCTTCATTCCGCTGTGCATGATGTGTACCGGCATGTTCAGCATGCATGAAATTACCATGCGTAATGCGGCTCAGGCGGCAGAGCTCTATACCAGCCCGAGAAATAATGCATTTCAAACAGACAATATCACGGTATTCACCAGTTGGGATTCGGTGCCGGATCGAGTGAAGGCGATTAACGGCGGCGTAGCTCCCGGTGAGCCGCAAAACGTGAAGCATCAGCATACAAACGGTAAGTTTATCGATGCCCTGATGTTGCATCAGGGGAAAGATGGTCAACAGAGCTATGTGTGGCTACATTACAATGCCACACACGACCTTGAGTTTGCACCGAAAAACATGGCTGCCATCTGCCTGCTGGTGATCATGACATTTACCGTGAATGCCATTCTGGCCTGGTATCTACAGAGCCGGGTGATCTCGCCGGTTCACCAAATCAGCCGGGCGATAAAACAGCATGACTGGCAGAAGATGCAGCAGCTTCGTTTTCCTAAGCAGTGCTATGCCGAACTGCAGTCGATAGTCGATGCGCTGGACAGCTCCATTAAACAGCTCAAGGAGGCGCAGCAGCGTGAGCTCTCCTTCCTGCGATTTGCCAGTCATGAGCTCAGGACGCCAATCGCCATATGTCAGTCCTCATTCGATATTCTGACCCTGGAACAGGGGCACCTGACTGGGCCAACTCTACATGCCAGCCAGGCAACGACTCAGATGAAGTCGATCACCGAGACGCTGCTTTGGCTGATGAGTTCTGATTGTAGTCCGATGGATAGCAGTAATGTGAAGCTGTCTAACCTGCTGAACCGTATCGTCTACGATCAGAAATATGCCCAGGGGAGTGATGTACCGGTCGAGCTAAAGTGCGATGAGACTGAGTTGTTCGTGCTCAAGGAGCCGCTGACCATAGTGCTGAATAACTTAGTGCGTAACAGCTTAGAGCATGGCGCTAAAGGCATCTCCATAGTGCAGTCAGGTAACAGGATCGATATCGTCAACCCGCTGTCCAAGCATAACTCCAGTGGCTTCGGGCTGGGCTTGATGTTGGTCGAAAGGCTGGCTAAGCAGCTTAATTGGCACTATTCAATCAGTAATGACCACGACTCCTTCAGGGCTACGCTTATCATACGGCCCACATGAGTTGCGGCATATCTTGATTTTAACAGTTTGCATGCGGGCAGGGAGTGCCCGCTATGGTGAAAAATGGATGCTTATATCCTTGCCGGCACTCTCCTTTCGGCTACTCTTTTTAGTGGCTGCCTCGCTTTTCATAAACCGACTGATTTCATCGGGAGCGCATTAATTCGCTCTGTTAACGCAAATTACTGTCAAAATATAGCTATTTTCTCAGTGGGTGATTTATTTGTTTTATTCTTAACTTTATGGTTATTTATATTTTGACGTTATTTTCACAATGCTGTTTTTAATATATTTTTATTTTTGACGTTATTTTCACATTGATAGTGTTTGTGGGGTGTATGTTATTAAGTTTTATGACCATTTTACTTCTCTAATCCACACACTTTGAATTACCTGAAATTATTACAGGAGCTGGCTCACAAAGAATGTTTTTTATTTCTTTATCCTATATTGGAATCTTGAAATTAAGGAATACTTTAATGAAAAAGCAACTTGTCACAGCATTGGCCGCCTTAGTGGTGGCACCTGCAATGTCTGCAACCTCGGTCGACTTGGGATACAAGGCCCATACCTCGGATACTAAGTCTGATAACGGCGGGGCATATGACCAACCTTTTCTTAAATTAACACATTTCAATAAAGCCGATTGGGGCACACTGCTGGCTTATGTAAAGCTTGAAAACCCGGGTGAGGTGAAAGAGGCTCAACATGGTAAAGACGGCAAGCTTACAGTTAAGTCACTGCTTATCGTCGATAAGCAGATTGGTGATACAAGCTATAACCTGTGGGGACAGAACTTCCTCGTCTCAAACCGTACAGTTATGGAAGACAACCTGTATCTGGGGGTGACCACCAACCGTAAGTATGGCGATCTCTTCATTAACGCCGGTGTAGGTCTGAACTACTCTGCAGCTCATTTCGATCCAACCGGTGCCAGCTTTGACGGCATCAGTGGTTATGCAGCGGTGATCAACGCCCGCTACCCCTTCTCGGCACTGGGACTTAAGCACTCTCTGTCTGTCAACTATGAGGGGCAGATCGACCGTGATGAAGACCATATGAGCACCCTAGGTTATGACAACTATGGTCACCAGATCATCACTACGTTAAAGACAAGTATGACTGACTCTTTCTACACCAAGTTGCATATGACTCATTTCGATAGCTGGGGCGCGGCGCCTAATGATGGCATCGAGTACGGCGTTGCAGTCGGTTTTACTTTCTAATATCAGATTGAGCTAACAGGAATAACAAAGTGATTAAAAAGACAATTATTGCCAGCGCAATCGTGGCACTGGTCATGGGCTGCTCGGTAAAAGAGGCGGAGCAGATAACCAAGAGCGAAGGTTCTGCATTCGGTAAACATGGAGAGATTCAAGTTCAAACCGAGACTAAAAATGGTCAGCTGGTCGATATCAGCGTTCTGAAGCAGAATGAAAACAAGGTGTTGGCGGCATCGGTATTTACCGAGATGAAAGATGCGATGATCGCCAATAACAGTACCGAGGTCGATGGTATCAGTGGTGCGACAATTACCAGTGGCGCATTTAAAGAGGCGGTTGAGAGCTCTCTTGCTGCGGCGGGTGTGACCTTAGTTGCCGGGATGGCCAAGAGCAGTGATAAGTCCAAAGATCTGCTTGCCACTGAACAGAACTTCGATGTGGTGGTCATAGGTTCAGGTGGTGCAGGTTTCAGCGCCGCTATCACGGCTAAAAATGCCGGTGCCAATGTCGTCATTATCGAGAAGATGCCGACAGTCGGCGGTAACAGCCTGATCACCGGTGGTCAGATGAACGTGCCGGGTAACTGGGTTCAGAAGAAGATGGGCATCGAAGACGATATCGATCTGTTTGTTAAAGATACCCTTAAGGGGGGCGACTATCTGGGCGATCCAGAGATGGTACAGATCCTGGCAGAGCAGGCACTGCCGGCCGCTGAGTGGCTGAGGGACTATATCAAGGTCGATTTTTATAAAGATCAGCTATTTCAGTTCGGTGGTCACAGCGTTAAACGTGCTTTGATCCCACGTAACCATACCGGTGCCGAGTGGATCAGCAAGTTTATGGCAAAAACCGATGAGCTACAGATCCCTATTCACACCCGCACTACCGCAACGGCGCTGATTAAAGATCAGAATGGGCGCGTGATCGGTGTCGAAGCGGAGAAGAATGGCCGGAAGATCATCTATAACGCCGAGCGTGGTGTGATCATGGCAACCGGCGGTTTCGGTGCTAACGTGGCGATGCGTACCAAGTATGTACCTGAGCTGGATAGTCGCTATGGTACCACTAACGCTCGCGGTATCATGGGTGATGGCATCGTGATGGCTGAGAAGCTAAACGCCAAGACCCATAACATGGAGTCTATTCAGACCTATCCTATCTGTCATATCGATACCGGTGTGATCTCTCTGATTGCCGACTCCCGTTTCTTCGGAGCCATCGTTGTCAACAAGGAAGGTCATCGTTTCGTCGAAGAGCTTGAGCGTCGTGACGTTATCAGTCGGGCAATTCTGGCTCAGACCGATCAGCAGGCTTATGTACTTTGGGGTGGTGAGATTGAAGATGTTGCCGGTGTTGTCGGTGTTCATAAGGATGAGTTCGGCGAGCTTAACCGTAAGGGCATGATGTACAAGGCTGATTCAATAGAAGAGTTGGCGGGTAAGTTTGGTATCGATGAGAAGGCATTGATGGCTCAGGTTGGCCGCGTCAATCAGTTCGCTAAAGCGGGTGATGATAAAGAGTTTAATCATCGTGGCGGGCTGAAGACTATCATGAAGCCTCCATTCTATATGCTGGTTGCCAAGCCATCTGTTCACCACACTATGGGTGGCCTGATGACAGATACCCATACCCGTGTATTGGATACTGAAGGTAAGGTGATTGCCGGTCTGTACGCCGCAGGTGAAGTTACCGGTATGACCCATGGCTCTAACCGCCTGGGCGGTAACGCTATCACAGACATTACCGTGTTTGGCCGAATCGCAGGTAAAGAAGCCGCGGCACAGTAACTGTTAGTGTGTGCTAAAGGATATTATGCCGATCACTGAGGTGATCGGCATTTTTATCTGTGATGAGACTCGTTTTGAACTTGCTTAAGAGCTTCACTATGAAACTTCTGATGTTCTGTTTAATGCCGTTTCTGTTTGCTTCCCAGGCATGGGCGCATATCAATATCGAGCAGATAACCGGTAATACGATGGGCACCACCTACACCATACAGCTGCGCCTGCAAGATACGCCTGCGACCAAGCAGGAGATTAAGGCACAGGTGGAGCAGGAGCTGGAGAGTGTGAACGCCTCCCTGTCGGTTTACCGTAAAGATTCCGAAATATCCGAATTTAACTTAAACGATACAGGCAGGGCTATTGCGGTATCTGAGCGTCTTTGGGATGTGCTGCAGGTCTCTAAGCGGGTATCGAGACAAACCTATGGTGCGCTGGATGTGACCCTGGGGCCGGTGATCGAATTTTGGGGTTTTGGTGTTAAGCCCAGAGCGTTGCAGGGCAAAGATCGTGGTCAGCTGGAACTGGCTCGGTCGAAAACGGGCATGGATGGATTCACCCTGGACTCGCAAGCGGTCACAAAGGTGATTAGGGGACTGGAGATCAATCCTTCGGCCGTGGCGAAAGGCTATGGTGTAGATCGCGTCGCTGAGGTGCTCGATGGCGCGGGTGTGGTTAATTATCTGGTAGAGATTGGCGGGGAGGTGCGGACTCGCGGAGTCGGTGTCAGGGGCAGGGATTGGAGAGTTGCCGTGACCAGGCCACAGAAATTCAGCCTTGAGATACAGGAGCTTATTAATCTTAAAGGGATCTCCATGGCCACCTCGGGTAACTATGTGAACTATATCCGCAGCGATGACAGACGACTGAGCCACATCATCGACCCTGAAACGGGGATACCGGTCGAAAATAGTGTGCTATCGGCGACCGTGCTTCATCCTCGATGTGCCGTAGCCGATGGTTTTGCTACCGCCATGATGGTCTTAAGTGTGGAGCGCTCTATGCAGGTTGCCGATGAACTCGGGCTGGCGGTCATGTTGATCGAGCAGACATCATCGGGCCTGAAGACCCACTTCAGTGACGCCATCTTCCCGTATCTTATTAACGGTGAGTGAGCACTTACAATAGCTGTTTATGAGGAGAGGTTAGATGGAGTTTGAGAGAACAATGCGCATGATAGTTGCCCTGAGCGCGCTCGTGCTCTTGGTATGCAGTTTGACTTTGGCTCTGCTTACGATATGAATGCCGGTAACAAGACAGAGGCTGGTAGCTCGGCATAGAGCCTTTCTCTCAAGGCTCTTTATGGTCATGGTGCCGGCTTATCATGAGTCTATAGCTATCTCTTGCGCCAATGGCGCAGTTTGGACATTTTAGTACGCAGCTCTCGATCGGTGATATGTTCTAATTCATCCCAGCCGCGCCTGGCTATCGCCTCAAGTTGTAACTTGGCACCCAGGTGGATATCACTTATTCCGACCTGTATCTCTGTTTGGCCGGTGGAGAGGCGGTTGCCTGTTGCCGAGGATATTTGATAAATCTCTTTCGCCTCTTTACCTTTTACTTCCAGATTCCTGATGATTTTATCTTCACCTCTCGGCATGAACATCGACTCCATTGATGGTAAATATATTTGCTATGTAATTTGAGATAAAACCTTGTGACATTATTTAGAATGCTTTAAATATAAATGTTTAATCTATATTTGGAGTTTTATCTTAAGATCGCTGTATGCAATCTGATAGATTAATAAACGTGGTTGAGCTTGCTTATTACTCTTGATTATATATCAGATGGGCAAGGTTAGGTATTTTATAGGTGTTAGTATTTCTAATAAGGTTATTAAGCTCAGCTTATAATTTGATATTTATTGTCCGCTTTAAATGATTAAAAAGTCTTGTCACTTTTTTCTGGAGGAGTGCAGGAGGGAGCACTCTACTATCGCCCTCTATCGTTCCCGTCTCAGTGCTACCATCAACTTGTTATTAACTCTTGGTCAATTTGGTCCATGTCGACGATCTATCCTGGAAACTTGGCGACAGATGTGGCAAAAAACAGATAAACCACTTGCCCCCGAGGTGTTAATCGCAATAATTGCCCGTCTTGCCGGATAATCTTCTGTCATCGCTTATTGTGTATCACACTAACTGTCGGGAATTTTTATGATATTAAAAATCAGCTTTGTTCGCTTAATGGCGATCCTTACCTTGCTTATGTCGGGTCCACTTATTGCCGATGATCTTTCAACTTTCGATGGGATGAGTGGTCAGTTGAGCATTGCCGGCGGTACCGCGCATATTCCGGTGATGAAGAGGGCTGCACGTAAGATCATGGGGCATAACTCAAATATTCGCATCACCATCGCAGGTGGGGGCTCAGGCGTCGGCGTACAGCAGGTGGCCAAGGAGCTGGTGGATATAGGTAATACCGGACGCGCCTTAAAAAACAAGGAGATGAGCTTAGGATTGAAGTCATACCCCTTCGCTATCGATGGTGTCGCCGTGATCCTGCATCCGGAGAACCCGGTCGATGATCTCAGTCAGCAGCAGATCATCGATATTTACCAGGGAAAAATCACCAACTGGCGCGAGCTGGGCGGGCAAGACAGACAGATACATCTGTTTAGCCGTGACGAGGCGAGCGGTACCCGCTCTGTGTTCACCAAGAAGCTACTAAATGGTGCGCAGCTTGCTGCAAGCGCTAATATAGTGCCATCCAATGGTGCGATGAAAACAGCTGTGTCTCAGGACTTTGGTGCAATAGGCTATAGTAGTGTCGGGTATATCGATGAGATGGTAAAAGCGCCGGCTTACAATCATATTTTGCCCAGCCAGGAGGCTTGTGCTTCAGGGGAGTACCCAGTGGTACGCCGCTTATATATGAATACAAAAGGAACGCCTAACAGTCTGACCCAGGCATTTATCGATTATATCTATAGCAAGCAAGGGGCAGAACATATTCAGGCATCGGGTTATATTGCACTGCAGGGAGCTGTTCACTGATCTCCTGAGCTCGCCCTCGATGCAAAATCTTAGCCATACGCTCAAGCAAAACAGCTGGATGCAGGGCTTGCTGATGATCTTAGTCGTCATCAGTGGCTTGCTGCTGCTTTCGGTTTTCTGTTTCCTGATCTGGTTCTCTCTACCAATATTCTTAACTGAAACCAGCGGGGTCTTCAATTTGCGCTGGCAACCGGAACAGGGGCATTTCGGCATATTGGCCATGGTCTGCGGCACTCTGTTACTGGCCCTTATTTCAGCTGCTGTCGCCTTTGTTATCGCCATTGGGCTCAATAGCTTCTGCCTGTTATCCCGTCGGCGCTACCTGGTTGCGATAGTGCAATCCCTGCTTAAGTTTATGGCCGCGATACCGACCGTGGTTTATGGATTAGCGGCGCTTTTTCTACTCCTGCCCCTGCTGCGTAACGGCTTGCAGCTGGGCTCAGGGTACAGCCTGTTTGCCGCTATCTGCATGTTGGTGCTGCTTATTCTACCCGTTATCTGTGTCATGTTGGATAACATTACCGCGCCGTTATGGCAGCAATATGCACTGGGCGCTCAGGCGCTGGGGGTTAGCCCCGAGCAAACTTATGTGCATGTGATTTTACCCCGTTGCAGGGTCAACATCTGTGGCGCGGCGTTGCTCGGGTTTAACCGGGCTATCGGAGATACTATGCTGCCTTTGATGCTGGCAGGTAATGCCACGCAGTTGCCTTCAGGCGTTTTCGATGCGATTCGAAGCCTGACCGCGCATATCGCCTTGGTGATCGCGACCGATCAAGGTAGTGAAGTCTATAACTCACTGTTTGCCGCCGGCATGCTGCTGTTAATATGTAGTGCTTGTATCTGCTTGCTATCACGTCATCTTGTGGGGCGACACCAGTTGGTGCAGTCGAGATGAGCCGTCTTATAGGTTATTGGGGCAAGCTGTGTGCCCTTGCGTTAATGAGTGTCATGATGACTCTGATAGGTTTCATCATGTTCAAGGCTCTGCCGACGTTAGAGCTTCGACTCTTCTTCGGTGATACGCCGCCACTTGCCGCAGTGCTTGGCCGACAACCCGTATGGGAGGGAATATGGCCCGCCTGTGTAGGTACGCTTACCGTGGTTTTTTCTGCGGTAACTCTGGCTTCGTTGCCAGGAGTTGCCAGCGGTATCTGGCTCGCTGGTGCGCCGGACAAGCCCGCTCAGAAACTGTTTAGCCTGGCCGTCGATATTCTGGCCGGGATCCCATCCATCCTGATGGGCTTGTTTGGCTTTAGCCTGATTTTAATTCTGCGCAGCAGCTTCTTTCCCGAGGCTAATGCGAGCCTGCTGCTTGCGGCGAGCTGTCTGGCTCTGCTGATCCTCCCCTATATTGCCTGCGCGACGCAAAACGCCTTGATCAGCTTGCCAAAGCAGCTGACTGTCACGGGAGCCGCCTTAGGGATGACCCAGTGGCAAATCACTTATCGTCTGCTGCTGCCGCAAGCGGGGAGGGGAATAATGAGTGGACTCATGCTGGCGATAGGCAGGGCGGCTGAAGATACCGCCGTGATAATGTTAACCGGCGCCGTTGCAAATGCGGGATTACCCGCTGGATTACTGCAGCGATTCGAAGCCCTGCCATTCACCATTTTTTACTACAGTGCCCAGTATCAATCTAAGCAGGAACTCAGCATGGCTTTCGGCGCAGCATTAGTCCTGCTTACGCTGACCAGCGTTATCTTTACCCTGCTCGCCGCACTTGTGAGGCGCCCTAACCTTAGTATGTTTAGAGTGGCCAGTGGCCATTTAAGGAGTGTAAGTGTCAGATGATGTGAGAGATCCGCAAGGTGATCTAATTGGACACATGCGGGGAGTCACTATTCGTTTTGCCGCTAAAACCGTACTCAGGGATGTGAATATACGGTTGCACAAGGGACAGTTACATATGTTGAGCGGTCCCTCAGGCTGTGGCAAGACGACCCTGTTGCGGGCATTGAACAGGCTTAACGACTGTTTCGACAAGCATGAGGTGAACGGCAATATCTGTCTGAAGTTGTCAGCAGGTGAGATCGATGTCAATCAGCTTGCCGATAAACAGCTGCCTCTGCTGCGCCGCAAGGTCGGCATGGTATTTCAAAACCCTAACCTGTTACCGGGTAGCATCATAGAGAACCTGACATTGCCGCTTAAGGTCGTGGCGGGATTAGATTCGACTCGAGCCATGGCACGCTGTGAGGAGGTGTTGATGCAGGTGAGGTTATGGGATGAGGTCAAGGAGAGACTCAATGCCGATGCCACCTCGCTATCCGGCGGCCAGCAGCAAAGGTTATGCCTGGCCAGAACCTTAGTACTTGAGCCTGAGATACTGCTGCTGGATGAACCTACCGCTTCTCTCGATCCATATAATACCGAGGTGATAGAGCAGTTGTTGGCGTCATTGAAGCAGCAGTACACCATGGTGATGGTGTCACACTGTCCCGCCCAGACTAAGCGGCTGGCGGATAAGAGCTTCAAGCTGGAGCGGCAGCAGGTTATCAGTGAGTAGTTTCCTCCTCTCAAGCCAACATCTGCAATTAAGCTTATCCAATAGGTTTACCACCGAAACAATTAACCATCAGTGATCGTGTATCATAGGTGGTTTTTTATTATCTGAAGTACGCTTTCTGAAGTATATGATTGTCGCCTGATTAAGTAACACAAATTGCCCTGTCCGCCGATGCGACACTTAACATCAGTCACGAACTCTTTATCGAGCTCGTCATAGGTAGTGCCGGGTTATCGGACCTGCTGTTTTCCGGTGAGATGAGTATTGAGGGAAGTAAGCTCGGGCTGGTAAATTTTCTTACCTTGCTGGATAAGCCTGAAGGTGTGTTTAATATCGTGACGCCCTAGCTTCACATCGATGAGCCCATCATCTACCGGGCTCATCTTGTTCATTTAACCCTCTACTCTTTAACCATTAACCTTTGATTCTTAATCGATCTTAAGGGCAACGATCTTAAGTGGGTGGTTACCGTCAAAGGAGGGGAAGTCTTCATGGCAATTAATCCAGCTATGGCCGGTTACCGTTCGTCCCTGTTTTTCGACGCAACGAACCAGTGCATTAAACCAGCTTTCGCGTTCGACCTTAGCCACATTGTTGCAACAGACTATGGTGCCCCCCCTCTTAGTGGTTAACAGCGCCGGCTTGAACAGGCTCTGATAATCGTTGATCAGATCCACTATCCCGAATGGGCTCTTGGCAAAACGTGGTGGATCGAGAAAGACCAGATCGAATTGGGTCGCCGGAAGCTTAGGGTAGGCGGGAAGCTTCTGGTTACGTCGTCCACCGACTTTGAGGCCGGCGAGTTGGCGTAGTGCCGGGAATGCATCGCTCTGAATGAACTCACAGACCTGGCTGACACCGTTGAGCTCGGCGTTTTTCCTGCCCGCTGCCAGTGCGAATGAGGAGAAGTCTACGTTGACGACTCGCTTGGCGCCGCCGACTGCCGCCGCTGTACCTATGCCGCAGGTATATGAGAATAGGTTGAGTACCGTCTTGTCCCTGCTGTTAGCCTTAACAAATTCACGACCGACTCGCATATCCAGAAACAGCAGCGGGTCTTGCCCTTCGTGGCGCAGTTTAGTGGTGAACTTGATGCCGTTTTCCTGCATCACCTGATCCGATTGGGCGAAGCTCTCTGTTTCAGCATCCAGGCTATTGAGCACGCGAGAGTTTTTGTTCGAGCGATCGTTATAGACGATTGGCAGTTCGGCTAACTGCAAGAGTGAGGTTCGGAGCTGCTTGAGCTCATCTTCGCTCAGTGTTTGATGAAAGGTCTGAATCAGCCAAGCATCGCCATACCTGTCGATATTTAAGCCATTAACCCCCTCGACCGTACCATGGAATACCCGGAAGCAGTCGGTATTGTCAGCCTTAAATCGGGCTAAGAGGTCTTGACGCTTTTCTAAAGCGTTGGCGAGTAGTGATGGAATCGACATGGTCATAATGCTCGTATTAACTGCCGAAGATAGCCGGCAAGTACTAAATTTGCGCGCATGATAGCAAACATCAGACGATAAATAACCTAGACTCGTTATCGGGGGCTAATTCCCCTCACCTTTTTGACAGCTTACCGTGCTTAGGCCGTTTAGCAGTGAGCACAGAGAATATGAAGAGTAGACCGGATGAAAATAGTACTGGTACATGGGATCTTCAATACAGGCAGTGTGCTTTACTGGATGAAACGCCAGTTAGAAGCGCAGGGGTATGAGTGTTTCACGCCGACTATTGCACCGCTCGATGGTCGCCACGGCATCGAATATGCCAGTGCGAGCCTCAAGCAGCAGATAGAGGCGCGCTTCGGTGATAAGGAGCCGATCAGCCTGGTAGGTTTCAGTATGGGAGGGATCGTCGTTCGCCACTACCTGCAGATGCTCGGCGGCGCCGGGCGCACGGTAAACTTTTTTACCCTGTCGACACCCCATAGAGGCAGCTACTGGGCCTATCTTCCCTATCCGTCGAAGGGGATGAGGCAGCTCAGGCCCGGGAGCAAGCTGTTGCGAACTCTCGATGCCAACGATGCCAGCCTGGAGGGGGTCAATGTGTTTTCATACTGGACGCCGATAGATTTCACCATAGTGCCCAGCTCCAGCTCTTTCTGGCCGGTTGCTGAGAATAAAAAATTCTTTATCCTGCTGCACCTGTCGGTCATCTTCAGCCGAAAAATCGTTAACGAGATCCTGGGGCAACTCAATCAGAGTTAAATGCCGTTAACCATAGCTGGCAAGAGCAACTTTCTCCAGCCATTACCTCCTCCAGCCATTAGTTGTGCCGTCTGTGGGTAAATACCCTCAGGCTGGGCAAGGCCTCCAGCGAGCAGAGAAGTAGTCCTGTCCAGATCAGCGCAAAACTTATCGCCTTTACCTGATCGAAGTGCTCATTGAACAGGAGTACGGCTAACAGGAAGTGCATGCTGGGTTCGATATATTGCATCAGGCCTATCATAGACAGGCTGGTGCGGCTGATGGCTAAGGCGAAGAAGATTAGCGGTAACAGGGTAACCGGCGCCGTCCCCATATAGAGCAGCAGTTGTGACAGTTCACCATTGATCGCAACGCTCTGATCTGAACTCCATAACCAAATGATGTAGAGCGCCGCAAACGGCATTAACAGCATGGCTTCTAAGGTCACCGATGTCAGCGAGTCGAAACGGATAAACTTCTTACACAGCCCATATAGGGCAAAAAATCCCCCCATGCTAAGCGCCAGCCAGGGCAGCTCACCATAGCTGTATACCATGTAGCCGATACCAGCCACCCCCAGCATGACGGCCGCTTTCTGAGCCGGGGTGAGCCTATCTTTGAGAAAGAGTACGCCTAGTCCGATGGCGAAGAGGGGGTTGATAAAGAAGCCCAAACTTGCCGCTAACACCTGGCCGTGGGTGATAGCCCAGGTGAAACTATACCAGGAGACGCACATGATAAGTGTTGCCAACCCGCACAGCGCGAGGGAGCGTTTATCGGATAACACCTGCTTCAGTGTCGGCATTTTGCGACGCAACAGCACAAAGACCAATGCCATAAAGGGCACGGAGAAGAGAATGCGAAATGCCAGCATCTCATTGATAACTGCGCCGGGGATGAATTGATAGTAGAGCGGCATCAAGCCCCATAGAAGGAATGAAAGAGCCGCGAGGGAGTTACCCTGAACAGATGAGTGAACTTGACCGATAGGAGTAGATTGCATATGCCAGCTGTTTGAGATGAATTAAGGTCGTAAAACGCGGCAATTCTCTCATTGAATCGAGCGAGGGGATGTGAGGCAGATCACTCAAATATATCGACTCTTTCCGGAAACCTGTTTATTTAATTGCAGTGTAAACAGTGTGTTGGTGAGATTTGGGGAGAAGGTTACCCAAAGGTTTACCCCCTGTGGTGATATTATCTGCATCATCGAAAGCCTATTGGGGCCCGCTTAGTTTGTAACAGTCCGTTAACCGAGCTTCCATTTCTCTTCAGAGTCGATAGATTATACCGATTGGTATTAGTCGTTAGTTATATTTCTATATTCATGATTGAAAGGGAGTCGGCAATTAATGGGAAGTATGGGAAAAGGATTTACAGAGCGGGCTCTGGTGATTGCGGTGGGTCTGACCTCTCTGCTGAGTTCTCTGGGGGCTATTGCCGCCGATGGAGATGAGCCGGTCACTATTGAGGAGCATGCCATTCAGGCGCCGTTTAAACTGACTCACCCTGTGCTTCCGGTCGACCTTCTTGCCGAAGAGGGGAAGGAGCTTGTCACCTTTGGCGTGGATGATAATCGACAAAAGTGGTTAGGGATATACAGATTAAACACAGAGAATCAACGTTATAGCCTATATCAGAAGTTACTGCTGCCACCTTCGTTTTACTCTTTCGATATCAGCGATGAGAGTGACGATAGCCGGAAGAAACAGGCTCTCTACTTTCTCTCGAGTGAGCATCTGGTTCAGTATGTGCCGGAAAACAGTGCCGCCCCCTTCAAAGTCATCGCTCAGATCCGCTCAATTACCTTGAAAAAACGCCCGGATTTCATCAGTCGTGGAGAGTTTGTACGGGACCTTAATGGCGATAAACGTGCCGATATTCTGATCAGCGATTTTACTCAGGTCAGGCTGCTTATCGCCAGAGAGGGAGGCGAATTTGAAGATCAGACCCTGCCTATCACCCCGCAGGTTAATGTGGACAACCGTGGCGCAGAATATATCGAATCTACCCTCTATGTCAGCGATGCCGATTTCGATGGACGTGAGGATATCATCAAGATTGCCGAAGGTGAGTTAGAGGTATATTCACAGGATGATACCGGTATGTTTAACCCCGTGCCCGGCTATATCCCCGTCAGGCAAGCTATCAGTGGTGTCGATTGGTGGAACAAGCGTGATGCCTTCGGTGAGCCGTTAGATCAAAGCTCACTGGTATACAGGAAGGTGGAGGAGGTCAGGGATGTTAACAGGGACGGTATTACCGATCTTGTCCTCAGGTACACCAAGAGCTCGGGGGTACTCGACAGGGTCAACGATTATGAGCTGTTTCTCGGTGAAAACCGGCAGGGTAAGCTGGTATTTCCGGCTAAGGCGAGCAGTGTTGTGCGCGCCGAGGGGACGTTGACGGATCTTGAGTTTATCGATATCGATAATGATGACAAGCTCGAGGTGATGGTGGCAGGTTTCGATATCGGGTTATCACAGATCATCGGCGCGCTGGTATCGGGGAGTATCGATCAGGATGTCCATCTGTTTAAGATGGACAGTAACAATCACTTCCCCGCCAAACCCAATGTAACCCAGGAGGTCGAGCTCAGCTTTAGCCTGACCTCGGGTCAGAGTGGCAGTCCTGTCGTTGAGCTTGCCGATATCAACGGTGATGAGTTACAGGACCTCCTGCTCTCAGACGGTACAGACAGATTAAAGATATTTCTGGGGGCTCGAGACGGCAAACTGTTTGAGAGTCGCAGCGAGCAGTTTGATACCCTATTGCCACAGGAGGGAGGCATGCTGTCCAGTGATGATCTCAATGGCGATGGTAAAGACGACCTCTTGATTAAGTTCGGACGTCAGGACGACGATAAGTTATTAAACCAATTTAAGGTACTCATCTCCCGTTAGCGGATATGTAAAGGGCTTTGGTCACTGACTGTTGAGCCCTTTAGACTGCGGTGCAGGACAAGAAACAGAACCGTCGGGTTAACAAATAGCAGCGCCGTGAGGCGCTGTTTCAGCCCGGATTTACTTTTCCATTCTCTTTATCACAAATCTATAAGTTTCATTACCCTCTATTACTCTCCCTTACAGTTCTTGACGCTCGTTATTGGTCATAAGTAACAACCAGGTAAATGGTTATAACAATTGGTGAACAGAGGGAGTTTATTTTGAAAACATCTTTTTTATGGCAGACACTCATCCTATCAGGTGCGTTGCTGGGGATGACAGGGTGTAGCAGTGATGATGAGGACACTACGTCAGATGCGAGCTATATTCAGTTTTATAACGCTTCGCCTAACAGCACGGCGGCCCGGCTTTCGATGGATGAATATGAGTATACCGGTGTGGATTTCGCCGACTCCATGGCGAGGTACTCCTACACTACGGGAAGTGTGGAGTTGGCCATTATCGGAAATGATGAGCACGGGGATGATCTGACCATCTATGAACAGAGTCTGGAGATGGTAGATGGTGAAGAGCACCTGTTCATGCTGGTGGGTGATTACCACTCTCCCGAGTTTTGGGATATTAGTTATCAAAGAGGGGAGATGGATGAACTGAACAGCGATGAGGATGAGGATTACAGCAAGATGCAACTCCTGGTTGCCCATGCAGCGATGAATAGTGCGGGGTTCGATGTCTATATCGGCATAGAAGGGAGAGAGTTTATCGATGCAACCTTGCTGGGCGAGGTGAACTATAAGGAGTACTCCGACTCTGTGATATTCGACACGGGAGACTATACCCTCTACCTGACTGAGCCCGGCTCCAGAGAACCGATTTACACGACGGCGAATATGTCTCTATCGACTAATACCGTCTATAAGTTAATTATCCGGGAGAGCTTCGGGCCCGGAACTCCCGGCATCACCATAGACAGTGTCGACTCAACCTCGACGCCTGTAAACTACGCCAATATCGATGCCCATGCCGAGTTCAGGGTGTTTAACGGCCTGAGTGAGCAGGGGAGTATCGACGTAGAGATGACGAGTCATTCAAGTGCCATTGAGCTTGCTGGTATCGCAGTGGGTCAGGTCTCAGAGTTCAGAGAGATAGCGTTCGATGATTACGGGGTGAGTATTGAGGCTAGCGACTCGGCAGAGGTGCTCGCGAATAACCTTCTGGTGACCTTTAATCAGGATGAAAGTCGCTCCATCTTTGTCTATCAGGATGAGGAGGGAGGGGTGAAAGGGATGACCTTTACCCAAGATCTCAGACCCAGGGCATTCGAGTATCAGATGAACTTCGCAAACCTGGTGCACGAGTTCGAGGATCTTACCGTATATTTCGTCCGCTCCAGTGAAACCATAGAGTCGGCTGAGTATAAGCTGGATGATGTCGACTTCGCCGAGTTGAATGCGCTGACCATACCGTCAGGGGAGTATGAGATAAGTGTCGTTCAGCAAGATGACAGTGATAACCTGACCCTGCTCTACCAGTCCGAGCTGCTCACGCTGGAGGGAGGAGGGCATTACTCTATGGCCCTGATCAAGGATAGTACTATGTCGTTAGGATATAAGCTGTCTCTGTTTCAATAGGGATTAGAAGCCGTCGCTGCTGAGGCAGAGTATTTGCTCTGCTTTTTTGTTGCCCCCTTACTCTTAAACTTTTTCCGCCTCAGTGGAGTTACGCATCAGGTTGAGCAGCAGGGGGCTGGCGAGCAGGTCTTGCCTCTGCAAAGAGAAGGAGACGTAAGCATACCGTTTGCCGTTATATCTGGCACCATCTAGTCTGTCGGTGAGTCGCTCTCCGGTGGCAATCTGAACACCGGTCAGAAAGTCCATCAGCTTGATCCCTATGTCAGATCTTGCCCGGTAACCTAAGCCCAGAGTCAGCGGGTTCTCTATCAGGCTCAGCAACAGGTGTGTAAGGTAGTCCTCGGCAATGTGTCGTCCTCCAAGGTAAGCGCTGAGTATGTAACTCGAAGCCGCCTGCTTGCTATCGACCAGGTATGCAGGTGTGAGCTCAGTATCTTCCATCTGACCCGTAAGCAACGAGTTTAAGGTTTCAGGACTGACCCTTACCATTATGATATGACCGATGAGCACGCCGTCGACCTGATAGAAGGTCACCTCGGTAGAGGGGTGTTCGACCAGCTCAGTGATAAAGCCCGGCTGCCAGCATTCACGCTGGCGAGTGAGGTTACTATGGTAGTGAGTGACCCAGCGTATCATCTGCGCGGCATTATCGGCGTGCTTGTTGACCTTATCGAAGCTGAAATTGTCGCTGGAGATGTAGGGGTGTGCCCCCATCACATGGTTGTAACTGGTTTGCTGATCCAGCATCTTCTGAAAAGCCGAGATAGAGGGGAGCTGTTTTAACTCAAATTCTGGATTAGATAGCAGCAGATGAGGTTCATCTGCAAAATATTCCATCAAGGCTATCTGACGCCGTATGTTGGGACTGACCTTGCCTCGCTCCCAGCGGCTGATCGCCAGAGAATCGATATCGGCGAACAGCTCGCCATAGGCCTGTAACTCGAGTGCCAACCCCTCTTGTGAGAGCCCTCTTTGAGTTCGTCTATTTATGAGGTAATCATCTATTCCTGAAAATTGATCCCTGCTCATATCTCTTCCTTGTTTTTCACATCAGAAACCGCTGCCGCTACTAGGCATGAGCTAATTTTTTTTTCGCTGTCATGCCCTGATACAAATTTAATCAATCTGATTAAATAGCCTTACTGACTCACTGATAATGTACCGCTTTTTACTGAGGAACACACTATGAAAAACATGAGAAAAACCTTACTTGCAGCCCTGTGCGTTTCACTCCTGAGTGGCTGTGCGAGTACCAATGACGGTGAGCAGGATCGCAATCGTGGATTGAAAACAGGTGCAGCCGGTGGTGCCATCTTAGGGTTAGCCTTAGGCGCTGCAGCAGGTGATGCCAGCCTGGCTGCTAAGGGGGCTATGGTTGGTGCTGCGGCTGGTGGTGCAGCAGGTGCCGCGGCGGATTATCAAAATGACAGGGAAGATCACCGCAATGCAAACGGCAGCAAGAACATCAACATTAATGGCTTAGGGAATGGCACAACGCCAAATGCGCCACAGCTGAGCGGTGTGCCACAGAGCTGGGACAGACTGAATGACTTTTCCGGAGATTGGCAGATCAATGTCTGGGCATTGCTTGATGACGGAAACCGCATCGAGGCCACCGGCATGGCGAAGGGAAGTCTGGCTAAGACCACAGTGGCTCAGCTGCAGTTTGAGCAGCTCAATGTCGATGGCGTTGCCCATGAGCTAACCGGCCAGATCCAACTTGGCTATACTCCGGCAGGCGGCTATAGCCTGGAGACAGATTTCAGCAACAATGAAATGATGCGCTTCTCCGGTGAATTTCAGGGCAGTAGTCAAAGATACAGTTACTACCCGGTCGGTGTAGAGGGGCAGACCCTTTCCGGTGATGAGCGTAACAATATGCGAGTCGAGCTACGCTTTGCCGGCAAAGATGTGTTCCTTGTCGATACCTATACTCAGGTAAAGGGCACCGAAGTGCAGATACAATCTTACCGTTTTACCCGTCAGGGATAAGAGCCGGATGGCGTCTGTCGATACCGAAGAGAAACGAGCCCATTGACTCGTTTCTCTCTTTCCGCTATTGGTTAAATTCGAGTGTTGCGATACATCCCGTGTGCGCAGCCGGTGATAGTGTAAACTGCCAGTCGTAGCGCTGACACAGGGCATCGATGATCAGCAGGCCCAGTCCGTGTCCCTTGGTGGACTGCTCTGACTCGTTGAGCCCGCTGCCATGATCGGTGACCTTGATCTGGTCATGGGCCACATCTATGACTATCACGCCGGATTCGCTGGCATTGATGGCGTTGTTGAGCAGGTTAATCAGCAGCATTCGCAGTACCGACTCACTCGGCTGTATCTTAGGCTCACACTGCATATTCAGGGTTATTGTCAGGCCTTTGCTGTCTGCCAGGGGGTGTACATACTCAATGATATGTTCAATCTCAGCTCTGGTTATCACCCTCAACCCCGCATCCTCTTTGGCTTGCTCCTGTTTTACAAGACTCAGCAGTGCCTCAATCGTATGCTGCATATCTGTCGCAGCCTTGGCTATCCTTTCTCTCTGCCGTGACTGATATTCGGGATCAGTTTTCTGTTTGAGTAACCAGGTCGCACCCCGGATGACGGTTAGTGGCGTTCTCAACTCGTGGCTGGCATATCGGGCGAAGGCCTGCTCCTGGCGAATCAATTTCTCATTTTGTTGACGATAACTGTTCAGGCTATCCGCCAACTCGTTAAACTCAGTGGCTGAATCACGGGGGACAGAGAAGTGGGCATTGGGATCTGTGGATTTCAGCTGCTGACTCAATTGGGTTACCGGCGTTATCAGCCTGCGGGTGACCTTGATAATGGCGAAGCCGAACAGTAAAAAAAGCACCAACATGACGACAAGCGATATCAGGTTTATGTTGCGCCACTCCGTGGGAGATAGCTCCACATGTTCGGCATTCATGATGAGCAGCAGAGGGAAGCGTTTACCCTCATGGGTGTACTCGGTGCGGTAAAGGAAGAGATCTTCGAAGCCGCCATCGTGGATCTCATCGAGAAAGCCTAAGGGGTATTGAGTTAATGCCAAATATTTATTGGGTAGATCTTCGATTCGATTGTATGCGCGGATGGTGGTTGTGATGATCAAGGGGGAGCTGGCTCCATGCTTAAACTGCACTATGGCCGTTCCGGCACTATTTTGTAGTGTCCTGCTATTTAGCTCATCTTCCAGCCAGTAGAGCATCGCCTGACTAAATACAAAGAGGGTGGCACCGACGACAACAGCAATAGAAGCAAAGTAGATACTAAGCTTACTGGTCATGGTGTTGACGGGACTTTTTTTTCCGGGCTTTCTCATCAGTTATTCGTTAGCTCAAGTTTAAAACCAATTTTCGGCACAGTGATGAGAATCGGGGTGTCGAAGGGTTTATCGAGTTGATTGCGCAGTTGATACATATGGCTGCGTAAAATGTCATTACCCGGTGGAGTGTCGCCCCAAAGCTCCTCGATAAGCTCCTCGCGTTTAACGATATTGGGGGCCCTATGCATGAGGTAGTGCAGAATTTGGTAGCAGGCCGGGGTGAGTGCGAGTTTTTTACCATCGCGATAAACCAGGTGTTTAGCGGTATCGAGCTCCAGAGAACCAAACTTGAGCACCCCCTGAGCGACCTTTCCCTGATGTCGGTTAATTAAGGCTGTGACCCTGGCATTGAGCACGTCCAGATCGAAGGGTTTGGCCAGGTAGTCGTCGGCGCCTGAGGCAAAGCCATTTAGCAGATCTTGTTTATCATCCAGTGCCGTTAACATGAGGATCGGTGTCGTGCAGCCCACATGCCTGAGTTGCCTGGCGACGGTTAATCCATCCATCTTAGGTAACATCAGATCCAGAATTATCAGGTCGAAGTTCCCTTCGAGTGCCAGCTTATAGCCGAGCTCACCATTCGCTGCGAAATCGACGTCGGCGCCCTGAGCCTCAAAAAAGTCGGCCAGTATGCCTGCCACATCCGGGCTGTCTTCGACGATGAGTAGTTGTGTTAAAGCCATCTGCTTCTCTGGTTCACTGTAGGAGTTAATTATTACACAAATTTGTAGAAGAAATGTCGATGATAATTAATTCACAGGGTTAGCTGTATGTTTGCCTCAGTTTTTGTTTATTGAAGGTTTCTAACTATGGCAAAACCAGAGTCCAACCAGCGCGGTGATGGTCAGATCTGTCTCTCTATTCTTATTCCTGTTTACAATGAGGCCGAGGTGCTTCGGCCACTGATCTCCCGTTTAAGTAAGGTGTTATCGGCCATCCCCGAGTCCAGTGAAATCGTGTTTATCGATGATGGCAGTTGCGATAATACCTGGGAGTTGCTGCAGCGGTTACCCGTCACATCCAGTGAGCATCAATGTATTCGTCTGAGCAGAAACTTTGGCAAAGAGGCGGCGATGACGGCGGGGTTAGAGCAGGCTAGAGGCTTGGCGGTTATCTTGCTCGATGCCGATCTTCAGGACCCGCCGGAGCTGATCCCACAGATGCTTGAGGCTTGGAGAGAGGGATTCGATGTCGTCAATATGAAACGAAGAAAACGTTTGGGGGAGTCATGGTTCAAGCGTTTCTCCGCCGCGGCGTTTTACCGGGTCATTAACGCTATGGCTGAGTCTCCGGTGCCGGAGAATGTCGGAGACTTCAGGCTGATAAGCCGTCAGGTTGTAGACAGCATCAATGCCCTGCCCGAAAGAAATCGGTTTATGAAAGGGATATTAAGCTGGCCGGGCTTTGCTCAGACCGAGATCCTGTTCGATCGTGACCCCCGCCACCTGGGAGAGACTAAATGGAACTACAGTAAGCTCATCGGCTTGGCTATGGATGGCATCACCTCTTTCAGTATAAAGCCTCTGCGTCTGGCGACATGGGCCGGGTTGCTCACCGCCCTGTCGGCTTTTTCCTATGGAGGCTGGGTCTTTTTGAAGACGGTTCTATGGGGAGAGACAGTGGCGGGATACCCCTCACTGATGATAGTTCAGGTCGCTCTCGCCGGTGTTCAGCTGCTGGCGCTGGGATTGATAGGTGAGTATTTAGGTAGGGTATTCATGGAGGTCAAGCAGAGGCCTGTCTATCTGATCAGCGAGGTGGAGCAGCAACACAGCAGCCGTCATGGTGTAAACCTTGGATTGAGCCTCAGTGAGTCGGGCGAGAACATTCGTTACCTGGAGCCGACACGATGATCGATAGATTGAAGTCCCTATCCCCAGCAGAGTACTCACTGGGAGTGTTAATCGCAGTATTATCTGTACGCCTGGTATCACTTGCCCTATATCCGCTGATGGATACCACAGAGGCGAGGTATGGTGAGATGGCCAGATTGATGGTGGAAACCGGCAACTGGCTTACGCCATTGTTTGATTACGGAGTACCTTTCTGGGGCAAACCGCCCCTGCATACCTGGATGAGCGCGGCCGGCATCGAACTATTCGGTATATCGGAGTTTGCGGTGCGCTTCCCCCACTGGTTGGCCGCCGTCGGGGTTTTAGCCCTGGCAGGATATTTTGCTAAACAGCTTCGGATGTCGGCGGTGCAGTTGGCTATTTTGCTCGCTACCACCTCTGTCTTCTATGTCAGCGCCGGTGCGGTTATGACCGATATGGCGCTCACCTTAGGCATGACGCTGGCCATGGTTGGTTTCTACCTCTGCTGGATGGGGCGGGGCGTTTGGGGTTATGCAGGCTTTGTTGGCTTAACCATCGGGCTGCTGGCAAAGGGGCCCGTAGTGCTGGTTCTGATGGGATTGGCCGTAGGCCCTTGGTTGCTATGGCAATATGGCCCGGTAAAGCCGTGGAAGTTACTCTGTCACAGAGTTCCTCTGTTATCCGGAGTCGCACTTATGTTGCTGCTCAGTCTGCCCTGGTACTTGATGGCCGAGCAGGCAACGCCGGGCTTCTTGCAGTACTTTATTGTCGGGGAGCATTGGCTGAGGTTTGTCGATAGCGGATGGCAGGGGGACCTGTATGGCTCGGCTCATGACGAAGTCAGGGGGACTATCTGGTTGTTCTTTGCCGTATCGGCCCTGCCTTGGTCTCTGTTTATTCCCAGGGCACTATGGCGTCTGTGGCAACCGGGATCGGGTTTCGATAAGCCGACTAAATTCTTTATCTGTTGGATGTTATCGCCGCTTATCCTGTTTACCTTCGCCGGAAATATCTTGCCAGCCTATGTATTGCCCGGCATCCCCGGCATGGGGCTGCTGTTAGCCTATGCATGGCGCGGTGAGAGGATACCTAAGCTCGAGCCCATAGCGCTTACTGTCAGCGTGTTAATACTGGTGGCCGTTGTCGTGATCAATCTCGGGCCGGTCAGGGAGAAGAGTGATAAGTGGTTGCTCGCTCAAAGAGCTCCGGCTCTTGCGACCTATTACTGGAAAGATAACCGTTTCTCATCGAGATTCTACAGCCTGGGAAAAGCCGGGCTGCTCGAGAGCGAGGAGGAGCTGAATAAGGCCGCAGCAGCGCCGTTTTACCTGGTCGTAAGAGATAAGAACCGGGACGACCTGAAACGCTTCTCTGAATGTATCGATACCGCTAAAACCGATGAAAAGAGTCTGCTTCTATGCGGCAGATAGCGCTTGTACTAAACAGAGTCAGTTCGCACCTGACTCTGACTCAGCTTAAGTTTTTAATGGTAGGAGGGGGGAGCTTTGTGGTCGATATGCTGCTGTTCCTCTACCTTTCTCAGCACCTGGCGTGGCCGATGGTGCAGGCCAGAGTGATGGCTTTTTTTGTGGCGCTGACACTGACCTGGATGGGAAACAGATTATTTACCTTCTCTGACCGAAAGAGGCGCCCCAAAGGAGAGCAGTTTGTGATGGCTGTTATTCTCGCCTGCGGTGCAGCCTCTGTTAATCTCGGCGTTTTTTATCTGCTGAGTGAACTGAGCAGGCCCACAGAAGTTACCGCCCCGATCTATCTGGCATCAGGCGTGTTGTCTGGGTTGGTGGTTAACTGGCTGGGGTCAAATTATCTGGTGTTTAGCAATTAAAATGGTATTGCTGGCAATAGCGCGTCGATATGAGACAATGATGTTTTAGCTTTTAGAGTCAAGGTGGGGAGCTTTATGGCCTTCACTCTATTTATGCTTTTTGATAACCTGATTTTTTTTGTTGGGCAGGCTTGGAGTAGACATGCTTATTTCTAAAAATTCTTTTGTTGTGAAGGCTGTTTTGGGGTGTTCATTAATGGTTTTAGCCGGTTGTCAAACGACTAACCCCTATAGCAATGAGAGTCAAAATGCCAAGGCTACCAATGGTGCCCTGATAGGGGCCATTGCCGGTGCCGCTATCGGTGTTGCCTCATCGAGCCGCAGCGATCGTGGCAAGGGCGCGTTAATTGGCGCCGCATCGGGTGCCGCACTCGGTGGTGGTATCGGCTATTACATGGATACTCAGGAGGCTGAACTGAGAAAGCAGCTTCAGTCGACCGGTGTCAGTGTGACCCGAAATGGTGACAACATCGTGTTGAATATGCCCAATGAGGTGACCTTTGGCGTGGATCAGACCGACCTCAGTCCAGGCGCTAAAAATGTGCTGAACAGCGTCGCCTTGGTAGCGAAAGAGTACGACCAAACCCAGTTGAACGTGCTTGGTTATACCGACAGTTCAGGGGCTGAGTCATATAACTTAAGACTATCGAAAATTCGTGCTATCGAAGTGGCTAACTACTTAGTGGCGCAGAAGATCGAATACGCCAGAGTGAAATCTGAAGGGCTTGGTGAGTCAGGCCCCATCGCGACCAATGCAACGGCCGAAGGCCGGGCACAAAACCGCAGAGTCGAAATTGTGCTAAGCCCGCTGCCACAGAGCTAAGTCTTCAGCTGAGAGATATGAGAGATAAAAAATATCAGGCTGCCAATTGGCAGCCTTTTTTTACTTGTCCGATAACAAGTTTCAAATATCTTTTTAGATTGGGTTCATCAACCTAGTTTGGTCTTGGATTTACTCCTAGGAAACCATAGCCATACTTGTACCAATTGCTTGCAGCAGGCTAATGTGCAAACACTTCAGTGACACGCCACAAGCACAGTCTGACCGCCATGGATGGTGAGAATGCCGTAAAATGTAGGGAACATTTTCGGCCCTGTGGGCTCTGCGACATCAAGCTGCCTCCGTGCTTAAATGCCAGTTCGGTATCCCTACCTCTCGCTCAGTGAGTTTCACAATGTGAAACTTCGCCCTGATGCCGAAGGTCACTGCCGCGTTTGCACCTGAGTGTTCATCTCTTCGACTTTGGGTGGCTGGTACTTTGTAACTCACTTGTGGACAAAAACGTGTTTCAAGTTGGCCTAGTGAATGTCTGGAAATGGCACAGAATTACCGCCTTTAGCAACTAAATCTCTACTACGTTCTCCCCTGATAGTGATAAAATCTCCGCATCAGAATTACCGAGAAACTCTATGTTTATCCATCATGTTAACGGCATCGACTGGCTGGTGATTACAGCTTTTGAAGAACTGAAAACTATATTTATCGAAGAAGCCGGTGCGATCCCCTTTTGCTTCTCTACCGCCAGCGAATTGAACCTGATTGATCAAGCCAAGCGCACTTATGGATATTTGCCTACACTCAGCGGCGTAATCACCGATACCGGCACTTTTCAAAGCCAGGGTAACGAAGAAGATTTGAACCCACAGCTTGCCTGCCTAGTTGAGGGGCGTGGTCGGGTGTTTATCTATCACGGCGGCTTTGTGGCTTTTGTGGATGACGAGCAAACCTTTATTACCCGAATGGACTGAAAATTATTCAGTAAGTTGAAATCAGCGAATTGGCATCCCTAGCCGTTCATCCGCAAGCGTTTCGTTTATTAACAGGGTGCGAATTGAATGGAGCCGGATCCTAGCTTCAATAAGAAAAGCAATGCTGCGGTTAACTGGCGAGCTATACCCCTAGCAAGGAATGGGGCAGTAGTGAGTTACGAAGCCTAGCAATAAAACCTTAATCGAAGAGACAAAATCCCCCAGTGTAGATGCGGCTGTGACCGTCCGTGACAGGGATATCACGGCCGAGACTATAGGGATATACTCGTGTCGTGTCACAGAAGTATCTGCACATAAGCGAGCCGCAGGCTATTAGTCCATATGAAGGTAAAACCTTCACAAAAACTCTCCAATACCTACTCAGCCAGAAGCTAAACCAGAAAATGTATTCAGCCTTCATTCGAAGGCTAACAAACTTCGTCACAGACCGATCCCCCTAAGCCCTGGATGGACATTTTGTCGCGCACTGGCGTCAGACCGGAGAGCTGACTCTCAGTTCGAAGAGGTCAGCGTAACCGGCTATTGATACACACTTTACCCTGTGGCCTGATAGCGTTTTGGGTTTTAAACGAACAGTGATGATGAAAATTAAAATGAATAAGTGGATAGCAACCACACTGCTATTGACGCCATTGATGGTGAACGGTGCGCCGTTAGAGTTTAGGGCAGCGGGGAGTCTGAAGGCTGCGATGACAGAGCTGATTGGCGAGTATCAGAAGGCGACACCACTCGAGGTCGAGGCTCAATTTGCCCCATCCGGGTTATTGAGAAAGCGTATCGAGCAGGGAGAGCATGTGGATGTGTATGCTTCGGCCAACATGAAGCATCCCTTAGCCTTGAGAGAGGCGGGCAGAGGTGGCCCGGTCGTCATGTTTGCCCGCAACAAACTGTGTGCCATCGCGCAGCCTGAGGTCGCTGTCGATAGCGAGACGCTGCTGGACAGATTGCTTGATCCGAAAGTCAGGGTAGGTACCTCAACTCCCAAAGCCGATCCGGCCGGAGATTACGCGTGGAAGCTGTTCGATAAGGCTGACAAACTCTCACCTGGCGCGACGTCCTTGCTGCAGACAAAAGCACTGCAGCTTACCGGCGGACCGGATAGTGCTAAGGCGCCCAAAGGAAGAAACCCCTATGGCTGGGTGATGGAAAACAAACGCGCCGATATCTTTCTGACCTACTGCACCAATGCCGTGTTAGCACGCAAAGAGGTGCCGGGTCTGCAGATCATCTCTGTGCCTGAGGCGCTATCCGTTGGCGCTAACTACGGTCTGATGGTGCTGAATAAAGAGATGAGCGAAGCGCCGGACTTGGCGATGTATATTCTCTCTGAACAGGGGCAGCAGATCCTGGCAAGCTATGGTTTCGATGTGCCCTTACAGCCTTAAGCCGATGGGCTAGTCTATCTTAGCGGAGTCGAGCCCTGAAGTGTCACTTCAGGGCTCGGGTTTGGGGAGTAATGGTTAATTCAGCAGGAAGAAGGTCGCCAGCCCCAGGAAAGCGAACAGACCGATGACGTCCGTTACTGTGGTGAGCACCATTCCCCCCGCGAGAGCCGGATCTATGTTCATCTTCTTCAGCAGCAGGGGAATACTGGCTCCCGCAAAGCCCGCCACCGTCATGTTAATCAGCATGGCACCACCGATGAGCGCACCGAGCGCGATATCATCTTTCCAGAGCCATATTGCCGCAAAGACTAAGACAGACCAGAGCAGGCCATTGAGGAAGCCGATGGCGAGTTCTTTACCGATCAACCAACGAGAGTTACTCTGACCAACCTGACCCAGCGCTATACCGCGGATCACCAGGGCTAATGTCTGATTTCCGGCTACCCCGCCCATACTAGGCACGATCGTCATCAGAATCGCTATCGTAGCAAACTGCTCCAGTGTGCCCTCGAACATGTTACTCACCGAGGCCGCCAACAGTGCGGCAAAGAGGTTGATGGTCAACCATAGTGACCGCTGCAGTGTACTCTTTACGACCGGGCCGAAGGTATCGACGTCATCATCCATACCCGCCATCCCCATCATGGAGTGCTCGGCATCTTCCCTGATGACGTCGACGACGTCATCGATGGTGATACGGCCGAGCAGGCGATTATCTTCACCGATAACCGGCGCCGAGACCCAGTCATGGCGCTCAAACAGCTGTGCCACTTCGCTGTCAGACATGCCTACCGGTATCCCCTCCAGCTCCGATGCCATGATGTCACGGACCGAGGCGTTGGGATCGCAGGTGAGCAGATCGGCGATTCTGACACCGCCGAGTAAACGGTCGTGTTTGTCGACCACATAGAGGGTATCGGTTGCCTCCGGCAGCTCACCCCTTATTCTCAGGTAGCGCAGGATAACATCTATGTTCACATCGGGGCGCAGGGTGACGGTATCTGTGTTCATGATACTGCCGGCTGTATCATCAGGATATGAGAGCGCCTGTTCGACCCGGGCCCTGTCCTGAATGGTCATCGACTGCAGTACCTGGTTAAATACGCTGTCAGGAAGGCTTCGCAGGATATAGGCGAGATCGTCGGTATCCATGCCAGCCGCCGCCTTTGCGACTCGCTCAGGACTCATCTGCTTGATGAGGCTGTCTTTAAGCTCTTCACCCAGTTCATCGAGGATCTCACCGGTATGATCCTGATCTATGAGTTGCCACAAGACTTGACGGGTTCTGGGCGGAGAAGACTCTAGGATTAGAGCGACGTCAGAGGCGGCCATATCATGAAGCATATTTCTTACATGAACGAACATACCGCTGCCAAGGGCTTGGGTCAGCTGGTTTAAACGTTGGTCTGTTAGTTCGTTGTCGAGTACTTCAATCGGCATCGCTTATCCCCCCTCAGAGTGTGAAATTGGTAGTTTGTTGTTTGTGAACAGGAGAGTAAGTCAGATGCTTAGTCAGTTCTGCTTGTTGTAGAGCCGAGTATACTCAGCTTATTAACTCACCTCATCAAATTTTGCATTAATGAGGGCGCAGATGGCATTGAGTGCCGCATCTGCATCTTTACCTTCCGCGAGAAGGGTGATGGTTTTCCCCATGCCGGTTTCCAGCATGAGTAATCCTAGCACACTTGCTGCTGAGGCTTTTTTATCACCTTGTATTATCGTGACCTGAGCATCGAACTCAGATGCAAGAATGGCAAGCTTTGTGGCTGCCCGGGCGTGTAAGCCTAACTTGTTACAGATGGTGACCCGACGTTCCAGTTTAGGCATTGCTCAATTCACGATGGCGAGCCTTAACCATATGCTTGCTGTTACCGAATAGTTTCGCTAACTGGTCGGTGACATAGACAGATCTATGCTGGCCACCGGTACAACCTATGGCGATAGTCAGGTAGCTGCGGTTGTTGCGTTCCAGGTGGGGCAGCCAGGTTTCCAACAGGTTTTCAATCTGCCAGATAAATTTGTTAACCAATGGCTGCTGGCTCAAAAACAGCTGTACCGGCTCATCGAGGCCCGTCATGGGTCTGAGATCCGGCTCCCAATGAGGGTTGGGCAGGAAGCGAACATCGAACATGAAGTCGGCTTCGGCAGGCATGCCGTATTTGAAGCCGAAAGACTCGAAATTAATCACAAGCTCTTTATCGACCGTACCCAACAGGATTTCTCGGACCTTATTACTCAGGTCATAGATATTGAGGTTCGAGGTGTCGATATAGTGATCTACCAACTTAGAAACAGGTTCCAGCAGTAGCCTTTCATGTTCGATCGCCTCCTTCAACGAGGTCTTGCTTCGCGATAACGGGTGGAGACGACGGGTCTCGCTGTAGCGTTTAAGCAGGACTTCATCGGTGGAGTTGAGGAAGAAACTTAGCAGCTCAGTATCGGCAGGCAGGTTAGATAGCTGCTTCTCCAGCTCCTTCTCCTGCTCGGGCATGTTGCGCACATCCACACTGATCGCGACAAGTTCATTACTCCCCTTAAGCTGGTCGAGCAATGAGTCCATGAGCGGCAGAGGCAGGTTATCGACACAATAGTATCCAAGGTCCTCTAGAACCCTAAGGGCGACAGATTTTCCTGATCCGGAACGACCGGATACCATAACCAATTTCATTGAGTAATTACCTGATAGAGTTCTGATTCATCATGTGTTTTTCGTAACTGCTTTACTATCTGTTTATCATTGAGTTTCTCTGCCATTGATGACAGGGTGCTCAAATGTTGCTCGCATTGATCTGCAGGCACTAACAGGGCAAATAGTATATCTACCGGTTGCTTATCGATGGCGTCGAAGGATATGGGAGCCTCGCACTTAATCAGTACGGCAACTGGTTGAGTTATATTGGTCAGTCTTCCATGAGGAATTGCTATACCGTTACCTATTCCCGTGCTGCCCATCTTCTCTCTGGCCAAGAGGCTTTCAAATATCTCTTGAGAGGTAAGGGTTGGGTACTGGACAGCGGCGAGATCGCTGATGAGTTCCAGTACCTTTTTCTTACTGCCCGGAGTGGCGCAGGTTGTGCACTCCGGCTGCAGGATCTTACTTAGTTCCATCGTTAGTGTTTTGTCAGCTTCTCTTTATGTTTAATTACCTGACGATCCAGCTTGTCTATCAGGGAGTCAATTGCGGCATACATGTCCGCATTTTCAGAAGTTGCAAAGACCTCACCACCGGAAAGATGGAGCTTCGCTTCCGCTTTTTGCTGCATTTTCTGAACATTTAAAATAACGTGCACATTATTGATCTGATCGAAATGCCGTTCAAGTTTAGTAAACTTTTCTTCAACGTATCGACGCAGCGATGTTGTAATTTCAATGTGGTGCCCAGTTAGGTTTATTTGCATAGAAATACTCCTCCGTTTCCGATTGTGTTATGTAAACTTAATTTAGCTTTGATCTCAATAACGTTTTATAAGCTCTTACGTTGGTTCGATGGGGGGATAAGCATGGCTTCACGATATTTGGCAATAGTACGCCTCGCGACCTTGATCCCCTGTTCACCCAGTAGAGTCGCCATCTTGCTATCGCTCAAGGGCTTCTTCTGGTTCTCTGCTGCAACCAGCTTCTTAATGAAAGCGCGTATCGCTGTCGACGAACACTCCCCTCCATCGTCGGTACCGACATGGCTGGAGAAGAAATACTTCAACTCAAATATCCCTCTGGGAGTATGCATATATTTCTGTGTAGTGACGCGGGAGATGGTCGACTCATGCATCTCAACTGCTTCGGCGATATCATTGAGCACCATAGGTTTCATCGCCTCTTCACCATATTCAAAGAAGCCTTGCTGAAACTTGACTATGCAGTTGGATACCTTGAGCAGGGTTTCGTTGCGGCTCTCCAGACTCTTGATAAACCACTTAGCTTCCTGCAGGTGACCACGAATGTATTGTCCGTCGGCCTGATTCTTGGTGCTTTTAGCCATAGATGCATAGTGCTGATTAACATTGATCTTGGGCATGTAATCCGGGTTTAATTCGACGACCCATCTGCCTTTCTGCTTTGTCACCGTCACATCCGGAATAACATACTCATCGCGACCCGGGGTAATAGCCAGGCCCGGACGAGGGTTGAGAGTCTGGATCAGTGCGATCGCCTCTCTGAGATCATCCTCTTTTAACTTCGTCTTGCGCATCAACAGGCGGAAGTCACGTCCGGCGATGAGATCCAGATGCTCCTTGATCAACAGTCGTGCATTGTCGATATGTGGCGTTGTATCGGCGTATTGAGCGAGCTGAATAGAGAGGCACTCACTGAGATCTCTGGCGGCAATGCCGATAGGATCGAAGTGCTGCACTCGCTTGAGTACGGCCTCAATCTCATCGAGCTCAATTTCCGGATCGCCCATGGCCTCCAGAATGTCATCGACGCTCTGAGTCAGGTATCCACGTTCGTCGATGGCATCGATGATCGCTGTGGCTATTGCAAGGTCATTATCGGAGAAGGGGGTGAGATTTTTTTGCCATTCAAGGTGTTCATACAGGCCTTCACTTGTTTCTCCCTGAAAAGGCATGTCATCGTCGCGCATAGCCCCGGAGCTGGAGTTAGGGGTCGCCGTGTAGACCTCATCCCAGGTGGTGTCCACGGGAAGCTCTTCCGGCATGGAGTCCTGGGTAAGCGCGTCCGATGTTTCTATAGCTGAGTTATCCTGAGCGGTTTCTGTTTCGCTATCAGTGTCGGCCGTGGCGCTGTATTCAGGCTCATCATTGGTTTTGCTATCATTGCTGACGGGCTCTGCATCGACTTGCTCTTCATCCAGCTCCAGTAATGGATTGGAATCTAATGCTTGTTGGATCTCTTGTTGCAGTTCCAGCGACGAAAGCTGCAGTAGGCGTATTGCCTGTTGCAGCTGTGGTGTCATGGTTAACTGCTGACCCATTTTGAGCTGGAGTGACGCTTTCATTTACCGCTATTCCCTTCTTTTGTAATTATAAAATGAGAAAGCCTGCTAAATATTTTTTGGGGATTTCTCTGATCCCTTAACTCATCACCTTTAAGGGAGTATTGACTGAACAACGACTCGAAAAGTGATCCCATAGATTAACTATAGCTTGAATTGTTCACCTAAGTACACAGCACGCACTTGTTGATTGTCTAAGATTTCAGCCGGGGTGCCTTCGGCGATTAAGTTTCCGTGACTCACAATATAGGCATGCTCACAAACGTCTAATGTTTCCCGTACGTTGTGGTCTGTGATCAATACACCCAGGCCCCGACTCTTGAGTTGCAGGATGATCTTCTTAATATCGATAACCGAAATCGGGTCAACACCCGCAAAGGGTTCATCGAGCAGGATAAATTTGGGGTTGGCTGCTAATGCCCGGGCTATCTCCACACGCCGGCGCTCACCACCTGATAACGCCATCCCCTGACTGTCACGGATATGGGTGATATGAAACTCTTCCAGCAGATGTTCGAGCTGCTCTTCTCGCTCATTGTTACTCATCTCTGAGCGGGTCTGTAACACTGCCATTATGTTATCTCTGACCGAGAGCTTGCGGAAAATGCTGGCCTCCTGCGGCAGGTAGCCTATCCCTTTTCGGGCGCGCAGGTGCATTGGGTCCAGGGTCAGGTCATCTTCATCGATAAAGATACGCCCCTTATCACTCTGCACTAAGCCTACTACCATATAGAAGGTGGTTGTCTTGCCGGCACCATTGGGGCCCAAAAGACCGACAATTTGACCGGTTTTGACCGAGAGACTGACATCCTGTACTACGGCACGACTCTTATAACTCTTGGCAAGGTTAACGGCCTTTAGCGTCATCTCGCTCATTTTTGCTCCTGCTTAGTTGCCGGTTGCGTTGCTTGAATCTCTTCATTGACCTTGGTCTCATCGACCGGAGGCTCAGGTTCAGGCTGTGGTTCAGGTTTTGTCTCTTCCTGATAGTTTTCAGGCTGGATGATGGTGATCACTCTGTCACTGCCGGTACTTTCTGCTATCAACTGCTGCTTAGCTATGTTGTAGCGGATCTGATTACCCGTTACCTGACTGCCGTCTTGCTCCAGTGTGGCCTCGCCTATGAGGGTCAGGGTTCGGCTGGAGAGTTCGTAGCGGATCTCTTTGGCACTGGCGGATGCCGGGCGGCCATCTTCCATGATTTGTGAATAGGTGGCTGGGCTCCCTGTGGCTACCAATATCTTTCCGCCACCCTCCTCTTTAGTGAAAGCCCTGAGCTCGTCGGCCAGGATCTTAACCGAGCCCTGGGTGACCTCTACCGGGCCATTGAAGATGATCTGGTTGTTTTTAATATCCGCTTCCTGGCTCGCGGCTGTAATTTTCACTTCCTGTTTCAGGTCGTCCAGCTTGGCCATACCACTAAAACTGATCAGTGATAATAAAACGATGATGGCTAGATTATTTTGCTTCATATATTCCTTCAACCTGACTGGTTAATTGCACGCTCTGAGCATTAAGGTCTGCGTAGAGCCCAACGCCTTTAATCATAAAGTCGTTGCCTGTGACGTAGATGTCACGGTCTGATGTCATGATCATGGTATTGAGATCTAACTCCAGGTAAGTTGTTTTGATTGTCTGTACTGGCTCTTCCGGGCTGATAGAGTCAATAATAACATCCTTCTCGAGAATCACTTTACCCGAATTTTTGTTTAGTGTTCCCTGAGACGACTGGAGGCGCCATTGAGCCTGCCCATTATCAGGGTAGACCAGATATATTGGCTGAGTGAAGTAGGTCATATTGGCCTCTTCAAAGTGCTCCATATGGGTCGCAGTTACCCGGCTGTTGACCAAGCCTAACTCATTATACTCTACGCTTCGCAGATTATCGGCGACATAGTCCGGCTTGAGTGTGGCGTCTATCGCCACCTCTTCATCGCCTCTTTTAGATTGCACCTGCCAGTAAAGCAGCAGAGCAGTGCCAAAGAAGGCAATAATGGCCAAGGTCACTCTATTCATATACTCATTCCATGAGCGGTTTCAAACTTATCCTGACTGAGCAACAGCAGGTCTGTCAATTCGCGCAGGGCACCATGGCCGCCACGAATATGGGTGGTGAAGTCGACATGCTGCTTAACATATGGATGGCCATCGGCGACACAAACAGATAAGCCAACCTGCTTCATAACCGGAAGGTCGACCATATCATCACCTATGTAGGCGACCTGTTGTGGTGTCACATTATAAAGAGACAGTAGCTCCCTGTAAGGCACCATCTTGTCATCTACACCCTGGTAGATATGGGTGACGCCCAGCGCCGTCATACGATCTTCGACTATCTGGGATTTACGTCCGGTGATGATGGCGACAGGAATATCGCTGGTTAACAGGGATCTCACACCGTACCCGTCTCGGGTGTGAAAGGTTTTTAACTCTTCACCGCCGTTGCTCATATAAACCAGTCCATCGGAGAAGACACCATCAACATCACAGATGAGTAACTTGATTTTTTTTGCTTTTTGCCAAACATCATCACTGATGGGACCGTAAAAACCTTGATGTGACATGTTAAGCGCCTCCCGCTTTAAATGTGCCTGAATTTTTAAACCTGCAGTAATACAGTGTTTGACGTACCAAACCTAGCGCAGCCACGGCTAGATCACTCCCGCTTTCACCATATCAAGCATATTCAATGCACCGATCGGCTGTTGCTGTTCATCGATCACAATTAATCCGTTAATGTCTTTCTCTTCCATCACCTTCAATGCCTGGGCGGCTAAGATGTTGTCTGATACCGTGACACAGCCCCGGCTCATCACATCACTTATCGAGGTCTTTCTGAGATTCACTTCCGCGTCGATAACCCTGCGCAGATCGCCATCGGTAAAGATGCCGACCAATTTACTCTTCTCATCGACTACGGCCGTCATTCCCAGCCCCTTCTTTGAGATCTCATAGAGTGCATCTGTGATACAGATATTATGGCTGACCAGAGGAAGCTCGGAACCTTTATGCATAACATCGCTGACTTTTAGCAGCAGTTTTCGTCCCAGGCTGCCACCGGGATGGGAGAGGGCGAAGTCATCTTTGGTGAACCCGCGGGCTTGTAGCAGTGCGACGGCCAGTGCGTCTCCCATGACCAAGGTGGCTGTGGTGCTGGAGGTCGGTGCCAGCCCTAAGGGACAGGCCTCCTCCGGCACTTCGATGCACAGGTGAACGATGGATAACTTGGCCATATTCGATTCGGGTTTACCGGTAACGGCAATGACAGGAAGCCCCATACGTTTGATCACCGGCATCAGGGTCAGAATTTCGCTGGCTTCTCCCGAATTCGAGATAGCTAAGATGATATCATTTTCACTCAAAACGCCCAGATCGCCATGGCTCGCTTCACCCGGATGGACGAAGAAAGCGGGGGTGCCTGTGCTGGCCAGGGTGGCCGAGATCTTGTTACCGATATGACCGGACTTACCCATTCCCATCACTATGACCTTGCCGGTACACTCGAGAATTAACTGGCACGCATGGGCAAACTCGGTCGAATCCACATATTGATATAAGTTGTCGAGGGCATTTCTCTCGATATCGATAACATTTCTGCCCCATTGGCGTAATTGAGCTTTTTCTACCATTTTGATCTCTCTGTTTATTCAGCTTAACCCCTTTCGGGGTTATGCAAGAAAAAGGACTAACTGGTACACAATAAAAGTACTAAGTAAAACAACACCATGCCAAGGTTTTAGCTGGCGAACACGCCCGCTAAGTAGTATGAGAATGGCCAAAGCGCTGCTGGTTGCGAGTACCATATAAAAATCACGTGTGCTGGCGGCGGTATCGACCTCTCCCGGTGCGATCATGCCGGGTAATGCCAGTACGGCGAGGATGTTGAATAGGTTTGAGCCTACGATATTACCTATGGCAAGATCGTCCTCTTTCTTGAGTACTCCGGCCACACAGGCTGCAAGCTCAGGCAAACTGGTGCCGATAGCGATAATTGTCAGGCCTATAACAAGATCCGAAAGTTGATAGGCTTTGGCTATTCCGACGGCCCCCTGAACCATCCAGTCTGCCGAAAGAGGCAGTAAAACGATACCTACGATCAGCCAGAGCACAGCTTTATATGTCGGAACGCCTTTAGGGATCTCGTCGTCGGCCTCATCTTCCAGAGGATCATGGTTTTTATTGGTTAATCCATGCCAGATAAGATATCCCATGAGGGTCAGAAACAGTCCCATCAGCATGAAGCCTTCGACACGACTGAGAAAACCGTCATGGAGGAAGTAACCGACGATAACGGTCGCGCCCAGCATCATAGGAATTTCACGCAGCAGGGTTTGCGAGCTGACAGAGATAGCCCCCAACAGTGCCGTAACACCTAAAATAAGCGTGATATTGGCGATATTAGACCCCAATACATTGCCTATCGCTGTGTCTGTCATCCCCTCCAGGGATGCCGTTGCAGCAACAAACATCTCAGGGGCTGAACTGCCCATCGCGACTATGGTTAACCCTATGAGCATAGGGGGGAGTCCGAGATTTCTGGCGAAGGCTGCTGCACCATAGACAAACTTGTCAGCACTCCACACCAGGGCACCCAATCCAGCGATAAGCATGAAAATATTAAATAACATCAAATTATATTCTAAAGATAGTCTGACGCGCATTTTCGCCGGAAATGAGCAAAATTGAAAGTATTGAGGCAAGATAGTGTCGATTCAGTTGTGCCGAATAGGGCAATTACGTACAATTTGTCTCTTTTCTCTCGCCGGACTTTTCAATTTTATGGAGTGCGCGCGATATGGGGTCATAAAGTCGATATCAGCGAAGCCGCTTGGGTTTCTCTGCCTGTCGTCTGTCTGACGCGTCGTCTTCTCACCCGTTGTTATTGATGGAAGTGAAATGAATCAAAAGGTGTCAATTGAGCCGAAATCATTAGTCGAGATCCGGAATCTTAATTTTAGCCGGGGCGAACATCTGATTTTTGATGATATCAGCCTGTCGATTCCCAAGGGCAAGGTTACCGCGATCATGGGACCCAGTGGGATAGGCAAAACGACACTGTTGAAATTGATGGGGGGGCAGCTGATACCTGACTCCGGAACTGTGTTATTCGATGGCGAAGATGTGCATTTATGTCCCAGGGAACGGTTATTTTCGATACGCAAACGAATGAGCATGTTGTTTCAAAGCGGCGCCCTCTTTACCGACATGAATGTGTTCGACAATGTGGCATTTGCCTTGAGAGAGCACTCGGGCTTATCTGAAAAAATTATCAGACGAATAGTGCTGATGAAGCTTGAGGCAGTTGGACTCAGGGGCACCGCATCTATGATGCCCAGTGAACTCTCCGGAGGAATGCAACGCAGGGCGGCCTTGGCAAGAGCGATAGCGCTTGAACCTGAGATGGTGATGTATGATGAACCCTTTGCCGGGCAGGATCCTGTATCTATGGGGGTGTTGGTTAAGTTGATTCGGGAACTGTCAGATGCACTTGCGCTCACCTCCGTGGTGATATCTCATGATGTGCAGGAGGTCCTGAGCATCGCCGATTATGTCTATGTGATGGCCGATAAACGGATCATCGCACATGGGACTCCCGCAGAGTTAAAAGTTGCAGAAAACCCAAAGCTTAAGCAATTTATAGGTGGAGAGCCGGATGGACCTGTGCCATTCCATTATCCTGCCAGAGATTATCAGAAGGAGTTGTTGGGATAGATATGATGGAGTTAATCCTGTGTGCGGCATCTATCACTCGAGGTCGTGGTATATGACTATGATTAATCAATTAGCGGCCCTTGGTCGCTACACCATAGATTTTGTTATCGGCTTGGGGCGCGCCGGCTTAATGCTATGGGGGGCGATAGCACGTAAACCCAGGCTAAAAGGCTTTCCCCTGTTTGTCAGACAGTTATACATTGTCGGCGTGCAATCTATGGTGCTGATTTTTGTCTCCGGCCTGTTTATCGGCATGGTGTTAGCGCTTCAGGGCTATAACATCTTAGTCGGTTTTGGTACCGAGGAGAGCCTGGGACCTATGGTGGCCCTGAGTCTGCTCAGAGAGCTTGGCCCTGTGGTTACGGCGCTGCTGTTTGCCGGCCGGGCCGGTTCGGCGCTCACAGCCGAAATCGGGCTGATGAAGAGCACCGAGCAGTTATCCAGCCTGGAGATGATGGCCATCGATCCTTTGAGGCAGATAATTGCACCCAGGTTTTGGGCCGGTGTGGTGAGTCTGCCTCTGCTTGCCCTGATCTTTACCGCAGTGGGGATCTATGGCGGGCATATGGTCGGCGTTGAGTGGAAAGGGATAGATAGCGGCAGTTTCTGGTCGATTCTTCAGGCGTCTGTCGAATGGAGAGAGGATATCGTTAACTGCCTGATTAAGAGTCTGGTGTTTGCCGTTGTAGTGACCTGGATCGCCCTGTATCGGGGCTATCAAGTGATCCCTAATCCGGAGGGGATCAGTAAGGCAACAACGCAAACTGTTGTTCAGTCCAGTCTGGCCGTGTTGGCGCTGGACTTCCTGCTGACAGCGCTGATGTTTGGTCGTTAATGGATGAGCATGGATATCGGACGATATCCAAACATAGAGTGGAAGTGAGAGTATGTTAACTCGTAGAATTGAAGTTTTAGTGGGGCTGTTCCTGATATCGGGATTCGCCGCATTTTTAGTATTGGTGTTTAATGTTGCTAATGTTGAAGTAAAGACGGGTAATAGTAGCTATACCCTCTATGCCAAATTCAGCAATATTGGAGGCTTGAAGGTTCGCTCACCGGTTAAAGTCGGTGGTGTGGTTGTAGGAAGGGTGAGTGCCATCACACTCGATTCGTCAGAGCTGGTGCCGGTCGTCGAACTCTCTATGGATAAGGAGTTTAACCAATTTCCTGAGACCAGTAGCTTGTCTATCTTGACCTCAGGCTTGTTGGGTGAGCAGTTTTTGGGGCTGACGCCCGGTTTCGTGGATGAGGATATTGCCATGCTGGCCGACGGTGATCGTATCGATGATACGCATTCGGCACTGGTATTGGAGGATTTGATCGGTCAGTTCCTCTATAGCACCTCCTCAAAGGATTAAGAGATGAGAATGTATAAGCATATTATTAAATTCGGAGCCTCAGTTTTGCTGCTGATTTCTAGTGTCGGCGCCCATAGTGAAGCTGTCGAAGTGAACACCATGGATCCCTATGATATGGTGGAAACTGTTGCAAATAATACTTTTGACAGATTTCATCATGATATTGACATAATTAAGTCCAATCCTGACCACCTTAAGGTGATAGTCTCGGATGAGTTGATGCCTTATATCGATTATAAGTATGCTTCTTATAAGGTTATGGGCTCTTACTTAAAGAAGACTACAAAAGATCAGAGGGAGCGTTTCGTCACGGCGTTTCAGGGGTATTTAATCTCTACCTATGCCCAAGCGTTTACTGAGTATACAGATCAGAAGGTCAGGTTTGCTCCTCCTTCGGATTTCACCCATGAAAAGATGGTGAATGTGAATGTGCAGATAATTGAGCCGGGACGTCCTCCTATCAAGCTGCAGTTCAGGGTTCGCCGTCTCAAAGATGATAGCTGGAAGGCGTTCGATCTTGTGGCTGAAGGTGTGAGTCTGTTGGCATCGAAGAGCTCTGAAATTTCAAACCTGATTCGTCAGAAGGGGATAGATAGTGTGATTCTCGATCTGGAGGAACGCACTAAGGGGCATATTATTCGTGACCCTAAAGGGAAAAAGGTCTAAGTGGCAGATTTTATTGAAGATGGCGCAGTGTGCCGGGTAAGCGGTCGCCTGTCTCAAACTGAAGTTTTGCAACTTTGGAGTGAGAGAAGCACCCTGTTGAGCAAAGGTGTTCAAGTTATTGACCTGTCGGCACTCTCTTATAGCGATAGTGCCGGCGTCGCCTTTCTTCTGGAGCTGGTTAGCCTGGCTCGGGCTGATAACAGGAAGCTTGTGCTGAGCTCGCCATCGACTCAATTATTAAAATTGATCGGTTTATATGATTTAGAACTCTTCTTCCGCGAAGAGGCAGAACAAGGTAGATAGAACCATGGATTGCAAAGAGATAGAACAAACTTTATTAGACGCACTTTCTCTGGATGAAGTGCATGTTACCCAGGATGGGACTCATTACAAGATTGTTGCCGTCGGCGAGTGTTTCGATGGTATGGGCAGGGTGAAGCAACAACAAACCATATACGGGCCTCTGATGGAGCGTATTACCAGTGGTGAGCTTCATGCTTTGACTATTAATGCTTTTACGCCGACTCAATGGAAGCGTGAAAAAGTATTCAACATGTAAACTGAGATATAAAGTGGATAAATTAAAAATTCAGGCAAGTGAAGCACTTGCCGGTAATGTTGTTATATCTGGTGCAAAGAATGCCGCATTGCCGATTTTAATGGCCGGAGTGCTGGCTGAGACTGACTTTGTGGTCAGCAATGTACCTAATCTCAGAGATGTGAATACCAGTTGTGAGTTGCTTCGTTGTCTGGGCGCCGAAGTGACCCGCCTCGATAACAGCGAGATCCGTATCTCTACCCAATCCCTCAACGAGTTTTGTGCCCCTTATGATCTGGTTAAAACCATGAGGGCATCGATTCTGATCCTTGGGCCACTGCTTGCACGTTTCGGTACCGCCGATGTCTCATTGCCCGGCGGCTGTGCGATCGGTGCACGCCCTGTAAATCTTCATCTACATGGTTTAGAGCAGATGGGGGCGAAGATCGAGGTTGAAGAGGGTTACATCAAGGCTCGTGTCGACGGTCGGTTAAAGGGTGCGCATATCTTCATGGATATGATCAGTGTCGGCGCAACCGAAAACCTGTTGATGGCTGCGGCGCTTGCCGAAGGTGAGACGATTATTGAAAATGCCGCCCGCGAGCCTGAAGTCATTGACTTAGCGAACTGTTTGATTGCCATGGGGGCGAACATCGAAGGCGCAGGTACCGACTCGATACGGATCCAGGGTGTCGAATCTCTTAAAGGCTGTCACTATCGTGTCATGCCGGATCGTATCGAAACCGGTAGCTTTCTTGTCGCTGCCGCCGTGACCCGTGGCCGCATTCGTTGCGTTAATGCCGATCCCTCTACCTTAGAGGCCGTACTGGCTAAGCTGGAAGATGCCGGGGCTCAGGTAACCACAGGTAGTGATTGGATTGAGCTGGATATGCAGGGTAAAAGGCCGAAAGCCGTTAATATCAAGACGGTACCTTACCCGGGGTTCCCGACCGATATGCAGGCTCAGTTCTGTCTGTTGAACGTGTTGGCCGAAGGGACTTCGACCATAACCGAAACGATTTTTGAGAACCGCTTCATGCATGTTCCGGAACTTATCCGAATGGGCGCTAACATGGAGCTGGAAGGCAACACCTGTATCATACAGGGCATCGAAAGGCTCAACGGCGCGCAGGTGATGGCGACCGATCTCAGGGCTTCTGCCAGCCTGGTCATCGCCGGACTCGTTGCCGATGGTACGACGATAGTTGACCGTATCTATCATCTGGATCGTGGCTACGAACATATCGAAGATAAGTTCAAGGGCCTGGGCGGCCATGTAGAGCGCACCCAATAGTCCTGCGGCCATCTTGATATGAAGCCACCGATGATCTCATCGGTGGCTTTTTTTTGCCTGTACCACCCGGTCACATCTTTATCGTGATGGGTATCAGATCACTATGAATGTTAGCTGTTTGTGGTAAGTTCGGTTTATGCCGACATTTATTACCTTTAATATCTATCTGTTTTACGGCCTGGTATTTTTTTCGATAGGCTGTGTGGTTGTATTTCGAAACTTCAAATACAGTCAACTGAAAATCGCCCCCATCCTGTGGGCGCTGGCGCTGTTTGGCTTTTCCCATGCTTTTCATGAATGGTCGGAGTTATACCTGCTGGTATTCAGCGATGATATACCCGGCAAGTTTCAGATAATGGCCGAGTGGCTCAGGCTGTTGAAGTTGTTTCTCTCCTACGCTTTCTTGATGGTGTTTGCCTGGCTGCTATTCGGTATCGGCTCCAGGTGGGTCGCTAAGGTTGGACACAGTGTGGTTACAGCGACGCTTCTGGCTTACTTAGGCACCGTTATCTACTTTTCCCATGCTATCTATCTCGCCGAAGATACTTTCAGAGAAGCCACCTTCTATACCCGTCTCTTCTTAGGTTTCGGCAGTGCCCTTCTGGCTGCAATCGGCATCGCTCTCTATGGCTATAAGCTGATGCGGGAGCAGCATCAGTATGGCAGTTACTTCATAGCAACCGGGGTTGGCTTGCTCTGCTACGGGGTGATGTCGGGTTTAGTACCGACCGATCTGCATCACAGCATTCCTGTGTTCAGAACCTTAGCCGGGGCTTTGATTCTCGTGACGCTGTTTAAGGCATTAAAAGTGTTCGATATCGAGAAAGAGTTAGCCACAGAGGCTAAGCTTAAACGCGCTATCGAAGCCGATAAGTATAAAGCCATTGGTCATCTGGCCATGGGGATGGCTCATGAGATCAACAATCCTCTGGCTTCATCTACCTTAGCCCTTGATATATTTCAGCGAAAGTCTCCGGATTTGGATGAGCAGCAACTGGAATATATTAAGCGGATCGGTCTTGGGATCGAGCGTGCCTCGGAGATCAGTAAGGAGCTACTCGCCTACGCTCGCCCGGCAAAGGGGGACACCTCTGTCGTGTCTCTTTGTGAGGTCATCAGCGCCTCCATTCACCTCCTGTCCCATAAGCATCACAGCCACAGGATCAATATCCAATGCGATGAAGGTATCACCATGATAGGGCAGAAGGTTAAGCTGGAGGAGTTGCTGATCAATCTGCTCACCAACTCCATGGATGCCTCTCAGTCTGGCAGCGAGATAGCCATTAGGGTCGGTGAGTGCGACAGATATGTTAAGTTGACTGTTGAGGATTGGGGCGCAGGGATGGATGCTGAGAGCCTGTTAAGGGCTACAGAGCTGTTTTACTCTACCAAGCCGATAGGCCAGGGCACCGGACTTGGTCTTGCTATATGCGAGCAGATAGTGGCGCTTCACAGGGGAGTGATGAATATCACGAGTGAGCAAGGTCAGGGGACACGGATCGAGATCTCCTTCCCGAAGTCGGATTGATACGAGAAAGAGGGGGGAGTCAGGCCTCCCTTTTCCGGCTCTGACATTGGCCGGAGAGGTAAACGACCCTGTTTGCCCCAAGTTTGGTACCCGTTCAATAACCAGTGGTTGGACAGGACGTTATCTCAATAATTTGATATGGTTTTGCATCATAATTGCTGTTGCTTTTTAAGGGAGTGGTGAATGACATGTGTGTTGATTGCGGAAGATGATACGGATCTTCGCACGAATATGGTCGATATTTTAGAGCTCGACGGCTTCGAGGTGGTAGCGGTCCCCAGCGCCGAGGAAGCCATTCTGGCCTGTAAGACTCACTCTTTCGATATCGCCTTGATGGATCTTGTGATGTCGGGGATGACAGGTGTAGAGGCCATCTCTAATCTGAGGCAGGAAAATCCCTTCATGGCCGTAGTCATTGTCACAGCCTATGCCACCGTTGATACGGCGGTGGATGCAATGAAGAAGGGGGCCGACAGTGTGCTGACAAAGCCATTTAAGAGTGCCGATCTTATTATGACGATACGGCGCAGCATAGCCGAAAAGCAGCTGCTTAAATCCAATTCAGACATAGACTCAGACAGTGTCTACTCTGCGCTGGCTAATCCGCTGCGTCGTGAGACATTAAAATCGTTGGGCTGCCATAAAGAGCTGAAATTTATGGATCTGTGTCGTCTGGTTGGCGTGGAAGATCATACTAAGTTTAACTTCCATCTGCGTCAGCTTAAGAAAGCCGGCCTGGTGATGCAAAACGAGAGGAAGATCTATATTTTGACAAATACAGGTCAATTTGTGTTACAACATCATAACCTTTCCTAGTGCGTCAAATCCTTTTAAAACAATGTCCTACCTAAATCATGATAACTATAGTTCACAACTTTAATCAGGTTGTGAACTCCCCTTATCTATCCCTTTAGGGGTAACTCCTCAATACTGGATACATGTCCAGAGAGACATATTAATCGCCCTCCCTGCAATGTTGGCGATATCAAAAAAGCCAAGTGAGGATGAACTTATGAACGCACATATTCCATATAAAAAATTAATACTCGCCAGTATGATAACCATGTTGGTTGCTTGCGGTAGTGACAACGATAATGGTGAAACACCGCTACCGGTAAATAATGCCCCGGTGGCAGTAGGTGACGCCGCTACGGTCACCGTATCTGAAGTTGTGACCATAGATGTATTGGCCAATGATACCGATGCCGATGGCGATAGCTTATCTCTGGTATCCGTCGACTCAGATAGTGCGGTTATCAACAATGGGAAAATTGACTTCACTGCAGGTGAAACGGCAGGCGAAGTTAAGTTTAACTACACCATCACCGACGGTACCGATGAGGCGACGGGTGAAGTTACCGTAACGGTCGAAGCCCTGCCTGAGCCTGAAGTTCTCGCTTATGTCGGCTCTGCAGCCTGTGCAACCTGTCACAGTGGTAAGCATGAAACATTCTCTAAAACGGGTCACAACTTTAAGATCCTTAAAAATTCAGGCAATGAGCAGCCTGCATTCCCTTACACTCCGGAAGCAACCATTACCGGCGCTATCGATCTCTTGGTCGACTCAACACCTAACAACGATCTGGGTGCACCAACAAGTTACGATGAGGTCTCCTATACTGTCGGTGGATACCATTGGAAGATGCGTTGGTTAGATGCCGACGGTTACATCGTTACCGGTAACAATGTTCAGTATAATATTCGCAATGCGGCCGGTGAGTTAAATATTCCGGATAACCATCCGGGCGATGCCGATGTTATGGGCGATTACAAGAGCAGTGAGTTTAATTATAAATATAGCTGTGGTAACTGCCATACAACCGGTTGGAAGCGTACGACCGATGTAGCCGGTGGCGATACACGTAATCCGGATCGTCAGGACGGTCTTCCAGGCATGAACGGTACTTTTGCAGAGCAGGGCGTTCAGTGTGAATCTTGTCATGGTGCGGGTAGTTTCCATGTCAAAGCACCGTCTAAAGACAATATCACCAAGATTGCAGTTGCACGTACTACCGATGATTTCTTAGCCGAAGATATGGCTTACGGTAAGGCGGTAACCTGTGCCGAGTGTCATACCCGTGACGGTGAGAAAGATTATCCATCATTTGTCAGCGCTTATAACGGTGCCTTCCCCAACGGCAGTAAAGTGGGTGGCCGCATCATCTCAAGTGGCGGACTATCAAAGCATCACCAAACCGCCGATGAGATGTTAGGTGTTGTTCCTGAAGACCATGGTACTTATAAAGCCGGTGATGAAATTGGTCCTAAGAGTGACTGGTCATGTACTACTTGTCATGATTCTCACAAGTCTACCGTGAATAAAGATAGTGCCGATGGCCTTCACACCGGAGCAGTTAAAGCCTGTACAGACTGTCATACTGATAAAGAGTTTGCTCAGAATACACATGCTGAAACTTTCCATGCAGCGGCCGAATGTACAGACTGTCATATGCCGAAACTGGCTAAGAGTGCTATTAAGACCGCACCAAGACAGGGTGGAGCAGCAGTAGTCTTCGGTGATGTGAAGTCTCACCTGTTCACTATCGACCTGGACCCAACTGCTAAGCAGTTCACAGAAGATGGTAAGTACCAGATGCCTTGGGCAACTGCCGAGTTCACTTGTGGTAACTGTCATGCTGACTATAACGAGAGAGCCGTGGCTCTGCCTAAGATTCACAAGTAATTACTATAACTATAATCGTCTGTTAATTTAGTTCCTTTCCCAACAAGCCACCCCATATTGCAGGGGGTGGCTTTTTTTTATTTCCTGTCTTGTCCCGGAATGAAGCTAGCCAGGAGCTACTATATTCCTCATGTAGGAGCGGCTTTAGCCGCGAATGTTTGAGGAGCTAGGAACCAGGGGCTCGGACTCACCATGAAACTTTATTAATTATTTTACCGGCCTGATTCGGCTAATCTATAGAGACAAACGTTGAGATGGAGTTATCTATGAATATATGGTTGAGGGTGGGGGTATTAGTTGTGCTGCTTGTCGGTGCACTACTCTGCTATGGGGCGAGTTTCTCGACCGGGGCGATAGTTTTCATTGTGTTGGGAGTAGTGTTTGAGCTTGCATTCTGGGTTGGGCTGTTTAAAACGACGACGCACAACTCTTAACTGTATTCTTGTGCAAGCTTGAGTTCTGAGCGGGGTGGGCGCTGAGCTGAGAAAGCGGCTCGAGGAGGAAGGAAAAAGCTGCCACCCGATGATGAGCGGCAGCCCGTATGGCTAACTAATATTGCAGGGCTTACTGCTCTGCTGCTGAGATATTCTCACCTATGATGACCGGGACTTCGTAGTACTTGCCCTTACGGATAATCGTCATCGTTACCTGTTTACCCGGTGTCGTTTCGGCAATTCTATCCATCAGCATCTCAACGCCGGGTACGATTTCGCCCTCATACTTAGTGATCACATCTCTCGGTGCCAGCTGAGCCAGAGCCGCCGGTCCCTTGGGATCTACGCCAGTTATCATGACACCGGTCAGATCGGGAAGGTTGAGTATCTGAGCCATCATGGAGCTGATGGGTTCACCGGTAATACCTAAGGCACCACGTATCACACGGCCATCTTTGATAAGCTTCCCCATAATGCTATGGGCCAGCTTTATAGGGATGGCGAAGTTGATGCCATGTCCACCGCCCTCTCCACCGATCTGGAATGCCGCCGTGTTGATGCCGATAAGCTGGCCGCTGGTATCGATCAACGCCCCTCCTGAGTTACCCGCATTAATTGCCGCATCGGTTTGCAGGAAGTCGAGATAGCCGGAGCTCAAGCCGTTACGTCCCGTAGCGCTGATGATGCCCTGGGTGATGGTTTGCCCAAGGTTATAGGGATTACCTATGGCCAGCACGACGTCACCGACCTGGGCCGGTACATCCAGGTTAATCGGGACGATTGGCAGATTTCCCCCCTCAATCTTCAGTACCGCGAGATCTGTGATGGAGTCAGAGCCAACCACCTCCGATGTGAACTTTCGGCCATCCTGAAGGGCGACAACGATCTCGTCGGCCTTCTTTATCACATGGTAGTTGGTGAGAATATAGCCCTCATTACTCATGATAACGCCGGAGCCAAGGCCCTGTAGCGAACCCGAGTTCAGAGGTCGGTTACGGTTAACACTCAGGCTGTAGATATTGACCACCGCCGGTGCGGCCCGGCGAACGGCATTGGAAAAAGAGAGCTCGAAGCCATTATCGCCACGTTTCTGGAAAAAAAGATTCGATGTGTCCTTATTGCTCAACATCGGGGTAACAAACAGAAAGACAGCAGCCATTATCAGGCCAAAGATAACCGCCTTGCCGACATATAATAGTGTGTCTTTTAGAGCCATATTGGGAAGATGCAGATAAAATTTGAGCTAGATTAACATGTTTAGTGCTAATAAGCATAAAGGATAAGCATGAAGGGGGCTCCCTCATGCTTATCGACTAAGTTAAAGCCGGGGGCTATGCCCCCGGTTCAGGTCGTTATCACCTTAGTACCAGATAGAGGCTGCTCTTGCCGCGCTTTAGCTTAAGGGCAACAGCGCCCTGCTGCTCTTTGAGCGCTGCCTTGAGAGACTTGAGATCGTCGATAGAGGAGCGGTTAACACCGACTATGATATCCCCCTTTTGTAAACCGCTGGCTGCGGCAGGTGAGTTTTGAGCCACATCGGTTATCTCTACACCACCATCTTTATTCTCTAAGCTGGCACCCGCGAGCATAGGATGAACGGCACCGGCAGCAGTTTCAGTCGTCTGACTGGCTTCGCCCAAAATAGCCGTAACTGTCTTTTCATCCCCATCTCTGATCAAGCCGAATTTTACCTTCGCGCCGGCGCCCATGGTTGCGACCTTGGCCCTGAGCTCCTGGAAGCTCTTTATCTTACGTTCATTGACGCTGGTGATGATATCACCGGCCTTGATCCCCGCCTTATCAGCGGCACTATCAGCCATAACCTGATCGACAAAACCACCATGCTGGGTATCTAAACCGAATGCCTGTGCCAGTTCGCTGGTCAGATCCCTACCCGATACTCCCAGTACGCCACGACGGACCTCACCATGTTCGATGATCTGATCGACTAAGTTATTGACCATATTGGCGGGTATGGCGAAGCCTATACCCACATTGCCGCCGCCAGGGGCCACAATCGCTGTGTTGATCCCGATGAGATCGCCATTTAAGTTAACCAGGGCCCCACCTGAGTTACCGCTGTTGATGGCCGCATCTGTTTGAATGAAGTTTTCAAGCATCTCGATACCGAGTCCGGAGCGACCCATAGCACTGACAATGCCCGAGGTTACAGTTTGGCCCAGGCCAAAGGGGTTACCGATCGCGACCGCAAAGTCACCGACTCTGAGTTCATCCGAGTCGGCACGTTTGACGGCAACCAGATTGTCGGCTTTTATCTGTATGAGAGCGATATCGGATTCGGCATCGGATCCGATCAATTCAGCTTCGATCTCCCGTCCGTCATGCAGACCGATGAGTATCTCATCGGCACCCTCGATGACATGGTTGTTGGTAACGATATAACCTTTATCGGCGTCGATGATCACCCCTGAGCCTAAACCACGGAAGGGGCGCTCCTGAACTTGCTCTCTTGGAGCGTTAGGGCCGAAAAAGTAGCGGAACGCATCGGGGATCTTTTTCTTGGAAACATGGGTTCCGGATACGGCGACCGCAACTACTGCCGGAGTGGTGCGTTCGAGCATAGGTGCCAGACTAGGTACGCTCTGTCCATTTACGGCCATTGGAATCGCGGCCTGGGATGTTGCAGGCATCATGGTCAGCGATGCTGTAAGAATGGCTGCGGAAAGTAAGCTTAATTTTGTTTTCATCTATTCATGGCTCCAATATCAGAAATGGAATTATGATCTCTTGTTTATAACATTGTCATTTCAAGAGATATTAAAGGTCAATTGTTACTGATTCCGACTCTAAGCATAGGATGAAAGTTCATGTTTATTAACAAAGGTTAATTATTTTGATTTATGATGATGACATTGTCGCCATCAAGCTGCTCATCGGCCTCGCTCAATGGTGCATCCGATGGCTCTGCAGCGCTAAAAGTCGGCAAAGGTTTTGCCTTGTTTTTTGGGGCTAGGGTATTTGCCGCCTCATTCCACTGCTTATTGACCTTGTTTAACTGCTCTGTGAGTTCGGCAAGTTGTTTATAGTGTCCCTCAAAATGGTCGGTGACCTCCTGCTTATGCTGGCTCAGCTCCAGACGTGTCTGCTCCAGTGCCTTTCCCTTACTGGTGGACTCATGATTACGGGCAACTATGGTTCTGCCTACATAGCCTAACACTATGCCTAACACAAAAGTTGCAATGACTAACGGCCATTCCATATAACACTCCTCTGTGATGCAGTTATGAACATCACTAATAAAATATCACTTACAAAACTAAGTACATTGGCGAATCTTGCCATGATACCATATATAGTTACAGCCTATCGGTAGCGTGAGGTTCCCCGAGCGGAGCCTCAATGGCATACCGTTTTAAATAAGAATAATGAGTCCTGCAATTTATGTTGCCCAATAGATGGCGCCAATGCAGGAGCGATTAACCACTCTGAGCGCAGTTACCTCTGACGGGCTGGATCCGGCGTGTTGCTGTTGGTTAAAGATAGTAGTGAACTCAGGGATAAAAGAGAATATTTTACGTGTCCGATTTAACACCATGGCAGCATTACCAGCAAGACTTAAGCCGAGATGACTTCTCTCACGACAGCGCTCAGGAGCAGGCGGTCAGAAGCTTGCAACGTGTATATGATGAGTTGCAGCTCCTCAATGCCAAGCCCGGTGTATTTGGTCGGTTAACCTCACTGCTGGGGACCAAGCCTCAGGCGGTTCAGGGACTCTATCTGTGGGGAGGCGTTGGGCGCGGTAAAACCTATCTTATGGACACCTTCTACGACTCTCTTCCCGGTAACAGGAAGCTAAGGGCCCATTTTCATCGCTTCATGCACCAAATTCATAGTGAGCTTGATGGGTTGAAAGGGCAGAGAGATCCCTTGCTGATCATTGCCAAGCGGATGTCTGAGCGATATCAGGTCATCTGTTTCGATGAGTTTTTTGTGTCAGATATTACCGATGCCATGTTGCTCGGCACCCTGTTTCAGGCCCTGTTTAAAGAGGGGGTAGCACTGGTTGCAACCTCAAACATCATCCCCGATGAACTCTATCGAAACGGCTTACAGAGGGCGCGCTTTCTGCCAGCTATCGCATTGATTAACAAACATTGTCAGGTCCTTAATGTTGACTCAGGGATCGATTATCGCTTACGTACCCTGGAGCAGGCTGAGATCTATCACTTTCCACTCGACGCCCAGGCCGATGATAACCTTCTTACCTATTTCGACAAGCTGGCTCCGGAATCTGAGGTGTCTGATGCGGATATCGATGTCGACGGCAGAAGTATCAGTATCCGAAAGCAGGCGCAAGGGGTGCTGCTCGCCGGTTTCAGGGAGCTTTGTGATGGCCCCAGAAGCCAGAGAGACTATATGGAGATCGCCTGTCTCTACCATACCGTGTTGCTCAGTGGTGTAGAGCAGATGGGGGATAAGCAGACCGGTGACGATATTGCGCGCCGTTTCTTAGCCATGGTCGACGAGTTTTATGAACGTAACGTAAAGTTGATCATCTCGGCAGAGGTGTCGTTGGAGGAGATCTACAGCGATGGTCTGCTCAGTTTTGAGTTCAGGCGTTGTCGTTCGCGTTTGACCGAGATGCAATCTCATGATTATCTGGCTTTAGAGCACTTACCCTAAGCGAAATAGCTATTTATCTGAGTTTGCCTGGCCGCCTCCTGGCGGGAGAAGCGGATTTTATTGCGTTGTCGAGATTGTTAAAGCCGAAGCAAGCCGATGATTACACGGCCATAGCGCCATACTCCCGATAATCTTTTAAGCCTATTTTGAGCATATTGGGTGTGTAGACGAACAATGCAGATAATTTTAGTAAAAATTAGGTGATTTTTAGCTCAGCTTTGACTATAATCCGCCACCTGCCCTCGTTACTCCATCGATATGATGGAATTGTAAAGCCTAATTCTTTGCTCGAAGGGGCGGGGAATGGCACTATTTGTGTTTTTGCCAATATTGGCAATGACATGTGAGACAGAATTTTTAACATTGGGTTTTTGTAAAATGAAGACTACTTTTACTGCTACACCAGAGACAGTCACTCGCGAGTGGTTTGTCGTCGACGCCGAAGGTAAAACTTTGGGTCGTATCGCTACTGAAATTGCTACACGTCTACGTGGTAAGCATAAGCCAGAGTATACGCCTCATGTCGATACCGGCGACTACATCATCGTTATCAACGCTGAGAAAGTTGCTGTAACTGGTAATAAAGCAAAAGGCAAAGTGTACTACTCGCATTCGGGTTTCATCGGTGGCATCAAGCAGATCACCTTTGAAAAGCTGCAGGATCATAAGCCTGAAATGATTATCGAGAAAGCAGTTAAGGGTATGTTACCTAAAGGTCCTTTAGGACGTGCCATGTTCCGTAAGCTTAAAGTTTACGCTGGTACAGAACATAACCACGCTGCACAACAACCTCAAGTTCTTGATATCTAAACGGGATTAAGCTAATGGCTGCAACTCAGTACTACGGCACAGGCCGTCGCAAAACATCTACAGCTCGCGTATTCGCTAAAGCTGGTAGTGGCAACATCGTTGTTAATCAACTTCCACTAGATCAGTATTTTGGTCGTGAAACTGCTCGTATGGTTGTTCGTCAACCACTAGAGCTAGTTGAAATGACTGAAAAACTAGACATCTATGTAACTGTAAAGGGCGGTGGTATCACTGGCCAAGCAGGTGCAATCCGTCACGGTATCACCCGTGCACTGATGGAGCTTGATGAAGCTCTACGTCCATCTCTACGTGCCGCTGGTTTCGTTACCCGTGATGCTCGTAAAGTTGAGCGTAAGAAAGTTGGTCTACGTAAAGCACGTCGTAAGCCACAGTTCTCAAAGCGTTAATATTTACGCTACCGAGAGTTCAAAAAACCCAGCTTTTGCTGGGTTTTTTATTGCCTGAAATTTACAACTGCAACTCTTCTCTGTTTTTCCCTGCCTATTTTGTTACTCTAAACTCATACCGATTGGTATTCGTCGATCGTTCTGGATTGGAAACACTTAATTATGTCTTTGCAGCTAATCATGATTGCCCTGGGAATTGTGCTGATTATCGAAGGAATCGGACCTCTTTTATTTCCTAATCGATGGAGAGCCTATTTAAAAGAGATTTCCAATCAAAATCAGCAACTTCTGCAACGTTTGGGTGGTGGATTAGTAACCGCAGGCATTGTTTTGTTGATTATTTTTTCATAAAAAACTTGCCTATGGCCCCTAAAGATCTGCTAAAATCCCGTTTTAACCACTACCGTACAGCAAATAATGGGCAAAAACGTCGTAGTTCTCGGCACCCAATGGGGTGACGAAGGAAAGGGTAAGATAGTCGACCTACTTACCGAACAGGCAAAATATGTCGTTCGATACCAAGGTGGCCACAATGCGGGTCATACTCTGGTAATCGATGGTGACAAAACCGTTCTTCATCTTATTCCATCAGGGATCTTACGTGATAATGTGAAATGCATTATCGGTAATGGCGTGGTACTTGCACCTGACGCCCTGATGAAAGAGATAAACATGCTTAAAGAGCGTGGTGTTCCTGTAGAGGAGCGTCTGCTTATCTCTGAAGCGTGTCCACTCATCCTTCCATTCCATTGTGCTCTGGATGTTGCCCGCGAGAAAGCGCGTGGCAATAATGCTATTGGTACAACGGGTCGTGGTATCGGTCCTGCGTACGAAGATAAGGTTTCACGCCGTGGTCTTCGTGTTGGTGATCTGTTTGATGCAGAGCTATTTGCAGAAAAGCTGAAAGAGGTGATGGCTTATCACAACTTTATGCTGACCGAATACTATAAGTGCGAAGCGGTGTCTTACGAAGAGACATTGAAAGATGCGCTTGCAATCGCCGACTACCTTAAGAGTATGTGCGTCGACGTGACTGAGCTTCTGGATCAGGCGCGTAAAGCGGATGAACCTATTCTGTTTGAAGGTGCACAGGGTACATTGCTCGATATCGACCATGGTACTTATCCGTTTGTAACCTCTTCTAACACGACCGCCGGTGGTGTTGCGACAGGTTCCGGATTCGGCCCACGTCACCTCGACTATGTCCTGGGTATCATGAAGGCTTACACCACTCGTGTCGGTGCCGGTCCTTTCCCGACTGAGCTCGATAACGAGATCGGTGAATACCTGGGGACTAAAGGTCATGAGTTCGGTGCGACTACCGGTCGTAAGCGTCGTCCGGGTTGGTTAGATGTGGTTGCGATGAAACGTGCCGTTCAGATCAACAGCGTAAGCGGTTTCTGCCTGACTAAGCTCGATGTCCTCGATGGTCTGGAAGAGGTTAAGATCTGTGTCGGTTATCAGTACCCCGATGGCAGCATTGCCACCGTGACACCGCTTGCGGCCGAAGGCTATGAGCAGGTAACACCGGTACTGGAAACTATGCCTGGTTGGAGTGAGAACACCTTCGGTGCGACCTCGATAGATCAACTGCCTCAAGCGGCTTTGAACTATATCAAGCGTCTGGAAGAGCTGTTAGAAACACCAATCGATATTATCTCAACGGGTCCCGACAGAAACGAGACCATGATTCTTGTGAATCCGTTCAGTTAATAGTTAGAGGCCGCATAAAGCGGCCTTTTTATTGCGCTTTAGCTACGGCGTAAACCGGCGTGCCAAATTCAGGTAGGGCTCAAGAAATGCGTTATACTGCCGATGAGATCAAGTATCGATGAGACAGAATACTTAAGATAGTTCAGAGTATCCTGTCTGATCACTACTTATATGAATGAATTTGTTGTTGAGAGAATCCATGATAAGAGAAGTGCTAAAGGGTTCGATTGGAACCGTACAGCGGTATCTGCTGGTTGCGATACTTTCGTTATCGCCACTGCTTAGCTGGGCCGAAACTAAGGCGTTAGATATCTATAGTCAGGAGCAGCTGATCGAGCTTATTCGTACGAAGCAGTATCTCACCCGGGTACAGGGTGATGATTGTCAGCTGGTTCAGGATATTGAAGCCAGAGCCGAAGTACTGAAACTACCGCTCTATCAGTACTTATGGGCAGAGATGCTCAATTATGGGATCTGTGTAAAGGCGAACCCACCCAGAGGGATCTCCCTGCTGCGAAATTCTGCAGAGCAGGGCAGTGCCGAAGCGATGGTGAGAATTGCCGAGTATTACCATGACGGTAAATTTGTGATCCAGGATAAAGAGCGTGCGATTCATTATGTTTTGCCCGCAGCAGCCAATGGCGATCTGCCGGCCCGTATGATGTTAGTCAGGTTGTTTGGTGAAGGCTATGGTAGTCCCAGAGACTACGAGATGGCTTATCACTGGCTGTATAACGATGTATTTAGTGATGTGGCGACCAAGAATGAAGCCATTGAATTATTGAAGGTGCTCGAAGAGAAGATGCCGCCCAGCTCAGTAGCCAGGGCAAAACAGGAGCACCTGAGATCCCGTAAATAGTGCCAATTACAGATAGCTGATTGGTGTGTTCCAGAATGTTCTGGACAAAAATTTGAGATATTGAATGATCAAAGATCCGCATTTGAAGCGTGAACAAGAAAATTACGAAAACCCCATTCCCAGCCGCGAGTATATTTTAGAGTACTTGCGCTCCGAAAAGTCACCCCTGAATCGTGAACGTATAGCGACAGCGCTTAAGCTCGAAGGCGAAGAGCAGCTTGAAGCGCTGCGAAGACGCCTGCGCGCCATGGAGCGAGACGGCCAGTTGGTGTTTACCCGTGGTCAGTCCTACGGATTACCCGAGAGAATGGATCTGTTAAGTGGCACCGTTATTGGCCACAGGGATGGCTTTGGCTTCCTTAAGCTCGATGAAGGCGGTGATGACCTCTTCATTAATAACCGTGATATGTTGATGTATTTCCACGGTGACAAGGTGCTGGCGCAGAAGGCCGGTGTCGATCGTAAGGGGCGCCGTGAAGCCAGGTTAGTGCGTCTGGTACAACAGAGAACCGCCGCATTGGTTGGCCGATTCCACCTCGACTCGGGCATGGCCTTTGTCATTGCCGATGACCGCCGGATCACTCAGGAGATCCTCATCCCAGATGAGGACCGTAACGGTGCCCGTCAAGGCGACGTGGTCGTGATAGAGCTCACCCGCAGACCGGGACGTTATGTTAAGGCCGCCGGTAAAGTTACCGAAGTGCTGGGTAAGCAGATGGCGCCGGGGATGGAGATCGAAATTGCGCTACGCAACTACGATCTGCCTCACACCTGGTCGGGTCTGATAGAGAAGAAGCTGAGAGCGATACCCGATGAAGTGCCGGAGAAGGATAAAGAGGGGCGGATAGACCTACGCCATCTGCCTCTGGTGACTATCGATGGTGAAGATGCCCGCGATTTCGATGATGCCGTATATGCCGAGACGAAAAAAAGCGGTGGCTGGCGTCTGTGGGTTGCCATTGCCGATGTGAGTCACTATGTGCGGACAGAGTCGGCGCTCGACAGAGAGGCACGTAGCCGGGGTAACTCGGTTTATTTCCCCTCCCAGGTGATCCCTATGCTGCCGGAGAAGATCTCAAACGGATTATGCTCCCTGATGCCAGAGGTCGATCGCTTGTGTATGGTTGCCGAGATGACAATATCGGCTGCGGGTAAACTGTCGGGTTACAAGTTCTATCCTGCCGTGATGCATTCTCATGCCCGTCTTACCTATACCCAGGTGGCGGACATGCTCGAAGGTGGCGAGGTGAGTGATAAACTCAAGCCTATCTTCCCGCATCTTCAGACGCTGCAGTCGCTCTACCTGACACTGGATGAGACCCGCGCCGCTCGAGGTGCCATCGCATTCGAGACGACTGAGACTCAGTTCATTTTTAATGATGACAGAAAGATAGACAGCATAGTGCCAAGGAGCCGCAACCAGGCCCATAAGATCATCGAAGAGTGTATGATCTTAGCCAACGTCGCCTCGGCTAAGTTTGTCAAGAAACATAAGGGTGAAGTGCTCTATCGTGTGCACGAAGCGCCGTCGGAGCAGAAGCTCACTAACTTCAAGGATTTCCTTAAAGAGCGCGGTCTGACGCTCAATGGTGGTCTGGAGCCTGAGCCCGCCGATTACCAAGCTCTGATGGAGCAGGTCGCCGACAGACCCGATGCCGAGCTTATTCAGGTGATGCTGCTTCGCTCTATGCGTCAGGCAACCTATACGCCGGACAATGATGGTCACTTCGGTTTAGCCCTTGAAGCTTACTCTCACTTTACCTCACCGATTCGTCGCTATCCGGACCTGATATTGCATCGTGTCATCCGTTATCTGTTAGCGAAGGAGCGTGGAGAGGCGAAAGATAAGTGGACCCCCGATGGCGGGTACAACTATCAGATCGAAGATCTGGACCTGTTAGGCGAAGAGTGTTCGACCACGGAAAGGCGTGCCGATGAAGCCACACGCGATGTGAGTGACTGGCTCAAGTGTGAGTTTATGCAGGACCATGTGGGTGACACATTCGAGGCTGTCATCGCCTCCGTGACCCATTTCGGCATGTTTGTTCGCTTAGATAAGCTGTTTATCGATGGCTTAGTTCATATCTCCAGTCTGGGCAGCGATTACTATCAGTATGATAATATGCGCCAGCGTCTGGTGGGTGAAGCCTCCGGTCAGGTGTATCAGCTCGGCGATGCGGTAACGGTTAAGGTTGCCGGAGTTAACCTCGATGATCGTCAGATAGATCTCATGATGGAGGCCGATGCCTCCCGTAAGCCTCGCTCCCGTCGGGGGAAGAAACCTATGACGGCCAGAGAGAGAGCCAATATCGAAGGGGCTAAGCTGTCTGCCGACAGAGATAAGGGTGACAAGCCTAAGGGTAAGCGACGCGGCTCGGGTAAGGATAGTAAAGCCGGCTCGAGCAAGGCTAAGTCCGGCTCGGCGAAGCGATCCGGCAGAAAGAGTACGGCAAAGAAAACATCAGTTAAGAAGGGGGCAGTAAAGAAAACTGGCCCTAAATCGACTTCTAAAAAGAAGAGTTCAGCTAAGCGTAAGGCGAGTAAGTAACAGATGAAAAAACAAGATATCACCTTTGGTATTCACGCTGTCGAAGCGGTACTAAAACACAGCCCCGAGCGTGTCATCGAGCTTTGGATACTCCAGGGCCGTGATGATCAGCGTCTGACCCCGATCCTGGAGATCGCGGCGCAGTATGGTGTATCGGTACAGCAGGCGTCACGAAAAGTGTTAGATGATAAGTCGGGCAGTGGCCAGCACCAAGGTGTGTTAGCACGCGTCAAAGCTGTCAAGCAACTTAATGATAATGATCTGGCCGCATTGGTAGAGAAGACGCAGACGCCTTTCCTGCTGATCTTAGATGGGGTAACAGACCCGCATAACCTGGGTGCCTGTCTGCGTAATGCCGATGCCGCCGGCGTGCATGGTGTCATCGTTCCACGTGATAACTCTGTAGGCCTGACACCAACGGTCAGCAAGGTTGCCTGCGGCGCCGCAGAAGTGGTGCCACTGTTTCAGGTGACAAACCTGGCGCGCACCATGAAGAGTCTGCAGGAGAAGGGCGTATGGATTGTCGGTGCCGCCGGTGAAGCCGAGCACGATCTCTATAAGGCCGATCTTAAAGGCTCTCTGGCGATTGCCATGGGAGCCGAAGACAAGGGACTACGCCGTTTGACCCGCGAGAGCTGCGATTCACTGGCCTCGATTCCTATGTCAGGCTCTGTGTCCAGTCTGAACGTCTCGGTCGCAACCGGTATCTGCCTGTTTGAGGCTGTACGACAAAGAATAGGATAAGTTTCTGAAAACTTAACTATCGTCATTTTGGGGCTTGTACTCCATAATGTATCTAATGCCGATGTGGTCGATGCCCCATCGGCATTTTTGTGTCTGGAACACTTATGCCAATTTCCCATGGAAGGAGAGAAATTGGCTTTGTTTCGGCCTCATGGGCCGTGATTACTTTTAGGGATTTTTTAGCGTTAACCTTTATGGTTATGAATAGCCTGCGGCTCGCTTATGTGCAGATGCTTCTTCGGGACGGTGAATAGAAACCAGAGGTTTCTGTGCTTATGAACGAGAGGGCGAATATGGTGAAAACCATTTGCTATGAACGTGAGACAAGGATGTTGAGCTGGCATTTATGCAGGAAGCAATTGGATGCCGAACTGGCTTTTAGATATGTATATCGTTGTGGACCCTTCCTTGGGCGCTCTGCGATTTCAAACTACCTCCCTGTTTAACTGCCAGTTCGATATCCCTATCTCTCGGTCGGAGAGTTTCACCTTGTGAAACCTCGCCATGCCATCAACGTCCGTGGCCGCATCTACACCTAGATATTCAAAAGAAGAGTTCCTATCTTCGATTTAGCTTTATTCATTTCTTAGTTAAGCCTTATGCAGACCTCATAAACCCCGATGCATATTTTTATCGGACAGTTCTGAGTGTTTTTATTAACGAAATGAAAAATAACTTTTTTGCAGCAATGAGTTGTAGATGATAGCTTTACCTAACTGAAAACGCGGCCAAGAGTATTATCGTGCTGCTATTGAATAAGCCGTTATTCGTCTAGGAGGCATCGGTGTTTTTTGAAATCTTTATGTTGGCTTATTTTCCAATAGGTACATTTTGCTTGAACAAGTGGCGAAAGCGCATCTATACATCAAGTCGTGAACGAAGAGGTTTGTATCTATTAGTTTCGATTATCATGGCTGCAGTGCCATTTATTTACGTTAGTAGTATTCAAGTAGAACGTACCGCTTTAGGTGTTGTACTTGTAGGTATTGGCTTGTTCTGGTTTGCTATTGTAGGTTCTCGTAGTTCAGTCACATAACAAGATAATAAGTAAGGATAAAAAGGAGTTGGCTGTTTTCGTTTCTTAATATTCTAGCTAACAATTTTTTGCCCATTATTAGAGCTTATAAACCATAGGGAAGTGTCGTGAAAAAATTTTTTATTAGTGCAATACTCGTACTTAGTTCTAGCGTATCAGCCAACGCATATAAGAGTGAATTTGTTGATGTTTCCATTCAAATTCAAGAAGGTAAAGAAAGTTTCAGGCTCGTTTGTCAACCCAAAGTGCCTGTAGGGGAGCTACCCAAAAATTGGGTTAGCTCTTGTAATGATATTGGCAAGAAGCTTTTGGAGTTAGCTGTCGACAAAGGAATGAAAGTAGCATTAATTGACAAAGTATTTGGTATGGCTGGTGATTTTGCTCAAAAAGCTTCTAGTGAGCTACCAAAGAATATAGTCCCCAAACAAATTGTTAGCCGGGAGTTTGGAGGTTAACGGTTTATAACAAGGCAATTAAATAGCGGACTCGTAACAGTAAGATCGATTCCGTTTCGCTTCACATCTTAACCAACTATTACTGCGGAGTTACCGGATATTCGATTGCCATATTTTTCCTAATCTAAATCTCACGGGCTAGAGGAAAAGCTCTAACGTAGGTTTGTCCCAAAATGAGTTGTAACAGAAGACTTTAAATCTAAAAGACAAACACTTAGATATAAACGCGGCTGTGACTACTCATCGTATTGATACATCCTTTTGCAGTCTCTGCTATGTCACCTACTGGTGAACATGGCATCTGTAGCTATTTAGATGCTGCCAAATCGAAGAGGTAGAATATCGAGTGTAAGTGGACTCGAGGACTTCGATTTCAGGGATGAAATCGTAGAGCGCCCATGGAAGGGTTTACAGCGTGACGAGAGGGCACTTACACATAACCCCGCTGGAGGCGATTGATATCAAAGAGGTTCGGCTACCAATATCAGAGTAAACGTCAAAGTTAGCCAGATGAACCCACGGTAGATATTTCAGCAACTTGAAATCCGACAAGTCACTCATCGACAAGAAACTATCAACTTACTGGAATGTGTAGAGTAAGTTGAAGGTGGTTATCGTGTCTGTCTGCTTGGTGCCTTCGGGAACCACATCTGTGTACTTGACGTTGACCCCTATCTTGAAGGCCCAGTCCTGGAACAGGGTGTTCTTGTAGTTCATGTCTAAGGTGAGGGTGCTGTTGTCTTCACCGGCTTCGGCGGTGAGGTCGGCATTGAGACTGGTGTACTCCTGAAGCTTCTGCTCGAACTTTATCGCGGTACGTAGGATCACGTCTCTGTTGGCTTCGGGATCGGGTTCGGCGTCTGTCTCTATCGGCATGTTATAGCGGTAACCGGGGCCGACTTCCAGACTGAGTTTGGTGCTGTGATCGGATATGGCATCGAAACCATAACCGGTCGATACGGTCGATATCTGAGTGTAACTACCGAAGCGATCTATGGTGAAGTCGCCGCGACCGAAGACATAACCTCCCCCCAAGTAGGCGGTATCATTGTCGAGCTTGTAACTGGACTGGATCTGAATGTCGTACTTCTCTGAGGTGGTTTTTTCATCATCTGCCGCAAAGTAGGCCTTTACCGTCCCCTCCTGCTTCATCTTCTTCGTATCGTAGACGAGTTTAGTTCTGCCATTAAAGCTTGTGGAGTCGGTGTTACCGGTATTGAGTTGAAAGCCCGCTTCTACTTCGGCGGTAAAGTCACTTGGTGGCTCTTGATAATCCGGTGGAACTAAGGCCTGGGCCGACATAGGGAGTGTTAAAAAAAGTGCTGCTATGGCTCTAAACATCATTTTCTTACTATTATTTTTTAATGCGGTGAGGTTCTACTTTGGCGAGCCAATATCATACCTATATTGCCAGGCATCGGCAAAGTGAATATTGCCAGAAAACGGTTGAATTAATGCTTCGCTTTGTGTAATATTCCGCGGCTTAAATCAGTCACTTTATTTAGTTCCTTGCCTCTATTTGGTCTGACTGAGCCAACAACGAGGCTAGATAACCGTAAGGAGCAAAAAATGCGTCATTATGAAATCGTATTTTTGGTTCACCCTGATCAGAGTGAACAAGTACCTGGTATGATTGAGCGTTACACGGGTATTCTTACCCAAGCTGGCGGTCAGATCCACCGTTTAGAAGATTGGGGCCGTCGTCAACTGGCTTACCCAATTATCGAACTGCACAAGGCTCACTATGTTCTTATGAACGTAGAAGCAACTGCGGAGTCGGTTGAAGAGCTAGAAACAGCTTTCCGTTTCAACGACGCTGTTCTGCGTAGCATGGTTATGCGTACTAAAGCTGCCATCACTGAAGCATCTCCAATGGCTAAAGCGAAAGACGAGCGTGATTCACGTCGTTCTAGCGAAGGCGAGCGTCGTAGTGCGCCTGCTGAAGCAACTGAAGAAGTTAAAGAATCAGCTGAGTAAGTTTTTCTGTGGCCACAAACCATTTGGTGTTATCGGGAACGATTACTCGTTCCAGAAGCTTTAAAAGCCCGGCAGGAATCGCACATAGTGTCATCATGTTGGAACACAAGTCGCAGTGTTATGAAGCAGAGATGCTTCGAAACGTATACTGTCAGATGCAAGTGATTTTTAGTGGCGAACGCTTTCAAAGCGTTACAGAACAACTGAAAACCGGTGTGGATATCGAGGTTCAAGGCTTCATCGCTCTTCAACAGAGCCGAAATGGTCAGAATCGCTTGGTATTACACGCTGAAAATGTCGAATTGAAAAATTAGGAGACTGTCACATGGCACGTTATTTCCGTCGTCGCAAGTTCTGCCGTTTCACTGCAGAAGGTGTTACAGAGATCGATTACAAAGATATCGTAACTTTGAAGAACTATATCACTGAAAGTGGTAAAATTGTTCCTAGTCGTATCACTGGTACAAATGCTAAATATCAACGTCAACTAGCTCGCGCTATCAAGCGTGCTCGTTATCTTTCTCTACTGCCGTACACTGATCTTCATCAGTAATACCGCATAAATTTAGAGGAATTAATAATGAACGTTATTTTACTTGATAAAATCGCTAACCTAGGAAACCTAGGTGACCAAGTTGCAGTTAAAGCTGGTTACGCACGTAACTACCTTCTGCCACAAGGTAAAGCTGTTGTTGCTAACGCTGCTAACACTGAAGTTTTTGAAGCACGTCGTGCTGAATTAGAAGCTAAGTTAGCTGCTGACCTGGCTGCTGCTAACGAGCGCGCTGAGAAGATCAACGCACTTGAAACTATCGTTATCGCTTCTAAAGCTGGTGACGAAGGTAAGCTGTTCGGTTCAATTGGTAACCGTGACATCGCTGACGCAGTTACAGCTGCTGGTGCTGAACTTGCTAAGAGCGAAGTTCGTCTTCCACTGGGTGCTATCCGCACTACTGGTGAATTCGAAGTTGAAGTTCAGGTTCACACTGAAGTTAAAGCTATTGTTAAGCTTTCTGTTATTGCAGAAGACTAATACATTAGTTTAAAGCTAAAGGACTTATATGCTCAGGCATTGAGTTTGCAGCTTTAAAAGAAAACACCGCACTAATCTGATTAGGCGGTGTTTTTTTATGGCTGGAATATACTGAGCTACGAGCTACGACATTTCCCGTGTAGGAGCGGCTTTAGCCGCGAATGATTCAGGGACTAGATACAGGAGTGGGTAACGTTAGGCTGATAGGGCCGCGTCGGTTCCTGTTCCCGACATAAGCGACATTCCCACCATTCATGGTGGTCAGATGGCTTTATCTTTCCTGTTAGAGCGAAGCTCATCTAATAGGCGAAGCCGTCCGCGGAGCGATAGGCCAAAGGCCGTCATCTCTGTTTTTATATCTGTTTCTGGAAAGTTCAGGGCCTGGGAGTCAGGCCCCTCCAATCTTAATTTCTGACCAGCTCCAACTCCTGGAGCAGGTTATCTGCGTGGTCGACCTCATCCATCATCCATAGGATGTAGCGGAAGTCTACATGTACGGCACGGGTAATGGTTGGGTTGAAGAACCAGTCTTTAGTGATCGCTTCATAGGTGGAGTCGAAGTTCAGCCCCACCAGTTCGCCCTTGCCGTTAAATACCGGCGAGCCTGAGTTGCCGCCCGTGGTATCGACACTGGAGAGGAAGTTAACCGGTACCGAGTTAAACTCTTGTGGCTTATCCTGGCATGAAAACAGCCTGCATATCCAGGAACTTGGATCTTTGATCACAGAGTCTACCTTATGAGTTCCATAGCGCTGCTCAGCGATGGCATCGAGTACCTTCTTCGGTGCGTTGAAGGGTTCAACACCTGTGTGCTTAGCGGCGATCCCCTCAAGGCGTGTGAAAGGCTGCTTATAAAGTGCATCACGGGACTGATAGCCGTCAACCATGCCGTAGGTGATGCGCAACGTGCCGTTTGCATCCGGGTATACCGGCCAGCCATTGGCTTTGTTGTAGGCGATGACAGCCTTCATATAACCGGGTCTTGCCTGAGAAAGCTCACCAAGCAGGGTCTTCTTCTGCTTCTCCTGTGCCATATTGCTGTCATAGAGGGCGACAGCCAGGCGTATGAAGGGGTCAGAGCTTGTTTCAAATGCCTCGGCATCTGCCTGCATCCAGGCGAGACGTTTATCTTGATCCGTCAGTGAGGTAAGGGAGTAGAGACCATCGAGCTTATCAGACAGGCTTACGGTTTTGTCGTCAAAGTTGAGCATGGCGTCGAATGCGTCAACGCGGTTCTTCTGCTCCATGTAGGCATTAAGATCTTGTAACCATAATCTCTTATCTACCGAGATATCGAAGCTGGAATCGATACGTTTAAGGCGTGCCTTAAACATCTTCATGTCCCGCTCCTGATAACCCTCTTCACGCTCGCTGTCGGGCTTGGTTTTCTCTTTTGCCAAACGGTAGAGCTTATTGGCAACGCCGAGCAGGGCACTGGACTGGGCATTTTCGAAGTAGTAACGAGACTGCATGCCGGTGCGTTTTTTATCTAACAGAGATTCAAGTTGCTCGAACTGGGTTTGATAGGAACGGTAGGTGGCATCGCCTGCAAGCCATTGCAGGAACGCATCTTCACGACTCTGCTTGATGCCGGTAATATCTGTGGCTCTGAATCCGTCGAGCAGGCCGTTATACTTCTTCATGCGGTTAGCCATAGAAGCCAAGGTTCCCGCATACTTAATTGCCACATCCGGATCGGCATCGCCCATAGACGCTATGGTATCGATGCGAAGCTGGTAGCGTGAGGCGAGGGTGGGGTATAGCCAGTCACTGGCAAACTGCAGCTCACTGGTTAAACGGTAACGACTGGTGGAGCCCGGGTAGCCGGCTACGAAGACACCATCACCGGCTTTTACGCCATCGGCATTAATCTTCAGGTAACTCTTGGGGGTATAGGGGATATTGTCTTCGGAATAAGCGGCGGGTTGACCGTCTTTACCCACATAGGCGCGCAGGAAGGTGAAGTCACCCGAATGACGCGGGTACTCATAGTTATCGATATCGCCGCCATAGGAGCCCACGCTCTTTGGTGGTGCATAGACCAGGCGTACATCTCTGATGATCAGCTGTTTGATCAGGTAGTATTCGAGCCCGTTGTGGAAGCTGCGAACCGAGCAGCGGTAGTTCTCATCGCTCTCACACTCTTTGATAAGCGATTTTCTGTTGGATTGGATCTCTTCGTAACGTATCAGAGGGTCCTGGCTCAGGTTTTTTGTGACCAGGCCGGATACATCGGTTACCGCTTCTGTTATGTAGAGACGTTCGTTCGGACCCGCCGATGGCTCGGCACTTTTACTCTTCGCCAGAAAGCCATCGGCAATGTAATTGTGCTCTTTTTTACTATTATATTGAATGGCTCGGTAGGCGCAGTGATGGTTTGTGACAACTAAGCCTTGGGGTGACACGAAACTGGCGGTACAATACCCCAGCCCTACAACCGCATTCATTGGATATTGAGTGAGATCGGCAAGTTGTTTTGCTGGTATCTCAATGCCTCTTTCGTTAAGTTTCTTTGCGATAGAGGGCATTTGATAAGGTTGCCATTGGCCCTCATCTGCATGTGCGTCGATAGATGCCAATACGACACCAGATGACAGCACCACTGCTGAGATCAATGCATTGCGCATGTTCGTTCCTTGTTTCTGTTGTATGGAGAGGAACTCATGGGTTCCGTTTTTGTTTGATCACGTTTTATACCATATTTTGCTTTACTGTTGGGAGTTTGGAAATTTAATGTCACAACAAGGTGCCTTCAAGGCTAAAAAGAAGCCCACAGATATCCAGATGGATGCACTCAAGTTACCCCCGCACTCCCTTGAGGCGGAGCAGTCGGTACTCGGCGGCTTGATGCTGGATTCTGATGCATGGGATCGAGTGGCTGAATCCGTTGTGGCGGACGATTTCTATTCACGCTCACATCGCATGATATTTACCGCGATGGAGACTCTGGTCGCTGCAGGTCAGCCAATAGATCTGATCACCGTTTCTGAACAGTTAGAAGTTGAAGACCAGCTGGAGGAGGCTGGTGGCTTCGCCTATTTGGGGGAGATAGCCAAGAATACCCCGAGTGCGGGTAATATTCTCTCCTATGGTGAGATTGTCCGTGAGCGTGCAATCGTGCGCGAGATGATTAAGGTTGCCAATGAGATCGCCGATGCCGGTTTCAACCCTGAGGGGCGTAACTCAGGCGATCTGCTGGATCTGGCTGAGACAAAAGTCTTTAAGATTGCCGAATCCCGAGCTAATGCCAACGAAGGTCCGGAGGGGATCAAGGTGATCCTCGAAAAGACGGTCGATAAGATCGAAGAGCTCTATAACAACCCAACCAGTGGTGTGACCGGGGTTTCCAGTGGCTTTGGCGACCTCGATAAGATGACTGCGGGTTTTCAGTCCGGCGACCTGATTATCGTGGCGGCGCGTCCATCTATGGGTAAAACAACCTTCGCGATGAACCTGTGTGAGGCGGCTGCGCTAAACGAAGATAAGCCGGTACTCATCTTCAGTCTCGAGATGCCCTCGGAACAGATCATGATGCGTATGCTGGCATCCCTGGGCCGGGTCGATCAGACCAAGATCCGTACCGGTCAGCTGGACGATGATGATTGGGCTCGCGTCTCTTCGACCATGGGGATCATGCTTGAGCAGGGTAAGATGTATATCGATGATGGTTCGGGTCTGACACCGACGGAAGTGCGAAGTCGAGCCCGTCGTATTGCCCGTGAATATGGTGGTCTGTCGATGATCATGATCGATTACCTTCAGTTGATGCAGGTGCCGGCCCTCAAGGATAACCGTACCCTGGAGATCTCAGAGATCTCACGCTCGCTCAAGGCGTTGGCCAAAGAGCTTGAGATCCCGGTTATTGCACTTTCGCAGCTTAACCGTTCATTGGAGCAACGTGCCGATAAACGCCCGGTTAACTCAGACCTTCGTGAATCGGGAGCGATTGAGCAAGATGCGGATTTGATCATGTTTATCTATCGTGATGAAGTGTATAACGATGACACCGAAGATAAAGGTACCGCAGAGATCATTATCGGTAAGCAACGTAACGGTCCTATCGGGCGGGTACGCCTGACATTCCAGGGCCAGTTCTCCCGTTTCGACAACTATGCCGGTCCGCAGTTCGAAGAGGATTAATCGCGAGCTATTGTTGGTTTATCGACGGCAATAGTTGATGGTTACTCCGTCTAAAATTAAACTTGATTCACTTAGTTATCCCTCGATTGATAACTAAGTGAACTCATTGTAGAGTCGACACTCATATCAGTTTTACAAGCCGGTACAAGCGTTGAGACTTGTTACTAACAGATTAAGGTTATCGTTTGAAACCCTTTCCCCGTGCAGAGATCAGCAGTAGAGCACTGAAGAACAACTTAGTGCGCCTTCGAGAAATAGCCCCCGAGAGTAAAGTCATGGCAGTCGTAAAGGCCAATGGCTATGGTCACGGCTTATTAAATGTCGCCAATTGTCTGAATGATGCGGACGGGTTCGGGCTCGCGCGTTTAGAGGAGGCGCTGGCGTTAAGAGAGGGCGGGGTTAAGTCAAAGCTGCTCCTGTTGGAGGGCTTCTTCAGGCAGGCCGATTTAACCACTCTGGTTGAACACGATATCGATACCGTTATTCATAACGAAGTTCAACTCGAGATGCTGGAGAGTGCCAGCCTGTCAAAGCCGGTAACCGTATGGTTGAAAATAGACTCAGGAATGCATCGGTTAGGTTTCACTCCCGAGCAATTTGAATCTGTCTACTCCCGCCTTAAGGCCTGTCCACAAGTTGCTAAGCCTATAAACCTGATGTCTCATTTCGCCTGTGCCGATGAGCCTGATAACGATTCGACAAAGATTCAGATGAATCTCTTCAATGAGCTTATCAAAGGTCTGCCCGGTGACCGGAGTCTGGCGAACTCGGCCGGTACCCTCTATTGGCCTGCCAGTCAGGCCGATTGGATAAGACCCGGTATCGCCCTGTATGGCGTCTCTCCCGTGACAGGGGATCTTGGGGGCAATCATGGCCTGATGCCGGCTATGGATCTGGTCTCGGAGCTTATCGCCGTTCGCGATCATAAGGCCGGTGAGCCTGTGGGTTATGGCAGCTATTGGTGTGCCAAAGAAGATACTAAGCTGGGCGTTGTGGCTATCGGTTATGGCGATGGCTATCCGCGAAACGCCCCCGAGGGCACACCCGTTTGGATCAATGGCCGGCTGGTGCCGATCGTAGGTCGGGTCTCTATGGATATGTTGACCGTAGATCTGGGGCTTAATGCCAGCGACCGTATCGGAGATGACGCCATTTTATGGGGAAAAGCACTACCGGTAGAGGAGGTGGCGGAACACATAGGTACCATCGCTTATGAGCTCGTGACCAAGTTAACCCCTCGCGTTGCCGTATGCTTAGATTAAGCATATAGAATAATCTCCTTTGTAGTATCGTAAGGTGGCGGGGATGCCCCGAGCGATAGCTGTCTATATAAGGTATTGTTTTCATTGAATATTAAGTCGTTATGCAAGAGTGCACTATTCATTTTCGCTGCCGCTACATCCCAGCTTACCCTGGCGGGTGAGACCCGGGAAGCCGTCGCCGCCGGTCACGAAACCTTAACCTCTCAAGCTGTAAAAGGCGGGCGTAATGATTACGACGCCGACTTCGTCGCAGTGCCATTTGTCTTCTCCACTGAAACTCTGAGTACGACTGTGGGGGGCGCCGGTGTTATTAAGCATGCCGGTCAGCCTCAAGCTTCAGTTTTCGGCATCGGCCTCTACAGTAGTAATGAAAGTTGGATCACCTATTTAGGGCTCAATAACTATCAGCTGCCCCATATGGAGCAGTGGCTCTTCTCCGGTGAATTTAGCCGTGCCAGTTATAAGGAGGGGATCTATTTCGTACCTGAAGGTGCCAACCGGGCGAGCAGAGGTGCCAATAGTGCAGATGCGATTGCGACCAACCGGGTTATTACGGTGGGCGATGAGTTTTATGCCAAGCTGCACCTTAAGTATGTACTTCCATGGGGAAAGGGAGCTAAGGGCGCCGCACGAAGTTTGATGCCCTCTCTGGCAACAGATCCTGTCACCTGGGACCCCAGAGAATCCGGTGTAACCAGTGTGCAGCTAACCCCCTTTATTCAAACACAGGAGCTGTTGGGCTATGAGTCACTGCCGACTAAGGCACAGGGGCTAAAATTGAAGTTTGACTGGGATAACCGGGATAATGGAAAGAACAGCACCAAGGGAGGTCGCACAAGCCTGACCCTTAGTCGCGACTTTGGGGCCAATGGCGGTGGCAGTGATGAGAGGCAGAGCTGGACCACCTGGGAGTTTGAACAGAGTGCCTTCCTCTCTATGGGAGAGAGTGATTGGTTTTCCCAGCAGGTATTGGCTCTGAATGTGTATCTCGCAGATACCCCCACCTGGAATGACTATGACTCAGGTTCACAGGCGTATCAGCGTCCCCCCTCTTTTGCCGGTATATCTCTGGGTGGGTTCGATCACTTAAGGGGCTACTCCAGCAAACAGTTTTATGGTCGCAGCGCGCTTCTCTATTCGGCCGAGTACAGGGTACAGCCCCGCTGGCAGCCACTGCAAAGCTTACCCGTGTTCAATCTTTATGATATCCCCTGGTGGCAATGGGTCGTCTTTGCCGAAACGGGACAGGTGGCCGATGAATTCAGCGCCAGTGAACTGCATGAAGATATGAAGTGGACCTTAGGTGTCGGTGCAAGGTTTGAAGTTGAAAATGTGATCGTAAGAACTGAGTTTGCCTACGCAGAGGAGTCGACACAGTTCTGGATAATGGTTAACCAGCCCTTTTAAGGCGGGTTGAGCCGGGGAGATGTATGCAGGGAGGTGCCCTACATACAAGTTGGCTGCGCCATGCTATGGGGTAGTTAAGTTTCGAAGCAAATTTCGATATAGGCAGTACCATAAGGGCTGGCGAAAGGCATGATTATCTTCTTACCGTTGGCTTTATGCGATATGCGGTGACCCAAGCCGGATACGACTACCGGGGTGGCCATCTCAAATTCATAGCCTTTATCGCCGAGAATATTCTTCGCGCCACCTGTGACCATGTTGGTGATCTCACCCACGAGATCGGTGATCTCTTCGTTGATCTCCCCCGGGTTCTCTCCCAACATGTTCTGCATTATCTCCAGGATAAGCCCCTGCTCGAAGGTGATCGAAAGCGAACCTTTAGTTTGCGGCCCCACCATGCCTATCAGACCCGATACATCGCCTTTTGCCAGGTTGTCAGTTTTGATTTTTGGCTTACCGGGGGTGAGTTTCATATTTGCCATCGTCGAGACGACATTGAGCAGTGATTCGAGAAACGGGTTAATGAAATTAACATTCATATTGGATTATCCATAGTCTTAAATATTTTATGACGATAATTGCTGTCATTTTGAAGCTTGCCGGGCAAGCTTAAGTATGAAATTCACTGTTCGGCACATGCTTTTAAAAGGTACCCGAGACTCTGGTATTGCAAACGACAAACAGAGGTGAGCCGTCGATTCGATGCTACGGCTTTTTAAAGCCGGTCAGTCATACCTCTTTATAAAGCTTAGGCTATTTTTGCATTGCCTTCAGCATTTTCTCCCCTGCATGGTACCGCTGTTGAGGCTGTTTCTATTGATGCCATTCAGATATAGCTATTCATTATTCCATGGGTTATGGAGACCGTTCTGTGACTTCACTCCTAAAAGCCATCGATAACAGAGGTGATGGTTCGCATTATTAAGTTCTGAACCGGGAATGGTGGGATATTTGATTGGATTGAGACAAACTTGTGTCAGCGGTGGCGTAATCCCCGGTGCATTTCATCTTCGGTCAGTGTAGAATGCGCGGCCACGCTCGTTTTATACTCAGAGCCGTATTAGTTTCATTAAAACTGTCACCGCAAAGCAGGCCAACATAAATTATGTCATCGACTAAGCCATCAAGGATTAACCGTACCTTCTCTATCGCGCCCATGCTGGATTGGACGGATCGTCACTACCGTTATATGGCGCGCCTGATGTCAACAGAGTTACTCCTCTATACTGAGATGGTTACCACCGGAGCGATAATCCATGGAAAGGGTGACTACCTTGCCTATAACAGCGAGGAGCATCCTCTGGCGCTTCAACTTGGCGGTTCTAATGCTCATGATCTTGCGACCTGTGCCAAGCTCGCGGCAGAAAGGGGCTATGATGAGATAAACCTCAATGTTGGCTGCCCCTCTGACAGAGTGCAAAATGGTCGTTTCGGTGCATGCCTGATGGCTGAGCCTAAGCTTGTTGCCGAGTGCGTGACGGCGATGCGGGAGGTGGTGGATATTCCGGTAACGGTAAAAACCCGTATCGGAATCGATGAACAGGATAGCTATTCATTTCTTACCGAGTTTGTCGAGACTGTGCGTGATGCCGGTTGCGATACATTTATCGTGCACGCCAGAAAAGCCTGGTTACAAGGGTTGAGTCCCAAAGAGAATAGGGAGATACCGCCACTGGATTACGATCGTGTATATCAACTTAAGCAAGACTACCCTGAGTTGAGCATCTCGATTAATGGTGGTGTAAAGTCACTCGATGAGTGTCGTGCTCACCTGGAAAGGTTAGATGGTGTCATGGTCGGGCGTGAAGCCTATCAAAACCCCTATATGTTAGCCGAAGTGGATCAGCAACTGTGCGGAAGTGACAGGCCCGTTTTGAGTCGGGATGCTGTTTTAGAGAAATTTATTCCCTATATAGAGAAACATCTTCAATCGGGTGGACGCCTGAATCATATCAGTCGTCATATGACCGGCTTGTTCCAGGGGGAGCCGGGGTCCCGCGCCTGGAGGCGTTATATTAGCGAAAATGCTCATAAGCCAAGGGCAGGTGTGGAAGTCATTGAGCAAGCAAGAAAAAATATGAGTCAGTAGTTTGTCACTTCGTAATAAAAACCGCCTTTATGGCGGTTTTTTTGTTATATCTTGGCGGTTCTCATCGCAATATGGCTCCTGTTGGTAAATTTAACCAGCCCATGGTGAAATTTGCTAAAAGCGTATCAACTCCTTCGTCTGAATTGTTCTTCAAATGTTAATGAGAGTGTAAAAAACCTTCTGTATTAGTGTGTTACTTTGTTTGTGAAAAGTTGGCACGCTACTCGCAATACCTTATGTGTAAATAGACTAGGTCATAAGACATCACAGAAAAGGAAGGCAACATGATTAATTCAACGTTAACCCGAATAGCTAAAGTATCACTAGCCGTGGCAGTACTTATGGGAGCGAGTGTCAGTGCTCAAGCCGATACGCTTATTCCTACCGATCTAACCAGTAATATCGAGCAGAATATCTCGGCACAGATGCAAGATATGATGCAGGTCGCTCAAAGAGAGTTGAGTATGTCACTGCAGGCACAGCTGTCAGATGTCATGTTTGAAGCCACTGCCGAAGACGATACTCAGTTGGCACAAGAGGCGACTGAGCAAGCCATAACAAGCGCGATGGTAAAGGAGTAATTATGTGGTTTACCTCTGAAATCGCGGCTTTGTTATTGACCCCTGTATTTGGTTTTACCTTGTGTGCCGTACTTATCTGTACATTCAGGTGGGATAGGGTTCAAGACTGAATGCAGAGCGGCAGAATAGTTTACTGGGGGAAGTATGAGTGGTTTTAGTTCTTTAGATAAGATGGTATCAAGGTTGAAGCAACCAGAGCGTTTAGTTTGTGGCGTGGCGGCCAAGGTCGCGAACAAGTTTAACTGGTCATGCTTGTGGACACGAGTGGTGTGGGCTGCGCTGGTATTGATGAATCCGGCTATGGGGTTACTCATCTACTTTGTTCTGGCAATAGTTTTGCCGAAGTGGGAAAGAGACTTTTGAATACCCGAAGAAGAGTAAAAATGAAAAAAATTTTGGATCTCTTTATTGGGATCGGTATCGCCATTTTGGCAAGTGCGCTTTTAATTGCGGCGGTACAAACCTGGGGGACCACTCAGTTTCTGACCGGAACCTTATTGAGCATAGAACCTATCTTCTCGATGGAGATGAATGTGTGGCTTGTGCTCCTTAGCTCCGTAGTGGTGTTAATCCTCTTATTCTGGCTAACATTGGCCTTTAGTTTTCTGGCATTGGTGTCCGGGCTATGCATAACCTGCGCCTTTATCATGGTATTTGCCGGATTCTCACTCTTTTGGCCTGTATTACTGCTTATTCTGGCTGCGTGGGGCGTCGGACAAGCTAGCCAGGCTGACTAGCTGCTCTCTCTACCCTAAGCCCTTTACTGTCTTAACCTCAATGGCCTTAGTAAAAAGGTATGGGTTGAATGATTCACAGATTTACTCTCTGTTAAGAAATGCCTTGAAGCGGCTTTTGGCCTCATCACTTTGCAATCTGATTGAAAACTGGCCCAGTTCACGTTCCATCTGTTTTCTAACTTCATCTTTGTGTGGACGCAGCAGTTCACGGGTTGCCTGTAACGCCTGGGGAGGTTGTTGGGCCAGCTTTATTGCTCTGGATAGTGCGTAGTCAAATAGCTCATTCGCTGCAACAACTTCATTGACTATGTTAAAAGAGTTGGCGGCATTGGCATCGAAATCTTCACCCAGTAACAAGAGCTCTGCGGCTTTCTGGGGACCGACAAGTTGCGGTAGTAATAAACTTGCGCCGGCTTCAGGAACTAAGGCTAAGTTAACAAAGGGTAGCTGAAACTTTGCACTCGGTGCGGCATAGACCAGGTCACAATGTAGCAGCATAGTGGTGCCTATTCCTACCGCAGCGCCCGTCACTGCCGCAACCAGTGGTTTTTTGAGTTCCAATAGGCTGAACAGGAAACGAAAAGCGGGGTGTTTCGCGTCTAAGTTACTATTTTTTAAAAAGTCTGCTACATCGTTGCCAGAGGTAAAACAGTCTGGCTGTCCTTTGATTAAAAAGGCGTGAATAGCGCTGTCGGACTCACCTTGGATAAGGTATTCTGTGAGGCTAGTATACATGTCGAGGCTGAGCGCATTGCGTTTTTCGGGTCTGTTGATTGTAATGATTCTGACGCCTTGCTCATCCTGAACCTGAATTGTACTCATTACGTTTTTCCTTTTAGACGAATGGGGTTAAATGGAGTTTAATACATTGAAACGAATATTCAAACAAGCGTTTAATTTCTTGCTGCTCTCATCTGCATCCTTCACAGCTTTTGCCAATGTGGCACTAGTTGAGGGGTATGTCAGAGCCATGCCTGCCAGCGTGCCCAATACTGCGGCTTACTTTACTCTTGAAAATCATGGTCCAAAGCGTCAACTCGTTGCAGTAAAAGCCGATTTCGTGAAGGAGGCGCAGCTTCACACCATTATCGAAGAAGATGGGATGGTCAAAATGCGTCAGGTTGAGAGTTTTAGTATTCCGCAACATGGACAGTTGACCCTGGTTGAATCGGGTGAGCACGTCATGCTAATGGGGCTGAAGAAGCCGTTGGTCTCCGGAGAGTCGGTCGAGTTAACGCTTGAGTTTGATGACGGCAGTGAGCTGCCGATTAGCTTGACGGTGAGTAAGCAAGATATGGCTAAGATGAAAGGTCACGCACACCACCATTAATGAAATTGGCATAACAGGAGTGTAACAGATGCAAATGACATGGAAAAAAGGCGCCGGGATTGCTGCCCTGATAATTTTTATTGGTTATCTCATCAGTGTTTGGTGGAGTATCGAGCCCGATGTGTTGAGTGAGCAGGAGTTAAAAGCAGACAGTGGCAGTCAGGTTGTAGGGTATGCGACGACCAGCTCACTGATACTGACCATGGAAAAGTTACTCGATAAGAGCGGTGGTTGGCTCTCCAATGATGTGATGCCTCCATCGGTATTTATGGATAATATGCCGGCATTTGAATTTGGTGCACTCGAACAGGCCAGAGATCTGGCGTTGATCATGAGAAAGGAGTTTAGCCGCTCTCAATCTCAATCCGCCGCCGATAAAGATCTGTTGGCTGCTCACTCAAAGCTCAACATCGAACATACCAGTTGGCTGGTTCCCAGCGCCGAGGGTGAGTACAGAGATGCGGTGAAGCTATTGAAGGTGTATCGCGCCAAAATCTCAGATACCGCCAATCAAGACGCCCAGTTCTATGCGCGCGCAGATAATCTGAACGAATGGCTCAAAGAGGTGCAGAAACGTCTGGGTAGCATGTCCCAGCGTCTGTCGGCTAGCGTAGGCCAGGAGCGCTTGAATACCGACCTTGCCGGTGACAGCGAGGCAAGCCAGTCGACACCTAACAGTGCGAGTATGCAGATAAAGACCAGTTGGTGGAAAATTGATGACGTTTTTTATGAAACTCGTGGTGCGACATGGGCACTGCTGAACTTTATGAAGGCGATAGAGGTCGATTTTGCCGACGTGTTGAAAAAGAAGAATGCTGAAGTCAGTTTGCAGCAGATTATTCGCGAACTGGAAGAGACACAACAATCTGTCTGGAGCCCGATTATCTTAAATGGTTCGGGGTTCGGCGTTGTCGCCAATCACTCCCTGGTGATGGCGAACTATATTTCCCGCGCTAATGCGGCTGTTATCGATCTAACTAACTTATTGACTCAAGGTTAAATAATGAAAAAAACATTAGTTGCATGTGCCCTGTTTGCTTCTCTGGCTGCCGGCTCTGTTCAGGCTGCTTCACTGGTAGGATTTAAAGTCGGTGGTGATTACTGGAAGGCGGATACAAGTGGCACCTTTGCTGAGAATGGTCAACCGCAGCAAGATTTTAACTATAGCTCCGATGCTCAGGGTAGTGTCTGGGTGGCCGTCGAGCATGGTATCCCACTCATTCCTAACTTTAAGATCAGAGAAAATAGTTTGGATGCGGGCGGTAATGCAACTCTGGCAAGCGGGAGCTCCATGAGTTTCGGTGGTAAGGAGTTCAGCGGAGATATCTCTTCAAATAGCGATCTCAGCAATACCGATTTTGTACTCTACTATGAGTTACTGGATAACGATATGGTAGCCCTCGACTTAGGTGCTGCCTATAAGAAGATGCATGGATCTTTTCGTGTGAACCAGTTGGATACCAATGGTGTGTCGCGTCAGAACTCAGAGGTGGAACTCGATAGCGGTATCGTGATGGCCTATGCCGATGCGCAGGTTGGTGTGCCGGGACTGGGTCTGTATGGTTTTGCGGAAGTGATGCTGGGTGTCGATGAGACCAATGTCTATGATTATAGCCTGGGTCTGGGTTGGCAGTTTGATGGTACTGCGTTAGACACTAAGGTACGCGTGGGTTACCGTGACTTTAACTTCGATGTGAATGACTTCGATGGTGTGAGCACTAACACCCAGTTTAAAGGTTACTTTGCCGGGGTAGAACTGGTGTTCTAATATCGCAAGATGCTTAGATAGTTGAGCATTAAAAAACCGCCACTAACTCAGTTAGTGGCGGTTTTTTTGTATCGGGAGCAGGCTTTAACCTGCTCAGATAATGGCTCGGTTATGGCGTCACAGTTGCAGCAGTCAGGCCGTTGTTTATCGCGATAACGTCGTCTTCATTCAAGGTTCCGGCAGCTTGTTTAAGTGCAAGAATCGAGTTGATATAACCGTAACGGGCATCAGATAACTGACGTTTAGAGTCATACAGATCGCGAGTTCGGTTCAGTACATCGACGATGGTACGGGTACCCACTTCGAAGCCGGCTTGAGTCGCCTTCAATGCACTCTCAGAGGAGAGTACCGACTGCTCGTAAGCACGAATCGAGCTGATCGATGCGCCAACGTTGTTGAAGTTGTTGCGAACATCTTTAACCACCTTACGGTAGGTTTGTTCCAGCTTCTCGCTTGCATCGACAAACTGATATTGAGCCTGTTTGACTTTCGATGTGACTTTAAAGCCTTCGAAGATAGGCACGCTCAGTGTCAGACCAACGTTGGCATTGTCGAAGTCACTCTTACTGCCTTCGTGGCTCTTCTGCTCAAGGTTAGTGGTATAGCCCGCATTTAAATTCAGCGAAGGCATGTGTCCCGCCTTATAGAGGCTGATGGTCTCTTGAGCGATATCTTTACCGATACGTCTGGTCACAAGATCGACGCTGTTTGTTTCAGCCATCTTCAACCACTCATTAGGCTGAGCCGGAGATGGAGTAACCGCGGTGAAACGAGTCGTGTCCAGAATATTGATAGACTTATGATCGACCCCCGTAATTTCACGCAGTGCTTCGTAACTGTTGATAAGCTGGTTCTCTGATAAAATTTCAGAGGCTCTGGCAAGGTCATACTGAGCCTGTGCCTCGTGTACGTCGGTAATGGCTGTCAGGCCTACTGCAAATCTTTGCTTAGTCTGTTCCAGTTGACGTTCGATGGCACGCTTTTCTGAACCTTTAAATTCGAAGTTATCTTTAGCCGATAATACGTCGAAATAGGCTCCGGTTACACGGATGATCAGCTTCTGCAGTTCCGAGGCGTATGCGGCATCGGCCTGAGAGGCGGCAAGCTCGGCTAAGCTTAGTCCAACCCATGCGCTGTGATCATAGATAACCTGTTTCAGGCTGACACCGGCATTGAGGCCGCTGTTATATTCGCTATCGGAGACATTGCTCCAACTTTTAGCATAACCTACGCTAGCGCTGATGCTAGGTAGTAAGGGGGCACGGTTTTCTTCAATCTGTTCGTACAGTGCATCTCGCTGTGCCTTTGCCTGTAAGGCGACAGGATCACTTGTCAGCGCTTGTTGATATATCTGTAATAAATCATCGGCCTGAACGGAAGAGGTGGTAGCTGCAAGCGTTAAAGCTGCGCATATCGATCGGATCTTGAATTTCATTAGTTGTCCTTTTAGACAAAATCCTCCACTGGAGGAGCCATTTAACTTTTATAGCTAAGTTATACCTCACAAAAAAGCTGTAAGGCGGTTTGCGCTTCCCGACGCTTCCCGACACATCTAAACTCAATGACTATCTCATTTAAGGGATAGATATTAAGAAATTACTTGTTTTTAAGTCAACTATGAATTGTAACAGTTTTTGATTTTAATTATGCTTTTTCTGTCGATTTTATCTGCATCATTTGTTTGCAGCCGCTTTTGGTAACGGCGGATGGTTTCTTACTGCAAAAAAGATCCAATATCGAGGTTTAAATGAAACAAAAATATAGTCATAAAGATGTCGAGTTGTTGGAGAAGAGAACCCTCTTTAAAGGATTCTTTACTTTAGATGAATATCGATTCAAACACAGGTTATTCGATGGTGGCTGGAGTGGTGAGGTTGTCAGGGAGGTGTTTGAGAGAGGCAATGCCGTTGTTGTGCTTCCCTACGATCCGATAACCGATCAGGTGATCTTGATTGAGCAGATACGGATCCCGGCATTACAATCGTCCAAGACCCCCTGGCTACTGGAGTTGGTTGCCGGGATGGTTGAAGCCGGTGAGTCCTCTGCGGAGGTGGCTGTCAGAGAACTTAAAGAGGAAGCGGGAGTAGAGGCTGGCAAGATTGAGGAGATCGCTTCCTATTTCTCGAGCCCTGGTGGTTCCAGCGAGAGGTATGATTTTTTCTGGGCCGCAGTCGATGCGAGTCAGGCTGAGGGAATACATGGCCTAAGCGAAGAGCACGAAGATATCAAGGTACACGTTTTAGGGCGTGAGCAAGCCTTTGCTTTAGTGAAAGATGGTATAATCAATAATGCGTCGACGGTTATCGGGTTACAGTGGCTCGAGTTGAACTATCAAACATTGACAGTCTAATGGGAAAATCCCTAAGCAAAACCAAATACTATCTGAAGAGAGATGCCCGTGAGTAAGAGTGCAACAAGCCTGAACCCTAAGAGATATCAGCCTGATGTAAACAGGTTTCTGGCTCTGTGTGGGCGAAATTATTTCCATATTTTACGCTGGTTGCCTTTCGAGGGCGGGCAGGGGGATTATTGGCAGGTTGAAGGGGAGTTTGGCAGGCTGGATGTGCGCATCCTGGAGAATACTAAATATACCCAGTTGATCGAAATATCGAGAGCGCTGAGCCAATCTGATTATATCGACACTCCCCAGATGTGTGTCAGAGTTTATCATGATGCTAAATTAGCAGAAGTGTTAACTAGTCGACAGATTTATCAATTGCGTCCGGTATATGATTATCCAAATATACGTATGCACCATCGTGATGAAAAGTATCAGGTCAATGCTTTTCTGGAAGAGTTATTAAAGATTGATAGCCACATGAGTGCGGTTTGTTTATCAGAATCTTAGGGTTTAATTGTGCTAAAAGAGGCTATCTCTTACTCCATCGATGAAGAAGCAAGTGTCAGAGTCGTACAGGTTACGGATCCACACCTGTTCGCCGATCCCGGTGCTCAGCTACTGGGAGTGAATACGGCTCAGAGTCTGGAAGCGGTACTCAATACGATTAATGCGGTGCATTACCCTGCTCATTTCATGTTGGCTACCGGTGATATCAGTCAAGACTACTCCGGCGAGTCCTATCATAACTTCGTTCGGGCCATTGCCCCTCTCGAGCTGCCATGCCATTACCTTCCCGGCAATCATGATGATCCCCGGATCATGCATCTTAATATGCAGGGACCCAATATCTATGGTCAGAGACGAATCCTGGCCGGGAACTGGCAGATTATCATGCTGGACTCTACCGTTCGCGGAAAGCCTGGCGGACATATGGCTGATAGTGAAATGGATATCATCAAGAGTGCCGTGGCCGATCAACCCGAACGTCACACCTTACTTGTGATGCACCACAACCCGATTCTGGTTAATTGTGCCTGGCTCGATCAGCACTGTATGGACAACGGAACTGACTTCATTGAGCAGGTTGCCGAGATACCGCAGGTCAAAGGCTTGTTGTGGGGACACGTCCACCAGAAGCTGGATCAGGAACACAGTGGGAAGCATGGCACAATGCACCTGATGGCAACACCATCGACCTGTATCCAATTTAAGCCAAAATCTTCCTATTTTGCCTTGGATGCTTTGCAACCCGGTTATCGCTTACTGGAGCTCAAAGCTGATGGCACTATTTTGACTAATGTGTACCGGGTGCCCGGTGATAACTTCTCACCGGATAGAGAGGCTAGCGGTTACTAATCCGAGCCCGGTGATTACAGTATTTCACCGGAGGCATCAGTAGATCCCCTATCCTATCTGCCGATGTTTCTAAAATGTTAGAAATTCAGAGCCCGTTGCGCACTTATTAGACTCCGATACTTGGTAGAAACTCCGGCAAGTGTTAGCATTCTATCGATTATCTATTGTAAATTTTTCGATTACTCTCCTATTTGACCCCTGGTGGTTATTCGATAACAGGAATAATCAAAGAATGAGGAAATATGCTGCTCTATATTCACGGGTTCAATAGTTCTCCTTTATCAGAAAAAGGGATAGTTACTGCGCGGTTTATCGCTGAGCATTATCCGCAGCTCCGGTTCTTGCAACCCCAACTCCCCTCCAGTCCGAAAGAAGCGATGGCTCTGCTGAGTGGGCTGGTTGAGTCCGCATTGAGTGATGGTGAGGAGTTGACCTTTATCGGTTCCTCTCTCGGTGGGTATTTTGCGAGTTACCTGACGGAGAAATATGGTGGTCGTGCAGCGGTGATTAATCCGGCCGTGACGCCATTCGAGTTGTTCGATGAGTTTATCGGCCCTCAACATAACCCTTATACCGATGAACATTATCAGGTTATACCTGAGCATAAATGTGACGTAGCAGAGTTTAATACCCAAGTAATTTTTAACCCGGATCGTTTCTTTGTATTATTGCAGTCGGGTGATGAAGTTCTAGATTATCGACAAGCCGTTCAGAAATACCACTGTTGTAAGCTGTTAGTTGAAGCCGGTGGTGATCATAGTTTTATAGGCTATGAAAAGCAGTTACATTCAATCTGCCAATTTCTGTTTCTTGACAAATAGCCATGTAGGGCCTCAACATGGCCTGAATAACAATATATTGTGTGTGCCATGACAAACCAATACACCTCAGATGCCATTGAAGTCTTAAACGGACTCGATCCAGTAAAACGTCGTCCTGGTATGTATACCGATACCACACGTCCTAACCACTTGGGACAAGAGGTTATCGATAACAGTGTCGATGAAGCGTTAGCGGGACATGCGACTAAGATAGATGTCATCCTGCATAAAGACAATTCTCTCGAAGTTATCGATGATGGCCGGGGAATGCCTGTGGATATTCACCCTGAAGAGGGGATCCCCGGCGTCGAGTTGATCTTAACCAAGCTACATGCCGGTGGTAAGTTTTCCAATGATAACTACCAGTTTTCCGGTGGTCTGCATGGTGTCGGGATATCAGTCGTCAACGCCCTGTCCAGTCGTGTCGAAATCACGGTTCGCCGAAATGGCACCGTCTATGAGATGGCGTTCGAGCACGGTGAAAAGGTTGAAGACCTTACCGAGACCGGCACCTGTGGCCGAAGAAATTCCGGAACCCGTGTACACTTCTGGCCGACGCCAAGCTATTTCGATTCTGCCAACTTCTCTATCCCTAAACTTGTGTATCTGTTACGGGCCAAAGCGGTGTTATGTCCCGGGCTTAAGATTAAGTTCGTTAACAAACAAACCGGCGATATAGAGGAGTGGTTCTACGAGAGTGGATTAACCGATTACCTTATCTCATCGGTTAAAGATGCGGTTAGGCTGCCCCAGGAACCGTTTGTGGGTAATTTGAAGGGTAATCTTGAGGCTGTGGATTGGGCGATAACCTGGTTGCCTGATGGGGGAGAGTATCTTAACGAGAGTTACGTGAACCTGATCCCTACGCCACTCGGCGGTACCCACGTAAATGGCTTCAGGCAGGGACTGCTGGATTCCATGCGCGAGTTTTGTGAGTTTCGTAACCTTATCCCCAGAGGGATAAAGCTGACCCCGGAAGATATCTGGGATCGCAGTAGTTTTATCCTGTCGGTCAAGATGCAGGACCCTCAATTTGCCGGTCAGACGAAGGAGAAGCTTTCTAGCCGTCAAAGTGCGGCATTTGTGTCGGGCATCGTCAGGGACGCGTTTAGCCTCTGGCTCAATACCCATACAGATCAGGCCGAAGCGCTCGCAGAGATGTGCATCAATAATGCTCAGAAGCGTTTGAAGTCTGCAAAGAAGGTTGCGCGTAAGAAGGTGACCTCCGGCCCGGCCCTCCCTGGAAAGTTAACCGACTGTAGTGGTCAGGACCCTATGCGAGGGGAGCTGTTCTTGGTGGAGGGTGACTCGGCGGGTGGTAGTGCTAAACAGGCCAGGGATCGTGAGTTTCAGGCCATCATGCCCCTGAGGGGAAAAATCCTTAATACCTGGGAGGTGGATGCGACACAGGTTCTGGCGTCTCAGGAGGTACACGATATCTCTGTCGCGATTGGATGTGATCCGGATAGTGATGATATCTCTGAGTTGAGATACGGCAAAATATGTATATTAGCCGACGCGGACTCCGATGGTCTGCACATTGCGACCTTACTCTGCGCACTGTTTATGAAGCATTATAAAGTGCTGGTGGAACAGGGACATATCTATGTGGCCATGCCTCCTCTGTTTCGTGTAGATGTGGGGAAAGAGGTTTTTTACGCCCTGGACGAGGCGGAAAAAGAGGGGATACTGGATAGAATCGCGGCCGAGAAGAAGAAAGGTAAAATTCAGGTTACCCGATTTAAAGGTTTGGGTGAGATGAACCCGCTGCAGCTGAGGGAGACGACTATGGATCCCAATACTCGCAGGCTGGTTCAACTAACGGTTGATGATGCTGAAGCGACAACCTTGTTGATGGATATGTTACTTGCCAAGAAGCGTTCGGGCGATCGCAAGACTTGGTTAGAGACTAAGGGTGACTTAGCTGATCTATAGCTTCCATGTCACGCCGGTAATCAGATAATTAGGCGAAAATAATAATAATGTTGTTTAATCAGTCGAAAATTCATAGAGGGCTCTGGTTGTTCTGGCTCAGTGCGCTCACCCTGTTCTGTCAGGGAGTGCAAGCCGGTTCGCAACCTATGATGATCACCGTAACTAAAGGGTTCGGGTTAACCCTGTATGCTTCCGATATGGGGGATGCTAAACAGTTAGCTTTGGGTGATAAAGGGACATTGTTTGTCGGTTCACGTAAGAAGGGAACCATACAGGCTTTGGTAGACAGTAATGCCGACGGAAGGGTGGATAAGCGTTATGTCATTGCCAAAGGCTTGGAAAACCCTGAGGCGATAGCCTTCCATAGGGGCGATCTTTACGCCGCTGTCGATGACAGAATTATCCGTTTTGTCGATATTGAAAATAGATTGAGACGTCCCGGACGGGGTAAAGAGGTCTATGACCGATTGCCGGGCAAAACGAGTAAGAGTCGAAGAGCACTGCATTTTGGTCCCGATGGTCGTTTATATGTGGCAATAGGTGCTCCCTGCAATGTTTGCGAGGCAGTAGCCCCCTTCGGTAGCATTATTGCTATAGATATCGATTCAGGAAGCAGTGAGCAGATAGCCACGGGTATTCGTAATGTGACCGGTTTTGACTGGTCACCTGTCGATAACAAGCTCTGGTTTGCCGATCTGGGGCGTGACTGGATGGGGGACAGGCTACCGCCCGATGAGATCAATCGCGTCGATCGCAGTGGGTTGCATTATGGCTTTCCCTATGTTCATGCAAAGTCTGTGATAGAGCCGGCCTATGAAAAGCCTAAGAATTTAAAGATCACCCAGCCGAACTATGAACTTCCGGCACATGTCGCTCCCATGGGGCTTCACTTCTATCGTGGTCAACAATTTCCTGCTAAATACCATAACCAGATGTTTGTTGCCGAAAACGGATCCTGGAATCGCTCCAGTAAAATTGGTTATCAGATAGTGATGCTGGAGGTCGAAGATCAACAAGTGGTGAAGCGTAGTACCCTTGTCAGCTTTCTTGACGGGGAGTTTCCCGTAGCAAGACCTTACGCTTTATTAACGGCGCCCGATGGTGCCATGTATATCTCCGATGATCTTAAAGGCAATATCTACCGTCTGTTTTATAAAGATATTATTAAAGAAGAGATTGAACCTGCTCAAAAATTGGATACTGAACAATGAGTGATGCGATAGATTTAAGTCTTGATGGCGTAGAACAGATGCCCTTGCGGCGCTTCACGGAAGATGCCTACCTGAACTACTCCATGTACGTCATTATGGACCGTGCCTTGCCTCATATCGGTGATGGTTTGAAGCCTGTACAACGTCGTATTATCTATGCGATGAGCGAGCTGGGTTTAACGGCTCTGTCGAAGCATAAAAAATCTGCACGTACCGTAGGTGATGTGCTGGGTAAGTATCATCCACATGGCGATAGTGCTTGTTATGAAGCCATGGTGTTGATGGCACAGCCATTTTCCTACAGGTATCCACTTGTTGACGGGCAGGGTAACTGGGGGGCACCGGATGACCCTAAATCTTTCGCCGCGATGCGTTACACCGAAGCACGTTTATCAAAGTTTTCTGATGTTCTGCTGAGTGAATTAGGGCAGGGGACTGTCGATTGGGGAGTGAATTTCGATGGTACGATGAAGGAGCCAATGGTGCTGCCATCCCGTCTGCCCCATATTCTCCTCAATGGCATTACCGGCATTGCCGTAGGCATGGCGACCGACGTCCCCCCTCATAATGCACGCGAGTTAGTTGCAGCTTGTGTTGAGCTGCTCGATAACCCGAAGGCCGATTTGGCGCGTTTAATGGAGCTTGTTCCCGGCCCGGATTACCCAACTGAAGCCGAGATCATCACTCCCAGCCGTGATATCAGTAAGATCTATAGCACGGGACGCGGTTCGATAAAGGCACGAGCCGTCTATAAGATAGAGAACGGTGAGGTGGTGATAACCGCACTGCCCCATCAGGCCAGTGGCGGCAAGATTCTGGAGCAGATAGCGTCTCAGATGCAGGCTAAAAAGCTTCCGATGGTTGCCGATCTCAGAGATGAATCCGATCATGAGAGTCCGGTTCGAATCATAGTGGTACCCAGATCCAACCGGGTCGATTGCGAGCAGCTGATGGCACATCTGTTTGCCACCACAGATTTAGAGAAATCATTCCGTGTGAACCTCAACATCCTGGGTCTCAACGGGCGTCCGCAAGTGAAGGGCTTGAAGCAGATCCTGACCGAATGGTTAGAGTACCGTTTCCAGACGGTTACCCGTCGCGTTAAGTTCAGGCTCGATAAGATTTTAGCCAGACTACATATACTTGAGGCCTTGATGACGGCTTTCCTCAATGTCGATGAGGTCATTGAGATCATCCGTCATGAAGACAATCCTAAAGCCGAATTGATGTCCAGGTTTAACCTGAGTGACATTCAGGCTGACGCCATCCTCGATCTTAAGTTACGCCATCTGGCTAAACTCGAAGAGTTCAAGATTAAGGGTGAGCAGAGTGAACTGGAAGCCGAGCGGGACAAGCTTCAGTTGCTGTTGAGTTCAGACAGACGCATGAAGACCCTGATCAAGAAAGAGCTTAAGCAAGATGGGGAAACCTATGGCGATGACAGACGTTCGCCTCTGGTAGAGCGTGGTGAGTCTAAGGCATTGACCGAGCAGCAGTTGGCACCGGTCGAGGCGGTTACTGTCGTGTTGTCGGAAAAAGGTTGGGTGCGCTGTGCTAAGGGGCATGATATCGATGCTAAGGCATTGAATTATAAGTCCGGCGATAGCTTCCTTTGCTCGGCTGCGGGTCGCAGCAATCAACCCAGTGTATTCATAGGTTCAACGGGACGCGCCTTTGCGACAGAGACTCACACCCTGCCATCGGCGAGAAGCCAGGGAGAACCGATCACGACGCGCTTTAACCTGTCGCCGGGAGAGGCGATGGAACATGTGCTGTTGGGTGATGATGATAAATATTACCTACTTGCGTCTGATGCAGGTTATGGCTTTGTCGGTTCCTACAAGGATATGGTATCCCGTAACAAGGCGGGTAAGGCTCTGTTGACTCTGCCTGCTAACGCTAAGGTGATAGCGCCCCGGGAGGTCGATAAGTCCAGGGTTGAATCGATACTGGCTATCACGAATGAAGGCCGTATGTTGTTATTCTCTCTTGAAGCTCTGCCTCAGCTTTCCAAGGGTAAGGGGAACAAGATTATCGGTATCCCGAGTGAGCGAGCCAAGAGCCGGGAGGAGTTGTTAGCACATCTGCATGTTGTCCCTGAAGATACCCCGGTCACCCTCTGGGCTGGTAAGCGAAAGTTAACCTTAAAACCAAGCGATCTTGAACATTACCGGGGCGAGCGAGGCCGTCGCGGGGCTAAGTTACCTCGTGGCTTACAGCGTGTCGATAGTGTCGAGATTGGTGACGGCTCTTCAGGAACCACAGAGTAAGGTCTTTAACGGCCTTATACCGATTGGTATTACAGAACTAAAAAAGCTGCCATTGGCAGCTTTTTTATTGGGAGTTTGCTTTGAGAGCACTTTGCTTCGAGTGCTTTAGGCAACTTCATAGTAGTTAGGTTCAATATCCAGTTGCCTTTGAATGATCTGGCCTGCCATCTTGGTACATTTTCCACATTGACTGCCTACACCCAGGCGCTTCTTTACATCAGCAAGAGAGATATCTCCCTGACTGACGGCTTCCTTGATCTGTGTATCAGTAATTGCGTGACAAAGACAAACGTACATTAATGAGCCCCCCGAATAAGATGATAAGATTATAAATGAAAATAATTCTCAATGCTAATAGCTGGTGGTTATAGTTTACTGCTAAAAATCCTGATGAGCGTTATTAAAAAGTGTGACAGATCTTCGTTTTCGGCAGAAAAGCGGGATGGGCCGGGAATATCAGCCCATGAGTGTCGGCTGTCTGGATTTTATTGAAAAGCTGGCCGAGGCTTAAGTGTCCGGCTGAGGTGCCGGCGCTGTGTTACGCGTCTCTCCGTGGGCCAAAGAACTCAATAACCCCGTTGAAAGTTAACCTCATGGGATAGACGCTCACCCTTAAGTAGTTTGTGGTAGTTTACAGAAAAGATCTCTACGACCTGCTCGGGAAAGCTGGGAGCGGCAATATGGGGAGTGATAATAACATTCGATAGTGTCCAGATGGGGTGCTCCTGAGGGAGAGGCTCTTGATTAAACACATCCAGAATTGCATTTTGCTGCGGGTGATTAACTAACTGTTGGTAGAGCGCGTCCAGGTCCAGTACATCGCCGCGGCCGAGGTTAAAGAAAATGGCTTCAGGTTTCATCAGAGAAAGCATCTGTGCATTCAGCGCACCTCTCGTTTCTGCAGTGCTGGGTAAGATACTTGCTATGGCATCGGCCTGGGCAAGGTATTGAGGCAGCTGTGCTAAGGTATCGACCGTATCGAAGCCCTTAGTCGGTTTTGCGCCACGATTGATGCCTGTGACCTGCATGCCAAAATGCTTAGCCGTTTGGGCGAGATGCTTAGCGATATTCCCCGTTCCCAGAAGTAGCAAGTGTTGTCCCTGAAGTGTCTTGAAGCTGCCTGGGCGCCAGATCTTTTCAGCCTGTTGCGATTTATACTTCTGATGTTCCCGCTGATGAGCCAGCAAGTAACCAAACAGATACTCGCTCATTAGTGGTCCGAATATGCCCCTCACATTGGTCAGTAGGTAATCTTTTCTCTGACGAGGTTTAACTAAGGCATCGACGCCTGCCATAGTTGATTGCATCCAGGTCAGTTTGCGGCCATGGGGCAGGATAGGCGCGGCGAGGGCGGGCTCGGCAAGCCAGATGTCGGCCTCGACGATGTTTTGCGGATCATCGTCGAGCAGAGTGAGGTCGGGAAGATGGCATGAGGTCAGTAGTTCCCGGTAGCGATCATTATCATGGGTCAGCAATAGTAACTTGTGTCTCATACATTCTCCCTTTATTCTAAAGCCGACTTTTTTTATGGACCGTACAATGGAACAAATTATTTCAATATTTCATCAAGTTGGAGCCTTGCTATACCCCTGGCTTAACGAGATAGCCACCGCCATCGTTGCATGCTCGCTGGTAGTGTTCGGTGCCGATATCAATCGTTTCTTGAGACGAAAACTTATTTCTCGCTCATTTGTATTAAGAACACTGGTTTTTGTGTTGGTTAACGCATTCGGCTATGGTTTGTTGATTATATCTGTCAGCCCGATTCTTGCCCGGAATATGGCTAGTTTACCCGCTCACTGGTTACTGCTTTTAGTCACTCTTATCTTTTTTGTTATCGGAGCCTGGGCTCAGGCTAACCGTCAGGTTTAGCGCCTCAATGAGATCGCTTTAACCCAAGTTTAGATTGGAATGAGCTGATTGCGCTAACATTTTTTCCTTAAAGCTGTTTGGCCAAGAGTTGATGCCTTGATAAAGATACCGGGCTTTTCAGTTTTTAGGTTAAATAATATCGGTAGCTAAGCTTCTGCCAGCACTTGTGCCGCCCTATCCGGGTAGTTGGAAAATATTCCATCGACCCCCATTTTTTGTAACTGACGAATATCTTCGGGGTGATCGACGGTATACACAAACACTTTCAGCCCCTTCGAATGGGCCGCTTCGACTAACTCGGAGGTAATAAAGTTTAAGCTTAAGTGGATTGAGTAGGCATCAAGCCGGGTCGCAATATCGGTGTGGCTGAGGGGGATCCCTTCCAGGAGCGGGGCGATGAATGCCTGCGGGTATGTGCGGCGAAATTCTTGCAAGAAACCGTGGTGGAAGGATGAGATCAGTAAGTGGCTCTCCTTAAAACCCAACTCTTCGATGAGTTTTGGGTACATGGCGATAAAGGGAGCGAGGCATGTCATTCCCTTTAACTCGATATTGACGATACAGTTATATCGACTTAAGTAACTCATTACCTCCCAAAGTGTCGGGATTGGCTCACCCTCAACCTTGATGCTCTTGAGATACTCACGACTGACATCACTAATGAGCCCGCTGCCATTACTCTTATGATCCAGCCTTCTGTCATGATAGACATAGAGCTCTCCCTCAACGCTGTGAATATCGAGCTCAACCGCTTTTGCACCGAGCTGAACGGCTTTTTTCATCGCTGCGAGTGTATTTTCAGGGGCGTAGCCACTTGCTCCCCGGTGAGCAAAAATAATCATTAGGTTCTAGGGCCTGTTTATCTTTCGAGCTTGAATTTTGCTCAATTTCAATGGGTTTAGTGCAAGGCTTCGAGCTATGACGCTTAACGGGTTAAGCGAAATGCTCGTAACACAGCAATATGCCCATTAAGATGAGCCTGTAGGGCAGTGTTTGTTGGCCCCTATTTTTTTACAAGAATTATTAGGTTGTCGATACACAAACTCCGCCTAACTTACATAGAGAAGGAGTAAGTGCCAACACCTAGTTGCAAAAACAACCATGAAAGGTCATCAGGTTCTGATAACTCCTTGAGCGTCTTTGCTCTGATTATTGTTAATATGTACTTCCAACTGAGGGTAAGCTAATACCAGATCGTTTTCATTGAGCTTTTTGCTGATCCGTTTATGTAACTTATGACGTAGCGGCCAGCGTGAGTTCATATCCTTGGCATATGCTCTGACTTCGAAATCCTGAGTGTGTTTGCCAAAACCTGCAAACCAGACCTCAGGCTCGGGCGTATCTAATGCGTCATCACACTCCTTCACCGCTTGGTACAGTGCGGCTTCGACGCGTGCCGGATCTGAGTCTCGTGCGACAGAGACGTATACAATGACACGGGTGATAGGATCCGATAGTGACCAGTTAATCAGCTGTTCGGTGATAAATGCCTTGTTAGGTACAATGATCTCCTTCCTGTCCCAGTCGATGATGGTCGTTGCCCTGATCTGGATCTTACTGACTGTGCCGGTGAGATCCCTGATGGTAACGGTATCGCCGATCCGAACCGGCTTTTCAAACAGAATGATCAGGCCTGATATGAAGTTTGCGAAGATCTCCTGCAGGCCGAAGCCTAAACCAACCGACAGGGCGGCGACGAGCCACTGTAGCTTAGACCACTCCATCCCCAGTGTAGAGAATCCGCTGAGCAGGCCGAAGAAAACCACCAGGTAACGACTGACGGTGGTGATAGCAAAACCTGTTCCCTGGGTTAAGTCGAGCCTTTGTAAGATCATCAGTTCCAGCAGGCCCGGTAAATTTGTGGCAATCATCAGCGAGAATCCGACAATGATAAGGCCTAACAGCAAGGACTTTAACGTGATTGGCAGCTGCTGCTCTATGCCATTGATGACAGAGTTACTGGTCCACAGGGTTATACCGTCCAGCAGAGAGAACAGAGCGGTATGAGTCTGGGTCCAGAGGCCGATTAAACTGGCGAGGAAGGCCAGTAATAGCAGAGAGCGCACTAACCCCAGCGACTGACTGGATATGGTCTCTAAGTCAACCACAGGTTCTTCGTAGGTATCGAGAGTGTCATTGGTGTTTTGTGGATCTTCACCTCGTTCACGCTGGGAGAGGATTTCGGCTCTTCGGGCCTTTGCCCGGTCGAATGCGATTCTGCGCCTCTCAATCAACATCCAGCGCTTTATCAACTGATAGAGCAACATGAAGCCTAATGAGAGCAGCAGAGACAGCTGTAACTGTAATAACATCTGAAAGGCTGTGTAGTAGTAACCTCTGAATGCCAGCACCGCACAAACAGGGGGAACTAATATCAGTATGGCCCATAAGATACGTTGAATAAGCTTCTTATTCTTACCATCCTGATGATAATGATGCTCTTTCTTAGAAAGTGCCAGAATATCTTTATAAAACCAAAACAACATGATACAGAAGATTATAAATGCGCCTCTGCCTATGCTGTTTCTCAGTACTGAGTTATCGATAAACTCGGTAAAACCCATGATACCGAAGAAAGGGATAGCCATCAGAGTGAAGGCCTTGAACCTGAGCTGACCCTCTCTGATGATCTCTTTTTCACCTTTGAAGTGGCTGATCAACAGGCCTCGATCCAGTGCCAGCAGGTAAGTAAAACGGTAGAGCAGATAAAGCAGACCAATGGCCAGTACTCCCATACCAATGGCTGAGACCAGGTTTTGACTGGAGTAGAACATGATTAAACCGGCGGTGATGACGGGAAGGGGTTTAATAATGCTGTAGGCAAGTGAGTTGATAAGTGCCCTGTAGGTATAGACAAATTTATCCTGGGTCACATTGCCTACGAATGTCACATCCTGTGCCATGGCGGATTTAAATTTAGGCGTCAGAATATCCTGGGCGACCAGGCAGAGGACTAAAAGTATCAGCCACCAGGACCAGAACCCGCTGCGCTCACTGAAGGAGTTGGCAAGGTCAATTGTGGGAGCCTGATGGATCAGCCATTGTACACTCTGGTAAAACTCGGTGAACCAGAGTTGTCCGATTGAGTTCGCATTGGGGACCCAAAAGAGGTGTTCATTGAGGGTATTTTTCAGGGTTGAGTGCTGTTGATTCAGCTGTTCAAAGATGACCCTGAGATCACCCAATTCACTCAGGTACAGATCATAGCTCTGCAATAACTGGGTGATCAGCGCATGTTGAGAGTCGAGTAATTTATTCTGTATGCCGGTGAATGTCTCTTGAGTGAGTAGCTGCTGTCCATTGATAGTTTGATCTTGTTCGAGCTGATATCTCGCCATTCTGGCATTAGCAATCTTATTCTGGACCTTCTCCGGGTTTGGCGGATTGGGTAGCGTTTGCAGTATCTGGAGAAAGCGTTCCCCAAATGCCGAGTTGAGTTTAATCCAGCCAATCTGTTGTTGGATATTTGCCAGCTGCTTGGCCTGCTGCTGGTATTGGTTTTCAGCGTCCTCCTGCTGCTTAACCACCAGGTTTGTCTGTTCGGTTAAACTCTTTAATTCGGAGGCGTACCTTTGATTTATCGCGCTTAACTCCCGGGTGAGAGGATCTGTCTCTGCCGAAGTCTCAATCAGGCTTCGAGCTATCGTCGCATCGGTTCTCTTTTGCCGCTGTAGCGCCACGGCACTATTGAGCTCTTCAATCAAGTTCTCTTGTTGTGCTAACTGCTTTCTTACCAGCAACATCTGCTTCTGGTTGAGGTCAATACGTTTCTGACTGCTTGCCAACTCAGCTTCCAGGGTCGCCAGGGTCTGGATATAGAGCTGGCGCTGCGCAAGAACGACCTGCTCCTCGCCGCTGGCTGGTTCCAAAACTTTATGTTTCTGGTTTAACGACAGTGTCTGCCTCGCAGAACTTATCTTATTTGGCAGCTGGTTATGCTGTTTGATTAAGTCTCTGATCTTGATGTTGAGATTAGCCTCAGTCTCCTTGAGTTCTGACAGCCTCAGGTAGGCGAGAGATGCCTGCTGAGTTAACCCCTGATTTTCAGAGCGGGATAGAGGCTTTTGAGCATCAAGAAGTTGATGTTCGATACTGAGTTTATGAGCCGGATAGTTATCTATTGATGCTAGATAGTTCTGTTCTAATAGTGCCTGCTCTTCGGTCGCCCGGGTTAAATGTGCCAGTTTCTCTTCGACAGAAAGGTTTTTTACCGTGGTTTGATTGATGCCCAGTCGTTGATCGAGCCCGAGGGGAGAACTGGCATTGGCTGACGGGATGAAGGCATATAATAAAATGAGTAAAAATAGTCGCATAGTCTGATGCTGGCCGGGGAAAGAGACAAGGGTATATTACCAATTTATTTTCAGAATAGTATCGCTGTTCAGACTCTTTTTTTTCAATTTTAGACGCATGTTTCAGACCATGTTGACATTGACCATAGGTGGCCCGGTGGCGTTAGCCGAATCTTACTCTCGAAGAGTCTGGATTAGTCATTTTTTTGTGACGCTTTGCGGCTCTGTTGAGTCTCAAATATGGCTGTCGTGACGACTAAAAAACCGCCTATTATAGTTTTAAGTTCGAGGTTTTCTCCCAGCAGAAGTAGGGCAAGCATTGCGCCATAAAAGGGTTGCAGACATGAGACCAGGCCGACGGTTTTTGCGCTTAAATGTCTTAATGCCGACGTAAACAACGCATGGGGGGCGGCGGTGAATACAACGCCTAGCAGGAGGATCAAGGCCCATACATTTTGCTCTATCGTGCTTATCTCGACGCTATGCAGAGGGGCGAGGAAGATAACGGCCACCGCGGTTTGATAAAACATAGCCTGTGGACCGGAGTAAGTGGAGAAATACCTCTTATGAAGCAAGTTTCTGGCGGTGAAAAGTGCCGCAGACAAGATGCCAAGGGCGATTCCAAGCGTAACATCATTACCTAAGTTGGCTTCGGGGATCAGTAAAATAACTCCTATCAGCACAGTGAAACCACTGATGATATCGACCCTTTGAATCTTATCGCCGGTAATGAACGGCTCAACCAGTACCGTCATAACAGGGTAAGTGAAGAAAGCTATCATACCTATTGCGATGGATGACAGTTGCATGGAGGCAAAGTAGGTCACCCAGTGCAGGCTGACAACGATGCCCAACCCTAAGGCGATTAGGTAATCGCTTCCATTATGTAACAGGAGTTTATCCTTACTCGCCTTGACAATAAGTGCGAGTACGAATGCCGCGACGAAGCAGCGTAACAGGGTAATATCTAAGGCATCCAGGGGAATGAGCTTTGAGAAGAGTGCAGTGCCGCCAAATAGCAGCACTGCAAGGTGGAGTTCTAATAAACCTGAGGGTTTCAGACTTGTTGTTTGGCTCATTAGTCCTCTATTTTTGCAAACGGCTGTCCCATTCGAGTGACAGCACCAGGTTCGACAGCTTCTGCGAACTCATCCAGTGCATCTTTAGCAAATAACATGACCACAGTGCTTCCTAGCTTGAATCGGCCCATCTCATCTCCCTTATCGAGAGTCAGAGCATCCGGTCCCTCGGTAGGGTAATCCCAGGTAAAGACCTTCTTACCTGTCGGTGGTGTTACAGTTCCAGCCCAGACCGTTTCGATACTTGCCACGATTGTCGCGCCGACAAGCACCATTGCCATCGGGCCTATCTCTGTTTCGAACAGGGCTACGACACGTTCATTTCTGGCAAATAGACCGGGAACATTTTCAGCCGTCAGCGGATTAACAGAAAACAGATCTCCGGGAACATAGGTCATTTTAGACAGCGTACCCTTAATTGGCATATGGATTCGGTGATAATCTTTTGGTGCCAAATAGATGGTCGCAAAGTCTCCCTCTTCGAAACGTTTTGCATCATCGACTTGATTACCCAATAGTGCAAGTGATGAATATTCATGTCCCTTTGCCTGAAAGATCTGTCCATCCTTGATTGGGCCACATTGGCTTACGGCACCATCTACCGGGTGGACTATATACTCTTTGTCATCACACAGAGGGCGTATGCCCGGCTTAAGAGGACGTGTAAAAAAGTCGTTAAAGGTCTTGTAGGCTTCGGCTTCACTCTGAGCCGCTTCGCTCATATCGATTTTATACTGCTTAATAAACCACTTAATGCCGGCCGTTGTGATACTGCCTAGTTCTGCCGCAGCGAACTTGCCCACGAGGCGAGAGATCAAATGTTTTGGCATCATGTATTGCAGTGCAATTTTAATTTTGTCCACGTTTTACTTCCCTTAAATTGATATGAGTTGCACTCTTATTCGTCAGAACCGGCTCTGAAATGGCGAGCATGGCGCTGTTCATCTAAGCTGGCGATTATTCGATGATAGTTGTTATATCTGTCTTGTGAGATTTTTCCATCATTAAACGCCGCAGTGATCGCACACCCAGGATCATTCTTATGTTTACAGTCTCTGAATTTGCAGGTTCCAAGGTAGTCCCGAAACTCTACAAAACACCATCCTACACGTTCGGCAGGAAGATGCCATAAAGCAAATTCGCGTACACCGGGTGAATCAACCAAGTCGCCGCCACTTGCGAAGTGAAGTAACTTGGCGGTTGTGGTTGTATGTTGGCCTAAACCGGAGTTTTCCGATACATCACCTACCTGTAGCTCGGCATTGGGCATCATGGCGTTTATTAATGAAGATTTGCCTACCCCCGATTGGCCGACAAAAACGCTGACTTTCTCATTGAGTAGCTCTTTTATCGCATCGACGCCTAGCCCTGATTTACTGCTGACTCTATATACAGGGTAGCCTATCTCTTTATAGCGCTCGAGAGCCGCTTCAACTTCTGGCCTCTCCTCGTCGGTAAGGAGATCTATCTTGTTGAGGATGATGACAGGTGAAATTCCTGTGTCTTCGGCCGCGACGAGATAACGATCGATAATCTGAGTCGTGAAAGTAGGCACAACTGAAGAGACAATCAATATTTGATCGATATTGGCGGCAATGATCTTTATGCCATCATAGATATCGGGACGAGAAAGCGATGAGTGGCGCGGGTGAACGGCTTCAACCACTCCGGCTATTCCTGTTTCAGTATCTGTCGCCAACCTGGCAACAACTTTATCGCCGGTGACCAGGCTTTGAATATTTCTGCGGATATTACAGCGAACCAATTGGCCCGATTCTGTTTCGATGTCTGCATGTTGACCAAAACGAGATATGACGGTTCCGAGCTGTTCCGGCCCAAGTGAACTATCCTGTAATTCAGGAGCATTACTGCCCGATTCTTTCCGTTGCAGTCTTTTCTCTTGATTGGCCCGCATACGGCGGCGTTGGCCTTGACTTAGGGGTTTCTTTTTACTCACAGATTTGCCATCGTAAAATAAGGTGATTTTGTGTTGCTTAAAAAAGCAGTATGATACACGGTCTAAAACAAAAAAGCCTGAATTTAGGCAAACAGGAACAATAAGGCAGATCTATGGCTGCAGATGCAAACAATCTCATATGGGTAGATTTAGAGATGACAGGGCTGGATCCTAGTGTCGATAGAGTCATTGAGATTGCAACAATAGTGACAGATAAAGAGTTAAATATTCTCGCAGAGGGGCCTGTCATCGCCATTCACCAATCGGAAGAGCAGCTAGCCAAGATGGATGACTGGAACCTGAAACACCATGGTGAGTCAGGTTTAATCGACAGGGTTCGTTCGAGTAAATATAGTGAAGCGCAGGCCGTCGAAATGACTATCGCGTTTCTTTCTAAACACGCTACCAAAGGCGACTCACCTATGTGTGGGAACAGCATAGGCCAGGATAGGCGCTTTATGAATAGGTATATGCCGGAGTTGGAGGATTACTTCCATTACCGGAATATTGATGTTAGCTCAATAAAAGAGCTGGTTCGTCGCTGGAAGCCTGAGTTGATGAATGGCTTTAAAAAGCAGGGAACCCATCAGGCATTGGTAGATATTCAGGAATCTATTGCCGAACTTCAGTATTATCGGGAAAAAGTATTTAAAATTTGACCGATCAGCCAGTTTATTTTCAAGAAGGGGTTGCAGAGAGATGAAATTCTCATATAATGCGGCCTCAACTTTACGGCTTCCCGGTTTAAGGGAGTGATATAAGAGTAAAGTTTTGCGACATCAGCTCAGTTGTCAGAGGTAAAGAACGATACCTCAGGTAATGATTACAGCAGGTGTCGTACGAAAGAACAATTTGCGACATTAGCTCAGTTGGTAGAGCGATACCTTGCCAAGGTATAGGTCATCGGTTCGAACCCGATATGTCGCTCCA
>NZ_CANMUW010000004.1 GCF_947501225.1 uncultured Shewanella sp.
AGGTCGATTAGCTCAGCTGGGAGAGCACCTCCCTTACAAGGAGGGGGTCACTGGTTCGAGCCCAGTATCGACCACCACTTTCCTCTTCTCATCATTATCACTTAAGTTCCTTCTTAATCGGAATAGCCCACACTTAGTTCATATACGCTATGCTGCAACCCCTTCGATGATCTTACTTAATCGAATAACATCACTACTCTCTATAACATTTCTCAATATTGCCCTCTAGCCCGCCCTAATACTGCTAATTTCAACTATTCTTCAATAATAATGCATATGAGGATCATACTATGGCAGATGTCAGTCAATCCGCCTCTTTGAGCAGCATAGCGGCCTATTTGAAGCTCACTCACAATTGCGATGAACAAGCGGCATTAAAAGAAGCAAAAGAGGTAATGAATAACCTCGTAATTATGAGGCAAAAAGGCTTCATTACCGGTTGGTATTTCGACGAATATGGCCACTTAGAGTTGCTACCCAGTGAGTCATTAGTCAAACACGTTCCCCCAGAGAAGTAACCGGGAACTCCATCCTATCTGTGCCGGTATTCTCTTACCGGCAGTTCAGCTTGGATAATCAAGCCGGCCATTTCACCTATTTAAACACCTCTTAATCCCCCTTTGAGCTGCTATGGGTGGATTTCCACCCATCAGGCATATCTTCCTAGGCCATTTCCCACTCATATACACAACACAAACAAAACAACACCCTGGCAACATGCGCGCAACAACCGGTTTACCGGTAATTTTTAAAAGTTGGCTTACTCTTTGCTGATAGCAGTATTAAGTGACTGATGCTGTGAAGCATGAACCCACTTTACATTAGCTAAGGGAAGCCAGGTCGTATCCCGACGATGATAAACCCAACTCCAGATATATTTATCCTATTTATCATGGAGATAAAAAATAAAGTTAAGGGAAAAGAAGATGACTAGCAAACTAAAATCTACGCACTTTTGTACACTTACACGTTCACTGAAAATGCTGTTGAAAACAACGGTACTTGCAGGCTTGCTTACCGGCAGTACCCACGCGCTTGCAGAGCCGGTACAGATCAAGTTTTCTCACGTTGTAGCCGAAAACACCCCCAAAGGACAGATGGCTCTGAAATTTAAAGAGCTGGTAGAGCAACGTTTACCAGGTGAATATCAGGTGAATGTATTCCCGAACTCTCAGCTGTTTGGTGACAATAATGAGGTCGCCGCCCTTCTGCTTAACGACGTACAATTTGTTGCTCCTTCACTCTCAAAGTTTGAACGTTACACCAAAAAGTTACAGATCTTCGACCTCCCCTTCCTGTTTGAAAATATGGAGTCGGTAGATAGGTTTCAACAGAGTGAGTCAGGACAAAAGCTGTTAGGCTCGATGAAACGAAAAGGAATTGTAGGGCTCGGGTATCTTCATAATGGAATGAAACAACTGTCAGCCAGTAGTCCGTTAATTCTCCCCACCGATGCAAATGGCAAAAAGTTTCGAATCATGGCATCGGACGTCTTAGCGGCCCAATTCCAAGCCGTCGATGCTATTCCTGTTAAGAAGCCATTTTCAGAAGTATTTACCCTTCTGCAAACCAAGGCTATCGATGGACAGGAGAACACATGGTCAAACATTTACTCTAAGAAGTTCTTCGAAGTTCAGAGTCATATTACAGAAAGTAATCACGGTGTTCTCGATTACATGGTTGTGACATCGGGAACATTTTGGAACAGCCTGCCGGCTGACAAGCGTGTTGTGATCAAAGCCTCTCTGGATGAAGCCGTGGCCTACGGCAACCAGATAGCAGCCGCTAAGGTGAATAAAGACAAAGCGACAATTGTCGCGTCTAAACGCTCAGATGTTATCCAATTAACCACTGAACAGCGCCAAAAGTGGGTCACTTCGATGAAACCGGTTTGGAGCCAGTTTGAAGCCAAAATAGGTAAAGAGCTTATCGATGCGGCTGTCGCTTCAAACAAGCTATAGCAAGCAAAATAACAAGAATAGATTTGGCTGAGGGTAGAAGCTCAGCCCTTAACAGACAGTGAGGGGAGAAAAACTGGTGATAAAACGAATATTTTCTCATCTGGAGGAGGGGTTACTTAACCTGTTAATCACCTCCATGACGTTTCTGGTATTTATCGAAGTTATCGCTCGATTTTTCTTTAATACCGGTTTTCTCTGGATACAGGAGTTAACGCTGACCCTATGTGCCTGGTTTGTGCTCTTTGGCATGTCCTACGGAGTCAAAGTCGGAGCACACATAGGAGTCGATGCATTCGTAGTAAAACTCCCCAGACAAGCCAGAAAAATCACCGCATTGCTGGCTACAACCATATGTATCGCATATTGCGTGATGTTCCTGAAAGGCAGTTGGGATTATCTCACCAAGATGTACGAGATAGGGCTTCCGATGGAAGATATCGACTTCCCTCACCTGCTATTCATGAATATGGATCCGGATCTGGTCTGGGACTCTTTACGTATCGATGTAGAGGAACCAGCTGTTCCCTTGTGGATGTCACAAAGCATACTGTTAATCGGATTTGGGCTACTCATTCTACGCTTTATTGAGCTACTCATCGCGATTTTGAGAAACCAGAAACTTGGTTTTGCCTTAGCCGATGAAGCAGAAGAGAGCATGCATCTGGCCGATGAAGTCAAAGAAGCGATGTCGCGAGAGAGTGAGCCATCAGTCACAGCCGATCACACAATTAAAAAAGTGGATATTTCATCAAAAGATCAAAATGAAAAGGATGACAAATAATGACCATCGCCACCCTATTCATCACCCTGCTCGTTTGTATGATACTAGGTATGCCCATCGCCATCGCGCTGGGGTTTTCGAGCATGCTAACCATCCTGTTATTTTCCGATGATTCATTAGCCTCAGTTGCCCTCAAGCTCTACGAAGCAACATCAGAGCATTACACCCTGCTCGCGATCCCATTCTTTATTCTGTCTTCTGCCTTCCTATCTACCGGTGGAGTGGCCAGAAGAATTATCGATTTTGCTATGGACAGTGTCGGACACATTCGAGGCGGACTTGCTATGGCCTCAGTCATGGCATGCATGCTATTTGCCGCCGTATCCGGCTCATCTCCGGCTACCGTTGCCGCCATTGGTTCTATCGTTATCGTGGGTATGGTTCGCGCCGGTTACCCTGAAAAATTTGCAGCAGGCGTTATCACCACATCCGGCACCTTAGGAATATTAATCCCTCCATCTATTGTCATGCTTGTTTACGCTGCAGCAACCGAAGTCTCCGCCGCACGCATGTTTATGGCGGGTTTGGTACCCGGCTTGATGATGGGCTTTCTGTTGATGTTAGCCATATATCTTGTCGCCAGAGTCAAAAATCTACCATCGAGGCCTTTCCCCGGCGTCAAGGCGCTCGCGATATCCAGCTCTAAGGCGATGGGTGGCTTAGCGCTCATACTCATTGTCCTGGGATCTATCTATGGAGGCGTTGCCAGTCCAACAGAAGCTGCGGCGGTAGCTTGCGTGTATGCATACTTTATCTCTGTTTTTGGCTACAGGGATATCGGTCCTCTGAAAGAGGTTGCATGGAAACATAAACAGGAGTCTTTGATTAGTGCGGCGCTCCGTAATCTCGGATATATGCTTCTCGCCTTTTTGAAGACACCTATCGACAAAGAGATACGCAACGTGGTCAGGGATGGTGCAAAAGTCAGCATTATGCTGCTTTTCATCATTGCCAACGCCATGTTATTCGCCCATGTACTGACCACTGAACGTATCCCTCATATCATAGCTGAAGCCATTGTCGGAATGGGATTACCCGCATGGGGATTTCTGGTGATCGTTAACCTGTTACTGCTGGCAGCAGGAAACTTCATGGAACCATCGGCCATTTTACTCATCATGGCACCGATCTTATTTCCCATTGCCACTCAGCTGGGGATAGACCCGATCCATCTGGGTATAATCATGGTTGTAAATATGGAGATAGGTATGCTGACTCCTCCGGTAGGGCTTAACCTGTTTGTCACCGCCGGGATCACCGGAAAAAGTATGGGCTGGGTAATACAATCATGTATTCCCTGGTTACTGCTATTACTCTTTTTCCTCATCCTCATTACCTATATACCGCAAATATCACTATTTTTGCCCGAGTACATAGATAAATTAAATGGCTATTGAATCTAAGTTAACCCATTAAGCTTACAGTAAATTAAGAGTTTCAAGCGTGTCTAACCAGTAGTATAGTTATTGAACTGTTAGACACGCTATATTTTCACCAGGATATGTATAGCTTTATGGCAATAACAATAAAAACAAAAAACTACCTCTACATCTCGATTTTTTTACTGGCAGGACTTGCAGTCACATTAAAGGCGACACATTGGTTCTATCTTAACGAAGGCTACACACAAACGGCGCAGCAATCTAAGCAGCAGATGACGGAGCTTGTCAATTTCCTCGACGGCTCCCTCTCCAGATACGAGAGTATTCCACACCTTTTATCCACCAACCCCTTACTGAAAAACGCACTCATAAACCGGCAAAAACCAGACAGTATTCAGGCTCTCAACCTCTATTTAGAACAGATACAACATATTACCGAGTCTTTAGACATCTACTTAATTGATACAGCCGGCGTTGCTATATCGGCCAGCAACTGGCAAGAGCACTACTCTTTTATTGGCAAAGACTTCTCCTACCGCCCCTATTTTCAGGAAGCGATTTCGGGAAAACTCGGCCGTTACTATGCCGTAGGCGCCTCCTCAGACAAGCGAGGGTTTTACTTTTCATACCCTATCTATCATGAGTCAGATATTTTAGGGGTTATCGTCGTCAAGGTAGATATCACAGATATTGAGAGACAGAGCAGCGGCATCGTCGGGGCACGTGGATTTGAGTTCGCTATAACGGATCCCGATGACATTATCTTCCTCTCCAGCATCGATAACTGGCTGTTACACTCTTTATCTCCCATAGAGCCAAGCCGACAACATGAAATAGACGCTTCTAAACGATATGCTAACAGGACCATCGACCTATTAAGTATCGAACCCACTTTTGATAGAAGAGTGACCTCGGAGCAAAACAACTACGCCATAGAATCAGGAAGCGGACCAATAGAATATATTGAGAGTCGTAAACCAATGGCAAGAGCGGGGTGGACGGTACACATCATGGCACCTCTTTCACCAATCTATCACTCCTTACCCGCTTTCATGATATTTAACTCCTGCATATATCTGCTATTGGCTCTGGCTGGTTTATTTGGGTACGAGAAGCGTAAGAGCACATTACGAATACAGCAGGCCAATGATCAGCTGGAGCAACGGGTACAGGCCAGAACTCAAGCTCTTGAAGCCAGTAATCAAAAACTCAATGAAACACAAGATGAGTTAATACAGGCAGCTAAGCTCACCGTCATAGGCAGCCTTTCTGCCAGTATAAACCATGAGATTAATCAGCCACTCGCAGCGATTCGAAGTTATGCGCAAAATACCCAGACACTGGTAAAGCGAAACCAGCTGGAGCATGTCAGTGGAAATATCGATACCATCATTTCGCTGACAGACAGACTCGCCGCTATCGTTGGGCAATTTAAGAGCTTCACCAGAAAAAGTCAGGGAGATGACCGGGCCACCGATATCAGCCAATGCATTTCGGACTCTCTTACCATCATTCAACCCGAAATAGATAAGCAAGGCATTGAACTTATCCTCTCACCCTGTAAGGTGGTGTGTGAGGTCTGGGGAGATAATGTCCGGCTACAACAAGTACTCGTGAATCTCATGAGTAATGCCATAGTCGCAATGAGGCATTGCATATATAAAAAACTGACCGTGACTGTTTCAAAAGACACCATGATTCACGTTCTAATTCAAGATAGTGGCTCCGGCGTACAGGAGAGTCAGATGGAAAAGATATTTGAACCCTACTTCACCACCAATGAACGTCAGGGATTAGGCCTGGGATTATCAATATCAAGACGAATTATCGAGTCGATGCAGGGCAAGATCACCGTTTCCAATGCCTGCCTGGGAGGGGCCATATTTAAAATATCATTACCCATCCATCATCAGGGCAAAATCAGCGAAGACCTTTGCCACCAACAGGGAGAGCTATACGATGAACCTCAGTAATCTTGATGATATCCGGGTGATCATCGTCGATGATGAGCCACTTATAGGCTCTGCACTCAAACAGCTATTTGAATTGGAGGGCATTCCATCATTAGCTGTTTCGACACCGAAATCGCTTGCAGAACATCTCCATCTCAACTGGCCCGGGGTCATCATCACAGATGTCAACATGCCTCAGATGGATGGTATCTCCTTGATGGGAAGCTTGCTTGCCAAGGATAAAGATCTTCCCATCATACTACTTACCGGGTTCGGTGACATAGCCATGGCAGTTCAGGCACTTAAGCAAGGAGCCTACGACTTTCTCGAAAAACCCTTTAACAATGAACATATCCTGGATGTAGTGAAACGGGCCTTGGAAAAAAGGGAGCTGACCCTCGAAAACCGAAAGCTGAAGAGAGAGCTGGAATCTCAGAGTCTCCCAGGCCCTCGAATATTGGGCCACAGCCCGGGTATAGAGCAGATGAAGCACATCATACATCAGGTTATTGATATGCCGGCCGATGTACTGATCGAAGGGGAGACGGGTACGGGTAAGGAGTTAGTCGCGCGCTACCTGCATGACCACAGTATCCGCCACCAAGCCAATTTTGTGGCAATTAATTGCGGAGCGATCCCCGAGACCATCATAGAGAGTGAACTGTTCGGAGCTGAGTCAGGGGCATTTACCGGCGCAGATAAGACCCGCATAGGTAAATTTGAATATGCCAACGGTGGCACTATCTTTCTCGATGAGATTGAGAGTACTCCGTTATCCCTACAGATAAAACTACTCAGGGTTTTAGAAGACAGAAGAGTCGAGCGACTGGGCTCCAATAAGAGTGTTCCCCTCGACATTCGGGTCATTGCCGCCACTAAGGTCGATCTGGCTCAGTTGTGTCAAACAGGAGAGTTCAGACAGGATCTGCTCTACAGGTTGAACCTTGTTACCATCCCTATCCCCGCGCTGAGAGAGAGACGTGAGGATATCGGCCTGCTATTTCTACATTTCGCCAGGGTTGCTTCATCCCGTTATCACAAGGCGCTCATCGCACTGAACGCACAGCAGATGACGCAGCTGACCGCCCATGATTGGCCCGGAAATGTAAGAGAACTCAGAAACCTGGCTGAGCGCTATGTCCTCCTTGGAGGAGAAGCCGCGTTTGCCACGGCGATAAACAACTCTGTGAATCTCAACAGTGGCATGTCGTTGCAGCAAAGAGTCGAATTTTTTGAGCGACTCTTAATCGAGGAGGCACTGAGTCATAACAAGGGCAGCATCAAGCTCACCATGGAGCAGCTGGAGATCCCCCGAAAAACCCTCTATGACAAGATGCAGAAGTATGAATTAGACCGTAAGCTGTTTATCCAATAAATATCGCATGGTTTTACCCGATACTTACGACTGAAGATATAGAGCTCAGGTTAGGATACACTGACCTGAGCTGAGTTGAGTCCGTCTACCCTGGCCACTCTGAAGATAAGCAAGGCTAACAACGACAGGGCGATAGATGACCCCAAAACCACCCCGCTCCAGCCCCAATGCAGCCAGAATGGCATCAGGTATGGCCCCCCCAGCGCGGCGCCAAGATAGTAGCAGCACAGATAGAGCGCCGTGGCTTTGGCTCTGTGTCGCTTAGCTCTGAGTGCCACCCATGCATTGCAGCAACTATGAATGAAGAAGAAACCAAACGCCGTCATTAAAAATCCGCTGCAGATAGCGCCGACAGTATCAAACAGAGTGATAACACTGCCAGAGAGCATAAGTAACAGCGCCAGTTTTAACAACTTCTCCCGGCCATAGCGTTTTATCCAGTGCACAGAGTAGTAAGAGGCTAGTGTACCACTGAGATAACAGAGGAAGATAAGTGTCACTTCAAAACGCCCCCAGTCGAAGGGCGAAGACATCAGGTGCAGTTGAATGAAGCTAAATTGGTTGACCATAACCAGAAAAGCCATGCCTCCTACCAGATAGATACTACGCAACTTACTATCCCTGAGGTGAAGCAAAAATCCGTTCAGATCAGACAGGCGAAACGGTGTCAGCGATCTCAAACCACCTCTACTCCTACCCCTCTGTGTGCCTGTGACAGGCGATCCGATGCGTTCTGGTAAAAGGTAATGTACGAGAATCACGCCAAGCAAAGAGAGGAGTAGAATGACCGAGATCAACTCTTGCCAGTTCATATAAAGCGAGAGGCCACCACCTATAAGTCTTCCCGCAATACCTCCCACACTGTTGGCTGCAATATAGATGGCTCCGGCCTTAAGCAATGCGCCCTGACTCAGCTCATCTTTAAAATATGCCATCGCAATTGCCGGAACAGCCGCAAGCAACACTCCCTGCAGTAAGCGAACCACCAGCAGGTGGCTGAAGTCGGTGACAAAAAGCATCAGCAGATCAGAGAGTAGTAACAGATATAAGCTAATCAGTAATGGAGTCTTACGCCCTATCCTATCGGACAAGATGGCATAGAAAAGCAATGAGAACGCCATGGCAAAGCTGGTCACAGACAGCAATAAGGTCGCATGGCTGGTCGCAACCTCGAAGGTTTGCGCGATTAAAGGCAAGATCCCCTGAACCAGGTAGAGGTTGATATAGATGACAACGGAGGCGATTGACACTCCCCAGATCAAGCGGATCTCCCTGCTCTGTTCAGACACTGCTGTGCAGAGGTTTTCATCAGCTAAGCATGGAGTCCCCATTCCCGTATCGTTAAGGCTTATGTTTCGTTGAACCGTCATCTGTCTCAGCAATTTATTACCCACATTAGATAGACATAGGTTAGCACCGACAGTAACATAACAATAATAGATTAAAGCAATTAAACCCATTGATTTTTGTTATGGTTTATTTATGGATATCCGCCAGCTAAAACATTTAGATGCATTGGTTAAAAGTGGCAGTTTCACAAAAGCCGCCCAAAGCCTCAACATGGCCCAGCCCGCCTTAAGCCAGAGCATTAAACGCCTGGAGTTTTCACTCGGTGTCACTCTGGTAAACAGGGGGGGCTCGACCAGTAAACGAGACAAAAGACTCAGCCTTACGGCGGAGGGAGCGGCTCTGCACCAACACGCCTTATTGATTATCAAACAGTTGAAACAGGCCGAAGCCCATATCAAGTCCATGGCAAATTTAACCAAGGGAGAGGTCAGGATAGGAGTTCCCGGTATGCTTGGCTCATTCTACCTCCCCTCCAGGCTGATGGCCTTTCGTCATCAATACCCGGACTTAAAGCTTTCGTTGTTCGAGGGTGGTACCCGGGATACTTTGAAGATGCTATCCCGCGAGGAGGTCGACATCGCTATCATCACGGCTCAGGATCTTAAGCCGGAATTTGACAGCCACCTGCTGCTCACCGAGCAGATGGTAGTTGCGCTGGGAAGTGAACACCCACTGGCCGCTGAAGCCGCAGTCAGTCTGGAGCAGTTTTTCGAACATGAGTTGGTGATGTTTAAACCAGGCTACTTTCACCGCGAATGGATGCTATCGCAGGCAAATAAGTTGGGGCTAAGTGCAAACATTGCCTTCGAAACCAACCTGATCAACCTCATCAAGCAGGTGGTCTCACAGGGCTTTGCCATCACCAGTGTGCTGGAGATGGTGATAAGTAACAGAGATGACATCTTAGCTAAGCCATTTAATCCGGAGGTCTTCCTTGACCTTCATATTGCATGGAAGAGAGAGCGTCCGATAAGTCAGGCCGACAGAGCCTTTGTCGATTTTCTAATGAAGAACAGATAGGCTCTGATCTGAGCCTATCTGTCACTGTCTTCTATGCGCTATATTTTCTGATGTTTCCTCACGACCCCGAAATCTGCCAAAATCGCGTAGGCACAGGGGATGATAAATATCACCATCAGGGTCGAAGCGAAGATCCCGAATACAATCGACACAACCAGTGGCTGCACTACCTGTGCCTGAAGGCTGGATTCAAGCAGCAGGGGTAACAAGCCCGCAGCTGTCGTCAGTGAAGTTAAAAAAACCGCCCTGAATCGCTCCCGGCTGGCACTCACTACCGCTTCATGAACACTATCCCCCTCATCGACATGATGACGTATATATTGCACCAACAAGATGGAATCATTCACTACGATACCGGCAAGGGAGATGAAACCCATAATCGATGGCATAGAGAGGCTATAGCCCAGTAGCAGATGTCCCCATAGCACGCCTATCAATGCAAGCGGGATAGCCAACATGACAACTACAGGCTCGAGATAGCTTCTGAATTGAAAGCTGAGGATTGCGAAGAGCCCAAACATACCAATGATGAAACCTTTCCCGAGTGAAGCCCCCGTCTTAGCCGTCTCTTTCGCCGAACCTTCGAAATCGACCCTTACCCCGGGGTAGTCCTGCATGGCTTGCGGCAACCAATCAGATTTTATCTTAGCTAAGGTCTCATTGGCATTACCCTTGCGGTTATCGACATCGGCCATCACGGTCACCGAGCGCTGGCTATCGATCCGCTGAATCCGAACATAAGAACGTTGACTCTCCAGTTTGGCTATCGCGGACAGGGTAAGCTGATTACCATCGGGTAACATGATGGGGAAGTTAGCCAAAGCGTGCAGATCGCCCGCTTGCACCTTATTCAACCTGACCTCGATCTCGATATTCTCAGGCCCAACCTGGATCTCATCGGCGCGTTGACCAAAGAAAGCACTGCGCAGCTGATTGGCAACCAATTGACCATCGATGCCGAAAGCTTCCGCTCCTGGCCTGAGGCTTACCTTTATCTCCTCCTTACCCGGACGCATATCATCAAGAATACCGTTAATACCATCGAACTTAGCAAGATAAAATTGCAGCGACACAGATGCCTGCTTAAGCATATCCAGATCATCCCCTTGCAGGCGAACCTCAATATCACGACCGGCGGGTCCCATTGTTGGCTGCTTGAAGACCATAGACAAAGGAGACGCCAGCTCACCGGTATTATCGCGCCAGTCCTGAATAAACTCCTCTATCAGAGTATTACGGATCTCTGCCGACAGAAGATCTAACCTGACCGTAGCCACATGAGGCCCCTTCTCCCCCGCATCGGCATTGAAGTTATATTGAGAGGTAATATCCAGGATAAGCTCCTCGCCCTCTTCCACCTCTTGGCTATAGCGTGTTCCTGTCTCTTTCGCGCTGAGGATCACGCGCTCGACAACCTTTTGAGTCTCACTCAAAGGAGTTCCCGGCGGCAAGATAATTCTGACCTCGGCAATATCACCGTCGAGTTCAGGAAAGGGGACAAACTTCAACACCCCACCAACAACGAGTGCAACAGAGCAGAGAAGAAGACCTATGGTAATACCTACGCTGGCGTAGCGCCATTGCACCACAAACCTAACGGCATCGACGAGTTTGGTATTACGAAACTCTTCAAATTTCGCTAAGAAATCCCGTTTGAACTTAAGCTCACCCCTCTCCTCTTTCCCGGGGGCATGGCTCAGTGAATGGTTCAGGTGATTAGGCAAGATAAGAAATGCCTCAATTAAGCTGATGCTCAGCACCATGATAAGTACGGTCGGAATCGCCGAGAGTACGGCTCCCATTTGGCCATCGAGTCCAAGCAGGCTGCTGAAGATCAAGATGGTGGTCAAAAATGAGGAGACCACTCCCGGAGCCACTTTTTTCACCCCTTTAACCACGGCGTCATGGGGCGCAAAACCTCTGTCAACATGGGAGGCGATAGACTCGGCGATGACGATAGCATCATCCATCATGATACCGATAGCCATGAGCAGACCCACTAAGCTCATGATATTAATAGAGACCCCAAAGAGACTCATCAAATAGATGCCGCCCAGAAAGGCGACGGGAAGACCTGCCGATACCCAAAAAGAGTAACGCAAAGAGAAGAACAGCCACATGCTGAAGAAGACCAGTATGATCCCCTGCCAGCCATTGGTTAACATCATATCCAGACGATCTTTGAGCAGCGAAGAGAGATCGTTAGTCAATGTCAGACTCACGCCATCCGGCGCACGTAAACGCTCCTGGTCAATGAAGCTGCTCACCTTCTCTTTTATTCTTAACGCGTCATCGGCTTTATTCTTTTGAACCTTGAGTATGGCCGCGTGCTCGCCGTTAAACAGAATATGTTCTTCATCCAGTTCGAAACGATCGCTGATAGTGGCGACATCACCCAGCCTGACGACACTGCCATCGCTGGCCGAAGAGATCACTGTTTCCGCCAACGCCTGGGGAGTCACCTTTCGCTCGTCAAACCTTAACAGGAGATTTTTATCTTTAAGTTCAATTGTTCCCGCCGGAATTTTTACATTCTGCCGGCCCACTTTATCGGCAATATCAGCCGCGGTCAGTCCCAGACGACGCATATCAACTTGATTGAGCTCAATACGCAACTGGTGATCGGAAAAACCGGCCACCGATACCAGGCTCACCCCGGCATCGATCTTCAACCGACGTTTCAGCTCTTCGGCGTAGCTCTTAAGGTGGGGCCAACTGGCATCGGCCGAGATAGCGATATCCACGACGGGCTCGGCCCAGTCGAGCTCTTTTACCACGGGTGGTTCAATTTGTGACGGAAAATTTTTAATCGCATTGATCTGCGTCTGCACATCCACCAACGAGCGACCGATATCTGCTTTGGCGTCCAGCTTAATGGTCATAGATGCAACGCCTTCCTGCGCGTCACACTTCACCTCTTCGACATTGCCCAGCCCATCGACAGCATCTTCCATCCGCAGGCACAGGCTCTCTTCCACCTCTATCGGCGATGCGCCGGGATAGACAACCGTCGCGGTTACATAGGGAGGAGCAAACTCGGGAAATGTCTCACGCTTTATCGAGCCCAGATTCAATAACCCGAGCAGAAGCAGAGCGAGCATCAACAGGTTGGCTAATGTGGGGTGACGGGTGATGTAAGTTATCACTGACCTGCCTCCTGTGAAGAAGCCTTGGCTCGCTCCGCATCATTCTGGCTTGCACCAGATGAGACCTCTTTTAACGACATCCCCTGAATGGCGGGAATAAGATCGTTCAGCACCACCTTATCACCGGCGGCCACTTCGGCCTGAATCGCGACCTCTTCCCCATTGCGAAACAGAACGGTTACCGGCTTGATCACCAGCTTATTGTCCTGATCCATCAGATATAACTTGTCACCATGTAGCGCCTTTTCTGGCACGGAAAAATGAGGTTTACTCTGACCATATATTAGCGCCGACACGAACATTCCCTTAGTCAAAGGTGGCCTGCTGAATGGCTTCAGCTGACGGAAGTCCTGCTCTACCTCAAGATAGATACCAATGGTTGCCTGATTTGGATTAACGGTTTCTGCAACTCTGGTTACCTTGGCTGGCCAGGAGAAACGGTTGCTGCCCACCTGAAACTCCACATTGGCCTGTAATTCAAGCAGCTCAAATGAGGGCAGGCTGTGCTCCTCGGGGATACTTTTAATACTGCCGACTAAGGTGCGCATATCTTGCAGAGATATCTCGGCCTTGATCTCAGCAGTGCCAAGCTGATGGGCGACCAGCATAGTAGAGCCCAAAGCCACAACCTGATCTTGTTCGATATTAATATCGGAAACCCGGGCATCGAAAGGCAACACGACCTTAGTCTGCTTCAGCCTTCTGCGGGCATCCTCTAATTGCGCCACATCCACACTCTGCTGCGCCTGGGTCACTTTTCTGTCGTCAGGCAGCAGCTTGATCGAGTTTTGTAGATCTTCCACCAGCTTGGTTTGCACCAACAAGGACTGATGCTGGCTTTCAAGCTCAGAGCTCGATACCAGGTTACGCTTCTTGAGGGTGAGCTTACGTTGATACTCCTGCTCCGCGAGGATAAGCTTCTGCTTCTCAATCTCCAGACTACTATTGAGGTTTCTCTCCTGCTGATCGAGTCGGGTCAACTGCGCCTGAGTAGAGTTGAGACTCGCCTCTGCCTGAGCCAGCTTCAGCTCATACTCCAGAGGATCGATCTCGAGCACCAAAGTCCCCTCAGGCAACATCCGGCCCGTTTCAAGCTGAGGATGACGGTAGATGACTTTCCCCCCTACTTCGGCAACCGCCTGCCAAATATGTTTAGGGGTTACCCGGCCAAAGCCCTTTATTCTCGGAGCCAGCTCTTTTTGTTCCAGGGTGAACAGATCAACCGCCCTTGCCTTATCATAACCTTCAACAACGGGTGGTGACGGTTTTAACACTACCGCCAAGACCAGAATCAATACTCCGGCCAGAATACCGGGAAGCAGGAAACGTTTCTTATTACTTGTCATGACTCTGGTCCTTTGTGGGCATTAAGCCCCTTGCAAGCAGATTAGTGTTTTGCTCTGCGAGTTTAGTTAGAAATTCAGGTGTGAGCTGTATGCCTAGTCGGTTCAATAACTCTTCGGGTACAAGAAATGGGAATATTGTCATGGAAATAAAACTCAGTTGAGCGCACAGGCTATCGACATCGTCCCGGAGCAGTCCTCTCTCTTTGAGCTTATCGAACATCATGATGTCATCCAGATCGACGATTTCGTTGAACACCTTGGTTATCTCTTTATTTTCAGGAATACTCTGATCCAGCCCCGCCAGACGGAAGATTAACCTTGGAAAATGAGGATAAGCCGACATGACTTGATAGTAGGTCTGCATAAAACTTGCCGGGCCACTCGCCTGTTTCTCTCTAATCACCTTGTAGAGCTGCTGCTTCACAGGTGCCGCAGTCTCACGAAGCATAGCGGTAAACAAGTTTTCTTTTGAGCCAAAATAGTAGCGAATAAGACCGGGATCTGTGCCTGCAAGTGCCGCAACATCACGAATGGTGACCTGAGAGTAGTCACGCTCGACGAAAAGTGCTCTCGCTGCCTGAACAAGCTTATCGCGATTTTGAGTCTCTCCACTGGGGCGTCCTACTTTATTCTTGCTATCAGGCATACACTATTCCTCAATTAAAGAATTTATTTTAAAAGCAGAGCAAAAGAATTGGCAGTGAAATAATTCCACAAAACCAGCACTAACGAAGAATACAAGAGTTAACAAGCTGTAAAATATAAAGAAAGTAACTATAACATCATGAGTATAGCCCTTTATGTTTGAAGGGGAGGTGATTTAGGAGGTACTTTAGGTCTTTTGCCTTAAAATATCCGGCTTTTTATACTCAGCCTTCTGGCAGAAGACGGTATCTGCTACTAAACGTTTTTCCCCATACTTCGATATTGGAGACGTCGCATAATTTGAAGCTTTTCAAGCTCTGAGCGCACTCTCAGCGGTCATAATGCCCCACTTAGTGTGACCCCATTTATTGCACAGGTAGTAATGCCAGCTGATTAGCTGGCATTACATTATACGCTTATCAGAAGCCTACATCCTTATGGATCTTACCGATCTTCTGCGCTCTGATGTCATAGTCTTCCGCATGACAACCAGAACAACTATCCCAAGCACGAAGCCAAGGCATTTGGAACTCACCGTCTGCTGAGAAGTGTCTTGGGTCGTCCTTTGCGCCTTCAAGGTCAATCTTAAACAGGTGTGATTCAGTAGGCATATGGCAGTCTGTACACTTCGCAATGAACTCGTGAGCTGCTGAAGCTATATCACTCTCTGGAACGTCTGAGAATTGCATAGTATGGCAGTCTGTACACTGTCTAACCATCGCGTTCTCATGGCCAGCTTTATCATGATTTACTGCTGATTGGTGTGGATTGTGACAGGTTGAACAGTTAAAGCTGGCCTTCTTACCCATTGCCACCCCTGTATCAGGGTCAACACCTTTAAGCGTTGCCGCCGCATGTCTACCGCCACCACTAACATCATCTTTACGTCCTTCAGGCTGACCAAACTCACCTACAACTGGTAAACGTGAGTTCATAGTACCCTCACCGAATGCGTGCTCATACTCCGTCACATAATCAGGGTACAGTCTTCGCGCATCTTCAGTTGTATGACACTCGATACATGAAACCGCTTTACCATTCGCCATATCTTCAGCAAGAAAATCCTCTGCAATTCGTGCATCAGCTATTTTAACAATGTTATGTTTTGAAGGCCCTTTGATATGCTCACTACCCGCACCGTGACAACTTTCACATTGAATCCCAGTCATAGCGAACGTCCCTGTCATGCCCGGCATATCATCTTGTCTAAACAAGTTTCTTTCGTCACCAGAGGCAGAGGTATAAGCTTTCCAGCCTGTGGTATGACATCTACCACACGGCCCATAGGGGTGACCGTCCGGCTCAGTGCTCCTTATGTATGGCATCATCATTTCAGAGGTGATTTGCGTTCCCTTTGGCTTTAACATCATACCAGCCTTTTGACCGTTCATAATGTAGCCGTTCTTATCAATAAAGAGATTAGCCGTTATTGTCCCGCCAAGAACATACTTAATATCCTTCCATCCATCAGGGTCACCCAAGGTATTTAAAAGGCCCTCAATGACATCAGCAGCCCCTGTTACAGAAGTGAATGGGTATTGAGGCTCCTCATCATTAATAACCTCCGTTAGCATCATGTTATGACCTGTCTCTAAGAATGATTTCTTATCTGAGTGACAGGCAAGGCATTTCTCAGTTCCAATATACTCTAATGCAACCTCTTCGGGCACTGTCTCAACAGGTGTTTCAACAGGTGTTTCAATTGGTGTCTCAACCGGAACCTCTACAATAATCACCTCAGTGTCATCATCTCCACAAGCTGATAGCATTACTAGCATACTGGCAAACACCAGCGTTTTACATGTTGTTCTAAAATGTATTAAGTTCATCATCAATCCCTAAATAAGTTTTTCCTGCATTCGCAGTAGAACCAATATAAAAGAACCCAAGATAAATGATGTAATTAGGTAGTTAAATTGTGACTGATAATTGAAGATTCATGGAGCTTAATTTCAATATATTCAAAAGGTTATTTCAATAAGGAGAATCAATACCTATAATCATGAAGAGCCAGTAATTCTTTAATGGTATTGATTATTATTTCCCTGTTTTCAACTGTGTATCTGCGATGGGAAACTGGTTTTTCAATTAGATAGTATTTGGAAGGTAGCATATTTCCATGAAGCTTCTTTACCTCGACTTCAGGTAATCGCTCGACATGGATCCCCGGCATATTCTTATAAATTTCAGCCTCTACCGCTGGAATAAATGCCAGGCTCTCCATGGTCAATAAATTGCTGTACCACTGCTCTTTACCTTTAACCTTTTCAACACTGACAAGCTCTATTCCCGATTGATGGCTATAGACTTCCAGGGGGGCCATCTTGTCATTAAGCCCCTTACATTCCAGATAAAGAGAGGGGTATTTACAAATTTCATTTAAAGTAAAATGGGGAAGCCTCGTCCAAATGGGATGTCTCACATTTCCGGCCAGATAAATGGAGTCTAAGGTACCTAAATGTTCAAAATTAAGATCATGGTGACAAGTGGTATCTAAGGCCACCCCTAAGTCTAACTCCCCACTGTGAATCAACTCAGCTGAGTCATCTTTCCAAGTATGGAGCCGAATCTTACCAATTCGATTAAGAGAATAATTATTGGATAAAATCAGAGAGAGACTCGCCATGATCCCCGGCATCACCGCGATATTAAGAACGGGCGTTGAGTCATGATGGCTTACTTCAAACGCCACTTGTTCAATTTTTGCCACCGAATAGCAAAACCGACATATGGGCTCAAAAAGATGCTCGGCTAACGGAGTTGGTTTCAAACCAAACTGACGGCGATAGAAAAGCTGATCATCAAACGTCACCCGTAAAGTGGTTAGGCAGCGACTGATTTTAGGCGCAGATACATTCAGCTCTTTTGCTGCAGCATTCGCATGACCGGTTTGAAAAATGATTTTAAAGACCTGTAAACAAAATACATCGAGGTCACTGATTCTCTTAATTGCTTGATTATTCATTTGATATTAATTTTATCTATTCATGTTTATAAATAGGGTCAGAATCTGAGAGATCCCCACTAATTTAAAAATTAGCTTGCGGCGCATCATATTCAGGCCTCCGGCAGAAATCTGCACCAGCCTTTAAACGTTTCTTCCCATGCTGCGATACTGGTTACGTCGCAGACTTTGTAGCTTTTCAAGCTTCTGACAAAGTTCGAAAATATGCTCCTGAAACAACTTGAGTTCCGCCCTATACCCAAGCTCACTTTTAGAGGAACAGGCTTTAGAGGGGTATGCTTTAGAAGCATAGTGTTTTGCAATTTGGATGATCAGGTGCTCGGCTTGATTGAGTTTGTCATGCTCAATCTGTTTGACGATAAGCAGCCTGAAACAATCGAATAAGATAATAAGCATATGAGCATCATCGAGACTCTCCTCCATAAACTCATCATCCAGGCCATAGTAGCTCATGGCAGCAATCAGATTTGCCACTGTCGTTATATTCGTTACACCGCAGAACAGGTGCCCCACCTCTGTTTCGAGTACCAAGGCAATTTTTTCGGCAAACACAGACTTCTTCCACTGCTCACCTACAGATCTTATAAAATTCATTTGTCACCGCCCCCATACATTAACGGAACAACTGAGTGGATATCGGCACAATTTGCAGTGACCTGGTCAGTTCATCCAGATAGCATTTAGTAAGCCGTGCTATCCCCCGATAAAAATCACTCTCGGCGTGATGATGCATTAACTCGAGACAACGGTCAGACCAAGGCAGTAGATGTTGCTGTAGCAAGATGATGCAAGTACCTGTTAGCTCAGGGCTTTCCTTCTCGGAGAGTTGACCGAAGATCTGATCCAGTGCGGCAAAGAATAGTCCCAGGTGGTCGACAGGCTGATTCGAGTCCAGCTCAAACGTGATCCCCCTCTCTCGGAAGAAGCTCATTAAGGACTGAGTCGATTCGCCGTTGAGTAGTTGCTTCTCACTCAAATAGACAGAGCCCCAAGGGGCGGCGCTGGGATCGCCCGGTCCATAAAAAAGCTGACCGTAATCCAGCTTGAGTGACAGGCTCTGCTCCGGACTCCAGTGTTTCAAGTAGTTGTTAATTAGCTGCTTAGCCAGCGACTCACTCTTATCCTTCGAATAGTCGGGCCAACTGTCTATGCTCTTATGTGCAATAAAGCTACCGATAAGCTCAACGCTGGGATCATAAAACAATACGTTGTGTAATATACGGGCGATCCCCTGATATTCCAGGTAAGTGTCTCTGGTTAACGTTGCCATAGGCTCCTCTGTTTGGTTACAAATGTTAACAAGCGGCACCCTCACCGGGCGCCGCTAACGGATCAGACCTCTGAATGGTTTAAGACAACCCCATCTATGCTGCCGCTGGCGCGGGCATGACGATTGGCCTTCATCAGCAGATTCGGCGATGTAATACTGCTGCTTGGCAAGGGAGCGAAGTTGGGCTTAACGGCGTTGGGGTATTTCTCCTTGAGTGCATCCATAGTGCCAAAGTCGATGGCGCGCATCGGACATGACTCCACACAGGTCGGATTCTTACCTTCGGCCAGCCGCTCAAAGCAGCCATCACACTTGGTCATCACCTTGCGGGTCTTATCTATCTGCGGTGCATCATAGGGGCAGGCACGGGCACAACTCTCACAGCCGATACACAACTCAGACGCAACATGCACCAGGCCATCTTGCTTACGCTTATGCATGGCACCCACCGGGCAAGCCTTGACACAGGCGGGCTCACTACAGTGATTGCACCCGATAGAGGTATAGTAGGCGAACACATTCTGGTTGATAGTGCCATCGGCATTCTCGGTCCACAGACCGCCACCATACTCATACACACGACGCCAGTTGATGCCTACGGGCAGATCCTTACGATCCTTACACGCTACCTGGCAGGTCTTACAACCCGTACACTTACTTGAATCGACATAAAAGCCGTATTGAACATTATTACTCATTGTTAACTCCTATCAGGCTCTGCGGATCTCGACCCGGTTAGTATGCTGTGGATTGCCTTTCGACAAAGGCGTAGGGCGTTGCGAGGTGATGGTATTGATATTGCCCCCCTTATCGATGCCCCCCTCGAATCTCGACCAGGCACCTTGGCCCAGTGCAGTAACACCTATCATGATTCGGGGCGTCACCTTGACTTCGACCTCCAGAGTGCCGCGATCATTGAAGACGTGCACCAAGTCGCCGGTTTTGAGATTTCGCGCCTGAGCATCGATAGGGTTCATCCACACGGCGTCTTGCACCACCTCCCTGAGCCAGGGGATATTATGGTAACTGGAGTGAACCCGTCCCTTAGTGTGGTAACAGGTCAGCTGCAGTGGATATTGTTCCCGGGTTTCACTGTCTTCATAGCCATCCCATGTGGGGATATATTTGGGCAGGGCCGAGATAACATCCCCTTCACTGAGCTCCCAGGTTCTGGCCTTGTGCGCCAGGCGTGATGAGTAGATCTCAAGCTTACCCGATGGCGTATAGAGTCGGTTTGTTTCAGGATCGTCACGGAATCCCTTCAGAGCAATGTAACTACCGTGGGGCAGATACTTACGATAAATACCTTGCTCCAGCATCACCTCTTTATCGGGCAAACCCGGGTTGGCCGCTTGTGCACCGGCGTACATCTCAGCCAGCCACTGCTGCTTCGTCTTACCCTCTGTGAACGCCTGCTCAACTCCCATCCTCTTGGCGATCTCGGTGCAGATATCGTAGGAGTGACGGCTTTCAAACAAGGGCTCGATACCCGAGCTCATCTGAATTAAAGTCGCCGTACCACCTGCAACATTATTCTGATTCACCAGCTCTTCATCTTCCAGCCACGTCGTATCCGGTAATATGATGTCTGCAAACTCGGCACTGGGAGTCATCACATTATCGACCATCAGAATAAATTCACATTTACTCTCATCTTTGAGGACTTCGCGGGTTTTATTGACATCGGAGTGCTGATTCACCATCGAGTTGCTGAACCAGTTGACGATCGCCTTGATATCGGTGCCCAGTTTGCCATCGCCATTTTCATCCAGCTCGACTCCCCGTACACCATCTTTGAGCACCGACATGTTCTTACCATCCTCGACGGCCTGAAGATAAGTGAAGAAAGATATTTGTTTAGTAACCGGATTGGTACCAGACGGCAGGGTAGGCGCAAAAAAGAAGCCCCCCCTACTCTGACCGCCGTTAGTGGTGCCGGGTAAGCCTATCTTGCCCAGCAGGATAGATAACATATAACCGGCGCGCATATTGTTTTCACCCGCCGCGTGACGGTTCAATCCCAAGCCTAAATGAATAAATGGCGCCTTGGCTGCAGCAATTTCTCTGGCCAACTCGATAATGGTATGCTCGGGGATACCTGTGATGCTCGCGGCTCTGGCGGGGGTCTTGGCATTAGCCCCGGGATTCAGATCGCCAACAGTTGAGTTATCCAGAATATAGGACTTATAACTCTCCTCGTAGCCAACGCCATCGGGCATAGTCTTTTCATCGTATCCGACGCAGTACTTGTCCAGGAATGCCTGATCGACTTTATTTTGGGTGATCCACTCATAGGCGAGCGCCTCAAACAACGCCGCATCGGTCCCGGGACGAATGGGAAGCCACTGATCTTCCTTACCCACGGCGGTATCGGTATAGCGCGGATCTATGATGATGGTCTTTAAATTATTTTTTTGCTTAATATTCAAGAAATCATAACTGATCCCGGAGCCACTCATGCGGATCTCCGATGGGTTATAGCCGATAAATACCGCCAGATCAGAGTTTTCTATTTGAGTGATACAACTGCCCTGCAGACCATCATAGGGAGTGCCGAAGGTATAGGTTGCCGCTTCAAATAGTTGTGCATAGCTATAAACACCATACTTGTCGAGACAGCCGCCGATGGCATTCATCAGACGTTGCGGCATACCAAACACCGATTTGAAGTGAGCAAAACTCCCGGTTCCAGTCATGTTGAAGATGGACTCATTACCATATTGATCGATGATACCCTGCAGCCTTTCGGCGACAATATCTAACGCCTCATCCCAACTGATCCGCTCAAATTGGCCACTGCCGCGGGGGCCGACACGCTTCATGGGGTATTTTAACCGCTCGGGCGCATACACACGCTTTCGTAGCGTACGTCCCCGCAGGCAGGCACGCACATCGTGATTACCATATGTATCTTCGGTGGTGAACTCAGACTCGATGCGGGTGATCACCCCATCTTTTGAAAATACCTTGACCGGGCAGTTAGAGCCACAGTTCACCAAACAGGAGGACCAGTTCATGGTTTCATCTTCAGTGACCGGAGGCGTTGGTGGCACGACATCGACATCACTCGAGCTGGAGTTACAGCCTGCGACCGTCGCGGCGCAGCCCATAGCGGCACTCATTTTTAAGAAACTTCTGCGTTCCATTATTTTTTCCTCATTAGTAATGATTAGCTGCTGGCACTAGCGCAACTGGTAGCTAAACGACAACATCACCTGGTGCGCGTTATAGTTATGGTTAAGTTTGCCCTGGGTTGTTAAGCCATCTATGGCGTTGACATCGACCTGTGCATTGTCGGTGTCGTAGTATCGTTCGTACCGGTAACCCAACCTGACGGCCATCAGATCGCTCAGCAGATAGTTGGCATACACCTCAGCACTGTGGTTGTAGGAGTAGTAATCCCCCTGAGGCTCAGTGATGACATAGCTCACCTGCTTATCGCTGTTTGAATTGGCAAACAGATAATCCAGCCCCAGACTCAGCTTGTCTTGCATCAACCCGGTGTAGTTCATCCCCGCCCCCAGATTGATAAACTCATCTTCAACCTTGGCTGACCAATCGGCGGTGCTAAAGCGCTGACTGCCATTTTGTTGTGACTCGATCCACTGCTGACCGGCAATGACGTAACCGTTAAGCCGTTTATCAAACTGCAAAGTGATATTCAGGTCATAGCCGTAGTCTTTGGCCGACGTTAGACCCAGCTGAGTGTCGCTATAATCGTCCTCGGCATAACGGCCAACGAAGTTGACATTAATCCAGTCTGTTGGCAGATGGATAAACCTGGCCTCGAACTCGCTTCTGTCTCGATCGGCAAGGTAGTACTTACGTAGCAAAGGGTTACTGATGCTCGAGGTTTGAGCACCGGCTTGATATTCACAGCCATCACGCTGGCTATAGCTTGCTTTCAGCTTGAGCTTACTGCCCTCAAAGCTGCGGATATCCAGCTTAGTCCAGACGATGCTTTCGTCGGTCTGTTCACGGTCACTGTTGCTACGCTCTAACTCTTCGCGATCAAAGCCCGCCATTAAGCGATAGTCGCCATTGATGCGGTAGCTGAAGTTAAACTTATAGCCAAGCTTTTCGGTATCCAGTGGTACATTTTGTTTAAAAGCTCCGCCTACGCCGTTAGGCTCAAGCTGGGCGAACTCCCAAACTGAACTCCTGTTATCACGTTTGCTGTAGATAATGTTGCCATCCAGGCGCAGTCGATTATCCAGTATCGAGTTAATGGAAAGCTTGCCATCCATAGAATCGACCTGACCGTCCCAGTTTTGAACAGGGTTACCACTCACCTGAATGAGCTCTGCATCCTGTATCATGCGTCCCTGGGCGAAGTGAGCATTGATCACGGTGCGCCCCAATCGATATTGGCCTGCGAGGCTGAGTTGATATGCACTATTGTCCGGTTCAGGCGTATAGAGATCATCGAGATAAGTCAGACTAAGGGAATCGATTTGGTTATCAAATTCGCGGTATTGATAGTTAAGCGATGTCAACCAGTTTTGGCCACCTATGTTCAGGCCCGTATTCAACTTGTCCGTCTTTGTATCGACCGGCTTGCCAAAATTAATGGGACGCGGCGTCACCATGCTCGCGCTCTGATAACCAGTCTTCTCTTCCTGGCTATAACGGGCAAAGACTTGGTAGTCTTGCTCGCCCCACCGATGCCCGGCCGCCAGGCCCATCCCAACCTGTTTACGCTTAAGCGATAGCTCTTGGGTTTGCACCTGGCCACTCGGGGTTAACGTCCCATCGGCATACCAAAGATTGCTCTTCGCATTATCGTGTTGATATTGGCTTAGCTGACGATAATCTAACTCGGCTTGGTAACTACCGACCTTACCCGCTTCAAGGTGAGCGCGGCTGTTCGCAAGACCCAGATTAATCGCCTGAGCTTTGGCTCGATAACCGGCTTTGCCACGATACTGCACATCGGCATTCAGCACTCCATGGGTACCATCTTCGCTGTTGAGTGCTTCAGCACTATGGATATCATCACTGTCACTATAAGCCGCGCCTAGCTCAACACTACCGCGGTAACCTGTTGTATCGGGGCAGCGTTTGCATTGAAATTTGTCAGTATGAACACCGCTGGTGTTGGCCTTGTTCACACTAAAATCGACGGCCATCGGGGTGCCGGAAACAGAGACGAGCGCAAGGGTGATGAGGTTTAGTTGATATTTCATTTTTTACTCCTCAATTAACGTTGCAGCTTGCTGCCTGCAGGATGGTTAGAGCCATGAATTTGGCTGTGACAGTTAAGGCAACTCTTACCGCCGCCAAAGGCATCATGACCATCTTGTGGTACTACCCGACTGGCATGGCCATCATCCATATGACACTGCTGGCAAAGCTGGGGAGCGCGGCTGCTCAGCAGTGATTCATTCACACTGCCGTGAGGGTTGTGACAACTGACGCAGTTTTCGGTGGCGGGTGCATGCTCCCATAGAAAGGGACCAAGCTTCTCTGCATGACAGCTGAAACAAGTGTCATTAACTGTGACTTGATTAAGGGCACTCTCACCCATGGAGCCGTGTGGGTTATGACAATCTATACAGGTCATATGGTCCCATTTCAGCGGATGAGACGAGCGCTTGTTCATATCCGCCTTTTTCTGAGGGTGACAACTGGTACAGGTATCGTTGACATTTTGCGGATCCAGTATCGGATCTTTGGCAATATGGATTTGGTGACAATCCGAACAGGCCACCTCATCGAGATTATGACTACTGCTGTGCCATGCCATCTGCTGTGGATCGTTATGACAGCCGAGGCAGACACTGCTTCGGCTAACAGCATCGAGCTTACTGCCTTTCCCAAAAGCTATCATGGGCTCCTTCCCGCCCTTATTGTGCTTTCCGAGGGGACCATGACAGGCTTCGCATTGCAGACCCCTCATGGGTGAGTTTGCCTGTGCCTCTTGGCCGTGGACGCCTTCGAACAATGCCATCACAGTGTTATTTTTCTTGTGGCACATCAGACAGGTATCGGCGCCTTTTTTAGAATATTTGCCTTCTGAGAATTTAGTCTCCAGCTTCTGCGTAAGCAGTTCTGTAGTTAATTGCCCCCAAGGAACTGCCTGTATAGAAAATGAGAACAGCACCGAAATTACCATCCCATAAAATATATCACCCACACGAATTCGCATCATTATCCGACCTTTTAAGCTTTTATTTATCGATCAACAGAAGATATAAAAAGAAAGATTCACTAGTATTAATACCAGTGTTTTCGACAGCAAATATATTAACCAAACTTATTTATTTCAATAAGAGATAAGTGCAAACATGATCTACATCAGTTTAAGTTGGAGGAAGTAGAAAATAAAAAAAGATTAAAAAAGCAGGAAGCCAAACTTAATTCCACAATTCAAAGAGTTTAAAGAATAAAGCAGCAAGAAGACATTACAGAGTACCACAATTAAAAAAGCAACATTAAGACCATAAAATACAACCCGAAACAACGACATACAACAAAATAAGAATTAAAAGGAATTATAAAAACTAGACTGAGCTATCAAAAAAAATAAAATCGAAGCCCGAAAAAATATATCAAAGCCAAAACTACGCACCTTGAAACACAAACAAAATAATAATTCCTCAAACATCACGCAAAAAAGAATTTATTGAATAAAACAACACAACACCAAACCATCACAGCTAAAAATTCAAAACCATATAAAGTATATACTGGCGATAATTCTTCAAATATGAGTTATTGATGAATATATTTACAACAAAAATCATGGCCATTAATTTGAAAAACTGATTATTTGAAATCACAATTAAGTATTAACAATTTCATTAAGACAGCTTTAATAATCTTTATAGACTGCCAAACTAGACGACCAAACAATGCTTCAGCTGCGATGTACACATATTCAATCGAAGATGATGATGGTTGTCAGCTCTGTGAGACTTGAAAGCTGCCAGTGCGACATAGCGCTTACCTATGCCTAACAGATTATGAGAGAGACAGAGGCATTAGCAGGGTGATCGGGCTCAGAATTATCAGAGAGGAACTCTCTGCGCTTTAAGGAGCTGAGTCTGGCTCAGAGACAGGATTAGCAGAACTTCAGCTAATGCATCTCGACGAATCTTCAAAAACAGATATGGGTGATCTGCCGCATTGCTCATTGCCATGAATTGAGGTGGGTGGGACTTGCATCTGCCCACCCGGGCGAGTCGTTAGCCAGCGTCGGCCTGATTTTCGGGAGCGGCATTGATAAAGGCATCGAGTCGATTGCAATTTTCGACGATGCGCACAATATTCGGGTATGGCGACAGGTCAACCTTAAAGCGGTTGGCATTATACACCTGAGGGACCAGACACAGATCAGCCAGAGTAACAGTGTCACCAAAACAGTACTGACCTGAGTGTTTAATCAGCTGTTTTTCCAATGCCCTAAAGCCTTCATCTATCCAGTGGTGATACCAGGCCGACTTAGCCTCATCATCGAGAGCAAGCTCTTTGGATAGATACTGCAGTACTTTAAGGTTATTAAGCGGATGCACTTCACAGGCTATAGACATCGCCATAGAACGTACTATCGCCCTGTCATGGAGATCTTGAGGAAGTAGTGCATTGTCAGGATACTTTTCATCCAGATATTCTATGATGGCGAGAGATTGAGACAAGACGACATCGGCCTCCTCTCCCTTAGAGTCACTTTCGATTAGCGCCGGCACCAATTCCTGAGGGTTTAATCCGGCATACTCAGGTTTATGTTGCTCTCCGCCATCTTTGACTAAGTGAACAGAGATCTGCTCGGCATCGAGCCCCTTATGATTGAGGGCGACTCTTACCCGGTAAGCCGCACTCGAACGCCAATATCCATAAAGCTTCAACATAGTTACTCCAAATTCGGTTTATATAAAAAAGGCCAATTCAATGAATCGGCCTTTTGAAGCAAGATGTAAATTATCCTTTATACTCGACAACTTGCTGATCGATGGAGCCAAAGATGCTCTTTTGATTATCATCGAGCATCTCAATACGGACTCTGTCGCCAAACTTCATAAACGAGGTGGACGGCTTGCCCTCTGCTATCGTTTCCAGCATGCGCGTTTCGGCTAAACAGCTTGAACCTGCGCTGCGGTCATAATTGGATATGGTTCCCGAACCGATAATGGCACCGGCCCCCAGAGGACGAGTCTTAGCCACATGGGAGACGAGTTGACTGAAATTAAATGTCATATCCACGCCCGCATTCGGGCGGCCGAAAAGCGAGTCATTGAGGTGGGTGATCAAAGGCAGGTGCACCTTAGAGTCTTCCCAGCGAGCCCCGAGTTCATCAGGCGTCACCGCAACGGGTGAGAAACTACTGGAGGGCTTGGCTTGATAGAAGCCAAAGCCTTTTGCCAGTTCACCGGGGATAAGATTGCGCAGTGACACGTCATTGACCAGCATCAAGAGTTTGATGTGCTGCTCGGCATTCTCACTCTTAACGCCCATAGGTACATCATCGGTTACCACCGCGATTTCTGACTCAAAATCTATGCCCCAATCTTCACTGGCTAACGGGATATCGGCCTTAGGCCCAATGAAACAGTCTGAGCCTCCCTGGTACACCAGAGGATCGGTCCAGAATGATTCCGGCATCTGAGCGCCACGGGCCTTACGCACCAGCTCGACATGGTTGACATAAGCACTACCGTCGGCCCATTGATATGCACGTGGCAGAGGCGATAGGCACTGCGCCTCATCAAAGTCGACGGCACTGTCTATCAAGCCATCGTTAAGCGCTTCATATAACTCTTGCAGTTGCGGCTGAAGCAGCTCCCATGCATCGAGTAGCTGCTGCATGGTATTGGCGATGGCGGGTACGGCCACCGCTTTAGATAGATCTTTACTCACTAACATCAACTGACCGTCGCGACGGCCATTGTTATAACTGGCTAACTTCATACCTGCTCCTGTGCGAAATCTCACCATACGATAGCTCGTATGTTTATCTGATTTACAGAAATACCTTAAGCATAGACAGATAGGAATAGTGTGACATAAATCACGCCGAGCACCATAAAGCGCTAAAACGTAAACAAAAAATTACACTCTATCTATCCCGCTCAAATATGGGCTTTTCACACAGTAACTGATGAAAAACCCGGCATCGATGTGGCAACAAGCTTTTACATCTATTTTTGCTTGCTGATCTTGTACTCTCTTAGTTTATTAGCAATCGCCGTATGGGACACACCCAGCTTCTTGGCTAACTGACGTGTACTCGGATAAGCCGGATAAAGCCTTCTGAGCAGACTCGACTCGAACTGCTTCATCGCCTGATCCAGGCTCCCCTCGAATTGGTGGTCGAAATAACCGAAGCCTTCGGCATAGGAGGGAAGCTTTAACTGCTCAACCGATAACTCGGCCGAACCGTCCCACATGGAAACGGCGCGAAAGATGGCGTTCTTTAGCTGTCTTACATTACCGGGCCACGCATAGTTGAGCAGGTGTTCACGACATTGAGGCGAAATACGTCTGATTGGGATAGATAATTGCTGGCTGTAATGCTCTAAAAACATCTCGGTCAAGGGGATGACATCGACCTTTCGCTCTCTAAGCGACGGCATATGAAAGCTCAGTACATGGATTCGATAATAGAGATCCTCTCTGAATTCACCCGTTTGACAGAGTTCGGCCAGGTTTTTCTGGGTCGAACAGATGATTCTGACATCGGCCCTTACCTCTTGATCCTCACCCAGGCGTCTGAAGCTGCCATCTTGCAGTAAACGCAACAGCTTTACCTGAGCGGCCTTTGACATCTCTGCAATCTCATCGAGAAAGACGGTCCCCCCCTTGCCCTCTTCGAAGAAGCCCCGTTTGACTATCTCTCCATTACTGACATAACCAAAGAGTTCCTCCTCCGCAGCACTATCGGGCAAAGCGGCGCAGTTAATAGCAATGAAAGGGTGCTCTCTGCGCATGCTCGCATCGTGACACGCACGCGCCATCAACTCTTTTCCGGTACCAGTTTCGCCGGTGATCAGTAAGGGGGCATCGAGCTGCGCCATACGCCTTGCCTGAACCAGTACCTCTTTCATCTTATCACTGGTGGCGAGCACACTCTCAAAGCCCGTTGTTTGACTCTGCAGGGCGTTAAACTGCTTACCGACTCTGGCTGGAGATTTAAGTGATACCACCGCCCCCGCCAGGATAGACTTATCATTCTCATCGGGCAGATAAATCGGCAACATCTCAGCCAGATACTCATTTTGGCCTATGTTCACCCGCGTCGCCTGGGCAAGGACCAGTGTTTCACTCAACCATCGGCTGAAGTTAAAACCCTGAACCCAGTGGTTAAGGGGTTCATCGAGTACCTCATGTTCACTCATTCCTACAGTCATGAGGGCCGACTCATTCACGATACGTACCCGCCCCTTTACATCTATAGAAAACACCGAGTCAGGCAGTGTTTTTAACAGTGTTTTCAGGGCGTAGTGCTCTTGTTCCGAAGGCATAAAGGAGACGGTACGTACATCATGAACCCCCTCGACCTTTCTGATCAAAGGCAGCAGCTCACTTAGAGTATCGAAACTCACCTCGGCAAACTGTAAGTAGAGAAACCCCTGGTTACTGGCATCGATGGCAATCAAGTTGATCCCGTAACCTTCCAAAATCATCAAAATATCTTTAGCTAAACCAACACGGTCCAAGCAACATACTTCAAGACGCATACTGAAATATTTCCCTTTATTAAGAGTATTGTTTTTATACCAATTTTATCTAATACCTGTTCATTCAGCGGGAGTTTAAAGCGCTCAAAGCAACGAAACCGGTATTAGGCTCTGAACTCTCAATGCGAAAAATAAATACAGCGAATAGAAAAGAGAGCAACTCAGGCGCTTATACCCTAGAAGGTTATTTATAATGTGGCAAGTCTTGTTTACACCAGATTGGATTAAAGTTGAAAATATCAGCAGGAAATGTACCTTTAACCTGCTGATAATTTATGGTTAAAGCTTCGTTTTACAACTGGTCGGTCTTGGCTGCCATAATGAAGTCATTACGGTGAAGGCCTTTCACTGAATGGGACCACCATGTCACGGTCACCTTCCCCCACTCGGTTAAGATCCCCGGGTGATGGAAGTCTGCTTCGGCCAGCTCCGCCAGCTTATTGGTAAATTCCATTGCCAGTTTAAAATTCTTAAACTTAAATACCCGCTCCAGCTGCATGATGCCGTCACGCACTTCTACGCTCCAATCGGGGATCATACGGATCAGTTCGGCAAGTTCACTGTCGGTCACCTTAGGGGCATCGGCCTGGCAGGCTTCACACTTCATATCGGCTAATTTAGTCATCTTAATTCCTTTACCTCTTATTTTAGTTATTGTTTTTTCTTGCCATTAAAAATACTATCCGACTTTCGACTTAGGCTCAAAAAGCGGTTCAAACAAACCTAGTTTCTTAGCCTCGCGTACGCCAGCCATGATATCCATCTTTACTATCTCATCGAGAAAATCGATGCTGTCTATGACATAATAGACAGGTTGCATAATGTCGATACGATATGGGGTCCTTAACACATCTAACAGATCGAAGGGCCTTATCTGTGGCTTATCGCCCATGGCGTATTGAGTCTCACCAGGTGAACTTAAAATACCACCGCCATAGATCTGAAGCCCGCCATCTTTGGCTCTTATCAAACCAAACTCTACGGTAAACCAGTATAACCTTGCCAGAAACACCCTATCCTCTTTACTGGCAGCCAGACCAAGCTTGCCATAGGCATGAGAAAAACGGGCGAAAGAGGGGTTGGTCAACAGCGGACAATGGCCAAAGACCTCGTGAAATATATCGGGCTCTCTCAGGTAATCGAACTCCTCTTTGCTGCGTATAAAGGTCGCAACGGGGAACTCGCGGTTAGCCAACAGCTCGAAGAAACGTTCGAAGGAGATAAGTGCCGGTACCGCAGAGGTCTTCCAGCCACTGGTCGCTAAGAGTGTCTTATCTATTTCGCCCAGCTGGGGGATCTTATCACCCGAAAGGTTCAGCGCTTTCAACCCCTGTCGGTACTCATCACATGCATACTTAGACAGATTATCCAGCTGCCTCGCATACAACTCTTGCCAGATATCATGCTCTTCTTCGGGGTAATGGATGTGACCGTTTGCATCGGGCAATCGGGCCACGTACTCAGTCATTTTACTCATGGTATATTTTAGTTATTTATGATTCCCATCTTCATAGTTGACCAAAGAGAGCTTTTTGTTAACTGCATCACAGTTTATTTTCTGCTCTCTCCAACCCCGAGAGCGTAACAAAATGCTTACAACTCCTGCTACCAATTTAGTATAAACCATAAGAAACAATAAATTATCTCGTCATCATTTATTGACGAAAACTAAGTTAGTATTAGATTTTCCTGTAAGTTCACTATTAACATGGCTTTTCCCCGTTAATTTATTAAAATATGTTTACTGAGCTTTAAGTGTATGAAAGGGAAAGAATGAAACCACACAGAATTCGTAAAGCCGTTATCCCCGTTGCGGGACTGGGAACAAGGATGCTTCCTGCCACTAAAGCTATCCCCAAAGAGATGTTACCCGTCGTCGACAAGCCCTTAATTCAATATGTGGTCAACGAAGCCATTGCGGCAGGTATCAATGAAATAGTATTAGTTACCCATGCCAGTAAAAACCCCATCGAAAATCACTTCGACACAAGTTTCGAACTCGAAGCTCAGTTAGAGCGACGTGTAAAACGCCAGTTATTGTCTGAAGTACAGTCGATCTGCCCTCAAGGGGTTACCGTTATCAGTGTGCGTCAATCTCAGGCTAAAGGCTTGGGGCACGCCATCTTATGCGCCAAGTCCGTCGTAGGCGACGCTCCCTTCGCAGTATTACTGCCCGATGTCATCGTCGATGAGGCCAGCTGCAACCTCAACAAAGACAATCTGGCGGAGATGGTAAAATTGTTTGAGCAAACCGATACCGGGCAGATAATGGTTGAAGGCGTCCCCGGTGATCAGGTTGACCAATATGGTATCGCCGATGTGAACGGAGAGGAGCTTCACCCCGGCCAGTCATTGCCCCTGGTTCAACTGGTCGAAAAACCCAGGATAGATGAGGCGCCGTCTAACCTCTCAGTTGTCGGTCGCTATATTCTTCCCGCCGATATCTGGCCGTTATTGGCCAAGACCCCTGCGGGAGCTGGCGATGAGATCCAGCTAACCGATGCCATCGCTATGATGATGGAGAAGAAAACGGTTAACGCCTACTACATGAAGGGTAAAAGCCACGACTGCGGCAATAAACAGGGTTATATGCAGGCCAGCGTCGAGCATGCCATGCGTCACAAAGAGATCGGAGACGATTTCAAGAATTACCTGAGAAAGCTGGTAGAAGACTTTGATAAGGATCTGAAATAATGACTATATTGGTCACAGGTGGGGCAGGATATATTGGCAGCCATACCGTGGTTGAACTGTTAAACTCAGGGCAGGAGGTTGTCATCATAGACAATCTCGTCAATTCGAGCATCGAAGCACTGCAAAGAGTAGAGAGTATCACAGGAAGAACGGTCACCTTCTATCAGGGCGATGTTCTCAATAAGGCGCTGCTTCAGAAAGTATTCACTGATCATCGGATCCACTCCGTCATCCATTTTGCAGGCCTTAAAGCGGTGGGTGAATCTGTAGCGCAGCCGCTGAAATACTATGAGAATAATGTCACCGGTACCCTGGTGCTCTGTGAAGTCATGGCCGAGCATGACATTAAAAACTTAGTCTTCAGCTCTTCCGCTACCGTTTATGGCGATCCTGCAACTCTTCCCATCACTGAAGATTTCCCCACCGGGGCCACTAACCCCTATGGTCAATCTAAACTCATGGTCGAACAGATTTTACAGGATCTCAACCAGTCAGATCCGAGCTGGAACATTGCAAGACTACGTTACTTTAATCCGGTTGGTGCCCACATAAGTGGCCTTATCGGTGAAGACCCCAATGATATTCCCAATAACCTGATGCCCTTTATTGCCCAGGTGGCCGTAGGCAAACGGGAAAAACTGAGTGTGTTTGGTGGAGATTATCCCACTCAAGACGGCACCGGAGTACGTGATTATATTCACGTGGTCGATCTCGCTAAGGGTCATCTGAAAGCGTTGGAAAAGCTCAAGACTGAGCCGGGGTTAGTGACCTATAACTTAGGCACAGGTCAGGGCTATAGCGTGCTCGATATGGTCAAAGCCTTCGAGAAGGCCAGTGGAAAAACCATTCCATACCAGATAGTGGCCCGCCGTCCCGGCGACATTGCCGCATGCTATGCCGCTCCTCAGAAGGCAAAGGCGGAGTTAGGCTGGCAAGCGACCCATACACTCGAAGACATGGCCGCAAGTAGTTGGAAGTGGCAATCGACCAACCCCAACGGCTACTCCAGCTAAATGATGGTTTAGTTTCCAGATAAAAAAGTAATGGTTGGTATCGCTTCCATATGATATTTACCCTGTAGGAGCGGCTTTAGCCGCGAACACTTGAGGCATAGAGATACCAGCCCTCTCTTTAAAGAGACAGGTAAATGAGTGAGATAAATCAGAGTCGTCGACGGCTGTTTAGCCGAAGAAAATCGAACGCCATCAGACCGCCGTGGAGCAGACAGGATATCGAGTTTACCGATATCTGCACACGTTGTGACAAATGTATTCAGACCTGCGAAACCCGGATTATTATCAAAGGCGATGGGGGCTTTCCCGAAGTCAACTTCGCCATAGATGAATGTACTTTCTGCAAAAAATGCGCTGATATATGCCCCGAGCCACTGTTTATAGAGACAGATAATGCTCCATGGCAGATCGCGGCCAAAATTAACGATACTTGTCTCGCCCGTAAGGAGATCTGGTGTCAAAGCTGCAAAGATGCCTGTGATCCACGCGCCATTCGTTTTATTCCGGCCATAGGCCAGGTTCCTCAACCCCAGATAGACATAGAGCTCTGTACCGGTTGCGGTGCCTGCGTCGCCCCCTGCCCCAATGGTTCAATCAGCCTACTCGATAATACCAGAGCAGACTGTTGAGCAAGAACACGCCAATACGAGCCAAAATAATGACATTGAAGTGCCAAATATTAGTGGTTTGTTTATTGTTAAATTAAGGTTAGTATCTGAATATCTCGAATCCAGCGATAAACCATTTTATTCGGAAGTAAGATATGTTCGGAAAAAAGAAAACAGCAGGACTAACCTTTGTCGCCCCGGGTACCAAGTTATCAGGTGAAAGTCACTTTGCCGGTGAGGCACTAATTGGTGGCGAGGTATTCGGAAAAATCAGCTCAACAGATAAAATTACTATTGAAATCGATGGTTATGTCGATGGAGAGCTGCACTGCGACGAGTTAAAGGTCGCAGGACACTTCAAAGGAAAGCTCAAATGCGGCAAACTCAACATCACCAGTACGGGCACCGTCGAAGGTGAGCTAACCTGTGAATCTATGGAGATCTTCGAGGGCGGTCAGTTTATCGGCATGCGCATCAAAGAGGATATCGCACTGTTAAACAGCTTAGATAGCCATGAGCCGATACAGTCTGAGATTCAAGCTAAGCTGCAGGCGAGCTAACTTATACCTTAGCCACACATCATAGAGCAGCCCTCCGGCGAACAAGGATGTTCAGCAAGCTAACTCATAACTCCGACTCTAACTCAACCGCAGCTCAGTTGCACTAATCCCCTAACTCTCTAATCTGCAAAAGATAACTCCTCAACAAGCCGATAAATTCATCTGATGTTCTGTCTAAGCAGTCGACTGGTATGTAGATATGGTAGCCCAGGTTTTTGCTGAGCATCTCGCAGCGATGACCAAACATAGCCAACACCCCCCGATATCGCTCCCCGTTTACTACCAAAGGAGTAAACTCAGAGTTCATGTAAGACTCCAGCTCATGTAGCTCCTCATCTAAGGTCACAGCTGACATGAGCAGTGGCCTTTGCTCTGTCAGTAAGCCGGTGGCAAGCCGGCCGGGAATGATATCCAGAACCGGGTTGATCTGTTTGAGTTTTATCCCAATGAAGGGAAGTTCTACCATATCTATGCCATCGACGCCTCTTGGAATATCGAAGCGCTGAACATTATCCCAGGCGATAAAAAGACTGCCTCTTCGATGGTGATAATAAAGCCCCTCCTGATTCAGCTCTAAGCTCACCTCGGGTTCGATCAGCTTAGATATACCGAGTACCGCAGATATAGCCCCCAGAGCAAAGCAGAGCATACCCGGACCAAATAACCCGGAGTTGGAAAGAAACATCCCCAGGCCAATGGTCAGTCCAAGCACTCCCAGGAAGGTCAGAGTTAAGGCATTTCGCTTAGTGTGCGAACGAATTTGTACGACTTCAATATTCAAGACAGATCCTAAAACTTTACTATCATAGATCGACTGTCTGAACGCTTTCATCCGACAGTTCGATATCTCTTTGATGTTTTATCTGAAACCATAGCTGGCCAACATACTCATGTATCGCTCTTTGTGAAGACCACAAGTTGTGTGCATCTAACCTCCACCAGTAGCCCTGCCGGGTTATGAAATCTGTAGGCGCGGCTTCAGGTTTCAATCCAGTATTTATAAATGTTGCCATTGCTCTGGGCATATGGCTGGCTGAAGTAACGAGTCTGAAAGGAGCTGTTCCCACCTCCCACTTCATAAACTGCGCCTCCTCTATGGTGTCCTTTGCCAGAGGAAAGGTGATAATACGGCTCTTAGGGATACCCAACTCCATTGCAGCCGCAGCCATCACCTCTGCCTGGGGACGAGAGTCTGTTCCGCCACTCCAGCCGCTGAACACCAACTTACAATCTCTGCCAAGCTTAAACTGACGGATCCCTTCACTTAACCTGGCGAGCGCCGTAGAGGAAAGCTGCTGAATGGCGGTTCCGGTAATTGAATCATCATGACCACTTCCCAACACCATGACCAGGCACCCCGCTTCAATAGGATGACTATTAACCGGGTACTGGCTCTCCAGCGGAGAGCTCAGAAGATTACTGCCCGGTGTGCTGCTGAGAAATACAAGTAACACAATAGCGACAGACAAGATCGAACGAACTAACTTTCTGTTACGTAATATCACCAGCGCAAATATCAGTAATAACACCAAAAGAGGCACCGGCATAAAGAGTTGAGAGATTATCTTTTTAAACCAAAACATCACATTCAAAATCCATTTTAAAATTTTCGCGGGCTAGTCTAGCATAATCACTCAGCCAATTATCATCATTACCTGAGCCTTTGTTTGTAACCGATTGCAAACAACGATGCTATCAAGAGTTCATACGGCTGCTCATACTACTGCCGATAACATCGCCCGAATAGAATAAAAGTACTTACCACAACCAGGCGGCGCCACGCACACCCGATGAGGCTCCGTACATGTTCTGCACCACAGGTGTACGGCACTCTCTGCCCAATACATATTCAGGCAACAGTCCGGGAAGCCCCGGATAAATCGCTTCGATGTTAGATACACCGCCACCGAGGACGATCACATCGGGATCCAGGATATTAATCACATGGGCCAACGAACGTGCCAGCCTGTCCATATATCGGTCAAATGCAGCCTTTGCCTGCGGATCGCCTCTCTCCATCAATGCCACAATCTCAACACCACTGCCGGCATCGCCCCCGGCAGCCCTATAATCTCTCACGAACCCGGTTCCGGAGATGAAGGTCTCGATACAATCTTGGTTACCACAGAAACAGGAGGTGGTATTGAATTCATCTTTTGTCATCCACGGCAGTGGATTGTGCCCCCATTCACCACCGATACCATTACCACCACCGTGTACCTTGCCATTAATGGCCACACCCGCGCCACAACCTGTACCTAAGATAACGCCAAACACCACCCCTTTTCCCGCTGCCGCACCATCAATTGCTTCGGAGATGGCAAAACAGTTTGCGTCGTTAGCGACCCTGACCTCTCGCCCCAAACGCTCTGCGAGATCGATATCCAGTGGGTGCCCGTTGAGCCAGGTAGAGTTTGCATTTTTAACTAACCCGGAAAAGGGGGAGATAACACCCGGGATCCCGACACCAACACTTCCTGTCTGCGCCAATATCGACTCGGCTTCATTCACTAAGCTTTCTATGGCATCCAGTGTGGCAAGATACTCTCGTGGCGTCGGGATCCTCTTACGATACAGCTCTTTTCCTTCACCATCCAAAGCAACGACTTCTATTTTCGTTCCACCAAGATCTATGCCTATTCGTAACATCGGCTCTTTTCCACTCCCGCTCAATTTTAAATCAACGCTCACCTCTCTATGGGAAGGGTACATACCACAGAGCATGAAAGAATAACTATTGCCCGCCCCGGATATGGCAACACCCACACAAAGAAGAGGAAACCAAGTCATAACAAATTTGCCACCTCCGGCTCCATTTTAATATGAAAACCATGATGCCAGGTTAATTTATTCGCCGCCTCTTTTACCATCTGTTTAAATCACTTACTATGCCGGGCAATGAGGTAAGGGATCACAGTGACATAAGGGATCACAATGAAATTTAAGATACTATCCGGATTATTTCTTTTGGGGTGCAGCTCGGCGCAGGCCGCATGGTGGATCGAACCCGATGATTTGGCGCTGCGCGCCGATATACAGCTGCTTTCAGATACAGGCGTGATAGTACAGCCTGTCACGACCTATCCGCTGATGTGGGCGGGTTTAAAAAAAGATATGGACAACGCCGATCTCTCCCAATTATCCAAGCTGCAGGCTGTGGCGTTTGAAAGAGTCATGAACGCCTACAAGAATGCTCATCGAAGCTTTGACAGCAACATAGAGGTCGCCGCAGCCACAGATACGACACGCTTTATCGGTTTTGGACAGGACTACCGCGACAAGGCTGAAACGACAGTGAATGCCGAAGTGACTAAAGAGTGGTTTAGTGGGCGAGTCTCGGCCAGTTACCACTACGATCCTATCGATGGTAATAGCGCAAGATTGGATAACAGCTTTGCAGCAGTCATGCTGGGAAACTGGATTGTCAGCGCAGGCGCGCAACAAAAGTTCTGGGGACCGGGCTGGGATACGGGGTTAATTCAGACCACCAACGCCCGTCCCATGCCGGGGGTCACTTTTAGCCGCAATAACAGTGAAGCGTTCGAGACACCTTGGCTCAGCTGGGCCGGTCCCTGGACCTTTACCACCAGCTTCAGTCAGATGGAGAGTGACCGCTATGTACCTGAGGCAAGACACTGGGGCGCACGCGGAACCCTGAGACCGATATCTAAACTCGAGATCGGTTTCTCATGGACCATGCAGTGGGGCGGCGAAGGTTACGGTAACAGCTTAAGTGACTGGTGGGACGGACTGTTTAATGGCGGCCAGGTTGAAGGCGAGCTTGAGAACGGTCAGGAAAATATGCTGGCGGGTTATGATTTCCGCTGGTCCGATACCGCTTTCGGGATCCCGTACGGGATCTACTTCGAGCGTATTCATGAAGACTATCACACCGAAAAACACAAACTCATTAACGCATCCAATATGGGCGGTATCGACTTCATGCTGAATGATATTAATACCCGTGTGTTTATCGAATATGCCGATACCACAGCCTCATGTGGCGTCGATGACAAGATATACAACTGCATGTATGAGCATGGCTTCTACAAAGATGGCTACCGTTACTATAGTAAGAGTCTGGGCAGCACCTACGACAATGACTCCCGCACACTGGTTATCGGCGGGATCACCCAACTGGGTGGCGGTCAGAACATCACCAATAAACTGAGATGGCTAAAGCTCAATGTCGACAGTAGCGATGTAGCCTCTCCAGGCGGAAACCCGGTATCCCATGGCGAGTATGAGCAGATGTATCAGTTTGACACCAGCTATCACCGCCCCTTCTATCGGGGTACCTTAAAGTTGGGTGGCACCCTGGGCTATAGCAAGTACATGACCTCAGGCGGCAACGACTGGGACGGCACCATATATGCCGGTTGGGAAAGAAGTTTTTAATCTGAAGAAGAGCCTAACACCTGAGACGCTCACCAGGTGAGCTAATCGACGCCAGCTTTGCTGACTGTATAAGCCGAGACGACACTCACTACGCGAGTTAATTGACGCCTGCATCGCTGGTTAAAAAAAGAGACTGAGCACGAATGCCAGTCTCTTTTCTTTTCCTGATAGAGCGCAGCTCATCGAATAGTCATTGCCGTCCGCGAAGCGATAGGCCAAAGGCCGTCTTCTTAACTATAACTCGGCAAAATCATCCAACGTCGTGTGTCCTCTTTTAGAGAGAAACTCGAGCAGCGCCTCTGGAGTTCGATTCAGCAGTCGCTCCTTGGGAAACTTTGCAGCCTCGATGATAGCAAGGGCCTGGGGGAACTCGCCTAAGCTGAATGCGACGTGGGAGTCCGAGCCCATCACCAATAAGCCCCCCGCATCACGAACCGCTTTTGCGATAGCGATACAATTTGCCTCACTGCCTTTTCGGGACATCTCAAACGAGGAGTTATTGATCTCCAATGCAACATCACATCGTGCAGCAGCCTCCGCCACAGCCGTAATATCGATAGGGTATGCCGGATTCCCCGGATGAGTAATGATATCGACATTGCCACTTTCTATGGTATTGATCAGCGCCTTGGTGTGGGTCTGTTTATCCGAGGGAGGAAAAACGGGTTCATGAAACCCGGCCAGCACAATATCAAGCTCTTTGAGGTAGTCACCAAAATAATCGATCTCTCCCGCATCATTTTTTATATTGGCTTCGATACCTCTTAAAATACCCACACCATCGACTATCCTGGGTAACACTCTTAAATTAACAAAATGCCAGAAATGGGGAGCATCAGCCATATCCGGGCCATGATCCGTTATCGCAAATAACTTAAGCCCCCTCTCTTTAGCCACAGCAATGTAATCATGAACCGTACTATAGGCATGGGTGGAGGCTATGGTGTGGGCGTGAGTGTCAACAGGATACTTCATAATGACTCTTCTTTATGTTGGCAGAGAAAATATCAGTATTCGGAAGTCTACGCCTTATCAGCCGCTTATCCTAGAGCTTAGATAACTAAAAAGGCGTATACATCGGCGCTATCTCTTTCAGAAACGTCATTAAATCAGACATATGAGCCATTGTTCTGGGGCTGAATATTAACTCTCAGCAGCCTCATGTAGCTCATCCCAACTCTGGCGCTTACGATAGATCGTCGAAGCACTGATATCTAACAACGCAGCGGCTTTTGGAACATTGCCATCACAACGGGCTATCGCAGCCTCGATCGTCTGCTTCTCAGACAGCCACAGAGGAATGATCGGTTCAGGTTTATCTGAACCGGGAGCAGGTGATTGCGCCTCCGGCTCACTCACCGACTCGACATCACGGGGCGTGATAGACTCATCGGCCCCCCCCTTGGAAACCGCAGGGACATTAGCGCTTGTCATGGCGACAACTGACTGGGTTTGAGTATCGGGCAGTGACTGCAGCAGTGGGGGTAACATCGACTCATCGACTATATCGGAGGCATTTAACACAACCACTTGTCGTATCACATTTTGCAGCTGGCGCACATTGCCGGGCCAGGAGTAACTTTGAAGCAGCTTTTTAGCTCCGACAGAGAAGCTTTTAAACTCCTTCCCCTCCTCAAGGTTGTACTCTTTCAGTAATTTATCGGCCAGTAACAACACATCTTTGCCCCTCATTCTCAGGGGAGGGAGCTCAACAGGGATCACATGAAGCCGATAGAAAAGATCTTCCCTGAATCTGCCCTGCTTGACCTCCTCCCAGGGAACTCTGTTGGTCGCGCTCACAAAGCGGACATCGACCCTCTCCTCCTTCGTTCCTCCCACCTTCTGAAAAACGCCTGTCTGGATAAACCTCAATAACTTGCTCTGAAGCTCAAGATCCATCTCACAAATTTCATCGAGGAAAAGTGTTCCCCGATCCGCACGACTCGCGGCTCCCTCTCTGTTCGCCACGGCACCGGTGAATGCACCTTTTGTATGCCCGAATATCTCACTCTCGATAAGGTCTTTAGGGATTGAGGCACAATTTAAAGCCACAAAGGGTTTATCACTACGGTTACCCGCATGGTGTATCGCCTGGGCACAAACCTCTTTACCTGTGCCACTCTCTCCGACGATAAAAACTGAGGCTTTACTGTTAGCCACACAATCTATGGTCTTATATACCGTCTGCATGGCAAGGGACTCTCCCACAAAGCCCATGTAGTTCTCTTTTGGTAGGCTTTTCTCATAACTTTCGACTAAGTTAACAAGTTGGCGCTGTTTTAAGGCGTTTCTCACTGTGATCGAAAGCCGCTTAGCATCGAAAGGCTTAACCAGAAAATCAAATGCCCCGCTCTTCATCGATTCTACCGCCAGGTCTATCGTTCCATGGGCGGTTATCATGATAACTGTGATGCCGGGATAGCTGGACTGGACTTTTTGCAGTATCTCCATTCCCGACATATCGGGTAACTTGATATCTAATACCAATAGATCCGGTTGCCATTGAGCTAACTCGGTTAAGGCATCCTCTCCGTGATTGACATGAGTAACCTTTGCACCTTCGGAGCGTAAGTATTCGGTATAAAGCGCGCCCAGCGACATGCTGTCCTCAACAAGTAACGCTGTAAAAGATTGATTAACTTCCATATTTAACATCACCTATAATAAAAAACCGAACAACTTAATGACCGGAGAAACCTTTACATCGAATTCCCTGTCAGGCCGCAAAGCGTGCTTTAAAGGCCTTTATCGTCTCTTGTCCCACCAGCTGAACTTCGCTCATATATGACTCGACTTCCTCTTTATCTTGCTCTCTGGCGCTCCTCTCAAGACTTTTGGCCACCTCATACAGGGCCTGGGCACCAAAGCTACCTGAACTGCTTTTTAGCGTGTGTGCCTGATTATCAATTTCAGTAAAATCCATCGGATGCATCAAAGAGTTAAGTGTTTCCAACCTTTCATTGGTCTCCTGAAGGTATACAGTAAACATCCCCTTCATAGACTCAACACCTAAAGCCTCGGTAAGCTCGGCAAGTACTGATTCATCAAACAGTGTCTGTAGAGCTAGCTCGTCGCCATCGGTAACATTATCCCGTGTTTCACTGTCCGTTTTAATGACCATTAGCCCCCCACTCGACGTATCATTATCCAAGTGTAATTGGCCCCCCTCATCTTCACAACTTTCCGGGGTAAGTTTCGCCCTGCCTTCTATAGCAGTACTTTCGAGTCCGGTAACTTCCGGTAACCATTTATTAATTATTCTCACTAAATCAAGCTTATTTACAGGTTTAGGAACAAAATCTTTCATCCCGGCCGACAGGCAGTTTTCAATATCCTCCGGCTGTACATTAGCTGTCATGGCCAGAATAATGGTACCGGGTTGATGCAATAGAATATTTTTAGTCGCTTCAACACCATCCATCTCCGGCATTCGCATATCCATCAAAATCAAACCATAGTTCTTTTGAGCCGCCATATTAACGGCCTCGCTACCATTATTGGCATACTCCACTTCGAAACCGGATTTGGTCAACATTGCACCGGCAACAACTTGATTCGAAGGACTATCCTCGGCCAAAAGCAGTAGCTTATTCTTAGTCGTGAGATCCGGAAGCATAGCTTCACTTTCGCCCTTGTGTTGGTTATTAACATCATCACCACTCAATAACCCCAGCATCATCTCACGACTCAAGGGTTTGTTTATCATCTGATCCAGGCCAATATCTGACACCACACCCGACATTTCAGGCCTTAATTCAGACATGAGTATCGCAATTGCCCCCCCTTCAAACAGAAAATCCCGCTTAAGGAGGTTGGTTAACTTCAAACTTAACTCAGACAAACCGGTATCATCGATCAAGATAAGGTTAAAGCGCCCCTTCACCTCTGCGGCACTGAGGATATCGCTAACCCGGCTGACATTAACGCTAGTCACCCCATACTGGCTATATTGCTTGCTTACCAGGTGGGCGACGGTTTTATCTGGATGGACCAGTAACACTCTGGCATGAGCAGGCAGATGAACAAGTGGATTTAATTGCCGCTCCTCAAGTTTTAACAAAACATCAAATCTGAAGCAGCTTCCGTGTCCAAGACGACTACTTAACTCAATCCGCCCTCCCATCATCTCGATAAGCTCGGCGCAGATAGCTAAGCCCAGTCCGGTTCCCTTGTAATTAGTGTTATGTTGGTCATGAACCTGGCTAAACTCCTTAAACAGTTTCTTTTGAGCCGCCATGCTCACACCAATACCTTCATCGGTGACGGCACAATAAAGCTGCACCTCTTCGTGATGACTATCAGGGATCCACATCTCTACCGAAACGCAGCCAGCAGTCGAAAACTTTATGGCGTTATCGACAAGATTATGAATAACCTGACGTAAACGTTGTGCATCACCTTTTACAAACTCAGGCACATTGCGATTGATAAAACATGCGAGATTGACCCCCTTTTCGTGAGCCTTAGGGGCCAATATCCGCATTACCTGAGCCACAAGCTTCGCCGGTGAAAAGCTAACACTCTCCAATCTCATCTGCCCGGCCTCAATCTTTGAAAAATCTAAAATATCATTAATGGTGCTGAGCAGTGCGGTACCGGCTTCTTTTGCCGTATGAGCATAGATGCGCTGTTCCTTATTCAGCTGTGAATCGAGCATCAGTTCGACACTTCCTAAAACCGCATTAAGGGGAGAACGGATCTCATGACTCATAGTTGCCAGAAACCTTGACTTAGCCTTACTGCCCGACTCGGCTTGATCTTTTGCCTGTTTTAACTGAGTCTCATACTCGATTCTCTTCGAAATATCATGCAGAAAAGCGGTCAGTAAGATCTCATCCCCCAACTGCACGGGGATCATCTTCATCTCAACAGGAAATGCGCTGCCATCGCGCTTGACAGACATCACCTCGATGCTTTTCTTTATGGCAGGCCCCTCGCCGGTTTGCCTGAAAAGCTGCAGCCCCTGTTTAAAACTTTTTCTCTCAATATCGGTAAAAATAAGATCTTCGAGGAGTTCACCTAAGGCCTGCTCACGTCTGTGACCGAATAACTTACAGGCTGCATCATTAAACTCCTGCACTCTTCCGGTGATATCTATGGTGATCAGGGCGTCCTGACTGGCTTCAAGGGTCGCCAACAAGATGGTCTCGGTACGCAGCGCTGCCACCTCTTTACGCTTAATATCACTTAAGTCTTTCACCAGTCCCAATAACATAGTTTCATTTTCGATAGTCATCCTGGAGACCGACAGCTCAATCGGAAACAACTTACCGCTCCTGTTTTGCGCCATGAGCTCTCTTCCGTTACGGGCGTCGCGGCCTGAGCGAATAAACCTTTCCAGAAAACTACCATGCATATGCCGTTCATGTGCCGGCATAAAAATGGAGACATTCTCCCCTATCAACTCATCGAGTTTGTAACCAAACAGACGGCAGACCGCGCTGTTAACCTGAGTGATAACTCCGGCAGTATCGACGATGATAAAGCCATCTACCGCAGTTTCTAAAATCGTACTCAGACGGGTGTTGGCACTTTCAAGCTCGCTCCTGTTGCTCTCGACCTTCTCAATCATCCGGTTAAAAGCAAGGGTTGTTTGACCTATCTCATCCGTTGCGGTCACGGGGATCTGTATCCCCGTCTCTCCCCTTAAAATACGTTTAGAAGCCGTTTTAAGTTCACTCAGATTGCGGGTCAGGTAGTGCCCCAACAGCCACGAAAAAAGTGCAACCAGCAGCATCTCTAAACCGGCAATAGAGAAAAAGCGGGTTGTCGCGCTCATCAGGAACTGATCAAACTCATTCACACCGACACCAATTTCAACCCGCCCGAATATATACCCGGACTCCATAATATCGGCTTCGACATCCAATACCCCATCATCGACGCTGGATATCCCCAGATCACGACCGGCTTCAGCCTTCATAGGTTCGCCGGATTGCACTTCTCCAAGCCGGACCAGGAGTGAGTTTTTATCATAGACGTTGACATACAATACTTGCGTATTTGCCAACAACTCATTGGCTAACACCTGCAGGGTAGAGACATCGGTGCTGATCACCGCATCTTTTGCTGCTGCGGCAAAGAGCGTCACGATTGAATCGGCGCGTTTCTCAATTTCAGCCTCATTTGAGCTTCTCAGGTAATCCACACTGGTATATACCAACAGCAGCAGTAAAACCCCCTCAATGAGTGCAATGCCGAGTACCGTTTTTAATCTGAAAGACACTAGTTTTCTCCTTTGGCTGAGGAGTTATCCGCTTCATTTTGAGCTGCCAGTGGCTTTTTAAATCCACCTAAACCCAGCGCTCTTACATCGTCCCAATCGCTGTTTTTGGCGGCCTCAAAACTATTAAGCCCTAAGGTATTTAGCACTTCTCTCCCCTGAGGAGATGATGATAATTCGACAAAACCTTGCCTCAACTCATCGACTATCTCAGCCGGAACCCTGGGATGAACGGCGATGGCATGGGGGGTATAACCAGGAGTCACCCACAACACCCGTAGCTGGCTTGTCGTGGCCATGTCCATTGTCTTGAAGGTTCTTTTAACCCCCCCTCCGGCGTCGGCCAATCCCTGCGCCACCGCCAGATAAACAGAATCATGTGAACCGACATATCTGTTCTCGTTCTCTAAGCCTCTCAGTTTCAGGTTTGCTCTGGGAAGTACGCTGGCCGCAAATGCGGCAGGCGCAGGAAACGCAACTATTTTTCCCGACAATTCATCCAATGATTGGATAGGTGAGTCATGCCTGACAACGACAATGCCCTTTATCTTCTTATCCTTCTGCTTGACTAAGGCCCGATACCCCGGATTTTTGCTAAATACAGTGTAGTGATATGGGTTCATATAGGCGACATCATACTCCCCGGAGGCGAGCCTCCTCTCGAAGGTAGGAATATCCGGCGCCGTTGCAAAACGCACTTGAATATTTGTATTTTGCGATAACTCAGAGAGTACCGGAGACCATAACCGGGCAAGTGTACTGGCAGCCTGCTGAGGAACCACGCCAAAGGTTATCGTCCGTGAAGCATCTAACTTATTGGTATAAATTGATTTATCATTGCCCGCCCCATAAACACTCAGACTAATACTTAACACTGAGGATAGAAGCAGGAGATGTAATTTCGACCAAGACATTTTCATTTTGCATATCCTTAGCTGTCTGTATCCCTATACTCAGGCAAAGCTTATGCCAGAACAGCACTAAGCCTTAAACATCGACATGAACGCCTCTCATTAAGGGATCGCTCACCGGAAAAGCTGAACCCGGTTATAAGAGTACAAAGAGTGCAAGCGCTCGATATGAAACAGCAGGCTTATCTAAAAAGATAAGCTAAATCCAGAAGTTAATAGCTAAGCTTTTACCTAATATGAATGAGGTGTTTGCATTTTGCAATAAAGCCTCAGCTTTCACCTCTTCGCTATGTGCCGGAATGATAACTGCTAGAATTTTTTACCGTAAATACAAAGCAGTAAATAATTCCCTTCTCAGAAGGCATGCACCTTGCTTATCTCATCTGGTATCAAAACTTGATGAGTGAGAAATATGATAATGGTTATGGAAGAGTCTGCGACTACATTTCAACTTCAAACCGAAGATCTCTCCATTCTCGTGGTTGAAGATACCGAAAGTGAACGTTGTTTTATCAAGCAGTTATTGAAAAGTATGGGGATAAAGGTTTCAAGCTGCAGCAGTGGCGAGGAGGCGATCGAATTCTTCCGGCAAGAGCAAGCCGACATCATCATCAGCGACTGGCGGATGCCTGGGATCAGCGGGCCTGAGCTCTGTAAATATCTCAAAGAGATGAACCCAAGCCTTTACATTATTCTGCTGACAGCAAATAACCAAACAAAACATACCGTTATTGGCATAGAATCCGGCGCCGATGACTTCCTGACCAAACCCTTTATCCCAAGCATACTTAAGGCCAGGGTATTAGCTGCTGCGCGCATAGTAAGCATGCAACGTCAGCTGAAAAACAGAAACAGTGAGCTCAGCAGGTCATTGACAAAGGAGCAGGCATATCTACACCAGATACAGAATGATATTGATAGCGCAGCCAGGCTGCAGGGTGCGCTGCTTCCGCCCTCGTGCACACTTCAGAACGGCTGGAAACTTGCCACCCAATTTCAGCCGGCACAAGAACTGGCCGGAGATATCTTTCAATGCTTAGAGATCGATGACTCTCATCTGGGTTTTTATCTTTTAGATGTCACAGGGCATGGAATCGCCGCCTCGATGCAGAGCTTTACCCTCGCACAAAGATTAAATTGCAACAGCTGTGACTGGGCAAGCCTGGACCCCGCACTTATCGTCAACCAATTAAACGCTGACTTTGAAGATCCTGAGCATTCAGGCAAATTTGCCACCTTAATTCTCGGAGTGGCCAATACAGTAAGCGGCAGAGTTAAATTAACCGTTGCCGGTCACCCGCTTCCCATACTGCTTAGCGGAGAAAAGGCAGAGCTGGTGAAACTGACTTCCGGCATACCCTTGGGCATAGACAGTAACTACCGATATGAGTTCGACACCTTTAACCTGAAGCCGCAGCAGAGCCTGCTACTCTATTCTGATGGTTTATATGAGTGCCGGCACCCAAGCTTTGGTGAGTTTGGACAACAGAGACTAATCAAGAGCTGCTCCAAGGCACACCAACTCGAACCCGAATCTTTACTTCACTACCTGTCTCACTCCCTCGACCTTTGGCAGCAGAAAGTCCCTCAGGATGACATCTCTATGATGCTGCTCTGTGTACCAAATCTTTCGGGCGCTGAAACAGATGACGAAAAGGGCCAGGGTGACAAGCCTGACTCGGGAAAAGGTTGCGCAAATAACCTCTCATGGGTCGATACGCCTCTGCCATTGAGTGACCAGCTTCTGATCGAGGGGGAACTGATTGATAGTGAACCAATAGTGGCTGAGTTAACCAGGCGCAGATATCCGAAAAATAAAATGAGCGGTGAGTCAATTAACAGTAACTAAACAGAAAATATTGAGTTTGTACCGGAGGGTTTATGAATAGTATTCAATTAAATTTATCTCAAAGTGTCTGGAGCAGTAACTTACTGTGTCAGGAGTTGGAGCAATTTCTGCAGCAAAACAGCGTACAGATCCAACAGAGGTTTAAAGTGATCACCTGTATACTCGAAGCACTATCCAATGTTCTCGAACATACGGATAACCAAGTCGAAGACATTGTCATCATCATGCATTGTAACCAGGATCGCATAACCGTAGATCTGTTAGATAAAGCCCCCTATTTGCCTATGGGCGATCAGGTTGAATGCCCCTCTCCCTTCTCTATCTCAGGCCGAGGGCTATGGATCATTCAAAACTGGATGGATCAGGTCAGATATCAGGCATCCGTTGCCGGCACACACCTTAGGTTAAGTTTATTGAGGAGTTAATATAGGACCGGCTTTAGCCGGGAATGATTAGATTCCTTGAATAAAAATTCGCGCCTAAAGTGCGCTCCTACGAAGAAGGGGGGAGATTGGAAAACAATAGTGTAGGACCGGCTTTAACCGGGAATGATTAGATTCCTTGAATAAAAATTCGCGCCTAAAGTGCGCTCCTACGAAGAAGGGGGGAGATTGGAAAACAATAGTGTAGGAGCGGCTTTAGCCGGGAATGATTCGATTCCTTGAATAAAATTCGCGCCTAAAGTGCGCTCCTACGAAGAAGGGGGGATTGGAAAACAATAGTGTAGGACCGGCTTGAGCCGGGAATCGCTCACCCCATGATAAAAAGCTTCATGGCTGAAGCCCACTCCTACAGCGGCTAAAGCGCTAATATGTGTAAACACCTCCTTTGCATTCTGCCTCGCAATTTCATTTTCCGCTTTAAACACCATGCTAATTAAACTGCCTCCCTATATTTACCCTTTTAATTCAACAAGATAAATATTGGCCTGAGTTGTGCAATCAAGCTTGTAAAGGTAAATAGTTTATATAAGTAAAGAATTCACCCAATAGTTCTCAGTAAGGAGCTTCATATGACATTTTCACCATTAGCACTCGACAACGCCTGCTTAATTACACTCCCGAAAGAGATGGTGATGGCACAGACTCCCACCCTCAGGGCCGCGATCACACGTCAAATTGAAGCAGGTAGCAATAAACTCGTATTAGACCTGCATAAAGTTGAATATATCGACTCCAGTGGCCTATCCATTTTAGTCTCAGCATTGAAGCTCACTCAGAAAAAAGCCGGTGAGATCATTCTACTCTCCCCCTCTGACGGTGTTCGGGCTTTAATCGAGCTCACGCGGCTCCATCAGGTATTTACTATCTATGAAGATCAAGCGGCCGCAATCGAACATATCTGTGAAACATGATGCTTGCTCGGGTCCCTGCAGCCGTAAATGCAGCTCTAAACACCACTGAACTGCAATATTAAACCGGGAGTTGCCAGATGTTTTTTGATTTTAAACAGAAATTAAAGGCAAGTTTATCACTGACTCTGTTCGGCCTTTGCTTGAATGTTACAGGTTGTGTAACTCCAACACTGACTCAAGAGAAGGAGCTTTGTCGTCAGGAAACCAGCTTCACAAAAAGCAGTGTCATTGAGGAGGGGGAGCAACGTGAAGTTAAACCTTGCCACTATTACGATAGCTCAACACCATATGTGAGAAAGAGGTGGCAAACAGACTCTCAGAAGCAACAGAGTTCTAACGAACAAGCTTCCTCACTGAGCGCTATAGAGATGAGAGGCTCAATTGCACAGCTCGAACTGCTCTCCCGCTTTAATGAGCTACACCTGTCTGTTGGCGACAGGCTTAATATCGAGATCCTCAACGGAGAGGAGTTCAGCAGCCAGGTCGAAGTTAACGCCGATGGATATATCTACCTTCCCTTTATTCCCGGAGTTGAGGCGCGGGGATTGAAAATCGAGGCACTGAAAAGCTGCATACGTCAGGTATTGATCGAAGAGCAATTAATGCTTGCCGGCTCTATCAGAATAAGCATCACCCCCCTGAAATGGGCACCTATCGAGGTAAGTGTCTCCGGCGCAGTTTTTGAGCCAGGCACTCACTTTATCAATCATAAGTCAGATACAGAGATCACCGATGATAATGGCGGACATACGGGAGACCAGGCGTCAGGGAGAAGTATCGCCGCGGCGCTAAGATCATCGGGTGGTATCAGCCCTGACGCCGATATCAGTGCCATTAAAGTGACCCGTGGCCAACAAACTATCTCCCTTGATCTATCGGGGGCCATCACTGGCAGCTCTACCCCTCACCTGACGCTGATGGCAGGCGATCATATTCATGTTCCTCAGCTGAACCGGTTTAATGATGAGCTGGCCAGACCCTCGCAGATCACGGCTCCGGGCATCAGGGTGTTTATCTCTAACCTGACTCAACCCGCCAGCAGTAACTCGCAGTCGGCAGTCGATACTGAAGCGACTCGCTTCCCCTACGGCACCCGGCTGCTTAGCGGCGCTATAGGTGCCAACTGTATCGGGGGGGCACAAAGCACCAATGCGAGCCGACACATAATATTGATCACCAAGAACCCGCTCACCAAACAGATAGATGTGGTCGAACGTTCGCTGGACAACTTAATGGCTCACTCGTGGAAGCCCAACATGAATCCGGTGCTGCTTCCCGGTGATGGTATTGCCTGTTACGACTCCGGCGTCACCAACATTCGTGAAATCGCCAAGACCTTCACCGAAATTTTGCTGCCCGCAACCTTGCTCGGCGTACTTTAAGGCTTGATAGAGATATTCCCAAGGATGACAAGATGAAAAATAAACATCACCCTAGCCAGCTTCTATGGTTAAAGCGAGCCGCAATAAAGGGCAGCAGCCTGCCCGTTAATGCACGTCGCCGGGTGTATATAAAAACGGCGTTAGCGGCTCTTATCCTCATCTGGACACTGGTGATAGCAGCAATCGTCAACACACCCACACGCTTTGTCAGTAAGTGGACACTCATTCTGCCCGGCGCAGGTGCCGGAGCATTAGTCAACTTAGACAGCATAGGTCAAGCCACCAGCACAAGCAGTTCGCCCTACTCAAGCTCGGCTATCGATCCCAGAGAGAACTACAAGGCGCTCTCCATGAGTCAGGTCTTACTCGATGCCGCCGCCAAAGCGGTAAAGCTGACACCTCAAGCCATGGGCAAACCTAAACTAAAACTGCCAAACCAGACAGGCTTGATGCAGTTCAATATCAGCAGCAATACAGCACAAGGAGCGCAGGACAAAGCGTGGGCCCACTACCACAGTTTACAGGCCCTGCTGTCACAACTCAGGGAAGATGAGATTCGCCAAAGAGAAGATGGGATCAAGATGGGTATCGATGGCTTCGCCACTAAGGTGAGTCAGAGTCAGGAGAAGATACTTAACTTTCAATCTCAGATTGGCCTGGTTTCACTGGATCAATTTAAGGAGCTCGCACTCACGATAGAGCGGCTCAGACACAACAAGGTCAATATGGTTTCCAAGCTACAGGGGGTGATCGCAAGCCAAAAGATGCTGGAGTTGCACCTGTCTCTGAACGCCAAACAGGCTGCAGATCTACTCAAATTAAAGAATGACCAACTGTACCAACAGCTACTGGTTATCTACACAGAGTCGACAACGAGTCTCGCCGAATTTTCCGGCCGCTATGGTAAGAAGCATCCCCAGATAATGACCCAAACTCAGCAGCAACAGGCACTTTTCAATGCTCTGAGAGAGCGTTGTAAAACGCTTCTGGGTTATCAGGATGACACCTTAATGCTGATGCTCTCTGCAGACGATATCGATGGACGGGCACAACTGATGCGACAACTGCTCTCATTAACAACTGAAGCGGAGGGGTTAAGTCACGAGATCAGCGCCCTCACTCAGCAGATAAACGCCTGGGACACCCGTCTTGAAGACAGTAATGATGATGCGGCAAAACTTGAAGATCTTCACCGGGAGCATAAGGTGGCAACGGCGGTATTTACCTCAGCACTAGCGAAGATGGATGTCGGTAAAGCCGACATCTATTCCGCTTACCCTCTGGTTCAGCTGCTGGCTCCGCCAAGTCTGCCGTTAAAAGCCAACTCCATGGCAAAGGTTTTAACCTTGCTCGGCGGAGCGGTGGCCTCCATTTTCTCACTGGCAGGCTTATGCATCATGTGGATAAGAAAGCCGATACTGCAAAAGATCTTAACGACATAGAGATGTCCGCCGCAGAAAAGGCTTTAACCGGGAACAGGTCTAAGCGTTATTAATAGCTTCGCGGCTGAAGCACGCTCCTACAGAGGGGGCGGTGTGTTTGTCTCTTGTATAAGACCGGTTTTAGCCGGGAAAAGTTGGGGATTACAGGAACGAAGCTTTAGCTTCTAGGTTATATATAAAGGTAATGCATATGAGCAGAGACACGCTCAAACCACAAAACAGTGACGAGAAGCTCATCTGGGTAAGCATCACCTATACCTATCTGTTTTGGCTCCTGGGTGCCATGTACATCGTCGCCCCCGTCATAGGTTGGATCTTGCTCCTACGCATGTTCAAACGCTTTGTCTTTGACAGACAGGATTTCGTCATGACGACGGCTCAACTAAACTGGATAGCAGGCATGTGTATCATGCTGGTAGCGCTAGTGATCGCTCACTTTGACTATGAACTCGGCCTGCCAAAATTGATAAAATCCAGTATAGGGTGGGCAAAAGGCTGGGCACTGCTCGCCATTTTTCCCCTGATAGGCTCACTCAACATACGCCCGGAGATCATCTACCGAGCCACCTGCATCGTGTGTAAACACAGCCTCATCCTGTTTCCCTTTTGTCTCCTCGCCTGGGTCTTTGGATTACCGGGCACCATATATGTCTCGCCACTTAGTATCATAGGCGGGCCGGGCCCTGAGTTTTTCAGTGTCAGCCTATATGAGATAGACCCGGGCAGCGGCACCCCCAGGTGGCGGCTGTTTACCCCCTGGGCTCCGGCGCTGGGTATGATGGGAAACCTGTTTCTGAACTTCGCCATGCAGGAAAAAGACAGATGTTTTAAAACCTACGGCATAGTGGGCAGTCTGCTGCTGGTCCTGATCTCTCAATCACGACTGGCTCTGCTCTGCTACCTCACCTTACTCGGGTATTTCGCCTTTATTCGCTACCATAGATCGCCCTGGCTCTACTTTATCACCACTCCGGTTACCCTTCTTTCCGGCATTTTCGGCACACAGGCGATCGAAAAGATTGAGATGAGTATCGCTGCAATAAAAGCCGCCAGAGCCGGCTCCACCAGAGTACGTCAACACCTTGCCGATATTGCACTGGAGCGCTGGGCCAACGAAGCCCTGGTATGGGGCCATGGCATAGTAGAGCGTGGGCCGCACTTGGTTGAATATATGCCGATAGGCTCACACCACACCTGGTACGGCCTGCTGTTTGTGAAGGGGCTGGTTGGGGCGATCTCGCTCGCTCTGCCTTTTCTCGTCAGCTTCATCACCTTGATAGGCTCTATGTTTAAATCACCGGTGGCCGCATCGGCAATGGCAGTATTACTGCAGCTGTTTCTATATACCTTCGGAGAGAATCTGGAGATCCTCGCCTATCTCTTCTGGCCGGGGCTGATCGTGATTGGCATAGCCCATAAGCGTAGCCACCTTGCGTAGAACCGGTTTTGGTGTAAGACCGGCTTTAGCCGGGAAAAGCTTTTTCCATAATACAAGCTTCGCGGCTGAAGCACGCTCCTACAAAAGAGGTTAAGGCCCATTACGCTACCGGGTAAGACCGGATTTGATGTAAGACCGGCTTCAGCCGGGAACTGCTCACTCCAATATTAAAAGCTTCGCGGCTGAAGCACGCTCCTACAAAAGAGGTTACGGCCTATTACGCTACCGGGTAAGACCGGATTTGATGTAAGACTGACTTCAGCCGGGAACTGCTCACTCCAATATTAAAAGCTTCGCGGCTAAAGCACGCTCCTACAAAGGGTCATTTTCAATTCGCATTTTGCAACAGATCAGCCGCAGAACAGAAACAGAGAAGCAGAACTCACGGCCTCACACCAATGCTTAAAATAAAACATCCTATTAAATCAAACAGCTAAACAAAGGCAACTAGTTGGCATGAAACCTGTAGTACATAGATAAAGGTAGCTAAAGAAGATTTAGAGAGGGGTTAAAGCGTCGTTGAAACACGTTTTTAATCACTCATCGATATCACATAAAAGGTTTCTTTAATGAATACGACACCCAAGCCATCTACAGTAGCCGAACAACCGACTAAAAGTACTTTCTCGAAAAGTCTTTTCTGGTTAGGTTCGGCCCAGGTGCTTGGCCGTATCGTAAGGTTAGCATCCAGTATCATCTTGGCGCGCCTGTTGACTCCGGAGATTTTCGGACAGGTAGCCATCATTCTCGCCTGTTTCGAGCTGATCTGCACACCGACAAGGCGCATCACCTCGGCCGCATTGATCAAGATGGATGATGTATCGTTAGCCGCATCACTTGCCAATGCAAACAAAACCAATTGGATTGCCACCTTAACCGCCTTCGTTGCCATGAGCTTACTCAGTTGGCCCCTTGCCCTCTTTAACCAAGACTCGACGCTTATCGCGCCTATGATACTCATGGCAACAAGCTATTTGTTACTCCCCTTCGGAATGTTATACGCCGCAATTAACCTCAGGGCCAATAACATGCGCCGCGTGGGCCGGGCTATTCTGTGGCAGACCATCTTAGATGGGCTGCTGACAGCCGCCCTTGCATTAATGGGCCTGGGAATTTGGGCCATCATCTTGCCTAAGGTATTAGTCATTTTTGTCTGGATTGCCATACACAGATATCGAAACCCGCTCCCACAACTTATGTCTCAACCACAAACAAGCCCTAAGCCACTAAAATCTGAGAGCGTGATAACGCCAAAAGAGAATACCTTCACCAGTTCAAACCATGCAAAGGCTGAACAATGGTCTATCGGTAAATTATTCAGCTTTGGTTCTCAGGTTGGCTTAAGCGATTTGAGCATCGCCCTGAGACAAAATATCGATTACCTCCTTATCGGATATTTTCTGGGCGTCGAAGCGTTGGGAGTATACTTTTTCGCATTTAATACCAGCTTAGGGATCAGCTTAGGGATCATCCAAAGTTATGGTACTGCCTTGTACTCCCACCTGTGTGATAAAACCGGACAAGTCTGGCATTCGACAGGCAATAAACTGCTTCAGCAACGCTATGTGCATTCGCTGATACTGATCCTCAAGATCACCATTCCCGTTATCGTACTGCAATCGCTACTCGCTCCCCTCTATCTGCCGTTCGTATATGGAACGCATTGGATAGAGGCCGGCGCACTTCCTGTATTTATTTTACTTTGCCTCAGTGGTCTGGTGAGGCCTCTTGGAGAGGCGAGCAGTCAGCTGCTCATCAGCCTGGGTGAGAGTAAATTAAACCTCTCATTTAACATTGGCTTTACCTTGCTATTAGCCATCACCATCGGCATATGCAGCCAATGGGGCTTAACAGGCGTAGCTCTGGGGATCTTAATCATCCATCTGATCGCAATGCCCGCATTCAATCTCTATATCCACTACTTTATCTTGAGCTCCCGTAAGGGGGAACAGCCAGACCAACTCAAGGGTTTTAACCAGGAGGTTCACCATGACGCCTAAAGTATCTGTAGTTATGCCTATCTATAACGTTCAACACTTTGTCAAACAGGCTATTAACTCTGTGTTAGCTCAAACCTTCACAGATTTTGAGCTCATTCTTGTCAATGATTGCTCCACCGATAAAAGCCTTGAGATTAGTCGCACCATACTCGACCACAGGATCCGTATCGTTAATCACACCACCAATAAGGGACTCGCCGCGGCGCGTAACACAGGGATCCGCCACGCCATAGGCAGATATGTCGCCTTCATCGACTCCGATGATATGTGGCATGCAGATAAGCTTATGCTGCATGTCGAGCACCTTAACCGCTCTCCCAAGATAGGAATAAGCTTCTCCCGTTCAAGCTTTATGAATCATAAGGGTAAGCTGATCCACTTCTTCCAGATGCCGCAACTGAAGGGGATCACCGCCGCACACTTACTGTGCAGAAACCCGGTAGGCAATGGCTCTGCCCCTGTAGTGCGCCGTGAAACCCTCAACGATATTCGCTTCCAGCCACTCGATCACAGCGAAAACTACAGCTGTTATTTCGATGAGAAGTTTCGTCAATCGGAAGATATCGAATGCTGGTTGCGCATAGTCGCAACGACAGATTGGAAGATGGAGGGGATCCCGGCGCCGCTCACCTTCTACCGCCTCAACCAGGCGGGACTCTCATCGAACATCATGAAGCAACTCGCGTCGTGGGAGCAGATGATAGATAAGGCCAGACTGTTCGCTCCCAAGCTGCTGAAGAAGCATGAGAAGAGTGCCAGAGCCTATCAGCTCCGATATCTGGCTCGTCAATCGATTCGAAACGGACAAGGTCGGGCTGCAATTACACTGATTAACAAGGCACTGAGCGTTTCGCCTTCGATAATGCTCGATGAGACCGGCAGAACCTGTGTCACCTTGACTGCGGCCTACCTGCTATGGCTGCTGCCATCATCGATGTACAAGGTGTGCGAAAACATAGGTCAGTTTGTCATGGGCTACCTGCAGAGAGCGCGCATCACCAGAGACGGAGTGAAATCGTCAATGATATCGTAAGACCGGCTTTGGTGTAGGAACGGCTTCAGCCGGGAAAGGTGATACAAACAGGGCCAAATTCGCAACTACAAAAGCTTCGCGGCTGAAGCACGCTCCTACAGAGGATGAAGGCATCTGTCTCTTGTGTAGGACCGGCTTTGTTCGTAGTTAACAACTTCGTTATTCAAACATCGAGGTTAAAGCCATTCCTACACTGTCAATTTCCCACTCCTATATGCATGGCGGCAAATTATCACGGCCGATTTACTCTTACTTGTCACTTAAAACTTACCGCTTATCACTTCCCGAAAAGTGATATCAAAGGTAAAACCATTTATGCATTGCAAACTGCAACTGCGAATTTTTTCATACTGAAAAAACCAAGCCACATGAAGTTAAACAACTGAAAATATTGAGAAATAAAAACTGGCTCAAAGGATGCATTACCTTAGTCACGAATCATACTTCACTCAACTGGCTTTTTAAGCTTAAGGAAGACAAGGATGACAACACAGACTCATGCCACTCAATCGGGAATAAAACCCTTTTCCGTAAGAGCCATCGATATCCTGGCTGCAGTGCTGCTGATCATCGCAGCTTCGCCTGTGTTGATCCTCAAATATGGCTACAGGAGATGTCGATATGGTTCAGCCATCGAATACGTCTACATCTATGGCCTGGATAATAAACCGATCGCCCTTTATCAATTCTCCGGAGAGGGAATATGCTGTCAGTGGCCACACCTGCTCAACTTACTCAAAGGTGATATTTCACTACTGGGCACAGAGCCAAGCTATGCTCTCGATGAAACCGGTATGGGTAACCGGACATCACCTCACCCACTGCAGTACCCGGAGCTTGCAGAAATCAAACCCGGCTTGCTCTCTTTTAAGATGATGCACCGGCAAATTGGGTTGAGCTTCGAAGATCAGGATAGTGCCATTACCGATGCACATAAAGGAGCGGTGAACTATCTGCTTGCCATATCCAGAGCCGTCATCATCTGGTTATGTTCAAGCCCCGATGCTAACAAGCATGTGAAAACGATCCCCCTGTTTGGTATCCAGCTGAATAATTTGAGCATGGAGGAGCTGATCTCAAGCATCATCAATCGGGCAGGTCAGCCCCAAGTCAAACACAGTGATAAACAGCACATGACTCAATATGCATTTGTTAATGCTGACTGCATGAATATAAGCCAGAAGCACAGCCAATACCGTCACTGTCTGCAGCATGCCTGTGACATGGTGTTCGCCGACGGCTCCGGGATCAGGCTGGCAAGTCTCTGGAAAGGGTTAGCACCAAAAGACAACTTAAATGGTACCGACATGTTTCCGAGACTGTGCCAACAACTTGCCGATGAAGGACTCTCACTGTTTTTACTTGGTGGTGAAGATGGCATAGCCGCAGCGGCAGCAGAAAAAATGCAATGCCGATTCCCGACACTCAAGATAGCCGGCACCCACCACGGGTTTATCGATAAGCCAAAACTTAACGATAACGTCATCAAGCAGATAAACGAGTCAGGAGCGGCGGTACTACTCGTCGCCATGGGTGCCCCGAAGCAGGAACTATGGCTTGCCGAGCATAAACACAAACTCGATGTGGCCGTTGGTATCGGAGTTGGCGGCCTGTTTGACTTCTACGCCGAAAAAGTGAGGCGCGCACCACTGTGGATGAGACAGATAGGAATGGAGTGGATATGTCGTCTGTCAGAAGAGCCCGGACGCATGTGGAAGCGCTATATCTTAGGAAACCCCCTGTTTATCTACCGGGTGCTAAAAGAGATCCGCAAGGAGAGAGCTGAAGCCGTCCGGAGAGATAAGCCTCTTGCTTCGGCTAAGCTCAACCTGAGCCATTCAGACGGGAGCACGGCCATCGAGCCTGGCATGAAAGCCAACCATACCGGTTCAGAGAGCATCACAGACCTGACGAATATTGAAACGAAAAACTTGGTCGCGCTCAACCGCTGCCAGCGTCAACGAATAAGCAGCAAGCTGACCAAAATTTTGAAACGTGGGCTCGACCTGGTTGGTGCCTCCAGCTTGCTGTTAATTCTCTCTCCCGCACTGATATTAGTAGCGTTAGCGATCCGAGCCGAGTCCAAAGGACCGGTACTATTCAGCCAACAAAGAGCCGGGAAGAATAACGCCCCGTTTACCATGTGGAAGTTTCGCTCCATGTATCAGGATGCCGAGCAGAGGCTGAGTAAACTGCAAGCTGAAAACGAGATGCAAGGTGGCGTACTGTTCAAAATGAAACGCGATCCCCGAATCACCCTTGTGGGCCGGATAATAAGAAAAGCCTCCATCGATGAGCTGCCTCAACTATGGAATGTGATCCGCGGAGAGATGTCTCTGGTGGGCCCTCGCCCGGCGCTTGAATCAGAGGTCAAACAATACTCACTGAAAGACAGAACAAGGTTAGCGGTAAAGCCCGGCATTACCTGTATCTGGCAGGTAAGCGGGCGTTCCGATATCCCCTTTGAGCGTCAGGTTGAGCTTGATATCGATTATATCTATCAACAATCAATGCTTACCGATATCTGGTTATTACTCAAAACTATCCCCGCAGTCCTGTTCGCAAGAGGGGCATATTAGTGTGAATGAGAGAGCACTAACTTAAATGACAATCACCTTTAACGATGGAGAGTAACCCATGCAAGCCATAATCTTTGCTAACAGACTAGGAGATGAACTCTCACCTCTGAACAGGCACTACTGTCCCGCTCTCCTGCCCGTAGGCAACAAGGCGGTCATTGAGTATACGTTAGAGGATATCTCATCAGCTGGCATAACACAGGTCAAACTCGTCATCTCCCCCCAGGCAAGAGAGATAGAACAACATCTGGGCACTGGTAATAAGTGGGGAGTCGATATTGAGTACTTCCTGAGTAAACCACAGGAGCAGACCACTTCAGTATTGAAGCGTCTGTCACTCGATACAGAGGAAAAATTACTGCTGGCCAGAGGTGATATATTCCGCTCGCCATCGATAGGCCAGTTTATCGAATTCTCCAAAGCGTTTCCGGATAATTTTGTTCAAGCCAAAATGGCCAACCAAAAAGCGGGCATGATGTTATTACCGGCTGCGCTGCCACATGTAGCCAACCTTAACTGGCCTTTGGCCGGGCAAAGCTGTGGTGAAGCAGTCGTGACACTTGTTTTACATGGACACTGCTGCATGCTGGACAGTTTCCAATCCTATATAGATACCAACCTGAGCCTGGCAGCCAACCAATACCCATCTTTGACACCGATGGAGCGCTGTTATCAATCGGCTAATCCCGAACAGGATTTTTATGTTGGCGCAAAAGCGCATACCGGACAATTAAACAAGCAAAGCGGATGGGGAATTATCGGAGCAAACGCCCGGATCGATCCCAGCGTAACCCTGAAGAACGGTGTTTTAGTCGGCAGCAATTGCCTGATAGACCGAGAAACGACACTGAATAACTCTCTGGTGTTGCCTCATACCTATGTGGGCGAAAACTTAGAGATAAGAGACAGTATTCTAAGTAAAAACTTACTGATAAATGTGAGAAGCGGAGCCACCTTAGAGATAGATGACCAAGCCCTGATAGGCTCGAGTCAAGCCGGTGAAATTGATAGCTCAAACAGAACAAGCTTAACCACAAGAAGTTTACTCCTCATTTTACTCATGCTTAGCCTGCCTTTGTGGCCCCTGATTCAGGCGTTTTCATTTATCAAATATTTCTACCGAATGGAGAGAAAGTCGGCCAAGGTGCTGTACAAACCAATACAAGCTTCAGTGATCACACAAAGCCACCGAGATAACTCAGGCCACGCTTTCCAGACGTGGAGATGGAACATCTCGCCCAAGGTATTGGCGCTGCTCCCTCAGCTCAGACACGTCATAAGCGGCAGATTAGATCTTTTCGGCGCTTCACCTGAAGTTCGCCACTCTCAAGGCCTCCAAAACCAGCGTCTGGGGGTACTAGGGCCGGTGCAGCTGCTTCTCGATGAATCATCACCAGAGGAGGAGCGAACTCTGTTGGCACTAGAGTTTGATGCAGATAAACGCCACGGTAAATACCTGTCACTTCTATGGCGCTCCCTGCTGATACACGACGGCCAGGAAAACCAAAACGAAGTGGACGGAGCGAGTTTAAATCGAAGGCAGTCAATGTCAAACCGGTGACCCCCCCCTCACAAGGGGAGAGTAATTAACAAAAATTTGCTTTGAGAAAGCTGAGGCAAAACACCAAAGTTCGAGGAGAGGGCCATGAAGACAATTATCACTTACGGCACATTCGATCTGTTTCATTTCGGTCACGTTCGCCTGTTTCAGCGCCTCAAGGCTCTGGGCGACAGACTCATCGTCGGAGTGTCGACCGATGAGTTCAACGCTCTAAAAGGCAAGGCCGCTTTTTTCAACTATCAGCAGAGGGCCGAGATTGTTGCAGCATGCCGCTACGTAGACCTAGTCATCCCTGAATCAAACTGGCAACAGAAGCAAAATGATATCAGCAACTTAAAGGTAGATATTTTCGGTATGGGCAGTGATTGGGAGGGAAAGTTCGACTCACTCTCGGCCCTGTGTCGGGTCGTCTACTTAGACAGGACCGGCAACATCTCCACTACAGAGATAAAGAGCAACCTCTCTCAGGTTAATGGCCGATAGATAAAAGCGAGAATAAAATGATGAATTTAATGGCTGCCATATTAAGAAAGATCATCTACCACTGTTTAGGTTTCTGTCCGAGAATGAATAAAGCCGTACTTGGCAGTTACAAGAACCAGTTTTCAGACAATGCCAAATATCTGTGCCTTCACTGGCAGCAGACCCGCTTTATTCGGGCTATCTGGATTGGAGGAGATAAAAACCTGATTAAGCAGCTGCGTCAGCAAGGCGTTGAAGCCTACCACCGCAGGAGCCTTAAGGGGCTATATCATTGCCTGACTGCCAGATACTATTTTTATAACACCTATGTGGGCGATATCAATCAGTATGCCGCCAAAGGGGCTATCAAGGTGAATCTCTGGCACGGTTCTCCGCTAAAGAAGATTGAGTTCGATATCAAGACCGGTCCACTGGCTCACATGTATCACGCCAGTGGAGCACTTGGAAGGCTGCATAACACCCTGAAATTCCACCAGCAACATGTCAGTCCCGATATCATGATGAGCCCCAGCCCGGTTATCGACTCCCTTTTCAGCTCGGCTTTCAGGGTCACTCCTGAACAGGTGATCCGAAGCGGTAATCCCAGAACCGACTATTACAGGCGATACCCCAAGCAAAAGCAGTCTCTGAAGAGCATTTTTAGTGCCCAATATGATCGGGTGATCTTATATGTGCCTACCTGTCATGATGTCGAACCGATCACTTGCCGGAATTCGGCTCATAATAAAAAAGAAGCCGAACCCATGAGCCATTACAATAAAGGCTTCGACTGGCCCAGGCTCTCGAAGCAGTTACAGCAGAAAAACCAGCTGTTTCTGATTCGCTTTCACCCCAATGAAGCCCACCTCGGAAAGCAGTTAGCCAGATACCCCAACATCCTTGATATTTCATCCTGGCAGGATGTTTACGGAATATTGCACGAAGTCGATCTGTTGATCACAGACCAATCATCCCTGTTTATCGATCTGCTTCTGCATCGGGTGCCCATCCTTTTTTACCGCTTCAATCAGGCTGAGCAATCTACTCAACTCAGAGAGACCTACGACTATGCAGAGTGCTTACCCTTAGTGGGAAGGATTTGTACAGACAGCAACTCTTCATCAAATAGCGCCATACATTCATTCCCCGCACTATTGAAAAGGTTAAACCAGGATAAGTGCTTCAATATCGACAAGGAAACTGAAAAAGAGTATCAATTGCTGCGGCAAATTTATTGGCAGAGTGAAGATAACGACGCCTTTTCGACGATAGAAAATGAAATTATCGGATTTAGCCCGGCTAAAGCCGGTCCTACACAAAAGACAGATCACCTAAGCCCCCTGTAGGAGCACGCTTCAGCCTCGAAGCTTTTGGCCATGTCTGTATCATCCTTCCCGGCTGAAGCCGGTCCTACACAAGGGACAAACACCTAAGCCCCTTTAGGAGCGCGCTTCTGCCGCGAAGCTTTTTACCATGTTTGTATCATCCTGACCGGCTAAAGCCGGTCCTACACAAGAGACAAACACCCAGCCCCTCCGTAGGAGCACGCTTCAGCCGCGAAGCTTTTGGCCGTGTCTGTATCATCCTTCCCGGCTAAAGCCGGTCCTACACAAGAGACAAACACCTAAGACCCTGTAGGAGCACGCTTCAGCCGCGAGCTTTTGGCTGAATTGTTAATCCCCCCTAACGGCTGAAACCGGTTCTACAAGGGTCATCTAACAGGTTCAACAGATACTCACCATACCCGCTTTTCAACAAGGGCTTTGCTAAGGTTTTCAATTGGGCACCATTAATTAAACCCAGCCTATAAGCAACCTCCTCCGGACAATTCACTTTCAAGCCTTGTCGCTTTTCGATGGCTGCAATAAATTGCGTTGCTTCAGACAGGGCATCTGGAGTGCCCGTATCAAGCCAGGCAGTCCCCCTTCCCAAAATATTTACGCTCAGCTCTTCGGCCAACAGATAAGAATTAATGACATCCACGATCTCCAACTCATTACGAGCCGACGGTTTAACTTGCTTTGCAAAACAGGAAGCTCGATTATCGAAGAAATACAAACCAGGCATCGCGTATTGAGATTTTGGCTGTTTCGGTTTCTCATCAATCGACAAGACCTTACCAAAGTTATCAAAAGAAACGACGCCATAGTCACCAGGATTAGCAACGTGATAGCCAAATACCGTAGCACCTTTGCTATTTAAGCTAATATCGGTCAATAAAGTGCTCAGCGCATCACCGTAGAATAGGTTATCCCCCAAGATCAGTGCACAAGCCTCACCATTGAGAAAGGGTTCGCCAATAATTAATGCCTCTGCAAGTCCGTTTGGCTTTGCCTGCTCTGCATAATGCAGGGATATCCCCCATTGATTACCATCTTTTAATAAACTTTCAAACAAAGGCTTATCTGTCGGCGTACAGATGAGTAAGATCTCGGTGATCCCCGCCTGCATCAGGGTTGCCAGAGGGTAGTAGATCATCGGCTTATCATAGACAGGCAGTAGCTGTTTACTCACAACTTGCGTTATAGGGTAGAGGCGAGAGCCGGTTCCACCCGCTAAAATAATGCCTTTTCTCATCACTGCTATTTTCTTCAAAAGAGGTTACAGCGAAGTGTACAGTTAAAAGGTGAGCATTCAAAGCTGTCACATAACCTCTTATCATCCTTCCCTGTAGGAGAGTGCTTTAGCCGCGAACTTTGGCCGTATTTGTATCATCTTTCTCGGCTAAAGCCGGTCCTACAACAAAAGACAGATATCCAGCCGCCCTGTAGGAGCGCGCTTCAGCGCGAACATTGGCCGTATTTGTATCACCTTCCCGGCTAAAGCCGGTCCTACAACAAAAGACAGATATCCAGCCGCCCTGTAGGAGCGCGCTTCAGCGCGAACATTGGCCGTATTTGTATCACCTTCCCGGCTAAAGCCGGTCCTACACAAAAATAAACACCCAGCCCCCCCCTGTAGGAGCGTGCTTCAGCGCGAACATTGGCCGTATTTGTATCACCTTCCCGGCTAAAGCCGGTCCTACAACAAAAGACAGATATCCAGCCGCCCTGTAGGAGCGCGCTTCAGCGCGAACATTGGCCGTGTTTGAACCATCCTTCCCGGCTGAAGCAGGTCCTACACAAAAATAAACACCCAGCCCCCCCTGTAGGAGCGTGCTTCAGCCGCGAAGATACTGGCAAAGGAAAAGTGCTGATGATTTCCACACGATATTTCAGATATGCGAATTTTTAAACTAAAGTAACTTTTACCAAAGGTATTTCAAAACCTAGAAGGATCTAGTGATGAAACATGGAAAAGACTTAAGGGTTGGAAGATACAGTAAAGACAATAACTATTATTTTGTGACAACAAATACCCATAACAGAGAGCCACTTTTCCTCGATTTCTGCTGCGCTCGCATTGTCATTAATAGCCTAAAACAAACTGACGAACTAGAGATTACCAACACAATAGGTTTTGTCTTGATGCCCGACCATCTTCACTGGCTTTTTCAGTTAAATGAGACAGCCGACTTAAGTCACGCCGTAGGCTCAATAAAAGGACGTAGTGCGAAACTAATTAATACACAATTAAATAGAGATAAGCAGGTTTGGCAACCTGGTTTTTACGACCATAACCTTAGAAAGAGTGAAGATATTAAACAGATAATGCGGTATATAGTCGCTAATCCCCTAAGAGCTGGCATTGTCAAAAATATTGGGAGATATTCTCACTGGGACTGTATTTACCTTTGAATCCGCAGGGGGTAATGAATTACGAACCATCCTTCCCGGCTGAAGCCGGTCCTACACAAAAGCAAACACCAAGGCCCGTCTGTAGGAGCGCGCTTTAGCCGCGAAGCTTTTTACCGTGTTGGTATCATTCTTCACGGCTTATATTAAATGCCTTTAATAAAACGCTTCCACCGCTTGAATAAAACCGGCAATCCCCTCTTCAGGCAACGCATTGATACCTGCGGCGGCAGCCCTGCCACCTCCGGTCTCAAACTGGCTACAGATATCCCCCGCTCCCTGCTTATTCGACAATGGCGCACGCAGAGAAACGGTATAGCTGCTGTCGCTATTTGCCGTTAATACGGCATGCGCAGAGTCAGGGCTTTGATTGGCCAACAGATTGCCATACACACCACTTATCCGCCTGGCCCATGCTTCATCAGGGAGTTCAAACAGAGCCAGTTTATCACTGCTATATTGAGGTTTTATGGCTAACACTTTCTCCATATCCTCCTGATAGGCTTGTTTAAGGCAATAGAAGGGAGAGTGAGTATCGGCAATCACATCGAAAGGAGAGGAGTATTTCAGAAGTGCCCGGTAAAGGGACGCTGGGTGAAAGTGCAGATCTTCAACTGCAGCGCCATAGCCGTTGTAATTGATCAAGGTACCCAGCTCTTTCAACTGCCCGGACTGCTCAACGGATAAACCAGCCGCCTTTGAAAGCTTGTCAGCCTTAGCAATAAGATTATCTCCATAAGCGGCGGTAATGGCCCAATGATGAAACTGTCCATCCAAAAGCCTGTCTATGATCAGCGCCGTACAGGTGTCGGGATCAAGATCGATATGGGCATCTAATAGCTTGCTCTCAGGAATCTCGTCGGCTCTGTGGTGATCGGCATAAAAGAGTTCGGCCCCCTCTTCCAATACCTTAGTTAAACCCGGTTTATTCTTCTCCATAGAGATATCGAGCACAGTTAGCTTATCGGAGTCAGATATCTCGACTCTTTCAGTAAGCTGCGTAAGCAGATTGATATCCCGCTTAACACCCGTCATCAATTCACTCTCAACAGGATTTGCCAACCTCAGTTGTAGTAGCGCAATAATGCCATCTGCATCACCATTAAAAATATCGTAATTCATGAAAATCCTATAATCAGACCTATCCCTCTGTAGGAGCGTGCTTCAGCCGCGAAGCTTTTGGCCGTGTTTGAATCATCCTTCCCGGCTAAAGCCGGTCCTACACAAGAACAAATCATCTCTCCCCCCCTTGTAGGAGCGCGCTTCGGCCGCGAACTTTGGCCGTATTTGTCTCATCTTTCCCGGCTAAAGCCGGTTCTACAATTAACCTCAACCGGACTACACTTTGATATAGCCACTCTCTTTCAGATAGCTTACAACCTGCAGTGCACACTCTTGGATAGACTTTTCTGCAGTCTTTACATGTACTTCAGGACTGCTTGGCTGTTCATAGGCCGAGTCTATGCCGGTGAAGTTCTTTATCTCACCGGCGCGGGCCTTCTTATACAGGCCTTTGGGGTCGCGCTGCTCGCATACTTCGATAGGCGTGTCGATATAGACCTCGATAAATTGCTTATCGCTGAGCAGGGCTCGTACGCAGGCTCTGTCTTCGACAAAGGGAGAGATAAAAGCGGTTGAGACCAGCAGGCCGGCATCGACAAACAGCTTAGAGACTTCACCTATCCGGCGGATGTTCTCAACCCGGTCGGCATCTGAGAAACCAAGGTCACCATTTAAGCCGTGACGAACGTTATCGCCGTCCAGCACATAGGTCTTACACCCTAAATCGTGCAGCATCCTGTCGACGGCATTCGCGACAGTCGACTTTCCCGAGCCGCTCAGGCCGGTAAACCAGAGCACCGCCGGAGCATGGCCATTGGCCGCCTCCCGCTGGTCATGGGACACACTCGCCTGATGCCAGACAACATCGGAGGATTTTTCATTCACCACTTCTATAACTTTATATTTTTCTTGTGTCATTTCCTATCCATTTAAATCATTCCCGACTAAAGGCTGAACCTACACCAGAGACAAATACCCAACTCCTCTGTAGGAGCGTGCTTCAGCCGCGAACCTTGGCCGTATTTGTATCATCATTCCCGGCTAAAGCCGGTCCTACAAACATCTAAAACGGAAAAAATATCGGCACAGCGATCAGCACAATAGTGGCATACACCAGGCTGACGGGCAGGCCAACCCGGATAAAATCCATCAACCGATACTGGCCAGCATTGTAGACCATCAAATTCGTCTGATAGCCGTAGGGGCTGATAAAGCTGCCACTAGCTGCAAATGCCACAGTCATAACGAAAGGCAAGATGTCGACGCCGAAACCCAAGGCGATACTGTAAGCGATGGGAAACATCAGCGCCGCTGCGGCATTATTGGTCACCAACTCTGTCAGCATCCAGGTCATCAGATAGACCAGAATCAAGGCCAGATAGAGGTGCTCTTTATCGGTGACGCCGTTGACCCAGTGAGCCAATAGCTCAACCACACCTGTGTTGACCAAGGCATGAGAGAGCAGAATCGCCGATGAAACGATAAGCCAGATATCGACAGGGAAACGACGAACGATCTCGTTCACATTGAGGCTTTGACTAAATATCATGACTCCCAGGAGTAATATTAACCCCTGCAGCATCTCAATCACCCCCGTTGCCGCCAAAGCGATAGTCAAGATGAAGCCACCGATAGAGAGCCAGGCTCTGTGGCCATTGATGCGTGTTTCGGGTTCGATCCCACTGATAACGATGAAGTTTTTACTGATATTACGACGAGTTTTAAAGTCCTCACCCACGGCGAGCATCAAAAAGTCACCGGCCTTAATCACCACCTCGCCTAACTTGCCCGATACCTCTTCGCCATCACGTCTAATCGCAACCACAGCCGCATCAAACAGGGCCCTGAAACCGGCCCCTTTTAATGTTTTCCCTATAAGCACACTTTCCTGCTTAACAACAACTTCTGTCAGGTTTGAGTCTAACAGACCATTTTTCTCGGCAAACATCTCGAGCCCGGAAAACTGACTCAGCTGCATCACCTTGGTGATATCACCACTGAAGATGAGCCTGTCACCGAGCTGCAATACTTCGGTCGGGGTAACCGGACTGATTAAACGTCCACTTCTCACCACTTCAACCAGAAACAGGGATTCGAGATGTCTTAAGCCATTATCTTCCACCGAGCGACCAATCAGTTCAGAGCCCTTTACCACCTTTGCATCGATAAAATAGCCTTTAGAGCAGGTCTCTTTATGCTCAATTTCAGGTAACCAACGCGATGCAGCCCTCAATACCAAGCCACAAGCGAGTACTAATATCGTGCCGATGGCAGTAAAGGAGAAGAAGCTCAGCGACTGCCCCTGCGCATCGATATAGAGACTGTTCACAATCAAGTTGGTGGAGGTACCGATGAGAGTTAGCGTTCCCCCCAAGATCGCGGCATAGGAGAGAGGCAGCAGTAACTTACTGGCAAGATGATGTGGGTTATTTCGAATAGGAGAAAGCAAGGTAGCGACCACGGCAGTATTGTTCAGCACAGCCGAACTCAGCGCGGTAATGCCGAACAGGCGTAACCAGGTAGAGTTGTAACTGTTTACTATCACTTTAGAGGCGATGACACGTAGCAAACGCGTCTTCTCCAGCGCAAAAGAGCACAAGATCAAGAGCACGAGCGTGACTAACCCCGGGTTCGACATGCTGGACAGCAACTGCTCTTTAGAGACCAGGTTCAAGCCGACCAGAGTCAACAGAGCCACACCGAACACCAGTGCCGGTCGGCTCTGAAACCGGATCAACCCCACAATCGTCGTGAGGAAGATCCCGATAGTTAGATAAGCATCCAGAGACATAAAATCCTATCTTTTCAATGTAGGACCGGCTTTAGCCGGGAACTATAATTCAATCAAAAGATTCGGGGCTAAAGCCCCTCCTACATAAAAAACCTTAACCCTTCGATATATCCTTCGCACCCCAGTGTGGGAAGTGCTTACGGACCAGTGCGTTCATCTCTAACTCAAACTCAGAAAACTCATGGGCTTTTACCCTCTTTCCTTCGACAGAGTTTCTGATCATGCCCGCACCTACGGTGACATTGGTGAGTCTATCGATAACGATAAAGGCACCTGTCGAGCGATTCACATCGTAAGCATCGAACTGCACCGGTTCGGTCACAGTGAAATGACAGTTTCCAATCTCATTGAGCTCGAGTTGCCCGGCCGATTGCTTCTCCAATGTGTTGACATCTACCTTATGGTTGATGGCATCGGCATAACCATAAACAGATTTGCTTCCAAGCTTAATGGCATATTCACGATCGACGCAGAGCGGCTCCTCAGTCATCCAGACGACATCGGCTTCAAAGTTACTCACCGAATGCGGCCTGTCATGAGGGCGCACCAACATATCACCACGGCTGACATCGATCTCATCTTCAAGTGTCAATGTCACCGCTTCACCGGCCCCGGCCTTCTCCAGTTCACCATCGAAGGTTACGATTGACTTGATACGACTCTCTTTCCCCGAAGGCAGTGCGACAACCGTGTCACCGACACGAATTTCACCCGAGCCAATATTGCCACAGAAACCACGAAAATCGAGATTAGGACGGTTAACATATTGAACCTGAAAGCGAAAAGATTCACTACTATCTTGCTTCACAGAAACGGTATTTAGCAATTTGAGTAAGGTAGAGCCCGGATACCAGGTCATCTGCTGACTTTCATTTACCACGTTATCACCTTTAAGTGCCGAAATAGGCACGAAACGAACATCGGTAAATGACAGGTCTTTAGCAAACTCGCGATACTCTTTCTTAATCTTCTGATAGGTCGACTGATCATAATCCACAGCATCCATCTTATTGATGGCGATGATCACGTGCTTAATGCCTAACTGAGAGCAGATAAAGCTGTGGCGACGGGTCTGCACCTGCACGCCATGACGGGCATCGATCAAGATAATGGCTAGGTCACAGGTTGACGCACCGGTTGCCATGTTGCGGGTGTACTGCTCGTGACCCGGCGTATCGGCGATAATAAACTTACGCTGCTCGGTGGCGAAGTAGCGATAGGCGACATCGATAGTGATCCCCTGTTCCCGCTCAGATTGAAGGCCGTCTACCAACAGAGCCAGGTCGAATGCTTCATCTGTGGTATTAAAGCGTTTCGAGTCTTTCTCAATCGCCGCCATCTGATCTTCAAAGATCATCTTACTATCGAAGAGCAGTCGACCGATCAGAGTAGACTTACCGTCATCGACACTACCACAGGTCAAAATTCGCAGCATATCTTTGTTTTCATGGACTTTCAGATACGCTTCGATGTCAGAAGCAATCAAATTAGAACTGGTGGTCATTTTTCTTCCTTATCTGTGAGCTTCGAGCTTAGAGCTTCGAAAAAGTTTGCTCACGGTTAATTCGATATTCAATTTTTCAAAAAAGCACTAAACCGATGTAGTGACCGGTTTCTCTGTAGGAGCTCGCTTTAGCCGGCCCTATTTCTAAATCGTTCCGCGATTTAGAAATACCCCTCCATCTTTTTCTTCTCCATCGAGCCGGCCGAGTCATTATCTATGACACGTCCCTGACGTTCTGATGTGGTGCAGAGCAACATCTCCTGAATAATTTCCGGCAGGGTTTGTGCCTGAGATTCAACAGCACCGGTTAAGGGGTAACAGCCTAAGGTTCTGAAACGCACCATCTTGGTCTGCACATCTTCACCGGCCTCGAGTGGCATACGCTCATCATCGACCATGATAAGGGTGCCGTCACGCTCCACCACGGGGCGCTCGGAAGCCAGATAGAGAGAGGGGATCTCAATATCTTCCAGATAGATGTACTGCCAGATATCCAGTTCGGTCCAGTTAGATAGCGGGAAGACACGGATGCTCTCGCCCTTATCGACCTTGCCGTTATAGATGTTCCAGAGCTCAGGACGTTGATTTTTAGGATCCCAGCGATGCTTACTGTCACGAAAGGAGTAGACACGCTCTTTGGCGCGGGACTTCTCTTCATCGCGGCGTGCACCACCGAAGGCGGCATCGAAACCATGCTGATCGAGCGCTTGCTTAAGCCCCTCTGTCTTCATGATATCGGTGTGCTTAGCACTGCCGTGAGTGAAGGGGTTGATACCCATCTCCATGCCGCGGGGGTTTTTATGTACGATAAGGTCGAAACCGTACTTTTGTGCCATATTGTCACGAAACTCGATCATCTCCCTGAACTTCCAGTTAGTATCGACATGCATCAAAGGAAACGGGATTTTCCCCGGGTAGAATGCCTTGCGTGCAAGGTGCAGCAGAACTGAGGAATCCTTTCCTACTGAATAGAGCATCACAGGGTTATCAAACTCGGCGGCGACTTCTCGCATAATTTGAATCGACTCAGCTTCCAGCTGCTTCAGATGGGTTAGATGTTTTGACATATCGATTTCCGTGTAAACGATTGTAAAAATTACTTTTTCAAGCTTGCACTTCACTGTTTCCAGGTAGCGGTAATTGAGTGTTGTCACCAGAGCCTATGCATCGGCTACAACTATTCATTAACCTGCCACCTCACATAAGTTAACATACCATGCTCTAATCAAAGAGAAGCAGCTCAAATACAATCCAGACTAAAATATCGTCAGGATGACGTCCTGAAATCATCATACCCACGGCGGAAATGATTTTAAAGTTATAAAGGTGGCAACACTTATACCAAAATGGAATATGAAGTTCTCAATTGAACCTTTACCCTCTATATCTTTGATTAATCGGGAGCGCTCTACCCGTTGTAGGAGCGTGCTTCAGCCGCGAAGCTTTTGGCCGTGTTGGTATCATCCTTCCCGGCTGAAGCCGGTCCTACACAAGAAACAAATCATCTGGCCCCTTGTAGGAGCGCGCTTCAGCCGCGATTGCTCTTGTTATAGGTGTGTTTTTATCATCTTTCCCGGCTAAAGCCGGTCCTACACAAGAAACAAATCATCTGGCCCGTTGTAGGAGCGTGCTTCAGCCGCGAAGCTTTTGGCCGTGTTGGTATCATCCTTCCCGGCTGAAGCCGGTCCTACACAAGAAACAAATCATCTGGCCCCTTGTAGGAGCGTGCTTCAGCCGCGAAGCTTTTGGCCGTGTTGGTATCATCCTTCTCGGCTGAAGCCGGTCCTACACAAGAAACAAATCATCTGGCCCCTTGTAGGAGCGCGCTTCAGCCGCGAAGCTTTTTATCGGAAGCACGGAAACCGCTTGCTCTCTCTTTGAAAGGCGATATATTCAGATTAGATAGTGACAAACATACAGGGAGTGTATTTTGCCAAAAGCTCAAGCCATGCCTGCAGAACTAAAAGTCGATATCATCCACCATGGTGCGGTGGATGGCGTCACCGGCTCCTGCCATCAGCTTATTATCAATGAAAATAGCAGCCTGCTTATCGACTGTGGCCTGTTTCAGGGAGCGGAAACGGCCGGTGGCTCTAATGCCGAACAGTTAGAGATAATATTCGATATAAGCACTGTCACCGCACTCTTGATCACTCACTGCCATATCGATCATGTAGGGCGTATTCCTTTTCTTTTAGCAGCCGGATTCAACCAACCAATTTTTGCCACTACGGCCACGGCGGCACTGCTGCCTATGGTCATCGAAGATGCTATCCGGGTTGGTGTCACAAAAGATAAACGGCTTATTAAACTGTATCTGAAACAGTTGAAGAAACTGCTGGTACCAGTCGAATATAACCTGTGGTTTCCACTTGAAGTCCCTTCTCAAAAATCCGATAGAAACGCCGACACAGATGACAACAGGCAGAGCGGCTCCAGGTTTAATAAGGCTAAGGCAAAATTTAAACCTGCCGGTCATATTCTGGGTTCGGCCTACATAGAGATAGAGCTCAGCAACCCAATAACTGATAAACCCGGCAGCAAAGCATCGAGCATGCATAGAGTCGTTTTTTCGGGCGATCTGGGAGCAACTTATACACCACTGCTTGCCAGCCCGAAGAGCCCCTACCGGACAGATACATTGATCATAGAATCCACCTATGGCGATAAAAATCATCAGGGACGAAAGAGACGAACGCAAAGCCTTAGATCTGTGATAGAGAAAGCGGTGTCAGATAATGGCGTAGTACTCATTCCCGCCTTTAGCATAGGCCGAACACAGGAGCTGTTATATGAGCTCGAGCAGATCATTTTTCAGCAGCATAAGCTCTCCAAAAAGCAAGAACATAGCAAAACATGCCAATCTCAGATGTGGGAAAATATTGAGATCATCGTCGACTCACCTCTGGCGGCAAGCTTTACGAAAAAGTATCTCGAGTTCAAAGAGTTGTGGGACAAGGAGGCAAGGCAAAAGCTTAAACACCACAGGCACCCACTGGACTTCGAGCAACTCTATACCATAGACAGCCATGAAGAGCACCTGGCAACGGTAGAGTATCTCTCAAAAAGGGACAAACCCGCCATCGTTATCGCCGCCAGCGGCATGTGCAGCGGCGGTAGGATAATGAACTACCTGAAGCAGTTTATCGAAGAGCCGACCGCCGATATCCTGTTTGTGGGGTATCAGGCTCAGGGAACGCCAGGCAGGGATATTCAGACCTATGGCCCTAAGAAGGGCTATGTCGTTCTTGAAGGAAATAAACGGGATATAAAGGCCGGCGTACACACCATCAGCGGCTACTCAGCCCATGCAGACCAGGCGAACCTCATCAACTTCGTCAAACGTATGCACCACAAGCCCAAGCATATCCGCATCGTCCATGGTGATGATGAAGCTAAAGCTGCACTGGCGGCAGAGTATAAAAAACTCTTGCCCGAGGCTGAAATTGAGATAGGAATACACCGGGAGTAATAAGCGCCCTCCTATGTAGGAACGCGCTTCAGCCGCGAAGCTTTTAATAACAAACAAGGCGGCTCGCTGGTAAAGCCGGTCCTACACAAAAAGCAAAGAGCATTAATCCAGCAATGCGGCTAGCTGGGCTCTAAATTCATCACCTAACTTCTCATTGCGAAGGCCATACTCGACAAACGCCATCATGTATCCAAGCTTGTCACCGCAATCATGTGATTTACCTGTCATATGAAAGGCTTCAACTGTATCTGACTCGATCAGCATATCGATCGCATCGGTGAGTTGAATTTCATCACCGGCACCCGCTGGTGTTCTGGCAAGCAGATCCCAGATCTTTTCAGATAATACATAACGCCCCACAACCGCCAGATTTGAGGGTGCTTCATCGACGTCAGGCTTTTCAACCATCTTTGAGATGGCTGCCGAATCTCCAGCCGAGAGCTCCACACCACCACAATCGGCAATGCCATACTTATTGACATCACTGGCAGGAACCGGAGCCACCATGATCTGGCTGCATTGAGACGATTTGTAATGGCCTATCATAGAAGCTAAATTTTCACTGGTTTGATCGGCGGTATACTCATCTAAGATGACATCGGGCAGCACAACGGCAAAGGGTTGATTACCGATGCAGGGTTTAGCACATAAGACGGCATGCCCCAGACCTTTTGCCTCGCCCTGGCGCACATGCATAATGGTCACATCTTTGGGGCAGATAGCCTGAACTTCATCCAGTAACTGGCGCTTAACCCGCTTCTCCAGGGTAGACTCGAGCTCGTAGGAGGTATCGAAATGGTTTTCGATAGCATTTTTACTGGCATGGGTCACCAGCACAATCTCTTTGATCCCCGCCTTTACACATTCATTGACGATATACTGAATGAGCGGCTTGTCTACCAAAGGTAACATCTCTTTAGGTATGGCTTTGGTTGCAGGCAGCATACGGGTACCAAGTCCTGCAACCGGAATGACGGCTTTCATTTTTATCCTTAAATGAAAAGAGCTTAACTAAATTGATAATTAAGTTAAGCTCAAAAAAATTTCTACAAACTATCTAAACAGAAGCAATGAGTTACATATCATTTCCGAACAGATCCCGAGTGTAAACCTTGTCGGCTACATCGGCGATCTCTTCAACCATACGGTTCGACACAATAACGTCGGAGATCTGCTTAAATTCAGCCAGATCTTTAACTACCCGAGAGTGAAAAAATTCGGCATCATCGAGCACAGGCTCATAGACGACCACTTCGATTCCCTTGGCCTTGATACGCTTCATAATTCCCTGAATCGAAGAGGCTCTGAAGTTATCTGAGCCACTCTTCATGATTAAGCGGTATATGCCAACCCTGGTAGGGTTTTTCTTAATTATCGCATCGGCAACAAAGTCCTTACGAGTCGTATTGGCATCGACAATGGCACCGATCAAGCTGTTAGGCACATCGGCATAGTTTGCACGTAACTGTTTGGTATCTTTAGGTAAGCAGTAACCGCCATAACCAAATGACGGGTTGTTGTAATGGCTGCCTATACGAGGGTCTAAGCCTACCCCTTCGATGATCTGACGCGTATCTAAACCATGTGTTTCGGCATAGCTATCAAGCTCATTGAAATAGGCGACACGCATTGCCAGATAGGTATTGGAAAACAGTTTAACCGCTTCGGCTTCCGTCGAATCGGTAAACAGCAGAGGAATATCTTCTTTAAGAGCCGCTTCAGATAACAGATTTGCAAAAACCGTTGCACGTTCGGAGCGTTCACCTATGATGATGCGAGATGGATGCAGGTTATCGTATAACGCTGAGCCTTCACGCAAAAATTCGGGCGAGAAGATAATGTTATCGCACTTAAACTTTTCACGAACAGACTCGGTAAAGCCAACGGGAACTGTTGATTTAATCACGATAGCGGCTGAAGGGTTTATCGCCAACACATCCTCAATGACACCTTCTACAGAAGAGGTATTGAAGTAATTGGTTTCGGGATCATAATCCGTCGGCGTAGCAACAATCACATAATCTGCATCGGTATAAGCAAATTGCTTATCACAGGTAGCGATAAGGTTTAATGATTTAGTCGCCAGATAATCTTCAATCTCCTTATCGGAAATAGGCGATTTTTTATCGTTGATTAACGCGACTTTCTCTTCAATGATATCAACAGCTACAACTTCATTATGTTGCGCCAATAACACGGCATTAGACAGGCCTACATAACCTGTACCTGCAATAGCAATTTTCATTTTAAAGTCTTCCCAGAAAAATATTCGCGTACGTTACCACTCCAAAAGCAAAATGTCTCGGTCGGGCAGCACATAAAGCAGCTGATTTTTGATACTTTAGGGAGGATTGGATGAAATATCACGCCCCGATTAAACTGCAAACCAAAGGAATTCAAATATAAATGGCTGCAACTTAAGTAATAATCAAGAACTCCTGACTACTCAGTCAAGAGCCAATTACAAGTAAATGACTCAATTTCCCATTTTGTTTCGTTAAAATAGCCACACAAAGTCTACACAAAGAGCCTGCAGTTTCATTACACCGCCACTACAACCCCCTGCAGTCTCCCCAAAAAGCACAACTCTTAAATTTAAAAAGAAAAGTTTTTAGTCAAAAAATATTGGGTTTATGGCATCATACGCAACCGAAAAATAGATTCGGCCGAATATATCGCCATAGGCAGTTACAAAATGATCATTCATATTTTTGAGAATATTCCTCATCATTACCATAACTTTATTAAATTTTTCATAAACCATTGTGGAAATGAGTTCAAGCATAAAGTCTTGATCGAAAGCAGCAGTAACACCAATAACGATGAGGAAAATGTCAGACTACTGAATGAGTTGGGCTGCCAAGCTGCAATTTATCGGAATCACCAGCAACTTATTTTGCTGATGAAACAGGAAGATAAAAACGCTGAGTTCATTTTTCATAGCCTGCTGAACCGCAGACTATGGTTAAAACTACTATTAACAAACCTGCCGAAAAGAAGCAGTTGGGTGAGTTGGGGAGCAGACACATATCAATACCTTATAAATAAGCAAGATATGAAGCAACATGTCGCCAGAATGATTCACAGTATCACGTGTAATAGAATGCACTATGTAAAGTCGCTCAACCCCGGCGATGGTAAACTAATTAACCAACTACTTGGGCGCAAGCAGGTCGAAACACTTCCCTACCCTCTGGTCGGTGTTGAAAAACCAGAAACTCTGGACTCAAAAAGCCACAAGACTCAAACAATTTTGCTGGGGAACTCTGCGGCAAAGAGTAATAACCACTTCGAATTACTCGATTCGATTAAGCATCTGGCAACAGAAGATATTAGCGTCCTCATGCCACTCAATTATGCCGGAACCCAGGATTATATCCATAGCGTCATAACCCAGGGAAATAAACTCTTCGGAAACAAGTTCCAGCCTATCACTGAGATGCTCTCTAAAGCAGAATATGACAATCTGCTAGCCGGTGTAGACATAACTGTATTTGCACACGATCGACAGCAAGGTTTATACGTGGCCTACTACATGATGTTACATGGAAAAAAACTTTTTTTAAAAGCATCAACCAGCACGTTTGAGAACTTTAAAAGCTATCAGTTTGATGTACATTCATTAGAGAACCTCAGCCAGCTTACATATGAGCAATTAAAGCAAACTGATCCGGTAAAACAGGTGACAAACCAGAACATTTTACTGGAAAACTTTACCGAAGCAGCCTTAGCGAGAAAATGGCATCACTTTTTTGGAAAATTAAGTCAGCAACACTGAATTGATTACACTGTAAATGTTATAATGCGCGGTTCGCCAGTAGCACTTTCAAAGAGACAACAGGTTTAAAAGATGAAAACTATCATAGTCACAGGTGGGGCCGGCTTTATCGGCAGCGCGTTAATTCGCTACCTGATCACAAGCACAGACACTAAAGTTATCAATATAGATAAACTCACTTATGCCGGTAACCTGAGTTCGCTCGATAGTATTGCCAGCCATCCGAATTACTCTTTTATTCAAGCCGACATCTGCGACAACAAAGCGATGAAGCAGGCATTTGAAATCCATAAGCCTGACTTTATCATGCACCTTGCGGCGGAATCCCATGTTGATCGTTCCATAGATGGGCCTTCAGAGTTTATTCAAACTAACATTGTCGGCACATACAACTTGTTGGAAGTCGCTCGCGAATACTGGCAAAACTTAGATGATGAATTAAAGCAAGCGTTTCGATTTCATCATATCTCAACCGATGAAGTATATGGTGATCTTGGAGACAGCGGTAAGATGTTTACCGAAGAAACCCCCTATGACCCCAGCTCTCCCTATTCGGCTTCTAAAGCCAGTTCAGACCACTTAGTTCGAGCTTGGCAGAGAACCTATGGCCTTCCCGTAGTGATCACTAACTGCTCTAACAACTATGGCCCATATCACTTCCCGGAAAAGCTGATCCCACTGGTAATTATCAATGCATTAGCTGGCAACCCCTTGCCAATATATGGGGATGGCAGCCAGATAAGAGATTGGCTATATGTTGAAGATCATGCCCGCGCTCTTTACAAAGTAGTTTCAGAAGGAGAAACCGGCGAGACCTACAATATCGGTGGTTTCAATGAGAAAACGAATCTGGAAGTGGTTACCACTATCTGTACTATCTTAGATGAGTTGATCACGAATAAGCCTGAGACCGTTATCAAAAGTGAAGATAGCTCATTTTCCAGCTTAATCACCTACGTGAAAGACAGACCCGGTCACGACTTAAGATATGCGATTGACGCCAGTAAAATTTCCAAGGAGCTAAACTGGCAGCCCCAAGAAACATTTGAATCAGGGATCAGGAAAACGGTACAATGGTATCTGGCCAATGAGAAATGGTATCAAGCTATACTCAACGGTAGTTATCAGGGGCAAAGATTAGGGTTAATGGACTAACAAAACTCAAAGTTTCATATAGTTAAAGATATTGAGCTTAGATTAAATGTGCTTGGTTCTTTATCTGTATGCTCAGTGGCAACTTAGCAGTCTTTTCATTATTCATTTTCTTAAGCTAAATCGGGTTATCTATATATTAAATAATAGATAACCTCGCAGATCATTATTTAATACAGGTTTAACAATATCGTGATTCAGAAACGAAAAGGTATTATTCTTGCTGGTGGTTCAGGCACTCGACTGTATCCGATCACAATTGCAATAAGTAAACAGTTGGTTCCGGTTTATGACAAACCAATGATTTACTACCCTCTATCTACACTAATGCTCGCTGGAATCGATGAGATCTTGATCATCACAACTGCCAAAGACCAACCTCAATTCAAGGCGCTCCTGAAAGATGGCTCCCAATGGGGTATCTCAATCACCTACGCAATACAGGAGCAGCCTAATGGTTTAGCCGAAGCATTAACCATAGGTGAAGAGTTTTTAGACGGAAGTCCATGCGCATTAATTTTAGGCGACAACATTTTTTACGCCAGAGACTTCTCTAATGTTCTAAAACGCGCTAATGACAGACAACAAGGTGCCACTGTATTTGGCTATCACGTTGCCGATCCGGAGAGATATGGCATTGTCGAGTTTGATAAAGATTTAAAGGTGATCTCCGTCGAAGAGAAACCTGAAAAGCCAAAATCTAACTATGCGCTTACGGGGTTATACTTTTATGACCATCGCGCCGTTGAATACGCAAAAAGCCTATCGCCGTCTGTACGTGGCGAGCTTGAAATTACCGATCTGAACAGAGTCTACCTGGACAATGACGAGCTTTACCTTGAGATGATGGGCCGAGGCACCGCCTGGCTAGACACGGGAACACATGACAGTTTAGCGGAAGCAACCCAGCTTATTGCTACCATAGAGCGTAGCCAAGGCTTAAAAGTTGCCTGTCCAGAAGAGGTGGCTTATCGTCGCGGCTTTATCGATAAGCAACAACTGGTGGCACTGGCCAATAAACAACTGAAAAGTGGTTACGGTAAATACTTGCTACAAGTCATCGAAGACCCTTTCTATCAGCCTGCGAACTAGTTAATGAGCATAACTAAAACCGCGGCAAAAGGTTTTTCGTGGACAGCCAGCTCAACATTGATTCGAGCTGGATTACAGATCGCGCAACTATTAATCGTTGCGCGATTTCTTTCGGCTGCAGAACTGGGCGTATTAGCAATTGTGAACTTAGTCGTTGGGTTTGCTCAGATTTTTGGTGATGCAGGCCTGTCCAATGCCATTATTTACCATAAAGAGCTAAACGCTAAACAGCTTAATCACCTCTATATTATTAACATCATGTTGGGCCTGGGCTTAACGATGTGTGTCGTGTTATTGGCGTTACCAATCAGCTTCTTCTTCGATATGCCCGCTCTGAGCCAACTACTCGTCGCGCTATCTCCCGTTTTCTTTATACGAAGCTTTATCCAGCAGCCAATGGCAAGGCTACAACAAGAGTTTAAATTCCGAGTTCTGGCCAAAGCTGAGACCATCGCCGCAGTTATCGGCTTTATCAGTTTGCTCATCTGCCTCCAACTTGAACTACGCATGACGGCAATAGTTCTGAGCCAGCTCATAGCGGCAAGCTGTCTGGCCTTCATTATTCTGAAGACCTCTGGCTGTAAACGCCCCCAATTAGAATGGCCTGAATGGAAGCCTATACGCAAACCAATCAAGTATGGTCTGTACCAGTCGGCAGAAGCCTGTGTGAACTTTTTCAGTGCTCAATTTGACCAACTCCTCATTGGTAAACTGATGGGCGCCGAAACCCTTGGTATCTACTCCTATATCAAATCATTAGTATTCAGACCTGCCATGCAGTTGATCAATCCGGTTGTACATAAGGTAACGTTCCCGCTGATGTCTCACTATAAAGATCAACACGCCATCGGGGATATTTATTGGCAGATACTCAGAGTCTTAAGCTTATTAAACCTGCCCCTTTACATGGCGTTTGTACTCTACCCCGAAGCCATTCTAGGGCTGATATTTGGTGAGAGTTGGGTCGAGCATGGGATGATACTAAGGTGGTTAGCGGTTTATATGCTTTTCATCTCCTTGATCAACCCTATTGGCGCAATGTTAAGAGCCACGGGAGAGGTTAAGCGTGGCTTTTGGTGGAATATTGTTGTCACGATAACCCGCCCTGCAATGGTTTTAGTCGGCTACCCTTTTGGCTTAATCTGGATTGTCAAAGCACTCGTTTTCCAACAGATCATACTGTTTTTTGTTCATTGGCTGGTGTTAGTAAGACCAGTCAGTCATCTATCCTTTATGCGCTTTATCAGCGCATTTAAACAATCAATATTATTATGCCTTGTGTCGTTACTAATGGTGCTCAGTATTAAATTTATACTACCAAGCATCGCAGATCTGACCCAGGCAGTGTTACTCGCAGGTGTTTACGGCCTCATGCTGCTACCGATAGCAAGAAACATCATTCAAGAGATTAGGAACAAGTAATTATGCCAGGTATTACAGGCTTCGTTGGCGAATATGCCATTTCATATGATGCAGCACCTTTTACTGAGCTATCAGGAGAAGTCGTAAAGCAGTTTCAGCAAAATAAACTGCAACTGGCGGTAACTGCGATAAAGCAGGATATTGGTTATAACTACCTGGAAACCGAAGAGCACCTTATCATTCTTGATGGTGACATCTTCTCAATCGCGGGTAAGGACGCTGACGAACCTCTGATGGTGATTCTACAAGCCCATAAAAAAGGACAACTTTCAGAGCTACTAGCCACAGTCAATGGTTACTTCTGCCTTTTAATTCATGATAAAAATGAAGACAGAGTGCAGCTAGTCTCAGATCGCTTCGGTATTAAGCCCCTGTACCTTGCTTATGAAAACCAAGAGTTAATTGGTTTTTCATCTGAATTCAAGGCATTGGCTTTGCACCCGAAAACTAAACTCACTATTGATAAAGACGCCCTGAGTGTGTTCACCGAACTCGGACATATGCTTAATCAATCAACCTGGTTTGATGAAATTAAACGCCTCGCGCCGGCCTCGATTATCACTATAGATACATCATCTGGGAGCATGGAGACAGAGCTATACTGGCAGTGGGGACAGATCGAGCCAAACTCTGAGATAAGCTTTGAAGAGGCCACAGATAAGCTGTATCAGGTTTTCGATCAGGCTGTAGGTCGCTGTATGAGAAGCATTAAACAGCCAAACCTTGCTGTCACCCTCAGCGGCGGATTGGACTCCCGCGCGATATTGGCTGCCGCCACAAATCACTTTAAAGGTAAAATATCGACCTACACCTTTGGCCACCCAAGCTGTGAAGATGCCATCATCGCAAAACGGGTCGCCGAGGTGGCAGGCGTCAGTAATACACTCCGCACGATAGATCAAAAAAATTGGTTTGAAGGCCGTGATAAAGGGATCTGGAAAACCGATGGCATGTTTAATGTCTTACACATGCATGCATTAGGCTCTGTCCCCGAAATATCACAAGAGAGTAATTATCTTTTGAATGGCTATGTCGGTGACGCAGTCCTTGGCGGAAGCCTGTTACTGGAACAATGTGAAGATGTTCCGGTATCGAAAGAGATCGCAGCGAAGAAATTCCCTGGCCTTTCACAACAGATTGTTCTGAACCCTGACTATTTCTCTGCTAAGAAATATGATCCACTGTTTCTTTACAATCGAGGCGTGCGCTTTACCGCTGCCGGCACAGATCTACTAAGCGGGCAACTGCATAACCTCAAACCATTTATGGACAACGATCTGATCGAATTTATCTACTCGGTGCCCGACAGTTACCGCAAGAAAAGTCGACTCTACAATGCCATGCTACTGAAGTATTATCCTGAATATTTTAAAGATATTCCGTGGCAACAAACCGGTAAGCCCATCACATTACAGAGTGAAGAGAGTGCTGTGCCAAAAGTCACTATAAAGCGTAGATTAATCAACTTTATCAAGGCTACACCCTTTGCGGGGATTGCCCATATAATCTATAGAAAGACGATAGCAAACAAAGGTTACACATCCTATACCGACTGGATGCAGCAACCTGAATTCAAAGCAGAGATGAACCGTTTATTGCTGTCAGATAGTGCACCGATCACTCAGCTAATTCCGGTAAAAGAGCTGGAGCAGAAGCTTACTCAGTTTTATCGCACCAAACCCAATAATGCAGACAGTATCGGTAGCTTAATCACACTGGCAATCTATCTGGAGCAACTGAAAAAGTTCAGGAGTTTTTAATGCAAGCTAAGGTTTATGTCATAGGAAGTAGCGGACACGCCAAGGTCGTTATCGACGCGATAGAGGCCGAAGCCGACTATGAGGTAGGGGGTCTAATCGATGACTTCAAACCGGCCGGTGAAACAGCTTTAGGTTACCCGGTAATTGGAAAGCTGGAGCATATCGCCAAGCTTGTACAACAAACTGAATCCGAAAAACCCGTTAACCTGTTTATCGCCGTCGGCGATAACTATAACCGTAGCCTTATAGCAGACAAAATTGATGCCATGGCACTCAAGGTAAACTACATTCATATACAACACCCTAAGGCCAGCATCAGTAAACACGCAAAAATTGGCCCCGGCAGTATAATCATGGCCAATGCCAGCGTAGGTCCTGAAACTCAAATAGGTACCCACGTAATCATTAACCATAATGCCAGTGTTGACCACGAATGCACACTGGGCCATTTCAGCAGTGTTTCTCCAGGCGCGGTACTGTGCGGCAACGTGCAGCTTGGTGAACAGTCAGCGATCGGAGCCGGCGCTACCGTTATTGAGAAGGTCGTTATTGGTAACAATTCAGTTATCGGCGCTGGCTCTGTTGTTATAAAAGCGATAAAAGATAACCAATTGGCTATTGGCAGCCCGGCAGATACAGTTAAAACTCGCGAGCCGGGTGAAAAATATTTAAAATAACTGTTGTCCAAGACAATAACAATCTTGTTCTTGGTACTGCCGTTTGAATGATTTTTTCATCTATTACATTTAAGGTTATAACATGCTCAAAAAGCTGCTCTCTGCACTCTTAATATCACTCATCACAATTAGTTCAAGCTTTGCTTCCACAACAGAGCTTATGCAACAGGCAGAAAATGGCGATAAGCTTGCCGCTTATCGACTCGCCAGCCATTATGACAAACAGACCGTCGATACCGATAACAACCAGAAACTAGCGGTGAAATGGTTCAAAAAATCAGCAGAGGCGGGATTTGAAACGGCGCAGATGGTGCTGGCATTTAAATACGCACTGGGTAATGGCACAGAAAAGAATATGCAGACGGCTTATACCTGGTTTGCAGTTGTCGCAGAAACCGGGAATGAAACAGCCATAGCTTACCGCAATAAAGCGGCGCTTGAGCTTACACCAGAGCAGATCTCTTCTGCTGAAAAACAGGCTCGAGTGTGGATCAAGAAGTTAGCCACTAAAAAATAAAAAAAATAAAACGACTTAAAAGGTTATACCTTCTACTATGGAGTAGCACTTCACTGAAGTGCTACTCCTCGGAAATGTTACTGCCTCAACTCCCTCGGCAATAATATCAGACATTAATATCAGACATTAATATCTTCCACCTAATTTCATTAGCTGACATCAAAGCTCAAAAAAAACGACGCAAGTCAACGCTGACATTATTCCATGTATTTGGTATGACAAAGTTAACAAAGCAGGTATGCGTCCTCTTTCTCCAGAACATTCAGATTCAATGAAACCTGCGCTCAAAAGAGATATAAAGCTCACCTTGCTTCTTATTCTTATACCGGCTATTGAGATCGCAACTTAGCGAACGGCTCTTAATGCCCGCTTCACCAAGAGACAGATATCCTCGACATCATCGCTTGTTATATCGGCATAAAGAGGCAGACAGAGCACGCGTCGACTTATCTCATTTGCGATAGGGGTATCCCCCTGCATGCCATAGCAGGGCACCTCAGACAGGCTGGGATAGAAGTAGCGGCGCGTCTGAATCCCTGATTCAGTCAACAGAGGCATTAACTGTAATAGCTCCTGCTCTGAGCGACACAATACAGGCATATAAGCCCCATTAACACTGCTGTCTCTTGCCCACCGCTGGAACTCGAACTCGTCAGCAAGCCGCTCTTGGTAGGCGTTGACGCAGGCGATACGATGGCTCTGACGAGCCTCGATATCATCGAGCAGGGCGAGCCCCATTGCCGCATTAGTTTCATTGAGCTTGGCGTTGATGCCAACCAGTTCCGGATACTGTTTACCATCGAAGCCAAAGTTAATCAGTTGCTTGGCTTTGATAAGGTCCGCTTCATGTTTAAAGATGATCGCGCCGCCCTCGACGGTGTGAAATATTTTGGTCGCATGTAGGCTCAGGGTGCTGGCATCGCCCCAGTTTAATATTGACTCGCCTTTATACTTGCAGCCAAATGCATGGGCCGCATCATAGATAACTTTGAGCTTATGTTTCCTGCTCAAACTCTCCAGTTTCTCGACATCGCATGGGTTACCAAATACATGGGTGGCAACGACACCATCACAGCTATCGGCTAGCTCATCAGAAATACAATCAGGGTCGATATTAAGGCTAGCCTTATCAATATCGACAAACTGACAGCTATGGTTTTGCCAGGCAAGTGAGCTGGCCGTGGCCGCAAATGAAAACGGCGTGGTGATCACCCTCTCCCCCAGATTCAGTGCACGGTATGCCACCTGCAATGCCAGCGTGCCGTTGGAGACCAGCATTAGATGTTTAACACCCAGATACTCTGCCAGGCGTCGCTCCAACTCCTGATGCAGCGGCCCGGCATTGGTCAGCCAGACATTGTCGAAAACGGATTTAATGTATTGCTGGTACTTTTCAAGTTCAGGCAAGACGGGACGAACGATAGGGTATTTAATCATGGACAGAATCAATTTAAACCAGAAGTTAAAGGTCAAGCTATAAGCGATAAGCTATAAGCTATAAGGTTCGAGGAGCTGGTTAAGAATCTTACAACAGGATCCTGGAATGAATTCAGGATGACGAGAAAGCTTAATCCCTCAAACTGCAACGTATTCTAACAGGAAGCAAGATAATGTATAGGCTAAGCATAAAGAAACATACATAAGGAACTAGTCCCTAGGTACTATCACTCAGGAGAGAGTCCTTTCACAAAGCGTTTTCACGCACCTTACTTATCATAAGAACAGAATTAAGTAGCTAGAAGGCTTGTAGATATGGTAAATCTCAGGCAATAAAAAAGCAGGCCTAAGCCTGCTTTTTACAACTAATAAGTAATATTACTTCTTAGTTGTATTCATAACAGCACGGTCGCCAGCATTGTAGTAAAGTGCGCTTACTTCAATGTTCTCTTTTGGTGCGTTAACGATGATGTCGAATGCTACATCACCTTCGATACCCGCATCACGTAGAGCAGCTGTGATGTTAGTCTGAGCTTGCGCCTTAGCTGCAACACCTAGAGTGTAAGACTTAGGAGCAACCCATGCAGCATCGTTCTGTGCATATACTAGTACTTCGATGTCACCATCTTGGCTAGAAGTGTTAGACACGTTAACGATTGGAGAGTAACCATCGCGGAAAGGCATGAATGGAACGTGTACAACTGCACCATTTAGCGTCCACTCACCAGCAGCTGCATCATTCAATAGAACGATATTTTGAGCTTTAGTGGCTGCATCTGTGTAGTTTAGCTCAGTTGATACAACAAACTTCTGAGTTTGAATTGCAGCATCAGCTAGACCAGCTTCACTACCTTCAACATCGATAGTAACGGTTACGCCACCATTAATCTTGCTAGAACCGTTTGTAGCCACTTCAACGCGGTCATTATATACAGTAACATCTAATGCAACTGGAGTTCCTGCATCATCAAAAGCTGTTACATTTGATGTAGTGATAACACCAGTTGTCTCATCAGCTTCACCCAGGAATGAGAAATCACCAGTGATGATATGCTCAGCAGATACCGGTGTCGCTTTCTGTGAGAAAGCGTAGTTTGCTGAAGGGCTAGAATCTGGAATTACTGTACCTTCAAGATCAGTAGATGTAAGAACTAGATCATCAACTGTTTCGTTAGTCGTTGTATTAACGTAGAAGTTTAGACGCTTAGAGTTAACATCGATGATAGCATCAAGCGGAGTTGAAACTTCAGCAGTGAACTGGTCAGCAGTAGAGAAAAGAGCAGCAGTATTGGTCTTTTCAACATCTAATGGGAAACCATTAGATGTTTCTGCTGCGTAAGTTGCATTAACAGCACCTGAAGCTAGAATTGACGTGTTAGTGAACATCAAGCCACCAAAGTCAATAACTGCACCTTTAGTTGTTGCAACAGCATTTGGTGTAGTTGGATGAACAGTAAGTGTTAAATCAGTAACACGGAAAGTTAACTTGTTTGCTTCTGTAGACAGAAGACCTAGAGTCATAGATGAATTAGCTGCATCATTTTGAACAGGATCTAATGTAATTACTGAAGTAGCAGCAGTGTTAGCAAGGCTTAGATCGCCGCCAGCAAAAGTAACAGTGATGATATCATCTACTTTATACTCAGCATTCAGAGTTACAGAGATTTTATCAGTAGCTTCGCTGTTTGTGTTGTTACCATCGATAGAGGTAAACGCAGTTGCAACAGCACCTTGGTTTGAGATAAGTGCTTCAGGAGTAACTACAGTAGCAGCAGAAGCAGCCATAGATACTGATGAGATTGCTAACGCGATTAGCGATTTTTTCAACATTTTTATCTTCCTTAAGAAAGTTTCATGAAACTGGAAGGGTGTCCTTCCCGATGTCTCGATTATGGCCGCCTTAAAAGGCCGTCGCCTAAATACCCTAAGCGACCCAACCGACTTGATTCTATGGGGGACAACCACAAGTGTCAAGCCTATTGAATCGCAAATTGTGCAAACAACACAGTAATTTACCTACAGTGTTCAACAATTAAGCAACATAAAGAGGTAAAACAAGCTCAACCTGTGTTAAACCAAACACTTATGAAATATAAGCATCTGTTAAACATTGTCAGATATTGTGAACAAGTCACACATCCATCACAACCTGAAATCAATTTAAGTATCAGTTTGTTAAATGAAATCTGGTTAATATTTAAAACACAATACCAGAGTTATACTGCTAGCTATGGCCGGGAAACAGGCTCAGCCACAGCAGCCTCTAGTCTATACCGAGTATATAAGGGTTCGGCTTACCGGAACCCTGCACCACTCCTCATTATCAATATGAATATTATGTTAATCTGTCCGAACTTGATTGAAATCAAACAAAGTTATCCTTTATTTAACCACTCCCTGCGTATCGGCTGGCTCACTGTCATCATTTAGCTCATCAATATCACTATCTGTGCGTTTTAAAAGCTCCCTTCCCGCCTCAGACTCGGTAAGATTACTCTGTTTGTCTTTGATATCTAAACTGTGAAGTTGATCGGTAAATGAAGCCTTGATGTCGTCCCACTCCTCTGATGATTGGATAATTTTCGGTGTCACCATCACCACCAGTTCTGTTTTGGTGACGGTATCGACATTAGAGCGAAAAGCACCGCCTATCCAGGGGAGATCACCTAAAAGTGGCACCTTAGACTCAACGAAGCTGTTATTTTCACTGATAAGCCCACCTAAAATCACCGCCTGTCCCGTATTGGCTACCACCTCGGTCTGAATACTGCGATCGAAAATAGCCGGCGAATCAGAGAAAGTACTACCGCTTGTGGCCTGATTACTGATCGACTGATTAATCTCCATGATCACCACCCCCTGACTATTTACAGTGGGTGTGACCGAAAGCTGTACCCCGGTTTTACGATACTGAATCGTGGTCGTCTGGCGATCGCCATCGGGATCGGATGTGGTCTCACCCGCAACAGGGATATCGGTGCCCACGTTCATGGATGCACTGACGCCATCGCGGACCACGACACTGGGGCGAGACAAGACATTCACATGACTGTTACTGGCAAAGAAGTTGGCAACGACTGAGCCGTCGGCACCTTTTAAACCAAAGCTGAAGCCGCCCATCTTCTCGACGCCGAAGGCACCTTTAGTTCCTATTGATAACTCACCGCTGTTGAAGGCAAACTCCACCCCCTGCTTAAACTCATCGGTGAGGGTCACCTCGGCTATCATCACCTCCAGCATCACCTGCTTAGGCATCACATCCATACGCTTGATCAGTGGCAACAGACGCTGGTACTCCAGACCCGATGCCTGAGTGATCAGGGCGTTAGATCTGGGATCAACCACTAAACGCACCTTGTCGTTGCTGGCGACGCCTGAACCAGTAGGCTTACCCACCGTCTTGGCGCTAGTCTCCCCCTTAGGAGAGTTATCACTGTTGCTATTCGATTTGCTGCTGGTACCCGAGATCAACGGCTCCAGGCTCTCGACAATATCGCTGGCACGGGCATAACGCGGAATGTAGGTAAAATACTGTATCTCTTCGACCAGCGAGGGTTTATCCAGCTGTTCTAACCAGAAAGCGGCGCGTTTCAGCAGGTCAAAATCATTGGCAAACAGGATAACCGAAGAGATCCGCTCAATAGGAAGCACGGTAACGGCATTTTGCTGAACGTTCTCCCCTTTGACTTTAATTCCATCACTGTTTAACACCTTAGAAAGATTATCGGCAAGTTCATTAGTGGGTACAAATTGAGATTTATAGATGCTGACCTGACGATTTTGAAACATGGGGGCATCAATCAAATGGATAAACTCCAACGCCTTAATGATCTCGGCGCGTCGCCCAAGCAAGACGATCGCATTTTGATCATAATCGACCGACGCCTTGACATTGGCAAGTTGCTGAATCGTGCCGTTAACACCCGACTTGATCGGAAAGTGGAGCGGGACGATCTGGTTGATATCCACGGATGTTCTGGGAACATCGGTTATGTCACGCCCATAACCCAGCACGATATTACGACCCGATCCACCCTGCTCTTTATTGATATAGAAGATGCCATCATTGAAGTTGAGCAAATAGCCGCCATCGGTCAACACTTCATCCACCAGGCCAAACAACTTACGCTTAGAGATAGGTTTTTGAATATTGAGGGTGATGCCACTGGTGTCGGCCTTGGCTTCACTGCCGAGAATATAGCTGACCTGCAGCACCTCCCCCATCACATAGTGCAAAAATTGATTCAGCGGCAGCGCATCGGCTGCGATGGTCACTTTCTCGGTATCACTGAACTGCTGAGTCAGATCTATCTCTTTTCCTGTTGCTTTCCTATCCACTTTAAGTGACGGCAAATTTTTATATGCAATAGTGGACTCATTGGTCGAATCCTTTGCCTTAACTGGCAGAGTTTCGTTTTTTTCAACAGCTTGATCACTACCATCAAGATAAGAGTCTGCAACGGCAACGGGCTCTGTCGGCAAGGTGCTACAAGAGGTCACGGATACCATGGCTACCATAAGTAACGACAAACTAAACTTGTTACGCATTATCTACACTTCCCTTATCACGACTTTTCTTATACATGAGTAAATCGATAACTTGTTCACCACGAACCAATACCACCGATGTATGCTTTAACTCTTTGACGGTGAACCCCTCGAAGGTATCACCCTGCTTTAACTTTAACCATGAGGTCTGCCCACTTTCGTGCTCGCTTCGCTCGAGTAAGGCGAAATGCTGGCGCTCGTTGATCACCGCTTTGAGCCTCAACTGAGATGTATCTGTATAGAGATCGAGCAGATCCCCGTGTTGGCTATCGATATCGGGGATGACTTTCTTACTTCCCCCGGCTTTATCGTCTTGTTTCGCCGCCTGCTCCTCGGCCAGTTTTCGTGCCGCACTGTCATATTTACTGTACTGAGCTAACAGCTCATCTCTCTGCTGCTTAGTTATCAGCGCAATTCCCGATAGCTCATCCAGTGTCAGCTCGGTCGATATAGACTCGCTCTCACTCGAATCGATCCAGACACGCTGTGAAAAATCACTGACAGAAATCAATAAGGTTCCGGCTATAGCTGCCAGGACATACTTCGAACCCAGCAAATTTATCCAGTTTGCAGACATCATTTGCTTAACTCACTCTGCATATAAAAATTTAGTGTCATCTGCCCACTCGCCTCACCGATCTTTGTCTTACCCTGCCGACGAAATGCGAAATTAAAATCGGCTACCTCGACCCATTTTGGCCTGGACTCCAGCTCAGCCATCAAGTTCGGAAAACGAACGCCATCGCCCATAAAACGCACCTGCAATTGATATAAGGTCAGGTCAAACTCATCGAGCTGCTTGGTTATCAACCAGCCAATACCGGACACTTTCAATCCGTAGTTTTGAATGAGACTCTCAAGCTGTTTCTGTTGCTCCAGTTTAAAGGCATTTTCACTCTGATATGGATAGAGGCGATCACGGTTTTGATTTACCTTTTCACGCAAGGGTTCCAGCAGAGGGGCAATCGTCTGTTGGTTTGCGACAGCCCGCTCAGCCTTAGCCAATCGTTTCGATTCAAGCTGCAGCTCGATTTTTTGATTGTCCTGCCACTCGACAAGAGGCACCCCTATAAACCTGGCCAGTACAAGGCTAACCAAGAGGGTTAAAAGATAGGGCTTCTCTTTAAAAATATCCATCAACTCAAGCCTCCCTTTATCTGAAAGCTTATGGTGAAGGACTCTTTCTTGCGACTTTTATGTACCTGGTTATCAAATTTAGCGTCGATAACATTAGGGTTTGCTACAAGCGCCTCGAGCAAACTGGTCGCTTTCGACGTTTCACCGATAAGCACGAAACGTTCGCCGCGATAACGGACACTGGTAAAGCGTGCCTGTTGCATTAAGGGCTCGATGACCTGCCAAAATGGGGTCTTTATCGACTGAGTCGAAATAAATGCCTGCTGTTTGTTAAGCTCGGCAGATAATTGATTAAACTCTGTCTGTATGTTCAGTGCCTGCTCGACCTCATCGCGATTGTCATCCAACTGCGCATCCAGCCAGAGCCCTTGAACGCCGAGGTAAGCCGAGCTTAAAGTTAGATATAGAGTGGCTGTAACCAACGTGGCCAAAAGGACAGGCTTTAGCTCCTGTGTCCACTGGGTCGAACTATCGCTCTTTACCAGAAAGTTAACCGGATATTGGGTTAGTAGTTTAGGCAGTGTCTGTATGACGGTCTGAGCATGCAGAATGTCACTTACCTCGTCAGGGGTAACTACATCAGGTCCGCCTGGTAATGAGATCCCCGATGCCATGGCGAAGCTGGCCGTATTTGTTATTAAGCCGCCTTTTGGTGCAGAAACAACCCCGAAAGGTGTGCGGGTTATATACAGCTGCCCCTGTTTAAAATGGGTGATGAGAGTACTGAACAGCGGGCAGTTAAAACCAAATACAAAACTTTCCGGTAGTATCAATTTGCAATCGGGCAGATGTGGATCAAAAAACCACTGATTCGTTGCCGTCTGCCCCTCATGAGATGGATAGACCACATGCTGCTGGTAACCAGGTTGTGATTGGGCTTCCAGCTTTAGAAGCTTAATAACTTCCTTCCGGTCATCCAGTGGGTAGGTCTTACTAACCTCCTGATAGTGCCCTCTGGCAACGATAAGTACTCTGGGAACAAAGCTGTCATCCGCTTTTTTCCACGACGCTACACCTTCACCGTTGAGTTGCAGCCGAAACAGACCGTGATCGTAATAGCCGACACCAGCCATAGCGAACACTTTCGTCAGCATATTTTCAAGTTTTTTCATCATTACCAAATCGTTTCTAGGTTTTCGACAACAGTGCCACTCTTATCGGCATATCTTTCTAACTTTACTGTTCGTTGTTTTTCGAGTGTCACTTCACCATATTGTACCCTAAAGGTTATCTGAAATATGTTACCCGGAGACAAGGCGACACCAATATTGTCATATACACCCGTTGACTGACTAAATTCTGCCCGGGTTAGTGTCCCGAGCTCTCTTAAATTCAATACCGATTCGGCATCGCTGTTAAGAAAAGCCTGTAACACCGGCTTTGGCGCAAACATGGGGTTAAAATAACTCGTTTGCACGATAGAGAGATTAGATGACAATGTTTGCCAGTTTATCTTCTTGGCCCCTTTTACCAGCTGCATCTCGGTTTTCAAGCTAATGGGGCGATTTCTGGGCCCCAGCTCATAATCTCCCTTCTCGGCCCCGTTTAATCGGGTCAGATCGTCTTTATCCTGCCAATCTAACAAGCTATCGACAATAACACTACTTTCATTTTCATCTGCCCCCAGTTGCTTCAGGGTATTTCGAAGCAGTAAACGGTCTGGGGTTCGAATATTGATTAACCCCGCAACATCCTGGATCTCAACGCTGGCATATTCATCAATAGCTATAGGTTTGGCATAAAAGTTATAGTTCTTCGGCAGTGGGTTATTAGCAGATATTGAATAGTCTTTACTCAGTAGCTCAAAGATCACGCGTGACTCGGCAGATTTCAGGTGCAGAGTTGCATTCGCCCTGTCATCAGCCAGCTTAGCCACCGCTATCTGTTGACGCGATGTCAAGGTAAGGTACATGGCCAGAACCGAGATTATTGCGCTAATCAACAGCACCTGTAACAGGGCTATCCCCTTCTGCTTGACCGGGCCTAACTTCCTCCCTGTCATTGAGTCCCTGTACTTTACGTTCACATCGACTCCTCAGCCAGGATGCGCTCGGCATCGGACGGAAGAGAGGTCATAAACAGCAGTTTCTGTTCAACAGCCTGTGCGGTGTTATAGACGATTGAAAGCTTAATAGCTTCAGGAAATAACCGTTTCTCTTTAGCGTTGAAAGAGTGCTGCCACAGCTTAGATGCCACCCCCATGCCCGATTGTTGTAGACTTTTATCCTGAGAGTTTTTCCAACCGTAATAGTTAAAGTCCAATGCAGAGACATCTTCGAGAAGTGTCAGTCTGAACGTAAATGTGAGATCTTGCTCGTAACTATCCAGTAGTACTGTATTTGAGGCAACCTCCTGATAGACGAGCTGCTCCTTCCCCTCCTGGGTAGACTCTATGCTGAGCTGATAGATCACACTATCTGAAGTAGACACACCGTAACGGCTTGCCGCCCTGAGATACTGCTGCTTTCCATCCAGATATAGCGCACTTTTTTTATTACCCTCACCACTATCTACCAGTAAAGGGGCTGTACTAGCAAACACCCGGCGAACCAGTTCGACATTTCGAGTAAACTTAGCAGTTTGTTCGTAACGACCTAACTCTTTTCCCCAGTTTCCGGCGAACAAGCTGAAGCTATAACTCGCAACGAAGAGCACTAAGCTAAGTAGTGCCGTAGAGATGAGTAACTCTACCAGAGTGAAACCCGACTGCTGTCTATTCATCATTGATTTAGATCCCAGCTGGTTTCCAGATAACGGTACTCCCGTTGGTAGTCGTCATATTCAACATTAACGATAACCTGCCAGAGTTTAAACCGCTTAGCCTGAGCTTCCGTTATACCTGACTCTGCAACACTTCGCTGTGGCGGAGCTTGATAGTCAATAACCTCAGCCGACCAGGTATAGCTGGACAACCCCATACCGTCCCGGCCGTTTAACGAGAGTGTTTTATCTTGCCCGTTACTCTGAATATCGCTGTCGATACTATCGATAATTAGCGGCAACAGACCATTGACGTAGATACTGCGCTCAGCCTTATGGCTGGATAGTACAGCACCACGATAGATTAAGGTGGTAGTCGATATGACCAGAAACAGAATAAAGCCGGCAATTAACACCTCCATCAAGGTGAAGCCAGTATTTTTGCTGTAATTTAGTTGAAAAGTGTTTGATATTGGCATATTAACGCTGCATCATTTTCTGAACATTAATCGAAAACTGCTTATCCGTTAATTGATATTCAACCGTATCGGCCGATGGGAAACCGTTCTTGTTTAAAAGTAGAGTCTGGGGCTGAAAAAAAAGAGTCTCGAAAGTTATCAAATCGATCGGATCTGTATCCGCTGAATTACCTTCCAGCTCGAGCGGAGTGGCGGCATAAACGACAACCTGATGCCCCTGAAGGTTAACCGAAAGCGGTGTTCCACGATTAAATGCACTGAAACTGGTCTTAATCAACCAGTTTTGCAACTGCTTCTCTTCAGTTTTTACCGTGACCTTATCTAAATTATTAACCGCCAACGGACCAACTAAACTCAACAAAACGCCCATGATGACCAGGATCACCATGAGCTCGATCAGAGTAAAGCCCTGAGATTTGTGGCTAAAACCCAACATCATTCACCGCGACCATACTCATCAACATGACAACAACCACGCCACCAACTATTCCGCCCATCATGAGGATCAATAATGGCTCGATAAGTGTGGTCATTTTCTCGGTCCAGGTCTCGAACTCTTGACGACTTCGGTTAGCTATCTCATCAAATACTTTGGCCAGATTACCTGACTCTTCACCCACTTCCAGTAACGAGATATAAAAATCGGGATAGAGTGATGTCTGTTTAAGCGATGGCGACAGGCTGTGACCATGCTTTACTTTGTTACGCACAATCTCCATCTCTCGTTGCAGTACCTGATTTTTAATATTGCCCTTGGCGAGATCGAGTGCCTTATCAATTGGCAAGCCGGCCTCGAGCATCATGGCAAGCGCGCTGTTAAAGCGGATCCGCTCTGTCGTTAGCACAGAGCTTGATAGCCCGGGAACCTTTAAAAGAGATTCCTGCCACGCTTTTACAAACTTTGGTTGTTTGAATAGGTGGATAATCCCAAATACTCCCCCGACTAAGCCCAAAGCCATAAAGACTTGGTAGTCCTGCATCCAGTTACTTAAGCCTAACAATGCCTGGGTATACCAGGGCAAGGTTTCCGGCTCGCTGAATAATACCGACAGCTTAGGAACGATGAAGTTAAAGATAAATACGATACAGAGCACGCAAACGGCTAAAATCACGAACGGATAGGTCAATGAGGAGATGATCTTTCGCTGTAGATCCCGTCTGAACTTTAGATCCTCCGCCAACTTGGCAAAGATTTCGGGAAGCTGGCCCGATGCCTCACCGAGTTCTACAAGGTTGATGTAGAGAGGATCAAATACCTCATCATGCTCTGACATAGCCTGAGACAGGCTCTGCCCTTTAGAGATACCACTACTGATAGAGGTTAGCAGCCTGACCAATGCCGGCTGAGCCTTTGAGCGTCGAATAATGTCCAGGCCTTTATCGATTCGCACACCACTGGATAGCAGCAAACTCAACTCAGCCGTTAAAAACTCAAGATCCGCTAACGAAACCTTCTTGTTATTACCAAAAAGGTTTCCGGCAGACTCTTTGTACTCTTTGATCTCTGAAGGTAGCAAGCCCTGATTTTGAAGCTCAGTTAACGCCGCCGCTTGGCTAACAGCTTCAATCTGCCCATCAGTCTTAGCACCTGCTTTATCATATGCCTTATAGATAAAAACTTTCATTATCCCGCTACTCGTAGCACTTCTTCGACCGTCGTTTGACCAAGCAGGGCCTTATAGAAGCCATCTTCAAGCAAATTACGCTTACCGCTGTCACTATTGTGCTTACGCGCTTTAGCAATAAAGTCCGAATCTTTTGGAAGCTTCATTATCTCTTCGTCACAACGCAGGTATTCATTAACCGCTATTCGCCCCTTGTAGCCGGTATGGCCACAGGCTTCGCAGCCAACACCTTTAACTAAGTTAATTTTTTTGATGTTGAATTTGTCAGCCAATGAACTTAAATCATACTTAGCCATTAAGTCTGCAGCCTCAGGATCCGGCTGAGCACAATGCTCACAGGTTCGACGTGCAAGACGCTGCGCTACGATGGAGACTAATGCGGCGTTAAGTAGAAATTCATCGACACCAAGATCCAGCAGTCGGGTATAGGCACTCGCTGCATCATTGGTATGCACCGTTGAGAAAACCAGATGACCGGTTAATGCGGATTGCATTGCAATACGTGCCGTCTCTTTGTCTCGAATCTCACCTAACATAATAATGTCGGGATCTTGTCGAACGATACTTCTCAAGCCGGCGGAGAAATCGAAACCGATATCACTGTTGACCTGTACCTGATTGATACCTTCGAGTTGATATTCAACCGGGTCTTCCAACGTAATAATTTTTACATCATCGTTGTTTAGTTCATTTAAAAAAGTATAAAGGGTCGTCGTTTTACCGCTACCTGTCGGGCCGGTTAGCAGGATAACACCCGCTGTTTTGGCTAGGTCTTCATTGACATATTGCTGAATATCATCTGCTAATCCAAGCACCTGCATATCATAGGTGACAGACTCTTTGCGTAGGAAACGCATAACGACACTTTCACCCTCATTCAAAGGCAGAGCCGACACACGAATATCCAACTCCTGATTCGCAATTTTCATCGCAATTTTGCCATCTTGCGGACGACGGCGCTCCGCGATATCCATTCCTGACAGAATCTTGAGTCGGGTAACAATAGGAAGTTGCATTCTCGGCGCCAAACGCTCGACCTCATGCAAAACACCATCGATACGATAACGTACACGATAGCGCCCCTGATAGGGCTCAAGATGCATATCTGAAGCACCTTGCCTCAAACCTCTTGAAATTAAAGAGTTCAACAAGTTAACCGTCGGAGCTTCAGAGGCAAGCTCTCTTAACCTCTCCTCCTCGTCACCGATAACAGAATCATCTCCCATTCCTGTATCGGCCACGTTAAAACGCGCATTCAGAGTTTGGATATCGGCTTCACTGCCAATTAATATAGTTGCTGTAATGCCATTTCTTCTGATGAATTCATTCGCAGAAAGGTCAAGCGGATACTTAGCAGCAAAGGTCCAATGATTATCGGCTACGCTCAGCGGTGTCCAACAGGCTGCTTTTAGCAACTCTATAGACTCAGAATCGATTTGAGGAACATCGCGCTCAATCCAGTCGGTTATATCAACTATAGGAAGAGAAAAATACCGACTATAAAGTTCTGGTAAATTATCTTCAGGCAAGCTTCCCAGATTAACCAGGATCTGTTCTAAATAACCACCATATTTCGCCTGGTAGCTTATAGATTTATCGAGATCTCTCTGAGTTACCTGAAATTCAGTTACAAGAAGCTCTGCTAATGAGATCATTTATGCACGATATCCGCATTATCGCCTTCTCCACCCGGCTGACCATCTTTACCATAAGAGGCCATATAATAGGGGTTCCCATCCTCTCCAGGCTTCTTGTAGACATAAGGATTGCCCCATGGATCCAGTGGCAGTGCCTTAGGCAGATAAGGTCCATCCCAGGTAGGTTTGTCACTCTTACGAAGCTCATCGAGTGAATCCGGGTAGTCACCATTATCGAGTCGATATGTATCCAAGGCCGTTTGGAACATCTGCATCTGTGCCGAAGCCGTTTTCTTCTGAGAAGAGCTGACCTTAGAGAACATAGCCGGTGCAACCAGAGAGGCTAAAAGGCCAATAATAACAATCACGATTAGCAGTTCAATCAGTGTGAAACCGCGCTTTTTAATTTGATTCATTCGTATACTACCGAAAAATAAGTTGGTGAGGATATTAGCAATGTTAATAGCCCAACAGCAACAGTTGGACCAAGATTATCTATTCCAAGTCTGCCAGTGTAACCGAATCGAGACACATCTGGCTGAAAGTAATGAATATGTAACTATTTATATGCGATTTCGAATCGCGTTATAGGCATAAGATACAAAATAGTATGCCGACTTCATGAAAGGCAGCTTTTCAACTTCTCTGTATACTCGCCATTGGTATTTTGCCGCAGTCACTTTGTTTGATGAAACCGTCGATACACCGACATAGTAATCCGCTAAACACTCTTCAATACCATATGCCTTATCAATCTTTCTAAGTATTTTTAGCCAAAGTCCAAGATCTTGTCTTTTAGAGATGTTCGGCATATAAACCTTGCCCAACTTTTCAGTATCGTAACAGGCGGTTAAACAACCGATACTGTTTGTCTTAAGGGTGTCGGAATAGGTGACAAATTCAGGAACATTCATGAAACCGAGTTCACGCCCATCTTCATGTACTCGCCTATAGCTTGTATAAGAAAGCGCAATATCTCTGTTTTGCATAAATTTAATCTGCTTCTCAAGTTTTTCTGGGTGCCAGGTATCATCGGCATCAAGAAAGGCAATATATCGGCCATTGGCACTACTGATTGCACGGTTACGCGTAACTGCAGGACCGGCATTCCAGGTACGCTTAATTAACTTGATTCTACTATCTCGATTTGCGAACTCTTGAATCACTGCACAAGAGTCATCACTTGAAAAGTCATCGGAAATTAGCATCTCCCAATTTTGATAACTTTGGCTTAGAACAGATTCAATAGTTTTTGCAACCGAAGTTGCACAATTAAATGATGGAGTGATGATCGATACTAAAGGACTAGTCATATTTACGTTTATTACAATTTATTTGTTTTATCAGACTGAGACATAAAATATCCCTTTAAAAGGGACATAATCGGAGATTGATTAACCAAGTTAAATTTACTCCTATTTTTGAAATAAAAGTAAAAGACTGCAGCAAGACCAATGGTAGAGCCATATATCTCCCTAAAAGCGACCCCACGACAAATGAGTGTATCAGCCTTATCAAAGACCTTACCAGAAGACAATATTGGATGATGTCCAATTACAATTGGTCTATAAAAGAGCTTTGCTCCGGACTTAATCAGCCGGGATAGGAAAACAGGCTCTTCACAAGCCGGTAAACTTGTACCCGCTCCTAAATACTCAGGAAATGTAATATTTTTTTTCTGCAGTGATGTTAATCGAATTGCCATTTCAATCGATCCAATTTTCAAGATACTTTTCAGATCATGGCGCTGTGCTTTGACAGGATAGTCTTTCAACAGTTTACCGGAATCATACTCAGAGATTTGAAAACTGATCATGTCAGCTTCTGGCTGCTCACGAAAAGCTTGGGCAATAATCTCATAGAAATTAGGGACTAAAGTGACGTCATCGTCCATTATCAGACAAATATCCCCACAAGCTACTGAAACAGCTTTATTTCTATTTCTAGACAAACCTTTATTATAAAGTGAGTGGTAACTAACATCATCACGTTCTTGTGTAAGCTTATTTATAACCTCAACATAATCATCGTCACGAGAGCACTGATGTACCACCGTATAGCAAACGTTAACGTTAGGCTCTCTTAAAACCCTTTCAACTTCCTCAATTCTGGGACCATATGTTGAAATTAAAACATTTAAAATCATTTAATACCTGTAAGAGTTGGGTTTATATTTCGGTTAAGCCAGTTTTATCTTTTTCAGATGATCTAACGTTATTTTTAACCAGTTTAGGTTCCGTTGTAAGTATAAATTAAGCGCAGACTTATAGTTGTCAGCGTTTACAGTCTTGATAAAGTTGTAAAATCCGTACTTACTACCGGAGACTTTAGTCTCTAATAAAGCCATAGACTGTAGCTGCTTAGCATTTAATATATCACGATTTTTGTTAATGAATAACCTATAACCCATAAGCTTTTTCTTGTTGCTTGATGAGATTCTTAAGCCGCCATGATTGGTCTCTAATACATAATTTCGAGCGGAGATTTTTAATGCTAAAGGCGTTTTACGCAGTAAACGAACCCAAGTATCGTAATCTTGAAAAGCTGGCATATTAACATCAAAACCACCAACCTGTTCAAATTTAGCTTTTGTTGTCAGCACTTGATTACCAACCAGGTTATGATGCAACAACTTTTCGAGCCCAAATTTTCCAGACTGAAACCCAAAATTACGATCGATTAGGTCGCCATTCCCCATCAACTCTTGGACATTTGCACACACAAAAGCATATTTTTCGTCGTATGCAGCCACCAATTGCGAGACACGCTCAGGACAAAAGTAGTCATCGTCATCTAAGCCGGTCACATAGTAGCCATTTGACGCTTCAATTGCCCTATTTCGAGAAAAGCACGCACCGGAGACTTTCTCATTTTTAAGATAAACGAAGTCATATTGCTGTTGTAATTTCTTCACAACCTCTGAAGTATCATCGGTCGACGCATCATCGACAACAATGAGTTCTATTGCTGGATAATCTTGCTTAAAAATTGAATCAATAGCTCTAGTAAGCAATTTACTTCTGTTTTGGGTGATTAAATAAACAGTTACTAACTTCATTCTGCTCCTCTAATAGAAAGTAATAAATTGTGCGGTTAAAAATAGATTCTTTAATAGCCAGGTAAAACCAAATATAATTACTATGATAGACTTTAAGATATTACTGCAGTTTACTCGATTAAAAGATGTCATAAACAAATAAACTTCATAAGGACAAAAGAGATAGAATAATCTTAAGGATAACAAATTCAGCTCATGTAAGGCTGTCATGCCTAAAAAGCCAATTACAAACGCAGTCAATGTAACATCAAAATGCTTGGATGTTCCTCTTAAATAGCGGTTATCCAACATACAATATGAGATTAATATCAGGTCAAATAAAATTGCTAGGCTCATTAAATTAGTAGAGCCAGACTGAGTTATCATGTAGTTAGCCACTCGATACATAGACGTACTATATGGGGCTAAGAAGTTGGCAAACTCAGACAAAAAATCAACATTAGCTAATATTAAAAAACAGGCAATAAAAAAGAAAATGTAGCCTGATTTCCACTGAAAACCTCTAAAGGGCCATATACATAAAAAGAGTATGGACATACTGTGAAAACTAGCTGCAAGCAAGGCAAAAAGTAAAAAGGACCAGTGCCTTCCTCGAATCATATGTATGAAAGCATACATACATATCGCTACCGCCACCCCCTGCCGAACAATATTGTACTGAAGAGTTAAAAATGTAAATGTACAAGTATATAAAAAGAATAGAACAGGGCCTAACCTTTGGTCCAAAAGATTGAATGCAGAATAAACCGTCAGCAAAGTGCAAAAATTAAGTATAAAGAGAAAACCATTAAAAGATACACCTAGCTCCTTTAATGTAGAAGCTACAAATACAAATCCAATTTCAATCCTTTTAGCTTCAAAGCCAAAATGACCTGCTTCGACAGCACTAAACAAAGGCTTAATATCCGCAAAGATTTCACCATAGCGAATAGTATCAGTTCCAATTGATAGATCCCTATAACCTATAAAATAAGCGGTCAATACTATCAATGGCAAGAAAAATATTATTCTAAAGTTTTTAAGTTGCGCAGCTACACATGCATATAATGCTGTAATTACGCCAATTAAAATATAAAAAGACAATGCTATCTCTTTCTAAGGTAGTTCAATAGAATAATAAAAACAGCAAATATAGTACCTAAGAAGGCAAATAATATGCATATCAAAGCTCTTCGAGGTGAGTTTTTTTCTTCTGGGATCACAGCAGGATCCACAACTTTAAATGCATACTCACTTTGTGCTTCTGCCAGCATCAATTTTTTCGTTTGCTCTTCAATTAACTGATAAAAAATCTTGTGCATTTCGGCAACGTTAGTTTTTGCCAACTGCTCATTTAGATAATATATGTTTCTCTTTACTTCTTCGATATCATATATCTTTAACCAGTGGTTAAGATCTGCAATAATCCACTCAACCCATTGACTAGCTAACTCTGGTGATTTTGATTGAAAACTAATCCTTATAAAGCCGCTTTCACGAACCTTTTCAAAATTTAAATTCTCATTAAAGACTTTATGAGCTTCCCAAGCAGATGGTCTTGATTGCTTAGGCGGTTTGACCACTCTTACCCATTTCTTATTTTTTTCATCATATAGGCTTTCGTCATATGTTATTGAATTTGTTTTAGAGTCCCAAGTATCAAGAGCCATTAGGGGGGCAAGTATTTCTCTCTTCTCAATGAACTTTTCGGAAAAAACCCTTGAACGTAATACCTCAAGGCCGAAAGCAGTTTTATCTCCCATTCCACTTCCGACATTAATCCCGGTGAGGGCTGCAATGCCACCTAACTGACCAACGAGGCTTTGCATTTGACTGTCAGCGTCATTAGGAGAAACTAACACTTCAGCCTTATAGATATTTGGCAGGCTGAGAGAATAAACAACTCCTGTAACCGAAAAGAAACAGACTATAGCTATAAACAGCCACTTCTTAGCCCATAATTCTAGAAAAAGATCCTTTAAATCTAGCTGAAAATTCTTACTTGTCATAACCTAAAAACCTATTTACTAAATTAAAATCAACGACCAGCACCAAACAAAACAACTTTTACAGTCTTCAGTAAAACTTTAATATCGAGTAAGGTGCTGTGATGTTTAATATAGTAAATATCGTATTTGTGTTTCCAAACGGCATCTTCTACTGATGCCCCATAAGGATAACTGACTTGTGCAAGTCCTGTAACGCCTGGTTTAACGGCATGACGAAATCGGTAATATGGTATCGTTTTTTCTAAATCTGATATAAATACTTCGCGCTCGGGTCTGGGGCCAACAATTGACATCTCACCTTTGAGAATATTAATGATCTGAGGCAGCTCATCGATACGGGTTTTACGAATAAACTTACCGACCTTAGTTACCCGAGCATCATTCTTTATCGCCCACTGTGCGCCGGATTTTTCTGCATCTGTTCCCATAGAGCGAAACTTAACAACTTCAAACTCATCGTTGTACTGACCTACCCGCTTTTGCCTGTACAACACAGGACCAGGGCTTTCAAGCCTTATCGCCAGAGCAGTAAGGATAGCTACCGGCAAAGCGATAACAGCCAAAATCAAGGCCGCCATGATATCGATTGTTCTTTTAGCCAGCTGAGTTCTTTTAGTTGATAAAATTGAAAATGCCTTTTGATGCAAAAAATAACCACTATGTAAGAGGTGTACCTCGGTGTAACCAAGACGAGTATCTAAATAACTCACTAAAGGTTCTACCCAGGCGCCAAGCTCTGTGGCTTTAACCAAAAAATTTCTTTGACTCTTGGTCAGACTCGCACTTTCAAAATGACAGATAACCTTTTTGTCATAACTATCGAGAGAGTAATCATTTACAACAATATCGAACGAATAATCCTGTACGATCTTACCGATCTCTAACTCTCGATCTTGCGGGCAGTACACATAAATCACTTTTTGAGTCAATGCTTTGCCTTTCGATTTTATTCGATTGACAGGCCCCTTTCTGGCAACCTTTAGCTCTTCATTCTCAATTGATCTATCTACCATAAAATCCATTAAACCACCGCATTTATTACTGAAAAAGGTATGCATCACTCCGACTCGATTAATGCATACCTTCTCTGTTAACACATAAAAAATAACTTATCGATTATGGACCAATTTCGTTATCAATGCATTCGTGAAACTGAATAACGTTGAAATAGGTACACTTTGATAAACTTTTAACTGCAAAAAATAATCAATAAGATAATTTAATTACCTAAATTGGCTACTGTAGCAAACGCAACCGCCGTATTGTAGATGATACTCGTCACCTGAGTCCAAAGCGCTAAATTATCTTTGTACTCGGTATCGAGCGGTACAATGATAGTGTCGCCTGGTTGCAAGCTATCTTCCCCGCTAAACCACATTGAACGACTAGGGAGCATAACCGAACCATTTGCCTTAATCACGTAAGTTCTGCTGTCATCGGCCCGCTCCCTCACACCACCGGACATATTAAGGTATTGATCAAGGGTTAACCCTTCCTTAAATCTGTGAGTCGCGGCATGTTGCACCTCCCCCATCACGGCAATCGTTTGCTTAGTTGAGGGTACATAAAGCACATCTGAATCTTCTAATTGAAGGTCGGCTTGCTCTATCCCTATTGAGATTGCAGAAAGATCTACAACCAGGCGCCCTACAGCTTCGATATTCTCAAGATCTGTAAGCATCATTCTGGCGTCGGAATAATTAACTACATCACCATCTTTTGAAACACCACGAGTGGCGATGTCTCTGCGAAGCTGGTCGGCAAGCTTCTTAATTTCAAGCTGCTCCTGCTGACGTACCGATTCGCGCACAAACACAGATGATGGCAAGTAAGCGAATCTTGTAAATCCGCCCGCCCTTTCAATGACCTCTTTCAAGGTCTCACCTCGGCGGATGTTATAAACCCCCGGAAAGCGCACCTCGCCACGGATCTCAACCGACTTATTCTCCTGCCACTCAGGTGTAGTCATGACGGTTAGAATATCTCTGCCTTTCAGCCTCTCGTTTGCCTGTTTGTCTCCGTTAAGGGCAGACAGTAGATCAATATTCTTATGGGAGATACTCGAACCATCAGACACTGTAATGGTACGCGTAAGCTCGGCTCTGGCTGTATACGCCCCCTCTTTCAATCCGCCAGCGGCTTCAACAATCTCTGATACTCTTGCATTGACGGCTAGTGGATACATTCCCTCATGGTAAACCTGGCCCTTAACGGCGACAACCTGAACTCCTTCGCCTGAACGACTCTGGTGATTCAATTTCATAATGATGGGATACAGCAACTCGCTGCGATTCATCAAGCCACTGAGTTTGATAAGTTCAGGATCTTCAAACAGGTTGGCCATCATTCGGTTGACTTCACCTTTGATTGCTAAAGCTTCGTCATCTTCTACCTGCTCTTTCGCTACTACTACGCCGCCAAGCTGGGAACGATTGCTCAACTTTTGATTATCAAGCTGTGAGAAACCAGCTTTAAAAAGATCTTTCGAAAGCGAGTTATCACCGACAAGTTGTACCACCTTCTCGACTCTCTCCCTAACGAGTTTATTAAGCTCGAAACGGTTTTGAGCATCATCGTTGAAATTAAACACCATAACGATATCACGTGGGCTAAGTTTCAAGTCATGATCGCTGGACTTATTTACAATTGCCTGAGAAGGGGCAAACTGATGCACCTCGATATCACCATGTTTATTGATCTCTCTTATGATAATGGCGTAATCAAGATCAGCAGAGGGCTCTAAATCCCCCCACACAGATGGCAGCAGGTCACTCACCTTCTGACCTTGATACCACTGATACTTGCCAGGACGAACGACAGCACCTACGACAGTAATGGCATCTTCAAATTGCATCGTCGCCGTTTTGACTTTTACAACATCACCGGCTTTCGCCTTCGCGGCGCGGCCTTCATCAGTCGTCAAATCAACATTTTTTATCGATTTCAATCCTTGATTGTTATATCGCTCAACACTACTGCTCTTAGGGTAGGCACCGCCTTTAAGGCCACCCGCCATGGCGATAACTTCCCCCATGGACTCATTGCCTTTTAGTTCATAGATAGCCGGGCGACGAACTTCACCATCAACCGAGACCAAACCACCGACCGATGGAATAAAGACAACATCACCGGAACGAAGGCGCATGTCGTTAGATGCATCCCCCCGCATTAAGAGGTCATAGAGATCTAATGTGCCTATCAGCTTGCCTTTACGCTTGAGTTGAATATTCCTCAGGGAACCAATTTCTGCGACACCACCGGCAACAAACAAAGCCTGAGTAATGGTTGAAAGGCTTGAAACCGTATAAGAACCAGGTTTATAAGCATCACCGGCAACGAAAATGCGGATAGAGCGCAGCTCGCCCATGGTAATGTTAGACTCAACACCTATCATCTGTTGCTTGATGCGCGCAGATACCGTCTTACGCAAGTCTTCAAACTTCAAGCCGGAAACTGAGATTGGCCCCAGTTCTGGAAACTGAATGATGCCATCACGGCTGATAACTAAGTCGTACTCTTTATTCTCTTTACCATAAAGCTGAACCTTGATGTTATCTCCTGGGCCAACCAAATATTCACTCGGCACCGGAATATCCGATACAGGCGCAAAGGTCGTCGGCTCACCTTCAAATAGATCGTAACCAAATGGTTTTAGCTTTTTAGTATCTTTATCTTTTTGATCTTTGAGGAACTGAGTCACTTCATCAACAATGATCTGTTGCTCTTTCATCTCTTTGAGCTTTTCATCTTCCACTTCTCTTGGATTAACAAGTTGTGGATTTTCGAAGCTCTGTTGGGAGGACGATCCGGCATCAAGCATGGCGGGGTCCAGCCCATATTGCTTGGCGACTCTCTCCTGCTCAGCTTTAGGTAACTTCTTGAATTGCTCTATCATCTGCGGTGACGGAGTCACAGCCTGAGCTGCACCACCGACTAAACATATAACACCTATGCTTGCTATAATGAGTTTTTTGACTTTTAGTAACACCGCACTCTCCGAAGTTCAAACCGAAACACCAGGGCTCCATGCCAGAGGCCTAGCTAAAAAAAGTAAAGCAACAAATTCAAAACTATGAGTTTGCCTTAATGAATAAAATGCGCAAAAAAACCAAGAGCCAACTCAGCCTAATTTCGAAACTGAGAGCCTGTGACTTTCTCTACACTGAAAAATCCGCACGATTATACTGCATAATACCTCTCAGTACAGTAGAACATTGAAACAATCTAACACAGAGGAACAGAATACTCCCCCTGATGAACAATTCAGCTAATTTGTTGGAAAGTATTAATAAACTTATCGGTATACAGCCCTCCCCCTATCTGTAATTTGTCATGATCCGATGCATTGTAATTTTTCCTCATTTTGCCAGGCTCACAGCCAGACAACACAGCATACAGAAAATGCAAACAAAAACCCCGCGAAGACCCAACAAAAAAGCAACAACCATTGTGATTTGGTTTACATTCTAAAGAGATACATAACGTTGAAGACAAGTGGGCATTTTCATATCTGTATCACATTTATAATTCCTACATCTCTTGTCCCCCTTGTTAATTTAAAAATTCCTAAAACAAGCCGAATATGACTAATTACTCGCCATTCGGCCCATCTAAATTGACATTTACAAGCTTAAAAGGGTATATAAGGTGGGTTTCGTAGGATTTATAGCTTCAAATAGTAAAAATATAACAATAGTCTGTAGCGTACTTGTTAGCGGCCTGGGTGTATAAGGTTTATTTAATCATAGGTTTAATATGAATTAGCACCCAATTGGCATGTAAGGTTACAAGACTGTAAAACAAAGTAGTATCATTTTTCTGTGGCGACATTTGTCCCGCAGGCAATCACAAGCGAAGGTGGAAGACTTAATGAGCGTAGCAAAACCTCAGGGGACGATGCTAGGGCATCCGAAGGGATTGTTCCTGCTGTTTACAACAGAGTTATGGGAACGATTCAGTTATTACGCAATGCGTGCGATTTTGGTGTTATACCTCGTAGACGCAGTGCAGACTCAAGGCGGTCATGGTTTGGGCTGGACCCAAGCGGATGCACTGTCACTTTACGGTACCTTTACCGGACTCGTTTACTTAACGCCTCTCATCGGTGGTTGGTTAGCCGATAATTATCTAGGTCAACGTCGTGCAATTGTTCTCGGTGGTGCCTTGATGGCAGCCGGTCAATTCATCCTGGGTACCCCTCATGCCTGGGTTCAGGGCATGGAAACCCAGGTCTTCTATGTAGGCTTAGGTGTGCTTATTCTTGGTAACGGTCTGTTTAAGCCAAACATCTCAACTATGGTTGGTGACCTTTACGAAGAGGGCGATCATCGCCGTGATGGTGCATTCACCATCTTCTACATGGGTATCAACGTAGGTGCTTTCCTTTCAGGTATTATCGTAGGTTCTGTCGTAGCCTATTTCGACGGTAACTTCCAGGCAGGCTTCATCTGTGCCGGTATCGGTATGGTCTTGTCGCTGGTTATCCAGTTCGTTTTCGCACAACGACTACTTGGTGATATCGGACGCGTGCCGGCAGCAAAACTTGAAAAAGAGAAAGCGGCCGAAAACGGTGAAGTACGCAAAGAGCCTCTGACTAAGGTTGAGCGTGACCGCATCAAGGTCATCATGATCATGGGTCTGTTCACTATCATCTTCTGGGCTGGCTTCGAGCAAGCCGGTGGTCTGATGAACCTGTTCACCAACGACTTTACCGACCGTATGATTGGCGGCTGGGAAGTTCCAACAACCTGGTTCCAGTCTTTGAACGCCATGTTCATCGTTATCTTTGCGCCGGTTATCGCCTCTATCTGGATCCGCCTGGGTAAGAACGAGCCTAACTCACCGGTTAAGTTTGCCTTAGGTCTGTTCCTGCTGGGTGTTGGCTTCCTGTTCATGATCGGTGCCGTACTTGAGATGGGCGGTAACCCTGATGCTAAGTCAAGCATGTGGTGGTTAGTAGGTGCATACTTCTTCCATACCATGGGTGAGCTATGCTTGTCTCCTATCGGTCTGTCAATGGTGACTAAACTTGCTCCGCTTCGTATTGCATCACTGATGATGGGTGCCTGGTTCCTGTTCGTTGCTGCCGCAAACAAGATTGGTGGTATCGTAGGTTCATTCATCGGCCATGGCGGCGCCAAAGAGGAGCAACTTGCTAACGCAATGTCTATCTTCGCCGGTATCGCTATCACATCAGCTATCTCAGGTATCATCCTCTACTTCATGGCTGACAAGCTTGTTGATTGGATGCATGGGGCCGAAGATGGTCACCACCACACCGAAGAGGAAGCGCTGGAAGAGGAGATTGCCGTTACTGCCGAGCATGAAGGTATGCAGCATTAATGGAAGTTTCCAGGTTCTAGATTACTAGTACTGAACGCTTAAAATGAATAAACGCCGCATAGAGATATGCGGCGTTTTTTGTTTTTGGATAAAAGAAGACTGTGTAGAACCGGCTTTAACGTAAGACCGGCTTTAGCCGGAATGGTTTCAACCTACATCACCGTCGATTCGTAGCCAAGAGCTTCGCAGCTGAAGCGCGCTCCTACAGGGAGGGTTAATGTAGCACCGGTTTTATGTGGGATCAGTGTTTATGTAGGACCGGCTTTAGCCGGGAATGGTTTCGACCTACATCACCGTCGATTCGTAGCCAAGAGCTTCGCAGCTGAAGCGCGCTCCTACAGGGAGGGTTTATGTAGCACCGGTTTTATGTGGGATCGGTGTTTATGTAGGACCGGCTTTAGCCGGAATGGTTTCGACCTACATCACCGTCGATTCGTAGCCAAGAGCTTCGCGGCTGAAGCGCGCTCCTACAGGGAGGGTTAATGTAGCACCGGTTTTATGTGGGATCGGTATTTATGTAGGACAGGCTTTAGCCGGGATTGATTTCGAAATAAAATTGCACACCAATCATTCGAACAAAGAACGCCGAACAGCGCAGCGTCGTCTTAGCTTTTAAAAAGAAAGTTGCACATAACCACCGGTGGGGGTTTGGGTATCGTAAATGAGCCCATGGAATTGATTATCGAGTAACATCTGCTTGTGAACGGGTTTGCTTGAAGAGATACACAGCTGCTCTCCGGGCAATAAGGTCCTGAACTGGGCACTTGGGTGCCCCCAGTCCAATATTCCAAGCTGAAGAGAGTCTGAGAGCGCGAGAGGGGTTAACCCTTCGTTGTTTCGAATGTAACAGCGTAAACCTTGGCCGGCTTGCGCAATCGATGCACGATACTGAGTGAGTTCAACCACCACGTAAACGATGTCGATACAGATATCCAGACCCGACTTGCTCATGCGCTCATTGAGGTAGCTGAGCATATTGTAGGGCTCGATGATCGCCTGTGTGGTGCCGTTACGGAACAACTTCAACTTCTGATTAACGAAGCTCTTCAACAGCACACTGGCAAATGCCGCCCTGTTATCCTGGGGATGAAAATGAGCCATATACATCACAAGATGCTTATCGCCCACATTAACTGTATCGATAAAGTAAGCACTTACCTCATCTGTCTTAAACAGGCTGTAATCGATTTTAGCGGTAAGGTAGTTGATCTGTGACGGAGGAAAGAGTTGCTGTTGAACACTCTTTGCCGCTTCGGCATTTTGCTCTAACAGCGCAAGATTATCCTGTAGCTCCTGGTATGAAAGCTCTTCGATATCTTCCAGCTGCACATCTTTGGTATGTCTCTCGTCGAGACACTGCTTAATCGCATTTTCGATGAGAAACAGATCGGAAACCGGCTTGACTAAGTAATCACTGGCTCCTATCCGCAGCGCTTCAACGACATCAGCCATGACCTGGTTACCCGATATGACGATTGATGGTGTACGGGGATTTAACTCAGACATCTTCTTGAGCATGACCAGTCCACCCATTATCGGCATACTGAGATCGGCCAATACAATATCAAAAGCTCTCTGCTTAAACTTTTCCAGCCCCTGTTCGCCGTCGTCTGCCTCTATGACCGTCGCACCTCGGCTATCGAGAAACGATGCGACGATACGACGAAATACAGGATCGTCTTCAACAAGTAAAATGACTAAATCTTTTAGCGCCATATGGGTCCTTATCAGAAGGCTCATTTTCCGGTGACTTTGTCCGGATGCCCGGGATATCCCCCCACAAGGCCTTCTTTAATCTAATTCCTGCATAAACTCATCTAACAGCTCATCTTCATCGAGATCGACAGGCACATCACCATCATACACCTTATAGTCCATATGTTGAAAATATGCTTCCTTAACAAAAGTATAAGGGTCTAATGCGTTGTCGACTAGTCTCTCCTGATCGATAGCTGCAGCCCGTCTATGTAGGTTCTCAAGCCCCCACTTCAACAACGACTGCCATACTGTTATCTCCGATAATGGAAAGTATAGGCTATCAACCCAGTCTGAAGCGATCTCACGGGTAACATAGGGGCCTAAAAACGGCGCCATAAAGTAGGGGCCATTGGGTACACCGTAATATCCCAGGACTTCGTTAAACTGATCCTGCTTACGATGCAGCCCCATCATATCGGCTACATCAATGACACCGAGTAACCCCATGGTGGAGTTAATTGTAAAGCGGCCGCCGGCATTAGCCGCCCAACCCCACTTGCCCTGCAGGGTGTTGTTCACCATGGCACTGGGTTCGTCCAGATTAGATACAAAGTTGTTGATACCTGTCTTAACAGGCCTTGGTACATAATCGTTATAGCCATGAGCAACCGGACGATAAAAGTATCGGTCCAGATACTGATAGTTAAAGTCCCACATTGCCCGGTTGAAACCTTCGATAGGATCCCTCGGGTCATTATAGGTGACCGTCACTGCTGCACTGTTTACTTGCAGGCCTTCAGATTCGGCGTCACCGGATTTCACAGCAAGGGCGGCAGAACCGACTTGTACACCTCCGGCTTCCTGTCCGGGTGTGTTTAATTGCGATGCTGAAACGGGAGCAACGCCAAATACTGCTATAACCAGCATTATCCATTTAAACTTCATATTTTTCTCTTTGGTAAAACAGCTGAATCCATTTCAGCCGTTACTGCTTACGATTAACACAAACCTGAAACTGTTTTGATGCTAGATTTAAGAGTAAGCCATAGTCACGCAAGGCACGGAAGCTCAACTTAAATTGTATGTTTACATTGACTCTTGGCAGGAAAAACTAAAGTAAGCCTCTGCCTGAGTCGATAATGAGTAGTAACACTAAAAAAATAACCTAATTAATTTGCAACTAGACTACTCAGTATGATTTTAGCTTGTAAGGCGATAAGGATACTTGTCCAAAAAAATAGATCAAATTTATTATCGCAAAAATTGTAAGCACCGATGAAAAAGTAACGGAAATCAATCAATGCCAGGACCTGTCAACACACAAAACCCGAATAGACCCAATCCCATGACAAGGGGAACCCGGGGTATCCGGTTACAGGCAAGCACCGTCTCCCAATCCGAGGGGCAAGTTCAGCATCAAACGACAGCACCCGAGCCCAAAGCCACGGCTTCTCAGCCTTCAACCACCAAGGTGACGGCCTCATCCACGACTTCACAAGCGGCAACGACTCACTCTCAGACCTCTTCAACAGCCGCCAGCGGCGCACAATCGGCGCCGGTCAAAATGGAGCACCAGGGCCTGAGGGCCGCCGTTATACAGTTTTCTTCGAAGATAGACCAAATTACTTTAGATGGTGCCAAATACAATATTGATTTTGCATCATATTCAAGCCGCCGTACTGCACAAAAAGCAATAAGCTACCTGATCAATACTAGTCAAGAGTTTACAAATCCTCAAAAGCCCCGGAGCGATGGCGCATCGCAAATGCGGCAGACCGCATATGATAAACATTCATTCCCTGCTCAACTCATAGCTCTGGGCAAACCGATAACGGTGAGCCTGCCCGATGGACTCAAGAGTTTAATCAATCAGAACGGCATCGATCTCAATCAGCTGAGACTGTTGAGCTCCCGCCCTCAGGGCTACCCCTTGCCTGCTGCGCGTATCGAATCCGGCTCACTAATTTTATCCAACGGACTGTCACAGCTTTTGCCGCGAGCCAGCCTGTCGGCGCTTGCTGACGCTAAGGGCTCTGTTCATTCGGGCTCAGGCCTGCGCCTTGATGTGATCCCAACAGTCAGCTTTCAAAACCGCCAATGGGTGTTACAACTAACCCCTGTCATAGAGACCAGCATCGTATCGCTCAACACCGATTCTGAGGCAGCCGGGCCACGCCTCTCCCCCGGCGGAGGTGAGTCACAACAGGTGTTGGCCAAACCAGAACTGTCTAAGTTATACGCGACCTTAATAAAAGCACTGGAGAAGCTCCCTTACAAAGATGTTGCCGCTTTGAACCCTAAAAGTGCAGCCGATGCCGCAGTCAGGCAGACGCCCAATGAGGGAATGGCGAAAACCGAGACCAATGCAGGCTCACCGAAACCGGGCGCAAACATTAATCCGCAACTTAACATTAAGGCAGTAGCTCCTTCCCCCCTGGCCGGTAGAGAGGTTAGCGGCAAAGGGATGGTCGGCGCAGCGATCTCGGCGCATACCGATATGAGTGGCAAAGCTCAGCTCCCTCCGGAAATACTCAACCAAACACAACCAATTAAAGAACCTGGTAAGCAGCAGAGTAAGCCCACTAACATTACCGGAGTTCAAAGCGCACTTCGTGAAGAGGTTAACCGACAAGTTGCTAACCAGAAACCGGAGCAGGCGTTACCCGTTGCAACAACAAAACAAGATATTGCCCGCTCCGCAGAGCTCAACAGAGAGGTGATGTTATCGGCTCTGAACAAGGCATTTGGTAAAGCCGGAGGGCTGCCGCAAAGTACAGAAAAAGCGGCTGAGCCGCAAAAATCGCTCGCATCGCAACTGTTCAAACTCTTGCCCCAGATCCAACCCTCTATGTTGCGAACCCTGGCACTGCCGAGCAAGGTACAGGAGGAGTTAGTGGGCCTACTGCACTTAAATTCATTAGCTGAGGTAAATCCAGGTGCCAGAGCCAGCATGTCGCATATGAACTCTGTATCTCTGCTTTTTCAACTCCTGCTTGGGGTTAAGGCGATGGCTTTACCCAATAGAGCGGGAGGCACCGGTGGCGGTAAATTAGCCTCAGCTACACAGAAGTATCTGCAAAAGCTTCAGGGGCAATCGGGGGTTAATCACTCCATCTTATCTATGTTCGATAAGGCCGGTACGACCGATACTATGGCTAAACTGGTCAACAACCTAAATCTCTACTCCCACGCCAGCAGCGATAGCAATGGCCAGGTAAACTGGTACTTTACCCTTCCCTACTCACTAAACCAGCAGCAGGACCAACTGGAGGGAAACTTCACCAAAGAGAGCGATAGTCAGGATGAAGATACCGAGCCTAACTGGCGACTTCAGCTTAAATTTAATTTAGTTCAGGGGCCACTGCTGATTAAGACTCACATCAGGAATAACCGGCTTGAGATGATCTTCAATGGTGAGAGTGACAGCCTGTTAAACAGAATTGACCTGTTACTGCCACCGCTTATGGAAAAACTAACCGATATTGGCTTAACACCGGACAAGGTTGAAACCAGGCGAACCAAGGTGCCGGCAACGCTACTCCCCGGTGACCATTATCTGGTTAAGATTAAGGCTTGATTATGTAGGAGCAGCTTTATGTAAGACCGGTTTTAGCCGGGAAGGATGGTAACAATACAGGCAGAAGCTGACGGCTTCGCCTGTAAAAGCTAAGACGATGCCAACAAGTTGGCTTAGCAAGCAGAGACGACACTTGCTATGCAAGTTAATCGACGCTTCGCTTGTGTAGGACCGGCTTTAGCCGGAAATGGTTTCGACGTACATCACCGTCGATTCATAGCCAAGAGCTTCGCGGCTGAAGTCCGCTCCTACAATGAGAAACAAATGGTTAGTGTGAGACCCGATAGCCGGAAACGGCTTTGAAAGTCCAGCAAACCATCTAATATTGAGAAAGATATGAAGAGAGACGAAAGTAACGGTCAAGAAAACCAACAGACAGAGCGACAGGCCGTCGCTTTGGGTTTCGATGGGCACAACACACCTAAAGTTACCGCGAAAGGGACGGGATTGATTGCCGAAGAGATAATCGCATTAGCCGAAGAGGCAGGCGTTCATATTCATAAGAACCCTCATCTCAGTGACTTTTTACAACGTTTAGAGCTTGGCGAAGAGATCCCCAAAGAGCTCTATTTTCTCATTGCCGAGTTAATTGCATTCGTCTACATGCTTGACGGCAAGTTTCCCGAACAGTGGAATAATATGCATAAAAAAATTGTTGAGGAGGTTTAAAAGAGAGACGCACACCTTGTGTGCTAATTGACGGCTTCGCCTGTAAAAGCTGGGACGATGCCGATAAGTTGGCTTAACAAGCAGGGACGACACTTGCGATGCACGTTATTCGACACTTCGCTTGTGTAGGACCGGCTTTAGCCGGGAATGGGTTTAATCTATTCAGGCTGCCAATTCTATTGCAGCTAAAGCTTCGCGGCTGAAGTACGCTCCTACAAGGAAGGTCCTAATAGCACAGCGTCGTCTTAGCTCTGACAGTTCCAAAGGAACGCCGAATAGCGAAGCATCACCTAATTCTTACTCTTACCCTTTCCTATGTAACCTGATAAGCAACTCGGCTTCAGCCCTGGGTATCTCGCACTCATTGATTAACTCATCTACGCCGGCGCCCAAATCGACCATCTTCATCGCTCTTGTATAAAGTTTTGCCTGCGGGTCTTGTTGGTTGGCCTCATCGAGCCTGGCATCTTGTTGAGACGCTTTCTTCTCAAGCTCCAGCATGCGCTTTCCAACCCCTATGGTGCCGCTTCTCAGCTCCTGCAACTCACGCTTTACCGTTTCACGCTGACGATCACTCTCTTTAACTAACAGAGTGAGGGCTTCCACCTTCACCTTGAGCTTAGCGGTTTGCTTTTGCTGAAAGAGTGCCAGGCCTAAACTCACAATCACATACACCAGGGCTGCAATTAAGATTTCATTACCGAACATTGATTTATAAAACTCTTTTAGATGAAGTAACTACATAGATAATGAAGTAACTTTATAGAAGATACAAGATTTCAGGCCCCGGCAAAAACCGGAACCTGAAAATAGACCAGCAAATTTGTGAAACTAATCTCCTCAAAAGCTGACTCATCAAGGGGACAAGTAGACAGCTCCCGGGGTCTGAAGCGCATCAGTTAGAGCTGAGACAGCTCCATCCACTCTTCATCAGAGAGCAACTTATCGAGATCCACAAGAATAAGTAACTCATCGTCTCTGTTACTCACACCCTGGATAAACTTAGCACTCTCCTCAGTTCCTACGTTCGGTGCATTATCTATCTCTGAACCACGCAGGTAAACGACTTCAGCAACACTGTCGACCAAAATACCGATAACCTGTTTTTCGGCTTCGATAATGACAATCCTGGTTGAATCATCGACTTCGGCAGAAGCTAAACCGAAACGCGAGCGCGTATCTATGACCGTAACAACATTACCCCTGAGGTTAATAATACCCAGAACATAGTGAGGAGCACCGGGAACGGGTGCAATTTCGGTATATCTCAATACCTCTTGAACCTGCATGACATTGATGCCATACGTTTCATTATCGAGTCTGAAAGTTACCCACTGCAACACTTCATCGTCTTTATTTACCGCTACCGCTACTTTATTTGCGTCTGTCATATCTACCTCAGCCAACAGGATCCTGACTACCTAAACCTGAATTTAATAACTCTATGAGTGCTTGCACATGCAATATGCCACACATCTGCTCTTTTACAACACCAGCCAACCAAGGACGCTTCCCAGCTTTGCTCCGCCAGTTGACCTCAGATTTCGTGATTCTTACTGCATTTACCAGGGACTCACACGTCAATCCCCAGTTGCTATCTTCTAATAATACAACATATTGATAGTTTACGGATTCAGCTAATGCTTCGTCATACTTTTCCGGCATAACCCAGGCACAAGTATCGACCACATTCAGCTGCGAATCTCTATATGTTTGGACCCCCTTGTACCAGGGAGGCCTTCCCATAATGTGATTAATCCTCTCAATTTTAACTATTCCGCCAAGACTCACTAACGGCACGGCCAATGTCAGCCCTGCTACCTTAAAGAATAGTACCTGAAACTCATCATCGAGCATTTCAAGAAGATCTTTTGTCACTTTAGGTGGTATTTCACCTAACTGTGTCTTTAATTCTACATCATGTTCCTGTTTTTGCTTGATTTCGGTCTTTATCTCTGGCCGAACCGCAACTTCAGGCTTTACTTTTATCGATTCCTTAGCCGGAGCCGGTTTAACCTTTGCAACCGTTTGATTCTCAAGCTTAACAACTGATTCTGTTTCAATCTGTGGCTCAGGTTTGAAAACCGGCGCTAATAGTTGCTCCAGCGCTAACTTATCCAGGTTAGCATCTGTCTCCCGGACTTTAGATTTAGGTAACGCCTGCGACTCAGCCTGACGTTTCTCTTTAGGCTTGAGCTGAGTTTGTAGTGTATCTTCACTCCGTAAAACCGATGCATCAAAGGCATTGGCTTGCTGCACCTGTGAGGTTTCGACCTCATGGCGGGTGACATCAGGGCTATGGTTGTCAAAGTTTTCCGCCTCACCGGACAAAGGCTCGGCAGTCGTCTCCTTGACTGTCGACGCGGCCTCTATATCCGGTATTACTGAGATATCGGCCTGAGCCTCTTCAACTTTAGCCCCCTGCTCCTCCTCTACCTCGGTCAGCAGCAGAGAAAAGTAATCATAAACGGCTTCATCAACTGAGGTGGTCATGAGAAAGCTCCCCACTTAGCAGGTGATCTAACAGCCTTTCGTAAGCTTTCACTCCTCGGCTACTGGCGCAGTAGTGTGAAGCCGGCAGGTGAGCTAAGCTGGCATCTCTGAACTTAGTATCAACCGGGATCACATCCGGCCAGAGCTTATCACCATATTTTTCACCCAGGTGTTGCAGTGCAGATGAAGCCGCCTTCGTTCGCCTGTCATACATGGTTGGAACAACGGTATAGTTATATTTGGTTTTCTTAGAGCGCCCCATCAGGATCATAGTTTTAACCATACGATCAAGCCCCTTGATGGCGAGGAACTCAGTTTGAACCGGCACTATGATATGCTGACTGGCGGCAAGTGCATTGACCATCAACACACCTAAGACGGGTGGACAGTCGATAAGCGCCACATCGTAATCACCTTCAACTAATGACAGCAACTTCTGTAAGATCAAGCCCATTCCGCCCTGGTGTCCCAGAGACCTATCCAAGGTGGCTAACGCCATCGTCGATGGCAGAAGATCGATACCTTCCACATCCGTAGAGACGATATGGCTCTTTACACTCTCTTTTGTGAGCTGCTTGTGAGCTAAGAATACATCATAAAGGGAACCGGGAACCTCTTCAGAGTCGATGCCAAGGTAGTAGCCAAGTGATGCATGAGGGTCGGTATCTATCATCAAAACCCGTTGTCCACGCTTTGCCAGCGCCCCAGCTAAACTGGCAACCGTAGTCGTTTTACCCACGCCACCTTTCTGGTTTGCTATGGTCCAGATCTTCAAAAAAATCCCCTCAATTTTACTACCATTATTCTAATTATTTTCCCGCGTTGTCACTCTTATACCACCATGAGGCAAACTGATCACCTTTACCCCATCTTCATTTTCAGAAATGGTTAATGGGACCGCCACTAACTCCTTCTGTTCGGTATCGGCAAGGTTCGAATCGGGTTTCGCTGTAACGGGCTCAACTACGGAGCCTGGGTCGGAAGCTAGACTGTTATCAGTCGCTCTTACTGCCGGCCCCTCACTGCTCTGTGGTTTAGAGTCTTCAGTTAAGGTGCGAGCCAGACTCGTTGGGACAACTATATCATCCTGTCCTGTTTCTGCAGCAGTGTTTGCCCCATCGGGGCCGGATTTGTGAACCGGAGATGATACGTCAAGACCCGGGCCAATCGTTACCTTCACCTCTTGCTGAGGTTTAGCGTGAGATAATAGCGCTTGAGTCGCCTTAGGGTGCTCGGCCATCCACTTTGCAACCACTTCCGCCTGCTCGTCGGGAACCATTAGCAACACCTGGCTGCTTTTCAACCTCTCCACCTCGCTGAGCAGGAGCTCATTCTTATGCCGCACATCGAAGTAGAGAGTTGTCGAAACAAAAACGCCGATGGAGAGTAAAAAAATAATCAGAATAGAGAAAGTATTCAGCTTTCTCTTGGCTCTAGCCATGAGTGGACTCTCTCAAGATAGCTTCGGCCATGTCATCCAGCGCTATCGATTGACTCGATAACCCTGCGGCTGTAACCGCCTGGGGCATCCCATAGACGATACAGCTGGCTTCATCCTGCGCCCATATGGTTGCACCGGCGCTCTTAAGCATTCTTGCCCCCTCTCGACCGTCCGCTCCCATTCCGGTTAATACCACGGCCAGCGTCTCTCTGCCCAAAATTTTTGAGGCAGAGGCAAAGGTAATATCCACGCAAGGTTTGTAGTTCATGTCGGCGCTACCGGCAACGATTTTGATCCGGCCATGGCTGCCGCCTCTCTCGAGCATCATCTGCATTCCGCCCGGAGCGAGATATGCGGTGCCGGGTCTGAGCTGATCACCGGACTGAGCCTCTTTAACCTGAATTTTACACAAACCATTCAAGCGACTCGCAAATGCCGGAGTAAAGGCTGCGGGCATATGCTGAATAAGCAAGATAGGATGAGGATAGTTGGCCGGAATTTGGGTCAATATCTTCTGCAGCGCAACGGGTCCCCCCGTCGATGTTCCAATCAGTAGTAACTTATACTTCTTACCGGATGCTCTTTTAACCACAGTTCCCCTGACAGGCGCGGGAGCCGGCGTTACCGAGCGGGAGATCTGAGGCGATGTGGTAGACTTAGCAGACTTTGAGGGAGCCGGAGTTGTGGGCCGGGTTATGGGACGGTAGACCCGTCTGCGGCCTAAAGCTTTGACCCTCTGTTGTAGCAGCAGAATCGCTTCATCTTTATTGGTAGCAATATCTTCGAACCGCTTGGGCAGAAAATCCAATGCTCCTGCCTCTAGCGCATCGAGTGTCGCCTTAGCACCATCTTGAGTCAATGAAGAGAACATCAAAATTGGAGTAGGTGTTGTTCCCATAATTTCACGGACGGCTGTTATACCGTCCATTACGGGCATCTCGATATCCATGGTGATCACTTGCGGCTTAAGCTGTGCCGCCATTTTTATGGCTTCCATACCATTAGAAGCTGTGCCGATGACCTCTAACTCAGGATCTTTAGCAACAATCTCACTAACCCTTCGACGAAAAAAACTGGAATCGTCAACAACAAGAACTTTAATGCCCATTCAATTTCCTATACCGCATTTTACTTTATCGTTTTGCGTAATTTTTCAGCAAACCAGGTACATCAAGGATTAACGCGATTCCGCCATCCGATGTTATGGTGGCACCAGCCATCCCCGGTGTTCCATGCAGTAAGGTACCCAGAGGCTTAATAACCACCTCCTCTTGCCCGATAAGTGAATCAACCACAAAGCCAATCTGCATTGTCCCTAGTTGAACGATAACGACATGACCATGCTCTTTATCACCATGGGTGAAACCGGTACCCTTTCGGCTCAACCACTGCTCCAGATAGAACAGAGGTACTGCCTTTTCACGCACAATCACGGTTAGCTGGCCGTCGACGATATTGGTCTTGGTCAGATCAAGGTGGAAGATCTCACTGACGCTGGACAGTGGCAGTGCAAATACCTGAGTCGCGACCTCGACCATCAAGGTTGGCATAATCGCGAGGGTTAACGGCACCTTGATCTCCAGTCGTGTACCCTTACCCCGAAGCGAGTCGATATGGATCGTTCCGTTCAGTTGTGCGATACGGGTTTTTACCACGTCCATACCGACACCACGGCCGGAGATATCTGAAATCTCAACCTTGGTTGAGAAGCCTGGCGCGAAGATCAAGTTGTACGCGTCCTGATCTGACATCCTGGAAGCGGCATCTTCGTCGAGTACACCACGACTAATGGCGATCTCTTTAAGCTTGTCGGGGTCCATTCCGGCGCCGTCATCCTCAATCTTCAACAGGATGTGGTCACCTTCCTGGCTGGCAGAGAGGGTGATAGTTCCCGTGCGAGACTTTCCGGAAGCTTCACGTTCGTCCGGCATCTCAATACCATGGTCCACCGAGTTCCTTACCAGGTGAACCAAAGGATCCGCAAGCGCTTCGACAAGGTTTTTATCTAAGTCGGTATCTTCACCGATCATTCTCAGATCGATCTCTTTATTCAGGGTTCGAGCCAAATCACGAACGACTCGGGGGAAGCGACCGAAAACTTTCTTAATCGGCTGCATCCGCGTCTTCATCACTGCACCTTGAAGATCGGCAGTGACCAGATCCAAATTAGCCAGTGCTTTAGAGAGTTCCTCGTCATCACGATTAACCCCTAAGCTGATCAGACGGTTTCGAACCAGTACTAACTCACCAACCATGTTCATGATCTGGTCTAATCTGGCCGTATCGACACGAACCGTAGTTTCGGCTTGCGGCATATTAGCCGGAGCGGCTTTAGCTACGGCCTTTGGTGCCGCTTTAGTGACCGGGGCTTTTTCAGCCGGCTTGGTAACGGCAGCCTGTGTGGCAGGTGCTTTGGGAGCTTGGGTTGGACTCTTAGGCTGGCTGGCTACGGGCTCTGTTGTTACTGCCTTAGGGGCTCCGCCAGCGCCATGCAGTTCATCGAGCAACTTTTCAAATTCGTCATCTGAGATATCATCGGAATCGACGGCCGGAGGTGCATCTTCCTCTGGTGAAACAACTTGCGCTCCCTTACTCTTGAATTGACCTGAACCGTGCAGCTCATCGAGCAGTGATTCAAACTCATCGTCTGTAATATCACCGCTTGGAGTTTCATCAGGCGCAGCAGGCTGTACAGCTTTAGCGCCTGTTGGCCCCTTAGCCGCACCATGAAGAGCATCGAGCAGGGCCTCAAACTCTGATTCATCTATCTCATCGATACTACCGTCACCAGAGCCGGTACCAGCTTCAGGCGTTGGGGATTCGACGGCAGGAGTCTCATCGAACAGCTCTATTCCCGAGTCCTGTTCGGCGGGAGTCTCATCGAATAACTCTACCGAGTCATCAGCAGGTTCCTCAGCAGCCGGTGCAGATGCCCCACCTTCACTGGGAAGAGGCGCTCCTGAACTCAGTAACTTCAAGTTTTTTAATAACTCTTCGTCTGCAGGATCTTGTTCGATCCCAGCCTGGGTTTGAGCAAACATTGAGTTGATGGCATCCACTGCTTGCAGAATAATATCCATCAATTCTGAAGATACATCACGCTTACCGGTTCGCAACAGATCGAAGGTATTCTCAGCTTCGTGGCAAACATCGACCATTGGGGTCAGGCTAAGAAATCCGGCTCCGCCTTTAACGGTATGAAAGCCTCGAAAGATTGCGTTCAGCAGTTCGGTATCTTCTGGATTATTTTCCAGTGTGACTAACTGTTCAGATAAAAGCTCTAAAATTTCACCAGCTTCGATCAAAAAGTCCTGCAGTATCTCTTCATCAACATCAAATGACATTAATATGACTCCTAATTAGAAACCCAGACTCGAAAGCAGATCATCGACTTCGTCCTGACCTGTGACAACATCTTCACGTTCTTCGGCATTAATGATGGGCCCCTCTGCCTCAACATCACTGCTCACGGATGATGCGTCCTCGCTAACGGGCTGTTCACCAAATACAGTTAGCATTGAAACTAAGTTATTTTCGACTTCCCGTACTAAGTCGATAACCCGACGAATCATCTGCCCTGTTAAATCCTGGAAATCCTGAGCCAATAAAATTTGATTTAGTAGCTCTCTTAAACGAATCGTATCCAATTCACTTCGATCAACAAACTGCTGAATATCATGACAAAGTGCCTTAAACTCATTAAGTTCAATGTCACGCCTCATGAGCTTACCCCATGTCGGCTTTACCGATTGGATGTTGGTTGTCAGAGCCTCTGCTAATGGCAGACACTCCTCAACAGCATCCATGGTCTTATTTGCAGCCTGCTCTGTCATGTCTATGACATAAGTTAAGCGTTCTTTTGCGTCGGGGATCTCAGTGTTCGCTAATTTAACCAGTCTGTCATCGACCTGAAAATCAACAATGGCACTGTGAAGCTGTCGGGTCAGTCTTCCGACCTCATCGAACAGTTCTTTTTGAATTGGCGTTGCAATTTCCCTAACTAACTCATCCGCTTTATCCTGCTCACCCTGGGTAAGCAGCTCGACAAGTTTATTTGCTTGCTCTAGCGTAATGAGCCCTGAAGTAATAGCCTGCATAGCACAACCTTGATTATCCGAGTCGTTCGAAAATTTTGTCTAACTTCTCTTTTAACGTAGCTGCTGTAAAAGGCTTCACGACATATCCATTCACACCAGCTTGCGCTGCTGCAATGATCTGCTCTCTTTTCGCTTCTGCAGTAACCATCAGCACAGGGATGTGCTTTAACTCGTCATCTGCACGAATCGCCTTAAGTAGATCGATTCCCTGCATACCGGGCATATTCCAATCGGTAACGACAAAATCAAAGTCGCCTTTCTGCAACATAGGCAGTGCTGTTGAACCGTCATCTGCTTCTTGAGTATTGTTAAAACCCAAGTCTCTTAACAAGTTCTTGATGATACGCCTCATTGTTGAGAAATCGTCAACAACGAGAATCTTCATATTCTTGTCCAAGGTTTCCTCCGCGGAGCTCTTTAATTATTACTTATGTTTTTGTCCAATGCTTTAGTTTAGCTTTAAGTCTCAGCATTGCCTGACTCAGTATCTGGCTTACCCGTGACTCGCTAACTTCAAGAATGGCCCCAATTTCTTTTAAATTCAGTGCTTCGTCATAATAGAGCGACAAAACCAATCCATCTCTTTCGGGTAGAAGCTTGATCGCCTCCACCAGTGCCTTATGAAACTCTACATCCGCAATCGACTCAAAGATGTCGTCTTGCTGTCCCTCATCATGGCTCACCACATCGACAGACACGCCCAGGTCTTCAATACCAACCACTTTACCAACAGAAACATCGTTAAGGATATGATGGTACTCATCGAGCGACATATCAAGACGTTGCGCTATTTCAGTGTCATTTGCATCTCTGCCTAACTCTTGCTCGAGCTCATCGATAACCTGGGCCACCCGTCGCTGATTACGATGTACAGACCGCGGAACCCAATCTCCCCGACGGATCTCATCAAGCATCGAGCCCCGGATCCGAATACCAGCAAAGGTCTCAAATTTTGCCCCTTTGCTGCCATCAAACTTTGCTGACGCTTCGAGCAGCCCCATCATTCCGGCCTGCAACAGGTCATCGAGCTGTACCGATGCCGGCAAACGAGCCAGCAGATGATGGGCAATCTTTTTAACCAACGGTGCATACTGTTCAACTATTGAGGCTTTATTATCTAAACAAGTATACGCAGCCGCTTTACTCACTCGCTCTATCCTCTTGATATTCTGGTCGTTGCACTAATCGCTCGACAAAAAATTCAAGGTGGCCACCAGGTTGCTGAGGTATCGGCCAACTAATAATCTTATTAGCCAAACCATGATAAGCAATCGTCGCCGGCGATTTAGGATATGCTTCTACAATCAGTTTTTGCTTACGTACCGATTTCCGCAAGTTCTCATCGAACGGTATAGTTGCAACCAACTCTAAGGCAACATCTAAGAAACGATCCGTAACTTTACTAAGTTTAGCAAAGAGTTCCATCCCTTCCCGTAAACTTCTCACCATATTGGCAACTATTTTAAAACGGAAAACACCGTGCTCACGACTCAAAATCTTTATTAAGGCATAGGCATCGGTAATCGACGTTGGTTCGTCACACACTACTACTAACACATCTTGAGAGGCACGGGAGAAACTCAATACCATATCTGAGATGCCTGCCGCAGTATCGACAATTAAAATGTCAAATTGAGTTCGCATCTCACTAAAGGCCCTGATTAAGCCTGCATGCTGCGCCTGAGACAATTCAACCATAGCCTGCGTACCGGAGGTAGCCGGAATTATCCCGATACCTTTAGGCCCACGAACAATAATATCGTCAAGCTCAGCATCACCCGACAATACGTGCGATAAGTTACGATCGGCCCGCAGACCAAGCATAATATCCACATTTGCCAAACCTAAGTCAGCATCCAGGACTAATACACGCTTGCCTTTTTCAGCCAGAGCAACGGCGGTATTGATAGAAACACTGGTTTTACCCACGCCACCTTTACCACCGGAAACGGCTATTACTTTTACTTTTTCGTTATAAGGTTGATTCATCATACGTAAACCACTTGCTTGATCCCGACTCATTGCTTTACTCAAATGCATAGGCCCTTTCATCTGACCGTTCATTGTTCTGTACTATCTGTTGATCTTTCTTGTCTAATACCGATAACGCTTTGTTTGCCAAGGCCAAGGTATCAGCAACTTGCATATCTTCCGGAACTCGTTGACCGTCAGTAACATAACTTAATGGTAACCCACTTTGAATCAATACGCTCAATGCCGGAGCCAAAGAAACTGATTCGTCGAGTTTTGTCAAAACGGCTCCGGAAAGAGGGATTCGTTTAAACTGCGCTACCGCATCCTCTAACACTCCTCTCTGCCCTGTAGAAGACAGTACCAGATAACTGCGTATAGGTATCCTGCTATTTGCAGCTAAATTATCAAGTTGTTGAAAAAGTCGGATATCCCGTTGACCCATACCCGCCGTATCTATCAATACTAGCTTGCGATTCCTGAACTGATAAAGAATTTGCTCCAACTCATTGAGATCATGTGCTTGCTTTACCGGACACCCCATTATTTTGCCATAGGTTGCCAATTGCTCAAAGGCTCCTATGCGATAATGATCGGTCGTAATCAATGCAACTTGATCTGCACCATGATGTGCAACATATCTTGCGGCTAATTTGGCCACGGTTGTGGTCTTACCCACACCTGTTGGTCCAACAAAAGCGACAACACCACCCTGACGAACGATATCATCACCTTGATTATCTAACATATTCGCTAGGCTGCGGGGCAAAGTGCGTACCAGTTCAGCCGGTGTATAGTGCTCACTCAGATCGGAGAGCTTTGTTGCCACAGCAGGCGAAAACTCTGCCTCCAGCAACTTACTCTCTAACATGGCGCCCACCGGGTTCACCCTGCTTTTCTGCTCTGTCAGCAGCGAGGTCACCTGATGAGTCAACAGATTGCGCAAAGAGGCCAGCTCTTCACGCATTGCATCTAACTCCTGGCTGGCTGGAGCCTTGCTCTCATGGCCGCCTCTTGGATTAAACGATCTTGCCTCGGGCTCTGGGGCTCTGTTTGCAACAGACGGCGCCTCTAACCCCTTAGCCCACTCCGGCATCTCAAGCTCATCACTCTTTTGATGGGACTGCTGATTGACCCGGCTCTGTTGTCGCTCTAACAGCGCCTGAAGTGAATCGGCTGCCGGTGCCGGTTTTACTTTCGATTCGGTTCGAACGGCTCTTTTCGACCCGAGTGAAATCTTCTCCTCGGCCAGTTCCAGAAATGACGGCGTTGGTGCAGGTTGCGCTGGCTGCTGTGCTTTAGGCTTAGGATCATCGTAATCGACAGCAGCGACAATCTCTATGCCGCCGGTCACCTTCTTATTCGACATAATCACAGCATCAGAACCTAAGGTCTCTTTAACCTGGGCGAGAGCTGTGCGCATATCTTTTGCTAAAAATCGTTTTATCTTCACTTACACACCCTCTACTGGCCAACAGCAGATACAATTCTAATCTGCTTCTCATCGGGCACTTCCTGATAGGAGATCACCCTTAGGTTTGGAATCGTATGTTTTACAAACCTTGATAAGGTTGAGCGTAACATACCCGATGTAAGCAATATTGCCGGTTCCCCAACCATCTCTTGCCTCTGTGAGGCATCTTCTAAAGACTTCTGCATGCGCTCTGCAAGGCTGGGCTCAATATTCGGACCTTCACCGCCCGTTGCTTGCATTGATTGATGCAACATCTGTTCCAACTCTGGCGCCAATGTAATGACAGGTATCTCCGTCTCGGGGCCACTGATCTCCTGAACGATCATGCGTTTCAGTGCAATACGTACCGCAGCGGTTAATACCTCGGTATCGGCACTCTTACTGCCATACTCTAACAGGGTCTGTACAATGGTCTTAAGGTCCCTGATAGAAACACCTTCATTAAGCAGGTTCTGCATCACCTTAACAACCGAGCCTAATGGCATGACATCCGGAATGAAACCATCGACAAGCTTAGGCGAGTGCTTACCCAACATCTCCATCAACTGCTGAACCTCTTCGTAGCCCAGCAGCTTGGCTGCATTATTGGTTAACAGTTGACTCAGGTGAGTCGCTACCACTGTCGCCGCATCAACCACAGTGTATCCCAACGTTTGTGCATGCTCCCTGAGTTCGGGGGCTATCCACACTGCTTCCAAACCAAAGGCGGGATCGGTAGTTTCGATTCCATCTAACTTGCCGTACACCTGGCCCGGGTTGATCGCAAGTTCGCAATCATGCCTGATCTCGGCTTCGCCGGAGGCGACGCCCATCAGTGAGATACGGTAGGTGTTGGGTGAAAGGTCGAGATTATCACGAATATGTACCGCCGGAACCAGGAATCCAAGCTCCTGAGACAGTTTCTTTCGTACCCCTTTGATTCGGCCCAGCAACTCTCCGCCCTGCCCTTTATCGACCAGAGGAATGAGTCGGTAACCCACCTCAAGCCCGATAGTGTCCACATGCTGAACATCGTCCCAGCTAAGTTCTTTAGGTTGAGCGGCATCGCCCTTCTCCGCCGGAGAGGTCTTAGCAAGCTCAAGCGCCTTCTCGCGGTCGCTCTCCTGTTTACGGTGGATAAAGTAAGCGACGGCGGCAGTAATGACAGCGAAAGTTAAGAATGCAATATGCGGCATGCCGGGAACAATACCCATGATAAATAATACGCCCGATGCGATAGCCAGGGATTTGGGGCTGTCAAACATCTGACTCATCATCATCTGCCCCATATCACCGGACTCGTTCTGACGTGTCACCATCAACGCTGCGGCAATAGAGAGAAGCAGTCCGGGGATCTGCGCAACCAGGCCGTCACCTATGGTCAACAGGGTATAGATCTCAACGGCGGTCGAGAAATCGAGCCCATGTTGAACCATACCTATGACAAAGCCGCCTAAGATGTTAATAACGAGGATAAGGATACCCGCTATCGCATCACCTTTTACAAATTTTGAAGCACCATCCATCGCACCGTAGAAATCGGCTTCTTTGGTCACCTCGGCGCGGCGTACTCTCGCCTGATCTTGATTTAAGACACCGGCATTCAGGTCGGCATCGATCGCCATCTGCTTACCTGGCATCGCGTCCAGGGTAAAGCGGGCACTCACTTCAGAGATACGCCCGGCACCTTTTGTCACAACCGCAAAGTTGATGATGATAAGAATAAGGAAGACGACCAGACCCACGGCATAGTTGCCACCGATAACCACTGAACCGAAGGCTTCAATCACCTTACCCGCCGCGTCACCGCCATTATGACCCTCCAGCAGAACGACTCGGGTAGAGGCGACGTTAAGCGCCAACCTGAGCAGGGTTGCGACAAGTAACACACTGGGGAAGGCGGCAAAATCGAGCGGCCTGTCGGTATAGATAGCGACGAGCAGTACCACGAGTGCTAATGCGATATTGAAAGAGAACAGAATATCGAGCAGGAATGCAGGTATTGGCAGTACAATCATCGCCAAGGCTGCCAATACAAGCAGCGGTGTACCCAAACCTTTAAAGTTAGCGGGTTTTATCTGCTTCAATTGACCTAGGCTTGCTTTAACATCCATTCAAAAAGAGTCCAAACTTTGACATCTAGCCCTTATTCAGCAATTTTTAAGCCAATATGGGGAATTTATAATTAGAATTTTCAGCTGCGCTACTATACCGTTAAACACACGGTAAATGAACGGCTTAATATCTCAAATAAGCAATATAATGCTAAAAGCGGCCGAAATGGATAAGAATGCAGCCATTTGACAGATTAAATCCTTATTGCCAATCACTAAAGTAGCCCCTAATACTTTAGATCCTCAGGGATAGGTTGATCTCTCGGTATAGGAGTCGGCCGCTTACCGCCATGCTTCTGATATTGCCGCAGCTGGAAGACATAGGCGAGCACCTGCGCTACCGCTGTGAAAAGTCCCTCGGGGATCTCCTGATCGATCTTGGTGGTATGATAGATAGCACGTGCCAGAGGCGGCGCCGAAACGATGGCAATCTCATGTTCACGAGCTATCTCACGTATCTTAAATGCCACCTCATCCACCCCCTTAGCCAGAACGAAAGGTGCTGTCGTCTTTGCGGCGTCATACTTTACCGCAACGGCATAATGTTCCGGGTTGACCACAATCACATCCGCGTTGGGCACCTCTCCCATCATACGACGCTGAGCCATCTCCCGCTGCATCTGCCGCACCCGTCCCTTAACTTCCGGCTTACCTTCGGTATCTTTATACTCATCCTTTACCTCCTGCTTAGTCATTCTCAGCTGCTTACTGTGGTTCCAGATCTGAAATGGGACATCGATTACGACTATGATGATGGTGGAGGAACAGAGGATGATAAACATCCAGATAAGAAGATCTAAGGCGTGATACACATTGCCGGGAAGGTGTTCCCGTGAAAGCGCGAGGATATCATCAAAGTAGTAACTGAGAAGAAAATAGGCCGACAAGGCCACAACCGAGAACTTAGCCAGGCCTTTCGTCAGCTCAACCAGAGCCTGAACACCAAACATCCGCTTGAAACCGTTTATCGGATTCATCTTATCCGCCTTAGGCATAAACGCCTTAGTGGAAAAGGTGATACCGCCCAGGACTATGTTGCCCAAAAATGCCATAAGCGTGAGTATTGCAATAAAGCTCAACATAGGAAATGCGAGCTCCTTGCCTATGACTGACCAGATCAAAAAGAGCTCATTGGTATCGAAGATCTGCGTCCTGTCCATAGTAAAGAGCATCTCCATGATATTATAGAGACTCTTAGCGATACTTGGCCCTGTCATGGCGAAGCCGATTGCCGCGGCCATCAAGACTGCTGAGGTGCCTAACTCCTTGGAGCGGGCGACCTGACCTTTCTCCCGGGATTGCTCCCGGCGCCTGGGGGTCGCCTCTTCGGTTTTTTCTTGACTGCTGTCATTCTCAGCCATAAGTTAGCTCCCGGATCTAACGTTCGCCAGATTAAAAAAGACCATCGACATTACATTGAAGTTGCAACACATCACAAAGCAGTAATTGAGCTGCACGCCACACCTCACCAAAATGCGCCATGATCGGGGTTAAGGTTAACCATAAGATTATCAAACCACTAACCATGGTCACCGGAAAACCGATGGCAAAGATGTTGAGCTGTGGAGAGGCTCGTGTCATTACGCCGAAAGAGAGGTTAATTAACAGCAGCGCCACAATGGCGGTGACGGACATAGTTAACGCCGCGCCGAACATATAGGCGCCCCATTCGGCTAACAGCTTGTAACTGGTTATACTGAGCCCCTGATCTGAGATAGGGATCGTCTCGAAGCTGACAACCAGCATCCTGATCAAGACCAGGTGACCGTCTACACTCAGAAAGATCATGGTCGTCAGCAGCAGGAAGAAGTTACCTATCACAGGTGTCTGTTGACCCGAGGAGGGGTCAACCATAGAGGCGAAACCCAGACTCGTTTGCATACCGATTATTTGACCTGTTAATACAAACGTCTGCATAACCAACAGGGTAACAAACCCCATGGCGACTCCGATCAATATCTGTTGCGCGGTCACAAATACCGAAGAGAGGGCGAACAACTCAATATTTTCAACCGGTGGTAAAACCGGAACGATGGCAAAAGTGATCGTCATCGACAGCAGTAAACGGACTCTGGCCGGAGTAGTATTAGCGCCAAATACAGCCATCACCATCAGCATGCTGGACACCCGAAAAAGCGGCCACATATATGAGGCTATGGTATCCATGATGGTGCCGATTAAAATCTCCATCAGCTAAGAGACTTTTGTCGAACGACAGGCCGGGCAGTGTGGTAAGGCTTCATCAGCCGACTACCTGCGGGATCATATTCACCATCTGCAGAAAAAACTCCATCATAGTCTGAATCAAAGTATGACCCAGAAACATCAAGGCAAGCAGGGTCGTCAGCAGACGGGGAAGAAAACTTAAGGTCTGTTCGTTAATAGATGTCGCTGCCTGAAATACAGCAACGATAAGGCCAACAATAAGACCGGGAACAATGATCAGGGAGACAATTGTCACGATAACCGTTAACGCTTCCCGGAATATGTCGACCAGTGATTCAGGACTCATAAGGACTCCTAGGGTCCGAAGCTGTTGGCCAGGGTTCCCATCACTAGGCTCCAGCCATCGACGAGAACGAACAACATGATCTTAAAGGGGAGCGAGACAATCATGGGAGACAGCATCATCATACCCATGGCCATCAAAATACTGGCAACCACTAAATCCAACACCAAAAAGGGGACGAATAACATGAACCCTATCTGAAATGCGGTTTTCAGCTCACTGGTGATAAAAGCGGGAATGACCACACTCATCGGCGTCTCTTCGGGAGAGTTAATATTCTGATAACCGGAGATCTGAATAAAGGTATCGAGATCCGTCACGCGAGTCTGGGCCAGCATAAACGTCTTTATTGGTTCTTTACCCTTCTCGAAGGCCTGTTCTATGCCGATACTCTCATTCATATAAGGCTTTACCGCATCATCGTAAACCCGGTCAAAAACGGGCGACATGATGAAAAAGGTCAAGAAGAGGCTCATTCCGATCAGCACTTGATTGGAGGGGGCCTGCTGCAACCCGATGGCCTGCCTGAGAATAGAGAGGACAACGATGATCCGGGTGAATGAGGTTAACATGATGACCATGGCCGGGAGGAAGCTCAGTGAGGTCATCAGCAACAGGATCTGCATGGTCACAGAGTATTGTGTCTCACCCTGAGGGCCGGTGGTAACAGTGACGGCCGGCAGTACGCCGCTTTGTGACAGCGCCTCCGGCGAGATCAGTAACAAACTTAATGCAATAAAAATCAGGATCCGTTTCATGATTGTTTTGACTTGGCTTGAATTAATCGGTTGGCAAATGAATCCGTCTCTGTATTCACCACATTTTCCAGCTTATCTATTAAATTAACCTGTTGAGGCGTCACGCCCAGCAGGTACTGTTGACCATCGACCTCGACTAACACCACCTTCTCTCTCTGTCCCAGTGACGTAGCGGCAACCACCTTAAGTACATTACTGCTTGCCGGAACCAGGTTGAAACGTCTGACAATATAAGCCAGGACAAAGATGAGTATGAGGACAAGAATTAAGCCGCCCAACATATTTGCCAGGGTGGACAGTGCTGAGTCCTTCTCTACTCCGGAAGCGGCATTCGCTGTCGTAGCAGCACCAGCTGCCAGCAATGAGATAATCATATAAGCCTTTATTTCAGCTTCTTGATTCGTTCTGTCTGACTGATCACATCGGTCAAACGAATACCAAATTTATCATTGACGACAACTACTTCGCCATGGGCGATCAGTGTACCGTTGACCATAACATCCAGCGGTTCTCCCGCCACGCGATCTAACTCGACCACTGAGCCCTGGTTGAGCTGCAGCAAGTTCCGGATACTGATAAAGCTACGGCCGACCTCCATCGAGATGGTCACCGGAATATCCATGATAGAATCCAGCTTGGCAGCATCCTCTTCAGACAGCGCCGAAGCTGTGTCGGTTAACTCGTCGAGCTCAACAGCCTGTGCCTCTTCTAAGGCTTGCTCCGCCATGGCTTCAGCCCAATCATCGCCTGTATCTTCTGTGCTCATCTTTTGTACCTTAAATATTTTTGAATAAGTTAACTTTTAGTTTCGAGTTTCAGCCAGTATTAAAGGTTAAGACTCTTAGAGCCGGGCCTTAAGCTGCCCCGTTAACCTTTTATATACCCGTAACTACCTGCCTGCTAAACCTATAGCTCTTTTGCTTCTCTGGCCTTAGCCCTTCTGGTCACCAGTTGCAGCTCACTCTTAGCGGTTTCAGGTCTTGGAATCATTTCACATATTCTCAAGGCTAAATTATCGCGTGCCGTCCCCAGCTTACACCGGTAAGTCGGCAGGTCCTCGACTCTCATAACAATATGCTCAGGCAGTTCAACGGGGATCACATCCCCCTGTTTAAACTCCATCACATCTTTCAGCCTGACCTGATGCTCAACTACGGTCGCATCTATGCCTACCTCTACATCCATAATTTCATCTTTCAGAGCCTGTGACCAACGCAGGTCGGTGTCTTGAGTATCACTCTGCACACCGGCATCGAGCAGTTCTCGAATAGGTTCGATCATCGAGTAAGGCATGGTGATATGAAAATCACCACCACCGCCATCGACCTCAATATGAAATGAACTGACCACCACGACCTCGGTCGGGCTTACAATATTTGCCATGGCAGGGTTAACTTCTGAATCGAGGTAATCAAACTCGACATCCATGACCGGTGCCCAGGCATCTTTATAATCTTCGAAGATAATTTTAAGCAGTAATTGAACAATACGACGTTCGGTAGGTGTGAACTCACGCCCCTCAATCTTTGCATGGAAGCGACCATCCCCGCCAAAAAAGTTATCCACCAGAATAAACACTAACCTGGCTTCCATGGTGATCAGTGCCGTACCTTTCAAGGGGCTGAAGCGCACCATGTTGAGACTGGTGGGTACGAACAGAGTATGAACATATTCACCGAACTTCAGCATCTGAACACCATTAATAGATACTTCGGCGGCTCGGCGCATCATATTGAACATACTGATCCGCAAATGGCGGGCAAAGCGCTCATTTACGATCTCAAGCGTAGGCATACGTCCACGGACAATACGATCTTGTGAAGAGAAGTCATAGGAGCGGGCATCAACCCCCTCATCTACCTCATCTTCTTCTACGTCATCTACACCATGCAGTAACGCATCAATCTCGTCTTGGCTTAATAGATCACTCACAATAATGCCTTTTTAACTTTTCAATAGAGTACGTTTTTGAGTTACTGCATAACAAAACCGGTAAACAGGACTTTTTCGACCACTTTTCGTCCGGTTACGGGTTGCAGGGTATTTTGAACATTGAGCAGGGCAAGCTGGCGCATCTCATCCTTGCCGGCGAGTGAGCTCAATTTCTGCACATCAGCGCTACTAAACGTAGTGAGTAACGCATCTTCGATCAACGGAATATGCTTCTTTATCAGAAGGTCATCTTCACTTCCGCGAACCATTAGCTGAACTTTAATTTCAACCAGCCTTGAACGGTTCGCACCAGGCAGGTTAAACAGGAAAGGTCTGGGCATACCCACATAGTAGGCTTCACCGGTATTGGCAGGCTCTTCTGCCTCGGCAGCAACCTCTTCAGAGCCAGCAGACTCAGGGCTATCACTCGAACCCATGAAAAACCACAGCCCACCACCGACCAGCAGCAAAACGACAAGTCCTATGGCACCAAAAATCACCAATTTTTTCTTACTTTTCGGCTCTTGGCTCTCCTCGAGCTCTAAAGATTCTTCTTCATCAGCCATCTGTATTCCCTTTTAAAAGAGGTAACTGAACGGTGTACACATCTACTGCCCAGTATTATATCTTGTCCCGACCAGAATTAATTTTCAATAACTGGTTTACTTGGGCTATAGGTTACCTGCTTATGCATAATAATCTATACCTGAACTATAACTTGTTGTCTGATTTGTGCTTAATAATGGATCTTCTGCTGTAATTTCATCCATGTCACTCCCATAACCACCAGAGCTCTCACTGCCGCCATCTTCTCCGCGCTCACCTTGCCCCATATTGTCCTGAGACACATGGCTGTCAGTTAATTGCATTCCCTGTTCGGAAAGAAGATCTTTTAACCTGGGGATCGCCTGCTCAATGAGATCCCGGGTTTGATGTTGGCTGACCTGAAACTGGACCTGTGTCTGCTCTCCCTGAACCTGAACCCTCACCATCATCTGACCTAACTCCGGTGGATCCAGCCTGATCTCCGCCTGATGAACCCCCTGGCTCACCATGGTCATCAACTGTTGCCTCATGACGGGAGAGAATCGCTGGATCATATCCTGCATCATATTCTGCTGTTCACTTCCCTGTCTTAACGACAACTGAAATTGAGGCAGATCGGTACGATTGACAGCGGGAGACTGAGTTTGCGCCGTTGTCTGGAAGGTTTTAATATCGGCCGCAAGATCACTCTGGGCAGGCGAGAACTCCAATCCCCCCTTAACCGGAGTCAACTGTACCGACAACTCGGCTCCCTTTAACTGCTGAGCAGTAACCTCGGTGCTCTGAACTGACCCTTTACTGTTAACCTGAATGTTTTTATCGACCTCGATGATAGACTTCTCACCCAATATATTGTTCAGCTTGGTATCAAGCGGCCTGACCTCGATTGGTTTAGTCTCAACTGGCTTAGCCTCAAGAGGCTTGGCTTCAAGAGGCTTAATTTCACCACTCTTAGGCTCAACATACTTAATATCGCTGCTCTTTACCTCACCGACCTTTGCATCGACGAGTTTTGCATCTACAGCTTCATTACCCTTACCAGCCGTAGCGGTTAAGGTTTCTCCCTTTACAGACTCAGCTCCCTTACCATGAGCCTGTGCGTCAGCGACACCGGTTACGGCGGCACCTGCAGCCCCCGTGTTAACCGCCTTAACGCCCTGCTCAATAGCGCTGCCCTGAGTATCGGCAGACTTATTCATTTCAGCTTGGTTAGTCCCCATCGTGGCATTGCCGGCGAGTACCTGTTGGAAATTAGTTGCCCCGCTATTAACCAGTGCCACAAGCTCAGTTAACTTCTCAGCAGGCAGAGCCAGTAGCTCCTTCTCTGACAAGCCGGTTTTAGCGCTCAGCAACTCAATCATCTCTTTATCCAGCCCTTCGGCAGACAGAAGTTCGGCTTGTTCAGCTGCCTCTGTAGTTAATCCGGCGCTCGTCGCTTGAGATAACTCATCCAGTATCAGTTCATCTCCCTGAACTGTGGCCGATAGCAGCTGGTTCGGGGTGATCGCGAACTCTGAATCTGCTGAAACTTTTTGTGCTGCCGAGTCACCGCCAAGCGGCAATAGTTTACCGCTGAATCCCAGGTTACCGGTATTATCGAGTTCGCTGGCAAGTGTAAGCTGCGCCAAAACATGCTCCACATCTGCCGCATCTGCTTCACCGCCCTCGAGCTTATCATTGCTCTTTGCCGGTTCCCTCTCCCCTTCAGCTAGCTCTTCCGTGCTGGTTTCTTTTGTCTGACTTGACTTTGCAGATGGTTTATCCGCTTGGTTGCTCGCTTGTTCAAGAGCAGCATAAAAATCATTCTTTTCAGAAGGTTGAGAACCAGATGATAGACTTTCAGAATCTGCACTTTTCTTAATACCGGAAGCAGTACTCTTCTCTGCACTCATCTCAGCATTAGGTAATAGTACACTTGTCATTTCCCGCATGAAGCCTCCATCAGCCGCCACCGTCCAGTTGTGATATGGACCAGCACATGGCGTCAAATTATCGACCGTAATAGGTCAATCTACAATTTCACATTCATTACAAGCAATTAGAATGCCAACAGTTGAGTAGGGGGTAAAAGTACAGGATGATATGCCTAACGGGAACGCTTGCGGTAAAACTGCTGTGATGCGAACTCATCGATCAACTTCTGCTCCCGTCTCAGTTCGGCTTGTTGCGCTTTCTCGGCCTTATGAGCCAACAGAAGTTCCACCGCCTTGCGTTTTTGTTGCTTCTCCTGCCAATACTGTTGACGGTGGAGTCTTTGATTATCGGCTTCGGTAATAGATACAAGCTGCTTAGTGATCGCATCATCGATCTGGCGAACGAATTGATGAAACTGATGATAATAACTGGCACTAATCGTTTTACCATGATTAGTCTCCATCTGTTTCATATAATCGAGACGATAGTTTCTCAAGGCATCCAGCTGACTCTGGCACTTCTGCAGCGCGAGTTGAGCCGACTGCAACTGCAGCGCAGCCTGCTCTTCGGCCTCAGTGGCCAGCTTCAAAACTGTATCTAACGGATCGTGCTTGGCCATTAATATTCCTGAGATAAGAGATGATACCAGGTACTAGAGCCTGGATACTTGTCTATACCTTACACTGAGCGCCTAACTGAGAGAGCATCAGTGTACTGCTATCGAAGCTGATCGCCTCTTTCATTGTTTGTCTGAGAAAGGCGTTCATCGCCGGTTGTAAACGAATGGAGTTATCAATTCTCGGATCGCTACCTTGAGTATAGGCACCGATAGAGATCAGGTCTTTGTTCTGCTGGAACAGTGAATAGACCTGCTTGACGCAGCGCATAGACTCCAGGTGTTCGGGAGTGATCACCATTGGGGCTACACGACTGATTGACGCCTCGATATCGATAGCCGGATAATGCCCGGAATCTGCGAGACTACGTGACAGTACAATATGACCATCGAGAATCGCCCTGGAGGCATCGGCTATGGGATCCTGCAGGTCGTCCCCCTCAGTCAAAACCGTGTAGAAAGCGGTGATAGACCCCTGGCCCGGTCCGCCATTTCCGGCGCGCTCCACCAACTTAGGTAATTTTGCAAATACCGATGGCGGATAACCTTTCGTAGCCGGAGGCTCGCCCACCGCCAGTGCTATCTCACGCTGCGCCTGGGCATAACGGGTGAGGCTATCCATCAACAGAAGTACGTTATAACCAAGATCTCGGAAGTACTCGGCAATTCTCGTCGAAGTTTCACAAGCCCGTAGTCTCATCAAAGGCGATGTATCGGCAGGTGCCGCCACAACAACAGAGCGGGCACGCCCTTCTGCTCCTAAGATCTCTTCGATAAACTCTTTAACTTCTCGTCCACGCTCCCCCACAAGCCCGACCACAATCACATCAGCAGTGGTCCCCCTTGTCATCATTCCAAGGAGTACACTCTTACCGACGCCCGAGCCGGCAAACAGGCCCATACGCTGCCCTTTACCCACGGTAAGCATGGCATTGATAGCTCTAACCCCAACATCCAGTGGCTCGGTAATTGCCCTTCGAGCCAGAGGATTAATCGCTTGTGCATGTCTCGGCGCCTTCTGCTCAGTTTGCAGGCGGCCCAGACCATCGAGAGGATGACCATTACCATCGAGCACTCTGCCCAGCAGCGAAAGGCCAACATTCAGACCCGCCTGTTCACCCAATGGAGTGACCTTCGCGCCCGGAAGTACCCCACGTAACTCTTCGATCGGCATTAGGTAGAGCAGTTCATCGTCAAAACCGATAACCTCGGCAATCAGCTCCCCCGCCAAAGTTTCGATGCTGCACAAACTACCTATGGGAGCCCGACAACCGGTGGCCTCGAGCGTCAGACCCACAACGCGAACCAGTTGACCGCTCGCCTCTGCAACGAAGGGATGAACCTTATTGACCTGATGCTTTAATTTACTTAGCAATTGATTCTGGCGGCTACGCATTATCTTCTTCGCCTGCTCCTTGAGTCCCACAGCGGTTTAGTTGCCGGCTGTAGCGGAAGGTTTGCGCGCCGGTCACTGTGAGACAGGCCTGCATCCCAAAATAGTTAGTTATCACTCACCTCACCGGAAGCCGGCTCGGCGATATCGGGCACATCGGCTTGCCCCTGTTGCGGCTTGTTATCTGTCTGGTCGTTAGCCTCGGCACTCCCTTCCCCGCTTTCGACCATCTCGGCCGATGAGGGTTGATTCGAGTCTACCTGGGAGTCGAGCGCCTCTTTCTGCTGATGAATATTTTGCTCTAAGTGATGATTATGACTCTCTAACTCCTCAAATACCGAGGCAATTCTTGAGTCTAAGCGCATATCCACGCTGCTTCTTTGACTATTGATAATACAGTCGCCTGGAGTCAAGCTGGGATCGGCTTCGAGTTCCCAGCGGTTTTTCTCTAACTGGTTGGCACTATACAACTCCTGAACCAGCTGCAGATCATCCGGAGTCAATCGGATCACAATACCCTGCTCTTTTAGCGGCAGCGAGTCTACCCCCAGCCTTAAAGCAGACAAGATATGTTCAGGGTGGGTTTTCAGTTCATGGCCAATGACGGCCCTGGAGAGTTTCATTGTCAGTTGGATCAACTCCTGCTCTATTTCACTGTCGAGCAGTTGCATCGGCTTTTCAAATTGCGAGAGCATGGACTCGAATCGGTTAATCAACACCTTAGCCTGTTCGACTCCCTCCTGATAACCTTGCTCTCGTCCCTGCTCAAACCCTTCACTGTGTCCCTGTTGTAACCCGTCCAGGCGACCACTCTCGACACCCGCCTTGTACCCCTCCTCTTTTCCTTCGGCGAATCCGTCCTGCTCAGCTTGCTTTCGAATATCTTCAATTTCGCTCAGAGTCGGAGGAGTGAATGGCTGCTCCTCCTCTGCAGGCTCATGCTGTACGGCTTTATGACCAAACAGGTTTGAAACATCTTCCGGGATTGGCTGAGTAACATCAGGAATTTGCCAATGACTGAAATCTGACTCTGCTTGTGCCTGATCCTTATCTTTCGGTGTATCCGGATTATCAGGTTTCATTATAAGAACTCTTCACCGCCACCGCCGCCCAACATAATCTCTCCACTATCGCTGAGACGTCGTGCAATAGAGAGGATCTCTTTCTGAGCCACCTCGACTTCACTGATCCTGATTGGTCCCATAGCCTCGAGATCATCCCTTAATAGCTCTGCGGCACGCTTAGACATATTACCCAGAATCTTATCCTTAAGTTGGTCGTCTGCACCTTTGAGCGCTTTCATCAATACATCTTGTTGGATCTCACGCAGCAGAACCTGAATACCCATATCGTCGACATCGATAAGGTTCTCGAAGACAAACATCAGGTCCTGGATCTGTTGAGCCATCTCCTCGTCAGATTCCCGCATGGTCTCCATCAGTTGGCTCTCAACCCCGGTATCGAGGTAGTTCATGATATTTGCAGCCGCTTTCAGTCCACCCATCTTAGCGGCTTGAGCACCACCTTGACCGGCAAACTGTTTCTCCATGATATCGTTTAACTCTTGTAATGCTGCCGGTTGCACCTCTTCCAGGTTCGCTATTCGCATCATCAGATCAAGGCGGGTATTTTCCGGTGATTGAGCAAAGATCTCTGCGGCCTGATCGGGTTCCAGATATGAGAGAACGATGGTTTGGATCTGCGGGTGTTCATTCTGAATGATAGTAGCAACCTGACGCGCGTCCATCCATTTGAGCGACTCCAGGCCTTTAGCGCCGCTCCCCATGATGATCTGCTCAATCAGGTTACCCGCTTTATCTTCACCCAGGGCTGCTGTCAGCGCCTTACGAACGAACTCTTCGCTGTTGAAACCAATCGAAGAGTACTTTTGAACTTCATCGAGAAAGAGCTGGTGAACGGCAATGACCTTCTCCTGGCCAAAATCCTGCAACGCGGCCATGGCCATACCGACCTTCTGAACCTGCTTAGGCTCGAGATGCTTCAGAATTGAAGCCGCGTCGGCTTCACTTAAGCTCAGCAGTAAAATGGCTGTTTTTTCGATCCCCGTAAGGTCATCAACTTTAAAATTGCCACTTTTCTTAACTTCATTCTCGTTATCATTGCTCATTATCTTGTAACCAACCCTTTACGACCTGTGTCGACAGCTCCGGCTCATTTGCCACCAGCGCTCTAATCGCTTTAATCATATCATCATCTTTGTGAAGATCTGGTATCAAAATTGAGCCGTCATCGGCATAACTATACTCGGCTTCAGGTCTGTTTAACATGCCTAAGGTGTCTGAAGCATACTGATCCTCAATCTCTGCCAGCTCATCACCAAATCTAGGCTCTTCCGGCAGTTTGGTAGTATCCGGGTAGATGAGTCGCTTCAACATAGGCCTTACGACAGCAAGAATAAGGACCAGAATAACGATACCGCCCAATGCCAGCTTAATCGCACGCCAAAACCATGGTTGTTCCCACAGTTCGGGGGCTGGCAGCTCTTCAATCAACTGATCCATGAAGGGAACGGTCACAACCTCTATCATATCGCCACGTTGGGTATTGAAGCCCACCGCCCCCTCGAGTAAACGACGGATATTCGATAACTCCTGTTCGGTTCGCGGCACTCGGTTTACCTGGCCATCTTCACCGGCGCTTCCGGATTTAAAATCAACGGCGACAGATACACTGACTCGTCTCACTACACCTATCTGCTGCCTTGTGTGACTGATGGTAGTATCGAGTTCAAAGTTACGTGTCGCTTCTCTGTGAGATGAGCCCGTTGGTGATTTAGACTCAGCCTCACCCTGGTTATTTAAGGCCTCTTGGGGAATATTGGCTTCCATCGGCGGCTGATTAGACAGTGCTCCGGGTATGCCGCCTGTAGTGGCCCCATTGGAGCTGTTCTCCACTGTCATTTCGCTGCGAAGGGCCGGGAGATCCGGATTAAATCGCTTTGCGGTCTGCTCAACAGAGGTAAAGTCCATGCTGACATCGACTTGGGAGGTAAAGTTTTCAGGCCCCAGGATTGGCATCAATATCGATTCGACCTTGTTGCGGTATTCTGCTTCTTTCTGTTGAACCAACTCCTGTTCGCGACGCGCTCTGGCCGAGACGGCGTCCTGACTACCTGAATTGAGTAAGCGACCATTGGAGTCTGTCACCGTAACACGTGTCGGCTCAAGCCCCTGAACCGCAGATGCCACAATATCGACTATTGAATCCACCTCTTCCTGCCCAAGATTTCCCCGGCGGGCATTGATCACAACTGTCGCGCTGGGCTTAGAGCGGTTGCGGGCAAACACGTTCTCTTTAGGTATCGCCAGAATTACCTTTGCACGAGTCACACTTCTGAGCTCTTCGATAGCTCTGGCTAAGTTCTGCTCCTGGCTATGTTTCAGTCTCGCCTGTTCCATTCTCTGGCTGACACCGAAGCCACTGTCCTGACTGAGGTAATCACTCGCACTCGCTGCACCATCGACGCCTTCACGACTCAGCATCAGTTTTACGTCCTGATACTTGTCTTCAGGAACCTTAACGACATCGACATCTATCTCATACTTAATCTTATTTTTATCGAGTACATCCAGTACCTGGATCATCTCCTGGGTAGACATCTTTCCAAGTGGTCGATATTCAGGCTCCTGCGCCCATAACATGACAAATACTGCAAGTGCCAGACAGATTGCAAGCGCCAGGATCATCGTCACCTGACGTAACATGTCGACTCCGCCAAAAGAGCTCAAGCCACCAGACTTGTTTTCTTCCTGTACACCACCCGCAACGCCATCGCTTGCCAATGTGGAATTTGTACCTACGACCATATCTGTACTCACAATAGATACCTGCTTTTTCTATCCATAACTATTTGGTATTCGCTCAAAATATCAGTTGGCCAAAATTATACAGGCATACTCATAATTTGTTTATAAGCTTCGACAAACTTGTTTCTGACCTGAACCGTTGCCTCAAATGCGACGCTGGCTTTCTCTCTGGCAATAACGGTATCGGATAGGGTAACGCTTGTGTCTCCCATATCTAATCTGCTCGCCATGGAGGAGGAGTTAGCCTGTAACTCACCTACCGTGCCTACGGCCTGAGAGAGGAGTTCACCAAAGTTACTGCCGGAGGTATTGTTCACCTGCCTTGTAATTTGAGTATTGATCCCACTTGCTGGAATTTCACCGCTTAGTGACTGCATCTCTTGCAGTAATGAATTGGCACCGATTTGCATAACCTGCTCCCTATCGTCGTCCTTCCAAAAGCAAAGTGACGAATAGTTGACGTAAAATCATAGATAGTTATGGAGATGCAATAAGTTTGCCAGATTGTAATAAAAGGGGAGAGAGCTATGAAGAGTGAAGGCTGAGACGATGGCCTTCGGCCTGTCGCTGCGCGGACGGCGATGCCTGTTCGACGAGCTGCGCTCTGGAAGAAAAAGAGACAGCAACGAACATTCAATTTCTTTTTAGCCAGCAAAGCTGATGTCAATTAGCTCACGCAGTGAATGTCGTCTTAGCTTATACAGCCAGCGAAGCTGGCGTCAGTTAACTCACGCAGTGAGTGTCATCTTAGCTTATACAGCCTGCGAAGCTGGTGTCAGTTAACTCACGCAGTGAGTGTCATCTTAGCTTATACAGTCAGCAGAGCTGGCGTCAGTAAGCTCATACAGTGAGTGTCGTCCTAGCTTATACAGCCAGCAAGGCTGGCGTCGATTAACTCAAGCCTTCTTTTAAGCCGGGATCTGTATTCCCATATCACGCATCTTGGCCATCTTATATCTGAGGGTACGGGCGCTTATTCCCAACTTCTCGGCAACCAACTTGCGACTTCCCTTACACTGATTCAAGGTCTCGAGAATGATGACATGCTCCTGAGCCTTCAATTCATCACCCAAGCCGTCAAGCTCGACCGGCTTAGTCTCCACCGTCTGGGCCGTTTCAACCACCTCCTGATTCAGCAAGCCATCTTGTGAGTCGATAATGATATCGCTAGCTGAGATAACCCCTGCGCTATGAAGTATCAAGGCTCTTTGGATCACATTATCCAACTCCCTGACATTACCGGGCCAGCGGTGGGTCAGCAGACGCCTTGAAGCACTTTCATCGAGTTCAGGTACCTGAGTTAATCCCGATGAGGAAGCGTGTCTTCCCAACAGGTGTCTCGCCAGGGGTAAGATATCTGCCGGTCTCTGGTTTAATGCAGGCCAGGTCAATGGAAAGACATTGATTCGATAATAGAGATCCTCACGAAACTCACCGGCGCTTGCCATCGACTTAAGGTCACGATTCGACGTCGCAAGCACCCTGACGTCCAGCTTGATGTTCTTTCGCCCACCGAGACGCTCAACTTCACGCTCCTGCAGTACGCGTAACAGCTTGGCCTGAAGCCCTAACTCCATCTCTGAGATCTCATCGAGCAACAGGGTTCCTCCCTGTGCCTGCTCAAACTTACCGGGACACGCCTGATAGGCTCCGGTAAACGCCCCCTTCTCATAGCCGAACAGGGTCGCTTCAAGCATATTTTCAGGTATGGCGGCACAGTTAATGGCAACAAACGGGCCTTCGACACGACTGCTGTTTTGATGGATATAGCGTGCAAGGACCTCCTTTCCTGAACCACTCGGGCCCATGATCATCACAGAGGCATCGGATGCAGCGACCTTCTGAGCCAGCCCCAGCAGTGCAAGACTCTTATCATCGGCGACAACGGGTTGGTCTTGCACCAGCTTAGGCTTCATGTACCGGGAGACCTGGTTTAACAGCACCTCGGGAGCGAAGGGTTTAGCCAGATAGTCCACGGCCCCTAACTTAATCGCGTTAACCGCATTATCTATCGTCGCATACGCCGTCATGAGAAGCATAGGTATCTGAGTGTGTTGCTGTAGATAGTTGAGCAGGCCAATCCCCCCTATCCCCTCCATCTGCACATCGCTTATCACCATATCGAATACATCATTTTTCAGCGCCAGGATCGCCTCCTCCGCAGAGCCAACATCGACACACTCATATTGTGCCAATAACAAGGTATCTAACAGGGCTTCCCTGAGAGAGTTATCATCCTCTACTAAGAGTATTTTTCCTTCAGACATGAGTCGACTCCTCATTAGCTTCGGCTAGTGGAGCTTGTATTAGCTCTTTTGCATCGGCTGATTGTTCAATTTTCGGGAAGCGTAAAGAAGCGGTGCAGCCTTTTCCTTTTTCACACCTGAACTGGATCTTACCGCTATGGTTGGCGACCACCGACTGAACCACGGCGAGACCGAGCCCGGTTCCCTGTGGTTTAGTGGTAAAGAATGGCTCTAGTACCTTCTTCTGCATCGCCTTATCTAAGCCTTTTCCGTTATCTATCACATCGATATGAAGTTCATGGGCAGATTCATGCCCCTTAAGCTCAACACGCGTCGCTCCGGCTTCAATACTATTGACAACAAGGTTATTGATAGCCGAACTCAGGGCATTGGCATTGGCAAGAAACTCACCATTAGACTCATCGATAAATTCGAGTTCACAGGCGTGCTTGGCAGCTATGGGCTCACAGTTTTCCAGCACACTGACCATGATCGAATCGACAGTCTCAGCCACCCCCTGCTCCTGTTGACGTCCCTTGGCCATCAGCAACATGTCGTTCACCTGATGCTCCAACTCATTTAGGCGGTCAACCAACTTCGTCTGAAAACGGTTTCTGGAAGCATCAGAGATCCTGGGGCTGGCCAGGTTCGACGCGTATAACAGGGCTGCTGTCAGTGGCGTTCGCACTTGATGAGCAAGGGTTGCCACCATCTTGCCTAACGCAGAAAGACGCTGAAGATGTGATAAATTCTTCTGCAGCAGACGGGTTTCGGTTAGATCCGTCAGAACGATCAACTGGCCGGGATCCGGCGTCAACGGTGTTATTGCCAGCTTTACCCTACGGCCATTTCTAAGTGAAACTTCATGTCCGTCATCATCTTGGGGAGAAAACGCCCGGTTGATGATCTGGATCCATCTCAGTCCTTCCAATGGAGCGCCTAACAGTTCGATAGCTACGGGGTTGGCGTCCGTCACCACCCCATCCCCATTGATGATAACGACTCCCGACGGCATAGCCTGAAGAATCCGTTCCATCCTGTCAGACATGTTGGCAGCCGGCGCTGTTTCCAACCATCTTGGAGAGTGCTGATTTAACGTATCGAGTTTAATTTGAGGACTTACGGACATATCCACTCCGTCAAAAAGTTGCTGCTAACGGAGGTTCTGCATGAATTGTGCCAAGAAGGGAAGGTGCTAGGTGTGAGGAGGTTCGCAAGCTCTCTTAAGGACTGTAGCCAGCAAAGCTGGCTATTTTAGAGAAGGACCTAGGAACGAGGTTAGAGGTAAAAAGATCTAGGAACTAGGAACTAGAAACTAGTTCCTAGTAACTTTTATTTAATCTTTACCCATACCGTATTTTCTCATCTTCTCGACGAGGGTCGTACGTCTTATCCCTAACATCTCAGCCGCACGGGCAACGACATTGTCTTGTTGTTCGAGTGCCTGCCTGATCATATCTATCTCAAGCTCTGCCAGCAGATCTTTCAAATTAACGCCTTCCGGCGGCAACTCACTCGGGAAACGCGTTTCGGGAATATCGACCGGCTCATCGTTACTGAAAATAGAAGCTAACGCATCACGTTCAAGCTCCTCTTCACTGACTTCGACACAGTATTCAGGTACATCGATATGACGGTATTTAGCGGGAAGGTCGTTCACATCCACCAATCCGCCCGGATAAAGGATAGTGAGACGCTCTACCAGATTAGACAACTCCCTCACATTTCCCGACCAGGCATGCTCTTTAAGAGACTCGATGGCTCTTTGTGTGAAGCGTACTTTACCGCGCCCTTCGTTATAGACACGACTCACCAACTCCTGCAGTAAAAGTGGGATATCGTCCTTCCTTTCACACAGGGCCGGCATCTCGATGGGGAAAACGTTTAATCGGTAATAGAGATCTTCACGAAACTCACCGTTAGTGATCATCTCTTCGAGATCTCTGTGTGTCGCTGCTACAACACGAACATCTGTAGTAATGGACTTAGTGCCGCCCACACGTTCAAATATCTTCTCCTGTAGCACACGAAGTAACTTCACCTGCATCTGCAGAGGCATATCACCTATCTCATCGAGAAAAAGCGTGCCCTTCTCTGCCAGCTCGAAACGCCCTTTACGGGCACTGATCGCGCCGGTGAAAGAGCCTTTCTCATGGCCAAACAGCTCACTTTCGAGTAGTTCAGCCGGAATAGCACCACAATTGACCGGGATAAACGGGCCATCGCGACGATCGGAGATATAATGGATATTACGTGCGACCACCTCTTTACCGGTACCAGACTGACCCAGCACCAACACGGTAGCATCCGAGCCGGCCACCTGACTGATAAGATGTCGAACCTGAGCGATGCCATCACTACGTCCTACCATACTCCGGAATAACTTGGTCTGATTGACACTGGTTGGAATATCGGGACGTTTAGCCTGGCCAAAGACCTGACAGAAATGAAGCAGCTCGGTCAACTGAGGATAGTTAAGTGGCTCCTCAATATGACCTAAAATATTCGATGCCGTAACGCCAGTTACCTCTCCGAGCAACAATATGGGTTGCCAAGGTAAGCTTAGCGCCAGAGACTGAAGTAACTCTTTAGATTGAGTTTCGGCAGAAATAACCAAGGCTCTGAAGCGGGTATTCTGTACTCGCAGTTCAAGCTTGTCGACTGGGACCAGTTCAACCTGCTCACCTAAAAACTCAAATACACACGACAAGCGATTGATTCGCTCAGACTGGTTACCGACAAGTAGAATTCGTTGATCTGTTTGCATCATTAAAAAAGCCGTAAAGCGCTCGTTATTATTCGCATTAATTATTAGTGTTTGTTGCCTGAAAAGCTGCGTAGTGTTTCCAATACAAACCGAATAAAATCACTACTGTGAGGAATAGTGTATTATCAGCAAGCTATTAGCAAGTCCCTGATGCATTTAATGCAAACCTGAATTGATTTTAGCTGCACTCCATTGATTTTAGCTGAAATATTCGACGAATCCAGATTCGATTGTCAATTTATTGACTTTTGACATTTTTTTGGGGGTTTCCCCCCATAAATCAATTTGAAATTTATACGGCTTCGGTGTGTGATGCCATATGATGCTGCTCGGGCGGAATGGCGTCCCAGCCCTCTTTGATGGTTTTAAGGATCTCTGAAACATCATCGATCGCCTGAACATCATTATTCAAGTTGGCTTCAGAGATTCGACGTAACATAAAATCATAAAGATCGCTTAAATTGGTCGAGATCTCGCCACCGGCTTCCATATTCAAGCTGTTATTTAAACCGGTAATGATCCCTATCGCCTTACCGATATAGATCCCTTTGTTGGCAACATCATTATTCTCTATCGCATAACGACTCTGAGCTAAACGCTGCAGGGCACCTTCAAACATCATCTGAATGATTCTGTGGGGGGAAGCAACGGAGATTTCACTCTCAACTGAGACTTTACGATATGATTGTAGTGACTTTCTCATATATACCTACCTATTTGGCACCTATTGACTTGTAAACATTAATTTGGCGTTTACTTTTTTTCCCAAGATGCAAAAGCTCCTGCCTGTGCTGTAATACACCTCTCGCCTGTTGCTCAAACTTTTGAGTCAAGGCTAATTGATCTTCCAGCAGCGGCTTATCCTCATCAGTTGGAGAAGTTAACATCTGGTCGAGTAAAAGTTGACGCTCTCCAACTAACTTCTGCAAATTCAATACCAACTCATCAGCAGTCTCGTTCTCGGCAGGAATTTTTTCCAGCTCAACCAAGATTTCTGATAGCGAGTGGTTCACTTTTTCGAGCTCAGGCAGAATCTGCAAGAGGCCTCCTGTTTACAATATTAGTTAGCTTTGAGTTTTAACCACACCTGGCAGTGAATTTAAGCCGCCAACGATTCCGGCCGCCTGCTGGTTTAAGTTACCAACGATCAGATCCATCGCATTAAACTGTTTCATCAACCTGGCCTCGAGCTGTTCCATCTTGAGGGTAAATGCCTCACGTTGATCATCCAGTCGCTGTTTATCACTGGTATAGGCATTATTCCGGGTATCGATCAAACCGGTGACAGGCTTAACATAACCTTCAACCAAGGTATCTAACTGAGTAGCTAAACCGGTATCTTTTGTCGCAAACAGCCCCTCGATACCACTCATATTCTCAGCAATCGCCGTATCCAACTTAGAGCTATTGACTGAAAGTTTGCCATATCGGTCGGCTTCGATGCCGATATCATAGAGGGCTAGCGTCTCACCATCGACATCGACTCTGGAGCTGATCATGTTTCTCAACTGAGATTCAATTGAGCGGATCATGGAATCCCCCTGCAGAGCTGCAGCCTCCTCCTTCTCGGCATCATAAGAGGAAAGTTTATCGATAGTATCAATCAAACTGTTATACGCATCGACAAAGCCCTGCACATTATCTTTTACCGCGTCTTTATCCAGCTCAACCTTAACAACTGTGGTTTCATTCAGATCGGCATCGGTAAGACTAAGTGTCACGCCGGTAATCGCGCCCTTAACCTCATTGGTCTGAGAGGTCAGTTTCTGGCCATCGACATGAACAATTGAGTTTTTTGCCACCTGAAGTTCGGTGAGGTTTGCCCCGCCGAACATATCGTTAAGACCTGTCCCCACGGTATCGTTAGCAACAACGCTTATCTGGCTATCTGTGCCCTCTGTATCTGAGCTTAAAACCAACCGGCTTCCCGCATCACTGGTAATGATCGTTGCCGTAACGCCTACGTTATCGCTGGCACTATTGATATTTTTAGCGATATCTTCGAGTGAGTCGGTAGCGCCGACAGTGACAGAAAAACTGTTACCGTTTACCGTCAGATCCAGGCTACCCTCTCCAACGGGAAGACTTGGATCGGCAACATTGATACCGGCAACTTTATGCTCCTGAGCCAGTTGCTCAACCTTGACATTATAGCTACCGGTTTGAGAAGTTTTATCTGCTGTAGCGGTAAGATAGCTACTTTCACCGGTAGAGACCGTTCTCTGGTTTAAGCTGTCCCCATCTTTGAGTTTTTCCAGTGCATCCTGAAATGTAGACAGAGAGCTCTTTAATGTACCGATAGCCGATACTTTTGCATCGATCGTCTGCTCAGTTTTATTGAAGATTGCTTCTTTAGGAACCTTTTCTGCATCAACAAGAACACCGACAATAGTGTTAATATCGAGCCCCGAACCTATTCCCGTTGCTGTTAATGCCATATAAACCTCTAACTAAAAACTATATTACAGCCTTGCTTAAAATTTAGGCTTCCGTTTGCATCAGAAGACCCGTTACCTCTGTCAGCTTTCGTGCTAGCTTCAACGCTTCTTCGTTGGGGATCTGTCTAATCAGATCACCTGACTCGATGTCCATAACGCTGACAACGTTTGTACCTGAATCTTCATCGATTTTAAATGCCAAGCCCTTACGCATAACAGACATCATACCAGAGAGGTCTTCGACCAAAGACTGGAGCTCTTTCTCATCTAACTTTGGCTCTTCAGAAGCGCTCTTTTCAGCTTCCTCCACGGCTTTAATTACCGTGTTAGGCTCAAGCTCAGCCCCCTCTACAGCCCCAGCTTTAGCGGTTGCTGTAGCTATCTCAGCCTTAGCCGTTGCCGTACCGGATGAGCTTGTAAAATTGATATCCATGACCATACTCCTCCTAACTTACCCAGTCTATCCCTAAACCATTAAAGGGAGATCCGTTACCGAACCTCCCTTTCAACTATCAACTATAACCCTGTTACATTATCAATTATAGTAATGATAGCGCCACTTGAGGTAACTGGTTAGCTTGCGCCAGCATTGCTGAACCAGTCTGCTGCAGAACCTGATTCTTCGTCATAGTTGAGGTTTCCTTAGCGAAATCCACATCTACGATTCGGCTCTTAGCGTCGGCTACGTTAGCCTGAGTGTTAGCACTGTTACTGATGTTGTGAGACAGACGGTTCTGAATCGCACCTAAATCAGCGCGTTGAGTATCGATGGTCTTAATTGCTTTATCGATAGCACCAAGAGCTGAAGCTCGGTTTGCAGAAGTTGCATTAGCTAACGCTGCAACTGACAATGATGTCTTATCTGTCTTCTTAACCACAACTCGAATATCTTCACCATCCTGGTGACCAACCTGGAAACCTTTACCTGTGTTAGAGAAAGTACCAGTCATCAACTTAGTGTTACCGAACGCGGTAGTAGTACCAATTGCATCGATCTCATTTGCTAACTGGTCCATCTCAGCTTTCAGTGCTGCAAGGTCATCTGCGCTGTTTGCACCGTTTTCAGACTGAATGGTCAGGTCACGCATACGTTGAAGCATGTTTGTCTGCTCCTGCATCGCGCCCTCTGCAATCTGTGCGATTGAGATAGCATCGTTTGCGTTACGCATACCAACTTCCAGACCTCGAACCTGACTGTTCAGACGGTTCGAAATTGCAAGACCCGCGGCATCATCTTTGGCGCTGTTAATACGCAGACCACTTGATAGACGCTCCATCGAGGTTGCAAGTCCAGTACTAGAACTGTTTAAGTTTTTCTGGGCTTTAAGCGAAGTAACGTTTGTATTTACTGTAATAGCCATGATTGATTCCTCTTTATACCTGACTTAAGAACTTGCCTGTCTACTTAAGCCAGGCGGAGCTAATTGGTTACAGTATATTTAACGGCAGAGGAATTTTTATCTTTAGCAACTTTTATCAAAAAAACAGCAAAAAAATTAAAACACTTTAAAATCAACAACAAATATTCTAATTTTTTAGAAAAAACGCTTAAAGTGGCTCTTAAAATGAAAAAAATAGAGCCACTTCATCGCGGAAACCATGCTTATCCAAGTAAAGAAAGGGCAACTTGAGGAAGCTGGTTTGCCTGTGCAAGCATAGTCGAGCCAGTTTGTTGCAGAACCTGGTTTTTAGTCATCACAGCGGTCTCTTTGGCAAAGTCCACATCCACGATACGACTCTTTGCATCGGCAACGTTAGCCTGAGTATTAGCACTGTTACTGATGTTATGCGCCACACGGTTTTGAACAGCACCGAGATCCGCACGTTGAGTATCGATTGTCTTAATCGCCTTATCGATAGCAGTCAAGGCAGAGGCACGGTTAGCCGAAGTTGCGTTATTCAAGGCTGCAACCGACAATGATGTCTTATCTGTCTTCTTAACCACGACTCGAATATCTTCACCATCCTGGTGACCCACCTGGAACGCCTTACCAGTGTTTGAGAATCCGCCTTGAAGCAGCTTAGTATTACCAAAGGCCGTACTGGTACCGATATTATCGATCTCAGTGACCAATTGATCCATCTCCGCCTTCAACGCCGCCAGATCTTCGACACTGTTCGCACCGTTTTCTGACTGAATGGTCAAATCACGCATACGCTGAAGCATGTTAGTCTGCTCCTGCATCGCACCTTCAGCGATCTGTGCAATAGAGATAGCATCGTTAGCATTACGCATACCTACCTCAAGACCGCGAACTTGTGAATTAAGACGGTTAGAGATGGCCAGACCCGCGGCATCATCTTTGGCGCTGTTAATTCTCAGACCACTGGATAGTCGCTCCATTGATGTCGCAAGACCACCAGTAGAAACATTCAAATTTTTCTGCGCCTTCAGTGAAGTCACATTGGTATTTACCGTAATAGCCATGTTAATTTCCTCTTCTTGGTTGTACTGCCAAGACTTAGACCTTGGCTAAAAAACTCGTTATAAATTTTAAATATAATCAAACAGTGAAACTGACCCTACTTTGCTGAACACGTTAGAAACCGCATTCAACGCCAATTGTTGCTTCTCATACTCAGTAATTGCCGAGGCATAATCTAAATCTTCCAACATAGATAACGCCGAACTATTGACAACCTTCTCCTCTACATGAGTACTGTTATGGCTCTCGAGGCTCTTAAGGCTATTGCCTGCGACTCCCCGCTGAATACTTATTTGATTGACGCCACTATCAATGTTATTCAATACTTGTGCCAACTCGGCCATTCCTTGAGGAGTATTTATTTTATTCGGCGACTCCAACAGAGTGATCGCATCATTAATGGTGTCGAAGATACTCACACTGGCAGCGGGATCGATACTGAAACTGTCTCCGGGCGCAGGCATACCGTCGAGCTTGACCTCCAGGCCGTTATAGACAATAGGATTACTCGAATCGAAGTTCACCTCTGTCTGCACTAAGGTATTTGAGCCATCCCGTATCTCTAAGTCCGCTCCAACCATAGTAAAGGTAAAGGTTTGCTCCACATGGATAGCGGGGTTGGTGATTTTGGCGCTTTCTACTTTAAATTCACCTGTTTGGGTCGCCAGATAATTGGCGCTATAATCTCCCATACCACTGGGAGCATTCATAAAAGCGTCATCTCCCGGAATATTGGTGCCTATGGTTACTCCCGATGCCACTACCGACTGTCTGACGCCATTATCACCGCTGTAGACTATGTTTCCCGTCGCGTCGAACGCAAATGGCTGCTTACCCGTTTCGTTACCGGCAAACATATAGTTACCGGACTCATCCTTGGTATTGGCAACATTAAGCAGTTCATCCAGCGTTCCGCGCAGCTCATCGGCAATCATTTGCCGCTCGGAATCGGCAAGTCCGCCGTTTACTGCACGCATCACCAACTCTCTGGTCGATCCCACCAGCGTCTCTGTAGTGCCTAACTTACTCTCAGTGATCGCCAGGCGGTTAGTTGCATATTCGATGTTCTTAACAAACTGGTCGACCAAGGCATTTTGCTGGTTAAGATTATCGATACCGACAGCGGCAACGGGATCGTCACCGGCAGTATTGACTTTCTTGCCGCTCGATAGTTGATCTAAGATTTTACTGGTAGAAGACTGCCTATCCAGGACACTGGTGATACTCTGGTTAAACATCTGAGCAGTTGAAATTCTCATATCGTTCCCCTATCTCGCCGAGCTAATCTGAACGTTAAAAATAGTCATTTCACTTTCCCTATCGAGTCGAGCTGAATAGGGTGTCGAAAATATCCGAAGCGGTAGTCATGATCCGTGCCGATGCCTGATAGGCTTGCTGAAAGCGCAGCAAATTTGCCGCCTCTTCATCGATATTAACTCCGGACTCACTCTGGACTCTGGTATAGGCCTGTGAGTAAACAGCCTGAGCAGAACCCACCGCGACCTCTGCCGCCTTTGTCTTACCACCGACACTCAACTTGGTACCTTCATATACATCGGCCAGAGTCGAAGTGCCGCTGTTCATCAACTTAGCTTCGCTCAGCTTAGACATGGCGACAGAGTTGGTGTTATCACCGGGAGCAAAAGAGAGATCGAAGGTAAACCTGTCTGTTGCCGCCGCCGTCGATGTCACATCGAAAGTGAAGCCATAGGCACTGATTGAAGGTGGAACGAATGCCGCGGGAGCACCGAGAGAGGCACCTGTCGAATCGAAGACTTCAAACGTATTCGCGGCTGTATTTATCTCGAACGTCAGTTCTGATCCTGTGAGTGGGAAGCCGGCAGCCGCCCTGTTATCGATACTCACCATCTCTATCTCTGTATTACCTGAGTTCGCCGTATCGGCAGTGATCTTAGGCGCAGCCGCCGCGATACCTTTAGGATCAGTCATCACAACACCGATACCGGCTGCGGCGCCTGAGGCGGGTCTTATCTCAAATGTGTCACCATCTGCTAAAGCACCGGAATCGATATGAATAGTAAAACCACCGGCACCATCGAGCTGCGAACCGTTTAGGGTCAGCGGCGTGATATTGCCGGTCAAGGTGTCTTTTAGCTCATAGGTAGCGGGAGCCGTATAGGTAAGCTCGTAGCTATCACCGGACAGGAGCCCGGCGTCATCGATGTTGACTCTTAGCGCCGCAGTCCCCGTATTGGCTGCAAACCCCGCAACCCGGCCTACCGACATGGTGGGGTCGTTGATATCCTTGAAAATATCTTTACCCACTTCACCATAGAGATCGAAGCCCTCTTTCTGAGCTTGATTGAATGCGTCGGCGACTCCAAGAGACAGTTGACCAAGCTCCTGTTGTGCCTTGACTAAGGTCTCGTCACGAAATTCAAATAGCGCGCCGATCTGCCCACCGAGTTTTGAGCCATCGATGACCTGACTATGAGTGCCAATAGTCGCTAAAACTCTTGACTGGTCGGGATAGGGATCTCCGGTCGTTGTGCCGATTGAGGAGGAGACTTCAGCTGAAACCAACATAACGGCGCCGCCTAACATGACACTCTTCGCCCCAGATTCCAGCGGGATGACATTAACTTCCGCGTATTGGCTTAACTCCTGGATCAAAGCGTCTTGCTTATCGAGAAGCTGAGGATCTTCTCCCTGAAACTTCATCAACTCTTGGTTGATATGTCCAAGCTCCTTGCTAATCTCATTGATTCTATCTGTAATGCCTGCGATCTGGTCATTGGTCTGTTTCATCTGGCCATCGAGGTGAGATTGCATCTGATTTAAACTAGAGGCCAGTTGACCCGCAGCCCCCAGAACCGTGCCCCTTATCCCCAGATCATCGGGAAGGTCGGACAGACTGTTTAACCCCGCAAAGAGATCATTGAGTCCTTGTGGCACAGCCTTGCCGATTTGAGAAAAGAGCTGATCGAGTTCACTCATCTTGGTGAATGTCGTCTCTGCTTCACTGACGGTAGTTTGGCCTATTCGAAGCTCTCGTGCGGCATAATCGTTATAGATACGCTTTACATCGCTGATATAGGTACCAGCACCATAGAACTCACTCCCGGTGCGCTGTGATTCGAGGCTTGACTGCTCGGCAACCTGCCTGTGATAGCCCTGAGTATTTGCGTTAGCGATGTTATTACTGGTCACCGCCAATTGTGACTGTGAAGCCAAAACGCCGGTACGGGCAATATTCAGTAGATTCATAGACATCAGCAGTTACTCCTATCGAATCTACCAGCAGGCCAGCCCACACGCTCAGTTATCCTATCCATACAAAACATCACTTTCATGGCTGTACTCCCGGTATAGATACCTTGAGATCCTGACTAATGGATTTCATCACTTTTATCACTTTATCGGCATAATTGGGGTCGGTTGCATAACCGGCATCCTGCAGCGCCCGAATAAACTCGTTTGGACTCGCAGCCTTTTTCATCGCTTCCTGATATCTCGGTCCCTCCGATACAAAGGAGACAAAATCATCGAAGCTCTGTTTAATATCGTCATAGACTCTGAAGTCGGCTTTTTGCTTAACCGCAACCCCCTGCTCAAATTCCAGGGTACTTACCATTGCCTTATTTCCCTGCCAACGTTTATCAGCCTTGATATTAAACAGGTTATTACTGGAGTCTCCACCGGCGCGCTTAACCATCTTCTGACCCCATCCGGTCTCGAGTGCCGACTGGGCAATAAGCACCTCAGGTTTTGTTCCCAGTGCTGCCGCGGCTTTTTCAGCATGAGGATAGAGCTTAGATACAAAATCCTCAGGGCCGCTAAATATCATTTCCGTTTTTGTCACCTCAGACGGCAAACTCTTGCCAGTTAAGATGCTTTCAAGGGGATCACTTCCGCTTTGGCCGATGGGCTGGTTGCCCGGAGCGTTGACACTCTTGCCAGGCAGAGTACCGACCGCTCGACTCATGACCGCCCCCTGAGCCATCTCATTACGTTGAATATCTCCCCTTAGTACAGAGGCGGGAGTCACATTGCTGGTTTGCGGTGAAAGCTGTTGAACCATAAGATCGGCAAGCCCCAACATCCCCTTGTCCGACAGATTCACTGACATCTGTTGATCGTGCATCTGCTCGTAAAACTTGGTGTATTGACTATTCATAGGGCTGTCAGATTCAAATACCGCATTGGCATCACGCATGCTTTTCATCAGCATCTGAACGAAGATCCCTTCAAACTGTTGAGCGACCTCTTTCAGCGCCGCCTTATCATCTTTCTGGGCCTTAGATCTAAGGGAGTCCAGACCTCCGATATCCAAAAAATGAGATGAGTTCGACAGCTTTTGCATAATTATTCCAGGAGTCCCGACAATATTCAGACGTTAGTACACCTACACTGCAAACTGCGTACCAATTCAGCTTGTAATTTGTATTTAATAGGGAAATTTGTGGAGGGAGATCTAAGAGAGTTCAGATGAACACTGAACTCTCATATATAGAGGTGGGATAAAATTGGCCGGGCAAAAATCAGATAATGATCAACTCACCGTGCAACGCACCTGCCACTTTCAAAGCTTCAAGAATGGCAAGTACATCCGAAGGTGCAGCCCCGACCAGGTTTACCGCCCTGACCAGCTCATCTAATGACGTGCCGGGATCAAACATAAACATGCGGCTATCCTCTTCGCTGGCATCGATAGTGCTGTCTGTGGTCACAACTGTCTGTCCGCCTGCAAGCGGGTTAGGCTGTGATACCTGCGTCGCTTCGGCAATAGTCACTGTCAATCCGCCATGGGTGACAGCCGCAGGCAATAGGCGAACATCTTTACCTACAACGATAGTACCGGTGCGGGAGTTCACAATCACCTTCGCAGACTCAGACGCCGGCTCGACCTCAATATTTTCGAGGGTAGCCAGAAAGGAGACCCGCTGAGAAACATCCCGCGGAGCACTCACCTGCACAGAGGCGGCATCGAGTGGCCTTGCCATTCCAGGACCGAGCAGGTCATTGATTGCATCGGCCAGACGCTTGGCCGTTGAAAAGTCGGCGCGACGCAGATTAAAGGTTAGGTGATCACCTGTAGAGAAGGGAGTTGTAACCGTTCTTTCCACCATGGCTCCATTGGGGATACGGCCTACAGTCGGTGTATTTTGAATGACTTTAGAACCATCTAGCCCCTCAGCACTGAACCCACTCACCACCATGCTTCCCTGGGCAATCGCATACACATTACCATCGACCCCCTTCATGAAAGTTTGCAGCAGGGTTCCGCCCCGCAGACTCTTGGCCTCACCCAAGCTTGAAACAGTAACGTCAAGAGTTTGACCCGGCTTGATAAATGCCGGCATTACTGCGCTGACCGCTACGACTGCAACATTCTTAATTTTCGGTCTGAGGGTGTCGGGTAGATTAATGCCGAAGTTTTTCAGCATGGTTTTAAATGTTTGCTCTGTATAGGTGGTTTTCTCCCCCGTACCGGGCAGACCTACTACCAGGCCATAACCGATCAACTGGTTACTTCGCACACCTTGCACATTAGCGATATCTTTAATGCGTTGAGCCTGAGCCGAACCGCAAACAAGCAGCAAAAGGAATATTGAAAATAGCTTAATTTTCATGATAATGACTCCTTAAAAAGGCCACCAACTGCCCATGAAGAAAGAGCTTAGCCAACCCACTTTCTGAACCTCGGCAAATGTACCGGTACCACTATATTGAATGCGGGCATTAGCAACACGCTGTGAGTCAATCGTATTATCCGGCCTGATATCCTGAGAGCGAACGATGCCGGTAATTCGAACAAACTCATCACCGTTATTGATGCTGATCCACTTCTCGCCGCGAATCACTAAGTTACCGTTATTCAGCACCTGCATCACATTGGCAGAGATGCTGCCTGACAGGCTGTTACTCTGGTCGGCGTCCGACTCTCGCTTGGTATTCATGCTGTCTTTGTATCTGAGATCGATAGGCTGACCGCCGATAGTGATATTTTTACCGCCGGCATGGATGGGATCGAGTGTTAAATCTGTCCCCTTCTTAATCTCATTAGCGGCACTCTTCTTAGCCTGTGTCGACTCCATCAACATCACAGTGATGATGTCACCGACCTTAAGTGCCTTGATATCGGAGTAGAGACTCGACGCCTGACTGTCCTGGTACATAGAGCCCGTCGCGGCAATCTTAGTCGGCGGCGCCTCAGGATAGACCGGCGCATAGTAAGGATCGTCCGCAATCGGCTTCTCACCCGTTGAGCTACAGCCCGTCAGTACCGGTGAAAGTACTATGGTTACCGCAAGTAAAATTGATAACTTACCCATAACTACGCCTCTACAGGTTCTGGTTCACGTAAGAGAGCATCTGATCAACCGCCGAGATAACTTTTGAGTTCATCTCGTAGATACGCTGACTCTCGATCAGGTTTACCAACTCTTCGGTCACATTGACGTTAGAAGTTTCCAGCGCCCCCTGACGTATGGCTCCCATACCATCGAGTGACGCAGTCCCCTGAATTGGTGTGCCGCTGGCACCGGTCTCTGTGTAAAGGTTTTGTCCCATTGGGTCCAAACCGCTTGGATTGATAAAGTCAGACATACTCAGCTGTCCTACCACCTGACTCTCGGCGGTGCCCGCTGTTTTAACTGATACTTCACCCTCGGCCGACACGGTAATACCAGTAGCATTTTCCGGAATTGTAATGGCAGGCTGAACAACATAGCCGGAGCCGGGTGTCACGATCTGTCCGGTATCATCGAGAGTAAACTGACCATTACGGGTATACGCGGCGGTGCCGTCGGGAAGCTGCACCTCGAAGAATCCGGGTCCTTCGACCATCAGGTCCAACGAGTTATCGGTGGTAAGCATATTACCCTGAGTAAATACTTTCTGAGTGGCAACGACTTTGGTACCCGCACCGACATTTAAACCGTTAGGCAACTTAGTGTTGGAAGCGCTCACGCCTCCGGCCTGATTAACCGTCTGATACAAAAGGTCTTCAAAGACAGCACGGCTCTTCTTGTAACCAACAGTGCTTGCATTAGCAACATTGTTAGAAATCACCGAGATATCTGTTTGCTGAGCGTCTAACCCAGTCTTACTTATCCATAACGCGGGATGCATAATTTTGACTCCTAACTAACACGCATTAATGAAGAGGAGGCTTTATCCATCTCTTCGGCTGTTTTCATCATTTTGACTTGCATCTCAAATTGACGTTGTATGTCGATGAGATTCACCATCTCATCGACAGCATTGACATTACTTCCCTCTACCGCACCACTCTCGACGGCAACCAGGGGATCGGCGGGAGCGTTCTCTCCCGACATCATTCTGAACAGGCCATCTGAGCCTCTCATCATATTCTGATTACCCGGGTTAACCAGCTTGATGCGGCCCACCTCCTCTATAACCTCTGCGGTCGCCCCCTGAGGCCTGACAGAGATGATACCGTCCTGGGCTATCTCAATCTTTTCTATTGGCAGTGGCAAGACGATGGGACCGGCATCCCCCATTACAGGGTTTCCGCGATCGTTACGAAGCAGGCCTGTGGTATCGAAGCTCAGGCTTCCCGAACGGGTATAAGCTTCTCCGCCATCATCGCCCTGAACCGCTATCCAACCATCGCCCTTAACCGCGATATCGAGATCCCGACCGGTAGTTTTAATAGGGCCGGATGCAAAATTTGCCGACGGGCTCTCGGTCATGGCGAACACACGTGTGGGTAAGCCTTCTCCAAAAGCCTGCATCGAACGCGCCTGCTCCATATCGGCTTTAAAACCGTCGGTATTGGCATTAGCCAGGTTATTTGCACGAACCGCCAGCGAGTTCATATTCTGCTTGGCGCCGCTCATAGCGACGTAGAGTAGTTTGTCCACCAGCGCCTCCGTCAATCTTTCTGCTATTACTATCGAATAAGATAATAAAAGCAAACATCATGCCAGATTGTTCACACTAGATAACTTTGCAGTTGAAAGGTTGTAACAGATGAATCAAGCCGTTAGGTATCGGTAATGCAAGAAGATAAGAGGTTGAGCGGCAAGGCGCTGCCGCCGGCAACGCCTTAACTATTTCGGAAAAGATATTATCTGATCTGCAGTACTGTCTGCTGCAGGGTGTTATTCACCTCAAGGGTTCTCGAGTTTGCCTGGAAGTTACGCTGAGCCGAAATAAGATCCACAAGTTCGGTAGTCAAATCGACATTCGACTGCTCGAGGGCCGATGAACGTACACTACCGAATGTGCCGCTGTTAGCCTCACCGGCGAGTGCCTCACCGGAGTCGAGACTGGCTTTCCACGAGGTGTTACCCACCTGAGTCAGCCCCTGCTCGTTAGCAAAGCGAGCCAGTGCGACCCTTGCCAGCGCGACTGTCGCACCGTTACTGTAGCTGGCGTTGATCAGGCCATCTGCGCCGACCTCGACGTTGGTCAAACGGCCGACCGTAGTACCATCTTGTGTCAGTTCGGTCACTTCGAAGGCCGATGCATACTGAGTCGGGGCTTCAAAATCTATGGTCAGGGTTTGCGAGCCGTCGGTACCAGGCCCAAGTACATCGGCACCACCATTGCCTAAGGTCACGGTAACTATGGGATCGGGGTTGGTTCCGGTATGAGAACCTAACTCATTAAACTTAACGACCGCCCCCTTCCAGCCACCGGCAGTTTCCGCATTACCTGTGCCATCCGCAGTACCGTCACCGTTAGTATCGGTTTGATAAGTCGCTGTTGCACCAGCCAAGTCCACCTGCTTACCATCGACCGCATAGAAGGCAACCCAGTTACTCTCGCCGTTATAGGCCGCATCCGGTGGGCGGACGAAGTAGGTGGTCATCACATGGGGCTCACCCAGTGAATCATACATGGTCACAGCGGTAGAGTTGTTATAGGTATCACGATCAAGCGGATCGAACAGCGCCGGATCATAGGTCGGGTCACCGGCATTGAGGTTCATCTGTATGCCGATATTCTCGGTTTTCTTTGGGCTACCGGCAGTATCCGGTATCCTGACAGGCTTTGTTTCGGTTAAGCTGACAGAGGTCGAGTTTCCGTCTTTATCCACCTCGAATGTCTGCAGGAAGTTACCCTGAGAGTCAACAAGATAGCTGTTAGCGTCGACCTTAAATGCTCCTGCACGGGTATAGCTCAGGTCTTGTGAGCTCAAGCCCGATGAGGTGACAAAGAAGCCACCACCATTGATCGCCATATCTAGCGCATTATTGGTAAATTGCAGACTGCCCTGATGGAACTGCTGCGCAACCTGACTGGTTGTGGCGCCGCCACCCACTGCGGTCTTACTGTTGGCAAAAATTGAGTTTGCATACACATCTGCAAATTCGGCCCTCGACTCTTTAAAGCCGATACTATTGACGTTAGCAATGTTATTTGCCGTGGTATTCAGATCTTTCTGCGCTGCAGCGATACCACTCAATGCGATGTTAAAAGACATAATTCACCTCAATTTTGATTCATTCTGACTGACTTCAATCAAGCCGGTCATTAATCGTTTCTTCACTGGATACCTGAGACAAACAGGCCCAGATAAATTCTTTTATTAAGCTCGCATGGCTCATGCAAACTTAATCGACTATTGTTTAACTCTCAGAGACAGCCAACACATCGCCAATCTTAATACCACCGACACCGCGCAGATTAAGAATCGCGCCGGTACTCGCGGTGCCCAGGGAGACACTGGTCACATGGGCATAGGTTGAAACCGGAAGCTCCTCGGTCGTACCGTCGACACGACCACTGGCCTTAATGGCGTAGTTACCCGCAACAACCGGCTCACCATTGGCTCCCAGTCCATCCCAACTCACATCCACGTTACCACCGGCACTACCATCTATTGTGTAGGACTTAACAAGCTGTCCCTTATCATCTTCGATTCGTACCGTAATGGTATCTATCGCTTCCGGTGTACTGATGATGCCATTCAGGGTGGGATCTTCTGCCGAAACATGTCCCGTATCTGATGGAATAAGCACCTTTTGGCCCACTAAGCCTGAGGCCTGCAGTGCCTGACTCGAGGTCATCACAGAGTTAAGGTTAACAATCTCATCATTAAGGTTTTTAATACCGTCAACGGTCGAGAAAGATGCCATCTGGGAGATCATCTGATCATTATCAACAGGCTTAAAAGGGTCTTGCATCGACAACTGTTGACTCAAGAGCGAAAAGAAATCTTCCTGAGTCAGCTCCTGACTATTAGGCTCCGGAATCGAAGACTCTTCGGGTAACCTGATACTGTCGAGAAAAGGGTTACCCGTTGTCGAGGTCTGCTCGGTCGATTGCGTCGTTGCAGCTTGAGCGGACGAAGCACTCGCCTGCTGCGCCGGCGCTACACTATTTTGCGTCTGACCAGCTAAGGGTTGAGCACCTGCACTGTTAAGTGGGTTGATGAGGCTCACGTGTTACCTCCTGCTATTTGCCAATTCTTAAGGTCTGTTGAAGCATAGATTTTGCCGCTTCAGCAACCTGTACATTCATTTGATATGAGCGTGATGCAGAGATCATGTCGGCCATCTCCTCCATCACGTTTACATTGGGTTTATAGATAAAGCCATCGCCATCGGCCATAGGGTGATCCGGTGAGTACTCTTTCTGTAACGGGGCATCGCTTTCAACGATTCCTTTAACCGCTACCGACTGAGATGACTGCTGCTGATGGTTCGCCTTCGCCATCTCGGCTTCAAAAATTGGATGGCGGGCACGATAAGTTTCATCGACACTACTGGATACCGAGTCGGCATTGGCGATATTACTCGCTGTCGTATTTAGCCTGACAGATTGAGCCGACATCCCTGAGCCTGAAACATTGAAGATATTAAATAAGCTCATAACTATTCTCCCCGCAGTGCCTTCTTCAGGCCTGAAAACTTACTGTCTAAAAAACCAAGTGACATCTGGTACTCGAGCGCATTTTGCATAAACTCTGATTGTTCCTGTTGAATATCCACTGTATTCCCGTCACCGGTATCGGGCTGATTCGGTATTCTGTAAGCCGTGTTCTGTCCAGAAAGTGCGGTCAAATCAAAATGCTTAGCATCGGTTCTGCTCATCCCAAGTCCACCCTGACGACTCGTTGCGGCCTGCATCGCCTTATCGAAATCAAGATCCCGTGCCTTGTAGTGAGGAGTGTCAGCATTGGCGATATTCGAAGAGATGATTTCGGCACGCTGTGAACGGATCCCCAATGTGTATTGGTGAACACCCAATGCTTTATCAAAATTAATCGCCATAAAATTGCCTCCTCAGCTCGATGCTAAAAACAAAGCAATAGTTATGCCAAAAACACAGGCAGGAGGAGAATGGCTCAAGCTAAACACAAGTGAGGTGGCTGAAAAATCAGTTGCAGCCCCACTTAGAGAGAAAATTGGAGGTTTAACAGTCAACTGTCAGTAGAGTGATTTACTCCTTTTTCAGATAGCCAACTTGTTGGCGTCTGGAAGTGAGGTTGCGAGCGTCCCTAAAGGCACGCCGTGCCGCCCTGCCGTTAGACTCTCTTCTGGTAATAGATGCGCGGATCACAGCGAACCATATCAAATTCATCGCTGTTACCAGATTAGCACCGGCAATTGACTCCGAAGCGCCAAGAAAAAGGATACCTTTCGGATTCAAAGCGGCAGCGGAACTGCCACAGGAAAGATTTAGACTTTCTTCTGGTAATAGATGCCCGGATTACAGCGAACCATATCAAATTCATCTGTCAGACCGGCAATTGATTCCGAAGCGCCAAGAAAAAGGATACCTTTCGGATTCAAAGCGGCAGCAAATTGCCGCAAGATTTTTGCCTTTGCCTCTGGGGCAAAATAGATGAGTACGTTTCGGCAGAAAATAATATCGAACTTACCAAGTAGTGTGTAACTCTCAAGCAGGTTATGCGCCCTGAAGTTAACAAAACGTTTCACATTATCTTTTACGACCATAGTTCCGGCATCGGTCGCGGTAAAGAAGTTCCGCTTTCGCTCTTCAGATAATCCCCTGCCCAGGGCTAAGTTGTCGTACTCGGCATTTTTACAGCGTTCGAGCATTGAGGGGGAGAGATCTGTCGCCAGGATCGACGCACTTCCCGGCAGGGTTCCGGGCTTTTTCTGTTGGTACTCGAGAATCGTCATCGCCAGAGAGTAAGGCTCCTGACCCGACGAACAAGCGGCAGACCAGATCTTAAGTGGACGGCCGAGACGAGAATATTCGGGTAACAAGGTGTTAGAGAGTAACTCAAATGGATATCTGTCCCTGAACCAAAGGGTCTCATTTGTCGTCATAGCATCGATAACTGAGGCACGAAGCTGGCGCTCAGTTGGTTTCATCGAATGTTTAACAACTTCCGATAAAGAGGGGAGATTATATTTCCCCATCAAAGGTGCTAAGCGACTACGTACCAAATACTGCTTATTATCGCCCAGCACAATTCCACTGTGTTGTTCCAGAAATAGTCTAAATTGTGTGTACTCATTTTCAGCAAGTGATTTATTCGGCACCTTGATATCCTAATATCAATAAAACAGACTATAACAGCGTTACAGTAATCAGATAGAGCGCAGCGTTATACATGAGCTAAGTAAAAGAAACAAGCTTAATATCAACTCACTGCACTCAATTATGAGTCATTATAGACTCAAATGCTTATTCACTGCTGCTGCAAGCTCATCCGGGTTAAATTTCGCAATAAAATCATTAGCGCCGACTTTTTGAACCATAGCCTGATTAAATACGCCGCTTAATGATGTATGCAATACCACTTTAATATCTTTTAACTTAGGGTTATCCCTTATCTCTGCAGTTAAAGTGTAGCCGTCCATTTCAGGCATCTCAATGTCTGAGATGATCAAGGGAATTTCAGCTGCTACATTGTCCATCTCTTCGGCAATTTTATTAAGTTTATCCAGCGCATCACGACCATCGATAGCGGTATCTATCTGTAAGCCCAGGGACGAAAGTGCCCTGATGATCTGTTTACGGGCCACCGCCGAATCATCGATAACCATGATGTGGAAGTGCTCTTCCCTGTCTATGGTAAGTTTTTCATCAAGTTCCTGACTGATGTCGGTCTTAACCGGAGAGATCTCGTCGAGGATCTTCTCGACGTCGAGGATTTCGACCAGTTCCCCCTCAATCTCTGTTACCGCGGTCAGGTAGGAGTATCTTCCCGCCCCCTGTGGAGGTGGTAGAATTGCCTCCCAGTTCATATTAATAATTCGCTCGACAGAACTAACCAGGAAGCCTTGTACGCTGCGGTTATATTCCGCGATGATAATGAAGCACCCTTCAGTATTCTCGATAGGACGACCGCCGGTAGCGGCACTCAAGTCGATCACTGAAATGGTATTGCCACGAATATGCGCCACACCTCTGACAGTGTTATTTAACTTAGGCAAGCTGGTAAGGGGCGGGCATTGCAAAACCTCTTTAACCTTAAAGACATTGATACCGAATCTTTGACGGCCATTTAGTTTAAATAATAAAAGCTCTAAACGGTTTTGCCCGACTAACTGCGTGCGTTTATTAACTGACTCAAGAATGTTTGACATAGTACTCTTGCCTTGTCGACTTTTGGATGCTCACCCATTACCCACGACTTAGTGAGTATAGGCATACTAATTGCTTTATAAAATACATCTCATAACCTGACCAAATAATTGTCAAGTTTCTGACACCTTCTCTCAAAAAATGAGAAGAACAAAGTTCCGGTCACTAAGAAAGTATAGGTGTAATCTAGCGAATCAAGCTAGTCTATTCATTATGAAAGTAAAATATGTGGTCTATTTAATCATTTTATTCCAATCAACACATGCTTTTAGCTCACAAGAAGCGACTGTGCCCTCTCTATCGACCATTTCTAACTTAGCTATAGCCGTCATCGAAGAAAAAATTAACGTTGCAGAGCATGCCAAAGTCAAAATCACACCTCAAAGCCTGGATTCCAGATTAAAGCCACCTCTTTGTTTACCGCCTGTAAAGGCTGAACTGGCGACCAATCGAGCCATAAAGCGAAATAATACGGTAAAAATAAGCTGTGACAGTCCTCAACTTCAATATCCCTGGCAGATCTTTTTGTCAGTGAGGGTTGATGTGCTATACCCGGTGGTTGTTTCAGTAGAAACGTTAGGCCCGGATGACCTGATATCCAGTGGAGATGTTGCTATTCAATATGTAGAGCAAACCAGTTTACGGGGACAACAATTTGATAAGATAGATGATGTTATCGGGACCCGGGTAAAAAGGAGAATTCCTCCTAACCAGCCCATCTTCATCAACAACCTCTGCTTTGTATGCAAAGGAGATACGGTCTCAATTTATGCACGTTCAAAAAATTTCGAAATAAAAACAGTAGGAGAAGCACTGCGTGATGGTAATTTAGGTGATAGAATTCGTATAAAGAACAGTTATTCCAATAAGAGTCTTGATGCGAAAGTCACCGGAGTCGGTGAAGTTGAAGTCAGAATGTGAGTTCGGCCTGAACAATCTCAAGATTTGATAAAAAATAACTAAAGCTCTGTTAAACATTGCCGATATACGTGTATGTTCTTCCATTTTTTGATTGTTGGAGCCTAAGATGGCTATTGATATTAAACAAGTAAATACCACAGCGCACACTCATGTGGGTAAGGCTAAAGCCGATGTTGCCAAAGGCAGCAGTCAGGCGAGTCAGGGAGCTGCAACGGCTTCAACAAGCACCCCACCAAAGAGTGACTCTGTGTCTATCACCTCTCAGGCACAACAACTACAGAGCACTCAGGCGAAACTGGCCAATATACCGGAAGTTGATCAGGGTAAGGTTGAAGAGATAAAACTCGCTATTGCTGAAGGAAGATATAAAATCGACCCTGAAAAGCTAGCCACTAATATTGCTCAATTCGAAAATGAGCTGAAGGATCTCAATTAATACTCTATGAGCCAGATAAGTAACATCATCGAGCTGCAGCATAAGCTGCTTGAAGAGCTGAAAGTAACGATAACTCAAGAGAAGAGTGCATTAGTCGAGCAAAACGCCGATCTTTTACTCTCACTGGCCACTGCCAAAGCTAAGTTACTCGATGATATCAAAGCAAATGATGTAACTTTATCCACTCATCCGGAAAAATCACTGCTGGTCAGTGAACCTGACTTAGCGGCTAGAGTCGACTCTGCTAAGGGATTGCTTGCAGAGTGTCAGCAGTTAAATATTGAAAATACCAGCTTAATCGAGCTGAATATCGCCAGTATCAACCGCTTCTCACAAGCACTTCAAGCCAGCAGAAATGCATCCAGCCTTACCTATAACGATAAGGGTAAGACCTCCACCATCTCGACACTGGGTAATAACTTAAAGGCTTAAGATCAGCGGCGAGTATAGATAGCGCAGACAAAGCTTCGAGTTGCGACGCAAAAGCAAAGCCCCCTTCCCCTGAATTCTGGTTAGTAGAAAATAGCAGATAGATCCCGTCGAAACTCGCGGATTGTACTTTGCTTGCCGATACTGACAACCAAACCCGGTGATTTGACTTTGCTCTTTATATTAGAGTGGCAAGCAGATCCCCGCTCAAAAGCATTGCGGGGATGACGGAGGAGGAAAAGCGTAGTCACAGCTCGTAACTCTTAGCATGTCGCTTGTAGCTCATGACTCGTAGCCCGTAACTCGCAGCGGATTTAAAAATAGGTGATCTCTTTTATCTTTTGTGGCCTGTTTTGTTGTTGATAGAGCGCCCACACCTGTGCGAAATCCAGTTCAAGCTCGGTCACATAATGGTCACCGGCAGGGTAACTCTTTACCACCTTAGCGCCTCGTATCAACCCGGTCACCGATGCCTGAATGCTGTCATCGGTCAACATCCAATCGTCAACCCTGCTCGAGGCTGAGAGCTGCTGGCCATATACCTGCTCGGCTAACTCCCGGTATGCGGCAACCTTTGACGCCTGCATTGCCATTAAGACCTGCTGGGATTTAACCTCCGATGGTTGAGTATCCAAAGGTGCATAGCCTATTGCGGTCAGCTTAGGAAAACTTTCAGGCGCCTGGGTTTCCCACTCTATGTATCTGTCTTTAGATGAGCAGCCCGCTATCAGCACTGCAATCAACATCAGCCAAATTCTCATTTCGTATCACCTTTCACTTGAACCTCTTGCATTCCAACACTGCTATCTCGGTATAGCAGCCCCTCTTGTGAGACAACTTTTTCAGAGTGCTTCAGATAACCGGGAAGTTCCTTAATTGAAAAACTCCCCTGAGAGGCGGAGACGACACGATTATTGGTGACATTAACAATTCTGGAGTTTACTACGATGCCTAGGTTATTCAGGCTCATGGTTGACACCAGAACATGCTCGACGGCTATATCCGCGGGCAGTTGCCTCCAATCCCGGGTCAATAAAAAGTCCCCTTCAGGTGTGACCCTGATGTTATCTCCCACATTGATATCGACCAGGCTAAATTGATTATCGTGCAGCGCGGAGATAAAACCTTGCTGCAGCTGCAGACCCACGGCGTTAGTGCTTTTCAGATCATCCAATAATACCGGTGTCGCAACTAACAGTGGCTGATTTGACCTCAGCTCATCATTTTGTCTCACCAGCTCATTCACTATCTGTTGAGACATATGGTTAATTGCCGATCTCTGCGGCAACCTATTGCCGCTGACAAGCGGGTCGATATCCGGGCTTTCACTCTGAGCACAAGCGCTAAGCATTAAAGCGGATGATAAAAACAGAACTATACGCATAGCCGAATCCTAAACTTACCAATAAAAAGCGATGACATCGCAGCGTCCAAAAATTGGCGATATCGAAGATAATTCTCTCACAAAAAGCTATTCTCACTCACATAAGAAACGAAGCAAGTATCGCGCCAAAGATTAAAACTGTTCCTGCCAAACAGGTACAGTCCTATCCTCAATTCTGTGTATGCATGATCATCGGCTTGATTATGAATAACTTTAACCAAACAGCCCTGGTTTTGCCTGCAGGCACACTTATTGCTTTAGCATTTCAAGTGTAAATTTATTGTCAGTCAAACGTCGGTGGAATGCCAACCTCAGGTCAGCACCTAACCCTCCTGACATCTATTTTTTTAATATGAAGAGGTTGTATCATGAAGAGCGCAGGTTTTACCCCCTACAGCAATAAAGGCGAAAACACCTTTTGGCGCACCGGCGTTGCGAATATTAAGCTTGGCCAAGAGATATTCACCCAATTACATCAAATCGATTTAGGCATCGACAACCCGAGGATTTCATCCATCGGGTCATGTTTCGCGCAACATGTAGGTAGGTGGCTTAACGCCGAGGGTTACACATTTAACCAGAGCAAAATTGAAACCAATCAGGTATCCAGTTTTGCTTTCGGTAATCTCTACACTCCAAGGTGTCTGCTGCAGTGGTTCGATATGGCACAGAGTGAATCTGCTCTTAACAAGAGCCAGGGAATCTACAGCGACGCAAAGAGGTTTTATGACCTGCTCAGGCCCAGTTTCAACCCGGAAGGCTTCGAATCACAAGCCTCATTAATCGACGCCAGAGTGGCGGCCGCGACAGAGATGGTAGAGACAATAGCAGTCACTGATGTTCTCATTTTTACTCTGGGATTAACTGAAGCATGGAGAGACAGTGATAATCTCTTTTACCCAAGTTGCCCCGGCGTTATTTCGGGTGTTTTCGATGATTCATTATATAGCTTCTATAACTTTAGCTATGATGAGATCCGATCAGACCTTGAAGAGATAGCCATCCGCCTCAAGGCTATTAACCCCGATATAAAGATAATTTTAACTGTCTCCCCGGTACCGTTGACGGCAACGGCGACAGATAAGCACGTTATGGTTGCCAATCAGCACTCAAAATCGACACTTCGCGCGGTAGCCGGCTATCTGGCCGATAGCGGCTCAGACTTTGACTACTTTCCCTCTTACGAGATCATCACCGTCCCCTGCGCTGAAGATTTCAGGTTTGAGCGCAACCTAAGGTCTGTGACCCCCAAAGCGGTAAATTATGTGATGCGTCATTTCGGTTCAGTTCTTGGAAAAGAAGAGCTAACGACAGAGAACACAAATCAAGCCCCTCCAGCGCCCCATTCAGATAATAGTGATGAAGTCGTCTGCGATGAGGAGATGCTGGAAGCCACAAGAAAATTGCAGGACAACTCAGAGCAACAGCCTCTGACAGAGCTCACCCTTTTTGGTGACAGCCATATAGGTAAGCTCTCCACATCACTCAGCAACATGGGGGTTCAACACTGTGGTGGTATGGTGATGAATGGTTCAGGTTTCGCTCAGAAGAAATTTGCCCTATGTGATGACGAGTATTTTGTACCGCTGGAGAGTGCAGATTCGCGCAAGTTATGGTCTGTGATTTACAACAACCTGCACGCTCATGAACAAAGTGGGTCACCGATTAAATCTACTATCATCACCAACCTGGGAATGCAGACCCATCAATCGATATCCAGGTTCGCAACCTGGTTCAACATGACCTACACCGAACCAAGAGGAGAGGTCACTACCAAAGATTTTGTCGATTATTTCAATGAAGATCTCACCGAGCAGCTTTCGATAATCCTTAAGCTTCATGATATAGGACACAGGGTGATTGTTGTTTCAGATCCCCCTTTCAGCAAGTACTTTGAAGAGTCACAATCAACCTCTGAATTAATCTATTCCTACTTCGATGCGATGGAGTATGTATGGAACCAATTTGGTGTCGGCTTCTTTAATGCAACCAGGGCATTTAATGAGGAGGTTTTGGATCCCGAAAATTATGCATCAGATATACAGTTCAGAGATGGGGACCATAACTGGATCCATGGCAACGACAGGTACTATGCCTGGCTCGCAGACAAACTAATGGCACTCGTTAATCAACCAAGTCAGGATTAACTGACACCTATGTGATCAATACCTTATTGAAGTACAGCCAGATTCAAACATAATCGAATCTGGCTCTGTCAAACGCTGAAATACCCAATTGAATAAACCCGAGGCAGCGAGCCTCTTCGATGTCACTTCCGGAGTCAAGGCTTGTCAAAAAACATAAGGCATAGAAATTGCTTACTACTAATAACGGCAGATAACAGTCAAGTGACAGCGCAATAACTGTCATTTTTATGTCGATTCATAATCTCTTAGCCGCTATCGACGATAAAAATTGGACCAATAGATGAAACGAATAATACTGCTCCTCCTTACCTTAGTATCACTCTACTCTCAGGTCGCATTAGGCGCCTGGACCGTAGTCAAAGGCGAGGCCAATGTAGTTAACGGAAATGTTCCAAAGGCCCGTGAAGACGCGATTCACCAGGCGCTCACCTATGCCACACTTAACAGTGGTGCCAACTTTACCAGCACTAAACAAGTTAAAAATGGCCAACTTGTTGAAGATAGCTTTGCAATTGAAAACCAATCTCAGGCAGCCAAAATAGAGCTGATCAATGAGCTGCTGGAGGGGGATAAGCTTACCGTCATGATCAGAGTCGATGTCATCAGCGCCGATGGCAAAGAGAGTCAGTGTGATAGCCAGTCGCTTAAGGCTGCAATATTAGTCCCGCAGTCGCTGATTAAAGACAGGGCTCAGCTACGCTACGGTAATATCGGTTTTTTTGAGAAGGCACTTTCCCAACGCATCGCGGACACCATAACTCAGAGTTCTCAAACCAGCTTTCCCCATATTCATGCAAACGAGCGCTTAGACATAGATCAGGCGCTGGTCGACATCCGGGGATATCGCCTGCCGAGTTGGTTGAGTGAGATAACAGACAGCCAATATGTGTTACTGCCTGAGATTATCGATATCTCGATGGATCCGGCCCAGAGCCATATGCTTGGCCTGTGGAGCAGCGATCCGAACCGTCAGTTTCAGATCCGTCTTTCACTCTACCATGGAATAAGTGGTGAAAAGATCTGGGAGGAGAGCTACAACACCTTCGCCCCCTGGGAATTCGAGCGGCAAGAAACCGTGCCCTCCAATCATCAAAGGTTCTGGCAATCGACCTATGGGAAAACCATCGACAAAGTGCTTGCACAGGCGATAGAAGATATCGATACCAGCTTAAGCTGTCGCCCTATTCTGGGACAGGTCGTTGCCAAACAACATGACAGGCTGATCATTAATCTGGGACGGCGCCACGGAATACGTGTAGGTGATTCATTCCAGCTGATCCTGCAACAAAATTTTCCAGACCGATTCGATAAGATGAGAGCGGTTGCAGGAAAGAGCCGTGCAACGGTGAAGATTGATCAGGTCACACAAGATACCGCTACCGCCGTATTAGTTGGCCAGAAAGCCTCCTTCAATGTGCAGATAAATGATATTGCGATAAAGATGTAACCTAAAGACTCTCGCGGGTGCAGCCACACACATAAGTTAAAATGACAATTGATAGTGACAGTTGGAAATAGCAGGTATATGCACTCGCGATAAGCTCTTCTCCCCCTTTAGTTTTGAATAAGAAACAAGCAACTAAATTTAAAGCCTTTTCATCCCTCTTTTCATCTGGGCTAAAACCAGTATAATCAGTTTCGTCTCCCTATAGCTCAACAGGATAGAGCAGTCGCCTCCTAAGCGATCGATCGGGGTTCGAGTCCCTGTGGGGAGACCAATTAGCACTTTTTGACCTGCAAAATCAACACCTTAACAAAACCGCCAAATCCTGTATCACCCCTGTATCACCACGCGCAGACGGTTTTTTAGCATGTTTTGTTATAACCATTTCGAATAACCTCAGTTTTACTGCATTAACCTCCGTTGTAGACTTTTTGCCCCATTTCTAATAGTTTTGTCTTATTCAAAGACAAGGAAGTACCTCTACAATGGGTGAGTCTCCAGAACAAAATATTAATGAACAAATAAACTCTTCAAATCAAATCAGTAATTCTATGAATATATTGAGTGGAGATGAACCAACTCCTGAATTCGAACGCTATAACGACGCCTTACTTTCCCTAAGTGAATGTAACGACTTAGAAGAGCTTTTAAGTTCAACGCCAGATTCCGAGGAGGAACAACTAAAGGTTCTGGCAAAAGCCCCTGATGGACTGAAGCTTTATGATGAAACTTACACTGCCATCGCCAAAGTATTTAGTGCACAGAGTCTGCTAGCTATTAAAGCCCTAGATATCCAACCTGATCCGCAACATGCTGCGCAGGTAGCATCGTCTAAAAGCCTTTCCGAGCTTTTTATAAACACAAAACCAGAACTTGAAATTTTCCTAGAAGACTTTAAGAATAGACGCCCATTCATCTACATTGAAGAACCTGAAGATGGAGATGAAAATAAGCTAAGATTTTCTCTCCTGAAAAGTGCCTTAGCCTGCCACTTTGCAAATCTACCAGAACAGTCAATTATGTTTTTCGACCAACTTTGGGAAAGGGTTTTTGGAAAGGAAAGTCCAAATAATAGTGCGGGGCGCGAGCAATTACTTAAGATAAAAGGCTCTATGGAACATTTTTCCAATGCTGGCTCTAAAGGTAATCAAAAACGCCATTCCGGCAACAAAAAAACAAAGGAAGCAGCTATAAAATTATACCTGTCTGGAGAGTACAAGAACCCAAGCCAAGCCTCGCATCTATTACTTCCAAGAGTAAAAAAACTTGCTGCAGAATTTGGTTCAACCATTAATTGGGAACTAAATGGACAAAAACGTCTTTATGAGTGGCTAAGAACAGCAAACCGATAATAAATATTTCCTCGCTGCGAGAAAGTACCTTTTCGCAGCAATAAAGTACCTTCTCACAGCGACAAGTAAATACACCTCTCTCCTCAAATCATATGGTTGACCCCGACAAACACAAACTAATCGGAGTTAACATGAATACACTACTTACCCCCTCTCAAGTTTCTGACTTCTTAGGAGTCACGATAGGAACCTTATCCGTATGGCGCTGTACTGGACGCTACCCTCTCAGCTTTATCAAAGTTGGTCGGCGTGTGATGTACCGTCAAAGCGATGTTGAAAACTTCGTTAACGGGAGGGTTTATGAGCATACTCTCTAATATTTTCCTTGTTATGCTCATTGGTTTATATGGATTTATCATCTGTCATTCAATATGGGAGCTGTATAAATCGTTTAGTCCTCGTAATAAGGGGTTGTACCCGTTAACGGGTACACAGCCCGAAAGCGACTCAAACGAACTGCCAACGTCCCCGTTAACGAACACCGAACTAGTTAACGTAACGCGAAGTTCAGTTAAAAAGCAGGGAGGCAAATAATGGCCGCCTTAAGCAAAGAACAAGGTTCGCTCCTTAACTGGATTGGGCAAGGTAACAGCATTGCTGTTTGTATCGAGCTATGCCCTGATCTCGGCAAAGTAATAAGAGGCAAGCGTTATAACCAAGCCCATGAAGAACACTTTCAAAGGCGCACCCTATTTAAGCTTAAAGCTTTAGGATTTATTAAGGAGGAGATCCATTATATAACGGGGATGCGTTACTTGATTTGTACAATCAGCCAACGTGGCCTTGAAAGGCTAGAACATGCTGTTACTCGCTCAAACAGGGAGAGTCATCATGCCTGAAGTCCATAAGCATGATAAGCCGTGGCTAAAGGGAAAGCTTTACGGCCTCCCCTCGTTACATAAAGCTGCCATCATGAGGCACTATAAAAAGCAAGCCACAAGACGTGAAGCTAACCTCTATGTGCTTCATACCACCAAGGCCATTGCGCAGGTGTTGGGTAAAGACAGTCACTTTTACAGTATTAATGTCGAAGACAAAGATCATAAAGCCCAGGCAAAATACCATGCCCGCAGCTGTATAAAAACCGCCGCAACCAGTGGCGATAATTTACTTAACGCCTATAACCGAATTATTCATTACATAACGGGTTATCAGATCACGCCGCCTAAGCTATCGGAAGCGGTACTAAATAACCTTAAAACAGGCACGCTTAACGAAACAGAACTGGCTCAAGTGGTTGGCGTACTCAAACGCGCCAATGATGAGGCATGGTGGAAACCCAAACTCAGGCGTCAACACAACAGGCAGATAGAAACTATCTCTCGCCTATTGAATCAAGTGAATAAACATAGAGGGATCTACGCCAGCAACATCACAGTCGACAACTTCAAAACCCAATGGCAAAACAACCAAGAGCTACTAGAAAACACCATTGCCACTAACGAACTCGATTACAGCGTGAGCCTTGCTGAACTCTCTAAGCTCAATGTCTCAAACCCTGCCATACGCAAAGCCGAACTGATGGTTCGTATACGTGGCTTTGAAGACTACGCCAAACAGATGGGCTACTCTGCCCTATTCCTCACCATGACCACTCCCTCTAAGTATCATAGAAGCTATTCCAAATCAGGGGACGCTAACCCAAACTGGAACGGCGCTACCCCGCTGGATGCACAAGACTATCTCAATCGCACCTTTCAACGTATCAGAGCATCCCTTAACCGAGACAAGATCAGCCCGTTCGGTTTCCGTATTGCCGAACCTCATCATGATGGCACGCCACACTGGCACCTACTGCTGTTTATCCCGACTGTGCAACAGAAAGCCCTAGTCGAGACCTTCGAGAAATATTGCCTAGAGGAAGACGGAGACGAGCAAGGCGCAAAAGAGCGCCGCTTTAAGGTTGAATATATCGACCCAGACAAAGGTTCGGCAACTGGCTATGTGGTTAAGTACGTTTCTAAGAATATTGACGGCGAAGGCATAGACCACGACTCATACGGCAAGGAAGCGGTAACCTCAGCGGTTAGAATCAAAGTGTGGGCGTCTTGTTGGGGCATACGTCAATTTCAGCAGATAGGCGGCGTGGGTGTCACCCAATGGCGCGAGTTAAGGCGCTTAGAAAAAATAACAGACCAAAGCTTAGATTGGGTAGAGACAATCAGAAAAGCGGCTGATGAATCAAACTGGAGCCGTTACACTGAGCTTATGGGTGGTGTGTTTTGTAAAAGGAGTGATCAACCCATCCGTCCTCTATACGCAAACAAAATCGACAAAAGAACCGAAACAACTTTACCCAATGCGGTTTTGAACACCACAACAGCTAACGAATTAACCTATAAGGTTAACCGAGCGACCGTAGTTAACCCAGTAATGAACACCGAACCGGTTATCAATCTAACCGAAACAACCATACCCAATGCGGTTTTGAACACCACAACAGTTACCGATTTAACCTATAAGGTTAACCGAACGAGCATAGCTAACCCAGTGATGAACACCGAACTCACTAACAACTTAACCGAAACAACCATACTGAATGCGGTATTGGGTACCGAACCAGCAACCGAATTAACCTGTAAGGTTAACCGAACGACCGTAGCTAACTCAGTAATGAATACCGAATTCAGTACTAACTTAACCGAAACAACCATACTCAGTACGGTTCTTGGTACCGAAGTAGCCCCCGAACTAACCAAAACAAAGAACCAAAAAAGCATACCCAATTCGGTCATAGAAACCGAACTAGCAACCGAGTTAGGCAATACCTCTAGTGGCTCAAACCAGATTTACAAGAGCAACAGATACGGTGATGCGCTGATGACACAGCTCAAAGGCATTGTCTGTTTAGGTGTTGAGATCATCACTCGCGTCCACGAATGGACGCTTACACATGCTCACAAGCCTAACACTGTTAACTTGGAGTTCTGTCAATAACTGTACTAAATGTACTACCGCGCATGGCGCGGCAGTGTATTCCAAGAGAATAAATCACCAATGTGTAGCATTTGATTAAAGTCTAAAAATGTTTACTAATTAGCTGATAAAGTGAGTGAAATACGCTAGTCTGACCAATATCCAGTAAAGAGAGACTTCAGCATGTCAAAATTACGCTTTTTAGCAGGCTCACTTGAATTAGAAGATAAGCCTATTCATTCAATTATCGCAGAAGAACTGCAAAAATTATTTGCTCATGTTGACGGTTACTTGGCCTATAAGCTTACCTCTTTAGGTAGAAATGATGACTCTGAAGCACCATCATTTATGTTAATTTCAAAAGAATACGGCATCACTTGTTTAGATGTAGTGGAGGGGACTTTAGAAAGTATTCACTATCGTGGTGAGGACGAAATCTGGACAGTTAGCGGTCAAGAAATGTACTCGCGTGATTATTTAATGGACTTATTCACCGATGAAATCAAGTCAAGACTTAAAAATGATTCATCACTATATAGCAGAAAGAAAAAAGATATTATATTCCCCATAAAATCTATCGTCATTTTAAATGCTAATACAAACGCTGATATTAAAAGTAAAGAACCTGAGGATGGCTTTTACTCATATTGTTTTGGCCATGACAACTTGAGTGACAACATTTTAAAAAGCATTAATGACAACCAAGATGAAGCGTTAAGTGATGAAAAACTGGACTTGGTAATAAGCCTTATCGAAGGAACGTATATTTTCCAAGATAAATTCAAAGTCAACACAGAGCAAGAACTAAAAACAATAAATTCATATATAAAAAAGTCACAAGAAAGAACATTTAAACAAGATGAGGCGCAAAGAATAATCTCTTTACAACTACCTAACGGATACCAAAGAATAAGAGGGTTAGCTGGAACAGGTAAAACCATAGTACTATCTTTAAAAGCAGCGATTACACACAAAAGAAAGCCTGACTTCAAGATTTTATATTTATTCAACACTCAAAGCCTATACGAAATAGTAACCAATCTAATTTCAAAGTATTATTTATCAGAAGCAAAAAAAATACCTGACTTTGATAATAAACTTAATATATATCACGCGTGGGGTGGTAGAAATAAAGCAGGCCTTTATTCAGAAATATGTAAAAAACTAGGCGTCACTCCGAAAACATATGGTAATGTTAAAGGAATATCAGACCCTTTAGAGTACATATATCGAGATTTGCTTGATAATCACTCAGATAGAATTGAACCTTTCTATGACATGGTTTTAATAGATGAAGCACAAGACCTATCACCAGCACTTTTTGAAATGGTTTACAAGCTAACAAAATCGCCTAAAAGAATTGTTTGGGCTTATGATGAATTTCAGTCTCTAAAGGCTGATAAAATGAAGAGCGTTGAAGAATTATTTGGCAAAGATTCAGCTGGAGAACCAAATATTTCTGAGGACATGCTCAATGGTACATATCTAGGTGGAATAGAAAAAGACTTTATTTTACCACATTGTTACAGAACACCAAGGCCATTGTTAATGGTTGCTCATGGCGTTGCATTAGGACTTTATAATAAGACTCGTAGAATGCAACTCTTTGACAACAAAAAAGACTGGAATGCAATTGGATATGAACTACTATCACCAAAAGATGCCGATGAAATTCAGGAGTATGATGAAGTTGAATTATTTAGACCAGAAAGTAACAGAAGCAATGGTTTAGAAAAAATCCTTAATGAAAACGGTAAAAACCCTCTAGAACTAGTAAGAGTAAATACACTTAATAGTTTTGAAGAAGAGATGCAGTTTATTTCAACCCAAATAGAATATCTGATAAACAAACAAAATGTATCCCCTGAAAACATAATTGTTATTGATATTAACTATTCTAACGGTTGTAAAGATGAGTGCCTACAGCTCAGACAGTTACTAAATCAAAAAGGTATCAAGTCTGTTACACCTGGATTCGTTGAAAGTGTGGATGTATTTAAAGTTAAAAACCACATCACTATTGCCACTCCTTTTAAAGCAAAAGGAAACGAGTCTGATGTAGTTTTCCTTATGAACTCTCAAAAAGTTTCTTCAGATATAACATTGAGAGCTAGAAATGCCTTTTTCGCTTCTGTAACAAGATCAAGAGGATGGTGTTATATTACTGGGCATGGCCAGTTTATGGAGGTGTTAGAGAAAGAAATCAACTCTATAACAGCAGACTTTCCATACTTTAAATTCACTAGACCGAGTAACGAAAAGGTGAACAATGTAAGAGAGTTACTCAGCAAGTCTGATAAGGAAATTGAGCGAGCAGAAAGAGATATACAGTCTGCTCTCTCCAATCCTGAACTACTATTAGAAACACTTAAAAACAACCCTGAGTTTATGAAAATGTTTAATGATAACGAGGGTTAAAATGGATAAGAAGTCTATTAGCTCAAACATAGAGCAAGTTTGTACTTATTTCAAGAAGATTATAATATCTGATCTAAATATAAATAACACTATGGGACAAACTATATCATGGAACAATTATCAAGCAGGGATAGATAAGGCTGTCTGTTACCAAAGAGAGTACCAAAAACTACTAGACAATCAGCAGTACTCTATTCTATTTGTAGACTCCTCTTTTATCCAACTTTTTTATAAATTCGATGACAAGGGTGACTTAGAGTTAGCGAGATTAGCTTACTACCCACACCCAAAAAAAATGGAAGAATCTTCTGAAGATCTATTTGATTATGCTGAAAATGCTAGCGAACCAATGCAAAACATTTACCTAGAGATGATAGATTTATTAGACGATGATGAAGAAATATTTTCAAATAATTCTCACATAAGATTTGACTATGACTGCAATGTTAAATCACATAGTAAAGCCCATCTACAATTTGGTGGCATTAATGACTTCAGAATAACGACATCAAAAATTATTAGCCCTTTTATATTTTTAGATTCCATATCCAAACACTTTTTCCAAGACTGGTATGAAGAAGCTTCGCAAAAGAAAACCTACATGGCGGCCATGAATGCATCAAAAAAGTTAGAGTTTGTATTTGATGAGATAGATCATTTCTATATTACAACTTAGCAATTACTTATACATTATCATTCAAACACTTCTGTGCCACTTGATAGACAATCGCATTTACCTGCTCATGGGTAAATGCTTGTGACCTGAGCGTTGGAATAGCCTTCACCAACTGCTTGTGATTCATGATGGGGAACGGTGGTTTTGATTGGCTGGTAACAAACCAACCAGGAAACACTAAAACGGGTAATGGGTTAATAGGCAAGCCTACTGATTTTGTTAGCCACTCCCCTACCCATTTACCTTGTCTTGTGGCTTGCTCTAATGGCTTAGTCTCTGTCCAAGATGGGAAAGTTAAACGGTTATCTTTAAAGAAAAGCTGGTAATCTTTGCCGCCATTCTTCTTGTCTTTGGTTCGCTTATGCCGCCCTTTAGTCTCGATGGCAAATACACCATTTTGACCGACAACTAAGTGATCGATATTAAACCCATCGGCTTGTACATCATGAAAGACTTGATAGCCCAATGCCTGTAACCCTATTAACTCACTAGCAGTCGCGAGTTCAGCAGTATGACCTAACCTAACCTTTGCAAGCTGTGACATGGTCTTCCACGTTCGATAACCACTATAGATAAGACCAACAAGAATAAATGCCACTAGAAGCCAGTGAATCGATCCGATAGTTAGAAACGCTTTAAGCCCGAAGTAGGCAAAGGGAAAGCAAACAGCCATTACAGCCATAAGCAAGGCTGACAAAACATCAAACTGAAGATCTTGAATTTGATTCTGTAGACCAAGTGCAGGAATGCGAGTGAGCTGCTCCCTATCAATCGGTAACCTTACAGTTCTATCACGGTGCTTAAGCATCACAAACATCACCAGCAACACGACTCCCATGCCAGAGAGGAGAATCACTATTGATAAAAGGTTTGTGGTTAACTCACTCATACTCATCCTTGAAAGCTCTTACTTCTTTAGTTCGAATCTTACTACAATAAAACTGACAATGAACAGACATTGATTGATTATTCTTCAGGCCTGCTTTAATCTCGTAAAATCATATACCTAAACAAGGATGGCTTATTGTGAAAGCAAGCGTGTTTTGGACTATTTTAGTTGGTGCTTTATTCGGAATATACTTCCTTTCTGGAAGCTTTGGCGTATTGTTCGGAGCAGTGGGCTATCTAGAGAGCTGGGATAAGTCAGAAATTCAAACTCAATGTTTAATGGTTCCTAACGGCCAAGCTATATTGAACAGTGATAAAGCCAAGTGTCAGGCTGTTTTAGACTTTTACAAATCCAAAGGTCGTAGTGGAACACGATGTTTAGACGAACTTTTTCCAGCTTCAAACATAATCATCAAAAACACAGATTTAGTAGAATGCAGTTTATCAATGGAAGAACACCAAGCTAATCTGTTAAAAAAGTCTCTCAACTTATAGATTCATAAAATACTCAAACAGCTCTCCCCATTCCTCCTCTGAGAGCTGTTCTATCCCCCTCACTAACTTATCTCTGCTAGACTCTTGAAGAGCTGAACAAGCATGGTAAAACTTGGAGATGCTAGTGCAGTTTCCCCCCATAAAACTCATGACTATAGTCCTACTGATTGATGGAAGTATTACCAGTGAGTAATCATAGCCCCCCCCCTCAAATGAACATTCAATCTAATCTTGATAAATCTGATAACCGCTTCTATTTTTGTTCTACATACTTATGAGTACATAGCCTGATTTTTGCCCCAAATTATGGAGTGTCTGCTTAATGCTTTCTTATATAGGTCAACTTTTTGCTTCATACATTGGGCTTCACTTTTTTATTGGGAGCCCGCCTAGCATGCCGGCATTTATCTTTGTAGCTCTCATACTTGGGATTATCAATATCGGCACTTTTTTCAAGCAAGAAAGTTACCGATATACAAAAGGAATAAATAAAGCTATTAGGCTGGAAAGAATCGACACTATGGATGGCCTAGAGTTCGAACATTACGTTGCATGGCTTTTAAGTCAAAAAAATTATACTGATGTTGAAGTTACAAAAGGCTCTGGTGATTTTGGAGCCGATATAATTGCTTGCCGTAACGGAAGGCGGTATACCGTACAGGTAAAAAGACACGCTCAGAAAATTTCTAGGAGAGCAATTAGTGATGCTTGTGCTGCTAAAGATTATTATAATTGTACAAACTCGATGGTTGTTACAAACAATTATTTTACTCAAAATGCCATTGAGTTTGCTATGAGTGTAAATTGTGAACTCATCGATCGTGATACCTTAGGTTCTTGGATATTAGATATACAAAGATTTAAATCAACATAATTCAAAATTTACACATTTGTAGTGCCATACGGTATTGAACAGTAGCTAAGGAAGCTTTCTAAGCTCTATAGTTAATTCTAAGTATCCTCAACAACTCACTCCTCTCCTCTCCTGAGAGCTGTTCTATCTCCTTCACTAACTTATCCACCTTCGACTCTTGGATATCAGTCCCCAGCAACTGAGCCGTGGTGATACCAAGCTCTGTCCTGACCTGTTCAACATCTAAGTGAGCATAAGTGCTGGCGGTGATACTGATATCACTATGACCTAGTAGCTTACTCGTGGTTTGGATGTTGCCGCCGCGCATCACACTCCAACTGGCTATGGTTCGCCTCAGATCGTGAATTGTGACACTCTCGCCCTTTTCATCACTTCGTAGCCCTGCTCGTTCGGTAATACGCCACCAGAAGCTGCCCTTACCTGATTTCTCTGTGATATGGCCTGTTTGAGTACGAGGAGCAGGGAAAACGTATTGCTCGCCCTGTTTGGCCTCCTGACTGCGCCGCTTGAGAATATCCATCACCTCTACCGTTAACGGCACAGCATGTGGCTTTTTCACCTTCATCTTGCTAGTCGGGATAAGCCAGATACCGCGCTGATGATCGATCTCTTTCCACTCCATCGTAAACACACAGCTTTTACGTTGGCCTGTTAATAGCAATAGCATCACCACATCTTGATAGATTTGTGGCTCATACTTGAGGGCATCGAGTAGGTTTCTCACTTCAAGTTGATTGAGTATTCGCTCTCGTTTGGTGTCAGCTAGCTTTTTGATTTTGGCAAACGGGTTTTTCTCCTGCTCGCTAAACATCGACTTCATTAGCGATAGGCATTTGTTACGGATGGCGACAGAGTTTTGACTAAGGATTTTCTTTAATAGGTTATTGGCATCGACAGGGGTGATCTCTTCAATCAATAGCTTCGCTACTCTAGGCGCAAGATGTTTACGCCAAAGTGCTTGAGCATCCTTTAATGATTTTTCACGCCGCTCACCCGTTTTGATTTTGAGTTCAAATTCGGAAACGTAGATCTCAAATAACTGCGCCATACTCATGGCTAAGGCTCGCTCTATCTCAGCCTGTTGTATTTTATCCCGTTTTTCCTCATTAGGGTTCAGGCCTTGGGACATAGTGGCCGCATGTTTTAGGGCTAGTTTACGGGCGTTTTCAATGGTGATGGTTGGAAAGTTTCCTAGGGAGACGACTACGGCTCGACCTAAGTGTTTGCGGCGAAAGCGAAAAGTTTTTTTGCCAGAGACTAAAACCTCAACAAAAAGTCCTTTTACTGAGCTTTTATGGCCAATATCATAGATTTTGTAGCGTTTAAGCGGCTTTTCGAGCTGTTCTAAAGCACGTTTTGTAAAAGGAATATCCGTATTCATAATGACTTAGCCTCTGTAAACAACCTAATTCTGTGTCACCCATGTATCACCAGCGGGGTTAATTTAAGCTAATTTACAGTAATTTTGGTTAAAGTCAAAAACGCAATTCCGCCTATAAGCGACTGATTGGTATGAGTTAGTTAATTTTCATCAATTTTGGTTAATGTCACCAGACCTCACCTGTGGGGAGACCATAATTGCCGCCAAGTGCTGACTGGCACTTGTTGAGCAGTTCCTTTCTGATATACCAGCCTTCATTTTCCTTTATACGTTTTTTTGATTAAAGCTATTTCAAAGTAATCTATCGCCTGTAGCGGGCTGATGTGCAGATACTTCAGTGACGCGCTGCAAGTACGCTCCCTGTAAGCTCGATGACAGCATCCATGCTGTCAACGGTCACAGCCGCATCTACACCAGTTAACATAAAGCAAGTATATCTCTTCGAATAACCAGTGATGGGTAAGGCAAGTTTACATTTTTGTAGTAAGCTAACATCACGCGCCATTGACTATGGCGCGTGTGGAGATTGGTAGGTGTTTTATCCTCTTTTGATAAGAGAGGATCACTTCTTTTCCAGCAGAAACCAGCTCAGGTCGTCTTGGGGAAAGTTGGTGTCTCTGTGGTAGCTAAAGCCATAATCGACCAGTTTCAGATCCGGGTACCTGTCTAACATCTCACCGGCAAAGTCACGCTTGAATAACTTGCCCTGATGCCCACGATAAGGCACCTCTACCGGTGAGGGGTTGTAGTACTCGGTTATACAGATATAACGGGAGCTGGTTTGATAAAGCGCTTCATAAACTTTTGAGAGGGCGTCGGGGTTTATGTGGATCAGCACTCCCTTGATAAAGCTCATCTCATAGGTTCGATTCGGTGTAAACTCTAACAGAGAGTCATGGATAACGGTGAGATCATCTATCTGCTTTAACTGCTCCACCGCTTTCTCATTTATCTCAATGGCGGCCAGCTCACTGCCAGGCAGCAGCTGTTTAAAGGCGTGGATATTCATGCCGATGTTGGCACCAAACTCTATCAGGGACCCCACTCTCTCTGTACGACTTAAGATACGGGTAAAGAGTGCCAGATTGCTGGCCAGCAGCTGCTGGCCCTGATTACGCTCGATATAAGCATTACCGAACTCACCGGCCCAAAAGCTTTCCTGCTCTGTTTTAAATGTCATGTTCTAACCTTATTCTTTGTCCTATGACTATCGGTATTTTCATGATAGTTAACACACTAAACAGCGGCTAGCGCCGCCCTTAACATCAAGCCCTGACTAGAGCGCAATATATTCCATTTTCAACGCCGTCCCCTCTCCCAGATCCTGGGTGAAAGTTTTACCTATCAATGACTCCAGATGTTTAGGTGCAAGGCCAAATCCTGGACGAATACTCTTAACATTTTCAGCCGTGATGCGCTCCCCCGCCTTCACCGGTTTCACCACATAGAGTGAACGCCTGAACTGTAAATTCGCCTTTTCGGACGCGCTTCGGCTGTAGTTGACCTTACCCAGTGACGACCAGGCCAACTTACTGTCGTGACAGAGCTGTCTTAGTTCATCGGGTTCGAGGGAGAAGCTGTCATCGGGTCCGCCACCGCTCCTGTCCAGAGTCACATGCTTCTCGATAATACTCGCTCCCAGGCTGGTTGCGGCAATGGCAGTGACATTACTCAGAGTATGATCCGACAAGCCGGTAACGAGATTAAATCTGTTTTTCATATCGACCAGGGTCGCCAGATTATAATCATCTGCCGATGCCGGATAGGCACTGACACAGTGAAGTATCGCTAAATCCTTACAGCCACAACTTCTTGCCGCATCGATGGCTTCACCAATCTCTTCCTCATTCGCCATTCCGGTCGAGATAATCAACGGCTTTCCGGTACTGGCCGCATATTTAATCAATGGGATATCAACCGCTTCGAATGAGGCAATTTTATAGGCCGGAGCGTTTAGATCCTCTAACAGGTCAACTGCCGTAGTATCGAAGGGGGAGCTGAAGATAGTGATCCCAAGCTGACGTGCATAATCGAACAGAGGTTTGTGCCAATCCCATGGAGTATGGGCCCACTCATAGAGTTGATAGAGGGTCTTACCATCCCATAAGCCACCATGGATCTGAAAATCGGCACTTCTGCTATCGATGGTGATGGTATCTGGTCGATAGGTCTGCATCTTGACGGCATCGGCCCCGGCTCTTTTAGCATGGGCGATGATATCAAATGCCACCTGAATGTTGCCATTATGATTAGCTGATAATTCAGCAATAATATAAGGCGGTAGCCCAGCACCTATCGCTCTACCTTCAATCGAAATTACATTACTCATTCGCTTCCTCTAAAGGGTATTGTACCCATTGGCTTTTATCTACCTGCATATAGCCCATACTTTTAAAGAGTGATTTTGAAGCAAAATTTTCAGGTAGAACAGTTGCAAAAATGGTTATCGACTTAAAAGCAAGTCTTATCAACTCGAGGGCAGACTTTGCTACTCCTTGACGGAAACAATCAGGCGCGGTAAAGATAGAGATTTGATAGAAATCATTCTCCTTCATGGGGTCTAAACGCACCATGCCCACATCTGTTTTTTTTCGGCGAATAATAAACAAAAAACTTTTATGATCAATAACTTTATTACTAAACCATTCACAATGTTCTTGCCATGAAGGAACCGCCGAGACAAGAGCAAATCTGCGAGTCTCTGGCGCTTGTTGCCACTCAAACAAACGCTCACAATCCTGCCAACTTGCTCGTTTCAGGTATATCTCCTCACCTCGAGAACCTACCGTTGTGAACAAGCTAATCGCCACCCGGCTTGCCCCCATTCCATCGAGCAACCTACCCGCTTTGGTAACCATATTTTGATAGTTAGCTTCACATTCAGCTATCGCGCTATCCAAGCTACCTGGAGTTAACTCCTCCGGTTTGCCCAAAGATATTGCCACCCCCTGCTCGGCTAACCTCTGTGCTACTGTACGCTGATTATCGGCCAATGTGATACTCAACGAGGGCAGAGAAAGAACGCACCTCTCCCAAGCACTCGAGCCGGCAGCTCCGATAGCTATATCTGACTCCATGATTAAATCGGCCATATTAGTCACAGAAGTGTGCAGCTTACATTGGAATCTAGATTGTTCAACAACTGTTTCCAGCGCTGATAAATTAGGATTATTTGGGCCTACTATCACATTGAAGCGGGTCAAATCTGATAATTGAGTAACCTCTAGCATTGCAATAACCTTCCCGGTTATATTATCAACATCGGTTCCCCCTAGACTGAGCAATATGGAGTTAATTTTAACATGTTGCTTTCGAAGAATAAGTGCTTGCTCACTGGCAAGAGCAAACTCATCCCGTAATAATCCAAACTCTGTGCCTAAAAAAAGCTCAGCCTCCGATGTTAAATGGGGGAGATAATCTTGAACAGAACGTTCAAAGGTCTGGTCCAATAAACGGTCGCAGCTATATTCACGGTCAGCTAAATCATCTATTACCATTAACTTATATTCGAGTCGCTGTACAGCTTCATGCCAACGACTATCAATTGCATAGTGATCAACAATCAACCAATCCAGTTCTGATTCGGAAAGAATATGAAGCGTTAGTTGCGCATCCTCCTGCCAATCTCGGCCCAGCCAGGAGGCACATTCTTGCTTTTCATTGGAATTTGGTAGCCTATGAACCTGATAACCTTTTTCTGTAATGAAGTTATTCAGATTTCCCGGGTGCTCAGTAGATATAAACTCAACCTGACAACCAAACTCTGTCAACTTATCAGCCAAAGTTAAACAGCGATAGACATGACCACATCCAATTTGCAGTGATGCATCCACTCTAAAAATAATCTTCAAGATAATCACCTATTTTGGTAAAACTCGAAAAGTGCTTCAGCCAAAGACCAGTCTTCATGAGTATCTATATCAACCACGCTACCTTTTGGTAAAACAAGCCCACTAGCTTTATCACTGTATATCGGCTTAGATGCAAGAAATGCTGATACTATGCCCCAGTAAAACTGGCCTGTATCATAATAAGCGGGTTTTAAATCCTGACTACGGGTATTAAGATTCTCAGGAGCAAACATCGAAATCTTAAGAGATTCATCTAAACTAATCGCTCGTTGAATTGGCGATGGGTACTCACACACTGGAAATAGATAATCTGCTTGTCTCTGCTTGATCTGTTGCAACCCCTCCCTAAGTTGTATGGCTGTAACAAAAGGGGCCGTCGCATAAATACAGCAGCAATAATCATATTGCTCTTCTCTTTCGAGCATTGCTTTTATGGCATGCTCAATCACCATCAGAGTTGTAGCATGATCGTCGGCAATATCAGCCGGTCGCATAAATGGCACTTCCGCACCATACTTTTTTGCAACCCGGGCAATCTCTTCACTATCGGTCGAAACGATGACACGGTCGAAACAGCCACTGTTGATAGCAGCCTCTATCGAATAAGCTATGATAGGTTTGCCATTGAAGAGTTTGATATTTTTCCCGGGGATCCGCTTGCTGCCTCCTCTGGCGGGAATAATAGCGATATTCATCCGAGTAAACCTCTCAGTGTGTCTATGATAAAACACTGCTCCTCTTCCGTTAAATCAGGAAATAGAGGAAGGGTTAAACAGTGTCGATAGAAATATTCGGCTTCAGGAAAATCCTGTTCGGCAAAGCCCCTCTTGAGGTAATAGGGCTGAAGGTGTACCGGAATATAGTGAACATGAACCCAAATACCAGCGGCTCTCATCGCATCGAAAATGGCCTTTCGATCGAGCTCATCGGGTAACAGGACAATCATCAGGTGGTACGCGCTGTGACTCTCTTCCAAGGGGGTAACACACTTTAGCCCAAGCGCTTTAAATGCGTCGAGATAGCCGCCTACCAGCTTGTTGCGCCGGGCAATAAAGCTGTCCAAACGCTTGATTTGACTGTTGCCTAATGCGGCCTGTAGCTCAGTCATACGATAATTGAAGCCCAGAGAGTGCTGCTCATAATACCAGTCCCCCTCATCGGGTCTCAGCATTGCCTCACTATTCCTGATGATGCCGTGACTACGCAGCTGCGCCATAGTCTCGGCTAGCAAGGCATCGTTGGTCGTGGCAACGCCGCCCTCGGCGGTAGTGATGATCTTCACCGGATGAAAACTAAATACCGTTATGTCGCTGTACTGACATGCGCCTATCATGCGACCTTGGTGGCTGCCGCCGATACCATGGGAGGCATCTTCAATGACCTTTACCCCATAGCTTTTGGCCAACTGCCCTATGGCCTGCATATCACAACTGTGACCGGCCATATGAACAGGGATGAGTACTTTCGGCAAACAGTCATCGGCCTTCGCCTGCTTGAGCTTTCTCTCCAGCGCCTCAGGGCACATATTGCCCGTCAACCTGTTCACATCCACGAAGTTAACCGAGGCTCCACAGTAGAGCGCGCAGTTGGCTGAGGCGACAAATGTTATCGGACTTGTCCAGACGCAGTCGCCCTGACCGACACCTAAGGCCAGACAGGCCAGATGCAACGCCGAGGTAGCACTGTTCGCCGCGACGGCATATTTAGCCGAGGTAACTGCGCAGATACTCTTCTCAAACAGTGGAACCTGCGGTCCCTGAGTCAGGAAATCTGATTTCAGTACCGCTGTCACCGCTTCAACATCTTCATCCGAGATATTTTGGCGTCCATATGGGATCATTAATCTTTCCCTTCATCAAGCTGCTTTATTTGCTCAATCGACAGGAAGTCCGGGTTATTGCCCGAATGATACTCAAACCCCATAGGCACACTCTTTCCTTTCTCACCGAGTAGATTTTTCGAATAATCGATATCTTTACCAAAGAAGGTGATGCTGGGTGTAATAACAAAATGATCATCAAACTCTATCGTATGATGTGAATCGTCTCCCGGACACATGATCTCATGTAGTTTCTCACCGGGCCTTATCCCTACTATCTCATGTTTCAAGCCGGGACCACACGCTTCTGCAAGGTCAGTAATACGGACCGAAGGAATCTTGGGCACAAAGATCTCGCCGCCCTGCATTCTGGCAAAGTTCGTTAACACGAAGTCGACCCCATCTTGCAAGGATATCCAAAAACGCGTCATATCCGGATGAGTAATGGGTAGCGAAGTGGCACCATCTTCAATCAGCCCTTTAAAGAATGGAACGACCGAACCGCGAGAGCCGACAACATTGCCGTACCTCACCGCAGAAAAACGTGTAGTTCCCTCTCCGACCATGTTATTGGCCGCAACGAAAAGTTTGTCTGAGGCAAGCTTGGTCGCACCATATAAATTTATCGGGCCTGCAGCCTTATCGGTCGATAGTGCAATAACACGCTTAACCTTGTTAGCTATCGCCGCTTTAATGACATTCTCGGCACCATAGATATTGGTCTTGATGCACTCCATGGGGTTATATTCAGCTGCGGGAACCTGTTTAATCGCCGCCGCGTGGATCACATAATCAACATCCCTGAACGCCTGCATCATACGGTCGCCATCGCGCACATCTCCCAAAAAGTAACGCATACAGGGCGCATTAAACACCTGCTGCATCTCAAATTGTTTGAGCTCATCCCTTGAGAGGATGATCAACCGCTTAGGCTTATAACGTTCAAGGATGGTTTTGGTATATTTGTGTCCAAAGGAACCGGTGCCGCCTGTGATTAGAATTGATTTATTATCAAACATGAGTTCTCCAACCTGTTAAGTCAGCGCCGTCACTCTAATTCACTCTTTTAAATCAGATAGCGCACCATATGTGTTGTTAAATAAATGCAAACTTTAAGCCAACAAGACTAGATGCCCTTCAAGATGAGTCATTAACCAACTCTAAAAACTTGAGACAAGCACCGATTGTTAGCCTAAACAGAGCAGATATATCTATTCCAGTTAGCTTAACCACAGCATAGTAATAAGTATATAAATATCCAGATTTATTCAATATTTTGTTATTTATCTCCCTAAAAAACGCCACCTTTATCTGTAAATTCCTAGAAAATTAATTTTTTTATCCTCCTTCTATTCATTGAACATTTGGCTTACTCTTTGCTTAAACAGGATAGCAATCCGGATATAAATTTGCTGATCGGCAACTTATATGCCCACTCAAGGGGCTAATCCCTTGTTAGCTGACAGAAATTTGACGACTGGGTAAACCATAAAACAACTTAATAAGAGGCCGATATGCAAGAGAGTCAATCTACTATTTTAAACACTTTTGCAGTAAACCCATTCGGTGAATACTACCTACCCAGCATCAATCGGACGCAATTTGAAAGTATTGATTCTAAAACTCAATACGATACCAAGTTTAAGCAAGACTTTGGCCGTGAAGATACCCTCCACGTGGTTATCGGTATGGACTCCGGATTACTGGCTAATTATGTTCTCGAGACAGGAGTCGCCGAAGGAAGTCGTTTCATTTTCGTAGAGCTCGATGCAGCCCTCAGCCTGCTACAGATCGAGATCCCCAAGGAATTTAAGCAGTCACTACATATCTGTACGCTTTCCGAGTTCAGCGAATTGTTGAAAGAGGAAACGAATGAACTTTTTGTCATTAAAGACCGATGTTCTTTTTATCGTTCATTAGGCGCCGCATCAAACCATTTAGAGGAGTACACCCTCCTATGCAATGATGTCGAAAAGATTATTCAAAATACCTATTTTGACTCTGAAGTTAGTTTCTCACAAAAAATATTCGTTAAAACTCAACTTGAAAATATCATCGAGAATCGTCAGCCGGCATCTGTTTTAAAAGATCAATTCACAGGCATGGCCTGCATCATCATCGCCGGTGGCCCTTCTCTGGATCAACACATTGAGTGGATAAGATCTCAGTCCGATAATCTGATCGTCATTGCCGTCTCCCGTATAGCATCCAAGCTGTACAATGAGGGGATAAAACCCGACATTATCGTCTCTGTAGATCCTCAGGATCACAGCTTCGAAGTCAATCGCGAGATGATGTCACTCCATAAAGAAGCACTTTTTGTACAATCATTCCATGTCTGTTCACGCATGAGTGCACAGTGGCAGGGAAGAAGTCTCTACCTGGGAAACAGGATCCCATGGAATAAGAGCTTAGATGAAAATAATATTGAATCTATCGGACCTACGGTAACAAATAGTGCTGTTCATTTAGCACTGAATATGGGCTTTTCACAGCTACTGCTGTGTGGCGTGGATCTATGCCACTCAAAAGACGGGTATACCCATGCTAAAGGCACATTAGAAGCAAGCCTGGGCCCCAATTTAGGTCAAATTTGTGAATGGGTCGATACCTACGCCGGCTATAAGGCTGAGACTCTGATCCAACTTCTTTGTGCCATTGAATCACTCGAGAATCAGGTTGCAGCTTTCTCTGAACGCACCTTTATCAACCTTTCCCGAACTGCAGCCATAGTCAAGGGAGTAAGCTATCAAGCAACCAAAGATATTCAACTTCAAGCCATAGCAACAGAGAAACGTCAATTACTACAAACTATCGGGAGTACCGACTCTAAACAGGAAAAAGTTGAAGAGATAGAAGGCTGGATTAACGAACTGGATGAGACGGCTAAATCCATGGGAGAGATCACCACCCTTTCATCGAACGCACTCAGGTATAGTCGGGAGATGGCGAAGCAGGATGTTACCCCACAGCAGTTAAGTGCTCTGTCTGAAAAAATTGAAACTATAGAGCAGGAACTCAATAGTAAATATCACTCACTGAGCCAGTTGATTAAGTTCTACGGCTATTATGAATTTACAAAATTCTTAACAACCAAAGAGTCCGATAGCTGGTCGCAGAAGCAGCTCAATGAGATGACTTTCAGCTACTATGATGCTTTCGAGAAAATATCAGAAACGCTGCACAACTTGATAAACAACTCGCTGCAGAGAAGCAAGAGCCGCCTATTGGAAACCTGCAGCAGTAGCAAAATAACGGAGCTCGCTAAACAGTGGCGGGCCGACAATCAGCAAGGCCGTGTCAGGATATGGAAGCAGGCCCACCCCGACTATATGGAACATTGTAAACCTCACCTTGAGCTCATCGAAGAGTTAGAAAATGAATACCAGGAGCAATTAACCAACGATAGAAAAGTATATGTCGATGCAGTAAAGAAAACGACGACCCTTGAACGTGCGTTCACAAAAATCATGGTTCTGGTCAATGCAAAACATCTCGCAGGCCTGAAACAGATGGCGACATGTCTGCAGCCGGTAGCGGCTCACGAAGATGAAGCGAACCGCTTGTATCATCTGGCCTATGGTCATCAACTGTATTTAGAGGAACAATACGAGGAAGCATTGACCTGTATGCTCGATCTGCCTGATGAGCTAGTCACTGAGCCAGAGTTAAAGCTGACACTTAGGCTGTCGCTGAAACTGATGAAGCTTGAGCAAGCCAGCAAGGCTCTTAAAAAGGCGACCTCATACAGTGATGAATATCTGCCGCAATATGCCAACGTACTCAGACTTCAGGGGCTGACACAGGAATCTGTAAACACCTATCTGGACTATCTGGACAGATACCCATCGGATCTGATGGTGTGGCTGAAATTCGGTACTTTCATGTTCGATATTAGACAGATACAAGCCGCTATCGACGCCTTTAGTCATGTTATTCAATCTGACCCGGATAATCAGGTGGCACTGAGTTATCTGACAAAAATCGATACCATGCTCAATGCAGAGCAAGGCAGTTAAATTGCCCCTATTTCCTTAAGCCGCCGCTTAACAGTATAATGCCGGTTAACAGATAATTAATCGGCATTTGAACCGCCGTAGCTTAGTTAGTCCCGGAGACCCCGCTTGTCACATACCTATATCCCGCTTGAGCAATACAAACGTAAATGGATCTTTAACCACAAAGATCTGCCTGTAACCGATGAAGACAAGGCAGAGATAAAACCATTGGATCAGAAGGGTTCGATGGAAGTATGGAAAAAGTGGATCAGCAACCGCAGCAACCTTTCAGAACAGTTTTCAAAAGGTGACTGGGCGGCTAAGGGCGATGCCTGGAAAGAGACCGATCACTGGCAGAGTGCATGGGACAGTGAAGATCCGGCACTTCCGGAGATGTTTGCCGAGTTTTTTGACTGGAAAGACGATGCAACCGTATATTTTTGCTACGAAAAATATCAGGTGATCGAGACTCGATGGGATGTATTCGTTCGAAACTGGAAATGTTTTCTCTTCTTCGATGACGGCCCTTTGCTTATCTCACCAAAACACAAACAGGCGGCTTTCATTCATCAAAATGGCCAATATCAGTTAGGTCATCGAGGCTAGCTCGTAGCTCGTAGCTCGTAGCTCGTAGCTCGTAGCTCGTCAGCATACTAACAACAATAAAAATATCAGAGGTTTTATGAAGTCCCTCACCCATTCTTTACCAAGCAAGCTATTATCCACCAGTCTGCTGGCAGGCAGCTTGCTGCTCTGCAGTCCGCTCAGTGCCAAAGAGGTAGCGGGTATCGAGCTTGCCGAACAGATCACGGTTGAGTCGACGCAGTTGCAACTCAATGGCGCCGGTGTACGTAGCAAGTTCTTTATCGACCTCTATGTAGGCAGCCTGTATCTGCCCTCAGGCGGTGACAACATCGGCGAGGTTATTGACGCGCCGGTTTCGGCGGTTCGATTAAACATCACCTCGGGGATGATCACCAGCGATAAGATGCGTGATGCAATCGAAGATGGATTCGAGGATGCAACCGATGGCAATACGGATGAGATCAAGCCTCAAATAGATAAGTTTATGGCGCTGTTCAGTGATGCGATTATTGAGGGCGATCAATTCACCTTGGCCACAGATAAAGCATCGGGCGTCACCGCTTACAAGAATGGCGTAGCGCAGGCGACTATCGAAGGCGAAGCATTCAGGCTGGCGCTGCTAAAGATCTGGCTCGGAGACAACCCGGCTCAAACCAGCTTAAAGAAGGCGATGCTGGGAGAGTAAACTGAAAGCGTCGCTGAAATTTCAACGAGAGACAGCAAAGGGTGTTGGTTTCCAGCACCCTTTTTCATATCTGCAAGAAGAACCCGGTTAAAATTTATATTTGATGGCCAGAGCCAGCGCGCCCTGGTTTTCAATGCTCTCTGTACCTGCCGAATTATCGAGTTTGGTTTCGCTTAGCTCCATCTCCGTGTCAAAGTAATACCCTGCATAGACGTTAAAAGATAATGAGTGACTCACCTCCCAACCAACCCGCACAAAGCTGACCCACTCATCCACTTCCACTGTAATATCATCATCTTCAACCAAAAACCTTTGGGTGCGTTTAGATGTACCTAAGCCAAATTCGATGTCCGGGCTAAACCTATAACTCAGTTCCAGCCCCGCAGGGCCGGTAAAACCGGCAGTAAATGGATTACCTAACCGCCAGTTTTCATCTATTTGCCAGTTAATCACAAGATAAGGTAGGGTTCTGACCTCAGAGATATCATTGAGATACGCCACTCCCACCCCCAGCAGATCTCCCCCTTCAAAGCGGTACATCGCCGATGTCACCACCCCATAACTCAAAGCATGACCCGCAGAAGCCGTATCGGCATAGGCATACTGTAATTTCGGCGCCAACATAAACATCCAATGTCTTCCCTGCCGATAACTCAATGAAAAACCAGCACTATATCTATCGACCTGCTGCCAGCTGCTGAGGTTGGAGTCGAATAATGTCGCCCCCCTTTCTTGCCAGTCATAGTCCAGATCTGCATAACCCAGATTAAAACCTAACGACCATTGTCGATTCAGAGAAAATGACGCTTTGCCGTCAATTAGCCATGAACTCCTTTGAAGTCGCTGCTGCCCCTGAACAAGCTCGGCTTCGCCGGTAGTAATATGTGAAACGCTGACACTGAAAGGAGAGCTGCTGTTTGGCACTACCGCATTGGCGTCGATTGTGTAGTTAAGAGAGGTAATAAGTGTTACAAAAAATAATAATGACCTAAAAAAAGACGGGTTATCCATGCTTAATCCTTAGCGTTAGGTAAATACCTCTTTAATACTCCTCAATATACATGCTGTCATGGGCATAGCAATAAACCTGGCAAGCCGGAGTCATTAAAAATAGCCGTAACATCCAGGTTCGCTGCTCACAAATTTTCCACTTTATAAGCCCTCAAAAACATAGCGACACACTCTTTGACATACTCCTCTCGCCCCTCGATTAACTCCCCGACATCCAGGCCAAGCTCCAGCTTCATTCGCATCTCACCAAACATCATCAGGCAGAGACGCACCGCGCAATCACGAGGCTTATCGAAATGATATAGCCCTTTCTTATCAACAGCTTCAAGATAACCGGATAGCATATCAAGCAGGTGATGTGGTCCGGCGTCAAAGAACAGAGCGGAGACTTCCGGGTGAGTTTCGGCTTGTGCAACACAGGCGGTAAATACGGTTATCGCTTCAGGGCTGACAATCATGTCGCCAAAGTACTCACCGAAGTTAGCCAATGCTCTTTGTGGCTCATCGGGGTCGGCAAACAGCTCAGATGTTAACTGACTGACAACACACTTAGATTTAATCGAAGCGATGAAAAGCTCATCCTTACAGCCGAAGTGGGAATAAACCGTCTGTTTAGAGACACCGGCCCTTTTGGCAACTTCATCCATGCTGGTATTAGGGAAACCGTGGCCACAGAAGAGCTCTATCGCGGCTTCGAGGATCTGAACCCGTTTTTGCTCACTTCGACTCAGGTTTAAACTGGAGAGTACGGCGGTCACTTTTCACCCCTGGCTAACATAACTCATATATCTTAGACACATTTAATCACAAAGTAGACTAGACAGTCTAGTTTTCACAAAATAGACTAAACAGTCTATTTTAACCTTTTTGTTACCTTAGATTAACCAGGGATGTGTATCAGGATGAGTAATTTCAGAGCCACTGCGGGAATAAAGATAGTAATAAGCCTGTTGCTGATTAATTTGCTCGGCGCTTGTCAGAAAGAGGTGACGCTTCATGCGACCCAGCCTGAGTTACAAACGGTAACGACCATGACACTCACTCCCTCAACGTCATATCAGCATATTCAGGAGTTCAGCGGTACCATACGGGCGGGTAACACCACAGGCATTGGTTTTGAGCTTTCGGGCAAGATTAAGCAGCTTGCGGTCGATAGCGGAGAGCAGGTCGAAGAGGGTCAGCTTTTGGCCCGACTGGATACACGCTTGTTAGAGGCCGAAAAACTGGAGCTGATCGCCAGCCTATCTCAAAATAGTGCGGATCTCGCACTTGCCACCAGCACACTGAACCGAAGTGAGAAGCTAAAACAGCAAGGCTACACCTCTGAGCAACAACTCGATGAGCTTAAGGGGCAACTGGCCAGCTTACAGGCGGCAAAGAAAAGGCTCGAAGCATCACTGCAAGCTAACACTCTGAGAATTGAAAAATCCTCCCTGATGGCCCCCTTCGATGGCGTTATAAGCCAAAGGAACACTAATCTGGGTGAGGTGATAGCCCTCGGCACCCCGGTGTTCACCCTGGTGCAAAACAACAATCCACAGGCATTTGTCGGAGTGCCCATCAAGGTAGCCCAGAGTCTGAAAGCCTCACAAGCCGTCTCCCTCAGGGTTGCCGACAAAGACTACCAGGCAAAAATTGCAGGGATCGGCGCCGAGATCAACCCCATAACCCGAACCGTGCCGCTACGGCTGCTGTTACCTCAGGACTCAAAACTGATCAACGGCGAGCTAGCCTATTTAGCTTATCAAAAGACCATAGAGCAAGCTGGTTTTTGGGTTCCTATCTCATCCCTGACCGATGGCATAAGAGGGCTATGGAATCTGTTTGTTATCGCTGCCGACGAAACAGGAGCTAAGGAGGAGAGTTTTCATATCGAGCGAAGAGATGTTGAGATTATCTATACCAAAGATGATCAGGCATATATTCGAGGCGCGGTGAACAGTGGTGAAGAGTTTATCAGCCAGGGGCTACATAAACTGGTTGTGGGACAAAAGGTAAAACCTGGCACCAATGTGGCTTCGAGGTAGACAATGATAAAAGCATTTGTAGAGAACGGACGTCTGGCAAGCTTATTCATTGCACTGCTGATCGTTGCCGGTTTCGGCGCAATATCCAGCCTGCCGAGGATGGAGGACCCGGAAATAACCAACCGATTCTCATCGGTCATCACCCACTACCCTGGAGCATCTGCCGAACGGGTAGAAGCTCTGGTAACTGAAGTATTAGAGAACCAACTCAGGCGCCTTGAAGAGCTCAAGTTGGTCCAATCTACCTCGCGCCCGGGAATATCTGTCATCCAACTTGAGTTAAAGGACAGTGTCGTAGATACCGACCCCGTATGGTCCAGAGCCAGAGATCTGGTGGCCGACTCTAAACACTTGTTACCGCTACCGGCACAGAATGCCATATTGGACGATCAGCTTGGCTATGCCAATACGGCAATTCTCGGTCTGGTGTGGAAAGGTGGAGGTGAAGCAAGAACCGAAATGCTCAACCGTTACGCTAAGGAGCTGCAGAGCAGATTAAGAGTGCTTAGCGGCACCAATTTCGTAAAACTCTACGGAGCACCTACCGAAGAGATCTTAGTACAATTAGATGGCGACAAGGTTAACAGACTGCAACTCTCGGTAGCCGCCGTGTCCCGGATACTCAACGATGCCGATACTAAAATATCGGCCGGTGAGATCAATAACAGCGATTTCAGGGCATTGATCGAGGTCTCCGGAGAGCTGGACTCAATATCCAGGATCCGTCAGGTGCCGCTTAAAATCGATGAGCAGGGGCAGATCATCCGTTTGGAAGACATCGCCGCGATAAGCAGAGAGGCAAAATCCCCTGCAAGTGCCATTGCTCTGATAGAGCAGGAACAGGGAGTGATGGTTGCGGCTCGTATGCTCAATAATACCAGGGTAGACCTATGGCTAGCCAAAGTCAGAGATGAAGTTGAAGCACTGCAGACAAGCATTCCGGCAAACATCGAAATTCAATGGCTGTTCGATCAGGAAAAATATACTACCGAACGTTTGAGCGACTTAATCGGAAGCTTACTATTAGGTTTCTGCATCATCTTAATCGTTCTCATGTTGACCTTAGGGCTGCGCAACGCTGTCATCGTTTCACTCTCGCTTCCACTCACTGCACTATTTACCCTCGCCTGCATGAAATTTGTCGGGCTGCCTATTCATCAGATGTCCGTCACCGGCTTAGTGGTCGCTCTCGGTATCATGGTCGATAACGCCATCGTTATCGTCGATGCCATATCACAACGAAGACAGCAGGGGATGACAAGACTGGATGCGGTGAGTAAAACTCTGCATCATCTCTGGCTACCACTGGCAGGCTCTACCATCACCACCATGCTCGCCTTCGCGCCTATCGTATTGATGCCGGGGGCTGCCGGTGAGTTTGTCGGTGGGATAGCCATATCGGTAATGTTCGCCTTAATCGGCTCCTACCTTATCTCTCACACCTTGATTGCCGGGCTCGCCGGGCGCTTCGGAGTAGAAGGTAAACAACAGAAGTGGTATCAGGCTGGTATTCAACTTCCCTTGGTAAGCAAGATGTTCAAGTTCAGCTTAAGGCTGGCACTGAAACGTCCACTGTTATCGGGCCTGTTTATAGGGATATTTCCTATTTTAGGCTTCATGGCTGCAGGGAAGATGACTGAGCAGTTCTTTCCTCCATCAGACCGGGATATGTTTCAGATAGAGGTATACCTCTCTCCCCATGCGAGCATAGAGAACACCCGCAGCCGGGTAGAGCAGATTGATAAACACCTGAGAGAGCAAGCGGGAGTTATCCGTATCGATTGGGTCGTTGGAGGCAATACGCCTTCGTTTTACTATAACCTGTTGCAGCGACAACAAGGCGCAGGTAACTATGCCCAGGCCATGGTAAAGGTTACAGATTTTGATACCGCTAACCGTTTAATTCCACAGCTTCAAAAGAGCCTGGATCTCGACTTTCCTGAGGCGCAGATATTGGTAAGAAAGTTAGAACAGGGCCCGCCATTCAACGCACCGGTAGAGTTAAGGGTATTCGGTCCCAATTTAGACCAGCTGAGACTTATCGGTGATGAGATCAGACGCATCCTCTCTGATACCGCCGATGTCATTCACACCCGGGCGACCCTGAGTGCCGGCGCACCTAAGGTGTGGTTTCAAATCAATGAAGACGCCAGCTTAATGAGTGGCCTTAACCTGACACAGATAGCTAACCAGATCCAGATGGCCACCACAGGAGTAACCGGCGGCAGCATTCTGGAACAGACAGAGTCACTACCTGTGAGAGTTAGCCTGCAGCAGAGCACTCGGGAGCAACAAACCAAACTATCTGAAATTAATTTAGTCTCCGCTGTCGGTTCACAAATTCCCCTCTCGGCTCTCTCCAGCAACCATATCGAAGTAAGCCGGGGGGCTATCCCCCGCAGAGATGGTCACAGGGTCAACACCATAGAAGCCTATCTGGTCAGCGGCGTTCTGCCGCAGCAGGTACTCGACGATGCCAAATCAGAGATCGATAAATTGGTGCTTCCCGCCGGTTATCATATTGAGGTGGGTGGTGAAAGTGCCAAACGCAACGAAGCCGTGGGTAACCTGCTTTCCAATATCGTATTAGTCGTGACCTTACTGCTGGCCACCGTCGTGCTATCTTTTAACTCCTTCAGGCTTACGGGCATCATTCTCTTCAGTGCCCTGCAATCGGCCGGACTCGGTCTGCTTGCTGTATACGCCTTCGGCTACCCATTTGGCTTCACCGTGATCATAGGTCTGCTCGGACTGATGGGGCTGGCCATCAATGCGGCAATTGTTATCCTGGCCGAGTTAGAGGAGCTCCCCGAAGCCCGAAGTGGTGACCTTGAGTCGACGGTGACAGCCGTCTCAGGTTGTGGACGACACATAGGCTCGACAACTATAACCACAATAGGTGGCTTCCTGCCCCTAATCATAGCCGGCGGAGGATTTTGGCCCCCGTTTGCCATAGCCATAGCCGGTGGCACCCTGCTTACGACTCTGCTCTCACTGGTTTGGGTACCGACCATGTATCAACTGCTCATGAAACCTGCCAATCAGTGCCGGATAATGCCCCGCAAGATGGTCACGGAGAGCTGATCACAGTGCCTGCTTCGCTATCGGGGAGATGAAACCTCATCAGGTGTTTCACTCCCCCAGCCTCCCAATGCAGCACGTTTGTGCCAGTTAAACCCTCTTTGTAAACACCTCTCACATACTTGCAAAAAAACTGATAAAAACAGCTGTATTTAACCTTAATTAATGTCGCTTTTAGACCTATATCAAATCATTGACAGTTAATGTGATTTAAATTATTGCTTAACATAATAAAAAGCGGACCAAAAAATGAATTATAAAAACTGGCCAATTTCACAACAGATAGGCACCCTAGCCCTGGTATTAACGGTGCTTGTATTCGGAATAACGGGGAGTATCTCTTACTTTACCGCCGCAGATATCCTCGAGGAGAAAGCCGCCACCGCCATGCAGGCTCAAATGCATGGAACATCGGACCTCATTGAGGTGCAATACGGCAGCCTGTTGACGCTTGCTCGTCGCAGCGCCGATGTCCTTCGCGCCATGTACCCCGGCCAGTTCAGAAAGCCCGACAAAACCGTCAAGGTGTTAGGTAAAGCCACCCCCGCGCTCGCCCACGAAAGAGAACAGATAAACGCCTCGAAGAGTAAGGTCGATCGCTTCTCAAACCTAACCGGCGGCACGGCAACCGTATTTGTCCGTGATGGCGATGACTTCCTGAGGATCTCCACCTCATTAAAGAAAGCCGATGGCAAACGCGCGCTGGGCACATATCTGGGGAAAAATCACCCTGGGTATAAGGCCATTATGAGTGGGCAAAATTATGAGGGCTATGCCAAGCTGTTTGGTAAGGACTACATGACTGTATATCGGCCCATAACCTCAATTGAGGGTGAGATCATAGGCATCCTCTATATCGGCTTCGATATCACCGAATCTCTGACTCAACTCCAGCAGGCGATGAATAAGCTCAAGATTGAAGAGTCAGGTTATTTCATGATCATGCGCAAGAGCAATCAATCCGTCATCGCCCACCCCAGCGTCAAATCCGGCGATAAGATGACAGAGCAGTTACTCGGCGGACTGACTATTGAGCAAGCGTTAACCGACAACGGCTCCTGGGAATATATCAACGATAAAAATGAGCCTATGTACGCCTATAGCGTCAACATCCCCGGTTGGGATTGGGCGCTGGTTGGCTTCGCTAAGGTCAGCGAGCTTAATGAGGAGAGCCTGAAACTGCTCAGCATTAATGTTGCAGTAGCCGCCATCGGGATTATTTTAATCACCCTGATGTTATTCCTTGTGTTGATGAAGAGCCTTCGCCCGTTGAAGAAGCTGCAACAGCAGCTGGATCTGCTAGGCAGAGGAGACCTTTCACAAAGCTTCAACCGCCCCAGCAATGACAGCAAGAATGAGGTCGATATGATCACTATCAGTACCTCACAGATGGCCGACAGTTTAAGGCAGTTGATTATCGCGCTTCAGCAATCGGTAAGCACCTTAGAGACTCAGGCGGCAGAAGCCCAGCAAACAGCGAGGCTCAACGGTGAGGAAGCACAGTCACTGATGGCGCAGACAGACCAGATAGCCACGGCCATCGAGGAGATGTCCACCTCCATTCGTGATGTTGCCAGTCATGCAAGTGAAGGGGCCAACAAGAGCCAGCAGGTCGACTCGGCTTCCCGTGAGGGGCATGATCAATTGACCCAGGTGGTTAACGGATTATCCGAGCTGAGTCATCAGCTTAATAACAGCCATGTCAGCGTAGAAAACGTGACCAAAGAGAGCGAGGCTATCAGCCAGGTTACCGAGGTGATAAATGGTATTGCCGAGCAGACAAACCTGCTGGCACTCAACGCTGCAATCGAAGCGGCGAGAGCCGGGGAGCAGGGACGTGGATTTGCCGTGGTTGCCGATGAGGTCAGAACACTGGCACAGCGAACACAAACATCAATTCATGAGATTGGCCTCACCATCACTCAGCTTCAGGCCCAGGTCAAGACAACGGCAGAGCAGATGGGACAGAGTCATCAGCTAGGTATGGCATCGGCTACTCAAGGTGAAGAGGCCGGCATACAGCTCAACCAGATCACCGAAAGTATCGGCGAACTGGCGATATCATCGAGCAGTATTGCCAGCGCAACGGAGCAACAGAGCGCCGTTGCCGATGAGATAACCCGCAATCTTCACCAGATCACCGAGCTTGCACGTGAAGGTGAGCAGAGAGCCGGTGAAACCGTCGATGCGGCGCAGGGCTTATCGAACCTGGCCATGGAGATAAAACAAAAGATCAGCGTCTTTAAAGCTTAAACAGGGTATTTTTATAAAGAGGGCCTGAATGCGTAAAGTATTTGGGCTCTCAAGCTTTCTAAGCCTCTCTCCTCAACCATGAAGTGCCATAGATTCTGAAACAAGTTCAGAATGACGGTTCGAACCCAGAACCTCTCCCCCTCAGAAACTCAAGCTGTCTTCTCAAGCCCGCAACAAGCTTTGCGCCTGAATCACGCTCCTGCAATGAGAAAACAAACGATATACCACCAGTACAGAACCACCTTTAGCCTGGAAAACGATAATGGGGCCTGAAATATTCGTAAGGGATACCCGTTCACTTTGCTGATAATATTGACCGATGACAGTAATGATTATCGGAGCCGTTATATGCAACTTGAAGCGCTGCCCGGGCTTGGGCCTAAGTCTGCCAAGTGGCTTAATCAGATTGGCATCTATACGAGAGATGATTTAATCACAACAGGACCAGTTGAGACTATGGTCAGGCTTGAGCGTGCGGGAATAAAGCCCGGACTCAACATGCTCTACGCTCTTGTTGGCGCGATAGAGGGGTTGAATTGGCAGGAGGTAGCACGAACACGCAAAGCCGAACTGGTATTATCGCTCGATGCGGCTCGCGAGCTGGAAAAGTTATAACCCCCTTGAGATTATCCATAACGCTATAAGTTTATAAGTGTAACTGGCAACAAGTTTCGCGGCTAAAGCCGCTCATACAAAAAAGAGGCACAAAAAAGCCCCGCAACATAAGGCTGCGGGGCTTACGGTAAAAACTAAATCACTCTTTGATTAGTCTTCCTGCTCTGCTTCTCTGTCCATATTTTCTGTATTTTCAAGCCATAACGCATTGATAATACCGAAAGAACACGCCAGCAAAATACCTAATATCCAAGAAAAATACCACATAGTGTTGGCTCCTAATCAGTAAAGTGACGTCTTGTTGTTCTCGATAAAGTTACGAGAAAGGCGACCAAACATCTTCAAGTATGTGTACACGGTATAGCTCAGTACAATAGGTACGAAGATGATTGCAGCCCAGGTCATCACAGTTAAGGTCATCTCACTCGCCGTTGCATCCCACATAGTCAAACTCACGTTCGGCTCCAGTGAAGATGGCATAACGAATGGGAACATAGCCGCACCACAAGTTAAGATCACGGCCGCAATCGCCAGTGAGCTGAACAAGAAAGCGAAACCACTGCGGTTCAGACGACTTGTCAGTAACACCAGAATCGGCATCGCCAGACCCAGTAGAGGGAACAGCATAGTGATCGGATACTTGTCATAGTTTGTTAACCATGCACCAGCTTCCACTGCAACAGTCTTAAGCGTTGGGTCTGAGATACCATGAGAATCGATGACAGAGGTCACGACGTAACCATCGATGCCATTGACTAACCATACGCCTGCTGCGCCGAAGAGCAGGAATAGCGCCACAGACAACAACTGAGAGACCTTAGCCGCACGAACACGCAACTCACCTTCGGTCTTCATCTGTAACCAGGTCGCACCTTGAAGCATAAACATGCTAACGCACACTAAGCCAGCCAATAGACCGAATGGATTCAACAAGCCAAAGAAACCACCGTGATAGGTTGCACGCAGATATTCATCGAAGTTGAACGGCACACCCTGCAGCAGGTTACCAAAAGCTACACCTATGATCAGCGGAGGCACAAAACCACCAACAAACAGAGCCCAGTCCCAGGACTTACGCCATCTTGGATCTTCAATCTTAGAACGGTAATCGAATCCAACGGGACGCAGGAATAACGCAAACAGGGTCAGCATCATAGCGACGTAAAATCCTGAAAACGACACGCCATATACCATTGGCCATGCAGCGAATAACGCGCCACCGGCTGTGATTAGCCAAACCTGGTTACCATCCCAATGTGGAGCGATCGAGTTGATCATGATACGACGCTCGGTGTCATCTTTACCTATGATAGGTAAAAGTGCCCCTACTCCCATATCAAAACCATCAGTAACTGCAAACCCGATGAAAAGCACACCAATCAGTGCCCACCAGATAAATCTTAATATTTCATAATCAAACATAATCAGATCTCCCGCTTAGGCATCAAGCTTTTCAAAGTGATAACGGCCGGTCTTAAGACAACTTGGGCCTTGACGCGCAAACTTGATCATTAAGTAAGCTTCAATCACAAGTAACACAGTGTAGAACAAGGTGATAGAGATAATACTGAACCAAAGATCGGCTACAGAAAGGCTCGACGCTGACATGAATGTCGGCAGAACCTCTGAAATAGTCCAAGGCTGACGACCGTACTCGGCAACAAACCAACCACATTCGATGGCTATCCAGGGTAGTGGCAAGCTGTAGAGTGCAGCTTTAAGTACCCAAGGTTTCTCATCAATTTTGTGGCGAGTGCTCTGCCAGAACGCCGCTGCGAATACAAACAGCATCACAACACCTAAACCAACCATGACACGGAACGACCAGAACATAGGTGCAACACTAGGTATCGAATCTTTCGCCGCAGCGACAATCTGCTCTTCAGTCGCATCGACAACATTTTCGGTATAACGCTTCAGCAGCAGGCCATAGCCCAAATCGACTTTGGCTTCCTCGAATGCCGCACGTAACTCCGGCGTTTCATTACCCGCACGCAACTCAGTCAACATAGCGTAAGCTTTCATACCATTGCGAATACGCACTTCATGCTCTTCAATAAGGTCATGAATACCGGTTACCTGCTCATCGAGAGAGCGGGTAGCGATAATACCCATAGCATATGGGATCTTCACCGCGAAATCGGTTTCCATGGTCTCCTGATTCGGGAAACCAACGGCCGTAAAGGCTGCTGGAGCCGGCTCTGTGTGCCACTCAGCTTCAATAGCGGCTAACTTAACGCGCTGTGCTTCACCAACTTTATAGCCTGATTCATCTCCTAAAACGATAACGGAGAGAATAGAGGCCATACCAAAGCTTGCGGCAATCGCGAACGAGCGACGGGCAAACGGCAGGTCACGCTTCTTAAGGATATAGTAAGCACTGATCGCAAGAACGAACATAGCACCGGCAACATAACCGGAGGCCACAGTATGAACAAACTTCACCTGAGCGACAGGGTTGAACAATACATCGGCAAAACTGGTCATCTCCATGCGCATGGTTTCGTAGTTGAATACGCTACCAACCGGGTTTTGCATCCAGCCATTAGCCACCAAGATCCACAGTGCCGACATGTTAGAGCCCAGTGCAACCAACCAGGTAACCGCTAAGTGCTGGCGTTTGCTAAACCTGTCCCAACCGAAGAAGAACATGCCAACTAAGGTAGATTCAAGGAAGAAAGCCATCAAACCTTCGATAGCGAGCGGCGCGCCAAAAATATCCCCGACATAATGAGAATAATATGACCAGTTGGTACCAAACTGGAACTCCATGGCAAGACCCGTGGCCACACCAAGAGCAAAGTTAATACCGAATAACTTACCCCAGAATTTGGTCATATCTTTATAGATCTGCTTATCAGTCATCACATACAGTGACTCCATGATAGCCAGCAAGAAAGCTAAGCCCAGAGTTAAGGGAACAAACAAGAAGTGATACATAGCTGTCAACGCAAACTGAAAGCGCGATAACTCAACAACCTCTTCTAAAATCATTAGTGACTCCTTAGGTGGTGCATCCATTTATCATAATTGATCCCCATCACTCACGATAAATGCCTATTTAGGAATTTTGTTTTTAGTAGTATTTATACGCCAACGAGCAATATAAATGGCTAAACATCATTTTTTATTAATTAGCCGAGTTATTAAGCAAACATGACAAACCCGACCCAATTTCACGACAAACTTCACACTATTTATTTTATTTGTGATCTATGTACAAATAAAATATCTAAAAAACGAGCTAAGCATTATTTTTCAAAAGCTTAGCGCGACAACATGCTCTTTCCCGCCCCTATTTTATACCATTCAAAATTGATTCAAATCAATCAAACACTCTGTGCAAAACCTATTTTGTGGTAAGGAACACAGTTACACCCACCCCGCCATTGACTATCACCACATTACGTGCTAGGGATAAGCAAATGAGCAAGTTTAACGCAACTTTTACCAATCTCACCATACAAAAAGCAAAAAACACAACAAAATTGGCACCAATAAAATATAAAGATTATTTTTCTTAACTCGCAACAAATTTAAAACAATCACAAAATCAACGCAAGACACTGTTTTAAAAAGACACTTAACCAAACCGAAAACAAAGATAGACATTAGCACCCCAAAATGGATTAGAATTACTAATCTACATGTGAAAAATTTCTCGTTTGATAAGCAACTCGTTAGCACATAACATACACCCTGTGTTGAGGAGGCAGCTTGTTAACCCGGTGAAGTAGCCCGGCAAAGCCCAACTCCGCTCACATCATCTAATTACTGTGTGGAGATACCAATATGAAAAACTTTTTCGACCGTCTAGTTTGCAACTACCAGCGTGTTTTTGTTGAACTTTATACAGCAAGAGAGCTATAAAGCGGCTTTTTTGCCCCCCAAATGATTTCCAGTTTTGTTAGCGCAAAACAGCCACCTGGCTTATTAAGCCGGGTGGCTTTTTCATTTCTGGCCCTCCTCCTCTCTTTTAAGCAGCAAATGAGTCAAGATCACGAACTTGTTTTTCGATTTGCACACCTATAGAAAATCATCATTTTTACTCATTTGGCTTGTTCGTGAACCAAGACGCCACTTTCTTTAGGTTTAGAACTTCATTATCAACTAAACCTTATCTAACCAGTTATTTATAAAGTCTTTTTTATAATGAAAAAACACAAAAAAAAAGAGCCTCGAAAATTTCGAGGCTCTTTTTCAGCCGTTAAAGCTTTAGTAAACGTTAAATTAGCACCACTCAACCTTTACAATCTGTAACATTAGCTCACTATGGAGATCTTCCCGTAGAGCTAAAAAATAAGTGCTATTGCCAGATGATGTTAGCCGATACTCGCTCGCACGTTTCTGAACATTCTCATCCAAGGGCTATCTTCTCCCCACTCATCAGGGTGCCACGAATTAGCAACAGTTCTGAATACACGCTCAGGATGCGGCATCATAATTGTCACTCGTCCATCGGTTGAACTTAATGCGGTAATTGCATTAGGAGAACCGTTCGGATTTTGCGGATACTGAGTCGCTATCTGACCATTTCCGTCAACATAGCGCAGTGCCACTGTACCTGATGCTTCAGCCGCGGCTAATGCCTCGGGCGATGCAAACTCGGCACGTCCTTCACCATGAGAAACGGCGATAGGCATACGTGAACCGGCCATCCCTTCAAAGAACAGGGACGGACTCTTTTGCACTTCGACTAAGCTGAAACGGGCTTCGAAACGTTCAGAGCGGTTACGTACAAAGTGTGGCCACAACTCGGTGCCAGGAATGATATCTTTAAGATTAGAGAGCATCTGACAGCCATTACACACACCGAGCGAGAAGCTATCACTGCGCTCGAAGAAACCACTGAACTGCTCACGGGCACGCTGATTGAAAAGAATAGACTTAGCCCACCCCTCACCTGCGCCCAATACGTCACCGTAAGAGAAACCACCACAAGCCACCAGCCCCTGAAAATCTTCAAGGCTGATACGGCCGCTTAAGATGTCACTCATATGGACATCGCGAGATTCAAATCCGGCCCGGTCAAATGCAGCAGCCATTTCGATATGTGAGTTAACTCCCTGCTCTCGCAGGATAGCCATCTTAGGTGCCGCCCCCTTAAGAATATAAGGTGCTGCAACATCTTCGCTTGGGTCGAAACTCAGATCGACAGTCAGGCCTGACTCGTTCGCATCTTGCTTAAGCTCAAACTCCTCTTTGGCACATTCAGGGTTATCACGCAGCGCTTGCATGCGGTAGGTGGTTTCGGCCCAAATAGTACGCAGCGAAGTGCGAGACTCGGTCAGTACTTCACGCTCGCCGTCACGAATAACAATTTGGTCTGCATCGGTGAGCGTAGCCACCTTATGGCAAGGTACACCCGCAGCGGCAAACTTAGCACTGATAGCGGCGACATCATCGCTGCGAACCTGAATGACGGCACCGAGCTCTTCGTTAAACAAGCGCTCAACGTCATTACCATTCAACGCGCTGATATCGATATCCAGTCCGGTGTGACCCGCAAATGCCATCTCTACCAATGTGGTATAGAGACCGCCGTCACTTCTGTCGTGGTAAGCGATAATGGACTTATCGGCCACCAGTGGCTGAATAACTTCGAAGAAACCTTTCAGGGTAGCAGCATTATCGAGATCCGGCGCAACATCGCCCAGCTCACTATAGACCTGTGCTAAACAGGAGCCACCAAGACGGGTTTGTCCAAGGCCTAAATCGAGGAGCAGCAGCTCTGTTTCACCCTTGTCGCTTCTAAGTTCAGGCGTCACTGTATTGCGAACATCCTGCACCACACCAAAGGCGGTGATAACCAGTGACATAGGCGAGGTGACGCTCTTCTGTTCACCGTTATCTTCCCATGCCGTCTTCATAGACATAGAATCTTTACCGACAGGAATTGTCAGTGACAGCTCAGGGCATAACTCTTCACCGATGGCTTTAACCGCCTCATAGAGACCGGCATCCTCACCCGGGTGACCCGCCGGTGACATCCAGTTAGCGGACAGCTTAATACGTTTGAATGAACCGATATCGCTACCGGCGATATTCATGATCGACTCGGCAACCGCCATACGTGCAGATGCGCCAAAATCCAGCAACGCAAGCGGAGTACGCTCACCCATAGACATAGCTTCACCCGTGTATGAATCATAGCTTGACGCGGTCACTGCACAATCTGCAACCGGTACCTGCCATGGGCCAACCATCTGGTCACGATTTACCAGACCGGTTACCGTTCTGTCACCGATAGTAATAAGGAATGTTTTCTCGGCTACAGTCGGCAAACGCAAGATACGATGCGCCGCTTCCCTAACCTCAATAACACTCTGATCCAGCGCCGGGGAATCGGCCTTGGCGCTGACTACGTCACGGCTCATCTTAGGCGCCTTACCCAGTAGCACCTCTAGCGGCAGGTCGATAGGGTGATTTTCAAAGTGCTCATCACTAAGAATCAGTTCTTTCTCTTCGGTGGCGATACCCACTACGGCAAATGGAGCGCGTTCACGCTGACAGATCGCAGTGAATATCTCTAAATTTTCAGGCGCGACAGACATCACATAACGCTCTTGAGACTCGTTACACCAGATCTCCAGAGGGCTCATGCCCGGCTCATCGGAAGGCACTCTGCGCAACTCAAACTTGCCACCTCGCTCGCCATCATCAACAAGCTCAGGGAAGGCATTTGACAGTCCGCCCGCTCCCACGTCGTGGATAAACTGAATTGGGTTTTCAGCCCCCATCTGCCAGCAGCGGTCGATCACCTCCTGACAACGACGCTCCATCTCCGGATTTTCACGCTGAACAGAGGCAAAATCCAGATCTTCACTGGACTGACCCGATGTCATCGATGAAGCAGCACCGCCGCCTAAACCAATGTTCATCGCAGGACCACCCAGTACGATCAGCTTAGCGCCAACGGTGATCTCGCCTTTCTGCACATGCTCTTCACGAATATTACCTAAGCCACCAGCCAGCATAATAGGCTTGTGATAACCCCGGACTTCGACGCCATTGTGGCTGTTGACTTTCTGTTCATAGGTACGGAAATAACCCACAAGCGCCGGACGACCAAATTCATTGTTAAAGGCTGCGCCACCCAGCGGACCTTCGGTCATGATATCCAAAGCAGTGACGATGCGGTCGGGTTTACCATAGTCGGCTTCCCAGGGCTGAACAAAACCGGGAATCTTAAGGTTCGATACACTGAAGCCGGTCAGTCCCGCCTTTGGCTTAGAGCCACGGCCCGTTGCACCCTCATCACGAATCTCACCACCGGAGCCGGTAGCAGCACCCGGATAGGGGCTGATAGCCGTTGGGTGGTTGTGGGTCTCAACCTTCATCAGTACGTGCATAGGTTCGGTATGATAACCATAAACACCATCTTGCTTAGGGAAGAATCTCCCCGCAGTTGAGCCTGTCATCACAGCGGCATTATCTTTATATGCCGACAGTACATTTTCAGGGGTCGATTCATAGGTATTCTTAATCATTTTGAACAGAGACTTTGGCTGAACTTCGCCATCGATGGTCCAATCGGCATTAAAAATCTTATGACGACAATGCTCGGAGTTTGCTTGGGCAAACATCATCAACTCGACATCGTTAGGGTTACGGCCTAATCGTTTGAAGTTATCGACCAGATAATCGATCTCATCGTCGGCCAGTGCCAAGCCTAACTTGATGTTAGCCTCCTCGAGTGCGAGGCGACCTTCATCAAGCACATTAACACTACCGAATTTTGCCGGCTCAGTACGAGCAAATAGCACATCAGCCTCATTAAAGCCAGGTAAGATAACCTCAACCATACGGTCATGTAGCAGACCATTAAGCACTTTTGATTGCTCGGCGCTTAACTCATCGGCCACGACATAATAAGCCATACCTCGCTCTAAACGCTTAACCTTTTCCAGGCCGCAGTTATGTGCGATATCTGTTGCTTTTGATGACCAGGGGGAGATTGTACCGGGGCGGGGTGTGACAAAATGGAGTTTACCTTCTGGCTTATGTGCTTCGATAGCAGGGCCGTAGGTCAGGATTTTTTCAAGCTGTTGAGTTTCTTTCTCGTCTAGTGACTCTTTCAAATCGGCTAAGTGGATAAACTCGGCATAGATTTGGCGCACCGGTAGTGCTGCCGATTCACAAGCTTGCATCAGCTTCTGTACTCTAAACGCCGAAAGTGCAGGGGCTCCGCGGATGATCTCCATCACGTCATTTCACCTTATATATTATTATTGCAGGGTCAGAACTGGCGCTATTATAGGGAAATGTACGCGACAAATCATCCGTAGTCGCTGTCGAAAACAGTGTTTCCTGTTAATCAAAAAAGCTCATTATAAAAATGTTGAGTCAATTGGGGCTTAAACTAAAAAATGGACCATAATTAGTAAAGATTATTTCACAATAAATCACCTTAAATCACTCTAACAGTGCTAAAAATGGAGTTTTTTTTCACTTGGCACTGATTATGATATAATCGCCGGCTTGCTCGATAAAAATCACTAAATTTAATGACGGGTCACTAATATCCACGATGAAAAAATTGCTGTTTGTCTTACTCGCTTTGACCTTACTGGCTTCCTGCCGGGAGGTGAGTGTGGAACAAACAGAAGTGACCCCACAGCCCGTTAAGAAAACAACCCTCAATGTGGGCACCCTGTATGGGGCGCAGATATTTGTTACCACAGGACAGGGAGAAGCCGGGTTCGACTTTGAGATGGCGAGTCGATTCGCTAAGTATCTTAATTTAGCTCTTAAGATGAAGCCCTACTCCAATATCGGCGAGCTTTATCAGGCTCTGGAGAGTGGCGAGGTCGATCTGCTTGCCGCAGGCCTTGCCGATACGCCGAGTCGGCGGGAGAAATTTCGCTTAGGCCCGCCTCTCTATAGGGTCAATCAGGTTCTGGTCTATAAACAGGGAACCCCGGTACCTAAAGATATCTCGTCGCTGGAAGATAACATCACGGTTATCAAAGACTCATCTTTTGTAGAGACCCTGTCTCAGCTACAAAAGCTCTATCCTGAGTTAATCTGGGAGCAGGAGAAGGAGAAAGATAGTGAAGAGTTGATGGCCATGATTGCCCGCGGGGAGATCACCTATACCATAGCCGATTCAACCACATTTGAAATTAACCGGCGCTATCTTCCGGAGCTCAGGGCCGGCCTCACACTGAAAGAGAAGCAGGCAGTAGTCTGGTTACTGCCGCCTCATAACAGCGATCAACTCATGAGCGATCTACTCACTTTCTGGCACTATGAGAAGCGCTCGGGCACCCTGGCACACCTGAATGAAAAATATTTCGCTCATGTTAAACGCTTCGATTATGTCGATACACGGGCATTTTTACGCGCCATAGATAACAAGTTACCTAAATACAAAGAGCGATTTCAAAAATATGCCGATGGTATCGATTGGCGAAAACTTGCCGCAACGGCCTATCAGGAGTCTCACTGGAACCCAAATGCCCGCTCACCTACCGGTGTTCGAGGGTTAATGATGCTCACTCTACCTACGGCAAAGCAGGTTGGTATTCAGAATAGACTGGACCCGGAGCAGAGTATTAAAGGCGGAGCCAAGTATCTCAATGACATTCTTAACCGGCTACCGGAGTCTATTCCGGACAACCAGCGAATGTGGTTTGCCTTAGCCTCCTACAACATAGGGTATGGCCATGTGGAGGATGCCCGTAAGCTGGCGCAGTCGATGGGACTCAATCCCAGCGCATGGCGGGATCTGAAAGAGGTGCTACCCTTGCTTCAGAAACGTAAATACTATCAGCGTACCCGCTACGGCTATGCCCGTGGCAACGAGGCCGTTCATTATGTCGACAGTATTCGTCGTTACTATGACACTCTGGTCTGGGTAGACAACCAGAGGCAACTTATGGAAAGTGAAAAAAACACTGCAGAAACACAGATTGTCGACCTGAGCACAGAAGGAAAACCTCAAGAAGAGGTTTCGGCAGTACAGCCTCAATAGCGGCTTTGTGTTGCAGATAAGGAGGTAGAATGAGAAAAGCAAAAATAAAACATATGTCCGGAAGACGCAGAACACAGTTAAAATCACGTCACCTGCGTACCATGAACAGGCAGAAGCAGTTCTTCGTCTTTATTCAGCCGGTAAATCCGGCATCCGAGGGCCAATGAAACCAAAAATAACTTGAGGGGTACAGTCCCTCAAGCATATAGATAAGAGACTAGCCGACAGCAGAGTCGTTGCCGTCGGCTTTCAATGCCTCTAACCGCTTCAACTCCTTTTTGAGCTCTTTCTTCTCCTTGCGCCGCCGCCTGAAAAACGCCCTCAACTGTTCACTGCACTCCTGCTCCAATACACCATGACTGACATCCAACTGGTGATTAAATTTAGGGTGCCTGACCAGGTCAATAACCGAGCCGGCCGCTCCGGTTTTTTCATCTTTAGCACCGTAGACCAGCCGGGTGACGCGTGAGTGAACCATGGCCCCGGCGCACATGGCGCAGGGCTCGAGCGTCACGTAGAGGGTGGTATCGAGCAGGCGATAATTCTCAACGAGTTTACCGGCCTGGCGCAGACACTGCATTTCGGCATGAGCACTGGGATCATGCTGACTAATGCTGTCATTAGAGCCAACCGCTACCACCTTATCATCTTTGACCAGAACGGCGCCCACAGGCACCTCTCCCCTCGCCTCGGCCTTACAGGCTTGCTGCATGGCGAGTGTCATAAAATGAACATCTCTATCTAATTGGGTCAAGCTTAGATCTCCAAAAAATTCCTTATATTTCATTATACCCTGATAGCTGTTCAATCGTTCGAATAAATCCTAACTATACTCATAACAGATATTCGCTAAATGGCGGTCAGATGCTAACCCGGTATAGCAAACAGTTTTTAATACTTGCCTTCTCATTGATGCTGACTTTGATGATCACCCGAAATTCGTCGCTGGTTGATGACCCGCTCAGTATCGAGTCGGCTATGGAGGGAATCAGGGTCATTATCTGTTTATGTCTGCTTTTCTTAATCGAATCGACCGGTGACCAACGGCAGATCTACACCCCGCTTTTAGCGGGTGGCAGCGCACTCTACCTGGGAAACCTGCTCAACTTATTAGATGACTTCTATGATTTGAGTCAGGCACCACTTGAGCTTATTGAAGATCTGTTTGAAACAGCCGGCTTGATCAGTGTCCTTGTGGGAGTCACATTATGGACAAGACATCATCAGGAACAGTTCAAATACCTGATGAAACTGGCGACCAGCGATCCATTAACCGGATTACTCAACCGACGTGCGGCGATAACCGCAATTAAAGAGTATGGCGGAAACGGCGAAGAGACACATCTTGAGCCCGAAAAATCGGGTGAGACACACTGCACCATGATAATGGATCTGGATCATTTCAAACATGTTAATGACGCCTTAGGCCATGATGCCGGAGATAAGTTACTCTGTGACATTTCAGGCATATTGCAGCAGAGACTCAAGAGCTGTGTCATTGCCCGTTGGGGGGGAGAGGAATTTCTTATCTACTCGATGACCGGCTCGAAACAGGAGGCATTAGAGCTGGCATTGTCTGTCAAATATCAGATAGGCCACCACCCCTTCAGCTATGAAGGCACCCCCATGAAGATCACCGTCAGCATAGGTGTCAGCACCTGTTCCTGTGAGGATTTCTCGCTATTCGAGGAGATAAAGCATGCCGATATTGCCCTGTATCAGGCGAAGGCGGCGGGTAGAGATTATGTACAGATGGCGAAATAGCAAGTTGTCAGCAAGTCTCGGCCTCAATATGACTGCATCTGACAAGTGCTGTACTATTTCCAGATATTTAGCTCAGCTATAACGCCATTAACCAGTTGACACTATCGATACGTGAACCGAAGAACTTCGCCCCCTCAACCGTATGGTGACCATAATCATAAAATAGTTTTTGATAATCATCTGTGATGGCGTAGCAGACCTCTTTAGGTTTATCGCACACATAATCCATACGATCCAACAGTAAAACCTGTTCATATTTACGACCAATATCATCTATTCCACTATTTATCTGCTTCCTGAACTGACCGGGATCGCGATAGCGGAACTGCTCAAAATGTTTCTGATTAATTTGATGGATATCGCTATCTGAGATATTTTCAGCCCCTTCATTCTGAAGCAGTAAACTAAATAGGAAATCTGCATACGTTCTGTGACCAAACTCCTCAAATTCATAGATATTTTTCACAAGCGCCGTTTTCTTTCCATCAGATATGGTTCGCTCTATCACTTTGTCAAACACATCAAGATCGGCTGGTTTATATTGAGATACAAACATGATCACATCGGCCAGACGATAATTTGGAGAGTTAAAAAACTCATAATCAATATTGGCGATCTCGGCTCCAAAACGTGCAAGCTGAAACTGATTTAAAGTTTGTTTACTACTGCTTAGCACATTAAACATATCTTTAGAGTGAGAATTACCAACCAACAACAAGCGCACTCTCTTGTCAGATTCGTCAAACCATTGGGTCCGATCAAATTCATTCAGCTCTACGCCGTATTTGTCATCCCCGCTTATCTCTCTTAAATAGCTCCAACTGTTTGCCCCCAACTCCCTGTTATCAGGCTGATACCCACCAATCATCAAATCTCTATAGAGATCCCTGGATTTAAAACCGTCGTTCATATTTAGAACGCCCGCAGTGCTTATAAACGCCAGCGTCATCACCGTCGATGAAGTAAAAATAAATTGCCTGTTATATACCTTTTTATCTCTGAATGGTTTCTCCACAAACCGCCAGCTCAGATAAGCCAGTACCAAAATGACCAGACACAGGCCCAACATCAACTGAGCCGACGGTTCGGTAAAACTTCGGTACTTAACAAACGCAAAAATCGGTTGATGCCAGAGATAAGCACTGTAACTTATCAAACCGATCCCCACGAAGAGTTTAAGACTGAGAATACGGTTAACCAGAGTACCTTTTTGAGCAAACATGATGATAAGCACCGTACCTATAGTAGGTACCAGAGCATAGACTCCCGGAAAGGGGGCTGTTTCATCAAAATAAAAGGTGGCAAAACAGATTAAGCCTAACCCGGAAAGACTTAAAAACTCATTGAGCCGTGAGTGAGTTACAATGGGCACTTTACGGTTAAGGAAAAATGCCGCAAAGACACCTATTAACAGCTCCCATCCTCGGGTTGGTAGCAGGTAAAAAGCAGCCGTTGGTGAGTGATACGCGCCCCACTGTGCCAGTGCTAAACTGAGCAAAAATACCACGGCCAATGCCATTAAAATCCAACGTTTGCCCAAGTGCCAGCTAAACATCAGAAAAAGTGGGAAGAAGATATAATATTGCTCCTCAACAGCCAGGCTCCAGGTGTGTAACAGAGGCTTCAACTCAGCTGCGGTATCGAAATAGTCACTCTCGAGCCAAAACAGAATATTCGATGAGAAAGTAGATACGGCTAGTAAACTCTGAATAAAATCTTTCATATCGACCGGCATCAGATAGAGCCAGGCAAAGGGGAAACAAGCAAGCATCACAAAGAAGAGTACAGGCAGGATCCTTCTGGCCCTGCGTTCATAGAAATTAACTATGCTGAACTTTCCCTCCTCCAGCTCGGTAAGTATGATACAGGTGATTAGGTAGCCACTTATCACAAAAAAGACATCTACACCGACAAAGCCGCCACTGAAACTATGGATACCGGCATGAAACAGAATGACAGGTACAACAGCTAAGGCTCGTAAGCCATCAATTTCCGGACGATATACCATACTCTGCCCTCCCCTAATTTATTGATGTATATTTAGTTTATTGCTTATAGTTCTCCCCTTACTCAATTGGTTTGAATGATACTTATTCAACAAATTTACGAACGAAATAGCTTTAAGTATATGAGAGGTTTTGAAGCTTTGCGAACTCACCAACACGGTATATCGGCAATCTGTGCAGGATGAAGCAGGATTGAGATGGCTAACTTCCAGTGATAAAAATCTGATTTATTGACAAAAAAAGGGCTGGCGTATCAGATACGCCAGCCCTTTATAACCACTTAGAAATTAATTATTCCCACTCGATAGTCGCAGGTGGCTTACCCGAGATATCATAGACAACGCGAGAGATGCCATCAATTTCGTTAATGATTCTGTTAGATACACGACCCAGGAAGTCATAAGGTAGCTGTGCCCAGTGCGCCGTCATAAAGTCGATAGTTTCAACTGCACGCAGTGAAACCACCCAGTCATATTTACGGCCATCGCCCATAACGCCTACAGAGCGCACCGGCAGGAAGACTGTAAATGCCTGGCTGACTTTATGGTATAGGTCGGCTTTGTGCAGCTCTTCGATGAAGATGGCATCGGCCAAGCGCAATAGATCACAGTACTCCTTCTTCACTTCACCGAGGACACGAACACCCAGTCCAGGGCCAGGGAATGGATGACGATAAAGCATGTCGTACGGCAGGCCTAGCTCCAGACCGACTTTGCGCACCTCATCTTTAAACAGCTCACGAAGCGGCTCAACAAGACCCAGCTCCATATCGTCGGGCAAGCCACCCACATTGTGATGTGACTTGATAACATGGGCCTTACCTGTCGCACTACCGGCAGATTCGATCACATCCGGGTAGATAGTACCTTGACCCAACCACTTGGCATTCTTGCACTTCTTAGATTCTTCATCGAAGATCTCAACGAAGACATGACCGATGATCTTACGCTTAGCCTCAGGATCGGCCTCGCCCTTCATCGCCTCAAGGAAACGCTCTTCGGCGTTCACATGAACGATATTGAGTCCGAAATGATCGCCGAACATCTCCATCACCTGCTTAGCTTCGTTGAGACGAAGCAGGCCGTTATCGACAAATACACAGGTCAGCTTGTCACCGATGGCTCGGTGTAACAGCATAGCCACAACCGATGAATCTACACCGCCGGAGAGGCCGAGAATCACTTCATCGTCACCGATCTGCTTCTTCAAGCGCTCAACGGCATCTTCGATGATTGATGTCGGTTTCCAGTTAGCTTCACACTGACAGATATCAAGAGCAAAATGCTCCAGCATACGTTTACCCTGACGGGTGTGGGTCACTTCCGGGTGGAACTGTACGCCATAGAACTTCTTATCCTCATTGGCCATTGCCGCGTAGGGACATGTTTCGGTGTTAGCTACGGTAACGAAACCTTCAGGAATTTCAGAAACCTTATCACCATGGCTCATCCAAACATCAAGAAGCGGCTTACCAGCATCGCTGATAGCATCTTCGATGCTCTTAAATAGCTCTGTTGGCGCCTGGATTTCAACCTGAGCGTAGCCAAACTCACCTTCACCGATCCCCTGGATCACCTTACCACCGAGCTGCTCAGACATGGTCTGCATGCCGTAACAGATCCCCAATACCGGGACACCGGCATTGAAAACGTATTCAGGTGCACGGGGCGATTCGTCGGCAGTTACGCTTTCAGGCCCACCGGCCAGGATGATACCGTTAGGGGCGAACTCTTTTATTTGTGCTTCGGAAACATCCCAAGCCCACAACTCACAATAAACACCGATTTCACGGATACGACGGGCGATTAACTGAGTATACTGAGATCCGAAATCCAGGATCAGTATCTTATGCTCATGAATGTTGCTCATGGGGAAACCTTAATTTTTCTATCTAATTTGTTGGTATCAATCTCAGGTTCAGATAAAACCCCTGAGACTGGCATAAAAAAGGATAAAGAGTGGGCGACAAATTGTCGCCCATTATCACTACTTTATGAACCTGGGCTGTAGTTCGGCGCTTCTTTACTGATGGTCACGTCGTGAACATGCGACTCACCCATACCTGCAGAGGTGATCTTTACAAACTCAGCCTTCTCATTCAGGTCTTTGATGGTTGCACAACCGGTCAGCCCCATACATGAACGCAGACCGCCCATGTGCTGGTGAATGATCTCTTTTAGCTTACCCTTGTATGCCACACGACCTTCGATCCCTTCGGGAACTAGTTTGTCTGCAGCATTATCGCTCTGGAAGTAACGATCAGATGAGCCTTGAGTCTGAGTCATGGCACCTAACGAGCCCATACCGCGATAAGACTTGTATGCACGACCGTTGTAGAGCTCAGTTTCACCAGGCGCTTCATCGGTACCGGCAAACATTGAACCCGCCATGATGCAAGATGCACCGGCAGCTAACGCCTTAGCAAGATCACCGGAGAAACGTATTCCACCATCGGCAATAACCGGAATATCCAGGTGTCTGACGGCTTCGGCTGCATCCGAGACAGCAGTGATCTGTGGTACACCTACACCGGTAACGATACGGGTGGTACAGATAGAGCCAGGGCCGATACCCACCTTAACACCGTTAACGCCGGCCTCAACCAGTGCTAGTGCACCTTCTGCCGTCGCTACGTTTCCGCCAACAATTTGTAATTCAGGGTATTTAGCACGGGTATCACGAATACGCTGTAAAACGCCTTCCGAGTGACCATGAGATGAATCGATAAGCAGCACGTCTACACCCGCCTCAACGAGGGCATCGACACGCTCTTCGTTACCGGCACCGGCACCAACGGCAGCACCGACACGCAGGCGACCTAACTCATCTTTACATGCGTTGGGTTTACGTTCCGCTTTTTGGAAATCCTTAACGGTGATCAGACCCTTAAGCTTAAATTCACCATCGACAACGAGCACCTTCTCAACACGGTGAGAATGCATAAGTGTCTGAACTTCATCTAACTTAGTTCCTTCAGGCACAGTAACCAGACGCTCTTTAGGTGTCATCACCTCATCGACGGTAAGGCTCCAGTCTGTCACGAAACGAACATCACGGCCGGTTATGATACCGACAAGTTCATGGGCTTCGTTGACAACCGGGTAACCGGCAAAACCGTTCTTCAGGGTTAACACTTTAAGGTCGGCAAGTGTCGTTGTAGGCGTAACAGTTACAGGCTTTTGAACGATACCCGCTTCATAGCTTTTAACTTTACGAACTTCTTCGGCCTGTTGCTCAATCGTCATATTCTTATGAATAAAGCCTAAACCACCTTCCTGTGCGATAGCGATCGCCAGGCGTCCTTCGGTCACGGTATCCATGGCCGCAGAGACAATTGGGGTATTCAGTTCTATTTTAGTGGTCAGACGAGTTTTGAGAACGGCAGTATTAGGGAGTACAGTCGAATGTGCAGGAACGAGTAACACATCATCAAAGGTAAGCGCATCTTTCTTTAAACGTAGCATTTAGCAACATCTCCCCATATAGGTTGGATTGGTGGTGAAATATTGCGGCGGGATTATACCTTGCATATTCACACTGGTAAATGGAAAATGGTAAAAAAGTGCTTTTAGCTGCCAAATTAGTATGAAAATGCCAAAAAATAACGTTTACACTGTATCCCGCCTCAATGGCGAAGTGCGCCAACTACTCGAAGGTGAGCTGGGGAGAATCTGGCTCAACGCCGAGATATCAAACTTCGCCGCTCCCGGCTCCGGGCATTGGTATCTGACACTTAAGGATAATTTTGCCCAGATCCGCTGCGCCATGTTCAAGGGCAAGAACCGAACCGTTACCTTTAAGCCCGCCAACGGGCAACAGGTTCTGGTGAAAGGCTCGATAAGCGTCTATGAACCCAGAGGCGATTATCAACTCATTATCGAGTCTATGCTTCCCGCAGGGGACGGGCTATTAGCGCAGCAATATGAAGCGCTTAAGATGAAGTTAGCGGCCGAAGGCCTGTTTGCGGCAGACACCAAACGTCCACTGCCGAGCAAGATTCAAAAAATTGGGGTTATCACCTCAGCAACGGGGGCTGCAATTAAAGATGTCCTCCATGTGCTGGCACGGCGCGACTCGAGCATAGAGGTCGTCATCTATCCGACACAGGTTCAGGGGGATACGGCAGCGGACAACATCTGCAGAGCCATTCAGCTGGCCAACGCCAGGCTGGAGGTAGATGTGCTTTTGCTGACCCGGGGGGGCGGCTCACTTGAAGATCTCTGGTGTTTCAACAATGAGGAGCTTGCCCATGAGATCTATAACAGTGCCCTGCCCGTCGTCAGTGCCGTCGGTCACGAGGTCGATACCACCATCAGTGACTATGTTGCCGACGTGAGAGCCCCGACACCATCGGCCGGTGCGGAGCTCCTCTCTCAGGACGCTGAAAGCAGGGCCGAGAGATTGGCAGGCTTCATCGCCCGGCTTAAGCAGGGCTGGCAACATTACCAGTTAAAAACCGAGCAACGCGCCCAGGCGCTCGAAAACCGGCTTCACAGGCAAGATCCGAAACGCAAACTGGAGCAGTTTCAGCAGAGTTTCGATGAGATGCAGATACGCCTCAACGCAGCCATTAACGACAAATTGAATCGTTCGGCCCTGATGCAGCAGAATTTAGATCACAGGCTTAACCAACAGTCTCCCCGACATAGGTTAACCTTAGAGTCGAAGCGGCTCGACTATCTCAGCGCCCGGTTAAATGATGGCATTAAGGGTAAACTCCACGATGTCGAGATGAGCCTTAAGAACAGTGCCCATCAACTGGAAACCGTCAGCCCACTGGCAACCCTGAGCCGCGGCTACAGCATCACCCAGGATGAGAGCGGCAAGGTTCTGCTAAATGCGCAAGACGTTCACAGCGGCGATACCATAACCACTAAGTTACTCGAAGGTGAGCTTAAGTCCAGAGTGATCTGAGGTCGGCCCGTTTACAACTGGACTTTCAAATCGTCAAATATCAGGCAAGGGTAACAAAAAGGCCAGCTAACATGAATTAGCTGGCCTCCAATGAATCAGGTGCAGGGTTCTGAAACCTTAACCCTACTTCTTATCTTTAATATGACTCATCATGCGCTTGCGACGACGCTCCTGACTCACGGTCAGCTTCTTGGTGTTCATCCCCTCAAACGGGTTACCACCATCCTGGAAACGAACCTGAATCGGCGTCCCCATCACCTTAAGCGAACGGCGATAGTAGTTCATCATGAAGCGCTTATAGGAATCCGGCAGCTTCTTGACCTGATTACCATGGATCACGACGATCGGCGGATTATAGCCACCTGCATGAGCATATTTAAGCTTAACACGGCGACCATTCACCATCGGAGGCTGATGATCGTCCTGCGCCATCTGCATGATACGGGTCAGCATAGAGGTACTGACGCGACGGGTAGCACTGTCGTAAGCTTCCTGAACAGACTCATAGAGATGTCCGACACCTGTACCGTGAAGGGCCGAGATAAAGTGAATGCGGGCAAAATCTATGAAGCCCAGACGGCGGTCCAGCTCGCTCTTCACTCTATCTTTAATATCCTGATCGATACCATCCCATTTGTTGACGGCAATAACCAGTGCACGACCGGCATTAAGGGCAAAGCCCAGCAGACCCAGATCTTGCTCTGCGATACCTTCACGGGCATCGATGATCAATAATACGACGTTACTGTCTTCAACCGCTTTCAGCGTCTTAATGACCGAAAACTTCTCAACCGTCTCATGTACCTTGCTGCGTCGACGCACACCCGCGGTATCGATAAGAACGTACTCACGCCCCTCCCGCTCCATCGGGATATAGATACTGTCTCGGGTGGTTCCCGGTTCATCGTAAACAACCACGCGCTCTTCACCTAAGATACGGTTAGTCAGCGTAGACTTACCTACATTAGGCTTACCGATAATCGCCAACTTGATAGGCAGATCCTGCAGACGCTTCTGCTCCGCTTCCGCTTCCTCTTCGGTATACTCGCGTTCCTGCTCATTCTCATCGCCTTCACCATCACGGTTAAGACCCAGAGCCTCGGCATAGGGCGCCAATGCATACTCGATCATATTGGTCACACCACGCCCTTGCGCGGCGGCCATCTGATAAACTTCACCAAGACCTAAGGCCCAGAATTCGGCGCAAGCCGAATCTGCGTCGATACCGTCGACCTTGTTAGCAACGACAAAAGTGGTCTTTTCGCGACGACGCAGATGCTCGGAAATCGCCTGATCGGCCGCCGTCAAACCCGCTCTGGCATCTGTCAGGAATAGCACCACGTCGGCTTCTTCAATCGCTGCAAGTGATTGTTCTGCCATGTGGGTTTCAATCCCCTCTTCCGTACCATCGATACCACCGGTATCGACAACGATAAACTCATAACCGGAGAGGTAGGCGCGACCATATTTACGATCCCGAGTCAGCCCAGGAAAGTCGGCCACCAAAGCATCTCTAGTGCGGGTCAGACGATTAAACAGGGTCGACTTACCCACATTAGGTCGGCCAACAAGGGCCACAACTGGAATCATTTTTTTGCCTCTAATCTACAAATTCTTAAAACATTAATAACTAAAAAGCCCCCGAAACAGACTTCCGGGGGCTAAAAATCTATTCAGCTAAAGCTTACGGAAGCGTTATTCTAGCAACTTTTCCACCACGAGTCTGAACATAGATATTATCACCTTCGACCAGCGGCTGGCTAAACAAACCTGAACTATCGATCTGAATACGCCCTGCTAAGGTACCGGTACTCTTATTGATAAAGTGTAGGTAACCTTCGAAGTCTCCGACAACAATATAATCTTTAAATACAGCAGCCGATGTTAAGTTACGGTTAGTCAGCTCTGTATTACTCCAGCTTTCCAAACCATTTCGTCTATCGACCGAGTATATACGACTATGATCATCGACAAGGAACAGGCTCACACCTGAATTAGCGAGTTCATGAAAGCTCGAGTATTTACGAGTCCATACCACACGACCCGTTCTCACTTCCATAGAGACCAGATTACCGTTGAAACTCACGGCATAGAGGTTCTCACCTATGATCAATGGCTTCATGTCGACATCGGCCATTCTGGTAAACTCGTTACCTCCCTTAGGCGTATAGATCGCTTGTTCCCATGCAGCCTGGCCATTATTTTTAACGACAACCGCAATCTTGCCGTCAGCCGTACCGACGAAGAAACCACCTGACTCATAGGTCGCCGAACCTGTACCACGTAGTGTCAGGTTTGGCAGCTTAGACTCGTAGCTCCACTTCTTTTCACCATCTTCTACATCAAAGGCTTCGAGTGTCCCCGAGCTGGTGTTGACCACCACAAGATCCTCACCGACCGAGGGGGCCGACAACAGCTCACCACTGGCTATAACAGACCAGAGGGTCTCACCCGTTTCGGCATCGAGGGCACCAAATATGCCACTCTCACCACCGATAAAGACTTTGTTTCGGGCCGCTGTCACACCGGCGGCTAATTTAGCCCCCTTGTTCTTAGCAAGAATATTGTCCTTAAATGCAGAACTGAAATCCTGACTCCAAACCTTTTCACCGGACTGTTCATCGAACGCGGTGACTTGACCATATCTGTCGGCAACATATAACTTGTCATAGCGTACGGTCGGACGAAGTTGCGAGTAGTAATCGCCCACGCCATTGCCAACGGTTGCGCTCCAGCTTACCTCAGGGAAAACCGTTGCCTCGAGCTCTGGCAGCGGACTCACCGGCTCCTCTTCTACGTCACTGGATGAGCAGGCCGATAACAGACCCAGACTCAATCCACATGCGAGCAATGTTTTGCACCAAGACTTCATGGACAGCTTCCTTATGCCTTGTTCAGGTTATCTAGCTTCATCTGTAAAGCGGGGCTTGTTGCAGCTCCGCCATTATCTACTGCGGCTTGATAAGCGGCTTTGGCTTTTTCGGCTTCACCCTTACGAACAAGGAAGTCACCTTTCAGCTCCTCTCTTTGTGCGATAAATGCAGGATCAGACACCTGCTCCAGAGTTGTGATGGCCGTAGCGACCTGACCTTGCTCGGCTTGAACACGGGCTAAACGCATGGTGGCAACCATAACCAGGCTGGCGTCAGGCGCAGAAGCGATGACACTTTTCAGTGATGCCTCGGCTTTCTCCAGATCACCTGACTCGACTGCCGCCTTGGCAACGATCAGTGATAACAGTGATTGATAGCCTTCCTGACTGTGGTCTTTGGCGAAGTTTTCCGCCGCACTCAGCATGGTGCTGTCAGAAGAGGCACTCATGGCCTGAAAAGCTTCTGAAGCCGACTCAGATTTTGCTACTTTATAGTCTGAATAGTAGTTCCAGCCAAATAGGCCACCCAGACCTACCACAGCACCAACGACTATGGAGGTGCCATAATCTTTCCAGAACTGTTTGATAGCATCTACTTGTTGTTCTTCTGTGCTATAAATTTCCACGTCATCTTCCTCTTTAAATCAGTTCTGCAATATAAGTTGCCAAAGCATCACGGGCAACTAATTCCTGTTCTTTTTTAACGCGCAGGTACTTAACGGCAACCTGGTTATTTGCAAGTTCATCCTCACCAATCACCAGTGCCACCTGAGCACCGCTCTTATCGGCGCGCTTCATCTGCTTCTTGAAGTTTCCACCACCACAATGGCTCATCACCCTCAGATGAGGCATTTCACTTCTTAGTGACTGGGCAATTTTAATCGCTTCAATCTTGCTCGCATCCCCCATCGCTGTCACATAAACATCGACAGTTGCCGGGATATCCTTGGTTAATTCGAGTGTCTCCAGCATCAATACAATACGCTCGAGCCCCATGGCAAAGCCAACAGCAGGAGTGTTCTTCCCACCCAACTGCTCAACCAAGCCATCGTAACGACCGCCGGCCAGTACGGTTCCCTGAGCGCCAAGGCTCGAGGTTACCCACTCAAAAACGGTACGATTATAGTAATCTAAACCACGAACCAAGCGTGGATTAATCACGTATTGGATGCCAACGGCGTCTAAGAGTTCACATAAATGTGAAAAATGTGCACGAGTCTCCTCACCAAGATAGTCCATCAACTCCGGTGCATCGGTCAGCAGAGCCTGTACCTCAGGGTTCTTCGTATCGAGAACGCGCAGCGGATTGGTATACATGCGTCGCTGGCTCTCTTCGTCGAGCTGCTCTTTAAACTGCTCAAGATAAGCGATAAGTGCTTCACGATAAGCCGCACGCTCTGCCGGGTCGCCCAGCGTATTCAGTTCCAGAGTCACATGCTCGCTGATCCCCAGCTTCTCCCACAGGCGGGCAGACATCATCAGGATCTCAGCATCGACATCGGCCGTGCCAATACCATAGACCTCTACACCAAACTGGTTGAATTGACGATAGCGCCCCTTCTGCGGACGCTCATGTCTGAACATAGGGCCCATATACCAGAGACGTTGCTCCTGGTTATACAGCAAACCATGTTCATTGCCGGCACGTACAGTCGAAGCGGTGCCTTCGGGACGCAATGTTAAGCTGTCACCATTCCTGTCATCGAAGGTATACATCTCTTTTTCAACGATATCAGTTACTTCACCGATTGAACGCTTGAAAAGGTCTGTACTCTCTACGATTGGAGTACGGATTTCACTGTAACCGTAAGCACTGACTGTTTCTCTCAATACGGTTTCCAGTTTTTGCCATAGAGGGCTTTGGGTAGGCAGAATGTCATTCATTCCGCGAATCGCTTGGATCTGTTTTGCCACGATAAAGACTCGTCCGAAATTAGCTATAAAAATTAAAAGCGCCCCGCAGTATATACCCTGGCGCTTCATTACTAAACGTAAAACTGATAACTAACACAATAAGAGGCCATGCCGGTAGTTCACCGGCAGCCTCATATTTTGCATGAATTACTTATTTAAATCTTGAGCAGGAATTCGCCCATTGATAATGGCTGCTTTGGCCCTGATCTTGGCCTCGAGAGAGTCGACAATGTTATCGTTATCGAAACGCTCTTTCTGCCTGACGCCTTCGTCGTAATAGCCACTCTTGCGGTTGCCACCGGTAAGACCGATATCGGAGACCAGTGCCTCACCGGGTCCATTAACGACACAACCGATAATAGAGACATCCATCGGCGTTACGATATCCTCTAAACGGCGCTCGAGTTCATTAACGGTACTTATCACATCAAACTCCTGGCGGGAGCAGGACGGACAAGCGATAAAGTTAATGCCACGAGAACGGATCCGCAGTGACTTCAATATATCGAAACCAACCTTGATCTCCTCGACGGGGTCGGCGGCCAGCGAGACGCGCAAGGTATCTCCGATCCCCTCGGCTAACAACATCCCCAAACCCACGGCTGATTTTACTGAACCTGAGCGTGCACCGCCCGCCTCGGTGATCCCTAAGTGTAGAGGCTGCACGATCTGCTTAGCGAGCAGGCGATAGGATTCAACCGCCAGGAAGACATCCGATGCCTTTACACTGACCTTGAACTGATCGAAGTTCAATCTATCCAGGATATCCACATGACGCATGGCTGATTCCAGCAGTGCTTCAGGCGTCGGCTCCTTGTATTTATCCATCAGATCTTTTTCTAAAGATCCGCCATTGATGCCAATCCGAATAGGGATATTCTTATCCCGGGCACAATCAACCACGCTCTTGATACGTGATTCATTACCGATATTCCCCGGGTTGATACGCAGACAATCGACACCATACTCAGCAACTTTAAGCGCGATACGGTAATCGAAATGGATATCTGCAATCAAAGGAATATTCGTCTGCTGTTTAATCACTTTAAACGCTTCAGCGGCATCCATCGTAGGTACCGATACCCTGACAATATCCGCACCGACATTTTCCAATGCGCGAATTTGAGCAACCGTTGCATCGACATCTGTGGTGAGAGTATTGGTCATCGACTGAACCGCAATAGGGGCACCGTCTCCGATAGGCACATCGCCAACATAGATACGGGTGGAGGCTCGTCTTTTGATTGGGGTTTCGTTGTACATCTTGTTTACTCTATAAATGTCTATTCGATGCTGTTATCAGTCAATCGCCGGACTCAAACCACAGCACTATATCTTTTTCAGCTTGTCGGCTAATGCTAACGGGCCTCAGGTAAAGTCAATCTTGCTACGCGTCCGCTTGGAAACTCACTCAGATTAACTTTCTTGCCATTCAGTTCTATGCTGACAGCCTGAGGAGCCCCTAAGGTGAGCTTAAAGGGCTCAACACCGGAGACATTCAGCTGACTGCCGGCACGTTTCAGGTCGTTTACCAGGGTATCGCCCTTGGCATCTTTAATATTAATCCAGCAGTCACCGCTGAGATCCAGACTCAATGCCGACAGCCCGGCTTCAGCCTCTTCGATATCACTGTTAGTCTCAGTTACAGCGACAGCTTCGACAGTGTCACTGTGTTCAACTCGCTCCTCCTGCCCGGCACCGATATCGAGCAGAGCTGCTGTCGAAGCCTCTGTCTGTGGCACAACAGCCGATACAGTCGGCTCAGTACCCCGCTCCATAACGTCCCGCTCCGTATAATCGGCTTGTGTCGATTGAGAGTCGGCCATCTCCTCTACGGTCGGCTTGGAGAGATCGATGCCCGACAGGGTATCTGACTTCTGTACCCACCAGAGCACCAACATAGCCAACAGAATAAAGGCTATCAGGTAGGTGACAAACATCAATCGGCCATCGCGGGCCTGACGGCTCGTCTTACGGGAAAAGCTCTGCATCTCCGGAGCTGTGGCCTGGGGGAGCTGCCTTTCGAGGCAAGCCTGAATCGCGGCGGAATCGGCCTGCACGATTCGGGCGTAATTTTTCACATAACCTTTAACATAGGTTGCCGAGGCTATCTCACCAAAATTATCCGCCTCAATATCTTGTACAATACATGGGCGTAGGTGAAGCTGTCCTGCGATATCGGCAATACTGGCCCCCTGCTTTTCACGGGCCGCCTTCAGAAGTGAACCGAGCGTTTCCTCTCGTTCGGACGCATCTGTTTCAACATTATTGTCTGCTTCATCCTTGAGCATATCGATCTCTTTTTTAGTCATTAGTGCATACTAGCTCGATACTGCTTAGCTTCAATGGATGCGGGAAACTTAGCCAAAAGTAAAATGCCAAATTTTCTGGCTGCATCTAGATCATTTAAGCCTTGCTCAATTTTTATTCCCAACGTCAAACTCTCGGCGGACTCAGCAACGACTCGATGATAACGCACCAGTTGAGCGCGTGCATTGAGATAATCGCCGGTTTCAACGTCGATCTCTGTTAATTCAAGTAAAGTCACTCTCCTGCGGGGATCGTACTTCAATGCCACCTCGAAATATTCTTTAGCCTTATCTAAATCGCCGGCTTTGCGGCTACAGATACCTAAGTTCTCATAACTCGATGCTGAACGGGTATATTTGGGCATCTTAACGGCTTTCAGGAACATCTCTTCAGACTGTTTATACTTTCCCTGTTGGCAGAGAAACACACCAAAGTTATTCATGGCGTCGCCACTGGCATCACTGGTTCTTATCGCCCTGCGATAGGATGCCTCGGCATTGTCCAACTCGCCAACAGTCTGGTAATAGTAAGCCATGGACACATGGACGGCTTCGAGGTCCGGCGCGTATTCAACCGCCTTATCCAAGTTGTACTTTGCCTGCTGACTATTGCCTTTTTGTAGATAGGTCAAACCAAGCTGTGCTCTCTGTCTGGCAGCGGACTCACTGTCAAACTCCTTTTCGAGCACGGGGACATCGGTGCCGCTATAGGTACGTTCCGATACACAACCGCTCAGCATGCCTATAGCGAATAGGCTGAGCACTGTAATTTGGGTTAATCCTTGCTTCATTGGCAAGCCTATCTATCTACATAATACAAAGAGTTAGTTTATTGTGACCGAAATCTGACTATCTTGCATTTGTTTTTTCGCTAAACGCTTGGTTCTGTCGCGAATATCCCCTGCAAGTTGTCCGCAGGCAGCATCGATATCATCACCACGGGTTTTTCGTACGATCACGGTAAGCCCATACTCCATCAGTACTTTTGAGAAACGATCGATGCGGGAGTTCGATGAACGACCGTAAGGGGAGCCCGGATATGGATTGAAAGGGATCAGGTTAATCTTACAGGGAGTGTCTTTCATCAACTCAGCCAATTCATGGGCCTGATCAGTACTGTCATTGATATGATCTAGCATCACATACTCGAGCGTTACCCTGCCACGATTTGCATTAGACTTAGTGATATAGCGACGGATCCCGGCTAAAAACTCCTGCAATGGATACTTTTTATTGACCGGCACCAGCACGTCACGCAGCTCATCGTTAGGCGCGTGAATACTCACAGCCAAAGCGACATCCAGGGCATCACCGAGCTTATCAAGCGCCGGAACGACACCCGATGTAGATACGGTGACTCTGCGCTTAGAGAGGCTGAAACCGAAATCATCTAACATGATATCCAGCGCAGGAATGACGTTTGCGAGATTAAGCAGCGGCTCGCCCATCCCCATCATCACAACGTTGGTAATAGGTCTCTCGCCGGTCTCTTTCTGAAAACCGATAAAGTCTGCGACACGCCAGACCTGACCGATGATCTCACCAACGGTTAAGTTACGGTTAAATCCCTGCTGCGCCGTCGAACAGAAGGTACATTCCAGCGCACAGCCGACCTGAGAAGAGACACAAAGCGTAGCCCTGTCATCTTCAGGAATATAAACCGTTTCCACTTCCTGTCCCTGACCAACATTAATGGCGAACTTAATCGTTCCGTCAGAGGACTTTTGATAACTGGATATTTCAGGCGCAACAACTTCACAGCGTGCATTTAGCTTAGCTCGTAGTGCTTTGTTGATGTTATTCATAGCATCAAAATCGGTCACGCCAAAATGGTAAATCCACTTCATCAACTGATCGGCCCGGAAAGGCTTTTCACCCATTTCGGTGAATAATGCTCTCAAGCCTTTACGGTTAAGATCCAATAAATTGATCTTTTTCTCACTCATTTTCGACTAACCTCAACACTAAAAACGTAACTAATACCCGCTACGGGGCGCCAAATTATACAGACCCCAAGCAATTTTTACTAGCCACAAGCATTTCTGCATACTTAATGATAGAATTAAGTCGGACTAATATTGGTCCGTAATTGTAAATGCATAAATGATCACCCTTATCGTTATTGTAGCCGTTGCTATCGGTATATCCTTCCTTTGCAGCGTTTTCGAAGCCGTACTGCTTTCTGTCACCCCCAGTTATGTCGCTAACCTTGCACATTCGCACCCCGAAGCCGCAGAGCGTCTGGGCAAACAGAAAGATAATGTCGAGTCACCTCTGGTGTCGATTCTGACACTCAACACCATCGCGCACACAGTGGGCGCAGCCGTCGCTGGTGCTCAAGCCGCAAAGGTATTTGGTGATGAGATGCTAGGTGTCTTCTCCGGTGTGCTGACATTTTTGATCCTCTTCTTCTCAGAGATCATCCCCAAGACACTGGGTGCGAACTATTGGCGTTCTCTTGCCCCGTCGGTCTCCATTGCCCTTTTGTGGATGGAGAGGCTGACCAAACCGCTTATCTGGATGTCACAGCAGGTGACCCAGCTCTTAGGTAAAGGCGATGAAGGCCAGTATATTCGTCAAGAGATGAGTGCGATGGCGAAAATGGGGCATGAATCCGGCGAACTGGACGAGCAGGAGTCAAAGTTTTTGACCCAGATGCTCTCGGTAAAAGAGATGCCCGTTAGCGCAATAATGACGCCGAGAACGGTGATGTTTAGTCTGTCTGCCTCCCTCTCCCAGGAGGAGTTTGCGCAGCAGCACAAAGGTACCCCCTTCTCACGTATTCCGATCTTCGATAAAGATCCCGATGATGTTGTCGGTTATATCAATCGTGACGATATCTTGCTATCCGAGCGGAAAACGCCCCAGGCACCGATCAGTAAGCTTAAGCGTAACTTACTCGTGGTCCCTGAAACGGCCAAGATACTGCCCTTGTTTCAGCTGCTGATTAAGCGAAATACCAAGATAGCGATCGTGGTAAACGAGTATGGCACCGGTGAGGGTATCGTTACCCTTGAAGATATCGTCGAGTCACTGTTAGGACTCGAGATCGTCGATAAGAACGACCCGGTTACCGACATGCAGCAGCTGGCTCAGAAGCAGTGGGAGAGACGCATGAAAGACAAAGGGATCCATCTCTCCGATGATGGCGAGTTTGAATCATACATAGAGACACCAAAGTCTTAAAGTATGGTGTAGAGTGGCAGGCTCCAGCTACCAAGGCTGGCTGTTTTCAGACTGCAACTTGAATGGTTCGACATAAAAAAGGGAAACCCAGGTTTCCCTTTTGCTTTTCTGCCGATATAATCTCCACCCGATTGAAGCGCTCATCTGTTTTGTTGTCCACGCTTAACGCTCCTCTGCTTTTATGAAGCGAGCAAAACTTTCCCTTATCAATCGGGATACGATAATCAAACTTATATACTCGTTAACTCTCACATAACGCTGATATCTCTATACGGACTGCTAATCGATGCCCCACAGATACACACTAAAGCTCGCCCATATCAACGACACTCACTCCCACTTCGACCCCAGCCGCATCCATTTTTCAGTCGATAACCGGGGAAAGTCTTACGATATCTACAGCCACAGTGGTGGTTATGCTCGGATTCAGCATCAACTCAACAGATCGAGACAGGAGGCGGCATCGGCCTGTCAGGAGTTTCTCTTCCTTCATGGTGGGGATAGCTTTCAGGGCACCCTCTATTTCAGCCAGTTTAAAGGCGCGGCAAATGCTCACCTGCTCAATCTGCTAAGGCCCGATGCCATGGTGCTTGGCAACCATGAGGTCGACGACGGTAATGCCCCTGTCTCGGCGTTTCTCGATGACATTGAGTTTCCTCTGCTGGCGGGTAATATGGATCTCAGCCAAGAGGAGGCGGGTAAACCACTCCCCATCAGGGGACATAAGCAGCTGCTGGATTATGACGAGGTCAACAACAGAGCCAGGGCCCTGATAAAACCGTTCAAGGATAAACGACTCGCTATTGTCGGGATCACACTGGATCAGATGGCCGAGATAGCCCGCCCCGATCCAGACACTCACTTTATCGATGCCATAGAAACGACTCGGGCAACTGTCGCGCACCTCAAAGCCGAGGGGATCGACCATATCATCATACTCAGCCACCTCGGGTTTGATCAGGATAAGACCTTAGCGGAGAAAGTCGATGGCATCAGCCTTATCGTTGGCGGCCACACCCACACATTGCAGGGTGAGTTTAATGCGCTAGGGCTCAGCGCCGTCCCCTACGGTTACAGAGTCAATGAAACTGCTATCTTACATGCAGGAAAGCACGCCGAAACCTTAGGTATTGCCGATATTGAGTTTAACGAAAGCGGAAAAGTTACCCGCCTCAACGGCCATAATTACTTTATGCTGGACCGAAGTTTTATCCTTGAATCTAAAGATGATATCACCACCTCAGATTATGAGGAGATAAGCTCATTGCTGAGTGATCATCCAGGTATTCGCTGGGATGATGAAGACACAGGGCTCGCTCAGATCATCGCATCTCAGTACCGGCCCGTTATCGAAGCTCTGCAAAAGCAGGTACTGGGTTTTGTTCCCAGAAATCTGGTTCATACCCGGCTCCCCAGCAAGGCACTTCCTCACGGCAGTGAGATAGCGCCCTGGGTATGTAAGAGTATCTACCATGAGACTAAGCTCATGTACCCAAGGGTAGACTTTGCCCTTCATAATGCCGGTGGAATACGGCACTCCCTCAATAAGGGGGAGCTCACCGTCGCCGACGTCGTCGGACGTCTGCTTCCTTTCGAACAATCTTTGGTAAAGTACCAGATAAAGGGCAGGTACCTGTTCGAAGCGATCGAATCGGCTATCAACTCGGCCACCAACAACAGTGTGACCGGTACCGGTGCCGGCAGCTTCCCCTATACCTATGGCTTAAAGTATTGTTATGACGGCCGCAGGCCATTGGGACAACGTATTCTATCCTTGGAGGTGTTACGTCAAAGCATCACCACAGATGAAAATGGCAGATGGGAAACTGTCGACAGAAACAGGGACTATTTCGGTGTATCCTCGGCCTATACCGCTTCCGGTAAGGAGGGCTACTATCCACTGCTACAAGCCAGTTCACATTGGCCGGTTGAGGGACTCACCCTGCCGTCGGCATTTATCCGCTTTATGAACAAGGAGCAGACGCTCGAACAGGAACTCTCTCCTCAGGTCGACTATATCAGTCACAGGTAGGTTCGATGATAATATGCATGGCAGGCCGGAGAGATGGCAACAGCTCCCCCCGCTCTGCCGCAATATAGCGCCCCCCCCCATATCTCAAAATAGAGCCCGGTAAAACCGTTAAGCTAGATAGTTCGATTTTTTCGAATTAACCTTTCCAATTATTCCGATTTTCCTGCTTAAGCGGCAATAGTACCCTTTACTCCACCGAAACCTACCTCAGCAAATACCACTCGACTGATGGAGTTAATCATGCAGAGATTCATCAAGCCTAACCCGACGCTGGCCCCATTAGTACTCAGGGTACCTATCGGCATAATCTTCATGATTCAAGGCGCGCAAAAATTATCTGCCTGGTTTAGCGGCTATGGATTGGATGGCACGGCACTGGGGCTCAACTCCGCAGGGTTAGCTCCCGGTTTCTTTATGGCGCTCTTTGCGGGCAGTTGTGAGTTTCTTGGTGGCTTACTGATATTCATCGGGTTAGCGGTTCGCCCAACGGCTGCCTTACTGGCGTTTACTACGCTGGTCGCTGTCATCACGGTCTATAGCAACAAGGGGTTACTCATCGCCGATAGTGGCTTTGGCCTGTCGCTTGTAGCCGCCTCTCTCTCTTTGATGATATCCGGTGCTGGACGACTCTCTATTGATCAACTCACCAGTGAGCAGCTATTAAATCGATAGTGCAACCAGGCGTGAGTCGAAGCTGTACTTTCACAGAGACGAACAGTCGACATTAACCCGGTATCACCCCATGTTAATGTCCCCTTAAAGCCTCACTCTTAATAAGCACAAGATAACCCCACTTCCCTGCACCTTATGAAGTTGTCAAACCTTTAAGTGTCTTAGACATAAGAAACCCCATAAAAACCTGTCCGGACTTCTCCTGATAACTCCTGTGTTGCACAGTGAAACCATGGGTAAGAAACAGGTGTTTCGACAGCAGCGATGCATCCACGGTCAAATTAGGATACTCCTGCCCCAGGCTCCACTGTTCGAGAGCCAGATAGAGCCTGTGCGCTATACCGAGATGTTGATAGTCTGGCCGTACGTATAAGCTATCGATATACCCTCTGCTCTTAAAGTGAGTCTCAACGTTGATAAACCCGCAACAAATTGGTCGAGACGCTTCGATAATGGCTTCATCCACCACCAGCCAGGCCCTGCTTCTCGTTAAGCGCTTATGCCAATGGTAGGCCGATCTGGGCTTGGGCGACCAGGCAGACTTCTGCTCGGGCGTATATAAGCCATCATCTATCTGCCATATGGCTTCATGGAATATACGGCTCACCGAAGGGGCATAACCTGCGCTATACGGAATCAAACTGAGCCGAGGCTGGTGTGAGAGCTTCTGATTGGCAGACATAATTAACGAAGATCTTTAGCTGAGTTATATCAATTATCGCATCCGGGGCAGATAAAGAAAATGGCTTGATTATCGAGATAATCAAGCCATCGTTTAGTCACTTCTCAGAGGACAAACCTATCCCCGAAAGCAAGCTTACTTCTTATCGATACGACCAACGAACAGCAGCTCGTCGAATGTACGGTTCAAAGTCTTACTCGTGAAGTCGTTCATCCACATCTGCTCCTGAACAACAACGGTATCGCCTTTGCTTACTTCAACCTGTGGACCCGCAGCCCAGAAGGTTTTATCCGATTCTTTAATCTGAACATAGGTGTAACCACCGCCATTCATAGTATCGACAACAGTCCCTTCATGCACTACACCTTGGGCCCATGCGCTGGAGATACCTAGTGCCAGTGTTGCCGCTGCAACCAATTTAACCAATTTAGCTACCATTGCCACTTCCTCTTATTTTTAGCTCTGCTTTACAATTGAAATCATTTAAACATGGAGAACTTAATAAATCTCTAATAAAAGTCACTAAATAACAGACCAATATGCATCTTTTAGATCAAGATCTCAGAACCCGATATGCGTGCTCAGCTTTTTTGAACTTTATCGAGCAGGGGTTGTAACATCCCCTCCAAGCCATTGAGTTTAATCTCATACATCAAGGCGAGTTGCTCACCCAACTTACCTTCCGGAAAGCCTTTAGAGTGAAACCAGACTAGATACGGCTCGGGTAGTTCAAGTAATTTGCGTCCGGCATATTTTCCAAAAGGCATCTTCTGATTAATTGCTTCCAACAACAGCTCTTGATTCATCTCTCCATCACCCATTCAGATATGACTTTAACTTCGCAGCATATCGAACAAACAAGAGATCGCAATAGAAGACTCCGTCAATTGTCGCTGCCTGTTCAAATTCACATCAAAACCGCCTCAAGTTATATATACCCTTTTCATATAAAAAACACGTAAAAACAACAAAAATGAAATATAGGACCGAGAAAAGGTGAGCTCCGATACCCAAAAATGGAACACAAGCCCCATGATCAGTCGAACCTTATGCCAGAAACAGCCATAACTAGCTGATAACACTTGTATAGATAGCAGCCATAACCAGCATCCCCTCAAGTGTCAAAAATCTGCCAAAACGCCGATTCAGTCAAAATTACGCCAGCAGACAAAAAATGAAAAAACGTCAAAAATCAGGTAATTGACACGAAATTAATAAATCACTAAATTTATTTTAACGCTTGATGTACCGCAGGGGAAAGGTGGCATTCATTCGGTCGGATATCGCTGCTAAACCAGCAGCAGATGAAAGTACAAACAGGCTTTCACTTGATAAAAGTACGACAGCCATTAGTGTCAGAGGGGATAGAAAATGATCATACTAGTCGGGGGCGAAAAAGGCGGCAGTGGTAAAAGTTGTTTAGCCCAAAATATCGCAGTTTTCTTAACTGCCGAATGTGGTGCTTCAATCATTATGGTTGACTGTGATCCTCAAAGAACCACATCCGATTGGATTCAGGCCAGAAATAACAATCCGGAACTGCCCAGCATCAACTGTGTTCAGCTATATGGCAAGATACGAAATGACCTGCTGAGCCTCGAACAACACTATGACTTCGTTATCGTTGACTGTGGCGGACAGGACAATCTGGCCCTGCGAGCGACCATGTCAGTGGCCTCACATGTACTGATGCCGCTGCGACCTAAGCGCAGGGATCTGAAGACAGTCAGCCATATGGACGATATCGTTGCCACATGTATGATGATCAACCCTAAGATGCGAGCCTCATTTGTCATCACCCAATGCCCTAGCCTACCTAATCAATCGAACCGAATTCTCGAGGCGAAAGATGTCTGTCGAACCTACGACATCAATGTCTTAGATGCCATAACCTACAGTCGTAATATCTATGATGACAGTGAAGAGTCCGGCCTGTCAGTCATAGAGATTGAGCCTAAGGGGAAAGCGGCGGCTGAGATGCGGGGAATAGCCTGTGAACTGTTAGAAGCTCAAAACGCCACTGAGATAAGAAACCGCTTAGCAACAACTAAGATGAACAAGATGAGAGGTGACTATGGGTCTGGCCGATCTCAAGAAAAGCTCTACGCAGTCTGATTCGACAGCCGGGACTAATCAAAGAAAGTTGCAGATGTCGCTCGAGGAGTTTATCGACGATGCAACTTGCTACGCAGCGGGTTACTCGTCGGCTGACAACACCTTATCTGACAAAGCGAAGGCCGAAGTGATAGATCTCGCATCACACTTCAGCGTCCCGGAGTCGCTACCGGTAAGCAGCGCCATCGGCGATGGCAGACCTAAAGAGGTGAAGAAAGTGCTCAAAGGCAGTGAGCCTTTCAGAAAAGCAACCTTTACTTTGAGTGAATCGGCGATATCTCACCTGGCCGAACTTGCCAGTGGCTGTGATGTGGCAAAATCTAAACTCATTCGATTTCTAATCGAGCACCACTTTTCACTCAGCGATGCCGAACGAAAAGAGAAGGAGCGCTCCATCATTGTCGATTAATAGCCTGTCGTCACCGCCTCGATGACGACAGGGAGCTCAACATACATGGCTCGAATAAACCTTACTGATTCACTTAATTTTTACCGGTTTTTCCCAACCTTCGCTGGCAGCAGACTTTTCCCAAAGAGTACTTTCCGCGCTGCCAGTTTTTTTTACCTCATCAGCCAAATAGTGACATTTACATTCTATTTAAATCTTTTATGTACAAACATGCAGCACAATAGTATTACTATATGGAATTCTGTAGGGATAACGGAGTAATATAACGTGTTCAAACGGCTTACTGAAACATTCATCTTTCTGTTTTGCTTTCATACTTTACCGAGCTATGCTCAATTCTCGCTTGAACAGATCCCTGAGATAGACAATAAGCAGCCAATCACACTCGTCGCCGAGTCCGGCTTTTGGACCGAACACCTCAAGCATGAATTACTTCCCAAATATACGGCTCAAACAGGGGTTTTAGTAAACGTTGTCACCACCTCTCTGGATAAGATGTTTAACCTGCAGACAGACTCTCTGCTCAAAGGTGCCGGCAAGTTTGATCTGTTAACGATGGAAGCTGGATGGGCAAAGGAGTGGGCGGCAAAAGGGTTTACCGTACCACTTGTGGAGTTGGCAGAGCTCTACGATCCTAACGGCGAGAGAGCGATGATCAACTACCTGGAACCCTACTACCCCTCACTGCTGAACATTCTCTCCTATCACTCAGAAATACATGCCATCCCCTACAATAATTACGTGATGGGAAATCATTACCGCGCCGATCTATTTCAACACCCGAAAGAGAGGGTAAGATTCAGTGCTCGATATGGATACCCCCTGGCTCCGCCTACGACCCTTAGTCAACTACAAGATATGAGTGAATTTTTCACCAGAGATCCTGGAGAGATATTAGCGGGGAAGAAGCTTGAAAAACCTTTCTACGGCCTGGCTCTGATGTCGGGAAATCGGCCACATATCAATGATGAGTTCTCTTCCATTCTCTGGAGTCTCGATGGCTACTGGATGAAACCACACTATGATAGTGAGAATAAGCTCAAACTGTTCGAACTTATGTCCGGTAACGAAACTTTAAAGCAAACAACACTTATTTACCGAAAATTAATGCAATACGCCTACCCTGCTAATGACCACTTCGCCTTCGAAGAAGCCGCCAGGGCTATGGCTGAGGGTAATGTCGCCATGTGGCCATTTGCCTACAACAATCTTTGGCACAGCTCTTTTCAACTTGAATCGAATATCCCCGGTGCCAAACTGGCAGTCGCACAAGTTCCCGGAGGCCAACCCTATAACGGTGCCTACGCCTTCGCCGTCGCTTACGACAGCGTAAATCCCCAGGCTGCCTACTGGCTGCTCAAATATATGGGTTCATTTGAAGCTCAACACGCCTATGCTCTGGGCGGGGGAAACCCATGCCGCATCGATGTGGCGACCTCACCCGAGTTTCAATCGGCAGAGAATCGCCATGTCGGGGGCGCATTTATGGCCAGCCATAAAGCGAATATCAGCTGGTCCGGTAACGTTCTCAAGCTGGGACACTTTACCAGTACTGCAATGGGAAATATCTACCCGGAGCTAACCAAAAGCAGCTACTCATTATCCGGGTCTCAGACAGATATCGATGTGGAGATAGAGCGCCTCAATCAGCGGATCATAGAGATTCAGAATCGTCACGGTGAAGTCCCGGTGGTAGAGAGATGAGAATTAACAGCCCCCTCATAAGCCTGAAACAAAAAATCAGACTGCTATTTTACATCGTCATTTTTCTCACAATAACCATAGGGTTAATCTCAGTCTGCCTCTCTGTAGATCTACAGAAGAAGGTCGATACTATGATAAATCATGATATCGATGAGATCATCTATGCCCTGGAGTTATCAAAAGACAGCCAGAAGTTACAACTGATAAGTGCAAAATTAACGCGTATTGATACAGAGGAGCAACGTACTCAGCTACTCAGCGAATTAGAGGTGCAATGGCAAGCATTGATACTGGGCCTGAACCAGCTATCCAGCCTCGAAAATAGTGCACAGCGAGTGAATCAACTGGAACAGCTCCTTGTCGATATAAAAAAAACCAGGGCACAACTTCCCCTTCTTAATCAGCTTACCGAAAAAGCGATTGCGGCACGGCTCCAGGCCAGCCATCTGCACCTGAATATGGCGCTTATCCAAAGAGGGTTCGTGCGCAGTATTCAAAAACAGCTGGGGATTCTGGATCGACATGCAAACAGATTAATCGAGGCGCAGGCTTTCGGCGAGCTAAAGCGTACATTAGATGAGCACAGACAACTCGCCCACTTTATGCATCAGGGCGAATCCCTTTTCAGACAGGTTGCCGCCATCAATAAGAGCTCAGATAACGCCGAAATCAACCAGTTGCAAAGAGAGACCATGCGTGTTTTCCTCGCTTTAAAGAAGCATCCCATGGATACACTCATTGCCAAGGAGATACAGCAGGACTGGCTATCCCAGATCGAGCCCAATTTATTAGGAGAAAGCAGTATTTTTGCCCTGAGCCGGGAGGCCCTTAATACCAGTCGGATCTCAGGCACCTATCTTGATATTCAGGCCAGCGCAGCACAAAAAATTGCCCTGTTCTCATCTCAACTGGTAGAGGCAACAGATAAACAGGTTGAAGCTGCCGGGTTAGCCTTGAAAGTTGACAGCAACTCTTTTGTCATCTTGATCTTTTCCGCCGGTGTTCTCTATAGCCTGTTTATCGGATTGAGTAACTGGCACTTTATCTCCAAGGGGATCATACAACCTGTCATAGCCACCAGTAACGCGATGCAGGCCATTGCCAGTGAAAAGCTAGATACTCCCCTTCCCAGGAGCAATAACCTTGAACTACAGCAGATGGTCAGCTCCCTGGAAACATTGAAGAGCTATGCCGCTCAGGTCAAGGCGGTGTCAGAGATCGACGGTTTAACCGGTGCATATAACCGCCGCTATTTCGATCTACGACTGGCTCAGGGGTTAGTCACGGCAGAGAAGAAGCAACACCCGCTCTCAATCATCCTCTTCGATGTAGATAACTTCAAACAGTACAACGACAGATATGGACACGTCAGTGGCGATCAATGTCTGAAAAAGATAGTGGCCTCGATGAAGCAACTGCCTGAACTACAAGGTAAGATATTTGCCCGTTATGGCGGTGAAGAGTTTATCGTTTTCCTGCCTGACACAGATATGGCGCTGGCCGAAATGATAGGCCAGCAGATGAGAGAGCAGGTGTTGAGGTTGAGGCTCCCCCACAAGGACTCGGTACACAGGCAACATATCACCATAAGTGTTGGTGTCAGTTCCACCGTCCCCGACAGCGAAACAAGCGCTGAAACCATGATCAATCACGCTGACAGAGCCCTTTATCGCGCTAAACAGGCTGGAAAAAACTGTGTAAAAACAAACGACAACCAGTTTCCATACACTATTGATGATATTGCAGTTAATAACAGTGATTGAATTTTAGACCTCTCAATCCTATATCTATTATTAATAGATATAGGAGAGTAATAAGCAGCTATGTTGGCCATAACGTTAGTCAGTACCATAGGCATGATGGCAATCCTCTGGATTGCATCTCGTTCCTGGCGGGTCGAACGACAGCGAAAACGGATCACCAGTCGGGCGTTTCCAAAACCCTGGAGGGAGATCCTAAAGAGGCGTATGCCCTATTTCCGCTCGCTTCCGGCAGATCTTCAACTTCAGCTCAAGAAACATATTCAGGTGTTTATCGATGAAAAGCAGTTTATCGGCTGCAATGGCATAGAGATTGACGACGATATTCGCGTCACGATAGCGGCGCAGGCTTGCCTGCTTTTGTTAAACAGGCGCACCGACTTCTATCCGAACCTGAAACAGATCTTAGTCTACCCTTCTATATTCATCGTCAATAATCAAGAGTTGGGAGGCGGCGGTGTTGTTACCGAGCGACAACGCTCGCTTTCCGGGGAATCATGGCAGGAGGGGAAGGTCATCCTATCCTGGCAGACCACCCAAGCCGATGCAGCGACGCCCACAGATGGCAGCAATGTCGTACTCCATGAATTTGCACATCAGCTTGATCAGGAAGCCGGCAACGCCAACGGCGCCCCGCTACTCGGCCGGGTGAGTGACTACACGACCTGGTCTGAAGTGCTCAGCGAAGAGTACAACACTCTGCAATACAGTGCTCAGCACAATATTCCCTCTATCTTCAGTTATTATGGCGCGACCAGTCCCGCTGAATTTTTCGCGGTGATCACCGAAGTGTTCTTCGAACGTCCCAAGGATCTCTTTCAATATCACAAGGCACTCTACAAAGAGTTAAGTTTATTCTTTAAACTGGATCCGGTGAATTGGCATTAACCCCCTTTGAACCCGAAATGAACATAAGGACCCCGGATGATATCAGCCCAATGCAAAGCAATAACAAGACGCTCACTTCTCACTCGATACAGCTCTTGGCTCCTCAGGCTGTTAACCGCCGCAATATTCGTGACCGGAACGGCATCTGTCGCAGCAGAACAAGTGCAGGAGAAGCAGGCTGAAGCGGTATTAAATAGCCTGCACCAATCGGCCGCAGACGCAAACTGGGACACCTATTTCTCCCTTTACCTGCCCGATGCAGTCTTTATCGGCACCGATGTCAACGAACATTGGAACATGGCTGAGTTTCAACGTTACGCCCGCCCGACTGATGGTTGGACCTACAGCCTTAAAACCAGGACGTTAGTCCGACATGGTAATGTCATAGTGTTCGATGAGCTTCTCGACAGTCGCTCATACGGTGTCAGCCGCGGGACAGGAACCTTACTCTTAACGGCCACCGGCTGGAAAGTTGCTCAATATCACCTTAGCTTCCCCATACCAAATGAGTTAGCTAAAGAGATCACCGCAAAGATAAAGTCGGAAGAGAGATAAGGGACACCCGGACAAAAAAGCCGGGCGTCGATGAGTCATCAGTGCCCCATAGACGCCGACAGGCAGACGTTGGCTAATTGAGAGAAGTGGGTAAAGTTATCAAATTCCAGCTGATTCAGGCTTCGGTCTGAGCTCTCCCTGTCGGCATAGATGATGCCGATAACCTTCTGTTCTACCAGAATTGGCGATATCATGAATCCTCTAGAGGAGGTTTTGTTTTTAAGATCATCATCCATGTATAGCCGCCACTTAGGTGAACTGGGCTCATCGACGAACATGGGCTGTTTCAGCTCGATACAGTCACAGAACAGACACTGAGGTTGCTCCAGCTTGATAATAAACTCGTTTTTCATCTGCTCCGCGCCATCGCCCAAAACGATGCGCGGCTGTAAACGTTTGCGATTGGGAGAGAGTAACAACACACCGCAACGGTCGACCCCTACCCCGTTGAGTATCCCCTCTAAGGTGGTCGTGATCACCTGATTGAAGTCGGCCTTGGTCACAGCACAGTTCGTCAGCTCCCTCAGCTTCTTCAACTGTATCGTCATATCCGGCATGCGAACCACAGGCAGCTCAACCTCGGCATTCAGATCTTTGGTCAGATATTTAGGGTTCGGCAGGTAGGCCACTAAAACCTTGGCGCCGTAGGCTTCGGCCAGTTTTTTGGTTGCATGGCTGCAACGTATCATTCGCCCCTTCAACTCATCGACCTTTATCTCTAACATATCGGCGGTCTGCTTAAGCCTCTGTTGCAGCAGCTCGGCAGGAAGGGGGTCTTGCGCCAGAAGCTCACTTATCTGATTAGCCAGATAGATACTGCGGATCTCGGGTGTGCGTTCATTTGGGTTACTGAGCGACTTTAACAACACATCACCGAGCCCCCAGTTTCTTGCGATGCCCAGCGACAGGGTATTAAACGAGGTCCCCAGGGTCTCACGAATAATCGCCTTCTCCAATCTGGGATCGTCACATTCGGCAATAGCGGCATCGAGCTCAACAGCCTCTTCGCAGCCGGTACTCCAAAAAGCACTCTCTCCGAGGTGGTAGAGCAGTGAGGCGATAAATACCTCCTCCTGCAACTCTTCATCGTGATCTTTAAGCATCATCTTAGCCAACATGGCAGCCTGAAACGCCCTCGCCATGAGCTTAATAAGCCTTTGATAAACGCTCTGGGTCAAGCCCTCAGACTCCAGCAAGCTACTGAGCAGCTTTGCCGTGATACAGATATTACGAATCGTATCGAAACCTAAGACAACAGAGGCACGACTCACAGTAGTCACCTGACTCACGCCTTTGCTATAGGTGGCACTATTGGCAACACGCAGAATTCTTGAGGTTAATGCATTATCATGCATCACGCTCTTGCCTAAAATGCCTAAGGACGAGACATCATCTTTAGCCAGCTTCTCCAGGGTTTTTACCGTAGAGCACAATGCCGGCATCTCCTGATCACTGATGCGTTTGGTCCAATAATCGACTCCCTTCGATTTTGAATTAGATTGGTTATTGGTTAGCTTCAAACTCTTCTCTACTCATCGATAGCTTTTGTAAAACAGGCTTATAGAGCCCACACAGACCCTAAGTATAGGCAGTGAATACAAAAAATTGCGTCTAACCTTATTAAAAAGTTAACAATATCAATTAAGATGACCTGCAGCGTCATCTCACCTGCATGGCTACATTATGACATTAATAAAGTTACCACTCCAACCCAAAAAGCAAACATAAACGCAACAAGGGATAACGAGCAGAATGGGTAGAGCTCAGGGAAACATGTTCAGAGTAATGATGGTAGCTGAAGCGGTAAATATGGGGAAAAACCCGCACCGCACGTAGGTATACGGCGCAGGGGACAACGGCTGCAAAGCAGCAAATCAAACCTCTATAAAACGCTCAGTGTCGCTAGAACTGTTCCTCTTCCGTCGAGCCGGTCAGGGCGGTCACCGAAGAGTGCCCCCCCTGAATAACATTGGTCACCCGGTCGAAGTATCCGGTCCCAACCTCTTGCTGATGCGCCACGAAGGTGTAACCCTTGCGAGCCGCAGCAAACTCGGCCTCCTGCACCTTTTCGACATAGTGTTTCACCCCCTCTCCCCGGGCACAGTCATAGGCCAGATCGAACATGTTGTACCACATGCTGTGAATGCCGGCTAAGGTGATAAATTGATACTTGTACCCCATCTGAGACAACTCCCTCTGAAAGTGAGAGATAGTTTCATCATCCAGGTTTTTCTTCCAGTTAAAGGATGGGGAGCAGTTATAGGCGAGCAGTTGATCCGGAAAATGCTCATGTATGGCATCGGCAAACCGTCTGGCCTCATCGAGACAAGGTGTGGCGGTTTCACACCAGATAAGATCGGCATAAGGCGCATAGGCCAGCCCTCTTGAGATCGCCTGCTCCATTCCTGCTCTGACCCGATAGAATCCCTCTTCACATCGCTCTCCCGTGATAAAATCACTGTCATAGGGGTCACAATCCGATGTCAGAAGATCAGCCCCGTTGGCATCGGTACGGGCTATGACTAAGGTCTCAACCCCACTCACATCCGCAGCCAACCTTGCACTTACCAGTTTCTGTATCGCTTCTTTGGTGGGAACGAGTACCTTGCCCCCCATATGGCCGCACTTTTTCACCGACGCGAGCTGATCTTCAAAATGAACTCCTGCCGCACCGGCATCGATCATGCTCTTCATCAACTCGAATGAATTTAACACGCCACCGAATCCGGCCTCGGCATCGGCGACTATGGGTAAGAAGTAGTCTCTGTATCCCTCATCTCCCGGGTTCAGTCCATTGCCCCACTGGATCTGGTCCGCACGGCGAAATGCACTATTGATGTTCTCCAGCACAGCGGGAACAGAATTTGAGGGATAGAGGGATTGATCGGGATACATGGCTCCGGCAAGATTGGAGTCCGCCGCCACCTGCCACCCCGACAGATAGATGGCTTCGATACCCGCCTTTGCCTGCTGAACCGCCTGACCACCACTCAAGGTACCCAGAGAGTTTACATAGCCCTTCTTCGCCCCACCGTTAACCAGCTCCCACAGCTTGGCAGCGCCGCGCTTGGCCAGCGTATTGTCGGGAACCAATGAGCCTCGCAGGGCTACCACATCTTCTGCGCTATAGGGGCGAGTTACCCCTCTCCAGCGCGGGTTTTCGGCCCAATCCCTCTCGATGGATTCAATCTGTTCCCTGCGTGAAACTGCTGTAGCTGGCTTACTCATGCTATCTCCTCTCATTCACAGATCTTATGCCTTAAGGAAAATCTGCAAAAAAGTTATTAAACTTTGCAGTCTGAACATCGCTGAGCTGACTCCATCAGGCTCAGGTAGCGAGACCGGACTTGCTATCTGGACGTGTAGATTCACTAAACTAAGATGCGGTTAACAGCTCATAGCCCGGCAGAGTGAGAAAATCCACAAGTTCATCGGAAGTGGTGAGCTGCTCCAGTAACACCGCCGCCTGTGTATAGCTGCCATGGGTGAATCGCTCGGCCCCCACCTCTGATTTCACATTTGCCAACTCCTCAACCAACATCTCCTTGAACAGATCCTTAGTCACCAGAGTACCGCTGGAGAGTTTTTGCTCATGCTTAATCCACTGCCATATCGACGTGCGGGAAATTTCGGCGGTGGCGGCATCCTCCATCAGGCCATAGATGGGCACACAGCCATTTCCCTGTATCCAGGATTCGATATATTGCAGCGCGATGCGGATATTCAGGCGCATGCCGGCCTCTGAACGCTCACCATCACAGGGAAGCAGCAGATCTCTGGCATGAATAGGGGCATCGACATCTCGGGTGATATGCAACTGGTTTACATGATCTTCGCCGATATACTCGTTAAAAATTGCCATTGCGGTATCGGCTAAGCCAGGGTGTGCCACCCAGGTGCCATCGTGACCGTTCCTGGCCTCAAGCTCTTTATCTATGCGTACCTTGTCCATCACCTGTTGATTTGCCACATCATCTTTAGCGGGAATAAATGCCGACATACCTCCCATGGCCAGTGCGCCGCGTTTATGACAGGTCTTAACCAGTAAGCGCGAATAGGCGCTCAAGAAAGATTTATCCATAGTCACCGCCTGCCTGTCCGGCAGCACACGGTCAGGGTGACTCTTTAGCGTTTTGATATAACTGAAGATGTAGTCCCAGCGACCACAGTTGAGTGCGACGATGTTCGATCTCAGTTCGTAGAGGATCTCCTCCATCTCAAACACAGCTGGCAGGGTCTCAATCAGGCAGGTACACTTAATCGTGCCGGGCTGCAGACAGAAGCGCTCTTCGACAAAGGCAAACACCCTGGCCCACCAACGCGCCTCCTCATGGCTCTCAAGCTTAGGGATATAGAAATAGGGACCGCTGCCCTTGCTCAGGAGTTGACGGTAGTTGTTATAAAAGTAGAGGGCAAAATCGAACAAAGCAGCCGGAATCGCAGTCTCGCCATATTCCACATGCTTTTCGGGAAGATGTAAGCCACGAACGCGGCAGATCAATACCGCGGGTGAATCATTTAGTTGATAATACTTACCCGTCTGCGGCGAGGTATAATCTATTTCACCTCTGACTGCATCACGAAGGTTGATCTGGCCGTTAACCACCTTACTCCAGCTCGGTGCCAGAGAGTCTTCGAAGTCTGCCATAAAGACTTTCGCATTGGCATTGAGGGCATTGATAATCATCTTGCGATCGACAGGGCCTGTTATCTCGACACGCCGGTCAGTTAAATCCTGCGGGATCCCACGGATCTGCCAATCACCGGCTCTTATCGCGCGGGTCTGGGGCAGAAAGTCAGGCAGTTCGCCCGCATCGATCAACGCCTGCTTCTCAACTCTCCTCTTAAGCAACTGTGGCACCTGTGAAGCAAACTGCTTACACAACAGCTCGAGCAGACTCAAAGCCCCCTCGGTAAAAATACGCTCCTGTCCCTCGACATGGGTACCTTTAATCATCAGTTTACCTGTATTAACAGACTTAGGGGGACGGGGATCTAAGCGTTCTTTAAACATCAGATCTTCAACCGCCGAAGATGCAAGCGCCGAATCACTCTGTGTATCTGCCGTTACTTCCTGTCTCATCTTTCTCTCCCCCTTATCCTATATGTCCAAACATAAGATGCCTGAACATAAGCCATAGATGTTTTAGATATTCATTTTGAATAAAAGCTACTCACAAAAGGTTGTATTTGCAACAGTTCAAAATAGCAGACCAAGTGCGATAGAAAGTAAAAAAACAGAAGTTGCAATTGGTATTACCAACAGAAAAAACATCTATTAAACAGTAAAATAAAAAGCAAACCAGAAATAAACCTGAGCTGATACCAGCGTTATTGAAATTTGTCTGACAAATTAACCAAGGTGACAACCTGAAACTTTACTACGTAATAAAGTATTTAAAAGGAATATTATATTTACAATAAACTTTGAGAATTAAATATAAGTAAACTCTGATTGCCGTTTTTAATTAACCTTAAGGTAAGCCAAATAAACACCTGAATTTCAGATAATTATATATGGATAGAAACCAACAAAATTTAAACGCCCGTTTAAACCTTACGTTTACGTTAACAGGATGTAGCAGACCATTCGTATTGAAAATTGATGAGTGCGTGTTTGTCGATCAACATGCAGGAAAACATTGGTTTGCATGAAAAAAAACTAAAAATTTTTACACTGTTAAAGATTAAAAAGGAATAAGTATCAATATTGACCTTGTAGTAGCGGCGTTAGCCATGATGATAGGCAGCAGTCTCGTAATCGGTCAGCCGTAACTTGCGTCTACTGCCTAACCTTCCGCCTGACTTCTTTCGGCAAACTCGCTCGGACTCTCATCCGGACTGACTATATAGGTAGGCGAGCGGGAGAGACCTATCTCACGACTGTATAGAGTCACACAGTTACGCCCCTGCTCTTTCGAATATTGCATGGCAATATCGGCCCGGTGCAGCAGGGGGTCGAGACTCAGGTCGGCATCTGAGCTGGAGGTCACGCCGAAGCTGGCACTGAGCTTAAATTCACGGCCTGAGTACTTGGTATCCATGGCCTCTATAACCAGCCTGTGTTGTTCGGCTAACTCGACTGCGGTTTCGGCATCGGTAGCGGGCAGAAACAGCACAAACTCCTCTCCGGCGAAGCGTGTGAAGATATCAGCGGAACGACAGTTTTTTGAGATTGCTTCGGTGGCTCTCTTAAGCACCCAGTCGCCGGTACCATGACCAAAATTGTCATTGATGCGCTTGAAGTGGTCGAGATCGAACATGACCACACTAAACTCCAGCGACTTGAAGCTGTCTTTAATGTAACGGTTTTCAGCTATGTTTTGCGCCGTATCGCGGTTGAGTATGCCGGTTAACGCATCGAACTGGGCTAATTTTTTATACTTGCGCTTCTGACCTGTGATAGCGACCGCAAACATAGCCAGAAGCACGAAACCACCACCCACAATTAACAGCCCCATACGATCGTTATTCTGCTTTAACTCCCTCATCTCCTCCCGGGCGGTATAGAGTTCACGTTCATGATTCAGCAGGTTTATCTCACGGCTCTTCTCGCCGTTTTCAAACTTCGCCATCTGGTAAGCGTTGGCCTTGGCCTTGGTATCATCGTGAAGAATATTGGTGATCGCCTGGTGCTGGCTCAGGTATTGATAAGCCTGAGCGTACTCACCCCGCTCATTGGCAAGCTCAGCCAGTACCTTAGTGGCCCTCTTCTTGTAACTCAGGTTGACAGGCTCATCGGGCAGGGCCATCACTAAGCCCGCGTACTCCTGCGCCTTGTCGGTTTGTGACAGACCCAGATAGGTCTCACTAAGCAGAGAATGAATACTGTCTATCTCAATTTGAAACTTAAATGGACGATACTCCTCTAAAGCCTGGAGTAGGTAACCTTCTGCAACGGCATAGTTTGCTCTCTTAATTGCCACCTCCCCCAACCCCTTTTTAGACATGGCGACGATGACAGGTAAGTTATTCAGCTGACAAAAATCACGGCTACTTTTAAACCCACCCTCGGCCCTCTCCAGCTTTTCTGTTTTCAGCTCGGCAACCGCCAGATAGAGCAGCGAGTAACACTCGTTCTTAGCACTCTTGCCGCGACTGAGCGTCAGCGCAAGCTCGGCGTATCTGGACATCTCACCGTAGGCCTGCAGATCCAGATAGAGGTTAACCAATCTCAGGTAGGAGCTGATCTTAATGTCGGTATCTTCGAGCTCCTCAATTCTTGAGAGGTTTGTCGACATCACATCCAGAGCTTGCTGATACTCATGCAGCCCCAGATAGGCACTCGCCTGATAGAGATAGATAGAGTTGAGTAGTTTTTCGGAGGGGTTGAAGCTCTCGGCGCGTTGTAATGCGTCAATGGCTAACTCGAACTCGGCACTGTAGAGGTTCTGAACACTTTGTAAAACTAACAATCTGGAGTACTGCTCAGTGGTGAGCTCATCTTGTGCAGATGAAAGATCCTCTATCAAAATGAGGGTACGTTCGGGATTAGAGTGCACAACCTCACTTAGCTCATCTAATTTCTCATTATAAATGTCAGATACAGCCACCACAGTGTTTGAAAACACTATGATGGCTATAAATAAAACAACGACATTAAGAGCTTTCATTAATGCTCTGTATTACTTCGTATCTTTGGGGCTGGCTATGATCATATAGGTTTTAGCTTCCACACTCTCCCCCGACAGTGATTTTATCTTGTTAGTATCCCCAGACATCACGGTCGCTATCTCCTCATCAGTCAAACCGTTAGCCTTCATCACGCCCTCCGGGTCTTGCTTATAGGCATCCATCAGATCGGAATCGGTACCTAACTTTTCGAAAAAATCATTAAAATTTGACATCTATACTCTCCTTTTTATAAACGTACCATCTCAAAGCGTACTTAAAAGTGCATCTTGGCGGACATGTTGGTTGATTCTTTTTATCAGTAAATCGGTAAACGGTCAGCCTTCGTGGCTTTGGTTAATCATTAACCACGGCTCATTGAGCATTATTCATTGCTCTACCAGCTCTTAGCTTAGAGGCTTGAGCCGGAAGGTGCATTTTTTTTACCCTAAATCGGACTCAGATATCCCGAGTTTAGCCAAAATTTCGCTATTAAACTCCAACTCCCGGCTCGGCGGAATCAACAGCGTGCTGATGGGAGTTAACTCGGCGAAGGGCAGTTCTTTTAGGGTGAGCCTGTCGATACGCGGGCTCTGCACCGGCAGGTTGGGAGCTTCGTAGATCACAATTTCATGCTCCAGCGGATACCACTCACTCAACTGCTCGACCAGTATCTGCAGTCGATCCGACGAGGTATTGAACTTAGTCAGGGTGTGCTCCCCCGCTATGCCAATCTGCCATAGCAGAAGATGGGTTGTCGGGTCCGGGGTATGCCTGTAAAACATAAACTGGCTGGCCTCGAAGCTCTGATGGCCCGAATTACCGGGATCGATTCCAATATCGGCCCATAAACAGGCCTCGGCGGAGATCCCAGGCTCCATCCTGGCGCTGTAGCCCTCCTCCCTCGCCTGCGCTATCGCAAAGTGAGAGACACAGGCAAATACACCGGGATGACCATAGAGGGCACACACCACTTTTTTGCCCAGACGAACCTCATCCAGTATGGCCTGAACCATCTGTGCATAGGTATCGCGTCGATTTTTTATCTCATCGCCTTGAGCATAATAGGGTTGCAGACTGCGCACATCGCTGTTGAGTCTTTCCAGCCACTGCTGGGCAAAGCCATCGGGAACCAGAGAGAACACCACATCGGCATTTTCGATATAACTTTTACTCAATACGCTGATCTGCCCGGCGAGATTAAGCCCCGTACCGACGCAGACTAATGATCCTCTCGCGACCTCTTGTTTCTTATCCATTGGCACTGGTGTCATCCTGTTCACCCTTAGAGGCGGGCTTCTTTTAATTAGTTTTATTACTCAGGTATTTGTGCATGATTTTCAAGCGTTAAACTACATTCTCATAACTTTTTTAACAGTTTGCAAGTGCTTATTGTCCGTAAAATAATTTGAAACAGAATTCCCTGATATTAAGCCATTTTCAGTGGACCAAACCAGCGACATACCTTCATGGTTCATGGGGTAAACAAGTAAACTCAAATATCCCAAGCGATGGCTGCTTGGAACAAAATTCGACATCCGGGGTCAAAACAAGAGGATTAACTCCTGGGCCGACTACCGGGGTTTTAGCTGCCAACGAAAATGGATCCATTTAAAACAAATGACTTTTCATTGGACCTGAGTATCGATAGCCCTTGTCAGCATAGGGAGTGCTTGGGTATGATGGCCAGCAGATTTTTAGGAAGTAGCGTATTCAATGACAATTAAAAAGCAAAGTCTTACCCTTTTGGGCGCAGCTGCGCTCTCGTTATCGCTCAGTGCCTGTAGCGTTTTTGACTGGTTAATCTATAAGCCTGACATTCCGCAGGGTAACTACATGGAAACTCAGCAAGTTGAGAAACTGCGTATTGAGATGACCAAAGAGCAGGTTGAATACATTCTGGGACGTCCGGTACTTCGTGACAGCTTCGCCGACGATACCTGGTACTATGTTTACCACTATAAGAGCGGACGCGATGCCAGCATTACCCACAAAGAGCTGATCATACATTTTGAGGGTGATATTCTGACCAGGGTCGATGGTGACTATGAACTGTCAGAAGAGTTTAATACGCCTCTGGAGCAGAGCCGTTTACCCGATGGCACAGATGCAGGAACTGAAAAAGCCACAGACCCCTTGATCCCGGAGCAGCGTCCGGACACTAAGCCCTTGATTGAAGAGAACAGCCCGAAATCACAGGCTAAGAAGAAGTTTGAATAATTTCTGACAGAGTCCCGGGCTCTCCGGGACTCGGAATGAAGCGTTACACCTAAGCTGCAAAGCTTTAATTTACCTTGCTGCCCGTCTTCTTATTTATCCGTCCCTCATCTTTAGCCTTTTCTGCCCGTCTGCGACGCACATCTTTAGGATCGGCAATAAGCGGACGATAGATCTCAACCCTCTGTCCCGGCACCAATACCTCGTGATGCTTCACTAAGCGACTAAAAATGCCTAGTTTAACACTGTCGAGATCGATCTCGGGGAAGAAGGCGACGATGTCGCTCTGCTTAACGGCTTCGATACAGGTAGTGCCCGGCGCAACTTTAATCTGAATCCGTTTTTGCTGTGTGGGCAGGGCATAGATAACCTCTACCTCAAAGTTTTCCTGATCTATATTCATCAATTTTCTCTTAAAAAGTCATTGTGTTGCCGACAGACAGATGGGTCACTTATCGGTATATCACTTTTGCCCTGCCGGTAAAGGCTGTCACCATAGAAGCCACCAACTCTTTGAAAATTTTACCGAAGGCAATATCAACCAGGCTACTGGAGAACTCGAAGTTCAACTCGAAGTCGATCTTACAGGCATCTTCTGTCAACTCGGTAAATCGCCACTCACCGACCAGGTGGTTGAATGGGCCATTTTCGAGTGCGAGTTGAATACTTTTACCCGGGATAATTTGGTTTCTGGTGGTAAAGGTTTTGCTGATCCCGGCTTTTGAAACATCGACCGAAGCCAGCATGGTCTCACCATCGAACTCTAATACCTTGCCACCGACGCACCCGGGCAGGAACTCTTTATAAGATTCGACATCATTAACAATTTCATACATCTGCATTGCACTAAAGCGCACTAACACACTGCGGGATATCTGTGGCATCTGACTCTTTAACCTGATAAGGATTATTGATACTGGTTACGATTAGATGAGATTTTAACACGAACATCGTAAAACGCATATTTCCGGTCATTTCCGCTATAACAGCCATCTCAGCTGCCCCCCCCCATGGGAGCAATAAGATGTATAAAAACCAGCCAAAGACACTGCAATTATCAAAAATCGTCGAATAAATTGGTAGGAGCAATTCCAAAAAATCTAACGCCGAGTATAATAGCCAGCCTATGGCTAAGAAAAACGCAAAAAAATCAAAAAACTCCTCCGCATCTATCGCACGTAATAAACGCGCGACCTTCGACTACAAGTTCGAAGAGAAGATGGAAGCAGGTCTATCCCTGATGGGATGGGAAGTGAAGTCTATTCGTATGGGCAAGGTAAACTTGTCTGAAAGTTATGTGTTTCTGAGAGACGGCGAAGCCTTTCTTTTCGGATGTACCATAGCCCCATTGAATACCGCTTCGACACACGTTGTCTGTGATCCAATGCGTTCGCGTAAACTGCTACTTAAACGTAAAGAGTTAGATAAGTTGCAGGGACTCGTCGATCGTAAGGGCTACTCTATCGTGCCAATCTCTATGTATTGGCAGAAAGGCGCATGGGTAAAACTCGAGATAGGTCTTGGTAAAGGTAAGAAAGAACACGATAAGCGTGACGACACCAAAGACAGAGAGTGGCAGATTGAAAAATCCCGCACAATGAAAAAAGCCGTACGTGGTGAATAAAGCCACCAGTGCAGAGCTATCGATTTGAGTGACGAATACCATTTGCTCATTTCACTGCTATATCACTGTTAAACGTATGGATAACGAACAAACGAGTGTAGATGTTGTAAAACACGCTTGGTAAACGGGCTGTAACACGTTACAATCGTAATTGTACTTGGGGGCGATTCTGGATTCGACAAGATTCTCGAAACCCTGGGAGCATGCCGAGGGGCGGTTGGCCTCGTAAAAAGCCGCACAGTTATAGTTGCAAACGACGATAACTACGCTCTAGCAGCTTAGGCTAGCTAGCCATCTTGCTCACGTTTCTCAAATGGGCAGAGTATTAAGATGGTCACCTTTACATTTGATAGCGAGGGAACCTTGTTCGGGGGTGAACCGCGAAACAGTACCGGACTCGCCAATTACAATCCTGTCTTTCGGAGTGTAGTTGGTTAACCAATAGAGAGACTAAGCATGTAGCGCCTTGGATGTAGGCTTTTTGGACGCGGGTTCGAGCCCCGCCGCCTCCACCAAATGCAAGGACGGAAACGTCCGACAAGAGCCGCTAAACCTAATTAAAACAAGGTTTAGCGGCTTTTTTATGTCCATTCCACTCTGCCATGATTTGTTAACATCCATTGCATAAAGCAACAATATAGGTAACACTGAACAAATAGTGTTCAACTGGTGTTACCTTTGGATGGAGCTATGATCAGACATGCCCTCTCAGATACTAAGATAAAAGCCGCCAAGCCTAGGGATAAAGAGTATAACCTCAGTGATGGTGACGGCTTATCTCTACGGATCAGGCCAAATGGCAGCAAAATATGGCTTTTCAACTACCGTCGTCCTATTACCAAGAAGCGTACTAACCTCGGGCTCGGCAGTTACCCAAAGGTAACACTGGCCAAAGCGAGAAGTGACGCAATTGAAGCCAGAGAACTTCTCAGCCAAAACATTGATCCTAAGCAACACCGTGAAGAACAGCAGCGCCAAGCGGTATTGGCCCATGCCAATACCTTAGAGACAGTCGCCAGAGAGTGGTTAGAGGTAAAAAAGACAAAGGTAACACCAGACCACGCCCATAAGCTGTTCAGATCACTTGAACTGCACATCTTCCCAGCCCTTGGCAATAAGCCTCTGCATATGATTACGGCGCCTGGTGTAATTGAGACTTTAAGGCCGCTTGCCGCCAAAGGTAGTTTGGAAACAGTCAAACGTGTCTGCCAACGACTCAATGAAGTGATGAGCTATGCCGTTAACACCGGCAAGGTAGCGCATAACCCCCTAGCCAAGATCAGTGATGCCTTCGGCAACCACACCGAAAAGCATATGCCCACTATTAAGCCTGAACAGCTTCCGGAGTTTATGCTTGCACTAGCCAACGCCAGCATCAAACGTGTCACCCACGCCTTAATTGAATGGCAGCTACATACTATGACCCGACCTGGCGAAGCGGCTGGTGCTCGATGGGAGGAGATCGACAGAGACAAAATGCTTTGGGTTATTCCTGCCGAGCGAATGAAAAAGAAAAAGCCCCATACCGTTCCTTTAAGCCCACATTGCATTGCATTACTGGAGAAAATTAACGACATCAGTGGCCACAGAGAATATATTTTCCCATCAGACAGAAACCCGCATGTCCATGCTAATACCAGCACGGCCAATGTCGCCATCAAGCGTATGGGGTTTCACGGTAAACTCGTTGCCCACGGCCTGCGTGCATTGGCCAGTACTACCCTCAACGAACAGGGCTTTGATATCGAGCTGATCGAAAGCTGCCTGTCACACGAAGACAAGAACCAGGTCAGAAGCGCCTACAACAGAGCCGAATACATCGAGCGGCGACGAAAGCTAATGTGCTGGTGGAGCGAATATATTATAGATGCGGCCAAAGGGGATTTAAGTTTTGCACCGCATACAAAACACTTACACCTTATAAATCAGTAAAAGATGGGAAAATATGAATATATCCAGATTTTCAACATCACTTTCTGCGAAGCAAGTGGTAGCCCTTGTGAACGATACAGAATATGCCTCTATAGCCCTAAAAGAACAACACCAATTCGAGATATTAAAGGAGATATTAGGTGGGGTGTTGAATGAGTTTGAACTTGCTCGTCATATGCCAGCAAAGAGCATTCTGGAAATAGTTCAGCCAACTATATTTGGTTCATCTGATGCCCAAGCAACTAGAGACAATATTGCCCGCTGGCTTCACGAGCTCGGGCATGATGAATATGCGGAGCAAGTGCTAGCTCTCCAGCTCAACACAGGAAATACCTCTACAAGCCTAAAAGAACTGCAGCAATTCGAAATGTCGAAAGAGCTATTGGATGGACTGTTAAATGAGTTTGAAATTGCGAGTTATATGCCAGAAAAGAGCATCCTCGAAATAGTTCAGCCAGCCATATTTGGTTCATCTGATGCCCACGCATCAAGACGCAGTATTGCTCGATGGTTTACTAATCTCGGTTATCATGAAATGGCTCAAAAGGTGCATCCCAATGTTGATCTACTGACAATCACCAGAACAGAGCTTAATGAGTTTACTCAAAATATGTATAACGACCAATTGCCGGAAAATCTTCACAATTGCGAACTGGCACAACTAATTCATTGCACCATGACTCATAGCCAAAGAAAGCCACGAACCGAACAGAAACAAAGTGAGATGTTAAAAGTGGTTCTACAAATGGTACCCGAGCTTGAAGGTATTACTTCCCGTAGCGCGCAATATGACATTATCGAGTCATTTTGCGCAAAAAAATCAAAAGAAGTGCCGGCTGAGAAAGTGACTTTTCAACGCTGGACGAAATAGCAACTAATTCACGGACACCACACCACTCAATCACTTTTAAATCGGGGCGCACAACACCTCTAAGCTTGTGCTCCCTCTTACGGTAGTATGAGCCAACGAAATGACTGTAGTTCAGTAAACAACAAACGACCTAATTATGATCCGCCCATTGATAATCAAACCAAATTCCCCTTCTACTCCAGATAAACAATTAAATACCTTCTTCTTACCTGAATTGTCCCGTACCACTATCTCTCTTCCCCAGTAAAATCGACACAAGGTCTTACTCTAAAAATGCGTCAGTTAATTAACTGATGCGCACAGTTAATTAACTGACGCATTTATCACTCCTTAATTTTGTAAACTGCCTTCGCACAATAAGCACTACTAACTTACGGAGATGCCCATGAAGATCCTACGACTAAAAGAAGTCATAACCGTGACCGGCCTGGCCCGCTCAACTATCTATGAACATATCGCTCTTAAGCAGTTCCCCAAACCTCTGCCATTAGGCGCTCGCGCCGTCGGCTGGCTTGACTCAGAAATCAGCTTATGGATCGAGCAGCGTATCGCCGAGCGTGATAATACCTAAGTGCGAACGATGCCCGGGTAGGCTTAACAACTCGGGCATCATTTAGTTAGGAAAACCAAACAATATGTTCCAAGGCTAACTATGGCTAAGAAAAGTAAGAATCCATACATGGTGGACTACTACCGAAAATACGGTGTAGCGGTAATACCTAGGGTTGTTTTAACCAGTCCTAGATATTACCGCCTAAACTACTCAGCTCACAGCCTGCTGAATTATATTGCAGCTCAATACAATGGCCATAACAACGGTGATCTCAGCGCGTGCCTGACTCAATTGCGTCATTACGGTTTTAAAAGTCAAGACACCCTAAGCAGAGCCATCAAGGCCTTGCTAGCCAATGAGTTGATAGTACGAACCCGTATCGGCGGCAAGAACTTTGAAACGGGCGCGAATATGCCATCACTATATGCACTCACATGGCAACCCATTAACGAATGCAACGGAAAAATCGATGTTCGACCAACTAGAAAGCCCTGCGTAGATTTCATTAAAGAATACGAAGATATCAAAAAGTAGCTTGGTCCGGTTTTTAGTCTTAACAAACCCAAAATCGGACACTGGTCCTAGATTATGATGATGATAATACAGGCCACTCCCTAAAAATCGGACAGCTATAAAGGCATAAAGTCACCACCAGCATCCGAAAACCGGACAGCTTTTAATATAACCATAGGGGATACTAAAAATGGAATGTAAATGTGGTTCATCAAGGTTCGAAAGACTTCAGGAAAGCACACATGACCACACCATAAAGTACCATAGATGTTATCACTGCTGTCGCATCACCAATGAAACGCTGTATATAGACAAACAACCTATCGCAAATGGCTTAGATGCCCGAAATAAATTCAATATTGCCGATCATAGAGCCTGGGGAGATTAGGCGACAGAGCAGACATTCACAGAAAGCGCTAGATAAGCGCGGCCTGAGACGGCTTAAAATCACAACTAGGAATAACTAGGAATAACTAGAAAGCCTGAACAGACCGAGTTATAACGTACAAATTTCAAGTGTTCCATTATTTGCGTCAAAGCCTAACTTTAACGTTACTGATTTTGATGACCACGCCTCTTTTTTGAATCTTAAGTTTTTTGGTAAATAAGTGGAAAAAAGCGCCAAAACCGATCGTATCGCCTATTATCCGTTATGTGGTAGAGACATAGCACAACGTAAAGCAGATGGTACCGGTATCGTGATTTGGCCACCGCAATTTATCTTAGACATATAACTAAACCATTTTTCAAAACATTTACTTATAACTAAATAAGTTAAAAAATGACATTTTAAGCCGTTAAACACCACAAAACCAAGCAAGCTTTAAAAACAGTTACTTACATAGCATTTCAAACGCAAAACAAGTAAACCTGTATGGAAAAGGTTGAATAATGAGCCATCATAATGGAAATATCAGATTCTCAAGCAAACCATCGCTACAGCCCTTGATATCACAGGCCTGTATAAGGTAGTCTTTGAGACCTGCCCGGTTTAGACGGGATTAAGACATTTAAGCCTTTATAGGACTGACCTCTTTCAATCTTTGAGACCTGCCCGGTTTAGACGGGATTAAGACTTCCCATTGTGGTCGCTGACCATCAAAAAGTATGCTTTGATACCTGCCCGGTTTAGACGGGATTAAGACACTAACAGTGCAACCCCTTTTCCTAAACTGACTAGGACTTTGATACCTGCCCGGTTTAGACGGGATTAAGACATCATCTAAATTAGACATGCTACCTTGTTCTTTTTCTTTGATACCTGCCCGGTTTAGACGGGATTAAGACCGATGTAGTTGAAAAATGCAGGCACAGATCTCTTTGCTTTGATACCTGCCCGGTTTAGACGGGATTAAGACGCAGCAGCTACCGGTACAAATTTGCTTGGTACTCCTTTGAGACCTGCCCGGTTTAGACGGGATTAAGACGAATTAATCTGGTTAAGTGGGTGAATAGTACGGCTTTGAGACCTGCCCGGTTTAGACGGGATTAAGACTCTGGGTGCTCAGCCCCAACATCCATAATGATACTTTGAGACCTGCCCGACGACATTGCAGGAGCAAATGACAAACAGCGCTTGCGCTGGCCCCAACAGGGCGAACCTCATGGATGAGGCGAGTAATTAGACGGGATGAAGCAAAAAAGCCGTAACGGTCTGTCACGGCTTTTGATTTCCCTTCTAGCTAGAGGAGTATTACGTTAGACTTGGTTGAATGAGCTGATACTTGCCTAAGCCAAAAGTGGTTTTACCTCCGATATGTAAGTGCTCACCAAGACGTAACAGCAGTAGTGCATGTTTCTCATGATGCTTAACCAGATACTCTTCAGCTTTTTATTACTAAGCGAAAGTACCGAAGTAATAATTCCCTTTCCCCAAAAAATATCCAGATTGCAAAACAACAAACAATAACTTACTGTTACTCCTCCATTAAGCTAATGGAAGAGCTAGGGTTGTACGGAATATAGCCCTAAATAAAACTGATACATAAAAAGGCGCAACGGAATGCAAGACTACATCCCCCCCTTCAGACAAACTTGTCTCCCGTCACAAGCTACAATCTCAGGTTATATTCTCAAGCGTGCTCAAAACCAGTAATTGCACCCTATAGGGCTTCGGCTGTTATGCCGTTTGCAACGACTATAATCTTTGCCACGTAAGAGCAAGGGCAATAGTTAAAAACATGCGGCAACGCAAACTTTACCTCAGTGCTTTGTGTTACAAAACATACACAAAAAATGGCAACAAGCTAATAACAAACAGATTTCATAAGTCTTTATAACAACTTTGAGCATCCTAAAACACGGACCAAGTATAAGGAAGTAGCACCATGAAGGAATTGAAAGCCTGCTATAAGGTATCCAGCCCCTTGGTTGCTGGAGGACACGAGGCGTTAAAAAAAGGGGACTGTGTACGCCCACCAGCAATAAAAGGCGCTTTGCGTTTCTGGTGGAGAACAATAAATTGGAGTCCCATACGCAAATTACATGATAACGATAATGATGCGCTTAAAGCTCTTCATAATGAAGAATCGTACTTATTTGGCTCAGCAGCAGGTCAAACTGGTCAACAAGCTAAAGTACTATTGCGAGTAGCTGGTAAGTTAGATAGTGAAGTTTTTCAGGCCAAGGAAAAGTTGCCCCCTGGTCTGGCCTACTTACTTGGGCAAGGAATGCATTGTCGTAATGAAGGCACGACACGTCCCGGCCTTAGCGGCAATGTAACAGTAAGGTGTGTCTGGCGAGAAGAGACGCTAACCGAACAACAGAGTGTATCAATCCAGCAAGCACTACTTGCCTTAGGCTTGCTGGGTAGCATTGGAGCCCGTGCTCGTAAAGGTTTTGGCTCCCTTAGTATCCAAGACCTAGCTCTGGACGGCAATGAGTTACCCTGCCCTCAAACTCCAGAACAACTTAAACAATGGTTACAGGCGTTAAACGAAAACTGTGACAACGATTTGCTTCCCCCGTTTACCGCATGGAGCAATAAGACACGCTGCTGGTCTCTACCACTTCATTCCAATGTGCCAAAGACTTTGCTCAACGAGTACGGTAAGCAAATGATGGTCTACCGCCTCTCAGATCAGAGTAAAATTGGAGGTTCAAATGGGCTTGGTTTATTCAAAAGTGATGCTCAAAATCTTAGTAACTGTGTAGAGGGGATTCCTATAAAATCTGCACCTCGACGCGCTGTTTTTGGCTTACCTCATAATGTATTTTTCATTCATAACAAACAGAAAGTAGAGGTAAATCCTGAAGATCACGAGCGACGCGCCTCACCTCTACTGGCACATCTACATGAGTTCCCTGATGGAAAACTGCAAATGATAACAACGTTACTACCTGCCGTGTTTCTACCAAAAGGCGAAGAGATCAAAATAAAACACAAAAAATCTTTTTTTATCTCTTTTTCTCCTGAATGGAAGGTGATCGAAGACTTTATTCAGCATTGCGATGGCAAGGAGCTGACAGCATGAGTAATCAACACTATTACCACTTTACTTTAGGACCGGTACAGGCCTTTGTCGCCCAAGCCAGACGTACCCGTGACTTCTGGGCTGGCTCTTTTATTCTTAGCTGGCTCTCATCTGTCGCCATTAAGGCTGTAGAGGCACAAGGTGGAGAGGTCCAGTTTCCCTCCCCCAAAAGCGACTATATGGCTTGGCTGTGTGGCAAGGGGGAAGGCACTCCTCCTCAGCAGGGAGCCATTCCCAATCGTTTCAAGGCAATCAGTGCCCAAGTAGACAGCAACTTTGACCCTAAACAGATCTGTAATAGTGTCAACCAAGCATGGCAAGCAATGGCCATGCAGATCTGGGAGGAGGACATAGCGTCGCTGGAACAATTACTGGGCGAAGAACTACTCAAACAATGCAAAATTATCTGGGATAGACAGGTCAACGGGTTTTGGGAGATGAACTGGGTACTGTCCGATGATGCCAACGCCAGCAACCTTCTTGATCAGCGAAAAAACTGGCGCAGTCATGTATCACCGGATGAACCAGGCGTAAAATGCATGCTGATGGATGGCTGGCAAGAACTCTCTGGTCTCAGCACTCCAAGCAGTCAGGGTTTAACTAACTTCTGGGAAACACTCCGTAATGGAACAGGTAAAGCCATTACCACAGATATTCGAGAAGGAGAATACCTCTGTGCATTGGCCTTTATAAAACGTAGATTCTCACGCTACTTCTCTGAACTGTGTCTGCCCATGCCAGGCGACTGGACTCTCAAAGGTTGGTCATTACCACATGCAGTACCGAGTCTGGCACACATAGCTGCCGGCCGTTGGCTAGAAAAATGCTTTGCGAAGGTCAATGACAGCGGCAATCGGGATTTGCTTGACCAGTATTACCACGCAATCAATGAGGCATTACTGGATATAGGCAGTGAGCGAGATTCATTATTGCCTTCAGTGAAATCTGCATGTGATCTTCATGATGTAGACCCCACACTTGCTGGTATAGACGGCTCTCTGTGGTTCGACTTTTTACTTAATCAACAAAACAATCAAATTAAACTCGTCAATCAGCCAGCACTAGAAAAGGCAAAGCGAGCACTTACCACATTACAACGACAATCGGCCATTGGCTCTCCCCACCCTTACTACGCTGTTCTTTTAATGGATGGTGACAGTTTGGGTACTCAGATGGGGGATACAGGTAAACAGGAGGGGATAAGTGCGGCATTAAACCGCTTTACCAGTGAAGCAGCTAATATTGTAAAACAACATAATGGTTTTCTCATTTATGCTGGTGGCGATGACGTGTTGGCACTACTAGGTGTCAGCGACGCAATACCCTGTGCTCAAGCCCTGCGACTATACTATAAAGCCTGCTTTGATGAGCAAAACAGACAGCACAACACCAACATTATCACCACCCTATCTGGTGCCATCAACATAGGTCATATTAAGTGGCCATTACGCTCTCTGATCTTTGATGCCCACCATTTACTCGATGACATCGCCAAAGAGCAAACAGGACGCGATGCCTTAGCAATTAAAGTGTGGAAGCGAGACAAGCCCCATCTTTGTTGGAGCGCGCCTTGGTCAGTCCTGTTTGATGAACAGGGCAACCGTTTTGAACGTCTACTCAATGCCTTCGCCAATGGTGCTATCAGTAACAGCTTTATTTTCAAGCTCCGAAAATTGATTATCGAGCTCAGACTAGATGGTGAACACCCGCTGACAGAAGAAGCAATGGTTACTCTGATCCGCGCAGAATATCTGCATTCACAGGCAGGAGATGAGCTGAAAAATACTCCACCGGAATGGTGGTTTTGTGAATTAGTGCAACTATGCAAACAGTACAGACGTACCACGGATGGTGATCACTTCACTGTCAGCTCTTATAACAGGCTAAATGTTGACGGTGCCCTGCTACTTCGCTTCCTTCAAACGGCCTATCATACCGCTGGAGCATTAACACAGCCAACCACTGGAGAATCAGTATGATAACCTTAGCTTTTCACCCGGTTGACACCTGGTTTTTCCGCGAGTCCAGACCTATGGATAGCTTGGGGGGAACCGCTCTTGGTAACCAATTTCCACCTTCGCCTTCCACACTGATGGGAGCACTACGTACCCGACTGGGAGATATGATTGGACTTGATTGGCTTCAACTAAAAAACTCAATGACCACTACACCTGATTGGTGGGGAAATGCGGATAACACAGGTGAATTACATCTCGCTGGCCCCTGGTTACAGGTAGATGATAAAGACTACTTTCCGGCTCCGGCCCATCTGCTGCAACAAGCCCAGGGAGAAGGCTTTGTCAGGCTGACACCTGGTACACCTGTGAATTGCGATTTGGGGCTAGTCCGCCTGCCAAGCTTACCTTCCAATATTAAACCTGGGGTAAAACCACTGGAAGGGCATTGGTTGGATTACAAGTCCCTCGCTCACTTGTTAGCTGGATATGATGCGCCAGCTAAAATGAAAACCCTAACACTAGAAGACTTTTTCGAAGATGAGTACCGACTAGGGATAGCATTAGACCATCACAGCCATAGCGCACTCGACGGCCAACTATACCAAACACGCCACCTTAGACCAAAGCAGGGAGTTGCCGTAATGGTCACTCTGGATGGGCTCACACCTGAATTGGAACAGCAACTAAGGCAAAGCCTGGCAGACAACCCTTTAGTGCGCTTGGGTGGAGAGGGACGTATGGCCGAAATCCAAGTTCGACCAGCCTCCCAGCCATTCATGCTAAAAGCCAAGCAATCAAAGAAAGACCGTTTAATGGCTATCGCTCTCACCGATATTCCTATAACAGACACGACCTGGCCATTACCGGGTTTTATCCGTCACTCAAAAGAGGATGGAAACCTTTGCTGGCAGGGAGAGCTGGGGGGGGAAGCACTGACATTAATATCTGTGGCCACTCCAAAGGTTCGCCGACAAGGAGGTTGGGATCTGTTACGTCACCAACCACGTCCCGTTCGTAGCCTAGTGCCTGCTGGTTCGGTCTTTTTTTTCAACCAAACATCGTTCAACCAACAGTCTCTGCATGTAGGCAGTGATACAGCTTGGGGATACGGCCATCTCGCTATGGGATGGTGGAACGACACATTGAAGGGATAACAAAATGAATAACAATACACTAGTACTTGGTTTGAATGCTCACACATGGATCCATGCCGGAAGCGGCGAAAAAGATGGAGTCGTTGACCTTCCTATTCAGCGCGAAGCTCACACTGGCTGGCCTGTCGTTTTTGGCTCTTCCCTGAAGGGGGCGATGCGTAGTGCAGCCACCCGACGCCAGAAAGATCAGAGCTTAATTACTTTATTCGGTCCAGAGGCTCTAGGCGAAGGAGTCGGTAGTGAGAAGCACCATGCCGGAGCTTTAATGATTTCTGATGCCCGTCTGATATGGCTACCCGTAAGATCTCTCACCACTCATACCCGCTACGTCACCTGCCCCGCAATGATGCGCAGGCTACTGGCAGACATGGCCCGAGCCGGGCAAGCACAATCTCTCGAGATCCCAACAGTCCAGAACCTCGATGCCCTTGTTTGTCATAAAGAATCAGATCGCCTCTATCTGGAGGAATACGCATTCAGCCAACAAGAGTCAACAGTCCTTAGAAGCTGGTGTGATTTACTGGCCCGCTTCAGCGAATTAGATGCTGAAGAGGTTGCCCAACAACTGGTCCTGATCAGTAATGACCAATTTTCCCACTTGAGCCAGGCAGCCATCCCTTTACATCCACATATTGCCATTGACTATGAGACTAAGAGTGTCGTGGATGGTGCGCTCTGGTATGAAGAGGCTCTGCCACCTGAGACGCTATTCTACTCCCTTATCATGGTCAATGATGCTCGCGACAAATCTGGACTGAAGGCCGAAACACTGAGAAACCAGCTCAAAGCTCGCATGCTTGAAGACCACCCATATCTACAGGTAGGCGGTAATGAAACCACAGGAATGGGTTGGGTCAAACTCACGAGCCTAGAGGGGTAACCAGATGAAATCAATGCAATTGATCACACAACAACGGGCCGACTTTTCCCTTCGTATACTCAACAGTGCCAAAGAGTTACCAGCAGGAGAGCAAAAACAGATCAGAACTGTCGCTAATAGTATACCCGCACAGATCCAGCGTACCGGACTAGGGCAAACTCTGGCCTTTGCCTTGAGCAAAAAAGATAAAACTGATGGAAAAGGCTGGGATTTTTTCCATCAAATACTGCAAAAATGGATCTGCGAAGAACGTAAACTGTATCAGAGCCGAGATCTAATGAGTAGCCTGACTCAGGGAGACATGCAGCAATACCAACAGGCTCAGGCTGAAGCCTTGGCACTGCTAATATGGACGCGAAAATTTGCTCGAGCCATGCTGGACAACGGCAAATAAAAGGAAGTATTTATGGCTGAATATCTGCAACAACTACCTCTATATCACGCCTCAGAGCATGCCCGCCATATCAATCTCTTCGGCAAAGAGATAAATAAAGGGCTGCTTTTTGACCGATGGTTCGGAGGATATGACACGAAATGGAAAGTCGATAAACTAAGCAACAATGGGGCAGGCAAGCACCCCTTGAGCTGGTTGGAGGGAGAGTGCGGCAATCAAGCGTCTCTCGAGCGTTTTCGCATAAAACAGCTCAGCCTGATAAACCAACTCGATGGCAGTGCTCTTTCTGCAACTCTAGATTGGCACATGGTTACCGGTACCGGCGAGGCACACCCCTTAGAAAATGGCTTTCTTTGGCACCATAATTTGGCTACCCCCTATTTGCCAGCCTCCTCCATTAAAGGGATGCTTCGAACCTGGTTAACCATCTGGGCCCCAAAGACCTTTACCAAGGAAGAGCTCCTGTTGTTGCTGGGCAACGAGCGGGAAAGTGACACCTCACAGATTGGCAACCTCATCCTGTTCGATGCGACACCTCTTAATTGTCCCGAACTGACACTTGATATAATGACTCCCCATTGCGGGGATTGGTATCAACAAGGAGCGACGTCCCCCGGGAAACCCAATGCAGTTCCGGCTGACTGGCAAAGCCCAACACCCATTAGCTTTCTTGCGGTTAAGAAAGCCAACTTCCTCTTTTCCATGGCTGCACGTGATGACAAAACCCGCGCTCTACTGCCAAGAGTCAATGAAGCACTGGCAGAGGCACTATCAGTGCTAGGGATCGGTGCAAAGACTGCGGTGGGCTATGGGCTGATGCAGCCCATTCGAGAGGGCCAGTTTGCCGCAAAAAACATGCTGAGAGACATAAAGCAACAAGTGAATGAGCGCAAAGAAAAGCGTCGCAATGAAATCAAACGTCAAAGCATGTCAGTCAATCGGCTCAAGGTGGATGATCTTGAAAAGTGCCTCCAAGCCTGTATCGATAACAAGGCCAAAGAGAACCTTAATAAAGGAATTGCAGCTCTGGTTCACTGTGCGCTCGATGAAAACTGGGTCTCGGATGAACGACTCGCTTTAAGTCAAATGATCAAAGTGCACAGTTTATGGCATAAAGTGAAGAAAAAAGAGAAGGCAAAAGAGCGCAAAGCTCTACTCTTACAGCTCGAGGAATAAATATGGCACTCGATGCTCTACTGAATGTTGCCAACCGACTTGCGATACTCCCACTACGCTGCAGTATCAAGATGCTGCAGGCAGGTCAATTAGATGAAAATGCTGGTTCCACTTTCCACGGAGGGTGGGGCTGGGCGTTAAAAGATACAGCTCCTCAACTTTGGCAATGGGGCTATGGCTCACTCGAACAGAGAGCCATACGCCCATTTGCCATTTTTCCCCCTCAAGGTTCACATACTTGGCTAAAGGGAGAATTGCTGCAATTTGAACTCACCCTTTTCGGCCCGATGACAGAAGATTTACCTGCAATATTACAAAGCATTAAGCTATTAGGCGAGTTGGGCCTTGGACATAAAAGGAGTCAATTTGAACTTCACCAGGTAACACGCATAGGCCCTGATGGGGAAAGATTATTATGGAGTACCCATGCCCCACTCCAATTGGAACAACAAAATACCATGTTTTGTCTTGACGATGCTTTCCTGACAAATGCCCCATTATGGAGTCACTTGCCCCCAGACAGACTTCTAACACAAATCACGACCCGCAGTCGTCTGCACATCAAAGAGCAAGGTCGGGTTCTGACCCAAGCGCCTTCAGCATTAACCTTAAGTAAGGCGATTGCCAGACGTTTACTTGAACTCGTTGAAAATGTCACCGAAGCGGAAAAAGTGGCTGTATTAGAAAACCTCACCGACATTGAAAATACGTGTTTAGTTTGGGAGCACACTCAGGAGCAATCACTTATACGCTACTCATCCAGAACCCGCAATCGGCACCACATTGAGGGCTTCCAAGGCTCTTGGGCCTATATAGGTCCTGGTGTGCTGCCCTTGCTGACTTGGTTAACTATAGGTCGTTGGATCCACCTTGGCAGTAAGACGAGTTTTGGGTTCGGCGCTTTTGACTGGCAGGTGGCCATCACCCAGTAATATCTTGGGCCTCCTTAGTTAATGAATAACTCAAACTAAGTCACACAAACTTGCCTGCACGTAAATCAGGCTGAAATAAGAGATGATAGAAACAAGACCGAAGCACTAGGATTTATCATGAAAACCGTACATATCAATCTGGTATCAGAACAGTTAATCCCGAACCTCATCCCCACTTTGGGAGATGAAAACTGCATTGGTGTGGTTCTGGTTTTGGGCGACAGCAAGTTTGCAGATAAAGCCGAGCGAGTTGAAAACCTCTATCGCCGCAACAAGATCCCGATATTATGGCATAGCCAGGGAGGTAGCAGCACCCGCCTGTCGCAGCTACACAAACAGGCCAACTCAGTCATCGATTTTCTGGCCACTCATCACGGCGCCTGCCACTGGGTACTCAACGCCACCTGTGGCACAAAACCAATGGCGCTGGCCTTCGCCAATGCCTTTAACCAGCAGGATAAACAACAGGCTCTGGTTATCTACACGGACACTGAACATAAGGAGATCCCACTACTTAATCCGGGGGTCGACTTCACCCTGCCATTCAAGTCGGTGCTGAGCCTGGACGACTACCTGCTGGCAAACAGTTTTGAATATGATCAGGCCATCCGCCATGGTAATGACCAAGAGGTACTGCAACGCGCCCCCCTAACACGGTATCTCGCCGAACAGTTGGGAGATAAATGTCACAAGATGCTGGGCGCCATTCAGGCCATGGCAACCAATGCAGCCAAAGATTACCCGCAAAGCCAAGTGCAAACAATGCCAAGTGTCCCTCATAGCGATTATGCCCACCTTTACCAACGTCTGAGCGAGGAGGGGCTATTGCATTGGGATGGCCACAGCCAGCATATTAACTTCCAAAGCGAGAATGTCTGCCAATATCTGGCCGGTCGCTGGCTCGAAGAGTTTACCTATCTCACCGCCCTAGATTGTGGCGCCGAAGAGGTCGCTATGAGTGTTTCAGGCCGCTGGCTCCAGGGCAGCCGCCACTTTAACAATGAAGATATCACCAATGAATTCGATGTACTGGTACTGCACAACAACCAGCTACTGACCATTGAGTGCAAGGCCAGCAACTGGTTCAGGCAGGAGGAACACGGCAGCAAGAACCAGGACATCATCCATAAACTCGATACCCTGAGTAAAAATCTCGGCGGTCTGTTTGGCTCCCCCATGCTGGTGACAGCCCAACAACTCAGCGATACCGCCCGCAGTCGTGCCAAACACAACCGTTTTCTCTGCTGCGAACAAGCAACTGAAAAAAAACTGCAACACGCGCTGAAGAGATGGTTGATTCACGTAGGTTGAGTGCCACATGGACAGACAAGAATAGCCGAGCGCCCTATCGTCGCCCCCAGCTTCTAAAAGAGAGTAATATATGAAACATATCCTTATCGCGGTTTCCGGAATGACACCACAAATCATTACCGAAACCCTCTATGGCATCCATAAAAAAGACAAGAGCCAGCTTCCGAGTGAAATCCATGTGATCACCACCGGGGCAGGCTCTGATAAACTCATCAGTGCTCTCATGGGCTCGGACAATAAGCTTGAACAGTTCTGCCGTGACTACCAGCTGCCACCGATCAGTTTTACCCAAGACCATATCCATATCCCCAGAGGCGATGACGGTGAAAAAATAGTTGATGTACGATCGGAGCGCGAACAGGAGATCATTGCCGATTATATTACCCAGTTTATTCGTGATAAAACCACTCATCCTGACGTAACGATACACGCCTCATTAGCCGGTGGTCGCAAAACCATGGGATTTGCCATGGGTTACGCCATGAGCCTATTTGGTCGACATCAAGACAGCCTGAGTCATGTGCTGGTAAGCGAACCCTATGAGATAGTGCCGGACTTCTTTTATCCAACCCCACTTGAAACCTGGCGTGCCGACCGAAATGGATCAAGACACGATCTAAGCAAGGCTGAAGTCACTCTGGCGACCATTCCTTTGGTACTGATGCGTGAAGAGATGCCTACAGCCCTGGTCAGCAATACCCAGCTCTCCTATACCGAGACGGTATCACGCATCAACCAAGCCAACACCATCGATGCAGAAGGCGCCAGTATCAACCTAGATTATCAACGCCTGGCGATCAATTGCGATGGTTATGAAGTTATCATGAAACCAGACTGCTTTGCCTTCTACAGCTGGCTAGCCAAGGATAGTAAAGACAACCCGGGAGAAGGTATCGAAGCGCCCAGCAAAGGCATGACATGCCGGGAACTCAATCAGAGGCTACGGGACTTTTATCTCGCCTTGCTGCCACTACATTTACCTCACAGTGATGAGTATTCAAAAATGGCGCTTGAAGATTTAGATGGGGAGCTCAAAGACTACCTCGACCGCCTCTCACCACAGCCTAGAAACCGCTGGCTACTGCAGGATAACGACAACACCCACCAGCTGCTCAATGCAGACCTCCACACCGACGCAGCAGAGCTGATAAAAAAACATACTACACTCTGGCATCGCCTTCTGCGTGAAACCAACAAAGCACTGGAGGAGGTTATGGGCAAGAAGTTAGCAAAGTTTTACCAAATCCAGAATGTCAATCACATGAAAGGTGAGGTATCTACCGCCGTACAAGACTTTAAGGGGCTGGCCATACAAGCCGATAAGATCAAATTCATGAACTAATCTGTGTGGCGAAGGGCTAACAGCCCTTCGCTCACTGATACGCTTCCCCATGAAAAAATACAAGCGTCCCGAGGGCAAGTCGGTGAACTTCAGCATAACCACGGACATATTGATAAGCCTTTGAAAATCAGGTGGTGAAAAAACTATTGTCAGCTCAGATGTTTCAAAGAAAATTCCCCCCCCGCACCCCATACCTATTTGCTCAGAAAGGGATTATGATTTAACGATTAGTGACATGCCTGTCAGTTAAAGTTAATCTATAGGGATATGCCCTGAATTAAGGGATTAGGACTTAGCAGTGAACTGCTGTGGCTTGAACTTCTTCTGGCGCACTGTATTGGCCCTGAACCAAGGGATTAAAACGTTGCACCTACAACGTAACCGTCAATTACTTTACGTCTCACGAAACACGCCCTGAATTAAGGGATTAAGCCTTAGGTAAGAACGCGCGAGCCCAGTTATGGTCTATCTCGCAGAGTTTGCCCTGTTCAAGGGATTAAGACTCTTTGATGTGAGCCCTTGTGTTGTCATATGCGGTTTCCACGGAACACGCCCTGAACCAAGGGATTAAGACGACTCATCTTCTCACTCATTGCGCTCTCCTTCAGTCCCACGGGACACGCCCTGAACTAAGGGATTAGTACGTGTCATTCATTACTTGTAAGTTGTTCATATTGGCCACGGGCCAAGGGACGCGCCCTGAACCAAGGGATTAAGCACCTCCTGTCGGAAACCTACTTTTAGCCTGTGCTACTTTTAGCCTCTTCGACTAGCTAACAGCACTCCCGTTCACAAGGGCTGTATCACTCACTAATCCGCACAAATATCTGCCGCCACCAAACCAGCAGACAAACTTGTACCACCGTCGCCCCCTATTACCTCAGCTACCATAAGCCTCACTCGAATCAACCACTTCGCCATTATAGGCGAGGTAACCTGTGAGGTTTGTCATGAATATACGCGTTCTGATCCACCATAACGACATGCGCCCTTATCTGGAACAGGTATGGCAACTGCTCAAGGCCAGTTATGCCGATGTCACAGGTGGACTGCACTTTGCCTCACGACAGCAGTTGCTGGACACCACTGTTCGCTGGAAGCTGGTGTTTCAGAACCATCAACTGCTAGCGGTTACAGTCTTCAAAGCCAAGAAGGGGCTCAAGCTGGTGGCCATGGGCATCAATCAGGATCTGCAGTCCTTGGGGAAAAAGGCACTGATCCGCAGCATCAAGCAAGATTTGGCCTGCTGCTGGATGGAGCTGTCAGAGAAAGCGGAGCGATTCGTGCTTAAATATTGTGACGGCCACAAGTACATCATACATAGCAGCCTAGTGGCGCAGTTGCTGGATAAGAAGGTCGAAGCCCACTACGGTGATAGCTATCACTATCACCGTAGTATCAACCAGCTGAAAAAAATGAAAATAGCCCTAGGGACACCGCAGCTAAATCTGTGCAGCGGTGGGTGAGCCACGATCGAAAATACAACACCAGCTCTGAGAAAAGAGTTAAAACACAAATCCGTTCAGGCGTTCGTCGTCATGGACAATTAGCCACTCACCCTTCTTCCCCAGATGGAAACTCTGCGCATTGGGTAAAAATGGCAGCCACAGCAACCTGTCGTGCTCTGCATCTATCATGGCCTCCAACTTACGGCACAACTCCCGCCGTTCGTTTGGTAAAGCGGCTAACAGATACACTGACTTCTGCAATCCCCCAGCCTTGGCTGGCACAAAGCTTATGCACACGCCGCAGCCGCTTGGGACAGGCTATATCATAGCTGAGTAGCCAAAGAGGTTTCACTGTCATCGACTGGCCTCTCGTTCAATAGTGTGTCGCACGATACGGGCCACCCTTTTGACACGCCCCTCATGAGTAGCGGCAAACTTGTGCCAGGCAGGATAGAAAATGGCCTGTCCGGCCGAGGTTAATCGACAACCCGACTCGCTGATATCGAACAAGCTGGTATCTATGGTTGCAGATAAAAACAGTTTTGCCACCCAGACCTCTACTCTTCCCCGCGTCAACTCCTTGGTATCACAAATCAAACTCTGACGACGATAACCTGTGGCATGATGAACACCAAGACCAATATCCAAGCCCTGAGCCAGTAATGCCTTGCCGTGCAAACCGTCCTCCATCACCGAGGCCAACGATATGAGTGCATTTAACGGGTCTTTAGGTGGCCTCCTGTTCCGTCCATGAAATCCAAGATACGCAAATTTACCGGCCCACTGTTGCCAATACAAATGCGACAACCTGGCTTCCTGCAACATCAGGTTGTCAGCCTGTTTCAGGGTGTCGACCATATTGTTCCAACCGGGCGGTAGACCTAAACCCAGTTTATGCAGTACCCAACTTTGCTGCAATGTCTTGAGAGTCACCAACTTACGACTAAGCCTGACACTAGCCTCACTGTGATAGCACACCCGGTATTGCCTGAAACGAATATCACTGCCGGGAGGACGCATCGGCATCAAGCTAGCCGGATCAGTCCCCTTGTCACCAATAAATAGCACCTGAATTTCATGTCTGGCTAAGGCAAGCAGCACATCCGAACTAAGTTTAACCTGCCTGCCGATTAATATTAACGTCAGCGACCCCCAAGGCATGCTTAGGCGCCCTTTATCCGGATGTTCACACGACAACATGCCATCACGAACCGATAAGGCGTAATCTTTCTCGTCCAAAACCATCATACTCATACCAACTCCTTTGTAATCTAACGACCCTTCTCAGCATGAGTGTGACCCTCATCACCAGAAAAAGTCGCCAGACAAGTTTGTATGACCACATTGTTAGACAGTATCAGATAAGATTAGCCCCAGATGGGAGTGCACCGCTTTTAAATCAAATGAGAGGTAATTTATTGATAATACAGTGGTGGTTTTATCATTGGCCCGCAGCTTGCCTAGCAGGATGAATTCGCACTTGTTTAAAACACTTGTTTCATGGCGTTATTGCCATAATAAAAACAATGCGTTACAATTTCTCTTGTCCTACGGGACACGCCCTGAACTAAGGGATTAAGACGTATGTTAGCTCTTCCTGAGTTAAAACACCTTCGGTCCTACGGGACACGCCCTGAACTAAGGGATTAAGACCTTATGGTTTTCATAATTCATTATATTACCTATCGTCCTACGGGACACGCCCTGAACTAAGGGATTAAGACCTCGTACTCCGGTATAGGAAGTTGCAACTCATGGGTCCTACGGGACACGCCCTGAACTAAGGGATTAAGACACGTGCTCTTCGTGGGGCTATCCGTTCTATCTCGTCCTACGGGACACGCCCTGAACTAAGGGATTAAGACTAACATCCATGCACACCTCTCTTCGTATAGTCATGTCCTACGGGACACGCCCTGAACTAAGGGATTAAGACCTTTCTAAAATCAACTGGTTAAGTCTTAATACAAGTCCTACGGGACACGCCCTGAACTAAGGGATTAAGACATTGCTCCCATCTAATAGGTCTTGTAATGTATTAGTCCTACGGGACACGCCCTGAACTAAGGGATTAAGACGTACGGGGCACGATAGATACGTGGAATGGTTTTGTCCTACGGGACACGCCCTGAACTAAGGGATTAAGACTTGTTGAAACGGGTCTGATTTGATTCCATGATACGTCCTACGGGACACGCCCTGAACTAAGGGATTAAGACCCAGACTGGTAACCATGTGGCTGCGCGCGCTGTACGTCCTACGGGACACGCCCTGAACTAAGGGATTAAGACTCAAGTTAGCATACTCATCCCACATTACCCACTCGTCCTACGGGACACGCCCTGAACTAAGGGATTAAGACTCATCGTAAGTTCCACTAAGAGCGATCATTAGTGTCCTACGGGACACGCCCTGAACTAAAGGATTAAGACGCCCGAGTATTGTCGTACGCTCTGTTCCCATGTAGTCTGACTGGACATGCCCTGCACCAAGGGATTAAGACGTTACAGTTACATTCATAGGCGTATCAACAACAAGTCCCACGGGACGCGCCCTGAATTAAGGGATTAAGACCAGAGATGATGAGGCTGTGAATAAAGCAAGTAACGTCCTACGGGAGGACACGCTCTGCACCAAGAGATAGGAGAATGGATGGGAGTGAGCTTATGAGGTAGACTCACGATACACGCCCTGAGCTAAGGGATTAAGACATATCGCCAGCTACGCGTTCAATTTCAACTTGAGTCCTACGGGACACGCCCTGAACTAAGGGATTAAGACAAGACTGCGCTGTCCTGTAATATCACATTTCTGAGCCCCACGGGACACGCCCTGCACCAAGGGATTAAGACTTAAGATACTTTCTTGCTATTACATCTACTTTTTGTCCCACTGGACACGCCCTGAACTAAGGGATTAAGACCAGAGATGATGAGGCTGTGAATAAAGCAAGTAACGTCCTACGGGAAGAGACGCTCTGAACCAAGAGATAGGAGAATGGATGGGAGTGAGCTTATGAGGTAGACTCACGATACACGCCCTGAACCAAGGGATTAAGACTTAAAGCCGATCTCGCCCTCTTTCTTATTAGCTAGTCCCACGGGAAGTGCCCTGCCAAAAGGGATGAAGGTCCAAAAATTCGCTTCCCGAACCCAGCAACAATCAACTATAAACACCTATAACCATCTATAAACATCTACCATTGCCGCGCCTCCCCCTTCTTCACTGCAAAGCGAAGTCACAAATAATCAACCGGTTAATCATTACCCCCTCCCGTATACGGATCACATCCTTTCCTTGGTCAGCCCAGACAAGTTTGTTTGAGCTCTAGGCGTAAACCTTTGGGTTAATATTCATTCTATCGAAGAGTGGCAAAGAGGAAGACGGCATGATGACATCCGATTACAGCAATGAGTTCAGCAACCGGGGATTTTGGTCAGCCCTGACGAAGTACATGAAGCGACTCGGTCGCAAGTCATTGCAACTGGCGTTAGAGCTCTATTATGCGGCCGAAGACTCATCAACGCCTATCTGGGCAAAGAGCGTGATTTACTCCGCTCTGGGCTACCTGATCTTACCTGTCGATGCCATCCCGGATATGGTTCCCGGCATTGGGTTATCCGACGACATAACCATATTAGTAGCCGCCATGGCCACTGTCGCCACCCATGTGAAAGCAAGCCACCAGCTCAGAGCAGAAGAACGCCTGAAGGCATGGTTCAGTTAATCACGAGCCGCAATCGTCGCCAGACCCGAAACCTAACCTTTGTAAACTCACGATGAGGGATCATGATGAATATGATTGTAGATATTTTAAAAGAGGCTGATGCGAACTTTACCGCAGAGCAAGCCCTACGGATCAATGAAAAAATTTCCAGCATGCTGAATTACAAGCCAGCTGTTGGCGTATTTGGTAAAACGGGGGTCGGTAAGTCCTCTCTGTGTAATGCGCTATTTGGTCAGGATATCTGCGAAGTTTCGGATATCGATGCCTGTACCCGCTCAACACAGGAAATGATATTAGGCCTGGATAATGGCAAAGGGATAACCTTAATGGATGTGCCCGGTGTCGGAGAAAATCAAGAGCGGGATGATGAATATTCTGAGCTCTATCAGCAACTGCTACCCAAGCTGGATCTGGTGCTTTGGGTATTGAAAGCCGATGACCGAGCCTATTCCGTGGATATTGATTTTTATCTCAATGTGGTCAAGCCCCACTTACAGCAAGGCAAGCCTTTCATTATGGTTCTCAATCAGGTCGACAAGGTTGAACCGTTCAGAGACTGGGATTGTGCAAGCCGAACACCGGGGCTGACTCAGGCGAAAAACATCTACCAGAAAGTCGCCGGGGTAGCGAACAACTTTTCAGTCAAGCAGTCTGCTGTTATACCCATCTCGGCAGATGAAAAGTTTGGCCTCTCTAAGCTGGTGGACGAAATCGTTTTCTCCCTACCCGATGAGCAAAAGGTCTCAGTCGCCAAAGAGGTAAAAGAGGAAAACCTCTCCAATGAAGCCAGACAGGAAGTAAAAAGCTCGCTGTCTCGTGTCATCTCACGTACCGTCGCAGGGGCAGTCTGCGGCAGTGAAATAGGCGGCAGAGTAGCGGGTAAGGCAGGCGCTGTAGTAGGTGCAGTGGTTGGTGGTATTGGCGGTTTACTGGGGCTTTGGTGATTATGACGAATTTGCACTGTTCGGTAAAAATTGAGCGCGATGTGCCAGCATTGGTCCAGCGTAGAAACTCATTTGCGTTTTTGCATAATCGCCAGCCGGTGCTCTCCCTGGCCTCAAGTTGGCGACGGGGCGATAACCAGTCTCATGATATCCAGGTCATCGCCATCGGTAAGTCTGGCTATGGCAAATCGACAACACTGAATCAGCTGGTGGGAGAAGATGTGTTTGACACCAATGATATTGAGGGTTGCACCCGGGTGATGCAATCTGCCGAATACCGATTTCAGACACACGAGGCACTGTGCCACTTTTCTCTGGCTGACCTTCCCGGTATTGGTGAAACCCCCAATCTGGATCACGAATATATCAACCTATATCGGGAAGCGATAAAAAAAGCGCATTCTGTCATCTATTTCCTAAGGGCCGACCAGAGAGACTACACAATCGATCAATGGGCATTTTCACAACTGTTTAAGACACCAGATGAGAAACGTAAGGTGATCCTAGCGCTGAATGCCGTCGATAAGATTGAGCCACTCAACAGAAGAGTGCCATTTGAGTTATCCCGGGAACAGACACATAGCCTCCAACTAAAGCTCCAAAGGATCTCTACCCTGTTTGCTCTTTCCGAAGATCAACTAGTGACCTTGTCAGCCACCGAGCAGTTCAACATGGATAGCCTGGTAGATAAGCTTGCTAAGCATTTACAGCCCTATCTCAAAGAAGGTTGATGAACGAAAAAGTTACCCACTATTCCTTTGATATTTTTTAGGGGAGTGCATATTACGCAACATAATAGAACACCTGTAAGCCACTGTTTAATAAAACCTCTCACAGTAAAACAAGTTAAAATGAGTTACAACGCAACAAAAATATCACATTCCCAAGCAAACCATCGCTACAGCCCTTGATATCACTAGCCTGTATAGGGTAGAGTTTGAGACCTGCCCGACGACATTGCAGGAGCAAATGACGAAGAGCGCTTGCGCTGGCCCCAACGGGGCGAACCTCATGGATGAGGTGAGTAACTTAAACGGGATTAAGGACCTAGAAACCAATTATTCTCAATCATGCCAACAACATTGTTTGAGACCTGCCCGGTTTAGACGGGATTAAGACAGAAATCAAACTCATCCTTGCTGAGATCCAGATCTTTGAGACATGCCCGGTTTAGACGGGATTAAGACTATAATGCCAGCTCTTCTCCGTTTTCATCTATATTCTTTGAGACCTGCCCGGTTTAGACGGGATTAAGACTAATCGTTAGTACTGAATTGGCCAATGGGACACACTTTGAGACATGCCCGGTTTAAACGGGATTAAGACCTAATTGCATCAGTTGCCCAAGGGATGGTAATACCAGCTTTGATACCTGCCCGGTTTAGACGGGATTAAGACTTAAAATTTATATCGAAAATCAAGCTGATAATAGCTGTTTGAGACCTACACGACGACATTATCTGCAGCACCTTCTATAACAGCGAAAGAACAGCACCTGTACTGATTTTTAAGGTGTGTTCTTCACGGGTGTGGTGAGTAGTTTAAGCGGAGTTAAGATATCTGAACTATCAATATTCTAGAGCCAAGCAAAGGTTCCCGAACTAAAATCCCTCATACTTATCGGATAAATGAGCTCGCCCTTCTTTTATAAAAAATTGACTCCAAGCACTGATTGGCAGCGCCTTTACGGGCAGATCTTATTAAGATGCCAGCTCGTTATCATAATAACGCATGGCCGCTAACACTTTGACTAAATAGTCGCGAGTCTCTTGAGCTGGCAGGTTACGAAGTAGCTGCTGATATACCTGCTCGCTGGTCATCCCGTTAATCTTTTTCGCAGCCTTATTCACAGACATGCTATCTCCATTAAAGACCTTGGCCACATTCCCCATGCCGGTATTGTAAGCCGCGATAGTGCAATAGAGTCGGCTGGTGGGATCATCAATTTTTGTGAAATATGAAAAATAGAGGAGCTTGATGTAAGTCGTACCAAAGAGTACATTTTGCGGCGGCTGAAATAGTGTGGATTTGGCTGGTGGAGTGGGGTCATTATACAGGTATTGATTGACATCGATGCCCGCAGTAGTTGGTACCACCTGCATCAGCCCTAGCGCAAAGACAGGTGAAACGGCCAGCGGGTTAAAGTCCGACTCAGTTTCCATGACGGCATAGATGAGTGATTCAGGGACTGCATTGGCTTTTGATTGCTGAGCCACGTATTGCCTATAGGCTTGGGAGCGCTGCCAGCGACTCGGATTAACACTGCCCCGATAGCTCGTTGATTTTGCCTTCACAGATGCTTGTTCAATATGTTTACGGTATTTCTCGGCCCTTTGGCGCTCTAGCTTTAGCTGATTGGCGTATTGCAGCTCTTTGCGGCTTGAGTCGGCATCCAAATTTTTGCCACTCTGTTGTATCTGCTGCGCGTGGTCTGACAGCACCTTGATGGTCCTCTCAACAGCATCAACCTCCCCCTGGGCGTCCTGATTACCAATAATCTGTTTTGCTAAAGGCGCAATATCTACCGGACTGATGGCGAGTGACTCAGCCAGAGTACTGACCCCCTTTCCGGCTTCTGCCTCCGCTCTGGGAAGGGCCATCCCCGGCTCAACCTCAAATCGAGTCGACAGCTGGCTTATCGGCATAGAAAGGGCGTCAACCAGTAAGCTTTCAAGATCTTCAGTATTGGCAGTTGATTGATTCTGTTTTGACACAATGACGCGATTTTGTTGGTAGTCGACCACCAGCTTTTCGGTCATTTGGGGAGTATATAATACCAACTTCGAAGGGGTGCTTGTTTCAGCAACTCCCCATTGCTGTTCAACGCGGCTCTTATAGTCTGATAAGTGTCGACGGTAAGTGTCGCGATACTCTTGCAGTCCCTGATTATATTGCTGCTGATAGTGGCTGTTATTTTTATTATATTGATTTTGATAGCTTTGCATTTGCTGAGCCATCTTCTCATATATATCCGTTTTTGCGATAACAGAGCCCGACAGGGTGGTCAATATTAAGCTTAAATAAACCACTTTGAATATATTGATTGAGTGCGCAGTTTTTTGCGCAGCTTTTTGCATCGTTCTTTGCATGGCTGACTCCTAATCACATTTGATTCTAGCAAGAGGAAAACGGTGCCCTTGGCCGGCTTACTATCAAGCTAATACTTGACCCGGGTAATAATAAATTGCTCGAATTTCGCGTTATATTTACTCATCATCGCTGCAGTGAGCTCCTGTCCCCGCAGCCTTTCTGGGACCTCAATACTTAAGTGAAAGTAATCAGCCCCGCGCTCTTGTACTGCAAACGCCAGATTGAATGGTAAAGAGCCAAAAACACAATCCCCAGGCTGTATACATCGCACATCATGCAAGTGGCCTTGCTGCTTATCAAAAACAAAGCCCTGACTTTGCGCCCACTCGAGGGCGCCCAGATGCCGAGTAATAAACCAACGACTCATCGCACTGCCTTTGGGATCGACGGTTGATTAAGTTCACTATTACGCTCCTGTTCCGGTTCAGGTGCGAGACCAGGTTTAACATGTCCAAACCCAGGCATTTCAGGCATCTGGTAGACCTGCTGCAAAATTTTCTCTTTCGCCAAAGTGAAGTCGCCGCTGGATATGCCAACTAGCGCCCAGAGATGCCCGGCATCATCCTGTAGCGCCCGGTTAAGCTTAATACCTGAAATTGCTCCATTACTGAACTCGATAGAGAGCTGTTTATCCAGGCGCTTCGATAACTCGAGTTTATCCTCCTCCTGAAGCGACTCATCTCGGGTCAGTTGGGCGCTGAGCTGTATTCTCATCTGAGCGAGTAACTTTAAGCTTGCATTGTGGACAGCCACTCTCTCTCTAAAGCCGTAAGACGCAACGGATGGATTAGCAGCCCCCACGGCCCACTCGATGTTAGGCAGGTGATCGACATGGGGAGGACATATCCACGAAGGGGCTTCTTTACCCGTTGTCGGAAAACGACATTCATCAACCAGCTCAAGAACATCCTCCCTTGAAGCACAGCCAGAAAACAGGATAACTAAGCAACCAGCGATGATGGATTTAGCAAAAAGTCTAGTCATGATAATGCTCCTTAAAAAGTAATAGGATCTTGCTTCTCTTCATTGGTTTTATCTTATCGGACTGATATTTAATTGGCGGAATGACAAACTTGTTAAAACTGAACTCTCTAAGTACTGCAACATTACTGAGGTCCATTGATTGCGCTCAACGGCGTCATGATTATCCTGTTCGGTCAACTTTGGGAATATCAGTGGCTGTGGTGAAAACAGCGCGAACATGTATTCTATTGAGGGTTGGCCTATAAATAGCAGTTGCGCTTCGCCCTTAAATGAATACACCTGAGCTTGATTTAGCGCTTTATTTATAACGACCGGATAGGCCTTGTTATCTGGCGTGATTGTCACCAGCGTAAAGTAGCCGACATGAGGACTTATCCAGGAGTACTGCAATTCATCACCGGCATTGAGGTGTAACCGTGTCGAACTTGGTTGCAAGTGAATTGATTGCAGACTCTTACTGGCAATTTTTACCGTTAACCGATCCGGTGTTTCAATATTAACAGCATGCCAATTGAGTAACCTACCAGCCTCACTGTCGGTTACCCTGATGCTCTCTTGTCCAAGTGTGAGCATCCAGCTGCCGTTATCAAAAATCAGTGATGTCGATATTGCACTCTCATTTTCCTGATAAACAATCAGATTGCGAATCATGTCACTACCGATGAGCGCATCGCTTCCTCTGAGCATACTGGCTTGGATATCACGAGCGGCAATACGGCTTTTTAAGCTTCGCCTGTCAACTTTAACCAAAGCCTCAAACAGTTTGCCGCAACTAACCAGCTTGATAAGCTTTGCATCAGATAACTGCACATTGATATTTTCCTGGCTTCGCTGAGTCTGGTAGCGCTGATGAATATCGCCATCTATCTGCTCGTCGTAATGACCATAATAGGTAACGTCTACTTTCATCTGCTTTACAATGGCATTTCGTGCCTCATCGTGTGCCACAGCCTCTGTTGCTCCCCGGCCCAAGCCATAAAAAATATTTTCTTCAGGCTCTGGTAGACTAATGCAATCTGCAGCGGCTACATTTGATAACATGATTAAAGTCAATATCAATGCATTCTTCATGTCGCGCTCCTATCTGTATGTGGTCAATACTCGGTTTGAATGCAATGTCACATCCGGCCGTTGCGTGTGACCGTCCATTTTGCTCACCACACTTCGGGTTTCTGATTTAACATAACTTCGCAACTCCCAGCTGGTCAGCGCCTTATCACCATTAGCATCAGCCTTACCTGATAGTCCCTGCGTTAAAGAGTAGGTAAATGCACTCAATTCAGCAGCAGGCAGCCAATTGGCGACCTGATCCTGCTGCGCAGCACTATATACATCGATTCCATTAGCGGACTTAGGTAGTGACTGAGTTTTAATGGTTATAGGCGAGACATTGCCAAAAAAGGTACCCGCTGATGATCTTCCACTAAAGCAAGCCTCTAAATACAAGGATTGCTTAGAGGTTGGCAGGCGAGCCAGCCGCTCATATAGCGTTTCGACCGACACTGCTGTTTCATTTAATGCGGATATTTGTGCATCGGCTGTGACCAGGTAAGAGCTCCAACGATTATTACTCGCGGGAGCCCCATGGCCGCTGTAGAAGAATGTGAGTTCAGGCTTAACACCGTACTTTTGCTGATGGCTAAGTAAACGTTCATGCAGTCGCCCTGAACTGGTTGACGTGCCTAATAAAGCGTTAAACCCACCCAATGTTAAATCATATACGATAATGATATTCTCTTCGGGTATTCCCATCGATTTTATCAATACAGTTTTCATCGCCTGTACATCATCACGGGCGTAAACAGCCATATTAATTTGACTATCCTTGTAGCTTTGATTGCCAATAAGCACTGCATAGTGGTGGGGATTCTGACTCTTTGATTTGGCAGGCTGCAAAATATCTGTAGCCATGTATTTGACACGTTGTGAACCACCATTGGTAACATTTTGTCTATAGGTTGCAGGCTCGTTGACGACAGCAAACAGTGGCAGTTTTCGATTACCTATATTGAGCTCATCTGTTTCTAATGAGAGGCCCAAGTCCTGCCCTACTAGCATCTCTGAGCCAGCCTTAACCGTGACATAGATGTCAACATACTCGCCAAATTTAAGGTGTTTAATCGGTGCCATATCCACTAACTTGGCAACAGCTTTTGACTGGGCAGATTTGTCTATTGAGAACTGCAGGTTTCTTGCCGTACCTTTGCCTCTATTAGTCACTCTATATACTATTTGAGCCTCCAGCCCGGCGGGTATTGCGATGTTCCCCTTTACAGGCTTAACCTCTAATAACGGCTCATAATAGGGTTCAGCCTTAAAAGGGGTGGCGACCAAATCGCTACCAAACCCATCCAATTCTTCGGCAGCAGCATTGATAACCAGGCTATTTGCATCGAAATCCTTATCCAAGCTCACTTTAAAGGTAAATTGCTGGCTTTTTTTAGGCGCTATTCGGTCAAATACATGTTGATCAGTTTCAAACTCCAGCGCCTTGTTTTTTGAAGATAGCTTGAGACTGACCATATGCGCATAGCTATCGCCATGGTTACTGGTCTTTACTTTGATATAGCCCTGCTCCCCCGCAGATAAGGTACCATCTTGGTCGCTATCTATAAGGCTCATCGTTACTACTAATTTAGGTGGGTTTTGCTGCTTACCCACACGTTCAGTTTCAGTTCGAGCCTCTTCCATCGCGGTATCTATTTTAGCGAGCAACTGTTTTGGATAGTAAGCTTCACGCGTCTCGTACACATGAACAACCTTCTCCTCTGCACGACCAGAGCCTTCAAATGAAGGGCGAAAATCTCGCTTAATGAGGACCACTCCCTCTTCAGCAGATAATTTTACAGCATTATCAACATATAATTTTGCTGCTAGAAAGCGTTGTTCATTAAAGGCTTTTTGCCCCTTGAGATATAACTGATAAGCACTATTAGCTCGAGTCAGATCGTCAGGCTTACTACCACACGCCGAAATGAAAAAACATGAGATAACGATAAAAAATGATATTACTCGCATAACAGTATCCTTAGCTCGCAAAATGAAAGAGGTTAGACAGAGTGTTGATTATTGATAAGGTCTCTGGACACCACATAAACTGCGTTTTCTCAACACACTATATGATGACCTTTATCGAAGAGTGGATGCGCAGACTAAAGCTCATAAGCGATAACCTGCGCACTCCCGTGTTACCAATAGAAGCTATATGTCGCCGTATACCCCCAGCCTTTCATGTGCACGTTTTGCAACTCGTTAGCCGAAAAATCTAACCCATGGTGCTTTCCAAGCAGGCCAATCCCGTAAAACTGCTCCCTCTCTGGCTTATCACCCGCACCAAAAGAGAGGTAGTGATTCTCACCATAGCGAAAGGCGACATCGACACCTGAGCCAAATAAGCTGACCAACTTCCATTCACCTCCAAACTTGACAATATCGACCTCACCGGAAGGGGCTCCCCAGCTAGGCAGGTAGCTCAATCGCTCATATTCACCATTGAGAGTAAACCTCCAATCAATACCTGCGCTGGTCGCCACAGCGCCTGAAAAATGGGCTCCGACTCCAAATCGCTCAGGCCTCAGCGCTACTAACTCCCCACTTTCTAGCTTATCATCAGCCTCGGTACTATAAGCAGCGCCAAGTCTTAGGGTGTAATATGTAGATGCCTCTAATGATGTGAGCTCAGCCTCCTGGTTCAATGGCACTAAGATGACACCTAACGTCCCATCGATAGACTTGGAGCTAGTCTGTTGATGACCATCACCATTGTTGGCAGAGGGAAACCCTAGGGAGCCACCTATCGAAATCCAGTCACTCAGCAGTAACCCATAACCTGCACTAAACGTGCAGACTTTATAGCTACTGCCTTCAGTTGTTTGCATATGAGCCATATCACATCCATATGCCGCCCCCATTCCGCCATACATTCCCCCGATAAAAGTGATTTGGTTGCTATCAACGTTCCACTGACCATCCTGGGGTTGCAATACAGATCCATAGGTCAAAGAGATATCCCCACCAGCCGGCTCGCCTTCACTTTGCCCCAAGGCATGCATTCCCATTCCTGCCGGGTTCTTTAAAATAGCGGTAGAGTCGTCAGCTTGAGCAACGTCCGCTCCGCCCATGCCGATGCTTCGACCACCAAATAGATAGGCAGTTGATGCGTTTGCATTGAGAGCCACTGAAGATGTTGCCAATACAGATGTAGCTAAACCGAACGCGATTAATTTACTCATGATGACTCTCCAATCAATTAAAAGAATGTTGTTCTTTAATAAGTTCAGTGTGCCCTAAATTTCATGATTTAGATTTCTAGCAAACTTGTCTGATGGCACTAGAGTTGTTATCTAAAGCATCTATTTTAATACTCCCCCTAAGGTGGAAATTTACTAATAACTACACTTTTGCGAGTTGTTGAGATAATAATAACCAGACATTGCAACACTTGGTTAAATCACAAACTTGCGATATTATTTTGGGTAAAAGAGAGAGGCGATTTCATGTCTAAATAGTAGGAGCAAGCCTAGTACTTAAGGGCTATTCGTCGGGGTGACAAAACTATTACGTCAAAGACTATTACTCGGTATGTAAACGTATAGCTAAAAAAAAAGACCCTCTCGGGTCTTTTTAACTACTTATTATCAGGTTCTATACAGTCGCGATAGAATTCGAAAAATCATACATCCGGAAGCGCAGCATCAGGCTTAGTTGACTCCATCCAACTCTCAACATAATCCTTAAACTTAAAAATATTCTTACCTTCAAAACAGGTAATATTATAAGCTTTCATTCTATCCGCCATGGTATGGCTTACATCACCGGCCGATACAAAAATCACTTTCGAATATAGTCCGGCAACGTTTTTCCCCAATGAATCTAATTTATTTGAAATTTCCTTGCCTTTTTGAGCTTTCATTTTATCTTGCTCACTAAGGTTATCCTTTTCCTTATATCTAAACCTCTGAGTTTTACACTCAACCAGCATCATCTGATTATTATGAACAATTAACAGATCAAGCTCATTCTTGCTGTTGGTACTATTGATGCTGCCAGCCTTAAGCCATTTGCCCTCAACGTTAATCCCAACAAAATCGGCACCGGCATCAACAGCTGCCAAGTAAGCAAGCTCTTCCATCCAGCCACCACAAAGATACCTGGCAGCATCTTCATTTATGAACGTTACTTTTCGCCCATCACGGGTTAATACACCGCGTTTTTCCAACTGCTCGATAAATAGAAGTTGTTTACTATATAAGTAATCATTAATCTTGGCAGTAAGTGGCACCGCTTGATTATTTAACGCACTATTAGCGAACCAGTTCACTGCCGCCATTATCGTTTGTGCATTGGTCAATGTTTTGGCCAAAAACTCGGTATGGTGACGACGATCTACAATTAGCTGAAGCGTATCAGCATCATTGATACTGCCACCTGTCATTCTAAAATTATGGGCTAATAAGTAAGTTTCAATATCTATGACGCTTTCTACTTGGCAGCTACGTTCTGGTTGATAAGGGTAAACAATCCAGCCAGAGGCAGTATCCAGATAGATGACCTCTACGTTATCACTATGGCGAAAAGCATCGCAAAATGCTTGAGACATCATTTTGGTGCCACCGGTAGCATTTAATATTATTCGATGCTCAGGGTACTTCGTTAATAAAATATCAAGTAACCGATTAGCTGAATTCTTAATCTTAGGATAATAAGATGTGTGGCCACACTGAAAAGTAATACCTAAAATTTCAACACCTTTGCGCTTATAGATGTCAATTAATCGTCTTTCAGAGTTGACCATCTTGTCATCACCCGTGACCAGCACCACACCTTCGATACAGGGATCAGACAATGTTGGGATCAGATTCGCAGAAAGTTGCGCAGAAACTAAATTGATATGTATCGTAGGAAAGGTCATTTTCGCATCCAATGCTTTTTTATTAAGCTACTAAGCTATGCGAACGGGAAAAAATTTCAAGTCCATTCTGGTCATTTACGAAGCCAGATCGACTTTATCTCAAAATATTATTCCACCTTAAGAGTAAAGCGATATTTTTCCCATCTAAGTAACTACCACCAAACTGACGAATAAAACGGTTTGCTGGTTGATTAATCTTACCGGAAGATATCACCAAAAAACGATTACAAGGGTTTGCAATGCCCTTCAACTCATTCAACAACGCTTTCACGCCAAAAGGCTCAACGAAGCAGCTATATAATGATTCAGGGTTGTGATCTAATATCAATGCGACTTTTTCACCTCCGTTGCACCAAAATGCTCTACCATTTGTATCAAACCAGAGGTTCAACCCTTTAGCTGAAAATGCCTGATACACCATCTGCTCAAACCAGTGCTGAGTCACATTCAACAGATCCGCATTCAATTTGATAATATCCTGTTCCGTAAACTGTTGCTGTAAACCTAGACCATCCAACAACGAAGGTTGCGCTACCGCTGCTTGTTCTCCCATATAGCGAACACCATCCTTATAGCCAACAGGTTCTATCGGTTCGGCTTGCTGACATGCCATTACTTGGGATTGAGCAATTTGAGGAATGGTAGCAGCACTTGATGTAGCGTCACTCTCAGGCATGGTTGAAACTAAGCCGGAGGAGTCTTTTATACCTCTACTCTTCGAGTCATTAGGCTGATCATTTAAGACAGCAACATTATTCCCTTTAAGCTTGCTGAACAAGGTGGTAAAAAAATTCATAACAGCTCTCCTGTGAACAAATAAAAGGTAATAATAAAAATCACTAACCAATGATAAATAGCCGACGTAACTAACAAACATATTCAATCCCGATAGGCTAATACCTGCATAATTAATAAATATTTGAGGATGGGAATTCACATAGCAGCAAGAAAATAATCAAGCCTACCGAGTAACACCTCCAAGGTTTTAGATAACTTATGCCAAGAAGCGTATGGTTCGATCCAGGTCATAAAAATTTGCCCTGATTCTGACATGCAAAATAAAACAGCTAACAAAAAAATTGCAGTATAAGTAATCAGCTTCATTTTACCTCCTCCATACAAAAAACAGACAAGCCACAAATAAAGCCCACTTACATCAAAAATTCACACAGAGCTAAGCCATATATAAAAGGGAGCTAAAGACTAATTCTAAAATTCATTCAATTATTTCATTAACTCCCATTAAGCTTTAATCTGCGATTTCGACGACCAGACAGTCACTCCCTCTCAGCTGATAACAGCATAAACGCTTAACCACTGCTCAATGCATATGACAAACTTGCTATAGAGTGAACTCCGCATTCAATTTTGCCGATTTACCGAAAACTCAAACTTCGCTTTTATTATGAAACTCGACACAAGCAAATTTGATTAGAGCACGGCAAAATGATATTGGGTTGGAGAGCTATATTGAGGTAGTACTGAGGTCAGCCCGATTTAGGTGGGATTATGATTTGATTTGTGTCCACATTGGTCGTCTCTATGCCATACTTAAGAGCTACCAATGCTTGCTGTACAAAGAGCCTTTTGAGCACAACATAAAATACAATGTTAAAGTTGAACCCTGAGACAAGGTAACACTGATGGTAACACTTTAATTTTTCATCCATGACAGAGCGTTTAATAACAACAAGAAAGCCATTAGGTTCGAGCCCCGCCGCCTCCACCAATTCAGAAAAAAGGCCAACCTTAACGGGTTGGCCTTTTTTTATCTCATCAATAGAGTGTGGGAAATTGCAGTTAATATCTGGCAGCAATCAACAAATCATGAGTGAACCAGCCAGCTAAATGAAAGAGTACAGCCAACTTCCCAGCCTATAGATGTCATAGATGAAATAACAGAGAAACAGGAAGGCGCATAGCTGAAATAGTTTGTCTCTCCAGTCAATTTTCAGCAGAAAATCTTCGACATCTTCTCCTATAGACTCCTGTGCTCTGCCTGTAGCCTCCCCCATTTCATCGACTGATGCTTTTTCCTCGGCCTTTGACTCCCCTGTCGCTTTCAGGGCGAGGTTATCTCTTCTTAACTTTTCATTCTCCAACTGCAGAAGGTTCATCTTTCTCCTCTGCAGCGAATACCCAAGGATACCAGCGGCCGGAACAGAGACTAGCGTGATAACAAACCAGATGATTTCAGTATTCATATCTATCGCTTCATGTTAACCAGAGGCGTAATTTGGTGACTAATCTTATGTGAGTGGCACGCTATCTTTCTCGCACACGCTTAACACAAAAGACGTCGCTACTGTCTATAAACGGGAGAGCCGCATATTTGATTAAGCTGAAATACTGCTTACCCTTCGATACCTTCCATTCTCAAAAAGATACAGAATATATTTTAATTTAGTATAGAGCTCTAAAATAAATATACGCGTTAAACCAAGCTGTTCTGTAAAAAAATCAGCTTCCTCTTGCACGATACACTCTAGCTGTACCCGGTAACTCTGTCGCCCCCATAAATCCGGCAGCCCCTACGATATAAAGCTAAAAATACCGAGGTAGAGTGACAAGCTGATGCTATTCTGCGAGATTGATATAAAGACCGCACGCCAGAGGCTGCGCTAAAACTATCAGATAGCCATATAAGGAGATATGCATGACACAGTTAATACTTGGAATGGGGCTGTTTATCGCCATCCACCTACTCCCCAGCCAGATATCCTTCAGACAGAACTTAATAGATAAAATGGGAAGAGTTCCCTATCTGGCGCTGTTTTCGCTCATTTCGGTTATCGGATTTATCTTGATTGTTAACGGCTTTGGCATGACCTCAAAAGAGCAGCTCTGGCAGCCACAAACGTTCGCGCGTCCATTGGCTCACGCCATCATGCCACTGGTGTTTATTCTGCTTATTTCCGCCTATCTCAACACACATATCCGCGCCAAACTCAAACACCCAATGCTGATAGCCACCAGCTTATGGGCCCTGGTTCACCTGCTGGCAAACGGCGATCTGGCCTCCGCCATTCTCTTCGGTGGCTTCCTCCTCTATGCTTTGGCCGATATGTTACTGGTAAAGCCCAGAGAGAGCTTAGTACCAAAGGGGCAACCTAAGGCTAAGTTCGATGTTATCGCAGTGGTGGTAGGAGTGATGGTCTATGCTTTGGTGCTGCGTGGCCACCAGACACTGTTTGGTGTCGCCGTGATCGGCAGTTAAACGGGGGCTACAGCCCTTTTATCGCTTGAATCCGACGACCTAAGTTCGGGGGGCTGTCGAAGTGATATGTAATCATATCGAACGCTCTAACAACCATCAGTCACGATCTGATAAACCGGTGCGGCCTTTGGGTCATCCTGGCTACAGCTGGCGGGGTTGATTGTACCGTAGGCTTGTTGGTACATGAAATAGCATTGCCCGGACTTAATATCGCTTTGACCGAAGCCAAAGTAGACCTTATCGACCCCCTCATACTCGAAGCCTATGCGATCGTCGCTATAGTTTAATCTCTTGGCGACATCGGTATTGTCCAGATAACCACATTTCAGACGGGTTTCGAATACCCCGTCACCATCCACATCAACATCGGTAAGGTCGCCGCGCCCGGATACCGGTTTGGCCCGATAACCGGGAAGTTTAGATAAGATATATATCTGCTTATTGGCTTCGATGACTGAAGCGCTGAACTGCTGTAGCACCGCATCCCTGGCATCGCCACTCAGACTGATAAATTTGGCGGAGGCCGTCACAGCCAGCAGCCCCAAGATCACAATAACAACAACCAGCTCAATGAGGGTAAATCCCCGTGCCGGTGAGAAGCGCTTCGAGTCCATCCAGGTAACCAACAAATTCCAGTATTTTCAGGTGGCTAGATTTTGCACATGATAACGGGAGAGTTCAAGCTAAACAGATGACGAGAAAAGTAAAGTCTGCTCTTGCTCTACTCTTTACCTTACTCAAGGCCGGATAAATTCACCATCATCTGTTTTTTGCCTTCGACTCTTCACCCGAGTGCCCCGCCAGTACAAGCAGCCCAGCAAAGATCCCGAGGTTTTTAATGAAGTTTTGCATCTCATGGGCAGCCTCTACGCCGCTGAAGTTCCAAAAATCGTGCAAACTGATATTTATCACCACCACAAGCAGTGCCAGCAGTATCGATACCAGCGCCGTATAGCGATCAATCAGCAGCGCGATGGCGGCAAGGATCTCAAATATTGCCGCCGCAGCCAGAAGTAGCGGGATCATGCTCATCCCGTGCTTCTCCATTAAGGCAACATGCATATCCCAGCTGACAAACTTCATTATGCCGGGCAGCAAGAAGTAGAGCGCTAATATCACCCGCCCCACAGTTACAAGCTTATGATTCATATTCTTTCTCTCAAGAGCCACTATCTGACAGCCTTACCATATTGATAACCTAAACAATACATTCAGTGCAAATGTGTTGGCCAGATCTCCTCACTCACAACCGTTAGCGCCACTTGAATATTGTTATGCACCGCATCTGTGTATTGGCTGACCTGTTATTCATCTCTCACTATGGCGCCGGTAGCGTTTGAGCACCTTAACGACCTGGCCTACTGCAGAATCAGGATGTAAGCAGGGAGTCTCTTTCGCTCAGGTGAACGGTGAAGCCAGCACGCAACAGACAGCCTTGATGCAAGACGCTGAAAAAGTTGAATTCTATGCTCATGCCTTCTCACTTAACGGTTTCAGGCTTGTGTCCGGACAGCTGCTCCGCTGAGGCGATAGTCTATACTGAAGTGTGATCGGCCTGGCCTAATACAAAGCGTCACATCAATTCTATTGAAGAGTTTTCAGGGATCTGTTTATGCTCAAGGAAAGTTTTATATTACTTGCTGTCCTTTATTGGAGCTGAATATGAACTATCAAGTTTCAAAGTGTTTTATCGGTACCTCCTTTCTCCTCCTCATCTCTCCCTGGGTAGATGCGGGCCAATGGCACCTACAGGTCGACAATGACTTTATCTTCAAGGACGACGGTAACTATACCAATGGCTTAGTCCTGGGTTGGGAGAGTGATCCTATGCAAAGCCTGAATGACAAAGCCCTCCCGATCCGTTGGCAAAGTTTAGCGAGCTTCAAGCAGAACGATGCACAGCGAGCCTGGGGAGTGAAACTCACACAGCAGATGTGGACTCCGGGTGATATCAAGAGTGAGGCTCCGCAACCCTACGATCGTCCCTACGCCGGTTACTTAGCGCTCGAGAGTCACACCGCAACCTATGGAGAGAGATGGGCCCAGAAAAACTGGTTATCTATTGGGGTACTGGGGCCCGCTTCCCTTACCGAACAGCTACAGAAAATGTTCCATAAGATCACACCATCATCAACCCCCAATGGTTGGCAACATCAGATTGAGAACCAGTTAACCCTTCAGCTTGCCTATGAGATCGATGCACTTATTGTACGCCAGAATGCATTTGATAATGCATTTATGGGTCAGACTCAATGGGAGCTTAGCGGGCTCAGCCATACACAAGTCGGTAATTTTCGCAGTGAAACCGATCTCGGGTTAACCCTCAGATGGGGGACAAACTTAGCGGAGTCATTTGGTCGCCTAAGCCTGCATAGTGGCCAGCTTGGCAACATCTCAGCCACGACTAAATCGGGGAGCTGGATGCTCTTCGCCCGCGCTTACCTGGGCTATCGGTTCAATGACCAGACAATAGACGGCTCCCTTCCCTATGACTCCCACGTTGAGGTTGAAAACAATCAGGCAGGGATCACCACAGGCTTCATCTGGACTCAGCCCTCATGGTCTCTTGCATGGAACTTTAATGCCTACACAAGAGAGCAACAGAGTAACCCCAACAATTGGCATGGCTACGGCACGCTGATCGTCACCTGGCGGTTTTAATCGTTAACTATAGTTATCCCCCACTACAGTGTAATTGCTGTGATTACACCGTTAGACTCAAATCGGTCGATTAAGGGGCTGAGTGCCGGTAAGTGCTTGCCCGCTTTTTCCACAAGAAAGGTCAACAAGCCCGCTTGAGTCCGCGTTATCATTCAGGGTATTGAAAAAATCGTATAAACTTTCGAGTATCGCCCCAAGCTCTGCACTCACCATCTGTGTGTCGCCCTGTGTCTCCTCCAGCTTCAACGACGTTTGATCGGCAAGGGCCATCAATTGCTTCTCCTGATCCTCCTCCAGGCCTAACCCAAAGAGCATCCCCTCCAACTGGTTGACCATATTGTGCATGATCTGCTGCGAATTTCTGTCGTGTACAAATAGACGCTCGGCCGTCAACTGCAACTGCTTCTCAGCAACGGCGATGACCTGAGTAAAGATAGCCTGCCTCTGCTCAACCATCTCCACACGTGTCTTTAGGTTAGCCAGATGAGCACCAGCAATGTCCATCAATACGGCGATATGATCCCTGAACCTTCCGCAGCGTTTCTCATCGTCCAGTGGCATATCTTTTATCAGCAAGACAATATGAGGTGCTCGGATAACGGTACGGATCCCAACACTTAAAATTCGATCCGAATGCTCGACAAATCTTGAGAGCACCTTGGCTTCCACACTGTCTTCGCCGCAACCTATATACTCTGCAGTTCCGATATCGACTCTCACCGCCGCATGCATCCCAAAACGCTTGAGAATTACCATGATAGCAAGGCCCACATCCTCAACCTTTTCAATGGATTGTACATCCCTGATAAACTTGACCACCTGCCCTAACTCACTACTGACGGTCATGGCCTCCATGGCGATCTCGGTCGCCTCTAACGCCGACTGCTCGGCATTAAACACCTCCATATGGCGCTCGATGCAGGCTTCAACCTTTGCATTGAGCACTTCAGGCTCGGCCGGTTTTACAATATATTCATCGGCTCCGGCTTCGAATCCGGCCAGGCGTTCCTCTACCGTATCCAGGGCTGAAACAAAAATTATGGGCAGATTGGCCGTTGCAGGCTCCTTCCTCAGAGCCACGCATACCTCATAACCGGTTAAGCCGGGCATATCGACATCGAGCAGTAACAGATCGGGAATCTCCTGTTTTACCATGGCCAGGCAGGTTTCACCGTTTTCGGCCTCTCGAACTTCGTACCTATCCTCCAGCATCCCCCTGAGCAAGATACGACTGACAGCTGTGTCGTCAACGACTAAGATATTAGAAACCCTCTTCATCTCACTAACTCCCTGTAAAATCATATTTAACTGCTTTCGTCTGTTAAACTTTATAAGAAAGCACTAAATTGAGTGTCATTGAAACTTGTCAGCAACGCCTATTCACCACAACTTAAATCTATCGCTGCGCGCTCCACTCTGTTTCTTCCCATCTCTTTGGCACGATATACGGCTTCATCGGCCCGAGCCAACAGCTGTTCGAAGTTCTCCTCATCGGGCCTGAGTTCAGCCACTCCGAAACTGCCGGTGACGTGGATCCCCACTGGCATCAATTGCTCAATTTTATCCCGCAACATTTCAGCCTTTGCCTCGGCACTGTCAATTGAGCAGTGCTCAAAGATGGCAACAAACTCCTCTCCCCCGAAGCGGGCTACTACATCTCCCTTGCGATTACTCTGCGCCAGAACATGAGCTACGGCCTGCAGCACGCCATCTCCGGCCTGATGACCAAACTGATCATTGACCTGCTTAAAATGATCTATGTCCATCATCAATATCGACAGTGAATTGTTATGTCTCACTGATTCGGCAATTTTTTGATTGGCGGCTTCGAGCAGAAAGTGACGGTTATATAACTGAGTCAGTTGATCATGAAGCGCCATATTACGTAATTCATCGCTCTTCTGTTTCAACATGATCTGGGTATAAACTCTTGCTGTCACGATAGCGGGACGAATAGGCTTAGTGATGTAATCGACCGCCCCAAGCTGCAAGCCATACTCCTCCTCATCGTCGCTGTCTCTCCCCGTGACAAATATGATAGGTATATGCTGTGTGAGGGGATTAGCCTTGAGCCTCTTACACACCTCATAGCCATCCATTTCAGGCATAACCACATCAAGCAGGATAAGATCGGGCTGTGGGGATGCCTGCGCCAGCTCGAGGCAACGTTGACCATTCATCGCAATTTTCAGTTGATAGTCTTTTTTCAAACAGCCGGCGAGCAGCTGAATGTTGGTTCGTGAATCATCCACTATTAAAATTGTCGGCAGGTCAGTCATTAACCAACTCCTTGGCGGGTTTCGAATTGCTGTCTAGCTGTAATTGTGTAAGTTGTCTTAATGTCTCTTTTGCTTCTGAATGCTCAAAATCGGCCAGTTGACCTAAAAGCCGATCACACAGGTTTTGCCCCACTGTATCTTTGGTAGCACACTGCAGGGCGGAGAAATCATCCACATCGATATAACTTCCATCATCGAGCATATTACCGATATCCTCCAGGACACGACTTAACTCCTCCCCGGTCATATAACTATCCTGCTGTGACTGAGAAGGGCAGTTATCCAGAAAATCTTCAATACAGCTCTTTAATTCCTTGTAGGCCTGAATTAAGGCCGGCATATCGAGCTTAACCGAATCGATATCAAAAACTTTTGCTGCAGATTCAATTCTCTCGGCCTCTTTTCGTAGCATCTCAGCCCCGACATTGGCCGCAACCCCTTTAACTGTATGAGCCGATAGCCTGATCTGTTCGATATCTTCATCTTCAGCTGCCAACTTGAGCGCTTCTATCCGGGCGGGAATATCTTCCATAAACAGAACAAGGATTGAGTTAAAGAGTGACGCCTTCCCCATGGCACGCTTCATCAACCCCTGCCTATCCCAGACCTCAACTTCACCCGCTTGCGGTAACTCCTCATCAAGTATAGGACTCTTTACTTCAATGGGAGGAGAAAGTGGTGTCGATTCATTCCCCAGGTTTTCATCTCGATTCAACTTAAGCCATTGATTTAACTTTAGCCGCAACTTATCTGAATCTATGGGTTTAGAGAGGTAATCACTCATCCCGGCATCCAGGCATTTCTCCTTATCTCCCATCATGGCGTTCGCTGTCATCGCCACGATAGGAATATCCAGATATTGCTCACCCGCCGCCCCGGCCCTGATCCGCCTGCTTGTCTCATAACCATCGAGCTCCGGCATTTGACAATCCATTAAAATAAGGGAGTATGGCTTGCTATCGGCCTGACTCAGCAGCTCCAAGGCCGACACTCCATTATCGGCAACATCAGCCGACAAACTGAAATCTTCTAAAATCCCCTTGGCCACCAGCTGATTAACATAGTTATCTTCGACCAGAAGGATATGAGAGTCTTCAGGCCATAATTGCGACTCCTCCCCGTTATCATGACTAAACGATTGAAGATAATGGTGTGTCACCAGAGGCTGCGCCTCTTGCAGAGCCAGCCCCCCTTCGGAAACTATCGCTAAGGCATCGAAGAGATCGGATGTCGTTGTGGGCTTAGGAAAGTAAGCACTGAAACCGAGCTCTGCGAAGAAGCCAGCGTCACCAATTTGTGACATGGAGGTCATCATCACCAGTTTAATGGCTTTGAATCTGGCATCGGCTTGCATTAATCGACCTAGTTGAGCCCCATCCATATCGGCCATCTGCATATCCAGAAAAGCGACATCAAATAGTTGCTTATCGGGGTCTTCAAAATAGGTTTCACAAACCTGAAGTGCCTGCGGGCCGCTGTTTGCTTCAACCACATTGGCCCCCCAATATTCGAGCTGTCCCCGGATCACCTCACGGTTAGTTTCATTGTCATCGACAACCAGTAAGTTTAGTGCCGATATATCAACCTTAGGGATCACCAGCTGAGAGTTTTCACTCCGTCTGAGCATCACCTCGAAGCGAAAACAGCTCCCTCTTCCCTCTTCACTCTCAACAGAAACCCCGCCTCCCATCAGGCGGCACACCTTATCGACAATAGCCAGCCCTAAGCCAGTCCCTCCGTACTTCCGGGTAGTAGAGGCATCCACCTGACTGAAGGAGTCAAACAATGAATCAATTTTATCCTTGGCAATGCCGATCCCTGTATCTGAAACCGAACATTTGAAACACCATAGTGCCTCATCATCACAGGGAACAAGCTCGGCCTTAATTACCACCTCCCCCTCAGTGGTAAACTTAATCGCATTACCCGTCAGGTTGGTCAGTGCTTGCCGCAGACGGCCGGGATCACCATTGACAATCGACTGCTCGACCCCTTTTACATCGAGAATAAGCTCAAGATTTTTATCCTGAGCCTGATGGGCCATGCCTTCGGCAAACTCCCCCAGCATCCCCCTTAGATTAAAATCTAAGTTTTCCAGCTCGAGCTTACCCGCATCTATCTTCGAATAATCGAGAATATCGTTGATAAGTGTCAGCAAAGATTGAGCACTGGACTGAGCGATACTCACCCTGCGACGCTGAAAATCTGATAACTTTGTATTGAGCAGCAACCCCAGCATCCCCAGCACACCGTTCATCGGGGTTCGTATCTCATGGCTCATACTGGCTAAAAACTCGCTCTTGGCTTTTACAGCCAGCTCAGCCTCCTCCTTAGCCTGCACCAACTCACTGCGAGTCCTCATGCTTTCGGTTACATCGCGAAAGCTCCAAACCCGGCCAAGTACCTCCCCCTTTGAGAGCATCGGGAGTGAAACACGTTCAAACACCCTGCCATCTTTAAACTCCAGGGTATCGAACAGCTCCAGCTCCGGCTCCCTGTAGAGCCGCTCAATCCCCTTTATAAATGACTCAGAATCGACAAGCTGAGAACTGGCATGATGGGCAAGTTCGGCGTCATCGCTCCCAATCAGGCTATCATCAGTTATTCTCCACAACTCCATGAAGCGAGCGTTGACCTGCAGAACCTTGCCTTTAATACTGGTAACCAGTATGCCGTTATCTGTAGATTCGAGTACCGAGTGCATCAAAGAGAGAGCTTCGGTCGCCTTGATCGATGCATTCATACGCTCGGTGATATCGGTACGAATTGCGATATAGCTATGGGGCTGCCCCTCTGCGTCTTTAAGTGGCACAACTGTAGTATCTACCCAATATAAAGAGCCATCTTTGGCACGATTACAGATCTCGGCGTTCCACACACCGCCATTTGAGATAACTTCATACATCTGCTTGAAAAAACCACGGGGGTGGTGACCCGAATTGAGAATTCGATGATTTTTGCCTATCAACTCCTGTGAAGAATAACCACTGATCTCAGAGAAGCGCTTATTTGCATAGGTAATTGTGCCCTTAAGATCTGTCACCGCGACAATGGAATGCTGATCGAGAGCAAATTTTTGTCCCTCCAGGCTATCCAAAGCCAATTTAGTCTGCTCGTTAGCCTTGTACAGCGCCTGTTCATGAGCCTTTTTCGAAACCATCATAGAGTTAAACGCATCGGTCAACTGACCAATTTCATCGTGACTCTCAAGCTTTATTTCGTCGACCTCGCTGCCGGAGGCCATCTTCAGACTCGCAGCCGCTAACACCTTAATCGGATGGGTGATCTTCCTGGTTATATAGATAGCCGATATGCTCACGACTAATGCTGTCAGCATAGTTAAAAACATGGTTATCTTGCCTAACCAATTGATTGCCGATAAAGCTTCATCCCTGTCTACCTCGCTGATAAGTAGCCAGGTCACATTGGCTAATTTGACCTCCTGATGGATGCCGATCACCTCCTGAGCATCGGGGCCAATATACTCTGAGGCCGACTCTTTTATGCTCGTTTCATCCAGACTCCTATTCAGGCTACTGCCATCATCAGCTCTGTGTTTGTCACGCCATAATTGAAATTGAAAAGTATCAATTTTTCTTTGAAGCACTTCACTCCAGTTATCTTTTATCGGTGTTCTCAATGTGCCGTCTTCGGCGACAAGGTAATGTGATAACGAGCTATCACTCTCTATGGCCGAACGAAGGAGGTTTAATATTTTCTCAAATTTCAACTGGATAACGAAAGCACCTATAGGTTCTCCAAACTCATCGAAGAGGCGTGTACTGATGAAGCCCGCAAGTGGCTCAGATGAAAATTGATACCGCTCCAAGCCTGAAAACCTGGCATCTCCGGATTCAAGGGTTTGACGTAAAGCCGCTGCAAATAGTGAGTCAGAGAGCTCGCTACTGAAGATATTTCTTCCCAGGTCCTCCTCTTTGGCTACTGTATATAGAATCTCACCCCGTTTATCGATCAGATACAGATCGCTGATATAGTCATATTGCAGGCTCTTAGTCAGAAGCTCATGCTGGTAGGTATCGACTATCAATGCCCAATCGGCAGATTTTACATACTCACCGGCACTTAATTGACTTCGGTCCAACCCGGCAATGAGTGACTGCAGTAAAAGTGAGTTATTGGGAGAGACCGACTCTACGCTCAAATCGACCATGCGATATTGAAACCAATTCTGAATGGCTTGTGTACTCAGCAAAGAGGACTGCCTCAGCTCCTTCTGTGACACCTCTAGCAGGCTCTGTTTAGCTTGCTCGTAGCTAAACCAGGAGACGCCCGCCAGAGGAAGTAGGGAGAGCATAAGAAACCACAAGATCAAACTAAGACTCAAAGAGCCATACTTACGTTGAATGAGGCTATCTTTCATGTTGGGCTTTTCGTCCATATTCACCTTTTAACTATCACTCTTGATTATTCTTATAACTTTCTTAATGAAAACAAGATTGAATTCAGCTTAGTAGAGGTGATGAAATAATTCACGAAAAATGGAAATAGAACAGAGACAAGGGAGAGGAGGCAGAAGATGGGAATAGGGGCATTGACACGTTAGATTGAATTACCACTCAAGTGAAGCTTGTGTGACAGGCTTGCCCTTAAGAGGAAACGGCAAGCCAGGTTGGAACCTTCAACAAATAAAGAAGCTCAACACCCTGAGTCGATGAGTTCAAAAATAACCGCATCTCCCTCTGCATTTATCCCCGAATATTGCAAATGGCACCCGGAATCGACAGAAAATCCTCTGGGCACAAAATTGACAAACCTGTCGGTACCATGAATAAATATGCCCCACTGACGAGTCACGACCGAGGACTCATCCTTGAGGTGCTCAGCATCTAATGCAAGAATCTGAGTAATACTTGCGTATACTTTTGTGCCGCTATCAACACTATCTTGGTTGCTTGTGCTGCCTTTTAGCGCCATAGGTAAAGCGGAGGGAATATGACCGTAGGTCAAAACTGCACTGCCTATATCGGCTCCCAGCTGAACATCGGCCACCGCCTGATGCTCTTTTCCCTGTAACGAAGCCTTAGAGTAGACCAGCTGATTGGCGCTTGAAACCGCCCACTTCATGCCATGTAATACCGAGCGGTGGGCATCGCTCTTTAAGTTGATAAACTTAGGCGCCGCGACCACCGATAAAATCCCCAGGATAACGATCACTATCACGAGCTCCACTAAGGTAAAACCTGAGTCTGTTGTTGACCTGACTGATGGACGTAACACTATGTCATCTTTTGCAGCTTCGTTGCTCATTGTTAGAAAAAACCTCTGTGGTCGAAACGCTGTAGAACAGGTCTATTTCTCTTGATGATCCCGGCGATAGAGGGCCCACTCCTCGACAACCTCACCGGAAGGCAACGTACAAAGTCCGTGCTGCCCATCGGCATCGTTGACGATCTCCAGCTCGCCCCCCTGTGCAATACAGTAATCGGAGGCCGGGTTACTCATGCTTGCCACACCCGCCTCTTTGTGAAGGGAGCATGCCGCGAGGGATAGGGAGATGATAAGCAGACCGACACAGATAACGACACCATCGACCGTCTTCTCGAATGAGAGCTTGCTAAAGAAAACAGGGGTCATATATTTCATAAAATAGCTCCGGATAACTTTAGATATTTGGATAAGAAGCGACTCGCTTCAATCTGAAAAAATTAAAAAGCGCCCCTAAGGACGCTTAAAAATAACGTTTATCGTTTAACACTCGACATATGAGTCAGGGCTTAGAAACGGTAGCCCACGGTAAACATCACAGTGCTGAAATCTTTATCGGCTACGGAGTAAGATACAGCTCCTGCATCTGTACCTCTGGCATCGAGAATCGAACCCGTTCCCTTCATATCACGGTCGCCGCTGTGGAAGGTGTAGTGCAGGTTGAAGTTCAGACCATTATCCATGTAGTAACCGACACCAATCATAGGCTTCACTACAGTACTGCTTGAAGCGTTAAGCCCCAGCTCGGCGCGATCGACATAGTCCTGACCCGGCGTGGCATTATTCAGGTCATAATTCCCCACAGATTTCAGCTTCGAAAATTCGGCACCGGCTTTAAGTGCAAGCTGTCCTGCGCCGACATCGAACTGGTAGCCAAGATATAGAGTATGTGCCTTGAAATCATTTCTTTCGCTACCGTTCACCTGAATCATCTCTACATCCGGTGCGCCAGGCATAACATCGGTTTCAAAGCTGGTATCTATGTTTTGACCCTTCTCACCACCGCTGTAGGTATAACCGAAAATAAAGTCGCTATAACCCGCTTCCAAGCCAACGGCTGCCTTAGTGCCCATGGCTTTGCTGTTCGATGCACCAACCATTGGGTTAAGGGTAAACTCACTCGCCGTTGCCGAAGCGGAAAGGGCAAGCATTGATGTTACGGCGCATGCTAATAGTACTTTTTTCATAATCAATCTCTCTGGTTCTCTGAATAAGATGGCTTCATGCCGGGTTGTTCACCTCGTGAGCCAGGCTAAAACAGCAGGCTATAGGTGAGTGACTAAGGTTATTTAGCTTCAAACAAAGAGAAACATTCCCCCCTGTTCGTTACGATGAGGTCATGATATAGAGGGAGGATTTACCAAACATCATTAAGAAAGTTGATGAATCTTAGAGACACATAGGGTGAAATCCAGCGCCTAATTGTTAGTAAAGGGTGAACATTCCTGCAAGCTAGTTACAGAGGAGATGAAGATGTCGGCACTGAGTTACTATTAAGGTTCTGTTTTTATGTGGCTCGGTTACTCTGACCTGTCAAACCTTAGTGATATAAAAAGAAAATCCTCTGCACTTTCAGTGCAGAGGATTATTAAAACGAGAATTACAATTGAAGCGTTATTGCTCAACGGCTCCAAGAATCGCCGGAATGACTTTATGAAAGAGTGAAATGGCCATACGCGGTGTCTCGGTCATAGGATAGGCTCCATTCATAGCAATGACAGTGCCGCTGGCTTTATCCATAGCGACAACCTGCCCATGAATACCTACCATTGCCAATATCGAGTAACCACCAACATTCAATAAGCGAAATTGATCCTTATACCAGCCATCGGCAAGGGAAGCCTCCTTACTGAGTTTCCATGCAGAGCGAACATTATCATCGCCCTGTAATAGGCCAGAGATAAAATCCGATGGGATCACTTGCTCTCCCAGGTAGTTCTTACCGTCATTCATCAACATCTTGCCTATACGGGCCATATCCTTAGTCGCGGCATTCAGTCCACCCGAAGCAACCGCGCCACCGACATGATCAGACATTAGATAGGCATCATTTTCTAAGCCCACTTTCTTCCAAATATTATCCTCAATCAGGTCTGCGAGTATTTTTCCTGTCGCTGCTTCAACCACCTTGCCTAAGACTTCTGTATTTACACATTGATAAGTATACTTTTTACCCATCTCGGTTTCTAACTGAGTCACCAGAGGGAAGTAATCAGTCACACCACGAGGGTAATCACCGGCAGTATCACCGTTATAGGACTGAGATAGTGTCATGCGGTCATCCCAGGATTTATGTTTGGAAACCTCCTGGATCACCGAAGTTCTCATGTCTGCAACTTCCTGTACGCTTGCCGTTTCCCATGCCGTACCTTTAAGCTCGGGCAGATAGTGGGTAACAGGTTTGCTCATATCCAGTTTTCCCTCACTAACGGCAATCGCGGCTACCATAGAGGTAAATGACTTTGTTATCGACATCATCAGATGAGTTGAGTGTTCATCCATGTTATTCCAATAATGTTCGTGCAACAGACGATCACCAGTGACCACGACCATAGAATGGTTTTTCAGGCGATCCCGCAGAAAAGTATTGAGATCCATCTGACCATCGATATCGCTGATCATAATCTTACTGAAATCGAGTTGCTTATCACTTTTTAATATTTCAGGAGACAAGACATCCTGCCCACTTCCCAGAAGGCCGTGGCTGATGCGATAACTATGGGTGAACTTATAGGCATGTGGAAAGGTAGATGCAGCATTCTCTCCTGAATCATAGTTTTCAACCGAGATCATATGCTGGGCTGCATTCTCTAAAAAAGAGGCATCTCGTCCCTGAAAATCTGCTGCTGTTGTGCCAAATGATACAAGCAAAGATAAAGCTAATAGTGTTTTATTCATAAATATCACCAAGATATATTCAAAATAATAATGACAAGCAAGTGGGTCAATTCAAAAGCATTAAGTTAAAATCGACCCAATGTCCCCCTGCTTAATTAACATGCTAAAAGTAATAGGAGATCCCAATTTCGAACTTGTTGTCATTGTCAATTTCACTCATAGGTGTGCCGATAATATTCATCCCGGCATCGGTGCGGGTATAGGTATGGCTCACCTCGGTCCACCATTTACCATCGGCGCTAATCGGCATACCGAAGCCGGTTTTGACCTTGAATATATCGGCTGAGATTTTCTCACCTTTGCCATTGGAGCTTGGCTCACCGTCCAGATGCATAAACTGAGGCTGAATGATGAGATACTTACCCAAGTCGTCAAGGGCGATGGAGCCAAACAGGTTAAGCTGATACCCGTTCAGATCGACCTTGCCCTGCTGATGCCCGGCCTCTCCCTTCACGTAGGCGACATTCGGGAAGATAGATAATGCATCCCAGGGCGTAGTTAACTTTGCAATGGCACCAAGGGCGACGATATCCGTGCTGACATCCTTATCGTCACTCTTCCACCCCTTCATATAGTCGACAGAGAAACCCGCTTGTGGCAGGAGTGAACTTGAAGTGTCCAGCACCTGGAAATATCGCAGACGCGAATTCTGCGCCTTCTTGCCGAATTCATTGTTCTTGGTGGCGGATGCATGCTCGACCAGGCCGATATAGTTATTCCCCTCAGAGAATGCACCTGCAATACCTAACATGCCGTTAAGCTTGCCTTCATTATCAACTGTGCCGTAGGCGAATGAGTTAACGGCGGTCAAGTCAGAGGGATCCGGTTGCTTATCGCCGGCAAGAGCCGCACCGGAGAAACCGAAAACCAGAGCAAGTGAGATAACTGTTTTCTTCATAATGGGTCCTCAAAATCATAGAAACTAAAATGGTTGACTGAGAGGGCCTGGAAGGCTAAACGAGATTGAAACAATTAACTTTCCGACACTCTGCTTTAATAGATATTCTAAGGATTAGCCTTGGGTAAACATCATTAAGAGAATTAGTAATGCTGGTGTGATAGAGATGAAACAGATGAAAAGCATGTAATTAAAATAACTAAGCAGCCAAAGAAAAAAACTAAGAGTTCAGACAATAAAAAAGCCCCGGAATCGTATCCAGGGCTTGCATGATTAGTGTGAACGTTTCCGAAAAGTTAGCTATTACTCATCACTACCGTTTTCTCATTTTCACCCGCTCTATCGGTTTGAAAATAGAGGGTAACCTTACCGTTATCTATCTCATAGAAGGTTGAGGTTACCGTTCCCATCAGTTCACCACGCCCTTTCCACAATACCGAGTGGCCCATAAAGTTCTGTACATCTGCCTTTGAAGCTGTTTTTGCCTCGTGCTTCATAAAGTTTTCGGCAGCATCCTGGCGTGCTATAGATTTAGCCGCAAAACTGGCGTCCACGATTTCAGGTTTTGGCTGATATAGAGAATGGTTAGCATGGGCCTGCCAGTCGCCATAACTAAAATTCACGCGACCACCATAGTTATTCTCAATATTAAGTACCTGATCTTCGCCGGCTACTACATAGGTAAAGAATGCGGTGTACTCAGGATACTTTTTAAATAACTTGACCACTTCGGCCGTCGTCTTAGTGTTATACACATCCCAGCTCAGGTAATATGAGGGAACCGCGTTGTCTGACAGGATCTCACCGTTGGCATTCTGTCTGGCTGTACCCTCGTCGGCCATGGTATTCATCAAGAAGACCTGACCTCCTTTACTCACGCCGCCATAGGGGATAAGGCCTGCCCAGGTCTGTATGATGCGATGCCCGCCGTCTGTATCGGTATGGTTAAGCATCAACAAGCCTTCGTAGTTGATTCCCATATAGTCGAAGTTTGAAGCCGCCCAGGCTTTACCCGCTTTCGCCTTAACGGCAAATGAGGTGCACTTAGCTGGCGCGGCTGGCTGATGCCCTTCGGCCTGAAGGAAGCCCATGCCACCACTACGCTGGCTCTCAAGGATAGCCTCATCGGACATGCCGACGGCTAAAATACGATTAGGGCTGATATCGAGAGAGGCTGACAACCCGGCGATATATTGAGCCGCATCGGGAGAGACCATTTTGAGTTTGGAAAAGACTTTCTTATCAGTAAATGACTGCTCCAGCTTTGAAAGGGATAAACCAGGTAACATCACCCCCAGAGTCGTATCGAACCTCTGTATCCCCGCCATTATCTGCTCATGAGCAACTTCACCTACATGCTGACCTAGCTCATAGGTGCTGCCGGTAAACTTAATTTCCCCTATCTGATCAGAATGCTGGATCAATTCGGCATTAACGCTGAACGATGTAGCTAATACAAGTGTGGAAAATATCAATGTTTTCATGTGTATTACTCTTTAATTAGATTGACTCATCAAGAGGCCAACTCGTTATGAATTAATTGGGAACAGGGTCAGAATATGCCTACAAACTACACTAAGCATCATTACAAAAAATTCAGAGTCTTAGTGAAACTTTGATAGGTAACAAGAGAGACGGAAAGATAGCGACAAAGCGAGAATTAACGAAAAATGCCAACCTGAGTCAGGCTGGCATCGATAAGGTATTAAAGCTGCGCAATACTAGCTTAAAGGTACCAAGGTTGCGGATGATTGCAGCTCAACCTTGACACACTTTTCACGTAGGGTTTGCAGCATAATATAGAGTACAGGCACAACGATAAGACCGATAAAGGTCGCCGATATCATGCCACCACAGGCCGCCCAGCCGATAGCCTGTTGTGCGGCATAACCCGCTCCATTGGAAAACATCAGTGGAACCAGCCCGAGAATAAAGCTCATCGCGGTCATCATTACCGCCCGGAAACGCAACTTGGTGGCTGTCACTGCGGCATCGACAATCCCATAACCCTGCTCTTCACGTAACTGCTTGGCAAATTCGACAATCAAAATCGCATTTCTCGCCGCCATTCCTACCATGAGGACCATAGCTATCTGGACATAGATATTGATATCGGCTCCCATGGCAAAGACAGTAAACAGAGTACCTAACAACGCTGTCGGAACACACAAGATGATACACAGGGCCTCAACCCAGGACTCATATTGCGCCACCAACAAGAGGTAGGTGAATAAGATAGCAAGCATAAAGGCGATAACCGCCGAGTCTCCCGCCGCTAACTCCTGTTTGGTAAGACCCGCCCACTCGATTTCATAGCCTTGTGGCAGAGCCTTCGCCGCCTCTTCAACGGCAGCGATCGCATCACCCGAGGCATAGCCGGGAGCCGGATAACCATTGATATTCACCGCCTGCATCAAGTTAAATTGCTGAATGACCTGGGGACCGAACACCGTTCTAGGAGTCACCAGGGAGCTGATATTAATAAGGTCACCGTTACTGTTTCTAACTGTCAGATAATTGAGATCTTCGATATTTTTACGATTCACCTGTTCGGCCTGAACGAATACATAGAAGTTTCGTCCCTGACGATTAAACTCTCCGGCATAGGCCCCGGCAAACTGCGCCTGAATGGTGTTGAACACCTGATCCATATTCAGACCCAACATCTTGATCTTCTCACGATCGATATCCAGCATCACATTGGGCGTATTAGCGTTGAAGGTAGTATAGGCCCCTACGACTCTGGGATCTTCATTAACCTTGGCAATAAAGGTATTGGCCGCCTCGGCGAGCTCGACGGGATCACGTCCCATCTTGTCCTTAAACATCAAGTCGAAGCCTGATACTAAACCCAACTCAGGAATAGCAGGTGGTGAGAAGGCAAAACCATACACCTCATTTTTAGCATCTATAGTAGCTTGAATTTGTGCCAGTACAGTCCATTGTTCCAACCCTTCCTGACTATTACGCAGCTCCAGTTCATCAAGCGAAATCAACAATAACCCGGCATTGGAGCCCGAAGTATTGGTCAACAGATTAAAACCTGACGCCGATAACACCGTTTTGACCCCCTCAATATGCTGAACATCTTCAGACAGCGACTTCAGTGCCCGATCGGTTCTATGCAGAGCGGCGCCATCTGGTAACATCACCACGGCAAACAAGGTGCCCTTGTCCTCTTCGGGCAGAAAACCAGTTGAGGTATTTGCTCCCAAAAAATAGATGGAACCGAGTAACCCCACAAAGATCACCCCAGCTAAAGCGAAGCGACGCCCCAGAAACTGAACCGTTGAACCGAAGCCGTCACGAGCTCTATCGACCCCACGGTTGAACACCCTGAATAACCAGATCTTCTTCGACTCACCGCGTTTCATCAATAAAACACACATCACAGGTGTCAAGACCAGTGCAACTATGGTGGAGATCACGACAGCAGCACTGATGGCAATACCAAACTGACCATATAAGATCCCTGTCATGCCCGGCATAAACAGAGTTGGCCCGAAAACAGATAACAACACCAACATGGAAGCGATGATGGGACCCGTGACCTCTTTCATCGAATTTAATACCGCATCTTTAACACTGAGCTCAAGATCTTCCTCCAATAATCGCTCGACGTTTTCAATCACAATAATTGCCGCATCGACTACGATACCGATAGCCAAGATCAAACCAAACATGCTGATGATGTTTATGGTCATGCCAGCCGCAAGCATTACGGCAAAGGTGCTGATTAAGGAGACCGGAATCGCAGCCGCCGTAATTAAGGTGACACGCCAACTCTGCAGGAACAGCAGAGTAATTAGCGTTACCAGAATAACTGCATCACGCAGGGTATTAAAAATATCGTCAATCGCCGCCTGGACTAAGACCGTACCATCATAGGGTATATCGATTTTCACCCCATCGGGTAAAGTTGCTGAACTCAGGTACTCTTTCACTGAACTCCCCACATCCATCGCATTCGATGTTGGCGAACGGTACATAAACACGGTGGAGGCAGCCTGATTGTTGTGGTAGGTATTAGCCAAATATTGAACCGAACCCAACTCGACTCTTGCGATATCTTTGACTTTGACGAGTCCATATTGATCCGAGCGAACGATCACCTCACTAAACTGCTCAGGCGATGAGAGTGAGCTTTCAACTTTGAATGTATACTCCCATGAGTGCACTCCTGCGCTGGGCTCTATACCGGAGCGACCAGCTGCCAAAATTTGGTTCTGCTCTAATAGCGCCGCCTGTACATCTTCTACTGCAATACCCAGCGCGCTCATCTTAGAGGGCTCCAGCCAGATACGCATCGAGTAGTTTTTCTCTCCGATAACCATCACCCGGGAGACTCCAGAGATACGCTGCAACCCCTCCTTAAGCATCACAGATGTCCAGTTCGACAGCTCGATGGCATCCATCTTTCCAGTGTCATCACGCACGCTAAAGGCCATCAACATGCCTGAAGAGACCTTCTCTACTGTCACCCCATAGCGTCGTGCCCCCTCTGGTAAACGGGACAGCGATTTATTGACCCGATTCTGCACTAAGGTCACCGCCCTGTCGGCATCGATACCTATCTCAAAACTGACCTCCAACGAATAGCTGCCATCATTACCGATATTTGATTTCATGTAGGTCATGCCTTCGACACCATTGACCTCTTTTTCGATGATCGATGCGACCGACTTCTGCATCACATCGGTTGAGCCTCCGTCCATGTTGACGTAAACCATCACAGTTGGGGGCGCCACATTAGGGTATTGACCCACAGGAAGCTGGGTGATGGCTATCAAGCCGATAATGCTCATAAACAGGGCGATGACAAGAGCGAAATTAGGACGATTGATAAAGAAACGACTCATAACTTACCCCTTAACCTCGACATCCATACCCGGGTACAGCTTCATGGTCGCGCTAGTGACCACCTGTTCGCCCTCATTTAACCCATGCAAAATTTCATTCATTCCATGAGTTCCCAGTGAAGTCACACGCTGAAGATGGAGCTTATTATCGACAACCAGATAGACAAACTTACCCGAACGGTCACTCAGGACTGCGCTCTGAGGCACGACAATGTTGCCCCTATCTACAATGTTAGATAACACCACTTTTGCAAACTGCCCATCGAGTAGATCGCCTTTGTTGTCGAAACGGTAACGGACCTTCAAGGTACCTTTACTCGGGTCTATGGCGCCATCTACGGCAAACAGCTGACCGTTTTGAGCATAAGCCTGATTATTCACCACCAGTTCGGCGGTTAAGTTATCTATGTTTTGAATGAAGTGATCGTTACTGGGGAGCTCGACGATGGCATCGATCATGGCATCATTAACTATGTAGCTGATTGACTCACCCCGAGATATGACCTGCCCCTCATCAACATACAGAGAGGTGATTTTTCCGCTGGTCTTGGCTCTGACCTTGGTTCTGTCCAGGTCAAGTTGGGCACGCTGTTCATTGGCTTTTGCCAATTCCAACTGTGCTTTGGCCGCTTCAAATGTTGCCTCCATCTTATCGAAGGTTGACTCGGCCAGGTCGCCATGTTCACGCACCTTGAGTCCACGTTCATAGGCTGACTTGGCCTCTTTAAGGTTAGCCTTAGCCAGCGAAACATTTGCCATTGCCTCTTTATGGTTAACCAGGTAATCAATTTCCTCCAACTCGATTAATATATCGCCCTCCACAACCGTTTGACCATTTCTCACCAGCTTCTTTTCCAGGTGACCGGTCGTTAAGGCGATGATCTGGACTCTTTCAGAAGCGGTTAAGGCTGTGCTATAGGTTTTTGTCTGAAATATAGGCTCATATTTAGTACTAGTGATATTAACTTGAGTCACCGGTAGCTGAGTTAGGTCGGGCTCAGAAGCTTGGGCGTTACAAAACAAGGCCGGGGACAGTGCAACGAGTGCGACTAGGGTGTGTTTCTTCATTATATCTCCTGGTAGAAAGAGGATGTTCTCCGCTTTCGATATCGGCAATAGCGCCTTAATCAGATAGTCATGGCCTATGGTTAAACTCCTATAGTCCTTATTACAGCTCCATCGCTCATGCCCTTCGGCCAGTCACATCCAGACTTTAATCATTGATTCATTGAATATTCAGCTTGATATTTCATCGATTTTTCAATGCTTGCGACATTAGAGAAAATGGAATCACCAAGCATCATTAGGAATGTTAATAAAGCAGTAAGGCTTCAACAGAGAAGCCGGCAGATAAAGGGTGGGAAGATAAAATGACGATACCGCTGTCGGATACAACCACCTAGCAGTAAAACAGTGAAAGAGAGGCTGAAATTTGATTGGTTGACAGAAAAGGAGGAGTTAGAACTGCTCTTGATAGTTATCTTCATAAGGGGGCCTGCCAACAGGCAAGCTATAGATACAATGACAAATCAAATAAACAGGAAGGGGCAACGAAGGGGCCATCCGTGGCTTCAGAGAGTCCTTAAACTGTTACTAAGCTGTTCCCTTAGCTAATTTATCTAAAATGGCAGGAATAACTTGCTGGAAAATGAGTATAGCCATGCGTGGAGGCTCCATTTCGCCGAAACCTGAGTTCATCGCAATAACCGTCTGGCTCTTCGGCTCGATAACCAATATCTGACCATGTATTCCGACCATGGCGATAAACTTATGCCCTCTGATATCGAGTACCCTGAATTGATTTTTATACCAACCCGATGCCAGTGCAGCCTCCTTACCTTGTTGCCAGGCAAAACGAACCTTATCATCACCTTGAAAGAGTGCATCGATAAACTCAACGGGAATAACGCGTTCGCCTTTTTGGTTAACCCCTTTATTGGCGATGACCTCACCCACCTTGGCCAGATCCCGGGTTGTCATATTCAGCCCTCCAGACGCCACAACCTCACCGTTACGGTTGCTCATCCATTTGGCAGGTTGCTCTGCACCTATCTTGCTCCAGATTTGCGATTCGAGCAGTTCGGCTAATGGCCGCCCCTGCACCTTCTCAACCACTTTCCCCAGCAGCTCGGTATTCACATCCAGATAGTCATAAACCTTGCCTATAGGTTTTTTATTACTCAACGTTTTGGCGTAATCCATCACTCCGCGCATATCCGGATACTTACTGTCACCATTCCAATCTTGTGCCTCAGTCATGCGGTCATCCCACAGCTTGCCTTCGCTGAAGGTAACCCCTATGCCTGAGCGCATGTCGGCAACCTCTTGAACCGTCGCATCCTCAAACCCCGTACCTTTCAACCCGGGAAGGTAATGGATAATGCCTCTGTCCATATCCAGCTTCCCCTGCGCCACGGCAATAGAGGCCAGCAGGGAGGTAAAAGATTTAGTTACTGACATCTGCAGATGCGTCTGTTCGGCGCCATAGCCATTCCAGAAGTGCTGATGGACTAAGCTCCCTTTGCTCAGCACCACCATAGAGTGGTTTTTCACCCTATCTCTGAGCAGCACCTCTAAGCTGTGCTCACCGTCGAGATCGGCACCAATCAATTGCAATAATGGTTGAGAATTTTCAGGCCACTGGCGAGCTTTAACATCAACAGGCAATGAAACTTCCATGTGAGGAGTAAACCGGTAGGCATTGGGGAATGTCGCCGCGGCGTGAGCGCCATGATCCCAGTTATCCTGAGTGACGCCAAAAGCGGTCGATTGCTGAACGAATGCGTCATCAACGGGCTTAAACTCCACCGCTTGTGCCTGATGAGTCAAGGCAAAGGGAAGTGCTAACAAGAGTAAGGATGCTATTGTCTTCATGTGAATGCTCCTGAAAAGTAACCGGGTAACCCAGCTTTAAATCACGACACGATTTAAATCAGGCTACAATCTTTATGAGCCACACTATGCCGAGTCGCACTTCACTATAAAACTCGCTTCCTCATAGTGATTTCTAGTAATAGAATGTATCCACTCGTTTGATAAACGGGTAATATTAGAGTCACTTTTAAATCGCTATGAGACTAAGATGACAGCAAAATTATCACCTAAGGCTAAGGCAGAACTTGGCAGCTTAATGGTCAATACTTCAGAGCTGGTTAATCTGTTGTCGTTACTCCCAAAAGAGCAGCTGAGTGACTATCCGTTACTGCAGAAGGAGCTTGTCAGCAAGCACCCCGGTGTCAGAGATTACAACAAGGCGATTAAAGATAAGCAGTTCTCCAAAGAGGAGTACAGAGACCGCATCTTCGCTAAATTAGATCTCTTCGCTTATGAAATGGCTGTCGCCCTCAATACCGACTACTTAATCGAGCGGGTCAATTTACTGGTGGGAGCGGATATCGACAAGATCGATGAGCTTGAGATGAGTGAGATTGGCGCAGATGTGCTGCAGCGGATCTTAAATGATCTGAGTAATCACGTTCGCAAGCAGGTTCAACCTAAAGGCGATCACCCATTTTTGGCCGAGAGAGGCAGAATCGATCATAAATTCTGGCGGCACTCAGATAAGGCGTTCGATGCTTACTATGAAGGTTATAACACCCAGGCGGCGCTGGATGCCTGGTGCCAGCTAAACCTGAATACCCGTTGCCCGCAAAGTTTTATTCGCTGGCTTAAAGCCTACGGCGATCCCCGTGAGCTCAGTGAATGGTGTAACTACGTCGCCAGCTAGCTCCACCGGACGATAAATCAGCGTTGAGCCTAGTCTGGCTCAGTGCTGAATAATCTTTTCACGTTACAGATACCGGCGTCACTCAACGCTTTTCAACTCCCGCTTCTGTTGCAACTTGATTAGCAGTTTGCACACACACCACCACCAAACCACCCTATAATATTGATAATTAACGGCTTTAATGTTTGGCACACCCTCTGCATTACTCTCTCCACACAGAGATGATGGATATTAGGGATGCCCGATGAAAACAGCATACTGCTCGATAGTTACCACCTTCTTACTACTCAGTCATGGAACCTCCTGGGCGGCAGAGTTTGCCGCCTGCCCGACTCAAGCATTTATCATACAAACCCCCTCCTCTGTACCCATCTCTTATGGTGTGGAGTTGGCAACGGGAAGCTATGTCATACTGTCAAACGACATGAATCGGCTTAAAGCCTATAACGGAGTGGGGTTTAATTACCATGATAACTATATCTATGGCTGGGATTACCAAAGCAGTACCTTAGGCAAGACTGGCGATGATTACATAATCACGCCTTTAAACATCACCAAAGATGCCTCGGCCGCCGCAGCCGGCAACTTCTTCGTGGGTGATATCGCCATCGATGAAAATGTTTGGTATGGCTATAAAAAAAATAGAGGACTATTTAAGATCCCACTCGATGACCCGAATAACTACTCGATGTCACTGGTACCCGGAAGCACAACCAATGCCACCTATAAAATTACCGACTTTGCCTTTCACCCCAGTGATGGCTATATCTATGCAGTGACAAATGGGGCTACAGGTAGCCTGCTGCGGATAGATCCCTCAGATGGCTCGGCGAACAACTTAGGAGTTGTCGTTACCTCTGCCGGTTCAAATTTTACTTTCGGCGCCCAGTTCTTCGCTCCTGACGGAACACTCTATCTCAGTAATAACAGCGACGGAAAGATCTATCGCCTCAACGTCGATGAGGCTAACCCCAATGCAGATATTTTTGCCTACGGCCCCTCATCTTCAAGCAATGATGGTGCCCGCTGCGCCCTGGCCGAAGTTCCCGTCGGGGGAAATGTAGACTTCGGTGATGCACCGGACTCTTACGGCACCTACATGAGCTCCAATGGTGCCAGGCACTCGATTATTGACAATTTCTATCTGGGGTCGCTCGTCGACAATGAAGCCAATGGGTACCCGACTCCGCTATCGGATGATAGCAGTGACGGAATAGACGATGAAGATGGCATCAGCTTTCCTACCGGCTTTGAATTGGGAGAGTCGGCGATAATATTGGCAACTGCCACGGGCACCGGCGGTTATCTCAATGCCTGGTTCGATTGGAATCAAGATGGCAGTTTTGACAGTGACGAAAAGGCGATTTCCGGGTACCCACTCTCACCCGGAAGTAATAGCGTGAGTATAGATGTGCCAACCTGGGGGAAAGCGGGCCTCTCCTGGGCTAGATTCCGATACAGCAGCCTGGCGGATATCGGTCCCACCGGAGGAGTTGGCGACGGTGAGGTGGAAGATCATCAGATCTCCATAACCGAAACCGGTGTCACGATTAATTACTACCCCTCATCATCAAGCTACACCTCGGTTGCCTATGAGGACCTCTACCCCGATCAGGAAGATTACGATATGAACGATGTCATCTTTCATCTCAGGCTGATCGAATATGTTAAGAGTGAACAGGTGATAAGAGTCGAATTCGAGGCTCAGCTTGCCGCCATGGGCGCCGCCTACCATAACGGATTTGCGATACAGCTACCCGGTGTAGCCATGGACAAGGTTAAAGAAGACTCCATCGAGTGGAGCATAGATGAGGTCGCCCAGACAAGTTCCCCATTGGAGTCCGGACAAACCAATGCCGTATTTATCTTTACCCAGGACCTGTGGGATCATGTCAGCCTTTCAAATGGTTGTCGCTTCCTGAGAACCGAGCCGGGTTGCGGCACCAGCTACCGCACAACCTGGAAGATGAGAGTTCCTTTCGAAACTACGATTGCCCAATCACAGATGCCTGAGTTTCCCTATGACCCCTTTATCTTTGCCACTCCGGGTACAGATCACGGCTTAGCGGCCAAGAACGTCGTCGGTGAACTGCCGGGACGCAAGCTGGAGATCCACCTCAAGAACAAGGCGCCGACCGATAAATTTGCCACCGCTTACTTCGGTTCCAGAGAGGATAGGTCCGACCCCGATGCGGGCCAATACTTTCTCAATGAAAATGGTATGAGCTGGGCTATCGAGATCCCGACGAGCTGGCAGCACCCTCTCGAAAGAGAGAGGTTAGATATTACCTATTCGGAATTTCTTAACTTTGCTGCGGACAAAACGGGGAACACTAACCCCTACTGGTACCTCAACGCTAACCCATCACTGATTTTCCAGGATTAGCCGGAACAGGATAAAGGAGCAGATCATGGAGTTTATAATGAAGCAAAACATCACCCGGCGCAGCATCTGTATTTTATGCCGCACGGTAATCAACTCACCTAGGGTCATAATCATGGCTATGGCCATCTTAGTCTCAGCCTGCGGCGGAGGCGGTGACGATGGAACGGAAATCACTGATACCCCGGCAAGTACTACAGCAACGACTGGCACCACAACGGACACTACAACTACGCCCCCTCCGGCCACGGTTACTCCGGATCCTGAACCGGTACCAGATCCAAGCTCACTGGACGACCTGATTGTCGATGCCGACAATACCATGCAGGCCGCTTTCGAGCTGACGATCGAGATAGATATTGCCTCACAGAAACGTGCATACTTCTCTCTGTGCGATAATTTCAGTGGCAGCAACAAAAATAACTACGTGGTAAATTTCGAATCTTGTCAGTACCGTGGGCCTACTACTGACGGTAAACTCAATACCGAGATAAAGATTGCCAATCATAATGGGCAACTGATAGCCGTACTGTGGTACTACGATGGCATGGCTGCTCACTATCAAATTTGGCAGTATGATAAGCAAGCCCAGGTACAGCGACTCACGATAAACCAGGCGCGATGAACAACCTCGATGAGTTACATCCACAGCTCCCATGATTGAGCCCGTACATGTCAGGGCTCAGAAAAATATTCAATATGACTCCCCACCCGGCATGAACACCTCGGATAGCTGAATGTGGCTATCCGATCGCTGGGCCACTACAGACAAAACAGTACCTGCGCTAAGTTCTGAATACTCATGAAAACACAGAGTTATCTTTCACCACGCCCCCACTTAACCAAAGATAAAACCAGCCAAAGCTTGCGTTTTTTAAAGAAAGCATATTAAACCCCCTTTCGCAACAACAAAAACACAACAAAACTGCAACACAAAAGCAACACCAATAATAAGCAGTAAAAACAAAAATAATCCTGAGGACAATTTAATGAATAAAAACAAGCTAATTACCGCTATGTCGGTAGCGCTAAGTTTACTGAGCACAACGGCCCTGGCAGAGGGAATTAACGCCCAGCTAACGATGAGCCAAACTGAATATAAGAGCAGCGACGATGTCACGGTGACGGTGACCTTAACCAATGAAGAGCCGGTTCCGGTTAAGATATTAAAATGGTATACCGCCGCCGAAGGGGTAGAGGAATCTCTGTTTAATGTCACCGCCAACGGGGAGTCACGCCAATACTTAGGTGCCCATTACAAACGCCAGGCTCCGACTAAGAGTGACTATATCAAGCTCAAAGCCGGTGAAAGCGTCTCCTACGATGTCGAACTTTCCTCACTCTATGACATGTCGGCCAGCGCAAATTACGAGATAAGCTACGATGTCAGCTCTATACAACTGTTTGCTCCCAACCCGGGACAGGCAAAAAAACTGGCACGACTGGGAATTGATGGTATCCACTCCGACCCAGAAAGCTTTTATCTGGAAGGGCGAGAGCTCAAGTCCGGCACCAACAAGGGGAAACCGGGAACCGGTGACGGTGGTGGTTCGGTTGACGGCGTCAGCTTCAGCGGACGCTGCAGCAACTCACAGCAAAGTGATATCTTAGCGGGCTTAGACGCCGCAAAGGAGATGTCGGCGGACGCCAGGCAACACCTGTCAGGCAACAATACTGCTTCTGTGCGCTACAGTACCTGGTTTGGCGATTACAACTCATCACGATGGAACACTGTAAGCAATAACTTCAACAAGATAGACGATGCGCTTAATAATGAGCCTCTGACATTCGATTGTAGCTGCAAGAAGAAGTACTTCGCCTACGTCTACCCCACTCAACCTTATACTATCTACATGTGTAGTGCCTTCTGGTCTGCACCCGTAACGGGAACCGACTCTAAAGGTGGAACCATTATCCACGAAACAAGTCATTTCAATGTCGTAGCGGGTACCGATGATATGGTTTATGGTCAGAGCGGGGCTCAAGCATTAGCCGACAGCGATCCGGATCAGGCGATTCAAAATGCCGACAGTCACGAATACTTTGCGGAAAATACACCAAACCTGAACTAATCTGAAAAGATAGAATTAACCTTGTCTTTGGGCGGTTAATACCGCCCCTTTTTTGGGACAATCGGATCGGTGAGTAATACACGTATCAAAATAATCACCACTCTACTCCTGTTGATAATCTCTATGATACAGGTTAAAGCCGAGGAGCCTATGCTGCCGGAATGTTCCCTGAGCCAGACCTCAAAAAGTTCGATACTGCATTTTTCCATTTCAAACAGGGGCAGCGACATCTGGCACTTACTGAAATGGCATAGCCCATTCGATGCATGGTTCAGTGAGTTTATCGAGCTCACTCAGGAAGGAAGAGCGGTGCTCTACGAGGGAGCTATGGCCAAACGTGGGAGGCCAGATGAAGAGGACTACCTTACTATTGAACCTGGTGGAGTGGCGGAGATTGAACTTGATCTGAGGGAAGCTTTTCAACTTGATTCGGGGAAATATCGTGTGGCACTTAAGCCACTGCAGCTGTTGTTAGAACGAGGGTCGATAACGCCAGCGCCACAAAAAGTGCCGTTAAATAAAGCTGAACATTACAAGGTGTTTGAACTGCACTGCAAGGATATTTACATAGATATTAAATATTGAGAACAACCGGTTTGGTGTCTTATTCATACTATCCGGTGCACTCGAGGGGCTCCTGCCAGAAGCTATAGCCATGCTTTCCCTGTCGCTTAACCTCATACATGGCCCTGTCCGCATACTCACACACGGTAATAAACTCATCACCTGATTGATATAGGCAGATCCCGATACTCAAGCCTATTGACACCTGTTTTCCGTCCAGTTGTACGGGGCATTGATATCGCTGCAGAAGCCTTTTGGCCAAATCAGTTAGAAGTCCGATATCTGAGCTCGGGTGCAAAATAACAAACTCATCGCCTCCCATGCGAGCAAGGGGGACATCTTCTCCCACGGTGGAGCGGAGTAAATCAGCCACATGGATTAACAGTAGATCCCCGAATCGATGCCCATGTTTATCATTGATAGCCTTAAACCCATCGAGATCGATAAAAAACATGGCACCACAGTCAACCTGCCCGCAGAGACGATGCTGACAAAACGCTTTCTCCAGTGCCTTTCGATTCAACAGGTGTGTTAGCGGGTCGTTATGGGCCAATTCGGCCAGGCTCAATTCGTATCGTTTCTCCTGAGTGATATCGATATGGGTTCCCATGATCCTCAGCGGCTCGCCTTTGGGGCCATATTCGATAATTCGGCCTCTGTCTGACACCCAACTCACACTGCCATCTTTATGGATCATGCGATGCACGGCTTGATAGGTATCCACCTTACCTTGAACATGGTCGTCAAATGCGGCGATCACCCACTCTCTGTCTTCCGGATGCAGGTTGCCTTTCCAACTATCTATATGAGCCGCTAGCTCCTGCTCACTGTAACCTAAGAGGTCACCCCACTCCCGGTTAAAAATTGTCAGTTCACCGGTGGGAATGTATTGCTCCCACAAGCATAGACCTGTCCCATCGAGTGCCGCAGACAGCTTCTCCTCCGCACTCTCTTTTAGGGCTGTAAGTTTCAGGTTCTCACGCTTTAAGTCGGCTATCTCCTGCTTTAGCTGTGCTATGGTTTGCTTGTGTTCCATATCCTCAACCCGGCTCTTTTCCTATCAAAACAAACAAAATGTAGCAAGAATGTAAACAGAGCTAGTTTAACGGAATCACACTCTCTGGTGAAGATTATGCTGAAAATAAAATGCATCTTATATCCAACTTTACTCAGAGCCGGTGGCAACGTCATAAGCGGGTGTGATTGAGGTTTAATCGATATTAGACTTATAGATTCGAGATTCGAGATTCGAAGAACATAAGAGATAACAAAGGTGAAATATGCAACCTCTCAATATGGACTTTTCTAAACGAGTCGTTGTCGACTCAAATACCTTAGACTGGCTTTCCAGCCCTCAAAAGGGAGTCAGCCGCAAACCTCTTGCAAGGGAAAATCAGGAGAGCGGCCACGCCACCAGCATAGTCAGGTATCAGGCCGGAGCACATTTCAGCGCCCATAACCATCCGATGGGCGAGGAGATATTTGTCTTAGAGGGCACCTTCTCCGATGACGATGGTGACTATCCTCAGGGAACCTATATTCGTAATCCGCCGGGTAGCTCACACCGTCCATTCAGTACTGACGGTTGCACACTGTTTGTTAAACTCAATCAATTCGACCCCAAGGACATGAAACGAGTACGTGTCGATACCAATATCCAACCATGGCAACCGGGAGTTGGCGGACTCAAGGTCATGGAGTTGCATGATTTTGAAGGGCAACATACCGCATTGGTAAAATGGTCTGCTGATGAGGCTTTTCAATCTCACCGCCATTTCGGCGGGGAGGAGATATTAGTACTGTGCGGACAGATTAATGATGAACATGGCAGCTACCCGGCAAATACCTGGATGCGTAGCCCCCATCTGAGCGTGCATCAACCGTTTGTAAGCAGGGAAACAATCATTCTGGTTAAAGTCGGGCATTTACCGGCTTGAGGAACAGCTGATGACAGCACAAGCTACCCCATCAGCTTAAACGTCTGTTCACAGAGCGATCTCAACCTCTCCAGCAGGCTGGGTGATGGGTGCGATAGCTTTTGAGATTGCGCTTTGTGATCGATTCGTCTGCGGTACTCATCTCTGATCGCACGACGCTCTTCAGCCCGATTAGCCACCAGCGCAAAGCGTTTACGCTGTTTGAGTGTCATGGTGGCCATAAAACTTCGAAATGGTCTCTTGGGCATTTTCGCTGACAGATCTGTTTTTGGCGTACTGCACATATGAACTCCTCAAGCCGTTCGGTTTGTCTCACAAACCGAGTCTTGCCATGCAGCGTAGAGAGTGAGCACAAAAAAAGCTGAGCCACTCATATGGTAAGGCTGCATTAGTATAGGAGACCGCACAGGATTGAAAAAAATTTCATCAAGATAGCGGTAATTGAACAGGTACAGGAGAAGTTACAGACAGGGAGCTAACTGTATTTGAACAGTTTTTAACAAATGTTACTCAGACACCGCAAGTTTAGCGATGAGATCAGACTTAACCATCTCCAGGGCAGACAGCGCAAGCCGGGGGTCTATATCATTACTCTCAAACAGATAGATAAGGTCGACAGCCAACTGAACGTCTACTGGCGCATCATCAATCGATGAGCCGCTACTCTTACCGGCATTTTCTTCTTTTGACATAATATGCAGCTCTTCTGTTCACTGTTTCATAATGGGATATTGAAGCTGTAGCGCCAAAGGGGAACGATAGCGCATTGAAAGCGGATATTTTAAGTATTTAAGCCACCGACGACAAGTATCTCCACAGGTTTGATGGCCGAGAGGTTAGCTGTCACTTTGGAGTGTGATAACCATAACAGCGAACTTTCATCTGTTGTGAAGGCTAAAACTCATCTCTGCCAATTTGTGAATAACCTCTCCTATCGAGATTGTGAAACGCCGAAAGCGCCTGAGGACAGGTCAGATTCAACCAGATAGCTACAGGAAGATCTCTGAAAACAGTTTCTGAAAACTGGTAATAGTCAGGGTCTAAACCCAACTCCCTCATTAAAGGCGGCCCCGAAACATTATCACCAAAGGCATAATCCACTCTCCCCTTAGCAAGGAGTTGTATTCCCTGCCTTGTGGTCTCGACGCTGAAGATATCCATGCCGGCCTGAGTCATCTCCAGACCTATACCATCACGTTCAAGCGCCCTGAAGTAGGCCACTCGCTTACCGGCCAACTCACCGAGGTTTTTCCATGAAAATGATGTGGTTTCCCATCGCCGATATAACCCCAGTTTTATCGGCTCATTCGCCAACTTAACCAGAATATGTTCATCGGCTGGTTTTTGCGGCGGGTAAAAGCTGGCACACCACTCCCCTTCCCGGACCATTCGGTGAGCCCGCGCGGCAGAAAGAAACTGGGGTTCTACCCGCACGGCACCATCTAATGCATCGGTTAATAACTTAAAAGCAAGACCATTGCCAACTGAATTTTTCGAAGTAAAAGGGGCATAGTCCATGGCTATAACCTCAAGCGCCCGAACATCCTCCCCTTCTGACTTGGACTCTTCGGCTTGAAGCATATATGAGGAAAAACAGAGTATGGCACAAACGGCTCGAAGCATTCTTTCTCCAGCGGCTAATAATCATCCAGATAACTTATTAAATTTATTGGAATTGTATATGAGATTGCCAGCGTTATTGGTAACAGGTGACAAAACACAACTTAAGTATGAGGCTTAAACCCGAATTTCTCGAACATTTGCGAACCACAGATATGTAAAAAAGGGCAGCTATGACGTAATTTTTGTCAAAATCCGTTTCATCCCCCCCTAAGCTAAGGATATACTCCTAGCAATATCTGAATATATAAGATCACCTTAATGACTACCGAAACTCAAAAAATTGATTTTTCCAATATCAATAAGACCACCGCAAAATCCTTCAATGAACAGAAGAATTTGATCAAGCGACTATTCAAAGGCAACACGGTGCTTTGCGAAACCTGTAATCAACCGCTTAAGTTGATAGTGCCTACAGAGAACGGAACCGATAAAAAGTACGGAGTATTCTGCAACAAGCATTGTACAGATATCGAACTGGAGATAGAGCTGCTGTAACCAAGCTGCTATAGCAGGCGTGTTATGTATGCCTGAATGAGATAGTCGTGATGTCACCGATACAGGCTTCACTATATCTGTGTTCGGGCCGTGGATAAGGTGCAGCACACCGCATATGCCACTCACCCGCCGTTTATCTCCGTCGCCTCTTAGTTTCCTGCAACCTACTCTCACCTCTCAATGGCTCAGTAATAGGGGGAGAGCTCATCAGATCAACTCTATATTGGAGAAACGCTATACAATGGCCTATTGTAAAATAGCTCCACCCCGATTAGATATCAGATATGTCAGCGTAAACCACCGGGCGACAAACTAGTTATTTAATGCGGTTGCTTTAAGGAGGGACAGGTGAAAATCAGCCAAAGACTAAGTCAGATAGACAAGATGGTAAACAGTCACTATGACCATATTTGGGATTGTTGCTGTGATCACGGGCTACTTGGGGCCAGACTCCTTCAAAGAGGCGCCGCCGGCACCATACATTTCGTCGATGTCGTCGAAGAGCTGATGGTCGAAGTCGAGAAAAAACTCAGCCGCTTCTTCCCCTCTCATCAGTTTAACGAGTCGACTGAACCTGCAGATGAAATACAGCCAAGTCATTGGCAAGTACACTGTATCGATGTCGCCCATCTGCCGCTCTGTGACTATGAAGATGGGGAATCACACCTGATCATCATCGCAGGCGTAGGCGGTGAACTACTCATAGAGTTAATCGACGCTATTATGGCAAACTCACCCAACAGACATCTCGAGTTTATCCTCTGCCCGGTTCATCATAACTACAAGTTGAGGCAACACTTAGCCAAGATGAAGCTGGGGCTTCTCGATGAGTGCCTTATTCAGGAGAACAGACGTTTCTATGAGGTAATGCACCTGTCTACCGCCAGCGAACACCCCATTGTGAATGTTGGTTCCATCATGTGGAACCTCTCTCAGGATGCGGATAAGCAATATCTGCACAAAACAATATTGCATTATCAGCGCATGCAAAAAAATGCCGGCACAGATACCGAGATGCTTAGGCAGATCGTCGATGACTACCGCGACCTGGAAAAGCAGATAAAATAGCGCCCCAAGGGAGCAGCGCAATCCAGAGCTCCCTTTACCTCAAGGTGATAATGTGACAAGGGATGAGTCCTGAAGAGGAATTCCCGGCACAATCTTCTGCGCTCTGAGGTATACTCGCTACCCATTTTATCCCTTGTGATAGCAGATACTCTCATGCGCCTATTAAGATCGACGATTCACCCCGATATTCAAACACTCGAAGGCAAACAGTTTCACCGTAAAGCCGCCCGAGGCATCATCTTAGATGGTGACAACATCTTAATGCTCTACACAGAGCGTTATCATGATTACAGCATCCCCGGTGGTGGCATCGATAACGGCGAGGAGATTGAAGCCGCCCTGCTCAGAGAGTTAGAGGAGGAGACCGGGGCGCAACACATCGAAGTGATGAGTGAGTTTGGCTTATACCAGGAGTACCGCCCCTGGTATAAAGAGGAGTACGATATAGTGCATATGGAGTCGTACTGCTATGTGTGTAACATCCATCCAGAGCTGGGTGAGACACGACTTGAGGAGCATGAGATACAAAACGGCATGGAGCCGGTATGGATCAATATTCATGAGGCGATAGCCCATAACGAACATACTATGGCAAACAGCCCAAAGAAAGGGATGTCTATCGAACGTGAAACCTTCCTGCTGAAGTTGATTGTAGAGGAGCTGCTCTGAAGCGGCGCTGCGCTTAATACCCCGTAGGAAGAGCGATAATGCCTCTATCGCTCTCCACTTGTCAGTAGTTCTGGTTAGTGCTGTTAACTCATTCTTATAAGCTGATTTTTATGAACTAGCTCTTATCGGCTAGAAGCTTACAAACAGATTGATAATCATCGCATTGATGATATCGATGAAAAAACCACACACCAAGGGCACGATAATAAAGGCTCTGTGAGCCGCCCCATATTGCTGAGATACCGCCGTCATATTCACGATCGCCGTCGCCGTAGACCCTAAAGTCACCCCGCCAAAGCCGGAGCAGATAACCGCCGCTTCATAATCTTTACCCATGGCCCGAAATACAATAAAGACCGTAAACAGCACAGACAGCAGCACCTGTATCGACATCACGACAGAGATATAAAACAGACTACCCTCAAGCTCCCAAATCTTCAGACTCATCAAGGCCATCGTTAAGAACATGCCTAAACAGATATCCTGAATTAATGATAACCCCCTGGAAGCCTCCTCGACATAGGTAAGATCTCTCTCCTTGTTACGACTGAGAAGTGCCCGACCTAGATTGCCGATAATAATGCCGGCGAGCAGGCAGGCGACAAACATAGGTAACTTAAGCCCGGCTTCCTGCATCGCCAGATCGATGAAGTAACCGATAATGAGCGTCACGTTTAACCATAGCCAGGCCCTGAGCACGCCAAAGTAGTCGACCTGAATATGGTTTGAACTGCTCTTATGGCTGGCACCGATATCGAGCTCCTCATCCAGATTGGGTTTGATGTGGTGACGCTTCATCAGATAAGCCGCAATCGGCCCGCCGATAACACATGCAGAGATTAGCCCCAATGTATTGGATGCGATACCCAACTCACTGGCATTGCTTATACCCAACTCCTCGACAAAGGTGGGGGTCCAGGCCATTGCCGTGCCGACTCCACCAATCAACGAGATAGAGCCTGACATCAAACCTGCTTTGGGATCTAAACCAAATAAGCTGGCAACAGTCACTCCGGTAAAGTTTTGCAGAAAAATAAACACACTGGAGAGCAGCAACAGGATCAGCAGGGGTTTCCCCCCCTTAAGCAGAGTAGCGAAATCGGCCTTCAAACCAATTCCGGCGAAAAAGTAGAGCAGTAAAATATCCCTGACATCCAGATTAAACTCTATCTGCAAACCAAAAGCATAGTAGAGGATCCCCACAACCGCTGCACAGGCAAAACCACCAACCACTGGTTCCGGAATACTGTACTTACGCAAAAGTTCATACCGGGAGATGATCCCTTTACCGATAAATAGCGCTATGATAGCCAGGGTAAAGGAGACAAAATCTTTAATCTCAAGGATGTGGGCTTCCATTTTACCGCTCCTTTGAATCGAATTGTCAATTTACAAAACTATAACATCTGAACTTGCCATAAATCTAAACTTTCAGCAGGTTATCACTCTTTTTACCGCTGATACCTCAATCAGAACCATGAATCAAATAAAAAGCAGGTCCCATTGAGGCTCAGTCCGGTTACCATCTGAATAAAGGCTATCTGAACTACCTGTTTAAAAACGGACTATCATCCACAAAAGACAAAATAGTCAATTAAAAACAATGAGTAATAATAGCTGATAAAACTGTGCGCCAGAACAAAGATAATCTCATTGAGTATACCTACAATCCCCGTCAGTAATAGTATTAGTGGATTTGTAAATCATATGGATTCGTTTCAGTGGGATGGGCACTTCGTTACAGGGCTGGATGATGTTGACAGTCAACACCACCAGCTTGTCGATCTGATTAATCGGTTCGGGCATATGCTCGCCAGTAATAAGATGCAATTAGGTGACATCGACCAGGTACTCGGTGAACTATGGAGCTATACCAAGCATCACTTTCAGGATGAAGAAGCCCTGATGCAACTAAAAGGGGTAGATGAGCGACATGTAAAGGTACAAAAGGAAGCCCATCACTATTTTCTCACTGAGATGGAGTCTATTCAGAGCTCAATCTCTATCGACGACCCTGCTACCCTGAAATACCTTCTGGACTTTCTGACCCAATGGTTGGCCTACCATATATTAGGCGCCGATCAGAATATGGCCAGACAGATAGCCGCTATCGATTCTGGATTAACCGCTGCGCAGGCATATGATAGAGAGGAATCTCAGGCAGACAGTGCCACCGCTCCGCTGCTTAAGGCGCTCAACGGCCTGTTTAAACAGGTATCGGAGCGTAACAAACAGCTTATGGAGTTTAACCACTCCCTGGAGGAGAAGGTTCAGCAACGCACCCAAGAACTGCTCGATGCCAATGCCCACCTGGAAAAGCTCTCGGTTACCGATGCCTTAACCGGCTTACCCAACCGACGCTTCGCCATGGAAAAGCTCACTCAGCTTTGGCTGGAGTCCGGTAAAAACCGGCAACCTCTGGCATGCATGATGATAGATGCGGACCATTTCAAGACCGTTAACGACACCTATGGTCACGACGCCGGAGACAGGGTGTTATGCGAATTATCCAGAGAGTTACAGCACGCATTGCGAACCGATGATATTGTTTGCCGGCTGGGGGGAGATGAATTTATCATCATCTGCCCTGCAACCGATATTGACGGCATCAGGTACATTGCCAATCAGGTTCACGATAAGGTCGCCTCTATGAGAGTATCCTTCGGTAACGGCTATTGGCCGGGCAGCGTCAGTGTCGGAATCGCTTCAAAAACGGTTCAGATGAAACATTTTAATGAGCTGATAAAGTTAGCTGATGATGGCGTATATCTGGCTAAACAAGCCGGGAAAAACTGTGTCAGGAGCGCTCAGTAAACCACTTTTGCGCGACTTATCGTCTGTCTTACAGATAATAGTCGCGCCTACTCTCCCACTTCGCGCGTCACTTCACTCTCTTGGCTCAGCACCCATGATTCCCCCTCGGATTTTGCAATGATCACGGTTCCGCAGGCATCACTGAATACATTGACCGATGTTCTCAACATATCCAGTATTCTGTCTGTGACCAGCAGCAAGCCTATCGCTTCGAGGGGCAGGCCTATCGCCCCTAAAATAACCGTAATCGCCACCAGGCTGGCAGCCGGAATACCCGCGACTCCGATAGAGGTGAGTAGCGCCACTATCACTATGGTAAATTGAGTTATGAAACCCAACTCCAGGCCATAGGCTTGAGCGATAAACATTGCGGCGACACACTCATAAAGCGCCGTGCCATCCATGTTGACCGTCGCCCCCAAAGGCAGGACAAAACTGGCGGTTTTTCTCGACACCCCGGCCCGCTTCTGTATGCACTGCATGGTTAAAGGTAGTGTCGCCGATGAGGAGGCCGTCGAGAACGCCATTAACATCGCCGGAGACATTGCCACGACCTGTTTTAGCGGGCTCACCCGGCCAACAAATTTAAGCAGCAGGGGAAGAATGATAAATGAGTGTAACGCCAGAGAGATGATCACCGTGAACAGGAAGACCAGCATAGGCTCAAAAGCACTGAAACCGGTCGCGCTCACGGTCTTTGCAATCAATGCAAATATGCCCAGTGGCGCAAACTTAAGCACAAACTGAGTAATAAGCACCATGGTCTGCGCAACCCCTTTCCAAAAGTCACGCAGCACCTCTCCCCTGCGCCCCTCGACACGTCCCATGAAGAAGCCAAACAGTAAGCTAAAGAAGATAAGGCCCAACATCTGACCTTCGCTCGCCGCCTCAACAATGTTAGTCGGGATCATTCTGACGAAGATCTCAACCAGATCTTTACTGCCCCGCCCCTCAACCTGACTCAGGGTCGACGCAACCTCGGCGCTGTTGGTATTAAGGTTAAGCAGATCGCCCGCCGCTCGTCCATCGATAATTCCGGGTAGAGTAATATTAACCAGAGTCAATCCGATCAAGATGGCCAGCAGGCTGGTCATGGTGTAGTAGGCCATCGTTTTTAGCCCGAGTCGCCCCAGACTGTCACCATGGTTTAAACCTGCCATACTGGAGATAATGGATGACATGATCAGCGGTACAATGACCATCTTGAGCGCATTGAGAAACATAGTGCCGATGAAATCATAAATCTCATATATCGCGCTCTCGGGGACAGTCAGGATACCCACTAAGATAGCCGATAAGATGGCGAGCAAGATCTGCCAATGTAGCTTCATCAGGTTTATCTCCACCGGACAGAATAATATCTGTACACTAATCCTAGACAAGAATTGAATATTCAACCAAATACCTTCAACTTTAGCGCTGAAGTTGTTTTACGGGCTTTAGTGGTAAGTTGGCGTCTCTTCTGTGGCTATAGGTTCAGATCTGGCTTAACTGCAATCGGTATAACCGCTTCATTCAAAAGCTGGAGACAAAAAAGGCGCCCTTAGGCGCCTTTGTTACAAAACCAGTCTGAGTCAAACAGACATATCTTGCTGTTTACTTCGCGTACTCAACGGCAATCTGAGCCGCCAGCTTAGCGTTATTAAACACAAGCTCAATGTTTGCCTTCAGGCTGGTACCCTCTGTTTTCTCTGCAACCTTGGCCAGCAGGAATGGGGTAGACTCTTTACCGGAGATCCCTTTGCTGTCCATCTCGGCTACGGCGTCGAGGATAACCTTATCTATCATGCCGCGATCGAGCTGATACTCTTCCGGGATAGGATTAGCAACAACAACGCCACCTTTTAATCCCATCTCCCACTTGGCTTTCATCGCGCTGGCGATCTGTCCGGCATTGTCGAGTCTGTAATCGACCCCGAAATCGCTCTCACGGGTATAGAAAGCGGGTAGTGTATCGGTTTGATGGCCGATAACGGGAACCCCCTGAGTCTCCAGATACTCCATCGTCAGACCGATATCCAGAATAGATTTCGCGCCTGCGCAGATCACAGCCACATCTGTATTGGCCAACTCTTGAAGATCTGCCGAGATATCAAATGTCTGCTGTGCACCACGGTGAACACCACCGATACCACCTGTGGCAAATACCTTGATACCCGCCATCTGCGCCAGGATCATGGTCGAGGCAACCGTCGTCGCGCCATCGACCTGCTTAGCTACAATAAAGGGGATATCGCGGCGGCTGGTCTTGATGACATCTAAACCCGCCTTACCTAAATACTCTATCTCCTCATGGGTCATGCCGACCTTCAAACGCCCTTTCAAGATGGCAATCGTCGCAGGAATCGCACCATTATCACGAATTATCTGCTCAACCTTCAGAGCCGTTTCTACGTTTTGCGGATAAGGCATCCCGTGTGAAATGATAGTAGACTCCAGTGCAACAACTGGCTTGCCAGCTGCAATTGCCTCTGCGACTTCAGGGTTTATATCCAGGTACTGCTCTAACATGTTAACTCCTTGATAATTCGGTTTACTGAAATTTCTGACATATTTGGATTGATGGTCGCAAGGTGTGACAAGGCCACAACGGCTGCGGCCATGGCAAACTTGGTTGAATGCTCTATGCTCCACTCCTGGATCCAGCCATGAGCCAGACCCGCAAGGAAGGCATCACCGGCTCCATTGGCATTGACCATAGCGACAGGTATGGCGGGAATAAGTGCTTGAGACCCTTCATCACTGTAAAACACACCATCACTGCCCAGGCTGAGGAAAATTCGCTTAACCCCCTGGTTATGGAACCAGTTCGCTAAACCGGGTAACTCGCTGTAATCTTCGATGGTGAGACCACTAAGCTGCTCAGCCTCTTTAAGATTGGGCTTCAGAGTGTGTACTGAACTTAAAAATGGCTTAATCTTCTCAGCCTTAACACAGGAGACGGTATCCACAAAAATGGGTCTGTCGGAGAAGTTATTTAGCAGATACTCCAATGACTCGGCGGAAAGGTTGGCATCCAGAATGATGAGGTCTGCACGCCTTAACAGCTCCTCCTTCTCCTTAAGCACCTCGACACTCAAACGCTCTAAGATAGCCATGTCATTGATAGCAACATGCATATCACTGTCGCCATCGAGCACCGATAGATAGGTAGAGGTATTTACATCATTGAGCTGCAAACAACCCTTCATGTCAATACCGGCTTGCTGGCATTGGCTCACGATCATCTGCCCATAGGTATCTTTACCTACGGCACTGATCAACCGCGTTTCAGATCCTAACCTTGCTAAATTTTCGGCAATATTACGCCCGACCCCTCCGGGAGAACAGCTCACACTGCCGGGGTTTGAATCACCGATCTTCAATGAGTTCAGTGGTCGGCCAAGAATATCCATATTGGCCCCACCTATGACTACCGCATAACGGGACTCGGCTAAAATATAGCCTTTGCCACGAATGACGCCTTTATTGGTGAGGTTCATGATATGCCCTGCAACGGCGGAACGGCTTATTCCTAACTTATCGGCTAAGCTCTGTTGCGCAATGAGTGGGTCTTGTTTAAGTAGTGCCAGTATCTCTAGTTCGCGTTCTGTCATCTTTATCATCCAGGTTACACGCCAAACAAACATTTGTTTGGATACCAAACTTAAGTTTAAGCTTAAAGCTAAAATATGCCCAAAAAAGATAAAGTTCAAGTAAAAAATGTGACTGCCTGGTGAAAAGTGTGAAGCAGCAATAGTTCAGCCAAGGCTAAATTATTACGGCATCACACTAAATGGACAGAAGGTTTTAACAAGGACAAGTCGAAGAGAGGAGAGCTAGATTGTAGTTTTTAGGTTGTAGTTTGTAGATTAGAGATTAGAGAGTTCTGAGCTCTGCTTAATATGCTCGATCCCCGCAGCTCTGAACTTGTGAATCATGCCCCTGGAACATGTGCGACTAGAGCCGCTCCTACATGGGGCACTTTCACTCGTAGCTCGTAGCTCGTAGCTCGTAGCTCGTAGCTCGTAGCTCGTAGCTTACAGCTTATGATATTTAGTGACGAAGCGATCCAACTGGTTACCGAAAGCTTGCTTTTCACTGGCACCGATAGCTGCCGGACCTCCGGTTTGAACGCCACTGGCACGCATGGTATCCATAAAATCCCGCATATTCAGAATCGACTTTATGTTCTGCTCTGTATAGAGCTCACCACGAGGGTTCAAGGCAACGCCCCCCTTATCGATCACTTCCGAAGCAAGTGGTATATCGGCCGTGATCACCAGGTCCCCGGCATCTAGTCGCTTCACAATTTCATCATCGGCCACATCGAAGCCCGAAGAGACAGTCACCATCTTAATATAGCGGGAGGGTGGGATGCGCATCGAATGATTTGCAACTAAGGTGACCTCAATTTTCGCCCTGTCCGCCACCCTGAATAAGATCTCTTTAATGACACCAGGGCACGCATCTGCATCGACCCAAATCTTCATACTTATCTCCAAATAACAAATTCTAATTATCGAGGTTAACGGCCAAAATGACAAAGCCGCCGAAATCGAGTCGATAACGGCGGCTTTATAACCAATCGATTACCTGTCGGTTTACACTTCGCTTGGCATAACCTTCTTAACAAAGCAGGTTAAGATAACGATACGAGTACCGTTAACACGCCCCTCGATATGCTCCGGGTTGTTGGTCAAAGAGATACCACGAACCGTCGTACCTCGCTTAGCCGTAAATGTAGTGCCTTTCACGTTAAGATCTTTAATGATGACGACGTTATCACCCGCCTCTAAGATTGCACCATTGCTATCTTTGTGAGGTACAAAGTCTTCATCGACCTCTTCAATTCCCGCTTCCGCCCATGCCAGCATATCTTCATCGAGATAAAGCATATCGAGCAGATCACGTGCCCATGCTTCTTCACTTATCTGTTTCAACATACGGTAAGCCATAACCTGCACCGCAGGTACCTGACTCCACATGCTGTCATTCAGACAACGCCAGTGGTTCATATCGATAGTTGCAGGGGCTTTGATCTGACCAGTACAAGTGTCACAAATCATGATACGCGCATCACCGTAACCCTTTGACTCAGGTAGCTCATAGGCACCTAAGTTTGATTCGCTACCACAAAGCTCACACTTACCGCCGCAGCGGTTTAATAGTTCTTTAGTCATCTCTTTCTCTTCCAGCCATACGGGTCAAAATAATCGGCGGCACTATAACATAATGAGCCGATTCACGACAGAGAGCCCCTCCGGGCTATACACGCTTCATGACGCGTATCAACATTTTCCACCTTATCTCCCGGCAGAAAAGGGTCGCTTGCCGATTAGTTACACAACCTATCCTCCCTGACACCACTCAAGATGAGACACAGTCAGATTTCAGTTTGAAGATTGAATAATAATGACTTCACTGCTACACCTAAAATACTGCGAAGGGTGCACAGGGAGGTCATATGCTCATTCTGACGAGAAAGACAAACACGTCTGTCATTATTACCAATATCTATGATAAAAATGGAAACCAGTTGAAAGACATAGAGATTAATATCTATCCCGATAACAGAATCGGAATAGATGCGGATAGTTCTATCGATATCTATCGCAGTGAAATTCTTCAGCTCGATGAGTAGCTATGCATAGAGCAGGCATATCACTCTGGCAATAGTGCTAAACCGGAGCCAGTTATTGAAAGGCACAAGCTAGCTCCTTCACAGGAAAAAGTGTCCTTCACTCTCAGGGGAGCAACTGCTGAATGTGAAGCCCCTTGGGCTTACACTAACTATAATTAACTCATAGTCAGCTTACAGTTTATGGTTTATTACTGGATACCCGGCAATGAAGTTAACCACACAAGAGAAAAAATTGATTCAACGCTCTTTTCTGGTGTTGAATCAGTCAAACAAGAGCTTTGCGACCTGCTTTTATGATTGCTTATTCGAGTTAGCACCACTTATCAAACCCATGTTTAAGAGTGAGCGCCGAATTTTTGAACAGCACTTCCATGAATTGATAAGCACCGCGGTGAATAAAATTGAAAACTTCGATGATATTCAACCTATACTGCTGAAGTTAGGCCAGAAACATAAAGAGTACGGAGTCAAAAAGGAGCAATTTGGTATAGTCAAAACGGCGTTGATATTATCAGTTCAGTACCAATTGAAATCCGGCTCAAACTCGGCAATCGAGCAAGCTTGGTCAAATTATTATGACCAAATTGCTGAAGTCATGATTGAGGGACTATCCGAACAGGCGACAAGCCCGAATACAGCGGCTCCTGGCGACAATAGCTAAAACAGAAGTCTGGAGTGGAGAGTCATTAAGTCAGTTCACATGAAGCAAGCCGATACACTTAATAATCGATTATTCATCAGTGAAAGTTGTGATAACTTAGCTAAAGCAGTTTAGTAAAACTAGCCTACTTGTATTATGTCGCAGAGTGACACCAGTTCTCATAAATGCTGACACAAACGCAAATACAAAATCTCTCACAAGGATCTGTTATGCCCGGCGACAGGAAAAAAATCTTAGTACTTTTTGCACACCCGGCTCAGGAACGTTCAGAGGTCAACAAGCCACTTTTTACAGCCTGTTTGCAACACTGTGATGTGACAGCCATCGATCTCTATCGGGAATATCCAACGTTTCATATCAATATAGATAAAGAGCAGCAGAGGCTGAAGGAACATGATGTCCTCATCTTTATGTTTCCCCTCTATTGGTACTCTACCCCGGCAATCTTGAAACAATGGCAAGATCTGGTGCTTGAATACGGCTTTGCCTATGGCGCCGACGGTCATGCTTTAAAGGGAAAAACATTTTTGTGCGCCGCTACTGCCGGTGGTTCGGAGACGGCCTACCAGAAAGAGGGCTACAACCATTTCAGCATCCGTGAACTGCTTCAGCCGCTGGAGCAGACGGCATCGTTGACCGGAATGAACTACCTCGCCCCCTTCGTGCTGTTTAGCTCAAGAAATGCGGTGGAGGAGGATCGCGTTAATGCCCATGTTGAGCAGTTTCGTCATCTGTTGACCGCACTGGCCGATAACACCCTGGATATCGAGGCCGCAAGCTCAATGCCCGTGTTGCCCGCAAATATTTCAGACTTAATTAACGCTCACCCCCATGATTAAGAATAAGGGTTTCTAATGACAGCTTATTTTATCCAGGCTTTTATCTACCTTTGCGCCGCCGTTATCGCTGTGCCACTGGCCAAACGCTTTGGGCTGGGCTCTGTACTGGGTTATCTGGTGGCGGGAGTCGTTATCGGCCCCATCATCGGCCTGGTTGGCAGCGAAACGAATACTCTGCAGCATTTTGCAGAGTTTGGCGTAGTCATGATGCTATTCCTTGTGGGTCTGGAGCTGGAGCCACGAATGCTCTGGGATATGCGTAATAAACTTATTGGCTTAGGCGGCCTGCAAATAGGTTTAACGACAGCTATCATCGGTGCAGCCGGGCTCTACTTCGGCTTAAGCTGGAGCATCGCCCTGACAGTCGGTCTTATCTTCGCGCTGTCATCGACCGCCATTGTACTTCAGACCTTTAACGAGAAAGCTCTCTCAAAAACCGAAGGTGGTAAAAATGCCTTCTCGGTACTCCTGTTTCAGGATATCGCCGTCATCCCTATGCTGGCACTGCTTCCACTACTGGCGCTTCCCGAGTTGGTGGAACAGGCTCAAAACGCAGTTGGCCAAGCCGCACAGCAACACGAAGAGCTCTCTTTAGTCGCCGATCTGCCAGGGTGGGCCTATGGCGTTGTCGTCATGTTGGCAATTGCTGCGGTCGTTGTCGGCGGACATTATCTCAGCCGCCCTCTGTTTCGTTATGTCGCAAGCTCCGGGCTTAGGGAGATATTCACCGCGACGGCCCTGATGCTGGTTATCGGAATCGCAGCATTGATGAGTCTTGTCGGCCTATCGCCTGCTCTGGGTACATTTTTAGCCGGTGTGGTACTGGCAAACAGTGAGTTCAGGCATGAGTTAGAATCTAATATCGAACCATTTAAGGGACTATTGCTGGGGCTGTTTTTTATCACTGTTGGCGCAGGCATCGACTTTGACGTGTTGGCCGATAACATAGCCCCAGTAATAGGAATCACGGCCGGGGTGATACTGGTTAAGGCTCTGGTGTTATTCGTTTTGGCGCTCATCTTCAAAATCAAAAATAGCGATCGTTGGCTATTTGCCTTGAGCCTTGCCCAAGCCGGTGAGTTTGGTTTCGTCCTGCTAAGCTACACGGTGCAAAATCACGTGATCCCATCGGATTTGGCTCAAATGTTATCTCTGGTCGTTGCCCTCTCCATGTTTCTTACACCGGGGCTGTTTATCTTCTTCGACAAGGTAATTTTACCCAGGTATGAACAGTCTGAAAATGACAGGGAAGCCGATGAGATCACCGAAAAGGGCACAGTTATTATCGCGGGAATTGGTCGCTTCGGTCAGATGGTGAACCGCTTCCTGCGCGCCAACAAGATCCAAACAGTGGTGTTGGATCATCAGATATCTCAAGTTGAGATTCTAAAGAAAATTAACGTTAAGAGCTTCTATGGTGATGCAACCCAGCCCGATCTGTTACATACCGCCGGAATCGAACAAGCCACCATGCTGGTTATCGCCATCGATAACAATGAGCGCGCGGTAGAGCTGACAAAATATGTAAAGCATACCTACCCTAAGGTGAAGGTGTTTGCCCGGGCATTTGACAGAGGCCACCACTTCGAGCTTAAACATGCGGGCGCAGACTTTATCATAAGTGAAACCTACCACTCGGCTCTGGAACTGGGTAAAGAGGCTTTGATCTCCCTGGGCGTACATCCCTTTAAGGCGGAGCAGAAGAAAGCCACACTACGTGAGCTGGAGCTTTGCTATAAAGACTCGCTGTTTGAGTCATGGAAGAGGAAAACCGAGGACAGCAAATACACCGCCCACTTCAGGGAGCTGTTTATTGAGCTCGAAAATGCGATAGCTAAAGCGATGAAGAGCGAACATTTCGATGAGCAAGCTAAGGTAGAACGTGGATGGACACCACCGCCGAAAGGCTATGAAAAGGAGATGGACAGAACAAAGTAACACACCTTCTCTGTAGTACCACACATAAAAAAACCACCGTACTGACGGTGGTTTTTATTATGTGTCAGAGATATAGCAGACTAGTGTCTTAGAAGGCGAGAAACAGATCTCCTCAATTTAGACAAGTTTCATCTCTTGCACTATCTCATGAGCGATTTCAGGAGTCGTACTCACTGGCTTCTCATGAAGATCTGCTTTTAACTGGCCCTTTCTGTGCTTAAGCGCTGCGTCAAGCTTCTTAGCCGCAGTCGCAATAGCCGGATACATCACATCATTAGTGCCTGATGCAGAGATTCGGCTACCTTCATAATTTGTACGCAGCTCAACCTGAAATTCGCCATGGTCCTTAGAGATAATGATATCCAGCGAGATTAACGTAGGGAAATGAGTGGCGATTTTGGAAAACTTTTCGTTCACATGCTCTTTGATTGAATCGGTAACATCGACGTGGTGACCAGAAAGATTTATTTTCATAGGTTTTCCTTTTAAGAATTACTTCAATAATAGAACTTGGGGCTGCTGATTAGAAACACAAGGGGCAAACAGAATATTTTACACAACATATTTCCCCTTCAACTCTTCCTCTGCTTCCTGCTCACTCAGACTTACACCAGCTCTGTATCCATCTTAACTATTACAAAGACTTTGCACAAACCAACACCAGTTCCCCACACTGTGTCCTCAATAAGTACTTTCAAACTAGTTGTATTAATATGTACTCCTGATATTTGATAAAAGCAAGTAACGGCTATATTCAATGTCCAAAATTAAGGCAAATCTAAGATAATCGTTATAAAAAGCATCAAAGTGATGCTTTTTCACTGCAGACTAAGCAACAAACGCATCACGATTCGGGTTAAACACTCTGTTTCATCTGCCGGCAGAGTGAATAACAGCCCATTTCACCAGGTCTGTTTTGATTATTCCTGCTATCTATGAGCTTTGGCTCTCATCACAGTCATCTTTACATTTTAAATACGAATGAAAATAGTTATCATCCACTTAAAATTGAGATAGAATCAGTTCAGTTTTCTGCCATCCCGACACGGGCTCCCGCTTCTCCATCTGGAACGAATTATTGTGGTACTTCTAAATATAGACTGGCGAACGCTTATCAGTTCGCAACCTGTAAACATCATCTCTCGCACCTTTGCTGCAATATTTGCAGGTTATTTAGTCGCAGCCACCGCCTGCGCTTTGTTGGCACTTATCATGCCCCTTCCCTCAGCCCAAAGTGCACTCACAGCAACGATGCTCTCATTTAGTTTTTATGCTGCAGCTGCTATCTGGGCATTTAGTGTCAGCACAAGCTGGCAAGCCTGGCGTGATCTGCTCCTCCTCAGCGCCCTCTTTTACATCACTATTTTGTGGGTTCAATAAGCAATGAAAGAGACATTTTTTCGCTCAATGACCTGGTTACACACCTGGGTTGGTCTGTTGGTATGCTGGTTACTTTTATTGGTGTTCTTTGCAGGAACCCTCAGCTACTACCGCTATGAGATCTCCCTCTGGACTAAACCGGAAATTCACAGTGACGTCTTTCAGTCCTATAAAGCAGAGAACTTAACTCAGCAGCTTAGAGAGGGGCAGAGCTATCTGTCTCAGCATGCCGCTGGTGCAAAGGACTGGCGGATTAGCTTTCCTACCGAACGTAAGCCTTATCTCAGCTACGGCTGGCAGACACAACCCAAGCCCGGAGAGCGAAGGGGGCAATTTATCGAACATATCGTCCGCAAAGACGGTCGAGGCATGGTCACCGACATACGTGAGTCCCGAGGTGGTAACTTCTTCTATCGGTTGCATTTCGATCTCCACTATATGCCGGCAAAGATCGCCCGCTGGATTGTCGGTTTTTGCACTATGTTCATGTTGCTGGCTCTACTCAGTGGCATTGTGATCCATAAACGCATCTTCAAGGACTTTTTCAGTTTCAGGCGCAATAAGGGGGGGCGTTCCTGGCTCGATGCCCACAATGTAAGCTCAGTACTCGCACTCCCCTATCATCTGATGATCACCTATACCGGCCTTATCACTTTGATGTTGATGTATATGCCCTGGGGAGTGATCACGGCCTATGAAGGAGACGGTCGTGCATTTCGTGCCGAACTCAAGCCCGGACGAGTGCAGGTTGCAGCAGCTAAGGTTCCGGCGAAATTAATTCAGCTCGATACCCTGCTGCCCCGGGTGACGGAAAACTGGGGGGACACGCCGATTAAACAGGTGGTGATCACCCATATCGATGATAAGAATAGCCGCATCAGCTTCTATAAGAATACCGGGCAGTCGGTGACAGATCTGCGTATACCTCTGGTATTCAGCGGTGCATCCGGCAAGCAGCTTAGCCAATCCCCCGATGCGCCCTCTGCAGCTCACGCCACCCACGATACCTTGATGTCACTACACACGGCTCGCTTTGCCGAGCCCTTATTAAGGGGCTTATTCTTTATCTGTGGCCTAATGGGCTGTGCCATGATTGCCACCGGAACCCTGTTATGGGCGGTCAAGATCCGCCAGAAGCAGCAAAAATGTATCAAGCAGGGCAACAAGCCAAGCTTGGGTCTGCGTCTGGTAGAGGGGCTAAACCTCACCTTTATTGCCGGACTGCCTCTGGCAACCTGCGCTTTTTTCTATGCTAACCGCATCCTGCCCCCCTCCATGCTTGACCGGGCGCAGCGGGAGGTTGACAGCTTCTTTGCCGTTATCTGTATGATCGCAATACTGGCCTGTTTCGATCGTAGCCTGACAACCTGGCGCAAATTACTGGGACTCTCAGCGCTGGGCTTCATGTCGATTCCACTTCTTAACTGGGCGACCTCGAGCCAACACCTGCTTCAAAATATTGCCAGCCATCAGTGGGCATTAGCCGGCTTCGATCTTCTCTGCCTCATGGTTGGAACAGCGTTATGGTTTGCAGGACGAAAGTTATCACACAAGCAGGCTCAGCAACCTGAACGGGTTGCGGCAAGGGCTGCACGCCCAAATAATGGCAGGCAGCTCTCTGCAGCCTCTGTAAAGGCCCCCTCTGAACTGAAACCGTCAACTAAGGAGGGAGCGTAACATGATGATCTCTAACTCTGTGACTATCAGCATCCTCAACTTCAGCTACCTGGCATTCGGATGCCTCTCCTTAGCCATGTTCTCCCATTTCCGGGATGCTTTTAAACGTTCACCCAGCCAGATTCAGAGCCGGATACTGTACTGGTCCGGTTGGATAATTCTCGGTGCCAGCTACTACGTCGGCGTGAGTTATCAAGGGCTTGCCTATGGCAGCATTATGTTTACCGGGATCATATCTCTGGCAGCCTTATTAGTGATCTTAACCTTAAGCTATCGAGCCCGGCATCTGCCCCACCTTATGACGGCCTCCGGTATTCTGGGAGCACTGTTGATGTTCATCGTTTAACACCAGCTTGCGGGAGACGGGGCTGCTCCAGGTGAAACCGAAGCGGCCAAAACGTCGTTTTTTTAAGCGGTTCAGCTGAAATTCAGCTTAGCTGTCATAAAATCTAAGCCCAATACCATTACTTTCATGAGGCTGAGATGCATATTAATTCGAATTCGCTAAATACGAGCCCGGCTACACAGGTTACCGCATCTAAGCCATCGCTCTTCAGTCCCGCCCAACCTCAGAGCGATTCCCCCCTCAGCAGGGCTCAGCCTTCAGGACATCCAAAGAGTGACAGCGTAACGATCTCAGACAGGGCAGCGCAGCTTTCATCTCAGGCTCAACCAAGCCCTAAAGAGGCTGAGACTCTTCCGGCAACACCAAACCTACCTAATGAAGATGAGAAACTGGAAAACTATATCGAATACAGAAAAGCCAGGGCACAATATCAAATTTACTCAGATATGGCCGCTATAGCGACAGGCAAGAGCAAAGGGGTGTCTGCATCGACAGCCTATTACCTTTCAAATAACGATGATGCTCGCGCCGCCGTAGTAAACAGTAAGGCCCAACAGCAACAGGTTTCGGCTATGCAGACCTATGCCAATACGGCTCAGGCTATCGATGAGTGGTACTAACGGTAGCGGTAAAGCAGAGCATTAACCCGGGGTAATAAATCTCCCCTTAATTCCATATAAAAAATGCCGCTAACAGCGGCATTTTTTGTTACGGACAATTTCTTCCCCTGCACGGCTTTTCCGGCTTATCGTTTCCGCCGCCATCAGCCCCTCCTCCACCAGCGGAAGCGCCACAATCTGTGCCAAGGTACAAAGATGCCTCTCTGGCCTGGACAAGACCATAGCCGTAATAGTCATCCCGGCCGGTAACCCCTAAATCTTCCGCACTTGCCCTGAGGGCATCTCTGATATCGGTATTGGTACAAGCAAGGTGGTGACTCCAGACCAGAGCAGCCACACCGGCGACATGGGGAGTCGCCATGGATGTACCATCGAAATAGGCGTAGTTACTGGCTAGCAGTGAAACAGTTGCGGAACTGCCCAGCAACCCAAGCATCACCTCACCGTCGGCTTTCGAGACTCCAACCGAAGGGATATGAGTTACAACCTCGCCCAGTGTACCGCTGAGAGAACCGGAAACATTGTTGTAGATAATTGCAGCGATCCCTCCACCATCCTCACAGGCCAGAACCTTATCTGAAAAAGCGATATTGCCTCCGCGTTGAATCAAGCACACCGCTCCTGCAGCATCGTTACACTGTGAGTCGCCTAACCCACAATCTATCAGGACACCACTTTCGGTTCCCAAAGGGGAACCACCCATCCCTATGGCACTGTATTCAGCTCCCGCAACCAACGTTGTAGTAGCTAAGCCTGTCTCCATAGGAACGGGTGATAAAACATGAACCCCGGGCGCCGCCAGCTCAACCTGACTGGTTCTTTGAGAAAAGCTAGCATGCTGTTTATTTTCATCTACTGCAGCCACAGATATCACATCGCGATAAGAGGCCGGGTAGGAGTGGCGCGTATTACCGTCGTTTCCGGCGGCGGCGATGCTCAGCACACCTCGCTCGTGTGCCGCTGTAAATGCCCTCTCTTCGGTACGGCTCTTAAAGCTACCTCCAAGGCTCATATTGATCACATTGGCCCCGTTATCCTCACAGACACCCAGGGCTGCAACGAGAGAAGATGAGTAGGCCCAGCCACTGGCATCGAACACCTTTACGATAAACAGGTTCAACTTATCATTTGGCGTGATCCCCAAAACCCCCACACTGTTATTCAGCGCCGCTATGGTTCCGGCGACATGCGTACCATGGTGCACCTCGTCGACAAACCAGTCACCGGCTCCGCCATCATCTGACGCACCGTTAACTGTACCTGAACCAGGCAGATCTTCATGACTACGCTGGTAACCGGAATCTATGATGCAAACCGTCATATTACCTGCAGCGCTATCACTTAGCTGATCAGCCTGTACCATGGGGATGCCATAGGGAATAGTCTGAGACAGAAGGTAACGTTTCGCATCCGGCTCGATATATTCGATATTGGGATTGTGTTGTAAGCCCTTCAGGGCATTGGATGGAATGGTAAAAGCGGCGGCGTCATACTCATGCAACTCGAGTTGTTGCCTGGCCCCGATAGCGCTGAGTTGCGCTGCTCCCTTCGCCCCGGCGCCAGGTTTAAACTTTACGATATAACGCTGTTCCCCGGCAGCAAGGCCTCCGGAAACAATAGCCAGGCAGAGTATACAGAGCACAATCATAACTTTAGTAGAATTAGTCACAAGCAGCCCCTCAACTTTAAACGTATCAACATTAGCCCTAGCTATTAAATGATCCGGTTGTTGAGTGTTTCGGCCATGCTTCCTTAGCGCGTTCGATACCTTTCTCTACCTTCCACAACCCCTTTATTGATCACTTTTGTGCTTTCGACCCTATAGCGGTTAAGTATGGTTGCAAATCGATAGAAAATCGCTTTTAGGATATAAAAGTCTAAATTTCTCTCTACATATACAGCTTGGCTATAATAAAATGAATACCATCGACGAAGAACAACACCAAGCAAGCAACTGTTTAATTTGATAAAATTAACAAAGTGTTACTGCTGAACATAAAAAAGGCGCTATTAGCGCCTTTAAACTACTGCAGACAAACCGGGACGCTAATTTTCGATGAAATCATCCTCAAAGTTCGTTTCCCAGTACTTGTAGCCCTGAACCGTAGCCTGAGCTGCAGCTCCCATCAGGTTCACCTGATAGGTTTTTACACCACTGAGATCCACCGATTGATTAGCAGATGCCTGACCACCACTCCCCTCATACTCTGCGCTGGCTTCTGCCTGGGCCTGTCCCTCGAAGCCGGCATCCTTAAAACGTTTAACGGCCGCCTTATCCATAAATGCCTGTACGAAGGCGACCTGCTTCCAGCCGATACCGGCTCCCACACCGCCTGTAGCGAAACGATAGTATGATTCTCCACCCGGCTCATTAAGTACGCACACTCCACCTCCGGTAGATAGGGCAAACAGATAGCTGTTACTGCCTGTACATACAACATAGGCGACGGAGTCAGCCACAGCCGAAGCCGCACCTTTATGCTCGCTATAGATCTCTTTCAATGCGGCCTGAGTTTCCAGACGCGCATTTTTCTTTTTCGCTTCGGGTGTATTCCCCGTTGCGCAGCCAAGGAGTAAAGCGGGTAAAAGTAGTAATGCTAATTTGCACATTTTCATCAGGCTACCTTATGTATTGTCATGAAATGAAAGAGAATATCCACTATCCCCATGGGCGTTATCTGTCTCGGCGATAAAACAACCAGATGCCCCCCTAAACCACCTGGCTCACTAATAGAGCGCTCTTTGAGTGACCTAAGTACCTTATTATCAGGCTAAAAAATATATGAGAAGGTTAACATCGGTCCATGAAAGCCGTAATGGAGCTTAAGCGTTGAGTTATCCTCTTCGATATCCGCCGATACTTTATAATATTTATATGAGAGTTCTGTGGCAAAACTATCCTTGAGCGTGTACTCGACGCCAATACTCAAGTCGACCAACCGACCTCTGATATTATCCAGACTCAGATAGAAATATTGAGCCTGAGTCCCCAGCCGCCAACCATCGGCAAACCGGTAGTTTGCAACGATACCGATATCCGGCAGTGGTGCGGTCACATCGGTGAATACTATATGCTCGGAGTCAGGATTCACTGTTCCGCAATTATTATCGACACACGCAGCGATATCCCCGGTAAAACCCAGCTCAAACCACATGACATGCAGACCGGCTGTCAGCAGCAGATCCCATTCATCATCGCTGTAAAAGTCATAACCATAACCGAGGCGGGCGATATCGACATTGAATGTTGTGGTGAGCTCACTACCCGACTGCACTAGATATTTATCGCCGCTCTCCGGGTGCTCATATTCGAAGGGGGTGGTGACATTCAGATTTGTGGCGTCACGGTGTAACCGCTTCCAATCCAGGTATACCACATGATTGCCATTAAACCAGTACGCCAGGGCAAAAAATGGGAGAAACTCACTTTCAACCAACTTGAGATCTGATTCAAAATCCAGCTCAAATGTTTTATCAGTCAAGGGACTGGTCACCTCTATACCCGAGTCAGATGTCGAATAGAAACCGCCCACGGCAAAGCGTAATCGGCTCTCATCGGCAGAAATCAGGAAAGAGATACATAGCAGAGTACAAAATAGTACTCCCCTGATGGCAACAGAGAAAAGGGAGCCTTGTGCTTCGGTATGCAAACTCTTCATCTTTAACCTCCGATAACTTGAACTAACTCTAGCAGTGATTTTATTACCCGGGCATAAAAGCGCCATTGTCCTTAAGTAAAAGTCCAATGAATCAGATGGGTGAAGTCACATAGATAGGGTTGGAGCATTGCACTCCCGGAGATAAAAATGGGGGTTAAAAGCCTGGGAACTGCTCGGCCGGTAACCCCCTAAAGGTGCTTGTTGCAGGCGTGGTGAACGCCTACCTGACACAAAGTTTTACTTAATATCCTCGGCCATCCCATCGGAAGAGATAGGTAACGCCTTTAAGGGTTTAATGGGTTGTTGAATCAACTCCTGTTTCAGATATGAGATAGCTTTATCTAATTGAGCATCACCGCCGGTGAATGTGGCATAGGGTAGATTATCGACCTCTATATCCGGGCTCACGCCCCGCCCTTCCAGTACCCAGCGTCCGTCCATCGCATATTGAGGATACTCGGCCACGCGCGCCATCCCTTTATCTGTCAATGCATTACGCCCGGATAACCAGACTCCCGCTCCCGCCGTTTGCTTTCCGATCAAAGGGGCAATTCCCAATGCCTTGATGCCGGCAGAGAAGGTTTCACCGTCAGAATATGTCAGCTGATCGGTCAGTACCACTAAGTGTCCACGGAAGGTCTGCTGCATGTTGGCATTAGGCGTACCACGGGTGGGCTGCCAAAATGCCCAGGTGCGACGCAGCAGTTTTTCTATGATCCAACTATCTATGTTGCCGCCACGATTACGGCGCACATCGATAATCAGCCCCTCTTTCTCAAAGTTGGCATAAAACTCACGCGCAAAGCTGGCAATATCACCACTCCCCATGGCATAGAGGTGCAGGTAGCCTATCTTACCTTCACTGCCTTGAGTCACCTTACTGCTATTTTGGTTGACCCAATCTAAGTACCTGAGCTTGGCATCGGCGCGTGTATCGACCGGCATCACAATCGTCTTGTGCTGCTTACTGCCTCGCTTAAGCTTAAGCAATACCTGCTTGTTAGATTGATTTCTTAAGAAGCGGGTCACATCGGCAACATTGGTGACCGACTTTCCATTGATCTCCACAATGAGATCACCCACTTGCGCATCGACCTCGACTCTGGCCAGCGGCGATGATTGAGCCGGCAGCTCAGGATCATTCTGATAGATATGAGATATCTTGACACCTGACGCTGTCTGTTCGAGACGGGCGCCCAGGCTTGATGCCTTGGCCATCTTACTGTCTTTAGGAAGATCGCCCCCACGTACCTGAGAGTGAAGTGAGTCCAGCTCCCCCATCATCTGCTTGAAGATATCATTCAGCTCATGCCTGTCGGTTAATCTGTCGACCAATGGCTGATACTTAGCCTTGGTTTTCTGCCAATCCAGGCCTCGCATCTTCTTATCAAAGAAGGAATCTCTGTGCATCAACCAGGCATCTTCAAACATCTGTTGCCATTCGAGTCGAGGCTCGATAGCGAGTTGCCACTGCTGGGTCTGTACCTTGGCATTTTTTAACTCTTTTGGCAGCTTATCACCCGCATCGACGATCAACATCTCTTTGCCACCGTCGCTGTGCTTACGGATAAATATTTTCTTACCGTCGGCAGAGAGCGCGTACTCCCCCACATCTTTGGCGAATGTTTCTACCTTAGGACTCAGAGGATCAAACTTTACAATTTTCAGTTCAGGCTTACTCTTGCTCCCCGATGCCCTGTCCAGCAGATATAAACTGTCATCTTTAACACTCAGGTGTGAATAATTTCCTGAGGCAACAGGCACCTGCCATAAACGTTGATTAAGCCCTTTCCAGTCCACCTCGACCTCGGCTGCGTCTTTATCTGATTTTTTATCAGTTTCCACCGACATGAGTTCATTCGGTTGACGGAACGCAAAGCTGGCATCTTTGTCGAGTGCGATGGCGAAAATTTCGCTGCGCTTATCGAACATGGGCCCCATGTTACGGTCGCCCCAGGGTGAGGTCGGTGTCGCCGTAAACTGGCGATTAGATAAGAAATATAACCATTTACCGTCGCTACTGAAGGCGGGAGAGTATGATTCATACTTATCGCTGGTTAAGGTCTCACTTCGCTTATCATCCAATGAGTAGAGTACGATCTGAGGTCTGGGCTTACCCAATTCAGATTTGGTAACGGCGATAAAGCGGCTATCACCGGACCAAACCACATCGGCATAAGGGCCTAGCCCTTCACCTTGCGTGATGATCTTCTTACTGCGGTTTTTCTTCAGATCTAACAACCAAAGGTTACCATCGTAATCATCCGAGGCGATATATCGGCCATCGGGCGAGATACTCAATGACATTCTGAGAGTCTTACCATCTTTGGTTAACTGCTTTGCTCCCTGAGCGCCATCGGCCGGAAAGCGCCAGATCTCCTGCTCACCTGAGGCGTCGCTGATACCATAGACCCAGCGCCCGTCGGGGCTCATTACCGCCCCCCGAATACGACTGCTTCCGGGAAGGGCTATCTCGACAAGGCGTGAACCGTCGGTACCGGCGATGGCCACATGGCTTCTGGCAGTGATCACTACCTTATCGCCTTTCGGCGACATGGTGGTCGATGTAGCGTAGGTCATAGGGGTATTCACCCAATGCTCACGACGTTGGGAGAAGTCAGAGACAAGGTCGATATCCATAACCTCAGTTTGATTAGATGCTATGTCGAACAACTTGATATCGGCACCTTGCTGAAAGACAATACGCCCACTATCTAACCTTGCCCCCCGGACTTGCCAGTCGGTAAATTGCGTATGCTGCTTCAAGTCCTGCCCATCGGTCATCATCGACCAGATATTGTCATTTCCGTCGCTGTCACTGACGAAATAGAGACGATCACTCCATAGCATAGGTTGACGCACCGAACCGCTATGAGCGGCCGTTAATTGTTCAGCCTCCTCTTTTGAGCCTAATTTGAATCGCCATAGCTCTCCTCTGGCTCCACCTCGATAGACTTTTGCATTATCTCCAGTGGTTTGCAGTCCGAAACGGGTAAAATAGAGATACTCTCCATTATCATCGATAACACCTTCGATAGCATCGGCCAGCGGCAGGTCAGTTGTTATCAATGTCTCTGGGTTTACGGTTCTTAATACCCAGTAGTTAGCAGGACCGAAGGCATTATCGGTGGCATAGAGCACTTCACCATCGGCTGTCCATCCCTGTACCCGAACCCGGCTATTTTCGAAACTCACACGTTTAGCTTTTCCACCGGCAATGGGGAGCACATACACTTCACTGGCACCTTCGTAATTGGCTACATAAGCCACCCACTGACCATCTTTTGAGATAGTAGCTCCCAACTCTTCTGCCGGCTGGGTGGTAAGCCTTTGAGCTCGAGTCTGGCTCAACTCTTTAGTCCATAGATCGCCTTCGGCAGTAAAAACGAGGGTGTTATCACTCAGAGCCGGAGCTCGGTAATAGCCTAAATTTTCCAATTCGGTGGAGAGGACACTGGGGGCACTGAGGCTGCCAAGTGCTAATAAAGTGCAGACAAAAGGGAGACGAAGTTTCATTATTAGCTCATTATTCTTATTAAATAAATTTATTAAGTCACAGTTTTAAGGCCAACAAGGTAGCAAACTTTTCTTAAAGCAACAGTAAAATATTGCACAATAATTATTAGCAAATGTGTACGGCTTACTTTTCCCGATCCTGTCACTGACTATACTCAATAGACTATCGCTCAAAAAGTGGACTCGCAGATGGGAGCAGGTACTGATAAAAAGGGTCAAACCAATTCAATATCTTCAGATATTGAACACTTTAGCGGTGAACAATCGACTCCCATCAGGCAAGATCCCGTCATTCGGAAGCTGCTCAATAAACTCCCCGATGATCTTGCCGACAGCTACTCAGAGAGACAGCTTCAGGGGCTGAGGGTTGCCTTGGGCGATCGCACCTGGGGCAAACATTTCATCGACTACAGGGGAACCTTCGCCATCACCTTCGTTCGTTGGCGATTCTATTATGTCTTTCTATTAGGAAAGAACCGAAGGGCCTATACACGCCGTGAGAAACATGCCTCTTTACTGATGTTTATGGGGTTAATCATTATGTTTTTAATTATCAGTCTATCTCTGGGTCTGTTGAGCCTATATATACTCAAATCGGCCTTAGGGATAGATCTAATGGAGGAGAGCTCCCTGGGGTTATGGGATTGGTTTAAGGGAGTATGGTCATAAGCAATGATAACAATGGATGCCGCAGAAATAACAGATCATCTCTTAACGCTGGGCTCCCCTCAAGTCGCCAGCCACTCACAAAAATTTTTCAAAACGGCTCCAGGAGAGTATGGCGCCGGAGACAAATTTATCGGTATCAGAGTACCGGTCATCCGCGCCCGACTCAAGGCCCTGTCACCTCTTCCCCTAGATACGATTGCCAAACTTATCTGCAGTGAATTTCATGAACTCCGCCTGTTCGCGGCACTGGCCCTGGTTGAGTGTTTTCAGCGTGCTGATGAGAGAGGCAGAGAGGAGATTTACCATCTCTATCAGGCTCATCACGCCTATATCAACAATTGGGATATCGTAGACTGTTCGGCTCATAAGATTGTTGGTCCCTATCTGGTCAACCATTCGAGGGAGCCCCTATATCAACTGGCCGACAGCGACACACTCTGGCAGCGCCGCATTGCGGTAATCGTTTGTTTCCACTTTATCAAGCAAGGAGATTTCGATGACATACTCAAACTCAGTCAGCGGCTATTCACTGATCCCGAAGAGCTGATACACAAGGCGGTAGGTTGGATGCTCAGAGAGGTGGGGAAGCGAGACAGAGCAAGGTTAGAGAGCTTTTTAAATAAACATTATAAACAGATGCCGAGAACCATGCTCAGGTACGCGATTGAGAAGTTTCCCGCAGAGCTTCGTCAACACTACCTAAAAATGTAAGACGGCGGTTACCGGAGTGGTTACCGCCGACTGAATGCAAAAAGTTAGTGCTGCTTAAGTAGTTGCTGCAGCTCACTCCAGGTTTGATGCTGAGGGTGGTTAGGCTCCCTAAGCTCCGGGTACCGCTCCTCTATCTTAAGCGCTAACTTTTTGGCCTCACTCCACTGCTCACTCTCTACCAACTGAGTTAAGTGATGCAGTGCTTGCTTTGCACTGATCACAGCTTCTCTCTGGGTTGCTCCCTTAACCGGTGCAGGCTGTTTCTCAACGCTATCACCGAGTTGGTCAGAGCTTCCCTTCCGGCTGAGAGGCTGGTGTTCCTCTACCGAACTCCCCTTAACATCGGCTGCAGTATCGGACTGCACTGACATGCTTCGAGGTGCCACGGCCTTAAGAGCCTGTGGATCATCAAGCTGCTTACCTTGAACATCTGCCGGCGCACTCATCTGCATCATCACAGGGGAGGTATCGTCCCGCAGAATATCCCGGGGCACCTCGGGGTTGAGGAGTAATAATGTCACAACCAGCATCACCGAGGCGGCAGAGGATAAAGGCCATCGATACCGACGCCAAAAACTATGCTCTACCCGCACCACATTGTCTTCAGAGCCACTCTTTGTCGCTTGTTTCGCCATCTCAATGATCTTCTTATCGAGGGCTTCTCCGGGCTGTTCCTGCTCCATCTTTTGATACCATCGATGAAGTTCGGCATCGAATCTGGCAGGTTTATCTGTTTGCTTATCTTTCATTGTCGACCTCCTGCCATTTATTCATAACGCACTCTTTCAACGCCCTGTTCGCGTATCGAATCCGGCTCTTTGTCGCCTCAAGTGTCACCCCCACAATCTCGGCAACTCCCGCAGCGGTAAACCCCGCCTCCATACTGAGTATAAATGTCTCTTTCTGCACCGTGGGCAGCAGCTCAATACAGCTTTTTAACAGCCTGGCCTTAACCCCCTCCTCCTGTGCATTCTCCGGAGAGAACTGTGCCGATGGCATCAGGTTATCACTCTCCTGCTCTTCGCTGAAAGCATCGCTGAACAGATCCACCGGTTTCACGGCCCGCACATGATCTATAAGCAGGTTATGGGCGATACGGTATAACCAGGTCGTAAACTTGGCACTGGTTTCATAGTTGGCCGATGCTTTTATCACCCGCCCCCATGTTTCCTGATATAGATCTTCAGCAAGCTGCTTATCACCTGTCTGGCGTACAAAATATCGATAGAGGCCGCCTTTGTGCTTGAGGTACAGAGACTCAAAAGCTCCCATATCCCCTGCGGCATACTGCAACATCAAATGTTGATCTGCATCGGCGTCTGTCGACCTATCCTGCCCTAACACTTCAGCCACATCTTTCTCCAAGCTAAATTCAATTCAGTCCGCCCCACTACATAGACGAGCATAAACCCATATCTGATAGAAAGTTTGCCCTCCCGGCGCGGCTTTGTCTATCTAATATAGTAAGCTCAACAGAACTCTCAACTCTGGTTTAGCTTGGGAGATTGCCCCCTTTGTAGCTATAAACGGCTCAAGATGAAGAAAGGGTTAAAGCTGGCTCAACATCTCTGTCACCCTATACTCAAACCCCTGTCATTAATGCTTCGGCACAAGCATAACTATTGATAATGGCCCCAAATATAAATATTTATCACACTATGAACTTATGAGTGCGGCACCTCACATTTTCAAAGCCTCATTCGTGCTACTTTTACCCGATTCCAAGACAGTTCAACTCTCGCAATACGTCAAACCTAATGATCACAAGCTGCATCACCTGACATCCGTTTCAACAGGCACCGGCCATCACCATGGCACAGGTGTTTATTGCTTTCCCAAACCATCCCCTAACTTCACTCAAGGCGAATAAACGTGCCACACAGAGCCCATCTTTTTTCATTAACGCCCGGCCATGCGATATATCACTCATGTATTAAAAATGGCTACAAATTAAAAAACCTTAAACAGGATCTGCTCGCCGGGATCTCGGTAGGAATAATTGCAATACCACTGGCGATGGCGCTTGCCATCGCCAGTGGCGTTCCTCCTCAATACGGTCTCTATACCGCCATTGTTGCAGGGTTTATCATCGCCCTTACCGGCGGTTCCCGTTATAGCATCTCCGGACCTACGGCCGCGTTTGTCGTCCTGCTCTACCCTATCGCACAGGAGTTTGGCTTAGCAGGCCTGTTAATGGCTACGGTCATGTCCGGGATAATCTTAGTGCTTATGTCGCTGTTAAAGCTTGGACGCCTCATTCAATATATTCCGGAGCCGGTCACACTCGGCTTCACCGGCGGTATCGGCGTTGTCATTGCCGTATTGCAGATAAAAGATTTTCTGGGTCTTTCACTCCCTGCCTTACCCGAGCACTTTATCGATAAGGTTTACACACTCGCTCAGGCGCTGCCTGCGGCCGATGGCCCCAGCACTATCGTAGCTATCGCCACGCTATGTATCATGCTGTTATGGCCAAGATTCAGTAGTCAGGTCCCGGCACACCTGCCTGCTATCCTGGTTGGCAGTTTGCTGGCCCTTGGCTTTAACCGCTATGGGGCCGAGGTCGAAACCATAGGGACACGTTTTCAATACCCTCTGGCAGGCGGTGGAATCGGCATGGGGATCCCACCATTTATTCCAGCCTTCGAACTCCCCTGGCTACAACAGGGCAGCGACGGACAACCTCTGGGGTTAAGCTGGGGCATGTTGCAGGCACTGCTTCCCAGCGCCTTTGCCATAGCTATGCTGGGTGCCATTGAGTCACTCCTGTGTGCCGTGGTGTTAGATGGGATGACAGGTAAGCGTCATAGCGCCAACAGTGAACTGCTCGGTCAGGGGATCGGCAACATCATAGCTCCCTTCTTTGGAGGCATTCCGGCAACGGCTGCGATAGCCAGAAGCGCGGCAAATGTTAAGGCCGGCGCCTCCAGCCCGATATCAGGAGTCATTCACTCTCTGGTATTACTGATAGGACTGCTCTGTCTGGCCAACATTCTGGCTTACCTGCCAATGCCGGCCATGGCCTCGCTCCTGCTTGTCGTAGCCTGGAACATGAGCGAAGCGCCAAAAGCACTCCACCTGCTAAAATCTGCCCCACGCAGTGATATCATCGTTTTTCTCACCTGCTTCTCACTGACCGTTGTATTTGACATGGTGATTGCGATTACAGTTGGGATCCTGCTGGCAGCGTTGCTGTTTATGAAAGAGATAGCAGATATGACCCGGCTTTACGATATCAGCAAAAACAGAAGATATATCGACAAACCACTCCCGGATACCTGGTTGGTATTGAAGATCAACGGGCCACTATTTTTTGCCGCTGCCGATAGTATATTTTCAGAAATAAAACTGTTGTCCGACCATAAACGCACCGTCATTCTCTATATGGACGGAGTATCTATTCTGGATGCGGGGGGGTTAGCCGCACTAAACAAGCTAACTAAAGAGTTAAAGCAGAAAGACACACATCTGGTTATTACAGATCTACAATTTCAGCCTATCAGGACATTGGCAAAGGCTAAAGTACAGCCTGTCGACAAGCTGTTATATTTCTATCCGACGCTGAAAGATGCCATAGAGAGGCATCCACAATAATACCAGGTGGTCGATAGGGGAGTATTTATACCTATCGGTATGAGTTCTCCCAATAAAAAACGCCACCGAACCCTAGATTCGGTGGCGTATCTTTAATGTTTCATTTCAGATCAAACGTTAGCAAGTTTTTCCTGAAGTTTAGCATCTTTCGCCTGAACGGCTTCAGCTGAAGTGGCACGTTCCTCTTTCACTCTCTGCGCCAATGCATCATCACCAACGGCTAGCATCTGGGCCGCCAGATAGCCCGCATTTTTAGCACCGGCACTGCCGATCGCAACGGTAGCAACCGGAACACCACCAGGCATCATAACAGTAGAGAGCAGTGCATCATGCCCCTGCAGCGGACCACAGTCTACCGGGACACCGATTACAGGGCGAGTAGTGATACCGGCCACGGCACCCGCCAGATGGGCTGCCAAACCAGCTGCACAGATAAATACCTTACAGCCACGCGCTTCAGCATCAGTAACATATGCATGGGTCGCCGCAGGTGTACGGTGAGCCGATGTAACCTTAGCTTCAAATTGAATATCAAATGTTTTTAGCACATCTAGGGTAGCTTGCATGGTTGGTAGATCAGAATCGGAACCCATCAACACCGCAACAAATGGTTTGCTCATTTTTTTTCCTTATGTAGGGTAGTACTTTTATTTTTGTGCGCATTATATACGTAAGCGACTTCTTAATGCGAGTTCCAAAAAGCTACTGAGTCTGATCTATCGGCCAGATTTCCCAAGCTCTCTTGTGAACGGGCAGAGTGACCAGAATAATCTCACCACCATCCGATTCACCGGATATCGCCTCTCGAAATCATTTATCGATGTATTTGCGCTTAGAGTAAACGGCTCCCCCAAGCCAGGACGCTATTATCACCTAGCTGTAATGACACTGCAAATAACTTATCGATACAGTTTTATAACCTTTTAAATCAAATGTATTTGCAATCCTGCATCACCAATGAGACGAAGCCCACTTTTAATACAAGATTTATGATTTATTATCGCCGTAAAGGTAAAAAAATTACTGACCGTCACTTACAATCAGACAAAATATTTCACTGAACGCCTAAAGAAGGGACAACTTGAACAAGATGAGTGGGTTTACCATGGATAGAATAACCAAAGTGACTGAAAGAGACGGTCTGAAGAAGCAACAGATTGACAGCTTAGATCTAAAATTTCACTTTGGCCTGCTCGGTGGCCCACTACTACTCTTGATTGTCACCTGGCTAACCTTCTTCAATGCCAGCTTTGATACCGCTCTATTGCTAAAACTGCTGCTGGTATCGAGTATCTATACTTTGGGCTATAGCTTAAGTTACTACTTCCATCAGGGCCGGTTGACTCGTCTGTGGCAGCACCTGCAACAGATAGTTCATATCAATGACACCACCTTCGAACTCGTCAGTCTGTCCAGTCATTATAAAAATGAACAGGCTTTTTTAGACGCCCTGCTTAAAAAAGCCGTAAGCAGCATCGAAGGTGCCGAGATGGGAAGTATCATCCGGGTGGATCCCGATAACCAGCAACTTCACTTCGAATCCGCAGTAGGGATTAACCTGAAAAAATTACGGCACGTGAAGTTTCATCTGCAGCAGTCTTTCGAGTTCCGATTGACCGAAGGGCGCTGCGACAGGGTCGTCGTCATCGATAATATGGAAAATATCAACTCCCATAGCTCGCTAACCGAAGCCGAGCAGGAGATCCTGTTGACCGCCCCTAACAACCCAATCCGCTCAACCCTTTCGAGCCCGATTCAGATTGACGGTAAGCTTTATGCGATGATCAATCTTGATAGTAGTGTGACTAAGGCTTTCGGTGACTACGATCGTAATCTGGTTAGTATCTTGACTCACGAAGCCGAGAATGCGATCTCCCTGTATCAAAAAACGAGGCAGATCCAAACATTAGCGAACTATGATAGCCTCACCTCTCTCTACAACCGCCAACGCTTCGAAGCGCGCATGGAGAGTTGGAACATTAAACCTCACTTCGGCAGCTACCTGATACTGATAGATTTAGATAATTTGAAACAGATAAACGATAGTGGCGGTCACCAGGCCGGCGACATCGCCTTACGATCACTGGCACAAATACTGAGACGGTATTGGCATGAGAATCATCTCGTCGCACGTTATGGTGGCGATGAGTTTATTGCAGTTTGCCACGGGCCTTTAGAGAAGATTATGGCTGACTTAAACGAGATTCAGCAGCAGTTGGACAGTGAAATATCTAAGGTACAGTTCAGTTACGGAATCGCCGAATACAGTAACAACTGGCAACAGGCTTTTCGAAGTGCAGATAACGAAATGTATAAACATAAGCGAAGTAAGAATGTGCTAAGAGATATCAGCCTGGAAACCCCGACTATGAATACCGCTTGAGCCTGACAGGCGTTAATTGCCGACGTACAGGTCATACATGATCCGGATAATAAAAAGCCCCGATCTGTTCGGGGCTCAATGTCAGGTAGTGGGGATGCCGAGGAGAGTTAACCAAAGAACAAACGCCACAACCAGGATGAATCCAGATCTTCCTGACATGTGCGATATTGGGCCGCATAGCGCTTCGATCTGTCATCGACCTTCCTGGCCACTTTGATCAGCCAAGGTTTTTGATTATATGTTTTTCTCTTATAGCCACCCCAGCCTTCATGATAATTCAGGTACTGATTTTTGGCGTCCCATTTTGACACTCCGTTGATCTTGTGAGTTTTATAGATAAACCACCCCATAAAATCCATCGCATCATCAAAATTACTGCGGCTGGACCATGAGTTTCCCGTCTCCCTGACATAATCATCCCATGTCATTGTCTTTGCCTGGGCATATCCATACGCATCACTCGCTCTACCTATCGGAATAAAACCGAGAAAATATTCCATCGGAGGGGCCGCATTATGTTTAAAAGAGCTCTCCTGATACATCATTGCCAGAGGGACATGTACCGGGACCCCCCACTTCTCCCTGGTATTTTTAGCCGCCTTATACCAGGAGCGATTCTCTTTATAGATAGAGCACAGGTTTTCAGGCTCTTTAGGTGGAGAGGTAGCGCAGCCCGAAAGAGATAGCGCTAAACAAGCTGAGATAAAAACCGGATACAATTTCATATGAGCCAAGACCAAAGGGCAAACTTATCAAAGCAATAGTGTCACACCGAAAGGAGAAAGAAGCAATTCACGAAATAGAAAAACGGGAAGGAGTTAGACAAAGACACGGTAGCCGTTATTCAGGCGGCGACAACTCACACTGATACTCCTCCTGCATCCAGACCTCAGGCTGCCAGAATCCGCTGTCGTTACCCCGATAGCGTTTGTCGGTATTAAACTTAGCCCCAAGGTGATAACGCCTGTTGGCTTCGACGGTGACAGAGAGCACTTTAGGCACTCTGGCTGCAAGCTTCACTTTCAACGACGGGGCATTGATTAACTCAGCGAGAGTAAACTCATAGACTCCGGGGGAGAGGCGATAGTTAGGTTTAGAGATCACGGGATCACCATTGAGATGCGTAACCACAACACGATACAGCTCCTGTCCGGCATCCGGCTCAAGATAACCTGAGACGATACCACACTCCAGACTGTTATCTGGCTGTGAAGCACAACCGGATAACAGTATAAGCCCGGCAATCAGGGAAAGTTTAGCTCCAAAAAGCTTACGGCTCATAACGAAGTCGCAACCTTTGGACTTTCGTAAGAGGCCTGCGCATCTTTGAAGTAGTCGGCCAGATACTCTTCAAAACTTTGACTGGACTCGGACTCAATTTTTGCCTGTTGCTGCAGTGAAAGCGTTGCCGCCTGTTGATATTGTGACTCGACCCCTTCAGGAAGCGGGTACTGGCTCAATATCTTATGGTACTCCTCTGCCAGCTTATTTACCCAGCAACCATGATCCACCTGTGACTCGCTAAGCTCCTTCATTATCTGCCCTGAAATGGTCAACCCGGGATCAACAACGGCACCATGCCATCTACTCAAGGCATCGCGATAAAGATGTTCACCCTCTTTATCGAATAGTGGAGCAAGCTTGTTGAGATCTTCAAACATCGACTCCATCCAGCTCGATAGCAGGACAGGCTCGCCATTTCTGCTGAGTTCGAGGCCCGGCTTACGCCCCTCTAAAATAACCCGATTAAGGTTACTCGATATCTCACTTTCCTGCATAGCATCTGATGTGGCAGACTCATTCAACAGACAATACATTAAGAAAAGGTCCAGAAAGCGGATCTGGGAAGCATCGATACCTACCGGGCTATAGGGATTCACATCCAGCGCCCTGACCTCGATATATTCAACTCCCCCCCTTGCGAGGGCCTGTGAAGGCTTCTCATCGTTTAGCGTGACCCGTTTAGCACGAATCGGTGAGTAAAACTCATTTTCAATCTGTAATACGTTGGCATTGAGCTGACGGTATTCACCATCGACCTTAACACCTATCTTCTCAAAATTAGCAGAAGGCATATTAATCGCGGTATTCATCCCCTGCAGATACTGCTCGAGAGAGTCATAACTGATCTCTAACTGCTCCTGCTCTTTATTGGTATAGCCAAGATCGCTCATTCTCAGAGAGGTGGCATAAGGCAGGTATAACGTCCCCCTTCCCATCTTCTCAAATTGAATATCTGTCTTCTGATCTTTTATGAAGGAGCTGCACAGAGCCGGCGATGCACCAAACAGGTAGGGTAACACCCAGACCATACGGCGATAGTTTCGTATCAGCCCCAGGTAGGAGTCGGAGATAAAATCACTCTTGCAAGCCTGGGTATCACTCAAGCGGTAGAGCTTGTCCCACAGCGAGCCTGATACTGAAAAATTAAAGTGCACACCTGAGATGATCTGCATCTGCGCGCCATAGCGATAGGTCAAACCTTTTCGATATAAGCGTTTCATCTGTCCCGCATTTGACGAGCCATAATCGGCAATAGGGATCGCATTCGCATCCCCCACATAGCAGGGCATACTGACAGGCCATAACCGTTGACTGTCAAGGTTCTGAACCGTGAATGCATGAGTATAGGTCAGATCGTCCAGCAAACTGTCTATATCGTTGAAAACAGGAGTAATAAACTCAAGTAAAGATTCACTATAATCTGTAGTGATCCGCGGGTGTGTTAACGCAGCCCCCAACGACTTTGGATGACTATCTGTAGCTAGATGTCCAGAGCTATTGATCCTCAATGCTTCGCGCTCAATTCCACGCTGCATTCCCTGTAGTGCATTACGCCCCTCAGAATCGGAGAGATGTCCAATCAGTTCATTGAAAGAGTTCAATATATTTTTCTCTAGTTTCGTCATCATTTACTTACACGAGTCAGACCAGCTTAACCTGCCATAACTTTCAAACAAGCGATGTAGGTAAACCTTCCTCTAAGCTAGTTAACTCTCTATTGAGTCATAAAGTAAAGCGGTATCTGAATATGGATCACAGATACCGCTACTTAAATGCTCCGGGTATAGAGACAAGCTCCCCGATACCACTATTCTATATCTCTGGATATATGGGCAAATTCAAATATTACAACTCTAAAATTTTAACCGGATAGCCGAGTGCTTCAATATCAGCCTCTATCGTCGATTTATCGCCCACAACCAATACGATCATATCATCGAGATTTAACTGACTCTTCGCCAATTGGTTAAGTTCAGTCTTAGTGATCCTCTGTGTGATATCCGTCTGTTGCTCCGTAAAATCTGCATCGAGATTGTAACGCTGAATAAGTCGCAGGAAACCCGCTTTTTGGTAGGGGGTCTCATAATCCAGAGCCTTACCCTGAGAAACTGACGCCCTCATAAATGCCAACTCTTTATCGGTAATACCGGATTCCCGATAAGCCTCAATCTCTTTAAAAAACTCGACAATAGATTGTGATGTCACATCGCTGCGAACATTAGCCTGAGCCTCAAACACCCCTAACTCGCTACCACCTGAAAAATAACTTCTGGCACCATAGGTATAACCTTTGTCTTCACGCAGGTTTAGGTTGATACGGCTATTGAATGCACCGCCTAAGGGATAGTTCATCAGGTAAGATCTATAAAACGCTCCGGTAGCATCGTAAGGTAATGCTCGCTTACCAATCTTAATAACCGACTGTGCGGCGCCGGGCTTATCGAGAATGTAGATAGTGCCACCGGCCACGTCGGGCAATTGACTCAATTGAGGTAACTCACTGCCCGCTCCCTTCCAGCTTGAAAAACGAGTTAACATGGCAAGAATTTCAGCCTCGTTTAGGTTACCCACCGCCACGATCTGCGCATTGCCTGCACTGTACTGCTGTCGGTAGAAGGCTTTTACATCGTCCAGAGTCAGTGACGAAATCGTCTCCAGTGTCCCACTACTGCTCACGCCCAAAGAGTTTGTATTGCCATATAGCAGGCCATCGAATGCCGTATTCGCCAGATAGCCGGGATCGGACATCATATGTTGCAGGCTTTGAAGTTGCTGCTGCTTGAGTCGTTCGAAATCTGTTGCTTTAAAACCCGGTTCAAAAAGACGCTCCTTCACAATATCTAAAGTGTCGTCCAGGTGGGAGGTCAGACTCGACACCTTAATATAACTTTGATAGCTACTCGCACCGAAGGTGACGCTACTGCCTAACATCTCTAACGCCTGAGCAAGCTCTTCGGTACTTCTCTTCAGACTCGATTCATTCAACATGGCCGCCGTCAGGCCGGCCAAGCCGGCCTTATCGACAGGAATGAGTCTGTGCCCCCCATTGAGGTAGAAAACCAACTCCACCGTCGGGGTCTCTTCACTCTCAGTTCCGATAACTTCGATACCGTTGCCAAGTTTTCCGCGCCAGATTTCAGGGGACTTAAGCACAGGCGCGGCTCCGACATCGGGTACCGTATTACGATCGAAAGATGAACTTATCTGTTGGTAATCACTTACTCCCTGAACGGCAACATCGGACACATTTAACTCCGGGGCGGTATAGTTATCCTCATGAGCGATGAGCTGTCTCTGCCCCAGTGGAACCACACTCATGACCACCATAGGTTTATCTTTGATATATCGGTTAAAAACCCGCATCACATCGGCTTTAGTCACGTTTGCATAACGTTGCAGGTCCGAGGCGATCATGTCCGGGTTATCTGAAAATGTCTGGTTGAATGCTAATGTTGATACTTTTCCGGAAACACTCTGCAACCCGAAAATAGTACTGGCCTCGAATTGGACCTTTACCTTCTGCAGATCATCGTCGGTCACGCCCCGTTGCTCGAATTCATCGATCGACTCACGCATCCGCTTCTCGAGTTGGGCAAGCTGCCCTCCCTTGGCTGGATTAGCCAAAGCGTACATTGAGAACTGGCAGGCCAGTTCCTGACAGGGATGGCTCACCCCCGCCTGAACGGCGAAGCCATCTTTAACTAAGTTCTTATAAAACAGTGAGGTCTTTCCGCCCCCCAGAATATTGGAAAGCAGATCCAGTGCCGCTTCATCCTGGTGACGGGCATATACCGTGGGGAAGCCGATACGGATCAGAGGAAGATGCACTCTGTCTTCCATGGAGATATAGCGGGTCTTGTCCAGTGTGACTAACGGTTTAGGGTCTGCTGTAACCTCAGGGCCCCTTGGGATCTCACCAAAGTACTTGTTCACCCAGGCCAGAGTCTGAACCTCATCGAAGTCACCGCCTATGGTTAATGTCGCGTTGTTCGGACCGTACCAGCGCTGAAAGAAGTGCTTCACATCTTCCACATCGGCACGCTCCAGATCCTCCGGCCAACCAATGACAGGCCAGGAGTACTGATGACCCTGAGGATAAAATGCCTTATTAAACAACTCTCCCATACGCCCATAGGGTTGATTGTCGATTCGTTGCGCCCGCTCATTCTTGACGGTTTCACGCTGTACTTCAAACTTCTTCTCGGTCAGCGCAGGCAGGAAAAAGCCCATACGATCCGACTCCAGCCAGAGCATCTTTTCCAGCTGATTACTGGGCACCGTCTCAAAATAGTTGGTTCTGTCGGTATTGGTTGTGCCATTCAGGGTTCCCCCCGCCTCGGTTACCGTCTTGAAATGCTGCTCGTCACCGACATGCATAGAGCCCTGAAACATCATGTGTTCAAACAGATGAGCGAAACCCGACCGTCCTTCAAATTCACGGGCAGAGCCTACATGATATGTCACATCCACATGCACCAGTGGATCAGAGCTATCTTGATGCAAGATCAGAGTTAATCCGTTTGATAGTTGATACTTTTTATAAGGAATACCGACCTGCGAAGGAGCGACCTTTACTGTTTCAAGAAGTGTTATGCCATCGGGTAGACTAGATTGTGGCTGCTGACCTGCACAACCAACTAAAATCGCAGCGATCGCCGTAGCTAATATCCATTTTTTCAATTTATGCTCCTAATACCAACTTAATTACAACCAATGCAGCGCCAGAGCTGCCACCACCAAATAACGAATACTCTTACCCATTAATATCATCAGACTCGATCTCATCAACGGAAGTTTCATCCAACCCGCTAATAAACACAAAAGATCGCCGATAACCGGTGCCCACGAAAGAAGCAGGGCCCAATAGCCGTACTTATGAATCAGGACCAGCGAATGTTGGTACTTCCCTTTCGCTACTGCCTCCGGGCTGCGCGCAAAACGACCCAATGAGCCAAGATAGTAGCTGGTAATCGCACCTAACGTATTACCAATACTTGCAACGATAACTAGAGATACCCAGTTCGAACTGTCATCACTTAGCATAGCTGCAAGTAAAACTTCTGATCCGCCCGGTAACAAGGTGGCAGCTAGAAAAGCGGCACTAAACATCAACCATAACGCTGTCATTCAAGCTTACCTAATGAAATATCGTAATATTTTGTTTTTAAAAGAAGTGAGCTCAGCCATGTAGCTCAAATGTTAAGACTTAAAATTATTAAAACAAACTTAATTATGACAATAAGTTATAACAAAAACGGTTTGTTTTGCAAAATACTCTATCTATACAATGAAAACATCGGATAATAGCCTAATTGTGGAAAATTTATCCCGGGCTTTATTAAACGGGTAAAGATTACCCTTTAACTCTTTCTTGAATATTAATAATAAAAAAGTAATTGGAATTTTATTATGTGGCAAATCATTAAACAGCTCCCCTTTTGGCAAAAAGTCCTTGCGGGCTTCATCTTAGGGGCCATGACAGGCGTAGCTTTTGGCGAGTCAGCCACAGTTCTGAAACCTTTGGGCGATCTCTTTATCGGTGCCATCAAGATGTTGGTTGCCCCGTTAATACTCTGCGCCATTGTCGTCAGCATAACGTCTCTGGGCTCCCAGGTTAATCTTAAACGCCTCAGCTTTAAGACCTTGGCCATGTTCATGTTTACCGGTACTGTTGCCTCATTGATTGGTCTCACTGTGGGCTCTCTGATAGACATGGGAGGCTCGATGGAACTGGTAGCCACCGAGGTCAGGGAACGTAATGTCCCAGGCTTCGCACAGGTATTGCTAAACATGATCCCTGTTAACCCTTTTGCTTCTCTGGCCGAAGGTAAGGTATTGCAGATAATTGTTTTTGCGGCTTTAGTTGGTATCGCAATCAATAAAGTCGGTGAAAAGGCAGAGCCACTCAAGCGCGGCTTTGAGGCGGGAGCAGAGGTGATGTTCCAGTTAACCCGTATGGTACTGCAGTTAACCCCTATCGGCGTATTTGGCCTGATGGCATGGGTTGTCGGCGCATACGGTTTATCCACTCTCCTACCCTTAGGCAAGTTTATTGCAGCTATCTATCTGGCCGCGCTTATCCATATTATCTTTGTTTATGGTGGCCTGATAAAGTTTGCAGCCAAATTGAGTCCACTCCAATTTTTCAGAAAGGCGATGCCCGCTCAGCTGGTAGCATTCACTACAGCATCGAGCTTCGGCACTCTACCGGCCAGTACGCGCTGCAGTGAGTCCATGGGAGTATCTAAGCAATATGGTTCTTTTGTCCTGCCCCTGGGCGCGACGATGAATATGGACGGTTGTGGTGGCATCTATCCGGCTATTGCAGCCATCTTCATTGCCCAGATCTATGGTATCCCACTGGAGATGACTGACTATATGCTGATCGCTGTCACGGCAACGGTAGCATCGGTTGGTACCGCTGGTGTACCGGGAAGTGCCATGGTCATGTTGTCTGTGACTCTGGGAGCTGTCGGGCTTCCTCTTGAGGGGATTGCATTTATCGCGGCGATAGATCGTATCATCGACATGATAAGAACCAGTACTAACGTAACCGGCGATATGATGACGGCCGTTGTTATCGGAAAATCTGAGGGGCAACTCGATGAGAAGCAGTTCTATGCCGACGACGAGGCAGTTGATAATGCCAATGAAGAGGCATTAGCCAAATCTAAGCCCGTATCTGAGTAAACATAGCTCGATATCACAGTATATGAAAAGCCGCTGATGCGGCTTTTTTTGCCTCTGACAGTTGCTAATCAACTGTTCAAATTGAGTTATTTAGTATTATACTTATCTCGCTTCCACTGGACTTCTAAGTACAAGGCAAAATAAATATGGCAAAATTCTTCCTGCTCCCCATAATCTTATGCCTGTTCTGGACACTGTTCCTGCACCTCAACGGTGTCCCTATCAAACAGGGTAAGAAAGGCTTTATCTACATCATAGCCATCAGCGCGACGATAATTCTGTCACTCGGTATTTTGCTGTGGATCACCGCCGGGCAAAATATTCGGAGTTAAAGCTCATTAGCCCCCGTTTAATATATTTGTATCTAAAAAGCCTCTATAGTTTTATCTTGCTCTGCTTTTATAGTATAAGCACTCCCAATTTCGCTCGTTTCCAATAATTAATACCAGTCGGTATAAGCATGCTTTAGAAGGTTCCATGTCAGATAAATTTTTCTTTAAAGGGCGTAAAACCCCTAAGCCTAAACATGAAAGTTTTGGCTACAACACGAAACGGGTAGCCAGACCCGGCACCAGTGATAACCCTTTGACCTTAGTTGTCCCTTCCCCTGAGAGAAAAGCTGAAATAGAGGCTATCTTGCTACAGCATCAGCTGATCGCTCATTTAGAGGTAAACCCTGATGCCGAAGAGAACATCAGTGAATTGGACGGAGTGCTGAATAAACCTAAAACGACACGTTTTGAGAAGAAACCCAACAGGAACGAAGCCTGCCCATGCGGCAGTGGTAAGAAATATAAGAAGTGTTGTGGTTAGTACACAGCCACATTAACAACAGACATCACTGGTTTGGAGGGATAAACCAGTGACATCTCTACCCGGAATCTCTGAGATCACATATTACTCGAAATAACGGCTAAGTGTTGCTCCAGTTCATCTTCGGTCGTCGGCAAGCTTTCCAGTTCAAACGTTAACGGGTTTCCGCCATTAAGCATAAACACCGAGCTTTCACCATGATCGTAATGAAACCACTTTCCATTGATACATAGATCCGTATAGCAGTTCGGTAATAATTCCATATGTACACCTCTTATATATGTTCTTAACGGTTCGGTCGAATCAAACGATACGGCCCACAAAATAGTGACCCAACTCTAAAAAATCCCAAACCAACAACAATAACCCGCAACCAAGAGTTGCATATGTGATATCGATCACCCTTATAAGACCTTAAATGGCTTAGAGGGACATTGATCTATATCAAAGAGCTTCGAGTTACCCGCTGAGCAAAAACGGTAAGAAAAAGAGTATTCCACCAAATTAGTCTGCTAAATCAACTAATATCAGATAAAAAACGCGTAAAAAAAAGTCTCACAACTATAATCTGCGAGACTTAATTCCTGGACACTACCACCTGTTAAACGCTACAAGCAGTTATAGCTAGCACTGTCTTTTACCAAGAAGGGCTGTCACCTCTATTACCCCAATACAGCGATCAAGACCCCGGCCGCGACAGCAGAGCCCAGCACACCGGCGACGTTCGGTCCCATGGCATGCATCAGCAGGAAATTATGCTGATTAGACTCTAAGCCAACCTTGTTCACGACTCTGGCAGCCATAGGTACAGCCGAAACTCCTGCGGCACCGATTAAGGGGTTGATCTTCCCCCCGGAGAGCTTACACATGAGTTTAGCCATCAGCACTCCGGTCGCAGTGCCAATCGCAAAAGCGACAGCACCAAGGAGTAAGATTCCTAATGTCTCAACCTGTAGAAACTTATCCGCAGAGAGCTTTGAGCCAACAGCCAGCCCCAGGAAGATGGTCACGATATTGATAAGCTCGTTTTGCGCTGTGCTCGACAACCTGTCAACGACACCGGACTCGCGCATCAGGTTACCAAGACAGAACATGCCGACCAGCGGCGTTGCCGCCGGCAGAAATAAGATTGTAAGCCCCAACACCATAAGCGGGAAGATGATCTTCTCCCGCTTACTCACCTCCCTTAGCTGCTCCATCTTTATCTGGCGCTCAGACTCTGTCGTCAGCAGCTTCATGATAGGTGGCTGAATCAACGGAACCAGGGCCATATATGAATAGGCGGCAACGGCAATGGCTCCCAAGAGTTCCGGCGCAAGCTTAGATGCCAGAAAAATAGCCGTGGGTCCATCGGCCCCGCCAATGATGGCGATAGCGCCGGCATCTTGCATCGAAAACTCAAAACCGGGTACAAAGTTAAGGCCGATAGCACCGATTAAAGTAGCAAAGATCCCAAACTGTGCCGCGGCTCCCAGCAGCAACATCTTGGGGTTAGCTATTAAGGCACCGAAATCTGTCAATGCCCCCACCCCCATGAAGACCAATAACGGAAATACCCCGGTTTCGATACCCACATGGTAGGCTAAATAGAGCAGCCCCCCCTCCTCCGTAAAGCCTCCGTTTGGAATGTTTGCTAAAATTGCACCAAACCCAATCGGCAACAGGAGCAGAGGTTCGAAGCCTCTGGCGATCGACAGATACAGCAGCAGAGCTCCGACCCCCATCATCAACAGCTGTCCCGGGGTGAAATTGGCAATTCCTGACTCAGCCCAGAATGCGACTAATCCTTCCATTTGACCCCCTAGGCTATGCCAAGCAGTTGGTTACCGACGGCGACTGAGTCCCCCTCCTTCACCCAGATCTTACTGACAACACCATCAGTTTCGGCCCTGACTTCAGTTTCCATCTTCATCGCCTCTAAGATAATGACCACATCACCTGCACGCACCGTATCACCGGCCTGAACGTTCACCTTAAAAATATTGCCTGACAGAGGAGCACTCACCTCCAGCTTTATTTCCCCACTCGATACCTTAGTATCACCGACATGAGGAGCAACGAAAGGAACGATATTCTCAGCGGATTTGATCTGCTCAATATCACCGCCGGGAGATACCTCAACCACAAAGCTTTGCCCCTGGACATTAACCGTGTATGTCTCGGGCCCTCTCTCACTCGCTGATAAACTCTGCACCACTTCTTTAACCGGCTCAGCCCCATCAGGCTTAGGCTCAAACATCTCCGGATTATTGCGGTGTTTAATGAACTTAAGACCAATTTGTGGAAACAGTGCATAGGTCAGAACATCATCGGCTAACTCCTTCGCCAGAGTAAGCCCCTCACTGTCTGCCTTCTCTATCAGTTCTGCACTGAGCTTTTCAAACTCCGGGGCTAACAGGTCCGCCGGACGGCAGGTAATGGCCTTAGCACCATCGAGTACCTTAGCCTGAAGTGTGGCATTGACCGGTGCAGGGGTCGCACCATACTCTCCCTTCAACACTCCCTCAGTCTCTTTCGTCATCGACTTGTAGCGTTCACCGGTCAACACATTAATCACAGATTGAGTGCCAACGATCTGCGATGTGGGGGTAACCAATGGCAGATAGCCTAAATCTTCACGCACTCTAGGGATCTCTTCGAGTACCAGATCCAGCTTATCCGAAGCCCCCTGCTCCTTCAGCTGGCTTTCCATGTTAGTTAACATGCCACCGGGCACCTGAGCACGCAGGATCCGGGAGTCAATCCCTTTAAGTTCACCTTCGAACTGAGCATATTTTTTTCGTATCGCCCTGAAGTAAACCGCGATCTCCTCGAGTAGCGCCATATCATAACCAGTGGCTCTGTCTGTCCCTTCGACCATAGCAACCAGGGTCTCCGTTGCACTGTGGCCATAGGTCTGACTCATGGGGGATATTGCAGTATCGAGCACATCTATTCCCGCCTCTATAGCCTTCAGGTAGGTCGCCGAACTTAGACCTGTAGTGGCATGACACTGCATTGAAACGATAAGGTCCGTTTCAGATTTTATCTGGCTGATCATATCGAAGGCATCGAATGGCTTAAGCAGCCCGGCCATATCTTTGATACATAGTGAATGACAACCCATATCTTCCAGGCGCTTAGCCATATCGGTCCAGGTATCGAGGGTATGAACCGGGCTCGTGGTATAGGAGATAGTCCCCTGAGCGTGGGCACCTACTTCGATGACTGACTTGACCGCTGTGTCTAAGTTACGAATATCGTTCATGGCATCGAAAATTCGAAAGACATCGACGCCATTAATGTGTGCCCTTTCAACAAACTTGTGCACCAGATCATCGGCATAATGGCGATAACCCAGCAGGTTCTGCCCCCTGAGTAACATCTGCTGAGGTGTATTTGGCATCGCCCTCTTTAACTCCCTGAGCCTCTCCCAGGGGTCTTCTCCAAGATACCGGATACAGGAGTCGAAGGTCGCTCCCCCCCAGGATTCCAGTGACCAGAAGCCCACCTTGTCCAGCAGTGGCGCGATGGGGAGCATATCCTCAGTACGAAGGCGAGTGGCGAGGATAGATTGGTGTGCATCTCGTAAGATAACATCAGTTAATGCAAGTGGCTTGCTCATAGAAACTCCCTACTAGTAATTTTTGTTATGCTTTTGCACGATATTGGTGTATTGCTGAAGTGATAACCGCAACCATCAGAGGGTCTATACCCTGCGTGGGCGTACTATCCGGCTGCTCAGCTTGTGCCATATGTTCAATAGGCTGAGGGGCAAACTTATGTGCCACCAACTTAATACCTAAGATCAACAGGGTTAGAAACACAAAAACCAGTCCCATTCCCAAAAGCATGATGCCAAATGCTTCAATCATCTGTTCAGTTATCGAATTCATATCAACCTCTGTATTAACCCCACCCAACCATGAATACAAAGCAACATAAAGCAGTTTTATATTCACAGCAGAGCTGAAAAGCGGCAGCCCGACAGTGAAATCCCCCAGGTTTTCTTAGTCGATTGCCGCTGTTAACGGTAAAAACGATAACTAATCTATAACAAAATTGCGAGCATGCTGTAAATTGGTCATACCAATAATAGATAAACGTGACCAGCAAGGAGGAGAATTCCTCAATAAAACAGCCTCAACGATGAACAAACCTTAACAGGCAAGCATTTCTCATGACTTTTTTCTAAAACAATCAGTTTATGGGAAGAAATTGAATCCCAAATAAAGAACAAAAAACAGTCAAGTGAAAAGTTATGCAGTTAACGCGAGCACCTTAATACCCATAGATATCGGAAAGTGAGCAGGAGATAAGAAGATGTGGAGATTAGCAGGCACAAAAAACCCGTTGATAATATCAACGGGCTTGTAATGGCGGAGAGGGAGGGATTCGAACCCTCGATGGGATTTAAAGCCCATACTCCCTTAGCAGGGGAGCGCCTT
>NZ_CANMUW010000005.1 GCF_947501225.1 uncultured Shewanella sp.
TTTTTGTTAACGCTGTTGGTGTTGTATATGAGACGAAAACCTTACTAGTTCCTCTCTTATATAAAAATGCGCACAATAGGATAGTCGTTATGTTGAACTGCTTTTTTAGGTAAAGTCGCAGACCTAAAAACAGCCTTTAGGCTGAGTTTATACATAACGCACATTGTGCGAAGTTTTATGTTTTTTAACTATTTAATTTATAAAGTCTTTAGGGTAACCTTTGGGTGAATTTTCATTAATTTACAAGGAAATATATGTTTTTAGACAAAGAGTTTATGGATGATATTCGTAAAGCTGAAGATAAAGCAGCATCTGAGGCCGAAGCTTTATGGAAAGAAGAGTTTGAGCAAATAAAAGATAAGGAGGATGTTACTTTTTATTTGTTTAAAGAACTACGTAAAGCTAATGATGAAATAGAGGCATTGAGAACTCATATTAATCGTTTGTTCCAAGCATAGGGATTATTAAACCGTAGGTTTGATGTAGCGAAGCGTGACCGCCTGTAAGCAGTCACGCTTTTTTGTGACTGTAATTCCTTCGCCCTGCAGACATCTTTTGCTTTTGTACCTGCCTTGCTTACTGATGCGTTTTGACGGCCGAATGGCAATGCCAGGTCATGTTTTTCTTGGTCGGGCATCGATTGAAAGTGCAGTATAGTAATACTGCACTTTTGTCTCATTTTTGAGACTTACCCTTTCGATTTCATTTTACCTTTGGCCTTTAGATCTCGAACGGCATCATCTAAATACTCATCAATTAGATAGTGGACTATTGCGGAGGGCTTCATAGGGAGCCTTGTCGCGATAGTTATTTCTACCGCTGCGTCTTGTAGGGCATCTTTGCGATTTCCGTTTATAGCGACCGTTGTGTCGTTTCTCTTAGTCATATCCGTAGAGTTTGCTGTAAATAGTCATGTCACTATATAACATTTAGCAAATATATTTCTGTCGTGTTTACATGTAATAAATTTTGTGAGTATAATTGCCGCAATTATTTATACCGTGTTTACATGTAATGGAATGCAGCATGATAGATTGGGCTACTGTTGAGATACCCTTCAAGCACAAACCTATAGCGACTGATAGGTATGTGAAGGTGTCGGCGGATGGTGAGGTCCAGTTTGAAACGGTCTGCAGAATGCGTGTTACAGGTTCTTATGAATCGACCATTGGGGTTAAGTCGTTAGGGTCGGACGGCGAGGGCAATGCAACTCATATATTGCTTGATGGTAATCCGTCAAAGTTTCTTCAAGGCCATAACGTATTTGGCTCAAATGACTTCTTAAATCTTGTCTTAACGATGTCTCATTATGTGCTCGGGACACTCGGCTTAAAATTTTCTTCTGATGAATATTGGCAAGTGATGCGAGGTGAATACCGTGTGACTCGTGTTGATATCAATGAGTCTTTCGAACTCAACAATCTGTTATCTGTACGTAGTTGGCTGAAAGCTGCGGAACTCAAATCTAAAACCCGTCATGGCCGTCCTACTAGCAAGGGCGGAACTGTGTACTGGGGTCAACATTCAAGACGTTGGGCACTTAAAGCCTACTGCAAATATGACGAAATCAACTCAGGTAAAAAACATCAACTTCCTGAGTCTTTAACTTGGACAGACATACCGAAGTGGGCAGAGTCAAAGCTCAGAATAGAGTTAGTTTTGCGTGGTATGCAATTGGTATCTGAAGGCATAACTGAAGCCAAGGATTTAACTGAAACCCGTATTAATGAACTCTACAACTCCTATTTGGGGAGGCTTGAAATGGCTAAGAATGTGACGTTAACAAGCTCTAAGGTATTGGAGCTTCCAAGAAAATTACAATCCACTTACATGCTTTGGACTCAAGGTTTAGATCTAAAAAGCCTTTTGCCAAAACCCACTTTTTATCGTCATAGAAAAGACCTTTTAGCGTATGACATAGATATCAATATGTCTTGCGACACTCCAAATATGACTAATGTTGTACCACTTTTACAGGTGCTTGAAGCCCAGCCTGTAGGGGTTCCAGATTGGGCTTATGAACAGGGTCTGGTATATGACCGGACATCACATAGAACAGGATTGAGGGTAGCTTAATGAATATTCAAGGGATAGTAATTGGCGGTCTGGTTAAAGGACTTCGCGAACGTAAATGGGATGGGAAAGTTGTTGGCTATGAGCTTGGCATGAGCGCACAGGTTGCTGATGGGTTCGGCGGTTTTGCTGAGGAACTGATGATTGTTCGTCTGAATGAAGATCAGCAACCAGCCGTTAAAAACGCTGTAGATAAACTGCGTGGTAAACAGGCGTTAGTCCAGGTCAATGTCGGCGCGTACGTATCCAAAGGGAAGGGCGTTGCACAGTTTAACTACGTTCCAGATTCGCAAATTATCGCACTTGATGATGTCGACCCGTTCTCGGGTGAAGTTAAAGACAGCCTTAAGTCTAAAGCGGCGTAGGGGGCTGATATGGCTGATTTAGAGGTGTGGACTTGCTCATGTTGCGGAACCATTTTTGATGGCGAAACAGAGCAGCCTATGGCCTTTGCTCAGCCATGTAATTTGCCTCTGTGTTGTGTGTGTTATTACGGTGATTTGTTTTCAGATAAAGAGGTTGCGTAATGGCTCAATGTGCTGAATTCACACCTGAAGGTTATTTAATGCAATCGGTGCAATCTGTTGATACTTGCACTGGTTACATTCTGGTTTCACCGACTGAGTACAGTTTAGCTGTTCGGTCGATTGAAATTGACCCGTTGGACGTTCTCGAAGTGTTTGGGATTGTGTTTGGTTGGGTCGTGTTCCTTGGTTTCTTGTCTTACAAAGTCAAGCTGTCCAAGGGTTTAATCAAGTTAGCTTAATCGAGCTAGCTTTAATAATTGTTAAGAAGGAATTTTAAAATGGCTGATATTTTTGCTGCTGTAGATTTAACTGCTGTCGCTGCGTTCATCACTGCAACCGGTGTTTTGATTATCGGTATTGCAATGGCTGAAAAGGGTATCAAGATTGCTAAACGCAATGTGCGTGGTGCATAAGTAAAGGTGGATATGTGGCTAGTTTAATACTAGCCCTTATCTTCACGATTATCGCGTTGATAGGGGCAATCTGTGGTTATGTAGTGAGTCAAAATTTGTTTGGAGGCTGATAATGTTTAAGCTTTTAACAGGGTCGTTAATGCTTGCGTTATCGGCCTTTTCTTTTTTTAGTCATGCGTTTGATGAGAATCCTTCCGAGTGGAGAGCGCCTAAAGTTGATCGTGATGATGGTTATGAGTTTGCTCAGCATGTAGTTAAAAATCCGGTTGATATATGTGGTATTTATGAGGATGAGATGCTTGAGCCGTTTGGCTATTGTACTGATACAAAGCGGATGTTTCCGGGAACGACCACTGATTACGGAGGTATCACATTTCGTCAAAATTGTATGCTGGAATGTAATTATACTGATGAATTAGGCTATCACCCTGGTACTTTTAAATTACGTCACTTCGATTTAAAAAAAGTGGGTACTGATACTCGCTCATGCCCTCCTGATGGTTATCCTGATTATGTACGCGGTGTTGATGAAGATGGTGATGGAAAGATTGACAAGTGTTATCCAAAGTTTGAGATGTGTCCAAAGGGTTATTTTAAATTTGCAGTTGAGCCTTACGGGTGTGTACCTATTGATTGTCCAGCTAAGGGTCAGGCTGTAAACAATATAACAACTCATGGCAAGGTTCCTTTTGGTCGCTCTGGTACATTTTGTGATGGAACGTGTTCATATTCAGTTAATGAGGGTTCAACGAGTTATGAGGGTGCTCAATGGGCGTCTGGTGTGTCTAATGGTGCGGTTTGTGGTGATGGAAAAACTAAGGAGGGGGCTAATTTTACTGATAAGGATAAAGAGGGGGATTGTACCACTCACGCTCTTTCTAATGGTTTGACATATCAGGATTGTTCTAATGTGTCTGAGCCTGATGAGGGTGACAACAATAACAATGGTGGTGGTACTGATGAGGGGTTTGATAGCGAGGAAAATAAAGTCGATGAGACTGCGACCGACCCTGATTTTGAAGGTATGGATTGTGGCACTGTTAACGATAAAGAAGTGTGTTTCAACAAAAATATTACTGATGCCATTAATGACCAAACTAAGAAGCAAAAAGCTGATGCAGCGGAGCAGCATAACAAGTTAGTTGAGCAGCAAGAAAAGATAGCTAATTATGTTGAACAAAATAATCAATCGCGTGAGTTGCGTAGGGCTGATGATGCGCGTCAAATGATAAATGGCCTTGATGATATTCGACAGGCCATTGTTAGTGGCGGGAATGGTGCCGGAGGTGGTGGCTCTAGTGATGGTGTGATATCGGCTATTGATGGTTTGGGAGAGTCGTTAGGTGAGACCGATATTGAAACAGATTCAGAGCCAAGTGCCGGAATAGAATCGTTTTATGAAGCTGAATATCCCAACGGCTTCCAAGATGTATGGAATAAGAACAAAGCGTTATTTGATGCCTCTGCGCCAGTGGCATATATCAAACAATGGGAGGTATCAGTAACTGGTACAGCTCCAGATTGGAATATGTGTTTTGACTTGGGGGCGGTTGGTAATTTTGGTTGTAAGGCATTTGAATTAGATCCTCGTGTATTTCCTTTCTTGAGAATCATTATTTTAATTTCGACGGCGTTTTTGTGTCGCCGATTAGTGTTGGGAGGTTAGGGCAATGCTTAATTGGTTTGCAGAAAAATGGAATCAATTTGTTGATTACCTTTATCAGATATTTACCAGTGCAGTTGCGTTTTTAAAGGATTTTTTGTGGTGGGTACTCGATCACTTGTTTGGCGCGGTGGTGTTTGTGCTCGATGGTTTAGGGAGTCTGTTTCAAGGACTTAATCCATTGCAATATATCTCAGTAATACCTGCTGAAACACAGTATTACATGGTGGTTTGTGGGTTTAATGACTCGATGTCGATGATTGTCACGGCGTTGATTATTCGCATGATGTTGCAGCTCATTCCATTTGTGAGGTTAGGCTCATGATAAACGCTATTGTTGGTCGGCCTCGCGCTGGAAAGTCCTATGAATCGGTGATTTATCACATTTTGCCTAGTGCAAAAGAAGGGCGAAAGGTGGTGACAAATATCCCTGTAAATCTTGAGCGTGTGGCGCAATATTACGGTCAAGACGTAGCGGATAATATCTTAATCGTAAAGACTAATTTCAATGAATACGGCATGGTTAGGCCATTTAGTACGCCTGAGGATTTTACTAAGTACGAGTGGAAAAATGAGCAAGGGCAAGGGGTGTTATTTGTCATAGATGAGGCTCATTTGTCGTTAGGCCGTGACGCTAAGACGCCTGTACTTGAGTACCTGTCACTACATGGTCATTACGGTCATGACATTATCATTGTGACTCAATCACCTAAGAAGCTTCATCGGGATTTAAAGGATATGATTGAGGTTTGCTGGCGTTGTGTGAAAAAGTCGGCCTTTGGTGATAATGAGCATTACATTAAAAAGACTTATCACGGTGTTGCAGGTCGAAATGAGGACTATATCCACGAGGAAGAGCGGGAATATCAAAAGCAGTATTTTGGTTTCTATCAGAGTCATACGCAGTCAGCTAAGCCAGTGGATGAGGCTGAAAGCAAAGATATAGCGGCCAGTATTTTCCCTCGAAAGAAGTTGGTTATAGGGATGCTGGTTTTTGGTGTGTTAATGGCGATCTATACAGGTAAGCAAATGATAGGTACAAGCTCAGCGCCTGAGTCTATACCTGAAGTAGCTCAAACTGTTAGTGCAACGGTTCCGGTCAGTGGCGTTCCTTCGCCTGAAGTGGTGCCGGCTGAAACAATGCCTATGCAAACTAGCCAAATTAAACGCACAGATACACGTAAAAAAGAGAGTCAGAATTTTCATCCGTTCTATAAGGTTAGTTTGCATATTGATAGTGTGGCGGAATTTACGCTGGATAAGTATCTAATTAAAGAGGTCTATTTTGTTGCGGCCCAGAATGGCCAGTCTATGTTTACCATTTCAACTCGGGATTTACGTCTTGCTGGTTATGATGTTGCTGTCTACGGGGATTGCGCGGTATTGGTGACTTATGGTGATTATGAGGATTGGCTTACGTGTGACAGCCCGCGTGTTGAAATGGCGGCCAATAATCCGGTAACAGACCCAGAGACCTAGGGAGGGGCCCGCGTTAGCGGGAGGGTTCCTTAGGTTCTCAGGGGCGTGGAGGTATTTATGTTGACGTTGATAAATTTGTTTTTGTTAACGCTGTTGGTGTTGTATATGAGACGAAAACCTTACTAGTTCCTCTCTTATATAAAAATGCGCACAATGTATATTATGTTAAATTGTGTTTGTGGCAATATGTAAGTGTGCGGATGTAGCTATAACCTATTCCATATCTAGGCACATTAATATTATGTAAGTGCTGTTCTTGAACGACCTTGAACATCACTGCTTTCCGGTGCTCTGAAAAATACCTCTTAATGCAACTTATCATGTTGAGTATCTGCCAACATGATTATTAGTTTCTGCGCGGCTTTGTTAATGCCCATTCTACTTCTCCTTCGGGTTTCTAAGCACGTTGGATTTCTGACTCTTTACATGATTCACTTGTTTGCCAATTAGTTCTTAGTTCTTAGTTCTTAGTCTTTGGAGCTATGATCAAGAGATTACCTGGTGAAGTGATTCGGGCTGTACCCAATCTGTAGCCATATACATATGTTACTAATCCGGGAATATGGTCTTTGAGAATTTGGCATGGCATAAAACGTTATCTGAATCTCAATCCTAACCCTTTAACCAGGTTCTGTTACAACTCGTTCTGAGCTAGCAGTAATTTAAACTATGGGCGTGCGCTACGTGAAATCTGACTGGCAACCACCCACAAAACTTAAAAGCATGCACGTAGCAACGCCTTGAATTTGTGTCACTAAGTGAAACTCTGCCAGAGTTATATATAGCGAAGACCATTTCCTGATCCATCTATATATTGGATCACATTGTACCTTTGAATCTGCAGGGCTTTGCTTATAGACAGAATAATGGCGGATTACCGTATGGCTCGGCCAGGCATAAATTTGTTGTGCATACATAATGTGTTGGACTTGATTTAATCAGGCTCGGTCTTGTTGAGGATTTGTGCTAAAGACTGTCTGCGTAAACAGGTGTGCAAAGTGCAGTTCAGATATGGTAGACAGAGGATTAACTCGTGTTCTCGACAGCCAAAGAAGTCGGACTTTTTGAGCTACTAAGGCTGTTTTTAATCTTAGCTCAAGGTTAACTGATGGATATAAACAACCTCTACATTGATATGATATTTTGTTCCACATACGTGTAAGGCAGAGTTCAATTACAGCCGATAAAGGCTGTTAATTAAGAGATCTGACACGGTGTGAGACCTGTCAGTGATTTCATCTCAATTGCCGATAATGACACTTATCGGCATTAAGCTATAGGCTCAATTGGTTTATCAAGATACTGTAATAAAATGATTTATACGGTTTTAATCGATCCCTTGAAGATGATCCAGTACCTTATTTTGTGCACTTTGATGGCGCTCTATCTGCGAGGTGTGCAGGTATTGAGAAGTGGTATCGATACTCTCATGTCCGGCATCGGCTTGTACATGAGATAACGGCCTCCCATTGATATTGATGTCATGGGTGATCCCCGTATGACGAATATTATGGGCCGTTAGCCCTCTCATCTGCTCAGCATCCTCGCTAAATCCATCTCTTTCGGCTCTTTCTGCCGCATATCCGATGATCTTCTCGACTTCTTCTCTTATTTGCCTGATCCCAAGGTTAGCATTAAGTGCCCCTACCTCCCTGCCTCGCCCCGCAGCTCTATGACGAATAAATAGTGGATGATTATCCCCTTGGGCCGGGTAGTCAGGCAGCTTAAGGTGTCTTCTGTACTCCACCAATCCTTCAAGTAAAGCCTTTGGAATAGCGACACTACGACGTTTCCCCCCTTTACTTAAGGGGATAAAAAAGCTCCATATTCCGGTTTGTTTATCCTGCTTAAATTGGCCCATGACCGGTGAGTACCCTGCTCTTGCACCGACTTCAGAGATACGCAGGTAACAGAAGTAGATCAACTTAATCAAAAACAGGCTACGCTGGTGCAGTTCAGGCTCTTCGACAGCTAATTGTTCGACGGATGAGATAACATAAGACCATTGAAGTTCAGTGAAGGCGAGCATATTCCCCTCCTCTATATTAACCTGGTACTTCTTTTTCGAGGAAAATCGACTGTGATTCATCCAGGCTTGAGCGGGGTTTCGCTCGCAGTAGTCTTCACTCATTAAATAGCTATAGAAGGAAGATAAAATTGCTATTTTAGTCTTTAATGCATTATCGCTTAAAACATAGGGTTGCTCTTTTCCAAGTCGCTTCTTACCAACAAACGGTCTCCAGGCATGATTAGGGACCCTCTCCCCTGACGCTTTATCGAGTTTGAACTGGGCGACGTTGAAGTAACCGATCAGCTCTTCCGGTGGGTGCTGACAATAGTCTATATAACGCGCAATTTCTCTTCGGGTTAGTGATGCGGGTGTTTGTCCGACAACATCGAAGCACCAGTGAAAGAAGGTGGTAAGTTCGCTGCGATAGGCTTTATAGCTATTTTCATTATTCTTCTGCTCATAGAGTAGTTCAGAAGCATGTTCGTAAACGAGTCCGGCATCGGGAACAATATCGATACTTACTCGGGTTATATGCTGATTGACAATGCAGTTTCCGATTTCGATATGGCTTGCAGACTCGAACAGTGGGTAAACCGGGGGCATTTTCATTTAAACTGCTCATATGTTTATGCTGGATTAACCGAAGTTGGCAGCCCTTCGGTGTACTAGGGTAACCATATGATTTTAACAGTATTAAATAATATTGAAATCGAAGTTTGGCTTTGTATTGAACAGACAGCATTAATGAATACCGCTATATGACGAAAATGTCTACACATAAGTTTAGTAGACTAAGTCATTCAAATTGCGTCCATAAAGTTGAATTGTTTACTTGTTATTTCGCTAACTTGTTCAATACTTGTCTGTATACGAGTCAACAGAAGTGGCACACGGCTTTGAGCATTTTTTAATACAGTCTTGAGAGCAATGGATGCGCTTACTGCAACACCAGAGACACATCTGCCAAACCGTCTGCTTGGATTCCTGATCGAGACAACGAAAGTCAGCGGCACATAAGGATCCCGACTGAATCAGTTGGGCTAACTTCTTCGAAGAGATAGAGATATTAACGTTCGAGTTTTTCATTGTTTGTCCATTATGTATTGCAGTAATAGCTGAATACTACAACCAAATGAGAATGGTTATCAATAGCGTTATGGGTAAAACCATACAATTATTAATGAGTAATAGGAAATAGCTGTTTTTTGCCCGACTATTTTCCAGCACCCTGAACATTGTTCTACACTCAATGGATAGGGATACACTTTTTTTATTCTTCGAGGTTTACTAATGCTGATCGATATAGCAAAGAAAAGCCCCCTTTTTTCAGGCAAAAAAAAGACGCCTGAAGAGAGTTCCGGTCCTGCTTGGAAGATCCTGATCGTAGATGATGAGCCCGATGTCCATACAGTAACCAAACTTGCATTATCAAGATTTAAACTGGATAAGCGTTCCCTTGAATTTATCAATGCTTATAGTGGTGAAGAAGCAAAACAGATTTTAAGTAAAGAGAGTAATGTGGCCATGGCCTTTGTCGATGTGGTCATGGAGAGCGATCATGCAGGACTTGAGCTTGTAAAGTGGATTAGAGAGGAGCTTAAAAACAGTTCGATAAGGTTGATCCTCAGAACCGGACAGCCGGGTCAGGCACCCGAAGAAGATGTCATCGTCAATTATGATATTAACGATTATAAGGCGAAGGCAGAACTCGACTCCCGTAAATTAGTCACCAGCGTCTATTCAGCATTGCGTTCCTACCGGGATATCATGGTTATTGAGGATGCCAAAGAGGCACAGATAAAACACAGAAAAGGTTTAGAGAGAGTCGTTCAGGCCACGTCTGGCTTGTTTGAACTACGGACCTTGTTCAATTTTGCAGATGGTCTGCTGACACAGGTAGCAAATCTGTTAAACCTAGACAGCGAAACATTACTGCTTACCTGTAACGCTATAGATGCCATGAGTGACAAGGTCAATAGCGAAGAGTTACACATACTCGCAGGTACTGGTCAATTCTCCAGCCATCATGAAAAGCCTCTCCCCGACCACATAAAGAAGATGTTGCAGGAAGCACTGAAGCAGAAACGTTGCCTGTACGAAGAGGATTGCTTTATCGGATATTTTCCGGCAAAGAGTGGCTGGATCAATCTGCTCTACATGGATGGGATCAGCAAGATTGACGATCTGGACAAAAAATTAATAGATATCTTTGCTATCAATGTCGGTGTTGCATTTGAAAATCTGCTGCTTAATAAAGAACTGGAAGATACCCAGTCAGAACTTATTCTACGCTTAGGTGATGTGGTTGAGAGTCGCTCTAAAGAGGCTGCTAACCATGTTAAGCGCATGGCAGAATATTGCTATAGATTGGCGTTAATTTCAGGTATGGAGGAGCACGAAGCAGATCTGATAAAGCACGCCTCCCCTATGCATGACATAGGCAAGATCGCTACACCCGATGCAGTGTTATTGAAGCCGGGTAAGCTTAACGAAGAGGAGTGGAATGTGATGAAGCAGCACCCTGCTGTCGGACATCAAATTCTGGCTAACTCTGAAAGGCCGATTTTGAAAGCTGCCAGTATTATTGCACTTCAGCATCATGAAAAATATGACGGCTCTGGTTATCCGTCTGGATTGAGGGGGGAAGAGATCCACATTTTCGCCAGAATCGTTGCCATAGCAGATGTCTTTGATGCTCTATCCCATGCCCGGTGTTATAAACCTGAATGGCCACTCGATGAAGTGCTTAAGACCATGGAAGAAGCTTCAGGTTCACATTTTGATCCGGATTTGCTTAAGCATTTTATCGACAATATTGACGTGTTCACTAAGGTAAAAGATGAACTCAGTGACGATATGCCTATGGGATAGAGAAACTCTTAGCAACAACTTCCTCCTTTACTTTATGCTGTTAACCAGGACTATCCGCAAGAAAGTCAAACATGGCAACGTGCTGTTCACCATTTTTTGTGAATGAGGCGAAGGCGCGCCAAACCATATAATTACTGCTGCAGGAACCGTATATCAGCTGACCGTTATATTCTGTTTTGCTAACTTTAGTTAAATTTACCGGGATAACCCCCATAAACATATCTCTTCCCTCGACTCTCAAAACTAGATCATTTAGGGCTTCAGAGCCTATGAGCTCTACGGTTAAGGGCTTTTCACTGGGAGTATTATAGGGAGTAATTAATAGTTCTAATTGAACTCCGGCAACAGACTGGCTACATCTGCCGGTTTTAAAGTCACAAAGTGTGGGATCTTTGGTTGAAATTGATACATCTTCGGGGGCGTCCTGAGTGCAAGCAGAACAAAATAATGCCAGCATTAGAATAAGATAAAGCGAAAACTGCTTACTAAATTTTACACGTAGCACAATTTTTAACCTTTATATGAAAAGTCTTTACATTCTATTGAGTAGGTTGATCTAGATCAACTTTTACCCCACTACAATTCCTATCTTTTTTGACATAGCTCAAGTATCATTGCTTTACCTTGTTAATATCACAAATATTGCAGGGCTACACGTTGACACCTCCCCTAATGTTCCGTAGGGAACGTGGTTTTGTGTCTAATTAACGGGTAAAGAGTCATTTTTACTCAAACAATAAGTATAAGTAATAAGCAGTGGAAGCAATATGATGAACCATTCCCAGCCTCAAGGCGCTGATTACAATTACACCGTTGTCCGCCAGTTTGCACTCACAACCGTTTTGTGGGGAATTATTGGTATGGCAGTGGGTGTATTGATCGCGGCCCAGTTAATCTGGCCACAACTAAACTTCGATACTCCTTGGCTTACATACAGTCGTCTCAGACCTCTGCATACTAATGCCGTGATTTTCGCGTTTGGTACTTCAGCACTTTTCGCAACATCCTACTATATCGTTCAACGCACATGTCAAACCCGACTTTTTGCACCCAAATTGGCTGCATTTACATTCTGGGGCTGGCAAGCCATCATTCTTTCGGCAGTGGTCACTCTGCCTCTGGGTATCACCAGTGGTAAGGAATACGCTGAACTAGAATGGCCAATCGACATCGCCATCACTATAGTGTGGGTTACATATGCGATCGTCTTCTTCGGTACCATTATTAAACGAACAACTTCCCATATCTATGTGGCGAACTGGTTCTTCGGTGCCTTTATTATCACTGTTGCCGTACTGCACATAGTTAACTCTATGGCTGTACCTGTCAGCTTATGGAAGTCTTACTCTCTATATGCCGGCGCGGTCGATGCAATGGTTCAGTGGTGGTATGGTCACAACGCCGTAGGCTTCCTGCTTACAGCCGGCTTCTTAGGCATGATGTACTATTTCGTACCTAAGCAAGCAGGACGTCCCGTTTACTCTTACCGTCTGTCTATTGTTCACTTCTGGGCGCTGATTGCTCTGTATATCTGGGCTGGTCCTCACCACCTGCATTACACTGCGTTACCGGATTGGACTCAGTCTCTGGGTATGGTGATGTCACTGATTCTATTCGCACCTTCTTGGGGCGGTATGATTAACGGTATCATGACCCTGTCCGGAGCCTGGCATAAGCTGAGAACCGACCCTGTACTTCGTTTCCTTGTTGTTTCATTGTCTTTCTACGGTATGTCTACCTTCGAAGGTCCTATGATGGCAATCAAGACCGTTAACGCCTTGTCACATTACACTGATTGGACTGTGGGTCACGTTCACTCGGGTGCACTTGGTTGGGTTGCGATGGTTTCCATCGGTTCTCTGTATCACCTCATACCGGTACTTTACGGACACGGTCGTATGTATAGCTCTAATCTGGTTAATGTTCATTTCTGGTTAGCAACTATCGGTACTGTTCTGTATATCGTATCTATGTGGATCTCTGGTGTTATGCAAGGTCTTATGTGGCGTGCAGTTAATTCTGACGGTACTCTGACTTATAGCTTCGTTGAAAGTATTGAAGCTTCATACCCATTCTACTTTGTTCGATTCCTGGGTGGCTGTTTCTTCGTAACCGGTATGCTTCTAATGGCATATAACGTGTTTAAGACAGTAAAAGCGCCTAAAGAATCTTTGCCTGCATTAGCAGAAGCATAAGGGGTAGAAACGATGAAATTTAATCATGAGTTAGTCGAGAAAAACATCGGTTTAATGGGTATTCTCACTGTAATCGCTATCAGTATTGGTGGTTTAGTGCAGATCACTCCCCTGCTGTTTCAAAAAGACACTACCGAGCCTGTTGATGGATTAATTCCATATACAGCTCTCCAAACTGAAGGCCGCGACATCTATATCCGTGAAGGTTGTTATAACTGTCACAGCCAGATGATCCGTCCACTACGTGCAGAGACCGAGCGTTACGGCCACTACTCAGTAGCCGGGGAATCTGTATGGGACCACCCATTCCAGTGGGGTTCTAAGCGTACCGGTCCGGATCTGGCCCGTGTAGGTGGTAGATACAGCGACAAGTGGCATGAAGTTCATTTGATCGATCCACGTGCTGTGGTTCCACAATCAAATATGCCTGCTTTTCCATGGTTGGCCGAGAACAAGCTTGATGGCAAGTTAACCGGTCAAAAAATGGAGATCCTTCGTAACCTTCATAAAGGTGGTAACAAAGGTCAGGACCTTTACACCGATGAAGAGATTGCGGGTGCTCAAAAAGCTGTCGAAGGTAAAACTGAGATGGAAGCACTGATCGCATATCTGCAGTCCCTTGGACATGCACTGAAATAACTAGGAGGCAATTATGGATTACGGAACTATACAAGGCATTATAACTATTGTCGTAATGTTAACGTTCGTAGGTATATTTGCATGGGCTTACAGCTCTCGTCGTAAAGATCAATTTGACGAAGCGGCTAACCTTGTTTTTTCAGACGATGAACTAAACAAGGGTTCAGGAGAACATAAGTGATGAGTAGCTTCTGGAGTATATGGATTACCGTACTCACAATCGTGGTAATCGTTGGATGTTTTGTCCTATTAAGAATTGCCTCTAAAAACAACACAGGTGTTGAAGAAGGCAAATCGATGGGTCACAGTTTTGACGGCATCGAGGAACTGAACAACCCACTACCTAAGTGGTGGAGTTATCTGTTCTATATCACCATCGTTTTTGGTGTTGTATATCTGGCTCTTTATCCGGGTCTTGGAAACTTTAAAGGTTTCTTAGGTTGGTCAAGTGCTAACCAAAGCATCGGAACCGAGAATGGTATTGTTGCCGACTCTAAGGCTGCGGTTGAACTGGCGGCTAAAGAGGGTCGCTGGGTTCAGTATGACCAAGAAGTTAAGCGTGCCGATGAGAAGTTTGGCCCTATCTTCACGGCTTATGCTGAAACGCCACTGGACGAGTTAGTTAAGAATGAAGAAGCACTGAAAGTTGGTGGACGTCTATTCTTACAAAACTGTTCACAGTGTCATGGTAGTGATGCTCGAGGCAGTAAAGGCTTCCCTAACCTGGCCGATGGTGATTGGTTATGGGGCGGTGAGCTTGCCGAGATCAAGACATCTATCATGAACGGTCGTCATGGCATGATGCCGCCTAAAGGTGGCCTTCCAATTGAAGACAGTGAAATCAAAGGCCTGGCTGAGTATATCACTAAGCTTGCAGGCCGGGATCACGATGCTGCACTGGCCGCTCAGGGGCAGGGTTCATTCATGAAGGGCTGCTTCGCTTGTCATGGTATGGACGGCTCTGGCAACAAGCTAATGGGTGCACCTAATCTGACGAACAATATCTGGTTATACGGTGGAAGCCGTGGTTCTATCGAACAGACAATCAAAAATGGTCGCAGTGGTGTGATGCCTGCTTGGAAAGATGTATTGGGTGAAGAGAAAGTTCACGTGATCACAGCTTACGTTTATAGCTTGTCAAACAAATAGTTACAACTAAGTAACAGGAAGGCCTCGATCTTATCGAGGCCTTTTTTTTAAGGTGCTAAATCACACTTTTAGCGGTAAAATAATCGCAATTATTATAATAGGTATGACAGATGAATAAACAACAAGCCTGGTATAAGCAGTTCTGGCCTTGGTTTCTAATTATTTTGCCTCTATGTGCTGTTCTGGCGAGTATTAACTTGCTCTTTCTCTCGATCGATAACAAAGACTCTCTCGTTTCTGAAGATTACTATAAAGATGGTAAAGCCATTAATATGGACCTTAAGAAAATTAAGCATGCTAAACAGCTTGGTATGCAATTTGAGCTTCTGGTTGATGATAATGAGATTACCATTACCCAACATGGTGGTGATTCATACCTTGCGGCCTTGAATGTCGAGTTTTTCCATCCCACCATAGAAAAACGTGATTTCGGCCAGGTTGTCACCGCCGACGGTGATAAATCATACCGGATTAAACTTGCCACTCCACTCGCCGGAGCCTGGGAGGTCAGATTAGAAGGTTTCGACCAAAGCTGGCGCATTCAAAAGCGGCTGGAGATTAAGGATGACGCTCAATACTGGTTGAACTAATTTGACAACCAGGTACTTGCCGGGCATTACAGGCGCCCTACTCTCATGCAAGAATACGCTTGTGTCGGGTATGTCTGTCTTACCTTCTCATAAACTTCTGCCGATTCCTCAGGGTAAATGATGACACAAGCAGAGTGCTTTCATTGCGGAGAGCCGGTCCTGACGGGCTCTCAATTTACAACTCATATCGATAATTGTGATCGTTTGATGTGCTGTCCCGGATGCCAGGCTGTTTCTGCGGCCATCATCGAGGCCGGGCTCAGTAACTATTATAAATATCGTACCGAACCGGGTAGTAAACAAACAGCGTTGGTCCCCGAGGAGTTATCGGCGTTTTCTGCATTTGATCTGCCTGAAGTTCAACAAGACTTTGTGCATAACGAGAGTGAAATATCACGGGTATCCCTCTCAATTGATGGCATTACCTGTGCAGCCTGTGCCTGGCTGATTGAGCATAAGCTCAAGCATGTTCCCGGTATCTGTGCTATCCAGGTTAATACCACGACACAGCGTGCCTTAGTCTCCTGGCTACCCGAGCAGATAAAACTAAGTGATATACTCGGTCAAATTAGTCAGATAGGTTATCAAGCTGCACCCTATCAGGTCGATGAACAGGAGATACAGAGCAAGCAAAATAGCCGCAAGTTTCTGTTGAGGTTGGGGTTGGCAGGCTTTGCCACCATGCAGGTTATGATGTTTGCCCTCGCCCTCTATGCCGGTTACTTTACCGAGCTGGAAGTTCAATATCGTGACTACTTTAGATGGGTGAGTATGATCTTCGCAGCACCGGTGGTTTTCTATTCGGCGCAACCCTTTTACTTTAGTGCTATTCGCTCCATGTTCAGTGGGCGACTCAACATGGATGTTTCGGTGTCCATCGCCATATTGGGCGCTTACATAGCCAGCTGTATCGCCACGGTCAATGCCACCGGAGAGGTGTATTTTGAATCTGTCAGCATGTTCACCTTCTTCCTCTTACTTGGCCGCTACTTCGAACAAAATGCACGACAAAAAGCCTCTGTCAGCTCAAGTAACCTGCACAAACTGGTTCCTTTAACCGCACACCTGATCACGGGCAATGACTGTGAGGAGGTTCCTGCTAAAGGACTTAAAGTCGGTGACATCATTCTGGTTAAACCCGGTGAGGTGGTAGCAGCTGACGGCATCATTATCGATGGCAGCTCAAGTTTTAACGAATCTATGCTTACGGGCGAACAGGTTCCGGTTATCAAACTTGACAGCAGTGAAGTCTATGCCGGTACGATTAATATCGAACAGCCGGTAAGAGTCCGGATCTCTGCCGTTGGTCAAGATCAACTTGTCGCTGAGATTATCCGCCTGCAGGAGTCCGCGTCCAACAACAAGCCTAAAGTGGCTCTGTATGTCGATACCATATCCAATTACTTTACCTGGGCCATTCTGACCATCGCCCTGCTAACTTACATCGTATGGAATTTATACTGGCCGGAAGATGCCTTTTGGGTCACTCTGGCCGTTTTGGTTGCCACTTGCCCCTGTGCACTGGCTTTAGCAACCCCGACAGCTGTAACTTGTGCAACCGGAATCTTTACCCGCATTGGTGTCATAGCCCGTAAGCCTGGTGTATTTGAAAAGCTGACACAAATAAAACATGTCGTATTCGATAAAACCGGGACACTCACCTGTGGCACGCTCACAGTCTCTGAGGTGGAAGTATATGGTCACCTGAAAAAAGATGAGGCACTAGCCGTTGCGGCTGCACTGGAAACGGGTTCTCTCCACCCTATAGCTAAGGCGTTTGAGCCATATAACCGGGGGCTGTTCGACGTCATTGAGCCACAGAGTGTTGTAGGTGCGGGCTTAACAGGCTTGATTGATGGGACTCAGTACAAAATAGGCAGTGCTGAATTTGTGAAAGCCAAAGATTGTGGAACCCAAGCCGTATTTCTGGCACAAGGCGATGAGTTATTGGCACGCTTCACTCTTATTGATGCTATCCGACCCGATGCCAAAGAGGCTGTAGCTACACTCACAGCTCAACGCTGTACGGTCTCTGTTGCCAGTGGCGACGCTTCCAACCATGTGGATGAGGTCGCTGAACGAATTGGTATAAAAAACATTTACAAAGGGTTAAAGCCGAACGATAAGTTGAGTCTTGTGCAAAAGTTTCAACAGATTGAGGGGACCGCCATGTTTGGTGACGGTATCAACGATGCGCCGGTATTAGCCGGTGCCAATCTATCGGTGGCTATGGGGAGTGGTTCGGCCATTACAAAAAACAGTGCGGATCTTATCTTACTTGGGGATCATCTATCACGCTTCAACGATGCGGTAACCGTAGCCAAGATGACAGAGAAGATCATAAAACAGAATTTATACTGGGCACTGGGATATAACCTGTTTATAATCCCGTTGGCCGTAACAGGCCATGTAGCGCCTTATATTGCCGCCTTAGGAATGTCAGCGAGTTCTCTGATAGTGGTCGGCAATAGTCTGAGATTGTTAAGGGTTCGTTTATGAGTATCATCTATGTGTTGATTCCGATAGCCATGTTATTTGTGCTTATTGCGATAGGGATTTTTTTCTGGGCAGTTAAATCCGAACAGTTCGACGATCTCGACAGGCAAAGCGTATCCATCCTGTTTGATGAAGATGAACAACCGGCTCCCAAATCAAACAATAATGAGTCCAAGCCCTCTTGATTGACTACAGCATAACCGGCGCCTTTCTTGTGGGGTTGATGGGGGCCGGCCACTGCATAGGCATGTGTGGCGGACTCGTTGGCGCTTTTTCATCCCAGCTCCCCCGCTCACCAAAGCAGAATCAATTTGCTACCCAGTTACGCTTTCTGCTTTCCTATAATCTCGGAAGAATCATGAGTTATGCCTTTGCTGGTGCCCTTGTTGGTGGCTCTGCCAGTGCATTAGGCATGTTGTTCGACCTCGACCTTTACCTTATCACCCTAAGGATTATTGCCGGCGTCATGATGATTGCTACCGGACTCTACATCGCACAGATCTGGTCTGGTGTGGTTCAGGTAGAGCGCTTGGGTATGCTGTTATGGCGTTTCCTGTCGCCCATCGCCGGCAAGATGGTTCCCGTAAAAAATCTACCCCAGGCGTTTATCGGCGGTATGTTATGGGGTTGGCTTCCGTGTGGTTTAGTTTACACTACATTAACTTGGGCTGTTGCAGCAAACTCCGCGATAGATGGTGCCTTAATCATGGCGTCATTTGGACTGGGGACACTTCCAGCCCTACTCAGTGCTGGAGTTGCCGCCAACGTATTTGGCCGCTGGGTTCAAAATAGAGCTGTCAGATTAGTCAGCGGCTCTGTTTTGGTCATATTTGGTTTACAAACTTTGTACATTGCAATTGCTCAGCTGAACTAGCTCAGCTTATTAAATTAGTTTACCATACGCGTAATAGAGAAATTTGAGAGACACTATGACAGACAACAATAAAAGTCGTCGTTCGACCGTTCCCGGATGCGCCATTCATTGTCATGATTGCAGTATGGGAACCTTGTGTATTCCTTTTACACTTAATACTACTGAACTCGATCGTCTCGATGATATCATCGAAAGAAAAAAGCCAATCCAGAAAGGTGAACAGATATTCAAATCTGGCGACCCTTTAAAGTCTCTTTACGCCATACGCTCAGGTACCATCAAAAGCTTTACCATCACAGAACAAGGTGATGAGCAGATAACTGGCTTCCACCTGGCCGGCGACGTCATAGGTTTCGACGGTATTCACTCTCAAGAACACCAAAGTTTTGCTCAAGCCCTTGAAACATCAATGGTTTGCGAAATCCCTTATACCACGCTCGACGATCTCAGTGGCACTATGCCCAAACTCAGACAACAGATAATGCGACTGATGAGTAATGAGATCCAAAGCGACCAAGAGATGATCTTGTTGCTTAGTAAGAAGAATGCTGAAGAGCGCCTGGCTGCCTTTATCAGTAACCTTGCCACACGTTTTGGTAACCGGGGCTTCTCTCCCAAGGAGTTCAGATTAACCATGACTCGCGGTGATATTGGTAACTATCTTGGCCTCACGGTTGAAACAATCAGCCGCCTGCTGGGCCGGTTTCAGAAAGCCGGACTCATTGAAGTTAAAGGAAAATATATCACCATAGTTAACTTCGATTCTCTCAATGCCCTCGCCGGTAATACTGCCATAGCAAGGTAATGATTTAAGAGACATAACGTTACATATCGTTATGTCTCTTTTACTTTTCGCTCATTCTATTCTCATTGACAACCCGGACTCATTTCCCGTTTCTGTTGCTCTGTTTAAGCGTAACTATTTGATTCAATCTCTCTCTAATTTGTTCTACTTCCCGTAAATTAATGTATAGTTAAATACATGACTCACAAAGCTTATTTTTATTAATATTCAATATATAGAAACCAGCTCCAACCTGGTGAGGAAATTCGGGCAATATTGATCTGAAACAATGTATTTTGCCCTCTGTAGCTCAATATTAAGTTAACGCATGAGAAAGAGGAATGATCATGAAGGACTATAAAAAGCTCTTAGTTGTCGTCGACCCAACCAGTGACAAACAACCTGCATTTGCTCGAGCCGTCGAACTTGCTTCAAAAAATCAAGCCACTATCACTGTATTTCTTTCAATCTTTGATTTCTCCTATGAGATGACCTCTATACTCTCCGGTCACGAGCGTGAAGCGATGAGACAGGGCGTTATTGCTCAGCGCAAAGCGTGGATTGAAGATTTAGTTGAAACTTATGCTAAGAGTGACAGTGTCATTGAGACTGAAGTTGTTTGGCATAATCGCCCGTTTGAAAGCATCATCGAACATGCCATTGCCGGTAATTACGATCTCATTGTCAAAGGAACTCATGAGCATGATAAGCTCAAATCAGTGATCTTTACCCCAACCGACTGGCATCTGATGCGTAAAGCTCCGGTCCCCGTACTCCTTGTTAAAGACCATGATTGGCCCGTTGCAGGCAAGATTCTTTGTGCGGTGAATGTGGGCTCTGAAGATGACGATCACCAATCACTGAATGGAAAAATCATCACACATGCTAAAGGGTTAGCCGAGAAGTTTGATGCTCAGGTGCACCTTGTGAATGGTTATCCTGGTACTCCGGTTAACTTAGCTATCGAGCTTCCCGATTTCGATGCACACACCTACAGCGAGACAATTCGCATGCAACATGAACAGCGGGTAAGTTCATTGGCGAATAGCTTTGGGATCTCGAACGATTTTTGCCACGTCAAAGAGGGGCTTCCGGAAGATGTTATTCCTGATCTTGCCCTCCAGCTTGATGCCGAGTTAGTCATACTGGGGACTGTTGGACGTACCGGCTTCTCTGCTGCTCTTATCGGTAACACCGCAGAGCACGTTATCGACAGCATCAACTGCGACCTGTTAGCCATCAAACCAGATGGTTACCGTTCACCACTGGAAGAGAGCTGAGGGCACGCTTAATCTTTTTTACGGTTAACTTTTAATATATACTACGCGCCCAGAATTCAAGTGTTACTAGGCGCGTTTTTTATGTCTGAAGATCTTTCCAAGCAGCAAACCTCTCGAATCAATAAGCTTCAGCGTAAGTTACGCGGTGAAGTCGGTAAGGCTATTGCCGATTATAATATGATTGAAGATGGTGATCGGGTGATGTGTTGCCTTTCTGGTGGCAAAGACAGCTATGCAATGCTAGATATTTTGCTGAACCTTCAACAGAGAGCACCAATTAAGTTTGAAATAGTTGCGGTCAACCTGGATCAGAAGCAACCCGGCTTTCCGGAAGAGGTATTGCCGGCCTATCTGGATACCCTGAATATCCCCTACCATATCTTGGAAAAAGATACCTACTCTGTAGTACGTGAAAAGATCCCTGAAGGGCAAAAAACCTGCTCTCTGTGCTCCCGCTTACGTCGAGGCACTCTGTATGGCTTCGCTCAAAAGATTGGCGCAACCAAGATTGCATTAGGACACCATAGAGACGACATCATCGAAACTCTGTTCCTGAATATGTTTTTTGCGGGTAAGCAGAAAGCGATGCCGCCAAAATTGTTATCCGATGATGGGGCCAATGTGATCATTCGTCCTTTGGCATACGCGCGTGAAAAAGATATTGCAGAATACGCAGAGCTCAAGGCTTTCCCAATCATTCCATGTAACCTTTGCGGTTCACAGGAAAACCTTAAACGTGTTGAAGTCAAGGAGATGCTTAAAGGGTGGGATGAACACCATCCAGGGCGGATTGAGTCCATATTCACCGCGATGCAGAATACCTCACCATCTCAAGGTGTAGATCGCGAGCAGTTTGATTTTGTTTCGCTTGAGCGAGATGCCGATGCTCCGCTTAAGGGGGAAGTCGCCGAATCAGAACTTCCGGCATTCGATTTTCTCGATGTCGCCAACAAGGGGCATATCGACCTCGATGCAGCGGCTAAGCGCAGAAGTGAAAATAAAATCGACGTAGTCAGTACTTATACTCCTTAGTTCAAGCGCTGCTAACTTCGGCATCACAAATCGTACAATTGAAAAGCCCGGCAGATGCCGGGCTTTTATGTTTACAGATACTATTAACCATTGGTCCAGGGACTGATTACTAAAGGTTTTGTATCGAACTCTATCTTGTTTAACGAGGTAATTTTGTCGCGGGGTAAACTAAGTACTCCGGTAACAACCTGCTCCAGACCGTCAATGGTTACGCGGACCTTTCTGTCCGGAGTAAATTCAAAGTTTAAGCCGGCAATATCTGAGCTGAAGTAACGCATGGGAAAACCCTGCATATCATTGAGTAGCTCATCCATCTCAGTCTGGATCTGTACTACCTCAGCTTGTAAGTATTGAACCTTAGTCTGTTTCGCCCTCACCTGCATGGCGATGCTACATTTACTGCTGTCACCATCGATATCGAGATTAACGAGTGCACGATCTGACTTCAACTTCTCATCATAGGGTAAGAAGATCCTTTGCCTGTCGGTTATCGTCAGCGGAAAGGACTCCTTTTCCGTCGTCAAGGTTCCACTCTTTACGATGCATGGTCCTGACATCGGGACGGAAAATGCAATTTCAACTAAGGGGTAGTGTCCCTTATTTACCTGTTTTAGTCTTTGATAAAAACCTTGATACTCCAGTGAGATAGGCGTTGCTTGCACAGATGTGCAAGCGATTAATAGACAGCTAAACAGAAGGCCTTTCTTCATGATTCTCCACCAAGTACTGTTTGTTTTGACGTAACATCTCCAGGAGCTCATCTATATAAGCTTCCTGACGTTCAGAATAGTTCACCAAGCCCCACACCAATTCACTGGCCTGAGGTTGTTTATTTTGTGCCCTCATATCGGCCCTGATGGACCGCAGTAACGAATAAGCCGCATTGGAGTTAAGGTTTCTCATGTAAGAAGCTACCGAGTCACCGACAGAATCAAATACAGCTACCTCATGAGACAGCCCTGCTGTCCGGGATTGTGGTACAAGACCGCAGCCTTTTTTAAAACACCACTGCCCAAAAAAGTTAAGGCCCTCTTTAGCAAAGCGCGAGCTGCCCCAACCTGTTTCATTAGCTGCTTGAATAAGCACCATAGATTCAGGAATGATATCGGTTCTTACCAGCAGGGTATCAAGGGTCGTTGTATTGATGCTTCTGGGTGAATACTGATACTTGTTTGCAATGGCTTCGATACGAAACTGCTCAGCCTGTGTCAGTGCTAAACCATCTTCCAGGTGCTGCTTTGAGCGCTGTAAAAAACGCCGCTCATCGCTGATGATCCCATTTTGTAGCCGAATCGATGGCCTAAGGAAATCAAAAAATGCTTGTTTCTTTTCACCAATATTAGTTATGGCCGAAAAGTCAGGGATAAGGCTAAGCGACTGTTTATTTTCTATTAAATCACCAACTTCATCTTTACTGGCCTTTTCAATTTCTATGAAAGTCAGTTTTAACACGATAATTAAAACAATGACGACACTGACCGCAACGGTTAATCTTCCTACTCTACCGGTTTTCATCGCTACCTCTGTTGTAGAAAACTGACAAGGATTATATGTCATATTTAACTAAACTACACATCAAAACAGGGTTTTGCGTTATAATCCAACTCGTTTTACATGAAATATCTCAAGGGTATTCAGGAAGGAAAGACCCGAATGCAAAATAGTGTGTTAAATCAATACGAAAATGTTGTTGCCGTAGGCGGTGGTCATGGCTTAGGACGAGTCTTGTCTTCACTGTCTTTTCTCGGGCCAAAATTAACCGGGGTGGTTGCGACAACAGACAATGGCGGTTCAACCGGGCGACTCAGGCAGGAGCAGGACTGCATTGCCTGGGGGGACATGCGCAACTGTCTCTCACAACTCGCTAACCATCCATCTATAGGCACCCTCTTATTCGAATATCGCTTCGATGGAGAGAGCGATCTTGCGGGACACAACTTAGGTAACCTCATACTGCTCGCCTTAGATCAATTATGTGTGCGACCTTTAGAGGCCGTGAACCTCATCAGACAGCTGCTTAAGATCGAAACCCGTGTGATCCCTATGTCAGAGGAGCCTACTCATCTTGTTGCTATAGAGGCTTGTGGTAACAGAATCTTTGGTGAAACCAACGTAGATAGCATGGATAAGCACCCGATGGCGCTCTCTTTAGAACCTATGGTGACTGCTACCTGTGAGGCTTGCGAAGCCGTATCGAAGGCGGACCTTGTCATTTTGGGACCGGGAAGTTTCTTAACCAGTATAATGCCTCCATTATTGTTACCCAAATTTGCGGCTGCACTGTCCAATTCCAATGCCGATGTCATTTTGATCGATAACTTAACCCGTGAACCCTCGCCATCGGCAGACTTTTCATTAGAGCAGCGAATCGATTGGTGTCATCAGGTATTGGGTGTAAAGGTGATTGACAAGGTGCTTTGTCATTCTGACAGGAGCTATCAAGAAGGAAAGATATTTTATCGCCCGCTTGTCAGTAAACATCATCCGGGTCTTCATGACAGAGTGGCCTTAATTGATGGCATCTCAAGCATGCTTGCTAAATCTGCAGTCTAGTTAACCAGCTGTTTATGTAATAAAAAGGACAGCTGCCGCTGTCCTTTATGGTTGATGATAAAAAAATCTGTATTTCTAGTTGAGTACCTTAGCGATAGCCTTACAGATCACAGGCATGTTGGCTTTGGTCATACCGGCAACACTTATCCTACCAGAGCCTACGATATATACCGCGTGCTGCTCTTTTAACTCTGCAACCTGCTCCTTGGAGAGACCGGAGAAACTGAACATGCCATTTTGTCTCGAGATGAAGCTGAAATCTTGAGTGACGCCTTCATCTTTTAGTGTTTCGACAAAGAGTGAACGCATCTTAGCGATGCGTTCACGCATCTCTTTAAGTTCTGTCTCCCATATCTTCCTTAACTCGGCATCAGCAAGAATGGTGCTGACTATCAAGGCACCGTGGGCAGGCGGGTTTGAATAATTACCGCGTATGGTACTTTTTACCTGACTGAATGCCTTGGCCACCGTTGTTTCTGAATCTGCGACTAAGGTCACCGCGCCAATACGCTCATTATAGAGACCGAAGTTTTTAGAGAATGAGTTAGCGATCAATAATTCAGGGACAGTATCAGCCACAATCCTTAGGCCTTGAGCGTCTTCATTAACACCGACGCCGAATCCCTGATAAGCAAAGTCGAATAGTGGCACTAATTCAAGTTTTAGACACAGATCGGCAATGGTTTGCCATTCACTTTGGTTCAGATCGATACCTGTCGGGTTGTGACAGCAGCCGTGTAGTAGCACAAGGTCACCCGCTTTCGCATTAGACAGATCTTCAAGCATGGCCTCAAAGTCTTTATCATGGCTCTCGGCATTATAATAGCGGTATTGCTCTATGTTAAGAGACGCTGATTTGAAGATGTTTTGGTGGTTAGCCCAGGTAGGATTGCTTACCCAAATGGTTTTTGATTCGGTATTACGGACAAGAAACTCTGCTGCAACTCTTAAAGAGCCGGTTCCGCCGGGTGCCTGAGCTGTCAGGGCGCGCTTATTTTTAACGACACTATGGTCAGCACCGAACAGTAACTCCTGAACCACACGGTTGTAGGCTTGAACACCTTCGATGCCCAGATAGCTTTTACTGCTTTCTGTGGCCAGTAACTTCTCTTCTGCCAATTTGACCGATTTCAAGATGGGTGTTGAGCCTGACTCATCTTTATAAATTCCTACCCCAAGGTTCACTTTTTCTGTTCTGGTATCGGCTTTAAATGCATCTGTTAGGCCTAAAATTGGATCTGCAGGAGCAAGTTCAACCTGGGTAAATATCATGACGGCTTTCCTAAAATATTTGAATGTAGGGATGTTTCGGCTCTATTTATACCATTGTCAGTAAACATTCGATAGTGAGTTTTTGTAATACAATGAAAAATAGTTTTCTACTGACATAACTGACAATTTTCACAGGTTTATTTGTGAATTTGATAATATTAAGTGGTGATTACTGATAAATGTTTAACTTGCGATGTAGGTTATCTACTGGTCTACATGATCTCTGAATTTCAGATACAAAAAAGCCCCAACAATTGTCGAGGCTTAGATGCTCACTCTCTAAGAGAATGATGGTACCCGAGGCCTTGAATGGGCTCGTGTAATTCAACGGCGCGAGGGATTTTAAATCCATATCGTTACATTCACTTTTTTCAGATACAAAAAAACCTCAACAATTGTCGAGGCTTAGATGCTCACTCTCTAAGAGAGTGATGGTACCCGAGGCCGGACTTGAACCGGCACGCTTATTCAGCGAGGGATTTTAAATCCCTTGTGTCTACCAATTCCACCACTCGGGCAAACTCTGTGACTCTGATGATACATATCATTGGTAGTTGATACTGCTTGCTCCTGTTAAAGAGACAAACTCATCATAATCGAATATGGAGGCGCGACCCGGAGTCGAACCGAGATCGACGGATTTGCAATCCGCAGCATAGCCATTCTGCCATCGCGCCATATTTTTAATCTTCGTAGAAGATTTGGAGCGAACTTCCTCTAATAGAGAGTGGGTTCGAACCGGTTCTTGCTTTAGGCGTGCGGTATACCTAAAAGGATGCCTGCTATTTCAAGAGAAGTTGGAGCGACATATCGGGTTCGAACCGATGACCTATACCTTGGCAAGGTATCGCTCTACCAACTGAGCTAATGTCGCTTAAATCTTTCGTATCAACATTATCTGTAATCACTACCAAAGGTATCGCACTTTAACCTTTAGCAACTGAGCTAATGTCGCTTATCAACTTTTCATACTGACTTAAAGCCTGCTAAACACTGCCGCTCTAAGAAAGTGTGGCTACTTTAACGGATTTCTCAGGTGAGTCAACAGCAAGTTTTGTCTTTTTGATTCAGTTGATTGAAAACCATTCGCGCTGGTTCGTTTTCTCTACAAGGTGTTGATATTGTAGGCGGGATTGTTTTTGTGGCGCGCCCTCACCTGACTGGTTTTCTGGTAATAAATAAGTCCACAGAATCGAATTAAGAACTGTAGGTGCTATAAAGTGATAAAGTGGCAACGTCATACACAAAAAAGCCCCAACATTTGTTGAGGCTCCTATGTTGATTCTTTACTGAATTATGGTTGCGGAGCTAGCATTAACATAGTCACATGATGATGGAACTGCATCTTTAGTTGCGACACTGCCAGTGCATCCAGTTAAAGGGGTTGCGATTACTACAACAGATAATAACTTTTTATAAGCTAATCCCGTAGTACCTGTTCAAGTCTGTTACTCGATACATATGAAACACGGTATCTACAGTTTCACCCTTGCACTCATAGTAATCATATGTAGCGCTTAACTCTAACCCCTCACGCCGATTAGTACTTGTAGTGTTACACCTCATCTGCCGAAATCGTTTGTAAATCCACAGCGTCTGCCAGGACTCGTCATTAATCCTATAGTTACCTTCGCTACTGCGCTCGGGACTGGTTTTATCAAAGATCATGTTTTTCTCCTTTCGTTAGGAGAGAGCATACAAAAAATATTTTTGGCAAGATTATTAACGTCTTTAGTTATTCATAATAAAAACTTCCGAAGAATTAACTAGCAAAACAGGTGCAATGGGGGGTGGACCATACCGATATTTAGAAACAGGAAAGCAAAGAGATTATAAAAAAGTAACTGATGTTGTTAAAAGCAATGACTAAAAGTGGCAACCGAGGCCGGACTCCAATGCCTGTACACCCGAATCGAGTATTTCAACGGCGAGATGGATTTTGCTTTCTAACTATATCGTTGAATTTTGAATACAAAAAAGCCCCAACATTTGTTGAGGCTTTTTGCTCATTCATTAAAGAATGATGGTACCCGAGGCCGGACTTGAACCGGCACGCTTATTCAGCGAGGGATTTTAAATCCCTTGTGTCTACCAATTCCACCACTCGGGCAAACTCTGTGATTCTGATGATACATATCATTGGTAGTTGATACTGCTTGCTCCCGTTAAAGAGACAAGCTCATCATAATCGAATATGGAGGCGCGACCCGGAGTCGAACCGAGATCGACGGATTTGCAATCCGCAGCATAGCCATTCTGCCATCGCGCCATATTTTTAATCTTCGTAGAAGATTTGGAGCGAACTTCCTCTAATAGAGAGTGGGTTCGAGCCTGTTCTTGCTTAAGCGTGCGGTATACCTAAAAGGATGCCCGCTCTTTCAAGAGAAGTTGGAGCGACATATCGGGTTTGAAACAAATTACCGATATCCTATACCTAGGTATCGCGCACTTGACTTAAATAAAGAATCAACTGAGCTAATGTCACACCTTCTAAAGATTTGGAGCGACATATCGGGTTCGAACCGATGACCTATACCTTGGCAAGGTATCGCTCTACCAACTGAGCTAATGTCGCTTAATCTTTTAAACATTCAATCAAGTTTGCATCTCTGCTTTCCCCTGACTGCGGAATGGCATTCTACCGATTTGGTCATCATAGTCAATCAAGAAAAGCAGATAAAAAGCTGTTTTTGAACTGAGTGTTGCAAAAATAGGCTCGTATCGGCTCCCTGTCCAGGTTTGATTCCACTGCCGATGCTTGTCAGTTGAAAACAAAAAAGCCTCAAATCATTGAGGCTTTTGTTACAGACATACTTAGTGCTGATTTAGATCATGGTTAGCTAAGTGGCAGAGATTGGTAGTTTAGTCCCAACATCTTCTGCATTACACCAACAACCTGACAGCTATATCCAAATTCATTGTCGTACCAGACATAAAGAATGGCGCGGTTATCTTCGGCAATCGTTGCATGGGAATCTACGACACCCGCATAGCGCGAACCAACTAAGTCACAAGAAACAATCTCTGTAGACTCGGTAAAATCAATTTGATTTTGCAGTTCAGAGTGAAGAGACATTTCACGTAGGTATTGATTGACGTCCTCTTTACCGTTTGTAGAGCTATCCAGGTTTAACGTGATAATGGCCATAGACACGTTTGGAGTAGGTACGCGGATTGCGTTGCCTGTCAGCTTACCTGCCAGTACCGGAAGTGCTTTAGAAACGGCCTTTGCAGCACCTGTTTCAGTAATAACCATGTTCAACGGAGCACTACGGCCACGGCGGTCGGCTTTATGATAGTTATCAATCAGGTTTTGGTCGTTGGTATAGGAGTGAATGGTTTCAACATGGCCATTGGTAATGCCATATTTGTCATTCATCGCTTTCAATACCGGTGTGATAGCGTTGGTTGTACAGCTCGCAGCCGAAACAATTCTGTCTTCGGGTAAGATATCAGACTCGTTAACACCATAAACGATGTTCTTGATCTCACCTTTAGCCGGTGCAGTTAATAGCACTTTCGAAGCACCATTAGATCTCAGGTGAAGGCCTAAACCATCTTCATCTTTCCAGATCCCTGTGTTATCGACAACTAACGCGTCATCAATTCCATACTTGGTGTAATCGACTTCATCAGGAGAGTTTGCATATATCACCTGAATGTAAGTACCGTTGGCGATAATTGCGTTGTTTTCTTCATCCACCTCTACCGAACCGTTGAAGGGTCCATGTACAGAGTCTCTTCTTAATAAGCTGGCACGCTTCTCAAGGTCACCCTTACGGCCACCACGTAGGACGATAGCACGTAGCCTAAGCTTGTTGCTGACGCCTGTTCTTTCAATCAATAATCTTGCTAGCAGACGGCCAATACGACCAAAACCATAGAGTACAACGTCTCTTGCTTTTTCCGTATCTTCATGATCGATGCCGGCAGCAAGTTCACGACTCATATAGGCTTCGATACCATCTATTGTATCGTTTTCGCGCCAATACTTAACGGCCAGTTTACCTATATCAACTTTACACTGTTTTACTGCTAACTTGCTCAGTGCTTCTACAAATGGAAAACTTTCACGTAATCTTAGTTTGTGTCCGATATGACGACGCACAAGACGGTGAGACTTGATGATCTCTATCGTAGATGCGTTGAGCAGTGGCTTACCGTATAGAACGACTTCGACACCTTGATTACGATATAACTTACCAAGCAAAGGCTGCATAGCCTCTGCCATTTCGAAACGTTCTTGCCAGCTTTGTAGGTGTTTATCAGCGCTCATTTACAGATCCTTTATCTCACTATTCTGCTTTTTTTTTGCAGAAATGATTGAGTAACAAAAAGAAAAGACCAATACTCTAATTATTGGTAGGGATAAATCCCTTTTGGTCGGCGCTATTGTAATGAAAAGTTGCCTGTCAGGCCAGTAAGATATTCTTTGTAAGGTTGTAATTTTATTAGCAAAAAGTTTGCTTTGGAGCCTGTTTTGAGAAGAAATCTCGTAATCTTTACATCATTTATTAGCTTTACCGCAATTTCGGCCCTTTCGGGCTGTGATAATGGTGTGAATACAGGCACGATCTGTAAAAATAATCCTGAACTTTGTAGTGATTTACACAAAGATAGCTGGTGTAGGTATGAGAAAGCAGACCTTATCGAGAAAAGGTATAAGCTCAAGCACACGGCTACTCCAACGGGTAAAGAGTTGTATCACCATTTGCTCGTTTTAGAAAAGTACAGTAGTTGTATCGAACTTGCCGCTGGCGTCCAGCATATTCTCCACCCTGAGCGTACCAATGACCGAGTCCGTGCATTTGGCCTAAGTGCCCAAAGCCTCGCACAGTTGCAGGAAACAACCAAAGGTAGCAAAGATCTCTATCTCGCCTTTTATCACTGGACCCGATTCAATGATGAAAAGGCTCAGGCTATCGTGCTCAAGGCTGAAAAAGAGCAAAGAATCGATGATATCGAACTGCTCGCCAGGATTGCGTCCTATTACCAGAAATTCGATTCTAAGAAGGCCAAAGAGGTTTATCTTGCGGTTTTCGACTTGAGTGATGAAGATAACTTTAATCCTGACTGGCTGCTGGGTTTAGCCAACGCATATCAAAAATTAAATGATCCTGAGCTCACCTACCTCCTCTCTCGTGCAAATGTACTGATGACCGACAACAAGGTATCGGAAAAGAAGATGATGGGACTAATTAGCAATGATGAGTCAGTAAAAGAGGTGCTGGATGATCTGGCCGATGATCTTGTTGATGAAATTGAGTCAGGAGATTTTAAAACCAGCACCATCAGGACCATGTTGGAGCGAGATAAATCTGCACTTTGATCTATAGTTGTTATACATCCAGGAGATTAGAACTCTATAAAGCGACGGTGTCCATATTTTAAGCTGCCACTGTGGTTATGATTTCATGAAATTATTTGAAATACGTTGTTTTTTATCTTGGCAAGATGTCTGCCATAACGAATATTTTTTACAGCAAAACTGTTGTTAAATGCAAAAAGCATGACCGTTGTAAAAGAAATACCGAAAATGTTAACGATTGATGGCCTAAATCAGGGATATTGCTTGACGAAAGCTGTCAGTTTGGTAATTTTACAACCAGAAATTATTTTTACATTCACCAGAGGGATATGAGATGACTATCCGCGTTGCAATTAACGGCTATGGCCGTATCGGACGAAACGTTTTACGTGCACTTTATGAAAGTGAAAAAGACTATCCAATCCAGATTGTTGCTATCAACGATCTGGGAGATGCGTCTATTAACGCTCACCTGACCAAATATGATTCTGTTCATGGTCGTTTCAACGCAAAAGTTGAAAACGACGATGAAGCTATCTACGTCAACCAAGACAAGATCCTGACCTTCTCTGAAAGAGATCCAGGTAAACTTCCTTGGGCAGACCTAAATGTAGACGTTGTTTTTGAATGTACTGGTATATTCACTTCAAAAGAAGCGGTACAACCACACATCAATGCAGGTGCTAAGAAAGTTATCATCTCTGCTCCTGGTAAAAACGTCGATGCTACTGTTGTCTACGGCGTAAACAACGATGAAATAACTGGCGATATGACTGTTATTTCAAATGCTTCTTGTACGACGAACTGTCTTGCACCATTCGCTAAGCCATTAAACGATGAGATCGGTATCGAATCTGGTTTGATGACAACGATTCACGCTTACACGAATGATCAGCGTCTGTCAGATGTTTACCACACTGACCTGCGTCGCGCCCGCGCCGCCGCTATGTCAATGATCCCAACTAAAACTGGTGCAGCAGCTGCTGTTGGTTTAGTTGTACCAGAACTTTCTGGTAAGTTCGATGGTCTTGCAGTACGTGTACCTACAGTAAACGTTTCACTTGTTGACCTTTCATTCGTTGCTGCTCGTGATACGACTGTTGAAGAAGTTAATGCCATCATCGAAGCTGCTGCTAAGCAATCTCCGATGAATGAAGTGTTAGCGGTTAATAATGAACCTCTGGTTTCAATTGACTTTAACCATAACCCATTCTCTTCAAACTTTGACGCAACTCAGACTCGTGTAAACGGCCGTCTTGTTAAAGTTATGGCTTGGTATGATAACGAATGGGGTTTCAGTAACCGCATGTTAGATAATGCTGTAGCCTTGATGACTGCGAAATAATTTCGATATCGTCAGATTTATAAAGCCAGCCTTAGGGCTGGTTTTTTTATGTCATAACATATTCAAACCGGCAAACAGTATAGACGCCATTAGGGCAAACAGAGCTCAACTATAGCACCTTGAATTGATATGCATCCCTGCCTAAAGATTTAGCTATATACATCAGATGATCGGCCTGATTAATCAGGTATTGATGATCCAGCGGTCCGGAATTGCTGTAGATGGCCCCAAGGCTGATACTTACATGGTGATTCACACCATCTATTGTAAACTCTCCGGCAGATACACACGTCTGTACACGCTTGGCTAAAGCATTAGCTTCCTTAGCGGTTCGGTTACACAAATATATGCAAAACTCTTCACCGCCGATTCTCGCAAATGTCGAATCATCAGGAATACTACTAGCCACAAGTTCTGCAATTTGTTTAATTATGTGGTCGCCTACTGAGTGGCCGAAGTTATCATTAATCGATTTAAACTTATCGATATCGAAGAGAAGCAAAGTAAGACTGGTCTGCTCCGCATTCATTTGACAGGACTCTTTCAGACTGGCCATAAAATGGCGCCTGTTATAGATACCTGTAAGTGAGTCAATTGAGGCCTGATGTTGTAATTCGTGATTTAGTTGTCTCAGCTCGGCGGTGCGTGACGCTACGGTTTTACGTAGTTGAAGAATATAGAGCAGAGATAACCCTAATAGTAGTGAGAAAACAAATTGAAATAGGTATTTAGGGTATACCGTTTCAACATGAAGCCATTTACGTTGTATACGCTCTATATCAACTTCGGGTATCTTGTTCATGCCGGTTTCTAGAACTATTCTTAGCTTGTGGTTGCCCTCCTTAACAGCTGGTCTCACTTTTGCGCTATACAGATGCTTGACAGGGGAGAAAGCGGACGGCTGCTCTGATGTGTAGAGATAAAAGTTAGCGACCTGAAAATCTGCTACAAATGCGTCTAACTCACCGGAGAAAGCACTTTTTAACATGATCTCATTGTTCGAGTAGGCTGTAACTTTAACTCTGGGGTAGTATTGCTTTATAAAGCTCTCTTCATAACCGCCAGACACTACCCCTACTTCACCGTACTGTAGAAATTGCTCTACATCCATCCCAAGGTGATCGGCTGAGAAAAAAAGCTGCGTATCTATCTCGATAATCTCCTCCAGATAATCAAAATGGATCTCTCTGGATTCAGACCACAGCAAGCCGGCGTGGACGTCAGCCTCGCCTGAGCGAACAAGTTCGAGTGAATCATTCCAGTCAGTAAGAATAAACTTGACCTTAACCCGGTTTACCCTGGCATACTCCTTCCATATATCGATGAGTAAGCCCTGCGCCTCACCGGAATCATCAATATATGAAAATGGTTTCCAGGCCTTTGAATTAGCAACGATGAGCGTATTAGCCTCAGACACATTGCCATCTCCACTCACCGGCTGCCCGGCTTGCGAATGTGATGAAGTTAATGCAATTAGAATGGCAAACAGCCATGTTTTTTTAATCATCTGTTTAGCATCTCACTCTAAATTTTTGGTGAGCCTGTATTGGAAACCGAGTGTTATCTTTATCCCTTAATCATCAGGATGCCTTGCTATATGAAATGAAAATGACAGTTAGCTTAAAAGAATATCTTACCCCACAAATGATAACGATTATCCTTATGATTTGCTTATTAGAATTAGTGCAAGGATAGTAATAAGCATAATATTTAGTTCTAACACACGGCCCAGTTTTGTCTAGCATTAATTGATATAGATCAATAAAACAATAAAACAATAAAACGAGGCATCACCGATGAAAGGAAAGGTAAAAGTTACAACGGCACTAAACCAAATTTTAGTGCTTGAACTCACATCGATTAATCAATATTTCTTACATGCTCGAATGTTTAAAAATTGGGGACTTGAGGAACTCGATGAAAAAGAGTACAAAAAGTCTATCCTCGATATGAAGCAAGCCGATGATTTGATTGAACGCATCCTGTTTCTGGAAGCATTACCCAACCTGCAGCAACTTAATAAATTGCGTATTGGTGAACATACTCAAGAGATGCTTGAGTGTGACAAGATCCTCCAGGAGGAGCAAATTGCAGAGCTTCGTAGCGCGATTTCGCTTTGTGAAACGGAACAGGATTATGTCAGCAGGGAACTATTGGATGGCATTTTAGAATCAGAAGAAGACCACCTCGATTGGATAGAATCACAAGAGTTCCTTATCGGTACAACCGGTATCGCAAATTATCAGCAATCTATGATGGAGGATTAACATGCAAGGCAATCAAAAGGTTATAGACCACCTCAATCAGCAGTTAACTCTTGAGTTAACCTCGATGGACCAATATCTTGCTCACTCAAAAATGTACGAAGACTGGGGGATAAAAAAGTTACATGAACGCCTCTCCCATGAACATGAAGAGGAACTGGACCACGCTAAACGATTAGCTGAACGGATTCTCTTCCTCGAAGGAACTCCCGATACCGCATCGCGCCTTCCAATTAAGGTTGGCAGTAATGTAAAAGAGATGCACGAAAATGACCTGGAAGCCGAACGAGTCGTTGCCGCAAGCCTGACAAAAATTATCGCTATCTGTGAAGAAGAGAAAGATTATGTCAGTCGCGAAATTTTAGAAGACTTGCTTGAGGACACTGAGATGGATCATATCTACTGGCTTGAACAGCAACTTGGCCTGATCGATAAGGTAGGTATTCAAAACTATATCCAATCACAGATGGGAAGTCAGGATGGATAAACGGTAACTAAAAGATGAGAGAGGCTAGTACCACTCTCATCTTTTTACCGAATCTAGTTAAGCACAACATAACCACGATTAATCATACAGTTTTTGATAACAGTTTGTTTTTCCTGCTCATAGTTTGCAGTATTTTGCCTGTTAGCGCGACTCTTCCCGAGCACTCCACCGACAAGACCAACAGCAGCGCCGGTTTTGGCACCATCTGTGCCGGAACCACCGGATATCGCACCTGCTGCAGCGCCTAAGGCGGCCCCTTTAGCTGCACCTGAAACAGCACCACCTTGAGCACTCTGTTTTTGAGCTTGTTCGGAAAGTTCGGTACACTCATGAAGATCAAAGATGTAATCTTTCTCGTCTACACCCTTCTTATCCACGATTATGTTTGCGGAAACGGAAGCCTGAAATGAAATTAAGCCAATAAACAGTATAAACTTTTTCATAATATCCTTACCAATACAATGATGCACTGAATGAACACTTGTTACTACTAGAGTGTAGACAATCAGTTTACCCCTTGTTGGCTGAATTTAGACTGAATGATAAGTTTATCGCCCTGCTGCGCAGAAAAGGCCGGACACTCTCAGCCTTCCCTGCTATCGCTCAGGTGACTGGAGTGGCTTAACTCATACACAATCGAGGTGTTGTCTGTTTCTGGGCTGCAGACCAAAGTTTTTCGAATCAGAAACGTTTAATACGAACGACCTTCATCACTTCAATGTCAAACCCGGCAACTTTCTCTGTTTCTGGGTAATAAGTCATGTTGACTCTATTGCCCTTAAGACATTTAAATTTTTTGGGACGTCTGAATTTAAACGGTGCATCGCACCCCTCAATCATAACCGTGTGTTGTACCCACTCCTCAACATCTCGTTGTGTATGAGAAACGATCTTCACGCCCTCTGAGTGGACCAGATTATCGTGAGTAGAAAGCATCTTATCTAATTTAGACTTCATCACTACCTCCCTTTAAGCAATCATAAATAATAGCAAGGGAATGGCCATTTATCACTATTTGACTCAAACACCTCCAATATTATGGCTGTTTTGTGTTTACCAGGATGCTATTACGAATGCTTGTGTTGAATGATGTCGCTCCATGACTATGAATATCATCAAATATGGCTAATGCCAGAGCTGTTAAATATTAAGAAAACTTTGAGCAAGTTAAGAGATCATTAAACAAGTCTTACATGGCAAAGGTGCCATAGAGCTGCCAGCTATATTCCAGAGTCATACGATTAACAGTAGCGATCTCTCATCCAGCCGTAGTGGTAGTATCCCCATTGCCCGACTCTTCGCAATCTTGGTAGAGGGAAATGTGGTAAGGGGTTTGTGTAGAGTGGAAGTGAGGGAAGCTCCACCCCGGCAATCGACTGAGCCAGCCGAAAGCCGGCTTGTGCACTGAAAGAGACGCCTGCACCACAATAACCCAAACTGTAGCCACTCCCTCCCCGCGTATAGACATGGGGCATATCGTCTATGGCTGCGGCTATCCAGCCTGTCCAGGAATGGGACAGGGGTTTGTCGGCAATCGAAGGAAAACACTGGCCTAAAGCATACCTCAGCCGTTGCGTATAAATAGGATCTGCAGCATCTTTACCATATATGGCGCCGCGTCCGCCGAACAGCAGCCTGTTATCCGGCAGCAGACGGTAATAATATTTAAGTATCCGTGTATCCATTGTCACTTGCCGTGTCCTGAGTCCCGCATTCAGTAACTCCTCTTGACTCAGTGGTTCTGTGACTATGATGTTGCTCAATATTGGAAGAAATTTGCTATCGATACGGGGATTAAACTCCTTGGGTGTATATGCATTACCCGCTGTTATCACCTTATTTGCCAACAGTTCGCCTTGTTCGGTGATAAGTCTGTGCCGACCACTCTCCTCTATCCACTGTTTTACACAGCTGTTCTCATATATAGTTACCCCTTGGTTCTCAACCATACGTTTATAGCCAAGAACCAACTTAAGCGGATTGAGTCCAAAACCATCCTTCAGCCTTAATGCACCAAAAGCTTGATGATGATCCATAAACTCATCGGCCAACCTGACCTTAGATATAAACTCGGCTTCACCACCGAGGTGGGTACTAATATACTGTGCGGCGCCGCGTAATAAATTTAGGGCCTTGTGGTTATGTGCAACCTTAAGATATCCCTTCTCCTGTGGTTCGCAATCTATCTCATGGGTGCTGATGAGTCCGGAGACCCTATCAACCGCTTGTGTGAACTCATCGTAGATCCCCTTAGCCGTATCAAGATCCCACCGCTTCGCCATCTGCGAATAACCTAAACGACCTGATCCCTTGAGCACGAAGCCTGCATTTCTCCCGCTGGCACCAAAACCTACGCTGTTAGCCTCGATGACACAGCAATCTATGTTGAAGTGGCTTGCCAGATAATAAGCCGTAAGCAGCCCGGTAAACCCGGCTCCGATAACGGCAACATCAGTTTGAATTGGCCCGGCAAGATGCTTATTAGCCCCCGGCTGGTTTATCGTAGTAGACCAGTAGGAGTCCGGCCAGTTCTGATTGGCCGGTGAGTCTGCAACTAATGGGTCATAATGGTTAGGATTCATAGATACCTTGGCTGCAACTGTATATACAAGAGTTAGCGTGTTAGAGAGACTATTTGAATCTGAGCAGCATCTCACTGGCTGTGCAATGACAATCGGGACCACAGATCACACAAACATAATCAGGATGTTCTTTACTATCGTTCCATCTATCACGGTGTTCATTGATTAACACGCCCCCCGCCTTCGAAAAGTACCGTATGGCTGAGTTATTTGGACTCTGTTTCCACAGGTGACTGACACCAGCCTTGGCACCCTGTAACTTGCTTGCGTCTATAGAAGCCTGAAGCAGCAGCCCACCGATCCCCTTCCCCTGGCAAGATTTAGCGACAGTGTTGCACTTGAAGTAGCATACCTGCTCAATCTTCACCCCCCACTCTTTTGGAGTACACCATTTATCGGGTCGCCAGTTACCCGGCGCATAGGTCAATCGAAAGCCTACGAGTTCTCCATCCTGATAGGCAACAAAGTTTGCATTAATACCGGATTTTATCCCCTTTTTATAAAGCGACTCGATAGATTGTCTATCGAGGTAGCCTTCTCCATGTACGTCATTGCCAAGCCTAATGACATCAACGAAGTGTTCGGGTTTAAGGTTCTGTATCATCGGAAACTCTCATTTTTGATTTCAAACTAAACAAAATTCTATCGCTTGTACATAGTGATGACGGGCAAATTAAGCTAATACAAGTTGTCGATATCCTCGATGAGGTATTGCTGGCGCAGACACGTAAAGATATCTCTCCAATTCAAAAGTAATACAAGACTTAGTTAAAAAGTCCAGACATGCTGGTTTCGCCTCTGTCAGACCGTCCTTAAGAACAATGGGCAAATTAACCGGTTGTAAATAGGTTCCGGCTAGCGCTGTTCTTATACAGATTGGTATCAAGTTGCAAAGATGTTAAAGTTCTGACTGAGGTATGATGATAATAAAAACAATGGAATGGTTACGGGATGGATGAGATTCAGCAGCAAATACTCAATGAAGAGCTTAACAGGCCAATCAAAAAAACCAATAAATTTGTAGTCATATTGGCTCAGACAATAAATAAACTGAGCACTGGCGTGTCAGCCTTATCAGAACGATTAACAGCAGCACAAAAACTTTATTTAGCGGCAATCGTAATCCTGCTGGTATCCGATAATTTAGGTATCGTCGCCCTGGTGACCGTCATAGCGTTAACACTGGAATTTTGGCCCATATTCGATCGGGTATGGCATACCTTGTCGGGGAAGGCCATCTTATTACTCTTCTATGCCATCATCGCAAACTTTGCTATTGCCGGCGCCGCCTCTGTCGTCAATGAAGTGGTTGGAGTGTCGACTCAACATTTCTCCTACACACACAATTTTGCCATTTTGCTCTATCTGCCTGCCTGGGTCATAGCGATGACAGCCATTGCCATCCTTCTTCTGCAGGTAGCAGTTCCATTTTACCTGGTTTGTTTACTGTTTCTAAGACCATTTGGAATCAAGGGCCTGAGGTTAATTAATCATAACCACTTCAAGTTTACTACTATGTTAGTTCGTTTGTTCTTAGCTTCAATCGTACTCTACCATCTGATGCTGATAGCAGGCTTTGACTCTGAGCTGGATGATGATCTTTCCATACCTGCAGATATGGTCATTATCGACACAGCTGAACAACCGGTAAACAAATTAGCTGATGCTGAGAGTCCGTCGATAGCAAACACAAAAGAAGATGAGGTAAGAGTTGCTCTGCCATTGGTTAAGGGGTCAGCACAAGAAGATACCTATTCCCATGTCAGGAAAGACTATGAGAGTAAGGTACGCTCCCTAATCGCTCACTTTGCTTATCACCTTGAAGCCGATACCCGCTCTCGCTGTCTGCTCACTTCTGGTACTAATGTCGTTGAGTTGAATGATTATGAAATACTTCAGATTTCACCGGATAAGAGTGAGCCTTACGGCTTTAAGTTCGAAGTGAAAAAGTGTATCTCTCCCGCCTTTCCGGCCGTGAGTTAAGCCCTGTTTCTATAACAGGGCTGTTTGACAGCGTTAGTCAGGAATGAATAGGTTCCAGGTTGTAGCCTTATCTGGTAGCGGTAGACTTAAGAACGTGATTACCAGGCTATCTCTGAGCCGTTGTAATCATAGAAGCCGCCATTTTGATCTGTAGAGAGGTTATCTAACAGCTGCTTAATTCCGGATACCGATTGTTCGGTAGTGATCAATGCATTTGGCCCCCCCATATCCGTTTGTACCCATCCAGGATGTATAGCAATGGCGCTTATGTTGTCCGGCTGAAGATCGATTGAGAGACTCTTAACGACAGAGTTCAGTGCAGCCTTTGATGAACGATAGATGTATGACCCACCACTGCCGTTATCACTCATACTACCCATCTTGGAGGAGATAGCAGCATAGATGCCGTGGTCAGCCTGAGATAAATGGGCTTTAAATGCTTCAGCAATCTTCAAAGGCGCAATTGTGTTGATCTCAAATACCTGACGCCACTCTTCTACATCTGTGCCTCCAAAACCGACACCTTTAGGACCATAGTAACCTGCATTGTTGATAAGCAGATCGATAGGCTCACCGTTAAGGTTTTCTGCCAGCTCATCTATGGCCTCATAATCTGTTACGTCGAGCTGAAAAATTGAGAGCCCTTCGTTGTCATCTAACAGTGACTGCAACTCTTCCGCTTGCTCCGGAGCCCTGCAGCAGGCTGTCACCAACCAGCCATCTGCCAGGTAATGTTTTACCATGGTTAAGCCAATGCCGCGGTTAGCACCTGTGATCAAAAGATGTTTTGCCATTTTTTAATTCCTTAATGAGGCCGTTAATTGGTGTGCCTTTAATGCAAAGGCTACTCCCTGTTGTTAGAAAGAAAGTCGTTAATCAATAAAGAAACTTTGTCGTGAAAATGTTCCTCAAAATCATCGAGGTCACTCTGAAAATGAGACAGGTATTTAGCCGCTTTTTCTCGGTTTAACTGTTTATTATTGACCGAATATTGCATCTCAGACAGTGACTTGTCGTATCTGGGTAAAGGGATCCACTTAATATAATCGGGATCGACTTTTTTAAGCTCCTGATTGGCAAACCGACAAAACGATTCTATATGGTCAACTCCATCCGGGCCGAGGCAACCTGGTTCTATCCGGCATAAGACGGTTAGCTTTTTTTCTTGAGGTAAGGCACGTGATGTCGTCATAAGATGAGTTTAAAGGCAGATTTACAGATAATTATAACTCTATTTGCAAAAACCTAATCTAAAAAAGTGTTTATATCTCTCGTTATTTTCTAACTTATCATAAATCATGTCAGCCATTGTGCTCTTTTGGAAAAGCCTGTTAAATTGAGCGTGTTTTGATATAAGATCTGTTAATTATCTATTTTGACCGACTTGATTTCATTTGAACACAGAAGATTTTATTATCGATCGACTCAGTTGTGAAACGGTACAGAGACTGGAGACGGTTCAGACACTCTGGAGCGACTATGGGGATATCGTCCGCTATAAGCTAACCGGAACATCATGCCCAGCAACAGTGATCGCCAAGTCAATTTCACCGCCATCTGTATCATCTCACCCCAGAGGTTGGAATACACTACAATCTCATAATCGAAAGCTACGCTCCTATGAGGTTGAGGCCAATTGGTATCGAGATTGGGCGTCTCAGTGTCCCCACGGTGCCCCAGTTCCCGAATGTTTTGGGATCTTAGATTCTAAACCCGCTGACCTCAGCTCCCGACGGGAAACGGATAACACCATGATACTCTTGCTCTGTGACTTGGATGCTGCCGGCTTCATGGTGAGAAAGAACTCCTTGACCATAGCTCAGAGTAAGGTCTGTATCTCCTGGTTAGCCCATTTTCACGCGAAATTTATGCAAGATGCGCCTTCCAGCGAGTGGCCGCAGGGCCTTTGGTCGGTTGGAACCTATTGGCACCTGGCTACTCGTGGCGATGAGTTTGATGCCATGGCAGATTCCCGGTTAAAGCGCGCAGCCGAACAGATAGATAGAGTATTGAATTCTTGTCGTTTCAAGACGCTGGTGCATGGCGATGCTAAGGTGGCTAACTTCTGTTTCAGTCCGGATGGCGATCGTGTTGCGGCTGTGGATTTTCAGTATGTTGGCGGTGGCTGCGGAATGAAAGATCTGGTCTATTTTATTGGCAGTTGCCTGACTGAAGAGCAATGTTGCCAACATTTTGAGGAACTGCTGGATCATTATTTCTTAACTTTAGAGTCTGCATTACATGAGCTTAATTCAGCTATAAAATTTGAAAATATTGAGTTTGAATGGCGGCCCCTCTTTCAAGTTGCATGGGCTGATTTTCAGCGTTTTATATTAGGCTGGTCTCCGGAACATAAGAAAAATAACCAGTTTAGCCGACAGATCACAAACCTAGCTATAGAGAGCCTGTCAATACACCAGAGCCCTGATATATAAAGGGCTACAGGGTACCTTATTCCCTTTCAATAATCGTTTTTTACAGTGCCTTGTAACCAAATTTATACTAAACTCTTAATAGAAGGGAGTTAACGGATAAACGTAAACCGGGCTTACGCCTTCGCGCCCATTTGGCGCATCAATTACGGAATCAGGACTCTCTTTTGTATATCTGTTTTTTCAACTTGCGTTTTAAACACTCGCCATATCTGCTGATGTCTAAGATTCGACCTTATTCGAATATTCAACCATCAAAGAGAATTTTATGTCTCATATATCTCGTTAAACGAAAGAAATTTAGCACAAGTTCATAACAAGTGATATAAATAGGTAATGGCCTATGGGAATCTAACCAGATGAGATCGTTACCTAAATTTCAGCTAATCATCCTGTTCGTTTTGTTAATAACTGGGAAAACTTTTGCTGCCGAAATAGCTTTGATCCATAGTTATCACATCAAATATCCTTGGGTTCAGCAATATCGTGACAGCTTTCTTAGAGAGGTTAATACCAACAATATCGTTGAATTTGAAATGGATACCAAGCGAAAAAACGCAACTGAGTATCAAAAAATTGCAGACGATGCCTGGTCCTTCATCGAAGAAAATCAACCTAAGATAGTCGTGCTAGCCGATGACAATGCGTTAAAATTCCTGGGGCCCAAGGTCGTTGCGGCTAACATTCCACTGGTTTTTCTTGGTATAAATGCTAATCCAAGGCACTATATCTCTCTCAATCAAAATGTTACCGGAGCGTTAGAGCGCCCATTACTTAAACGTTCGGTGTTGTTGTTAAAAGAGCTTTTGCCGGGATTAAAAAATGTCAAAGTTCTGATGGATAGAAAGCCCACCTCTTATGCAATTCTTGAAACATCTTTCGATGATAAGTTTAAACAAACAGTCGCGGGCATTAAGGTTGATATTACTCTCGAGGAGAGTTTTCACGATTGGAAAGAAACGGTCAGTCAAACAAAGGCTAAGGGGTACGATGCACTGATCATCGCTAACTATGCGGCATTGAGAAATAGGTTTTGTGAAAACGTAAGCCTGGATAAAGTTAGCCATTGGACCAGTAGTCAAAGTCCGCTTCCCGTATTTGCATTCTGGTCCTACTCAATTGGCGATGGTAAGGCGATCGGCGGCCTGACTATAAGTGGTAAAGAACAGGGAATCGAAGCTGCAAAAAAAGTAAATCACTTCTTTCTGAAGGGAGACTTACTTTCGATATCGACCCCCAAACGCGGAACACTGATATTTAGCCAACACGAACTTCAACGCTGGAATATAGTACTTCCTCCAAACATTCTCAATAAAAGCCGGATTCTGGATTAAGTCAATATAATTTAGGGTTAAGCTTCCTCTTTATCGGAAACCTCACTCAATAGGTTATCGATAGCCTGATCGAAACTTTCAAACTTCCCCTGCTCCATATATGATTTTAATTTGACGATAATATCTTTGCTCAACTCAATATGTGCTTTTTTCTGCCTCTTCTTAATCTGAGATAACTCCTTGCGCACCATCCGCCAACCAAAGTCACTGAAATACTCATTCAAACTCAAGTTTAATGATCGTAAGGGTTCACTCAGAGATGAAGGCTCATTTCTTAAACTTGTTACACGCTGAAGCTTAGGCACGAGAGAAAGGTATTTTTCGTTCCAGCTGACACTTTGAGATCCGGTGTCAGATAAAAACCAATCTTCTCTCATCTGAATTTCATCCGGATGGATGAGACGATAGATTAATGGTAAAGCTAGTTTCAATTCATCTGACTCCAGCAGTAATAACCTTCTTCCCGCTTTCGGCTTCTCCCCATGGTACACCCATGCTTGTTTATGATTCATGACAATAATCCTGATCTATTTTAAGGCCGCTCTAAGAGCAAAAAGTTTAATTGAATGAAAGCAATACTAACCAGCAAATCAACAAATCTCAATAGTATGGTGCAACCATTATTATAGAAAGGAGATAACATGATCACTGTACAAAAATCATCCTGATAAATATGAGTGTAACTACCAGGTATGCAACGATTCAATGCCTCATTTTCCCCCTATATATCAGAGTCAATTTATACTCCTCTAATAAAGAGCCGTGTTAATAAATGTTCTATGGCGGTGCTCAGTTATAAATAGCTTATAGCCGTTGTCTTATGTACCAACTCGCTCGCATAAAATGGTGCAACCATAATATCTCGTTGTAAAACTTCTAGTCTAACTACCCTGTAAAATAAAAACTAACGCGCTCAACATATAGGCACTAGCGGCTATTTTATAAACAACATAATTTGTTAATTATGCTGCTTATTTTTAAGTTTAATATTTATACAGTTATGTTATTTCAAAATATTCAGTTAATAACCCACTCCGTGAATAATAAACATCCACTTAGAATGGTTTTTGTTCACTTAGCATCCCTACCAGTGATAATGACGATTATCACTGGTAGGGATAGAGCTACCTCTTTATAATTCTGCACCGATATTATCCGGCTTTCTTAGATATATAGATTAGATATATTATGAGGGCCTGATTAATATCTGCACAGTGCATGTAATTTCAATTAACCAATATGAGTTGCCAGGCATGTCTAAATCAGGTCGCCAAACAGTACATTTAAGTTCGACACCAGATAGTGTGATCACTGGCAAATCTCTGAGTCTTGGCCACTCATCCGAAAAACAGTTTTACGAGGAAAGCAGCCTCCCACTTTCGATTTTAGATGATTACAAGAGTGCGGCCAGTGAAACTGAATACGAGATATCAGAAAACACCCGGCGAGTTTATCTCTCGAGTTATGCCATATTTGACCGCTACTGCCATGAACATGGATTAAGCCCTCTTCCGGCCGATCCTCGTACTCTGATATCTTTTATCGGTCATCAAAAAGAGAGCATTCAACAGAAAACCGGAGCTCAGCTTTCACGTCAAACACTCACGACCCGTCTTGCTGCCATTCGATATCAACACATTCAAGCCGGTTACCACTCTCCGACTGAACACCCTCTGGTGATAAGGGTCATGCGAGGTCTGAGCAGAAACAAATATCGCAAAGTCTCAGATTATGATCAGCAACCTATTATGTACGATGAGCTCGAGATGTTGCTTAACGTTATCGAACAGCACCCGCAGCCACTGATCCGTGCCAGGGATAAAGCCATTATTCAACTTGGGTTTCAGGGAGGGTTTCGCCGATCGGAGCTTGCGGATATTCAGGTGAATCATCTGACGTTTTTACGAAATAAACTCAAAGTTCGTCTGCCCTACTCCAAGAGTAACCAACAGGGTCAGAGAGAGTGGAAAGATCTACCTCAGTCCGAGCCCTTTGCCGCATACGACGCCGTTAAAAATTGGATTGAGATTTCTAAAGTTCAACAGGGACACCTGTTTCGGTCCATCTCTCGAGATGGCAGTCAACTCAGACCCTACAGTGTGAGTGAAACAACAAACAGGAAAATTAACCTGAGCTCCGATGATGAAAGCTCAACCGGTACTTTAAAAAGAAATAGTGGCTTTCTTCGGGGAGATGATATCTACCAGATGATAAAGCGATATTGTCAGAGATCCGGCTTAAGTCCTGAATTTTATGGCGCACATAGCTTACGTAGTGGTTGTGTTACCCAGCTCCATGAGAATGATAAAGATCATCTCTATATCATGGCAAGAACCGGGCACACAGATCCAAGATCCCTCAGACACTATCTGAAACCGAAAGATTAACGCTATTTTGTAGGAGCCAGCTTTAGCAACTAATCATTTGCAAAGCAAAGCCATTTCCGGCTGAAGCCGCTACTACACTAAAATGGACTCGGTGACACGATATTCATCCGCTCACCTGATAGTGGGTGATCAAAGCTCAACTCACTGGCATGTAACATCAGCCGTGTAGCCATGAAATATGCCTGATCGGAGGCGTAGAGATCACAGCCAAGGATCGGGTGTTTAATCTGTTGGCTGTGAACTCTGAGCTGATGGGTGCGGCCGCTGACGGGCTCGAACTCGACTCGGGTAACAGATCTCTCACCTGCCCTTTTATCCTCACGATAGAAGCTAGCCTCGGGAGTCTGAGTAAAACGTTCCAGCACCCTGAACTTAGATATAGCTGGTTTTCCCGTTTGCTGACAGATCTTCATAAGTGGAAAGTTATCTTTGTCCTTTGCTATTGCTTGATCGATCACGCCGTTATCCTGCTCCAGATGGCCATGTAGCAGCGCCGTATAGCGTTTGGACACGGTTCGCTCACTAAACTGGCAACAGAGTTGCGCATTTATCTGCTTATTCATGGCGACAAGCATGATGCCTGAGGTGCCAAAGTCCAATCTGTGGATCATGGTACAGGTAGGAAATCTCTGAACTAATCGAAAATGCACCGAATCTTTATTCTCCGGGTGCTTACCTGAAAGGCTTAACAAGCCGCTCGGTTTATTGAGTAAAATCAACGCCTCGTCCCGATATAAGATCTCAATCTCATCATGGCATTCAGGAACGATAAACGGGTCGGCTTGAGGCTGCATGGCTCACCTTTATATAAACTCAGGCTGCAGATGATACAGAAAAACAGCGTCTTCCAGAAGAACTGGTATAGTTGAACATCCCAAATTATCAACCGGCTTAATATTTAACTGAATGTAAGCTGAATAAACAGGTGATAAGACAAAATTACGCACAAATAGTTAGCAAAAAGTAACCGCAGTGATAACAAATGGTGTTACTATTGCGCCATTGTCGATTCCCTGATTAGAGTACGATGTTTTTACGTAGTTTTTTTGCATTTGTCTTAGCCGTTTTATTAAGTGCATGCCACTCAGACAACTATGATGTAAGTACGGAGTTAACCAGAGATGGGATAGCGATAGGTCCCTCACAGGTAACAATCGGGGCTGATCACCCGGTAGAGTTTCCGGTAGAGCTGGATAATGCCAATATTTTACGTCTTAGCCTCTCGGATAATCTCGGTCAAATCGATCTGATTGCGCAACTTATCTATCGAAAAGGTGATTTTCTCAATATTGAAACACTTCCAAGTTTCACTCTACTGCCCGATGGTGAGCAAGCTTCACTGGAATTTCAAATCGATAACAATGCTCCTCTATACAAATGGACGGTATCTGTGACGAAGCATGAACACTAAGTAAGTATCACAAACATTATGATGGAAAACGCAGCCCGAGAGGGCTGCGTTTTTTTATGCGGTTTTAAAGGCTGAGCATACGGCTAAAATTCAGACCCCAAGGATCTCATCTTTAAGCGAATAAGCAATCATCAGCATCTCCTGCTTCTCCCGCTCTCCCACATCATTTTTATCTAAAGCTACAATGATGTCATCCAGTACCGCCATATATTCGCGTTCATTAATGTTCATCGCCCTATGAGCATCGAGCATATTCTTACCCGTGTAATCCTGTGGCCCTCCTGTACCGGAACAGAGAAATTCGGTTACAACCTTAATGACTCTTTCTCTATCTGAATCTTTATACCGGCTTGCTATCGTTGGATTAGCGGCGTGTGTATCAAATATATCGGCTGCTATCAGGGCAATCTTTCCCTCTCCTCCCAGACGCTCATACAGACTTGCATCACTCATACTAAAACTCCTACCTTAAGCCAATTAACAGCTATAAGCATAGTAAATAGCATCTCTTTATGGACTGAAATGCGAATCAATTTCAGCTGAATTTCAAAGTAAAATTGTAACGTTTTACGTGAATAAATTTTTACTTTTAACTTCAAGGGGTAATTAGGTTATTCGGTGTTTCAAACATTACATCTAATGGAGCCGTGCCTGGATTGGCAGCGTGAAGTGTGCGTATGAGGATTGTGCTCATAGTAACTCGTTCGTGCTTAAAGCTGACGATTCAAGGTAAAGGGGTTAGTTATTCAAAGACTTTTGATAGAACACTAATTCCATCTCTCCCAGGGGATCATGGTGGATCGCCTTCTTAACAAAGGTCATACCGAGTTTCTTCATGACGTTGATTGAGCTGGTGTTATCTTCTATGGCTATTGCGGAAACGGTATTTATCTTTTCTGGCGCACAAACGGTTTCCATCACGGCCTTGGCAGCCTCAGTTGCGTAACCTTTGCCCCATGCAAGCCGTTTAAACCGCCACCCTAACTCTAAGTTATGATATTGGGGAGCATCGCTGAAAAAATTCATGGGTCTGACTAAAACCCAACCGATAAAACTGCTGCCATTTTCCAATTCATCTAATCGAGTGCAGACCTTCCAGAGCCCCCAGCCTTCAGATTCATTGGCATAGCTTTCCAATCTGGGAATAAACCTACTGTGTATCTCCTCCATGCTGGTTTTTTTCCCCCCATTGATATACCTCATCACCTCCACATCCTGATCGAGCTCAAACAACTGCCCTGCATCATTGTGTGTCATAAATGTAAAACTGAGGCGTGTAGTATCGGGTATCTTCATTATCTGTGCGCCTATAGGAAATTTAAGTTTAACCGAGTCAGAATGAGTTCTGTTTGACAACAACGGTTAGGAGGCATCAATCATAAAACAGGTCAAATCAAAACACACTATGTTCATAACTATGTCCACCAGCAAAGTCTTAGCTCCTTGTCTTTAACTTTCTGTTTTGGCCCCTATGCACCTCCTATTCACTGTTTATGCAATATGAAAAATGTATCCCCGAGATTTTTTTAATCAAATTGCATAAACCAGAATAGGTATTCACCACTCTATTGTGATAACTGCTCACGATGGGCGTTGTATCTTACAAAACCAGTAACCGAACAAGCATGTTTGCTCATGAAAAATCAGCATGTTCCAGCTAGACTTAAATGACAAACCCGGCAAGGTGTGACAGAGCAGATGTTGAAAACACCACAAAATTTACAACACATGGTCGATGCAATTCACGCCTGTGTCGCCGTTGTAGAGCAACATAAAGATGAATTTATCATCCTTGCCTGCAATGAGCGCTTCAAGGAGATGCTGGGAGAAACTCCTTCGTTCAAGCCATACAGTTCACTAAACTCTATCCTCTGTAGATCTGTTACCAATACACTCCTGACTTTTCTGCCTCAGGTATTCATCTCCGGAGAGCCACTCGAACTGGAACAAGCGTTTGAGCAAGGAGAAAAGTCAAACTGGTGGCGATTATTTTTAAAACCTATGGAACAACCTCATGGTCACCTGAAAAGAGTAATGATAACCGGCATAAACATGGACGATAAAATTGCTCTTGAAACAGAGATAAATAAGAGCGGTGCCCGCTATAGTTCTGTGGTTAAAGGTGCGTTTGATGCCATCATTACCATGGACAGGTTTCAGACAATTAATTATTTTAACCGAGCTGCCGAAAATGTTTTCGAATACCGGGCAGACGAGGTCATTGGTAAACCTATAACCTGCCTGATGCCTGTCAGACACAGGGAGCACCATGCTGAGTATGTCGAAGAGTTTGCGAGTGAAGATTTAAGTTCCCGTGATATGGGAGAGAGAATTCAGATATATGGCCTGAAGAAGAGTGGTGTCGAGTTTGCCGCAGAAATAAGTATCTCTAAGATAAAAGTTGAAGGAGAAACTGAATATACTGCGATAGTCAGGGATGTTTCCAAGCGTACACAGCTACTCGACGAGCTGAAGTTTAAGCTCAATACTGATTACCTTACCGGGTTGAGGAACCGCAACTATCTTGATCACAAGTTAATCAGCATGTCGAATCGATTCAAGCGTTATGGTTTCAGATTTTCATTATTGATGATAGATCTGGATCATTTCAAACAGATCAACGACACCTACGGACATATGATTGGTGATCAAATTTTGAAATTTTTTGCCGGATCAACGACTGAGTTGCTCCGGGAAGGAGATAAGGTAGCAAGATACGGCGGCGAAGAGTTTGCCGTCATACTTCCTGCAACGGAGCTAAACGCCGCAAAGTTAACGGCCAAACGGCTTTGTCATCATATCAGTGAATTACGGTTCATGGGGCATAATGATGTACTCATACCTTTTACCATCAGTATCGGTGTGGTGGAATATGAGCAACGAGATGATGTCACAACAATAATGAAACGTGCCGATGAGGCCCTATACAGGGCGAAGATGAACGGCAGAAATTGTTTCTCAGATTAAACCTATCTTTAACGATTTAAGTCGGTTATTACACGTGGCTAAAGTCAGGTCCAACATCTTCTGCAACCGGCGTAACCTCTAGTATTGTGTAATTTCTCTCACAAAAGGGCTCATCGCTTTAGCATCGGTTAACAGGTAAACCTTGTGCTTAGCCCTGGTTAACGCAACATAAAACAGACGACGCTCTTCGGCAAATTTAAAATCATCCTCTTCCGGCAGCAAGGCTTCCAATATCGGAGCTGTGGTCCTGGACGATGGAAAGCCATGAGCACCAGCGGTCAGCCCCATCACAAATACATAATCAGCCTCCTTCCCTTTTGCCCCGTGAAAGGAGTGACACTCAATATTAAGCGCAGGATAGCGCAGCCTGAGATCCGCAAGCTCTTGCATATCCGGTAACAGATACCAGTACCTTGCCAGAATATAAACACTGGATTTCTTGTCAGCATTATCTTTACGCTTAGCCAGCAGTCCCTCTATTGAATCAAGCAATGGGGAAAACAGGCTCTGCTCCAGCCTGCCAGGCTTAGGAACTTTTACAATAGATACCGATGACTTACTTCCTTTATTGATTGAGCGGATAGACTTATCGAGCTGCGTAGGGTTTTGCATAACAAACTGACTGGCGACATCACCGATACGGGAGTTGAATCGAAATGTGAGATCCAGATGGGTCTTGGTCACCGTGCCAAAGTAGCGCTCAAATTCAGTTGTCAATTTCACATCTGCGCCATTGAATCGATAAATTGCCTGCCAGTCGTCGCCGACACAAAACAGTGAGGCATGCGTTCCCCTTTTAACAGTTTGAACATTCGAGTTATCGGCAGGCTTGACGGCTGCGCTAGCACCTTTTAAAGCCCCTGAAGCCGAATCCCGCAACGCCTTGACCAAACGGGCTCTCGGTTCGGAGATATCCTGAAATTCATCGACCATGATGTAACGCCATGGAGAGATAAACTTGCCTGTTTGAATATAATCTATCGCTTTAGCAATCATATCTTCGAAATCTATCTCACCACTTGTCGATAAATGCTCTTGATAGGCTTTAATAATCGGTTTCAGTAACTTAAATACCGCGTCTGTCTCTTCCTGATGAGCCGAATCGGACAAACGTTCAGTCAGAGTTTTACTATCGAGACAGGCCCCCTTATAGAGGGATATAGCTTGATTAAATAATGAAACCAAGTTTGCGAGATATCCTTGTTCACATAACTTAGCTAACAGCGCCTCGTCATCAACAGGAGTACGTTTAACCCGTTTTTTTACCAGGGCCTTTGAAAGCGATTTCAGCAACTGTCCATGTTGGTGCTGATGATAATAGAGTTCAATATAGTGAGTGTCATTTTGCTGATGGAGCTGTTTCCTGTACGCTACGGATGCCCGGTAGGTGTCATCATCGATGAAAACCGGTGTGGAGCCGCTTTCGTCTATGTCGAAGTAATCGATATAGATATCATACTGCGGCAGATAAAAATCGCTTCTATACCTGCCGCTTTCCTTTTCACCCCCTGTATGGGGATAAGCAGATCCATATCGATATTCAATCCCCTGCCTGAATAACCAGTCGGCAATCTTAAGGTGAAAATAGTTGTTTACTCTTTCACCATGGAGCGGGCGGAACTCATGGGCCCTGATGTAATCATTATGGTCAGATTCATTCTTAAAATAGAAGGCACTATGTGCAGGGTAATAATGCTTGTCAAAATAGTTAATGAGTCTTTTTCGGTAACGTTTGTCTTTAAGCTGTGACTCCAGTGCTCTATTAATCCAGCACACCTTTGCATCTTTATCATCGATCCATGGAGATAATCTGGGTTTAACACCTTCAACATCATAAATGATGCGCATAGCCAAACTATGGAAGGTGCTCGCCTTCACAGCAAAGTCAGGCGTCTCACCCTGCTGAGCGGTTAAAAGTGAACCTAGCTTTAAACGAATGCGCTCATCAAGCTCCTGAGCGGCTATCTTTCCAAAGGCCAATAACAAGATGTCTGTCGCGTTAGCTTGCCCACTCTTAATAAGGTATCCGGCGCGGCCAACCATTACACTCGTCTTTCCCGTACCGGCTCCGGCCAACAACAGATTGTTATTGTCATCGATAATACAGGCCCTGCGCTGTTTATCCGTTAGCGGATTTGACTCTACGCTGTCGAAGAAACCTTTATGTTCGATTAACTGCTGCGAAATATATTGCTCACGGATCAGCTCGATATCTTCGCTCGTCCAACGATTGAACCTGTGTAAACTTTTAAGTGCAGTCTTAACTTCCTCTCCCAAAGCCAACGAGTCGTTTCTGCTCCAGGGAAACCAGCGTCGATACTCCCTCGCTACACGCGCTTTGATCAACTTCACCCGGCTCGTTCTGAGATACCTTGTAGATATAGCCTCTTCAATTTTTCCGATCAGTCCGCAAAGAGTAGATTGATTCGCCCTGGCCCAGTGTTCGGCCATGGGATTATTGAAGCACCTTTTCGAAGCGTAGGTTAAAAAAGGGGTACAGTAGCTGCGTTCATCAACCGTGAAACTCATCAGGTAGCCGAAAAAACTCCAGTTAAACAGCACAGGTTTATCCAGCTGTTTCCAGCTAAAGCTAAGCTCAGACTCACTACCTGAAAGGCGCATAGTATCGGCTTCGCTCTGTGTCGATGTTCGATACAGACGATTTTGATGCAGTGATGTCAATGTCAAACCATCGGCATCGAACCTTGCTGCAAACTTTGAGCGTTTGAAAAAACGACCGAACTGACTATAGGGAAGCGCAGTTAAAGCGGATCGCTCAGGGCCCGGTTCTACAGGGGATAGAGAGCCGGAAGTTGTACTCACATCTGTCGGTACACAAGCGCCGGGCAACGATGCAGAGGAATATAATTGTGAGTTAGCCGCTTTTTCAGGGGGGAGTCGAGACAATATGAGTCCATATAGCACAGCCGCAGCAAAACTAGAGACCGGCTAACAAGTGGATGAAAATAGATGAGTTAAGTTTACAAGATCCTCAAACATGAGTCATGGATTGCAAAACTGACAGAAGATTAATTCAGCAACAAACTGCAGGTCTGTCATTTTGTGGTAACACACTTAGCCATTAAGTAACGAGCAGGCTGCTGAATCAGGCTCTGAGAGTCAACTTGTTCTTAACTCCGTAGGCCGAAAGCAGTCGTCATGCATAATATCTACTGATACAGCAAGATGGGTAGCACAAACAAAGCGAGGCGCCCTCTCTATCAGGGCTCGCAGCAATGGCCCGCCCGTTTAGTTACAGCTAGGTTTACCCTCTCACTATCTGACGATATTGGTGGAGTATCGGTGGCCAACGCCAGGGCATGGTGCTGCGCCGGCATTGAATGAGTCAGAACCTTGTGTTTAAACTCCTCCCATGGAAAGTTTTCACCGGGATCTGTACGACGGGTTGGATCTAACTTGGCATGTGAGATCACATGCTTCAAATTAGGATACTTGGCCCAGGCATAGAGGACGATACGGGCCAGCATATCTATCTGCCACCGGGAGTACGGGTCTCGATAGTATTGAACATTCTGAGTATTAACCAGCTCAACACCCAGACTGCGGTCGTTTACATTGGGTCCGTCACCTAAGATCGATGCATAATCAACATTACCAACATGATATGCCGCTTTCGCTTCTGCCACCGTAGCCCATATAAAGTGCCCGTGGCCGACTTCATTTTCGTCCGGGATTATCCAGTGGGCACTCGCCTTTCGCGCTTTCCAGGTATCAACAGCGTGTTCGGTGGCATAGCCAGCTGTAGCATGGATAACGATAGTGTCGATAGATTCAAATACGTCACGTTTACGGGAGCGAGCCCTGTTCTTCGTCAACCAGCCGAAGGCCGGGTGTAGCTCCTCCTTTAGTGACGAGAACCCGGGCCTGCCAGCAGGTGGTAGTGTGAAATGAAAGGTCGCAGGATTGCCATTGCCCGTCGTTGAGGATCCTGTTTCAATAGATGAGCCAGCCGTATTAGTCATATTCATTCCTTGAATAAACCTGTAAGCAAATTATCTTTATAGGTAATATGTTAGCTCAAAACAAAGGGATAGCAATTAAAGCGCCTACCTGAAATTTTATCCATAAAAGCCACTCAGCCATCGAGTGTACGCACAACCTGATTAAAGATATCGACCCAATAGGGATCGAACTGAGTACCGGAAAAATTATTTATCTCATTCATGGTTCGTACCAGCGGGCGTTTAAGCAGTGTTCTGTGTGCTCTTTCATGAGATCTGGCATCGAAGGTATCCGCGATGGCTAAAATTTTAGCCCCATGACAGATCTCATCCCCCTTCAGGTGATTAGGGTAACCGGAACCGTCGACCTGCTCATGATGCTGCAAGACAATTTGACCGGCTTCAATCCAACGTGCTGACTCCATCAGTAATTGGAAACCTTTGTCAGGATGGCGATATAATGCCTCCCTCTCCTGCTCGGTGAACACCCCCTTCTTGGTAAGCAGAGAGCGTGGGAGAAAAGACATACCGATATCGTGTATTAATACGGCAACCGCAAGCTGGGTTGGGTTAACTAAGTTTCCCGCTCTGTCATTCATCGCAAGTGCAAGTATGAGCTGACGCACCGTACGTCCCTTCCAGTAAAAAGAGCGGTTCTCTAAAGGGCTGCTGAGACTTTCAAAGAAACAGATATCCTCATCGAGTTCGATATCGTAACTTTGCAGTACATCCTTGATACTCTTATCTGCAATCACCTGATTATCGACCAGATAATCGGTATTGACTATCGGCTCACGCTCGTCGCCCTCTCTGCCTTTATTACCGGATGGAGTTATTGGTGTGTCTGAAGCGATCGGCTTAAGTTGAGCGTCATTGAGGTGAGTTTCCGGATCTAATATAAACAAGCTATTTTTAATGAAATCGATTCTGTCTTCCGGTTTTACATCGGCAATACAGCTGATATTGAAGCACAAACTATCAATTTCACTGTCGGACAGAATTGAAGCTGTATTATTGATCCTTGATTGAACCATACTCTCGGTTTTATCGAGCGTGAGTAACACAACATCACATAGCAGGCTGTCGTACTCTATGCGGTTCTTTCTTATGGCGTCCAGCAGGTCTTCCACACTCTGAATAAGTGGCGTGATATCCTTAAGTCCTACATAGATCAAGTTACCTTTAATGGTATGAACAGATCTGAACAGAGAGTTAAGCAGTGTGGCATTAGTGGGATCCAACTCCAAATCGATTAACACAGAGTCACATGTTTCATGGGCCGTTTTGAAATCGTCATAGAAGTCGTCCATGGCGTCCATATCGATCATGTTTTCGCCGCTCTCCTGTTGAGAGTTCAGTGGTTCACTCATCATAGCTAACACCCCAAAATCACTACTTTTTTAACAACAAATCACTTTGTGCTACTAGTATAGTCAGGATATATCCAATTGCAGTGGCTGGCATGATCCAGGCCAATAATAGATGAATTAAACATTAGTCATTCCGGCGAAGGCCGGAATCCATTGCCTCGCAACGAATATAAAATAGATTCTGAAATGAATTCAGAATGACGATCCGTAGCAGCTGGTTTTAGTCGCGAAGGTGTAAGATCCTTTGTAGGAGCGTGCTTCAGCCGCGGATCTTCTAAGGAGGCTCATTCCCGGCTAAAGCCGGTCCTACATTTGGCTATAGCTCTGTTCATTCCCTCTTTGTGCTTATCCAGCTCATGCAATGAGCGTCGTCTCAGCTTCTTCAGCGAAGCGTCGTTGCTTTTAAGACTTACTTCTGCGAGCGAATGATCTCCTCATCTACCCATTTCAGCAGCTGCTTGATAGCTTTAGAGAGAATTTGATTCTGCCGCACAATGTAACCCAGGCTCGTGGTGGGAAACTCAGGTAATGGCGTTACCTTTGTTTTGAGGTGAGACTTAAGGTTTCGTTTGGTATAGATAGCGAACTCCGGCACTATCGCAACTCCAAAGCCCGCTTCGGCCCAATCTATCTGTGCATCGACACTGCCGACCTCCATGATTCGATACTTAGGAAGATTAAGAGATGGCAAAGCTGAATCCAGCAGGTCTCGGGTACGGGTATCGTGTCCCAGCAGAATAAGCGTTGGCTCGCTCTCCAGTACCAATTCAGGCTGCAAGCTTTTCTGCTGCCATAGCGCCAGATTTTCCCCCAATGCACACCAACGTATCTGTTGTAACTCGGTAAAATGCAGCGGTTGACTCTCTTTTTGAGCAATGACAAAGCCCAGATCGGCTTGTGCACTCTTAACCAACTCGGAGGCTTGTGATGAGGTGGTGTTTAACAGCGAAAAATCTATCCCTGGAAATTCAGCTTTAAACAGCTGAAATGGTGAGATCAAGAGTAAGCGGGAGATGATGTCGCTCGCCGCAATGGTGAGCGTCCCCTGACTGAGATCGTTAATCGCATTAAGATCGGCCTGACACACCTGCAGCTCCATCAAGGTTTTTTGGCTACTCCGCAGTAACCGTTCGCCCGCCTCGGTCAGGTGAAATGGGTTTCGCTCAATCAGTTTTACCCGGGTAGCACCTTCCAACTGTTTAATATGAAGACTGACATTAGGTTGAGTCATATGCAGGGCCGCCGCGGCCTTACCAAAATGTTGATGCTGAGCTAAGGTGACAAACGTATTCAGCCAATTGAGATCAAGCATACCTTTTCCCGCTTATATTAGAGATTTCGCGCCCTATGATATATGAAATTCTTATCAAACTGATAATAATTATTAATTTCTCATATCTCAACAGTTGTTTTAGCATAGCCGCTTAATTATTCAGGAGTGTGAGTTATGCCGTCTATTGTTGTTGTGGGTGCGAATTGGGGCGATGAAGGTAAAGGCCGTATCGTTGATTATCTTGCTGCCGATGCATCTGCAAGTATTCGTTTTCAAGGTGGAAATAATGCGGGCCATACTGTCGTCAATGACTTTGGCACCTTTAAATTACATCAGCTTCCAAGCGGCATATTCAACCCGGATTGCACGGCAGTCCTCGGCCCGGGCATGGTCATCAGCCCGGCGGCACTAAGTGAAGAGATAGCAGAAGTTAAAGCGGCTGGAGTGGATGTGAAATTACACATCTCAGACCGTGCAACCCTCTGTCTGCCACTGCACGCACTGGAAGATACCCTTGAAGAGCAGCGTCTGGGTGATGGTGCCTACGGCTCAACAAGACAGGGTATCGCCCCGGCTTATGGCGACCGTGTCATGAAAAAAGGCATTCTCGTCGGTTGGCTAATGCAACCGGAAGTTCTGCTTGAGCGTATTCGCTTCATGCTCGATTGGAAGATGCCACAGTTAAAAGCCTTATACCCAAGCTGTGACTTCAGCCAGAGCGCTGAAGAGATGACCGAATGGTTATTAGAGGTAACGGCGCCCTGGCGTGAATTTATCTGTAACGTGACCGAGCCGCTGAAAGCGATGCAAAGCAGGAATGCAAGCTTACTGTTTGAAGCACAACTCGGTGCTGGCCGTGATCTGGTTTATGGTGAATATCCATGGACAACCTCATCTAACGTAACTGCGGCCTATGCCGGTATCGGTAGTGGCTTACCGGCCCTGCGCCCTGAGCGCATCATTGCCGTAGCTAAATCATTCAGTTCATCTGTGGGTACCGGTACATTAGTGACGGCCATGGAAGAGCAGGATAACTTCCGTGAAGCGTCTAACGAATATGGAGCAACCACCGGCCGTCCTCGTGACATGGGTTACTTCGACGCCGTCGCCACCCGAAATGGCGTAGAGCTGCAAGCCGCTACCGAGATCGCACTGACCAAGATCGACTGCCTAACCGGCATGAAAGATCTTAAGATCTGCGTAGCTTACGAAGGTGATCACACACAAAACCCAATCTGGCCTCAAACCGCAGCCCTATCGCCGGTTTATGAGGAGATGCAGGGATGGAACGAAGACATCACAGGCTGTCGTACCTTCGAAAGCCTGCCAGAAGCGGCGCAGCACTATGTGCTCCGCATCGAAGCGCTGATGGGCGTTCCGGTCAGCATGGTCTCTGTGGGCCCAGAACGTGACCAGATGATCCTGCGCTAATCACTGTGTGAATAATACTGAGAATGGTACCCAAACCGGGTCCCTTGTTTACAGACTTACTAAAGATAGACTCTGCAACCTACACAAAAAAAATCAGAATAACTGATGCTGTTAATAGTAAGAAATGTCGGAAAGTCAGTGCATTTTTCGACTAAAAATGGAACCCATATCGGGTTCCATTTTTTTTGCCGTTTGTTTACTTTCAGCGTCTAAATGGAGATTTTACCCCTTATCCGACACCCAGCTTTCCGGTGAATAACCGGTGTTCAGAGATAATGCAGAAATGGAAACTCCGTTACCGCGCACCTGTTTTTTAAAGTACTTTAATAACCTCACGCATCGCTAAGCGAGACTTAGGCAGACTCGCATTATAGTCCTCTTCCCGGTCATGGTAACCGATCGCTAACGCCACATCACAAACGAACCCATCCAGCTCATCTTTAAAAATATCACCGACAAGTTCACTGTCGATACCTTCCATCGGAGTCGAGTCGATGCCTAATCGAGCCAACACATGCAGCGTGTTACCCAGCGCAAGATATGTCTGTGACTTAGTCCATGCGGCGTTTTGACCGGAGCTGTCGGTATTTAGTTCGGCAAAAGCAAAACCGGCAAATGCCTGCTCTCTGTTTTCCGGTTTAGTTCTGCCATCTTCAATTCCCTTATCGACTACTTTTGCATAATCATCACGGGTATAAGCGGGGTTATGGGCAAACAAAATAATATGAGAAGCCGCATTGATATGTGGTTGATTAAACTGATGCTTGTTAGCAAATGTCGCATGCATGCGTTGCTTTGCTTCATCACTCTCAATCACAATAAACTTCCATGGCTGTGAGTTTATGGAAGATGCAGATAAACGCATCGCTTCATAAATGATATCGAGTTCACTTTGTGGAATTCGCTTAGATGCATCGTACTTTTTAACTGTGTGACGCTTGTTTAAATCTGTAATGATTGGATGAGACATGGTAGTAGCCATAGTATTTTTCTTTCCTCTAACGAACCGCCAATGAAAACGGCAGTGTTACAATTATGGGCTCAGGCAGCCGATCGTCTTATAAGTTCGGTAGCCTTCTGTTCATATTACAATTCTGAAAACCGGTCGGAAACGACTCAGAGATGAGTTCATCCACAGCCTTATATTGAGAGTGGATAGAGTCTAATCCAAATGCAATTAACTAAAAACATGCCAATAGTTGAATCATTACCAAAAATAAGTTGATAATCACGATGCAACAGGGACTTTATCGGCTCATCCATTACTAAGCTATAAGCTGAGCTGCCGTTATGCGCTAAGAGCGGAACCCAGCTTTTAAGTCGTCAACAAAAAAGGCTGAAACGGTTTCGCTTCAGCCTTCTCATTAGCCAGGATCACAAACTAGTTTTGCAAGCGCACTGCAGCCCGTGCCTTCATCGGCGCTAAGATCTCCTTGCGCACGAAAGTCAGCAACACAAAACTCACCATCAGAGTCCCGACAACTGAGCTTATGATAAGCATAAGCAGGTACCAGGTAGGCATTCTAGCCCCATCATGTAAGAAACGGGCACTGTACTTGGCTTGGTAGGCTAGCCCCTTATCACTGAATGTCTGCGCCGAGTCTAACTTACCCGTATTAAGATCAATTTTAATCGTATCGGCCTGCATTAATCCTAAGGCATTATCGCCATTGAAACTCAGTGAATAAACATAACTATCGCCCTGCCCCTTACGGGGCTTCGATACCGAAACCAGCTCGGAGTCGGGCCAGATCTTTTGCGCCGCTAATATCTGCCCCCGCCAATCTCCGGCCTGTGCGACAACTGGCATATGACGATTCTCATCCAGGGTCGACTCGCCCCAGGCACCATAGGTAATATAGGCGCCGCTTACGGACATGATAAGCAAGGGAATGGAGAAGATCAGCCCCAACTGGATATGGCTCTTAATCAATGCACCGTTTTTACCGTTTTTAGGAAGCGTATGTTTCCACTTAAAACCACGTCTTATCAACCACCAAAGATAGAGACCGATAAAGATGATAACTGTTGCCAAGATGGCGCTGATGGCATTGGCATGTTTGCCTGGTTCGCCGAGCTGAAAATTACGGTGAAAAAAGAAGATGAAGCGCCAGACTTCATTGTCAGCCTTTAACTGAGACCCCAGCTCTTGCAGATCTGTGGTAAGAAAGCTTGATGCTTGTCTCGAATAGGCCTCGACATAGGGAGCCATTTTAGTAGGCAATTTCACCCCCGATGCATCCGGATAGCTCGCCAAAACATTCGCGGCTATCTCAGCCTTTTGTTCATGGGTCAACGCTGAAAACTGCTGCCCCTTATTGTCCATGCGTTTGAACAGATCCACACAGCCCAGATAGATACCACTGGTTAACACTATCAGCATGATTAAACTGATAACAAAGCCGACCCAGTTATGGAGTGTCTTTAAGAGTTTTGTCATTTCTAAAATTTCAGTTATTCCCGTAGTTGAGAAAGGTTATCATTAACAAAACCTATTTCAATACGTTAACCGGGATTTACAAAGTAATGATTTTCTGTAGGAGATGGCTTTAGCCGCGAATGTTCCCAGGCTGACTTATCGACTATGTTCCTGCATCTGGCAACGAACGTCATTCCGGCGAAAGCGGAATCCATTAGTTGTTAACACAAACAAAAGCTGGATTCTGAAATTCATTCAGAATGACAAGGCTGACGACATTCGGGATTTACCAAGATGCGTCACCTTAGTTCTACTAGCTAAGCATCATCTTAGCCCCTACAGCATAGCGTCGTCTGACCTCCAAGGACGGCGGAAATGCCGGTTATGCTGGAGCAATTACCGGCTCAGCTCAACAAACGAAGTGTCATCTTTGATGTTAAAGCGCCCTTTTTTCTCACTTTAAATTTCAATTAAGGGAGGAATAAGCTAAGGCTGAGATACTGCTACCAATCGTTAGCCGCTGTTTGTTGACGCACCGACTGTTTAACTCTTACAGCAGCAGATAAAACAGCATTCAGGAATAAGCATGAATCAGATAACTACCATCGCCCTGGTTACCTTAGTCGTCCTCATAGTGGCAACCATTATCATCATTCCGGTGACCAAGTTTATGTTCAACGTCGCGGTAACCATCATCCCCTTCATCATCGTCTCCATTGGGGCCTACTTTATCTACCAACATCTACATAAGAGGAACAAACAATGAATACAATCATCATAGTAGGCGCAATCGTTTTCTTTGCCGTTCTGCTGGTAATGAGCACATCCAGTAAAAGCTGAACTTAACCGGTCCGGTGCTAAATCATCGGGCCCATTCAGTCTGTTTAGAGAATGATTAGCAAGGTTAATATCGCCGCGCAGTCTCGGTACTACACTCTATGATCCTTATACCCTTCTTAATACTCTATTCCAGTAAATCTCGAATCCATGATTCAATCTAAGATGTTGGCGACAGACGATTTGTCTTTCACCCAAACCTGGGTTATAGATATTATTCGCTTATAAATAAATGGTTTTGGACACTGAGAACGCTAAATGCTAAATGCTAAATGCTAAATAGTAAGCTCTTGGCTCTACACGATAAACCATAATCACAGCCACTCAAAACAGCCCGAGGACTCATGATGAAACGGTTACCGCTGATGCTGACCCTATTAGCTACACTGGCCTCTATAGATAGTCAGGCAGAAACCTGTGAAACCTATCAGCTTGTACGGGTTGCTGAAGGACTCGGGATCCCATGGGGGATGGCCTTGTTAGATACCAATAACCTCCTGGTGACAGAGCGAAATGGTAAACTGTTGAAACTTGACCTCACCAGCGGTAAACAGACAAATATTAAGGGATTGCCGGCAATACATGCCAAGGGCCAAGGTGGCCTGCTCGACATCCAACTTGGACCGAAAATTACGATTACAGGTACTGATACAGAGCAGAGCTCGGCTTCTGGCAACAATAAGCAGCGTTGGATCTACTTTACCTATTCAAAACCAGTTACCGGTCAGGGGCGTACTACGCTGGCAAGAGCCAAGCTTCGAGGTAATCAGTTACTTGAATGGCAAGATCTATTGGTAACCGAATCGGGAACCGACAGCGGCCGTCATTTCGGCTCGCGCATCACCTTCGATGACAAAGGCCATCTGTTTTTCTCAATAGGCGACCGAGGCCACAGACCCAACGGCCAGGACCTTTCTACCCATGCGGGCAGTATCTTACGCTTAAACCTCGATGGCAGCGTGCCTCATGATAACCCCTTCGTATCCGGCAGTGATAACAAGAGTCATGCCCTCCCCGAGATCTACAGCTATGGGCACCGTAACCCTCAGGGACTGACATTTGATGCTAAGACCCAACGCTTATGGTCGATAGAACACGGGCCCAGAGGCGGCGATGAGATCAACCTGATTAAAGCCGGACATAATTATGGCTGGCCCGTGGTCTCATTTGGTAAGGAGTATTGGGGACCGTTTGACGTTGGTGAAGGTACATCTAAACCCGGCATGGAGCCACCCACAAAGGTCTATACCCCATCCATCGCCCCCTCGAGTTTATTAGTCTACTCAGGCCGAGCCTTCACTAAATGGCAAGGAGATCTGCTCAGCGGCGCACTTAAACTGACTCACCTGAACCGTGTAACACTCGACGGCGTGCAAGCCCGATCGGAAGAGCGCTTGCTGACCGAACTCAACGAACGGATTCGTCAGGTCATAGAAGATGAACAAGGCAACCTGCTTATATCGACAGACAGCGGCTCTGTCTACCGTATGAAGCCCTGTGGTATATAGGTAGCCATCTTGGTTGGATTCACAAGTATAAGTTGCCTAAGCAGTATTTGTTGACGTTATGGTAAGGAAAGCTCATGATAAATTTGAATATAAAGTTGGCAATCTGAATTGCAAAACAATAACCATAAAATTCATTTGCTTATGATCACATTAATTTGACAACCATACTAACTTGGAGTCTGTAATGACTGATATATGCCAGGAAGAGCTTAAAGATAATTTCGACCATTTTGATACAGACGGAGACGGAAGCATCCAACTTTCTGAGTTTGAACGCTTATTGCTTGCTCTGGAAGCATTGGAGCCGGGTGAGAGCGCCGAGATAGGTTTTAACGCCATAGATTTGGACGGAAACGGAAGCATAGACTTCGAAGAGTTTAGTGAATGGTTTAACAGCCAATAAAATTTACCGCAAGACAGTATAGGTCTGATGGCGGGACTATCTACCTCTTTCAGCCGTATGGTGTTGAGTGGTATTACAATCAGTATGCCTAAACGACTCAAATTCCTTGCCATTCAACCAAAGCGGAGCAAAGTTCTGGGCAGCTAACTGATAGGCCCAGGTGGCGATGGCTTCGGATCGTTTACTGTCACAGACAAAAAAACTGTCTAACTCTGAGCTGATTATCTGTTTATGTTTGATGATGTTCTGCTCGAACCAGCGTTCCTTATGTTTCTGAGCGGCTAAATGATCACTTTTATTTCTATTGCATCTGCTGTGTGCCAGCACAAAGTTATGGCCCAGATCGCTAGGGTAACGGGCCCAGGGAATGAAGTGGTCTACCTCGCCATTCTCTTGCCCACTCTGTTTCAGTGGCTTCTGACAATAGAAACATTTGCCATGTTGTATCTGCAGCAGCAAGGGTCTCGCCTGATTGATAGCCTTGCGATCACTGCCGAACAGGAAGTCAGACAGGTTGCCCTGCCCGCCGATGACTTTTTGGTTGGCAGGAAAGTTACACACCTTCTGCGTCCAGTGGCTTCGGGCAAGTGACACAACCAGGTCGTGAAAACGCCTGAAACAGAATGCAATGCCCGGGTTAAGCTGGATATACTTCTTTGTTTTATCGTGTGGGTAGTAAAAACACTCTTCACTGCCCGCTAATAACTGCAGACGCCAAAGAGGTCCCTCTTTGAAGGTACTGCGGGTTTTACTCACTAGCTTGTGCCAATCAGGATGCAGCTTTAATTGGGTTAAGGATCGAATCCCCTTGCTGCGATACCCGGCGAGATTCTTAAGCAGTGCCGATTGCCTGCCGGCATTTTGAAACAGGATAAACGACGTATCCGCACTATCAACACCATCTGTACTCACACCTTTGGCCGTAGCGCCACAGTATGGTAATGAATGTTGCCAATAGAGTTCGATAAACTTTTCGACCAGTTCATCAATTGCAATGATACCGCTTTGAGTCTCATCGCCTATAAATTGGGGTCTTTCGATACAGATATCGGCTAAGACATGGAGCAGCGCAAACTTATAGGTGGCGACGAAGTCCCCTTCGATCAGCAGTCGTTGCAGATAGGCGATAAATTCGACCTGCTTGGCGGCTGAGACCTGTGTTACCCCACCTGAATTCATTTAGCTTTCCCTATCAGTTGTGGATCTGTCACGCGCTTTAGCCTTTGATTGGCAGCAATTTTTTATTCGCTGGAGAATTTTTTATACGCTCTAGCACTACGGTTTGCCAAAAGACCTGAGTACGGCCGAGTTTGTCGGTCTCTTTATCTGTCGAATCAATAACTTCCAGATGGACTTTTTTTGCGAGTATGTGCATCTCATCGACGCTCACCGGATGCATTATTCTGGTATCGCTGTTAGGTCCATGCCGCAGCGTGATAACAAGCCTACCGTTCGGTGCAAGCAGGTGTGCGAGTGTCTGTAGTGCCGTGGTGCGTTCAGCCTCTGGTATATGCATCCAGACGGCGCTGAGCAGAATAAGATTGAAGCCGTTTTGATAGATGGCTAGCCGGTTCAGCCTGGGTAAGCTGTCAACTATCCAGGTGACATTCAGCCCTTTGGTGTGCTTCTTGCCAAGGTCGGCCAACAGATGAGCGGGCTCAACGGCAACCACCTCTACCCTCTGCTCAACTGTTATTGGTTGCTCAGAGAGCTGCCGGGCGAGATACGCAGCATCGCGACCGATACCGGCACCAACATCCAATATCGACAGAGCAGAAGCCTCGTCGAATAGCCGATCCAGATGAGGCAACCAGGAACTATGCACCTCTTCAAAGGTGGTCGATAGGTATTGGCGAGCCAACAGCTCGGCATTATCGTTATAATACTCAGTTGTCACAGACGCTGATCCTTTGCTTTACCTGGATAGATGTTATTTTTAATCAATAAATTAACATAGCTGTAGTAAGAAAAGAATCTGTGTAAGCCGTATATGTGAGTACTGTTTATATCATGACGTATATTTGAGCATTGGTTTATGGCAGCGATGCGGTGTTCAATGACAAAGAGTTCAATCCAGTGCCCGCTTAAGGGCGGCAACATATTCGTTATACTCCGATATGTCATTATGATCGGCGCCTCTGATTAAGATGCTATCTTCAAGCCTGTGTGAGAAGGCCTGGATCAGGCCCTCGGTGCTAGCTCTGGGAATAACATTATCATTTTCGGCGTAGATGATGGTTGTTGTCGCCGCAATATCCATAGCGCGTTTTGCCGAGTCATACTTGTCTTTGATAAGCCAGGATACCGGAAACATCCAATAGACAGACTTCGCCACATTTGCGGTACTGTCATACGGCGTGACCAATACAAGCTTGTCGACCTGTCGATGGCTGGCCACATAGGTGGCGACACCTGAGCCCAGACTTCGTCCCAGTAAAGAGATCTTTTGATGTTCCGGCTTTACCCGGTCAAATATGTGCAGCGCATCGCTGTAAAGACCTTCTTCTGTTGGCGCTCCGCTGCTTTCGCCATAACCCCGATAGGCTATCAGGTAGACGGTATACTCAGGCAGATGTTCCTTGAAGAATGGAATGTTGTACTCGATATTCTCGGCGTTGCCGCCGTAGTAAAGCAGTGCCCTTGGGCGGCCGGCATTGACCACCCAACCAGCGAGGCTAATGCCGTCATTGTCAAAGCTTTTCAGCGTCGCCTCCGGAGGCGGCGTAAAGTGCAGCAGTGGCGGCGTCGGGAAGTACATAAATTTACGCTGCAACACAAACAGCAGCAGACACACGCCCAGATAGATAATGAGCAGTGTAGACAGAAAACTTAGCATCGACTCTTTCATCCCTGTTTACCTGGATATAATTAATTAGCCATCAAGTGCGGCTTCGGGTGTGAGGGGTAAACTTATGGGCGTTTCGTGTCGCCATCTCCTCATACAGGGCCCATTTTTGGTTAACTACCTGCCGCGCCAGATTGATAAGGCGCTCGGCCTCCTCCGGATCCGACTTTAACAGGCTGCGGTATCTGTTTTCATTATAGGCATACTCCTCCAGTTTTAACGTGGGACGCAGTGAATCGAGCATAAACGGGTTGCGTCCGGCACTGCGCAGTGTCGGATTGTAACGATACAGTGGCCAATATCCCGCCTTCACCGCCAGATCTTGCTGCTGCATACCGTCGATCATATCTATGCCGTGTTCGATACAGTGGCTGTAGGCGATGATGAGTGACGGGCCATTATAGGCTTCGGCTTCACGAAACGCCTGCAGAGTTTGCTGCGGGCTGGCGCCCAGAGCAATACGCGCTACGTAGACATTACCGTAAGCGATAGCCTGCAACGCCAGGTCTTTCTTAGGCACCGCCTTACCTCCGGCGGCAAATTTAGCCACCGCACCGATAGGGGTCGCCTTGGATGATTGCCCGCCGGTGTTTGAGTAAACTTCGGTGTCCATCACTAAGATGTTGACGTCACGGCCACTGGCAAGTACGTGGTCAACCCCGCCATAACCTATGTCGTAAGCCCAGCCATCACCGCCGACTATCCAGATGCTTCGACGCACAAGGTGATCTATGATTGAGAGCAGCTCTTTGGCTCTGGGATCGTCCAGTTGTTTGAGTTGTTTCGCCAGCTCCTGAACCCGCTCCTGCTGTTCATGTATTTCAGACTCGTGGGATTGAGGCGCGTCGACCGTCAGCTCTACTAACCGGGCATCGAGCCTCTCTTTTAACTCAAGTAGTCTCGATTGTGCCAGCTCCATATGTTTATCGGCGGTGAGGCGGTAGCCATAACCAAACTCGGCATTGTCTTCAAACAACGAATTTGCCCAGGCCGGCCCCTTGTTTTCACTGTTCTTGGCCCAAGGCGTGGTCGGCAGGTTGCCGCCATAGATAGAGGAGCACCCGGTTGCGTTAGCGACCAGCATACGGTCGCCGAACAGCTGACTGAGTAGCTTCAGATACGGGGTTTCACCGCAGCCGCTACAGGCACCGGAAAATTCGAACAGGGGTTGCAGAAACTGTACGCCGCGCACGTTGGAAAAATCAACTCTTGTTCGGCGGTTGTAGGCGATGGTCTCGAAAAACGCCAGGTTGCGGCGTTCATCATCCAGATGCTTCTCCTTGCTCTGCATGTTGATCGCATGGTGATGTTCATCGGCAGTATGGTTAACCGGGCACGCCTTCACGCAAAGTCCGCAACCGGTACAGTCGTCGGCATACACCTGCAGAGTGTAGCGTGCATCGGGGAAGCCGCGGGAGGTGACATTGCTCGACGGGAAGGAGTCAGGCGCCCCCTGTAAGCGGCGCTTGTTATAAAACTTTGCCCGAATAGCGGCGTGGGGACAGACGATGGCACAGTTACCGCACTGAATGCAGATCTCGCGATCCCATATCGGGATCTCACTGGCGATGCTGCGCTTCTCATACTGACTGGTACCTGTGGGATAGGTACCGTCGTCGGGGATCATGCTGACGGGGATGCGATCGCCTCGACCATGAAACATCTCTGCGGTCACCTCTTTGACAAAACCTTCAGCCCGCTCGAAAAGCCCGTCAGCCTCTCTGCCGACCTGAGTAGTGACCTTGGCTGGCACCTGAACCCGCTGAAGATGCGTCAATGCCTGCTCGATGGCGGCAAAGTTACGTTTAACCACCTCTTCGCCCTTTTTGGCATAGGTTTTTTCTGCCGCCTGCTTTATCCGTTCGATCGCCTCCTCTTTGGGCATCACGCCCGAGAGCGCGAAGAAGCAGGTTTGCATTACGGTATTGATCCTTTTCCCCATGCCGACAGAGCGCGCCACCTTGGCACCGTCGATGACGTAGAACTTAATCTGTTTATCGATCAATTCTTGCTGAACATCAGACGGCAGCTGCTGCCATACCTCATCGGCGCTATAGCAGCTATTGAGCAGGAATGTGGCCCCCTGTTTAGCCCGCTCCAGCATATCCACATGTTTGATGAAACCAAACTGATGGCAGGCAATAAAGTTAGCTGATTGAATTAAATATGGCGCACGGATCGGCTCGGGGCCGAAACGCAGATGAGAGACTGTCTGAGAACCAGCTTTCTTTGAGTCGTAAACGAAATAGCCCTGGGCATAATAACCTTCGACGCCACCGATAATCTTGATACTGTTTTTGTTGGCGCTGACGGTACCGTCTGAGCCTAGGCCATAGAACATCGCCTGCACCAGCTTGTCAGACTCGATATCCAGCGGCTCGGTCACCTCCAGGCTACTATGGCAGACGTCATCTGTGATGCCTATGGTAAAATCATTCCTGGGGGCTTTATCTGAAAGCTCCTTGTAGACTCTGGCCACCATGGCGGGAGTAAACTCCTTGCTGGCCAATCCGTAACGGCCACCTATGACCATAGGCATGGCTTTGCGTTTACCCTGGCTGACCGCCTGATAGAGCGCGTTGCTGACATCTTTGTACAGTGGCTCGCCATCGCTGCCCGGCTCTTTAGTTCTGTCTAGCACCGCGATGCTGTTTACCGATTGTGGCAGCGCTTTTAGCAGATGTTCAGAACTGAAAGGCCGGTAAAGGCGGACCCGCAGCACACCAACTTTATCGCCACTCAGGTTTAAGTGCTCAACGGTGGTGATGGCCGTCTCACTACCCGAGCCCATGATAACGATGACCCGCTCGGCATCTTGCGCGCCATAGTATTCGAAGCTTTGGTAGCGACGCCCGGTAACTTCATAAAACTTATCGAGCGCTTGCTCAACAGCACCTATAGCGTCCTGGTAGTAACGACTGGCAGACTCACGGGACTGAAAGTAGGTATCCGGGTTTTGCGCAGTTCCGCGCATGAAAGGGTTATCCGGGTTAAGCGCCCGAGAACGATGGGCATAGACCCGGTCGTTGTCTATCATCGCCTTGATCTGTTCATCATCGAGCAGCTCAATCTTGCTGACCTCATGAGAGGTACGAAACCCATCGAAGAAATGGATAAAGGGCACGCGACAGTTGAGTGTCACCGCCTGTGCCACCAGCGCCATATCATGACACTCCTGAACCGATGAAGAGGCCAGTTGAGCAAAGCCTGTCATTCGCACCGCCATCACGTCCTGATGATCGCCGAAGATCGACAGCCCCTGCGTCGACAAAGCACGGGCAGCCACATGAAACACGGTCGGTGTCAGCTCTCCGGCTATCTTAAACATGTTAGGGATCATCAACATCAAGCCCTGGGAGGCGGTGAAGGTGGTGGTCAATGCACCTGTCTGCAGCGCACCGTGAACCGTGCCCGCCGCCCCTCCCTCACTCTGCATCTCCGCAACCAGAGGTACCTGACGCCAGATGTTTTCGATGTTTTGACTGGCCCACTGATCGGCGAGTTCCGCCATGGTAGATGAGGGGGTGATGGGATAGATAGCACAAACTTCATTAGTACGATAAGCAACATAGGCTGTCGCTTCCCCGCCATCGATGGTTACCTGCTTAGCCATAACATGACTCCTGTACAATTTCGTTAGCGTTAGCGCGTCGTCACCATATGTATGGCTCCGGTGGGACACTGCAAGGTGCAAGCGGTACAGCCTGTGCAACGGGAGTAATCGATCTGATAGAAACGCCCCTGGCCAAGCTTAATAATCGCCTTTTCCGGACAGGCACCATAACAGCCGTCACACTCGAAACAGTTACCGCAGCTGTAACAGCGGCTGGCCTCGAACGTGGCCTGCTCTGTATTCAGGCTGCCGAGGATCTCGGCAAACGAATGGTCCCGCTGCTCAACCGGCAGCGTCGGCTGACTGGTCTGCTCCGCTTCGGTGAGATACCAGAGGTTAAGGGACTCGAAATCTGCCACGGGCGGCTTGCTTTTGCCACGGTGAACGGTGCCGGAGAGGAATGCATGGATATGGCGAGCCGCCTTCTTACCATGGCCCGTAGCTATGGTTACGGTTCGGTCACAGGGCACCATATCGCCGCCGGCAAAGATGCCGTTTCGTGCGGTCATCATCTGCTCATCGACGATAACCGTACCATCGGGTTTAAAGGTGATCTCCGGGTAGCAGGCCAACAGCTCGGAATCTATGTTTTGCCCTAAAGCTAAGATAAGCGCATCCGCCTCCAGAGTCTCAAACTCACCGGTGGGTACGGGTTTGCCACGCTCATCCAGCGTCATCTTCTCGACAGTTATCTGATCCAGATTGATCTCCTTGATGGTTCTCAACCAATTGATCTTCACCCCCTCCTCCAGTGCCTCCTCCGCTTCAAACTGATGAGCCGGCATCTGCTCCATGTTACGGCGATAGATGATCAGTGTCTCTTCGGCGCCCAGACGCTTAGCTGTCCGCGCGGCGTCCATTGCCGTGTTTCCGCCACCGTAGATGGCAACCCGTCGCCCCAGGTTAGTCGTTTCGCCTTTACCCACATCACGCAGGAAACTCACGGCATCGAGGATATGACCCGCTTCCCGGGCAGGGATCTCGACTTTACGACTAATATGGGCACCAACGGCCACAAACACGGCATCGAACTGGCCGTCAGACTTTTCCTGCTTCAGATCTTCGACCTTATGATTTAGGGTAAACTTCACCCCCATATCTTCTATCCGCTTTATCTCGGCCGCCAAGATATCCCGTGGCAGACGATAAGCCGGAATACCGAAATGCATCATGCCACCTGCGATAGGTCCGGCGTCACGCACTTCCACGATATGCCCCAGCCGGGCCAGATGGTATGCCGCCGACAGACCACTTGGACCCGCGCCGACGATGAGCACCCTCTTACCACTTTGTCTTGCCTCAAACTTAGGTTGCCATCCCTGCTCAATCGCCATGTCTCCAAGAAAACGCTCTACCTGATGAATACTGACCGCGCTGTCAACATTGGCCCGGTTACAAACGGATTCACAGGGGTGGTAACAGACCCGGCCATGAACCGCCGGCATTGGGTTTTCTGCGATGAGAAGTTGCCAGGCCTGTTCAAATTTTTGTTCATGGGCGAGCGACAGCCAACCCTGAATGTTTTCACCGGCCGGACAGCCTTGATTACAGGGAGGGAGATAGTCCTGAAAGATTGGTTGGCGTTGTGTTGAGGGGCCCGTGCCGTCACTTAGCAGCAGATCCGGTGGATTGGTCATATCATGGGACTGTGATTTCATACCATCTCCTTTGTTATCATGATTTGTAACCATGACAGGTGATCAAAGAAGGCAAGCTGTCCATGGGGATCCGTTGCCAAATAGCGATTATCTGTGTCTTAAACAATGGGGTGAAGCTCTTCCGCCCTACTCCTTATAACTCTGGCGAACTATTAAACCATACAAAGTATAAGGCCTATATGCTCACAAAAGCGTATAAATTTCAATCACAATGCGTAAATTTAAAGCGGCAGGCTTGTTCAGTGCTGTTGATAGGTATGCTTGATGGCCGGAACAGATTAGTTACAGTCGAAAAAATAATGTACTCAGCATAACTTTCCCTCATGTGATCCAGTCGCTTTATTGACAGAATCAATGATCAGCAGGAATAAAGTACAAGCTGGATTCTGAAACAAGTTCAGAATGACGGAAGGATAACTCATGATGACAAATTGTTTGACTCAAGATGTCGAAACGTTTAGCACGACATGACATCCGCCTCCACCATTTCGGTATGCTTGTTGGCCGGAATCCACGGTTTTAATACAGGTTAAAACGATTGAGTTCGATAACGCTCATGCTCTATCCATGCAGACCACTCTGATTGCAACTGTGCTATCCCTCCCGGATATCTGGCCATGACTGAGGCAATATCGCTCTCCTGCTGGCAACGTGTCTCAATCAGGTGTGCCAGCAACTGCTTCATAACTTGCTTGCCTTTACCTGTGCTCATCAGATATTGGACAAACGAGTATGACTGAGCGTACAGCAAACGTTGCAACTCTCTCGCCCGCCACTGTTCACCGCCTGCCTTTAGCAAGCTTGATAGATTAAGCTCGGTTCCTGATAGTATTTGTTTCCAGGGCGGTGTGGGAATCTTTGCAGCATAACCCTGTATCTGCATTGCGGAGAAGTATTCGGCCAGACCTTCATTAAGCCACCTCGGACTAAACCCGAATAAACCGGCATTGAGCACGTGAACCGACTCATGAATAGATGTCTCATATGCCTGTTTATCGTTACGATACCAAACCGCCGCCAGGTTAAGATCTGTTACATAAAAACCCTGACTCTGACCCAGTGAGGGGGCATATTTTCGCTGTAGCTTTAGATAACTGGCGTGGTCATTGGCTAAGGTCAGGTTAACCGTTACAGGCGGAACCCCTGAACTTGGCAGATAAAACTCATAAACCTCACTGACCTTCTTAATCGCAGCCGTGACATTATCTTTATAGGATGGGGGATAGTAGCCATCGGTTGATTTAATTTTAAGTACAAAAGCATACTCAGAATCCCGGTAGTGTGTCAGCTCAGCGTTGTTTTGCTCAACCTGAAGCGGATTATCGCTAAAATGTACCCGACCATCTTCATCTGTCCAGGTGTAGATCTGAGAACTTCCCTGCTTCTTAGATTGTCGAACCTGTTCCATAGCGGGTTTACACCCCTCGAGTTGTGACAGACTCATCGAATGTTGCTCAATTGACTGATTAGCTGATTTTTTATCTGCGGCTAGTCCATTGACAGAAAATGTGACCAAGAATATCGAGGCCACACTGAGGCATCTGGTCGCTTTTTTCATTCACTCAATCCCTTGATAGATAATTGATTGCAATCGGTAATAAACAACGTTGAACAAAGAGGCAAATTCACGTTTCGCGTAACTTGTATATTTATCTTAGTATCAGCATTGCACAACCAATCTCCATGGCATGCACTGTTTTGCTGCTTATCTTATCTTTTAAATTCTTCAAAAATAGTAGGCAAGCTCTAATTGAAGGTGATCGTCATTGCGCAGGCTATGTAGAGGATCATTTTCAGGCTGACCACAGAAAACGCGTAACTCCAGGCTCAGCTTAAACAGCTCTCCTATACGTCTGCCTGCCTCAAGCTGAATAATTTTTGCTGCAGTGTGCCTGTCCTGAAACCAACCCGCAAGAAGTGTTGTATCACGAAGATCATTAAACGCCAATCTGAGTCCCAATATCACATCATCCTGAAAAGGTGTCGTCGCGCTGGAATCACGGCTATCGTATACATACTCCACAATCACACCAAGATCCACGGCGCTATCATTGATACCGATGAAACTATATTCAAACCCACCGGTAGCGGCAGTAAAGTGGTCCCCCTGACCAACTCTATGTAGCGCCTCTAATTTCCATAGCCATTCGCCGGACACCATCTGCAGATCGACAGCAGTCTGATTTATCTGTTCATAATAGGGGATGAGTACGACTTGCCCATGCTCATCGGCCCCCGGGATCAACGTGGGATCACGGCTGGTTCCGGAAAAATGATAAATCCCCAGATCCCAGTCCCCAAGCGTATGGCTATAACGAACAGCAAAGTCTGTATTGCTCTGTTGCTTACCACTCTCGTAACTTGCAAGCTCAGTATCAACTATCGGCTCCGTTCGAAGCCGCCCCTCGACGCCGGGAAAAGTGCGTTCTCGAAAATAGGGAAGGATAAACAGTTCGACAACGCCCCAGTCATTCAGCAGTGACAGGTGCCCCATTGGCTGACCCAGCTTCTCTTCAGCATCGATACTCTCTACAATATCGGTCTGATTTATAATATCCACGAGATGGACGAACTCCGTTGCGCCCCAGAATACCTTGCCAATGCCGACTCTGAACTCCCAGCTGTCATCAATCCAAAACATATTCAGCTCACGAATATCACCATGAGTTCTGTTGGGATCGGCACTGTCCAATCGCCCAAATGGCACAAATGTAAAACTCGTCCCGCCGGCCCACTCATGATAAAGCTCAGGCTGTGAAGCAATTGAGATGCTATGACTGCTTTGCCCATCATATGTAGGCTGGTGAACAAAGATATTGGCTTCGGCGGCAAGGTAACCGGAAAAATCTTGAGCGGCCGCCGGTGAGGAGCACAGCAGTAATATGATCGCCAGTAATCGAGTTATCAGTCTATTCATTTGACTCTTTTTAAGCTGTTTTTAGTGAAATCACTATCCGTGAGGCCCGTGCGAAACTGATAGGAGTTCCAGATAAGTTGTGTACTTTTACCATTTTGGTGATTAACCATGTTCATCTCTTCGGCTCGCCAGTACTGCCCCAAGTAAAGCTTATAATCCGCAAAGGTCAGAGTCTTGAGGTGTGATTTTTTTCGATCAAAAAACTCCGTTTTCCATCTGCGGTAGTGCTCCTTATCAACCCAGCTGACAAGTCGTGTATAACCTGAGTGTTTTTTGTCCACCGGATAGGACTCAACAACAAAACACTCCATCCCAAGATATACTTCATCACGGAGCCACTTATAACTGTATTTTTCAACCTCCTGACTTGCAATGTCTTCATAGGCAAACTCACTGCCCAAAAACGAGCCAGACTTGTTACGTGAGGCTATACGTTTTACCCGTTTTAGGGCCGGTAAATACAGCCACTGCTCATCGTCACCAACTTTGTGTGTAAAATTAAGAAACGCTGTGCCCTTTATGTCTTTAGGAGTATCAAAAATAGTAAGCGTTTTATCCCCGTCCCCTGAGACTTCCAGCGACTTACCTCGAATTTCCCTTCTGCTCTCATCACCATGACGATTGCGCAAAATCATAGTCAGTTTCGACTCTGCATCATTCCAGCCATTATCACGCCTGTCCGCTTCGAGTGCGATAGCCTGACCTTTCGATTCCGCCGTTTCGGCTGATACTGGCACAGCTTGAATCGTTACGATTAAAAGTAATAACACCATCAGTATGTTTTGCATGATTTTACTCCTTATGACCGTTCTTTTCGCTCTTCATAAGCAAAGTCGGCAGGAACAAAAAGTCCAGTGCCAGTGCAAGAATAATGGTCACGGCTGAGAGAAGCCCCATATCTGAATTCATTCTGAAACCAGAGAGAGTGAGTACCAGAAAGCCAACTACGAGTGCCACAGTAGTCACCCACATGGCAGTACCTACGGTGTGAAATGCATAATGAACAGCCTCCTCAGGCATCATGGAGTGTTCACGGCGGGCACGTAAATACTTGCTGATGAAATGCACCGTATCATCAACAACAATACCCAAGGTCATTGCCACAACAACCGATAATCCCAGCCCTACCTGCCCAAACATCATCCCCCATAGCCCAAAAGCCATAAATGCCGGTGCCAGGTTCGGTATCAGGCTGATCAACCCAAGCCGCAAGCTCTTCAGGGCAAAGACCAGAATGAGCGAGATCAGTATCAGCGCCCCTAATGAGGCACCCAACATATTATTGATGTTACGCTCCGAGAGGTGCGCCCAGATCACCGAAAGCCCGGTACCATAGTTCAGCATAGTCGGCGGCGCATGCAGCTTCAGCCACTGCCGCGCCTGCTCGTCAAGTTCACGGATCTCCCGGGTTGAGGTGTCCCTGATAATAACCGACAGGCGGGTCGCCGATTTATCCACATTAATCTGATTGTTAAGATCCAAGCCAAAAGGAAGTGACAGTTCATAAAGCAGCAGATACTGGGCTGCAAGTTGACGCGATTCGGGAACACGATAAAAGCTTTCATCATCGGCATGCATATTCTTGTTCAGACGTTTCATGGTATCGGTAATGGTACCGACCTGAACCACCTTGGGCTGCTGTCGAAACCAGTTGGCAAATGCTTCGACCGTTGCAAGATATTCCGGACTATTTATGCCCCCAGACTCCCCTGCTTGCAGGGAGTACTCGATAACATCTGCACCTCCCAGGTTTTGTTGATAGAAGTCACCGGCCTGGCGTACCTCATATCTCTCCCCCAGGTAATAGAGGAAACTGTCATTGAGTTCGATGCGTGTGGTTCCGGCACTTAACAGTGTGATGGCAATCAGCGAGATCCAAAATACCGGGTTACGTCTCCTGATGACGAAACACGCCAGCCAGTTACAACATGAAGGTAATTTCCCCTCCTGATGAGCTTTCGTCCTTATAGGGATAACACTTAGCAGCCAAGGGAGAAAAAAAATTGAGTAGATGAATGCCGCCATAACCCCCATCGCAACTATGTTGCCTAAATCCCGAAAAGGAGGAGCATCTGAAAAGTTCATCGACAGGAAACCGATAGCCGTGGTGATACTGGTCAGGAGCACAGGCTGCAAATTAACCCTTAGCGATTCGACAATGGCATCATGCTTTGCTCTCCCCTCCTTCATATACCGAAAGACCCCAGCCTGAATATGCACACTATCGGCCACGGCAAGTGTCATAATAATCGTTGGCGCCGCAATTGATGCGGGGGTGAGGCTGATTCCAAGCCAGCCCGCCAATCCCATGCCGGTAAGCATCGACATCAGGATGATCAAAAAGGTTGAGATAGTCGCCGTAAGCGAGCGCAAGCAGAGGCCGATAATCAAAATCAGCATCAGGTACATGAATGGGATTAAATTCATCATATCGTCGAGCCCAATCTCTCCAAAGGCATTATCCATGATGATGCTGCCAAACAGATAGAAGTCGAGATGGGGATATTTGACGCGCAGCTCGTCGGCAAGCTTATATGAATAAGCGGAGATCTTCGGGACCTCTTCGAGAGACTCTCCGGGATAGAGGCTATTAACGAAGACACCCGAGACATGTCCGGAGGGCGAGATTAGCCGGTTCAGGAGCATAGGTTCAATAAGGGCGATATTTCTGATTCGTACTAAGTCTTCATCCGATAACTGCTGTGCATTTTCAACCAAATTTTCAACGATAAGATCGTCTTCCATTGAGTACGCATGCTGGAAGTTTGTAATAGAATCGACTCGACTCGAATAGGGAATTGTCCATGCTCTTTCGGTCAGTTCTTCGATAGCTGACAGTGTCTCACGGGTAAAGACATCATCATTTTTCGGGGCGATAACAAAGAAGATACTCTGATCTTTGGTATAGGTGTTTTCCAGTGCTTCCAATGCCTTAAACTGCGGATTCTCCTCACTGAAGAAAACACGGGTGTCATTGTTCATTGTCAGAAACGGGATCCCGCTGATAGCAAAAATCAGGAGTAGCAGGCTGAAGAGAATGAGCCTCCCGCGATGATTGATGCTCCAGGTACAGAAATCGCTATCGGAAATTTCACTCAACTTGACACTCCCAATTAGAGCGGAATTATTCGGCATCCTTTGATTGACCAGATGTAAACGTGGTTCCACCGACTGTACGCATTTATCATTATAGACGTGTCTATTAAAATACTGATGTTACAAATACAATTTCCTCTCCTTCACTGTCCGGCGCTTGCTTTCGTCAGTTCTATTTAAGTTGTAGTGTTGGAAGTTAAGCTAATACCAATCGGCATAATCCAGATTGTTAAAGTAGATCATATGCGATACTGTTCGCAGTCGCTCTGTACATTATCCTGAGCTTATGCAACCAAAGTGGTTACATAATCTGTAACAGCATTTGTGGGGTTTATCTTGCAGCAATCAGACCCAATCCAAACCAGCCATCAATATTTTCGAAGATAGGTAACTTTGTAAACTAAGGTCCGTAACGCTGCTACAGAGATAAACAGACGCAATGTGATCGAGCTAAAACCCAAAAAAATTCAAAGGAAAATAATAATGAACTTATTAAAAATAAGTCGAAAATATCACAGATGGTTGATGCTCTTTTTAGGCGTGCAGTTTGTGATCTGGTCAGTATCAGGCGCTTATATGGTGATATTCAATATCGACTATATTCATGGCGACACTCTGGTTGTTAATCATCAGGTCCCTGTTAACCCCGAAAAGATCAATTACCCGCTATCAACTCTGGTTCAAGATTACCCCGGCGCAGAACGAATCGAGCTTGGTATGCTTATCGACAAGGAGGTGTATAGATTCAGCCAGGATGGCACCCAATACCTTCTCGATGCTGGCTCCGGGCAACTATTATCGCCACTAAATCAAACTGCCGCGATTTCAGCCGCTAAACATTATTACGCTGGCGAAGGAGAAATTATCGATGTTGTGCTTATCACCGAAAACCCGCCTTTCGAGTTGAGCCCACGGCTGCTACCGGCCTGGCGGGTTAACTTCGACGATTTTGGTAGCCCCTCTATCTATATCTCTGCACGAACCGGTAAGTTAGTAACCAAGCGGCACGAGTTCTGGCGCACCTTCGATCTTATGTTCACTCTGCATGTGATCGATTATGCAAGTGAAGATGGCGGTAACCGCGTGTTTTTCTGGTTTACCCTTTTTTCTCTCTTTGCCGCGACAATCGGTCTGGTCTTAACCTATTTCAGGTTTTTTAAAACAAAAGCTCATGATGGTAATGTCTCTGCAACTAAGGAGGCCTGCTGATGCCACTGTTCAAAACATTACATAAATGGCTATCTCTTGTAGTAGGTCTGCAGCTACTCATTTGGCTTGGCACTGGCTTGTATTTTAATTTGATGGACCATGATAAAGCCTCCGGCAACCAGAATAGACAGAGAGCAGAAAGTCCTGCGGTCAATTTAAGCTTGTTGGTAGAGCCCAAAACAGTACTACAAGGCTACGACAACGTAGTCTCCCTGAGTCAAGTCACCCTGCTCTCTCACCCCTATTACCTGCTGACCCATGAGAAAGGTTTGTATGCCCATTTCAAGAGTCAACATTCAATGGTCGATGCCATCACCGGCAACCCATTTGTTATTACTGAAACGATCGCTGCAGCAATTGCAATGGAATCCTATAAGGGACCGGCAAGAATAATCTCAACGACAAAGCTCTCTGAACCCAGTGATGATTTTCCCAAAGAGCAAAACAGATTATGGAGAATTAACATTGACGATAGGCTCAACACCAGTATCTATGTCGATGCAGTCTCCGGCAGGCTGATAGGCCACAGTAACGATGATAAACGTTTCGTTGACTTTATCTTCATGCTGCACTTTATGGATTACGCTGGCGAAGGAAGTTTTAACAATGTTCAGGTCATCGTTTTTGCTATTTTCACTCTATTTTTCACCCTTACCGGCATCATCTGGATGGTTGAACTCGGCTTAAATGGCCAATATAACCCGGTTCAACTCTTTGCTGGTAAAAAGCGTAAAAAAGTAAAGGTATTCGATAAGCATTCAAAAAACTTAGGGCCGCTTGTCATGTCAAGCCATGAAAACCTGCTCGACAGTTTGCTTCATCACGATATAGCCCTACCCTCGACTTGTGGCGGTGGAGGTACATGTGGCCGCTGTAAAATCAAAGTTGATCTTAATATCAAGGTGACTTCGGCGGACAGAAGTCAATTATCCGAACAAGAGTTGCAATCAGGTTATCGTTTAGCCTGTCAGCATAACAGCAACGAGGTTGAACAATTAACCTTAGCCGATGTGACTGAGGCAGCAAGCTACGAATTACAACTGATTAGCAGTGAATTTATAAGCCCATATATCAAAGAGTTGAGATTTAAATCTGTCAGCGGTGAGCGACTGGCATTCAGGGCTGGCGCCTTTATGCGTTTCTTTATCCCTGCCGCGAGAGGTAACACAATTCCAGCTTATCTACCTTTAGAGTTACTGCATCATTGGCAGGATGTTGTGTATATGGAGTACGAACACTTAGCCTGCAGTCGCAACTACTCGCTGGCCAATGGTGACGGCCAGAGCGACGAACTGGTATTCATTGTAAAAATTCAGACTTCACCGGACGAAAAGGTTAAACCCGGTATAGGATCGACCTATATCTGTAATCTGGCTCCGGGAGAAACAATCGAAGCCGTAGGTCCATTCGAGGAGTTTTTTGCCCAACCATCGAGCAATAAGCCTATGATACTGATTGGGGCCGGTTCTGGAATGGCACCATTAAAGGCCTTGATCGAGGAGCAACTGGTTAAAAACAATAGTGGAAGGGAGATCTATCTCTATTTTGGTGCGCGCAGTCAGATAGACCTTATCTACGGTACTCACTTTCAACAACTGTCAGATAGATTTTCTAACTTTCACTACCTGCCGGTACTATCCAGACCCAATCAGGGTTGGCAAGGCGCAAAGGGTTATGTCCAGGATGAGTTAGCACAGAACCTGGAACAGCTGTTAGTGGGTGGGAGGCCAGAAGGTATTGATATGAAGAATACTGTAGTGAATGCACGACATTCTGTCGTAGAACGTAAGCCGGAAATAAAAACAGTTGAGTTTTATCTCTGCGGGCCAGCCCCTATGATGGAGTCAACTATTGAACTATTAAAGTCTCATTGCGTGGCTGATAGTGCCATCGCTTTCGATAAGTTCGAGTAACCCTTGACTCAGTATCTGTAGGAGCGGTTTTAGCCGCGAACAGATATTGAGATAAGAATATGATGACAAGAGAGGACTGGCACATCCTTGTGCCGGTTCTGCAGGGAGCGCAGATTTAGGGTTGAACTTTATCAGCTTTTCAGCACTTAGAAGTCGTAACGCACACCGACGCTGATGATTGAATCATCGAAATCTGAATACTGTTTAACATCAAATTGACCGATTTCAGTATGGAAACGGAATGATTTTGACATGAAGTATTCAGCGCCGACTGCCCACTGAGAGACCTCGGGGACATACATGGCTGAATCTCCTAGTGCATCATAGACTCGATGAGCAATCTTACCTGTACCTGAATTGTCACTGCCGTACTGTGCCTTCAGTAATAGGTTATCCAACTTGTAGGTAGCATTGACGATATAACCTTCACCTTCACGAGACTCAAATGCCGGTTTATTCGGGTTCTGCAGCTCTGAATGTTGAATAATAGTACCGAATTTCAGTTGCCCGAACTTAACATGCCCGACTAAGCGGTAGGCTTTAATATCTTCGATACCATCAGAATAGGCGGCAGCGAGGTAAGTGTTACCGGATTTGAAAAACTTATCGCCATAGGTTACGGCTAACTGATAGTTGCCATTATCTCTGCGTGGGTCTGTGGCGCTGTAATGGTTGTCTTCGATAAGATAGCTAACGCCCATCTGTAACTTGTTCCATTTAGGGCTCTTATATTCGATAGAGTCACCCCAACGCTTATCGCCGGGCATCAGCCTGTCATGCTTTAGGCTGTAGTTATCAAATGCATCTGCAAACCCCTTACTCATCTTAAACACAGGATCGATCCGTCCGGCTGCAATCGCACCAATGGATTCATGTTTAAGGCCAAGAAACGTTGGTCTAGATGAGAAAGGATTAGATCCATTCGCCTGGGAGGCACCATTCACACCGACTTCAACCTTATAAAACAGTGACCAATCTTCACTTAAGGCTGTTTTCCCTTTTATCCCTACACGACTGAAGTTGTTCTCGATTATCGTTCCTTGTTTACCCTTATGAGTTGCTGTGCCTGTGTCTGAGTTGGTAATTGAATAATCCAATCTGCCGTAGAACTTAAAGTCATCGGCAAATACTTGGGGAGATAGCGCTATCGATGCAGCGACAAGTGTCAGGTTAAATATTTTCATCATAATCTCACTATATTTATTAATTTTTTAGTAAAGGTAAAACGCCCGTTTACCCCTGTAAAGCAGGCGAAGTCTTGATTACTGAGGTCTGCTATGAGCCTTTATTACACCGTCGGCTCGCATCTGCTTATAGAGAATATCTGCCTGTTTTAGATAGAGATCCCATGAAGATGAGCGTTTGGTAAATCCTGTAGCGGCATAGCTTCCTGTGTCACCGGTGGCTGGAAGGTCGTCAATTTGAAATAGCGAACCGCCCTGCTGTAGATGTTCGTTCAACGCGTCAAACATGACGTTAAAACCGATTCGCGCCGGCTCAACATAGTTGATTGAGGCGTATTTAGATTGGCGATAATGCTTCTTAAGTGATGCGTCTTTGATCTGACTCTTTTCGTCTGCAAACACCTCATCAAAATAGGATTTAGTGATCTGTTTAGTCTCTGTGTCGACTATCAGTCGCAATACGGTTGTGATGCCGGTCCAGTTGCCCTGCTTATCAAGCTGCTTTTCGGCATTTTGATAAAACTTCAGCTTTGTTCCTTCACCATTGATTTGATTGTGAATTTTTGCTGTCAGCGGGACCATTGACTGCTGAATACTGTTTGATGCGCCTGCTACAACGTCAATACCTGAATACTTCAGTCGATTTGGCTGCTTTAACTTGTTGCGTAACTTAGGGTCGTAATCCGGATTCAGGTCGAAGGTAAGCTTGTCCTGTTCAACCATTAACTTCTCCATGGTCAAGGCAGACTGGACCCATGCTGTGCCCTTTTTCTTACCCATAGAGAAGTTATACTCTGAGGTACGCTTTGGCACATCCTGGAAGAGGCGGGTGTAATAGTTCGGACGACCGCTCTCATTAAACTCTGCAAAGATAACGTCTTTGGCGTTGTTACTATCGACGACGATTGCCATACTTCCCATATGGCCCTGGCGGAATCTTGCTTCTTCGTAATAGTAATCACCTACGATCATGCCAAGCTGAGGTTGAATCGACCATTTCAGTTTAAAGTCATCGCTGGCTGAATCATCTTTAGAACCAACCGGCACATATTCCGGTGTCGAACCATCCACTCTAGGTAGCTTGTTGATCGCTTTCAAAATCCCGTTGGATGAAAAAGTCGCACCGGATACCGCATCTATCCCTTCATGGCCGTTATTAGCAACGATTTTCGCCAGAAGGCGCTCGGCATTGAGAAACAGAGACTCGGTCTCTTTATGTGACTTTGTAGTCACATCGGTGATCTTGCCCTCTTTGACATTGACACTTAACGTTATTTGGCTCTTTTTACCTTTAGCACTAACCTCATGAATGCCATCGACATATTTTCCTTGAGTTGGTGATGTTGCACAGCCAGCCATCGTTAAACCTGCAATGGTAATTGCTGAACAGATCAGGCTTTTTTTAAATAGATATGTATTTGTCATCTCGACTCTGCCTTTTATATTTATAACTCGATTACGTTTTCCTACAGAATAACGAGCGTAAAAATATTAACTATTGCGGAAAACCGCAGGGTATAGTTGTTTGTAAGAAATATTTGATCCAGTTAACACATCTGTGACAGTAATTTTATATTTCCATTTGCGCCATGATACTTATTAATAAAGCCACGCTATTTAAATTTAATGTTAAGGGCCTTATTAATTATTAAACATTTGGATATTCACTATGAACCGATTATTTAAATTATCACTGTATTCCCTGTTCACTGTTTTAGCTACCTCTGTTTCTAATATGGCCATGGCAAACAGTACATCAGCTCAACAGGAAACATTTAAGCCATATCTGTGTGAGGGCAACGGAATAATCACTCATAAAGATGGCGTATCGACACTCAATACCCTAAAGTACTTTGGCACATCTATCACCATAGATCTCTATAACAGCGAGCCAATTGCTGCAGAGCAGGCCCTCTGCCATGCCCTGAATGTGGTACAGGAGTACCATTATCTGGCCTCAAATTACAGTACCTACCCTCATGTAGTAAACATCAAGAGCATCAATAACAATCCGACACAGACCCATAAGATCGATCCTAAGCTTACAGCGCTTATCGCTGCCGGACTTGAGTGGTATAGCAAGAGCGATGGCTATTTTAATATCGCCCTGTCACCTGTAATAGACTTATGGCGTAAGCATAGAAGTAATTGTAAAGGCGAATTAAAAGAGAAGAATCTTTGTACGAAACCAGAGGAACAAGCACTAATCAATGCCGCTCAATATACAGATGTTAACGATATCCAGCTGAACCAAAAGGAAAACACCTTACAGCTGAAAGCAGGCATGAGCATTGACCTGGGAGGTATTGCGAAAGGATGGATGACAGAAAAGGTCTACCAGCAGCTAAAGTCTGACGGGCTCAGCTCTTTTCTGATCAACGCTGGTGGTAACATTCGTCACTACGGCATACATCCACAGGGGCGGGAGTTTACCACCGCCATCGAAGACCCCATCTGCAAGAAACATGATTACCAGCTTGCAAAGTGTAAAAGTCTCGAAGGCCAGTATCATGAGATTGTACGAGGCAGAGATCTAACTATCGTTTCCAGCGGTAACTACCTTCGCTACTACAAGGTCAAAGATCGTGAGTATCACCACCTTATCGATCCAAAGACACTACAACCTAAACCCGAGGGTATTTCAACCTCTGTAGTCCTCGACGGGGAGCAGATCTTCGCCGATGTTATTTCGACAACCCTATTTCTGATGCCCCTTCAACAGGCGCTTGATTTCGCCAATAAAAATAACTATGTTGAAGCTGTCTGGTATTTAGATGAAACAGGGAAAAAGATAAATTCAAACCATTTTGATAAGTTCAGACTCGAAATGGAAAACTGACAAATTAAAAATAGAACAGATGAACACAATGTCAGGGATAAATTATAGCAACAGGACTATATTTTTTGGGAAGCAACTCTTAATTTCATTTTAAAAATATAATTTTTATTTATATCATCCGGACTCATTAAACAAAAACAAGAACACAAAATATATAAATTTATCAAAATAATATTTTACCATTCATTTTTATATTAAAGATATAGTGGTTTTCCGCAATGGGGGCATGGTTGTGATATTGCTCCCTCCCCCTCTACTCCTATCTATCATATTTACAGATAATAGATAATAATTACCACATAAAGATAACAGGCCCAATACCCATTATTAGAATGAAACACACACAGCTTCTGCTTGCTCTACTGCTTCTCCCTCTCTCTTTTGCAAATGCGAATGAGACTATCAGAGTCGGGGTGCTCTCTTTTGCATCGCCGGAAACCGTTTACAACAGATGGGCTCCGACATTCGAGCGTGTCTCTGAAGACACAGGTGAAACGTTCACTGTGTTGACCTTGACTCCCAGCGAACTACAGGAATATGTCGCCAACGATAAGCTCGATTTCATCATTGGAAACGCGTTGACCACCGTTACGTTCAAGAAAGATTATGGTGTCAGTAACCTGCTCTCTCTGGTTCCAATTAATCATTCCAATCCAGATCATGCTATCGGCTCAGCATTGATCACCCGAACAGATGTTAATATCACTGAGGTTAAACAACTTAGTAAACTCTCCGTTATCTCATCCGATCCCAACGCCTTCGGAGGTTTTCAAATTCTTGCCGGCGAGCTTGCATCACACAACATAAACCCTTTTAAAGACTTTAAAAGGCTCAGCTTTGTCGGTTTCCCCCAGGATAAGTTGCTCAATTTTGTACTGGATAAACAAGCCGATGTCGCCATTTTGCCCAGCTGTGTACTGGAGTCGGCCATAGAGAGTGGCCGTATTGCCGAAAATGCCTTGAAAGTGGTCCTTCAACGGGAGGTCCCTGACTATGAATGTGCGGTATCGAGTACCCTCTACCCCTCTTACGCCTTCTCAAAACTCGGGCATACCGATCATATTCTGGCAACAGAGGTAGTCAAATCCCTGCTCTCGATAGAGAGCGATGACATTGAAGCCGTTAAGGGGCGTTATCAATACTGGTCTGCACCTGTTAATGATCGGCAGGTGTTTAGGTTGTTACGTATCTTGAACCGGTGGCCGTTTGTGACTAACTGGGAGTTCCTGCTCAAAGGCGCCGTACCTTGGGTCATAGGAGCGTTGATCTTCTTAATACTCGGATATCTGCACCACCTGAGGGTAAAACGTCTGGTCGTGCTTAGAACTAAGGCTCTGTCTGCAGAGATGGAGCAACATAAGCACACCCAAAAGAAGCTATTTGAACAGCAGAAACAGTTTTATAAGGCACAACGGGTACTCCTTACCGGAGAGATGGCATCGGGGATCGCCCATGAGTTGAATCAACCTCTGGCGGGTATACGTTACCTGACTCAAGGTTGCCTCTATCGACTGACACCGGAACAAAAGGAGTTAAATACCGCCTTGAATAAGGCCATAGAGCAGGTGGACCGAGCCCAGAGTACGATTAAGCGATTCAGGCAATTTTGCCAGCAACCCAGCATCTATGAGATGTGCGATCTCAAGGCTCTGGTTGAAGAGACCCTTAACCTGATGTCACCGGAGTTCAAGAGGATCAACCTTGTACCAAGCTTATCATTGGAGCCTGTCATCACGGTTGCGGACGTGAGCCTGATCCAGCAGGTTTTGGTAAACCTGATACGAAACGCCCTCGATGCAATGGAGTCCGAAACTATGCCAAAGCTCGGGATCAGTTTGCACCGGGAGGATCGACAGGCGTGTATCATCATCGAAGACAGCGGCACAGGTCTGTCAGAAGAGGCCCTGAGCCGGTTGTTCTTTCCCTTTGAAACATCCAAAGAGCATGGTCTGGGGCTGGGTATGGTGATCTGTAAGCGTATCATCGAAGAGCATGGCGGCCAGATCAATGCGGTCAATCTGGAAAAGGGATTGAGGATCTCAGTAACTTTACCCATAAAGGAGCAAACAGATGTGTGATATCTACCTTGTCGATGACGACCAGGATGTCTTAGATTCATTGAGCTGGATGCTCGACGGACTGGGGTTAAAAACCCGCAGCTTTTTAAATGCCAGCGATTTTTTGAGCAAAGTGGAGTTAGATACCCCCGGTATCGCTATCCTGGATATACAGATGCCGGGCATGGACGGCATCGCCCTGCTTAACCATATAAAAAATGCCGGAAGTCCTTTGAGTGTCATCATGCTTACCGGCCACGGGACCATCACCATGGCTGTGCACGCGATACAGCAAGGGGCCATCGACTTTCTGGAGAAACCGGTAGATGGCGACAAGCTGAGTCTATTGCTTGTCAGGGCCAAAGAGGCAAGCCTGACGGCATACAATGAACATCAAAGACAGAATGAGATAGAGCAGCGGTTGGCAAACTTAACGCCCAGAGAACATGAGGTGATGCTCAAGGTTCTAGAGGGTAAACTGAATAAGGTTATCGCTGCGGAACTTAATATCGCACAGCGCACCATAGAGTTGCACCGACAGAAAGTGATGCAGAAGATGCAGGTCAGTAATGCCGCCGAATTGGCTTACCTGATGGCAAAGAACGAAGAGTAACGAATAGACTATCTCTTCGTATTGCTTGTTGCTGGAGTGGCCTTAGCCGTGAAATGTTCTTTGAGGCGAAGCGCAGGCAACAGGAGTGAACTAAGCAATGCGAGTTCGTGAGTATCTTGACCATGACTCGCAGAACTCCCATCCCCTCTCCCGGCATACAAAGCCTACCTGATAGCGGCTGTAACTTATCTTCTGCTCTGCAAATGAATACCAATCTTGACTGGAATGAGTTTGATTGGAGTGAGTGTGGATCGAATCGAGCAAATTTGAATCGATATACGAGGTCGGTGTCGCGAGTATCAATGCGGCGCAAAGAGGGAACAGATGTAAAGCAGGTCTTCTTTTTCGCGGCATCTACCACTCCTATAGTTGGGTAATGAGCTGAGAAATGGCTTGAGTCCTCGAAGCAGTAAGACGCAAAAAAGGAGGAGATGCGATAATACTCAGGTGGAGGCTTTAGCCAAAATAATTCAGGCCTAATATCACTATAGGGAACCCGGCGCAGTTTAGCAAAACAAAATATAGCTGACTAAGGTTAAACAGCCTTAGAGAAAGGGGCTGTTGACGTAAAGCTTTAACGTTAACAGCCCTTAGGATAAAAGCGCGAGCCTTACTCCCCCTTAGAGATTCCACCCGTCGGTTCTTGAGGGAAAACACCGCCGCCCAATGCACGATAGAGGGTGATCATAGATAGAAGCCTGTCCCGCTTAATCTGGCTCATAGCGAGTTCTGCGCTGAACTGATTTCTTTGTGCATCCATCAGATCAAGTGAACTCGCTACACCGTTTCTGTATCTTAATGTGGCTAAACGGGTGTATTCACTGGAGGCCGATACAAGCTCCTGCTGAGCATGAATCGCAAGCTCAGAGCGTCTGAAACTGTTCATTGCATCATTGACTTCAAAATAGGCGTTCAACACCGTATTTCTGTAGGCAAGCAGCGCCTGTTTAGACTCCTCCTTCGCAATCTCATATTGAGCAGAGATACTGCCGGCATTGAAGATAGGCGCGGTTATCCCACCGAGCAGAGACCAGGTTACCCCTTCACTGTCAAGTAAGTTGCCGAGCTCATCAGATTCACGTCCCCAGCTGCCACTGATGGTAAATTTGGGAAAAAACGCCGTCTTGGCAACGCCCACTTCAGCGTTAGCTGCAATAAGTGCCAGCTCGGCGGCTTTCACGTCCGGGCGCTGAGACAACATTTGTGAGGGTACCCCGACATTGAACTGTTCAGGAAAAAGTGGCGCCCCCGCCCTCAACTCGTCTTCATTGTGCAAGCGCAACGGGTAATCGTACTCTCCCAGCAAAATTTTGAGTTGGTTCTGCTTCTCACTGCGCTGGAAATCCAGAGCGGGGAGTGTCACTTTGGCATTCTGATACTCGACTTCTGCCTGCCTGACCTCCAGACCGGAGATCACCCCGTTCTGTTTACGCAGACGGGCAATATCAAGCTCTTTCTTACGCAGCGCCACTGTGTTGGTGGAGATCTTATATCTCTGTTCGATATCCAGCCATTCATAGTAACGGCTGGCGACATCACTGATCAGGCTGACGGTGGCCAGATTCAGTGACTCCTGAGCAGACATAAACTTGGCATACTCGGCTTCACTGCGCCTGCGATTTGCCCCCCAAATATCCAGCTCCCAGGATACGACACCAGAGAGACTAAATTCATCTTCACTCTCTGGGTCGGTGCTTGTCAGGCCGCTATCGAGAGAGCGCTCCCCGTTGGCGTCCAGGCCGACTTTAGGGTAGAGAGCCGCATCGGTGACCGTGACCCTCTGCCTTGCTGCTATAAGGCGAGAACGTACTGCCTCAAGATCCAGGTTCTGCGCCAGGGCATGGCTGATAAGAGATTGAAGATTAGGGTCAAGATAGAACTCACGCCATTGTGTCTGACCAATATTGCTCCCCTTCTCCTGTAGCAGTTCATCATGATACTGCTGAGGCAGCGACAGTTCAGGTTGCTCATAATCGGGGCCCATGGCACAACCGGCTAAGAACATCGAAGCTGCAAGCGTAGTTATCATGCCGGTACGCTTAAGACTCATTTTTATCATACTGTACTCCATCAGACTGCCCCTCCCTGTTCACAGCCCGAAGCGCTAGCCTCTTTTTGCAGCGTCTCCTTAGATGGGGTGCGCGGCGAGGCTTTCTTCGCCCTGGATGAAAACCACCCTGCCGTTGTGACGAAAAAGAGAGGTACCATGATTATCCCGATGGTTGTGGCGAAGATCATGCCACATAAAATAGGAATAGAGATCGATTGACGACTTACTGCGCCTGGACCGACAGATAGTACCAGAGGTAACACACCTAAGATGAAGGCCATAGAGGTCATAAGGATTGGCCTGAAGCGCAAATTAGCTGCTTCGATCGCTGCCTCTACACGACTCTTGCCCTGTTTGTGCAGCTGATTGGCAAACTCAACGATCAAGATTGAGTTCTTTGCCGCCATGCCGATGAGTGAGATAAAGGCGACCTGGAAGAATAGATTACTCTGCATACCACTGACTAATGTACCCAGAGCCGCACCTAACATGGCGATAGGCGCGATGAGCAGCACGGCGATGGGTATAGTCCAACTCTCATACAGAGCACACAGGAACAGGAAGACAAACACCATGGCCAGTGTTACGGCAATGCCTGTCTGGTTAGCCGATTGAACCTCCTGATAGGTGATGCCGGTCCACTCATAGCGAAACTCATTGGGTAACATAGGTGTCGCAACCCGGTTGATGGCTCGGATCACATCCCCCGAAGCGTAACCCGGAGCCGGTGAGGCATTGATAGATGCACTGGTAAACAGGTTATAGTGTGTTACAGCTGCCGGCCCCACAGAGTAGTCGTATTCGGCTAACACACCGATTGGCACCATGGCCCCACTGGCCGAACGCACATAGTAATCTTTTATCTGATCCGGGAACTGCCGGTATTTATCTTCGGCCTGAACCTTAACACGGTAAACACGCCCGAACAGATTAAAGTCGTTAACCGTCGATGAGTCGGTGAAGGTTTTTATGGTGCTGTAGATATCGGAAACGTTAACACCGATAGCCATCGCCTTAGCCTCATCGACACTGAGATGAAGCTGAGGAATGGCGCTCTGTAATGATAAACCTGCTGTCGCTATCTCCGGCTGAAGCTTCAAAGCTTCAACCAGCTCATCTGCCGTTTCCATCAGCCCTTTGAAGTTAGTCCCTGATGTGTCCTGCAGCTCCATCTCCACCCCGGAGCCATTACCTAACCCGGGTACGGCAGACGGCAGATAGACACTGAACTCCGCCTCTAAGATGTCGTGCAGTGAGGCTTTAATCTCCTTCATCACCTGCTGCACGGTCGCGTTATCATCGGCACGCTCAGCCCAGGGTTTCAGTATGATCTCAAACATACCATTGGCCTGATTAGACCCTGAACGTCGGTTCTCTCCCGCGAGTGTGAAGGAGTATTCGACCGCTGGGTGACTCAGTACTTTAGCCTCGGCTTTCTTTAACACCTCCTGAGAACGGTTTACCGTTGCGCCGTCAGGAAGAGACATATCGATAAAGAAGCGCCCCTGATCTTCATCTGGCATAAAGCTCGATGGTAAGCCAGACATGATCACATAAACTCCACCAACCATTACAGCAAATAGCAGGTAACTCCGTCTTGCATGCTTGTTGGTCAGAGTAACCAGCGCCACATATCTGCGAGTACCGCTATCGAGCTTATCGTTCATCCACTTGAAAAATCCCTTTGTCGGCTGATCGCCGGGTCTTAACAAGAGAGCACAGAGCGCCGGTGACAATGTCAGGGCCACCACGGTTGAGATGAGAACGGCGACGGTGATCGCCACCGCAAATTCACGATACATGATACCGGTAATGCCGGAAAGAAAAGAGACTGGAACAAATACGGCTGCCAGCACCAGGCTGGTGGCCACCAGAGCCCCCGATAACTCCTTCATCGCCACCTTGGTTGCCTGTGACGGAGACAGGCCTTTTTCATGCATCAAACGCTCGACATTTTCCACCACCACGATGGCATCGTCTACTACGATTCCGATAGCCAGTACAAGGGCAAGCAGACTAACCGTGTTGATAGTAAAGCCAAAGGCGAGCATGGCGGCTAATGTCCCAACGAGAGAAACAGGAACAGCGATGGCTGGGATTAGCGTGGCTCGCATATTCTGCAGGAAGAGGTAAACCACCAGGATAACCAAAACCAAAGCCTCTACGAGGGTCTTGACGACCTCATCGATGGAATTTTCAATAAAGATCGAAGCATCGAAGAAGACCTGCCACTGCATTCCTTGTGGAAACTTTTTCGCCAGTGCCGCCATCTCCTGTTTTACTTTCCTGGTAACCTCAAGAGCATTGGCTCCGGGAAGCAGGTATACCTGCAAAATGGTGGCGTTAGCACCGTTGAGCTGAGATTGTAGCGTGTAGGCAGAGGAACCCAACTCGATCCTGGCGATATCACGAAGCCGGATAAGCGAGCCATCTGTGTTGGCACGTACAATGATCTCTTTAAATTGTGGCACACTGCTCATACGACCGGCAGCCGTAATTGGCAACGTCATGCTCAGCGAGTCGGTGTTGGGCTGAGAACCGATAGAACCGGCCGGAGACTCTTTATTTTGGGCCTTGATAGCGCCGATAACATCACTGGTGGTCAGGCCGTATCCTGCCATCATGTCCGGCTTGAGCCAAACACGCATGGAGTAGCTGCGCGAACCTGTGTTACGTACCCGTCCGACACCAGGAATTCGTTTGAGCGCCGATTGGATATTGATGGTAGCGTAGTTACTGAGATAGATCTCATCATAACGTTCATCACCGGATGTCAGAGCCAGTTTGAGTAGCTCAACCGAAGCCTCCTTAGATACGGAGACCCCCTCAGTTTGCACATCGATAGGTAAGCTCCCTGTTGCCTGCTGGGTCGAGTTCTGTACATCGACAGCAGCCAGATCGGGGTTGGTACCGACATCGAAGGTTATTGTCACATTAGCACTGCCGGAGTTGGTACTCTTTGAGCTCATATAGATCATGTTAGGCACACCGTTGAGCTCCTGCTCAAGAGGTGTTGCCACAGACTCGGCCGCCGTGGTGGAGGTCGCGCCCGGATAAGATGCCGAAACCTTAACTTGAGGTGGCGTTATGTAAGGGTATTGATCTATAGGCAACTGGAACATGGCGATCACGCCAAGCAGCACGATGACGATGGAGATCACGCTGGCAAAAACCGGTCGGTTTACAAAGTACTGAGCCATTACTGCTGCTCCTGTAGCTGCTCTAACTCTTGTTGCTTAAGTGCCTGCTCTTTCTCCTTCGAGTCCTCCTGTTTCAGATACTGAGCTGCCGTCAGTGGCTCCGCCAACTGGCCGTGTCTGACCCTATGCATGCCTTCAACTATGACTAGCTCACCCGGCTTCAAACCACTCTTGACCACAACACCCATTGGCCCCTGATGATCGATAACGATGAAACGTCTCTCTACCATGTTGTCGGGCAAAACAACCATCACATAGACGCCGCCCTGCTCCACCTGCGTTGCCTTTTGCGGGATCACGATGGCATTGTTGACTTCGTTGAGCTTGATGCGCACATTGGTATATTGGCCCGGCAGCAACTCTTTGTCCGGGTTAGGCAGTTCGGCCCGTACCTGAAAGGTACCTGTCTCGGGATTCACCGACGGGTCTGTAAAGCGTACATCACCTAAATAACGATACTCGCTGTTATCGGGCAGCGTGATGGTAACAAAGCCCTCAACCGCCTTGCCCTCAGACTCTGCCTCCTTCTTCTCGGAGTAACTCGTCATGCGGCGACGTGCATTGAGGTAATCCAGCGCCGACATATTAAACGTCACATATATTGGATCGACCTGCTTAACACGCGTCAGCAGTGATTGGCCATTACTGCCAACCAGCGCGCCGATATCGACCTCTGAACGACTGACCAGGCCACTGATAGGAGAGCGAATCGAGGTGTAGCTAAGCTCGAGTTGTGCCTCCTCAAGCTCAGCTTTACTCGCCGCTAAACTGGATTTGGCCTGAGACAGAACAGATAACGCATTATCAAAATCGAGTTGACTGGCGGCATCTTGCTCGTAGAGTGGCTTCAGGCGCTCCACATCGCGCTGGGCCTTCTCCAATACAGACCTCTGCGACTCGACATTGGCCTTGAGACGATTAACGACGGCGACGTAGGGTTTGTTATCTATCTGATACAGCACCGATCCCTCTTTAACGCCACTTCCTTCAACGAAGCTCTTCTGTTCTACGAAGCCATTCACCCTGGCTCTTACCTCTACGTCAAGTGAGGCCTTAGTGATACCTATATAGTTACCGTACAGAGGCACGGTGGCAGTTGTGACCTGTTCTACCACCACAGACTTAGGAATGATTGTTGGTGCGACCTCTTCACAAGCTGTCAGTGTAAACAGTGAACTCAGCAAGATGGCTCCGATAGCACGACATTTTAAAGGTGGGGCAGCCATCTCAACGACAGGTTTGATGCGATTACTCAAAGAGGAGTGAGACATAGTTCCATCCATGTTCAGATTTTGAAGATCGGCCATATTAAGGACGAATAAATTTATCTATCGCATTGTAAAGGAAACACTCGATGAAAACTGACCTTCTTGAGTCGATGCGACAGAAAGTGTTCACATTGTAATGAGTTAGTGACTCATACAGCAAGAAAAAGCGAGGATAAGGTTAACAAATTAGAATGTCTGCCAGTACAGAATGTGACAGAGGCCGTAAAGTTATAGTTTTACGGCCTGAATAACTCAGTCCGCCCCCTTACTCAAAGCCGAAATCAGGCCATGACAGTATTGAGGACAGTGAAGTTTTAGCTCAAAGGAGTGTTCGTTTGAACGCCTCGGTTAAATCCTTAAGAGGAGTAATATCGGAGGTATTTTTACGACTTCGGCTAAATATCGATGATTCGATGAAAAGTTCAAACCAGGCATTGAGAGAATCGGCATTCCCCTTCTCACCCGATGCGCCAAGTGCCAGAGCTGCAACCTCCGCAGTGCCCAGTTGAAAATCTCGGCTCCCCTTTCTCAGTCCATACTTGGCGGCGCTATCAGGCGTAAATGAAAGCAGAGGCAATGAGTGCAGGTAGGGGCTCTTGCGAAACATCTTGATCGCTTCCCGCCAGCTTCCATCGAGCATGATAAACAGGGGTTTCTTACCCGCACCTATGGAAGAAGGTGTTATTTCTGAGACAACAGTTTGATTTTCATAGCCGTATTCACCGGGGAAAATAACAAAGGGCTGATAGTCCGGGCTTTGAATCAAGTCCAGCATTTTGCGGTTTGCATGTGTTCTTGACCAGATGAAAGCGTGGGTGTCCGGGATTAGGTCGGCAATCAGACGACCACTATTGCTCGGTTTTAATACCTCATCATCATACATGATGAGTAAAAATGCATTATTGGATGTCAGCTGTTTACGGTATTCACAGGTGCAATAGGCTTGGGCAAGTAAACAACACTCACAACGAACAAGATTTTTTCCCCTTGCAGCAAAGGGCTTAGTCGATATTGCTTTCCGATACTGGTAAAGCTTATGTACTGCATGTAGTTGAAAACTCATAGTTCAAATAGTTACCGTTGAATAAATTTGATAGCACAACCCCTAACCGAAACATGGCTTGATCTGCGCTAAGCCTCAACTTATGGTTAACACCACATAGTGCCAATAGCGCCCCAATCAGCCCAATATCAGAGTAACGTTAAGTATAACAGTTACCGTCAAGCGGCTGGGCATACTACTCGCAACAGATAGTTGCCACAAGAGCTAAATGTTGCTGCCACTTAGATTCCCTGAAGTTTGCAAGCTTTGGTCTTCATTGCAGCACCAATTCGACCTAGAGTGCCCGGCCAATCCACCCTACAGTGATAAATCGCTAAATTTTAAATATTCACCATAAATAGGTGTTATAGACTCGATATTACTGTAACACCAGCCATACAAAGTGTAAGCAACAGTTTACGGCGTTTACACCTTAGAAAAACTTATCAAAAATGGTAAAATAAATGCCTGAAATTTAGGACGGTAATGGATTGTAATTGTCCTAATACTCAGTATGATGCGCCATCCTCATTAAAGTTGTATTTATGTAGTTTTGGAGCAAAAATGAACGGCCCTGCGATTGAGTCAAACCCACATCATAACAACCCGGGTTTCTCCTCTCTTATCTTTTTGATTGTGATGATGGTCGCCTGCGGCCAGATGGCACAGACTATCTTCGTGCCCGCCCTTCCGGCCATCGCAGATAGTTTCTCCGTATCAGCCGGGCAGCTACAGGCGATCATGGCCTGTTATCTTCTATCTTATGGCTTGCTACAATTTGCTTATGGTCCGGCATCTGACAGGTTAGGCCGTAAGCCCATGCTGGTCCTTGGGCTTTCACTGTTCGTGATAGGTGCAATACTGGCAAGTCTTGCCTCCAGCTATAGTGAACTTATTATAGCCACCCTGTTACAGGGTATAGGTACAGCCAGTGCCGGGGCACTAAGCAGAAGCATACCCAGAGACCACTATTTCGGTGAACCTTTGGTTTCCCTCAACAGCTATATCTCGATGGCAGTGGTATTTTCTCCCCTCATCGCACCATTTGCCGGGAGCTTAATGACTCAATATTTTGGCTGGCAGTCTGTATACACGCTGCTTGCAGCCTTTGGCGCACTTGTGTTGCTTCTCGTTATCTTCAGATTTAAGGAGTCACTGCCAGCAGAGAAACGTAAACCTGGCTCTGTCATGCACTCCTATCGATTTGTACTATCCCATAGAAAGTTTAAGAGTTATCTTCTTTGCCTTGTTGCAACCTTTTCAGGGATTGCCGCATTCGAGGCTGTTGCAGGAGTGCTATACGGTCAGGTTTTAGCACTGTCCCCCTTCTGGGTGAGTGTATATTTTGTCGCTCCGATCCCCGGCTATCTGGCCGGTGCTTATTACGCTGCGAGACTGAAAGATAACAATAAGAGTACCTACAAAAGTGTCGCACTACTTGGAGCAGGCGCCTTGTTTCTGCTGATCCCGGGCCTCTCAAATCTGGTTATAGGCTGGAGTCTGCTGGTGGGCTCCGTGCTATTTTTTACCGGTGCCGGTATCTTGTTTCCCGTTTTAACCTCGGCCGCCTTAGAGCCTTTCCCTCGCCATGCAGGGGTTGCAGGGGCACTACTGGGTGGACTACAAAACTTCGGGGCTGGTGTGGCGGCACTGCTTATGTCTCTGATGCCTATGCATGGTCAGCTCAGCTTAGGCGCTTTGTGCGCCCTGATGGTTATTTTGGTGATACTGGCACTCAATTACGCCCGGTCGGGAACTGATCTCGATAATAGTGATGTGGCAGTGCTGTAATAAGATTCGAGGATTTGAGGTTAGAGGAGCTGGCTGAAAATCAGGAAATAGGCCAGTTGGAAATCCCAACTGGCACATAAGCCCCGAGACTTAGAGGATCCTTCTTAACAGGAAGTCAGCCTTGAGGCGTCTTATACGGGTCATTATCTTACGCACCGGCGCAGGATAGTTATTTAACGTCTCTATCTGGCTGTAATGGTACAAACGCTCTGTATGCTGAAGGATGTGGCTTTGCTCGACTTCAAACTCATCCTTCCACACCCCACTCTCATCCTGCAGCAGCAGGCCATTTTCAAGATCTAAGGCCCATGCCCGTGGATTTAAGTTGCTGCCGGTGATCAGATGACGATAACCGTCGGCGCTGATCCCTTTCAGATGATAGCTGTTGATGCCATCCTTCCAAAGATGGATGTTCAACTGCCCGGATTCTATGGCCCACTGCTGCCTCTTGGCAAACTTACGCAAAGATTGCTCATAAAGATAAGGCAGAGCACCGATAGTAGAAAACTCCTCCTCAGGCGGGATATAGAAGTCATTCGCGGTTTTATCACCAACAACAATATCAATCCGCTTACCGTCGCGTAGGTGCTTGGCCATGGCTCGGGCAAGGATATATGGAGGGTTAAAATATGGCGTACAGATAAACAGAGACTCTTTCGACTGCGCGACCATCTCTACAACCAGCTTGTTAAGCTTGTTTTTCTTACGTCCCAGACCTACCAGAGGTGTGATCCTGTTGCCCTCATATACCTTTGAAAACTCATAATGAGCCTTACTCAGTCGGGTCTTGAGACTCCGAACATCGTTTTTCTCAGGCAGTTGTTCACACTCTTTGTCTTGAGTGAGTGAGCAAACGGCAATATCTTCAACAAGGTAGGTCTGAATCATCTGCCGCATCGAGCGTGCAAGCTCAGCTGACTCAATGACATGATATCTGTCGAAACGATACTTCTCCTGTTGATGAAGATAGATATTGTTGATGCTGGCACCACTGTAGATAACACTATCATCGACAATAAAGCCTTTGAGATGTAACACGCCCATGAATTCACGCGACTTTACCGGCACCCCCAGAATTTCGATGGGGTGCTCGGCCTCGGCCATCACCTTGCGATACATCTGATAGTTACCGCTGTCGCCTTTATGGCCGATAAGACCGCGCCTTGCGCGATGGAAATCGACAAGAACCTTAATATCCAGTGATGGGTTTTGCGCCTTAGCGCCCATCAAGGCGGCTAAGATCTCACGACCGGCCTCATCGTCTTCCAGATAGAGGGCTGAGATAAAAATCGAATGCTCTGCTGAGCTAATGCGCGCTAATAACTCGGCCTTTAGGGCCTTAGGTGTCAACAACCAACGGATCGCGTCAGGTTGGACAGGTATTCCACCAAGCTTATCCAGCAAGGATATCTCCTTAAAAAATGCTTGCCGACTCGGTAGTTGCTATTCGGCTGTAACAGCCTGAACTTCACTACAATCTGTTGCGATTCCGGGTGAGTGTTTAGAATCGCTTCACGGATAGCCTTTACTACCAAGCGGTGTGTTTCGGGATCTTCAGTAAACCAAAGCGATTCGACCTGAGTCAGGCTTCGATCCACCTTGCCATTACGCAAGCCGGCACAGAGGGTTCAATCTAAGTAAATGCCTTGTGAATTGACTTTACAGATCTTAGCCAGCTGTCCGTATAACGTTATGCTTAACGCCGCCAGAACCGCTTGCGGTGCTCCCGCATACGAATATGGGGCATAGCGATCCCTTACAAATTCATAAGGTGATAGAAATTACCGATTTAAGGGCTTTTGAGCAAGGTTTTTCTGCAGAATTGAGTGTTAACACATTAACTTTTGTACTAATTTGAATCAAAATCTCAGCCCCTCATAAAAAGAGACATAAACTGTTCAAATATGAGTACAAACTGTTTTCACTTTTGGCCAAATTTGTTGCTAAAAACACACCTTTCCTGCTAATAAGTTTAACCCTATGTTATGAAAAGTGATTCTTTGAAATTTGCTGCGATAACTGGATAAAAAGCGAATCTTTTTTGATAATATAGCCGCTACCCATTATCACCATGATACCGATAGATGAATCTGAAAATTTTACTCACATTAGCCATAGCTTTGCTACTCGCATGGGCAATTTTTCACTTTAAAGCGGCGCTTGGGCTGTTTATCCTACCTCTGTTCATTGCATTGGTATCATTTGTCACTCTCAGGCTCTATCGTTTGATGGAGAAAGATGATACAGAAGACAGATGAACGCGGCACTGACAGCCGATTAATAACCGCTACTCTTTTTTAACCTGCTAGCCTGTCAATGAGCATAATCTATGGGTTAGGTTATGCTTATATCAGGCGCTGACCCTTACAGGCTGCCTCACTTTTATCTGGCTTATTAAACCTGAGTTTAAACGATTTATGAAAAAGTTAACCGCTACTCTGCTCTTTTGCTGGGTATATTCGTCAACGGCACTGAGTGACGGGTACTTCAATAATATTATGCCATTGATCAAGCCTCCCCACTCTCACACCTCGGTTATCGCTACAGATCTGGTTAACGACACCATCATTTATGAGGAAGATGCCGATATTTTACTTCTACCTGCCAGTACCCAAAAGCTACTGACAGCTGTTGCCGCAACAGCTGAATTGGGAGAGGAGTTTTATTATAAGACCGAAGTTTTTTCACACTTCCCAATTCGCAATGGCAAAGTGGCCGGTGATCTTTTTCTGAAATTCAGCGGAGATCCCACACTAACAACCTTAGAGATCCGTAGTCTGTTAAAGCAGCTGACCGACCAAGGACTTTACGAAGTTGAAGGCAATCTCTATCTCGTAGGTCAAAGCCATGAACAGCTACAGGCTCCCGGTTGGGTCTGGGATGACCTGGGGATCTGCTACTCTGCGCCGGTTTCGAGTTATATCATCAATAAAAACTGTATACATGGGGAGCTTAGGCCCAAGCTTGCCAGCAATAAGAGTCAGCTCAAGTTAGCCAGCTACCTGCCGGTGACCGTCAATAACAGCGCCATATTCGACAAAAGCCGCACCCGGGACTTTTGTAACTTAGAGCTCAAACGTTTGCCGGATAATAAATTTAATTTAAGCGGCTGTTACCCGGGTAGTACCCCCTTGAAACTCGCTATCGCGATCACCGATCCCGCCCTCTTTGCACTTAACTCGGTCAGACAGATCGCTAAGAGCAGTAAAATTAGGGTAAAGGGAGCGGTTTTGTTGGCAGACAGCCTTCCCGCACATTACACTCTTCTTGCCAGCCACCATTCAAAGCCTCTTCCTCAGCTGCTGGACACCATGCTGGTAAAGTCAGATAACTTGATTGCCGACAGCTTACTGAAACAGATTGGTGAGAAAAGGTTTAACCGGCCGGGTAATTTCAGTAATGGCAGCAAGGCTATGGTACAGGTGTTGACTGAGCAAGGGATCGATCTTACCCATGCACGCATCGTAGATGGCTCCGGATTATCACGCTATAACCTCCTCAGCGCCAGACAATTGAGTCAGGTGCTTAAGCTGATATATACCGTACCCAGATATGAAAGTATCATAGCTTCACTGCCTGTTGCCGGAGTTAGTGGCACGCTTAAATATAAATCTTCCTTTAACAGGCCCCCGCTACACAAACATGTCTTAGCCAAGACGGGGTCGATGCAGGGCGTAGATAATCTTGCAGGCTTTATCAAGAGGCCTAACGCTGACGATACCCTGTTTGTCATTTTAGAAAATGGACAGAGCCCGGTTGAGAAAGAGCAGCAGCTGGCCCCATTCAGTGCTCTGTTTCTTCAAACCCTTATCGACCACAAATTTGCGGCCAATGAAACGGCTGCCTCCGGCCCGGAAACATCAACCTTGAGTGATAATCCTTAAACATTTGCCGCTATTAACGCCGTAATAGCGCTTAGTACAGATAAAGTAAAAGGGAATACCGGACAGACAGTATTCCCTTTTTCTCCATAGCCACTTTGAAGATTGCTTTTTTAGCGTTTAGAACAACTCCTCTTCGATATTCATCACGCAAGCATCACCGGCTGTGACCTGGGCTAAATGAAATTCCGCCTTAGGCAACAACTTGCTGACGTAGAAATCTGAGAGTAACTGCTTCTGGCGGGCAAACTCCTTGTCTTCATGATCTAGTGCGGCGTCAGACATCACCAGCCAGAAGTAGCCATACAGAATATGACCGAATGCATCGAGAAAATCGACAGCACAGCTATTGATTAAAGCGGGTTTTTTAGTCTTGTTCTCATTAATGGTGTCGGCGACGCTGAGAAGCGAGTCAAACAGGCCGCCCACCCTTGTGACCTCCTCCGGCTTGGCGTGCGTCAATTCAGACAACTTCTGCTGACACTCACCTACAAACTCAGTTAATGCCGCCAGGTTATCACCGGTCACCTTACGTCCTAAGAAGTCGATAGCCTGAATACCGTTGGTGCCTTCATAGATCTGGGCTATGCGAGTGTCACGAACCAGTTGCTCGACTCCGGTTTCACGTATATAGCCGTGGCCACCAAACACTTGTTGAGCTGTTATGGCTGCATCCAGCCCTCGATCACTTAAAAACGCCTTGGCAACCGGTGTTAATAATCCGACATACCGGGCCGCCTTGGCCTTCGCCTCCCCTTCACCATGCTTTGCGATATCCAGTTGTTTACCTGTGAGTACAGATAGTGCACGGCCGGCTTCGGTCAAGGTACGAATGTTAAGTAACATACGTCGCACATCACCATGAACTAAAATTGGATCGCTGTTTGCGCCGGTAGGCGAACCACCGGCGGCAACACCTTGAATACGCTCTTTTGCATACTCAGAAGCCATCTGATAAGCCGCCTGGGAGGTACCTAACCCCTGAATACCGATAGCCAGACGTTCATAATTCATCATGGTAAACATACAGACCAGGCCACGATTTGGCTTGCCTATCAGGTATCCCTGGGCTTCGTCATAGTTCATCACGCAGGTCGCTGAGGCTTTCAGCCCCATCTTGTGTTCGATAGAGCCGACAGTTACACCATTTGACTCACCTAAGTTACCCGCATCGTCGACTTTTATCTTAGGAACCAGAAAGAGCGAGATCCCATTGGAACCTGGCAACTTAGCCAGTACTAGATGAATGACATTTTCGGTGAGATCATGATCGCCACCTGTGATGAAGATCTTACTGCCGGTGATGTTATAGCTGCCATCGTCATTAGGTACGGCTTTAGTGCGAATATTACGCAAATCTGAGCCGGCCTGGGGCTCCGTCATATCCATGGCTCCGGCCCACTCACCGCTATACAACATAGGAAGGTATTTCTCTTTTATCTCCTCACTTCCGTGGGCATTAATGCACAGCGCTGCACCAGCCGTAAGAGAGCCATATAAGGTAAAAGAGTTACATGCGCTATATGCCATCTCATCAACCAACACCCCCAGCATCTTAGGCATCCCCATGCCGCCTAACTCAGGATCGCCACAGAGTCCCACCCAACCGCCTTCGGCGTATTGGTTATAGACGGCTTTGAAGCCGTCGGGCGTGATCACCGTATCATCTTGATGCCTTACACCTTGCTCATCACCGCTGCGATTAATAGGATGGATCAACTCACGACTTATCTTGTCTGCTTCATCCATGATCGCAACCGCGGTGTCCATGTCGACATTTTCGGCAATTGCAGGCAACGACGCCCAGGTGTTCGGTGCATCAAATACCTTGTCTAACAAAAATTTCATTTCGGCTAACGGAGCTTGGTAGGGATTCATCAGAGACTCTCAAACAATAGATTAAAACGGTTGTTTTAATTTATACCAGATACCGTAGGAAAAGAAAGCGATATTTGAATGAGTGAGAGGAAAAGAGGAAGTTTAAGAGGTAAATTAAACGGCCAGGCTTTAGACGCTGGAACCAAAATAGAAAATAATAAGTAAAAAAAGAGGCTTCTGCTGAGCCAGAAACCTCTTAGTGTTTAGGTACTGGGTACTAAAGCCTAGCCCCTCTCTATGCCTACCACATCAAATCATCCGGAATGACATAATCAGCATAGGGATCATCCTCTTCAACAACTTCTGAGTTGTCATCCTGAACCCAGAGATAACCGCACCACTCTGGAACCAGCATATTGACACGTTCGGCAAGCTTATGAGGAACCAGATAACTGGTCTCCTCGTGCCTGACTATGCCGAGTTGTCCGTTTAGCAGCTGAGCCTGTAGCTTATCGTCGACATAGATAGAATAGATCTTATTTTCTAACGTGTAGTTGAACTTAAGTTCTGCCTGCTGTGGAGCCTTAATTGCCAAACGCTTAAATTCAGTGACTAAACCACGAACCAGGCCTTTCTCTGACGCTTCGGCAAACCGCTTCTCATTGAGTGCTTTATCCTTAGCCGCTTGAGCCTGCTTCTGCTGAGCAATCTCTTGCTTCAGAGCCGCACTGCCATCATCGATCTTGGCCTTACGATCGCGCCTTTTTTGCGTTTTGGCTTTCTGAACTTTCTGTTTACTCACAAGTCCAGCTTTGAGTAACTGCTCCTGAAAAGGATTTGCCATCTCTATCTCACTTACACTGTTTTTAATAAATCTTACTTGTTAACTGTTATTTTAACGATTGGTGAATCGCGGTCAATGCCGCCAGTGGATCGTTTGCCTGAGTGATAGGCCGACCAATAACCAGATAGTCAGATCCCGCTTCAATAGCCTGAGGTGGTGTCATGATTCTATGCTGATCACCTTTGTCTGAGCCAACAGGGCGAATACCTGGTGTAACCAACTTAAAGCTGTCACCCAAAGTTGACTTGAGCAACTCAGATTCATGAGCAGAGCAGACAACCCCATCCAGGCCAGCTTTCTGGGTCAGATTGGCCAGACGCTTAACATGTTCAAAGGCGGGTACATCTATGCCGATCAACTTTAGATCCTCGTCACTCATAGAGGTCAATACAGTTACGGCTATCAGTAAAGGAGCATCTTTTCCATAAGGCTCCAGTGCTTGCTTAGCAGCTTGCATCATCGCCAAGCCACCCGTTGCATGAACATTGGTCATCCAAACGCCTAACTCGGCCGCTGCGGTTACCGCTTTAGCAACGGTATTTGGAATATCATGAAACTTAAGGTCTAAAAATAGATCGAAATTCCGGTTATGAATATCTTTAACAAGTTCTGGACCGAAGAGAGTGAACATCTCTTTGCCTACTTTAAGGCGACACATCTGCGGATCTAACTGATCGATTAATTGCAAAGCAGCCTTTTTGTCATCAAAATCAAGGGCGACCACGATAGGTTTATTATTCATTATTTCTCCAATTGCTTTGCTTAAATGTTAATCCTGGTTGAAGAGTCGAGGCATCCCTCTTCTCTTAGCTACATGGCGCAACCTTACTCGCCATCTAATCCCCGTATTCGTTTAATGCTGCCCCAACTTTTACAGGAGGGGCAATGCCAGTAGAGACTGTGGGACGGGAAACCACACTCACCACAGCGGTATCCGGGACGGAACTTGATCTGTTGCTCAACAAGTTTCTCAAGCATAGTCAGGCTCTCTTTAGCCTGTCCATCTTCCGCTTGCTGAACCTGCATCTGCATAAGATGCTGAAAACTCTTCATCGTAGGGTGGCGATATAGGCCATCCAGAACTAATTTCTCAGCCGCTTTGGTTTCCCCCTGATCAATTAGGTGCTGCGCTAATGTGATCGCTACACTGGCCCCGGCTCCATGTTGAAGGGCTTGTCTGAGATAATCACAATAGCCGGTAGCATCATGACTATCTTGAAATACCTGCCGGCAGGTAGCCAATGCGTCGGGAACAAGTTCAATATCCGCCTCGATCAGTTTATAGAGCATATCTTTACATCTGCTGGGTTCCCCCAGATCAAGAAACTTTTGCGCTAAGGTTAATATAGCCCTGCCGCAGAATGGATCTTGCTTTATCGCGGCCTGAAGCAGCTTTATTTGCGCAGATTCGTCAGGCTCTTCATTGGCAAGTTCGCAATAAAAATGTGCACAGTTATGCTTCAAACACTGCTGTCGTTTACGTTTCAGCGATTTAATGATGTTGATGGCTTTCTGCCACTCTTTAGTTACCTGATAGATATCGATCAGGTGTGTCTCAGCGGCTTCACTGTGATCATCCTGTTTTACCAGATTGAGAAAGATCTCTTCGGCGCGATCATAGAAGCCAGCGGCAAGATAATCTTTTCCAAGTTCCATCATAGCAATGTCGCGCTGCTCTGTAGTGAGGCTGGGACGGGCAATTAAGTTTTGATGTATACGAATCGAGCGATCGACCTCACCTCGTTTACGAAAAAGTGAGCCCAGAGAGAGGTGCGTATCTATTGTTTCATCGTCGACGTCGAGCATAGAGATAAAGAGATCAACGGCTTTATCTGATTCATTGGAAAGGAGAAAGTTAAGTCCGGTGAAATAATCACGACTCAACTTTTTACGATCACTACTCTGTTTATGCCTGACACTACGGCGGCCCATATACCAACCATATCCGGCGGCTATAGGCAATAACAGGAACAGGATCTCAAGCATATTATGCGTCTACTTCCTTAGGCGTCGAATCACCGACGAGCTTAGCTTCAAGGTGAGCATTTTTTTTATTCACAGTCCTTAGTGCAAGTTTCAGCTTTGCAATATGATAGACGGCGAAAAACCAACTGATGATAAATCCAGACAGAAAGACCACCGCGAGTACGACAGGTAATCTGAATTCACCCTGAGCAACGAAATAACTTATCGTAACGACCTGTTCGTTACGAGCACCAAATATCAGAGCCAAAAAGAAAAACAGCGCAACTAACACTGTGACGATAAATGACTTCACGTTATTCTCCATGTACGCAGTAGTGCCAACTTCATAAGATACCCGGTCAATCCGGCTCATTCGAACACCTCAAATCGAGTCACAAAGACAAAATCGATATGAGTCCCCATAGTGAGGCTGAAGAATAAAGCAAAGGGTATAAATATCTACTGATTATCTAAGAATTTCACTCAACTAGCTAGGGATTACTGAATTATAGGCATAAAAAAGCCTCCATTCGGAGGCTTTTAAAACAATGTCATTTATGCATTAATTGCATCGACACGTTCGCGCAGTTCTTTGCCTGGCTTAAAGTGCGGTACGTACTTGCCATCCAATTCAACTGATGTTCCAGTCTTTGGATTACGGCCTGTACGCGGAGCACGGAAGTGTAGAGAAAAGCTACCAAAACCACGGATCTCGATACGGTCACCGCCTTCCAATGTCTGAGCCATCTGCTCTAACATCTCTTTGATTGCACTTTCCACCTCTTTAGCCGACAGCTGCGACTGCCTCGTGGCGAGTTTTTCGATCAGTTCGGATTTTGTCATCCTATACCCTCTATTATCAAGCCAAACACAGTCACCTAACAGGGGTGCAAGCACCCCAGAACTTCAGGCGATTACTTGCGAGCCGCTTTGAACGCTTCAGCCATTGCACTGCTCATTACAGCGTCTTCCTGCTTGTTCAAGCTAGCCATTGCTTCTTTCTCTTCAGCTTCATCCTTAGCACGGATAGAAAGGCTGATGGTGCGGTTCTTACGATCTACACCCATGAACTTAGATTCAACAGTGTCACCTACAGAGTAAACTGTTGATGCATCTTCGATGCGCTCACGAGAGATATCTGAAACGCGAAGGTAACCTTCAACAGTCTCAGCTAGTTCAATTGTAACACCTTTTGCGTCAACTGCTGTAACAACACCACTTACTACAACACCTTTCTTCTTATCAGCAAGGTATGCATTGAATGGATCGTCTTCAGTTTGCTTAACACCTAAGCTGATACGCTCGCGCTCTGGGTCAACTGAAAGAACAACTGCGTTGATCTCGTCGCCTTTCTTGTATTCAGCAACAGCTTCTTCGCCAGTACCGTTCCAAGAGATGTCAGAAAGGTGAACCAGACCGTCGATGCCACCATCAAGACCGATGAAGATACCGAAGTCAGTGATAGACTTGATCTTACCAGAAACCTTGTCACCCTTCTGGAAACGCTCTGCGAAATCATCCCATGGGTTAGTCTTACACTGCTTAAGACCAAGAGAGATACGACGACGCTCTTCATCAATGTCAAGAACCAGAACTTCAACTTCATCACCAAGGTTAACAACCTTAGATGGGTGAATGTTCTTGTTAGTCCAATCCATTTCAGAAACGTGAACAAGACCTTCAACGCCTTCTTCGATTTCAACGAAACAACCGTAGTCAGTAAGGTTAGTAACGCGACCAGTCAGACGAGTGTTTTCTGGGTAGCGCTTGCTGATTTCTAACCATGGATCTTCGCCAAGTTGCTTAAGACCTAGTGATACACGAGTGCGCTCACGATCGTACTTAAGAACTTTAACATTGATTTCGTCACCAACGTTTACGATTTCAGATGGGTGCTTAACACGCTTCCACGCCATATCAGTGATATGTAGCAGGCCGTCAACACCACCTAGGTCTACGAATGCACCGTAGTCAGTAAGGTTCTTAACGATACCCTTAACTGATTGACCTTCTTGTAGGTTCTCAAGAAGAGCATCACGCTCTGCACTGCTTTCAGACTCGATAACAGCACGACGAGAAACAACAACGTTGTTGCGCTTCTGGTCTAACTTGATAACTTTGAATTCTAGATCTTTGTTTTCCAGGTGAGCTGTATCGCGAACTGGGCGAACGTCAACCAGAGAACCAGGTAGGAATGCACGGATACCGTTTAATTCAACAGTGAAACCGCCCTTAACCTTACCATTGATGACACCGATTACAGTTTCAGCATCTTCGTAAGCTTTTTCTAGAACGATCCAAGCTTCGTGACGCTTAGCTTTTTCGCGAGACAGTTGAGTCTCACCGAAGCCATCTTCAACAGAGTCAAGCGCTACGTCAACAGAATCACCAACAGCGATTTCTAGTTCGCCTTGAGCATTTTTGAACTGCTCAGCTGGGATTGGGCTTTCTGACTTAAGACCAGCGTCAACCAGTACAGTACCGTTCTCGATGCGTACAACTACACCAGTTACGATAGAACCAGGACGGAACTCAAGTTCATTAAGGGATTGTTCAAATAGATCAGCAAAAGATTCAGTCATGTTTAAGTTACTTTATTTAATAAACCACGGCTCATCCTGGACGTGGAGTCAGTATAATAATCCGCATCATCCTTGTTGCGAATGGTATTGTGTCAGCCGAAAATCAGCTCACACCAGGTAATTTTGTTTGTATGTGCGTCAATGCAATATCGAGCACTTCATCTATCCCGATTCCGGACGTGTCAATGATCAATGCATCCTCGGCTGGAACCAGAGGAGCAACGCTGCGATTGGAATCGCGTTCGTCACGTTCTTTAATCTCGGACAAAAGACGGTCGATATTAACATCGAAGCCCTTGTCTTGCAACTGATTATAGCGCCTTTGGGCTCTTTCTTCCGCAGATGCGGTCAAATAAATTTTAGCTGGTGTAGTCGGGAAAACGACTGTTCCCATATCACGACCATCGGCAATCAAACCCGGTGCTTCATTAAATGCACGTTGACGGCGTAATAGCGCCTCTCTTACTCTGGGATAAGCTGCGACTTTAGAGGCTGCATTAGAACACTCTTGACTGCGAATATCTGTCGAGACATCTTCCCCCTCAAGAATGACTTTGATACCCGGTTGTTCATTACCGGCTACAAATTGAACATCCAGGTGTGCGGCTAATAAGGTTAGCGAGTCTTCGTTATCGAGCTCAACATTGTGATGAATTGCAGCTAAGGCCAAAACCCGGTAGATCGCACCGCTATCTAACAGTTTCCAACCCAAGCGCTCGGCTAGTAACTGGCTAATCGTACCTTTTCCCGCACCGCTAGGACCGTCGATAGTGACAACAGGAGCCCTTTCAGACATAAATTTCTCCACAGTAAAATCCATTTCCCTAAGATTTTAAATTGGTTAACCAATTGAACCTCTTGAAATACTGGACTGTTCAAATTGATTTAACCGAAAAATGAGCGCGCGTATTATAAACCAAGTACGCAGAGAAAGCGGTAAAAACTTGTTAGTTAAATTTTGTAACAAAGTTTCAGTCACAAAAAAGGGCCGCAAGCGACCCTTGTCTGATTAACACCGTTTTATTGCGCCAATGCAGTAAACTGATTGAAATAATCGGGGAAAGTTTTTGAGGTGCAATCGGGATCATTGATAGTAATACCACAATCGGCGAACGCCAGCATAGAGAAACACATGGCCATCCTGTGATCGTTATAGGTATCAATCTCGGCGGTATGAGGCCGAGCGGGTGGAGTGACACTGATGTAATCATGTCCCTCATCGACGATAGCACCGACCTTGCGAAGTTCGGTTGCCATAGCTGCGAGTCGGTCGGTCTCTTTGATGCGCCAGTTATAGATATTGCGGATATGGGTCGTACCTGTCGCAAACAGCGCCGCGGTCGCTATGGTCATAGCCGCGTCGGGAATATGGTTCATATCCAGATCGACAGCCTTGAGTGTCGACCCACGCGAAATGATGTAATCGTCTCCCCACTCTATATCGGCCCCCATCTTCTCTAAGACATCGGCAAACTTGACGTCGCCCTGGATACTCAGCCGCCCTACTCCGGTCACCTTAACCTCACCGCCTTTAATCGCTCCGGCTGCAAGAAAGTAGGAAGCCGAGGAGGCGTCGCCCTCAACCAATACCTTACCGGGAGAAACATAGGACTGACGACCTTTGATCTCAAATCTTTCATAGCTGTGATTTATCACCCTGACCCCAAACTGCTCCATCAAAGCGATGGTGATATCGATATAAGGCTTAGAGACAAGCTCCCCCTTAATCTTGATATTTACATCTCCCGTTGCCAATGGTGCAACCATCAGCAGAGCCGTCAAGAACTGACTGGAAAGATCGCCTGCAATCTCAACGTCTCCGGCTTGAAGACCGGTTGCATTGATAGTCAAAGGCGGAAACCCCTCATTTTTGAGGTAGGCGACATTCGCACCAAGTTGTCTGAGCGCATCGACAAGATCACCGATGGGGCGCTCCTCCATTCTAGGCTCACCGGTTAGGGTAAATTCGCCCTGCCCCAAAGTTAATGCCGCACATAATGGACGCATCGCGGTACCGGCATTACCGAGAAACAGGGTTTGCGCCTGCCGGGTATTAAGAGGGGCTCCAATCCCCTCCAGCTCACAGACGGTGTTGTTTTCAGATAAACGATAGTTCACCCCAAGCTGTTTCAGGGACGTTAACATATAACGGATATCGTCGGAGTCCAGTAAATTAGTGAGTGTCGTGGTGCCTTTTGCAAGCGTAGCAAGTAAAAGTGCGCGGTTAGAGATACTTTTAGACCCAGGGATATTGATGGTTCCCTGAACTTTGTCGATTGGCTCGAGACGTAGCTGTTTCATTAAAATACTTCTTTATTATCGCGGGACAAACAACCCACTGGTTAACGATAGATGTTCATGTTAAACAGACTGTAAAGGATACGACTGGCGCCATCACGACAAAATGGCGTTCTGTTTAACCGGCGTTTGAACTTCGTAGTTATAAAGTTACCGACTGGGCGCGTTATATTCAAGCAATAACTGCAACACTTTTTTATGATTTCTAAGCTTTTAAACTATTTTGGGTCTAAATTGGTATAAATCTACAATTAACCTGCCAGATGAAGCGTTGTTCGGCTGGGTTAAGTTGAATTTTTAATGCAAAGAGTTTACAACTGGAAGGAATTAATGCCATTTGTCAGTTGAATTTAAATATCGTGTTAGGCTGTTCCAATCTCATTGAATTACGTTACCCTAAACTCAAATAGAAAAAGGCAGAGAGCTGCCTGCGAATAAAAAGGTAATTGAGCTATGTTCGATAAATTAACCGCTATGCCTTCAGACCCTATTCTGGGATTAATGACAAAATACCGAGAAGATAAACGCACTAAAAAGGTTGATCTGGGCGTCGGAGTCTACAAGGATGAAGCGGGACATACCCCCATTTTGACCTGTGTGAAAAAAGCGGAGCAGCATCGAATAGACACAGAGGAAACTAAAGTTTACATAGGCCCTACCGGTTCAGCCGATTTCAACCGGTTACTTGGTGAGTTAGCCTTTGGCAGCGATAATCCTGCAATTTTAGCAGATCGTGTACGCACCGTATCTACTCCGGGGGGCACAGGAGCGCTTCGCGTTGCTGCCGACTTCATAAAACGGGCCGGTTCGCTTAATAAGAGCGGCGAGGCCGTCATCTGGGTCAGCGATCCTACCTGGGCAAATCATACAGGGCTGTTCGAAGCGGCAGGTATAACGGTTAAAACATACCCATACTACGACTACGACGCTAAGTCGCTGAAGTTCGATGAGATGAAAGCCGCTCTGGCGACGGTTGGTCCCGACGATGTCGTGCTGCTGCACGCTTGCTGTCACAACCCGAGCGGAATGGATCTCACCCAAACTCAATGGGATGAGATTATTGCGCTGACCAAAGAGCAAGGTTTTACCCCCTTAATCGATATGGCCTACCAAGGTTTCGGCGAGAGTGTGGATGCCGATGCCTATGGTGTGCGTAAGATGGCGGCCACGGTCGATAACATGATCTTATGTAGTTCCTGTTCGAAGAATTTCGGTTTATATCGTGAACGTATCGGAGCCTGCTCTATTGTTGGTAAAGATGTGGCATCTGCTAATATAGCATTCTCGGTGCTGTTATATGTGGTTCGTTGCATCTACTCTATGCCACCCGCTCACGGCGCGGCCATTGTCGAGACCATTTTAGGCTCGCAAGAGTTGAAACAGGAGTGGTTATCCGAACTTAAGGTGATGCGGGACCGAATCAACGGCAACCGTGCCATGTTGGTAGCCAAGCTAAAAGAGAAAGGTGTAACACGTAACTTTGACTTTATCGCCGAGCAGAAAGGTATGTTCTCATTCTTAGGTATCACTCCTGAGCAGGTCGCCACACTGCAATCAGAGCATAGTATCTATATGGTTGACTCCAGCCGTATCAGTATTGCGGGTATCGGCTTAGGCAATGTTGATCACCTGGCAGAATCGATAGCAAAAGTACTCTAATAGACCCTTGCATGGCAAGCTAATCGACGCCAACTTCGTTGGCTAAATGAAAATATTCTTCATCTAGCCGACGAAGTCAGCGTCTCCTAGCCAGTTTACCGTCGTCTTTGCTTTAGCTGTTCTTTTCAGCAAAATCCTTCATAAACTCAACCAGCTTTTCAACACCTTCCAGAGGCATGGCGTTGTATATACTTGCGCGCATGCCACCTACACTTCGATGCCCTTTCAGTGCCACAAGGCCGGCAGCCTTTGCCTGGTTCAGAAAAGTGTCGTTGAGAGTTTCATCTTTGAGATAAAAGACAACATTCATCTGAGAACGGTTGGCTTGTCCTACTCTATTTTCATAAAAGTCACAGCTATCAATAAATTGATATAGGCATTGCGCCTTCTTATCATTAACCTCAGCCATGGCGCTAACACCACCTTTCTGCTTGAGCCAATCAAATACTTCGGCGGCTAAGTACCAGGCAAATGTCGGAGGCGTATTATACATAGAGCCATGTTTCACGGCTAAGCGATAGTCCATGATAGAGGATTGAGGAAGACTCGGTAACTTGAGCATATCGTCACGTACGATCACTATGCTTAATCCCGATGGGCCAATATTCTTCTGTGCCCCGGCATAGATCAGACCAAACTTACTGACATCTATCTCACGTGACATGATATTGGATGACATATCGGCCACGATTGGCCAGGGACAGTTTATATCATCAAAAATTTCGATACCATCGACCGTCTCATTGGGGCAGTAGTGCAGATAACGATAGTCATCATTTGCAGCGGAAAAATCAGGAAGCTGAACCCTCTTGACACCATTGTCTTCGACCAGAAGATCTATGGTGTCGATCTGACCGTCACTGGTTAACTTTCTGGCTTCGGCTACCGCCGAGCTGGACCAACTGCCGGACTCTAAATAGAGCGCCCTGCCGTTTTTACCGAGAAAATTATTCACAACTGCAGAAAACTGGCCACGGCCCCCACCATGCATGAAGAGTACATGGTAATTAGCCGGAATCGACATCAATTCTCTGAGATCAGCCTCGGCACGGTCGGTCAACGCGATAAACTCTTTACTGCGATGGCTCACCTCCATTACTGAGGTGCCCAAGCCATTCCAGTCGAGTAGTTCACTCTGGGCTTTTGTCATAACAGCTTTGGGTAACATTGCCGGACCTGCACAGAAATTGTATGTCGTACTCACTCTTCTCTCCTTTCCCTTACTAAGTGCTGTTGGTTCATTTTTTATATAGGTACCCATCTTGTCACAGGATAGAGACAAGATACCTGTTTTATTTTTAAAAACTCAATCTTTTTCAACGAATAAAACAAAACGGGCGTCCAGTTGGACGCCCGTTGTTCATAATCTGATAGAAGATTAGTGACTACTCAGCATTTTCAGCTTCCGAAGCATCATCGGCGGCAGGGACTTGCGTCACTTCGGCATCACTGACGATTGGGTTACCCTCTCCGTCAACTTCAACCTCTTCCTCCTGGATCTCATCGATTCTCTGCAGACCGACAACCTTCTCCTCTTCGGCGGTACGAATGATGGTAACACCCTGGGTATTACGGCCTATGGTCGATACACCGGTGGCAGGAGTACGCACTAAGGTTCCCTTGTCACTGATAAGCATGATCTCATCATTTTCACCGACCTGAACGGCACCGACAACGGCACCATTACGTTCGCTGACCTTAATTGAAACCACGCCCTTAGTCGCACGACTCTTGGCAGGGTACTCTGAGAGTGCTGTACGCTTACCATAACCATTCTCGGTCACAGTTAAGATAGCCCCATCATCTTTAGGAACGATGAGTGAAACCACTTTTTGATCGTCTTCGAGACGGATGCCACGAACGCCGGTCGCTGTACGGCCCATAGGACGTAAGGCTAAGACCTCTTCACCTGTTTCCGGATCCAACTTAACCTGACCGGTTTCGGAATCACGTACCTTCTCATTGAATCTAACGACCTTACCTTCGTTAGAGAAGAGCATGATATCGTCATTACCATCTGTGATATCGACACCGATGAGTTGGTCACCATCTTTAAGGTTAACTGCGATGATACCGTTAGCACGAGGGTTACTGTAAGCTGTCAAAGCCGTCTTCTTCACGGTACCGTGGGCCGTCGCCATGATGATATACTTATCTTCTGCATATTCACGAACCGGCAGGATAGCGGTAATTCGTTCGCCTTCAGAGAGCGGCAGTATATTGACTATCGGACGACCTCGGGCAGTACGGCTCGCCAGTGGTAACTGGTAAACCTTCAGCCAGTACATCTTACCGAAGTCAGAGAAGCAGAGGATGGTATCGTGGGTGTTGGCAACTAATAGCTTCTCGACAAAATCTTCATCTTTCACTTTAGTCGCAGCCTTACCCTTACCACCACGGCGTTGAGCCTGGTAATCCGTAAGTGCCTGATACTTGGCGTAACCAAGATGAGATAGTGTCACAACGACATCTTCTTCGTTGATCAGATCTTCCAGGCTCATATCGACTTCGTTAGCATTGATAACGGTACGACGTTCATCGCCGAAGTTTTCCAATACTTCCTGAAGCTCTTCGGTAATCACTTCCATTAAGCGTTCCGGACTGCGAAGAATATAGAGAAGAGCAGCGATTAGCTCCAATAACTCTTCATACTCTTTTAAGATCTTTTCATGTTCAAGACCGGTCAACTTATGCAGACGAAGGTCCAGAATCGCTTGCGCTTGCTGCTCTGTCAGGTAGTAACGTCCGTCACGGATACCGTACTGAGGCTCTAACCACTCTGGACGAGCCGCATCATCGCCGGCTTTTTCGAGCATGCCCTGAACATTACCTAACTCCCACCCTTCAGAAACTAATTTAGCCTTAGCCTCCGCAGGGGTCGGTGAGGCCTTAATCAATGCAATGATAGGGTCGATGTTGGCCAATGCAATCGCCAGAGACTCCAGGATATGTGCTCTGTCACGCGCCTTACGAAGCTCAAATACGGTACGGCGTGTAACCACTTCACGACGGTGAAGGATAAAGCACTCTAGCATCTCTTTAAGGTTGAACAACTTTGGCTGACCATTGGTCAGTGCAACCATGTTGATACCGAATGAGCACTGCATCTGGGTTTGTGCGTAGAGGTTGTTAAGGACAACTTCACCCACTTCACCACGCTTGATCTCAACGACGATACGCATACCGTCTTTATCTGACTCGTCACGAAGACCACTGATCCCTTCTATCTTCTTGTCCTTAACAAGCTCGGCGATCTTCTCGATCAAACGTGCCTTGTTAACCTGATAGGGTATCTCATTGACAACAATACGTTCACGACCGTTGTCTTCTGTTTCTACCGTAGCCCGAGCTCGCATAACTGCACGGCCACGACCTGTGGTGTATGCATCGACGATCCCTTTGCGGCCGTTAATCAATGCCGCCGTAGGAAAGTCGGGACCCGGAATATACTCCATCAGCTCAGGTATGGTCAGATCCGGATTTTCGATTAGGGCAAGACAACCACTGACAACTTCATTGAGGTTGTGTGGCGGAATATTCGTCGCCATACCAACAGCGATCCCTGATGAACCGTTAACCAGTAAGGTTGGAATGCGTGTCGGCAGAACAGAAGGAATAAACTCGGTACCATCATAGTTAGGTACAAAGTCTACCGTCTCTTTTTCGAGGTCGGCTAATAGTTGGTGCGCCACCTTGTCCATACGAATTTCGGTATAACGCATCGCAGCCGCGGCATCACCATCGACAGAACCGAAGTTACCCTGACCATCGACCAAGGTATAGCGCATCGAGAATGGCTGAGCCAGACGAACGATTGTGTCATAAACAGCAGTATCACCATGAGGGTGATATTTACCGATGACGTCACCGACAACACGTGCCGACTTTTTATATGGTTTGTTCCAATCATTTTTAAGCTCACTCATCGCGAAAAGTACGCGGCGATGAACGGGCTTAAGGCCATCTCGGACATCCGGTAATGCCCGGCCTACGATTACACTCATGGCGTAATCAAGATATGAATTCTTTAATTCGTCTTCAATATTAATTGGTGTTATAGATGAAGCCAGATCAGTCATAAACTGCTCGATCCCTTGAAATTTAGCCGACAAATCACTGCCCGAAATGGGCCGGTGAAATTGTTGAGCCTGAAAACGTGATTTGGCATTCTAACACAGTTATTTAATGGCGGTAGACCCTATTCAACTTTAGATATGAATTTAACCAATTGACTCATATCAAACTATGTTCGCTAAACAATCAATTGGTTAAATTATCACTTAAATCTCTTTTGAATCTCCTTTGTTTATTAGAGCCTATGGGTATAATGTCATTAATAAATAATCGCTATTGAGGTGATATAGTGCAACAGGAAGTGAAGCAAGAGATAAATGTCGACCCGCAAGAGATCGCCAAATTTGAGAAGATGGCCGAAACCTGGTGGGACCCCAATGGCGAATTTAAGCCGCTACATAGATTAAATCCACTTCGCCTCAACTATATAGATCAAACCAGTGGTGGTGTTTTCGGTAAACGCGTATTAGATGTTGGCTGTGGTGGCGGTATCCTGTCTGAGAGTATGGCGCGTATCGGTGCTAAGGTAGATGGGCTGGATATGGGGACCGAGCCGCTCGATGTGGCCAGACTGCATGCACTTGAGATGAATGTCGATATTAACTATATACAGGATACAGCCGAGTCTCACCGTGAAACTCACAGAGAGACCTACGATATCGTGACCTGCATGGAGATGCTTGAACATGTGCCCAGTCCCCGCTCTGTCATTCAGGCCTGTGCCGATATGGTAAAACCCGGTGGTTATGTCTTCTTTTCCACTATTAACCGCAACATCAGGGCCTATGTAGAAACGATTCTGGGGGCTGAATACCTGTTGAAGATGCTTCCGGTAGGCACTCACGATCACAATAAGTTTATCAAGCCATCTGAGTTGATCGCATTGGCAGAAAATGCAGAATTGTTTTGCGAAGATGCGACGGGGATCACCTATAATCCGCTCACCGAAGCGTTTTCATATACAAAAAATGTCGATGTGAACTACATGATCGCCACCAGAAAAAGCCTCGATTAGATGACAACAGAAATTCGTTTCAATCTAAAGGCACAGATAAAGGGGGTGCTGTTCGATCTCGATGGTACTTTGGTCGACACAGCTCCCGATCTCATCGCCGCCCTTAATATGAGTCTCGCATCGCTCAACCACCCGCTAGTTTCGCTGGAGGAGATGCGCCATGTCGCATCCGACGGCAGCCTGGCTTTAGCCAGAGCAGCCCTCCCCCATGGAGATGCGTCACTTCACCACGAGGTGCAGCAAGGTTTACTTCAGAGCTATGAACAGGTAAACGGCTCTCATTGTCGACTGTTCGACGGTATGGCGGCCCTTCTCGATTATCTCGATCACTGCGGTATTCCATACGGAATTGTCACCAATAAAGCGGCTAAATATACCCGTCCACTGATTGAGGCCCTGTCGTTGACAGATAGAATGAAAACGGTGATCAGTGGCGATAGCACCCTGTTTTCCAAACCCCATACCGCGCCTATGCTACTTGCAGCGCAGCAGTTAGATTGCCAGGTCCAAGAGATACTATATCTGGGTGACGCCGAGCGTGATCTTGTCGCTGCCGCTGACAGTGCCATGCTGGGTGGTGTCGCGTTGTGGGGTTATATAAACGATCCTGCACACACACAGAACTGGCCGGGGGATTTTTCTTTCGAGTCTCCCATTGCAATCAAACAACTATTGATTGATGTTGCCTCAGCTAAAACCTGATAATCAATTGCCGCTTCATATAAGCAGTAGCTAAACCTACAGATTCAGATCAATAAATTTATTGAATCCGATCCAAAAGATCGCCAGTCGATCTCTTGGATTATTGATCTGGATCAGTTCGGTTAAAAAACGTGCTCATACCTCCGGGCCCAATATAACGCAGTCATCAAAGGTTAGCTTTTACTAACACTCTTGTTTACCCTCAGGTTATCCACAAGATTCCCCCATAATTCATACTTGCAAAATCTTCTCAACCTCACTATCTTGTACCTAAGAAATTTAAAAACACCATATATAGTGTGTCAGTAGCAATCAGAGACACAAGTGAGTGCTTGTGTGTAGTCATGGAAATTACCGTTTTTCGGTGTTCAATTTGATTGTTTACAAGGAATCGTAGGGCGTTCAGCACTGAGCGCCTTCATACATATTAAAACCAAGGCCTATCTTTAATGAATAGCAATCTGAAAGTCACTAAACGTAGTGGCGAGCGTGAAACCATCGATCTCGATAAAATCCATCGTGTTATCACATGGGCTGCCAAAGACCTCAATAATGTATCAGTGTCTGAAGTGGAGCTTCGCTCTCACCTGCAGTTCTTCGATGGAATCCCCACAGAAGCTATTCATGAAACGATCATTAAAGCCGCTGCCGATCTGATCTCTCCTGAGTCTCCGGATTATCAGTTCCTTTCTGCTCGTCTGGCTATTTTCCACCTGCGTAAGAAGGCTTTCGGTCAATTTGAGCCCCCTAAGCTTTACGATCATGTTGTAAAACTTGTCGAGATGGGCAAGTACGATACCCATATCCTCAATGACTATACCCGGGAAGAACTCGATACTTTAGATGGTTACATCGATCATTGGCGTGATATGGATTTCTCCTACGCTGCGGTTAAGCAGTTGGAAGGAAAATATCTGGTTCAAAACCGTGTAACCCATGAGATCTATGAGAGTGCACAGTTCCTCTATATTCTTGTTGCCGCCTGTCTGTTTGCTAAATACCCGAAAGAGACGCGTTTAAGCTACATCAAGAACTTTTACGATGCGGTTTCAACATTCAAGATCTCTCTGCCAACGCCAATCATGGCCGGGGTTCGCACACCTACGCGTCAGTTCAGCTCATGTGTACTGATCGAGTGTGGCGATAGTCTGGACTCTATCAACGCCACCGCATCATCGATTGTAAAATATGTCAGCCAACGTGCCGGTATAGGTGTCAACGCCGGGCGTATCCGCGCACTGGGTAGCCCAATTCGTGGCGGTGAAGCATTCCACACCGGTTGCTTACCTTTCTTCAAGTACTTCCAGACTGCGGTAAAGTCATGCTCTCAAGGTGGCGTACGCGGAGGGGCTGCTACCCTCTTCTACCCGCTTTGGCACCTGGAAGTTGAATCTCTGCTGGTATTGAAAAACAACCGAGGCGTCGAAGATAACCGTATCCGTCACCTCGACTATGGTGTTCAGCTTAATAAGCTTATGTATCAGCGTCTGATTAAAGGCGGAGTGATCAGCCTGTTCAGTCCATCGGATGTACCCGGCTTATATGATGCCTTCTTCGAAGATCAGGAGGAGTTCGAGCGTCTGTACCTTAAGTATGAGGCCGATGAAACTATACGAAAGACGCAAGTAAAAGCATCTGAACTGTTTTCACTCATGATGCAGGAGCGTGCTTCAACAGGGCGAATCTACATCCAGAACGTAGATCACTGTAACACCCACAGCCCATTTGACAGCAAAGTGGCTCCTATCAGACAGTCAAACCTTTGCCTCGAGATTGCATTACCGACTAAGCCATTGAATAACATCAATGACCCTGACGGTGAAATTGCCCTGTGTACCCTGTCGGCACTGAACTTAGGCGCGATAAAAAACCTATCTGAGCTTGAGCCTCTGGCCGATCTGGCCGTTCGTGCACTGGATAACCTGCTCGACTATCAGGATTACCCGATCACAGCTGCACAGAAATCTTCGATGAACCGAAGAACCTTAGGTATAGGTGTTATCAACTTCGCTAACTACCTGGCCAAAGAGGGCGTACGTTACTCAGATGGTTCGGCAAACAACATCACCCATAAGACGTTCGAGGCGATACAGTTTTATCTGTTGAAGGCATCGATGAATCTGGCCAAAGAGAGAGGAGCGTGTCCATCGTTCCACGAGACGAACTACGCTAAGGGTATCTTGCCTATCGATACCTATAAACGTTCACTGGATCAGATCTGTGATGAACCCCTGCATATGGACTGGGAAACACTACGTCAGGATATCGTGCAACACGGGCTACGTAATTCGACGCTCTCGGCGCTCATGCCATCTGAAACCTCTTCTCAGATCTCTAATGCTACCAACGGCATCGAGCCGCCACGTGGTTTGATCAGTGTGAAATCGAGTAAAGACGGTCAACTGAAACAGGTCGTACCCGACTTCGAGAAGTACCAATACAGTTACGAGTTGCTCTGGCAGATGCCGGGGAATGAAGGTTATCTCCAGCTTGTCGGTTTGATGCAAAAATTTGTCGATCAGGCAATCTCTGCTAACACAAACTATGATCCAAGCCGTTTCGAAGGCAAAAAGGTACCGATGCAGATCTTACTCAAAGATCTCTTGATCGCCTACAAGATGGGGGTTAAGACGCTCTATTACCATAACACCCGTGATGGTGCGTCGGATCAGCATGACGATATCGTGAGTGTTGAAAAAGAGGATGAGGGCTGTGAAGGCGGCGCTTGTAAAATTTAACATCACTCATTGCGACTCTCTGTTTTTAGAGACAGAGGGTCTGTTACTAATTAAATAGGGGCAAGCAGCCCCTATATTCTGGAAGAAAACATGGCCTACTCTACTTTTTGTCAAACACCTAACAATGCCCGTATGGAACCTATGTTCTTAGGACAATGCGTCAATGTGGCACGTTACGACGTACAAAAATATGAAGTGTTTGAAAAGCTTATTGAAAAGCAGCTTTCATTTTTCTGGCGCCCTGAAGAGGTGGATGTCAGCAAGGATAAGATTGATTATGCCGCCCTTCCAGAGCATGAAAAGCATATCTTTATCTCAAACCTCAAGTATCAAACGCTACTTGATTCGATACAGGGACGTTCACCCAACGTTGCGTTTCTGCCATTGGTGTCTCTGCCTGAACTGGAAACCTGGATAGAAACCTGGTCATTCTCTGAGACGATACACTCACGCTCATATACCCATATTATCCGTAATATCGTTAACGATCCCTCGGTCGTATTCGATGATATTGTAGAAAATAAGGAGATCCTTAAGCGTGCCAGCGATATTGCAGAGTATTATGATGACCTCATCAAGTTGACTCAGGCTTTTCACCTGCTCGGTGAAGGTACTCATATGGTCGATGGCAAGGAGCTACTGGTTACACAGCGTGAGATTAAGAAGTCACTCTATCTGTGTATGATGTCAGTAAACGTGCTCGAAGCGATCCGCTTCTATGTCAGCTTCGCCTGTTCATTTGCCTTTGCAGAACGTAAGGTGATGGAAGGTAACGCTAAGATCATTCGATTAATTGCACGTGATGAGGCATTACACCTTAACAGTACTCAGCACATCATCAAGTTGATGCAAGCCGGTGTCGATGACCCTGAGATGGGAGAGATTGCCAAAGAGTGTGAACAGGAGGCTTACGATCTGTTCGTTAAGGCTGCCGAACAGGAGAAGGAGTGGGCCCAATACCTGTTCAAGGATGGGTCAATGATTGGTCTCAATGAACAGATCTTATGTCAGTATGTTGAATACATTACTAATGAACGTATGAAGTCTGTCAACCTTAAGACGCCATATTCAGATATCACTAACCCACTTCCATGGATGAAGAACTGGTTAGAGAGTGATGCGGTTCAGGTTGCCCCTCAAGAGGTCGAGGTATCCTCTTACCTGGTAGGCCAGATCGATGCTTCTATCGATGAGAGTGAGTTCGAAGATTTTGACCTTTAACCCTATCTTCAAGAAGGCGCCCATCGTCAGCCTCCAAGGCCAGCCGGTGCTGCTGTTCAATCAGCAGCACACCAGCTTATTGTTGGCCCTCGAGCAGAAGCGAATCAAGGTATTTTCCGAGTGCCGAAACGGCTACTGTGGTGCCTGTAAAACCAGGATAAACAGCGGCAGTGTGTCCTATCACACCGAGCCGCTGGTCTCCCTGGATGCCGATGAGTGTCTGCCCTGCTGCTGCACTCCCGACGGAGATCTCGACCTGGATCTATCTTCCGATGGTGCACAGGTCGTTATCTCTGTGCCTAATGCTGAGAGTACTAAAACGGCTAATCTATAGACTCAAGCTTTTCCCCCTCCAGCCATGCTTTGAGCTATCCACCTCGTGGGTAGCTCTTCCTCGAAATATCGTGTCTATAACGCTATTTAGCACTATAAACAACGATATATAACAATTAGTGGATCCAGCTCTCGCTTTAATCTGCTTTAGCGCTTCTATCGCTATCTGGCATGTTTTTTGATGTTTCAGATCAACTCCAGTACCGGTCTTTCACGGCGTTGCATTCACAACGCCTTGTCCTTAAGGCTGTTTTCTCACACATAAGTACTACTATAAGGTCTGACACAAGTTGAAAACTGAATACAGAAAAAATGGCTCCATTAAACGCCTCTTGATCACCACTTTCGCTGCATTGGTCTTCATTTTTTGTCTCGGATTGATACTGATAGGTTACAACATAGCAAATGTATCCTCACAGATAGACTCACTGGAACATGAATATGTTTCCAGCAATCTGGCGGCTCAACTGCTTCAATCCAGCTCCGGCCTTAGAAGAGAACAGATAGGGTATAGTTTACGTCGGGTATTGGGCACCAAGATGAGCCCGGATTCGATAAAATATATTGAGCGGGAATCGCTCACGCTCAATGAGACCTTCATAAAGCTGCAGAAAGTTGCCGACCATCGCACACAGCAACAACTAGAACGATTACGGCAACCCGTTACCGAGTTCAAGCGGCTGCATGAGAAGTTCCTCGTAATGGACAGAAATAGCGCCCCTCAACAAACAGCTAGAATGCTTACCTCAACCGAATCATGGAAAATTTATGATCGGATAGAAAGAGGTATTCAGACACTGGTACAGCAACAATCTGAACGCGTCGTACAGTCGAAACGGTCCAGCGCTGCCGCTATCGATAACTTGAAAGTCAGCCTTATCATCATCGCCCTCTTCTTCCTCTCAGTCATCATATTTGCAGGAATTATTCTCATACGCAGGATTTTAGGGCCGCTAAGGGCGACCACAGACGTATTAACTGAGATCTCTGATGGAAATTTGGCCGTAGTAATTGAACGAAAGCAATTTAACAGCAGTGAGTACAGTGCATTAGCCGATGTACTGGGCTCTACACGAGATAAGCTGCAACAGATGATCACCCAGATAGGTAGCTCGTCGGTACAACTGGGAACCGCCGTAGAAGATCTTGGCAAGGTTGCAGGGGATTCTGCCACCGGGATGGAGCAGCAACGCAATGAGGTGACTCAGGTTGCAACGGCCATGAACGAACTGCAATCCTCTATCGCCGAGATCTCCCGCAATACGAGTCAGACCGCCGAGTATGCCAATAATGCGGTACAGGCAACTTCAAAGGGACAGAGCGTGGTCGCCTCTACGCTGCAGGCTATCGATGAGTCATCACAGGAGATTTCAAGGGTCAACGGTGTAATCCGGCAGCTACAGAAAGATACCGACGCCATTGCCGTGATCCTTGATGTCATCGCTAACATTACCGAACAGACCAACCTGCTGGCGCTCAATGCGGCTATCGAGGCGGCGCGAGCCGGTGAGCAGGGGCGTGGTTTTGCCGTCGTGGCTGATGAGGTACGAGTTCTTGCCCAGCGCACACAGAGCTCCGCCCGGGAAATTAAAGACACCATAGAAATACTACAACAAAGAGCAAAACAGGCGGTCGAGTCGATGCAAACGAGCCAGGGGAAGATGGGTACAAGTTTAACCACCGCTGATCAAGCTCATCTTGCTATGGAGCTCATCAGTGAAGCCATCGCCAACATCAATGACATCGCAATTCAGGTTGCCAGTGCTACAGAGCAGCAAAGTGCCGTCACGGAGGAGCTCAACTGCAATATCACCAATATCAGCGACGCGAGTCAGCGGGTATCGGACGGTTCTCAGCTTGTCTCCCGTTCGAGTCATGAGCTAAGCCAGCTGGCAGGAGATCTGGAGGGGATGATCCGTCAGTTCAAGCTTTGACAAGCCTATAAAACGGTAAGCCTGAATAGCGCACACAGGAGAGACTATTCAGGCTTGCTGACAACGGCTTTATTTCTCCGGAGTTAAAGACGGATCGCCAGTTCAGCACCCTGTCTGATGGCCCGTTTGGCATCCAGCTCAGCGGCAACATCGACCCCACCGATAAGGTGTAGCGGTAACCCGGTAGACTTCATCTCATCCAGCAGCACTCTGTTTGACTCCTGCCCCGCACAGAGTACGACATTATCCACGGCGAGGGTCTCTTGCTTATCACCCACTGTAATATGTAAGCCACTGTCGTCAAAGCTTTGATAACTTACCCCGGTACGTGTCTTTACCTGGTGCATCTTCAACACCAATCGGTGGATCCAACCCGTAGTCTTACCCAGCCCTTTACCAATCTTGCTTGTTTTACGTTGTAACAGGTAAATGTTGCGATCCATATGCTCGGTCTGAGGCTCGGTTAATCCTCCCCTGTGTGCATAGCCCTTGTCTATGCCCCACTGCTTCAACCATTTTTCAGGTTGAAGAGTGGTTGATTCGGGTTCACACAGATAATGGGCCATATCGAACCCGATCCCACCGGCGCCGATAAGCGCAACATTTTTGCCTAATTCGACTTCACCATTGAGTACCTGTTGATAATCGACGACTCTGGGGTCGTCGAAGCCAGGCAGGTCTATCTTCCTCGGGACCACACCTGAAGCGATGACGACCTCATCGAAGTGTTCATCCCTGACCACCGAAGCGTCCAGCCTGGTGTTGAGCCTTAACTCGACCTTGTGCAACTTCATCTGTTCATTGAAGTATCTGATGGTTTCGTTGAACTCCTCTTTACCCGGAATTTTACGGGCAAGATTAAACTGACCACCGACTTCAGATTTTGCTTCAAACAAAACGACCTCATGACCACGAGACGCTGCATAGATAGAGAAAGCCATCCCGGCAGGGCCGGCTCCCATCACCGCAATTCGTTTCCTGTTTGTGGTCGGTAAAAAGTTAAGCTCTGTTTCATAGCAAGCCCTCGGATTAACCAGACAAGTGGCACGCTTCAAGGAGAAGGTATGATCCAGGCATGCCTGATTACACCCGATACAGGTATTGATTAGCTCGGGAGTGTCTGCCGCAGCCTTGTTCACAAAATCGGCATCAGCCAGGAAAGGGCGCGCCATGGACACCATATCTGCCTGACCCGATGAGAGGATATGCTCGGCGATCTCAGGCGTGTTGATTCGGTTTGTGGCCACCAGTGGCACAGAAACCTCTTTTTGCAATCGCTCAGTCACCCATGCAAAACCACCGCGGGGAACGCTGGTCGCTATGGTGGGTACCCTTGCCTCATGCCAGCCAATTCCGGTATTAATGATGGTAACACCGGCTTGTTCGAGCCATTTTGCCAGTGAAACAACCTCTTCCCAACTGGAACCATTGTCGACCAGATCCAACATAGAGAGCCTGAAGATGATGATAAAATCGTTACCGACTTTTTTACGGATAGCCCGTACGATCTCAAGGGGAAAACGCACTCGATTTTCGAAACTTCCTCCCCACTCATCGCTTCTGATGTTGGTACGGCTACTGATAAATTGGTTAATCAGATAACCTTCGCTGCCCATCACCTCGACACCATCATAACCGGCTTTTTTAGCCAAGGATGCACTCGTTGCATAGTCCTTAACGGTACATTTTACCTGTCTGGAAGACATCGCCGATGGCGTGAATGGGGTAATAGGCGATTTAATTTTGCTGGGTGCCTGAGAGAATGGATGGTAACCATATCGGCCCGCATGCAACAACTGCATGCATATCTTGCCACCTGCTTCATGAACGGCTTTTGTCACAAGTTGATGTTTGCCAACCTGCCAGGGAAAACTCAATTGGCAGGCATTGGGTGCTAAACGCCCCCGCAGATTGGGGGAAATGCCACCGGTAACGATTAAACCGACTCCCCCCAGCGCGCGCTCCCTATAAAAAGCTGCCAGTTTCTCAAACCCGCCCTTCTCCTCTTCGAGTCCGGTATGCATCGAGCCCATGAGTACACGGTTTTTTAACTGAGTGAAGCCCAGATCTAAGGGTTCTAATAAATGCGGAAACGACATTCAAACATCCTTTTTAAACAAGTGATTTAAACCAGCATACCTGTTGTGTGATATTAGCTCAACTATAACGGCAAACTGAAATTGAATTCCCTGGTTGAGTGTAGCGCCAGCCAGAGGTACAAACCGTAAGCTGCACCCTATTTCCAATTGAAAAAACAATAAGCTGTCTCAAAAAAGATACTGATAAAGGTTTAAAAGTGAAATATCGCACCATCTACAGATTCCTTTACAATTGATTTTTCACTAACGACAATTTTTCAGTTAGCATATGTGTATTGGAGTAATATAGGAGTGGATAATGTCCGCTAAACCCTCATTTATAAAAAGAATATCTCTGCTTATCTGGAATACCATCAATGGCCTGCGTAAGCTTATACTTAATGTTTTCTTTTTTGGCATCCTGGCTGTCATCATAGTTGCAATGACCGTCGACGATGATGTCAAACTCGACGCTGGCTCTGCATTAGTCCTTAACCTGTCGGGGTCGGTCGTAGAACAAAAGAGACAGGTCGATCCCATCGAAGCAGCCATGAAAAGCAGTAAGAGTAAAGATGCCAGCGGTGAACTCTTACTGGCTGACATCCTTAAAGTTATCGATAATGCAGCCCATGATACCCGCATCTCCTCAATCGTGCTCGATATCGGTCACCTGAGATGGACCGGGATCAGTAAACTGCAGACAATCGGTGATGCGCTGACCCGTTTCAAAGCATCCGGAAAGCCTATCATCGCCACTGCTAATTGGTACGGACAGAATCAATACTTTCTTGCCAGCTTTGCCGACACTATCTATCTCAATCCTCAGGGTGGCGTTGAGTTAGAGGGCTTGAGCCGTTACCGTCAGTACTATAAGTCAGCACTGGATAAACTCAAGATTAAGGCACATATCTTCCGGGTCGGTACATTTAAATCTGCGGTAGAACCCTATATTCGTGACGATATGTCGCCCGCTGCCAAAGAGGCAAATAGTGAGCTTCTGAAAGATATCTGGGCCAACTATGAAGCGACCGTTGCCAGTAACCGTAACATCCCGGCCGATAAGTTGGTACTCAACGCGGACGAATATATCACCGAGCTGGAGAAAGCGGATGGAAAATCGGCCGAGATGGCATTGAACCTGAAGTGGGTCGATGAACTCGCCTCTGCTGAGACGTTCAGACTCAAGATGATCGACACCTTCGGCAAAGCCAAAGAGGGGCACAGCTTCAAGCATATTGACTTTTTTGACTATAAAACCCTTATTGCGACTCACCCCGCGCTCTCCATCGAAGACACAGTAGGGATCATCGTTGCCAAAGGTACCATACTCAACGGGAATCAGCCTGCTGGCCAGATTGGCGGTGAAAGTACCTCTTCGCTGCTTCGTAAGGCAAGGTTCGATGATGATGTCAAAGCCGTGGTGTTAAGAGTCGATAGCCCGGGGGGAAGCGCCTTTGCCTCTGAACAGATAAGACAAGAGGTACTGGCACTTAAAACCGCCGGTAAACCTGTTGTCGTCAGTATGGGCAGCTACGCCGCTTCAGGAGGATACTGGATATCTGCCAGTGCCGATTATATCTATGCAACACCGACCACACTCACCGGCTCTATCGGCATTTTCGGTATGTTAACGACCTTTGAGGATTCTTTGTCCAGCTTAGGCATTCACACCGATGGTGTCGCCACCTCCGAGTGGGCTGGTATTTCGGTGACCAAAGGATTAACACCAGAGGTAAAATCTGTTATTCAACGCCATATTGAACGTGGTTATCATGACTTTATCTCACTGGTCGCAGCTGAACGTAATATGAGTCTGGATGATGTGGACAACATAGCACAGGGTCGAGTGTGGTCCGGTAAGAAAGCCGTCGATCTAGGTTTGGTCGATGAGATTGGCGATCTGGACAGCGCCGTGGCGAAAGCCGCCAAGATGGCCGGTATCGAAAACTTCGACAGCAAGGTGATAGAGCAGGAGCTCAGTCCACAGGAGATCTTCATCCAGGAGATGTTAGCATCGGTAGCGGCTTACCTGCCGCAAACCAGCAGTAACTCGGTACTTGAACAGCTGCTGACACAGTGGTCAGGAGTGATTGAAGAGTTCAGTTCATTTGATGACCCTAACGGCATCTATCTCTACTGCGACACCTGTAACTTCTAAATTATCAAACAATATAAAAAACCGGTAGGAGTGTGTCTCCTACCGGTTTTTTTTATTATAAATCTTCTTAGATACAATTTTTTACCTATATCTCTGATTTCTTATTGGGATGAGCAGCACTAGCAAGTATACTTCAGCCAATTAGCGTTCATCTGAAGTAGAAAATGACCAAACGTTCCATATATGTTGCCTATACCGGTGGTACAATCGGCATGCAAAAAACGGCGCAAGGCTTCGCCCCTGTAGCCGGGTTTCTGACAAATTGCGTAAAATCCATGCCGGAATTTTATCATGATGAGATGCCGGACTTTGTCATTCATGAATACAGTCCTTTGATAGACTCTTCGGATATGGCTCCGACGGATTGGCAGATGATCGCAAATGATATCAAGGCCAATTACGATGAGTATGACGGTTTTGTCATCCTGCATGGAACTGACACAATGGCCTTCACGGCATCGGCACTCTCGTTTATGTTACAAGGCCTGTCGAAGCCGGTCATAGTCACCGGCTCTCAGATCCCACTGGCCCAGTTAAGATCTGACGGTCAAACTAATCTGTTAAACTCCCTTTACATTGCGGCGAACTATCCCGTTGCCGAGGTCTGTCTGTTTTTCAATAACAAACTGTTTCGCGGTAACCGCACGACAAAGGCCCATGCGGATGGTTTCGGTGCCTTTGCATCGCCTAACTTCCCTCTTCTGCTTGAAGCCGGTATAAAGATCCGCCTCAAGGCGGGAAAAGTTGGCGCTGATGAAAGTAAGCAGCTGGAGGTGGCCACCATCAGTCCTCAGCCAATAGGGGTCGTCACCCTATACCCGGGGATCACCACAGATATTATTGAAAACATCCTTCAACAACCGGTTAAGGCCCTGATATTACTTACCTATGGGGTAGGTAATGCACCACAAAACCCGGCTTTATTGAAGGCGTTATCCGAGGCGCACAAACGTGGGATCATACTGGTTAATCTGACACAGTGTCTGCAAGGCAAGGTCAATATGTCCGGTTATGCCACAGGCAATGCCCTGGAAGCGGCTGGCGTAATCAGTGGGTTTGATATGACAACCGAAGCGGCATTAACAAAACTGCACTATCTGCTTTCCCAGTCTCTGTCGACAGAGGAGATTAGAGCGGCGATGCAGAAAAGCCTGGTCGGCGAGCTGACTGAAGATTAAGCCACCGTCATAGCCATGTAGTCCCAGTAACAAGTACTGCAGGCCACTAATTTTACTGTTGCGCAGCCATCGGGCCGCGCAACACTTACCTTTAATTACACCTTAAATTGGCTCACAATCTGCTGCTGACCCGAAGCGAGCTGTTTTAACTCGTCACTCAGTGTTGCCGAAGACTCCGCCTCACTGCTGATATGTTGACTGGCCTCTTTAATATTTGCAATGTTACCGCTTATCTCGGCTGCGACACTGCTCTGCTCGGCAGTTGCCTTGGCAATTTCAGCTTCATTTTCAGTAATATTAACAATATGCGCCTCGATATCTGCTAGCTGCTTCGCCATCTCCTCTACCTGACTGACCGCATTGATCGCCTTATCATTACCAGAGGTGATTGTCTTTAATATATCCAGGCTGCTGCTTTGGAACTGCTCGATGACCTGGCTTATCTCTCCTATCGAGTTCTTTGTCCGTTCGGCAAGATCGCGAACTTCGTTAGCAACAACGGCGAACCCTCTTCCCTGCTCACCGGCTCTGGCCGCTTCAATCGCGGCATTGAGTGCCAACAGGTTTGTCTGCTCGGCAATTCCTTGAATGACTGAGAGGATTTTCTCAATATCTTCGCTATCTGTGTTCAGTTTTTCAATTAATGGCAAGGCGGCAGAGACCTCCTGAACCAGTGAGCCAACGGCTACAGAGGTCTGGTTAGCCACCAGCCGTCCCTTCTCTGCCGACTGACTTGCATCGTTTGCCGCATGTGAGGAGAGTGATGTTTTCTCTGATACTATGCTTGCTGTAGTCGACATCTGCTCTATTGCTGCGGCAACTTGATCCACCTCTGAGAACTGCTGCTGGCTGCTGAGACTCGTTCGACCGGCAATATCGGATGCTTGACATGAGGTTGACTGCCCATGCTTTATTGAGTCATCTATGGACTTAACTGTGGTTTGCAATTTCTCCAGAAATTGATTGAACCAGTGAGTCAAAGTGCCAATCTCATCATGACTGTTCACCTTGATTCGTTGGGTAAGATCCCACTCGCCGGATGCAATAGTCTGCAGCCTCACGGTGATGTTGTTGAGGGGCTTAACCAGATAGAATGAGAAGCGCCAGACGATAAAGAGCGAGATTGCTGATATGGCAATGGCTGACAATAAAATTTTGTAGAGGGAGTAACGGTTATATTCGACGACCTTTTGCTCTAAGGCCAATGAGTCTGCTAATACTGCGGCGCCTGGTGCAGTCAACACTAAGCCCCACTGCTCACTTACTCCTTTAAATGCTATCGGCAATAGTGCCAACAGATCCCGACCATCATCACTCCACTGTACCCGACTCTTTTTCTCACCAAGCCATTCGCTGATATGTATCTGGCTGTCGATCGCTTGTGAATCGATATGGTTACCTAAGTGTGATTTGTCTTTGTCGTGAGCCGCAATAACTCCCATATGACTGACCAACACAAGCTCACCCTCACCATTTACCAGGCGCTTATCTGCTGCTTCTATGATCGGCTGCAAAGAGGCCAGTGACACATCCAGACCTAACATACCCAGCACCTTACCATCGACGATGAGTGGTGCTGTAATTGAGGTCATTAACACCTGCTTACCCGCTACATTATCCAGGTAGGGGTCCAATAAACAGGGGCGTGCTCGCTTGATTGCACAGGTCACCCACTCATTATCTGGCAGCCCAAGCTTATCAGGCAATGTGTTGATGATATCCTCCTCCAGCAGGATCTCCTGCTCTATTTGTCCACCGCTTCTCACCCAATAGGGTGCGAACCGCCCGACACTGTTAGACGCGGTTACCCCATCACCGATAAACGATGAATCGGTACCGATTGTGTCCGGATTCATGACCAGATAGATGCCAAAAATATCTGCGTTGTGTTCGAGGATCTTTCTAGTGTACTCATTGAGCTCCATGCGTAGCCGTTTAGCTTCGCTACCACGGCTGAGCCCCTCACTACGCATACTCATCATTGAGTGTGCCATAGTGTCAGCCGTAACCAACTTACGTTCGATAACTGCTTTTATTATTTGCGACTGCTCACTTGCTAACGCTTTAATGAAGGATTCGCTGGACTCGCGTAGGTTCGATGATGTTTCTTGCTTTATTAATGCCTGGGTCTGGTTGGAATAGTAGATAAACGAGACCATGAGAATAGTTAAAGAGCTAAATAAACAGAGGAAGGAGGTGAGTGAAAATTTACGGCGGATAGACATACTACTCATAAGTAAATCCCTATACATAAGTATAAAAAAATACGAGTGATTGTATCTATTCACCCTCTTTATACAACGACATTACAACATAGGGGTGAAACATTTTGTTACACATCTGAATCCGCTCACATTATGGCGTAAATTCCAAAACAATGCCTGAATAAAGTTTAAAAAACTCTATAGGCGGATTAATACCTATAGAGTTTTTAACTGTTTCTTTTTGAGCGTTAAACTAGTCTGGTTTCTACTGTTTAAAACTCTTTCTCTTTAAACCCGGCAATTGCTTCACCTTTAAACTGCTTCTTCAGTTCAGACTTTGACAACTCATTTAACTTCCCCTCACGGTTGATCGTGAAATGATCGCTCTGATCGAGTCTTCTTGCCTGATAAAGCATCACCAACTGCAGGGTTGAATCGCGCTGCTCCTGCGTCAGCACGGTACCATCTTCCCACTTACCCAGTTCGACGCCACTTACGAGACGCTCATAAACCTCATGTGGCATCTCATCGATCATTTTATTAATATCGGTCATGCTTTCTTCCGTTTATGTAAGACGATTCTTACCCTGGTGATTAAATAACCAACAAAGCCCACTGCAAACAGGCCACCAGCGATATATGCTCTTAAACCTTGAGCGGGTTCTCCCCCCCAGAACCAGACCACAACACCGGCAATGAACACCGACATGCATAACAGACTTTGGTTCATCAGCTGATTAGCGCGTTTAATATTGCTGATCACCGCCAGTGACTCGGTATTTCCACTGAGATCTGCACCACATGAGCTACACTGTTTGGCTTTATTGGAGATACGCTTCTTACAGCTTGGGCATTCGATTAGCGCCATCATTTCCTCAAAATTCAGATAAACTATTTTACAGTTACCTTCGGCACCAACTTATACCGAAGGCAGCTTCCCTCATCTCAGCTCATCGACAACGGCAAGCATAGCCGTCAGAGAAGCTTCACCTAAGTAGATAGAGCGCTCGGGTGACCAGCCTGACATTGGGTCCGGCATATTATCATTATCTTTAAATGGCATCTCGAGGGTATTGGAAAGACAGGTGAATGTCTCTGCAACCCAGTTAGACGCCACGGTTAGGTTTGCCTTACCCGGCTCATCTTCATCGTAACCAAACTCAGACTGGAAATCGGCGCTGGTAAGCTTCAATGCATCGACGAATTTTGTCTGTAGTGCAGCCATTCTTGCATCGAAGGCCGGTACCCCTTCGCAACCTGCCAGGAAGACATAGGGAAGCCCTTCATCACCGTGCACATCATAAAAGAGATCGACACCGGTCTCTTTCATCTTGTTCGTAACATGGAAAACCTCCGGGCTTTTCTCCAAAGAGGGATTCAGCCATTCACGGTTGAGATTAATGCCGGCCGCGTTAGTACGAAGATGGCCGCGCACGCCGCCATCCGGGTTCATGTTCGGTACGATATAAAAGTTTGCCTTATCCAGAATAGCCTTAGCGTTTGCACAATCACTGTCGAGCAGATTATTAATGAAACCTTCGACCAGCCACTCTGCCATCGTCTCACCTGGATGCTGACGAGCGGTGATCCAGATATTCGCTTTAGACTCATCACCATCACCGACCTTAACCAGGGTCATATCTCGTCCATCAAGGGTCAGACCCAGGTGTTCCAGACTAACCTGGGGATGTACCTGAATCGCAGCCAGCAGATCCTGATGGCGCTCGTAGCTGTATGGTGCAAAATAAGCTATCTGAATGGAATCACAATCCAGATCAACCGATATGGTCAACTTACCATCGAGGTATTGAGTAGGCAGTCGGAACCACTGCTGTCTGTCGTAGGTAGCAACGGCTTGATAATTCTCCCAACCTTTCGGATATGAGGCTGAGTCAGCATTTATGATATTAAGTGTATATTGGTTGCCAACCTCACCATCTAAACGGAAGTTAAACCATTGGAAAAACTCATTGCCTACATCTGGACGAATAGCCAGCTGTACATCATTAATATTATCTTGATTGATGACTTCAATATTACCACCATCAAAATTGGCACTGATCCGCATAACGATTCCTTTGTTTATACTATTGAGACAAGTCATAGGGTACCTGTCAGATTGCAGATAGGATAAACGAAAAAGCAAAATTGAGTAACCCGAAAAGCAAAAAGCCGCACTAATGGCGGCTTTTCACGTGAGAATGTGTGTATCTAGGAGGCAAAACTATAACCTTGCCCTCTCACGGTATTGATCAGCGTTTTGGGTAACTGGGTATCGGCCAATTTTCTGCGGGTATTACTGATATGCATATCCAGATTTCGGTCGAATCGACCTAAGTCTTTTTGAAGCACACTTCGCTGTAGCTCCTGCTTAGTGATCACTTCACCCTTACGTTCAAACAGATACTTAAATAACTTAAACTCTGTTTGCGTTAATACTACCTGTCTGGAGGCAATTGACACACAGTACTGCATATCATCAAATTTAATATCACAGCCTGTAGAGCCTAACTCACTGCTGCTCTCTGCGCGGGTTAACTCGACTCGTCGTTGTAATGCTGTCATGCGAACTAAAAGCTCCTTTATGCTAAACGGCTTAGTTAAAAAGTCATCCGCCCCCAGCTCATAGCCTTTGATTCTTCCATCTTCACTGTCGATGGCAGAGATGACTATCACAGGGATCTGATCTTTTCTCGCAGCCAATAACCCAAATCCATCTAACTTTGGCATCATGATATCAAGCAGGATAATATCCGGACGGTCCTGTTCGAGAATTGATAAGGCCTCCAAACCGTTTTCAGCACTTAGAACGTCATGCCCCTCACTCTCTAACGCCTCTTTTAATAACTCCCTGAAAACCAGATCATCATCGACTACTAATACTTTACTCATCATCCCTTACTGCAAATGCGAACTGTTATCATTCACACTACTATATGCATTGGTAAATTTCCAGTTGTTTTTTCTAATCTGTGATATATAAGCGAACAAACCTATTCACACGGAATAAGTATGTTTAGAGACAGCCTGATAATGAAGAGGTATGGAGACTGATACCACCAGGGCCGGAATGGTCCGACCCTGGTAGAGAACAGAGGAGTTGAAAACTAGTGCTCAAGCATAAGCTCACGAATATACTTTACAGGCGCGCTACCATAACTTAAGAACTGCTCATGGAAGGTTTTAAGATCAAACTGCTCTCCCTGTAACCCTTTTAACTCCTCACGGAAGTCATAGATCTCACGGTAACCTGAATAGTAACTGGTCAGTTGAACCTGACTTAGCGTCGCCCTGCGCCACTTCCCAGCCGCCTCAGCTTGCTGCTGGAACGCCTCTTGGGTCATCAAGTTCATCGCCTCATCTTCTGTCATCCCCTTAACCTGTATGCTGTAATCGAGAATCGTGTTTGCGATGACACGCAAGTTCCACTTGTAGTACATCAGCCACATCTCAGGCTCGAAATCACCATAACCCTCTTCGAGCATCATACGTTCGGTATACACAGCCCAACCTTCTACCATGGCCCCATTTCCGAACAGGCTCTTCACCATACTGGGAGACTCATTTGAGTAGACCAGCTGAGTGTAGTGACCCGGTATCGCCTCATGAATATTGAGTACCTGCAGGATCCAATGGTTATATTCACGCAGGTAACTTTCGGCGGAATCATCATCCATGGCATCGAGCGGCGTTACGTTGTAGTAGGTGTTACTCGATTTCTCATAAGGACCGGGAGCGCTTATCGATGCTCCGGCAAAGCCACGCATATACTCCGGAGTTTCCCGGACGACCAGTGGCTTTTCAGGATCTAATGTAACCAGCTGCTTTTCGTTGACAAAATCAACCAGTGCGGGGATCTGCGCACGTACCTCATCGACAAATGCCTCACGCTTGACATGTTTAGAGGAGAGTTTATCGATCAACTGACGGGTTGCTTTATTATCATCCGATGGCTTAGGCGTATCGAAATACTTATCCCAAAGTTGTGTGGTGATCTTAGCCATCTCTCCCTGAACGCGCTTCTTATCGGCCAAGGCTTTTTCATATAGTCCTTTTGCACTCATACCCGCCTGAATGTCGAAAGAGAACTTCTGCTCATAGAGCTCTTCACCGATTCTAAAGCTGCGTGCCCCCTCCTTCTCAAGTTTGGTGGCCAAAGCCGTAAGCCATTCGATATGCTCATTAATTGCCTGAGTCGCAGCATCGAAGCGGGTTTTAAACAGGGCCTTCTCATCTTTGGTCAACCCCGAGCCTTCCACCTGCATTAACAACTCATCGGAGAAAACAGAAAATGCTCCCTGGTTCTGCATCTGAGCCAACTGTGTATGTTCAAGGGTCGGGTCACTGATGTTTTTTCTGGCGGCACTATAGTAGGCAGGTACGTTCTCCATTCTGGCCAATACAGAACGCAGCCTTTCATCGAGAGGAGCAAAATCTTCGTTCACCAGTTGCGCAAATCCACCGGCGACATTATATGATGAGGGATCCCACTGCCAGGACTTGAACTTAGTGATCTCCCATGTATCTCGCTTGATTAAGTTCTCTATCAAACGGTAATCGATGAGTTCATTCGCCGATAGTCTGTCAATATCGAAGCTTTGTAACATCAACAACTGCTGTTGGTTAAATTTCAGCGCCTCAGCACGACTGGCATCGTTGGGAACTTTTAGCACACCGTCATACTTATGATAACCACTGTACAGTGCCCATGTTGGAGATTGTTTCCATAACTCGTCGATAAACTGAGTTGAGAACTGCGCGAAACTGAGCTGTTTTTCAGATGCTTTGACACTGGGTTGCACCTGCTGTGAAACCTCTTGAGATTGACAACCGGCGAGTGCTGCTAATGACAAGGCTACCGCTAATGACAATGATGCTTTTTTCATGTTTTATCCCGATTCAGAAGCTAATTTTCTTATTATTTGATTTTTTTTCTGGCCAAAGTAAAACATGTATTAAAAAAAATTTCAGCTTAGACTAAGGTGTTGAAATATTAAGTTACAACTTGTTGCCACTCCCCCCTCAATGAAAACCATTGAACCCGAAGGTAATATTAATTCAATTTGATGAACACTTACCCAAAGTGAGATTCAACCCAGTGCTTCACTTCGGCGAAACGGTATCTCTCTAACGATGCAAACCCCTTAAGGGAGCGTAGCTTGAGCCTGGTGAAAACGGGCGTCGTTAATCCGCATAGGAACCGAGATATTAAAACTGAACTGGCTGTTTTCCCCAACCTGGTAACCGCATCACAGGTAAGTGTTTCGAAATCTAGCTCATCTAAAGGTTTCAGATACGGTAAGGGGGGCAATAGGGCCTGCTCACCTCGGCAGACAGAACATGAACCGCAGTCTTCAATCATCTGTTCATCAGCAAAGTAGTGCGCAAGCTGTCGGCTCAAACAGAGGTCTGAGGTAAAAAGCGCTACCAATCTGTTTATCCGTTGCACTTCACTCGACTCTTTGTCGATGAAACGTGCATACAGGGATTGTTGTAACTTTTCCCGATCGAAGTTTGTCTCCAGTATCTGGTACACCTGAGTCATCTGTTTGCTCTGTAACTCAATCATCCCCTTTTCATCGAGGTAGTTGACAGCTTTTAACACGCGTTGTCTGTCGCAGGTATAGATATTCTCCAACTTGTCGAAATTGACACTGGACCAGATTTTAGCCCTGTCGGCACTATTGAAGATCGCCCTTATAAAATCCCGCCTCTCCTCTTTAAAAAATTCGATGATCTCCCCTTCGGGCTTGAGATATTTGAACTTATACTCTGCGAAATAACTGTAGGTGGGTTTTATAATGTTAAAGAGCTCGAGGTAAACGAGTAAGGTTTTTAGTGATAGGGGGCGGATATTCGACTGATTAGACAGACTATTAAGTACGACCTCCCACTGACCGCTACCATTAGCCGGCTCCGCTGCCCTGCTCAGTTCATCGAGCACGATCCCTATGGAACTCGCTTCGGGCGTATCGCCATAGACAAAGTTTTCCAGCGTACTCAGGTTGTCACCATTTGCCAGTACCAAACAATCGGAATCCATACCATCACGGCCCGCACGACCTATCTCTTGTGCATAGTTTTCTATGGACTTGGGAAGATCGTAATGCACCACAAAACGGATATCACTCTTGTCGATTCCCATACCGAAAGCAATCGTTGCAACGATGATCTCCTGAGCACCGGACATAAACTGATGCTGAATTTGCTGCCTGATATCGGGGGGCATGCCGGCATGGTAGGCTCTTGCGGCAATACTATGCTCCCTGAGTCGCTCAGCAACCTGCTCAGCAGTCTGTTGGAGGGTGACGTAGATGATACCCGACTGCTCTCTTCTGGGCTTTAGCCACGTGGCGAGATAATCAATTTTGTACCTGCTCGTTATAGCTTTAACTTCCAAATGAAGATTTGGGCGGTAGAAACCGGTCAGGGTGACAGCCTCGGGCGCGATACCAAATTTACTGCCCATGTCCTCAATAACTTTAGGCGTCGCCGTTGCGGTGAGCAGCAGCGTTTGAGGAATATTCAGCTCTTTTCGGTAGCGGGGTAACTTAAGGTAATCAGGCCTGAAATTATGACCCCATTCGGAGATACAGTGCGCCTCATCGACCACCAAAAGGGAGATGGGTACTTCAGCGATAAACTGCCTGAAACGTTCGTTATTGAGCCTCTCTACCGAGATCATCAATATTTTTACCTTCCCCTCTCTCACTCCGGTCATGACATTGTGTGTCTGCTCCCGGCTCTGGGTCGAGTCTATGCTGGCAGCATGGATCCCCTTGGATTCGAGAAAAGAGAGTTGATCCTGTATCAGAGCCAACAGCGGAGAAACCACTAAGGTAAGGTGTGGCAACGCGATGGCGGGCAGTTGATAACAAAGCGACTTGCCTGAGCCGGTCGGAAATATGGCCGCAGCGCTGTGACCATTGAGAACATTGTTGATAACATCGAACTGGCCATCTCTGAAGTCGGAAAAACCGAAGTGATTTTGCAGCAGAGAGACGGGAGAAAGAGACATAGATATGGCCTGTTGAGAGAGCGATGTTTTAGGTGGTTATCATAACACCGAAATCATGGAAAAGAGCAGTGCTTAGGAGATGTCAACCGGCACAACCACTCACTTTGCCCACTCGCTATGTTGCTGAGCGGTCCGGAGGGTAAAGTGAGCTATGATTGGATTATGATCCGATGCATCTGTCACTCTCGATTCTGCATGGTGAAAGTCGAGCCCTCTGTAGAAGAGATGATCTAAAGCCAAACCAAAAAATCGCTGCCGTTCATCGAGGTGATACTCGGCCTCACTTAAATCGAAACGTCTTGCAAACTCGGCGATCAGTTCAAACCTGTCCTTTCTCCAGGTATTAAAGTCCCCGGCAAGTATTATCGGACCCGAGTGCCCGCTAAGCTCCAGGCTCAGTGCTTCGAACTGCTCGGTATAGCGGGTCAATTTCCAGTCAAAGTTAATTCCATGAAGATTGACAACCAATAAACTCTCACCATTGGAGAGTGGATAGTGAGTAACAAGAGCAGACTTGGCAAACCTTATCAGGGGCTCGGTTGCATGGAACGCACAGGCATTGATAGCCCCTGCATCGGAGAGGTTCATCACACCAAGCGAGGTTCCGAAGAGTTTAAAGGCTCTTGCCATTGCGACATTCAGGGAACGGGACGCAATAAAATGAACCATCTCCTCTGACAATCCCGCCTCTTGGAGTAATACCAGCTGGCTCGAATGGGAGAGGTTGTTGAGTACACGTCTCCAGTTGCGCTTTTTCTGTTTATAGATATTCCACACAGACACATTCAGCCGGCCGTCAAGATCCAGATAGCCGGTGGAGGACTCGTCACTGCACTGAGATTCAAAAATTGGCTCTACCAAATCAATCATCACCTTCGGCGTGTCGTTAGCATAGTTAATGGCCGAGAAAGTCGTAATCAAACAGGTAACGAGGAAAAAGAGCAAGCCCTGCAGATAGCGATTTTTTTTAGCTGGTTTCATTCTATAACATCATAAATTTTAGCATTCATCTATCATAATAAATGCTGACAGAGGAAAAGACCAATCACCACTCCCCATAAGCGTTACAATAAGGTAAATTTTCGATTAATTCTTGTTAATACATCAAGTAACGTCTACGCCATAAACTAAATTACTGTTATTTCACGGCAATTAATTGCACACTAAACATTACTGATTTCAGGCAATTTTATATAGCGACGTATAAACCATGGCTCATTTTTATCAACTAGTAACACTTGCCGGCATCTTGCTCTACTGGATCATCATTGCAGGTATCACCGTCCGGGTAATTATCAAACGCCGATCAATTGGCGTCTCTTTTGCCTGGATGATGGTGATCTATGTGATTCCCGTCGTGGGCATCGTCGCATATCTCCTTTTCGGTGAGCAAAATATCGGTAAGCGGCGTGCCCAACGTGCTAAAGATATGTATCAGCCATACGCCGATTGGTTCGCCCAACTTTACCAGATCCGCCAGTACCGCCCGAACATCTTAAGTGAACATGCCCAATCTATCAGTACCCTATGCGAAAATCGCTTAGGTATTCCCTCACTGGCCGATAACGATCTTGAGCTGCAATCCACACCCGAGCAGATCCTGTCATCTCTTATCAAAGATATTGATAGGGCAAAATATAGCATCCAACTGGAGTTCTACATCTGGCACCCTGGTGGAATGGCCGATGAGGTGGCACTGGCACTTATCAATGCCGCTAAGCGAAATGTATCTGTAAAATTATTATTAGATTCTGCCGGCAGCCATCAATTTTTTAGAAGCCAATGGCCGGCAATATTAGAAGCCGAGGGTATTATTATTGCCAGAGCTTTAAAGGTAAGTCCTTTGAGGGTGCTTTTTCGAAGGCTTGATCTTAGAATGCACCGGAAAATTGTCGTTATCGATAATAGTATCGCCTATACCGGCTCAATGAACCTGGTCGATCCAAGTTGCTTCAAAGCTGACTCAGGCGTCGGTCAGTGGATAGATGTCATGATCAGAATAACCGGTACAACTGTGCCTCTGCTCAATGTCATTCAATCCTGGGACTGGGAGGTAGAGACCAACCAACGTCAACTTCCTGAGCAGCCCAGCTGTAAACCACATACTGAACCGGAAAAGGTCGATATGGTACAGGTTATTCCCTCAGGCCCGGGGATGCCGGAAGATATTATTCACGAAGTTTTACTTCAGAGCATATACCAGGCCAAACATAAAATAGTAATAACCACCCCCTACTTTGTACCCAGCGAAAACTTATTGGTCGCCCTCATCGCCGCAGCCCATCGCGGTGTCTGCGTCAATATTATTATTCCCCACAAGAATGACTCCCTGATGGTTGAATGGGCTAGTCGATCGTTTTTTTGTGAGCTGTTAACCGCCGGGGTAAAAATTCACAGGTTCAACGGCGGGTTACTGCACACTAAATCAGTGGTTGTTGATGAGAGCCACTGTCTGATCGGCACAGTTAACCTGGATATGCGTAGCCTATGGCTCAACTTCGAAGTCACACTAGCGGTGGACGACCTGAGCTTTACTGAGAAACTCAACCGTCTACAGCAGTCGTACATGGATAACGCCCATCTGGTCGACCTCAATGCATGGCAAAGGCGTCCCGTTTATAAGCGTGTATTTGAGCAGTTTTTCTACCTATTCAGCCCACTGCTGTAACAGTAAAGACAGGCTTGTATATTCATCTGAAATTTAAACTTGCAAATGATAAGAAGAGTTTAGATTTAAGGCAGGAAAAACGCTTGCTATCTAATGATTTGTTTATCTATTATGCAAACACCCAAATCCTTTGTTTTATCGCTTGACCGGGTTATGGGTTTTGCGTAAAGTACGACTCCGTTAACAGGCGATGTCTTCACAGAAGTCATAATCTGAGTTAACAACAATATGGTGAGGTGTCTGAGTGGCTGAAGGAGCACGCCTGGAAAGTGTGTGATGGGTTAAACCATCCGAGGGTTCGAATCCCTCCCTCACCGCCATATTCCATAACAAAAACAGCAACCTACGGGTTGCTGTTTTTGTTTTGGGATCTTTTTGGGATCAATTTGTATTGTTCAAACTACAAAAGTACCGCCCTCCTTCCTACATCTGAAGCACAAACAAGCTAACCCCAACATTACACATTCCCCAACATAGATAGGTTGCTATTAGCCGTCAGTCACATACCACTATTTCGCCAAACCAGAGTTGCATCTTTAATGGGGAAACAAGATGTAACTTCAACAAATTCAAACTCGATATTTAGCGGTATAGGTTTAAAGGAGTGAAAAACAACATAACTACCTCCTCCGACGGCGGAACCAGTTTCATCCAGAACAAACTCAGATCCATCTAAGGCTATCAATCTAGCTGTTAGGCACCCTTCAGGATACATTGCTGAAATCGTATCTAACCCTTCAACTATGTTTTCATAAGGACCAAGAATATGAGTAACGTCTATCTCAATTCTTGCTCTGTAATTGATTGCAGTAACAGGCTTTGGAAACTTTAGTCTGGTCACTTCATCAGTAACAGTAATAGGGGTAGGATTAATCACTGTTTGGCTGCTGAACAACATGATTTTTAATAACGCATATAACCCTTTTAAGATTTCCATCTCTCGTCCATGATCAGTTTATGTATATCGTTCTGCGCTTAAGCCGCTGCAGTAGGAGCAAAAGCTCCCACTCCGTCTGTATTGATACGCTTGATCGGATCGTCACGCTAAGGTTTCACCCTATGAACTGTAAGTATTCAGTATAGGTCCATTCTCTGAAGGCTCCAGACATCAGAGTGTCATTTATGATTCTGACAAAGGTTTTTAAGATGTGGTCTTTCGAAGGGAAACAGACAACTCTATCAGCCCCAAACCTGCCGGGACTTAGTTAATGGTTCATATAATAACTGTAGCCTTAGTTACATAGAACCAGGTGCAAATACTGGATTTGTATACCGTAACAGCAAGGTATAGTACAAAGGGGAATCAATAACAGTCAGAAGCCACCTGCTAACTTATCAGTTTTTAAATGATTATTACCAACCCAATCCATTGGGCTTTGATAACATCATGTATGCTTTGTGAATTTTATAGTGCTCCACACGCCACACCTATGAGAACGAAAGTTGGCTCTATTCGCTATGTACTTATTGATAAGCATGGTTCGAACTACTCAGCCTATTCGTTACCATCCAATGACCTGAACATTCAATATCACAGCTATCCAATGCAACTTGGGGAAGGCTGTATGAAAAATTGGGTTCTACTGCATCTTTTGACGGTGTAATGGAAAGCGCTTTCGACATCTCAGCCACCTTCTTAGGCGTTGGCTTGTTGCGCGCCATTGCCCCTATATAATAATTCTTTGTCGTACGAGTGTTACAGTGACCTAACTCGGCCGAAACATCTTCCAAAGATACTCCGTTATTGATCAGCATAATCGCAAATGTGTGCCTGCACTGATTTGGTCCTTGTATTTTAATACCTAGCTCAGTCAACTTTTTATAAAATAACTTTCTATAATGGTGATAAATGTTTTCTCTAGATCGTGTTAATGGGTTTGTAACAACAAAATGCAATGACTGAATACGTTTTATTCGATCTGCTCCCCTCACCTCAACTTCCATTGCTGGTAAGTGACAGGTTAAAGATTTGAGTTTCAACAGCACCACTTTAGCTGGCTCGGCAAGCGTTACTATACGTTTGGTTTCACCTCTGTTTTTTATAGATTTGTACTGTTTAGTAACCAAAGCGCGCTGCACAATAATCTGATTATTTTCGAAATCAATATCCTCCCAGGCAAGAGCAAGAAGTTCTGAGTATCTAAGTCCTGTATAGCAATGCAACAACATATAAAGGGCCATTAGATCATTATCACCTGTGGCTTCTTTGACTTTCTGCAATTCAGGCTTTATGAAATGCGGGACACGCTTATCAAGTACCACATCACAGCAATACGACCTAATTAACTCCTCGTAATCAAATGGCTTTTCACCTATTGCCTTAGATAGGACAGCTTCTTTAAATACGCCATCCAGTAACCTTAAGCGTTCCTTGAGACTTTTCTGGGATAGATGGTCACAAGAATCACACCAATCAAAAATATCATCCCTCGTGATCTGATTTGCTTTTTGGCTCCCAAAATCCTTAATGATATGATTATAACAAGTGGTGTAACCCTTCTTGGTCGATTCAGCAAGTGTCTTTTCAGACCTATTCCGTTTCTGTTCCACAAGCGTTTCGATATTTACGTCAGACACTCTGGATTTCTTATACGATTTCAGAGTCTCTAGTTCCTTTATTGTTTTAGTTTTTAAGTCTTCGATTATTTTTTTTGACGCCATGATCCCAAGAAAAGTTAAAGGGTTAGACAATGGAACCTTTACTACCTTGCTGCCAACACTTTTACACCTGATGATAGCTCTCGCACGCCTTCCATGAACCTCAATTGACTTAACTGAATTTTCTTTAATAACGGCCTTCGCTTGCTTAGGAGATAGCAGCATATCAAGCTTACTTTCAGCCATTAGCATTGAAGTAACAGGTTTCATGACATATTGATTCATTGCTAAACGGCGGCCTCTTCAAAAAAAGCATCTAAGCGCTCAAAATGAATCATTACAGAACCATCCACGAGTTTGTAGTGCAGCCCCTTGGTCAATACCTTGCGTTTAATTTTGCTTTTAAGCGACCCCTCAGTGATCCCTTTGAGCTCTTCGATCTTCTTTGGTTTAACCCAGCCTAAATACCCAGATACCATTGCTTCCATTTTTCCTGCCCACGTGTAAGTAACTGAGCACGATTATATTTGCGAGCCTATTCATCTATTAAATTAGGGTTAAGCAAAATCCGCCTCTATTTAAGAATGTAAAAAAGCCACCAAAAAATCTGTAACCAACTGATATATAGCGACAATCAAGAAAAAGTGAAGAGAAAATAGAAAATTACTAGATAAGGAATTTAGGCTGAGCTTCGCAGCGAAAGTTCCTTTTTATAGCTTTTTTATACTGTAAAATCAATAGGTAATATAAAAACTGCAAAAAAATAAAATTTTTTTCATTAACTATTTAAAAAAATTATGATGACGACTGATGAAGCAAAAAGGTTCTGCAAGATCAACAACCTAAAAAATTTAGATATCAGAGGACCAAACTCCATACGGGCCAGTGTTCGGGTCAACAACAAACTGCACAGAATAAAAATTGAGAATGCATCTTGCACTAAACAGGGCCTGATAATGGCATCTTCAAAAGCCAGTGAACTGCTAAATCTCGCTAAATACAACTTGGAAGCCTTCCTGGAGATAGCTCAACCTGCTAGAACAATCACACCGAACTTAGTAACTGCCTACATTGATAGGTTTTTACACACTAAAAAGCTCAACTTAGCACCTTCAACATTCTCCAACTACAGAAATAAAATTATTAAGCATATCGTGCCTAAGTACGGTCATTTAGACGTAAAGGCAATCACACCAAAGCTGATTGAGCAATGGATGAGCCACGAACTCTCATACCTAAACAACAAGACCATCAAGGAACTATTAACCCTTCTAAACCAAATTCTGACTCTGGCACTGATCGATAATGCCATTACAGAAAACCCTTTCGAACGGCTTAGATCGACAAAACAGTTAAAACTCACTGTCGTGAGCAGAGGTCCAGATCCCTTCACTCTGGAAGAGATGCAAAAAATTTCAGCAACTGAAACCGATAGAGTCAGTGAAAAATTTATGATCAGGCTCAATTGTTATCTGGGATTGAGGCTCAGTGAATTGATGGCGCTAAGTTGGGGAGACATAGATCTAGATAAGAAAACAATTTCGATTAAAAGAGCTGTTGTAAATGGCAAATACAAGGTTCCCAAAACGCAGAGCAGCGTTCGCACTGTAGCTCTCTTAGAACCTGCTGAGAAAGTTCTCAATGAATACATCCAACAACACCGAAAGGAATTGACCCGTTCGATTCAAGTGTTAAAAGCAGACAATAAAACAGTGGAGAATGTAGAAGTGAGTTTCGTGTTCTATAACACCTACACCCAGGCCCCATATATCCATGATAATTATTTTAGCGACCGTTTTTTCCGGCAGCTTCTATTAAAAGCTGGTGTTCGCTATAGAGGTGCAAACCAAACACGTCATACATATGCATCGCATATTATATCAGCAGGAACACCTTTGAGCTGGGTTGCCCTCCAGATGGGACATTCGAGTATCAAAATGCTCGAAAAGCATTACGCAAAATGGTTACCAACCTACATGGACAATATCATTAGTATCGCAAACAACTCGTTTAAATGCCAAACATCATAAGTCAATTGCATGAGCATCCCGCACATACAAATACTGATAACAACAAAAACAATATCAGATAGTTAGCGGCGCACCACCCAACCAACCAACCAGGCCAGATGTATTGTACCGAATACTTACGACCGCTAACTAAAAGTGTATACTTAAAAAGCACTTAAAGGAGGCTATATGGACATACTCAACTCGCCAATTGTATTTTTACTACCGCTCGCTGTTATGGTGTTTGGCTCTATGTATATAAGACACATAAGCAAGAAAGATAAAGAAAAGTAAACGTTCGGAATTAGAGAGATATTTTCAAAAAGAAGCTTAGAAGTGTCCCTGCTATAAGATAGCTAACTCTTAGAATCTGCAACAGCGGCCCTGCCATAAGCCCACTTGGTCAACATCACTGTATTTTTATCAATGATGTCGACCAAAGCTCAGCTATCATTTTTAACACTAGACTCACTATCAAAATATCACACCTTTTTAATCTTTTAGATACCTTTGAAAGAGCCATGCCACCGAGTGCAGGGTCAATAAAACCAACTCGTTACAAAAAAGAAGTGGGGATCATAGAGGATATATTTACCTAATGCCCCACAAAACAGCCAACATCAATCATCATAATATCCCACGCCAAACCTTAACTAGTATGAAAGCAAATTTCCTGTTATTTAAAAGTTGGAGTTTAAAATGAAAACAATAAATTCACTCACTGATGTGTTAGAGCAAGAGCCAATCGATTTAGATGACCGTTGTAATATCATGACTGAAAAGAAACGAAAACTGCTTAACGCACTGACCATTCTTAAAGAGATTGTGGAGCAACAACAAACTGAAGCAGATTCTGAAAAACATGACTTCTTTCAAGAGTACGATTATTTTTATTACCAAGTACAAAAAGGGCTCTGGCACGAAATATCTGATCCTCTGGAGACACATATTCTCACTCATTTTATCAGTAGCTATATTGACTATATGTAAGAATTGCTGGGAATAGCTTCTTCACCACAAATAGAATAAGTACGTTTTACCAGCCAAGTTTCATTTGAGGCTTGGCTCTTCTCATTACCAACAATGATGATGGTATTACCCCCGATTACCCAGTGCTGCGAACTTAACAACCCAAGTTAAGTAATTTCCCCTTACCTGCTCCTAGTTATCTATGAAGACAAACTAGGAGCAGTTATGAGTGACATCAAATCAAAGTTCATTCGAGAGTATCAAAGAAAATCTAAATCACCGTGGAACGACCACAGCACGATTTTGCTGCTTGCAGACTATCACATTGAGGACGATAGCGAGTTGGAGCTGATTTTCACCCGCTATATCTATCAACATCGAGATTCAGCAGGACGAATACTTGGGATAAGCATCAGTAAATCAATACTAGAGGAACATACAGAGCTAGAAAGCCAGTATTTAACAGGAACAGACATGTACATAGTTCTACTATTGCTAAAAGAGGACATTGCAACATTCTGTGAGTTATTTAAAGAGGAGTTTGAAAGCGTCTTCGGCCTTCCGCCAGAACTCTACCTAGAAGCTGCTGAGCAACTTTGGGCAGAGAAGATACTAGTAGGAGATGACACACTAGTGAAAGGCTATTAGACTAAAGAACAAGCAAAACCTACTAGCGAGCCAACAATGGCTCGCTTTTTTAAAATACATCGTTATCTCAGTTGCTATCGGAAGATTTGATAAAATACCAATATAATCAATCTATTACATTCGTAAAACTTAGTAACTCTTTAACACTGGAATCGCAGGGATCATAAACCCACTCGTGATCAAACAATGTTTTCAGCCTGTGCTCCATACAACATGAGTCGACAACCAACGAATAGAATTTATTACCACTCTTCCTTAGTTCCTCTATCGAACTGCGTAACGAGCTTGGTAAACCAGACATAATGAAATCAGAAATAATCAACATATCTGCATTTTTATAATCATCAGAACTCATTACATTTATACCTTGTTGAATGGCAGGTGCCACATCGGTCCCCCCATAAAACGACTTCTGTAAAAATGTCATCAAACGTTCCATAGTAAAAGGTCCTGACAAATTAAGTGTTTCGATCTGAGTGGAAAAATTTATCAGGTAGCAAGCTCGGCTCTCGTTCTTGGCTTTTAATACCATCAACAGAGTTAAAGCTTTTGCGATAGTTTCTGGAGCACCTTGCATAGAGCCGCTAGTATCGACACAAATAACAATAGGGCCCTTATTCTCATCTTCAGATACTGTTTGGAAAATTCGTTCCTCTTCACTTATTGTTTCCTGCTGCAATCCCACCATATCAAAACACATCAGGCTCGATTCAACATATTTGAGATCGAATAATATTGAAGTTACAGGGTCACTCATTAAAGAAAGCTCATTTGGTAAAGTATGCTCAAGGTCTCTACCAAGCTTGATGCCAACAATCTCCTCTCTTGAGTTAGTATCAGGAATCCAAACTTCCTGATAAACAACTTGAGTGATTTCTTCCTGCTTTTCTGATTGTTTAACCTGCATCACACGGCCCATTAGTTCCAGCAGTGCCTGTACTCCCTCATCATTTTTAAGATACTCGAGCCAGCTTTTTATCTTTGCTATATCACTAAGACCCAACCCACCTTTGGACAGGTCGAAGAAAATGCCAGGTTCCAGCCCTAAGCTTTTAACGCAACTATAGAGCTCATCCAGCAGCGCAAGCTTCTGCAACGTTTTCTTGATAAATTCACTTCGTAAGAACTGTATCTGCTCAAGCTCCCAGGTTGATTTGAGTTGTTCGAGTAACTTACTCCACTCTTGCGACAACAGGTTGAACGAAGCAAGTGTATCGCTTCTATGCGTCGCAACTGTTTGCTTATTTTGACTGGCTTGATATTGGGCAAGCTCGTTATCCCAAAATGCGTTGTAATTCATATTGGCATTCAGGCAGAGGGACTTGTATGCGTCCACTCCCCGCTTGAAGTTAGTCACAGAGTGAAGTGAAAAATCAAACTGGGAGAACATGCTGGCTTCATAGTAAAACGGAAACTCAAGCTCAATGCTACGACGGCTATGGCGCTTCCAGCTAGCCAGTTGTCTTTCTACTTCATTACTCACGGATTCACTACTGCTCAACAGTTCGCCATGCTGAGAATGTATTTCATAAAGTAGCTTGCCGCCCTCCTTGTCAATATTATTCACAACACAGGGCCTCTAGGCGCTCGCAATCCTTGATTCTGGTTTTTAAATCAGATATTTGCTTTTGGATGCCATTAAGTGGAATTGAAATCAGCTCATCATTAACAAAGGGGGATTCTAACTCTGAACGATAGTCCTTCATCTTGGCTTCACAACACTCCAACACGCCCATCAGCTTTTCTCTTATACCAACGACGTCAACTTTTAAAGCACTAACCAGTCGATGATTCACTTCATCCTTTTTATCACCCTTATAAAACAGCACTTTTGGTGTAAACGTTGTTTCAGCCGAATAACGATTATCGAATTTTTTTCCTTTTATTGCGCATGTTCCCTGCCCATCAAATGAACATCTATAACCATCCAATTCATTCCCATTCGCATTAACAGGCTTAAATTCATTCTTACTCTTCATTTCTGAATATGGAATAAACAAAGTGCGCTTTACCGTTTTTTTATTCCAGCTCTCTCCATAAGAAAAATTGACTAATGCCTTAAAATACTTTTTATTGCCTATCTTTTCAGCATCATACACATCACTTCGATAAAAAAGCTCTTTATGAATTTCCTTATCTAGATCTTCTTTCTCTCTATCGAGTTCTGCCAAGCTGATATCCGAACTAAAGCCTGCGTTATTGACGCTTGCATGAACAATGTCGACTACCGCCTCACGGTTCTCCTCAGTTGTCCACAAGCAGTGACTCAGTAATAAAGCATCACTGTGATTAGTTTCTGCTCTACCATTAAAAAAAGCAGAAGCCTTTAATAACTGAGCCGCTTTCTGCCAGCGCCTATCAGACACATAGATATTCAACTCCTCAGCTTTGCCTGCAAATGCACGTCTAATGCTGTGAATAATCAGCATTGTTTCATTTGAAAGAGAAACGGAACAAATACTAGTAGACCAATTTTGCCATTCGCTTTGTTTGATAATGAGGTTATCTGGCAGGTTTATATAAGCTTCTGTTGGTTGCGCATTCACAAGGCTTTCAAAATTGCGTTTATAATGAATAGGCTCAACCATCAAACGAACTATAAAGCGGTCATAGAGTGCTTCTAACCCCTGATTCTCTACTGGAGTTTCGTTAGAAGCAGCAATTAGTGCCTTTAAAGGGACCTTCTCTATCTCTTCACCGTTTTTAAAGATTTTTTCATTAATCAAGGTCAACAGAGAGTTTAAAATTGCAGGGCTCGACTTCCATATCTCATCTAAGAAGGCAAATTCTGCTCTAGGCAAGTATCGCTCAGTTTTACGAGTATATTGGTCTTCCTTCAACGCCTTAATGGATACCGGACCGAACACCTCTTCAGGGGTACTGAAGCGGTTCATAAGACACTCAAAATATGTTGGGCCATCGAAAGCACATGCAATACGACGAGATATCAAACTTTTAGCTGTACCTGGAGGGCCGAATAAAAATGTATTTTGGTTTGATAGTGCACCAAGCAAGGCGACGGCAATAACATCTTCACGTTCAAACATCCCTTCTGTTATATGGCTAATTATTTGGGTAACTCTTTTTTGTAAATCCATTTATAATTTCCTATTAAATTTGTTCCAGTGCTTTATCTGTAGAGTTTGCCAATTCTTCAAAAAATCTAAGACACTTACCTAGGTCATTCTTGTTAATAACCTGAGGTTGATTAACTTCATTCCCTGCTCTATGGACTGCCTCACCTCTTTTGGCTATCCACTTATTCAGCTGCTCTCTCGCATCTTTAGGCATCACATTATTCCACTGCCAATGCTCGGTCACATCGATATCGAAAAACTCTTCAAAGAGATGTTTCGTTTTTTTTGAGTTAGGGTTGTGAAAGAACTTCAAACGCTCACTCAGTTGCTTTTCTGCAAACTTTCCAAGCTTAGAACCTTTGAGCAACGAGAACTTCTCCTCAAATAGCTCAGAGACAACATCTTCAACGTATGTTTCCCACGCAGTCAAAGTTAAAATCAAACAGGCTTTCTTTAATGATGAGGGGGGTGTTAGTTCAGGGTGAACGTTTAACTGGTCATAACACTCAGAAAGCTCACGTGCTTCGCCAAGTGCCTGGCGAAAAGAATCTAATGACTTTGTCAATCTAATATCCTTATAGTTGTATAACATACAGTCTAGTGCGACTTGTAAATAATATATTTCACTTTTACTGAATATGGAGTTTATAAGCTTACGAACTTAAAATATTGATTTTAATTTACGCAGCCTACTAATAAGCAGCTAGTTTTCCCCTCTTCCTTTTGACCCAACTGTTCTTTTGCAATGATTAGAAGTTATCAGCTTTGATAAGCTAGGAAGTGCCAACGAGTCTCTCTCTCATTGGCACTTCCTATGCAATCTTTAATCTTATACTAATGATACAATTTGGACGTTTTCTGCATTACTATTTAGCAAATCAACACTTGGAGCTGTACAGATTTCGACCTCTTTGGGCCCTGTAGCTCTTGCAAACACTTTATGCTTTTCAGTATTACCAACAAACTCAAACATCATGGCAACCAAGCTGGGATCATTTGATGGCAAGTTATTATCAATCGCATTGGCACTTTGGGTGGCATATAACTCAAACATACGCTCACGTACTACACCTATCTGGTGCCAACATTGATAAGTTGCAGATTGTTTCAATCCCACCGAAAATTTACCACGCTTTATTTGACCAACGTGAAAAGCAAAAGGCGCTTCGCCCTTTGTTGCTGCAGACACATGATTAATCACTTTTGTTGAGCTACCCGGTCGTAATGATAACAGGCCTAGTGCAACCCCTGTTTTACAGGTCGGGGCATGAGGATTATTGTCATCGGATTTTAAAGGTAGATGCACTTTAATAGATGGGGCGTTTCCATCAAAAAGAGAATTAAAGTATTCATCGCCTTCATCTTCATCTTCATCTTCATTTTCAGGAAGAACACTCGGATCTACATCGGAAAAAACCAACGAAACCCACTCAGACTGACTTGAGTTACCTGCTAGTAATATATCTACATGGTCAATACTTTTACCATCGAAGGCTGACTTTATAGAACGATAAAAGTTATGAATACCTTGAGTAATTCGCGACTCCATATATTCTTGTAAAGATTTTTGATCGACTTGAAATTCACAAGCAACTTTTTTTCCATTTCGATCTAATAAGCTTACTTTCAACAAGCTATTCTCTGCTAAATCACCTTGTTCCCACAGTGGACGTAACTTTGCAATCATCATCTGGGTATTAGTTTGCGCTGCTTGTGTGCGGTCAATAAACATTTCAGAGCCTGAGAATGATTTAGCATCAAGCGGGCAAGTGAAGGCAATGCGATTTGAACGGCACACTTCCAAATTATGCTGGAAAGTTTGATATGCCATATTTTCTAATAAATTCTCCCCCCCTAGGAAACGATCCCCCGCGACAGCATAATGTTCAAACACTTGCTCATAACCGTGATCATCTTCTTCCTCTTCCGTAGCAAGTCGGTATATTCCAAAATCAAAATCAGCAGTACCACCACCAAAATCGAATACCGCATAAGCAACACCTTCTTCTGTCGGCTCAATGCCTAATGCAGGTAATGCACTCGCCGCATAAGCCGCAGGTTCAGAAGCCCGCTCTTCCACAGAAAAAGTATCAAATATATCTTGTTCGATAAGCTCTTTTGGTAGGCTTCGCTGCAAGCCACGGCTAAATGATGCTAGGATTTTCTCTTTTACCTGCTTCGAATAATCGACAGGAAACGTCATTAAATATTTCAGGAACAATCCGCGCTGACGCCAGTTAATGTTTAACCCCAAGAACCATGCATATAGTTCAATAGGATCAAAAGGATCACTACCTGAAACTTCAAGAGCCTGCCCTTTTACTGGTTTTCGTAAAGTTAATGCATCTAAAGGCAATTCTACTTGGTTATTGAAACCCACTACTGTGACTTGTTGATTTTCTTCTTCTGTACGAAATGCCCACTGCTTCATCTTAGTTAAAACACTGGCTAATACTTGTGTGTCACCATCATTATCTCGAAAACGAGTTTGCGCTTCATGGGAACAGTGAACATGATCCCAATTTACCTCTGGCTTATACGCCTCACTTTGCCATGCGGATAACAATTCAGGTATATCGATAAACTCTAATACCGTTGGGTTCTCAAAGTGCTTCTGCTCTATAGGTTTGTAGAAGTCTTGCACCCCCACTCGCAATAATTTCCCTTCCCCCTTCTCCATAAAAGAGACAACGGTGCTGCTAGTGCCAAAATCGATTCCTACATAAGAGTGTTTTATGACATCCAATGCAGGATTGCGAGATTTAATGCCTTGCTTCGCTGCTACAGCGGTTAAGTCATTATTATAAAACTCCCACATACCTTTATTTGGATCGGTAAATTGGGTGTTTTCAATTTTTGGTAAGCGCGCTCGGCTATAATCGAGATCTTGAAGGTACTCTTGTGCCTGATCTTTGATTACCAGTTTTTTTCCTGTTTGATAGGAGGTTAGTTGCCACTCTTTTTTAGTCAGCATGGTGATTAAGGCTTGAGAGTCATTATTAACTAAAAAACTATGTATAGGAAATACAGCCCCGTCACCCCCTTGATCAAAATGCTCATGATAATAAAGTTGACAACGGCCATTTACAACTGCAAAGTAATTTGTTGAAAATAGATAATTATTTCCTCCGGCCCTCAATGGGTTGCTGGAGTCATGCGAAAAACTACACATTTCTTTTTTAGTTGGTAACTTCCAACCTGTGAGCTCTGAGTCCTGATATTTATCGGCTATATTCTTTGCATCGTCAGGGTAATAATTAGTAGTATTTTTTAACGTTAACGGCCATAGTAACTGCGTTTTAGAATCTAACAACAAAAGCTGTTTACCTGATGTATTTTCTATTTTCCAAAAACGCTCAGCTTTAATTTTCTTCGTCAAATGAGTTGCAAACTGAAAAAACTGGCGTGGAGTCAGTGGAAATAAGTTTTGTTGCTCTTGGTTATTGTTTTCTGTTTTCATGATCACTATATTCTTCAAAAGAGTTATTAATTTTTCGTAGACCATTAATATGTTTTCACCAATGGCTTGCACAGTATTTTGCCACCTGTATCGAGCAAACCAGCCAAACAACATTGCTCTACAGCGCTACCTTGGGCAGTAATGATGCGTTTATGAATTTCAAAATCAAACGACGTGCCTTCTGTAACAGCAAGTAGTGTCACTTTATGTTGCTGATAATTGGCATTATGCTGTTGCAAGGTCAGCTCTAAAAAATGTAGCTCTTCCGTCGTTACTGCTCGCTTATCTGCGCTGCACTGCTCACTGAACCATTCCCACAGCATGATAATATTTTGTGCATTACTAGCAAAAGCGCACCAAGCAAGTAACATCTGACCTTGAGTAAGGTTAGGTTTGAGGTTTAAGCATTGCATGAGCTCTGGTTGCTGAGTTAACCAGCTTAACGCATCTAACTGTACCTTCAGCTCACTCCGAATTGGGTCTTGCAGTTCAATGGTTTTGTTGACGATTTTCTCGACTTCAATTTCTACGACTTTTTCTACTTCAACAATTTTTTCGACTTCAACGACCTTCTCAACCACATTTTCGGCTTTTGGCACTACTGCGTTTTCAACGAGCGCATTAGCTGAAGAATGCACCACCTGAGTAATGAGTTCACGAAACTCATTATCGTGCTGTAATAGCAACAATAGATCCTGATAATCTAGCTTTTCATTAGACATAAACCCATGAGATTTGATTTTATCTATTCTTGTTCGTTCTTTTTCATTTGGCATTATGCGTCCTCCAAAAAAGACTCCATTTCGCTTCGAACTTCAAGTGGGTGCTCGATACGTAAACAAAAATCTACAATGTTACTCTGCTGTTGGATTGATAACCTTAAAAACTGCTTTTTCAACGCTAATAATGTACTTTTATCAGGGTCTCTATAGGGGGACTTAATGTTAATTTTGGTTATGAGATTCCCACTCAGCAATGCTATCTGCTCTGGGTTAACGACTGTCCATACCTCTTTATAAAACAGCGGTAAAAAGCAAAGCAATTGCTCTAAATCCAATTTATGTTGAATATTAACTTGCTGTTTAAGCGTTTCTACCTGCATCTTTAAATCATTCAATTCTACAGATAATCGTTGCTCTTCTGATCTGTGATGTTCCACCACACGCTCCTGCCTACCGTTCTCCTCTACTGATAGCGACGTATCGGTAAACTGATAATAGCGATGATAAAGTACAGGAAGTAAAGCAGTTAACACCCATGATTGGTCTAATGAAGAGTGAGATTGATAGCCCTCTTCTGCATGAGCATGTTTGGCAAGCAGTGGATAGCTGAGCAGTTGCCATTGCTGGCACTTATACTCATGTAAAATAGATGCCAACTCGCCAATTTTAGACGCAAAGCTATTATCATAAACAAGGGTTAAAGACACTTTTTCTAATTGATATTCACTGTTTATCTTTTTATTGAGTTTAGTAATTAATTGCAGTAGTTCATTAGATGATGAGGCTAAGTGCCAGGACTCTCCTGAGATGGTTTCATTGCCCCATTCTTGCCCAGATCTCTTAAAAAATGCTGCGTGCTTATCGATAAGTAATAAGCTATATACTGACTTTTCCATTGTGACCTTTATACAATAAAAGCCGACACACTTGCTGGCACAGGAGACCCGTAACAGCAAGGTTATGTCGGCAAAAAATTAAATGTTTTAGCTTGAAAACTGCTCACTTTTCTTTGTTATATCAGTTTTGGTGCTGTCTAGCATTTGGTAAATTTCGGAATCTGTTTTTTCAGGCGATAGCTTTTTTTCAGCATCGAACAGCCCTTTTTCAACACTAAGCGCTGTTTGTGGTGTGAGATCTTTTTCAAAATATCTCACAACATGGTTAAGATTCATCGTGCCGTCTAAAATTGCTTTGATCCTATCGGCAGTGAATACTTGGGCATTTAAGGCAGGTAGCGTCCATAAATTACCTAAAGAGTTATCGTTTACCTTAAGCTTTTCAGATAAGCCTTGTGTCACTACAGCGATACCTGATAATTTTTTTGTCACATCATCAATTTCACTTGAACGCTCTGGATTAACATCAAAATTGCGCAGTGATTCCATATAAGCATCAAAATCATCAAATTTATCCATGCTTATTCCTTCTTCACTTGCCTGTATCGCTTTATCACCGATATCTTCCACTTTCTCTTCTGGTTTTAAAATGCCATACAGTTGAACGACAGCTTGTACAACCGCTAATACCGTGTTTAATTTACTTACTGTTGTACCAATTACCGTCATTAACTTAGGAGCGACATTGGTCATAAAACTACCAACACCTCGACCAATGCCACTGCAGATAGATGCTACACCACTACAGATAGACGAAATACCAGAACTAATTGAACCCCAAATACCCATACTATTTTCCCTTTAATAATTTATATTGCTGTTAAAACTGAGAACTCTTTATCGTCATAAATTGCTTTTACTACTCTTTCTTGGTTAATTTCTCTAAATGCATCAATAGAGATAGAAAGCGCCTGAAACACACGAGCCAATGGTTTTTTATTTGAATGACACTCCTGTTCACTCCATTTAAAAACCGCATTATCCATAAACAGATTTGCTAAAATTATTGAAACTTCATCTGCTGATAACTCAACATCTGACATAACTTGTTGATATTGATTTTGAAAACGTATTTGCATATTGTTGACTTGTTCAACCGCATCTTCATTGGTAACCTCTTGATTGATACGAAGATAAAGATTTAACAGCCCCACTCCTGATTGCAACCACCCCCCTAGTTTCGCAGGCGTATCTAAAAGCGACAGTTGAGATGTGGTATGCGGCATTACAGCCTGTTTCTGTGCCCATAATTGATGATACCCACGTGAAGTGATCACTGATTTAGGTATATCAGCCCCGTTGGTATTAGTTAAAGATTTCACTTGAGTACGAATAGGAGCATGCCATCCACCACTGTAAATAATGGTTTCACCAGGCTGTAGATGCTGTAAAAAATCTTTTTGATTATCTTCTAAGCTCATAGCATCACCAATCACATTACGATCAGAGGTGTCTAATAGACGATGAACAACTTTAGTATTAGTATTTTTGATCACATCAGCAACCAACTTGGTTGGAGATTGATCGGCAATGATTAAGCCTTCACCGTATTTGCGAACTTCCGATAACAGATCAGTAAACATTGTCACGCCAAGCTTTTTCGATTCAGGATCCCCTGCTTCTGGGCGGCTCAATAATCGGTGGGCCTCCTCAATTAGGGTGATGTGTTGAAAGTCAGGATTTTTCTTATGTCTAGCTTTCATACATTCAGCCAAACGAGAAATAAATAACCCCATAAAGAATGATTTATCTTGCTCATCTTTCAACTCTTCTAATTCAATGACTACTTGTTTATCCAGTAAACGATCAAAATCCATTGAAAAACGAGTATTTAGCATCCGCCCTTTAATCCCAAGGGTTAAACTAGTCAATCGTGCAACTAATGAGCCTTGATACTTCTCTTCAAACTCTCTGCCCATCCCTTTTGATTTAATGATCCCATCCAACTCCTCAATCATGTCACTGAATGTTGGCCATGCCATGCTTCCTTCTGAAAAAGGGGCATCGAATAAGTAGTTTTCATTAGAGTAGATATCCCAGCCTTTATTTTGATATGCCTTAATGATTGCTTCTTCTACAATCGATGGCATAGCTGCTTCCATAGGGAAAGAGGCAATTAGCGTCGCTTTTAAAACGGATATATGCCCCATCAAGCTCGATTCACTGCTAGAGAGCTGGAACGGGTTTAAACGAAATGGCGTTAGCTTTTCATTACCAATACAATAAAACTCAATATCTTTGCACTGCTGATGTAGGGCTCTGTACTCTGTTTTAGCGGGTTCAATCACTAAAAATGGCAGTTGAGATTCCAACAAAATCTTCATACATGTTGTGGTTTTTCCAGATCCTGTTACCCCTGATATGAAAATGTGCTTGCTCAAATCAGCTATCGGCAATGTTAATGGTTTGTTGGTCAGTAATCGACCATTTTGAATCACATTTCCAAGTACAAGGTGTTTACTGTTGCTCTGAGGCATGTTTAAACCAAAATCAACACTTTTTCGAATCTTAAACCCTGGTAGCTCTTTACTTGGTAATCCGGCAACTAGGCTGATCTCTTCGCTATTAAGAATCGTTGCTCCTAACAGATGAGAATGAGATAACGACATGCTATAAACTGAGGCTTGTGACTGATCAAGTAACCCTTGTTGTTTCGCGCTTAATTGATACGTTCGCAACAATAAATAATCTTGTAAGCACACTCTATCTTTACATGACAGTCGATGTAACTGCAGTGGCGTCATCGTTGATTGATTGCCTTGAAAGATTGATAACACCGAGCTGGTTAATCGCTCGTATGGGGCTTTATTTTGTGCGCTGACATAAATAGCAGTCTTAAACATGCCTTTACTTAAGCCTAAACGAAAGCGAGGTAATAAATTATCAATTAAATGAGTTTGAATCTCTTCCGCTTTCTTATTAACGCGCTCTTGAGTTATAGACTCACTTGAACCGTTAGATTCGCCATCGCTATCAGACTCATTGGTTCCTTTTGTGGTTGAGTTACTCGTACCGTCGGCTTTTGAGCCATTCTTACCATTAGACTTTGTTTCTTTGCCTTGATTTTTAGTTTCAGATCCGCTCTCGTCCCAGCCAGTGCTCTTAGTATTTGAGCTTCCATCGGTTTTTGAATCTGACGTTCCTGTTGTTTTTGTTTTTGAACGTCCTTTATTAGTTCCATTTTGAATGGAGTGCTTTATTTCAGAAGAGAGATCTGTCGACATTTGGTAGATACTATCTACCCATTCAAGTATGTCGTCATCCTCCATTGCTTCGGCAACAATCATTAATTGCCATTTCTCATCCACTAATGAATTTGCAATACGTTCAATACCTTGAAAATCAAGATCGGCAATGGCGCTTTCGTTTTCATTGAATGAGGGGATGCCTGATATATATCCGACATGATTAGGGGTATTTAATAGTGTACTGATACGTTGATCCTCAGCTGTTAAAGCCGTGATCTTTGCACCTAAAAAATTCCCTTCAAAAGCACTTTTAATTGTCTCGCCACACTCATAAATATCTGTTTTATCTGAAGCGCTTACAACACCAAGATATAAAGATATCTCGCCATATTCTGACGACATTAAATAGACCAATGAACAACTTTGATTACGTAACGTACCTATCACATTTGCCATAGCCAAACGATATGCAGCTGATTTTCCTTCACTTATTTCATTTACTTTAAAAAACTTATAATTTTTTTGTTCACTGAATAGAGGAATAAGCTGACTTTCTGAAAGAGAAAGAGGGTTCCAGCCCAGTTTTGATTCTTTGTTTGTTAATCCCATATGATCAATCAATCTAATTTCCTTTTAGTTTTAGTTTTAGTTTTAGTTTTAGTTAATCATTCTTCACAAATGCTGGAGATGAAAGCTCAGCTCTCCACTCATCGCTGCTTCACAGCTATTTTTTTAATAGTTCATGAATGCTTGAGCACACCTTTGAACTCCATGAGCTGTCGCGCTCCATCTTTAATTCAGATTTACCGCACTTAGGACAAGTTTTAGGGATCCCCACTACCACATCAGAGCTTAAGAAATACGATTTTTTCCAACCACACTCTTGGCACACAAGCGTTATATTTCCAACAGGCATCACCATTTGCAACCTCCCTCAACACTTAACTTGATTACATTATCAACACACCAAGATAAAAATGATGTTCATAAGCTTACAAAGTTAACTTCTCGTATCCTCAGACAGGGCCGAATCGCTCAAATATGGGACTTTACCTGATGGCACGATATTGGCGGCTGCATCTAAATGTACATCTTGATCATCGAAAAAGATGTGAGGCCTAAATGCTTTTAATACTTTGGTTTTTTCAACGCCACCTAAGAAAAAAGCCTCATCAACATAGACGCCCCAATGCCTGAGAGTTTTAATGACTCTCATCTCTGATGGACTGTTACGGGCTGTCACTAATGCAATACGAACAGGAGAGAATTCGACACGAATAGGTAATCTATCTTGAAGTTTGGATAGCTTATGCAGCAAGGCGGCATACGGCCCCTCTTCCATAGGAATATCCTGATTAGCATCTTCCTGGGCATGAAATTCGGCCATACCTTTAGTTTTGTATACTAATTCACTCTTATCTGAAAACAGTACGGCATCACCATCAAAGGCGATACGAACCTGTCCCTCAGGGATTAAAGGTGCATCGGCTGGAGGTTCTTTTAAAATTGCGGCAGCACAACGTCTAGAGTCGATCACTTGTTGTGCGTCTTTAACATTGGTGGTTAAGAAAAGGTCGACATCGAAGGCTTCAAGGTAGTCGGCAACGGTTTCTCCGGCTGTAAAAGCCGAGCGGGTAATATTAAGTTTATCGTGCCGAATTGTATTGAGCACTCTAAGCCCTGAATCGGGACTGTTCCGTGACATCACGACAACTTCAACTAAGGGTCCATCATCTTTCTGAAATTCATTGAGCCCCAAAAGAGCCTTTATCAGATGGAAACCCGTTCCAGGTTGTAGTGGTTCATCTTCATGCTCGAGCATGTGGTCACGATATTTTTCGATAGCTGTATCTGGATCAGACTCATAGGTATCCCTGAAAATCTGGTCTGATTCGGCCATATCGAATAAGGCAGTGGCAGAGATGCCAACAACTAGAGTGTTGGATAGATCTAATGGCATAAAAACTTCCTTGTTTTAGAGAGTTACATTCAACCATAAATTTTCTGAAACTCAAAGCAATTGGCTGTTAACTAATACTATTTGCCTAGAGAGAGCTTTACTGTGATAGCCATAGCGAAAAGCAGCTAACATCTGATACGTCCCTAAAAACCTTCGCAATAAGCACTGACCATGTAATTTATGGCGTTAATACTGGTCCACATCACTAAACAAATACTCTAAACGATCCGCTTCCCTGGCAACCCTAAACATAATCCTGAGTACATCGATATCAGAGCAATGTGTCTTACGACAAAAGGCTCGAACAGAGATCCCATCTTGGTTATCCACATAAAAATCGACCAGATCATAAATAAGGTTTCGACCTGCGGTGTACTTCAACAATTTTTCTGTATCTAGCCTTTCCTTGCTTACTAGTTTACCGGCCAGTTTTTCCGGCGATATTGCTGTCGAGCAGATGCAGTAATACTCATCATTCTCTGTCGTTGTTATGATCTGCTTACGTTTACTGCATTCAAAATCAAACTGAACAGCGTTGCCATTTTCACTAACAGACACTTTTTGGTGATGAAGTTTGAACCCGTTAATAGCCTCAGAAATCTGGGGGTATATGTTTAATGGTGCAAAGACAGCGTCATTCTCAAGCAACTCTTTCTCATAAGTTGCTTCATACTCATTCAGGCCTTCATCTTGTAGGCTATACAACCTCTCGACATTTAGACTGAAAACCTTGATTCCACTATTATCTTCAACCTGTAAACGACAAATATGTTGTGATGCAAACTTCTTTAGAAACTGAAGGGCATCCGCCAGGTATTGTTCCTCATGCCATTTTTTTGTTATCGATAACACCAGTTCGTTTGATTTCCGCGCTGCACGAATTTCAAAATCATACTCCCCGGTCCCCTTACCTAGAGTGCATGTCATCCCCTTCGCAGTTTTTTCAAACTTCTTCCCACCCAAATAACGATTTTGTATATCGGCAATCAAACTTTCAAGTTTGTCTTTCTGACACTCCATCAGAGACCTATCAAACTCACATTTAGCAATGGTGTGTTTAGCTGCAACAAAAGGACTCTTCAGGTGATCACGGATCTGTGGCTCAATTGCAGAAAGACGTTCATCAATATCGACTTCTACGGCAGTAGAGTTATCTTTACCACTGACTTTATGTAAATTTTTGATAAACCGATTCAGATTAAAGGCACTATGTTGCACCTGCATATATTCAATACTTTCTTTAACATGTGGGAAACGAACTTGAATGAAGTGCTGATTAGCATCTTCCGGGCTAAGCATAATCCCACGCTGAGCCATAGAGCCGATTCTGTCGACTCTTCCAACCTTTTGCTCTAACGCGATTGGACTGGCGGAAATCCCATAGTGGCTGACTGAATCACAGAAGGTATGAAGATCTTCTCCTTCTTGAAATACATCGGTGCTGATTAACACCATTGGGTAACCAGGCATTCTAAATCTACGGGCCAATGGAGATCTATCACCACTATTAATTCCACTCGCCCCGGCACAACTTTGTAAATTACGAATTTGATTAGAGATATAGCGCATTAAATCGCTGTGAGGCTTACGATAAGCTTCACTGAAATTCAGTTTAATCAGCAGTTCAATGTTTTGAGATAGCTCTTTCAAAATCTTGTAGCTAGAGAAGGCAAGGTTCGCCTTATATTGTTGCTTTAACAAATTAATAAAAGAATCTTTCTCACTATCCTGCCCACGAATCGAATAGAGATCTATCCAAGGGTGATCCACTCGACAAATATAAGCCAGTACCATCCTAAGTATCTCGCGCAGGTGAATAGCTCTATCCTGTGCTAATACATCAGCTTGTAATAAAATATCTTTGCTTAATGACTTTCCAGTCCAGAGAGGGAAAATTGAAAAGAGTTCATCATCTTGGCTAACCTGTTCGAAAAGTGAAGTGAAATTAAGCGCATCTGCCAACTTTTCTTTATCTTTCTTACTTATTTTAGGGGGCAAAGAGTGATAAAGGTAATTAAACAACCTTCCAGCGACCTGCCTAATATTTGTTTCGACAGTATCATCCTCTAGTAAACAGCTTAGATAACAATATTGAGCCACTTGAAAACGCTTTTGCTCATCCGTATCACTAGCCGATTCCTTTAAGCCGTCTGCAAATTTAATCAGCGATTGATTATCATATTGCTTGTCAGAAATACCTTTAAGCCATTTTGCCCAATTTAGCTCAAACATGGTTGAACGCTGCGCAACCTTCTGTCTGAAATTGTGTGGGGTAACATCTCCATCTTTGATGTTCTTTTCTACATAGTCATTACGACCACGATAAAACCAACTGAAAAAATCGTCGCTTGTTGCTTTATCGTCCCCCTCCTTATTGGCCTCTTTACCCTCCTCCGACGTAACTTCCGCAGTATCTAAGCTTCCCTGATATTTATGACTCAAATAATAGTCATACATCTTACTGACAAACGGATCGCGTTGAATGTACTGTCCAATAAATAGTTTGTCGTATAGCTCCTCAAACTTATTTTTCAGCTCACCGACACTCGCAACTCGCCTGACAAAAATAAGCTGTTTTCTACCGTGTAAATAGACCTGTTGGTGTAGTTGTTTTGCCACCCAGTCCATTTTGGGATGAGGCGGTATTTGGTCGAAACGTTTTTTAAAACTTGAGATAAGCTGCTCAACTACATTGTCATCTCTGGCTTCCTCTTTTCGATCTTCCTCATCCCCATCGAAGGTGGCATGCTCTTGGTTTACCAGTTTGCTTGGCAGATAACTTTCGAATGATGCCAGTAAACCCGTCTGATATTTACCCGCATGATTTTGTCTAAGATGCTCGCTTACCCGCTTTTGCATTAAGGCCGCAAATAGCTTTTGTGCATCATTCATCTGCACCTCAGCTTTTTCGCCACTTCTGTGCTCATCACGATACATATTTCGAGTATGCTTTTTGCCCTCGATATTCATTTCATTGAGGCGGCGAACCATAAAACTGCTTAGCAGGTCTTCTCTCTCCTTCTTATCACTCAGTAAGTCAGAACCAAATAGCACAAGCTGCCTTTCCATTTCACTAAGGTCATACTCGTAGGGGGTAGCAGACAACAGCATGACTTTATTAACAAGTGGAACTAACGCTGGCTTTTCAACGTACTGAGTATCTGATTTAGATTGTTCGGTACCAAGTACAACAGCAAGATTACGATTACGATCACTGGTATTAAGACCACGCTTAAAGTTGTGCGCTTCATCCACGACGATAAGATCAAACTGAGGCAAAATTCGATTAATCGCTGTCGCCCACAATTGTTTGCACTGTTTTTTATAGGAAGATATACGCTGTTCAGCTTCCTCACTTTGCTCCAACCGAGCCAACAAGGCATGAATGTCCTCAGCATTACCTGAATAGAGTTTAAGCAGCTTTTTCAAACTTGTTTGCAAGCTAGCCACATCATTACCTAAGGTAAAGCTAAGCGCTGATGCGCAAATAAACAGATCTTGATTATTGCCCATAGCAGCTTCACGGATAAGGGCTTCAAGGCCCTTACATATCACGTAAGGTGCTGCAGGAGAGCGGTCTAGCGATCGAACTGTCAAATCATCTTGTCGATAGTTGTATTCAACAAAACTCTTATAATCTTTCACCCATTTATCGCGCACATTATTTTTTGGTAATAAGTACAGAACACGCAGATCTGGTTTTTGTTTACGCATCAGAGCAATGGTGCCCAGAGCCACATAGGTTTTGCCCATGCCAACTTCATCTGCCAAGTAGGCTAAATCTTGGTTTTGCAAAATATTATACAGGGCCACACTGCCTTCTATTTGCTGCTCAGCAAGAGGCTCTCGTTCTTTTACGCCTGCAGAAAAATCGATCAACATCTTTGCACTATCTATTGAGATCAATGCTTGGCTCCTTGCTGAACAGTTTCAATCGTTGACATACTAGACGCAACCGAGGTGAAAAACTCATCTTTAAACCAGCGATAAAACTGCTGATTATATTCAGGTCCACTTTCATCACCCAGTACCAAATCACCACTGTTCTCAAGGGCATGAATAGCCGCTTTCACCTTAACAAACAGACCTGAATGACAATGGGCCTGACGTTGCAACACATCCTGAATAGACAACATGACAAGATAACGAACAACGGGTTCCACCAGGTCATTACTCTGTTGTGTCTCAACACCCTTTTGCCCAGTTATCACCATAAAAACGCCATAAAGTGAATCAGGCTGCTTACCTAACAGGTAATAATCCAAGGTTCGCTGGTCCCCGGCTACCTGCGCTTGTTTTAATTTGTCATTTAGATGATAAAAAGCACTATTGACCTCAGAGAATTCTGAGAAAAAACTTCTAGATTCGGCTTTAAGCTCTACGGCTAAATCATCGCCAGACTGATAAGCTAATTGCAGTTCACTCAGCCTCGCATATCGCTCTGTGAGCATGAGTAATTGCGACTTGCTCATGCCTCTAAATATGCCCAGCAGGTCGGCTAACTGTAAAGGTGGCAGAACACTCGGTCGCATGCAGATACTCAGTTGGCTTACCAATATTTCTGCTGTATAGACTTCATCACCTCTGTAGGAAATTGCCGTTAACAAGGCACTATTCTTGAAGTGATTTTCTAATAGAACCAGGCTCTCAATATAAGCTTCATTACTGAGAATCCCTTGTGTAACATGCAAGGTGGCAAGTTTCTCTTCGGTAGCGTTAAAGAGTTGTATTTCGTCCGGCCATTTAACTGAACCGTTAATCACAGTCAGTGTTTGGGCTTTCCAGCAATAGACTAAATTTAGCGCAGGCAAGCGGCTATAACCATCAACTTGCCCAGCGTGAATATCATCTTTTACAGGCTCGAAGAATGCGGGTACGACCTCAACACTATCTCCAAGTAATGGTGAGACAGCAGCGTTTCTTATCAAAAATCCAGCTTCAATATTGTGTTCAAATGCCTTAAAACTGAAGTTCACCGACCCCATGAATAGATCACAGCCATTATCAGAAGACATACGATAAACCTTGGCATGCAACTCTCTGGCGACATCTTTCTCCTGTACGCTTTTATCAACATCGACCTGCCATTGGCACCAGTCAACGCCAGACTCTTTCAGTTGCTGATAGACTGAAAACTCAATTTTGGCCTTAGCGCTATCTCGGGGATCTATAGGCAGTAAAATTCGTTTTTCTTTATAACTATCAACAAAGTCGCCAATCACACGGTTTTCACCCGATTGTGCAAAATAGGGGCTGACAACCTCAAGTTGTTGCCTGTACTTGGTATGCTGGCTTATAAAATTTGAAAAAGAGTGATTAGCTTGGTTCTGCTTTCCACTGAAATAGAATTGCAAATTATCTTCTGCTTCAGTCTTCGTAAATGACTCAATCGTATCAATCACATTTTGTAGCGCGATATCTTTCCCACCAACTTGTGCCAAGTAAAATGTCAGCGCCGCGGTTATATCGTTGCATAAATTCTCAGGCGCCCACTCATCAGTAAGCGTCACGAAGTGACCACACTCAATATTGTCCCACCAGCCTGCTCTAGTCAGGTTAAACGAGCCTGCACCAAACACCACTTTTGAACGGGCTGAAGCTTGCTCACCAGCTTTATCAATCTCATCCATGTGAGACTCTTCAAGTACAAGAGCAATCAACTTAGCATGTTGGCAAGCATTGTCAGGCGCATAAGCATGATAGGCGATCTCTAATCGTGGCGAGCGCTCGCAGCGGTACACATTGGGATCATAAATAACTGAAGTTTCAATCGTGCGCTCGACCATCAAACGCTCTAACTGCTGCCAACGAATAGCATCGTTAGTAGAAAGCGCTGGATGGTAAGTAGAGCCATTCTTGCTATCTTGTTGCGCCATCAACAAGGGCATAATTTCTAGTTCGAAGAAGTCGGGTTCAAAACTGTATGTTGAAAAAAAAGCTGACTGAACAATACAGCCCTCTATATGACCAGCCACTAAATCAGATATGGTGACATAATTCATCGGGCTGCATCCTTATCAGTTTTTTCGTAGGAAGCATCCGATTCAATAATGCCAGACTCTTTATCTATAGCCTCTTTTGCTATTGCCAAAAAGCTATACAAAAAATAGCTATTTTCTAACTTATCGGTTAATTCACTAAAGCCGCTTTCCACAGCAGGTAGCTTCCCCGATGAAGAGACCACACGCACAAAGACTTTATCATTGCGCAGCTCAACCCAAGGCGCACCATGGCGCGCTTTCGTCACTTCTTTATGATGCTCAAGCAGGTGTTCCAGATAGGTTTCAACATAGGCAAGACTAGACTCTTGCTCATTACTCTGAATATCACATTGGTTAATGAGCTCTGCACTACGTTGCCAAAAACTTTGCCGCGGTAAAGACAGCGGTGGTACAGACAGTTCAGTCACCGACATCCTCTCTTGCAGATCTTTAACAACCTCATCCTTAGTTCTATCATGCTGCCCCTGTAGCCAGTTAAACACATGGCTATTGATCACCAGCACAGGCTCTACAAGCTTTATATCCTGCGCAGGTATATTTAACTCAGTGCTTTCGCAATCCGCCAAGTAATCCAGGAAATGTTTTGCTCCTAAAGGCTTCTTTTCTTTATATCGCTGCTGAATATATAGCAGTGCTTGCTGGTAAAGGGCTGCCTGTGCTGAGCAATCGGCATTTTTTTCAATCAACGCCTCTACAAAAGCCTTTCTTACCTTTAATTGGTAAAATACTTGCTCAACTACTTCGGCTAGCGGAATTAAATCATCAGTGTCTAGCTGACCAGCATCGGCATACTCACACAGTGCCTTGTAAGCAGTCCCCAACTCAGACTTAACACTGTCAGCAGCCATTCCCCCTTGCTCAGTAAGCTTTCGACTTTCAATATTCACTAGGCCAGCTCTTGCCATGGCGGGAGTGTAGTAGCCCCACAACCCCATCGACAGCTGATTAGTCAATAAGGGATGCGCCAGCCCTAATTTAATCGATTTCTGTTCTAAACGCGCCTTAGCTTTGGTTATACCTAGAATACCCTGAACGGCTGCATGTTTAGGAAATGACAGTCTAATGTATGCGAGTACCTGCTCCATGCGCGCAAAACGCTCTTGTCGCTCCGCTATATCCACGGCACTCACTTTTGAGTCATTTCCTGATATAACTTGGTGGCTATAGTCACAACATAACAGGGCCACAAAGAAGCTCTCTAAGTTAGAGGTTACCGTGGTTAGGTTGCCAACCAAACGGCGCCCTAGCTTCCCCCATACAGCCTCTGTTCCCAATGGATCCCGGGAACCTTTTGGTCGTTGACGAGGGTCAAACAGTGATAAGAAGAACGTTGAGTTTGATAAATTACTTTCATATACCGACATGATGAATGACTCGAAGTGATAGTTATTTGAATTTCATTTACAGGCCAGAACTCGAAATCAGCCATACAAAAACACCCCCTATCAGAGATTCAATCACTAAGGTGGAGAGTTGATTTAGCGGCATAAACTTGCTGTTAAATGCACTAGCCATAGGTACACGCACTTACTAGTATTTGATCATAAGAGTCATCAGCTGATAGGAATATATCTCCAACAACAAGTAAACCATTGTCATCGCTTAAAAGAGAGCGAGCTCCAACCACGATGTCATGAATCTCTTCAATTGATGTTTTCATTCCACAAAAAATGCTCAAAAGTATCCGCTCGTTTTTCGGAGAAGACTCTCTAATTTTATCGACCAACTCAATACGTGCAATTTCAGCAGCGTTATTACCGGAACCATGACCCCGGAAAAGTCGGTATAATCCTTTAACACCAAACATGTAATGCACATCAGTAAAGTCAATACCTATAAGCCCACCAGCCCCAAAAACCTCAATTACGGCTCTCATAGCCCATAATAAATTCGCTGTTTGAGGGGCAAGTAAATTGTCTTCAATAAGATAAGGAACAGCAAGGCTAGTCTCTATAGGGAGGATATTGGCTGTCGCAAACAGATGTGATTGATGAATATCTTTACTATTTTGGAGCAATGTTTTGCTGTTCAAGGCGAAAACCATCACCCAGACTCCAAACTCACTAGCAATTTGGTTTAGCTTAAAGCAGTTGTTTAATTCAGACTCATCCGAAAAATCACAGATGATTACAAGTAAATCCGCCTCTTTAAGGTTTTCAGTTAAACCAGATACAGATGAAGTCTCGCCATCCATACTCCACCAATCAACACCAAACACGCTATTAGTTATACCAAGACAAACTTCTTTTGAGTATTGCCCGGTACAAACAGCCTTAATGATGCCGTTTTCTGTAGAGATAACTTCATTACTAATGTTAATCAAACCTGTTTCCCTCAAATTAAAAAGTTCACTCAAACAACACGTTAAATACTGAATCGCAAACTTCAACTAGTCTTGAACTTCGAGAAAATCAATTTCAGAACGATTCATTAAACGGAGAATCTGATACGCATTTACGTTGCCGAGTAACATTCTGGTTTTAATATCCAACTTACCGGACATTTTCACCATATCTTGAAGTTTCGACCAAGCCTGCTGCAACTCTTCGGAAGACTCTATGATCTTAATTAGAACAGGTTCGATTTCTATCGAAACGTCTTCGAAATAAGATGACAAATAATCGCTTGTTGAACGGTACGTTAGCCAGTGGCTATTCTCCTCATGACTTAGATGCTCAACAAGCCCACCATTGCGTAAGGAGCCACTATCTAAAATTCCAGCAAGTTGCCCGGTCATTCGATAATGGTAATGATGTGCAGCAGGGTAACTGTCGACCACTTTATCTAATCCAAAGACTATTGATTGATTAAATAACTTGCTAACCTCAATCCACTTTTCAGCGTATGACACGCATGGTTGCAACGACCTAATATTCTTTAACTTAGCTAACTTATCAGCTTGATCACCACAGTAGGTCTCTGAGTCATAAAAAACTGCACCTCTATTAACTTTGTTCATAGGGGTTAGCGCCATTGGACCTACAGATCCCAAGGATAATTGAATGGAAGTTTCTTCATTTAGGCTCAATTCAATGATTTCAATACATTTATCAATGAATGCATCCACATCTAAACTACAATGAACTTCAAAATTTAGATCTGACAGGTAATATATTACTTCGGATAACTCTTCTTCGAACATGGGCTTCCCTTCTCCAGAAATAGTGATGCAAAACAACATAAAACGTTAATGTTTTAAAACGAATCTTATGAGCTATGGCTGCTATTCTTATTAATTTTCACCGTAGCCTTGAGCCATAAGCAACTGCATAAATCCTCTGTCTATCGATTGCAGCGAAGTATTTAGACCAGCCTTATCGCTCTCACTATCGACACCACTTTGATAGTCAACAGTAAATACAGCTTCAAATTCGCCACAGTGAATCGCATCGATGAAACCACCAGAATCAAGCAGCTCAGTCTGCTCAACTGAACCTTTCTTTAGAGGTTCAGCTATCTCTTCAAGCCCATCTAAGAAAAGGTCTTCAAACTCTTCAAATGTTTGCAACAACTTAACTGCCGGGAGTCGACTAATAATATGTACTTCGCATTTCTCAAAGTATTCGAACAATGAATCCAAGCCTGAACTAACAGCCTTTATCCCTTCAATATATAAACTCTGGTGATCCGTATACGCACCGACATCACTGTTTACCTCCTCTTCTAGGGAGTCACCTTTCAGATTTAGATGGTTCTTTTTCTGTATAATCACTGGAACTCCCCATTATAGATAATTACTTGCGGCTCAAATATCGAGCTTTTCTAGAGCTAATGTCCAAGCGGCCAAATTTCTCGAAGCTGGTACCAAAATTATCAAGAAAATCACAGCAAAGCTCAGTTGCTATTGGAACAGGGATTAACTCTTGTGAGTAATCATACTCAAGTTCATCTAACTTAAGCTTGTACATCTCCATCTCGTCTTTATCACTATCTGTTAGTTCTGATTCAGCTTTATGTTCAAAGACTTGAGCTTTCAGCCAGAGTTTGACATTACCCAATGAGAACTCATAGAGATCTGGCTCTACTTTAAAGTCTTTAGTAGTGTCAGCTCTATCCATCGAAAAGATAGTCATCACCAGAGCTAAGGAATACTGTTTACCATTAACCTCAAAACTCTCACCAAATTCACTCATATGGTCGCCATCACTGAAATCGAATAAACGATTTTTACGTAATTCGCTAGCAGTAGCGACCTCTGACTTAATGTAAGGGTGAGAATGAAACGAGCCTAAATATTGGTACCCCTCACCAAAAACATCTGCTATTTCATCTTTAATTTGACGAGACATAGTTAAAGCTTCCACACAGCCCCTTTGTCGGCGGGCAGAAGACTCAACCGAGAAGTGCTCCAAACTACAGTTAAAGCCTCTACGCCCTTTCAAAGAACCCCATAGTGTTCCATAAGTCTCGATTGCGACGATATGCTTGCCATCATGCTTAACTGCATAGGCTTCGTAGGTCGCCATGATCATTTCAAACAGTACACTTTTGCTAACGTCAATTTTCGCCATTATTCCCTCTCCCTGGATTATAAATTTTGGGTATTACAACCTGTCAGTTTAATTGTTTAACTAGTAACGTAAGAACAGATTTACTCGATATCATAAGCTTGCGATCTCGCTAAACCACACCTGTGTGCTCCACTCGGCTGTATTTTGACTGGTTCTAATTGTCACTTGCTTGCCGATTAACGACTGTGCCTTTTGGTGTACGGCCAATGCATTCTCTTTGTACTTAGCAATACTCATTTTTCTCACCTCCCCTTCGGAGTTAGTCACTGTGACTATCTTGTCGGTCTTATCAACCGCCGAAAGAGTGCCAAAATCATTCCAAACAAAGTTATCCATATCTATTCCAAGCTGCGGAGCTTAATGCTAAAAAAAGCGAACCTAATGGTTTACACAAGCTCTTATTCATTGATGAAACCATCATAGCCAAACCGGAGCTAGAGTGGTGTTCATAAGCTTACAATCGTTAAGGATGGCTTACCTCGACAGTAAGCTCATTGCATACTGAGTAAGTAGCTCCGCCCTTTACTCCATCTGAGTGCACTTTTATTTTATCTACCACGTCACTTGGTAAGTGGTGCATCAGCTTCTTATGGAGCTGACTAAGTACCTCTTGAATGAACTTTGCAGTCATAGGCTGTAAGTTATCAAACTGACCGCGAACCCAATCGCCCTCGTCTTCTAAGCCAAAGGTGTTGTAAACACGTATATCGCCATTCATTTGATTGAAGTGATTTAGGTACTGTTTAGTAAACTCGGTATTTTTGATGAACCCAGAACCAACTTTAATTTGCCGCTGAGGTTGTGAGAGCATAAACAGGTAGAGGGCTAACAGCTTGGCTGAGAGCTTTATATCAACCCCTAAAACACTCAGTTTTTTTGTTTTCAAATTGATAGAGACTGCCAATGGCTGGCTAGCAGCATTCATTAGCGCCACCGTTTTAGAGAAAGAACTGTCTTCAAGTTGATTTAACAGGTCCGATTCAAACTGCTTGCGCATGCGTACAAACGGGATCTCAGCAAGGGTAACTTGGGCATCTTTGGTATTGACTCGGCTGCCAGCCGTTTTTCCTTCAATCCAGTTATCTTGAAGCGTTGGATAATAAAAATTTTTAACAAACTCATATTCATCGTCGACGAACACATGACTCAAGGCATCTTGTTCACGACCATAGAGCGACATTGCGTAGCCCATATAGAACGCCATGGTTTTACGGCCACCAGCGATAGACGCATGAATGGCGCAGCTTGAGTCCGCCGTTAACTTGGCTACCTTCCGGGTAATGAAATCAGCCATCGTAGGCTGATCTTCTTCCCTCTTGGCATCTTCAAGTTCGTTGCCTTGCTCGTCACTGATGACCCAGATATTTGACTCGTCAAAACTGATAGGAGGGAGTGAATACTCTTCAATTAACTGCTGCCAATGTCCTTGCTCAAACAATCCCTCAACCAACATCTGTTTGGAACTTTTAGTGGTGATCACAAAGACTTCATCAGGCGTCGGTTTGCCTTGTATGTGCAATGCATACAAGGTTTCAGTCAATACCTGAGGACTCGCGCCTGTTACGGCAACTAAGATATTTTTCATATTGTGTTTCGTATAAGATAAGCCATCGTTTTCACCAGTCGGCCTGAATACTATTGCTCCAGGCACTAGCCTCAGAACATATTTCATGGCTATACCAGTATGGGGATTTAAGGGTGCAAATGAGGAAAATTCAAAGACCAGATTCCGTTCTGCATTTATTCCATATACTTATAAAACCTGAACTTTTACTGTACAGGTAGCAGTATCTTAATGACTATATGTGACTTGGCCAGTGTTGTCACCGATATACATCAAACTATGGTGTTTTCATATAATTAAAGGTGATATAAATACGCCAGAATTTGATTGTTATAGACAGATTGTTAGAGCAGATATGATTAACTCTTCGCCCCAAGTTCATCCCACTATTTCAGTAAAGGTAAAGGCCAACCAGCACTGTAACCTTGACTCTTTTCCGCTACGCTTTGGCTTTACGTTCGAACACGATACAAGTATCGAGCTTAAGATCATCTCAGGCCCCAAAGCCGATCCAAGACATCATGACCGCTTTCTCTATAATGCGAGTATTGAACACCCACAAAGCAAGCAGCAGCTTTCAGGTAAGTTTGTTATCCACGACAATGGTAGAACAAATTCACTAGTGACGGCTTGGCGTCATGATAGTGATACTGAATACTACCTATCTAGCGTTATGAAAGATCTCAGAAAATCTGGTGACTTAACTCCAACCATCTTATTAGGCTTTCATGAGACCTACATCAAAGGCAGCTTGAGAACGCATTCAGACTTAGTTCGTGAGCTGACTAAGCACAGAAGCAGTAATGAGATCTCCCAAATTGAGCGCACTGCCCGGCAAAGCATCGAGTTACTTTCAAATGAGCTGCAATACTCTCAACAGCTTGCACAATCAGAAAAGCACAGAGCAGATACCGAGCAGCAGATGCGCTTATATCTTGAAGATGAAAATAGGCAATTAAAGCTTGAACAGCAGCAAGCTCTGCAACAAGGAAATCAAGTTCAACAAACCTCCCCCACCACACTCATCAATGTGGAAGAGCAAGTGAACCATAGGGGCTCTTCATGTACCGTTCTCACTCTTGGAAGTGGCACCAAGTGGTACATGAAAACATCGACCTTCGATAAAGCAGGCCAGATAACGGCCAAAGCTAAGCAGCTCATTGGCCAAGAGGTCGTGGTTACTTCTTGGGATCCTATTCGCCAGCCAGGAAAGTGGTCAAGCCAGGGGTACTTTAGAAATATTTATCTAGCGAAGTAGATAATCTCAGATAATAGCTTACCCCGAACCATGCAGGGTAAGTGATTAATTGCTTTAGCCTTGACTAAAAAGATTGCTGTGGAATGGCTTTTCTAACCGCTCAGGATAGAGCAGGACGATTTGCTCTGCCGCTACACAGCTGAAATTGCTGCCGTCAAGCAATTAGCTGACGGCTTAGGGGTTTAGAAGGTTCGGGCGCTGAACAGTTCGCTACAGTTCACCAGCGAAAGCTTTTTGGGAAAGGGAGTTGAACAGTTCCTCAAGCGAACTTTGACTTTCAGTATGTTTGATTACTCTTTCATTTACTGACTTTACAAGACTTTCATACGTATTTTGAAGCTCGATTGGCGGCTGTAGAATCTTAATATTCTGTAGCTCTTGAGCATTGATATTCGCCATTCCAACAATACTCTTACACATCCCCATCAATACTTTTTTACCGTGACCCGAATTCAAATACCCTGCAATATAATAATTATTGCCTGCCTCATTGGCACGCACCCGAACCAAGTACCCAGCGAATGCCATAGATGACTCTTGTTCGTAGACAGCTGTTTTGCCTACGAGCTCACGGCTATTCGTTCTATTGAACAACAGGTCACCCTTGTGAACGAGATATTTAGGTAGTTCTTTTTCAGTAAGGTCGATGTACTTAAGGTCTGAGAAATCCCATGAGCCTTGATAAGTGATATTACCCATACGGAGGACTGGATATTCACCCTCATTTTCAGACGCCTTTCCTGACGTGCCATAGTTTGCCGTCTCAACCAAGTCACGAATAGTACCAAGAGGAAATCCTTTCGGATTAGTCACCGGATCGCCGAACATATCGAGGAAGACGCTGCGGAGGAAGTCGTCGGCCATGTCGATGGCTTGTTTGCGCTTTTGGCGGATTGCATCGGCTTTATCCAAGATCGCGGCTATACGCTTTTGCTCGGCAAGCGGTGGCAGTGGGATTTCAAGAGACTTTAAAAAATCTAGTGTAATTCCTTTTACCGTTGCCCCCTTACCTTCACTTTCAATAAAAGCTGCTTTTGACTCTAAGAATCTAGCAAGAAATTCTTGATCTAAGCATTTAGAGTCTAGAATAAATAGAGCTTTTAAGTCTTGGTTAATAGCTAAATCACATCCTGAAACCGCTACTTTTCCTAGTGCCATACGACTTGGAACTATTATAGTTCCTTTAGGGATTACGTTTGTTGCTGACTTCTCAACACCTAACTCTGTAATGTAATCTTCAGTAACTGACAGCACTCTGGACTTAAAGTCTTTTACTGATGCCCACGGGATATCTCCTCCCCAGTATTCATCAACTTTTTTACTAGGTGTACCACCACCTTTAATAGCTACTAGTTCCCCTAGCTGTTTAGTCGGCCAGCTCATAGCATCTTCTCCAGCGCTTCAAGATCGGCCATGATCTCGCTCTCAAGGGATTTCAGCTTACCTAAAATCACTTTCGGATCTTCAAAGGTCTCCTCCTCATACACTACCTCTTTGTAGCGGTTGATGGAGAGATCGTACTTTTGCGCTTTGATATCTGCTGCCGACACCATAAAGGCTTTTTGGGTCTTATCAGAAAACTCAGCCGCTAGAGCCTGTGTATCACCTGCCTGATAGAGCTCGCTGTAACGCTTCCACTTGGTGATCGCATCGGGGATATCATTATCTTTAATTGGGTTACGCTTATCATCTAGCGAGTAGCCATCGGCCGCCATATCATAAAACATGACGTTGTCAGTATTACCACCCTTGGTGAAGATAAGAATTCCGGTTGATACCCCTGCGTAGGGCTTAAACACACCACTTGGCAGGGAGATCATCGCTTCTAACTGGTTGTTGTCGATAAGCTCTTGTCGCAGTTGTTTATGGGCTTTTGATGAGCCAAACAATACGCCATCGGGCACGATAGTGGCGCTGCGACCGCCGAGTTTTAACATACGCAAAATCAGAACGACAAACAGGAGCTCGGTCTTCTTGGTTTTTACTGTCGACAAGACTTTCGGGTTGACCGACTGCTCATCTAAACTGCCTTTGAAGGGAGGATTAGCTAACACCTTGTCGAAGTAGTTCTCCTCTTGAGGCGCATCGGCAAAGCTTTTGTTTAAACTGTCTTGATAGGTGATATTGGCACTGCTGACACCGTGGAGCAGCATGTTCATGGCTGAAACACGTAACATGGTGCTATCGAAATCGAAACCCCAGAACATCTGATTGTTTATATGGTCTTTGTATTCGTGCAGCAGGTCACCAGTGTAAACCGGGTTACCGTCTTCGTCTTGGTAGATGCTGTCTTCACTTGTATGGGTGCGGGTTAAATATTCCATGGCACGCGATAGGAAGCCTGCAGTACCACAGGCAGGATCGCAGATAGTGTCGGTGGGCTGCACATCTATCATCTCTACCATCATGTCGATAATATGGCGCGGGGTACGGAACTGACCGTTAATGCCTGCCGATGAGAGTTTACTCAACAGGTATTCGTAGATATCGCCTTTAACATCGCTCTGCTCTAAGGGCAGTTTATCGACCATCTCAACTGCTGATAGCAGTACCGACTCGCTGCGAATTTCCACATCGGCATCGGCCATAAACTGGGCAATATCTGAGCCGTTAAGTTCAATGTCTGAAAAATGCGGGAAAACCTGATTACGCAGGTGAGGCATCAGCTCTTTGCCGGACATGTTTTTAAAGTTCTGCCAGCGCAGCAGCTGTCCCTCTGTGGTTTCAGGGAACTGACGGGTAAAAGCCTTGCCTAAACGCTTAGCCTTGCGCTCTGCTGTGGTCTCCTGCATATCGAGCATGCGGGAGAACATGAGATAACTGATCTGCTCGATCACCACCAATGGGTTGGTGACCCCTCCGGTCCAAAACTTTTCCCATAGGCTGTCGATGTCGTTACGAAGTTGACCAGTTAACATAGTGTTCCTTTAACTAACGATTAAGTGTTGATGACTTAATACATTGGTGATTTTTATGAGAGTGGATTCTAGCGCACTTTGACACTAAAAAGGGAGATCGTAACCTTACAATCTCCCCTATATGGTCAGTTTTTGACTGACCCGGTAGCAACCGCACCTTGTTGATTGCGCTGTGCTGGCAAAGGTTTCATGCTTTCGCTTCACGTCGGTACTTCAAAGCCCTACTTCAGCCATGAATTCAAGTCGATTTTAACACTGCTAATGGGGTTAGCGCTTAATGGGGCTGCAAGAATGGCGTGATCAGCTCTGCAAGCTGATCGGCTCTCTCATCGCCAAAGATATCCAGCCCCTCGCCGTTGGTGAGCTTTTCAAATGGGCCTTCGTAAAGGTCGGTAATTTTGATGCGGCCATTACGACAGATAAAACCCTTAAGTTGGTTTAAAAACTGGGTCTGTTGGTAGGTGAGCAGGTTGTTTTGCAAAAATGCGGTGAACTGCTCGTTGACCCTTTCAGCATCTAACCCCACCAGCTGAATAAGGGTTTCACTTAACTCTGCAGGTGTACGACCATAGAAGGCGTTGAGCGCATTAGCATCGACCCCTGGATGTTGGGTTAATATGGTAGAGGTGAGCGATTGTAGCTCAGCCTCTGTTACTGACTGGTTTTGATTGATTTTTTGTAGCACTGGATTTTTGGCCAGCATGGTATCGAGAATATCCTTTAAGCGTTTACGATATACCATGGCTTCATCATCACCAATGACCACGGTACGGTCATTCTCTTCGACACCGCCATCTTCTGCACTGGTGGTTTGCACACTGCCATAAGGCGTTGTGATACGTTTTTTATATTTCATGATGCTACGAAGCTCTGTGCGCGTCGCTTCTAACTGCTCGATAGACAACTCATCCCAATAAGCTTGAGTTTGCACTTTGGCTATCTCATCACCTTTTTGGCGGACATCATTGATGGTTACCGCCAGATTCTGCAACCTGGCTATCAGTTCGGCTTTGTAGCCCTCAAGCTCACTGCTACCTGAAATATAGGTAATTGTGAGCTCAGAGACTAATCTATCAAGCATGGATGCATCTTTATCTTTCAGGGTACGAGAACCCATCAAAGGCGCTATTTTACTCTCTAGCAAGTGATGCGTCGGGCCGCTCATCTCTAGTAGCATGTCGGTCTCTTGTAGCTGCTTAACGTTTCGTAGTTCACGGCGCACGGCAATCGCTCCCTCGGGAAGATCGCAGATATCTGCCTTAAGCTGACTGCAGGCCAGCTCGAATCCTTTTACATCGGCTTTTTTCTGCGCTTCATCCGCAAGCAAAAGCCGGGCTTCGAACACGGTTTGTAGTAGCGAGCGACTCTGGCCCGTATCGGCCTCGACATACTCCTCTTCAAAGTATTCGAAGTTGCCGTAGTGATCGAAGATCAAAAACTCCTGTTTATCCTTACCCGGACCAAAAAGATCCTGGCATAGGCGTGTGCCACGGCCAATCATCTGCCAGAACTTGACCCAAGACTTAACCGGGCGGGCAAACACCAGATTAACGACTTCAGGCACATCGATGCCCGTATCCATCATGTCGACTGAGATGGCTATACGAAAACCGCTATCTGGGTTTTTAAACTCATCGATGCGTGCTTCGGGACGGTCAACCTTGTTATGGATCACCTTACAGACCTTGCTACCATATTGTTGGTATAGCTCTTCACAGAAGAGTTTTTCTAGCTGTTCGGCGTGGGCTTGGTTTTGCGCAAATACAATGGTTTTACCCACCAAGGAGTTGGTAGAATCCTTGATACCATTTTCCATCAAGTTCTCTAAAATGGCGCTGTCGGTGTCGACGCTGAAGATCTTGCGGCCAATATCTTTACCCTTAATGGTGGTATTTTTGGCCTCCTCTTCGCCTAAATCCTCCTCAAGCTGAGCCTGTTGCTCGGGGTTTAGCTGTTTGTAATGGATCCCATCACGTAGAAACTCGGTAGTGAACTCTTTAACCCTGAATGGGTTTAGAAAGCGTGGTTCGTGGGAGATTGCCTCGGCGAGATCGAAGTTGTAGGTTGGGTCGCCATTTTCACAGCCAAACAGATCGTAGGTGTTACGGGCGATAAACTTAACGGGTGTGGCAGTTAAGCCAACCTGCATGGCATCGAAGTAGTCGAAGATATCACGGTAGCGATTATAGATACTGCGGTGTGATTCATCGGCAATGATAAGGTCGAAAAAACCCACATCGAGCTGAGAGAAACGGTTCATCATGCCTGGGTAAGTTGAAACAAATACCCGTGCCGATTGGTCCACTTGGTTCTTTTCACCTATCACGCAGCGTGGCTCGCTGGGCAGGAACTCTTTAAAGGCGCCATCGGCCTGACGTCGAAGCTCTTTACGGTCACACAGAAACAGCACACGCTTGATCCAGCGAGAGCGCAGTAGTAGCTCGACCAGGGCAATAGATACACGGGTCTTACCTGTACCCGTTGCCTGCACGATTAACGCTTTACGGCGCTGGTTTTGAAGCTTGGTAGTCACCGATTTAATCGCTTCTATCTGGTATGGGCGACCTGCAATGTCGTTACTGGGGTTAAGTAGCTCGAGGTTTCGTTCTTTATGTTGATGCTGGAAGTTCAAAAACTTCAGGCTGTCTTTGGAGTAGAAACCAAATACCTGGCGATAGGTGTTGTACTGCTTGGTATCCCAGATACAGATCTCATATCCGTTGGTATAGAACACAATTGGCGTTGCGCAGTTATGTTGCTTGGCGAGTCCCTCGGCATAGTAACGAGCCTGCTCGCGCCCCTTTTGCATATGCTCACGGGAGCGTTTAGCTTCAACTACCGCAAGCGGCGTGCCGTCGTCATCCCACAGTACATAATCGATATAGCCAATACCGCTATCGGTTGGCTGGTGCAGTACCTCGACTTCGATACCGACTTTTTCGCTATCTGTGACATCCCAACCAGCATGAGCCAGCTGGGTATCGATAAGCAGTTGACGAGTGGTGTTTTCGTCCCACTCCAGACTGTTGGCGGTATGCTGGCTACGGGCTCTAGCCTGCTTCAGCTGCTCCACTGTCGCTTGAGCCTTATCTTCGGCATCGTGACGCTTTTGACGCTCAAGCGCCAACTCCTCAAGTAACTTGTCTTGGGCTTGCTGACTTTGCTCAAGTACCTTATCGAGCTGTTTCTGATTCAGTGCTGAGCCTGTTGGAGGCTCTGGTAACACTAAGGGAGTGAGATCAGAAACATGAAAACCGTAATAGTTAACGGCTAAATATTGGCCAAGTTGATGGGCTGTACCGAGCGCGGCATAGGCGATGCTTTGAGAGCCCTCTGCGCCATGGGCGGTCTCGTTGCCTTTGATACGTAAAAAATGAAGTTGATCGCGCAGTCGAGACTCTGTGCAATGGATAAAGCCATCGCCTTTCAGTAGTTCAATAAAGTTTGCCTGGGGCATTTTGGGCAGGGCGTCAATCTCGTAGATCTCTTTAGTCACCTCCTCTGCAAAGCCACGAAGGCGAGTGATCGCACTGCCTGGATCTAGGTGCAGTATGCTTTCAGCAAGTTGACCTAGGTTTGCGAGTTTTTCATTGTGGCCGCGGATGAGTTCAAAATTGAGTGACTTTGCCATAAATTATTGATATCCCGATGTAGATTGCCATCTTTTATACCAGAACTTGCAGTCGAAAACGATGATACCCCTATGATAATTTATAAACTTTTCCAATTAATCAGATATGAGGTTTCTCTTTGCGCTCTCGAACCAGCGATAGACGACTTTTCTCGTTTCGTCTGTTGGCAATGCGTTACGTAAGCCAGCTATTTGATCTAACTCTATTGAGATTGTTTGCCTATTGTGAATTTTGAGCCCTATGGTCACCCTTTGGGGCTGTTCCATCATAAAAACGCAGTATTCACCCGCCACAATACGGCTATGATAGATGGCAATACAATGTCTCTGGTTAACGCCTTCATTAAATAACTCGTCATAATTTTTAATCGCAACTATCTGCTCATTGCCCAATAGCATACATGGATAAGGCGTATCAGCATCCATAGGCCTTAACTCTTGTCGTCTGATGTCATTACGACGATCGATCCACTCTTGATGCAGCAGATTCAATTCATTTAACGATGATAATTGCCCAACTCTTGACGCAGGATCATTAACCCCAAGTTCAACGCCGAGCATCAGGGTATCGGCCAGACAAGAAAGTAAAGATACCCTTGTTAACCCTTTCTCGCAGGCAATAGCCCTTCCTAATTTTGTTCCTGTTAAGAAAGAGTATCTATGATCTAAGCTCAACGCGACATAGTTAACGGATGAATAGTGATTAAATACTTTATAGCCACAAAATCTGCTGTCGAGTTGCTTTTTAACATGTTGAAGTTCTAAGTCTCTCTCAAAGGTAAGCGTTAATTTATCGATGAATTTAAGTGCTGATTTACTGCCGTCATAACCTAGGCTCTTCAAGATATCACGCTGACCTAATTGACTCATTTTAAGTGCGGCGTTGTTATCAACTGGGTACTTCTCACATATCAAGACCAACAACAGCGGACGTGTCAGAAGTAACTGTGCAGCTTGATCAGTATTGGCTGCCAGCCATAGCATTTGATATTGATGTTCAGGAAATGCAGTGGTAGCGGCTAACAGTGGTTGAGGTATCCCCTTTAACCAGTTTTGGCCTTCACTAAATTGAGTTATCAAATTAAACCCTAGGCCTATTCCTCCATCTAATACCTCTTTAGGTTTACCATCAAATATTTTGAAAGCATGAAGACTGTTACTCCAGCTTTCAAGTTCTATGTTGTAATCAAAGCCCAATAGGCTAGTTGGAATGGTTAATGATTGACTCATCACCGCCTCACTTTAATAATGAAAATATTTGATAATTAAGAGTGAATACTCATCTCGTCTACCGTTTTAGCATTACTATCGATAGTTTTAAGCCGCTTCTATTCGTTTGATGATCGCTTCTAAAGGAAGATCTTTTTCGCGTATAAGTGATACTACTGATTCGATATCCTGTTCACGATTTAACGTCATGGCTTGCTCAATGTCTTTTATCAAAGCAAGCGCTTGGCCGTTAGTTAAGCTGCGTAGCTCTCGAATACGCTTGTTAGTCGACAACGACATCACTTGTTGTGACAAGCCCGAGCTCTTAGGTTTTTCACTTTGTGCCGTCAGCATGGTTTCTACTGTGTTCTTGGTCGATTTTTTCTGGCAAAGCTGCGCTTTTTTAGATTTCTCGAGATTGACAACATTACCGCTACCTAACTGACTTTTCGGCTCTTCAAACTTCTCTCTCTCGGTTTGCTTGCTTGGCGCCAAAAGGTCTGAGTAGAAAGCGATACTGGGTAGCATGAAGTTAAGGTGTCTTAAAATGTTGCTTTCAATCTCCCTCATCGTTTTAGGCTTTATATATCCCGCCTGTTTATTTGATTGCAGCACATGAGAGATCGCATGCTTTACCACTGCTAGCCGCGAAGATTTGATAAAATCAACGTCATTGCTCTCCTCGACTTTTTGTTTCTCTTGGGCTTTTATCGTTTCAACCCTAGTTCGTAGACTTTTAATACAGGTTTGTATCAACTTGTCATAACTTGGTTTGAATACTTCTTTAATAGATATAGGCATTTTTTCATTCTGACTACCTGTATTTGGTAATAAGCTATCGTCATCTATCACCTCTGTATCAGCGAGGCGAAGCTCCTTTTTCACTTCAGCCATAAAGTTGTTTATCGAGCGCGTGTCTGATGGTGTAGAACCTGTATAGAGCGGCTTACTAACCCCCTCAATTAACACCTTTAGATGATTGTTTTGGGTTCTCTCGTAGGAAAAAGGCGTTTGGGAGCCCAGCAAATCATTTAAAAACTTGATGATGCGCTTCTGGTATTTGCTATAGCTGACTTGTTTGCACATGGTGTTGCCTCTTAACTCAGTTTCTTGGTTAAAATGAATCATACGGGCTGGGAAACGATATTGAGGATTGTAAGCTTGTGAAAAATGGTGAGAGATAAGAACAGCAAAGTATTTATCATGAGTTTACTTATTTAAGTTGATTGCTAACGCTAAATACAAGTTATTCGCTCATTGTGATCCTAGCTATAGATAGAGCATTTGAAATACTCACTTGCTCTAGCTGACAACTCTTGTAGCCTAGTGATTGCATTACCCAGCTTGAGCAATACAATTGAGAGAGCGACAACTCCGGGTAGGTTTTTGCTGAATATCTAACTCGAAAGCGAGGACGGTGTTTATGTTGGTAGGCATGCTCACGCAATCACGGAAATAGACGCTTTTAGCGTCTTTTTCCGTTTTAAAACAAGAATCATCGATAAAACACTTCTGTTATTTCATCACAAAAAATGGTTCGGTATACGATCGCTTGCTTTAACGTTTCTACATCGCTAAGACTTAACATCGGCTGCCGTGTTTTTTTATCAAACCGTGTAGGTAATTCTTCGAATAACTGATCATGAAGTCGTTTGATGTCCGTGAAAATTTTCTGAGATTGCGAGAACAACATAATCTTGTTGTAATAACCATTCTTTAACCCATAAAGCCATTTTAAAAGGATTGTTTGACGGGCTGCTTTCGTCTTGAATGAATGTTCAATCTCTATTGCCGCTATGGCCCCGTCAGGTTCTAGCGCGATTCCATCAACATTGCGTATCTCATCCGATTTGAACTGCCGCTTAAACTCTGGCTCTGTAACAAAGGAAAACCACAGAGGCTTATCAGTTCCATCCTTAGTTTGATTATGTATCCCTTTCAACAAAATATACTGCATCATCAGATCATGCATGATGGCGTTTTGGTTAACACGAAGGCTGGGCTCTCCCGAGCGAAAATACACAGCAACAGACAGAAGCTCTTCTGCAAATTTAGCCCCTGCATAATCCAGAACATAAACACGACCATCTAAAGAACGGTGTGTGATAACTAAACTCAGCAACTTCTCTGTGACTAAATTATTCAGATGCTCTAGCGCCAACCTATGCGGCACACCGTAAAGCCTAGCGATGATAGTTGGAGATGTTAGGCCGAAACGGGCAACAAGCTTAATGGTGAGTGCTCGCCTGGCTTTACCTATTTGATTGTTGTTGGTACCGGGGAAATATTTCATCGGCATGAACAGGTAAGGCAGATACTTTTCAGCCTTTTCCCCTGATGAAAAAACGGCTTGGTTTATCAGTTGTTGCTGTTGAAAACCTGGGTGGGTCATATTGATACCTTTGTGTAATGACAAATCGATATCAATAGTTAGATTCTGCACATACAAACAGCGGCTGTTTATAGAAATATGTACCGTCTTTCATTCCGAGAAGTTGCTGTCTCCCTCTCGGGATGAAAATAGCGATAAATATCGCTACCAGGCCAGACGTTGTCTGATGAATGAGTCACTGCGTGAAACATTCATATGCTCTGAATCGCCCGCCAGCTCTGATGACTCGTCATCGACGCTGGCTTACGAGCTACGCTCTAGCCATTCAAAGCATCAATTGCGCATGTATTTCGCTCCGCTCTGTACTGACTGCATTTTCACCGCTTACGACGTGGGGATGTGTGCCACACCTGTCCCAACTTTCGACGCTCAGCCTTTCTAACGAAAGACTAAGGGTTTAGCCATCAATTTCTTCGAAATATGAGTCTAAATTTTGCGTGAGCAAAATGTAAATGAAGTCAGTACAGACCAGCTGTACATGCGCAATGCTCATTTTCATCATTACTTCGTAATCATTCAAATACGCGCGCTGAAAGCATGTGTTCACATGCACTTTTGTCACAAAAAATCGTACCGATTTTTGCTGTGTAATAACACATTCTGTTATCGAATCTAGCAGTTCGCTTGAAAATATCGGCTAATTTCTATGATAAAAATAGAGTTGAAATAGTGTTTGCAATCAGACTTTTTTTCATTAATCTGAAATGGGAAGTTTGTTTTTAACAACACTCAGGAGAATAAAATGAAATCCGACGACTTCCCAACACCTGCAGTAAACGTAGACGGCAAAATTATGATTCCAAACAGCTTTGTTGACGTAGAATCTAAGCCATACGGAGTAACTGAAAGCCTAACCAATGACGCAATGAGCTCGTGTGTTGCAGATACCTTTACCAATTCAAGCAGCAGTATAGATGACTCATTTAGCAGCTTTGACTCAGGATCTGATAGCGGGTTCGGCTCTAGCTTCGATGATGGATTCTAATAACAATGAATCCATTTACCAAGAAATTTATCAGATATCTACCCTGGATGATTGGCATAGCGATTTTGATATCGTGCTTCGAAAAGTACATTGAAACAGAAAATTTGCGTTACCTGATCATCTATATTCTAGTTTTAATGAAATGCTACACTGGCTCTGCGGCCTATGAGAATCATTGCCGAGAAAATGGAGAGTTAAAGTCCCCATGGTTAGCCACGTATTACATACTTTTCCGTATCATATGAGTTAAAACGATATGACGTAATATTAAGGATCAAATATGAGTTTTTTATTGCCGCTAGCGGTACTGATAATCGGATCGCTGTTGCTGATTAGAAGAATCAAGAAAAATGCTTCACAATAATGTACACCCTTGACCTGCCAAATGGATATTGAGCGAAAGTATTAATATCCATTTTCACATTTCCCTCTAACAGCCTCGGTTAGTTAAGTTAGACCTATCAGGTAACAAAGAACTCTAAGCCACTTTTGGACAGAACCATCTTGGTTCTAAGACTCTAAAAAAGACTTTTTCCATTAGGAAAGGAATTACTTGAACTTGTTCAAAGACCGGGAGAAAGACGCGCCTACGCGCGACTTATCCTTATACGTTAGAAGGGAGATGGCTTATGCCAAAAGTGAGTCTGGGATCCCTTTAATGATCGCAGGCGAATTAATAGTTAAGGGTATCACTTCTTCATCATCTCGTTTATATCTGCTTACAATGCCGTTATCTAAAATCTTTGAATTCTCAGCGGAACTTCTTATGTGAGTTATGAACGAAGTTTCAATACGTTGTAGCAGTGAGGTTTCTGTTTCTATTGGTGCAAAGAAAAAACATAGGTTATCTAGTTGTTGTTCGAGGTAACCAAAATTTTTGTTGAAGCTTTCATTCCCGTCACCTGGACTATATGCTCTTTCGAGCACGCCATTAAAAAGTGAATTAATATTATAAATATCATACCCGCCAGATAAGAAAGACGACAAGTGATTGGACTGTCTCTTAGCAATTGAAACTGAACTAATGCCGATATAATTTACCCAATAAGAATTTTCTATTTGGTAGGCCCAAAAGTATATTCCTGGTTTCCAAGTCAGCTTTTCACAATAAAGTGATGCCCCTTCTTTTTTAAATGGCAGGTAATCAAACGGCCCCAATATTTCTATTTCCATTATTATGACTCTCCTTCTAACGCCCGGCTCAACTACAGAAACCACCTTAAAGCATTTGTTAGAGCAAATTACCAATGAATTGTCCTGTTTGCTGCAATAATCGCCCTACGCCCGATTTCTTCTATGATTTCGGAAACATACATCTGCTCGATAACGCTATCTACACTATCATTAGTTGGTCTATATTTCTTTGAACATTCAAAATACAGCTTCTCCTTGATCTCACTAGACAATTGACTGAGAGCATTTCTAGCAGGTAACTCATACTCAAATTGCCTCGGATAGCTGGTTTGATACCCAAAATCAAACGCTTGTCTTTTTAGTTCCCACCACAAATATTCATTGTGCTTGACTAAGCCGCGAATAGTTGGGCTGAGCAACTCTTTTTCTATTCTTGTCAATGCCATAAATCTTGCCTTCTACAGACCTCTAGTCATATCAACGTAGCCATCAGCCGCGGAGCAATGTGGCCCGATTTTGCTGTATTTTTAGCAATAAAAGGGCTACGTTGCTGAGTCGGTTGGGTGGTTTTGTTACGTGCTCTTTCCCCTAACAGGTATATCGATACCAGTGAGGGTTTTCACATCCTTCCTCATTAAAGGATTTATTAAAAACTGATCCTGTAAACATATATCAACAAATCGTTGCTTTATAGCTTCTAAACCGTTTGAAGACTGAGAATAAAGATCAATAACCATATCTGTATTTTGATACTTCCAGTTTTTTTTCAGCCAGAGTACGGCATACAAAACGATCCATTCTGCATGCCGTCTATGGAATGTAGTAAAACCAATAGACTTAGCAGCTTTAAGCGGATGGACAGACTCTTTGTTCTTATAGGACTCTATCCAACCGTAACATATCAGCCAATCGTCAATAATTGCATCTCCGACGCTAACAAGGACTAAAGCTGCAGGTACACTTCCAGAGATTACAGATAGCCCCAAGTTCTGCAATGAGTCCGCGGTATGATATGATATTTGGTTTTCCCATGACCAACCATCACCCAAATTTGAGTTCTCAATCGAGGCGTTTTGGTTCCAAGTGTAAGGATCAGCTATGTAACTTTTAAGGGCTTTGGAGCGAGCTTCCCTGTAGCCACAATCTTCGTCTTTTCCCGCTTTCAGCTTAAACTCTGGGCTAAAGCCACCTTCAATATATCCTTCATAAATATAGGTCTTGTAAACCGTTAAATCTTGGTTTCCTTTAGTGGAAAGGTGCGTGCGGATGGTGAGCCTATAGACCATGAAGGCAATGACAATCGAAACCATTGTTGTAATTAGTGCGAAAATCTCATTTAATTCCATTCTAGTATCTCCATTGAACAATGCGGTACGACGTGCCATTTAAGCACATAACAACTTACTTCAATAGAAGCACGATAACCCTCGTGGGAACTTGCTCAGTTAGGTAAAGCTATCATCTACAACTCATTGCTGCAAAAGGATTATTTTTCATTTCGTGAAGAAGAACACTTAAAACTGTCCGATAGAAAGATGCGTGGGTGTTTATGAGGTCTGCATTAGCTTATTTTTGCTTAGAAGGAAGTATTATCAAGGGGAAGAAAGCCTGTGACTTCGTATTAGCTTAGATATTGACAATCTAAGATTGAAGCTTATCTGACGATAGTCGCTCTAGCTCATTTCGGGGCATAAATGAGTTAGAACGCAGATTCCGCCTTGGTAACTTTGCCCGGCCAAAAACACACTCCACTAGAAACGGCTTTGACATACCAGTACCAACATCTATAGTTAGTTTTCAGAATACATATCTGAATAGGCGCTCCAACCTAACAAAAAGGCTCATCATCCAGTGGGTCTTTTTCCTGATATCGGCCATTTTTTGAATTCAAAAAATCATGCTAAAGTCTCTTTTCGTCGTAAATCATTTGGGATCAATTTGGGATCAAAAGTGGTCCTGGTATACCTCGATATACCCTCTTAAAGACACAAAATCGGCCATTTCAGGGCATATCAGGGTCTTAATAAGGGTTCGAATCCCTCCCTCACCGCCATATTCGGAGAAAAGGCTGTCCGATTGGACAGCCTTTTTTCGTTTTGAATCTTCAGACAGCGAGACAGTTTTCCAGTTATCTATTTAGCCTTAAGCTGGGGCAGAGCCTCAATTGAGCGGAGGATCTCACGCACGATTGCTTCTCTCTTGTATAGATCTTTCACTCTATTGGGAGTATCAATATTCAACGCGAAGAAAACTGGACCACTTGGCCACTCCACCCAACCGACCCACCAACCATAATTTCCTTCCCAACCGGTTTTTGCCCTCAATATCCAGTTCTTACCTGCTTCGACAATCATAATATCTTTAACTAATAACTGATGCTCAAGACGAAATGGCAGTGAGTTCTTATAAAGGGCCTCAAGGAAGGTCACTTGCTCATAGGCAGATATAGATAAGTTTCCATCAATCCAATAACTACCCTTCTGCGTAACAGGATCCATATTACCGTACTGAATTTTTCTCAGATATTTACCGGCTTTTACTTCGCCAATCTCCTTAGCAAAAATATCGAAAACCCAAACTGCAGAGTTACGCATTGCAGAACGCAGATTTTGATCTTGATTGTGTGGTGCAAAACCTCTCTTTATACCGTCCCACTTGAAGAGCTGAAACTCGTCCCGGACAATTCCGGCATCCAAAGCAAAGAGGGAATGCGGGATCTTAAAGGTGGAAGCCGGTGAGTAACGCACGCCTGCACGTAAGCCATTGAAGACCTGAGTTTTATTAAGCTTGTGACGTTCATCCACGACAACGATCGTTCCCTTGGCATCGAACTTATTGAAAAACTGCTTCCAATCCTCTCGTTCACTGATACCTTCGTTCGCCGTGCAGGCAAAACTGACAAAGGCTGCTCCCCATAGAGAGGCAGAGACAAGAGATATATAATTTCCTTTGATAAGTTTCTCCATAACTCTCATGCCAGTCTCCACTCCTTGGTTCTTATAATTATTATGTGTATTTTTCTATGATGCTCGCAAGCTCTGGTACACAGGATGCAACATAGTCAGGTTTAACCGACCAACTATCCGGAGTTGCGCCACTATATGCCGCTGCAACTGAAATAACTCTTGAGCCTGTCCCCAGAGTTTGTTCAACATTTTTTGCGAACTTAACGTCGGCTTCATGGTCTCCGACATACATCACCAGTTTATTTATGGCCTCATCGAAAATATCAGTCAAACACTTAACGCCGCCAAATGGGTGCGGTTTCTGGCAGTCACTATCAAGATCATCGTAGCCCACAACGGCTCGAAATGACTTATCTACTCCATTTTGTTTGAGCACATTCCAGATATTCAGTTGGGAGTTTTGAGAGCATATGCCGTGAGGAAGGTGAGAAAACTGCTCGATGACCTTATCTATTCCGTCGAATAACTGAACCTCAGTTTGGTTGCTTTCTTGATGCTCGGCCCAAAGCGATCCAGCCTTCAGCATTTCATGTTCTGTCAACCCATAGTAATCACGATACAGCTCTTGCCAATTATTCGCACTGTGGTTGGCTTCATGGTAGGCCGCCTCGTTTAAAAGATATTTAGGAAGCTTATCCCCTGTGAGATGAGGAGCAACTATAGATAAAATTGATTTTGTAATCGCGATATTTTTAGGGACAGAGTTTACCAAGGTTCCATCGTAATCCCACAAAATAGCCTGTAACTTCATGACTTTAACCCTTCAATTGTTCTCCCGAAGGATTATATAACTTGTTACTTTCATCGCATAAGCTTTATGTAACAATAACAGAAATATATATGGCTTTATTTATCGCAATAAAAGATCGATAGAAGGTTTAATCTAACTGTATCAGTTACCCGCTTTATTAGTTGAGCGTACATTCCCATCTATTCCACCATATACGGGTGGGCTTTCATGTAATGAGCTTCGCTTCCATTGAGAATACAGCATCAATTCCCGAACATCTTCAATATCGGTTTTACTGATACCGTGATTAATCATCTCTTCATCTGCCGCTCCCTGCTCTATCATGTCCAGAATAGCATCCAACTGGCTATAGTTATGGCCGATACCAAACTCATCGGTGATCCCGAACATCATATCGGGTGAAGCAAGTTGATTCTGAATCGCATCAGGTAAGTCCAGATATGACGCCAGCTGCCATACCTGGGTCTTGTACAGCCCCGTCATTGGCTGAATTGGCAGATCATCGACACCATCCTTAACAAACCAACCCACTTCAAATTCAGAGCGATTCGCTGCGCCTATGAGGGTCAAGTTTTCCCGGGCGGCTTTTCTACTCAATATCTCTCTTCGATAGATATGTCGTTCAGAAAAACCTCGGTCGATATGTCTGATGATCAAGTTATACATGAGTCGTTTAATCCATGAACCATCATCGACATGACTGCCGACTTTTAGTGATGTTTTAAATGGTACCTCTCCATTTATAAGACGGTAAGAGTGCTGGATCATACGGTTAAAGAGAGAGGAATAGGGTATCAGCTTCATGATCAATGGGGCATAAACATTCTTCCTCCTCATTTCAGGTGATATATCTTCTACCTCAAGGGTTACACCCAGCCAATTTGCCATGATACTGGCTTTGTCATGCGATTGCTTTTCGCTATCCCGATCATACAGATATGAAGTGTGCACCCTCTCCTTTCATACGGCCTTTACAGCAATGGCAAGCAATACAGAAGAGTCTATTCCCCCACTGAGGCCGAGTAGTAACCCATTGCTTTGTTGTACCTCAACCAAAGATTGTAGATAGGAGGCAAGAAGTTGCACGGTTAACGGGGTATCGATAGAAAGGTTTTCGTTCATCATAACATCCATATTAGCTTTATCATCATACCTGTACTCTCAATAAGCGGTGAAGATGCGCTTGATAACGGGCTTCCCACCTTATGCGAGCCGATGTGAGGACAATAGTTTTTGCAGGCGGCTATAAAACTATAATTAAACAATTGCCAGGCTGCAGTTTTTCTTCAATATGACCGGCTGTTTTATGATAGCATTAGATAATAAAAAGCCCCATCTTTCGACAGGGCTTGAATATAGAGTGATGAATTTAATTATGATGCTCAGGACAGCTTAAACTTACTCACCTCTTTGGCCATGGTGTTGGCATCAGCCAACAGGTCTTCGTTCAACTGACTAAGCTCATCGGCAACGGCCTGAGTATTTTGATAGATCTCACTGATCTTAAGGGCATTGCGGTTAACCTCTTCAGATACGGCAGATTGCTCGTGTGTTGCCGCAGCGATCTGTTCGTTCATGCTGTCGATAACGCCTACCTCGGTAACTATCTTATCCAGATCCTGGCCGGCTTTCTCGGATTCTGTGACACTGAGCTCGGCCTGTGTTTTACCTTTATCCATGGCCCGAACAGCTACCACGGCAGCTTTTTCTAGACGTTCGGTCATGTTACGGATATCTTCCGTTGAAGTTTGAGCGCGTTGAGCCAGGCTTCGAACCTCATCGGCCACCACTGCAAACCCTCTTCCCATCTCTCCGGCGCGGGCGGCTTCAATGGCGGCATTGAGTGCCAGCAGGTTAGTCTGCTCAGCGATACCACTGATCACACCTAATACACTGACGATCCCCTGAATATCATTATCCAGCTCATGGATGGCCTTAGAAGCATCGCCTATCTCCTCTGCCAGAAGGTTGATACTGTCACAGGTGCGGCTAACCTCAAGGTTACCCTCTTTCGCCTCTACATTCGCCGCTGTCGAAGCTTCTGATGCCTTCACTGCATTAACGGCTATCTCCTGAACCGTTGCACTCATCTCTGTCATTGCCGAAGCGACCTGCTCAGCTTCGCTATGACCAATAGCCACATCCTCCTGCATAGCCGTTGCACATGTATCCATCTGCTCTGAGGCATTTAACAGCCTGTCGGTGTTGTCTCTTACCTTGTGGATAACCTGCTCAAAGTCATTCATCATATGATTAAACGCTCTACCTAACTCTCCGAGCTCATCCGTAGTTTCACTCTTAACGCGCACACTAAGATCGTAATTTTGTTGAGCGCTACTGATCGTTGAATGCAGATAGTGGAGACGGTTATGCATATATTTTGCTACCGTCACAGAGATAAAGATAACCAAAGCACCTGAAACAAGAAGAAGCACTATGATAGTCAGCATCACAGACTGAGAAGCCTTCAACTGCTTATCTGTTACTGTGATCAATGATTCAGAAAGGGATTTTTCGAACGCTCTTACCAGCTCGATACGGGCCGTTGATTTGGCAAACCAGTTTTCTGCACTTTGAGCACTGATGGCATCCCCATCCCGGCTAAGTGCTATTTTTCTCAATGCGTTAACATCCGCAACCGCCTGTGAGCTTGTTAACTTGCTATAGCTCAGCTTCACCTCCTCGGAGGCCAGAGCCAGAAAGCGCTCTTCATAGCTGGCTTGTTCTGAAACCAGAGTCACAAACTTGATAAACATGCCAGGTTTAAATTCTGAGTTTCCAAATGTTGAGCTAAGCACTGCACGCTCTATTCCTGCTCTCTCCTTCATCTGAAGATAGGCGCTGAATGACGCGGCCTGAATGGCGATCTCCTGACTGTCTCCCTCTTTAGCAGTTTGATCGACAATGCTTAGCAGCATCTTGTTGAGGCCGGTATAGTAAGCGACCTCCTCGGCGACCGAAATCGACAGGGAGTCGACACCTGAGCGAATTGAGCTGAGTCTGGAGATCTCAGAATTGACCCGGCTTAACTGACTGGAGAACACAGAGGGCAATATGTTATCCCGTACAAATGACTCAAAGCCTGTCAGCTGCTTATCTGTGAGCTGTCTCTGACCCGGTAACTTACCGGCAAACGATTTGCCTTTAGAACCGATAAAACCGGCACTCATGCCACGCTCTTTCTGTAGCTCATGAACAAGATCGCTGTTCACGGTAGCCAGTTGACTCAGCACTTTGACCTGCTCCAACCCCTGGCCCAATAGGTATTGGTTATAAACCACAGAGGTTCCGAAAAATATACAACCTATTATCGGTGGCAATATTACGAGCATGAGCTTATTTTTTATGCTCAAATTTCCGATCCATCGAAGCTTCATGAAAAGTTCCTTTCTGACGTCACTAAAGTACACTTTCGATTTAAAGTTTAGCGCACATATGATTTAAATTTTGGATGTTATAGAAAAAAAGCCTCCATAATGAAGACTTTTTATTTAAGATCAAACCTGCGGGTCTATATCACATGGAAGGATGCAATTAGATTACGCGTTGCCTTTTACTTTCATATTCAATGTCTGCGCAAAGTTAAGCATACGATCCAGTGGTATCAATGCAGCTTCACGCAGCTCATCGTCGACAAATATCTCATGGGGAGCGGTGTCTTTGGCCGTTAGCGCCGCCTCGATAGCCTGAAGTCCATTCATCGCCATCCAGGGACAGTGAGCACAACTTCTGCACGTAGCACCATTTCCTCCGGTTGGTGCCTCGATGAGTATCTTATCGGGCGCAGCCTGCTGCATTTTATAGAAGATCCCCCTATCGGTGGCAACGATAAAGGTATCGTTATCCATCGTTTGGGCAGCCTTGATCAGCTGGCTGGTTGATCCCACGGCATCAGCCATCTCAACAACACTGGCCGGGGACTCTGGGTGAACCAGCACCGCAGCCTCCGGGTGGCGGGTCTTTAACTCCCGCAGAGCTTTTGCTTTGAACTCATCGTGAACGATACAGTCACCCTGCCACATCAGCATCTCGGCACCGGTCTGCTTCGCAATATAGCTACCAAGATGACGGTCGGGTCCCCAAATAATCTTCTTCCCCTGACTATCCAGGTGTTCAACAATCTCAAGTGCGATACTGGATGTCACTACCCAATCGGCACGAGCCTTAACGGCTGCTGAGGTATTGGCATACACCACGACGGTATGATCCGGGTGAGCATCACAGAACTCACTGAAGGTATCGATCGGACACCCCAGATCAAGGGAGCAGGTTGCCTCCAGTGTAGGCATAAGGACCGTTTTCTCCGGGCTTAAGATCTTCGAGGTTTCACCCATAAATTTCACACCGGCGACGATAAGTGTTTTAGCCGGATGATCACGACCAAATCTGGCCATCTCCAGTGAATCTGAAACGCAGCCCCCCGTTTCCTCAGCCAAGGCCTGAATTTCTGGATCCGTATAGTAATGGGCAACCAAGACTGCATCACGTTCAACCAACAACTGCTTGATTCGAGCCTTGTAATCAGCCTTTTCAAGATCGGTTAGCGGTTGCGGCTTTGGGGGAAATGGATATTGAATATTTTCAATTTGTGGAGCTGACAGACTCATCTTAAAACCAGGAAGCTATGTATATTAGAGAGATTATACGTAATTGAAGATAAAAAATTAACTAATTTAAGACTATTACAGATAAAAAGAACGCCAATTGCGTTCTTTTTATCTGTTATTTCAATAGACTACTGCATGGCGAGTAGCATCTCTTGTGGTTGCTCAAGGTATTGCTTCCACAAATTACAGAAGCGAGCGATAGTGCCGCCATCGATGACTCTGTGATCACCAGACCAACTGATCTGCATGATCTTTCTCGCTTCAACCTCACCTTGTTCATTAAAGCGTGGCAGCACCTGTAGCTTACCCAAGGCAACAATGGCAACCTCTGGCTTGTTGATAATAGGCGTTGCTACAGTTCCGCCCAGTGCACCGATATTTGAAATAGAGACGGTACCCGCCTTAAGATCGGCCGGACTCACTCTGCCACTGCGCGCCGCAGTTGTAAGCCGGGTGATTTCGGCAGCGATCTCTAATATTGACTTATCCTGAACATCTTTAACATTGGGTACTAGCAGACCCACTTTTGAGTCCACCGCCATGCCGATATTATGACTAGCCAGATAGGTCAGTTCGGTGCAGTCATCATTGACCCGACTGTTTATTACCGGGAACTGTTTAAGCGCAAGAGACATAGACTTCATGAAAAAAGGCATCATGGTGAGCTTTAGCTCATCGCTCGAGTACTTTTTCTTCATACTCTCACGCAGGGTAACCAGATCCGTCAGATCGATCTCTTCACAATAGGTAAAGTGAGGGATGCTGGATACCGACTCGGTCATCATCTTGGCCATAACCGCTTTTACGCCGCGAATAGGTTCAACCCTGTCAACTGTCGCCTCACTGCCAACTGATACAGCCTCATCTGTGCGTTCATGGCTCTGAGCACCTTCGGTAACGGGAGCCTGCGCATCAGGTGCTCCGCTTTCAGTATTACCAGCGCAGTAGCGCTCAATATCTTCCTTAAATACGCGTCCGTTTTTACCTGTCCCTGGAACCTTAGCGATATCGACATCCATGCTACGTGCCATGCGTCTGACAGCGGGACTCGCTAACGCCTTACCTTGCACAACGGGCTCATGGTGCTCACTCACTGTTTCCTTTTGAGCTGTGGCTGAGCTGTCTCCAGCTTGAATGGCCGCCATCTCCGGCTCATCGAGCTCGACCTCAACTGCAAACAGAGGCTCATGCACCTTAGCCAGTTGCCCTTTACGATAGTGAAGCTTAACGATTTTCCCCGATTTTATTGCAGGGATCTGCACCAAAGCCTTATCGGTCATCACATCCGCAATGGGCTGGTCCTCAACGACTTGATCACCTTCGCTTACCAGCCATTCAACCAACTCACACTCGACAATCCCTTCACCGATATCGGGTAACAGGAACTCTTCGACCTTAACCGCAGATTTAGCTATACCGGCCTCAGCTGGCATTGAATTATTTTCATCGTCTTCTGAAGACTTTACTTCAAAGCCCAGTTCCTCACTTTCTAAGGTCGTTTCATCATTCGAAGAATGACCATTAAGATCAACTGAATAGAGCGGCGCATGCACCTTAGCAATCTCACCTTTCGCATAATGAAGTTTTTTGATAACACCTGCGTGAGGTGCGGGTATCTGTACCAAAGCCTTATCGGTCATCACATCGGCTATGGGCTGGTCTTCGCTGACAGTATCGCCTTCATTGACAAGCCACTCGACCAGTTCACACTCGACAACACCCTCGCCGATATCGGGAAGAATAAACTCTTTAATCATTGCCAAGCTCCTAAAATTTTACCGTTGCTTTAATCGCTTCAAATGTTTTAAGCGCATCAGGCATATACTCTTTCTCATGAGTTAATGGATAGGGCGTATCCAACCCACACACACGATTGATTGGAGATTCCAGGTATAGAAAACACTCCTCCTGAATCGTCGCAGCTATCTCTCCGGCAAACCCGCCGGTAAGCGGTGCCTCGTGATTAATCAACAGACGGCCAGTCTTCTTCACCGAAGCCGCTACGGTTTCGATGTCCCATGGTGCCAAAGTTCGTAAATCTATGACTTCACATGAGATCCCTTTCTTAGCAGCCATATCGGCGGCATCTTCGATGATCTCCATCTGCGCTCCCCAGGCAAGCAGAGTTATATCACTCCCCTCGCGAACCACTTCTGCCTTACCCAATTCAATTTCATAGTCACCATCTGGTACTTCGCCGGTGTTCGCTCGGTAGAGACGCTTTGGCTCAAAGAAAACAACTGGGTTTTTATCGCGAATCGAGGCGAGTAGAAGACCTTTAGCCTGATATGCATTACGGGGAACCACCACTTTTAGCCCCGCAGTCTGAGTAAAGTAGGCTTCCGGAGACTGTGAATGATAATGACCGCCGGCGATGCCGCCACCATAGGGTGTACGGTAAGTGATCCCACCGACATTAAACTCATTACCGCTGCGATAACGGAACTTGGCCGACTCATTCACTATCTGATCGATTGCCGGAAAGATATAATCGGCAAACTGAATTTCGGCTATCGCCGTCATGCCGTTTGAGGCTAACCCGTTGGCAAAACCCGCGATCCCCTGCTCTGTCAATGGCGTGTTGAAACAACGATCTTTACCAAACTTCTCCTGCAGACCGGAAGTAGCACGGAACACCCCGCCAAAGTGGCCAACATCTTCACCAAATAAGATTGTCTTATCATCAGTCTCAAATGCCAGTGAAAGTGCATCATTGATGGCCTGCAACATATTAATTTTTGCCACGTCTTATGCTCTCCCGCTGTTTGGATATGAATCAGGATACTTGTTCAGGTGTTTCTTAAGTGATTTCAACTGCTGTTGTAATCTTGGTGTGGGCGTGTCATAAACATCTTCAATTAAGCTGTCTATTCCTGACATTGGCCGCTTTTCAGCTAACTTCAACTCGGCAAGCACCTCTTTACGGTACTTGTCGTACAGTTCGGCGTCCTGCTTTTCAGTCAACCAACCCTTGTTGATCATCCATAACTTGAACCGCTTAACAGGATCATGTTGCTGCCATTTAGCCTCCTCCTCCTTGGAGCGATAACCCGACGGATCGTCGGAAGATGAATGCGCACCGAGACGATAGGTCATCGCCTCGATCAATACAGGCTCCTTGTTATGTACAGCATGTGCCCTGGCTTGCTGAGTCGCAGCTAATACGGCTAGCATATCGTTACCATCAACACGGATCGTATGAATGCCGTAACCGGGACCACGGCTGGCAATGCCATTCCCCATAAACTGCTCACTGGTAGGGGTAGAGATGGCGTAACCATTATTGCGACAGAAAAATATCGTTGGCGACTTCAGCACGGCAGCCATATTCAACCCCGCATGAAAATCACCTTCTGATGCAGCACCTTCCCCGAAATAACAGACGGCAACATTACGTTTATCCTGCATCTTTAAGCTGTAACCTACACCGGTAGCCTGAGGTATCTGGGTGGCTAACGGAGAGGAGATCGTCTGATAATTGAGTTCTGCGCAACCATAATGGATCGGCATCTGCCGGCCTTTACCGAGATCTTTCTCATTACTGAACAGTTGATTCATAAATTGTTCAGTGGTAAATCCCCGATAACGAATCGCCGCATGCTCCCGGTACTGGGCTAAGATAACATCCTCATCATCTAGAGATGCAGCACTTCCTATGATGGAGGCTTCCTCACCCGTGCAGGTCATATAGAAACTGATACGCCCCTGGCGCTGAGCACCTAACATGCGCTCATCTAATACTCGGGTAAAGACGCAGGTATCATGGATCTTAGTGGCAAGTTCTTGATCGATAGTAGGCAGAACGGCATCTTCATACACAGTTCCGTCTGCTTGCAAAATCTTTAAAATAGGGACTGTCACTGAGTCCTTATCGAGAAAACTGACGCGATGGACAGTTTCAGTGTGGCTTGTTGCGTTGCTCATACTATTCTCTTATCAGCTGAGTGCTTTTGTTATTTAGTACGCTTTCGGTATCGAAAGCGTCAATTTTTGTAATACGCGGATGAAACATTACGTTAACGTAAACTACCTATCAACTATTCTCATCCGCTAAATAAAACTAACTGGTTATGGCGGCGTATCTTTAGCTTTACATTAAGCCTCTACCCGAGACCATATATCCTCTTCCACCTCGCTATAGCACAATCACTGAAGGCTCTATTACTCTCCAGATGAAATACTCGCTTACCTGCATACGCCCCTGAATTTCGCCCCGCTAATCACATGAAAGCGCCCGCATTGAACATAGCACAGATAAACCGAAACACTACAGAGCCGACGTTCGGCGGTTAAACGCTTTTCAATTGAGCGAATCGATATTTTCAGTACTTGCAGGTTTCAGGCATAGTACCGTTCTCTGACCGACAGGCACATTAGCATTAGGAAACACAATCGCCTCGAGTTTATGTTCGACTTTTATCTCCTCCCCACCCTCTTTCGCCAAAATATAGCCTTCAGGAAACGCGGTAAAGTTTTCAACATCATTTGCAAACGTAAACTCGAAATCATCGAATCTTTTATTGATTGCACGGCACACCTGATAGAGGTTCACTTTTTGCGTATCTAACTGCGACAGCTCAAGCGGCTGATCGGCGATCAGTCGATTCAACATCTCTTTGAGGGCAATAAAGCGCGTCATATCATTTTGCCCCATAGGTAATACTTTCCCCAGCTCTATGGTAAATGCATCGGCCTGATAGTTCAGTGATGAAAAGTAGCTGAATGTCGTCGTAGGCTCATGATGAAAAAGTACTGTATCTATGCCACAGGCTTCAAGAAACATGATCTGCTCGCCACTGTATTTACGACCGGGACGATAGGGATAGATGGCAAACTTTTCATGCTTAGAGCCACGTATTGCCGTATGAAGATCGTAATGAATACGATGACGGTCACCGGTTTGACCGCTAAAAAACCTATCGACGTAAAGTTCAAGCTTCTTAGCCCTTATCCGCTCCGGATTTACCAGCCCATCTCCTGCCGAATGGGCACCGTTGAAAAGTCGATTTAAGTTTTCATCGATAAAACGGGTGCCATTTATGATAGCCGCCGGATTACCAAACAGAAACAGAACTCGTTGCTTTGCAATCAGCTTCTGTTGAAGCAGCGACGTGACCAGCTCATTACATAGTTCGATCGGTGCCGTTTCATTTCCATGTACGGCGCAGGAGAGAACAATATCTTTTCCCTGCGGCACATTAGGTTCAAACAGGATCACACCGGTATCCCATACCTCGACACGGGTATGGTCACCTAACGAAAATGAACAGGTTTCTTCAAGATGTTGTGGATTGGCCAGGGTCAGGTTCAAAAAGTTCTTTGACTCTTTTAGCGCTTGAAACACGAGATACTCCTTAATTGTTCTCACGTTATGAAATGTACATAAATACAAACATATAAACGTAAGATCCTTTTTATTCTTATAAATGCTCGAAAAAGGATAGTAACATTTTACTCCCCGATCAGCCATTTATAGAGATGGCAAATCCTTCTGGTACAACAAGGGGTCATTAACTTTTTAAAATTCTGTTTGCATTTATCGGGAAACTGAAACAGAATGCAGACATCTAGCCGTCCAGACGTTTGCAACATAACGATGATATAGCGGTTCATTATATTTATAGCGGGGTAAACAATGGCAATAGCAACATTTGGCGCAGGCTGTTTCTGGGGAGTCGAGTATTTCTTTAAACAGCTGGATGGGGTAATAAATACCTGTTGTGGCTACATGGGGGGAGATGATTCCGCATCCAGTTACGAACAGGTCAAATCCGGTAACACGGGGCATGCGGAGGTTGTACAGGTAGAGTATGATGAAGAGCGTATCTCATTTGAGCAGGTTTTAGCGATATTTTGGCAAAATCACAACCCGACCACCTTAAACCAGCAGGGAGGCGATATCGGTTCACAATACCGTAGCGCCATCTTCTTCCATACCAAGGTACAAAAAGAGATCGCCGAGAGATCAAAATTATCACTGGCCAGAAGTGGTAAGTGGGGAGAGAGGCAGATAGTGACCGAAATCGTTCCGGCATTAAAGTTCAACCGTGCAGAGGAATATCACCAGAACTACCTGGAAAAAAATGAGTTACCCAGCTGTCATATATCATATTAAGAAGCTGGATTGCATCAGGCTCCGGTGAAGCACCGGAGCCTGCACAGTTTGGCTAAGCTTTCAACATATGCGCTATGATGGATTGAGCTTCAGTTATCAGTTGTTCAAGGTGACTCTCACTGATGAAGCTCTCACCGTAGATCTTAAACAGTGCTTCTGTACCTGACGGTCGTGCCGCAAACCAGCCATGTTCGGTTACCACCTTAATGCCACCGATAGCAGCACCGTTGCCCGGAGCCTTAGTCATCATGGTTTCTATAATTTCCCCGGCTAACTTATCTGTACCTAAGCGCTCAGCATCGACTTCAGCGGCTATAATTTCAGCAAATTTTGCTTTCTTCTCGGGGCTGACAGGGCTGTCTACACGTTTGTAGAAGCACGTTCCGTGAACCGCTTCTAACTCAGAATACCTTTGGGCAGGAGTTTGACCGGTAACAGCCAGTATCTCTGCGGCTAATAAAGCAAGGATAAATCCATCTTTATCTGTACACCAGGTCTTACCATCACGCCTTAAAAAAGCGGCACCGGCACTCTCCTCTCCCCCGAACGCAAAACTCGCGTTGAAAAGGCCATCGACAAACCATTTAAAGCCGACAGGCACTTCACACATTGCTCGCTGATGTTGCGAACAGACCTTGTCGATCATCGAGCTCGACACCAAGGTCTTGCCAATAACCAGTTTTTCAGACCACTGAGGCCTGTGAGTGAGAAGATAATCGATAGCCACCGCGAGAAAGTGGTTAGGGTTCATCAATCCAGAGCCCGGGCAGACGATACCATGTCGATCGTAGTCGGGATCATTGCCGATACAAAGATCAAATTTATCCTGATGCTTTAAGAGGCCAGCCATGGCGTAGGGAGATGAACAATCCATCCTGATCTTGCCATCTTTATCCAGAGGCATGAAGCCAAATCGGGGATCGACACTCTCGTTAACCAACTCTATGTTAAGACCATAGCGAGCGGCAATCTTATCCCAGTAATAGATCCCGGAGCCACCCAGGGGATCGACGCCTAATCGTACTCCCGCCTCGGCGATGGCTTTCATATCCACGACACTCTCGAGATCGTTCACATAGGGGGAGATAAGATCTGCCTGCTGGACATAGGCAGAATTGATCGCAGCACTATATTGCTCCGTGACAACCTTGTTCAGCCGATCTTCCAGATAGTCGTTTGCCCGCTGCTCAATCCACTTAGTGATCTCTCCCTCGGCCGGCCCACCATGGGGTGGGTTGTATTTAATTCCACCATCCTGGGGTGGATTGTGTGAAGGAGTGATAATTAATCCATCGGATTTCTCCGCAAGCTGACGATTGGCAGTCAGAATGGCATGTGACACCACGGGAGTTGGCGTAAAACCATCTCCCTGATGCACGATAACCTTTACCTGATTTCCAACCAGTACCTCTAAGGCAGTGACGTAGGCGGCTTGTGAGAGCGCATGGGTGTCGATCCCCAGATATAGGGGACCGGTAATTCCGGCTCCCTGCCGGTAATCTACCACGGCTTGAGTGATCGCCAGAATATGTTGCTCATTAAAGTTGGCGTTAAAAGCGCAACCACGGTGACCTGAGGTACCGAAGCTGACTCGTTGCTCTTCACGCTGCATATCCGGAGATATTCGATAATAACAACTCATTAGCTTGGGGATATTGATCAAATCCTGTTGTATCGCTACCTGTCCTGCTCGCTGATGAATCGTCAAAGATATCTCCTGTTGTAACTTGGCTATGGAATGAATAAACGGCTTTATTATAGTCAACAGACTATAGTGAGGCCTGCTTTTTAAATATTACTTGTGATGGCGTCAATTTGCGCCTCGACAGTCCCATATTGCTGTAACACTTCAGTCAAGATGGTACGTTTCTTGGCTGTATTGTTGTTTGTGGTAACCCAAAAGCCACTTTGACCGATCTCTTTGGGGTTAGCCGACTTGCTGGCTTTAAGCAGCGACTCCTTGGACGTGGCAAAATAGAGCCTGTCCCTGCCCTGGATCTGCAATACCTGAGAGAACTGATCCGGGGCTGCACGATATACGGCTTCAAGAATGAACAGGAAACGCCCGACAGCGCCTTTTTGTGAAGCAAGTTCCTCTTTATCGATGCACTCTGCCAAATCTTTATTTAGTAGTGGCTTCTTTATTTCTGCAGAGACGATTGGCTTTTCAGTTTGCTCCATTCCAGGATGACTGATTGTCTGAGGGGTATCATGGTTCACGGCCTCTACATTCAGGCCCAACAAACGACGTAGGATATCTGAAGCACTCTCACCTATACGCTCAGTTTTTCCGGCAATATGGCGATATAATTCTTCATCAACCTCGATATATTTCATGACCTTAATCTTCCTTAAGTGAGATTTAAACTGGTTTGGTTCAAAACCAATCAATGATTCGTTTGATCTTTATCGTATTCATTCGATCGATATCCAAGTGTATGTCATCTATGGCCTTATAATAAAGAGGCATTAGTTCTAAATTGTGATTGTTCTGCTGCTGTTTGTACAAACTCAGCCTATTTGATTAAAAAGTCAGCACACATTGTGTGCAATAAACATTGATTCTTGTCAAGACGGTTACTTTAGGGGCACAATCCACGGCTTAATTTTCAGCTTACGGGACACAGATGAATTTTATATCTACGGGCGAAGGATCCACTGTCATATTGATCCATGGTCTTTTCGGTAACCTGGATAATTTAAAGACTCTGGGAAGAGCTTTGGAATCTAACCATAGAGTCATACGTGTCGATGTACCTAACCATGGTCTGAGTCAGCATAGTGACTCCATGGATTACCCAGGCTTAGCCCAATCAGTTATATCGTTGATGGATGAGTTGGCTATCGATAAGGCCCATCTGGTTGGTCACTCAATGGGTGGCAAAATTGCCATGGCAACGGCGCTAGCTAATCCCCATCGCGTTAAATCTCTGATTGCAGCTGATATTGCGCCTGTGGGCTATCCAGCCAGACACGATCTCGTTTTTGCAGGGTTAGAGTCTATCAAGTTAGACCTGCTTCAGAGCAGAGGTGAAGCATTAAACCAGTTAGTCGAGAAAGGTATAGATGAGGGTACGGCTCAGTTTTTACTAAAAAACTTATCCAAGGGTGATGAGGGCTTTAAGTGGAAAATGAACCTGGAAGGCCTTAAAGCTTGTTACCCAAACCTTATTGGTTGGTACAATGATAAAGTGCAGTCACCTTTACAATTCACCGGCGCTAGTTTATTTATCAGAGGCGGTGATTCAGACTATGTCACGGCCGACCATAAACAGGCGATACTGGCGCAATTCCCTCATGTTCAAGCTAAGACGATTGAAGGTACAGGTCATTGGTTACACGCACAAAAACCAGCCATATTTAACCGGATCGTCAATGACTTTATCGACAAGCATGATAGGAATTAATCGAGTAACTCCATTTCATACATTCGACATCTATGGTATATTCGCGCCTCTTTTGGCCTGAGGAACCTTTAAATGTTATCTCAGTATATGGAACAAATTGAAGCTTTAGGTTTAAATCTATTCTTTGCATCGATTTTTTTCTTTATCGGTATGGCCATTCATGATGTGCTTAAACAGGGGAATGTCCCAAAGTTTGGCCGCTATATCGTGTGGTTAGTTTTATTTCTCGGCTGTGCCGGGTTTATAGCAAAAGGATTAATACAGATGTCCTGGGAAGGCTCAGGCATAGGTTAAACACTGATTAAATGGCAAAAGAAACATCTGACAGAACCACAATAGATCTGTTCGCAACAGAAAAACGCCGCGGACGTCCCCGTAGTAATCCACTACCCAGAGACCAGCAGCTAAGAGTCAATAAGCGCAATCAGATCCAACGTGATAGGGCAAACGGTTTGAAGCGAATAGAGTTAAAGGTGTCACAAGATCTATATGATGCCTTGAATGATAAAGCTTTGGCCAGTAACATCAGCCGCAGTCAACTAATAGAATTAATATTGCAAGAGCAGATGACAGCTCAATAACTCTTGTTAACGAATCTCAAACACATTGAATTAAAGGAAAGACAATGGCAACTGTAGGTCTTTTTTTCGGTAGCGACACAGGCAACACTGAAGCCGTCGCCAAGATGATCCAGAAAAAACTGGGTAAGAAGATGGTCGATGTAAAAGACATCGCCAAGAGTACCAAAGAGCAAATTCAAGAGTACGATCTATTACTTTTCGGTATACCAACTTGGTACTATGGTGAAGCTCAATGTGATTGGGATGATTTTTTCCCCGATCTTGAGCAGATCAACTTCGAAGATAAGCTGGTAGCCATCTTCGGATGTGGCGATCAGGAAGATTATGCTGAATACTTCCTCGATGCCATGGGCATGGTTAACGAAATCGTAGAGGGTCGCGGCGGCATAGTGATTGGTCACTGGCCAATCGAAGGTTATGACTTCGAGGCATCTAAGGGTTTAACTGCAGATGAGAAACACTTTGTTGGTCTGGGCATCGACGAAGACAGACAGCCCGAGTTGACCGAAGAGCGTGTCGACAGATGGGTTAAGCAGATCTATGAAGAGATGTGCCTGGCAGAACTGGAAGACTAATTTCCAGCCTACATCAAATTTGAAAAAGCGGCTGATAGCCGCTTTTTTTCTCTATCCCCGATTTAAAACTCATGACAAGTACTGAAACCGCTAATACACACTGGGATATCTTCTGCGCCGTCGTCGATAACTATGGGGATATCGGTGTTACCTGGCGTTTAGCCCAACAACTCGCCAATGAATACCAGATTGATATCAGGCTTTGGGTCGATGATTTAGCCAGTTTTTCGCATATTTTACCGACGCTAAAACCCGAGCTGGCATCGCAAACGTTTAATCGCGTCACCATACACCAGTGGAATACTCCCTTAGATATCAGCTATCAGCCCGGCGCAGTGGTTATCGAAGCTTTCGCCTGTGAACTTCCGGATAAGGTTAAAGATCAGTTGCTGGCGCAGCAGCAAACCCCAAATGACACTCCTCCACTTTGGTTAAATCTTGAGTATCTGAGTGCCGAGGGTTGGGTCGAGGGATGCCATGGCCTTCCATCTATGCAACCAAGTGGAATAAAAAAATACTTTTTCTTCCCTGGATTTACTGCAAACACCGGTGGCCTCATCTGCGAAAGAGATCTTCTCAAACAGCGAGCAGAATGGCAGTCAGATCCCGCTAATAAGCTGGCACTCTTTTCCCAACTGGGCCTTAGGGGCATAGATGAAAAAGATCTGGTGATCAGTGTATTCAGCTATGAAACAGCCGCGTTACCGGCCCTTTGCCGACATTGGCAAGCCTCATCTCGGAAAATACATGCATTAATTCCAAAGGGGCGAAGCTTAAATAGCCTGACTCAGCTGCTTCCTTGTCCCATAGAGGAGCTGAATCCGGGTCAGCAAGTTGTCCTTGGGAATTTAACGATTCATATCCTCCCGATGACAGATCAACCCGGCTACGATAAGCTACTGTGGAGCTGTGACTATAATATTGTTCGCGGTGAAGATTCATTCCTTCGCGCTCAATGGGCGGCAAAACCCTTTATCTGGCATATATATCCTCAAGAAGATGACTATCACCTGATAAAATTAGAAGCTTTTATCCGGCTTTATTGCGATAATCTCGCTCCGGATATTGCCAAGCAGTGGAGCGAATTGAATCTTGCATTCAACCGGGAACTGCAGTCTGAAGTGATTTTTCACTGGCAACAACTTGATTCTTTAAATTTGCCTTTGTTGCAACACGCACAAAAATGGCCAATTTTCGCATTAAATGATGCAGATCTTGCTACTCGACTGGTCCAATTCGTCAAAAGTAGCTAAGATGCTGCACTGAAACAGAAAGTCCAAAAATAGGAAATAGTGTAATGAAAACTGCTCATGAACTCCGTCCAGGTAACGTGATCATGTTAAATGGCAGCCCGTGGGTTGTTCAGAAGACTGAAACGACTCGTTCCGGCCGTAATGCCGCCATCGTTAAGATGAAGCTGAAGAACGTACTGCTTGATTCAACGACTGAAACCACCTTCAAGGGTGAAGATAAGATGGAAGATATCATCTTAGAACGTCTTGACTGTACTTACTCTTACTTTGCCGATCCTATGTATGTATTTATGGACGAAGAGTACAACCAATACGATGTAGAAGCAGGAAACTTAGGTGATGCTGCGGCTTACATCACAGACGGCATGGAAGAGGTTTGCCAGGTTACTTTCTACGAAGGTAAGGCTATCTCAGTTGAACTGCCGACCACTATTGTACGTGAAGTGACTTACACCGAGCCTTCTGCACGTGGTGATACTTCTGGTAAGGTCATGAAGCCTGCAACTATCGCAGGTGGTGCGACACTTAGCGTTGCTGATTTCATCAAGACCGGTGAGATGATTGAAATTGATACTCGCACCGGTGAGTTCAAGAAGCGTGCTTAAGTCATAACGCTTAATACTTCAAAAGCCAGTGCCTGCCACTGGCTTTTTTTATGGCAGCACATAACGCAGCAACATATAGCACCAATAAAACACCCATACAAAGCACGATATTCCAAATAAAAATCCAATCGCTGCTCAATTCAGTGTATTAATCTGGCTCAGATACCCAATTTATCAGTTAAAAGCTCAGTTACCCTCTTCTCAACGTGAAAATAATTCGTTATTGTTCTTAGACTTAAGCTATACATATGATAGCCCTTATATCGACAAAGCATTTCAGAGGTTGTAGATGCGCCCAATTATCAAATCAAACAAGCTAGATACCGTCTGTTATGACATCCGAGGGCCCGTACATAAGGAAGCTCGTCGGCTGGAAGATGAAGGCCATAGAATTTTAAAACTGAATATCGGGAACCCGGCTCCCTTTGGTTTCGAGGCGCCGGAAGAGATTGTACGTGATGTTATCTTAAATCTGCCCAGTGCCCAGGGCTACTCTGAGTCAAAAGGATTATTCTCTGCCCGTAAGGCCATTGTGCAGCATTATCAATCCCAGGGGATCTTCGGTGTGGATATTGAAGATGTCTATATCGGCAATGGTGTTTCCGAGCTTATTGTCATGGCTATGCAGGGGCTGTTAAACACCGACGACGAAGTCCTTATCCCCTCACCGGATTACCCCTTGTGGACGGCCGCCGTACATCTGTCAGGTGGTATAGCGCAGCACTACCGCTGTGATGAAGATTCCGATTGGTTTCCCGATCTCAATGATATAAAAAGTAAAATTTCACCCCGCACCCGGGCTTTAGTACTGATTAACCCGAATAACCCAACCGGAGCGGTTTACTCCAAAGAGTTGCTGTTACAAGCTGTAGAGATATGCCGACAACACGATCTTATCCTGTTTGCCGATGAGATCTACGACAAGATACTCTATGATGAGGCGCAGCATATCCCGGCAGCGAGTCTCTCTGACGATATCTTAACGGTTACATTCAATGGTCTTTCCAAGTCCTACCGGGCGGCGGGTTTTCGCGTTGGTTGGATGATGCTGTCGGGTAATCTCAAAGATGCCAAGAGCTATATCGAAGGCTTAGATATGCTCGCTTCTATGCGACTGTGCTCCAATGTACCCAATCAACATGCCATTCAGACCGCGCTTGGCGGATACCAAAGCATCAATGAGTTGGTTGTCGATGATGGCCGCCTGAAGGTTCAGCGCGATACCTGCGTTGAACTGCTCAATCAGATCCCGGGGGTAAGTGTTAAATGTCCCAAGGGAGCCATGTACGCCTTCCCTAAACTCGACAGTAAAAAATTCAATATTCGTGATGACGAACGCCTGGTTCTCGACCTTCTGAAAGAGAAAAAAATTCTTCTGGTCCAAGGTTCCGCCTTTAACTGGCCTGAGCCCGATCACCTCAGGGTAGTATTTTTACCCCACAAAGAGGATCTCGAAAAAGCATTAATCGAGTTCGGTGAATTTATGGACGGTTACAGCCAGTAACAATCCCCCTCTCGGAAGCAAATATGGAGCGCCTCCGGCGCGCTTCATGTCAAACTCTTATAGTGAATTGATGATATGTCACGTAAGCGCTTGGCGGCCTGCTGCGAAGTGATATCCCGCTGAACCTCTGCCATCATCTCATAGCCAAGCATAAATTTTCTTATAGAAGCCGAGCGTAACAGATGTGGCTAAAAGTGAGCATACAGAGTCCACTCAGAAGTTAACAGATTAAATCGTCGATGAGGATGTTCAGTGGGATCAAACTGCTCAAAACCAGACACACCCACTCGCCAACGGGAGTAAAAAATTGTGTGTCTAATCTAACTTTCTATAGGCAGGCTGCCATTCCTGAAAAGATGCATTAAATTCCTGTTTGGTAGCCTGTACTTATATTTCCCGGCACTGAGTAGCGAAATTAATCCAGGCGCACCGATTGCAAATAACTCATATTAGCAATCGGTTTGCCGGATATATGCAGTAAAAGCGGTGGGCTTATGGGATTGAATGAATCACAGGTTCATCATCCATCGAATGTACGGCACCATCTGCGCTGGAAAGTGAAGCCGCGGTGTCCCCCTGAGTGTCGATAATCAGAGCGCCATCACCATTTTCACCCAAGAGCCCATTGATTATCTGCCCATCGCTACTGCCAAACTCAGCCTTAAGATCGACACCATCGAGGACGATGTGCTGCTCGAATACTCCATCACCGTCACCATCAATATCTATTATGGTCGAGTGAGTGGCGCTGTCGACGCTAAAGTTAAGGTACTCATCGAGGTTTCCGCTGTTTTCCCCCTGAAGCAGATCGCTCAAGTCCAGCTTATCTTCGTTAAGGTTGAAATCGGCAATGTGATCGGTTCCCTCCTCTCCCTCTGACCAGATAAAGGTATCGGCGCCGCTGCCGCCGCGCAACATGTCATCACCCAGTCCGCCGATCATCATGTCATCACCATCACCACCAAGCAGAATATCGCTGCCTGAGCCGCCGACGAGCACATCATCTCCGGCTTCGCCGTCTAAGACATCACCAAACACCAGCTTAGTCTGCGCGCCGCCCTCATAAGCGAGGTAAACACCGGTTTTTTCTGAACCATCACTCAGGGTAACGGTAAATGTCACACCTTGATGCGCAAATACATTACTGTCGTTGCTGTTCAGTTGACTGGTATCCAGGGTGAACCAGAACTCATCACCCGATGTAAATTCCCCCTCGGCAAAGTTTGCGGTAATCACCGAGTTCCCCTCTGAGAGGGTGAAAATGCTGTTGCTTGGATTCAGACCGATAGAATCACCCAGCGCATAATTTTCGATGAAGGCATCACTATCACTGCCGCCTCGAAGGTTAACGCTGATACTGGTGACCGACAGATCATCGCTGTTACTGTCAAATTTGAAGCCAAAGGGGTTATCTACCCTGCTGTTCTCTCCCGGTGTAACGATCGCCGTAATGAGTCCATCGTCAGGTGTTAACCTGCTCGCCGATGAGTTGATGATAATATCGTTTTCGGCCGTGCCGATTAACTGCTCAGCGTAATCGAGATCCACATGAGTCGAATCTTCTCCCTGCCCAGTGCTGCCCTTGAGGGTATAGTTGAAACTCGAATCTTCTGTCGTCGAAGAAAGTGTCACGACGCCATCACTAAGCGTTACATTATCTCCAGTAACTTGAGTAATACCGGCATTACCGGCAGTCTTGTCGCCGTGTAGCAGGTATTCGACCGGAATATCTATGGTCGTGCCTTCAGCCAGATTGGTAATGATATTATTCGAGTTAGCATCTAGGTTTGCATGATAATCAACCCCCAGATTTAAGGTGACAGAGGCAGTATCACCGTCAGCATCTTTCACGACGGCAACTAAAGACTCATGCTCATTGAGCACATCACGGTCCACATCGATAGAGTAACTATACTCTCCGGTATCGAAATTAACGGTGAACTTGCCCCCCAGCGCCGTCATAAATACCTGAACCGGGTTGCCGGCATCATAGCTATGGATCACACCATCGACATTGATACTCTCTATGTGTCCACCATCGGCGCCGAATACGACACCTGTGCTATAGCTGCCCTTGATCGTGTCGCCATCGAAATAGTTGAGTATGGTGCTGGCCAAGTCTTCCGGGTCATCGAGTTTAACCGCATAGGCCTCATCACCATCGACCTCAGGGTAAGCCACGGGCAGAAGATCGCTCAGACCCGCATCGCCGATACCGATACCAAAAGCGGTCTTATAGCCACTGGTTTCAAGATAGCTCTCCCAGGTAGACTGTAATGTACTATCCACTTCCTGTCCCTGTGACGGCGAGCCGTCGGAGATAAAGTAGAGCAGGCTCTGATCCGCGCCATCAGGTAATGGGCCGCTATTCATGACGGCATTGAGCGCAGCATCATAGTGCGTAGGCCCGTAGGCGACTAAAGATTCGAGATAGTTAATGGCACCGGCAACATCATCGATCATCCAACCTGATGAACCGGTATTGCCGTGGAAATTGACAATCTGAATGTTTACATTGCCCGTACTATCCACCTCGTTTATCAAGGCGGTTAAGGCGTCGATTGCCACTTCCAGATAGGTCTGTCCGTTACCGACCGGATCGCCCATACTACCGGATACATCCAATACCAATGTCAGGTTGGTTGTCACTACATCGGCGTTTGCCTGCAGGTTCTGGCTGATATCATGGGCAACTGGCGCATCATCATCGATCTTCACGGTGAGGCTGGCACTGTCGTTGCTGCCAAGGCTGTTAGTTATGGTGTAATCGAAAGACTCACTGGCGTTATCACCATCAGTACTATTTGCCGTTAGCTTATATTCATAGTCTCCGGCTCTGTGATCACCAGAGTCCTGACTATAGACAGTTAACTCACCTAAGGCTGTAGTGACAGTTATCACACCATTTACCGCTGTCACCCCCTCCACTTCACTGATTTGTGTCGAGCTACTGATACCTGAATCGTTATCGAGCAGGTTACCGGTCGCGATATTACTGCCATCACCGGCATTGGTACCCGTGCTCAGGCCTGATTCTGACACGGTTGCAGAATCATTTATCCCTTGCGGGTTTGAGTCTTGATTGATAGTCAGTGTCGCCGCACTATTATCGCCATCGGCATCGGTCAGTACATATTCAAACTCATCACTGGTCAGTGGGTGAACCACCGCCGTTTGCAACGAGGTCAGTGACAGATAACCACCTGAATCTGCCGTTATCACAACATATTGATAAGCTTGAGCAGAATTGATATTCAATGAATCACTGTCGGCAAAGTTTCCGCTATCCACTAAGTGACCATCACTGTCATATGTCGCCCACTGGCCATGTGCATTACTTGCACTGCCAGCCCAACCATTTAACCCTAACAACACCTCATTGAAATCAGCCTCGAGATCGATAACTACGGACTCACCGTACTCTATCCATTCGTTATTACCTGCACCTACCTGATTGTTATATTCGTAAGTACCATCACCGGAACCGGTCAGCATAGACCTATCCAGATTATTACCATTAACAAAATCGGTTGATGAGTTAAACCCATACAGCTGAACACCATTGCCAACATACAGGTCACCCGAATCCAGATTGACGAACTCGTTCAGCGTCGATTGGTAGCTGTAATTACCATCCTGATTTATCGTTAAGATACCGTCATCGGTCGTGATAGTGAGATTACCTTCGGCGTCAAAATTACTGTAACTGCTGCCCTTATAGGATACAGAAGAGATACTTGCCGAATCTGCGCCCAGGCTGTCGACGCCAGTACCATCACTGCCCGCAGCGGTAATCACATTGCCATGAGCCGTACCACCGAAGCCGATGCTGTCGGTATCATCATTTGCAACCGGCGCCGTATCGGCAACATTGACAGTTACCTTGGTCCAGGTTGAGTTTTCAATACCATCCGTTGACTGATAATAGAAGCTGTCAGTCAGGTTATCACTGCCAGTGTGATCCAGGCTCGCAGGAGCCTGATAACTATAACTGCCATCGGAATTGATAGTGACGGTGCCACCGAGCGCCGTAGTAAAACTCGCGCCCTGTTCTGTTGTCGCTATTGCACCATTACCTGAACCATCAACGGCCAACGAAATAACAGACAAGCTACCTGAGTCATAATCGGCGTCATTGCCTAACAGGGTCGCCTCATTGAAGTTGATAGACTCGCCCTCGGTTAGATCGAACCTATCCTCCTGTGTTTCAGGTGGCGTACTCGTCTTTGGTTTTACGGCAAATTCACCCTGTACACTATCACCATCGCCGTCGGTGATGAGAACATTAAAATCGATATCGCCATCGGCGGTGGGCTTCATATCCTGATATTGATGGAAGTCCCATTGTCCGGTACCCGGTGTAAACTCCAGCTTGAAGATAACTGTGCCGGATGCAGTTTGCCCCAGCAAGGTGTTACCAGATTGAGTGATAAGGATCGCTTCGCCGCTGCTTGTCACAAGCCCCGTCTCATCACTCCCGGTCAGCTCGATAGAACCTGCACCATCGGCGCCCCACTCAGGAGTGACGGTTCCCGATGCATAAGCGATGGGCTCGCCGGTCTCAACTCCGACAAACTCTATCGATTTAATCGTCAGATCGCTGTTATCACCGTACTCAGCCGGACGACCGTTATCTGTCGCCCTGATAACGACACTGTCAAACCCTCCCTCGAGTACCTCAAAGTTTGCAGCATAGTCACCATGGTTTGCATCTGAGGTAAAGTTCTGACTCGTAACCAGCTCACCATCGCGGTAAAACTCGACAACGCCGACCTCGAGTTCACCGCCGAACATCTTGCTGAACTCTATATTCATTCCGAACGCGAGAGTCCCCGGATCCAGAGTAATAATGACCTCTTCGGATGCCGAGCTACCATCGGCAAATTGACGAAACTCAACTTCGTTGTCTAAAGGTAGGTATGGCGAACCTCCACTGACGACTCCGATTCCCTGACTGCTTCCTTTCAGAGGCCTGTCGATAAGAGTTGAATCTGTAGCTGAGGTAAAGCCTCTTCCGGTAATAGTAAATCCATCGAAATCCAGCGAACCACGTACACCTGAAGAGTGAGTGAGATCGGTCTCTCCTATTAATGCATCCGGAATATCGTTAAAGGTGACCTCAGCAGCCGGAACAGCACTAAACTCGGGGGCATCATCTTCGACGGTGACAGAGAAGCTACCGCTGGTAGTCCCGCCATTTCCATCAGAAACATCAACGCCGATTGCCAATGAAAGTGTATCTTCTGTACTGCCATCTGGATGATCGACAGCCCCTTTCAGTGTTAAATCATACGCCCAATCCCCGGATGAGTTTCCGGCAGGTGCTCTCAGACTGATGGTCATAACCTCCTGATAATCACTCTCACCGATCGTGCCGATAAAACCACTTAGGCTCTGTGAGTCCGCATCCCATGTCCACTGAACGGCTTGTCCAGCGGAGGTTACCCCTTGTGGGCCTGAAAGCGTGACAGACAGGGTATCGCCATCGATATCCTGCAGGGTAAATACCCCACTCGCAGTTACCGAGTCCGTAGTATCAGAGCTGCCCTGGTTATCCGTAAGACCCGTTGGTAGCCCCTCTTCGGAGACCACGGCATCTGTGATAACGCTCATAGCCGGCTTATCATTACCCGGTGAAACGGTGATCTTCAGAGTCGAGTCGTTAGTGGTGAAACCGTCGCTGACGGTGTAGTCAACCACAGGCACGCTGCCGTTGTAGTTGGTCGCCGGGGTGAAGCTGTAGCCGCCATCGCTGTCAATCGTCAGCTCACCTTCACTCAGGCTCACGGTGACGCTGTTGCCGGCGCTGAAATCATAGTCCTGGCCGTCAACCGAGAAAGACTGGATGCTCAGCGGTCCTTCGACACTGCTGCTGCCCTCGAGCAGGGTCCCGCTGGTTACGCCGCTGTCCTCGCCGATGGTGATCGTCTCGTCGCCATCGACGAAGGGATCGGCCTCGGGGGTGACGGTGATCGATAGGCTCGAATCGTTAGTGGTGAAACCGTCGCTGACGGTGTAGTCAACCACAGGCACGCTGCCGTTGTAGTTTGTGACCGGGGTGAAGCTGTAACCGCCGTCGCTGTCAATCGTCAGCTCACCTTCACTCAGGCTCACGGTGACGCTGTTGCCACCGCTGAAATCATAGTCCTGGCCGTCAACCGAGAAAGACTGGATGCTCAGCGGGCCTTCAATACTGCTGCTCCCCTCGAGCAGGGTTCCGCTGGTGACGCCGCTGTCTTCGCCGATGGTGATCGCCTCATCGCCATCCACAAAGGGATCGGCCTCGGGGGTGACGGTGATCGATAGGCTCGAATCGTTAGTGGTGAAACCGTCACTGACGGTGTAGTTCACCACAGGCACGCTGCCGTTGTAGTTTGTGGCCGGGGTGAAGCTGTAACCGCCGTCGCTGTCGATAGTCAACTCGCCCTCAGTCAGCTTCACGGTGACACTGTTGCCACCGCTGAAATCATAATCATGACCTGCAACCGAGAAGGTCTGGATACTGAGCGGGCCTTCAATACTGCTGCTACCCTCGAGCAGGGTTCCGCTGGTGACACCGCTGTCCTCACCGATGGTGATCGCCTCATCGCCATCCACAAAGGGATCGGCCTCGGGGGTAACGGTGATCGATAGGCTCGAATCGTTAGTGGTGAAACCGTCGCTGACGGTGTAGTTCACCACAGGCACGCTGCCGTTGTAGTTTGTGGCCGGGGTGAAGCTGTAACTGCCGTCGTTGTCGATAGTCAGCTCGCCCTCAGTCAGCTTCACGGTGACACTGTTGCCACCGCTGAAATCATAATCATGACCTGCAACCGAGAAGGTCTGGATACTGAGCGGGCCTTCAATACTGCTGCTACCCTCAAGCAGGGTTCCGGTGGTGACGCCGCTGTCTTCGCCGATGGTGATCGCCTCATCGCCATCCACAAAGGGATCGGCCTCGGGGGTAACGGTGATCGATAGGCTCGAATCGTTAGTGGTGAAACCGTCGCTGACGGTGTAGTTCACCACAGGCACGCTGCCGTTGTAGTTTGTGGCCGGGGTGAAGCTGTAACCGCCGTCGCTGTTTATGATCAGCTCACCTTCACTCAGCTTCACGGTGACACTGTTGCCACCGCTGAAATCATAATCATGACCTGCAACCGAGAAGGTCTGGATACTGAGCGGGCCTTCGACACTGCTGCTACCCTCGAGCAGGGTTCCGGTGGTGACACCGCTGTCCTCACCGATGGTGATCGCCTCATCGCCATCCACAAAGGGATCGGCCTCGGGGGTGACGGTGATCGATAGGCTCGAATCGTTAGTGGTGAAACCGTCGTTGACGGTGTAGTTCACCACAGGCACGCTGCCGTTGTAGTTTGTGGCCGGGGTGAAGCTGTAACCGCCGTCGCTGTTTATGATCAGCTCACCTTCACTCAGGTTCACGGTGACACTGTTGCCACCGCTGAAATCATAATCATGACCTGCAACCGAGAAGGTCTGGATGCTGAGCGGGCCTTCGACACTACTGCTACCCTCAAGCAGGGTTCCGCTGGTGACGCCGCTGTCTTCGCCGATGGTGATCGCCTCATCGCCATCGACGAAGGGATCGGCCTCGGGGGAGACAATAATGCTAAGCGTTGATGTATCCGAGCTGGAGCCATCGGTCAGGTTATAGGTAATAACCGGCACCGAACCATTATAATCAGCCACCGGAGTGAAGGTGTAGTAACCCTGACTGTCCAGGCTGAATGTGCCGACATTAGCGATACTGATATCATTGCCATCGGCCTGATAGGTCGTGCTATCGCCTGCAATGGTGAAGCTGGTTACTGTGATATTACCATCGACGCTGCTGCCGTCTATCACATTTCCGTCCACCTCAGGGCTGTCTTCGGCCAAGGTGCGAATTTCATTGTTATCGGAAAAGCCATCGCTAACCGGCGTCACTATGAGGCTCAGTGTCGAACTGTCACCACTGGAACCATCGGTCAAGTAATAGGTAATAACCGGCACCGAACCATTATAATCAGCCACCGGAGTGAAGGTGTAGTAACCCTGACTGTCCAGGCTAAATGTGCCGACATTGTTGATACTGATATCACTGCCATCGGCCTGATAGGTCGTGTTATCGCCTGCAATGGTGAAGCTGGTTACTGTGATATCACCATCGACGCTGCTGCCGTCGATCACATTACCGCCCACTTGTGGGCTGTCTTCGGCCAAGGTTCGAATTTCATTGTTGTCGGTAAAATCATCATTGACTGGCGTAACAGATATACTCAATGTCGAACTGTCACCACTTGAGCCATCTGTCAGATTATAGGTAATTACCGGCACCGAGCCATTGTAGTTAGCTGTTGGGGTGAAGGTGTAGTTTCCCTGACTGTCCAGGCTGAATGTGCCAACATTAGCGATGCTGATATCACTACCATCGGCCTGATAGGTCGTGTTATCGCCATCTATGGTGAAGCTGGTTACTGTGATATCGCCATCGACACTGGCACCGTCGATCACATTACCGCCTACCTCCGGGCTATCTTCGGCTATGGTGATAAACTCATTATTATCGGTAAAGTCATCATTTACCGGAGTCACTATGATGTTCAAGTCAGCACTTGAGCCGGTATTTACCGTATAGGTGATAACCGGTACCGTGCCGTTCCAGTCATCATTTGGCGTAAAGACGTAGCTGCCATCGGCGTTGAGTAGCAATGTGCCATCTTCAAGGATAACCGTGGTGCCCGCGCTGTAGCTGCTGCCGTCGACCTCGAAGCTCACTACACTCAGATCATTGTCGATGTCAGAGTCATTATCCAGCACATTGCCGGTCGCGACCGTGTCCTCAGGGATGCTGTTGCTGTCATCGGCCAGCATACTGGCATCATCAACTGGCGTCACGACTATGGTCAGGGTTGCACTCGAACCTGTATTGACCGTATAGGTGATAACCGGCACGGTGCCGTTCCAGTCTTCATTTGGCGTAAAGAGATAGCTACCATCTACGTTGAGCTCTAAGCTGCCATCTTCGAGCGCCACTGTGGTTCCGGCGCTATATGTGCTGCCATCGACTTCGAAGCTCACGACGCTTAGCTCATTGTCGATATCTGAATCGTTATCCAGCACATTGCCGGTCGCAACCGTGTCTTCAGGGATGGTGTTGCTGTCATCGGCCAGGACACTGGCATCATCAACCGGAGTTACGACTATGGTCAGGGTTGCACTCGAACCTGTATTGACCGTATAGGTGATAACCGGCACGGTGCCGTTCCAGTCTTCATTTGGCGTAAAGAGATAGCTACCATCTACGTTAAGTATCAGGCTGCCATCTTCGAGCGCCACTGTGGTTCCGGCGCTATATATGCTGCCATCGACTTCGAAGCTCACTACACTCAGATCATTGTCGATGTCAGAGTCATTATCCAGCACATTGCCGGTCGCAACCGTGTCCTCAGGGATGGCGTTGCTGTCATCGGCCAGAACACTGGCATCATCAACAGGCGTCACGACTATGGTCAGGGTCGCACTCGAACCTGTATTGACCGTATAGGTAATAACCGGCACACTGCCGTTCCAGTCTTCATTTGGCGTAAAGAGATAGCTGCCATCGGCGTTAAGCACCAGGCTGCCATCTTCAAGCGCCACTGTGGTGCCGGCACTATACGTGCTACCATCGACTTCAAAGCCAACAACACTAAGTTCACTATCAACATCGGTGTCATTGTCCAGTACATTGCCGGTCGCAACACTGTCTTCTGCAATGGTATTAGTGTCATTCTCCAGCTCTGATGGCTCATCCACATCACTACCATTGATTCCATCTGTTGTATCGAAACTTACCTGAGCGCCGCCTGTGGTAGAGTAGCCAGCCGCTGCTATGGTTTCATCACCGATTCGCCCTACCGATATAAATCCACTATCGCCCTCATTACCTGCTACTGTGCCCGCTGCGGTCTCAGGGAGCTGTGTGGTAGGATCTTCATTGGCCAGAATTAACTCCTGCAGATACTCTATCTCTGCAGCATCAGGCAGGGAGCCATTCCCCCCATCATAACTATCACTTTGTTCAAGTTCAGTCTGACTATAAAAGGAGCCGTCTTCATAGGCAATATTGATCTCTGCCCTGTCATCTAAAAAGAGAATTGCTCCAGCCTGTATATGCTTGCCCTGGGTGACATCTTCCACCACGTTATTAACTTCAACCTTGATCTCACCATTAGCAAGTAAAACTTCTCCAGACTGCGTAATTACTACTTTTTTCAATTCAATTCTCCACAAAGACAAAAAACAGGCCAGCAACACCCGCAACAAGCCAGTAACACAGCTTGCGTTGACAGCTAAAAAAGCGGCCGGCATGTTACATATTTGGCCTTGTCAAGTCAATTATTAAGCAGTTGAAAACGCCTATTGATCACCTTATTACCGACAGATAAACCAATTCAAACAACATTATCGGTACAAGCGTCTAACTTAATAAAAAATCAAGGGGAAAAGAAGAAATATGAGAGCTGTACAATGTTATGCAGTGTTGATGCATAACTAATGAATTAGGGAATAATTAATTGACCTCCATTCATCTCCTGTTTCAAAGCCCTGACAGACACGAGGCTAAGATAAAACGGTTCAAATTTATCGGTTCAATCACCAGTTCGGCGTGAACACAAGTATGAGGCTGCTCCACCGGAAAAGGATCTTTACTACTTTTCACCAGCACCTTGCAGCCAAGGTTACGGGGTCTCCAAAAGAGGGGGGTGGGGTAATGGTATAATTGTGCCGTCATGCACTGGTAACGCGTGCTGCGCCTGAATTCCACCGGTGACATGTTAAACTCACGATGAAAAATGTCTGAGAAGCGGCTGACAGAACCGAAGCCAGCCTCGAGACCACTATCAAATACAGGGTCATCCGTTTCCAGCAACAGAGCCTGAGCATGCTGTAAGCGTAACCGATTAATATATAGTTTAATCGATACTCTCATCGCATGACTGAACAACTTTATCGCATAATTTTTATGTGATCAGGTAGAGTTCGAAACATCGGCAATCGTGATCTTCTGCTCATAATTGTCTGCGATATAACGCAGCATAGTCTGGATATGCGTCAAACCGGTAGGGTCGATCAGTGGCTTACATCAGACACCATATCAGCCTGGTGATAGGTACTATAGTTCTAAGAGACATGCGCCGTACTCGCCCACGTATTTCATCAATTACCTGAATAGTCATCATCTGATTGTTTTTATTCCGGTCTTTCCCCAAATTTCGGTAAGCTGCTCATCGTATGTATATAGACTATCGGAAACCAATAATTCACCATTTAAGAGCTGGCTTACACACTCATTCTGACCTGGAAGCTTCAGAATGCCTGTAGGGGTATATAGAGATTAACCAGCTCTCCTTTTCCTTATGTCGCTGTCATCAGATTTGGAGATGAGTCCCAAAACATTAACATACGCCCTTCGGGAACACTTACTTTCTTAGCGTTAAACAGGTAGTTGATCTCAGTATGTCCGTGCCAGTGACTATGGGGCATCACCTGAGGTTCCAGCCTTCTGAAGCCTAACTTATGTTCCATTCCCTGAGTTTCGAGAGGACTTGTATCTATAAAATCGATTTTTTGAACCCAATCCAATAAGCAGGTGTACGTCCGGTGTTACGTTTAAGCTTAAAGTTAGCTTATCTGTTCGATATGCAGAAACCAGGTAAGAACACAGCCCACCTATGAGGAGATCCATACAGCTGCTATGCTGGGTGCAACAGAGCGGGCTTGCCTTAACCCCGAACGAATATCAATATATTTAACATTCGATAAAGTTGTGATTCTCGCATCGGCCCTTATTGGTAGGCAATTCATTGCAAAGTGACATTTAATTGCCTCTTTGGTGAGGGCTTGTGCTAATGTAACTTCATGTAGTCATTGAATTAAGTTGTTAAAACGCTATGAGTCATCTATTCGCTCACCTCTCAAGAATGAAATTAATTCAACGCTGGCCTCTTATGTACAATGTCCGCAGTGAAAATGTTCAGGAGCACTCTCTTCAAGTCGCCATGGTTGCGCATGCGCTTGCTATAATTAGCAATCAAAAATTTGGAACGCAACTTAATCCGGATAGAGCAGCAACCGTCGCCATCTTTCACGATGCCAGTGAAATTTTGACAGGAGATCTCCCTACCCCGGTAAAGTATTTCAATAAAGAGATAGAGGCAGAATACAAGAAGATTGAAGCTATCGCCGAACACCGACTTTTGGAGATGGTGCCGGATGAGTTTAAACGTGAATATCAGCCGTTGTTATCGAGTGAATATGCCGACAGCGAATACAAACATCTGGTCAAATCGGCCGATACGCTGTGCGCTTTTTTGAAATGTTTAGAGGAGCAAAGAGCCGGCAATGACGAATTCAATACTGCAAGAAAAAGGCTGGAACAGATGTTGGACGACAACCCGGATCCCGCGGTTAAGTATTTCATCGACTGTTATATTCCCAGCTTTAAATTAAACTTAGACGACATAAACCGACTACTCTAACTCACATTTATAAGGTCACCGATGACACAGTCCCCATGGCATGAAAGGCGTCTTAGTGAAGAGAAGAAAAGACGCAACGATCATCGTAGCCCCTATCAGAGAGATCGGGCGCGGATCCTTCACTCTGCGGCCTTCAGGCGCTTACAGGCAAAGACCCAGGTATTGGGTGTCGGCATGAACGATTTCTACCGAACCCGACTCACCCACTCCCTTGAGGTTTCGCAGATCGGAACCGGAATTAGGGCGCAACTGAAACAAAAACGCCCCGAATTTGATCATCTGTTCGATTCAGTGAGTTTAATTGAATCACTGTGTCTCGCCCATGATATTGGCCACCCTCCATTTGGACACGGAGGAGAGGTCGCTCTCAACTATATGATGCGAGAGCATGGCGGCTTCGAAGGTAACGGACAAACATTCAGGATCCTTACCGGCCTTGAGCCGTACACTGAGTGTTATGGCATGAATCTGTGTCGCCGGACACTGCTTGGGATCCTAAAATACCCTGCACCATACTCCAGCTTGTTTCGTGCATCGGGTAACAAACCGGTTAACAACATCAGACAACTCAAACCATCTCAGTGGACGCCGGTAAAAGGGATATTTGACGATGATAGTGCAATATTAAAATGGGTTCTGCAGCCGTTAAGTGACGCTGACCGGGCTCGTTTTTTGTCTCATCGTGATCTCGGCGCCGATAAACACCTTCGCACTCAATTTAAATCACTGGATTGCTCCGTAATGGAGCTGGCGGATGATATCGCCTACGCCGTACACGATCTTGAAGATGCGATAGTGATGGGCATTGTGTCTGCATCTCAGTGGAACCAGGATGTCGAGTCAAGACTATGCAATAGCGATGATCCCTGGATTAAAGAGGAGTTTACCCGCATAGGGCGCAATCTTTTTTCCCATCAACATCACCTGAGAAAAGATGCTATCGGTACCTTAGTCAATGGCTTTGTGACAGCTATAGATATCAAAGAAGATGCGTTATTTACCGAACCGCTTTTACGTTTTAATGCCGGACTTGATGACTGTTTCTCGGAAGCATTGGATGTATTAAAACAGTTTGTTTATAAATATGTAATAAGAAAACCAGAGATCCAAATGCTTGAATATAAAGGGCAACAGATAGTGATGGAGCTATTCGAAGCATTTGAATCCGATCCACAACGATTGCTGCCTACCCATACACAGGAGCGCTGGCAAGCGAGCCATGAGGCCGGCCTGAACAGTCATCGCGTTATCGCCGATTATATATCGGGAATGACCGATGAGTTTGCAGCCAGGTTACATCAACATCTGTTCAGCCCCAAAGCTGGATCTATGATAGAGCTCAACAGAGAGCTATAGCCACCCTGCCAATAAAATGGATAAAAGACAAACCGACTCAGCCAGGCCGGGCAAGTATGACTTCAGATGGAAATAGCATCTGTTGAATATATTCGCGTTTATCGACGATAAAACCGGAATCTGTAAGTTGCCCGGATAGATTTACACCTCTACAGCCCCCCATCAGCTTAGGTGATAAACGATATATCCACTCATATACTGCACTGAGTCGGGATTCTCCACGGGTCATATTCACTAATATAAGGTGCCCGTCATGCTTTAATACCCGTCGAAATTCAGCGAGTATTGCAGGCATATCTTTAAATGCAATAAGATCGAACATGTAATTATTCATCAGAATATCCACGCTATTGTCAGCAGCATCAAGTTTAAATGCACTGCCTAACTCCAATCGATACGCCCCGCTTTCTACCTTATTGAGCCTGTCTTTGGCCTTTTCAAGCATCCCGGCCGAGATGTCAATTCCAAAATTTTTCCCGTGCGGGTTTTGTTTAACCAACTCCCGAAAAGTGAGTCCAGTTCCAACCGCAACCTCAAGAACTACAGACCCGTCAATCACACTCGCCAGCTCCATGGCCCTTCTTCTTGCCTTGGTTTCAGTCAAGCTTCCCCAGAGGTCGTATAAAGGCGCAAGATTATCATATACCTTAATTATCTCATGTTGAGAAACATAAGCATCCAACCCTTGAGTTGTCCTGTGACGAAACATGATTAAACCTCTCAAAGTTAATGAACCGGTGGATTTATCAATACCAGACATGCAGGTAGCAAGTTATTGCAACCCGAACTTGGTCAATGTAATAACAACTTGTTTTTGCTTCAGCGTATGTCCGCATTATTCAGCAAGATTTCACTGATAAAATCGATGGAAGACACTATGCCCTTGATGACCTCTTTCTCCACGACAAGAAGGTGATGAATATTATGCTTGACCATAATTTCCGCAGCTTCACGAATCGTAGTTTTGGTATCGACTTCGATGACTTTATGGGTGCATACTTCCCACGCTCGCTCGGCTCTTGCATCCTTATTCGCCGCATGGAAATGAACGATATCAGTTGAGCTCACAACCCCAAAACACCTGCCGGTGGTATCGACAACCGGAACACATGAAAGACGATGAAAATGTAGTATCTTCTCGAGAGTCTCAATACTCGAATCAACATCAGCCGTGATCACACACTCCTGCATTAAAGAGGAGATCAACCTATCCATAAATACCTTCCCTGTAATAGTTGTACACGCAATGAATCCGGCATTTCACCTGGCATCAATAAATATAGTCGCTTTTTAAGTTAAGCTATGGATTAGTTTGTGACAATTACCTCACTTTTTAGATAGATAACCAAATTTCATACATAAAAAAACGCACATGAAGTGCGTTTTAATATTTCAATTCGGGTGAGAACTTTAGCCAAGCAGGCTTGGAAACAGACCTTTAAAACCGGCGGCAATGACTTCGATTCCGATGGACAGCATCAATAGGCCCATTAAACGTGTGATCACGTTGATCCCGGTTTTCCCCAAAATCTTATAGATAATCGGTGCCATTCGAAACAGAGTAAAGCTTGTTAAGCCAAACAAGATGACGGTCAGCGACATGCCGATGAGGTTAATAAAAGAGTCATGTTCTGCGGCCGATACAATCACAGAGCTAATAGCTCCGGGACCGGCCATCAAAGGCAGAGCCAATGGAACAACAGCAACCGATTCCATCGCCGATGCCTCTCGATCTTCCTCTTTGTTTCGCTTTACTTCACCCAGTTTTCCCTGAAGCATAGACATAGCTATGATGGCAATCAGAGTACCACCGGCAATACGGAAAGCCGACAACGAAATACTGAACATATTTAAGATATGTTGCCCCGCCACTATGGTTACCAGCAAGATCACAACCACGGCGAAGTTAGCGACCTTACCGGTATGATTGCGCTCAGCTTCAGTCTGATGACTGGTCAGGCTGACAAATACCGGTAATAGACCAACAGGATTGATGATAGCCACTAACCCAAGAAAAAATTTAACATAAAGTGTTAAATCCAACGACTTACCCTCTACAATATACAGCAGTGCTGTTTAAATATTTGAATCACTACGAAGGCCGCTACTCTACCCTATGATTGATTGTGGTAAAAATGAGATTTTATAATTTAATTCACATTTTCAGATAAAAATAATTAATCAACAAACGGTCTTTTTGTCGCTTAAACGTGCAAACAAGTTATTAACATCGTTATTTTATTACAGTTACAACCGGTTTTGTGGTTAAGATCACGGATAATATTGGTGTTTGGGTGTAATTTTTCTTCATGGAGATGATTTAGCCAAGCCACCATGTTTTGCTAAATTTTTTTCGAGGACGTTATTATGACTGTGACAAATGAACAAGAACTCGACCTTCTTGTACAACGTGTAGCAGATGCTCAGGCTGAATATGCAAACTTCAGCCAGGAGCAGGTAGACAAGATTTTTCGCGCCGCGGCACTGGCTGCTGCAGACGCCAGAATCTCATTAGCTAAGATGGCTGCGAGTGAGACCAGTATGGGTGTCATCGAAGATAAGGTGATAAAGAATCACTTTGCATCTGAATATATCTACAATAAATACAAAGATGAGAAAACCTGTGGGATCTTAGATGAAGATCCAACATTTGGTACCGTCACAATCGCCGAGCCTGTCGGTCTTATTTGTGGCATTGTACCAACCACCAACCCCACATCGACTGCCATTTTTAAAGCCCTTATCAGCCTTAAGACACGTAACGGGATCATATTTTCTCCCCACCCACGTGCTAAAGAGTCTACCACCACGGCCGCAAGACTGGTATTAAATGCAGCTATAGAAGCTGGTGCACCCAAGGATATAATCGGCTGGATCGGTGAGCCAAGTGTCGCCCTGTCTAACCAGTTGATGACCCATGATAAGATTAACCTAATCCTGGCCACCGGCGGTCCGGGTATGGTGAAAGCGGCCTACTCCTCAGGAAAGCCCGCGATCGGTGTTGGTGCAGGTAATACGCCGATCGTAATCGATGAAACTGCAGATATTAAACGTGCGGTTAGCTCAATCCTTATGTCTAAAACATTCGACAACGGTGTAGTCTGCGCGTCTGAACAGGCCGTCGTGGTTGTCGACGAGATTTACGATACGGTAAAAGAGCGTTTTGCTACACACGGTGGTTATATCTTATCTAAAGATGAAACCGCTGCTATGCAAAATGTCATCTTAAAGAACGGTGCTCTGAATGCAGATATCGTTGGACAAAGCGCGGCAACCATAGCCGCCATGGCCGATATCGAAGTACCTCATTGGACAAAAGTACTGATAGGTGAAGCGGAAGATATTTCTGAGGCTGAAGCCTTCGCCCATGAAAAACTGTCTCCTTTGCTGGCCATGTACAGAGCCGCTAACTTTGAAGAAGCTCTGGATAAAGCCGAAGCCCTGGTCACCTTAGGTGGTATCGGTCATACATCCGGTCTCTATACCGATCAGGATACTCAGACAGAACGCGTTATGGCTTTTGGTTTTCGCATGAAGACCGCGCGTATCTTGATAAACACCCCGGCATCTCAAGGGGGGATCGGCGATCTTTATAACTTTAAGCTGGCCCCGTCACTGACACTGGGTTGCGGTTCATGGGGTGGTAACTCTATCTCGGAAAACGTGGGTCCAAGTCACTTAATCAATAAGAAAATGGTCGCAAAGAGGGCTGAAAACATGTTGTGGCACAAGCTACCTTCTTCAATTTACTTCCGTCGCGGTAGCCTTCCTATTGCACTCGAAGAGTTGAGTGACAAGAAACGAGCTCTTATTGTTACAGATAAATATCTGTTTAATAACGGTTACTGTGATGAAACTATTAAGATCTTGAAATCTCAGGGACTTGAAACTGAGATATTCTATGAAGTAGAAGCCGACCCGACATTAGGCATCGTGACTCAAGGCGCTAAGATGGCACAGAGTTTCAAACCTGATGTGATTATCGCTCTTGGCGGTGGTTCACCTATGGATGCTGCGAAAATCATCTGGGTAATGTACGAACATCCTGAAGTAGACTTTGCCGACCTGGCACTGCGTTTCATGGATATCCGTAAGCGTATCTATAAGTTCCCTAAACTGGGTGTTAAGGCGCAGATGGTAGCTATACCAACCACTTCAGGTACAGGTTCCGAAGTGACTCCGTTCGCCGTTGTTACCGACGAAAAAACCGGTATGAAGTACCCGATTGCCGATTACCAGCTAACGCCCAATATGGCAATTGTCGATCCTAACCTGGTTATGGATATGCCTAAGTCATTAACAGCGTTCGGTGGTATCGACGCGGTAACTCACGCTCTGGAAGCCTATGTGAGTGTAATGGCTAACGAATATAGCGACGGACAAGCACTGCAAGCATTGGATCTGCTTTTCAAACACTTGCCTGATGCTTACACCCACGGCGCCGCAGCGCCTATCGCTCGCGAGAAGGTTCACAATGGTGCAACCATTGCGGGTATCGCCTTTGCGAATGCTTTCCTGGGTATTTGTCACTCGATGGCCCATAAGCTGGGTGCTGAGTTCCATCTCGCCCATGGCCTGGCAAATGCGTTACTGATTAATAACGTAATACGTTTCAACGCGACTGATATGCCGACTAAGCAGGCGGCCTTCAGTCAGTACGACCGTCCTAAGGCACTTTGCCGTTACGCAAAAATTGCAGATCATTTAAACCTTGGTGGAACCACTGATGAAGAGAAAGTTGAAGCTCTCCTTGAAGAGATCGATCAACTCAAGAAGACGATTGGCATACCGGCTTCGATCCAGGAAGCAGGAGTCAACGAAGTTGACTTCCTCGCAAAACTAGACGAACTAGCCGAAGATGCCTTCGATGATCAATGTACAGGTGCAAACCCAAGGTACCCGTTGATCGAAGAGCTTAAGCAGGTTCTGCTTGCCAGCTTCTATGGTACGGCATACAGCGATAAATAAGCTCAGCCTCACCACGTGAAAGCCTTTAGTAAAAGCCAGTTACCTCGGTAACTGGCTTTTCTATTCCCGGCATCTAAACTTTGTTTTCCAACCAATCAAGCATGACATCATTGAACCGCTCGGGCGCTTCAATCATAACCCAATGCCTTGTCTTGAACGGCTCTACCCTATTTCGTTTGTCAGCGACAATCTTCTCTACCCAAGGTTTTGAGTGGAACATCCCAGGCTTGTTTTCACCGTAAATAAAGAGTAAGGGGCAGTTTATCTCCAATGGCAGGTGCTCCAGTGAACGACCGGTCAACAGATGACTCCATTTCCAATAGTATGAGTAGGTCATAGAAGAGGTGATCGTATCGGGATCACCGGGAGCATGAAGCAGTTTGGCCATCTTACGGGTCATGGCATCACCAAGTTTTCCGCCTATCTTCCACGCTGCCGCCAGCCACATCTGATAACCAAACATAAAGGCCTTAACCTTTGCCGTTAACACATGCTCTTTTGAACCCGCATCTCCGATATCGACGCCAATTATTTTAATGACCTTGTCAGGAAAATTCATATAGAACTGATAACCGAAGAAACATCCCCAGTCGTGTAGCATCAGTATCACCGGCTTCCCATTACCAACGGTGTCGACAATTGTATTGATCAATTGCACTATCTCTTTCAGATCATATGCCCGCCTGGGTTTGTTTTTGTCGTAACCGGGTAAGGTAAACCTAACGCAACGATATTTATCTTTAAGCACCTCAACCTGTTTATCCCAAACCCGATAGGTATCAGGCCAACCATGGACCATCACAATAGTTTCGTCACCCATCCCTTCAACATAGACATCGACATCTTCAACCTGTAATTTTTCAGTCATACCCGCTCCACTATCGTTACCTTTAAATATTTTAGAGCTTTTACTCTAATAGTTTTTACAGTAGAGGGAATGCAACAACAAAGCAATATTATGAAGAAAAAAAACACACCTTTGTTAAAAAGTATGATGACGATCAAAGGCAAGCCGGGAATACTTCCCGCCACGGGTAACAAAAAGCCCCAACCAGAGGTCAGGGCTTTGCTTTATCACCAATTATCCATACATAGCTTATAGACACTTGGCCTCAATACGATAGGCATGTAACAGTGGCTCTGTATAACCCGAAGGTTGCTCTTTACCCTTGAAGATAAGATCACACGCCGCCTTAAATGCAACACCGTCAAACTCAGGAGCCATGTTTTTATACCCGACATCATTTTCATTCTGCTTGTCGACAACCTCCGCCATCTTCTGCATCGACTCCATCACCTGTGCCCGGGTACAGATTCCATGCTCGAGCCAATTTGCTATATGTTGTGACGAGATCCTAAGCGTCGCCCTGTCCTCCATCAGCCCGACATCGTTAATGTCAGGAACCTTAGAGCAACCCACCCCCTGATCTATCCAACGTACCACATAACCTAAGATCCCCTGGGCATTGTTATCGAGCTCACGCTGGATCTCCTCATGGGTCAACTCGGCCGGGTTTTCGAGCAGTGGAATAGCTAATATATCATCCAGACTGGCTCGTTCCCGTGTAGCCAGTATCTTTTGACGGGCTTGCACATCGATTTGATGATAGTGCATAGAGTGAAGCGTCGCACCGTTAGGCGATGGCACCCAGGCCGTATTAGCGCCGGCATCAGGATGGGCACTTTTCTGTTCCAACATGGCCGCCATCTCATCGGGCATTGCCCACATCCCTTTACCTATCTGAGCCTTTCCGGGAAGACCGCAGGCTAAGCCTATGTCGACATTCCAATCTTCATAGGCGTTGATCCAGGCTTGCTGTTTCATCTTAGTCTTGGGAACAAAAGGACCGGCGAGCATAGATGTGTGAATTTCATCTCCGGTTCTGTCCAGAAAACCGGTATTGATAAACACGACTCTCTCTTGAGCGACCCGAATACACTCTTTCAAGTTGACTGTTGTTCTCCGCTCCTCGTCCATTATCCCCAACTTAATGGTATTACGTGACAACTTGAGTGCATCTTCGATCATAGTAAACAGCTCGCAGGTAAACTCCACCTCCTCTGGCCCATGCATCTTAGGCTTTACGATATTCACCGATCCTGAACGACTGTTTGACCTGCTGTTGTTATTTCCCTGAAGATCATGCATTGCAGCCAGTACCGTCACCATGCCGTCTAAAATCCCTTCGGGGATCTCATTGCCCTCCTTATCCAGAATCGCGTTATTTGTCATCAGGTGACCAACATTACGGATAAACAACAAACTTCTTCCGGGCAGAACAAGGCTCCTTCCCTCAGCATCTGTATAATGGCGGTCGGCACTTAACTCTCTGGTAAAGGTCTTCCCGCCTTTAGTTAGCTCTGCAGACAAGGTTCCCTGCATCAGCCCAAGCCAGTTCCGGTAAACCTCACACTTGTCTTCAGCATCTACGGCAGCAACTGAATCCTCGCAATCCATGATAGTTGTGACGGCTGCTTCGACAAGCAGATCTTTTACATTGGCGCTATCAGTTTTTCCTATCGGGTGTTCTGCATCAATCTGTATCTCTACATGGAGGCCATTATTTTTTAACAGCACAGCTGTCGGTGACTTCTCATCTCCCCGGTAGCCGATAAACTTGTTTGGCTCACGTAACCGGGTATCGCAACCGTCAGTCAGCGTTACCAGCAGGCTATTTCCATCAATCTGGTAATGAGCAACTTCACAATGACTCCCCACCGCCAGTGGTGCCAGTGTGTCCAGATGCTGTTTAGCTCTCGCTATGACTTTATCACCGCGAACCGGATTATATTGTGAGCCTATCTCCGCACCACCATCGAAGCTTATTGCATCGGTTCCATACAGGGCATCATAAAGGCTCCCCCAACGAGCATTAGCAGCATTAAGGGCAAAGCGGGCATTTTTAACCGGTACAACAAGCTGTGGGCCAGCCTGCTGGGCAATCTCGCTATCTACATTGGCAGTCGTGACAGAGAAAGGTTCACCTTCAGGTACCAGGTAACCTATCTTTGAAAGAAAATCCTTATAGGCTTCAGGTTGATGTGTTTTGTGTGTCAAATGCCACTGATCGATCTGGCGCTGTAATTCATCACGCTTTTCCAGAAGAGCCCGGTTTTTAGGAGCTAAATTATCGACCAAATCCTCTAATTTACTCCAGAACCTCTCAGTATCTATCCCGGTTCCCGGTATGATCTGCTCATTGATTAATTCAAGCAGCTCAGGCGCCACTTGCAGATTGCCAACTTGAATTCGTGATGTCATAACGCATCCCTTCTGTTTATTAACTGATGTAAACTTGATTGCGTCTCATTTTATAGTCGCACCCGCAGCCCAACGGCCTCTATTTTGATGCCGATTAGCTGAACCACTAACCCGGCACAGCAGGATAATGGGTCAATAATGAGTCTATCTCACTCCTTCGGCATATATAAAATTTATCGTATTTATTATTGGCATTCACACAGGTTATATTGCTATTGGAGTTTCATCAGAACCTGTCTATGATCCGCGCCGTTTCCGTGATCAGCTCCCGCATCCATCTATGGGCGGGATTATGTTGCAGCAGCGGGCTCCATGCCATAGTGAGTTCAATCGGTGGAATATCGAAAGGTGGCGGAACGATACTGACCCTACTGTTATCTTGTTGCAATCTCGCCATTTTACTGGGCACCGTCGCTATAAGGTCTTGACGCTCGGCTAACGAGCTCGCTGCCTGGTAATGACGAGTAAATACTGTGATCCTGCGCTTAGCGTTGAGCCTGGCCAGTGCTTCATCCACCCAACCCAGGCGTTGAACATCGTCAGGATCCATGCCTACACCGACGCCCATACCTGTTTTACTCACCCACACATGATGAGCGTCAAGGTAGCTTTGCAGGTTAAAGTGCTTAAGAACCGGGTGTGTCTTGTTGATTAAACAGCTGAAGGTATCTTTCCATAATACTTTCTGATGGAATGATTGCGGAATACTGTCAAAACGGTTGATAACCATATCGACCCTTCCCTGCTCTACATCGGGAAAACTCACATCACTGGGTGTCATGATATCCAGAATAACCTTAGGGGCTTCATTACGTAACCTGGCGATCAGCAAGGGAATGAGGGTCGCTTCGGCATAATCAGACGCCATCACTCGAAAAACCTGTTCACTCTCATAGGGATTAAACTTAGCCTTGGGCTGAACGGCTTTTTCCAGCCCGGTGAGAAGCTGACGGATCTCGGGTTTTAACTCTAACGCCCGCTCCGTCGGCGTCATTCCTTTACTGGTTCTGATTAAAAGTGGATCGTCAAACAGAACACGTAACCTTTTCAGTCCGTTACTCATCGCCGGTTGACTGATCCCGAGCTGATCCGCAGCCTTTGTAACATTTAATTCACGAAGTAACACATCAAAATAAACCAATAGATTCAAGTCAATACGAGATATATTCATAAAGTAAATACCGAAGATAAGAACTATAAATTAGACTAATTTAACACAATCTTACTATTATTTTTAACGGAAGCAATCGTTGTTAATCATTTTTTGTAGGAAGGGACTTACCATGTCAAATTACAGAGCAGATATCGATACAGCAACAACCTTAGTAGAGAAAGAAGGTAGTGCCTGGAATGCAATCAACCCTGAGTCAGTAGCCCGTATGCGAGCTCAGAACCGATTTAAGACAGGTTTAGACATTGCCAAGTATACCGCTAAAATAATGCGTGAAGACATGGCTAACTATGATGCAGACAGCTCTCAGTACACTCAATCACTGGGCTGCTGGCATGGGTTTATCGGCCAACAGAAGATGATCTCTATCAAAAAGCATCTGCTGACCACTAAACGCCGTTACCTATACCTTTCAGGCTGGATGGTCGCAGCACTGCGTAGTGAATTTGGTCCCTTGCCTGATCAATCAATGCACGAAAAGACCTCTGTCGCCAGTCTTATTGCCGAGCTTTATACATTTCTACGTCAGGCTGATGCCCGTGAATTGGGTGGACTGTTTCGTGAGCTTGACAAGGCTGAAGGTGCAGAGAAAGCGGCTATACAAGACAAGATTGACAACTTTGAAACCCATGTAGTGCCTATCATCGCCGATATCGATGCCGGTTTTGGTAATGAGGAAGCGACATACCTGATGGCTAAGCAGATGATCGAAGCCGGAGCCTGTTGTATTCAGCTTGAGAATCAGGTCTCCGATGTTAAACAGTGTGGTCACCAGGACGGTAAAGTAACGGTTCCACATGTAGAGTTTCTCGCTAAAATTAATGCGGTACGCTACGCATTCCTTGAGCTGGGCATAGACGATGGTGTCATTGTAGCGCGTACTGATTCATTAGGTGCGGGCCTGACACAGAAGATAGCAGTAACAAATGAACCTGGCGATCTCGGCGATAAATACAACTCTTTCCTTGAAGTTGAAGAGGTATCTACAGATAACCTGTCAAATGGTGATGTGGTATTTAAGCGTGGTGATAAGCTGGTTAAGCCTGCTCGTCTGCCAAACGGCTTGTTTAAGTTCAGAGCCGGAACGGGTGAAGAGCGTTGTGTCCTTGACTGCATCACCAGCTTACAGAACGGTGCCGATCTTCTTTGGATTGAGACAGAGAAGCCTCATGTTGCCCAAATTGGAGGCATGGTAAACGCTATCCGCGAAACCATACCGAACGCTAAGCTGGTTTATAACAACTCACCTTCATTTAACTGGACACTTAACTTCCGTCAGCAGGTCTTCGATGCAATGACTGAAGCGGGTAAAGATGTATCGGCTTACGATCGCGATAACTTGATGAGCATCGATTATGACGGAACTGAGCTTGCCTTAGAGGCCGATGAGAAGATCCGTACCTTCCAGGCCGATGCGGCACGTGAGGCGGGTATTTTCCATCACTTGATCACCCTTCCAACCTACCATACGGCGGCTCTGTCAACCGATAACCTGGCTAAAGAGTACTTCGGAGATCAAGGTATGCTCGGTTATGTCGCCAATGTACAGCGCAAGGAGATCCGTCAGGGTATCGCCTGTGTTAAACACCAGAACATGGCGGGCTCCGATATGGGTGACGATCACAAGGAGTACTTCTCCGGTGATCAAGCACTGAAAGCATCGGGTAAAGACAACACGATGAACCAATTCAGTTAATCAGAGTGGATTAACTCAATTTCCTTCTAGCTTCCCACTAGAGCCAAGCCAGAGTAGCAATACTCTGGCTTTTTTTCATTCTCCACAGAGCTTAAGCCGCTAAGATCTGCTGTAACTCTTGCAGTGAGGAGACTTCGTAATGAGGTTCAATTCCCTCGGGCCTACTCTGTTTATTGATGTTTAACCAACAGGTATGCAGTCCGGCGTTTAACCCGCCTTGAATATCGGAATGGGGATTATCGCCGACCATTAAGACTCTTTCTCTATCCGGGTTTTCCATGCGGCTCAGGGCATGTTCGAAGATACCAACATCGGGCTTAGCTATGCCTACCTGCTCAGATATCACCACATGCTCGAATGCCCCCGCTAAACCGGTTTTCTCTAACCTGACGGTCTGCAGCTCGGTAAAACCATTGGTGATGATGCCAAGGTTAGCCTTCCCTCTCAGCCCATCAATCAACTCCTTTGCACCGGGCAGCAGCGCACATATTTCCGCCATTGCCGATAGAAAAGCGCTATTCAGTTGGCTTGCGGTTACACTGAGTTTTTCGGCCCATTGGGTAAACCTTTGCTGCTGAAGCTGCGCCGCAGATATGATGCCGTTTTGGTAATCAACCCACAGTGGCTGATTGATGAGTTGGTATTCGTTAAAATCATCAAGGCTGAAATTAACACCAAATCGGCTAAACATTAATTTCAGGCCTGCAAACGCATCGAAATGAAACAAGGTTTCATCGGCGTCGAAGAGGATCCAGTCATATTTCATTGATTAACTTCTACTATTTTTTGCTTGGTAGGAACAGAGATTTCTACAGGTGCAACGGCATGTTACATATGCCATTGGAAGAGGGATACTCTCGTTAAGTGACAAGATTTTATGATAATCATCAGGTAATTACTACACCCCTTTCATCGAGTCCTGAAAATAGTCTGGCTGTGTTGTAAATACCATTCCCTGAGCGACTTATCCGCAGGCCTCACCCAGACATTTAAACCCGACAGCCCTGGCTTTACCGTCGGGTGCGACATAGACACGAACCAGTGCATGACCCCTCATCTCATCTTGTACTTTCAAAGCCTTCTCTTTAGGCATAAAAAAAGCCTCGATACCATACTCAACCCTTACTGACCCGGAATCTATACTGCGAATACGTCCTCGAATATAGCTACCATGTTCAGGCCGTTTGATATCTATCGTTTCAGCCTGCCATATACCTTGCTTTTCAATCAAGGTAACAAAGATAACCTCACCCTCTTTATAATCTTTGCCGCCACCCTCGACGGTGACACGATTAATCTCATAGTTCAAACGTACAAAATTCCCCCGAAACAAGCTTCGTGGATCCACCGGCTCAGTTTTTAAAACAATCGCTTCCCCCGTCCATATGGGTAACACTGAGCCCAGGTATTCAACACTCAACACCGACAACTGAAAAAAGAGAGTTAGATAAAGACCCAGTTGTACCGTTCGCTTACCGGGTTTCTTATACAGCCAACCGTGAAGTGTCATGGTATTCATTCGCTATTCTCTCCCTGTTTTAAAGAGATGAGTGAAACACGACGTTTCCAATACTTTGCGGCGACCATCAGGATACCCGCCGCGACAAGAAACAGTAGCGCGCCACCGATATAATCACCGATGAGATCGAAGTAACGAAGAAAAGCGGTTAGCAGCAGGACGACAATGCCGGTATAGAAGTAATGAGTTTCTGATTGGTCTATCCCTCTGCGTATCAGGAGGATCCCCATCAGCAGCAACATCAGGTTAGTGGCGATGGCAGCGATAATTTCCATATGGCCAAACCAGGTGACAAGCATAAATGAAAATGTCAGGTAGCCTGTAACTATCATGACCGGCCATGACGCATATCTGCCGCTCTCACGACAAAGTACGATTGCCAGCACACCTGCCACCAGGATAGATATGACACTTACGACTGATAACCAATCAGAACCTGGCGTGTAACCTTGCCAAACACCTTCGAAGCTTAGCCCCAACAGTGTCACTATCGCCGCCCTGAGTAACCAGATATGAGTAACTAGCCCATACTCTCGCCAGTCACTGTTATCGCTTCGCATCAATCGCCATGCAACACCATTGATAAACAGGCCGATAGCCAGAGAGAGAGGGAGCTGCTCTGCAACCGGGTCGAAGTGGTGGCCATTGCCCATCATCCAGGCAAGTCCCAGGTTCATCCACACCATAGTTCCGACAACGCAGGCGATAAACAACAGGCGAGAACGTGCCTGAAACAAGATTAACCAAAGCGTCACTGAGACAAATAAGGGATAAAGGGCAGGGAAAAAATCTTCACCACTCTCTACCCCTAACCAGATGCTTGCCAGGCCCAGTGACAGAGCCGCAAGTAAACGGCTTTGAGTAAAAATAACCAGAGGCAGGATCCCCATAGCCCACCAGAATATTCCGTCCGGGAAATGCTCCCCCAGGTGATAGATCTGTGCGATAAGCATGATACTGGCACCATAACTGATGCCACCGAAGAATAGCCAGATGATACCCGCTCGGGTGCGTTCGGACAGAAAGCGTTTAATCCCAATCGCGTTGGTCACCAGTGTCAATAGCAGCAGACTTGACGTACGGACGGCTCTTGGGATCTCATCCCAATTGTGAGAGACGATCAATATCAGGGCTAAACCGATAAACAAGGCGCCCAGTGACATCAAGAGGTAATAACCGAAGGAGTTAGTTTCAGTGTCATCTGTCAGACTCGTGCCGTAGCGAGCCAGAATTGAATTAGCCTGCTCCTCCGATACTAATTCGTCACGCACCCAGCTGCGGGATTCATGAGACAACTCCTTCTTAAATAGCTGGATCAAACGCATTTCCAATCCCTTTAGACCGTTAAAGGCATAGACAACAAGTAAGTGTATGATGAGAACAGAAGGTTATCTGGCGGTTTAAACCGCTGATACTCAAAGTTAAACTTAATCCTTAAACACGAAAAAGGCCAGAATAAATATTCTGGCCCCTGCGGCTGAAACAATGTAATTAAATCAACGAAGCTTTATCTCTTTTCGGTCCAGCGATCCATCCATCCGAGCACTTTGGCATACCACTGCTCCAGATTATCCGGGTTCAGGATCCAATGGTTCTCTTCAGGATAGATGAGCAGCTCAGAGGGGATCCCTTTACGCTGCATAAAGCTGAATGCTGCTAAGCCCTGACCATAGGGGACACGGAAGTCTTTCTCTCCATGGATCACCAACATAGGCGTTTTCCAGTTCTCCACATAGTTGACCGGATTAAACTTCTCGTACAACTCTTTGTTGTCCTCGTAGGTACCACCGAACTCGTATTCAGGGAACCATAGCTCCTCTGTTACATAGTACATAGAGCGCATATCAAAAAGGCCGGCATGATTTACCAGACAGTTGAAGCCATCGCTCCAGTTACCCTGGATCCAGTTCATCATATAACCACCGTATGAGCCTCCCAGGGCACAGGTACGTGTCTCATCCAGCCATTTTTGCTGTTTAGTGACGGCAGCCAGACCTTTTTGAAGATCTTCCAATGGCTTTCCGCCCCAGTCTTGCGAGATCGAATCGGTAAATTCCTGCCCGTAGCCTGTTGAACCGTGGAAATCGATCATCACAACACCATATCCGGCACCCGCCCATAGCTGAGCATTCCAGCGGCTGCTGAATGAGTTTCCGAATGAGCCCTGTGGACCACCATGAACCAGGAAGGCGATAGGATATTTCTGCCCGGCTTTGTAATCGACTGGCTTGATCCAGTAACCATGAACCTCTTCGTTGTTCCAGCCCTTGAAGCTGAACTGCTCAAACTCGCCAAACTTGATTTCGGCTAATTTTTCACGGTTTACCTCGGTCAGTTGCTTAAGGCCCTGACCATCTAAGTTCATTGAATAGAGATCGCCAGGTTGAACTAACGTTTTATTTTTAAATACGATCTTATCACCGGTTACACCGACTATGCTGTTACTGCCATCGTTGTATACGGTTTTCACATCACCAAACTGAGTATTAACCTGGAACACACTCACCTGTCCTACATCCTGCGCCGTGACATAGAGAGTACGATTGTCTTTGCCGAAGGTGAGTGAACTTGCACTTCTATCCCAAAGTGGCGCGACCTCCTTCTCCTGTCCTGTGACAGTGTCACGTAGCATGATGCGATATCTGTCGGCTTCGAAACCAGGCTTGCTCATGGCAAGATATGCCAGATAGCGGCCATCGGCTGAGAACGTCGGGTTAGCATCCCAGGCTTTATTATCCTTGGTAAGGTTCACTGCATCACCGCCGGTTACCGGAACCTGCCACAGATCGTAGTTCGTGATCCATGCCTGATCTTTACCCGGCGCCTTAGCTGTATAAACAAGGTGTTTTCCATCCGGCGTAAAAGTCACCTCTTCCATTCCGGAGAATGGCTTAGGTGGTGTTTCTGTATCTAAACCCGCTGTCACATCGACAGCAGTTGTGATCTTCTCACCATTTAGCTGAGCCACGAAAAGATGGCTTCTTGAGTGGTCACTCCAGGTATCCCAATGCCTGACCATAAGTTGTTTGTATTCGCGTCCCGTCGATTTACGCTCCTCTTCTGCGTTAAACTTCTCTTTTGAGCAGTTCAGGTCTTTGCAGTCCGGGAAAACGCGCATATTTAACGCGACTTGGGTGCCATCTTGTGACAGCTTGAATCCTTCAACATCGAGGGGGAGATCAGATACCTGCATCGCCTCTCCGCCCGCTAACGATAACTTATACAGTTGGCTTGAACCGTTTCGACCGGCAAGAAAATAGATAGATTGGTCGTCTGCTGCAAAGCTAACACTATGCTCAGTGCCTTTAACCGAGGTCAGTTGCTTAGCCTCAGCATCTGCTTGAGTCAGATCTTTAATATAGAGGTCTGAACTTGACTCACCCTCTGCATCAAATTTTTTAACAGCATAAACAATTTTACTGCCATCATTAGAGAGTGCTGGGGAGTGAAGCTTATTGATTTTAACGAGGTGTTGTACCGTGAAAGGCTCTGGGTTAGTGGCCTGAGCCGATATTGAAAACCCGGCACTCGCGATTGCAAGTATGATTGCAGTTTTTTTCATTGTTATTGTCATCTTTGTCGATTTAAATTGAATAATAGGCCTGATAAAAACTGATTATCAGCCGCATCCATGCAAGCCTGAATTTTTTCTTGGTGTTGAACACTACCCAAATAACTTGGCTTAGGCAAGATGCCTAAGCCAAGTATTAACGGGCTAATTATCTATTTACAAAAGAGAGTATTAACTCAATTTCAGTTTCCAGATAGCCGGACCCGTCTCATGAGCATTAACCCCCTCTGAGTCGACCGCTACGGTCACCGGCATATCTTTAACATCGAACTCATAGATAGCCTCCATGCCCAGATCGGCGAATGCGACAACGCGTGAGGTTTTAATCGCTTTCGATACCAAGTAGGCCGCGCCACCCACAGCCATCAGATAAACGGCTTTGTTCTTCTTGATGGATGCAACAGTAGCGGGTCCACGCTCGGCCTTACCTATCATTCCCATTAAGCCGGTTTTCTCCAGCATGAGATCGGTAAACTTGTCCATGCGAGTCGCAGTGGTCGGACCCGCCGGGCCAACAACCTCATCACCGACAGGATCGACCGGTCCAACGTAATAGATAAACTTACCCGTAAAATCTACCCCTTCCGGCAGACCTTCACCACTTTCAATTAATGTTTGAATTCGCTTATGGGCGGCATCACGACCGGTCAGCATCTTGCCGTTAAGCAGTAAGGTATCGCCACTCTTCCACTTCTCTATGTCGGCCTGTGTCACTGTATTGAGGTCGACTCGATGTGTATTTTCTCCGGCTTCACGTGTGATCACAGGCCAATCTTCCAGAGACGGCGGTGTCAACACCGCAGGGCCGGTGCCATCCAGGTGAAAGTGTACATGGCGGGTTGCCGCACAGTTAGGGATCATCACAACAGGTTTAGAAGCTGCGTGGGTCGGTGCCGACTTTATCTTTACATCCAGAACCGTAGTCAGGCCGCCGAGTCCCTGGGCACCGATACCGAGTTTATTAGAGCGCTCGAAGATATCCAGACGTAACTTCTCTTCAGCCGTTTCGGCTCCCTTTGCCTGTAGTTCATGAATGTCGACGGGATCCATCAAGGACTCTTTAGCCAGTACCGCAGCCTTCTCTGCCGTACCACCGATACCTATACCCAGCATTCCCGGTGGGCACCAGCCTGCCCCCATCGTCGGAAGGGTTTTCTCAACCCAGGCCGCAACATCGTCAGACGGGTTAAGCATTACCATCTTAGATTTATTTTCAGAGCCGCCGCCCTTAGCCGCTATTGCAACCTCAATATGATCCCCGGGCACCATATCGATATGAACGACGGAAGGAGTATTATCCCTGGTATTCTTACGGCTACCGGCAGGATCTGAGACAATTGAAGCTCTCAATGGGTTATCGGGGTTCTGGTACGCACGCCTGACGCCTTCATCAACCATCTGCTGAACCGTCATATCTGTCTTATCCCACTTCACCCCCATACCTACTTTCACAAAGCAGGTTACGATGCCGGTGTCCTGACACAGAGGGCGCTTTCCCTCCGCCGACATACGAGAGTTTATTAAGATCTGTGCAATCGCATCCTTCGCGGCGGCACTCTCCTCTCTGTCATAGGCTTCAGCCATAGCATCGACAAAATCTTTAGGGTGATAATATGAGATATATTGTAGGGAATCGGCAACGCTCTCGATTAGATCGGCTTGCTTTATGATGACTTCTTTACTCACAGACACTTCCTTCTCAACAGACATTAGGGTGCGCTCCATTAGCCATTTTGGCTTGCGTATTTTTTTTATAAATTCCTGCCGAAAATTTTCATACACTCTCCCCGGACCAGGGAAAATGTGCCACGTCGACAGCCTTAACAGGCTTGCGTGTTCTTTTTATTAATCCCGGCATAGGTATATGATACTCTTTCGCGACTTTTAGGGGAACATCACATTTTAGATAAGGTTAATCGATGAGTTTTTCGACGCAGCAGCAACTTGCTACCAGGCATCTGAATTGGAAATACACGAGCGCGGAACTATTCTCCCGGCTCTCGGACAAGCCCTGGGCTATGCTTCTCGACTCGGCTGATGCAGAACATCCGGATGCTAAGTTCGATATTATAGTGTGTGATCCTATCGCGACGATAGTAACCACTGGCCAATCGAGCATAGTGAGTCATCTACAAAATGGTGAGACCGTGAGCAGCGAAATTCACACAAGTGATCCGTTCACACTCCTCAATGACACGTTGAAACACTATTTCCCTGTTCAATACCCCGAAAAGCTGCCCTTCAGCGGCGGCGCCGTGGGGTGTTTCAGTTATGATTTGGGACGCCAAATTGAGCCCTTACCCGATACAGCCGCCAAAGACATTGACCTGCCAGAGATGAACGTAGGTCTTTATCCCTGGGCATTGATCTTTGACCGATTTCAAAGGAGCTGGATATTGACACACTATCACGGGGATGCCGCGCTCGAAACGACACTGGACAAACTCCATAGCCTGCTCGACAGTAACGAAGGGCCGGAGAAGCAAACCTTCTCACTGACCGCTCGCTGGCAGCCTCAAATAACAAAGGCCGACTACATCACCAAATTTAATAAGATCCAATCCTATCTCAGTAGCGGCGATTGTTATCAGATAAACTTAACTCAAAGGTTTTCAGCCAGTTATAAGGGAGACGAATGGAACGCCTACCTTAAATTGCGTGAAACCAATAGAGCCCCCTTCTCGGCATTTATCCGTCTGGAACATTCGGCGATGCTCTCGATCTCCCCTGAGCGATTCATTCAACTGAGTGATGGTCATATACAATCAAAGCCGATTAAAGGGACACGACCCCGATTCGATGATGACGAAGCAGATTTAGCCTCAGCTCAACAGCTTATCGCTTCAGAAAAGGATCGGGCCGAAAACTTGATGATTGTCGATCTGCTAAGAAATGACGTAGGGAAAGTTGCAAGGGCTGGTTCGGTAAATGTTCCCCACCTTTTTAACATCGAGAGTTTTCCGGCCGTTCACCACCTGGTCAGCACAGTTACAGCCGAGTTAGATCCCAGGTTTCAGGCCAGCGATCTACTGAGAGCATCATTTCCAGGTGGCTCTATAACCGGCGCACCAAAGATTCGGGCAATGGAGATCATCGAAGAACTTGAACCCTCCAGACGTAGTCTATATTGTGGGTCTATAGGCTATATCAGTCAGGACGGACGCATGGATACGAGTATCACCATACGCACATTGGTTGCAGATGGTAACAATATTCATTGCTGGGCCGGGGGGGGGATTGTCGCCGACTCAAACGTTGATGATGAGTATCAGGAAACTTACGACAAGGTCAGCAAAATTCTTCCCGTTCTCTCCAACACTGGTTGATAAAGAGCAAATTGACACACAAACAGCATTACCGGGGCAGATATGAATTTAGTCGAGTTAAGGATAAGGTTTAACCTCCAGCCTTTATCTGTTCATACCAGCCCCACTGTATCTTCGGTGCTGCAGCAAGCCGCAGTGCTGATCGCTTTTACACAGATAGAGGGTGACACTCACCTGATATTAACCCGCAGGCCGGGGCATCTCAGACACCATCCGGGACAAATCAGCTTTCCGGGTGGTAAAGTGGAGGCTGATGATATTACCCCTATCGCCACCGCACTGAGGGAAGCCGAGGAGGAGATAGCCCTCACGAGAAACAATGTTGAGGTGCTGGGGCAACATCCAAGATATAAAACCTTTACAGGCTTCGAAATTACACCTGTTTTCGGCATTGTAAAGCAGAGTTTCAAACCGGTTCTCGACCCCGGTGAAGTCGCAGACTACTTCACTGTCCCTCTTTCATTTCTGTTAAACACAGGTAACAGAAAACAGTACCTATACCGTCGTCACGGTGTCGAATACCCTGTCTACTTTATACCCTATAAACAGCATGTAATATGGGGAGCGACGGCCGCAATCATCGAACACTTGTGTAAACAATTAAGCTAATAACAGAACTGATGGTGGCTTCTACCGGCCAAATGAGCTAAGTGGGTTTCACAATTAAACAAAAAACCGCAGATACAGACCCGCCGCAACAGAACTGAGCAGAAGCAGGGGAATATTAAACCAGTAGCCCATGCGGCTATGGTGAGCCGTATAGTAATTAAAAATCATACTGATAAAACTAATTGCAGCACATACCCAGATAACATATTCGAGCTGAAGGGTCTGTATTGGATCCCAATCGAAACGCACCGACGCCCCCCGGCTTAGAAAATAACCGACGGCGCGATCGGGTCTGGCCTTATCGAAAAGCAGTAAAGCGTAAACCGCTAATGCCCAGCCTGTGATGGATAGAGACCCAAGTAAAAACTGGAACACTTTCACTTTCTTCAATGAGTCTCTCCTTACTGACATCTAATACTTTAAATATAACATTTTTTGAGCGAAATCATATTGTATTATGACCGAGAGTTTCAGTTACTTATTACAATTTTACTCTCATAAATTTCATTACGCCGGTAAAAACTTATGCTTAATATGAAAGCCATATCTAATCATCGATGACTAGCTGAAACACCTATTTATAACTCTCTGTTCCCATGGCACCACCTCCGCTATCTTATAACCGGTGGCGTTTGAGGGGTAAAAATCGAACATAAGCTTAAGAATTACAGTTTATTTATCTTCTATATCGTGATTATCCCCTTTTCCACTTGAGAAAAGCCGTCAGCAGGGTAATATGAACGTCCAAATTTTTTTATAAAACGTTTCGTTGGAGAACTAAGCAACAATGAGCATTACATCTGTCGCTTCTGTATTTAAAGGTGAATTTGCGATCGGTTCGCAAGTTACCGTTCGCGGTTGGGTAAGAACTCGCCGAGATTCCAAGGCCGGTATCTCTTTTCTTGCCTTATATGATGGTTCCTGTTTCGACCCTATTCAGGGTGTAGTGCCTAATAGCTTAGAAAATTACAATAACGAAATCCTGAAACTGACAGCCGGCTGCTCTGTGATTATGACTGGTGAAGTTGTTGAATCTCCGGGTAAAGGCCAAGCGTATGAGCTACAAGTCTCTGAAGTCGAAGTTGCAGGTTGGGTTGACGATCCGGATACCTACCCGATGGCAGCAAAACGTCACTCTATCGAGCACTTAAGAGAGCTGGCACACCTGCGTCCGCGTACCAACATCATCGGAGCTGTAGCCCGTGTACGTAACAGCCTATCTCAGGCTATCCATCGCTTCTACCACGAACAGGGCTTTATCTGGGTTTCTACGCCGCTTATCACAGCTTCTGACTGTGAAGGTGCCGGCGAGATGTTCCGTGTATCGACGCTGGATATGGAAAACTTGCCACGTAACGACCAAGGTAAGGTTGATTACAGCGAAGATTTCTTCGGTAAAGAGTCTTTCTTAACCGTTTCCGGTCAGTTGAACGCCGAAACCTACGCCAGTGCACTGTCTAAGGTCTATACTTTCGGTCCGACTTTCCGTGCAGAAAACTCCAACACCAGCCGTCATCTGGCCGAATTCTGGATGGTTGAACCGGAAGTTGCGTTTGCCGATCTTGATGATGTTGCAGGTCTTGCTGAACAGATGCTCAAGTTCTGTTTCGAAGCCGTGTTAAAAGAGCGTCGTGATGATCTTGAGTTTTTTGCCCAACGTGTCGATAAGACAGTTATTGAGCGTCTCGAGTCATTTGTCAGCAGTGACTTTGCTCAAGTCGACTATACCGATGCAGTAGAGATCCTTAAGAGCTGTGGTAAGAAGTTTGAATATCCCGTCGAGTGGGGTATCGATCTTCAGTCTGAGCACGAGAGATACCTGGCTGAAGAGCACTTCAAGGCTCCGGTTGTCGTTAAGAACTACCCGAAAGATATCAAGGCGTTCTATATGCGCCTCAATGAAGATGGTAAAACTGTTGCTGCGATGGATGTCCTTGCACCTGGTATCGGTGAGATCATAGGTGGAGCTCAGCGTGAAGAGCGTCTGGATGTGCTTGATGCTCGTCTTGAAGAGATGGGTCTGAGTAAGGAAGACTACTGGTGGTATCGTGATATGCGCCGCTATGGTACCGTCCCCCATTCCGGATTCGGCCTGGGCTTCGAGCGTTTAGTTTCATATGTCACCGGCGTTTCGAACATCCGTGATGTGATCCCATTCCCTCGTGCACCAAAGTCGGCAAACTTCTAGGCTGTCAGCTAATAGCTACCTCTAAAAAACGCCCTTGCGGGCGTTTTTTTATGTCATCAATTTAAACAGCAAAATCTGGTTGACGATAATCGCAAAACTAGTTTCTTCTTTGACTCTCCAGCTCCATCGATGCTCTTTTCAGGTTCTTTTGCGCCTGCTCAAAATAGCTGGGCGAGCTATCTATTGCACGCTGAAACAACTCAATCGCTTGCTCATACTCCCCCTCTAACATCAGAAAATACCCTAAGTCATTTAACGCATCTGCAGGCTCCATCGTATGCTCAAATGTTGATAAGGCTCTGGCATACAGGCCCTTTCTTACATAAACAAGTCCCAGATTTGTCCATCCTCGCTCAAAATTAGGATCCTCCTTGATGGCCTGCTTAAGGTATTTTTCGGCAAGGGCAATGTTCCCACCAAGATAGTATGAATAACCCAGATTCGTGATAATCAAGGCCGAATGCGGCTCTCTGCGCAGTGCCAAAGAATAGTATTCCCGGGCATCATCATGCCTGTTGTCCAGATCGTAAAGAATCGCCAGCGCGTTATAGATACGTACCGGTGATTGAGGGTCCAGTGGCTGTAATCCATCCTGTGCGGAGTCTGTCCTGGCGGTAATCAACCTTGCTTGATCTAAACTGACCGCTTTTTCCAGATGTATTTTTGCCTGTTCGTGCTGGCGTTTATCCATGTTGATCAAGCCGAGTCCGGCATGGGACATCATCATTTCAGGGTCTATTAGCAGCGATTCATTATAGGTAAGATAAGCGAGTTGGATATTACCTTTAATGCTGTGAATCCTGGCGATATTGTATAAGGTCAATGCATTATCAGGCTTAAAATCCAGTGCCTGAACATAGAGGTATAGTGCCTGATCAAGGTTCCCCTTATCCTCCTCCTTCTTGGCACGCGCTAAGGCATCAGCTTCGTCTCTGGGTGGGTTTACAACACTAACAGCCCCCATAGAGCTGCCATCATAGAGATCTTGTCGAGTCGGTGGTGTCATCTCCAGACTGAGTGACTCCTCCTCAGTGTTAGTCACACTACAAGCCACGAGCAGTTGAAAAGCTCCAGCTATCAGAATCGAAAAAATGTAACTGTTCTTATACGTTAATCGATGTAAACTTTTCATCAGCGCTCCCTAAAATTATTATCTCCATCGACATCGTTTCACCTAAAATGCCTGTCCCCACACCTTCATCACCTTAAGCACCGCGGGTCCTACCGCAACAATAAAAAATGAAGGCCAGATACAGAGCATCATCGGAAAGATCATCTTTACCGCCATCTTAGCCGCTTGCTCCTCTGCCTCCTGCAACCGCTTGTTACGATACTCATCGGAGAAGACACGTAAGGTTTCCGCAATACCTGTCCCCAGACGAATACTCTGTGATATTGCCGAGTTCAACCCTTTGATATCCTCAAGCCCGGTTCGGTCGGTAAACTCCTGTAGCGCAACTTTGACCGTAAGGCCGGCCCTCACCTTACTGCAGACGAGTTCCAGTTCACTCGCCAAACTCGGATGACTCAACGCAAGCTCTCTTGCCACACGCTGCATAGCCGCCATCAAACCCAGCCCGGCTTCACAACAGACAACCAAGAGATCCAGCGCATCGGGAAAGCCGGTTCGTAGCCGTCTCATACGACGACCGGCAATGTTTTGTAGCACCAACGAGGGCAACAGGTAGGCACCACCGATCAGCAGAGCAACAATATATACGCTCATCACCGTCGATAGATCGGGAAACATACTGAGAACGGCTATTGACGCTATGGCGGAGATCAGAAACAAGATCAGTCTTATAGAGCTGAAGATTGCCATTGCGTTTTCAGAGTGAAGGCCGGCATGAATGAGTAACCTTCTGGTTTCATCATTCGATAAGTTAAGAGGAGACTGTTTAGCTATGTTCCCGATACCGTGTTCGATGGTAGAGTTTATATCTGTTTGCTGCTGCAGTTGAGTCTCCTCTTTATTGATTATCTTTAGCTTCTGCCTGATTGGCGAATAGATGCCGCTGATCAAAAAAGCAATCGACATAGCAAACATGACACCGGCAATACCGGCAACACCAAATATTGCCCACTTTATATGTTCAGGGTCATCAAACAGAGAGCCGAAAAGTCCAATTAAATAATCCATAATTACATATCAATTCGAATTAATCTGCTAATCCACCAGCCACCGATAGTCATACCGACAGCCCCCAACATCAATAACTTCTTACCCGCCTCCGTTCCTGTTAGTTCACCAACATAAGATGGCGTTTGCAGGTAGATCACAGCAAATAACACAAATGGCAACAAGATGAGAATCCAGGCAGATAGCCTCCCCTCGGCAGATAGTGTCTTTACTCTGCGCCTGAAGGTAAACCGCTCCCTGATCACCATAGATAAACTCTCTATATTTTCAGCCAGGTTGCCTCCGGTCTCCTTTTGCACCATGACGGCGCTGGCAAAAGCCATCGCTGAAACGCTGGGAACCCGTTCAATAAAGCCCAACAGGGCACGCTTGATATCTTTGGTGTAGTTGATGTTGGCAAACATCAAACTAAACTCCTTTGCTATGGGCCCTTCCAACTCCTCGGTGGCAAGCTTGATCGCATCGGAGAAGGAGTAACCGGCCTGTAGTGCTCTTCTAACAACATCCAGTGCATCGGGAAAACTCGCTTCAATCTGATCCATACGTTTGTTGGTGTCACGGGAGAGCTTGATTGAAAACAGTATAACTGTCATGGCCATGACAAATGCGACCACAAATAGATCATTTACCAGAGTCCAGGTTACTATCCCGGCCACCAGCGAGGCGGTAAGTCCAAGCAGAAAGAACTGGTGTCCCATCATCTTGTAGTCGGCTAACTCCAGGCGATAACTCAGGTTTTCGATAAACTCTATTCTCTCCAGAGCACGTCCAAATCGATTCAACTTCTGTAATTTGCTTTTTCTCAACAGTGAGGTTTCAAATTCCGACTCCTCACCATCGGTAGTTAACTGCTTGAGACGTTTTCTGACTAACGCTGTGTTCGCCCGTTGGGGACTATAGACAGGCAGAAAGAGCGCCTGGGAAAGTAATATAACGGCGAGAAAAATCAAGCCAAGGAAAATCATTTCATTTGATAACATCCCTATCACCTCTAAAAGTTTGCGAAAGGATCACCAGAATTAAATAACTCGAACGGAAGCTCGATACCATTTTGTTTAAGCTTGCTATGAAAGCCCGGGATCACCCCGGTAGCGCTGAACTTACCTATGATGTCGCCATTTTGGTCTCGCCCCTCGCGGACGAAGCGGAAAATTTCTGACATGGTTATCACCTCTCCCTCCATGCCATTGATCTCCTGAATACTGGTCACCCTGCGCCCACCATCTTCTAGCCGCTCAAGTTGAACAACCAGATCGATTGCCGAGGCGATCTGTGTCCTGATATTGCTAACCGGCATATCGAAACCCGCCATGCAGACCATATACTCGAGTCGCCCTAATGCATCCCTGGGGCTGTTTGCGTGTAAGGTAGTCAAGGAACCTTCATGGCCGGTATTCATTGCGGTTAACATATCAAGTGCTTCCCCGCCTCGTACCTCGCCGATAACAATCCTATCCGGTCTCATACGCAGACAGTTTTTTACCAGATCCCTCTGACTGATCTCACCTCTTCCTTCTATGTTTGCAGGTCGGGTTTCTAATCGCACGGTGTGGGGTTGTTGCAGCTGAAGCTCTGCAGAATCTTCGATAGTGACAATACGTTCATCACTGGGGATATACCCGGATAGCATATTAAGCAGTGTCGTCTTACCACTACCGGTACCTCCTGATACCAGAATATTCAACTTGCCCATCACCGAAGCCTTCAGCAGCTCTATCATCGCAGGCGTTATCGAACCGATATTGATAAGCTGCTCGGCATTTAGCTTATCTACCGAAAAACGCCTTATTGAAAGTGCCGGCCCATCGAGCGCTAAGGGCGGAATGATGGCGTTAACACGTGAGCCATCCTCAAGACGTGCGTCGACCATGGGGGATGACTCATCTATTCGTCGTCCGACACTCGACACTATTCGGTCAATAATATTAAGAAGATGGGCATTGCTATGAAATTTTATCGAGACCGGCTCTAGCTTCCCCCGTCGCTCCACATATATCCTGTCAAAAGAGTTAACCAATATGTCGGAAATAGAGGGATCGGCAAGCAGGGTCTCCAGTGGACCTAAGCCCAACACCTCATCGATGATGAGTTTTATTAGGTGTTGCCTGGATGATAGGTTTATCGGTAGGTGCAGATCGCTAATCAGCTTTTCGCATATCTCATTAATCTGACTCTTCGCCTGCTCTTTGGAGATGGTCTCAATCAAGGAGAGATCCATCACGCTCAACAGCTTATTATAGAGCTGCTCTTTAATCTGCAGCTCCTCAACGGATAGCGCTTTAAAACTTGTCATCCCTTGTTGTTTCAGGACTGTCATAATTATTTACCTAATAGTCGATTCCAAAATCCTTTTGTACGCTTCTCACCATCATCCGGTCTGGGGAAAAAGTGCTCGGTGACCAACTTTAGATCCATTAGCATCTGCTCCCTCTTGGCAACTTCGGTAATAGGAGTTCCAAGATCGATACACTGACTCGCGAGCCTGAAGTCATTTGCAACCACAAAAATCGAGTCGATACCCGTCGTCTCCTGTATATCTTTTAGATTAATACCGGAGTTTGTCTTCTGATATCGATTCACTAACAGGTGTATTCGCTTAGTATCTATCCCCATGAAATTGATCAATTGATTTACCACCGCCTTGGTTTCCCGAATGCTCATTACATTCTGTTGCATCACCAATAATATATCCGCATTAGTCAACATATCAGCATTCCACACCTCGGGCCCCCGGGAAAGGTCGACAATGACCTGATCGTAGTATTGACGACACTTAAGCAGGAGCTCATTGGTATTACGCAGTTCAATCTCCTCGGTTGAGTTGAGCACAGCAAACGGTTTCGCGGCCAGAAGGTGCAGGTGACCTTTCTTCGTCATGGCGCCTTTTAGCGCAATTTCATCCAGTGAGTCTAGCTCCTGTATCGCTTCGGTTATATAGTAGGTAGGCTCTAAGCCCAACATGTGTGCCAAGGTGCCCTGGAGCAGATCGGTATCGAGCAGTGCGACCTCCCCCTCGGCCCTATCAGATGCGACAACCGCCATACTCGTCGCGATAAAGCTTGCGCCCGAGCCCCCTTTACCATTAACAACGGCGACTACCGGAGCAAGGTCGGCCTTTTCAGCCAATTTCAGTGCAATCTTCTCTAACGCCTGCAGCAAATCTAACTCTGGATCTTCGAGTGGAATAAAGTCACTGACTCCCTGCTGAAAAGCCAAACGTAAAACACTTTGTGGCGTATCATGCCCTAATAGGATGATATCGACTTCGTAGGCGGCCGCAGCCTTCAAAGCATGAACAGCACTGGCTTCATCGTTAGGTAATACCAGCAGAATAAGATTAAAAGGCCTGGCCGTCGTTGAGCTGGCAGCGAATGGATTGAGTGAGTGAACCTTATCCCATGATAGGTTCAAACAGGTGTCAAGACTCGTCTCTATCTGCGCCACATCTTCCCGCTGAGTATTGATCAGCAGCACGTGTACTGGATAAGGTAATATATGATTCGACGCTGTACTGGCAGACGAACTAGTCTCCTTCTCTTCATCATTAGACACTAGCAACTCCAGTGGCTTATCCATTCAATCATCCTTCTGAGATAAAAAGTCCTTATATTTACTATAGTAAGGATTTTCTAAAGGCGATGATTTAATTGCAATCAATATACCCTGAACCAGGATCTTCATCCTCTACATGGTATACACCAAGACTCTCCCGTGGGAGATACGTCGTAAATGTTGGTGAATTTATCACCCGATAAAGGCCCGGGACTAAAAACTCATGTTGATAGTTAGCGATCTCGGCGCGAACCAACTTAATGCCTATACCAGTGGCATCATTCCCCTCACTGTCGAGATAACTGATAGTCAGGTTTGCCGGAGTTAAATTTGGTATTAACTCAGCTCCATTAAATAACCCCATGCTTTTGATATCGGTATCGGCTATCTGGCACACCACAGCAATCCTCGCCGCCCTTCTGGAGGCCTCATGGAGCACATTGTAGGTATACATCAACCTACCCACTTCAATGATGGCAAAAAGCAGTATCATGAATACACCTGCTACGATGGCAAACTCTACGGCATACACGCCCCGTTGATACCTCATAACCCGGCTCTCATCGCATGGCTGACACTGAAATTAAAACTCAAATCTATACCATCACCAATTCCGAACCCCGAAATTCGTTCACTGAACAATGGTTGCCAATTATAGTTAACTGAGACCGCCACTATGTTTGTATCTGGCGAACCAGAGATGATCACATCACTGGTTGATAAGCCGGAGAGCAAGGGCACTGTGCCGCCAACCTTGCCATAAACAAGCAGATCTTTCGTCTCTGAGATACAGTTCTTACAATCTAAGTTACAATCATCTCCCAGGTCACAATTGTCATCAAAACTGGCGGCAAGTTCTCCACTAGTATCGGGAATGGCAGTTACTGACAGGTAGCGACTTGCATCGCGTACCATGCGGGTAAGATAGCTATATTGGTAGATTGCTCTTCCGATCTCAGCCGTGGCAAACACCATTAAAAGAAGCACAGGCAACATGATGGTAAACTCGATTGCCGCAACCCCCTTCTGCTTAACCATACTCAATCTCCCTATGAGTCCGGACTATCGGGGTCTCGATATAGAACAACCGTCGAAACCTTGCTCGTGAATGTTGGATCGAGCGATGCACTACCGGAGCCGGAACATACACTGACAAACTCACCTATCACATGGGCTTCACTTCCCTGTTGCGATACATCTTGTGTCATAAAGAAACATCCGGTTCCCAGTGCCTGAATCGTATTTGCGCCATTAGTATTACCATCACAGACACCGATAACTATCGGAAACTCCCTTCGACCCGATGTCGCCACTGTCGAAGTATCAGGTAGGATATCCCCGCTGAACCCGGCGGGACAACTTGAAGGGGGAAGCGCCGGTGAAGCCGGGCTATATTCGGCATGGGTATAATAACTCAGTACGTTTCCTGAATTATCAACAGGAATGGTGTGACCATTAACGTCGAGTACCGGGTTCCCGAATTCATCGAGTTGCACAAGAATATTACCATCACCGTCTACTTGAATTCTTTCTCCCTGACAGGTATCAAAATCCCTCAAATATTCATCTAAGTTACCGCCACCGGTATCGGTTCCAAAGCGTGTATTCAACCCCTGAACCACCGGACCTACAGTGTTGCCGGGTTCTGTGGGTATATCATCCCCCTCCTCTACACACATACCTAAGGTAAAGTCACCCGCCAAGGCCCTTCGAATGTCTGCACCACCTGAACTACCGTCCATTCTGAGTAACTGAAAATTCCCGGGGCCGATTGGGCTATCTGTATTTGAACCGATCTTCATGACGTGTATGGCGCCAGGGCTGAAACCGAAGTTATCCTCTTTATCTTCATTGATTGCACACACCATCATAGGGACGGCTTTGTTGAGACACTCGATATCTGTACTTCTTCCGGCAACAGCCGAAGCTCTCACCGCCTTATCGAAGTTCATGATCTGAGCCAGAAAGTTTGTAAGCCCCACATTTTCGACTCTGACCCGAACATATTCACTCCCCTCCACTAAGATTGGGGAGAAGGGATCGGGCCATTCGGAAAATTCGATAAACAAATTGGGGGCCACCTGGGTAGAGTTAAAATCGGGAGCCGAAAGATCTATGCTGCTATTGAGCTCGCCGTTCTCCTGATACTGAAGGTTTTGCAATAGTAGAGTGGTAGCCGCCTCACGAGCTTCATATAAGCTGGCACCATCCTGCAGCTCTTTTGCGGCATTAAGAGCCGCGGCATCTACTGCATTTTGCAAACGCCCCTTATTAAGAAGCAGGTGCCCGCCATCAAGCGCCAAAGCCGCAACGGCGATAAGTGAAAACAAGCCAATGGTAAACATGACCAAAATAGCTCCACCTTGTTTACGATATGGACTCATATTCATCCTGGTCACCATTTAGGAAATAGAAACAGAAACGCTCTGTTTCTCCTGAATTAACTGTTATCCCCTCATAACAAGTGAGAAATCAATCTATCGCCTTAATAGAGATATTGTCTCTTCCAGCCTTAGGAGGAACATTACTTTCACGATATGCCTGCATGACTCGTTCACCGTAATTCCCTTCTAATACCCCTACAATGCCTTCATTTCTATCCGGTGCACCGGGATCAAGAATTTGAAGCTGCTTAACCTGCTGATAACTTTCCCCCATAGGAAAGTCATTGATTTGAGCGCACGCCGACAACAGGAGAGCGCCAATTAAACTTAAAAGTTTAATATAGCTACTAAGGTTTACGGTTAACTTTTTCATACACCACCTCTCCATTAACTATAGTGAATGTCCATATTTTTGCTGAGTACCACTGTCATCAAATTTCGCATCCGACTCTATCGCCTCATAAGGTGTCTCATGCCGATCTTTTTCCGTTTGTTTTTGTGACATTTTTCCTAACAGGTAAAACTCCATATCGGAAGGCAGAACAAAATCGTCTGTAGGCAGTGATATCTGCTTCTTATTAAACGGTCTGACTAACCTGGGGGTTACTAAAATAACCAACTCACTCTGACCACTCTTAAAGCTTTTACTGGTAAATAGTTGTCCTAAAATCGGGATATCACCCAGACCCGGTAATTTATCGATATTTTCACGTAGGGTGTCACTGATCAGCCCACTGATTGCAATGGTTTGCCCGTCAGCAAGCTCAACAGTTGTCGCCGTCGTTCTCTTCACAATTGAAGGCACTACTAGCGCGGTATTTGAGCCCCCCGTAAGCGTCACCGAGTTAGCATTGCTGACCTCACTCACCATGACATTCAAGTTAAGGTTAATTTGCCCCGAATCTAACACTGAAGGTACAAATTTAACGCCGACACCAAAGTCTCGATATTGAATAGTCGTAGACCCATTGGTTCCAGGTACAGGAATAGGAAACTCACCACCGGAGAGAAACTCAGCCGACTGACCGCTCATTGCAGTCACATTGGGCTCGGCCAGTACTTTCGCGAGACCATTTTGTTTTGCTACATCGAGTGCGAAATTCATCATCAAGTTGCCATCAAGATAGCGGGCAAAGAAGCCACGACTATCGATAGCGGCAGCTGGATCCAGATCGAAGGTCCCACCGGCTCCGGCGGTGCCTATAAAGCCTTTGTCGCCTTTATTAAAGATAAAAAACTTAGAGTCAAATTGACGGGCAACCTCTTTTTGAACTTCGGCAATCACCACCTCAAGCATCACCTGATGATCACCACCGACTGTCATCATATTCAAAACGGTACTTTTAATCTTAGAAACCGTTGCGGCATCGGCATATGCCTGAGCCAGTTCGACTGCGGTATTCATTTTTTGCAGGTTACTCGCCTGGCCACTTATCAGAAGTTGTCCTTGAGAGGTTTGTACGCCTAACTTTTCACCTGGCAGAAACTCATGCAAGCGGGTTTTTAACCCATTGAGGTCATGAGTTATTTCGATATCAATGACATCGACTAGCTGCTCATTTTTATCCCATACCATGATATTGGTACTGCCCAACTTCTTTCCAAGCACATAGAGCTCATTATTAGGAAGCAACTTGATATCGCCGATGTTTGGGTTACCCACAGATACCCGATGAATAGGTTGCCCAAGCTTTAATACCCGAGACTTAAAGATCGGAATTAACTTAGTATCCCGACCGTCACCGGTGGGTCCACCAGCATTGACAGAAAAATTTATAAAAAAAAGAGAAAAAGCAATAAAACAACATGCTAGCTTAACCATTCTAGTTATATAAAGTGGCATGATGCACTCCTTTATCAGTGTGTGGGTAACCCCGAAAAACACCTAATTGTTCACCTTTATGACCTGCTCTTGCATTCCCTTAAGCAGATAAACTTTGGACTTACTTTGTGCGGTAACCCTAACAACAGGTTTAGAAGGCTCCGCTACCGGAGAGGGTTGAACAGGCTTTGTCTCCGTCTGTTCAACATTCAAGTCATCATCAGCATCACTAATCAATGCCAGCTCAACTTTTGTTGAATCATTGGGGTTTCTAAGGGCTAGTTGTAATGAACCCCGCCCTTTTGCAATCATCAGGATCTCCGCCTGCTCGAGATCAAGCTCCAAGGTTACTGCCCTTACCAACTTTGGCTTATTTTCATCATTGGACGAGCGCTGATCGATAGCCAGAATTTTTACATTGGCTAGCACGACATCGGTTTGTAATCGCCCCTGTTTCTTATAAAGGTTCAACACATCAACCCGGTTACCAGGCAGGAGAAAACCTGCCACGCCTACAACATCATTAACCCTGATGGTCACTGCGCGCATCTGAGGAGAGATCAGGCTTGCCAGCGTACTTCCCTCTCCCTTCTTGGTGAGACGTTCGCTACGCAGCACCTCTCCGGCGTAAAGGTTCTGTTTAACCACCATCCCCTCAGCCTCTTCAAACGTCTTGATGGCAGTTTCCGGAATAACGGCATTAGGCATAGGTGTCTGCTTGAGGTGCTTGCGTTCCAGAATAGTCCCTAACGGCACAAGGGTCGCCATAGTGATCACACTGGTAGAAGCTTGCGGGTTAGTCGCCTCGGTATTGGTTTTGAGCCAACTCTGAGCAAGAAAAACGGCTGCAACGCCAAATATTAACGATAAGAGGACGAATAATATGGTTTTATTGTTCATCAAGAGCTCCTTTCTCGCTTATTGAGACAAACGGTGTGGCCTACACGAAATATATTGACCATGCTTCAGCAATTAATGTCTTGGTGACTTCCGGCTTCAATTCCATAAAACTCATCTGATCAGACATGATCCCCAACAGATCCCTCGGGTAACAGGGGATCAGTGGCTTCTCATATTTTTTATGAAATTCAACAAGCAGATACTGAAACATCTCTTCACTACAGCTAAGTTTTTTCTCTTCACACACCTGAAACCAGATCCGTCTGTATAGTGGTTCATCCAGCGCGTCAAAGTGAATCTTATAACCAAGACGTCTTAAAAAAGCATCATCAACTAAGTCATTAGGGTTTAGATTAGTAGAAAAAAGCAGTATTAGCTCGAAAGGTATCTCAAAATGTTCACCGGATTGAAGCGACAGGAAATCTCTTCGCTCCTCCATTGGAATGATCCACCGATTAAAAAGCTGTTTCGCACTGATTTTTTGACGCCCTAAATCATCAAGCAATAGAATGCCATTATTGGCTTTTAACTGAATAGGAGCCATATAGGTTCGGCTATGGCTATCAAATTGAACCTCGAGCATATCAGCCGTTAATTCACCTCCGGTGATCCGCAATGGTCTTTTACACTCTATCCACCTGGGATCATGGCCTTGAGCAAGATCTAAGGCATTTACAGGTCTATCACTCTCGACTTTATGGTGAAGTTGGGGGTCATATACTTGTATCACTTCGTTCCCGATAGCAATTGCATATGGAATTAAGACATTATCTCCTAAGGTAAGATTGAGATTACGGCATAGATAACTTTTCCCGGTACCCGGAGGACCATATATCAATACTGGTCGGCTCGAATTAAGCGCAGGGCCGATCTTACGTAGAAGATCATTGGGTAGAACGAGGGCCTGTAAGCCGGTTTGTAACATATCAAGTGTTACCGGATTTCGGCGACTGGACTGCTTTTGGCAAACTTCTGAGTATTGAGAAAGAGGAACCGGTACTAATCCTCGATAACCACTCTTAGCTGAGGCTTGTTTCGCATATTCATCTCCGCCATGGCTCAATGCATAGCGCATCTGTCCATCGGGAGTCGATTGCCTGTTTTCAACCCAGGCCAACTGTTTGGCACTATCGAGCAGGTATTGGATGATGCCACCGGAGATCCCCATCTTAGTGACTAACTCAGATTTAGTTAATACGCCGCCACCGAGCAGGTGCTTTAGCATAAGATCAATCAGGAGCGGCTCTTGGATACCCGTCTCCCCAATCGACTTAGGTCTTGGTGCCAACTCTTCATTGGCATAGTGATCCTGTACCCTGTGCTCACGCGCAGAGTCTCCATTTTTGAATCTGAGCATTCTAGGTTGCCCCTAATCCCAGGTATAGAGTCCAGTTTTGATAAAGTGCAACGACATCTTTATCGAGAGAGCAAGCCCAAAGCCATCCGATAGCCAGTGCCGGAGCATAGGGAACGGTCTGTCCCGCCGCCTCATCCGCTTCAGGCTTGAAATAACTTCGCAGGTAGAAACAGTCCCAATACCTTTTCATCGTTTTCCAGATGCCGGTCAAACCTGTCTTCCATATGATAAGAAGCAAACTGGTTCCGGCTCCGGCTACAATTCCGTAGATCAAACTGGAGAATAGCAGCTCAGGCCCCATCAAAGCACCTATTCCCATCATTAGCTTGATATCACCTGCGCCTAAGATACGAAACAGAAAGGTTGGAAAAAGGAGTATAAAGGCCAATCCAAAGCCAAAAGTAGCCATTAAGACACCCGCTAATTGGGCATAATAGGCGTTGATGGCAAAACCACAAAAGATTGCCAACAGGCTAAGAGTATTAGGGATCTTCTCTTTATAGAGATCTATGCTGATAGCAGCAATAAAGAATAGTCCGGCAAGTATCAATTGCAGTGTTAGTTGAGTATCTGACATATCCTGTCCCCAACATCAATTTCAATCAACTAGCCCACGATACTGTGGGCATAATCGCTGATTAGTGTCTAGTTATTGCGTACAATCAGTACTCGCACCGTTCACTGCCGACGCCAAGCAATCGATCTTAGACGTTGCATTATCGCCTAACTGATTAAAGGCCGCGATCATTCCCCCAACCACTAAACCACCGGCTATAGCATATTCAACTGCAGTAAGTCCACTTTCATCTTCAATAAATTCGGTCAGCATCTGTTTAATGTTCATAATGTCTCTCTCCTGGTCCATTGACACATTACTAAGGCTTGTCTGTCCCCTTAGTCAGTAGCAGGTATTTACTACCTACCAAGCTGCTTTTAGTGCCCACAGCAGATGAACCCTAAAGCTAACTTAAAAGTAGCAAAGGTCTCATAGATGCTCCACGCTGATTAAATTAGTGATCTATTAACGATGAAGCTACATATCATTAAATAGAGTACACATAATACTTTTTTAAAATGGAACACAGTCGAAAGTATGAATATAACATCAGAGGAAACATTAAGAATACGACAATAAAGAGTTAACAAACAAAAGCTTATAATCAGAACAGTTATAACGAGTCAATATTTTTGATAAATAGTAGAATCAGATCAGTTAATTAATCAGTTTTGATATTTGTATAGAGGAAATGGCTAAGAATAGTGTCCCTAACCTATTAAGTTAAAAAGGTTAGTTAAAACAGTTGAACACCTCAGTAGCAAAATCTAATGATTATTTCAGTTGCCACATGCTCTCTGTATTCATATGAGCATATTTAAATCTCAACCTATAAGTTAACATTACAAGGTCTGGGCTTGTTTGTCGATTAGGATTACCACAATAAACGCTAAAGCTTAGATGCCATCAATCATGACTCGTCTTGGAGAGTGTGTGACCCACGAATAGCCTAGTCTATCTAAGATTCGATAAATATTTGAAATTTCATAATTAACACCAAAATTCTCTGCAATATAAGCCTGAATATCGCTTCCTTGTAGTTTATCTGTGCTTCGCGTTGTAGCTCGATGTTTTAAATATCGTGTTAATTGCTGTATCTGTTCATCTGTCAAAGAGGCTGGTCTGCCTGTATGCTTTTTCTCTTTCAGCCCATCTAAACCATAGGTTAGATAATTTGAGACCCACTTGTTCACGCTGGTTCGACTAACTTTAAGATAGTCTGCGATTTGATATCTGGACTTTCCCTCTTGAAAATGAAGCAGCGCCAGCAGTTTTAACTTCATTCTGGCATTCTTTTCCTGTTGAATCAGCTTCATAAAATCGGGAGTATCATAACCGGGTTCAGCCATAACTCTATATCTCCATATCAAGATTGTAGATGTCGGGTCTGATTTGAAGTTTGCCTTCTCTATCGACCCAGGAGGTGTGATAAGTGATAAGCACAGGGATTGGGCTTGTAAGCAGAAAATTCCGGGTCTCTTTTCCTCCTATTGCCTTATCTAACTCCCTTGCAGTCTTGTCCGTTTCCACAAAGTACTTGGATAAGGCTTCAGGATTTTCCAGCCTAATACAACCATGGCTTAATGCTCTATTTCTGTTCTTAAATAACTGTTTGGCTGGTGTATCGTGAAGAAATATAGATTGACTGTTAACAATGGTGAAACGCATTTGACCTAATGCATTGTCGGCTCCGGGAGCTTGCACCAATCTATATTGGTGTAACAGATTGGGGAGTTGATTTGAGTCAACGTCAGCCAATTTAATGACTTGCGTGTTGTTTAAACCTACACCATGCAACTCAAACTTTTTATGGTTGAGATATCCCGGCTCTTTACTGTTCAGCGGCAGTAACTCACTCTGTATGATACTGGCCGGTGGCCTCCATGAGGGGTTAATTGTTAGGTTAGTGAGGTGTGTTGATAATATTGGGGTTTGTGAGCTCGGTTTACCAATAATGACTTTCATTTGCAGGGTCACACTCCCCTTTTCGAAGAGGCTCAATTGATAAGCGGGAAGGTTTATCCAGACTGACCTCTCTCCGTTCAGACTCGATAGTGACATCCAGCGCCACAGGTTCCGTTGCATCTGCTCCACTCGTTGCAATGGGGTAACATTTATGGCTTCAACGGTGTATCTATCAAGGTTACCATTCACATCTAACCCATGACGAAGTTGGAAAGACTTGATCCCCTCTATAACCATAGGATCATATATCGACTCGCGATATCGGGTTAGCTCGCTTTGCTCAAGGTCGCCAAGCTGTGTAAGCATCCACCTTAACCGCTTAACCTCGTTTGAACTCTGCCCCAACCTGAATTGATACTCACTAATCCTTGGCCATGGTATATTTATCTTTCGCTTATATTCACCAATCATGCTTCTGAGTCGGTAAACCTCGTCAAGCTCGGGTAAAATCGAATATAGGTACTCACCTAAACGTTCACTATCAATTGATTGCAACAGTTTTACCTGTTCCAAATAGAGTGTTTCATGGCCAAACGCAACCTTACGTTTAATAACAGACAGTAACGCTTTTGTGTAGTTAATATCTGCCTGTTTACGCTGTTTAACTGTTGTTGTGGCCAGAGGCTCTATCTCAACTCCAAGATCATCCAGTAAGCTTTTTAGCATCATTCCATTTAAACTCACGCCTCTTCTATCGAACCAGAGAGGTTTATCGGTAGAACCCGCATAAATTTGTACAAGGATCTCATCATCATTCAATGGCTTTGCCACTGACACACCACAAAATAACAACATAGTCACGGCGATAGATACGAATAACAATGAAACAAGTCTCATACTCATGATGCCTATCTGAAAATCTCTTACGACTCAACATAAAAAGACAGTGGTTAGCAGATATAAGAAAAAATTAAAGTTTCATACAAACGAACATAGGTAATCACATGAAAGTAAGGCATAAAAAATCTAGAAAGCGGGTATATCCTGCAGATCTTTTTCTGGTGTTAACTTTATTTTTTTGCCAAATCACCTCTATAACATTTAGTACAAAAAACATCTATGGACAAACTTTCATCATGATATGTTTTCAAAGCCCCCTAACTCATCCAAATGAACACAAAGCCAACTATACTTTCATAGATAGGAAACATGATCGTAATTTATGAGCAGATACATAAAAGGATAATTAGGTTCCATGAAGCCAGGAATGAACTTCACACTACAGATGAGTTTAACTGTCGTCATCATATGTTTACTGGGGGTAAACATCATCCCTGCATGGCAGGCTTACCAGTCCAGGCTAGCGATCACGACAGACAGCCCATCCGGTTCCAGTTTAGCCGAAAGATACCTGATATTGGGTGATTGGCCGGCCTCAGATGTCTACAGCGCCCTTGAGGACAATAATAAATACAAAGTGTTAACTGCCACCAATAAAAATACAGATAAACAAGAGTAACGACCTCTATAACTTTAATGCTCAATGAGTTTGGCTATTAAATTTAAGGGAATTTATGTACGCAATGCATCCTGAAAAAACAGGAGAGGTATCTATGATGAGGACATTTTGGCGAACGAACGCCTTAATGTTGCTTTTATTGGTTTTACTCTATAACTTCAGGCAGCTGTTGCAATATTACTCCTCATTTTCCATCGCAACCGCGATGACACATATCAATCAGGATGACCTGTTTAGCCACGGCATGTTGACTGATTTAATACAGTTTTCTCTACTCGTTATTGCACTCCACCTTATCTGGTCTGTAATTATTACTCTATCCTGCCGCCCCTGGTTCAGCTTTACCAGGCATGAGGGGATAAAAACACAGATCTGGCTCATTATTGCGCTCATGCACTTTACTCTGGTGCTGGCCGCAAATGCATATCTGTTTCCAACTTCCCTGCTTGGCTTTTTAAGAGATACTCCACTGGCGTCACCCATTGGTTTATTAATACTTACAGGCTTGATTGCGTATTTGTTTTTATGGGGAGTTTACGACCTTTTCGGCAAATTCGTCACCTTCTCACTAATCATATGCGCTCTTACGTTTAGCTTTATCATGACTCTCAATTTTTCTGAAGCATATAAGCCAGCGGATAAAGAGAATCCAAATGTATTTATTATTGGCATTGATGCACTGAGGCCAGACCATCTCGGTTATAGAGATCCGAATAATCGCTTTACTCCTCATATCAACAAGTTTATTGCCGAGGCGAGCGTATTCGATAACACTTACACGCCATTAGGAAGAACATATGTGGCATGGATGAGTATACTCTCAGGTCAATACCCGAAAAATAACGGCGCCAGGTTTAACCTCGCTCCACCTGAGCTGGTTCAAACTAAGCTGCCATTGATCAGAGAGTTAAAGAAAAAAGGGTACAAAACCACTTATGCGATGGATGAAAGGCGGTTCAATCAAATAGACGAAGAGTACGGGTTCGATCGAGTCATAGGGCCCAAAATTGGCGCAGCAGATGCCATCATCTCCAATGTGGCTGATATCCCATTGATTAATCTCTTCGTCAATTTACCTTTTTCCGACAGCTTGTTCCCCTATCTGTATATCAACCGCGCCTATGGTAAAGCTTACAGTCCTGAACTTTTTAACCAAAAGGTCAGTGAAAGTTTGTCGACAACTCAACCTAACTTTCTTGCGGTTCACTTTTGTCAACTTCACTGGCCATATACCTCAAGAAACTTTATCGATATCGAAAGCGCTCAATGGAGAGGTAACTATAACCACTTCATGTACCAAGCTATGTTATCTAAAGTTGACGCTCAGTTCCGCCACTTGATGGATGAACTCGAACGTCGGGGTTTTCTGGATAATGCGCTGGTATACCTGATATCGGATCATGGCGAAGGATTTATGTTGGAAATAGACAGGCTACAGGCTGCAAGCGGGGGCAACAATGATGAAGAGTTAAATGTCAATGCATGGGGCCATGGCACTAATATTCTGAGTCAGGAACAATCCAACGTTCTTATGGCATACAAAAAATTCAGCCTTGGCGCTAAAGCCGAACCACAAAAGATATCCGGGATATTTTCTCTGATCGATATTGTGCCAACAATATTCAGTGAGCTTAATATGCGTTTAGAAAATTCTGATAAAGCTTTCGATGGAATTATTCTTCCGGTGGGAAAGCACTCATTGAGCACTGAAACTACTCAGCGTGAAGTTTTTGTAGAGTCCTCCCTGCCGGTAAAATCGATCAATGCCAGTTTCATCGATGAGAAAAAAGTTTTCTCAGAAACAGCATCACAGTATGAGGTTAGAGATAATGGTCGCGTTGTCATGCAGCCACATTTTTATAAGGAGTTAATAGGAAAGAAGCAACGCGCTATCTATTATAAGCAGTGGCAACTCGCTATTTTGCCTGATTTTGAAGAGTTAATTCTGGTAGATACGAAAAATAAAACATGGAGCTCAATATCAAACTACCATGGGCCAGCTCCCTGGAAGAAGATGCTGAGCAGTTTATGTCAACATTACCGCGATGATCCGGGGTTCGACCCAACCGATAAATGCACAAGTAAATTAGTAAACTTTGCACCATATAAAAATACAGGTTTTTAATTTATTGACTATCCTTCTTTGTAGTCAATTAAATGATAACTTCGAATGCCATACATATAGAGTTGCAACGCTGGGCATTTGCAAACCACATTAAAGGATTTTTGTGCGTATATTCAAGGGACTTACGTATGTCACTCTATAATTTATTAAGAAGCTCAAGTTTTCAGATTGGGTTTCCATTACTCTTAGCCATACAGTTGTGCCTGTCTCAGGAGCAGGTATTTTCTCTGTTAGCCTCATATCAAGAGTTAGTTAATGTCATTCCCTATATTCTGTTTGCACTGGTTATCCTATTGAGCCAGCCTTTTAATCAAGGTACTACCGGTTTAGTCTCATTGTTGATGCTGGTCAGTTACTATATGATCCACAACTGGTTAAAGGTTCCACTGGATGATATTAACAAAATTATATTTGTTTTATTAGCAACTCTACTCCCCTTAAACTTGCTCCTAATCCATGCTCTACCCGATAAACGAATACTCTCCAGATTTGGGGTAACTTTTTCTCTTTTTATTCTGTTGCAATTGGTATGGGTCTCAATTTTACTTCAACACCTATCGGCAATAGACATCAGTTGGTTATGGCAATCTTTCCTGAAACCTTTACCGACTCTCTCTCCCTCCCCCTTAATGCTGATAATCTTATCTTTTTTCATTACGGCATTTAGCGCACTAATACTCTTGTGTAGGGAGCAGAACTCTGACCAGATTATCTTTATCACTCTGCTGTTTACCAGTGTTATGCTCTTCTCATTCAATAAGCCCTTGATGCCGGCCCTAACCAGTTCAATTACGGCAATACTACTACTAATCTCAATTATTAACTCGAGCCATGAGCTCGCTTTCATCGATCAATTAACCGAACTCCCCGGACGCCGCTCTCTCGAGGTTGAAATAAAGCATCTGTCCGGCTTATACACTATAGCCATGGTCGATATCGATCACTTCAAACATTTTAATGATACCTATGGTCATAGAACCGGTGATGAAGTACTACGATTAGTTGCTCAATTAATGAGTAAGAATAAGGGCCGGGGTAAAATTTTCAGGTATGGCGGTGAGGAGTTCACTATTCTATTTAAGGGCAGGAACGCTAATCAATGTATGCCATATCTAAATAACCTCAGAACAAGAGTCGCTGAGTATGACCTGAAACTCCGCGACTACTCTTTGCGTAAGGTAAAAGGCATACAGCTCAAAGGTCAAACTGAAACAGTGAGTGCTGAATCTGTAAATATCACTGTCAGCATAGGTGTTGCAGACAGCATCTCAGAATCCATACCTGAAAATGTAATGAAAGCTGCAGATAAAGCCTTATACCGAGCTAAAAATGGAGGCCGTAACAGAGTAACAAACTTAAGGTTCGCCTAGAGGTAGAGAGTTGTTTTCGCGCTACTCTAACTTGTATCCAGATTATAAATGATTGGTTATTGTATCAATCACCTCTCTATTTTATGAATATTATCAATAAATAAAGTTGCCTGTCATAATTTGTACTAATGTTATAACTATTAAAACAATAATTAGTTCACAAAAACTTTTTGGCAAGGAAACACATGGCGAATGAATATGTAAAACAGGGAGTGTTAGGCATAGAGCAAACAAACAACCGTATACAACTAAATCAAATCAGCTTGCTTTCAGCTCTTCTGGTTCTTGCAACTATTGCCCGAATATTTGTCGCGTTTCGTTATGAGATTAACTGGGATGAGTTTTTCTATCTCTCCTTGATCTACAAATTTACCAACAACGACCTTTACGCTAGTCTACAAACATTTCATGTTCATTTTTTTACCTGGCTTACATGGATAACTTCAAATGAAGTAAACCAGATCATCTCAGCCAGGTTGATCATGCTGCTGCTTCAGGTGGGAACAGTTTTTATTATCTATCGCATCAGCTGCAGATACCTCAATAAACCAGCGGCACTGTTTGCAGCCCTTTCCTACTTTGCGGTTTCTTACAACATTCGAATGGGAGCCAGCTTTAGAGCCGATCCTCTGGCAACATTCTGTTTGATGGCAAGCCTGGACCTCATACTTACAAAATGTATCAATCATAAACGGGCGTTATTAGCCGGGTCCTTAATAGCTATATCCATGATGATAACGATAAAGTCATCACTCTACCTGCCAACATTTTTTTTTATCACAGTGGCACTTCTGCTTGTCTCCGACAAAAATAAAATAGATTGGCAAAAAATTATGATGATTATTGCCGCATCAATCTGCACTTTCTCATTGCTTTACCTGTATCACAAGAGCAGCATTTCAGTCATAGACACAACCAAAGCGATGAATACCATTTCGGACAGCTTTGATAAAACCATTAGCCATTACCAGTTATTACCAAGAGAACGTTATCTTTTTAACTCATTCAAGTTAGATATTGTCTATTGGCTGGTACTCCTTTATGGCTTGAAAACAGTCTGTTTAAACCTCTATGTTCCAACAATATTAAGCCGACAAGCATCTATGATATTGCTTAGTCTCATCTTACCACTCTGTTCAGTTCTGTTTTATCGTAATGCATTTCCCTACTTCTATCCGTTCATGCTCGCCCCTGCGAGCATTATCTGTGGCGTTGCCTGGCACTCTATTCAATGGAATAAACATAGATTTAAGGAGTCTGTTGCCATTACTTCATTCGTTATGTTCTTGTTTGGGCTAAGTATTATTTACAATGGCTTCATCGTCCCTCACAAGAAAAACTTAGATAGGCAAAGAGAGTTGATAGAGGTGGTTCATCGGGCATTTCCGAAGCCAATGCCCTATTTCGATCGATGCTCAATGATAGCCTCCTTTCCACAAGTTGGCTTTTTTATGAGTACCTGGGGAGTCGATGACTATACCGACAATAACCAGCCAATTTTAAAGAGTGCAGTAATTGAGCAGACCCCACCCTTTTTTATCGCCAATATAGGATCTTTGGACATCGAGCAACAAACAGCAACACCCTACATAAAGCAGTACGCCATATTAACCGAAGACCGTGAAACCCTAAAAAACAACTACATTCACCACTGGGGTGAGCTATATGTTGCCGGGAAGCGATTATACTTAACTCAGGAAACACTCGAATTTTCAATTACTATTCCGGGGTTCTACACTCTTGAAAGCAGTTCAAAAGCGGCTATCGATGGTACTGCTCTTACTCCGGGCGACTCAATCTTTTTAGACTCTGGTAATCATGTAATTGAATCAGAGTTTAAAAATGAGAATTATACGCTGCGCTGGGGAGATAGACTTTATCGCCCGACTTACCAACCGGAAGATAGAGCAATCTTTAGCGGCTTTTAACTAAATCAGCCATTTTCGCCAATGGAAGGTCATAAGAGATGAAACTAATCGTTCAAATTCCATGTTACAACGAAGCTGAAAATTTAGCCGATGTCATAAAGGCTATTCCAAAAAGTATTGCAGGTATCGACACTATTGAGATTTTAGTAATCGACGATGGTTCAACTGATGAAACGATTAAAATTGCGACTGATGCAGGCGCTGAGCACATAATAAGCAACACATCAAATAAAGGACTGGCCCGGTCATTTCATATGGGTATAGAACACTGCCTCAAGCAAGGAGCCGATATCATCGTGAATATCGATGGTGATAATCAATACCGGGGAGAAGATATTCCACAGTTGGTTACCCCTTTATTAAATGGAGAGGGAGATATCATCGTCGGCGACCGCGGAGGCTACAGTAACCCCCATTTCTCATTTTTCAAGCGTAGTCTGCAAGTATTTGGCAGCTTCATTATCAAAACTATACTCGGACTGGATATAAAAGATGCCGTTAGTGGCTTCAGGGCTATTTCGAGAAATGCTGCTCAGCAGATTAATATCGTCTCTGAGTTTAGTTACACCATAGAGATGTTGGTTCAAGCCAGTGCGAAACGTCTCAGCATCAAGTCAGTTCCGACTCAAACAAATCCTAAGAAGCGGGAGTCACGATTGTTCAAATCGATACCGCAGTTCCTCTATCTTTCAGGAACTACACTACTACGTATGTACACCATGTACCGCCCTTTACGTGTATTTTTCTCATTAGGCTTGCTGGCTATATTGATCGGGCTAATACCTATCATCCGTTTTCTTAACTTTTATTTCCAAGGCGATGGTGACGGGCATATGCAATCACTAATCTTAGGTGGAACTTTGATGACGTTGGGGTTGCTGACACTACTGGTAGGCCTGATAGCCGATCTCATTAACTTCAATCGTAAACTAACAGAGAAGGTGCTGCATAAAATGGAGAAGCTGGACGAGAAGCTTACCGATTTCGAAACTCGCTCTTCCTGTATTGAAAGCCAGTTCCAACATCAATCAAAAGAACAGATAAAGACAAAAGTTATAAATGATTAATAAACAGCGGGTATAACTAAGATCAGGAGGGCAATTTGAATAAAAAACCAGACAATAATGAAGCTAATGCACGCCCTTCAAAGAGAGTGCTGTGTGTGACATCGAATTATCCAAGGTGGCAAGGAGACAGCACAACCCCCTTCGTACATAACCTGGCACAAGACTTGAGGAAGTTGGGGTGGGATGTCGATGTATTAGCCCCCCATGCTTTAGGGGCTGCAGAGCATGAGATTTTGGATGGGATCTATGTTGAACGCTTCAGGTACCTGCTACCCGAGCGGGCTCAAACCATATGTTATCAAGGTGGTGCTTTGATGAACTTACAGAAAAACCGAATGAACTACCTTAAATTACCCGCTCTGATTATATTTCAATGGTTTGCAATTATTAAACAGTTGATGAGTGGAAAATATGACCTCTTACACAGTCACTGGATCCTCCCTCAGGGTTTTACCGGAGTACTTGCAGCTATCCCTCTGAACATTCCTCATGTGGTAACCGTACACGGCAGTGATGCTTTCTCATTAAATGGAAAATGTCTAACTCGTTTCAAAAAGTTTACATTAGATCACGCAGATGCAGTCACTGTAAATAGCTCAGCTACAAAGCAGAAAATACTTTCAATTGCTCCTCATCTATCTAACCTTAGCTTGATACCTATGGGAGTGTCGACATCACAGCGGGACACCAAACGTTGTGCCGACCTGCGTTTACAACATAAAGGCGATGATGGTCCACTACTTATTTTTGTTGGTCGTTTAATTCAATTGAAGGGAGTTGAAGATCTATTGCATGCAATAAGTATCTTGAAAGAAAATTTTTCGGATCTGCGATTGCTAGTATTAGGAGACGGTCCTTTGCGAACAGAGTTGGAGTCCCTTGCGGCACAGCTCGAAATCGATAAACAGGTCTTTTTCACTGGCTGGGTTGAGCCTGAAGATGTTATTAACTATATCTCGGCTGCCGATATATTTATTGGACCTTCAAAACATACCCCGGATGGCAGTACAGAGGGGCAAGGATTAACTTTTATCGAAGCTATGCAAGCAGAAACACCTGTTATAGCGACCTCTATCGGCGGAATCGTTGATGTCATTAAACACGAAAAAACGGGATTACTTGTTGAGGAGTGCTCTCCCGAGCAGATCGCCGATAGCGTATTACGCCTTACAGAAGATAAAGAGCTAGCGAACTCACTCGTTAACAACGGAAGAGATATAGCTAAAAACTTAACCGGCGACACTGCAGCAAAACTCCTGGACAAAGTATTTGTAGAACAAATTTTAAAAAAGAGCCAATCCAGTTAATAATTTACCAGCTAACCATTTTTAGGGTATTTAAATTGGGGAATATATGCCTGTGAAGAAGCATTTAAACCTGGAACAACGTAAGAAACTTCATGGCGCAGACTACGTAAACCAGTACCTAACGAAATCACCAAAACGATTGAGGGAGTTAGTAGACAGAATGCATATCGCCCCTGGTTCAGATGTTATTGATTTTGGCTGTGGTGATGCATTAATAATCCAATACATTAAAGATTTTGTTAACTCATATCAGGGAGTAGATTTTTCCTCAACATTTATTGAAGTTGCTAACCGTAGGAAAAAGGCGATTAATGCCAATAATGTTAATTTTGAATGTGATTCTATCGCAAACTTTTGTAAGTCTCATAAAGAATCATACGACATTGGATTTGCTCTTGATCTGAGTGAGCATGTTTACGACAAGGAGTGGCAGGAGATAGTAGACGCTATGTACCAATGCTTGCGCCCTGGTGGAATTATTTACTTGCATACCCCTAATGCCGGCTTCTTTCTAGAAAGAATGAAAGAACATAATTTTTTGATCAAACAATTTCCTGAACATGTCGCAGTTCGAAATGCCCAATCAAATCATCATTTTTTTTCAGTTGCCGGATTCGAAAATATTAATGTGAAATTCATCCCCCACTACAATGTCCTACGATTGGTACATCCGCTATCATGCTTACCTTTCGTAGGTAAGTTTTTTCAAGCTCGACTATTTATCACCGCAAAAAAACCTCTGAGAAAACGCAAGTTAGGAGTTGCAACTTGAATCGGCTATATCGATTAACGGGCATAATTTTAGTTGTAGCAGCAACTATCTATTTCCTCTTGTACTTAGTAAAAAACTGGGCACTGCTGTCTACAGACACCTTTGAATTACAAATGGCTCCAACCTTTATAGTCACTACTCTTTGCTACCTTAGCTGTTTCCTATTAACATCTAAGGCCTGGTATAGGCTACTGCTTTATTTCGGCGAAACACCAAGATTTCTACCAATCTTAACGATAACTTTGCTCTCGCAGTTCGCCAAGTACTTACCTGGAAATTTTGCGCATCATATTGGTCGTATTTTGTTAGCCAGCAATGAAGGCTTTTCCAAGAGATCCATTGCTACCACCTTAATATTTGAGCTGATACTTGTTATATTAGCTGCCGGAACGTCAGGACTAATCGCTGTTGCTTTTACTAAATCAATACTCGTTTCAGACTTTTTAAACCTCCCCTCTCCAGAGCTGGTATCAGCGTTATCTGTCGTTATTGTATTAATCTTTTTATTATTTTGTCTTTCCATCCCCAGCATAAAAAATACGATTATAAAGAGCTCAAAAGCTAACGTTTTTTATATTAAGCCTATATATCACTTGCTAGTGTGCTACTTATTTTACATAACGAACTTCCTGTTGCTAGGTGCAATTTTGTATTTACTCACGGATGCAGCATTTAGCCAGGTTAAACCTGATTACTGGTTGCTAACAGGGCTATTTTCAATCGCTTGGATAGTCGGTTTTATCACCCCTGGCGCTCCAGCTGGTTTAGGCGTACGTGAAGCCATACTCGTCATGGCTCTTGACCCAATCTATGGCTCAGCTGTTGCACTTTCATTAACGATCGCATTACGCATTATTACTACTTTAGGAGATGGTCTTGGATTCTTAATAGGACTGTCAATGAGAAGATGCCTCAAGTACGATTCTAAGGCTTAATTATCGCCATAGTAGCCAGGATTTATTAAAATCTTTATTTTCTCCCTTACTAATTACTTTGCAAACCTAAGTTAATTGAGGCTTAGTTAAATTGATATTGAGCTTACTTCATAAACCGAAAAGCAAAAAGGTTTAATGGCAAGTTCACTAAGAATAAAGCCTTTGCAATCTCACTGCTAATACGGCAAATTATGATTCAGGTTGTTTCACTAACAGAAGAAGGCTCTTATGTGGTTCCAAAAGGAAATCAGGCTTAAGGCACGTCGGAGAGGTTTTCACCTTATCACCTCTGAAATTGAACAAGCAGTGACTGAAATTAGTCAATACAAAGTTGGTTTAGTGCACATTTTATTGCAACACACCTCAGCGGCACTGACCCTGAACGAAAATGCCGATCCAAGTGTAAGGGAAGATTTTGAACGATTTTTTAACCGCCTAGCCCCTGAAAATGAGCACTATTACACCCATACCTATGAAGGGCCCGACGATATGCCAGCCCACCTGAAATCATCGATGCTGGGCTGTGAGCTGACGATTCCTGTCACCGATGGCAGATTAAACCTTGGCACATGGCAAGGCATCTACCTCTGTGAACCCAGAGACAGAGCAGGCAACCGTAACCTGGTAGTGACCATTCACGGCGAATAACACTCTGGTTAAGTGGAGAGGAAGTGGCTTATTCACTCCCCTCCACTAAATCATATTTTTTTAAAATCTTTTTCCACCTGAGATTTTTATCAAGCCTGGAAACAAAGTCAGATAGTGTCGGGTGAAGCTCATGCAGATCCGACGTCAGCATCATATGTCTGGTGAAAGAGAGAAAGGGCTTTGGCGACAAGTAAACTTGCTGCTTTAATTTCATATCGTCAAGTAGAAACATCGCCACACTTCTGGGTTGGATCGTTAAATCTCCGCGCCCTTTTAATAGCAAAGCCAACGCCTGTTTCTCTCTGTTGACATCGAAACGCTTAATTTCATTTCTGGCGAGCATAGGCTTCAGTGACTGATATTGTCTTCCCCTGACGGCAACCAGGGTTAATCCCTTCAATGATTCGGGGCCGTGGAATACCAACCTAGTTTGGGAGGAAGAGATCACTTCATTTCTGTCTTGCCATATCGCTGGTGTCCATAAATAGTGATTCTCGGCATCGTCTCCCATCCAGCGCCAATTTACAAAAAGAACCACACCCTGTCGCTGCTCTGCCAGATATTTATTCAATCGGGCTCTTGGAAGAGAGATAAGCCTGAATTCAAACTTTCCGGCAAGTTCATCATTCAACAAATTTACAAAATCTATGGCAAGACCTTCACTATCTCCGACCAAAAATGGAGGGGTAAGGTAATAGTTCCATAGCGTGATGACACGAGTATCGGCCCTTAGCGGTGATATGAAAGGGGTGATAAAGATAAGAGTGGCAATAACGAGCGACATTCTTGACATCGATCCCCCCTCCAAAAGTATGACTCTACACCTTAGTTGCACCCGACATAGTTTGCAAAATTGAGTGCCAATACATAAATAATTATATGTAGGCTCATACAGTTCACATCTTTATTTTGTTACATACATTGACCCGGGCGGTAAGCCTTGTACATAAACATAGTGCACATTGTTCTACTTAACGCCCCGTTTAAGTCAAATTACTCTAAATACCCACCTTAAGCTGTTTGTTTTTCAACCACCGAAGTTAGATAATTAAGTATGCATTAATTTCGAAGAGACTGATATGAAGCTACCCGGTTCTGAATCATCCCTGAATTTTATCGAGCGTTTCGAGAAGAGGCGGCAGGAGCAGGCGGAAAAGCTCGCCTCGGGGCTGAAGATCAACAAGGCCGCCGATGATCCGGCGGGCCTGCAGATAGCAAATAGATTAACTTCTGCCATCAACGAGGTAGATAGGCGTGCAAGTAATGCCAGGGACCAACAGAGTATCTATAATACTCAAGCTGGACAGCTTTCATCGATCACAGATAGCCTGCAGCGCGCTAATGAGCTGGCCATACAAGCTGGTAATCCCCTGAATGATAACTCCGCGATTCAAGCAGAACTGGACCAGTTAACAGATGAGATAAATATCATCGCAGAGAGTGCACTGGGCCAGACAAATTTTATCTCCGGCCTCGATGCCTCTGACCCATCAGCCTCTCAAACAATCATCTCAGATGCCAGTGCAGTTATCGAACAATCGGCCGCTGATATTGGGGCCAGTAGCAACGGCTTAGATAGCCGCATCAATAATTATCAGATAAGCAGTATTAATACATCTGCCGCGCGTTCCCGAATTCAAGATACCGATTTTTCTGAATCATCATCGGAACAGGTTAAGGCTGATATCCAACTAAAAATTGCAGTTCTCACCAAAAAAGATGAGGAGGAGAGAAAAGGATTGCTCTTTAACCAGTTTATTTGATGTAATCACTCTTCAAAGGCGATTGGTTTAAGCAGGTCAAGCCAGTCGTCTCCACTCATCTCTGTGACACTTGCACTCTTGTGTCGGTAGATACTCTGTGCCAGATTCTGCTTAGACTCCTGTAACAACTGTATGCGCTCCTCTACTGTATCTTTACTGATCAGTTTATAGACAAACACCGATTTATCCTGCCCGATACGATGAGCCCTGTCACTGGCTTGCTGCTCTGCTGCAGGATTCCACCAGGGATCCATATGAATGACAACATCTGCTGCTGTCAGGTTTAAACCGGCACCACCAGCCTTTAAACTGATCAAGAAAACAGGAACTTCATGCTTTTGAAAACGTTCGACTAAACTGGCTCTATCCCGACTCTTACCGGTTAATTTCACATAACCGACAGCTAGCTCATCCAATTGCACGGCTATCAAGTCGAGCATGCTGGTGAAAGAGGAAAAGATGAGGATCCTGCGTCCTTCGGCAAGCATAGAGGGTAATTTATCGGCTAACCAATTGAGCTTACCTGAGCTGGTTGCAAATTCCGTTACTGCCGCTTCTCTCGTCTTACTTGTCCGATATAGCACGTTTGTAGCATCCGCCTCCCCTTGCAATGTGTTGTCATCAGCCGGACTAGCAGATTTGTGAGCCAGCTTTAGTAGTTGAGGGTGGCAACAGATCTGCCTGAGCTTCAGTAGAGCATTGCTTATCGCAAGGCGGTTACTCTTAATGCCTGACAACCTCACCGCTTTTTGCACCTCTTCAGACATGGTCAGCCGTACAGTTTCATACAGATCGCCCTGTTGCTGCGTTAAGTTAATGTACTCATTTATTATCGTTTTTTCTGGTAGTTCGGTGGCTACATCCGACTTAATTCTGCGCAGCATAAAAGGGCTGATCCGTTGTACCAATGCCTTACGCCTCTCTTCATCCAGCTCTTTCTCAATCGGGTTTTGATATAAACGCTGAAATTGAGTGTAGCTTCCCAAAAATCCCGGCATCAGGAAATTAAACAGTGACCATAGCTCACCCAGATGATTTTCAAGCGGCGTGCCCGTTAAACAGAGCTTATGAGTCGATGACAAACGAGTAACTACCCTGGCGATTCGACTTCGGGCATTTTTGATCGTTTGTGCTTCATCCAAAACGATTAAATGTAAATGCCTATCCTGCCAAAATTGCGCATCCTGCTGTAGGGTGCCATAACTGGTAACTATAAGGTCGCTGGTTGCAAGTTGCGACTTGAGCTTATGACGTCTGGGGCCTGACCATAACAGCGCATTAAGGCCTGGCGTGAACACCCGCGCCTCATGTAACCAATTGGCCAGTAAGCTGGTAGGCGCCACCACCAAACTGGGCTGGCTAGCGCGGCCTGACTCTTTATCGGACAAGATGTTTGCCAGTGTCTGAATGGTCTTCCCAAGCCCCATGTCATCGGCCAGGATCCCGCAGAAAGCATGTTTTTGTAAAAACTGTAACCAATTGAGGCCCTGCTGTTGATACTCTCTCAACTTCGCATTGAGACCATCAGGTTGAGAGACAAAAAACTTATTATCCCCCGAATGTTCAAGATAGGTAAATAACTGCTGTGCCTTGTTATTTAGCCACGTAGTACCTTGCCAGTGCCACAACTTCTGCCTGCCATTCTCCTGCGGAGACAATTCGGCAAGCCGGGTAAGCTGATGCATAGGAAGTGTAAGCGTATCCCCCTCTGACAAGGGTCTGGATTCATAGAGTTCAACCAAAACCGCCAGGATCTGTCTGACCCTCGATGTCGGTAACGCAAGGTGCTCTCCACTGTCCAGCTCCATCAGGAAGGTATCTTGTTTTTTAAAATCTTCGGTCAAACCTGAACGGATCGCTTTAATCAGATAGGGCAAGAGGTTAACTTTCTGCCCATTAACTTCGACTCCGATCTCCAGCTCGAACCAATTTTTACTATCCGGCTCTTGAGCAACTTCACCGTACCATCGCTGGGCTTGCACTATGGTGAAGCGATTCTTCATCTCAAACTCTATCTGCCAACCCGCCAGCGAAAGACGATATAGAGTGACCATCTGTTCACTCAATACTCCAGGAAGTAAGCGACAACCGAGTGGAAAACGTTGCCAAACCGGCGATTCGAACAGAGAGGTCAGTAGTGGCAGTTCAGAAAGCTGAATATTCCATTCGGCTGCAGACTTTAGACATTGCGGCACCTCTTGTGCGTAATCGAAAACATCATTCAGGGAGTAAACCAACTCGCCATGCACCAGGGAGAAGTCAGCGACCTCAATGGACCGTGACGGCGAGTTTTCCCATGGAAAATCAATATGGTGCCGAGTTATCTTTAATTGAGGTTGCCAATCCATGTCGGATTCTAGTGGGCTTTGAGGCATAACAAAATCATCGGAGAGTCGTATCAGACTCATACTCGCCAGATCGAGATAGCTACCGGATTCGATCTCAATAAATGGTTCCGGGTCAATAAAGTCCTGATGATAGTGCTGTTCAATTTTTAACGCCGGGTTACTACAACTCTCCCAAAAACATCGTTGAGTCGAGATTAAGTGCCCCATAAAATCGAGTTTTTTGAGCGCACCCAGCTTGACCGATACCGACTCACGTTGTTCCTCTCTATGCTGTTCATCTAACTGTTCAATACAAGTGCCGAGTCTATGTAGCAGATACCTGTCTGCCTGGGTAACAAACTTAGGCAAAACACTTTTTGCGAAAACATCCAGGCCTAAATCACTCTTAATTGAGTAACCGCCGCTCTTGCTCAGGTAACCCTTATGTAGTGTGAGGTGTAGCTCCCCTTCCTTAACAGATAAAATGTAGAGGACCCGATGGCGAGCCATATTCGGATAGGGATCGAAACGTTGGTTTAATTCAGTTAGAAGTAATCTTTTGGCGGTATCGGCTCTCTTGTGATCACTGGAATAGGGATAAATTGGGTCTTTCTTAGCCAGGCACGCAATAGCCACAGCCGCCAGATGTTTACAAGCTTTCTCCTCTGCATTGTCACAGCTACAGTGAGAGTGCGCAGAAGCAACAACGGGGCCGGCAGACCAATCGAGAGTGGTATAGACAGAGCGTTTACTTGAAACTAAGGCACTAGGCGATGATGATTGACTACCAGCTCCACACATCGCCTCATCGGGCTTAAACTCGGCATTAATGATAGCGCCTGAGTGTTCGTACTTGATGATTTGCCCTGCCAATAACAGCTGCATACCCATATAAATTGCAGACTGACTAAAATACTCTTCTAGCTGTACCAATGAGATCGCCTTGCTCTAACCTTGATTACCAGGGCTGAAAAAATCGTGGCCCATTAAAATTAAACCGAAAGGGAGAACTATAACATTGATTTTGAAAGGCCACAGGTAATTTTATTTAAATATGTCGCCTTTAGTCAGAGAACGGGTCAACTTATGATCAAAGAGGAAATTGCTGTTCAGGATTCAAATCCTTAGCGCTTTAACTCCAGCCAAGGTGGCATTAAAGCTAACATCAATGGTGACTTATTTTCGGCACCATCAATGTGCTGAAGCCGCGACTGCAGGGGCTGATAACATAGTTCGGCCTGGATAACACCGGCTAAGCTGAAGGTAATTGCAGCGCCGATTCACACTATTTTCAGTGAATCTTCATTAATGAAATAATCACTTAAAATAATGTATCCAACAGACTTTATCGCATCACTCACGTCTATTGCACCAGAGTCAGCAGACTGGCCTTAGTCATAGGTTTATAGAAATAAAAACCCTGAACCGCTTCGATATCTGCAGAGCGCACAAACTCAAGTTCATTTTCAGTTTCTACCCCCTCGGCAATCACATGCAACTCCAGCGCATGGCTCAAGGTTGTGATGGCTTTGACCAACGCCTGCTGTTTAACCGAAGAACCGGAATCCTTGATAAAACATTTATCTATCTTTATATGGTCAACGGGAAAATGACTCAAATAAGATAGAGAGGAGTAGCCGGTACCGAAATCATCGACCGCAATCTCTATTCCCATCCCTCTTAACTTCTGAAGTGAATTGATAAGATGCTGGTGCTGCTTCATCAATAGAGACTCGGTGATCTCCAGTGTCATGCCTTCGAAAGGAAATGGCTCCGGAGTTAAATCCGTGGCGATATCATTGATCGAGCTAACGAGACAGTCTTGTAGCGAGTGGGACCAGAACTCATACATAGACACATTGATAGACAGACCGATCTCTATCCCTTTGCGCTTAAATTCAAGCAGTGATGCCATTGCCTCTTTACGCACCCAGTGCCCCAGCTCGACAATCAACCCACTACTCTCGGCTACAGGTATAAACTCTTCAGGCGAGATAAACACCCCATCATGTTCCCACCTTAATAGCACCTCGGCACGAACAATTTTATTCTCTTCAAGACAAACGATCGGCTGGTAATAGAGTTCGAATGCATCTGACTCTATGGCAAATTTGAGATCATTATGCAGCTTTGCCGTGCGCTCTGCATCCTGTTGCATCTGCTGAGTAAAGAAGTTAAAACAGTTTCGCCCCTCACTCTTTGAAATATACATCGCCTGATCGGCGCAGTTCAGCACCTGCTCAAGACTCATTGCATCTTCTGGAAATCTGGCGATCCCGATACTGATACTACTTGAAACACGCTTACTCCGGCTTAACAGATAGGGGGCGGCAATAGACTCGTTTATTGCCCTGGCCTGTTGCTCAAGCTCACTGTGCTTAACCATACCCGGCAGAAAAAGAGCAAACTCATCGCCGCCTAACCTGGCTACCATTGCCCTGTCTCTGGTGCAGGACTCGATCCGCTTTGCCACCTCGACCAGCAACTGATCGCCCTTATCGTGACCTAAGGTATCGTTGATCTGCTTAAAATTATCGAGATCCATCAACATGAAACCGAAGCCGGGGGTTAAGCTGTCAGAATCGATCTCTGCCTGAACAATTTTAAACAGGTAGTTTCGGTTGGCCAACTGCGTCAATGAATCATAGTTTGCCTGATAATCGATCAGGGCCGAGGCGCGCTTACGTTCGGTAATATCGCTGAATAACCATGAATAGCAAAGCTCTTGTGAACCACGCTCTTTAAACATTGTCACCGTCAGTTCGAGGTAAAAACTCTCACCTGACGCTCGGGTGCCAACAAGTTCACCCTGCCAGGCTTCTTTGGTAGCCAGGCCGGTAAACATACTATTGAGTGTTTCCTCTCCGGAGCGCTTAAAAAATTGTTGCGGATCGAACTTAACCTCGGCTCCCGGCGTAAATGCTGTGATCTCATAAAATGCCGGATTGGCATTCAGTGCGGTCCAGTGCATATCGGTGATCACCAGCCCAAGCGGTAGGTGATTGAAGATAGTTCCCGTCAACCGTTCAAACTGAAGCGCCCTGCTCCGTTCGATTGCCAAACTGGCCAATCTGGCAGCTTCTGAGATGAGTAACAGGTCTTTCCTGGTTGGAGATTTTATCGTGTCATAGTACATGGCAAACGTACCCAGTACTTTGCCCTGACCTCCCTTGATAGGTTCGGACCAACATGCATGAAGACCCGCTGCCAAAGGCAGTGCTTTAAAGGGCTCCCAAAACGGATGAGTCTCGATATCTTCGACAATAACCCTTTGACCTGTATATGCTGCAGTGCCACATGAGCCGACACCATCGCCGATCTCAATACCATGAATAGCGCTATTATAATCATCGGGCAGATTGGGAGCCGCACCATTAAGCAGGCGCTTACCATCATCGCTCAGTAACAGTACAGAGCCTTTGGTGCCTAGTTTCTCCTCCTCAATGAGGAGAACCAGAGCCATAAGAATATCTTCCAGAGGTGAGCCATCTAACAACATGGTCAGTATCGCACCATAGCGTTTTATACTGATATCTGAATCGGTCAGGCTGGGAAAAATGGGTATTATGGATTCGTAACTTAGGCTCATGCGGCCCCCTGAATAACAGATTTCTATCCTTAAAAATCCTATGTCAATAAGGATATACTAATCATAAACTCTAAGTAAATAAGATATTTACGATAAAACTCTCGTGTTAATAACATGTCAGTTTGTCAAGTTGAAACTTGGTTATTTTTAGCTACAGAAATCAAAAACAAAATCTTGAAAGGAAAATAATCTTAACCAGAAACAGTGACACTCGCAGTAAATTGCAGGCAAAAGGTTGACGGTGTTATAAACGAGACTATAGATATTGAGGGTAAAAAATAAGGGAACTAGATCGGCTAAGCAGGGCTCGGCCGATCAAAACCACAAGAAATGAAAATTCCTTACCTTCGTTTACTCGGCGATACGTTCCAATCTGGCCAAATAGAAACCATCGAAACCTGAATCAGCAACGCTGATGGTCTCATCATCAAGAAACTTAAAGTGATCATTTTCGGCAAGAAAAGCATCAACCTGATCGCGGTTTTCTTCCGGCATGATTGAGCATGTGGCGTAAACCAAAATACCACCGACTTTCACCATACGACTATAGCTCTGCAAAATGTGCTTCTGTAAATCAACCAATACCGGCAGACGCTCCGGCGTATCACGCCATTTTGCATCCGGGTTACGTTTGAGTACACCGAGTCCGGAACAGGGTACATCGAGTAAGACCCTGTCGGCACTGAGTTTAAGACGCTTAATGGTCTTGCTGCTGGCGATGATTCGAGTCTCGACATTATCGGCACCGGCACGTCGCGCACGCTGTTTCAGGCTATCGAGCTTCCACTGTTCAACATCCATCGCTAATAATCGGCCTTTACCTTTCATCTGTGATGCAATGGATAGTGTCTTTCCGCCCGCTCCGGCGCAGGCATCGATGACGCGCATGCCCGGCTTTGCATCCACTGCGGCAGCAACCAACTGAGATCCCGCATCTTGCTGCTCAAACCACCCTTTTTTAAAGCTTTCACTGCGAAACAGCGCCGAATCAGAGGTCACCTCTAGCGCGGTATCCACGCCTTCTACTTCTTGTGTTTGAACCTGTTCATTTCGTAGTTTCTTAGCCAACTCTTCACGGGTACACTTTAGTAAGTTAGCGCGAATATAGCGCTTAGGCAGTGTGTTTAATGCCGCGCGCTCCTTGGCCCAGTCATCACCAAGTTGGGCTTGACCCATCTTATCCAGCCACTCGGGACAACCATCCCAAAGTGCCGGTTGCTTCCTGGCCTCTTCCAAACGAGCAAAATATTCGGCCTCCTCGAGAGGCAGGGAGTATTGCAGCTTTGGTAATTCAAGCTCATGAAACAGATGCCAGGCATTCATCAAACGCGTCCCTAGACGCGACATCTCCTCAGGCTTTACATCGGATAGATAACAGTACAAATTCAATCGACGTAAGATATCTCCGGTAACCTTGGTAATACGGGCCTGTTCTGATGGCGCCAGTTGCAGACCTGAAAAGTGTACCGAATATGCCCTGTCTAAAGGTTTACCTTCAGATAAGACCATATCTAAGACACTGATAACCAATTCTGTCGAGCTGGGAGAAAGCGGAGAGTTAAGCATGAAATTGCCTGTTGTAGATGTATGAAATAAAAACGTGTGGATCATAGGAGTTAAGGAGTCAATACGCAAGTAACTCTTGCACCAATCGGAATAAAAGGTCCTGTATGTGTCACGCTTAAACAAAATGGCTCGTTTCATTAACGAGCCAACCCATCATTATCTGTACAAAGGTGCCAGCAAGGGCTACCTTTTCCACGGGTTTAACGGTAGCTTTGCATCACCAGATTCAGAGCCATACTTAGCATCCTTTGGTTTGGTAACTTTTCGCTTGTTGTTCTTTGTCGATGGTTTATTCCCCGCTTTCACCCGCTCGTTACTTCCTTCGCCCTTAGCATCGCGCTTGCTCTTAGGCACATAATTCAATATCGACACCGGCACGGCTTTTCGTGGTTCAAACCCTTCGACTTCGCGACGCTCAATAAGATGATCCAGCCGGCTTTCGATCATACACAAGTTCTTGAAATCATCTTTGGAGACTAATGAGATCGCTTCGCCCGCAGCACCGGCACGTCCGGTTCGACCGATCCTATGTACATATTCGTCGGCGGGAAATGGTAGATCGTAATTAATCACCAGGGGAAGTTCATCAATATCGATACCGCGGGCAGAGATCCCGGTAGAGATGAGATATTTAACCTTACCGGCTTTAAAGTCAGCTAAGATCTGTTCGCGAATGGCTTGAGTACGACCACTGTGTATCGCCTCCGCTTCGATGCCGCGCTTCTCCAGCTGAGTCACGAGCTTAGCGGCGCCGTGTTTAGTCTCGATAAAGATCAGTGCCTGTGGCCAGCTGTTTTCCTGGATAAGATGACTCAGCAGCGCCGACTTCTTGTCTTTATCCACAGTCACGAGCCACTGCTCAATATTAGGTTTACCTTCACTCTTTTTTGTGACGGACAGCTGAATAGCTTTATCGGCCGTCTCTTTAGCCAGCTCTCTCACCTGTCTGGAAAGTGTCGCCGAAAACAACAGGCTTTGCCTCTGTTCAGGTAAGGTATCGATAATCTTAGTGATATCTTCTATGAATCCCATATCGAGCATTCTGTCAGCCTCATCGAGTACTAACATCTCGATCTCATCGAAATGTATCGCTCGTTGAGTATAGAGATCCCGTAAGCGACCAGGTGTGGCCACGACGATATCGACACCTTGGATCAGCATCTGCTTTTGCGGTGCCATATCGACACCTCCGTAGATGGCCATCGCCTTCAACTCCAGATGTTTACCATACTGCTCAATACTTCGGGTGACCTGCACCGCCAACTCGCGGGTTGGAGTTAAGATTAATGCCCTGGCACGCTTCTTACGTTGTGTCTCGCCTTTCGCCAATAGCTCTAATATTGGCAGGACAAAAGTGGCTGTCTTACCACTACCTGTTTGCGCGGCAGCAATAAGGTTCTTTCCTTTAAGCGCCAGCGGAATGGCCTCAGCCTGAATAGGCGTGGGTGTCTGATAACCCAGTTCACTTATGGCTGTTAAGATGGGAGCGCTTAGTCCGAGTGTAGAAAATGACATGTAAAATCTCAGAGTGATAATCGATAATTAAGGACGTAGGCCTTTGATAATAATCGAAGGCCTGTATAGAAAAATTAATGCTGATTATAACAGAAGTTCCGCTTGCAAGTTATCACCGGCTACTCGCGCAAGTCCAGGTACAAGCAGAACGGCTTATATTGCTCGGCGAAAATTGATATATCTACTGCTGCAGCCAACGAATACTTAAAATCAGCCAGTTAATCATGGTTAACAGTTTATCGAGTTATAGTAAAAATCTGCAGCTTCGACTTTTTCAAAATTAAAGTTTAACAATCCGTCCTCCGGCAAAGATTCACTTGAGCCACTCAGGGGGATTGTCAAATCAAATGCCTCTATCTCATCGGCTGTTAGCGGGAAAATCAATGTAATCCATTGATTAATTTTTTTACCATCCACGCTCGGCACTTGGGTCACTGTTAACTCGACCGGATAGATTTTGATCGCACTATTCAGAACCTCTACAGCTATTCGATCGGTTAGCAACACAATATCGGTCTTCGGTTTTGTTGCCAGCAGCAGGGTTATCTTAAACTTCTCGCCTGATACATATTCAGGCATCACCGTAATGGTTTCATCCCCCAGCTGTTTGATAACAGCATCATTTTTAGTTGTATGATAACCGCAGCCCATGGATGGAGTGAGTTGGCCGTCGTTTGGATTAGGCTTGAAATAGGTTCTAGACGTTGGGTAAGCAACACAAGCACTCAGTAAAAAAATCACAAACAAACAAAGCAGAGTATGTTTAATCAAGCAGCAACCTTAATCGACTATAAACAGAGACCAAAATTTTAAGGTGGTGAATAAAAGGATTCAAGTATTGAAACGGCTAACGGGATTTTGACGAAAGTTCAAACAAACTTTTCCTGATAACAGAGGTCTGATTAACTGACATATGCTTATGGCATCAGGCCGACTCGGTCGGACTAGCCCAGCTCTTTATTCAGTGCAACCTCTTCGATTTCAGTAAGTAGTAGTTGAGTTGTCTCATTAACAGGTTGTGGCCGACAGAACATGTAGCCCTGAAGCAGGTCGCAGCCCTCCTTGACCAGAAAGGCAAGATGCCCCCGCTCCTCTACCCCTTCGGCTACGACCTTAAATCCGAGGGCATGTGCCATAACAATAACCGCCGATAAGATCACATTATTGTTTCTGTTATTAATATCTCGAATGAAGCTCTGATCTATTTTTAAAATATCGATAGGCAGGTTTCTCAAATAACTCAGGGAGGAGTAACCGGTACCAAAATCATCCAGAGCCACCCTTATCCCTTTATTACGCAGCCACTCCAGAGTGACGAAGATATCCTGCTCTCCGTTAATAATCGTGCTCTCTGTGAGCTCGATATAGAGGGTACCTGGAATGATACCGCTCTCTCTCACTGCCTGATACAGCTCCTGAGCAAACTCGGGTTTATTCAGCTGTATCGCCGATACATTGATGGCCAACTGAATATCGACGACTCCACGATCCTGCCATTTTCTTAACTGACGACATGCCTGATGAATCACCCAGTCTCCGATAGCCATGATCAGTCCGTTTTTCTCGGCTAAAGGGATAAACTTATCAGGCGGTATAAAACCGAATTCGTCATCATACCAGCGAATGAGGGCTTCCAGAGAGACAATACGGTGACTCTTGCTGTCCACAATGGGTTGGAAATAAAGCTCAAATAACTCATTCTCTATCGCTTCATGCATCTTCTGCTCAATGAGAGACATCTCATCATTTTGGCGGCTCAGATTATCGGAGAAATTTTCATAGCCCCCCTTGCCCTTCTTCTTGGCATGGTACATGGCAATATCGGCATTTTTTATTAACTCTTGCGTAGTAAGGCCATTAAACGGATAACAGGCGATACCTATGCTGGCACTGACATAGTAGTTTTTTCCCCCTAGTGAAACGGGTAGAGAGATAATATCTAAAATCCGCTTAGCAACGTCCTCGGCAACCTTGATCGAGGGGAGATCCCCCAGAAAAACCGTAAATTCATCCCCCCCGAGCCTGGCAACCATATCGCTATCGCTGAAGTGCTCGCAAATATCTTTACTTCGCAGGTTACGTTGCAAACGATCACCGATCTCGTGCAGCAGTTGATCGCCACATTGATGGCCTAAGCTGTCATTAATATGCTTAAAATTATCCAGATCGATAAACATCACCGCAAGCTTTCCACTTTCACATTTAGCTGACTCCAGTGACAGATTCAGGTGTTTGGTAAACATAAAACGATTGGGCAACCCGGTCAGCGGGTCATTGAAGGCTAGCTCCCGAATCTTCTCATTAGACTTAAACAGCTTAAGACTCATTCGGTTAAACTCTTTCCCCAACTCATCAAGCTCATCATCACCAGACGTTTTCACCTGAATTAATTCAACATTTTTTCCTAAACGTAAAAAGGCATGATGCAATTTATTTAATGGCCGAATAATTTGAAAATGGCTGAGGAAGAGCAACAGAGGGATAGAAAATGAGACCGAAAAAAGGGTGATAATTGTTACCAGCCAGCTCATATCTTTGCTGTATTGCAACAAAATATCTTCCGGAAGTAACGCGTGAAGCCTGAGCCCTGACTTAAGCGGCGCACTGGTGTGATAATAGCTCTCACCGTCGAGTTCATGGACGGTAAAACTTGAGGGGCGTTCAGAATCTTCTTTCAATGCCTGATACACCGCACTTATATCTGAAGCTGATTTGGCTGCATAGGGTAAAACGGCCTCTCCGGACTGGTCTGTTACTATGAAGCGGGCTCCACTCCAGGGAGAGTCCATAAGTGCCGTATTTAATGCATCCAGACTCACGGTGATAACAAAATATCCTCTCACCTTCGGAGTGGCGTTGAATGATTCAACCGCCTTATTGATGATACTGACGCGCTTTGACACATACAGGCTGAACTGATCGTTATCCGGGTTTGTAAGAAACTGTATTTTGTCATCTTTATCATCATGACCCATAGCAATAAACAGTTCACTAGCCTCCTCTTCATCTTTAAGGTTCGCGATAAAATAGGAGGTTAATCTGAGATCTTCAAAGCCATCGGGGAGTATCACACGCATTTCATAGTATTGAGGAAATACCTTCATGATGCTCTTCAACTTCCGGAGCAGGGGACGCTGCATCAGCGTATATCGTTCATCTTCATCTTCGGTTAGCATGTAGTTATGCAGAAGAGAGTCCGCTGCGATCAGCTCCACATTGGCTTGGGCCGTCTTCACCAGGCGGTCTGTTTGAGCCACTACCTGCTCCAGATACTTTGTCACCTGAGTCACACTGCTCTCCTCGGCAGCACTTTTTAACTCTACAAAAGCCATAGCCCCCAACAGAATCAGCGGAGTACAGACCAGGGATGTCAAAAGTAAGGGCAGCTTAGTCTTTAGTTTCATAGGCGCCTACGGCAATATGTTGATGCTGATGATGTTACGTTTACGCTGAACTTTTGCCGGTAATGGCTTATAAAACTCGGAGTTTTGCAAACTTTCAGCATCGGGGTAGATAACCTTGTCATTCAGAAACTCCTCCGGCAATAATTTCTCCGCCGCCAGATTAGGTGTCGCGTAATATACATATTGAGCGAGTTGAGCCGCATGTTCAGCTTGATTGATAAAGTTAAGAAAAGCGTAGGCAAGCTCCGGCTCTTTCGCCTTAGCTCCTATGGTAAGGTAATCGACCCAAATCGCTCCCCCCTCCTCGGGTAAGACAAAGGTCAGATCTTCACTGTGTTCCTTCACCATTAACGCATCACCACTATAGATCATCGAGGCTAAGATCTCACCGCTGATAATGGGGGAGTGTTCATCGAGTGTCATATAGATATAGGAGTTGACCTTAGATTTTTGAGATTGCAGCACTTGCTCAACTTCACTGAGCTCACTGTTCACTTCGCTGTTAACCGAATAACCTAATGATTTAAGGCCCATACCTATCAGATCTCTGGGCTCATCAATCATGCCGAGCTTCCCCTGTAACTCAGCCGATGGCTGATATAGCTGCTTCCAGTGAGTTATAGGTTCTTTGAGTAAGTCATGGCGGTAGACTATGCCGACGGTACCCCAAAAATAGGGGATCGCAAATTGAGATGCACCGGGAAATGCATCTCTCCATTTAGGATTTAGCTGCTCAAGAAAGGAGAGCTTCTCTTTTTCCAGTTCGGCGACCCAACCACGATTGATATAACTTTGCAGATCGACACCGGATGAGAGAATAAGATCATAACCATAGGCGTTATTTTGCAGCAAAATATCCGAGCGCTGCTCATCGGAGCCGTAATAGACTTCAGAGACTTTAACCTGATATTTTTGCTCGAATAGTTGTACGAGTTCCGGATCCAGGTACTCGCTCCAATTAAGAATTGTCAGTGTCCTCTCAGCACCATAGGAGAGCTGAGTAAAGAGACAAAGCAAAATAAGTAATGCATACCGAACAAGATTAAAGCTCAAAGTATGTTCATCCTTGGTATTAAGTCCATTTACAACACCCATTATAGACACATTCAGTGCTATATCCATGGGGCAAACAATCTACAGACAACAAACCTTCCCTAATAAATACAAGTTACTAGACTCTAAGCTGAAGGTACATATGTAACCACCTTTAATCTTAAAACTGCTATAAGAATCCTATACCTGCCAAAAATATGAGCCGACACTCAATTTAAACCGAAACCCAAAACGGGAGGCGCATCACACAGTCGCCAGCTTGAGGTTAGTTAATCTACCGAAATGGTTAGAGCTAACAGGATGCCTGACAGAAAATGACAGCTTAACTTGTACCGTTAACGGTTATTAGTGTACAACTCAAATATCAGTCGCTATTTTTTGAATTAACGATGAGATTTTCAGGACTTATAATAAAACGCCCCGCTCACAAACTCTTATCCGGCTTCACTCTACTCTTGTGTATGATTATCACCCCCTGTCTCCATGGTGATGAACTCAAGCCTTTTACCAGTGACGGCTGCAGCATGTTCCCGGATGGGAGCTTATATGACAATACCCTATGGCTAAGTTGCTGTATGGCCCACGATCTGGCCTATTGGCAGGGAGGTAGCTATGAACAGCGCCTAGCGGCAGATATTGAGTTAAAGCTGTGCGTCACCCGCCTGGGAGAACCCGTATTAGGCAAACTGATGCTGGCGGGAGTACGTCTTGGAGGCTCTCCCTACCTCCCCTCTACATTTCGTTGGGGATACGGCTGGAGCTTTCCACGCAGTTATGCCCCACTTTCTCAGGCCGAGTTAGTCATGGTACGAAACCAGATGCTGCAACAAGGGTTAACGCCACCATCATTAACCGGCAAGCCTGATCTTAATCAATGACTCTCAAATGAGTTCTCCGTATGGTGTATCTCAAATCGAACATGTTGCCAGGTGATTTAACACCCAATGCTCTACTCACTAATTTTGCGGCAGCTTCAATATCTAAACAACAAGTTGAAAAAATTTAAATAAGAACTTAAACAATAACTTAAACAACGGATATATTTAATGGCACCAATCATTTGTAAGAGTGCGCTAGAAGCAGTTTCCCTGATCCAGGATGGGGAAATTCTCTGGACCCATTCCATGGGAGCGACTCCCAGATTACTGCTTAACGCCCTGGCCCAGCACGCACTGACGAAAAAAGATCTCACTCTGCTTCAACTCCATACCGAATGCGCCGAATCCCTTAGCGACGAGAAACTCAAGGGTCACTTGCGCCACCGCTGTTTCTTCGGCGGGCTACCAACACGTCTGCTACTGCAACAGGGGGACGCCGACTATGTCCCCATCTTTCTCTCCGAAGTCCCTAAGCTGTTTCGATCGGGCGAACAGAAGATAGACACGGCTATCGTTCAGGTATCGCCCCCGGATAAACACGGGATCTGCTCCTTAGGGATCTCGGTGGAAGCAACACTTGCAGCCTGTCAGATGGCAGGCAAGATCATCGCGCATATAAACCCACAGATGCCCCGTACTCACGGCGACGGCTTCATCCATTACAATAAGTTTGCCGCAGTCTATGAGGCCAGTGCCCCTCTGCCTCAACACCCACTCGCTGCAAGCGACGAGACCAGCCTGGCAATCGGTAATAACGTCGCACAGCTTGTCAGAGACGGTGATTGTCTTCAGATGGGCATTGGCGCAATCCCGGATGCGGTACTCAGCTGCCTTAAGGGCCATAAAGATCTGGGGATCCACACCGAGCTGTTTTCCGACGGTGTACTTAATCTGGTTGAAAGCGGCGTGATCAACAACAGTAAAAAGCTGGTTCACAGGGGGAAACTGGTTACCGGGTTTGCACTCGGAAGTCAGCGCCTCTATGACTATGTGGACGATAACCCTTCGGTCATATTTATGGATATCGAACAGGTTAATGACACCTCGATCATCAGAAAAAACCCCAATGTAATGGCCATCAACTCTGCACTTCAGGTCGATATTTCAGGTCAGATCTGTGCCGACTCCCTGGGCACCCGTATCTATTCAGGTGTAGGCGGGCAGATGGATTTCATCCGAGGTGCCGGTTTATCTGAGGGAGGACGTTCGGTTATAGCACTGCCAAGTACTGCCGCCGGCGGTAAGGTTTCACGGATTGCCACAGTGCTCTCACCCGGTGCAGGTGTTGTAACAACCCGCGCCCATGTCCACTATATTGTCACTGAATATGGTATTGCCAATCTACGCGGTCGTTCGCTGCGTGAAAGAGCCAGAGCACTTATAGACATAGCCCATCCGGATTTCAGAGAACAGCTGTGTAGAGAGACCTTCGACATGTGGGGCTTGAGTGTATAGCACTCAATTTTACTCGGCTGGATTTAGCCAGATGTCATGAGGCACCTGGCTATTCCAACCTTTGATGGGAGCGGCCTCCCGCAATGGCAGGCCTATTAAGGCGCGACGCCGTAAGCCGTGGCACTGACTAAGATACATTGCACCGAATAACCGACCTCCAGCCATAACTTGTCATCAATGGAGACATCGGACAAAAACAGCGTTCCCGCCCTTTGCTTTTTCGCATCTTCTATTGCGGCCTTTGTCGATGTAGACTCACCTTGGGGGATGAAGTAAAGCGCAGCCGTTTGGCAACTCCTTCCCTCCACCGGCCCGAGATTTGTCAGGCCACGCTCCTCTAATCCATCGTTTGCTACAAATGTTTGCGTCACGAACGACCCATGGTTGGCTAAGTTGCAACCGCTTAACAACAGCAGCGAAAACGGCAATAATGAGCTTAGTGCTAAATGACGTAGATTCAAAGCGTAGCCTCCGGCATATTTTGCCTGAAAATTAATAGAACAGTGACCGTACTGCAATATACTGACTCGATGTTCAGTCTTGTCGAAGCTAAGTTAAAAGGCAACAAAAACATCCCTCTTCAGAGTATGGCGAATAAGCCTGACGAAAAATTCTTATTGTCTCTTTAAGATATAATCCAAGCCACCTGTTATTGCTGCAACTTGGGCACAGATACAGTTTTCATCATCCACCTTAGGGCTATCAGGGTAAACTTCGGTAGTTGTTGCATAAGCTGCGTCACTGAAACCAATACATAAGCCCAGTGATTTGGTCGCATAATTTACAACGCCATGCTGGGCAAGTTTTACACCAATGAGTTTGCCCTCGTCATCCGGCGGCGCAATATGGGTCACAGCCTCGACCCCCTCAATAATAGCGCTTTGAAACTCAACGACCGGATTCTCGGTATCGCCGACAAGGTAGAAGCCATCAGGAATATTCCAGTTACTGTGCACACCACCATCGCGGGCGGCCAACGCAGGCCTGAATTCACTGTTGTCAGTATCTGTGGTTTCATGCAGGTCGATATGCGCCAAGATCTTAAGATCGAGTGCTGCAATATACCGCATCAGAGCTGCTGATTCTTCACAGGTGCTTCCTTCATAAAAGGAGCGGTTCGGATCCACAGCGTTGGGATTCCAGCGATTAATAGTTTCGTACCCCCAGGGGCTGAGACATGGTGCTACGATGACATTAAACAGGGCGCTATAGGCTTCGGCTTTCGTTTCAAGGAATCGAATAGCCCCCTGAACACCACTGGTTTCATAACCATGCACCCCACCTGTGATCAATACCGTCGACTTGTTACTATCCCATTGACGGGTTCTGACAACATACAGTGGATATCTGGCCACATCATAGGAGAGTTCACCGTATTGGACAACATCGAAACGCTCCTTCAGTGGCTCAAGCTTTGCCTGCACCTCTGTTTTATATGACCGCTTGATCTCTTGTCGAGCGAGCCACTGCTGTTTCTCTGCTTCTCCCCATCTTTGACCCGAAATACCTATTGGATAACTTTCTAACTGTTTCATATTTTGCCTTTATTATAGAAGTCGAATTAAATCTCTAGTCTGCCAGATAAACGCCACAGCCGGGAGCGAGTTGATCTGAGGCCCTCGAAAATCGGTTTATCAGGTAGGTCACATACCCTTTGCCGCTAAAATCCAGCTCAAAGGTTTCTGTGTACTGATCTTTTTCCGTGGATGATAAAGTCAAACGAGCCGAAAAGTTGGGAGGAAGATTGTCCCCCTCTACCAACTCAAAAACCCAGGAGCGGTTAGCCACAGATGTCGCCAAGTCGAGAGCATAGTGAGCAATAAAGCCTTCGTTATCATACTCACTCAGTGAGAGCACAGTCCCCTCTTCGGTGAGTGAGAACAGAGAGTGAGACAGATGCGTCTCCCCGGCCGGGTTACTTTCCTGCTTAGGATAGACAGAACGACCGTCTCTGCAGATAGCTTTCCCATCTAAGATAGAGGCAAAGCGTTTTTCAGCCTCTGAGGTTCCCCACTTTCCCTCACCGACACCTCGCCACAGGCCTTTCAGCTCGTTAAGCCCTGAATAGGCATCTAGAGCCGATCCGCATAACACGACATTCTTGCGCTCAAGGGGTGACTTTGTCCCCTGGCCACCATGAACAGTTGAACTAACAGCCATTAAGAAAAACATGACAAAAATAGCGCTAACGTGATGCATGCTTAACCCCTTAGCGGTAGCAATTGCTTTGTATCGGCCACAAGACATGAGCAGAAGAGAAAATAAAAGTAATCAGTATACGGCAATGATCTCAAACTCCTTGCGATTACCTGCGATATTTATGACCACTATATCATCCGGCATACGTCCCAACAGGGCTCGCCCCAATGGGGAATATGGCGTGACAATCATTATCTCCTTCCCATCGAGTGAGGCCGTGGTTTCTGAAGATATGGAGAGTTTTACACCACCTGCACCTGGGCCGAGAAACAGAACCTGTTCAGTACCGCACTCATCCATGATGACGACCAAAGCTGTCAGCCCTATCGGTGTATTTCTGTCAAAACAGCGTATCGTCAGCGCCGCAAAATCACTAATATCTTTCGCACATTGGGCTACTCTTTGTGTTTGTCCGTGTGCCAGGTAAGATGCTTCCAGACCAAAAGTTTCATACTTACTCTTTGCCACTGTTTCGCTATGAGTCGCCGTTTCATGAGCTTGATTGGCGGCCTTAACGGCAGAAAGCTTGATGGCGTCGAGTCGTTTAAGTATTGCTTCGAGTATTACTCTTTTATTCATCTTGCGCTTGTAGACAGCTGATTAAAAAGGATTAGCATGCAGTTGAGAGAAATTGAGTACGCACACATTTCGCTGTATTCGCTCATCAAAGGGCACTCCATATATTGGGGACTCTTGTTGAGTGAGTCTTTAATGAGACAGTAACAAAAATGGAGCCATTGGGCTCCATTTTACTGACTATTTATTCCTCTTCGAAATACCAGTATCCACTGTTGACCCAGCTTGTTAACAGCTCAATAAACTCTGGAGTTGCTAACCATGGGGTTAAACTTGATAAACTGAGCGTCTGACTATCAGATAACAGAGGAATAACGGCCGAAATTTCAGGAGCCAGATTAATCTGTTCACCATTGATATAGAACACGCCCTGAGAAACCGTGGAGTCGAAATAGAGCACCCTCAGCCCCCCCAGGCGCGTTAAAGCCTGCCCGTTAAGCAACTCGATAATATCTTGACTCTCAAAACCGAGCGGCTCTTCGGGCAGGTCGAGCTCACATTTAGAGTTAGTCAGGTAACGACCTGAAAACTCACTGATCAACTTGTCATCGAGCGTCGCGAGTATCTGCGCCTTTATTCTGGCTTGATCAGATTCAGTCACACGACCACTGTGAGTGCTAACTTGGCGATCGGGATCTGCAATCTGCTCACAACCAATTTCATTGTCGATAAGGTGATCGGCCAAAGCACTAACCATATCTTTGGCCGATGCAGTGCGATAACCCACCGAAAAACTCATCGATGCTTCCAGAGTAACCCCCTCGTGGGGATAACCAGGTGGCAGATATAGGATATCACCGGGAAGCAGTTCGACATCAATAATTGGCTCAAACGCTTCTGTGTGCAGTAACGCCGGGTGGGCCGAAAACTCTTTATGGGGTCCCCTGTCACCAACTTTCCAACGTCGACGACCTGAGCCCTGACAGATAAAGACATCATAGAGATCGATGTGGGGCCCAACACCTCCCCCCGGTGTGGCATAACTCGCCATCACATCATCGAAGCGCCAACGAGGGATAAAATCAAAACATTGAATCAGCTCCTCGGCTTGTGGTAACCAATTGTTCAGAGCCTGAACCACTAAGGTCCAATCCGTCTCGCCGAGATGCTCATAGTCATCGAATGGCCCAAACTCGGCCTGCCACTCCCCTTCACTCTTAAATATACGCCTTGATTCGACAAGTTCATCACATGCAAGACCTGCCATCTCTTCTGGTGTAAGTAGATCCTGGAAGTTATTGAATCCTTGCCTAATAACCAGCGGCTTCTTCTGCCAGTAATCTCTGATAAAGGTTTCCGGTGTTAGTTCACCAAGCTCAAGTTGCATAGTTAATCAGCCAATAAATATTTTGCGTGATGCTACCAATTTAATGACCGTGAAACCACTCGATAAAATCAGTCAATCGCAGGTCAGAGTCGATAAAAAAGCAATGACAGACGATTTAGTACTGAACAAAGCTCACATTTGGGAAAAATGATATAAGCATAAACAGGGCTTATAAAATTGTAGCGACTTCATCTGCAGCCCTTATACAGCAAGCATTTCAGGGAGATAAAAAAACCTCTCTACTGCTGTTAAATCGTGTTATTTAGCCAAAATTGAACGATTTTAATAAAAATCTATAAAACAATTCTAAAAGTATTGATATACTTCCCCCCGAATTTTAGAACGTAACTCCAATAGAGTAGAAAAATGACTGATTTATCAAAGTACAGAAACATTGGTATCTTCGCTCACGTTGACGCGGGTAAGACCACCACAACAGAGCGTATCCTTAAGCTAACCGGTAAGATCCATAAGATCGGTGAAGTTCATGATGGTGAATCTACAACTGACTTCATGGAACAGGAAGCTGAGCGTGGTATTACCATTCAGTCTGCTGCTGTAAGTTGTTTTTGGAACGATCACCGTTTTAACGTTATCGACACCCCTGGCCACGTTGACTTCACAGTTGAAGTTTACCGTTCTCTAAAAGTGCTTGATGGTGGTGTTGGTGTATTCTGTGGTTCTGGTGGTGTTGAGCCTCAGTCAGAGACTAACTGGCGTTATGCTAACGAATCAGAAGTTGCTCGTATCATCTTCGTAAACAAGTTAGACCGTATGGGTGCTGACTTCCTACGCGTTGTTAAGCAAACTAAAGACGTACTGGCTGCTAACCCACTTGTTATGGTTTTACCAATCGGTATCGAAGACGAGTTCAGAGGTGTTGTTGACCTGCTTACCCGTAAGGCTTGGGTATGGGACGAGTCTGGACAAGCAGAAAACTACAAGATCGAAGATATCCCAGCGGATATGGTTGACCAGGTAGAAGAGTACCGTGAAATGCTAATCGAAACTGCTGTTGAGCAGGACGATGACCTGATGGAAGCTTACATGGAAGGCGAAGAGCCATCTATGGAAGACATCAAGCGTTGTATCCGTCAGGGTACCCGCACAATGGCATTCTTCCCAACTTACTGTGGTTCTGCTTTCAAGAACAAAGGTATGCAGCTTCTTCTTGACGCTGTTGTTGATTACCTACCAGCACCAACAGAAGTTGACCCTCAGCCTCTTACAGATGAAGAAGGTAACGAAACAGGCGAGCACGCTATCGTTGATGCAGAAGCTCCACTAAAAGCGCTTGCATTCAAGATTATGGATGACCGTTTCGGTGCCCTGACCTTCGTACGTATCTACTCTGGTCGCATCAAGAAGGGTGACACCATCCTTAACAGTGCAACCGGTAAGACTGAGCGTGTTGGCCGTATGGTTGAGATGCAGGCAGACGAGCGTAACGAACTGGACTCAGCACAGGCTGGTGACATTATCGCTATCGTTGGTATGAAGAATGTTCAAACTGGTCACACTCTGTGTGATGTTAAGCACCCTTGTACCCTTGAAGCTATGGTATTCCCAGAGCCAGTTATCTCTATCGCTGTTGCACCTAAAGATAAGGGCGGCAGTGAGAAGATGGGTATCGCTATCGGTAAGATGATTGCAGAAGATCCATCATTCCGCGTAGAGACTGATGAAGATTCAGGCGAAACCATCCTTAAAGGTATGGGTGAACTTCACCTGGACATCAAGGTAGACATCCTTAAGCGTACTTACGGTGTTGACCTGATTGTTGGTGAGCCTCAAGTTGCTTACCGTGAAACTATCACTCAGATCACTGAAGATAGCTACACTCACAAGAAGCAGTCTGGTGGTTCTGGTCAGTTCGGTAAGATCGACTACGTTATCCGTCCTGGTGAGCAAAACTCAGGCTTCACCTTCAGCTCTTCTGTTGTTGGTGGTAACGTACCTAAGGAATTCTGGCCTGCAGTTGAGAAAGGTTTCGCAAGCATGATGGAAACCGGTACTGTTGCTGGCTTCCCTGTGTTAGACGTTGAGTTTGAACTGACAGATGGTGCGTTCCACGCAGTGGATTCATCAGCTATCGCGTTCGAAATCGCTGCTAAAGGTGCTTTCCGTCAATCTATGCCAAAAGCCGGCGCACAGCTTCTTGAGCCTGTGATGAAGGTTGATGTATTCAGCCCAGAAGATAACGTTGGTGACGTGATCGGTGACCTTAACCGTCGTCGTGGTATGATCAAAGATCAACAAGCTGGTGTTACCGGCGTACGTATCAAGGGTGATGTACCTCTTTCAGAAATGTTTGGTTACATCGGTTCACTACGTACAATGACATCTGGTCGTGGTCAGTTCTCTATGGAGTTCTCACACTACAGCCCATGTCCAAACAGCGTTGCTGAAAAAGTTATCGCTGAAGTTAAAGAAAGAAACGCTAAGAAGTAATATTACTTTTTAACTACTTTCTTAACATAAAAAGCCCGCGACTCACCTCGCGGGCTTTTGTGTATTAAGCCGTTATGCAGATATGGGGATAGGTAAACACCACCTCCTGCTTTCAAACTTTCACAAAAGGCCTATCAGACAGATGAGAAATCGCCCTGCAAATTCAGTTATCGTCCTCGATTTTGAGACCACCGGCTTATCACCCAATCAAGGTGATCGAGCCATAGAGATAGGTGCGGTAAAGATAACCGACGGTCAGGTGGTTGACAGATTTCAGCAACTGATGAATCCCGGCTTCAGGATCAGTAGCTTTATAGAAGGTTACACAGGCATCACCAATACCATGTTGAGCTCGGCGGCCCCAGCCCGGGAGGTGATGCAACAATTTGCAGATTTTATTGCTGATGACAATCTTGTCGCTCACAACGCATCATTCGATAAACGCTTCCTCGATGCTGAGCTCGCCATGATTGACCGAGATTATGGCGGCCAGTTTGCCTGCTCTATGCTCATAGCAAGACGCCTCTATCAGGAGGCACCAAATCATAAGTTAGGTGGGTTAGTCGAATATAAACAGATCGACAATGATGGCGTATTTCACCGAGCCCTCGCCGACTCGGAAGTCACAGCCAGGCTGTGGCTGAAAATGCTTGAAGAGATAGAGAGAGATTACCGGATCCCAGCCCCAAGCTTTAGCCTGATGCAACAAATATCGAAAAAACCAAAGTCTGCCGTCCACGCCTTCTTAACTACGACCAATCGACGCTAGTTAACCTGGTAACCATTACGATGGCTGTGCCCTATCGTCACAGCCATTACATAAATTCAAACGACCTGACACTGACGTTAAATGCCCAGTTCATTTAGCAGGTCATCGGCATCATCAACCTCTTTATTGGCAGCCTGCGTCCAGGGAGACGGCTCCGCCTTACTCTCATGTTTTTTCCCATGCTCAGCCAGGAGGTCATCGGGATCAAACTCATCCTCGGCATCAAACTCATCCAATTTAATGAACTCAGTTTTATCCATAGCAAATTCAAGGTAAAAGATATGATTACTTTGGGTTTTAAACGACACTCGTCTCGCCACGGCTTCATCTAAGTTCGTATCGATAGAGATGGTAAGCTCTTTATTGATCGTCAGCATTTTAGGCTGACTCTGATTGATAGAGGTTTGAAGCTGTTTATTCACCTTACTGATAAAATCTCCCAAAATCTGATTCATCAGCTCCCCCATAACATCACCGACTTCATCGGAGGTATGAGAGAAGGCCAGTTCAGCCTCGGGCATTCCCATCTGCTGCATATATGAACGGTAGATCTCGATAGCTGCAGGGGCCGAAAAGTTAATAACAACGAGACCGGAGAAGCCACCATCAAAAATTGAGAAACAGCCAAGATCGGGCTTTAAGCAGGTACGGGTAATATTTTGAACCATCGCGGCGTGGGATACCTGACTCGCCGTTGTGCTTGAGAGTACGTGCGTCACCGAATGACATAACTTCAATAAAATATCATCGGAGGTAACAACTTGAGGTGATTTATTCATGTGCAGAACCAAAAGAAGACAATGTTTAATTTTGCGCCCAAACGATCAAAAAATCAAAGATAAAACAACATATTAACCACTAGCTAAATAAGGTGTTAACAATAAAAAGCTAACCATCTGTAATATAAGCAAATAATTGCCCTACACCGGAACATGGAACTTACGTACAACTTAAACCGTTTGTACAGGTAAATTTATATATCTTTAACGAATTTTATATAAATTTTTCCATAAGGTGAACAAGGTCTAAAATTTGATAAAAGAGATTAAAACCGCCAACAAATCATTCAATCGAGCCCCCTATCAAGGTATTATTTTACCCGTCGATACGCCAAATTTAGAAGGGATATCTATGATAGCCATACTCAGACGTTTCACTATTCTTCACCGTTTGATCTTCATGTTAGCGCTTGCAGCCATTGGCACATTTGTTTTTGCAAGCTTCTCCATTATTGAGCAGCGAAATAACCTCATCGAACAAAAGTGGGTTCAAAATGATGCTCAGTTAAGTACGGTTCTCAGTGTCATTGAAGCGCATCGACAGCAGGTAACCAATGGTGAGATATCCCTGGAAGATGCCCAGTCAGAAGCCGCTAATTTAGTCAACAAAATCAATTTTGGTAAAGATGGATTCTTTATTCTCCTTAACCAGGATAACCGTATCTTATCCCATGGTGCCTCATCCAAATTTATTGGCCAAAGTTCTGATGTAATACGTGCAGAGGATGGCCACATCAGCCTCTCTGATATGGCCAGAGAAGCAAGGGATGATGGCCTTTCCAAAGCAACATTTGCCTTCTCAAACCCGGTATCGGGTATTGTCGAAGAGAAGATGATGGAAGCAAGATATTACCCTCAGTGGAACTGGACGCTACTCACCGGTGCCTATATGAGTGATATTGACGCAGCAACCTACGATCTACTTCCTGGTTACCTCGTCATTATGACCCTGATTGCAGCCCCCATTTTTGCTTTTTTCCTAATTCTCAATCACTCCATCAGCACACCTCTTAAGGAGGCTATTGCGGCTATGGAGGATATCGCCATGGGCGAAGGTGACCTCACCAAACGCCTGCCGACTAAGGGGGGAGATGAAGTCGTTGAGCTCGCTATCGCCTTCAATCGATTTGTTGAAAAAATTGGCAACACGGTCGGGCACCTTAAGCCCCTTGGTTCAACGTTAAATCAGGATGCTGACAGGTTATTATTTGCTGTCGAAGAGACCAATGCCAGCGTAGACAACCTGCATCAGGAGACCAGTAGCGTTGCTACTGCAATCAACCAGATGTTGAGTACGACACAAGAGATGGCCAATAATACTCAACAGGCTGCTGACTCGGCTTATAGCGTCAAGACTCAGGCTCAACAGAGTAAGGCTATGATGGATCTGACGGTTTCAAATTCAGAGCAACTCGTCGAGGCACTGCAAACCGCCGAGTCAATCACCCAAAATCTGGGGGTATCCTCACAACAGATCGGCAGCATTTTGGATGTGATCAGAGGCATTGCTGAACAGACCAACTTACTGGCACTCAATGCCGCTATCGAAGCCGCGCGTGCCGGCGCCCATGGTCGAGGCTTTGCCGTTGTAGCAGATGAAGTAAGGGCCCTGGCTACACGAACCCAAGAGTCCACCAATGAGATCCAAAAGATCATCACAGAGATCCAAACCGGAGTGACTTCGGTTATGGATAGTAACGCCGATACGCAGCAGACCTCGGTTCAACTTCAATCTCAAGCCAGAGAAGCCGGAGATGCACTGGGTGAAATACTGGATCTAATCGCCCACATCAGCGACATGAATACTCAACTCGCCAGTGCTACGGAGGAGCAGTCTCTGGTTACCGAAGAGATCAACCGTAACATATGCAGCATTACCGAGCTCACAGAGGTCTCAGTTCAGGCAAATGAGAGCAACCGCGCAGCCGCCATCTCACTGCAGGATATCAGCCAGGGCACAGCGCAGACCCTTAGCCAATTCAAGGTCTGAATTTCAAATGAGTTAATTGGGGACGTTTCGTCCCCATCCTTTCAGATAAAGTGTGATAAGCTAGTGCTAAATGATATCCACCCTCAATTTAGGTGACTGTTAGCCATGGCGCGAATGACTCTAGCCGTTCATTCTCAACTCTATAGCATTCATAGCTTCAGCCCTGACGCTGCGATTGCTCCAGAGATATTTCAACAAGATATGTTTTTTATGGGAAAAACCAAGGATGAGTTATCCGTGGTCGTCCCGGCCGATCTCCCTCTCGATAGCCTCGAAGAGGAGAGCAACTGGCGCTGCCTTGAAGTGATCGGCCCGCTGGGGTTCTCTATGACGGGTATTCTTGCGAACGTATCGGGCACTCTGGCCGACGCAGATATCAGTATTTTTGCTATATCGACCTTCGATACCGATTATATCCTTGTTAAGAAAGATAAACTTTCAGACGCGATATCGGCCCTGAAGAAGAAAAACTACCAGATAACCGAGTATTAAACTCTCTATCCAACCTAATTACGAGTATCAATCTATGTACGAAAAATTGGTTACTATTACCGCAAAGCACGGTATTCATACCCGTCCGGCCGCGCTGCTGGTCAAAGAGGCCCGTACCTACGACTGTGATGTTCTGGTAGAGTGTAACGGTAAGCAAGCCAGTGCTAAAAGCCTGTTCAAACTGCAGACATTAGGCCTGTATCATGGCATGACAGTAAGGGTTCTTGCTGAGGGACCTCAGGCAGAACAGGCTGTTGAGAAAGTATCTGAGTTGTTGGTCACGCTCAGCTAAGACCTATCACCCACCTCCTCCGAGAGCGAGCCGATTGTACAGGGCTAATCTCTGTTTCAGAACCATAAAACCTGGCTCAACAGTTCGACCTCAACTTTTCCAAACAAGCTTCGTCACGACTCATGAACTATTGCAAGATTTATGACTCTCCACTTCGATGAGCTAACTGCTTGAATCTTGCACTTTGAAAGAGTTTGCGTATATTACTCTATAACTTGTTTTATACGGGAAGAGAGTATGTCCACGTCGGGAATTGTAGTTTCATCCGGAGTCGCTTTTGGCCAATCGAGAATATTGCATCAACACAGCTCTGAATTAGACTACCAACTCCTCCCCTTATCCAAAGTTAAAGCGGAACAGCTTAAGTTAACAAAAGCCGTTGGACAGCTGCTGCGGCTATTACAATCCGGACTCCACCGTCTCGAAGCAGACAGTGACAATTACCAGCTAATCGAAGCCGATATGCTGCTACTCGAAGATGAAGAGTTATCGCAGCAACTACTGAGCAGTATCAGCGAACAACAGTTTACCGCAGGTGTCGCGGTAGAGAGGGTGTTTGCCCAACAGGCAAATCAGATGCTGGCAATGGAAGATCCCTACCTGGCTAACAGAGCCGAAGATGTGCTCTGTCTCGGCAGCCGTTTGATTGCAGCAATACATGGCAGCATAGAGCACGATCTGGAAAATCTGACTCATCCCACCATCTTACTCGCCACGGATCTGACTCCCGCCGAGTTTGCGACACTTCCTCTTGATAAGATCACCGGCATCGTACTCAAAACCGGCGGCTTGACGAGTCATACCGCTATCCTGGCAAGAAGCGCCGGGATCCCGGCGCTACTGAGCTGTGATTTCGATGAGAATATGGCTAATGATCAACAGATCGCGCTCGACGCCCTATCGGGTTGTCTGCATGTCAATCCTGACCAGGAGGTTATCAACCGGCTGGAACGGCTCTGCGCTGAAGACAAGTTGAGAAAGAGCAGGCTGCAAAAGTTTAAAGATCTCCCTACCGAAACCCGCGATAAGCACCGGGTGCCTCTGCTCGCCAATGTCGGCTGCCTCAGTGAAATCAGCCACCTTTCAGAGGTAGGCGCCGATGGTATCGGATTATTCAGAACCGAATTCATGTTAATGAATGCGGAGCAGATGCCAGATGAAGATGTACAGTACGCCCTGTACTGCGATGCAGTGCAACTGTTAAATGGCAAGACTTTTACCATCAGAACGTTCGATATCGGTGCTGACAAAGAACTCCCCTGCCTCTCCCTCCCCGATGAGACTAACCCGGCGCTGGGGTTTCGTGGAGCAAGGTATTCGCTGGCTCATGTTGACCTGTTTAAAGCCCAGTTAAAGGCCGTACTGCGCGCCGCTAACCATGGACCTATCAGACTCATGTTTCCTATGATTAATCAGGTTGAAGAGCTGGATGAGCTTTTCGCTTTAATCGAAGAGTGTAAGGCGGAACTTGTCGATGAGGAGCGAGGCTACGGCGAACTAAACTATGGCATAGTAGTCGAAACACCATCGGCGGTGATGAACCTGGCATCTATGCTACCTATGCTGGATTTCATCAGTATTGGCACCAATGATCTGACCCAGTATGCTATGGCAGCAGATCGAACGAATCCGGATTTAACAAAGAGCTACCCCTCCCTGTCACCATCAATTTTAAAATTGATAAAGATGACCGTTGATACTGCCAAGGATGCCGATATCCCTGTCTCTCTTTGCGGGGAGCTGGCGAGTAACCCGCTCGTGGCACCAATTTTAATCGGCATGGGAATCGATGAGCTGAGCGTCAATGTAAACTCACTGTTGGAGCTGAAGTCTACCATCTGTGGCCAAAACCTCACCACTTACATCCGATGTAGTGAACATGCTTTATCTTTAGAGCGAATAGAGGAGCTAAATCATTACATATCACACTGTTACTAGGTAAAATTATTCAGTATGCTAATGGTAATAAGAATTACAATGAAAACAGTATTTGTACTGGGGGATTAATATGGGATTTTTAAGCCGTATAAGACGTCTGATGTCGGGCCAAACTAACCTGGTTGGCGGAATTGATGTTTATGCTCCCGTATCAGGTGAAATCGTGCCGATAGAGAAAGTGCCCGATGTCGTATTTGCTGAAAAAATTGTGGGAGACGGTCTGGCCATAAAACCCAAGGGAAGTCAGATCCTTGCCCCAGTTGACGGCACCATAGGAAAAATATTCGAAACCAATCATGCGTTCAGTATCGAATCCCCACAGGGGCTGGAGTTGTTTGTTCATTTTGGTGTAGGTACCGTCGAGCTTCGTGGAAATGGCTTTAAGCGACTCGCCGAGGAGGGACAGGTAGTCAAGGTAGGTGAGCCTATCCTTGAGTTCGATCTGGCATACCTCAAGGAGCAGGTGGAGAGCCTGCTTACTCCTGTTGTACTGGCGAATATGGAAGATATTCGTACCCTGGACAAACGACAAGGCTCCATAGAAGCCGGCAAAGATGTGATCTTCTCGGTAGAACTCTGACTCATAAGGCGGTTTATACAGGTTAACCCGATAAATCGCCCTCCCATCGTCCCCGCCTCAATGCATCGCAGCCATGTTAACGAACACTTAAACTCTTCATCTGTTCATGAAAAAAGTTCAACCATTCACTCTTTCAAAACTTGAGAGATCCGGGATGCGGTGACACAATGCATGGACAATAACGACATTCACCTACCTGGCGTAATCAACACGCCCTCATCGGAGAAAACACCTTGACGCTTTTCGGTATTAAAAATTGTGATACGGTCAAAAAGGCCCGTAAATGGATCGAAGCCAACGACCTTAATATTCCTTTCCATGATTTTCGCGTTGACGGCCTGACTCAAGATCAGCTGACAAGCTGGGTGGCCAGCCTGGGTTGGGAGCCACTGTTTAACAAGCGTAGCACCAGTTACAGAAATCTCAGCGATGAGGATAAGAGCGATATCGATGAAACCAAGGCTATCGAACTGATGTTGGCAAATCCCACCTTGATTAAAAGGCCGGTATTGGTCTCTGACGATATGGTGATGGTTGGCTTTAAAGAAGCCGATTATAAAGCGTGGTTCAAGATATGAATCAAGACGTATTAACCCTGGCACAGGAACTCATCTCTCGCCCCTCGGTGACGCCATTGGATGAGGGCTGTCAGGAGCTGATGGGAGAGAGACTTAGCGCTAAAGGGTTCGACATCGAATCTATGGTGTTTGAAGATACCACCAACATGTGGGCAAGACGTGGCAAGGATGGACCCGTGTTCTGCTTTGCCGGTCACACTGACGTCGTTCCTGTTGGCGACCTCAACCGCTGGCATACTCCCCCGTTCGATCCCGTCGTTATCGATGGGTATCTGCACGGACGCGGCGCGGCCGATATGAAAGGCTCACTGGCAGCCATGTTGGTTGCCACCGAGCGCTTCGTAGATAAACACCCGGATCATAACGGCTCAATCGCTTTCCTTATCACCAGTGATGAAGAGGGCCCTTTCATCAACGGAACGACCCGGGTCATCGACACACTTGAGGCCCGTAACGAGAAGATCACCTGGGCATTAGTCGGTGAACCTTCATCCACCCATAAGTTAGGGGATATCGTAAAAAATGGCCGCAGAGGCAGCCTGACCGGTAACTTAACGGTTCACGGCACTCAGGGGCATGTCGCGTATCCACACCTTGCAGACAACCCTATTCATAAGGCTGCTTCGGCTCTCGATGAACTGGCCAGAATGAAATGGGACAATGGCAATGAATTTTTCCCGCCGACCAGTTTTCAGATAGCAAATATCAATGCGGGTACCGGAGCATCGAACGTCATTCCTGGATCGTTAGAGGTGATGTTCAACTTTCGCTACTCTACCGAACTGACAGCCGAAGAGTTAATCAAGCGAGTTCTCAACATCTTAGATGCCCATGGCCTGGATTACGACATTAACTGGGTCTTCAATGGTCTTCCCTTCCTTACCGGAGAGGGACCGCTGCTCGATGCCACACGGGAAGCTGTAAAACAGGTGACCGGCACAGATACGGATCCGCAAACGACAGGCGGCACGTCTGATGGCCGATTCATCGCCCCCACCGGTGCCCATGTCATCGAACTCGGCCCGGTCAACGCAACCATTCATAAGGTTAATGAGTGTGTCAGTGTGTCGGATCTGGAGCAACTTGCACTCTGTTATGAACTCATTTTGGAAAAGCTACTTTGTTAACGCACACGACATCGGCTTATGGCCTGAGTAGTTCACACCTTGTGGATTACAAGGGCCAGCTTCTGGAAAAAGAGACAGCTAAGGCGCTAAAGAGAATGGTGCTTGCTGCCGAGCAAGCCGGCATTAAACTCAGAGTATGCTCTGCATACAGAGATTTCTCCAGACAATTAAAGATATGGAACGGTAAAGCCCTGGGAGAGAGGCCGCTGCTCGACAGTAACTCAGTTCCTGTCGACCGAAATAATAAAAGTGATGCGCAGCTACTGGAGCTCATCCTACTGTGGTCGGCACTGCCGGGAACTTCCCGGCATCACTGGGGGACGGATATCGATGTTTTTGATGAAAACACAATTGAACCGAACCGGTTACAACTCATTCCGTCCGAATACGCCGCCGGCGGCCCCTGTGCAAAATTGCATACCTGGCTTGTCGAGCACGCCGCCGAGTTTGGTTTCTTTTTTCCGTTTCAGTCTGGCTTAAGTGGGGTCAGTGCCGAACCTTGGCATCTGAGTTATCACCCGGTGTCGACTCAAATCCTTGAATCTTTTGATATCAAGACACTAAAGCACATTATCAACGAATCAGAGATCGAACTTAAAGCCGAGATCATGAAGAGAATTGACGCACTTGTTGATGAGTACGTCTACACTATTGCACCTCCTCCCGATCAACTATAATTAAATATAATATTTATTAATCAGAATTTTATCACAGCAGGAAATATGAATTTTTCTTCTTTTAGAAACCAGATAACGGTAGACAACAGACTCCTTAGCTATCTCGATATCGGCGAGGGACCGGTACTCCTGTTCGGTCATAGTTACCTTTGGGACTCACAGATGTGGGCTCCACAAATTGCCCACCTCTCAAAAAGCTACCGCTGTATTGTCCCCGATCTATGGGGGCATGGGAGCTCAGATCCGATACCTGACAGTACCCACTCATTGCAACATATTGCCGATCAGATGTTGACCCTCATGGATGCGCTTCAGATAGAGAGTTTTTCGGTAATAGGTCTCTCCGTAGGTGGCATGTGGGGCGCCGAGTTGGCGTTGAAAGCCCCGAGCCGGGTGAGTACTCTGGTCATGATGGGCTGCTTTATCGGCTATGAGCCTGAGGTATCCAGGACTAAGTATTACAATATGCTGGATATCATCAAGGCCAGTAATGGGGTACCGGCACCGTTAATCGAACAGATAGCCCCACTCTTCTTTGCTAAGGATGCCTCAGAAAATACGCCGGAGCTCTTCGCTCACTTCAAGCACTCACTAGCCGAGTTAAAACCTGAACAGGTAGAAACGCTTTTCCGGCTAGGTAAGATCATCTTCGGAAGACGCGATACTATGGAGGAGATAGAGCAGCTGACACTCCCCTGCCTGATAATGACAGGTGTCGAAGATAGCGTACGTCCTGTACTGGAGGGATATCTGATGCATGATGCTATCGATGGCAGTGAATATATCCATATTCCCAATGCCGGACACATCTCCAGCCTGGAGCAGCCTGAGTTTATCAATGAACAGCTGTCAAACTTCCTCAATAAACACCTCAAGCCCTAAACACTACTAAGCTCTGAATATGGGTGAGTCATGGATCTATGACTCACTCTTTGGCTCAAAGAGCCAATTTCAGATAGATTCTTTTCATATGTTTCCCGGTTAACGCCATTACATATATCCTATCGACGCTTAAGCAGAACTTAACTTGGTGTCGGGTCATATAACATTCGGGTAAAAAGATTAATACTTAATTAATAATTATTAGGTATTTTACTGAATAGACCACCCGAGGGGGATTTCAATGCTATTATCAATCTGCAGCAAGGAATACCCTTAATAACTGAATTGTTGAGAAAAATGAAAATACTAACTCCCCTTTTTGAGAATAATCGCCGCTGGGCCGAACGTATCGTTAAAGAGAAACCAGGCTTTTTTGAACAACTAGCGACTCAACAAAACCCTGAATATCTATGGATAGGTTGTTCTGACAGCCGCGTTCCCTCAAACCAGATCATCGATCTGATGCCCGGTGAAGTTTTTGTACACCGAAATATCGCCAATATGGTGATCCACACAGATCTGAACTGCCTGTCGGTGCTGCAATACGCCGTTGAGGTACTTAAAGTTAAACATATCATGGTTGTCGGCCACTATGGCTGTGGTGGCGTTAAGGCGTCTATGGGCAGCGATAGACTCGGGCTCATCGACAACTGGCTTGGTCATATCAGAGATATTCATCGCCTTCACAGTGATGAACTTGATAAGCTGGAAGGTGAAGAGAAGTTTGATCGACTATGCGAACTCAATGTTATCGAGCAGGTAGGTAATGTCAGCAGTACCAACATAGTACAGGAAGCTTGGGCCAGAGGGGAGAATGTGTCTGTTCATGGCTGGATCTACAGTATCGAAAACGGACTTCTTTCAGATCTCGATGTCACAGTCGATAACGATAAGTTTAAGCCTAGAGCATAAGTGGGGCGAGTGAGCTCGCTCGTCACTGCCGCCTCTGGCTTCACCTCCGGTGACTTCTAAATTGTCAGAAATTAAGGCCCTAAACTCTACGGATTTAAGGGCCTTTAGTACACGCTTTATACTATCATCGAAAAAAAATCCGAAATAAGCTAAATAATGCTTAATAAACATCGCAGTTTTCCACCTATCCCAGTTATAATCCTCTAGTTATGTTTTATTTCTCGCGCCAAGAGCGCAGCGAATTCTAAGGAAATTTCCATGCCCGGTTTTGAATTATTTGGTCCTGAAGAGAAGCAAGAAGTTGCAGATGTAATGGAGAACGGTTTTACCTTCCGTTATAACTTTGATCATATGCGTAATGACCGCTGGAAAACGCGTGAGATGGAGCAGTTGCTATGTGAAAAGATGGACGTTAAACATGCGCACCTTCTCTCCAGCGGCACTGCCGCCCTTCAAACGGCACTCGCCGCTGCCGGCATAGGTGCCGGAGATGAGGTTATCGTTCCTCCATTCACCTTCGTCGCTTCAGTAGAAGCCGTATTTATGGCTGGGGCCGTGCCAGTTTTTGCCGAGATAGACGAGACACTCTGCCTATCGCCGGAAGGTATCGAAGCAGCAATCACGCCGCGTACTAAAGCCGTCAACCTGGTTCATATGTGTGGCTCCATGGGTAAGCTTGATGAGATCAAAGCGATCTGTGAAAAGCATGACCTTGTGCTTTTAGAGGACGCTTGCCAGGCGATCGGTGGAACCTATAAAGGTCAGGCACTTGGTACTATCGGTGATGTAGGTTGTTACTCATTCGATTCGGTTAAAACCATCACCTGTGGTGAAGGCGGTGCTGTCATCACCAATAGCAAAACCATCTACGATAACTCTCACATGTTCTCTGACCATGGCCATGATCATGTCGGTAACGACCGTGGTGCCGAAGGCCATCCAATCATGGGGCTTAATTTCCGAATCTCAGAGATGAACTCGGCAATGGGACTGGCTCAACTGCGTAAACTCGATACCATTATCGATATTCAACGTAAGAACAAAAACACAATCAAGAGTGCGATCGCCGATATTAAAGATATCTCTTTTCGCGAACTTCCTGATGCCGATGGCGACTCTGCCGGCTTCCTGACCTTCATGATGCCAACCGAAGAGCGTACGATAGAGATCAACAAGAAACTGGCTGAAAATGGTGTAGACGGCTGCTTCTACTGGTATGTAAACAACTGGCACTACCTAAGTAATTGGAAACATATTCAAGAGCTTAAGTCTTGCTCTGCCCTACCGATCACATTAATAGAAGAGCGCCCTGACTATACTAACGTATCGGTGCCGAAATCTGATGCAATCATGAGCCGTACGATCTCCATGTTGATCAAGCTATCCTGGACTGAAGAAGAGATTGCACAGCGCATCGAAAACATTAAGAAAGCCTTTGCTTAAATAACCCGATCGCAATTACCGTGCCTTGAATTCGTCAAGGTACGGACTCACTTTTTACAGTGAAATACCCAAACTACTTCATTATGCGAATTCAGCAAGTCGAAAAGTGGTAGGGGTCAAGGCATGAAATTGATGGACTAGTTATTCTAATTCGATATTTCATAACACAGAACAATGCCGCTTGTCGGCTTGCCCTTCGGGACTTCAGGTAGCAAGTCGGCACTGCGTTACCTTTATCGACAAGGGGAAACCATTGCCATCAAAGGTGTCTTGTTCTGACGTACTACCTGAGCTCTGAGCCTCGCACTTTGAGGTAGCTTGGGTATTATCTCAATGGAGAGTTTTGTAATGAGTTTCAAGAATTTTAAATGTGTACCTAAGATGATCTTCGGGCGCGGGTCATTCGTTCAACTCGACGAAGTCTTGAGCGAAGAGCGTAAATCTGATGACGATTTTGTCGTATTTCTTGTCGACGACGTTCATCAAGACAAGCCTCTTGGTGGCCGTGTCCCGGCTAAGCCTCATGATCTGCTCATCTATGTCAACGTGGATGACGAGCCTACGACGAAGCAGGTCGATGCCTTAACTGAACAGGTACAGGCCTTCAACAGCAAACTACCGGTCAGCGTTATCGGCCTTGGGGGCGGTTCGACACTTGACTTAGCTAAAGCGGTATCCTTGATGCTGACCAACCCAGGTGGCTCTGCTATGTATCAGGGCTGGGATCTGATCAAAAACCCGGCTATTCACCACATCGGCATCCCGACTGTTTCCGGTACAGGTGCAGAGGCTTCACGCACTGCAGTACTTTGTGGACCGGTCCGTAAGCTTGGGCTCAACTCCGATTACACAGTATTCGATCAGATCATCATGGACTCAGAGCTCATCGATGGTGTGCCGACCGATCAATGGTTCTACACGGGTATGGATTGCTACATCCACTGCGTTGAATCTCTCGAAGGTACCTATCTCAATGAATTTGCCAAGGCCTTCGCCGAGAAGTCTATGGACCTTTGCCGTGAGGTCTACTTAGACGATCATCCGGAGAAAGATGATAAATTAATGATGGCCTCATATATGGGCGGCATGAGTATCGCCTATAGTCAGGTGGGTGCGTGTCACGCCGTATCCTACGGTCTTGGCTATGTCTTAGGCTATCATCACGGTATCGGTAACTGCCTGGCCTTTGACGTACTGGAAGAGTTCTATCCGGAAGGTGTTGCCGAGTTCCGTCGAATGATGGACAAACATAACATCAAGCTACCCAAAAACATCTGTAAAGATCTTCCCGACGAAACTATCGCTAAGATGGTCGCCGTGACTAAGAGCATGGGCCCGCTATGGGATAACGTCTATGGCGAAGGATGGGAAGAGAAAGTGACCGATGAGATGCTGACTAAGCTGTTCCGTCGCATCTAATCACTTGCTATAGAAGGGCTCATATCGAGCCCTTCTCTACCAGTAACCCTTTCGATTAGAATACTCTTTTCGATGAGTACCCCTTGTTGAAGAGAAAACCCTTGTTGAAGAGAAACCATAGGTATAACCAATGAACGTAACTCTGTTAATCCCCGCTCGCTATGGCTCAAGCCGTTTCCCTGGCAAGCCTTTGGCGCCGATTAACGGTAAGCCAATGATCCAACATGTTTACGAACGTGCTTCACTGGCAAGAGGCTTAACCGCTATCTATGTTGCGACCGATGATGCTCGCATTAAAGATGCCGTCGAAGGTTTCGGCGGAAAAGTTGTCATGACGAGCCCTGATGCCGCTTCGGGTACCGATCGTATCGAAGATGCCATTACCCAGTTAGGCTTGAAGGATGACGATCTTGTGGTGAATCTACAAGGCGATCAACCGTTAATCGATCCTATCTCCATCGAACAGATCATCACCCTGTTTGAACGTCATCCTGGTGAATTTAGCATGGCGACCTTAGGCTTTGAAATCACTGAAAAATGTGAACTTGACGATCCTAAACACGTGAAGATGGTTTTCGACAACGAATTCAATGCGCTCTACTTTTCTCGTGCACGTATTCCTTTCGGCAGAGACACCAATGACTACCCTGTCTACAAACACCTGGGAGTCTATGCTTACACCAGAAGCTTTATCTCGACATTCGCTAAGTTGCCACTCGGTCGTTTAGAAGATTTAGAAAAGCTTGAACAGCTCAGAGCGCTCGAACATGGCCACAGAATCAAAGTCGCCATCAGCGCTTTCGACTCTCCGGAGGTCGATACTCCTGAAGATATCCGTGTTTGTGAATCCAGGCTTGCTGTAGATTAGTCTTAATAAAGAAACCACCTTCCTTGGAAGGTGGTTTTTAAAACCCCTATGCTAAAAACGATTAGCAAAGGTTAGCACTATGTTTTGACTATCGTAGGATGCGAGAAATTTCGAATTATCCAGCTCTGTCTCTGTATAGCTGTACTTCATGCCCACATCCCACGCCTCATTGAAATGATACCTGAGCCCGGCTTCAGCCAGTATATAGCTATCACCTTCCCAATTTTGGTATTGGACATTTGAGACAGCAGAAACATCCTCACTTAAACTCCAGCTGAGTTTTGCCGTAGCTGCAGGCATAGCACGCCAGTGATCTTCGTTAGCGTACTTACCTCCTCCATTATCAAGATCGACGTCTAATTCAATCATATGTAAGTAAAGGCCTAAGCCGACATCTAACTTAACAGAGTTACTAAGTTGTAACCCCTTGTAGATATTACTTCCCAACATCCAATGGCGGAATGCGGTCAATACTTCTTCACCCGCTTTATAGGGTACACCATCTATAGTAAAGTCATTTGCAACGGTACCGCGGCGACGGGTCTCTGTAGGGAGAAACTCCAGCTCGTAGGAATCTCCTCCACCCAATTGATATTGATAGTTGATATATGAAAACGGTTGGTACTCATCAATTAACTCATCTTTAGATAAGTATTCACTAGCACCCGCCTGTGCAGAGCTATCGGCTAAGTTCACCCCGACGCCTAACTCTAATCTGTGTTTCAATTTATTTAAGGGTTGCGAACTGTGCTTATTGCTGTGTTTAAGCACTTCATCGGTTACGGTTACGCCTAACGCAAAGCCATCTGCAGTCGGTTGTGCATTTATATAAATCCCATCTTTACGATATGGAGAGGTGAAGAATTGATTCATCATAAACGCCGTACTGGCACCGGCGACTACATCCCCGGCATAATGTCTGTTACCGTGAATACGACTAGCTCCGACAAATGTTGCCCCTAAATAAGCAGGGATCCCCCATTTAGCCCCATATCGGCTTTGTAGAAATGTTGCTCCGGAAAAAGCGGCAGCAGTATGCCCTGATGGAAATGAATTCCAGCTACTCTCGTTTGGCCTGCTTCGTCCAACGGCCTGTTTTGCACCATGAACGATCAATTGCGTGCTAAGAGTTGAATAAGTTAACTGTTTGGCCCCTTCAAAATCATCATACATCCAGGCAGCAAAAAATCCTGTCGCAGGAATTAAAATTTGCAGCATATCACCAGCTTCTACGACAGAGTCATTTATCGAGCGGTTGATGTCATTGCTGTTATCTGCGAGTACATTAGTTGAAAGCAATAATAATATTGCTGAGGCAATTTGATTTTTTTCATTTTACACCCTAGCCCCTAACAAAAAAACATTGTAATAACAATAGGGGCATACCTCAAAGGTGGTATACAGTTATGTAACGAAGATCACAAGCTGGCCAGTGCTTTGATACAAATAGAGTTTCAAAACATTTCATCTGCTTGAAATTCACCCTGTTTTTGTTGGTTACAGCTCTTTTTGTCATATAAATTTGCTAAAATTACTTATAACGCGTTATATGCTCTGCAGGGGGGGGAATATCGAGCAACACCTTCTCACTCAAGCATCAATATATTACTAGTTGCCATAATTGCCGTTAAATGTGAATTAGTACTCGAACCATAATTTGTATCGTTTTTTCTGTTAAACGATTGACTAAAGATCTATTAGGAGTGTCATGTCAAACTTGGAAGCCTGGCTCATCATTATCTTAGTGGTTGGAGTCATCGCCAGTAACCTGGCTGTACTTAAATACAGCGCTAAGTTTAAGATGCCCCAGTTCGGTAAAGATCACAAAGTGAAACCTAAAACAGATGACACATCTAAGCGCGATACTCAAGCTGACACAGGTTCCGCTGACAAGCAGGATGAGGACAGAAAAGCTTAAATCGAATATTCGTAAAAGGCTCATAGCAGGCACTATGGGCTTTTTTATACAAATACCAATCACTTAATTTTTATGGCCTTCATATAACACCAAACTTCTCTACAGGCTCATCGAATCAATTATCCTTTAGTAAACCTGCGGCTTTGACTTCATTGTCCTAGACTTATAGTAATCGGCTCTCTCTTTAGCGCGTTTCAATAAACTGACGAGAATATAAGTATGATTGATGATTTCAAAGGTGATGAATCCTGGCGTCTGTTTCGAATTATTGCAGAGTTTACCGAAGGCATAGATGCCCTATCGGATCTTGGTTTCGCCATATCGATATTCGGTTCGGCACGGGTAACTCCAGAAAACATCTATTATGAGAAAGCCGAACTACTGGCCCGGCGTCTGGCCCAGGAGGGCTTTGCCACTATAACCGGCGGCGGCCCCGGGATCATGGAAGCCGGTAACAAGGGAGCCAATGAGTATCAGGCAAAGTCTGTAGGCCTGAACATTGAACTCCCTATGGAGCAGTCACCAAATCCGTTTCAAAATATCTCATTGAATTATCGCTATTTCTTCGCCAGAAAAGTGATGTTTGTAAAGCACTCCATGGGCTATATCTGTATGCCGGGCGGCTTCGGTACTTTCGATGAGTTTTTTGAAGCACTGACCCTGCTTCAAACAAATAAAATCTACCCTATCCCTATCGTACTTTACGGCACTGAATTTTGGCAGGGCTTACTGGAATGGATGGAAGCACAACCGCTTAACCTTGGACTGATCTCAGCAAAAGATCTGGAGCTGTTGACCGTGACCGATGATATTGAGGAGGTGATATCGATCATGGTAGAGCATAGAAAATATAAGATGCAAAAAATCAGGCGCGCCAAGACAGTCTATAGCCCGGGCAGGTAACCTCTTCAACATCAGAGTCTATAAAATTAAACGGCCTGCCGGTAACGCCCGACAGACCGATATTTCTCAATATAATAGATAGCTTAACCGATTATCCCTGCTGCTCCAGCTCCCTCTCCAGTTTACGGGCAACGGCCTCTGGTGAGCTTGAATGACGGGCAAACAGTGAATAAGCCACGGGAATGACGAGCAGGGTAAACGCTGTCGCCAGCACAATGCCTGATAACACAACGACACCGATGACAAACCGGGTTTCGGCGCCGGCTCCCTGAGCTAAAACCAGTGGCAGTGAACCGGCAGCCGTTGTTATACCAGTCATTAATATTGGACGCAGCCTTTGGGCTGATGCCTGCACAATAGCCTTTTCAAACGCTATCCCTTTATCCCTGAGCTGGTTGGCAAACTCGACGATCAGAATACCATTCTTAGCGGCCAACCCCACCAACATGATGATTCCGATCTGGCTATAGATGTTCAGGCTCTGTCCGGTTAACCATAGACCAACCAAGGCACCAAGCGTAGCCAATGGTACCGTCAGCATGATCACTAGTGGATGGATAAAGCTCTCAAATTGAGCCGCTAATACCAAAAATACGATGCCCAGAGCAAGAATAAAGACAAAGTACATAGAACTGCCGGACTCCTGGTAATCGAGAGATTGCCCCTTATAGCTGATCACAGCCTCGGCAGGCAGATAGGTACTCGATAAATCGTTCAGGTAATCCAAAGCCTCTCCTAAGCTATAACCATCGGCAAGGTTTGCCTCTAGTGTGATGGAGCGCATACGGTTATAACGGTTTAACTGACTCGCATCGGCAAACTCTTCGACACTGATCAGGTTCGACAGCGGGATCAAGGCCTGATTCCGATCAGAACGTACATAGATATTTTCCAGATCCGAAGCGGTATTTTGGTTATCACGATTTCCCTCGATGATGACATCATACTCTTCACCATCCCGCATGAAGGTTGTTACCAGGCGTGAGCCCAACATTGACTCCAGCGTGCGACCGATATGGGATATTGAGACGCCCAGATCGGCAGCCCTGTCTTTGTCGATTATGACCCTCAGCTGTGGCTTAGTCTCTTTATAATCATGATCCAGCCCCACCAGTTTAGGGTTACCTTTCGCCTTCTCTAAAATGATGTCCCGCCAGCGCGCTATCTCTTCATAACTTGGTCCACCCAATACAAACTGCACCGGCTTACCGACTCCGCGACCAAACGCCTGTCTCATCACGGGAAAGGCTCTGACACCGGCAAGATCGGATAAGCGGCGACGAATATCGCCGGTTATCTCAAACGCGCTCCTTCTCTGCGCCCAATCTTCAAGTACTATGATCGCCATACCGTTTGAAAAATCAGCACTGCGGCCGAAACTTCTGGGGGCGCGGATCAATAATCGCTTAACTTCACCGGCTTCCACCAGCGGCATCAACCTGTTTTCTATCTCATCCATATAGGACTCGATATATTCGTAACTCGCGCCCTGAGGCCCGTTAACGATTAGGAACATTGAGCCTCTGTCTTCCCGCGGCGCAAACTCCTGTGGTACCTCTTTGACCAGAAAAGCACTGAAACCAAGAGCGATTAACACCAAGGAGCTCACAACCAAGGGGTAACGCATGAGCCTGATGACAAATGCCTGGTACCGGGCCGAGACGTAGTTCATCCCTGCATCAACTTTCCTGACGAGCCAGGGGTCGTCTCCAGCCGGCTTGAGCAGCTTAGAGCACATCATAGGACTCAGAGTTAACGCGACGATACTCGAGAAGATAACTGCCGCACTCATCGCAACGGCAAACTCTTTAAAGAGCTTACCCAGATCGCCCTCAAGGAAGGTGATCGGCATAAATACCGCGACTAGTACAAGTGTCGTGGCAACAACGGCAAATGCCACCTCCCTCGCCCCCAAATAGGCGGCTTTCAGTGGTGAATCGCCCTCCTCGATGCGCCTGTGAATATTCTCCAGTACAACAATCGCATCATCGACCACCATACCGATCGCCAGGATCATAGCCAAAAGAGTCAGCAGGTTGATCGTATAGCCCAATGCAAATAACACGATAAAGGTTGCCATCAATGAGACGGGTACAGTTAACGCCGGAATTAGCATGGCACGGACACTGCCTAAGAAAAGGTAGATAACCACGATAACCAGCAACATGGCGATAAAGAGGGTTTGGTACACCTCCTTCACCGATGCCTCGATAAATACCGAACTGTCGTAGGATCGCTTAATCTCCATCCCCGCTGGCAGGGTCGGGTTGATCTTATCTACCAGTGCGTTAGCCGCTCTGGCTACATCCAGAGTATTGGCGGTCGACTGTTTTGAGATACCAAGGCCGATCATCGCCTCGCGGTTCCCGCGGAATGTGATACGTTCCTCTTCCGAGCCTATCTCGACGTTTGCCACATCACCCAGCTTGACAAGGTAACCATCCTCTCCCTCTTTAAGTACCAGACTTGCAAAGTCTTCGGCAGTTCGAAAGCTTCGCTCAACCCGAACGGTAAAATGCCGCTCTTTAGACTCGACAGAACCCGCCGGAAGTTCGACGTTTTCCGAGCGTAGCACCTTTTCGATATCGGCAACGGTCAGACCGCGGGCCGCCAACGCCTGCCTGTCGATCCAGACCCGCATCGCATAGACCTTGCCCCCACCGATGCGAATATTTGCCACACCATCGAGAACGGAGAAGCGGTCGGTCAGATAACGTCGGGCATAGTCGGTCAACTGTAGTGTCGTCATCTGATCCGACACCAGATTCAGCCACATGATGACCTCATCACCGCCATTGGCTTTACGCACCTCGGGAGGCTCGGCTTCCTCCGGCAAATTATTCAGTAGTCCCGAGACTCGATCGCGAACATCATTAGCCGCAGCCTCAATATCTCTGCCGACATCAAACTCTAATGTAACAGTAGAGCGGCCGTCCCGACTCGATGAATTAATATGGCGTATGCCTTCCACGCCACTGATCCTGTCCTCGACCAGTTGAGTAATACGACTCTCGACCACAGATGCACTTGCCCCGCGGTAGTTAGTCTGAATCGATACTACGGGCGGATCGATATTGGGATACTCTCTTAAAGGCAGTTTATCGAATGAAACGAGTCCAAAGGCGATAAGAAGAATACTGATGACGGAGGCAAAAACAGGCCGCTTTACCGACAGATCTGTTAATATCATGCGGTCGGCCCTTCTTTAGCTTCCTCAAGAAAACTAAACCTTTCACTGAATTGGACTTTGACCTTATCACCGGGTCTTACCTTGAGGATCCCACGGATCACCACCTGCTCACCCAGCTCAACGCCTTTAAGCACCTCAACCCAGCCACGCTTTCTCAATCCGAGTGCCACCTCTCTTTTAATCACCACATCTTCTTCATTAACAAGATAGACATAGTGCCTGCCCTGTATCGGAATGATAGCCGACTCAGGTAATATCAAGGCCTCCCGGCTCTGCTTGATCAACTTGACCTTCATTAACATACCTGGGAGAAGCCGATGTTCCGTATTTGGGATCTCTGCGCGCACTGTCACCGCACGAGTTGTCGGGTTTACCCGGCTATCGATAGAGACGACCCGGCCACTGAAGAGTTCATCGGGAAAAGCGACAGCCGTCGCTTCAACATTTTTGCCTATAGCCAGAGACTGTAAGAAACGCTCAGGAACTGAAAAATCCAATTTTATTATAGAGATATCATCTAAAGTCGTGATTATGGTTCCCGGGGATACCAGGCTGCCCACACTGATCTGGCGCAGGCCTAATCGACCATTAAAAGGTGCGATGATCTTACGATCATTTAGTGCCGACTGCGCCTGAACTAACTCCGCCTTGGCGGTATCGATAAGGGTTAGAAGCCTGTCCCTCTCCAGCTCGGCGATGGTTTGACTGGTCACCAGAGAGCGGATACGTTCCAGTTCCCGCTGATGATCACTCACGCGCACCTTAGCGACAGTGACTCTGGCAAGTTGCTCCCTATCTTGCAACTGCACCAGCAAACGTCCCTTCTCTACGCTATCGCCGTCGTTGAAGTTAATCTGCGTCGCCACCTCAGTGACTTTTGGTGTAACCGTTATCGACTCATAGGCTTTGCTGGTACCCAGAGCCTCAACTTCATCCCGGACAGGTTCCATTGCAGCTTTTGCGACGACAACGTTAGCAATAGGTCTGGACTTACTCTTTCCTGCGGAAGGGGGAGCTGAAAACTCCTGATAGGCGAACCATGCCACAGACGCCAAAATTATCATTATTATTATTTTTTTCATTTACTTTCCAAGGCACTACTTTTTTGATGCGTAACAGTTTACCGATGCATAACACAGCATCAAGTTGTTTTACCTTTGCTTACAATTAAGCACAGCTTTCACTTTAAATTAAGCTACGTAAATACTCCTCATCGTGAAGGAGCTGCAAGAGTAACTGCTATGGGAAGGGAGTAAGTCAGTAACATGCTCTGTGAAAAATCGAAGCCACGCCTTTTAATAAAGGCAACATTTTTACGCCGCAGGTAAAGTACCGCAGCTCGCATATGAGGCTCTAGAGTATCAAGGGGATAATTTAAAACCTGAACATTACAATTGGAATATTAAAAAGTAACCGGGTAAACACGGCAGGTATGAAGAAAGGAGGCATAAGCCTCCTTCTATTGTGATCCTTTACTGTCAGACTAGCGGATCTTTCGATCCTCTTGCATCAGTTCAGAGAAGCCTTCATAAACCGCTTCTACTATCTTGTTATCGAGAGGCTTATCCTCAGAGTCATGAAGATCGATGCGAGTCGTTTTGTCACTCTCATCGCTCTTTAACAAGATACGGTATGACCCCTCTTCAACAGGCAGTTTCTTCTCGCTCCATAGCGAGCTCCAGAAACCAGAGTCATCGTTTACATTGATGTAATAAAGCCCTTTATTACTATCCATATCAACAATTTCGAAGCCCATCTCCGGCAATACGATTCTGAGACGATCCCAAGTACGCTGGAACGGTGCTTCGGCTAACCAATAGGACTGCTCATACTGCTCTCCTTCGATACCAGACTCAGAACCTTTAACCACATCAACATCGATACCAAGACTCTCTCTCAGGCGCTTCGCCTTAATGGCCTGAGCTCGTTTTACACTCATATAAGCGACCGCGTTGTTTAGCATGTCGATCGTATAACGGCGCTTGTCTTCACCACTTAAGCTGATGTCCTGTTGCTGACCGTCAAAACTCTCTTCATGGTCAAGCAGGTTGATCACTATGTTACCGCTGCGTCCGTGGGGACGGACATTCACTTCAAACTGATAGCGTTGACGAAGCTCATAGACCTCATCACTCCCCCAAAAACTTGATTCAATAACTTCCTGGTTCTCTATCCAGTCAGTTTCAATTAAACCTTTCTCATAATCTTCACTCAGGACCGCAATCGATTGACTGCTCAGGTAGTTCTTCAGAACACTATAAAGCTCCTGTTTAAGATCAATATCATTATCGATAGATTCAACCACAATCTTGATCTTGTCACCACTCTCCTCTACATGAGTGCCTTCGGCCATAGGTAACACTTGCAGTGGTGGTCTGATATCCAGCTGTAAACCCACAACACCAGCATCGGCATTGCTGTTTAACTCAGGAATATCAAACTCTTTACTGTAATTTGGAGTTTTCAGCCCTTCGGGAATAATCAAAGCGGGTTGAACATTCACATTGGTATATTCATCCCCACCGTTCGCTTGTCTGCGCTCCACCGGGGAACTACAGGCCGTAACGGCTGCGACGAGAACTAAAGGAGTCACTTGCTTTAACATCTATTATTTAACCTCTATTCGGGCATTTTTCATTGCATCTAACAACAGACCATGAAACTCAGTAGAAAGTTCCGTTAAAGGCAAACGGATATCACCCTGGCTTATCAGACCCATTCGATGAGCGGCCCATTTAACGGGTATTGGATTAGCTTCGCAAAAGAGCGCACTAAAAAGCCCTTTCATCGAATCTTCAGCAGCCATGGCCGCTTGGTTATCACCCGCCAACGCCGCATCACACATCATTTTAAACTGTTTCGGTACGATATTATTGGCAACAGAGATCACACCGTTACCGCCAAGAGTCAGAAACTCCCGTGCGGTGGCGTCATCACCGCTGTATAGAAGAAATTCATCCCCGCACAGCTCTCGTAAACGCTTAACACGGGAAAGATCCCCTGTCGCTTCCTTTACACCTATGATATTCGGGACCTGAGCCAGTTCAGCCACAGTTTCAGGCAACATATCTACGGCTGTACGACCCGGAACGTTATAGAGAATCTGAGGAATATCTGTACTCGCCGCAACGGCTTTATAGTGTGCGATGATCCCTTTGGGGCTGGGTTTATTATAGTAGGGCGTTACGCCCAGCATAGCCGCGACACCTAGTTCAGACTGGGCCTTGGTTAGCTCTATGGCCTCAGCTGTTGCATTACCGCCATTGCCGCCAATGACCGGGATTCTACCGGCGGCAAACTTGACGGTTTGAGAGACGACTTCAATATGTTCAGGAATGGGTAGAGTAGCAGACTCACCTGTGGTGCCTACGGCAACGATGGCATCTGTACCTTCAGCAATATGGTACTCAACTAAACTTTCAAGACTTTTATAATCTACTGAGCCATCACTATTCATTGGTGTGATTAAGGCTACGATGCTTCCGTTTATCATGTGACTTCCCCAAGAATTCAGGATTCGCTATGGTACTGATGCTAACCGCTAAAAACAAGCATTTCAGCGTTTCGTTAGCGTTAAGACTTTTTCATCATCAAAAGAGCTCAACACGCTAAGTGAATGTTAATACGCGAACCGATTCAATATGCAGACCTCAAAGCGTAACACTTTGACAACGCCAAGGTATAAGATGGGGATCTCATCTTGCGTAACTTATGATAGCATTAGGCGCAGTTATTGAACGTGGTGCTATTTATTGCGTTTTTTTTAATCGTTCGAATTGATAAGGAGAATTCATGTCCAACCATCTTGTTATTACTGCGCTGGGCGCCGATCGCCCTGGAATTGTCAGTAAATTTGCAAGACTTGCAAGTGAATGTGACTGCGATATTGTCGATAGTCGAATGGCCTTATTTGGCAACGAATTCACATTGATCATGATGCTATCCGGTTCATGGGCTTCAATCACTAAGGTGGAAACCAGCCTTCCAAGCCTCAGTGTCGAACTCGAGTTAATGACGGTAATGAAACGTACATCTAAACATACACCTCAAAACTATATCTCCAGACTCGAAGTCACCTTCAGCGGAAGTAATCAACGCGGCACCATGAAAAAGATCACTCAATTCCTCGCCGACCGCTCTCTGGATCTGGCCGCGGTTAGATCCCATGCCGATGAAGATGATCAGGGCGATCCTTCACAAAATGTTTTTCTCACCATCAATGTGCCGGAAAAGGTTGATCTAGAAAAACTGGAAAACAGCATCAATGAACTGGCCGAAGAGATCTCGTTAAACTGCCACATCAAACGTATGCAAGGCATCACTACCCAATAAACTGCACCCGACAGGACTCCAGATGAAAACGTTAACTACAGGCGACAAAGCCCCTCTCTTTGAACTTAAGGATCAAGATGACCAACTGATCTCATTAGAGAAGAGCCTCAAACAAGGACCGGTACTGGTCTATTTTTACCCTAAGGCTTCTACACCAGGTTGTACGGTTCAAGCCTGCGGTCTGCGTGACAGTAAAGATGAACTTACCGAGCTGAATGTTACTGTTTTAGGTATTAGCCCGGATCCCGTAGCTAAGCTGAGTCGATTCTCTCAAAAACAGGAACTCAATTTCTCACTGCTCAGCGATGAGGACCATGCTATTGCCGATGCGTTCGGGGTCTGGGGAGAGAAGAAGTTTATGGGTAAGGTCTATGACGGTATTCACAGACTCAGCTTCCTGATTGGCCAGGACGGTAAGGTCAGCCATGTCTTCAACAAATTTAAGACTAAAGAGCACCATGATGTGGTGCTTAACCACCTGAAAGGTGAATAGTTCATAAGCCAATAAAAATGCCCGCGATTGCGGGCATTTTTATATGATTGACTAATATCGGTCGCGGTATCAGCCCAGGTATGGCCAGAGCAGAACAGCTGCAATCGTCCACATCGTCATGCAGATAAATCGATCCAGATAACACCAGGCCTTAGGCTTTTGAAATAAAGGGCTTAAGTATCTCGCACCAAAACTTAAGCTAAAGAACCAGATAAAAGAGGCCAGCACGGCACCCGCACCAAACAGCGGGCGATCGCTGCCTTCAAACTGAGCACTGATGCTACCTAGCAGGACTACCGTATCCAGGTACAGATGAGGATTGAGCAAACTGATCCCCAGGGTTGTCAATACTGCAGCCTTTAGTGTTTCGGTTCCCTTGGTCGCCCCCTCTGTCATAGCCTGTTCATTGAAGGATGACTTTAATGCTCTTGCTCCATAGACGAGCAGGAAGATCGCTCCACCGATGCTGGCAATATCTTTAATCAGCGGAAAAGCCAGTATCAGATGACCAAGCCCTGTAACACCAGCAGTTATCATCAGCGCATCGATCAACGAACATAATCCGGCAATGGGCAAAGAGTGCGAACGTTTTAGTCCCTGTTTAAGTACGAACGCATTTTGTGCGCCTACCGCCATGATAAGGCTTCCGCCAACTCCTACACCTTGAATAAATGCCTGCATCTGTGTTGTTCCAACTTAAGACTGTGAATTGATTGCAAGCTTACCTAAACAGAAAAAATAAATATAACTAATATTTTTTATAGTGTATAAGTAATTCTTATAACCTAAATTCATTTTACGGAGAAGAGATCTTGCTTGATTATGCGCACTTGAGGGCCCTTTCGATTGTCATATCTGAAGGGGGATTCGATCGAGCCGCCAAGGTACTCTGTATCAGTCAATCTGCCGTTTCCCAGAGGATCAAGCAGCTTGAGGAGCGTGTGGGACAGGCATTAGTCATCCGCTCTACGCCCGTAGAAGCGACGCCTATGGGCAAGAGACTACTCAGACACTATTCACAGGTTCAACTACTGGAGAGTGAACTGAGTGTCGAGATGGATGCTGACGATCCTAAGCTTCCCACCATTGTAAAGATAGCGGTGAATGCCGATAGCCTGGCCACCTGGTTTCTTCCGGCACTGTGTGAGGTGTTCAAGCGCCATCAGTGGCTACTGGAGTTGATTGTCGATGATGAGTCATATACCCATAACTTACTGAAAAATGGTGAGGCTGTCGGCTGTGTGACCACAACCAAGGAGCCCCTGGCCGGATGTAGCAGCGAATACTTAGGGGAGATGGAGTATCTGTGCGTTGCGACACCTGAATTTATCGATGAATATTTCCCAGTCACTATCTCTCAAACATCATTGGAAAAAGCGCCTGCCGTCGTTTTCTCAACCAAAGATAAACTGCATGAAAAATACTTAGGAAGATATTTCAACATGACACCGGGGAGCTGGCGTGAACATAAGATCCCCTCGTCGGAGAGTTTTCTCGATGCCATCATTCAGGGGCTGGGCTATGGTCTGGTCGGGCACCTTCAAGCAGAGCCCCTGCTGGAAAAAGGGATACTCAAGGAGGTCACCCCAGGAAAAAGGAAGCGGGTTCCCCTCTATTGGCAACATTGGAATATAAAGGCGAAACAAACCACCATCGTATACCGCTCTCTGGCTGTCACGGCCAAGCAATCCCTTTGCTAGCCTACCGGCTGAGTTCCGCCCATCATGGCAGGCAATAAAAAAGGGGCATAGCCCCTTTATTTATTGAAATCGCCACAGCTGCTATTCGGTTTTCACTTCATCGGCGTTACCATTGGAGTTCGGCGTCGGCCAGGCATTGAGTACCGCCTTTACCAGTGAAGCCAGAGGAATCGCAAAGAACACGCCCCACACCCCCCATAAACCACCGAAGATGAGTACGGCTGCAATAATAAATACCGGATGCAGATCTACCGCATCGGAGAAAAGAATAGGTACCAATACGTTTCCATCCAACGCTTGGATAATGCCATAACCTAACATCACATAACCGAACTCGGGACTGATCCCCCACTGGAAAAAAGCGACTAATGCAATGGGAAGGGTGACCAACGTGGCCCCCACATAGGGAATGAGAACGGAAAAGCCGGTCAGAACACCGAGCAGGGCTGCATATCTGAGATCCATGATGGCAAAGAAAACATAGCTGACAGCACCTATGATGATGATCTCGATGACCTTACCACGAATATAGTTAAATATCTGCTGGTGCATCTCATACCATACTTTACGGGCCAGCTCTCTGTTGGTCGGAATGAACCTTTTGCTGCCCTTAATCAGCTCATCTTTATCTTTTAAGAAGAAAAAAACTAGCAAGGGAACAAGGATGGCGTAAACCATCAACACGAGTAACGAAGCTGAGTAGCCAAGTATCTGTTTACCGATATCAAGCAGATGTTGGGTATCTAACATCTTTTTCAACTCGCTAACCATGCTGTCGAGTTGATCAGGATTTACAAATTGAGGGTACTTATTGACGTAAGTCTGTGCGGTGTGAAGTCCTTTATCCAACATAGTTGGCAAGTCAGTTATCAATGCCACGCCCTGCTTCCAGATGCTGGGAACCAAACCGAAGGTGATCAACAGCATAGTTCCGATGAACAGAACCAACACGGCCGAAGCCGCCGTCGTACGATTGATCCCCAATTTGAGCATCTGTGCAACGGGCCATTCCAGCAGGAAGGCTAAAACGAGTGCCACCAATAGCGGAGCTAATAGCCCACCGGCAAAGTAGATTGCCAGGGCTATTCCCAGCAGGATCAAGACTAAGGTTACTGCCTGAGGATCGCTGAACCGCTCTTTATACCAAGTAGTCAATAAATTTAACATTCAAGATTCCTGAAATTAAAACACTGTCACTCTAACGAAGATTTTCGATTTTTATTTTCAACACATTTTCATCATTACATAACTCGAAGTACCGATATCCAACTTTTTTTAAAAAACGGGGAACATCCTGTCTGGAGCCAATGTCAGATAAGGAGACACAGAGCGTCTCTCCATCTTCGAGTTGTTTTAATGCGAGTTTTACTTTTACCAGAGCTAATGGGCAACGTAATGCCGTTAAATCAATAGAAACCATAATAATCATGTTATGGATAAACTTAAGTCATTATCCTAAGTTGAACGATAAACCACAAGCAATGCCATAAGATTGTATGAGGTAACGAATGAGTAGGATCGGTATTTTTAACGGTTTCATAAACAAATGTTAATTGGGTCAGACTTTCAATGATAGTTTAGTTGTTGATATGTTTGATAAGTCAACAGAGTTTTTAATTTGTTTCCGGCCATATCTCATTCTAAAACAGATATGGATTAAGACCAGCTGTGCGGGTAAAATCAATTTGCCGCAGGTAATTTATCAGATTGTCTACTAAAGACAACATAGCCCTAATTTAAGGATCAGTTTGAGTAAAATTACATCGCCAAAATCTCTCCTAGCCGGCGCAATGTCACTAATTTTTTGTGCAACTGCGCCTTTGAGTCTTGCTAACAATGACCTGCCCGATCTTGGCACCGCCGCAGTGAACACCTTCAGTCTCGAGAAAGAGACCGTTTACGGTGACGCTTATATGCGCGTGATCCGTTCTTCGGCTCCCATACTCAACGACCCTGTGTTGAGTCAATATTTGACAGAGTTGGGCAACAAACTCGTCGCGCATGCAACGGGTGTAAAAACCCCCTTCTATTTCTTCCTGCTGAGAAACGATGAGATTAACGCCTTTGCCTTCTTCGGTGGCCATGTTGGTGTGCATACCGGCTTATTTCTTAACGCCGATAACGAAAGTCAGATAGCTTCTGTCCTGGGTCATGAAATTACCCACGTGACGCAGCGCCATCTGGCTCGCTCACTCGAAGCACAGGAGAAAAGCTCAACGGCGACCATGGCTGGTATGTTAGGGGCAATCTTGTTAACTATCGCCGCCCCGCAGGCCGGTATGGCAGCCTTGGCTACGACACAGGCATTAGCAACCCAGGCAAAGATTAACTATACACGCCTGCATGAGAAAGAGGCTGACAGGATCGGAATGCAGATCTTGGTCGACGCCGGTTTCGATCCAAATGGCGCAGCGGATTTTTTTGCCAAGTTGGCCACCCGATACCGATTTACCTCTAAACCCCCTCAGATGTTGCTGACCCACCCTCTGCCGGAATCGCGTATCACCGACGCCCGAAACAGAGCCGCTCAATACCCGCATAGATATGTACCTGATAATATCGACTTCCAGTTGGCTAAGGCACGTATTCAGGTACGTTTCTCCAGTTATAGTGAAGAGGCGGCTTTATCGCTTTTTGAGAAGAAACTTAAGAAACGCAGCTACACATTTAAAGAGGCTGCGCTGTATGGTAAGGCACTGGCCCTCTTTCGGGTAGAGCGTTTCGATGAAGCAGAAACCATTATCGATGGTCTGTTGAAGGGCGATAAAAACAACTTGTTTTATATCGATACTAAAACGGATCTCCTGGTACAGAGAAAAGCCAACGATGAAGCCATCGCCATGCTTGAAACGCAACGAAATCTCAAGCCAACGTCACAGGTGATCAACACAAATCTGGCGAACGTTTATATCGAATCGGAGCAGCCTGATAAAGCGATTCCGTTACTGGAAGAGATGATCTTTCTGGACAAGCAGAATCAGCTTCCGCTGTTTTTACTCCGTGATGCATACAAGAAAACCGGAAACAAGGCGATGGAGCACTTTGTCAATGCCGAGTCTATGGCTCTTGCAGCCGATTACAAGGGAGCAATAGACCAGTTAAACTTTGCTTATAAACTCTCTGCCGATAACCCGCTGCAACTGGCAAGAATTGAAGCTCGTATACGTCAATTTAAACTGTCGAACAGGGCCATAGAGGAGTTAAAATAATCCCCCTCTGTGTATCGCGAGCCTATGCCCTCATAGGCTCGGGAACATCCCTGCCAGGTTGGCTCATGCTGCAGACTATTTTATCTATTTCCGCCTACCCCCCCGTTTTTAACTCTTCAGGCTCACCAGTTTAAAGAGTGAGCCTATAACTTCTTAGAAAGAAACAATAAAACTGAAAATTTCATGACTCTAATCGACGACTTTTTTTGTGACATTGCTCACCTTTTAAAGTATGATAGCGACAAATTTCACATGAAGAAAAAATATCATGACTCAAGTAACTATCATACATAACCCTCGTTGTTCAAAAAGCCGACAGACACTTGCACTGTTACAGGAACAAGACTGTGAAATTCAAGTCGTTGAGTATCTTAAGTCGCCTTTAGTCAGAAGTGAAATTGAGGGCTTATTGGTCAAACTGAATATAAGTGTCCGTGAATTGATGCGTACTAAAGAGACTGAATATAAAGAACAAGGCTTAGCCAATGAGGACCTCACTCAAGCGCAACTTATCCAGGCGATAGTCGAGACACCTAAACTACTCGAGCGTCCTATTGTCCTCGCCAACGATAAGGCGGCCATAGGCAGACCACCTGAAAATGTGCTCGCTATACTATAAGTTGAGGCCAACTCATGAACTCTACCACGCTGTTTAAACTATGCCGGACGGGTTACCTGACTCTGGTCATCTTATTAAGTGCTTGGTTCATAAATAAAGGGCTCAACGGAGAGTACTCTGTGGCGTTTACGTCATTGTGGATCATCCCGCTGCTGTTTCCGCTTAAGGGGATCTTAACCGGCAACCCCTATACCTATGCCTGGGCCAGCTTCATCATCTGTCTTTATATGTTACATGGACTAACGCTGCTCTATGTAACCTACGAATACCTGTGGTTTGCACTGTTTGAGGTTGCCCTGCTGGGAGCATTACTGGTCGGCTTCCCCTTCTATGCCCGCATCAGGGGACGTGAATTGGGACTTGGCCTTAAAAAAAGAAGTAAGTAACCTAAGGTTCATCTGTGAAAACAAGTGCCCTGCTGCACTTGTTTTCATCCATACACGACAAGACTCTCCCACTCGGCTCAACTGCCCCTCTCCTTTCTGTAGTGAATTTCACATGCTATATTTTCCAATAGCTCACCTGATGCCTTCTTATTACAGATGAAGGTAATACAATAATAATCAAATGGAAAAGCCTGCAATGAGTTCTTTTAAATACCTGCTCTTAGCCGGTACGCTATCTTTAGTGGCCTGTGGAGGAAGCTCGGAGAAAGGTGACGAATCTTTACCTTCGATACCCCGATGTGAGCAGTTGTCGACTCTCACAAACATCACAACTGAATCAGATATCGAGTTCCTGGTCGAATCGAGTTATCAGATAGCGCAATCCGGAGCTATCATCGCCCGAATTGCCAACCAGGATAGCGCCGGTTTCCACTTTAACTGGCAGCAGACATCGGGCCCGGAGCTGATATTAAAATCGGTATCGAGCCCGGTGCTTGCTATAGACCCCCTAGAAACGGGGAGTTACACTTTCTCCGTAACGGTTAACGGCAAGGGACTCGCTGCAGAGCAGAACATCGAAGTGACGGTAACGGGCGGGCTAGACAACAGGTTAAATGTTCGATCGGATCACCAGGTTGTTCAAGGCGGAGATGTCAGTTACAGGGTAGATAGAGTCGATGAACAGATCCCGCCGGAGCTTAACTGGTGTATCGCTTCAGGCCCTGATATAAACCTCGATATCAGTAATATAGAAAGCCCAAGGTTCATCGCACCCGACGTCGGCTCGGATACCATCAGTATCCTCAGAGCAACCGCTAACATCGCAGGGTCAAACAGCAGCTCTGAAGTCATCGCACTTATCACCCATGAACAGGAAATCGAGTCTCAGTACTTCGACAAGCCTGTAGCCAGAACACATGCATACCGTACTGACTCACCATATGCCCACCAGCTACAGCCCTGTATCTATTCAAACCAGCTGACAACACCATGCAGCATCGCACAGTTACCTTTAATCGGACAAACCGATCATCACTCAGAGAAAGAGAAGATCATAGACAGGCTGCTGGTCTCACATCAATGGATGGGGGAAAATTTCGAAACTTTCCTTAACGAGATGGATCCCATGAGTGATTTTTCGCTCCTGCTACAATCGGTAACTGCAATTGTCATCAGTTATGATATCCGTCCCTCCTTCTATTGGGTCGTGACCGGTGCCATCTACCTGGATCCCAATGATCTTTGGTTGCTGGCTGAAGAGCGTGATGTCATCAATGAGGCTCCCGATCACCGAGCTATGTTCGGGAATGAGTTGAACTTTATAATGCCATGGCGCTATGTCAAAGATAACCAATATGTCTCCTACAGTACCCCCAGAGAAGTTCGCACAGCCCGTAGCCTGGCTGAGATGTCTCCTGAGCTGTCATCACTACTTTTCCATGAGCTTGCTCACGCCAATGATTTCTTTCCACGCTCGGTACACGATAGCATTCAAGGCGGCACCCTACTCGACCACTATAACAGACGCACGATGGCGGGAGAGCTGGTCTCGGATAAGGTATCGCTTCAATTCCCCCTATATAGTGATGAGCTGAAGTCGCTGGCAGATGTGAGTTTTCGCGGCAAAGCGGCTACCGCCATGCAGAAAGCCTATTCACCGGCAGACATATCTCACTTTTTCACCGGCGATAGCGCCACAGACTACTATGCCTACTCCACAATTCGCGAAGATACGGCGATGTTACTCGAGGAGGCAATGATGAGTCACAGATATGGAATCCTACGGGATGTAGGCATCACAGATAAGCCCGATAACCCCACTGCAGCGAATATCATTGTAAACTGGGGACAAAGGGGGCGCATCGCAGAAGACTCTATTCAAGATAGGGCCGTACTGGTATTAAACGAGATGTTGCCCGAACTTGATGCCAAAACTCTGATATCGGAGCTCCCTGAACCGATACCTATGGTACAAGGATCCAGCTGGCTGGAAAATTTGACGATCTCCCCGAGTTCAGCAGCTTCAGTCAAGCGTGGCCGATTAGAGACAAAGGTGCCTGAACTCAGATTCAGTGGTGACAGACATAAGAGGGGCCAAGGCCTTCAGGCTCCAATGGATATGACACCTTAAGCTCTGGAATGACAGGTACGTAACACATAACATATCAAAAGGATGGAAGCGCGATTCTGGAAATGGCAGTATCGCGCCCTTCTCTTTGTCCGACTCATAAGACGAACATTGCCGGTAAACAGGCTGCGAGTTACAGTCTCAGCATCTCTTTAACGAAAGGGATAGTTAACTTGCGCTGATGTACGAGTGAATCTTTATCCAGCCTGTCCAACACATCAAACAGAGTTCTTAAGTCTCTTGCCAGACGGTTCAGCAGGAAGCGGCCCACATCTTCAGGCAGCTGTAGTCCACGCATCGCAGCCCTGCGTTGAAGTGCGGCTAACTTTTCATCATCTGCCATCGGCTGCAACTGATAATTAAGCCCCCATTGCATCCGTGATACAAGATCGGGTAGCGCAAAACCGGAATCCGTAGGGGACACACTGGCACTCACTATCAAAGAGCAACTCTTATGTTCCAAGACACGATTGTAGAGATCGAAGATGGCCTCTTCCCACAGAGGGTGGCCGGCAATAGCATCGACATCGTCGATGCAGATCAGATCGAGTTGCTCCAGCCCTTCGAGAAGAACGGGGGATATACTGGCATGGATGCCTAAAGGGAGATAGAAGCTGCTGCGCTCAAGATCGTTTGCATGAGCACAGGCTGCGTGCATCAGGTGCGTTCTTCCGGATTTTTCAGGTCCCCACAGAAATACACTTCGCTTGGCACGGCCTTCGGCGCAGGCTTGCAGACTCTGAATCAGCTCATCATTGCCAGCCGCCGGATAATAACTGTTAAATGTTTCATCATCGGGCAGGTGAACCGGTAATGAAAGTTGTAAAGGTGAGTTAGATTTCAATCAGATACTTCTCTATTTCACTCGATGTCACTTAGATAATCATTTTAACATGAGTATCCATGAATTTAAATTAACTATCCTTGCCAGCGGTACTCGCGCCCTGAGCCTTGTGACGGCATCATGGTGGCAACTCCGTTACCGTTGACAAACGGATCTGTTATCTGTGGCTCCTGAGCATGAACTCTGGGCTCCAGATCCATCAAGCGATGAAGATCTTCCTCTGTACCAAACAACTCCAGCTTATACTGAGCATTCGTTCCCTTGAGTTGCCTCAGCTGTACCGCCTTTACGGCGCTTAACTGAGATAGGTATTTCTCGATATCGACCAGCTGTTTCATCTCGGTAATATCGACAAAAGTGACATAGCTATCGATATCTTCGCCTGTATCGGCGATGGCATATCGCCCCACATAATACTCACTGATAGTAGTGATGATATCATTCACTGCCGTATTGATGTCAGCAGAAAGCTCCTGCTTACTCACCAGAGAAGTGTGCATGGGTTCACCACTGCCAACCGGGTACAAAGCCAGGCTATACTTCAAAGGGCTTACTCTGGTATCGATGGAAGCCATAACAAAATAATCTGCTCGATAACGTTGAGAAGCGGCAGCGACCTGATCTGCGAACATTCCCCTTACATCATTTGCTGACACTTTCATATTGTCATCAAGATCCATCAAGGGAAATAGAAGCGGCACACCTTTAGCTTCGGATTCAACATCAAATAACGCTCTGCTATCGAGTAGAGACTCATCATTGATAATTCTTCTCTCACCCGCACTGTCTTCTACTATCCAGGCTAAAGTCAGGGGTCTTTGCTTACCCCAAACCGGCAACTGCGCCTCTCTTAACAGTCGAATAATCCGCTTATGATCGAAACTCACCTGGAGAAAAAGTTCGCCGTCCAGCTCCTGATAACCATACTGACTAATCAGGGTGGTTGGTTGCTTTACCACCGCCTGAATACTCGGATGAGCCAGTGCAGATTGAGAACCGGAATTCTTTAAAATAACACTCTTGAGTCCAGCAGAGATGGCTTTATTTCGCTCGGCGACCGAGCGGGAGTTCACAGGAACTAAACTCTCATCGAGTTTAGACACTTCAGCGGCATCGGCGATGTTTGTCTGTATTAACAAGCAGCTGACTAAAAAAAGAGAAAAGTTTAATAAGGTTTTCAGCATGTTCGACTGTTCTAAAGAAAACGAATTAAATAAATTGTACCACAAGTAATCTGGCATCTGAATTCGCTTGTTCGAGACAATAAAATAGTAAAAACCGAAAAGATGATCGACAAACAGTGACAGCGACCTCAACCTGACAGTCATAAACCTGTTATTATTGACAGGTTTACCTACAAGAGAATAATAATGAAAAATATTGCACTTGCCCTTCAGGGGGCTCAAATGTTGTTTGTTGCTTTTGGTGCATTAGTACTCATGCCTCTGCTGACAGGCCTTGACACTAATGTGGCATTATTCACCGCTGGTATTGGTACCCTGCTATTCCAGTTAATCACTAAACGGCAAATTCCCATCTTCCTTGCCTCATCGTTCGCCTTTATCGCGCCCATCATGTACGGCGTGCAAACCTGGGGGATCCCATCCACCATGGGCGGCCTTATGGCTGCAGGATGTGTCTATGTCGTCCTTGCCAGTTTAATCAAGTTCAGAGGGGATAACTTTATCAAGAGGCTGCTGCCCCCTGTCGTGGTTGGGCCTGTGATTATCGTTATCGGATTAGGACTGGCACCTGTTGCAGTGAACATGGCACTAGGTAAGAGTGGCGATGGCAGCCTGGTACTGGTTGAACAGAGCACAGCACTGATTATCTCTCTGTCGGCTCTGCTGACAACTGTAGCTGTTGCCATTTTTGCTAAAGGTTTAGTGAAATTAATGCCTATTCTCGCAGGTATATTTGTTGGTTACGGCCTCAGCTTAAGCTTCGGCATCATAGATTTTAGTCCGGTTGCAGATGCAAGTTGGATCGCAATCCCTAACTTTGTTGCACCGGAATTTAACTGGCATGCCATCGCGTTTATGATCCCGGTTGCAATTGCGCCTGCGGTAGAGCATATCGGTGATATTCTGGCTATCTCAAATGTGACGGGTAAAGACTTTTTGAAGAAACCCGGACTGCACCGCACCATAGCCGGTGACGGGGTGGCAACCATAGCGGCCTCAGCACTTGGTGGACCGCCAAATACCACTTACTCTGAAGTCACAGGAGCCGTTACGCTCACCAAAAACTTCAACCCTGTTGTTATGACATGGACGGCCGTAACAGCCATTTTACTCGCCTTTGTTGGCAAATTAGGCGCTATGATGCAGACCATTCCGGTCCCGGTTATGGGCGGCATCATGTGCCTCCTGTTCGGCTCTATCGCGGCAGTGGGATTGAATGCTCTGATTAAAAATGGTGTCGACCTAAATGAACCCAGAAACCTGTGTATAGTGGGTGTCACCTTAGTATTTGGTATCGGTGGTATGGCTTTCGGCATCGGGTCATTCAGTCTGACTGGTATTAGCCTCTGCGGTATTGTCGCAATTACGATGAATCTGCTGCTTCCTCAGCCTGAAGAGGAAGTCACGGCATAGTCTGCAGCTCCTCCTTCATGCACCAACAAAAAAGCCTTTCGTAAGAAAGGCTTTTTACATTACGGCTTAAATCAATTGCTACCCGGCAGTATCGTCCGGATTCATAACCCTTGGTTTAAACTACTATGCTTGCTCTTCAGACGGGTATTTTGCAGCAGTTTCGCTGATCAAGGTTTGAAGCTCACCTTTTTGATACATCTCAGTAAGAATATCGCAGCCACCAATCAACTCACCTTCAACCCAAAGCTGGGGAAATGTTGGCCAGTTAGCATATTTTGGTAACTCAGAGCGGATATCCGGATGCTGTAAAATATCAACAAACGCAAATTGAGCATTACAGTTGATCATGATTTGAGCAACCTGAGAGGAGAAGCCACAGCTAGGTAATTTAGGAGAACCTTTCATGTAAACAATGATTGGATTCTCTGCGATCTGCTGCTTAATTTTCTCTACGGTTTCGTTTGTTTCCATTTTTAATTCCTAACTTACGCATACAATGATTAAAAAACTTACCCTATTGTACTTCAGGTGCAGCAATAACAAAAACCTACTTTTAGTAGGGTTTTAGCTACTGGTTTTTCCAATCAAATTTGTAACAAACCGGATGCAGTATGAACAGTCGCCCCTCACCATATCTGATGCGGTTTATCGAAGAATAGTGCAAGGTAAGCAGTTGAATTTCTATAAAAATGGTGCATTTATACAGTTAACCGCTTTTATAGATTGCTATAATCGTAAAATTAATCATACTCTTAAGGGCATTTTCAAATAGAATTAGTTTTAGAAGCAATATATTACAATTATTGATGAGTGGAGAATCGCAATGGCTTTTGAATTACCTGCATTACCGTATCCTAAAAACGCACTTGAACCTCATATTTCTCAGGAAACCATCGAATACCACTATGGTAAACACCATAACACCTACGTTGTAAAGCTTAATGGTTTGGTTGAAGGCACAGAGCTTGCCCAGAAGAGCCTTGAAGAGATCATTCAATCCTCTACCGGGGGCATTTTCAACAATGCGGCTCAGATCTGGAATCACACCTTCTATTGGAACTGCTTATCTCCTAACGGTGGCGGGGCAGCAACTGGAGCCGTGGCCAAAGCGATTGATGATGCCTTTGGTTCATTTGACGACTTCAAGGCAAAGTTCACCGACGCTGCAGTCAATAACTTTGGTAGTGCCTGGACCTGGCTTGTTAAAAAAGCCGATGGTTCGGTGGCAATTGTCAACACCAGTAACGCCGAAACACCACTGACAGACAAAGACGTAACCCCAATTATGACTGTCGATGTATGGGAGCATGCCTACTATATCGATTACCGTAATGTTCGCCCCGACTACCTTGCTCACTACTGGGAGTTAGTCAACTGGGACTTCGTTAATCAGAACTTCAGCTAGTCCCGATTAGCTACATATTTCCCCCATAATCTAAGGAGCCTGGACGGCTCCTTTTTTGTACCTATTTGGTATTACAACGGTATAATTTAACTCCCCCCACATTTGCAACTGTTGCATTTGCAATTGTTTCCCATTGTTTTTATACAACTTTTTTAATACTAAATTCAGTTATTAGGTCTAAGATTAATACTAGGAGACTGGTTTTCAGTTATCGCTGTCATCTAATTTAGGCGTTTCAGGGGGTGGAAAATGGGCATATTTGAGCATTACCAACAGCGCTACGAACAAAAGCTTGATGAGGAGTATTCACTCCAGGAGTTTCTCGAGATCTGCAAAAAAGATCGTTCCGCATATGCATCTGCAGCAGAAAGGCTACTCATTGCAATTGGTGAGCCTGAAGTCATTGATACATCGAAGGATCCTGTACTGAGCCGAATTTTCTCAAATCGGCTGATTTCTCGATTCCCGGAATTTAAGGACTTTTATGGCATGGAGGAGTCTATTGAGCAGATAGTCGCCTACCTGAAACATTCGGCTCAAAGTCTGGAGGAGTCGAAACAGATCCTCTATCTGTTAGGGCCTGTAGGTGGTGGTAAGTCCTCCCTCGCCGAGAAGCTTAAAGCCTTGATGCAGAAAGTTCCCATCTATGTGTTAAGTGCCGATGGAGTAAGAAGCCCGGTTAATGATCACCCCTTCTGCCTGTTTAACCCCGAAGAGGACAGTGGCCTGTTGGAGAGTGAATATAACATTCCGCCTCGCTACCTTAAATCTATCATGTCTCCGTGGGCCGTGAAGCGATTACACGAATTTGGTGGTGATATATCCAGGTTTAAAGTCGTAAAGGTATTTCCATCCATCTTAGATCAGATGGCAATCGCAAAAACCGAACCCGGCGATGAAAATAACCAGGATATCTCCTCCCTAGTGGGTAAAGTCGATATCAGGCAGCTGGAACATTTCGCGCAGAATGATGCCGATGCATACTCATACTCGGGCGCCCTGTGCCGCGCAAACCAAGGGTTGATGGAATTTGTGGAGATGTTTAAGGCACCGATCAAGGTACTCCATCCACTATTAACCGCGACTCAAGAGGGCAATTATAACGGCACGGAAGGCCTGTCAGCCCTCCCCTATAACGGTATTATTCTCGCCCACTCCAACGAGTCGGAGTGGACTACGTTCAGGAATAATAAGACCAACGAAGCATTTCTGGACAGGGTATACATAGTAAAAGTGCCTTACTGTTTGAGGGTTTCAGAAGAGATACTGATCTACAATAAACTGTTGGCAAATTCTGAACTGTCGCAAGCACCTTGTGCACCAGGCACACTGGAAACGCTCGCTCAGTTCAGTGTTCTGTCAAGGATCATCGCACCGGAAAACTCCTCGGTCTATTCGAAGATGCGTGTCTATGATGGTGAAAGCTTAAAAGATACCGATCCGAAGGCGAAATCCTATCAGGAATATCGTGATTACGCCGGCGTTGATGAGGGAATGCAGGGACTTTCGACCCGTTTTGCCTTCAAGATACTCTCTAAGGTCTTTAACTTCGATCATAGTGAAATTGCCGCTAACCCGGTGCACCTTTTCTATGTGTTAGAGCGCCAAATAGAACAGGAACAGTTCCCCACTGAACTCGCCGAGCGCTATCTCGAATTTCTGAAGGGTTATCTAATCCCTAAATACGTCGAGTTTATCGGTAAAGAGATTCAGACGGCATACCTGGAGTCCTATTCAGAGTATGGCCAGAATATCTTCGACCGTTATGTCACCTATGCAGACTTCTGGATTCAAGATCAGGAATACCGGGATCCCGAAACGGGTCAGTTATTTGATCGCTCGGCCCTGAATTCTGAACTTGAGAAGATTGAGAAACCCGCAGGGATCAGTAACCCTAAGGACTTCAGAAATGAGATAGTGAATTTCGTCCTAAGGGCGCGAGCCAATAACGAAGGTAACAATCCATTATGGACGAGTTATGAAAAGCTCCGTACTGTGATCGAGAAGAAGATGTTCTCAAACACAGAGGATCTTCTGCCTGTCATCTCATTCAATGCCAAGACATCGACCGACGATCAGCGAAAGCATGATGACTTTGTCAATCGAATGATGGAAAAAGGCTACACCAAGAAGCAAGTCAGACTGCTTTCAGAGTGGTATCTGAGAGTGAGAAAGTCTTCTTAAAATAGGCATACAGGGAGCATAAATTGCTCCCTACTATGACCTGGGAGGTGCGCATGGCGAATTTCATAGACAGACGACTCAATGCTAAGGGAAAGAGCACGGTTAATCGTCAACGATTTATCAACAGATATAAGCAGCAAATAAAAAAAGCTGTCAGTGATGCCGTCACTCGGCGGAGTGTTACCGATGTTGATAAAGGTGAGAAGATAGGGATCCCCACTAAGGATATCAGCGAGCCATCGTTTCATCAGGGACAGGGTGGAGTGAAAGAGCGGGTACATCCCGGTAATGACCAATTCACCCGCGGTGATAAAATAGAGCGCCCCCCTTCGGGTGGAGGCCAGGGCTCAGGTCAGGGAGACGCCTCAGACTCAGGTGAGGGGCAAGATGATTTTGTATTCCAAATCTCGAAGGATGAGTATCTCGAACTCCTCTTTGAAGACCTGGAGCTTCCTAATCTGCAGAATAATCGCCTCAATAAACTGGTTGAGTACCAAACATACCGTGCGGGCTTTACCAATGATGGGGTTCCGGCAAATATCAACATTGTTCGCTCACTACGCTCATCACTGGCACGCCGAATCGCTATGACATCGTCGAAGAAGGCGAAGTTAAAGGAGTTGCAAGATGAACTTGAAGAGCTGGAAAATACGCCAGGAGCCGAAGCCGAAAGAATTCTTCTTATTAAGGAGGAGATAGAGGAGTTAAAACAGAAGATAGACAAGGTGCCGTTTATCGATACTTTCGATCTCAGATACAACAACTTCGCTAAACGTGAGATCCCATCCAGCCAAGCCGTTATGTTCTGTCTGATGGATGTATCTGGTTCTATGGATCAGGCGACCAAAGACATGGCTAAGCGCTTTTACATTTTACTCTACCTTTTCCTAACCCGGACCTATAAAAACCTGGAAGTCGTCTATATTAGGCACCACACCCAGGCTAAAGAGGTCGATGAACATGAGTTCTTCTACTCTCAGGAAACCGGTGGCACCATAGTCTCCAGCGCATTAAAACTGATGCACAAAATCCAAAAAGACCGTTATCCCGAGAGCGAATGGAATATCTATGCGGCTCAGGCATCAGATGGCGATAATTGGGCCGATGACTCTCCGGGTTGCAAACAGATCCTCGAGAAACAGCTGCTTCCCGTTGTGAGGTACTTTAGTTATATCGAGATCACTAACCGGGCGCACCAAACTCTCTGGCGTGAGTATGAAAACCTCCAGAAAACCTTCGATAACATCGCCGTACAGCATATTAAACAAGCTGAAGATATCTACCCGGTGTTCAGAGAACTATTCAAGAAACAGGCTGTTTAAGGAGGCGCTATGGATGCTAAAAAGAAAAGATCTCCACTCGATGATGGTCCGGATTGGACCTTCGATCTACTACAGTCGTATCTTACTGAAATTGAGCGGGTGGCGGCTCACTATAAGCTTGACTCCTACCCAAACCAGATTGAGGTGATAACAGCCGAACAGATGATGGATGCCTACGCGGGTATCGGCATGCCAATTGGTTATACACACTGGTCATTCGGTAAAAAGTTTATCGAAACTGAGCAGAGCTACAAAAGAGGTCAAATGGGCCTGGCATATGAGATAGTGATCAACTCAGATCCCTGTATTGCCTATTTAATGGAAGAAAATACCATCACAATGCAAGCACTGGTGATGGCCCATGCCAGTTTTGGCCACAATAGCTTCTTTAAAAACAATTACCTCTTCAAAACCTGGACCGATGCCAGCTCAATAATCGACTACCTGGTCTTTGCAAAAAACTATATCAGCCAGTGTGAAGAGACCCATGGCACCGAACAGGTAGAGCTGATCATCGACTCATGCCATGCATTAATGAACTACGGCGTCGATCGGTATAAACGACCGAGTGAAATATCGTTCAAAGAGGAGCAGCTCAGACAGAAGGAACGAGAGGAGTACCTGCAGAGTCAGGTCAATGATCTATGGCGAACAATCCCCTTAACCCAACACGTTGACCCCAAAACGGAAACCTTGAACTTTCCGGAAGAGCCTCAGGAAAATATTCTCTACTTTATAGAGAAGAACGCACCTTTACTCGAGCCATGGCAGAGAGAGATCGTTCGCATAGTCAGAAAGATGGGGCAATACTTTTACCCTCAAAAACAGACTCAGGTAATGAACGAAGGCTGGGCCACATTTTGGCACTATACTATTCTCAACCACCTTTACGATGATGGTGTTGTCACCGATAGGTTCATGATGGAGTTCCTACAAAACCATACCAATGTGGTTGCGCAACCCAGTTATAACAGTCCCTATTACAGTGGCATTAACCCCTATGCGTTAGGGTTCAATATGTTTGTAGATATCAGGCGAATTTGTGAAAACCCAACCGACGAAGACAGGGAGTGGTTCCCGGAAATTGCCGGCAGCGACTGGTTAGAGACACTGCATTTCGCAATGCAAAACTTTAAGGATGAGAGCTTTATCAGCCAATATCTGTCACCTAATATTATGCGGCAATTTAAGCTTTTTGGAGTTTTAGACGACGATAAGAAAAATTATATGTCTGTATCCGCCATCCATGATGAGCAGGGATACAAAGATATCCGTCAAATGTTATCGCAACAGTATAACCTCTCTAATATTGAACCCAACATCCAGGTTCAGCAGGTTGCGATTACCGGCGATCGCTCATTGACTTTAAGGCATGTACCCACCAATAGAGTCCCCCTTGCAGAGAGTTGCCACGAAGTGGTAAAACACCTGCATAGACTCTGGGGCTTTGATGTCAGGCTTGAAGAGATCAGCGAGGAGGGAAACCTAAGCATTATCGCCTCATGTCCTGAAGTTCAAACAGATGAGTAGCCCTTAACAGGACTTCAGCACCGATACGATTGCAGGGTCCAGATATGAAAAAAGCGCCATCAGGCGCTTTTTAATTTCAATATCGCAACTTATGCGAATTTGAAATCAACATGCTCAATAAGAGGCTTGAATGCATGACGCTGCATTGCTTGTACGCGTACTTTTACGTCTTTACCATCAACAGTGATAGTAAGGTCGCTAGAGTAGAAGTCAGCATTCTCTTGAATGTTGATGATATCTTTATGGTCAAACTTGATAGAGATAGGCTCTTTACCAGCACCATAGATAACAGCAGGTACTTTATTCGCATGACGTAGGCGGCGGCTCGAACCTTTCCCGATTTCAGTGCGGATTTCAGCAGCGATAGTGTAAGACATAGTTTTCTCACTTAAATAAAAAATTTCAGGTTGTCTCCATTTTCGACCAATGAAGACTCATTTAAAGCGGGCATATTCTAGCACAAGTATCACAAGCTAACAAACTGTTTAGAGCTGAAATTCATACGACTGGTGAGTCAGGCTTACCAGGTACGAACCGGGCCTGTGTCCACATGTATAAAGCCGGATTGAGGATAGTAGCCTACCCCGCCAAGTTTTAATTCAATCGCCGCATCGCGCAGATGGCTCAACTTTACATCGGGGAGCGCGATATCCATCGCCATCCCTTTCATATGATAGCTCTTTTTCGCTACCCCGTTGCTTTTAGAGGCTAACATGGCATTGGTTTTTGGTGAGCGATAACCAGAGATGACATTGAAGTCTTGTTCAACATTTAAGGATTGCTTCAACTTAAACAGGAGATCATAAAGACGTTTATCCATAGGCGCAGACTCATTCCGCCTATGATCCCTTAAAATATGGCTAAAATCTGATAAGATCCCACTCTGATAATTTCCATCTATCCAATAGCTTCCCTGCCCTCGTTCCCCTGTGTGTAAGTTACGAAACCCTAAACTACGCACTCCTGTGGTAGATCGACTTGCCTGTACTTTTGTGGGTAACATCGAAAACATTGCAACGCCGCTTAGGCCTAACAACAACTGCCTACGGGCCGGACAAACTATTGACACTCTACCACCGCTGTATATTTTTTAATCACGAATCCCAATAAATTAAACGTTATTCGTCACGAAATCAAGTCAGCACAATACCTGTAGAGTACCTACAAGGCCAAGATAGGTAGTCAATTTTTGATTGTTGCCAGGTTACCTGTTGAATTTTGGTTATAAATATCATTCCTGAACTGAGGGTCACCAGCACTATCTATCCATGCTGTCCAGTACACTAAATGAACGGCCAGAGAGTCATCGAGGGAAAACCATTGCGTTTTCTCTCTCTCAACCTGCATATCCACCCAGGTCTGTTTATCCCGCACTAAATTTGATGCCATCCAATTAGCCAGGCTTTCCACATTCTCGACCCGAATACACCCCGATGACAGCGCCCTGTTGGCCTCTTCAAACAGTGCTTTATCCACCGTATCATGTAGATAAACATTGTATTTGTTTTCGAAGTAAAACTTGTACCTGCCTAATGTATTTTCCGCACCGGGTCTTTGTACCAATCGATATGGGAAACGCCCATTAGCCAGCTTCTGCCACTCCTGTGGACTCTTCTGAATCAATTCACCTTTGGCATCGAATACATCAAAATTTCTTTGACTGATATATTGGCCATCCTCTCTCACTTTCGGCAGCAGATCCCTCCACATCAGGCGCCTGGGCACACGCCAACTGGGGTTGAGTACAAGATTAGATATTTGACTGCGTAACATAGGGGTTTGGCGGTACGGCTTCCCCACGATGACTCTTGACTTAAGCTGTACCTCATCATGGTCAACCAGAACCATCTCAAATGCCGGAATGTTAATCAGCAGAAACCGCTTATCTAATGAGGCCTGGTAACTGGATTTTTTTAAGAAGTTATTTGCCAGCAAACGTGCCCGGCGATCAGGAGATGCATTCAACCACCTGAGCGTTTCCGGGCCGATAACTGCATCTTGCTTTAATCCATGGCGCCTTTGAAAACGAAGTAAACTGTTCTTAATCGCTTGATTGAATTGCCTATTATTTTTGTCGTAACTATCTAAATCACCGAGCATATTCAACCGGAAACTGATCTCAGGTATCGCATCATGATAATCCCCCTCCTTAAGCCAGGCTTCAATAACAAGTGGTTTCCAGGAATGGTGCTCACTAAGCCAGAGCAGATAACGTAGCCTGTTACTAACGGGAAGATAATCTTTTGACTTTGGTTCTAAAGCAGTGGCACGTTGATAGAGATCGTCGTTATCACCTCCCTTACCAGCACCATTAGGGATGTTTTCGGTTTGCCAAAAACGCTTCAACTCCTGTTCGGCTCTCTCGGCACTATCTAACTTCTCCTGCCTTGTGCCACTACGCAGCACCCGATAAGAATCAACTGACTGCTCAGTTGGCCTGACCAGATTAACCAGCTGTAGTTGGTAGAGAAGCGAGTTAAACCCTGCATCACTCCTGTCCATTGCAGGAGCCGACGCGACATACAGTGCCCAAAAAAGTGCAATGCATCTCAACCAGGCCGGACTTCGATACGACATACTTCCCCTCCAAACTCTCAGACACAAGTAAGGGTCTCTCTTCAACTTCCTCATGCAGTCCATACAAGTATGGCAAACAATTGAAGCTATTGAGTGGAGTACTATAGAGGGAGTTTACACCCCTCTTAGATTAAGTAGGCATAACAAAGAGTTTACTCATTAGGAGGAACTTAAGGTTGCGCGTGTAATAGTCGTTTCACCAGAGCCTGGGTAGTAACGAAGTTGCCAGTTCTCTGAGCCAATGCTGCGATTATCTGAGATATAGTTAAAGTAACAATATGAACCATCTGCGACAGATGACCCATTACCATACCAGTAGACAATATCAGTGTCTCCGCCAAAAGCTGCGTTGTTATGAGGAGCAAGCACGTAATCATCCCCCTCCAGCAAACCACTCCACACTTCCTTACAACTCTCACCCGTTAAAGTTGATCCATCACCGCCATTGGTTGTACTCAACGGGTAACCCGTATTGCTGGAATCTAAGGTCCCATCGCCGTAACATGCAAGGTCTTCAACACGAGCACTGGCTCCCGATGCAGCCCAGCAGCTGTGATACAGCGTCACGCCCGAACTAAATGCACCAAATGCCCCCTTTGCCGCCGAGTCATGGGCATCTTGCCCTAAGTTCATGAACTTAGGCAGGGCAACGACAGATAAGATCCCCAAAACAATGATAACGACAACAAGCTCTATCAGAGTAAAACCTTTAGAAACGAAGGACTTCATTAGCACTAATACCTTTAAATCACGTTTACAACCAACAAGATATACATTATATCCTGAACATTTTCCCAGCGTCACCAGAAACAGGGTAATGGTCTATCAGCAAGCGGGGTAATACAAGTTAAACGCTACAGAGGATGAATATACAAGCATAAAATACACATGTAAGTAACAACAAAAAGACAAAAGTTACATCATGATAAGGAATTGGAACTTGAAGGTATTACTCAAAGAGGTCATCTCACATCGTGAGCAGAGGCTGTCATTGGGAGTGTGTTTCAACAGTGCGAGGGATTTTAAATCTGTGTCTTTACTATTTTTGGGATACAAAAAAGCCCCAACTATATCAGGGCCTATTGCTCACTCTCGAAGAGAATGATGGTACCCGAGGCCGGACTCCAATCCCTGTAACAGTCGGCACGTGTATATCGACGTGCGAGGTTTTTTTCTTTTTGAACTGTATCGTTAAACCTCAGATACAAAAAAACCAACAATATGTCAGGGCCTATCGCGCACTCTCGAAAAGAATGATGGTACCCGAGGCCGGACTCCAATCCCTGTAACAGTCGGCACGTGTATTTCAACAGTGCGAGGGATTATGCTTTCTGAACTGAATCGTTGAATCTCAGATACAAAAAAGCCCTAACTATATGCCAGGGCTTAAATGATGGTACCCGAGGCCGGACTTGCGCCGGCACGTGTATTTCAACAGTGCGAGGGATTATGCTTTCCGAACTGAATCGTTGAATCTCAGATACAAAAAAGCCCTAACTATATGTCAGGGCTTAAATGATGGTACCCGAGGCCGG
>NZ_CANMUW010000006.1 GCF_947501225.1 uncultured Shewanella sp.
TTCAATGCTGAGAGATGGTGTTTTATGGGAAGCGCCAAAAGCTTAAATTTAGCTGTTGACGCCATAGTCTCTTGTTAGGCAAACCCCTTGAGGCTTGGATTTTCCTCCAGTAAATTAATCAGTGGCAAGAATAGCGGATGTGGCAGTTCGTCTAGTCTGCACCACTTCCATTGTTTACATTTATCAGGCTCAGCGACTCGTGGCTCACCTGCTTTGCATGATGCTACTACAAATAATGTCACGTAATGCTTGTTCTCTTTTTCGAAAATATCATTCGTGAAGCCAAGTTTTGTTATCGAATCTACGACTAAACCCGTTTCTTCTAGCGCTTCTCTCTGCGCACACTCTTCGATGCTCTCGCCTAATTCAAGGTGCCCGCCAGGTGTAGCCCAGGTATGTGAGCCATGAGAGCCAATACGCTCACCAAGCAAAATACAGCCATCTCTAATAATGACAGTTGCAACCCCTACACGTACTTCTTTATTCACGATATCTTCCTTATCAGATAACTATGTTGCCTAGCAGCTTATTTAATCGCTGCCCGATAATCTTCTTAGCTGCTTGTTCAGTCAGGCAAAAGTATCATCTACAACTCATTGCTGTAAAAGGTTATTTCCTGACGTTCCATACTCAGAGCTGCTCGGTAAAAAATGCATGGGTGTTAATGAGGTCTGCATAACACTTAACCAAATAGCGCAAAAGCCAAATCGAAGAGGGAAACCTTCTTGTGAACAATACTGTGTAGATGCGGCAGTGGACGTTGATGGCATGGCGAGGTTTCACAAGGTGAAACTCGCCGAGCGGGAGATAGGGATATCGAACTGGCATTTAAACATGGAGGTTGTTTGAAATCGTCGAGCCTACAGGGCCCATTTTGTTCCATACAAAATTAGGCATTCTCTCCATCCATGGAGGTCAGATGTACTTGCAGCGAGCCACTGAAGTATCTACACATAAGCTCACCGCAGGTGATGAAAGAGCATGAAGATACGAGCTTCAAGCACACACTCCAATACCAACTCAGCCAGAAGCTAAAAAAGAAATGTAATAGACCTTCATTCGAAGGTCATAAAAAAGCCCCGAAATAAATTCCGGGGCCATATCCTAACCGTGATTGAAATGGCTATTTATACATCTACTTATAAACGGATGGGTCGTCCTCATTGGGACGGGTCTTAAACCTGCGGTGCAGCCACATATACTGGGCGCGATTCTGGTTGATTATCTGCTCGATGATCCCGTTGCCACGCTTGGCGTCGGCTACCTCATCCTCGCCGGGGAAGTTCTCCAGTGGCGGCAGTATCTCGATGGTGTACCCCTTGTCATCGGCGTTTCGCTCGACGCTGAAAGGCAGCACCTTGGCCTTGCCAAGACGTGCCAGCGTCGTTGCACCTGTGATGGTGGCTGCGTCGGGCATGGCGAAGAAGGGGATGAAGGTGGCACTGGAGCGCCCGAAGTCCTGATCGGCGGTGTACCAGATCACATCGGGGTTACGCAGGCAGCGAACCATCTGGCGCAGATCTCGTTTGGGTACCAATGCCTTATTCGAACGCAGGCGTCCTTTCACCTGCAGGTATTCCATCACTGGGTTATCGTGCGGACGATAGACACCAACGCCGGGTTGGAACTGACCGAAGATTCTGGCCCCCATCTCCAGTGGCAGGCAGTGAACCGCGAACAGGATCACCCCCTGGCCGTTATCGAGAGTATCTCTGACATGCTCCTGTCCCTTGATGGTCATATGGCGCTTGACCTTTGCATCTGACCACCACCAGGCATTGATGGTGTCGAAGATGGCTTTTCCCGTCTCTTCGAAGTTGCGCTCAAGCAGACTCTGCTGTTCTTCGGCCGTCATCTGTGGGAAGCAGAGCTCTAAATTGCGCTTAGCCGTATTTACCCTGCTGCCCATGAGGCGCTTAGCCAATCTGCCTATCATGGCGCCCAGTTTCATCTGGATCTGCAGCGGAAGTATCTGGGTGAGGCGCATCAAGGCGACACCCAGCCAGAGTAGCCAGTATTTGGGGTGATATAAATGGGCTGAAAATTGGGCTTTCTCTACCACGGTCAACTCGAAATCTTGAAAAATTATCGTGTATTCTAACGCAAATAAGCGTCAAAAAGGGGGAAAATTATCGGGTATTATCACAGCCAGCCCCTCCTGTTAGTTGAAGGCAAAATTAGGTACAATCGATAATTCATTTTTTTAGAAGACAAGAGTGTTATGAAGGTTTCTCTACCAGCATTTGAAAAAGCAAAGGTATTAGTCGTCGGCGACGTGATGTTAGACCGTTACTGGACAGGCCCTACCGGCCGTATTTCGCCTGAAGCACCAGTGCCTGTGGTTAAGATCTCACAGAGTGAGGACAGACCCGGTGGAGCCGCAAACGTAGCACTCAATGTTGCAACCCTGGGCGGTCAGGTTTCTCTGGCTGGGATCGTCGGTAAGGATGAAGCGGCTGATGCGCTCACTACCGGGATTCAGGCGTTGGGCGTAGAGCCTAAATGGCACTGTGTAGAGGATAAGCCTACCATCACTAAGCTGAGGGTCATGTCGAGAAACCAGCAGCTTATCCGTCTTGATTTCGAGGAAGCCTACCCGGTAGCAGAGAGTCAGGCACTGCTGGCTCACTCTGAGTCTGAGCTCGACAGTGTGGCGGTAGCTGTGCTGTCAGATTATGCCAAGGGGGCGATTACCCAGCCTCAGGAGTTCATAGCCAAGGCCAGAGCCAAAGGCGTTAAGGTACTTGTCGACCCCAAGGGGAGCGACTTTTCCCGCTACCGTGGAGCGTCGTTAATCACCCCTAACATGAGTGAGTTTGAGGCGGTTGTGGGTCATGTCACCTCTGAGGCGGATCTGGTTGAGAAGGCACAAGCTCTGCTGAATGAGTTTGATATTGAGGCTATCTTAGTGACCCGCTCTGAAAAAGGGATGACCCTGATCACCGCTGATGCTCCCGAGTTACATATTCCTACCGTCGCCCGTGAAGTCTATGATGTGACCGGCGCCGGCGATACGGTTATTTCGGCGCTTGCTACCTCATTAGCGGCCGGGAGCGATCTTCCTCAGGCCTGTGCTATAGCAAATACGGCGGCGGGCATCGTCGTCGCTAAACTGGGTACCTCTACGGTAAGCCGCATTGAGTTGATTAAGGCGCTGTCGGTTAGTCACGGTGAGTCGGGTTTTGGTGCCGTCAGCGAAGATCAGTTGGTCTATGCACTGGAGCAGGCGAGATTGCGGGGAGAGCGAGTCGTGATGACCAACGGTTGTTTCGATATCCTGCATGCGGGGCATGTGAGTTACCTGAAACAGGCGAGAGAACTGGGCGACAGGTTGATTGTCGCCGTCAATGACGATGATTCTGTTAAACGTCTCAAGGGCGAAGGGCGCCCGGTTAATCCATCGGATCGTCGTATGGCGGTTCTGGCCGGCCTGGCTTCGGTCGATTGGGTCGTCCCTTTCAGTGAAGACACTCCCCAACGTATCATCTCCAGACTGCTGCCGGATCTGCTGGTGAAAGGCGGAGATTATAAGGTTGAGGAGATCGCGGGTGGTAAAGAGGTCATCGCAGCCGGAGGAGCTGTAAAGGTACTCTGTTTCGAAGATGGCGTCTCAACCACGGCTATTATCGAAAATATCATGGCTAATCAGTGATCTGGTCGGCGCTCGCTCTGAGTGCCAGCCTGTTTTGGATCGATATCGGTTCAAAACAGGCACTGGTGTGTGAGTTGCCGTCGCTGCAGGCCTGTTTACACCGGTTACCCCTGCCGGCTCGCCACCAGTTACCCGATAAGCCCTCCGGCTTTAATCAACTATTGGGTCAAAGAGGCGCCATGGTGATGGCGGTAGAGGACAGGGCTATCGCCGGGGTCATCGTTTTATCTCCCAAGAACATTCCGGGTTCACTCTCAGTTAACCTGTCCGGTTCAATTCTCTCCTTTCCACTCGAAAAAACAGAGCTGATGACCCTCTGGCATGAAGCCGGGCATCTCGAAGCTATCGCCTTGACCGATAATGGTTTAATCGATGAGCTTACGCCATATAGCCACGAATGGCTTGCCGATTGCTATCTGGCCTGGCGAGCGGTTAAGGAGACAGGGAGCCTGGCGCTTATCTGGCAGCAGTATCACCGCAGAAACCTGGCTATGATGCAGAGTGTCACCGCCATCTCCCACTGGACGGTACCTGTCTTGTCTCAGTTACTCGGCCGGTATTCGGCGCAGCAGTTAAGTCAGTTCGATACGTTTAACGCGCTGATGAGCGAGTTTCTTCCCCTGATAACTGTTCCGGACTCAGATACTCTGGCCGAGTTCTCCAGTCTGGTGCATCGAACTTTCAGCACTGAGGTCAGTCAAGCTTTGCCTGACTATATGTTCTGGCGTAAAGCAGAGCTGGGACGCTACCTCAAGCCCACCCTAGCCGAGCTGTTAGGGGAAAAAACGGCCGGAGATTGGTTGAAGGAGCGAAAGATGTTGACGGGAGATGAGGGTTTTCATGCCAACTCCGGCCACTAACGGCTCAATTAGCTGAACCTTTGCTGAACGAGAGTCAGATACCCTGGCTATTCGCCACCTTACTGAAGAATTCTCTAATCTTGTTTGATAGCATCTATGGCATAGACGAGAAGATCGGAGGATCGGCAATGGCTAAGCGATCAAAGGCTCACACCGAGCAAACGATAAATCAAATACTGGACGAGGTGCTAAGTCAGCTGCTTACGCTGGGCTATGGTTCCATGTCATATACGACTCTGTCAGATGCGACGGGGATAAGCAGGACCGGCATCAGCCACCACTTTCCACGCAAAGTGGACTTTTTAACTCGATTAGATCCTAACATCGCCCGCTTGTTTATCGACGGCTTAGACTTCTCCAGTCTGACACGACTGGAAAGCTCCTGGATGGCCGCGCTGGAGCAACCGACACACGCTGCCGTGTTACGCCTGTTCTTTAGTCTGTGTGGTTATTCCGGCAGCGAGATAACTCAGTTTCGGGCTATCTCCCTGGCCAGAGAGACCGCAGTCTCGGAGTTGGGAGCCGAGGGGGACAGGCTTATCAGTGACCTGTTGGGAAGGAGTGCGGTTGCCTTGCTTGCACAGACCAATGAAGCCGAGGCGGCCTAGCCGAGCTGTGTATAGGTAAGTCGGCTCACCGATAAAGGTAGAAAAAGGAGCGTCGGCTCCTTTTTTGTGCTTGTATGTTGTTAATCCGGATAAGGACTTAAAGCTGCTGAGTCGCGATCTTATGCAGCCCTGTTTTCACGAAGAATAAGGGTCGGATTGAAGTCTATATCCCCATCACCATCGATAGTGACTAACCTGTCATCCTGCCTTGCTACCGCGGTTTTCTCATTTTGTGATTGTCTGACAAAGAGTAGTTGATAACCCAGTTTCGCAAGGGTATAGAAGGCGAATCTTTGCGCCGTAGAGAGTCGGTGCCAGTGCTGTTCGATATTAGGTTGATTGACCCTTCTGTCATTGAACTCTGCAAAAGAAGAGTTCATGGTCGATGCCTGCATGTTAACTACTCCCCACCTTCACCTATAGATAAGCTCAAACTTATATAAGCAGATGTCGACTTTTTATGCAAGTAGCAAGTGGATACGTATGGTAACTTAAGTGATATACAGCCTGAATAACGCCCTGTTTTGTCGGTGGATATTTAAGTGAAATTTTTATTTAAATAAATCTACAGGAGCGAGGCCAAATCACTTTGGCCAGTCAGCCGTGATAAAGCCCTTGCTTCTGTTTAAGCTTAAGCTTTATCTGTCGCCGAGCGGTAGCGGACTTGTCGGGCTTAAGGCACTGTTTGCCGGCGGAACTCAGTCTGCCAGAGGGATTATCGGAGGGCTATCAGAAGTGCCACTGAATGTAGACGGTCTGATAGTTACTGCCTCCGCCGATACGACCAAAGGCTGAACTCTTCTCGTAGATCCCGGATCTATGATGGATGCTATAGCCCAGCCACATCTTGTTAAGAGCATTGTTTCCGAAAAGGTCGCCCATATTCACATCTAATGAGAAGTCGAGGAAGTTAAGAAGTTTAGAAGGCTTATAACCCTTCTCCTCCATCTCGGTGCCTTCGATATGAGTCACGCTGCTGACATAGGAGAGGCCCTCAGCAACACCCAGACGCCATCTGGGGCCGATCTCGAAGGTGTAAAATGCCTTTATCGCCACGACGCCCTCGGCCAAATTTCCCTGAACTTCAGAGTCGTGATGCCAAACGGCACCGGGGGTAAAATATAACTCTATCGGCAGAGTAAACAGAGTTTCGGTGAGCCGGGTTCCATAGAATACCGACGTCAGCTGGTTATTGTAGGGATCGGTTCTGGTCTGCCATGACAAGATAGCATTCAGATTCGACGGGGTCGCCCAGCCATGGGCGATTCTGATGAACTCATCATCCGAGTCTGTGTCTGAGTTAAGCTGTGGGCTCGGGTGAGCGCCTGCAGCTTTCTTTTTGTTTGAATCGGGATAGAAACCTAAGCCGAAAAATGACTCATATTGATACTGAGTGTCTATGGTAGGCAGGTTAACAATATCCTCTTCTATTCGTCCCACTCCCAGTTTTCCCAATAGGTAGAGGTTACTGATAAGGTGATAACGTGCGGTAATACCAGCATTAAACTCTACTCCCCCCGAGGCGTCATATTTATCCAGGCCATAGTAAAACTGATTGAAGTCGGCACTCTTCCAATGTAGCTCGGCGTAAGGGCTAAGGTACCAGTCACCGGACTCCCAATGGTATTTTGTCCTTGAATAACCGTAGCTTCGTTTGTTCGAGTCGGCCATAAATGCGATATCCGCTTCCCAGGCTCCCTTGAGAAACCGGTATTGGAGGCCAAAATCGAAAGCCTGCGATTGGGACTCATTTTGCAGCTCGGTGGGGATATCGACAAACCTGAAACGCGTGTATGCGTTGACCTGATGGTTTTCATTCTTCCACAGGTGTGCGCCTGCCTCCATGCCATCGACAAAGAAGTAATCGTTCCTGAATTTGATGAGAGGAAGGATATCGTAAACCTCATCATCGTCGACGGCATAGGGGATATCACCTCGCCTTACTCCCATAGCGAGACCCCAATCTTCGGATTGATATCGGGTTGGGTAAACCTGAGCCGAAGCTTCGGTGAGTTCATTACTCTCCCGGTTATCGGGAGAGGCGATCGCCGCGCCGGACAGAGCCAGTGCGAGAGTGGAGCTAATGAGTAGGGAGTTATTATTCATAGTTTGTCGTTATTATTAAACTCGTGATGCCGATTGTGATGCCAGTATAGAATGAAAACAGAAAGTTAAAAAAGAATTCGTACCAAGATCCAGCTTTTGTGGTAGCACTTATTCACCCACTCAACTCATTTTTTTCACACTTGAGGTAATTTCCTGCCACCCCTTCACTTTCATTATTTCGTAAGCCTGTGAGCTAACAGCCTGAAACTTGTCCATTTAGTCGTTATTTGTTCACTTTTAGCCGAATATTTGAACCGACATATATCAAAAAGGAATTAAAAATTAGATTTTATTCTTTTTTGCTTTTCTGTGTGGAGGCTAAGCTAACCGACATTACACTGATATAGGGCCGTTTCTCATGTTGCTAAAAGAGCTTTCATCACTCGCTTCCCCCCTGTCCCAGGGGCAGGTGGATAAGTTAAAGCAGCTCACCTCTGAGCTGAATGCTATCCAACTCGCCTGGGTGGGAGGTTACCTGTCTGCATCTGCCGGACAGGCTACCCCAGTTAATGTCGCGGAAACGGAGCCTGCGCAAACCATTACTATTTTATATGGCAGCCAAACCGGAAACGGTCGCGGTATCGCCACCGAGCTGGCTGCTAAGGCTCAGGCTCAAGGGTATGCGGTCAACCTGGCCTCCATGTCAGATTATAAGGTCAGGCAGCTCAAGCAGGAGACGCTGCTGCTGGCCGTGGTAAGTACCCATGGTGAAGGGGAAGCACCGGATGATGCGATAGAGCTGCATAAGTTCCTGGCATCCAAGCGTGCGCCCAAGCTCGAAAACCTGAACTACTCGGTGTTGGCCCTGGGGGATTCAAGTTATGAATTTTTCTGCCAGACAGGTAAAGATTTCGATGAGAGGTTATCAAAGCTCGGTGCCACAGCGATTCAGCCTCTGGTCGAGTGTGATGTGGATTATGAGTCAGCCGCAGAGCAGTGGCAGCAGAGTGTACTGGAGGCGGTCAAGCCGTTAATTCAGACCTCAGGTGCCAGTGTTGTCTCTATCTCACCAGCTGCGGCGGGGAGTGAATACAGCAAGCAAAACCCCTATACCGCTGAGATCCTGGTTAGCCAAAAGCTTACCGGTCGTGACTCAGACCGCGATGTGCGCCATGTTGAGATCGATCTGGACGAATCAGGGTTGAACTATCGGGTTGGCGATGCGTTGGGCATCTGGTTCAGCAATGCCGAGGGTTTAGTCGATGAGATCCTGGCTAAGCTGGCACTCGATGGCGATACGCCGGTGACGGTAGGTAAGGACTCATTGACCCTCAAACAAGCCTTGATAGAGAAGAAAGAGCTGACTCAGATCTACCCAGGGCTGGTTCAGGGCTGGGCCGCATTAAGCGGTAGCGAGGAGCTGCTTAATATTGTCGAAGATAAGAAGCTGACCCGTCATTTTGTGCTTAATAACCAGCTGGCCGATCTGGTTGCTAACTATGAAGTCGAGATCACTGTGACCCAGCTGCTCGAGTTACTTCGCCCTATCACGCCTCGACTCTACTCTATCGCCTCGAGTCAGGCAGAGGTCGAGTCTGAAGTTCACCTTACCGTTGCTCTGGTTGAAGATGATCATGGAGGGACAACCCGGTTCGGTGGTGCGTCCCAATTCCTGGCTCAAGCCGAAGAGGGAAGTGAAGTCAAGGTGTATGTCGAGCCTAACAATCACTTCAGGTTGCCTGAAAACCCTGAGACACCGGTGATCATGGTGGGCCCGGGAACCGGTGTGGCCCCTTTCAGAGCCTTCATGCAGGAGAGAGCTGCCCGGGGGATCGAGGGGAACAGCTGGCTTTTCTTCGGTAATCCGCATTTCGAGCAAGATTTTCTCTATCAGACCGAATGGCAGCAATATCTGAAAGATGGCTCGCTCGCCCGTCTTGATCTGGCTTTCTCGCGAGATCAGGAGCATAAGATCTACGTTCAGCACCGTATTGCCGAACAGGGGAAAGAGTTATGGCAGTGGTTGGAGTCCGGCGCTCACCTGTATATCTGTGGTGACGCAGAGCGAATGGCGAAAGATGTCCATCAGGCGCTGCTGGATGTGGCAGTTAAGTTTGGCGGCAAGACCCCTGATGAGGCCGAGGAGTATTTCGAAGGTCTGCGGAGTGCTAAGCGTTACCAAAAAGATGTCTATTGATCCCATAGAGGAGCGGTTCGATATAGGTCGAACCCCCTTTAATGTGTTCGAAACGATTAAGAGAATTGATGAGACGCCCCTGAGCGTTGCATATAGAGAATGAGTGAGACTGTTGCCATGACTGTAGAAAATGTTGAAGAGAAATTATCGGTTAATGAACACCTGAAGACCGACAGTGACTACCTCAGGGGAAGTATTGAAGAGGGGCTGGATACGGCTGTCACCGGCGCATTCAGCGAAGGCGATCAGCAGTTGATCAAGTTCCACGGCTTTTACCAGCAAGATGATCGGGATCTGCGTAACGAACGTAAAGAGCAGAAGCTTGAACCTCTCTATAGCTTCATGTTGCGTGCCCGAGTTGCCGGCGGGGTGTGTACACCCGACCAGTGGCTGGGTGTCGATGAGATAGCCTCGACATTGACCAGTTCCAACAGCATTCGACTCACGACCCGACAGACGTTTCAATATCATGGGATCTCGAAGCGCAATCTTAAGACCTTGATCCAGGGGCTGGACAGGAAGGCACTGGACTCTATCGCGGCTTGTGGTGATGTAAACCGAAACGTGATGTGTAATCCGAACCCTGTCGAATCACGCCTCCATGAGCAGGCTTATTACTGGGCTAAACAGTTGTCTGATACCTATCTGCCAAGGACCAAGGCCTATGCCGAGATCTGGTTGGGAGATGACAAGGTTGCAACCAGTGAGGGAGATGAGGTGGAGCCGGTTTACGGTAAGACTTACCTGCCGCGTAAGTTTAAGATGGCCGTCGCCGTGCCGCCGGATAATGATGTAGATGTTTATACCAATGATCTTGGCTTTATCGCCGTTGCACAAGAGGGGGAGCTTGTAGGTTTTAACCTGGTTGCCGGTGGTGGTATGGGGTCTACCCACGGCGAGGTCGAGACCTTCCCGCGTCTAGCCGATGACTTTGGTTTTATTAAGGCCGAAGACACCCTCAAGTTTGCCGAAGCTGTACTGAAGGTTCAGCGTGACTGGGGGAACCGCTCTAACCGTAAGCAGTCGCGACTCAAGTACACCATAGTCAAGCATGGTTTCGAAGCCTTCAAGGCTGAAGTTGAAAAGCGCGCCGGTGTTAAGTTTGAGCCTAAGCGTGAAGTGGTGATCGGCGATCGCGGCGATCGTTACGGCTGGATAAAAGGGGTGGATAATAACTGGCACCTGACACTCTTTATCGAAGGTGGTCGAATCAAAGACCTTCCGGGACAACCACTACAGACAGGGTTGAGGGAGATAGCTAAAATCCACAAGGGTGATTTTAGAATGACCTCAAATCAAAACTTCATCATCGCCGGTGTTGCCGACGAGGATAAAGATGCGATCGAAGCCCTGGCTCGCAGTCATGGTTTGATGGGTAAGCTAATCAGCGAAACCCGTGGTCGCTCTATCGCCTGTGTGGCTCTGCCCACCTGTGCGCTGGCTATGGCCGAGGCGGAACGTTACTTCCCCGATTTCCTGACTAAGGTTGAAGCCTTGCAGGAGAAACATGGTTTCAAGGATCAAGGCATAGTGATCCGTATGACGGGATGCCCCAACGGGTGTGCCAGACCCTTTGCCGCCGAAATTGGTCTGGTGGGTAAGGCACCGGGACGATACAACCTATATATCGGAGCCAGTTTTGAAGGGACCAGACTGAATAAACTCTATCGTGAGAATATTCAGGAAGCCGAGATCTTATCTGAACTGGATCTCTTGTTTGCGCGTTATGTCAGTGAGCGTGAAGAGGGGGAAACCTTTGGTAACTTCACGGTACGTTCCGGCGTGGTGAAGGCGGTTATCGATGCCGCTAAGGACTTTCATGGCTAACTCTTTAAAGGTGGAATCGGTCGTATCGGCCGATGAACTCCTGGCGTTATTGAACGCCCCGGAAGTCGAGCAGCGGCTCGAACTCGAGCGTATTAATCAGTTTCTTGCTGAATTAACTCCCGCTCAGAGGGTTAGCTGGGGACTCGAATATCTGCCTGGAAATCATGCGCTTTCATCAAGTTTTGGGATCCAGGCTGCCGTAATGTTGCATCTGCTCAGCGCTCAGAAGGCGGATATTCCGGTCATACTGACAGATACCGGTTACCTCTTCTCCGAGACGTATCGCTTCATCGATGAGCTAACCGAACGGTTAAAGTTAAACCTTAAGGTTTTTGCATCGCCGATGACACCGGCCTGGCAGGAGGCGCGTTTTGGCTTGCTGTGGGAGAAAGGCTTAGACGGGTTAGATCAATATAATCGTATGAATAAGGTCGAACCTATGCAGCGGGCACTGAGTGAGCTGAAGGTGGGGACCTGGTTTGCCGGCTTGCGCCGCTCACAATCGAGTACCCGTGAGGCGTTGCCGGTTTTGGCTATTCATGGTTCGCGTTATAAGATCTTGCCGATCCTCGAGTGGAACAATAAAGATGTCCATGAGTATCTTACCGAACATGATCTCCCCTATCATCCATTATGGGAGCAAGGTTATGTCTCAGTCGGAGATGTTCACTCCAGTAAGCCGCTCGAGTTAGGCATGAGCGAAGAGGAGACACGCTTCAATGGCTTGAAGCGTGAGTGTGGTCTGCACTATGAGATCTAAGCCGATACACCTCTTCACTTAAGGTAGAGGAGTCACTGTTTAGTGGCTCCTTTTGTTTTCAATCGATATTCATCACTGTCTAGTGAGCGAGCCGATTCATCTTTGTGGATAACAGGATACGCATGACACCGTTGTCATCTGTCTAATTTTACGAGTTTTAATCTTCCGGGATTATACTTTAGTTTTATTTTTATAATTTTTTTGTACATAAATACCCACAAACTTATGCACAGCTCTTTTTTTAGTCTATAGTTTGTGGTTCCCGTAGGTGGTTTTAGAATGCTGTTCTGTATCGAGTCTCTCATCTGTAGAGTTGGACTCAGTGCTTTTTAGTTCTTCCTTGAGCCTTTATCATCACCCATTTGATGATGCTCACTAAAAGTCACAGGCAGAGCCGTCGGCAAACAAAAACCTTGCTCGTTTCACAGCCTGAAATGAGCGCGTGACTTTGATTGGCTTGCTGGCGCCTGCTTAATCAAAAGCCGTTACACCTGAATAGCCCGACGTGGCTATTCAGGTTGTATCTCAGGTTTTGCTTGATACCTTCCCTGTCAACCACTCCCGCAAACGTGTTAACACTCCCGGTATGAGATATCCCCTCTTTGGCTAGTTTGTAACTTAGGCACTCTCAGTGGATTTTGAAAGGTTTGGTACGATTGCGGTCACCGGAGGCGGCTTCCCATATGAACCATCGATATAGTATATTGAAACCTGTCTACAGGGAGCCCTCATAGGTAGACACTCATTTGGTTAATTTAAAATGGAGTTTGATGGATGAAGAGATTATTAATTGCGGCGGCCGTGGTCGCGGCTGGTGCGGGTGGATATTGGCTGAGTCAAGAGATGCCTGGTTCTGCTTCCGGTCAACCAGACAGTGTACTTGCCTCAATTCCCGCCGATACTCCGCTTTTTTCTGGCCAGCTTAAGCCCTTCCCTATCAAGTCTTATGTGAATTCACTCTCTCAAAGTTATAAGCACTCTCCCGAAGAGCTTTTTGCAGAGTTAGAGCAGTCTGACGATACGAGAGCTGCATTTCTCTTGAGTCTGGGTCGTGCCTATATGGACAGCCTGAAAAGCGGTGAGCAATTTATCACCACCTTTGGCTTATCTGAAGAGGTCCGTAGTTATTTCTACACTCTGGGTATCTTACCAGTGATGAAACTTGAGGTGGAGAAGCCGGAGGCGATCTGGGCACTGCTGGATAAGGCGGAGCAGGAGAGTGGGTACACCCATGAGAGCAGAATGCTGAAGGGACTGGAGTATCGGGTCTATACCCTCAGCGATATCGGCGATCCGGACAAGTTAGAGCTACTGATTGCCCAAAAAGATGGCTTACTAACCGCGACGCTCAATAGCGCGTTTATCGATCAGCCTACCCTTGAGACGGCTTTGGCTCTTCGTCCGGTTCCATCCTCGTTGGCCGATTCAGGCATTTTGGAGCAGATCATCTCCACTCATGGTTTCAGCGATGAGGCTGTGGGCTACATCAATCATCAGGAGATAGTCAAAGCTCTCACCACGAAAGAGGGAAATCAGCTGGCTCGACAGATTACCGCTTTCTCTGAGCATGAGGGGGAAGCTCCCCTTGCCGGACTGAGAACTCCGGAGTGTCATCAAGAGTTTTCAGCGATTACCGCTAACTGGCCGCGCACCGTATTTGGGTTAAACAGCGTCAGTATAAGAGATGAGCAGAGCAGCTTCGATATCTCCACCATAATCGAGAGTAAGAATCAGCCTCTGCTCAATGCGTTGAAGAAGATGCGTGGCTTCATACCCGGCTATGTAAAAAATTCGGGCGACTCGGTGTTTTCGATGGGAGTGGGCATTGAGCTCAATCAGCTGGTGCCCTCCTTGACCGCGGTTTGGGATGAGCTACTGCAGCCGCAATACCAGTGTCAGGTGCTGCAGGAGTTTCAGCAGGAGCTGTCGGGTCAGAGCCCGGCCATGTTAGGGATGTTTACCGGTATGGCAAATGGTGTGAGAGGGGTGAGTGCTGCGCTTATCGATTATACCTTTGCAGACCTTCAGGGTGAGCCACAACTTGAGAGTGTCGATGCCATCGTAAGTTTGTCAGCCGATAATCCGGCAATGCTGTTCAACATGGTAAAGCCTTTTGCCCCCGAGCTGGCTGATATTCAACTGCGTCAAGACGGTAGCGTTATCGATCTCTCTCACCTGCTTCCTCTGCCGGCTGAATATGGTATCAAGCCGAAGATCGCAGTAAAAGGCAATCACCTGGTGCTGTTCAATGGTGATAAGGCTGAGTCCATCGCCGAGCAGCTTGCCAATGAGCCGTTAAGTGATAATGGTTTGTATAACATTTCCTTAGATTATAAAAAGTTATTTACTCCAATCGTGACCTTTGCCGAGATGACCGGGGAGCCGCTTCCCGAAGAGCTCTCTATGATGAAGGATTATGATATGCAGGTGAAAATGGGCGTGGATATCAATGCGCAAGGCATCATCTTCGACTCCTATATCAATAACAAAGTTACACCGGCGGAAGAGTAAGTTAACATAAGACCTTCTCCGGATAGAGCCAGCATTGCTGGCTCTTTTTATTGGTTTATACCCTAGAAAAAAGGTGCGTTATGTTGATTTCCGGCATGTTTTTGAAAGCAAATGAGGTTCGTATAGTCACCTTGAGCGGGACTCGCGCTGATCATCAGTTGGTCGCTCCCAAGAGGAATAAGCTTACCCTGATTAAGAATCCGACTCAGGAGGAGGTAAGGCTCTTCGGTGAGCAGGTAAAGGCGTTTTGCCTCGAACACGGTATCGATAAAGTGGTGTTGAACCGACGAGCGAGCAAGGGGCAGGGCGCCGGAGGCGCCGGGACGTTCCTGATGGAGGGAGTGATTCTGGCCCTGTCGCCGGCGACTGTCGAACTTGTGCATCCGGCGACGGTCAGAGCGACAGATAAGCGCACATCGGATATGAAAGTGTTGAAACCGAAGACGGTAGATCTGGGTAAGGCTTACGATCTGGCATTCGAGTTGCTGGATTAATTGTATAAAAACAACTGCTAATTACTTCCCCCTTACTCAGTGTCTTGTGAGCGCCAGCGTGTTGGTTGTGATTGATAATTTACTTAGATATTCCATCGACGCCTCAAGTAGGGTATAAGAGCGCTATGAAAATTCCGAAACGTATTCAGCCTCTCGTAGATGAAGGCTTAGTTGATGAAGTTATTCGTCCATTAATGAGCGGCAAAGAGGCCGATGTCTTTGTTGTTCGCTGTGGCGGCGAAGTTCGATGTGCCAAAATTTACAAGGAAGCCGAGAAGCGCAGCTTTAAGCAGGCGGTTCAATACCGTGAGGGCAGGAAGAGCCGCAATAGCCGGCGAGCCCGGGCAATGGAGAAAGGCTCGAAATTTGGCCGCAATGAACAGGAGCAGGCCTGGCAGAATGCCGAGGTCGACGCCCTGTTTCGCCTCGCGTATGCCGGTGTAAGAGTGCCACAACCCTATGGCTGTTTCGATGGTGTATTACTGATGGAGCTGATCACCGACGAGCAGGGTTTTGTCGCTCCCAGATTAAACGATGTCACATTGACGCCGGATCAGGCTCTGGCGCACCATAAATTGGTTATGAAAGATGTGCAACGCATGCTCTGTGCAGGCTTGGTTCATGGCGATCTGTCTGAATTTAATGTCCTGCTGGACAGTACTGGTCCGGTGATCATCGACCTCCCTCAAGCCGTCGATGCGGCAGCGAATAATAATGCCAAGAGAATGCTTGAGCGTGATGTGAATAATATGACTCACTATTATGGTCAGTTTGCCCCGGAGTTGCTCAAGACTAAGTATGCTAAGGAGATGTGGGCGCTGTTCGAGTCGGCTAAGTTAAACCCCGAGTCAGAATTGACCGGGAAATTTAAAGAGAGCACTAAGGCCGCCGATGTCGAATCTGTGCTGGCCGAGATTGAAGCTGCCTTCGAAGAGGAACAGGCGCGCAAAGTGCGGATCCGTGAGGCGGTAGAGGGGTAGAGCAGAGATGACGCTGCGCTGGTGGAGCAGAGATGATGCTGCGCTGGTAGAGCTGAGATGACGCTTCGCTAACAGGGCGAAGCCCGTCGAATAGGCAGAGCCGTCCGCGAAGCGATAGGCCGTAGACCGTCATCTTAGCTTTTTATTGCTGTTTTTCAATTCCCAACTGCTTCAGTGTTGCCGCAATATCTTCCGCTGCTGTTTCGGCGTTAATGTCCTCGTCTATCTTCAGGATTCTCCCGTCCTTGCCAATATAAAATGTTACCCGGCTGGCGACGCGGACAAAGTTGAGTACATCATAAGCTTTCGCCGTCTCTTTGGTCGGGTCGCTTAACATGGGAAAGTCCGCTTTCTGTTTCTTGGCGAAGTCCCGGTTATCCTCTAAGTCGTCGACGCTTGCCATCATATAGGCTGCATTGTATTCACGGATCAGGTGACCTTTTTGAACCAAAGAGCGGCACTCTAGGGTGCAGCCTCGGGTATTGGCCATGGGGTACCAGGCCAGAACTAATGTCTGTTTTCCCAGATAATCCTTAAGTTGGTAGAATTCGCCGTTGGTGGACTGCAATCTGAAGTCCGGAGCTCTGTCTCCGACCTTTAGGTCGCTTGCCTGCAGATAGGCAGAGCAGGTAAGTATCAAAGAAAGGAACAGTATTTTAGTCAGCTTAATCATCACTATCTCCAGGAACCGTTAATCCGTTAATTCAATTGTACTAACAGGCTAAAAAAATCAAAGCTAACAGATGTTACAGCTTATTTTTAGCTTTACTCTTTCGTTTCCCTCAACCAGAGTCGAGAGGCTCTCGCCGGAATCAACATTGATAACTTGTTGTTTCGGTTTGGCTATATCTTTGTCGTGATGTTCGATTATGATTGAGAAAATAATCCTTATCACGCCATTGGAACCGATAGTGGGAAGCACAGAGATATTGGCCTCAGGATTGGAGAAGTGGCACTCCATGTCGGCCTGACATGTTTGAGTATCCTTGATTATAGTCATCTCATCGAGCCACAACTCCAGAGTGAGTGATAACCTGGGCTTGACCGATAGCTCAAATTTTTCAGCTTTCTTCCTGTATTGCGCATTGAGATAGAAGCCGCCGATTGGACTGCTCATTCTTATATTCCATTATCTGTATAATTTGAGGCGATAAATTCCCTGTGGAGAGGAGTCATTCATATTTGGCATTACTAATATTAGTAATAACTCTACTATGCATCCCGGTCGTTTTCTAGAGCAATGAAGTTTTTTATCGGGCCGAAGAATTAGCTGTTTTGGTTATTTTCTTTTTCAATCAGAAAGTTAGCATAGTTGACCCAATCTATGATGAGCGCCTTGATAAGCATCTCGGTTCCTGCATCGGCATTAGGGTGATCGGCTTTACGTTTGAGTGTTTCTACGACCCTTCTGACCTCTATCGGCTCGAGGGATAACCTGAAATTATCCTTAGGGCTGGGGCTGGCATCGGACTGCGGGTTGATGGGGCCACGCATCTGATTTTGGACATGAAGTGCCAGTTTCGGGTCAACACCACGAAGCAGGGCGACGGTCATGCGCAGGGCTCCGCGGTTAAAGGTATCTGCCGTTAACAGATGCTTTGCCTGAGTGGGCATCTCTTCTCTCCTTCATTGTTTGTCATTGAACAATGAGTATAAATTTATCTGCTCGATAGTCCTGACTGGCACTCTACATATAGATACCAGGCTCAAAGGCTACATAATTAATGTCTAAGGAGTGGTGAGGTTCAACGCTTTGATATAGCCGGTTGTCGATTTGCCTGTATCGCCTTGCCTGAACCTTCGATTAGAGGTCGTCGCCAGTGGTTCCCCACTGCTCTCTTTTGCCTCGGTGAGCAAGGTGAGTAACCCCTCCCAATGAATACTTTCATCAATAGGTAGCTCGATATCCGGTCGGGTACCCTGTCCCGACAGTAACTCTCCCCGGGCATTGTAGATAATACTTGCTGTGAGCTTTACGTCAATTTTGCTATGGGGTAACTTGAAGCTGTAATGCCTGCCGAAATCACCGAATGTTCGCTCACCAACCAGGGTGACGCCGGGTAGAGATTTCGCCACATACGCAATCCATTCGCACTCTTTGCGACAACCTGGCCCTATCAATAACGCTACATGGCCCTCCCCGGAAGCTGCCATGTTTGATTTTGCAGAGGAGGGGAGAGGGGTGTACCTGCCATGCCACAGCCCGAAGCCTTCGCTGTTTTCAATCTCTATCTGTTGGCTTATATCTGTCAATGCTATCTGTTCGAAGAAGTCGAACTCGTCGAAGGGGCGAAAGTGAAGTGGTCTTAAGAAGTCGCTCCTGAAGCCTATGGCGCGCCGATATTGAGACAGTGCCAGGATATGAGCACCCGTTTCATCGAGGGGCGGGAGTGTACCGGGTTCGGCAAACTCCTCTGTCAGCAGTTGTAGTAGTCTATCACTGGAGCCTGTTGTATCGGTAAGATCTAATACGGTTAAAGAGGCTTCGAAGGCAAATTGCAATTGAGTCAGAGATGGGCTACCCGTCTTGAAATCTGTTAGCTCGGTGACTTTAACCAGGGAAACTCTCTTTTCTATGGCGGCAGGGGGCTGGTGAATCACAGTTCTTGTCGGCAGAGGGGTTGCGGCCACATCAAGGTTCAGCTGTATTTCAGAGTCGATATGATCTGTCAGCGTTAACCTGACCCTATCGCTGATTGCCAACCCCATCTCCCCTCGCAACATATTCAGTTGCGAAAGCCGCTCTACCTGCTGCGATGGGCTCAGTTGCAGGGCTTTTGGGACAAATTGTTGGCTGATACTTACCCAGCGTGAGAGTGGAATCCCGTCGATATGAGTGATAAACGGATGTTGCGGATCCAATGGTTGTGCCCCCTCATTCAGAGCCAGCCAGCTCCCTTGCAGCGGCTTCAACCGAATCGGCAGGAAGCCCGTTGCCGGTGAGGGGGAGCGGGTACGCGAACCCGGGTCGTTAAGCATGGCAACTAACTTCATCACCTCGGTGTTGAATCTTTGGCTGGTAATATTGATGGGGTAGCGATACAGGATAGAGTCGACAGCACTCTCAATCTGCTTCAGGCGTGAGCTATCCAGACTCGAAAAGGCAGAGTGTACTCTGATCTCATTCACCAGAGTATCGAGATCGGCACGCATCTCACCGTGCCTCAGGTTAACCCTGTTTTCACCAGAGGTGAGTGTCAGGCGCGCCAGCTGCAGTGTGCTGATCAGCAAACATATGCCAAACAGATTGACTATCTCTTTAAAACCAAACTTCATATCACTCCTTGATATGTTCGTTTCCGTCCCGCTCGATTAAGAGGTCTGAGAACTCCAGCTTGAACCCCAGGATGATCGATATGATCCCCTCTCCGGCCGGGTAGTCGTGTATCTCAATTGTAGTCTAACTGCCACCTTTCATAATTTTTGTACTTTTGGTCAGGCTAAAATGTTGCTATGTGAGAGCCCTGTACACTCGCTATCTCTACTGCTGGTTATTCTCTCCTGACAGCTCTTCATATCGTCTGCAGCTACAGGGGGCGCCATTATCTCCTTGCCCGCCCAGACCACAGAATCGATGAGCACAGGTCACTTGAACTCAGTTAACTCATGCAGTTTTCAATAGAATCATTTGTACTATGTTAGTGCTAAAGCGAGGCTGACTGGTTGATCGAATGACGGGGTGTCTGTCGAGTCAATCGAGAGGTGTTTTTTAACCAATTGAATATAAAGGTATAAAATTGAGCTTTTTTCATTAGAAGCTATCGTTTTTATCTTTACCGATGCAAAAGGGGAGAGTAACCACACACAAATAACTATAAGTTATAAACGCTAACTTTTATCTATTTATTAAGTTATAAGGTGGCGGTTATATTTCACTGTATTCGATAGCATGTGGGGCAGTGAGATGGAAATTGTAACTTTACCGGGTCAAAGAGCGGGTGGAAAAGTGTGGCTGGTGGGTGCAGGACCGGGAGATGTCGAGTTGCTGACACTCAAGGCATACCGCATCCTCAAGAGTGCCGATGTCGTTCTCTACGATGCCCTGGTCAGTGAAGAGATAATGGCACTCGTTCCCCATGGTGCTGAAAAAATTGCCGTCGGTAAACGAGCCGGTAAGCATAGCGCCAATCAGGATGAGATAAATCAACTTCTGGTGACCAAAGGCTTTACCCGGAAGAATGTGGTTCGCTTGAAAGGTGGGGATCCCTTTATCTTCGGCCGTGGCGGAGAGGAGTTACAGAGCTTGGTTGAGGCTGGCCTGGAGTTTGAAGTGGTGCCGGGCATTACAGCCGCCAGTGGTACTTCATCCTATGCCGGTATCCCCCTGACCCACAGAGATTATGCTCAAGGGGTCACCTTCATCACAGGGCACTGCCAGTTGGGGAGCCGCCCGATGCCCTGGTCCGATTATGCCAACCCCAATAATACCTTAGTCATCTACATGGGGATCCTGAACGCCGGTATCATTAGCCAGGGACTCATGGATGCGGGACGAAGTGCGCAGACTCCGGTTGCGATAGTTTCAAAGGCGACGACCTCCGAGCAGCGCCGTTTTATCGGTAACCTGGGAGAGCTTGAGTCACTCGCCTCAAATCCGGAGTTGAAGATGCCAGCCCTGATGATCATAGGCGAGGTGGTAGAGCTTGCCGACAGCCTTAACTGGTTTACCCCAGATAGTGATTCAGAGGCCCGTGCCATCAGCTATGAGCTGTAAGCTATAATCTACGAGCTGCTCCATGTAGGAGCGGCTTCAGCCGCGAAGCTTTTGGGGCTACAAGGTTATTGGTTCGAGCCACGAGGTTCGACACTCCCCATGTAGGAGCGGCTTTAGCCGCGAAGCTATTAAGCCCGTCATCCTGAACTCACTCTTTGTAAAGAGCAGGCTTTGGGTTTGAAGCTTATAGCTTTCTTTGCTTATCTTTAGCTCGTGACTCGTGACTCGTGACTCGTGACTCGTGACTCGTGACTCGTGACTTAAAACTTAAAACTGTCTTTTCTACTTTACCTTAAAGTCTTTCGAAAATAGTGTCTTAAGCGCCTTAGCATACTCGGCATCGGCTTTGGGGTGTATCAACTGAGTTAACTCGTCGCCGATGGGTGTGAGGCGATAGTAATTAAACAGGAGGTGTCCGCTCTTTGGAGTCAGTGTCATCTTCTCGTCGAGCAGGGTAAAACTAATGGGGGTCTTGCTGTTCAGCAAGCCCGTCTCGAATTCACCTCTGTGTAGGATCCCTGCATCGACCAGGGTCAGGATATGAGAGTAGGGCAGGCCATAGTTTGATAGGCCGATATTGATAGGTGAAGACTTTCTGAATATCTGCCCTAAGCCGCCTGCGTAACGATAGCCTATGATCAGCTTCAGCCGCGATTCACCATTGACTGTTACGGCCATCCCCAGGGCTTTTTCAAATATCTGCGCCTCCTTGTGAGTCAACTGTTTCAGAGTCGAGAGGGTTCTCAGGCTAAAGTTTCCCGGGTTGGTGATCTCATTGGCGAGTATGCGTCCCCACAGCTCCTGCATCTTACGGTTATGTATCTGCTCGGCGATCTGAAAGAATTGATGGGCCCAGTCGGGATCCAGATCGACCCCGGTTACATCCGAGGGAGTATGACTGAGCGCAATCGTGTATATGGTTTCCAGATTGGCTTGATATTGGCTGGATATCTTCTGTTGGCGATAGGCTGCGCGTTCGGCAACAGAGGCGTTACTGGGACGATAGCCCTCTTCACTGCTTAACCCGAGCTGTCGTCCCAGCAGCAGAGCCTTCTTTCGGGCCGATACCTCTGACTGCGCAGTTTTTGCTTCATTGACTCTTGCTAATTCAACCATGCTCCACCCAGATGTTTGTTATCGACCGAATATGACTCTGGTTATCTTAACCAAAATGGCTCACTGCTTCACTCTATGTGGGGCTTTTTTTAGATTCCATGACCAATTCACCTCATTCCCCTGAGCCGGTGTTAAAGGGATATTTCGCGCGAGTACCAGAGAGCATACGGCGAAACCGGCGCCTATGTAGAAAACAGCTTGAGGCGAGTGAAGCCAAAGCAGCCCCAGCAGTGCCGGAATAACCACAGCTGCGATATGGTTGATGGTAAAGCTGACTGACATGGTGGCGGCGATATCTTTGCTGTCGGCAATTTTCTGGAAATAGGTCTTAATTGCTATGGCCATAGCAAATAACAGGTGGTCGATGACATAGAGGGCGGCCGCTATCTCCGGGTGTTCGACCAGGGCATAGCTGACAAAGACGATGATGAGCCCAAGGTACTCAATCGTCAAAGCCCGCTGTTCGCCGATGCGGCCGATAAAGCGACCTATGGCTGGGGCAAAGAGCAGGTTGACCACATAGTTTATGAGGAAGAGTGCGGTGATCTCAGTCACGCTATAACCAAACTTCTCGACCATCATGAAGCCGGCAAATACCATGAATATCTGCCGTCTTGCGCCGGAGAAAAAGGTCAGCAGATAGTAGAGCCAATACTTTTTTCTCAGAATCACTTTCTTGTGTTGTGGCTCACCCACCTCAAACTTTGGGAAATAGAGAGTAATGGTGAGCACCATCATAAGGCCTAAGCCTCCAATCAGGGCGTACATCCATACATAATCCAGCTTAAACCAGCTCATGATTATCCAGATACTGGCATAACCCGAGAGTGCTGCGGCTGAGCGCCATGCTAATGCCTTTCCGAGAAAGCCGGCGGTCTCTCTCTTATCGACCCACTGTAGCGTCAGCGATTGGTTGATGGTCTCAAAGTAGTGAAAACCGACTGACATCAGTACGGTGGTAAGGTATAGCCCTAGTACCTGAGGGAAAAAGCCGGTGATAGCGACGCCTACAGATAATACCGCGAGGGAGAGTAGTGCAAACGACTGCTCTTTGATGAGCAGAAGAATGAAGATGGCGGTAAAGGCGAGAAAGCCCGGAACCTCTCTCAGGCTCTGCAGCATGCCAATTTCGGCACCGGTGAATTGAGCCTGTTCGATAACGAAATTATTTAGTAGTACCTGCCAAACCGAAAACACCAGAGACATGATGAAGGTCATCAGGAGAAGGAGTGTTTGCGGGCTTTTACTCATAGTGTTTTGCATACTCAGGAAGCACAATGATGAATGAATTGAGCCAGTTTACATCAGTTATTTCTTAATTTGTCAGATTAATTTATCATCTATTACTGTGAAAGGAGCTTAAGGAGATCTGGCTCGTTTAATTGCTGTTGCTGATAAAGGGTCACATATTTCCCCGGTCATTTTCAGAAATTACATAAGGAAGATGTTATGTCTGGTTTTAAACAATTCTCTTTACCCGTATCAGCGGTGTTGCGCTTAAGCCTGTGCGGGCTCCTGGTTAGCTCCTCGGCTTTTGCCGATCCTTCCAAGCCGAAATCGGTAATTTTTGTGCCTGAATCTTCATTTCAGATGGGATGTTCGCTCAATGACGCCGATTGTGAATCCGATGAGGGGAAACCCGGTGGCGTAGCTGTGTTTGTGCCAGCATTCTATATCGATACCCATGAGGTGATGGTCAGTGAATATCAGGCCTGTATGGATGCCGGAAAGTGCAGCAGGCCCAAAGATTTTGCCCGTAATAAGTATTGCAACTTAGGGGCAAGGGGCCGAAGTGAACACCCCATCAACTGTGTCGACTGGGCCGAGGCTAAGGCATTTTGTAAGTGGCGGGGCCAACGCCTGCCCTATGAGGCGGAGTGGGAGAAGGCCGCTCGCGCATCGAGCTTAAGTCGCTATCCCTGGGGAGAGTCTGTCAGCTGCAAACAGGCGATCTTAGATGACGGTGAAACCATGGGCTCGGTGGCCGGTGAAGGTGATGGTTGCGGTGAAGATCGAACCTGGCCCGTTGGAACCAGAGCGGCCAATGCTTTAGGCCTGTTCGATATGCATGGTAATGTCGGAGAGTGGACCATGAACTGGTATGCCAAAGATGGCTTGGCGCAATACGTTACTGGTAACCTGACAGATCAGAAGCCCAGCCCTCGTAAAGTCGTGAGGGGGGGATCCTGGGATGAGATGGCACTCAACCTTAGAAGCTCATTTCGCAATATCAAGGCCCCGGTCAGTGGTGAGAGTGTCTATGGTTCCATTGGCTTCAGGTGCGTCAAAGATTAAGGTGTAGCTTGAGAGGCCACGAGATTCTATATGGAATGAGCTCCACAACCTTTGAATCAAGAATTTAAGCCTCGTGTCCACTTTACCGGGTTCATATCATTCTAGTCTCTAGTCTCTAGTCTCTAGTCTCTAGTCTCTAGTTTCTAGTTTCTAGCTCCTACTTACCACTTAAAACTTACAGCTTCTTTTCGCTTCGCGGCTAAATCCGCTCCTACAGGGTAAATTTTCAACCTCTTGTCATCGGACTGCTTGAAAACGCCCTTACTGACGGTTATTTGCCCCATCTCCCCTATCAGCTTTTTATCCATTTGGCTGCAAAAAAAGTAATCAAACTGTAATTTTTATTGTAAATTTTAATGCAAATGATTCGCATTTGCTTTAATTTGTCCGCAAATTTAGGGGGAGCTGTTAACTCAGTGCGGATAACAATATGAAATGTAAGTTAAGTTTGCTGGCGCTATCGATCTCTGCGCTAAGCGTTACAAGCCTAAGCAGTACCAATGTTTTAGCTGCCGAGCCTGCTCAGCTTGAGCAGGCGATCGCGAAGCAGGAAGCCGAGCTTCAAAGGCTCAGGCAAGATCTGGCCGAGCTGGCAGCTCAGCAGAAAGTGCAGCAGCAAGAGCAGGATAAGCAGGCCCAAGTGGTTGCTACGGCTCAAGAAGAGCTGGCTGAAAGTAAGTTCAGCAGATTTAAGTTCAAGTCATATGGCAGCATGAACTACACCAGTGACGAATATTTTGAAAATGTACAGGACACCACAGCTGAACGTCGTGGTCGTTTCGATCTGGAAAGAATCGTGACCGAGTTTGGTTATCAGTTTAATGATGAGTGGGACATGGAGGTCGAGATCGAGTATGAGCATGGCGGAACAGGTACCGCACTGGAGTACGATGGTTTCGATGAGTTTGGCGAGTTTGAGTCAGAGGTCGAAGCCGGTGGCGAGGTGATGATCGAGAAGGCGCAAATAAGATATCGTCCCAGTGAAAACTTCGGGGTTAAATTCGGTAATATCCACCTGCCGATCGGTCTGTCGAGTATTCTGCATAAACCCGACCAGTACCTGACTGTGTTGCGTCACCGCGGTGAGGCGGCCATGTTACCAGCGGTATGGAATGAGACCGGTGTCGGCGTATTTGGCAAAGTGGCTAACTTTCATTATCAGGCACAGGTTGTCAGCGGACTGAACTCCGAATACTTCAGAACCTACGACTGGGTTGCATCCGGGCATCAAAAGCGCTTCGAACATGTCAATGCCGATGATCTGGCCTATGCCCTGCGTCTCGATTATGGAAATTTCAAGAAAGGCTCGGCTATCGGTGTCGCCTACTATTACGGCAACACCACGGGCAACCGCCATAAGAGTAACAAGGTAGAGGGGGATGGCACTGTGAGTATCTTTGCCGTCTCCGGTGCATTTGTTCAGGGCCCCTGGATATTACGCGGCCAATATCTCAGCGGCACGCTCAGCGACGCCGATGCTATCACTCAATCTAACAAAACCACACCGGGACTGAAGCCTGGCAACTTTGCCCAGTTAGGCTCTAAGTCGGAGGCCTTCTTCGTTGAGGCGGGGGTGGATCTGGGTCAGTTCACGCCGGTCCCTGTCACCATATTTGCCAATATCGACTACTCAAACCCGCTGGCAGAGGTTGAAACCGGCACCGCTACCAAGCGCTATGAAAATACCTGGACCAGTGTCGGGGTTAACTACTTTCCAATTCCGGAGATTGTGCTGAAGGCCGAGGTGGGTCGCCAGCAGGTCGCCGTGTCATCGATTCCCGATACCAATTTTTTTGCACTGGGTGTCGGTTACCAGTTCTCGCTGTGATCAATGGGATCGGGCAGCGTCACTAACATGAAGTACAACATGAAGTAAAAATGGAGCTTTACATGAAATCTTTAAAATATTCGGCCATCGCAATTGCACTTATCTCCACCCTGGCGGCTTGCGGTGGCTCGGGCAGCGATGAGACGACTCCTCCGGTTGATGAGTCTAAGTTTGAGTTTGCGGCAACAGAGATGATCACTAATCTTACCGATGACGTGATCGTCAGTGGTTATGCCAATCTGGCTATGAAAGGTGAAGCCCTGCTTCAAGCCACTCAGACACTGGTCAATACGCCTACGCAAGCGAACTTGCTTGCCGCTCAGGAGGCATGGAAGGCTGCGCGTCAGCCCTGGGAGCAGGGGGAGTCACATATCTTCGGTCCGGTTGACTCTTTAGGGATCGATCCACACTTAGATAGCTGGCCACTGAATACCACAGATCTAACTACGGTTCTGGCAAATAATGCCGGTTTTGATGCGGAAACTATCAAGGGATGGAACGACGATGTTCAGGGATTTCATACCATGGAGTATCTATTGTTTGGTGACGGCGTTGCCGATAACGAGAAAGCGATCGCCGACCTGACGACCGCCGAGAGTGAATACCTGATGGGACTGGCAGAAGTCTTCCGTGACTACACTAAGATGCTCGATGATGCGTGGCAGGTTAGCCACGATGGTCAGGGTGGCAAGGCATACAGCGAGTTGGTTAAGAATCCGGGCAGTGAAGGCAACACCTTTTACAGCTCCCAGGTTGGTGTCATTCAGGAGCTAGTGAATGGCATGATAGGCATCGTCGATGAGGTGGGTAACGGTAAAATTGCAGACCCATTCGGTGTATCTATAGAGACTGCAGACACTTCGAAGGTGGAGTCACAGTACTCCTGGAACTCGTTGACCGACTTCAGCGATAACATCATAGGTGTCCGTAATGTCTATCAGGGAGAGTTCACGGGCGAGTCGGATAAGCAAGGGATTGTCGACTTTGTCAAGGCGGCCGATGCGACACTGGCTGCCCGTGTTGGCAGTGAGATAGACGATGCCATCATCAAGATCCAGGCTATCTCAGGCACAAATAACATGCCCTTCCGTCAGGCTATCTCCGATGTCGAGGGCCGGGTCAGAGTACAAACTGCGGTCGATGCACTCACTAAGCTGCAAACCAGCCTGGAGTCAGACGTACTTCCTCTGCTTAACGACTGGAAAGTTTAACTCCTGACTTATTCGATTGTTAAGTAGGTGAAAGGAGGCGGTAAAGCGGCCTCCTTTTCTGTTTTTACAACTCAATTTTTCGGCAGATAAACTCAGCATAGAGACAGCCCTGCCGGATGATTAAAACCAGTGTGAGATAAAATGATGATGACACACAGATACCCGGCTTTTGCACTCCTGTGTTGTATGGGATTGAGTGCATGTGGTGGCTCTGGCGATGATACCCCCGAACCTAAGCCGGAGGAAAAAAACTACCCCGCGTTTACCGATATCAGAGCCAGTGGTGGTGAGACTACAACCTTCGATGCATCTGAGTCGGGGCATGGTTTCTCGACACCCGCTCCCAATATGTCTGATGCGAGTCTGAAGCATCATTTAGAGGGGGATCTCAGTTTCGAAACCGCATTCACCACCGCGCCGAACAGTGACCACCCGGAGCTCGATGGTCTGGGACCGGTATTTAATAACGCCGACTGTAATTCATGCCATCAGCGTGACGGACGAAATTCAACCCCGATCGTTCCTGCCGGAAAAGAGCGCGTAAAGCTGGGCTCTGAGGCGGGACTCTTTCTGCGTATCAGTAAGGCACCTTCACAGCCATGTACCCGGGGCACAGAGGCAAATGACTATTGCGCTCCCATCCCGGTGCCGAATTTCGGTGGGCAACTGTTCCATCGCGGTGTGCTGAAGGCGAGGCCGGACTGGGAGAACAATCTGTTTGGCGGCCAGGCTGATGTATACCTCTCCTATGAGACCAAGCTGGTTACCTACCCTGACGGAAGTAGCATTACCTTGAAAAAGCCACTGTTTGATGTTGAAAACCCATACGATGCTCCGGGTGAGACCTTAAACAGTGCCAATGTAACCTCTGAGCTACTGCAGGATGATGTCCTGATGGGGTGGCGAAACGGCTTGCCGGTATTTGGCCTTGGCTTGCTCGAAGCGATCCCCGAGGCCGATATTTTAGCTCTGGTAGACACAGATGATGCCGATGGAGACAAGATCTCCGGTCGTGCTAACTTTGTGTTCGATGCGGTTAAGGCGCGTGCCGGCGATACTAACCCTGTCTCATTGGGCCGCTTTGGCTGGAAGGCCAATACGCCAAGCGTACGGGTTCAATCTTTAGGTGCGCTACGTGGCGATATCGGCATCACTAACCCTCTGTTTCCCGACGAGAGCATCGTCGGTACGGCGCTGCACGACAGTTACCTGACCAGAACCGGTTTCACCGATACCGGAGAAGATGAAAATGGGGCACCGGAAGCCAGTGCAGAGTTCAGTGATTCTGTGGTTTTCTATGCCGAAACCCTTGCCGTGCCCGCTCGGCGAAACATCGACGCCCCTGATGTGCGTGAGGGGGCTCGCCTGTTCGATCAACTCAACTGTACCGGCTGCCATAAACCCAGCTTCGTCACTAAGTCTTCGGGTGATATCGGAGGTTTACCTATGGATGAGGCACTCAAAGGGCAGACCATCTACCCCTTCACCGATATGCTGCTCCACGACATGGGTGATGAGCTTGCCGACGGACGACCTGACTTTCTGGCCGATGGCAATGAGTGGCGTACACGCTCTCTGTGGGGGATAGGCTTGACGCAAACCGTTAACCCTCAGGCGGGTTTCCTCCATGATGGCCGGGCGGCCACTCTCGAAGAGGCTATATTATGGCATGGCGGTGAGAGTGAGCTGAGTCGTGATGACTTTATGGCGTTGAACAGAGCAGAGCGGGAGCAGGTGATAGCCTTCCTGATGTCACTCTAGCTGCCTTTGGCGCGTAACTCCTGCCAGATGAAACGGCCGCCGACTAAGGTGGCCTTTTGTTTTCTATATCTTCGTTTCCGGAAAATGGAAATAAGGATTTGTGATGCAGATAAAGTTAAGCTGAGTTTTGCAAATGACCGCCGTGATCTGTTTCATGTAAATAAAATGGCATTTATCTTATTATTGTAAGTGTCAATAATTATTAATTTTTCAAGAGGTGCTGGTGAGTAACATCTTAATTATCTACTCAAGTGTGCATGGACAGACTCGCAAGATCTGTGAATATTTGAAGCAACAACTTGAGACTGCTGGAAATAGTGTGACGACATCGAGCATCGATGACACACCGGATTTAGCGGTATTCGATAAGATAATTTTAGGTGCGAGCATCCGTAACGGTAAGCATAACCCATCGGTTTATCAGTTTATCTCTCACAATCGTGCTATCTTAGACCAGAAGATCACCAGCTTCTTCTCGGTCAATCTTGTGGCTCGTAAGCCTGCCAAGAATACGGTCGAGACCAACCCCTATACCAAGGCATTTCTCGATAAGACGGATTGGCGCCCTACCTTGATGCAGGTGGTCGCCGGTAATTTAGATTATCAAGGTTACGGAGCGATGGATCGTAATATTATTCGTTTCATCATGTGGATCACCAAAGGGCCCACCGACGCCAACACTAAGATAGAGTATACCGACTGGTCAAAGCTTGAGAGTTATGCTCAGGAGTTTCATGCACTTTGATTAAGCCCCCGACATCAGGGCTTGAGTAGCCCTCCGGCGAGGGGGCGATTCAGAAAGAGGGCTGCTGGGTATCAGGTTCATCACTTTGCAATTTATTTCGCTCATTTAAGAGGCATCATATGTCTAAGCCAGCATCCGTAATCACAAAGTTATTCTCTAAGTTAAATGAGCTTCAGCATCTGTTTATCATCATACTATCGGCTTATCTGATTGTTACCAGCGGCTGGATCTTAATAGGTCGAAGCCTGAGAGCGAGTGCCTCATTCTGGGACTTAGCCCATGTCTATCTGGGGCTATTAACGGCTCTGCTCTCTTTCACTTTTCTGCTCTCCAATAGCCTGAAGGGGAAGTGGCGACAGTATTTTCCCTGGTTGCGGGGGGATTTTTCACAGTTAAAGAGAGATATCGGCGGACTTTTCAAAGGAAAGCTCCCCATTGCCGGCGGCAGTGGCCTGTTCAGCTGGATTGAGGGACTCGGCATGCTGCTGTTCGTTGGTGTTGGTTTCACCGGCGTACTCTGGTTCTTCATGCAGGGCAGCTCTGATGCTCTGATGTGGCGTGGATACCATATCTTCCTGGCTAAGAGTTTTATCGGCTTTATTCTGCTGCATATTGTCTTAGCGGCTTTACACCTATTAGACTTTATTCGAGACTGATCTACACTCTGTAAGTAAGCCATTAATTAGGCTATATTTCCTTTAAAACCTGGAACCTAGAACCTCGTATCTGTGAGGTGCCTTTGCGACCGCAAGTAATTCATCTCGTCGACGATTGTAAGTTAGGCGGGGTAAAGGTAGCGCTCGAGAATCTGTCGGGCTCGAGCCTGAATAGGATGTTTGATTTTAAAATATCGACCCTCAATCTACACTCCTGGTTCCCCAGGCGTTACAGGGCCGATATTATCTGTCTGCACGCCGCCGTATCCTGGCGAAAGCTCCCCGGGCTCTGCCTGCTTCGTCTTATGAATATAGGAACACCTCTGCTCTTTCAGGAGCATCACTACAGTGAGTGTTTTGTCAGGCATAGGGTGACCAGCCCCCTGCGCTTTCTGGTGATGCTGAGGCTCAGTTATTGTGTCGTGACCCATGTACTTGCGGTGTCAAACGCGCAAGCTGACTGGATGAAAAAAGAGCGGCTGACGAGCCGGGAGAGGCTTACCGTGGTTGGCCAGGCAGTGGATGTGAGTGCTTTTCTTAAGTTGCCGCCTAAAGCAGTTGTTGCTCCGATAGTGCTCGGAGCCTATGGACGCCTGGATTCCCAAAAAGGCTTCGATCTGCTGTTGCAGGCCATGGCTAAGCTGCCTCCGGAACAGGTAGAGCTCAGGCTTGCCGGTGATGGAGAGGAGCTGAGTAAGTTTGAGCAAAGTTGGGGACAACTACCTCATGTACATTTTGTCGGTGAGGTTCAAGATGTGCCACGATTCCTCTCCCGGTGCGATGCGGTTGTCATCCCCTCACGTTGGGAACCCTTCGGCCTGAGTTGCCAGGAGACATTGGCGGCAGGAAAACCTGTCATTACCAGTGGCGTCGATGGACTCGATGAGCAGTTATCGGAGGTTGAATCTATGACGTCTGAGACGGTGCGCCTGATTAAGCTTGAAGAGCTGAGCCCGGAGCGGCTGGTTGAGGTCATAGAAAGGCTGATAGCCGATGCCCGGACGCTATCAGCAGGCGAGCATTTGGTATCACTGGGCCTGAGTCGCCAGGTGAGAGAGGGAGCCGCGCAGCGTTGGCCTAGGCTGATCCAGAGGTGGCGTGAAATCTTGAATATCTATTTGTGAGGCGCAACCGCGAAGAGCATCCATAAAAAAAAGGCTCCGGGAGGAGCCTTTTTTGAAGCTGTACAGCCGAAGCTGAGCTGTTACTTATGCTCGATGGCTAAGTAGTTGATCAGGTCGATAAGTTCACCCAGAGTGCGGATCTGTCCCATATTGACGGCGTATTTGTCGTTAACGATAAATGCCGGAACACTTTGAATGCGAAACTCTCTTTGCTGAGCACGCCACAGGTTAATCTTGTCGCTCACGGCTTTGCTGTCGGCGATAGCATCGTACTTGCTGATATCAAAGCCGTTGTCGGCGAAGACTTTCTTGATGTCATCACGATTGTTTAGTTCAGGCTTCTCATGGGCGCTGTGGTCGTGATCATGGCTATGGCCGTGAGCTCCCTCTTCACCCTGAATGGCGGCGAACATGGCATGAGTCATCTTCTCACCTGCATCCAGCTCCTGGATGACGGCCAGTGAACGCATCACTTCGGTACCGATATCACTGTTCATAAAGTCAACGTGCTTGCTATCGAACTTCACGTTTTTATTTAAGTTCGCTTTGATATCGGGGAGATACTGAGTCTCCATGTTGAAGCAGTTATGGCAATAAAAAGAGTAAAACTCAGTAAGCTTTGGCTGGGCACTCGGCGCTTTATCAGAAACTTGAGTAAAATGCTTACCTTCTACAAACTGTGCAGCAAAGCTGCTCAATGGCGCAACGGCCAGTGTTAATGCTAGTGCAATATGTTTAATCAATCTTTTGTCCTCAAAAGTGACCTGCGGCTCGGTCGGGTAGGGCAAGAGCCGGCAAAGGTGCCTGAAAAATTCAGCTGAATTTAGCATAAAAGCTAAAGCTTAATTATGACTGAAATTGGTCGGTGAAACAGGTCTACTAGTGTGACTTAGGTTGGGGTTTGAGTGAGATTTTAATATTTCTCTCTTAAAGCTTGCCAGGCTTCACAAACTTTCCGGAACTGAGCCGCATCACCATCGGGACGATCCGGGTGCCACTGCAGTGCCAGCTTACGCCACTGCCGCCGTACCTCTCTGTCTGTAGCACTCGTATCCAGCTCGAATACGGCGAGAGCCTGACTCTTATGCATTAAATTCGGATTAGTGCCTATGTAGTCTTCGTATCGATTCCAGAAGGACTCAAGCATCTCCTGGATGATATCGGGGCAGGTATCATAATTAACCCAGTTGAGGTAATACTCTCTCAGTGCATCATCCTCCCTGAGACTGGAATCTAAGTTGCCGGGCAGGATCCGAAATATCTGTATCTCCATGGCCTTGACCTGCAACCAGTGCTCGGGCAGTAACATTGCCTGTAGTTCAAACAGGGCATTCATCAACAGAAAATTGCTTTTAAAGAGTGCCTTCTGCTTGTCTTCATCGAGATCTTGCATCAATCCCTTTTTCTGAAGTTCGGCCGCAAGGTGGTGAACCTTCCAACTCTTACTTGAGGTCTGGAGAACACTGAGTAGAGGCCATATCAGGGGGTTATCCCCTTTGATGACAGAGACTTCGGCTGCTGACTTACCATCAGACAGTGCTGGGAGTGTCGTTGATTTTTTGGCTAATAGCATACTCAGAATCCGTCCTCGACTGGCTACAACTCTACATGCAAAAAAGAGTAACACTAAACAGACTATGACACAGGGGATTAGGATTACAAGTAGGGAAGGACACTCTGGCCTGGGGCAAACGATTATCATTTGATTTTCCCCCTTTTGTAACTAAGCTCAATGAAGAGGGATTTCGCATATTTATACGAGTCGGTAGATCTGAAGGTGCTGTAGAGGGCTGGTAATAACAATGGTTAACTTTTTTCGGCTTTATATCACTTGGCGGATGAGTTTAAGTACCGGGAAGTTAGTTGATCTCATCGTCATCAAGCGTCTGTGTGCTACACAGGTTACTTCGCCATAATCATGCCCATTTCTAACCCCCAATCACGATACATCATCTTTCTGTCCGTGTTGTTAGGCATACTGTTTTCAGGCTTGACCGGCCATAGCTTCTATCAGAAGGAGACTCAGGCGATAGCTGCCGAATTCAGAAGGGATGTCGATGATAAGGCGTCGGCATTCGAGCGTGAGTTACTACTGAAATCGGAGGTGTTGTATGCGCTCAAAGGTTTGTTCGATAGTTCTGAAAATGTCACGGCAGATGAGTTTAAAAAACTGGCTTCAGACTTCTTAGTTCGGCATCCGGATATTCAGGCCCTGGAGTGGGTTCCCAGAGTCAAGCAGGAGGAGCGGGAGGCTTATGAGCATGCCCGAAGAGTGGACTATCCGGATTTTGAGTTTACTGAGCGCGAATCACAGGGGCGTATGGTGCGGGCATCAGAGCGTGCCGAGTATTTTCCTGTTTACTATGCTGAGCCCATCAAGGGAAATATGCTGGCTATGGGCTTTGATCTCGCTTCAAATGATAAACGGGCAAAAATAATCAACAAATCTAGAGATTTAGACCTATTACTTGCGACTGAAAGCATAAAGTTGGTTCAGGAAACCTCTGAACAGAGAGGTTTTTTAATGTTTGCGCCCATCTATGAAGGGGCCCCGGCAACGCAGGGGAAGCGACGTGAAAAGCTCTTAGGATTTGTACTTGGCGTATTTCGAATAGGGGACATGTTTGAAACCGCTACCATGCACTCCAGGGTACATGGGATCAAGCTGAGGTTAATCGATAATACAGGTATCGAGGCGGCTCAACTGTATAACAACTACTCAGACTCTCAGTATCAAGATACAACTCAGGCAGCGTTCAGTTATAGCAAGCCCCTGCGCAGGTTCGGCGGTAGACAGTGGACCTTAGTGGCAGCCCCGACGTTAGGTTATATCGCCGAGAGAAGAAGTATGCTGCCATTGATAACAGGAAGTTTCAGTATCTTATTTGTACTGCTTGTCGGCAGCTATATCTATGTGGTTCTCAAGCAGTCAGATCTTATCGAAGCAGAGGTGGTTGAGCGTACTCTGGCACTACAAAAAGTAACCCGGACTCTGGAGGAGAGTTCACGCATCGACGCTGTGACAAACCTGGCTAATCGCCGACAGTTCGATGCGCAATTTGAGACCGAGTGGCTGAGGGCTATTCGTGATGGCAGTGCCCTGTCGCTGATCATGATCGAGCCAGATGACTTCAATTTATACAGGGAGCACTACGGTCATCTGGCTGGAGAACAGTCCCTTAAAGATGTAGCCGCAGAGCTCTCCCGTGCCACGAGTCGAAATTCTGACCTGGTGGCCAGATACAGCGCCGACATGTTTGCCATCTTGTTACCAAATACAGAGGAACCGAGCATTTTGGCTGAAAAGTGCAGGGCTAATATCGAGAAGCTGTATATTTCCGATGAGGTTTCACCTCTCTCACAATACCTCACCATCAGCCTGGGGGTGATGACTATGATTCCGACTCAAGATTATGACCCGGATGATCTTATCAATGAGACAATTAATGCCCTGTCCCGGGCCAAAACAACCGGCAGGAACAGAGTTTATGTTTCCGACAGAGCCCGGGTCGCCAAACAGGGGGATATTATCGATTTCACCCCTCCCCGGGAGAAAACTCCTGAGTAATCCAGCAATCTGCTTTAAATCCCGAATCGCTTACTACGACTTTCTTATGACAACAGCCATGCTTTTTATTGAAACTAAATTCGGTTGCAATGTGATGAAAATGTTAACTTTGTGCCGGGTTTTCGTGTAAACTGCGCATTAAATGCCTGTTTCTATGGATACATTGCTTCGGTATGAATTTTTTTTCTAAGTACATTCTTTTTAGCGCTATTCTGCTTGGATTAAGCCTTTCGACCTATATGGGATTCAGCTTCTATGAAAAAGAGACCAAGGCGATAGAGCAGGATTTTCGTAAGGATGTCGATGATAAAGCGGCCGCCTTAGAGAGGGAGTTACTGCTCAATATTGAGGTGCTTTTTGCCATCAAAGGCTTGTTTGACAGCTCCAGCGAAGTGAGCCCTGCCGAGTTTAATCGTATTGCCCACAGCTTTCTGGTCAGGCATCAGGATATCCAGGCCCTGGAATGGGCACCTAAAGTCACCGGGGGGGAGAGAGCCGCCTACGAAGAGATGAAGCGAGGTGAGTTTCCGGACTTTGAAATTACCGAACTTGGCCCGGAGGGGATGATCCGTGCCCTGGACAGGGAGAGCTACTTTCCCGTCTCCTATGTCGCTCCATTTTCAGGCAATGAGGTGGTGATGGGGTTCGACCTCTCCTCAAATCACAAACGTGTAGAGGCTCTGGAGAAGGCGCGGGATCTGGATATGTCGGTGGCGACTCCGGGAATCAGCCTGCTTCAGTATCACTCTAAGCAGAAGGGGATCCGCATCTTCCTGCCTATCTACTCGGGAGATCCCACAACAGTCTTTAAACGTCGTGAGCAGCTCAGGGGGTATGTTTTGGGGGTCTACCGTATTGGCGATATGTTCGACAGTGCGATCAAGAGAACTTCGGCTCACGGCATCTACTTCTCTCTGGAAGACCGGACCTCAAACGGCAATGCCTCGCTCTACTCAAACTTCCCTGAAAAGCTGGAGTTGAGCCTGTCGCAGATCGACTTTACCTATGAGAAGTCACTGGCTCGTATCAGTAGCAGGCAGTGGGCAATTGTTGCGACGCCCTCTGTGGGCTATGTGGCTGAGCGCAGAGGAAAGCTGCCCTATATGATAGCGATTTTCGGTGGGCTTTTTGTCTTGCTCGGTGCCTCCTATATCTACGCGATTCTAAGGCGTTCCGTGCTGATTGAAAATGAGGTTGAGCAGAGAACCCATGACCTTAATGAGGCTAAAAGAAAGCTGGAGGAGCTGTCGCAGACAGATGGCCTGACCAAGATCCCTAACAGGCGCTGCTTTGACGAGACCCTGCAGGCTCAGTGGCAGAAAGCGATAAGAGAGGGGTCACATATCGGTTTGATGATGATCGATATAGACCACTTTAAACTCTATAACGATACCTATGGCCATCTCGCAGGTGATCAGTGTTTAAGGGAGGTGGCTCAGGCATTAAGCCAGACACTCAACCTGAACTCGGATCTTGTCGCCCGTTACGGAGGAGAGGAGTTTGTGGTTCTGTTGCCCAGGACCCGAGACTGCGCCTCTCCGGCCAAACGTTGCCAATATAATATCGAGCGATTAGCGCTCCCACATGAAACGTCACTTACCAGTGAGTTTATTACTGTCAGCATCGGTGTTGCGAGCATATCACCGACGAAAGACTCTGATCTGCTGGATCTCACGACTCAGGCAGATCTGGCTCTATATGAAGCTAAAAATACCGGGAGAAACCGGGTCTGCTTCTTCGAGCCAAAGCCAACCCAGGTATCAATTCTCAACCATAAGAACCAGAGTCACCATAAGGACTGCCCGGATGCAGGCAGTAATAGCTCTCTGGGATGATCCCCGAGTTGTGATTGGCGGGCTACTATTTTATCCGGAGTCAGCTTCTCTGAGGCGGTGAGAGTTGCGGCTGGCTGCGTTTTAGTACCCGGCTCTCGACTATGCTGGAAAGAATGAACATCAACAGATAGCCACTTCCCAGAGATAAGATAACGGCAACGACATTATCTGTAATTCTGCTGTAGATATAATAACTTCCAATTAAGGCCAGTATTCCGCTGAGCCTGATTAGCAGACTCTGGGTGAAGAGGCCATGGGCCTTGATAAAGGCTAACTGATAGGCGTTAAGCATCATAAACACGAAGAACATAGAGAAGTGCATCAGTACCGGTGCGGCCTTGGTGTATTGTGCCGGAAAAACCCAGTTTACTATTTCATGACTATAGAACAGCATAAGCGTAAAGAAGCAGGCACTGATAGAGATGGCTAACTTATATACCCACAGCTTTATCTGTTTGATCTGCTCATGGTCTTCCTGGCGCACGCAGACCGCGAGCTCGGGAAAGACGAATCGATACATAGGGAAAACAAAAAGCAGGGTCAGATAAGCTATTATGGGCCTGACGACAACCTGAAAGTCGCCCAGTTCATCTATGCTGAAGTGGCCGATGGTCATCAGTACGGTCATGTAGATCATCAAGATGCTTGCTCCGGCCTCAAGGGAAGCGGTAAAGCTTTTCTTTACAAAGCTACGCAGGTTTGAGTCCAGATTTACCGACGCCAGAGGTGTGGTCGCTACCTGTTTACGCCGATTGATAAACATAAAGCCGGCCATGGCGACGGAGGAGAGCATCAAGCTGTAAAAAAGAGAAGCGATAGCACTTTGGCGTAGCAGATAGTAACAGCACAGAAAGATAACGACCTGACTCAAGGGCTCCATCCAGGTGACTCTATTGGAGATGGAGTAGATGCGATACATGGCAATTTGATTGGTAAAGTAGACCTTTAATCCCATCCCTAAGATGATGCCGACCAAGTGAAAGTACTCCACATCGATATGGAGTCTATGCTTGATGTAGGGCAATACTCCACCCCAGGTAAACAGAACCATAGCGATTAGACTGTAACGAAAGATATTGGTGATATCCCTATCGTTTTGAGTTTGTGAGTAGCTTACCACCATAGAGGAACGAAACCCTGTCATCAGGATCAGGGACAGGGAGACGATATCCACGACCGTGTGATACAGAGCCAGATCCGCTTTGTCGACCCATTGCGCCAACCAGATTTTAAATCCAAACCCAATCGTGATGCTCGCGAGTGTTGCCCAGATCCCGGCAATAAAAGCACGTTTAACCCGTTCGATTGAAGTGACTTGCATGGTGTACCTTGATGAATAAGCAGCAAAAAGAAAAAGGGGAGCAGTAAGAGTTTTTAATCCTAACGCGCAATGAATATGGTCAACAGCACTTGGGTGCAAAGATGTGACGGGCATACCCTCCTTGAAATCTTTATTTTCAGCAGGGAACTTTTATTGTCTGTGGATCCATCATATCGTGTCATTATCGGCATTTCATTGTAACCTAAGCCTATTAATCAGTTGTGATCGAATTAAGGTTTCAGCTTGCATATTCAATCGACCTGTAGCTCTGATGCATCTGAGCTTATCAAGATAGCGACCTTCAACCTGTTCAACTTTATTGAGCCGCCCGGTGCATACTATGAATTTGAGAATATCTATACTCAGGAGCAGTGGCGGAAGAAACTGGAGTGGATAACGAATTACATAGAGACACACCAGCCCGATGTCATCGGTTTTCAGGAAGTATTTAGCCCGGATGCCCTGGCAAAATTAACCAAGTGCTGCGGACTGGAGTACTTTGCCGTGTTGGATACCCCAGATGTGGTCGATGATTTTATCTATAGTAAGCCTGTTGTTGCCATAGCGTCCCGCTACCCCATCGCTGAGGCACACAGCGTTACAGTGGATGGAGAGCGGGCGACCCAGATGGGGTTATCCGGTGACTTTGCTTTTAGCCGAAAACCACTGCGTGTGACAATATCCCTGCCCAAGCTGGGAGCCTGCGACTGTTATGTTGTTCACTTTAAATCAAAACGGCCACTGTTCGATGCACAGGAGCAAAGCAGTCACAGTGCCGGCAGCGAGAGTGTCGGTCGGTTACTCTCCCTCGAAGCCCTGGGTCAGTGGGGGGCAAGTATACAAAGAGGCAGCGAGGCCGCTCTGTTGCGATACGCCATGGTTGAGCGTCGCCTTCAAACCGGGTACCCCATGGTATTAATGGGAGATTTCAATGATATCTTGAGTGATGGCGTGCTAAGTGCCTTGACCTCTGTCGATACCCGCATAAAGCCCGATCCTTCGCTGGGAGAGGTTGAGCATCAACTGCAGGACCATAGGCTGAAAGATGCTTACGAGATATATCAGGATGGTCAATATAGCCTCTCCTGCCAACAGAGGCCTGCAACACATTATTATTACGCTAGAGGCACCGTGCTGGATTATATCCTGCTCTCGAGTGAGTTCGATGTGAAGAACAGCCGTAGCCTTGCTGAGGTGGGAAGGTATGAGACCTATGACAGGCATCTTATCAATCCCAGATTTGAACTTGACGGTCACAGCACAGACCATGCTCCCGTGATGATAACCATCTCGATTAGGCACTAATTTACCGGGGTTTTCGATATTATGCTTGATGCCATCTGTATGTTCGATGAAAGTGAACCTGTTACCTATTCTGTGTTCAGGTTTCAAAAGCTGAGCGATGCAGAGATTGAGCTGTATCGGCAATCGCTTATCTGCCCTGAGTGCCACGGCAAAGCCTATTACCGCAAGGCGTCGGCGGACGGTAAGGCTGCCTGTTTCGGCTCCCGCTATCATCAGGATAACTGCCGAGAGTTTAAGCCCTCACAGGCTAAGACCCGGGAGGAGCAAGATGCTATCGAAATTAACAGGGTGGTGGTCGACAGTGACGCCATGATCATCGACTTCGCCAAACCTCCCTCAGTTCATTCATCTAAGATGAGTGCCAAACCCGTCTCTAAGAAGCGGCCTAACGAGAATCAGAGTGATACCAAGAGCGGGATAAGGGAGAGTGAACAGGCATACGACACAGATGATGAAAGTGTCAAAGAGGGCAAAAATAAGAGCGGAAACACGAGTCAGCCTCAACTACCTGATGACAAACGTGTTGCAACTCAGGGGCTGGAGAAGCTGCTTCACAGCTTACTGAGAGGGAGTGGGCTGGCCGAATCTGATCTCTGGGTCTATACCGATGAAAAGTATCGCTGGCGCGCCAGGAATCTCTTCGTAAACTTTGCCGATGCCGAGCCGACTGAAAATGGGGCACCGCGCATGTATTGGGGGACTGTATCTCATATCGATAAGACGATGCAGTGGCTTAACCCCTCAGATAGCCGGGATATCGGCATACCTATCGAGGGGTTCAGGGACAGTTTGTTTAAGCGGTTCAATATCGAGGAACGCCGTGATATAGAAGGGGCTGGTATTATCATCTTTGGAAAATGTTTCTTGAATAAAGATAAAACCAGAAAGATCATTCAGCTGTGGGGAAAGGATATTAGCCGTATATTTATCTCCAGGCTCGATGACTAAACTAAGTGCTGTACGCCGTTGCAGTTGTTCAGGTGCCTATCTGTCTCTGCTTCGCCCCCCGCAAGTGGTTGGCAAAATGAGAACAGATTCGCTAAACAGAGAGGCAAAATGGGAAAGCAACCACGGCCTTATCTCTCTCATAATCCAGTCATCTAAGTTATTCCTGAGTATCTATGTATCGCCTTACCCCTCTATATTTAATCTCACCCCCAATAAAAACAGTTAGTTATCCAGCTTGTTTTCAAACATTCCCCGCCTTCGCGGATTATAATTAAGGTGTTGTGGGTGAGTATTACTCGCTTGGCATAGTAAATGCTTATATCTGAATACGGTCTGAATACGGTCTGAATACGGTTAGCACGCTCAAGCTTCACCTGAAGTGCTAATAAATAACCTGAGGAAAAGATTATGTCTTATACAGCACCAAAGCATCTCAACTTTACGGTTAACCAACACCTCTATCAAACCTCTAACCACTATCGCTGCAGAGTCGACTACGTCATCAAGCTGCTGGGCAGTCAAGAGATGGCCGCGAATCATCAATGTCTCAACCATAAGGCGGATATCATTAACGAGGAGAAAGACTTTGTCCTCGGTTACAACTAAATCTTAATGATGATTAACCGAGAGGCGAGGATTAGAGGGGCGAGGGAGTCGGCAGGGTTCAATTGATAAATTCGTTCCTCCCGCTTCTCCCGCTTTCTACGATGATACACTCATTAAAAATTGCATACTCTAAACAGAGAGGAGTGCATTAATTAATAGAGGTGTGCAGAGAGACTGAACACTACTTATCATGCCGAGCATGGCCCCTCCAATATCGGCTTAAAGCAGAGCAACAAGCTGCTTATTTTCACTCAATCATTACGGGTGTTTGCCATTTGAGTTATCTGTAGTGGTTAACACTTACTCTTGACCTGTTCCCCTAAGCTAACCTGTTGGACTGTAAAGTTAAAATTGGTCATTTTCAGGAAACTGCTCTGGATGTTTTCTGCCCGATAAGATACCTTAGTCGGCAATATTTTAAGCGTCGACTGAGCTGGCTCCACCTTTATCGGGTCGAGTCGCTTCGAAGTCCATTTTGCTTCAATACGGAGACCCTATGCCCTCTCGTTTAGTTAAGCTTGCCGCTATCTGCTTTACCCTTCTGGCCATAGGTTGCGGTATCGGGATCAGCGCATACCTTAATTCAGAGCAGGGTGAAAACCATAAGCAACTTCTTCCTCTGGTCATAGGTTCCTGGGTCAGGATCCCTGGATTTTGTGAAGGTAAGACCGTCTATCTGGAGCAGATGGATATAATGAATAAGCAGTCGTTAAAGATAAAAGGCGAGACTCTGGAGATCGTTAATTTTCAGTTATCCAACACCTCTCCGGTTCAGTTAGTGTGTGATCCCATAGGTGAGGTTGAACTGTTTGCCCAGACCTCATTTATCGCCGATAAATTTTCTCGCTTCTATGTGGGAAAAGCCGCTGGTTTCACTGTGATGAAAGAGGTGAGTCCCGCCGGAGAGTTGTGGTTCAAGTTAGATAGTCGTTTGCAAAAGAAGTTACAGGCGATGAATAAGGTTAATAATCGAGCCCGAATATAGCGCTTACCTCTTCGTATCTACACGCCTGCAGCTCTATTGCGGCGCTTTCCTTTTTGCAGGCTTAAGCCGCTTAATTTCAACCTGTCATACAATTAAAGAGATAAACCCCGGCCCATAAATCGGCTCACCGATAGTGATGTCATAGGTCAAGTCCCCCCCCCCCCCTCTCATTGCATAGCCTGATAGTGGCCAGAAACTCGTTTGTGAACTAGATTTAATGGTGCAGGGCGCGATCCTTATATTGGGTATCGATCTCTGCCGTTATGGAAGAATCTGGTAATATCAAAAGGATAGGAGTGGGCCTTGATATTCGGTAACCGAGTCGGCGATAGGGATAAACGCTTTTCTGGTTTTAATCGACTGGTTCGGGCTCGCTTTTTTGCACTATTCATTCCCCTCACCTTACTCAATATCGCCGCTTTAATGTTGGCAAATTCTCTGTTTATCAATGTCGAACAAGCCAAGCAACAGGCGATGGTTCAGGCTGCCATAGAGGTTGGCACCAACTTAGCTCAACACGATCTGGCAACCGTCATGTCTCACCTGGAGTTTTTAACCGCCAGTGAGCACGTAGAAAGCTTCTTGGACGGTGGAATCGATGACAGTAAAGCGCATATCGAAAGAGAGTTTCTGAATCTGGCGAATACCAGCCAACTCTATGATCAAATTCGACTCATCGCCCCCTCCGGAATGGAGTTAGTTCGGGTCGATTTCTTCGATGACCAAGCGGTCGCAGTGGTCCCCGAACTGCTACAGGACAAGTCGAAGCGTTACTACTTCCAGGAAGCGGCCTCAATTGCCTCCGATAAAATCTATATCTCGGCTCTCGACCTCAATGTGGAAAATGGCGTTATCGAGCAACCACTGAAACCTATGATCAGGTTTGCCAAGCCCCTGCGGGATAAGAGTGGGGAGTTCAGAGGGGTGATAGTGTTGAACTACTTCGCCAGTTTATTGCTCGATAAATTCAGGAATCAGATGATGTTTGCTCCGGGTGAGGGAGCACTATTGAATAAGGAGGGTTATTGGCTTTCAAATCAGGATGCCTCTAAGGAGTGGGGGTTTATGCTCGACCATAAGCAGAATTTCGGTTCCGAAAGCCCGGAGCTTTGGCAGGCCATCAAGCGGGCCGAGAAGGGCAGTGTAGAGAGCTCAGATGGACTGGTTACCTTCGCCACCGTACACCCCATTAAAGATATTCATAAGAAGGTGGCCAACAGGGATCACTTTATCGACGAGTGGCGCATCATCATAGTGAATACCTATTGGGGGATCGGCCCTGCTTTAGTGTTATCTAAGATGGAGTTTTTGTATCCGGCCTTGATCATCTATCCCATTGGCTTGATTCTCATCTGGTTTTGGGCCCGGGCATCAGTCGGAAGAAAGTGTGCCGAGCAGCATTTGAAAAATTTCAACAACACATTGAAGCAAAAAGTTGCCGAGCGAACACGGGAGCTCGCCGTCATCAAAGATGTGACGATTCTCAGCATGGCGACACTGGCAGAAACACGGGATAACGAAACCGGACAGCATCTGAGGCGGACGCAGACCTATGTGAAGCTTTTGGCACAAGAGCTACAAAAACACCCTGATTTTCATGACTTTATGTCTGACAAGAACATTGAGCTCCTGTACAAGTCGGCACCACTTCATGATATCGGCAAGGTGGGCATACCCGATGAGATCTTACTCAAGCCTACTAAACTGACTGATTTTGAGTTTGAGATAATGAAACGACATACGACCTATGGCAGTAACGCGATAAGCTCATCTATCAATACCTTAACCAATGAGCTGGCGGAAAATGATGGTCCTACGTTCTTACAGTTTGCTCAGGACATTGCTCATTACCATCATGAGAAGTGGGACGGTAGTGGCTATCCCAATGGTTTATCGGGTGACGATATCCCAGTTGCCGCCAGGATCATGGCGATTGCCGATGTATTCGATGCGTTGTCATGCAAGAGGGTTTATAAAGAGGCCTTCGGTCGCGATAAGACTGAAGACATCATGTTTGAGGGAAGCGGTAATCATTTTGATCCCAGAATGATCGACGCCTTCAGCAGGATCAGAGAGTCATTTTGGGAGGTCAAAGCCTTGTATGAAGATGAGCCTCCGGAGATCACTAATGGCTGTATCGAACACTTTCCGGCCGAATACTCTCAGCTTATCAATATGGGGCAGGGGATCTGAGCTGGTTGGAGAATTCAGTTGCTATTTTTACGGGCAGAGGAGTAAGCGGGTACTGACTTCCTGAACTACAATTTGAACTGAACTCTGGTTTCAGTATGGACATGAGAATGATAAAGAAGTTGTCGCTGATTTTGCCTTTTGTCGGAATCGCCATATATCTCGCTATGACGGTGCCGACTGAAACCTCAATGGAGGAGTTTGCAGCGCCGGTTAAGATAGCCATGTCCACCACGCCATTAAGCTCCCCCCTAATTATCGCTCAAGAGTTAGCACTGTTTGACAAGCACAAGGTTCATGTTGAGTTATTGCCTGTTCGAGGCGGACACAGGAGCTTTGGCATGATGAGCGATGATGAGGTTGAGCTGGCGACCAGTTCTGAATCTGTGGTGATGTTTAATAGCTTTTCACGCAATGATTTCACCGTGTTGGCCAGTTTTGTAGAGTCAGATAATGATCTCAAACTCCTCACCTTAAAAAGTTCTGCCATAACAGATGCAAAATTACTGGAGGGGAAAAATGTAGGGATGATAGAGTCCAGCGCCAGCGAGTTTTTTATCTATGCCTATATGATCCTCACCGGAAATAAAGAGGTTAAATTTAACCGAATATATATGGAGGCGTCAGAATTAGGTCCCGCGTTACTGTCGGGAGAGGTCGATGCGATATCGATCTGGGAGCCCTTGGGCTATCAGCTTCATAAAGAGTATGGCGACCAAATCAGCCAGTTTCAGACTAAGGGCATATATAACCTCTCCTTTAATCTGATAGCAAAAAAAGCCACTTTGGAAGCTAGCCTGGATTCCTATGTGAAAATTTTAGCCGCCATCGATGAGGCGCAAAGCTATATTGCTCAAAACCCGGAGCGTTCCAAGAGCATAGTCAGCAATTTTCTGAACATTCCAGTGAGAGAACTTGAGTGGGGCTGGAGTGATTACCTGTTTAGACTCTCCCTGAGCAATGTGCTGTTGTCCAATCTACAGACACAGGCGAGATGGGCGATAGCAACGGGCTCAGTTACCGCTACACAAGGGGTGCCGGACTTTAGGCTGTTAATCGATGGCCGGGCACTGGAGCGGGCCGGAAATACCGATACACATCTATAATACGCCTCCCTTTGTTGTTTATCTGAGCGAAGAAGTCGGATATGCCAATGGGAGTGACTTAGTGAATTAATTTGGCAGGAAGATGAAAGTAACGTTGCGTCTTAAAATATTACTGATCGTGAGCCTGATGCTGACGAGTGTCATCCTGCTCTCTTTTGTTACGCTTAAAGAGATCCAGGTAGAGACTAACTCACAGCTCTATCTGGTCAGCGATATCGAGTATAAAATTGATATGCTGAGCAGCAAGTTATGGTTGCTGCAGGAGTATCATGATCAAGACGCGCTCGAGCAGACCCGCATCGCCCATGAAGAACTTAAGCGCTTGCTGCAGCAGGCGCTTTTCAGCCAGAGAAATAAGAATGTCATCGCTGCCAACCTGAAGAGAATGAACGACAACATAGGAGTGTTGCTGAACCTGTCGCAGCAGGATCTCGAGTCTCAGGTGAGTCACGGTATCACCTCGCCCTCCGGTATGCTTTCAGCGCGTTATAACATGACATTGCAGTCGATGAATGAAGACCTGTGGAAGTTAGAAAAATTAGCGATACAGGATTCTGAGTTATCCCAACGAAAGATCCTTGCTTCGGTAATATTGCTGATGGTCGTCGGTTCGGCGGTGGTCTTGACTCTGACCTTGCTCACGCTAAAAACTTTTAATACTAACCTCAACGCATTAACCATAGGGATAAAAGATCTGGCTAAAGGTAATCTTAACAGTCGTATTGAGGTTAAGGATACCGATGAGTTGTCGGTGCTTGCGGAGCAGTTTAATTTGATGAAACGCTCACTGGAGGAGACGACGGTCAAGAAAGATCAGCTACAACTGGAGGTGGAGCGTCAGACCAAGGAGCTACAGCATCAGCGTGAGGAGTTTGAGCACCTGGCCAATCATGACAGCTTGACCAAGCTATACAGCCGAAGCGCATTTGAGGAGCAGATGAACACGGCTCTGGCCCGCTGTAGCCGTACGAAACAGAGCGCCGCGCTGCTCTTTATCGATCTCGATCGGTTTAAAGCCATCAACGATTGCCATGGTCATGCGGCGGGTGATCTGGTCTTGGTGGAGGTTGCTGAAAAGCTGTTACAGACGGTACGTTCATCGGATATCATCGCCAGAATCGGGGGAGACGAATTTATCATCTGGTTAGAGCCTATAGAAAATGCCACGCAGGTAATGACAGTGATCCGCAAGTTGACCGAGCAGTTCGCGCTACCCATTCAATATGAAGATATCAGCCTGCTGGTTAATGCCAGCATAGGCGTGAGCTTCTTTCCCATCGATGCCACAGAGCTAAGTAGTTTGTTGAAAGTTGCCGATGAAAATATGTATAAAGCGAAGGAAGTTGATGGCACCACTTTCCAGTTCACCGATAAGGCGACCCGGGGACTCACGAATATCAAGATGGCGTAGAGAGGTTCTGGATGCTAGCTCCTAGATTCCAGGCTCTAGGAACTAGCCTCTACGTCTGACTTTTTTAATAAACTCTTCAGTTTCTCACCGAACTGGTACAGGGCTAATCCTGCGAGTACGAACAATGCGCCGATGATTAAGGTATCGGTGATCACCTCACCATTTAGCGTTGCGCCTAACCCCATGGCAAAAACCGGCGTGATCAGGGTAACCAGGGCTACAGTACTGGCCTTTAAGTTCTGTAGCACGTAGAAGTAAGCGATAAAGCCAATCAGAGAACCGAAGATACCCAGGTAGATAATGGCCCAGATAGACTTCACCTGCCAGGTGTCTATAGGCAGGGTTCCGTCAAACAGTAACCAGGCCAGTGTGAACAGTGGGGTTGAAAACAGCAGTGCACCGACAGTGCTCGCAATAGGATGAATATTTATCTGCACCGTCTTAATCAAGACACCACTGAGGCTGAATAGAAAAACGGCAGCCAAAACCAATACCAGACCTACCCAGCTATCGGAGTTTAACGACAGTTTAGAGGAACAGACGATACCCAGGCCAATAAACGCCAAAGCCAGTGAGACTAGCTTAGTCGGCCCAAATTTAGGTTCATTCAGCAGCTTTTGGGCTAACATCCCTGAGATTAGGGGGGATAGCCCGAAGATTAAGGACATAGTGCCGGAGGCTAAATATTGTGCGGCAAAATAGCTGAGTAACATACCGCCGACGATACCTATGGAGGAGAAGCCATATAGCTTTTTCGCGGCCTTAGTCCAGGGAAAGCGGATCTGAAATATGCGCAGAAGCAGGCCACCTAATATCAGGGCTAATACCATGCGCAGCAAAACGGCCATGGTAGGGTGAACCGAGGCACTGCTCCAGACGATGCCAAGGGGGGTCGTTGACCAGATAAGGACCACAGATAAGAAAGCGAACGGGACCATTTTGGGCAGTGAAGCCGGGCTGTGCATTGCTGTTAACTCCTCATCTGCTTGCCTTTAGCCGAGGCAAGCCGGAAACGGTTTAGGTTTGACTCAAAGTTAGGTTTTGCCCAAGAATGCATCGAGCCATCATGAGTGTGAAACTCTGTCACGGTGACAATCTTGTGTTTAGTCGAACGTCACTCAGAGAGAGCGGGTAATACTGCTGTTCGGGACGATGGCTGTCAAGTCGGCTCAGTTAAAGAGGGAGATAATGGGAGCTAATGTGCCCGTGCCAGAAAGTCAAAAGGGGCAAAGCCCTTCAGCTTATGCCCCTTTTGTTGCTTGCGGTTATATGAACCTTTGCCTTTCTTCGGTCTTTCGGTTCGCATCTTAAATAGTTCACTTGTGACCAATGCTTTTAAGGCATTGTCTTTAATTGTGCCTCTTTTGCTATCGTGTTCGATATGCTTTGAGGATTTTCGATGTTTCGTCATCGATTGCTCCTGTGTTTCATCAGGGGATCCCTTGACTTGTTAAAAGCGCCCCCACTCAGGGAAGGCGCGGCGCTACTATAGAACAGGGTTGTATATTTAGTAAACAGTTTTTTTTGCAGGTAGCCCCTTTTAATCGACCATCGGCTCGAACAACACAGTGGCTCAGGCTATCTTGTAAGCTACTCTTCATTTCTGCTTTCGATTAACGGATAACCCAGCTCCCGCCAGAGATTCAGGCCGTGATCGAGCGCAACGGCACGTAGGAAGCCCATCTCTCTCAGGGTAGAGGTGGCTAATACTGAGATGATGCCGTACTCACAATATACTGCGATACGCCGTGTCGGATCGGGCAGTAACTCATTGACTCTCAGCTCCAACTGGCCCCTGGGGATATGGATAGCACCGGCAATATGCCCCTTGTCGAAGGCTTCCCGTTCGCGCACATCGATAATGACAAACTTAGGCGCTATCGATTGACTGTAACGCAGCACCTGCTCCAGTGAGACAAATGAGATCTTTCTTCTGGCATCGCTGATAAACTGTTCGACGGTTTTCCCGCCGCTTAAATTGGCGCGTAGCGATTCGGTCAATTGACTCGGCATCTTAAGATCCAATGCCCGCATCTGAGCCACAAACTCGACTCTGTCTTTCTTCTGCAGCCTTGGGTTGTTGGAGATCTCCTCTCCTATGCTGCTATGGGTCCGTTCCGAATAGGCGTGGGCGGGATAGACCTTCAGATCGGCCGGGAGCTTGAGCAAGCTATTGAAGAGGCTGTCGTATAACTGCTCGGGATCACCGGTGGGGAGATCGGTTCGCCCCGTTCCCCCCAACAGCAGAGTATCTCCGGTAAACACCCTATCTTTCATCGCAATGCAGATAGAGTCCGCGGTGTGTCCAGGAGTGTGCAGCACGGTAAGCCTGAGTTTACCGACTATGATGATCTCACCGTCATCGACGTACATGTCGACGAAGGGGGCCGGACTATTACAGTGCATGATGACAGGGGCGTTTAACTGAGCCGATAGTTGCTTACTGGCGGAGAAGTGATCCGCGTGGGTGTGGGTGTCCAGCAGATAGTGGATCGTCAATCCGTCGTGACTGGCTAACCCCAGGTAGTGCTCCATCTGGCTTATCTCAGGATCTATGATGATAGCCGAGTTAGTTTCACTACAGCCCAGCAGGTAAGACTGGCAACCACGATCTGTGCGGATCCGGTGAAATATCATCGACATACTCTTTTCTCCTGTAGATATTGTTGGTCCGGGTATAAATGTTACAGCCCATAATCATTGTTGAGTGTAAATATAGTCGAAACCGCGGGACTAAAAGGAAAATATTACGATAAGTCAGGTTGTTGAAGGTAAGGTCGCGGGCTACGGGCTACGAGGTTTGACATTCTTGATGTAGGAGCGGCTTTAGCCGCGAAGCTTTCTTACAATTCACCATTCGCTACGAGAGCAGGTCTACCTGATTGGCTCCAGAACAGTCTAAGTGACCAAGATCACATTTTTATCTCCTTCCGGCGTCGATTGGGGTAAAGTAGAGGGATGAGTATCGAAGATACATTACCTCGAGAACACGGATACAGATCATGAGCAGCATAGCAATAGACCTGGGTTTAACATTCGACAACAGTTACTTTGAGGAGCTGGAGGGGTTTTATGTTGCCTGTTCGGGGGATAGGGCCCCAAGCCCGGAACTGGTGAAGGTAAATAGATCTCTGGCTGAGAACATCGGCCTGACCAATACCGACCCCAGCGCGTTAGCCGCCGTTTTTTCGGGCAGTGAAACCCCTGTCGGCGCGCTGCCACTGGCACAGGTCTATGCCGGCCACCAGTTCGGTGGCTTTACGCCCCAACTGGGGGATGGCCGTGCACTGCTGCTTGGAGAGGTGCTGGATAGTGATGGCAAGCGACAGGATCTACAGCTGAAAGGCTCGGGGCCGACCAGGTTTTCACGCCGGGGGGATGGCAAGGCGGTACTGGGCGCCGTATTGCGCGAGTATATAGTCAGTGAGGCGATGCACGCCCTGAATATTCCAACCACCAGGGCTTTGGCCGTGGTCACTACCGGTGAGCCGATATTGCGTACTCAGTATCTGCCCGGTGCCGTGCTCACCCGGGTAGCCTCGAGTCACCTTAGGGTCGGTACTTTTCAATTTTTCTCCGCACGTGGTGAGCTGGATAAGGTCAGGCAACTCGCCGACTATGCAATAGCACGCCACTACCCTGAGCTGAAAGCGAGCCGGCAACCCTATCTGGATTTTCTCTGTGCGGTTCGTGACAGGCAGGCTGAGTTAGTCGCCAAATGGCTGTTGGTCGGCTTCGTACATGGTGTGATGAATACCGACAATATGACCATCAGCGGGGAGACCATAGACTACGGCCCCTGTGCCTTCGTGGATAACTACGACACCAATGCCGTATTCAGCTCTATCGATGAGCAGGGACGTTACTCCTATAATAATCAACCGGTCATAGCTCAGTGGAATCTGGCCAGATTTGCCGAAACCCTGTTGCCGCTGATAGATGACGAACGTGAACAGGCGATAACTAAGGCTAGTGAAGCGGTGACCGGATTCTGGGACAGCTTTCATCGATTTTGGCTCTCCGGCATGCGAGTTAAGTTAGGCTTATCGACGGAGGAGGAAGACGATCTGGCGCTATGTGAGCAGCTACTGGAATCGATGTCAGATCAGGAGGTGGACTTTACCCTGCTGTTTCGGCAATTAGCCGATGACTTAGCGAGTGGCAACAGCGGTAGCCAAACCCTGTTTAACGATGCAGAACACTTTCTCAGGTGGCGGGAGTCCTGGTTAGCGCGACTTGCCCGGGAGAGCCTGTCAACGGCTGAGCGGGTAGAGATGATGAACGGGGCTAATCCGCTCTACATTCCCAGAAACCACCTGGTCGAACATGCCATCGAGGCGGCCGAGCAAGACAGTGATTACCAGCCGTTTGAGCAGTTAGTTGCCGTGCTATCGACCCCTTATACCCCGCAGCTTGACGCCGACGATTACGCCAGGCCTGCGCCCGAGAGCTTTGGCCGTTACACGACTTATTGCGGTACTTAGGTTATGCTGAACGGGGACTCTTAGACTCTAATAGGGAAGTGAAATGTCTGCAATCCGTATCTATTGCCTGTCGATTTTGCTCGTGCTCACTAACTTTTTGATATCAGCCTCTCTTTATGCGGCTGAGCAGCCTGATGTGGATACGACAGAGAATGCTCCTGTAATAGTCCGGTACAACGTCGCCTCAGGGGATATTGACTCAAAACAGAGCTACTATATCGATGTGCTCAAACTGGCGTTAGAGAAGAGCAGGAAAGAGTTTGGCCCTTTTCTGCTCGAACCTGTTTTTGTTGAAACGCTTCAGGGGAGAAGGATAAAGCTCGTTGCCGATGAGCAGTTAATCGATGTGATGTGGACCATGACGTCCAAGCCGCGGGAGCAGGAGTTAAGGGCCATCTATGTACCTTTGATGAAGGGGTTGATGGGTTACCGGATCTCGCTGATCCGCAGTGGCGAGCAGACGCGCTTTGGGCAGATCGATAACCTGGCAGAGCTAAAGACACTTACCTTGGGGCAGGGGCAGGATTGGCCCGACAGCGATATTCTCGAATCTCAAGGTTTTACAGTGATGAGAGGGAAAAGTAGCACCCTGATCGATATGCTCTCAAAGGGTCGGTTCGATGCCTTTCCACGGGCATTGCATGAACCCTGGAGTGAGGTCGAAGGTCGTAGTGATGTTGAGGTTGAGTCGTCGCTGCTGATTAAGTACACAGCGCCCATCTATTTTTTCGTTAATAAGGAGAATGAGCAGCTTGCCCGTCGTATCGAATCCGGACTCGAACGTGCCGTCGAAGACGGCAGTTTCGATAAGCTCTTCTACAGCCATCCGACCACGGCAGAGATGTTAAAAAGGGCCAAGCTTAAAAGCCGTAAAATTTTTGAGATAGATAATCCTAACCTCTCCCCTATGAGTCGGAAGTTACTGAATAATAAATCATTGTGGCTGTATGAGACTTTGCCGGGAAGTCGGTAATCTGAGCACAAGAGATTGATGCCTCTTGTGCTGTATGATGGTTAGCGTGGGATTTCGCCGAAGCGTCCCTGTTGGTAGTCTTCAATGGCTTGCTCTATCTCGGCCCGGGAGTTCATCACAAAGGGCCCCATATGAACGATCTTCTCTTTGATAGGTTGTCCGGTAAACAGTAACAGCCCGGCTCCATCGGGGCCGGCCTCAAGCTTGAGCTGCTCCCGGTTATCCAGAATCAAGTATTGACCCGCAGCATAAGCTTCATCAAGGGAGTCATGGTTGCCGATAAGCGTTCCCTCGTAGAGGTAGAGGCCGACAAATTCATGGCTGCCCGGTTCCAACTCGGCCATTGAATCAGTGGGTAGCATCAGATCCGCAATCGCGGCCTTACCAGCCAGCTCCTGTATCGGGGCGCCAATACTTTCCTGTCCTGCGAATGCCCAGTTACCGGCTAGAGCCCGCAAAACAGCGCCTTTGTCATTCGTTGACTCAGGGTTGGTGGTGTCACTACTGTCTTCATACCTGGCCGGACGCATCTTATCTTTTGCGGGCATATTGAGCCAGATCTGAAAGCCATGCAGCCCCTCATCGGCATCGGCCAGGGGCATTTCGGAATGGATCACCCCACTTCCGGTACTCATCCATTGCACATCTTTGGCTCGAATCGCTTTGACATGACCTAACTGATCTCTGTGTTCAAAGCCACCCTTTTTTATATAGGTGAAGGTTTCGATACCTCGGTGTGGATGGGGTGGAAAGCCGCCGATGAAATCTTGTCTGTCATCGGACTTTATCTCATCCAGCATCAGGAAAGGGTCGAACCTGGTATTCATAAAGTCCGCTACCCGACGAATATTTACCCCATCGCCATCCATTGCCGGTCTGGCGGAAAATTGATTTATGACTCTCATGAAATACTCCTCAATTGTGCTCTGGCTAACCATCAAAAAGGTTAACGACGAGCCGATGAGTCACAGCTTAACAATTAAAGTATCGAACAAATATCGCGTAAATGTATGCAAATTATTCGATTTAATAGAATTGAACCGAAGGCAGTACACGGAGAAAGCATGAGTGAATTTTCAGGTGATAAATTGACGATGAAACATTCTGTTAACGCTTGTTTTTATTGTGAATAATATTGTTTTTAAGTGACGTTTCTCCATCTGTTTATGTTAGTATCCCTGCTTCTGAAAATTGGCGCGGTCTTATTGAGACAGCAAAATTGAAATAGCTAAATCGAAATAGCTAAGTCTCTGCCGTCAAAGTGTGTTCGTCAGAGCCTTGGCTGTGCAACAATGAGGAGTATTGCACGATATGGATATCACCCCGAAGCAGGACGCGAGTGCGCCTGTTAAACGTTTTCCCCGACTCGATAACGGTGAATTGGTCAAGACCAGCTTCTGGATCAGTCAGATCTTCATGATTATAGCTACCGTGGCAGGTGTTTACCTGGCCGCTCAGGAGGGGCTCTCTCAGGCTATTACCTTCGATAACCTGACCAATCAGCAGAACAACTACTACCTGCGCCATGCGCTCTATGATGAGCTCAATGATAATGTCACCATCATCAATGACTACGCTGAGTTTATTTCGGGTAAATCGACCCATGAGATTAAGAATCACCACCCTGTGCTCGCAAGCTTCGTGTGGGAAAATATGCGTTATTCCCCAAATACCCTGGAAACACCCTCACAGATATTGTCAGACACGCGCCGCTTCTATATGAAGGCGACAGAAATCGTCTCCAAGATCGAAGCCAGAACCTACGGCTCTCAATATGGTGGCGGCTTACTCAAAGCCCTCACTCAGGAGGTCAGCGACAAGACCCTGCCTGCGTTGAAGAGGAATTACACCGCCCTGGCCCTGGAGCTGAAGCGTAACGAGATCAACGTAGATTAAGCCCGAGAGAAATACTGAGAGAAAACAACTATGACAATATCCTGTCCGGACTGCCCCCAGAGCGTGATGAAGGTGTATGACTTTCATGGAGAAGAGGTAGATTGCTGCCAATCCTGTGGCGGCATGTGGTTTGAAAACGGCGAGCTGAATGCCGCGTTATCCAAGGCCGATAATGGTGATGATAAGGTGAGGGTAGAGGAGACTCTGGGACAACGCCTTGGTCAATCGACTCGTCGCTGTAACCACTGCAACTGCTCTATGGAGCGCTATCATCTGATGGATGGTTACCAGATCGAGGTCGACGTATGCCACCGCTGCAGTGGCGTGTGGATCGATGAACATGAGAGGCAAAAAGTGGTGCAGTCTCCCATGGTGAAGCAGCTGCTCGCCGAGCTCGACGCTAAGATCAGCGTCAAGACCTGGCTGTTTCAGTTTCTGTCGCAGATGCCGGTGGAGTTCAGCCTTAAGCCGAAATCCCGACCGGTGATCACTTACCTGCTGCTGGCGCTCAATATCCTGATCTTCATGGGCTACGGCTTTAATCTCGAAGCCACAGACAGGGTGTTTGCAAACTTTGCCATGCAGTCCCGTGAACTACTCGCCGGGCATCATCCCTGGTCACTGCTCAGTCACATGTTCCTCCATGGCGACATCATGCACTTAGCGGGCAATATGTATTTCCTCTACGTGGTTGGGGATAACCTTGAAGATGCGTTGGGCAGGATGAAGTTTCTCGGCTTATACCTGCTCTGTGGCTTTGCGGCTGCGGCAGCGCAGATTATCGCCGAACCCGGCTCGGGGGTCTATATGGTGGGGGCCAGCGGTGCGATTGCCGGGTTGTTCGGCATGTATCTGATGTGGTTCCGCCATGCCAGCCTGACGTTTATGTTCATTATCTACCAGCGAAAGCTCAGTCCCATGGCGTTTTTTGCCATCTGGCTGGCCTTTAACATATTAGGCCTGGTCATGGCTGGTGAGGGCGTGGCCTACTGGGCGCATATCGGCGGTTTCGTTGCGGGCCTTGTGATTGGCGCGGCGCTGAAAGCTAAGGTGATGCACTGCAACCCTTTGCTGGCGATGATGAATGAGCCAGAGGTGAAGGTAAGCCGATAGGCAGAGCTGTGCGTTAGGGCTTACATTACTGTGTGCATTAAGGGAGAGTCCAGACTATGTCTGGACTCTTTTTTGTTTAGGGCTTCCGCATCTCATATAGAAGACAAAATCACTGTAGTAACTCATAGCAACACTATCCGATAAAATGTATCTGTGAACTGACTTACTTACTACTCCTGTTATCTTAATTACCCTTCGATGCTAATAAATCACAACCTCGATTCAGGGGTTGGCAGGTACTAAAGAGTTATGAAAACTATGCAACGAAGACGCCCCCCTCAACAACAAAGCACGCCCCAAGAGCTGGCCAGTCAACTCAGGTTAGATGAGATAAAGCTGTTTAATCTGGTCGCCAAACTGGGCAGTTTCAGTGCCGCAGCCAAGCAATCCGGCATTAGCCAGCCTACTGCCAGTCGTCGTATTCGTCGACTGGAGGATAGTCTGGGCCTGAGGCTGTTCGAGCGCACGACCCACACTGTGACTCTGACTGAACTTGGGACACAATTTTTGCAGCACAGTCTGCAACTGATGGCCAATTTCGACAGTACCCTGAGTTTCGTGCAGCAGACCAGAGAGGAGCCTGAGGGCCTGTTAACTGTGGGTCTACCACTCTGGTTACTGCAAACAATCGACAGCGTTTTTTTTGCGGACTTTTTGCAAAAGTACCCGAAAATCCGGCTCAACTTTTATAATGTTTCCCCGGTGCGGCTGCAAGCCGAGAGCTTTGAGTGTGACGAAATGGATCTGATGCTGCATTTCTTTCTTCCCGCGGATCGCAAGATGACAGCCCGGCCGCTGCAAGCGTACCAGCTTGATTTTTTTGCCAATCCAAATTACCTGGCAAGGGCCCCGACACTGGAGCACCCACGTCAATTCAGCTATCACGACTGCCTGTATGTCAGAAACCCGTTTTTACAGGACAAGGGCTGGATCTGGACTGAAAACGGCCAATCCAATTCGGTCATCATCAATGCGCTGAGTACATTCGAGACATTCACTCCGGCGTTAGACTGGGCTCTGCAGGGGATTGGGGTGATCTGGTGTCCAACACCTCTCATCGATAAAGCCGATCCTGAGCGGAAGATGGTAAGGCTGTTTGATGGTGCCTATGCGACAAGCATAACCCTTAACGCCATCTATCCGTCCCGACGACTCCTCTCCCCCAAAGTCAAAGTCTTTATGGAGGAGCTGACCCGCTTCCTGCGCAACGGTCATGCAGTAAGTGCATAAACGGTTTCGACTGGCGCTACTAAAACCATATAAAAATCATGGGTATACTCCGGCGACATAAACATGTTGTTAATTAAGGTAACCCTATGACTACAGAGAAGGATAACAATTCCACCGATGCACCGGCGGATCCGTCCCGTCGTAAGATGTTCAGGCTCAGTGCGGTGGCGGCCGGTATTGCGGCTGTGGGCGGCGCAGGCTCTTTTATCAGCCATCGAGTCGAGGGGGTTCCCTTCGAGGGGGGCTTCCCTATGCCAATTGATGATAAGGTGCTCAAGCCTTTTAGTCAGCGCAACTGGATCTTTTCTCAAGGTGGTTCAGAGAGGAACCGGGCCGAATTTCCTAACCGGGATAAGGCATTTTCTGATTTGATCGGCGAAGAGGGGTGGTCGTTTCAAGATGGTATGTTTGCCGCGTCAGACTATACCCGCAGCCCTGAGCAGTGGGACAATGCACGCCCCGGTTACCAGCAGATAGACTGGGCACTCTTCTGTGCGGCCTCACACCCGCTGGAATACCTGGGCAAGATGGCCAAATTCGGCATGCCGGATGCTCCTGGGATCTGTGGCTGGCCCCAAAAGAACCTTGCGCCGGTGAAGTGGCAGTTTACCTCCAAGAAAGAGGCGGCTACCAAAATCAAGCGCGCCGCTAAGCTATTCGGCGCCACCCGGGTTGGGATCACTTATAACGATCCCCGCTGGAACTACGAGCCAATGTACAACATCTTCGAGTCTAAGGAGGTTTCCTGGGACGAGTATCCCTTTAAGCCCAAGACTGTAATCGTCATGCTGCACGAGATGGACTACGATGCGATTAGGACCTCCCCGTCTCCCGCCTCTGTGGGAGCCGTCAACAAGGGGTATACCGACATGGCGGTGAAGGCGGGCTCATTGGCCGACTTTATTAGGCGTCTGGGCTATAAGGCGGTAGCTTCGCACAATGACTCTATCAACAAAGTGGCTTACGGCATCATGGCGGGGCTTGGTGAAGGTGCACGAAACGGCGCCCTGGTGGCACCTGGGTTGGGGCCACGAGTCCGTATTTCGGCGGTGATCACCGATTTTGATTTTGTCGAATATGACAAGCCACGAAACTTCGGCATCATGGAGTTCTGCGAGCATTGTAAGTTGTGTGCCGACCGTTGTCCTTCCAAAGCCATCACATTCGATGATAAGCCAGGTTTCAGGCCCACTTACGAGGGGGCCGACAATCCGGATCTGGCCTGGGCCGGACAGATCGGGGTTAAGAAGTTCTACAACGATGCCAAGAAGTGCTTCAAGTTCTGGGCCGATAATACCGTCGCCTGCACAAACTGCATCAAGGCATGTCCGTGGAATAAGCCGGATTTCTGGCATCATCGCCTGATCGATGCATCCAACACCTTCACCAAAGGCCCGGTTCACACCTTTATGAAGGATATGGACACCCTGTTTGGTTATGGCGATATGGATGTGGCTAAGGCGACCAAACTGTTTTGGAATAAGGAGGATTAGTCATGATGGGATTGCAATGGTACCTGATGGGAGCACTGACCATTTTTGCCTGGAACGGTTACTTATGGCTGGGGCGTCACTATCGACTCGACTGGAAAGCAAGCCTTGGCTTGTTCATTTCAGCCTGCACTCTTTTAGTCTGCTTCGGTTGGTCATGGGCATCATTCGCCGAGGGCGAGGCCAGATCCGGTGCCATGGGGCTGCTGATATTCGGACTCGGTGGCCTGCTGATATTCAGTGGCACCTGGCGTGCCTTTATCAAGCCGAAGAATTGCTCGCTTAACTAGCTTGAAATGCCGGAGGTGTGGTGTATTCGATGATGTCACACCTCCAGAGCATAACGACCGCTGCGATTGAGATGACTTACAGTCAACTGAGCAATAGCGGGCTAGAAAAAAGAGAAAATCACTACAGTAAGTCATAGCAATGTTACCCGATAAAATGCAAGTGTGAACTGGCTTACAGACGACCCCTGTTATCTTAATTACCCTTCGCTGATGAACAAACAACCAACGACTTTCATGAAAAAGAACTTAGGCCCCCATCTAGAGAAACTGTGGCTCTTGTTTGCATGGAGCACCTTGATCTTAGCCTTCATCATAGGCCATATAGCGGCTAAACCCGACTATCTGACGATGGCTAAGGCTCACTATACCAATTTCAATTTGGTTCCCTCCAAAGACTATACCAGCCTGCCTGTGGTATTTGTGCCGGGTGAGAACAGCCAAAATACAAGCGAGGGCGAGGCCGTAGTCATCGCGGCCGGTACCGGTTATGGCGGCCCGTTTGTACTGGGGGTGAGAGCCCAGAAAGGTGAGAACACAGCCCGAATCAAAGAGGTGGTGGTACTGTCACATAAAGAGACACCCGCCTACCTGCAGAAGCTGATTAATAACAACTTTTTCAGGCAGTTTATCAATAAATCTGTTACCGATAACTTTCTGATAGACGATGATGTCGATGGCATCTCCGGCGCGACCGTCTCTTCCAAAGGCTTCACCAAGGCGATTGCCGGAGCCCTGCACAAGGGGGCCGAAAACCATCTGGGTTACGAGAAAAGCTGGAAGGAGGTCGAGTGGTCGCCGGGGCTCAATGAGGCACTGATGGTCGGCCTGTTTTTGATGGTGCTGGTGGTCGTTTACGCGCCGAGGCATATTGCCAAGCCGTTCAAAATTATTCTGCCCTTTGCCAGCCTGGCTTTCGTCGGCTTCTATGTGAATGCCTCCATTAGCCTGGGAACATTGGCCGGAATTGTCATGGGCTATGTGCCGGAGTTCAGGCAGTATCCCATCTGGTGGATCATCGTCGGTGGTGTGTTGGCCGGTATCATCTTTCTGGGGCGCAACCTCTATTGTGGCTACCTCTGTCCATTCAGCGTCATCCAGGATCTGCTGCAAAAGATCAGCGGCATCAAGCTGGCTCTGCGACCGGGCATGGCCAGAAACGCCAGACGTGTCATCTATGGTCTGAGCTGGTTCGCGCTTATCCTCATCTTCCTGTCACGCCATCCGGCTCTGGGATCCTATGAACCCTTCGGCATGATGTTCTCGCTGCAGGGGATGGGTATTCAATGGTATATCTTACCTTTCAGTCTGCTGGGGTCATTCTTCGTGCCTCAGTTCTGGTGCCGCCTGTTCTGTCCGGTAGGTCTGTATCTGTCCGAGGCGGTGCGTTTACAGCATGCCACGGTTCGCACCGCAGGCAACATCTTAGTGAAGAATGTCAGCAGTGATCCGCAAAGCAGCTTCGAGAGCTACTCTAAGGCGACCGATACCCTGACCATACTGTTTGCATCGCAAACCGGTAACTCCAAGCATCTGGCTTATCAGTTAAAGGCGAATTGCGATGCCAATGGTTTGCCGGTGCGGATTCAATCCATGGCCGACTACGACATCGATAACCTGCAGCGTGAAAGCCACCTGATCATAGTGACCAGTACCTATGGTGAGGGGGAGCCCCCGGAGAGCGCCGAAGGTTTCTATCACAGCCTCTTCAGTGACGATGCGCCTCAGCTGCCGAACCTCTCCTATTCGATACTGGCGCTGGGCGACACCGGCTACCGTTTCTTCTGTCAGACTGGCATCGACTTCGACGAGCGACTGGCCGAGCTTGGTGCACAGCGTCTGCATGAGCGGGCGGAGTGTGATGTCGACTACGAGGCCATGGCAGATGCATGGATCACGTCGGTCATTAAGTTACTGCAAAATCGACTGGAGTCCAGCTGCGCCAATGCCGTGATGCCTACCGAATCGACCGGGGCGGAGCAGGCATACTACAACAAGGCTCGTCCGTACCCGGCCCGCCTGCTGGCTAATGAAGCACTGGCAGCCGACGGCTGTGAAAAAGATTTCCGTCATATCGCGCTGTCACTGGAAGGCTCGGGGATCCGCTATCAACCGGGGGATCTACTGAGTGTATGGTTTAAGAATGATGAGGCTGAGGTCGAGGCCCTGCTTTCCAGTCTATCTATCCCGGCAGATACCGAGGTCGAAGTAGACGGCGCCCCGGTGACCATAGAGCAGGCCCTGATTGAGAGCTATGAGCTGACCCAGTGCCATCCGGGCTTTATAGAAAAGTATGCCGCCCTGAGCCAACAAGCCGAGTTGGCTGAGTTGGCGGCTGATTTTGACAAGATGCGCGACTATGCGCGCCGCCATCAGATCTTCGAAATGGTGCGTCAGTATCCGGCAAGGCTAACGGCGGAGCAGTTACTGTCATCCCTGCGCAGGCTGACGCCAAGAAAATACTCTATCTCCTCCAGTCAGTCCGAGGTGGGGGAAGAGGTTCATCTGACCATAGCCGTGGTCGAATACCAGCGTGAACATGGCACCGAGAGTCACCGATATGTGGGGGGAGCCAGCGGCTACCTTGGTCGGCGACTGGCAGTGGAAGCAGAGGTGAAGGTCTTCGTCGAGGAGAATGAACACTTCCGTCTGCCCGAGCATGACGACGCCTCTGTGATCATGATCGGTCCGGGAACCGGTGTCGCGCCTTTCAGGGGGTTCATGCAGCAGCGCTCGGCGCAAAAACACAGGGGCAAGAGCTGGCTCTTCTTCGGTAACCGAAACGAAGCGCTGGATTACCTCTACCGGGATGAATGGCAGCAGTACCTGGAACGCGGTTCATTGAGTCGCATGGATCTTGCCTTCTCTCGGGACCAGCAACAGAAGATCTATGTTCAACATAGGATCGAGCAGCAGGGTGCAGAGTTTTATGCATGGCTCGAGCAGGGTGGCTATATCTACATCTGCGGCGATGTCTCGCACATGGCGGCCGATGTTGAGAGCGCCATCATGCAGGTGATCGAGACCCATGGAGAGCGCTCAGCGGAGGAGGCGATGGAGTATTTCGAGCGCCTTAAACGTGAAAAGCGCCTGTTGAAAGACGTCTACTAGCGCTCGTCTCTTTACAGACGTGCAAGCAGTGCAATTACAGTTAACTTATGAGGCACCGATTTTGAGTGAATCAAACAATACGGGTCACGAACAGAGCGGCAAAAAGATAAGCACCTTCGAAACAAAGATGAGTTTCGGCCTGGGACTCATCACCCTGCTGCTCATCTTCGGCTATTTCTATGAGTCGTTTCAGGAGGTTCAGCGTCAGGAGGTGATCGTTATCGCCATCGACAGAATAGAGGCCGCTTCAGGCGCTGAGTAATGCCAATCGGTATTAGCTATTTACAGTCATCTCCCCGACATCGACCCATAAGGATATGGGTTCGATGTCACTCCTGTCTGCGATGATAGCGGCTATGTCGTGAGCTAGTATTGCCCCTTCATATCGAATGCACTCTTCAGATTGTTGGCAAACTCGATAAACTTCTCTTTGATGGTGCGCTTGATTGACACATTAAGAGAACCCAAAATAACCTTGCCCTCGATGGTGATGACGGGAGCCTGGCGGCTTGCCAGTGATGGTGCCCGATTCTCTATGCTGCTGACAATGCCGTAGCTCTTGCAAACCACATTTATCCCCTCCGGAACATAGATGACAGCGCCACCCAGTACACAATGTAGCTTGATGGTGACATGCTGATGCTGAAAGATGGCATCGCTGAAATCCAGTGTCGACTCACCTAAGATGTTGCGAACATTTATCACCTTAGGTACCTGCCACTGTCCGCTGCGTTCATTATTCCCCAGAACAGAGTTTAATGTGAGTGCCTCATCCTGAGTCTTATTCGAGTAGCCGGGGGTGAATTGATGTTCTTTTCTGTTGTTGTAGTCGGTGTCCGCCTTTAGGGACAGGTCGGCAACCAGCTCGAGTATCTCCCGGTGGGAGGAGGAGTTCATCGCATCGTCGAGTCGGCGCTCGAAGGCCTCTGCCGAGATGACACCATGGCTATAGTTGACGATCAACTGATCGATCACCTCTTCACGTACTTGCTCAATGGGACGATCTTCAAGGATCACATCCATGCTGTCACTCCTCTTACTGATGAAATATTAGTTTATATGATTAAACGAAAATGTCCTGAGCGAAAAGTAAGCAAATTTCAAGCCAGTAAATTTAGCTTTTAAAAACATAAGATTAAACTTTTACGTTTTTTATGGGTCGTAGAATTAACCGATAGTTGGTGAAAACTGACAGATAAAGTTGCTTAAGTCAGCTTAGGTACAAGTTTAGTTGAGTAAGCTGTACTGGCTTGTTAAGAGTGGCATCATCGGGTGTAGCACAGCGCCGATGACTCAGATGAACGACACCGATTAGCGGGTATCTTTTATCCTTAATTTGGATACAATGTAGGCAACAGTGATGGTTTGGAGTGGGTGGAATGGACAAGAGTAAAGTACTGATAATTGACGATGATCCCGTGTGTACCGGGGTGTTACTCGCCTTGTTAGGCGACGATTATGATGTGACTACCGCCAACTCCGGCAGTGGTGGCATCGATATATTGCGTTCACAGGCCCCGGATCTGATCCTGCTCGATATCACCATGCCGGAAGTGAATGGTTATCAGGTGCTTAAATTTCTTCAGGAGGAGCCATCGCGGAGCAGTATCCCTGTGGTAGTGATCAGCACCTTAGTCGAGAGCTCCGACAGAGACTTTGCTATCAAGCTTGGCGCCGATGATTACATCAATAAACCTATCATGCCAAATGTGATACAGGGTAAACTCGAAAAATACCTCCGATAGCCATCAACTTTGTCTCTGCTTAATGGCGGAGTTTGAACATGTTTACTCTTTAGACCTGGTGGAGGGTGCTTGACTGCTTATTGTTAAGCTAACCCTCACATGAGTCTGTCGTTTGTCGCTCAGAGACTCCTCGCTCCTCTGTTTTTGCTTTCTGTATTCTCCCGCTTTTATCTGTTGAACCACCGGAGAAACAGATAATGAATATCCTACCGACTTTGAACTTAACATATTCCTAACATCTCTGTTTTGGCGTACTCTTTATGGGTGAGCGCGGTAAATAACCGTTTTTAATCTTGTTAGTTGATGGCGTTACCGGGAGCGATAACGCAGTTTAAAAGGAGTTACTCTATGAAAGCGTCTGAGTTTGTAAAAGCATTACTCGTATCCACCTCGTTGATGATGCTCGCTCCGGCCGCAATGGCAGAGCCGCCAACTAAGTCTGAGAAGGCTGAAAAGAAGGCAGAGAAGAAGGCGATGAAGGAGCAGAAAAAGAGTGAGAAAGAGGCTCGCAAGGCCGCCGAGAAACGTGAGCGAGAAGCGGAAAAAGATGCAAGGGAGTATGACCGTGAAGCCCGCAAGGCCGCCGAAAAACGTGAGCGGGAAGCAAAAAAGGATGCCAGGGAGTATGACCGTGAAGCCCGCAAGGCCGCCGAAAAACGTGAGCGGGAAGCGAGTAAGGATGCCAGGGAGTATGACCGTGAAGCCCGCAAGGCCGCCGAAAAACGTGAACGGGAAGCGAGTAAGGATGCCAGAGAGTATGATCGTGATGCCCGCAAGGCGGCCGAAAAACGTGAACGGGAAGTGAGTAAGGATGCCAGGGAGTATGACCGTGATGCCCGTAAAGACGCTGAAGAGCGACAGCGTGAAGCTCGCTTAGAGGCGGAAGAGCGCCAGCGTGAAGCCAAGGAGAGGGCCAAAGAGCGCAAAGAAAAGGCGTGTAAGAAAGGCGAAGAGTGCGAAGAGTACCTCTGATATTCTCGCGGATAGAGTTCACTGGCCCCCCCTTCTGTTATGGTTCGATAGAAGGGGAGGCGATCTTGGTACTTTTCCTAGGTACTCTCACTTAAAAACTAGCACCTCGACACTCTTACCTAACGCTTTACCTCAGCACTTTACTCAGGAAGGCCTGGGTTCTCGCCTCTTTCGGTGCGCTGAACAAAGCATCGGGCTCGCTGTTTTCAACGATAACGCCGCCATCCATAAAGATGACCCTGTCCGACACGTCCCGTGCAAAGCCCATCTCGTGGGTCACTATCACCATGGTCATCCCCTTATTGGCCAGCGACTTCATCACATCGAGGACATCACCGACCATCTCGGGATCCAACGCCGAGGTGGGCTCATCGAACAGCATAAGCTCAGGTTTCATCGCCAGGGCGCGAGCGATGGCGACCCGCTGCTTCTGGCCTCCGGACAGGCTGGCCGGATAGGCATCGGCCTTATCTTTCAGACCGACCTGTTCAAGCAGTGCTACAGCCTCAACATCGGCCTCTTCTGCCGTCATCACTCCAAGCTTTACCGGGGCGAGGGTGATGTTCTGCTTAACCGTCTTATGGGGGAAGAGGTTAAAGTTTTGAAACACCATGCCCACTTTCTGTCTTAACTTATCGATGCAGGCAGCAGGCGCCGTGATCGATTGGCCATCGATAAATATATCCCCTTGGGTCGGCTGCTCAAGCAGGTTGATGCAACGCAAAAAGGTACTCTTGCCGCTGCCCGAGGGGCCTATAACACTGACCACCTCGCCATGGCTTATCTGCTCGTCTATCCCCTTCAGCACCTGGTTATCGCCAAAGCTCTTATGTAAATTATTAATCTTAATCACTTTGCTTTAACCTCGTTTCGAATTTTGACAGCAAGAAGGTGAAGATATATGTCAGCAGCAGATAGATCAGCGCACAGGTAAACAGCGGCACACTGTCTTCGAAGGTACGGCTACGGATGATCTCGCCGGCGCGCATCAGATCGACCCCACCGATAAAGCCTATTACCGCCGTCTCCTTCAGCAACACGATAAACTCATTACCCAGCGAAGGGAGAATGTTCTTAACGGCTTGTGGCAGTATCACCTCTTTCATGGTTGCCCCGTGGGACAGGCCCAGGGAGCGTGCGGCCTCCATCTGCCCCTTATCCACTGCCTGGATCCCGGCGCGGATGATCTCAGAGATATAGGCGCCGCTATTGAGGCCGAAGGCGATGATGGCGGCGGTGATCTTATCGACATCGAGCGCGGCCAGCACGATGAAGTAAAGGATCACTAACTGTACAACCACCGGCGTGCCGCGAATAATGCTGACATAGATATGGGCCGGCCAACTCAGATACCATTTCGATGACATCTTCATCAAGGTGGTCGCTACACCAAGAATCGAGCCGATGATCATGGCGAAGAAGGTCACAATCAGGGTGACCTTAAGGCCATTTAAGATGAGGTAAATACCGATTAAGCCATCTTCCCCTATTGGGGTAAACAGTGAAGCGTTAATTGCGTCTATCATCACCGGCTCACTTCATATGCTTGTTGACGAGGGCGTCATAGCCGCCACTCTGTTTCATCGAGCTCAAGGTGTTGTTGATGCTCTCTAACAGCTCAACTTTATCCTTGGCGACCGCAAAGCCATAAAATTCGGGCTCGAAATCCAGCTCAAGCATCTTAAGTCCCGGATTCTTTTCCAGAAAGCTGGCCGCAGGCTCACTGTCAAATAGCACCAGATCAACCTTAGCGTTCTTAAGCTCCATGATCGCCTCGAAACCTGTGTTGAAGGCGGTGACCTGTTGGCTGTAACTCTTGGCCATGATATCGCCGGTGGAACCCAGCTGAACCGCGATATGCTTTCCCTTAAGGTCGTCGACACTCTTTATGCTTGTGTTGTCTTTGTTTACCAGCACCACCTGTGTCGCCTCGTAGTAAGGCTTTGAAAAGTTGACACTCTCCTGACGCTCAGGAGTGATCGTCATACCCGAGGCGATAAAGTCGACCTTGCCCGCATTCAGCGCAACGATAAGCGAATCAAACTTCATGTTTTCAACTTTCAGTGTCTTGCCCGCATCCTTGGCAATCTGTCGAGCCAGGTCGATGTCGAAGCCCTTGATCTCATCGCCGCTCACCCCGCCGACATACTCGAAAGGCGGGAACGCCGCGTTTGTGCCAACCACAAGCACATCATCACTCTTACCGCATCCGCCCAGCATCATCATGCCGGCTAAAGCTAAGCTTCCCAAAAACAACATCGACTTCTTCATCATCTACTCTCATCAGCAAAATACTCAACTGGCAACGACTATAAGCCGATATAAAATGAAGTCAATAATTATGCGTAAAAAATGATTATTGATTCACTACATCTCGTTTAAATGTTCAATAATTAATCTTTCGGTAGTGTCCGTAATCAAGGCTTAACATGCTTATGGGCTTGTTGTGTGTCCAGGTTGAGTAATCGATATAGTAGTGATAAGTGAATAACTAGTTAAGCAGAAGGTTGTGGTTTTAATTGGTACGATCGTGCACGTATCATGTTTTATATCTTTTTGTGATCTTGTTATAACAATTGGTTTTTTTTGTATGTTTAGGTATATATTGTTAGAGAGATGACAGGGATTGTTTTTGTATTACGTATTGTAAAAGCGCTTCCTGGAGAGATAAAAATAATTATGAACATGACTTTGAAGAATAAACTGCTGCTTTTTGCCCTTTTACCGGTAGCGCTGATCTTTATCTGCTTAATGGTAATCACCTACAACATCGAATCCAACAATCTGGAACAAAACATCGCATCCTTTCAGGATAAGTTAATCGAAGACCGCAAGGCTGTGTTAAAAGAGGAGGTCGAGATCGCCGTTCAGATCGTTGCCTACCAGCTGTCATTGGGAGAGCGGGGAGATGTAAAAGCGGCATTGAGACAGGTTCGTTTTGGTCAGGCAGGTTATTTTTTCATTTATGATGAGCAGGGGGTCAATATTTTTCATGGCGCAACCCCTGATAAAGAGGGAAAGAATCTTATCGGTATGACAGATCCCAATGGCAAGAAGGTCATTGTTGGTCTGCTTAAGGCGGCGAAAAGCGGTGATGGCATCTTCGGTTATCACAATGACAAACCGGGTGTCAGTGGTTTGGTTGAGAAGATAAGCTACGGTGAGATGATCCCCGGTACCGATTGGGTGATAGGCACCGGTGCCTATGTCGATGATATCGACCGTGAGGTTAGCGATTACCGGAATGTTATCACTGAGCATATGCAGGATAAGGCGATAACCGTGCTGATTATCGTACTCATCATTGTACTGCTAACTACGGTTGCCGTGCTCTACTTTGCTCAGATTATGGTTAATCCGATAAGAAACATGGTAACCAATTTAGAAGATATTGCCAGGGGCGAGGGAGACTTGACTAAGCGACTGGATGTTCAGGGCAGCGATGAGATAGCGCAGCTTGGCCGCGCATTTAACCTGTTTGTCGATAAGCTGCAGGGGATCATCCGGGATGTTGCCAATGTTACTCAGGAGGTCAAGAGTGGTGCCGGTGATATCAATAGTCAGACCTTGATGATGGCCGATCAACTGAGCAGCCATAACAATGAGACAGATCAGGTGGTTACCGCCATTACCGAGATGTCGGCGACGGCCAGTGAGGTGGCACAAAATACCTCTCAGGTTGCCGAGGCGACGCTCGCGGCAACCGGGGATGTCACCACGGCTCAGGAGTGTGTCGATACTTCACTGACAGAAGTGTCATCTTTGATGTCAGAAATAGACTCCGCCGCAGCGCATATCAACTCGTTGAGTGAGCAGTCGCAAAAGATCAACAGTGTGCTGACAGTGATCGGTGGCATCGCCGAGCAGACTAACCTGTTGGCGCTTAATGCTGCCATCGAAGCGGCCAGAGCGGGCGAGCAGGGCCGGGGCTTCGCCGTCGTAGCCGATGAGGTGCGAAGTTTAGCCAGCAGGACTCAGGCCAGTACCTTAGAGATCAATGAGATGCTCAGTGAGCTTCACAATCTGGTCTCGCAGGCCGTAACTACCATGGACTCAAGTCAGCAGAGTTGTCTGCGTTCGGTTGAGTCCTCGAGGGCGATCTCCGAGAGCCTGGGAGCGGTAACCTCGGCGGTAACGTCGATTAACGATATGAGTACACAGATAGCCGCAGCAGCAACCGAGCAGAGCTCAGTGACCGAAGAGATCAACCGTAACGTGTTTGCGATTCAGGATATCGTCAATGAGTTGATGAGCTCTAGCCAAAGTACATCCGGAGTGAGTCAGAAGCTGGCTCATGAGGGAGATAATCTGGCCGAGCTGGTTGGGCAGTTTAAAGTTTAACCATGGTGAGTTGAGTTAATCAGAACGGGGAAGCATATGCTTCCCTTTTTTTGTTAAATAGTTTCCTGTTTCAGCTGGTGCTCTGCTATCGATTCGATTTTTTGTTCTTCAATCTTTTGCAATCAAACCCTACCTCATCGTATATATAAAAATCTTCAATAATTTCATAGAGCAAACTGGCGACTCTGCAATGGCTGACTATACTTTTTGTCACTATAACCACATAAAAAAGGCGGATATGATGAGGGGATTGTTAGTTTCACTGATATTACTGCTGTGTGCGCCACTTTACGCAGCCGACAAATGCGTGTCATGCCACAAGGAGGTCACGCCCAACGCCGTTAAGGACTGGCAACTGAGCCGTCACAGCGAGAATGATGTAGGCTGCGATACCTGTCACGAAGGGGACCACTCATCGGCTAAGGATGTAGACAAGTTAGTCACCATCACAGCCGAAACCTGTGGCAGCTGCCATGACGATCGTCTGGAGCAGTTTTCTAAGGGCAAGCATGCTCTGGCGTGGGCTGCGGTCAATGCCATGCCTACTACTCATGCGCAGCCTATGGCATTGAACCAGGGAATGAAGGGTTGTACAGGCTGTCATAAGCTGGGTATCAAAACCGACGCCGAGATCGCCAAGCTCAAAGAGCAGGGCAGCAAGTTTGGTCATGCCTCCTGCGATGCCTGCCACACCCGCCACACCTTCTCGGTGAAAGAGGCGCAGCAGCCTCAGGCCTGTCAGACCTGCCATATGGGTTTCGATCACCCGCAATGGGAGATGTGGTCATCGTCCAAGCATGGTGTGCGTTATCTGCTGAAGCAAAACGGCGTACTGCCCGAAGGCACACCGGCGCCAACCTGTCAGACATGCCATATGGTCGACGGCGACCATGAAGTGCGTACCGCCTGGGGCTTCCTGGCGGTAAGATTGCCGCTGCCGGAAGACGATGAGCAGTGGAAAGCCGATCAGATCACCATCTTGCAGGCATTGGGCGTGCTCGATCCAAAGGGCCAACCCACTGGACGACTCGACGTGGTCAAGGCTGCCGACGTTGCCCGCCTGGATAAGGCATCGTTCGACAAGGAGCGTAATAAGATGCTGGCCGTCTGCGGTGAGTGTCACTCGGAAAACTTTGCCCGTAACGAGCTCGAAAACGCCGATAAGCTTATCCGCGATCTCGACCATCTGCTGGCAGAAGGGATACGCATCATCGCCGGGCTCTATCAGGACGGCATCATCGCTAAGCCAGACGGCTATGCCTACGCCTTCCCGGATCTGTTAACCTTCCAGGATGCACCGACCACCATAGAACAAACCCTGTTCGAGATGCACCTCAAGCACCGCATGCGCGGCTTCCAGGGTGCATTCCACGCCAACCCCGACTATGCCCTCTGGTATGGCTGGAGTGAGATGGTGAGAGATCTGCAGGAGATAAAAGAGAAAGCGAAGGAGATGCGCGCAGCTCACGGCAAGTCGGCCTCGGCCCGCTAACTTGGTATACAGAATAAGCTGAGCAAGCAACAAAACGCCTGTCATACCGACAGGCGTTTTCATATATTCTGAATAAATGTGGTTAGAGTAAACTTTCTCTGGTTAAACCGAAAGAGGCATAAAGTTACAACTTGTCCCCGTTGGAAGGCGAATAATCACCTGAGGTAATTGTGTTTATGAGCGAGAGGGTGAATATGGCAAAGCCATTCGTTATGAACGCGAGACAAGGATGTTGAGCTGGCCTGATTCAGGATGTATATGGATGCCGAACTGGCCTTTGTATATGGACATATTTGGAGTTGCTATTGCTCCCCCGCCCCCTCCTGTCCTGCTCTTTATTGCAAGAAGGGAATGGAATTCCACGACGTTTGTCAGGCGAAGCCTGACTCAAGTCCGCGATCAGGCTAATCCCTAATCCCGATTATTCGGGCTCAATAATAGGCAACCCGTCGACAATAGCGCTTCTCAAAGTTAAACGAGCTCATCTTCATCGTCCGTACTGCATCGATCCAGCCGACAACCATAGGTACCAGCGTCCAGCTGAATATCAGGTACAAGCTGCCCTTAAGATATTGACCTAAGTAGAACTTGTGTACGCCGAAACAGCCGAACAGGAAACCAAACCATATCGCCAGTTTTTGATTCTTAATGCGGATATTCGGGTCCACACCCGCAAAAGCTTCGAACCCCATCGCGGTATGACATTGAGGGCAGCTGACTAAACCCGGTGCTAGCTCATGGCTGCACTGTGTACATTGAGACTCTCTATACTGCGACTCTTTATGATGTGAGAATGAGCCGTCACTGCTTTTCATTACAAACTCCGGTGTCATAGGTTAGTCAAAAAATTGCTTATGGCTAATTATGTGTACAAGTGTGCGCTGAAATACAGGTGCACAGTTCACAAAAATAAAATAAAGCTGAGTAAAAGGTCTAAACGGGGGCTTTTGTTAAGTGGGGTCGTAGAAATGAGTTTCAGAAAGAGACACAGCAAGAGAGATGAGGATAGCAGACTTGGGGGCGGCTAGCCTGTAGGAGCGGCTTTAGCCGCGAAGGCTTAGAAGATTAAAGCCCGTCACCCCTCCCTAAAAGAGTATCGGGGTGACGATACCTCTGCTCTTGCCTTGTTATTACGCTGTCGTGCTGTGCTTTCAACTTTTGAAATAACATCTCTTGCAGATTAGCGGGCTGTAAAGTCAAAAGGTGCTTCTCCTTTATGCTAGTTTGAACCTCGTTAAATGCGCTGACTTTTTATTTGGTTTTTTTGAATGGTTATTCAGCTGTTAACAGCCTTTACCTATGCCGATGAAATCTTAAGCTTGTTAACATAACCTTAATTGAAACTGAACATTATTGTTAACGGTTTTGGTCAATAATGCTACAGCCTAGACACAACGGTATATACCACTATATTAGCGGTTAATATATGAGCTATTTTTAATTTTGCCTTTATGTATAGTCATTTGGGCTTAATAATTTTTGTTTAATATATCATTATAGGTGTAGAATTTGATCTAAAACCAATATGTGGTATACCTCTTTAGATATATTTGACCTGTTTGCCAGTGACCCTCTTCACACAAATGTTATGCGTATGTTTACCGTCACTACTCCTGCTTGTTATAGATTTACTCGTCTTTAGGACACTTTGCTCACAATAATAAATTACATAAAAAGTGAATAAAATTCATTTTTAGGAGAGTAAGATGAAATTACAAAAGCTTGCGGTTGCTATTGCAGTATCTGCTGTTTTAGTTGGTTGTAGTGATGACGATGATACGCAATTAATTACCTGTGGTGAGGGTTCACAACTCAATACAGAAACTAATGTCTGTGAAGTACTACCAGTTGACCCGGTCGACCCTGTTGATCCGGTTGAGCCCGTCGATCCGGTTGTGTGTGGTGAAGGGACAGTGTTAGATGCCGATACCAATACCTGTATCATTCCGCCATCAACCGGACCTGTTGATCTATACAACAGCGATAACTGGCAAGAAACTTTCCCTGATCAGCATGCGACCTGGGCCAGCACCGAAGAGAACAACCCAGAGTCCGGCACGCCGACAGATCTACTGGAAGCAAACCCTAACCTTGTTAGCGCATGGGCTGGATATGGTTTTGCTAAAGATTATAACCGCGCTCGCGGTCACCACTTTGCATTGACCGATGTGATTAAGACGCTGAGAACTGGTAGCCCGATTGTCGGTCACGACGGTAAAGTTGTTGGTGAGGCGATGGCTGCATCTTGCTGGTCTTGTAAGTCTCCTGACGTAGCTCGTATGTACGATCTTGTCGGTGAAGGCAAGTTTGCTAATAACAGCTGGTCCACCTGGGGCCATGAGATGAGCAATACTATCGGTTGTGCTGATTGTCACGAGCTGGGTGAAAACACCCTTCGCCTGAGCCGTCCATATGCTGACCGTGCAATGACAAAAGTTGGCCTGACATTCGAAGAGCAGGATCACAACGGCCAGGCAAGTCAAACCTGTGCTCAGTGTCACGTTGAATACTATTTCGATGGCACAGACAGCAAGAAGGTTCGCTTCCCATGGGATCACTGGGTACCAGGTGTAGAAACTGATTACGCCAGCGTTGTTGGTTACACAGGTACCGATATGCTTTATAAAGGCTTCGCTGCCGAAGCTCAGTTAGCCTACTATGACAACATCAACTTCAAGGATTGGACAAACGCGATATCCGGTACTCCATCGCTGAAAACCCAACATCCAGAGTATGAAAACTTGATGGATAGAGCATCACACATGATGCCTACTCACCTTGAGTTCAGCTGTAATACCTGTCATATGCCTAAAGCTGAAAATGCAGAGGGTGCTGAGTACTCTAACCACAATGTCAAATTTGACCCGGCTAAGCTACCAAGCACCTGTAAGGGTTGTCACGATGACACTGCGATCGAGTCAATGCTTGAATCAAGAAAGACTGCGATCGATAACCTGCGCTTTACTGCCACAGGTACAGACCCACGTCTGACCGAGGCGCACTTTAAGGCACAGGCTATCTGGGCTGCAAACGGTGTTGAAGGTATCGAAGCCGGTAAGACTATCGGTGAAGCTAAAGGTAACTATGAGGCTGCACTTAAAGCAGGTAATGAGTTAGCCACAGAGATGAACAGCCTGCTAGGCAAAATCCGTAATGCTCAGTGGTTCTGGGATAGCGCTACCGCATCTCATGGTATGTATGCTCATAACTTTACTGAAGCAAAACGTCTGTTGGTTAAGTCTAACGCTATCTTAGACGAGGTCATCGCCGAAGCCGACGTACTGCTGGCTAAGTATGCGCCTGACTATGTCTATGACGCAACTAAGTATGACACTAAGGCGAAGGTACAACCACAAGCCGGTCTTGATTATGACGCCATGAAAGCTGCAAAAGATGAGTTTATCAATGAGCGTGTTAAGAAAGAGTGGCCAGTTGAACTACGCTAAGTAGTCGTTACATCTCCCTCCAGCTCGTCTCTAAGCAAAATGCCGGTCAGTAACTGACCGGCATTTTTTTTGCCATTTTTATAGCTTATATAGGCCTATGTAGGAGCGGCTTCAGCCGCGAAAGTTTAGAGGTTACTATTTATGAGGGGCGAGTCATGAGATGCGAGGAACGACTGCAACATTCTCCATGTAGAAGCGGCTTTAGCCGCGAAGGAATCGAGTTAAAGAGTCGTAAGCTGTAAGTCTTAAGTGGTAAGTAAAAGCTGCTTTAGCCGCGAATGTTTTCGGGGCCAGCTTTAGGCTTTTATATTTGCAGGTTTCGAAAACTGGATCCCGGCTAAAAGCATCGCCGGGATGACGGGATAAAAGAATAGCTCTCAGAGAAAGTTTGAACCTGATCTCTTCATTTAGGCTTGATAGATACTTGGCACTGTTGCAACAGTGGGCGTTGATGGCATGGTGAGGCATCACGAAGTGATGCTCTTCGAACAGGAGGCAAGGATGCCGAATTGGCATTTAAACATGGAAGTTGTTTGCCATCGTCGAGCCCTCTGGGATGACTCTTGTTAAATCAACGGTCAGCGTTCCACTGGTGTAATAGTGCAAAAGTCTGCTGCAGTCAATAGATACAAAAGGTCGTTCATTCACATCCTTGTGATCACGACATTCGCACATCCCTGTGCAGCACCTTCCACTAACAAGAATCAAAATAGGTATCTTATCAGTCGATGACCACAAAAAAACTAATCAGCCCGCGACCAGCGTAATCCTAGATCCCGATTATTCGGGATCATAGTCTAACACTGGTGCCAGCCAGCGCTCAGTCTCCTCTACACTCATCCCCTTACGCGCCGCATAATCCTCTACCTGATCCCGGCCAACATTGGTCACGCCAAAGTAGCGTGACTTGGGGTGGGCGAAGTACCAGCCGGAGACGGCCGCCGTCGGGAACATGGCGTAGCTCTCGGTGATGTTTAACCCTATGGTCTCGTCCGGCTTGAGCAGCTCCCAGAGCAGCCCCTTCTCTGTGTGATCGGGACAGGCCGGGTATCCGGGGGCGGGGCGAATACCCTTGTACTTCTCCCGGATAAGCGCTTCGTTATCGAGCGCCTCATCCGCTGCGTAGCCCCAGAACTCCTTCCGTACCCGCTCATGCATACGTTCGGCGAAGGCTTCGGCCAATCGGTCGGCCAAAGATTTCAGCATGATAGCCTTGTAGTCGTCGTGGTCGGCTTCGAAGCGCTCGATATGCTCGTCGATACCGTGGCCCGCGGTGACTGCGAAGCCGCCCATGTAATCGGCCACTCCCGACTCTTTCGGTGCGACGAAGTCGGCGAGACAGAAGTTGTCGTTACCCACACGATCTATCTGCATACGCAGGTGGTGGGTGGTCATTATAGGATGCTCGCGGCTTTCATCCGTCCCGTCGCAAGCATAGAGCTCGATGTCGTCATGATTTACCGTGTTGGCCGGAAACAGGCCGATGACCGCCTTTGCGGTGAGCCATTTTTCATCGATGATTGTCTTCAGCATCGCCTTGCCGTCATGGAACAGCTTGCGTGCCTCTTCGCCCACCACCTCATCGTCTAATATCTTAGGGAACTGACCATGTAGCTCCCAGCTGCGGAAGAACGGCGTCCAGTCGATACGATCGACCAGGTCTTCAAGGGGGTAGTCATCGAACACCTGACGGCCAAGCTGATTAGGCACGAACGGGGTGTAGTTGTCCCAGTCGTGTTGGCAGCGGTTTTCGCGGGCAGCCTCGATGGGGATTATCTGTTTACGTTTGGCCTGAGAGTTGCGCTTGTCGCGCATCAGCTGATATTCGCTGTAGGCCTCATCTATGGTGGCTTGACGCGTCTCTTCATTGATAAGTTTCGATACCATAGGCACGGCGCGCGAGGCGTCGGCGATATAGATGGCACCCTCTGGCGAGTGGGGGGCAATCTTCACCGCGGTATGGATCTTGGAGCAGGTCGCGCCGCCGATAATCGAGGGGATCGTTAACCCCGCCTTATGAAAGCTCTTCACGTTGTGAACCATCTCATCCAGGCTCGGGGTGATAAGTCCTGACATGCCGATGATGTCGACCTTCTCGGCCCTGGCGACCTCGATGATCTTCTCAACCGGCACCATGACACCGAGGTCTATCACCTCAAAACCGTTACAGGCCAGCACCACGCCGACGATGTTCTTGCCGATATCGTGCACATCACCCTTTACTGTGACCATCAATATCTTGCCGTTTGACTGCCCCTCGACCTTTTCGGCCTCGATGAATGGATTGAGGTAGGCCACCGCTTTTTTCATCACCCGAGCCGATTTAACGACTTGCGGCAGAAACATCTTACCGGAGCCGAACAGGTCGCCGACGATATTCATGCCATCCATCAAGGGGCCTTCGATAACATCCAGCGGTCGGGCGGCAGCAGCGCGAGCCTCTTCGGTATCCTGATCGATAAACTCGGTAATGCCCTTTACTAAGGCATGTGCCAGGCGCTCATTGACCGGCTTAGTGCGCCACTGCAGATCTTCCTTCTTGGCGGCCTGAGCGCCGTCGCCACGAAACTTCTCGGCGACCTCCAGCAGCAACTCGGTATTGGATGAATCCGTGACCGGGCAGGGCTGGTTCTGTACTATGGCTTCAACTTTCTCCTTGAGCTCAGGGTCAATATCGTCATAGATGGCCAGCTGTCCGGCGTTGACGATACCCATGTCCATCCCCGCCTGAATGGCGTGATAGAGGAAGACCGCATGAATCGCCTCTCGCACCGGGTTGTTGCCACGGAACGAGAAGGAGACGTTAGAGACACCGCCGGAGATCATGGCGTGGGGCAGGGTGCGTTTAATCTCACGGGTGGCTTCGATAAAGTCGACCGCGTAGTTGTCGTGCTCGTCGATGCCGGTGGCGATGGCGAAGATGTTGGGATCGAAGATGATATCTTCCGGCGGAAAGCCTACCTTGTCGACCAGCACACGGTAGGCGCGGCTGCAGATCTCGACCTTGCGTGCCTTAGTATCGGCCTGCCCCTGCTCATCGAACGCCATGATGATCGCCGCGGCGCCATAGCGCTTCACCAGCTTAGCCTGCTCGATAAAGTTCTCCTCTCCCTCCTTCAAGGAGATGGAGTTGACTATGCCTTTACCCTGAATACACTTGAGGCCCGCTTCGATCACCTCCCATTTGGAGGAGTCGATCATGATAGGCACCCGTGATATGTCGGGCTCAGAGGCGATAAGGTTGAGAAACTTCTGCATCACCTCGACGCCGTCGAGCATCCCCTCATCCATGTTGATATCGATGATCTGGGCACCGTTCTCCACCTGATCGCGGGCGACAGAGAGCGCCTCCTCATATTCGCCGGTCTTGATCAGGCGCAGGAATTTGGCTGAGCCGGTGACGTTGGTGCGTTCACCCACGTTCAGAAACAGCGACTCCTCATCTATGGTGAGTGGCTCGAGTCCGGAGAGGCGACATGCCACCGGTATGTCGGGCAGCGGGCGCGGCGAATGCTCGATAACGGACTCGCGGATGGCGCGGATATGCTCCGGGGTGGTGCCGCAGCAGCCGCCGACGATATTGAGCATCCCCTCTTCGGCCCATTGACCTATCACTTCGGCCATCTCGGCAGGCGTTTCATCGTAACCGCCAAATTCGTTGGGCAGCCCCGCGTTGGGATGCGCCGAGACATAACATTCAGATATTTTAGACAGCTCTTCGATATAGGCACGCAGCTCTTTCGGCCCAAGGGCGCAGTTAAGGCCGATAGAGAGGGGTTTTACATGGCGCAGCGAGTTGTAGAAGGCTTCTGTTGTCTGGCCGGTCAGGGTTCGGCCGGAGGCGTCTGTGATGGTGCCCGAGATCATGACAGGCAGGCGCATGCCAGAGTTGTCGAAGACGGTTTCTATGGCAAACAGCGCCGCCTTGGCGTTCAGGGTATCGAAGATGGTCTCCACCATGATGATATCCGAGCCGCCTTCGATAAGGGCGTCGATAGATTCGATATAGGCTTCGACCAGCTCATCGAAGCTGACATTACGAAAACCCGGATCATTTACATCGGGGCTGATGGAGCAGGTTCGGTTGGTCGGGCCGAGTACGCCGGCCACATAACAGGTTCGGCCGGTTTCGGCTTCAACCTCGTCGGCCGCTTCGCGGGCGAGGCGGGCTCCGACCCGGTTGATCTCTGCCGAAAGCGACTGCATATCGTAATCGGCCATGGCGATGCGGGTAGCGTTGAAGGTGTTGGTCTCGATAATATCGGCGCCGGCGAGCAGGTAGTCTTTATGGATCTGCTTAATCGCATCGCTCTGGGTCAGCACCAGCAGGTCGTTGTTTCCCTTGACGTCGCAGGGCCACTCCTTGAAGCGTTCTCCCCGGAAATCGGCCTCCTCAAATTTGTGGTCCTGGATCATTGTGCCCATGGCACCGTCAAGGATCAGGATAGTCTCTTCTAGTCGTTGGCTGATTTCGGGGCCGATATCTCTTATTGTGCTCTTGATTAGGGTGCCAGTGGCCATAACTTCTACCTGCCTTAACTACATGATTAATGTCTGATGCTTATATCTGCTATCCGCAGTTTGGTTTCGAAAATACGGTCATCTCAGACCCTGTTCGAACTCGAGTTTTAGATGTTTATACGTATAGACGTCTATAATAGACCAGACGCGAGTGAGTGTCGAGTGCGCTTTTTTAAGCCAATTACCGCCCCATGAGCGCCTTGTGGATTAGCGCATCCGGCATTGAGTTTTTCACTCTTTGTGGCTCTGAACTATGCTTTAAACAGACCTTTTGCCGGAGAGACCATAGTGTGGAGGAAAATCAATAGTCAGCCAGCTTTCAGAATATTAACTTTGCTGTTAGCCTTTTTTATAACCTCTTGGCCTGTCTCAACATATTTTACTCTGAGCCTGTCGGCCATGCTGTTTAGTATAACCTTGATCTGGCTGGGGTTAATTCTGTTTCTGTTTGCGTTAACTAAGTAGGGCGGCGCGATGAACATCCTCTATGGCCTGCTCTTCGTCCCAGCTCTTATCTGTTGCCGGTATGGCGTTTCAGCCGTGGATGCCAAAGAGGGGAGTGGCTTATGATGAGTGCCTCGGGTCTCTTGCTGGTGATATTTGCCTATGTCGCACTGCTATATATGCTGGCGTCGTGGGCCGAATCCGGCAGTGCTCGAGCGAAAAAACTGACAACCAGCGCTACCGTCTATGCCTTGTCACTGGCCATCTTCTGCACCAGCTGGACCTTCTTCGGCAGCGTCGGCTTCGCAACCCGATCCAGCATATTGATGCTCTCTATCTATCTGGGGCCGACACTCCTGATGATAATTATCTGGCCTTTGATGCAGCGGGTCTTGCTGATAAAACAGATCTACAGGGTCACCAGCATCGCCGATCTTCTCTCGGCTCGGTTTAACCGCAGTATCTTTCTTGCGGGCCTGGCGGCGACCGTCGCCATGGTGGGGATCGTTCCCTACCTGGCGCTGCAACTCAAAGCGATTAATACCGCTATCGATCTTGTGCTGGAGTCCGAAGGGGGCGTCTCTGCCGATGAGATAGCCTGGCTGGTCTGGTTGGGGGTCGCCCTGTTTACCATTATCTTCGGTATTCGCCACCTGGATCCTACCGAGCGCCACCCGGGCATGATGCTGGCGTTGGCCGTCGAAGGTCTGGTTAAGTTGCTGGCTATGTTGTGTGTGGGCGTATTCGTCAGTTTCGTGATGTTTGACTCTCCTCTGGTTATTCTGCAACTGCTGGAACAGAAGATGCCGGAGGCGGCAAAGCAGATGTCATCTAAGCCGGAGTTTGTCACCTGGTTCAGTTATCTGCTGCTGTCAGGCTCCGCCTTTTTGTTACTGCCGCGCCAATTCCATGTGATGGTCGTTGAAAACCCGGATACCAGACATATCAAGAAGGTGCAGTGGTGGTTGCCCATCTATCTGATATCAATGACTATTTTTATCACGCCGATAGCCGCTGCTGGCATGTTACTGCTGGGGCCGGAGACGGCGGACAGCTATATGCTATCCCTGCCTATGCTGGCAGAGCAGAAGCTGCTGACCCTCTTCGTATTCATCGGTGGTTTCTCTGCCTCCATGGCCATGTTGATGGTGTCGGGTATGACGCTCTCTACCATGTTCAGTAACCATCTTGTCTTACCTCTGCTGCAGCGCTTCAGCCCGAATAGTACCTTAAAGCGCTACCTGCTTCAGTCCAGATGGCTTGCGGTGTTTATCGTGTTGGGCGCCGGGCAGATGTTTTACCTCTATCTGGGGGAGTCATACATGCTGGTGAATATGGGGATGATCTCCTTCGCCGCCGTATTGCAATTTCTTCCCCCGGTTCTGGCCGGACTCTATTGGCCTAAAGTCACCACCAGAGGAGCCATTGCCGGGCTGACGGTGGGGTTTATCATCTGGAGTTACTGTTTGATGTTGCCGGCGATAATGAAGAGCGGCTGGATAGATGCAGACATTCTAGAGCTGGGACCCTGGGGGCTCTATTGGCTGCACCCGGAACATTTGATGGGCACCGAGATGGATAAGGTAAGCCATGGAGCGCTGTGGTCTCTGGCGGGAAACTGCATAGCCCTGGTTCTGGGCAGCTTGCTTACCAAGGTGAGCGGAGAGGAGCAGAGATATAACGCCGAATTTATGGATGTGATGGCCGAACGTGTGGCCGAAGACGAGGCGATTATGGATACACTGCCCCGTAATATTCAGCTGCAACCTAAGCTTGAGTTGCTTAAGGGAATATTCAGCCAGTATCTGTCCGCTGAGCAGGCGGAGGCTAAGGTGAGTGCCTGCCTGGTCGAGGCCGAGCTCAGTGACGATGAGCTGATTAATGTGCAGGAGCTGGCTTATCTGGAGCGGGCAACGGAGAGGTTACTTAGCGGCATCACAGGGGCTGCTGTGGCACATATGGTGGTGACTCAATCTAACCTCTACTCCCACAAGGAGAGTCTGACTCTGGAGCGTTATTACGGCCAGCTGCTGGCTCAGCTGAAGATCAGTCCCGCACAGTTGAGACAGCAATTGAACTACTCAAAAGAGAAGGAGCAGTTTGCTCAGCGCTATTCTGAGCAGATGGAAAAGTTGGTGGAGGAGCGCACCTATGAGCTTCAGGCCACGCTGGATCAGCTGAAGAGTGCCCAGCATCAGCTGGTTGAAACCGAGAAACAGGCCTCGTTGGGTAAGATGGTGGCCGGCATTGCCCATGAGATCAATACTCCAATCGGTGTCTGCGTCACCGCGGCGTCACACCTCAATGAGGAGGTGCAGGAGGTCAGGAGGATGTTCCTGGAAGGTGAGCTCAGTGAAGATGAGTTTGAAGGCTTCATGCAGACCTGTTGTGAGGCCATGGATATCATCTTAAAGAATAATGCCCGCGCCTCTAAGCTTATCCAGAGTTTCAAGCAGGTCGCGGTGGATCAATCCAGCGAAGAGCTGCGGGAGTTCGATCTCGAGGAGTATCTGGAGGAGGTTATAATGTCTTTGAGGCCAACGCTTAAGAAGGTGCCCCATGAGATAAAGTTAGAGTGTGACTTTAACTTAAGATGTAATACCTATCCCGGTGTCCTGGCTCAGGTGATGACAAACCTGATCATGAACAGCCTGCTGCATGCCTTTCTTCCCGATCAGAAGGGAGAGATAGTGATTAAGGGAGAGATTAAGGATAGCTGGGTGTTTATCGACTATCGCGACGATGGTGTCGGCTTGGATGAGAAGGGAGTGAAGAGCCTGTTCGATCCCTTCTATACCACCAAGCGAAATCAGGGAGGCAGCGGTTTGGGGACGCACCTGGTGTATAACCTGGTTACCCAGAGGCTCAGGGGAGAAGTTGAGGTTGAGACCTCACCCGGTAGCGGCCTGTGTTATCACATTCGTTTCCCGGCGAACCTGCAAAAGCTGGAGCGGGACCTGGGAGATAATATATAGCCGTGAGTGGCTTATGTATATAATTGAGGTGTTGCCATAACTCTGGCGATGCCCGGTGCACTATTTTCATCCTTAAGAAAAGGCGGTATAAATGAATGGGTATACCAATTCTCGATAACCAGTCCGGATAGCAAACTCTTATGACCTGTAGTGAAGCCAACAACCAAGCCGATGATGATCATAAGGCTGCTCACCTAGCTAACAGTGAGGAGCCGGAGCAGATAAGCCCTAACCCTGGGATCACCACGACCTTCTACCTTATGCGCCATGGCGAGTGTGAGGGAGGGGATATCCTGAGGGGGCATACGGACGTCTCTTTGAGTCACAGTGGTCGTGAACAGATGTTTGATGCCATAGAAGCCGCGGATATCAGTTTCGAGCATATCATCAGCTCTCCCCTGCGTCGCTGCTGTGAGTTCGCCCTCAGGCTCTACCTGAAAAGAGGGGTACCGCTCAAGCTCGAAGATGGTCTTAAGGAGATGAATTTCGGTGACTGGGACGGAGAGACATTAGAGAGCCTGTATCAGAACTGCGCGGGGCCTATCGAAGCCTATTGGAAGAACCCTTGGGCGAGCACGCCGCCGGACGGAGAGAGGATGCTGGACTTCGAAGCCCGAATCGCTAAGGCCTGGGAGTCGATGCTCAACCAACATAGGGGACAATCTCTGCTGCTGATCACCCATGCGGGGGTCATACGTCACCTGATGGCCAGAGCGCTGGGAGTCAGCGGGGTGGCGGGGTTTTACACTCAGCTCTCTCTGGCCTACGGGTCAATTGTGAAAATCACTGTCTATACCACGCCTCAGGGGGTTCACTATCCTCGATTGCATTGGGGATAAGCTGTTTCGTTGGGGGAGGCTTTCCCACAGGTGGACCTTTTTCAGTGGTTCTTTCTTGTCCCCATACCTGCTAAAGAGTGTAACTGAGAATCTTGATTGTTCTTTTCAGCCAGGCGACAGACTTTGCCTTAAGTGATAAAAGCTGCATAATAACCGCTCTCAGAGCCTCTTCACTCTGTTGTTTGCCTTGATACATGAGCCTATGTTGGCCAGCTTCAGGCATCGACGGCTAAGTGGGTGAATAGGATCGCAAAATCAGGTGTTGAGAACCACTGTCGAAAGACAGGGATAACTCAAACTTAAAAGGGAACCGGGAGCGTTAACGCACAAGCCCGGACTGTGCCCGCAACTGTGAGTGTTTTGAAGAAGATTAAGAGCTAAGATGACGCTGCGCTGTTAGAGCTAAGATGACGCTGCGCTGTCAGAGCTAAGGTGACGCTGTGCTGTCAGAGCTAAGATGACGCTGTGCTGTCAGAGCTAAGGTGCCGCTGCGCTGTCAGAGCTAAGATGACGCTGCGCTGTCAGAGCTAAGATGACGCTGCGCTGTCAGAGCTAAGATGACGCTGCGCTGATAGAGCTAAGATGACGCTGTGCTGTCAGGGCTGGGCCCGTCGAATAGGCGAAGCCGTCCGCGTAGCGATAGGCCGAAGGCCGTCATCTTTGCCGTTTAAGTGCCACGCTCCTTCTTTAAACTACGAGTCAGGATACCTGCCTAATTTTGTCGCTAAAGAACTCGAGCGGGTAACTCGGGGGGAGCTGTCATGCTGTCTTTTATTTGCTGTTGTATATACTGCCGTTTTCGCCCGGCTGTGGCTCCGGCGTTCCTTTTAGCTGGCTACCAGGCTCTGGTTATGTCCTGCACTCTCTTTTCTAAGGGGGCTGCCGCTGTCAGCTCGCCTCGCTCTGAACTCCTCCCCGAGCCTAGTTGTGGCATTAGCGAACCTCTTTTCGTACTCCCGCTCAAGTTTATGAACTCGAAGAGATCATCTGTGAGGTTGCCTGTTTGAAGACTCAATATAATGCCGCCCATCAGGTTAATAGACCTGTCGATACCCCTTGTGCTCTGGCTGTCAGTGGTCTCAGTTGGCACGCCGATGACAGAGAGATCTTATCCGATATCAGTTTCTCTCTCGCCAGGGGGGAGATGCTGGGCATCATTGGGCCAAACGGCGCCGGCAAGTCCAGTCTGCTGCGCTGCTTGTATCGCTATATTAAGCCGGATAGCGGTACCATGAGCCTGTTCGGGCAGAATATTGCCCTGTTCAGTGCCAGGGAGTTTGCCAGGCAGGTGGCCGTGGTTTTGCAGGATACGCCTCACCATTTTGAGCTCACCACTGAGCAACTGGTCGCCATAGGCTTGACTCCCCATAAGGGAGCATTCGACTTTACCACTCAATCGGACCGAAAACGGATTGCCGATGCCTTAGAGAAGGTGGGGCTGACCCATAAGGCCGGTCAGGTCTATGAGCACCTCTCCGGTGGTGAGAAACAGAGGGCTCTGATTGCCAGGGCGATAGTGCAGCAGCCTTCGCTGTTAATCCTGGATGAGCCAACCAACCATTTAGATATTCGCTATCAGATACAGATAATGGAACTGCTCAGAGAGGTTGGGATCTCTGTGATCACATCGATACACGATCTGAATTTAGCCAGTGCCATGTGTGATCAGTTGCTGCTGCTAGATGAGGGCAGAGCTATCGCCCACGGAGCCCCTAAGTATGTGCTCACCGAGGCGCGTATCAGCGAAGTGTTCGGCGTGTGTTGCACGACAGAACCTCATATTCAACATGGTAACCCTCAGATCAGTTACTTCTATGGTTACTCTACGCAAAGGCATAAAGATGATGAAGCGTGATCGCTATGGCGGGCAGAGGTGGGCAGTGCCTGTTTTGGTGCTGTTGAGCCTGATAACTCTGCTGGCTGCGGCCAGTTTTGGCGCCGCAGATATCTCATTTGGTGATGTGTTCGCTCTGGTGCTGCAAAATACCTTCGGTGTGGGTAGCTTAGGAGTGACTGAGGTATCGGGGGTCGCCGAGCGTATCGTCATGGAGCTGAGGTTTCCCCGCATCCTGCTGGCCTTTATTGCCGGAGCGGGCCTCTCGGTTGCGGGCAGTGTGCTGCAAACCGTGACCCGCAATCCGCTGGCCGATCCATACCTGTTCGGCATCTCCTCCGGTGCCTCATTTGGCGCCGTGGTGGTGATAACCCTGTTTACCGGCTCGGGGCTGACCGGCCTGCTCAGCTGGATAAGCCTGCCGCTCGGGGCCTTTCTCGGGGCCGGGGTGTCGGTGATCATGGTGCTGGCTCTATGTGGCCGTAATATGGGGAGCCAGATTGAGCGGATGCTGCTTTCCGGTGTGGCGATCTCATTTATGTTTGGCGCATTAACCAGTCTGCTGCTCTATTTCTCCAGCCCTGCGGCGGCCGCCTCTGTGCTGTTTTGGAGCCTGGGAAGTTTCGCAAAAGCGAGTTGGGAGGGGTTATTACCTCCGGCCATTGTTGTCTGTGTATGCAGCACAGTTATTTTGCTGTTCAAGCGCCAGATAATGGCGATGCGGGCGGGGGATGAAACCGCCCATACCTTGGGCATCAATGTGAGCCGTTTGCGATTGCAGATGCTGATGCTCTGCTCACTTATCACGGCAATCTTAGTGGCTAACTGTGGCGGCATAGGGTTCGTGGGCCTGATGGTTCCCCATACCGTACGCCTGTTGCTTCCCGGTCGTTTTCCATTAATTACAACCGCCCTGGTGGGTGGTCTGTTTATGGTCTGGGTCGATGTGCTGGCGAGATCCATACTGAGCAGTCAGGAGTTACCGGTTGGTATCATCACGGCGGTAATAGGCAGTGTGTTCTTTCTGGTTATCCTGGGGAGCAGAAGATAGGAGCGGCTTTAGCTCTGAGGTACGAGGTTCTCCATGTAGGAGCGGCTTTAGCCGCGAAGCTTTCGGGCCCGTCATCACGAATTAATTTAATGCAAACAGCAGGCTACAGATTTGAAGCTTACCGCTTTCTTTGCTTATCTTGAGCTCGTGACTCGTGACTCGTGACTCGTAGCTTAAAACTTAAAACTTAAAACTTAAAACTTAAAACTTAAAACTTAAAACTTAAAACTTAAAGCTTAAAACTTAAAAATATAGTCAGGGTGCAGTGATGTTTAATATCAGTCCGGCAAACCATGAGTTTGACGATGAGATCCAAAGTAAAATAGACAATAAAACTAAGCCCTTGGGCGCACTTGGTGAGCTGGAAACCTTGGCTAAACAGTTGGCCAGGGTGCTGGGGCGCGACAAGCCTGAGATCATCAACCCTAAGCTACTGGTTTTTGCCGCGGATCATGGTATTGCCGCCTCCGGTGTCTCAATCGCTCCCAGTGAAGTAACCACCCAGATGGTGATGAACTTCGTTGCCGGAGGGGCTGCCATCAATGTCTTCTGCCGTCAGATGGGGGTAGAGATGGAGGTGATAGATTGTGGCATTCTTCAGCCGTTGGAGGGCGTTGACGGGGTCATCGAACAGAGGCTGGGCGCAGGCACGGCGGCGATTCATAAGCAACCGGCCATGACTTTAGGGGCCGTTAAGCAGGGGCTTGAGATGGCGCGGGAGCGAATCGAGTTCCACCATCAACAGGGCTGTAACCTCATCGCACTGGGTGAGATGGGAATAGGCAACACCTCCTCTGCGGCGGCGATAATGGCATCTATCATGGGGATGAACAGCGCCGATTGCGTCGGGCGCGGCACGGGTATTGACGCTGCAACGCTCAAGCGCAAGCAGATGCTGGTGGAGCAGGCACTGCGTATTCATGAATCTGAGTTGACCGATCCCTACAATATTCTGGCCTGCCTGGGTGGTTTCGAGATAGTACAGATGACAGGTGCCATGCTTGCCGCGGCTGAGAGAAAGATGCTGGTGGTTGTCGATGGTTTTATCGCAACGGCGGCGGCCATGGTTGCGGTGCAGATAGATGCCAATGTGCGTGATTACATGATATTTGGCCATAAGTCTGATGAACGGGGTCACTGCATGATGATGGAGTACCTGCAGGCTCGCCCGCTGCTGAATTTGGGCATGAGATTAGGTGAGGGCAGCGGCGCGGTATTGGCGTTGCCACTCATTCGTGCTGCGACCGGCTTCTATAACGAGATGGCCAGCTTCAGCGATGCGGGGATTGAGATTTAGCTGAAAAGGCGCAGAAGCTTCGAGTTGCGAGTCACGAGCCAAGGGCTTAATAGCCCGTCATCCCGGCTAAAACATCGCCGGGATGACGGGCTACAATGTAGGAGCGGCTTTAGCCGCGAAGTTTTCTTAAGGAATTTAATGAATATGTTTCGACGGGAGTTGACACTTTTTTTTATTGCCATGGGGTTCTTTACCCGTATCCCTGTGCCGGCGTGGGTGAAGTTTGACAGCGAAAACCTGAACAGAGCAAACCGCTATTTCGGCCTGGTTGGCATCCTGGTGGGAGCATTGAGTGCCTGTGTCTACGCCATCGCGGTTATCTGGTTGCCGGCAGCGATAGCCATTATCTTTGCGATGATCACCAGTGCTGTTGCGACCGGAGGCTTTCATGAAGATGGGTTGGCAGACACCGCCGATGGTTTCGGCGGTGGCTGGAGTGTTACCGACAAACTATTAATCATGAAAGACTCCCGCCTGGGAAGTTACGGGGCTCTGGCGTTGGTATTTACCCTGCTGCTGAAGTGGCAGCTATTGAGTGAGCTGGCCGTTATTAATACCCAGTTGGTGATTCCGGCCTTAATCATAGGGCATTGTCTGAGTCGGGTTTTTGCGGCCAGTTTTATCTTCACCGAGTCCTATGTCAGCGATAAGGATACCAGTAAGAGCAAACCACTGGCCCAGAACCAGAGCGTGAATGAGTTACTGATCTCGCTGGTGACGGCTTTTATTGTCCTGATGTTGCTGAGTCTGACTCAAGCGCTGTTAATGATTGGCACACTCCTTGTGCTGAGGTGGGGCTTGGTAAGAGGCTTTCGTCGCCAGATTGGTGGTTACACCGGCGACACCTTAGGCGCGGCTCAGCAGATATCTGAAGTGCTCTGTTACCTTACCCTGCTGGTCTTGGTGGCCTCTGTATGATCCATCTGATACTCGGCGGAGCCCGAAGCGGCAAGACCCGATATGCCACCGATGCGGCAGCCAGACTAGGCGCGCAGGGATATGAGTGCATCTATATGGCCACGGCTGAGGCGCTCGATGAGGAGATGAGCTCGAGGATAGCGCGGCATCGACAGGATAGAGCAGAGGATGAGCTGGAGTGGATAACGGTGGAAACACCACTATTATTAGCAGAGTCTCTGGAAGGGTATGCCCGCAAAGATCGTGTCATCATCGTCGATTGCATGACACTCTGGCTGACTAATCGGCTGTTAGCCCACGAACCGGTTACTGACACCGCTTTTGAGAAGGAGAGGGGGAAGAAGCAGGATAGCGGGGAGATGAGTAATGCCTATGCCGGCGGTGACGGGAAAACCTGGGCCGAAGCCAAGGCTGAACTGCTTGAGTTGCTGCCGACACTCGAAGGGGAGATCTACCTTGTGAGTAACGAAGTGGGTTGCGGCGTCGTTCCTCTGGGCGAGTTGAATCGCCGTTTTGTCGATGAGGCCGGATGGTTACATCAGGAGATAGCCCGACTTGCCGATTCGGTGGTGCTGGTCACAGCCGGATTACCAATGAAACTGAAAGGCGCTTGATGCATAGGGCTTCGAGGTTCTGGGTTTGAGCTACGAGCTATGACATTCTCCATGTAGGAGCGGCTTTAGCCGCGAATGTTTAAGGGATACGATTGATCAGCTGTAAGTCATAAGCAGTAAGAAAGGCCAGAAAAGAGTTGAGCGCGCAGCTCTCTGCCTTATCTTGAACTTATAGCTTACAACTTTCTTGGCTTTTTCTTGAGCTTATAACTTAACAAATACGGAAGTACCATGACCGAAAAAAATTCAGAAGAGATAAAAGCTGAGCGTCATAAGGCACGACAACAGAAGCTAAAAGATGGGGTGGATGCCAAAATTGCCAAGGCTCAGGAGGAGAAGGGTATCCTGTTGGTGCTCACCGGTAACGGTAAAGGCAAGTCGACCTCTGGTTTCGGCACCCTTGCCCGAGCCGTTGGCCATGGTAAAAAAGCGGCCGTAGTGCAGTTTATCAAGGGCAACTGGGAGTGCGGCGAGCGTACCCTGCTCGAAGGCGCCGGCGTCGAATTTCATGTCATGGCTACCGGGTTTACCTGGGAGACGCAGGACAGGGAGAAAGATACGGCAGCGGCAATGGAGGCATGGACAGCCGCAGAGAAACTACTTCAGGATGAGTCGGTAGACTGCATCATGTTAGATGAGCTTACATATATGGTGAGCTATCACTACCTGGATGTCGACAGGGTGATAGAGGCACTGAAGAAGCGTCCGCCGATGCAGCATGTCATCATTACGGGAAGGGCGTGTCACAGGGCAATAATTGATTTGGCCGATACCGTGAGTGAGGTTAAGCCCATCAAGCACGCCTTTGATAGCGGCGTTAAAGCCCAGCCCGGCTTCGACTACTGATCTTTCTTTGTGCTCACCACTGTGGCGTTATTGTCTTCATTTTTGCTTCCTATCACAGAGCCTTCAGCGGCTTTTGGTAAAGAGCGCATATGCTCATGGTCAGGCTCTTTATTTAAGCCCGGGCTCGACGGCTTACCCCCTGATTTTTAATGAGATAGGCGATCACTTTGAAATATCCATACTGGCAAGGCGACTTGCTCTTTACTCATTTGCAGAAACGATCTGCTGCGTTGCGTCCTCGCTCACAACTCGCCTACCTAAAGGTATGTCTTCGTCGTTCACTGTGGGGCGCCTTGCATGTCGCTCCTTCGTGACGCAATTTAACTTTCTTCGTGCTCACCACAGTGACGTTATTGTTTGCCCGGATTGCCGTTATAAAGAGTCACCCCATCACAGAGCCTTCAGCGGTTCGTAGTAATGAGCCTTCAGCGGTTGTTATAAAAGGCCTTCAGCGGCTTTTGGTAGAGAGCCCTCAGCAGCATTTATGTAGAGGGCCGTCAGCGGTTTTTTAGGCAAAGAGCCCTTAGCGTCTCTTAGATAAGAGCCTTCAGCTGCACTTGGTAAAGCACATATGCTCAGGGGCTGGTTCTTACGAAAATCTGGGCTTGATGGCCAGTTAACGGGCACGCAAAGAGACAATAGCTTTTAAAAGCTTAAGAGAGTAAACAGAAAATAAATAGAGGAGCTAAACTCGAAGAGTTTGAAAAGACTTGAAAATTTGGTACAGATGGAGAGACTTGAACTCTCACGCCCTTGCGGGCACTAGCACCTGAAGCTAGCGTGTCTACCAATTCCACCACATCTGCATCAACAAAGCGCTGAATCATTACTAGTTAAAATATCTAGTTTTCAACTGCTTGTAGGGCGGATACTACTGCTCTATCATACGGCTGTCAATACGTTTTATCCGAACTGCTTTCGATTGCTTGAAGTATGACCAGCTTGAGCCGATCTGAACTGTTTTTCCCGATAGCGAAAGCTCACCTCTGATGTGGTGGATGCATGGCAAGAGATATCGCTCGCCATTTTTTTAATGAGAATAAAATGAACATAATAAGAAAAAAACTGTGGCCACTCGCCATTTCCCTTTCGGTTTTGTCGATTGCTGTGTCACCGGCAAGCGCGGAGCCGGCAAAAAGGGTGGTCGCATTGTCGCCTCATTCGGTGGAGATGCTCTATGCGATTGGAGCGGGAGAGTCCATCCTGGCTACCACTGAACATGCCGATTATCCGGAGCAGGCGCTGCAAATTCCCCGTATCGGTGGTTATCATGGCATTCAGATTGAGCGGGTGATTGAGCTGGAGCCAGACCTGGTCGTGGTATGGGGGAGCGGGAATAAGGCCGAAGATATCGAAAAGCTTAAAAAGCTGGGCTTCAAGGTTTATAACAGCGATCCAAAGACACTTGAGTCTGTTGCAGATGAACTCGAGGAGTTGGGGGAGTTAACCGGGCATAGAAGAGAGGCGTCAGAGGTGGCTGCGGGTTACCGGTTGCAGCTGGAGGCGTTACGTGAGAGCAATTCGGTTAAACCTAAGGTCAAGGTGTTCTATCAACTCTGGTCCACCCCTTTGATGTCTGTGGCTAAGAATAGCTGGATTCAGCAATTGATCGATGTCTGTCATGGTGAGAATGTCTTCTACGATGCAGCCAGTGAATATCCGCAACTTAGTCTGGAGAACGTGGTGTTGAAGATGCCGGATGTGATCTTACAGAGTCAGGATAAGGGGAATATTCTCGGTGTGGACTGGAGTCGATGGCAGGAGGTCCCGGCGGTAAGGAATAAGCATATCTATCCACTCAATGCCGATCTCCTGCATCGAGCCGCTCCCCGCGCCATATTAGGCGTTGAGTCGCTTTGTGATGCCCTGGATAAGGCGCGCTGATCCTATTGAGGGTTACAGTGTAGGAGCGGCTTTAGCCGCGAAGGTTTCAGTTTAAAAAGCTGTAAGTGTTAAGCGGTAAGTAAGAGCCTGGTGGTCGTGACGATAAGTTTTAGCCGTAATCCTGAAATCATTTCAGGATCCAGACTTTATTCTTTAAATCTTTCTTTACCTTGAGCTTGCAACTTCAGCCTGAACTTAAAACTTAAAACTTAAAACTTAAAACTTAAAACTTAAAACTTAAAACTTCATTTTAAAAGGATTTTTACCTCTATGACCACCATACTCATCTGTCTGTTTGTTGCCATGTTACTTCCCTACCTTGCAAAGGGGCCGGTGGCGGTCGCTATGGCAAAGCTGGGGGGCTATGATAACGCGCACCCCAGAGAGCAGCAGTCCAGGTTAAGTGGCTTCGGGGCCCGCGCTTTAGCGGCTCATCAGAATGCCTTCGAGTCTCTGTTGATATTTGGTCTGTCTGTGCTGACGGTGATTGCGACGCAGAATGTGACCGATACGGCCGTGTTGCTGGCGGTCATCCATGTCGTCGCGCGTATGGCCTATCAGCTTCTGTACCTAATCGGTAAAAGCAGCTTACGGTCATTGTCATGGTTCGTCGCTATCTTCTGCTCGTTCGGGATCTTCTTTCAGGCGTTTTGAGCAGTTTCAGGCTAAAGAGTCGTAAGCTGTAAGTTTTAAGCTGCAAGTAAGAGCTGGAATCAACTTTAGTTCCTCACCCTGGATATGGGTCAGATTTTCCCTCTCTGATTGGCTTTTCTTGGCCTGGATCACTTTTTTATACATTCCTTAGTTTTTCCTAATGAAATAAATTCTCATGTACTTGACGATGTAATAAACTAGCCCGCAAGAAAATTGGATTGTCAGGGTATTAGGGTTAAGTATGAAGAAGTTACTGATTGTTGGTGGTGTGGCTGGAGGTGCCTCAGCGGCTGCGCGAGCCAGACGATTAAATGAAGAAGCTGAAATTATCATGTTTGAACGTGGTGAGTTTGTCTCCTTTGCTAATTGTGGCTTGCCCTATCATATCAGTGGTGAAATCGCCGACAGAAAGGCGCTTATTCTTCAGACACCTCAAAGTTTCAAAAATCGTTTTAATGTTGATGTGCGTGTGCGGCAGGAGGTCACTGCAATCGACAGAACGGCTAAAACCGTTACCGTAAAGAATCATGTCACAGGTGTGCAGTATCTGGAAAGTTATGATGCTCTGCTACTCTCTCCGGGCGCGGCTCCGGTAGCGCCGCCAATTCCTGGTCTGGATACTCCTTTAACGTTTTCACTGCGAAATATTCCCGATATGGATAGGATCTTAACCTCGCTTAAGGAGAATAAGCCTGCTCATGCCACGGTCGTCGGTGGTGGCTTTATCGGTTTGGAGATGATGGAGGCGCTCGATGAGTTGAATATCGATGTCACCCTGCTGGAGATGTCGCCCCAGGTGATGGCGCCGGTCGATCTCGAGATGGCTAATATGCTGCACAGGGAGATTGTTGATAAGGGCATAGATCTGCGGCTCAACTGTGGCCTGAGCAGCGTCGAACAGGTGGGCTCCGGTTTAAAGCTTTTCCTGAGTAACGGCGAGTCACTGGATACCGGAATTTTGATCTCTGCAGTCGGGGTTAAGCCGGAAACGACGCTGGCGGTAAACGCCGGTCTGGCAATAGGTGAGCTTGGCGGTATTGTGGTCGATGAGCAGATGAGAACCAGCGATACCTCCATCTACGCCGTTGGCGATGCCGTCGAGGAGTTTGATTTTCTCACCGGTGAGAAGGCGCTGATCCCGTTAGCCGGCCCGGCTAACCGTCAGGGGCGAATCGCTGCGAATAATATCTTCGGTGCAGATGATAGCTATAACCGTACCCAGGGTACTTCCATCTGCAGGGTGTTCGATCTGGCTGTTGCAAGCACAGGACTCAACGAGAAACGTCTTAAGCGCAGCGGTATTCCCTATGAGAAGATCTATGTGCACGGGGCGAGCCATGCCAGTTATTTCCCGGGGGCTCACCCGGTGTCACTTAAGCTGCTGTTTAGCACCGATGACGGCACGATATTAGGCGCTCAGGCCATTGGCCGTGATGGTATCGATAAGCGTATCGATGTAATGGCCGTTGCTATCAGGGCCGAACTTACCGTTTACGATATGCAGGATATGGAGCTGACCTACGCGCCGCCATTCGGGTCGGCAAAAGATGTGCTGAATCAGGCGGGATTTGTCGCCTCCAACAGCTTGAAGGGTGAGACCCGTTTGTGCCACACGGCGGATATCGATGCCTTGAGCGAGTATCAGGTTCTGCTGGATGTCAGAAGGCCAGGGGAGATAGCCAAATCCGGCTCGATTGAGGGGGCGATTAATATTCCTGTCGATCAACTCAGGGAGCGTCTCGATGAACTGCCGAGAGACAAGGAGATATTAATTATCTGTCATGTCGGTTTACGCGGCCATGTGGCCTATCGCATGTTGGTCAATCATGGCTTCAGTGCCAAGAATATGACCGGCGGCTATAAGACCTATCAGGCGGTTAACGCTAAGTTCTAACTATCGGTATTGTCATTGCTTCAATTCTAAGGGGACGTTTTGGAATTTTCATCGTTTGCCGCCGCATTGGGTGGCGGTGTGCTCATCGGCCTGTCTGCCATCCTGCTCATGATATTCAATGGCCGAATTGCCGGGATCAGCGGCATCCTGTCGTCGGCTATCTTTACGGATAAAAAGTTAACCGATGAAGGTTCTCCGGAAAAAACCTCCGCTCCATCCTGGCAGTGGTTCTTTATTGCCGGGTTAGTACTGTCGGGGATGATATATAGCCTTGTACATGAGCGGTTGGGCATACCGGCCTTCGGGTTCGATAGTGTATCGCAGCCTATGCTGTTAATCGGTGGTCTCCTGGTCGGCCTCGGGTGCAGCCTGGGGCGCGGTTGTACCAGCGGACACGGGATCTGTGGTATCGGGCGTCTATCTCTGCGTTCAATCCTGGCCACTTGCGTGTTTATTGCTGTGGCTGTCTCTACCGCAGTGCTTGTCCATTGATGGTGCTTTTCATTTCGCACAGTCACAATAAAAAACTAGTGGGTCGTTCCTGATGAAAACCTGTTTCACAATAAAAAACCGTTCGATGAAGAGCAAAATCCTGGCATTACTCTGTGGTGTGCTATTTGGTTCAGGCTTGCTGCTGTCAGGACTGGGCGATCCGGCTAAGGTGATAGGCTTTCTCGATATCAGCCGTATCTCAGACGGTAGCTGGGATCCAGCCTTGATGGTGGTAATGACAGGGGCGTTAGCCGTCTATATGTCACTGTTCTACCTTGTGGTTAAGCCTCGTGTCAGGGCAAACCTTGCTCCTGTGTGTGAAACCCAATATCACCTGCCGGAAAAGAAAACCTTAGACAGGCAGCTGATTATCGGTGCGGGCCTGTTTGGACTGGGCTGGGGGAGCGTTGGGATCTGTCCGGGTCCTGCTATTGTCAATATTGCCACCCTTGATATGAACCTTGGCCTGTTTCTCCTGGCCATGTTGTTCGGTCTCTATATCGGTAAACTTATCAATTCTGCCCAACCCGATATGGTGAAGGCGAGTTAGTATACGTAGGAGCGGCTTTAGCCGCGAAGCTTTTGGGCCCGTTACCCTGAACATTTTCTATGTAAAGAGCAGGAGCCAGACTTTAAGTTCATAGCTTTTTTCGCACTATCTCTGGCTCGCGACTCGCGTCTCGAAACTCTTCGTTTAAAAAAACCGGACACTTTCCCCTTATCGGACATCTTTTCCTCAAAACCGGACACTTTCCCCTGTGTCCGCGGACACTTTCTGTTGAACAGAATCAACAGTAGATTCATAACGTGCTGATATTATTAATCTAACTGCTTTTGGCACACTACTTGTAGTAAGAGTGTTAATTCAGCGCTATTTACACAATAGTGACCAAACGGACAGTTAGGGATAGATGATGATTCAGGATACGAGCGGACAGGACAGGGTTATAGAGGCGAGCCTGACGAGAAAGTTTAAATTTCCTCTGCTGGCGGGCGTTGCCGTACTGCTGGTCTCCGGCCTGGTATGGGCGAGTATCGGTGGTAGTCAGGTTAGTGAGTCAATCAGCCGGAGTGAGCTGAGATTTGCCACCTTAGAGCGGGGTACGCTTACACGTGATATCGCCACTACCGGTAAAATCGTTGCCGCCAATGCGCCTGTCCTCTATAGCAGCGAGCAGGGGACGGTTACCTTGATCGCAAAACCTGGCGACCATGTCGAAAAGGGGGATGTGGTTGCCACCATCGAAAGTCACAAACTCACCAATAGCCTGAAGCAACAACAAGCTCTGTTAGAGGGGATGAAAAGTGCATTAGAGCGTGCTCGTCTCGACGCCCGTCGTCAACAGCTTAAAGCGCAACAGACTATCGATATGGCTGAGGTGGATCTTGCTGCCGCCGATCGTGAGAGCCGTCGTGGTGACGAGCTTATTCATAATGAGCTGATCTCTAAGATAGATTTTGAGAAGGGGAAAGACGACCTCCATAAGGCTAAGTTGCTTTGGGCTCACGCAAGGCAGGAAGCGGAGCTGATGAAAGACACGCTCACCTTCGAGGTGAAGAATAAAGTGGCCGAGGTTAACCGTCAGGCACTGGTCGTTGCAGAGCTTGAGCGCCAGGTGGCAGCCCTTAGCGTTGTGGCCCCGGTGGGCGGCATCATAGGTAACTGGTTGACAGAGCAGAAAGCGCGTATCGCCCAGAGCCAGCCAATCCTTACCGTGGTTGACCTGAGTGCCTTCGAGGCCGAGCTGGCTGTGCCCGAGTCCTATGCCGATGAGTTGGGCTTAGGCATGGATGTGGAGTTGAGTTTCGGCTCTCTGACACTGATGGGGCAGCTCTCCTCCATCTCGCCTGAGGTCAGAAATCGTGAGGTGACCGCCCGGGTTCGATTCGAGCAGGATAAAAGCTTACAACTCCGTCAAAATCAGAGACTGTCGGCACGGGTATTACTGGAAAACAGACCCGATGTGCTGATGGTCAAACGCGGCGCCTTTGTATCCACCGGTGGTGGTCGGGAGGTGTACGCCATGAATGGCGATATTGCGGAGCAGACTTCAATTCAGCTTGGTGCCCGCAGCATGAGCCATATCGAGGTACTTCAGGGCGGGAAGGTCGGTGATGTTTGGGTTATCTCAAGCATTCAACCATTTAACAAAGCAGCGCAAGTACTGGTTCGTTAAGGAGAACATGATGAACAGATTAAAGCAAATTACGAACGAGCAAAGCGGCTTCAACCAGGTAAGGGATATTGGCGTGAATAGAGCCATCAGCATGAAAGGAGCCTTCAGCGTTAAACGAGCCTTCAGCCCACAAAAAGTCACAACCGTATTTGCACTGGTACTGCTGTTGGTGGCCGTACAGGTATCGACCCAGAGTGTCGGTGACTGGTTTGTATTCGGACTGAATATCTTAGAGCTTACCGAGCCGCTTTCAGAAGTTTCAGATGTCGGGGCCAGCGTGAGTACTAATGTAACGGGCAGTGTAACGGCTAATGCGCCTGACTTTATACAGAAAATAGTGATGACGTTAGTCGAATATGTATTGGATTAAAGACTCAATGTAAGGCCGGCTTCAGTCGGGAAAGATGATTCAAATATATGTAGGACCGGCTTTAGCCGGGAATGGAAAAGAGTTGCAAAGTACCTCCTGCAATCACACACAATGAATATCAAAGAATTAAGCGATAAAAAATAGGGAATATTGACCATGTTATCGATGAAGAATATCAGCAAAGTGTTTAAAACGGATCTGGTGGAGACTCATGCGCTGCGTGATTTTAATCTTGAGGTGAATGAGGGCGAGTTTGTCGCGGTTACCGGTCCATCGGGCTCGGGTAAAACCACCTTCCTCAATATTGCCGGTTTGCTCGAAGGTTTTACTCAGGGGGATTATTTTCTCGATGGTGTGAATATCTCAAACTTAAGCGATAACAGGAGTGCGGCGATTCGAAATGAGAAGATAGGTTTTATCTTTCAGGGCTTTAACCTGATACCGGATCTGAATCTGGCCGAAAATGTTGAGGTGCCGTTGCGTTATCGCGGCTTCAACTCCAAGGAGCGCAAGCGCCGTGTACAGCAGGCGCTGGAGCAGGTGGGCCTGGGGGCCCGTATGAAGCATCTTCCATCTCAGCTTTCCGGTGGCCAGCAGCAGCGTGTCGCGATTGCCCGGGCGCTGGCTGGTGAACCAAGGTTCCTGCTTGCCGATGAGCCAACGGGTAACCTGGATAGCATGATGGCGCGTCAGGTGATGGAGCTGTTGGAGGAGATTAACAAGGCGGGAACCACCATTATCATGGTGACCCACGACCCTGAGCTTGCCCGTCGTGCCCAGCGAAATATTCAGATTGTCGATGGTCAGGTGTGTGACTTCACCATGTATCAAGGTGGGGAGGGGTATCAAGGTGGAGAGCGTATCAGCGAGAAGCCACATCTGGTGACAGAGTCTCAGGTGTCTTCAAATCAAGATAAAGTGGCGAGTTAAGGAGAGTAGCTATGTTTTTCTATTATCTGGATCTCGCCTGGCGCAGCATCAGGAAGACGCCATTTTTATCATTACTTATGGTGCTTGCCATCTCAATTGGTATAGGGATCACCATCACCACGTTGAATATCTATCAGATGGCATCGATAAACCCGGCAGGGGAGCGTTCGTCTCATTTGTTTGCCGTACGTTTATGGAGTCAGGGAATCGACACCTGGGATGAGCTTAACCCTCAGGTCACCTATCAAGATGGTTTTAATCTGCGTAAAAGCCCAGTGCCTGTAAGGCAGAGCCCTATGTTCCGTACCGGCTTTGCGGTGCAAAATGATGATCCTGATTTCAAGCCCATATTAGAAGGTGCTCGCGTCATAGACAGAGATTTCTTTGGCCTATTTTCCATACCATTTCTCTATGGCGAGGCATGGGAAAAGCAGGTCGATATTGACTCTGCCTATCAGGTGGTAATTAGAGAAGATCTCAACAAGGAGCTGTTTGGTGGCGAAAATAGTGTGGGCCGTACCATCTACCTCAACCAGAAGCCTTATCAAGTGGTGGGAGTGATCGACAACTGGAACCCAAGCCCTAAGTATTATGATGTTAACAACGGTGCCTTTAACGATGCCGAGCGGATATTCGTCCCCTATTCGCTGGCGCCTATAGAGGAGTACCAAAGCTGGGGGAATAATCAAAGCTGGAGAAATGAGTCTCTTAATACTTATGCGGAACGTTTAGCTTCTGAGTCTCATTGGAATCAATATTGGGTTGAACTCAATACACCGGAGCAGAAACAGGCCTATGAAGAGTGGTTGTCTAACTATATCGAGCAACAAAAATTGATCGGTCGCTTCGAGATGCCGGAGGCTAAAGCAGACCTCTCCGATGTGGCAACTTGGCTTAAGGTAAATAATGTTGTGCCAGAAGATAATAAGATCCTCGTTGGCTTGAGTGCACTATTTCTTATCGTGTGTATGGTTAACATGCTTGGATTGTTACTGGCTAAGTTTCTCAAACGTGCGTCCGAGGTTGGCGTTCGCCGTGCCATTGGCGCTAGCCAAGGTCAGATTTTCTCTCAGCACTTGGTTGAGGTTGGGTTAATTGGTTTCTGTGGTGGTTTATTAGGCCTGGTATGGGCTTGGGGGTCACTATCTATGTTGTCGCTTCATTTTGAACTGGAAGATGCTTTGACCCAACTAGACTCAAGCATGTGGGTGCTTGCACCTGGTATTGCCATCTTAGCAGCACTTTTGGCCGGTATTTATCCCGCTTGGCGTATCTGTTCGACCAACCCCAGCGTTCATCTGAAAAGCCAATAAAGAGAGGGAGAGCTTGGCATGTTACAAATTAAACCAATTATCAGTACCTTAATGCGAAATAAGAGTGGGCCGATACTACTGCTTATTCAGATCATCCTCTCTGTAGCGATTGTGGCAAATGCCAGCTTTATCATCAATGAGCGCATTGACTTGATGGCACGAGAATCAGGGATCGCCGAGTCTGAAGTGTTTGACTTTAATGTTTACAATTTCGATGACAGTGTGGATTTTAGTGCTCAAAATACCCGTGATATGCAAACTGTTAGAGACCTGCCCGGCGTGATTGCAGCCACCACTGCCAGCATGGTACCACTCAGCGGTGGAGGCTGGATGTCTGGATTTAGTGTCGGTGACAGTGAAGACACGGCTAAATCGACGTATGCGGCAATTTATTATGGCGATGAGCAGATGTTAGATTCTCTAGGGGTGACTCTAATTGCCGGTCGTAACTTCTATGAAGAGGAGATTCAGCTGGAGATCCCGGATAAAGCCAATTTAGCTATAGTCACGGCAGCTTTTGCCAAGGCTACATGGGGCGATAAACCAGCTGTTGGTCAGGTCATGTATGCAGCAGGTTTTGGAGAGCAGCCCGTTGAGGTCATTGGGGTGATTGAAACGTTACAAGGCGCTTGGGTAGACAATGATAACCTTGAAAATAGTGTTATTCTTAATGTTGAGCTGGCTTATCCCTTCACCACTTTTTTAGTCAGAGCCGAAGAGGGCACCTTAACCCAACTTAAAGAGGCGATTCCAACAGCCTTGCATAAAGATAATATCAATCGAGTGATCAGAGGCTTTACTTTGATTAGTGAGCACAGGAAAGAGGTTTACCGTGATCATGAGTTGATGGCAACGGTACTCTCTATGATGGTGGTACTGCTGCTACTTATCACCTCTCTGGGTTTAGCGGGCATGGTGATGTTCAACATCGAACGTCGTACTAAGCAGATAGGCACCCGCCGCGCATTAGGCGCGAAGAAGCGTGACATTATCAGCTTCTTCCTGGTGGAAAACTATATCATCTGCATTGTTGGCGGCGTGATTGGCGGTTTAGTTGCGGTTCAACTTGGACAGCAGCTGATGAGTCTATACAGCTTACCTCAGCTGGAGCTAATCTATCCGCTATTGACCGTTGCCGGGCTCATTGTGTTGACGACCATAGCGGTTATTCTGCCGGCCCGAAAAGCGGCGAGGATCTCTCCGGCTATTGCTACCCGAAGTGTATAGCTCCTGCTGAGATACAGGCTCGGCTATTGCGAATGAGGATTTGCCTTTAATTCTCATTCGCTTTCGGTTAGTTTGAATGAACTAATATCTGGATTTCAACAGAATAAGAACGATAAACAGAAGTATGGATACGATCCTCATTGTCGACGACAATCAGGCGGTGTGTAATGCACTGTCGTTGATGTTAGAGCTTAATGGCTTTAACACGCTTACCTGCCTCTCCCCTGAAGTTGCCCTCGAGCTGGTAACGTTACATGATATTGCCCTGGTGATTCAGGATATGAATTTCACTCAGGACACCACGTCCGGCGAAGAGGGCAAAACCCTTTTCTATGAGTTGAGAGCCCTTCAACCTCAACTGCCCATTGTATTGATCACGGCCTGGACGCAACTCGATATTGCCGTCGAGCTGGTAAAAGAGGGCGCTGCAGATTATATGGGTAAGCCCTGGGATGATGCCAAGTTACTGACCAGTATCAATAACCTTATTTCGCTGCATACGCTCTCGAAGGCCAATACTCAGCTCAAGCGCGTCGAGAGTGACCGCATGTCAGCCATTAAGCACGCCGATCTGTGCGGCATCGTCTTTGGCAGCGGAGCAATGCAGCGCTGTGTAGATTTAGCTCTGCAGATAGCGCGTTCAGATGTGTCGGTTCTTATTACCGGCCCCAACGGTGCCGGTAAAGATAAGTTGGCCGATATCATTCATGCTAACTCCTCTCTTAAGAGTAAGCCTTTTATCAAGGTGAACATTGGCGCACTGCCGATGGAGCTATTAGAGGCTGAGTTATTTGGCGCCGAGGCCGGGGCCTTTACCGGGGCAAACAAGACCCGCATCGGTCGCTTCGAGGCGGCCGATGGCGGCACACTCTTTCTGGATGAGATTGGTAACCTGCCACTCTCGGGTCAGGTTAAGCTACTGCGGGTACTGCAAACCGGTGAGTTTGAGCGTCTGGGCAGTCATCAGACCCGTAAAGTTAACGTGCGGGTGCTCAGTGCAACGAACGCCGACCTGGCGGTCGACATCCGTGAGGGCCGCTTTCGTGAAGATCTATTCTATCGCCTCAATGTTATTGAGCTGCCTCTGCCACCACTCAATGCCCGTCGTGATGATATTCTGCCTCTGGCCGGCCATTTTGTCGGCCCGGAGTTCTCACTGAATAAACAGGCTCAGCAGGTGCTCGTTGAGCATCAATGGCCGGGGAATGTCAGGGAGCTTGAAAATGTCTGTAAGCGTGCTGTGATATTGGCGCGGGATAGTGTGTTAACGGTAGAAGATTTCGGCCTGATGGGGAGATCGGCTGCCGGCCCTGTGGATAGCGGAATTGAATATAAGCAAAGAGAAGATGTTGCAAGAGTTGCAAACGCTGCAGTGGATGATTATGACAATGCCGAATCATCCCGGGCGGTTGCCGAAATAGCGTCCGGCAAAGCAGTCGGGCGGGTAAATGAGCAGCCTCTGGACAAGGCGAGTATCGAAGCGGCTTTAGTGGAACATCGCGGGGTGATCGCCAGAGTCGCTAAGTCACTGGGCCTCAGCAGGCAGGCCCTCTACAGACGCATGGAAAAGTTTGGCATAGATAAGTAGTTGTGCATAGCACCTCTACTATGCTGCAAGCGGCTGGGATTTATTGTTTTGGTTAAATGTAGGTTGAGCTTAAATGGCACTGTTATCGTACTTTTCTTTAAGAACTAAATTGATCCTTGGTGCCATCCTTGCCTCACAGGTCGGGACCGGCTTGTCTATGTTGCTTATGCAGCAGCTGATCCATCCTCAAACCTTAATCGGCACCTCCTCTTTTGTGTTTGTACTGATATTGATATCGGCCGGCATCTGCGCCTGGGTGATCAGTCATCTTGCAACCCGCACCCTGGCGACCAGCCTGGATGCACTGGAGGTGGGGCTGCTGAACTTCAAAGATAATGACTTCAGTGTCACGATTCCTGTCGGTGGTGATCGTCAGTTGCAGGCGCTGACGACGCTATTTAACGAGTCGGCCGAAACATTAAGGCAGGAGCGCCAGTATATCTATCAGCGGGAGCTGTTGCTGGATAAGGTGATCCAAAGCTCACCGAATGTCATGTTGCTGCTCGACGATGAGCAGCGAATTATTTATGCCAACAATGCGGCGCGTCACCTGTTTAATAAGGGGGTGCGTATCGAGGGGTTAAACCTGCTGACGCTGCTGGAGTCTGTGAGCGATGAGCTCTCACGGGCACTACAAAATCCCAAAGGCGGGCTGTTTAGTCTGGCTGGCAGTGAGGAGGGGGAGGATGAAACATGGCACCTCTCCAGAGGCCAGTTCCTGCTCAATGGGCAATATCATCATCTGCTGCTCCTCAAACAGATGACCCATGAGCTGAACAGGCAGGAGGTGGCGGTGTGGAAGAAGGTGATACGCATCATCAGCCATGAGCTGAATAACTCGGTGGCGCCTATCGCCTCCATGGTGAACTCGGGGCGTATGATCACCCGCGAGTTGAATGATCCTAAGTTATCGATGATCTTCGATACGATTGAAGACCGTACTAACCATCTGAGCCAGTTTATCTTCAACTATGCCCGCTTCGCCAAGCTGCCACTGCCAAAAAGGTCTGCCGTAGATTGGCACAAGCTGACAGAGCAGTTGGCTCAGCACTACTCATTTAAACTGTTGGGGGAACTTCCCGAGTCCGAGGGGAGCCTGGATCTTATCCAGATGGAGCAGGTGCTGCTTAACCTGCTTAAGAATGCCCATGAGTCCGGTTCTGCAGCTGATGGGATAACCCTGAGCATCGAAGCGTCGAAACTTGTCGATGGTACATCCGGGATCAATATCGAGATCAACGATGAGGGTTCAGGCATGCCTCCGGAGGTGCTCAAACAGGCACTTTTGCCTTTCTACTCCACCAAACAGTCCGGCACCGGATTAGGTTTACCGCTTTGCCGTGAGATCATCGAGGCTCACGATGGCCGTATCAGCCTGCATAACCGAGACGATGTGGGCCTGTGTGTGCGGGTATGGTTACCTTCGAATGAAGCTTGATTACATTTATACTTTTGTTTATTTGGTGTTGGGGAGTGTGTTTATAACTTTTATCTTCATTGTTATCTAACGCCTGCCGGCGGGGGGATGTGCAGATACTTCTGTGGCCCGCTGCAAGTACGTCCGTGTAAGCTCGACGGCGGCATCCCCGCCGCCAACGGCCACAGCCGCATCTACACCGATGGTTTCAGGAAAGTAATCTCTTCGTAGCTACCATCGTCATCCAAGACTAGTTTCAAGATCTAGACTTCTCCTTGAATACGTCGCTATACCATTCAAAACAAGTGGTTATGTGTTGGTATTTACATAAACTGCCTAATTGATTCTCTATTATCTAAATCCTTGGATTTTTTAGACTAAAGGGTCATTGCCTCATCGAAATCTTACTGATAACTTATTAAAATCAAGCTAATAAGTTGTGTTCTGCGATAGTAAGCATTGACTGTCTATGGAGTGTTTTTTGGTGTTCACACTAATTAAGCAGCTATATGTGAAATTATGAGAACAAAAATTTTAAATTCAATATTCTTCATTTCCTTAGGTTTTACCTTGGGAGGTGTAGCCTATAAATATTTCGCTCAAAATAGAGTTGAAACAATGCTTGAAGAGATAGAGAGAGATGAATGGGTTGATGCTGGTAATTATCTGGCTATAGCAAAAGCAATTCGAGATAGAAGATATGATGAAGCATTAAAATTTTCGGAGAGTATGGTGGAGATAAAAGTTGATACCTTCTCAAATAAGTACTCTTCATTAAGCGAGTATGAAACTTCAACTCTCCGGAAAATTAATCATTACAAAAAAGAAGATTGTTCGATGAATTGTTTACCAAGCATAAAGTAAGCATATAACAAGTTATTTCACATTTGAGCAAGGAGTTACTGCATATCAGATTGCTATAGCTCTCCTGTTAAAAATCTCAGCGGGGAGGGAGGAGCCGGTTCCTCTGATTCATTTTTAATTTTGTCTTTAGCTAGAACCTAGAACCTCAGACCATAAAAGCTTCGCGGCTAAAGCCGCTCCTACAGGGGAATATCAAGCTCGCTGCTCGTAACTCGCGACTCGAGACTTTCTTAGCTCTGTCTTTTGCTCGAACCTAGAACCTTATACCACCAACAAATGCTTCGCGGCTAAAGCCGCTCCTACAAGGGGCATATCAAGCTCGTTGCTCGCAGCTCGTAACTCGAAGCTTTCTCAGCCTTTAGCCATCGCATTCCAGAACAGGGCGAAGCTGGCTTGTTTGTGCTCAGGCTCCTGCCACTTGCCTGGATTATCCAGAAAGTAACGGGTGGCGGCGAGGTACTGGCCGTGACAGTTGTCCTGCATCAAAGCCAGCGGGTAGGCCGCGAGTAGCCCCTGCGCCTGGCCCTGCAAGAGCAGGGCGCCCATGAAGCCTAAGATACTGTTCATGGCCTGTTCTCTGACCTCGATGGCTATCGAGGGGGACATGGAGTACTGCTGAAAGAACTCCTGCTTGAGTGGGTTATCTATGGCCCACTGTATGGCGCTACACCAGAGATGCTCGGCATCTTTTTTCAGGTCGCCGCTATCTTGTATTTGGGCCTGGATTGCGTCGGCGAACTCCTGCTTTATAGTTAAAAACAGCACATTCATCAGCTCATCTTTCGAGGGGAAGTGATGAAACAGGGTGCCGGTCGCCACACCCGCCTTTTTGGCTATCGAGGCGGTCGATGTCGCATAGAACCCCTGGCTGACGAACAGGGACAGCGCAGTATCTAATATGGTTTGTTTCTTATCGGGTTTGCTCATCAATTACCTATTAACTGTCTATTAACTAGCTGTGTTTTATCATTTACGAGTTTAATCATATGGTTCGCCCCTCGCCCCTCGCCCCTCATTAACGAATAAACATCTTATAAAGCAGTTTCTGGATCGGATTGCCGTAGGGCGGATGAACAAACTTTCCTGTGTTCAACTTGCCCCGACTCAATACGGTTTTCGCATGGCTGAGTGTCAGGAACCCCTCCTTGCCATGATAGTGTCCCATGCCCGATGGCCCGATTCCACCGAATGGGGCATCGTCGGCTGCGACGTGAAATACGGTCTCATTAATACAGGCGCCGCCCGAATGAGTCCGGTTGAGGATACTGTTTTGAACCTGCGCATCGAAGCTCATGATATACAGGGCTAAGGGTCTTGGACGCTCATTGATATAGGTGACAGCTTCATCGAGTGTCTCATAGCCGATGATCGGCAATAGCGGGCCAAATATCTCCTCCTGCATCAACTGCATATCGTCATCGACCCGGGTGATAAGTTGAGTCGGGATCTTTCGCTTAGCGCTATTGATGGCCTCTTCGTTGGCAGAAACCACCTTGGCTCCTTTGGATTTAGCATCCTCGAGAACCGACATCAGACGGTCGAACTGACGCTGGTTGATGATGGCGCCGTAGTCGTCATTGTCGCTAACCTTGCCGTACATCGAAGTGAATTTAGCCTGATAGGCCTTGATAAATTCGGCCTGCTTCTCTTTCGGTACCAATACATAATCCGGTGCGACACAGATCTGGCCAGAGTTTAAACATTTACCGTAGATCATTCGCTCGACCGCCGTCTCTATCGGCATATCCGGTGCGATTACGACCGGTGACTTGCCACCGAGCTCAAGGGTGACCGGTGTCAGGTTTGCGGAGGCCGCTCGCATGACATGACGTCCCACGCTTGTAGAGCCGGTGAAGAGCAGATGATCGAAGGGGAGTGATGAGAACGCTGCGGCGACATCGGCTTCACCCTCCACTAGGGCAACCTGGCTGCTGTCGAAGATGCTGGCTAACATCTCCCCTATGACTCTATTGGTTTGGGGAGTAAATTCAGAGAGTTTCAACATGGCACGGTTTCCCGCGCTCAGTGCCGTGATAAGTGGCCCTACCGAGAGCATTACCGGGAAGTTCCAGGGGACTATGATACCGACGACTCCGACGGGCTGATAATGCACCCGAACTTTTGCCGGGGCGAGCAGCAAACCCGCGTGACGACGGCTCGGCTTCATCCACTTCTTAAGATTCTTCAGGCTGTAGTTGATGTTATTGATACAGGGCATGATGTCGGAGATCAGTGTGTCATCTGTCGATCTGGTGCCGTAGTCACGATTGAGTGCTTCAGCCAGAGGCTGTCGATATTCAAGCAGGGCTGATTTAAGCGACTTAAGCATCTCGACTCTCTGTTGATATGACGGTGTGCCTTGTGAGTTGTAGCTGTCTCTTTGTAGTGCTAATAGCTCAGTTAATCCGCTTGCTGAACTGATCTCGGTCGTGAGGGGCATATTCATTGGTTCACTTCTCCACTTTAAGTATCGGTTGGTGTCGCATGCTCGTTATTACAGGTTCTGTCTACAGGGACCAACTACAAAGACTAATTACAAGGACTGTCTGCAAGTACTTTCACCAAGCCCTTTGTATAGGACCTGGCTGCAACCTCTTTTTATAAAATTATTTCCTGAAGTACTAAACCGACTGATTAGTCGGTCTGCGCTTTTTATATTAGTTTATTATAATCATCAGGTCTAGTGTTGTTTGATATTTGTGCAAATTAGGGGCGCAGTGTGATCACGATCAACCTTCACTTTCTGACAAAAAACTAGACTTGAGTGGTCAGCGGTGCTTTTAGTGGGAGGGGGCATCACTACTTTTCAGGTATAAGGAGTGATTTATGAGTAACGAGCGACATGGAATTTCAATCGGAATAGAGCGCAACGGTGACGACTTTTATCTGTCCTTCATTGCGACCGGTAGCCTGACCCACGATGACTATGAACGTATGGTCCCCCTGCTGGAGTCTGCGCTCATTGGAATAAGAGAACCCGATATTCACGCGCTTGCCGATCTCAGGGAGCTGGAAGGCATGTCTCTGCATGCGGCATGGGATGACATAAAGTTGGGCTTCTCCCATGGCAAAGAGTTCAAGAAGATGGCGGTACTGGGTAGGGGCGGCCTGCAGGAGTGGATGTCTAAAATGGCCGACTGGTTTACGCCGGGTGAGATCAGATTCTTCGAAGATAAAGAAAAGGCCTTAGACTGGCTTCAGTGAAAGTTTTTTAAACTATGCTTTAAACAGGAAACAGATAAAAATTGGGAAAATCACCAATATTTTCGTATGCATGGGTGAAAAGTCCGATATGAAAGCTATGCTTTAATTAATGGAGGTATTATGAGAACTCGTCAAATTTTATGCCCTACTGACTTTTCCGAGACGGCATCTCACGCATTGAGTTATGCGATAGAGATGGCTAATTTTTATCATGTCGGTTTTCGTTTACTGCACGTGATAGACCAGCCTTATGGCGACGCAAACTTTCAGATTTTGGCTATTACTCCGGAGGAGCTGGCTCAGAATATGGAAGAGGACGCCGCCGAACAAATGCGGCAGCTGCTGGCAAAGCTTAAGAGTGAGCTGAGTATCGAAACTGTGATACGCCGTGGTGTGCCCGTGGAGCAGATCCTCGAAGAGGCGGAAGAGCACGACGTAGGAATGATTGTGATGGCAAGTCATGGCCGCACCGGGATATCCCACTTCCTGCATAGAAATGTTGCCGAAGGGGTTGCCAATGGCGCTAAGTGCCCTGTGCTGGTGGTGAAATAGACCCAATAAATAAGCCACAGAGTCTTGTGGACTGATGTGAACGACTCACGAGTAAAAACAAGAAGGAGTTGATAATTATGCGTACTCGTCAAATTTTATGCCCTACTGATTTTTCAGAGACAGCTTCCCATGCCTTAAGCTACGCCATAGAGATGGCAAATCTATATCAGGTAAATATCAGACTTGTACATGTTATGAGCAAGCCTTATGGCGAGCACAATTACGGTATCGTTGTTGAGACCCCCGAAGAGCTCGAGCATAAGCTGGAAGCTTATTCAGAAGAGAAACTCACTGAGCTGGTTGCTCAAATTGAACCCGCTTTGGATGACGTTCTGAGCGTAGTTCCTGTGATCAGAAGTGGCGATATTTTCGCTCAGATACTGGAAGACAGTGTCGAGAATGAGGTCGGCATGATAGTCATTGCCAGCCATGGTCATACAGGCTTGTCTCATATGCTTAATCCTAATGTGGCCGAGGCGTTGGCAAATAAGGCTAAGTGTCCGGTTTTAGTGGTTAAATAGATTTCGGGTTCACATATCCATTTCTCGCTCGAATAGAGACCCGGAAGAATATGGTGCCTGAGGGGATCCCTCGGGCACTGAACTTGGCTGTCTATGAGTTGTCTTTGAGCCCACTCTTTGTGAACGAGAGCTTGTGAACGGAGAGCTTGTAGATCTGAGCCTGTAAGCCAGCTCCTGTGAAGCGAGGGTCGGCAAAACTTCCCCGGAATACCTGTAGCTGAATAGCCAGGGCTATCTTGCCGTTGCCTTGCATACGGATATTACAGAGGCTATCAGGGGCTCCTTCACTCTGCCGGCACTGTAGGCCAGCCCTATCCGTTTTACCAACCTTTCATTAGCTATCGGCCGCAGCACGAAACCATCGTTATGTTTTATCTCATGCCAGTCGGGCAGGAGGGCGGCGCCGACGCCCGCGCTTACCATAGGCCAGGCATACTCAATGGTTCTGATGTTAGCTCTTGGCTGAAACTGAACCCCCTCAGCGGACATGGTTTGTTTGAGCCTCTCCAGTGCGTCGCACGGGGTGCGGTTAATAAAGGGGATGCCGTCCAGATCTTCGATATAAACCAGCGGCTTAGTGGCAAGAGGCCAGTTCTTCGGAATGGCCAGTTGATAGTTATCTTCCCAGATAGGAACGAACTCCTCACAACTCGATGCAGAGTGAGATAGCACAACACGGGCATCACAGGGTTCATCGGGTTCAACCAGGGTGAGCTCCAGATTATCTATGCGTTTGGTCAATTCGGTGAGCAGTTCACTCATGCGCTGCGCTCCCAGTGAGCGCATGAGTCCAAGACGCAGCGGAACCGGTGTCGGCCCATCGCTGAACAGATGCAGAATGGATTGTTCGTTATCACTCATCTCCCTGGCCAGAGGGTAGAGTTTATCTGCCGCAGATGTGGGTCTGACGCCCCCGGCGTGGCGGACAAACAGCTCGACGTTGAGCTCCTGCTCCAGTTGTGAAATCGCTGCGGTGATCGAAGGCTGGGAAACGAAGCACTGTCGCGCCGCACTGGTGATGCTGCCCTGTTCATAGACAGATTGAAAATACTTAATCGATCTCAGTTTCATTGGGGATCCTGTTAAGCTACGAGCTACGAGCTACGAGCTACGACATTCTTTATGTAGGAGCGGCTTTAGCCGCGAATGTCTATGAGTCATAGGTTACGAGCCTGCCTTTGTTTCAGCCTGTCCTCGATACTCGACACTTTCTTTGCCTTGTTTTTTCTCGCGGCTTCTCTGCCATTCGAGTCTACTCAGACTTTTCTATACAAACAAGCTTATGATATAGCTTTTGGCTATGGTAGACATAAAAAGATTGTATTTCATCAATGTCCCTAAAAATTGTATGGTTAATAATTAATCGTTGTGCGCTGAAATTTTACTCAGTTTATTTCATCGCTCTCGTTTGACGACTCTTGTTTAGACATCTGTTATTAAAAAACTCTTATTAAATCTCAGGTTAAAGCGCATTTAAGAAGAGCATTGCCTCCTCTCTACAGGGGAGATAAGTCACCGATAGGACATAATAATGAGCAATCAGAACACTGCCGAACGCATAATTACCACCTCCGCCCCTAAAAAACATCTGGTCGTTAGTACGGCCGCAGTCGAGCAGACTATGGCCCGATATGGTTATAACGACGAAACGGTGTCGATCATTAACCGCGAGAGGCTACTGCCGGCAGGATTGCTCAGTCGCCTGCACGCTTCCTATCCCCAACACTCTGGATTGCTGGAAAACCGCGAGTTCTTGTTTAACGACAAGGAGCATTACACGGGCCTGTCCGGCTTTCGTGAGGTCTGCGCCATATTAAATAAGAATGGAATAGATATCGGTGCCATCGATGAGCGGGAGTTATTTGTCGAGGTCTACCGTTTTCTGGCCACACGTCATACCCTGAACAGTATCAACTGGGATGATTACCCCACCGACTCTGTGTTCCAGCTGGTATTTCCTCAGCCGGGAATGATCGATGAGAAGACGACTCGAGAGTATATCGACAGCAAGGATGCCAAGGCACGCACTCAGGTGGCCGTCGATTATATGGAGAAAACTAACCCCCATGATGGTAATCAGCAGCTAAATAAGCCTTGGTTTGTGAACGATGAAGGCGTGCTTGAGTTTCTCGATGGTAGTCAGCACAAGTACCCTCAGTGCCAACTGGTATTCGATAAGACCACCCAAAACTGTTTCTCATTCTGTACTTATTGCTTTCGCCATGCTCAGGTTCGTGGTGATGAAGATATGTTTATCCAGAAAGATATCGCTCAGCTACATGAATACCTGAGACGTCACCCCGAGGTGACCGATATTCTGATCACCGGCGGCGACGGTGGTTATATGCCGGTGAGCCGTCTGCGACAGTATGTGATGCCTCTTATCGAAGATCCCAGCCTGTTGCATGTCAAAAATGTACGCCTGGCAACCCGGGCACTGACTTTCCAGCCGGAGATGGTGTTAACTGAAAAATATGAACCTATGCTCGAGCTGTTCGATACCCTGCGCGATAACGGTATCCAGCTGGCATGGATGGCTCACTTCTCAACGCCTCGTGAATTGCTTAACCCAAGCACAATAGCGGCGATCCGTCGCCTGCAGAATCATGGGGTGAATATCCGAAGTCAGAGCCCGATGATGAACCATATCAGCCTGTTTAAAGATGAAGAGGGCAATGTCGATGTCGAGCGCTCATCCCAGAACTGGATCGATCTGGCAACCATACTGGGCATGATGTGTGTAGGCTTCCACTCTATGTATTGTGCCCGCCCGACCGGCGAACATCACTACTACACGGCGCCGCTGGCTGATATGGGCAAGATTTTCAATCGAATCTATCGTTCACTCGCGTCCATCAATCGTCCATCCCGCCATATCTCCATGACCATATCGGCAGGTAAATTGGCCATTCTGGGCACATCTGTGGTCAATGGCGAGAAGTGTTTTGCCTTGCAGTTTACCGAGGCCAGAAACATGGAGTGGATGGATAGGGTGATACTGGCTAAATACGATGAGCAGGAGAGCAAGATCGACTGCCTCACCCCGCTGGATACTGACAAGTTCTTCTTCGAAGATGAGCTTAAACAGATTGAGACCGAGCTGGCAGATGCGCTGCAGCAGCGTTTAGGCTAATAAGGGGTTATAAATATGATAGATAAACGTATAGCTTCCTGTAGCGATGCGGTGGCGGATATTTTCGATGGTGCCACTGTGATGATTGGTGGCTTCGGTGAAGCCGGTAGCCCCATTGAGCTTATTCATGCCTTGATCGATCACGGTGCCCGCAACCTAACCGTGATTAATAACAATACCGGGAGTGGTCATGTCGGACTCGCGGCTTTGATCGAGAATGGCCAGGTTGGCAAGATGATCTGCTCCTTTCCCCGCACCGCAAATTCGACGGTATTTCCCGACCTGTATCGTGCAGGCAAGATTGAGCTTGAGTTAGTGCCCCAGGGCACGCTTGCCGAGCGGATCCGCGCCGGAGGTGCGGGGATCCCCGCCTTCTACACGGCGACATCGGTAGGAACGCCATTAGCCGATGGTAAGAAGCACGAGATATTCGATGGGCAGGAGTTTGTTCAGGAGCGTGGCCTGACCGCAGATTTTGCCCTGATCAAAAGCCTCAAGGCCGATCGTTATGGCAATCTGATATTTAATAAGACGGCGCGCAACTTCGCTCCCATCATGGCGATGGCGGCCAAGTGCACCCTGGTACAGACCCAGGAGTTTGTCGAGGCGGGAGATATCGATCCCGAGGTCGTCGTTACTCCCGGAATCTTCGTAAACCGTATCGTGACGGTTACCGACCCGGCCCAGGAGTCGAAACTGGTCAACGCGGGAGTAACCTATCCATGAGCAATCTTTCAATGAGTGAGTCAGCCATGAACAAGTCACCCATGAACAAGTCAGATCAGCGTAATCCAAAAGAGGCATCGGCAAAGATAGGCTGGGATCGTGAGCAGATGGCTCAGATGGCAGCCCGGGACATTCCCGATGGTTCATACGTTAACTTAGGGATCGGGATCCCGGAGAAGGTTGCCCGTTATGTTCCCGAAGGGCGAGAGGTGATCTACCACACCGAAAATGGCTTATTGGGCATGGGACCCGCGCCCGGGGAGGGGGAGGTCGATGCAGAGCTTATCAATGCAGGCAAGAAACCCGTCAGCGCCATTGCCGGCGCCGCCTATTTTCACCATGCCGACAGCTTTGCCATGATCCGTGGCAAACATATCGACATCTGTGTGTTAGGCGCGATGCAGGTTTCGGCTAAGGGCGATCTGGCTAACTGGTCTACCGGTGCCGTCGATGCCATTCCTGCCGTTGGTGGAGCCATGGATCTGGTTGCGGGGGTAAAGACCATCTTTGTCATCACCCAACATACGACCAAGCATGGCGAGGCTAAATTGCTTGAGCACTGCAGTTATCCGTTGACAGGACAGGGGGTGGTGAGTCGCATCTATACCGATCTGGCTGTTATCGAGGTCACAAAGCGAGGCTTGCAGCTGGTTGAGTTGGCGCCGGGTGTCGACTTTGATTATGTACAGCAGCGCACCGGCTGTGAACTGCTCCGCCCATAGCTTTGTCACGAGCCTAATGCCCCTTTGCTATAGCGTTTTAGTTAAAGCTCTTTATTGAGTTAAGGCAAAGGGGAGGGGCCGACAAATGGCAACAACCCTACAAAGATTGTAATTTGGAATATGAAAGATGGAAGATAACCAGAACAATATCCATAGATCTGACAGAAAGAACGATAATAAGATACCTGCCAGCCGCAGCGCCGAACTCTACAGTAAGGCGCTGACTCTTATGCCGGGCGGCTGTAGCCGAAATACCGTACTCAGAAGCCCTAACCCGCTCTATGCCGAGTCGGCGAAGGGCTGTTATGTCACCGATATCGAGGGTGTCACCCGTGTCGATTTTGCCAACAACATGGCGGCGCTGATCCATGGCCATGCTCACCCTCAGATAGTCGACAATGTGACCGAGCAGCTCAAAAAAGGCAGCGCGTTTACCCTGGCTACCGAAGCCGAACTCCTGTTTGCCGAGCATCTGTGCAGCCGTAATCCCGGTTTTGAGAAGATCCGTTTCGTTAACTCAGGCACCGAGGCGGTGATGAGCTGTCTCAAGGCGGCCAGAGCCTATACGGGACGCGCAAAAATTGCCAAGGTCGAGGGGGCTTACCATGGCCTCTATGATCATGCTGAGGTGAGCCAGACTGCCAGCCCAGCAAACTGGGGAGACGAGTCAAGCCCCAACAGTGTTCCCGTGGCCTATGGTACACCCGAAGCCACACTGAATGACGTAGTGGTTATTCCGTTTAACGATGTTGAACGCGCCATCAGCATCTTAGATAAGTATCGGGATGAACTGGCCTGTGTATTGGTAGATCTTCTGCCACACAGGGTAGGGCTTATTCCTGCCTCGCAGGAGTTTGTAGTTGCGCTCAGGGAGTGGACGATTAAACACAATGCCCTGTTAGTCTTCGATGAGGTGATCACCTTCCGTAACGGCTATGGCGGCGCACAGGACAACTATCCTGTGACTGCCGATCTGACCGCTATGGGTAAGATGATTGGCGGAGGTTTTCCCGTGGGGGCGCTTGCAGGGCGCAGTGAGGTGATGGATGTGATGAATCCCCTCAATGATAAGGTGCTATTTCCGCACTCGGGCACCTTCTCTGCTAACCCCGTCACTATGGTTGCGGGCTTAACAGCCATGACCATGTTTGACCGCAAGGCCGTTGCTGAGCTCAATGAACTCGGGGATCAACTGCGCTCTCAGATTGCTGAGGTCATTGAGATAGCGGATGTTCCCGTCTGTGTTACCGGTGCCGGCTCCATGTTCAGGATCCATATGAAGTCTACGCCTCCTGAGAATTACCGCGCCGCCTTTGCCGATGCCAGAGAGGCAAAGATCAGAACCGCGCTGGTGGATCATCTTTTTGCTAATGGATTTATGATGATCAATACCTGTTCGGGAACGCTATCTACCGAGATGACAGGTAAAGAGATCAATCAGTTTACCCAGGTTCTGCTGGATGGACTGCGTAAGATTAAGCCAATGTTTCAATCTGTAGAAGGTCAATAAAATGAGTTCGAGTAAGCTTAAAGATATCTACATCTGTGATGCCGTAAGAACACCGATTGGCCGTTACGGTGGCGCCTTATCCTCCATTCGGGCAGATGATCTCGCCGCGCTGCCCCTTAAGGCGCTGATGGAGAGAAACCCGGGAGTCGACTGGCAGGCTGTCGATGATGTGTTGCTGGGCTGTGCTAATCAGTCCGGTGAAGATAATCGTAACGTTGCCAGAATGGCGACGCTGCTCGCCGGTCTGCCTCAGGAGGTGCCCGGTTGTACGGTTAATCGTCTCTGTGGTTCGGGCCTTAATGCCATCGGTGATGCGGCTCGCGCCATCAGCTGTGGTGAAGCCGAGTTGATCATAGCCGGTGGGGTAGAGAGTATGTCACGTGCTCCCTTCGTCATGCCTAAGGCCACGGCCCCCTTCTCACGCTCTACTGAGTTTTACGACACCACCATGGGGTGGCGTTTCATCAACCCCAAACTCGATGCCGACTATGGCACCGAAGCGATGCCGCAGACGGCAGAGAATCTGGCCACAGATTTTGATATCAGCCGGGAAGATCAGGACAGGTTTGCGTTGTGGAGTCAGCAAAAGGCGGCTGCGGCACAGGAGGATGGTCGACTGGCAGAAGAGATCATCGAGGTGAGTATACCTATGCGCCGTGCCGATCCTGTGATCTTCTGTCAGGACGAGCACCTGCGTGGAACGAGTCTGGAGAAACTTGCCAAGCTAAGACCCCTGTTCGATGGTGGCACTATCACAGCGGGTAACGCCTCGGGAGTAAACGATGGGGCCGCGGCCCTGCTGTTGGCCTCCCATGATGCGGTTAAGCGATATAACCTGAAGCCCAAGGCAAAAATATTGGGGATGGCCGTTGCCGGCGTGCCGCCAAGGATCATGGGATTAGGCCCGGTGCCCGCTACCCGTAAGTTGTTAAAGCGGCTTTCACTCTCGCTCGATGATATGGACATTCTGGAATTTAATGAAGCCTTTGCCGCACAGGCATTAACCTGTACCCGTGAGCTTGGATTAAAGGATGATGATCCCAGAATCAATCCACAGGGGGGCGCTATCGCCCTCGGTCACCCGCTGGGCATGAGCGGAGCACGTCTGGCTACCAGTGTGACCTACCAGCTGGCCCGCACAGGCAAAAAGCTGGCGCTATGCACCATGTGTGTCGGCGTGGGGCAGGGGATCGCCATGGTGATAGAGAGGGTGGAGTGCTAGAAGGCTTCAGGAGCTAGGTGAGAGGAATCAGGTTTCAGGACCTGGTTCCAGGAATCCATGTTTCTGGCTTTAGGATTTAGTGCATGATTTATTAGCTGTTTATGAAGTTTTGTCCGAGGGGAGAAAAGTTGAAACCCGGCAATTAAAATCCATGATTTCTTAACGTTAAAACTGGTTGCATCGGTGAAAGTCATCTAGATTTAAGTTAACTAGTTAACTTAACAATTAGTTATAAGGTGATAGGAGAAAAATAATGCGTACTCGTCAAATACTCTGTCCCACCGATTTTTCCGAGACTGCATCTCATGCTTTGGGTTATGCCATGGAGATGGCTCGACATTATCAGGTTGGTATGCGTTTACTGCACGTTATCGATAAACCTTTTGGTGACAAGCATACACGGGTCCTGTCCGTTACATCAGAAGAGCTTGCGACCCGGCTTGAGGGTGAGGCCGCTGAAAAGATGCAAAAGCTGATATCGGATCTGGATACTGAGATAGAAATTGGGGTTATGATCCGCCATGGGCATGCAGCCAAGCAGATCCTTGAAGGCGCTAAAGAGATGAATGCCGGCATGATAGTCATAGCCAGCCATGGCTATACCGGCCTGAGCCATTTTCTGCACCCTAATGTCGCCGAAGCGGTTGCCGGCGGAGCCGAGTGTCCGGTTTTAGTGGTGAAGTGATAATAAACTTAAGGCCATAAATTGCGCTAGAGCCTGAACTTAAGGTCTTTAGCGCAAACTCCTTAAACGGCTGTAATAGACACAATCTTGTGACTTAAGCTTTACTGAAAACTGCAACAGCTCACTCTCTCCCCCTCATCTCTATTATCGACAGCTAATTTTTGCCGAAAATTTCAAGAACTCCCCGTAACACCCTTTGCAGAGTAATTATCTGTCTTTAGTTATTTTCTATCCTTAAATTAGATTAATCTTTTGATAAGTGGTTGCGGCTTAGTGCAAAACTCCTCCAGTATTCTTTTTTGTTTGTTATGCTTAATGCTAGGGCTCGAAAAACGGAGTGGCTGAGCCGGAACAAAGGAGGCGATTAACCAGACTCGGTAGGCATCGTGATGGTCAACTTACAGATTAAACAAAAAATGACACTGGGATTGTTGGTCCCCTTAATTCTATTAATCAGCATCTGTTTTTTAGCGGTCAATATGATGGGAAAGATCGAAACCGGTGTCACCAGCATATATAACGACAGAGTCGTGCCTCTGGAAGATCTTAAGATAATCGGAGATGACTATGCGGTCTCGGTCATCGATGCGATTAACAAAGCCAATGCAGGCATGTTCAGTGCCGCACAAGCAAGCCGTGCCATGAGTGAGTCCAGCCGGAATATCAGTGAGAAGTGGGATGGCTATATGGCGACAAGCCTGACCGAAGAGGAGTCAAGGCTTGCCAAGGAGGCCAATCGCTTGTTCACTCCGGCAAATCAGAAGATCGCTCAGCTCATCGATAAACTCGGCAGTATGCAGGGCTCGGCCAAGTGGCAGTTGAATGATGATATTGCGCCTCTGTATGACGTGATAGACCCTATCAGTGGAAAGATTTCTGAACTGGTGAGTCTGCAGTTGAAGGTCGCTGCTGAGGAGAAGGACAGGGTCGATGAGATCTACTCATCCTCTATGAAAATTTTTATCATCCTGACGCTGATAGCCGTGGTGGCGAGTATTTTGATCAGTCTCTGGGTGACACAGGCGGTGATGCGTCCCATAGATAACATTGTCAGCACACTCAATACCGTCCGGGAAGATTCAGATCTGACGGTTACATTTAAAACCTTTAATGATGATGAACTCGGGCAGATATCTACTAACCTGACCCTGGTGATTGAACACCTGCGTGGCATACTCAACTCTATCTCAGATGCCGCTAATACAGTCGGAGATTCAACCATCAAGTTGAGTGAGTTTACTCAGCAGACTAACGACAGAATGCATCAGCAGCAATCTGAAACAGAACAGACGGCGACGGCGATGAACCAGATGACGGCCACCGTTGCCGAAGTCGCCCAGAGTGCAACTAATGCCGCGGATTCGGCAAAAGATGCAGAGGGCAATGCGACCAAAGGTAATGGAATCGTTCAGCAATCGGTTTCCAGCATGTCATTGCTCTCCAATCAGATAGAGCAGACCTCTGAGGTGATCACCCATCTGGCAAGTGAGAGTCAGAATATCGGTAGTGTGCTGGATGTGATCAAAGGGATCGCCGAACAGACTAACCTGCTGGCGTTAAACGCGGCTATCGAGGCCGCTCGTGCGGGTGAGCAGGGACGTGGTTTCGCCGTGGTGGCCGATGAGGTGAGAACCCTGGCGCAGAGAACTCAGGAGTCGACCCAAGAGATCGAATCTATGATCGAGGGGTTACAGAAGGGAGTTCAGGAAGCGGTCGGTGCCATGAAAGTGGGAACAGAACAGGTTTATGATGCCAATGAGAAGGCGAATATGGCCGGAGAGGCACTGAATGAGATAGTGCTTTCTGTAGATAACATCAGCAACATGAATACTCAGATCGCTACCGCTGCCGAAGAGCAGAGCAGTGTCGCCGAAGATATTAACCGCAGCATCATTGCCATCAGCGATATCGCGCAGACCTCAACCATGGCGGCGCAAGAGCTGACGAGTTCGGTAGCCGAGTTGACTAACCTGTCCGAGAGCATGCGTGAACAGGTGAGCCAGTTTAAGCTCTAGCCATGTAAACTTCGGCTCTTTATTACCTATGCAACTCAATTCAGATAGAGACAGAACCTCAGGGTTCTGTCTCAGCTTTCACCCGTTTTCTGCTTATTAACAGCTTCTTATCCGGTGTTAAAAACTTGAGCCCGGTTGTGATAAAAATTCCAACTCGACCGCCGTTGATTCACGCCCCAGGATCTCGTTTCTGTGTGGGTATCTTCCGAAACGATCTATGATGGCTTTGTGGCGGAGCTCGAACTCCAGATTGCCCTTGGCGGACTCCCTGCTGAATAAGATCAACGCCACCTCATGGATGCGTTTAGACTCGCTGTGCATATAGGGCATAAACAGGAAAGGGATCTGTTTTCCTTTGAGTTCGCTATCGATATTCAGCGCAACGGCTTCCTGTGCCAGGGTCAGCGCCATGGGATCGGCGGCGAATGCTTCGGCCGTATCGCGGTAGATGTTGCGACAGAACTGATCCAATACTATGATCTCGGCGAGGCGTCCCTCAGGCGTTGTACGCCAATGGTATAGCTCTCCACGCTTTGCCTGCTGAACTAACTCTCCGAATCGGTCTTTGATCAGATTATCGAAATGGATATCTTTGACCCACCAGAGTTTAGGATCTATCTCTTCAAACCAGAAGTTGATGATGGTATCGGGGGTCATATTAATAATGCTTTGATTATTGACTTGATTGCTGATGTTCAATGTCTGACTCTCCTTGGCTGGCACGAACCGTAATCGACATAAAAAAGTTTGCCTCTCCTTGTCGATGGCGATATGGCTATTTAATAGATGCTGGTGTCCAATTTTTCCTGATACTCACTGACAATAATTTAGCAATTTAAGTTTAGGCTATTCAACTGCTTGTTTGTGTTTTTATATTTATACCTATTAGATCCAGTTCGTATGATCCCTGGCGGTTATCGCCAGAGCCCGTTCTGCGATAGCTCTGGCATCGTTCAGGGGCATATAGGGAATGGTCTGCTTGCCGCTGGCAAGTCCCAGCTCCAGACTGGCCAACTGTTTTCTTTTTTGGCTCGCGGTCTGGGTCATGGCCACATGTTGAACTTTCTTCAATGGGATAAGGTGCCAGGTCTGTCCGAGCATACCGGTATGGATCCAGCAATCATCTCCTTGATGTTGATATCCCCATTGCCGATATCTCAAGTAGAGACCAAAGACAAAGCAGAGGGCCGCAAACCATAACAACTCAGTGAAGGGATTCAGGCCGATGAACAGGGTGTTAACCATAGGGATGAGCAGTGGCAGAAAGCCCCGTCGCCAGAACCAGCCAGAGTGGATTTTCCGGTAGTCACGAGGCAAGGTTGAGCTCACAGAGGCTAAACCGGGTAACTCAGGCATTAACTCTGCGATGCCCTCTCTTGTCATGCTGGGGACCAGCATATGCTTCTTTGCGGCCTGTTCGACTTCGGTTCCTTTGACCTGCTTGAAGTTAATGGTCCATAGCTTGAGCAAGCGGCCGATTATGGGTTGAGTAAAGCGAATAACCTGTATGCGATGTTGGGTCAGGGCATCATTTTGCTTAGCGATTATTCCACCTGTCCTATGCAGTGTATCGCCATGTAAACTCAGCTGGTAGGGGTAATATTTTAGTACCGCTGCCGCCATGGATATCAGTGACAACAGCAGGTAAAAACCGATAAGCATAGCAAGAGCAAAGAAGAGCTGGAGTGATATACTCACATTGATGTTTTGCTCATACCAATGCATTGCAGTGAGAGCAAGCTCGGTGTTTGCCAGCGCTTCCCAATCGAACTGGCCGATAATCGGGCCGGCAATGATGGCAAACCAAAATAGATTATTCTGATAGAAGCCGAACAGTAACAGCGACTTCATCTTTTTCAGTACCAGAGGCCCTCGGTTATTCGGCTGTTTCGTATCTGTTCCTATATGGCCGGGTGTCGGGCACTGGGGGAGCTCGGCCTCGGGAGCCGCCTCTGAACCGGCCAGGCTCGAAGGGTTAACCAGTCGCTGTTTAAGCTCGATAGCTTGACGGTAACTGACCGCGGCTAATTCGGCTTCATCTTTCTTCGAGCCTGCAGTTTCCACCACTAAACTATAGAGGCCCATGGGCCTGAAGTAGAGGGGCTGCTCCAGGCGGATATTCTGAATCTTGCTTAGGGGGATCTCATGGGCCTTCTTAAAAATAAGCCCCTGGCGTATTCCCAGCTTGTCATCGAACAGGCGGTAGCGAAACATGGCCCAGTCTATGATTGCGCTGGTGAAAATGAGTAAGCAGGAGCCGACAAAGGCTATGAGCATCCAGATGGAGTCAAACCCCTGTTTCCAGCCGGTATAGATGAAAGGCAGCATGGCGTAGCCATTTGTGACGAGCACCCGAATGGTATGAAAGGTAAAGCTTACGATTGACCAGGGAGAGAGGCCCCTCCACTGAGGGGATAACTGCTCCATCTTATTGCCCTGCTTCGTTTAGTGTCAGTGGGCTCTCCTCGGTGGTTTGCGAGGTTTTTATGGCGATAGCCGCCATGGTGAGCAGGTGCTGCCTGAGCTTTTCTGCGGTTTTACTCTCCAGTCCCGGCAGCTCTATCTCAGCACTACCGCTGCCTGCGCTAAAGCATTTCAGGGTTCGCAGATAAAACTTTCGTTCTAACGGCCCCTGGGACAGGCTGATATGTTGCAGGCGGGTATAGGGGAGTGAGATCCGCTTTACCCAGATGAGCCCGGTCTGCATCACCAGTTCATGTGAACATACGGCGTAACCAATAGCCTTGGCATTGAGGTACCTCAGATAAGTGACCACAGAGCCAATCAGTAACAGAGCAGGAAGAAGAATGGCTGCTATCTGCAGGGGGATGGTCGCGACAAAAATCAGAAATACCGACAGGATAGAGATAAGTCCCAGGGAGATGAGTGATGTTTCTATCAGTACTTGTGTGTAATAGCGGGTCTCGACGGGGGATAATGGGATCTGATCGAACCCCTGCCACACTGCTTGTGGCTGTGGACTGTGATCCAGTGGCTCGTTTTTTATGAGAGGCTCCTTGAGAAGAGAGTGCTCAATAGCAGTGGGCTCCCCGGTTGAAGTCCCGGCCCTGGTATCAACTAAGCTGTTCTGTGTTTCAGTTGTTTCATGGAGCATACTGCCAGTATCCGTTTCTGGTTTTATTTCCGAAGAGCACTATATCAAGAAGAGGTTATCTTTCTCCATAGGCTGACATATTTCACAACAATTTTACTCTGTGGTATTTTTACTGTTAGTGAATGAAAGATATTAGTTATTGATAATTTGGTCTATTTAAATAAAAGGTGCCGATTTGGACATTCAAGTCTCAAAACAGAAAAAAGCATTTCTCCGAAAGCTATACCTTGCGCACCATATTGACAGTGAGCAACATAACCTATTGTCTTTAAACAAGTTGACTGGCATGCCGAGGCGAACGCTTCAAGACGCTATCGCGGCGCTTTCAGACATAGGTATCGAGTGTCAGTTTATTCAGGATGGTGAACGCAACAATGCCGGCTACTATCGGATTCATACCTGGGGGCCCATCAGTAGTGCCTGGGTCGATACTCATCTGGAGAAGATCACCGAAATACTGGCTTGATCGAGTTTCGAGCGATGTAGGAGCGGCTTTAGCCGCGAATCTTTAAGTGCTACGAAGAGCGAGACACGAGCTTGAGAGCCTTCTCTCCCGAATTCATGCTTTGTAAAGAGCGGCATCCGGCTGTTATTTGTGTGTATAAAGCTGGTGCATAAAGGCGTTTGGTTTTCCCTTTTATACCCTAATCCGTTCTGTTACTTCTGCTATCCGATCCTGTCATTTAATCCTGTCACCTTGGCCATCTCTTTTTTAATAAAAATTTAAGCTACTCCTGATAGAGTCCGCCGGCTGCTGAAGAGGCTGACGCACTCTCACCATTGCGGACTCACTCATAACCTCTGCGGCTCCCATAAACCTGACTGACTCAGTTATTTTTTACTTTTTCATATAACTAAATTTTGATGTAGAGGAGATCTGCCGTGCTGGCAAACGTTTCTGGCATACAGGACAAACTTAAGCTGATAGACAACAGCAAAGCATTTCAGGGCTTTGTGATATTCGTGATCATTGTATCGGCCCTGTCGATCGGAGCGCACACCTATCACCTTCCCATCTGGATGGAGAAGAGCCTGGTGGTGTTGGATATTGGTATCACTGTGTTCTTTGCCATAGAGATTGTGATTCGGTTCTTAGCCAGTGATGGCCCGAAGAAGTTCTTCAGTAATGGCTGGAATATCTTCGACACTCTGATTGTCATTGGCAGCCTGATCCCTGCCGGAGGCGCCGGAATACTCATCGCCCGTTTGTTGCGTATCTTCCGGGTACTGCGACTCGTCTCTATGATCCCTGAGTTGAGAATGCTGGTGAATGCCCTGCTGAAAGCGATTCCGCGCATGGGTTATATCGCCTTGTTGATGTTTGTGATCTTCTATATCTACGGGGCCATCGGCAGCATGCTGTTCGCTCATATTAATGACTTTCTCTGGGGCGACGTTTCGGTCGCTATGCTAACCCTGTTCAGGGTATCTACGTTCGAATCATGGACCTCTGTAATGTATGAAACCATGGCGGTCTACCCGCTTAGCTGGATCTATTACCTTAGTTTTATCTTTCTGACCGCCTTCGTATTTCTTAACATGATGGTGGGAGCCGTACTGGATGTGATGACTCAGGAGACCCAGGCGATGCGCCAGGAGAAGGAGGAGATTGCAGATGCCGGAGGCGACGCTGTCTATGAAGCCGAAGCCGCCAAGGTATCAGAGCCGTTGGATGAACGCACCGATCGACTCGTTGCTGAACACGCCTGCCAGATCGCTGAGGCCGAAAAGCCAGCCAGCGCCGCCGATGTGGCAGAGCTGAAGCAGCAGATTGCCGAGCTCAAAGGCTTGTTAGTTCAGAGAGCACAAAGGGTGGGGTAAGTTGATTAGCTACGAGCTCATGGCCCCTGTAGGAGCGGCTTTAGCCGCGAAGGTTTCAGAGGAGTAATCATAAAGCTGTAAGCGGTAAGTAAGAGCCAAAGATATCAGCAGGTATGCTGCTGTCATCCAGGCTCTTCATAGTGGCTCGTGCTGCTTACTTCATACTCTTTATTTCAACTCTTTATTTCATACTCTTTATTTCAAGAAGTGGAAGCCGATAAACCCAATCCAGCTGATGATCAGCAATCCCCATGGCAACAGCTGGATGTTTGCTTTAGCTTCAACCTCATCGGTTTCGGTATTCTGAACCTCGGCCGCCCTAGCCTTGGCTCTTATCTCCTGTTTACGGGACTTGTCCCGGTCACGTGCCTTGCTCTTCTGCTGTTTCTTGTATTCCGCGATCCCCTTCTCGATGCCTAAGGCGATAAGCTTAGTCTGTTCCTTGGTTTGTCCCGGTTTCTGAGTGGCCTTAGCGACTTTCATCGCTTCGTTTTGGGTTTCGCTGGAGATGTTCTTTGCCATAAAGTTTTACTGCTACTCTGAATTAGTATCGATTCTGAATTCGTATCGATTGCTGATGTGACAAGACTATATACTTAAATTCATATAAGTTCAGTCAAAGAGGGCGCATTTTTTGATACAAACAAAACCCACTTTCATAATCGGGTTTTGATATTCTCTGCTTGTACAAAGAGTTTGTTTAAAGAGTGTATTCAGCGTGCCGGTTTAATGAACTTGCCTGAGAAATGCTCTCTATTATTAGTCGTTGCTTCAGATAAGGAAGTTCCATTGAGTCAAGATACGACCTCAGTTTCAACACCCATGACCGCCGACTCGAAACAGAGTCAGCCGCTCTCTTCAGCTCCCGCAATAAACAAGAGACCGGTTCTCCCCTGGATAGGCGCTTTTTTACGGCCCTATAAGGGAAGGGTTGTCGCCGCAATTATCTTCCTGTTTATCGGTTCTCTGGCCTGGCTATCCCTCGGTCAGGGAGTGCGTCTGATGGTCGATGAGGGCTTCCTGCAGGATAACGGCGACCGGCTTAACGAGATCATCATGCTGGTGATAGGCATCACAGCCGTGAGTAGTTCCGCCATATTCTGCCGTTTCTACCTGATGACCTGGTTAGGGGAGAGGGTGAGTGCCGACATTCGCCTCAAGGTCTATGACCACCTGTTGAAGTTGTCCCCGGGCTTCTATGCCAGATTGCGTACCGGTGAGGTGATCTCCCGTTTCACAGCCGACTCGACCCTGCTGCAGTCTGTTGTGGGCTCCAGCCTCTCCATGGCCCTGCGGGCCAGTGTCACGGTTGTCGGTGGCATAGTGATGATGGCGATAACCAGCCTTAAGCTGACCGGTCTGGTGTTGCTGGCTGTGCCTATGGTGCTGGGGCCTATCTTCTTCTTTGGCCGCAAGGTGAGGGACCTCTCCCGTAAGAGCCAGGACAGGGTGGGCGACCTGGGGGCCTATGTCGATGAGAGTCTGCACGAGATCCACACGGTTCAGGCCTACACCCATGAAGAGAAAGACAGGCAGCTGTTCAATGAGCGGGTCGAGGCCGTGATGCAGGCGGCGAGGGGACGTATCCGCTATCGTTCGATTCTGATCGCTCTGGTGATGTTTCTCAGCATATTGGCGATAGCTCTGGTGACTTGGGTGGGGGCTCAGGATGTGATGACCGGGAGTATATCCGGTGGTGAACTGTCGGCCTTCATGTTCTATGCGGTGATGGTGGCAGGGTCGGTTGCAACCATCAGCGAGGTGATAGGTGAGATACAGCGGGCGTCGGGGGCCACCGAGCGTCTGATAGAGCTGGTTGAAACACCAATCGATATACCTACGGTCGTTGACCCGGAGCAACTGCCCCCACAGGTAGAGGGAAAGCTGAGCCTTAAACAGGTGCGGTTCTCTTATCACAACATTCAGCAGAATGGTGATGCGACCGCGGGAGAAGCAGAGGTCATACGTGGGCTGGATATCGAGGTTCAGCCCGGTGAGCGGGTGGCGCTGGTGGGCGCGAGTGGTGCCGGAAAGAGTACTCTGTTCGAGCTGCTGCAACGCTTTTATCAGCTCGATAGCGGTACCATAGAGCTCGATGGCGTAGATATCGCCAGACTCTCTCCCCAGATACTGCGGAAACAGTATGCTTTGGTTCCGCAAGAGTCGGTGATCTTTGCCACCAGTGTGCTGGAAAACGTGCGCTATGGCAGGTTAGATGCGAGTGAGCAGGAGGTCATCGAGGCCTGTATCGCCGCCAGAGCCCATGAGTTTATTCAGGAGTTCGGTGAGGGGTATCAAACCTATCTGGGAGAGCGGGGCGTCAGGTTATCGGGTGGACAGAAGCAGCGTATCGCTATTGCCAGGGCCATATTAGCCGACAGGCCTATTTTGTTGCTCGATGAGGCCACCAGTGCCCTGGATGCGATCAGTGAACAGAAGGTTAAGCAGGCACTTGATAGCTTGATGGCAGGTAAGACGACGTTGATTATCGCCCACCGGCTGGCGACAGTGCTCAATGCCGACCGCATACTGGTATTAGACAAAGGCGAGCTAATCGCCAGTGGTACTCATCAGGAGCTGATGGAGTCGAGTGAGCTCTACCGTGAGTTTGCCAGCCTGCAACTGCTCACTGAGGCTGAATAGCTATGGGGTGTAGGAGCGGCTTTAGCCGCGAAGCTTCTTATCGCTTACAGCTTTCTTTTTGCCTCCATTCCCGGCTGAAGCCGGTCCTACTTCCTCAACTCCCTTCGCAGTATCTTACCGACGGTAGATTTTGGCAGCACAGGCACAAACTCGACCACTTTAGGTATCTTGTAGGCGGTTAACTGATCGCGGCAGTGGGCCAGGATGCTTGACTCCACCTCTATGGTGTCAGCCTCATCGTTGGCGAGTACGATAACGGCCTTCACCGCTTCACCGCTGTGCTCGTTGTCTATCCCCACCACGGCACACTCCAGTACACTGTCGTGGCTGGCCAGTACCTCCTCCACCTCGTTAGGGTAGACGTTAAAGCCTGAGACGATGATCATATCCTTCTTACGATCGACTATCTTATGAAAGCCGTCGCTGGTCTCGATGGCGATGTCGCCGGTTTTAAAGAACCCCTCTTTAGTCATCACCCTTGCGGTGTCTGCGGCCTTGTTCCAGTAGCCGCTCATCACCTGAGGGCCTCTCACTGCCAGCTCACCACTCTCTCCCTGTGGCACTTGGTTATCATCGTTATCGAGGATCTTTACCTCTGTGCCCAGCACAGGTTTACCTATGGTGCCCAGCCGTTCATGGCCCGGAGCATTAAGCGAAACGACCGGTGATGTTTCAGATAAACCGTAGCCTTCTGAGATGTTGCACCCCGTGGTCTTTTGCCAGACATTGGCCGCTGCCTGTGTCAGGGCGGTGCCTCCTGAGATGGTGATCTTCAGGTGACTGAAGTCTAACGCCCTGAATTCGGGTTGATGACACAGGCCGACAAAGAGAGTGTTAAGGCCGGCAAAACCGGTAAATGGGTACTGTGAGAGGGTCGTTATCAGCGAGGAGATATCTCTCGGGTTGGGGATCAGTACCGAGCAGCAGCCACGTTCGAAATAGAGCACCAGGTTCACCATGAAGGCGTAGATATGGTAGACGGGAAGCGGTGCGACAAATATCTCCTCTCCTTCGACAAGCTGCTCGCCTAAACGGGACTTTATCTGCATGGCGTTGGCGATTAAGTTGCTGTGACTCAACATGGCTCCCTTCGACAGCCCCGTCGTGCCTCCCGTGTATTGCAGCGCCGCCAGGGTCTCTACCGGGCAGGTGAGTCGCTCAAATGGTGATTGCTTTCCCTTTTGTAACACGGCATTAAATGGCTCGGTCTCAAACGGCACCTCGGGTTGTGTCTGAGGGGATATCAGGTCCAGGGCATGGGTGGATATGACCGTTTCGATAGCGGTGTTGGCGACCACATTGGTGAGTGTCGGCAGCAGATCTGAGAGCACAATTAATACCTTAGCGCCACTATCGTTAAACTGGTGGGTCAACTCACGCTCTGTGTACAGTGGGTTGGTGTTGACCAGCACCATGCCGGCTCGTATGGCCCCATAGGCGGCGATAACGAACTGGGTAATGTTGGGGAGCTGTATCGCGACGCGGTCGCCCACCTCCAATCCGGAATGATTTTGCAGATATGCGGCAAAGTAGCGTGAGTCGCGCTCAATTTCAGAGAAAGTGGTGTGATGCCCAAGGCAGGCATAGGCTGTCTTGTCACCGTAACGGCTGGCAGTCTGCTCAATCAGATCGATAAGAGAGGTGTATGTTGTGAGGTCAAGTTTCACATCTGAATCATATGCCATTGTTACTGCCCTTGTTCAATTAATTGAATATTGGTTGCCCGGAATCTTTAGTGGTTTTTGTTTCTATTTAAATCAAACAGGCGTTTAGATTAGAGGCAAAAATAGTCAGAGGTCAACAGGAAAATGAGAAATAGATCACATTCGTAAAGAGGCTATCATATTGTAAAATTTAGAATTTATACTCTAATTTCATCTTTGGCTAGAGGTTGTTTTCATGGCTCCCTTTGGCAGGATTTCGATGCTAAGGTTATGAAAAACCCCCGTTTACTTTGTGATTTTTTTTAAGCTTCTTCGACAAGAGCAGGGCTTAGAGTGGAAGCTTAGATTGGCCTGCCGGCCAGCTCTGAATGAGACCTGTATAAGTCATCGGATGAGTTGAATGTCTCTGATATTGAGTCGTCATGCTCCCGGGAGAGACTCCCGGGAGAGACTCCCGGGAGCGAATAGGGGGCTGATAAGAGATGGGCTAGCGGCAGCTGGCCAGGAAGATGGGGCCGAAGAAGTTAGTCTCCTGATAAACAGCCGTCTCACTGTGACCCACTTCGGAGACCGAAAATATGATCGGGCTCTGCGCGCCGGACAACATAAGCGGATTGGCCTTCACCGTAACCGGGTAGTCGAGCAGCTCTCCGGCCTTTATCACTAACTCCTGCTTCGCCGACAGCGTAAACAGCTCAGGGTTGTCGACAGAGAGGCGATAATAGCGGGTCTGCTGGGTCTTATTTCTGATCTTGAGTGTGTAGCTGTTCTCAACCATATCATCGGTTGTTTCACGATATAGTTGCTGCCTGTCACGTATGACATTGAGTTGAATATCGCTGCGGCCGTTCATATCTATGGCGATCACGATAAACATGATGACGGCGGCGATGCCATAGCCGATGAACTTAGTCGAGCCAAATATGGGCTTAGGCTTGCCCTTAAGGGCATTTTCACTGAAATAGCCGATAAGGTTCGGCCGATAGCCGAATATCTCCATGGTCTCATTACAGGCGTCGACACAGGCACCGCAGTTGATGCATTCGTACTGTAAGCCATTGCGGATGTCGATCCCTGTCGGGCAAACATCCACACACAGGTTACAATCGATACAGTCTCCGAGCTTGGTCTCCTGTTTACGCTTTCTGGGGCCGCGGCTCTCACCTCTGGCCGCATCATAGGTCACCGTCTTGGTATTGCCATCGAACATGGCAGACTGGAATCGGGCGTAGGGGCAGCAGTGCAGGCACATCTGTTCGCGCATCCAGCCGGCGTTGAGATAGGTACAAAGGGCAAAAAACCAGACCCAGGCGGATACCCAGAAGCTGGCATTGAAGGTGAAAATATCCAGGTAGAGTTCTCTTGCCGGAATAAAGTAGGCGATGAAGGCGCAACCTGTGATCACTGCGGCCAGCCCCCAAATCAGGTGTTTTGTGAGCCGTTTTAATAGCTTGTCCGTACTCCAGGGGGCTTTATCTAAGGCCAGGCGTTTAGTGCGGTTTCCTTCGACACGATTTTCAATCCAGGCGAACATGAAGGTCCAGGCAGTTTGCGGGCACAGATAACCACACCAGACACGACCCCAGAAAACGGTTACAAAAAAGAGCAGAAAAGCGGCGGCGATAAAGACCCATGCCAATACCGTGAAATCCTGTGGCCAGAGGCTGGTGCCGAAGAAAAAGAACTGCTGCGCTTCCAGGTCGAAAAGAATGGCTTGTCGGCCACCGTGGGTGATAAAGGGCAGTAGTAAAAACAGCAACACCAGTCCCGTATTCATTGTGGTGCGGATCTTCTGAAATCTCCCTTTCTGCTGTTTCATCTGGATCTTAGTGACACTTCGCTTGTCTGAAGGAGGCTGATCTACAGGGATCTGCTTGATCGCTATGGTGTTGCTTGATGTTTGGTATTCAGGTTTGCTTTTATTGTCTGGCATCTGACTTCTCTATATGGCACGAATTAGACTCTACACATGCGCAGATATAGCAAGGCTCAGGCCAACAGATATATTTTTTAACCGATTGAAAAGTGTGCTTTTTATATTTTTTGATTCTATATAGGGTCACGATATATCGCTTTGTGGCGATATATCGTGACCTGTAAGCTTTAGCCACTTAACAGAAGCTAAGGACTGTTTTTCAGCTATACAGGGCGGTTGATGTCGAGCTTCTTCATTCTGGATCTCAGGGTACTGGCCGGCAGCCCCAACCTGGCAGCGGCTCCGGTGGGGCCGGATATACGCCAATGGGTCTCCTGCAGAACCTGGCTGATATGATGTTTCTCCATGGTTGCCAGCGTCTGATCATCTGATTTTTTCACCCTCTTTTCCTGATCGCCTTGCGGACCAAGTTGTTGTGACAACTTCAGCACCTGGCTCTGAGTAAGAATCGATTCCCGCTCGATAACATTTTGCAGTTCACGCACATTGCCCGGCCAATTGTGTTGCATCAGTCTCTGCAGTCCCTTTTGGCTGACTCGGGTGATCTTCTTACCCAGTTTACGATTAAGCTCTTGAATGATATGGCTGACAAGCTCGGGGATATCGTCGAGCCTCTCTCTTAAGGGGGGCACGTAAATAGGGAATACGTTGAGGCGGTAGTAGAGATCCATGCGAAACAGCCCCTGTTCTACCCGCTTGAGCAGATCATGGTGAGTGGCAGTGATAAGCCTGATATCGACCTTGATGGTGTCGCTGCTGCCGACTCGCTCAAACTCCTGCTCCTGGATCACCCGCAGGAGTTTTGATTGTGCCTCCAGAGACAGCTCTGCTACCTCATCCAAAAACAGGGTGCCGCCATTCGCCAGTTCGAAACGTCCCTTACGGCGACTGGTCGCTCCGGTGTAAGCGCCTTTCTCATGGCCGAAGAGTTCACTCTCCAGCAGGCTGGAGGAGAAGGCGGCGCAGTTGACACAGACCAGGGGCTTGTCGGCACGATTGCTGAGTTTATGCAGGTTACGTGCGACCAACTCCTTGCCGGTCCCATTCTCGCCGCTGATCAATACGGTACTCTCGGTATTGGCAACTAATTTTATCTGCCCGATCAGCTGTTTTATTTGTGAGCTGGTGCCCGAGATCCCCACATCGCCGGTTTTGTCCGCCAGTTCCAGCTGCAGGTACTGATTCTCAGACGATAGCTTCTCAGACAGGGCCTGTACCTGCTGCAGAGCCTGTCTGAGCGACTGCTCTGTCTGCTTTTGTATGCTGATGTCGCGAAATATCGCGACCACACCTATGAGACGTCCCTCCTTATATACCGGTGTCGAGGTATAGTGCACGGGAAAGCTGGTGCCGTCCTTGCGCCAGAAAACCTCATGGCTTATCTCGCGGGCGATCCCATCTTTTAAGGTGTTATATATGGGGCACTCCTCCTTAGGATAATGGCTGCCATCCATGTGGCTATGATGATGACAATCATGGATATTTCTTCCTAGTAGCTCGGCGCTTTTCCACCCCGTCATGCGCTCGGCGGCGGGATTGATAAATACCGCGTTACCATCGAGATTAAATCCATATATCCCCTCGCTGACCGCATTGAGGATGAGTTGGTTTTCCGGGAGAAAGCCGTCATGGTCTGAGCTTGGGTGTAAATTAATGGCGGTCATAGGGCATCCAAAGAGTAGGTTATTGCCTTTAGTATAACGCTAAACTTCCTAATAACGAAATATCGTGCCTTTTTTGTATCGCTTGCAAATGCCGGACGCAGCTCTTACCATCCGGGACAGTTTACCGATGAACACAGATAGGGCTCTGAGCCCGCTTTCACTTTGATTTAGGGGTCTTATGAGTTTTACTGCCTGGCTAAGTTTATTGGCCATATGCTGCCTGGGGGCGATGTCGCCGGGCCCGAGTCTGGCTATGGTTGTGCGCCACACGCTTACCGGGGGACGTGGCAAAGGTATCCTCTGTGCCTGGGCGCACTCTATCGGCATTGGCTTGTATGCCCTTGTTACCTTGCTGGGACTCGCCGTCGTGCTTAAGCAGGCGCCTATGGTATTCAATGGTATTGCGATTATCGGTGCGCTTTATCTTGCCTGGATGGGGGTTAAGGCACTGGGCTCAAACGGCGGAATATCGGATAAGCTGGATGGCGGAAATGACTCAGACAGTGTTGCTGTAACCGATTCTGCGGCGGGTCACTCCAGAGCCGCCACACTGGCGGCGGCAAGGGATGGTTTAGCCATCTCACTGTTTAATCCTAAGATCATGTTGTTTTTCCTGGCACTGTTCAGTCAATTTGTTATGGCCGCCGACAGCCTGATTGGCCAGTCTCTCATCGTGTTTACGCCACTGGTGGTAGATGGACTCTGGTATACCTTTATCGCACTTATCCTGTCACACCCCTCGGTCCTGCCCAGACTCAGAGCCAAGGCGGCCATCATAGATAAACTCTCGGGTGTGGTGCTGATCTTGCTGGCTATCAGGGTTATCGTGACGATTTAGAATGCTTAGCTACGAGCTACGAGCTACGAGCTACGAGCTACGAGCTACGAGCTACGAGCTACGAGCTGAGATTTATGAGCCACGATATTTGCCCATACGCCGGATACAAAAATGCCATCGCAGTTAACTACTGCCGATGGCATTTTTTTAGCTTACAGCTTACAGCTTACAGCTTACAGCTTACAGCTTACAGCTTACAGCTTACAGCTTACAGCTTACAGCTTAGAACTTAGTTTTTAAGCAGGCTCTTCTGTCTTTTCCGCTTTAGATACCGGTGGATGCTTGATGTGATCATCCAGGTTATCGTTAAGCATATCTTTGTACTCTTTGGTGAACCACTCGAGTGCATTCTCTTTCTCTGCCGCAAGATCGGCTGATTTCAGTGCCGCCTCGAAAGCGTTGAAGCGCGAAGCTGCAAAACGCATTGCCGTGCCTACCTTGCTTACATCCTGCTCTTTAGCGCTTAATTCGTTTGCAAGGGCAATAAACTGATCGGCTAACTGAAAAATGGTGGTTTCTTTTCCCGCTTCTGACATGGTGCACTCACTCTGTAATAAATTTAAGTCTCCGGATTCTAACTTAAATTAGTCATTAATAAATCATTATTGTGAACTATATGGGATCTTTATCGCTATCGGTTACCAAGAACAAGGTTTCAGCTCTCACATTCTGAAAGCTGGAAACGAGGACATATGATGATGGTACTGCAGCTGAAATGACGACGGCCATAGGCCTGTTGCTTCGCAGACGGCTTCGCCTATCCGACATCAACTTCGTGATTATGTGAAGTGCAGGGGGTCTGCCATTACCGGTGCGAACCATTCTATATGTAGGAGCGGCTTTAGCCGCGAATGTGTATAAGGCCACGAGTTTCGAGCTGCGAGTCTCGCCCTTTTCTTACAACTTAAAACTTAAAACTTAAAACTTACAGCTTACAGCTTACAGCTTGCAGTTTACAACTTTCTTTTACTTTCCATGGGCTTACGGCTTTCTTTGCCCTGTTTAGGTCTCCGGATCTGAGTCTGTGATAACCGTGCCGTCGCGGGAGTCATAATAGATGGAGAGCGTCGGCAGCTCATTGAAAAAGTATCTGCACTGATCCGGGCTGATATAGGTCGCTCTATAGACAGAATCGGCCACATCGGCAGAGGTGGATACCTTAGGTGCATCGAGTAATACGGTGCGCCACACTGACATGCAGTCGTTGGTATTGTTAAGGCGTGGACTCGCCTCGAAAGGCGGGTAATTCTAAGCCGGCCAACCCCATAGGTTGATATCCAGTTGACCGCTACTGCCGGTATCATACACCTGAAGGTTATCGACCGGGCCTGAATGTCCCTTCGATGCCCACTTCACATTGGCCAGTTTTATGCCCGCGGCAAAGGCGCCACCTGTGCCCTCGACCGTCGATACTTGAGCGTCCAGCTTGATGTTCACAAACTTAGGCAAGGCGATAACCGCCAGTAATCCCAGCACGATAATCACGATGACCAGCTCGATTAAGGTAAAGCCGGAGGCGCGTTGTGTTGCCGGGTAGTTGTTGCTCATTGTGTCATCCATGGAAGTGATTACCGGGAGAGCGATATAAGCTCAGCCTCTTTTTGGCGCATATGTTAGCTTTTATTTCAGTAAGTTAAAACCACTTTAACTGTTGGGATCAGAGTCGATAGTGACACTGCCGTCGAGGGAGTTATAGGTGATGCTCAGATTGGTGTTGGCCGAGTAATCGTAGCGGCAGTTGTTCGAAAAGAGGTAGTTAGCCTTGTAGTCGGTGTCATCGCTGCTGCCGGCTGCAGATACGCTGGGCTCGTCGCCTTCGAAAATGGTTTCCCAGACAGAGATACAATCATCTGTGTTGTCGAGTTTCGGTGAATCGCCTTCTGAATCTGCGATCCCCCAGTGCTGGGCAGGCCAGCCATTATCGTTAAAGTCCAACTCACCCTCAGTCGCGGTACCGAAAACGGGAAGGTCATCGGCGGGGCCCGAGCCTACGCGGGTGGCCCAGACGGCTCTGGCCAGATTGATGCCCGACTTGAATGCTCCTCCCGTCCCCTTAACCGTGGATACATGGGCGTCCTGAGAGACATTGATAAACTTGGGCAGGGCGACGACAGAGAGTATTCCGAGTATAATGATCACCACTACAAGCTCAATCAGAGTAAAGCCTTCTGTTTTTGCGATGGAAGAGGTGTGTGAGCCAGAATACATATGTGTGTGAAACCTTTGGTTATTTGATCCGGGTATAGTAACACTTTATAGCGCCGTATAATCTGAGCCGGGTCCATTATTTGTACTTATCTGTTATTAGCCTTGTTACAGCTCTTGTCATTGCTCCTGTAATAATTGTGGTAGTAACAGACTCGTCTGTCGAATATACACGTCTGTTTTGGTGCGGGTTATTTGAGCCCTGTTATTTCAGGGATTGGCTAATTTAAAAATTGTTAATGAGGGGTATATGCTAGAGCATTCGAACTGGGGTTCATTTATTGAGGCTGAAAAGCAGCAGGACTACTACAACCAACTTCAGACATTTGTCTCTGCCGAGCGAGCCAGCGGTAAGGCTATTTTCCCCCCCAGGGATGAGGTGTTCAGCGCATTCGATCTTACGCCTTTAAACAGAGTCAGAGTCGTTATCATAGGTCAGGACCCCTACCATGGCCCGGACCAGGCCCATGGCCTCTGTTTCTCGGTTAAGCATGGTGTTAAGACGCCCCCCTCGTTGGTTAATATGTATAAGGAGCTCGCCGATGATATCGATGGGTTTGTTATTCCAAACCACGGGCATCTGTCGAGCTGGGCGGAGCAGGGGGTGTTGATGCTCAATACCGTGTTGACCGTAGAGCAGGGTAAGGCTCACTCACACGCAAAGTCGGGTTGGGAAACCTTTACCACCCATGCATTACAGTTACTGAACCAACAGGAGACACCGATAGTCTTCATTCTGTGGGGCGCTCACGCCATTAAAAAGGGCAAGGTGATCACCGCACCTCAGCATCATGTGCTATCGGGCCCCCACCCCTCGCCGCTGTCCGCTTATCGGGGCTTCTTCGGTTGCAAACATTTCTCCAAAACCAATGCCTTGCTGACATCACTGGGGAGTGAGCCTATCATCTGGCAGGTGTGATTTTTACTAAGCGATAGCTGTCGGCAAGGGCGCCTGTGATGCGCTCTCCCGCCCTGTCCAGCATAAATAACTGATTCTCACCGACCAGAAACTGCTTGCCGGCCTCCTCGTCGGCAGCCTCCGGCTTCAGTGTGATCTTGCTGCCGCTCCGGTTCCACTCAAACCTTCCCTGCTCGATAAAGGGCTTATCGCTTTTGCCAAGGTAGACCGACTCCAGAATGTAACTGTTATCGCGTTTGAGGGTCAGCAGGGTCTTGATCCCCTCGCAGCTCGCACATGGGGTGATACCCGAATAGCTGCCATCCCAGTCGAGAGCATTCTGGCTGTTATCCCCAAGGGGAAGCTGTGACGCCTGCGCTGGCTCTGTGCTGGTTTTTAGCTCCGGAACCTGTGTCGAACAGGCCGTAGCGCCTAATGCCAGCAGTGCCAGAACAGCCAGCTTAGTGTGTGCAATACATTGAATTTTCATCCTATTCCTTATCTTTTTAGATCTCGCTATGGTTCCTCGCAACTCGCAACTCGCAACTCGCAACTAGAACCTGGAACCTAGAACTTCAGCACCCGTGTCGGTGTGACTATCACAGGCAGGGGCACATCCCAGTGCTCGCTGTCGAGCGAGTCAACCTGCTGGCAATCATGGGCAAAACCTATGGGATAAGGTTTACCTGTTTTGTGCCAATTGGCCAGGGTTCTGTCATAGAAGCCGCCACCCATCCCCATTCTGGCGCCGGTGTTGTCGAACGCCACTAAGGGGGTGACAACGGCGTCGAGCTCATGAGGTAATATCATTCTGGTGATATCTAATATCGGTTCGCGGATCTTGAGCACGTTTTCTACGAGCGTCGTCTCGGGTGTGTAGGCGAAGAAGAGCAGATTGCCTCTACAGAAAGGGTGAAGCCGCGGCAGATAGAGATTAACCCCTGCATCCCAAAGCGCCTGTATCAGGGGAGCTGTATCCAGCTCACCATCATTGGTCAGGTAGAGGGCAACATGACGCGCACCTCTGGTTTGCACCTGTTGCAGTAGACGCTGGCTGGCACTGGAAGCAAACAGGCGTTGCTGAGGCTCACTGATACTGCGCCGGGCTTTGCGCACACTTTGCCTTATCTGTTGTCGCGCTTGCTTAATCTGATCGCTGCATTGGTATCGAGTTTTCACATCTCCTCCTAGGTTGCGCTCAGTGTATACTGGCTAAGTTACGGCTGGCAAGGCGGGCTGAATGTGTGCAACCAGGCATAAAAAAACGGGTTAAGGGGTTAGCGTGCTGGTGCAAAACCCTCAACCCGTTTTATTAACGCGTGTATGTTTTAGTCCATCTTCATCGATTTCATCAGTACAGCACTGTTGTAATCGGCAACCGCCGTTTTTGACTTTAACCAGAAGCTGCGTCGGGTCAAGCTGTAGCTAAACAGCAACGACAGTAGCGCAATCTCAAGGATATTGGCCCCGATGAACTGCATCGCTGGGTTGAGAACATGGCCTAAACCTTCGATATAGTTTTTCGCCTCGGGCAGTATCCCCATGGATTGATCCAGTGTCATCATCACTATCTGTAGCCCCAAGTAAACAGCGGCTGCGGCAATTAAGCCTAGGGGTTTTAGGTACCACTTTTTAGGCTTAGCAAAGCCCCAAGGCAGTAGATAAAAACAGAGGAACACCGAGCCCCCGACGAGGGCGTGGCCCAACGCCGTTGAGCTCTGTAGCAGATGCTGCACGTTGAAGTAGAGGCTAAACAGCACGTGGGGAAGCAGGAAGGTCGCCAATAGCGCTATCAGCATGTAGAGCTTGTTGTTGAGTCGGCGCCAACTAAGCCGCTTAACCCCTTGATAGCAGAGGTAATGTAGGCCGAGCAACATCGGGTAGTTGGCGAGTGCAGGCAGACCGAATAGGCCAAATTCTAAGGTGAGCAGTGCCCAGAAGAAGTGGGGATAACGCATCAAGCCCATGCGCTCGTCGGTCATCTCGGCAAACTGTGGGAACGCCAGCGCGATCAGCAGGCTGAGCATGAAAAACAGGAAGCCAAACTTCATCAATGCAGCCAGCATCTTGGGAACAATCCCTTTGACACTCTTTTTCTTCAGCTGGGTGACTAAGGTATCGTAGTTGGTCATCACGGCGTTTTTAATCTCGCTTGAGACCCAGTTTTCTTTGAGCAGCGCCGACGCGCTGTTATTGGTTTGGCTGACAATAATACTGTTGATGGCTGGCGTGGCTAGGGCCTGGGTATCATCATCCTTGTTACCCGCGCCGAGTCGCTTAGCTACGCTCCAGACGGCTGGGTCATACACACCGCCACCATCATGGGTTTGGTTATGTTTACCAGCGAAACAGAGGTGGGTGTTAACTTTATCCAGTGTGGCAGTGTATTGTAGGGTCTGCAGGGTGGCGCTAAAGGCATAAACAAAGGTACAACCTTCAAGATCACCTTTGACATCCTGTTCGGTCACGTTCTCGACTTCATTGATGATATTCAGGCCTTCGTTCTTAACAAAGTCCTGGGTCCAGCTATGGTAGTCGTTGCTATCGAATTGCCAGCGGGTTGCGCGCGTGGCATCACCGTCGATGGTATAGCTGTAGTAGAGGTAGCCGCCGCCCTTACAGGTTGAACAGATACGATAGCCACTGCCGCTGCAGCTGGAACAGGTTTGATCGCCACTGCCCCAGCATGAGGAGCAGGATTCGGTGGTGTAGACGGTTCGTTGGGTATAGCTGTCATATTTCGACACCTCTTTTCGCCCACGGCCATAACAGGAGTTACAGTCGGTTTTGCCTCGTCCACTGCAGCTGTGGCAGGTATTTTGGCCTGAACCATAGCAGGTATCACAGGTTTCACTTCCCACATAGCGGTCGGGAGCCGAACCGAGATCTTGGCTTCGCAGTAGGAACTTTTGCCGAATGTCATCATCGAGCATCTTTTTAAAGCGGGCGTTAAACAGTGAGTCTCGTCCACTGACGTACTCTTTAGCCGCATCATGGGCTGCACTGTTGGCTTGAGAGCGGCTGCCACAGTTCACGCCCGATGGGTTATAGGCGCCGTGGGAGTGTGCGCCAACGCCAATCTCGATGCGCCAGCCAAAGGTGAAGCTTAATTGAGGCGACTTGCTCTGCTCATCACTTAATACAACCGGCACATCTACGCCAGTGAGTTTCTTGCCATTCTTGCGAACAAAGCTCTGAAAATGTTCTAATTTATTCAAGTTATCTTCCTATTCCACTATAACTTTATTAAAAACTGAGTGTTATCTTCACTCAGGTAGACATCCTGTCTGACACTGGCGTGACCCGGTGCGTTGACCTTTATATCGTAGCGGCCTGCGGGTAAGCGCATTCCAGCACGGTATTTGGGCTTGATATTCATCACTGCTATGGTGGCATTGGCCACGTTGGTGTTGATGGTTAATGGCAGCAGTAGCTTCTTCGGTGTCTTTTGCTCCGCCTTAGGGGCTGTGTGCTCCGGCATCAGCGCAAGATCGAAACGGTTCAACGGTGCGCTAATGGCATGGAAACCGCTGGTGATCTTTAGCTGCTGGTCAATCGCCGCGCCGATGGGCTGCACTAGTGGCTGGGTGGTGAGCAGCCAACGCAAGGCAAAGGAGATTACGGCGGAATCGTTCTTCTCCATCTGTTCAAAGAAGTAGTTGGTTGCCGAATCCTTCATGGTGTAGTGGTTGCCTCCCAAGGACATCGGCACCACAAAGATAGCGGCAATCAACACTGCGGTGGTGGCCGGCTTTATCCAGCCTTTGCTCGTTACTGCTGTGGTAGTGCTGGCGCGTTTGGCTTGCACCAATTCAACCGCCTTAATCGGTAACTTCAGCACTGTGAGCAGCACCAGCGCCAAGCTGATCGACATCGAGATCGGCGGAATAATGGTGGCTCTAAGTGCCGATTTCCCCGCATGTTCGAATGCGCCGCCATCGGCAAACTCCACCTTTTGCGCCTCTAGCACATTGAGGTATTCGGTGGTTTTACGCTGAATATTGGGTTCAATGATCTGTTGTTTAAATTGACGGTTATTCCAGTCGGCCAAGGTAGGCTTCACATACAGCTCCTTCATCTTAGCCTTAATACGCTGCTGCACATCACTGTGGCGCTGGAACTGAGCCCAGCTGAGGTTAGGTGCCATATTGAGCCCTTTTTTGGCGATACCACTGCGCCATTGGGCATCGGCTTGTTGGCGAACCTTTTTCGCCACCGCTTGGTCAAAGCTGGATCTGTTTGTGATAGACCAATTTGCAGGCAGGTTGAGCCCCTTTTGCTTCAGCTTTTTATTAACCTTAACACTGGTTAGCTCATGGACGCGGAAACGATGAATCGAGTCGATTCCAAGCGGGTAGCCACCGGACTCTTTGATAAACTCTGGCTCCATCTTCACCATCAACACCCGTTTGTAGTGGTTGACATCGTCGGTGAACACCATGCGATGGTCTTTAAAGCCGGCATCACCACCGGTCACAGCATCGGCCGCCTGCATGGCGGTAAACAGGCCTAGGGTCATCACGCCGGCAATCAGTGAATTACCAATATTTTCAGTGGTAGAGATCTCTTCACGGATCAACCAGTCATTGGGTGGAATGTAGGGGATGCTGTACTTGGCGATCTCGCGGTCATAGCCCTGCTGCAGCCGCTCAAAGCAGCGGTCGCGGCTCGCTCCTGGCTTTCGGTCTGCGCATTTGTTGCGTCGCTCGAAGTAGTCCACCAGTTTAGGTGCCAGCTTTTGCGCCCGGCTCTCTACCCGCGCCTCATAGGCTTTAACACCGCTTTGGTACTGCTGCCAGCCCTGCTTCACCTGATTTTGGGTCTCTAACCAATGCTCGTCTGCACGCGCTGGGGCACTGGCGAGTGCATCATTGTATTTCGCCGAGCTTTTATGGTACTCAGTGTAGTGCTGCCGCAGTTGTTGGCGAAACTGGTCATAATCTTGGTAGTGGCTGTCGAAGCTGGACATGGCGCGGTCTCGGACAAATTTTTCCATGATCATCCGCTTCTTCTGCTTAATGTCGCTCACCAGCTTGTCATCGGCGTAGACCAAGCCACCAAAGACCGAGAGAAAGGTTTTCTCGGTGGCGCTGTGGGCCTTGCTCGGATCGTATTCGATCCCCTCAAACTGGATCGATTTTTCGATAAGAGCACTGCGTAATACCTGCGATAGGTAGGCTTGTTGGCGCTCCTCACTGCTGGAGGCATCGATAATAAAATGATCCACCAACCACTTCTGGCCGAAAAAGACCGCGGGCCATACAAGTACGGCGATAAGGGTAAAGTAACCCACTGCGCGTCCAACATGGGCCACCTGTTTCCCCTTCAGTAGCAGGTCGGCCAGCAGTAGGGTGACACCAATACCACTGATGGTTCGGCCAAACAGCTCCACCGCACGCAGATCCTCCTCACTGGAGTTGCGTCCTCCAGCAACTTCGGTCAGCGCGGCATTAAATACCGCTTCGGGAAACAGGTACACCACCGAGCAGATGAACATGGTCAACATCCACCAAAACGGCTTACCTGTGATCGCAATTTGTGTGTCACGTTGCTTCTGTTTCGCTTGCTTTGCCGCTTGGCTGCGCTGTTGCTTCTGCTCTTTTTGCAGTGCTTTATTGGCACTGGCTAGCTTCTGTTGCGTGGGGTCATCATTGAGCAGTTGGGTGGCAAATGGGCTCTGTTTGTTATCGTTCATCTTTGTTACTTGGCAGCGTTAAAATAATGGTGTTAGTGGAGCGTGTCTCGATGGTCTCATCGACAATGGTTGGAAACATGGGGGTCGCGGTGGTTTTGGCCTTAGGGGTCTCCACGACTGTGGTTTGTCTGGCGTTGATCGCTTTTAGTCCTGAGTTCAGTGAGATGTAATAGCCCTCGTGTTGATAGCCAAGCATCTGCTGAAACTGATCAAAGTCTGCGTCGGCGGGCAGCGCTTCAATATAGCGGCCAACTGCTGACAGCGCGTGATAATTTCCTTTAGGTTTGGCTGGGCTAAACAGTTGCTGGCAGATCTTAAAGGGAGTGGCATCAACGATGGCGCCATGGGGCAGGCTTGCGCGTGATAGTCGTAGTAGCTGTGACTGATGGTACTCACTGCCGTTGATGGAGTAGGTGTAGGTCTTCATGCCAAAATCCTCGGCATAACGCTTCACCTTTTTGTGCTGCATATAGCTGCGAATATCCAGATGCAATCCGCTGTTGCGTCCCAGCTTACGCACAAGATTGGTAACCCCCTTGCTGGAGGCGTAGTTCTTATAACGGGAACGGTAACGTTTGGTGCCATATTTACCGACAAACTCCAGTTTGTTCTGGTTATCGAGGTAGTAGGCATCGTTTTTTACGCCACGACGCAGATCTCGCTGCAACAGCTCAACACTTGTGGGATGGGCGCCCTGAACAAAACCAAGGTAGGTGGTCGGGTTGATGCCGCGCAGCTTTTCAAGGGTATCGAGATCGGCGCTAGAGTAGTAGAAGTGTCCTTGGCCCACCAGTTGCCGCAGCATGTTGTCCAGCTCGACCAGCTTCTGGCCATAGGTATCTGACTTGATCTCGACATTGAGCTTCTGTCCTGGGCTGCGATAGGCGACAAAGGTTTGGAACGCTTCATAGGCGGTGATGGGACGAATATCCAGCAGGTCGTGGCTTTGCTTATTGCGTAGTTTCAGTTGAGCAAACTGGTTTAGCTTCATCTTCTCAACTTTATAACGTTGGCCGGTATAGTGTACCGTTGCGCGGCCGGTATATTTATCGTGATGGTTGACCCAGGTGCCATCTTTTAGCAGCATCACATCGATCTCGACACTGTTGTAGTTATCGTTGAGCGCCGCTGCGATGGCTAGATTGCTGCTTTCTGGTTGGCGGTAATCGCCGCGGTGAGCCGCAATATCGATGGGACATTGGCGGGTTGACTGCATCTTGATGTTGCCGTTTTGATTCAAATAGAGGTTTCTGTCCCCCAGTGCCAGTTGAATATCGACAATATCATCACCAGTGATTTTAACATCGGCAGGATAGTGGCTTAACACTGCAGGTATCTTGGTGATTTGTGCTTTACTGTCAGGTTCTGGGGTGGATTTACAACCAGAAATAAGGGTGAGAATAGTGAAAACGAGTAGCGGTAGCTGATATGACTTCCATGTTAAACTTGTCATGTATCCTGATTGCAAGTTGTTAATTGTAAGGGGTTTATACTGGATTGGATCATAAACTGCAACCGTTTAAGTTAGGGGGTTGTCAATTTTTTGACCTCAAAGGTGAAACGCTTGTAAATTAGTTAGTTGGTCGCTTGAAAAGTCACCAGCAATGCTGTGATTGGTGCCAAAATGCGCACCGCAGTCTATTCATCTCAGCTACTTCTGTCTGCTAGCAGTATTGGCGAGGATCATCTGGTACAAAAAAGCCACTGCTGTAATTAACAGTGGCTTTCTTATTTGGAATGCTCCCCAAAATACCCTTGCCGCCACTCTCTGTTATAAAGAGTGCCCTTGAACCATAGGCTTTTTTTGAAAGAAGGGGTCAAGGCGGGGGAGTTGCTGATTGGTTTAAGTGTTAGATACAAAAAAGCCATCACTTGTCAGTGATGGCTTGGTTGCTTCAACCTAAGTTGAATTTGGAATGCTCCCCAAAATACCGTTACTGGAGTAGCTCCTTGAACTATAAATGTTTCAGGGCGGGTATGTTGTTCGTTTTAATCCCATAAAATTCAGACATAAAAAAGCCACTGTCTTAATTAACAGTGGCTTTCTTATTTGGAATGCTCCCCAAAATACCGTTGCCGGCGTAAGCCCTTGAACCGTAGGTTCAAGGCGGGTAAATGATTATATCCTAAGGCTTCTCGATACGAGCCGAGCTTGCACAATGTCAATAAAGCATTCACCCTGGGTTTGTAAATATCGGCACAGGGACATTGCCGACTGACGCATATACCAGGGAGCAAAACTGGTTATCGGGTTCACTCTTAAAGCGGGCGGACACCGAGTTAAAACAATCTATATCTATAGTTTAATCGTCTTTTGTCGAACGCTCAACGAGTGCGTTCTCTAAAGTTGATTGAAGCAAACCGATTTTATCATCCATCTGCTGAATATAATCTTGATTCTTCTGCTGTTCTTCCAACAACTCATAACCAATATTCAAGGCTGCCATAATGGCAATTTCTTCGCGACTCAAATTGTTGGTTCGGGTTTTCAGTGAACTCAACTGTTTTTCGAGGTTTTGTGCCACGTGCTGCAATGCCTCCTCTTGTCCTTGCGGGCAAGCGATAGAGTATGTACGGCCTAATAAGCTAATTTCAATAGCGTGGCTACTCATGACGCAAAGGGTCCTCTCTTCTGGCTCTTGAGCGGACTATATCGGTCTGTCTGGCAAAGTGCAACATGAGGAAGCGCTAAGATGCTCCATATTAGATTAAATGTTGTTTAGATAACCTAAAGCTGAATAGATAACGCCCAGTTTCCAAGAAAAGCCGCTAAGATGCTCCAGATTGGCTAGTTTCAAAACGGTTTGTTTAGATAACCAAATAGCGCATGAAAAGCGCATGAATAAAGGGAGAAGAGTCAATGGCATGGGTGATAGCGGTAAGCAAAGAAGCTATAAGCGGTAAGTTGTAAGTGATAAGTAAGAGCAACAACAGCAACAGCAACAGCAGGGTGAGGACGCTCGGAGCGCTTTTATGTAGGAGCGGCTTTAGCCGCGAATGTTTAGGTGGCGAGGTTCTAGCCACGAGGTAAAAGCTTTAGCTCGTGGCCTTGATAGCTTTATCTTGTACTTACAGCTTAAAACTTACGACTTAAAACTCTCTTCGCTCTGTCTTGAACTTACAACTTATCACTTCCTTTAGCGCCTCTGGATACAAAAGCGTTCCGATGTCGGTGTTGTGCATCGCTTTTCTTGGTCGAACGTCTCACTTCTGCTAGCATGTGTACCAGTATTTTTTGCTTTCGGACACAGTTATGGCTACCCCTCCATCTTTACGTATAGACAACTTAATGGCTGCATTAGATGCGGCAGAAATTGGTCAGCAACCGGTTGAGGTCCACGGTGCGCTGGTGGGCTTGATTTGCGGCGGTGTCGAGCAGTCAAGAAGAGAGTGGAATAGTGCATTTCTCGAGTTGATCAATGATGGTCAGCCGCTGCCGGAAACTCTGCAGCAACTCATCGATGAACTCTACAAGGATACGCTGACAAGACTGTCGGATATCGATTTTGGCTTTACTCCTATGCTGCCTGAAGAGGAGGAGCCCCTGGCCAAGCGTGTCGAGGCTCTCTCCCTGTGGGTGCAAAGCTTCCTTACCGGTATCGCGATCGTCCAGCCAAAGCTGAACAAGGCATCGGGTGATGTGCAGGAGGTCATAAAAGATCTTGCCGAGATCGCCCTGGTCGAATTCGATGTCGCCGATGATGAAGAGTCCGAAGCCGCGTATATGGAGCTGATGGAGTTCTCTAAGATGGCGGCCTTGCTCTGCTACTCAGAGTTCGGTCCCGAGCCCTCAGATCCAGATGAGACTATTATCCACTAGCCGAGTTGAGGCGCGATAGAAGTAAAACAGATTTTGTCGTGCCTCGCTTATCGTACTGTGCTTAGTGTGCGTAACTGACCTTACAGTGAAAGTCGTAAACCTGAAGCTTTGGTGTAGTAGAGAATTTCAATGAAAGCTCAAACTGAACAAGATGGCAGCTCAAATATCAATGTTGTCGATGTCGCTATCGTTGGCGGCGCCATGGCCGGGGCGACCTTAGCCCTGGGGTTAAAGCGGCTTGCCAAAGATCTTAACAGGCCCCTCAAGGTGGCGCTTATCGAGGCTCACCGCCCCGACGACAAGCATCCGGGGTTTGACGCGCGCTCAATTGCCGTCGCCCACGGCTCCATCTTCGAGCTGAATCGACTCGGTATCTGGCCTAAGATTGCCCACCTTGGCACGCCGATAGAGAATATCCATGTCTCTGACCGTGGCCACTGCGGCATGACAGAACTCAACGCCGATGATCTCCATCTCAAGTACCTGGGGCAGGTGGTCGAACTGGAGCAGGTGGGGCAGGTGCTGTTTAAGCTGCTTACCGACAGCGATGTCGAACTCTACTGCCCGGCCAAACTCGCCTCGGTGGAGGCGCAAACCGATGCTCAACTGCTGACACTGGACGATGGCACTCAAATCAGCGCCTCACTGCTGGTCGCCGCCGATGGGGTCAACTCCAGGGTGAGGGAGGCATTTAACCAGCCGCTGGAGCAGGTCGACTTCGATCAGGTGGCCATCATTGCCAACATTGAAACCGACCGGCCTCATGAGCTGTGGGCCTACGAACGATTTACCAACTCAGGTCCGCTGGCGATTCTTCCCATGGCGAACGCTAAAGGGGTAAACAGGCTTTCTCTGGTGTGGGCACTGCGACCCGATGAGGCCGAGCGGTTGATGTCGGTCCCCACCGATACGTTCCTGACCGAGCTGCAGCAGGCCTTTGGTTATCGCGCCGGCCGGTTTACCGGCATGGGTGAACGTCACTCCTATCCCTTGCTGCTCACCCATATGCCCAGACCCATCTATCATCGCACCGTCTTTATCGGAAATGCGGCGCAGACCTTGCACCCCATCGCGGGGCAGGGATTCAACTTAGGCTTGAGAGATCTGGTGAGTCTGCTCGAGGTGCTGAAACAGGCCATAGAGGGTGAAGCGGGTGAGTTGCCGGATCTTGGCGGCGCCGATGTGATCCATAAATATCTGCAGAGCCGGGAAGCGGACCGAAGCAGCACCATGACCAACATCGAGTTTCTGGTGCGGGGCTTCTCTAACGATTATTGGCCGCTGGTCGCGGGGCGAAATCTGGCTTTGAGGCTACTGTCTTGGTTGCCGCCACTGAAGACGCCTGTCGCGCGCACAGCTATGGGGTGGAGAACATAAGTCCGCCGGGTTTAAAACCCCGGCTTGAACATTCACGCTGAGCTGAGCGTTGAGTACTGGCTTTGCAGAATCATAAGTGTTTACTTTTAAGGAAATCTAAATGTTGAGTTCACAAACCTATGATGTCGCCATAATCGGCGGAGGAATGGTCGGGCTGGCTACCGCAATCGGGCTGGCAATGGAAGAGTTACGGGTCGTGGTTATCGATGCCGGTGAAACTCATGCCGTCTCGGGCGAAGCAAGGCTGAGGGTGAGTGCAATCAACAAGGCGAGCCAGCGACTGCTGCAAAATCTTGGCGCCTGGAGTTACCTGGACGGTGAACGCCTCAGTCCCTACCAGAAAATGGAGGTGTGGGATAAAGACAGCCTGGGGAAAATTGGTTTCGATGCCCACTCCCTGAGCGAGCAGCACCTTGGCAGCATCATAGAAAATGACAATATCAGCTTTGCTCTTGCCAAGCGGGCTGCGGAGTTTGACGAAATTACCCATTTGGAAAATCACAGGCTCGATAAGATTGCCTTCGGTGAGCGCGAAGCCTGGCTGACGCTGGATAACGGCGACAACCTCAGCGCCGCCCTGGTCATAGGCGCAGACGGCGCCAACTCCTGGGTACGCGAGCAGTGCAAGATCCCGATGACCTTCTGGGACTATGGCCACCATGCCGTCGTCGCCAGCATACGCACCGAGATCCCCCACCTGGACACGGCGAGGCAGGTCTTTCTGGATGAGGGGCCACTGGCCTTCCTGCCCCTGTATGAAAACAACCTCTGCTCTATCGTCTGGTCTGTGCCACCGGCAAAGGCTAACTCTCTGCTCGAGGCCGACAAGCAGGAGTTTGAGCGCACCCTTACCGCCGAGTTCGATGGCCGCATGGGGATGTGCCACTTAGAGGGTAAGCCTCAGGCGTTTCCACTCAGAATGCGTTATGCCCGCCACTTCGCCCGTCACCGCCTGTTACTGGCCGGCGATGCGGCGCACACCATACACCCGTTGGCGGGGCAGGGGGTTAACTTAGGCTTTTTGGATGCGGCGGCGATCATCGAGACCATTGGCGAGTTAAAGCTCGATGGCAAAGATATCGGCGACTACAGCAACCTGCGCTCACTCGAGCGCTGGAGAAAGGCCGACGCCCTGGAGATGATTGCGGCGATGGAGGGCTTTAAACGCCTCTTCGAGGGCAGCAATCCGGTCAAGAAGGCCCTGCGGGATTTCGGTCTTAATTTGGTCGATAATCTTTCTCCTGTGAAAACACTGTTTATGCAGCAGGCCATGGGTAATAAAAACAGCCTACCCAAACTCTGCAAAGCAGAATAGGGGCTCTGTTGAACAGGATTAATAATCCAAATTTTTCAGTAAGTTGTTAGTGCTTTATTTGAAAGCCTGTTTGAGCATGTAAAAAAACTACATGTTTAACATGAGAAAAAGTAATGACTGAATCGTTCGGATTAGAAAATTCTCTTGTATACAAAACTGTGACGCAAGGTATAATTTCGCCGCATTTTGATACCTTGCAAAGATCTCTGTTCGACGCGATAGAGGTAAGCTTTATCTTTGCAATCACATCCTGGCAGTGATGTTCCCTACGCCAGGCAAAGACCCGAAAAGGGCCACAAAGAAGAGATAATAATGGCTAATAAAACTGTACTCTTTAATAAGCACCTGGAATCTGACGCCAAGATGGTCGACTTTCATGGTTGGGATATGCCGCTTAACTATGGTTCTCAGATCGAAGAGCATCACGCGGTTCGTCAAGATGCCGGTATGTTTGACGTGTCACACATGACCGTCGTCGATGTGACCGGTGTTGACGCCTGTGCTTTCCTGCGTAAATTATTAGCGAACGATGTCGCTAAGCTTAAGGTTCCCGGTAAGGCGCTATATGGCGGCATGCTGGACCATAACGCTGGCGTGATTGACGACCTGATCACCTATTATCTTTCCGATACCCATTACCGCATCGTGGTTAACTCAGCCACACGTGAAAAAGATCTGGCCTGGATTGCCGAGCAGGTTAAAGGCTTCGACGTGACTATTACTGAGCGTCCTGAGCTTGCCATGATCGCCGTACAGGGCCCCAATGCCAAGGCGAAGGCCGCTAAGGTATTTAACGACGCACAAAATGCGGCCGTCGAAGGGATGAAGCCATTTTTCGGAGTGCAAGCCGATTCACTCTTTATCGCCACCACAGGTTACACCGGCGAAACCGGTTATGAGATCATCGTACCCGAGGCAGAAGCCGAAGCACTATGGCAGGCACTGTTAGACGCCGGCGTTAAGCCTTGTGGACTCGGTGCCCGTGATACCCTTCGTTTAGAAGCCGGTATGAACCTCTATGGTCTGGATATGGACGAAACGGTTAATCCGTTAGCGGCCAACATGGGCTGGACCATTGCATGGGAGCCACAGGACCGTGACTTCAACGGCCGTGAAGTGCTGGCCGCGATTAAAGCCGCCGGTACCGAGAAGCTGGTTGGCCTTATCATGGAAGCCAAAGGCGTTATCCGTCCGGGTATGTCGGTATTTTTCACCGACGGCGAAGGTGTAGAGCAGCAGGGCACCATTACCAGCGGCACCTTCTCGCCGACTCTGGGCTACTCTATTGCCATGGCTCGCGTACCGAGAAGCATAGGTGATACGGCTGAAGTCGAAATGCGTAAGAAGCGTGTCTCTGTTAAGGTTGTTGCCCCAAGCTTTGTGCGCAACGGTAAACAAGCTTTTTAATTTTTCTGGCTTAATACTGGTTATTTCGTCCTACTTTGTTGTCGCCAGTGCTCATTGATACGTATCAACTGCGCGCTGGCTCCTAAAATTAGAACGAAATTCCTGCGTATTAACCGCAGAAAATGAGTTAGTAGAACAGATAGTAGAGTTAGTGGTGGTGAGTTTTTTGTCGTCTGTGGTCTTAGATGCACTCCAAGAGTGCGCAGGCTCCTAAAACGTGAGCGAAACACCTGCTAATTCGAACGATAAATCAGTATATTGTCTTACGAATAAAAATTTAGATAACGGAATAAGGATTAACAATAATGAGCAACATTCCAGCTGAATTGAAATACGCTTCTTCTCACGAGTGGATCCGTAAGGAAGAGGACGGTAGCTATACCGTTGGTATCAGTGAGCATGCACAGGAGCTTCTTGGTGACATGGTTTTCGTTGAGCTTCCAGAAGTTGGCGATACCGTCAGTGCCGGTGAAGACTGTGCCGTTGCCGAGTCTGTAAAGGCGGCTTCAGACATCTACGCACCGCTGTCAGGTGAAGTACTTGCCATTAACGAAGCACTCGAAGACTCTCCTGAGCTGGTAAACAGCGATGCGTTCGGTGACGGTTGGTTCTTCCGCGTGATGCCAAGCGATGTTGCCGAAATCGACAGCCTGCTCGATGCAGAAGGCTACCAAGCCGTTATCGACGAAGAGTAATCGCCGATTGAAGACAAAGCCTCATATCAAAATATGGGGCTTTGTTCGTTATACCGCTTCAAATTGCTAAATCAAACTAATCAAAAATGAGACCGGTAACTCCGCCCCCCTACAGGCTGGATATCGGCAAAAACGGAACCAGGTTATCATGACCACAGAAACCCTCACTCAGTTAGAGCAGCACGAACTATTTATCCGCCGTCACATTGGTCCGGACAGTGCCGAGCGTCAGGAGATGCTGAACTTTGTTGGTGCAGAATCTTTAGAAGATCTCACCCAGCAGATCGTACCTGAGTCAATTCGCCTCAATCGTGACCTTGCCGTTGGCAGCGCGTGTGGTGAAGCCGAAGGTATGGCCTATATCCGCGAGATAGCGGACAGGAACAAGGTCTTCAAGAGCTACATCGGTATGGGTTACTACGGTACTGAGGTACCTGCTGTTATTCAGCGTAACGTATTCGAAAATCCCGGCTGGTACACGGCATATACCCCCTATCAGCCGGAGATCGCCCAGGGCCGTTTAGAAGCGATTCTTAACTTCCAGCAGGTCTCTATGGATCTGACCGGCCTTGACCTTGCCTCAGCCTCCCTGCTCGATGAAGCAACGGCAGCGGCAGAAGCCATGGCACTGGCCAAGCGCGTCTCCAAGGCGAAAAAAGCCAACATCTTCTTCGTCGCCGATGACGTGTTCCCGCAGACATTGGATGTGGTGAAAACCCGCGCCGAGTGTTTCGGTTTCGAGGTTGTCGTCGGTCCTGCAAAGGACGCGGTCAACTACGAGCTCTTTGGTGCCCTGTTCCAGTATACCAACCGCTTCGGTGAGATCAGTGACTACACAGAGCTGTTTGCCGAGCTTAAAGCTAAGAAGGCGGTCGTAACGGTTGCCGCCGACATCATGTCGCTGGTGATGCTGAAATCACCCGGCTCTATGGGCGCAGACGTGGTCTTCGGCAGTGCTCAGCGTTTCGGCGTACCTATGGGCTTTGGTGGTCCGCACGCAGCGTTTTTCGTTACCCGTGACGCACATAAGCGTTCATTGCCGGGTCGTATTATCGGTGTATCACAAGATACCCGGGGTAATCGCGCGCTGCGTATGGCGATGCAGACCCGTGAGCAACATATCCGCCGCGAAAAAGCCAACTCAAACATCTGTACCGCTCAGGTGCTTTTGGCCAACATGGCCTCGTTCTACGCCGTATACCATGGCCCACAAGGCCTTAAAATCATCGCCGAGCGCATTCACCGCCTCACCGATATTCTGGCAACCGGCCTTAAGGCTAAGGGCGTTGAGCTGGTTAACAAGAGCTGGTTCGATACCATCTCATTGAAAGGCATCGACAGCGAGGCTATCACGGCTCGTGCAATCGCTGCGGGCATTAACCTGCGTATCGACGGTGATGGTATCTTAGGTGTCAGCCTGGCCGAGACCACGCTGCGTGAAGATGTGGCTGAACTGTTCGATGTGATCTTAGGCGAAGGCCATGGTCTGGATGTGGCCGCACTCGATGCTGAGATCATCAAGGCCGGCAGCGCTTCAATTCCGGCTCCGCTGGTGCGTGAAGATGCCATCCTGACTCACCCGACGTTTAACAGCTATCACAGCGAAACCGAGATGATGCGTTACATCAAGCGTCTCGAAAATAAAGATCTGGCGCTGAACCACTCGATGATCTCACTGGGTTCATGCACCATGAAGCTCAATGCGGCCACAGAGATGATGCCGGTCAGCTGGCCTGAGTTTGGCAACATGCACCCGTTCAGCCCGCTGGATCAGTCCCAGGGTTACACCGACCTCATCGAAGAGCTTGCCGACTGGCTGGTGGACATCACTGGCTATGACGCCATGTGCATGCAGGCCAACTCAGGTGCATCGGGCGAGTATGCCGGTCTGCTGGCAATCAGGAACTACCACATCTCACGTGGCGACGCCCACAGAAATGTCTGCCTGATCCCTCAGTCTGCCCACGGTACAAACCCGGCTTCGGCGCAGATGGCGGGCATGAAGATCGTCGTCACCGCCTGTGATAAGGCCGGTAACGTCGACATGGAAGACCTTAAGGCGAAAGCCGCAGAAGTTGCCGACAACCTGTCATGCATCATGATCACCTACCCATCGACCCACGGTGTGTATGAAGAGACGGTCAGTGAGATCTGTGAAGTGATTCATCAGCATGGCGGTCAGGTCTACCTCGACGGTGCCAACATGAACGCTCAGGTGGGTCTGACAACGCCGGGCTCTATCGGCGCCGACGTATCACACCTTAACCTGCACAAGACCTTCGCTATTCCACATGGCGGCGGTGGACCCGGTATGGGCCCGATTGGTGTTAAGGCGCACCTGGCACCGTTTGTTGCCGGTCACGTGGTGGTCAAGCATGGTCGTGAGTCTGACAACAATGGTGCGGTATCTGCGGCGCCATACGGCAGCGCAAGCATCCTGCCTATCACCTGGATGTACATCAAGCTGCTGGGTCATCAGGGGCTGCGTCAGTCGACTCAGGTTGCACTGCTTAACGCCAACTACGTGATGAAGAAGCTGTCTGAGCACTATCCTGTGCTGTATACCGGCCGTAATGACCGTGTGGCGCACGAGTGCATCATCGACCTGCGTCCGCTCAAAGAGTCATCGGGCGTGACCGAGATGGATATCGCCAAGCGTCTGAACGACTACGGTTTCCACGCGCCAACCATGAGCTTCCCGGTAGCGGGCACGCTGATGATTGAGCCGACGGAATCTGAGTCTAAGGTTGAGCTGGACAGATTCATCGAGGCGATGATCGCCATCCGCGGTGAGGCGGCACGTGTCGAGTCGGGCGAGTGGCCTGCCGACAACAACCCGCTGCACAACGCACCGCACACCATGGCCGATATCATGGACCCAGCGTTCGATGAGCGTCCATACAGCCGTGAGGTGGCCGTGTTCCCGACGGCGGCGGTTAAGGCGAATAAGTTCTGGCCAACGGTTAATCGTATCGATGATGTGTTTGGTGACAGGAATTTGTTCTGTGCCTGTGTGCCAATGTCTGACTACGAGTAAATGACTACTTGGCCTAGGTAATACGGCTTCAGCCTCAGGTTTTCGCTGCTCATTGACAACAGTCAACTCCGCGGCGAAAACCATCGGCTTTATTGTCTTACCGTCGGCAGTAACGTCATTTAGGCTTCAATGGTTTCATTGAGCTAGCTACTGCGGCGTTGAACCTCGGCTCCAGCCAGCTCTTTTATAAAGAGTATGACAACAGTCAACTCCGCGCTAGAGCCTTCGGTCCGCCTTGCATTAGCTTCGTCAGCAACGCAATTATGGAGTAGTTGGCTTCATGTGATGTAGGAGCGGCTTTAGCCGCGAATTGATTAAAGCGAACCAGAGATGGTTCGCTTTTTTGTTACCTTTTTATGGCCTGTCGGCCATTAACGTCGTGGAATTCCATTCCACACCAGGGCAAGGAGGACTGCTCGTCCTCGCCCTCCTTGCATCCACCCTAACGCCCCGGCGAAGTTGTCTTCCTCCGGTCTTTCTTGAAAATAGCTAACGTTTCCGATGGGGCGTCCATGCCCCCCGAAAACTAGCCCCACATCCGTGTGGGGCTCACGCTATTTTCTGCGAAGCCCTTCGGCAACTTCCAACGGGGACTGTTGTTGTCTGCGAGGGTGTTTGGAGCTACCTGTATCTTTATGAGCTCGGTTCCCAATGCCTATACTTAAAATGTGAGCATTGTGTTCATAGTGAAGTTGTATTTTTTAGCAGAAAATAATGGAGTTTATTATGAGTAAAGGCAGCGGTGGCTCTAAAGGTGGAGGCGGAAGTAAAGGTGGTAGCGGTAAAGGCCCTTCTAGTCATCCTGGGCCTGGTGGTAATTGGCCAAGTACATCGGGTAAACCGTCAGGAGGTGGGCGTGGTAATGCACCATCAAAAGGTAAGTGATTAAAATTTGGGTTATGGTCACTTGATTGCGGACTATAACCCCTTAAGGTTTCTATATCAGTCTAAAGCAGGTCGTGACACTACATAGACTCTGGGACGCCAATCTTTCTAAAAATAATGTTCGTCGAGTTGAGGCAATAATTTCTATCCCACACGAGGTCAAGTTGAGGTAACTTAAAGCCCAATAGAGGAAAGCTAAAGGGCTAAAGATATGGCAGTCCTGTCTTTTCTCCCCACTTACAACTTACCACTATTATCATTCTTGTGGTTGCATCAGGAGGAGTTAGCTAGCAGAATCACTCTTATCACCAGTATGCTCAATGAGCTATTACCCATGACAAAAGAAAACGCAGAAGCACAGACAATTGCAGAGTTGCAGCAGGAACTTCCTATTACCATAGCGGCTGATAGTCGCTTCTCGAGTTCGCTCAAGCCCTTGCTGACCGAGCTGGAGATGTGGCTCAACTTTCAGGCGCTGAAAGCGGATTGGTATGGTGATGAAGAGTTTGTCCTCAATTTTGATTTTACTCTGATCAGATCACTGGATGAGAAGATGCAACAGTTGGAGGCTGCCGGAGCGTCTTGTAATACAAGTAATGGGAGCGCGGCGGCTTGGAATATTGAGAAAGGCTATGCCTATCACTATGAAAGCAGCAACCTGATGACAACTGCTTTCATTGCGGTTGATGATCTGCTTGAAGCTGGCGTGGGTATCGAGCAGGGGATAAAAGACAGACTGACAGCTGTTGCCAACTCTGTGGCAAGCGAGCATGGGTTGTTGGGTTTGGTGTAGGAGCGGCTTTAGCCGCGAATGGATTAAAGCGAACCAGAGATGGTTCGCTTTTTTATGGGAAATGGAAAGCTTACTCAGCCCACGTTTATTAGAGGCTAGTTGATTACGACCCTATTATCACTATGCTCATGCTGCTCTACCTGATAGAAAGTCAATTACAGGATCAATTTTCTCTCTAAAGTCTTTTGATACAGGTAAATTAGCAACAACAACTCCCAAAAAACCATCTAAAGTATTAAACTGAGTTCCACCTTTACGCTTTTTACTTCGATAGTACTCTTTAGCGAATCGACGCAGTGGCTCCTTTAACATCTTACCAGGTAAATCAAACGCAGTTTGCCCACTAGAGTTAAAGCTTTGATTGAAATAGTTATTTACTTCTTCCCAGTCCTCTAACCCTGGTAACAGTTTGTTGATAATATTATCAATTGAAGCTCTACAAAGCCCCCAAGAATTCGCATCTTGCTTGATATATATATCATCATCCGTCCACGATGGTTTTTCTCCATTAATTTCAGGTGCTACTACACGGTGATAATAGAAGCAAGCCTTTAGCAATCTAGCTCCCTCCTTATCCACTTCTTCGAGAAAATGATTCACCTGTAAATCATCTTTTACTAATGTAGGATCTTGTTTCAAAGGAACTGACAAACTACATGAAAGTATATCTTGGCAAATATAGTAATTCTCTATTGAGTATCGCCCCAATATAATTAGTCGTTCATCTTGCAAGTCTATATCATCGAAATCCTTGTCTACAATGTACCTTACATTACTGCCTTGATAGCTTCTTAAGAAATCACAAACTCCGCGTTTACCTTCAGCCTGGAATACCTCCCAGTGTTGTGCAGAGGCTGGGCCAACTGCTGCACGAAAGGTTGAACAAAATGCCGGAACATCATCTACACCCTCAACAATAACAAATTTTGTACCTGGCCGACGCCTTATCGAGCGCAATTTTTCTTGATACGTAAATATTGGTCTATTACCCATTAAACTTTGCACTCCTCGATATCAATCTCTATAGCTCCCTCTTCGAAGATTGCAGGTGAATGAGTTGCAACAATAACTTGAGTATTTGGAGATAATGCTGTTATGGCTGGAATAATTTTCCTTTGCCAATCCAAGTGAAGTGATAATTCTGGCTCGTCAGCAATAAAAGACGAAACCCCTTCACTGGATAAGGCGACACGCCCCAATATAGTTAAGATATGCTTTTCACCGCTACTAAGATTAGCAATATCAATTTCTCTTTTTCCAGACTTTATTTCAAAGTCACCATCCTCGGTAATTCTAAATTTTTTATTTTTGAAAAATTCGTTTACCTGTTTTTCGTAGTTTGTAAAAACCTGCAACTCTTCAGCTTGTGAGTCTTGAACATTTTCCACATCAGTTACAATCGATTCAAATCGATTGTAGATATGTGTTAACGAAAATAAATTGAAGTAACTTTTACTGTATTCTGTGTCAGCTTTTCTTTTTTCTTTCTGTGACACATTTTTATTACTGTTTATTTTGTTTAGCTTCAACCAGTTCTGGCGATGCCTTTCATTAAGAGCCTGCCACTGTTTGAAATGTTCTTGAACCTTTTCTATGGGAACATTGAGGTTCGCTAAATTAAACTTCTCTGCATATAAATTTACATCTATCTCTTCAGGCTCTTTTTCTAGTGCTCTGTTCATTAAGGCAAATGAGCGACTTGTCTCTTGCACAACTCTTGCGTCAATCATAACCTTTTCAATGATTCGAGACTTTAATGACTCTAATTCATCTTTAATAACTTTTGTTTTTTCAGTGTATGCTTCTTTGAATTCTTTTTTTAGAGAAACTAATGTTCTCACGCTTGGGTCCAAAAGTTCTGATATTTGTTTTTGTGAAAACCTTCTCTTTCTTAATGCTCTATTTAATATGTCATCATCATAATCCATTTCTGACTCATGCAATCTTAATAATGGTACATGTGTTAAGTTGACGAAATCAGAGAGCATTGTTTTAAAGTGAGTGATAACTGGGCCATAATTTCTATCAATTAATTCAATGCGAGATACATTAAATGTATAATTAAGATTGAAAGGATGGATTTCACATACTAAATTAAGTTCGTCAAGCCCTTGCTCAGTTTTGGTAGAACTTTTTAAAACTGTAAGTAATTTTGATGCCCTTTTTTGCCCAGTTTTAGCGTACATTAATGTTACTTTATTAAAAGGGATTTCACGTAATCCCTCCAGGTTCAAGGTTAATGAATTAACAATTAAATTTATGATAGACGTTTTGCCACAGCCATTATCACCAAATAGGCAATTACACCCCTGCTCAAGGTCAATTCTGTAATTGTTTTTTTCTTCGAATAATCCATCTATTAATATACGTCTTATGTAACCATCCATTATATTTACCATTCTTAAAAGGTTTGTTAAGTGTCGATTAATGTACAAAGTTAAGAAAGCACAGTGTTATAACTTCAACGAAGTCCTATCTCTTTTAATCATAAAAAATGACGGTGTTAATCATTCTAAACCTAACTGACTAAAAGCTTGGGGTAATGCATTTTTGTAAAAAGAAAGAGAAGGTTGATAACATTCATATGTTTGAGCTGATTTTGGCATATTCTTTTCCTTCATCCCTGATTGGCTGTTTGCTCATGTGAGAGCTTGCCTGTGTTCCCCTAATTGCACAGACATTAACCTACTTTTGATGTGTGTTTCAATACATTTATCACATATTTCTAATTAAAATAGAAAACTCTGTGTTTTGTTCTAGTGCTCTGTTCTGGTTGCTGTTTTTGTATCGGTGTATGGGCGGTTGATGTAAAAAAAGCGGCTTGCATATCCCTATGCAAGCCGCTTAAGTTCCCTTCTCTTTATTCGAGCCTTACGCTAAACAGATAGCTTACTCACAAAGCCGATAAACAGGTAGGAGGCCAGCAGTATTGCGACCCAGAGCACCATATTGCCCGAGGGATAGGTGCCTGACATCAGGCCTCCCAAGCCTTTGTGCTGGCGGGCAAGGTAGCCACGACAGAGATCCAGCTTAACCTTGGCTGCCTGGCGCAGGTCGCCATCGGCCTTCCAAATGACTGCAAACACTTTTTGCAGCACATTGGGGATGGCGCGGCGATAGAACCAATCTACATCCAGGTTGGTCGAACGTAGTTCAGGCGGATACATATTCTTAAGGTTCAGCCAGACGAAGGCCAGGGCCGAGAACAGCAGCAGCTGAGTCTGTGCCAATACATGGGTCGCATCATAAGGATTGTAGCCCGTATCATATGGCAGCAGCGAGTAGAGCGCTTGCGGATAGATGCCGATGGCGATACATAAGGTAGCCGCGATCAACATGGCCAGTAACATGTTGTTTGGTGGATCGCTCGCTCGCAGTCCCGAGTCGTGGGCGAAGAAGGCAAAGTAGGGGATCTTGATCCCTGCATGATGGAACACACCGGCGGAGGCGAACAGCAGCATCAACCAGATCCAGTCATAACCGTTCTCTATAGCGGCAGACATCACCATAGATTTACTGACAAAGCCACTGAACAGCGGGAAGGCTGAGATAGAGGCGGCGCCGACGATACAGAGTATCGTGGTCTTGGGCATGGTTTTATACAAGCCGCCGAGATCTGAGCCGTTCATCCTGCCTGTCATATGCAGCACTGCCCCCATGCTCATAAACAGCAGCCCCTTGAAGATCACGTCGTTGAAGGCATGTGAGATCGCGCCGTTCAGTGCCAGTGCGGTGCCGATACCTATGCCGACCACCATGAAACCGACCTGGTTTATCAGGCTGTAGGCCAGTACCCTGCGAAGGTCATTCTCAATCACGGCAAAGAAGATGGGGAAGCAGGTCATGGCGGCGCCGATATAGACCAGCAGCTCGGTGCCCGGGTAGGCGCGCGCCAGTGCATAAACGGCCACCTTAGTGGTAAATGCGCTTAAGATAACTGTGCCAGTAGGCGTGGCTTCCGGGTAGGCATCGGTGAGCCAGTTATGGGCAAAGGGGAAGGCGCACTTGATGCCAAAGGCGATAAAGATAAGCCAGCCGGCCGCACCCTCCAAACCGATATAGTCAAAGGCTGTTGAACCTGTGTTTTTGATATAGAACAGCGCACCAACGAGCAGAATGACGCCGGATAATACCTGAATGATCAGGTAGCGCATGCCCGCCTGATAGGAGCGAGTCGTGCGGCGCGCCCAGATCAGAAATACCGAGGTAAATGCCAGCAGCTCCCAGAATACAAACAGGGTCAGCAGGTCGCCTGCAAACACCGCGCCCAGCGCACTGCCGGCATAGAGCATGGTCGCCACCTGCTGCACCGTGTCTTTCACATGTAGTGAGTAGATGACGGAGATAAACGCGGCGATATGGAATATATAGCCGAACATCAGGCTCAGTTTGTCTGCGCGGTAGGGGATCAACTCATAATCTAAAAACATGAGTTGCAGATGAATTCCCTCTGGTACGGTCCACAGATGGATTCCGCTGATAACCGGGATGGCAATCATCAGTGCGCCACGCAGCTTGCCGCTGGTCAGTGCAGCAATAAGCCCGCCGATAAAGAACAGGGTAAAGGGCGGTAGCTCAAGCATCCACATTATGATCACCTATATTTTTGTTTGCTGTCCCGTCTGCCCCACCGCCTCGGGTGTGCTGCCCGGGAGCATCTTCTGAATGGTTGTCATGGTCATTGTCGTCATTACGGTCATAGTAGTCTTCCGAGCGCATCAGGAAGGTTCGCATCCAACGTGCTATCAGCACCAAAATCACGCAGCCGACAAAGCCATAGATGGGGTAGAAGCCGATAAGGTTCTCCCAGCTGTGATAGACATGGCGATGGATGACAAACTCAAGCGCCACAAGCAGGGCGCAGCAGGCATACAGCAGATACAAGATGCGTTTGACGTTCTTGGGTTGATCAAAGAAATACTGTTTCTCATTGTTCATGGCTGACTCCCGGTACTGTCAAGATAGCATTCGCCAGTTCATAAAAAGGCTGCGGGTAGATGAACAGGAGCAGGCAACCTAAGGTGGTGATGGATAACGCGATTAATGAGGGCAGAGGTGCCTCCTTGAGCCCGGCCTTTGTCGGCGAGTGTTCCTTACCCGGGAAGAAGGCGTGATAGGGGATAGGCAACAGATAGGCGATATTGAGCAGTGAGCTCAGCATCAGCACCATCATGATGGACCAATAACCTGTCTCCATGGTGCCCATTAACAGGAACCACTTACTCCAGGTGCCACCCGCCGGCGGAACCCCAATGATACTGAGGCTGGCGATGAAGAAGGCCGCCATGGTGACCGGCATGGTAAAGCCCAGGCCACGCATCTCACTTACCTTAGATTTATGGGCCGCCACTAAGATGGCACCGGCACAGAAGAACAGAGTTATCTTGCCAAAAGCATGAGTCGCAATGTGCATCGAGCTGCCGATAACCCCGGATGAGGTGGCCAGCAGTGCGCCTATGGTGATATAGCCCAGCTGGCTCACCGTAGAGTATGCCAGCCGTGCTTTTAAGTTGTCCTGACGCATTGCCACAATCGAGGCGAGCAAGACAGATATGCTGGCCAGATAGAGCAGGAACTCGGTAGTCGGCAGGCTTGGCAGGAGATCGAGTCCGAAGATGAAGATACAGATCTTCAGTACGGTGAAAACGCCGGCCTTGACCACTGCGACGGCGTGCAGCAGGGCGCTGACCGGTGTCGGCGCGACCATGGCGGCTGGTAGCCAGCGATGGAACGGCATTATTGCCGCTTTACCTATGCCGAAAACAAACAGCACCAGGATGGCCCCCACCAGGCCGGTATCGACACTTGGGCCGAAGACGCCGCCGGATTTAAACTCCAGGCTTCCGGCTACAAACCAGGTGAGGATGATAGCCAGCAGGAAGAAGGCGATAGAGGTACTGAGCAAGATCCCGAGATAGACCCGCCCGCCTTTTTTTGCCTTGTCTGTACCGGCGTGCGTCACCAGCGGGTAGGTCGATAGTGTCAGCACCTCGTAGAAAACGAATAGGGTAAACAGGTTCGCCGAAAACGCCAGCCCCATCACGGCACTGATGGCTAAGGCAAAGCAGAGATAAAATCGTGTTTGATTGTCTTCACCATGGCCACGCATGTAGCCGATGGCATAAATGGTGGTGATCAGCCAGAGAAAACTGGCAATCAGGGCGAACAGCATGCCGAGGGGCTCAACCACAAAGCTTATCTCTAAGCCGGGTATTAATTCCCACCATGACACCGCTATGCTGGCGCCTGCCTTGAGTGCATGGTAGAGGTTAACCACGCAATAAAGCACCACAAGGCTGATACTTATGGTGATCGCCTCACGAAGGTTAGGTTTCTGCCCTGTCGCCGCGATGGCGAGGGTGGCCAGCAGCGGCAGTAGAATGGTGAGCTGTAACATCAGCGCTAAAGAAAGATTCATGGGTTAATTCCAAACAAACTCTGAGAAGCCGCCTGTGCGACCTGCACACTCAGGCGAGTATCGATACCGAAGTAGATATTAGCGATGACCAGTGCCCAAATTGGCCCAAGGAAAGACCAAGGCGCCTCTTTCACCGCTTCGCGACCCGGCAGTGGCGGCCTGAAGTAGGCGGTTTCAACGATGCGCCAGATATACACAATGGCCAGCAGTGAGCCCAGTAGGATCAGCACGGCGACCGGCCACATTCCCGCTTCGACGCTGGCAACCAGCAGATACCACTTGCTGACGAACCCTACAGTCAGGGGCACACCGATAAGGCTGAGGCCACCCACTACTATGGCTGCCATGGTGAGGGGCATCTGTCGGCCTAAGCCCTGGAACTGACTCAGTTGCACGCTACCTATGCGGTACATCACCGCGCCTAAGGCTAAGAACAGCGCGCCTTTCATCAGGGCGTGATTGAACAGGTGTAGCAGGGTTGCCATGACACCTGTGCTGGTGTTGATGGAGTAACCGATAATCATATAACCCACCTGCGCGATACTGGAGTAGGCGAGAATATGCTTCACATTCTTCTGGTAAATGGCCGCGATGGAGGCGGCAAACACACCCGCAAGTCCAAGCACCATCAAGATGTCCTGCAGCGGCAGGGTGGTGAAGGAGAATGAGATGCCGAACACGGTAAAGGTAAACCGGATCAGCAGGTACACCGCCACCTTAGTCGCCGTTGCCGCCAAGAACGCCGTCACCATCGAGGGTGCGTAGGCATAGGCATTGGGTAACCACAGGTGTAGTGGGAACAGCGCCAGCTTTAAGCAGATGCCGACGATGAGGAAGGCAAACGCGGCAAACACGGTACGGGTATGACCAACCTCTGCCAGTCGACCGGCGAGATCGTTCATGTTCAGGGTGCCGGTCATCTGGTAGAGCAGGCCGATGCCGATCAGGATAAAGGTCGCTCCGATAGTTCCCATTATCAGGTATTGGTACGCCGCCCAAAGCGCGCGTCTATCCCTGCCCAGGGCGATCAGGGCGTAAGCCGACAGCGACGAGATCTCCAAAAATACAAACACGTTAAACGCATCACCGGTAGCGACAATGCCGAACATGCCGGTCAATGACAGCAGGTAGAGGCTGTAAAACAGGGTGTGGCGATCTTCGGGTAACTCCTTCTGAATACTGGTTTGCGCCGCAAACAGCACCACAGTCCCTATGGTCGAGATGATCAGCAGTAACAGGGCGTTAAGTTTATCGATGCGGTATTCGATCCCCCAGGGCGCTTCCCAGCCCCCCAGCTCATAGATAATGGTGCCGGAGTTCATCACCTCTATCAGCAGCAGTACGCTGTTGACACAGACTGCGCCGCTGACCAGCAGGGCGAAGACCCACACCAGCTTGGCGCGGTTTAAAAACCAGCAGAATGGCGCAGCCATCAGCGGCAGTACGACTTGTAAAACAGGCAGGTGAGCTAACACTATGACTTATCCTCGTTAAGCTGATCTTGTTTCTGGATCTCATCCTCTTCAACACAGCCGTAGGCTTCTTTTATCCTCACCGCCAACGCGAGTCCAAGGGCGGTGGTAGCAATGCCCACCACAATGGCCGTTAGGATCAATACATGGGGTAGCGGGTTTGAGTAATCGCTGATCCCTTCGGCTAAGATTGGCGCACTGCCGCGCTCGACCATGCCGATGCTGATATAGAAGATAAACACCGAAGTCTGGAAAATGGTGAGACCTACCAGCTTTTTGATTAAATTTCCGTGGGCGATGACGATGTAGAATCCGATCATCATCAGCAGCACCACGATCCAGTAGTTATAGAGTCCGAGAAACATCATGCTCCCCTATTTGTTTGTTGCCGTTGAGCTGGGCCTGCCTGCGGCCATCGAAGTTGAAAAAGATGATTAGCATTACTGATGCGACGGTGATTCCGACGCCTAACTCAATCAGCAAAATCCCCAGGTGTTGGCCGGCAATAGAGTCATCGGCGAGTACGTCATAATCTAAGAAGTTAGCCCCATTGAGCATGGAAACCACGCCAACACTGGCGTAGAGCAGCAGTCCCACCGCGGCCAGCAGCTGAACCAGCCCCTGATTAAACACCTTCTTGGCGGTATCTAAGCCAAATAGCATGGTGTAGAGGATGATGGCAGCGGCAAAGATCACGCCGGCCTGAAAGCCACCTCCCGGGCCAAAGTCGCCATGGAACTGCACATAGAGTGCAAACAGCAAGATGAAGGGGATCAAGGCCTTACTGACAATGCGCAGTACCATATGACGCTCATGCATCTGCTCTTCGGTGGCCTCATCCGATTGATAATCTTTGCGGCGCCTTGGCAGCGACAGCAGTGACAGCACACCAATACCGGCGGTAAAGATAACGGCTACTTCGCCTAAGGTATCGAAGGCCCGGTAACTGCCTAATACGGCGGTAACGACATTGGGAACGCCCACCTCCTGCATCGATTCGTGAATATAGCGCGGCGCTACATGTTGATGAACCGGGGCATCGACAGCACCAAAATAGGGCATGTCCATGGTGCCATAGACCAGCATACCGCCGGTGACGAGCACCACGAATAGCGCCAGAAATGGCTTGTGTCGCCCCGGCGCCTCTTTACGTCCGGTCATGGTTATGGCCGACAACATGAGCAGGCCGGATATCCCGGCCCCTACAGAAGCTTCGGTAAAGGCCACGTCTACGGCGTCGAGTACCACAAAGAAACTGGCTGATAATAAGCCATAGATCCCCGTTAACATGACAACCGCCAACAGATCTTTTGTCCGTACTATGGCGATGGCGATCACCACCAGAAAGGTTAATAGTACGATATCAACTAGCGCTTCGATGGCGTGTTTCCTCCTTGATTAGCCTCGTTACCTTGCTTGGGTAACAAACCATTATGCAGCGCCGCTTTTGCTAGCGCATGGCTGGCTGATGGGTTGATAAAAAGGGTGAAAAGTAAGATGAGTATCAACTTGATCAGGACTAAGCCATCGGGGCTTTGCAGCATTAAACCTATCAGCACCAGGCCAGCCCCTAAGGTGTCGGTGACACTCACCGCATGCATGCGGGTGTAAAAGTCCGGGAAGCGTAATATGCCGACCCCGCCAGACAGGCACAGGAAGCAGCCAATGAGCAGGCACAAGCCGCTGCTTATATCGATCAGGAGGTTCATTCTTTACTCTCCTTGGTTGAAGGACGTTCATAGGGGGTGACCTTGAACTCGGCTGAGTCTGAAAAGCGCAATACACCCACCACACTGATGAAGTTAATCAGGGCGTAGACGAGGGCGATGTCGAGGAACTCAGGACGGCCCATTAAAAAGCCCAATACAGAGATCAGCAGTACTGTTTTGGTGCCAAACATATTGAAGGCCAATATGCGGTCGTACAGGGTCGGACCAACGACGCAGCGAATGATCGCCAGCAGCATGACGACGAGAATGGCGATAGTGGCGGCAGCTAACATTAGTCTTCGAGCTCCCTTACACGGCGATCCATCTCGCCGGTTTTCAGTGTCTCGATGTCCGCCTTATGCAGGGCATGGACGGTGATCTGGTCATCAATCAGGTCTATCGCTACTGTGCCTGGGGTAAGGGTGATGGAGTTGGCGTAGATAACCTTGTTGATATCCGTGCACTGGCGAGTATCTATGGTGGTCAGTGTCGGTGAGATACTCTTGTTGCCCAGCCAGATATGCTTAACCACACTGATATTGGACAAAATCACCTCTTTTGCTAACCACACCACATAGCCGGGCATATTGATTGATAGATGAATGGGCTGAGACTCATGGTCGATCACATCCATTTTCTGTGCGATGTAGAGCACCAGCATGATCGACCCCGCCCCCAATGAGAGCAGAAGCGGGTTGCTGTAATTGGAGTTGATCCACCAAAACAGGGCTAAGGTGAGCAATAGGCTGAGCTTGTGGCTCGGCAAATGGCTGTTATTTGTGTCCTGTGTCAATGTATTTAATACCTTGCTGTTGTTCATCGTCTTCCTTTAAACCTAGCATAAACAGAAAATTGGTAAGTATTTACAAGATGCAAATTGAAGAGGGCCTTATTTCTGCTTTGTAAGTTTCAATGCTACCAATAGATTTATTGTTTTTTTACAGTTATTTATTAGCATAAAGATTCCACTTCGAGCGCTTGGTAAATTTGATTGTGCAGCAATTGCATAGAGTCGATAGGAAATGACAAATGACCAACCAGACGCCCGGCAAGATCTTCAAAGTTTTCATCTTTGGGGATGCATAATTGGGTAAGTTGTTTCTTTGATGTCTGTTTCCCTACTCTGGTGTTATAGGCTCTATCTAAAAATCCCCCCGATGTTTCACGGAATTTATAATTAGTGTTTATGTTTAAGGAGCCGGCAAGAAACCCCTGAATATAGTAGATGCAGGAGTCAGCTGAAATATCTGCAGATGGCTTTTTGAGTGACATGCAAGATGCAAGCACCATCTGTTCCTCATATTCATGGTTTTCCGAATCTGCAGATAACGAAAAGGGGAGGGTTAATGTTGCAATTATTAATAACTGGATGATTTTCATGTGAATTCCTTGGCGATGTGTTAGCCTGTTCGTTTGTGAATAGTTCCCGTTTTTTAAGTGCCTCGTAACCAGAAATAACAACTCAATGTGTGCGGTTATTATTTCTTAACCGTCAATTCAGATTCTGCTGTGCCTCAGTAAATTAAACGCTTGACCCTATCTGTTTATATTTCACGTCATGGGTTTTCCGTAACTGCATATAGTGAGGTAAAGAGTTTTGTCATGTATCTGCTATTACTTTATTTATTTAAGTCGAGGTGCACCAATGTTCTATCTATTCTATGTGGTCATTTATAAGTTTTGACATTTAAGAGGAAATGGCAAGTTAGTGTAAACTCGCATATTATTTCTCTATTCATCGGAAATAACGAGGTGTGGTAATAAGTTATTGTTTGGTGGGGTTAATTTTTTTCGTCAAATGCCTGTCAGATGAAAATGTCAGAACATTTAAGTTTTGATTTATGTTAAGTTAAGCTTAATTAAAGTTTGGGTTAACCTTTAATTAAGTTTATTTTAAGCTTCGCGGTCTGTCCGCGGATAACCATATTGGCGTTTCGTTTAAGTAATAGAGTCTCGCTCAAGTAATGATGTATCTATATTGCTATATCGACGTTATAAGCGGCAGATAAGTGGGGGCAGAGTAAGTGGGGTAAGAGTAAACTTAACCTAAGCCAACTTTGACCCCGGATATGGCCTACAGATAGAAGTTTGCCGCTGCGACTCAACCTGCATCCAATCGACCTGAACGCCGCCCTGTTCGAATATATCCCTGCTGACTTAAACCTTATCTTTACAGCGCGAAAGCAAGTCCTGTCTTGGTTGCGGGCCGTGTTGCTCTCAGGCGATGTTGGTAAAGCCCCCGGCTTTTCAACCCATATAAATACATGACAGTTATCTGATCTTAAATGTATTCCAAAATCGAATGAAAGCTATTCAATTTTCCTGTCTACTATTCCAAATATTTGGTGGTTACTATTTATCTATCGTTACTAAAAGAGTAAGTGTTGGAGTTAACTATGAGTAAGCCACTTGTGTTTTATGTTGAGTTTGATGTTAAAGCGGGATCTGTTGAGCGTTTCGTTGAAGAGGCCACTAAGGTTCTTGAAGCCATGTCCCATGAGGATACTTTTATTGATACCTATTTTCACCGAAATGTGAACGAGCCAAATAAGTTTACCCTGTATGAACGCTGGAACGAGCCATCAATGGATGCTTTTGTGAAGAACCAGTTGGAGGTTAAGCAGTATCGAGCTGAATATGAAAAAATCTTGCCTGAAATGCTTGCAAGCCCAAGAACATTTGCGGTTTTAGAGCCAATTGGTGAATGGAAGAAGGGCGCTTAATGGGGCCTTTACTCCTTACCTTAGTTTAAGCCAAGTTCTGGGATATATTTTATGAAGATTTTAAAAAGGGTTACCAAGGCTGCAATCGTGTTTTCTGTTATGGGAATTATTGTGAGCCAACCGGGAATCGCCGGAGAAACCGCTAAAGGCTCGGATTTTGAACGCCAGTTTACGGATAAGTCTGTTGAAGGAAAAAACTGGAGAAGAAGTACGGAAAATAGATTGCAAGATTTACTGGATAAGGAAGCAATCAAAGACGTTATTCATCACCTGACTCGCTCACTTGACCGCATGGATCGTGGTTTAATGCGGTCAACATATTGGCCGGAAGCAATTGAAGAGCATCAAGATCCTGAGTTCCCGGTGTTTTTTACAGATGCAGAATCTAGTCCTGCCCCAGCGACCTATAATCAATTTGCCTGCCAGGCTATGAAGGGGTTCTCGACATTAAGAACCACGCAACACCGTGTTAGCAACATCGTCATCGACCTGTTGGATGAAAACAGGGCTAATGCAGAGAGCTATGTCTGGGCTTTTCATCTTGTCGGTGAAGGTAAAGAGGCTCATGAGGTGACACTGTATGGCCGCATGCTTTTTAACTTTGAAAAGCGCGGTGATGAATGGCGCATCTTAAAACGATTGACTGTTTTTGACTGGTTTACAAAAGTCCCCGCTACCGGCCATTTTGCTGAAGGCTATAAGGACAGATTCAAGGGCTCCCGTGATACAAATCAGGATGGTAAGTCCGGTGAATGGCACGACGGCAGCGACCTGGGGCGTAATGATCCCAGTTACGATTTCCTGAACCTGCCCAGTGACCCCGATCCAGAAGTCGCTAAGGAGTTCTGCCAGTTTCCATTAAAGAGATAGGTTTGTAAGCGTGATATGGGCTGATAACTATGGCGATAACTATAACTATAACTATAACTATGGCGATTTATACTGTGGTAAGCGTGATGAGTCGGGTGCTAGTTATACCTATCTGGGTTATCAGCTCAAGTTCCAGGTGAGTAAACCAATATTAACGGCGAGGTTAAGCAATGAAACATCAACATTTTAAAAATACTGAGCAGGCTTATGGGCGTATTGCCAAATGGATTCACTGGTCAGTCGCAATACTGTTTTTATTAGCTTACGTTAGCGTGTATTACCGCCAATGGTTTACTGAGGAGAAAACGCCGGAAAATTGGAATGCCCTTCAAGTTCATTTATCAGTCGGAGTAACCATAGGCGTTTTGGTTCTGCTGCGTATAATCTGGAAATTGATTAACGTTACACCTAGAGCTGAACCCGGAACGCCTATGGAACACCTTGCAGCTAAGTTGGGGCATTACGCCTTATATCTTGTCATGCTTGTTATGCCGTTAACGGGTTACATGGGTACCGGAGCCAACACTGAATTCTTCTTTTTATTTGATATCAGTAAGTTTGCCGATACCTGGATTTATCAGGCATTAGTCGTAGATGGGCTGAATTCCAGCTTTGAAGCGATTGAACCGACAATGGACTTTATTCATAAAGAGATCGGCGGTAAGTGGTTAGTGTGGATTTTGATATTAGGGCACGCAATGGCAGCCATGTACCACCATTTTGTTAAGAGGGATAATACTTTAAAAAGAATGCTTTAGTTGTTTTTTTATCCAAGATAGGTGGGGCCAGAGTAAACTTAATCTAAGCCAGCTTTGACCCCAGGTATGGCCTCATTATAGAAGTTTATCTTTACTGCTCTACCTGCATCCAGTCGACCTGAACGCCGGCCTGCTCGAACATATCCTGGCTGACTTTAATCTTATCTTCCCAGCGGGAAAGAAAGTCCTGGCTTGGTTGCGGGCTATGTACGGCACGTAAACCTGTCTGGATGATCTTGGCGGCGCAGTTAGGGCAGGGGAAGTGGGTCACCCAGATCTCACAGCTGCTCAGATCACGTTTTGCATGGAGAATGGCATTCTCTTCTGCATGAAGGGTTTTCAGCAGCTTCATCTCCCGGTTATCGGTATCGGCACTGTCGGAGATCCCATGGGGGTAGCCGTTGAACCCTAATGAGACAATGCGGTTATTCTCGGTGATCACCGCCCCGACTTGAGTGGAGGGATCTTTACTCCAGGAGCCAACAAGCTCGGCCATCTGTAAAAAACGTATCGCCCATTTTGTCATCATCTAACAGAAACTCCTAAATCAATACTATTGAGTAAACCACAGGTACCAAGCGTTATTCTCTATGGAGAACAATGATAAATCAACACATAAGCAATCAATATAGCTGGGCCTGAGTGAGTCTTCACTTTTCCTTTCTGTCATTTCTTTGATGTAACTCACCTATCCGCTGTGTAACTTAGGTTTATGATTCTTGTCTATTTCGCAGAAAAGAAGCCGCATACAGATGACAAATATTAATCAGGAAAGGTTGGTTGAACACTTTATCTCACTGGTGAAAATCGACAGTGAATCAGGCAATGAAAAAGCCGTTGCGCAACTGCTGACAGAGCAACTCGGCCAACTGGGCTTTGAGGTGACTCAGCTTAGCGTTCCGGGCACCATCTCTAATGGCTTTAATATCTACGGCAAGCTACAGGGTTCGCTGGAAGGCAGCATTGTTTTCAGCAGCCATATGGATACAGTAACACCGGGTAATGGTATTGAACCTATCATCGTAGATGGCATCATCAGCGCTAAAGGCGACACCATCTTAGGGGGCGATGACAAGTCCGGTATCGCCGCGGTCATGGAGGCGGTACGCAGCATTCAAGAGAGCGGTGAAGCACATAAAACCATTGAAGTGGCCTTTACTGTTTATGAAGAGCGTGGCATGCATGGCTCTAAGAACTTCGATATGAGTAAGATTGAGTCTGACCAGGCTATCGTGCTCGATTCCGGTGGGCCCATTGGCACCATTATCACTACCGCTCCGGGTCAGCAAAGCCTTAAAATTACCATCGAAGGTAAGCCTGCTCATGCGGGGCTGGAACCTGAAGCCGGCATCAATGCCCTGACGGTCGCCGCCGATGCCATCAGCCAGATGCAGCTGAGTCGAATCGATGATGAAACCACCGCCAACATCGGTGTGGTACAAGGTGGTCAGGCGACCAACATAGTGATGCCTGAGCTTCGCATCGAAGCGGAAGCCCGCTCACTCAATGATGATAAGCTGGCGAAACAGGTGGAGCACATGGTATCGACCTTTGAAGCGGCGGCACAAAAGCATGGCGCAGGCATAGAGATCGCCTCAACCCGCTCCTACAACGCCTATCATATCGCTGACGATGACGCGCACGTCGTTGCGATTAAGGCCGCCTTCGAGGCCATAGGTATCGAAGGTGTCACTAAGCCTACCGGTGGCGGGTCAGATGCCAACATCTTCAATGAGAAAGGGCTGAAGACGGTTAACTTGTCGACGGGGATGACAAAAGTGCACACCACAGATGAGTTCATTGCCGTCGCCGACATGGTAAAAATCACAGAGTTTATCAGCAGCTACCTGACGCGTTGATGAAGGTGGATTGTTCTCACCACTTATGAAGCATGAGGCAAGCTATCGGTCTGTGCCGATAGCGGCCTCGCTCTCTGCTCTATCTGAGTCGGGGGCAATGCGGTCACGATCAATGACGAGCCATTGCCCGGCTATTGTTCAGCTTATGTCTATGGCTCAGGGGAAGGGCCACTCACATTTATGAATGCCGTGCTTGAGCCCAATGTCTGTAATGCCTACAATGGCGCACGATTTTTTTATGCAATCTTTCAACTTTCTTATAATTGGGGCCAGACCATGACCGACACCACAGCGCAACCAGCTTTACCCGATCGTCTTTCCGTTAATCCACGTAGCCCACATCATGTGGCAGAGATCTTCGAGCATGATATCGGTATCAAGCTTAACGGCAAAGAGCGTTTCGATGTCGAGGAGTACTGCATCAGTGAAGGTTGGGTAAAGGTGCCGTCACACAAGGCGTTAGACCGTCGCGGTCAACCTCTGCTGATGACGATGAAAGGCGAGGTTGAAGCGTTTTATAAATAAAACGCTTTTAATGTAGGAGCGGCTTTAGCCGCGAAGTGATTAAAACGAACCCCTTGCGGTTCGTTTTTTTATAGGCGGAGTTTGAGGGCTATATTGCCGTCATTCCGGCGATCGCTTTCGCCGGAATCTATATACCATTCTTACAGCTTAAAACTTACTGCTTATAACTTACAGCTTAAAACTTACAGCTTAAAACTTACCACTTATAACTTTTTTTACTTCTTTTAAGGCTCTAACCACAGGGCGTGCAGCGCGGCCTTCGAGGCGGCCATCTCCCCCTGCATCATCACGTCGTCGGCATTCAGGTACTGATTGACCCCATCCTGGACATCCTGTTGGTAGAGCACGACGTTATTGAGTATCGATGCCACTTTCATCCCCCTTAGCCTGCCTACGGTCAACAGGGCGGAAGTTTCCATATCTGCGCCCAGCACGCCTTTTTGGCTCCAGCGCTGACAGATATCATCCTCATCATCGCGATAAAAACTATCATGGGAGCGCACCACCCCTATGTGTGCCGGGTAGTTGTTTTGCGAAAGATATGCCTCGATACCAGAGAGCAGATGGCGATCGGCACAGGCCGGGAATTCGCCGGGGACATAGGCTTTAGAGCCTCCCTCGTCTCGCACCGCAGCCTCGGCAACAATCAGCTCGCCCAGGCCTATATTGTGCTGTAGCGCCCCGGCCGAACCGACCCGCACCAGATATTTGGCGCCACACAGCTTGAGCTCCTCCAAAGCTATGATAGCCGATGGTGCCCCGACACCTGTGCTGCAAAGGGTGATCATCTTGCCCTGATACTGTCCGTTCATCAGTCGAAACTCGCGGTTATCGGCTATCAGTTCAACCTGTTCCAGCAGGGAGGAGATGCGATTGACGCGATCCGGCTCACCACAGACTATGACACGCTCTGCTACCTGCTGTGGACTCACCGCGATATGGGGTTGTTTGCTCATCATTTGCCTCTTAATGACAATACCCGCCATCAGCCGCTGCAGCCAAATGGTCGGCTGTAGTTAACGGTGACAGAGGCGGGGTTATTTGGTTCTGTCTGCCCCGGCTTCAGTGAAGAAAGCCGGCAGCAACGAGTATGCCGGCTATCATATCAACTTGGCATTCAGATACTTAGATCTTGTCGCCATTATTGAATTAAATTAGTCACCAAAAGCTGGTTTTCGGTGTGGTGGGTGGCTTTGTTGGGCTTAAGAGATGCAGTGCTAACTTATGCACCATCTTTTAAGGTTCGCAAGTATCAGGAGCTAATGATTTACTTCACCTTATTGGTTTATCTCTCTTTGATGCTCTCATTATTTCAGCTTGAAATTAAGCTTGAGTTAAGGTTTGCGTTGTAGGTGACCCCGTTTTGCTCTACTGCTAACCTTGATCTGCGGCAGTTTAATTTGAACTGGTCGTTGTTACTGTGTTGGTTTGTGAACTCTGTCGGTAATGTTTTTTGATAAGTGAAATGAATATTTTAAGTTGCATAACAAAAGATTTTCTCCTTTTGTAAGTTGTTGTTATTTTGTGTTTTTATATTGCTTGTATTAATTTTGGTTTTTTATAAGCTTATTTAGTCTTTAATCTGGGTCGCGATATATCGCTATATGTGCGATATATCGTTTAATTGGATGTTGTTTTTAATTAATAAATAAAATTTGCATACCTATAAGGAGATAGTTAATTTGAGTGTGAAATTTGATCTGCAACATACTTATTAAATTTGATTAGGGGTTTGTCACATTGTAACTTTAAATTTATGTTCAGCTGTTTTTGCTGTGATATTAATTATTTCAAGTTTGTTGGCTGAGTTGATTTAATTGCTGGCGAGCTGGTTTTTAATAAGAATTAAAAATGCAGATGAGGAATGAACATGAAAATTAAAAGGCTGGCAGCTGCTGTCATGCTATCAACCGTATTTACCGGTTATAGTATGGCAACAGAAGTCGATTTATATAAAAGTGAAAATTGGAAAAAGCAATTTCCTGAACAATATACTACCTGGGCTGAAACAGAACAGACTACTCCTGATTCCGGTAAATTAGATGATTTCTTAGCTTCTAACCCAAACCTCGTCAGTGCCTGGGCCGGTTACGGTTTTGCGAAAGATTATAACCGTGCCAGAGGTCATCACTTTGCCATGACTGATATCGTAAAGACACTGCGTACAGGTCATCCGGTTGTCGGCCATGATGGGGTCGTCGTTGGCGAAGCGATGCCTGCTAACTGCTGGTCTTGTAAAACCCCCGACATTGTTCGCATGTATGACAAAGTAGGGGAGGCTAATTTCTCTGACAATAGCTGGTCAACCTGGGGCCACGAAATGTCTAACACCATAGGTTGTGCCGATTGTCACGAGCTAGGCAGTGATGAAATTAGAATTAGTCGCCCATATGCCGATCGTGCAATGAAAGTGATTGGCAAAGACTTTGCCGCTCAAACACAGACTATGCAAGCCAGTCAGACCTGTGCTCAATGCCATATTGAATATTACTTCGAAGGTTCTGACAGTAAGAAAGTTCGCTACCCTTGGGATCATTGGGTGCCGGGTGTGAAAACGGATTATAAAGAGGTCGTGAACTACACCGGGACTGATGGTCTGTATGAAGGTTTTGCGGCTGAAGCTAAGCTTGCTTATTATGATCAGCGTAACTTCAAAGACTGGACTAATGCCATTTCGGGGGCACCATCGCTCAAAGCGCAACACCCTGAGTATGAAAACATGTCAGATCGAACTGACCATGCGATGGATAACCATCTAGAGTTTGGTTGTACGACTTGTCATATGCCTAAGGCGACCAATAAAGCCGGGACTAAGTACTCTAACCATAAGGTGACCTTCGACGCTGAACAACTGCCTGAAAACTGTTTAAGTTGTCATGAAGGTACTGACTTCGAAGAGATATTTGATGAGCGTAAAGCTGAGATCAAAAAGTTACGTTTTGCTGCCAATGGTACAGATCCCCGCTTAACTGAAGCCCACTTTAAGGCACAGGCCATATGGTCTGCGAACGGGATTAAAGGGCTGGAAGCAGGTAAGAGTATTGCTGAAGCTAAGGGTAACTACGAAGCGGCACTAAAAGCAGGCACTCCGTTAGCGGCAGAGATGGATAGCTTATTAACTAAAATCAGACATGGTCAGTGGTTCTGGGACAGTGCAACAGCGTCTCACGGTATCCATGCTCATAACCCTACAGAAGCGGTACGTCTGCTGGAAAAATCAAATTCAATTCTGGATGAAGCAATTGCTGAAGCCGATCTGTTATTAGCTAAGTATGCGCCTAACTATGTTTATGATGGCAGTAAATACGATACTAAAGCTAAGGTTCAACCTTTAGCAGGTCTAAATTTTGAAGCGATGAAAACCTCGAAAGACAAATTTATCGAGAAACGCGTTGAAAAAGAGTGGCCCGTTGATTTGAAATAAATAGCCTCTCCACTATTACTCTCAAATCCGTTTGCCAGTCGGTGTAAGTCGACTGGCCTTTTTTACTCATTTTTTAATAAAGTAATATTGTCATCTGTTATTACTAAAATAGTGGCGGATAATTAAATGTTTATATTGCTGTGGTTTATTGTATTTAGTGAAAATTAATAAACCGGAGCAGAGTATGCCTCTCTCTTTTGTATTAAGTCGATGCTCCACTTAGCTGGCGCAGGCTTTACTTAGTCGCAACCTCAGACTTTAATCATCATTCCTATCTTATACTCCTCCTAATAAGCGTTTGATAGTGAGTGTCCGCTCATGAGTGCTTTTTAACTTCTCACTGCACCTGAAAACTGCCGGTATTGCGGCAGTTCACCTGGTCGCAATCAGTTTCCCCTGGTTATCTCCTGTGGCTGGTACTGAGGAAGCATCGCTGAAGTCAATAAGGTATCAATTTGATTAAGTGCCCGAATTCAAAGGGCGTTGTGGTGCATGGATTGTTTTGGGCTTGCAGTGAGTCATGAGGCGGTTCGGCCAGTGAGATATTTATCTCTGTTTTTAGCTTTTTGGCTTATCGATTTTAAGCAATAAATCATATTCGAAGGGTATTATGTAGCTTCAGCTAAAAGTGTGCTCTATAGCAGTATTCTCGTCATAATTTATCGTTACCATTGGCACTAAGCTACATATGGTTTACATATCACAAGGAGTTTTTATGGCCCTTAGCCATCAGCAGAAAGTGTATCTACCCAAGGACGTTCGCAGCAATCAGTACATCACCGCGGAAATCATAGTAACGGATGCGTTACTGGCCCATTATCCTGATTACAAAACCTGTTATCAGAGTATCAGCCGCACCATCTTTAATCTTGCGGAACAGGAAGAGCTATATAACGTTCATGTGATCACTAACGATAAGTTACCCGTAGTTCGTTTTCATACCGAAGCCTACTGTTTCCCGACCGCTGAACAGATCATATTCTTCTATAATCCTGAGTATCATGAGGCGCAAACGCTCCATAGTAAGGATGATTACCGGGCACGCAAAATACGTATTGTGCTGTTAGCCACGGGTGAAGAGATCCGCAGCAACTCGGCTAATTTTCATATAAGAGTGCAATCTTTCCTCGGGAAGTTGACGCCTCAACTGCCGGAAAAAGATCTGAGAATTAAAATCCGCGATCACCAGCATCTCTCTTATGATCTGTTCGCCAAGGCTAAGGGTAATAAAGAGAGTTATGGTTATAAGCTACGCTCAATCAGCGACAGATACAGAGCGAGGGAGTGTTCTCTGCCGCAAGGGCATGGTTCGCTCTGCTATGTCACGGTAAAACTCCCCATTAGCCGTAAGCTCAAACAGGCGCTCTTACCGAGCCATACCGATGACTTCACGCCTCTGTATAAGAAGCTGGAAGATACCTTCATTCAGGCGGCATCGGCTAAGCAGTTGAACCGGATCGCCATGGTTGCCAATGGGCTCACCCCTCTGGTACGAAACAGTAAATACGATCAGGTCGATGGCACCGACGAAGTGCAGATGCTAGGTTTCGATCCCAATGTTGAGGAGCAGCAATATATTCGTCACTGGGACGGTAATCGCCTAGTCGAAACGGTGAACTTTACCATAGCCTCTGGCGTGAAAGACTCCAAAGATGGTGGACTCAGCCGTTATCTGAACCGGGTTGAAGATGCGTTGAAGAGCCTGACGTCTGAGTTAGAGTTAGACAGAGCACGAGAGGAGCTCATCGTACGCTTCCATCAACATATCAGCTACCAATATCCGGAGTAGCTTATCGGCTGATAAGCACTCATCTTCCTTGCAGGAGCCTTGCCTATCCTTAAACATCGACCAGGATGTTTAAGTAGGCTTGGCCTTTGGGCCAGAGCTAAGTGGATGGTTAACTGCGAAAGTTAACCATTCATCCTCTCTTTAGTTTGCCGTTGTCAGACTTTTGCTTTTTTAATTCAGTTAACTTGAAATTGCGTCTAGCTATCCATTACATTAGTTAAATATGATGCAATCGGATGAGGGATAATAGTGACTGATGAAAAGCTAATCTTGCTGCTGAAGTGCTGTATCGCTCTCGGTCTGGTCCTGATAGCTCTGGGCATCTATTTCCACAACTTCAGCGAAATGGTTGAGGCTATGGGGGTAAAAGGGATCATCATCAGTGCCATGTGTGTGGCCTTTGGTATGGCGCTGTCTCTGCCGACCAAGATGTACCTGACCTTTCTTCTGGTAAAGAGAGAAACTGAAAAGGAAAAGCCGGAGGGGGGATAGGTGAGCTCAGCGTAAGTGCGGACTTTCTGCCTCTACTCGTTAAGGCCTGTTGGCCTGTCTCTATACTCAGTCGTGATAGATAGGCCAGATATCTGGCCTATCTGTTTCACAGGTTTTAGCTTATAACAAGGCTGGTATACCCGGCAATTGACCCACAAGCGCCAACGAACCAACACAGATGATCAAGGCGGCCATCGGTATTACAAGTTTGTCTGTGCGTGAAAGAGAGTCTGCACGCTCTTTGTTGCCTATTAATCCAAGGTTATCGAGTACCATAGTCAGTGCCCAGCCAAATACAGGGTTGACCAGGGCGCAAGCGAACATACAGATACCAGCGCTTTGAGCGTTACTCGAACTCTTCACCATCTGCATTCCGGCTTCCAACAGCGGCAGGAATACACCCACTAACAGTGCAACGCGCAGAACAGGTTCCCACATTGCGAGATCCATCGGGAATCCCAATACGGCTGTCATGACACAAAGCAGGCCTGTCAGTAATGCACCACCAGGAATGGGACGCTTGGCTATCGCTGCCGGGATCATGTATGTCCCCCAGGATGAGGAGAGGTTACCTCCACCTAAACCTGCACCGACAATTTGACGAATAGAACACACGGCCATGGTGTCATCTACATTCATCAATGTGCCTTTAGCACTTTTAGGGTAATTCAGTTCCTGGAATACGCGGTGCCCAAGAAAATCCGGTGACCACATCGCCACAGCCAGAATGGCGAAAGGAACAACGGCAATATAGTGCTCCAGCTGTGGCCAGCCCAGTTGCCAACCGGTCGTTTCACCCCACCAGTAGAACGGATTCATATTGGGCAAACCCGGCTCGGTAACGAATTCAAACGGTACGCCCATGGCGAATGAAACGATACCGGCGATCAGTGAGCACAGTGGAATAGCCACCCAACGCTTTTGAATTTTGGCCAGATAGGCATAGATAATGATGGAGGTGAGAATGACCACGAATGGGACCGCATCTTGGGCAGAGCTTATGGCCCAGGACTCAAACTTGTTTAATTGTCCGATTAGTCCCACTGCACCCAGGTATATCAGCAATCCACCCCGAACCCCTTCGCCGGTCAGGTTTACCAGCCGGGAGCCGCCCTTGGTTGCACTCAGGATTAAGCCAAACAGACCCACCATAATCCCCAGTGCCAGCGGGTGTCCGCCAGCCGCTGCGATTAAAGGAATGAGGGGGATCATTGGCCCGTGAGTACCAGCCAAATTAGTCAAGGGGTTGAGGATTGCGGAGAAGAATACAACAAAGATGATACCGGCTATCAATAGTTCGAAGCGGGTGTTTTCAGCGACAAACTCTTGTGACAGGCCAAATTGGCTCGCAAATGCAGCAACCATAGCGGCTACCATCACAACTTTACCGATTGTTGCGGCAAGCGCCGGTACCCAATCTTCTATTTCGATACCAAAGTCACGAAACGGTAGGTTAATCCGCCAACGTTTTAGATCCATGATTGATAATTCATGCTCAAGATAGGCGGTCCTCGATTCAAACTCGCTTGCCTTGCGACGGCGCTGTTTATAGGTCGCTTGTTCTGTACTCATATCTTCTCCGATTTATCAATAACATCAGCTGAAAATACTCTCTGTTAGTGAAAGTAACTTATGTTACTGAAAGAAGTTTACATTAATGAAAGTTCTATTAACGAAGTTTAAGCATGGTCTGAACAATTTCAATAACAATTAGTGATCTTTAATATACAGGTTGGACATTTTTTGATCTTGTGATCTTTCGCGTATTAGTAGAACCTGAAATGAGATCTCTGTCACACTTGTGGTTCTTCATTAGAGTCAAAGGCTTATGTGTCATTAAGACTTTTGGCACTTAAAAGTCACTTTTTGTCGTCATAAAGGGGAGCGACAGTAAAACTTGGGCGGGAGTGAATAATGTAGGGAGTAAATGGGGAGCCGGGTATGAATAAACCCCGACTTGTCAGTAGCGAGCCACCTGTTAGTGATGAAGAGTTTCTGTTTGCTGGGACAGGTTGCCCCTCTATCGCATACAGCTCTTTAATCGCATTGAACAAATTATGGCATTAACTATTATTAGTACTACCCTATCCGTTCAAGGTGAATCCAATGTCAAAATCACCTCTTGATTATGCCAGGCAAGCGCAGGAATTATGCGTGCTATCCGATGTTTATATAAAATTGAATCGAATGTTATCCAGCGATGGTTGCAGCATGGAGGAGCTGGGCGATGCTATTGCCTATGAGCCGGCTATAGCCGCATCGATCTTAAAAATCGCCAATAGTGCCATGTTCAGCATGCCGAGAGAGATAGACAGCCTCTCTAAAGCGTTAGTTCTGCTGGGTATCAAGCAGGTAAAGAAACTGGTCGATGCCTATGGTGTGACTGCGGCATTTTCAGCTATCGACCCTAAGGTCGTGGATATGGATAAATTCTGGGAGATCAGTGTCGATTGCGCCCTTATCTGTCAGTACTTCGCAAAAAATATGCAGATTAAGGATACCGATAACATCTTCCTGTCCGGGCTGTTTCATAACCTGGGGATGTTGGCCGTGGTCACGAGCGACCCGGATAAAGTTAAATATTGTGAGGGTTATGATCGTGACGAAACTCCCTGGTATCGCCAGTGTGAGATGTTTGGATTTACCTTTGCCGATTGTACCACCGAGCTGTTAAAGCTGTGGAATTTACCGGAGACCATCATACAGCCCATCGCAGAGTTCAATCATGTCGAAACTGAACCATTGCCTGAGAATAGTAAATTGCTTTATATTGCCTCGCGTCTGGCCGTAATTAACGCAGAACCCGGGATTTATACTAAAGAGGCGTTAATCAATGCGGATATCCTGGATGATATGGGTATTAGCTTAGATGAGTTAAACGAGTCGCTTCAGTATTGTAACCTACAAGCGATGGAGCTTCTGGCGACTTTTCCGATACAGGGCCGAAAGAGGTAACACCGGGTTGCTAACAGCCATTCGTGGCGGCACACTCATAGGAAATACAGGGCAAAGTAGAATAAGAGTCAGCGGTTATAAATGAAATGCAGCCATGAATGAAGCCATCACTATCCCACTTCCATCCCTTATCCATCGGATAGGGAGAGAGGCTGTCAAACAGGCCCAAGCCGTGGCTCGGCAATATCAGTGCGAGCTCAAGCGTGTGCGCCGCTCCAGAAATTGGGGCATATCCGGTGATGCCATCAACATTCAATCCTTTACAGGACAGCTGAAAGCGACTCAGTTGCAAAGGGAAGCAGTTGAATTTCGTTACCTTATCCAAAAGGTTGAAACCGCCTTGCTTGAGCATACCGACAAGCTGGAACCGATAGAGGCAAAGCTTGCCCGTCTTATTACCGACACCCCCAACATCACCCTGAATGAGTTGATGCATATTACCGATTGCTCTCTGGCTGAAGCGAGATCGGCACGTTTTAATGCCGACGATTGGTAAAAGTATCTGGCGGTCGAAAAGGGGAGCTAATCAAGTTTGGTACTGCCAGCCTAACCTCAGAGATATATCCATATCGACCGGCTCATGCTGTTAATGAGTCTGACTCTGTTTCTTTTACCTTTATCATTGGTAATGATAATTATTATCATTGACAGAGTGGGTATAACCATTACACTAACCTCATTAACGAATGAATCATTGCCAAAGGGCAAGCATAACCGCGACAGAACCACGATAGAATAAGGGGGATGGCATGTGCGATGCGTCAGCTAGTGCCAAAGGGGCAGAGGTATCAAACGGCTTTAAGGGGAAGCGTAAACTGTGGGAGCTACCCGGCAAGCTGCTATGCCCGGTTATAGGTACCTGCCTGACCACCTCTGAGATCCGAAAGTTGGCGGAGAAGGTTGTCGATAAGGATCAGGCCCGAAAAGGCGATTACTGGCTTCATACCTGGGTGGTCTCCAACTGCGACAGCAAACACCGGCTCTCTTTGACGGTGCAAAAGCATCTGGATAAAAAGTTTGCCGCCGCCATCAAGCGCTTTGGTCAGCTTAAATGCCGCGATAAACTCAAGCAGGCCTGGCAGCAACATATTGATCGAGGGGCCAGTGCCGAAGCCTTGTGGGCATTGCTAACCCACCCCTTGTGCGATCTGGCCACGCAGGATATGGCATATGAAACTATTCATATGCTGTCGCACCAGATTGGTGCCGGTCAGCGTGCCGATCTGAAACGCCTGCATGATGTCGAAAAGGAGCTGGCTGAACTGAAAAAAGCGCTGGATAAAAGCCAGCAGAAGGCGCGACAGACCATCTCCAGCAAAGAGAGTCAGCTGCTGACACTGCAGCAGCAACTGGCTGAACTCAAGGCGGAGAATCTGCGCCTCAAGGAGCACAGCCAAAGACTAGAGCAGGAGGGGAGCAGGGCTCTTGCGCCGCAACTGCAGCAGTTGCGTAACGAGCTTTCCAGCAAGAGTAGCTCGGTCGAGATCCTGGATAAGCAAAAGCTGCAGTGGCAGCAGAAACTGAGGCAGAGTGAAGATAACATTCTGGACTTAACTCAGAAGCTACAGCAGCGGGAGCAGGAGACCCGGGCTCTGGAAGGGTTTGTAAAACAGAGTCTCTCTCCCTGTAATGGTTGTAGTGCCGACAGCTGTCGCGATTGTCCGGATCTCAAGGGGCAGAAGATCCTCTGTGTTGGCGGTCTGCACCGCATGACAGATCAGTACCGGGAGCTGGTGTCTCGCTGCAATGGCGAATTCAGTCACCATGACGGCGGCATCGAGGATCGCAGCAAGCGCCTCGATGCCCTGCTCTGGTCCGCCGATGCGGTTATCTGTGCCACCGACTGTATCAGTCACGACGCCTACTATCGGTTGAAGCGTTTCTGCAAGCAGCACAAGAAGCGCCACCTGTTTATCCCTTCATCCGGCATATCCAGCTTTGCCAAGGCGATGGATGATGTTGCCAATGAGGTCAGCTGCATCAGCCTTTGACGTAGGACGGCTCCGGTTGCGAAGGTTTTAATAGCGCTGCTCATAAGCTGTAGTTGATTATTTTGAATGAAACCTACCTCTGTGCGGCTATCAATAGATCGCCGTCAGAAAGTGATGCTGATGGTGTGTCCGGTGACCAAAGGAGGCCCACTTAGGTAAAAAAAAAGAGGTTAACCATTAGGTTAGCCTCTTCTGCCTCAAGACAAAGATAAGACACAGGATTGATGATTTTTAAAAACTTTTCACTCTAAATTTATTGCAGCAAACTCTTTACACCCATCTCTTTAAACTAATACCTTTAAAGTAAGCTGGTTAGCATCTCATCGGAATATTCCACCAACTCAGCCCCTTCACGGACTCGGGCTACATAATCGGGGTTAGCGATAAAAGGTCTGCCGATCGCTAACAGATCAAATTTGTCTTCGGCGATGGCTGCGCTGCCAGTTTCTGCGCTATAGCTGCCTACCCCAACCAAGGTTTTACTATAAACGCTGCGTACGTAACTCGATGCGCTGCCGTCCAGGTAATCAAACTCCATGGCATCATCGAAAATACCGATATGCAGGAAGGCCAGTTCGCGTTGTTCCAGCTCAGCGAGAAAATAATCAAATACGGCACGGTCTCTGATGTCTCCGGCCATATTGACATAGGCTCCCGGTGAAACTCTTAGGCCTGTTCTGTCATTGCCGATGCGGTCAGATATCGCATCCACAACGGCCAAGGGGAAGCGGGTCATATTTTCGGCTGTTTGACCATATTCATCGGTGCGACGATTGCTGTCATGATGCAGGAACTGATCGATAAGATAACCATTTGCCCCGTGGATCTCGACGCCGTCGAAGCCGGCATCTATCGCGTTCGCCGCAGCTTGTGCGAAATCAGCAACTAGCTGAGTTATCTCATCATGAGTTACTGCTTTAGGGAGGTGATAGCTCAACTCTCGCATTCTGGGCAGAGTTCCCTCCAGGCCAACGGCGGATGGGGCCAATACCTGAGTAGAACCAGATTTTTCGAAAAAGTGTGGGTGGGCGACCCGGCCGGTATGCCATAACTGGGCGAATATTTTGCCACCGGCTTTATGCACTGCATCTGTCACTACACGCCAGCCATCGATCTGAGCCGGGGTAAACAGACCAGGGGTATTGGGGTAGCCCTGACCGTCGGGACGAACAAGTACGGCTTCAGAGATGATAAGGCCTGCTTCGGCGCGACGAGCATAATATTCAGCCATGGCCTGAGTCGGCACTAATTCCTCATCTGCCATACAACGAGTCAGCGGTGCCATCAGGATGCGGTTTTGTAGGGTGATAGTCTCGTTGAGTGCAAAGGGTTGAAATAGATTCTCAGTCATAGCGACCTCTTTTTCTTGAATGTCCATTCAAGATATTCTTATTTGAACGATCATTCAAGTATTATTTTGAACAAGCATTCAAAATTAAGTACAATCAGCTTACTGACGATTGGTGAGTCATAGCCCGGAGCCAAAGCCCAGATGCGCAACGCTGAATTTGATAGAGAGAAAGTATTGAGATCCGCCATAGCCGCCTTTATGAAGAAAGGTTATGGCAAGACGAGTATGCAAGATCTAACTAAAGCTACAGGCATACACCCTGGGTCTATCTACTGCGCATTCAGCAATAAACGTGGCCTTCTGTTAGAGGCCTTAGCGCTGTATCAGCGTGACGCTAGTGCCGAGTTTCAGAGCTTCTTCTCTGGAGAGAGGCCGGTATTAACCGAGCTGAAAGCCTATCTGGATAGCATCGTTCAGGAGTGCGTGAGTGGCGAGGCGGTGAAGGCCTGCCTGCTTACTAAAGCGCTTAACGAGATGGCTCAGCAGGATGAAGAGCTGCAAAAAATTATTACGGAGAACCTGGCTAGCTGGCAGCAGGGGCTCGCCGATGTTTTTGAGCAGGCCCAGGCTAAGGGAGAGCTCAGCACTAATCGCGATAGCCAACATCTGGCACGCTTTCTGGCCATGGGGATCTATGGTTTAAGAACCTTTGCACATACCCATCCTCAGGGGGAAATCCTGCAAGAGTTAGCGGATCAGCTCTATCTGGATATCTGCGCTTAATTTTCTCAATAAAAAGTCTAATACCAATCAGTATAAAGAGTAAAAGGGCCGAAGCTGATTAACTCCGGCCCTTTCTGTTTTCTTATCAGCACTCAGGCGAGACTAAGAGAGCAGGTTCTCTATGTAAGGTCTGACGGCTTCGACGCTGTCACAGTGGTTGGGGATAGATGTGCTGCGGTAGCCGTCGCCTACGAAGGCCCTGTCTATCTCTATCAGAACACCGGTCTCTTCGCCATTGTCGACGAAGGTGACTTCGAGCTCACGGGCACCGAAAAATGAGCGGGACTCAGGCTTAAACTCATACTCCTGGTAACATGGCAGGTGTGATGAGAACTCGTGGGCATGTACATAACCGGCTTCGATATCGCTCTTAAACAGGCGATAGCCGCTGCTCTCTATTAGTTCTAATACCGCAAGCTGAGTGTTTGAGGGGACGATGACTAATGGGTCTTTATCGCTGCCATCGATACCATTTTTGATATCAAGACCTGTTTGTAGCCAGACCTTGCCGATACGCTGACCAAACAGGCTGGTGGCGGGAGCCTCAGGGTGAAGGTTTAGTTCGAATTGGCGGGTGACGGTCTCACCGGGTTGAATAACCTGTTTTAGCATCGGCTTCCAGCTTTGTAGCACGACACTCTTGTTATATTTTACCTCGTCATCGCCCACTGTTTTCTCGGCCTTGGCCTGTGCCATGATGGCGAACTCAAGACCATTGAGCTCCTGTTCGACCTCGCCGCCTTTAATGACTGCCTCAATCTTAAATGGTTCGCCTGCGCGTAACTGTTTGTCGAGCAATATGGTATCTACGGTCGCTTTCCCGATACCGACGCTGGCTAAGATCTTCTTTAACATGGTTCTTTCCTTAGATGTTGAACTAGCTTGATGCTGACACTAGCACTCTGGCTTCTGCCATTCAATAATCACTTTGTAACTGGATAGTTAAAGTGGGCAAGGCACTAAGAAAGTGCACTAAGGAAGAGCTCTGGGGCGTGGTTACTTTGTGAATTCAGGCACAAAGCTTGGTCCAACATATCCTCCATTGTGTCTGTTGATCACATTTTCTATGGTCATGATTCCAAACATAATTTTTTTGACGAAGGACTCCGAGTTACCAACGAAATAGTAAGAGGGGTGTCTCGACCAGATATTCTGTAGCTTTTTGTCCAGCGCTGCAGCCTGAGTCGAAGACTCGTTTCTTATGGGGTTGTTACTCTGAATGTCACGTCCACTTGCGGCGGCAGACTCGAAGAAGATAACGGCGTCGTAACGGTTGAGCTCTTTTTCAATGCTGGAGCCTACCTCCTCAAAAAATTCATCTTCCGTTCCGGGCCAGTAGGCAAGACCATCCAACGTACCTCTGTCACAGATGAGAAGTCTATCAGGGTACTGTTTCTCCTGGATATTCTCTACATTCTGCTGCAGAGCGAAGATGGTCTTTTGAACATTCTTGACTACCTGCTCATCGGAGGATCTCGGGATGCCACCGGAAAAGAGCACGGTCGCAGACTCGGGAACGATAGCAACCGTATCGCCAAGCTCGCGGCGGAAAAGGTCGAGCGCTGTGGTCTTGCCCCCACCCGGGCCACCGGTTACCACTACTTTCAGTTGTCTTTTCATCATCACCTCTGCCAGGGAGTATGCTTTTTGACTGAAAAAAGATTAGCTACTACAAGCCATTATGGCACGTGATTCAAACTTATCGAATGTAAACAGTAAAATAAATTGGGTAAGTCAATAGTGAGGGTTATCAGTGAGGGGGAACGGGACTTGCTCATTGTTCTGGCGCCTCTACCAGACAAAAGACAGCCACCATAGTTTGGCGGCTGTCTGAGGCTATCTCTGATTCAGGATATTTCCGTTTCGGCTATGGAGCGGGAGTGCTTAACCGTCGATAATGCCGTTACAATCGTTGTCTTTTCCATCATTGCCCCATTTGCGTCCTCGATCACTTCTGCCGGGATTGACTTGCGGGTCGTTGTCATCACAATCTCCCTCTTCTACGCACCAGCCATCTCCGTCGGCATCGGTACAGTCACCGCCGGGATCCGGGTCGCCGCCTCCGAGGAACTGTGAAATATCTGAGTAGTAGGCGGCGAAGGCACCATCGACTGTGGCGTTATTGCCGCTGTCACAAACATCGTTGATGTTGTAGCCACAACCACCGCTGAGTTGGCCTACGATCTCGGCATCACTGTTTATCACAGGTGAGCCGCTGCTGCCCCCTTCGGTTGCGCCAAATAGATCGCGGCTATAGATCCAATCTCCCCGTGGCCAGGAGCTACAGTTAGGAGCATCGACATCTACCTCATGTTTTGAGTATGCCTGAGGTGCGCCGCCGGGATGGCTTATGCGAAACAGTTCGGCTGCATCGGTGGATGCGATGGGGTCTGAGTTCCAGCCAAGATATACAGAATTGGCTGGGGGATTACCCGAGAGCCGCAGCAGGGAGTAGTCACCTTTTCTGCCGCTTTTGACTATGGTCGAACCAACTGTGTTGGAGTCGGGGAGACTACAATTTGTCTGCTGGTTGCAACTGCTCTGGATATACTGGAAGAAGGTCTCGACCGAGTTGGCTTCCCGCCCCTTGCTGATACAGTGTCTGGCCGTCAGAAAGTAGGGGATCTCACTATTGCTGTCGCTGTCGGCCACAAGGCCTCCGGAGCAGACATAGTAGAAAGCGCCGGACCTGAATAGTATGCTGGCGTAGGCGTTACGCACGGCATTTATATCGTTCGGGATGCTGGTGCATTGTGCGTTCTCAATGCATGAAGCATTGAAGTCACACAGATTCCCGCCCATGTTGACGGCGCCAGCGCCCTCTATATGGGCTGTGCCACGAACAGTTACCTGGTTCCCGATAAAGGTATGGGTGAAGCCATCCTGTGAATATTGGTAGGCCTGGCCGGCCTCGTTGAACACAGAAACTACGCCTTTAACATGGCTCAATTCAAGTCGAATACCATGGGCGCCTGGAATGTTGATTATCAGATCCCTGTTGTCGTGGGAGACCGATTTTCCGATGGCGCGATGTACGCCGACCCGGTATCGGCCGGTGGGATCCATGCCCGGTGTGGTCAGGGTTTGTAGTTCACTGCTGGTCAGTTCGACAGTGTGTCGCTTGGCCGTGCGCAGTGATGCGTTAAGTTTTCCATGCAGGTTTTTCATCGCCTGCTTCTGCTCTGCTATGGCCTGCCCTTTCGAAGCTATCTCCGGGGCCTTACTTGCGGCCTGTGCTTCGGATTGGGCTGCAATGGCAAGCGCTAGTGAGGCGATGATGAGGAGTTGATTGAAGTACTTCATCTGTTTTACCTTCGTTGTTTCCCCTCTTTTAAATATAGCTGTTTTTATCTGTGTTAACCCCCTTCGCAGAGTTTATCGGTTTGATCCTGTCTCCCTGTGAATCTAACTGATTCAATGCTTAGGGAAACTTTTCTGGTCCGGGGGAGATAAACCGTAATTAATAGTACAGCTCACCACAGTTGGCCTCAAAAAAGGTGGTAGGCTGCTGTTTGGATCGTTAAGGACATACTGGTCGCTGCGACCATGGTTTATGGGGGAGCAGTTCAAACTCTGTCGCTCCGGATTTGTGAACAGCAAAGCAATAGAGGTAAGCTGCGGGCATCTAATAGGGGCGTCTTGAGTCTGTATAGGGGGAAATCATGGGTGAGCAGCAGGTGCCGGGTTATTGCGCTCAATGTATTTCGCGTTGTGGCTGTCTGGTTAGGGTGAAAGATGGAACATTAACACAAGTACAAACCCTGGCGGAGCATCCGACCGGAGATGTTGTCTGTATTAAGGGAAAGGCGGCACCGCAGCTAGTTTACCATCCCGACCGTCTGCTCACGCCGATGCAACGTACTAATCCCAAGGGGAGCGATAATCCCGGTTGGCAACCTATCTCGTGGCAGCAGGCGTTTGGTACTATCGCAGATAAACTCAAGCAGTTTAAATCTCAGAGCGGTGCCAAGTCTGTCTGTTGGGGGATAACGACCCCGAGTGCCACCGCCATTGCCGACAGCTTTACCTGGATTAATCGTCTGGCCCATGCATATGGCTCTCCTAATAAGCTGTTTGCCACTGAGAACTGTAATTGGCATAAAGACTTTACTCATGCTTATGTATTCGGTCAGGGCATCGGCATGCCAGACTATCAAAATACCGACTGTATCTTGCTATGGGGTTTTAATCCGAGGGATACCTGGCCGGCCCATGCTCTGCAAGTGACGGAGGCGCAAAAACGCGGGGCGAAACTGATCGTTATCGATCCCCGAAAAGCGGGTCTGGCTAAACAATCTGACCTGTGGGTAGGCATCAAGCCGGGAACCGATGGGGTGTTGGCTATGACATTAGCCAACCTGTTAATCGCCGGGAGGCAGTACGATCAAAGTTTTGTTCGTCATTGGAGCAATGGCCCACTCTTAGTGCGCGATGACAATGGCTGCCTGCTGACTGCCGATGATCTGGGGCTCCCCTGTGCGAATGGTGGTGAGCAACTCGTTGCCTGGGACGAACGAGCGCAAGGGCTTGTACTTTATGATGCTAGGTCACGGCTATATCTGAGCGACGCGATAGAGGAGGCCGTACTCGCTCTGGACGGTCAGAGAGTGCTCAACGGCATTCCATGTCGGCCCGCTTTTTCGCACTATAAGGATGCTTGCCGGCGCTACACCCTGGAGTATGCCGAATCTGTAACCGGTATCTCGGCTAAGCAAATTGAGCTGATGGCCTCGATGATCGGCCAGTCCGGTGCGGTGAGTTATTTCTCATGGACGGGAACCGCACAGCATCAACAAGCGACGCAGACTACGTTAGCCATAGCCTGTCTATATGGGCTCACCGGGTGTCTGGATAAACGAGGGGGCAATGTCTACTTCTCTAAGCCGCCTGTTAATAATCTCATGGGGTTTTCGCTACTTAGCAGTGAGCAGCGAAAAGATGCGCTGGGGGCCGATAAGCCACTGGGCCCCTGGAAGATGGGGTGGGTCAACTCAAACGATCTGCATAGAAGTGTGATAGATGAAGCGCCCTATAAAACCCGTGCCCTTATCGCCTTTGGCGGCAACCCCATCGCGACTAAACCCAATGAGGCTTTCGTGCGTGAGACTCTGCGGGAGTTGGAGTTCTATGTGCATGGGGATCTGTTTTTGAATGAGTCGGCCAAAGAGGCTGATATCGTACTGCCCGTATCCAGCTTGTGGGAACGTTCGGGACTCACACCTGGCTTCTTGGTTTCACAGGAGGCTGAATCTCTGTTGCAGCTACGAAAAGCTGTCATCGAACCTCTTGGTGAGGCTAAATCGGATACCGAGATCGTGTTCGAGCTCGCAAGAGCATTGGGGTTAGGTGAGCACTTTTGGGAGGGAGATATCGACGCTGCCCTCGAGGAGTTGTTAGCGCCTTGCGCAGTGAGCTTATCAGAGCTTAAGGCGAAACCGGCTGGCATAGACTTAAGGCTTAAGACTCATTACCGGAAATATCGCGAGCAGGGTTTTAATACTCCCAGCGGCAAGCTGGAGTTTTATTCTACCTGTTTACTGAAAGCGGGATATGCCCCAGTGCCTCAGTTCTCTGAGAGCCACAGTGATTCAGGCTACCCACTTATCCTCACCTCGGCAAAATTCAGGGGGCATTGTCATAGCCAACATAAGGATATCGAAAAGCTTAATCGCGGCGTCGATGGTCCGATTGTTGAGATAAGCAGGGCGCTGGCTCAAGAGATGTCGATTAGCACTAATCAGGAGATTATTATTGAAACCCCCATCGGGCGGATGACGGCAGTTGTCAGACTGAATGCCGATCTGGCGAAAAACGTCTTGTGTGCTCAGTATGGCTGGCAGCAAAGTGGCAAAAACTATAATGGCATCATAGAGCAGGGACAAGCGGATCCAATCAGTGGCTCGAACCACTTGAAGAGTCAGCGGTGCAGGCTCATTAACCCCGGCACTCAAAAAGAGTGAGCCGAATAGGGGGCTAAATCTGTATCTGTGGTTACTGAGGGTTCAAATCATCGACTATGATCTGTAAAGTACGCCACATATTGCCGTTGAGGCTGCGCTATCCGCAGCCCGATAAAGAACTAAGAGTACTGAACAATGAATGACGAACTGAATGTTATCGATAACCTGGAAGAGTTAGAGCGCTTCTTGCTGTCGGTTGAAAATGGTGGTTTGGGGTTGGAAGGTGTTGCCGGTGTAGGTATGGCAACTAACAACGCAGATGGTCGCCACTTCGTAGCGGTTTTCGATAACAATAATAAATTACTGCATGCCCGCTGGATCACCGATGAGGTGTTTGAGAACGGCAAAGAGATGGTTCGTAATGGAGTGAAAGCTAAGCACTAAAAGTCATCTCACTGTCCTGTCTGGTGAGAGGCCAGGAGTTGAGGAGCGAGGAGTGAGATATCCCGCTCCAACTTAAATAACCTTGAGTTCCATACAGGTTCGTATTACACGTTACACAGAGACAAGGTTACCGAGCCACCCCCTTAACTCCCGCTCCTCGTATCCTATCGTCTTCTTTCTGAAACATCTGCTTCACTATTCAACAATTATTTTTACTTTTTCGTCCAAAATACGACCTTAATTTCATTAATGCACTCGATATTCGCTTACCATCGTTGTAGTGTTTTTACTCTAATTTTGCGTCGGCCTTTATGGCTGCGTTTACTCGGTTAAACCAGGTTCGATAAGCCCGGAAAGGGCGGGAGCAGAGGGTAGCAATCCATGAGAAAGATGAGTCGATTGAATAAAACAATCATTATTGGCGCAACGATATTGCTACCACTACAGGCCTATTGCGCCGGCTTTCAGCTTAACGCACAGTCTAATGCAGGTTTGGGGCGCGCATTTGCCGGCGATGCTGTGATCGCCGATAACGCCTCCTCTATGGCACGTAACCCCGCTACCATGGCCTTATTTGATGAGGCAGCCCTTTCGGCGGGCTTCATCAGCATCACATCTATGGTTGAAGTTAAAGATGCGCTCTATACCCGTGAGTTGTATAGCCAGGGAGCACTCGTCGACAGCTCGGTTCAACCGGCCAACTATGATGATGCCGGAGACATGGCTATCGCGCCCAATATTCACTTTATCATGCCAGTTACTGACAAGTTCGCCTGGGGTATTAACGCCTATTCCAACTTCGGCACCAAGACTGAGTACAGTGATGATTACATCGCCGGTGAATATGGCGGCATGAGTGAGGTGAAGAGCTATAACCTGGGTTTATCGGCCTCCTATCGATTGAGTGAGCGTCTCAGCATCGGTGCCGGGCTCGATATCATTGCCAGTACCGGCAAGTTAAAGCGGAGCCTGCAACCGACAGACACTAAGCTGTTGACCGTCGATGCCAAGGGGTGGGGGCTGGGCTTTAATCTGGGAGCCGTGTATGAGCTGGATGATGACAACCGTTTTGGTTTGTCTTACCGCTATAGTCCGGAGCTTGAGACTGAGGGAGATGTCGATTACGCAGGCTACCTTCCGGAATCAGGCCCCATCGACGATACGGTAGTGATACCTCTGCCGAATATGGCCGAATTTTCCGGTTTTCACCACCTGGAGGATAGTAAGCTTGCGCTGCATTACAGCATTCAGTGGATAGGTTGGAGCGTATTTGAAAACCTCGAGGCCGAGACCAGTGGTACCCTTAATCGTTATCAGTGGCAAGATGGTTGGCACTATGCTATCGGTGCGACTTACTACCTAAACAGCACCTGGACTCTAAGGGCGGGTTATCTGTTTGATACCAGCGCGCAGGATAAGCTCACCTCCATTTCAGTGCCGGATTCTAACAGGCAGTTCTTTTCGACCGGCTTTAGCTATCGGTTAACGCCGGACTCAGACCTGGATTTTGGTTTTACCTATGTATTGGGTGAAGATGTGAGTGTGGTCGAGTCTAAACCTATGATCCCGATAGATATCGCCAGCGGCACCTATCTGGCCACCAGTATTTCGGCGACCAGTCATGCCAACGCCATGATGGTCGGATTGCAGTACAACAGGACTTTTTAGCCTTTTTATACCGATTACTATTAGCTGAGCGACGGTTAAACTAACGATAAAAAAATGCCAGTCAGGTTTCTGACTGGCATTTTTCTTTTAACGAACCTAGACCCCTAAAAGCTTCGCGGCTGAAGCCGCTCCTACATAGAGAATATCTTGTTCGTGCAATAGTGCCTGTAGGTCTAGGCTCGAACCCCGTTGCTCGAACCTAGAACCTCAAACCCTCTTACCAAATACGTACGCGCTCATCTTCCGGAAGATAGAGGGCGTCACCTGGTTTGACATCGAAGGCTTTGTACCATGCATCGTGGTTACGTGGTGCCAGAGCACGGTATCGGCCCGGTGCATGCGTGCCGCCACGGAGCTGGTTGAGCATGCTCTGTTCGGTACGTTTCTCTTTCCATACCTGTGCCCAGGCAAGGAAGAATCGCTGATCGCCTGTCAGGCCGTCGATAACCGGTGCCTCTTTGCCATTCAGACTCAGCTGGTAGGCATGGTAAGCCATAGCCAAACCACCCACATCACCGATGTTTTCGCCCAGGCTGTTACGGCCATTGACGAAGTTGTCCGGAATAGGCTCGTACTTACTGTACTGCTCGGCCAGCTTATCCGCTTTAGCGTCGAAGGCGGCGCGGTCTTCATCTGTCCACCAGTTGCGCTGGATGCCGTTGGCATCAGACTTCGAGCCCTGATCGTCGAAACCGTGGCCCATCTCGTGGCCGATCACCGCACCGATACCGCCATAGTTAACGGCCGGGTCGGCATTGGGGTCGAAAAATGGTGGTTGCAGGATGGCCGCAGGGAATACAATCTCGTTAAAGGAGCTGTTGTAGTAGGCGTTGACCCTTTGTGGCGTCATGCCCCAGCGATTACGGTCGGTCTTCTTCAGCTCTTTGGCTACGCTTTCGGCCTTAAAGAACTGACGCAGGTTTTTGATGTTGCCGACCAGATCTTTGCCTGTCAGAGTTAAGCCGTCGAACTCCTGCCACACATCCGGGTAACCGATTTTAGGGGTAAATGCGGCCAGTTTGGCGTGGGCATTGACCTTAGTCTCATCGCCCATCCAGTCGAGGCCGTCGATACGTTGACCCAGAGCCGTACGCAGGTTTTCAACTAACTCTGCCATCTGCTGTTTAGATGACTCCGGGAAGTAGCGTGCGACATAGACCTTGCCGATGGCGAATCCAAGTGACTGTGTGCCTGACATCTCTGCTACGGCACGTTTCCAGCGTGGTTTAGGCTCCTCCTGACCGCTTAAGGTCTTGCCATAAAAGTCAAAACTGGCGGCGTAGATATCTTCAGACAGTAAGCCTGCATTATTACTGATGGTGTGGAAAGTCAGGTAGTCCTGCCAGACATTCATAGACTCTTCATTGACCAGCTTTATCATGGCCTTAACCGGCTCAGGCTGGGAGATGTTCAGCTGTGGTACCTGGTACCCGGTTTGGGCGAAGTAGACATCCCAATTAAAATCCGGATACTGCTTGGCTAACGCTTCACGCTTTATCTGGTTAAGAGTGAGGTCGCGGTTGCGACGCTTCTCTCTTGGCCACTGCCCTTCGGCCATCTTGGTTTCTAAGGCTAAAATTGCATTTGCGCGAGCTTTGCCGTCTTTTACGCCGGCAAAGGTGAGCATCTTGGCAATATGTTCGACATAGGCGCTACGGATCTTGGCGAAGCGTTCGCTCTGTTCGAGGTAGTAGGAGCGATCGGGCAGACCTAAGCCACCGGCACCGATAGACATCTCATACTGATTGGGATCCAGGCGGTTAAACCACATGCCGCCACCGATTGGAGAGGCTGCGCCCGTGAGCCAGGCGTTACCAAAGACCTTGGTCAGGTCATCGGTAGATTTGATGGCTGCTATCTGATCTAAGGTGCCCTGAATTGGGGTGATACCCAGTGCGTTGATGGTCTCTGTATCCATGTATGAGTGGTAAAAATCGGCGATCAGTTGCTCTTCACCGCTTAGGTCGCTGCGACTCGCGATATCATCGATGATCTCTTTAACCTGTTTCTCACTGCGTTCGGCTAGCCCGGTAAATGCCCCGTAACGGGTTTTATCGGCAGGCATGACATAGTTGTCATACCAGGTACCGCTGGCGTACATAAAAAAGTCATCGCCGGGTTTAACGGCTTCGTTGCGCGCCGATAGATCGACACCGAAGCTGCCCAGCTCGGCTTTGCCGGAGACGGCCTTGGTGACCTCTGCATTCGTTTCTTTGTTGATCTCTGAAGTGCCACAGCCCGCTAAAAAAGTGGTTGCTAAGGCGATAGCTATTAAGGATTTTTTCATTGTTTTATATTCTTCCTTGCTGGGGGAGTGTTATACCGATTGGTATTAAATAAACGGCACCATATTCTAAGACTGCCATAAAATGTCAACCAAAGAATTGTTACTAAAGATTGAGAGTTATACCAATTGCATTAAGTACCTGATCATTCGTAGAGAATTCAAAGCTCTTTAGCAAGGTATTATTCCCACATCACGTTTGATTCCGATTCCACCGCAGATTGAAGCAGCTCGATGAGAGGCAGAGCTCGCTGCCTTAAGCTTACTACCGGTTCATTATCTCCGTTATCGTCATCATAGCCGGAGTCTGACGGGGAAGTTTCGGAAGCAGGCTCCTGCTCGATAGCCTTAGATAATCTTCGCAGTGCTGCGGGCACATCCTCTGCTCGAATCGCCCCCGGTACTGTGCTGCTGTGACCCATGATTCTGATAAATGTGAGTGCGATATTTCCGAACAGGGTGATGTTCGAATAGTACTTTGTCTTGAAGGTAACAAGCATGAAGGCCTCTTTATCTGATTTATCAGTTTAAGTGTTAAAAATGAGTTTGTGTCATACCATCAGTATGCTCGCGTAGATATGAGGCTGCCAGCAAAAATCTTCTCATAGGCTGTTTTTCTCTTCAAGGATGCTTGTCTATCTTGACAATTTATCATGTTAAGCAATAACCATCCTTTGAACGAAAAATCTCAGCTACGGACGTTAAATATCATAGAGATAATCGAAAATATTTAAACTTATTTGAGTCATTTCTCCTACCAAAATTAATGGGGTCACCAGCCTCACAAAATTTGAAATCTAGATAAATATTGGCAGATTTTGAGCTGTGAATCTCAATAAGTTGTATGACAGTTGGATAATGTCCATGTAACAGTTTGTAAAATGTCGTTGCTCAATTGTGGGCAATTGTTTGCTATTTGGGGAATGTAGTATGCTCAATAAAATTCATTTGAATATTCGTACCCGCATTATTGTAGGGATTATTTTATTACTCGTGCTAGTTATGTCCATCGTTATCCCTGTGGTACTCAGTGAATTTTCTAAAAACATTGATAGAGCGGAAGAGAGAGAGCTTCACAAACTTTATGGTGCTGCGGTTGCAGAAATTGAATCTAAAGGAACGCTTGCGATGGCGTTAGCAAGCGTGATCGCTCAAGATCCTGATGTACAAAATCTTTTTGCAAATGGGGATCGTGAAACGCTGGCTGAACGAACCATACCTTTATTCTCTAAATTGAAATCAGAATATGCTGTTAGACAGTTTCAATTCCATCTTCCTCCCGCGACCTCCTTTTTACGCGTGCATAAACCAAAAAAGTTTGGTGATGATTTATCCTCATTCAGGAAGACTGTTATCGATACGAATAGGGAGAAACAGGCGGTAAAAGGGTTAGAAAAAGGTGTTGCGGGGATCGGTATTCGTGGCATTGTGCCAGTATCACATCAAGGGTTACATATAGGTTCAGTAGAGTTTGGTATGTCTTTTGGGCAAGCATTTTTTGATGAATTCAAAAGCGAATACAATGTAGAAATAGCCCTTTATACTGAACAAAACAATCAGTTTTCAGCATTTGGTCGAACGGTAAAGGATCACCAGTTTGCCACTTCCAGCCAATTTCAACAAGCGCTGGATGGTCAAGCCATTAGTACACAACAAGTTTTCAATAATAAACCATATGCAGTGTATCTACATGAAATAAAGGATTTTTCAGGTGAGTCTATTGGGGTGCTTGAAATTGCATTAGATCGCTCCCATAACGCCAATGCATTAAATGATGTCACCTATAGGGTGGTATTTATAGGTTTGCTTGCTTTGCTTCTTGGGGTGGTTATTGCTTGGTTCATTAGCTTAGGTATTATTCGCCCAATAGATGTGACCACCCAAACGATGAGTAACATTGCTGAAGGTGATGGTGACTTAACACTGCGCCTTAATATAAAAGGTAATGATGAAGTTGCTCAACTGTCAGGTGCATTCAACCAGTTTGCCGCGAAAGTGCATAGCACGATAGAGCAAGTGTCACGGGCAACTGCGCAACTATCAAATTCAGCTGTAAAATTAACGGCTATCACACATGAGACTCAGTCTGACACCTTGTTGCAACAACAAGAAACAGAGCAGGTCGCTGCGGCCATGAATCAGATGAGTGCCACAGTACAAGAAGTGGCACAGAATGCGACTGAAGCTGCAGATTCTGCTCAAAAAGCTCATGATGCCTCAGAGGTCGGTAAACAAGTGGTGAGTGAAGTGTCTGTTCAAATTAATGAACTTGCTGCTGAAATTGAGGTGGCGACAGAGGCTGTGGCCCATTTAGAAAGTGAAACAGCAAATATCGATGGTGTTTTAGAGGTGATTCGAAATATCGCCGATCAAACGAACCTACTTGCACTAAATGCTGCAATCGAAGCGGCAAGAGCCGGTGAGCAGGGGAGAGGTTTTGCAGTTGTTGCTGATGAGGTCAGAACGCTTGCAAGCCGAACCCAGGCATCCACTTTGGATATTCAAAAAATGATCGAGCAACTGCAATTGGGAGCCAAGAAGACGGTTGATGTCATGAAAAGCAGTCGAGGTTTTACCGATGGTTGTGTTCATCAAGCATCGTTAGCTGATCAGGCGCTGAACCAAATTTCGACAGCCGTTAATACCATTACGGAGATGAATATACAAATTGCCAGTGCGGCGAATGAGCAATGTGCGGTTTCAAATGAGATAAATAAAAATATCACAAATATCAATGATGTTGTGGCCAAAACTACGGATGCAGCATCGCATACTGCGCTGGCAAGTGAAGACTTGTCGAATCTATCTTCTCAGTTAGATAGATTGGTTGGACAGTTTAAAATTTAAGTCGTATTTAACCTTTTTCGTTTTGTGTTATCTGCTTACAACCTCTCCTCAATAGGGGAGAGGTTGTAAACCTGAATGCTTGCTGAACACGCAGCAGATTGCCACAGAATTGATTAACGCTTCGGGTCGAATTGCATTAACCTACGCGCCATATCGAAACAGATGTAATGAAAAATATATTTTTTGGGGAATAGTGTGAAAAAACTTTCTATCGCAGCGGTATCATTATTAGCAATTTTTGCATCAACGAGTGTTATGGCTGCCAACGACCATACAGGCTTCTACGTCGGTGGCAGCCTGGGCCAGCTAGAACTAAAAGCCAAAGGCAGTGAAACTGGCTTTGGCTTGGGCGCATACGGCGGTTATAACTTTAACGAGTGGTTTGGACTGGAAGCTAACCTATTTGTCTCCGGCGATCTGGGTGACAGGTATACTGATATCGGTGCCGGTACTTTCGCTTTTACCCCTAAGTTTACCTATCAGATCGATGATACCTATTCCGTATACGGCAAGGTCGGTATTGCGTCTATGGCGGTTGTTACAAAAGACGGTTTCTATGGAAATGAAGACTTCAGCGGTTTCGGTTGGGCCTATGGCGTAGGGGTAAATGCCTCTGTGACTGAGAATCTGAACATTCGCCTAGGCTATGATGTTGTGACCGGTGAGCTGGATTCAGAGTATTATAATGGTGCTCAAAACATAGATACCGATATCTCTAACTTCGCGTTAGGCATGCACTACCAGTTCTAATCGATCCTCCTTTCTCAATCCTTGAGGGGCGAGTAGGCATTAAAAAAGGGATATCTGAGATATCCCTTTTTCTAATAGGCTGAGTCAGGTTCTATTTCACCTAAGCTCCCGGTAACCATAAGTTAGTTCGACTCTGGTTTCTCTCTGATATCCATGATCGGCATAACCCCTTCACCCATCATAGTGGTTGGCAGCTTACCGTCCCAGGCCTGGGCTTCAGTCAGCTTTACAATCAGCGGATTATTCTTGAGGGCCTTAGCTTTCGCTTCAATCGCCTGTGCCTCGGCCTTACCCTTCAACAGAATGGATTGTGCTTCGGCTTCAGCAATCTTCAAGATCCCTTTAGCTTTCGCATCCGCGGTGTTAACTGCTCTTAAGGCTTCGAGGCGTTGACGTTCGAGCTTGTGCTCCTCTGCCGCCGCGAGGTTCTTCTCGGTCTGTTTGATCTCAATCGAGTTGATGTATTTTTGTGGCAGGACAATATTTTCAATTTGAATGTTATCGACGATGACCGGGAACCCCTCCATCTCTTCCGCCAGACGGTGCTCTATGCCCTGAATCGCGCTGGCTCTGTCTTGAATGAGTTGCTCAGCTTCAAACTGCGGAATCGTATCTTTGGTAGCGGAGCGAAAACGCGGGTCTAAAATACGCTGCTCAAATTGAGTCAAGCCGCCATAGCGCTTGAATAGATCCAGGGCAGCCTCTTTGTTTACGGTCCAGTTAACGGATACCTCTATGGTAACCGGCATCTGCTCCTTGGTGCTCGATGCCATTTTCTCAGCATTCTTACGCGTACGGACCTCGATCATCTCGACAGTTTCAATGAAGGGGATCTTAAAGTGTAACCCAGGATTCTCCTGCCCCTTGGCTTCACCGAAACGTTTCACCACGCCTACATGGCCTTCGATAACGATGAAATAGGAGTTGTACAGGGCAATAGCCAGTAAAAAGAGTGGCAGAAGCTTAACGATTGAAAGTGATTTGAATAGTTGAGAAGTTTTCATTTTTTGTGCCAGCATTTGAGTATCCTTTCTAAATATGCCGGGCAAAGATACCAGTTAATGTAACCTTGTGAAACATTTGTAATGCAAGGGTTGTAGATTGTTTCTTTGAATTGTGATTTGGAAAAGGCAAAAAAATAAGCGGGCCTGAGTTGAACTGGACTCAGGTCTGCTTATTCTTGTGTGAACCGGCTAAAGCGGGTTTAACGAATAACGCTACGCTTTTTCACTCGCTAAGCGCTGAAACAGCGAGTCTTTCAGCTCGGCTCTGTCATGTTTCAATTGGTGCATGGATTCATCATTGATTGGCGCGCCTTTTAATTCGAGTTCTCGAATCTCCTTATCTAGCGCATCGTATTGTTTGGCGCCTTTTGCAAAGGCTTCGTTGCTTTGAGAAAGCTGGACAATAATGTCTTGGTACTCAGGAAACTCATTGATAAGAGAGTGATCTTCGCCTAACATAAAAACCCCTTTTAATTAGGTAGTTAATAAACAGTGTTGTCGCTTTATAAGTAAAGCTAACCCTGTCGTTAATTACAAGTTTACAAGCAAGCTTTATATAAAATCCGTTTATCGTGTTAGTGGCATTAAGGTGAATGAACAGGTGATTCATTAACCAGGGGTGCTGCGTTAATTTTCATCACCCATGATTAAAATCTAACCCATTAAGCGCATCGGGAGAATAGGTTTTTGGGTGAAGTTTGATGTAAATCAATTGCTGGTTTGAATATGTTAGCCGCCAGCCTCTCTTTAACTCCATAAATAATGTGCGGCAGGAACGTTTGATGAAGGGCTATAAAGGGAAACGATTAAGTTTCCCTGTAGATTGCTGTGAGTCGTGTTAAGTCTATAAATAGAAGCTAGATTTTAATCGCGGTGCAGAAGCTGACATCGCTCACATATGTTTTTGGATCGAAGCTATGATATAGCTCGAAACAGGGACGTTCGTCCGACTCGAGTCCTGTGTCGACAACCTGTTTCATCAGTTCATTCCATGCCTGACCGTACTCATTTACCTGCTTCACCGTTTTGCGGATACTGGCATAGCTTCCACCGGGAAACGCCTGTAGCTCCACCTGACCACTTACCTCTGTATCTGCCGGCACCCTGAAGCAGATATCGGTACGACACTTCTCATCGGGGGTGATCTCCGGGTTGTCGTGGTAGATGAATATCGCATTCTCACAGTCGACCCCTTTGGCTCCGGCCCATAAGCAGAGTTTCTTCATCGCCTCCTCGTACCCCTGTCCGTATGGTCCGGTGACACGAATGTAGGCTAAGGTTCCTGCTTCAATTGTTGTGGTTTCCATTGTGACTCTCCCTTGTTGGTCAATGTCACCATGGTAGGGAGTCTCGAGCTCATTGGCGTTTCCAATGTTGCGCAGCGTGTGTCCAATCTTGCTGTTTCGCATTAACTGACACAGTTTCTCACTGCTTTCACATTCCCTTAGCTCGCTCGGTGTTAGGCCAAAGCGTTGTTTAAATGCCTTGGCCAGACTTTGTGAACTTGAGAAGCCGTTATTCAATGCCAGCTCGGTGATGGAGATCTGTTTATAGAAGAGATCTGTGGCTATACGCTCCAACCTCAAGCGTCTGAGATACTCTGCCAGTGTCTCGTCTGTGACGGCCTTGAATATCCGGTGGAAGTGGTAGGGAGATATGTTGGCCTTGGCTGCGACCTCGGGTAGGTTCAGTGGTTGATTGAAGTTTTGTTCGAGGTAGCGGATCACAGGTTTTAATCGCAGCTGGTAATCGGTTCTCATCGGGGGCTCTCGATTCAGACGTATGTTGTAAAGGAGAAGAAGGCCGCAAGTAAAACAGATTTTCATCCATTAATAAACAGAGGTTATCGCAACATCGATATAGTGCTGTTAAATGTCATACCGGAACCTGCCCCATGTGGGGAGTTGTTGTGTAACCATATGGCATTAAACATATTCTACCTGGTTCAATTTTTCTCTTCTTTAGTAGCCGCTTAACCAATATTGATCTAAGTTTGCAGTAAGCCTTGATGATTTCATACATAGGGTTTGCAGGTTATGACGGAGTTTTTACTGCAACGCTACAGCGAGATAGATTGGAGTATCGGAGGAGGGCAGCTCCTCTCGATGGGCCTGTTGCTGCTCTGGTTGTGGGCAATATGGCCGAGCGAAGACCTCAGAAATTTGATAAAGGATAAGGCCGGACAGTCACGGTTGCTGCTGGTGGCAGTTTGCGTCAACGGCTTGTGGTTGATGGATGCCAGTGTTACACCTGGGATACATCTTCATTTTCTGGGGCTGGTCACCCTGATGTTGATGTATGGCTGGCGGTTGGCGACACTGGTTGCCCTGTTGCCGGTGCTGTTTTTTACCATCTTCATGTTCAGGATGCCGTTCGATTTTGCAATCTATGGCTTGTTGGCCGTCGGTCTGCCTCTGTTTCTCTGCTATGGGGTCTATAGTCAGATATTTAAATATTTACCTCACCACCTGTTTATCTATATCTTCGGCAGCGCATTTCTCAACGGCTTCCTCTCTATAGTGTTTCATATCTTCGCCTGGTCGGGTTGGCTGTGGCTGACGACGGATTATGACTGGGCCTTTCTTACCGATAACTACCTGTTGCTGATCCCGCTGCTCGGGTTTCCAGAAGCACTGCTCAATGGCATGGCGATCACCTTCCTTGTGGTCTACCGTCCGCAGTGGCTCTATGACTACTCCGATAACACCTACTTTTAACAGACGTGTTGTGATGTTCGGCTGAGCCCTTCAGAAACTGGCTGAACCGAACAAGAGTCAAGGTTTTATAATGGGATCGTGACACAGTGCCCCTTCTGTCTATGCTTTTTCTGATAGTTCAAAATAAGAAAGGCTTCTGCACATAGCGGAAGCCTTTGAATGTTTATCGTTAGTGGGGAAGCCTATCCGGCGTTTTCCATGGCTCGGGTGGCGATATCGACTCTGTCGCGAACCTGGCGTGACTTGTCTCCCTTGAATATCTCCAGTAGCTGAGATGCATCTGTTTGCCGGGCCAGGATATCCACCAGGGCGGCGCGATTGTTTACATTAAGGTATGTCAGTACCGACTTGAGTTCTCCTTTACGGGCCAGTGCCGCGAGGTAGCCTCCCATGCAGCTGTGATAGTTTTTTATGGCAAACAGGACAACTAATTCACGCCTGATATCATGACTCAGCAGCCAGCCCATCAGCCTGTCATAGGCTTGCTCTTCATAGTCATCGCTATCCAGATCCAGACGGGTAGCGAGGTCGATTTTGCCGTCACGAACCAAGCTGTCCATCTCGCCTTCGACCAGTAGCTCTGTAATTACCTTGTAGGCCCGATAGCTGTGGTTTGCCAACAGTAGCATGAGTCGTTCGCGGCGTGCTGTATCGATACGCCACAGGAACTGCCCCAGACTGTAGGTACGATATTCATCGACACCTACGACGGTCTCTTCGCGCATATAGGCGTTAAACAGTGGGGCGGCAGTTTCATAGCTGGTTTCTCCCTGAATGTAGGACCACAGTGTCTCTTCGGTGAGCCGGCGACGTTCGCTAAGGTCTGGCAGCTCACCTACGGCAGCGATAACCTTAGCTGCATCGATATCGCTATCCAGGATGAGTACCTGCCCGCCCAGATAGAGTTGCTCTCGACTGGCTGTCTCTTTATCGACAACCAGAAGCTGAAGTTCATCACCGACACGCTGCGCTATCGTGGCGTCGATCCAACTCATATGATCGCAATGACGGGATTGAGTCGTATCGGCCTGTGGGTGCAACCGTATCGGTAGCCTTAGCCTCTTGGGGAGATCCTCCGGGTCACAGATATGGTCGAAGAAGAGTGTCGATGAGTCGAATTGGCGGGCAATCACACTCTCCCAGGAGTGACTATTGAGTTTAATAAAGTCTCCCAGACATCGACGAAAGTCATCGTCTAATGAAAAGAGTTGCTTGGGGAAACGCAGGGCGACATCCTGATGAAACTTCAACTTGTGCATCTGGTAGGTATAATCAAGCCCCCGTAATAGTGCCTGAGCCCGGCTTTTATTCGCGGTGCCGATCATGCTGCTATCTTCATCATTAAGCGTGTTAGCCTCCATCAGTTCTACCAGTGCGAGGTACTCCTGTTCACAGCTTGTTTTGTCGACGGACTGCTCGACCTGAAATGCGAGAGTATAGTCCTGAGCTATGCCGTGGCGGTTAAGCATCTCGTAGAAGTTTATCTCATCGAGCTGGTTGTCGAAGCGTAACCTGTAATCATGGTCACTATAGAGGCGACTGATATGACGGATCATCTTGGTCGGTGCCATAGTTACCAGAAGCTGCCATAGCCGCTGTGCAATTTTAGCCTCGGCTATCGGAAGCTGTTTTAGCCAAAAGCAGATAATGGCCACGCGCTGGTAGTCATCGTCGTAGTCATTAAGGAAGTGGTAGCCAATCTGTTTTTCGCTAATCTTGGGGAAGTAGAGATCGGATTGGCGGCATACCTCATCTCTGTGCAGATGCCTGTCGAATAAGTCGATTGTCGCTTGTTGGCTGAGTTCAGCATGATCTTTAGTGAAGAAACCTCTGATCTGATCAAGTTCCGATTGATTAAACCCCTTCTGCTTGAAGTGGCCCTCTCCCATGATCTCTGCCCGTTCGAGCAGTAAGTTCAGGGCGCGTTCGAACACGCCGCTTAAGCTGGTTTGCAATCCTTGGGTGAAGGTGTCATGAATCCGATCCTCCATATCCCGGAAAAGGCGGTAGGCCTTCAGGGCGTCAGTACCCAGATTGTTCTCATGCCAGTTTGTGGTATCACAGCAGGTGCGCTGCTTTAATAGCTTATCGGCCTGCTTCAGCATGGTGCCGGTTACCGGCTCATCAAAGTCGCAAAAGCCATCGATGAGCTGTTCCAGTTTGCGTTTATCGTGTTTGCTCAGTTCCCCCTCTCTCGCCGGTGGTGCCGGGTCGAAACGGGCGTAGTAGGCTTCGGTGGTGATAATGGCCTGATAGTCCCCTTCACCGGTGAGCATTTCACACAGTTCGGAAGATAGTGTTTGCCGACCTAATAATCGATAAAAAATATCGATAAACCTCAGCATGATATGGGCCGATTGAACATGGTTATCACTGTTTTCACCCTCAGCGACGTAGGCTTTCGACAGGGTGCCATCTTTAAACTCGACGCGTACAAAGCAGTCTTCATCTTCGAGCAGGTCGTTGGCGGGATAGACAAGCACCTCATGCAGGTTTTCCCGCAGATTTTCAATGCTTCCCCGATCCCAGCAGGCATCATCCATGGCATCAAACAGCGAGGGTGCATGTGCTTTACAGTGTGCCCAAATATCGAATGGTTGCAGAGCATCGAGAACGGCAGGGTTTTCGTTGAAGACGACATACTTCAGCAGTGCTTCGCTGTTGTCCAGTGTTGCGATAAAATCGGTCAGCATATGGGTGCCACCCAACTCGGCCTCGCGCTCCTCTCTAAGGGCTTTGCGAGCGCGCTCTTCCTCCTGTCTTTGAAAGACACTCTGGGCATAACTCATCAGTGGACGAAGCAGTTCATTTTCCAGCTGCAGTTGTAGATCCATCGCCTCATTTTCCAGGCTGTTATGGATAAAGTGTCGCCCGAGCTGCATGTCGATATCTTCCTGCTCCCAGCTGCAGAACTCGGGGAACAGACTCTTGAAGAGCTCCAATACCGGCTTCTGGTTGTCGAGCTCCTCATCTTCACTGTAGGCGAGCATAGGCTGAGATGTAAAACGCTGTCTTATCAGCTCGATAAAACGTGGATAGAGTTGCGGCTTTTCCTGAAGGTATTCACCCAATGGCTGATATCGGGGTTTTGTGTCCTCCCAGTGGCTGCCATAAAAGGCAAAGCGGAAAGCGGCGTTGTCACACCAGATAAACGCCTTCATCATGGCATCGCACCAGCCGTGCTGATTGAGCAGGCTGAGCAGCATATCTTCATAACCACCGGCATGTTCATCATCCCAGTAGGGGATAAAAAACTGTGCCAGATATACGGCATCATTGGCATCTTTTACGGCCATCATATAGAGGGCTTCAGCGCCAAAGACCCGCATATCATCTACCCACATCTCGCTGGTGTCATTCTCATGACGGGCATAGTTAACCATGGCTTGAGCCGTAAGGCGAAGTTGCGGTTTGAGTGAATCATGCTCCAATGCGATGGCGAACAGCAGTGCCTCTGAGATATAGAGGCTACTCTGCTCACTCACGGTATCTTGCAGGTCATATCCGCCGTCAGGAGTGAGATTGAGTGCGTTTATTACCAGCTCTGCATTGGCGGTGTCGCTGAGCTGAAGGTGTTGCCTTTGACCCGAACCGATATCCATGAAGGCGATATCAAACAGGCTCTCTTCGAAAGCCTGATGGTTATCTAAAAGAGTTTGATAATCCTTTAGTGCCCGCTCGATGCTGTCGATGTCGCGGCGATTGAATTCGATGATCTGAGATTTTGGAAATGAGTCCATCTAAACGTCCTGTTAAATTTAAAAAGCGGCCTGATAGGCATAAGGTAATGCTTTGGGAATATGGCAAAGAATATCTGATTACTGCATAAATAACAGTTGCTTGCGTGTAAATTATTTGAGGTTTGTTTGTTAACCTTTGTGCCGGGGAGCGCTACTTTATCCAGAGTGAAGGATTCATGAGCGGCGAGTGGTGTTCGTGTGGTTTTACTAACTTGATTTGGCTTGTTTATCTGGGCGACCACAGGCTTGGGGCCGCTCAGTTAAGGGGGGATCATGATGTGGAAATATCTTCGCACTCGAGCTTGATCTTTAGTGGCCTGATGAGACATTCACATAAAATCACGGCGTAAAGAAAGGGAAGTACAACTACCGGGGCCGAAGACTCAAGCAGTAAAAACAGATCCGTTACTTGTTGTGTCTCACTTGCCTGCCGCAACATAGCGATTGAACCTATCAGGAAAATCAGAACGGCACTGGTGTAGCAAAACCGTATCTGACATCCATAGAGCTTTGCTAAAAAAACTGCAGCTTTCCCTCCGAGGAGCTCTTTAGCAAACAGGTACCTCAACCCGGTTATAGAGCGGGCTAAGCCATCGAACCCAAAGGAGAGTGCTGTTAACATGTAGGTTAGGGTGTAGGTAAATACTAAGGTCGGCAGATCGAAATAGGAGAGCGCATCGGAGGCGAGAAAGAATAATGATATCAGTGTGGAAAATATTGCTATTAGTAATAGATCGCCCTGCATGACTCTTCTCCCGGTGAAGTTTACATCGATGGCTGCCTGAGTCGATATCAGATCGCCTGGTGTCACCTCGAAGGCCGAGGACAGAGCTAAGGTTGACTCCGCCGATGCTTTCCCTTCACTTTCAATTCGTTGAATGGTGCGAAGTGACAGGCCGGTGGACTTTGCCAATACCTCCTGAGACCAGCTTCGCTCACCTCTTAATGCTTTCAGTTTACTTGTTGATAATTGCACCGGTTTGCCTACTCCACGACTTAGTCAGGTCTCATATTTAGTTTTTATTGGTTAGTTGTCGAGATATTTATCCCGACAGTTTTACGACAGCCATTTGAAATCAGTAGGTTAATTAAATTGGTTTTACTCATTTCCTTCAAATACAGGAGGGGGAAGACGATATTGCCGAACTGGATAGCGGTAACCAAAGAGAGAGAACATAAGCCTCTAAACGAGGAAGAGAGCGACGCTGTAATGGTTGTAGCAGAACCGGGCTAAAGCGTCTTGCTGCTGTCAATTAAAGCCTCTCCTACCTCTCCTTCGAAGAGATGGCTGCTATAGCGCGGGTGAACCTGGCTTCGGCCGAGGGCTGGCTTTCAAACTGCTCGAATTGGCCCGTCATCGCCGTTTCTAAGCGGCTGAGTCGCTCATCGAATGACGGGTGAGTCTTAAATAGCAGGGCAAGGGCCGCGTCATCGGGGTTTATCATATCCAGCTTCTGCAGCGCGGCGGGCAGGCCATAGGGGTCGTAGCCTGCTCGGGCTGCTAACACTATCCCCATACGGTCAGATTCAAACTCATCACCCTTATCTAAGCCCCGGGTATAGAGCTCGGTGCCTGCGGTAACGAACTTCAGCGACTCTGTACTGCGCTCATTTGCGGTTAAGATGACGTCGGTGAACTCGGTTAATGCACTCATTCCACTCGCTTTCTTCAGTGCGTTTAGGTGATGCCTGCGAAGTACATGGGATATTTCGTGCCCGAGTACTCCGGCCAGCTCAGCTTCACTGCCCAGGCTTAGCAGCAGCCCTTTGGTGAGCACTATGTAGCCTCCGGGGGCGGCGAAGGCGTTGATGCTGTTATGGTCGAGCACGGCAAAGCTCCAGGGAAGATCTGGCCGCTCAGAGTGCATGCTGACCCAGCGACCGACACTGTTCACATATTGTTGCACATCGGAATTATCGAGCAGGGGGGCTACGCCTAGCAGGTTTGTTGTTATCTCGCGGCCCAAGGCTATTTCGGCTGTTTCATCGATCTCGGTCAGGGCCTCCTGAGTGTGTCCCAGCGCCGAGAGTCCTTTGCCAATATCGATATTATTGAATACCAGGCTCTGGTTTGAAGCGCAGCCGGAGCAGATTATGATGAAGCCAAAGAGAAGAGGGGATAGGGCTACAGGTCTCATGACTTACCTCCGGAATCTGGCGCTGAGGCCGGCAGATAATCTTTTTGCCGTTTTTGCAGACTTTGCTCCCTTGCGAAGGCGCGGGCTTGAGAGCGAGAAACTGTCAGCTGTTGCATCACTGTAAATGCTGCGGGGTCAGGCATAGGTTCGGAGAACCTGTTTTCATCGAGCCCGCGGGAGGCAGTAGTAACTGTGCTACCGCTACTGCCTGTTGTGATTAGGTTGAATAACTCCTTAGTCCCTGCAAAGGTGTCTGAAGTCGTTTCTGCAGGACCACTGAAGCGCACGCTGAACATCTTCACCCAGCCGTTTTTATCTTCAGCTTTGATCTGCAACCAACTCGACTGCCGTGACAGCACACGGATATCGAGGGCCCGGGGGAGTGTCGCTACCGTAGCAGCATCGCTGAATGGCTTGTGTTTAAGCTCGGTATCTCTTACCAGACTAGCGCTTTTGGGCTCGGCTTTTTCCTGTCCATGGAGAGGGCAGACGACTGTGAACAGGATGAGTGTCAGCCAGAGCGGCATCCCCTTTCGCTTAGTCTCTATCATTTTCATCAGTTTTCCTTACCGGTGCGAAAAGTTCGACATCTTGTGCACGGCCCTTAACCTTATAGAAGCCATATGGCTTGAAGTCAAAGTGGTCGGCGCACAATGCCTTAGTATCAGCGGAGACCAGGATCCGTGAGACCCCCTTTGTCAGCCCCTCAATCCTGCTGGCCAAGTTTACCGTGTCACCGATGGCGGTATACTCCTTACGCTGCTCGGAGCCGATAAGGCCGACTACGGCAGGGCCAGAGTGTATGCCTATACCGACATCGAAGTCGGCATCCTGCTCCCCTAACTCCTGTTTGAACTGCTGCAGCACCTGAGCCATCTCCTGTGCGGCATTGACTGCATGAATGGCGTGCTGAGGGTCATCCAGCGGAGCACCCCAGAAGGCCATGATGCAATCACCGATAAACTTATCGAGTGAGCCTCCATGTTTGAACACAACTGCTACCTGCAGGGTAAAGTAACGGTTTAACAGGCTCACCACCTCTTGTGGGGTTCGGTTTTCTGAGAGGCTGGTGAAGCCGCGAATATCAGAGAAAAGTACCGAGACCTGTCGGCTCTCCCCTTCACGACTCAGCCCCTCGCTTGAGACCAGCTCTTTTACCACAACCGGATCGACGAATCGGCTGAAGAGCTCAACCGTTTTCTCCCTCGCCCTCAGTTCGAGCAGGTATTCGCGCAGGGATAGAGAGAAGTAGTAGAGCCACATCAATAATAGTGGTGTTAATACAAGAAGTAAGAGCTGCCAGTCTAATACCAGGTAGCTGATGAGCAGGGCTACGGCAGTCACTCCAAGAAGAGAGATACCCACTGAGATAGCGTTGAGTCTGAAGATGAAACACAGGTAAACGCCAGCGATAGCGGCCACAGATATCAGCAGGTAGCTCCATTGGGGCAGGCTTGCCATATAACTTTGGTTTTTTAGGTTGTCGATGGCGGTAGCCAGGATATCCAGGCCGGAGTAGAGGCTGTCGATCGGTGTCACGCGTACATCATGTAGCGCAGAGGCATCGGCGCCTATGATGACAATTTTATCCTTCAGCTCGTTTGGGTCTCTTCGGGGGTGCTCCCGGTTAAAGTCATCATAGAGATCGGCATAGGAGAGCCTTGGGTAGGGATTTTTCGGGCCGCGCCATGAGAGTGTAATATGCTCCACCATGGGCAGCTCATAGCCCAGCCCACTCATGACCCGAGCTGGCAGGGAGGGCAATAGCCAACCGTAGAGGTTTCTGTAAACATCATATTTTCGTCCTACGCCGTCACTGTCGTTGAGAAAGTTTACCGTGCCCACACGCCAGTATCGGGGATCTATCGCCAGGGGCGGCATCAGCGCGGCTCTGGCTTTGGGGGACGCCTTTGGGGTTTTAATTAAGCCAATTTTATCGGCGATAAGCGCAAGCTCGGGGCCATTCTCATCTTGCTGCGAGTCGAGGCGGACTAAGGCGAAGAAGATATTCTCTTTTTGTTCCAGCGCCCGGTTAAAAAGGGCATCGCTTTCCGGGCGATAGAGGTCCCGCTCGACGAAAGAGAGGTCAAACACTATGGCCTTTGGTTGTTGCCTGTTGATCCCCTCAACCATCTCACCGTGAACCGAACGAGGCCAGAACCAACTTCCCACCCGGTTCTCCATACGGGCCAGACTGGCATCATCGATGTTAACTATTACGATATCGGGATCAGGTTCTATGTTTTGCGCATGTATCCTGACGAAATAATCGGAAAGGCCAAACTCCAGAGGCATCAATGTCTTAAGCCAGAGGACCTCGCCGAGGGCCAATAACAGGAAGACTAAGCTGAATGCGTTGAGAAAATGCTTACTCTCTTTCATCTAAGTACTTATTGAGGCTTGGAGAAGCCGGGAAGCAGAGCCTCATCGACCTCATCGATTTGGGCACTGTCCATAAATTGCTGAGCGTAATCCAGGTAGACTTTCTGTTTGACGAAGATCTGGAACAGCTCGGGGTCGATGTGACCGTTTAAACTGAATTTTCCCAGAATGTGCAAAGACTCAGACAGGGTTTTGCCGGTCTTGTATGGGCGATCTCTGGCCGTTAAGGCTTCAAAGATATCTGCGATAGCCATTATTCTTGCCTGTACCGACATCTCCTCTCCCCTTAGGCCCTTTGGGTAGCCCTTACCGTCCATTCGTTCATGGTGTCCCCCTGCAAATTCAGGGATGTGTTGCAGGTGTTTTGGCCAGGGCAAGGTTTCCAGCATACGTATGGTGACAGAGATATGGTTGTTGATTATCTTGCGCTCCTCACCGGTCAGGGTGCCGGCGGGGATCATCAGGTTTTCGACCTCCTCGTCGGTAAGAAGTGTTTGCGGGTTACCTTGACTGTCCTGCCAGGTGTATTTGGCTATGGAGGCGACGCGTTGCAGATCTTCATCTTTCATCCGCTCACAGCCGATATTGGCATAAGCCAGAAAGGTGCGATCAAGCTCGAACTGTTTAAGTTTATCTTCCCGCTCCCGGGATAACTGCTTCGATGGCCCATGTAGGGCTTGCTGCTTCAGGAACTGGAGCTCTACATCTCGTCTGAGGATCTCGAAGCGGGAATCGATGAGGTGAATTCGGTCGAAGATGGTCTGTAACTTTGTGGCTTTCTCGATGACATGTACGGGGGTGGTTATCTTGCCGCAGTCGTGTAGCATCCCGGCTAACCAGAGCTCGTAGCGTTCGCTTTCCGACATGGAGAAATCTTTCAATGCCCCCTCATCTGTCTCCTGCACTGCATCGGCCAACATCATGGTCAATTTGGGCACCTGTTGGCAGTGTCTGCCTGTGTTGGGGGATTTCTCATCGATCCCTATGTTGATCAAATTCACCAGAGATTCCAGCAGGTTTTCCAGTTGTAATATCAGTTCCTGATTGGTGATGGCGATGGCCGCCTGAGAGGTTAGCGCCTCGATAAATACCTGATCCGTCATTGAGAATGGTTGAACCTGATGAGAGAAAGGTTCTTTGGAGTTGACCAGCTGCAGTACGCCGACCAACTCGGAGTTATGATCCAGCATGGGAACAGTTAACTGGGATTGGCAGTGGTAGCCATAGAACTGATCGAACTTTCGCATACCCGAAAAGTTGAACAGGGGCGTATCGTAAACATGTTCGATATTGACGGACTCTTTGCGGTTTGCGGCGTAGGCACCAACCGCTTCCAGATTCGGTTCACCACTGTCCAGATATAGCGGTATAGACCTCATCTGTTCCGTTTTCTCTTCGGTTCCACCAAAATGGAGTCCCAGAGAGTCATTGATAAGGATATCAAACTCGAGAAAGCGTTTATCTGCACTGACCCGGTACAGGGTGCCCCCGTCGGCATTGGTGATATTTTTTGCCGTTTGCAGAATTCGCTCCAGCAGGACCTTGACGTTCTTGATGTCATTGAGGGCAATACTTAAGGTCGTAAGGTGCTGCAGCCGCTCTGCAATCTGTTTATTACTGAGTTCAGACATATTCAAAACCACTTAAAATCAGAGTTCAGGGGATAGAGTTAAGCCCTATGTCGAGGCGCTTTTATTGAGTGCTTCTACTTCATATAGTCGTGATCCCAGGTGGCGTCAAACTGGTGTGAGGCTTATTCTCATGGAGAGGGAAATTGAAGAAAATGTGAGACATGCGACCTCAGGGTAAAGAGCAGGCGACACTTCTGCGATGCTAAATATTTCCCCCTTTATTTTGACCTTTGAAGCAGAAATTCACCTCTTGGCTAAACTTTACCTAAAAGGCTTATAAGCCGTGGCCTCTGGGCATGTTAAGAGGATAGTCTAATGAAGAAGTTCCGTTTTATACACTTACTTGCCAATCTACTTACCCTGCTTGCACTCGTTTCCTGTGGCGGCGGAGACAGTGGGGGTACGCCCCTTCCACCGCCCGAGCCCCCCCAACCTCCGGTCACAGGTGTGCCGCCTGAAACGACTTTTACCTCAGGTGTTATTACCGGGTTCGGTAGTGTGTTTATCAACGGCGTGGAGTATGAAACTGGTGGCGCAGAGATCTCTAACGATGATGAGAGTGGGAGTGAGTCCGATCTTCAGCTCGGTATGTTTGTGGAACTCTCAGGCAGCATAGATGATGGTGGAGTGACCGGTACGGCGAAATCCATCGAGTACGACGAACAGATTAAGGGGCCACTGGAAAGCATAGACCTGGGGTTAAAGATAATAACCATCTTAGGGCAGGTCATTCACTATGATGATTTAACTATCATGGAAAACCTGGTGCCAGAGGAGTTAAAGCCGGGAGACTTTCTGGAAGTTCATGGTTTTTTTAATCAAGAAAATGAGCTTCATGCAACCAGAATCGAGCTGGAATCGATTGAACAGGCGTACGTTAGGGTGCAAGGTGAGGTTTTTGGGCTCAATAGCTCAGATGAGACCTTTACTCTCAACAATCTGATTGTCGATTACAGCCAGGCCGAGTTTCATGGTTTTGATAATGGAGCTGCCGATTTAGTGAACGGAGTTCAGGTTCGCGTGAAGGGGGCCCTAACCTCCTTGGTCGATGGTGTATTGACGGTTTCAGATATTAAACGGCTCCATAGGTTTGAGGAGCACGAAGAGGGAGATTTGAGCCATATAGAGGGAGTGATCACTGAGTTCACTTCGAGTGTGAATTTTGTCGTCAATAATATTGTGGTTATCGCCCATGAAAGTACAGAGGTTGAACATGGCGGTTTAGACGATCTCTCGATAGATAGCTGGGTTAAGGTTAAGGGAAGTTTTGATGCGGAAGGCAGACTCGTTGCGGAAAAGATCCATATTCACCATTCGAGCCAGCTGCGGGTAGAAGGTGAGGTTACGGCGCTGAACCCGGACATGAAAACCATTACAGTTATCGAGACGCTCTTTCATGTTACAGACCAGACGCAGATGCATGATGAGTCAGATGATGAAGAGCGATTCTTTAACTTCGAATCGATTATGGTTGGAGATTTTGTCAGTGTAAAAGGGTTCGTTGATAGTGATGGCGATAATATCGCTTCACAGATTGAGCGGGAGAATCACCGGGACGAACACCACCCCTATGTGGAGCTGAAAGGGCCCGTGAATACAATTACCGATTCCGGTTTTACCCTTGTCGGTGTTGCTGTTACCGTCAATGATCAGACTATGTTTAAGGGAGCTTTTGGCGAGGAAATGGAGCGGGAAACCTTCTTCGGGCAACTGGTTGACGGAATGATACTCGAGGTTAAGGTCATCGAAACCGGTGATGGTGTTGTAGCGATTCGAGTCGAAATTGAGGGTGAACATGGGGATGGTGAAGGGGGTGAACACCATATGAGTGAGTTTCGGGGGCAGGTCGAAGAGATTCTGGAGAATGGACTATTGGTGTCCGGGCTCAGGGTGTCATTCACTTCCATGACTCATTTTGAGGTGGAAGATAGTCTGATCTCTATGGCAGGGTTCCTTGAAATTGTGCAAATTGGCGATGATGTTGAGGTAAAAGGCATGAGGGACGGAGGAGAGTTGATCGCTCATAAAGTTGAGTTAGAGGATGATAGTGATGATTAAATCCCGTTTCTGAAAGTGCACTCACTAATGACACCTGTGAGAGTTGCCTGACTCTCATAGGTGTTTGTCGCTATCACGGCATTAATGAACTCATTTAAAATCGTCCAATGGATCAGTGATGTTGAGATGATGGTTATGGCGGCGTTATCCTGCAATATAAGTGCTCTTATCCGCGTTAAAGCAGGAAGTCGAGCAGTGCCTCCAGCGCCGGACTTTTCATCTGTTTGGCCGGGTAGACCAGATACATAGGGATGGGGGCTATGGTGAACTCATCAAGAATTGTCACCAGAGTGCCCTCTTCGATATGTTTCTGTACCAGGAAGTCGGGGAGTTGGGCTATTCCCTGATCGGCCGCCGCAAATTGAGCCACCATTTCGCCATTATTCACTTCGACATCGGCGCTGATCCGGATCTGAAACTCTTTACCTGATCCCCGATATTGCCATCGTCCGGGTTGGCGATTGGAGCTGTCTGAGATGCAGCGGTGTTTTTCCAGTTCATCGGGGTGTTCTGGGATGCCATGGAGCCTCAGGTATTCCGGGCTGGCGACAGATTTTAGGGTGAACTGACCAAATGGACGGGCGACCAGGCTCGAGTCCTGTAGTTCACCCACTCTCAATGCCAGGTCGACCCCTTCGTCGACCAGATCCACATAGCGATTGAGCTGTAACAGGGAGATTTTCACCTTAGGGTGCAGTCTCAAAAACTCCTGTATTGCTCCCTGAAAGCCGATAAGGGCGCTGTTTTGGGGGGCGGTGAGCTTAAGGTGACCGGTAATGAGCTCGCCGCGATGGCGGGAGAAGGACTCCAGATTATCAAGGCGGGCTATGATCTCCTGAAACTGACGCAGGTAATGTTCCCCCTCGGATGTCAGGTGCATGGCTCTTGTGGTGCGATAGAGCAGTTGACAGTTGAAATGCTTTTCCAGATCCGCCACCTGCCGGCTGACGGCAGAGACCACGATGTTAAGCTCCCGGGAAGCGGCGCTGAAGCTGTGTCGTTCGACCACTATGAGGAATGTCCTCATGGCGGTGATAAGGTCTATATTTCTCTTCATGAGAAAATTCAATTCATCTGAAGGTTATTTTTCATATTTAATCACAGGTATAAGCTGTAAGACAAGCTAACCGATATCGAAACGATACCCGGTTTAAAAACAGATGAATGTGACTGGAGAGAGTATGAAAATTCTTATAATCGGTGCGAGCGGCACCATAGGTAAGGCGGTATATAAGCGTTTATCCGGTGATAATGAGCTGATCACGGCTAACTATAAGGATGGGGATGTTACCGTCGATCTCGGCGATAAAGAGTCGATTAAAAAGATGTTTGAGCAGGTGGGGCGGGTGGACGCCCTGGTGTCGGCGGCAGGTCTGGCAAACTTCGTTCCACTGGAGGCACACAGTGATCAGGACTTTGAGCTTGCCCTGAACAACAAGCTGATGGGGCAGGTTAATCTATTGAGAATCGGGCGCGATCATATTAGTCAAGGTGGTTCAATTACCCTGACTTCCGGTGTCCTGTCACGTCAGCCTATGCCGGGCAGTGCATCGATCAGCATGGCTAACGGTGCCCTGGAGAGCTTTGTGAAGGCTGCGGCACTGGAATTCGATCAGCTGAGGCTGAATGTTATTGCACCGGCGTTCGTTAAAGAGACCATGGTGATGATGGGGATGGATCCCGAGTGGGGGATTTCGGCGGCCGATACGGCAAAAGTCTATGAACTGGCGGTTAAGGGGGAGATGCATGGGCAGACCCTGGATGTGGCAGAGCATCAATAAGTACTTGTGCCGCATGCTAACTAAACCGGAGCTCCGGATACCTTAATGATCCGTTCAGCTGTCTTTCAGTGCCGGTGTTTTTAGTTTACAAGATTCGGCACCGTCTGCCTTGAGTGAGTTAACTCAGCCCTGACTCATACTCGGTTATGGCGGTGCCAACTGCTATTTACGACCTCGAACTTCACACTAGCTTCACACTAGTGTCCATTTTCACTTCTTAATCTAAGCGCCGACACTTTTATTCCTAACTCGTAGAGCTTTGTCTACAGAGCCTCAGCTTTTACTTTCAGGTTTAGGGAAACAATAAGCGCAAACTCGTAATAATTAACTAGTATTTAATGTAAATGTGAGTAGAAGTCACCCCGTGTCTAAAGTCTGTTTCACTAAGCTCGATTGACGCCCTCATGCTTCTCACTCAGGTCATCGTCAACTAAAGCAATAAGGAATTTGTTATGCCGACTCCCCACATTAATGCTAATCCCGGTGATTTTGCCGAAACCATACTCATGCCCGGCGATCCTTTGCGCGCCAGATATATTGCCGACACTTACCTGGAGAATGCTAAGCAGGTCTGTGATGTTCGTGGCATGTTAGGTTTTACCGGGACATACAAAGGCTCTACTATTTCGGTCATGGGTCACGGTATGGGGATCCCCTCATGCTGCATCTATGTCCATGAGTTAATCAGTGAGTTTGATGTGAAGAATGTCATTCGTATCGGCAGCTGTGGAGCCGTGCGTGACGATGTAAATATGATGGATGTGGTGATCGCCATGGGGGCATCCACCGATTCCAAAACCAACCGCATGAGGTTCAGCGACCATGATTTTGCTGCTATCGCAGATTATCATCTGCTGGAGACGGCCGTGAGCAAGGCTCGCGAGCAGAATGTGTCGGTGCGTGTGGGTAATATTTTCTCGGCGGATCTCTTCTATACGCCTCAGCCCGAACTGTTCGCCAAGATGGAGGATATGGGGATCATGGCTGTGGATATGGAAGCGGCGGGGATCTACGGTGTGGCCGCCGAGTTAGATGCCAAGGCGCTCACCATACTCACGGTATCGGATCATATTAAACGTGGTGAGAAGCTCAGCTCCGAAGACAGGCAGAAGTCTTTCAACGAGATGATGAGTGTCGCCTTAGAGACGGCTATCAGTATATAGGCGTTTATCGAACGTAGCGGTTGCCGCTCGCTATTCGGGTGGTTGCCGCTATTGATATACGGGTCGCTAATTATCTTAACAAGCGTTATCGGCCCATAGTTTTACCACTCTTAAGCAGAATCCTGTTGGCGCCTCTGCGGCGCTAAGGTAAAATTTCGATACTCTCACCCATTGCCTGTTACTGGATACAGCCTCTTTATGAAAAACTTCAACCTTATTCTGGTCATTGGTGCTACGGCCTCGGGGAAAACCCGCCTGGGTGTTGAGCTTGCCAGAGCACTCAATGGTGAGATCATCTCAGCCGATTCCAGGCAGGTTTATAGGGGGCTGGATATCGGTTCGGGTAAGGACCTGGCCGAATATGGTGAGGTGCCCCATCACCTTATCGATATTGTTGAGCCCGCCCATGAGTACAACGCCTTCCAATTTCAAAAAGATTTCTTCGAGGCTTTTAAAGATATTGAGTCCCGCAATAAACAGCCGATTCTCGTCGGTGGAACGGGCTTATATGTCGATGCCGTGGTTTCCGGCTATGAATTTGTTCAGTTAGATAAAGACTTAGCGCTCAGGGCCGAGCTGGATCAACTGCCATTGGAGCAGGTTCAGAACCTGCTTAAGGAACTCGATGCCGCTCAATATGAAAAAATCGACCTGACGGTGAGGCCCAGGCTCTACCGCGCCATCGAAATAGCAAAACACAGAGAGGCCGCCCCAAAGCCGGCTAAGGTTCTTCCCGAGATCAGGCCCCTCTATTTCGGCATTCAATGGGACAGAAAAGTGCTGCGAAAGCGAATCAAGATCAGGTTGAAGGAGCGCCTGGAACAGGGGATGGTCGAGGAGGTGCAGGGGCTGCTGGATAACGGCGTATCACACGAGCAGCTGGAATATTATGGCCTGGAGTATCGCTTCGTCAGCCAATATATAGCGGGTCAGATAGGTTATGAGGAGATGTTCGACAGGCTAAATACCGCGATAGGTCAATACGCTAAACGTCAGGAAACCTGGTTCAGACGAATCGAAAAGCACGGCGGCAAGATCCACTGGTTAAAAGGCTCCGGCGACATCTACAAACAGGCCTGCGATGTGTTGGCTGAATTAGAGCAAGCTTGATACCGACTGACGTTATGAGCGGTTGAGCGCAGCCATAACGAACTCGATGAAGACTCGCGTTTTCAATGGCAGCGCCTTGCTCTTATACATAATGTGTACAGGAGCCGGCTTAGGGACTTGATGACCCAGGACCTGGATCAACTCTCCCCGCATTAACTCTCCCGATAACAGCAAACGTGGCTGAAGTATTATGCCCGCCCCTTTTAATGCCGCGACTTTCAACGCCTGACCACTGTTCGAGGTCAGTCTTGAGTGCTGTTGGTCAAAGGCCCGTGTGTCGAGTTGCAGTGCCAGACTCGCCTGAATATCACCATAGCTGAAGCCAAGACATTGATGTTCAATTAAATCTGTCAACGAAAGCGGAGCTTGGTGTTTGGCGAGATAATCCGGTGAAGCACAAAATACCATCTCATAGACGGCAAGCTTACGGGCTATTAGGGTTGAACTGGCAAGTTCACCTATGCGGAACACCACATCTACCGGCTCATGCAGAGGATCGATTAAGTCGTTATCCAATGTCAGCTCAATATTGATGTCGGGGTATTGCTGCAGAAAATCAGCCACTATCGGCGCAAGTACAATATTACCGAAGGTGACCGGCGAGTTAATGCGTACCTTGCCTCTGGGCATATTTTCTAATGTCTGCAGACTATTTTCGGCTTCGGCTATATCATCCAGAATTCGTTTACATTCCAGGTAGTAGAGCTGCCCGGTTTCGGTTAATGATTGTCTGCGAGTGGTACGGTTGATTAGTCTGGTTCCCAGGTGGGCTTCTAAAAACTTAATGTGTTTTCCAATCATGGTCGAGGTGACGGCAAACTCTGTGGCGGCGTGAGAGAAGCTGCCGTGTTGTATCACACTGACAAACACCTGCATGCTTTTCAGTCTATCCACATTAACAACCTATAGTTTTTAAAGAATGAACTGGATGGTAGTTTATCAACCTGGCGGTTTCAATTAAATTGCTACCTCATTATCTGATCACTTCTTTGGGTTAACTTACAAATAATATGTTTGAACAAGGCTTATTTATTACAGCAGAACTGCGCATCAAACCTGATGTCGATCTCGAAACGGCTATAGAGGCCATTCATACCTTTTGTGAAGGCATGAACAGTGAGGCCGGGTGTTCCATGGCTGTTCCACTGCAAGATAAAGACAACCCTCGCCGATTCATCTTCTGGGAACGTTATGAAGATAAAGCCGCCTTCGAACAACACTTTCAGGCCGAACATACTCAGAGATTTATTCAGTCAGGCTTAACAGATCTTGTTCAGGCGTTTGAAAGCCAGATACTGACAGCGGAGAGGTAAACCATGAGAAAGAGGTTGAATTGGGGGATTTTAGGTACCAGCTTTATCTCCGGGGTTATGGCCGATGCCATCATCGAAGAGGGGGGCTCAGAACTCTATTCTGTGGCGGGACGTTCTGAAGCTCCCTTAGTTGCCTTTGCCGAAAAGTACGAAATAGAGCAGGTGTATAGGGATTATGATGCCCTGATTAAAGATGATGCGGTAGATATCATCTACATCGCGTTACCTAACCATCTCCATCATGAATTTGTAGTCAAGGCGGCTAATGCTGGTAAGGCTATTGTGTGTGAGAAGTCGTTATCAATCGACATGGAGAAAACCCGCGAAGCGTTGGCCGCCGTTGAGAAGCATGGTGTATTTTTCGCCGAGGGCCTGATGTACCTCACGCACCCGCTCGCCGTAAAGGTGCGTGAGGTGATCCGTGCGGGGACTATTGGTGATATTCGTTCCATCAAGGGAGAGTACTGCGCCGCCATATCTCAGTTCGTTAACCCCGAAAGTAAGGGGGCACTGTATAACCTGGGTTGTTACCCTGCGTCACTCATGCACCTGGTTATGCAACAGGCTTTCGGAGACACTGTTTTTGACAGCTACCATGTCTCGGCATTTGGCCGTGTCGGCGAAGATGGCAATATCTGCGAGTCGGCAGCCACTCTTCAATTTTCCAATGGTGTTATCTGCCAGCTTCATACGGCTGAAGATTATGGGCTGCATGCCGGCTTTACGGTGCTTGGCAGCAAGGGAAGTTTAGTGCTTGCTTCTAATCCCTGGCTACCTGAGTCTGAGGGTAACCGGTTAGTGATAACTGAGTATGAACAGCATGAAGAGACGGTAACCGTTTCCGCAGAGGGTAACGGTTTCTTATATCAGGTCAGATTAGTTCTTGAGGCCATAGAGCAGGGGAGAAACTCACTACAACGCCCGGCGGCGACAGCGAAAGATTCTCATCAAATCATGCAGCTACTGACGGATTGGAAACAGCGACCCGAGTGAGTTAACACCTTTGTTGTCATGCTTGTTAAGTGATTTACAACGATAGTGACTATCCAGTCTCTTTCTCCCCTAACTTAACGAGCTTAGCCGCGAGGGGGGGAGCAACGTCAACCTCAATTGTAGAGAGTGATGCAAATTAATAAGGAGTGGCGTTAACTTGCGTGATGGGCCAGATGCTCTACTCCTTGCTGTTTTCACTTCCATTAATGTGCTGCCCTTATCCGCTATGGCCCTGTAGAGCAGCCCTTTAACGCCAGGTACTCATAAACTGGAAGAGTTAATTAGTGGCTGCTAACTTCGGTGTGGAGTTTTAATTTTATCTGCCTGTCGCTATGTTGTGTTTGCTTCGGCCCGACCATGGCACAGGTATTAATCGATTAGTCGTATCTAGGTGTTCCAGCCTGTTTAATCAGTGATGAAAACATTTTATTAAAAGGTACCTAAGTGATGAATCTTATTAAGAATGTTAAACGTATCGTCCTGCTCGCTGCTCTGGCGCTTCCTATCAGTGTATTTGCCGGGCACCATGAGGGGGCACCTTCGAGCGGTGCTAAGGATATGCCGGGTGCTAAAGGCACCTTCGAGTTTAAACCCGCAGACTGGATGTCGGGACAGAAGAGCTGGTGGAAAGATAGTGATGGCGTGGCCCCGGGTGTCGCCGGGTGTCATATCGGCACGGATGAGAACGGTGTGCCTAATGGCAGGGTGTTTGGTGAGGCCTGCCTGCCAAACGGTCTGTTGGTTGAGTCTAATCCGGGTAAAGATGTTCTTCACGCTCATAAAGATGACATAGGACATCCGGACACCTTCGACTGTAATGCCTGGTGTGTCGGTACGGGTAAGAAGGGGGGGATGTGTATGGTCGCCGCGGCGGCGCCCTGTGAACAATCTGCCATGTGTGCTTGTGAATAGAGGCAGGCAAAGGCTAAAAAAAACGAACCCGTTAAGGTTCGTTTTTTGTGCCTTGCCTTGGGGCATCGCTAGTGGCTTTAAATACCTATCAGTATAAGGGGGAACTTGTTATTGCTAAGATCACTTTATTGAGTCTTTAAAACCAAACTTTCCGTTATTATTCTTCCACTTGTCTTTGGTTGGAATCGGCTCAATGACGTCCCAGTGTTCGACAATCTTGTCATTATCTACACGGAACAGATCGTAGAAGGAGACGTGTTGACCGCCGAAGCTTCCTTCGCTGATGCTGAGTACGAAGTTCCCTTCACCTAGTACGATATGGTTTTTGGTATAGGCCATCTTGATGCCCTGCTTAGCCATCTCCTCTAACGCCTTCCCCAGTCCGCTCAAACCGTCGGCGATAGCCGTATTGTGCTGAAGATAGTTAGCCTCCCCCTTGTCGATAAAACGTCCAAGCTGGCTAAAGTCGCCCTTGACTAAAATCGTGTCGACAAAGTCGGCAACTAATGCCTTATTTTGCTTTGTCTTAGCTAAGTCTTTAGCTTGTGTCGGGCCATCGAGTTGAGTGCGACCACTTGGGTTTGGCGCAGCTTTTTCTGTCAGGTTGTCCCAGTGCTCTACGATTAAACCATCTTCGAATCGGAATAGATCGAAACCCACTTTTGGACCAAAGAAATTATAGTCGGTATGGGTAAATACATAGTCACCATCCTGAAAGGCACGCTTCACATCGACTTTGGCGCTGCCTTTAGGTAGCGCCTGAAGCAGAGCTCCGAATCCTGCTAAGCCATCGGCAACAGCCAGGTTATGTTGGATATATTTGTCTGGGTTGACATAACCCACTGCTTCTCTGTCGCCGGTTTCTATGCTGTTAAGCAGGGCAACAGCCTTGCCTTTGTTTGACAGGCTAATGTTCTTCTCCTCAACTGTAACCGGGCTGGAGCACGCCGCGCAAAACAGAACCGTCGTAGCTAAGGCCGTAGAAATACTTTTTTTCATCATAACTTCCTCTCGTTAGTGTGAGAAAATTGTAATGAAAACTGGTAACAGTTACATGGTGAGAGCTGGCCTAAAAATGGTCAATTACGCACCTTTAAATTGCTTCTGGAAGCGAGAAGGGGTGAGCAGGGTATGTTTCTTAAAGTATTTTACGAAGTTGCTGGCGTCTTCGAAGCCGAAATCATAGGCAAGCTGTTGAGTGGGAAGGCCGTCCAGGATGAGCCGACGTTTGGCCTCTAAGATGGTATGAGCGTCTATGAGCTGCTTAGCGGTCTGGCTGGTGGCCATCTTGCAGATCTGATTCAGAGTTTTGTAGGTAGTATGCAGCTTATCTGCGTAGTAGATGGCATCCCGGGTGCGGTGGAAGTTTTGCTCGAGCAGTTCGATAAAACCGGTGAATTTAGCTTGTTGATCTTTGTTTAACCTGTCATGTTGGTTTTCCGGCATGACCCTATGCAGCATCAACGACAGTGAAGAGAAGAGAAACATGACGATTAAGGGGTTAGACTGCGGATGTATCAACTCTTTATCTATCTCGCTCAGTAACTTTTCACTGCTGCTCATGACCTCTGGACCGGGGAAGAAAACCGGTTGATAGGAGTAAGCCAGATGTGTCGGAGTGAAGTCCGATAGCCTCATATTCATCAATGCCTGATCGATAAATGCCTGAGTGAATATCAGCAATTTTCCCTTAGGCTTATTTTTAAAATCAAATGCATGAACCTGGTTTTTTTGAACGAAGATAAATGCGCCTGATTGATAGGGGTAGTTAACAAAATCGATTAGGTGAGTACCTTCACCCTCCTCGATGTAGATCAGGTTATTGAAGTGTATTCTGTGAGGCACACCGGGATGATGAGAGTCGCTGTGATTCCGCCCATAGAGTTCCTCTAAGTCTATGACCTCAATTTCACGGCTGGCCGACTTGCGATAGTTAAAGTTTACTTCTGGAATTTTCATATTGAAACTGCGACTCCGCTACATGCTGATTTTCTTTTTGTTTTGTTTTAGTGAGATTAAACCTGAGCATTTGCATATAAGTGTTTAAATCTGAGTGTTAAATCCAACGACCAGATATAATGTGAGTGAAAGTAAAGCCATAGCCAAAGTATAGGGTAACTGAGTCATAAAGTGGCGCTGTGGCGGACAGTCGGCCGCCGTTGAGGCCACGATGACAGAGTCTGAAATGAGGGAGCTTTGATCGCCAAACACAGCGCCTGAGATCAGTGCCGCTATTGCGAGAGGCACTGGTATATCGATACCTATAACGAGAGGGATAATGATCGGTGTCATAATACTCACGGTGGCACCGGAGCTGCCTGTTGAAAATGAGATCAATATAGAGATTACAAAAATCGACGCCGGCACCAGCCAAGCCGGAAGCCCGGCTGATATCAAACCCGCTAGGTACTCTCCGGTTCCCAGCTGTGATGTTATATCACTCAGGGAGAAGGCTAACACCAGTATGATGACCGCGGGCAACATCTGTTGCATTCCCTGAATACACCACTCAATATACCTCTGCGCATTGACACCTGTCATGCGGAAGTAGATACCGGAGCCGATAAGGGAGATGAAGCCACTCCAATAGATTGCCGAACCTATATCTCCAGCCAGAATATTGCCCTTGCCGGTTGTGAAGGCGATGGTACCAATCGAGGTTAACAGTAAGCTGATAGGCAGTATGATAGCGGTTATTCCGGTTTGTGGTGGCTCAAACGAGCTGGATGTTGAGTCGGCTGTTGTTGGAGTGACAGGGTTGAAGTCACGCTTGCTAAACGCCATTATAGGCACCAAAGCCAATATCGATATGCAGTAGAATTGGTAAGGCAAGGCGGCAAAAACATAGGTGATAGGCTTATCGGTTAAGGTGCCGTTTTCCACCTGGGCAGTGATTAGACTGACAAGAAAAACCCCCGCGCCACTGAAGGGCATCAGCCATGCCAGGGGAGAGCCTGTACTATTGGCAACAAATGCCAGCTTCTCCCGCGAGATTTTAAATTTACTAAATAGTGGCCGTCCTACAAGGCCGACCAGCATCATAGAGCCTACCCCTTCCAGACACATCAAGAAACCAAACGAGAAGGTGACCAGTTGGGCACTCGATTTCGATTTTATCAGCTTTCCTTTATTTGACAGCTGGAAGATTAGCGCATCCACACCGCCGGACTGTTTCATGACATTGATGATGCCACCTATTAGCAAGATAAAGATAAGGCTCTTGACCGCTGAGGGGGAGTGAAAGGTATTCGCTATTGCGTTAAAGCTGTTTGCTAAGCCGGTCAACGGCTCCTGTGAAATCAAAATAGAACCTGTTGCTATGCCAGCAAAAATCGCCACATAGACCTGTCTTGTGGTAATCGCCAGCAATATTGCCAGACTGGGAGGCAGTAGGGTTAACCAAGTATTCATAATAGGAGCTATTTCTTTTGGTGTTCAGAGCTTTCGCGTGAGACAGTTTCAGAGGCTAAAAGTCGGAGGGAGCTCATCAAAATGTAAAAAGAGATAATCCGCAGATTATCTCGAAATTGTCAGCTATTCATCTTCGAAGATAAATTTTGCATCCTTAAGCGCATCCTCAGGACGTTTACACATGTAGTCGGGGTAGAGTTGACTTGCCGCTAATGTCTGTTCGGTGAACGCAGCAAGCTTGTCGACGACATAGATGACATAGTTGATGCCCCAACGCTCTTTGTCGGTTTCAGCCCCTTTCTTTGCAGTCACCTCATCACCCGAGTGCTCCTTCTGCTCAATGATATATTCGCTGGTGAAGTGCTCATACTCAAACGGGTGATCTGGCCAGTTCTGTTTGAGCTGGGCTAACATCTCGTTCTGAGTCAAGGTGTTGTAATCGAGCTGAACACATCTATTCACGGTGCGCTCGTCGGTTACCGCCATGGCGGCCAGGTAGCCGATATCCTCTATATCGTGGGTATAGATAGGAATATCCATGTTGCCGAATGTAGTTATCTTGCTGAAAAAACGTAGATTTGGCAGGAAGTAGTCGAAGATGCCACCGTTGTAGAACAGGGTCCAATCAAGGCCTGAGTTTAAGAGTAGATCGTGAAAGCGTTTCTTCTGGTCGAAGACCTCTCCATCCCCCATCTCAAGTGCCTGGGTATGAGCGCCAAACTCCGTGGGGACAAACCGTTTTACGCCGGCTTTCACTGCCGCCTCAAGCCAAAGAGGTTCAAAATCCTGAATGTTCTCCTTAGAGCCGGGTACGCTGACGACGAAGGTATCAACCCCTCGAAGGGCCTTTGTCAGAGCATGCAGATCTTTCATATCCGGACACTCGATAAGTCTTGCTCCCAGCGCTTCAAACTCAGTTAATTTGACACTGTTTTGTGCATTGCGGGCGCGAAAGATGATGGTGACCTTGTGCCCTAATGAGAGCAGGCCCTTGGTCAGTGGCGTACCAACCTGACCCGCAGCACCAATGACTGCAACATGTTTTTTGTCCATAGAAAGCTCCTTTTGGCTTAGCCAGTCGATATTTGATAATGGGAAGGAGTATCGAAGCGCTTGTCATCGGTTGAATATACTCAGCTTTTTCTGACGTTAATGTTAATCAAGCTAAAGAGGTATTACATGGTGATACCTAGTCTAAAAATGGTTAATCCCGAACCTAAACCCCGTTAATGACCTTTTTTATCGGAACAGGTATGTGGGTGTCATCGGTTATGGTTTAGCAAGGGGAGCCTGATGTTATTGCCTGCAGGGGGCTTAGAAGCCATTGAATGAAGGGGAAGGGTAGAGCCAGACCGATGCTGTTCAGTAGGCTCTATTTTGCTCCCCCTAATATGTTCGTACAGCATCTATCTTGTAAGCGAACGCTACTTCCACTGTCTGAGCTCGATAATCAGTCCGTTAGGATCTCTTATCTCTGCGCGGTAGGAGCCGCCCAGATCGACAGGATCGACGGCCATGGGGATGCCCTTAGCCTTAAGGTAGTTCACCGCTTTGCTCATATCTTCAACCTCGAGCGCTAAGGCCCGGTAACCAACCTGCCATGGAGCTTCCGATACCTGCTCGGGCTCTTTCGCAGAGATGATCTCAACGACTGTGTCGCCCAACTCAAGAAAGATAACTTCCTCCATGGGGGGCAGATCAACCTTGGTTCGGTTCTTTATCTTGAAGCCCAGGATATTAACGAAGAAGCCTATGGTGATGTGGGGATCTTTGGGAACCAGTTCTACGTGGTCGACTCTCTTGAAAATCATGTTAACGCCTTTTCACTCTGTTAATTCATCTTCAATTTACGCGTGCTGAAGGGCTCAGCGAGAGGCGGATCTTACCGATATTGAGTTGGGTGAAAAAGTAGAAAAAAAGGCGGAGTTTGTTCTAATTAATAGAATGGTTGCTGGTTTTTAAAGCTGAAGAGGAGCGGAGACAAAGAAAGTGGCTCGTTAAGCTTCGAGTTACGAGAGCGGGAACAAGTTCCTTGAGAGTGCGCAAATAAGTTGTCTGCTAGGAAGAGAAAATGCTTGTTCTCGAAGGCCTTAGGCCGGACTCGAACCTCCTAGCTTGAATCTGGACCTAGAGCCTAGAATCTCGAACCTCAAAAGCTTCGCGGCTAAAGCCGCTCCTACATGGGTCACATCAACCTAGAACCTTAAGTCCGGTAAAGCACTTTTATCACATGCCAGCCGAACTTTGTCTTTACTAAGTGCGGAGTGATTAGCTCACCGGTGAAGCAGACTTTATCGAATTGAGGCACCATCTGCCCCTTCTTGAACTCACCCAGGCTGCCCCCCTTCTTACCCGATGGGCAGGTTGAGTGCTTCTTGGCCAACACATCAAACTTAGCGCCTTTTTTCAATTGCTTAATAATATCTTCGGCCTGCTCTTTGTGTTTGACCAATATGTGCAGTGCAGCAGCGGTTCTTGCCATCTCTGTAAACTCTCATCATCTATTACATAAACTGACTCAATTACTCAGCCAGACTCATTCGCTGAATTATACCCGTTTATGGCTAATCAAGGCTACAGAGTCATAACCAGCTCTCCCCGCTGCCGAAGCGATAGACCAACTGCCCAACGGTCAGCTGGTCCCCGGAGGACAATTTAGCGCTATAGAAATAACGCCAGTCCAGCTGTAGTGCCCAATTGGGAGTCAAGCGGTAGTGCAGGCCGGCTCCACCATTGACCTGAAAGGTTTTTTTCTCCCTGTCTAACTCTATTAAAGACTCGCCTAAACCGAACGTCAGAAAGGGCCTCAATCTATTTTGGCCATTGAGGTAGTACTGGCCGTCGAAGCTGTAGTTCTCGAAGGTTGTGCTTTCTCCCGTTCGCTTGTCGGTTAGCTTTCCGCGGGCGTAGCTTAACCTGGTTGAAAAGCTGCGGGTAAAGTAGAGCCCTACGCTGGCACTGGGTGCCCAGCCACTTTCAAGGCCCCACTCCTCTGTCGGTGACATATAACTGCTGCCAATAGAGAGGCCCACAATGCTATAATCGACCGGGTCTTCTGCTGATGAAGCCTTATCGCTAGCTTTGGAGTGACGACTGACCCCCTCTGTAGCTTCACCCGCTCCTATGGCGTATTGCACCTGAAACTGGAGCTGTTTATCGATCTGACCATTGTCGAGCGGCACCTCTCTCATCGAGAGGTAACCTGTACCGGCCTTGACGATGTCGTCGTCAAACAGGATGTTGACCCCTCTTCCCAGTGAGTCGATGGGGTCTAAAAAAAACAGCGCCGTATCTCCCCAGGCTTCAGAACCCCATACTGTTCCTCCCCGTTGGCGGATCTCCCGCTCCTTGTTGAAGGCCCATTCACCATAGACCCAGCCGAGTACCGGGGTCACGACCAGATCCTGAATCGATGGCACCTCGGCGAAGGCTTCGACACCATACTCCCAATAGAAGGTCGACATCATGAAGGAGTACATAAAGGCATCCCACTGACGGTAGCCGGATTTTCTTGCGGACTGATAATAGACGCCACCAAAGTAGGGGTGACCTATGTAATTGATGGTAAAGTTGTCTCTGTCCCATACCGGGCCACTACTTACATTGTCCCACCATTTTTTGTGTAATTTCTCACCACTCTTGTCCCAGTTGGTGATAGAGGAGGGGAGAAGGGCCAGAAAACCGGCGAAGGCTACGCCGTAGGCTGCAACCGACTTGGTCTGTGACCAGAGACGATCACTGTCCTCTCCGTGTTCTGCGCTGAACAGGGAGACCTTGTAAGGCTGCTCGTAGACACTGGGTGACCGGACGGTATCTTCCCAGCTGCTGTTAGTGATCGAGGGGCGATATATCTCTGCAGTTTCATCGCTCTTGTCTGTAGCATATACAAGGCCACTACAAGCGCTCAGGGCGGCGGCAAAGCAGGCAGTTCTGTAGAAGGGGACTGAGTAATATTTCATTAAACCCTCTCTGGTGTAGAGTGCCGATTCGTAAGCTTTTTCATTTGGTTTGGGAGGGTATGCCTCCCTTATGAGCCACTATTGTCTAAGAGTTTAGTTACTTAAATGAGATTTGGGAAATGTGTGCAGCTATTGGTATAAAAATATATTTCTGTTAATATCGAAATATATTTTTTGAGTAGATACGGGCAGATGTCGTGATGGATATTGAAGTAGTCGCTAAGGCGCTAAAAGAGCTGGGTCATACAACACGATTAACCATATATAAGCGTGTGGTGCGCGCCGGTTTTCAGGGCCTTGCCGTAGGTAGCTTGCAGGAACAGCTCAAGATCCCGGGCTCAACCCTGTCACATCATATTTCCAGCCTGGTGTCTGCCGGACTGCTCTCCCAGCGTCGTGAAGGCAGGACCCTGTTTTGTGTCGCCGAGTTCGATAAGCTGGAGGGAGTGATTGGTTTCCTCCAGGATGAGTGTTGTATCGACGAAGAGTGTGCGCCTAAGTTATCTACCCAAAAGGCTTAGCGACGCAAAAGTTATACTCCTTTCATTATTATCCCCACAATAGCTCGCAGCCCTCAGGGGCTGCTTGTCTGTCACACGCAAGCCCGTGCCATAAAATTTTTCATTTAAGCAAACTGGGCTTTACCCGAGTAGCTAGGTAGTAACATGTTGTTTTATAAAGTCTATTTGATGGGTTGATTCATTTTGGATTCGTCTGTTAGCCAGTTCGCTCAAGTATTGTTTCGAAGATTCTAGAAATATAGTTGACACAAGCCGTTAGTGGGTTATCATTTCGATATTGTTCGAAATAACATTCTCTCACAGAATTGCTGAGTTACCTGGTTAAAAGGGATAGCGACAATTTGAATGAGGGGAAAATTAATTAAATTGGAAATGATTATGAGTCCTGAAATATTAACCATGGCCCGTGAGGCCGCAGATATGTTTGCCTTCCTGGCAACCGAATTGATCATCCTCTTTCTTGTTATCAGCTACTTTGTTGGTGTACTGCAGGAGTTTATTACACCGGAGAAAATTCAATCTATCTTGAGCTCCCGTAACGGCAAGGGCTACGTGATTGCGGCGCTGCTGGGGGCTATCACACCGTTTTGCTCCTGCTCGACCATCCCCTTCCTTAAGGGGTTACTCAGAGCAAGAGCGGGATTCGGCCCCATGATGGTGTTTCTGTTTTCCAGCCCTCTGTTAAACCCGGTGATCATAGGCCTGTTCGTGGTGACCTTCGGCATAAAGGTGGCGCTGTTTTACTTCACCATTGCCCTGGTTGTGGCCGTTACCGCCGGTTTTGTCTTGGAAAAACTGGGCTTCGAGCGCTATGTTCGACAAGAGGCATATGAAGCGGCCGATGCATCAAGCTGTGGAGCGACGTGTGGCGATACCAAAACAGCAGTTGAAGCCAGCGAGTCAAGTTGCTGCGACAGTCAAACAAGCTCCGCTGTTCAATCTGAGACAAGCTGCGGCGCTACATCAACTCCTGCACTGGCAATGGAGGCGGGGGGATGTGGAGCAACCACTTCAACAGCAGCTGTTTCCGCCTGTGGTACTGCTTCAACATGTGGAACTGCAGACACTAAGGTGAGCAGTGCGGAGAATCGTTGGCTGCGTATCTGGCGCTCGACCTGGAAGGATTTCAAGCAGGTGTTTCCCTATCTGCTGCTGGGTATCACCTTAGGCTCGTTTATCTATGGTTTCATTCCGACTGAGCTGATTGCTAAATATGCGGGTGAGGGGATGTGGTATGCGATCCCTGTGGCGGCGATTATCGGTATTCCACTTTATATTCGAGCCGAAGCAGTGATCCCACTGAGTGCGGCACTGGTCCAGAAAGGTATGGCATTAGGTTCGGTGATGGCGCTGATTATCGGTAGTGCGGGGGCGAGTCTGACAGAAGTGATTCTGCTTAAGTCTATCTTTAAGAATCAGATGATTGCCGCATTTCTTACCGTGATCTTGGGTATGGCCATAGGCGCTGGCTACCTCTACAGCTATATGTTCAGTTAAATGAGTGGTTCGCGCCGTAGGAGTCTATGGCGCGAATTCTCTATAGGGATCCCGCCGTCTGGGTATGGATGGTGACTCCCCTCCCGGTTAGTTCCCTCTCTTTAGCCCTGTTTCTTTATTATGTGAGTCCACTCAAAACTCCTTTGTTAATGACGCCTTCCCTTTGAAACAAATTGAACCAATTGTTATGGCTATGCTCAATAAGTGATAGTTGTGACTGGCCGTCATAGCCCTTTCCTCCCCCTCTGGTTCAGTTTCTTTTGGAGGCTGAGCTCAAATAAAGGAAGCTTGATGCTGAATCTAAGCTACTTCATTCAGCGTATATGTAGACGATATAATAATTAAATAAAACAAGGGGCTTATGTTGAAAAAGTTGAGTTTGCTGTTGCTGTTAACTCCGGCGATATGTATATGTTTAACCATAATGATTGCTATTTTTCACTATTTTCATATTTTTAATAACGTCACCGGATTGCTGGCTTTGTTGGGTATCATCTGTGTCGTTAATGTGCTGAGTTATTTGGTGATCACGGTAAAGACAAAAGGGAACCTTCCCTATATCTTGCTTGGGAACCTGATGTTTTTTATCGTTTTTGTTTTTTCAGCTACCACGATACAGAGCCACAACTGTGAGCATCATGAAGAGGCGGCAGTTTTTCAGTATGGTGTGCATGATGCGGGCGGTGAGATAGATATTGGTGTCGATGCCTCCTGTGAGAGTTGCAGTAAATAACATCCGATGAACTGAACGAGTCAATAACTTGAATAACAAAAAGCCCGCATTAAGCGGGCTTTTTGTTGGCTGAAGAAGTTAAATCCGGATTAACTCTTAACCTTCCAGTTTACCTCTTCACCGGCGAAGAAAGGCACTATAGGGTTACCATTTGGCAAGATGATCTCGCTCGGTACTGTCCACTTCTCTTTGACCAGAGTGACAGTAGTGGTATTTCTCGGCAGACCATAGAAATCAGGGCCATAGATGCTGGCAAAGCCCTCAAGCTTGTCGATGATCCCCAGGTCATCGAACACCTGTGCGTAGAGTTCAAGCGCACTCCAGGCGCTGTAGCAACCGGCGCAACCACAGGCCGACTCTTTACGATGCTTCTCGTGTGGCGCTGAGTCTGTACCTAAGAAGAACTTACTCGATCCGGTTGACACCGCTGCGCGCAGCGCTTCCTGATGAATGTTGCGTTTTAGCACCGGCAGGCAGAAGTTGTGTGGACGCACCCCACCAACTAACAGATCGTTACGGTTTAGCAGCAGGTGCTGCGGGGTAATGGTTGCGGCGACATTATCGGATGCTGACATCACGAACTCGGCTGCTTCTTTAGTGGTGATATGCTCAAATACCACCTTAAGGTTCGGGAATGCGTTTACGATACGGGTCAGGTTGCGTTCGATGAATATCGCTTCACGATCGAAGATATCGATATGAGACTCGGTCACCTCGCCGTGCACCAACAATAGCATACCGATTTCAGCCATCTGCTCAAAAACAGGGAAGAGTGCATCGAGTGCTTTTACCGCCGCGTCTGAGTTAGTGGTCGCGCCGGCAGGGTAGAGCTTGGCGGCAACGACACCGGCCGCCTTGGCATCTATGATGTCCTGTTTAGTGGTGTCGTTGGTCAGGAAGATAGTCATCAGAGGTTCGAAATCAGAACCCTCCGGACGCGCCGCCAAAATACGCTCACGGTACGCATTTACCATCTTAGCATCGGTCACAGGTGGTAACAGGTTAGGCATGACGATAGCACGCTGGAAGAGTCTGGCCGTGGCCGGTACCGTTTCTTGTAACATATCACCGTCACGGAAGTGAAGGTGCCAATCGTCGGGAGTAAGTAGGGTGATCTGCGTCATTTAGGGTTCCTAAGGGTCTGCGATAAGCATATGCTCGCTTATTTCTGCGACATATTATGCCTGAAATCGACTTTTTTTGATAGGTGAGTTTGAGCTATATCAAGATGGTTTCTTCAGCTTCTGTTATGGGAGAGCCAGGGAGTCGGTTCACTGCTTAACCGGGATTTTTGAACTACAATGGAGGTGTAATACCAATTGCATTAAATAATTAACCAATTCAGAGTCCCCCAGGGTTTTCAATTCAAGGCGCATTGATGAGGAAATGCTGCTCTTGGTTGTAGAACTCGGCCTTTTAAGTCAATGCAAAGCAGAAGTGGGAAGCCTGGGGGACTCACGTAGTGCGAGCTTCAAAGCCCTTTATGCTGCACTGGATGCTTTCGATATAGAATAACTATTAGCTTCAATCATCCTATAGCCACATGGATGTGGTATATGTCTATATTGCAGGAGCAAATATAGCCCTTGCCTAAAGAGCTTTGAATTCTCGCTGAATGGTCAGGTACTTAATGCAATTGGTATAAGCCAAGGGTACTCTCGATGCGCCGATTATTTAAGTTTCTATTGCTGCTGTTGTTCTTCCCCTCTCTTTTCGCTATCGCGGAAAGCAGACCCCTGAAGATCCTTTCTCATGATCGCCCCCCTTTTCACTTTACCGATAGCAAGGGAGAGGTCGTCGGCATCTGCGTCGATATTATCGATATTATCGATATTATCTTCGATGAGATGGAGCTGGAGTATGAGGTGATCGATCTAATACCAAATGCATTAAATATGTAATCAATTCAGAGCCCTTCAGGTTTTTCAATTCAAGGCGCATTGATGAAGGAATGCTGCTCTTGGTTGTAGAACTCGGCCTTTTAAGTCAATGCAAAGCAGAAGTGAAAATTCTGAAGAGCTCACGTAGTGCGGGTTTCAAAGCCCTTTATGCTGCGTTGAATGCTTTCGATATAGAATAACTATTAGCTTCAATCATTCACCTTGCCTACAGGGCTTTGAATTCCCGCTGAATGGTCAGATATTTAGTGCAATTGGTATATGGCCAGGGTCTGGCATAAAATTGAAAACGGGGAGGGGGAGGCCGCATTTACCACTTCCAGAAAAAAGCTCAGAGAGCCCTATCTCTACTACCCTAAGACAGATATGTGGCGCTCAGATTTTGTCTTCTTTGTTCAGGATGTGAATATACACCTGGCACCCAATGGCAGCTATGAGGAGGTGGCAAGTTCAGGGGGCAAGGTAGGCGTCTGGCGAGGCGCCTCCTATGATGAGGCTTTTTGGAAAGCATTCCCCTATAAGGATGGTACGACAACTTACTCTCCAACTCTTAAAAAATATGACATGTACAACGAGCAGTTGTTTATTGTTAAGGGGCCGAGCCATGCGCTGAAAATGTTGGGGCGTGGAAGAGTCACCTTCTTCCTTGAAGACCGAATTACCGGACAATACTTAGTCAATAAAAATAACCTGCAAGCAAGCGTTGTCTCCTACGATAGGTCTGTATTTTCCAAGGGGTATCCCATGCCATTCATTAAGAACTCGGATTACCCTGGTCTCAAGCAGATCAGCGAAGAGTTTGAGAGGCGATTGATCATATTAAAAAACGACGGTCGCTATGAGGCTATTCTAAAGCGCTGGCTCAATGAGTAGTGTGCACCATTGGCATATTTCCCACTCTAGTGTCGAACTACTCCACCTGGATAATATGAGCTCTCCCGATGAGTCAGCCTGACCCCATGTGTTCCAGTGATCTCGTGAAAAAAATAAATGGCCCTTCAAGCAGAGGTTCAATCTCATGGGCATCCTGGGCACAGTTTACAGCCAGTGCCAGTCCGTGAAGGTAGTCGACCCAAAGGTCTAAACTACGTTTGAGTGTGGCGTCGGTTAAGTTCAGTGGCGTTACTGCGGTCTGAAAACGCGCTATAAAAACCACAGCAGGACCATCTGTTGTCATTGCTAACATCGTTTCCAGTAAGCCAGGGTATTGCTGAAGCAAGCCGAGATAACTCAATGATAACAGTTTGAGTTCGGCTTGCCATTGGTGACTTATTTCAGGTTGATAGATGGCCTCGATCAATGAGATTGTGATCGCCTCCAGTAGTGCATTCTTATTGTCGAAGTAGTGGTAGATGGCCATGGCATCAATATTGAGACTGTTTGCAAGTTTACGGATACTGGGAACCTTCCCCTCGATCCGCATTAGCTCTTTTGCCTTATTTATGATGACTTCGCGACTCAGTTGTCCGGCAGATGCCGTGGGCCGTCCCCTTTTTTTTACCTTGACAGACATTACCTATTCTCACTAACATAATTGCAATTCTACAGTGTAGAATATTTTAGTTGAATTTGTCGGATAATCCAAGCAATTATGCTTACTGAATCGAATCGGTACGCTTGTCCGGCTCGATAAAATTTGTGGAGAAATTGATGAGTAACATAGTGTATATCGCGGCAAGTTTGGATGGTTACATCGCCGATAAAGCTGGAAGTGTGGATTGGTTACACTCAATTCCAAATCCTGAAAATTCAGATATGGGGTTTGGCGAGTTTATCGGGAGGGTCGATGCCTTGATTATGGGGCGCAATACCTTAGATATGGTACTGAGTTTTGATATCGATTGGCCTTACAGTAAGCCAGTGTTTGTGCTCAGCAATACTCTGGAACAGGTACCTTCCGGTTACGAGGATAAGGTGTTTTTGGTTAAGGGGCTCCTCGATGAGGTGCTGGCTACACTGAACCAGCAGGGTTACAAGGACCTCTATATAGATGGAGGGGTGACGATTCAGAACTTTCTGAAAGCAGACCTTATCGATGAGATGATCATCACCACGATACCCGTGCTCTTAGGTGGTGGCCTGCCTCTGTTTGCTGATCTTGTGTCGCCATTAAACTTCAAGCATGTGAAGTGTGAAAGATTGCTGGATTGTTTGGTCAAAAATCACTATCTCAGGGTACGTGACGGAGTTTAAGGGAAATAAACTGGCCTGTAGAGGAGCTTTGCCTCAGACTAGTACTCAGAGTCAGATTAGTTAGCGAAGAAGTATACGTGTTAAAGCATAGAGAGTATCAACGCACCGGCCCCGATTATCGCTTCGGTGAGCAGGTGAGCTTTCATGATATCAAAGAGACCTTTGGCCTTAATCATATTCGGTTAGGTAGCTGGGTAGAAGAGGAGGAGAAGGAGAAGGCCGCCAACTTGATCTTCGATTCTCTGGCCGACCTGGCTTTTATACTTAAGTTGCCGCCAAAAGCCCTTGGCCTGAGACAGACCCTGAATCTGGCCTTCGGTAGCGGTGGCCAACAGGGCGTGCAGGCTCATTACATGCCTGCTGGTCGTGAGCTTGCATTGGCTAAGAACGCGGGAGCCGGAGCTCTTGCCCATGAGTTTTGGCATGCCTTCGACCACTATATTGCTTCTAAGGCATTTAATACCTCTTCACAAGGTATCTCCTTTGCCAGCAGTAGCTGGCTTGCCGATGTGAGGGCTATCGAGCACCCGTTGAACCAGCGTCTGCAACAGGTCTTTGCAACGACTATGCTCAGTGGCGACGGGCTCGACTGCCATGACTTTGTCAGCCGCGCCGTGGCACTGGATAAGCAGTATGGTCGGCAATATTTCTCTAAGCCTACCGAGCTGATGGCCCGCGCCTTCGAGGCGTGTATCGAATCACAACCAGAGATAAGTAACCCCTATCTTGTCGCCGAAACCTTGAGTTCATCTCTGGCTGATAGTGGTGGTTACCCGGACCTTGCCCATAGAGAACAAATTTTCTCAGCCCTTATCGCATACTTTGAGCCTCTGGGTGAGGCCTTGGGGCGTGAAAAGGCCTGAGAAGGTAACAGGTGAAGATAGGTAAAGAGAAGCTTAGATTGACCTAAGCAGAGACCAATCTAAGACGCCTCTATCAATAGGCAAGGGTACCGCGGATGGGGTAATCATTATCCGGGTCGCTTATCCACTCCAGACCTGAGACAAGGGACTCGAGTTCCGGGCGAGAGAAGGGATTATTGGAGATGTCTATGACGATGATCTCTCCAAGTCGGTTAACTACAAATAACCCGGGCTCGGCAAAGTCGTGATCGGTTTCCTGCTCAGAGCGGGGAATGGAGATATATAGCCCCAGTTGCTGCATCTGTTTTTGAGACAAGCCGTAGCCAATTGGGTAGCTGGTCGTGAGCCGCTCTTTATGTTCCTTAAGCTGAGAGATGGAGTCGGCCGATGCGGCAACAATATCGAGGCCAATTTTCTGCAACCGGGCCTTATAGTCTTCTAACCGGTTCAGAAACTTTGTACATAGCGGACAGTGCTGTCCCCGGTAGATCACCACCATCTGCCATAACGCCCCATGGTAGGCCCGCCCCAATGTGATCGTAGTGCCATCGAGTGTGTTGACCCTCACCGATGGAAAGTTAGAGCCTGCCGATAACTTTACTGAAACACTCATAATTTTTCTCCACTTAAAGATGAGTGGTAGGGGGTGACAATGTAATTTTAGTCTAATAACCGGGGATTTTGGGGCGGAAAGTTTTCTCAGCTATTTGAGCATAAGTTAATCATAAAAAGTGGCAGATGATTTAGATCACAGCTTAAAGGTGGCAGAGGTGATCTGTTCAGCAAGTATTCAGAAATTTTCAGTTTATTAAGTTTAAATTAATAATGATGCTTAACATGGTAGCGAATTGGCATAGATAACTATATCTTCGATTCTTTAAGGAATAACTATGAAATACCTGACTCTGTTAACTGCTCTTGTTTTTGCTGGTTCTGCCGCTGCGACAGATTGCTCTGATTGTCACGAAACAATCGATTTGACTGTTCACTTAGAAGCAGAAGCGACACTGGCTACCTGTAATGATTGTCACGATATGGGCAGTGCGCACGAGGTGGATATGGAGCTTCATGAAGCAACACTGACGATGAAAGAGTGTGCTGACTGTCACGGAATGTAATTCCCGGCTTTAGCGTCCTCGGCCGGCTTGTGCCGAGGACAAACTTCCTGCTGTTAACCTCTATTACTCCGCATATCCTTTTAGACTCGCTACTTGTGAGCCTCGGTGATAAATTTTTCCAGCGCTTGTTGTAACCATGGTGGTGCCGTGACCTGACCCTCATGGTTGTGTTTTAACCAAAGATAGGTTGTTGGGTAACTGAAATTCTTAAGTATGTCTTTATCTTGTTGATAATCCAGTATTTCAGCATGGATCCCTTTGATGTTTTGCAAGAAATTGACTGCGGCTCTCACGCCGACGATGATGATGGCATTCGAGTTTAACAGGGTATTTGCGGCGCTCCCCAGATCGGATACGGTAGCGAAGACCTCCAGTTTTTTCCCCTGGGTTTTTGCATAGTTCATCAGCGGTGACTTGTTGGCCGGAAAGGGCATAGTGATAAGCTTCACTATCGGATAGTTTATCATCTCGTCGATGACGGGGTTTTGCCAGATCGGGTGACCTTCACGGGCAATTAAGTGTCCGCCTCTGTGTTGTATGATGGGTTTAGAGAGTATCCCCTTTCTATCGGCTGGCTCGAAGGCGATAGCCGCATCGAGCTCTTCGCTTTGGAACTGTTCGATACTCGATTTGGTCCAGGGGCAAAGGGTGACATCTATCTTGGTGTTGCTCCTCTGTGCCGCCTTTAGAATGGTTTGTGGCAAGTTGATCTCAAGTTGTGGCACGGTGGCAATCGTGAAGCTGGGTTCGCGACGGTGGCGAATATTGAGTAAGTGCTTTTGTGCCTCGGCGCTCGCCTGCAGCATCTCCTGTAGCTTTGGGTAGAGGTTGTGAGCGAACTCGGTGGCTTCCAGACGGTTGTTCTGCCGGATAAAGAGCGGATCTGAAAAGGCTTTTCTGAGCGAGTTAAGCTCTCTGCTCACCTTGGGCTGAGACAACTCTAAATGGTTGGCTACATCGATCACCGTATGTTTCAGATAGACCTGACAAAATATTTCAATGCTTAGTAAGTTGAGATTGAGCAACTTATCTATGGACATTTATCCTTCCTCTTCTTCAGGCTTTAGATGCGGTGTTATCGAATATAAATTGTGTTATCGCCAGCTGTAACCAGCTGGGGATTTGGTGGTTCTGCTTCCTTTTGGTCAAATAGTGACGGGGAAGACCGCTTCTCTGGCAGAGCTGTTGTTGCTGTTCTGCCGACAACCGCATCGAGCGGATATCACTACTCTTGTTTAGAAAGCTGATCGCACTCAAGGAGCTGAGCAAAGCCATGGCGTGGCCGAATTCCAGCAGGGAGGCGAGATCGGCAATGCCACTCACCTTGGCCTGAATATTTAGCTCCTTTCCCTGATCCTTAGCATAGAACTCCAGTGGATCTCTGGGGTCGCTGAACTCAGGTGCGTCGATGACGATATAGGCCTGCTCCAGAATGTTCTCCAGCGCCGTAGGGTTGACCGTCTCCCAGATAGGGTGGCTCCTGTTACCGACAAGAAACAGAGACTCCCCCTCGCAGATAAAATCCGATTGTAACTGCTCTGTATTATAGGCTCTGTGTGTGATGGCAAGATCGATCTCTTTCTGCTTTACCAGGTTGCCAATATCCGCCGTGCAAGGTTTGATATTAAACAGGTAGTTTTTCTGATGCTCGGTCGCCTTATCTTGCAGCAGACGGCTCAGGTTGGATGAGAGCAGCGGCGGGCATGCGATAACAATCTCTTTCTTATGGTTATTATCCGATTCAACATTGAGGCGCCCACAGTTCTCAGTAATCTGAATGATCCTCTTCATCGAAGGGTAGATCTCATCGGCAAACTGGCTACGCTCGAAGCCATGCTGTTTACGGATGAATAACGGTGCATCGAGGGAGTGACGTAACGCCTTTAAACTTCGACTTATTTTAGAAGCGGGAACATTCAGTGCCTGGCCGACTAATGTTGAGTTTAACGATTCATAAATAAGTACAAATACTTGGATATCAAAGAGATTATTCTGCTTAAACTTACTCATCACTATTCTGGTTATATAAAACACACCCAGCTAATTTAGAGATAAAGATGAGGTAAAGCGAGGATCAATATCATGGAAATGGGTGAAATGTAACTCAGGTTATGTTTTTGTGATCTTGCGTTTATCTGTTAACAATATCCACTCCCCTCATTTCTATTATTCGTAGTTCGCAATTCCATTTATCGAATTATGGTTGGAACAACTGTTAAATTTTATGTTGTTGATATTAAATCTGGTCACATCTTGCAAGCGCCTCGGTGTTGTTTTGTTTGTTTCGCGCTCCTTAGTGTTATCGACTGGTTGGTGGTCGATATAGCAAAGTGATGTGCTTCAAATTTATTTATCTGAATTATCTCTAGCATTTTGTATGAACCACATGGTGGTTACACATTAGGGAGAAAAAATGATTATAACTAAAAGAAAAACATCACTGGCACTGTTAATTGCATCTGCAATGATGGTCACAGCCTGTGGTGAAGATGGCAAAGATGGGCAAAACGGCGCAGATGGCTCAAATGGTAGCAATGGCGAGAATGGTAAGCCTGGTACCTCCGGTCTTCATATCGACATGGCCGCTGAAGCGACTGCAAATATTACCAAGGCTGCTTATGCAGACGGTATCATTACTGTCGATTTCGATCTGGCTAACAAAGAGGGCGTAGGCCTGTTTGGCTTGACCGGAGAGAACGAGTTTCATGATTTCCGCTTCTCATTGGCTCAGCTGCAAACTAATCAAGGTTCAGATCTTAAGCAGTGGATCTCACTACTTAACGAAACGACCAACGATGAAGGGACGACATTCGAGCAAGGCTTCGAGAAGTTAAAAGACTGCCCCGAGTGTCTGGTCGATAACGGTGATGGTACTTATATCTACACCTTCAAAACTGACTTAACTGCTGCCGAAGATGCTGCGGGTATCGTATTCGATGCCGATCTGACTCAGCGTATCGCCATCGAGATGCAGTTCGAATATGACTCGGGTCATGAGTTGGCAGAAAATGCACACTATGACTGGATCCCGTCGACCAATGCACAAGAGGGCATAGCGACCCGTGACCTGGTTACACTGGAAACCTGTTACACCTGTCACCAACCAGACAGCTTAAAGGCTCATGGTGGTCGTCGTCTGGATATGGAAAACTGCCAATCGTGTCACAACGGAATTGTCAGTGATCCTAATGCGGTATCGGTCGAACTTGGGCATATGGTACACGCTATCCATATGGGACCAAATCGCGAAGGTAAAGATGCTGAAGGTAACGTAGTTAAAATGCCATACACTATCGCGGGCTACGGCGGCGATCATGCATTCGACTACCCTGCATTCCCAACTAAGCCATTTATGGATTGTGCGGCTTGTCACCTGGATGATGAAAGCCTGGCGGATAAAGATCTATGGCTGGCCAATGCCAATGCTAATGCCTGTACCGGTTGTCACACAGACTCTCCGGCACAGCATAATTCTGACAAGAACCCTTCTCTGACCTGTACAGACTGTCACAGTGCAGCCGTTCATACAGACCACAAGAAGCCATATGACGCTGCACAAGACTACAGTGTTGAAGTTAGCAATGTTGTCTTAAACGTTGACGGCCTGCTTGAGTTTGACGTCAAGGTTATGGACGCTGCAGGTGCACTGGTCACCGAAGATGAGATCTACAAGCAAGGCTACAGCAACCCATATATGGTTGTGAGCTGGGATATCGAAGGTGATTATCCTGAGCAGCTTGTGACTTCAGAGACTGATAGTCTGACTATTGGCACAACCTATGATCACAGACGTTTCAGCTTGAAGGGGGATGGTTCAACTACCTACAACGCTGACACTAAAGTGTTCCATGTCATCACCGAGAAGGTGAAAGGTGGCAAGACATATCGTACCGATGTACCGGCTGATATTCTGACTGACAGATCTTTAGAGATTCTTCCGTTGGTTAAAGTTTGTTTTGCCGAAGGCAGTGGTACCCGTACAGATTGTTCAGCAGAAGGTGCATACCCTGCTTACGTTCAAACTGAACCATACCGTGTTCTTCTGGACGGTCCTTACGGTGATAAGCAGACTCGTCGACCTATCATCAATGAAGGGACTTGCATGGGCTGTCATAGCGAGGAGCTATACCATGATGCTAACGGCGTGAACTGTATCGCCTGTCATACTAACGACAAGAAGTTAGGTGCAGTGGAAGAGAACTGGGCGCCTGTACCATGGGGACAGATGAAGTCTACAAGCTTTATGTATAAGGCTCACAAGGCTGAAGGTCATGATAATGGTCATGGTGGTAGCGGTACTATCCTGAAGACAGACTGTATGACTTGTCATGCTGAAGTCGAAGGCTGGGGCGGTAAGGACTATGGCTTCGAGCTTGGTCGCAATGCCGGAGCTGCACATACAGTACCTAGCTTTATCGCTGGCGAAGGTAATGATCCGGTAGCAAACCCAGTTGAAACCTGGTACGCCTCACCTGATGCGGCTGCATGTATGAGCTGTCACCAGAAGTACCTGTCTGATGCTGCGATGAGCCACTTCGAGAGTAATGGCGCATACTTCGGTCCGGACAAACAGATGGCTAAAGACGCTAAAGAAGCTTGTGCGACTTGTCATAGCCCAGAGAAGATCATGGAGCATCACGGTCACTCTCTTTAAGAATTAAGCGCCCGGAGGAGCAATCCCTGCGTTGACTCCGGGTGCTTATATTGTGAAGTAAAGTTCTAAAGTAAGTTTTCCTGCAATGTCAAAGGCACCCTAGGGTGCCTTTTTTATTTCGAATGGGCAGGCTTATTAATATTGCCCCCCCCAAAGCCGTAGCCTCTACTGTGGTAGATTTTCCTCTCTTTGAAAGGCGATATCAGTCCCAATACGACAGCTTAGTGCCCACACCGAGTTAGCTGGTCGGATCCGTATCTCATTTTTTCAAAATAATATAATTGGATATTTATGCTTTTTAGGGGCATTTAAATGGGCTAAATGGGGAAGGATCCACTACCCATGGCCGTCTGGCGTCATAATTCAAGCTAAAATCAGCTAAAAATGTTGTTTTGTTACATTGAAAGTGATTGTCTCGATTTCAGAACAACCTGAGTTATTAATGGGCGGTGTGTTGATCGTGTGTTAACCAGATGTTCGATGGTTTGGTGGTTATACATATGTCTATTCTTTATATTCTCTCTTTTTCTCCATCCCATATTACGAACAGGGATATTGTTTGTCGCGCTGTATAATTACTGTCCAGTTGTAAAGTTAGGCCAAGTGGGGGCAGATAACGCAATTACGCCGTAAATTGTCTGCTTTTTTGTTCTAAAATTACATGAATGCTAATCGTATCTGTTACTTAGATTGAATGGGAACCAAGGCACAATTAACCCTAGCCATCCTATACTTTCCTGCTGTAAGCTCTATCTTCGTTAATGTACAAAGTCAGTATCTGAGCCAGTAATTTTGCAACATAGCAAGCTGAGCTTAGGGGCATAAAAATACTGAATCGAAAAATTATAAAGTTACTGCCCATATACATATCTATATACATACTTACATACCTACAACGAGGACAATCATGAAGAAAATCCTAACAACTACTGCGACAGCTGTGTCATTGGCACTATGCTCGTTTGTCGCAAACGCTGCAGATTTTAAACCAGCCGTAGCCTATGACTCATCGGGTAAGTTTGATAAATCTTTCAGCCAAGCGGTTTATCAGAACGGTGTAATTAAATTTACAGAACAAACCAAGATTGATGTACGTGAATTTGTACCGGCAAACGATGCACAGCGTGAACAAGGCCTTGAGCGTCTGGCACGTCGTGGCTTCAGCCCAATCGTTGTAGTTGGCTTCATGTATGGTTCGGCATTGGAAAAGGTCGCTAAGAAGTACCCGGATAGTCAGTTTGTGATTATCGATGCCGTGGTTGACCTGCCTAATGTTAAGTCTCTTGTGTTTAAAGAGCATGAAGGTTCATTCCTTGTCGGCGCGCTAGCTGCAATGAAGTCACAAAGCCATAAAGTTGGTTTCGTTGGCGGCATGGATATTCCACTGATTCGTAAGTTTGCCTGTGGCTATGAGCAGGGTGCGAAATACATCAGTAAAGATACCGAAGTATTCCAGAATATGACGGGTTCAACGAACGCAGCATGGTCAGACCCTGCCCGTGGTGCCGAGTTGACTAAGAGTCAGTTCACTAAAGGTGCCGACGTAGTCTTCGCCGCCGCTGGTGGTACCGGTGTTGGTGTTTATCAGGCTGCGAAAGATGAAGGCAAATTTGCTATCGGTGTTGACTCAAACCAAAACTACCTGCATCCGGGTGTCATGCTTACCTCTATGGTTAAGCGCGTAGGTTTAGCGACATTTGAAGTATTTAAGGCTGCTGAAGGTGGTACTTTCACTCCGGGTATCGACGCCCGTGGTCTTAAAGAGAACGGTGTTGGCTGGACTATCGATGAGTACAACCGTGACTTAGTGACGGCTGAAATGGAAACTAAGCTGGGTGAAATTTCAGCTAAGATCGTAGCCGGAGATATTAAGGTTCACGATTACATGGCTGATAACAGCTGTAAGTACTAAAGTTAAGTGCTTATTGTTAAATACTGATGTGAGCACTAGCATTAGTGCTCAACATCTGTAAGAAGTGAAAGTTCGCTCTCCTGTCTCAAGCGGGGGAGCTTTTTGAGAAGTACCCATAGGGCGGCAAAGAGAAACATAACTTATGTCTACACTCCCTAGCGACAAACCTTTTGCACTCGAACTGCGTGGTATCGATAAACGATTCGGCGCAGTACACGCTAACCGAAACATTGATCTACAAGTTCCTCCCGGCACCATCCATGGCATTATCGGTGAAAACGGGGCGGGTAAATCGACCCTGATGAACATCATCTACGGGTTTTATACCGCTGATGCCGGTGAGATTATGATTGGCGGTGAGGTCCAGAACCTGACCAACTCGAAAGAGGCTATCGCTCACGGAATCGGTATGGTTCACCAACACTTCATGTTGGTCGACAACTTCACGGTTCTTGAGAATGTGATCTTAGGTGCCGAAAATGGCGCCCTGCTCAAGCACAGTCTCCATGATGCCCGCAAAGAGTTAGAGCGGTTGGCAAAAGATTATCAGCTTGAAGTACCGCTAGATGCCTTAATTGAAGACTTGCCGGTTGGCCTGCAGCAGCGGGTTGAGATCTTAAAAGCCCTATATCGCGGCGCTAAGATCCTTATTCTCGACGAGCCTACCGGTGTACTGACTCCTCAGGAAACTGATCATCTGTTTCATATTTTCGATGCGCTGCGTGAGCAGGGTGTCACTATTTTACTTATTACCCACAAGCTCAGAGAGATTCTGGCAGCGACAGATAATGTCTCGATCATGCGCCAGGGTGCGATGGTTGCGCACAGAAAAACGGCGGAGACGAATAAGGAAGAGCTGGCCGAACTGATGGTGGGACGAAAGGTACGCCTGAAAGTCGATAAGAAACCGGCTAATCCTGCCCACGTTGTACTATCAACTCAAGATCTGACCTATACAGATGAGATGGGTGTCGACCGTCTTAAAAAGGTCAACATGGAAATCAGGGCCGGCGAGGTCGTCGGTATTGCCGGTGTATCCGGAAATGGCCAGTCTCAGCTTATTAATGCACTTGCAGGCCTGCTCACACCGACCAGTGGTTTAATCACCATAGGTGATACCTGTATCTCTCCTGAGTTCCCAAGTACGCCCGATGGCGTGCGCCAGCTCAGCGTGGGCCATGTGCCGGAAGACAGACTGGAGATGGGCCTGATTAAGGCGTTTAGTGCCGAAGAGTCAGCCATCCTGGGACATCAGAACCAGCCGCAATACAATGGCCTGGTGATGAATAAGCCTAAGGCGATAACTGAAGAGTGTAAGCGTCTCATGGAGGAGTGGGACGTCAGGCCACAGGATCCTAAGCTGAGAAGCTCACTATTTTCAGGTGGTAACCAGCAGAAGCTGATTATTGCCCGGGAGGTGGAAAAGAACCCGGATGTGTTGCTGATCGGTCAACCGACGCGAGGGGTGGACATCGGTGCCATCGAATTTATCCATAAACGTATCATCGAGCTGAGGGATCAGGGGCAAGGTATCTTGCTTGTATCGGTGGAGCTCGATGAGATCATGGCCCTGTCCGATAGGATCATCGTGATGTTTGATGGACATATCGTGGGTGAAGTGAGTGCCGAACAGGCGAACGAGAAGATTCTCGGAATGATGATGGCCAACATAATGCCCGATGAGCTTAAAGAGTCGGGTGAAGAACAAACTAGCAGCGGAGGTCAGTCGTGAACGACTCAAAAATCCCGTCATGGGTAAATATCATCGGACTGCCCCTGGTCAATATCCTCTTTGCTTTTGCGTTCTCTGCAATTATTTTCGTTGCGGTGGATGTGAACCCTGTCGAGGCTGCGGTCGTGATGGTGAAGGGAGCCCTGGGTTATCAGGAAGGGGTAGGTTACACCCTCTATTATGCGACTAACTTTATCTTCACCGGTTTAGCGGTAGCGGTAGCCTTCTCTGCCGGGCTGTTCAATATCGGTGGTGAAGGTCAGGCCTATCTCGGTGGCTTAGGTGTGGGACTGGCCTGTCTGGGCTTAGATCATACCTTGCCATTCTGGGCGCTGTTACCTATCACTATGGTCGTCAGTATGCTCTTTGGTGCACTGTGGGCACTCATTCCAGCCTATCTGCAGGCCTATCGTGGCAGCCATATCGTCATTACCACCATCATGTTTAACTTTATCGCCTCGGCGTTGATGGTATATCTGATGGTGAACGTGCTTAAGCTCGACGGTCAGATGGCGCCGGTATCGCGTGTGTTTGAACAATCTGCCGTGATGCCTATGTTCCATGAGATAGCGGCTTGGTTTGGCTTCTCCTTCTCACAATCACCGATGAATCTCAGTTTCTTCATTGCATTGACCTGTTGTGTTTTGGTGTGGATTCTACTTTGGCGTACGCGTTGGGGATATGCCATCAGAGCCATGGGGTCCAGCCCATCGGCTGCCGAATATGGCGGAATTAACCATAAGAAATTGATCATCATAGTGATGCTTATCTCGGGTGCACTTTCGGGCATGTTGGGTCTCAACGAAGTACAGGGCTATAGTCAGCAGTTGAAGCTGGACTTTGTGGCCGGTTATGGCTTCACCGGTATCGCAGTGTGTCTGATTGGTCGTAACCATCCGGTGGGTATCATTTTAGCGAGTCTGCTGTTTGGTGTGCTCTATCAGGGGGGAGCGGAGCTCTCTTTCGATTTCCCTAATATCGACCGTGAGATGATTCAGGTTGTGCAGGCCTTAGTGGTGTTGTTCAGTGGTGCGCTTTCACTGATGTTGGTAAAACCAACCGAGCGAATCTTTGTCTATCTGGATCAGAAGAAAAAATCCACCGGCAATGCACAGGCGGAGGCTTAAGTTATGTATGAGAATATTATTTTAATCTTAGACGCTACCCTCAGGGTATCGGCGCCACTTATTCTTGCTGCACTTGCCGGCCTGTTCTCTGAGCGCTCGGGTATTGTGAACATTGCCCTTGAGGGTAAACTGCTGTCGGCGGCGTTTGCCGCTGCGGCTACGGCTTCGGTTACCGGAAATGTGTGGCTTGGATTACTGGTTGCTATCGCAGTTTCTGTCAGCTTATCGTTGATCCATGGCTTTGCCTCTATCACCCACAGAGGCGATCAGATCGTTTCGGGTGTGGCGATCAACATGTTGGCTGTGGGCCTGACTGTCACACTGGGCCGTTTCTGGTTTGGTCTGGGGGGACAGACTCCAGCATTGTCTGACAGTGAGCGATTCACGCCGGTCACGCTTCCCGGTGCCGATGCGGTTGCCGATGTTCCCGTTATTGGCCTGTTATACAGCGAGCTGATATCGGGTCATAACATTCTGGTCTATCTGGCGTTGGCCATGGTGCCGCTTGTTTGGTGGATCGTGTTCAGAACCCGTTTCGGATTGCGTCTTCGCGCGGCGGGTGAAAACCCTCATGCGGTGGATACTGCGGGCATCTCCGTTGCCTGGATACGTTATCGCGCCCTGATCTGTGCAGGTATATTATGTGGTATTGCCGGTGCTTATCTGTCGACCGCACACAGTGCAGGCTTCGTACCTAACATGAGTGCCGGTAAAGGCTTTATCGCCCTGGCGGCATTGATCTTCGGTAAGTGGAAACCGGTACCGGTACTGTTTGGTTGTCTGCTGTTTGGTTTCCTCGATGCGGTAGCGATTCGTCTGCAGGGCGCCGAGTTACCGATAGTGGGTGAAATTCCGGTACAGGCTATCGAGGTTCTGCCTTACATCCTGACCGTACTCCTGCTGGCAGGCTTTATCGGCCGCGCGGTCGGTCCTAAGTCAATCGGTGTACCATACGTGAAGACACGTTAACAGCGTAAGTTAGTGGCGATAGTTCGTCGCGATAGTTCGTCGCGATAGTTTGTCGCGCTAGTTCATCGCATCAGTTAGTAATGTTAGTTAAAAAGCCGGGTTAATACCCGGCTTTTTTGTTTTCAGAATAACAGCGAGGAACGGGGAGCGAGCAGGGAAAGTCTAGATGCTGTTCTTTACAGACAGAGTCATTCAGCATTACGTGTAGGACCGGCTTTAGCCGGGAAGGATGGAACAAACTGACTCTTCGCGGCTAAAGCCGCTCCTACACTCTTTTAATCCACCCAATGCAACAGATCGCGGATAACCGACCAGCGAGGCTTGGGCTCGGTGGCTCCCAGGCCCAGCATCCAGTAGTTATAGAAACGTTCCTGATGGCCATCGACCTTGCGCAGACGCTGCCAGTTGTTCACATAGTTAAGCAGTGATTGGTTGTTCTGGGCGACGGCATAAGCCACCGGGTAGCGGGACTTGCTCTCCAGCAGGGCGATGCCATAACCGGGGAAGAACAGGGTCCAGGCCGATCCTGCCTGGGCGCTGATCACTACGGCATCGTATTTGTCGTTTTTCTGCCTGAAGAAGTTCTTATATCCCTCGATCTTAACAAACTCCACATTAGGGTAGCTTGCGGCTACATCTTCGATGGCATCGCTATGCTCGGCGTAGGCGATGGTGACATGTTCCATCTCAGATATGCTCTGGCTACTCTTGAAGCTGCTCACCAGGTGGTCCCTGGTGGCGATGGCCAGATTGAGTTCGAGTATCGGCTCACAGTAACTGAGCTGGTCCATCTGTCCTATATCCATGGCCAGCCCGGACATGGCGATATCGAAATAGCCAGCATCAAGAGAGCGGGCTAATTCTGCCTTGCGAAACGGAATAAACTCTACCTCGACCCCAAGATCCTCGGCCAGTTTAGTGGCCATGGCGCTATCGAAGCCCACCAGTTGTCCGCCGTTATTGTAGTAGCTGAAGGGGACATTACTGGGGATATAGCCGACTCTTAATACTCCACGGCTGCGAATGGCCGGTATATCTGCAACCGGGGAGGAGGGGGTCTGACCTAAGACGGGATACTGTTTCTTTACCTTAGTCGGCACTTTGTCGGCCACCTGCATATTAGCTATCACCTCGCTGGTGATCTCCGGGCTGGTGATAAACAGCCCCATGCCGACGCGACAGACGACGAGCGTCAGCAGAACTCCGCTGACGACACCCAGTCCCATCTTTATCAGTTGTGGCGGCTTTAGTCTGAGACTCTTCTGAAACAGTGCGGCGGTTATTAGGGTCAGGGCAAACAGGTTCATCACGGCGGCGATGGAGCCAAACTTTCCGGTGATAAATCCGGCCATCACGAATAACTGGAACAGATCCGAGGGCAGGTGAACCAGATCCAGCATAAAGGGGATGGCGACGTAGACACTGCCAAACAGCGACAGCAGGCCACTGACCGACAGGGAGGGGATGCTGGTGAGTTCGACCGGTGTGCCATTAAACCAGCCCGCAAAGAAGACAAACAGAATCACTGTAAGCTTACCGATATTGGGGAAGGTGAAGGCGATGGGAACTAAGATCTCGATGAGCGTTGCGCCATCTTCACTGAGATTGTCCTGCTCGCGCATGATCTGCTTACACTCCTCAACAATCACAGGTATCACAATAAAGATGTTTCCGGTGGCGAAGGCGGTGACTAAGCTGGCCTTGGAGATCCGCAATGACTGAGCGAAGGTGATCGGGGTGACAGAGGCGATAATCCAGGGCAGTAGCCAGAAGGTGAGCAGCAAACAGAGTACAAAATAACTGACCAGGTAGACCTGCATGCTGGCAAATTCATCGACCCCCATGGTACCCGCCGCCGATGCCGACATGGCGAAGATGCCGATAGGCAGTACCTTCACCAGTCCCTGAGTGATACGGGAAAAAATCTCGCTTGTGGTGTGCATGAAGGTGAGTATCTGTTGTTTATGTTCCCCCTCCATGCCGATAAGCGCCAGCCCCATGGCGATACTGAATACCACCATGGCCGGCACATATCCCGCAGCCATAGATTCAAATGGGTTGGAGGGGATATAAAGTTTGAAATAATCGATAGGCGTACTCGGCTCTATGGCACTGGTGCTGAAGAATGAGGCCGATTCGACGAAGGGAAATGACAATGGCATCAGGGCGACAGTGATGAGGCCGATTAACCATAGCAGTAGCATGATCAGACCGGCGCGGCTGAAGATCAGTGACGCGGTGCTTTTTTGTAACTTTCCTATGCCGCCTACCAAAGAGACCACGATATAGGGAAGTACCGTCATCTGCATCAGTAAGATCACACTGGTTCCGATGGAACTAAGCCAACCGACGGACTCGCCGAAGAAGATGCCGATGGCAAAGCCGAAAAACATAGCGACCAACATCTGGGTGGAGCTGGTCATAGAGAAGATTTTTTTTAACACAGGTTTCATTCCGGTTGAGTCGTGTTACACCGCTGATAATATTGAGCGGATGTTAAGTGTTATTTAGAGTGCCAGCACTTAGGGGGCCATTCGTTGCCGCCCAGGTGTTCACATAAATTAAAGTAATATCTATCAAATGGTAACACTAATGGCTAACTTCATTATCATTCTATCAGTGGTTTTCCATCCCATCCGTTTAAATCATGATGAGCTTCGAGCTTCGAGCTTCGAGCTTCGAGCTTCGAGCTTCGAGCTATGAGTTTCTGATGGGTGAGTGAGCGGATTTTAAATATTGTTGTTTGTTACTCTGGAGGCTTTATTACATGCTTTTGGATATTTTTCTCAAATAAAACAATTTTCCTTCATATCTTCGACTATTCTTTGTGACAAATCGTAGTTTTTTTATAGATTTAGTCGTGTCTAAATCAGCGATGATTGATTTCTACTTTTATTGTTATAAAACTACATTGGTAACACGTGGTAGATCTGAAAGTGAAGCTGGATCACAAAATCAGCCAAAATAATGTTACTAAGTTACAAAACGGCTGAGTAATGTGACGCCAATAGCGGAACTTAAGTTAACAAAGATATACTATTAACTATCCAAAATTTTAACGGTTGATGTTGTGATGGCAGGTTTCTCAGACCAGATTAGAATAGTAAAGAAGGGCTTAGATGTGCCCATTGCCGGGGAGCCCCGGCAGGAAATTGACAAAGCCTCAAGGCCATCGCGCGTGGCCCTTCTCGGTGAAGAGTATGTTGGCTTAAAGCCCACCATGATGGTGGAAGTCGGCGATATGGTCAAAAAGGGCCAGCCTCTTTTCGAAGATAAGAAAACCCCCGGTGTACTCTTTACTGCACCAGCCAGTGGCGAGATCACGGCTATCAATCGCGGTGAGCGCCGCGTATTGCAATCTGTGGTTATCACTTGCCAGGGCGATGAACAGGTGACGTTCGAGACCAGCAGCGACCTGTCGTCTATGAGCAGACAGTCGGTGCAGGATAATCTGGTCAAGAGTGGTCTTTGGACCGCACTTCGTACCCGACCTTTCTCACGCGTGCCCCAGCTCGACGCTACTGCGGCGGGAATTTTCGTAACCGCCATGGACACCAACCCACTCTCGGCTGACCCCCGTCTGATCATTGCCGAAAATGAACAGGCATTTGCTGTGGGTATGTCGGCCCTGACCCGTCTGACCGATGGCAAGGTATACCTGTGTCATGATGAAGGTGAGTCATTGCCGGGACACGAGCTTTCTCAGGTTGAGACCCGTCGTTTCGGTGGTGTACACCCTGCCGGGTTAGTAGGTACACACATTCACTTCACCCTGCCTGTCAGCATAGAGCGTCAGGTTTGGCATATCGGTTATCAGGATGTCATCGCCTACGGCAAGTTGTTCCTTACCGGTGAACTCTACACCGACCGTGTGGTGTCGCTTGCCGGTCCTAACGTCAGCAATCCTCGTCTTCTTCGCACCCAACTGGGCGCCGAAATGAGCGGTATCGTCAAGGATGAACTTAAGCCTGGTTACTCACGTGTTGTGTCAGGTTCGGTGCTTTCGGGACACACAGCTACGGGTGTTCACGATTATCTGGGGCGTTTTCATAGTCAGGTTACAGCCCTGACCGAAGACTCGGAGCATCATCTGTTGTCATGGGTTCGTGGTGGATCTGAAAAGTTCTCCATTACCCGCGCCGTAACTTCTCGTTTCAAACCCACTAAGAAGTTGTTTGAGATGACGACTCACACAGGGGGCTCAGAACGCGCCATGATGGCGTTCGGTCAGCTGGACCGGGTGATGCCTCTGGATATCTTGCCTACACTGCTGGTTCGCGACCTTGTGGTTCGTGATACCGATGAGGCTCAGGAGCTGGGTGCTCTGGAGCTGGACGAGGAAGATCTGGCTCTGTGCACCTTCGTTTGTCCCGGTAAGTATGACTTCGGCAAAGAGCTGCGTGCCTGCTTAGATATTATTGAAAGAGAAGGTTAATGACTGAGTTAAATAATGAGTCCTATGTGCAGGGCGTGACCCCGTATGTTCCTAACCTGTTCAAATTAAGTATTCAGAGGGAAGGTTAATGAGTAGCAAAGATAGAAAGCCCGACGCGCAGGAAGATTACTACGCACCCGGGCATGCGATGAAGGGCTACCTTCGTTCGCTGGTCGTTGCTCATGGTCGTAGCACTAAAGGTAAAGTGCACGTTCGTGACGCGATTGATGTTAAACGTACCATGACCTTAGTGGGCCTCTGCCTGCTGCCAGCCATTCTGTTTGGTCTGTACAACTTAGGCCTGCAGGCGCAGCTTGCTGTCGCCGGTGGACTGGCTACACCCGATGTATGGCAACTTATTCCGTTTAACCTGATATCTGGTGGTTTAACGGAGCAGACCGGTCTGATTGGCCTGTTTCTCTACGGTGCCAGCTTTTATATTCCTATCTATCTGACCGCCCTGATTGTCAGCCTGTTTTGGGAGATGGTTTTCGCTAAGGTGAGAGGACAGGAGCTGCACGAAGGTTTCTTCGTCACAGCTTTACTCTTCACCCTAATCTTACCTGTGTCTACCCCGCTGTGGTTAGTGGCCATGGGTATCACCTTCGGTGTCGTTATCGGCAAAGAGGTGTTTGGTGGCATGGGGTATAACTTCCTCAACCCTGCATTAGCCGGATTAGCATTCATCTACTTCGCCTATCCATCTCAGGTCTCTGTGGTCGGTCAGCTGGTTGCCGTAGATGGTTTCTCAGGTGCAACCGCCTTAATTCAGACCGCCGCAGGCAAGATGAGCTTTGCAGACTATGCCTGGTATGACGCGTTTACCGATCCAAATTGGTGGAATGCCTTCTTCGGCTTTACCGCTGGTGCGATTGGTGAGACCAGTACTCTGGCACTGCTGATTGGTGGTGGACTCTTGATTCTGACCCGTTTGGCCGACTGGCGCATCGTCGCCGGTGTCATGCTGGGTATGATAGCGACCGCAGTCTTGTTCAACCTGATCGGCTCGGCTAAAAACGAACTGTTCGCTATGCCTTGGACCTGGCACATGGTCACAGGTGGTTTTGCTATCGGTATGATGTTTATGGCTACCGATCCCGTTACTACCGCTTATACGAGTAAAGGCAAGCTGGCTTATGGTCTGTTGATTGGCTTTATGACTGTGCTTATCCGTGTGGTTAACCCTAAGATGCCGGAGGGCATCATGTTGGCTATCTTGTTCGCTAACTTATGGGCACCTATTTTTGATTATCTGGTCGCGAAAGCGAATATCAAGCGGAGACTGAAACGCAATGGCCTTTAAAAAAGATACCGTTCTTGGGACTATGATCTTCACAGTGACACTGTGCCTGTTGTGTTCATTTATGATCACAGGTACAGCGGATCTGCTCAAGGAGCGTAAGCTTGCCAAGAAGCGTGACGAACTGAAACGTTACGTGCTTATGGCTGCCGATGTGGATATTGGCGGCGACAAAGATTTTCGTGCAATTTTTGAAAAATCTGTCACCCCTATGCTGGTTGAGCTCGATACCGGTGCAGTAACGACAGAAGGCGAGATCATGGACTTCGATGACCGCATGGCGGCCATCAACCCCAAGACATCGCGCAAGCCGAAGAAAGATACCGCCAAGATCAAGAGTCGTGCGGATCAGGCTCGGGTCTTTAAGGTATTCGACGACAGCGGCAAGCTGAGCAGCGTGGTCGTGCCTGTCTACGGTAAGGGACTGTGGTCGATCATCTATGGTTTTGTCGCGGTTAAGCCGGACATGAATACCATCGAGAATGTGGTCTTTTACGAACATGGTGAAACGCCGGGTATCGGTGACTTCCTCGACGATAGCGAGTGGACTGGTAAGTTCCAGGGCAAGCAGCTTTTCGATGCCAAGGGTAAAGTGGCATTCAGAGTGGTTAAAGGTGGTGCTAAAGAGGGTGATGTTCACGGTGTTGATGCCGTCAGTGGTGCAACCATGACGGGGCGCGGTGTTCAACGTTCGATTCAGTTCTGGTTCGGTAAAGAGGGCTTCCAAACCTTCTTCAACAAGTTAAAAGCTTCGGAGGTCTAAGGTGAGTACTAATATCGCATCCACCCGAGATATACTGGTCACCCCTGTTTTCAGTAACAACCCCGTTGCCATGCAGGTGCTGGGTGTCTGTTCGGCACTGGCAGTGAGTAACTCTTTGCAAACGGCGTTAGTGATGACACTGGCCGTGACCTTTGTACTCGTGTTCTCAAACCTGATCATCTCAGCTATACGCCGTTTGATCCCGAACAGTGTGCGTATCATCGCTCAGATGACAGTTATTGCATCTCTGGTGATTATCGTCGACATGGTGCTGCAGGATATCGCTTACGAGCTGTCCCGTCAGCTATCGGTATTTGTCGGCTTGATCATTACCAACTGTATCATCATGGGGCGAGCGGAAGCGTTTGCCATGAAGAACCCGCCTCACCTTGCGGTCGTTGACGCTGTGGGTAATGCCATGGGTTATGGCGTTATCTTACTCGGTGTCGCCTTCGTTCGTGAGCTGCTCGGTAGTGGCACCCTGTTTGGTCATGAGATCCTGCAGACCGTTGAAAATGGCGGTTGGTATCTGGCTAATGAGATGTTCAAACTCCCACCTAGTGCGTTTTTCCTGATCGGATTAATGATCTGGTCTATTAACGTAATACAGCGCAAACGAGGTTAAGGAAGAGATATGGAACACTACATTAATCTTTTTATTCAGGCAGCCTTCATCGACAACATGGCGCTGTCATTCTTCATGGGTATGTGTACCTTTCTGGCCGTATCTAAGAAGGTCTCTACCTCCTTCGGTCTGGGTATCGCGGTTATCGTGGTGATGACCCTGGCGGTCCCGCTGAACCAGCTGATCTATGCCAACGTGCTGGCACCGGGAGCACTGGCCTGGGCGGGCATGCCTGAGTTGGACCTGAGCTACCTGCAGCTGATCACCTTCATCGGTGTGATTGCGGCGCTGGTTCAGATCCTGGAGATGGTTTTAGACAAGTATATTCCGAGTCTGTATGACTCTCTGGGTATCTTCCTGCCACTACTGACGGTGAACTGTGCCATCTTTGCCGGCGTTATCTTCATGGCTAACCGTGATTATAGCCTGGGTGAATCTGCGGTATTTGCCATGGGTTCAGGCGTGGGTTGGGCTATGGCGATTGTGATGCTGGCGGGTCTGCGCGAGAGAATGAAGTTTCATGCAATACCCGAAGGGTTACAGGGTATTGGTATCATCTTTATCACTACCGGCTTGATGGCTCTGGGCTTTATGGCTTTCTCTGGTATTTCTATTTAAGCGACTCTTGTTACGAGATGAGCTTAAAGAAAACGAATTATTGAAAAGGTAGATTCGATGGAAATGGCAATTGGTATCGGCATGTTTACTCTGGTTGTGAGTATGCTGGTTATGGTGATCTTATTCGCCAAAAGTAAACTGGTGTCCACTGGTGACGTCAATATTCGCATCAACGATGATGCAGAAAAAAGCATTACAACTTCGGCCGGCGATAAGCTGTTGGGCGCATTAGCGAACAAAGATATCTTTATCCCTTCGGCCTGTGGTGGCGGTGGAACCTGTGGTCAGTGTCGCGTAACCGTAAAATCCGGTGGCGGCGATATTCTGCCTACTGAGCTCGACCATATCACCAAGAAAGAGGCGAAAGAGGGTTGTCGTCTGGCCTGTCAGGTTGCGGTTAAGACAGATATGGAGCTCGAAGTCGAAGAGGAGATCTTCGGTGTGAAGAAGTGGGAGTGTGAAGTCATCTCAAACGACAACACCGCTACTTTCATTAAAGAGTTACTATTGAAACTGCCGGAAGGTGAAGACGTTAAGTTTAAGGCCGGTGGTTATATTCAGATCGAGGCACCTGCCCACAAGGTTCACTACTCAGACTTCGATATTCCTGAGCAGTATCGCGACGACTGGGAAAAGTATGGCCTGTTTGACCTGATCTCTAAGGTCGATGAAGATGTGTTGCGTGCCTACTCTATGGCGAACTACCCCGATGAGAAGGGGCGCATCATGTTGAACGTGCGTATCGCGACGCCACCTTCAGAAGGCCTGCCGCCGGGTAAGATGTCCTCATATATCTTTAACCTCAAGGCGGGTGATAAGGTGACTATCTCCGGGCCATTCGGTGAGTTCTTCGTTAAAGAGACAGATGCCGAAATGGTATTCATCGGCGGTGGTGCGGGTATGGCGCCTATGCGCTCGCATATCTTCGACCAGCTTAAAGGTGTGAAGACCAAGCGTAAGATGAGCTTCTGGTACGGTGCGCGTTCGACCCGTGAAGTCTTCTATCAGGAGGATTTCGATACCCTGGCGGCCGAGAATGATAACTTCGTCTGGCACGTTGCCCTGTCCGATCCTCTGCCTGAGGACAACTGGGATGGGTATACCGGGTTCATTCATAATGTCCTGTATGAGAACTACCTCAAGAACCATAAGGCACCGGAAGATTGTGAGTTCTACATGTGTGGCCCTCCAATCATGAACTCCTCTGTAATCAACATGCTCGAGAGTCTGGGTGTGGAAGAGGAAAACATCCTGCTGGATGACTTTGGTGACTAGAATGGTGACTAGATTAGTAACCAGGACCGGATTGGCGAGTTAACGCCGATATAAGAAAAGCGAAGCCGTGGCTTCGCTTTTTTGTGTCCGGAACACTTATGAAGATTTGCCAGGGATGGCATAAAATCTTCGTTGTGCCTGATTATCCCTTACTGTTATGAGGAGCCGCCCGTGAGCATGGTGGGCGGGATCTTTTCCACCACTAGGTCGATAAAGGCTCTGACCTTGGGCGACAGGTGCTTGCGGCTGGGATAGACCACATAGACATCGATCTCCGGGGCGGGCAGCTCAGGAAACAGTATCTCCAGCCTGCCGGATTCCAGCTCATCATTCATATAGAATCTGGGGAGGCGGCAGATCCCGTGTCCGCTCAGTGTCATCGCCAGCTGCATCTCGGCGTTATTGCTAAGCACTTTTTGCCTCACATCCACCTGTATCGGCTCTCCCTGCTTGTCCTTATACTGCCAGCGACCCGGTGTCTTGTGGTTGGAGTAACACAGGCAGTGATGGCGGCTGAGCTCCTGAGGGTGATGGGGACGACCATGCCTGGAGATATACTCCTTACTGGCAACGGTATAGCCCTTACAGCTGAATATCTTACGACAGATGAGGCTGGACTCCTCCAGCTGGAGCGCGGCTCTTATCGCCAGATCGTACCCTTCGGCCACTACGTCGACCCGCCTGTCGTTGAGATCCAGCTCCAGACTCACGTTGGGGTAACGTTGCATATATTCAGACAGAATGGGCTGCAGATAGCTGTTGGCAAACCCTATGGGGCTGCTGATCTTGAGCCTGCCCTTGGGCTCGACATCATGCTGGGTTATCAGCTCCACCGCCTGCTCTGCATCCACCATCAGCTGTTGGCACTGCTGATAGTAGGCTTCGCCTTCGGGAGTGAGGCCGATAGAGCGTGTGGTCCTGTTAAGCAGACGCACCCCCAGGCGGGCTTCAAGTTTATTGATCTCTTTACTCACGTAGGAGCTGGAGTGCCCCATCAGCTCCGCGGCCGCTGAAAACCCACCGGTTTTAACCACCTGAGTAAATATTACGATGCCATCGAACAGCTTATTGCTAGTCATATGGAAATAGTCTTTATCAATTTAGGTTATTAATCTCATTTGGCTATCAATATACACTTATCCTCATTGAATTGTCAGCTAAATAACGTCAGCGGAGCAGGTATGAATAATAGAGTTTTTCTCTTCATTGCTATCACAGTATTGGTATTTGCCCTGTCTCCTTTGGCGATAGATATGTCTCTGCCGGCTCTGCCCGAGATGGCCCGGCACCTGAATGCAACCCATAGTCAGATGGAGATGTCGTTAGCGGTATTCCTGTTGGCCTTCGCCATTGCGCAGCCCCTCTTCGGCCTGCTGGCCGACCGATATCATAAGTTAAATCTGTTACTGACAGGCTTGGTTATCTTCACCCTCTCCAGTCTGGCTATACCTATGTTGGACTCAGCGACTGGTTTGTATATCGCCCGTATATTCCAGGCTATCGGCGGGGCGAGCTCTGTGGTCTGTTTTGCCATGATCCAGCAGCAGTACGATAAGCAAAAGGGGGCGAGGGTACTCACCTACGTGATGGCCGCCGTGGTGGCCGCTCCCCTGTTGGCGCCTGTGATCGGCGGACAGATATTAAAGCATGCAAGTTGGCAGTGGGTCTTCTATACCCTGGGCGCAACAGGCATCTTCGCCTTCGTGGCGAGCCTGTTGACCCATACTCAGGCCGATAAGGTTGAAAGCGGAGGGGAGCAGCTACAGCGTCGCCGCGCCGCCTCGATATCGGACTTTATTCAGGTATTTAAACAGCCATTGCCACTGGCGTATATTCTGCTTGGCAGCTTCGGCTTTGCCGGATTGTTTTCCTTCGTAGCCGGATCGCCCTATGTCTTTATGAACTACTTTTCAGTGAGCGCCGAACACTACAGTTACCTGCTTGGGGGGAATGCGCTGGGTGTGATCATCGGCAGTTTGGTGAGTGTGAAGCTGCTGGGACAGATCGCTCCTAAGGCTAAGGCGATTGTTGCGGGCACCCTGCTGGGCCCCCTGAGCCTGCTGTTTTTCATGCTGGCACAGATGGATGCCCCCTTAAGCACAATTGTGGTCACGGTTTTTATCTTTAACCTGCTGCTGGGGTTTATCTCGGCGAATGCCATCACGGCTGCCATCTCATTTTTTCCGGCTCAGGGCGGGGCGGTATCGGGCGTGTTCGGCTTCAGCCAGTTTGCCTTAGGCGCCCTGTTCAGCGCTGCGATCAGTCTGTCGGACGCGCAGTCACCGGTGGCCCTGCTGACCTTTATGGGGCTGGCTTGTGCCTGTGCCGCCATCTTCAGTACCTATATCTACACCAACACCCCGGCCTGTGAAGAGGGCGAGCAGGGCGGTGAAGAGGCTCGGATGCCGGTGCAGTGAGTGATACAGACAGATAACGCTAATTCGGCTGCGCGCCATGTAATAACAGATAACTGCTGAGTGAGAAAAAAAAGACTCATAACCAGCTTAACTAACCCTATACACAGATTTTGAGAGAGACACTATGAAACTATTAGCCTTTGCAGCCAGCAACAGTTCGGCATCTATCAATAAGCAGCTCGCCACCTACGCCGCATCCCTGGTCGAGGGGGCCGAGATTGAGATCTTAGATATCAACGATTACGAGATGCCTATCTACAGCCAGGAGAGAGAGAACGAACTCGGCCAACCCGAGTTAGCGCAGCAGTTCTTTGCCAAGATAGGCAGCGTCGACGGGATCATCATCTCGTTTGCCGAGCACAACGGATCCTACACCGCGGCGTACAAGAACCTGTTTGACTGGACATCGCGTATCGATATGAAGGTGTTTCAGAATAAGCCTATGGTGTTGCTTGCCACCTCACCGGGGCCCGGCGGAGCGGCTACTGTACTGGCCGCTGCGACAGGCAGTGCGCCTTACTTTGCCGCCGATGTCAAAGCCAGTCTGTCGGTGCCAAGTTTCTATGATAATTTCGATATCGAAGCGGGCAGGATGCGTAACGAAGAGCTGAACAGCCAGCTGGTGGACGCCGTGTTTAAGCTTCAGCCGACGAGTTGATGTCTGTGCTTAGCTAATGGTTGACTAATGGTTAGCCAATAGTTAACTCGTGCCGATATGTAAAGAGGGTCAGGCTGTAAAGGCTGACCCTCTGTAATATCCGGGGAAGGAACTCCTATTCGCTCCCCTCTCCAGACTCTATCCTGAAGTTAAACGCCTTACCTTTAGCGCCCAGGCTGATATGTATCTCGCTGCCGGTGACATGCTCATTATTGACGATAAGCGAGGCGATAGGATTCTCTATCTGCTTCTCTATCACCCGCCTCAACGGCCGGGCACCATAGGCAGGCTCGAAACCGTCTTTTGCTACCTGCTCTATCACATCGGCGTCGATATGCAGGGTGATATCGTTGTCTTTCATCTGTCTGCACAGCTCAGATATCAGCAACTTGGCTATCTTGAACACATCCTCCTGAGTCAGGTAGTGAAATACGATCACCTCATCGAGCCGGTTGAGAAACTCAGGCTTAAAGAACTTCTTCACCTCGTTCATCACGGTGCGGCGGGCGGCCTCGTAGTCCGGGTCTTCGCTGTAGATAAACCCGACCGGAGTGCGGTCGCTTATCAGCGATTCGGAGCCCAGATTCGAAGTGCCTATCAGCAGGGTGTTGCGAAACGAGATGGTGCGCCCCTGAGCGTCGGTGAGGCGGCCATCTTCTAAGATCTGCAACAGCATGTTGAACACATCCGGGTGCGCCTTCTCCATCTCGTCCAGCAGTATGATGGTGTAGGGGTTGCGGCGCACCTTCTCAGTCAGCTGCCCCCCCTCACCGTAACCGATATAACCCGGTGGCGCCCCAATCATCTTGGACACCTCGTGGCGCTCCATATATTCAGACATATCCAGCCTGACTATGCGGCTCTCATCATCAAGCATAAACTCGGCCAGCGCCTTAGCCAGCTCGGTCTTCCCCACACCGGTGGGGCCGAGAAACAGGAAGGAGCCGATGGGGCGGTGACCCCGGTTGATGCCGGTACGGTTACGGCGAATGGCGTTGGCCACTGCAGAGACCGCGTCCTGCTGGCCCACGATGCGCTTATGCAGCTTATCCTCCATGCGGGACAGCTTTTCGACCTCAGATTCCGCAAGACGGGCGGCGGGGATCCCGGTCAGGCGGGCGACCACACGGGCGATATCCTCGGGGTTGACCGCCTTATCCTCGCTGTCGATGTCTGTGGTTTGCTCTTCGCGTTGCTGCTTGAGTTGCTGCTCGAGTTTGAGGATCTCGGTCTGCATGTTGGCCACGCGCTCGAAGGCCTGCTCGTTATAGGCTTTTTGCTTGCCCGACAGCAGGGTCTGACGCTTGCGCTCCAGCTCCTGCATAGGCCTGGAGAGCGCCAGCAGATGCAGGTGCCTGTCGGCGCCGGCTTCATCGATAAGGTCCACCGCCTTGTCCGGCAGGTGACGGTCGGAGATGTAACGCTCCGATAGTCTGGCTGCGGCCTCCAGCGCCTCGGGCTGGTACTCTATCTCGTGGTGGCCCTCATATTTGGTCGCTAAGCCATTGAGGATATCTATGGTCTCCTCTATGGTGGGCTCGCGCACTAAAATGGGTTGAAAACGCCGCTCCAGCGCCTTGTCCGCCTCGACATACCTGTGGTACTCATCCAGGGTATCTGCGCCTATCAGCTGCAACGTACCTCTTGCCAGGGCGCTCTTGAGCAGGGCGGGGGCATCCAGTCCGCCGGCGCCGGCGCCGGCGCCTACTACTGTATGCAGCTCATCGATGAAGAGGATGATCTCGCCCTTGGCCTCAATTACCGCATCCCTGACACCCTTGAGTCGCTCCTCAAACTCTCCGCGCATATTGGCGCCGGCGACCAGCTCGGCGAGATCCAGTGAGAGCAGGCGCTTATCGCGCAGGGTGTCGGGCACCTCGGCGTCGGCGATACGCTGGGCTAAACCCTCGACGATGACGGTCTTGCCTACGCCGGGCTCGCCGATGAGCACCGGATTATTCTTCTTACGTCTCGAGAGGGTTTGAATGACGCGGCCTATCTCATCTTCTCTGCCGATCACCGGGTCGAGCTGGTTGTTACGTGCCATCTCGGTCAAGTCCTGGGTGTACTCATCCAGCGGATCGCTGCGCCCTTCGGCATCGGGTGAGTCCAGGGTCTTACCGCTTCTCAGCTTAACCAGCGCCTCACGGGCCGGGCCTGCCTCTATCCCCTGGTTTTTCAGGTGGATGGCGGTAACGCCTGAGCGCTTGTCACAAAGGGCCAGCAGTAAACTGCCCGTGCCTATATAGGCATCGCCGAGTCGTTTGGCTTCGCTGAGCGCGATGCCGAACACCTCTTCCACTTCGTGGGCGGCGACCACCTGACCGGTATCGCCCTTGAGCGGGGTATTCTCATGGTCGTGATATACCGCTTGGGTCAGGGCTTGGATATCTTTCTCGGGATCGGGCAGTATCTGTTGCAGCAGCTGCGACGCCTCCGAGCCGGGCAGTGAGAGCAAGCCGAGCAGGATATGTTCTGGCGTCAGCACATTCTGATGGGCATTGGCAAGCTCGGCTATGGCGGCGTTGAGGGTCTTGTGGACCTCTTGATTGCATTGGCGGATATATTGCTGAAACACCTTGAACTCCTTTCATCATTGTCAGCAGCGTTAGCCTCGGCGTCTTACCGGCTGGCAGCAAGTGTGTCGGCCAGCCCAGTAATATCAGTCGCTTAAGCTCCTCCTTTGAGTTTAGACGATTTTTTTACTTTCATTTATCCGGCCGAAAATTTTTCTCAGATAATTTAGGAGAGGAAACGGCCTGAGCCGATGGGGGGAGCCTTACAGCTCTACCCGTCGCGCTTTTCAATGCCCTTTATGCGCGCTATGATGCCGATGACTCCCAATAGCAGAAAGAGGAGTCCCAGATAGCTGCCGGTTTTTAACCAGCCGAGAGAGAGCGTCACCCATGCCGGTTTCGAGTTGGTCGGTTGATTGGCCTGCAGCAGGATATCTATGCTGTCCCCCTTGTTTAAACCGGCGAAATCGGCGCAGCTATGCCGGTAGCTGCCGCTGAACAGGTGATCATCGAGAGGGTACTGATAAACCAGGGTGCAGCTCCTCTCCTCATCAGATGCGGGGCGCTGGGCGTTACCCAAGATGTTGCGCTCGACCCTGATAACTGTGCCCGTGACCGCTTGGTTGAAGCTCTCTGCCAGGGCTTTCTCCTGCAGATAATAGGGCAGAAACTCCACCAGCACGAAGGCGCTTATGGCGATAAAGGCGTAGAAGTAGGCGGATAGAAAACCGAGTACCTTGTGGGTGAGGCTATTTTTTTGGCGAGAGCCTGTCATATCGCTTTTGCCCTTTATGTTTATGCTTGGGTTTGAGAGGTGAGTTGTTAGCGACCCATTATAAAGCGTTGGCGGCGATTATACAGCGTCAGTGACGATAAGCGCCTTTGATGGTCAGTGCCAATAGCCATCAGAGCGTCAGCTGCCCCTGACGGTTTTCGCTCTCCTTGCCGGCGCTATTCAGGTCAGTTTTTTCGCCTGAATCAGCGCGTCCGAAGACTGTGGTGCGGTTGCGGCCGTCACGCTTGGACTGATACATGGCCATATCCGCATCTGCGGTGAGTTTTTCCAGATCATAGCCCGATAGTTTGGCATCTGTGACGCCGAAGCTGGCGGTGAGCATAAACTCGGCGCCCGAATCCAGGGTATCTATCTGCGCTATCGCTTTGCGGCAGGTCTCGGCCAATCTGGTCGCGGTCATCAGGTCGCAGCCCGGTAGCAGGATACAGAACTCTTCACCGCCCAGGCGCGCGAAGATATCGTTGCTTCTGCCCTGCACCTTACAGACATCGGCCACCCTCTTCAGCACCCAATCTCCACAGGCGTGACCGTAGCTGTCGTTGATGGATTTAAACTTGTCCAGATCGAACAGGATGCAGCTGAGATAGATATCGCTGTTCCGGCAATACTGCAGGGCACTTCGGGCCAGCTGAGTGAAGTGGCCGCGGTTAAACACCCCGGTGAGGGCGTCGAACTCGGCCAGCTGTTTCAGCCGCTTCTGCGTCATCCACGACTTATAGCCCCAGAAGCTGAGCAGGGTAATAATGGCGATAAGCAGGGCTATAAATAGCCGATTATTTTCCGCCTCACTCCTGGCCAGCCTCTGCTCTATCTTGAGCAGATTATTCTGTTTATCCAGCAGCCCGATACGGCTCTTCTGCTCCGCGGCCTGATGCTCGGCCAGCTGAAACGCCAGATGTTTGGTCTTGATGTCATCCAGATAGGCCTTATCCGCCTCGGCATATTTCTTGTGATACTCCAGCGCCATCTTATGATCGCCCCGGGACTCGGCTATCTGGTAGAGAACCCGGTAGGCGTTGACTGTGGAGTTACTAATGTTGATATTTTTAGCTTCATCGATTGCAACTAATGCATACTCTTCAGCTTGTCTGTTGGCGCCGATAACATGATGAGCTTGAGATAGAAGAGAATTAAAAATAGCCAAGTATGGGACATACTTTGTCGTTTTAAGAGAATCGAAATTCGACTCCAGTATGGATATTGCCTGATGTGGGTTATTCTTTTTCAAATATAGGGTCGCTAAATAGCTATAGATGGCACTCTCCATCACCACTTCGTTACTCTGTTGGCAAGCCTCGATACCTTCCCGGATCTGCGGATCATCTTCCTCCAGAAGCTCGAGTTTAAACAGTGACTCTAATTTCAGGTTATGAGCTACACAGAGTGTTCGACCTTCAATTGGCTCCTGCAGAAGCTTGTCAGCAAAACTCATACCTAGTTCGTACTGACCTAGTTGGTTATAGAATATTGCAGCAACGGCATAACTACGCTGAATAAGTAAATTATCTGAAATTTTCGGTAGAGTATTTAAAGTGTCAGAGAGGTAGTAAAGGCCTTCTGGCCATTGTTTTGATATTGCGTAGGTATTTACTATTGATAAATTAGCTTTCAATTTTAAAGTCGTTTGTGCATTAGAGCTTAAAATATTCTTGTAGATCGTTAAGGCCTCATCAAACTTTCCTTGGAAAGATAAGCTGTAGCCAGTTAAATATTTTAGATGGTGATACTGTTCTTTAGTTAAAAGTTCTTCTCTTTGTTTTAGTTTTTCAATGATTTTGATGAATTGTACTGGGTCACTACTACGGATTTGTTCGGCTTGGTTAAATAGGCTCTGGGTTCCCTCTATCTGTGCTGACCAAGAGTTATGGACAATAAGCATCAAAAAGAGGCAAAAAATTCTACCTCTTTTAAGTTGTTTGGAGAACAAATTAACCATTAGCTACAGATTTTATTTCAGATTCGTCTTCTTTTGGTGATTCTTTTTCCGGTGAATCTTTTTCTGGTTCATCCTCTGCAGGGAAGAAGATACAAACTACATCAGGACAAATATCTAATTCTTTTTTTAACTTTATTAAGTCTTTTTTTAGAAGTGGTTCCTTAATGTTTTCTTCCAAACCGCTACTTTTGATGGCTATACATTGCTCTTCTGTACTTTGTAAGCTAGCGTCCTGTCCCATACGTTCCAGCAGTTCAATTACATTTGACATTATTTCTCTTCCTTTTTGTTGTTGTAAGATTTTAGCTACGAGCTACGAGCTACGAGCTCTTATGTAGGAGCTGCTTTAGCTGCGATCGCCTGTTTGTTCCATCTTTCCGGGCTAAAGCCGGTCCTACAGCTCAGCTTCTTCGAGCTGATGCTCGATCTGCTTCAGCCTCTCCAGTACTTCATGGTTGGGCTGCATCTTTTGGCTCGGTGGTATCACCAGTGTGGTGTGCATAAATATCTCGGCATCGGCCAACTCGCTCAATGTCAGTCTCTGTTTGCGCACCGTGTCTATGGGCAGTACGGCGGCCTCATATAAGATCACCTCATGATCCAGCGGATACTGGTCGGCGAGCAGCTCTATCAGCACTTGTCGGTGGGCCGCGCCGGTGGCGAACTTAGCCAGGCTCCTGTCGCCCGCGAGACCAATCTGCCATAGCACCAGGTAGCAGGAGGGGTCAAAGCGGCGCTTGTAAAACATAAACTGGCTGGCTTCGAACTGCTGATAGCCGTACTTGCCGGGATCTATGCCTAACTCGGCAATCAAACAGTCTTCTGCAGATATGCCCGGCACCATGATGGCATCGAAGCCCTCGACCTTGGCAAGCTCGATAGACTTGTGCGGCGCATGGGCGAATACGCCGGGGTGTCCGTAGAAGGCGCCGACTACTTTCTTGCCGGCGCGCACCTCACTCAGCATGGCATCGACCATCTCGCGGTAGGTGATATGGCGGGACTTACCTTCGCTGTAGTAGACCTGCAGGGAGCGTACGTCGCTGTGCATCTCCTGCAGCCAGAGTTCGACTATGCCATTGGAGACGCCGGAGAAGACCACATCGGCCTGCTCGATATAGCTCTTAGCCAGGGGACAGATATGTGCCCCCAATGTCATGCCGATACCGACACACGCTAAACTACCCGCCATTGAAAAGTCCCTTTTATGCTTCCTGTTATTTTTTAATCAAACTACCAGTTATCAGCTTGTTTTGAAAGTGTTAACTTGCTTGTCGAGGGACGGATATTCGAGTTTTAATTTAGAGTTTGTAGTGATTCTTTTCGGCGAAGCAGTGTTTATCTAAACTTTTACTCTGCTTCTCAATACATTCCGTTGAAATCAATGGTGTTTCGAAGACGAATCCAAGTTTTTTTACGAAGCGCTCAGTAGCCAGGTTGCGGCCGGAAAATTGGGCGTTAATGCGAACTATCTCTAACTTGCTATAGGCGTATTCCATTAATGCCCCCATGGCTTCTTCGGGTAGCAGCTTTCCATTGGCTTTACGCAGCAACATAATTCCAATCTCTGCCTGAGACCTCTCTTCGCCATGCCAGACTAAGCCCTGTATTCCTATCGCTTGGTCATCCTCGAGTGATGTGATCACCCAGCTCATCTGTTTGGGCTTGTCTTTTTTCGTGTTGTTTAATGAAATCTGAAAGGCCCGATCTGCCTGCTCGATAGTCATCGGCTCGGCTATGTTTCGCATGATTTTTTTGTCGGTATATAACTGACGAAACAGTTGCTTATCCTGCTGCTCTATTGGCCTGATAAGCAGGCGCTCGGTGGTAAACACATGGGAGTTTAATATACTTTTTATTCTGGACTTCTTACTTATGACTCGCTCCACGTTTTATCTCCAATGATGACTATTTTTGCTCGGCAAACCGGATCACGCCGGTTATATGCACCGAGCGGTCGAATATGACCAGATGGTCGTTGAGCAGGGGGAGCCCTAAAAGGGTTTGATTGGGCCAGTTGGGCAGTTGACTCAATATCTTAAAGCAGGCCCGGCCTTCACTTGGGGCGTTGAGCTGCCAGTAGCTTTCGGGCTTGCAGACTATGCTCACTTCACGGCTAATACCCGCATCAAGAGCACCCACATCATCTTTAATATCGCCTATGAAGCTGAAGGTTATCTCCGGCCATTGGCTCAGGTCCAGGAGCGAGGCGTCTATGCCTGTCTCTTGAGCGGCTATCTCTTTGAAGGGGGCTATCAGGGGGGCAAACGTTGGCGATATGGCTTCCAGGCTCGCCAACATGGCCAGGTAGAGGGGCTCGGTGAGGGCGATGGCCGAGGCGCCGGTATCGACGATGGCATTGCTGTAGTAGTTTTTACGGTACTGCTCTTCGAGCGCGGGAGCGGGTATCACGGCCTGGTTTCCGACACGTATCGAGGTGAGGGTGACGTTGTAATAGATATCGTGGTCGACTTTGATGGTGCGAAAATTCCCTCGATAGAGCTCGGTATGCTGCTCTGCGTCGCCCAGGATAAGCCAGCCTTGGTTGAGCGGGTCGTCGGCCAGCTGCTTAGGTGTAAAAGCTGTGTTGCTGACATGGATGCTGGAGCGGCGACTGTAGAGGGCAAATTTATTTGCGGTGAGGCCATGCTCTTCGAGGGCGGTGAAGTAGGGGATGAGATCCTGCTCAGGCTGCTGCCAGAGGAAATGCTTAAACTGCTTAAGGTCTTCGCTGCTGAAAGAGGGTTCTGCTTTCTGTTTATCTTTTGATGAGCTCTGACTCTTTACATCGCTCTGGCAGTTGCTCTTAGTATCACTTTGGCTGTGATCCTTAGCTTTAGCATCGGCGAAGGGCCAGGGGTAAGTCACCGCAGGTGAGTGGTGATGGCGTTCGAGATAGGCCTTGAGATCGTAGCTCTTGTTGAGATGATGGTAGCCCAGTCCCAATATGCCATCGGCGTCAGCGAAGGTTTGTTGCTGTTTTACACTCGAGACGATGGCGAGATGGCAGGACTCCAGTACCAGAGGCCGATGGGCTTCATCTTCACCGCTCTCTTCACATGTACTTTCCCGAGGCTCTTGGCAGTTCTCTTCGCACCTATTCTCTTCTGGCTCTTGGCAGTTCTCTTCGCACTTATTCTCTTCTGGCTCTTGGCAGTTTTCTTCATAGATAGCGACTCGGGTGGTGACCACGGGGCCGTCCCAGCCGCCGATGCCGTAGTTGACCTCCTGAGCCAGGCTGGTGGGAGTCAGCAGCTTGTCATCCTCAGGGCGGTAGGCGCTTTGATTTTTCAAGCTCTGGCTTTCCAAGCTCTGGCTTTCCAAGCTTTGTTTAACATCACTTTGTTTTACGACACCTTGTTTAACGACAAGGGTGCTGCTCCCTGTGTCGAGGATAAGGTTGACCCTCTGCGGTGGTTTGCCCAGTTGCAGCTGTGCGCAGTAGTCGCCCTTGGCGTAGACATTGGTGATGGGGACTTTCAACGTGCGCGCTTTTATCTGACCGTCCATGCAGAGGTATCTCCTTAACTCTCTTATCTGCCGCAAAATGGTTTGTTTAATGCCTGTTGTTAAATGTTGTAACTGCACACTGGCCATACCAGGTGTTTGTGTTAACCCTCTCTTTTTTAACCTGTAAGCTCACATTTATCAATGGCGGTAAATCATTCAACGGCTAACACCTGCGCTGTATGCCTCCCTGAGAAAAGCTGCTTTTTTTTTCGCGCTTTTTGAGGCGATGTCAACAGAGGGAACTTTACTCCTTTTATTAGCAAGTACTGATAAAATAAGGGTTTATTATGTGTGATCTATTTCACATATCTGTTTGTTTAAAAATGATACACATTAGAATTACTTCATGCTTGCTTGACTTCGAAGTCGCCTCAAATCCAGAGGTGACGCAGGTTCTCAGAGTTTTATTCGTTTTTTCCAGCACCAGTTATGACGCTTTTATAACAAATGTAAGCTTCGGGGGAGTGATTAATGTTAAAGAAGGTGAACCGTCTGGATTATTTCACTTTGATGGTGCTGGTCGGCCTGGTCGAGTTGAAAAACGGCTCCGCCGTCGCCGATAAGTTACATACGACTCAGTCTAAGGTGAGCCGGGCACTGAACTGTCTGCGTGAAGTGCTGGACGATGAGCTCTTCATTCGTCAGAAGTATGGCTTCGAACCTAACTCAGTTGCGCTGCGTATCTACCCCATGGCGCAATCCATTCTCGAACAGTACGACAAGATAATATCGACGACACGAAATACCGTAGTGGCCCCCTATGAGTTGACGGTGGCCGCCCATGAACAGTGGTCCATGATGGTGTTTAACTGTGTGACCCATCAATGTTGCTGTGTCGAGGGCGGAGTCAATGTAAATGTGCAGCCCTGGTCTGAAAACGTGAGTGAGCGTCTGTGTCAGGGGAAACTTGATTGCAGTATCTCCATCGAGCCTATCCGGCATGAGATGGTTGATGATGTGAATATCGGCGATATCACCCACTTCTTCCTGGTGGCCAGGGTCGGTCACCCTATTCTGACCTCGGCCGATCCGCTGAGGGATATCTTCAACTATAAACTCGGTCTGGTAAATTCAAACCTACACAACAACAGACTGCATAGAATCGAAGAGTATGCCCATGAGCAGGGGATAAAGCTCAGGGTCGCACTTAAGAGCCCGAGTCTGCGTATGATTGTCGATCATGCCAGTCGAACCGAGGATGTGTGTGTGTTGAGCTCTGCCATGGCCTATGAGTATTTTGAAGATCGACAGGATGTCGGCTTTATCGATATCTCGGCGCAGTGGCGCGATTGTGTCGAACAACAACCCGAGAGTTACTTCCTGCATTGTCACCGCTCGGTGACCCCCTTGTTGGCGCAGTGTATGGCCAGATTACTGACCGAGAAGCTTATCGACATCCAACACCATTACGAGAGCTCACAGGGGCTGGCCCCCACTAATGTGAGAGCCGGTGTTAAAGCTTTTCTGACCTAAGGTTGATTAAAGCGATTGCTATTAATCACCCCTCTTCGTTAATGAATACTGCGGTTGACTATCTGGCCTATGGTATCAACCAGCCAGGCGGCATTGGGCGACCGCAGTCCTTTCTTTGAGGCTAAATATAGGGTGGGACTCTGAATGGAGAGGTAGAGCCGCTCGGTTTCTATCTCCGATAGTCGGCAAACGTGCAGATTCGGCAGCTGACTACTGTGATCGTAGACCTTGCTGTAGGGCAGCAGTGCGACCGCATCGGTAGCGGTGATATGTTGGCTGAGCGACTCGATATTGAAGTTATGGTTGGTCAGGTCTTCGTTCTTCAGTTGATAAGCAAGCTGATGCTGGCTGCAGTAGCGTATAAATGGATCTATGTTGGCTTGCTGCGGTTCACCAAGCACACTCACGTAGGGATATTGAGCTATGGTCTCTAAGGTGATCTCCTGCCTGAGCAGGGGATGGTGAAGATCACACACCAGATAGAGGTGAGATAGCCGTTTCAATGCCTGAAGATCGACCTGTTCACTGAGTTGTTTCAGTCGTTCGCCGCCGGACTCGCTGATTAAGGCGATATCGATCCGGTTCTCGATGATGTCGGTGATGAGATCGTCAGAATCCGCACTGATAGTGAACTTGAGGTCTAAGTGACTCTCCTTGATGGCGTTGGCTAACAGCTGGGGAAGATGGTGCACAATAAGGTCGCTGACATGAATGGTGAAATGTGATGTTTCATTATGGCTATCGCCGGCATTGAGCTGGTAAAGGTGCTCAGAGCATTGCACTATCTCTTTGGCGATAGGGTAGAGTTGTTTGGCAAACTCATTGGGAATCAAGCCATGTTTTTTCCTGATAAATAGCGGGTTATTAAAAATGACTCTTGAGTGCTGCAGGCAACGACTTATTTTAGGCGCAGAAATATTCATCTGTTTAGCCACGAAAGTGGCCGAATGATGCTCATATAAATTAACCAGAATATTAATGCTGAGAAGATCTAAAGTATCAAGTTTTAGATTGTGCATTTTAATCCTCCCTAAGGTACACACTTGCATTAATAACAATGTGTGAATTTCATAAGTTAATATAACGCTATTGTTGAATAAGCGCTAATAAAATGGTTAAAATAATTAAACTATTTTATACTCTCTAGGGTGTGAATTTGGTTGTCGTGTAACTTGTTGTTTTTCATCGTTATTTCTATTTTCAATTTTTAGATATGCAATATATAAAACTGTTGTTTTTAACTGTCGATAATCTCCAAAGGGAAATATCTATATTTGAAATTATGACAGTAAGTTTGTTTTTAATTATTTTGTGATGAAAATAATTGCAAATATTTAAATTTAGGCGCAATACTTAATTGCAAACTAAATATAAACAGAAGTTCTGGAGGTTTATCATGAACGCCACCGTCATACTCAGTTATACATTTATGTACTTTGTTCTGTTTGTTATCGTTCCATTAGTTATCGTGACGTTTGTGATGACTTGCATCAAGTTCTTCCAAACAAGTGACGTACAGATGGCAGCAACGGAAGTCAGCATTAAGCCACACCTGTTAGATACGCAATCCATGGCGTTTTTAAAGACATTAAAAACCATAGCCGAGGGCCGCTACGATGTGCTTTATGATGCATCTTTAGTGAATGTGGTCGATATCGATCAGGCCGTTAAGAACCATGATGAGGTGCAGGAGTATATGGAGCACTGCCACCTTGACTACGTGGTCGTGGATAATGAGTCTTCATCAGTGAAGCTGGTGATGACCAATCCTGAGGAGAGCAGCAGCGAGCAGGTCGAGTTTATCGAGAAGTGCCTGGCATACACAGGCGTGCAGTTTATCAAGCTCGATAGAGAGAAACAGTGCGATGAGGCCCTGATCAGAAACGCGCTTGCCGCATAGCCGCTAATGGCACCAAGCGATTCAGTTTGGTGCCACTCTCCAGCCAATATTTTTAGCATTCATCTGTCGATGTAAGGACGAGTCATGTCCAGATTATCCCGCTATTGGTCACTGTCTCCTGCAATTGAGTTGCTATCACTCCTGTTGCCATCAATCATCTGCTTAGCCATGACGGGAGTGTCAGGTTACGCCGCTGCTCAGCCAGGTGAGTCTTTGACCATAAATCAAAACACCTGCATGAAATGCCATAAACGTAACGGCACCATGTTTGGCCTCCATGGCAATAACGCACTGGCGATAGAGTGTCAGAGCTGTCATGGAGAACGAGGCAAGCACCCCAGAAAGGGCTCGATAATACGAAGTTTTTCACATGATAGCGCAACCCCTGTCGGTGAGCAGACCACAGCCTGTCTCGATTGTCATGATCATGAGGCCTTAGCCCTGGCCGACTGGACCCATAATGTTCATGCCGACAAGGTTAACTGTGCCAGCTGTCATCAACTGCATGTGGAATATGACCCCATGCTGACTAACACGCCTCAGGAGCGCAGCCAGCTCTGCCGCGGGTGTCATCTGGTTAAATAAGGGGAGTATCAAAGATGGATATCTCAAAAAGACATTTTCTTACCGGATGCGGCACGCTGATCGCGGGATTTTCTATCTACTCGGTAGCCAGAGAGCTTGCAGAGTCTGAGACCGCAGCCTCAGTCGATCAGACTAAAACCATCAAGTATGCCATGGTGCATGATGAGAACCTCTGCATCGGCTGTAACGCCTGTGAGCAGGCTTGCCGGCAGGTAAACCATGTTCCCGATGGGGTTTCCCGGGTGGTGATCAATCGCAGCGGTCCATATGGAGAGTACCCGAATCAGAGTTACCGCTTCAGTCGTAAATCTTGTCGGCACTGTGAAGATGCGCCCTGTGTGAAGGTGTGCCCGACGGGTGCAGCTTACATAGATCCCGATACCGGGATTGTCGATGTCAACCCGGATAGGTGTGTCGGCTGCCAGTATTGCATTGCGGCTTGTCCCTATCAGGTGCGGTTTATTAACCCCGAGACCCGAACGGCAGACAAGTGTGACTTTTGCAAAGAGACGCAGCTAAAGCAGGGCAAACTACCTGCTTGCGTCGAGGCGTGTCCGACCAATGCCCTGGTGTTTGGCAATATCAGAGACCCTGAGTCCGAGCTGGTTAAGACGTTAAAGTCGAAACCTACGTATCGCGCCAAAACAGATTTAGGCACACACCCTAAGTTGTTCCATGTATCGACTATTGATGGGGAGATAGTGTTATGAGTGCATTTCATTTCGACGGATTAGTCTGGCATTGGCCGATCGCAATCTACCTGTTTCTGGCCGGTTTGTCGGCAGGGGCAGTTTTTTTCGGCATCTTGCTGAAGCATTTTAAGCTGGGGAAGAAGGCCTATCAGTCACGTTTTATTCAGGCGGCGGCTCTGATAGCACCCGTGACGGTTTGTGCCGGCTTAGGCATCTTAGTTATCGATCTGACTAAGCCCTTCGACTTTTGGAAGATCCTGGTTTTCTATAACTCCACCTCCGTGATGTCCATGGGCGTGCTGGTTTTGATGCTCTATCAGCTAATGTTGTTTGCCTGGATCGGCACCTTATTCGCAACCCCCGTGGTGCAGTGGTGCGAGGGGCGGGAGGGACACTGGCACCTGCTGCAAAGGGGCTTGATCAAGTTGCAGCAGTGGGAAGATGTGATAACGGGAATACTGCTGATACTCTCCCTGTCGCTGGGGGCTTACACCGGCTTCCTGCTGTCAGCCCTGATCGGCTTCCCGCTGCTCAATAACCCGGTATTACCTGTCCTGTTTCTGGTTTCGGGTCTCACCTCCGGCGCGGCGGCGACGCTATTGGTTGGTGTGCTGCTCAAGGGCAACCCCAATGGCACCGAGGTGCGCTTCATTCACGGAATTGAGATCCCCATGATACTCATCGAGATGGCGGTACTCTTTACCTTCTTCGCGGGACTCATCCTCTCTGGCGGACAGAGTCAGGTGGCGGCGTTTAATGCGCTGGGCGAAGGTTTCTGGGGCTGGATATTCTGGGGGGGCGTGGTTGGTCTGGGTTTGACCCTGCCATTGGCGTTTAACCTGTGGATGAAGGTCTCGGCCGACAGAAAGTTTGCCTATGTCGCGGTGACAGCAAGCTTCAGTTTAGTGGGGGTATTACTGCTGCGTAACTTTATTCTCTATACCGGCCAGATGACGGGGACTTAGTTAAAGAGTTGGTAAAAGAGTTAGTTAATGAGTCAATGGCAACGCTTTAGATATTTATGGTTTCTCAGAGGAGGTGAGGAGAGAGTTTTCCCTTGCCTCTGTTTTTGTAAACGTCTCTATCATCTCATTAATCTATTCATGTAAACCTCTTTGCGTATTTTTCATACTCAGGTAATATCGAACCAAGAAGCTAATCAAGGATGATAAGTATGAAATTTCTCAATAGATCTCCCCTCTATGTTCGCACGCAATATTCCCGTCACAGACAGTCACAGAGCTCTGCGTCAGCCCCGTTTAAAACGACTCGTTTCTCAGCATCGGTAATTGCCGCCTCCGCATCAGTTATCACAGCCGCCATTACCGCTGCTGTCATTACTGTTTACCTGTTTCCCCCTGCGGCTCATGGGTTAATTCTGGATGATTTTCTCGACGACAGTGACAGTGGCTCACAGGTTAAACATACACTCCCTATCTTCAGTCAGGAGCTTAGCTTTAACCTGTCCGGAGAGTGGAGGTTGGCGTTTAATCAGCAGCAAGCAGGAATGTACGCTGCCGAGTTTGTGCCATCAGATCAACAGTTAAGCTCCTGGTCTTCGCTGTTCTGTGTGCAGGGCTTTGAGGGCTTGAGTGATAATATTGAGCCCGAAGCGTTTATCGATTCGCTGGCAACGGCCTATGCAGAGACCTGTGAGGGGGAAGTTATCTATAACAAGCTGGGTGAGAGTGAAGTCGATGGCCTGGAGGGCTTCAGTGCCATTTTAGCTTGCACCCGCATGCCCGATACCCATAGGGCGACCCGTTATACCGCTACCGGCATAACTTCGGTTCCGCAGGGGGAGATAGGCCATTACACCGCCATCTCCGGGGTGGATGACCTTTATCTCCTGCATCAATCCAGGCGTGGCGAACTATTCAGTGCAGATGACCCGCCTATGGAGTGGTTAAAGCAGAACAATGTTATGTCGGCTATCTCCCCTGTGAGACTCAGTCGCTGATGGATGATAGCGACGGCCGGGAAAGGGGGGTTATTCGTAAATATTAGACATTTATACGTATAGACGTCTATAATGCGGCCAATCGTGAGCCGGCTGTTTATCCGGAGACGTGTGAGCATAGATCGATAATACCATCTATGCTGTCAATCTTTTGTGGTGCCCGTTCTCTTAACGTTAAGCGCGTGAACAGAGATGGGATAATCGGGAAGCCTGTGAAAATCTGGCACTGCCCCCGCAACGGTGAAAGGTGAAAGTGAGGTGCGCCTGGCCATTCTTGATGTAATGGCAGGGTGTTAAAAAAATCTCAACTTGCTCGGAAAGGCTGCTTGGCCCTACCGAATAGCCTCAGTCCGGAGACCGGCCCATTAGATGATTTTGAGATTTCGGCGGGCAGATCTCGAGATGCGATAGGGTGATTGAGTTCGGTGAACTGAACTCGTCCTCGTCGTGACATTTTTGCCCCGTTTTCCTTTCAGGAGTTAAAGGTAAAATGGGTACTCAAGCTAGACCATCAAACAAATTATCAACATTAGCCACTCTCATCGGTGGTGCCTTGGCGTTGTCGTCTGCATCAGCGTTGACTTTCGCGGCCGACTCATCAAAAACTGATATCGGCGTTACTGACACTGTGGATGAGGTGATAACCGTCATCGGTCGCAGTGAAAACACACCCCTCAACATCGCTTCCAATGTCAACATCATCGATGCGGCCGCTATCGAGATGAGCGGCGCGACGACACTGACCGAAGTGCTGCGTGGCCAGAGTGGCATACAGATCGCAGACTCAAACTCGGGCGCCGTGTTTGCCATGCGCGGTTTTTCTGCCAGCCAGGCGGCTAACAATACCTTGATTTTGGTCGATGGCCGTCGATTGAATAATATCGATATCGCGGCGCCAAGCATCGATGCTATCCCACTCAATCAGATAGAACGCGTAGAAATATTGTCGGGCAGTGCCGGTGTGCTTTATGGCGATCAGGCGGTGGGCGGTGTGATTAATATCATCACCAAGGCGCCCGACAGCGCAGGCGGTGGTATCCAGCTTTCAGGCGGCAGTTTCGACACCTATGAAGGCAAAGGTGATATCTCCGGTGCCATCAGCGATAACTGGCGCTACTACGCAGCGGCCAGCTATAACCAGGGCGATAACTATCGTGACCACAACGCCAATAAGACCTCGTCAATATTAGGTCGCCTGCAGTACGCCGACGGCCCACAGGAGTTTTTCGTCGAGGCCAGCTACTACGATAACGATCGTGAGTTAGCCGGGGCGCTGACTGAGGAGCAGATAAAGGAAGATCCGCGTCAATCGAATGCGACAAAGCCGGGGGCATTTGACAGCTATATGCACGAGATGACTACGGCTGCCCGTAGTGGATATCAATACCAAATTAACGATGAGTGGTCACTGGGCGCCGATCTTAATTACTCTGAGACCCTGATAACAGGGCTTAATGATTGGGGTACATCGAGAAGGGACACACGTTCCCTGTTAGAGTTTACCCCTAAGGCCGTGGCTAATATCGTGACCGAAAAGGGTGAGCTGAATATCGTCACAGGTATCGACCTGAGCCGCGGCGAGTCTGAGTTCAGCAGTGGTCGTGGTAATGTTCAGAAACTCGCCAGTGCCTTCGTGCAAGCGACGGTACCACTATCGAAGAGTCTCAGTTATGTGGTGGGCGGACGCTATGCGGAAGTGACAGATGAACTGGTTGATCCTGCATCATACCCCAATGGTGTCGAGTTAGATCAAGATGCTCACGCCTTCGAGCTGGGATTGAACTATCGCCCGAGTCTCTCCCACAGGTTCTATCTGCGCGCCGACGATAATTTCCGCTTCGCCAAGGTCGACGAGCAGGCTTATACACCTGCGAGTGTCGTAGGCCTCAAGCCCCAGACGGGACGCTCCTATGAAGCGGGCTGGGACTGGACACCCGAGTCACACACAGTTCGCTTGAGTGCCTACCGTTTAGATCTTGAAGATGAGATCGTCTTCGACCCGAGTGCCGAAACGCCGGCGGGTGGGAGCTTTCCCGGGGCCAATGTGAATGCCGATGCGTCACGCCGCTACGGTGTGAGTGCCGATTGGGATTGGCAGTTGACGGATAAGGTACAACTGGGCGCCGAGTATAACTATATCGATGCCGAGTTTACCGAAGGGCTTAACGAGGGTAAGCAGCTCTCCTGGGTCGCCGAGCATACGGGCCGTGGCTACTTGAGTCTCGATGCCAACGAGCATTGGCAGGTGTTCAGCGAACTGGTCTATACCGGAGAGCGTTTCATCGAGGGGGATAACGGCAATGCCGACCCTAAGCTGGACGCATACTGGCTAACCAACCTGGCGGTTAACTACAGTCGCGATGCCTGGCTTGCCAGCCTGCGCGTCGATAACCTGTTCGATGAGCAGTATGTCAGCGCCGGTTACTATAGTAGCTGGGGTAACGGCTATTACGCGGGGACCGGACGTGCCCTGCGCCTGACGGCCAGCTATCGTTTTTAATAAGGAAGTTGTAAGTTATAAGTCATAAGCGGTAAGTGAAGTCACAAGCCTGATAACTTATTCTCAGGACGGGACAGGCCGTGAAAGATTGAAGCCAGACCTTAGGTCTGGCTTTTTTATGTGCTAGATTTGAGCTACGGGCTACGAGATAACTGCTTCTCGCTTTTCGTCGCTCGCGACTCGATGCTCGAAACTTTCTTCGCTCTATCCTTAACTTAAAACTTAAAACTTAAAACTTAAAACTTACAGTTTACAGCTTAAAACTTACAGCTAATGCTCACAGGAGAGGAGATGAAATCTGTATCAGCCATATTACTCCCGATAGCTTTAGTGCTGCTATCGGCCTGCTCCGGCCCTAAGCTTGAGCCCCTTGCAGTTGATGCCGAGATATGGGCGTTCGGGGATAGTCTGACCTATGGCAAGGGGGCGCCACAGGGGCAGGATTATCCGGCGGTGTTGGCAAAGCTTTCACACAGGCGGGTGATCAATGAAGGGGTCTCGGGGGAGACCACCACACAGGGGCTGGAGCGGTTAACACACCTGTTAGAGTATGACTCTCCGGAGCTGCTTATCTTGATGGAGGGCGGAAATGATTTTCTGCGTAACCATGATACCGGCCTGACTAAGGCTAATCTGGCGCAGATGATAGAGCTGGCACAGAGTCGAGCGATTCCTGTGGTGCTGGTGGGGGTACCGGAAAAAGGTATCTTTCTCTCTCCTGCAGAACTCTATAGTGAGCTGGCTGAAACCTATGGGGTGATCTTCATAGAGGATGAGTTAACGGACCTTTTGAAAACCCCTTCGATGAAGTCGGATACGATTCACCTCAATGCTGCAGGTTACAGGGCGTTAGCCGAAGTGATACATCGCCGTCTTATTGAGGTCGAGGCCCTTTAAACAAAATGGGGGCTTTACCGGGAGAGAGGAGCGGTCTGCTCTCTTCACTTGTCTGTGTATCAGAGCCGTTACATGCCGATGAGAATCGTTTCCAGGCATATTATTCATTGCTCCTAGGATTATGGCGATTAAATGACCATACTTTAGGAGGTGGGGGTTTTACATTGGCTTATCGGCCCTTTTTTATCGGCCTGATGGAGTGATATAATTCGTGTTATCTGACATAAGGCAGATAAATCGAGTTAAAGTATTCATTTAGGCGAAATCAACTTGACCATGATAGCCCTTTTGTGGGTAAATTCCCCGATAACAAATGGTGACGTGCCATCATAAAAAGTAGGTAAAAAAGTTCTCATGACAGATCTTGAGCATCAAGTATTCACTCAAGTACGTGCAATTATCAGTAACGAAGAGCAGGTAATTGGTCGCCGGGGTATTTTGATCCCGTTAAAGAAAGCCATTATTGCCGATGGTGATATTCGTAATGTCATCGATATTGTGTCATCAGATCCCGCTTTAGCGGCCCATATGCTATGGCGTAGTCAGACAGCCTCGTGTGTCAGCAGCAAGTCATCAAAGAATCGTTCTCTTAAAGATGCGCTGGTTAGACTGGGGCAGGTCAATATCTATCGTTATGCCTTCACTTTCTATCTTAAAGAGCGACTCGATGAGTTGCCTCAGCCTTATAAGAAGTTGGTGTACGGCTATTGGGCGCTGACCGAGAGTATCGCTACCGATGCCGTCGATAGTTTGCATATGATGGAAGGGGTGGATATCAATCCCGATGAGGTGCAGACCTTAGCCCTGTTCAGTGTATTTGGTGAGATTATCGCCCTGACCGCATTCGCCTATCTGAATGCTGAATCGGAAGAGTCTTTCCCTTTGAGTATCATAAAATCACTCATCGACAATCAGAAGCAGACATTAACCATAGAGGCGTTCGAATCTCTGGGGTTAGATGAGGAGCTTAAAGATGAGTTTATGATTGCTCATAACCTGCGACAGACTCGCGACCCCAACTCTCCAGGCCTGGTGCTTCGCCGCGTCTTATCGATGAGAAATCAACTGCTTAAGCCTTTGTAGATAAAGTTATAAGCTGTAAGTTTAGAGCGATAAGTAAAAGATAAGCGAGTGTTTAACTTTAGACTCTCGCTTTTTTGTTAACCTACTTACCGCTTACCGCTTACCGCTTACCGCTTATCGCTTCTTTTTAATTCAACTTATGCTGTTTCGCCACTCCCTCGATGGCGACGAGTTCGAGCCATTTTTGAGCTAATAGCGCATTAGAGCCATCTTTTCTGTAAGCGCCGAACAGTGGGCGTTTAAGTCCCTCTGGGCCCAGTTTGAGTGCGGTGAGATTTAAGCCATGGGATTCGCTGATAGACCAGGTGGGCAGGGCGGCGATTCCGTCTTTGCAGGCGATACGTTGCAGTAACATCATGGTCAGGTCGCAGCTGAGTTGTTCACCCGCCTCGATGCCCGCGGGCTCAAGGAAGTGTCGATAGAGATCCAGGCGCGACAGGGGAACCGGGTAGCTGATGATGGTCTGCTTCTCCAGCTGCCTTGGAGTCACATACTCCTGCTGCGCCAAGGGGTGGTCGTTAGCGACCACTAGCTTCACCTCAAAGTCAAACAGATGCTGATAGGCAAGGGACTGGCCGGGAACCGGATCTGAGGTGAGCACCACATCCAGCTCTCCCATCTCGAGTGCGTTGAGTGAGTCGAAGAGGTGACGACTGGAGAGATCCAGGTTGGCTTGAGGGAAGCGGGCTCTGAACTCCTCCATCACCGGCATCAACCAGCGAAAACAGCTGTGACACTCGATACCGACGCCGAGCTGATTATCTTCCTCATTGAGCCCCTGTTTCAGATCTGACTCTGTCTCAATCACCTTAGGCAAGATCTCCTCGGCAAGGTTGAGCAGCCTGGTTCCCTCCTGCGTGAATGAGAGAGGCTTGCTCTTTCTGACAAAAATTGAGGAGTTGATACGGGTCTCCAGCTCCTTGATCTGATGAGAGAGAGCCGACTGAGTGACGAAGCGCTTCTTTGCTGCACCGGCAAGGCTGCCACTCTCCTTCAGGGCGACTAATGTTCGTAAGTGTCTAAGCTCTATCATATATATACCCGTTTATTCCCACATGAATCTTGTTCATGTTGCGCTTGAAATCAAATCGTTTGTCAGCAGAGAGACTATCACAATAAACTTCTAGACGTCCAGACGCCCAAATGTGATTTGCATCGACAGATGTTAATCACCATGAGCACCAGAAAAGGTTCTTGGCGCGTTTACTCTGAATTCTGCTCACATTAAAGCAAAAAGGTATACAATATGCAAACATCTCAAGCGGTACAGATAGCTAATCTAGGCTTTCCACGAATCGGTCGTCAGCGTGAGCTTAAGTTTGCCCTGGAGCGATATTGGCGTGGGGAAATCACTCAGCTTGAGTTGGCGCGGGTTGCCAAGGTGCTGCGCAGCACTCATTGGGAGTGGCAAGCCAAAGCCGGAGTCGAGTTGCTGCCCGTCGGTGACTTTGCCTATTACGATCAGGTGCTTACACTAAGTGCGACACTGAACGTTATTCCAGACCGCCATCGGGGGGAAGCTCAGGAAGGGAGCGTGGATCTCGATACCCTGTTTCGGGTCGCCCGTGGTCGTGCACCTACGGGAGAGGATGCCCCTGCCTCCGAGATGACCAAATTCTTCAACACTAACTATCACTACATAGTCCCGGAGCTGAAGGCTGAGCAGACGTTCACTATCGCCTATGAGCAGATATTTGATGAGGTATGCGAGGCTCAGGCGCTGGGGTACAGGGCAAAGCCTGTGCTTCTGGGCCCGGTCTCCTACCTTTATCTGGCTAAGGCGGTGGGGAGTGAGTTCAACAAATTAACCCTGCTCCCTGATCTGCTTAAGGCGTATGGGGCTATCTTAGCGCGCTTTGTAGCTCAGGGCGTAGAGTGGGTGCAACTGGAGGAGCCGGTTTTAGCTCTGGAGCTCGATAGTGACTGGCAGGAGGCTATCGCTGTGACCTATGCTGCGCTGCAAGATGCCGGGATTAAAATCTTACTGGCTAGCTACTATGGCACCATTGCTCATCACCAGAGTTTAGTTTCGGCTCTGCCGGTTGCGGGCCTTCATCTTGACCTGGTGACGGCGCCGGAGCAGCTGGCCGACTTTGCCGCTCACCTGCAGGAAGAGCAGGTTTTATCATTAGGGGTGATCAACGGCCGAAACGTCTGGGCCGCAGATATCGATTCGATTGCGCAGCGCATCAAGCCTGTGGTGAACGATCTCAAGGGGCGGGTATGGATAGCGCCCTCCTGTTCACTACTGCATAGTCCGGTGGATCTGGATGTCGAGGATGAGTTAGCCCCGGCGCTCAGGCAGCAGCTCTCCTTTGCGAAACAGAAACTGTCTGAGCTGACTCAGTTAAAGACCTTACTCACCACTGACCAAAGCTTTGGCACCAAGGCTGAAGCCGATGCGATCAGGGCCGCTTGTATCGCACGGCGAAACGCCCGGGCAGAGGCCGCCGACAAGCGGGTACAGGAGAGAGTCGCGGCCCTGAGCCCAGCAGATTATGAGCGCGACAGTGAATTTGCAGCGAGGCAGGTCCGACAACAGCAGAAATACCGGCTGCCACTACTGCCGACCACGACCATAGGCTCGTTTCCCCAGACTCCGGCGATCAGAGGCTTACGCAGCCGCTGGCGCAGGGGGGAGATCAGTGAAACCTTTTATAAGGATCAGCTGCGTCAGGTGACTAAAGATACCGTGGATCGTCAGCTTAAGCTGGGGATAGATGTGTTGGTCCATGGCGAGGCCGAGCGTAATGATATGGTCGAGTACTTCGGGGAGCAGCTGCAGGGCGTTGGCTTTACAAAGTTTGGCTGGGTGCAGAGCTATGGCTCCCGCTGTGTTAAACCACCGCTTATCTACGGTGATCTGTCACGACCCGGGGCCATGACCGTCGATTGGGCGAGGTATGCTCAGAGCCTGACTGACAGGCCGGTGAAGGGGATGTTGACCGGTCCGGTGACTATTTTGCACTGGTCCTTTGCCCGCGAAGATATCAGCCGTGAACAGATAGCCACACAGATCGGCTTAGCGATTCGTGATGAGGTGATCGATCTTCAAAATGCGGGGATCGGGATCATTCAGATAGATGAGCCGGCCTTTCGTGAGGGGCTGCCGCTTAAGAGGAGCGAGTGGGATACCTACCTTCAGTGGGCGGTGGATGCCTTTAAACTCAGTGCCGCCGGTGTGAGTGATGAGACACAGATCCACACACACATGTGTTACAGCGAGTTTAATGAAACCATCGAGGCGATCGCTGCCATGGATGCGGATGTGATAACCATAGAGACCTCACGCTCACGCATGGAGCTGCTCACCGCATTCGAGGATTTCGAATATCCCAACGAGATTGGCCCCGGAGTCTATGATATCCATAGCCCGAACACGCCGACGGTGGATGAGATGGTGACGCTTATCGAAAAGGCTGCAGATAAGATCCCGGTACGTCAGCTCTGGGTCAACCCCGATTGTGGTCTCAAGACCCGCACCTGGGAGGAGGTGGAGCCTGCGCTGCAGAACCTGGTGCAGGCGACTAAGGAGCTGAGGAGAAGGTTGGGGTAAAGAGTCGAGCTGCGAGGTTCGAGTCTCTAGCCTCTGTCTTTCACTGACAGTCATTTCATCTTTGATAGGTTGAGCTGTTAAGTTGCTGCGGTTTGCTGCTGGGCTTCGGGGGTGGCAAAGCCGCGCAGCACATTAGCGAGCGTAATGGCGGCAAAGAGGACAATGATCAAAGAAAGGTGCCATGCCTGGCTCAAGCCTAAATGCACCAGCACCATGCTGAGGATAGAGGAGACCACCATCTGTCCGCCTCCGGACATCGCCGCTGCGGCTCCCGCCTGTTTCCTGTATGGCTGCATCACCATGGCTTGCACGCAAGGCAGGGCGATAGAGTTGCCCAGGATCATCAATAGCTGTCCCAGCATCAGGTATAACGGTTCCAGTGGACAGAAGAATAACCACAGCGCAGCCGCCACATGTAGCGCAGGAGTATATAGCAGCAGTTTCTTACTCCCTATAATGGGGCGCACACGATTACAGATCCCGGCACCTGCTAACATCCCGAGCGCGGGGAGCAACGCCCAGATCGCATATTTATCAGATGTCATGCCTATTTGGTCTTGCATGATGAAAGGCATCACAGAAATGGTGGTGATCATCAAACTGAAGTTCAGCCAACCTATGCTGGCAAAACTCATGAAGTAACGTGAGCTGAGCAGGTCACAATACTGCTGTAACATCTTCTTTGGAGATGGGAGCGCGCTGGTTTGACCGACGGTCTCCTGGAATCTCAATGCAATGACCGCCCAAACGATAGAGAGATAACCCAATAAGGAGATGAACACCATACTCCAGCCAAAGTGAAAGTTGATGAAGCCACCGATAACAGGAGCCAGCAGAGGTGTGATGGATGCGGCCATTGCAATGTAGGACATTGCAACCGGGAGCTGTGCACCACTGAAGCTGTCACGTATAGAGGCTCGTACCAATACGGCACAACATCCTGTACCCAGACCTTGCAGGAAGCGGCCAAATACCATTGTGGTAAACGAATGGCTGAAAAAAATGATCATCAACAGGCCTATCATGGCGATTGTGAGTCCAACCAATAATACCTTCTTGCGCCCCAGCGCATCGGAGATCGGGCCATAGATAAACTGTGACGGGCCAAATCCCAGCAGGTAGATACTGACCAGTATCTGAACCTCTTCATGGGACACCGCAAAGTCTTTGGCTATCCATGGGAGTGATGGAAATACCAGCCCCATGCTAAATTGCCCGACACTGATGATTAAACACGCCAGTAGAATTGTTTTAAATTCAATTGCCCTGCTCACGATGCATCACCCGAAGATGAGTGTGCTTTGCCTCTGCGTCTCAAGCAGCCTTCATCATCAAATTCATTCAGCCTGGCCTTGACCCTTTTAACCGTGGACAGGCTGACGTCGCACCGCTCTACAACACTTTGTAGAGTCTCCCCCTCGAGTAACAGTGTGGCTATCTGCCGATGCTTCTCTTTATTTGCCGGTCTGCCGCTGAATCTTTGTTTCCACAGTTCAGGCTTCTCTTTGAGTGCCTTTCTCCCCTGCTCTGCGGCGAACAGGCGACGCTGGGTTTGTACCTTTCCGTAACCCGATATGAGCGTCAGCAGAGCCTGGCTATGAGCAGACTCGGCTTCAAATTCCAGCGGTTCACAGGCAGTCTGCAATATCACCCTTTTTTCCAGCAAGCTGGTGATGACTTGCAGTGTTTGACTGAAATCATGACCAAAATCGGTCAGCCACCAGATGATGACCCTATCACCCGATTTGAGAGAGCTAAATAGCTGGCTAAACGCCGCTCGCTCCATCGGAGGAACGTCACCACGTACCTTGTCCTGAAAGTGCTCAGCATCAGGAACCAATGCTCTCAGGGCTGCGAGCTGCTCCGGATACGCTTTATTCCTGGGGGAAAAGCGGGTGTAAAGATAGGTCGTCATAATATCCTTTGTGTGGCTCACTTGGTGTTGTGGCTCATTATTGTATGCGAACCAGCCAATTTGATCAATGCCAAGCAGGCTGGCAGTTAAAAGATCGGGGACAGGCAGTTGAGAGGCTGAGAAGTTGAGAGAAGGGTGGGTAAAGAAGTTATAAGTTAGAGACAGAGCCGAGATAGCTGTAAGTGGTAAGTAAACGCTAAGACAAAGAAGCGATGAGCTACCAGCCCCGGAGGACAAAGCGAGAAAAGTCAGATTCTCGCTCTGTTACTTACAACTTATAACTTACAGCTTATCGCTGAAGAGGCTAATCCAACTTCGTGAATCCCGCGTAATTAACTCCGGATAACAGTGCCATCTCTCTGTGCCAGGTAGCCAGATCATCCTTGTTGAAATCGCTCAAGTTGTGATGACCGCAGGCTCTGGCCATCACCTGCATCAGCTCTATTGAGGCATTGAAGAAGTTGGCCAGTTGTTGTGATGATTTTTCTACGTTGAGTCGCTGGCGCAGGTCGGCATCTTGGGTGGCGATACCGGCGGGGCAGTTGTTGGTGTTGCACATGCGCGCCGCGACGCAACCGATAGATTGCATCGCACTGTTGGAGATAGCCACTCCATCGGCACCTAAGGCCATGGCTTTGACGAAATCCATCGGCACTCGCAGTCCGCCGGTCACTATCAGGGTGACCCTTCCTGTCGCCCCCTGCTCATCGAGATAGCGCCTGGCCCTGGCCAACGCCGGAATGGTGGGAACACTGATATGGTCCCGGAACATCTCGGGAGCGGCTCCCGTTCCGCCGCCTCGTCCGTCGAGTATGATGTAATCAGCGGTGGCATCGAGGGCAAACTGAATATCGCGTTCAATATGGTTGGCACTGAGTTTAAATCCGACCGGCACACCGCCGCTGACCTCGCGTACCCGGTCCGCGAAGCGTTTGAAGTCGCATGAGCTTTTAAGTTCCCTGAACGTTGGCGGCGATATGGCGGGCTCTCCCTCGGGAATGCCCCTGACCTGTGAAATCTTGCCATGGTTCTTGATACCGGGCAGGTGTCCTCCGGTGCCTGTTTTAGCCCCTTGGCCGCCCTTAAAGTGGAAGGCCTGTATCGAGTGCAGCAGCTCCTCCCTGTAGCCAAACTGTGCACTGGCCAGCTCGTAAAAATAGCGGGAGTTGGCGGCCTGCTCTTCGGGCAGCATGCCTCCCTCTCCCGAGCAGATACCTGTGCCAGCCAGTTCTGCGCCCCTTGCCAGCGCCGTCTTTGCCTCTTCAGACAGGGCGCCGAAACTCATGTCGGAGACAAACAGGGGGATTTTCAATTTCAGTGGTTTCCTTGCCTGAGGCCCGATGATCAGCTCGGTGGAGACGACTTCATCCTCTTGTAGAGGTTTTGTCGCCATCTGTGCCGTCATGATCTGAATATCATCCCAGTGGGGCAGCTCATGGCGGGGCACTCCCATGGAGGTCATGGGACCGTGGTGACCAAGCTTGGTCAAGCCATCTCTGGCAAGTTGGTGGATAAACTCGACGGTAGGTTCCTCAACAGTGGCCTTTGCCGTGGGGGCGCTGTCTTTATCGGTTGCAATAGTCCGCCCGGGCCCCTCGCTGCCGACCTGTTTAGTTGTGAACTGTTTATGGGTGCCGTCGCAAAAGGGGGCGTTGCCCGTGTGTTTGCAGGCACACAGGTATGCCTCGCCCTCTTTTTCAGCAATAAAGGCTTTAGGTTTGAAGGAGGTTTCCGCGTGGGAGCCATCGCAAAAAGGCTGGCTCTTGGATCTTCCGCAGGCGCAGAAGTAGTACTCTTTTCCCTTGGTGAGTTCGACTTTCTTAGGTTTGTTATCTGCAACGATAGGATTGCTCATACCATCTCCTTGATGAAGTTTAACCCGCTGCCCGGCTCTTGGCATGTTCGAGTGATTATGCGGTTATCTGTTCTCTTTTCTGCTTTCTCTTTTTATATAGATTTTAGTAGATTAACGACCAACCAGAGACAAAGGATCAAAATAGTTGGTGCGCTGGTGAATTTTTATGCTCTTTTAAAGATAACCTAAGCGATGGATATTATTTCTGCAATAGCTGGTTTTTTATTCGTTTATGGTTGCGGAGAGGAAAAAATGCCGATTTCGGTGAACTAATGTCGGCTTAACCCGGTCATATCTCCATGGACAAAACAGTACCTATACATTCTTCAGGAGAGGATAATCACTCAGGCATTTGCTAAGCGTGCAGGCACCAGATGGACGGCGATAGTGGTCACTGTCTTAACGCTGTTCTGCCTGGCTCAAAATAGTGGGTTATTCAACTTGGCTGCTAACTTAGGCAAAGCTCAAGGGGGGACGGCTGGGCCGTTATCTGTGTTGTATGCAGGGGCTTTCGAAACGGAGGCTGCCGGAGGCAGTAGCGAGTTTAGCGTTGGCGCGTCACAGTCCTTAGATGCCGACTCTTCCCAGGCAGGAAGTTTCGAATTTAAGCGCTGTGAACTCTCTGAAAAGTCGATGCGTTTATGCCTGGAAGATACGAGTGTCGCCGCGCTATTGGTTTTACTGTTTCTGCTTCCCCTCTCTCCTTCGCTTGTCAGGATATTAAACCAGGCTCCCAGGAATGCTTCATTTCTCAGATCTCGGCGAATTCATCTCACCTTCTGTCGCTTTCAGGAGTAGAGGCGTTTTGCGGCTTCGTCGGTCTGCCTGTGATCCCGGCTGTTGTCGGTCGCGGTGCCCGTAAATAAGAGACTGTGTTTAAGGCTGTTATTTAAAGCCAGCTATTTAAAAGCACTTGTTACTGAGTGCATGCTTATTCAAAGCCAGTCACCATCGATTGGATTAACTCTGTTTATTGTGTATTAGCTACGCAATGGAGATGAACTTGAAGTATCTAAAAAATCTATTCGCGCTCTGTTTGATCCTGTTATCGAGCTCGGCGTTTGCGCAATCCACTCCCTGGATTGAAAATCCTAACCACCCGCCGGTGAAACTCAGGTTTATGCTGACCGGTGAGTTTGATCCTGCCACTAAAACCATGCCTGCCGTACTCGAGGTAAAGTTAGAGGATGACTGGAAAACCTACTGGCGCAGCCCGGGGGAGGGGGGAATAGCTCCGGGAATAAAGTGGGATAAGTCGACCAACCTGGAGAGTGTCGACTGGTCCTGGCCTGTACCGGAACACTTCTCCCTGATGGGACTGCAGACCTGGGGCTATAGAGAACATGTCAGCTTTCCTCTGCTGCTTTCGGTCAACAATAGCGATGCAGTCACTAACTTAAGGGGAAAGGTCACTCTGTCATCGTGCACCACCGTATGTGTGCTTACCGATTATGAGGTGTCACTGGATGTCATCCCTTCTCAGTTAAGTGCCGACAGTGAGGCGATGTTCATCTACAACAAAGCCCTCTCTATGGTGCCGCAAAAGGTCGAAAACGGTGCCGACTCGCCTATTCAAATTGGCTGGGACAGCGCTAAGAGTAAGCTGATGGTTGAGCTCGATGCGGGTCAATGGCGACAACCTGAGATCCTGATAGATGGCGAGCCCGATACGGTATTTACCCTCACCTCTCTCAAGAAGAGGGAGAGTGATGCTGACAGTAACAGTGGACTGACTAAGCTCATTGCAATCTTCGATGGAAAGAGCTGGTTGGGCGCTCCCGAACTACTGGGGAAAACGCTCAATGTCACTATCGTTGATACACAGCAGGCGCTGGAGTTTTCAAATGAAGTGATACCGGTTCAGGTGCTTGAAGATGAACTGTCACTGATGAAGGTGCTATTTATTGCGCTGTTAGGTGGCCTGATATTGAATGTCATGCCTTGCGTACTTCCGGTACTGGGGATGAAGTTGAGCACAATAATCGCCGCTCCCGAGCTTAAGCGTAACGAGATACGTCAGCAGTTTGTGGCATCTGCCTTAGGGATCCTGGTCTCATTCTGGCTGCTGGCCGGCTTCATCATAGTGCTGAAACTAACCGGGCAGGCGATCGGTTGGGGCGTTCAGTTCCAGAACCCTTGGTTTATCGGCTTTATGGCCATAGTGACCTCTCTCTTCGCCCTCAACATGCTGGGTACATTTGAGATTAACCTGCCCTCCGGTTTACAGACTAAGCTGGCGACCACAGGCGGTAACAATAACCGGGGACATTTTCTGCAGGGGATGTTTGCGACCCTGCTGGCGACACCCTGTAGTGCGCCTTTCCTCGGGACGGCGGTGGCATTTGCCCTGGGTGCAGATCTGTTAACTCTGTTTGTTGTTTTCACCGCTCTGGCCGTCGGTATGGCACTGCCCTGGTTATTGGTCGCGCTGTTTCCTCAGGTGGCTAATTACTTCCCTAAACCCGGTCGCTGGATGAATATCGTCAAGGTGTTCTTCTCGGTGATGCTGTTGCTAACCAGCCTGTGGTTAATCACTTTGCTCAGCAACTTTATCGCTTCGGGTATTTTATGGGTATTAGCCGGGTTATTGGTGCTGTTGTTTATTCTGTTTATGGCGAAGAAGCATGGTGCTCCGGCCGTGGTTGCGAGCGTGAGTCTGGCGATTTTGTTCGGCTCAGTGACGGCCTTTATGACCTCTGAGCAGTGGGCCAGACCTCTGCCGACCGATCTGGTATGGACTCCCCTGAATGAAACCGAGATCGCGACGCAGGTTGCCAATGGCAAGACGGTGTTTGTCGATGTGACGGCGGATTGGTGTATCACCTGTAAGGCCAATAAGGCGGGTGTGATACTGCAGGACCCGGTTTATAGCGAGCTTAAGCAGGAGAATATGGTGATCATGAAGGGAGACTGGACTAAACCCTCGGCCCCTATCACCAGCTACCTGCAGCGCCATAACCGTTTCGGCGTGCCCTTTAATGTGGTCTATGGTCCCAATGCACCACAGGGGATAGCCTTACCGGAGATCTTAAGTAGCGCCGAGGTCTTGTCGGCGATTGAAAGAGCCTCTTCGGGAGCCATGGCGGCGAATCCGTCGGACCAAAGAAGTTACAACTAGGACGTTTTTTGAAGCTCATAGAGCTTATCGTCAATCGCTAAATTGAATAATTGCGTGTGCAGGGCGATCAAGCCGCCTTGCACAGCAAAGGAATATCATGAAAGTTATATCACGTTTATTAAGCGTTACCGACAGGTTGTTTCAGTCCCGTAAGGCCAGATTTGCCATGCTGACCACAGTTGCCGGTGCGGTGTTTGTACTCTCATCGCAGCTGATGACCAGTCAGCTTGCCCATGCAGATCACAACAGTTTCACCGATGAGCAAAGAGTGGAGATCAGGGAGATCGTTGAAGATGCATTGGTCAACGACCCTGAGCTGTTAAAAGAGGCCATTATCGCGCTGCAACTTCGTGAAGAGGAGCAGATGAATCAGGTCAGAGATAGTCTGGTCGAGCAGCATAAGCAGGAGTTGTTTGAGGCTCAAACCGATCCGTGGAAAGGGTCTGAGAACCCTGAACTCACTATGGTCTACTTTACCGACTTTAACTGCCCCTACTGTAAGAAACTCGAGCCGACACTGGAGAAGTTAATCGAAGATTATCCAAAGCTGAAGGTCATCACTAAGATGGTGCCACTTCAGGGGGAGGGTTCTCAGAAAGCGGTCGTGCTGGCTCAGAAGGTGTGGCTAAACGAGCCTGAAAAATACAGCAAGTTGAAGGATATGTTGATGTCCAGTCCACGCAGGCTCGATAGTGCTGCCATAGAGAAGGTGGCTAAGCTAACGGATACCGAGCAGTGGCTGGGTAAGGGGGACGAGCGTGTCGTTAAAGCCGTGCGGGATAATGTCTCCCTGATGAGAGAGTTAGGGCTAACCGGGACGCCGAGCATGATCTTCGGAGATAAGGTGATCCCCGGGCTCGTCACCTACGAGCAGCTTAAGGCGCAGCTCGAAGAGGAGCTTTTGGCTAAGGGCTAAGCCTAAGGGCTGTATTGAGGGAGAGTGGCGATGAGCGATAATAACAGTGCCGATAACGGCGTCGAAAACAGGCAAGAAGATGCGGAGCTCAAGCCCACATTTTTAAGGCGTGTTCTGGGCTGGGGAAAGCAGCTTGCTGTGTTGATACTATTTGCCATGGTGTTCAGTGCCGGACTGGATATGTGGCGGGGGCGGGACATCCCTGAAGACACGCTTCCCGGTATCTCGGGTATCACCCTGAGCGGGGAGAGTGTGGATATCGCCGCGCTTAGCTCAGATCAGGCCGTACTGGTCTATTTCTGGGGCAGCTGGTGCCCTGTGTGTAACCTGGTGAGTCCGGCTGTCGATATATTAGCGACCCGCTACCCTGTGGTGACGGTGGCGATGAACTCGGGGAGCGATGATAAGATGGTCAGGTACCTTAAACATAAGGGGTATGAGTTCGAGGTGCTTAATGACTCGAGTAACAGCATTGCCAAAGCCTGGTCGGTACAACTGACCCCGACCATCATGGTATTTAAAGATGGAGAGCTGAAGCACTACACCACAGGGTTTACCAGTCTGCCGGGTATGTGGTGGCGAATGCTGTTTGCATAAATGTGATTATCTGTTCGATGCGGTGTTCAAAACGGACGCCGCATCGGTCTCATCCTCTGTTTTGCCATCGTTTAAGTTTTCCACTCTGGTGGCTCAATGTCATCGGCAGAAAACCGATATGGTGACAACCGCCCCGTCTTTTCTAGTCGGTGGTAAAACTTATCTCATAGTTTTCATTGATGATGAAGCTGAGAGTATTTCCCAGCTCGGCTAACGGGCTTTCGTCACCGATATAACTCAACTGCCCTTGCGCCACGACATCACCCGAATCGGAGTAGAGCCTGTAGGTGATGACGCCAAGCTGCTTCTGTGGAGAGAAGTAGATGGTTTGACGGCTTCTGGGGGTGATGGATGAGAAGGAGACCTTGCTGGATGGCAGCGAGAAGTTTAAGGCGGAATAGCGCTTATCCGAACGGTTTTCAAGTACGACCTTAGGTGACAGAAAATGATAAGCGATAGCACTCATCATAATTAACAGGCAGAGGGTGAATGCTATTTTTCTCTTCATACCTTTTCGCTGCAATGGCTCGCTGTGATGATGACACCTCCAGATTAAGCTATTTTCTTCCGCTGTGAAACCTATTGGGATCGAAAGGGGTGAGGTCGACGCTGGTTTTTGAATCTGTGATTATCTCGCTCACCAGCTTTCCGGAGATAGGCCCCAGGCTTAACCCCATCATGGCATGGCCTGTCGACACCGTCAGGTTAGCGTATTGGTGGTAGCGACCTATGATAGGTAACCCATCCGGAGAGCAGGGCCGTAAGCCCGACCAGAACTGATTTTGGTCGATACCATCCCCGTCGAAGCCGGGCAGGTAACGAGCGGCCGATTTGAGCAGGCCTTTGACTCTCGATGGATTGATCCCCGGCCTCTGTTGAGCACAGAGCACTCCTAGCTCCATTGTGCCGCCGAAGCGGATCTCATTCTTGAAAGGGGTGACCGCGACCTTAGCCTCGCTGAGAATGAAGGGGGTCTTACACTCAAAAGTGGCGCGAGTATTCGGTTCATTTGAGCTGTTACTCAGGGTGATGCTGATCCCCTTTCCGGCCTGAACGGGGAGCTTCAAGCCTAAGCGAGCTGCCGTTTCTCCCGACCAGGCACCGTTGGCAAGTATAAACTCGTCGGCGTTGATGACCCTTTTTTTGTCGTCTTTAATGTAGTTTGCCGAGATCAGTTTGTCCTGTCCGGCGCAGCCTGCAATCGCTTCATCGCCCGAAAGCGAGCCGGTATTAAAGCACGTGATCTCGGCGTGCTCGATAAATTCAACCCCGTCATCTTCGAGGTGGGTTCTTAAGCTGCTGAGCAGTTCATGGGGCGCTATGTGTGCATCCTCCGGATAATGAGCGGCGCCGATAACATCGAAGTCGATATCGGGTTCCAGAGACTTAAGCTCATCGGGTCCGAGCATTCTGGCATTAATGCCCAACATATTGGCCTGTCTGACCGTTTCAGCCTCATCCCGTAAGCCTTTCTCCGTCTTATAGAGCATTAACAGCCCCCGGTGATAAAACTGAAACTCCAGTGCATCTTCATCATGGAGCTCTTTATAAAGGGCTAATGACTTAAGGTTGATATCTAAGATAGCCTCTTGGCTATCTAAGGTGTGTTGTTTGGTGCATTTTTTTGCGAAGGACCAGAGCCAGTGCAGAAAGCCGGGATTGAGGCTCGGACGCACGAAGAAGGGGCTCTGCGGGTTTAACATCCATTTGAGTCCTTTGAGTATCATACCCGGCGCAGGTAGCGGAATGAAATGGCTGGGGGTAATGTAGCCGGCGTTACCAAAGGAGCAGCCTTTGCCAATCTCGCCTTTGTCTATCACAGTGACCCTTTTACCGGCTTTGTGGAGGTAATAGGCGCTGCAGAGTCCGATAATTCCCCCACCGATAATTGCGACCTCGTTACTTTCATTCAGATTAGGTTTCGGTTTCATCGTCTCTGTCCGTGGGGAGTTAATGATGACAAGCTACCTTGGGTGGGTGGTTAAAACTTGTTCTGAATCAAATTTTCACCGAAAAGTGATTTAACATGAATTATTTTGTAGATGAATACGGTCTGTTAATTGAATGTAGCTGCAAGGTTGTCGGTTTTGGGTTTATCCTATAGTGATAGCTGAGTCGATGTCGCGGTCGGGTGTTTTTAATGGGTTGGGTATTTTCGATATAGGGCTGAGGAACTGTTATATGTATAGGGTCATCTCATCACTGTTTAAGTTACGCCGCTCGGCTAGTCAGGTCGTGGCGCTGCTCTTTGCCTTAACCCTTACGTTTTGTATTAATGCCGAGCCCTTAAGTGTCGGGGAGAGAGCCCCCGACTTTACCTTAAAACAGACCGATAACAGCACTTTCACCCTGAGCGATTACAGGGGGAAACGCTCCGTCTATCTGGTGTTCTGGAATACCTGGTGTGGCTATTGTATGAAGAAGGTACCGGATCTGATAGCCATCGAACGTGAGTTTGGTGAGAGGGTGGAGTTGCTGGCTATCAACACCGGCTGGAGCGATTCGTTAGCCGAGATATCTCAGTTTCAGGCCCGGTTCGAGCCTAATTACGCCATAGCATTCGACGATAATGCCGATGTCACCCACAGGTACGGCGTGATCGGTACGCCTACCAGTTTTCTTATCGATATAAACGGTGTGATTAGGCAGGTCGATGGCATCACCCATACACTGGCGGCCAACATTGAGCGCTGGAATCGTCTCTCAGCTACCGAGGATAATGCCGTGTCCCTGGCCGGCGTGGCGTGTGAAAAGGAGAGCCTATGCTAGAAAAGAGCCGGCTAGAAAAATGTGTACGGGAGAAGCTTAAAGTATCATCGTCTGATGGTAAGGGGCTCTGCGTTGCCGCAGAGGCCAAGTGTAAGAAGGGCTCGATTAAACCCGAATATGTCAGTGCCTATGATTCAGGCCTCAATCGACGTGCTTTTTTGCGGCAGACGGGAGCCGCGGCCGTGTTACTGGCTCTGCTTGGAACCAAACCCGATGTGGCATTGGCACAGGATCCTGTGTCATCCACGGGGGAGGCACAGGGTGGGTTTGATGCCCACAGCCGCGCCGTTATCGAGGCGGTGCAGCAGCAGCTGTTTCCCGATGATGGTGACGGCCCTTCGGCCAGGCAGCTCAATGGGTTCAGGTATCTGACCTGGGCGCTGGAGGAGCCGGATAATGTTGCCGATGGCGATAAGGCGTTCATTTTAAGAGGCGTAGGCTGGTTAGAGGAGCAGTCAAAGAGTACGCAGGGGGAGAGCTTTGTAAAGTTAACCCCGGCTGCACAGGATGCTGTGATGCGGCAGATATCTCAAACCAGAGCCGGTGAAAATTGGCTATCTCTGCTGCTCTACTATCTGCTCGAATCACTGACACTCGACCCCATCTATGGTGGTAACCCGGATGGCATTGGGTGGAAGTGGCTCGAACATCAACCAGGCTTTCCCCGCCCCGTCGAAGGGAAAACCTATTTAGATTTTTAGCTAATTAGATTTTAGTTAATCTAGCTCCGCTTGGTTTCAGGATTAGGCCGGATAACATATGAAAAAAACACACGAATTTGATGTCTGTATCGTAGGCAGTGGCGTAGGTGGTGGCCCCGTGGCTTATGAGCTCGCTAAGGCGGGCTACAAGGTCGGTGTGCTCGAGAAGGGGAAGTGGTTCACTGAGAGTGATTTCTTCAAAGATGAGCAACTGGGACGCCACCGGGTATTTAGATCTCAATTCAGGGACGAGCGTCATACCTTAGAGGAACCCAACGGTGATGGCAGTTGGTCGCGTGATACCACCGCACAGTTTTGGGGCGGTAATATCGTCGGAGGTGCCTCTAACTTTATGAGTGGCTACTTTCATCGCCTCAAGCCGGAGGATTTTCGCTTAGTCAGTGAATATGGTGAGATTGAGGGGGCCAACACCGTCGACTGGCCGATTAGCTATGATGAGTTAGAGCCCTATTACACTAAGGTTGAGCAGCTTGTCGGCGTATCGGGCAGGGTGGTTCAACACCCCCATCTTGAGCCGCGTTCGACCAAAGACTTTCCCTTTCCTCCCACTGCCGAGCATCCGGTGGCGCAGAGGTTCGACTTAGCCTGTCGGAAGCTTAAACTCCACCCCCTTCCCATGGCGCGGGCTATCTTGTCGGTGCCCTTTAATAGCCGCATGAGCTGTGAGTATTCGGGCTATTGCGGTAGCTATGGCTGTCATTCCGGAGCCAAGGGCAGCTCCCGGGCAGCCTTGTTAGATGACGCCGTTGCAGGTGGTAATTGCAAGGTTATCACCCAGGCGAAAGTATATCGGCTCAACAGCGATGAAAATGGCAGGGTGAGCTCTGTCGATTACTTTGACAAAGATGGCGCCTCTGTACGGGTGCGGGCTAAGGTCTTCGTGGTAGCCTGTTACGCTATCGAGAGCGCGCGTCTGTTATTAAGCTCAAAGGGTCATAAGCACCCCGATGGCATAGGTAACAACAGGGGACAGGTTGGTAAAAACCTGCACTGCTGTGCCGGCGGGACGGGGCATGGCGTATTTAAGCTCAACAAGCTCACCGACCCCGAAGCTAAACAGCTCAAGATTCGGGGACCGTTTTTTAATCGCGCCCTGCAGGATTGGTATGTGATCGATGACAGGTCGGTTTCTGATAAACCGATAAAGGGCGGTACCTTAGATTTTGTGTTCGATCCGCCATCTCCCACGGCCGAGGCGGCGGGGCTGAAGTGGGAAGGAGATAACCTGCTCTGGGGCACGCCGCTGAAGCAGAAGATAAAGTCGCACTTTACCCAATCGAAAGATTTTAAGTTCGAGGTGTTCTGTGACTGGCTGACAAACGATGAGTGCTATGTCAGCTTAGACCCTGATGAGAGGGACAAGTGGGATCAACCTGTGGCTAAGGTGCGTGCCGGTTTTCACCCCCACGACGAGAAGGTAGCGCAGTATTTGGTCGACCGCGGCGTAGAGGTGATGAAGGCCATGGGGGCAGACGAGGCTTGGGGCAATGTGTTTACCTCGCCCACCTCCAATCTGGTTGCGGGGGGCTGCCGCTTCGGCAATGACCCGGATACCTCGGTGCTGGATAGAAATTGCCGGGTACATGACTGCGATAATCTCTATGTGACCGATGGCAGCTTTATGCCCAATGGTGGCTCAGTTACCCCGACACTGACCATCTATGCCAACGCGTTTCGGGTCGCGGATAAGATATTGGAGGAGATGAGTCAGTTATAAGCGGTAAGTTTTAAGTGGTATGTAAAGACTAGTGTTGAGACTATGGCTCTGGACATCGTTTCATAGACGACAGGCTAGACCTTGTAGGAGCGGGCTTTAGCCGCGAAGCTGTTTAACGGCTCAGAACTTATGGACTGGGTGGTGAAATGATTGAAGCTGCTGGAACCCGGAACCCGGAACCCGGAACCTTTCTTTCCAAAATAAACTGAAATCTGTGACAAATATGGCCTTTATGGTGAGCAGGTTGAGATATCCCTTCTATACTTAATTTACTGAATATACTCTCTAATCCCGGGATTCAATATGAGCCATACATATAAAATCATTGAGATAGTCGGAACATCGCCAATCAGCTCCGATGAGGCGATAAAGAATGCCGTTAAGACCGCAGGCCAGACATTACAACACCTCAGGTGGTTTCAGGTCGTCGAGACCCGCGGACATCTGGAGGCGGGGCTAATTGCCCACTGGCAGGTGACACTGAAGATAGGTTTTACACTAGAAGAGCCGGAAGATTAAGAGGCCTTAAGTGATAAGTTTTAAGTCATAAGTAACTGCAAGCGATTAAGCGGTTCGCTTGGTCGCTAAGTTGATTACAATTGTTTAGTTTTGAACTTATAGCTTATCGCTGTCTTTGTTCTTTCTTGAGCTTAGCACTTCTTTAAGCATCCCTTGGCAGGCCTTTCTCTACACTGCGTATGACCCTTTGGGTCTTTCGGCTGAGTCTGTCTGAGCCTGCATCTTTCATCTGCTGCACCTCGATGGCCCAATCGATATGTTCGATAACCATCTCATCCACTTCATCTGACTCTCTTCTCTCTTTAAGGGCGGTGATGATCGCTTCTGACCACGGAGCATTACCCAGTGCGATGGCAATATTTCTCAGCCAGCGCTTGTGTCCGATTCGTCTGATGGGACTGCCTTCGGTGAGCTTGAGAAATTGCGATTCACTCCAGTTGAACAGCTCCAGTAACTCAGGCTGTTGAAGTGGCTCGCGGGTGTGGAAGTCGCTCTCATCGGTCAGTGGTGCCCCGGCATTAACCGGGCAAACAAGCTGACAGTCATCACAGCCGTAGATACGATTGCCGATCAGTGGCCGGAACTCTTCGGGAATAGCCTCCTGTAGTTCAATCGTCAGATAGGAGATACAGCGGCGACCATCGACAATATAGGGTTCGACTATTGCGTTGGTGGGGCATGACTTGATACAGGCAACACAGGTATTACACCCCTCTGACACCGGAATGTCGACAGGCAGAGGCAGGTCTATGAAGAGCTCGCCTAAGAAAAACCAGCTACCTGCATCCTGATTGAGCAACAGGCTGTGTTTTCCGGTCCAGCCCAGTCCGGCCTTGTCGGCGAGGGGGCGTTCCAGCACCGGAGCCGAGTCGACAAAGGGTCTGAAACCTGGCTTGCTGGCTCCCAGTTTGACCAGTTCAGCTTCTATCATCTGCCCCAGCTTTTTCAACCTGTTGCGGATCATCTTGTGATAGTCCCGGCCGCCGGCGTATCGTGAAATATAGGCCAGATTCGGGTCGCTTAAGTTGGTGGCAAACCCAGCTTTGGGGGGCAGGTAATCCATGCGGGCGGAGATCACTCTGATTGTGCCCGGATGAAGCTCACCGGGGCGAGCCCGCATCATGCCATGGCTCTCCATATATCCCATCTCTCCATGGTACCCTTCATCGAGCCACTGCTGCAGTTGAGGTTCCTGAGCTGTCAGATCTGTGTCGCAAATTCCGACTTGAGCGAAGCCAAGCTCCCGCCCCCACTGCTTGATCTGCATAGCAAGCCTGGTGAGATCGCCAGGTGAGAGTGTATAAGGTTGGCTAAGGGGTGTGTCTGACATAGATAACTTCAGGGCTATTGGCAAAGGTGAACAGCTATATGATAGCAGTATTTATGCTATCGACTAAAGCTCTGGAGATAACCCATGTAATGTGATTGTAATTCATATATTCTTAATGCTCTTTTGGCATGATTGTTTAAGCGAATGCTCCCTATGTGAAGCCGTTTTGGATATTTCGCTCTCTTTCTCAGTGAACAGGTTGTGGTTTGAAAGGCAATAACAGTAAACACAGTGGAGCAGTTGCAAGCAAAAACGATATCGCCTTAGCTTGTTCGCTTTCGGACAGGAGTGGTGTCAACGCTTCGAGTACCCCTATTATTTTTTATGGCTGGTGGATTGTCCTCTTTTCAATCATAGGCTTATCTCTGGGTTACAGTGTGATGACCATGTCCTTCGGTGCATTCATCAAGGAGTTCGAACAGAGCTTTGGTTGGACGCGGGGTCAGATATCTTTTGGCTCTACTGTCATAGGTATCACGGCTATTCTCTTCTTTCCCTATGCGGGTGGATTGGTAGACAGGTACGGGGTTAAGAAGATCCTGCTACCCTCCACCTTTGTCTTTGGCCTTGTCATGGCCTCCATGTCGCTGCTCACTCCATCAATTTGGCACTTCTATGCCATGTGTATTCTTATCCCACTCCTTGGGGCAGGTACGGCACCACTCACATACTCCCGCTTGCTTGTGAGTTGGTTCGATAAGAGGCGCGGACTTGCCTTGGGAATAGGGTTGAGCGGTGTGGGGCTGGGGACCGCCCTGGTGCCGTTTATCGTGTCTTATTTCATCGAGCACTATAGCTGGCGAGAGGCGTACCTCTTCATCGGTGGGTTGATTGTGCTGCTGGTCTGGCCGATTGCCAGATTAGTCGTTGCCGATAAACCCCGGGATAGGGGATTAGCGGCAGATGGTATGCCAATGGACGAGGAGGCGAAAGCTAAGCTTCCCCTGAATCGTCATGAAAATTTCAAGCTGGGTTTTACCGCTAAAGAGGCGCTGGGGCGCAGAACATTCTGGTTGATGGTGGGCTCGTTTATTATCACGGGGTTGACCACCTCTACTGTGCTGGTTCATCTGGTGCCTATGATGATGGACAGGGGAGAGAGCCTGCATGAGGCCGTGGAGACCTTTGCCTACCTGGGGATCTCGATAGTCGCAGGGCGATTAGTTGCAGGCTATCTGATGGATAAGTTCTTCGCGCCTTACGTGGTGGCCATCTTCATGCTAAGTCCGGTTGTCGGTCTGGCAGCATTTGCCATGGGGGCCACCGGAGAGATGGCGGCGATATCAACCGGCCTCATCGGTATTGCCATCGGTGCAGAGTTTGATGTGATGGCATATTTCACGACTCAGTATTTCGGCAAACGCTCATTCGGCGTCATCTATGGATACGGCTACTCCGGCTTCAAGTTGGGCGCCAGTATAGGCCCTCTGATTATGGGATTGACCTATGACCGATTGGGTCGTTACACCGAGGTGCTGTGGATTATGTCAGGCACCATGGTGGTTGCCTGTATACTCATACTGTGCATGGGGCAGTATCCGACACTTCCCTCGAGAGAGGTGGCGGCTAAGACAGGGGGGTAACCCTGCTGTAAAGCCTGCGCCTGCTCACCGCCGGCAGTTGCACTTGCAATAAAAAAGGGAAACCCTTCATGAGTTTCCCTCTATTGGCAGACCGCTTGCTAGACCTATAAGTTATTCGGCGTACTGCAGCAGATGTTGTTTGACCTCATCGGAGGCGAACGCCTGCTCGACACTGATCCTGTAGATGTTGAAGTAATCTTCACGACTCAGATTGAACTCCTCTACTACCTTACGCACCTCATCGGTCATAGTGGTGTTAGACACGGTGCGATTATCGGTATTGATGGTGGTGGGCAGGTTGGCCTGATAGAACGCCTTAAACGGATGCTCGCTTAACTTATCCACCGCTTTGGTCTGGATATTACTGCTGGGGCAGGTCTCTAAGCCGATGTTGTGCTGTTTGACTAAGTCATAGGCGCCCTGATGGCCTGTGATATGGATGCCGTGACCGACGCGCTCGGCATTAAGCAGTGATACCGCATCATATACATTCTGGCCAACCCCTTGCTCACCGGCATGTATGGTGATGTGGTAACCCTTCTCTTTTGCATATTTTGCATAGGGAATGAACTCCTGACAGAAGCCCGGTAGCTCTGCACCGGCGAGATCGAAAGCGGCAACCCCTTTACCTAAGAAATCCGTGCCGGCATCGATAACGGCATTGATGTTATCTTTGGCAAAGGTTCTTAAGATAGAGAGGATATAATTTCCCTTGATATCATATTGAGCTTCGGCGCGCTGCATACCCTTGACGGCGCTGTTGATGATCTGTTCGAAACTCAGACCCTGCTGCTGATGCAGTTGCGGACCGAAACGGACCTCGAAGTATTTTACGTTTTCCCTGGCTGCATCTTCAAAAAGCTCAAATGAGATACGCTCAATTCCGGCTTCGGTCTGCATAACTGACAGGGGCAGGTCGAAACGCATCAGGTACTCTTCAAGGTTTTGACAAGTCTCAGGCGCTATCATTAATGAGTTGATCTCATTGATATCCTGGCTTGGTAGAGGGATGTTTTGCTCTTGTGCGAGATCGATAATTGTTTGCGGGCGGACGCTGCCGTCTAAGTGACAATGTAGATCGATCTTGGGCAGGTTAAAATAATTCATGAGTCTCTACCTTTATTGGATAGTACCTAAATATGAATGCAGTCTATAAATTGAATTAAACAGTTCTACCTATAGAAATAGTACATATTTTGGATAGTGCATAAAGTTACAGACTTCATAATCAAGAATTTGTGGCTCTTGGTAGAAACTCCCAAACCATATCATTGGGATTATACGAAGCTATTCGAACGCGTAGATTAACATTACGATAAAATCGTCGCAATATATTAGATTTACAAATCATTCAAAAAATTTCATTTTTGTCTTCCTTTGAGCACTAATGTCGCTGCAAATCGCTATGGTTTTACAAATACCGGTCTGAAAGTTACCGTACTCTTACTTTTATACTTACGGGTTACTCAGTTACCACTTCAGCTTTGGGCTGCTTAGACTCGGGCATAGGTTAAACTTACTATATTGAGTCAAGAATATGGGGGAATGGTTACAGCCAGCTTGAGTGGCTCGCTATGGCTTGACCGGATTTAAACTGATACTGTCTGGCTTGAAGCTTAAGCTAAGTCTCAGACTATGGCGGAGAGATTTTTATGGATGAGTTGTTTTGTAACTTTGGAGTCTTATGGGGCGTTTGGGTCAGTTAACTTTGCTCGTGTTGTGTTCATCACTGCTAGCTATTTATTGTATCGGAAATAGGGCCGTTGCCGGGCAGACAGAGGCTGAGTTACGATTACTCACCGAGCCCTGGGAGCCGGTATCTTATGAAGTTGAGGGCGTAGCAAAAGGCTTTGCTGTCGAGCTGGTAAATCACTTGCAAGCTTCGATAGGAACCAAACACCCGATCGAGGTTCTTCCCTGGGCCAGAGGTTTCGCGATCGCCACCTCTACTCCAAATGTGCTCCTCTTTGCCACCTCTGTAGATGAGCAGCGTCGAAAGCAGTTTGACTTTGTTGGCCCTATTCTGACGAGTAATATCTCTCTCTATACCAGAGCCGAAGACACGATCGAGATCGATTCAATGGAGCAGGTGAAGAGGGCCGGAATAATCGGCGCATATCGCGGCTCTTTGGGAGAGGGGGTGTTGAGGCGCTCGGGCGTAGAGCAGCTATTGATCGCCAGCTTTCCCCATCAAAATGCGAAGCAGTTGATGCGTGGCAGAGTACGGTTTTGGTGTCAGGCCGATATTGCGGTCAACAGCTTGTTGGCAAAGGTAGGGGGAGATCCTGAGCGGGTCAGGCCTGTGTTTGTTATCTCAAAGCTCGAGCTCTATCTGGCTTTTTCAAAGGGAACCGATGAATCTGTGGTAACCCGCTGGAGTGAGGCACTCATTAGGTTTAAAGACTCTGGCCAGTACAGCAAACTTTATCACCGCTGGTTCAAAGAGGTGCGCGAACCGGGTGAGACAGAGATACTGTGGCGGGAGAGGTGATCAACCCTTAGAACTGTTGGTATCAGAAGCGGTTAAGCCAGTGTTGTTGATGACCCGGTTTCTTCCCTCAGACTTGGCCCGATAAAGAGCACTATCGGCTCGTTGAAGCAGATCTGAGAAACTCTTATCCTCCTCTTGTGCGGCAACACCGGCACTGATTGTTATCTTAAAACCTTCGGCTATCTCATTAAGCTCAGTGTCGGCAATCGTCTTAACGAGCCGCTCGGCTATCTCGCTGGCTTGTTCGAGTGTGGTATCAGGCAATATTATCAGAAACTCTTCGCCGCCTACCCGGCCAACGAGATCGCTTTTTCTCATATGGTCGCGGCTTATTTTTGCAAGTTTTATCAGTGTCTTATCGCCTATGTCATGGCCGTAGTTATCATTGATCGATTTGAAATTATCGGCATCGAAGAGAATGATCGCCAGTGAAGGTGGTGTAATTGAAAATAGCTTTTCACCTGTGGCGTACGTATGCCTGCGGTTAGGAAGCTGAGTCAGGTGATCTGTCATGGCGAGCACTTCCAGCAGCTTGGACTTTTGTGCCTGCTTGAAGGCAAAGAGGGAGATGATCAAGATGATAATGAATGCCAGCACCAGTACCACGTATTGCAGCAGTTTATTCTGTTGCATAATCTCGAGCTCATGCTCTTTGATTCTCTGATGCTCGACTAAACGCTCATTTTCAGTCTCAATCCGCTTGGTATTGAAGCGGGTGCGCATCTCTGTGGTACGGTTAGATTGTAGCTTTGCATCCAACTCGTTGTGCAGAACAAGGTACTGCTCCAGTGAGGCGAAGGCTTGCTTCCAATTCTGTTGAGTGCTGAAGGTTTGGCTTTCCAGGAGAAGAAGTTGCGCCATCCCCCGGGTGTTCTTAACCCTGGAAAACGCCGCTTTCGCCTCTTCGAGTTCAACTAAGGCTTGAGCGGGATCCGCCTGCATCAGATGCACTTGAGCCTCGAACAACTTCATAAAACTGTAGAAGGCTTCATCATCCGGTTTAATCGTTTGATTCGCCTCATTCAGATACTGCTTTGCTTCATCGATTCGGTTTAATTTCAGCAGTGTTCCTGACATATTGACGGCAATAGTGCTCGCCCCCCGGATGCTTCTCTGTTCGGTCCAATACTTGTAAACCCGTAGGTATTTATCCAGCGCCTGTTCATACTCTCCAAGCTCCTCCAGCGCAATGGCCATCTCTGACAATATGCCGGTTGCCGAGTTCATATCGCCGAGTTCGATGAACTTATCTTCGAGCTGTCGGTAATACTTGATAGCAGTTTGAGGGTCACCGAACCTTCTATAGCTGGTCGCCAGCTCTGTTAGGTTGTAGAGGGACCAATATTTCAGCTCCAGGCTGTCATATAGGTGCTGAGCCGTGATCAAGTCTTCCAGCGCCTGGGCAAAATTGCCCTGAAACGAGTAGATGGCACCACGGATGCTGCGTACATCGGCGATAAGTTTAGGTGACTCCAGTTGATAAGCGTCTCCTACCAGCTGGTTGTACTCCTCCAATGCCTGCTCGACACGCCCCTGATGTTGATAGAACCAGGCACGGCAAAGTTTAATGTCGGTGAGTAATTCAGGGACCTGACTAATTTTCTCGGAAGTTAAGTTGGTATTGGCAAGTTTAATCGCCTCTGCCCTCTGCTTTTCATCGGTAGGGTCATGATTCCAGCAAAGTACACTCTGTAGCCTGAAGTAATGGGGGACGTTATCGATTGATATCCGTGCTTTAAGATACTGGATTTTTTCGGTCAATTCGGCGGGAGTGATTGCAACCCCGCTCTCTATTTCGTCAAAAACCTTGTCGATATCGGTTTGTTCGATGGCGAACAGAGAAGATGAAAAAAGCGCAGAGCAGAGGCCGAAACTTATCAGCAAAAAATATACTCTGCTCAGCCATTGTTTATTCATCTTATTGGACTAATGCCTTTGATCTTATTCATCATTTAAACATAGCATACAGTTTTCCCTATCCGCATGCACTTATTGTATTAATTAACCATCAATTAGGTTTTTATCAATGAGCTTTATGTCGGCTAATACTACACCCACCTTCAGGCCGTTGTATACTTTTGTCTTGTCGGGAGGTTCCCGGGTAAGAGACTTTTGCATTTGAGCCTGTCTGCGGGTATAACTGCACGCTTTATTATCCGGACATGAGTGAGTCGCTTACCCTGGTTACAGCCGGGTTGCCGGAAATGAGATAAGCATCATGTCGAAGGTGCCTTGGTGGCCGCCGCTATCGGTGTGTCATCCGGGATCTATTTTGAACCCCATAAAGGTACCTCCCTCGCCCCGGTTGCGGGAGATGGCAATTACGCCTATGTGTGAGTGGAATGTTTCAAGCGACAAGCATGCAATAGGCAAACGATCTGTGCCCGATAATCGGCACTCAACAGAATGAATTTAAAAGACACCGAGTTAACTATGACTGATATCTCCCCTGAATATAAAGCACGAGTTGAGCAAGTCTCATTGAACGTATGTAACACAGTGATTCCTATGGATCAGATCCCTGAAAACCTGATGGAAGCCTATGCTAACCTGTGTAATGAGCTAGTCGAAGATAATGATGAGAAGTTTGCCAAGGGGTGGGAGGCGCTGCCAAATAGTGCCAAGGCGTTACTGCCCAGAGAAGACTTTCACGGCTTCTATATCGCTAATGCCTGGCTGCAGCTAAGTCGTGTCGCCCAGGATATCTCGGATATGGCCGACAGCGATGAAGCCATCGATGAGAAGGAGTACAACGGTATATTTACCCGCATCTCAGATGAGTCGCTCAAAGAGAGCGCGAAGAAGTTGAAGAAATCCCGCACCGACAGAGCCCTGCTCAACAGCATTCGCGCGGTTATTGAAGGTAAGTAGTCGAAGGAGAGTAGTCACCTCCCGAGTATGAGGTGTTAATCCTTTTACCGGGTGCTGATTGAGGCTATGGGAAACCATGGCCTTTTTTGTATCTGCCGCCAGCAGGTACCTTACTGCTGTTGCCTACCTACTGAGTCAGATTACTGGGTGCCGTAGCTTCAGAGTTATCTATAGCCTGCGGCTCGCAGAAGCCTCCCAAAGTAAAGAGCGCATAACCCCTGTCGGGAAGGCAATAGATGACCATGAAGGCAAAAGCTTCAACATACTTACCAATATAAAGAACAGATAGAAGATGTAACCAGCCGTCATTCCAAGGCAAAAAAAAGCTACCGATATTAACCGGTAGCTTTATGCTGTTCTCGAACCTCGAACCTCGAACCTCGAACCTCGAACCTCGAACCTCGAACCTCGAACCTCGAACCTCGAACCTCGAACCTGGATCCTGAAACAAGTTCAGGATGACGAGAGAGAGAGTTAGAAAGACGTTCTCTTATAACGTCGATACTCTGCCGTCCAGAAGTTGTCTTCGATGGCCTGCTCGAGTAACTCATCGGTACAGGGCAGGGCGTGTCCCTGTTCGATGGCGACCTTACCAACGGCAAAGGCGATATGTTTACTGACCTTGTGGATCTCCCCCAGCGGTGGCAGCAGCGGGCCTTCGCCTTCCAGTGCCAGTGGCGAGCACTCGGCCAGTGCGCGGCTCGATGCCATCAACATCTCATCGCTGACCCGTTTGGCACCGCATGCCAGGACGCCGAGGCCGATCCCCGGGAAGATATAGCTGTTGTTACACTGAGCTATCTCGAAGGTATCACCATCGACGACCACGGGCTCGAACGGACTTCCCGTGGCGACGAGGGCCTGACCTTGAGTCCAGTGCAGCACATCCTTGGGAGTGGCTTCGACCCGGCTGGTTGGGTTAGACAGCGGGAAGACGATAGGGCGGGGGCAGTGGCTATGCATCGCCTTGATGATCTCCTCACTGAAGATCCCCGGTGCACCTGACACACCAATCAATACGGTCGGTTTAGCGTTGTTGACGACATCCAGCAGTGAGATGTTCTCACTGAAGTTCTCCCAGCTCTCGATGTCGTCACATTTTTGCGCCAGCTTTTGCTGGAATGGTAACAGGGTTGGCATATTATCTTGCAGTAAGCCCCAGCGGTCGACCATGAAGACCCGTGCACGTGCCTGCTCTTCGCTGAGCCCCTCAGACACCATCTGTGCCACGATGGCCTCGGCAATACCACAGCCCGCGGAGCCGGCACCGAGGAAGGTGACGCGCTGCTCACTCAGTTTGGTTTTAGCCGCTTTACAGGCCGCTAGCAAGGAACCTACGGTTACCGCCGCCGTGCCCTGAACATCGTCATTGAAGCAGCAATATTGGTCCTTGTATCGCTCGAGCAGCGGCATCGCATTCTTCTGTGCAAAATCCTCAAACTGGATTAATGCATCCGGCCAGCGACGGTGTACTGCCTGCATGAAGGCTTCGACAAATTCGGCATACTCTTCGCCACCAATACGCTGGTGGCGCCAGCCCATATACATAGGATCTTCGAGAAGGTTAGGGTTATCTGTACCTACATCGAGTGTGATAGGCAGGGTATACGCGGGGCTGATGCCACCACAGCTGGTATAGAGCGACAGCTTACCGATCGGGATCCCCATGCCGCCGATCCCCTGGTCACCCAGACCCAGAATACGTTCACCATCGGTGACCACGATTATTTTTACCTTCTGACGGGTGGAGTTATTCAGCAGATCATCGATACGATCTTTGTTTGGATAGGAGATAAACAGACCACGATTACGACGATAGTTTTTTGAGAAACGTTCACAGGCCATACCCACTGTCGGGGTGTAGATGATTGGCATCATCTCGGTAATATGGTTCTGAACCAAACGGTAGTATAGGGTCTCGTTGGTATCCTGAATGTTTCTCAGGTAGATATGTTTGTCGAGATCGTTAGTGAAGTTGGTATATTGATCATAGGCTCGGGAGGCTTGCTCTTCGATGGTTTCAATCACATGGGGAAGCAGGCCTTCCAGGTTGAAGAAAACACGCTCTTCATCGGTAAATGCGCTGCCCTTGTTGATCAGAGGAGCCTCGAGAATAGCGGGGCCAGCAAAGGGAAGGTAGAGGGGGCGTTTATGATCGTCCATTGGTAACCTTTATGATATTTTTAGTTATTTAGGATGCTGTTATCTGTCTCCAGCAAGATTAACATAAAGTGTGATCTTTGTTGCCTTTTAGCCGACTAATTTTGTGATTATTTTCTATCTTATCTGTTTAAAACACTCTGGATCACAGAGACAAAAAAGCACAGCCCGAGCTGTGCTTTAGTTTTAACTTCGACAGTCAGTCTACTTACCGCGATGTTTAAGGGACAAACCGGCTAAGAAATTACGCAGTACCTGGTCGCCACACTCTTTGAAGTGCTTATGACCCGGCTTTCTGAACAGGGCACCGAGTTCGGATTTAGACATATTAAAGTCGGCCAGCGCTAAAGTGTTGATGATGTCATCTTCACGCATCTCCAGTGCAACTCTTAACTTCTTAAAGATAAGGTTGTTGTTGAGCTGAGATACCGGCTTTGGGATCTCCGCTCCCTCTCTCAGACCACGCTTTTCGATGATCAATCCATCGAGGAACAGGCACATGGTCTTATCGTTACAGGGCTGATACCCCTCTTCCGCCTCTTTCTTTAGCAAATTAATGATTTGCTCCTGAGATACCTCATGCTTAACTTTAGCGAAGATCTTGATCATCTTGGCATTTGGGTAGTCGAACACGAAACGTAAGCGGCGTAAAATATCGTTGTTAATCATGATGTTTATTTCTTTATCTCGATGATTCCGCGTCTGCGGGATCTTGTGGTGGCTATTATAGCCGAATTTACCGGTGAACCTCCGGATTTATTTAACATCTTGAATCTGTGTCGACAGCAGCCTCTCTCTGATGATTGCCCGAACCTGGTTATGCAGCTCAAATACCCGCTCCAGAGAGTTCAGGTTTAATGAGATGTTTTCAAGCATCACCAGACTCATGTCAAATTGCGGATAGTAGAGGGTCATAGACATATAGCCAGGCAGATACCCGGTATGGCTATATTCGGTGAGGTCACCATCAAAGTTTATGCGTAGCCCGTATCCGTAACTCATATTCGGCCACAGGAACGCTATCTCGGTGTGAGGCGTTGTCATCAGATGATAACTTTTGGCACTGGTTAACTTTCCCGAGTGTAGCTTTTGCTGAAAATCGGCGAAGGCTCTGGCGGTGGCTATCACTCCCCCCGCTGGGATCAGGGATGGGGTTATCTCGAGATCTGATGGACTTAACCCGTTTGCAGTTTCAGTTAACCCTATGGCGAGAGCGGGGGCTCGTTGACGAATATCATCAATATCCCCCAGCTCTGCATAGATGCCTCCTAATCTATTGGCCAGTTTGAAGTCGGCAATCTGCTGAGCCAGCGGCTGTTGATTAACCTGCTCAAGCAACTCTCCCAGAACCGTGTATCCATAGTTGGAATACTGAAACTGTGAGCCCGGTTCGAAGCGGTTGGGCTTGCCTAATCTGTCGATACCCGAAGTATGGCTCAGTAGGTGATGAAGGGTAATTCTCTCATCGAAGCGGTTCGGATTGAAAAACGGTTGCTCCTGTGTGGAGGTGCCATAGAGGATCTCAGGTACGCTCTCGGGAGAGGGACTCTGCAGAGCCGCAGTGCTGCTCGGTGCATTTTCGTCATCGGCTTGAGCTGTTGCTAAGTCTGCATCGGCAACTGTCTCAAACTTTGCATCGAAGCCCGGAGATGCCTCACTCTCAGGCTTTTTACTCAAGTTCGGCTCGTTATCGACCCGTGTGTCGCTATCGAATCGATAGCTGTTAATTGTACGGTCGAGGTGCAGTTTTCCGGCATCGACGGCTCGCAATATTAAGGTCGCAGTGATCTGTTTAGAGAGAGAGGCGATGACAAAACTGGACTCTTGATCGATCCCTCTGCCCTTTTGCAAACTGAGCAGAGGTTTCCCCCCTTGTGACAAGAGTACACTGCCGCTAAAGGGTTGCAGGGAGTTATCGATGGCCTCCCTGACTCTATGTGCCAGGGGAGTCACCTGCGAGGCTTGTTTATTCGAGTCAGCCTGTTCGTTCAGGCTGTTTTCCGCGGTGGCGTTTTCTTTGGCATCTGGGGTGTCGCCATGAACGGGGGCTATTAATAAACTGAGCAGGATTGCAATCCCGCGTAAGCCAATTGGGTTAATCCCTGATTTCATCTTAACTTCCTTACTTCGTTGCTATCCAGTAGATAAACAGGCCGGCGAAACCGAGCAGATAGAGTAGGCCTATTTTAGAGAGTAGCTTCATCTTCCAGCCATAGCGGTCAGATTCGGGGAGGGGGGAACTGGTCATCAGTTTATAGTTTAACCAGGCAAACACCACTGTGGTCATGAAGGCCAATATCATGACAAATTCCAGCAGTGGCAATAATGCCCCCTTAAAGAAGAGTATGATGGCGAGCCCCAGGGCGCTGATGAGCAGCATGAAGCATGTAAGTAGCTTGTTTGAATTGGGCTTTTGGGTCAGTAACTGCATGCCCATGTTCAGGGTGCGGCTATAACCATCGATAACGGTCACTGTGGTGCTGAATATACATAACAGGGCGACAGCACCAATCAGGTAACGGGTCTCCTCCCCCAGGATCTGGCTGTATAGGGTGATAAGTTGGCTGGCAAATTTAACCCCCGATGCTGAGAACTGCTCACCACTGCCATGCATGACCAAGGAGCCCAGGGCTAAAAAAACGACGGCTAGCAGAGCCGTGATTATGTAGCCAAGATTAAAGTCGAAGATGGCCTGCTCTTTAGTGATACTTTGGCTTTTCTGTTTTTCCAATAACCACAAAGAGTTCCATGCACTGACCTCTATCGGTGCGGGCATCCATCCCATCATGGCGACCAGGAAACCGATATACCCCCACTGCCATGGGGAGGGAGATATAAATTCGGAATCGACCAGAGAGGGGGCATTCAGTGCCAAGGCGACGGCAATCAAGGTGGTGACCGTAAGGCAAAACATGATCACCTTAGTGAGTTTATCGAGAAGCGCATAGTGGCCGAAAATAAGCAGAGTCAAGCTGGATATTAAGACAATCAGCCCCAATATATCGATAGATAACGGGATGAATAGTGTCAGCATGGCTGCGGTTAACATGGTTACCCCTGCCGTGCTGGCTATGGCCGCTATGGTGTTGAGTGAGGTAAATAGTATCAGGTAGCCCCGGCCCTGTTTCTGGTAACCATGGAGCAGGCTCTCATCGGTTGCCGCCGTGTAGCGGGCTCCGGCGGCAAAAAATGGATATTTGAGCAGGTTGACGGCTAAGATCAGCCATGCAAGTTGCCAGCCGAATTCGGCGCCGGCCCGGGTAGAGGCGACCAGGTGTGAGGCGCCTATAGCTGCGGCGGCCATTAATAAGCCGGGCCCCAATGCCTTCAGGGGTACTCTCGCTGAGCTATAGGTGGCCTTGTGTGAGTTTAAATCAGGCTTATCGGCTAATTTTTCCATGAGAAAGTGTTCGCTCTGCAATCGTTTTGAGTGGCGTTAATTTCTATCTGTTTGACTAATGTCCTATCCATCTATCGCCCCTTGTTTAGCAAAGCGAATAAATTAGATTAACAAGATGTTGCAATGAAACCAATGCTGAGAGCTGCATTAATGTGGAAGGTTCGGAATGAGGAGCTCATTAAACACTTTCCTCTGCCTGTTTGATACGTGTTGAACTTAAATTATTTGACTTTGCTAATTTAGGCTTTAGTTTAGTTTTGGCAGCACTTACAGCAACCGGACTGAAGTTTGTGGTAGTCATGGCGCTAAAAACAATAAAAAAATCAAAGGATGATTATGAAGATACTACAAGCTTACCCCAGCCTGTGCGCACTGGCTGTTTCATCAATACTCACTTCAAATGCGTTTGCAAACGATGAGCCCGTAGAGAGAATCGAAGTTACTGGAACTCATATTAAACGTATCGATATGGAGGGAGCCTCGCCTATGACGGTGTTGAGCGAAGAGGATATCGCTCGCTCAGGTGCACAGGATATGTCTCAACTTTTGAGTAAGTTACCCATCTCTGGTAGCGGTACATTTTCCACACAAGGTAACAACTCCGACGATACTGCCAACGGTGGCGCGGCGGTCTCTTTGCGTGGTTTAGGGGCGGATTCGACACTGGTCTTGCTTAACGGACGCCGAATCGCGGTCTCTTCGTTTGCTAAGTCTATCGATACTGCCTTTGTGGATATCAACTCTATTCCCATGTCAGCGGTAAAACGTGTCGATATCGTTAAAGATGGTGCCTCTGCGACTTATGGCTCCGATGCAATTGCCGGAGTGATAAATATCATTCTGAAGAAAGATTTCGAAGGCTTCGAGGTGAATGCAAAGGTCGCTGAAACAGTTGAGGATGGCGGCGGTCAAACTGCGGCGTCGATGCTTTGGGGGACCAGCTCGGAACGTTCCCATACCACTGTGATATTGGACTATTTTAAAGAGAATGAGACTCTGTTTGGTGACAGGGATTACTCTAAGTCAGCGAATCAGACCGCAAATGGTGGTTTCGATTTCCGCTCATCGGCGGGTAATCCCGGTAGCTATATTCCAGCCACCATAGGCATTGATGGTTCGATTACACCTAAGTCAGACCTTTATAGCTGGACGCCGGATCCGAACTGTCCGGCAGAGAATATAGGTGGTGCCTATTGCCGCTACGACTACGCTCCGGTCATGACCTCTGTGCCGGAAACCCGTCGTATCGGTCTATCCGTCTTTCAGGATTTTGAAATTAATGACGATCTGAAGATGTTTGCCGAGCTGATGTATCAGCATAACGAGAGCGTGATCAAAGGTGCGGCGAGTCCATCTTTCAGTGAGTTTTACATGCTTGACAGTAATCCTCTTTTCACCAGCGGAGCCGCGACAAATCCTTTCCCCGGCGAAGACTTAACCATGCGACGTCGCCTGACTGAAACGGGTCCGAGACAGAAGAGTGCCGAATCGGATAGTGCTCGTGTCGTACTGGGGCTTGAGGGAATGGTGGCGCAGTGGGAATGGGAGCTGGCGTACACCTACTCCTATAACCGTAACTATGAATTCGGTCAGCAAGGTTTTGTCTGGACGCCCAGATTGCAGGAGCAGATTAATGCGGGTAACTTCAATCCTCTGGCAACGACCCAGTCAGCAGAGGTGTTAGAGCAAATATCGGTAAATACGACCCGTGACGGTAAATCTACGACACAAGCTGTAGATGGCAAGATAGCTGGTGAGCTTTTCGACATGCCTGCCGGCAGCGTGGCTATGGCGGTCGGTTTCGAGTACAGGGAGGAGGAGTTATCGGATAATCCGGATGAGCTTTTCCTGCGTGGTGAGATTTTCGGTACTGAAGCGACACAGGCAGCGGGGGAGCGAGATCAAACTTCACTGTTTGTTGAGTTTGCGGTGCCGGTATTTGAGAAACTGGAAGCACAGTTGGCGTTACGCTACGAAGACTATAGTGACTTTGGTACCACCACCAATCCGAAGGTTGCTCTGAGATATACGCCACTGGATAATTTGACTCTGAGAGCGAGTTGGGGAGAGGCATTCAGGGCTCCATCCTTAGTTCAGATGGGCCTTGGTGCAACACAGGAGTCTCCCGGAATCGTCGATTCGGTTCGCTGCCCGTTAACCGGGCTCGAAGAGGATTGTAGTGCGCAAGAGCGTACCGTGTTGTTTTCGGGCAACCCCAACCTTAAACCTGAAGAGTCAACATCTTATAACTTCGGCGGTGTTTGGGAAATTGCTGAAGACTTAAGTGTCGGTATCGATTATTGGAATTATGATCAAGAGGGGCTAATTACCTCAGATACGCAGCATTTGGTCGATACCCAGGGCTCAGATCCATCTGTGGTTAAGCGTGAGCCTTCTGCTGGTGGTGTACCCGGCCGTATCATTGAGATCTATGACCAATTCAGGAATTTAGGTGGCCAGACAACGGATGGTATCGACTTCGATCTTAAATATCGTATGGATACCGGGAGCATGGGAGAGTTTGGCTTTAGCTACAATTTGACCTGGGTTAACTCATTCGATCAGGTTCGTGAAGATGGCAGTAAGAAAGCGTTGGCTGGCAAGTATCAGCACCCTGAGTTTCGTTGGACAGGGGGACTGGACTGGGGCATCACCGACTGGCAAACCAGTGCACGGGTGAACTATATCGGCGAGTATGAAGATAATGTTGATGCAGGAGCCGAAGGCATGATCGATTCCATGGTGACACTTGATTTAAATGTAACCTATGTCGGATTTCAGCAGTGGAGCCTGACAGTAGGTGGTAATAATGTTCTGAATCAGGAGCCCTCTTTTAGTCAGGCTGACTTTATGGGATATGATCAGTCGACCCACTCGGCGATTGGGGCCCTCTGGTATGCCAAAGCAAGCTACCGTTTTTAATGGCTAGTCGTGGAGTGAGCGATATTATAAAAGGGTAAGAGAATGTAAATGCGGTCTTCCATAGGCCGCATTTTTTCCTTTAAATAGAGAGTTAAATCAGTACCCATTGGTATTTGAGCAGGCAATTTGGATAACGAAGGAGTGTGTCATGATTAAGTTGTATGGTGTTCCCCGTAGCCGTTCGCTACGTGTCTCATGGACGCTGGAGGAGTTAGGGCTGGATTGGCAGTATCACTTCATCAATTTCTCCAAAGGAGATAGCCGGAGCGCAGATTTTCTGGCGGTGAACCCCTGCGGTAAAGTGCCAGCACTGATCGATGACGAGCTGGTTATGACAGAGTCGGCGGCTATCGTTTTGCACCTGGCGGAAAAGTATGGCGACAGGAAACTGCTACCCGAAGTCGGTTGCGATCTCAGTGCCATCCACCACAGGTGGGTGAGTTTTATTATCTGTGAGTTAGAGCAACCTCTGTGGACCATGGGTAAGCACAAATTTGCCCTGCCAGAAAACCTGCGTCAGAGCAGCATATTACCTGTTGCTAAGTGGGAGTTTGACAGGGCGGCGGCTATTGCGGAAGAGTGGCTGCCGGACAGTGATTACCTGTTAGGGGAGAGTTTATCCGCGGCTGATATCTTGTTAGCACATACTCTGTTGTGGGCGACGCGTTTCGAGCAGGATATCCCGCCAAAACTTGCGGCCTATCGAGACCGTGTTACTGCGAGACCCGCGATGGCCAGAGCACTCGAAAAAGAGATGGCCGGCGCCGAGTAAAAGCCGCTGAGTTGCACACAAAAAAAGCATCTATTTAGATGCTTTTTTTGATGCTCTCTTCGCAACTCGCAACTCGCAACTCGCTATTTATATCTGCGTTGCAGCCCATTTTGCCCGGCTTTCGCGGCTCTCTTTCAGGCCCTCCTTCTCACGGAAGGCTTTGTAACCTTCAACATCGAGTGGGACTAAGGTTACCTCGACCTCAAGAACAAGCTTACACTCTTTCTTGATACGCCACGCGGCTGTGTTATATAGCTCGGTGAGCGGCAGCGAACTCAAGAACTCAGGGTTGTATTGGGTATAGATAGCTTGAGTCGGGTAGACCACAAAACTGAGTCTGCGCTTAGGCTCTTTCTTAAATAACTCTTCGATTCCGTCACAGGTGTTCAGTACCTGCATTTCAATGATCTCATCTATCTCCAGCAGTTTCTTCTCAGCAAGACCTGATACCGGTTTCTCGCCGGCTTCCCAGGCGAGAACATCCTCTTCACTCGCTTTTGAAAGTTCGGCGACCTGCGCAGGGGTTAGACCTACAGATAAACGTAGGTACTTTATTTCGATGGCATTTAAGCCGGCACTTTTTGACATGATTTTTCCCAAATAGAGATGATTTCCGCAAGCTTGATGCGAAAATTTATTTAACTTGTTTAGAACCTGGAATCTAGCTCTGTAACCAGACCTCTTCGGCCCACTGCCAGAATGATTCCCAGGTTTCACTCTCCAGCTCATCTTCGCTCCAGAGCATCACCTGACCCTCCTGGTCGATGCAGTAGAAGCTATTACCCTGTTGGCAGATAGCAATATACTCTCTTGGCATGCCGATAGACCAGGCATAGGCGGTGACTTCCGGCAGGTAGGTGTGGGAGTAGGGATCGCTGGCGGTTACCGGTTCGATGGTTCCGTAGATAACATCACTGGCGAAAAGAAGGTACTCCTTTAGCTCTGCAGGCAGAGGAATGAGGATCTCCTCTTCAACGACCACGAGTTGTTCAAAGGTCGGGAGTTCTAAAGGGATAGGAACCGTTTCGCTTAGTTCCCGTAGTTGCTCAATGATGTCGTGCATCGTCTCTTCGCTGGTTATGTATCAGTGGCGACAGTATATCCTGATTGTCGTTATTTTGTTAGTTAGGCTTTGTAGCAAAACTCATATTTTGATTTTACTTATTCTGTATCTGGGGAGTTGATAGCCCGGTGAGTGACTCAGAGGTTTAACCGAGCCACTCATCCTGTGTTGGCAGTAAAGGGTTAGGCTGCTGCGGCGGTAATGAGTCCGGCTTCATCGATGCGCTTATATTGCAGCCAGGCTTTATGGTACTGCTTATGTGAGGTCTGGCGCAGGTGAGTGATTCTCGCCGTTTCAAACTCATTTAACGCTCTGCTTTCACGCTTAGCCTGGGCTTGTATCGCCTGTACCTCTTCATACACTAAGTGCTCTGCGCCACTCTTTATCTTTGCTATCTCATCTAAATGAAGCTGCACCTCGGCGATCATCTTTGACCCCGGCAGCCTGATAAGTACGTTGAGATCGCGATAGCCTGATTCCTTGGGTGAGGCGAAGCGGTTTTTGACCTGGACTATCTGAGTTTTTGTGCTCAGTGATTCATAGGCTTGCATCAGATCATGAATATTATTGCTAACCAGTGTGGCTCTTGCCAGATCGGTTAACAGACTCGCGTCACCATCAAACTTAGTTATCATCTTCTCCTGAGCCCTCGAGTAACTCTTGATGGGAGGCAGCAGAGGCGAGCTGTGGCTGTTTTCGGCTATGGTGTGCATGATAAGGTTCAGCTCGTCTTGCGCGGGCTGCGCCTGAGAGTAGAGGGTGGCGAGATCGCAGCTGGTCTGTCTGGGGATCTGGTGTTGGTGACTGGAGATAGAGGTCAGTCCGGTCAGGTTTTTGGTCAGAGATTGCCTGACGGCATAGTTATCACTTTTCTCTTTGACGTCATTTTGTAGTTCGTAAGTGGCCGCGAACCCTGTGCGGGTAGATAGAAGAAGCAGGAAGATAAAAAACGTACGAAACAATCTGTTCATACTAGTCATAAACATAAAGTAGACCTCTTTTCTCGCTGAAATACTAAACGATAAGGTTAATTTAGGCTCTGATTGCTTAATCCACGCTGAATGGGTAATTAAAGTTTGTTCATATAGGAGTCTATCCGATTCAGATATAAAAAAAGAGCGCTTAACGCGCTCTTGTGAAAGATAAAATAGGTTTGTTAACTTACCAGATCTTTACACGCTTCTCGGGTGGCAGGTACATGGCATCACCCTCTTTTACATCGAATGTGGTGTAGAATTCAGGCATGTTAGACAGGGCTCCCACTGAACGGAATTTAGCCGGAGAGTGAGGATCGGTTGCCACACGGTTACGCATAGATTCCTCTTTGATCTTCGCACGCCAGATCTGAGTAAATCCGATGAAGAAGCGCTCATCGCCGGTTAAGCCGTCGATAACCGGAGCCTCTTTACCGTTAAGAGACTTCTTATAGGCCTTATAGGCAATGGTGACACCCGATAGATCGCCGATATTCTCACCCAGTGTCAGCTCACCGTTAACGTTTAGGTCATCGAATACCGCATAGCCATTATATTGTTCGACTAAGGCTTTACCGCGTGCGGCGAATTCAGATAGATCTTGCTCTGTCCACCAGTCCCGCATGTTGCCCTCACCGTCAAACTTCGACCCCTGGTCGTCGAACCCATGGCCCATCTCATGACCAATGACGGCACCGATACCACCATAGTTGACGGCATCATCGGCCTGCATATTAAAGAACGGAGGTTGAAGGATTGCCGCGGGGAATACGATCTCGTTCATGGTCGGATTATAATAAGCGTTGACCGTTTGTGGTGTCATATGCCATTCCCACTTACGGATTGGGCCCGCAAGCTTCTCCAGCTCTTTCTCATGGCCCAGCAGACTTGCACGAATACTGTTGCCGACGAGGTCATCGGCTTTAATCGTCAGCTTACTGTAATCTTCCCATCTGTCAGGGTAACCAATCTTGGGATCGAATTTAGCGAGCTTATCTTTTGCCGCAACTTTGGTGTCGGCACCCATCCAGTCCAGGTTATCTATGCTGTCACCGTAAGCCCCGCGCAGGTTCTCAACCAGTGCCTGCATGCGCTGCTTGGCTTCAGGCGTAAAGTGGCGCTTAACGTAGACTTTACCCACGACCTCACCGAGTAGTGAGTTAACCGTGCTCACGCCACGTTTCCAGCGTGGTTGCTGCTCGGCCTGGCCATTCAGTGTCTTAGAGAAGAACTCGAAGTTTTCCCTGTCAAGTTCAGCCGTTAGTTGGCCGGCAAAGTGTGTAAGCAGTTGCCACTGCATGTAAGTCTGCCATGTCGCAAGTTCGTTGGCCTTTAGGACTTCATTGAAGCCCTGAATGAAGCTTGGTTGATTAATGATGATGTCGCTCTGTTTCTCGACACCCAATGTCGTCAAGTATCCGTTCCAATCGATGTCGGGTGCCAATGTTGGAAGGTCTTTAACTTGCATCAGGTTATAGGTCTTAGTGCTATCGCGAGTCTCGACGACATCCCAGTGCCTGCTGGCTATTGCTGTTTCGAGGGCTAATACCTGCTCGGCGCTGGCTTTAGGGTTTGCAAGACCAGCCAGAGTGAACATCTTTTCGATATGTTCGACAAAGGCTTTACGAATATTCACGAATCGCTCGCCTTCGTTGAAGTAGTAGTCCTTCTCAGGGAGGCTCAGACCATATTGCCAGATATGGGTCGCATAACGGCTGGAGTCTTTAGCATCGACATTGATATAGAAAGCCAGTGGAGTGCCACCGCCTATGAGCTGGCTGTGAGCAAAATATCTGACCAGTTCCTCTTTCGACTTTAGTGCGGCTATCTTATCCAGCTCGCCCTGTATCGGCGAAACTCCTAGCTTGTTTAGCGTATCTGTATCCATAAAAGAACGATACAGGTCGGCAACTTTCTGCTCGTCACTACCCTCAGTTAAGTTTGGAGTGGCGGCAACCTCTTCAATAATGGCTTTTACATCATCACGGGATTTTTCACGAAGGTCATAGAATGCCCCTGCGCTGGTTCTGTCGCTCGGGATCTCGGTGTTCTTTATCCAGGTACCGTTGACGTAGCTGTAGAAGTCATCCTGGGGACGAACTGACTTATCAAAATTGGCGAACTCTATACCTGAGCCCAGTGCTTTAGCTACTGCAGCTGCTGCCTCAGTTTTACTGGTCTCAGGAGCCTTTATTTCGGCTTCTTTATTATTGCAGGCACTGAGACCTACTATCAATGAGGCACAAAGTCCCCCAACGAGTACTTTCTTCATTACGATTCCTTTGTCTGCTGGTTGCCCATCTTTGGGTCATTGTTGTTATGTCCAATGCCACTGCTTTAATGATACGGCAACTGGATTTTGCTCAGTAAGTCTATGTGGGGCTTACATCGTGTTACACATGTTAAGGTTTTGAGGTGGGTATAGACAAGTGTTGACGGGCACTTACGTGTGTTTCAAGCCATTTAGTTATGTAAGTAAAGGTTTCTTCCACCATGAAACCGGCAAATATCGGCTTAGCGTTGCTTGATCACTTTCGCCGGGTTTCCGGCCGCCACAGATTTTGCCTGAACATCTTTAGTGACTACCGAGCCGGCACCGACAACGGCTTCGTCGCCGATGCTAGTATTTGGAGGGGAAATTGCGCCTATAATTCAGGCGCTTGTCTATGCTGATTATCTGGCGATAACACTTTGATTAATTTTGCCGGATTTCCGGCAACCACAGTTTTTGCCTGAACATCTTTAGTGACTACCGAGCCGGCACCGACCACGGCTTCATCGCCTATGCTGATACCCGGAAGGATAACTGCGCCGCCGCCAATCCAGACCCGTTTGCCTACGGTGATAGCCTTGGCAATCTCGAAGCCCCGACAACGCTTTTCAGCATCGAGCGGGTGGTTGGCGGTATAAAACTGGACATTAGGACCAACCATGGTGTGCTCCCCAATGTGGATGGGAGCGTTGTCCTGCAGAGTCACATTACTGTTGATATATACCCTGCTGCCAAGGTGAATGTGCAGGCCGTAACTGATATAGAAAGGCGGGACTATGATGGCATCGGATGAGATATGCGGCAGCAGTTTCTCATCATGTTGGTAATCGAGCATCAGGTTAGCCTGTCGATTACGGATCTGTTGTTGCTTTCTTAGCTCCATGATCTCCATGTCTAAGTAGTTATACTCCAGACCGGAGATCATTTTTTGATAGTTACTGAGTTCCTGGTTCATAAGCGCTCCTGCTCGTATCTCCAAACAGGTTAGGGGGAAGTCGACTTACTTGCCAAGCAAATCTTTGCCCTTTGTGAGCTTGGGCTTCATAATGTCGCCACTTGTGTATTTTTAGCTGAGAACCATAGTGCGTTTAGACAAATTTATCTGCGAATCTACTTCGCTAACCCGCTCTTTAGCGAAGAAAGCCCTGCATCGTGGTGATGTGACTTGTGATGGTGAAGTTGTTAAGAACGCTGGCTTTAAGGTGACCGATGCTCATACTATCTGCCTCGAAGGCGAGCAGCTTTCGGTTGTCGGCCCCCGTTTTATCATGCTCAACAAGCCTGTCGACACTATCTGTTCGACCATAGATGAGGTGTATCCATCGGTGCTTGGCTTGTTGGATATTGAAAAGCCCGAAGATCTCCATATTGCGGGGCGCCTCGATGCAGATACGACAGGGTTAGTACTGATCACAAATGACGGCCAGTGGTCCCACAAAATCACCTCTCCAAGGAAAGAGTGCGGTAAACGCTACCTGCTTGAGGTGGCCGAATCTCTGGACTCATCACTCATCGATGAGTTTGCGAAGGGGTTGCAGCTTAATAATGAGGATGGATTAACGAAACCGGCTATATTGGAAATTTTAACGCCTCATAAGGCAAGACTGACGATAACCGAGGGTAAATATCACCAGGTTAAGCGTATGCTTGCTGCGGTAGGAAACAGAGTCACCGCCTTACACAGAGAGTGCGTGGGTAAGATTGAGCTGGATGAAGAGCTTGAACCCGGAGAGTGGCGCTACCTAACCGATGAGGAGATAGACTCGGTCAAGTAGACGAATATCTATTGATATAAGGCCTGCAGATGCAGGCCTTTCGTTATCGGCTTTAATAAATAATCATACTCAGTCAGAGAGCTCAATTGAACCGCTGATGGTCGATATTTTGATATCGGCACCGCCGCTGACGGTTTGGAATTTAAGATAAGAGGTTGGAGAGTACTTCTCCTTTTTGGGCTCGTCATCGGTAAGTTTGTTTCTGATCTTTCCTCCCGGTCCGCCGTTAATATTGAAGTTGGCGGCTATATTTTCAGGGAGATTCAATGCTATATCACCACTCACGCTATCCAGGTTTGCTCTGGATTTCAGGCCCGTCATCTTGAGCGAGATATCGCCACTGATAGTCTGGACTCTTAACTCGTTAACTTCACTCAGTTGAACCTTGCCGTCTCCCGATATCAGCTCGATAGAGACATTTTCGGCTGAGGAGTTTGCCGTAAGTTCTCCACTGACCAGCTTATAGCTTATCTCTCCATTACTGTTTCTATCCTCTATCGCTCCCGATACCGTATCCAGTTTTATCTTTCCGGCTAAGTTCGATGTTTGTATATCACCGGATACTGTGTGGATGAAGGTTTGATTGGTGATATCGGAGGCTTCGATATCGCCGCTGACGGAGTAGACACCAATGATTCCGGATAGCGAGGAGAGGTTGTAGCTGGAGGAAAGCCCCTCTGCGTCGAGAGTCAGGTTTTTAGGCACCTTGATGATAAAATCAGAACCCTTGCTATTATTTCCATTGAAATTACGGGGCATCTTATCTTCCAGTGTGACCTGATTTCCCTGCTTATCTAATATAAAACCTTCGCTGAGTTCATCTAAGGTCCCCTTTACGCTTATCTCATTCTTATCCCAGGAGCTTATCTTAATCTCTCCCCTCAGCACCTTGATATTGAGTTTGAGGTTGTCACCTACAGATAATTGCTTATCGACAGACTGTGCGGCGATAGCCATATTTGCTACCAATATAAGGGGGATGGCGAGGTAACTTAATATTTGAGAGGGTTTCATATTGTCGCTCCTTGTGAATGTTGTGAAACAGGTAGCTTCTGCCCCTGCCTTAAAAGTTCTATCTCTCTGTGTTGGGTCCATAGCCACAATTGCCAGAGTTGTTTATCGGTTGGGTTACGTTGCAGTGATTCATAGAGCTGTCTGGCGGCCTCCCTTAGCTGTTCGATACCTGTTTCGACGGGAGAGCTATATTGGCTGCTCCGCCAGTTAACCAGTGCACTCGCTTGTTGAAGTTGTGCAATTTGCATGTCGTGTTGAAACTTTATCTCCGCGAGGGTATTTATCAGGGGGGCATTTGTCTCGATGGGCTGTAAATCCGGCGTCATGTAGTTCTGTCCTAACAGGAGAGCAGTCAATAGCACTCCGGCTAATGCTGCATTACGCCATAGGTGGCCTTTGCCACGCATGCCGGGGTTACTAATGGGGGCGTCGAGGCGTTTATCTATGTTGCCCCATAGGTCATGCTCCGGAGTCATCTCCCTGGGCAGATTAGCGACTAAATCGTCTAGCTTGCTACCTTTACTATCCATTACAGCATCTCCTGTAGTAGCTTTCTGGCTCTGTGGTATTGCGCCTTACTGGTGCCGGATGCGATGCCCAGCAAGCTGGCTATCTCATCGTGTTTGTAACCTTCAATTGAAAACAGGATGAACACTATTCTTGCCCGCTCGGGAAGTCTGAGCAGTAACTTGTCAAACACCTCATACTCTGCTTTCTCACAGCCGGTTTCACTATGTTCATGTATCGATGAGAATCTGGCCCAAAAACTTTTGTGTTTCTTAATGCTGTTCAATGCCTGATTGACGGTCATGCTATGTAGCCAGGTGCTAAATTGGCTATCTCCCCGAAATTGAGGTAGCTTCTGCCACAAGCGCACGAAGGTTTCCTGTGTTGCTTCTTCGGCTAAGTAGGCTTGTCCTGATAGCCTGAAGCAGAGGCCATACACTCTCTTGTGATGAAGCAGATAGAGTTGCCTGAAGGCGGTCTTATCCCCCAGCTTCGCTTTTTCAATCAGTTCCGGCTCTGAAAGCTGATGGCTCTCGATGAACTGTATCTGTGCATTCACGCAATATTCCCTGTGTTATGAGTTCCAAACTCTTTTGATAGTTTTAGACATAGGCTTGGCAGGAAAAGGTTTGAACCCATATTAAATAAATGTTGCAAAAAGGTATATGTGTTGTTTGGGTGGGGAGAGGGGGCTTCCTCTCCCTTGAAGGTTATTGGTTTTGCTTTATTTCAGCAAACACCAGTTGTGCTCCGACAAGATCGGCTAAAGCGGTACCGACGGTTTTAAATAGGGTTATCTGTTTGTCGTCGGTTCTGCCCTTGATGCTGGCATCGCACAACTGCGCCAACTCCCCCTTGACCTTATTTGTGCTGTATACCCCTTCGGTGATGGGAAGTTTGATCTCTCCGGCTTCAGCAAAAACATTGATTTTTGAGTCGACATAAACATCGGATTTTAAGATCAGCTTGGTGTCGCATTCTCGCCTGTCATGGTTGTGGTTACCAACGAAATCGGTGTGTGTCCCCTCCTGTACCCAGTCACCGTCGAACAGAGGGGACGGAGAACCGGTGGCGCAACTGATGATGTCAGCATTTCGCACCGCAGCTTCAAGGTCATCACATAGTTGAACATCGATATCCGGTCGACTGGTGTTCACTTTATCGATAATTTGTTGTGCTTTTTCCGGGCTACGGCCCCATATCTTTATTTCGGTGATAGGCCTGACGCTTGCGTGGGCGAGTGCCATAAACGATGCCAGGCGTCCGGTTCCGCATATCAGCAACCTTGAGGCGTCCTCTCTTGCCAGGAAGTCACTTCCCAGCGCCGAGATGGCGGCGGTACGCCAGTAAGTCACGCTGGTACCATCGACTAATGCCTGCGGAACGCCGGTTTTACGATCAAAAATCATGATTTTGGAGTAGAGACTCTCTAACTCTGATGATTTAGCCGGATTACCGGGAAAGTAGGTGAAGGCCTTAACTGCAATTGTTTGCTCATTCCATGAGGGGAGCAGGGCAAAGGCATCACTGTGGGATGATGATTCATCTAAAGAAAATACTTGCCGTTGAGGCATACCGGCTGGTTTAGAGAAGGTCTCTTTCAGTGCGCAGATCAGCTTCGGAAAACTCAGTGTTTGATGAATGGTGTCGGCATCGATGACTAACATAAAGGCTCCGCTTGTATTTTTTTTGGATATTGTATACCAATTTGGGGTGGGAGATATACTATTAAATTTATGTAAGGAGCGTTATTAAAGTCTGAAAAAGGCTGTATTTCATGGTTATATTATGTATTTTTACTAAAATCAGCTAATGATGCTGGCTTAGGTGCCGATAACAGCAGGAGATACATCATAATAATTTTAATCCTGCTGTAATCAACTTAGCCCTGTGATTTATTTACAACTATTCTTAATAGAGTGCTCTAGTTAAAAGGTCGCCAATATGCTTATTCGTCATAAATTACTGCTCAGCGCCGCAGTGTCGATTCTCTCGATATTTGCCATGTTTGGACTGCAACTATATTCAAGCGGTGTACAGGATGATCTGTCACATACCGCTCAAAATATTATTGAGTTAGAGAGAGGGGTGTTAAGCCTTAGAAAAGATGAGAAGGATTTTTTCGCCCGCTTAGAGCTCGGTTATCTGGATAAGCATCAGGCAAAATCAGATGAGATTGCGATGGTGATAGAGAAGTTAAGGGAGGATTTCGTTGCCTACGATATTTCGACCGAGACATTGCAGAGCTTTGAGAGGAGTTTGAGTCACTATGGGCAGTCCTTCAAGAATGTGGTCAAGCTGCAGCAGGAGATTGGCTTAACGCCGAAAACCGGTCTCTATGGCACATTGCGACAAGCCGTTCATGATGTGGAAACTCTGGTTAAGAAGTATGACGAGCCAGAGTTGATGGTGATCATGTTACAACTGAGGCGTAATGAGAAAGATTTCATGCTTCGTCGGGATATGAAATATAAGGAAAAATTTGACAGCAATATCAGCAAATTTGAGCAGGCCTTAGCCGAGTCCGCACTGGACGAGAGGGCCAAAAGTGAGACTTTGTCACTCATCGGAAGTTATCAGGGGGATTTCAGAACCCTGGTCGCCAAGGAGCAAGCTCTGGGTTTAACCAAGAATGATGGTGAGATGGCGGCTCTGCGTGATGCCATCGCGACGGCAGAAGAGGATTCCGAACGGCTCGAAGAGCAAGCCGTTACGGCTATCCACGCCGCTGAAGAGTCCTCTCTTACGAGGGGAGTCGTGATATTTGTTCTGATCGCAATTGTTCTTTGCGCCTTCACCTTCATCATTATCCGCAGTATTATGGAGCCGGTTACACGGATCACTCTTGCAATCTCAAATATCGAAAAAAATAAAGACCTGTCGGTTCGCTGCGATGCTACCGCCAATGATGAGCTGGGCCAGATCGCTAAACACTTTAACCTCATGGTAGAAAGCTTCCAGAAGCTGATTGAGGAGGTGATTGAATCGGTTCAGATCATGAACCACTCATGTGCAGAGCTCTCATTAAATGCAACCAAAGCCTCAGAAGGCGTGGGCCAGCAGCTTAATGAAACCGATATGGTGGCGACCGCCATAACCGAGATGGGGGCCACTATCGATGAGATTGCAAAGAATACCGAGCTGGCCGCCGACAGGGCCGGTAATACCCATGAGAATGCTCAAAAAGGGCAGGCAGGAGTCGAACAGACCATAGAGAAGATTCAATCTTTGGCCGAACAACTTAACGGATCGGCGCAGGTAGTCGGCGAGTTGGAGAAGGACAGCGAGACGATCGGTAGCGTACTGGATGTGATCAGAGGCATCGCTGAACAGACAAACCTGCTTGCGCTTAATGCGGCTATTGAGGCGGCTCGTGCGGGTGAACAGGGACGGGGATTCGCGGTTGTCGCCGATGAGGTGCGCAGCCTGGCGATGAGGACTCAGGAATCGACCGAAGAGATTGCCGGGATCATTCAAACTCTGCAGGAGAGAACCCGCTCCATAGTACAGTTGATGGAGGCGACACAAAGGCAAGGTGGAGAGAGTGCGGAACAGGCGGCATCAGCCGGTACCCTGTTGGAGCAGATAAATGTCGATGTGACAAATATCATGGATATGAGTACTCAAATTGCAGCAGCAATCGAAGAGCAGAGTATGGTTGCCTCAGAGGTTAACAAGAATGTCGTAGTTATCAGAGATATTGCTCAGGATTCGGCGACAGCTGCAGATGAAAACGCGCAAGCTTCGAGTGAGGTTCAAGCTCGTGCCGAGTCGCTTCATCAAGCCGTAAGTTTATTTAAGATTTAGGCCCGGACTTATTCGGCGAAGTTAGACATACGCAGGGGGATGCAAGTTCGATTGATGAAATTAAATCATTTTTTAAATTTACTTGGCTTAGTGATCCTCTTGCTCTCATTCCTGGCGGCGAGTGTGATCTATCAATTTGTCTACCTGCCGGCCATCGAGTCACAGATTCGTTCACAGCAGGAGAAGGAGCTTCTTGCTGTTCAGCGTGGTATCAAGTTTTCTCAAAAGAGTCTGGAAACCCTCTGTTATGATTACGCCGTCTGGGATGAGATGGTTGAATTTGTCGATTCCGGCGAGCAAGCCTTTATCGATTCCAACTTAAGTGTAAATAGTTTTGAAGCTGCCGATATCGATGGGGCCTATCTCTTCGATACTCAGGGGGAGTTGCTGTGGCAGTATTACGCTAACCCTAAGCTATCCTCCCACCTTTTACAACGAAATGATGCTGCCTGGGTTGGGGATGTATTACCCGATGACAATGTTATTGATGGCAAAAAACCATCAACGAGAAATGGCATCATCAACTTAAACGGAACTGTGGTCTATTTCAGTAATGCCGTGGTGTTACCGACGCGGGGGAGTGGTGAAATAGTCGGTAGCCTGTTGATGATTAGGGCGATAGACACCAGTTTGCTCGAGCAGATAAGGCAGTTGAGCTTGGTTAATTTCAATATCGAAAGTTTAGATCCCGGGCAGTCATATTCCGGCCTTACAAATTTTGATAGCTCGCCTGATATAGGAGAGCTGGCCTCTAAACATGAGTGGCTTATTAACGATATCTTTGGAGTACCGACACTGAAGATCACGGTGGTTCATGATGAGAGGCTCTCGCCTTCAATTTTTACTCCAGAGTCTATCCTCCTCTTTATCACCTTGATTATTGCAACGGCGTGTTCGGTGATTCCTGTGTCGGTGATGATATTGAGGCCAATACGCAGTGCCAGTTTGGTTTTAGATAAAATGGCCGAGCGAGGGGTCTTGTATAAGATGAGAACGACATGGCATATCGATGAGATAGTTCGCCTGTCCAGCTCTTTTAACTTGATGGTAGATAAATTAGAACGGCATCAGAATTATCTCGAGTCTCTATCCTATAAAGACCCCTTAACCGGAATTGCTAATCGCCGCAGTTTGGAGGTTTTCGCACAGCGCGCCTTTACTCAATGGAAGGAGGGGAAGGGTGTCATCGGCTTCCTGATGATAGATATCGATCTGTTTAAGGAATACAACGATAGTTTAGGTCACCAAGCCGGAGACAAGGCCATTCTCTCTATCGCTCAAACCCTGCTTCTTGAGTGCAGGCGCAGGGGAGAGTTAGTAACACGTTATGGTGGAGAGGAGTTTTGTGTCGTTATCCAGGGAGATAACTTTGCACAGATGGAGTTGTTATCAAAAAGGATGCTGGAAAAAGTAAGAGAACTCAATATATATCATCCAAAATCCAGTTTCGGGGATAGGATCACTGTGAGTATAGGCGGAGTCTTTTATGAGCATTTCCACCCTTCGTTTACTGAAGCAAGTTGGGAAAGCATGGTGGCGTTGGCCGATGAGCAGCTCTATAAGGCTAAGTTGTCCGGACGCAATCAACTCAAGCTTGAGTACAGAAGAGCTAAGCCATTACAACTCGTGGAGTAGTTTTACTGCTAAAAATGATTTAAATATCGGGAATTATAGTGAGATAAGAACTTTGTCTGACCTTAAAGTCAGGAGAAGAAAATTGGTGCCCGAACCCGGAATCGAACCAGGGACACGAGGATTTTCAATCCTCTGCTCTACCGACTGAGCTATTCGGGCAACGAGCGCTATTAAACGGGTTTTAGAGTTTTGAGTCAATAACTTTATTTAATTTAATCGTATTTGTGGTTCGTTTGGATGAGTTTTGTTCTAATTTGTCTCTATGCTTGCCGTAACGTATGAAAAATCACTTCGTAACCCTCATCGCGGCTGCCCTGACGAATATGGAAAAGCGTGTGTCTGGAGTATCGACTGCTAATGAGCCGATGGCTGGTTCAGCTGTATCAAAAATCGTTACAGTGGCACACAAAAAAGCTCCGGAGTTCGGAGCTTAATATGATACCGCTAAACTATCGCTGAAATTAACGGGATAACAGCTTATTATTCGGGAAGTTAGCTTTCATCACCGATAGCACATTATCTTGTAGCTTTTTCTGACCCAGCTCACCGTAAGCCGTAGCCATAATTTCCAATGCTCGTTCGGTTGAATTAGTGCCCGGGTAGGTTTCCATAACCGATTGAGCCCGTGTTGCTGCAGCACTCCAGGCATTCATCTTTATGTAGTACTCAGCGACACTGATACCGTACTTAGCCAGTCGATTTTTCAGGTACAGCATGCGTTTAGCTGCATCCGGTGCGTATTTACTGTTTGGGTATGACTTTATCAGGCGATCGAAATCCTTAAAGGCATCTTGTGCAACTTTAGGATCTCTGTCTGTTCTGTCGATATCCAGCATATCGTGGAACATATAGTTATCAGACTGCATATTAACCAGGCCACGCATGTAGTACACATAGTCGATATCTTTATGAGTCGGGTTGAGTCTGATGAAACGATCGATATTAGCGATTCCAGATGCAGCGTCATCTAGTTTATAATAGGCGTAGATGAGATCGAGTTGTACTTGAGTTTTATGCGGGCCGAAAGGGTAGCGAGAGTCTAATGCTTCTAATGAGCGTACCGCTTTACTGAAGTTTCCGAGCTCCATAGATGTTCTTGCCTGAGAATATAGTATATCTGGTGAGGATTTACTTACCTTTAGCTCTTCTTCCGGGCTACTACTACAGGCCGCTAAGGCCAATGAAAACAGGCCTACTACGGCACCTTTAGCAAATTTATGCATACTTAAGTTCGATTCTTTTAAAGTTATGGTTAAGAATTTTTCTATTTCAATATAAAATAGAAACAATTCGATTGTAACAGATAGCACACATTTTTGGACCCCGAAACGCGGGTACGGTTCCTATGACACAAGAGATTAATCTAAAAAGTGAGATAACAGCAACACAAACAGGGCAAAGATTGGATCAAACTTTGGCCGAATTGTTTCCTGATTACTCACGCACACGCATCAAAGAGTGGATCCAAGCTGGCTGGGTTTACATCGACGGTGTGGTTTCCATTAAGCCGAGAGAAAAGGTGCTTGAAGGGCAAGAGATACAAGTTGAAGCAACATTAGTCGAGGAGACTAAGGCTGAGGCGCAAGCGATAGACTTAGATATCGTTTATGAAGATGATCATATTATTGTCATCAATAAACAGGCTGGTCTTGTTGTGCATCCCGGTGCCGGTAACCAAGACGGTACCTTGATGAATGCTTTATTGCACCATTGTCCAAATATTGAACTGGTTCCTCGCGCGGGGATCGTTCACCGTCTGGATAAAGATACAACCGGCCTGATGGTCGTAGCTAAGACAGTAGAAGCACAGACTCACCTGGTGGCAGCTCTTCAAGCTCGAGAGATCACACGTGAGTATGAAGCCATAGTTCAAGGCACACTCATCTCAGGTGGCACAGTAGATGAACCTATCGACCGTCACCCAACTAAGCGAACCCATATGGCTGTGGTGCATACAGGTAAGCCTGCTATGACCCACTACCGTGTTGCCGAGAAGTTCAGGGCTCATACAAGATTAAGACTGCGCCTGGAGTCGGGAAGAACGCATCAGATCCGTGTACATATGTCTCATATAGGTCACACCTTAGTTGGTGATCCTGTTTATGGTGGCCGCCCAAGACCACCAAAGGGGGCTACGCCTGAGTTCTTCGAAACTTACATGGGATTCAAGCGCCAAGCTCTGCATGCTATCAGACTCGAGCTTGCACATCCTCATACCTGTGAAATTATGAGTTGGCAGGCTCCCGTGCCTGAAGATATGGCGATACTGACTAAAGCACTACGTCAGGATACCCTTGAAAACCCTTCGATTGTTTAATCGATGCCGCCATTTGTAAAAGGTTGGCATATTCCTCAGGGAGTGAGGATCGCTTTTTCTACGCGTCGTGATGGCGTTAGCACCCCCCCATACGAGAGCCTGAATCTTGGCTTGCATGTTGGGGATTGCGAGGAGAAAGTGCTGCAAAACCGGGCGCTCATTCGTGAGCGCTTTGAACTTCCAAATTCTCCTGCCTGGTTAGAGCAAACCCACAGTACCAGAGTCATCGTTGCCGATAATCAAACCGTACATGATGCCGATGGTAGCTACGCTGAACACCCAAATCAGGTATGTGTGGTTATGACCGCAGACTGTTTACCTGTATTGTTGTGCGACAGAGCTGGAACTGAGGTTGCCGCCGTTCATGCCGGCTGGAAAGGCCTGTGTGACGGAATAATTGAGGTGGCCCTGGAGAAGTTTAAATCAGATAGTGATGAGCTTATCGCTTATCTGGGGCCGGCAATTGGTGCCGATGCCTTCGAAGTCGGGGAGGAGGTCAGGGAGATGTTTATCTCTGTGCATCCTGACTGTGACATCTTCTTTATTAGTAAAGCCTCTTCAGACTCAACCGAAAAGAAATACCTTGCAGACCTTCAGGGGCTGGCAAAATTTCGGCTAAATCTGGCTGGTGTAAATGAGGTTTATCAAGCAGATACCTGTACCTTTAAAAATGCCGATAATTACTTCTCCTATCGCAGAGATAATGTCACAGGTCGTATGGCTTCATTTATCTGGTTGGTATAGCACTCGCTTTTGCAGATAAAGAGTTGCTCTGCCTTGAAAAACCACCATCTGTCCCCATATTTTTATTATTGAAGTAGTTCTTTTCGTTTGTGGAGGCTGTATGCGACTCGATCGTATGACCAATAAATTTCAGACTGCAATTTCCGATGCCCAGTCGTTGGCATTAGGGCGTGATCATCAGTTTATTGAACCTATACATCTGATGATGGCCCTGCTTAATCAAGATAATGGTTCGATTCACCCTCTGCTGACACAAGCGGGTATTCGTGTTAGTACTCTTCGCTCACTTCTGGGGCAGGAGTTGGAACGCTTACCTCAAGTCGAAGGAACCGGCGGAGATATTCAGTTATCGCAGGCTTTGATACGACTATTGAATCTATGCGACAAGTTAGCTCAGAAACGAAAAGATAAATATATCTCGAGTGAACTTTTTATTTTGGCCTCACTGGAAGGAAATGACACCCTTGCACAAAGTTTAAAAAAATCCGGTGCCACTAAAGAGTTGTTAGAAGAGACGATAAAACAGATCAGGGCCGGAAAGAATGTCGACGATCCCAATGCTGAAGATCAACGTCAGGCTTTGAAGAAGTATACCGTCGATCTGACGGAGCGTGCGGAGCAGGGGAAGCTGGATCCAGTGATTGGTCGTGATGATGAGATCCGTCGTACTATTCAGGTATTGCAGCGTAGAAGCAAGAATAACCCTGTTTTAATTGGTGAGCCCGGCGTGGGTAAGACGGCCATTGTCGAAGGGCTAGCTCAACGAATTATCAATGGAGAAGTGCCGGAAGGGATCAAAAATAAGCGTGTGCTTTCATTGGATATGGGCTCATTAGTTGCCGGAGCCAAGTATCGTGGTGAATTCGAAGAGCGCCTGAAGGCTGTTCTGAATGAACTCTATCAGGAAGAGGGGCAGATTATTCTGTTTATTGATGAGCTGCATACCATGGTCGGTGCCGGTAAAGGTGACGGTGCTATGGATGCGGGTAATATGCTCAAACCCGCATTAGCCCGTGGTGATCTCCATTGTGTGGGAGCGACGACATTAGATGAGTACCGTCAATATATCGAAAAAGATGCTGCGTTGGAGAGACGTTTTCAAAAGGTGTTGATCGAAGAGCCGAGTGTAGAAGATACCATTGCCATACTGCGTGGGTTAAAAGAGCGTTATGAGTTACATCATCATGTTGAGATCACCGATCCCGCTATTGTTGCAGCAGCCAGTATGTCGAATCGATATGTGTCCGATCGTAAGCTACCCGATAAAGCCATTGACCTTATCGATGAAGCGGCCTCGAGTATACGTATCCAGATAGATTCTAAACCTGAGCCCTTGGATCGTCTCGAGCGTCGCTCTATACAGCTAAAACTAGAGGAGCAGGCGCTATCGAAGGAGTCTGATGAAGCCAGCCTGCGTCGCCTATACTCAATACGCCAGGAGCTAAAAACTGTCGATGCCAAATCATCTGAGTTGAATGAGATTTGGCATACAGAGAAAGCCTCTTTGGCCGGAACTCAACATATTAAAGCGGATCTTGAGCAGGCAAGACTGGAGCTCGATGTCGCCCGCAGGGCCAGTGACTTGACTCGTATGTCTGAACTTCAATATGGTCGCATCCCTGAGCTTGAGAAACAGTTAGATCTTGCATCTCAAGCAGAGATGCAGGAGATGACCCTGCTTAGAAATAAAGTCACCGATGTTGAAATTGCTGAGGTTCTTTCCAGGGCTACCGGTATTCCCGTATCTAAAATGCTTGAGGGTGAGAAGGAGAAGCTTCTGCATATGGAGGAAGTCCTTCACTCCAGAGTGATCGGTCAAAATGAAGCTGTCGATGCAGTTTCTAATGCCATTCGACGAAGTCGAGCCGGGCTTTCAGATCCGGATCGCCCTATAGGCTCATTCCTCTTCTTAGGCCCCACCGGGGTCGGTAAGACTGAGCTATGTAAGTCTTTGGCCAAATTTCTTTTCGATACAGAATCTGCTCTGGTTCGTATCGATATGTCTGAATTTATGGAGAAGCACTCTGTTGCGCGCTTACTTGGAGCTCCTCCCGGCTATGTCGGATATGAAGAGGGAGGCTATCTGACGGAAGCCGTCAGAAGAAAGCCCTACTCTGTCATCTTGCTCGACGAGGTTGAGAAGGCGCATCCGGATGTATTTAATGTCCTGCTTCAGGTGCTCGATGATGGCCGACTAACCGACGGACAAGGGAGAACGGTAGATTTCAGAAATACAGTCGTTATTATGACCTCTAACCTGGGCTCAGATATCATTCAGGATAGGTTTACACAACTTTCATATAGCGAAATGAAATCCGAGGTGATGAACGTAGTTGTTCACAGCTTCAGACCCGAGTTTCTCAACCGTATCGACGAGACGGTAGTTTTTCACCCTCTCGATGAGAAACATATTAAGCATATTGCAGGGATTCAGATCGAGTCACTAAGGCAACGGTTAGCTGAGAAAGATTTTGAACTTGTTTTGAGTGATGAGGCCCTGTCTCTTATCGCCCGTGCAGGCTTTGATCCTATATATGGTGCCAGACCATTGAAAAGAGCCTTGCAGCATGAAATTGAAAACCCATTAGCGCAAAAGATATTGAGCGGCTCCCTGGTTCCTGGTAAGCCAATTAAGGTCGAATGTGCGGGGGCTGAGTTGGCGTTCGGGCAATAACGAGCGAAATTTGGGGTTTGTCGTTAATTCATGGGGTGAGTGACAGCTTGCTCTTGGCTCGTATGAAGATAACTTTATAAGCTCCAAATAAAAACAGGCTCAAATGAGCCTGTTTTTATTCGATTTAGAGGGTATTGGATAGGTGGGTCAGGTAACTATTTACAGAATAGCCTGATCCGCTCCTCTTGCTCTTTAATTCTTGCCTGTCGATCTTCCTCTCTCATCGCTACCATCTCACCTGTGGTTTCATCTTTACTTCTGAGCCTTGAGTGGGTCGTCAGAAATTTCAGGCTATGTTTGGCATTTTCGCAAATATCGGCAGCATGCTGCTTATTTTCCTTCTTTATCCTTGCCGCATTTTTCTCCTCTTCACTTGGCTCTGGTTCTGCGGGTCTTTCCTTCGGAGCGATAAAGCCAATAGGCTGCTGCTCAATGTCTTCACTATAGAGTTTGTCTGAGGCTGCATCTTCAGGGATCTGTTGGCTGTAGTGAGTGACCCCGTCTTTATCCACCCATTTATAGATGACGGTTGCTGATGCCGAGCCAATCGACATGAGAGTTAAAATGACTACTAATGACTTTATTAACATGATTCCTTCCGGTCGCAACATCCAACATAGTTAAATACGGGAGCTTATTCCATTAAATGCCTGGGACAATCAATGTGCAGGTTAAACGGTAAAGCATTGGATACCTAAAGTATGGTATCTTTTTCATACAAGATACTAGTGTTTTAAAATTATGCAAAACTTTGATAAAGAATCGGTTAAGAGTAAAGGTATCTACCTGCTTCCTAACTTGTTTACTACCGCTGGCTTGTTTTCTGGATTTTATGCCGTGATTGCTTCGATGAATGGCCATTTTGAGTCGGCGGCAATCGCAGTTTTTATTGCCATGCTTTGTGATGGGCTCGATGGCCGTGTTGCCAGGATGACGAATACTCAGAGTGAGTTCGGTGCCGAATATGACAGCATGGCTGATATGGTATCTTTTGGCGTAGCCCCTGCCTTGATAGCTTATAACTGGGGACTTGCGGAGTTAGGTAAGATCGGTTGGCTCGCTGCATTTATCTATTGTGCTGGAGCGGCGCTAAGGTTGGCTCGGTTTAATACCCAGGTTGGAGTTGCTGACAAGAGGTATTTCCAAGGCCTGGCAAGTCCAGCCGCAGCGGCACTCATCGCCGGTAGTATATGGTTTGGTGATCAAAGTGGCGTAGTGGGAGCTGAGGTAAGTTGGTTGGTAGCTTTGGTAACGATTATTTCAGGTCTGCTGATGGTCAGTAACTTTCGCTATAACTCATTTAAAGACTTTAACTGGCGCGGTAAAGTCAATTTTATCGTTATATTAATTGTCGTTGGAGTATTTGTTTTTGTTTCGATAGAGCCCGCCTTGATCCTGTGTTCGATCTTTTATCTTTATGCGCTTTCCGGACCTGTGATAACCATCTACCGTATTCGAAAGCTAAAGCGGGTAACTATGTCTGGTGATATATCAAAAACGAGAGATGAGGATAAAGAGGATAAAAAATCTAAAGAGGAGTAAAGCGTTTCACTTCGTTTCACTTCATAGTCAATGGAGAGAGTCAATGGAGAGAGTCAATAGAGAGGTGAGGTACTCCTATTACCCTTGTTGTTTGCTTTTGGGGGAAAGTCGCAGGTCTAATTTTTATCATCTCGAAAATCCATGTGAATTTTTTTATGAAATTTTCGTGCAGCAATTTTAAAATGTGCCAGACTTAGTTCCCTGATATATGTGATTGCTCTTTAGAACGAGGTTCTCAGACAGGAGCGAGGTAAGATATCGTAGGGAAAGGCAAGGTTGGTCGGCTATCATTATACTTTTCGCCTGAAAAGTGAACGCTTAATTGGCTACATCCAAAAAGGGCTTGCACTCGAGCTCTGCCCCCCTATAATGCGCATCCACTGACACGGAATAGATAACTATTTTAGTCGGTGAAAACTGAGGTCGAAAATAGTTTTAAAAACTACTTGACGCCAACTGCGGGAAGTGTAAAATACGCCTCCTCAAGCCAAGGGCCTAGCGTCTGCGGCGGTGTTATCAAGCACCATGTTCTTTAACAAGTTAAGACAAGAAATCTGTGTGGACACTCACAGGTGTTGAGTTATTCGAAACCATCTTAGATGGT
>NZ_CANMUW010000007.1 GCF_947501225.1 uncultured Shewanella sp.
GGTACGCGTGGGAGGATTCGAACCTCCGACCGCCTGGTTCGTAGCCAGGTACTCTATCCAGCTGAGCTACACGCGCACAAATAAAATCATCGGACTCGCTATATTGAATGGTACGCGTGGGAGGATTCGAACCTCCGACCGCCTGGTTCGTAGCCAGGTACTCTATCCAGCTGAGCTACACGCGCAACGTATTTCAATATATTCCGTCGACTCACAAAATGGTACGGATGGGAGGATTCGAACCTCCGACCGCCTGGTTCGTAGCCAGGTACTCTATCCAGCTGAGCTACATCCGCATCGAATTTTGCAAGCAAGAAATGGCGGAGAGGGAGGGATTCGAACCCTCGATGGGATTTAAAGCCCATACTCCCTTAGCAGGGGAGCGCCTTCGGCCACTCGGCCACCTCTCCGTTTCTTGGCGCACATATTACTGTTTGAAGAAAATAAGTCAAACCATTTCTTTTAAAGCATTTCTGTTTGGAGCGTTTTTAAACAGATTAACCAATTATTATACCGAACCAATTAAATATCTGATCAGCCAGCGGGAACAGAGCGACTCAATAAGACAAAGATAACGGCTAAGCCCTTACGGCACCCCATATCATTGAGTCAGTCAGCACTATTTAACCTGAGCCCGATGACGGTTAACAGCTGGAGTGGTTATAACCCGACAAGGTCTGCTTACAGTCATTGAATTAAAACCTGAACCATTGAAATATTGACTCAATTAAAGAACTGGACTCAAAACATTGAGTAAGCCATTTCAAAGCAGAACCGATGGGATCTCTAATCCTGGGACAGAAAGCAAAAAAGCCAGCTATCAACTGACTTCTCTATTTAAAGACTCACATTTGTGAAGCTGGCAGATTAAAAATTACCGCCCTCTGAAGGACTGCCGGCTTTCTCAGACTGAATGCGCTGGTAGATCTCTTCACGATGCACAGACACTTCTTTAGGCGCATTAACACCGATACGCACTTGATTACCTTTAACGCCTAAAACAGTGACAGTTACTTCATCACCAATCATCAGTGTTTCACCAACACGACGAGTCAATATCAGCATTCGTTTACTCCTTTAGTTCCTAATTCTGCTTTATACGGCACTAATCCGTTATATAACCTTATTATAAGGTTAGCTTAGTACAAATTAATAGTACTCTTGCCGAAATCCCTCATTAAAATGCAGCAAATTTAATTCAAAAGCGTGATATAGCCCCCGAACCGTACCTGATAACATGCTAGGGCCATGCTAATAGCTAACTAACAGTAAGCTGTGCCACTAAGCTAGCATTAAATCCTCCATTACCCAAGGAACAAATCTCCATAGAGACAAGATAGATCTATTCATTATCAATTACATTAACAACTCCTACATTAACCCGGTCAAACTATTACAACAGGCGATAGTATTTTGATTGCAGGAGGCTTCACGGGCGATTGACCTTATCAGCACTGAGGTGCGAGGCAAAGCTGCTGCCATATAAAAAAGCGCTTCAGATGACTGAAGCGCTTTTTAATCAACAAAGGCAATTTACACCGGCACTTAAGCCAGGCGTTCAGCAAGCCATGGAATCACTTGCTCTAAGGCACTATCAAGGTTTTCTGGTTGGCTGCCACCGGCTTGCGCCATATCCGGACGTCCACCACCTTTACCACCGACTTGTGATGCGATAGATGCAACCAACTCTCCCGCCTTAACTTTAGAGGTCAGGTCTTTCGTGACTCCTACGATAAGGTTAACTTTGGCTTCTCCGGCGATACCAAGCACTACGATGCCCGAACCTAACTTCTGTTTAAGCTCATCCTGCAATCCACGTAGCGCCCCAGCTTCGACACCATCGAGTTTCTTGACCAGCACATTAACACCGTTAACCTGCTGAGCTTCACCCGCCAAATCAGCACTCGTAGCCGCAGCGAGCTTATCTTTAAGCTGCGATAACTCTTTCTCAAGCATCTTAGTACGATCCAGTTGAGCCTTCAGCTTAGAAACGACTGAAGCACTGTCAGCCTTAAGCAAAGCTGCCGCCTGATCTAACTCCGCTTTTTGCGATGCGACATGGGCCATAGCCGCAGCACCTGTTACCGCTTCGATACGACGAACACCCGCCGCGATCCCACCTTCAGAGGTGATCTTAAACAGGCCGATATCGCCGGTACGACCAACGTGAGTACCACCACAAAGCTCGATCGAGAAGTCACCCATTGTCACAACCCTGACTTCATCGGCATACTTCTCACCGAAGAGCGCCATCGCGCCCTTCTCTTTAGCTTGCTCCATATCCATCACTTCGGCGCTAAGCTTATGGTTTCTACGGATCTGAGTGTTAACCAGATCTTCAACCGCCTTGAGCTCTTCAGGCTTAACCCCCTCGAAATGAGAGAAATCAAAACGCAACCTTTCAGCATCAACCAAGGAGCCTTTTTGAGTCACGTGAGTACCCAACAATTGACGCAGAGCCGCATGTAACAGGTGGGTGACAGAGTGGTTGAGTTCGGTGCGATGACGCAGCTTCTTGTCGACGTTCGCTTCGAGGCTATCACCGACCGTTACCGTACCTGAAGTTAATGTTCCTTGATGACCAACGGCTTGGCCATACTTTTGAGTATCCTTCACATCAAACTCGACACCAGCGGCCGACAATATCCCCCGGTCACCACACTGCCCGCCCGACTCTCCATAAAAGGGAGTGCTGTCGAGGACGATAACGGCTTCATCACCGGCATTCAAAGAGTCGACCGACTCTCCCGCCTTGTAGATTGCGGTGATCTTTCCCGGTGCAGTTAATTCGGTATAACCTGAGAAGTGGGTCTGCTCATCAATTTTCAGGGAGTCATTGTAGTCTGTTTCGAACTGCCCCGCCGCCTGAGCACGGCTTCTCTGCTCAGCCATCGCGGCTTCAAAGCCCTCCTCATCTACAGTGATCTCACGCTCACGACAGACATCGGCAGTCAAATCAACAGGGAAACCGTAGGTATCATATAGCTTAAATGCCGTTTCACCGTCTAACACATCCCCCTTAAGCGCATTCAGGGCTGCGTCTAAGATCCCTAAACCACGCTCGAGTGTACGCGCAAACTGTTCCTCTTCGGCTTTCAACGACTTCTCAACAATAGCTTGAGTAGCCACTAAACCTTTTGCCGCATCTCCCATCACTTCAATTAATGTAGGAACCAACTTATAGAAGAAGGAGTCGGTGGCACCAAGCTTATTACCATGACGAACCGCACGACGAATAATACGACGAAGTACATAACCACGCCCCTCATTCGATGGCATCACACCGTCGGCGATCAGGAAGGCACAGGAGCGAATGTGATCGGCAATAACCCGCAGCGACTTATTCTCTAAATCGTTTACCGATAAGATCTCTGCAGTCTTCTTGATCAACGCCTGGAAGATATCGATCTCGTAATTTGAATGAACACCCTGCATGATTGCAGCGATACGTTCAATTCCCATACCCGTATCCACAGACGGCTTAGGCAATGGCAACATCTCACCATCTGATTGACGGTTGTACTGCATGAAAACGATGTTCCAGATCTCGATGAATCTGTCACCATCTTCTTCCGGGGTCCCTGGACGTCCGCCCCAAATATGCTCTCCATGATCATAGAAAATTTCCGAACATGGGCCACAAGGTCCGGTATCACCCATCTGCCAGAAGTTGTCAGACGCATAAGGGGCACCTTTATTGTCACCGATACGGATGAGGTTTTCTGCGGGTACGCCTATCTCTTTGGTCCAGATATCATAAGCTTCATCATCGGTTTCATAAATTGTGACACATAGACGCTCTTTAGGCAGCTTCAGCTCTTGAGTCAGAAAGTTCCATGCAAAAGAGATAGCATCACGCTTAAAGTAGTCGCCAAAACTAAAGTTGCCCAGCATCTCAAAGAAAGTATGATGACGGGCCGTATAGCCCACATTATCTAAGTCATTGTGCTTACCACCGGCACGAACACAACGCTGAGACGATGCCGCACGCGTATAGCTGCGCTTATCTTCACCCAGAAACACATCTTTAAACTGGTTCATACCTGCATTGGTAAATAGCAAGGTTGGATCGTTTACAGGTACCAGTGAACTGCTGTCCACAACCTGATGACCGTTAGTACGGAAATACTCTAAGAAAGCACTTCTTAGCGCTGCAGTGGTTTGATACATGAAATCATCCTGAATAAGGTTAAGCTAACAGTGACTTTGTGAAATCACCGACATTCTATTTAGCCGAACATTATAATCAGTCTCAATGATAACAACCAGAGTTTTAGGAGGGGAAAGTCGCAAAGGAAAGATAAAGAGAAAATAAAGTGTGTCTCTAAACCTGTTCTATGTTTTAAAGCGGTAGGCTCCACACTTAAAAATAGCGACTCTATTCATCGTCGGGGGTCATAGTCCAGCGCATAGGTTATCTGGCCATATGCCCCCTGACCCAACAGGCATCGGATCCGTTTGACTTCATCTTTGTTAGCTTTGATGGGAGAGGCAGAATACTTCTTGAAGGCTTTTTGCTTAGCCGACTCATACCAATCACAATCACAGGCATCTAAGGCATCTAAGGCATCTAAGGCAAGGCTATTGATATCTTTATCCAGCCCCTTACTGATATGAGTTCTGATGAGTAGTTCGCCATAGCGGCTGTCATCGGGAAAACCACTGGCTTCACACAGGTCTAAGACCTCTTCTATCTCTGCGGAACCAAACCTTCTGAATATTAGCTTACTCTTGGCGGGAGTAATCGCGGCGCGCAAGTTGCGCGACCGCGAAATAGTGAGCCCAATGGCCCTAATCTTTACAGATCGGTCGACTTAATAGTGAAGAGGGATTAAAACACTTCGCCCGTCTCAAGATCGATATTCTCATCGCCACTGGCAGGGTCCGCCGCAGGTGCCGCCGGAGATAACAGCAATGCACGAAGTGCAGTATCGATCTCTTCGGCAACGGCAGGGTTCTCAACCAGATACTTACCTGCATTAGCACGCCCCTGACCTATCTTATCGCCTTTATAGCTATACCAGGCACCCGCTTTTTCGATCAGCTTATGAGCCACCCCCAGATCGACAAGTTCACCTGTGCTGTTAATACCCTGTCCATATAAGATCTGGAACTCGGCTTGCTTAAACGGCGCCGCAACCTTATTTTTAACAACCTTGACGCGGGTTTCGTTACCTACCACCTCATCACGATCCTTAATGGCACCGGTACGACGGATATCCAGACGGACCGAAGCATAAAACTTAAGCGCATTACCACCAGTTGTAGTTTCGGGGTTACCAAACATGACACCAATCTTCATACGAATTTGGTTAATGAAGATAAGCATGGTATTGGTTTGCTTAAGATTACCCGCAAGCTTACGCATCGCCTGACTCATCATACGCGCCGCAAGCCCCATATGAGAATCACCGATCTCACCTTCGATTTCGGCTTTAGGTGTCAGTGCTGCAACCGAGTCGACGACAATAACATCGACGGCGCCGGAGCGTGTCAAGGCATCACAAATCTCCAGTGCCTGCTCACCGGTATCAGGCTGTGAACAAAGCAGGTTATCAATATCAACACCCAACTTCTGTGCGTAGATAGGATCCAATGCATGCTCGGCATCGATAAAGGCACACACTTTACCTTCACGTTGTGCCGCTGCAATGACTTCAAGAGTCAGCGTTGTTTTACCCGATGATTCCGGACCATAAATTTCTACAATACGTCCCATAGGAAGACCACCGGCGCCCAAGGCTACATCCAAAGAGAGTGAACCGGTAGAGATAGTCTCAACATCCATAGAGCGGTTTTCGCCCAACTTCATGATAGAGCCTTTACCGAACTGCTTTTCGATCTGCCCTAATACGGCGTTAAGTGCTTTCTCTTTGTTCCCATCAATCTTCATTTCAAAATCCTCAGAGGCGCAGCGATTACGCTGATATAAATCTTGTGATGACCCCTCCGGTTAATCTCTGTCAGGAAACATATCCGTTGGGAGTCTCAATATGCAAACTAGTATACTGTACAATCATACAGTATCAAGTGCTGATCATGATTATTTTTTCTCAACCCCGATTCAAGCAGCGAAGCAGCTGTTACCCCTGATAAAATTCAATCTCACTATTTTTCAGCAGAAAAGGCTCAATAATAGAGAAAATATTGATAATATTGGCGCCAACTATTTATGGCTACTCAACCCGTTGATAAAGCCCGCTCAAAACGTCAGAGAAGAGACGACCTGTAGATGAAAGAAATCGATACCCAAAACCTAGAAAAACACACGCCAATGATGCGCCAGTACCTGACGCTAAAAGCTGAGCACCCGGAGATGTTACTCTTTTATCGCATGGGGGATTTCTACGAACTATTTTACGACGATGCCAAGAAAGCGTCTGAGCTATTGGGGATCTCACTGACGGCCAGAGGAAAGAGCGGCGGTGATCCCATTCCTATGGCGGGACTGCCTTACCACGCGGTCGAGGGCTACTTAGCTAAGCTGGTTCAACTAAGAGTCTCTGTCGCCATCTGTGAGCAGGTCGGCGATCCGGCGACCTCTAAAGGGCCTGTAGAGAGAAAAGTGGTTCGCATCGTCACGCCCGGCACCTTAACCGATGAGGCCCTGTTACAGGAGAGGCAAGATAACCTGCTCGCCGCCGTTTATCACGGTAAGAGTGGCTATGGATACGCGACACTGGATGTTAGTTCAGGGCGCTTTGTCGTAGCAGAGCTTGCAACCACAGAGGCACTGGAAGCCGAACTACAACGTACAAACCCGGCAGAACTCCTCTATAGTGAAGATTTCTGTGAGATGGGATTAATCTCAAGCTTTAACGGTAAACGCAGACGCCCCGAGTGGGAATTTGATTTCGACACCAGTCAAAAGTTACTCCTCAATCAATTTGGAACTAAAGATCTGCGTGGGTTCGGTTTGGATGATGCCCGCCTGTCTCTGCAGGCTGCCGGTTGTTTAATGCAGTATGTCAAAGACACTCAACGAACGGCACTGCCTCATATCAATTCGATCGTTCGCTTCAACCAGAGCGAGAGTATCGTTCTGGATGCTGCAACCCGGCGAAACCTGGAGCTAACGCTCAACTTACAGGGGGGCCATGAAAACACCTTAGCCTCGGTACTGGATAATACTGCGACCCCAATGGGAAGCCGTATGCTTCAACGTTGGATCCATGAACCTTTAAGGGACCGACAGCAGATAGAGTCCCGTCAGAGTGCGCTCACAGAGATCCTGGATACTAACCTGTTCGATACGCTCGAGCCACTGCTGAAAGCCTTAGGCGATGTCGAGCGTATCACCGCCAGACTGGCCCTTCGTAGCGCAAGGCCCAGAGATTTTGCACGCCTGAAACAAGCCATCTCAATTTTGCCTGAAATTCAGCAATCCCTCGCCCCTTGTCAGTCACCGCACCTCCATCATCTGGGCAGAAAGCTGGGGGAGTTTCCTGACGAGCTTGAACTGTTAGAGCGTGCAATAGTGGATAACCCTCCTATGCTTATCCGCGATGGAGGCGTACTGAAAGAGGGTTATAATGCCGAGCTTGATCAGTGGCGGGCACTTAGTCAGGGCGCTACCGATTACCTCTCTGAACTCGAAGCCAGAGAGAAAGAGTTAACCGGAATATCGACACTCAAGGTCGGCTATAACCGGGTCCATGGTTACTACATTGAAGTCAGCCGCAGGGAATCTGATCTGGTGCCATTAAGCTATCAGCGCAGACAGACACTCAAAAATACTGAGCGTTATATCATCGCTGAGCTTAAAGAACACGAAGAGAAGGTACTCTCCAGTCAAGGGAAGGCACTGGCTCTGGAGAAACAGTTATGGGAACAGTTATTTGATAAAATACTACCAAAACTTCATGATTTACAGCAGTTTGCACAAGGCGCAGCCGAGCTCGACGTGCTCAACAATTTTGCCGAACGTGCCGAAACCTTAAATTACAACTGTCCTACTCTGTCACAGACTTCGGGTATACATATCGAGTCGGGACGTCACCCGGTCGTTGAGCAAGTCAGTCAGACCCCTTTTATTGCCAACCCGGTAACCCTGAGCCCATCAAGAAAAATGCTCATCGTCACCGGACCCAATATGGGGGGTAAATCGACCTATATGCGCCAGGTTGCCTTGATCACCTTAATGGCTCATATTGGATCCTATGTTCCCGCCCAGAGTGCCGTGATAGGGCCCGTAGATCGTATCTTTACCCGTATCGGTGCAGCCGATGACCTGGCTTCGGGTCGTTCAACCTTCATGGTCGAGATGACCGAAACCGCCAATATTCTCCATAATGCCACCCCGGAAAGCCTGGTGTTGATGGATGAGATAGGTCGGGGGACATCGACCTATGATGGCCTGTCTCTCGCCTGGTCTGCTGCCGAGTATCTGGCTCAGAAAATTGCAGCTATGACCCTGTTCGCTACCCACTACTTTGAACTGACTCAACTCCCCGAGATCATGTCCAATGTTGAAAATGTTCACCTTGATGCCATCGAACACGGTGACTCTATTGTGTTTATGCATGCGGTACAGGAGGGGGCAGCAAGCAAGAGCTATGGCTTACAGGTGGCCGCATTGGCAGGAGTCCCCAATAAGGTTATCACCGCAGCTAAACATAAGTTACACCACTTAGAGAGTCGTGATGCTCACTCAGATACTGGCGAAGCAGTCACTGGCGGTCAACAAAACATGGTATTTGATGAACCGACAAACTCAGTTTTAGATGATGCATTGGATAAGGTTAACCCCGATGAATTAACACCGAGGCAGGCGCTTGATATCCTGTATGAGCTCAAACAGTTAACGAAATAGTCCACCAACGGAAACCCATTTCGCTCAAATAACAAAAAGCGCACATAGATGTGCGCTTTTTTAGTTATCTTAAATGCCTGATAAAATAATAAGTTATCTACAACGAATAGTGAAAAACAAAACAGATAACTATTATAAGAATGCCTGGAGTTATCAGAGCACCTTCTTAGATGCTAACTACTTAAGAGTCAAAGCTCATAAATGCGTTAAGTAGTTATACAAACTTAAATTTTAAATATCGCTTCGACCGATAGTCCCTGTGAACCCAGCAGATCTTTGAGTCGTTTTAACGCTTCAACCTGTATCTGACGAACACGCTCTCTGGTTAATCCAATCTCTTTACCTACATTTTCAAGGGTAGATGGTTCATAACCCAGCAATCCAAAACGGCGCGCTAACACCTCTCTCTGTTTTGTATTGAGCTCATCTAACCACTTCACAACTGACTTAGACATATCTTCATCCTGGACCTTATAGTCCGGGCCGACATTATCGTCATCGGCAAGCACATCCAGTAATGCCTTATCATTATCTCCACCTAGAGGAGTATCGACAGATGTGATCCTTTCATTGAGCTTTAACATACGACTGACATCTGCACTTGGAAGGTCTAACTTTTCTGCTATCTCTTCAGCCGTAGGTTCGTGATCTAACTTGTGCGCTAACTCTCTGGCCGTTCTCAGGTAGACATTAAGCTCTTTAACAACATGAATCGGTAGACGAATCGTTCTGGTTTGATTCATGATGGCACGTTCAATTGTCTGCCTAATCCACCAGGTTGCATAGGTTGAGAAACGGAAACCTCTTTCAGGATCAAACTTCTCTACGGCTCTTATCAGACCTAAGTTTCCCTCTTCAATGAGGTCCAAAAGTGCTAAACCACGGTTGTTGTAACGACGGGCAATTTTTACGACTAATCTTAGATTACTTTCGATCATGCGATTGCGAGATTTTGCACAGCCTTTTAAGGCTTTGCGTGAAAAATAAACCTCTTCTTCCGCACTCAATAGGGGGGAAAAACCAATTTCACTTAAGTACAGCTGAGTTGCATCAAGGTTTTTCTGCAAATCATCCTGCACTTGCTGTTCCAGCTCATTTTCTTGTGCTTTATTTCCTTTGTTAATGACACAATCAGACTCATTCTTAGACAAGTCCACTAAAGGCTCCGCTATTGCGGTACTGTTTTTACGGCCCATAAATGATCTCCCAAATTTTTCTCAAAAATTACTGCACTTTACTATCCTCCAATTGCCAAAATCGGCCCCTAAACCATTATTGTTTAGGTAAATATTTTAGTGGGTTAACAGATTTTCCATGGTAACGGATCTCGAAATGTAACATGACCCGATCGGTACCCGTACTACCCATTTTTGCCAGCGTTTGCCCTACGGCAACAAACTGTTTCTCTTTGACTAAGATCTTATCTGCATGTGCGTAGGCGCTTAAGTAATCATCACTGTGTTTGATAATGACTAAGTTTCCATAGCCTCGAAGTGCACTTCCCGCATATACAACACGCCCATCGGCTGCGGATTTTATTATGTCACCACGATTCCCTGCTATCTTAATTCCTTTATTTCCCTGCTCTTTGGCAGAAAAAGTACCAATCAACTTACCTTTCCTTGGCCACTGCCATCGGCTTACCTTTTTTGGAAGTATATCGGTTTGCCTGTGGACAACCTGGTTAACACTTTGTTGATTGCTTGTTACAGAATACTCAGAGTTGTGAGCTGGATCAAGTGATTTTTTTGACGGCGCTGCTTTTACCTCTCCAGCCACCACACCCTTTTTATCCACCTGTTTATTAAGGGATTTACCCACTTTCGATACAACTTTAGGACTAGTTTTTGACGTGCTTTTAGACTGTTGACTATTTGTAACAGACCGTGTCAAATTGAGGTTAAGTTTCTGCCCGGGATATATGGTATAAGGCTTCTTCAGATTGTTTTTATTAGCTAATTTAATGAAATCATTGTTCGATGCCCATGCGATGGAGTAGAGGGTATCTCCTTTCTTTACGCGATAAGAATCAGATTTTAATGAGCCTTTGTTATAAGCCGTTTTGACCGGAATGTTGACGCTTGCAACAGGTGCGGGTCTATCTGACTGAAAACTGCAGCCGGCTATGATTACTGACAGGAAACAAAAACATAAAATGCCCCAATAGGTTTTAAACGCAACGACCAAGAAACGCTCCTAAACTTAACTGTCCACCGCGAACTTTATGCCAGCTCACCATTAACCAGCGGCACGAAACGCACCATCTCGACCACTTCAGAACTAAAAGTATCGCCATGACGCACCACTTTCAGTAGTTGTTGCGACTCTTCACCGACTGGAATAACCAGCACACCATTATCGGCTAACTGAGCGAGCAGAGCCTCAGGTATACTGCTGGCTGCAGCGGTAACCATGATTGAGTCAAAAGGCCCCTTATTAGCCCACCCTTTCCAGCCATCCCCATACTTGAAGGAGATATTGTGAAGATCCAATCTCTTGAGTCGCTGTCTTGCCTGGATCTGTAAGCTCTTGATACGTTCCACCGTGCATAGTTCAGGAACCAGTTGAGCCAGAATAGCAGCCTGGTAACCCGAACCTGTACCTATCTCCAATACCTTTGAGGGGGCATTTTCCAATAAGAGCTCAGTCATTCTCGCAACAATATAGGGCTGAGAGATAGTTTGCCCCTGTCCTATGGGCAGGGCGGTATTCTCATAAGCCTTGTGGCCAAGCGCCGTATCCAGAAACAGTTCCCTGGGAGTATCGGCCAAGGCTTTTAAAACATCTTCGTTTTTAATCCCCGCTTGGTGCAAACTTCTTGCTAAGTTCAGCGCCGACTTTGTTGCTACCCCATTCATATCTTATCTATCCATTGTTGCATTGTTGAGATCTGTTCAAAAGCCGTCAAGTCGACAGTCAAAGGCGTAACTGACACATAACCATTGGCCACCGCATGAAAATCGGTCCCCTCACTGGCATCTTGTTCATCCCCGGGAGGGCCTAACCAAAATATATCTCGTCCGGCGGGATCCTGAGTACGAACCATGCCTTCGGCTTTATGGCGAGCCCCGAGTCGCGTTACCTTAATCCCCTTAATCTGCTCGATAGGCAGATCAGGGACATTGATATTCAAGATTTGATCATGTGCTATCGGTTTGTTCAACAAGCCTGCTATTACTTTACAGGCAAAATGTGCGGCCGTTTCATAATGGGTCAGGCTCGAACCAACCAAAGAGATGGCGATAGCCGGTAAACCGAGAAACCGCCCCTCCATCGCAGCAGCAACGGTACCTGAATACAGGGTATCATCACCTAAGTTCGCCCCGGCATTAATACCGGATACAACCATATCGGGTTCATCGCTATACAGCTCTCGAATAGCTAAATGTACACAGTCGGTAGGAGTTCCACTTACCGAGACATAACCATTACTCAAGGTATTGATACGTAGAGGGTTAGTCAAGGTCAAAGAGTTACTGGCTCCCGAGCAGTTACGATCGGGGCCTACGGTCATCACCTGATAAGAAGTGGATAGTGCGTCTGATAGTGCTTTTATGCCAGGCGCCGTAACACCATCATCATTACTTACAAGGATCTTAATCATTAATTGCCAGCTCTGTTTTACTGTTTGCGCTTACTCTATTTTAGGCCTGATTGGCTAAATCGTTTAAGCATTAGACTCGTCTAGTTTAGCTTGTTGACGCAACCGAAACTCGCGTTCTCTGACATCTTCGTAATCAAACAGCTCTCTTAATACCGAGGTTGCGAAACATCCCGCAGGCAGAGCAAACTTGATGACTAAGGTATCATCGCCCTCCTGTTGATAACTCAAGTGCTGTGGCTCAAGCAAAAGAGGGCGTCGCTCCTGGCTTAAACCTGCGCGCTCCAGGCCATCACGATCCAGCTCATATTCACTGAGCACCTCAGATTCGAACTTCGCCGCCTCACCCAAAGGTAAAGCAGCCCCCCTTCCCCACATAGGCGCCGATAACTGAATATCTTTCTCTGCAAGGCGGGCGATCAGGGTTTCATCCCACTGCTCAGCTGTAAAATAGCTCTTGCTTCCCGCTAAAAGAACACTATCACCGTTTAATCTGGATAGGCCGTGCTCGGCCAATCTTGCCGACACCACCAGATTGAACAGATAGGAGCGTACAGCAGAGAGATACATGCTACTTTTTTTTCTATCTTTAACTTTACGCCCGGTAAACATCTGCCGACCGAAGATTAAATTTTTTCCGTCGTGACCAAACCTCTGCTCACCAAAGTAGTTAGGCACCCCAGTCTCTTTAACCTTCCCGATTCTGGCTATAACATCTTCCATATCGGATATCTGGCGCAGAGTCAGTGTGAAACGATTTCCGGCCAAAGCGCCGATACGCAGTTTCTTACTGTGTCTGCTGCTGGAGAGGATGGTGAGTTGCTCACTATTCAGGCTGGTCCAATCCGGTGTTTCCTTACCGGGAATTCGTACACCAAACCACTGCTCGGTAACGGCATTCTTATCTTTCTGCCCGGCATAGGTAACCTCTTTAGGATGAACATGGGCAAACCCGGAGAGAATCTTGGCCACATCCGCGGTATTCAGGCCATCTTTTCTAATATGAAGAAGGTGATGTTCACCCTCGCCCGTTGGCACAAATGGAAGGATCTCCTGTACCTGGAAATCGCTGTTATGTGTGCGCAGGTCTGCTTTAGAAGCAGGTTTACCATGTAAATAATGAAGTTCAATCATGATCAATCTTTATCTCAATCGGGTGTAGCAAATTAGTATTAAATAATAACCCGGCTAAATTGTCAGTTATTGCTCAGGCTTGACAAGAAGCACGACGGCTTCAACGGCAATCCCCTCTTTACGACCGGTAAAGCCCAGTTTTTCAGTCGTTGTCGCCTTCACATTGATATTGTCTATCTTAGTTTCAAAATCGAGAGCTATAACCTCACGAATGGCGGCGATATGGGGGGCAATTTTGGGTGCCTGAGCAATGATAGTGACATCCAGATTACCTATCTCATAGCCCTTGTCTTTAGCCAGGTGGTAACAGTGGCGAAGCAGTTTGCGACTATCGGCTCCCTTAAACTCTTCATCGGTATCGGGAAAGTGTTTTCCGATATCCCCTAGTGCTACGGCTCCGAGAACTGCATCTGAGATAGCATGTAAAACAACATCGCCATCCGAATGCGCAATAAGCCCTGTCTCATAGGGAACATGCACCCCACCGAGTAACAGTGGTGATTCTCCACCAAATTTATGCACATCAAAACCATGACCAATACGTATATTCATTTACAATCCATATTTCTGTTTATAACGCCCGCTGCCATACTGGCAACTCGGGAATAGAGCGACACTTATGGCGATAAATAAAGTTTATCGCCCTAAGTTAGCGGTACTTCCTAAGAATAAGCCTGCCAGTACAAGATCATCCGGGTGAGTGATCTTAATATTATCGGCTCTTCCGATAACCAACCCCGGCGCCACGCCGGCCCACTCCATCGCAGAGGCTTCATCTGTAATATTTGCACCTATCGTTAACGCTTGCTCAAGATTTACTTGCAGCTCTTTAGCCGGAAATAGCTGAGGTGTTAATGCATGCCACAGCTGTTCCCTGCACACAGTCTCTTTTACGGTGCCATCGGCGTTACCACGCTTCATGGTATCTCTGACCGGCGCAGCCAGAATGGCTCCCTGAGGAAAGCACTCTCGTGATGCAATGAGCTTATCGATATCACCATGAGTCAAACAGGGGCGTGCGGCATCATGAACCAAGGCCCAGCAGTCATCACTAAGATGATTCAAACAGGCAAGCACCGAGTCGGCTCTCTCGGCTCCCCCTATAACGGCTCGCAGTTTTGGGTGTGAAGATTGAGATAAACTATTGAAGAAGCTGTCCTCGGGGTGAAGCGCCACTATCACCTCAGATATTCCAGGATGACTCAGGAGTATCTCCAGTGTCAGGCCTAAAATGGGTCTCTCACCTATCTGCAGGTACTGCTTGGGGATTTCGGCTCCCATTCGACTACCGATGCCGGCAGCTGGCACGATAGCTACAATTTTATCTTGGCTGTCATTCATTTTAGAACGCTCTTGCTAAATTCAGTTGGTAAACAAGGAGGAGTTACTGGCTTGATCCATTAAGCGATTGTCGTTGTCCTCCAACGACACGAAAGAATGTCTCATCTTTTTTTACCATGCCCAACTCATTGCGGGCACGCTCCTCTAGCGCCTCGGTCCCGCTACGGAGATCGATAATCTCTTCCCGCAATACTTGATTTCGTGCGACCAATTTAGCATTACTCACTTGCTGCATACTGATCTGCTCTCGCAGATGAAACGATTCAGGCAGGCTATTCACTCCTAACCAAAGCTGGTATTGAAGTAAGCCTAACAGGGCTACTAATACAAACAGGAGACGCTTCATAGCTAGCTCAATACTCACTATTGAAAATTCGACGACATAGCAAAGGATAGTAACAAAAAAGGCCACCTAATGGTGACCTTTTCAATATTCGCAGTAATTTAATCGTTTTTTGCTGTCCCTGTCATCTTAAATCTCCGTTTCAACACCTAACATATGGTGCTGAGCTAGCATTTAATGATGCTTAGGTAGCTAAAAACTAAGCGGATAAATTATGCCTTACCTTTGATTTCGCTACGACCGCGGTATGGTGCTTTCTCACCTAACTGCTCTTCGATACGTAGTAGTTGGTTGTACTTAGCAACACGGTCACTACGACATAGAGAACCAGTCTTGATCTGACCCGCAGATGTTGCAACAGCAAGATCGGCAATCGTTGCATCTTCAGTTTCACCACTACGATGAGAGATGACAACGGTATAACCTGCATCTTTCGCCATGCGAATAGCAGCAAGGGTCTCAGTCAAAGAACCGATCTGGTTAAACTTGATCAAGATTGAGTTAGCGATGTTGTTATCGATACCACGCTTGAGGATCTTAGTGTTAGTAACGAACAGATCGTCACCTACCAGCTGGATCTTGTCACCCATGATCTGAGTCTGATACGCCCAACCATCCCAATCTGACTCATCCAAGCCATCTTCGATAGAAGCGATTGGATACTCTTCAGTCAGTGACTTAAGGAAGTCAGAGAAACCGTTAGCGCTGAAGACTTTACCTTCACCGGTAAGGTCATACTGACCATCTTTGTAGAACTCAGAAGCTGCACAATCAAGTGCAAGAGTCACATCTTCACCTAGCTTGTAACCCGCTTTTTCCACAGCAACTTTGATCATTGCCAGTGCATCGGCATTTGAAGCTAAGTTAGGAGCGAAACCACCTTCGTCACCAACTGAAGTGCTAAGGCCTTTCTCCTGAAGTACTTTCTTCAGGTTATGGAAGATCTCGGCGCCTACGCGAAGTGCTTCACGGAAAGTTTTAGCACCAACAGGCTGAACCATAAACTCCTGGATATCCACGTTGTTATCAGCGTGTTCACCACCGTTTAAGATGTTCATCATAGGAACAGGCATAGAGTACTGACCTGCAGTGCCGTTTAGCTCTGCGATATGCGCATATAAAGGCATGCCTTTAAATGATGCAGCAGCCTTAGCAGCAGCCAGTGATACAGCCAAGATAGCATTAGCACCCAGCTTGTCTTTGTTCTCGGTACCGTCAAGATCGATCATGATCTGATCAAGCTCGGCTTGAGAGGTGGCATCTTTGCCCATTAACGCATCACGGATAGGACCATTGATGTTAGCAACAGCCGCTAATACACCTTTGCCCATGTAGCGAGCCTTGTCGCCATCGCGTAACTCTAATGCTTCACGGCTACCGGTAGAAGCACCCGATGGCGCAGCTGCCATACCGTTAAATCCACCTTCCAGATGAACTTCAGCTTCTACTGTTGGGTTACCACGTGAATCCATGATCTCGCGACCAATGACATTAATGATTTTAGACATAATTACCTCGATTTAAGTTTAAAATTAAAAGTTAAAATAAAATCTGGTCACCTGAATTTACATTACCAAAAAGCAAAAAGGGCCGCTTCCAGTCAAATGGAAGCGGCCCTTAAATTGGTTTAGCCTAAATCGCGTTTCTGGTACGCGGTGGCTGCAGCAACAAAACCTACGAATAATGGCTGACCATCACGAGGCGTTGATGTAAATTCAGGGTGGAATTGACCTGCAACAAACCAAGGATGGTTTGGCAGTTCAATCATCTCGACTAGCTGGCGGTCAGAAGAGAGACCACTAAATACTAAGCCTGCTTTTTCAAGACGATCTTTATAGTTGTTGTTGACTTCATAGCGATGACGGTGACGCTCGACACAAGTATTACCATCATATGCAGCTGCCGCTTTCGACCCCTCTTCAAGATGGCAAAGCTGTGCACCTAAACGCATGGTGCCGCCAAGATCAGACTCTTCATGGCGTTGCTCTACATTTCCATCTCCGTCGATCCACTCTGTGATAAGACCGACGACCGGGTGCGGTGTTTCTTTGTTAAATTCTGTTGAATGAGCACCTTCCAGGCCGGCAACGTGACGTGCAAACTCGATCAACGCAACCTGCATGCCCAGACAGATACCAAAATATGGCAGGTTATTCTCACGGGCGTATTTAGCCGCAAGGATCTTACCCTCTACGCCGCGCTCACCGAATCCACCCGGAACCAGGATACCGTCTAAGCCTTCGAGAACTTCATCCCCTTTCGCTTCAACCGTTTGTGAGTCGATATACTTGATGTTCACTGATACACGATTGAAAAGGCCAGCATGTTTCAACGCTTCATTCACCGACTTATAAGCATCGGGTAATTCGATGTACTTACCAACCATACCAATGGTGACTTCACCCGTTGGGTTAGCTTCCTGGTAGATAACATTTTCCCACTCGTGAAGATCGGCTTCTTTACACTCAATATTGAAGCGCTTGGTCACGATATCATCGAGCCCCTGGGCACGAAGGAGTGCAGGGATCTTGTAGATGCTATCGACATCTTTAAGAGAGATAACGGCACGCTCTTCAACATTACAGAATAGAGATATTTTCGCTTTTTCATTGGCTGGAATAGCACGGTCGCCACGACAGATCAGGATATCCGGTGCGATACCGATAGAGCGAAGCTCTTTTACTGAATGCTGTGTCGGTTTAGTCTTCACTTCACCAGCTGCACCCAGGAATGGTACCAATGTAAGGTGCATAAACAGAGAACGATCACGCCCAAGCTCTACACTTAGCTGACGAATAGACTCTAAGAATGGTAGTGATTCGATATCACCAACGGTTCCGCCTATCTCAACGATAGCAACATCATGCCCTTCGCCGCCCGCAAGCACTTTCTCTTTGATCGCATTGGTAATATGAGGAATGACCTGGATGGTGGCACCTAAGTAATCACCACGACGCTCTTTACGAAGTACCTCTTCATAGATACGACCGGTCGTGAAGTTATTACGACGGTTCATCTTGGTGCGAATGAAGCGCTCATAGTGACCTAAGTCGAGATCGGTCTCGGCACCATCTTCTGTGACAAACACTTCACCGTGTTGTGTCGGGCTCATAGTACCCGGGTCCAAATTGATATAAGGATCCAGCTTCATTATGGTTACATTAAGGCCACGGGCCTCTAAAATTGCTGCTAAAGATGCTGCTGCAATGCCTTTACCTAGTGATGAAACCACGCCACCAGTAACGAAGATATACCTTGTTGTCATTATGAACCTGAGAAAGTGAGTTGGAAATATGTGCTTGTATGAAAGCACTAGGACGGGGCGTAATTATACCAAAGCCCTAGCGATTCGACAAACAAGTTAAACAATAATTTTGATCTAAATGTCTATTCCTGTAATTTTATTTCACCCCAATAACACTCCAATTCCTCTAAAGTGTGCTCCTGCATCGACTTGCCACTCTGCCCTGCCAAGGCCTCTACGCCCCTAAAGCGGCGTTCAAACTTGCTGTTGGCCTGACGAAGTGCCTGCTCGGGCTCCACCCCCAGGTGTCTTGAGAGGTTCACGACGGCAAACAATAGATCGCCCATCTCATCCTGAACCTTAGAGGGGTTCACCTCCTGTTGCTCCACTTCATGCAAAACCTCATCGATCTCTTCATGAATCTTGTCGACAACAGGTGCAAGCTCAACCCAATCGAAGCCGACCCGAGCCACCCGTTTCTGAATCTTCATCGAGCGTGACAATGCGGGCAACCCAAGCGGGATATTATCCAGCACCGAATGTAGCTCCTTTTCACTGCGTTCGCTTGCCTTTATCTTCTCCCAGTTATCTTTCACCTGTTCGGCACTGGCACCTTCCAGTTCACCAAAAACATGGGGATGTCTAGAAGTGAGTTTAGTACAGATTTTGCCAACCACATCTGCAAAATCGAACAGCCCCTGCTCTTTTCCAAGTTGACAATAGAACACCACCTGAAAAAGCAGGTCACCTAACTCGTCAGGCAGTTCATCGAGCGCCATTCGCTCTATGGTATCGGCGACCTCATAAGCCTCCTCCAGCGTAAAAGGCACTATGGTTTCAAGTGTCTGCGCCCTGTCCCAGGGACAACCACTTTCAGGGTCCCTGAGTTTAGCCATGATTTCGAGAAGGGGTTGCATGTCGGCATTATGATGCATCGATGTTCCTTGAATGAATGTTACTATTTAAGTCAAAACAAAAATGAAAATGACGACCTGGGCCGTCATTTATAAGCAATCTATACCAATTAGGCCAATGTTATAGTCTTCTGGCCTCACTGACTCCATCGATCTGAGTCAACTTAGCGATCACTCTCGATAAACCATCGAGGTTATAGAGCTCAAGTTCGAGTTCAATTGCCGCCGTTTGTGTTTTAACATCCGAAGAGGAGCTCATCGCCATCACATGGGTCTTCTCCGCCGCCAATACCGATGTCAGGTCACGCAACAGACCCGAGCGATCGTTGGCAATGATTCGAAGACGGATCTTGTACCCCCCGGAATAGTTCTCCCCCCAGACCACATCCACGGCTCGTTCAGGATGGGCTCGCATCAGCTCTTTCACCTGCTCGCAATCGGCTCTATGTACCGAAATACCACGCCCCTTGGTGATAAAGCCAAAGATCTCATCGCCCGGCACGGGCTGACAACAGCGAGCAATATGGCTCATAAGATTGCCTACACCGTTGACCTCTACCTGCCCCTTACCCTTACGAGTACTCTTGCTTTGACTCTTTTTGACCAGATCTTCTACCGCTTCCTCATCCGAGAGATCATTGATTCGCATCTGGCTCTGAACGTGGTTAACGACCTGATTCAGGCGGACATCACCACCTCCTATCCCCGCAAGAAGATCGTCCATACTCACCATGTTAAAACGCTCGACCGCGCTGTGGGCATCCTTAATCCTCAAGCCGGAACGGGATAGCTCTGCCTCAAGCATCTCTTTACCGGCAACGATATTCTTATCTCTGTCCTGTTGCTTAAACCAGTGCTGAATTTTCGAACGAGCCCGGGAGGTACGAATATAGCCCAGATTTGGATTCAGCCAGTCACGCTTAGGGTTTGGATGCTTGGAAGTGATGATCTCAATCCGCTCACCGGTTTCCACCTGATAGGTGAAAGGCACGATTCTGCCATCGACCTTGGCACCGATACACTTATGACCGACATGCGAATGAATGTAGTAGGCAAAATCCAATACGGTTGAGCCAAGGGGCAGATCGACCACTTCGCCATTGGGAGTAAATACATAGACACGATCTTCGAAGACCTGACTGCGAACCTCTTCGACCAGGTTGCCACTTTCGGCGACATCTTCCTGCCATTGAAGGATCTTACGCAACCAGTTAATTTTCTCCTCATAACCGCTCTGTTTACCGCCACTCGCCCCCTCTTTATATTTCCAGTGGGCGGCGACACCGAGTTCAGCATCTTCATGCATCTGCTCGGTACGGATCTGGATCTCTACCGTTTTCCCCTCCGGGCCGACAACTATCGTATGAATTGATTGATAGCCGTTAGGTTTAGGGTTCGCCACATAGTCATCAAACTCACGGGGAATATGGTGCCAAAGCGTATGCACAACTCCCAGGGCGCCATAACAATCCTGTAGCCTGTCGGTCACGATACGCACCGCGCGCACATCGAAGAGCTCATCAAACTTGAGATCTTTGCCCTTCATCTTTTTCCAGATGCTGTAGATATGCTTAGGACGACCATAGACTTTCGCTCTGATCTGGTCTTTATCTAAGCGGTTCTGCAGTTGAGCGACGAAATCATCGATAAAGGTTTCACGATCGATTCGCTTACCATCGAGTTGCTTGGCGATCTCTTTATAAGTTTCCGGGTGAAGATAGCGAAATGAGATATCCTCAAGCTCCCACTTGAGTTGACCGATACCCAGCCTGTTCGCTAAGGGAGCATAGATATCTGCAATTTCACGAGCCAACAACACACGGGTCTCTTCGTCGGCATTTTTCACTTCACGCAGCAGGCAGATCCGTTCGGCCAACTTAATCACGACGGCCCGTACATCTTCGACCATCGCCAGCAACATGCGACGAATGTTGTCGATTTGAGGCTCTCCGGCCCTGGATTGATCATCGACCTTAAGCGCTCCGATGGCGTTCATGGTTTCGACGCTGCTCACCAGTCTGGCTAACCCGCTTCCGAAAGTCTCCTCTAACGCCTCTTTAGACAGTAGACCGGCTTCGAATACAACAAACAGCACAGAAGCCTGAAGCGTATCGATATCCATATTCAGCGGCGCGAGGATCTCGATCATCTCTCTTGCACGCTGGTTCAGCAGATCATTATCTTCTTCACTCTCGGCAACCATTGTTTCGATACGGCTGATCAGTTCAAGTAAAGTCTGGGCTTCATCCGTATCGCTGATGTAGCGATTGACCCACTCCTCCAGCTGAAAATCCGGATCACTAAAGTGTGCTTCTCGAACTGATACCATCTCAATAACGTCCTTAATTGATAATTAAAAGAGTGGTAAACAACACCACCCATGGAAGTAATGTATCTATCTTCAGCATTGTGCCGTACTTGTCAATTAACAAACGCTGACAAATGAGGCAATTAACAGAAATTAATCCAATTCAAACAGCGCCATGGCTTCGATATGATGCGTTTGCGGAAACATGTCGATCAAACCCAGCCTTTTAAGCTTATAACCATGCTTTAACAGAGGTTCGCTGTCCCTGGCTAAACTTGAGGGATCGCATGAGACATAAACTATCGCCTTGGGCTTCATCTTTTTCAGCCACTGAAGACTCTCAAATGCCCCCGCTCTGGCCGGGTCTAATAGCAGTTTATCCACCTTTCCTAACCATGGCTCTTTAGAGAGATCGGCACTCAGGTCCGTATGAAAGAATGACACATTCTCAATTTTACTGTCGGCGGCATTATCTCTGGCCTGTTTAACCATCTCGGGAACACCCTCGACACCGATCACCTCGCCGCCGGCCCTTGCCAATGGCAGGCTGAAGTTTCCGACGCCGCAAAACAGATCCAGTACCCGCTCATCCCCCTGTACAGATAACCAATCGACAGCCTGTTTAACCATAGCCTCGTTGATGGCGGCATTTACCTGCACAAAGTTTCCCGGAGTAAAGTTAAGCTTCACGTCACCTAAGGTATAATATGGCAGCTCATCGTTATCTCCGAAAATGGTAAGCTCACCTTCATTCCCTTGAACAACCAGACTTATGCTTTTCTCATTTGCGAAGCAGGCGAGCTTCTTCGCATCTTTGTCAGACAGTGCCTTAGTCATCCTCAATACGGCAAAGTAGCCATTATCGGCATCGATCAACTCCAGGTGCCCCAGCGCCTTCTTAGCCGTGAGTTGATTAAGTAACACCGAAATGGGCGAAATCAGATCGGATAGGGGCTTAGCGAGAACCGGACACTGCTTGATATCTATAACCTGCCTGCTCGAAGAGGCTCGAAAACCTAAGGTTATCTGCTTACTCTCTTTGTTGTAGTAGGTCGCCAAACGAGCACGTCTGCGATAATGCCAGCCATCACCGGTTAATGCCGGGGCCAGTAACTCGGCTTCGGTATGACTCAACTTAGCCATAAGATCGACCAGTGTAGACTGTTTATGACTACGTTGCTTATCTATCGAAAGGTGTTGCAGGTCGCATCCTCCACACTTGTCATAGTAGGGGCACCTGGGTTCAACCCTATCATGGGAATCTGACTCGACCTTGAGCAACTTTGCGCGGGCATGGCGCTTCTTCTGCTCGATAAGCTGTGCCGCTACCCTTTCACCGGGAAGGGCACCGGGAATAAAGACAACTTTCCCCTGATGCTGGGCTATTCCGGCACCTAAGTGATCCAATTGAGTCACATCTAATGTGACTTTTGCCGATAGTTGCTTAGAACTGTTTGGTTTCGCTTTAAAAAACTGTGCCATTTAGGCCTCTAAATCAATAATAATACTGGCCAAGACTGCCTCTCTTCTGGCAGTCTAGTGTAACGTTTGTCAAAAAACTGGTAAATCAGCTAACCTAATGAATAATGCCAATAACATGACCAAATATAGTCTCCGCTCATGGGTTCTTGTACTGGCGTTAGCTCCTACAATCCTGGTCGGGATATTACTGGGCAGTTATTTTACCATAAATCGTTTCTATGAACTCGAAGAAACGCTCATAGAACAGGGCGGCAATATCATTGAGCCTTTAGCTATCGCTGCCGAGATAGGTCTGGAAAAGAAAGATTTCGAAACGACCAAGAAGCTTATCACCGCCGCCCAGCTGAATAAGTCATCATTAGTGCAGTTTATTGCCATCTTCGATACCAATAACCGGGTCATAGTCACCTCTCACCACTATAAAGATCACGAGCTGATGCGCTACGATCAGCCTTTGAGTAGCTTAATGCGTACCGAACTCGAGCAGGTGGGGGACAGCCTTATCTTACGTAGCCCCATCTTCTCATCTGAACATGAGCTCAAGGTTAACACCTTTGATGAGCAAGACGCTGAACAGGTCGTTGCCACTAAACTTGGCTATATTGCCGTGCTTATCAACAAGGAGAACGCACTACTCGAGCAACACAGAGCCGCCGTCGCCGCATTTATCATAGTATTGATTGGGGTTCAGCTAAACCTGCTGTTCACCTTCAGGCTGGTTAAAAATGTCACTCAACCTATCACCGAGATGGTTAGAGTTGTAGCTAAGATTCGTGAAGGAAAACTCGACACCCGGGTCGATGGCAATCTGATCGGTGAGCTGGATCTGCTGAAGCGGGGCATCAACGCTATGGCCGGCTCCCTGTCCGATTATCACGATGAGATGCAGCAGAATATCGATCAGGCGACATCAGATCTGCGAGAAACCCTGGAACAGATTGAGATCCAAAACGTTGAACTCGACCTGGCAAAAAAACGTGCTCTGGAAGCCAGTAGAATAAAATCTGAATTTTTAGCAAACATGTCCCATGAACTCAGAACACCACTCAATGGTGTCATAGGTTTTGCCAAACAGCTGTTAAAGACACCGTTACACACCAGTCAGCAGGAATACATCAACACTATCGAAAAGAGTGCCACCAACCTGCTTGATATCATTAACGATATTCTCGATTTCTCTAAGCTTGAAGCGGGCAAGATGGTATTGGAAAATATGCCTTTTGCACTCAGAGAGGTGCTCGACGACACCATCACGCTACTATCAAACAGCGCACGCGAGAAAGATATCGAACTGGTTATCGATATCGAACCGGAGATCCCGGAAGATCTGTCCGGTGATGCGATGCGAATAAGCCAGATCATGACGAACCTTGTAGGTAATGCAATCAAGTTCACCGACAAGGGTAGCGTTCATCTGAAACTGCAGTTAACCGACTCCACCGAGGAGGAGGTTCAACTGAGGTGTGAAGTCACAGATACAGGTATCGGTATCGATGCCGGTCAACAGGAGTATCTATTCCAGGCCTTCGGTCAGGCAGATTCATCGATCTCCCGACGCTTTGGCGGAACAGGGCTGGGACTTATCATCACCAAACGACTGGTCAATCGGATGGGAGGCCAGATAGGCTGTACCTCAAAGCTCAACCATGGCTCGACTTTTTGGTTCACACTGCCACTGCAAAGGAGTCAGTATCCTATCGGACAGGTGCTCCCTCTGGATAAGCTCTATGGTAAAACCATGCTTTTACTGGAGCCCAGAGAGCTATCCAACAGCACACTCAACCGTCTGGTCAACCACTGGAAAATGCAGGTCACTAACACCCGCTCTATAGAGCAGCTAAACAATACTCTCAGCCGAAAGAGTGGGACATTCGATTACGCGATCATCAGTTGCAACGGTTTGGGAGACAAAGATCAGATCTCATCTCAACTGAAGGAGATTAAGGAACGCTGTCAATACCTGGTCTTTATCTGTGGTAGCAATGAAGCGGTGACACAAGATCTACTGCCATTTGTAGATAAGCTGATCCCCGCCCCTATCGGCGAAAAAGCACTGGCTCAAATCCTCATCGACCCGCAACCCGACACTCAGAGTCGCTCCCTCACAGAGGACTCCGCCAGTCTGGAATCCATAGAGAGAGAGCCTTTACGCGTCCTCGCCGTCGATGATAACCCGGCGAACTTAAAGCTTATCGATACCCTGCTCAAAGAGTTAGTCAGTCAGGTTACCGTTATTGACAGCGGCCAGGGCGCGGTGGATATCGCACAGGAGCGTAGCTTCGACCTCATATTTATGGATATACAGATGCCTGGAACCGACGGCATCAGTGCCACCAAACTCATCAGGCAGAACTCCCTCAACCGCAATACACCAATTATTGCTGTCACGGCCCATGCCATCGCAGAGGAGCGCGAACGTATTCAACAAAGTGGAATGGATGGCTACCTGCCAAAACCTATCGATGAGGCCGCCTTGAGAGGCGTGATCGATCGTTGGAAGACTAAACCTAAGTTCACCCATTTCGACCAATTTACTCTCAATTGGGAACTATGCCTGACTCAGGCTAACCATAAACCTGACTTGGCACTGGATATGCTGAAGATGCTGTTAGACTCGCTACCTGAAACAACTCAACAAATTGAGGCTGCACTCGAGTCCTTCGATGATCAAATCATGCTGAGCACAGTACATAAACTGCATGGCGCCAGTTGCTATTGTGGCGTGCCAACGACACAGAAACTGTGCCAGGCCATTGAGTCGACTTTGAAGCAGGGGGCCAGCGTTGCCGATGTCGAACCCGAAATACTTGAGTTACTTGATGAGCTAACTAAGGTAGAATCGGCTGCAAATCAAGTAATATCCCAGTTATCTACGGACATAATCGATGACAAAAAAACCAGGCTTCTTTAAGCGCGTAAAAGCATTAAGTTTTCAACAAAAGAAAGTATTTGCTATTGCCTTATGCCAACGCATGTTACCCAACTATCAGTTATTTTCTCAGGTGTGCGAATTTGGTGATCCCCAGGTTTTAGACACTGTCTTAAACCTGCTATGGCAATCGACCTATGATCAAAAGCTTAAGCTGAATATCGATATCTACCTGGAACGATTAGAGCTTAACACTCCCAACCCGGCCGAGTTTGATGTCTATGGCGTTTATCCGGCAATGGATGCTTCAACGGCACTTATCTCACTTTTGAGCGCAATACAGGGAAAAGTTGAAGAGGATATCGTCAACATCAGCAAGCTCTCCTCCAGCACTGTAGCAAACTATATCGAAGCTATCTCCGATATTGAGATGGACGAAGATGCTTTTGATGACTACATTTTTAATCATGAAGTCATGGTTGAAGAGAAGGCTCTGCAGGACTCTCTGCTTGAACTTATCGAAGAAAACCCCAAACTGGATGCCGGGTTTATAAAGGCATTACGTAAGGAGATCATTGAGGCTGGCGTGTCAAACATAGGCATAGCAACACCGGAAGTTTAGCCTTCGTCATATAACTATGCGTAAATTGATTTATGAAGGCCATGTACTGACAAACTCTGAAGGTTTGACAGATACCTGGAAACTCACCATAGGTGCTCAGAGCCGCATCGGCTCTCTGTTTGAGTTAAGAAGGCAAGTGAGCTTCTACCAGGAGCTTGGGGTACTGCCTCCGCTAAGGGTGAGTTTACTGGATGCAAAGAGTGCTAAAAATGATAGCACCAGGCTATCAAACTCACCAGCACCTGGCAAAAGAGCCAAGTCGAATTAACCGGTATTCGACTTGACTGCTCTGCCGCTCCCCCAAGGCTAGACCTTAGCGTAATATCCTTTCCCCGGTATTTTATGGTATTTGTATTATTCGCTCGTTTCAGGAATGCTACTGATGTCGCCAATATTAGCTCCACTTTTTTCAGTGCTCGGGATCATGCTGTTAGGCGCCGTGATCCAAAAACTCAAAATCTTGCCAAGCGAAACCGATCAGGTACTAAACCAATATGTCTATTACATCGCCTTCCCAGCCATCATGTTGTTTGCTCTGGCACAGACACCGATAGAGGAGATCCTTCAATGGGGCTTTATCGCCGGTTACAGTATCGCGATGCTGATAACCTACCTGTTGGTTACCTTTATCTCCCTGAAGATCAATAAGGCTCGCTCAGATATAGCGGCAGTCAGAGCATTAAACACCACCTTCGGCAACACCGCCTTTATCGGTATTCCTCTTCTGGCGATGATATTTCCGGCACAACAGAGTGCGTTCGCCGCAGCGGCTATCGCGAGTCTGCTGTCAGTAGTGGTATTTGCAATCGTACTGGTCACCCTGGAGCTATATCGGGGAGAGAAAACACAACCACCGCTAATAACGGTTACACAATCCCTGCTGCAAAACCCTATTGTAATAGGCAGTGCGATAGGTATCACCCTATCCGCATTGCAGATCGAGCTCTTTAACGCCATCTCGATAATGATCAAACAGATAGGTATGAGCTCCAGCCCCTGCGCTCTTTTTGCTATCGGTATGGTATTGGCAAAAGCCAGAGACTCGGCTAAATCACCACGAAGCAACCCTATGGGGCGATTCGCGGAATTAGGCTGGATAAATCTATGTAAGCTACTTATTCAGCCGATGCTGGCCTATATTTTATTATCGGCCTTCTCCATCGAGGGAGACTATCTGATCATGGGGGTCATCTTAGCTTCACTTCCTACTGCCGCAAGTGTCTACCTGTTAGCCCAGAGGTACCAGGTTCAGGCTCAAGTGAGCGCTCAGGCAATTGTCGCCGGGACCCTGCTCAGCATATTGACCCTGCCGGTTATAGACGCGTTACTCAGAACACGTTAACCGGCAGGATAGAGTAATATTCACACAAAGCTTTACTGTATATAAAATCAGTATATACTGTTTAAAAACACAGTACTCTTAGAAGGGATGCCGCTATGCTTTGCCAACTCAGTATCAACAACTTTGCCATAGTTCGCTTTCTCGAGCTGGACTTCAAGCCAGGGATGACCACAATTACCGGCGAAACGGGTGCGGGAAAATCGATCGCCATAGATGCGTTAGGTCTCTGCCTGGGTAATAGGGCCGATGCCAATACACTCCGCCCGGGTGCCACTAAAGCCGAATTCAGTGCCAGGTTTTCTTTAGATGATGTTCCATTGGCAAAGCGGTGGCTAGAAGATAACGACCTTGAACTCGACGACGAATGCATCCTGAGGCGTACCATCGGCTCCGATGGACGCTCAAGAGCCTATATCAACGGTAACCCGGTTCCATTGGGTCAAATGAAGAGCCTTGGACAGCTGTTAATTGGGATCCACGGCCAACATGCCCATCATGCCATGCTAAAAAGTGAGCACCAGCTTACCCTGCTCGATAGCTACGCCAACCACAGACTTCTGCTTGAATCGGTATCGAGCAGCTTTCAGCGGTGCAAGCTGATCGAGAAAGAGCTTAAAGCACTGCAACAGTCGCAACACGAGCGAATCGCCAGAAAACAGCTACTCCAATATCAGGTTGAAGAGCTCAATGAATTTGCACTCGAGGATGGTGAGTTTGAGCAGATAGAATCCGAACATAAGAAACTTGCCAATGGCACGGCTCTCATTGACGCATGCCGTAAGGAACTGTTTATTCTGCAAGATAATGATGAAGCCAGTGTTGAATCCCTCATCAATGCCGGGATATCCCAGGCTCAGGAGTTAGAAGCATACGATCCACAGTTGAATAGTGTGGTTAACATGCTCAATGATGCACTTATTCAGGTTCAGGAGAGTAGTAGCGAGCTCGAGCGTTACCTCGATGGATTGGAGCTGGATCCGGAACACTTCTCCTTCTTAGAACAGCGCCTCTCAAAGGTGATGCAGCTCTCCAGAAAGCATCAGGTTAATCCTAACGAGCTCTACAGTCACCATCAAACACTGATCGCCGAGCTGGCCTCATTGGACTCCGACGAGGAGGCACTCACCTCCCTTCAGGAGGAGGTCGATGCCAGCCTTGAGAGTTATATCACCCATGCAAAAAAACTCAGCCAGAGCCGCATCCGTTATGCCAAAGAGTTAGATAAAAAAGTCACTCAATCTATCCGGGAGTTGAGCATGCCCAAGGGCAAGTTCTCCATATCTGTTAACTTCAACGAGTCCCATATATCCCCTAACGGCTGTGACACGATAGAGTTTCTGGTTACCACCAACCCGGGACAACCACTGCAACCGATCTCTAAGGTCGCTTCGGGTGGCGAACTGTCACGTATTGGTTTAGGTATTCAGGTGATCACGGCCAAGAAGGTCGCTACGCCGACTCTGATATTCGATGAGGTCGATGTCGGAATATCGGGACCGACAGCGGCAGTCGTTGGAAGAATGCTCCGTAGTTTAGGAGAGTCGACCCAAGTCATGTGCGTGACTCACCTGCCCCAGGTTGCAGGCAAGGGCCATCAACATATGTTTGTCAATAAACAGAGCAGAGGGGGAAAAACTGAAACCTCGATGGTACCGTTAGATAAGACACAGCGTATAGAGGAGCTGGCTCGGTTACTGGGTGGGGATGTTATCACCAGCAACACACTGGCCAACGCGAAGGAGCTCTTACACTCCTGATATCGATGGCTATCCAATTCAGCCAGAGGAAGCCCCTTCCAGGGACTTCCTCCTCGAACTTAAGGGATAAAGATAACCTCTTCGTTAAGCAGTTGGTAGATAACCTCTACAGCCCTGTTTTTATCAGCCCCATTCTGACCTAGTACGTTAAGCATATCGGCACCGGAAAAACAGGTGGTTTGTTCGGTAAGAAGCAGTATCACTTGAGCCAGAATCGGATCGGTTACCGTTTCACTTTTCCTGTTTCGCACCCTGTAGCTCACCTTTTCTATTCGTTGGGAGTGATCCAGATTGCGCTTCTCAACAGAGAATGAAGCCTCCGGGTTCACGGCAAATTGACTCGAGTCGATCTGCTCAACTGTGACCATTGGAGCGGCTGAGTTATCGGCCTTACAGATAATAAACTCCAGCTTGGGGATCTCGAACAGCCTTTCAATCACCTTATACTGCTCCGTCAGGCTCAACTCCTTTAATCTGGCTAACAGTTGAGGATCTGTGAAACGTTTCTCTACCGACCATGCATCGGGATCGGTCCAACGAATGAACTTCATTCCGGCATTCGCAATAAATTGCCATAAGGAGCTTATATCGTAACTCACTTCATTCACATTCAGGCAGGTATCGACAAACTCCACATCAGGGTTGCTATGGGTATTTTCCCAGTAATTCCCCTTAAAGATGGTGCTATCGGCAACCTCGGTTAACTTTCTGGCGAGTGGTAATCGACTCTCGATGGGAGCTTGATTAGACGAGATAATGTCTATCCCTTCGATAAGACGATAGAGAGCTTGCCGGCCATAACTGCCATAGAGCATTAATGAGATCACGCCGTGAGGAGCCAGGATCTCGGTCAGATTGTTAAGACCCACCTGAGGATCGGACAGGTGATGCAATACTCCGGAAGAGTAGATGACATCGAAGCCACCGGGAGGCACCTCTACCCCCTCTAACGTCATAAGGTCAGCCTGCACAAAGTTAATATTGGTGAGACCGCGCGCCTGAGCATTGGCTCGCGCCTCGGCTAAACCAACACTATTAATATCGATGGCGGTAAACATCACATTGGGTTGAAGTGATGCAGCCCCGAGAACTGCCGGACCTCGGCCACACCCGGCATCTAATACGTGAAGAGGCCCGTCCTTATCTTTTTTCTTAGCCACATAGCTTAAGAGTAACCTGATATCGAACCCGGCTCTGATGGTCGGATCGCCCGACGGGTAGGGATATTGCTCATACATACTCTTAACTTTACTGGTTGTGTGATCCACGGTCCGTCTCCATGTTTGGTGCAATCGATGAGCAGGAGCATAGAAACAACAAGACGTTGATATCGGGATTACTCCCTGGCACCAAGCTCACTAAATAGATAATAGAGTTAATATGTTAACTCATTAAGCGAATCCAAATTAGCGCATTTCAGTGCTATTAGCAAAAGGAAAACTGATAATTCAACTAGTCGGCAGCCGGGTGATTACAAACCGTTTTTACACGGTTTTTTCAATAGAGAGAAATCAGCGACAGGATAAAGCAGAGAGGGGAGTTAGCCTCAATATGAATGAATCAGGCATAAAGTCACGCTTAGCCATCGAGAAGAAAAGCGCTTATGACACCCGCCTGAGTGCCACAAGCTTACACCATAGCCTACGCCAGGTAGTGAGCTAACCCCTGCAGGCAAGCGAGAGCGAAGATCCCCGCGAGGACATCATCTATCATGATGCCAAAGCCACCTTCTACCTTTGCATCTAACCAACGTATGGGCCAGGGTTTGATGATATCGAAGAAGCGAAACAGGGCAAAGCCAACCAACAACCAAACCCAACCCGCCGGAGCCGCTATCATGGTGATGAGCAGGCCGGCGACCTCATCCCAGACGATAGCGCCATGGTCGTGTACGCCCATATCTTTAGCGGCTTTATCACAGATATAAAAACCGGCAATGACACTTATAAGAGTCAATGCCAGATACCAGGACAGGCTCAGAGGGGCCATCAGCAGATACAGCGGGATGGCAGCAAGAGTACCGAAGGTTCCCGGTGCCTTAGCCGCCAAACCGGAGCCAAACCCCAGAGCCAAAAAATGGATAGGGTTAGTCAAAGAAAGATGAGTCAAAGCTTCATCTCTGGAGAATATGTTCATCAGGAAAAGTGCTCAAAGCCTATGTTATTTGGTGTAAAACGCTCTTTGTTGCGCATCAGCTTTATGGAGTCACCTGTGGTGATCTGTCCAATCTGAGTAAACTGCACTCCGGCATTAGCCAGTGCCGTCTCGAGCGCGCCTTTCTGAGCTTCGGGGACGGTAAACAGTAACTCGTAATCTTCCCCCCCCATAAGGGCATAACTTAATGCTTCATCCTCTGTTACCGATTCGGTGAGCGCATTAGACAGAGGCAATTTTTGAAGTTCTATCACCGCGCCAACTTGTGAGCGCTTAAGTATGTGCTTAATATCAGATCCAAGACCATCTGACAGGTCTATGGCACTCGATGCCAGCCCTCTCAATGATTGGCCGGCCAGCACGCGGGGGGACGGATAGTAGTGCCTGTTAACCAGATACTCATGATGTTCAGGATCAACTTTTCGCTTTCCACGAATGACATCGAGCCCCAGGGCCGAGTCACCTATCGTTCCTGTCACATAGATCCAATCACCATTTTTAGCACCACCACGGGTTAATGCTTTGCCCGCAGGCACCTGACCATTAATCGTGATGGTTATCGAGCGAGGTCCCCTTGTCGTATCGCCACCAACCAGAGCTACACCATAATATTCGGCGGCATCGAAAAGGCCGGAGCTGAACTGGCTCAACCACTGTTCGTCCACATCGGGGAGCGTGAGTGCCAGTGTCACCCAGGCTGGTTCCGCCCCCATGGAGGCTAAGTCGGAGAGATTAACCGCTAACGATTTATACCCCAGCGCCTGGGGTGGAATATCCGGATAAAAGTGAATCCCTTCAACCAGAGTATCGCAGGATATCGCTATAGATTTATTCAGAGCAGGCTGAACCAGCGCACAGTCATCACCAATGCTCAACTCCACATCACGGCGCGAGTGGGAGCGGTTAGTGAAGAAATTTTCTATTAATTGGAATTCTTTCACGGTAACAGGAGCCCTGTCAGATATTTGAGATGATTTTAGAAAAGCTGACCTAATCACTTCAAGTAATAAGCGTAAATCACATGAAAAAAAACGGCATCCTGAGATGCCGTTTTATTGTATTACTTACGACCAACAATCTTGTCGAGAATACCGTTTACAAACTTATGGCCATCTTCTGCACCAAAAGCCTTTGCCAGTTCAATAGCCTCGTTGATCGCGACCTTATAAGGCACATCCTTACGAAATGTGAGTTCATAAGTTGCGAGTCTCAGTACGGCTTTCTCAATAGGAGATACTTCGTCATACGGACGCTCCACATGAGGAGTAATTAGCTCGTCTAGCTGAGACTGTTTGGTTGAGGCTCCGGATAACAACTCACGGAAGTAAGCGATATCGACACCATCAACTTTTTGCTCTGTGAGAAACTCATGTTCCACATCGGCAACATTATTTCCGCTTAACTGCCAAGAATAGATGGCTTGGACGGCTAAACGACGGGCCTTACGGCGCTCAGAAGGCTTCATTTTTGTTCCTAATCTTGCAACTGCTGTTCTAGTTCTTGCAGTACATTAACCATCTCAAGCAGGCCAAGTGCAGCTTCACCACCCTTATTGCCCGCTTTAGTACCAGAGCGCTCAATCGCTTGCTCAATGGTATCGGTAGTCAATACACCGAATGAAACAGGAAGATCGAACTCAAGTGCGATTTGAGCTAAACCTTTGTTACATTCACCTGCAACAAAATCAAAATGTGGCGTACCACCGCGGATAACTGCACCCAGTGCAATGATCCCATCAAATTTACCGCTGGCAGCAACACGACGTGCCGCAAGTGGCAGCTCAACCGCTCCGGGGACTCGTACTACTGTGATATTTTCATCAGTGACTTGACCGAAACGCTTAAGTGTATCAACCGCACCCTCAAGCAGGCTTTCAACAACGAAGCTATTGAAGCGTGAAACTACGATAGCGATCTTGGCGTTCTTCGACTCGATATTACCTTGAACTACGTTCATTTATCTTACCTAAATTAGCTTATTTACCCAGCACGGGCGCGGAGGAGGCGGTATGATAGCACAACCTCAGCGTTGATCCCCATGCAATTCATCAGAATTGATTAATTTTTCTAACTCACGACTCCACCTGCACTGTTTTCATCGTAAAAAAACAGTTTAAGATGGAGCAGATCTTTATTACTCGGCGATATACTCTGTCACTTCTAAACCGAAGCCTGAAAGTGAGTGATAATTCTTTGGTGAACTGAGTAGTCGCATCGATGTCACACCTACGTTAGCGAGGATCTGTGAACCGACCCCAACCTGACGTGAAGTGCCCTGCCATTTAGCCGGAGCAACGGCTTGACCACTATCTTCCAATTCAAACGTTTTCACTTTCGCCAGAATGTCACTGCTATGTTCTTGATGACCCAAGAGCACCAATACACCGCCCTCATCGGCAATGCGTTGCATCGCTTTTTCAAGTGGCCAACTGCGCTGCTGATCCCGCTCTGAATGCAGCAGATCATTGAAGGTGTTCTGCAGGTGTACACGTACCAACGCATTCTCTTTGACCTCGCCATTAATCAACACGTAATGTAGCTGATTATCTATGGTGTCTCTGAAGGTCAACATATCAAACTCACCGAAACGGGTTGGCAACTTACATTGCGCTTCACGCACAACACTTGTCTCCTTAGTGTTTCGATATTCGATCAAATCGGCAATAGTGCCCATTTTAAGGCCATGCTTTTCGGCGAAGATCTCGAGATCCGGACGACGGGCCATAGTGCCATCATCATTAAGGATCTCAACGATAACAGCAGAGGGCTCAGCCCCCGCAAGACGCGCTAAATCACAACCGGCTTCGGTGTGTCCCGCACGAATAAGTACGCCGCCCTCTTGCGCCATCAGTGGAAAGATATGGCCGGGCTGAACAATGTCTGTCGGTTTCGCATCTTTAGCAACGGCAGCCTTTACCGTTACTGCACGATCTTGAGCCGAAATTCCCGTCGTGACGCCTTCGGCCGCTTCGATAGAGACGGTGAAGTTAGTCGAGAACTGAGCATTATTGTTGCTTACCATCAGAGGCAAATTCAACTGCTCACAACGTGCTTTTGTCAGGGTCTGACAGATAAGGCCACGTCCGAAGGTCGCCATAAAGTTAATGGCTTCAGGCGTCACCATGTCGGCAGCCATGATCAAATCACCTTCGTTTTCTCTATCTTCATCGTCCATCAAGATAACCATTTTACCGAGGCGAATATCTTCGATGATCTCTTCTATACTGTGTAACGACATTGTAAGGCCTTCATTTTTATTGTAACGATTATCTGATCCAGCAATAGAAATAACTGAATAGATATATTTTAGTAATAATTTAATCTTCTATTTACAGCTTTTGCCAGCGTTTAACGCAAAAAACCTGAGCGAGCTAACAGATCCATAGTCACATTGGACTCCGGCCCTTGTGTAGCCTCGCTTGAGTAGGTCATCAAGCGTTCTAAATGCCGTGCGATCAGGTCGACTTCGATATTAACCGAATCACCCGCCTTCAGATCGATCAATGTTGTTTCACCGGCCGTGTGGGGCACTATGGTTAACCTGAAACGATTCTCCTGGACTTCGTTAACCGTTAGGCTGACACCGTCGATAGTGATCGAGCCTTTATGGGCAATATAGCGCGCCAGCTCCTGTGGTGCCGTTAGCCAAAATTCGATGGCCTTACCGCGAATCTGTCTATCATCGACAGAAGCGATGCCGTCGACATGGCCACTGACCATATGACCACCAAGACGAGTCGTGGGCGTTACCGCCTTCTCCAGATTAACTTTTGTGCCCACCTGATAGTTGGCAAATCCGGTTAAACTCACGGTTTCAGCTGAAATATCGGCCACATAACCATCACTCAGGCATTCAACCACCGTTAGACATACTCCGTTGGTAGCGATACTGTCACCTAAACGAACATCACTTAAATCGAGTTTACCGCTGGAAACATTCAGGCGAATGTCATCACCTAAGCGTTCAATTTTTCTCAATGTACCAACAGACTCAATGATCCCAGTAAACATGAACTTATGACCTTATTTTTAACGTTAAACGGGTATCTTTACCCAATTTACGCTCATCAATTAACTCGATGGATGGAATATCAGCCATCGATTCATAATCAGACAGAGTAATTAGATTACGACCGGCCGACCCTAATATTTTCATCGCTTGATACAAGATTAACTCATCGGCGTGCCCCTGCTCGATAACGCTTCCGGCCAGAGTCGCACCGGCCTCAATCAGAACAGAGTTACACGTTTGCCCGAGATATTTGAACAGCTGTGATAGTTCGACGCGACCACAGTCATCGCCAGGCAACTTAATATGAGATACATGCTCAGGCCACGCCGCTTGCTCATCGAGTGGGTAATCATTGCAGGAGACCAACAGGATGGGGCTATCGATCGAAAAGAGTCTAGCTCCTTTGGTGAGCCTGGCCCTGCTATCCAGTATTACCCTAAGTGGCTGATGAATCTCACTCGGAGCGAGTTCACCGGCCAATACTCCCAGGTCGCTATGGCGTACATTGAGCGACGGGTCATCGGCAAGCACTGTCTCTATGCCCGTTACCAAGGCGCAATGACCGGCCCTTAAGCGCTGTACATCGCGTCTGGCCTCGCTGCCTGTTATCCATTTTGAGACACCATTATGTAGTGCAGTCTTGCCATCTAAACTTGACGCTAACTTCACCGTGACCTTGGGTAGCTGAGTTCGCATGCGTTTCATAAAGCCCGGATTGATATCGCCGGCCTCTTCACTCAGCAGCCCGACATCGACCCGAATACCGGCGTCGGTGAGCATTTTGATTCCTCGGCCCGAAACCTGAGGGTTCGGATCTTCTACCGCCACAACAACACGAGTGACACCAGCCTTGATCAGAGCCTCGGCACAAGGAGGTGTACGGCCATAATGACTGCACGGCTCGAGCGTAACGTAAGCAGTTGCACCTTTAGCACTTTCACTCGCCATAGCCAGGGCGTACACTTCGGCATGGGGCCCACCCGCCCTGATATGAAATCCTTCGCCGACAATCTGGCCCTCTTTTGTCACCACACAACCAACACAAGGGTTAGGTCTGGTTGTGTATAGCCCTTTACGTGCAAGTTTAATTGCACGGCTCATCATCTCAATATCTTCTACAGACCACATATTATTCAGACCATCTATTAATCACACTGGGCAGTCACTGAAACTAACTTCACCCAATTACCGCTAAACACCCTACATCAGGCGATTTCAAACTCATTACAGCAGAAGTTGTAACTTTTATTTCTGCAATTTAGCGATAGCATCACCAAATTCGGAGACATCTTCGAAGGCGCGATAGACCGAGGCAAAACGGATGTAAGCCACCTTATCGAGATTCACCAACTGCTCCATCATCAGGTTGCCTATCATCTCCGACTTAACCTCACGCTCACCGGTGGCACGTAAGGTCGATTTTATTTTAGTCAGTGCCTGCTCGATCTGATCCATAGACACAGGACGTTTCTCGACCGCACGTAGCATACCGCCTCTGAGTTTCTCTTCATCGAAAGGTTGGCGGCTGCCATCTTGCTTAACCACACGCGGCATCACAAGTTCGGCCCCTTCAAATGTGGTGAACCTCTCATGGCATTCGGCGCACTCTCGGCGACGCCTGACTTGATGGCCATCAGCCACCAAACGTGAATCGATCACTTTAGTATCTGTTGCGCTGCAAAATGGGCAATGCATAGAGCCTCCGCAGAAGTTGAGAATTGGAATGACTGTTTAGAGGATTTTCTCTACCCGGCCGTCAGGAGTCGAGTACACGGGTGATACGGCTCTCCTGAAATAAAAATGGCCGCTAAGAAGCGGCCACTGAAGTTTACCTGATTTAACCTATAAGGTTAACCGTAAACAGGGAACCTGGCGCACAATTCAAGAACCTGATTCTTAACTCGCTCAATCGTGCCCAGATCGCTAATGTCATCCAGAACATCACACATCCAGTTAGTCAGCTCAACCGCCTGCTCCTCTTTGAAGCCACGACGGGTGATAGCAGGAGAACCAATACGAAGGCCCGAGGTAACAAATGGTGAACGCGGGTCATTAGGTACCGAGTTCTTATTAACTGTGATGTTAGCCTGACCCAACGCCGCATCGGCATCTTTACCGGTAATGTCTTTGCTGATGAGATCAAGCAGGAACAGGTGGTTATCGGTGCCGCCGGAAACGACATCATAGCCGCGCTCGATAAAGGTCTTAGCCATCGCCTTAGCGTTAGCAACAACCTGCTCCTGATAAGCGGTAAACTCAGGCTCAAGCGCTTCTTTAAATGCAACCGCTTTAGCGGCGATAACGTGCATCAAGGGACCACCCTGGCCACCCGGGAAAACGGCTGAGTTCAGCTTTTTATAGACAGCTTCATCATCACAGGCAGATAAGATCAAACCACCACGAGGACCGGCAAGTGTCTTGTGAGTCGTCGTTGTTACAACGTGAGCGTGTGGCAGTGGATTAGGGTAGATTCCGGCAGCAACCAGACCCGCTACGTGAGCCATATCCACAAACAGGTAGGCACCAACTTTATCGGCGATCTCTCGGAACTTGCCCCAGTCGATAATACCTGAGTAAGCACTGAAGCCAGCAATGATCATCTTAGGCTTATGTTCAACGGCAAGGCGCTCAACCTCGGCATAATCTATCTTGCCGGTGACCTCATCGATACCGTACTGAACGGCGTTATATAACTTACCTGAGAAACTCACATGAGAACCATGAGTCAGGTGACCACCATGAGCCAGACTCATACCCAAGACAGTATCGCCCCCCTGGAGCAGAGCCATGAACACAGCCGAGTTGGCCTGAGATCCTGAGTGAGGCTGTACGTTGGCATAGGTAGCACCAAACAGCTCTTTAGCACGAGATATTGCCAACTCTTCAGCGATATCGACATGTTCACAACCACCATAATAACGCTTACCCGGATAACCTTCGGCGTACTTGTTAGTTAGCTGTGAGCCTTGTGCTTCCAATACACGTGGACTGGTGTAGTTTTCTGAAGCGATAAGTTCGATGTGCTCTTCCTGACGACGAGTTTCATCTTCAATCGCTTGAAACAGTTGTGGATCAAAGTCCGCGATATTCATATCTTTTTTCAGCATTAAAATCACTCCAGCTGTAAATTCTTATAGTAGGGTTGCGCGGTATTCTACAGCGCAATTGATCACAATCCCAGCATTTGGAACATGAAATTCCTTGCTATTCCCATTGAGTAGTGCTCACAAACTGACTGAAACATAAGAATTGACCCACTGAGTGACTGTTTTCTCTGTTTTATTCAAGTTTTCGAAGTAAACTCATTGGTTTGTAGGAGATTACAGAAAACACTTTTTCATTTTCAAGCTTATTCAATTCACAGCTTAGGGCCACTGAGCAGCGGTCGACACCATTGAATAGCCAAATTTGAGAATTCAACCTATCAAGATCAGATTTAAGTTCACTCCTGATTCGAGTAGAATTAGCTCAATTCCTCTATCAGATAAGATAAATATATGGCTCAGTTTGTTTATAGCATGCTTAGGGTGGGTAAGATTGTTCCACCTAAAAAGCAGATCCTTAAAGATATCTCATTAAGCTTCTTCCCCGGCGCTAAGATCGGCGTACTCGGTCTGAACGGCTCGGGTAAATCTACCCTACTTCGCATCATGGCGGGTCTTGATACCGAAATTGAGGGTGAAGCACGCCCTATGCAGGACCTGAAAATCGGTTATCTGCCTCAGGAACCTAAGCTCGATCCGACTCAAACGGTACGCGAAGCGATCGAAGAAGCTGTCGCGGAAGCTAAAAATGCCCTCACCCGACTCGATGAAGTCTATGCGCTCTATGCCGAGCCCGATGCCGACTTCGACGCTCTGGCTAAAGAGCAGGGAGAGCTTGAAGCGATCATCCACTCCCAAGATGCCCATAATCTGGACAACATACTCGAACGTGCGGCTAACGCGCTGCGTCTGCCCGATTGGGATGAAAAGATTGAAGTTCTCTCCGGTGGTGAGCGTCGCCGTGTTGCCATCTGTCGTTTGCTGCTTGAGAAGCCGGATATGTTGCTTCTCGATGAACCGACCAACCACCTGGATGCCGAATCTGTCGCCTGGCTTGAGCGATTCCTGCAGGATTACACCGGAACGGTCGTAGCCATTACCCACGATAGATACTTCCTTGATAATGCAGCCGGTTGGATCTTAGAGCTCGACCGTGGTGAAGGTATCCCATGGGAGGGCAACTACTCTTCATGGCTTGAGCAGAAAGATGCCCGACTTCAGCAGGAGTCTGCCACCGAGAGTGCTCGCCAGAAAACCATCGCCAAAGAGCTGGAGTGGGTACGTCAGGGAACTAAAGGCCGTCAGTCTAAGGGTAAGGCGCGTATGGCCCGTTTCGAAGAACTGAACACTAACGATTACCAGAAGCGTAATGAAACCAACGAACTATTCATTCCACCTGGACCACGCCTGGGCGACAAGGTTATCGAGGTTAAAAATCTGACCAAGTCTTACGGCGATCGTGTACTCATCGACGACTTGAGTTTCTCGGTGCCCAAGGGCGCTATCGTAGGTATCATCGGTGCAAACGGCGCGGGTAAATCGACCCTGTTTAAGATGATATCCGGTGCTGAGAAGCCGGATAGCGGTACAGTCGAGATAGGTGAGAGCGTACAGATAGCCTCTGTCGAGCAGTTCCGTGACTCGATGAATGACAAGAATACCGTATGGCAGGAGATATCCGAAGGTCAGGATATCATGCGGATCAATAATACAGAGATCCCGAGTCGTGCCTACGTGGGTCGTTTCAACTTCCGTGGTGGCGATCAGCAGAAGATCATCGGCACCCTCTCCGGTGGTGAGCGTAACCGTGTCCACCTGGCGAAACTGCTACAGGCCGGCGGTAACGTGCTACTACTCGATGAGCCAACCAACGATCTGGACGTTGAAACCTTGCGGGCACTGGAAGAGGCGCTGCTTGAATTTCCTGGTTGTGCCATGGTTATCTCACATGACCGTTGGTTCCTCGACCGCATCGCGACCCATATTCTTGATTATCGTGATGAGGGGAAGGTTAACTTCTACGAGGGTAACTACACCGAGTACTCAACCTGGCTAAAAGAAACCTGTGGTACCGATGTTATCGAGCCTCACCGCCTTAAGTACAAGCGAATCAACAAGTAGGACCTACTCAGAGCTGTCCCGACACTTTCTGAAATAATGCGTCGGGCACTTAATGAGTAAGCCCTCCAAGAAGCGAAAACCCAGGTTTTCGCTTTTTTATGTCAGGCCATAAATGTTCCATTCATTTATTGGCATTTCCGCCATCCTTAGCAGTCAGAACATTTATGAAGGTTTACCAGGGATGGAAATAAACCTTCGTTATGTCTGGCCATAAATGTTCCATTCTTGTATTGGCATTTCCGCCATCTGACCCATGTGGCCTGTGATATTCCTGATATCACTCAGGCATTTCCGCCATCTGACCCATATGGGAAATGTCTTAAAACCGTAGGGAACGCTTTAGACCTTAGCAGTCAGAACATTTATGAAGGTTTACCAGGGATGGAAATAAATCTGCGTTAAGCCTTCCTTAAACGGCTCAGTTTTTATACTTTACCCTCAGACACAGATATTGATATCGACCGATATAAAGATGCTGGTATCATCAGTTCACCCGAGAGTGGCATTAACATACCTTGATAACAAGCTACTAAAATAACTAGAATTAAAGAAGAGAGCCCTCATTGAAAAAGTTCACCGCCTTATCTTCATTTGCCTTGCTGGCTTGCACTCAATTAGCTATCGCCTCGACAGCTTCCTCCGGTATAGACCTAACAGTGACCGATGGCCCCTACCTGTTCACTCAAGCAAGTTCAGACGCACCACAAACAGCATACTGGGTATGCAACAGTGAGTTACGCACTACCCAAGTTAAGGAGTTACAGCTGGTCAGTCCAAATGACTGCGGACAGCTCCCGCAACCGACGCTTAACCCCGAAGCCCATGATATCTCAGCCGATACCTACTCAAATATCAAAAAGATTGTGGCTCTGAGCGATGTCCATGGCCAATACGATATATTGCTCACCCTGCTTAGAAAGCAGCACATTATCGATGAAGATAACAATTGGGCCTTCGGTGATGGTCATATGGTGATGACGGGAGACATGTTTGACCGCGGCCATCAGGTCAATGAGGTGCTCTGGTTCATGTATAAATTAGACCGGCAAGCCAGCGCGGCTGGCGGTAAGCTGCATCTCTTGATGGGAAATCATGAGCAGATGGTGATGCGCGGCGATCTTCGATACGTACATGAGCGCTATAACGTTGCAGCTAAGCTGCTCGACAGAAGTTACGATGAGCTTTATGACAAGAGCAGTGAGATAGGCCAATGGCTTCGCGCTAAAAACACCTTGGTCAAAATCAACGACACCCTGTTTCTACACGGCGGGATCAGTAGCGAATGGATCGACAGGGAACTCACATTAGCTAAAGCCAACGACCTCTACCGCAAGAATATCGACAGGTCCAAGCCTGAGCTGAAGCAGGACGAGCTGCTCAACTATCTGTTCTTCGGCAACGGACCCACCTGGTTCAGGGGCTACTTCAAGCCCGGTTATGATGAGAGTGAGCTGGACAAGATACTGAGCTATTTCGATGTGAAGCAGATCGTCGTCGGTCACACCTCACAGGAGCGTGTACTGGGCCTGTATGACAACAAGGTGATCGCGGTCGACAGCAGTATCAAGGAGGGAGTCTCAGGTGAGCTGCTACTGATACAGGGCAAGACTTTGACTCGCGGCCTCTATAACGGAAATCGTGTTGCGTTATAGCCCGGCTATCTCACCGAAAAGGGAGAGTCACTTTAAAGGCAATGTTAAGTTAAGAGATTATATAGTTAGAGATGAACCAAAACTGAGGCCTGAGCCTTCCTGGTCATCTTAGCCACCACCAACATAAACGAGTTATCTATCATGCGCTCGATTTCACCTTGTGGAATTGAGCCATCGAGAATGACGGTATTCCACAGCGCCTTATTCATATGATAGCCGGGGATCACCGAGGGGAAGATATCTCTGAGTATCGCCGCCTCATCGGGATAACACTTCAGGTTCATCCACCAGTCAGGTCGCTCTGAAACCAGCTCAGTTTCATCACTCTCCTTGCCGCCTCTTACAACCTTGCCGATAGAGAGGGTCGCAAACATCTTACCTTTGACCTTGAAGACATAGACTCCCTCCCCGAATGGAAAGTCGAGTTCAGTCTGTGGCTTAGACAACAGGTAGGTTTTAGCACGTTCAAAATCCATATCTATCACTTCATTATCCGCCAAGATGATAGTTAGGTTAACACTCAATAACCTGGTTTAATATCTATATTGAGTTGATAGCTTATCTTGCAGAGAAAGAGGCACAGCTCTCTTAACGAAACACACCAACTCCCCTACGAAAAACCTCAATAAGATTAATTATTGAGGTTTTTTTAAGTTACCAGAAACCAGCTTATTTCATCTCGGCTAGCCTCTGAGCATCTAATGCACTGTTAAGCTTATCTTCGACGAATCCAGGTGAGTGGGTCGCGCCCGATATCAGGCGGTACATGGCAGGTATCACCAGCAGGGTAACAAAAGTCGCAAACGCCATGCCGAAGAAGACCACGGTACCCACAGCGATACGACTCTCCGAACCTGCTCCGGTCGACATGATCAAAGGCACGGCCCCTATCAGGGTGGTGAATGCCGTCATCAGGATAGGGCGTAACCTGCGGGCCGAGGCATCAATAATCGCCTGCTCAAGCTCTATACCTCTGTCTCTGAGCTGATTGGCAAACTCGACTATCAGAATGCCATTCTTGGTCACCATACCGATCAACATGATCATCCCTATCTGACTATAGATATTGAGGCCCTGACCGGTTAAGAAGAGTCCGAGAAAACCACCGAAGACTCCCATAGGCACGGTAAACATCACCACCATAGGGTTAATGAAGCTCTCGAACTGCGCCGCTAACACCAGATATGCCACCAGCAGGGCCAGACCAAAGACCATCAGCACGCTGCTCTGATTCTCTTTAAAGTCCTTCGATTCACCGGTATAGCTCACCGAAATATCGCTGGGTAATATCTCAATAGCTGTCGCATCGAGAAAATCCAATGCCTCGCCTAAGGTATAGCCTTCGCCTAAGTTGGCTTTAAGGGTGATCGATTTCTGCTTATTGGTGTGGCTGAGCTTATGGGCAGAAGCCACCTCTTCGATATGGGTTATCGAGTCTAAGGTGATCAACTCCCCCGCAGCCGAGCGCATATAGATCTGACTGAGATCCGCCATGCTGTTGAAACTGTTCTCATCGCCTCTGAGGTAGACGTCATACTCCTCACCACGCTCGATAAAGGTAGTTTCACTGCGCCCCCCAAGCATCACCTCCAGAGTCTCCGACACCTCTGAGACACTGATCCCAAGCTCGGCCGCACGCTCCCTGTCGACACTCACCACCAGCTCGGGCGTAGTCTCGGCATAATCGAGATCCGCGCCTTCCAGCATAGGGCTGTGTATCGCCTCCTCCTGCAGAACCTGAGCCCACTTGAAAAGTTCCTCATAGTCGGAGCCGCCAATCACAAATTGTACCGGCTCGCTGGATTGTCCCCTGAACCCCGGCAACATAGGGCGCACCATCACATCTGGGATCCCCTGCAGCGCCCCGGATACGACTCCAAGCGCCTGCTGAGCAGTAATATCCCGCTCCTCCCAGTCTTCGAGCTGCATGATCACAAAGCCGGTCTGATCCCCCGCTCGACCGCCGAAAGCCGGGGCCTGTACGCTGAAGGACTTGATCACCCCCTTGCCCAGCAAGGGCATCAGCCTCTGCTCGACAATATCCATGTTGGCGGTCATTCGGTTATAGCTGGTACCCTCGGCTCCCTTAACGAAGGCGAAGATAACTCCCCTGTCCTCCTGCGGTGCCAGCTGTGAAGGCACACTTTGCAACAAGAGGCCACTGCCGACAATACAGAGCACTATCACCACTGGGGCGGCGAAGCGGAAACCTACGGCTTTGGCCACTAACACCCTATAAACCCGCTCAAGCCGACTGAAGAGATCATCCACCCAAAGATTGAATCTGTTGGGCTTAACATTAGCCTTAAGGATCTTACTTCCAAGAACCGGCGTCAGCGTTAGCGCGACTACCGATGAGAAGATCACCGACATCGCCAACATGACCGAAAACTCGGTAAACAAGCGGCCCACCATCCCCTCCATAAATGAGATAGGAAGAAACACCATCACCAGCACCGCAGTAGTCGCAACGACGGCGAAACCCACTTCACGGGTGCCCTTGTATGCAGCCAGCAATGGCTCCTCACCTTTCTCAATATGATGAAAAATATTCTCAACTACCACGATCGCATCATCGACTACCAGGCCAATAGAAAGGATCAAAGCCATCAGGGTCAAGAGGTTAATGGAGAAACCGAAGAAGTTCGCTGCGATAAAGGCGGAGATCAAGGATACCGGCACAGTCACCGCCGGAATAAGCGTCGCACGTGCCTGACCGATAAAGATATAGAGGACTAATACCACAAGTCCCCCTGTGATAAACAGGGTGTTATAAACTTCTGTGATCGAGCGGTCGATAAATACCGTCGAGTCGTAATCGACCACAAGCTGAGTTCCCTCCGGGAGGAACTGCTGGATCCTTTCAACCTCTATATGAGCGGCTTTCGCCACCTCAAGCGGATTGGCATCGGACTGGGCAACGATTCCCAGGCTCAGATTCGGTACACCATCACTCTTAAAGGTCGAGTTTTCATTTTCGGCGCCGATAAACACCGAGGCCACATCTTTAAGGTAAACCGGCGTGCCATCGCTGGCGGTGCGCACCACCAGATAGTCGAAGTCTTCAGGGTGATAGTAGAGGCGTGCGGTTCTCACCGTCATCACTGTGGTGTCATTACGCACCTCACCGCCCGGAGTTTCAACATTCTCTTGTTTCAAACTGGCGATGATATCGGCGGTGGTGACATTACGTCCCGCCATCAACTCAGGCTTTAGCTGAACATACATCACCTTATACAGGCCACCAGAGATGCTGACGGAGCTGACACCAGTGATCAGACTAAACCTGTCCTCTAATACCCGCTGTGCATAATCGGTGAGCTGAGTTCTGTCCATCACGGAGGAGCTTAGGTTGATATAGACCGAAGGCTCTCCGGATCCGTTATCTTTGGATACTATGGGGTCATTCGCCTCGTCCGGCAGACGGCGCTGAGCACGGGCCACAGCATCGCGAACGTCACTCACACCTTCGGTCAGATCCCAGTCAAGATCGAAGGTGATGGTGATACGTGACATGCCATTTCGGGTCACCGAGGTGATCTCATCGATACCACTGATTCCGGTGAGCTCATCTTCGAGCGCCGTGGTGATCTGACTCTCCATGATGGTCGCCGAGGCCCCCTCATAGGTGGTCATGACCGTGACAACCGGATTTTCAACATCCGGCATCTCACGCACGGCTAGCTTTGAAAATGATACAGCCCCAAACACACAAAGGAGCAGGCTTAATACAATCGCGACAACCGGGCGTTTAACCGAGATATCTGAAATCAGCATTAACCTCTGTCTCCCGCAATCTGATTTAACTCATTTTCGACAGAGGCGAGTTTCTCGCTGAGATCGTCGACCAAAAGACCATCGCGCATGTTGACCAGCCCCTGAACGACGATACGTTCTCCCACATCGACGCCGTCTGTGATCAGTACCTCATCCTGAATTCGGGCCCCCAATGTGACTTGAGTTCGCCTGGCGAGATTATCCGCCCCAACCACATAAACGAAGCGCTTGGTACCCGAATACTCGATGGCCTGCACCGGAATAACGGGTTCAGATATGGCGGGAAAACCGAGACTGGCCGACATCAACATGCCAGGTTTGAGTTTATGGCCTTGGTTATGACTTTGATTCTTAAAACTCACCCTCACCTTTAAGTTCAGGGTTTCGGAGTTGATACGCGGATCGATAGCCACTAACTCTCCGGTAAAGACTTCACCGGGCCAGGCACGATTGGTCGCCGTGACTGTCATCCCCGGGCTCAGCATAGAGAGGTAGCTTTCCGGCACCTGAAGGTCGAGTCTCATCGATGACAGGTCATCGAGTGACAATAACTCACTGCCCGCGGTAACCATTTTGCCTAAACTGAAATCCAGCAGACCCGCGGTGCCTGAAAAGGGGGCCTTAATATAGTGAAAGTCGAGCTCGGCCTGGGCCTGAGCCAAGCGAGCCTTTGCTATATTGACACTGGCTTGCTGCGCATCGATCTCTGTTTGCGTGATAGCGCTTTGGCGGATAAGTTTCTGAAACTCTTTTAGCTTACGCTCTTCATCGAAAAGATATGCCTTAGCCTCGGCTACACCGGCCTGAGGTTTGGCATCTTCAAGTTGAACAAGTAGCTGCCCCGCCCTGATCTCCTGGTTGGCTTTAACATTGATTACTTTAATCTTGCCGGCCACCTCTGGAGCGATATATACCGACTTGTCTGCCTCTAACTTTCCTATCAAGGCAATTTTTTGAGAAAGCATATGTTGATCGACCACGCCGGTCACCACAGGCACCACCCGGGGCGCTCTGGATGCTTTATCACCAGGCCTCTTCGCCTGTGTATAACTGCTGAATGAGACAATCGCTGCGACTATCAGGATAGGGAGTAATATCAGGCTTTTGTTCATCGAATATTTCTTTTAGTGCTGATTTTAATAGTTGCCACCATTTTAAAGATAAATCAGGCTTTGTAGGGTAAAGCTATGTAAAGCAGCGCAAATGAGAAGATGATTTTGACGGAAATCTTGTAACAACCCATTACAGGCAACAGGCTGAAAACCTTCTGCTTACCCCAAGGCATCAACACGATCCCCTTGGTAACAAACCTCGCAGTCTCCGAGCCGTTACCTTGCCACTACAAATTCTCAGCGATAATAAATTTTATAGTAAAAATCTGCTAATCTTCCCGGTTGAAGAGCCACTCTAATGATGAGTATCGATATTGGATATTTGCTGGTTAGACACAGACAACAGACGCGAGGCATCAATATTTTACCGCCGATACCTCCCCTACGCCCGATTAGGCAGAAAAGAGAGGGTCGGAGTACTCTATCTCCAGGGCGAACCGGGGGAGAGGTTAATCGTTGCTGCAGTCAGGTTAAGACCGATAGGTACATTAACGCTGCTAACCGGCATGCTGGTACACCCCGACTATAGAGAGCGTGGCTTAGCCCATCAGATGCTAAGTTCGCTAATGAACACGCTTGAAACCAACCGCACATTTCTCTTCTCACTCCCCGAGCTGACCGACTTTTATCAGCAGCACCAATTTGTTCAAACTGAAGATGTACCTAATGATATTTGGCAACTGTTTTTAAAGTATCGAGGCCAGGGAAAGGAGCTGGTCTTAATGAAGTTCAACGGTGCAATAAAGAGATGAGATTCAACAATGTTGACGAGCCGCAAATTGTTAACAGCTTTACAACCCAAGGTTAATGATTGGTTGTCGATGGTGGTAAAGTTAAAGTAAACTGCTTTCAGAAAACAACGAGTTAGCTAGCCAGTCTAAACAAGCTAATCCAGACCCATAACATTTCGAAGGTGTTTAATCTTGAATTCTCAATGCTTTGACCGTCCTATCATCATCTTGTCAGCGCCGCGTTCAGGCAGCACCCTACTGTTCGAAATTCTTTCTAAGAGTCAATCACTGTGGACTATCGGAGGCGAGAGTCACGCCATTATCGAGGGCAACAGATCGCTTAATATCACTTCGCGAAACTTCGACTCTAACGCCTTAAACGAGAGCGACTGGAATAGTGAGCTGCACCACTCTCTTCGTCAGAAATTTAAAGAACAGTTACGTAACACAGATGGTATCCCCTATAAAGAGTCGGATGGTCCTGTCAGATTTCTTGAAAAAACCCCAAAAAACAGCCTTAGGGTTGATTTTCTCAATAAGGTTTTCCCGGACGCGCTATTTATCTACCTCGTCAGGGAGCCTAAGGAGAATATCAGCAGCGTAATGCAGGCTTGGAGATCCGGACGATTCCGCACCTACCCTATGCTCCCCGGGTGGGGTGGTGATTGGTCGCTCCTGTTGCCACCCAAATGGAGAGAGTTAAAAGGAAAACCGCTTGAAGATGTGGCAGCGTTTCAATGGATGCAAGCCAATGAGTCAATTATGAACTCTCTCTCTAAGCTCCCCGATGAAAGATGGCATCTGCTCTCCTACAGGGATCTGGTCGACTCCCCCTATGAAACGATCGCATCGTTGACGACATTCTGCCAAATCCCCTTCGACGATGCTCTAAAACGGCTCTGCAATGATGCACTCCCACATTCCAGATATACCGTTTCCCCTCCGGCAGCAAACAAGTGGCTGCACAATTACGCTGCCATAAAAAATATATGGCCTGATCTGCAACCTTGTATAGAAATGATAAATAGCCGGTTAACTCAATTCGGCCTTCCTCATATCGACAAAGCTTGGCCGGATAACCTGAGGCCTTCTGAATCAGTAACCAGTGCAGCCACCGTCTCGTCTTCAGGCATATCGAGAAACGCCCCCTGCCCCTGTGGCTCACAAAAGCGATTCAAACATTGTCACGGTCTGGCCCGGTAATAGTAGTTAAGTAATATCGACCGAGACACAGATAATAAGAAGTCATCACCAAATAGGATGCCGAAATGCAGCTGGAAAATGAGTTTTACAAATTACCTTTAACCTTCGATATTGAGCAACTTGAGAGAGAGGTTCTCCAGTTTGAAGAAAACGAATGGGCCCCTCACCATGAGCATTTCAAAGGGAACTCAGCGATCCCGTTAATCTCCGTTGCAGGCGGTTTCAATAATGAGTTTAAGGGAGAGATGAATCAGACCCCTGCGTTGAAGCGCTGCTCATATATTCAGCAGGCTATCGCCTCCTTCGGCGAAGTGATTGGACGCTCAAGGTTGATGCGGTTAGCCCCCGGCTGTGAGGTCCCCCTACACAGTGACATCAATTATCATTGGCATAAACGTGTCCGGGTGCACATTCCAATTATCACTGACGAAAATGTCATCTTCCATTGCGGAGATAAGCAGGTCCATATGGCCGCAGGAGAGTGCTGGATCTTCGACTCATGGAAGCACCACAAGGTAGTCAATGAGAGCGATTGTCTAAGGGTGCACCTGGTTGTAGACTTGATTGGCTCCAGTCGATTCTGGGCCATGATCCGGGAGCGCTCTATCCCATCAGGCTCTGTGACTGGTCCCTCAGTGCCATCCAAATTTTTGACCTTCAGTGATAGCAACGCCTCACAGATAATAACCGAAAAGTTCAATTTCCCAGTCATAATGTTACCGAGCGAAATAGAAAGCTTAACGAATGAGCTGACAGAGCAGATCAGAGGTTACAAGCAAAATAATAATGACGCTGCACAAGAATTTATCCAAATAATTAAAGACTTTAGTCTCGACTGGCAAGAGATATGGTCTCAATTTGAGACGACTAAGGCAGGTTGGCCCCTGTACCATCAATTGAGACAAGGCACACTGGAGCGGGCTTCAGTCCTTGAAAACCGCGTTCTGGTCGATGAGCAGACCTCGGCCATGAAAGTCTTGATTCACCTTATTGTCGCCCCCTCTATGAACACAGAGCTTGCCGAGTCGACTCCCCCCACGGCCCCTCGCACAATCCTCCCCGGTGCAGAACAGAAAACTGAGATTAATAGAGAGAAACCGCTGAAGGCCATGAGCAGGAACAGTCCCTGCCATTGTGGTTCAGGCGAAAAGTTCAAACACTGCCATGGAAGGGTGAGTTAACTAATATCTATCAATCATGAGTCACTGCTGCAAAGCTTGCTTGCCCTAAACCCGCAGCAGTGTTATCGATATGCCGTTAAGTTAAAAATTCAGCTCTTACTTTGTCGGCAATGCCTACGAGTTGTCGATGACTCCCCCCCATAAAAGGCTGATACTTCTGGCTCTGACCTATGGCCTTGGGGTTCATCGGCTGTCTGACTTGACTGGCACTCGGGGTCAACACGGTTCTTTTCGATTGGTAAAATGTCAAACACTGCTCTTCGAAGCCTAAGCCGCAATAACTAAGCAGCTCAGCGATCTCCTCATCCGGCGACTGAACCAGACGCTCAAAGCTAAGATGATATATCTCTTGCGAGTATATTCCTGACCAATGTTTCATCAACTCAAGATAGCTCTGCCAGTAAGTGACAATATTATCGAGGGAGTAGGAGTAGTCATGACCACGGCTAAAGTGCTGTTTAAACACCCCCATCGCATTGTCATTAGCATCCCTGATCACATTGATAATTTTGGCGTTGGGAAAGAGCGCCTTGATTAAACCAATGTGCAAAAAGTTATTCGGGTTCTTATCGATGAAGTACTCAGGCTCACTTTCAAAATATTTTGAAACCTGATCTAAATATTGCCCTCTTAAACGCTTAGCCTTCTCTTCAGACAGATTCGTGAGCCACTTAGCATAGCCGCCTGACATATCTAGCTCCAGAGCCAGACGCTCGATATAGGGCAGCTCATCGGTAGCTTCAACCTGAGAGTGGCTCGCTAGGATCTGCTCGGTGAGCGTCGTGCCTGATCTTGGCATACCAACGATAAAGATAGGTGTTTGTGAATTTTCCTGTAGTTGATGCTGGTTAATCTTAACCGGCTTACACCCAAGCAGGGAGTCAATAATTTGCTTAAAGGGTCCGGCCTTGAAGGGACGAAGCTCCTGCATCAAGCTATTGGCTTCTTTAATTACGGCGAAGGAGTGCTCATAATCACCTCTTTGCTCCAATACCCGGCTATAAGCAAACAGGAACAGCGAGCGATTCGCATTGGAATACTGCTCAGACTCCAAGTGGCTCTGCAGTAGCTCGGCATCTGATTCAGAAAATGAGTAGTTTTTAAGATCTGCCAGGCTCCAGTAACCTACGGCCTGGTGCTGTTCTCCGGCCTCTATATAGCTGTGATAAAGCTCGGCGGCTTTTACTGTATCCCCCTTGGCTTTATATACATGCCCCAGATTAAGCAGGGCTGCCGGTTCTTCTACGCCATTAGCTATACAGGCTTGAAAGGCAACTTCCGCCTCATCCATCAACCCTATCTTGCTCGCAGTAATGCCAAGCTTAAACCTATTGCAGTTATTGCCAGGCTGCAGTTTAACCAAGATGACTAAGTATCGATAAGCACTGAAGAAGTCCTCTCGTCTTTCCGCTACGGCTAAGAGGCCCGATAAGGCCTGCGTCTCTTCGGGTGCAAGAGAGATAACAATAGAAAAGAGCCTATGGGCCTCTTTGTGATCATTACTACTCAGCGCAAGCTGACCCAAAATAGTCAGTGCATCGACCTGCTGAGGATTGCGGCGAATCACCTTTCTTGCATAGATACCGGCAGATGAAAATTTTTGTTCGGCAAAGAAAGCCTTTGCATCATTGAGATAGCGCTCTTCTCTGTTCAATTCCAGTTCCCTTTTCTTATTATTTTCTTCAAGGTTCGGTATGAATCACCATACCAAGATAGCAATCCGTGACCTTACCAGCAGCAAACTGCGTCTCTTTAGTCAGAAAGATGTTATTGGCTTGTTTAAATTCTGGCTTGCCTTGTCATTATAAGCATAATGAAGTAGAAATATAATCCGACTTAACTTTCAGCTCCACTGCCCTGATGACGACTAAGAAAATTGCTATATTTGTCGATGTTCAAAATATCTATTACACCTGCCGTCAAGCCTTCGGTCGACAGTTCAACTATAGAAAGCTGTGGCAACAACTCACAAATGAGGGACAGATAACTTCGGCGACGGCTTACGCCATTCACAGGGGAGATGATGGGCAGCTTAAGTTCCAGGATGCCCTGAAACATATTGGCTTCGATGTGAAGTTAAAGCCCTTCATACAGAGAAGTGATGGAAGTGCCAAAGGCGACTGGGATGTGGGTATAACCATAGATATCCTGGAGACAGCCAATGAGGTCGATAGCGTTATCCTACTCTCCGGCGATGGTGATTTCGACCTGCTGATGCAGAAGATCTATAAAAAATATGGTACCGACACTCAAGTCTACGGGGTCCCCTCCCTGACGGCAAAATCACTCATAGACTCGGTATGTCAATACCATGAGATCGATGAATCACTCCTGCTCTGAAAGACTCTACAGCAGTTAATATATTTGAGGGTCGACGAGAGAGAGAGCGACTATAATTGAAATGTCATATTGTCTTTTTGAGGTAACATCATGACTATTTCAACACGTTTGAATACCTATCTGAACGATAACAAGGTCGAATATAACCTTGTGGCTCATCCCCACAGCTTTAATTCACTGAGCTCAGCGATCGCCGCACATATATCTCCGGCGCAGGTTGCCAAGGCTGTAATTCTGGAAGATCACGAAGGCAGAAAAATGATGGCCGTATTACCGGCGGATCATAAGATCAACCTGGGAGCGCTCAGCGAGAAGCTAAACCGGGATTTTCACCTGATAAAAGAGCAGGCTGTCTATAAAATGTTTAATGATTGCGAAAATGGCGCGATTCCTCCAATTGGTGATGTCTACAATATGGACGCCGTTTATGATGATCTCTTAGTTGAATCAAAGGATCTATATTTAGAGGCGGGGGATCATAGCAGCTTTATCCATATTGAAAGAAAGGACTTCGTTAAGCTGATCAAAGATGCCAAACATCTCAGATTCAGCCACCTGACCATTCATTAGTCAGGCAGATATACGGGCAGGCAATAGGGCAATGGAGCCTATGGACACTCCCCATAGGCTCTGGACCAGACAAAAGCCCTTAAATAAGTCCTCAAATCAGCCCATCCAGTGAGTTCAATATCTGCGGGCTTAAACAGCGGCTATTTAACTCATAGGTGAGTGCGTTTGGAGCAAAACTGCCGAGCCACAAAAGAGTTGTTGTATTATCACGTCTTTCCCTCAGCAGTAATGTTCTCGGTTCTTATGAATAACAAGGAGGCTCAAATTGACACCTCCCAACTCCTCCCATCATTCGGGTCAATATTGCCACTCTTTAGCAAAATCATACCTGAAGCCTACTACCCACGATGAGAAGTCATCGAAATAGTCCATATCACGATAAAGGTATTCTATATGGAAACGTAGATTATCGTCCGGCAACCACTCAAATGTGGTGTTGAAACCATCAAACTTGCGACTCACCAAGCGGCCATGTCCGTCGTCAAACTCGAAATAGCCTAACTTAATCTTAAATTGCTCACCCAAAGGATAAGCCGCCGCCAGGTCTAAGGTGTGACCATCACGATCGTGAGGCAGCAGATCTCTTTTATAGGTCCGTTCCTGATAGGCAGCCGCCAGATATAAGCCATTTTCGAAACCATGAGCCAGCGAGGCGGCCCACACCTCATCCTCGCCAGTGGTTAGGTCTGCATCCACACTATCCTCAACCAGATAGCTAACGGCCCCATGGAAGCTCCCATGATCGAACCCGACCCCCAGGTTGACCAGGTCGGCATCATCGCTGCCACCTCCCCCGTCAAACTGACCGGCGGCTAGCCAACTGAATTTACCGGTTTGCAGGCGATAGCTAAGCATGTTGTCGACAAAGAAGACGCTCTCGGCATCATAGGCAAACGGACTATTGGCATGATTGAAAATATCCACATATTCGGCGATCAGAAGATATTGAGGTGGTCTGTCTTTACCAATCCCTACCTTGCCAAAGGGACTGGATACGGCGGCATAGGCCTTTCTCGCTTTACCAAAGTCACCACTATTTGAAAGGTCTATGCTCCACTCTCCGTGTAACTCGGCTACCCAGCCTGGCATAAACTCATTGGTGGCCCTGAGCCCTGCCCGCGACAGTGCGTCACGAACATCATAAAAAGAGTCTCCGTCCTCATCTATGTGACCAATGGTCGGTCTCATTGTCGCGTAGGCGCTAATTGTATTGTTAGTTTTCTCAGCAGTGGAGGTTTGGATTGGCTCAGCGACAGGAACCGTCACGACTTGAGCATGCTGTTTCTGCGTCTCCTGCTTCTGGGCCTCCTCTAACAGCTGTACCTGTTTCTGAAGCTTCTCAATTTGAAGCTTCAATGACTCAAGTGATATTTCGGACTCTGCAGCCGTGACACCAAAGACACCTCCACAGATAGATAAAGTGATCAGGTTTGCGATTAATTTTTTTCGCATAATCTTTTCCCGGGATAACTAGCGGTAGAAAAAGTATAGACCATTCTTTTTAAAGAGAAGATTTAGATGGAATACCCGGGTCATAGACAAAATTAGTCACTTTGATGCTAACTGAGAGGAAATGGCCACTGTTTTCCACTAACCTAAGGATAAGATTGATAATTATCAAACAAGCAAATCAACCTTCCATAATTCCGACAGTTAATTCCGCCACATTGGTCATAAATTTACAGATTTAGTAGTACAGATCTAACTTTGGGCCAACTTCCATACTATTACGGCGACTTTTTAGAGAATGATCACACCTTTGGCATATCAAGGTTGGTACTTTAGTTACCAGAATATAACAACTTTAAACTTTAAGCATAAAGGTGATTTTATGGCTGCTAAATTTTTTATCCCGTCAGTCAACGTGTTAGGACAAAACGCTGTTGATGATGCTATCGGTGATATCAAGACATTAGGCTTCAAAAGAGCATTAATTGTTACAGACAAACCACTTGTAGAGATTGGTCTTGTTGCACAAGTCGCAGATAAATTAGGCTCTGCCGATATCGAAGTTACTGTCTTCGATGGCGTACAGCCAAACCCAACGGTTGGTAATGTCGAAGCGGGTCTGGAGTTACTCAAAGCTAACGATTGTGATTTCGTTGTATCTCTTGGTGGCGGCTCTCCCCATGATTGCGCTAAAGGTATCGCCTTAGTCGCAACCAATGGTGGCAGCATCAAAGATTACGAAGGTCTTGATGTATCAACTAAACCTCAGCTTCCACTTGTAGCAATCAACACAACAGCCGGTACTGCCAGCGAAATGACACGTTTCTGTATCATCACCGATGAGCAGCGTCATATTAAGATGGCGATTGTCGATAAGCACACTACGCCAATTCTGTCTGTAAATGACCCTGAGTTGATGCTGGCAAAACCTGCCGGTCTGACGGCAGCTACTGGTATGGATGCATTGACTCACGCAGTTGAAGCTTATGTGTCTATCGCAGCTAACCCGATCACGGATGCCTGTGCTATCAAGGCTATCGAGCTTATCAAGGCAAACTTAGTTGAAGCTGTAGATAACGGTCAAAGTATCGATGCACGTGATCAGATGGCTTACGCACAATTCCTTGCAGGTATGGCATTCAATAACGCAAGCTTAGGTTATGTTCATGCTATGGCGCACCAACTCGGTGGCTTCTACGATCTTCCACACGGTGTATGTAACGCTCTGCTATTACCACACGTTCAAGAGTACAACGCACAGGTTGCTGCACCACGTCTGAAAGATGTTGCAAAGGCTATGGGCGTTGACGTATCTGCGATGGACGACGCTCAGGGTGCTAAAGCTGCAATCGAGGCCATCAAGGAGTTAGCGTTAGCCGTTAAGATCCCTGAAAACCTGACTAAATTGGGTGTGAAGGCAGAAGATATTCCAACACTTGCCGACAATGCTCTTAAAGATGCTTGTGGTTTCACCAACCCTAAGCAAGCGACACACGAAGAGATCTGCCAGATCTTTACTAACGCTTTATAACGCACTCTCTGCGCCAACCCTGTAGGCGCAGAATAGCTCGGTTTGTTTTCTCCCTGCATCAGAGAACAACCCAAAAGGCTCACTCTTAGGAGTGGGCCTTTTTTTATCCCCCACAACGCGCTGCCATCAAATACACTAAAAGAGAAGGCAAAATGTGAGAAAACTCGCGATCTAACTCAAAATTTCGAGATAAATAACTAACACACAGTGATACAAGTGTTATACCGTAGTGAATAGTTAGCTTTTTCCCTGCAAAGAACAAGCAAGCTGGAAGGCCTGTTTACTCCTGTGTGAGTGAACGGGCCTTTTTTCAACTCTCTCCCAACTCGCTCCCCCCCTGAGTTATCGATAATCGACAAAAAATACAGAGCCTGTCTTGATGCTACTGGTTAGTTTTCTGAAGAGCCAGTTAGTAATGTTATCGGGACACGAGAAGAGTAGAGGTTAAGGTTTTAACATTCAGGCCAGGAAGAGAGTAAAAGCCTTGCCAGGCAAAAAAAAGGCTGCCCTGAGGCAGCCTTGATTTTGATCCGAAATCGTTCCGGATTAAAGCGCTACAACGTTTGCAGCTTGCAGACCTTTCTGGCCCTGCTCAACTTCAAAAGATACTTTCTGACCTTCTGCAAGAGTCTTGAAACCATCAGAAACGATAGCACGGAAATGAACGAAAACATCATCGCCGCCATTTTCTTGAGAGATAAATCCGAAACCTTTCTCTTCGTTAAACCATTTTACTGTACCGGTAGTTGAATTAGACATCTATTGCCCCTTATATAAATTCATAAAAAATATCGCGAAAATGCGAAGTGCTTAGAAGTTGAATTATTAAGTATTACGATGAAGCTAAGGGAAACACTACGGACAAAAACTTACGAAGATCTGACGCGGGTTTACTTTACTTGATTCTTTAATAACTCCAAACCACAGAGCGGGAGTGAGAATAGCACGAATTGAAAATTTGTAAACAGAAAGAGCCCGGAACCGCCGCCTTACAGGCTCAAAGCTGGAACAAATTCGTTACAGACAGCAAAAGGCCCACGGTTTTCGTGGGCCAATGCAAGGGTTGGTGAATCACTATGCCCGTCTAGGCTTTAGACTCTCCCTTCACTCGCTCTCTGAGCTTTTGCATGATCACATAGAACACGGGAACCAGCAGGGTTCCGACAATGGTAGCCGCCAGCATGCCGCCGAATACTGAATAGCCTAAGGCTCTGCGACTCCCCGCGCCTGCACCTGTGGCAACAACCAGAGGCAACACACCCAGAAGGAAGGAGAAGGCGGTCATCAATACCGCACGGAAACGAAGCCTGGCAGCCGTTTCTCCGGCATCGAGAATACTCTTTCCCTCCTCCCGCAACTGTTTTGCAAACTCAACGATCAAGATGGCATTCTTACAGGCCAGTCCTATCAGCAGCACCAGACCAATCTGAGCATAGAGGTTGAGATCCGTTCCCATCAGCCAGATATAGATAAATGCACCAAGTAGCGCAATAGGCACCGCCAGCATGACCGCAAATGGAACCGTCCAACTCTCATACTGAGCGACCAGGAACAGATAGGTAAATACTAACGCCAGACCAAAAATGAGTGGCGCTAAGTTACCCGCCTTAATCTCCTGATAGGTCTGACCCGTCCACTCATAGCTATAACCTGTAGGCAGGCTCTGTTCTGCCGCTCTCTCCATCGCCTTGATAGCATCCCCCGAGCTGAATCCCGGTGCGGGGAAACCATTAATGGTGGTAGAGCTGAACATGTTATAGCCGTTCATCACATCAGGGCCCAGGATAGGTGTCACCTTAACCAGGGTGCTCAAAGGAACCATCTCACCACTTGCCGAACGTACATAGAATCGGGAGATATCCTGATCAGAGTTACGGAACTCACCCTCGGCCTGCAGGATCACCCTGAACACCTTGCCGAAGCGGTTAAAGTCATTCACATACATAGAACCGAGCATGGTCTGCATAGTTGTGAAGATCTCGTTCAACGAGATACCCAGCGCCTTGGCTTTATCCCTGTCGACATCCACATACATCTGCGGTACATCGGCACGGAAGTTACTGAACGCCATGGCGATCTCCGGCTGCTCGTTTGCCTTCATGATCAAGGCTCGCATGACAGAAGCCAGCTCTTGAGGCGAACGCCCCTGAGTCTCTTGCAGTACAAACTCAAATCCACCGACACTACCGACTCCCGGAATAGGAGGCAGTGAGAAAGCCATCGCCTTCACCGACGGGTTCGCCGCATACTTAGCCTGGAGCTTAGCAACGATTGCCGCCTCAACCATATCCGGGGTATCCCGCTCCTCCCATGAGGATAGGGTAACGATCATCAAGCCGCCGTTAGATGACACTGAGCCGGTTAAGATACTGAACCCACTGGCATGGATAACATTCTCGACACCGGGCTCAGCCAGGGTCAGTTCAACTAACTCCTCCATCACCTCTTCGGTACGGTTGAGTGATGCCCCGTCGGGAAGCTGAATGTCGACCATAAAGGCTTTCTTATCTTCCATAGGTACGAAACCTGAAGGCAAGATTTTTGCGACTCCCCCGGTGATGCCGATTAAACAGATATAGACGATCACAACCAGAGACAGCTTACGGGTTAAAGATGAGACGAGTCCCATGTATTTACCGGTGAAGCGTTCAAAATACTTATTAAACGAAGCATGAAAGCCTGTTTCATGCTCTTTAGGCGCTTTCAGCAGTGAGGCACACAGGGCCGGACTCAGGGTCAGGGCGTTTATCGATGAGATAAGCACCGCGATACAGATAGTCACCGAGAACTGTGCATACATCTGTCCGGTAATTCCCGGCATCACCGCCGTTGGCGCGAATACCGCGAGTAGAACTAAGGTCGTCGCAATGATGGGACCGGTAACCTCCTTCATCGCCTTTGAGGTCGCCTCGACAGGCGACAACCCCTCATCCTGCATCAGGCGCGTGACGTTCTCCACCACCACGATGGCATCATCGACCACGATACCGATAGCTAAGATCAGCGCAAACAGAGAGACGGTGTTGATACTCATGCCAAACAGAAGCAGGAAGGCAAAAGTACCTATCAGAGAGACTGGGATCGCGATCCCGGGAACCAGAGTGGAGCGGACATCCTGCAGGAAGATATACACAACGAAGACAACCAGAGCGATAGAGATAAAGAGTGTCTGTACAACCTCTTTAATCGAGGTTTCTACAAACTCTGTGGTGTCATAAAGCACTTTATACTCGAGATCCGTCGGGAAGCGTTCAGACAGTTTAGCCATTTCGGCTTTAATTCCGGCGGCGACCTCCAACGCATTGGCATCGGGCGACTGATAAACGGCAATAATAGCCGAAGGTTTGTTATTCAGCTTACCTTGAGCATCATAGGTTTGAGAACCTAACTCGACACGGGCAACATCGCTGACAACAACCTTAGAGCCGTCGCTGTTAGCGCGGATCATCACATCCCTGAACTCTGCCGGGTCTTTCAAGCGCCCCTTGGTCTGCAAGGTGTATTGAAACTGCTGCTCTGGATCGACCGGAGCGGCACCGATACGACCGGCCGCAACCTGAATATTCTGCTCCTGCAGAGCCGCAATCACATCTTTTGCCGTGACGCCGAAACTTGCCATCTTATTCGGGTCCAGCCAGATTCGGATCGCATAATCGAGGGCTCCGATAACCTGCACTTTAGAGACACCATTTTGTCTGGCTAACGCATCGGTGACATTCAGGCCGGCATAGTTAGTAATGAAGAGCGAATCGAAGGTCTCGTTGGGTGAAACCAGGTTCACTACCATCAGGATATTAGAACTCTGCTTCTCGACCGTCACCCCCTGGCGCTTAACCTCTTCGGGTAACCGCGGCATCGCCTGCTGTACCCGGTTTTGCACCTTGACCTGTGCCATATCCGCGTCGGTGCCGACATCGAAAGTAACACTCAGTGAGTAACTGCCGTCATTGGCACTCTTGGACTCCATATAGATCATATCTTCGACACCGTTGACCTCGGCCTCAATCGGCTGAGCTATGGTGTCTTTTACGATATCGGCACTGGCACCTGAATAACTGGTAGATACATTGATCTGTGGCGGCGCTATCTCGGGAAACTCAGATACAGACAGGATCGGAATTGAGATTAAACCGACTAAGGTCAACACCGTCGAGATGACGAAGGCAAACTTAGGCCTATGAATAAAAAATTCACTAATCATAATTATCCCTTACTATGATGCGTTATTATCTGGGGAGGAATTAGTGTCTTTAAATGGCACAACTTCTTGCTCTACAGCCTTAACCTGGATTCCAGGGCGAATCTTCTGCAGACCATCGACGACAATGCGCTCACCATCGCTCAAGCCACTCATCACGCGCCAGTCAACGCCGAAACGTTCACCAAGTTCAACGATACGCTTCTCGACCATATCCTGTTCATTGAGCACCATTACGAATCGTCCCTGCTGATCCTCCTGCACCGCCGCTTGAGGAATGAGCAATGCGTTCTCTTTGATAGGAGATTCAACAATTAAGGTGACAAACATCCCAGGCAACAACATCTTCTCACCATTTTTGAAAGTGGCTCGAATAGGCAGGGTGCCGGTAGCCGCATCGACTCGGTTACTGACAAAATCGATATAACCTGTCTCATTAAACATTGAGCCATTGGGTAGACGAAGGCTGATCACTATATCCGACAGCTCAACCTCTCTTTCGGCCGCTTTAGAAAAATTTTCCTTAGCCGTGATTAACGCTTTCTCAGCCACCTGAAAGTTAACCCACATGGGTTGAAGTTGAACCAGGTTAGCCATATCTGAGTTAGGGGTGATAATGTCACCGGTACTCACCATTGCGTTACTGATCCGACCGGAAATAGGTGCATAAACCTTGGTGTAGCTTAATTGCAGTTCGGCCGCCTGTACCGCCGCCTCCGCCTGAACAACCCCGGCAGCAGTAGTTAACTTACGTGTAGTTAACTCATCCATATCCTGAGCACTTATCATACCGTCAGGCAGAAGACGCCTTCCACGCTCCCAATTCATTACGGCGACATCACGTGAAGCGTTTGCTTGCTTTAACACAGCCTTCTGCTGTGCCAGCTCGGCAATATAGGTCGCAGGGTCAATCTCAAACAAGAGATCACCCGCAGTAACATCATCCCCCTCAACGAACGTTCTTTTGAGCAGCTGTCCCTGGATTTGAGACTTGATGGTGACATCTTCAGAAGCGTTTGTACGACCCACAATCTCCGTTCTCGACTGGATCTCTTCTGTTTTAGCTGTATTGACGATTACACTGGGTAACATAGCCTGCTGGGGGGCCGGCGGCTCACCGCACGCCGTGAGTTGCAAACCCAGGATGAAGAGAATACCCCATTTTATTTTTGAAACGGTTTGAGCAGCCATACAGGCCTCCGATATAAGAGTACAAATATAGATTATTTTCAACAAATTATAAGCAGATAAATAACTGATTAAAACCCATTTACATTTTTATTTCATAAATCCAACAGCAAATGGTGTGTATGGGTATAACCTACCGCTAACTATCAGATTTCACGAATATTCTTATAGCATATTGCCCACTTAAGTAGTGCGAGCCCTATGGCAATTCGTGTAACCCGTCCCGGCTGGCATGACATTCTTAATCAACATCTTAAAACCTGAAAGTCAGATAGTATCGGTTTAGTTGATAGGTAGGAATGAAGGAGACTGCTCAGTGGCCTCTCATACAATACTCACCTTTGGGAGCCTCCGGCTAAATGACTATGTGAGGCTATCAATTAGCTGTAGCTTTATTAACCGATAGCGAAACAAGTTAATGAAGCGTGGCAAAAATGAGAGCTGGAACAAGGTTATCCCTAATAAACTCATGCTAAAACAGAGTCAGACCAGCTTGAAGGAGTCCTGACATATACACTTCGCCGAAATGGCAGATAGTATATGAGCAAAGACGAATAAAGTTGACCAATTTGAATCGCGATGCCTATGATGGCACCAGTATCCGCAAACAGGTAGGTAACATATGACAGCAATTTCCCATGTCTACAACTATACAGTTCGATGCCCTCACATTAAGGACCCTGCACATCCAACCACCTGGCAAAACCATATAGAATTCAATCAGTCTTGCGAAATTGGCTTAAACAGAGTAACTAAATGGCATGGCCGTTCCGGCCACCGGATTTTTGACATCGATGGTTTTGTCGTTCGGGAAGCTGAAGCAGAAAGTGCCTATTTTGCCATGAACTCCAGTCGACTCAGAGGCGATGGTCATGTCCTGGTAACTTTCAAAATTTTTATGGATGACGCGACTAAGGACACTTCGGTGCAAGAGATCATGCAGCACCTTATTAAAGATTATCATGGGAAAATAGAAGGTCTTTAACTGAGAAGCTCCTCCGGTAAACTAACTGAGAGCCTTTAAATATGAGACTGCCTCAATCTATGGGGCAGCTCACACTCCCCCCTGTAGATAACCTTGCGCAGATCACACTTTTAAACTTTACCCTCAAAGACAAAACAAAGGTAAAAGTTATATGGTAAGAATTTTATACCATATAAAATCAATAAGTAATATAAAACACTTCAACATTTATCGCTTTTACACCTTATCCATGCCCAATTGCTGATTTTTATAGGCAATGTTACACTTTTTCAGCCTTTAATATGCATTAAAAAATAAAATTGTATTAATGGCTGTAACTGGATAGTAGCAAAATGAACTCGTTAAACAGTTCGGTGGATGATTAAACCTATTTATAATTAATCAGTTAAAGGATAACCAAACGCATGCAAGAAATGGCAAATATAGTCATCGTCGGTGGTGGTGCTGGTGGTATGGAGATCGCCACCAAACTAGGCCGTAAGCTTGGAAAGAAGGGAAAAGCAAGAGTCACACTGGTCGATTGCGCCGAGAGTCATGTCTGGAAGCCGCTGCTTCATGAGGTCGCTACCGGAGCGCTCGATATCGGGATTGACGCCCTCAGTTACCGCGGTCATGCGGCAAACCACGGTTACCACTTTCAACAAGGTGCTATGACCAACATAGATCGTGACAGCAAACAGGTCATTCTGGCTCCTATCATGGACGAAGCGGGAGAGGAACTACTACCGGCTCGCCGTATCGATTACGATTACCTGGTTATTGCAATTGGCAGTATTGCTAATGACTTCAAGATCCCGGGTGTTCGTGAACACTGTGTCTTCCTGGACAGTACAGAGCAAGCTATGGAGATCCGTAGCATGCTGCTGAATAAGTTCATGCGTTATGCGAGTCACCACCAGCTCGATGAAAAAATAAAAATATCCGTAGTCGGAGCTGGAGCGACCGGAGTCGAGATGTCGGCGGAAATGCATCATGCAGTCGATCAACTCAGGGGGTTTGGCTACAAGATAGATAGCAGTTTATTGGAGATCACCTTAGTCGAAGCCGATGAACGAATTTTACCTAAAGTCGAAAAGAGAGAGATCTCCGACTCTGTAGCGAAGGAGCTCAACTCAATTGGCGTCAATGTACTGACCAGCACCCGTATCGATGAGGTTACAACGGAAGGGCTGCACACGAGCGACGGCAAACAGATCCCTGCAGATATGGTCATTTGGTCTACCGGCGTTAAGGCACCGGATTTCCTGAATGAAATTGGCGGACTGGAGAGCAACCATATCAACCAGATTATGGTTAAACAAAATATGCAATCGACACGCGATCCCCATATTTTTGCCATTGGTGATTGTGCTGCCTGTCCACAAGAAGATGGAAGCTGGGTCCCCCCCAGAGGCCAATCGGCAAGACAGATGGCATTGATGACGGCAGATAACATCTGCCTGATGCTGGAAGGAAAATCACCAGCTAACAAATATGTCTATAAGGATCTGGGCTCGCTGGTAAACCTCTCTAAATTTCATACCGTTGGCAACCTGATGTCATTTATGGGAGGTGGTGTTCTGGTCGAAGGAAAGATAGCCAGGTTTGTCTACACCTCACTATACCGCCGACACCTTATTGAACTACACGGGGTATTTAAAGGCACCTTATTGATGTTTGCCAAAGGGCTCAGCCGCATAATCCACCCCCACCTGAAGCTTCATTAAGCAAACAAAAAGCCCAGCGAAAGTCGGATAAAGCCTCCATCAGGAGGCTTTTTCATATCAGGAAAAAAAGTTAAAATAACAATCAACCGACAACATTGATCAATCATACCAGTCACCTTTTCCGGGCTCCTTGGTATCAATTTTTTACATAAGAGTAACCATGACTAAGACACTATCAGTAACAATACTCCTCACCTCTGTTATAACTCTGAGTGGCTGTGCGGAACTGAAAGAGACAGGACGCATGATCGGAGATACCACCAAAGAGGTGACAACCGAAATAGGTCATGCCACAAGAGATACCACCAGGGCTATCGGCCATGCATCCCGCGATGCCGTAAAATCGGTTAACGATGAACTCAGCAAGAAAGATTAATGCCTTGTATTTGACTATATTCGGCCCGGTTAAGGTTCCGGGCCGAGCTTAGCAGTGTTTACAGCTCATTATGCGGCGCTGGCTCTTACACCATGTGCTAACGGCAAACCATTCTCGTCTACATTTACAAATACCATCTTGTTAATACACACCACAGGCAGATGAGTCACTTTATTTCTCACTTCGCATCGAACAACGATAGAAGTATTACCGGCACTGATTAACTCCAAGCCAAACTCGATAACATCTCCCTGCCTTGCCGGTGTCATAAAGTTAATCTCGGAGATAAGTTTGGTAACTATGCTGGTGCTCTTCATCTGACAAGCTGCATAGATGGCAGCTTCCTCATCGATCCAACTTAATATCTGTCCCCCAAACAGGGCATTGGCTGGATTCAAATGTTCAGGTTTAATGAATCTTCTACTGTAATATTTCATCCCTTTCTCTCCTTGCGGCCAAAGCCCGCATGACCCATTATCAAAATACCACGCTTAACACCAACAAATAGGCAGCACAAAGAGTGCCAATATTTAAAGCAAATCATATCAGCGACTTATAAAAACATGGGTGTTGTGGGTGCACCGATTTAGGGTGAAACCGGCGATGACCTCCCTTAAAAGGAGCAAAACAGCATCAACTCAGTCACCTTGTGTTTTCACAAAACCCAAAATTAATGTCCAATGCTCGTCATATAGATTTCCGTGTAGCGGCGTTAGCTTATCTAGTTTAGCGACTGGTGCGGCTCGTTACCTGGCGTAATGAGCGACAAAGAGTGCTTTAAGGCAGAGCAGTATGAGTTGAGTAGCAAACCGAAATCAGGCTCAAAATATGGGAGAAAATGGGCGATTCTCTATCAGTGATGAGATGAATAACTCTTACTTGTTGTCCGGCAGGCTATAGCAAGAGCAGCACTTCACAGAAATATTGCCCCATAAGAAGAGTCTGCATTTGCAGACTCTTGAAACAACATATCGAACTCACCTATTTCAGATGACGTTTAAGTTCGCTTATCAAGCTATCAATATCACCCCGACTGATATCGGCGTGAGTCACTAACCTGACCATGGAGCCGGGACTGATAAGAATTCCACTCTGCTTTAACTTAGCAGCAACAGAGCCAATATCAACACCTTCATCGACCCGGGCAAATACCATATTGGTCTGAACCGATTGAAGGTCGACACTGAACTCAGCCAATGTAGAGAGCTGCTCTGCTAGATAACGGGCATTATCATGATCGACTGCCAAGCGCTCAACCTGCTCTGTTATCGCCAGACTCGCCGCGGCCGCAAGTATACCTGCCTGTCGCATTCCACCGCCCAACATTTTACGCCAACGTCTCGCCTTAGCTATCAGGCGTTCATCCCCCAACAAGATAGAGCCCACCGGAGCACAAAGGCCCTTAGATAAGCAGATTGAGACCGAGTCAAAATATTGAGTAATATCACTGATCGGAATATTCTGGGCAACGGCTGCATTAGCAACCCGAGCCCCATCCAGATGAATTTTTAATCTATGATTGAAAGCCAACTGTTGCGCATCGGCAATGTAGCTCTGAGGCAGCACCTTGCCCCCGATAGTATTTTCTAAACTTACCAGGCGCGTATTAGCAAAATGCACGTCATCGGGCTTTATGGCTCCTTTGATATCCGACAGTAGTATGGAGCCGTCGGCTTGATTATTCAGAGGCTGAGGTTGAATGCTGCCAAGCACCGCCGCACCACCACCTTCAAACTTGTAGTTATGGGCCTGTTGACCACAGATATATTCATCACCGCGCTCACAATGGGACATCAGGGCCAACAAATTCGCCTGCGTGCCCGATGAGGTAAACAGGGCCTCATCGAAGCCATACATATCGGCAGCCATCGCCTCCAGACGGTTTACAGTCGGATCATCTCCGTAAACATCATCGCCAACTTCGGCTGTCGCCATCGCCCTGCGCATCGCATCTGTCGGCATGGTCACTGTGTCGCTACGAAAATCTATCATAAGGCCCCTATACTACAAATAAACTACTTCAGGATTAAGCATACTAACCGTACACCTTTCCTTGCGCCACTGTTAATCGAACAGAGCGCTGACAACAAGTAAACCCATACATTTATCATCTAACTCATACTAAAAAACACACAAAACCACCACATTAACAACTTCACAACTTAAAGGATTAGTCAATATAAGAGCATGCAAAATCAACCCACTGTAAAATAAAGACTTTAAATCAAACAGGTAAATCAAATCATTATAAAAAATAATACCAAAACAGAGAAAATATCAGTGTAAAAAACCGATGGATTGAGGCAAAATCTCTGCTCTTTTCTCATGATGGCATCATAAAATGCAAGAAGTTCAATTTATCAGCCTTCTCTGGCTCATCGGTATCATAGCTGAAGCGATGACGGGCGCCTTATCGGCAGGAAAAAAACAGATGGACCTTTTTGGTGTTGTGATAATCGGCTGTGCGACGGCTATAGGCGGTGGGACTCTGCGGGACATGCTGCTGGGGAACTACCCGTTAATATGGATTGAAAATGTGCACTACCTGCTTGCAATAGCCTTCGCTTCGCTGCTAACCGTACTGATTGCACCTGTGATGCGTTATCTGTCTAAGCTATTTCTTGCTATCGATGCTCTGGGGTTGGCGGTATTTTCTATCATAGGTGCACAGAAAACCTTGGTGTTAGGTTTCAGTCCTGTAGTCGCTGTCGTAATGGGAGTTGTAACAGGTGTGTTTGGTGGTGTTATCCGTGACATCTTGTGTAACCAGGTACCGCTGATTTTTAAGAAAGAGCTTTATGCTCTGGTCGCGCTGCTAACCGCAGGGTTATATGTCGGCCTTAAATTAATTGCTATACCTGAGTCGATAAACTTAGCAATATGCCTGTCATTTGGTTTCAGTTTCAGAATGTTAGCGATTAAGTATCACTGGGGGATGCCCAAATTTGATTACCAGTATGAGCACGGACATGGCGGCGCACCACATTGAGGTTAACCTTTTAACGCTCATAGCCGGCACGACAAAAGTTCAGGCAGAAATAAGGTCGGCAGAAGCCGACCTTATTTAATCCTGATTCAATTCCGGTAAAACTGAATCTATGGAACTAGGCCGATGGCGTCTCCTTCACATGAAGATCCATCTGCGGATATGGGATGCCGATATCAGCTTCATCAAGAGCAAGCTTAATCTGCTCCAGCAGTTCGAAATAAGCAGGCCAGTAATCGCCACCTTTCACCCAAGGTCGAACCACGAAGTTAACCGAAGAATCCGCCAACTCAGAGATAGCTATGGTATAAGCCGGGTCTTTCAGGACATACTGATTGTTCTCAACTATGGTGGTCAGTACCTTCTTCGCTTCGGCTAAGTTGGCATCGTATGAAACACCGATAACCAGATCGACTCGACGCGTTTCCATGGCTGAATAGTTAATAATCGTTCCATCCATCATCGCGGAGTTAGGGGCAATAATCAGCTTATTATCCGGGGTTAACAGCTTAGTAGAGAAGATGGTGATCTCATCGACAGTACCTGAGATACCGGCAGCATCGACATAGTCCCCGACACGACAAGGGCGAAACAGTACCATCAATACACCAGAAGCAAAGTTAGACAACGAGCCCTGCAATGCCAAACCAACCGCTAAGCCGGCGGCACCAATTACAGCAACCAAAGAAGCGGTTTGAACGCCTAACTGCCCCAGTGTCGCGACAACCGTAAAGGCGAAGACCAGTGCCCAGGCAATATTAGATACGAAAGAGACCACTGTCGGGTCAATTTTTCTCTTAGTCATTAACTTATCAGATAGTCTCTTAGCCACACCGGCCAGATACTTACCGACAAGAAAGATGATAATTGCAAGAATAATTTTCATTCCATAGGCCACGATAAGCTCAGGTGCTTGCTCGATCAAACCTTCCAAGTTTTCCATTAAATAACTCCCTAAAAATTAACCAAACATAGTTTGGCGATACCAAAATTCACAAAACCACCTTGATAAAGCTCTTTCTCTGCACTCTTAGTTCAAATCTACGACAAACTCGACCCGTCGATTCGAGGCTCTGCCTTGAGGTTGTGCATTGCTCGCAACGGGTAACTGGCTGCCCATCCCTTTCACGGTAAATCGTGAAGGGTTAAAGCCGTAGTCTTCCACCAAGATTCGCTTTACGGCGTCGGCCCTAAGCGTCGACAGTTTGTCATTTGCTCTCTCACTGCCGATGGAGTCGGTATACCCCAGGAGACAGAGGTTCACGTCATGATGCTGTAAAAACTGCTTCAACTTAGCCAATGTTCTCCACTGGGAAAACTGCACTTCGGCCTTAGCAAACTCAAAGTTCAAAACCAGCTCACTGACCTCTTTGCAAGTGGAGGGGTAGACCCCACTTTGCAGTGTGCTTAAGCAGATACTGTCGAACTCACCCGGTTTTTCACACCCCCTGGCATCGACCAGGGCACCAGCACGAGTATTCGGGCAAGCATCCTTCATATCGGGAACACCGTCATTATCGCTATCACTCCAGGCAGTTGCAGCAAAGCTACACATTGCCCCAAACACACAGAGAAAACTGAACGAAAGCTTTTTCATCACTTTACCCCACAGCCTGATATAGCTGACAATTGAAGCTATAGATCTAAGCGTTCAATATCATATCCGGACAAGCCGGCTAAATACTAACCGTCAAAATCTCTCTATCTAACAAGATCCCCGGATCATGCTATTGATATTTATTCTAACAGATATAGAGCGACTATCCTGAAGGAGTATTGATAATGAACAATCGTCGTGCTGAACACGATGACGAGCAGAAAGAGTATCACCGGAGACTGACCCCACTAAAAACTCCGACTTACCTCCCCTTGAGAGTATTTTATATCTGCCTGCGTAATTATCAAAGCTAAAGCACTAATAAATTAGCAATTACGACAGAAAAATACTCTCCAAAGAGTTATAAAGTCGAGCATCAGCTTATGCTGTCTGCACCTGATTCCTGACATAGTCATAGCTCCAGTTAAATACAATCGCATAAAAAAAGAAGAAAATTAAAAATGCCGCCTCCAGCAAAAGGGCCGCAGTTAAACTAATCCCTAAAAACCATGCAACCATGGGCACTGTGACCACTATGATCCCGCCTTCGAAGCCACATGTATGCCCAAAGCGCATCAGCAAACTACGTGATGAACGCTCTGCACCGTAGCACTTGTCGAACCAGATATTATAAAAGTAGTTCCAAATTACGGCGTAAATACTTAAGCCCACTCCCACCACGACCAATGAGGAGGCCTCCTTATCACTAAACACAGTGGCCAAAGGCACCACGATTGCCAGCGCTAACAGCTCAAATAAAATGGCGTGAAAGATTCTCTCTTTGGTTCTCATATTCCTACTCCAATCTCTTAACTTGCAGCTATTATCATCTATAGTTAAGATGGATAAAAATTGGATACCATCACATTTACTGATATGTCAACCATCGAGCAACTCATCTCATTTGTCACAACCGTAGAATCGGGATCTTTTTCTGCAGCAGCCAGAAAGTTAGGCAAAGTACAATCTGCCATCAGTCAAAATGTGATGAACATGGAGATAGATACTGATCTGCAGTTATTTGACAGAAGCGGGCGTTACCCTAAGTTAACCAAGGCAGGTGAGTCACTTCTGCCTCAGGCAAAGGCTGTAGTTGCACAACACAGACGGCTGGACCAACAAATAAAAGCACTGGAGTCTGAGGAGGAGTTAAAATTGACCCTGGCCATCGATGAGGGGATCCCCTACTCCGGCCTCGTCGATCTTCTCCCACAACTGGAAGCACAATATCCCCATCTTCAGCTGGAGTTTCTGTGTGCATCCAGCCAGGATGTTATTCAACTGGTAGCCGATAAGAGAGCCAATTCAGGCTTGGTGTTCAGCGAGACCCAATACCCGGAAATGATCGATTTTGAGACCCTGGGAACGGTTCAGTTCGAGCTGTTAGTGAATCCGAAACACCCTCTGGCGCAAACCGATGCTGCGCACGTGGATATCCTAATGCTGCACAGACAATTGGTTATCGGCTCTCAGGGTTCAAAACAGACCTGGTTTAATCAGGCTCACTCTCCCGATGTCTGGTATGCAGATAACTACTATGTATTATTAGAGCTGGCAAAATCAGGTTTTGGCTGGACCCTGCTGCCCCTACACCTGGCAGAAGATGCAATCAGGAAAAAAGAGCTGTGTAAGGTGCCGGTACAGTTCGAGCAACTGGGATGGCAGGCAAATGTGGACGTCATCCAACACAGCGCAATGGAAACCCCGGCCAACTACTCCCTGCGTAAATTATTAAGGCGATTGCTGCAAAATTAGGGCAATTTTTTCTCAATATATGAGCCGCGACTATATGCAAGTAAAATAAAAAAGCTTGAATACTGTATGTATTCAAGCTTTACCGATTTAATAACGCTTTGTATCAACTCAGGCGTTCAGAGAGGAAGCCTGTGCGTACCAGTTAGACCAGACAGGTTTCTCCGGCGGCTCAACTTGCGATTGCATCCCCTCGAGCAGCCGAATCAAGAGTTGACGATCTTCGGCTATAGTCGAATAGAAGAGAGGGTCATAAAAGCAGCGGCGCTGAACCGGATCCAGTTGCGTATCGAACCCCATATCGACACCTTTTAAACATAGCTCCCTGGCCTTAGCATGCAAAGCATGTACATCGGTATCGGCAAGCAGATGAGCAACAGGTCCCATCAGTAGAATCAGCGACATTCGACCGGGTGGGGTTCTCTGCCAATCATTGAGTTTCCCCTGCTTGGCCTTCTCTAGAAGTGAACTCCACTCAGATTGGGTTTGAGCCGAAAGCGACTTGGCCTCTACCCCCTCCCCCTTTTCATACTCAGTAAACCACTGTTTTAAAAACTGCTCCATTTCGCCACCACTTACTTCACTAATACCGTAATGAAAATCGAGAGTACCACTGTGTGCAACCATTAGGATGTTGGACTTTAGTCTAGATCCCTCTCAGTTCACATAAATGACGTCAATGGGTTATATTTTTTGAGATATTGAACCGAAATACAGCTTAACTTAACTATCTATTTTAAATGGGTATTATTAAGAGTGAAAATGGGGGGGGAGACTCGCGCAGGAGTAATGGCCACGCATATAAAAAAGCGAGCATATTAGCTATGCTCGCCTTCTGTTTTCTATCTATGGCTGATCATCATTTACTTTCCGGTTTCGGCGGATAGTTCAACATCATTTCAGCGACTGCCTTATTGACCACTTCAACCCTCTCTTCAGGCGTATTTTTCTCTCTGATAGTGTCAGCCACTGAACCTCGCCAGATTAACTTTCCGGTTTCTCTGTCAATCATATCCAGAATCAAGGTGCCAACCTCATACTCACGAACGGTGGTTTGAGTATGCATCGAACCACTCATTCCCCATGGGGAACCATAATAGGGGTGATAACCGAAGTTGGTATTAAAGGTGTCCACATTAATCTTCTTATCTACTTTAGTCAGGTAGTTCACCAGTATATCGGCAGTTTGCGGGTCTGACTGTGTGACCCCCTTCAGTGACAGCTGGCTTTCTACTGCCGCGCGTACACGCTGATCCATCAGACCATCTAAGTGATAACTGGTGTCTTGGTTCTTTTGCTCAACCCAGGCATAGGTTTTTATATCACTGAAGTTAGCTGCGGGATCATAATCTGAACTTGTCTTCATGGAACTACAGGCACTCAAGGCCATTGCAGCTACTACAACCATCACTCTCTTCATGTTACCCCCATCAAATCCGATGTTTAAATCCATTATGACTATCAGCTTACATAGCAATGTTATGATCTACAACTCAATTTTATAGTAAAGATCACCTCGTTCAGCTTGACTTCAGATCCACCTCAATTGATAATGATTATCAATCACAAATATTGGAGTTAACTATGCTTTGGTTCATCGGCGCCTTTCTTATCTCGACCGCAATTTTGATGTTTGCCCCGGTTAAGGTCACCACCCAGGCAGATAGTTTCTCCGGTAAATTTAACTTCGGTCAGCTCAGCTTGTTAATTTTACCGGTAGGCGCATTGGGCTGGTTGCTGGTCTCTCTGCTCAGCGGCGATACCAACAGCTATGGAGCGGCTTCCATTGGCTTTGTGTTGACAGCCTGTTCGATAGCACTACCTAAGTTTCATAAGTTTATTATTCCCTGTGCGGCTATTACAGCTATCTCACTGTTAATCGGCGTCGCACAGGCTGTTTAAATCGCCAGAGTCACCTTTACCCTGACATTTCCAGAGCCTTGTGACGGTTAGGGAAGTGTCAGCTGCTCTTCTTATCTATTCTCCTCAGATAATTAGATGGTTTTCTTCCCCCTGTCCGATTATTTTTATTTCTGCGTTTTGTAATAAGCTCCCACAACATTCTTCAATTTGTTAAACTCACCTTACCATCGAAAATTAACGACATTCCCATGAAAAAAGACTCAAATGTTTCTCTTGTTTACAGCACTGATATCGGCAGAATCTCGCCAGAAAAAGAAACGGCGCAAGCGCCAGCCGGTGATGGTATCGTCAGGATCCATAAAGACAGTAAAGGCCGCAAAGGGAAAGGGGTCTCCGTTATTAAAGGTTTAGGTTTAAACGATAAAGAGTTAAAGGCGCTGGCACAAAAACTGAAAAAGCAGTGTGGTTGCGGCGGTACGGTAAAAGAGTTCAACATTGAAGTTCAAACAGATAATAGAGAGCAATTGAAAACCCTGTTGGAAAAGCTCAATTACAAGGTCAAGTTAGCGGGCGGTTAAGCCCCAATATTAAACCAGACCAGCCTGTTCCCTCTAGCGGAGTCCAAATGGAAAGTTTACAAAATCACTTTTTAATCGCTATGCCTTCACTTCACGATACGTTTTTTGAACGCTCGGTGATCTATATTTGCGAACACGATGAAAAAGGCGCAATGGGGATTATGATAAACCGTCCTATCGGCATCGAGGTCAATGAACTTCTGCTGCAGATGCAACTGAAGGAGGAGCCGGAAGTGATCACCTCTTTGGGCTCAAAAGTGCTTATAGGTGGCCCCGTCACCCCTGAAAGAGGGTTTGTTCTTCATACGCCTCAATCAACCTGGAACAGCAGCCAATCACTTACCGATGAGCTGATGCTTACCACCTCAAGGGATGTGTTATCGGCTCTGGGTAGTAATGCAGCCCCCGAGCAGTTCATTGTCGCATTGGGCTATGCCGGCTGGAGTCGGGATCAGCTCGAACAGGAGCTGGCTGAAAACTCCTGGCTTTCGATTCCGGCCACGACAGAACTGCTATTTAACACTGAGTATGAGGAGCGTTGGCAGCAAGCGACAAAATCCTTAGGCTTCGATATATGGCAACTATCCAATCAAACCGGTCACGCATAAATCAGCCCCCTCCCTCCCGCTGGGGTTAACACTCTAAAAACTCTTAAAGAAGCTTTATGAGTTCAATTATGGCTTGGGGGGGGTTGCTATACATTGCGGGAGTATTGCCATAGCAGGAGGGCAAGCTCTCACAAATGCCATACCACCATTATAAGGTACAGACGTCGACAGCTCCCTTAACGGGAGGAACAACAGGACATGTTTAATTTATGAGTTCAATAACAGTATTAGGCTTCGATTACGGTACCAAGAGTATTGGTGTCGCGATAGGACAATCCCTCACAGGCAGTGCCAAGCCTCTATTATCGATTAAAGCCGTCGACGGGATCCCTAAGTGGGAAGAGTTAGGTATGTTAATAGAGGAGTGGAAACCCGATCTTGTCGTTGTCGGCCTGCCTCTCAATATGGACGGCACTGAGCAGGAGATGACACAGAGAGCGAAAAAATTTGCCAACCGCATTAATGGCCGGTTCGGGGCTAAGGTAGTCACACAAGATGAGCGCCTCACTACCGCCGATGCAAAAGCCAGACTATTTGAGATGGGCGGTTATAAAGCCCTGACCAAGGGACAGGTCGACGCGATGTCAGCCGTATTGATCATCGAAAGTTACTTCGAAAGCACCTATTAAACAACGAGTATCGTCGAGCTAATAAAGGGAGCATAAGCTCCCTTTTTAACTCTGCCCTGGCTCTTAAGAAAGATTTAAAAGTAAAGGCCAATATTGATATTCAACCTTGAGCTCCATCGAGTGGAACCATTGTCGATGCCGATACCCGGTCCATTGATAAACCACATGTTTTTACCGGCAATCCAATCGATGTAGGAGTAAAACTTCCCCGCCGATATGGCACAGCCGGTCACATTCTGAATCGAGTCTTCAAGACCCTCTCCCGAGGCCAATACCTGACTGAAGTCATTATAGCAATTTAGGTTAGTTATCGGTCCCCAATCGACATCCGTACTCTTTGAGAGATTAACAGTTAACAGTTCGGCGGAAGAAGCGATTTCAAAAGGGTAGGCAAAAGCCGATAACGCGATACGATTACCTGCCTCTACCTCATAGTCATAATAGAGATACTGCAGCTGCCCCTGCCAACTATTCCAATCCAGCTGCCAGTGAAGCGAGGTCGCTATCCCGTCAATATCTTCTCCGGCTTCCTGGCTTTGAGCCGTTGGCGTAAAGTCGAGCATAGAATATTGAACCGAGCCCCCCAACTTATGTTTAACACTATCTAAGGTAAAGCTATGCTCAACACGGGCATTTACCTGCCCCGCTTCCTCATAGGGATAGGAGTCGGTTACCGCCACGTCGAACGAATATCGCTCATACCTGCTACCATCACCATATTCATCATTTAAAAAGTAGGCCAGATCGAAACGCCATCTGTCGTTATCATATTTCCAGTGGATCCCGGCATCGAAGTCATCCTCAAATCCCAGATAATAGTTAGCGCTAAACCAGAAAGAGTGAGCTCCATAGGGAAGCAGACCGAAGGGAACCTGAGTCACGCCCAGCTGTAAGCTCTGCTCATCATTGAACTGATAACCAGCATAGGCATGATGGATCACATCCATATCCTGATACCAACGATATTGCGCCGATGCAAAAAGGTCATCATCAAGATAATTAACATCTAGCCTAAACAGTTCAAACTCCAGCTTGGAGTTACTATCATAATCTTTCCAGCCATAGTTAACCCTTACGGCCCCTCCCAGATCGAGTTCATCGGTGACAGGTACTCCGGATGCGGTCAGCGGAAGAAACAGTAATAGCAAGGCTAAGCGGGTTTGAGTTGAGGTTATCATGGCATTCCTGTTCACTCTTAACTAAATATCTAATAAGCATAGTCAAAAAACTTAGCGGCAATAAAAAACCAGCGAAGTTAACGCTGGTTTTTCAACTGTGACTTCTGTGACTGCAGGCAGAAGCTAATCTAAATCCAGGGTTACCCCCTCCATAAACCCTGAACCTGAGTCGGAATCGGGTGATCCCTGTAACTTAATCATCAAACGAAGATCGTTTGGCGAATCAGCATGGTGCAAGGCATCGGCGTAGCTGATATCCCCTTCGCTATACAAATTTAACAGGGCCTGATCGAAGGTCTGCATCCCCTGCTCATTAGACTTGGACATGGTCTCTTTCAGAAGATGAAGTTCATTCTTAGCGATCAGACTGCTCACACGAGGCGTATTGATCAGGATCTCAATCGCGGCTCTGCGCCCTGTACCATCGGCCTTAGGAACCAACTGCTGAGCGACGATGCCTCGCAGGTTCAACGAGAGATCGAACAGTAGCTGCTGATGCTTACTCTCAGGCACCAGGTTCATGATCCGATCTAACGCCTGGTTGGCGTTGTTAGCATGCAGAGTAGCCATACAGAGGTGACCAGTCTCGGCAAATGCCAGCGCAAATTCCATGGTTTCCTGGCTTCTTATCTCACCGATTAATATCACATCGGGGGCCTGGCGAAGCGAGCTTTTCAACGCCGCATCGAATGATTCGGTATCTATGCCCACTTCTCGCTGAGTAATAATACTCTTACGATGATCATGAACAAATTCCACCGGATCTTCGATAGTTAAAATATGGCCCCGTGAGTTTGCATTTCGATAGCCCACCAGCGCCGCCAATGAGGTCGATTTACCGGTTCCGGTACCACCAACCATGATGATAAGCCCACGCTTACTCATCACAAGATCCTTCAGGATTGGAGGAAGTTTAAGATCCTCCACCTCAGGGATCTTCGTCTCAATACGGCGCATGACACAGCCGGGAGCCTCACGCTGCCAGAAGGCGCTGACACGAAAGCGCCCCAACCCTTTAGCCGCAAAAGCAAAATTACACTCACGGCTTTCATGAAACTCCTGCTTTTGCTCCTCAGTCATCAAAGATTCGACAAAATCCAGGGATTGAGCGGAGGTAAAAGAGGTTTCACTGAGAGGTCTTAGCTCACCATCAACTTTTGCACTCGGCGGAAAACCGGCAGTGATAAAGAGATCCGATGCTTTTCGCTCGACCATTACCTTTAAAAAAGGGAGCACATCCATAACTAAACCTTATTAAAATGTCGTTTGCTTATTGGCACTCTTGTGCTGTGCATCTTCACGGGTGATCTGACCGCGATTGACTAAATTCTGAAGACACTGATCCAAAGTCTGCATCCCGTGAGCCATACCCGTTTGAATCGCTGAGTACATCTGAGCAACCTTATCTTCACGGATAAGGTTTCGAATCGCAGGAGTTCCCATCATGATTTCATGAGCAGCCACACGGCCCCCACCCACCTTCTTTATCAGGGTTTGTGATATTACCGCCTGAAGAGACTCCGAAAGCATGGTTCTTACCATCCCCTTCTCCCCCTCCGGGAATACGTCAACGACACGGTCAATGGTTTTCGCCGCCGATGTTGTATGCAGAGTGCCAAAAACCAGGTGACCGGTCTCAGCCGCCGTCATCGCGAGACGAATCGTTTCCAGATCTCGCATCTCACCCACCAGAATCACATCGGGATCTTCACGCAGTGCACTACGCAGCGCAGCATTAAAACTGTGGGTATGGCGGTGAACCTCACGCTGGTTAATGAGGCACTGCTTATTTTGATGAACAAATTCTATCGGGTCTTCGATGGTCAGAATATGCTCGTGACGATGATCGTTAATGTAATCAATCATGGCCGCCAGGGTTGTACTCTTACCCGAGCCCGTCGGCCCGGTTACCAGGACTAATCCGCGAGGAAAACTGGAGATCTTCTTAAATATTTCCGGAGCACCTAGTTGTTCAAGACTTAAGATATCACTGGGAATGGTACGGAATACGGCTGCGGCGCCTCGTGACTGATTGTAGGCATTGACACGAAAACGCGCTAAGTTGGGAACTTCAAATGAAAAGTCTATCTCTAAATGCTCTTCAAAATCCTTTCGCTGTTTATCATTCATGATGTCATAGACGAGCCCATGAACACCTTGATGATCTAAAGCCGGCAGATTGATCTTTCTGACTTCACCATCAACACGTATCATAGGAGATACGCCCGCTGAAAGGTGTAGATCAGATGCATTGTGTTTTACACTAAAGGCAAGTAACTCTGTGATTTCCATAGTATGGGATATCCATTCAATCAAAAAACTTACATCATGACAACAATAGCAGACAGGCTGGCCAACGCCCAGCAACGAATTACCCAAGCGGCAAAGTTTTCATCAAGAGATGCCAATGACATTCAGTTACTCGCAGTGAGTAAAACAAAACCTAATAGTGATATTATAGCGGCCTATGCTGCCGGTCAGCGGCTTTTCGGTGAAAACTATGTCCAGGAGGGAGAGACTAAGGTAAAAGAGCTGAAGAGTAGCTGTCCTGAAATTCAATGGCACTTCATCGGTCCTTTGCAATCTAATAAGACTAAGGTTGTTGCGAGCCAGTTCGATTGGATGCATACCCTATGTCGGGATAAAATTGCCTTACGATTGAACGATCAACGTCCCGATGAGCTTAAGCCACTTAATGTCTGTATTCAGGTTAACATCAGCGGTGAGCCCAGTAAGTCCGGGATATCCCCTGATGAACTCATGGCGCTGGCAGATACCATAGCCCCCCTTCCCAAATTGACCCTTCGTGGTTTAATGGCCATTCCTACGGCGACCGATGATATACAAACACAGAAAGATGAGTTCCAGCAACTGCAGAACCTATTCCTGAAGTTAAAGGCCAGTTACCCAGACGTAGACACCCTCTCGATGGGGATGAGTAACGATCTGGAGCAAGCAATAGCGCATGGCTCGACTATGGTTAGAATCGGCAGTGCGATATTCGGCCAAAGAGAGAAGAGTTTGACTGCTTGAGAGTAAGCCGGGCGAAATCCAACATAAACGTATAGCATACTTTGCATTACCAGCTTGTTTTATACTGTTACCGCCCAAATATTAAATAAACAGAAACAGATAATAAGAGATGCCACATGATTGAGAAGAAGCTATGTTTTATCGGGGCTGGAAACATGACCCGCAGCATTACCAGCGGGCTGGTTAAAAGCGGCTACACTCCGTCACTCATTCACGCAACTAACCCCAGCGTAGAAAAATTAAATGCTCTACAGCACGACCTCAATATCCGGGTATCACACGATAACCTTGCTGCGGCCAAAGAGGCAGATGTCATAGTATTGAGTGTTAAGCCTCACTTCATGCAAGCCGTTTGTGAGGAACTCGGCGCTCTCGACCTGTCAGAAAAGCTCATCATCACCATCGCCGCCGGCATCACGGCAAACCGATACAGCGACTATTTCGGCCAACAAATTAAACTGATCCGCACCATGCCCAATACACCGACTCAGATTGGTGTGGGCATGACGGGGTTATATGCCGGGGATGAGATCTCACAAGAACAAAAAGACTTCTGTGAACATCTCATGCTAAGTGGCGGCAAAGTTGTCTGGGTAGAGAAGGAGGAGGAGCTGAACCAGGTTATCGCTCTGGCGGGCAGCTCTCCAGCCTATTTCTTCCTGTTTATGGAAGCTATGATCGCTAAGGCGACCGAATCCGGTATGGATGAGCTCAAAGCCCGAGCCTTAGTTCAGCAAGCGGCGCTGGGAGCCGCGGAGATGGTGATTCAAAACCCGGAGCTTTCTGCCGCACAGCTCAGAGAAAATGTGACCTCTAAAGGAGGAACTACGGCTAAGGCGATTGCCGCCTTTGAATCTGGTAATATCAGGGAACTGGTCAGCCAAGCCATGGATGACTGTGTCGCTCGCGCTCAAGAGATGGCTGAGCAATATTAATTTCAACTGAACTAACTTTTAACAATATAGAATAGAGCACGCTCATGAATGCATTAAGTTTTTTAGTCAGCACCGTTTTTGACCTATACCTGATGGTTGTAATTCTCCGAATCTGGCTCCAACTCGCTAAGGCCGATTTTTACAACCCATTTAGTCAGTTTATCGTAAAAGCCACACATCCGATTGTCGCCCCCTTACGCCGTATTCTCCCCTCCATAGGTGGATTTGACACAGCTTCATTTTTACTCGCCCTTTTGGTTGTCGTTGCAAAATTTGTGATCCTCAGCCTTATAGCGGGTGCAGCCATCAATATCCCGACAATTTTATTAGTTGCCGTAGTCTCAGTCTTTAAAGAAGCCGGAGTACTGCTCTTCTGGATGCTGATCATTCGAGCTGTATTGAGCTGGATAAGCCAGGGACATAACCCTATCGAGATGGTTATGGGACAGTTAACCGAGCCCTTCCTGTCTCCGATACGTCGCATTATTCCTCCTATGGGCGGCCTTGATCTGTCATTGCTTGTTTTGATGATCATCCTTAACTTCGTCAATATCTTATTAGCGCAATATGTACCTTTCTGGGCAAACGTTTAATGCCTCCTGTCTCTAAGCAGCAGGAGGACCTGCTGCTTAACCTCTATATTCAGCCCAAAGCCAGCCGGGATCAGATTGTAGGAGTCCATGGAGAGGAAGTTAAAATTGCAATCACGGCTCCTCCGGTCGATGGCAAGGCGAACGCTCACCTGATCAAATATCTGTCGAAAGCCTTTAAGGTGCCTAAAGGTGATATTGTGATCCTCAAAGGTGCATTAGGCAGACATAAGCAGGTTAGGATACTTTCACCCAGGCTTATCCCTGAAGCGATTGATAGGCTGCTATAGAGGAAGGTTAATTTTTTGTAACGCAATGAAAGGTTAACTTAATCGTGTAAACATCTATACTTTAGTCATCCACGATAGATAGAACGGATAACACAGGAGTCAGTCATGTTCAGAGCTATTTTATCAGCACTCATTCTCACACTCGCTTTCATAGGCAGTGTTTCTGCAGAGCAGAAGCAGAAAGTAGGTAACTACGATATTCACTATGTCGCATTAGGCAGCACATTTCTCACTCCCAGTATCGCCAAGTCATACGGCATCAAACGCAGTAGTTATACAGGGATCATCAATATCTCTGTGCTCGACACCAGTCAGGAGGGCAACCCTCCTGTTGCAGTTGAGATTTCGGGCATTGCCAATAACCTACTCGATGCTAGAATCAACTTAAAATTCAGAGAGATCCGTGAAGGCGATGCAATCTACTATGTCGCCGAGGTCCCGTACCGTGATGATCAGGAGATCAACTTTCAAATCGCAATCAAGCACCAAAAAAAGCTCAATACACAGCTGACGTTCAAACAGAAGTTCTATGTAGATTAATTCAGATATCCGGCCAGCTCAGCCACTTTCAATTCCGGCATTTGCTATTGTCAGTAACCTCCTTCGGGAGGGTACTGCTTCTATCTGAACTTCTTTAGACCTACTGTTTCGTCGATTTCCCGCTATCATCACTACCGTTTCCGGCCCGGCTTAGTTATTATTGCGCCCAACTATTGAACCCAAAGTGTTTTAAGGTATCTCATGGATAAGTTCGTTCTCGCCAGTGGTAACAAAGGTAAGCTTAAAGAGTTTGCAGAAATCTTTTCACAATACGATGTAGAGGTACTTCCTCAAAGCCAGTTTAATGTCGAAGAGGTACCGGAAACTGGCACAACCTTCGTCGAGAATGCCATTATCAAGGCACGTCATGCCGCCGAAGTTACCGGGCTTGCGGCGATTGCCGATGATTCAGGACTCGAGGTTGATCTACTGGACGGGCAACCGGGAATATACTCTGCCCGATATGCTGGAGAGAAAGCCAGCTCAACCGATAACTATGAAAAACTACTTGAAGCCCTGAAAGGGAGCAAAGAAGCAAGAACGGCAAGATTTCAGTGCATCCTTGTCTATATGCGCCATGCTAAAGATCCGACTCCAATCATCTGCCAGGCTTCCTGGGAAGGAGAGATAGGTTTCCAGGCCAAAGGCGAAAACGGTCACGGCTACGATCCTATCTTCATTCCTTCTGAACATGAGTGCACGGCTGCTGAGTTATCCAGTGAAGAGAAAAACCGTCTCAGCCATCGCGGAAAGGCGATGTCACAGCTGCTAGATGCAATGCAAAAGCAAGGCATACTCATTTAATCACCGCTCTGACGGTACTAAGGCTTGATATCGTTAGGGGGGATGACTTTGAGCACCTCCCTAATTGGCTTCAAAGGCTCCAAAGTGTTCTATGAGCTTTCGAAGCATGAATATATTGATACAACAGCAAGGCACACAGATATGTTAACACTACCACCACTTAGTCTATATGTTCACATTCCCTGGTGTGTGCAGAAGTGTCCTTATTGCGACTTTAACTCCCATGGTCAACATGGCGAGTTGCCTCAACAAGCGTATATCGATGCACTGATCAACGATCTGAAAAACGACGTTCAATATGTTCAGGGACGAAAGTTACACTCAATTTTCATCGGTGGCGGCACACCTTCGCTGTTTGATGCAGCTCAAATAGAGAGGTTGTTGACTCAGATATCACGACTTATTCCCTTCAGCGAACAGATAGAGATAAGTATGGAGGCCAATCCCGGCACATTAGAGCATGATGACTTTAAAGCCTATCATCAGGCCGGCGTGACTCGATTATCAATTGGTGTACAGAGTTTCTCCAGTGACAAGTTAAATCTGCTGGGACGAATACATGATAAAGATGAGGCCAGGATCGCCGCTCAAAAAGCTTCTGAGGTCGGCTACGACAGCTTTAACCTGGATCTTATGCACGGACTTCCCAACCAGAGTTTTGATGAGGCAATGGCCGATATTGAGACAGCAGCCTCACTTAAGCCACCACATCTATCCTGGTATCAGTTGACCATAGAGCAAAATACCCTGTTTCACTCGAAGCCACCTCAACTGCCCGATGATGAATCACTATGGAAGATCTATGAGCAAGGTCAGAAAAAACTGGCAGCCTTAGGCTATGAGCAGTATGAGATCTCCGCCTATGCCAAACCCGGTTACCGGTGCCGACACAACATCAACTATTGGCAGTTTGGTGATTACCTGGGCATTGGATGTGGTGCTCATGGAAAAGTGACACTTCCGGCGTCAGATACCATCATCCGGACAGTCAAAATTAAACATCCAAAAGGCTACCTGGTAGCTGATGATTATACCTTCGATCTGACTCAGATCCCTGAAGATGAGAGAGCGCTCGAGTACCTGATGAATCGTTTTCGTCTCATATCGCCAATCCCAAAGTGCGAATTTGAGCAGAGAACCGGACTATCACGTACTGTTCTGGAAGAGGGAATTGCTAAGGCAAAAGCAAAATCCTTACTGACAGAGAGCGAAGAGTATTGGGAGTTAACTCCCAAAGGACAGATGTTTGTTAACGAGCTGCTGTCGCAGTTCTGCTAACGCTCCTCTATTTTAGCTCCATCAGAACACCTGCTAACACTTAGCTCAAGACTTTAACGCGCAGCTTCATCAAGATTAGCCTGTTGTTAAAAAAAACAAAGCCAGTTGGAAACTCCAACTGGCTAAATAGATGGTCAATATGGCTCGATAATTAGTTACAGATTAACAAGTATCAAACCAAACCGACTCTTCAAATTTTCTATCTCAATCTGTTCAGCACTTTCTTTAATTGCTAGTAAATAACACAAGGTATTGCTTCAGAAAGAAAAATACCCCGGTAAAAACCGGGGTAAAACCAAAACTAGGATGATGGTTTCAAGGCTGGCACTGTTTTAGTTCTTAAACCTCCGCCAGCATCGATTCGGGGGTGCGTTAATCGCCAGTCTGCATAAATAGCTCAAGAGGGGTCATTCTTAAAAGATTTATGGGGGTCAGACCTTCCCAAATCAACTAGTTGCAATTGTATTCTTTTAAGAACAAAGCGCAATAGCAACACCGCTCACACATTAGTACCCCCTTAATAAGGGTGTAATATATTACTAATATAGATCCATTGTAATTGCATGTTTTAAAACAAAAAAAACCTCACCCCTTCATAGGGTGAGGCTCATCATCCTCTACAGCAAACAATGTTTCCTAAAAATGCTGTTAACTTATTCAGTTTATGTATAACCCACTACACATTCAATACCTTACATTTAGCAGCTTTCAGTCAGAAAAGAGGGCTACTTCCGCTTGGCATAGAGCTCGGCATAAGGTTCATCCCAGTATGGCGGAGAGCCGATATGGCCTTTAATAAAGTCAATGAAGGCACTGACTTTGGGGGCCAAATGCTTTCTTCTTGGATACACCGCCTGCAAGGGCAGATGATGAGTTAACTGCCAATCTTGCAGTAAGGGAACTAAGGTTCCTTTCGCCACTTCATCTTCAAGCAGGTAACTTGCCAGGTAGACCACGCCAAGGCCACTGACTGCGGCAGACTTTAGTGCGGGAGCATTATCGACTCTGAAGTTACCGGATACGCCGATCTCACAATAATCATCGCCCTTTTTAAACTGCCAAACACTATGCTCATGCCACTCCCCCTGATAAACCAGACAGTTATGGTCGACCAGTTGTTCCGGGCGATCCGGTTGTCCATGCAACTTAATATATTCAGGAGATGCAGCGAGTAAAAACTGGCACTTCATCAAAGGTCTGGCAACCATACCTAAGGGAAGCTGCTCAGACATGGTGAGCAGTAGATCTAACCCTTCACTGACAACATCGACCTTATGATCCAGCAAGCTAACCTGCAACTCCAGCTCAGGATGCGTCGTCATAAACTCAGGCAATGCCGGAATAATATGCATGGTACCGAAAGATTGAGAGATCCCGACCTTTAATACCCCACGAGTCGCATCATTAAGATTATGAACACTGGCAATAGCCTGATCGGCATCTCGAAGTAACTCTTCACCTTGGGTATACAATAATTGTCCGGCTTCGGTTAAGCTCAAGCTTCGCGTTGTACGCTGGATCAGCTGAACCCCTAATTTATGTTCAAGATCGGCAACTTGAGTGCTCACCTTGGACTTAGAGATCCCCAATTTCCTTGCTGCGGAACTAAAGCTGCCGGCACGGGCAACATGAGTAAAAATTGCGATAGGTTCCAATAGTTCTAACATGTAAATCGCCTTAAGGTGTTTACGACACTAACAATACTTACATTAAGTAAGGGAAACCGAATTAAAAAAAACAAACAACATTCTTTTAAAACAGCCACTTATTTTATAAAAGTACACTAGAGTAGAGTCAGACGTCTGACCGAGTCCACTAGCAAAAAGGTCAGTTTTCTTATTTTTTTGTCAGTATACCAAAGATTTGTGCTTTGATTCTAATACCTATTTTTTTTGTCTTAATTTTGGCATCAGAAAATGCTAGGTGCTATGGGTGAGCTCTTACCAATCTGTATCAGTAAAGTTTAACCTGGGTATAATATTTCGATTATGCAGCCAGATAGGCTCAATGTAAAAGTATCTGTTATTTGAGCGTCGGGTATTCGGCTAAAACGAAAAAAACCCGTAATCGAAACTACGGGCCTGTTGCAATAAATGGTGGGAAGCAACAAATACCAACCGGTATAAAAGTCCAGGTCTAAACTAAAAACCTACTCCAACAACTCCTTAGCCGAGGCGTCAATCAAACGGTATTCACTCAGCTGGGGAACTTCAGCCCTTAAGTTTTGCTCCAAGGCTATCAAGTACTGAAAATCATCACACATCTTTTCTGCTCGCTTTTCGAGATCTTTGGCCTGGGCTTCGATCTGCACCTCTATCTCTTCGCCGACATTTTCCATCTTTCTGGAGAATGACTCCATTTTCTGCTCGAAGGAATCACCATCCCCTGACAGGATTTCACTACCTAAATTGACCATCATGGTGCCTACAGAGCTTCTTATTAGCTCTTCCATCTCTTTTTCGAACTCTTTATCGAAGGTATCTTCGAGTGATGACTGAGTCGAACCAAGATAAAACTTATCTCCATGCTGATAAGCAACCTGTTCTACGCGCTCTTCAAACCCATCCATCATCTCATCCAGTTTTGCACCCGCCGCATCCCCTAGAAGCGGGGTTAATGCCATACTCGCCGCCGATGATGCGATACCAACGGCATCATGCACTAATGTGATCACCTCAGGGAGCTGCCTTGCGACCTCTTGTGAGTACTGAGTCAATAACCTCTGCTGCTTACCATCCAGAGAAACCCGCTTTCCATCGACATACAGTTTATCAAGTTCGATTCGATACAGCTCTGAGTCACCATCACTTACCGTCATTAACTGAGGCTCAACGGCGACATCATAATTTAGTGCAACCTCACATTGCTCATTATGACTCTGATACGAATTTGACGAATGCTCTTCATGAGCCGATACAAAAGTCACCGCACTCCCCACGAAAAGAGCTGCCGAGATCCCTATAGAAGTTGCTAATTTTCTCATCGAAACTTTCCTTAAACTTAGTATTCCTGAAGCATTTTGATCTGTGAGGACAACACAGCGCGCCAGATCAAAACCCGATATATCCAGTAACAAAGCACATATCATGCCAAAAACGCAACCAACTGATTACAAAGAATTTACAAGCAGAGTAAAAAGATATACCGGGAGATATTAGTAAATAACACCAGATTTTGGCCGATTTACTAATATTCACAAGATGGGGGAAAACTAGAAAATTGAGCGTCCTAAGCGCTGACACAGCTCTTCGAGTGCTGCGGTTCCGGCAAGTGAATTACCATTTGAGTCCAACTCGGGAGACCAGACACATACCGACATGTCTCCCGGGATCACGGCAATGATCCCACCACCAACGCCACTTTTACCTGGCATGCCGACCCGATAGGCGAACTCCCCGGCGCCGTCATAAAGACCGGAAGTAGCAAGCAGTGCGTTCATCTGACGGGTTTGTACAGCAGAAATCAACTGATGACCATTCAGACTCTGGCCTCGGTTAGCCAGATACAGCATAGATTTGGATAGATCGGCACAACTCATGCGGATAGCACAATAGTGAAAATAGCTTCTCAATACAGTATCGACATCGTTATTGAAATTGCCGAATGATTTCATCAGATAAGCTATTGCGGCGTTTCTTGCGCTATGCTCATATTCGGACTTAGCCACAATCTTATCTGAAATAAGCCGCTGATTATCACTGAGATGCCGGATACTCTCGAGCATTCTATGCTTAGGGGCTCCAAGTCTGGACTGCAGCAGGTCTGCAATGACTAAAGCACCGGCATTAATGAACGGATTTCTGGGTAACCCACGCTCTAGCTCTACCTGAACTAAAGAGTTAAACGATTGCCCCGACGGTTCTTTACCAACCCGCGACCAGATCTCATCCTCTTCATATAGAGTTAAAGCCATTGTCAGGCTAAAAACCTTTGAGATACTCTGAATCGAAAAGGGCTCGAGGTAATCTCCAGCCCCTATAGTTGTACCGTCTAGTGTTGTGACGGCTATTCCGATCTTATTCGGGTCTACACACGCAAGTGCCGGAATATAGTCGGCAACTTTTCCCTGTCCAAGCAGAGGCCGAACCTTATCGACCACCTGCTCTAACAAAGCTTGCTCTGGCATTAACTCCACCAGATATCATATAGCTCACTTACAACGACATCAGATACCTGCTGTCCTTTCCAGAAGTCGATAACGGCTGCGCGATCATCTTCGGTGCACTTGCCAATGACCTGAGTAGCAATGATCCCTTCCCACTCCTTATGACCTCCACCATGGAAGCCAAGCTGGCGCGGTTCAATCACTTCATCAATAAATTGATCGACGACTGAATCGATCTGCTCTTCCGAAACTGACTCATCGAATGTCCAGTTGATATCGAAACCAAACTCCTGGAACTCATCTACGCGCAATTTTTTACGCAAGCGACGACTACGTGTTGCCATTGTCATTCCCACCTTAATTAATGTGACGTTATAGTACTAACAAATATTCGGATAAATTGAGTCTGCGAAAACAGATCAATCGACACGCTCAAACATTATGTCCCAAACACCGTGCCCCAGTCTGTGACCCCGGGCCTCAAACTTAGTCAGCGGTCTATGCTCTGGACGTGCAACAACATCCCCGGTAGGCGACTGGTTCTTATAACCTTCGGCAGAGCCCATGACTTCCAGCATATGCTCGCTATAATTTTCCCAATCTGTTGCAAGATGAAAGACACCACCGATTTTCAGGGTGCGACGGATCAGCTGAGCGAACTCAGGTTGGACAATACGACGTTTATGATGACGCTTCTTATGCCATGGGTCCGGGAAGAAAAGCTGCACTCTGGCAAGTGAACCCGGTACTATGCTGTTTTCCAGGACTTCTATAGCATCATGGTGGAAGACGCGTAAGTTAGTCACTCCAGCTTCGCCGGCAACACTCAGGCAAGCCCCCACACCTGGTTTATGCACCTCGATACCAATAAAATTAAGCTCAGGAGAAGCTTTCGCCATCTCGACCAAAGAGGCCCCCATGCCAAAGCCAATCTCCAGCACTGTATCAGCATCTCTGCCAAAAATTTCAGCTAAGTCCAATGGTTCCGGAGAGTAATCAAGCCCCATCGCAGGCCAATGTTGCTCCATTGCGGTAGCCTGGCCTTTAGTTAGTCGGCCCTCTCTTAATACAAAGCTTCTCACTTTGCGAAGATACTTACCCTCTTCATTAAACTCCGCAGTTGTCACGTCGCTCATTCTCGCCCTCGATCTTGGCATGGTTAATAGAAAACTAGGGCATTATCCAAAGATCAACAATCAGTGCAAGCCCAATATACTTAATCGCTTCGTAATTAAGTGATCAAAGTATATCAAGTTTCACAAACAGTGCGAACGCCGGTGACTATTTGCCACTCCTCAAGCCAAACAGAGCTTGTCTCCTGGGGGCATGATAGATAGACTGCCCGTCATATGATCCTTCCATGATTTTGATGACCCTATATATGCCCGTGAACGACTCAAAGCCCTGCAATAAAGCCTCATTCTCAACGCGCATCATAGATTGGTATGACAAATTCGGCCGTAAGCACCTGCCATGGCAGATAGACAAGACCCCCTATAAGGTTTGGATATCGGAAATTATGCTGCAACAAACTCAGGTTAATACGGTTATCCCCTACTACCTTAAGTTTATGGAGCGATTTCCGGACATTCTGTCACTTGCCGATGCTCATCAGGATGAAGTACTGCATCACTGGACCGGGCTGGGTTATTATGCCCGAGCGCGAAACCTACATAAGTCGGCTCAAGTGATACGCGATGAATACGCCGGCATGTTTCCAACAGATTTTGAACAGGTGGTGGCACTTCCCGGCATTGGACGCTCGACGGCCGGCGCTATATTGTCTCTCTCATTAGGACAACAACACGCAATTCTCGATGGCAATGTCAAACGCGTATTAGCCCGCCACGGAGCTATCGAAGGCTGGCCTGGAAAGAAAGCGGTCGAAAACCAGCTCTGGGAGTTGACCGACAGATTGACTCCCAAAGCCGAAATAGAAAAATATAATCAGGCAATGATGGATATCGGGGCCTCTATCTGCGCCCGCTCCCGCCCTGCTTGCTCACAATGCCCGGTAGCAATTGACTGCCGAGCTCAACTAAGCGGGCGACAAAGCGAATACCCGGGTAAGAAACCCAGAAAAATCATCCCGGAAAAGAACGCATTCATGTTGGTCCTGACTAAAGGTGAAGACGCTAAGTTAGAGAAACGACCTCCGGCAGGTATTTGGGGCGGCTTATGGTGCTTCCCCGAATTTTCGAGCCGTAATGCTCTGGAGACTTATCTGGTCGAAAATAATTTAGATTCTCATAAAAGTGAGGAGTTACCGGGCTTCAGACATACTTTCAGCCACTTTCATCTGGATATCACCCCGATTTATATTCGTATCGCGCCCCCGGGCGATAACCAGATCATGGAAGATAAGCCGTCACTCTGGTATAACTTACACAATCCCCCTAAAGTTGGTTTAGCGGCAGCCACCGAGCGAATTCTGGCCAGCTTAGGTTCTGTATTAATTAAGGAGTAATCATGGCTCGCACAGTAAACTGCGTCTATCTGAAAAAAGAATCTGAAGGCCTAGGATTTCAACTTTATCCTGGTGAGCTGGGTAAGCGCATTTTCGATAACGTCAGCAAAGAAGCTTGGGCTCTTTGGCAATCGAAACAGACCATGTTGATCAATGAAAAGAAGCTCAACATGATGAATGTTGATGACAGAAAGTTTCTTGAAGAGCAGATGATTAGCTTCCTCTTTGAAGGTAAAGAGGTTGAGATCGAAGGCTATGTGCCTCAAAAAGATGATGAGTAACTGATACCGCTCATACTGACACTAGGTCTCGACTCACAGTCAATTTCTAACCATGACCTTCAGGGTCTTAAGCATTCCATACGCTTTAAAGACATTTCCTATATCCGTATGGGTCAGTGAAGGAGATGTCATCAAGATGTCTGGAATATCTTTGACCCATGGGACATTTACATAAGTGTTTAAGGCACAAAGTAAATTTCTATCCATCCATGGGAAATTTACATAAGTGTTCCAGACACAAAAAAGCGCCGTTAGGCGCTTTTTTATTGGGATGAACCGGAGAGATGAGTAGAGGCAAGGTATGAAAGTTTATTTCCTGATCCCTTCAACCACCAGATCTAAGCTGACATGCGAGGAAGCCGGACCTAGGTCCATCTTGATACCATAATCTTTCATTGCGAACTCAGTAGTTCCGGTAAAACCGACACGATATCCCCCCCATGGGTCCTGCCCCTCTCCTATAGTATTGGCTTTAATTGCGATAGGCTTGGTCACTCCATTGAGGGTGAAATCACCATTGAGTATGAAGGCACCATCTCCCTCATCAACTACCGAAGTAGAAACAAATGTCGCTTGTGGAAATTTACCTGTATTTAAAAAGTCAGGGCTACGAAGGTGTTTGTCACGCTCTGCATGATTTGAATCTACACTGCTGGTATTGATAGTCACATTAACCTTAGCATCTGAAACCTTATCGGCATCAAAACTAAAGTCTCCCTTAAAGTCATTGAAACGGCCTGCAACAAAGCTATAACCTAAATGGCTAACCTTAAACTGAATTGAAGCATGAGCGCCTTCTGTGTCTATCACATAATCTGCAGCTGCCGCCGAGCCGCTCAGTAACAAAGAGGCCGTTAATGCTGTCGCTAATAAACTTTTTTTCATCATTTCTATCCTTCAATTAATATATTAAGTTATCTGTATTTAATTCCGGGTAAAGCCAAAACATTGAGCCTTTAGCCCCTCCTTACTTTCACCATTCTGACCAGGGTTGAATCTCTGTCGATGAAATGGTGCTTTAATGCCCCAAGAGCATGTATCGCAGCCAAGCCCAACAAACTATAGGCGGCGTACTGATGCACCAAGCCAGCAATATCTGCCTGCTCATCGATAAATGATCCAAATCCGGGAACTTCAAACCATTCAAAGACCCAAATTCCCCGACCATCTGCCGTCGAAATAAGGTAACCACTAAACATGATGACGAGTAACAGGAGGTAAATGGCTGAGTGTGCCAGCTTGCCCGCCCTCTTCTCCCAGGCTTTATGACCCGGTTCTCCGGCGGGTTTTGGATTTAGCTGACGCCAAATTAACCTGAATAGCGTAAGCATAAGCAGCAACACGCCGAAGCTCTTATGTAGATGAGGTGCAGTCTTATACCAGTCACTGTAATAGGTCAGCTCGACCATCCAGAAGCCCACCGCAAAAAGCCCTATAACCGCCAATGCAGAGACCCAATGGATTAATATTGTGATGACTCCATAGGAGTGTGTTGTGTTGCGAACCATAACTAACCTCATCGATAGACTGTTCGCCTCATAATACTTTCTATTTTTAAAACTAAAATATCGAAAAATAGGCCTATAGATTCTATTTTTTCGAACGTATATACCAAGTTCCGTTTTGGACTGGATTTTTAATCGCTTTGATTGACGAAGGGTTGCGATTTAAGTTGGGTAAAAGTCAGACATTAAGATGCGGTTTTGAGGGGCTTCCAGACCTAAGTTGGTATTTAAATGAGCACTCCCCTCAGGTTTGAACAGTAACTAACCGAACGGTGAGTAAATTACAAAAAAGCACTTGCAGGAAAAAACCACCCGCTATAATATACGCGCACTCCAGACGGGACGGGTCATAAACGACTTGGTAAAGCCCCGGTTAGAGTAGATGACTAACACTCAGTTTAGTTGCCCGAATAGCTCAGTCGGTAGAGCAGAGGATTGAAAATCCTCGTGTCCCTGGTTCGATTCCGGGTTCGGGCACCAATATTTAGCCGGCATAGCTCAGTTGGTAGAGCAACTGACTTGTAATCAGTAGGTCCCGAGTTCGACTCTTGGTGCCGGCACCATACAATAAAAAGCCTCGACATTGTTCGGGGCTTTTTTATGCCTGAAATTTAAAGTTCAAGTAATCAGATATTCCAGAATAACTATCAGTAGGTCTCCACCCACAAGAGCTTCAACTCTTTGTACCGGCACCACTTCTTACTCTTGTAAATAAAGAGTGAAGAGCAAATAAGCCACTCTTTTGAGTGTTTTTTTTGTATCTGAAACTTTCTTATTGAAGATAAAAACGGCATAGCGTGATTGGTAGAGCAACTGACTTACTCATTCTAAGAGCAGCAGTAGGTCTCCCCCACAAGAGCTTCGACTCCTGGTGCCGGTACCATATTCTTACTATTGCAATAAAGAGTGAAGAACAAAGCAGCCACTCTTTTGAACGTTTTTTGTACCTGAAACTTTCCTATCTCAGATCATGCATATCGCAGCAGACTAAGTCACTCCAAGAAGGCCCTCTTTCAACTATAGAGAGTAGAGAGTAGAGAGTAGAGAGTAGACACTAAAGTCGGCTCAAGGCTCTTCAGGTATATGTCTCAACACCATTCCGAGGCCACTTTTGCACCAGCTTTAGTTCGTAATTAACACAAAGAACCCATGATCGTTCAGATTTTGATTAGTTGAACATCTTTGATGAAAAACTACTTGCGCCCTCCTGAGCATCGCTATATTATACGCGCACTCCAAACGAGACAGGTCATAAACAACCTGATATCCCTCGGTTAGAGTAGATGACTAACGCTCAGTTTAGTTGCCCGAATAGCTCAGTCGGTAGAGCAGAGGATTGAAAATCCTCGTGTCCCTGGTTCGATTCCGGGTTCGGGCACCAATATTTAGCCGGCATAGCTCAGTTGGTAGAGCAACTGACTTGTAATCAGTAGGTCCCGAGTTCGACTCTTGGTGCCGGCACCATATACAGAACAGCCACTCTTTGAGTGGCTTTTTTGTATCTGAAATTCATCGTTTTAGATTTAAAGTTTGAAATAATAAACTTGTTCATCAGTAGGTTACCTTCACAAGAGCTTCGACTCTTGGTGCCGGCACCACTTCTTACTCTTGTAAATAAAGAGTGAAGAGCGAATAAGCCACTCTTTTGGGTGGCTTTTTTGTATCTGATACTTTCTTATTGAAGATAAAAGCGGCATAGCTCAGTTGGTAGAGCAACTGACTTACTCATTCTAAGAGCAGCAGTAGGTCTCCCCCACAAGAGCTTCGACTCTTGGTACCAGCACCATAAAGAGCGATGAAGCATTCTCTTTCTTCCCCCTTCTAGCCGACATCGCTCAGTAGGTAGCGCTACTGCTCACTCATTCTAAGCACGGTACTAGGCCCCTCTTTTATAAAAAGCAATGATTAAAAATGAGGAGTCAGTTTATATTCTGCTCTCATAGCTCCCTCGGTCCAATGCTCCCCCCCGGTTAGCCATTTTATAATTGCCTGACCGAAAAGCTTCAATAAAAAAGGAGCCATTAAGGCTCCTTCAAAAATCCGTATTTACACTAACAGCTTACTCAATAGTTATGCTAATAACGAGTGCAGGTAACTAATCAACAAAAGTTATTAACTACCAGCTCTTCATCTTATAACCCTTGACGGCATAAAACAGGATAAACAGGTAACAGGGTAACATCACCACATAGCCCCCCTGCTGCCCCAGGGATGAGACAGAACTTGTCAGCCCCCAGAACAGAGGACCGAACGCGCCACCAGCTATCCCCATAACCAACAGGGCTGAGCCTGTGCTGGTTAACTTACCCAGGCCAGACAGCGCCAATGGCCAAACAGCGGGCCAGACAATCGCGTTAGCTAAACCGAGAAAGGCGATCATCAGCAAGGTGTCTGGCAGCTGCGCACCACCAAATGGGACTAACAGAGTATTTGCTATTGCATAGGATTCGTTATCACCAAATACAATACCTAAGGTTAGTAAGACTCCCAATATTGCAGAGATCATCAGGGCTTTTGGTTGAGAGATAAAACGGGGAATAGTCAAAATACCTAAACTATAACCTAGCACCATACAGATCATGGTATATGAGGTCATCACACCATAACTCTCAACACCCAGAGATAGCGCAAAGGTACCTATGGTATCACCGGCGATCACCTCAACCGCAACATAGAAAAACAGTGCCGCGACACCAAATGCCAGGTTAGGGTGCGACAGGGCTTCTTTAATATGGCCTTTACTGTTGGCGCTGTCATCGTCATCTTCATTAGCCAGCTCAGGCAGAGGCGACTTCTTAACGACCAATGCCAGTAAGCCGATAAACAGTGCCATTCCCATATATGGGAGCACCAGAGAGTTAGCCATCTCATCTATCTGGATCTGAGTCAGCTCAGTACCGACTCTATCTTTAAAGCTATCGAGAATAAGAGCCGTAAATACCATGGGAGCTATAACTCCGGCCCCCTTATTTAAGATCCCCATCACGCTGACTCGAGCAGCCGCCGACTCCTCGGGGCCGATGCGTACCACATAGGGGTTCACAGCGGTCTGAAGCAGAGTCTGGCCCGCTCCCATCACCAACTGCGCAAAAAGAAATAGTGCAAATACCTGTGTCTTCGCGGCGGGAATGAACAGTAGCCCAGCGATCATCATGATCCCCATACCCATTGCCATGCCATTTTTGTAACCCACTTTTCGAATCACCCATGCAGAAGGCAGCGCGGTGAAGGTCACGGCTATATAGAAGGAGAATAAAATCAATGAGGCTTGCAGTGGGGTTAACTGGAGGATCTGTTTAAGATAGGGCATCAATGAGCCGTTGAGCCAGGTTGCAAACCCAAGTACAAAAAAGAGCACTGCGACTATCGTCATCGGGATAACGCTGCTGCGCTTCTTATCACTATTTAATGTCATTTCCATAAGCCTGCTTCTTATAATATTTAATTGTGGAGTAGGGTAAGGTTGATCTCTTACTCATATAAACCTGTGGCAAAACACTTTTAATAGCGGGCCGACCAAGGTTCATTTAAACAGCTTTGTTTCACCGATGTTAAAACAGAAACAAAAAAAAGACAACGCTGTCATTTTAATCTTTTAGCAGTGAGGTACCGAAACCCTCATTTTTAAACACTAAATCAGTAACAAACTCTAAAGCTATTGACTTAAACCTTGATGAAAATATCTCGCTTATACATCCAAAAAAGTAACAACCACTGTACAAACAGCACTGAAATGACAAGCAAAAGTTGCTGTGCCGATGCAGGGGTGGCCTCGATGACGCCACCGAAAAGGCCTTGTGCGGTAAACTTCCAGTTGATAAGACTGGAAGCCAGATAGATTATGATGGCATTGCAGCCAATAACGACAAAAGGAAAAGCAAGCTTCTGCCACTTGAGCAGATCGACTACAGCATAAAAAATGCTGAGCAGAATCAGGCTCCAGCCTATGGTGACTAAGGTAAATGAGCTGGTCCAGAGGTCTTTATTTACCGGCACGACATAATCAAGCGCCCACCCCAGCCCCAGCACAAGAGCGCCAGTCAGTAACATATAAGCCACCTTAGTCCACTCACCTTTAGGATGAGGTTTAACAATGAAATGCCCGACAAACACACCGGCCAGTGCATTGGTAACGGCGGGGATAGTTGACAGGATACCTTCGGGATCGAATGGTCGGTTACGGTATGTTACCCCGGGGAGAAGATGAGTATCGATAAAGCCGTTAACTGAACCTTGAGCGGTAAAATTTCCGGCCCCATATCCCGGAACGGGGAAAAATAACTGCAACAGTGCATAGCCAACCAAGAGCCCGATGGTAACTATGATCTGTGTTCGTAAGCTGGTATGCCATACCAAGATTGCAGCAAAAAACCAGGCAAAAGCGATTCGACCCAGTACACTGGCATACCTGACCTCACCGGGGACAACCGGAGCACCGGAGCCCCACCCATGATTATAGAGAACGCCCAAAAAAATAAGCAACAGCAAACGCTTAACGGCATGTTTATATACGGGTATTCTCTGGGCGACAGGTAAGCTATCTAATCGTTTTGGTGAGAGACCCAAAGCCACTCCGGACAAAAAGATAAAGAGTGGAAATATCAGGTCGTAAAAGGTAAATCCGTGCCACTGACTATGGTGCATCTGGGCGTCAAACCATTGCCAACCTTGCCAGCCGGTCAAGAGCAATAAGCCGGCAAAGAGTGCTTCACCACCCAGAATCCAAAACATGTCGAACCCTCTGAGCGCATCGAGGGACATTAATCTGGGTTTGGATACCTTAGCTCGGGCAACGTCCATTACTACTCCCCTACTCTTATTATTTTGGTTTTGATAACAAAAAGCCCTCGACTGCATCTCTACCGGAGGGCTCAACTAATTGAACATAGAGATACTGACACTAAAACACACGTTCGCCACCGATATAGGTTCTTTCAACCCGGATGTCTTGATTAAGCAAAACCAGATCGGCTCTGCTACCTGTAGACAACTGGCCTTGTCGCTTATCAAGGTTAAGAAACTGAGCGGGATAGAGAGAGCCCATTCTTATGGCTTCGCCTAAGTCGACTCCAAGCATATTAACGGTATTACGCACGGCTCCAGCCATGTCGAGTACACAACCGGCAAGCTCACCGGTAAGCGCATTTAACCTGTCACCCTGGCGTATGACCTGAGTGCCAAAGAGCTCAAAACTCGCTTCACTGTCCAAGCCTACCGGAGGCATGGCATCGGTAACTAACATCACTTTGCCTCTGGGTTTTGCGTAGATAGCCACCTTAGCTGCAGCCGAATGAACATGATGTCCGTCGACAATCAGCCCACACCAGGCATCACGGCTCTCTATAGCGGCCCCCACCATCCCCGGCTCCCGAGAACCAAATGGAGACATGGCATTAAACAGGTGAGTAAACCCGGTAGCACCGGCATCGAGGGCCGCGGCAACCGTATCGTAATCGGCATTTGAATGGCCAAGACAGACTTTTACATCCGCGGCGACGAGCGCCTTAATCACCTCTACTGAGACATTTTCAGGTGCCAGAGTCACAAGCTTAATGCCTAAGTCATCCCGGCTGAAGATCTCCAGTTCGGCGTCAGATATACGGCGAATATGAGACTGGGGGTGTACCCCCTTCTTGGGTACTGAGAGATGAGGCCCTTCGAAATGTACACCTAATACCCCACCGCAGCCTTTTGTCAATGAAGCTGCAACGGCGTCGGCCGCTCTTCGCATCACATCGATATCATCGGTGATAAGCGTAGGCAGAAAAGCTGTTGTACCGAACCTGGCATGCGCGGAGCCTATCGTCTCGATACACTCGACCGAGGTATCAGCATTTAATAGTGCCCCGCCACCGCCATTAACCTGAACATCGATGAATCCCGGTGCCAAGGTTCCATCCAATTTAACTTCCCTGGCACCGGAAACAGTATCAAATGCCAGAATATGCCCATCTTCAATTGTGATAGGGTATTCACTATGAAAGGTCTCGCCATCGAATACTTGTTTAGCAATAAAGGTCTGCTTCATCTCATCTAGGTCCTGCGTCTGCTTAAATCATCTGCTCTGATGCTGCTGGCGGGCATAGTATGCCGCCCCTAGCTCTGGCGGTGCCAGTGTGGGCGAGAGCCTGGCAAGCACGTCATTACCTAACCATGGAGTCAAAGGCTCAGCAAGACCTCCAATCATCGAAAAACGCGGAGGTTCCATTTCAAAGAGCTTACGTGCCAGCTCACTGATATAGCTTGCCCCCTCGGTGACAATATCGAGCGCGACCTCATCACCGGCATGGGCGCACTCAAGTACGATACGGGCAAGCTTTGCATAAGTCCCGGAAGACTGCCCTGCCAACTGTTCTACCACTCCCATGGCATCTTTAGCATCAAAGTAACGCATGAGTCGTTCGGTTAATATCGTCTCTTGAGCGAAACCATCCAGGCTAAGTAAGACACGCTCAGCTGCCTGTAAGCCTAACCAGGCGCCGCTCCCTTTATCGCCTAGCGCAAAGCCATGTCCACCAAGGCATAGCTGTTGTCCATTGACATTGGCATAACCACACGAGCCCGTACCGGTAATGATAACAGCACCATCGCCCCCCTTATGGGCTCCAATACATGCAGTGTGCAGATCTGTCGTCACATACATCTCGGCAAACGGGTGCCGCCAGTTAAGGATATCTTTATGGAGTCTGGGCACATTTACCCCGGCAAGCCCGAGGCCCGCGACCAAAACTTTATTGTCACTCGAGTTCATTCCGGCATCTATCAATGCCAGTTCGGTAGAGGCCTGAATAGACTCAAATGTTTGAGATAGACCATGAAGTGGATTGGCACGCCCCGCGACCCCGGTACCTATAACGGTATCTTCACCGGAATAGATCGTTGCCCGGCATTTACTGCCACCACCATCAATACCAATATACAAGGGCTTCCCCTTAGCCTGGTTCGCACTCATACAGACCTCATTCACCGTTTTCATCCAAAACCTTGAAGACAATTGCTCAGTTCCGCCACCGATTAAGTTAAACTCATGTTACAACAAAAATGACAGCGTTGTCATTTAATTTTTCAACCCAATGACAGCTATAACCAATCAGGCTTGCAGGCTCTACAGTATCTGTGGTTCAGCATGGCACCGAGTGTTATTTTACCGGCGCCACGACTGTTACAACTTTGTTACCTCACCAGCAGGGGGCGGCCTCTTCGATTACCGTCGGCTGCGACGGCTCTCACTTCAACCGCCCCTTCGACGGTGACAGGAGAGCTGTATATTTGCCACTGTCCACCATCGATCCGGTATTCGATAGCGAGCCCGGGATAGATTAAATTAGTAAAAAGTTTCCCCTCATCTATCCGTGCACCGACGGTAGGAATGCGATACTCGATGCCCGCCCTATCCAGCTTTGATAGCTCTTTATGACCGAGAGTATTTGCGATTAGGGACCATTGTTTCAATTGGCGGGCACGCATCTCTTGAGTAAAGAAACCGGAGTCTTGATTATAGACAGCTCCCTCATAACGATATGGCACCTCCCAGTCGGCCCTGTGCCAAGCCTTCTCGGCTAAAATAAGCAACCTTGGGAAAGTCATGTACTCTACAACGGCATCACTTCTTAAGGTCTCAGACCAGAGCTGCCCCTGAATACCGGTGAACCCCATCCCCTTCTTGATTGGCCCACTGACGCGAACCCCATTCTCATCCAGTTGCACAGTATCATCCGCTTCGAAAGCCTGTCCCTGAATATCCGTCCATTGCTCCGCATTTGCAGGCAGATTGTCAGGCATAAAACCATACAGCTTTCGCTCATTGGTATTTCGGCTGGCCCAATAGTAACCATGCTCCTTTGGATCCGCTTCGTATGGGAAATCAAAATAGAGCATCTCCGGCATACCTAAGATGGCATCCCATCCCAGATTGACCTGCTCGTGTGCGCGCTTATAGCCACCATGAGAGATCACATCCCAAACGTTACTCTGAGACTGTGCCGGCATATTTTCATGACGGGTATGACTCATGCCATCACTCCAGCCGGCAGGCTTTATGCCTCTGCTGCTCAGGATATTTGAAACCCGCTCTATAAAATATGCACCTAACTCATCACCCGACTCAATTCCCCGGTTATTATCGGCAAGAAATGCCTTACAAATAGGAGACTCCAGCCAGGCACCGGCGGTCTCATCGGCACCTATATGGTAGATTGATAGTGGTTGGCCCGCTTCGGCATGCAGCTTGGCTATCTCGTCGATAACCTTAGAAACAAAATGGAACGTGGACTCCATGCACACGTTCAACGTATTGTCGTCATAATATTGAACCGATGAGTAAACCGTCTTGTCATCGAAATCGGCTAACAGATACTCCTTCGCAGCATGCTCATTGCCCAGCGCCATATATTTATTATAGCGGGCGTCCATAGACTTAATCGCCGCTCTGGAGTGTCCCGGCATATCCATAGATGGAATGACCTGGATCTGTCTCGCAGAGGCATATTTTAAGATCTCGATGTAATCGGCCTTTGAGTAGTAACCGTTAACTGAGCTCTCGGCCGAGGGACCACTGCCAAGCTGCGGTAACAGGCAGCTTGATTCGGTCAAATCATGACAACGTTTACTGCCGACATCGGTTAACTCAGGCAGGCCATCTATCTCTAAGCGCCACCCCTCGTCGTCTGCCATATGCAGATGTAGCTTATTTAATTTATATGCCGCCATCTGATCCAGCAGATCTAAGATCAACTGCTTACTATGGAAGTTTCTGGACACATCGATATGCATGCCACGAAACCCATATCTGGGCTCATCGACAATGCTCATGGTATTCACAGATAGGTATTTGGTGTCTATCAGGCTGGTTAAAGAAGCAATTGCATAAGAGAAGCCGGCATCATCCCCGGCAGAGATCTCGATGCTGTCTTCTTCGATATTTAACCGATAGCTACCACTTATCTGTTCACCTGCTAACTTTTCAAAGCTAACCTCAATACCTTTTTCATTATGCACAACACCGATTCGCGCCAGCCGATCCAGTGCAGCTGTAATTGAAGCGGCATCGATAGAGTTCAGGTTAAACTTGATACCTTGAGCGAAAGAAACAGGTCTATCGGTCGATGTTACTTCAACACTTAACGGAGTAGGTATAATTGTGTTCACAGCAGATTCTGGCTGTGTAGCTACCCCTTGGTTTGCCAGAAACAGAACCTCAGGGGTTGCCCACTGCACTTTATCTGTATCACTGCGCCTATATTGTGTATCGGCATCGGTAAACGCGGCATTATATGGCCTAAGCTCCATACCGGTTTCGGCATCCTTGGTAACTTGAGTACTTTTAATTACCACCGGGGTCAACTCGCCGGATACCAGGTAATAATTTGGCATAGCATCCGTTTCTGATAGCTGCCAAAGTTCACCACGAAAGTCTATGGTCTTAGTGAAGCCTTTCTTAAGTCCTTTGAAAGAGTCTGTTGGCTCAATTTTATGAAGATCACCCTTAACTCTGGTAATGGTAAACTCTTCACCACTCACCGACTTAACGGGTCTCATCTGGCTGAAATATATTGCCCAGTCTTTACTCTCGATATCTATAGCCGATGTGAGGTCAATTTGCGCACTGAAACAGCGTCCATCGACACCGGAAGTCGGACATCCATCCGGATAGTTAGAAATTAAGCGATATTTGATATCTAAGGTATCACCGAGTTGGTTGAGTGTAAGCTGAGTTAGACTCTTGTCCTTCAACGCCTCGGCCTCTAATGGTTCAGCCATATTCTGACTGCATCCACTCGTGGTCAGAACCAAAGTTATTACAGCCGCAATAAGTTTAAATTTCATCATCATCCTCATAATGTCAATATTCTCTCATTCTCAATAACAGAATGGGCTAACTTATAGTCCGCGACCTTTCCCCTTGAAAAACTGGCTCCGTCAAACAATACAAAACGCTTACGACATGGAGACCTAACCTGAGGTCGTGGCTTAATTATTTAAATCTTTTTCACTTTCACCTGATACCAAAACATATGCGCCACTTTATGCTTAGCCGGGTTAGCAGAGTTGAGCATATAGTGAGATCTGTTGCCTGCGTTATGGAGTACTCATGAACAGATTCTTTGAGAAAGTGTCATCGCCGATAAAAAGGAAGAGTCGCCAAATTATCGCAATTAAGGGCCGTAATTAAGAAAATCACCTTCCAGGCACCTTCATGACCCCGAAGAAAAAAAGCCAGGTGTATGATCTCGTTGAGAGTGTAACACCTGGCCAATCTAGTTTCTGGGGAGAGACTAAAAATACAAACACAGATGTACCAAGCTTAACGCCATAATTCATCTGCCAAAAACATGAATCAGGAGACCTCTTCCTTCTCATGCAGACCTTACAGACAAGTTATCACACAAGCAGATGACAACGCTGTCATTTATTAATGTACACAAAGCCACACAGAATATCTACATTTTTCTTACATTCAATTGGTTATCCGGCGACAGAAATGAATGGCTTTACACCTAAGTATTTATAAGGAGCTTCAAATGGGTGTCACTTAGCCACAACAATATGACAACGCTGTCAAACATTGGTAACATCATTTGAGAATAAGGCTTCCCAAGTCACCACTGCTTAACTTGGCATGGGATAAATACAACAACGATAAGCTATCTAAAATAGTAAACGAAGGTTAACAACTCTTATGACGAAGATAACCCCACTCAATAACGCAGAACATTCAGGTATATCAATCATTGAATCTAATGATTTTTCTCGATTTTCAAATGAACATCTGATACCTGTACTCGCTCAAGATTTTTTACCGTTAGCGACTGAGTTCCCTATCGTCTTTGTAAAAAATACCGAAACGGGTCGATTCACGCCAGTCGCTATGATGGGGCTCAAGATTGGAGTTAACCTGTACTGTCAAGACAGCTCTTGGCACTCTAATGTAACGCCGTTAGGGTTCAGTAACGCCCCTTTATCTCTGATGAAAACCTCTGAACAGAGTGACGAAGTAATGGTATGTATTGACCTGAACAGTCATTTGGTTGTCAAAGAGGGCGGACACAGGTTATTTATCGATAGTAAGGAGCAGAGTGAATACCTTAAAAAACGTACCCAAGCCCTGCTCGATATAGACTCATTTAATCAGCAAACCGCAAATATCTGTCAGTTCCTCTCGTCCCTGAAGCTACTGGAACCGAAGCAACTTAGTTTAAAACTCTTGAATAACAAAACCGTCATGAACATCGACGGTATCTATGTGATAGATAAAGAACGGCTAAATGATTTAAGCGACGAAGACTTTTTGTCATTAAAAAATAGAGGAATTTTGCCTCTTATTTATGCACACCAACTTTCACTTCAACAGTTCTCGCGTCTTATCAAAAAGCAAAATCAATACGATCTAAGCCACTAGTCAAACTGCTTTCGCAGTTGGAGCTTTGGGATCCACTGCGAAAGCAAGACGTTACTTAATGCAGGCGCTGCAGTATCTACACCTCTTGTAAACCATAGCGATTAATCTTATCTAATAGCTCTCTATGATTTGGAAGTTCATTGACTAACAGCTCAGCGACCCGAGCAACCTTATCGCTATGTATTCTGGTATTGCTCTTATCAATTGCCTGAGCTGGGAATACCTGTGTTGGGAAATTCATACCGTATAAAACATATAGGTAGTTCTCCATATCAAACACCTCGAATTTACTGAAAAAGTCCTCCCGATTAGGGATAAAGTTATTCCAGAGAGATAAACGCTTGATCAGTTCATCAGACATGGTATCCGGGCCCCGATTATCTATCCAAAACTGCGAGTCGGAGCGATCAGATAAACAGTAATGCAGCTTTATAAAATCAACAACCCGCTCCCAGGCATAACCCACCACCATGTTAAATTGCTGCCTAATTTCATCAAATTCCGATGTGGAATTGGGGAACCTGTTTGCCAGGAGTTGAGCTGAAAAGTCAGTCAGTAGAATGGATGTTGCCTCCAACGGCTCCAAAAAGCCTTGAGCTAACCCAAGTGCTACACAGTTTTTCTCCCAAGAATGTTCTCTATACCCCACCTTCATAGGTATCATTCTATAGTTATGCTCAGATAACTTACCACCCAGATAGCGGTCCAGCTTACTAATAGCAATCTCATCATCCATATACTTACTTGAATAGACGAATCCCACTCCTCTACGGTTACTCAGCGCAATATCCCAGATCCAGCCAGACTGGTGCGCCGTTGCAATAGTGAAAGGCGGAATATCACTATTTGGCTCTGTTGGCACTTGAACAGTTATCGCTTTATCGACGAATAACTGCCCCGCTTTATCTACAAAGGGAACCTTAAGTGCTCGATCAATCAACAAGGAGGCAAAACCACTACAGTCAATGTAAAAGTCGAATTCGAGTGTCCCGGCGCTGTCAGTCACCAGAGACTTTATCTCTCCCTCTTCACCCAGAATCACATCTTGCACATTTGCAGTTATATGTTGAACATTAAAGCGCTCTCGCGCATTCTCACTTAACAACTTGGCAAACTTAGCGGCATTAAGGTGGTAGGCATAACCTAAATGCCCCTTATATTCAGCATCACTAATTGTTTTGGGGCCTTTGTAAGCCTCACAAACGGCATGTTGTGGTGAAATGACCTCCGCATAAGCCCTGCCCTTTTCAGCTAACCACGATTGAGTTAGCTCCGTACCTAAGGAACTTGGCATATCAAACAGGTGATGATAAAAGTTAAGTTGACCATGTACCTCCTTATCAAGCCAGTTAGCAAACTTTATCGACTGTTTAAACGTCACATCACAACGTCTTATAAACTCTGTTTCACTAATACCGAAGCTTTGCAAAGACTGCCTTATTGCAGGGACAGTTCCCTCCCCCACACCGATAGTTGGAATGTCGGGTGATTCGATTAAGGTTACCGATAACAGCTCATTATTTAATGCCGCTTTACCCAAGTGATTAGCTGCTAACCAGCCAGCAGTTCCGCCGCCAACAATTACAACTTTCTTAATATCCATAGGGCTCCTCAATAAAAATGACCAGAGAACTCTGACTATTAGAACACTAACCTAACAGGCTAATTAGCCTTGTTTCTCCGCCTCAGTAGTACAGTGATTAATAAGAATGCTCTTTAATAAAAAGCCCAGCATGAGCTGGGCTTTAACGAGATTAATGTTTCATTAGAAACGTAGTGCTACACCTAACTTGTAACGAGCCTCACCTTCAAAACTCCATGCCGGGTAACCATTTTTAAGCTCTGGTTTAACTTCTGCAGAATCTGGGGCAACACCAAGTTGCACGCTATCTTCTTCAAGTAAGTTAACAACTTCGAAAGTGACTGACAGGTTATCAGTAACATTGTAGTTTGCGCTTAAATCGACAGTACCGTAGTCCTGATGTTCACGGTTACCGTAGAAACCGGGTAGCTCACGGATCATATACTCACTGCGCCAGTTATAGGCAACACGTGCAGAGAAGTTTTCCATCTCATAGTAACCTACCAGGTTAACAGTATGCTTAGAGGAATCTGAGAATACGCTTACTTCATCCGGGTAGTTCTCCGCAGGAGCATCTGAATCGGCAAACGTATAGTTAGCTGAGTAACCCAAACCATTCTCGAACGAATCCTGAAGCTGAAGTTCGACACCCTGGATCTGGCCACCGGTACCGTTTTTCTTAGTCGACTTAGTCCAGTTATCTTCACCTGAATCCGGGTCAATGATGCCGATACTTTGATTCAAGATTTGATCAGATGTCACAAATGAACTGATATCTTTGATAAAGTAGGTCGCAGCAACAATACCGTCCGGGCTGAAGTACCACTCAACACCTAAGTCTGCTTGCGTCGCCTTAAATGGCTCAAGTGCAATATTACCTGTGTTCACGACTTCGTTGCCTGCAGTGCCATCGGCGTAACCGGCTAAAGCCGAAGATGCGAACATGTCGCCATAATTAGGGCGAGAGATAACTTGTGAAGCCGAGGTACGAATGATCACATCACTTGTCACATCAAATGCAATATTCACACTCGGCAACACATCACTGTAGCTCGCCTTCATGGTACTTAAATTATCAGCGTACGAGCCATCAGACTGTAGCTGATAATAATCAGATGACGCGTCTGTAGAGATATAACGCAAGCCGAAGTTACCGCGAATACCATCAGATTCAAAATTGGCCATCAGATACAGAGCCAGATTTTCTTCGTTAATCGTACCGTAACCAGATTTGTAGACAGGCCCTTCCTTGCTAAAGCCACCGATGGCAGAGTATGCATCGGCAAGCATCGCATCTAAATTTGGCTTAGGCAGAGTGAAACCAGCGCCTGAAGAAACGGTACCTGAGTAGTACTCAGAAGCATCTTTAGCTGTAACATCTGCGTTTACAATCGCAGGGAAGGTCTCTTGAGATACATCATGGTCGGCCCAACGAACACCTGTCTTAAATGAGGTGATAGCGCCAAGCTCAACAGGAATAGAGATATCAAACTGAGCATAAGTCTCTTCATCTGAGTTGGGCTGTTTCTTTAAAGACCAACCGGCGGGAGAAAGCTGACCATTGAAGTCATCTGCTGTAAATGATTTATTAGCGATATCTATATCGATCACTTCACCGGTAGCATCATAGGTCCCAGCAAAATCACCGGGTTGACCTAACCAGAAACCATAATTAGAGGTCAAGTCTGTACCACCTTCAGATTTAGTGTTACCTACGCGCCCTTCCAGGGTGTAATTATCGGCTTCATATTTAAAATCCAAATCATATGTATTTGAATCCATGCTCGCTTTACGAGCCCAAGTTTGAGCCCAGCCAGGATTAGCACCATTTCCATCGCGACGATAGAAGGTACAAGTGCCTGAAGCATTAGTTTGCTCACATGCCGCTTCTTTGTCATCCGGGAACATCACAAATAATGAGGTGTTAGCGTTATTAGCTTTCATATCAAGGCTCATGATATTTAAACCAAACTCTAAATTCTCTGTAGGACGGTACTGGAAAGCACCATTGATAGCCGTTCGCTCTCTCTCTTGTTCAAAAGTGGTCGGAACAATATCCCCCCAACCAACTAATGACTCTATACCATTACGCTGATAATTGGTTTCTGAGCTCGCGGCAGACAGCAGGAAACCGAAATTTTCGTTCTCATTTTTCCAGCTGTAGAGACCGGAAAGCTCAGGATCGATCTCTTCAGAAATGGTACCGTAATCTCCCTTAGCACTCAGGAAGACTGAGTTTGCATCCAAATCGAGGGGCTTACGAGTCTTAACTATAACCGTACCACCTATGCCCCCCTCAGCGATATCAGCTTGTGACGACTTATACACCTCGATTGCACCAACCATCTCTGGCGGCAGCAAGCTGTAGTTAAAGCTACGGTCAATGGCTTGCTGATCATACCAACCTGTTGATGCTACCGAGTGACCATTAAGTAAGGTTCTGGTAAGGCTGCTCGATGCGCCTCGAATTGAAACCTGCTGCCCTTGCCCGAACTGACGGTTTACGGCAACACCTGGAATACGACCTAGTGACTCACCCACATCGCCATCAGGAAATTTGCCTATATCTTCGGCAGTTACAGCATCAACAACTGAGTTAGAGAATCTTTTAGCATTTACAGAAGCTTTCATGGAAGCACGCATCCCGCGCACTTCGATCTTCTCAATATTCTCGTCTGCCGCAGAGCCAGCAGTTTCTGCTTCGGCTGCAACAGCAGACATAGACATTGCAGTACCAAGCAGTAGGGCGATATTTGTAGCTAGTACAGTTTTCTTAAAATTAGATGGTCGCATCTCATTTCCCTTCCATAACTTTATTTTATTTTTTTAATTTCCATAACCATTCCCCAATGGAATGACAACGCTGTCATGTTCGGTACAAACATTACACAAAAATTAACCTGCGCGCTACAACAAAATAACCAACAGCGAAAAATTCCCGCCACCCCAAACATTTTACTTACATGCGTGCGAGGAAACCTTAGAGTTGTGAATCGAGTGTTACGAAGGGTTTCAGAGCAATTCCCCCTATATTGACATCTGAAATATTTATATAAGTGATATACGATTTAAATTTCTTGTTTGCTAATTTGAGTAAAAGTTCGCACTATAGCCAGTAACGAGTTGAGAATTCGTTTTCCGTAAAGCTGAGATTTGCGTTCGATGAGTAATCTTGTAGCGTCTCAGATTGAAATGCGTAATACACTGATATAAGAGTGTTTAGCTTAATGAAAGTCACAATAAACGATGTAGCAAAATATGCAGGCGTCTCAATTAAGACGGTTTCCCGAGTCACTAATAATGAACCATCAGTAAAGCAGGCAACCATTGATAAGGTCAATGAAGCCATAGACGCACTTAATTACCAGCCAAATTTAGCAGCAAGAAACTTGGCGGCAACAAAATCATATGTCATCGGCTTTATCTATGATAACCCAAATGCTTATTATGTTATTGATATGCAAAATGGAATTCTGTCTTCGTGCAAAGACTTGGGCTATGAGCTGTTGATCCATCCATGTAACGCTAAGGCAGATAATATCTGTGAAGAGTTAACCAAGATGGTGAAACATTCAAGACTCGCAGGATTAGTGCTCACCCCCCCGCTATCGGAAGACCCTAAGATATTACAGGCACTGGATAAAATTGATGCGAACTATGTTCGAATTATTGCCGGTACTGAAATTGACGAAGAGACAGGACTTGCTGTACTGGTCAACGATAAACACGGTGCAGTTTCGATCACTCAACACCTCATCGAACTCGGCCACAAAAATATCGCCTTCCTGAGTGGCGATCAGCACCACGAGTCAACCAAAGAGCGTTTAGCCGGCTTTACCCAGGCAATGGATAATAATCATATTTCCGTCAGAAAAGACAACATTATTGAAGGGGAGTACTCCTTCGAGTCAGGTGTTAATGGAGCAAAAGAGTTGCTGAGAAGAGACGACAGACCTACAGCCATTGTCGCCTGTAACGATGAAATAGCCGCAGGGGCATTATTTGCCGCCAGACTCGAAGGGTTGGATATTCCCAGCGATATCTCAATTGTAGGCTTCGAAGACAGCCCATTCTCGAGACAGACATGGCCTAAGCTGACAACAGTACACCAGCCAAATCAGAAAATAGCTCAGATGGCGACAGAGCTGTTGATCGCTAAAAGACGCGCACAAACTTCAGAGCACGCCAAAATTTTTATCCCGGAGCCGGTTATCAGAGACTCATCATCTCATCCCACTTTGAAATAAGCGGTACAAGCTTTAAAAATAACAATGCCGCAAGCTTCTCGTTGCGGCATCATTATTTGTAAAACATGAAAGGAGTAAACTAAACCGCCTCTTCGTTTTCCTCACCGGTTCGAATACGGATAACTCGTTCAATTTCAGTAACAAAGATCTTACCATCACCGATTTTTCCTGTTCGGGCGGTATCCACGATAACCTCAATGGCCTGGTCCAAAAGCTCATCTTGAATAACCAGTTCAATTTTTACTTTAGGTAAAAAGTCCACCATGTACTCGGCACCACGATAAAGCTCTGTATGACCTTTCTGTCGGCCAAAGCCCTTGACTTCCGAAACCGTCATTCCGGTGATCCCTATCTCAGCAAGCGCCTCCCGCACATCATCTAACTTAAATGGCTTAATAATGGCTTCGACCTTCTTCATCAAACACTCCTTTATACTTGCTTCAATGGTTTTTTCTCAAGCCTTAAGCTTACCATGAGTGGCCTGGACACTGTAGTCGATTATATTATTTACAATAAAGAAGCATTTTTCTTATTTAAGAACAATATATTTCACACCAAACAGGTTTCATATCAGCATCTATACTCAAATATTGAGTTACTAATTTCAAAGTAACTCCTGGTGATTGCCGGATGCAAACACCTTAATTTCCAGGGAGGAGATCATGAAAATCTGCGCAGGATTTACACTAATTGAGCTGATGACGACCTTAGTTGTAGCGATAATACTCACAGGTATCGCAGCTCCCTCACTAACCGACCTCAACCTGTCTTATCGGGCCAAATCCTCGGTTAAAACAATACAACAAACCTTTCAACTAGCAAGAAATCAAGCCATCAGTTATGGCAGCAGGGTTACTGCCTGCCCGGTTCAAAGCAATCGCTGCGTAAGAGACTGGAATATCGGCATCACTGTGTTTATCGACAGCGGTGAGTCTAATGTTATCGATGGTGCAGATGAGATCATATTTGCCACATCTCCTTTTAACGCTGACGATATCATCACTTACAACCGATTGGCAGTGCGCTTTCAGCCGGACGGTCTTGCGTCAGGGACCAACGGTACACTTAAATATTGCCCTCTATCGAGTGACAACAAATACTCAAAGGCTGTCATCATCAACCAGTCCGGAAGGGTCAGGTTTTCAACCAAAGAAAATATTAGGTGTGACACCTAAACGAGATCTAAGAAGACCAAGTCTTATACAGTCAAAATATCCTTAACAGCCAATATATTGGCGAGCAAAAGTTACTTATTCATACTGTAAACAGGCCCATTCTCGCTTATACTTAATCAGTATCTACAAGGGGATGGGTCATGTTAAAAAAGGAATTCGGCTTCACGCTTATTGAGCTCATGGTTACAATTGTAGTAGCCATGATTCTGATAGCTGTGGGTGCCCCCGCACTAAACTCTTTATATGAAGGGAGCCGAAGTGATAGCGGGATCAGAAAAATTCAGCAATCACTCATGTTTGCCCGCGGACAGGCTGTGAGTTATGGCTCGAGAGTAACTGTCTGCCCTATGTCAGGCAACGCCTGCAGCGGCAACTGGATCGATGGTTTCACAATTTTTATCGACAACGGTGCAGTCAATACATTAGATGGTGCAGACCAGATTATCAGAGTAGTAGACAGTTTTAACTCAAGTGACTTCGTCACGGTAAGTGCTAATACGGTTAGTTTTACACCCGATGGTTTAGTTCCCACAAACGCTGCAATAACATTTACCTACTGCCCGGGCTCCGTCAGCAATGATCAATCGACTGCGGCTGAGGTAAGTGCGTCAGGTCGGATCCGCTTTATAACTCCAACTACCAATTGTAGCTAGCAAACTAGCCCAAGTTGCAAAAAGAGGTGAAGCTGGGAACATGGTAACGCTCCCGGTAAAACAAAAAGCTAAGCACTTTCGGGCTTAGCTTTTTATTAATCGATTATTTCTGGCGAACAATCTCACTAAAAAATGCTTACTAACGCAGTGTTTGCAGATCTAATTTCTTAGCTCGACTGGAGCTGAACTCCTCATTTAAGGTCACACATTCCATGGCATCCTTAATGAAGTACTTTTTCCCCTTGTTATTCACGTTTTGCCTGCCCGCTAAGCTGGCAAACTTAATATCAAACTCATGCTTCTGCCAACGGTAAAATACCACTTTGGCGCCATCGGTCGTGTCGACATAACATTTATATTCCTGCTTCTCGCTGGCCAAAGCCGTAGTACTGATAGATGTAGCCATAATAAAGACAAATGATGCTGGTAAGTTTTTAATTAAATCTCTCATTGCCAACACTCCGCAGTGGTTTTAGCGCCGGTGTCTGTGATTCGAATCGTTGCACAGGCACTATCCCTGGAGGCCTGCACACCTTTAGCTGTGGCTGTAGCCGTAAAGCTTGTGGTGCCGGTTGAATCAACCTGGTAGTGACCGTTTTCTGTTACAAAGGGATCGGCCCCGAGCCCCAGGTCTGTCATATCTTCAGCATAGACACGGTTATCCAGATAATATTGCTCCTGCAGGTTAGATACCCTCAACAGCGCAGCATGCGCCTCAGAGCGTGTACTTCTGGCAACATACTCGGTATAGGAGGGATAAGCTATCGCAACGAGTATCGCAACGATAGCCACTGTTATCATCACCTCTATTAAGGTAAACCCCATGGCATGAGTAAACTTATGTTTATTAATCTTCATATCTCAACCTTACTCATCTATATGATAGTAAATTTTATTTACACTCAAACCCGATCCAACATTAATTGTTCCGGTGTACTCACCATCGGGTAGTTTCTCTCCTTTACCTACACCTATTATGTAGATATAAGGGTCCTCTCCCGTCGCAGCCTCAGGGATAACAATCTGAGGGGTATCGGGGACACGCTCACCCAGCTCATAGTAGAGATGACTTGTGGTTCTAATTCCCTTATGCAGATCGAAAACATACAATCGCCCCTCGCCGGATACGGTACAAACGGTATCTGATAGCGACTGAGATGGCGGAACGTAGGAGGTGAAGAACACCTTACCACCAATGATTAAACCTGCCGTTAAACTCTTCTCCCCGCTGCTGGTAAAGTCGTAATACCAGCCTCTCTTGGTACCGAATGCAATATTTTCAGCCTCGGTTTCCGGCGCCTTGGAGGTGACGTTATAAAGATCGTTCAACGTCAGCGCATCGGGAATATCGTTTGTACTACCATCGAAACTTAATGCGGTCACGTTTCTATCCTGGAATACAAAATACATATCGGTTGTTTCCGTTCCCGAAGGGTGAGCCCGGTTTCCCGTCCCTACACTGACCGCGTCATAGGGGATATCCTGATAGGTTTTTGTGGTCGTCGTCGTTTCGCTGCCATCGGCGGCGGTCTCTGTGACGCTCACCTCAGATGTATTAGTAAATACGGTTTGAGCGACAACGACCTCGGCAAAGAAGCGCCTGTCTGTTGCTGCCGTGCTGCCACCGATAGAGGCAAACTTAAAGCCCGTCCAGCTGGACTTATCCGCATCCGGCAGATCCATTCGCCAGATATTCCCTCCGACATCGGTCGCATAGATCCTGTCAGTGGCACCATCGTTATCGCTATCCAGTATCGCAACCGAAGTTGCTATGCTGTCGGAGATCCCGGGCAGTTGAGTAATACCATCACCGGCCGCTGGTCCGAAAGTATGCAGCAAGGTGCCGCTTTCGGCATCAACGATATAAACAGCGCGCCCCACCGGAGTCGGGCTCGGCGTGGCATCGTAGCTGATATCATAACCGCCCCCGAAGATAATAACGGGTTTATCATGCCCCGGAACCGTTGTTACAACGGGCTCCGACCAGGTTTGACCAAGGTCTGAAAAGCCTGTTGAATCGGGAGTGATAGTCCACATCAGACTCGGACTGTCGGGTGAGGTAACATTAAGCGCATAGTAGGAATGACCACCACGCCTCATACCGGCATAGACCCAGGCCGCCTCAACGCCACCGGAGCCGGTTTTAACATAGGCTACCGGCGACAGGTCCATACCATATACAGTATGTCCCCCTGAGGCGACATTCTCTCTTAACTTACTCACATTGGGTAACAACTCGTAAGGAATGAAGCCCCATGACTCGCTAACGCTGGTCACCGAGTCCTTAAACATATGCAATAAGCCCTGGTTTGTTCCCAGAATAACCCTGACATCGGGCGAAGACTCTGATCCAAAGTTAATCGCAAGAGGCTTGGAGTGAAGCGGATCCCCCATAATATCTTCACGGATATCTGTTGAGCTCGAATCCTTGTCATCGTTATCGACATCGACTCCTCTGAGCCAACTAAGGGTATTGGCCAACTCATCCTCGGTGGTGCCCATATAAGTCGCTAAGCCAGCCTTGTCTCCGTTAGCGGCATTACTCACAGTCAAAGACTCGAGTCCACCACCACTTGCAGTATTACTCAGCAGTTTACGGGTCGTTAAGCCACGCAACATCTCAGCAGCGCCGCCCTGCTCGACCTTGTTACCATCTTTACCGCCACTACAGTCACTCCAGTAGGTACAGGCGGTATCTTTGATATTACCGTTATCACCAATTGCAGCATTGCCCGATACATCCACCAGAGTTCCTCCCGAAGTCACCTTAAGCTTCTTCAGGTTACCGCTCCACCTTGGGCCCTTGCCCGGCAGGAACATGGCATAATAGGCCGAATCGAATGTTTGGGTACGGTCAAAGTTGTTGCTGGCGATACTCGGTGATGTGAAGCTCGAGTCGATGGCCAGAATCGAGGTAAGCGCATCACTCAGCGCACTTTCAAGCTCAATACTGCTCTTCGCCGGTAGATACTTGCCTCCCCCCCGCTTAGCCGTTTCTTTCAGTAACGGTGCGGCGTCATCGGCACCATCACTGAAACCAATGGTGAAGGTTCTCACATTTTGCTTCTGATCCTCTCCATTTGCATCCAATACATGAACCAGATCATTGTTAAACATATAACTTGCTAGGGCAGCAAGGTAACTTGGCTGGCTCAGATTTTCAGAAAAAGCAGTGTAATCCCCCTCGGGGTTCACATCGGCACCAGAGGTCAGGGCGATAATATCTGAGTTGGCATGAGTATCCACGGTCGGTACACCATCGGTGATATAGACCACATAACCAATATCGGGGCAGATCTTCAAAGGAGTGATATAGTTTGAGCCCGACTCAATGCTGGTATCGTAGGGCGGCCTGTTAGCAATGTACTTATTACCGTGCCCCCAGTTATAATCGCTGTCTTTGTGGCCATACTTAATTGCACCACCTGCATAGTACCTATACGCCTCGAACAGGGTCTCACATAAGGGGGTATTGGTATCGGCCGGCAGCATATCAATTGTAGAAAGCAGCGAGTCTTTAGCACTCGCAGTCATATTCTTAATGCCAGATACGATTCGCCCGCCATCCCTGTACCCCTCATAAGGGTAGTTCATGTTAAACACCGCTAACCCGAAGTCTACCGATGGAGTTGAGATCACAATGTTTTTCATTGCATCCTTGGCGATATCGAGACGGGACTTAGGAACTTTATCCAGCATCCCTTTCTGCGCCAGAGTGTACCAACGCAGATAGTCGTCGGTGTAGATGGTGATCGGTTCCCCGATACCGAATGCAGTCGCCTTAGCATCAGACAGGGCGTCTGCCCAGCCTGAGTCAGAGCTGGATGAAACGTGATTATAGGGGTAAGCTTTACCACTTTTCTTAAATGCATCTACAGGGAATCCGTCATTGATACTCGGTGCATTTTTAGGATCTTCCGCCTCAATATCCTCCCAGCAATCAATGATCTCTATGTTGGCACCATTATTCTCCGGTACCTCCTCCCAGGTCCCGGTCTTGCCCTTGACCCTATACTCACGCAGATAACCGGTAAAACGACCATACTTATCGATAGCCGCCTTACTCTGGTTACAACCGTTGATGGCATCGAGAAAGCGTCTGGCTTCAGACGGGCTGTCGGGTGTAGGCACACTGGTATTATCTATTCCGCCCTTGGTAAAATAGAGCATTCGTCCCTGATAAGCGTTGGCACTGCCCACGGCAGGATAACCAGGGGTACCATCATCCTGAACGTAGTTAGGATCGTATCCGCCAACCTCGTCCTCTTCGATGGTCGACATACTGCCGGAGTTATCAAAGATGATAAGCACTTTAGGTCTGGCACCGGTACGACTCGACGACTCAAATACATACAGCTCGGTATCATCAGCAAATGTGACTCCCGAGATGCCTATCAATGCAAATAAGCCGGCCACGGCAAAACGTTTAACTATCATCTCTAGCCCCCACTTCCGGTAAGCACTTCTTGCTCTACGCCGGCAACTACCGTCAGCTGCCCCATATTATTCCGCCCGAATGTTGCAACACTCGAAATTTCTGCCCGGCGACAGCTGATTAAAGCCGCTCCACTCGCATCGGGTTTTCTCTGGCATGCTATGTCGACGAATGGGGTTGGCGTGATGGTACTGGTTACTCCAAGCATAGTCCCCGCATCCATTACCGCATTCAGATTGGCCAGAACCGCCCCTTTATTGGTGTCAATCACACTATCCTGTGCACCGTGAGCGGAAGCCATAGCCTCTACCCTTTCGGAGCCGGCTCCGGCCATACGCATCGACTGATTGGAGTTAACGGCCAGGGCTATGCCTATCACTGTCATAATAATCAGTACTATGAGTGACAGGAAAAGCACTATTCCCTTCTGTTTCTTCATATTAAACCCACTTCTCAATTCATCAGTACCGGATTTTCCAGTACCACAGTCGTAGACACGACTTTACGCCTGAAATGATCGTTTTGCGGGGCGATGTTCTTATCACCCAACACGTAAGCCACGTTATTGGTATAGCTGGGATCTTCCTCGATCGAACGGATCAGAAGAAATATTCGCAGCGCAACTAAACGTTGAGGTCTCAGGTTGCTCCACATGACCTCGGTGACGTTCTGTACAGGCATAAAGCCATCTGCGGTGCTATCGCCGTCGTTATCGAATCCATAGAGGATTCTCATATTCTCCACCCCCTCCACCAACTGATCCTCATTGCGCATACCTGTGGTCGCGCTCAAGGTTCGCCTTCTCAGTACAGGAATATCTCCATCGTTAGCAATATAGTAGATATGGTGTTGAAACTCCCAGAACCGTCCGTTATCCAGTGCCGGTGTCGCCTGATCGCCGGTGAAGATCACCGCCTGATCAGAACGGGTCGCCATATAATAGCGTGTATTCACATTCGGATTTAAAGTCGGCGGGCCGATGAGGCGTTTTAACTGAATGACATCGGTGCCACTGTTAACATTTGCCAGACAGTCAATAGAGTCTGTACTCACACCACTCTCATATCCCCAGATAAGCCTGAAATCAGATGGCTGATTGTTGGGAAGCGTCGCATTATTAAGCCCACCGCCGACACAATCATTTGCCACCGCACCTGCGGTGATGGAAACATTGGTTCCCAGATTAAATGGCGTACCGGTCATATCCCCCATGAAGCCCAGCTGGCTAATGTCCCGCTCCATAAGCGCCAGAGCAATGCGACCGTTCTCCTGCAGCTGATTAAACTGACTTGTCGTCGTCACATTCGTCGCAGACATGCTGAACATAGAAAATATGCCAGCCGAGAGAAATAAGCTAATCACCAAAGCGACCATCAACTCGACTAAGGAGAGGCCGCTCTGCTTTTTAAAATATACCTGCATCTGCTCTCCCATTAAATAATCACAGTATTGATTGAGTAAACCCTGCGCCTGTCACTGCTGGTGCCGCACCCCTCAATAAAGCTACCTTTCCCCAGGGCACCATCTGAGCTACTGCGAATGCCTCTCCAGGTCATGACCACCAATACGGCGCCGGTAGCCTGAACTTGTATACAAGCGGTCGGGGTATCTAAGCCACCGACATCTCGTCCGCCAACAGTCTCTGAAGCACCACCGAAGAGCTGCTCCCATTGATACAGATCCCAAACACGAGTCTGTACCGTTGTGCAGACGGCAGCCCCTCCGCCAACCCCGGTATCACATTCGGGCGAGGGCTTGGACAGGTTACCGCTATAGGTGCCTGCATACCTGATAACCTCTGAGCGATTAAGTTTCATACGATTAATGATATCGTTAACAAAGTAAGACGCCTGAGTCTGCTGAAAGGACTCGAAGCTGCCCCTCTTGGCGACAATATGCAGGTTAAATATCCCGATCAGGCCAACCACTAAAATCACCAAAGAGACGAGTACCTCGATTAAGGAGAAGCCTTTAGCTCTATCATTCATCTGTGTCAAATCCCCTTCCTTCGCCACAATATTGACGGTAAAAATGGCCATTTACCCTTTTAAAATCTGCAAGTTAGGCGAAACCACCATAATAATGGTTAATGATAGTTTAGTCGAATGTTAGACGCTAGTAATATTAGAGTCTAAAAATCCACTCTATTAGATCCAGTATGAAATACAGGCAATAAAAAAGGAGGCCTGAGCCTCCTTTTTCCATTAATACCATATACTTAGCAAAGAATCACCTGAGTTCGGCCGGTACGGCAAACACGGTATCCTCTTTTCGCCCTTCGACTTCTGTGATCACACTGGGAGCCAGCTTTGCAACGGCATCAATAACTTGTTTAACAAGGACTTCCGGTGCCGAGGCCCCCGCTGTCACGGCTACCTTGGTCACACCGTCAAACCAGACAGCATCAATATCCTCTGAGTTATCTACCAGGTAAGCTTGCGTGCCTTTCTTCTGTGCCAGCTCGCGCAGGCGATTGGAGTTGGAGCTGTTCTTCGAACCAACAACCAGGAATAGATCCACATCATCGGCGACGTTACGCACGGCATCTTGTCTGTTTTGAGTCGCGTAGCAGATATCATCCTTTCTCGGCCCCTGAATCGCCGGAAAGCGCTTCTGAAGCGCCTCGATAACATCCTTGGTATCATCCATAGAAAGCGTTGTCTGAGTAACAAAGCACAAGTTCTCCTCATCCTTCACCACTAAAGATTCGACATCATCCGGAGACTCAACCAGAAGTACGCCACCATCGGGATTATTATACTGCCCCATGGTGCCCTCGACCTCGGGGTGCCCCGCATGCCCGATCAGAATACACTCGATCCCTTTACGGCTTGCACGAGTCACCTGCAGATGAACCTTAGTCACTAAGGGACAGGTCGCATCGAACACCTTTAAGCCACGGCGCTTTGCCTCGGCTCTAACGGCTTGCGACACACCATGAGCACTGAAAATAACTATGCTGTCATCGGGAACCTGATCGAGTTCCTCGACGAAAACGGCTCCACGCTCTTTTAGATTCTGAACAACGTAGCGGTTATGTACCACTTCATGACGCACATAAATTGGAGGAGAGAAGAGCTCTAACGCACGTTCTACGATGCTGATGGCTCTATCGACACCGGCACAGAACCCCCTGGGGTTTGCCAGTTTTATCTCCAGACTCTTAGCTTCTTGCATACTCTAAAGTACCTGTACCACTTCAAGTTCAAATGTTACGGTTCGTCCCGCTAAAGGATGATTCAGATCCACGGTAACCGAATCTCCTGCCAGCTCACGAACGATACCGGGGATCTCGCTACCACCCGGGCCACCGAAACTGACGATAACACCTGGCTCGAGTGACATATCTGCCGGAAACTTACTTCTGTCCATATGATGAATGGCATCGGGATTCGACTCACCAAAAGCATCGGCCGCTTCTAAGGTGAAACTGTGCTTATCACCTTCGGCCAGATGAGCAATTTGGGCTTCGAAAGCCGGGCTCAGAGTATCGTCGCCGATATTCAATCTGGCAGGCTTACCTGAAGCCTTTGTGCTATCGGCTGTAGAGCCATCTTCAAGCACAATATTCATATGACATAAAATCGAACGTTGATCAGACAAGTGTGTTACTCCTAAGTCGCCTTATTACTCTGCTCTTTCTTACTCTTCTCCTTATCGTCACCGATAAAAGAGTCGAGAATAATCAGACCGGCGCCAATGCAGATAGCCGAGTCGGCGATATTGAAAGCCGCAAAATGGCTCGTATTCCAGAAAAAATCCAGAAAGTCGACGACATAACCATGTTGCAGGCGATCGATTAAATTACCTAAAGCACCACCGATCACTAATGTATAGGCTAAATTAAGCCTCCACATGGTCGTCGGCTGCTTTCTGAGCCAGATTGTCAGTATGGTGCTGAATGCAACAGCAATGAAGGTAAATAACCATTTTTGCCAGCCACCGGCATCACTTAAAAAGCTGAACGCCGCACCATAGTTGCGCACATAGGTGAAATTAAAGAAAGGTAATAACTTTACCGACTCATACAGCTCAAAGTTGGTTATGATCCATTGCTTCGATATCTGGTCGGCGATAAACACCAATACAACCACCCAATACCAACGCAAGCCACTGTCTTTCCAGTTAGTTGGCATTAAAACGTTTCCTTCTATGCAATCTGTTGCACTTCGTCATTGTCGGCTCTCAATACCTGATACAGACGAGTTAAACCTTATCAAAACCATTTGAGCCGGAAACTGACTTTCCGGCTCAATTAGCTTTAATGTTAATGACTAAGCAAACTGACGAACTTCACCGTCACCTTCGATATTGGTCACACAGCGGGTACAAAGCGTCGGGTGCTGTTCAACCTGACCAACTTCGTCTCTGTGATGCCAGCAGCGCTCACACTTCTCGGCCTCAGTCTTAAGGAGTCCGAGTTTCAGTGAGCCCAGTTCGGTCTCAATAGCATCGGCGGGTGCTGATGAAAGTGCAACAATCTCAGTTTTCGAGGTCAGCAGAACAAATCTAAGCTCATCACCCAGTGTAGCGAGTGCTTGAGCTAACGCCTCATCGGCATACAAGGTCACTTCAGCTTCCAGAGAACCACCAATCTGTTTCTCACGTCGAGCCTGCTCAATAACCTTATTGACTTCACCACGAACGGTTAACAGCTGCTCCCAATAGTCATCGCTTAAGTCTGACTCGAGTGTTACCGACTTAAGTCCCTGGTACCACTCTTGTGTGAAGACATACTTCTCACGCTCACCCGGTAGCAACTTCCATACTTCGTCGGCAGTGAAGCTTAAAATTGGAGCAATCCAGCGAACCATAGCTTCGGCAATCAAATACAGGGCACTCTGACAACTGCGGCGGGCAAGGCTATCGCCTTTTGCTGTGTACTGTCTGTCTTTAATGATATCGAGATAGAAACTACCCAGCTCAACAGAACAGAATTGCATTAACTTCTGTGTTACTACATGGAAGTTATACTGCTCATAAGCCTCCAGCAGTTCCTCTTGCAGTGCTGCGGCGCGGCGTACAACCCAGCGATCCAGCGCAACCATATCTTCAACGGCAACATGATCCTTAACGGGATCGAAACCATTGATATTGGCAAGCAGGAATCGAGCCGTATTACGAATACGACGATAAGCATCGGCACTACGCTTAAGAATCTCATCAGATACCGTCATCTCGCCGCTGTAATCGGTGGCAGCAACCCACAAACGCAGGATATCGGCACCTAACTTATTCGTCACCGTCTGTGGTGCGATAACGTTACCGATAGATTTTGACATCTTACGACCCTTACCATCTACGGTAAAGCCGTGAGTAAGCACCTGCTTATATGGCGCTTTCCCATTCATGGCGGTCGAGATCATCAGTGAGGACATAAACCAACCACGATGCTGGTCACTACCTTCCAGATACAGGTCGATGCCATTGCCCTGATACTCGGGGCGTGAGGCGACAACCGATGAGAAAGAGGAGCCTGAGTCATACCATACATCTAAGGTGTCGGTGACCTTACGGTACTGATCTGCTTCGTCACCCAGAAGCTCCTTAGCATCGAGATCCCACCAAGCCTGAATACCCTCTTGCTCTATCTTGTTAGCGACTCGCTCCATCAAAGAGGTGCTATCCGGGTGTAACTCTTCAGTTTCACGGTGAACAAACAAGGTGATAGGTACACCCCAGGTACGTTGACGAGAGATACACCAATCGGGACGGTTCTCGACCATCTTTTCGATTCGACTCTGACCCCAATCAGGGATCCACTGTGTCTGCTCAATTTCACTCAGAGCCTGTTTTCTGAGACCCTTCTGGTCCATAGAGATAAACCACTGAGGTGTCGCTCTGAAGATGATTGGAGTCTTATGGCGCCAGCAATGGGGGTAGCTGTGAAGAATATTTTCACACTTAATTAACGCGCCTTTCTCTTCGAGAAGCGCGACAACGTTATCGTTAGCCTTAAACACATGCTGACCGGCGAAGATTTCGGTATCAGCCTTATAAACACCATTGTCACCAACCGGGTTAGCTACCTCCAGGCCATACTTTTGTCCGATGACAAAGTCATCCTGACCATGGCCAGGAGCGGTATGAACCACACCGGTACCCGAATCAACTGTAACATGGTCACCTAAGATAACCGGCACATCAAAATCGTAGAACGGGTGGTTAAATCGCAACAGCTCAAGCTCTTGCCCCTTAACCTTAGCCAGCGCCTTATGGGACTCGACTTCATAACGCTCCATGCACGACTCGACAAGCGCATCGGCAAGGATCACTGTGGAAGTCACGCCATCTTTTACGAACTCTACCAGAACATATTCAAGATCGGCCGAAATTGAGAGCGCACGGTTAGCCGGCAATGTCCACGGCGTAGTCGTCCAGATAACCATAGACGCAGAGCCGTTACACTCTTGAATGCCAAACTTGGCAAGTAGCGCCGCCTTATCAGTCGCCGCAAAAGCAACATCGATAGCCGGTGACTTCTTATCTTCATATTCGACTTCGGCTTCGGCCAATGCCGAACCACAATCTGTACACCAATGAACAGGTTTAACGCCTTTATGCAGGTGACCACTATCGATAACTTTTGCCAGTGAGCGAACGATATTGGCTTCTGTATCGAAATCCATCGTCAGATAGGGCTTGTTCCAATCAGCAAACACGCCCAGGCGAATAAAGTCATCACGCTGGCCATCGACCTGCTTGGCCGCATATTCACGACACTTCTCACGAAACTCAGCAGCTGAAACCTTGTGTCCCGGTTTACCGACTTTCTGCTCAACCTTCAGCTCAATTGGCAAGCCATGGCAATCCCACCCCGGGATATAAGGTGCGTCGAAGCCTGACAGAGTCTTAGATTTTACAATAATGTCTTTTAGGATCTTGTTGACTGAGTGGCCAATATGAATACTGCCGTTCGCATATGGAGGGCCATCATGTAAAATAAAAGGCTTACGGCCAATACGGCTATCACGGATCTGTTGGTACAGCCCATCTTTTGTCCAGGACTTCAACATCTCTGGCTCACGATTAGCCAGATTACCACGCATCGGAAACTCAGTTTCCGGCAAATTCAAACTAGATTTATAGTCGCTCATTGATCCTATACCGTTAATTTAGCCAAAAGGCTTAGCCTGCATCGCAGCCAAGCAGAGCTTTGGCTTTGTCAGCGTCATTGTTAATTTGTCTCTTCAGCGCTTCCAGTGACTGGAATGGCTGTTCATCTCTAATCTTTGCTACCAGTTCGACTTCAACAGTCCTGCCATATAGGTCACCGTCAAAATCAAAAAGGTGTACTTCTAATTGGCACACCTGGCCATTAACCGTAGGCCTAAACCCTACGTTGGCAACACCTTCATAGGTATCACTGTTATCCCAATATAACTTAACCGCAAAGACGCCCCTAACCGGAGATACTTGACGTTTCAAGGCGATATTAGCCGTCGGGAAACCCAATGTTCGGCCAATTTTTTCACCGTGAGCCACCTTTCCACAAAGTGTAAAAGGATGGCCGAGTAAACGCCTGGCTTGCTCCATCTTACCTTTTGCAAGCAATTGCCTGATCTCTGTAGAGCTCACTCTCTTATCACCGAGTAGAAAACTTTGTGTACTCACCACGGCGAAGCTATGTTTCTCTCCGGCAGACTTGAGCATTTCGAAGTTGCCCTTGCGCTGCTTTCCAAAGCAGAAGTCATCACCGACAACCAGATACTTCACCCCGAGGGATTCGACCAGTAGCTTATCGATAAAATCTTCAGCAGGTAAATTGGCGAACTTAGCATTAAAGTTAATACATACTAACCTGTCAATGCCGAGTTCTTCGAGCAAGAATATCTTATCCCGAAGAATGCTGAGTCTGGCAGGCGCATTTTCACCCTTAAACATCTCTTGTGGTTGAGGCTCAAATGTCATCAGGGTCGCAGGGACCTTGAGTTGACGAGCCTTCTTTACTAGCTTCGAGATAACTTCAGCATGACCACGATGAACCCCATCAAAATTACCAATAGTAAGAACACAACCATGATGTGCTGGTAAAATATTATGTATACCGCGAATTAGTTCCATTACATTAAATAACTGGCTTGCTTAAGTGGGCGGATTATATACCAGCTGACATCGATAATCAGCAATGATCTTGCCTGCTCTTACATAGAAGCCCAATTTAAAGTCCCGTTTTTAACTTCCAGGGGCGAATTCCCAGCATTATCATGCTTATTAAATAGCTGGCACCTCCTAAACCTATATACCCTAACAGCCATATCGCTCTTTGGGTAAATGCCTGCTGTAACCACAGCTCCTGGCTCGGTAGAAACTGCATTAAGACCAAGACCATCACCAAACAGGAGAGCAAGGTTTTGAAAAAGAATAAGCCTGTCTGCCTTGTTAAGCTGTAGACTCCGGCTCTATGTAATCCACGATAGAGCAGGCTTGCATTAAGCAGCGCAGAGAGAGAGGTCGCAATAGCTAAACCAACATAGCCAAACGGTATGGCGAAAATAACGTTAAACACCATATTGCTTACCATGGCAATGATGCCATAACGGACAGGTGTCTTGGTGTCTTGTCTTGAGTAATAACCCGGAGCCAGTACCTTTATCAACATAAAGCTGAGCAAACCACTACCGTAAGCCATCAGGCTATACGATGCCATATTTACATCATCGACGGTGAATGCGCCGCGCATAAACAAGACCATCAGCATCGGCTTAGCCAATAAGATCAAGCCACACATCGCAGGCATACCCAGTAACAGAATCGCTTTTACTCCCCAATCCATGGTTGTTTCAAAGCCCTTCCCTTCATCATTAACATGCTTTTTAGATAAGGCGGGTAAGATCACAGTCGCAATAGCAATACCGAACAGGCCCAGAGGAAACTCGAGCAAACGGTCAGAATAGTAGAGCCAACTTATCGATCCCGTCATCAGGTAACTGGCAATAAAGGTGTCAAATAACAAGTTGATCTGAGAAACAGAGACCCCAAAGATTGCCGGTAACATCAGGGTCCTGATTCTGATGACTCCGGGATGAGTCCACCCCCAGGATGGTTTAACTAAGGCTTTCTCTTTAAACAGAAAGGGGAGTTGAAACAGAAACTGTATTAAACCACCGAAGAATACCCCCAGCGCCAAACCTATCTCAGGCTGTTCAAGCTGTGGCGCAATGAACAGCGCAGCACTGATAATGGCGATATTTAAAAATACAGGCGTAAAAGCCGAAACCGCAAATCGGCCTCGGGTATTCAGAATGGAGCCAGCCAACGCAGTGAAGGTGATAAACCACAGATATGGGAAGGTGATTTTTAACAGCAGTGAAGCTAACTCAAACTTTTCACCACTTGGCTCATCGTTTATCCAGGCAACAAACCACCCATTACCAAACAGAGCAATCAAAACCGGTGAGGCAAGAACACCAACCAGAGTCACAATACTAACGAGTACGCCTAATGTCCCTGAGACTTTAGCGATCAGCTGCCGAACCTGTTCATCGGACTCCTTTTGCTGATACTCGGTGAACACAGGCACAAATGCCTGAGCAAAGGCCCCTTCGGCAAACAAGCGTCTTAAGAAGTTCGGAATTTTATTCGCCAGGATGAACACATCGGCGCCGCTACCGGCCCCCATCAAGTTGGCAATAACGACATCCCTAACCAAACCTAAGATACGGGAAACTAAGGTCATAGCACTAACGATAATGCCTGACTTAACTAATTTTTTACTCAAAAAACCCCCTGAATCGAGCAAAACAGTTCAGGTGAGTAGTCTCAAAAAATTGATTTTCCCCCTGTCACCTTCCAGCAATAACTGCTAGAATTGCGCACCATATTACACGAGTTAGGTTGAAGATAGCCAAGTTGATTGGATTAATTTGTCTTTAAGATAAAGATTCAATTATTGTCATTGACAAAGTGACAAAAATAGGGCATATTCCCGACCTTTAAAATATCTAACCCTTTTAGGAGTTGCACCTTGGCTAATAGCAAGTCTGCAAAGAAGCGCGCGCTTCAATCTGAAAAGCGTCGTCAGCATAACGCTAGCCGTCGCTCAATGTTACGTTCATACGTAAAGAAAGTTATCGTAGCTATCCATGCTGGCGATCACGCAGCGGCGACTGAAGCATTTAATGCTGCACAACCAATCCTTGACCGTATGGCGACTAAAGGCCTTATTCACAAGAATAAAGCTGCCCGTCATAAGGCTCGTTTAAACACCAGAATCAAGGCACTTGCTGCTTAATTCTTAGTTTAACGATTAAAAAACCGGCTCAGGCCGGTTTTTTTATGTCTGCTTTTTACCTTTACGATACCTATCTGGCTAATTAGCTGATCAGTTTTGAACCATTGTTGCTTATTTAAATTATGACCCATTGATAAATGAATGGCGATTCACTCTCGAGTCAATGCAAAACGGAAGTGGAAGGCTGACAGGCGCAACTACTCAGTAGAGTTGGTATTATAAAACTCAGGTAAAAAAACTGACAAAATCAGTTAACTTTGTCAGTTGAATGCAACAATATCCCTAGTGGCAGTAGATATTATTCAGCAGCTTGATAATTTCAGACACCTCTTTACTCTTCAAAGAGTAAAAAACCGTTTGAGCTTCCTTACGGGTCTCTACTAAATTATCTTTCCGTAGCCAGGCTAAATGTTGAGACAGGGCAGACTGGCTTAGTCCCAATTTCTTATTCATTTCACCAACACACATCTCTCCTTCACTAAGAAGGTAACATAGGATAAAGAGACGGCGTTCATTCGCCAAAGCTTTTAACATCACAACGGCATGGTCTGCCCGCTGCTGCATTAATTCAATATTCATTACTCGCAAATTCTCCTAAAACAATCCCCGCCACTAATATAGCGTTGCCTTACAGATATAGTCGGGACATAAAGCACACTTTTTGCTAGATTGTTTTCAAAAATGGGACATAAGTAATAAAAACAAAGGAAACTTATGAAAAACTATCGTCGTACCCTGCTCATAGGCCTAATTTTTTCAGGGTTGATGGGTTGCCAAAATACCCGGTTAGAAGAACCAAATATAAAAATAACCAAACAGTTACAGCAAGACGCACTAAGCTCCCCTCTCGCCTATGATCTTGTCGAATCACTCACCGTTGAAGTCGGCCCCAGACTCGCCGGCAGCAATAAAGACCTTATGGCCGTTCGCTGGGCTGAAAACAGATTAATTAAACTGGGGTTCGATAGAGTTTACAAGGAACCCGTCCAGGTTCCAGTGTGGTCAAGGGGGGAAGCCAAAGCCAGGGTTGTGTCACCTTTTTCCCAGCCTCTGGTTATCACAGCGCTCGGAGGAAGCATAGCAACCCCGGAAGGAGGAATAAGAGCACCAATTATAAGGTTTGACACGCTAGATGCACTAAAACAGGCCAATAAGAGGGATATCCAGGGCAAAATAGTATTTATCGATCATATCACCGAGCGCCATAAGACGGGAAAAGGTTATGGGAAAACCGTAGGCGGCCGCTCCAGAGGGGCGATTACGGCATCAGAGAAAGGCGCCGTAGCTATAGTGATCCGCTCGATCGGGACCGACCATGACAGGATGGCTCATACCGGAATGATGAGGTATAAGGAGGGTGTGGCAAAGATCCCGGCCGCGGCAATGTCAAATCCCGATGCCGACCTCATTAATCAGATGCTGAAACGAGATCCTGACGTAATACTCGATCTTTTCATGACACCGCAGAGCCATGGTTTTGCGACCTCTTACAATGTTATTGCCGAAGTAACCGGTAGTAGCAAACCCGATGAGATAGTACTGATTGGCGCCCATTTAGACTCATGGGATGAAGGTACCGGCGCTATCGATGACGGCGCCGGTGTAGCTATAGTGACCGCAGCAGGGAAGTTGATTCAAGATCTGCCAGTTAAGCCCGCCAGGACGGTTCGGGTGGTACTGTTTGCTGCCGAAGAGGTCGGCCTCGTTGGCGGAAAAGCTTACGCTAAGGCTCACAGGGCCGAGTTAGACAAACACTATATCGCTGCCGAATCAGACTTTGGTGCCGGACGAATCTACCAGATAGATTACCGGGTAAACCAGAGCGCATTAGAGGCTATCCAGGAGGTGACCAGACCAATGATTAGCAATGGGGTTACGCTGGGAAGTAATACGGCCTCAGGCGGTCCTGATGTCTCTATGCTACCAAAACAGGGGGTGCCAGTAGCTTCATTAAGACAGGATGGTCATGATTACTTTGATTACCACCATACTCCAAATGACACTCTGGACAAAATAGACCCTAAGGCATTACAACAAAACGTTGCGGCCTATGCACAATTTGCTTACCTGATGGCTCAGTCAGAAGTTGAACTAAGGCCCATAACAACCGGCTCTAAGGCCAAGCCGGTTATTATTGAAGCCAAATAGACAAGTAACTTTTCTCATAAAAAAAGCAGCCTTTGGCTGCTTTTTTAATTTTTCCGACCAGGAGAGAGACTACTGCTCTTCCCGTTTGAAAACAGGAGCCAGCTCAGTCGACTCGGCCTCACAATAGTAATACCCGGCAGCATCAAACTCATTAAGCCCGGCAAGAGTCGAAATATTATTATCAAGAATGTATCTCACCATCATGCCCCTGGCACGTTTAGCGAAGAAACTGATCACCTTATACTGGCCGTTCTTCCTGTCTTTAAATACCGGGGTGATCAAATCTCCCTTTATCTGTTTAGGTTTTACAGCCTTAAAATACTCATTGGATGCAAGGTTCACAACAATTTGATCACCCTGCTCTGCCAGAGCCAGATTCACCTCTTCGGTGATCGTATCCCCCCAAAACTGATACAGGTTACTCCCTCTTGCGTTGGATAAACGTGTTCCCATCTCGAGACGATAGGGCTGCATCAGATCTAAGGGTCTGAGTAAACCATATAATCCCGATAGTATTCTTAGATGCTTCTGCGCACGCGCTATGGTCTGCGGCGACATGGAGTCGGCATCCAGCCCCGTATAAACATCACCACGAAAAGCATACATGGCCTGCTTAGCATTATCGGTAGAAAACTGTGGGCTCCAGCTTGCGAAACGCGCCGCATTCAAGCCGGCAATCTTGTCACTCACCTTCATCAGGGATGCGATATCTGACGGAGTTAGCTTACGACACTCCTCTATCAGCTGCTCACTGTGTTGAACTAACCTAGGTAAAGTATGCTCGCTTGTGCCCGCTTCATTCTCATAATCTAATGTTTTTGCTGGTGAAACTAAAACTAACATCCCTTATCCTCTATTGGTTCATCTCTATCTATGATACGCAGCGCCCCATAAAAAAACCACGCAAATTCGCGTGGTTTTTTAGATTGTGCTAATCCGTTCTGTCGAACATCAGCTCAATAACCTTATACTCAGTTACGCTCAGGCGAAGACTCAGCCGAACTGTTTTCCTTCATCACCCATATCCCCTCCTCAAGCTCATCAATCTCAGGGAATTGAGCACTATCAAAGGTAGGGGTTAATCCCGCCTTCAACTGGCGTTCATAATCTTTTATCACCGCAAAAGCCACTTTAGATAACATCACAATAGCGATGATATTAACCAGAGCCATCAGCCCCATAGAGACATCGGCAAAATTCCAAACCAGATTCAATGAAGCAACAGACCCGGCCATGACCATAGCAAGTACCAATGCACGGAAAACATACATCACCTTCTTGCTCTGAGTCAGGAACATAACGTTACTTTCTGCATAGCTATAATTAGCAATGATTGATGAGAAGCAGAACAGGATGATCGCAAAGGCAATAAAATAGGCAGACCATCCTCCCAACTCATTAGTCAAAGCCAGTTGCAGAAGACCAATCCCCTGTTGGCCATCTGGGTTATTCAGCACTCCGGATAGCATAATAATCGCAGCCGAAGCAGTACAGATAACCAATGTATCGACAAATACACCTATCATCTGTACAAAGCCTTGTGATGCCGGATGGTTCGGATTAGGCGTCGCCGATGCAGCAATATTAGCCGCGCTCCCCATACCCGCTTCATTTGAAAACAGACCACGGGCAATACCGGCCATCATGGCTCCCATTGCGCCACCGGCAGCCTCTTCCCATCCCAAAGCACTCTTTACAATCAGCGAAATTGCCGCCGGCACCTGATCTATGTTTATCACCAGTACCACAACAGCAATAAGCAGATAAGCAACAGCCATAATAGGTACAATAAGCTCCGACGCTCTGGCCACCTTCTTCAAACCACCACAGATGATGTATGCAGAAGTCAGCATAATGACGATACCGATAGCAGCCTTATCGAAACCGAAAGCATTATTAAGGGCATCGGTCATGGTATTGGCTTGCGCCGCATTAAATGCGAAACCAAATGCGATAATAAGTAAGATAGAGAAGATAGTCCCCATCCAACGCTTACCCAGACCTCGTTCCATATAGTAAGCGGGACCGCCACGATACTGTCCCTCACTATCTTTAACCTTATAAACCTGGGCCAGAGTCGACTCTATAAATGCGGTCGCCATCCCTAAAAGTGCAATCAACCACATCCAGAAGATGGCACCTGCACCACCTACTGTAATAGCTACGGCAACACCGGCCATGTTACCCGTGCCGACGCGTGCGGCCATAGAGGTACAAAAAACCTGGAATGAAGATATTCCATCAGTTTTATTGCGCCCCTTAACGACAAGTTTGGCGCCATGGCCAAAAAGGCGGAACTGGATGAAGCCGAGACGAAGTGTGAATAGTATACCGGCAGCTACCAGTACATATATAAGTACGCTGCCCCACAGTAAGCCATTTATGGCATCTACCGCAGATTCAATAGCGTTAAGCAGAGTCTCAAACATAATTTAATTGTTATCCCCATGACAAAAGCGGACTGGCAAAAACTGCCCAGACCGGGTTTGACTTTAAATTTCCTTCCCAATTTGATCAAAGAATATCGGCGAGATTATCTTTTAGAATTGTCCTTTCATGATTTTTACACCATGCCCGCCGAATTCGATGCAGCAAAATAGCACAGCCCCAAAAAATAGCCATGTGACATAGATCACATTTAAGCATTTAGATAACACTAGAATCACAGAGATAAACAATACTAAATTACTGTTGTAACTGATTCAACAAAGGATTTACTCGCTTTCTGGCAAAATTTAAGAAATTTAATAACTTTACTGAAATAAGATATAGAACACATTTTTGTAATAAAATTACAAATATAGTACCGAATATGAGCTTGGTTAACTTTTTGCTTACTATAAATGGGGTTATTTATGTCACAACAGCAAGAGATCAGCGCACTAAAGAAATTGGTAAGAGCAACTAACTTCTTAGCAACTTCGCAAATCTATCTAAAGAATAACGTACTGCACAAGCGTGCACTTTCGCACTCAGACATTAAGCCTAGACTACTGGGTCACTGGGGTACCTGCCCTGGTATCAACTTTGTCTACGCTCACGTCAACCGTCTAATTGTCAAAAACAACCGTTCATTCGTCTACCTTGTAGGCCCAGGTCACGGTTTCCCTGCAGTACAAGCTAACCTATTCATGGAAGGCTCTCTAAGTCACTACTACCCAGATGTTATTCCATACAATGAAGATGGTATCACGGATATCTGTCAGAAGTTCTCTGCAGCCTACGGTTACCCTTCACATGCTAACCCTGAAGCACCTGGACAGATTCTAGAAGGTGGTGAGCTCGGTTACTCACTTTCAGTTGCCTGGGGTGCGGTACTGGATAATCCTGATCTGATCGCTGCTTGTTTAGTCGGTGACGGTGAGTCTGAAACAGGTCCACTTGCCGCTTCCTGGTACGCTAACCGTTTAGTCGATCCGGCAACTAACGGTGCAGTACTGCCTATCGTTCATATCAACGGTTATAAGATCTCTGGTCCGACTCGCATGGGTCGTATGAGCCACGAAGAACTTGACCTTGAATTCCGTGGTCTTGGCTACCACCCAATCATCGTCGATGATGAGCTGGAAGAAGATGTATACGTTCAGATGGCAAATGCCATGGACAAATCTTATGAGATGATCACCGATATCCAGACACGTGCACGTGCCGGTGAAGATATTGTTAAGCCACGCTGGCCTGTCATCCTGATGCGTACCGCTAAAGGTTGGACCGGTACCGCCGAATACGATGGTAAGAAGCTTGAAGGCAACTGTGACTCTCACCAGGTTATCGTAAACAAGTGTGCTACCGACAAGGGGCACCTGAAAGCCCTAAATGACTGGTTAGCAAGCTATAAGTTCGATGAACTATACACAATCAATGACAAAGGTGAGCTGATCTTCGATGAAGAGATCCAGTCTCTGCTTCCTCCAAAAGATCTATGCTGTGGTCGTCAACACCTGAGCTACGGTGGTGAAGTGGTTCGTGCTCTTGCAAACCCGGATCTGTCTAAACTCGCTTATGGTGCAGAAACCCCTCGCGGTACACGCGGCCTGTCTATGTACAAGATGGGTGAGTGGATGCGCGATGCAATGAAACTCAACCGTGACCAGCGTAACCTGCGTATCTTCAGCCCGGATGAAACATACTCTAACCAGCTTCAAGCCGTGTTTGAAGAGACTGACAGAGCATGGACATGGCCAATCGAAGAGTGGGACGATGATATGGCCCGTGACGGTCGCGTCATCGAGCTACTATCTGAGAACTTGCTGTTCGGTATGATGCATGGCTACACGGTAACGGGTCGTCACGCGATGTTCCCAACTTATGAGTCATTCTCTCAAGTTGTTTCTTCGATGGCTGACCAATACTGTAAGTATGTATATGCGAGCCAGGGTGTACACTTCCGTAAGCCTGTACCATCTTGCAACGTAGTCCTGTCGTCGCTGCTTGAACGTCAGGATCACAACGGTTACTCGCATCAGAACCCATCATTCCTGGGCGCTATGCTTGAGAAACATCCTAAGATTATCTCAGCATACCTACCTGCAGACGGTAACAGCACTCTGGTTTACACCGAGCGTGCCTACGCAGACCGTGATAAGTTAAACATCCTGGTAGCCGGTAAGAAAGAGCTGCCACAGTGGTTGACACTGGATGAAGCGCGTAAGCAAGCTAAAGACGGTGTCATGGTTTGGGACTTCGCTTCAGATGAAAACCCAGACGTTGTACTTGTAGGTTGTGGTGATTACGTGACTCAGGAAGCTATGGCTTCTCTGGTACTAATCAGAGAGTTACTACCTCGCGTTCGTATCCGTTTCGTCAGTGTTACTGAATTAACCAGCAGCGGTCTTGGTAGCCTTGAGTTCCAAAGCAAGCCTTGGTTGATGGATGAAGTATTCACAGCCGATAAGGGTGTTGTCTTCAACTACCACGGTTACCCGAACACCATCAAGAAGCTGGTATTCGATTACAAGGGCAGCGAGCGCTTCAGAATTAAGGGTTACGAAGAGGAAGGTTCTACTACGACTCCATTCGACATGGGTGTTCGTAACGGTACTTCACGTTACCACTTAGTTATCGATATGGCTTACAAGCTGTTCCAACAAGGTGTTATCGATGAGACTCAGCACGTTGCAATCACAACAGATATGCTGCAGCGTCTGGTAGACCACAGAAACTACATCAAGGCTAACGGTGTAGACCCTGTTAGCATTGAAAACTGGGTATGGACTCGATAGAGACCAAGCTAGAATCATAACTTGATACGACTAAGTGCACTCATTTGAGTGCACTTTTTTTTGCCTGAAACCTCAGAATTAATGCTGAAAAACAAGTGAATAACCAACAATAAGCTTGAACAGCAGCGCAAGGACGATGGATAATATTACCAACCGGCAAAATTACCAAAGGATCCCCTACCCAAGTGCTGGTCGTGTTTTATCCTACGGTAAAACAGCATGGGGAACGGTAAACATAAAAGGAATTAAGATGATGAACAACACAGTAAAAGCCCTTCTGCTAACTTCAATGCTTCCATTCGCTGCCAACGCCACTCAAGAACTTACCCCTTGGTATGTTGGGGCAGGCCTTGGTGTCAATAACTACGAGCCCAGCTGTGATATGAAGAGCATGAAAGTCTGTGGCAAAGATGATCCCTACGCATGGGATCTATTCGGTGGTTACCTGTTCAATGACTATTTTGGCATTGAGCTGGGCTATCGGGATCTTGGCCGTGCCGAATGGGTCGACTACTCAAATAAGCTAAACGATGTTGGCGCTAAAGGGATGACACTAGGCGTTGTCAGCTTCTGGCCAATATCTGAATATTGGAGCCTGACGGCTGAAGCCGGTGCAATGAATTACCTTCTGTCAAACAATAAGCAGTCGGGCAGTGAGTACTACAGCGACAGCGGTGTTGCCCCCTATATAGGTATGGGGATAGGTTTTAACATCACTGAAAACCTTAAGCTTTTAGCAAAATATCGCCGTTACGAAAACCTTGACGAAGATAGGTGGAATACCCTGGAGATGGAGAGTAACTACTGGGGACTGGAGTTGAGCTATCGATTCGGCAATACGGTTCCAGCCGCCATAGCCCCGGTGACCCCAGCCGCTATCGACTCGGATAACGATGGCGTTACCGACCCACAGGATAAGTGTCCGGACACTCCGGCGACTCACAGGGTAGACAGCAATGGATGTACTATCTATAAGGAGATCACCGAGCAGCGTGATCTGGGCTCTATTCTGTTTGACAATGACTCATCGGTAGTAAAGAGCGAGTCTATAGCACGAATTGAAAAGCTCGCTAACTACATGAATAAAAACCCTCAATCGACTGTGATGATCTCAGGTCATGCATCGGATGTCGGCCGCGCCGATTACAACATGCAGCTTTCAGATAAACGGGCACATGCGGTTGCAAAGATACTCATTAATCAATTCGGTATCGGCGCAGAGCGTGTTAAGGCGCAAGGTTTTGGTATTACCCAACCGGTCATCCCCGGCAGAAGCAGTGAAGCTAATAAGGCTAACCGCCGTATCGAAGCTCATGTGACAGGTGTCAAACGAGAGGCCCTTATCAAATAACAGGGCTCACATTTACTGAAAAACCGCTACTTCTGTGTAGCGGTTTTTTTATCTGTATCCATTGCGACCTAAGAGCTATACTCTGAAATACTCATTTCTGGCTAGTATTATTTAGCAATCTTACGCTTAAAAGCCCTTTTTACTGATATTTTACAACTTTCCTGTAATTTTTTTTCAATTATGGTTGGAAATATCATCAAGATCGCTTCTAATACCTGTTGCAAATCACGAACCTTAAGCTGCTTCTTAAGAAGGATGTTATTTTTATGCCTAATACACTCGAACAACTCAAATCAATTACGACTATTGTTGCCGATACCGGTGACATTGAGGCCATCAAGCGTTACCACCCAGAAGATGCAACGACCAACCCATCGTTGATATTAAAAGCAGCTCAGATCCCGGAGTATGCTCACCTTATTGAAAACGCTATCGAGTGGGCAAAATCACAGAGTGACTCCCTGGAGCAGCAGATAGAGGACGCAGGAGATAAGCTTGCAGTCAATATCGGTGTTGAGATATTAAAGATTGTTCCGGGCAGGATCTCTACCGAAGTCGATGCCAGACTATCTTTCGATAAAGCAGGCTCTATCACCAAGGCTCATAAGCTGATAAAGCTATATGAAGAAGCAGGCATTGATAAATCTCGCATCCTGATAAAATTGGCTTCAACCTGGGAAGGGATCTGCGCCGCCAAACAGTTAGAGCAAGAGGGTATCAACTGTAACCTGACCCTGCTGTTCAGCTTCGCCCAAGCCCGTGCTTGTGCAGAAGCCGGCGTTTACCTTATCTCTCCTTTCGTTGGCCGCATACTCGACTGGTACAAGAAAGATACCGGCCTCGAATACTCGCCTAGCGAAGATCCGGGCGTTATCTCGGTCACAGAGATCTACAATTACTATAAGCGTCACGGCTTTAACACTGTTGTTATGGGCGCAAGCTTCCGCAATACGGGTGAGATCATTGAACTTGCCGGTTGTGATCGCCTGACTATAGGCCCGGCGCTTCTCGAAGAGTTAGCAAACTCAACAGCAGAGATCGAGCGTAAGCTAATCCCGGCACAGACCATCAGCGAAACGGCTGAGCCGCTGACTGAAACTCAATTCCGCTGGGAGTTCAACGAAGACCCTATGGCAGTTGAGAAGCTAGCCGAAGGGATCAGAAACTTCGCTATCGATCAGGGTAAGCTGGAAATGATGCTGAAAGAGAAATTGACCTGCTAGGGAGATCAACACAATGACCGAACTGACTCAGGGTAAAGCCTGGAAAACGTTAGAGGCTCATACCCAAGGTTTACCTCATATGAGAACACTTTTCGAAGCAGATCCTAAACGTTTCGAAAAAATGTCCACCTCTGCTTGTGGTCTGTTTTTAGATTACTCAAAAAACAGAGCGACAGAAGAGACATTGTCTCTTCTGTTTAAGGTAGCCGAAGATGCACAGCTTGAAACTAAAATCAAAGCTATGTTCGATGGCAAGCCGATCAATACGACTGAAAAGCGTGCCGTACTGCATACGGCTCTGCGTGCCAAGCCTGAACAAGAGATAATGGTTAACGGCATTAATATTGTTCAGGAGGTTCAGGACACTCAGCAGCAGATGGAACAGTTTGTTGAAGCTGTCAGCAGCGGAGACTGGAAGGGATACACGGGCAAGAGGATAACCGACATTGTCAGTATCGGAATCGGCGGCTCCTTTCTTGGGCCAAAGATAGTCTCTCAAGCATTAAGGCCCTATTGGAGCAAGCAACTCAACTGCCATTTTGTCGCTAATGTCGATGCGAGCTCTATCGTTGAGAAGCTAAAGCCACTCAACGCAGAAACGACTCTCTTTATCATGTCCTCTAAGTCTTTTGGAACTCAGGAGACATTGACGAATACCTTGAGTGCGAAAGCCTGGTTTATAGAGCAGGGTGGCTCTCAATCAGATGTAGCCAAGCATTTCGTTGCCGTCACCTCAAATGTTGAAAAAGCGACCGAATTTGGTATCGATGCAGGTAATATCTTCCCTATGTGGGATTGGGTCGGAGGTCGGTACTCTCTTTGGTCGGCTATCGGGCTTCCCATCGCTCTATTGATAGGTATGGAAAATTTCAAGGCGCTGCTGGATGGTGCACACGAGATGGATCAACATTTCGCGCAGACTCCACTGGCTGAAAACATGCCTGTTATCATGGGACTATTTTCACTGCTTTATGGTAATTTTCATAACGCTCAGTCACATGTAGTGCTTACCTACGATCACTATCTAAGAGGGTTGCCCGCATACTTCCAACAACTCGATATGGAAAGTAACGGTAAATCTGTCACCCTGGACGGCAGCGAGATCGATTACAGCACCGGGCCAGTCATCTGGGGCGGCGAAGGAACAAACGGCCAACACGCTTATCATCAGTTATTGCATCAAGGTACGGCCTTAATTCCTGCCGATTTCATCATGCCTCTTCAAAGCCATAACCCGCTGGGCGAGCACCATGTGCAACTTGCGTCTAACTGTTTCGGACAGACTCAGGCACTGATGCAGGGACGCTCCTATGAAGAAGCGCTCCAGGAACTTAGCGGTAGCAAGTTAGCCGACGATGAAAAGAGCCTGATCGCCAAGCATAAGGTGATGCCGGGTAACAAGCCCAGCAACACCATTTTGATGGATAAGTTAACGCCGACGACTCTTGGTGCATTAATCGCCCTATACGAACACAGAACTTTTGTTCAAGGCGCCATCTGGCAGATCAACTCATTTGATCAATGGGGAGTCGAGCTGGGTAAAACATTGGGCAATGATGTTCTGGATAGACTCAGCGCAGACAGTGATGCAACTGAGTTAGACAGCTCAAGTAACGGCTTGATCAATATGTTCAGACAACAAAATATCTAACCTAAAGTCATCAAGTAAAAAAAGCCAGTTTTCACTGGCTTTTTTTAATCCGCTAGCCTATACCGCCAAAATTTCAAACTTTATTTATAGTTAGCTCTGAAAACACGCCGCTGACGTCATAAAACCATCACGCCACCTTAACATTTTTGAAACATTATTCTTGCACACTATTTTAAAAGTGTGGTATTTAATTGTTGAACAAAAAATAAAACAACAGGAGGTTGCCATGAATCGCTTAGATTATGGTAGTGCGCTAGATACCGTCGTAGAAAGACCGACTCGCTCGAAAAGCTCCAACAAGAAGCGTAAATGGCGTGAAATCGAAGCACTGAAAGAGAAGCATCGCTTACTTAAGGAACTTCAAGACATAGATACCAGCTTCGATTGTGAACTCGACAATCTCCTGATGTAAAAATTTCTCAATAAAAAAGAGCGCCTATAGCGCTCTTTTTTGTGTCTGGAACACTTATGTAAAATTCCCATGGATGGGTAGAATTTTACTTTGTGTCTGGAACACTTATGTAAATTTCCCACGGGTCAAAGATGTTCCAGACATCTTCATGACATTCCCTACATCTGACCCATATGGATATGGGAAATGTCTTTAAAGCGTATGGAACGCGTTAGACCCTGAAGGTCATGGATAGAAATTTACTTTGTGTCTGGACTTCTAGTAACTAAGACATATGTAAAATTCCCATTTTTACTTTATGTCTGAAACCCTCTCACTGCCTCGAAGAGCCACCTCTTTTAAAAGGTCTCATCACACGCAATGTACTCTCTGAGCTCTTCAAACAAGGCATTATCGTCATCGCTGAACAGCGGATCGTCGATAAGCTTTAATGAGCACAGTTCCTGTACATTTCCCCAGTCTTGCTTATCCATCTCCTTAGCAAGGAGCGGGAAAATGACCTCATCTTCATACTTCATATGCCTCTCCTGCAGAGCGACATACTCTTTTAAATCGACCACCAACTGCTCTCTCGACACAACGACATCACTTAAAATTAAGTTCAGTGTCGACATGAGAGACGCCGAGGCATCGATCAATTGATGATGCTCTTCGGCCAACTTGTTAGGGTTATCCTCTTCAGAGACCTTTTCAAGGTAGTACTTATAGATAATATCTTCCAGAGGGTGATGACTATGCTCTGCGTAACTTTGCATATACTCCACAACATCCCTGATGAGGTTAAAATTCACAGCCTCACCTTCGGCTAGCTTCCTATATTTAACTTTCAGGACGTTGAGCAAAATGGCAATGTGCTTATGATCACTGTTCAGCCTGGCAAGCATAGTTGTCTCCAAATCAAGAACATCGTTACATACAATATTAGTAAATAGATGAAATAATACCCAATATATCAAAGGCTATTGTTAAATTGATGTGACTGAGATCAATTCAAATAAAACTAAATCGCGTCAACAGCTGCTAAGAAACACTGGATTCAACAACATTTTTCACCGTATTTAATGAGCCCTGCAAACGATAAAATGCCTCACCGGCCGAGTTGGCCTCTTTTAAGTTTCTCTCCACCATAGATGCAAAATAATCTTCCTGCTCCTCGGTCATATCCAACACATGGAAACTGGAACGGATCTCCGCAGTCATTCCGGTCAGAGCAGCGCTGAACTTTTCATCATGCTCCAGAATTGCACCGCTAATATTGCCTAACAAGCCCTGGATCTCCATAAAGACATGCTTCAATGTCTGCTGGCGGCCAATATCCAACACCCTCGCCTCAAGCCCCTCAACGATCACAGCAATAATATCCCTCAACCTTCCATATAACACCTCATCATCCAAAGGCATATTTTTTATCAGAAAAGAGACATGTTTATCATTACAGATTGTCCTGCAACCAAAATCATACAGGCGACCATGCTTATCCAAAAGTTCGAGGATATTGGCCTCTATGGGGCTTATCTCCCCATGTTCGGGAGCAAAGTAATGCACCTCATCATCTCTGATCTCAAGACAGGAGCTGAGGTTCAACTGCTGCATTAAATCGAAAAAGGCATCGGCTAGGCTCTGATAGTCGTGACACAGGAAACACTGCCTGAAGAACTGCAGGACCGCACCATATTGAGAGGACTCTGTCATCGATTGAAATGCCATATTTCGAGACATGGTTTCAGCCTGCATCAGTGAACGTTTCTTAGCCTGATATGATGCGACAGACTGAACCTTAGCCACCAGCTCCTTTAACTCGAAGGGCTTGGCAATAAAATCCACCGCACTCGCATCGTAGGCCCGCAGGCGCTCCTCCAATGTATTCATGCCCGAGACGAATATTACCGCCGTATCTTTCCCCGAAGTGGCCAGCTCCTGACACAGTTCTATACCACTAATATCGGGAAGGTTGATGTCCATCAACACAAGATCCGGTGTGCTCGACGCTAAGGCTGTACGGTAGGAGTCAGCATCATTAAACACCTCTACCCGATACTCATCTACAATCACTTCCCGAATAAGATCGCAATAATCTTTATCATCATCCACAACCCAAACTAATATATCTTCCATGCGAGGCCTCTCCTTTTCATGATTTGGCTGGCACCCAAAGCTATATATTTCTCGCTTACTAACAAAGCGTTAAGCCACAATAATATTGCTATATTTCTCTAGGAGAGAAACGGATCCCGAGCTGCTCCAGAGCCTCTACCAGCTCATCCAACTCAAATGGTTTATGTAATACTTTATAGGGCATCTGTTCATTGTTCGTTATGCCAATATCTCCGATGAATCCCGAGATTAACAGCACGCTGAGAGGAGCCTTAGAGGAGAGCTCTTTGGCTAACTCGTAACCATTTATCCCTCCGGGCATCAAGACATCAGTAATAAGCAACTCAATGCCATTTAATCTCTCTTTATACTTTTCCCTTACCGTCACAGGATCGGAGTAAGCTTCGACCTCCATTCCAAGCAGCTCGCAGTAATCGGTAAGGACTGTCAATAACTCCACTTCATCGTCGACAATCAATACCTTCAACTTCTTCGCGACTCTGGGCATCCTTCCACGCTCATCAGACAACTGCTCCTCACTCAACCGCTCCTTAGCAACAGGGAACCACAACCTGAACTCTGTCCCCTTCAAGTCAGACCTAATCACACTCATGTAGCCTTTAGAGCGCTTAACGAATCCATAGACCATTGAGAGTCCCAACCCGGTACCCTTACTCTTATCCTTGGTCGTAAAAAATGGCTCGAAGATCTTCTCAAGTATCCCAGAGGCTATACCGCAGCCGGAATCGATAACTGAGATAGTGATATATTCACCCGGTTCTACTTGTGGCCTTCCGGTTATCCCCGGAAGTAAACCACAGAGGTAAGTTCTATCTGTTCTGATGGTGATCTGTCCCTCTCCCGACATAGAGTCTTTAGCATTAAGTACTAAGTTAATCAGGGCGTCTTCCAGATCTCCCCTGTCGACACAGACATTACCAAGATTGGGTTTGATCTCAGTCAGCAGTTCAATTTGTGTGGTGAGCGACTTACCCAGCAGCTCTTCGAGCCCCTCGATAACATCATTCACATCACAGGGGTGTGCACTAAACTGCTCCTGCCTCGAAAACTGCAGCAGCCGCCGGGTAAGATCCGTTCCCCTTTGGCAAGCTTTAAATGCCGTGGCAAGATAGCGGGAAACTTTCTCCTCACTATTCTTAAGTGACATCAACTCAAGGTTCCCCTTTAACACCCCTAAAATATTATTAAAGTCATGGGCGATGCCACCAACCAGCTGTCCCATTGCCTGCATCTTCTGGGTTCTTGCCATCATCTGTTGTAACTGTTTTTGCTCTGTAATATCCCGCCCGACCAAAGCAACTAAACTCCCCTGCTCACTTCGCTCCTCGAGCGCTACAAGATGCATATGCAGTAAAGCGGTATCTTTATCGGCCTTGGTACATATCAGCTCTCCATCAAACTCACTTCTCGTACTGATCGCCTCCAGTAGTTCACTCTCTCTATACCCGGCAGACATATCATCTCTGAACTTCTGCTCTTTAAATAACAAGGTGATCGGCTTACCTATGAGTTGAGTACGCGGATAATGACTGATACTTGTTGCAGCGGCATTAGCATACATAATACTGGGAACACCGAAGGTGGGTCGATTGGCAACCAGAATTAGGTCTTCACTGTTGCTAACAATCGATTGAAACATCTCGCTGTCAATCGATTGTACGACTCGACTCTTGGCCCTCTCCTGCCAGTCCACTGTTTGCTGAACAAGCATTCCCATAATAATATCGGACAGAAGATCACTGGAGTCGATAAGGAAGGAGAGCCAGTGCTCACTCGATGAGTGAAAGAAGATCTGAATATTGACATCCTTGGCAGGCCAAACGATAAATGACTGCCACCTGTGAACGATAGAGTTCTGACTGGCAAAGGGCCAATCTTTCGCCTCTTTCCATAAGGTCAGATAACGAACGGGATCACGACACCAACAGGTAGAGGAGGCCGGCATATCTTCAAAATCGAGACAATCCTTAGGTACAATGAGTACCGCCTGAGACTGGCTGACATCCGCCAAAATTCTGCATAGCGGCAGTAAAATATCTTCACCGTTAATAAAGCTGGCTTGCAGCTTACCAAGCTCTGCGAGTAGCCTTGGCCAAATGCTATTGAAATCAGTTTGAGAGAATTCATTAAACACTGTAGAGTCCGTTCCAGCTGTCCTTGCGCCCATTGCTTATTCATTAACCCTATTAATTAAATGGCTGTTATTAGCATAGTTAAGCTTGGATATTTCGCACCTTTATTCGCGATAAAGGTTGTAACTAATTTTAAAAACAAACGAGAGGAGCTGTTGAAGATGAGATCTTCGAGGTGGATAGGGGCTCACGTCAGTGCAGCCGGCGGAATTGAAAACGCACCAATCAATGCAAAGGCGATTGGGGCAAACGCCTTCGCACTTTTCACTAAAAATCAACGTCGCTGGCAAGCTGCACCACTGGCTCAGGAAAGTATCGAAAAATTTAAGGAAAACTGTAAAGAGGCCAATATTGCCAGCAGTGCCATTTTGCCCCATGACAGTTACCTGATAAACCTGGGCCACCCCGATAATCTTCAACTGGAAAAGTCCAGAACAGCCTTTTTCGATGAGATGCAACGCTGTGAGCAGATGGGGCTATCCCTGCTCAACTTCCACCCTGGCAGCCATCTGAGGAAGCTCCCCATCGATGACTGTCTTTCCAGAATCAGTCAGTCGATAAATATGGCGCTGGAGCGTTCATCAAATGTCACCGCCGTCATTGAAAATACGGCCGGACAGGGATCAAATTTGGGCCATAGTTTCGAGCAGCTGGCGCAAATTATCGATGGGGTAGAAGACAGATCCCGTGTCGGTATCTGCATAGATACCTGCCATATGTTTGCAGCCGGGTATGATTTGAGTTCGACTGAAGCATGCCGCGAAAGCTTTAAGCTGTTCGACCATATAGTTGGGTATCAATACCTAAGAGCCATGCACCTGAACGACAGCAAAACCCCGCTCAACAGTCGGGTAGACAGACATGAATCTCTCGGGCTGGGCCATATAGGGAAGGAAGCATTCAGCTTCATAATGAATCTTGAAGCGACAAAAAATATTCCCATGGTATTAGAGACAATTAACTCAGATATCTGGCAGGATGAAATAAACTGGTTACGCAGCCTGACTCATAACAATTAAGAGGTGTGCTACGAGTCACCCCGGTTTACTCGGCGCGGTGGTAAAACACTATTGCAGACATTTATAGATCACCGCAACCACCTTAGTCGGAACACCACGATCGATTTGCGACCAGACAATGTGCGTGCCGCCGAGCTCCTCACCATGTTTCTTTGCATTGAGCTTAGCATCCCTCAGCGCCAGCTCTCCCCGACCTATGCCGGTAACCATGGCAAAGCTATCACAATGTGTTACCTCGAAATCATAAGCTTCATTTATTCTATGGTAGAGTTGAGGCTCATCACTCGATACGCAAGCAGTTAGCAAGCAACAGCAAAGTAAAGGTATTAAAAATCTAACCACACTTGTAAAACCCGTCTGAAAAACCGGGATGAAAGATATAAAAATTAACAATTTGATTTTGCGACACACGTCACAGCAAGCGGCCGCAGGACGTTACATTCAGATACCAGGATTAAGAAAAAAATCGCCCGGGTAAGCAACCGATAAGAAGAGTTAACAAGCCTGCAACCCCGCCCGGAATAACAACAATAAGACAACACAAGTTTCAGCTTGAGTAACTGGAAGCTGGACGATAAAAAGAGCCACAGCTCTTTATATCGTCCGGAAAAGAAGCTTATAACACCTTGAACAGATGCGATTTCAGTTCTGCAAAGTCAGCCTGTAACGATTGTGACAAGATCTCTTTACCTGCAACGGCGGCCAGCGCCGAAGGAAGCGGGAGCTCGATATTTAACTCACTTTCAACCACCTCTTTAAACTTCGCAGGATGTGCGGTCCCCAGGAATATCCCCCTCTCATCATCTGACATGCTCAAGGTTAAGGCCTGGGCTGCAATCGCTGCATGAGGCTCAGAGAGGTAGCCTCCGCGATTTAACTCTGAAAGCGCCTGAGAGGTATCTGACTCAGACAGTGCGACACCAGATATATCTGATAATGACCACCCCATGGCATCCACTATCGCTTCTACTCTTGGCCAGTTACTGGGCTCAGCGACATCCATCGCGTTGGACATAGTTGCTACCGTTGCGTGGGGAAGCCAATCGCCCTGTTCCAGGTAGCGTGGGACAGTATCATTGCTGTTCGTCGCGGCAACGAAACGTTTAACGGGCAAGCCCATCGCCTTGGCGAAAAGTCCCGCCGTTAAGTTACCAAAATTACCACTGGGGACTGCAATCACAGGATCTTGTCTATATTCTCGCTTAAATTGTGCTACGGCTTCGAAGTAGTAACAGATTTGAGCCAACAAACGACTAATATTGATGGAGTTTGCAGAGTTGAGGTGCAACCCGTCCCGCACATCGCTGTCTTCGAAGGCTCGCTTAACCAGGTCCTGGCAGGCGTCGAAGTCAGACTCAACCGACACAGTGTGAATGTTGTCACCCAGTGTGGTAAACATCTTCTCCTGCAATAAACTGATCTTTCCCTTGGGATAGAGCACCACGACTTGAATGTTATCCAGACCAAAGAAGGCATCGGCAACGGCCGCTCCGGTATCACCCGAGGTTGCGGTTAAAATATTTATCTTTTCATCTGAAGCGAGCTCATTGAGGCACTGCGCCATAAAGCGCGCACCGAAGTCTTTAAACGCTAATGTAGGGCCATGAAACAGTTCAAGACAGGAGCGTTTGTCGTCGGCTTTAACGAGTGGGAGTTCAAAGTTGAAGGCCTTCTCAACTAAGGCATCTACCCTCTCCTGCCCAAGCTCAGATGATAGCCAGGCACCGAGTACCCTTTTACAACGCTCAACGAAAGGCAATGCCAGCAGTGCTTCGACATCTTCTAAAACCGGGATCTGTTTCGGAAAAAAGAGCCCTCTGTCCTTACCTAAACCTAACTTCAAGGCCTCGGCAAAACTCACCACCTGCTGCGGGTGCTTTAGGTTATACAGTTCCATGATTTAAATACCTTTTCTAATTTATTCATCAATTCTGAGTGTAACGGGTATCAGGAAAATTCTGATGCCTTACAGTGACTAGATACCGTCCGCTCTCCGGGTACCTTGAGCATCGATCCGACAGATATGGGAGAAACCACCTTGCTGCAGATAATGCTGCTCTAGCCACTGTTGAGCCTTATGTGCGGTTTCCAGGCTGTCAGTAACGGAGAACAGGGTGGGACCACTACCGGAAATTCCCGTCGTTAACATGCCTATCTCAGACAGCGCCGCTCTTGACGCTTCATAACCCGGTATCGCCGATGCACGATAGGGCTCTGCCAATACATCTTTCAATACCGAAACCGCCATAGAGGCATCTTGGCGATATGAAGCATGCACAAAAGCACTGAGATAACGACCAAAGTCGATTGCTACAGACTTATCGTATTGGCTCGGTAACAGCTCACGCATTTTAGCGGTAGAGAGCGATATCCCCGGGTAGGCAACAACCCAATACCAGTTTTCAAATGTCGGAATAGCGTCACATACCTTCTCAGGGGTATCGAGCATCAACTGCATTCCCCCCAGATAACAGGGGGCAACGTTATCATAATGAACAGAACCGCTTATCTTCCCCTCGAACTGTCCCATCAATCTCAAGAGTTGTTGTTCATCATAGGGGTTATCGAAAAATTCGTTTAACGCATAAAGCGCGGCTACGACTGAGCTTGCACTCGAACCTAACCCGCTGCCTACCGGCAGATTTTTTTCTAATGTGAGTGAAAGCCCTTCATCCTTACCTAACTGCTGAAGAAAGAATTCAGCACATTGATAAACGATATTCTCTTTCGGAACAGCGGGAAGCTTATCGGCCCAACGTCCCGTGAGTGACAAGTTAATCCCCCTATCGGCCGCGCAGACACTGACTCGATCACCTAACAGGCTGCCATCGATTGGTGCCAAAGCTGCACCGAGCAGATCGAAGCCTACGCCAACGTTACCCATAGAGGCCGGTGCGTATACTGTTAAACTCATAACGACTCCCCTATAACTTCGCTTCGGAGCAGATCAAACCCATACCCACAAACATCTCCCATAGAAGCTGGTGCATATACTGTTAAACTCATGCGCTCATCTCCCGGGTCCAGTTCAGGGTTCTGAGTAGATCGGCAAAGGCACCTGCTGCTGTAACGTCCGTACCGGCGCCGTAGCCCCTTAACACAAATGGAATCGGTTGGTAGTAACGACTATAGAATGCCAGAGCATTTTCACCGCCCTTAACACTATATAGGGGATCACTTGCATCAACTTCGGCGATCTTAACCCGGCACCCCTCATCATCTATTTGACCAACATAGCGCAAGACCTTACCTTCACTCTTCGCCCTCTCAACCCATAACGCTATCTGCTGGTCAAGCTTAGGCAGGTTACTCATAAAGGTCTCGACATCCCCTTCGGCATCGAACGAGTCGGGTAAAACAGACTCGATATGAATATCATCTAACTCCAGTTCCAGGCCCACTTCACGAGCAAGAATAAGCACCTTTCTTGCCACATCCATGCCGCTGAGATCATCACGGGGATCGGGCTCGGTAAAACACTTCTCCCTGGCAATAGCGGTGGCCTGAGAGAGTGTCATCCCCTCATCGAGCATACCAAAGATATAGGAGAGTGAACCGGATAAGATGCCATTGAACTTAAGCAGTTTATCGCCGGCAAACAGCAACTTTTTCAAGTTATCTATCACGGGTAAGCCGGCACCTACCGTTGTCTCATAGAGGAACTGTCTACGCTGCTTTAAAGCGGTTGCACGCAGGGCTCGGTAATACTCTATGTCACGGGTGTTGGCTTTCTTATTTGGCGTTACGACATGCAGGCCAGCATTCATCACGTCCAGATATTTATCAGAGACATACTCACTGGAGGTACAATCGACGAGTACCGGGTTAAGCAGTTGCTGCTCCTTAGCCCACTTAAGCATCTGGTTCAGATCACACTGAGTCTGACAATCAGATAACAGGCTCTGCCAGCCACTAAGATCAACTCCCTTAGCATCGAGCAACATATATCTGGAGTTAGCTATGCCACACACACGAATGGTGATGTGCTGCTCCTTTAATACCTCTGCCTGCTGCCTGATCTGCTCGAGTAGGCCGGCTCCGACATTTCCACAGCCCACCAGAAACACATCCAGATAGTGTTGAACATCGAAGAAACTTTGATGACAAGCCGATATCGCATGTTTTGTTTTGCGCTGTTCGATAACCGTAGAGATTGAACGTTCAGATGAGCCTTGGGCAATCGCAACGATGTTGACCGTCGCCTGAGCCAAAGCCTGGAAAAATTTACCCGCAACACCTTTATGGGTGCGCATACCATCACCAATGAGCGAAACGATAGCTAATTCATGTCTCATCTCGATGGGTTCAAGTATCTCGCTCTGTAGCTCCAGTTCGAACTCAAGTTCCAGAGACTCCTTTGCCTTAGCCGCATCCTGAGTCCCTACACAGAAGCTGATACTATACTCTGAAGAGCTTTGCGTAATTAACGAGATGGAGACCCCTGCTCGAGAGATGGCACCGAGAGTTCGGCTCGCCATTCCCACCATTCCCTTCATACCCGGCCCCGAAATATCAAACATAGTTTGATCATCTAAGTTCGAGATAGCCTTTACATTCAAACCACTTTCATCGGCTTCGTTTGAAACGAGTGTTCCGCGGGCCTGAGGATTAAAACTATTTCTGATATAGCAAGGGATATGGTATTGAGCGATGGGAGATATGGTCTTTGGGTGCAGTACCTTAGCACCAAAATAGGAGAGTTCCATCGCCTCCTGATAGCTTAATTGAGAGAGTAACTTTGCGTCACTAACCACTCTGGGGTCGGTGTTATACACACCATCAACATCGGTCCAGATCTCACAACAACTTGCACCTAAGCATGCCGACAATACCGCAGCTGAATAATCCGAACCATTTCTTCCAAGTGTAACGGTGCGACCCTCTTTATCACCGGCAGTAAAGCCAGGCATAACCCAGACACGATATTCATCGAGGGACAAGTTATTAAACCTGGCCTTACTAGGCTCGATGTCAACCAGTGACTCTAACGGGTCACCGGAGGCGAGAAACAGGGATTGTGGCTCAAATCTCTTAGCGCTAAGCCCCTTAGCATCCATTAACTGTACCATCAGAGCCGCCGATAACTTCTCTCCACCAACCAGAATTTCAGCGCGAACAAAGTCGGGACATTCATTTAACAGGCTGATACCGAGTAACTTGTCCTCCCAGAAACTCAACTGCTCGGCTAACTGCTCCATCAATGGAGCGACTTGGTCGGGCTGCAGAGCCGAAGAGGCATCTCGATACAGGGTTCTGAAAACCTGCTCAACCTCAGATAAAACCTGTTTAAAGTCGCCACCACTCACAGCGGCGTCAACCATCTCAAGCAGACCATTGGTGACAGTTGCAGGTGCAGACAAAACAACAGCAACCGACTCACTCGCTGCACTGTCAACTACGATATCCGCAGCTACATTAAAACGTTGCCAATTTGCCAGCGAGGTACCGCCAAACTTCATTACCTTCATATTATCTCCTTGTCCGCGCTACCTAAGAAACAAAAAAGCCCGCTCCTTATTATGGGAGCGGGCTTGTTATATACATTCTTTCAGAGTGTGCTTAGCCTGCCCCCACGAAAATAATCGTGGTGGTTGTAATAATGGTGGTTACAACAGTATTCAGGCTTTGCATTTGAAAATGACTTAATCCAAAAGAGTTTTAAATTCGATGAATACAGAATTGCTTTTTTCTTGTGCTGCTGTCAACCCCTTATTAGCAACTCTTTAAAAAAAACTCAGTTCGAGTCATTTTTATGCTTTGACTGCATGTGAAGAGTTAATACCGGGGAATATCATCAATATTGCTAAAGTTAACCTCTCAAAATTGATTATTACGAAAACACAACCTTCCACACAACCAACTGTTTAAATTAAACTTTACAGTTTAACATCATCTCTTTTTCGAGAAAAACATAAGAAAACATGGCTTAACTCAGATGTGTAAACCAGGGTACAAAAATAAAGGTTTTTATTGAATTACACGCCTGAAAAACACTGAATTTTATATCCATTTTTATGACTAAAAATGCATAGTTCGCTCCCCCCCTAAGTATATTGAACCCGACTCCCCTTCTGTAAACCATAGAAAAAGCATGACTGAAGGTGAAGTCGACCGCATAAGCTGATGCAAATCATCGCCAACGAATAAAAAGCAAGATAGAATGCGCGCACATTCTGAATTGGAGGCGACATGAAAATCACTCAACACAGTGCTGTAAGCATTCACTACCGTTTATCAAACGCAAAAGGCGAGCTAATCGAAGACTCATTCGAAGGTGAGCCAATGCTATACCTGCACGGGGCTGAAAATATGATCCCAGGCCTGGAGTCTGAGCTGGAAGGCAAGGTTGCAGGTGATAAGCTAGAGGTGTCTGTTAGTGCTGAAAATGGCTATGGTCCATATCACGATGGCCTGAAACAGGAAGTACCTTTAAGTGCTTTCGGTGATATCCAGGATATCATGCCTGGCATGCGCTTTATCGCTGAAACGGAGATGGGACAACGTCCGGTTCAAGTAACAGAAGTTAAAGATGATGTTGTCGTTGTTGACGGTAACCATCCATTGGCTGGCCAGTCTCTGACTTTTAATGTAGAAGTTCTCGATGTTCGCGAAGCAACTGCTGAAGAGATTGCCCACGGTCATATCCATGCCCATGGTGGTTGTGGATCCGAACATGGCCACAGTCATGAAGGTGGCTGCTGTGGTGGTGGTGGTTCTGGCCATGAACACGGCCATGAAGGCGGCTGCTGCAGTGACAAACATGATGAACCAGCTAAAGAAGGCTGTGATGGTAATGGCGGTTGTGGCTGCAGACACTAGTCCTATGCTGCTTAGGTGAGTAGGTTATAATTTAGCACAAACTCATCTTAAACTGTTCTAAGCCCGCGACACCATATCTGGTGAAGTGGGCTTTTTTTCATCTATACTGCATTAATGTTCAAATAACACGCTAATGCTACTTAGCAATGGATAACCGTGATTCAGACAAAGGAATGTTTATGATCGCCAAATCACTATATGAAGCCCTTCCCATCAGCTATATCACTATTGGCAGTGCCAGTATCCTGATGTTGGAACAGAGAGCTGCAATCTTCTTCGCTATCATCCTCTTTGCACTGGGTGCAAAAATCTATGATATGCGCTCACAGAACAGGCGTACGGATCCGCTTAAAAAACGTAAGGCAGGTAAACTTCCCGACTCGCTTTATAATTTTACCCCTTTTATCTACCTATTTGCAGCGACCCTGGTATTTAAACTATACCCAACGATATACGGCGCCATGATAGGAGCAGGCATAATCGCTTACTCCCTCTATATCTTAATCAAGCGATCATCCTATAGACGCCACGCACTTACGGAGTCGCAGCGATACCCCAACTATTACTGATATCACTCCAATATCAGATGCTTAATTTTTTCCCGCTGCTCGACTGACATATGTTTAAGGTAGTTTGAGCAGCGGGTTATGGTTGCAATGCTGATCTGAAATTCACCGGCAATCTGACGTTGGCTCATCTCCCCCAGCAGCAGCGCCTGAAACACCTTCAATCGGCCGGCAATTGCACTGCGTTCATCTTCTGTCAACAGTAGTTCAAACAACTCTAATAGTGCATTGTGATCATGGTGATTCACCACTTTCTCTAGCACAAGTCCCCAATCGGCTCTCATTCTCACTCCAACGTACTGGTATAGCAGTACATGAATTCTAGCAATAATCGAAGCAGATCCAAACTGTTTACGTCACTTCCCTCGTTTTTTTAAACAAAAAACCGGCCAATAAGCAGTCATAATTTGTTGCATCTTTACATGTAAACGCTTGAAAGTTTGCATGGTATATCGCTATAAAAAAGGAATACAATAGCGGAGCAATGTCACATAACCACAAAAAAACGTGAGAACAATAAAATGAAATTAGATCTGAAGAGAAGCCTTTTAGCCTGTATTGCAGGCACTGTTTTAGCCACTACAGTACAAGCAAACACCTTTAAAGATAGTGATGATGCGATTCATTACCGTCAATCAGCGTTCAGTTTAATGGCACATAATTTCGGCGACATGGGCGCGATGCTGAAAGGGAAGAAACCTTTCGATGCTAAAACTTTCAACCTTCGAGCAGAAAACGTTGCGGCGCTAGCTAAGTTGCCCTCAGAAGGCTTTATCGAGGGCTCAGATAAAGGCGAAACCGGTGCACTTTCAAAAATATGGACAGAGAAGTCTGATTTTGATGCCAAGATGAAGCAACTACAACAAGATTCAGCGGCTCTCGCCATCGCCTCTAAATCCGATGATAGAAAGGCACTGAAACAGGCCTTTATGAAAACAGCCAAAAACTGTAAAGGCTGTCACGACGTGTATAAAAAAGACTAAACGCTATACAGAAGATACCCTAGAGTGAGCTACGAGTTCAATTACTCGTAGCTCGTAGCTCGTAGCTCGTAGCTCGTAGCTCGTAGCTCGTAGCTCGTAGCTCGTAGCTCGTAGCTCGTAGCTAAAGCATATCGACTATCGGCCAGATTAAATAGTTTGTAACCACCCCACCTACCGCCAGCAGTAATACCAGCGCCACCAAAAGCGGCTTAAAGGTTAACTGCACATCAAGCTTAGCCGGCACCTGCTTATAGCCGCTGAGCATAGGACCGACTAGTTTATCCCCTTTCACACCATGGGCAATGACAGCTAACACATGAGCTGCTGCAAATCCAAGCATGACATAAAAGATCTTCTTATGAAGCCAAGTCATCAGGCTTCCTGTTTCAGTGGAAACCGCTGCATACAAAGGCCCTTCAGTAAAGATTTCATCGGTAGAAAACAGCCCCGTAGAAAGCTGTAACGTGATCAGAGTCATGAGCGCCAACACCATATAACCACCCAAGGGGTTATGTCCTATGCTAGCCGAAATGCCTTGTTCTCTGGTCTTGCGAACATATTCCAGGACAGTTTTAGGGTGCTTGATAAAGTGGGTAAACCGGGCCGTATCACTTCCTATAATGCCCCACACCAAGCGGCATATAATGAGAACCATCAGACAGTAAGCCAAAATTTGATGCCACTCCATCTCTGAGGCATCGGCGGTCCACCACAATCCACCTAACAGGGCAATCATCCCCCAGTGAAAAAACCTGACCGGTAGGTCCCAGACTTTAATCTTTGTTTGCATTTACAGTCCCGATTTGAAAAGCATTGAATTTTAAAATGAAGAGTGTCGCTGATGATATTTGAAGCAGATTTGGGAGGCAAATAAAAAAAAGTAACTAAAGTTATCTACTCGAATATGAGCCTGTTTCGGTGTGTTTACAAGCGTTTTCTGGCCATTATTTTCTAAAATTGCTTAAGTGATCAAATAAAAAGCGAACGGGTTAAAACAGCCGGTAAAACGTGATTTTGATCACGACTTTCATAGGGGAAGTTGGTAGTCTGAATTCAAGGAAACAACAAAAGGTTCGACATATGACAAAGATTACAAGCAAACACCTTGAAGTCACTGCCCTTATCCGCGAACGCATTGAAGCGCGTCTTGAGAAGCTTTCCAGACATGATGTGCAGTTAATAAACCCACATGTAATCATAACTCAAGAGAAGCAACTTTTTAAAATTGAAACATCGGTCGGCATCCCGAACAATAAGCTTTTTGCTCAAGCCAAGCATGAAGATCTATACAGCGCAATTAATGCTATGGGTCAAAAACTAGAGAAACAATTGAATAAGCTTACCCATAAGCCAGAAGCACAACGAACAGCTTCACATAAGCGTCAAGAGGAGGTACTGGAGGATAGTACTGACGCTGATTTAGAAGAGGAATATGCAGCTTAATAAGCTGATAAGCGGCGGAACTTAGCGTTCCGCCGAGAAATCACACACAAAGCGCTTCACCATGCTACGCTTATATATAGGGTGAAGTTTCAAAGATTCATTTATCCCACAGGAGAACCGTGCAGTTTTTAGTTTTTATACAGGCGGACCTGAACTCCATTCATGCCACTTTCGATAAGTGAAGCATAAGGACATTAAGCTGACAACAGCTACCACGCCTGAACATATAACGCAGGATAGAGTAAAAACCTAATATTCCGCTTCCCTCAAGAGAGGCTTTGAAGACGGCAATACAGGTTTCGAAGCCAAAAGGAGCGAAACAGAAAATCGTTTAGTTTCACCCATAGTTAGCCATCTTTGTAGATAGATGCAATGCTGTTAGCTATAAGACGAACAAATATAAACTAAATAGCAAATAAAGATAGGAAGTAAGAAGTAGGAAGTAAGCTTGAACACAGGCGAACCAGAAACCATTAAGCAGCTAATAGAAGCGGTGCTTTGGAGATGAGCTGACAACAGCGATGACGCCTGAAGATAAACGTTTCACTTGATTGGAACTCCAGTTCCGGTTTCACTTTTAAAGAGTAGATGAAGCTATGGTAGGGGTTTCAAGCGCATAAAGGAGGAACTCACAATTTTATTTTGTTATCTGTTTCACCCAAAGCGCACCTCAGGTGCGCTTTTTTATAGGCTCCTCTCCCCTTCAAGCTCACCGGAATATAAAACTTATCAATTATTCATTGACACTAAAGAGCTCGAGCTTTACTTTGATAGTGATGACATTACATAACGTTCACTTTTTTACTTTCTTTTTTATTCCACCCAACTCGGGAGGCGGAATTTCGGTGTAAAAACGAAAGTAAAAATTCCAAAGCCTCCCACTAGGGAGGCTTTTTTGTAGCAGAATTTGGTTAAGACATAGAGGACAGCATGAGCAAACCACAGCCTTTGAACCATACGCGTGAGCAGATAACCGCTTTAGATAAAGATCTATTGGCTCTTTTGGCTAGGCGACGTGAACTGAGCCTGGCCGTAGCCCGTAGTAAAGAGGTTGACATCCGCCCGATTCGGGATACCCAAAGGGAGAAAGAGCTGCTGGCCAGACTGGTCAAACAAGGGCGTGAACAGGGGCTAGATGCACACTATGTGATCTCTCTTTACCAGAGTATTATCGAAGACTCAGTACTTAACCAACAGGCTTACCTTCAGGGCAGGGCAAACCCTGACACTCAAAAACAGCAATACTGCGTGGCCTACCTTGGCGCCAGAGGCTCATACTCATATCTGGCTGCAAATCGTTATTGCGATCGCCGTCAGGTCGATATGCTGGACCTGGGTTGTAAAAGCTTCGATGAGATAGTTCAGGCGGTCGAATCCGGACACGCCGACTATGGCTTTCTGCCGATAGAAAACACCTCTTCGGGTTCGATCAATGAGGTTTATGATGTACTTCAGCATACAAGTTTGGCTATTGTCGGGGAAACCACCATCGAAGTCGGGCACTGTCTGCTGGCCAAGGCGGGCAGCTCTATCAATGAGATCAAAACGGTATACGCTCATCCTCAGCCAATAAGTCAATGTAGCCGCTACTTGAGCCTACACCCGGAGTTCAAACTGGAGTATTGTTCAAGCAGTGCAGAAGCCATGGAGAAAGTCATTGAAAGTGATGATCCCACTGTGGCAGCAATTGGAAGTGTAGAAGGCGGTGCTCTCTACCAGCTGGAGGCTATTGCACAAGAGCTTGCTAATCAAAAGGTTAATCAAAGCCGTTTCATCGTCGTAGCCAGAAAGGCGATAGCTGTTCCCGAGCAGCTTCCTGCCAAATCAACACTCATCATGGCAACGGGTCAAAAGCCAGGTGCCCTGGTCGAAGCCTTACTGGTACTTAAAGCCCATAATTTGAATATGAGCAAGCTCGAATCCAGGCCAATTCCCGGCACCCCATGGGAAGAGATGTTCTATCTTGACCTGGATGCTAACCTTTCCAGTGATTCTATGCAGGCGGCCTTGAAAGAGTTGGAAAGAATAACAAGATTTATCAAAGTATTAGGTTGCTATCCTTGCGAAACTGTTAATCCGACTCAGCTATCGAACAGTCAACTGATGATTGAGCCCGATACCAGCCGTGCCGAACATCTCGGCGAAACGATACCGGACTCCGACTCAGAGACAAACAAGCAGTTGAGATATAGCAAGAAGTATAAACAGGCTGCGACCCGAATAACCTGCGGGCAACTGGAGATAGGCGACGCACACTTTGGTGCAATTGCACTCATCTCCCTGCCACAAGACAGTAGTCTCTATAGCCAGAAAGCAAAATTACTCAAGGAGGCGGGCTTTCAAGCAGTCGTACTGGAGGGCCTGTCGCGGCAACAAGATGCAACTGCCAATATCATTGAGTTCAAGAAAGCGCTGCATCAATTTGATCTCGAGTGCATCATCAGTGTCGAGCATGAAACTGAGCTGAAGTTGGCTAAGGAGCAGGCCAGTATCCTACTGGTGACCGGTAAACAGATGAGCAACAAGGCTCTGCTTAAACGTATCGGCTCTTTACATATTCCGGTGATTTTAGAACGAAATACCATGGCTAATGTTCAGGAGTTCCTTGAGGCAGCCGAAAGCATATTGGAGCAGGGAAACCAGCAGTTGATCTTATGTGAGTCAGGCGTAAGGACCTTCAATGATTCGGTCATGCCGTCACTCGATCTCGCCGCTTTAGTAGATATCAAAGCGATGAGTCACCTGCCTATACTCATTAACCCGAGCTATGCCTCCACCGCCGATACACTCCCTTCACATGCCAAAGCGGCGAAGCAGCTCAGTGCCGACGGCTTGATACTCAACTTTTCATCGACCACAGATAGCTTCAGCGATGAACTCACGGCTTATGGTGAACTACTCAGAAGCCTCTACCAGTAATGTTCAAGGCAAAAAAAGAGGACTGCTTAGTCCTCTTTTTAAATGAATACGCCTATTAAAGAATGCATCTAAGGCCTCTATATGGCTGCGCCGTCGGTCAGGTTCAGCCACCCCTTCAATATCCTGTGGCAAAACCAGAGTGTGGCTATCAGGTAGATGATCACGCTCAGCCATATTTGTGACAGAGAAAAACCGACCCCTCCCAAGACCATGAAACCGATTGTTGAATGTCTCTGCCAGCGAAGGTGAGAGCTAATCATGGCACCTGAAGATGATGATTTCTGGCCTAGATTAATGATAAGACCCAATAAAGTCGGAAGGAAAAACAGAGGAAATGCAGTCATTAACGCATATAACAGGTGCGCCAAACTTGGGTCGTCTATGGTGAGTCTTTGAGAAGTTGTCGATATCATAGATAAGCTCCGAAGTGACAATGTATGCAAAGATCAAATAACACTCATCTTTAACAATACGTTGTCACCGGGCTTAGCGCAAATCTATAGATATAAAATTTACAACGCCAGAGAGATATCTGACTTCAATTTTGTTGAACATGCCAACACATAACCTTGCTCAATCTCATCTGCTGTTAGTGTCATTTGGCTGCTGGACTCTGTCTCTCCCTCCAACACCTGACACTTACAGGCTCCGCATACACCGGAGCGACAAGCGGCAATAATCGGCAAACCTTCCGCTTCGATCCCCTCCAGCAAGGTTTGATCGGCTTCCATGGCTCGCTCTCTGTCACGGATTTTCAACATGAAGCTACCCTGCCCGCCATCGGAGGCTGTGACGTTTTCCGGTGTGGTGACTGAAGCTCCGCCAAAGCTCTCTTGATGATACCTTTGCATGTCGAAATCCAGTGATTCCAGCAGAGACTTGACCCCAACCATAAAGGGCTCTGGCCCACAGACAAAAATGGTTCTATCGTGATAATCGGCAACTAACTTTTTAAGGCTGTCGGCACTGATGCGTCCTGTGGCGCCTTCGAAAGATTCTGGCATATTTTCAACGCCAGACTCGAGAATATAACTCAACTTAAACGACTGATTGTTATAATTTATCGTGTCCAATTCAGTTCTAAAAATCAGATCTTCAGGGCTCTTAGCGCAGTGAAGAAAAGCGATATCGGCACCGACTTGGGTATCGGTAAGCCAACGTGACATGGAGTACATAGGGGTTACCCCACTTCCCGCACTTAAAAACAGATACTTGTCTGCTTTAATATCGATAAGATTAAAGACCCCGTCGGGCCCACTTGCAGTTATGGTACCGCCAACATCCAAGGATTGAACCAGATGGTTTGAGAAAAGGCCTCCCTCTATTTGCTTAACCGTTACAACAATTGAATAAGGACGCGAAGGAGAAGATGAGATGGTGTAGCTACGATATACCTGTTTTCCGTCAATCTCAGACTTAAAGGTAAGAAATTGCCCCGGTTTAAACTGAAACTTTACCGGTTCGGTGCCCTGAAAGCGAAAACTGAACACATCATGGGTTTCCTGCCACTTCTCAACACATAATAAGGTGACCTCCCCATGTTGCCATGTAGGAGAGTTTAACTGTTGCTCATCACAATGAGTCGGAGAGATTAGATCTATGCTCATGGGTAACCTTATCGATAGAAAAAACAAACTGACCACCTGAGAAAGCGCGGTCAGTTATTTCAGTGCCAGTTTAAGCGACGTTTAAAATTGTCTTAAGATCTTCTTCTACGGTCGTTGTGTTACGAAGACCAAACTTATCTTCCAATATTTTAAGCAGGTTAGGAGTTAAGAACGCCGGAGGAGTAGGACCGGTACGAATATTCTTAACACCTAATGATAAGAGTGTCAGCAGGACCACAATCGCCTTCTGCTCAAACCATGAAAGTACAAGACTCAATGGCAGCTCATTGAGCTCACACTCAAATGCTTCAGATAGCGCGATAGCAAGCTGAATTGCCGAGTAGGAGTCATTACACTGACCGATATCGAGCAGGCGTGGAATGCCGTTAATATCACCAAACTCAAGCTTGTTGAACTTATATTTACCACAGCCCAGAGTCAGAATCACGGAATCATCCGGCGCCTGAGTCGCAATATCGGTAAAGTAGCTACGCTCAGCTTTATCACCATCACAGCCACCAACAAGGAAGAAATGCTTGATAGAACCATTCTTCACATTTTCAACTACAGCCGGAGCGGCAGCCATCAACGCATTGCGTGCAAAACCTATGGTGATTAGATGGGGGATCTCATCATAGGTGAAGCCATCGAGTGCTAATGCTTTTTCAATAACCGGAGTAAAGTCATCACCCACCAGATGAGTCACTCCAGGCCAGCCCACGATGCTGCGGGTGAAGATACGATCTGCGTAGTTACCTACGTTCGGATCGATAATACAGTTAGAGGTCATCACTACCGCACCAGGGAAGTTAGCAAACTCTTTCTGTTGGTTCTGCCAGGCACTACCATAGTTACCTACCAGGTGTGGATACTTCTTAAGCTCAGGGTAAGCCAATGCAGGCAGCATCTCACCATGAGTAAAGACGTTGATCCCTTTACCTTCTGTCTGCTTAAGAATAAGTTCAAGGTCGACCATATCGTGGCCGGAGACCAGAATAGCCTTGCCTTTTACGGCAACGGTATTCACCTGAGTCGGCTCAGGATGACCGAAGGCCGCGGTCTCACCTTCATCGAGCATAGCCATCACTTTATAGTTTAACTGGCCAATCTCCATAGACGTTGCAAACAGCTTGTCGACATCAACCGAGTCTTCGCCAAGGAATGCCATGATCTCATGGAACTGACCGGCAATTTCATCACTGGTTTGGCTGAGGACGCGCGCATGCTCCATATAAGCCGCCGCGCCTTTCAGGCCATATAGACACAGCAGACGAAGACCCAGAATATCTTCATGTACATCGCCACGGTTAGGTGCCGCTTGAGCCGCTTGAGTAATCATCTCAGGCTTAGACGTCGCCAGTACCAGCTGCGCAGGAGCACTCATCTGCTCGGGAGTAACTCCCTTAGCAACACAAGCGGTCTCATAGGCATCTTTCAGACGACCACGGAAGGCATTAGCTTGCTCTACATATTCGACGAGTCTGGCATCGTCGAAGTTAACGTTGGTCAAAGTAGCAAAGAAGGCTTTAGGAACAAAGGTATCGATTTCATGATCTATGATATCGAACTCACGAGCTTTGACCGCATAGGCTGATACGCCCTGCAGTACGTAGATAAGTAGATCTTGTAGGTCGGAAGTTTCGGCAAGCTTTCCGCACATTCCCTGAGAGTAGCTACAACCATTTCCAGCTGGGGTTCTAATTGTTTGTTCACACTGAATACAAAACATTACGACGGCTCCTATTTTAATCATGCTTTTTATTTGCATGTTTTGGATGATTGTAAATCTATTGCCTTCAGCTTCGAAGCGATATTTATACTAATTGTGAAAAATATGAGGTAGATCAACTTCTCATATAACTAATAAAGTGGGAGGGTAATTGGTGAAGAAGCAGATATAGAGGGGAGACAGAGCATTCGAGAAGAGAAAAAAACAACCATTGAAATTCAATGTCATAGGAATAAAAATGGGAGCATCAGCTCCCAATTAACAGCAAACAAGCACGCATGTCGCTAGCCGGTCTTCATATCATTAACCGATTGCAGCATGGCACGGCTTTCACGCTGGAATTGCGGCGCAAAATCACCGAACCATTGCGCCACCTCTTCAAACTGAGAAACAAATGCCTCACGATCACCCGCTTGCAATAGTGACAGAGCCTGAGAATAATTGTCTAAATAATCTCCGATGGCATTAAGACTCTCTTTTTGGGCGAAGATGATGTCTGCATAAAGCTCCGGGCTTTGGGCAAAAAGACGACCCACCATCGCCAGCTCCAGACGATAGATAGGCGAGCTGAACTGCAACAGGGACTCGATATCGGCCTCCTCTTTATAAAGGTTTAATCCATAGACAAAAGAGGAAAAGTGACGCATGGCCTGAACCAACTGCATCGCCTTATCGTGACGCTCGGGCTCCGCCTCTACGATTCGTGCCCCCCATATCTGTATCTGCTCCAGCAGCCATTTATACTCCTCGCTCCCGCGTCCATGGCACACCACAACAACCTGCTTAGCTAAACTGCCGACATCCGGGCCAAACATAGGGTGTAAACCGACTACGGGGCCGTCGTGCGCCTCTAACATCGCAGATACCGGCTCACCCTTTATCGATGTCAAATCGGCAAGAATACAGCTCTTTGGCAGCTCGGTAAGCTTCTCTTTTATCAGATCACAAGTGATAGCGATTGGCACCGTCACTATGACTAATCCGGCTCCATCGAAGATCTCGGCGGCCCTGCACCAATCATCCTTATCCAGTACTTTAACCCGATAGCCGGACAGGGTCAGCATTTGAGCGAACAAGCCACCCAACTTGCCCTCACCGCCAACGAGTACGACATGACCAAGCTCCGGATTCACCTGCTTAAAACCGACATCCTTCTCGTTGAGGTAAGATTCACGCATCAAGCGTCGCAATATATCTTCGATCAGTTGAGGAGAAATATCCATCTTCTCAGCTTCTCCCCGGCGCTTGGCCAACATCGTAGCTTCTCGTTGAGGCGCGTAGATAGGCAGACCCGCTCCATGTTTAACCGCCCCGACCTGAGCGACCAGATCCAGTCGTTTCCTTAAGAGGTGAAGCAACTGCTGATCAACACCATCTATCAGGCCCCTTAAGTTTTCGAGTTCAGCCGTTGTTTTTTCATTCATCGATCGTCTATCCATTACAAAAAAGTCATCAGACATTGAGAAGATACCTGCTCAACGCAGCCTATCAGGCATTAGCAACCTTGAGCATATCAAATCGTGATGGTAAAACCGATGCTAATGAAGCCGCCCCATCACGAAGGAGCTGCTCGGTCGTCTCCCAATCAATGCAGGCATCGGTAACTGAGACCCCGTAGGTAAGCTCACTCATCGGCTTGCTACTGCTCTGATTGCCCTCTTTAAGATGACTCTCCAGCATGACACCTATGATAGATTGATTGCCATCTGAAATCTGGCCAAATACATCTTCACAGACCCCTCTCTGCTTGCGGTGATCCTTCGATGAGTTGCCATGACTACAGTCGACAACAAGTCGGGCATTGAGATTAGCACTATGCAGCTGGCGTTCACACTCGGCCACGCTGGCCGCATCGTAGTTTGGTGTCTTGCCGCCCCGTAATATCACATGCCCATCCGGATTACCGGCGGTTTGCAACAGGGCAACCTGACCTTTCTGGTTAATGCCCATAAACCTGTGACCACTGGCAGCAGACTCCAGGGCATTAATCGCCACTCCCAGCTTACCATCGGTGCCGTTCTTGAACCCAACGGGCATAGATAAGCCCGAGGCCATCTCTCTGTGAGTTTGAGATTCTGTGGTACGTGCACCAATTGCAGACCAGGTAACCAGCTCGGACAGGTATTGAGGGCTGATTGGATCCAGCGCTTCGGTAGCCACCGGCAGGCCAAGCTCGGCTAAGTAGATCATCAACTCACGAGCCTGACGCAACCCCTTCTCAACATCGAAAGACTCATCCATATCCGGATCATTGATCATCCCTTTCCAGCCAACCGTAGTACGGGGCTTCTCAAAGTACACCCTCATCAGAATGTAGAACTCATCACTGAGCTCATCGTGTAGCTTCTTTAGCCTCAACGCATACTCTTTCGCCGAGGCGATATCATGAATTGAGCAAGGCCCGGCGACGATGAGTACGCGGTTATCGCGCTTGTGCACGATATCGGCCACCGTCTTACGGGCATTGAGTACATAGTGATAAGCATGCTCAGACAAAGGAAATTCAACCTTCAACTCCTGGGGAGTGACTAATACTTTCTCTGAACTGATATGAACATTGTTGATTGTATCTTGTTGCATGCTAACCACCTGATGACTTATGAAAAACTGAGCTTCGCTACATTGCTAACCTGTATTCAATTAAAAACGCGTAAAGGTGTAACGGTACACCATTACAACTTAAGGCTAACTATGCCTGTGCTTTCAGATAAGATCAAGGGGGATCCGGCAACAAGAGGAGAATTCATGGAATAGGGGCTGGCTCCTAGGATCCAGGACCTGGGTTTTAGCTTATACGCGATAGGTCTCAAATGAAAACAGCTTCCCGGCTGAAGCCGGTCCTACATTTAGAGGTGAGGTATACCTATCGGTATTAGGCTTGCTGCTGTCATCCTGAACTGGTTTCAAACTCTAGCTTTATCTCGAAGCTCTAATCTTTCTTTGCCTTTTCTTTCCTCGTAACTCGTCACTCTCTCAGCCTTGTCTTGAACTCGAAACTTTCTCAGCCCTTAGAAACACAAAAACCCGCCTTAAGGCGGGTCATTGTGCGAACACTGCATCTTTTTTTACTGCGTACTACTAAATTACTTAGTAGAAAGCTTCTCACGGATACGTGCAGACTTACCTGAACGCTCACGTAGGTAGTAAAGCTTAGCACGACGAACACGGCCGCGACGCTTAACTTCGATGCTAGAGATGATTGGGCTGTGAGTCTGGAACGCACGCTCAACACCTTCACCATTAGAGATTTTACGTACTGTGAATGCAGAGTGCACGCCGCGGTTACGCTTAGCGATTACAACGCCTTCAAACGCCTGTAGACGCTCTTTACCGCCTTCTACAACACGTACTTTAACAACTACTGTGTCACCTGCACCAAACTCTGGTACATCTTGCTTCATTTGCTCTTCGTTGAGCATTTTAATGATGTTATTCATGAAATAAACTCCATACTAGGTATAACTGTCCGTAACTATCCGCTTTGGTTCGTTTGGTCAACAAACTCACTCAACAGCTTCGTTTGTTCGTCAGTCAGAGCTAGATTTTCTAATAAATCTGGTCGTCTTAACAAAGTTCTACCGAGACTCTGTTGTAGACGCCAGCGTCTAATATGTTCGTGGTTACCACTTAACAACACTGCCGGTACATCTAAACCATCCAAGGTTTCGGGACGCGTATAGTGTGGACAATCCAGTAATCCGTCAGAGAAGGAATCCTGCTCCGCCGAGGCTTTTTTTCCCAGAACACCGGGAACCAGCCGCGATACCGAATCTATCAGAGTCATCGCCGGAAGTTCACCGCCCGAAAGCACGTAATCTCCGATTGACCACTCCTCATCCACTTCAGTTTGAATGATGCGCTCATCGATACCTTCATACCGACCACACACCAAAACCAAACTGTCAGATTTAGCTAACTCTTCGACGCCTTGCTGTGTCAGCTTACGTCCCTGAGGAGATAGATAAATCACCTTTGCGCTGTCGCCGGTTGCAGCTTTAGCTGCATGGATGGCGTCGCGTAAGGGCTGCACCATCATCAACATGCCAGGGCCACCACCGTAAGGTCGGTCATCCACTGTCTTATGTTTATCATGGGTGAAATCTCTTGGATTCCACGTTTGCAACTCAAGCAAGCCGTTGTTAACGGCTCGACCCGTTACTCCAAAGTCTGTTACGGCGCGAAACATCTCAGGAAACAGGGTTACTACCCCTAACCGCATCTGTTCTACCTCGACTTAAAAGTCCGGTTCCCAATCCACTGTGATCTGTTTTTCCGACACATTCACCTCAACGATGAACTGTTCGGTGACAAAGGGGATCATACGTTCCGCTTTGCCGAAGCCATCTTTTGCGTTAGCTTTAACTAAAAGAACATCATTCGATCCTGTTTCCACGATCTCCTGCACCTTCCCCATGTTATAGCCTTTGGTATTCACCACTTCACAGCCGATAAGGTCTCGCCAGTAGAATTCATCTTCCGGCAAGATCTCCATCTGCTCTGGAGTAACCGCAATCTCACAGTTAGTGAGCATCTGCGCGTGTTCCCGTGTATCTACGCCCTCAAGAGAAGCAACAACGGCTTTTCCTTGATAGCGCCACTGGAGCACTTTAACCTCACGCCATTCACCCTGCTCTTTAATCAGCCAAGGAGAATAGTCAAAAATACCTTCAACAGATTCGGTATAGGTAGTGATCTTCAACCAACCCTTAATGCCATAACTGGAACCTAATTTGCCCAGTATGACAGGTTCTTGTTTACTACTCATCAATCTATACCTTAACGCTATTAAGCAGCAGCTTTACGAGCGTCTTTGATCAACTTTGCTACGCGATCTGATGTAGCAGCACCAGTTGCAACCCAGTGCTCAACACGATCAAGGTCTAAACGTAGAGTCTCTTCCTGGCCACGAGCCATTGGGTTGAAGAAACCAACACGTTCGATGAAACGACCGTCACGAGCATTACGGCTATCAGCAACTACGATGTTGTAAAATGGACGCTTTTTTGCGCCGCCACGAGCTAAACGAATGGTAACCATGCGTCTTTTATCCTCTAATGATTTGCCTCTTTCTGAAGCAAAAATAAAAACTGGAACCCCGTGTTCGCGAAGAGTCCCAGATAGAAAGCCGGACGATTTTACCTTACTCGCCAGCGAATGCAACCAAATATACCAATTCTGATTAAACTCTATGCAATTAAATACAGTTTAGGATTGGTAATTTTTCCATCTTTTCTTACTGTCATCTCATACGGGTGGCACAGACCCGATAGTGACGATAAATAGAAAGCCCACAGACACCAATATTAGCATCTGTGGGCTCATTAACCGATATAAGTGTAAGTTCTAGCGACCCGGCATCTTCATTCCCGGAGGTAGCATGCCGCTCATGCCACGCATCATCTTCTTCATTCCACCTTTACCAGACATCTTTTTCATCATCTTCTGCATCTGGCTAAACTGCTTCAACAGACGGTTAACGTCTTGTATCTGAGTGCCTGACCCCTGAGCGATACGACGCTTACGCGACCCCTTGATGATATCGGGACGAGCGCGCTCCCCCTTAGTCATGGAGTTGATGATCGCTTCCATCTGATTCGTCATCTTGCCATTCTGAACTTGAGCTAAAGCTTCCGGAGGCAACTGACCGACACCCGGGAGCTTCTCAATCATGCCCATCATGCCGCCCATGTTCTTCATCTGCTGCAGTTGCTCACGAAAATCTTCCAGGTCGAAACTGCCGCCCTTTTTAACCTTGGAAGCAAGCTTCATCGCCTTGTCTTTATCGACCCCGCGCTCTACCTCCTCAATCAGCGACAGTACGTCGCCCATCCCCAGGATTCGCGATGCGACACGATCGGGATGGAACGGCTCAAGAGCATCGGTCTTCTCACCCACACCTAAGAACTTGATCGGTTTTCCGGTAATGTGACGAATAGACAATGCCGCACCACCGCGAGCATCACCGTCGACCTTGGTCAATACCACACCGGTCAGAGGCAGGGCTTCATTAAAGGCCTTAGCCGTATTGGCCGCGTCCTGACCCGTCATGGCATCGACAACGAAAAGGGTCTCAACAGGATTGACCGCGGCGTGCAATGCCTTGATCTCATCCATCATGCTCTCATCGACGTGCAAGCGGCCGGCGGTATCGACAATCACCACATCGATAAACTTCAGTTTAGCGTGAGCCATGGCCGCATTAACAATGTCGATAGGCTTCTGGCTAACATCTGAAGGGAAGAATTCCACCTCCACCTCAGTGGCCAGCGTTTCAAGCTGTTTGATCGCCGCAGGGCGGTAGACGTCGGCACTGACAACAAGGACAGATTTTTTGTCTCTTTCACGAAGGAACTTAGATAGTTTAGCGACACTGGTCGTTTTACCGGCACCTTGCAAACCCGCCATCATAATCACAGCCGGTGGCTGAGTCGAAAGGTCCAGACCTTCATTCGCCTCGCCCATCGCGTTTTCTAACTCGCTCTGGACTATCTTAATAAATGCCTGACCCGGACTTAGACTCTTTGAAACCTCCAAGCCAACAGCACGCTCTTTTACACCGTTGACGAAGGCTCGTACAACAGGCAAAGCAACATCAGCCTCAAGCAACGCCATGCGCACTTCTCGCAAGGTGTCCTTAACATTTTCTTCAGTTAAGCGTCCACGACCACTGATATTTTTCAGCGTTCGTGACAGTCTGTCCGTTAGGTTCTCAAACATTATCGAGTTCTTTACCGTTTAGAATTTACATTGATGCGGCGTATTATATACCCAAGCCAACTTAAGATGCCAGCTTCCCCCTCCCCCTTGAGTCCCCGCTGCGCTTAGCTAAGAGTATTAATAGCTTCACTCGATAAAAAGCCCTGCAGCGCCGAGCTTCTCAATGAGCGGCCGGCAGACTCACTCAGTTTCACTTAGGCATGGAGACCAGAGGTTGCAGTATTGCATCTATGAGTTGAGCATCTGATGTGTAAATCCCCATAATGAGGGTAACAAATGTGTAAAACTTAGGCCTAACGCTCAGAAAGAACTAATTTTTGTACGCTAAGCTACTGCACAATTGGTTGTCGCTCGTGTTATTCTAGGAATAAGATTTACATGTGAACTTCACCTGTTAGATGCAGCTACTTGTATCGCCAACAGTCAGTACACTGCAAACACAAACGATAGGTTAATACTCAATGGTCATATTTTCCGCTTCAGCCATGTTATTTTACTGCATTGCCTTAGTGCTGGTGGTTAGTCGTCTCTTTCATGCCGACGGCCCTAATCGACGCATTGTTGCCGCCTTTGCCGCAATCGCGGTAGTACTTCATGCAGCCGCACTCTCTCAGGCCATCTTCACAGGAGACGGTCAAAACTTTAGTCTGACCAATGTTATCTCTCTGGTGAACTGGATCATCGCTTTCAGCTTCACCGTGCTGCTGTTCAGGCTGAAGATGATAGTCGTAGTGCCTGTCGTTTACGCCTGTTCGATCATCTCCGTCGCCCTTCTGTGGCTGGTTCCGCCTGAATATATCACTCACTTCGAACTGAACCCGGATATGTTGTCTCATGTGGTGCTTTCGCTCATGGCCTACAGCGCCCTGATGATCGCGGCCCTCTACGCCATTCAGCTTGCAATCATCCAACATAAGTTAAAGAGCAAAAAACTCATCATGAGTCCCTCCATGCCACCACTTATGACAGTAGAGAAGCAGCTTTACCATCTGGTCATTGTCGGCGTGATCCTATTGAGCCTCTCGTTAGCTACCGGATTCATCTTCCTCGATGATATGTTCTCTGAAGGAAAAGGACACAAGGCGATACTCTCTATCATCGCCTGGTTTACCTATATTGCCATGCTTGCACAGCAATATTGGGTTGGTTGTAAAATAAGAACCGCCGTGCTCTACACTCTGACCGGAGCCACCATGCTATCGCTCGCCTACTTTGGTGCCCGAATAGTCAAAGAGCTTATCCTTACCCAGTGATGGCGCGAATTAGCCTGAAACTATAGCCCTGGTTAGCCTTATTAACAGTGATATTCAGCAGCTTGAATCTATCCTAATCAATAAGGCTAACTTGACACTTACTTCGATTCGCTGTAATTACTGGTTTATTACGCTTACTTTATGTTTTTATAACATGTTCTCACCCAACACCGGAGCCCCTTTTTGGACGCGATATCGACAAGCGCACTCCTGCTTATTCTTGTAATATTACTGATTATTTCAGCCTACTTCTCCGGCTCAGAAACCGCGATGATGTCCCTAAATCGCTACCGTCTAAAGCACCTCGCATCTAAGGGGCATAAGGGAGCAAATCGCGCAATCAGGATGTTAGAGCGACCTGATAGATTAATTGGACTTATCTTAATAGGTAACAACCTGGTCAATATCTTAGCCGCCTCTTTAGCCACTATCTTGGCCACTCGCCATTTCGGTCCTGTCGCAGGACCAGCTATTGCTACAGGTGTTCTTACCTTAGTCGTACTTGTTTTTGCAGAAGTCACCCCAAAAACGGTCGCCGCCCTGCACCCGGAGCGGGTAGCCTTCCCCTCCAGCTTTATGCTTAAGTGGCTCCTGGTCGTATTCTCCCCGCTGGTAAAAATAGTCAATGCTATTACTTCCGGAGTGTTGCGTCTTATTGGCATTCACTCGATAAAAACATCTGATGCACTGAGTCAGGAGGAGTTGAGAACCGTCGTTCACGAAGCCGGAGCTCTCATCCCGACGCGCCACCAGGAGATGCTACTGTCGATAATGGATCTGGAGAAGGTCACAGTCGAAGACATCATGGTTCCCCGTTCAGATCTCTATGCCATCAACGTCAATGACGAGTTCAAGAGTATCAATAAGCAGGTGATTCAGAGCCCTCATACCCGCGTCTTGCTATACAGGGACAATATCGATGATGCCGTCGGTTTCGTTCACCTACGCGATGCTCTGCGGTTACAATCTAAGGAGCAGTTCAGCAAGTCCTCGCTGCTTCGCGCCGTGAAAGAGCTCTACTTCATCCCTGAAGGTACGCCGCTCAACGTACAACTGGGTAACTTCCAGCAGAATAAAGAGCGTATAGGATTAGTGGTCGACGAATACGGGGATATTCAAGGCTTAGTTACTCTGGAGGATATCCTCGAGGAGATAGTTGGTGACTTCACGACCTCCATGGTCACCACTCCGAGCGAAGATATCAATAAGCAGCAGGATGGCAGCTTCTTAATCGAAGCGACCATCAACATTCGTGAGATGAATAAAGAGATGCACTGGGACTTCCCCATCGACGGACCCAAGACTCTCAATGGACTCATCGTCGAGTACCTGGAGGAGATCCCGGCCCCCAACACCAGTATGCGAATCGCCGGCTACCCAATCGAGGTGGTCGATGTGGCTGAAAACATGGTCAAGACCGTAAGGGTCATGCCGCAATACTATAAGGCACCTAAGAAGGCCGATTAGTCATCGATACCTGAGTAGGGTAAAGGCTTCGCTTAGCTTTCTCCCTCCTGTACGAGTTTACTTATGAGCGCGCCTCGCGGCGCTCGGCTTCCAATACACGACGTTTATCTACCGCCATCGGCGTGATCTGCTTATCCAGTTCCCTTTCGAGCCCCAGCATAAAATAGACCTCAGCCATCAGGAAGAATGGCCCTATGAGTAACTGGTTCAGGTCGTCCACGAAGGCAGGCTTAGCCTTCTCATATTTATGGCCTATCAGCTGAAACACCCAACCTATGATAAATACAGAAATTGCAATCCAGAGCCCCCACTTCAGCTGGGCCGCCAGATTTGATGTATAGAGTACCGGAATGATAAACAGGGTTAGCCCTATCGCCAGGCGGGCATGTAAACGGAAGTAATAGATGAGTACCCCAATCGTAAAGGCACCGGCAACATTGATGCTTATTGCGGGCTCATCCAGGGCAAAAAACTTCACAGGGATAAGGTTGAGCAGCAGGAACAGCGACCAGATGATCAAGGGGATCCCCACAAAGTGAGTCCTTATGTTCTTCGGGTTCAGGTGGACGCTCTTATAGGTCGATAACTGCTCTTCGGCGGATTTCATCTCTTCCTCTCCATGTGTAAGTGTGACGTTAGTCTCATTTATCACTAACTTAATCCATTTCTGACACTATTAACAGGGGCAATATTTATATCAGCCACAGATTTGCCGACGCTCGGCTCTTCGGCAAAATACCTGAGGTAATCAAAAAGTCAAAACACTATAGCTCCCCTGCTAACAACAGATGACAAGCCGAAAGATTAATCTGTTTTAGTTAGCCAAACTCATCTATATTAAACAAAATAAAACAAAATCAACGCACAAGTGATACATGAAGCACACTTACAGCCACAATTCAGTAACAGATTCAGATTTCACCCTGAACGCCATACTCGATCTCATCGTCGAAGGAACATGGGACTGGAACGGTGAGACCGGTCATGTTACCCGAAGCCCGGGTTGGTATCGCATGCTTGGCTACGAAGTGGGGATATTTCAGGAGAACGTGTTTACCTGGGAAAATATCATTCATCCCGATGACTACAAAAGGGTGATGGCACACTTCGAGCAGTACATAACAGGCAAGTCCACGCAATACCTTATCGAGTACCGCTGCAGGAAATCTGACGGCAGCTACCTGTGGATAGTCGACCGGGCCAAAATACTGGCTTACAAAGACGATGGCACAGTATCCAGGATGGTTGGCGCACATCATAATATTGATAATAAAAAGCGGGCCGAGGAGGAGGTCAGTAAGCTCAATAAGCTCCTGCAGCAGGGCAATATGTCACTGGACAACCTGATAAAGATAAATGCGAAGGAGTTGGAGAAGAAAAATCAAGAGCTCGAGGAGAAGATTAAAGAGGTAGCGCTGCTCTCCGATATCGACCCGCTTACCTCTATCGCTAACCGAAGAAGCTTCGAAAGGGAGCTCAGCAAAGAGGTGTTACGCTCAAGAAGATATCACCACCCCCTCTCCCTGGCCATCTTCGACATAGACCTATTCAAGAATATCAATGACAGCTATGGCCATAAGAAGGGCGATCTAATTCTGCAAAAATTGTGTCAGTTGATCTCCGCAAATATCAGGGAGCTCGATTGCTTCGCGCGTTGGGGAGGCGAAGAGTTTGTGCTGATATTTCCGGAGCTAACACTGGAAAAAGCACTTATCGCGACCGAAAAACTGAGAACAACAATCAGCCGGTATGAGATTGAGCCCAATTTATTCATCACCTGCAGCTTCGGCGTCACCGAATGCACAGATGAGGACACCATAGAGGATCTGTTTCAACGCATAGACGAGTCACTCTACCAGGCCAAAAGCAAAGGCCGCAACAGAATAGAGAGCCTGTAAGGCAAAGCCTAAAGATCGATATACCAATCGTTCGCACCAGACAAGGGACATTCCAGAGTATAAACGACCGCTAAAGTCCGGCTTATCATTATGCTTTCCCAGCACTATCTGGTGAAAAACTCAATTAGAAGAGAGCACTTGCTTCTAAATCAACTAGTGTAGATGCGGCTGTGACCGTCCGTGACATGGCCGTTCTATGGCATCCATGCCACCATGGCATTTGAGAATCCATTCACATCAGATGTCGCGGCCGAGACTCCAGAGAGCCTTCCAGTTAAAAGAGAGGTGTCGAGTCACTGAAGTAGCTGCACATACCTCGCCGGAAGCGATAGGGAACAATGAAATGCGCTCTTCAATAAACCAACAGATAATTGTGGGTCAAAGAATCACCGAATCTTACTCTTAAGGTTCAACTATCTATGATTCAAGAATGACCGTTGCCGTCGCATAGTGCTTCTCATCGGCAATGGAGATATGTCCGCGAACGCCACCTAAGAGGGCGAGCCTTTCAGCCGCCCCACCTGTGAAGCTGACCATAGGTGCACCATTGGCATCATTGCTTACCTCGATATGTTGAAATGAGACGCCGCGGCCGATGCCTGTGCCTAAAGCCTTGGCGGCAGCCTCTTTGGCGGCGAATCGTTTAGCTAGATAACGTCCTGGCTTCGACGAAGCAACGAATATCGCCATCTCAGCGTCTGTCAGCACACGCTTGGCCAGGCGGCACTCAGCAAGCGCTTCACGGCCACCTTCTTGGGGAACTTTTTGCTCGATGCGCGCTATCTCGGCGATATCGGTACCCAAACCAACAATCATGAGTTTCCTTAAAGTAGTAATAAAGCTAAGAAAGTTTCGAGCTACGAGTCGCGAACAGCAAGCCTGGCTTGTAACCCGTAGCTCATAACTTAAAGCTCGTAACCCGTAGCTCGTAGCTAATAACTTATTCGCCTCTGCGACCTTCGTTCATCAGCTGCTTCATATCTTTAACGGCTGTCGCCAAACCATCGATGGCGGCGCGGGCGATGATGGCATGGCCGATATTTAGCTCATAGAGCTCCGGAATGGCGGCTATTGGCTTAACGTTATGGTAGTGAAGCCCATGGCCTGCATTGACGACTAACCCCTTGGAGTGAGCGTATTTAGCCATCTTGGTGATACGCGCCAACTCTTCGGCCTCTTCGGCTTCACTCTCGGCATCGGCATAACAGCCGGTATGGATCTCGATAAGCGGTGCCCCAACTTCGACCGCGGCATCGATTTGAGCCTTATCGGCGTCGATAAACAGAGAGACCATAATACCGGCTTCGCCGAGACGCTTAACAGCGGCACCAACCTTGTCCATCTGCCCCGCTACATCCAAGCCACCTTCGGTGGTCAGCTCTTCACGCTTCTCGGGCACCAGACACACATAGGTAGGTTTGACTTCACAGGCGATATCGAGCATCTCGTCCGTCACAGCCATCTCAAAATTCATGCGTGTTTTAAGTGTCTTGGCTAACAGATAGATATCACGATCAACTATGTGTCTTCTGTCTTCGCGAAGATGTACCGTGATCCCTTCGGCGCCGGCATGTTCGGCGACGGCTGCGGCGTGCACAGGATCAGGATACGACGTCCCACGGGCCTGACGTAAGGTCGCGATGTGATCGATATTAACACCCAGTAAAATACGGCTCATGGAGATTCCTCAGAATATAGGGAGATATGGCGACGCTGTTATTGGTTTACGTCGTCAGATTATTAGTGAAGCTATTGTACTAATGTCGCAGGGAAAAACCAGCGAAAAACTATTTAGCTAGCGGCGATGAGGGCCTGTACTTAAATAGTGCTCTGGACTTCAGAGGCTTATCTCCCAGGCAGGGGGCCAACATGAGACGCATCAGGTGTTTAGCCTGCTGGAAGTGGGTCGGCAATAACTTATGCTCGTTGAGGGCCAGCAGCATCTCGCCGCTGAAGTGGTTGCTCTTAGGCCCGAGGGCAGTGACAAATCCCTCATCGGCCAGCATACGATAGTAATAATCGGCTTCGATGGCATCCTGATTGATATCTACGGTGAGGGTTGGCATCAAGCCAATCTCTTTTAACAACTCCAGCTCAAAATACCTCAGCTGACTCTGACAGAAACCTGCCGCCATCGCCATAAGCGTGCTGTGGTAGGTAAAGAAAAGCGCCTCCGCACCATGGTCGACAGTGACGCAGCGAACGAGCAGTTCGTTGAGGTAGAAACCCGAGAAGCTCACCTCACCACTCAATGGAATAGCCGGACTCGCCGCCTCGACCTGGATAAGGTTCTTGAGGCTACTTCTACCGGACAACTCGAAAATCAGCGGCTGAAACGGTTGTAAAATACTCTTGATGGAACTCTTGCCACTTCCTAAGCGGGCGACACAATCCACCCTGCCCCGACCATCAACCAACAAGTTGACTAAGACACTTGAATCGCGAAAGGGGCGGGTGTGCAACACATAACCGCGTAACATTAGTCAGGCTCCGACGGAGATGGCTGAGTCAGTTTTTCGGCGCAAAAAAAATGCCTATCGACCCGGCAATAGCAGATTGCAGAGTCGAGAGGCATCCTGATTTGAAGTAAGCTACTCTTCGCCATAACCCAGGCTGCGAAGTGCACGTTCGTCATCGGCCCAACCGGACTTGACCTTAACCCACATCTCGAGGAAAACCTTGTTGTCGAACAAGACCTCCATATCCATACGGGCAGCCGAACTTATCTTCTTGATACGTTCACCTTTGTTACCGATCACCATGCGTTTTTGAGTTTCACGCTCGACAAGTACCAAGGCGTTGATCTGGTAGACGCCATTTTCCATCATCTTGAACTGCTCGATCTCAACCGTGGCATCATATGGCAACTCATCACCCAGGAAGCGCATCAGCTTCTCACGCACGATTTCTGATGCCATAAACTTCTGCGAACGGTCGGTAACATAATCTTCGGGGAAGAAGTGTGGCGACTCAGGGACAGACTCCACAGCCATATCTAAGATACGCTGAACATTGGTCCCCTGCGTGGCCGAGATAGGCAGTATCTCATCGAACTGAAACTTCTTCGACAGCTGTTCAAGGTGCGGGAAAAGCTCTTCCTTATCTTTTATGTTATCGACCTTGTTGATAGCCAATACAGTCTTGCGGCCATCATCACGACTCTGCAGTTTGCGTAACACCATCTCATCGTCTTCGGTCCAGTTCATGCCATCGACGACAAAGATAACCAGGCTCACTTCGGCCAGGGAGCTGGCTGCTGCACGGTTCATCAAACGGTTGATGGCTCGCTTCTCCTCAATATGCAGTCCCGGCGTATCGATAAACACCACCTGACGCGGCCCATCGGTATGGATCCCCATGATTCGATGGCGAGTCGTTTGCGGCTTCTTTGAGGTAATACTGATCTTCTGACCGAGTAACTTGTTGAGTAATGTGGACTTACCAACATTCGGTCGACCAACAATCGCTACCATGCCGCAATACGTTACATCGTATTGCGTCGCAGATGAGGGATTATTCATCTGTGCCAGCAGCTCATCTAAGCTGGGTTCGTTCTGCGTACCCGCTTCATTGCTTGTTGGCGCGTTTTTCTTGGTCATCTCTTTATTAACTCCAAAGCATCCGCAGCTGCAAGCTGTTCGGCTTTTCTGCGGGAACTTGCAATGCCTACAACAGGCTTGCTTAACTCTTCTACATAACATTCCACCGTAAAGGTTTGCGCATGGGCTTCCCCTCTAATGTCTATCACTTTGTAGACTGGCAGTGGTTTCTTAAAACCTTGCAACAGCTCCTGTAGTAAGGTTTTAGGGTCCTTCTGATTTACCGGCTGAATAGTCGCAAGGCGCGACTCATACCAACGCAGAACAAGGCTGCGACAGGTATCCACATCGGAATCAAGATAGACGGCACCTATGATAGCTTCAACGGCATCGGCAATGATCGACTCTCTTCTGAAGCCGCCGCTTTTGAGCTCACCCGGTCCCAGGTTGAGATAGTCTCCCAACTTAAACTCAAAACCTATCTCGGCCAGCATCTTTCCACATACCAATGTGGCACGCATGCGACTCAGGTCGCCCTCGGTAGCCTTAGGGAACTGATGAAACAGCGCATCCGAAATGATAATCGAGAGTATTGAGTCACCAAGAAATTCCAGTCGCTCGTTGTGTTTACTCGAAGCACTGCGATGCGTTAATGCATGCTCGAGAAGCGATCTGTCATTGAACTCATAACCTAAAGTTCGACATAGTCTTGGTAAGTTTTTTATCGGTTCCATCTTAAGTAATTCCACCTACACGCTCAAAACGAACTCCCGTCGGGATCCAGCTTGGCAGGAAGTCCGCGGCGGTTCTTTCAAATTCAAAACTGATCCAGATAGCCACCGCCTTTCCGACCAGGTTCTCCTCGGGCACGAAGCCCCAGAAACGACTGTCAGTACTGTTATCGCGATTGTCTCCCATCACGAAGTACTGGCCCTCGGGAACGACAAACTCGCCTACAGGCAGGTTTCCTTCACGGAAATAGTAGCCTAATGGGTCGGGGCGACTCGGGTTAACAAGAATATCGTGGCTGACATCACCCAACTGCTCGGTGTAACGCAGTAATGGAGTGCCATTTTGCGCAAACTCGCCCTGATTCACAGACTCCCGAGAAATCTGCTTAAGTTCCGGGCAGGTCTCGGCCCCTTGCTCACATGCAGGCTGTAGATAGAGCTGTTTATTGCGATAAACAATTCTATCGCCCGGTAAGCCAATCACTCGCTTGATGTAATCGATGCGGGGGTCCACCGGATACTTAAATACCGCTACATCTCCGCGTTCGGGTTTATTGGTTTCGACCAGTTGACTCCGCCATACAGGATCTTTCAGCCCGTAGCTGAACTTCTCAACCAGGATGAAATCGCCGACCAGGAGTGTCGGCATCATAGAGCCCGACGGGATCTGAAACGGCTCATAGATAAACGAACGCAAGATGAGTACAAATGCGATCACGGGAAATATTGAACGTGATGTCTCAACCAGTGCGGGCTCACGAGTGATCTTTTCGGCGACTTCCTCACTGATATCGGCGTCTACCGCTTGCGCCATTGCAAGCTTCTGACGACGCTTAGGTGCGAGTAATAATGCGTCTGCCATCCAAACCAGACCGCTACTCAGGGTAACCAGCACCAAGATGAGGGAAAAATAGGCTGCCATAGTTAATTAACTCCTGCCTTAAAACAATTATGCTATCTCTGAACGATACACGCTTTAATAATCGGGTATCTTAAACGGATAGGTCAGTTATACGTTAGTAACGAAAGCGCCGCAAACTGCGGCGCCTTTTTTTGCTCACTATTAACAATTCTTAACGAAATAGCCGCTAGTCATTAAGCTTAAGCACGGCCAGGAAGGCTTCCTGTGGCACTTCAACGTTACCTACCTGCTTCATACGCTTCTTACCCTCTTTCTGCTTCTGTAGCAGCTTCTTCTTACGGGAAACGTCACCACCGTAACATTTCGCCGTCACATCCTTACGCATCGCCTTGATCGATGAACGCGCGATGATCTGGCTACCGACAGCGGCCTGAACGGCGATATCAAACATCTGCCTTGGAATAAGCTCCTTCATCTTATTCACTAATGCCAACCCCTTATGACGGATCAGGCTCTTGTGAATAATCATTGCCAGCGCATCGACTCTGTCACCATTGATGAGGATATCGAGACGCACCATGTCGGCAGGCTCGAAGCGGGTAAAGTTATATTCCAGAGAAGCATAACCACGACTGGTCGACTTCAGGCGATCGAAGAAATCCATAACCACTTCGGCCATAGGCATATCATAGGTGATCGCCACCTGATTACCGTGGTAAACCATATTAGTTTGTACACCACGCTTCTCAACGCATAGGGTGATGACATTACCTAAATATTCTTTAGGCACTAAGATGTTGGTCTCAACGATCGGCTCTCGCATCTCTTCGATTTTGTTAACTGCCGGAAGATCAGATGGATTATCAACGTAGACGGTCTCGCCATTGGTCATCACGATCTCATAAACAACCGTCGGTGCCGTAGTGATCAGATCAAGATTATATTCACGCTCTAATCGTTCCTGGATGATCTCCATGTGTAACAAGCCGAGGAAGCCGATACGGAAACCAAAGCCCAGTGCAGATGATGTTTCAGGCTCGAAGAAGAGTGAAGCATCGTTTAAGCTCAGCTTATTCAAGGCATCACGGAAACTTTCATAATCATCGGTTGAAATCGGGAACACACCGGCATAGACCTGAGGCTTAACTTTCTTAAAACCGGCCAGAGGCTCTGCGGCGCCATGCTTGGCATGAGTCAGGGTATCACCTACCGGCGCACCGTGGATCTCCTTGATGCCCGCGATAACAAAACCAACCTCACCAGTTTTTAGCTCGGGTGTATCGGTTTGTTTAGGTGTGAAAATACCTACGCGATCGGCATTAAAGGTCTGCCCTGTCGACATAACCTTAAATTTATCGCCTTTCTTCAATACACCATTTTTAATTCGTACAAGCGACACAACGCCCAGGTAGCTATCGAACCAGGAGTCGATGATCAGCGCTTGCAGCGGCGCATCAGGATCGCCCTCTGGTGGTGGAATCTGCTCAACAATGGTTTCCAGTACCTCTTGAATACCTAAACCTGTCTTGGCCGAGCAGCGAACCGCATCAGTCGCTTCGATGCCGACGATATCTTCAATCTCTTCGGCCACACGCTCAGGATCCGCCTGAGGCAGATCGATCTTATTCAGTACAGGAACAACATCCAGGTCCATCTCAAGCGCGGTATAACAGTTGGCCAGCGTCTGCGCCTCGACCCCCTGCCCCGCATCAACGACCAGCAATGCGCCTTCACACGCAGCAAGAGAACGGGAGACCTCATAAGAGAAGTCGACATGACCAGGTGTGTCAATAAAATTCAACTGGTATGTTTCACCATCTTGAGCCTTATAATCAAGCGTTACGCTCTGTGCCTTAATGGTAATGCCACGTTCGCGTTCAAGATCCATTGAGTCCAATACCTGGGCTGCCATCTCACGATCAGAAAGGCCACCGCAATCTTGAATCAGACGGTCAGAGAGTGTTGATTTGCCGTGGTCGATATGGGCAATAATCGAAAAGTTTCTAATGTGCTTCATGTTATGGATTGATTACTACTCGAAGTTGAAATTATCAAAAGTGCCGAATTGTACCCGATCGGCAGACTAATACCAATCGAATCCCCGGATAAAGCTCATTTTTAAGACTAAAAAGGGGCTTTAGAGATTTTAAATGGAGTGCCCTAAGTGAGAGAGGATAACCGGCTGGCTCGTTGCCTCCATCTGGCGGGCCTTACTCCTGGCTAACCGCCAAAACAGAAAAGCGCCTGATAATGCTCCGGGAATAACGAAAAGATCGCCGGCAGAAAGCTCTAGCAGGGCAGATATCAGGCTCACCAAGCCAGCCCCTGAAAAGAGTCCAAGCAGAGGCATCAGGTACACCAAGGCGGCGGCTTTTAAGATAACACTCTCGGGTAAGCCCAGCTTTATCAAGTCGCCCGGCTGATAAGTGATATCTGATTGAATCGAGAACTCCTGTACCTTAGGTGAGAACGCCTTAGAAACGGCAGAGGTGCCACAAGACTCGGTATTTTCACAGTGATTACAGGCATTTTTAACCTTAACCTCTACCTTGACCCAGCCATCGGTATCACAACTGATCACTTTCGCCATCTCTTCCATCATAGGGTTAGCCTCCGATGATTTTGCTACTCGATCGTGATACTTTTTGCCACACGAGCTAAGGTTTCAGCGGGCACTTTGCCGACAGCTACGACTTCGGCATTTCCCACCCGCTCGGTGGCCAGTGACAAGCCATTACGGGTCACTAACTCTTCAGGCATCTTGGCATCACTGGCCCTTGCAACATACACAGAGATATTGGCAATGCCATCGCTCAAGGCGATATATTCAACCGCTTCATGACTGCCCATCAACCTGTGGCTGTCTTTCAACAGTATCTCAAAACCTGCCGGTAGCCATTTAAACTGCCAGTTATCACCGGCATCCCGTTCAGACTGAGAAACGACCGCTGGCCACTCCTGTTTGTAGGCTTCATGGAGAATAGCCGGGGCCTCATCCAGCACCAATAGCTCAACGACAAGGATCTGTTCCAGCAGCTGCTTATCCTGAGTCAGCATGTCATAACGCAGTGGCAGATAGGTCTCCATGTCCAGCCAAACCTGATAGCCGTAACGATACTCATCATTGGGAATAATTCTTACTAATTGGCTGGGTCTCCCCGCCAAGCGGCTGCGACCACCGAGTACAAACTGATAGCCGGACTCTAAAGCCGAAAAGTCACCGGCAAATGCCGGGGGGAAAAGCCCTTGTATACGCCTGGAGCTGATACTGTATGCAGGCTGATCATGTTCGATAAAGGTAACAGTCTGGCCGACTCTGACTGCATTTTTTGGCGGGCCGTTGAGATGCTCGAGAAAAGCCACTTCCTGATCTTCAACTTTACCGTGGATATAAACTAATGGCCTTATATGATCGGCTTGAAGCTGGATCAGAGAGATTTTGAACTCTTGTTCACGCAAGGCCTGACTCATATTTTCCAGCCAAGCCTTGGCCGATACAACTTCCTGCGCCATCACAGGAAAATTAAGAAACAACAGGGCCAACAGGATAAGACGCAAGCTAACTCCTTACGAGTAAGACAAAACAGATGCAGTATTAATGATTCACTGGTATTGAATCTAATTCACTCTGGCTATTGTCGTCTATTTGCACCCCATTATTCAATCTTTGTTGTAGCATGTGATCCTGGATATAAGCATTAATACGCTGACGCTGCTCCATAACCTGATCGTTGGTGAAACTTTGATTCTGTTGAACCGGTCCGGTTTGCAGGCTCACAGGAGTCACACTGCCAACTAATGGTCGGGTATTCAGTACCGGCAAAGGAGACGCATCGATAGCACTCTCTTGAGAGTAATTTTGAACACCAACAACGGCGACTAAAGCTACACTCGCAGCGATAGCATATTGCCCAAACTGCTTAAACATAGGGATGACATTACTCAAACCGCCCGTTTTAACCTGAGCCTCATCAGACGTTTCACGCTTAACGGGGGCTACTATTGTGGGCTCATTTTCGATAGCCGCGGCAATATTAGCTGAGAGGTCTAAGTGCATAGTCTTAGGCAACTCTCCACGCATTGCGTCGCCTATCATATGATAATCACGCCACTGCTCATGTGAATCCTGGTCGGCTGCTAATTCAGCCAACGTCTGCTCATCAATCTCTCCATCGACGGCAGCGGATACCCACTCCTGACCTAATTTATCCATTGTTCACCTGTATTCATTAAAAGGATGCTACTTCTCCAGCAAAGGCTGAAGCTTTCTATCAATCGCCTCTCGCGCCCTGAAGATACGGGATCTTACAGTGCCAACGGGACAATCCATGACATTCGCTATCTCTTCGTAACTCATACCATCGAGCTCTCGCAACGAAATAGCCATCTTTAACTCTTCCGGTAATGTATCCAGGGTGTCAAAAACCACCTTCTGGATCTCATCCGACATCATCAAGCGCTCGGGAGATGCAACCTCCTTCAACGCATCGCTGCCATCGTAAAATTCAGCTTCCTCTGCATCGATATCGTTTGCAGGTGCTCGACGCCCCTGTGCTACCAGATGATTCTTAGCCGTATTTACCGCAATTCGGTATAGCCAGGTATAAAACGCACTTTCACCACGAAAATTAGGCAGTGCCCGGTAAGCTTTAATGAAGGCTTCCTGAGCAACATCAGCAACGTCTGCCTGATTACGAACATAGCGTGAAATCAGACTCATGACCTTGTTTTGATACTTCTGCACCAAAAGGTTAAAAGCGTTTTTATCTCCCTGCTGTACACGTTCAACTAATTGTTGATCACTTATTTGTCCACTCATCCGAGCCGACTACTCCTAAATCTAAAATGCTGATTTCTCAGTCGCTCGAATCATATTCACATATGTAGACTAGCTTACTCGCGAAAAGTTCTAAAAAAATTGCATAGAGATGAATTTAATTTCTGTTAACCGGTAATCTACCCAAAATTCCTCTCTTGGTTTACCATAGTTAACACTCACTGAACTTACTATGATACCTGATGAAACAAGTAGTTGAACACCAATCTGACGTATTGGTTATCGGAAGCGGTGCCGCTGGTCTCACTTTAGCCTTGCATCTTGCTGAAAAATCACAAGTTACCTTACTTTCCAAAGGGCCCCTAAGTGAAGGTTCAACTTATTACGCACAGGGTGGCATAGCTTCAGTATTCGATGAAGAGGATACTGTGGAGTCCCATGTGACCGATACTCTGGTTGCCGGGGCAGGCCTTTGTGATGAATCAGTGGTGACCTTCACGGCCGAAAATGCCAAACGCTCAATGGAGTGGCTCATACAGTGTGGCGTGGCTTTCGATAAGGAGGAGACCGTCGATGGTGACTCCAGTAAAGCCCCGTACCACCTTACCCGCGAGGGTGGTCACAGCCACAGACGTATTCTTCATGCCGCCGACGCCACGGGTAAAGAGGTTCAGGTAACACTGCAGGACAGAGCCAGAGCACACCCGAATATTCAGGTTCTTGAGCGCTATAACGCCATTGACCTTATTACCTCCCGCAAGCTGAACAGGCCGGGAAACCGCGTTCTCGGAGCCTATATCTGGAACCGGGACGCGGAGCAGGTGGAAACCGTGAAGGCGCGTTTCGTCGCACTCGCCACCGGAGGCAGCTCCAAGGTCTATCAATATACTTCCAATCCGGATATAGCATCGGGTGACGGCATAGCCATGGCCTGGCGCTCGGGTTGCCGTGTCGCGAACATGGAATTTAATCAGTTCCATCCAACCTGCCTATACCACGCCGATGCCAGAAACTTTCTGCTGACCGAAGCACTTCGGGGCGAAGGGGCCTATCTGCGCCGTCCCGACGGCAGCCGTTTTATGCCTGACTTCGATAAACGGGCTGAGTTGGCACCAAGAGATATCGTCGCTCGTGCGATAGATTATGAGATGAAGCGCCTGGGCTCTGATTGTGTCTACCTGGACATCAGCCATAAGCCCGCGGAATTTGTGATTAAACACTTCCCCACAATTCACAAACGTTGCCTCGAGTTTGGCATAGATATTACGACAGACCCAATTCCAGTCGTGCCGGCCGCTCACTATACCTGTGGCGGGATAATGACCGACCTACATGGCCAAACCGATCTCAATGGACTCTATGCCATAGGTGAGGTCGCTTATACCGGTCTTCATGGCGCCAACCGTCTGGCGAGTAACTCTCTCCTTGAGTGCTTGGTATTTGCAAGAGCCGCGGCAGAAGATATCGAAAGCCAGCTCAATAAGATCCCGATGCCCGGCGAGTTACCGGCCTGGGATGAAAGCCAGGTATCTAACTCAGATGAAGAGGTCGTCATTGCCCATAACTGGCACGAATTACGCCTGTTTATGTGGGATTACGTGGGGATCGTGCGTTCAGATAAACGTTTAGAGCGCGCGCTGCGTCGCTGTATCATGCTGCAACAAGAGATACAGGAGTACTACAGTAACTTCCGGGTGAGCAACAATCTTCTGGAGTTAAGAAACTTAGTTCAGGTGGCCGAACTGATTATTCGCTGCGCAATGGAGCGAAAAGAGAGCCGCGGCCTACATTACAACATAGACCATCCACAGCAGCTGGAAAATCCGACGCCGACAATTCTCCTTCCTGATTAACTCTACCCACTCAGCGCTTCTGAGCCAGTAGCAGACGACACAGGTGGCGGTAACTTGTGTCGTCAAGCATATCGGCCCAGACAATGAGTAAGCGTTTATCCCTGTCGGTTTGAAGATAAAACAGTGACGCAAATGGCGTGACAACTCTTCTTCCGGCAAGCTTAAACTTTACGCTCTCATCACCTCTCCTGTTATCGAGCCTTCCTTCGCCACGAACATCGAGTGAAAACTTGCAGCGCCAATGGTTCAGCGACCAGAGCTGGTAAGAGAGAAACAGAAATAACAGGCTAAGACAGAGCCCTTTAATCAGAAGATAGTAAAGGTTATCGATATCGGGCCAGGCGAGAAATGAGGTAAGAGAGACCGCACCGAAAACGACCAACGATAATCGCTGGTCGAATGAGGCTGTTAAACTGAAACTATGGGGTTGCTCTGCCACGGACACGAATGACCATATCGGCAAGCTCAGGATCCGGGCACTCTTGGTGTCCCATAAACCAAGCGAATAACTCAGGATCTTCGCCTTTTAACAGCCGAACGAAAGTATTTTTATCCTTAGTCGACAGCTGCTCATATTGATTTTCAACGAAAGGCTGAAACAGGACATCAAGTTCAAGCATACCTCTTCGGCATGCCCACCTTACTCTGGCAATATTCATCGGTTCAGACACGCAAATGCTCCCTTATTTTTTTGCCTAGTGTACCTCGTGTTACACCCGGAGTCGATGCTATCCCCACAGGGTTACTCATCAACAGCCAGGTCAGAGTAACTTTACTTTCGGGTCTCTGCCCTCGAAAAGATCGGTAAAATCAGTTTCGAGCAGACGTTTAACGGCGGGGTGCTGAATCATCCTCTCGGCAAACATCACATGATATACCTCTTTAACATCGCTGGTTTCGCCCAGCAGGTTCATGCCATGAGAAAGAATATCTTGTTTGTAGATTGATGGAGCAACAAAAATGCCCTGCTTAAAATAGCCGAAGGCCTTCATCATTGCGGCGTCATCGAACTCACCCAGTATAGTGATATTGAGTCCGTTTTCATCGAACCAGTGATGCAACTGCTGTCCAAGCGAGGTACGTTTACCCGGAATAAGCAGTTTTCCCTCCTCCAGACATTCGGGAAAGGGCTTACTGTATTGATCGGCAGAGAAGAAAGCGATACCACACTCTCCCAGCTTTTTAGATAGTATCTCAGGGTACTTCAGTGACTCCCCGGCACAGTCGGATAAGATCATATCCAGCTTATGCTCCCTGAGTCTCTCCATCAGACTTTCGTGAGTTGCCTCGAAACAAGCCAGATGCATAGAGCCGTCACTGGGTACCACTGAGAGCAGCACCCTGCTCGCCAACGCTTTCGACAAGGCGTCGGCGATACCGACTTCGAACAGGATATTCTCATCTTTTTGATAGTTGAGAATATCCAGCATCTCATAACTTAGGCTGAACATCTTATCGGCATAACGAAATACCAACTCGCCAAGCTCGGTCGGCTCCAGCGAGCGACCCGCACGCTTAAACAAACTCCCCTTCAGACGGGTTTCAAGCACCCTTATCTGTCCGGTAACCGTTTGCGGCGCCAAACACAGGGCTTCGGCGGCTTTCGCCACCGAGCCCTTTTTATGAACCATCCAAAAATAGTAAAGATGGTTATAGTTCAGATGGGACATACAATACTCTGCTGTGCGGTTAGATTATTTAAGTCGCTGACAGTCCATCAGGCTGTACATTACGTTATTAAGCATCTCAATATTCTTCACACTACCGGCGGTAAACGCTTCGGCAAGCCCGGTGACCAATAGCTCCCTATCCGGGATCCGCCCCTCACAATAGGTACGGTTAGCTTCCTGAAATCGTTTACCGCTGCGATATTTCAGGGCTCTGGACTCATAGCTGTCGCTCTCCAGGCGCGCGCCGGTAGCGTTTGGCTTATACATCAATGCGCCATCGACCACGCCTTCGAGATAGTGCTGACAGGTATCGCTTTTGACATCTGTGTTACAAGCATTCAGTTGCTCAGCCTGAGCCGATGTAGTCAGCCCCAGGCATAGGGTGAGTATCAGTAATATTAATCTCATGTTACCTCTCCTTTCTTGCTTTCATCTGCCGCATCGGCTTCGGGCAGCACCTTAGACAACCAGAAGTAACCAATGACAGCCGATGCAAATGAACCCACTAAAATTCCCAGCCTTGCCAAATTACCGTAAGCTTCAGCATCACCAACAAATGCCAGCGATGAGATAAACATCGACATGGTGAAACCGATACCACACATCAGGGCGACAGGGGCGATGTGCTTCCATCCCATACCTTCAGGCAACTGGGCTAACTTAAGCTTCACGGCGATGTAGCTGAGCAGAAGTACCCCCAAAGGCTTACCGATTAACAGACCAAGAGCGATACCAACCGGTACCGGAGACAAGAGGTCACCGAAACTCATGGGGCTGAGATCGACACCGGCATTAGCAAACGCAAATATCGGTAAGATGATGAAGGTGCTCCACGGATGAAGGCTATGCTCCAGACTCTCCGAGGGCGAACTGCCATCTTTTGCTCTGAGTGGAATACAGAAGGCGATAATGACACCCGCTAAGGTAGCGTGAACACCCGACTTCAACACGGCAATCCACAGAATAAGGCCTACGACACCATAAGGCGCTAATTCGGTTACCCCTTTACGATTAAGAGCGATAAGACCCACAATGGCAATGGCGGCCACAGTCAGACTCAACATAGAGAGATCTGTACTATAGAAAAGTGCAATAATAACAACCACACCCAGGTCATCGATAATAGCCAAGGCCAACAGGAATACCTTAAGTGCTACTGGCACCCGGCTCCCCAGCAGCGCCATTATTCCCAATGCAAATGCAATATCAGTCGCCGCCGGTATTGCCCAGCCCGCCTGGGTTATAGCATCACTATTGTTGAATAACAGGTAGACAGCAGCAGGGAAAACCATACCACCAATCGCCGCAAACGTAGGTAACGAGGCTTGAGCCGGGCTCGACAGCGCTCCTTCCAGCAGTTCACGCTTAACTTCCAAACCGATCAACATAAAAAACAGCGCCATCAGACCATCATTGATCCAATGTATCAGTGTCTTATCAATATCTAAGCTACCTACTCGTATCTGCATCTCGGTAGCAAGAAAGCCTTGATACATACCTGACAGAGGTGAGTTCGCCATTATCATAGCGAGTGCGACTGCAACCATAAGCAGAATGCCACCCGCCGACTCCTGGCTTAAAAAATTCTTAATAGCCCTTTCCATAACTTGCTCCAATATATCTTAATGTTCCGAGTGTAACGGAATACAACAAACGTGAATATTCGATTGCAACAGCCATAAACATCGGTATTTCCGAGGTATTAAGTTTAGCTAAGGAGTGAATAGATATCAAATGATTATTTTATAAACAGATTTGAATATATCTAAGAAACAGGAAGATGTAGAAATGGTTAAGAGATGACTAAAGTTGTTTATTCATTAAAAACAGATAACGACCAAGGCTGAATATTACAAACCAAAATCGTTATCTCTGATTTTTCAATTGATTAGCCTCAACAATAGCGGCGAATCAGATTTAAACTGAAAATGGATACTTGATCGCTTCATGGTGCTGGTAACCGGACACTTCGAAGTCATCCATCGTCACCCAGGTCTCCAGATCTTCCAGAGATCTGATATCCGGATTGATCGACAGAGACGCAGGCGCAAATGGCTCTCTTTTCAGTTGAACGTCACGCATCAAGGCTAGTTGATCTTCGTAGATGTGCGCGTTAACAATTTTATGATACGCCATACCCGGCTTTTTGCCGGTGATCTGCGCCATCAAGGCGAGCAGGGTAAAGACCTGAACCTGATTGAAGTTTAACCCCAGGGGGACATCACAGGAACGTTGAAAACTATTAAGATAAAGCGTGTCACCCAGCAGAGAGAAATTATGGGTATGCATACATGGACGCAGACAGCCCATATGGAACTCACCCGGGTTATAGAAGCTAAGGATCTCACCGCGATCATCGATACCCGCTTTAAGGTTGTCTACAATCTTCTTCAGCTGATCGACCGTGCCACCATCGGGCTTACTCCACGCCCTTCCCTGCACCCCATAGACCCGGCCCATATCATCGGTACCTTTACGGTGCGAATTGTTAAGCCATGCCTGATTTTCGTTAGCATTTGCATCCCAGGTTTTTGCACCCAATGCCCGAAAATCGGCCGCATTATCATAGCCGCGTATATAGCCAAGCATCTCGGCAATCGCGCTCTTCCAGTAGCTTTTTCGGGTTGTGATAAGAGGAAACTCATTATTGCCTACATTGTAGGTCAGGTCAGCGTTGATAACAGTCAGACAGCGTTTACCCGTTCGCTCATTTTCAACCCAGGTACCTTCGTCGATAATTCTGTTACATAGCTCTAAATACTGTTTCATTACAACTTACCCTCTGGCGGCACGGATTTTAAAATAAGAGACAAGCCTGATATCGCCAAGGGAGTGGAGTTAAGCGGCTCCATGGCCACAAGCTCCCCCGCTCCCTACAGCTCAGGCTGACGAACGATATCTGCTATAACTCCTGCCAATTCCAATTGAGACGCAGGAGTAAAAATAGAAGCAGCGGATGATTCTAACTCAATCTCGGCCAGTTTCTAAGAGCAAATCCTCTTTCAAGCGTAAGGAAGGTCGCCAGTTAAATGCCCTCGAACAAAATAGCAACGGCTGAACAGGTTCAACCCAAAGCTAATTTCAGACCGGTAAAAATCAATAAAACGGCGAAAATCTTTTTCAAAATCGGCGTCGGCCAATGGGTTGCAGCCCTGACACCAACAGGTGCCGTGGCGACCGAAGTCAGTACGATGCCAATCAGGGCCGGAAGGTAAACATAACCTAATGTCAATTGAGGCAAGCCGGTCACTCCCCATCCGGCCATCACATAGCCCGCACTGCCGAATAAGGCGATAAATACGCCCGATGTGGCAGAAAAGCCAATAGCATTACGCATCTGCAGACCACACCAACTTAAAAACGGAACCAGCAAGATGCCACCACCAATTCCCATCAGGGCAGCGAAAGCCGCGATAGCGACAGAAGCAAAAAACAGAACCGGAGCGGCTGGCAAGGGCTTATCAACATTGGCGAGGCGCAGAGGAAATACCATATGAAGCGCCATTAAAATTACGAATATAGCAAAGGCCTGCTGCAGAGTGTCGGCACTGATCGCATGGGAGATAAACCCGGAGCAGGACGCCCCTATGATCAAGCCCGGTAGCATAGGTTTAAACAGAGACCAGGGGATATTTCCGCGCCTATGGTGGGCTAAGGCCGAGGAGCAGGAGGTTAGAATGATCGCGCTGAGAGAGGTCGCAATTGCCACATGGGGCAATACTCCAAGCTCAAAACCGGCCGATGGTAACAGATACAGCAGAACCGGCACGGCGATGATGCCCCCGCCTATACCCAGCAAGCCAGCCATAAAACCAATAAATGCGCCTAACCCCAGACAACTGATAAAAAACCAGATTAAATTATCCACAACTTGACCTTTCCATCTAAATATATACACACAAGGACGGGCAACTCCTGAGCCCGAATAGATGCTCTAAAGTCGAACGGATACGTTTACGATATCGACTGAGGAAGTTAGTTAAGAATTGCCCCTAACTCCCTGGATTCAAAGTACTCCCTTACCAACTCTCTCACCTCTTGTCCGGTGGAAAGGGTTAACGCCATCTGAAGCAGCTCACTGAGATCGTGATGAGATACCCTTCTGAGCAGGTAATTAACTCTGGCTAAGCTTCCCTGATTCATACTCAGCTGATCATATCCCATGGCGACGAGTAAGAGCACTCCTATCGGTTCACCTGCTAACTCACCACACACGCTTACAGGCAGGTGATATTGCCAGCAATCAAATCTGGCGCGTTTCAATGCCCTTAAGATCCCCGGGTGATAACAATCATATAGGGTACTTACCCGCGGGTTATTCCTATCGACCGCAAGCAGGTATTGAGTCAGGTCATTGGAACCTACTGAGACAAAATCAACCCTCTTGGCTACCTCAGAAATTTGGTAGAGCAGGGCCGGCACCTCAAGCATAATACCCAGCTTTGGCTTTACGATATTTTTGTTGACGTCACTCTTAAGCTCACTATAGGCCTGTTCAAGGTAGGCGATGGCCTGATCTATCTCCTCCAGGCTACTCACCATAGGGAGCAGAATATGTAGCTGCCCCTTCTCCCCACCGGCCTGGATCATCGCCCTGAGCTGTACCAGAAACAGCTCCGGGTGGTCCAGTGACAGCCTTATCCCGCGCCAGCCGAGAAAAGGGTTTTCCTCATTGATAGGAAAATATGACAAGGGCTTATCGCCCCCAACGTCCAGTGTCCTCATGACAACAGGCCTGTCATTCGCCGCTTCCAGTACCTGGCTATAAACTTTTACCTGCTCAGACTCGCTGGGAAACCTCTGGTGCAACATGAAAGGAATTTCAGTACGGTAGAGTCCTACTCCATCGGCGCCATTGGCGATCTCCGATGCCAGGCTACTCAATAAACCGGCGTTGAGATAGAGATGAATCCTCTTGCCATCGAGCGTCTGAGCAGGAAGATCCAGCTCTTGAGCGTATTTATTTTGCAGAGCCTTCTCTGCCGAGATCAGATTACGGTACTCAGCAATCAGGGCCGGAGCCGGTGAAACATGTAACTGGCCACGATTAGCATTAATAATAAGTAACTTTTTATCTATTGCAGCCGACAGAACACCTTCTACCCCTATGATTGCCGGAACCCCCAATGCTCTGGCCAGAATAGCGGCATGGGAGTTAACACCACCAAGCTCGGTGACGATGCCGACTAACTTATGCCGGGGAAACTCGGCAAGCATAGTTGCATCGGCCTCTTTGGTGACAAGTATAACCGGCAGATCCGGCTCCAGCTCCATTCTCTGAGGCTCAATCAGTAATCTCAAGACCCGTAACCCAAGATCACGAATATCGCCGGCGCGCTCCTTGAGGTAAAGATCCTGCATCTGAGTAAACTGCTCGATATAGCGCAATGAGACACGGCTCACCGCAGATACCGCACACCAGCCCTCACGTACCTCTTTTACGTACTCACCACCCAGGCTGGCCTTGTCCAGTAACAGCAGTAGTGCAGAAAATATCGAAACAACTTCATTATCCTGCTCCTGATCGAAACGTTGAGACAATGAGGTGAGCATATCTTTACAGGCCTCGATAGCCGAATTTAATCTCTGCTCTTCATAACTGACATCTGACGTGCGTTGCTGCGGTTGCTCGAGTGCTATCTGCCCACCGAGAACTAAGGCGTGGGCAATCGCGACGCCGTTAGCGGCGGATGTACCTGTAAAATGAAGCTGATCGGGGGAACACTCTACTTCGGCTTTTATTCTGAGATTTCTTATCGCCATCGCCAACTGCGCGGCTAATGTCATAAGAAAAGCCTCCTCGCCCTCATCAAATTGGCGAGCATCGGCTTGCTGTACGACTAAAACCCCTAAAATATTCTTTTGATATATGATTGGAACGGCGAGAAAAGCCCTGAAGCTCTCCTCTTCGGCTTCAACAAATTTCTTAAATCTCGGGTGCTGGTTAGCGTCGGCTAAATTGATAGGCTCTTCACGCTCAGCGACTAAGCCGACCAAGCCTTCAGACAGTGGCATTTTGACCTGGCCTACGGCGTCTGGCTCCAGGCCATCGGTTGCCGATAGTACCAGTTGCTGCTCCTCTAACAGATAGATAGAGCAACACTCAGTTGCCATAGCAGATTTAGTTTGTGAAACGAGTAGTTCGAGCGCAGAATGAAGATCATGAGCCGCCGCAACGGCTTGAGTGATATCTCTTAGGTTTTTTAGCACTTAGTAAAACCTCCGTTTGATTTGGCTGAGCTCAAATATATATCCATTATAGACTTCCCGAACCTATCACCTCATGTTTGGGCAGTTATCGCCGCCTTCCTCTCCTGCTGTGATGCTGCTCTCTGGTTTGAAACGGGAGTGCAGTTGGAGCGAACTCCTTCATTACCTTCCTATAAACATCTCTCTTAAATGAAACGACTTGCCTTACCGGGTACCAGTAACTCACCCAGCGCCAATCATCGAATTCCGGATGGCCACAAGCATTCAGGTCTATCGCACTCTCATTACTCTTGAGCTGTAACAAAAACCACTTCTGCTTCTGCCCAATACACACAGGCTTACTATCTTGCCTTATTAAACGTTTGGGTAATCTGTAACGTAACCAAGAGCGAGTCGAAGTTAATATCTGAACATGTTCAGGCCTTAACCCAACCTCTTCGTACAGCTCTCTAAACATCGCCTCTTCAGGTGTTTCGCCTTCATCGACCCCACCCTGAGGAAATTGCCAGGAATGCTGACCAAACCTTCTGGCCCACATAACCTGCCCAAAGCGATTACAGATAATGATGCCCACATTTGCGCGAAAGCCGTCACTATCAATCACATGGACTCCGTCAATTAACAATTTTAATCCATCGATTGTTTCACAAAGCAGGGCTGGCGGCAAATGCCGTATAACAGATCAACTCTGGATAAAAAACAAAAAAACACCCATTTATCAACAGGAGCAAAAGTTAAGCCCAGATAATATCCACAAAATCTGTGGATATCTCTGTTCGAAACTTATTTATAGCGGTTAATATTAGATTTTACGAACAGTTTTCACAATGTAAGATTTTCTGACCAAACTTAGTTTACCCGATAACAAACAGCCACTTACAAAGAAATCATTTCTAATATGGTAAGTTACCCTTGCTGGCAGCACACTTTTTAACCGCTCAGTAAAATTTGAATAACTGGAAAAATATTTTCAGCAGGTTATTCACAGGCAAAGTCTGAAATTCAATAAATCAAGAAATAAATTACTCAATATTCTGTTTGACATCTCAAAAAATTCGAGTTAGCTAATTAAATATTGTAAGTTATCCAACGAATCTGTGGATAACTATGTGGTAAAAGCAGGGGGTAAAATATTCTTAGTGTTAAAAAGAGAATGGATAACAAAAATCAGAATATTGTTAATCTGATTTTTCAACTACTTAAGTGAAATCCCGCCGCTATGTTTATACACCGGCATGGGTGCGTTCACTTTTTAACCGCTCATTGATATCTATAAAATCTCAGGTAAAATCGATTCGATGAAAACAACGCCAAAACCGCCTCATGATATCGAAGAGTTAATGCAGCGAGCCAACGACATGGCTGGTCTGACATTAGGACAACTTGCCGATTCCCATGGTATTCCGACCCCTCCCAACTTAAAAAGAGATAAAGGTTGGGTTGGCCAGCTAATCGAACACGAACTCGGTGCCGTAGCGGGTTCAAAACCCGAACAGGATTTTCTGCACTTAGGCGTCGAGCTTAAAACTATCCCTGTAGATAGTCATGGCAGGCCAATGGAAACCACCTATGTCACTGTCGCTCCACTTGTGGATATTCAGGGGTTGACCTGGGACAGCAGCCTGGTGTGCCATAAACTCCAGACCGTACTTTGGGTGCCGGTACAGGGAGACAGGCAGATAGCCGTTGCCGACAGGCAGATCGGCACACCTATTCTCTGGACACCCAATGCAGAAGAGCTCGCACTATTGAAGCAGGATTGGGAGGAGATAATGGAGTTTATCTCACTCGGGCAGGTACAACAGCTTACCGCAAGGCATGGTGAAGTCCTTCAGCTCAGGCCCAAAGGCGCAAACAGCCGTTCAGTGACTCAGAGCATTGCCGAAGATGGCTCCACAGTGATGACTAACCCAAGGGGGTTCTATCTGAAGACCCAGTTTACCCAGGCGATCCTATCACGCTTTTTTAGTTAACCTGTTTGGGTTCCCTATTCGAGTGAGCCCCACCTCTATAACCGTCGAAAGGCAAATTGTTCAGTTTATGACATTAACATCTTATCCGTAGCAGGTGCCTCACCTGTGAGTATGGCCATCTACATGGCTCACATTTTGGAATTTAAGCATGTTTACGTACATAACTCGCCCTCATTTGACAAAGATCACAAATACTAGTGGAAATCATAGGGGTATTTTCTATAAACTACCGCATCCTGAATAAAGAATGCAGCATTAGGATCCCCTGATAAAGTGAAAGCACGTATACAAGCAAAAAAACTAATTTTTGCGATTTTCGCTTGGGGAATTGCCATGGCGGCGTTTGTGTTTTTCCGATATGCACAGGCTCCCGAGCTTCCTCAATGGGCGACCGGTAGTGTAGATCTGGCTACGTTGGCGATCTATATGGGAATCATCTTCGGTAGCTTACATTGGATGTCTAACCTGATCGCCGACTTCAGCGCCATCAACAGGCTCCCCTACCTATTCTCGGTTATCTTCAAGGGCCTGTTTCTGCTGCTCGGAGCGACGACGCTCGCCTATATAACTCAGTTTTTAAATATGTGGGCTATCGAAAACCACATGGCGACATTGAGGCAGATGTTGACCGCTCACATACTCTATAGCCCATCCTTTCAGGCTTTGATCATCTATTTAGTTGTAGTCAGAGTCGGTCTGGCATTTATCGAGCAGATGGCCCTGCTGGTTGGGCCCAGAGTGTTGCTCAACATAGGTCTGGGAAAATATCACAAGCCAAGGTATGAACAGAGACTGTTTCTCTATCTCGATATGGTAGCCTCGACCACTCACGCCGAATCTCTTGGCGACTATCGTTTCAGTCGCTTGATTCAGGATAGCTTCAGCCTGCTCTCTGACACAGTAACCAATAATGAAGCCGAGATATATCGCTATATGGGTGATGCCGTCTTGATACATTGGCCGCTGGAAGACGGAATTCTTAAAGACAGAAGTTTTAATATCTACTTTGAATTTAGTCAGCAACTCAATTGGCAACGTCAATACTTCGAAGAGCAGTATGGCTTCGTTCCTAAATTCAAGGCTGCGGCTCATTGTGGTCAGGTTGTCGCTGCCGTAGTCGGAGTACAAAAACAGGAGATCAGCTTCTTCAGTGACGTACTCAACACTCTGGCGAGGCTGCAAGATCAATGTAATCCGCTGGGACAACGTATGCTTATCTCCGGCGCGCTGGAATCCAGAATCGATAAAGATAACAGCCAATATGATCTGAATAATTTAGGGCCGATCAAGTTGAAAGGAAAGCAACACTCTACCGATGTCTTCGGTGTATCCCCCAGACGCGGCTAGTGTGCTGCAACTGCGAGTTAAGCTCTGGTTTTAGCGTTTCAGGCTGAAGCCGGACAATATAAGAACGCTGTCAGTACTATGACTTAGTACTATGACTTGACTGACAGCGCCCATCTTAGCTGGCTTACTAAGCTACTCCTCCCTTCCCTCCAGCAGATTTTGAATAGCCAAGCCTAAGGTTCTGAAGGTAAGGATCCGGCTGGAGGTCTGTCGCCATACCAGACCAATATCACGATAAGGAGCATCGCCCGGAGGCTGCATGACACTGAGATCGGTCTCATTCAAGATGCCGGCATCGATCGCCATCTGAGGCAGGAAGGTTGTTCCTAATTTACTGTTAACCATCTGCACTAAAGTATGCAGACTCGTCGCGGCGAAAGGATTGACTTTAGCACTGTCTCCTAACTGGCAGGCAGTAATAGCGTGTCCGGTTATGCAGTGTTCGGCCTGAAGAAGGAATATGCTCTCATCGGGGAACAGTTTGAAATCCAGTGGCTCATGGATCTCATCCACTAACTCTTCATGCACTACCATTTTGAAGGGATCGATACCTACCTTCATGCTGTGATAACCACTGGTATCGACCGGCAGAGCCAACAGCAGAAGGTCAAGCTCCCCCTTACCCAGAGCGTCGAGCAGGCGGTCAGTGGTATCCTCTTTCAAGAACAGGGTCAGATCCGGGTAACTCTTTTGACAGTGTTTAACGACCCGGCTCAATAGAAATGGAGCGATAGTTGGGATGCAGCCCAGGCGAATATCCCCAGTCATCGGCTCTCCCTGATGTTTAACCAACTCGACAAGATCATCGACGTCGGTGAGTAGTTTTCTTGCCCGTTGAACAACCTCTTCACCGATCGCGGTGAATATAAAAGACTTGTGGTCTCGCTCAATCAGCTGGTGACCTAACTGCTCTTCCAGGTTTTGAATACCACTAGAGAGTGTCGACTGGCTCACATGGCACATCTTTGCAGCCCGATTAAAGTTCTGCTCATGATGTAAGTTAACCAAATAAAAGAGGTTTTTTAAGCTAGGTAAATGTTTCATAAAATCGATTACCAACTATGATCGTTATCAAAATATCCTATTCAACTTTACCATAAAAGCATAAGGAAAGGATTCGATTATGATTTGATAATGTGATGCCCGCCTAAATAAAACAACCAAAGGCTAGTAGGTATAAAAACGGCAGTGGTGTTTCAAAGCTGAAGGGAGCACACACAGGTACAGACAGACAGACAGGCAAGAAAAAAGCGCTAATGAAACTCTGTTTCATTAGCGCTTTACTATCTCTGACTCTATAGAAAGAATATGGGAGCAGGCGTTAAACTTTAGATTCGAGATATTGCTTAAGCTCTGCCAGGTCTTGGTTGGCATTATCAACAATCGCTTGTAACCAAGTCTCATGCTCATTCGCCCATGCCGCATCTTCACCATGCTGAAGCAGTTGAGCAAATTGTTGAATTCTCTTCAGACCTACAGAACCTGCGGCACCTTTAAACTTATGAGCTTCGGAGCATAAAGTATCTTTGTCTTGAGCTTCCTTAGCATTAACTAAGTTTCCTACATATTCTGGCATTAGCTGCTCAAATAAGACGACACTTTTCAGCAAAGTTCCCGCACCGATAGCGCTGCAGTACTGCTCAAGTGTATTAAGATCCAATATTGATTCAATCTCAGCTGTGGCCATATTAAGGCACCTCTCAAAAATTCTGACTGTTTAAAGACTAATTTACCACATAATACCCGCTATAATTGCTGGCGCAACTAATTGAGTAATATGTCGGTGAAAACTATCATTTTTTAACCATCTTTTAACTAATGTGTAATCAAATTTGCTATTTAAATAAAGCATTTATTCAACTTATGCCTTAGAAATCAAATAGCTTCCCTGCTCCCCCTTGGCTTTTAGATCGTTGACGATGGCAACGAGACCATCCCAGCGAAATGCACACCAATCGGGAGCAAGTAACATAGGTTTTTTTGCATAGGCCGTAACTCTATGAAAAATTATATCTTTAGGTGTGTTGCGGATCAGTTCACCAACACTGTAGGCGTATTCTTGCACGGTGAGCAGCTTCATCCTGTCGTTACGCCATGCCTTAGCCATGGTACTGCCTTCGACGATATGTAAAGGATGTAATTTTAAACCGTCTACACCTGCAGCTAAAACGGCTCTTAAACTGTTGAGGTAGTCTTGATGCTCCTCACCCGGTAACCCTAAAATAAGATGAGTACAGACCTTGATCCCCTTTGCACGCGCACGGGTAACCGTATCGACATAATCGGCCATAAGGTGGCCCCGGTTGATACGTTTGAGGGTTTTATCATTCGCAGATTGCAAGCCAAGCTCTAACCATACCTCTATGCCCCTGCTCTGATACGATGCCAGTAACTCAATCACATCATCAGAGACACAGTCCGGTCTTGTACCGACACAAAGGCCAACGATGTCTGGATCTTCGATCGCTTCATCGTATTTGCTTTTCAGCACCTGATATTCATCATAGGTACTGGTATACGCTTGAAAGTAGGCAATATATTTTGAGGAGCGCCCAGCAACCCTTTCACGCCCCTGAGCTAACTGCTCCTGAATTGATAGCTCGCTGCCGTGCTCATGATTAAAGGAGGCCACATTACAGTAGGTACACCCTCCCTTGCCCAGGGTGCCATCTCGATTCGGACAGGTAAACTTTGCGTCTATGGTTAACTTCTTAAGCCTTTCACCAAATTGATTCTTACAAAAAACACCAAAAGTATAAACGTACTGATCCAGACCCACTAAACACTCACCCACACCACATAATTGCGGTATTTTAATCTATTCAGCGGGCAGAAACATCGCGCCATATCAAAATATTGTCGATTAACTCCCCTATACCCGGAGAGTGCAAAATAATGTGATCCGACGCAAACTTAGAAAACAAATAAAACTAAAATCACCAAGGCTGCATAATTAATCAAACGCTAAAATATGAAATCATTCACTGTACATGCAAAAAAAATCACTTTCCTGAAAATTAACTCAAAACTTTTTTTGTTACACCATTGTGAACAATTGAAACTAGTATTTCTAAAATTCTTTTTATTCATAATGTTATACACCACAATCAGCAGTTAACGTTAACGTAAATTAAGAAGTTGACTGTATTAAACGTCCGTTATCAGTCACATTTTATGCAATATTTTGGTTTGACCTTTAACCATTCTGGCGGTAATTTGGATCGTTCGGGTGCATATATATACTAGTTAACCCCGAGTAGTATTTAGTTAAAGTTTGAGGGAGTCTTTGTATGAGCTTATATCACCCCAGTTTTGAACGTGAGAATTGTGGTTTTGGCCTGATAGCCCAAATGGACGGTGAGCCTAGCCATAGAATAGTAAGGACAGCCATACATGGTCTTGATCGCATGAAGCATCGGGGAGGTATCGCTGCCGATGGACGTACCGGTGACGGTTGCGGCCTGCTCATGCAACTTCCGATAAAATTCTTTGAGGCGGTAGCCGCAGAAAACGGTTGGCACTTGAGCCGAAAGTTTGCCGTAGGGATGTTTTTTCTCAGCCAGGATAAGAAGCTTGCCGATGAGGCCAAACTCCTATTGGAAAGAGAGCTGGAAAAAGAGACCCTCAGCGTAGCGGGCTGGAGAGAGGTTCCGGTAAACCCGGACGTACTGGGCTCTATAGGAAAGAAGAGTCTGCCGCAGATATACCAGGTACTCATTAATTCTCCCATAGGGTGGCGAGAGAAAGACCTTGAACGTCGTCTCTATATGGCAAGACGTCGCTTAGAGCAGCAACTCCCCCACGACAAAGATTTCTACGTAGCCAGCCTATCGGGGCAGGTTATCGTCTACAAGGGGCTGATGATGCCTGTCGATCTGCCTGAGTTTTATCAGGATCTCGCCGACATCAGGCTGCAAAGCTCTATCTGTCTGTTCCATCAGAGGTTTTCTACAAACACATCACCTAAGTGGCCACTGGCACAACCCTTCAGATATCTGGCACACAATGGTGAGATAAACACGATCACAGGTAACCGGCAGTGGGCTCGTGCCCGCGCATATAAGTTTAACGCCCCTCTCCTGCCCGATCTCCAGCAAGCCGCCCCCTTCGTCAATGAAAGCGGCTCTGACTCTTCATCCCTGGATAATATGCTAGAGATGTTGCTCGCAGGGGGAATGGATCTCTACCGTGCCATGCGTTTGTTGATACCACCGGCATGGCAGAGTAACCCGGAGATGGACGAGGAGCTCAAGGCCTTCTACGACTTCAACTCCATGCATATGGAGCCCTGGGACGGACCGGCAGGCATCGTCATGACAAACGGCAGGCATGCGGCCTGCGCCGTCGACAGAAATGGATTACGCCCCTCCCGCTATGTGATCACGAAAGATAGGGTACTCACCCTCGCCTCTGAAGTGGGGATCTGGGATTATGCCCCGGATGAGGTGGTCGAGAAGGGACGAGTTGGTCCGGGTGAGCTGCTGGTACTCGATACCCTGAACGGACAGCTCTACTCATCGTTTGAGATCGATAACGATCTGAAACGCCGCCACCCATACAAGGAGTGGATGGCAAGAAACAGCCAGACACTGACTCCTGCCGAACAGATACCAAAAGAGGAGCAAGGAGTATGTGAATTCACCCAGGCTCAGCTACTTCAATATCAGAAACACTTTGGCTATTCACGTGAGGAGCTGGAGCAGGTTATCTGGGTACTGGCACAAAAAGGTGAAGAGGCAACAGGCTCAATGGGGGATGACACCCCTATGGCAGTACTGTCCAAAAAATCCCGTACCATCTACGACTACTTCAGGCAAAAATTTGCCCAGGTCACTAATCCGCCTATCGATCCACTCAGAGAGAAACATGTGATGTCTCTCTCTACCTGTGTCGGACGCGAACAAAACCTCTTCAATGAGACTACAGGCCACGCTTACCGGGTGATGTTCAACTCGCCAGTTTTGCTCTTTAGTGACTTCAACCAGCTATTGGCACTGGACTCGACCTATTATCGAGCCAATACGGTAGATCTTAATTATGACTTGAGCGAAGGCCTCGAGAGTGCTGTAAAACGGATCTGTGATGAAGCCGAAAGACTGGCCCGCACAGGAACAACCCTACTCATACTCTCCGACAGAGCCACTGCGGACTCCAAGCAGGTTGTGCCTGCGGCGATGGCGGTTGGCGCCGTGCAGCATGTACTGGTCAATAAGAGCCTTCGCTGTGATACCAACATCATAGTTGAAACGGCATCGGCCCGTGACCCGCATCATTTCGCCGTGTTACTGGGCTTTGGCGCTACGGCTATCTATCCCTATCTGGCCTACGAGTCCATATCTGCACTGGCAAAGCAGCACAATACCTCTGACACCAGTCAGCTATTGCTTAACTTCCGTCACGGTATCGACAAGGGGCTGAGAAAGATCATGTCGAAGATGGGGATCAGCACCGTTGCCTCCTATCGTTGCAGTCAACAGTTTGAGGCTGTCGGCCTGGCAAGTGATGTCGTGGATCTCTGTTTCAACGGTGTTGTCAGCCGTATAGAGGGCGCCGGTTTCGAGCTGATCGAACAAGATCAAATTTTACTGCATAAACACGCATTCAGGGCCCATCAGCCATTGAATCAGGGCGGACTGCTAAAATACGTTGAGGGAGGCGAATACCACTGCTTTAACCCGGACGTCGTCAACACACTGCAAGCCTGTCTGAAAGACAGAGATTATCCAGCCTATAAAAAATTCACCGAATTGGTTGATAAGCGGCCTATCGCGACCCTGCGCGATCTTATCGATGTGAAGGGTGAACTGGAACCTATAGAGATCGACAGGGTCGAGTCCGCTGACAGCCTATATCCGCGATTCGACAGTGCCGCCATGAGTATCGGCGCACTGAGCCCTGAGGCCCATGAAGCGCTGGCAGTGGCGATGAACCGTCTCGGTGGCCGCTCCAACTCAGGTGAAGGCGGAGAAGATCCGGCTCGCTTCAATTCCGAGCGTAACTCGGCGATTAAACAGATAGCATCGGGAAGGTTCGGTGTCACGGCTCACTACCTGGTCAATGCTGAGGTTCTGCAGATCAAGGTGGCTCAGGGAGCAAAACCCGGTGAAGGGGGACAACTCCCCGGTCATAAGGTGAGCGTTGAGATTGCTGCACTTCGTAATGCACGCCCCGGAGTCACATTGATATCACCGCCACCACATCATGATATCTATTCGATTGAAGATCTGGCGCAGCTTATCTTTGACCTCAAGCAGATAAACCCCAGAGCACTCATCTCGGTCAAGCTGGTTTCTGAACCCGGTGTTGGTACCATTGCAACAGGTGTCGCTAAGGCTTACGCCGATATGATAACCATCTCAGGTTATGACGGTGGTACCGGCGCAAGTCCCATTACCTCGGTGAAATATGCCGGTAGCCCTTGGGAACTGGGCCTTGCCGAAGTTCATCAGTCGCTCCTGCAAAATGGTCTGCGTCATAAGATTCGACTTCAGGTCGACGGCGGATTAAAGACGGGACGGGACGTCATCAAGGCGGCGCTATTGGGTGCCGAAAGCTTTGGTTTCGGTACGGTTCCCATGATTGCGCTGGGGTGTAAATACTTGCGTATCTGCCACCTGAACAACTGCGCAACCGGTGTCGCGACCCAAAACGAGCAGCTCAGAAATGAGCACTATCATGGCCTGCCCGAGCGCGTTATGACCTACTTCGAGTTTGTTGCGCAGGAGATAAGAGAATGGATGGCTGCACTTGGCGTCACACAGTTCGAAGATCTTGTCGGCAGAAGTGAGTGGTTAACCGCACTCGATGGCGACACTCTCAAACAGCAGGGGCTGGAGCTCAGCCCGATTCTATATACCCCTGAGATCCCCAAGGGCTCGGCGCGCACCTGTCAGGAGATCAATCCGCCATCGGATCTTGGCGAGCTTAACATTAAGCTGCTTGAAAAAGCCAGGGAGGCTGTTGAACAGGGCTCTCCTCTGGAAGCCAGGTTCAATATCAACAACACAGATCGATCCGTTGGTGCCTCACTTTCAGGCTTTATCGCAACGACTCAGGGAAAAGAGGGCGCGAAGGCCCAGATAAAGCTCAAGTTTAATGGCAGCGCCGGTCAAAGCTTCGGGGTGTGGAACAGCCCCGGACTCGACCTGACCCTCTGTGGCGATGGCAACGACTACGTCGGCAAAGGGATGTCCGGCGGCAAGATCACCATACATCCACCGCTTGGCAGCACGTTCCAGAGTGAACGCTCGGCCATCATAGGCAACACCTGCCTCTATGGTGCATCGGGCGGAAAGCTATTCGCCGCCGGCATCGCCGGAGAACGTTTTGCGGTAAGAAACTCCGGAGCGACCGCAGTCGTGGAAGGTCTGGGTGATAACGGGTGTGAATATATGACCGGCGGCATCGTTGTCGTTCTGGGTAAAACCGGGGTTAACTTCGGTGCGGGTATGACAGGTGGCTTTGCCTACGTATTCGATCGCTTCGGACGATTTAACCGTAGGGTCAACACTGAGCTGGTCGATACCCAGAAGCTGGAATCTCCTATCCATCAGCAACACCTGAAAGAGTTGATCGAGGAGCATGTTGCCGAAACCGGGAGTGAACACGCGAAGATGCTGTTAACCGACTTTGAAAACTGGCTCGACTGCTTCCTGATAGTCAAACCTAAGAGTGTTCCGGTCTCAGATATTCTAAGGCTCGAGCAATCACAGCCCGAACTCAAAGTGATAGCGGGGTAAGAACAGATGAGTAATAATTTTCAGTTTATCGAAGTCGATCGCAAAGATCCTGTCAAACACCCGGTTAAGAAACGTGCCACTGAGTTTATAGAGATATATCAACCCTTCGCACAATCTCAGGTCAATGAGCAGGCGGACCGTTGTTTAGACTGCGGCAACCCCTACTGCGAGTGGAAATGCCCGCTACATAATTACATACCTAACTGGTTAAAACTCGCCCAGCAGGGTCGCATCCTCGAGGCTGCCGATCTGGTACATGAAACCAACACTTTGCCGGAGATCTGTGGCCGGGTTTGCCCCCAGGACCGTCTGTGTGAAGGTGCCTGTACCCTAAATGAGGAGTTTGGTGCCGTCACCATAGGCAATGTGGAGAAATATATCACAGATACCGCCATCGCTCAGGGCTGGAAACCCGATCTGAGCAAGGTCACTCCAAGAAAAGAGCGCGTAGCCATAGTAGGTGCAGGCCCGGCTGGGCTAGGCTGTGCCGACATACTGGCGCGCAACGGTGTCAGTGCGGTCGTGTTTGATAAAAACCCTCAGATAGGCGGCCTGCTTACCTATGGCATCCCCTCTTTTAAGCTTGATAAGTCTGTGATGGCGACCCGCCGCTCAGTGCTCGAAGGGATGGGAATCGAATTCCGGCTGGGCATCAATATCGGTGATGATATCGCGTTCGATGAGCTTGTTAACGACTACGATGCCGTCTTTCTCGGCATGGGAACCTATACCGCAATGAAGGCCAGGTTACCCGGTGAAGATGCCCAGGGTGTCTATCAGGCCCTTCCCTATCTTATCGGTAACACCCACCAGCTCATGGGAACATCAGATGAGGAGTCTCCCTACCTCAACCTGAAAGATCAGAAGGTCGTGGTACTCGGTGGCGGAGATACCGCTATGGATTGTGTCCGCACCGCCATACGTCAAGGCGCTAAAGAGGTCACCTGTGCCTACCGCCGCGACGAAGAGAATATGCCGGGTTCGCGTCGTGAAGTACAAAATGCTAAAGAGGAGGGGGTTCAGTTTCTCTTTAACCGGCAGCCTGTCGCGATTAAAACTCAAGACGGTCAGGTTACAGGCATCGAGTGCGTAGAGACCCGAATGGGCGCTGCTGACGATAGCGGACGCCGCCGCCCCGAGGTTATCGAGGGCAGTGAAGCCCAGCTCGATGCCGATGCCATCATCATCGCCTTCGGCTTCCAGCCCAGTCCGGCTAACTGGCTTAAAAACCATAATGTCGACCTGGATGAATGGGGACGGGTCATCGCCCCTAAAGTTGCCGATAACCCATTTCAAACCAGCAACCCGAAGATCTTCGCCGGCGGCGACATGGTGAGAGGTTCAGATCTTGTCGTCACCGCCATCGCCGAAGGTCGAGATGCCGCACTTGGCATACTCAACTATTTCGAAGACTAGTTCAGAAGCTCAACCCAACCAACCCTTTTGCTTGTGATTTTAGCGCATCGACCGATGCGCTTTTTTTTATCCGTAAATAAGTCAACAAGATGCCGCTCAGTCAAAACCATCAGACGAGTAGATAACTCCAGCGCAAATCAAAAAAACGAACCAACAGGTGCGTTTTACATGCTAAGCTTTCATCTCAATCACAGCTTCAATAACACGCTACACGTATATTCGATCCTATGAACAAACTCAGCCGAAATGAAAGACTGACAGTCATCTTAAAACTGCTCAGCGAACATAACACCTTATCAAATGCACAATTAGCCAGGCTGCTTCAGGTGACACCCAAAACAATTCGTTGTGATCTGGTGCATCTGGAACGGGAAAAGCAGGTGATAAGGCGTCACGGCGGTGTACAACGCTCTGCAGAGTTCGATGCCGATAAATATAGTCTCGATAGTTTACTGTCTCAGTTAACAGCCAGCAGACCCTTATCGGCTCTTATGACACAGAGCCTCTCAGACGATGGGGTCAGCAAGATGAATAACAAGATTTTTATACTCGGTTCCTTCAACGTAGACATAGTCTCCAAACTGGAGCGTTTCCCTCAACCGGGCGAAACGCTGCACTCACTGACAAATAGCATAGGCGCCGGCGGCAAAGGGGCAAATCAGGCCTTCGCGGCGGCTAAGAGCGGAGCCAATGTCACCTTCATGACCAAGATAGGCAAAGATCAGTTCAGTCACTTTGCCAAGGAGCACCTTGCCGGCACTGGCATAGATAACACGATTATCATCGAGTCAGAAACCTCTCCTACCGGCAATGCACTCATCTATGTCTGTGAACCGACGGGCGAAAATATGATAGCCGTTCACTCGGGTGCCAATACCGAAATTACACAGTCGGAGGTATCACAGGCCGAGCAACATATTGTGGGCGCCAAGCTGTTTCTGACACAGCTGGAGAACAATATCGACGCCATCAGGCAATCCATGATGATAGCCGCAGAACACGGAGTGAAGGTGGTCCTCAACCCCGCCCCCTATCATGAACAGACCCCCGAGCTGTTACGCTATGTGGATGTTATCACCCCCAACGAAACCGAAGCCTCATTGATGACAGGAATCGAAGTCACGGACCTGAGCAGTGCTAAGCTGGCCGCGAAGAAGATCAATCAGATGGGGGTTAAAACCGTGGTCATCACACGCGGCTCCCAGGGTGTACTCCTGTATGAAGATGAGCGCTTCATGGAGGTAGGTGCCATAAAATGCGCCGTCACCGATACCACAGGTGCAGGTGATGCGTTCAACGGCGCACTGGTTGCCCGTCTCGTCGAAGGGGAATCGCTGCTCGGTGCGGCAAGATATGCTAACGCCTACGCCTCGTTGGCCGTCGAGCGGGAGGGTGCGGCCAATATGCCAGATGCTGCTTTGGTCGCAGCACGACTATAAGCCAGCCTAAGTCTGATAATAGGCAGTGTTATAGGGTCTTGGCTATAACGCTGCCTAATTACTTGTCGGATAACAAGTTTCAAATATCTTTTTAGTGGTTTCATTGGGCTGAATGCCTATTGGGTTAACTTGTGGGAAACCATAGCCCTACTTGTACCAATTGCTTGCAGCAGGCTTTAGTGCAAGTAATCTCTCGGTACGCTGTGAATATATCCCTATACGCTCTGCGGTTTCATCCATGAAACCGAAGCCCTCGAGCTCACTTGCACCTGAGTTATCTCTCTCTTCGATTTAACTTTATTTGTTATAATGTTTTTGGACACAAATGAGTTAGAGCCAAGAATCTAACTCGTGAGGCTTTATTTAAGAAAAGTATGGCAATGGGATGTGCGGTAACGCCCCACTCAGGGGCAAATAATAGTTGGTTATAATATGCGACGAAGGAGCAAAACCAACTGTTATTTGTCCTTTGAAGTGGCTTGTTATACGTTACCTTTAACCAATTTTCTATACTTTAAAATCTTGATTTTTCGTGAATGATCCGCACGACTATCAGGTATAACCCCTGTTCTTACAGCTGATATTGCATAGCTAAAAATATTTACTCTAGTACTACCGTTTAATTCTTCTAATAAATCATTTTCGAAAGGTTTAAATTTTCCAGCTATATCTATCAAAATTGAATAGTCTAATTTTTTAGATTGAATGACATCAAATAGGTCTTTTTCCATAACTTCATGAGGCGAGCACTTAGGGTAATAAAATATTAGAAATTGTCTAAAAGTATCTAGATTGAGTTCAATACTTGTATCAAACACTCCCTCTGCTCGAACTTTTTCAGAAATATTATTCTGATATTCCAATGATTTATTCTTTATATCTTCAAACTGCTCATCAGCTTCCTCTAGCTTAGCACTTAATAAAAACAGCTTTCTTTGTAATTCCAGAGGAACCTGTTCTTTACTTTTATATTGAAGTTTATGTTCGATTTCAGCCCATGCATGCATCAAAACCGTTCTAATTTGAACTTCACTTTTAATATCTTCAAGGCCTCTATAGTTTGGCGTTTCACACCAATTTTTAGCGACTTTAATTATGCAATGGTGAGATCTATAGCCAAACTCATTTATTTCTAAGTTTTCTGATTTATTTTCAGATTGCTCAACTAAAAAGTTAGCTTTAAGTAACTTTTCCACCTCATGTGTATCATTAGGAAAGTACAATACAACACGAAGACCTACAAAATCTTCTGTTTGTGCGAAAGGGTCAGTGTAATTTTTTGTTGATATTTTTTCATAAAAGGATTCAAAACTTTTTACTCGACCATAAACGGCTAAGTAAGGTACATTTAAATCATCTAAATATACCTTTATTGCATCCTCTAAATTATCCTTCAATCGAAGAAAAGAGCTATAAGAACTATTATATTGTTCTTTTAATTTTAATTTATCCATAAATACTACTCTTTAGACTGATGTACGTATAACGCCCTGCTAATAAGTGAACCGAGTGCTGGCGGGCGATTTGCTCAGCAAATGGCATGACAGCCTTAGTGAATCTGGATTTAGCAGCTTGTATGGATAATAAACTCACCTGATTTACAAATAGTTTCCAGTTTCGGGTAATGTGAGACCCAGGCTTTAGCTGCA
>NZ_CANMUW010000008.1 GCF_947501225.1 uncultured Shewanella sp.
CGAATCCTTCACGACCCACCACTTTGGTGGCACTCCTCAGTTTTATTCAGTTCAATTATTCCTCTACAGATAAAGCATTACACTTAACAGATCGTTAGCTCAGTTGATTCTTCATAATAAGAGCGCAGTTGGCTTTACTCTTAACGTCCACATTGGTCGAAGGTTCGAATCCTTCACGACCCACCACTTTGGTGGCACTCCTCAGTTTTATTCAGTTCAATTATTCCTCTACAGATAAAGCATTACACTTAACAGATCGTTAGCTCAGTTGATTCTTCATAATAAGAGTGCAGTTGGCTTTACTCTTAACGTCCACATTGGTCGAAGGTTCGAATCCTTCACGGCCCAGCTCTTTTCTCTATTTGAGTGTAAATTGTTGATTAGCATTGCCTGTAATACTTTTGGTTGATAGACGTTTTGCTAATGTTGCTTGCCAGCTAACTCCGTCATATTAATTTTGAAAAAATATAATGATGAGGGAGAGAACCGATGAAACATGCAAACTTAAGCCTTGTGGCCGCTGCGACTATATTGGCTGTAAGTGTAAATGCACATGCTGGAGAGACAGAGTTTAAATTCGGAGGTTATGTAAAAACGGATGTTATGTTCAGTGATTACAGCAATGGAGCGCCAGACTCAGGAAACCTTTCAAGGCAGTTTTATGTTCCAGGTACCATTTATGGTGTCGAAGGCAATGGCGAACAGGTTGTTGACTTTCAGGCGCGTGAGTCAAGGTTTAATTTCAAAACCAGTACAGATCTAGGTGGCCATAAATTAACAGGTTTTATAGAGCTGGATTTCTTTACTCATTCAGATGGCAATGAACGCGTCTCAAATAGTTACTCTCCTCGTATTCGTCATGCATTTGTCAGCTTCGACAACTGGACTGTAGGACAAACCTGGAGTACGTTCCAAAATCCGGGGGCACTGCCTGAGAATCTGGACTTTGTTGGCGCTGCGGAAGGTACCCCTTTTGCCAGACAGGCGCAAGTACGCTATACCAATGGTGGTTTCCAGTTTGCGGTAGAGAATCCTGAAACTACGGTGACGCCATATGGCGGTGGTTCCCGTATCACCAGCGGCAGCGGCATGGTGCCTGATTTTGTAGCCCGCTATAACTTTAAAACGGAAGGTGGAGCTAAGTTCACCGTTGCCGGCTTGGCAAGGCAGTTAAATATTGAGAAAGGTGATATCGATACTCAGGAGATGGCATATGGTGCCAGCTTTACCGGTGTCATCCCGGTCGGTAGCGATGATATCAAGCTTTCGGCGACGGTGGGTGACGGTTTAGGTCGTTATATGGCGCTTAACTACGCCAATGGCGGTGTACTAAATGAGATGGGGGAGATTGAAACCATCAGTTCTTACGGTGGTTATGCCTCTTATCGTCACTGGTGGAATGATAAGTGGCGCTCAAGTTTCACTGTTTCAGGCTTTAAGGCCGATAATGATGTGACGTTAACCGGTGGTGCGGTCAACGAAGAGTCCTATTCAGGTTATATCAATTTACTCTATTCACCGGTTAAGCCAATGACCGTCGGTGTTGAGTATATGTATGCAGAAAACACTAAGCAAAATGGTGATAAGGGTGAACTGAATCGCGTTATTTTCTCAGTGAAATATGTTCTGTAACCATTGCTCTTAGCTCTTTAGCATTAAAAAAGGAGGCATTGGCCTCCTTTTTATTTAACAGCTTCACTCGGCATTGCCTTTGAGGTCTGTTATCGGTTTTTAATCTTATGCTGGTTGCGTAAGTAGCTGATTTTCTCTTACAAACTGCTCGAACTCGGTGCAGCCACCAACGTGCTGTTTATCAACGAAGATCTGAGGAACAGTCTCAACAGGTTTGCCTACTGTTTTTTCAAGATCTGCCTTACTGATCCCTTCTGCATGAATATCTACATACTTGAATTTAAAGTCATCACGAGCTTCAACAAGTTGTTCAGAAAGTTGTACCGCTCTAACACAGTATGGGCAGCCCGGACGGCCAAAGATTACGACAAACATATTTGCTCCTGAGAATTTACACGCGTACTTTATACCACAGGAATAGTATATTTGCATATTTTCTAATGATTAAAGTTTTTTTCGATTTGATAGCGGCCTTGATAATCGAAGAAAGTTTCTACTAAATCCCACCGTTTCTTGCTCTGTTTAAGCAGTAACAGGTCGGGATGCCTGAACTGATCTGATGCCGCTATGACCTGCTCGGCGCTGTTATATTGTTGATGTTTTAAACCTGGGGTGCGTGTATGAGTCAGTACAAAGAGGGCGTAGAAGGCTCTGATCTGCCCGTTAGTCTGAAAACTAAAATATCGGCAGTAGTCATTGCCGTCGGGATCGATATAACGAACTAGCAATTTATCGGCTTCCTTTTCCAGCAGCATGGTCTGACACTTGAAGAGGTGGTGATGTTTTTGCTGTAACACCTCTTTTAATCGTTTGTCAGGATCGATAAGCATTGAGTCGCATTGATGACAGATCTTGGCTGCAATATCATTTTCCTCACCGCAATTAGGACAGGCTTTAGAACGAAAACGAAAGTCGCATTGAGATCTCCCCCCCAGGTGCTCAATTAATGCCTGGCAACGGCGACCGAAGTGTTCGACGATATCGCCGTCATCATCAACAATCCCCCAAAAGATGTTAGCAAAGTTGCAAATCGGGCAGTGTACCTGTACGGGAACACTCTTGCTGTCAGGCTTATGCTGTCCCACTTCGGGGAAATACAGATCGTATCCATTAGCGGCATAATCGATAACCAGGCATTCATCTTTACCTTCACAGATCCTGAGTCCTCTTCCCACCATCTGTTGAAAAAGGCTTACTGATGCCGTAGGTCTTAAAATTGCGATTAGGTCTACGTGAGGAGCGTCGAATCCAGTTGTGAGAACGGCGACATTGACGAGATATTTTATGTTTCTCGATTTGAAGTCGGTGATGATCTCATCCCGGTCGACCGTTTTTGTATCCGCGGTGATCAGTGCAGCTTTCTCGAGAGTTAATTGCCGCATAATCTCCTGGGCATGGCGAACAGTGGCGGCAAATATGATGACACCCTGCCTGCTGGCTCCCAACTCGACAAGCTGCTTTACTATCGCTGTTGTGGCACGGCCGCAATGACTGAGTAGGTTATTGACCTCCTCTTCGCGATATTCGCCGCTGGGGGAGGTCTTTAACGCGCTAAAATCATATTGTACAGATAAACCATCGAACATCTTAGGGGAGCTCAGGTAGCCTCGTTTAATCAGCGGTCGCATCGGCAGCTCGAAGATGCACTGTTGAAATACGGCCTTATCAGGATTACCTATCTTTCCATGGTAGTGTTGATGGTAGATCCAGCCCCTGTCCAGTCGGTAGGGGGTTGCAGTGAGTCCTAACAGCCTTAGTTTGGGGTTTTGTCTTCTCAGGTGCGAAAGAAGTTGTTGGTATTGGCTATCTGCTTCTGAGCTTACCCTGTGGCACTCATCGATGATCACTAATGAGAAAGCTTCATTGAACTGCTGAGGTGCTCTCACGGCAGATTGGATACTGGCCACAACAGTTTTGTTTTTGGTAGACTTTTGGTTGAGACCGGCGGAGTAGATACTCGCCTCTGCAGTAAGTAATCCCACTTTTTCTGCATTTTGAGCCACTAACTCTTTGACATGAGTCAATACGAGTACGCGGCCATTGGCAATGCGCGCTAATTCCGCAATAACAATGCTTTTTCCTGATCCTGTTGGCAGGACTAACACTGCCGAATCTGCACTTCTCTTAAAGTGAGTTACTGCCGCATCGACAGCTTGTTGTTGATAATCTCTTAACTGCACCTAAAGCCTAAGAATGTTGGTTTACGCAGCTGAAAGGATAACAGTGACAATGGCGGGTATCTAGAGTCAGTGGCCATTCTGCGAATGGAAATTTCTGGCAAAGAAACTGGCCGGCTATAAATAAGGCAATAGAGATAAAAAAAGCCCCTATCTATTGCATATAATAGATAGGGGCCAGCGGGAGTTATTGGTAGCTTACTCGCTGCGGTTGAGTCTTGACTCAATCAAGGTGTCGATAACAGCCGGATCGGCCAGAGTCGACGAGTCGCCTAAGTTTGTCACTTCATTGGCTGCAATCTTACGCAGGAATCGACGCATGATCTTACCCGAACGGGTTTTCGGCAGACCTCCGGCCCACTGTATCAGGTCAGGTGTTGCTAAGGCACCAATCTCTTTACGTACCCACTTTCTGAGTTCCTGACGAAGCTCCTCGGTCTCGGTTGTTCCCTTAGTCAAGGTGACATAGGCATAGATACCCTGTCCCTTGATATCGTGAGGGTAACCAACGACAGCGGCTTCGGCTACATCTTCATGTGATACCAGTGCACTTTCGACTTCGGCAGTGCCAAGCCTGTGGCCCGATACATTGATCACATCATCAACGCGGCCGGTGATCCAGTAATAGCCATCCTCGTCCCGTCTCGCACCATCGCCGGTGAAGTACATGCCACGGAAGGTTTTGAAATAGGTGAGGGCAAACCTGTCATGGTCGCCATAGACAGTTCGCATCTGTCCGGGCCAGGAGTCCAGAATCACCAGGTTGCCTTCGGTTGCGCCATCTATGATATTACCCATATTATCGACAAGGGCAGGTTGAACACCAAAGAATGGACGAGTAGCAGAACCGGGCTTAGTATCGGTGGCACCCGGCAGAGGGCTTATCAATATTCCGCCGGTTTCTGTTTGCCACCAGGTATCGACAATCGGGCAGTGCTCCCGGCCGATGACTTCATTATACCAGCGCCATGCTTCCGGGTTAATTGGTTCACCGACCGAGCCCATGATACGTAATGAGCTACCATCAAAATCGGTAAACTGCTCTTTACCTTCCGCCATCAAAGCACGAATGAGTGTCGGTGCGGTGTAGAGGATATTAACCTTATGACGGTCTATCATCTCACCCAGGCGGGCAGGAGAAGGGTAGTTGGGCACGCCTTCATGAATGAGTACAGTAGCACCGTTGGCCAGAGGGCCATAGACCATATAAGAGTGACCTGTGATCCAACCTACATCGGCTGTACACCAATAGACTTCGCCATCTTTGTAATCGAAAACATATTCATGTGTCATGGCGGCGTAAACCATGTAGCCACCGGTGGTATGCAGCACCCCTTTAGGATTGCCCGTAGATCCTGAGGTATAGAGCAGGAACAGGGGATCTTCTGCGCCCATCTCTTCAGGAATACAGTGCTCGGAAGCCGTATCGATCAGGGATTCCCACTTAATGTCGCGGCCTTCAACCCAGTTAACATCGCCACCTGTTCGTTCTAAGACGATGACCTTCTCGACACAGGTGACATCAGGGTGTGACAGGGCTTCGTCGATGTTAGCCTTCAGCGGAATGATACGCCCGCCGCGAACCCCTTCATCGGCGGTGATCACGACTTTTGATTTTCCGTCGATAACACGAGAAGCAATAGAGTCCGGTGAGAAGCCACCAAAGACAACAGAGTGGATGGCACCAATACGTGCACAAGCCAGCATAACCACGGCAGCCTCAGGCACCATAGGCATATATACGGTAACTACATCACCACGTCTTACGCCCTGGCTACGTAGTGCGTTGGCAAACTTACAGACATCTTTATGCAGTTCGCCATAAGTAATTGTACGTTGATCTTTCGCGTCATCACCTTCCCAGATAATGGCGACTTTATCGGCGTGTTTATCCAGGTGCCTGTCCAGGCAGTTAGCCGAGGCATTGAGTGTGCCGTCATAGAACCAATTAATCGACAGATTATGATCGTCAAAGGAGGTTTTCTTAATTTTAGTGTATGGCTTGATCCAATCGATGCGTTGTCCATGCTCTCTCCAGAAACCTTCAGGATTAACAATCGACTCTTGGTACATCTTTTTATATTTTTCTTCGTTTATATGTGCGTTTTCAGCTATTTCGCTAGAAACTTTGTAGAGAGACTGCGTGCTCATTGGGCTTCCCTTAATCTAATAATGCCTGACTGAAGTATGGAGTCTCAAGGGCTCTTAGCTCTATTAGACCTTGGTCTAGTGCTAAAATCCTCTTTGTTTTTAGACTGTTGTAAGATATTAGACGGCTAGATTTAATTCTTTTTTTAACGCACAATGGTGTAAAAAAGAGAATATTATGAATTTGACCATCTTTGTAGGCGTGATCGCCGTTCTGTATGTTTTCCTGCTCTTCCTGTTGGCTTGGGGAGCCGAGCGGTGGTTTAGTCGTATTACAAAGAAGTTGCAGGTTTGGATCTATGGTCTGAGCCTGGCGGTTTACTGCTCCTCCTGGAGCTTTTTGGGGACCGTTGGTCAATCTGCGCAGGATCTCTGGTCATTTCTGCCCATCTTTATCGGACCCATTCTTATTTTTACCCTGGGGTTTGGTTTACTTCGAAAGATGGTTATCGTTTCCAAGGCGCATAACATCACCTCTGTTGCAGACTTTATTGCCGCTAGATATGGAAAATCACAGCTTCTGGCGGCTATTGTTACCCTGATCGCTCTCTTTGGTATCATGCCCTATATCGCACTACAGCTAAAAGCCATGGTGTTTAGTCTCAATCTGTTTCAGCCCCATGACTCCCCCTTCGATGGGGCGAAAGTATCCTTGATCATTACTGCCGTTCTTGCCATGTTTGCCATACTGTTTGGCACCAGAAAGCTGGATGCCACCGAGCATAACCCCGGCATGATGCTAGCTATTGCCTTCGAGTCGTTGGTGAAGCTGGCGGCTTTCCTTATTGTTGGCGTTGTAATAAGTTTCGGTTTCTTCGATGGTTTTGGCGATATATGGCAGCAGGCAAGTGAGCAAAATCTTATTAATGAGCCCGTATTACGCATCGAGTCACTGATGCCGCAACTGCTGGTGGGGATAGCCGCATTTCTCTGTATGCCCCGCCAGTTCCATGTGATGATGGTCGAGTGTATCGATGAGAAAAACCTCTTAAAAGCCCGCTGGATATTCCCGGTTTATCTGCTCCTGTTTGGTATGTTTGTTGCGCCCCTGGCATTAGCGGGAAAACTTATTCTGGGTGACAGTGTCGCTGCCGATACCTACGTCATAAACATGCCATTGGCGCTGGACCAGCCTGTGGTCGCTATCATCGCCCTGCTCGGGACCCTGTCTGCCGCCACCGGAATGGTTATCGTTGCGGTGGTGACGATCAGTGTGATGGTCAGTAATGAATGGCTGGTCCCTTTCATGCTGCGAACCGGTAAGATTAAAGAGAAAAATTTCAGTCAATTTTCTCAATTTCTGCTCAATGCCAGACGCCTGTCGATCATCATTATTTTGGGGCTGGGTTACTTCAGTTACCTGTCATTTATGGACAGCGACTCGCTGTCAACTTTGGGGATGCTCTCTTTCGGCGCATTTGCCCAACTCGCTCCCGCCGTCATAGGTGGCATGTATTGGAAGCATGGTAATCGAGCCGGCGTATTAATCGGTCTGGCCGTGGGCTTTGGTCTTTGGTGTTACATACTTCTGTCCGGAGTGAGTGCAACCCATGGCATTTTCGCTAATGATTTTGGTCTGCTCGAGTCTATCACACCCAATGTCAGGGACATCTTAACCGCACTACTGGTTAACCTGGCCTGTTATGTACTGGGCTCCATCTGGTTCAGAGCCGGGGTTGCAGAGCGTATGCAAGCCAGTGCATTTGTTGCTCCCGGAGAGTTGAAGAGTAATGCTAACAGGAAAGCATCACCCGTATCACAACAAGATCTATTGATTCTTGCCAGTCGTTTCGTGAGCCCAACCCGTGCCTATGAAAGTTTCTCCCGGTTCTCAAATGAGGCGGTAAAGAGTGATAGCTGGCATAAAGCGGCCCCGCCGGAGTTAATTGCACATACCGAGCATATGTTAGCCGGTGTCTTGGGGGGCTCCAGTGCCTCTCTGGTCATGGAGTCGGTACAGCAGGGGCGAGATCTGGCCCTGGATGAAGTCTTTAGTCTGGTAGATGAAGCTTCTTCAAAAATTATTCTTAGTCAGGATATGCTCAGAGGTGCCATTGAGCACGCCTATGAAGGGATGAGTGTGGTTGATAAGGATCTCAATCTGGTCGCCTGGAACCATAAGTATTCCGAACTGTATCAGTATCCGGAATCATTTTTACAAGAGGGCATGCCGATCAGTGATGTGGTTCGCTTTAACGCTGCCCGTGGTTATTGTGGTGCCGGTGATGTTGATGAGATGGTACGTAAACGCGTTCAACATATGCGAAATGGTACCCCTCATGTTTCAGAGCGTGAACGAAAAGATGGCAAGGTTATCAAGATTCAGGGAAACCCTATGCCAGGTGGCGGGTTTGTGATGACATTTACCGATATCACCCAATATCGCGAACATGCCAAGGCTTTGCAGGAGGTGAATGATACCCTCGAAGCCAGAGTTAAGGAGCGTACCTATGAGCTGGCTATGCTCAATAGTCAGCTGTTGGAGGCCAAGGCGCAGGAGGAGATGGCCAATGCTTCCAAGAGTAAGTTTTTAGCCGCTGTAGGGCACGATCTTATGCAGCCTCTCAATGCGGCAAGACTGTTTACCGCATCGTTGTCTCAATACCCGAACCTGGATCAGGAGGGGAAAAAGACCTTGTCTCATGTCAACAGCTCCCTGAAGATTGCCGGAGAACTGCTTACGGACCTGCTCGATATCTCTAAGTTAGACTCTGGGATGGTCGAGGTAAATAGAAGGGACTTTGCCGTATCTGAGTTACTTGAAGGTTTGGCCGTTGAGTTTGATGCTATGGCTAAAGATAACCGGATCCGGTTCAGTATGGTGCCATGTAGTGCAACCATCAACTCTGACTTAAGTTTGCTTCGTCGTGTGTTACAGAACTTTTTAACCAATGCGTATCGTTATGCTCGCGGGAGTCGGGTCTTGTTTGGTTGTCGCTACCGCGGGGATGAGCTTGAGATACAGGTTCTGGATACAGGTTGTGGTATCGATGAGAAAGAGACTCAGGAGATATTCAAAGAGTTTAAGCGTCTCGATAACCCCAGCAGTAAAAGCGTGAGTGGCTTAGGGCTGGGACTGGCTATTGCCGATAGGATCAGCCGGGTGCTCAATCATAAGATCCATGTGAGCTCAGTACTGGGCCGCGGCTCGGTTTTCTCTATTCGTGTCCCCATGGGACAAACCGCGAGAGAAGCTCAGCCTAAAAAGCTTCCCACAATGTTACAACCTCTGGCAGGGGTAAAGGTACTGTGTATCGATAATGAAGAGGCGATCCTTGCAGGCTTGGAGAGCCTGCTCAGTCGATGGCAGTGTGAGGTGATCTGTGCCACAGGCCTTGCCGATGCGAGAATTAAGTTAGGGTTAAAGGGGGTCGCGCCCGATATTGTTCTGGCCGATTACCATCTCGATGATGGGCAAAATGGTGTAGATGCAATGGATGGGATCCGTGCTCTGTATGGCAGTCATCTACCCGGTGTATTGATCACGGCCAATACCCGTAAAGAACTTATCGATGATGTGCAGCAAAGGGGTTATCGCTACATGGCTAAGATGGTAAAACCGGCAGCATTGAGGGCATTGATCTCAAGCCTAATCAGAAAATAACACTATGGCGCGGTTGAGTATAAATTCCAATATATAAAAGGTTAATGGAGAGATAAGTGAACACAGTTGTCCTTGGTAATCGAGTCGTTACCCCATCAAAGATAGTTTGTGTGGGCAGAAATTATGTCGACCATATAGAAGAGTTAAAAAATGAGATACCCGAACAGATGGTGCTCTTTGTCAAGCCTAACTCATGTATTACTGATGAGCTCATCAGCTATCAAGATGAAGCGATCCATTATGAGTCAGAGTTATGTTTTCTGGTAGAGAATGGGGGATTTGTTGCCGTGGGACTGGGGCTGGATCTAACGAAGCGGAACCTACAGAGCAAACTTAAAGCAAAAGGTTTGCCCTGGGAGCGGGCAAAAGCCTTCGATGGCTCCGCGGTCATGAGTGAATTTGTTAAAATTGAGGAGGCCTGGGATGGGCTTAATTTCGACTTGTTTATTAATGGCGAGCCGACTCAAAGGGGAAATATTGGGTTGATGATGAATAAACCCGCCGAGATCTTAGATGAAATAAAGAGATTCATGACCCTGGAGGATGGGGATATCGTTATGACAGGGACGCCAAAGGGAGTTGGGCAGGTGAATGAGGGGGACGAATTCAGAGCTATACTCCGTGACAATGATGCCAGGCTGCTAGAGGTAAGCTGGTGTGCTGTTTAACCTGTAATTGTTTAAGTCTGTGGGGGGCTTCAGCGTCTCCTGCTCTTCTCCTCTCTTAATGCGTCTAGGCGTTTAAGATATCTTTCTGATCTTCTTATCTTCAATAAAACAGATGCCCACAACTACTGCCGTCTGTAAAGAAAACCACTACATAGTGGATGAGCAATTCAGCATAGAGTAATAATAATTTGCCGAATTCTCATTGACGCAGATCTCTCTATCTATATACTCAAAAAACAAAGTGTAAAAAATATAAAACAAGAAGTCATTTTATTGAACATGGATGGAGCCTACTCTTATGTCAGAACAACGCTGCGATTCTTACTATAGCGCGACAATTAATGATGAAACTCAATACCCCAGACTCGAGGACAACCTCAGGGTGGATGTGGTTATCGTTGGTGGCGGCTTCACCGGCGTGTCGACAGCTGTTGAGTTGGCCGAACGGGGATTAGATGTCGCCATTGTTGAGGCTAATAAGATAGCGTGGGGAGCGACGGGGCGTAATGGCGGACAGGTTACCGGTAGTCTTTCCGGTGATGCGGCTATGGTTAAACAGCTTAGAAACAAGCTTGGCGCTGAGGCGGAAAATTTTATCTGGAACCTTCGCTGGCGTGGCCACGAGATCATCAAAAGGCGTGTTGAAAAATATGGTATCGATTGTGACCTTAAATTTGGTCATCTGCATGCCGCCTACAAGCCCGGGCATATGCAGGAGTTGCAAAAGAGCTATGATGAAGCTGTAAGACGAGGCATGGGAAGCGAGCTGGAGTTGATATCAAGGCAGGATATTCCCGGTTATCTGGAAACGCCACTCTACCATGGAGGGCTACTGAATAAGCGAAATATGCATCTTCACTCTGTGAACCTCTGCATAGGAGAGGCGCGGGCGGCGCAGGGGCACGGGGTGAAGATATTTGAAGGCTCACCGGTTATCGATATTTGCGATGGCGCTTTACCCGTAGTCAAAACCGCATATGGCTCTGTCACTGCCAATAGCGTGCTCATTGCAGGCAATGCGTATCATAAACTTGCCAGAGCCAAATTAAGTGGCATGTTGTTTCCGGCCTCTTTAGGAAATTGTGCAACGGTAAAGTTAACTCCGGAAGTCGCTAAGGCCATCAACCCTCATGATGTTGCCGTTTATGACAGTCGATTTGTGCTCGATTATTATCGTATGACCGCCGATAACAGACTTATGTTTGGTGGAGGCACCAACTACTCCGGACGGGATTCTAAGCATGTGGCTAAGGAGCTGCGCCCGGCAATAGAGCGGACCTTTCCTAGGCTTAAGGGGATCGAAATCGAGTATGAGTGGACGGGGATGGCCGGAATTGTGGTTAACAGAATCCCCCAGCTGGGTAAGGTGTCGCCCAATGTGTTTTACTGCCAGGGCTATTCAGGCCATGGGGTTGCGACTTCGCATATCATGGGGGAGATCATGGCTAAGGCCATCATAGGTCAGTTGACCGAGTTTGATCTGTTTGCCGATATGAGACAGATCCGTCTTCCCGTTGGTGAGTGGTTGGGAAATCAAGGTATGGCTTTGGGTATGCTCTATTATCGGATGATGGAAAACTTTCGTTGATATCGGCTCACTTTCACTCTATTCGACTCTTCAGATTCGCGTCGTTTAAACTCAAAAGCCGAACAGATGTTCGGCTTTCACAAGTTAACGGGCAATAGGAGCAGGGTTACAGCTCGACCTTCTCCATCTCTAGCTGCTGAAGTGAGATAACGGCCTGGGTGCGGTTACGGACACCAAGCTTACGGAAAATCGCAGTAGCATGGGCTTTAATCGTAGCCTCGGAAACACCGAGATCGTAGGCGATCTGTTTATTTAACAAGCCTTCGGCAAACATCTGCAAGACCTTATATTGCTGTGGAGTCAGATCAGCAAGTTTGCTGGCCACCAGATCCGTTGCATCCTCCTCTATCGGTTGAAGCTCTACGTCTGCGGGTAACCAGATATCACCTTCGAGTACGGCTGTTAATGCTTGTGCGAGTGTCTCCATGGAGGCCGACTTCGGAATAAAGCCTGAGCTCCCATAGTGTATGGCGCGACTGATGGTGATGTTATCTTCGTGAGCGGAGATCACCATCACCGGAAGATCCGGGTAGTGTGTACGAAGGTGAATTAATGTTGAGTAGCCATGTGAGCCCGGCATCTGTAGATCCAGTAGTACCAGGTCAAATTCAACATCTTCATTTTCTATCTGACTTTGTAATGCTTCGGCACTGTCGGCTTCAAACCAACGTGTGTCGGAAAACGATCCTGCTAATGCTTGGCGTAGGGCATTTCTGAATAGCGGATGATCGTCTGCAATGATTATATTTAAGTTATCTAGCTTCATGGCTTTTGTGTTTGTGTTAGTTGCACGTGAAGATTAGTTCAATGTAACAGAAAAAGGAGAGGGGATCCTATCGGTTTGTGAGAAAGGGGGAATATTTTGCCTTAAAATTCGGTTTGTTAGACTTAAGTCTAGTAACTATAGAAGGTGAAAATTCAGTAGGGAGCGGAATTCTTTGCTAAAAAAGTGACAGCGGTCGGTGTTAACTGCTATCACTCATAGTCATTGCAATGACGTTTGTCGGTTTACTCTTCGGTCCATACCTTAGTCGGCTTTCTGTTATCGTCGACGGCGACAAAGGTAAAGACACCTCTGATGGCGTGCTCGCGCTGATCGTTATACATATCTTCGACAAAGATATTGACCTCGACTTTCAGTGAAGTGTTACCTACATGGATAACATTTGCGATGATCTCTGCGAGCGTACCGGCCGGAATAGCTTTCTTAAAGTCAATCCTGTCTGAACTGACTGTGACAAGAGGTTTACGGCAGAACCTGGTTGCTGCGATAAAAGCCGTCTCATCCATCCAGGCTAGTGCTTCACCACCGAATAAGGTGTTGTGGTGATTAGTGATAGATGGAAAAATAGCTTTAATGACTTTGGCTTCTGAGTTTTCTATACGGGCTTTGATCGCCTCACTGAGGTGATTTTGTGTTTGGGTTAGTGGCATACGGCAACCTAAGGTTATGCTTTGTGGAATGATGCGAACAGCTCAGCTCATCGTCGGGCACAATTAATGTGCTTGATTTGAATGAGGGTATGGTTCATGTTTTGAGGTAAAGCAGCGTCCATACAAGCCTCATTCAGATGAAGCATGTATGGTTCTGTATCTTTATCGTGGCAGAGTGTCTGCAGCAATTACTGGTTAAGCTTGTTTATTCTGTCACGTGATGCTTTCGCCAGGTCCCGAAGCAGCTTTTCAGAGTCATCCCAGTTCAGGCATGCATCGGTAATGCTCTTACCGTATACAAGTTGCTCTCCTGCAATCACTTTCTGGTTGCCCTCTTCGATAAAACTTTCGGCCATGATACCGGCGATAGCTGTTGAGCCCTCGCTCATCTGTTGCATGATGCTGTCGGCAACGGTTAGTTGTTGCTTATGCTTCTTCTGACTATTACCGTGGCTGAAGTCAACGACCATGCGATGAGAAACGCCGACACTCTTGAGTTTTTCAGCTGCCGCATCGATATCTTCGACATGATAGTTAGGCTGTTTTCCACCCCTTAGAATGATGTGACCATAAGGGTTGCCAGCAGTGCGGTAGACTGCCATCGCGCCATCTTTGTCCGGAGAGTAGAAGATGTGTGGCTCTTTGGCCGCACGCACAGCATCGATGGCGATATTGATATTACCATCGGTACCGTTTTTAAAACCTACCGGGCATGAAAGTGCTGACGCCATCTCGCGATGGATCTGACTCTCAGTGGTGCGAGCGCCAACGGCTCCCCAGGTGATGAGGTCGGCAATATACTGTCCGTTCACCATATCTAAAAATTCGGTGGCAATGGGTAATTTTAGTTCGGTGATCTCTTGCAGTAACTGACGAGCCAGACGTAAACCTTTATTGGCGTTGAAACTGCCATCGAGATCGGGATCAGAGATTAACCCCTTCCATCCGACTGTCGTACGTGGTTTCTCAAAATAGACCCGCATCAGTATACACAGGTCATCTTTCAGTTCCTGGTGGAGCTTAGCCAGCCTTGTTGCATAATCGATAGCCGCTTTTGTGTCATGAATCGAGCAGGGGCCGATAATAACCAATAACCTCTGATCGTCTCCTTTGAGGATGGCTTCGACTTCACGTCTTTGCTGAACAAGGTAATCGGCAGCATCTTGGGTTAGTGGGAATTCTGAAGCCAATTTTGCGGGAGAAATAGCCTTACATAATAAAGTGGTGCGTAGTTCATCTGTTTTAATGGTCATTCAATATACCGAGCGTTCGTATGGGCAGTTAGCCTTATTGCTTGCGATTATAACGAATAGTTGCGACTTGCACAGTGCCTATTGAGTGAATTCTCTCTCTATTTATAAGCAGCTGTGCAGATATTTGGTCAAACTGGTCAGTTCTTTTCGAAAAAAGTGTTCGATTTTAGAACATATGACGTTCAAGTCCGGTGACATCGAGGATCTTGGTCGCTATCTCTTCGACCGAATGGTTAGTGGTATTTACAAAGGGGATCCGCTCTCGCTTGTACATCATCTCAACCTCTTTTACCTCGATTCGACACTGTCTCAATGAGGAGTATCGGCTGTTGTCCATACGGCTCTTACGTATCTCATGTAAACGCACCGGATCGATCGTTAGACCGAATAGTTTGCTCTTATTCTCTTTTAATACTGTGGGAAGTTTAAGGTTATCCATGTCATCTTCGATGAAAGGATAGTTTGCGGCTTTTATACCAAACTGCATTGAAAGGTAGAGGCTGCTTGGGGTTTTGCCACAGCGTGATACGCCCAGAAGTACTAAGTCTGCCTTATGTATGTTCTTTAATGTCTGTCCGTCATCATTGTCCATTGTATAGTTAATTGCATCGATACGTGCTTCATATCCGTCATTTGCCTTGCCATGGGTTCGATGAACGACAGGTGAGGCTTTTATTCCCAATTGTTTCTCTAAAGGCGACACGAAAGTGTTCAGAAAGTCGTAATCGAGCCCTTCACTGCTGTAGATAATGTCCCGGATCTCTGCTTTTACGATTGAATGGAAAACTAATGGCCGTTCGCCTGTTGTTATATAACAATCATTGATCTGTGCTTTTACATCATGAGCCTTCGCTTCTGTCTCAACGAAGGGTATTGTAAGTGCATCAAACTCAACGGGAAACTGAGAAAGTACTGCATGGCCAAATACTTCAGCTGTGATCGCGGTCCCATCTGAGATATAAAATACTTTACGTGACATTTTGACCTCTTGTAGTAATAAAATTACAAATAAAATTATAGATTTACGCTTCCTGCGCTGGAGTGTAAAATGCCGCTGCCCTCCTGTGAAGGGGCCACACTGAAATAAACTTGCGGAGATAGAACTGTGCAGCAATATGTACTCTGGTATCAAGAATTAGGCATGGGTGACGTCAACAAGGTAGGCGGTAAGAATGCTTCTCTTGGTGAGATGATTAGTAACTTAGCTAATGCAGGTGTTCAAGTGCCTGGCGGTTTTGCTACCACCTCTTACGCGTTCAATGAGTTTCTTGAACAAAGCGGACTTAACCAGAAGATATACGACATTCTAGATACTCTAGATGTAGATGACGTGAACGCACTCGCTACAGCCGGTGCACAGATCAGACAATGGGTGATTGACACCCCGTTCCACCCCGAATTTGAGCAAGTAGTTCGTGAGTCTTACGATAAACTTTCCTCAGAAACCCAAGAAGCCTCTTTTGCGGTACGCTCATCGGCGACAGCAGAAGATATGCCTGATGCTTCATTCGCAGGCCAGCAAGAAACATTCCTGAACGTTAAGGGTTATGATTCTGTATTGGTTGCGATAAAGCATGTATTTGCTTCTTTGTTCAACGATCGCGCTATCTCTTACCGTGTTCACCAAGGATACGACCATAAGGGCGTTGCACTTTCAGCCGGTGTTCAGCGTATGGTTCGCTCCGACACTGCAGCCTCTGGTGTGATGTTCACCATGGATACAGAGTCCGGTAACAATGACGTGGTATTTATCACCTCATCATTCGGTCTGGGTGAGATGGTAGTACAGGGTGCGGTCAACCCGGATGAGTTTTATGTACATAAACCAAGCTTAACGGCCGGCAATAAAGCGGTAGTACGCCGTAATATTGGCAGCAAGTTAATTCAGATGGTTTACTCAGACGATCTAGAACATGGTAAACAAGTTAAAATTGAAGATGTTGCAGCAGAAAAGCGCCGCGAATTTTCAGTGAATGATGAAGAGGTCATGGAGCTTGCGAAGCAAGCGATGATCATCGAGCAGCACTATGGTCGTCCGATGGACATCGAGTGGGCTAAAGATGGTAACGACGGCAAGCTTTACATCGTTCAGGCACGTCCTGAAACGGTTCGCTCCCGTGAAGATGTTCAACTGATTGAACGTTTCCACCTTAAGAGTAAGAGCCAGGTACTAAGTGAAGGTCGTGCAATCGGTCATAAGATTGGTAACGGTGTTGCTAAGGTATTAGGTTCAATTGAGGATATGGACCAGATCCAAGAGGGTGATGTACTTGTTACCGATATGACCGACCCGGATTGGGAGCCAATCATGAAGCGCGCCAGCGCGATTGTCACTAACCGTGGTGGACGTACCTGTCACGCAGCGATTATCGCCCGTGAACTCGGTGTGCCTGCCGTCGTTGGTTGTGGTGATGTGACAGACCGTATCAAGAGTGGTCAGGAAGTGACGGTCTCTTGTGCCGAAGGTGATACCGGTTACATCTATGAAGGCATTCAGGAGTTCGAAGTCGTCTCCTCTCGTGTTGACTCTATGCCTGAACTACCGATGAAGATCATGATGAACGTAGGTAACCCGGACAGAGCTTTCGATTTTGCTCGCTTACCTAATGAAGGTGTCGGCCTGGCTCGTCTTGAGTTCATCATCAACCGTATGATCGGCATCCATCCTAAAGCCCTGCTTGAGTTTAACCAACAAGATGCAGCGCTGCAGGAAGAGATCCATGAGATGATAGCCGGCTATGAGTCGCCTGTTGAGTATTACGTAGCTCGCCTTGTCGAAGGTATTGCGACGATCGCTTCAGCCTTCCATCCGAAGAAAGTGATTGTTCGTATGTCTGACTTTAAGTCAAACGAATACGCGAACCTGGTAGGTGGTGACAGATACGAGCCAGAGGAAGAGAACCCAATGCTGGGCTTCCGTGGTGCGAGCCGTTACATCTCAGAATCGTTCCGTGACTGTTTTGCCCTCGAGTGTGAAGCGATTAAACGTGTTCGTAACGAGATGGGGCTGAAGAATGTCGAAATCATGATCCCATTCGTACGTACTCTCAGCGAAGCCGAGCAGGTTATCGAGCTGCTGAAAGAGCAAGGTTTAGAGCGTGGTGTAGATGGCCTTCGCGTCATCATGATGTGTGAGCTTCCGTCTAATGCACTGCTTGCAGACCAGTTCCTCGAGCACTTCGATGGCTTCTCTATCGGTTCTAACGATTTGACCCAGCTGACATTAGGTCTTGACCGTGACTCTGGCATCATCAGTCATCTGTTTGATGAGCGTAATGAAGCGGTAAAAGCGCTGTTGGCCATGGCGATTAAGGCAGCCAAGAAGAAAGGTGCGTATGTTGGTATCTGTGGTCAGGGACCTTCGGATCATGCAGACTTTGCAGCCTGGTTAGTAGAGCAGGGGATCGATACCGTATCGCTGAATCCGGATACAGTTATCGACACTTGGCTATATCTGGGCAAGGAACACGCTTAATTTTCTTTAAATAGAAGAAGCTAATTACAAAAGCCGCTATTTAGCGGCTTTTTTTGTCTATACCCAAGCCACTTCAAGGTGCTCGTTTCAGAGCTCCCGAAGGATATCTGAACAAGGCAGTGATTGAAGAGAATGGTTACCCCATTGTTAAAATCACTAACACAGTGCAGGTATTCTACGGGGGGGCCGAAGGGCAAGTCGAAAAGTAACACTTTTCTTCATTCTTTATTTATAAGAATAAACATTGAATTAGAATGACTAGTACTGCTGTTTCATGCCTTGAACCTTGTCACTTTTCGACATGCTGCCCCCTGCATTTTGAAGTCGTTTGGGTATATACTGTGAACCAGAATTTTAACAATTAAGTAAACAGAAGCTGATATGTCACCCATCGTTAATCTGCCAAAGTTATCACATGAACAAACGTTAGAGCCCATATACCTTGCCTTTTTGTCTGCGCTTGAACAAAGTGACTTTAGCGGAGATATCGACAAACGATACAGTGCGCGCCTGGCTCAAGCGACGGATAACTCTGTGTACCAGTTCCTTCCTCAAGCCGTTATCTATCCACGAAGTCAAAAAGATATCTGCCTGATACTTAAACTTGCTAACAGCTGTGAGTTTGCCAAGGTCGTTTTCAGTGCACGAGGTGGCGGCACCGGAACCAATGGTCAGGCACTGACTCATGGACTCGTCCTTGACCTGTCGCGTTATCTGAACAAGGTGATAGAGATCAATCCTGAACAGAAGTGGGTCAGAGTCGAAGCCGGTGTGGTCAAGGATGCGCTTAATGATGCGTTAAGACCTCATGGTTTTTTCTTCAGCCCGGATCTCTCCACCTCTAACAGAGCCACAATTGGGGGGATGGTTAACACCGACGCATCGGGGGCGGGCTCGCTGGTTTATGGTAAGACATCGGATCATGTGATTGGCCTGTCCAGTGTGCTCTATGATGGCAGTGTGCTCGATACTTACTCAATCACTCCTGAGCAGGTGGAAAACATCGATTCTGTAACCACAAACCCTCTCGGGCAGAGCTTGATGACGGCGATTGCCGGTATCTGTCATGAAAAACGGTCACTTATAGAGTCCAGGTTCCCTAAGCTTAATCGCTTTTTGACCGGTTATGATCTTAAGAATGTATGGAGTGACGATCTCAGCGAGTTTAACCTGTCCAGAATTTTGACAGGCTCGGAAGGTACACTCGCGGTTATCACCGAAGCCAAGCTGAATATTACGCCTCTTCCGTCGGCGCGTATGATGGTTAACATAAAGTATGACTCTTTCGAGTCCGCGCTACGCCATGCGCCTCAGTTGGTGAAAGCCAATGCGACCGTTGTAGAGACCATAGATTCGAAAGTGTTGAACCTGGCTCAGCAGGATATTATCTGGCACTCCGTTTCTGAATTGATTAAAGAGGTCCCCGGTAGAGCTATCGACGGGCTCAACATGGTTGAGTTTGCCGGAGAGCCGGAGGAGGTGGAAGCCAAAGTTGCAGAGTTAACCGAGGTTTTAGACTCTCAAACCAGCGATAGTGGTGCCGGGGTATTGGGTTATCAGGTGACCCGTGATAAAACCAGCATCAATATGATCTATGCCATGCGAAAGAAAGCGGTTGGTTTGCTTGGGGCGGCAAAGGGACGCAGAAAACCCTTGGCATTTGCTGAAGATACCGCAGTACCTCCGGAAAAGCTTGCCGACTTTATCATGGAGTTCAGAGCGTTGCTGGACAGTCATCAACTTCAATACGGTATGTTTGGTCATGTCGATGCAGGTGTGCTACACGTCAGGCCCGCCTTAGATATGTGCGATGTTAATGATGAAAGGTTACTTAAAACCGTTTCCGATCAGGTGGCCGAGCTTACGCTGAAATATGGGGGCCTGATGTGGGGAGAACATGGGAAGGGGGTTCGTGGTGAATATGGCCCCTCGGTGTTCGGTGAGGAGCTGTACGGCGTTCTGGAGGAGGTTAAGGGACTGTTCGACCCTAACAACAAAATGAACCCGGGTAAGCTGGTGGCGCCTAAGGAGACGGGTGAGCTTCTTTATAACGTCGATAGCATCAAGCGGGGCAGTTTCGATCGCCAGATCCCGGTTCAAACCCGCGATGCCTTTCCCGATGTGATGAACTGTAACGGTAACGGACTGTGCTTCAACTACAGTGTTTACTCTCCTATGTGTCCCTCTTTCAAGGTGACAGGAGATCGTGTCCAGTCCCCTAAGGGGCGTGCAGGATTGATGCGTGAATGGTTAAGGCTGCTAGAATCAGAGGGCGTAGATGTCGATGCCCTTGCTAAAGCCAAGCCCCTGGGATGGCTGCAGCGTACTCAGAATACCTTAAAAGCCACGCGTGAATATGATTACTCCCATGAGGTAATGGAGTCACTGAAGGGGTGTCTGGCCTGTAAAGCCTGTACGTCTCAGTGTCCGGTTAAAGTCGATGTGCCTAAGTTCAGGGCACAATTCTTTAATATCTATTACCAGAGATATCTGCGACCGGTGAAAGACTATCTGGTTGCGGGTATTGAAGATAGTTTACCCTTGATGGCTATGGCGCCAAGGCTTACTAACGCCGTTTCTCAAAACCCGGTCAGTCAGTGGGTGATAAAGCGGTCATTGGGTTATGTCGACGCACCCGCATTATCGGTTCCAACCCTTAAACAGAGACTCGATGGCCACGCCTGTCGTGGTTATGATCTCGAGGCGCTGCAGAATATTCCTGAGGATGAACGGCACAACTATGTGATTGTGGTACAGGACCCGTTCAACAGCTTTTATGAAGCCGACACTGTGTACCACTTTATCAAGTTGATTGAAAAGCTGGGTCTAAAACCTGTGCTTCTCCCGTTTAAACCCAATGGTAAGCCGATACACATTAAAGGCTTTCTCAGCAAGTTTGCAAAGACTGCCCAGTCTTCGGCGGATTTTCTGACTCAGGTCCATCAGCTGAATATGCCTATGGTCGGTGTCGATCCGGCAATGGTGTTGTGCTATCGGGATGAATACAGGGAAGTGCTCGGGGATAGTTGCGGTGATTTTACGGTACAACTATCTAATGAGTGGTTAGCACAAGCAATAAAGCAACATGATATACCAAGCTTAAGCCCCGATGCTGCGGAAAAGTTCACTTGGTTCAGTCACTGCACCGAATCCACGGCTAAACCGAATACCGCAGCCCAGTGGCAAGCGATTTTTGCTCACTTTGGCGCAAAGCTGGAGGCGGTGAGCCTGGGATGCTGTGGCATGGCAGGCACTTATGGCCACGAAGCCGAGAATCAGGAGCGTTCACAAGCCCTGTTTTCCATGTCCTGGGAGCAAACGTTAAAATCGATACCGCCGGAGCAGGTGCTGGTATCCGGTTACTCCTGCCGGAGTCAGGTGAAGCGGTTTGGGGGCTTTAAGCCCAGACATCCGGTGCAGGCCCTGTTGGCCTTGCTGTAAATCCGTTTGTTTAGCTTGCCGTTAGCGACACTACACAAGCCTGGCATTGCCAGGCTTACCTGTCTTCAGGAGTCCATATGAGTGATATTAATCCCGATGCCGGATATGAGTTAGCTAAACTCACAAAAGGGGCGCCACTGTGCTCTGAGAAGGCGTTGTTTGACATCGACGAGCAGGGCGAGTGGAGTTATCTGGGGGAGCCATTACCGAACAAGTTTGCACGACTCTTCTCCTCGGTTTTACATCGTATAGATGATCAATATTTTCTTATTACCCCTGTCGAAAGGTTACGGGTAAGGGTTGCCGATGCGGCACTTCTCATAGTGGACTATGAACATGAAGATAACGCCTTTTTGCTCGACTCTAGTCTGGGTACACAGCATAGCGTCATTGATGTGAATGGGTTTGATCTTAAAGATGATGGGATCTACCTCGAGTTAGAGAGGAGCCTTAAGGGGAAATTGGGGAGAGCTTGCTATTATCGATTTATCAATGAGTTTATAATTTCAGAAGATTAAGCAAACTAATCAAAGCCTTATGTATAAATTCGTAATTAGTTATGACTAACAGCTAGTTTCTTACGGACTAAGTGGTAGTATTAAATCAGGTAGTGATGGATTGGGGGTGCTGATTGAAACAGTATGAAAGCCTCGGATATCTGGTGTCACACTTGAATATTGACCTTCAAAATGCACTGGATCAAAAGCTAAAACGATACCAACTGGACATTAAACTCTGGCCGGTTCTTTTTGCCCTGTGGCAAGAGGAGGGGCTCACGCAAACAGAGTTATCTAAAAGGTGCGATGTCGCTCACTATACGATGACACGCCTGCTCGATCAGTTGCAGGTTCAGGGCCTGATCACCCGGCATCAGGAAGCTGATAACCGCCGTGCTTTTCATATCTTCCTTACCGATGCCGGAAAGGCATTAGAGCAAGATCTGGTGATCGAGGCTGAAAGGGTCAATGCCCACTTTCTTGATAATTTATCCAGTGATGAACGCGCAAACTTCATGACATTACTCAATAAAATCAATCGATTCCCCGGATAAAGCTTAGTTTTATAAATTTCATCTTAATCATTATGATGAACTATCAGAGGATAATATGCTTAAACCCCTGTCTATCATACTGCTCTGTTTCGCCCTGAGTGCATGCTCCATCAATATTAACAAGCCCAGGGCCAAACCGGTTCCCTCCGAGTGTGTTTCATCCGGTATCTACCTTGAAAAGTTTGAATTAGCCAATGGTGCCACATTAGTCGTGAGTGAAGGGAAGTTAGAGCCAAGATCTTTGGGGAGTGTAACTGTAAAACTGTTTCGGGATCTCGCCGTGGGAGATTTTGTCGCCGCGGTGTCTTTTCCCCGTGACGGGACGATTCTAAAGGCGGTGTTAATCGAGAATGGCTCCGATAAACAGAAACTCTCTGTTACAACGGTCACCGCGGGTAGCGGTAATTATCAGGACAGTCAACTGATCTGTGTGGCTGGCGACAATATCACACTCTGTTAGCAGGGCTACTTCGGCACCAGCTTGTCATTTTAGTTAAGCAGCAGAAATATCAGCGCCGAAAGGGTGACAAAAATGGTGATGTTTTGCAGCAGCTTTCTGCTCTGAAGCAGGTTCTCTTTTCCCTGCTTGATACTGGTGACCAGATTATTTCTCTTGTAGATCCGACACACCATCTGTTCGGTTATTGGGTCTATAAGTAATTGAAAACGGCATGGATTTCCATTTGTTAAGCGTATTCTATGTTCGCTGTTTTGACTGAAGTTAAGTTTTCTGGAGACCATCTTTCCGTTAATAAATACACGTTCCAACCCGCACCAGTTGCTGGCTTGAAGTTCGACTACATCCTGGTTGAGATCATACTTGAAAGTAACCATCGCGTTTTCCTACGCTAGATAACGAGGTTCTAAGTCAAGCAGACAAATATGACATTAGCCAGTCAAAACGGTTAAAAATTTATGGTCAATTTCTATCCCGTTGGTCATACACGGAAAATATTTTTAAGAAAAAAGGGACGAAATATCGATTTCGTCCCTTAGGCTGCATTTTACGAAATAGCGAGAATACTCTAGCTCGGTTACGACCTTTTGGCTGTCTCGATGATGTTACGAGCCATCTCATCGGCCACAGAAGCCGTCGTTCTGCCTTGTTCATCTGCCTGGGCAAAGATTCTCATCAAGGTGCCGTAGATCTCTTCAACTTTCTTCGTCGCTGAGGTCACATCATAATCTTTTTCGAAGGAAACATTGATGATGCCTCCTGCATTAATCACATAGTCAGGCGCATATAAGATACCCAGCTCTTTGAGCTTTTCACCATGACGCAACTCGGCTAGCTGGTTGTTTGCACAGCCGGCGACTATGGTGGCCTTGAGTTGAGGTATGGTTACATCGTTAATCGTCGCACCAAGCGCACAGGGCGCATATATGTCAACATCCTGCTTATAGATATCCTGTGGCTCAACTATGGTCGCTCCGAATTCAGTGGCGACCTTGTCCAGTGAAGATTGATGGATATCGGTAACGATTAACTCGGCTCCCTCTTCGTGAAGGTGACGGCATAGATAGTATCCGACATGGCCGACACCCTGAACCGAAATCTTAAGGCCTTTGAGTGAATCAAGGCCACGCTGATGCTTGACTGCGGCCTTGATACCTAAATATGTGCCTAATGCGGTGAAAGGGGATGGGTCGCCGCTCTTTCCTTCGAGCCCAGCCATATAAGGGGTCTCTTCATGGGCAATCATAATATCTGCCGTCGATACGCCGACATCTTCGGCAGAATAATATTTGCCACCCAGACTATGGATACAACGACCGAAGGCACGGAAAAGTGCCTCTCTGTTTTCAGTATCGGGATCGGCGATTATCACCGATTTACCACCGCCCATCTCCAGTCCTGCAAGGGCATTTTTATAAGTCATGCCACGGGATAGACGTAAAACATCATTTAAGGCTTCATCGTCAGACTCATAGTTCCACATTCTACAGCCACCAACAGCGGGCCCTAGTTTAGTGTTGTGGATAGCGACAATCGCTTTTAAGCCACTTTCTTTGTCCTGACAAAATACAACCTGTTCATGTTCATCAAAAGAGATATGATTGAATACGGCCACGTAGTGTTCTCCGCTGGGAAATGAAACGTCGAAAACATCGACGACTTGTTTAAATTATATTGCAGAACGATAGCATTTAGAGATACCCTCAACAAAGTAAAGATTTGGATTAATTGTGATCTGTGTGGCAATTTAGCTTTCCACTTTACGTTAACGTCAAGTTGAGTGTTGTTTACCTGGTCGATACCGGGTCACTTTCGGGAAGCGCTTGCAGATCTGCAAAATAACAATAAGACAGGAATGAAGTATGACGGAGCAAGCAGTCGATCAAACTCAAGAGCTTGATCAGGAAAAACAGGAAGCGCTGAGACAAGAGTGGATCAGAGAGCACTTTCAAAAAGCGAATCGCTTTCTCGCCGAAAAGGGTGTGATCCCGAGTAATGTTATTGCCGATGAAAGCCGCTATCTAGCTCCCTACGTTGCGATCTGGAAAATGGAATCTAAACAGCCAAAGAAACAGACATTTTGGGTAATGTCAGGCGATCTCCCTTCAGATTATGTTGATGTTAATGTTGCCGGCACGGCGCGTGAGGCGATCCGTCACTTCTCTATGATGTGGCAACTAAAAGCTGAAAATCTGCATAAGTCGGGGGCTACCAAAGATCCTATGCAGGCTAAATTTGCCCGGGTTTTGGTTTCAAGGGCCGAAAGCCTTTATCAGATCCACAATGACGACAAGTTATGGACATGAGCAGTTAGGAGATAGTCCAGACTGTGAAGATAAGATATAAAGATGGCACCGAACATGGTGCCATTTTTTATTGCCTGTTTGATTCCATACCAAGCGGTATCAGATATAAAAAAAGCGGTAAGTAAACTCTTACCGCTTTTTTATCACTTAAACAGTATCATCCAACGGCCGATGGTTATAGCTCGTCTACAAACGTTTCGGCGCGGCCGATGTAGTTAGCAGGTGTCATCTTCTTAAGTTCGACTTTAACCTCATCGGGTAGTTCCAGGCCGTCGATAAAGATAGCGAGTTGCTCACCATCGATACGCTTACCACGAGTCAGCTCCTTAAGCTTCTCATAGGGCTTCTCGATGCCATAGCGGCGCATAACGGTTTGTACCGGCTCAGCAAGGACTTCCCAGTTCTTGTCCAGCTCACCGCGAAGCTGCTCTTCATTGACCTCCAGCTTGCTGATCCCTTTAAGTGTCGCCTGGTACGCGATTAATGCATGTGCCATACCAACACCCAGGTTACGAAGCACCGTTGAATCGGTAAGGTCACGCTGCCAGCGAGAAACCGGCAGCTTAGATGCCAGATGTTGCATCAGCGCATTAGCAATACCTAAGTTACCTTCTGAGTTTTCGAAATCGATGGGGTTCACTTTATGGGGCATGGTGGATGAACCAATCTCGCCGGCAATGGTTTTCTGCTTGAAGTGACCCAGGGCGATATAGCCCCAGATATCACGGTCGAAATCGATCAGTACCGTGTTGAAACGTGCAACAGCATCGAAAAGTTCGGCGATATAATCATGTGGTTCGATCTGAGTCGTGTATGGATTCCAGTTAAGCCCGAGACTGGTAACAAAACGCTCAGACAAGGTGTGCCAGTCGACTTCCGGATAGGCCGACAGGTGAGCGTTGTAGTTACCCACTGCGCCATTGATCTTACCCATGACTTCAACTGCGTTGATCTGCTTAAGCTGGCGTTCCAGACGAACCGCCACGTTTGCCATCTCTTTACCTAATGTAGAGGGAGAGGCTGGCTGACCGTGGGTACGTGACATTAATGGTACAGAGCGGTATGCCTTTGCCAGTGACTTAATGGCATCGATGACCTGCTGACAATAGGGAGCCAGCACCTGGTCGCGGGCTTCGCTGAGCATTAAGCCGTGAGAAAGGTTGTTGATATCCTCTGAGGTACAGGCAAAGTGAACAAACTCATCGATTGCGGCAAGCTCAGCATTGTCCGCTATCCGCTCTTTGATGAAGTATTCAACGGCTTTAACATCATGGTTTGTCGTTGCTTCAATTTTCTTAACGCGAAGCGCATCCTCTTCATCGAAGTTATCTTTTATCTGATCGAGCAGGGCTAATGCTGTTTCGCTAAAGGGTGGAACCTCTTCTATTTCTGGGCAGCTGGAAAGCAGCTTTAACCAGTTGATTTCGACTTGAACACGATACTTGGTCAGGCCGTACTCGCTGAAAATCCCTCTTAATGAGGCGGTTTTACTACCATAACGACCGTCTACCGGAGAGATAGCAGTTAGTGCGGAAAGTTCCATTAGAAGCTCCTTTATGAACTTGGCTTATTTATTATAGGGTGAGGCTTTTTTTAGCTATATCGACTATTGTTTTTCTTGCGAAGACAAGGTGTCTGCGCTTGCCTCCTAATTGGCGCCATAATACTGCGCTGCGCATGGCTGACAGCAGTAGGGCACGAATCTTTTCCTGTACTTGAGGCTGTTTCAGGTATTCAGGATTACCCGAAATTTGAATCTTGGGCCCTAACGTACTGATGATATCGCTATAGATACCGGCGAAATTAGCGATGACCTGCTGATCGGTGATCTCAAAGTGATGTAGTTGACGATGGATCTGATTGATACGTTCAGACAATATTCCCATGGCATTCCCACGGGCTAATTTTCTTTCTAAGGCCAAAATACCGACAAGATATCGCGTCACCTCGACATCTTTATCTTTAGCATCACCGAGTTGATTGATAATGAGTTGGTAGCCTTTATTCAAGGCTACTTTGTCAGCATAAACATCAGAGGTTGTATCCGGATTAGTTACCAGAATGGTGTTTAAGCTGGCTGCAAGGCTGTCTCTGTCTGAGTTTCCATGTCTCGCAATGTGTTGCACTTGCGCAATGGCCTGCAAAATACCTGCAAAGGCCATAGTACGGTCAATTAGCTGCTCGCTCACGTCTTATTCTCTAATTAATGAATCGATGATTCCGCCACCCAGGCAGAGTTCTGCATCATAAAATACAGCCGATTGTCCCGGGGTTACCGCTGCCACTGGCTCATCAAATATGACTTTAATTCTGTCATCGCCTTCGTAGGTCAAGGTACAGGCAACATCTCTTTGGCGATAACGGGTCTTCACCGTGATTTTAGCGCCATCTACCGGTCCTTTTCTGTCCACCCAGTGGAGTTGATCGGCATAGAAGCCTACTGACATTAACCTTGGGTGATTGCCGCCCTGGCCGACAATCAGAACGTTTCTGTCCATATCTTTGTCGACGACATACCAGGGATCCTCATTGCTGTTTTTCATGCCGCCGATACCCAGGCCCTTACGCTGTCCTAATGTATGGTACATGAGCCCCTGGTGGGTGCCGATAACTTCGCCTTCGGTGGTTTCGATGTCACCCGGTTGCGCCGGCAGGAAGGTACTGAGAAAATCGGTGAACTTGCGTTCGCCGATAAAACAGATCCCCGTGCTGTCCTTCTTATCGTGTGTGATAAGTCCCATCTCTTTCGCTATCTCCCTGACTTCGCTCTTTTCGAGTTCGCCTACGGGAAAAAGTGAACGGGAAATCTGCTCATGGCTCAGGGTGTAGAGGAAGTAACTCTGGTCTTTATTGTTATCTATGCCCCTGAGCATCTGGCTTTGGCCGCTTTCATCACTGCGACGAACATAATGTCCCATGGCGATGAAGTCCGCGTCTAAAATGTCATCTGCAAACTCGAGAAAGGCTTTAAACTTAATCTCTTTATTGCAGATAATATCCGGATTCGGTGTTCTGCCTGCTTTATACTCGGCTAAAAAGTACTCGAATACATTGTCCCAATACTCTGAGGCAAAGTTAACTGTGTGCAGCTTTATTCCCAGCTTGTCACAGACCGCCTGAGCATCTTTTAGATCGTCCGCGGCGGCACAATATTCATCGGTGTCATCTTCTTCCCAGTTTTTCATGAAAAGTCCTTCGACCTGATATCCCTGTTTTAACAGCAGGTAAGCCGAAACTGATGAATCAACACCGCCGGACATGCCGACAATGACTTTTTTACCGATAGTTGTGGGTTCGTTTAATGCCATAGATCCTAAAACCGTTGAATGTGTCTTGGTAGCCGGGGTTGCGGTTCACTCTTTACGAAGTATGAGCGATACAGAAAACAAGCTACATTTTCGGGGGCGTATTCTATCACGCATTCGAGCCAGGGGCTAACCTCAGATGGTCTCCATTAAGCAGTTCCAGCGGATAGTGAATTTTATTACGAAAGTCATTCAGGCTTGTGAGTACCAGAGGGCTTCTGAGTCTATGTTCTATCGCTTTTATCTCCTCAAAGGTTAGCCATAGTGCCCGATTGATCTCTGTGTCTTGTGGATTAAGAGGACAGAGCGCCTCGATGCTGGCATGAAATGTAAACCGCAGGAAGGCGAGGTCATCGCTGGCAGCGAACTGGTATATGCCGGTTAATCCTTGAGGTGTCAGGTTAATGCCTGTCTCCTCAAAGACTTCACGTTGGCAGGCCATGATTAAGGTTTCGCCTTTCTCCAGATGGCCCGCCGGCTGGTTATAGCGTTTTTCTCCGTCAATTATCTCCTCGACGATCAGGTATTTACCTTGACACTCAATAGTGCAGGCCACTGTAACATTGGGTCTATACCTGTCGGTCATACTCAGCTCTCTGTCTGTCGGTGTAAGATTCAACATCGCCACTGAGGGGCTGATGCATTATAAACGGATAGCTGGGTTAAATATCGAAATACAGCATATCCAAGCTTATTCAGGCATCTCAACGACGCAAAATTCTCCGGATTTAATATCGTTAAGACTCCACTGGCCTATTTTATAGCGAATCAATCTGAGAGTAGGAAAGCCTATGCTGGCAGTCATTCTTCTTACCTGACGGTTTCTTCCCTCACAAATTTGTATCTCCAGCCAGGTTGTCGGTATCGACTTGCGCTCCCTGATAGGTGGCGTACGTACCCAGATATCCGGTTGAGGCATGATCTTTACTTTTGCAGGTAGCGTCATGCCATCTTTAAGCTCGACACCTTGGCGTAACTTATTCAGCTCCTCCTCGTCGGGTGCACCTTCTACTTGAACCCAGTAGGTCTTAAAGGTGCGTTTTTTCGGCTCGGTGATCTTAGATTGTAATTTACCGTCGTTAGTCAGTAAGAGCAGTCCCTCGCTGTCTCTGTCCAGACGCCCCGCTGCATAGACGTCCGGGATGGGAATATAGTCTTTCAATGTTTTACGACCCTGCTCATCGGTAAACTGGCAAAGCACATCGAATGGCTTGTTAAACAATACTATAACAGGATCTTTGGCTCTGGGTTTTGCGGTAACTCTTTTGCGTTTTGCCGGCTTAGCAGTATGCTGTTTATTGCTTTTATGTCTATCAGAGCGCTTGTCTCCATTGGCGGTTCTGTTGCCGAATGATGAAGTGGCTTTTTTGGGTTTTGCTTGACGAGAAATAGTGTGACTCACTTTTGCTAACTTCTGGCATAGTATGACTTTATACTCATATTGTACTTCGCATTCGCCATTAGTGGAATTTGAATATTGCCCGGAATGATCTATGATATGCGCCATTAAAGTGTGATCTGTGACTAATTGTTATTAATTTTGAGAAGTTAATCGTGGCGCAAAGACCTGGAGCTTAGCGCCGTATAAACGCGAGACGCCTGATAATTGAAGCGTGGCTCAACCGGCTTCATTCACGATTAGCGCGTCTCTTAACAGCCAATGGCCCAACTCTTATAAGAAACTGTATCACGAATAAAAAGCAGTGTAAGAATAAACTAAAATATCTTAAATTCTTTATTTTACAATAATGTAGGAATGAAAATGACCGACAAATCATCAACGATTATTTATACCGAAACGGACGAAGCTCCGGCATTAGCCACTCTCTCTTTATTACCTATCATTAAGACCTTTACTCAAGCCGCCGGTGTGAGTGTTGAAACTCGAGATATCTCCCTATCAGGCCGGGTTATTGCTAATTTTCCTAACAAGCTTTCCGAGTCTCAAAAAATTTCAGATGCCTTAGGTGAATTAGGCGAGTTAGTGAGTAAGCCAGGCGCTAATATCATCAAGCTACCTAATATCAGTGCATCTATTCCTCAGCTTAAAGCCTGTATTTTGGAGCTGCAGAACAAAGGTTACGATATCCCGTCTTATCCGGATGAGCCGGCAAACGCTGCAGAAACTGCGATTAAAGCTCGTTATGACAAAATCAAAGGAAGTGCGGTAAACCCGGTTTTGCGTGAAGGTAATTCAGATCGCCGTGCACCTGGGTCAGTGAAGCAATATGCACAGAAGAACCCTCATTCAATGGGCGCCTGGAGTCGTGACTCAAAATCTCATGTGGCACACATGAGTGAAGGCGACTTCTATGGCAGTGAAAAGTCTATGACTCTCGATAAAGAGAGTAATGTTCATATCGTATTAGCCAAAAAAGATGGCAGTGAGCAGGTGCTCAGAGAATCACTCTCTTTACAGGTTGGTGAAGTTATCGATGCCGCTGTGATGAGTAAGAGTGCATTGGTTGAGTTTTTTGAACGTGAAACTCAAGATGCCAAGGCGCAGGATGTATTGCTCTCTTTGCACCTGAAAGCAACCATGATGAAGGTATCTGACCCGATTTTATTTGGTCATGCCGTGAAGGTTTATTATAAAGACGTATTTACTAAGTATGCCGGCTTGTTTGAAGAGTTGGGCGTCGATGCCAATAATGGTATTGGCGATGTATACGCTAAGATAGCTACACTTTCCGATGAGCGCAAAGCCGAAATCGAAGCCGATATTGCAGCTATTTATCAGCAGCGCCCGGAACTTGCTATGGTCGACTCTGATAAAGGGATCACCAACCTGCATGTGCCGAGCGATGTCATTATCGATGCCTCTATGCCGGCTGCAATCCGTACATCAGGAATGATGTGGGGCGCAGACGGTCAACCCAAAGATACCAAGGCTATGATCCCTGACCGCTGCTATGCAGGCGTTTACCAGGAGACCATGAAGTTCTGTAAAGAGAATGGTGCCTTTGACCCCTCAACCATGGGAAGTGTGCCCAATGTCGGCTTGATGGCACAGAAAGCCGAAGAGTATGGCAGCCATGATAAGACATTTGAGATTCCGGCTGCGGGTACGGTCAAGGTCATTGATAACAATGGCGACGTATTGTTGAGTCACGATGTCGAGGCAGGTGATATCTGGAGAATGTGTCAGGTCAAAGATGCGCCAATTCGTGATTGGGTTAAACTGGCCGTAAGACGTGCTCGCCTGTCATCGACGCCTGCCGTTTTCTGGCTGGATGAAAACCGTGCTCATGATGCTCAAATCATCCGCAAGGTGAAGCAATATCTTCCTGAGCATGATACACAGGGGCTTGATATTCAGATCATGTCACCGGTTGAAGCGACCCGATATACGTTGCAGCGTACAAAAGATGGCTTAAATACCATCTCTGTAACCGGCAATGTACTGCGTGACTATCTGACAGACCTCTTTCCGATTCTGGAGCTTGGTACGAGTGCAAAAATGCTCTCAATTGTCCCGTTGATGAACGGCGGTGGCCTGTTTGAAACCGGTGCCGGCGGCAGTGCGCCTAAACATGTCCAGCAAGTTGAGAAAGAGGGGCACCTGCGCTGGGACTCATTAGGTGAGTTTTTAGCTCTGGCGGCGTCGCTGGAGCACCTTAGCCAATCTAACAATAATGCCAAAGCACAGGTATTGGCTGACACGCTGGATACTGCAATCGGTCAGTTCCTGGAGCAAAACAAGTCACCACTACGCCGTGTCGGTCAACTGGACAACCGGGGTAGCCATTTCTATTTGGCTATGTATTGGGCTCAAGCGGTTGCAAACCAGGATCAGGATACCGAGCTGAAGGCTGAGTTTACCTCTCTTGCAGAGTCTTTGACCGCCAATGAGAAGAAAATTGTCGATGAGTTAAATGGTGCTCAAGGGGATGCTGTTGAGCTCGGTGGTTACTATCGCCTGGATGCTGACAAGGCCTCTGCAGCGATGCGCCCAAGCGCAACATTAAACGCCTTGTTTACCGCTTAATATTGGTCAGTCAGCGGAGAGGGAGCCCTCTTCGCTGCTAACTTTGTTGCTTCGAACAAAAAATAAAAAAGGCAGGGAATAGAATATTCCCTGCCTTTTTTGTCTTACGTCGCACCACTAATTTGTGGGCGAAATTGCTGACGCGTGCATACCCTTTGGACCCGCTTCTACTTCGAATTGGACTGGTTGGCCTGCTTTTAGAGTTCGATAGCCTTCCATTTCGATGGTAGAATAGTGTGCAAAAACATCTTCACCACCAGCATCAGGGCAGATAAACCCGAATCCTTTGGCGTTGTTGAACCATTTAACAGTTCCGTTTGCCATACTTCCACTTCCTTCTGTTGTCTACTTCCCAGTAAGATAGTAAAACTTAGTAAGCGGGAAAAATTCACCGCTTGTTGAACAGAATGAAAGCAGTAACATGGTATGTCAAGAGCAAATTAACAATTAATCAACAAATCGGCAAAAAAGTTGTATCAATTGGTGCGGTATATGTGAGATGTTGAGTTATCAATGGGAATAAAATTGTCATTGATTGGTACAAGCCAATAGTAGAGGCTAATATTGAAACATGGGTAAAGCAGTAAATATCGAACATGTAGAAGAGAGTGTAGAATCTGAGTTAATGCCACCGCCTATGTACAAGGTGATACTAAACAATGATGATTACACTCCGATGGACTTTGTGATTGAGGTTTTACAACTCTTCTTCAAAAAGAATGAACAGGATGCCACTGACATCATGTTGGCTATTCATAATCAAGGCAAAGGGATCTGTGGAGTCTTTCCCTTTGGAATTGCAGAAACTAAGGTTGCTCAGGTAAATCAATTTGCAAGACAAAACCAACATCCGTTACTGTGTTCTTTAGAGAAAGCCTGAATTGGGTAAATCATGTGGTAAATTTAGGGGGCGCTTATGCTAAATAAAGATCTCGAAGTCACCTTAAATCTGGCATTCCAACAAGCCAGAGATGCCCGTCATGAGTATATGACGGTAGAACATTTACTCTTAGCCTTAATCGATAATCCAGCGGCGCAGGAAGCCTTGGTCGCTTGTGGGGCAAACCTTGATAAGTTAAGAGAGGATGTATCAGGTTTTATTCAACAAACGACGCCCATCATCGCCGATCCAGAAGACGATAGAGAGACTCAGCCTACATTAGGTTTCCAGCGTGTGCTTCAAAGGGCCGTTTTCCATGTCCAGTCATCGGGACGAAATGAAGTTACCGGTGCCAACGTACTCGTCGCTATCTTCAGTGAGCAGGAATCCCAAGCCGTTTACCTACTGCGTAATGGTGAGGTAACCCGACTCGACGTGGTGAACTTTATCTCCCACGGTGTTTCGAAGAATGAGATGGATAGTGATCTGAATCAGGAGCGAATAGAAGATCAAACTGAGACCGAGGAGGAGAAGAGCAAGTTGTCTCAGTTTGCCGATAACCTTAATGAGCGTGCGCTTCTTGGGAATATTGATCCCTTAATTGGCCGAAGCGACGAGATTGAGCGATCTATTCAGATCCTCTGCCGCAGAAGAAAAAACAATCCACTCCTTGTGGGCGAAGCCGGTGTTGGTAAGACCGCTATTGCTGAAGGGCTGGCTTATCGCATCGTCAAGGAGGAGGTGCCAGATATTATGAGTAAGGCAACCGTCTACTCATTGGACTTAGGCGCACTACTTGCGGGAACTAAATATCGCGGTGATTTTGAAAAACGTTTTAAAAGCCTGCTCAGGGAGCTCGAACATAATGAGCATGCCATCCTGTTTATCGATGAGATCCATACCATAATTGGTGCCGGCGCTGCTTCCGGTGGGGTGATGGATGCTTCAAATCTACTCAAGCCCCTATTGTCCGGCGGTAACCTCAGGTGTATGGGCTCGACGACTTTTCAGGAGTACCAGAGTATCTTCGAGAAGGACAGGGCGCTAGCGAGACGATTCCAGAAGGTGGATATTAACGAACCGTCTGTCGCCGAAACTACCAAGATCCTTCAGGGACTCAAGTCAAAATATGAAGAACATCATGGGGTCAGATATACGATGGCTGCGTTGAGTGTCGCGGCAAAACTGTCTGATAAGCATATCAATGACCGTCATCTGCCGGATAAAGCGATCGATGTTATCGATGAAGCCGGAGCACGTATGGCAATGCAGCCGGCGAGTCGCCGTAAGAAGACCATAGGTCAGGGAGAGATTGAGTCCATCATAGCCAAGATGGCACGCATTCCTGAGAAGTCTGTATCGGCCACTGACAAAGATATGCTTCGCAATCTTGAACGTAACCTGAAAATGGTGGTCTTTGGACAGGATAATGCGATTGAGAGCCTCAGTTCGGCTATTCGTTTATCACGCAGTGGGTTAGGCGGAGAAGATAAGCCGGTCGGTAGTTTTCTGTTTGCCGGTCCTACAGGGGTTGGTAAAACTGAGGTGACGAGTCAACTGGCTAAATGTCTCGGCCTGAATTTAGTACGATTTGACATGTCTGAATATATGGAGAGCCATACGGTCTCACGCCTTATCGGTGCACCACCGGGATATGTCGGTTACGATCAAGGTGGCCTGTTAACCGATGCCGTGATTAAAACACCTCACTGTGTCGTATTGCTAGATGAGATTGAAAAGGCACATCCGGATGTCTACAACCTGCTGCTGCAGGTGATGGATCACGGTACCTTAACAGACAACAATGGTCGTAAAGCCGATTTCAGGCACGTTACCCTGGTGATGACGACCAATGCGGGTGTTCAGGAGACGGTGAGAAAGTCGATAGGCTTTAAACAGCAAGACCACAGTCTGGACGCGCTTTCTGAGATCAACAAAGTATTTTCACCTGAGTTCAGAAATCGCCTGGATGAGATCATCTGGTTCAACCACCTCGATATGATGGTGATAGCTAAAGTTGTCGATAAGTTCCTTGTTGAACTTCAAGCTCAGCTTGATGATAAGGGAGTGACCTTAGATGTTACCGATGAAGCCAGAACCTTACTCGCCGAGAAAGGTTATGATAAGTCGATGGGCGCAAGGCCTATGGCACGAGTCGTTACCGAGTTGATCAAACGGCCTCTGGCCGATGAGATCTTGTTTGGCGATCTCGAGAAGGGTGGTATTGCTCATGTCGATATCGACAATGATGAGATCGCGATCTCGATTAAGAGTCCTGAAAAAGTGAATAGCTGATATTTCCCGGACGCAAGGTACAAAAAAGGCTGCAACTGCAGCCTTTTTTAATTACGATTAAAATAAAAAAACCGGCCTGGCCGGTTTTTAAAATCTGTTATTGCTAACTTAGCGTGAACGGAAGACGATGCGACCTTTGCTCAAATCGTAAGGGGTCAGCTGAACTGTGACCTTATCACCGGTCAAAATTCTAATATAGTTTTTACGCATTTTGCCTGAGATGTGTGCAATCACAACGTGACCATTCTCTAGCTCCACACGAAACATTGTGTTCGGCAAGGTTTCAAGGATCGTGCCTTGCATCTCAATGTTGTCTTCTTTCGCCATTAATCAGTTATCCTGTTAGCCTTCAAATATTAAAAACGGGCGTATCATGCCGTAAAATCCGGCTCCTGTAAAGAGAAGGTTAGCTTAAGCGTGATAAATAACCAGGGGATAGCCCGCTGGGGATCGATGAACAATAGAGTTTATTCTTCAGGCGCTTGCTGCCATCCTGATGCCGTTAAAATCTGGTATGGGGTATAGTCCCGTTTATAGTTCATCTTTCTCGACTCATCGATCTGATAGCCAAGATAAACGAACTCTTTGTCCATCAACTTTGCCAGGCGGCACTGGATGAGTATGAGCAGCGAACCAAGCGAACGCTTTTGCTCATCAGGGCAGAAAAAGCTATATATCGCCGATAAACTGTTTGGCAGAATGTCGGTAACGGCCACGCCTATTAGTGACTCTTTGTTCCATAGCTCTATGAATATGGGCTTGAGCCATCCGGAAGCGATAAAGTGATAATACTGCTCTTTTGAGGCCGGATACATAGGTCCGTCTTTGTGCCTGACATTAATATATCTCTCATAGAGCGTATAGTGCTCCTCGGTCTGTTTGTCGACAATTTTCCAAACCAGATCCCGGTTATTTCTCAGGGTTCTCTTTTGCCTTCTTGACGGCGTGAACAGACGTGCTGGGAGCCTGATCGGCAGGCAGGCCTGACAGTTGGGGCATTGTGGTTTATAGATCGTTCCGCCACTGCGCCTGAAACCTAAGGCTAAGAGTTGCTCGAACAGTTCCAGACCTATATCCCCCTCTTGTAAGACTAACAACTGCTCCTGTTGAGTCTCGATATAGCTACAGGGAAAAATTTTAGTGACTCCAACCGAAATGGGTTGTGATTTAAAGCTCAAGAAGTACCTCTGTTACTACCCAGGGATCTGAGGCGACGTTACCGTCACGAAAACGCTTAAGCAGATTGATGAAATCTCTTCTCTTCAGGGCGGTAGCCCCTAATGATTCCAGGTGAGGGTTTATCACCTGCGCGTCTATGAGTTTGAACCCTTGTTTCAAAAGGTGTTGGTGTAATACAAGCATGGCAGCTTTAGATGCATTTGTCTGTGTGTGAAACATAGATTCGCCACAGAAAACTTGCCCGATCGCTAAGCCATACAGCCCGCCTATCAGTGTATCGCCATCCCAAACCTCTAGAGAGTGGGCGTGCCCCTGCTTGTGCAGTTGAAGGTAAGCCGCTTGAATATCCTCTGTTATCCAGGTGCCATCCTGGGCTGCCCTTGGGGCGGCACATCCCATCACTACCTGTTTGAAAGCACGATTGATGCTAAAGGTCCAATCTTGTTTCTTAAGGTGTTTTATCAGGCTGCGGCTGGTTTTCATACTGCCCGGAACAAATACCGCCCGTGGATCGGGTGACCACCAGAGGATGGGGTCGTCGGCATTAAACCAGGGAAAGATCCCCTCATAGTAGGCATTTAACAGGCGGGTCGGGTGTAGGTCTCCCCCAATGGCGAGTAAGCCATTAGGATCGGTCAAAGCATATTCCGGTGAAGGAAAGCGCTCGAGCTCATGATTTAAGTAGGACAGAGAGTTCACAATTGAGTAAAATTATCTTTATGAGACCTTCTTATAAGTTAGCGGAAAATTGATTATGTTGAAACCTAGTATTAGTCGCTTATTTTACGTTTGCTTGTTTTTTAGCGTTTTTCTCCCGGCGCATGCCGCTTACGATCGTAATCAGGCGGTACCGGTTGAGAAAGTTGTCTATGGCAGCATAGTTTCCGTCCGGAATATCACTCAGAACCAGCTGGTGGAAGATAGAAACCAGGGGTGGAAGACCTTCGGTGGTGCCCTCATCGGTGGTGTCATCGGTCATCAGTTTGGTGGGGGGAGCGGAAAGGATGTAGCCACTGTGCTCGGAGCGCTGATTGGTGCCGGGATCGGTAACCGCCAAGGCAATTCGAGTTATGTTCAGCAGCTTAAGTTAGTCGAGTTGATGATACAGCAAGATGATGGCGAGCAGGTGATGATTATTCAGGATCTGGATCCTGGGATGATCTTCAATGCGGGAGATGAGGTTCGCGTTGTTTATCTGCAGGGCGGAGTCAGAGTCGACCGTGCCATGTAGCGGATCCGCATGATTGGCATATCAACACCCGAATAAATAAAAAGGAGCCATCGGCTCCTTTTTATTTATTGTGAGTAGTCTGGGGACTAGAAACCGCGAGGTAACTGTCCTTTACCCGCAAGTTTTTCACGCCATAGCTCTTTAGGTGTTTTACCACCCTTAGCATTAGCCGAACTGGTTTTCTTTGTTGCCGGTGCCTTCTTGGCTACCGCTTTAGGCTTAGTGGTTTTAGCCACAGGTTTAGCTTTAGTTTCTGCTTCTGCCTGAGGTGCAACGTCACCGTTTAATTCGGCTAGCATCTTCTCAAGTTCACTGAAACGTAATGACTTACCGCCATCGATTTTGTACCAGCTGCCTTTCTGCTCAATTGTTACAGCACTACCTTGCTTTTCGGCTAAGGCAGACTCTAACGCGCTGATAACCTCTTCTTTGGTCAGTTTTGACATAGTTATAACCTATTTATTTTAATGTTTACCTGAAGGTTTGAGCCAATTTTATAGGTGAAACTGGTATAAAGTCCAATTTTCACTGAAAATCTGACGTTTTAATCGATTTTATGGACATAATGCGACTAAAATCATAGCGAAGCCGGCAGCAATCAGGCGATTTAGTTACCACTTAGTTTAGTAAATAATCAGGTGGACGTGAGCGCTTTGCTGTTTATTGATCGGCTATATTTCCACAAAAGAATAATCAAGGGTGTTTCATGACACGTTCAGAGCTAAGTCGATATCTTTCAGAGTTTCTGCAAATCTCCAACTATAAGGACTATGCGCCTAACGGATTACAAGTTGAGGGCAGAACAAAGATAAACAAAATTGTAACCGGAGTAACGGCTTGTCAGGCATTGATCGACAGAGCTGTAGAGTTAAATGCAGATGCAATTCTGGTACATCATGGCTTTTTCTGGAAAGGGGAGCCTGAAGTCATCACGGGAATGAAGCAAAGAAGGATAAAAGCCTTGCTGGCCAATGATATCAACCTGTTCGGTTATCACCTGCCGTTGGATGGTCACCCTATGTTAGGCAATAACGCTGAGTTGGGCCGCAGATTGGATATCTCGGATGCTGAGCCTGTAGAGGGGGTTGCACAGGGGCTTATCTGGCAGGGACGGTTAGATGCCCCTATGTCTGCAGAAGCCTTCTCGAGTCGATTGAATAATGTGTTGAACAGAGACGCACTGCATATTGGCCAGAGCAGTGGCGAGATCCAAAGCGTCGCCTGGTGCAGCGGCGGTGCGCAGGATTATATCGATATCGCGGCCGATCTGGGTGTCGATGCATTTATCAGCGGAGAGGTATCGGAACGTACCTTCCACAGTGCGATGGAGTTGGGCGTTCACTACTTTGCCGCCGGGCATCATGCGACCGAGCGTTATGGCATTCAGGCACTGGGTGGGCACCTGGCACGAGAGTTTAATATTGAGCATCAGTTCATCGATATCAATAATCCTGTGTGAGGGGAAACGCTACCACCTGAATGACTTTGGAAAAGGGATGGAGTGCGGTTTATAGAGGAGGTGCAGCAATGAAGAAATTAACTGCTTTTCTGCATCTTTCACATACTGAAGGTTAATATTTTGCCACTGAGACCTGCCTTCATGAACCGGCTTGTTTTTGTTGGGGGTATGCGTAATGCTATGGTTTTAATCGAAATGCTGTTTAATTGATCAAGGGGGGACTTAAGTAGGTGGTAGATCCCTTGGGCGTTATGTATCTAAATTGTTATTTTTGATGTGAATCAAGATAATGTTAGCCAGCTCTCTTATAGTGGTAACAAATTATAATTAAAACAGAAGCCCACATGAACACTACCGATCAACAAGAAACTGTAACACCAATTTCTACCTTTACTGTCTCGGCAAGAGGGAAAAGCCGCCTTGAACCAATCGGTCAATTTCTGCAGACCAACTTTCCGTCACTTCCCCTGAATCAGATAGAGAGTATCTTCGGTTTTGTCGAGCGTTCGACCCTGTATGGCGGACGGGCATTTAATCAGAGGCAACTCTCTAACAGTGATGTGTTACAGCTTAATGAGTGGGGGATTGGGGTCAGGATCCCGATGACTAATCACTTTGCCACCCGCGATGAATATCGGCAGAACAAACGAATTTTGCAGAAGTACCATAAGCCACTTAATTCAATTATCTGTACTAATGACGAGCTGGCTCAGTGGATCAGAGATGATTTTCCTCACTATGATGTAGAAGCGAGTGTGATTAAGAATATTACCACCTCAAGTCAGATTGAAGATGCGCTAGCTATCTACTCGACGGTTGTTTTGCCAATGGTTGCAAACGATGACGATGCGCTGCTGGATAGTATCCGGGACAAGAGTCGCATAAGACTGTTTGCCAATGCCGGATGTGCCTACACCTGTCCCGCCAGGATCTGCTACAAATCCTTCTCGAAGATGAATAAGTTTACCGGGGATGAGTTTAAGTGCTCTCAGCCGATTAAGGCACGTGAGAGTAAAGGGATGATAGATTTCGATCTGCAGCGGTTACGCAGTAAAGGTTTCCATAAATTTAAGCTTCTGCGGGCTCAGGTCGGTAATCAAACTGGGTATTAGAAATTTTTAGTGTCGTATCTCGTTATTAATCATAGATATATCGATAGGTATCTGTTTTTCAACTCTTCCTATGTTCGACTGTAGCCACTAACTCTTGTGGCTGCAACAAGGCTCTCCTTCCTGCACCGGAGGGCATTTGACAGTTCCATAAGAGCAAAACACACAGCAATCCCCTTTAAGCGGCCTTAGCAGGGTTTTACATGACTCGCACTCGTAATACCACTGACAGGCATCGGTTGGCATCTTTTCGGCTTTGCTATGGCCGCAAACGGGACAGGTGATGGTCGAAACAAGTGCAACGCTCTTCATTATCTCTCCTTTGGGCAATATCCAGCATTTCAAAAATTATTTTTAGGCGGGTGATAAGAGAGGAGGTTACCTCCTCTTTTATATTTTGAACAAGGGTTTGACAGCGATCGCTGTCAAACATGCTTTTGAGTTTTTGTCTCGATGTTTGAAGTTCAAGCCATAGACAAACCCTTGCCTGAAGCTCTAGTTGTTATTGATTTTTTTTCCAGATAAATGCACCTGCAGCAATGATCACAACGGCTACAAACGGCAAAATGTCGAACATATGGTGGAACAGACCCACACCATTATGTCCTTCGTGTGCCATAGCCATTGATGGCATTGCCAGTAGCGCTATCATCGATAATACATTTTTCATAGGTAACTCCATTTTGTTTATTGTAAGTTTACTTTGGTCAATTATTGATATTTAACGATTCAATTTGTTGTGAAATTATTCAGTCTCGAGTTCCAGTTGCATCAGTAACATCTCCTCACCGTCGGTGAGTCGGGTGTTAAAGCCTTTACAGTGAGGACAGATGAGATTTCTCTCCTCCAGTTGCGTACTGGTATCGCAATCTCTGCAGTGGATCACCAGAGGTTGGATCTGCATCTCCAGTTCGGCATTTTTGCAGATCCCATCGAGTTTGAATGTTTCAAATGCCGTCTTAAGCAGCTCGGGCTCGACACCACTCATGACGCCGATTTTTATCACGACTCGTGCTATGCTGTTAGCCCCGTTCTCTGAAGCATGTTGCTCACACTGCTCGATCAGCGCACTGACGATTGAGTATTCATGCATGGTTAGCAGATCCTTGGAAGCAGTTCACCGTGTGGAAGGTCGAGATAGCGGTTACTTCCCCAAGGTGTCTTGATAACGACTTTTCCCAGGTGCTCATCGGTCACTGTGCCTATGATGGCGGCGTTTTCGCAGTGGCCATAGCGCTGCATTATCTCTAATGCACCCTGGGCGATCTCCTGAGGTACGGCGATGATAAATGTCCCTTCATTGGCCAGGTCATGAGCCTCGAAACCATAGAGTTCGCACAGGCCTTTCACCTCATCACTGATTGGTATATCAGACTCTTCGACCTTGATACCGACATTTGACGCCACTGCCCACTCATTGAGTACCGCTGCTAAACCACCACGGGTAGCGTCACGCATGGCATGAATGTCGATATTGGCGGCGATGAGTTGTTCGATCACAGGCCATAAATTGGCACAATCACTGGTGAGTTCAGACTCGAGAGACAGCGCTTCTCTGGCCATCAAGATAGCGGCGCCATGGCGACCGATATCCCGTGATACTATGATGGCGTCGCCCTTTTGGATGTTTTTGACCGAGATCCCTTTATGTAAGACCCGGCCCACGCCTGACGTGTTGATAAACAGGCCATCTGCACAGCCTTTAGGGACGACCTTAGTGTCGCCGCATACGATACGGGTGCCACTCTTGGCCAGCTCCTGGCTCATGCTTTGGGCAATTGTTCTGAGCTTATCAACCTCAAAACCCTCTTCGATGATGAAGCTACAACTCAGATATTGTGGTTCGGCGCCCATCATTGCCAGATCGTTAACTGTGCCGGCGATCGCCAGCTTTCCGATATCGCCGCCGGCGAAGAAGATAGGGGCGACGGTAAACGAGTCGGTGGTAAACGCTGTTTCACCGGAAAGTTTAAGTAGCGCCGCGTCCTCCTCGCTGTTTAAGATAGGGTTGTGAAACTCACTGAAGAAGATATCCTGGATCAGTGCGTTCATCTCTTTACCACCGCCACCATGGCTAAGTTGAACGGTCTTACTCTTCATTTTATTCGACACTGGTTTATTCGACATGGTTAAACTCCGTTGTAGCGGTAGTAAGCGTTACAGGCGCCTTCGGAGCTGACCATACAGCTTCCCAGAGGTGATTCGGGGCTGCAGCCTCGTCCGAAGACCTTACAATCTTTGGGATTAGCGAGTCCGCGCAGGATATCACCACATTGACAGGCTTTATGGTCGTCGATCTCTTTCACTGGCAATCTGTCGGCGTATATGATCTCGGCATCCCTGTGGGCATACTTAGTACTGAGCTTCAGCGCAGAGTTGGGTATAGGACCCAGGCCGCGCCAGCGGAAATCTTCCCTAATCTCGAAGAACTCTTCGTTCTTCTCCTGTGCAGCAAGGTTTCCCTCTTCGGTAACCGCACGGCTATATTGTACATCCAGCTCGGCTATGCCTTGTGCTTTCTGTTTGGTGATCCTTAAGATGGACTCCATAACGTCGACAGGTTCAAACCCCGATACCACGACAGGCATATGGTAGTTCTCAACGGCAGGGCGGTACACCTTGGCACCACTTATCACACTGACATGAGCTGGACCGATAAATGCGTTAACCGTCGCCTTAGGATCTGCCATTACGGCATCCATTGCCGGTGGTACTAACACATGGTTGATGTGAAACAAGAGGTTATCGATACCTCGCTTTTCCGCTTGCTCGAGAAGTACCGCCGTCATAGGGGTAGAGGTCTCGAAGCCTATTGCGAAGAAGATGACTGTCTTGTCCGGATTCTCGGTGGCGATGGTCAGGGCATCGAGCGGGTCGTAGATTGGGCGAATATCGCACCCTTTAGCCCTGAATTCGGCCAGGCTGCCTTTGGAGCCGGGCACACGGATCATGTCACCCAATGTAACCAAAATAGTATTAGGTTGGCTGGCAAGCATAGCGGCATGGTCGATACGCTCTTTAGGCATGATACAGACCGGACAGCCTGGTCCATGAATGAACTTGATGTTGTCCGGCAGGAGCTGGTTCAGGCCGTATTTCATGATGGTATGAGTATGTCCGCCACACACCTCCATGATATTGATAGGCTCGGGACATTTCGCTGCTTCAATGGCGATCATCTCTGCCAACTTTGCAATAATACTTGGGTCTCTGAACCCCTGGTAAAGTGATTTCAGTGGTAACATTAATTACTCCGCCGCGGCCATTTTTTCGACAATTTCGTCATAAAGCTTGATACTCTCCAATGCGTCGGCTTTATCGATCTTATTCATGACGAATCCGATGTGGATCAAGACATAATCACCTATTTCCAAGGGCTCCTGCATGAGGTGGGCACTGACCTTCCTTCTTACTCCCATCGTCTCAACAGTGACACTTTGCTCCTCTTCGTGAAGTTCAACGACCTGTGAAGGGATTGATAAACACATGATTACGCTCCTTTACGGTGAGTTTTAAGCCAGTTGGCAACTTGAGCCATAGAGTCGCCATCCTTGATGGAAACAGGCAGTACCTCAACTTCCGGATTGAGTTTCTTCACCTGAGCGCGAGCCTCTTCGACGCTGAAGTCAAAGTAGGGAAGTAGATCGCACTTGGTTATCAGCACAAGATCGGCGCGGCGGAACATGACCGGATATTTTTCAATCTTATCATCGCCTTCAGGTACGGATACCAGGACAACATTCAGGTGCGTACCGACATCATATGAGGCGGGGCAGACCAGGTTCCCGACGTTTTCTACGAAGCAGATATCGAGATCTTTCAGCTCTATGTGGTGCAGGGCGCTGTGAACCATAAATGCATCGAGGTGACAGGCCGAGCCGGTTTGGATCTGATAAGCGTCGATCCCTTTGGCTTTTAATCTGTCAGCATCACGTGAAGTTTCCAGATCGCCCTCGATTACGGCGTATTTGAGATCTGTGTATTCATGTAAGTTTTCAAGCAAGGTCGTCTTACCGCTGCCCGGACTACTCATTAAGTTGAAGGCTGTAACCCCGTTGGCTTCGAAATGTTCGCGGTTATGAGCGGCTTCGATATCATTTTTATCGAGTATTTTGTGAATAACCGCTAATGTTTTCTTATCATTCAGTTGGGGATTACTATGTAGATCGCCGTGAGAGTGATGTTCATGATCATGAGAATGCTCGCCATGAGTGGGACGAGTCAGTGAACAGCCGCAATCTTTACACATTGTTGTACTCCATTTTTAGTCCTGATGTTAAATAATGTCTGAAAATGTGAAAATTTCTTTGATTCCCATCAGGTCAGTTATTGATTATTGTTGTTTTGCACTTTAATTGTGATGCAAGCCATACCAGAGTTGGCCCAGAGCAATACCGCCATCGTTGATAGGAACCTGATGAGATGTCAGTCGCTCATGTCCCAGCTCGTTAAGTCGGGCGATGGTTTGCTCACTGAGATACCGGTTTTGAAATACCCCGCCACATAAAACCACGGGCAGGGAGCGATGTTGTTTTGCAAGGTCAGTGATGGCATCGGTGAGGCTAATCATAAATCCGCGGGCAATAGCGCCGATTCTCTGCTGGGTCAGGGGCTCTTGGGTGACAGATGCCACCAACTGGCTAAACAGGGTATTGAGATCCCACATCCCGTCGATAACCGGGAGGGAGAAATTAAACTCACCCGCCATCTTACTATCGATTGAGGTGTCGGCATGATTTGCTGCCGCTTCGAGCAACATTCCGGCTTGGCCTTCAAACTGCGTCTTCTCAATCAAACCAAGTAGCACGGCTACTGCATCGAAAATACGTCCTACCGAAGAGGTTTCAATACAGTTACTCCCGGCCTGCCATAATCTATGCAGATTCTCTATAAGTCGGGGTTCGGTTCTATTCAGGATGGGCAATGAGAGTGCATTGATCTCCTGTGGTGAGTATTGTTGAAACAGGATGGCGAGCAGTAAACGTTTCGGGTCCCTGATAGCCTGTTCTCCGCCGATAAGCTTGAAGGGCTTAATGTGGCATACCCGCTGAAAGCCATCCACATCGGCAATGAGCGCCTCGCCGCCCCACAATGACTGGTCGTCACCGAGCCCGGTACCATCGAAGCTAAAGCCTAATACTTTCTCTTTAACCTGATTAACAGCCATGACACTCAATATATGGGCATGATGATGCTGAATTTCTAAGTGTTTTGCCTCCTCGTTCTGCTCAGTAAATTGTTGTGCCCATTTGGAAGGGGCATAGTCCGGGTGTTTGTCGCTGATGACCACATTGGGACTAAATTGGTAGAGGCGTTTGAAGGTCGCCAATGTATGCTCAAAATAGCTTTCTGCTTCTAAGCTAAACAGATCGCCGATATGAGGGCTCAATACCATCTTGTCGGCGAAGCCAAATGCGATACTGTTTTTTTGTTGTGCCCCAACGGCAAGCCGGTGCGATGCACTAGCTGTAGGGTTGTGTATACTCAGCGGCGCAAAACCACGGGCTAAGCGTAGCACCTGGACTTCATCGCCTACACATTGGATGACGCTGTCATCACAGGCGTTGATGATGGGGCGGTTATGGTCGAGTATCGAGTCGACAACGTCTCCCAGTTGAGCAACAATCTCATCAGCGTCACAAATGATCGGCTCACCGCTACGGTTAGCGCTGGTGGCGACGATGGGAATGTTGAGCTCTTTCAAAAGAAGAGAGTGAAGTGGGGTATAGGGTAAAAATACCCCCAACTTATCGATGCCAGGTGCGATAGCGGGGCTGAGTCCCGGGGTCGACGAGCGGCATTTAGTCATGATTGTGATAGGTCTTTCAATCGAGGTGAGCTGCTCCCACTCAAATTGAGAACCTGTCACTATGGATTTTGCCATTTCCAGATTGCTTACCATCACAGCCAGTGGTTTAGCCGGACGTCTCTTCCTCTCTCTCAAACGCTCAACTGCGCCATGATTGGTTGCATCACAGACTAAATGGAAGCCACCAAGGCCCTTAATTGCAACGATCTCCCCCTGTAACAGCCTTTGTACTGTTGCGCTCAGCGCCCTGTCGGCTTGGGCGATGCTGGCCCCATCTCTGGTGAGCAGAGAGAGCTGCGGCCCGCACTGTGGACAGCTGACGGGCTGAGCATGATAACGCCTGTCCATTGGGTCGAGATAGGAGCTCTTACAAGTTTCACACATATCAAAGCTTGCCATAGATGTGTGTTTACGATCGTAAGGCAGGGCGTTAATCAGTGTATATCTGGGGCCGCAATTGGTGCAGTTGGTAAACGGATAGCGGTAGTGGCGGTTATCCGGGTCATTAATTTCATCTAAACAGCTACTGCAGCAGCTCTTATCCGGTGAGACAGCAACCACCGCATTCGAATTACCATCACTGGCTACAATGATGAAATCCTCACAATTATCATCGATGGCAATCTGTTTGGAACTAAGTGTATCTATACGGGCAAGTGGGGGAGGCGAGTTATGAAAACGTTCGATAAAGCTGTCGATATCGTTCTGTTGCCCTTGAACTTCAATGGTTACCCCTTGGCCGTTATTAAGGACGAAGCCACTGAGGCGTTCACTTTTTGCGTAACGATATACGAAGGGCCGGAAACCGACCCCCTGAACGATACCCGTGACAGTAATCTCAACCCTTGCAACCTTGGGCTGCGAGGAGCTGAGAGTGTAATTGTCTTTGGTTTCAATCATTAATTGTTATCTTCGCTTCTTAAGGTAGAGCCCGCCGACAGCAAGGTTGTTTCCATCGAGATCGAGCCTGTGGTTGACTTTCAGAGGGAAGTTTTTACCCAGTCTTAATGATAATCTTTGAGTCAACACCTCATTGGCAAACTCACTGCCAGCAAGGACGACGGAGTTAACACCAACGTTGAGATCCAGATGCTCAATCCAGTTGGCTAAAAAGTCGGCGAGTGAATCTTGCATGCCGAAGGCAAGTTTGAATGCATCTCTATCGTCAGCCAGCCTGAAACTTATCAGTGAACCCAGTGTTTTGCACCAGTTTAGGCTTCTATGGGCTTCCCCCTTAGTCAGTGGGTAGTCAATTCTGGGTGAATTAGAGCCCCTGTGGGCCATGGCGCAGCTGATTAGGGCGTCACTGAGAGATTCTTTAGCCAGTGATTTGGATGAGAGGCCGAGGATAATTGCCGAAATAGCCCATAGGCTTTGCAGGTTATCAGTGGGGGCCGCTAAGTTCAGATCGAGCAACCTGAGATAGTCATCCGGGTATTTCTGTTTGAACTTTTCCACTACGCTTCGCTGCGGGCTCTGCTCCAGTTGGTGATAGATCTCATACCCTGTGCTTGGAAGCTGTGGCAGAGAGAAGAAAAGCTCACTCTTTTGGGTCCTGTCCTGGGTAAGGATCTGCCCCGTATGTTGCTGGCTGAAGTAGATAACGGCCGAGTTTTTGAACTGACCGCTTTCAAGGTTCCCCGCATTGAGCGCGCAGATCCCTGCATCAGTCATGTCGCGTCGGTTATCATCAGTAGCCGAAGCCTTGCAGCTGATCACTCCCTTCTTCCAGCTGGCAGTTATGCCGTTAAAGCTTGCCTCATCGTGCAGAGGTTCCGGCGTTTCCTCTAATACAACCCATGATTGCTGTTCATGAGCTGTGCTGGATATTTTACTCCAGGCCGATTGTATCCAAACCATAGGCTTGTCAAGGTTGTCGGCATTGAAATAGATCCAATCTACTCCTCGCTGTCTTAATATTTCACACAAGACCACAATCCCACGGTTGTAGGCGAAACAGATATCGTACAGAGGCGCATTCAGTTTGGGGTGGTCGCTGACAGGTCGTGCGGTGATCAATGGTTTTTCGATGCTCGACAGGGCTAATATCTGGTGATCTTTTAGGTGAAACTGAGCATTGAGGGTATTAGGGTTGCAGACAAGCAGCTTGTCCCTGCCTTCACTATCCAGAGGTGAGAGACTCAGCGTGACGGGGGAGTTGCTCGGAAATAGCGCATGACCATCTGTCAGTAGTTTATCTGCTACAGAGGCGATATCAGCAAAGGAGAGGCCTAAGTGTTCTTCATTGAGGCGGGTTTCGCCCTGACAGCAGTCGCATTTTAAGGATATATCGCCAAATTGTGGCGACTGGTTGTCGCCAAATTTCGGCAGGCATTGCTGGCAAAACTCCTGCTCTACCTTAGCGTTGGGTAGAAGCTGATGCCCACCCATTCGGGATTCGATCAGTGAGATCCGCGAGTCGGTTAACCATACGGAGATCAGAAAATCCTGGGCAATCGCATCGGCAAGAGATTCAAGCTCCTTCAACTCTCCCTGCGCTTCGATAAAATAGACCTGATCTTGATAACCTACCGTTATATTGAGCTGATCATGATTAAGATATTGATTACATAGATGCGCATAAAGGGGAACCTGTCTTGAGCAGGTAAATTCAAACCTAATATTCTTCATTATAAGTAACACCGCGTTTGTATGACTCGGGGATTAAGGTATTGATATCTATTTCATTGATGCGTTCGCAGCTGAAATTAAGCTGGTTAAAATGTTCTAATAATGTTTTTTCCATGAGGGGAACCGCCGCCTCGACCATAGGGGTCAGGCCCAGGGTCATCGGCTCAAGTACGGTGGGAGTCACACCCAGGATAAATGTTTTAGGGCGATCGCCTACCATATCCATCATGTTCAATGTTTGCAGCATTTCGACTTCGTGAGCGCTGCCTTGCCAGTCGATCTCTGCCGGGGCCTTATCGAAATCGAAGAAATAAACCTGCCCGGGTTCCACACCATGGGCGTTGACTGTGTCGACAACAATTAAGTAATCATATTGACAGATAATTGGGATTAATCCCTGAGCGAGGGTGCCACCATCTGTAATATCCAGTTGGTCACTCTCATGGCTGAATTTGAAATTTTCAGCGATATAATTGACGAAATGTACACCGATACCTTCATCTGCGTACAGGACATTGCCAATACCTAGCAGCAATACCTTCATTAAAACCTTGCCTTGTTGTTAGGGACTATCATCATCGATAAGTAAGGTTTATACCTGCTTTCAACACCACTTTCTATCCATGAAAATACAGTGATCAGATAATAATGGTCTAAATATAATAAAAGTACGCCGATAAAAACATCGGCGTACCCTGATACTGCTTAATGACTACAATATCTACTAGTGCTTCTTGTGGTAATCATAACCAGAGACTATAGAATCTACAGAGTTATGCTTGAACCTGATACCCGACCAAACGGCCATGTATACATGGACAAGTACGAAGATGACAAATACCCAAGTCAGGTAATGATGCCAAATTCTTACTTGTGCCAGTCCACCCATCTGTGCGGTGATCCAACCTGCCGCATCCCACATCATGCCACCCATTCCAAGGTGATAGACGTTGGCATACAGTACCAGGCCGGTGATACAGATAAACAGAGCCATAAATGAGATCAATACATAGGTTGTGAACTGTAGTGGTCCATAAACACCCGCTTTATCAAGGTGTCCCATCCATAAGTAAGATTTCAGGTTTTTAACCCAGCTAGTTACACTCGCCGCATCTCGGAAAGATCGACGTTCGATGTCGCTCTTGCCGAAGAAGAAGAGGTAAAAGCGCACCAGGGTGATGGCCGTTAACGCAAAGCCAAACACTAAGTGAGCGAAGCGGATATAGCTCTGAACCTGAATATCGTTATTTTCAGGTGCCACTAAAAATGGCCAAGATATATAAAATCCTGTGATTACCAGAACGAGTATCGACAGTGCGCGAAGCCAGTGAAAAATCCGGATCGCAGGGCTGAAGATCAAGTCTCTAGTATGGGTCGCAGAATGATTCATTTTGCTATCCCTCCCTTAGTGATTATTGGCCGTTGGGATCGATACGGAACTCACCCAACTCTTGTCCCTTAAAGTCCATAACGTGTACAGAACACGCCATACAAGGGTCAAACGAGTGAATAATACGTATGACTTCCAGTGGCTTAGTTGGATCTTCCAACTTAAGGCCAACCAAAGAGGCTTCATATGGACCCATCTTACCGTTAGCATCGACGGGACCTGCGTTCCAGGTTGTCGGTACTACAGCCTGATAGTTCTCTACTAAACCGCCTTTGATACGGATCCAGTGACTTAGCATGCCGCGAGGCGCTTCAATCATGGCGTGTCCAACGTACTCCTGATTTGAGTCCATCTCAGGCTTAACATAGGTAGACTCATCAGACTGCATGTTGACCAGCATAGCGTCGAACGTCTTAAGACCCTCTTCGGCGACAATCACTGTCTGTAGCATGCGAGCCGCAGTACGGCCAAGAGTAGTGAATAGTGCTTCAATTGGCAGACCCGTTGCTTCGAGCAGGCCGTTGACTGAGTCAACAACAACCTTGTTGCCTTTAGCGTAGCTCACAAGCAAGCTGGCAAGTGGTCCCACTTCCATTGGCTCATCGTCATAACGTGGTGACTTCACCCATGAGTACTTACCGTCGCCATCTAGGGTAGGTAACTTACCGTAGACTGTGTCACGCTCAACGAAACCTGTATAGTCAGGTACCGTTGTACCGTCATATGGATGCTGTGCGCCATCTGCCTTATACCAGGCGTGGGTGACATCTTCCTTGATAAGATCAGGGTTGATATCGGTTACACCGGCCAGGTCGCCATTCATGATCACACCCTGATCGAACATGTACTGACCATCGGCCAATACGAAGTCGTTGGTTGCCATGAAGTTCTTCACGTTTACACCGCCAAGAACGCTTGGTTCACCACCGAATGCGGCAGCCGCCATCACGATGTCAGCCTTGTAAGCACGGTGAATGAAGTCAGTCACGATAGCGTGTTTCTGCTTCCACTCCTGAAGACGTGCAGGGCTTAACATGTCACGAACCGAAGTCACACCACCAACAACCAAAGATTGTGGATGCGGAGACTTACCGCCGAAGATAGCTAACATCTCGGCTGCGACACGCTGAACTTCCAGTGCCTTAAGGTAGTGAGAAAGGGCAATAAGGTTCTGCTCGGGAGTAAACTTGTAGGTGCTGTTGCCCCAGTAGGCGTTAGCAAATGGGCCAAGCTTACCTGTCTCTACGAACCCTTTGACACGCTCCTGTACGGCACGCAGTTCACCTTCGCCGGCAGCGATAGGCTTATCTGTGTACTTAAGGGCTTCTTGTGCAGCCGCTGCAGGGTCGGCGCTCAGTGCCGAAACTACGTCTACCCAATCCAGACCATGCAGATGATAGAAATGAACGATATGGTCATGCATATACAGAGATGTCTGCATCAATGAACGCAGATACTTAGCGTTCAATGGGATCTGTGTCCCTAATGCATTTTCAACCGCTTCGATACCTGCACGGTAGTGAGAATAGGTACATACACCACAGATTCTCTGAACGATAAGGCCGACATCCATAGGGGTACGGCCCTTAAGGATGACTTCGATACCACGCCAAAGGGTTGAAGATGACCAAGCCTTGTTAATTACATTGTTTTCGTCGACTTCGACTTCGACACGCAAATGACCCTCAATACGGGTAATTGGATCGATTACTACACGCTTGCTCATTGATTACTCCTCCAGTGGTTTGGCAAAAATGCTTGTAACGGCATGGGCGCCAATACCCACTGCAGTTGCGCCAAGAATAACGGCACCAACGGTGTCCGCAGTAGCATCAATTCCATGGAGGAGTTGTCTGCCGAGTGGCTTCTCAAAGTCAGCCATATCATCCCAGAAATTAGGCTCTGAGCAGCCCATACAACCGTGTCCTGCAAGTACAGGCCAACTTGTATGATGGTTAAAGCGTTCGGTCGGGCAGTTGTTGTAGGTATAAGGACCTTTACAACCAACCTTGTAGAGGCAGTAACCCTCTTTAGCACCCTGGTCACCAAACTCTTCGACAAACTCACCAGCATCGAAGCGACCGCGACGTTCGCAGTTGTCGTGTACACGAGCACCGTAAGCCCACTTAGGACGGTTGAACATATCCAGGGCCGGTAGTTTGCCGAACATGATGAAGTACATCAGGGTACCGACAATGTTTTTCTCACTTGGAGGACAACCACCCAAGTTGATCACAGTCTTGTCGACAACTTCATGAACGCCTTTCGCACCCGTTGGGTTAGGAGAAGCGGCCTGAATACCACCGAAAGCAGCACAGGTACCTACTGAAATGATCGCCGCAGCGCCATCGGCAGCATGCTTGACGATGTCCAGTCCGGTGTGACCTTTACAACCTACGGTCAGGAAAGCACCGTTGTTGGCCGTAGGGACCGCACCTTCAACAGCGAGAAGGTAGTTGCCTTTGTAGGCTTCCATTGCATGCTCAAGGTTCTCTTCAGCCTGCCAACCGGCAGCTGCCATCAAGGTCTCATGGTATTCCAGAGAAACATGATCGAAGATGAGAGAATCCAGATTAGGTGTATCGGTTCTTACCAAAGACTCAGAACAACCTGTGCACTCGGCCATGTGTAACCAGATTAACGGTACTCTATCGGCAAGTTCCGCGGCTTCCGCAACAAGCGTGCTGAATGGAAGGGGTAGAGCAAGCATCGCTGTAACGGATGCACTCCACTTCATAAAATCACGGCGAGTGATGCCGTGTTCTTTCATTTTGCTAGTTAATGACTGTCCGTCTCGGGATTTGAGCTGGCGCAGCATATCCAAACGCGCCTGTCCCTGTCGATATAGGGCTGCATGTGTGTCCATGTTAAACCTTTGTTGTTGTTTTGGGGGTGAATTGTTTTTTGCTCACTTTTCGGAAACAAGTCTATGCCTAAAAAAATGAAAAATATTGACTCATATCAAGCTTTGTTGTGCTTGAGACTAAAGTCGTGCATTAGGTTTCATCAATATGAGCTAGATCATCTTTCACGACGCGACTGGGTCAAAATGTCCCACTTTGAAAAAATGCTCGTTGTCACTCACATAAATAAAACTGATTAAATCTAGTGGGTTAAAGGAAAAACACTTGTTTTACAGTGTGTTTTAAACTTGCATGTTTTTTACCAGTTTGCAATGTTAATTATTTGGTTAATTTGTTGCCGATTACACTATTTCAACAAAATTAGTCATTTAGATTAGCGTTGTTGAATATTTTCTATACAGTTCATTAATATCTTATGTAAACTAAGGTCAGTACACACCGGAGGGAAAACTATGGACTCTATAAAAGTTAATGAACATATGGACCGTCAACCCGTGCTGCTTACACCCGAAATGTCGTTGGCTTCGGCAGTAGAAGCGCTGTTAAACGAGAAGAAACAGGGAGCACCCGTGGTTGATGCGTCGGGACAGCTTGTTGGGTTTCTGTCTCAGCAGGATTGTATGTCTGTGATGTTGAAGAGTAGTTACCATTGTGATTTAGTGGCCAACGTCAATGATTGTATGCGTAGCGATGTGCTCTGGGTGTCGCCCGACGATAGCATTTTGGGGCTGGCCGAGCAGATGCTGGGGGAGAAACCAAAGATCTATCCTGTGGTCGAGGAGGGGAGGGTCATCGGTACCATCAACCGCACTAATGTACTCACAGCTATCAACAACTATATGCAGCAGTGTTATCTCGCACCGGCTTAGGTTTTTCGATTAGGCCCAGCCTTATGCTGCGAGAGCGTCTCGCAGCATAAGGCGTCTCTTGACTGTTTTTCCATTTATTACCCCTTGTACTTTTCTGTTTACTCCGGGAGCAGCTTCCCTCTGTCACATATCCCCGGCGTAATAATATTTAACCGCTCGGCCAGACGGCTTTTAAGCAAATATTTATATAGCCAGCTATGCTTGATAGGTGGCGGCCGCGATGCCGCATCTGATTCTAAGTTGCTGTGACGCAGGAGGCGGTAACAATTATACGATTAGGGGTCTCGTTCAACAGGATGGTTATCTTATAGACTCCTGGGGTTAAGATGAAAAGAATCATTATTTTCATATTTACCACTATTCAATTCATGTTTGTCGCTCAGGCTGCCGAGCTTAAGTTCGTCACCCATAACTTTCCGCCATTTAGCTATATCAAGGGGGAGGCCTTATCGGGAGCGGCTATCGATATTGTCAGGCAAGCATGCGATGACACAGATATCAGCTGCTCTATCGAGTTACTGCCATGGAAACGCTCGCAATTTAAAGTGAAACGGGGACTGGTGCAGGCAATGCTGGTCATCGGATGGAATAACAAGCGGGCCCAATGGCTTACCTTCTCCCCGCCTCTGCTGAAGACTCAGTATGGGTTCTTCGTTAATAGTTCTAACCCTTTGAACTATTCCTCACTTTCAGATCTGGCCGGTGCCAGAGTTGGTGTCCTCGAATCTTCTAATACCTCGGAGCACCTGAAGAAGATCCGTCAGCAGATGATTGAGGCAAACCTTGAGCCCATCACCATTCAGGAGATCCATGACAATACACAAGTGTTTAAGATGTTGAATAACGAAGGTCGTAATATCGAGATGATCTACTCCAACAGAGACGTCGGCAATACACTTATTGCTCAGGGAAACTTTAATAATGTCCGTTATGCAGGTTCAAACGAGGAGCTGTATTACTATATCGGCTATGGCCGAAAGCACGCCGACAAGGAGGTTGTGGACCGTTTCAACATGAGTTTACAAAGGCTGCAACGCAGTGGTGTTATTCAGAGTATTTTAGCCGGATATAACCTGGAGTCGGCTGAACCTGAGTAAGTTAGCGTTTGATAAGGAGATGACCGGTGTGGATTGGTTGATCTGTTCCATGCCTGCGACGACGTTAACCGGGCTTGGTGGCGTTTACTCGTCGAATAATACTCAGAGTCCCACTATTGCCTGTCATTTACCGGCGCGCAGGAAAATTTTCCATACCAAAAACCTCCTATCCTTGCTAGGATCCCTTTTTTGATCCTGGCAATGGAATCTGGACTTGAGTTCGCAACAACACCCTCTATCGAATACATATCTAAAACAGTGCTATCAAGCCGACGTTTCTCGAATAAGACGACGCCTATACAGACTCAATAAAGAGGCTGATTCAGATAAGAAGCGCCTCGCCATAGAGAAACTGGAAGCACAAGCCGTTGAAGCTTTTGAAAAGGTAGAGAAACGACGTCAGGCGCGTCCGGAGATCACTTACCCCGAAGGTTTACCAATCTCGCAAAAACGCGAGGAGATAGCCAGGGCGATCGCTGGTCATCAGGTGGTGATCGTCGCAGGTGAAACGGGATCGGGTAAAACGACTCAGTTACCTAAGATCTGCCTGGAGCTTGGTCTGGGTTGTCGCGGCTTGATTGGCCATACTCAACCAAGGCGCCTGGCGGCCAGAAGTGTCGCCACTCGTGTTGCCGAAGAGCTTAAGAGTCCGCTCGGTGAGGTTGTCGGCTTTAAGGTTCGATTTGCTGATGCGATAAATGATGGTTCATACATTAAGCTGATGACAGACGGTATCTTGCTGGCCGAGCTTACCAACGATAAATTCCTCGACCAATATGACACTATCATCATAGATGAGGCCCATGAACGAAGCCTCAATATCGATTTTATCTTAGGTTACCTGAAAAACGTCCTTAAGAAGCGTCCGGATCTCAAGGTGATCATCACTTCGGCAACGATCGATCTCGACAAGTTTTCGAAACACTTCGGTGATGCCCCAATCATCGAGGTCTCGGGGCGTACCTATCCGGTGGAGACACGTTTCAGGCCGCTGGTACGCGATAGTGATGAAGATCTGGATTTGACCGAAGGAATATTTGAAGCCGTCGATGAACTCACTGCAGAAGGGCCCGGCGACATTCTTATCTTTATGAATGGTGAGCGTGAAATTCGAGATGTAGCCGATCAGTTGAATCGTCGTCAGTATCGCGATACCGAGATATTACCCCTATATGCTCGCCTCTCTTACGGTGAACAGTCGAAAGTATTCAAGAGCCACGTCGGCCGACGCATCGTACTGGCCACTAACGTGGCAGAAACCTCGCTGACGGTTCCCGGTATCCGTTATGTTATCGATCCCGGTACGGCTCGTATCAGTCGATATAGCTACCGAACCAAGGTTCAACGTCTTCCTATTGAGCCGATCTCACAGGCCAGTGCCAATCAGAGGCAGGGGCGTTGTGGTCGTGTCGCGCCGGGGATCTGTATCCGTCTGTATAGTGAGGAGGACTTCAGCGGTCGTCCGGAATTTACCGATCCTGAGATCCTGCGTACCAATCTGGCCTCCGTGATTCTGAAGATGCTGTCGATCGGACTTGGTGATATCGAAGCTTTCCCGTTTATCCAGTCACCGGACCAGCGCTATATCCGTGATGGCTTCCTGCTCCTTGAGGAGTTGGAAGCCGTACGCAAGGCGAAGGGGCGTTTAGCCTTGACTCCTTTGGGAAAGAAGTTGGCTCATATCCCGGTGGATCCCCGCTTGGCACGTATGGTGGTTCAGGCTGAAAAGTTTGGTTGTCTTCATGAGACACTCGTCATCACCTCTGCACTGTCGATTCAAGATCCACGGGAACGTCCTATGGATAAGAGGCAGGCGGCCGATGAAGCCCATAAGAAACACAGTGACAAAAACTCAGATTTTGTTGCGTTTGTTAATCTGTGGGATCACCTTAAGGTGCAGCAAAAGCAGTACTCCTCAAGCCAGTTCAGGAAACAGTGCAAGAAAGAGTTTCTTGCTTACCTGAGGGTCAGGGAGTGGCAAGACCTCTACGTTCAGTTAAAGCAGGCCGTGCACGATCTTAAATGGCGGCTTAATACCGAACCTGCGGATTATGAGCTGCTGCATAAATCTTTGCTAACCGGACTGCTCAGTCATGTAGGCTTTAAAGATAAAGACAATGAGTATTTAGGAGCGCGCAATCGTAAGTTCTTCGTGTTTCCCGGTTCGCCGCTGGCGAAAAAGGGACCGAAATGGATCATGGCGGCAGAACTTACCGAAACCTCACGCCTGTTTGCCCGTTGCTGTGCCAAAATTCAACCCGAATGGATCGAGCCCTTAGCCGGTCATCTGGTGAAGAAAAACTACCTCGAGCCTCACTTCGAAGCTAAGCAGGGCAGTGTTGTCGCACTGGAAAACCAGGTCCTGTATGGCCTGACCATAGTTAATCGCCGTAAGACCCAGTATGGGCCGGTCAACGCTATTGAGGCGCGCGAGATCTTCATCCGCAGCGCCTTAGCCGACGGTGAGCTGCGTACCAATGAATCTTTCTTCATAAAGAATCGTAACTTACTCAAAGAAGTTGAAACCCTGGAGCATAAATCACGTCGCCGGGACATTTTGGTGGATGAACAGGTCCTGGTGGACTTCTATGAACCGCGAATTCCCGCGGGTATCTATAACGCCCCTAAATTTTTTAGCTGGTGGAAGACAGAGCGTAAAAAGAACCCGCATCTGTTAGATTTTGAACGTGAGCAATTGATGCAGCGCGGTGATAGTCATATCTCGGCACTGGATTTCCCGGATTTCTGGCATCAGGGGAACCTTAAGTTAGCTGTAAGCTATCACTTCGAGCCATCGGCCGAAGATGATGGGGTTTCAGTTCATGTACCGGTAGCCCTGCTTAACCAGATCGAAGATGTGGATTTTGATTGGCAGGTGCCGGGTCTGAGGGAGGAGAAGTGCATCGCATTGATTAAATCGCTTCCTAAGGCGATTCGACGCAACTTCGTTCCGGCGCCGGATTATGCCAAGGCATGCATACAGGCGATGAAGCCCTTCGAGATGAGCCTTATCGACGCCATGTGTAAACAGTTGTTGCGCATGAGTGGCGTGCGAGTCGCACCTGAAGATTTCGATCTCAATCAACTGACCAAGCATCTGCTGATCAATTTTAAGGTGGAGGGAGATAAGGGTAAGCTGGTTGCGCAATCCCGAGATATAGAAGAGTTAAAAGCCTCTCTGCAGGGGCAAGTGTCTCATGCTATCCGTCAGGTGGCCGATTCAGGCATTGAGAAATCGGACCTGTTAGAGTGGTCTTTCGGGGATCTGCCGAGCCAGTTCCAACAGAAGAAGGGGAACTTCGAGGTTAAAGCGTTTCCGGCTTTAGTCGATAACAGAGAATCTGTTGCTATCAAGTTATTCGATGATGAGAATGAAGCGATTCGGGCGCACCGCTCCGGTCTGCAGCGACTCCTGTTGATCAACATACCATCACCGGTTAAGCACCTGCAAAAAACCTTGCCAAACAAGGCGAAGTTAGCGATGTACTTTAACCCCTTTGGTCAGGTACAGATCTTGATCGACGATATTTTAGCGGCCGCGGTGCAACAGTTACTCGACGAGAAAGGTGTCGATGTGCGCTCACAGGCGAGTTTCGAGCAGGCTAAGGATTGGGTAAGGCAGGAGCTTAACCCTACGGCGGCCAAACTTGCGCTGAAAGTCGAAGAGATACTGACGCTCTATCAGAAGATTAAGAAGCGCTTGAAAGGTAAGATAAGCCTGGATATCGCCTTTGCAATGAGTGATATTCAGACACAGTTGGACAAGCTGGTATTTAAGGGGTTTGTCGAGCAGTGTGGATGGCAGCGTCTTCCGGATATGGTGCGTTACCTGAAAGCTATCGATAATCGATTGGATAAGTTACCCGTCGACCCTAATCGCGACAGGCTTCATATGCAAAGCATCAATAATGTACAAAATGAGCTCGAAACCCAATTGGCTAAACTTCCCAGATCGGCTGCCATCCCTGAGTCTCTGCTCGATGCCCGTTGGATGATTGAGGAGTACCGGGTCTCCTGTTTTGCTCAGGTTTTAGGTACGGCTTACCCTATCTCCGAGAAGCGTATTCTGAACAGAATTAAAGAGAGCTGATCTCAATTTTTTGATAGAGGAAACGACACCTTTTCATTGAAAAGCGCAGCGTTATCGTCTGCGCTTTTTTATTCCCCCGGCTTTTGAATCCGGGGGCTCGACACCCCCTCATTGTCTGGATGTATCTGCGCCTCCTACCATCACCGCCTTAACTCAGTGTTAAGTGCCTGCTTTTTGTACACGCTTTTTGTGAGCTGTGTATCTATTTAGCGATAGCTTTACATCTTGCTAACTTGTTGTTAGGGAGATTGTGTGAGTTGGATCACGTTAAAAGTTGTTCCAGATCATGGTAATTATTAGAATGTTTGATTTTTAAGCTAAAATGTTTAGGTATTTGTTTTGATCTGGATCACAGGTTGCCCTGCAAATGTGATGGCCGTCGATCCGCTTGGGCTTTACCAAGTTAGGGGTATACAGCTGGAGATCTCAATACGGGTACCATTTCAAGCAAGTTAACAGCTTGGTTGAGATTTTACATACCAATCATCTAATTCGAGCCTGAATCTATGGCTCACCATGTGCGAGGCTAACGCCCCATGTTGGAGGAGTTATGAGTTTCACAGCCGAAGAAGAGAAAAGTCTAGAGCTTAAGGCTTTTATTTTTCTTACCGCCTTTTTCGCCTCTGTTGTATCGGTACTTTTGAGATTTTCTTCTCTGGTTGTCCAGGCTGTGTCATTTAAAAATTGTCCCAAGATAGATAAGGAACACCCACATGTCGTTAGCTGAGGCGCATATATCAAGCCTGCTTGTACAAGTTAGCCCCGAGCATTTAGAGGAAACCAAAGGCCTTATAGCAGGGTTAAAAGAGGCCGAAATTTACGGTGTTAATGAAGTCGGAAAAATTGTTGTGGTGCTTGAGACCCAAACAGAGGGCTTTATTAGCGAGATCATAGAACAGATTAACGACATGCCTGGAGTGTTAGGTGCAACCATGGTGTATCACCAGATTGATGTCGAACCAAACAGCAAAAAATCAATTTCCAAAAATAGCTAATGTGTTAGCGAGGAACAAGTATGAAAATGTCTAGACGTGAGTTTATCAAAGCCAATGCCGCAGCATCAGCTGCAGCACTCGCTGGAATTACTCTTCCTGCCTCAGCAACAAACTTAATTGCTTCAAGTGAAGAGTCAAAAATTCATTGGGATAAAGCGCCATGTCGTTTTTGTGGTACAGGGTGCTCGGTACTTGTGGGTACACAGGAGGGGAAAGTCGTTGCAACCCAAGGTGATCCGGAAGCCCCAGTTAACAAGGGATTAAACTGTATTAAAGGTTACTTCCTGTCAAAGATCATGTATGGGGCAGACAGGCTTACTCAGCCTCTCTTGCGTCAAACTAACGGTAAGTTCGACAAAAACGGTGAATTTGCACCGGTAAGCTGGGATGACGCTTTTGATATCATGGCCCGGAAATGGAAATCGGCCCTTAAGAAGAAAGGGCCTACCAGCGTTGGTATGTTTGGCTCAGGCCAGTGGACAGTCATGGAAGGCTACGCGGCCGTTAAGATGATGAAAGCGGGTTTCCGTTCAAACAACATCGACCCTAATGCTCGTCACTGTATGGCTTCCGCTGTAGGCGCCTTTATGCGTACCTTCGGTATTGATGAGCCTATGGGCTGTTATGATGATTTTGAAGAAGCCGATGCATTCGTTTTATGGGGTGCGAATATGGCTGAGATGCATCCCATTCTATGGAGCCGCATCACCGACAGACGTTTGAGTCATCCCCATGTGCAAGTGAATGTGCTATCGACTTACTATCATCGTTCATTTGAACTGGCAGATAAAGGTTACATCTTTAAGCCACAAACTGACCTTGCGATAGCTAACTATATCGCCAATTACATCATCGAAAACGATGCCGTTAATTGGGACTTCGTCAATAAGCATACGCACTTCAAACAAGCCACCACCGACATAGGTTATGGCTTAAGAGATGAGCACCCACTACAACAAGCCGCAGCCAACCCTAACGTAGGTAAAGTCGATTCCATCGATTTTGAACAATATAAGCAATCTGTTGCCCCTTACACGTTAGAGAAAACCGCTGAGATGACGGGGGTTGATGAAGAGAAACTTCTGGCTCTGGCTAAACAGTTCGCCGATCCAAAGATTAAGGTCATGTCACTTTGGACTATGGGGATGAATCAGCACACCCGTGGGGTATGGATGAACTCACTGGTTTACAACATCCACCTTCTGGTTGGAAAAATCTCTACACCAGGTAACGGTCCATTCTCACTCACAGGTCAGCCATCGGCATGTGGCACCGCACGTGAAGTGGGCACCTTCTCACACCGTCTGCCAGCAGATATGGTGGTGGCTAATCCTAAGCACCGTAAACTGTCTGAAAAATTATGGAAACTGCCGGAGGGCACTATTCCGCCTAAACCTGGTTTCCATGCGGTGCTACAAGATCGTAAGTTAAATGATGGTGAACTCAATGCCTATTGGGTGATGTGTAATAACAATATGCAGGCAGGCCCAAACATCAACAATGAGCGTCTACCTGGCTATCGTAATCCGGAAAACTTCATCGTTTGCTCTGATCCTTATCCGACGGCGACGGCGCAGGCATCAGACTTGATTCTGCCAACCGCTATGTGGGTAGAGAAAGAGGGGGCTTATGGTAACGCTGAGCGCCGTACACAGGCTTGGTATCAGCAAGTTTCAGCCCCGGGTGAAGCTAAGTCAGATCTCTGGCAGATCATGGAATTTTCAAAACGCTTCAAAATTGAAGAGGTGTGGAGCGAAGAGCTAATCGCAAAGATGCCTGAAGTACGCGGTAAGACCATGTATCAGGTGTTATTTGAAAATGGTCAGGTGAATAAGTTCCCGTTATCGGAGGCGCAACCGCTTAATGATGATGCTAAAGATCAAGGCTTTTATGTACAAAAAGGGCTATTTGAGGAGTATGCCAGCTTCGGTCGTGGCAAAGCCCATGATTTAGCGCCATACGAACGCTACCACAATGAACGTGGCTTACGTTGGCCTGTCGTCGATGGTAAAGAGACCAGGTGGCGCTTTAAAGAGGGATCCGATCCCTATGTTGGCAAAGGTAAAGGATTTGAGTTCTATGGCAAGCCAGATGGTAAAGCATGGATCATCTCTGCACCCTATGAGAAGCCACCGGAATCTCCGGATGAAGAGTATAACCTATGGTTATGTACTGGCCGTGTATTAGAGCATTGGCATACCGGAACCATGACCCGTCGTGTCCCTGAGCTATATAAAGCGGTTCCTGATGCGGTTTGCTATATGCATCCTGATGACGCTAAAGCCCATGGTGTTCGTCGTGGTGATGAGGTCCTGATGAGCAATAAGCGTGGTGAAGTGCGTGCCAGAGTCGAGACGCGTGGTCGAAACCGCCCACCAAAAGGCTTGGTATTTGTTCCTTTTTTCGATGCGCGAATTCTAATCAATAAGTTGATTCTAGATGCCACGGATCCTCTGTCTAAACAGACAGACTTTAAAAAGTGTCCAATAAAAATTACTAAAGTGGGTTAAGGCGGGGTTAACATGAAAAAGTTACTTTTATTATCAATCAGTTTGAGTTTAGGCCTGATGAGTGCTTTTGCTGTTAGCCAAGGGCGCGGCATTGGTGGCGTTGAATCGCTTCGGGGCAGCGCTGAGCTGGAAGCGACAAGAGCCGCCGACCCTATGAAGAAGGTACCACGAGATCAAGTCGATATCGAAAGCAGTTATGTGTTTCAGCCACCACTGATCCCACACCATATCAGAAACTATGAAGTCTCTCTTAATGCTAATAAGTGTTTATCTTGCCACGGCTGGAAAAACGCCAAAGAGATGGGAGCAACCAAGATCAGTGTGACTCACTTTACTAACCGGAACGATGAAGTGTTGGCCGATGTTTCTCCCAGAAGATACTTTTGCCTGCAGTGTCACGTGACACAAGCAGATGCGAAACCTTTAGTGGGTAACTCCTTCGAACGTGTTAAGTCACTGCAAAAATAAAATAGGCGGGTAATAATATGAAATGGATTATTAACGCCTTAAAAGGCTTCTGGGGCATATTGAAGCGGCCCAGTAAAGCCGCTGTGGGTATCGTTCTATTTATGGGCTTTGCAGGAGGGCTGCTCTTCTGGGGTGCTTTTAACACAGGTATGGAAGCGACAAACACCGAAGAGTTTTGTTCCGGATGTCATGCGCCGATAGTGGCAGAGATTCAAGAAACTATTCACTACGCAAACCGATCTGGTGTTCGTGCCATATGTTCAGATTGTCACGTGCCTCATGCATGGACAGATAAAATCGTGCGTAAGGTTCAGGCATCTAAAGAGCTGTTTGCATATTTTGTAACTCAAACCATTAACACACCAGAGAAGTTCAAAGAGCGTCGCGCTCATTTAGCCGAAAGGGAGTGGGCAAGACTGAAAAAGAACGACTCTTTAGAGTGTCGTAACTGTCATAACTTTGAGTATATGGATTTCTCAGAGCAGAGCCCACGCAGCGTAAGGCAGCACTCCACAGCCCTTGCCAGTGGGGACAATACTTGTGTGGATTGCCATAAAGGTATCGCCCATAAACTGCCGGATATGCACAAAGTCGAAGGTTGGCAATAAGGAGTCTATATGAGTACGTTAGAGAGTGTTATTTGGCATATTCTTGGCTACAGCGCCATGCCTGTAATTATATTAGCGGGATTTGCTGTGGTTGCTGCAGCCTCTGTTTGGATTCTTTCCAAAACAGCTGATAAATAAAAATTTCTGTCAGTTGGCAAGAGAAAGACGGCTTATACCGATCTAAATAAACAGTGCAATAAACCTGAAAGCCTGACTTTAATATTAAAGTCAGGCTTTTTTATTTGACGCACAACGCCCGTTGTCAGGTTTCAGGGGTATTGTTACTTATCAACTCTCTTAACCAACGGTGGCTCAGGTCATGATCAAAATGTTTATGCCAAAAAAGTACATAGGCACCCGGCACCAGATTTAACGGGATATCCAGGGTGGTTAACGCAAACTGATGACTCATCTGAGCGGCGTATTTTGCCGGGCAGCAAAGCAGTAGCTCGCTGTTTTCACAGAGGTGCATGGCACTATGGAAATCGGTTAAGTTAACGGCGATATCCCGTTTTTGTGACTCAAGATTGAGCACATCGTCCAGTAACCAATGTTCAAGTCCACCGAAGGTGACCTGAAGGTGGCGGTATTTGAGAAAGGTGGCTAAATTCCAACGCTCCTTGAGCAGGGGATGTTTATTACTTACTAAGCAAACGGGGTGGTCACGGAGTAGCTCAACATAGTTGAGTTCCTCGGGGATATTGGTCATGTGTAGCTGTGATCGTGTATCCCACTCCCTGCAGGCGATCCCCATATCTAATTCGCAACGAAGCAGTCTATCCATGCTCTCGGCATGCCAGGTCTGACTATCTAACTTAACGCTTGGCGCTTGTTGCAATAAGCTTGGCATAAAGTGGGGATAGGTCAACGAGTAGGCTGTCTCGACAATATTGAGCCTGAACTTTCTTCGACTGAGCGCTGGCTCGAATTCACTCGGGCGGGTGAGTTTGGCTACCTGTTTGAGTATTTGCCGAAGCTCGGGCGCCAGTTGCATCGCCTTTGGGGTTGGCCTTAACCCATAAGCTGTTCTTTCAAAAAGCTGATCATCGAAGGTATCTCTCAATCTGGCCAGTTGTTTACTCACTGCCGACTGGCTGAGATGAAGACGCGCCGCCGCAGCGGTGACACTTTGCTCTTCAAGTAACACTTCGAGAACACTGAGCAGGTTAAAATCAAAATTTTTCAATCTGTTACCATTTATTTAGATAAGTAGAGTTTCAGGGGAACAGCAATACTCTCAAAATGGCCGAAAGAGGCGAAAAGTAGCTCCAAGGTTCCTGAACTCCTTGAGATACAAGGGCCTAGCCATTCAGATGCGGGCCTATATGAAAGATAGTGCGCATTTTTCACATCATAGATGATCTATAGATAGCTGGGAAAGAGTAATTTGCGTGGGGGAGTTAACTTAGCTGCAAAGGCCGCTTTAAAAGAGAGTATCGGATGGGTGAGTCATATGTCATGCATAATTGGTTGGAGTGGCAGAAATTTGGCTATTCGGCCATAGTTATAACGTTTAGTGTAAGTTTTAGCAGATATTTTTCCGGTCTAATAATTGAGTGGAGTATGAAGTGGTCATTCACGACATTAAGATACTATTGATTGTCACAACCCTTTTCGTTCCATGGATAAGCTTCGAGTCATACGCACTTTTCGACCCTAAGGTGAAAGCAGCCGAGTATTGGGTTACCAATGAATTTAAACCCTCTACCTTGACCCAGGCCCAGCAGATGCAGGAGATGAACTGGTTTATCGAGGCTGCAAAACCCTATTCCGGATTACAGATCCGGGTGGTATCGGAGCGTATAGCGACACATGGTTACGAGGCCAGTGTGCTCGCCAAAGCATTTTTCGAGATAACGGGCATACATGTCGTTCATGAACTGACCGGTGAAGATGATGTCATAAAAAAACTGTCGGCACAGATTTTCACCCATCAAAACCTCTACGATGCGTACATCAACGACAGTGACTTGATTGGCACCCATTTTAGATCCGATGCCATCCTGCCTCTGTCTGACTTCATGAAAAATGAGGGGGCATCGGTCACCTCACCAGACTTAGATCTACCTGACTTTATCGGGCTTAAGTTTACTACCGGCCCCGACGGTAAGCTTTATCAGTTGCCGGATCAGCAGTTCGCTAACCTCTATTGGTACAGGCATGACTGGTTCAACCGAGCCGACTTTAAAAAACGTTTTAAACAGCGCTATGGTTATGAGCTTGGTGTACCGCAGAATTGGCAAGCCTATGAGGATATTGCTGAATTCTTCAGCGACGATGTAAAAGAGATCGATGGCGAGCGTATCTACGGGCATATGGACTATGCCAAAACAGACCCATCTCTGGGCTGGCGGATGTCTGATGCCTGGTTGTCGATGGCTGGCGTGGGGGATAAAGGTTTGCCTAATGGTCTCCCTGTCGATGAGTGGGGGATCAGGGTCGAGCAATGTAGTCCTGTCGGGGCGAGTGTCGAGCGGGGAGGTGCCTTGAACGGACCGGCTTCTGTGTATGCGATCGACAAGTTTATCTATTGGTTGAATCGATTTGCTCCGGAAGAGTCTATCGAGCTTAACTTCACACAGGCCGGAGAGTGGCCGGGTAAGGGGTTAATAGCGCAACAGATATTTTGGTATACCGCCTTCGTCGCCGATCTGACTAAGCCTGGTTTACCGGTGATGAATCCAGATGGCACGCCTAAGTGGCGTATTGCTCCCTCTCCGGTTGGAAAGTATTGGCAAGATGGCATGAAGTCGGGGTATCAGGATGCAGGTTCATGGACCATCTTGAAAAGTACTCCCCTTGAGCGGCAGCAGGCTGCCTGGCTTTATGCGCAATTTGTGGTTTCGAAAACCGTATCTTTAAAGAAAACCTTAGTCGGCTTAACACCGATCCGTCGCTCTGATATTGAGTCTGATGTGATGACCCAAAAAGCGCCCTACCTGGGTGGTCTGGTCGAGTTCTATCGAAGTCGTGGACGGGATGTGTGGACGCCTACCGGGACCAATGTTCCCGACTATCCGGGGCTGGCAAATTTCTGGTGGCAATATATTTCACAGATCATCGAGGGAAAGGTCACGGTACAAAAGGGGATGGATAACTTTGCCGCCGCTGTCGATAGGCGATTGAAGCTTATTGAAGAGGAGGGAGAGATGAAGTGCGCCCCCAAGTTAAACCCGGTTTCCAAGAGGGAGTTCTGGTTGAACGCGCCAGGAGCTCCTAAGCCACAAATTACTGCACCTGAAGCGGGGAGAACTCTTCCCTATGAGGAGGCGATAGATGTATGGAAGTAGCCTTAAACGGGTTTGCAAACGGTGTCGTTCGATAATCGTTTGTGCGTGTGCAGTCGGTATAGTTTCACTGGTAAGCGCGAGCTTAAGGGCCGAGACGATACAGGTATTGACCTATGAGGAGTCTCCGTTTGCGGTCAAGGTGGGGAAAACTCATCATGGATTACTGGTCGACATGCTTAAGGAGATGTTCTCACGAACATCGCTCGAATACCGGTTAACCTTTATTCCCTTGAAACGGGCGATCATTACCACCGAGCGCATGCCGGGGCATTGCGTATTACCGGTAGCAAGGAGTCAGGAGCGAGAGGCACACTTTCATTGGATAAGTCCGGTGTTGGTATCCAGGTACGGACTCTATAGCCGGAGCAATCAGACTATCCCGCTTACCACCCTCAGCGATGCGAGACCCTACAAGATTGGTAGTTTTCTGGGAAGCGGTATAGGTGAATATTTGACAGAACTGGGGTTTGATGTAGAGCTGGCATCGGTGAGTGCGCAAAACCTGCGTAAACTCAAACGTGCGAGAATAGAGCTTTGGGCGGCGGAGCTTGTCAGTGCTCAGGAGCAGATGAATAAGCAAGCCATCAACTTCGGTGTACCGGAGCTGGTCTTCTATACTTCCCTTCGTGCCATGGCGTGTAACAAGGAGATGCCGTTTGAGCAAACCTCGGCATTAGAGCGTGCCCTTAAGTCCATGTATCGTGATGGGTACATGAGTAAGCTGTATCTGGAATACGGCGTTGAGATGTGAACGTGAAATGAAATGCGCTTCTGATTGTCAGTCTGAGCCATAGAGGTGCTCAGCGTGAAACTGAGTATAGAAGATAAAAAGCCGGAGCTGCTCCGGCTTTTTTATCATTTGGGGTGACGGCTTATATCGGGTAAATGAATAACGCTATTCAGGCTTGTTCCGCCAGTTGAGCCTTAATGTTGCTTATCAGGAAATCACTGAAGCTATCGCCGTGATTTTCCAGCATCTTGGGAAACATGGAGATAGGTGTTAATCCAGGGAAGGTATTGATCTCGTTGAGAAGAATTTCATTGTCCTCGGTGAGGAAGAAGTCAATGCGCGAAAGATGACTGAGTTTCATTCCCTTGAACACCTTAATGGCATATTCGCGGATCGTTTGGCTTAACTCATCACTGATCTCCGCTTCAACTTTAGTTTCTGCCTGACTGTCCTCAGCATATTTCTCATCAAAGGTGTAGAAAGTATTGGAGGCGCAGATGATCTCACCGGGTTTAGTGGCAACAATTTCACCATTGAGTTCATAGGCGGCGACCTCCAACTCCCGGGCCTTGATGGTTTTCTCTATCACTACATAAGGCGAGTAGCTGAAGGCATCTTTCAACGAGCCCTCAAGCTCATCGAGGGAGTCGACACGGTAACAGCCTACAGATGAGCCTTGAGATGCAGCCTTGATAAACACGGAGCCCCAGGTTTCTAACGCCTTAGCGGCCCGGGCTATGGCGTCATCATTAAACTCATTGAGAAAAATATAGGGCGTGTTTGGAATGCCGAGTGCGCTGAACCACATCTTGGCCGTGACCTTATTGAAACAGTTTCTGCTGGCTTCTGAGTCGCAACCGAAATAGGGCAGGTTGATCAACTCAAAGAAAGATTGAATATCGCCGGTTTCTCCCGGATAGCCATGAATACATGGGATGGCGTAATCGACGGGCCAGGGAGCCAGAGTTTCATCTTCGAAACGTATCTGTTTACGGTTAGTCAGCTCACAGGTTTTCCCATCTGCGGTGCGATAATGCCCCTGCGCGTCCAGCTCGACACGTAATAGGTTGACTTCGGGTATATCTGCGAGTGAAGTTTCAAAAAAGTTTGCCGACAGCAGGGAGATCGCGTGTTCATCTCCACCACCTCCACATAGCAAAAGTAGATTCGTTTGGCTCATTGTATCTTCATCTCCGACATATAAACGTATTTGCAGGCTCACTATGGCTTAACCGCTATTTATTGCAACCATGCAGGAGTAACTTCTTACTTAAATGGCGAAGAAATATCCCAATTTCGATGCTTCAGGCTGACTTGGAGCAGAATCAAATCTGATAGATAGGTCATTCGGCCACAACGGCGGACTTTAGTATGGCTTACGGATCATGTCAGATATTTACTTTGCACGCTAAGTAATGTACAATGCTTAGCATGCTAACTAAATGGAGTTTGAGATGGTTGATGATATCAAGGTGCTTAAGGAGTTATCACTCGCAGAACAGTTGAGGCGGGTGGCACGTTTATGGCGCAATGTGGCAGACAAGGAGTTGGCGCCCCTGGGGCTCACCCACCCCAGATGGACCGCGCTGTGGAAGTTGCAGAATCTCAATGACAATGTCAGTCAAAAAGTATTGGCACAGGCTCTGGAGATAGAGCTGGCATCTTTGATGCGAACTTTGAGTCAGTTGGAGGAGCAGAACCTTATTGTCCGCCACAGCAGTGAAACCGATAAACGGGTGCGAATTGTGAGTTTGACCGGGGAGGGGCGGCAGATGATCAAGCAGGTTGAAGCGCGTATTTTGCAGATCCGCAGAGACTTGATGACAGGAATCAGCCAGGAGGAACTGGATCAGTTTAAGCGTACCGTCGAGATCATTGCCGGCAACGCGTTAGCACAACTGAACGAAAGTGAAGAGGATTAAATATTAGTGAAGAGAGTAATCATCGGGGGAGGAGTTTGATGACGCCGGATCAGAAATTTGCACGCTGGATTAAATTATCAATGTTAGTTTTTGTGATGATTTTTTCCTATTTTATTTTTGCCGATTTTAATATGCCATTGACCCAACAGGCTATGGCAACGAGAGATGTGACTAAGGTGGCACCCAGAGTCAATGGCCATATCGTCACAATCAATGTTGAGAACAATCAATCGGTACGTAAGGGCGATATTCTGTTTTATATCGACCCTACACCTTACCAGCTTAATGTTGAGAAGGCGGCGCTCAACCTTGAGCAGACACGCAAGTCCAATGCAGAGTTAGATGCCGCATTAGTGGCGGCAGCGGCCGATGTTAAAGCCGCTGGCATCATTGCACAGCAGAAGCAGGCGGATGCTGAGCGGGTAAACTCCCTGTTCGAAAGTCATGGCGTATCCAGACAGAAGAAAGACAGTCTGGATAGCGAGGCAACTGCGGCCAAGGCGAGTTTGCTTGCCAGTAAGGCGCGGCTGAAAGAGTTGAGGGTACGCCGAGGTGAACTCGATGAGTCTAATGTTAACCTGCGACTTGCACAGAACCAGCTCAAACAAGCCAAGCTAAACCTATCCTATACCCAGGTCAGAGCCGAACAGGATGGAACCGTGACCAATCTTCAGCTTCAGGCCGGCGCGTATGCGACTGCGGGTCAACCCTTGCTGGCTCTGGTGTCATCTGAGCTCGATATCATCGCCGACTTTCGTGAAAAAAGCTCACGCCGGGCCGTAAATGGCAGCCGGGCCCTGGTTGCATTTGATGGGGAGCCGGGTCAACTGTATCAGGCACAGATCGCCAGTAAAGATGCGGGCGTGAGTGTTGGTCAGTTCGATGCCAATGGCCTGCTTGCAACGCCAACGGAGTCAAACAGATGGGTCCGGGACGCTCAGCGTATGCGTCTGCACCTGAATCTAGAGGTGCCTTATCCAGACGCGCTACCCTCAGGAGCCCAGGCCACGGTTCAGCTGCTGCCCGACAGCACACTCTTATCATGGTTTGCAAGTACACAGATTCGTATTCTGAGTTATCTGCATTATATCTACTAGAGCCCGTCGCGCTCGAACTGCATCTAATTTCTGATATCTGGTTAACCCTTTGTCCATGTAGGGCAAAGCGGCTTTATTACGCCAAAATTTGAATCATCAGGCAGCTTAATCCGGTTAAGGAGGTGGGTTAAGTTTGCCGCTGTTCATCACTTAAACTGTCTGCTGCATTATAGGAGGAAAGATGAAGTTATGGCATCATCCACTATCGGAAAATGATATACGTCAATGCCTGCGTATTGCGACGGGGGCGAGTATAGGTTTTTTCCTGTGTAAGTTCTTTAACTGGAGTTACGGGGTTTTCTTTACTGTTACCCCCATCTTGCTTCTGGGGATGATCTCGAAAGTAACGGGAGATGCCGCTCGCCAGTGCCTGGCCTCTGCCGTAGTGTGTGGATTGGAGGTGGGAATATTAGGTGGTCTGTTTGGTTCAGCCCCGGCTCAGATGGCGATCGTCGCCTTCCTGCTTTTTATCTATAAATTTGCCTGCATGTCAAAGGGGAGCCTGTTTCTTTTTGGTGCCAACGGTGTGTTGAGTTTGAGCATCATGCTCAACTTCGCCAGTTATCCTGCCACCGACCTTAATGAGCTGATCTTCACTAATCTTGGTGCCAGCTTCTTGAGCGTGATAATAGCCTTCGCAATGATGGTGTTGATACCGGATAGAGGATCTGATGAGAAAGCATCGGCACATGTTCAACCTAAGGCTAAAAGAGAAAACCAAACGCGTCATGAAGTGCTTATGGGGGCGACTATTGCGACCATCTCTTTTCTAATGTTTCAGGTATTTGATTTAAGTGACTCCCTGTCGGCCCAGGCAACAAGTGTGCTGTTACTGTTTCCTATGCACTGGAACGGCACTCTGGGCTATGCAAGAAAGCGCGCCATGGGCACTATCTTAGGCGTCGCGGTGGGTTTGATTGCACAGGTTGTACTCTACAACTGGTCCGGAGAGTTGCTGTTAGTTCTGCCGGTTTTGTGGATAGGCCTGATGTTGTTCAGTTATGCCCATACTAAAGAGGGAGGGGGCTCAAGTGTGGGGTTCGGTGCCCTCACCACATTGGGGATCTTATTTGGACAAAATCTCGCGCCGGATAATGATCTCTTCTTCAGTGCATTGTATAGGGTCAGCAGCATTCTTTTCGCCATCGTCGTAACCCTGTTAATCTGTTACATCGTCCATAAATCACTCAACAGTTTCGCAGCCACGCGCTATGGGCAATAGACAGCACAAGCTTCGACCGAGGATCAGGCGCCGTCGTGACTAATCTTTCGGCGCTGCCGGCTCTGTTGGTGGGAGAGTTCATGTGACCAGGCTCTCATCGCTGAGGAGTAAAAATGCATTTGCCGTTGGCATATGGGGAGACAATCTGGTTGAACTGCTATCAGTTTCTCCCGCTGGAAGTTTGTGCCGGGATCTGATTTAATGCTTCGGGTTGAATATATGGCTATGTTCTCTGAACGGAAAAGTACCCACTGGAGCCGAATCTGTTTTCTGTTAAAACATTCAGATCATTTGCCTGTCGCTATTTACCCGCAAGCTCGGGAGAGCGGGGGCAATCTAAGTTTACGCTGGCTGTCTTGCTGGTGGTCTTGATGTGCCAGATGTTAGCAACAGGGACTGCATTTTCTGTTCAATATCCCGGTGGTGAGCACCCTATGGGGGTCGCGTTGAGCCATCATCACGTTCATGGTACTAGTCATAGTGTGAGTGACGGGGCAGATCAAGCCACACTCTCTGTCGGGGAGCATAAGGCCCATGGCCATGGCGCGTTCAATGCCACCGAACCTGTAAACGGCTCACCATATTTACAGCCGGATCAGGCTTCAAATCTTTATTCTACTGAGGTAGCCGGTTCGGCAACTGCGTCAGACGCTCCGGAAGCGGAACATGAACATGCGAACCACTCCCACACCCCATCACATCCCCCTGTAGACGCCATTTTTAAGGCTGAATTTTTTCAGTCTGATACGCTTATCGACCATGATATCTCATACCTGAATTTAGGTTACGCACCGCCTATACCTCCTCCATATTCATAGTTCTCTCTTTAGGCGAGCAGCACGCTCGTCGGATCAAGCTGTAAGGAGATGACGGGGAACGATTATGTCTCCCCGTGTCCTGCATTCATGGGTTAGTCCTTTCTACGGATTAACACCCAGATTTTGGAGTATGTGTAATGAGCCGTTTTCTGGCAAATACCATCAAGTTATTGGTGGTTTTCTCTGGGGTTATCGCCTCGTTTTCTCTATCCGCCCACGGCGTCGATGGAGACACCAGGCAGTTTTTAACCCTGAACCAAGGGGTGTCGATTCTGCCCTTTATCTATATCGGAGCCAAACATATGGTGACCGGATATGATCACCTGCTGTTTCTTGTCGGAGTGATCTTCTTCCTCTTCCGGGGCAAGGATGTGTTGCTGTATGTCAGCCTGTTTACCATAGGCCACAGCATCACACTCCTGTTCGGTGTGTTGAGCGACATTCAGGTCAATGCCTATCTTATCGATGCCATCATAGGTTTTTCGATCGTATATAAGGGGTTCGACAATTTAGGCGGCTTTAGACGGGTGTTTGGTTTTCAGCCCGATACCCGAATGGCGGTGATGATCTTTGGCCTGTTTCATGGGTTCGGCCTGGCCACCAAGATTCAGGAGTTTAACCTTCCTCAAGAGGGCTTAGTGCCCAATATTCTGGCATTTAATGTCGGGGTGGAGTTGGGGCAGTTTCTGGCACTGGGTATCGTGCTTATCCTGATGAGTTTCTGGCGCCGGCACAGGAGTTACCTTAAGTTCTCAGCCACAGCCAACACCCTGTTGATGAGTGCAGGCATGATGTTGGTGGGCTTTCAGTTAACGGGATATTTTACCGGTTGATACGTTGAGTTGAAGCCGTTAATCACGCCACTACATCAAACTGCCAGTCAGAAACAGATGAATAAATTACGCTCATCATGGGCGAAGGAATAAATATGACAACGAAAAATCTTAAGACTGACCCGAGTAATAACTCCATTGATAACAGTGAGATTGAAACTGTTAACGGGATCCCTGTTCACTCGACTACCAGCCTGATCAAGGCAAGTATCGTGGCCGTCGCAATCGCCTCTGTCGTGTTTGTCACGGCAATACTACCCGCCGAGTTCAATATCGATCCCACAGGGCTGGGTAAGCTCTCCGGATTGACTAAACTGGCTCAGGCCGCTCCGTCAGGGGGGGAGCCTGATCTTGCTGAGATCACAGATGTGAAGCAAGAGACGGTTATCGCATTCGGGCAGGGGAGAGAGCTTGCCGACGCGCCTTCAGTGGCAGAGATAACACAAAAGCGTCAGACCCCCGGGGTGAGAAGTGATACGGTGAAGATCGATATTCCAGCAGGCAAGGGGCTTGAGTATAAGTTATTGATGGATGAGTTTACTCATCTGGAGTATGAGTGGAGCACCGGAGGTGAGGCGCTCTATTTTGACTTCCACGGTGAGCCTCAGGGGGACACAACCGGCTATTTCGAGAGTTTTTCCATCACTACGTCAGATAAGATGAAGGGCTCGCTTACCACGCCTTTCGCCGGTTCTCACGGTTGGTATTGGAAGAATAAAACAGATGCCGCGATTACCGTAACCCTGTCGATGAAGGGAGATTACACCATAAAGGGTTAGCTGAACCGGTAACTATATGGGCGCACCGGTTGCGGTGCGTTTCCCGATAAGATCATCGCGCTACTGCGCGATGATCTCTTTAACAATAAACTCCTTGCCACTGAGTAGTCCCCACTCTTCAGCTTCACATCCTGGACATCTGGAGTGGTTTTCAAGGATATTAAATACCTGATGACAGGCCTTGCAGAGTGCGTTAGCGGGTAAGACTTCGATCTCTAGTCTGGTTTTTTCCAGTATCGTGCCATCGACTGCCGCCGGGTAGCAAGCCTGGATATATTCAGGGATCATGGATGACAGCTGGCCAATCTGCAGCACTATGGTATCCACGCTCTGCAGCTGGTTTTTTTCGGCCACCTTAATCACTGTCTTAACAACTTCGATGACTACACCCAGTTCATGCATAACAACATCCTTTATCGGGGGAGAGATACCTGACTGTGATAGCCGGGACAATCTGGCACTCCCGGCTGTCACAGGCATAAGTTAGTCGGTCATCATGGCTTTAATGCGCTTGATGGGGGTCTTCATCGCAATCCTGACCTTACGTTTGAGCGCATGTTTTATGATCACCTTCTTCACGGTGTGAAGATCGGCGCCATCTGCATCATAGGCTCTGACCAGAGATATGGCATCGAATTGGCACTTGGTGGTACAGGCACCGCAACCGATACACATAAACTCATCGGCAACGGCAACACCACATCCCAGGCAACGCTCGGTCTCCTGTTGTACCTGCTTTTGAGTGAAGGTTCCCCTCAGATCCCTGAAGGTCTGCCTGGATGCTTTACCGTCGACCTGAGCGAGGGTCTGCCTCGGGGCTGTATCGAAGCCGTCCAGCGATAGTTGTTCTTTGTCGAATGAGCGGTAATCCCGCTTAATACGGCCAAGTATCAGGCTCTGTCCCTGCTGCACGTAGCGATGTATCGATATGGCGCCCTCTTTACCCTGGGCTATCGCATCTATGGCAAACTTAGGGCCGGTTAACACATCACCGCCGACAAAGATGTCCTTTTCACTGGTCTGGAAGGTATCGGGATCGGCCTGAACGGTCAGATTGGGATTAAGCTTCAGCGCTGTGCCGGACAGTAAGTTGCCCCAGTCGATTGCCTGCCCCACCGAGATCAGCAGGTGATCGGCCTCTACCAAAGTGGTGGTCTTGTCATCGAAACGGGGAGAAAAGTTACCCTGTTCATCGAATACCGACAGACACTTGGCAAAGGCGACACCACTGAGGCGGCCTTCGTGAGTGATGATGCGTGTCGGCCCCCAGCAGTTGTTGATAGAGATCCCCTCGCTAATCGCCTCTTCGATCTCTTCGATATGGGCGGGCATCTGCTCCAGGCTCTCCAGCGTAAATAGATCGACGGTGCCGGTACCGATGCGGGTCGCGGTCCTGGCGACATCGATAGCGACATTTCCGCCGCCGATCACGACGACCTTTCCTTCGAGCTCTTTGGTTTCAGCCAGATTGACCCTGCGCAGAAAGTCGACCCCGGTCATGACCCCTTCGGCTTTTTCTCCCGCAAGGCCTAAGCGTCTGCCTGACTGCGCGCCTATGGCGAGATAGAAGGCTTTGTAATCTTGGGTTCGTAACTCGTCGAGGCTGATGTCTTTACCCACTTCGACGCCACACCTGAAGCTGACACCAAGGGCTTTTAACACCTCAATTTCGGCATTGATCACCTCTTTTTCCAGTCGGTAAGATGGGATCCCTAAAGTTAACATACCGCCCAGTGAACTCTGCTTTTCAAATACAGTGACCCTGTAGCCCTCTACTGCCAAAAAGTAAGCGCAGGAAAGTCCGGCGGGTCCACTACCGATAACGGCAATCTTCTTGTCATAACTGTGCTTAATTTCCGGGATAAAGCGAGTTTTAGCATCGAGATCCTGTTGGGCGATAAACTTCTTTATCTCGTCGATGGCGACAGGGTTATCTATGTCGCCACGGGTACAATCGGACTCACATTTTTTCGGACAGATACGCCCACATACGGCTGGGAAGGGGTTCTCTCGTTTAATCAGTTCGAGAGCCTCACGGTATCTCCCTTGAGCCGCTAGCTTGATATATCCCTGAATGCCGATGTGAGCCGGACATTCGGCCTTACAAGGGCTGGATCCACTGTCCATTACTACCTGCTTGTTGGTGCGATAATCAGGGTTCCACTTGTCCGGACCCCAGTGGGTGTCGTGGGGCAGTTCACGCTCAGGTGTTTTAGCCGGTGTTGCGCTGCACAGTTTCTGACCTAACTTCAGGGCGTTGGTCGGGCAGACCTCGACACATTCACCACAAGCCACGCACTGCTCAGCGTCGACGTCGACGACATAGTTGGAGCGAACCATGTCCGGATTCTGCCACATGCCGGCGAGGCGGAGCGCAAAACAGCCACAGCCACAGCAGTTGCAGATGGCATGAGTCTCTCCGGAGCCGTCAAAGTTAGGCATGCTATGCATCAAGCCATTTTCTTCCGCTTTTCTGATAACCTCAAACGCCTCTTCGCGGCTTATCTTGCGGCCCCGGCCGGTACGAATATAGTATTCGGCGGCATGCCCCATCTGAATACACATATCCTCTTTGAGGTGGCCACACCCTTCGCCCATAGCTTCCCGCGATGTGCGGCAGGCACAATCGGATAGAGAGAACAGTGTGTTGTCATTGAGGTATTTGGACACCTCTTCATAGGAGGCGCTGCGGGTCTCCCCATCGATAGCGGTTTGAATAGGGATCACGCGCATCGGTCCGGAACCAACCGGAATATTTCCTGCAGCGAGCGGCCCCTTTTTCTTGCCAAAAGCATCGAAGGCGGCACCGAGTTGGGGGAATTTCTGTATCAGGGCTTTGTTGTTGACGATCATCTCCATATGACCCGGCACCCAGACATCTATCCAGTATTTATCTATGCCATCGATCTCGTTGACGAAGGCTGCACCCACCATGGCAACTTCCCAAAGCAGCTCGGCAGTTTCCTCTTCAGATCTGCCACACTTCTGTGCGACCTCCTTTGCACTGAGGGGGTTACGTAAACCCAGACAAAGTGCCACCTCGGCCATCGGCTCGGTAAGTATGGGCTCCAGGATCTGATACTCGGGATCCTCCGGCGTTATTTCGCTTCTCGAACCTCGTTTCGTTCTGCTGATCTTATTGGCGAGATCTAATACTCTTTCTTTTACCATGCTGCTGGCTCCGGGGTAAACGGCTACATCTTATAGTTGATTAAATCTGGACTTGAATTCAGTTATGTCTGATTCCAGACTCTGACCTGGTTGCGAAGCCAATCGGCCCACAGCTCAACTCCCTGACCGGTTTTGGCCGAGATAGGGATGATAGTGATATTGGGGTTGAGTTTTCTGGCCCGCGCTTTAACCGCTTCGATATCGAAATCGAAAACGCCAATAGTATCTATCTTGTTGATTAGCAATACATCGACCAGAGAGAACATCAACGGGTACTTCAGGGGTTTATCATCGCCTTCGGGCACACTCAGAATCATGGCATTTTTGGCCGCGCCGGTATCAAACTCGGCAGGACAGACTAAGTTGCCTACATTTTCCAATATGGCCAGATCTAAATTATCTGTGTTCAGTCCTGTCAGTCCCTGTCTGGTCATATCGGCATCGAGATGGCACATGCCTCCGGTGTGAAGTTGAATCACCCGGGTCCCCGTTTGGGCAATGGTGTGGGCATCGACATCTGAATCAATATCCGCTTCCATGATACCGATGTTCATCTCACCTTTGAGGGTTTCGATGGTACTCACTAAGGTGGTGGTTTTCCCCGACCCCGGTGATGACATAAGGTTAAGCAGAAACACCTTCTCCCTTTTCATCTCGTCTCTTAGCAGGTCGGCCTGAATGTTGTTGTTTTCAAAGATACTCTCTTTGATTTCTAGGGTTTTGAATGTGTCCATAACTACTCCTGATCTGAATTCTGACCAATGGGCCGGACTTAATCCGCTCCAGTTTCCTGCCGCGCTAAAAATCTAATAGGGAGGTGAAAACCGATCTACCCTTGGTTTAGAGTATTTGCTCTATTTATGTTGCTAATTTACGTTTTTTGCTGCCATTTTGTTGTGATAACTCTCTCAAAAAACAAGTGCTGGCCTTATATTCGAGCTGTTAATACAAAGGTTACTGAAAAATAAAGAAAAATAGTGAAAGGGCTTTTTGTTGTTTAATACCAGAGTGAATTTACTAAAATGGTGTGGCTGGCTTATCTGGCCGAGACAATGGCCGGTATTGGCGGGAGTCAACACAGGATTAACAGCTCGACTGCTTATGACAACTCTTGTCAGCTAACTGCTTAATGGCTCAATAACTTTCAATTACCCCATATATATCCATACTAAAAGTAGGCCGATATGTTGTTTGGGGTTAAAGCAAAGTGGCTTTCAATGGTAAAAGGGCAAGATATGAAGGATATTTTCGGGTTTAAAAACCTATCTTCCTCCACAGTAGGAAAGCGCTACTACTGGCTCTTTACGCTATTTTTCCTGCTCTTTGGCAGTTTAGTCGCGGTGATCACCTCATTAATCAACTACAACATTCAATATACCAATATTGAGAGTGAGATCCGTGAAAAAGTGGCCGCAGAAAAGGCGATAAAATATGAGCTGCTCAGTGAGTTTATTCAACATGCACAAAATGTCGTGCGTGCCATAGCCGGCAGCGAATTTACACATAGATATGTCAGCACAGGCAGCGCTGAATCGCATCATAATCTGAATCTGTTGCTGCATGCGGCAACCGTATCAAACAATGCTTTCATGCAACTTCGTTTCATCGATTCTACAGGTATGGAGTCTGTCAGGGTGGAGCGAATAGAAGGCTTGGATATGCCGCTAATCATTGACAAGAAAAGGCTGCAGAATAAACGGGACAGGTATTACTTCAAAGAGGCGGCTCTCCTGTCAGAGGGGGAGTATTGGCACTCAAAGTTCGACTTGAACATGGAACACGGCCGGATAGAGATTCCTATCCGTCCCACGTTTCGTATCGCGACTCCGGTATTTTCCCAAAATCAGTTTTCGGGGCTGATCATTGCGAACATCTCAATCGATACCCTCCTCTCTACCGTCGGCACCTCTTCCGATTTCGATATCTATATCATAGACAGGGAGGGGGAGTTTATTCTTCACCCTTCATATGCACTGGCCTGGAGCCGCTACCTGCCGGACCGCTCAAATGTATTTACTCAGTTTCCTCAGTTCGGCGCATCTGTATCAGAGCTTAAGGATAGCCGTAAAGCAGGTCATTTTACCTTTTCTGTTAGTGAGATATTCATGAATGATGATGAAGCGTTTGTGATGGCAGTCCCTCGAAAGAGCTTACTTGCCAAATTCAGGAAAAATAACATGTTAACCGCGGGGCTAACCGCGCTCACCGTGCTGATGGTATCCTTCATTTTGTCGGGGTTAGTCGCAATCATTCCGGCCCGGTTGCAGAGAAAACTGAGCGATGCGTACTTTAAGATTAAAAATTATGCCGAGATCATAAATCGGTATGTCATTACATCATCGACGGACAGAGCGGGTCATATTCTCTCTACCAGTGCCGCATTGAGCGAGGTATATGGTTTTTCGGCGCAAGAGATGAAGGGCAAGAAACACAATATCGTTAAACATCCCGATACCCCGGCCGAAACCCATAGGGATATCTGGCGGACTATTTTGAAGGGAAAGACCTGGCATGGGGAGATCAAAGATAAAGCTAAGAATGGAGAAAGCTTCTGGCTAAATCATGTGATCACTCCCGATTTTGACGATAAGGGCAAGATTGTGGGTTTTACCTCGGTCAGTCATGACATTACCGACAAGAAGGAGATCGAACGTTTGTCAGTTACCGACACGCTTACCGGACTCAGTAATCGTCGTCGACTCGACGATCTGTTTAGCCATGAGTTTGATCGCTTCAATCGATATGAACGTCAGTTTGCCATGATCCTGCTCGATGTCGATCACTTTAAACAGGTTAATGATAAGTTTGGTCATAAGGTGGGAGACAGGGTTTTAATCGAGATGGGGCGGCTCCTGGCCTTGAATGTGCGTAAGAATGATCTACTGGGCCGATGGGGAGGGGAGGAGTTTCTGCTTATCTGCCCTGAAACCTCCCTCGATGGTGCAATAAAGCTGGCCGAAAAAATCAGGCAGATTATCGAAGTGACAGATTTTTCTGAAGTCGGTCGTGTGACTGCAAGCTTCGGAGTGACGGTTTCGATAAAAGATGATAGCGACGAAGCTATGTTTGTCCGGGCAGATAAAGCCCTATATATGGCTAAGCGGGACGGACGTAACTGTGTCGTACATCTGACCCTGTGAAACCTTGTATCTGCAGCAGTGCTATAAACCGTGCTCAGCAGAGCCGCTGTGCTACTGCGTTAAAGCTTATCTGCCACCGTTTATAATCCAATGGGATAGGCGTTAACTCTCCGCCATGCTCCAGCACTAATGAGGGGAAACCTCGAATGGGAAGCCGGCGTACACCGTCAATCTCCTCCATCAGGCAACGGTCCAGGCTATTGCTGTGGATCTGGCTCGTAAATCTGTCTGCATCGAGGCCGATGCTGGCAGCGATGTCGGTTAAAGTTTCAATATCTGACGGATTTCTCGCCTCAAGATAGTATGCCTGTTGGATACTCTGAACCATGGCTTGTTCCAGCCCCGAAGCCCTGGCAATCAGAGCCGCGCGGCAGGCCGGGTAGGTAGAGCGTCTGGGATTACATAGCTGCCAGAAATCGTGGTTAAACTCTGTGCCTAATTCCCGGTTGATCTGCTGCCAGGTTTGTTCGAGAAAACGCTGCATATCTTCAGCCATGGGCTCATCAGAATCCGGTGCCAGTCCGCCGAGCCTGTACTCGACCTCAATTCCGGCTCTTTGCAGCTCTGCTTGCAGTTTGAGCCAGGTCGGGGCGTAGCCCCAACACCAGCTGCACATAGGATCGTACACGTAATAGAGTCTGACCGGACTTTCTAGCCCCATAAGCGCCTCGCCAGACCCGATGAACGTTGAGTGGCCTGCAGGCTGGCATGCTCGAACACGGCTTGTGATCCAAGGCAGGTGAAGTGGAGTTTCGCGCGGGTGATGGCCGTATAGATGAGCTCCTTGGTCAGCAGCTGCTTCTGGGCCAGGCTTGGCCAGATGGGGAGTACGAATGCCACATTGGCAAACTCACTGCCCTGACTCTTATGCACCGTCATGGCATAACAGGTGTCGTGGCTTGGAAGGCGTGCGGGCAGCACCTTCAGGATGCTGCCATCGGCCTGAATGAAGTGTGCCATGAGCCGGTGAGCGTGCTTAATCCCTTGTTCATCTTCAGTAAGATGTTGAGATGAGCGTTGCGATGAGATATCGGGCAGGATGAGACCGATATCGCCGTTAAACAGCCCCAGGTTATAATCGTTACTCTGAATGATCACAGGTCGCCCCGGATAAAACTCGGTGTCACCTGTGATAAGTTTGGCCTGTTTAAGCGCGGTCGTGACCCCCTGGTTGATGCCATCGACACCATACTCGCCCGAGCGCATGGCACACAGGACTCTGAATTCGTTATAGCATTCGATGATCGCCGATGCACTTTGGTCGCTATCCTCGGCCATCTTGAGATATCGGCGGTAATGGGCGACGGCCTGCTGTAGCAGCTCATCCAGCCCGGAATTTCCTGCATTGGTCTTGTGGTGCTCAATCCACTGAAGTTCATCGTATCCGGCTTGCCATACCTGCATAATCCGGTCTTTGTCCGAGTCATTGACCGCCGAGGCCAGCAGGCCGATACCCGCATCTCCTTTAAATCGGTGGCTGTGCATCAACATGCAGAGGCTGTCACCAATCCTGGGTTTGGGGCTGATAAAGGGGGTGAGATCAAATTGAGTCAATTGAGATAGATGCTCTCCATAATCAGTAGAGTATCGCATCCGCCACTTGTTCATTGAGCCGTTATTTGGGTCTGTGGCCGGCTGTTTCAACCCGGCGCAGATATCCGCCAGCACGGCGCCCGCTTCTACCGAGGCTAACTGATCCTGATCTCCAAGAAGAATGAGTCTGGCACCTTCAGGAAGTGCCGATAATAGCTTATGCATCATGGGCAGATCGACCATAGAGGCTTCATCGACCACCAACAGATCCAGTCTCAGAGGGTTATCCTTGTGGTGCCTGAACTTAGGCGAGTTGGGTATCACCCCCAGCAGGCGGTGCAGGGTGGAGGCCTCCTCGGGTACCCGGTTTAAGCTTGATAGATCTACCCTGTCGGCGAACGGAGCCAACTCCTGTTTAAGCCGAACTTTCGAGGCCTTAATTGACTCGCTCAACCTCGCCGCAGCCTTACCGGTCGGTGCGACTAAACGTATGGTCATGGCCTGGTTTTGAGTGAGTAAAAACAGTAATTTAGTTACTGTGGTGGTTTTACCCGTGCCCGGTCCGCCGGTGATCACCGCTAAGCGTTTGGTGAAGGCGGTGGCGGTGGCAATTTTTTGCCAGTCAAAATCGCCGGCCTCCTTGTCATCACGTCCGGGAAACAGCATCTCCAGGGTGTTGCGGGTATCTGTGACTGCAGAGGGGGGAAGCGCGATTTCACCTTCGGCCAACTGAGTAAAGTAAGTCGCAACTTGTGTCTCGAACTGGTGATAGCGCTGCAGGTAAAGATCACCCTTATCCAGCACAATTGGTGTAGCAGGCGAGGTGGCGAGCTTTGAATCCACTGAGCCTACCGCACCGAACCTCGTTAGCTGTTCGACTACCTCATCGTGACTGCACGTTATGCGGCAGTGGGAAACCTGCTCGTGCATCGGGTTTTCCAGCACTATCTGATGAATAGGCAGGCAGGTATGTTGCTGGGATAACTGACGGCTGAGCAGCGCACAGATCAGCAGGAAGAACTCACTTTCACCGGCCTGTCTTTGATGTTCGCCTTTATGCATCAGCGGCTCATGAAAGCGGGATAACTCCAGTGCGAAGTGTCTGTCCAGCGGCGTGATTAACCGCTCCGACTCCCATAGCTTCAGAAGGTCTTTGATGGGGTGTGTTGACTGGATCATAGTTTTAGCTCCATCTGCTCTGTCTGTGCCTGAGGAGCATTTGATATTGATTGTTCATTGTCGAACAGCGCATCGAGTGATTCGATAAGCGCCTTGGGTGGCTTATCATAGAAGACCCCGGCCATGGGGGCACTGACTGACATCCCCCGCAGGAAGAGATAAAAGCTGCCGCCGATATGCAGATCATAATCGTAATTTGTCATTCTCAGGCTCAGATATCTGTGCAGCGCCAGGGTATAGATGATGTACTGCAGATCGTATCTATGGCTGCGGATAGCGCCGCTCATGGCGTCGAATCCGTAGTGGGTGAAATCATCACCCAGATGGTTCGACTTATAGTCGGCAATATAGAACCGGCCCTGATATTCGAAGGTCAGATCGATAAAGCCTTTCAGCATTCCCTTGAGCGACTCGAAGTTAAGTCCGGCGCTGTAGCCATGCTGTTCGAGAAGCGCATTGAGTTTATCGGCCTTCAGCGCCTCAATAGGCAGGTAGAACTCCATCTCAACCAGTTTTTGGCTATTGCTCAACTGAGCAAGTTTGAGTGAACCATCCTGCAGCAGCGGCGCTTCGAGCAGATCCAGATACCAGTGGGTCAGCACATCGAACCAGCTTTCATCGATACCATATCGCTCCATGGCGCCGGGTAACTGCTCAGCAAGGCCCGCCGGTGCATCGGTGAAGTCGATAAGTTCCAGTACCAGGTGCATAAAGCTACCTGCGTTGGCGCCGCGTTCGAAGCTGAAGCGCGACGGTACGGGGTCGCTCTCATCTTCGATGATCTCAAGTTCCGGAAAGGCCTCATCATCGGCTCCCGGTTGCACCCGCTCATGGGGCAGGTCTTTTACCAGCCCCGAGTAGCTGCCGACACGCCATGGCGTATAAAGTTTACGTTCAAGCACTCTCGGTGCCAGATGTGGTTGCTCAGCGCTGAGGGGAGCAAAAACCTGAGTCGGGAGATCGCCGAGCATCTCATTGACACTTATCGCCTCACTGGCAAGTTGTTGTGCCCTGTTTTGAATATGTGAAAACTCGCAGGCCTTATCTTCTATGCCGAGCAGGTAGCCGATACCGGTTTCGTGAAGCTGGCTGGTGATCCCCGCCTTCTTGGTGAAACGGCTGTGGTTAGCGACATAGAGGTAGCAGCGGTACACGGGGCGGGTCATGGCCACATATAGCAGACGAAGATCTTCGGCAAGGTTCTCCCGCTTGTGTCGCTCCCAACCTTCATCGCTCTGGGCGATATCCCATATCAGCTGCTGCTTGTCATGGTAGAGCATAGGTGCCGGCTTACGGCGGTTGTCACGGGCCAGACTGACGAAGGGAATAAAACAGACCGGATATTCGAGCCCCTTACTCTTATGTATGGTGACGATCTGTACCAGGTTCTGTTCACTCTCAAGCCGCAGTTGTGCCTCCTCGTTGGCACTGTTTTCGATAAGGGCCTGCTCGTACCAGTTAACCAGCGCACTGATCCCGTCGAGTTCGGTGGCCTTTTGCTGCAACAGCTCGGCCAGGTGTCTGAAGTCGGTCAGTCGCCGCTCGCCATCTTCGCTTTGTAGCAGGCGTTCGATGAGTCTGGTTTCGTTAGCCAGGTTTAAAAGGGCGGGCATGACGCCTCGTTTGAGCCAGTTTTGATGCAGGCCATCAAACTGCTCTAGCAGGGTCTGCCTGATCATCTCATCCTGATTGAAGCCGTGAATGGCCTGTGCGTTATACCCCAGCAGAGAGGTGGCCAGTGCCGAGCGCAAGGCGCGCTCATCTTTTGGTGTAGCCAGTGCGTGCAGTACAAGCGCCATCTCGCGCGCTTCCAGGGTGTTAAATACGCTGTCCCGACTTAAGAAAACGGCACCAATCTGTCTGCTCGATAGTGACTCTCTTACTACTGCGGCTTCATTTCTGTCGCGTACCAGCACCGCGATATCTTTGGCTTTAAGAGGGATGCCACTGATGGTGCAGTCCCCGGACTGTGACTCGCTGAGCAGTCGGGCGATCTCTGCCGCCGCATCTTCGGCTAACTGTTTTCTGGCGCTGGTCTTATTGAGACCCTTTTCGGGATCTTCACTCAGCAGCTTAATTTTTAATGCAGCCGGGTCCTCATGCTTCTCGACTAATAACTTGTCAGCGGCGAAGGGGGAGGGTTGCACCGGCTCGAAGGGGATAGCGTCACTGATAAAGGCATCGTCCCGGTTCTCAAACAAGGCATTGACTGCCAAAATCATGTTACGGCTGGAGCGGTAGTTAGTGTCCAGGTTATAGTGCTGAGGAGTTTGCTCCCGCGCCTCAATGTAGGTGTGAATGTCGGCGCCCCTGAAGGCATAGATCGCCTGTTTCGGGTCGCCAATCATCAACAGGCTCAAGCCTTTCGATGAGCTCTCCGCCGCGGCCTCATCTGTGGATATTGCAGGCTTGGGTCGGTAGATCCGGTTGAAAATGGCAAATTGCAACGGATCGGTATCCTGAAATTCATCGATAAGGGCCACGGGGAAGCGTCTGGCTATGGTGTCGGCCAGACTTAGCCTTTGTCCATCGTCCTCCCGATGGGTCGGGCGCAGGGCTTGCTCCAGCGTTATAAGCAGATCGTCGGGTGTCAGCAGGTTGCGTTCAGATTTCTGATTGGCAAATCGGGCCGAGATGCCGTGTCTGGCACAATAGAGGAAACTTGGCACAAAATCTTTGATAAGCACGCACAAACGCTCGATATGATCGAGCACAGGTGCCTGCTCGGGCGTGGGAATTTCACCACCCTTGTTAAGCTTAAGCCCGCTCAGTGACAGGCTCTCCATCACCTTCATCGGCGGCAGGCTGTGGCTGAATTTGCACCAGTTATCCATGGCATCGAGCATGACCGCGAGCTTGGGAAACCCATCGGCTTTCTTGCCGAAGCGTACGCCATTGAGTGGCAGCGAGTGCAGTAAAGTCTCGATAACCTCTCTCTCGCGGGGCCATATAAGCTTGAGCCGACTCAAGCTTTGTGTGAGTGCTAGTTGCAGCCTATTGAAATCTTTTGGTTTTGGTTGAGCTGTGGCCTGGCTGGCACCGAGCAGAGGTCTTAGCTGTTTGGAGAGGGCATCGGGATCGGCGAATTTCTTCTGAATTATCTCGGCAAGATATTCCGGCAGCGGATAGCACTGCTCACGCCAGAAATCACGTACGGCGTGGTGCAGAAACTCGCTGTCATCTAAGGTGAATTCAGATTCAAACAGCAGGGATGACTCGAACGCCATATCGGCAAGAATACGCTGACAGAAACCATGAATGGTAAAGATGGACGCTTCATCGAGGGATTTAAGCGCCAGATCCAACCGCTTAAGAGCCAGATGGCGTTCACTCTCGGGAGTCAGCCGATAGAGGGATTCAATCAGTTCATCACCGGTCTTAAGGCCGATAAAGCGGCGATAGGCCAGCTGAATTTTACGCCGGATACGATCTCTGAGCTCTCCCGTGGCGGCGTTGGTAAAGGTCACCACCAAAATTTGTTCACAGCTCAGAGGCTTCTCTGTCTCATGGCCCAACAGCAGACGAACATACAGACCGGCTATGGTGAAGGTCTTGCCCGTGCCGGCGCTGGCCTCAATTAACCGGCTGCCGCCAAAAGGCAGGGTGAGGGTATCGAGTGGCTGTGACTGGCCTTGAGTTTGGCCTGTAGTAACGGATGACATATTAACAGCCTCCTTCGACGAAGTTTGACAGCTCGCTGAGCTTATCTTTGTGGTACAGGCTGAGCATAGGGCTGAGCAGCGTCATGGCAATCTGTCCGAATTGATCCTCTGTAAAATCCTCGGGGAAATTGTACAGGCGCTGGTAGTGGGGCTCGAAGCCTTCGCCGAGCTGGCTCTGCTCATCTATCCATTGGCTTTGGGCATCGATGAGTTTATCTATGTGATCGCCTTCGGCCTCGACATAGGCGAGGGCGGTTCTGGGCATAAACATCAAAGGGTGCAGCTGCCCTGATTGGAAATAACTCAGCCACAGACGCAACTGAGTCTTTGCCTGCTCAGGTGTGACACCATGAAACGCATGGAAATGGCCGATATCCAGCAGATAGCTGATGTGCTGTCCGCTTTCCTTTATGGCGTTTTTCCCCATAGCGCAGATACACAGGTGCCGGATATAGACCCGGATCAGGTCGCGGCCATTGGCGGTGCCCGGGCGGTAGTTAACCAGCCCCTTGGCGCAGAGATCGTCGATGCGCCCCACTAGTGTCACGGCTTGCTTGAGCGGATCATCCATCTCCTCTTTTGTGAAAGGGAGGTCTATATCCAACGAGTGCTGATCCTCACCACGCAGATAGAGCGCACGGCCGATCAAGGGCTTAATATCATGCAGGTATTGACCCAGTAGCAGATCATCAAATGGCTCAAGAGGAAGCTCACCACTGGCCTTTAATCGTTGCAGCAGTGCTTCACCCGGCAGCTCAAGGCCTTGAGAGATGGCGTTATCGAGCAGGTTGGCCTGCAGCTTATAACGCTCAAGGGCATTGAGGCTGAAAGGCTCGTCATTATCGTCGGCCTGAATATTCAGGCCCAGATCGACTTTAAGAGTGCGATTGAAGAAGTACTGCGCCGGGTTTCTGAAAAAGCGGATGAGCGCGGATACCTCAAGTTCGTTCTCCTGCAGAGAGTCAGTAACCTCACTGCCTTGTACAATCTCATGGCCAGGGGGGATAAAGCGGGGCGTTTCATCCGGATTATCGGCGGACTTCGCCGGGCACCACTGCGCCGAGTAACTCTGCTTTAACGGCGAACTCTCATCGCTGTGCGGCAGGTAAAGCCGCTCATCGAAAGGTTGCAACGGTTGCTCAATCAATAACTGTTTATGGATCGCGGCTTCGATGGCAGGAATATCGGGCTCAAGACCGGACTTGATCAGCCCTGCGGCAATCTCCTGGGGCAGGTAACAGAGCTGACAATATTCGACCAACTCGGAGACCAACATGGAGGGGATCCGTTCAGAGTTATCCCGTTCACTGTGACCTATGTAGCTGATGTAGAGCTGCTCCCTGGCCGAGAGAATGGCCTCCAGAAACAGGTATCTGTCATCTAATCGACGTGAACGGTCACCTTTACGTGGCCCGAATTGGGCCACCAGGTCGAAACCGACCGGGTGCTGTACCCTGGGGTAGATCCCATCGTTCATGCCGACCAGGCACACCAGCTTAAAGGGGATGGAGCGCATCGGCATCAGGGTACAGAAGTTAACGCTGCCGGCCAGGTAGCGCTGGCCTACGCGGGATTCACTCAGGGTGCGGTTAAACCAGTTTTGCAGCACCTGTGTATTGAGTGGAGTAACTTGTCCCGCCTCAATCAGCTCCGTTTTAAGTTTGTTGATGGCCTCGCGAATCTCCTGCAGCTGTTGCTGCTCCTCATCATCGACCTCATAAAAGTCTTCCAGAAGCCGGGCCAGCTGCCCCATGCGTTCATCGATTGAACAGCTCTGAGCCAGTGCCAGCTGGTACTCATCTAAGGTTTCGATGAAGTTGAGCAGCTTACCCAGGGCCTGTGCCGATTGACCTTCGATACCTTCGACCAGCAGGGTATCGTGGTAAAGCCCGGCATCATCACTGAAGGCGTAGCCTAAGATAAGACGCTTGATACCGAAGGCCCATGAGTTCTTGTCGAATGCGGGCATAGATTGAGCCGCACGGCTCTGTTCATCCCGTCCCCAGCGTACGCCGGCCTGTTCGAGCCAGTGACGTATCATGGAGAGTTCATCATCATCGAGCTCGAAACGTCTGAGTACGGCCGGCACCTCAAGGATGCCTAAGATATCGGTCAGGGCGAAACGACTCTGGTTGATAGCAAGAATGTGCAGGAAACTGTTGATGAGTGGTGACTCCTGCGCCGCACCGCGATCGGCGATGGCGTAGGGGATGTAGTGCGCTCCCTGTTTTGCGGAGAACACGGCATCGATATAGGGGGCGTAGGCAGCCACATCGGGCAGCATGATGACGATATCTTTGGCAAGCAGCGGATCGTTTGGATCTGCAGGCTCCCGGGATAACATCTCGAGCAGATGATCGTGCAGCGTCTCTATCTCACGCAGCGGGCTGTGACAGCTTCTAAGTGTCAGCGAATCATCGGATTCTGATAGTATGCGGCGATCGTCGATGGTCAGGTACAAAGCTGCATCCGGCCCTAGGCTTCTGTTGCGGGTCGTGAGCTCCAATATATCGTGCTGAACACCGCGAAGCAGGGTTTGCTCCGCATCATCCAGTGGGTCTTGATAGCACTCGAAATTAAAGTCGGTGTGCTCTTCGGGCAGCTCCAGTATCAGGTCCAGCAGCTCGCGTCCCATCTTGCCGTTATTGGCAAGCAAGGGGTTACCGACCTCGAGTTTATCTTCCCACTGCGCCTCGAGCTTATTCTTGTTGGCATATTCAAGGGCCATACGAGCACGAAGACGAGGATCGACAATATCGCCCCAGTAATGCTGACAGGGGCTTAAATTCAGCATGATCACATCGATACGCTTAGCCAGATGATAGAGCACATCCAGAGTTTGTGGTGCCATGGATGAGATACCGAATACAAACAACCGTCTTGGGAGACCAACGAGACAGGTATCGGGGTCATCCAGTGCATCGAACAGAGACTGATGCAGATTGGCCCTGTGGTAGCGACTCTTGTTGAGGCGGTGATTATTAAATTCAAGCAGAGCACGCCACAGTATTGGCTGCCAGGCCTGGGCCGGTGATAACTTATCACCTTTGGGGGGCAGGGTGGGCTCATTGGCCTCCCAGGCCGCTATCCAGTCCGGGCGGTAGACCAGGTATTGGTCGAAGATATCGGCTATCTGCCCACAGAGCTGGAATAGCTTCAATGGGTCGGCGTTCTTGCCGAGGGGCTGCTCATTGCCGTCACCGGCGACTATATCACCTAAAGATTGGGATGAAGGCTCGGTGCTGTCTGTGTTCAGGTAGTGGCTGAGCGGCGCGAACTCTTCGATATGCAGCAGCTCCGGCAGCAACTCCATCAACTTCCAGGTCATGGCTGGCTTAGTGAAGGCGTTCTCTTTGGGCACATCGCTCAGCAGGGTGTGACAAAGCTGCCAGATAAAGCTCGAGGGAAGGGGAAATTCCAGCGCCGCGGCTATCTTGTTCTGTCTGGCAATCTCCAGCCTTAGCCAGGTGGACATACCCGGGCTCTGGACTAATACCTGCTCCGGCATCAACAGCGGCATGCCGGGCATGGGGGTCTGTAGCTCGGTCGCGAGTTGGGTCGAGAGTGCTTCCATTCGATTAGACTGTACAAGATAGAGCATGAATATTCCCAGGCAAAGAAACGATAGGCATTCAGTGAGTCGATTCACCATCGGATTAGTCAACTATTCTATGTGTTTAGTTCGGTAAGTCCAATGAAACTATGGGATATTGATCTTAATGGAGCATGTTTCGACAATAGGCAGATACAGATGTTTACACTGAGTCAGTATCGGGATTTTTTCCGGCAATCACAGACTCACACCGGGTGCTGTTTTCGGGTGATGATAGTTAAAATTTGATGTGGAACATCTAATTAGGCGAATGCTAATCAATGGGGTTGGTTTTTACACAGATTCAATTAATATAAAAATGAGACGTAAGTATTTACAGGGTAAGAGTTCTCAGGGTTATTCAGGGAACACTTTTCGGGAACACTATTCGGGAACACTATGGATATTCAACAGCGTCGCTCATATCAGGCTCTAACACTCGCCACCCTGGCATTTGCCGCATGTTTCTCTGTTTGGACCCTCTACTCAATTATCGGCATCGAGCTCAAAGAACGTCTGAGTTTGAGCGCAACCGAGTTCGGTTTTCTGCTTGCCGCGCCTATTTTTACCGGCGCAATCTTTCGGGTTCCCATAGGCTTTGTGGCCGAAAAGGTGTCGTGTCGTGAGCTCTTCTTCTGGCAGATGCTACTCGCGGTTCCGCCTCTGTTCTATCTGCCTCATATCGAAACCTACTGGGGGTATATCTGGATTGGCTTCGTGCTCGGCCTAACAGGGGTCTCGTTTACCATAGGTATCCGTTATGTTACCGATTGGTTTGAGACCAAGCGCCAGGGCTTCGCGCTGGGGGTGTTTGGTGCCGGCAATGCGGGCGCCGCCATTACTTTGGTGTTAGTGCCCTTTATTGTCGACATCTTCGGCTGGAACCAGATAGGCTACGCCTACGGGGTGGGCATGATCTTTATGGCGGTGCTGTTTCGTGTGATGGCGCCCGAGGTGAATGAGTACTACCAGAAACAGAAAGACAGCCATGATATGGCGTTTCATATGGCGCCGCTTAAAGATCTGCAGGTGTGGCGTTTCGGACTCTACTACTATTTCGTATTCGGCAGCTTCCTGGCACTGATCCTCTGGTTACCTCAATACTATGTCTCCGCTTATAACCTCTCTCTGACCCAATCTATGGCGCTGACACTGCTGTTTGTCACCAGTTCCAGTATGGTCAGGGCCGTGGGCGGCTGGTTCGCCGATACCTATGGGGCGAGGGCGGTTAACTGGACCGCATTTTGGATCTGCATGGTGTGCCTGTTCTTCCTGAGCTACCCGCCGACCACAATGATCATTCACGGCGTGACTAAAGATGTTGAGGTCTCGTTTGAGGTGAATGTCTGGGTGTTTACCTTCCTGATCTTCATCATCGGTCTGGCACAGGGCTTCGGCCGCGCCAGCGTCTATAAGACTATCTATGATTACTATCCGAATCATATGGGCAGTGTAGGCGGCATCGTCGCCGCCATCGGGGCCTTGGGGGGCTGTACTCTGCCTATCATGTTCGGTTTCGCCGTCGATGTTATCGGTGTCTACAGCGCCTGCTTCATGCTGCTCTATGGTGTGTTGGCAACCTGTATGGTGGTGATGTACTTCGCCCTCAGGGCCGAGCGGCATCAGAAGCTGTTGAGAGACTCGATAGCGAATAACTTTCTGGAGCAGGACTGACTCAGTGCTCACTTAATGCCAGTTGACGTAAGTGCAGCGCCTTCAAATAGATGCATAAGGTTGGTGTTTTGCGGATAGTTTCTAACCTGATTTAAAAGTAAAGCCGGTTAATTTAGATGACCGGCTTTTAGTTGGTGAGCTTTGCTAACAGCTTTTGATTGAAAATTTAACCTGTTATCCCGGATAAAACCTAAGCTGTTACTGCTTGCACTTGTAAATAACGGCGACCACGCTTATCTCTTTGTCTTTATCTTCACACTCATCGATGTGTAGCCAAACGATATGGGTGCCACCTAAGCCTTCGCCATACTTTATCGCCTGTTTCTTCGCATCTCTTAATGCAAACTCACCCGAAGCCTTGCCTCTGGCCATGGCGAAACTGTCACAGTGAGTCACCTCAAAATCATAGGCTTCATTAATTCGGTAGTGCAGGGTGCCAGAATCCTGTTTACTATCCCAAAGCGAACAGCCCGTAGCAGATAAAGCGATAAGAAAAGAGATAGATAAAGAGGTTAGGGGCGAGATAAGGAAACAGTTACCCCCCCGTAAAGTTTTTAACACGAAATGAATCCCTTTTGGTAAGCGACGGCGTGAAAGGTATTACGGCTAAGAATTTGTATCAATGCTGATTGTTACACACCTTGTTAATCATGCTTATTCTTTTTGAAAACAGAGTAATAAACAGTCAAGCTATGTAAATGATTGAAAAGTTGTTGGTACAGCGGGTAAAAGTGGCTGGTGGCAGATACCCATAGGTAGGAGAGAACTTTTTGGCGTGTTTGTGATCCTTTTGGTGTATTTGTAACTAACTTGGTGTGCCCGCCTCGGCTTTGAGCTAGTCTATGGGCTCGCAGTCTGCTCTGCGCTTGAGTCTGACATCTTAGTTGAGACCTTATCTGGTGCAGATAAGCTTCTTCTTGCGATTGAAAATATAGGTTAACTAACAGTCTCATTATATGGGAGAAAATTTGATGAGATTATCGATACTAGTTTTAGTATTTACCATGTTGCCATTACTTTCAGCCAGTGGAAAGGATCTTAAGTTCGCCGTTGTCCCTAAGTACCACAGTGTCTTTTTTGAACAGAGCAAGCAAGGTTGTATGGAGGCTGCGGCTCAATTAACGGGCGTCGAGTGCATATACCGGGGGCCCGAGACCGCGAGTGTCAGAGTCCAGGATCAGATCATTTCACAACTGATCGACGAGGGGGTTGACGGTATCGCTGTCGCCGTGACGCAGTCTAAATTCCTCGCAGAAAACAGTATTCAAAAGGCGCGCAGTGCCGGTATTCCTATTGTCACCTATGACTCAGATTTTGACGCTCAGACCCTCAATAAGTACAAAAACATACGTTCAAGTTATATCGGGACAGATAATTTCGAGTTTGGCAGGGCGTTAGGGGAGCAGTTAAAGAAGCAGCGTCCCGATGGAGGCACCTTGATCATTCAAACCGGACGCCCGGACTCTCCCAATCTGAATCTCAGAATCATGGGGATCCGCGCCGCACTGTCCGGCAAACACTATACTTCGCCGCCAGGGAAAATGCTCCGCAACGACAATGGCTGGACCGAGGTGAGAGAGCCTTTCAATAATTTCGATCAGCTCTCAAGGGCGGTAAAGCAGATGGAGTCGGTGGTGCAGGGAAGGCGATTGAAAGCGGACGCCTTTATTGCCGTCGGTGGCTGGCCGCAAAATGATGAAACGCTCTATCGCAACATGATAGCGCCTTATAAAACCAAGCTTGAACGCAAAGAGGTGATAGTGGTGATGTCAGATGCTCAGGAGCAGCACTTAACCATGTTACGGGACCGCCTCGCCCATGCAAATGTCGGTCAAAGCCCCTATGAGATGGGTAGGCAAGCGATATTGGCCCTGTATAACATTGTCAAACATCGAGACTATGATGAGTTTATCCATACCCCGATAAATCTGTGTACCCGGGAGAACTACAGCAGCTGCACCCAACACAAGTTATAACTTGCAGGATATCGGCAAATCCTCGAAAGGACCTGAGTCATTGTTTGTTCTCATAGCCTGCGGAACTGGCTGCAAAAAGAGTGTATCTCGGATGGTGTCCTCCCAATAAAACTCCCTGAAACTAAAATAGCCGGACGATGGATACTGTAATGCCGAAACCGGGATGAAGAGGGCTATTTCGGCTAATATTAATTCATGGAAAACAATCGATTCAGGCAAACCTGCCTGCAAAACATCATATCTGACCATCAAAGTGGCTCGGCTGAAATTGCCTGTATGGCGCTTAAGGCCCTAGCAGACTACAGTCAACGATGTGAGGAGGCACAGCCTTCGACCTATCTGAAAGAGTTGAACGCCTTTGCCGTTGCGCTGCAACAAACCCGCCCCAGCATGGCTATTTTGACAAATATCATCGATGCCTGGCTTGAGGAGGTAAATAGGAGTAAACATCCACAATCAGATGTAATGACCTTAAAGCAGGTTGCGCTTGGCAAGGCAGAGGAGCTGATGGCGCAATCGAGCCAGGCTAATGAGCGCATCGCACAACATGTCTGCGATTTGATTGCTGATAACAGTGTCGTGCTCACCCATAGCATCAGCTCTACCATTATCGACTGCTTTACGAAGCTGGCAAAGAGAGAGATAAGCGCGATCATCACCGAATCCAGACCGGGTAATGAAGGCCTGCAGCTCGCCGAAAAGCTCTCTAAATCTGGCATAGAGACCCAATACATCACCGACGCACAACTGGGCCTGTTTATGGAAAAAGCAGATGTCGTGCTCCTTGGCGCAGATTCGATATTGGCGGACGGCTCGCTGGTTAATAAAGCGGGCAGTTATCTCACCGCCCTGGCGGCTCACGACCTCGGCATCCCGATCTATGTCTGTGCAGAAAAATTTAAACAGAGCAGGGAAAGCCGCGAAACCATTCACTTAGAAGAGATGGACAGCGCAGAACTGAATCTAGCCGACTTGCCCCATATCACAGCGAGAAACATCTATTTCGACGTTACCCCGCCCAGACTGATCAATGGCTGGATAGATGAAGAGGGTGTACAAACGCTTATGGGGACACCATCTACTTAATGTGCGCTTAGATAGTTTAAAACCAATCTGTCATGTGTATATGACAAAAAGGAGGGGCAGTAAATGGATGTTTGTTTTAGCTATTTTTAAACTTAGATCGCATTTTATATACATTAAAGCTAGTAGCTTAGATACCGCTCTGTTTACACATCAATTATTTATGGAAGAAAAATGATTAAGACAATTTACAGACAGTACGGAAAAGTAGATTCTATATATGCTATTGGCTTTCTTGCTATCGCAATTGTGATCGGCGCTTTCATTGCCGGTATAGCTGCTTACATTTTCTTAAAACTGTATGAGGTTAACTCTGACGCTACATGGAAAGATATATTAAATAAGTGCCTACAGATGGCCCTTTTAGTTACAATTGCTATGTACATAGGTAGTGCCGCTGGCTATGTCATTTTTGAATCAATATTTTCCCCATCTTCTTCACCTTTTGCCGCTCAATTTGACTACAAAGGTTATGCGATTAACTTACTTACCATTAACGCAATTCCCTTCTTTATTGAGTCATTTTTAGCTCTGCTGTGGGCAGTATTTTCCGCCAAAACATTTCACTTATCGAAGGTTAAGATGTGGTTGGTAGTATGGATCGGTGTCTTTATCGTTTTTAATCTGGGTAATTTGATTGTATTTTTTGTTAGCCGGTTTACCCTTGCGGAATTCCTATCGTTTGGCTTTTTTAATCTCTTGCTGGCGTTACCAAAAACTATCTATTTTCAAATGGAGCAAGCTGTAGCCGTTGTGTCGGACCCAATTGGATACTTCAACAGTCTTTGGTACAGTGTTAAGCTCTCTAATGGCAATCAATTCTATTTAGTAACACAATTCCCTAAATGGGCAATATTACTACTTCCGCTTAGTGTTGGTGTTCTTGGTTATAGGCACCTGTTTCCTTTAGAGGCTGATAACTAAGTTGTTATCAGAAAGTTGAATAAGAAAAACGCTTAAATTGCAGTCTTATAAGACTAAGAATACTTGAACATTAATGATACTTTATTTCTATCTTATCTTATCTGAGCTGTGTGAGAAAAAATGTCCCAAATAGTCATCAATCCCACGCACAAAGAGCCTTTCACAGAGTGACAACAACAATGTGAAAAAAAGTGGCAGGCCTTTATTATAATTAAAGAGCCTGTAGAACGAGGTCTAGGCAAATTACATCCATGTAAAAAGGCCTGTTCGGCATCACTTTCTCTCGATCAAAGCGGTCATTCGATCTTCGCCGTGTCTTCTTAAATATCCAAAATCGATTCTTTCAAGTGAAGATGCCAATGTAAAAGTTAGCTAACTAACATGGGGGGGCCTAATAGTTTTTTGATTGATTTGAATTCAGCTGTCAAAGCTGCCAAATAAGTTAGACTCGCCTAGTGACTGGCGGAAGGGGCATATGTGATAGATGCCACTGTAAAACTGTGGCATCTCACTTTTTATGGCGGTGATTTTGTTTAAAAATCATGATCTATAGGAATTACAGAGTTAAAGTTTCCAGCTTCAGGTTCTCCAAAGATTGGTGTTCCTGAATCTTCAGTTTCTACAAAACACATAGACACCCAATGTTAATGGCACAAATGACGACCTCCGACTAATCTTGATTTGAGCATCTAACAAGGAGGTTGTATGCCAAGGCCAAGACGAACCCTCATTAGTTTGGAAGATACCCCTTATTATCACTGTTGCAGTCGTGTAGTTCGGCGCGCTTTCTTGTGTGGTGATGACAAATATACCGGTACAAAACACATAGACACCCAATGTTAATGGCACAAATGACGACCTCCGACTAATCTTGATTTGAGCATCTAACAAGGAGGTTGTATGCCAAGGCCAAGACGAACCCTCATTAGTTTGGAAGATACCCCTTATTATCACTGTTGCAGTCGTGTAGTTCGGCGCGCTTTCTTGTGTGGTGATGACAAATATACCGGTAAGAACTATGACCATCGCCGTGGTTGGGTAGAAGCACAGCTATTGAAGCTAACAGAGGTGTTTGCAATAGATGTAGCCGCCTATGCAGTGATGAGCAATCACCTCCATGTAGTCCTTTATATTGATGTAGAGCAGGTTAATGCATGGTCAGATAGAGAAGTAGTGCTGCAATGGCATAAGTTATTTAATGGCACAGCTTTAACGCAGAAGTTTGCCAAGGGCGAAGTAATAGAAGAATATGCGGTTGCCCAGCTTAAACACCTAATTGCTATTTATCGTGCTCGCCTTAGCGACATAAGCTGGTTTATGAGATGCCTCAATGAACCCATAGCAAGACAAGCTAACCTAGAAGACAATTGCACAGGGCATTTCTGGGAAGGGCGGTTTAAGTCTCAGGCTTTATTGGATGAAGTGGCGGTATTGGCGTGTATGGCTTATGTGGAGCTTAATCCTATTCGTGCCAAAATGGCTAATACACCTGAGCAATCAGATTTCACCAGTATCAAGCTTAGAGTTAAAGCAGCACTATCAGGTGAGCAACCTAAACGTCTTTTACCGTTTGTTGGTAATGAACGTGCTAATCAGCCCAAAGGGCTTGTTTTTTCATTGCAAGATTACCTAGTACTGGTTGATGAAACAGGCAGGGTAATTCGTGATGATAAGCGCGGAGCTATAGCTACTCATGCTACTGACATACTCGAACGGTTAAATATTCCTACAGAGAACTGGCTAAAAATCGTCACTGAATTTGGTCAATTGTTCCATGGCCCAGTTGGCACATTGCAGGAGTTTAGCCACTACTGTGAGCACTTGAATAAACGAAGGCGACATTTTTCAAGTAGTTGCCAGTTTATCCCCCACTAGCTGAAGCAAAACTCACTTAACAGCTTGTTCCTCAGTCACATTGACAGAGTTATTACTCCTTACCCGAAATACAGCAATTAGTGCCTGATTTCCCTATTAAGGTCGGATGTTGTACCGACAGTTTGTTTTACGAGAGATTATTGGCGAAGAGCGCACTGTCTATCATCGCTATACCTGATGTGAGTTTGCTATGTTGTTGATTAACAATGGCTGGCTATTACTTTTATTGGTCACTCTTAAGCAATTTGTTATACATCGGTTTCGACCGAGTCTAAGTAAACATGCAAATATCCACCTTCCATTAAACTGTCAACAAATAGGTTGGGATATTTTGACTTTAACAAACTAACTTTTTGTAAAATGTCATTTTGACTTTTTTCACCCATTGCATACGAGTAGCGATCAAAGATAAGAAAAGTCGATAAGTTCAAAGGTAAATGATCTAAACGCATATGCTCAAGAAAGCCGTACCGCTCAAGCAGAGCATAATATTTTTGTAAGTTGTTTAAACCTTCATAGGAAGGTATACAGTTTAAAGCGAGTACGGGAAGTAGTTTTACTGGTACAAAACTTCGAACCAAACTTGCATACATTTTTTCTTCATTTTCGTATTCATCAATCGTGCTTCTTTCCCCCAAGTATGCTTCGCTAAAGTTGCGGTCACCATTCTTAATATTATTTTTAGCGATGAACTTTAAGAGCTGATATAGCACCCTAAAGTACTGTGAAAGCTCAACATTCTTTAATATATGCTCTTGACGCTCCTTTAGGTAAGACGAAACATCACAGCCATCATCAAGTGTATTTAGATTTGCAATATATTCGTCAAGATCATTTGAATTCAATTCAAGAGATCGTACCGCATCATTGTGAAGCTCTAAAAGAGAGTAAAACGTAGTTTCAAACTTTTGAGCTTCATAGTTTTCGACTTGTTTTTGTTGAGACTCAGCACCATCCTGTAATGCTTTGATCGCTGTAGTTAATTCCTCTCTCTGGAGGTAGACTGTATATAAAAGAGCTAAGAATGACAATGAAGCGAAAAGAGCACCTACCGTACCACCGATATAAGATCCAAAACTCCCCCAATCAGACTGATTTGTACTAAATGCACCTGAAAACACACGAAAATATGCTCCGCAAACTACAATTGCAAAGATAACAGCAAATAAACCCACGATAGGTACAAACTTCTTAAACATACTACATCTCTAATACTGAAATTAATTCAGATGTATAACGCCTGCAATAAGGTGTGCCCCACTGAACAAGCAAAGCGCACCGGACTCCATACCAAAACCGCCGAGTGTAACGCATCACCTTGATTGCCTTGTTAAATGCGCTTAACTGCTGAACTATTTTCATTTGCGAATTTTGATATCATAGCTTGTTGCTTTTTAGTATTAGGTAATATTGAGAACTGATATTCATCCTTGTATACCGATTTATGATCATAGGGTATTTGATAATCAGAACATAAGGTCGCAAGATCATCTACAACACGTTCATTTACATAAAATTTTAATGAATTGTCGATTAGTTCACCTTGTGAACGAGCCGAATTTTGGTTCATGCCAACCTTAATATATCGAGATATTTCTTCCAGTTGTATTTCAAATTGTGAGAGTCTTTTATTAATAACTGTGTCAGCATCGGTTGCATCTTCAGGGACTTTAATTAAATCTACATCAACAACTCTATAAACTGGATTATCAGGTTTATCATCCGAGAGAGCATTTGGGATAATAGTGTCTAATCTTTGTTTTAGTTCTTCAACACCATAGATATCGTTATGATAAAAAATTGTTCTCTCATCACTCAAATCAAAAGGAAGAGTTACATCATCACGAGCAACAACAATTGTAGGCTTTCGTGAACAATGGCGAATACCTAACTCGTACATAACATTTGGGTTTAAATTTGTGAGATTAGCAATTACCAAATCAGCTTCTAAGAGCCTTTTAACAACCTGCCTTGTAATGCTCCCCGTTTCAGATATGTGATGTGCTGCGACTGGTTCTAATTCATATTTTTCAGAACTGGCTCAAAAACACTCGTTATCAATCCATCAGTTTCACGGCGAATAGCCGAGTTATCTTGACCAATAGGCGTAACAATAAAACATTCTTTCATTAAATTAATCCATTAATAGCTAATATTTGCGCATTTAACAGCTTATTCAATAGCAGCAGGATAACGCTCCAAGCTGCTGGTCCATTTCTTGTCAATCTATCACCGCTAACTAACTGTTGTAAATGTATTTATTTGTGTTTAATTCACAAAACATTTCGAGAATCGGCCGTTAAAAAGATGCTTCGTTGTTTATGAGGTCTCTGTAACCACATCTGTCTTGATGTAGGTTGTTGATATGTAGTGAATTTAAATTTTATGTGTGTATTATCAGTGCGTCAAACTGTCGATTTACGCATCTTTTTTGCGTCAGTTATCTCAATATTAGTTATAACGGTGTATCCATACAGTGTTGTGTGTAAAAGGATTTCAACGGGGCAATCAATATTTACTGAGGCTATAGGGACAGAAGTTAAGGCTGTTTTTTCTAAGGTATCGACAAAGCCAAATCGAAGAGATAGATAACTGATGTAAGTGAGATCGAGGACTTCTGTTTCATGGCCGTTCTTTGGCGTCCATGCCACCACGGCATTTGTGAATCCATTCACATCAGATGTTATCGCAGAGCGCCCAAGGCCGAAAATGTTCCCTACATTTTACGGCATTCCCACCATCCATGGTGGTCAGATATACTCACAGCGACTGTCAGAAGTACCTGCACATAGAAAAGCTGGATCCTACTTTTTATCGACAAGAAACGTTCAGGATGACGGCTAAATATGAATGTAATCAGCCTTCATTCGAAGTTAGCGTCAAAGCCAAATCGAAGAAAATACTTGCTTGAAATCAGCAGGTGTAGATGCGGCTGTGACCGTCCGTGACAGGGATGTCACGGCCGAGACTATAGGGATATACTCGTGTCGTGTCACAGAAGTATCTGCACATCCCTCGCCGGGAAGGCGTTAGATAACAATGAAAGTATAACTTTCAAACACGCAACCCAATACCAACTCAGCCGGAAGTTAATACAAAAAATGTAATCAGTCTTCATTCGAAGGCTGCGCACTTAATGACTAATCTTATGCTCCACCGCCCATACGGCGGCCTCAACCCGGCTCTTCAGTCCCAGCTTCTTCAGCAGGTTTTTCACGTGCACCTTGACCGTGGTCTCGGCGATCCCCAGCTTGTTGGCGATGTCCTTGTTGCTCTTACCTGCGGCGATAAGCTTGAGGTTTTGCAGCTCCCGCTGGGTGAGGTTCTCGAGCGGCGAGACCGGTTTGCTGCTGGGGCGCAGGGATCTGGCCAGGATCTGGGTCAGGGGATTGCTGATCACAAACTCCCCCTGAATGGCGAGGTTTATCTTGTCGATAAGCTCCTCGGGCTCTGAGTCTTTTAGAAGGTAGCCGTCGGTATTGAACTTGATGGCCTGCAGCACATCGCTTTCGCTGTCGGAGACGGTAAAGATGACAATTTTACTCTGCACCTCGGCGCGCTTGAGTGCGATCAGGGTATCGATACCGCTTAAACCTTTCATGTTGAGGTCCAGCAGAATCAGATCCGGTTCGTGCTTGATAGCCAGGGTTATCGCCTCATCGCCGGAGCCCGCCTGGGCGACCACCTCCAGATTATCTTCCAGTGCGATCAGCTGGGCCAGTCCCTGACGAAGGGTAGGGTGGTCATCGACCAATAGTATTTGTGCTGTAGTCATGATTCATCTTCTTTTTCTATTATAAGCGCTTAAAGACACTTAAAAAGGCAATAGATTCGGGTACTGTGTCACTCGCTGACAAAGAGCTAATGTATAAAGCTAATGTATAAATTCCAGCACCACCTTAGTGCCGCTGGGGGAGTTGGGCTTAAAGTTCAAAACAGAGTTGAGTGACTTGGCACGCTCTTTCATGATGCCTAAGCCAAAATGTCCCTGTTGCTCAAGATTCGTAGGTAGCCCCTTACCGTTATCCCAAACTTCCAGCTTGATCCTGTCATCCTCTTTGACCAGATTGACCCCGGCGCAGCTGGCATCTGCGTGCCTGTGAACGTTAGACAGGCTTTCACGGATGATCTGCAGCACATGTATCTCCTGATTGGCGGTCAAATAATTCTGTGGTATTTCAAATTTTAATTCAATGCCATGTTGGCACTTTTCGGCGAACTCCGCCACCGTGCCCTGCAGGGCATTTTCAAGGGAGGGATCATCCAGTTTCAGACGGAAGGTGGTGAGCAGCTCCCTGAGCTGCAGGTAGGCGTTATTTAATCCCTGCTTGATATCATTAATTGTTTCATCGACCTGCTCCTCCGGAAGCCCTTTCTGCATCTTGCGCGTCAGCAGGCTCATCTGTACCTTAAGGAACGAGAGTGATTGGGCCAGAGAGTCATGCAGTTCACGGGCGATAACGGCGCGCTCCTCGGCAATCAGCAGCCTGTTTTCGCTGTTTTTCTTCTGCTCCAGTTCGATAGCGGTTGCGACGATGTCGGCCATGGCCTGCAGCAGCTGTTTCTGCCACTCCTGCGGGCTCTCATACTTAGGCACCTGCCAGACGATATCGCCGAAGAAGCGGCCCCGCTTCTCTAACACGAACTGGTGTACCTCCATGTGCTGGTGATCTATGGTGTTAGTTCTGGCTTTATAGAAAACAAGATTGTTGACACTCTTCTCACAGAGCACTATCGAGACTTTACCGAAGCCCAGAACCTGTACCAGCTCCTGGATTATCTTCTGATCGATCTGATGATATTCATAATTAGACAGGTTACTGGCGGCCCGGTATAAGACCTCGAGTGATTGGTTACTCCGGGTGAGCTCTCGGGTTTTTTTATCTACCCGATCTTCAAATTCCTGATAGGTATTCTCAAGCTGTTTAGACATATGGCCTATGGTGCGCGAGAGCAGGCCTAACTCATTATCTGCAACATGATCGACCCTGATATTAAAGTTGCCCTTACCCGCTTCTGAGGCGACCTTGACCAGCTGTTTAAGCGGCGTTATCAGCGAGCGATTGAGCTTAAACAACACGAAGGCGCTGACAATAAGAATAGAGAAGAGGGTGATCCCCTGAATTAAGCGTAGCAGGCTTAACTTTTTCTCCGACTCCATCTGTAACAGGTTGACTAACTTGTCTATCTCTACCGTGAAGTTATCGAATGCTTCGATAGAGGTGGTGTGAGGCGATCGCTTTATCGACTCCCAGCCAGAGAGGATTTTTTGATGCTGGGCAAGCACCTGTGGATTATCTATGGTACTGGTTATTCCACCTAAGAAGAGATGCGACAACTTAGTCTCAAATCTCTGGATCTCCCGCTTTACCACTGGCCTGCTACTGTCTTGCGCTATCAGGTTAGCCCTTGAAACGCGTATCGCCTGCATCCTCATCGCACCTGCACGGTTTATCTGTTCGGCGTCACCGCTGAGACTCTCGGTGACCAGGATTGAGGAGATCATACTAAACAGGCCTAAGGTGATGATGATCGCCATAAACTGGCCGGCGGCGGCAACCAGTGATGTACTACTGGTGGGCTCGTCGACATAGAGCGACTCACCAAGGTGTTGTTTCATTTTCATATCGTCAACTTCATCGTTAACCAAGTGTTACAACCGTGGTTGTATGTGTATTTTATGTTACTACTACTTAATAGTTTGGCCTACTCGCTTTCTCACCATAAAAATTAACAATTCAAAATAAACCTATATTTTTCAGCGCTTTATATCGGGCTCCTTTCTAGTGCTTTAGTAGTAGTTTTGTGTGAGCCAGTGCAAAGTTGCAGGTTTAAACATGATCTGGATCAACTTGTCGATTATCCGTGGTGATACCTTCATCGTCGCAATAACAATATTTGAATGTCAACTAACAAATCAACGCATTCAAAAACGAAGAATAAATTTAAGAATGTTTTCGCCTCTAATTCAGTCGGGATACGAAATAGAGAATAACCTTGTGATCAGTTGGAGAAAATAATGTCTGATATCAAAAAATGGGACGTAGAAGATCCCAAGTTTTGGGACAGTGAAGGGAAGAAAGTTGCCAACCGCAACCTTTGGATCTCTATCCCTAGTCTGTTATGTGGGTTCGCAGTATGGCTATACTGGGGCATCATCACCATCCAGATGTTGAATCTGGGCTTTCCATTTGCAAAATCTGAGCTATTCACCCTGATGGCGGTTGCGGGTCTGACCGGGGCTACACTGCGTATTCCGAGCAGTTTCTTTATCCGTCTGTGTGGCGGACGAAATACCATCGTCTTCACTACGGCGCTGCTGATGATCCCTGCAATCGGTGCGGGTATCGCGCTGCAGGATAAGAATACACCGCTTTGGGTATTCCAGATCCTGGCTCTTCTATCTGGCTTCGGTGGCGGTAACTTCGCCTCATCGATGTCAAATATCAGCTTCTTCTTCCCTAAGAAGCAGCAGGGTCTGGCCTTAGGGCTTAACGCGGGTCTGGGTAACTTCGGTGTGACTACCATGCAGATATTGGTACCGCTGGCGATGACCTTCGGTCTGTTCGGTGGTGAGCCGATGGAACTGGTTAACACCTCAGGTACCCTGATTGGTAAAATTCCTGCAGGCAGTGACGCCTGGATCCATAACGCCGGCTATATCTGGTTACTCTTTCTGATCCCGCTGGCAATCGTCGGTTGGATCGGCATGAACAACATCAAGGCCTCTCATGTCACCCCGGATCTACCGAGTCCTGTTGGTTCTTTCGGTATCATCTCCGGCATGCTTGCCATCGGTTTCCTGACCTCAATATTCGGCCTGTGGCTGATGTTGCCTGAAAAGGTGGGTGGCTCAGGTTTCGGTGTCAGTAAGTGGATTGTACTGCCTATCGTTATCGCGCTGACCGTGTTCCTGCTGAAGCTTATCCCCGGTCAGGTTAAAGAGAACCTGTCTCGCCAGTATAAGATCTTTAATAACAAGCACACCTGGGTGATGAGCGTCATCTATACCATGACCTTCGGTTCATTCATCGGTTTCGCCGCAGGTTTTGGTCTCTCGATTAAGGTTATCTTCGGTTATCAGCATGTGTTGGTCGATGGTGTCATGAACCATGATATGGCCAACCCTAACGGCCCGAGCGCATTGATGTATGCCTGGATGGGGCCTTTCATCGGTGCATTGATTCGTCCGGTCGGTGGTTGGATTGCCGATAAGATGGGTGGCGCCAAGGTGACGCAGATCTGTGCGATCGTGATGGTTACCAGTGCACTGGGTGTTGCTTACTTCATGCAAGCCGCTTATGCCTCTCCTACGCCGCAAGAGTACTTCGTACCTTTCTTAGTGCTGTTCCTTATTCTGTTTGCCGCGACAGGTATCGGTAATGGTTCCACCTTCCGTACCATCTCTATGGTATTCGATAAAGAGCAGGCGGGTCCGGTACTGGGTTGGACATCGGCCGTTGCCGCCTACGGTGCCTTCATCATTCCTAAGGTGCTGGGTGAGCAGATTAAGCTGACTACGCCTGAGAATGCACTCTATGGTTTCGCCTTCTTCTATGCGGTTTGTATCGTCATCAACTGGTGGTTCTATCTGCGCCCAGGCGCCGAGCATCATAACCCTTAATAATCATATTTTTACGCGAAGAGAGTTGACTTGGAGCGACTCTCTTAGGTTATGAGCTTATAAATAATAAAAATTGGTGACTGACGTTTAGTTTTATATCTGAGACTAAGTCGCCGTCAGTCATAGGTCAATGGAGTAAAAAGATGAGTAATTTTCTTGATCGCTTACAGTTCTTAAAGAAGAAAACAGGCGAGTTCAGCGATGGTCATGGTGATACCACCAATGAAAGTCGTGAATGGGAAAACAGTTATCGTCAACGCTGGCAGCACGATAAAGTCGTTCGTTCTACCCACGGTGTAAACTGTACCGGTTCCTGCTCTTGGAAAATCTATGTAAAGAATGGCTTGGTAACCTGGGAAACACAACAAACCGACTACCCAAGAACCCGTCCGGATCTGCCAAACCACGAGCCTCGTGGTTGTCCCCGTGGTGCCAGTTACTCCTGGTACCTCTACAGCGCCAACCGTCTCAAGTATCCGAAAGTGCGTAAGCCACTACTGAAACTATGGCGTCAGGCCCGTGCTAACCAGAACCCAGTCGATGCCTGGGCCTCTATCGTTGAAGATAAGGCCAAGACCCAAGCCTATAAGTCTAAGCGTGGTTTGGGTGGCTTCGTTCGTTCCAGCTGGGATGAAGTCAACGAAATTATCGCCGCGGCTAACGTCTACACCACTAAGACCTATGGTCCGGATCGCGTCATAGGCTTCTCGCCTATTCCGGCCATGTCTATGGTCTCTTATGCTGCAGGTGCACGCTACCTGTCACTCATAGGTGGTGTTTGTCTGAGTTTCTACGACTGGTACTGTGACCTGCCGCCATCATCTCCCATGACCTGGGGTGAGCAAACCGACGTACCTGAGTCTGCCGACTGGTATAACTCAAACTACATCATCGCCTGGGGCTCAAACGTACCTCAGACCCGTACTCCCGATGCGCACTTCTTTACCGAAGTTCGTTATAAGGGGGCCAAAACGGTGTCGATCACACCCGATTACGCCGAAGTATCTAAGATTACCGATGAGTGGCTCAACCCTAAGCAGGGCTCTGATGCTGCGCTGGGAATGGCATTCGGTCACGTTATCTTAAGAGAGTTCCATTTAGATAATCCGAGTGAGTACTTCACTAACTATGTTCGTCAATACACCGACTTCCCTATGTTGGTCGTGCTTGAGAAACATGACGACGAGTCGCTGAAATCGACCCGCTTCCTGCGTGCATCAGATCTGGCCGATAACTTAGGTCAGGAGAATAACCCTGAGTGGAAGACTATCGGTATCGATGAAAATTCCGATGAGTTTGTCTCTCCAACCGGTTCTATCGGTTATCGCTGGGGCGAGAAGGGTAAGTGGAATATCAATGAGCGTGAAGGTAAAGAGGGCAAGGAGACCAAGCTGCAACTGTCACTTATCGGTGGTGATGTCTCACCCGTAGCCTTCCCGCACTTCGCGGCAGACGACACCAACAAGCATTGGGTCTCTTGTGAGCATGATGAGGTTCAGGTCAGAAACGTACCAAGTCGTAAGGTGATGGGAGCTAACGGTGAAGAGCTCACCGTGGCAACCGTATATGACTTGATGATGGCAAACTATGGTCTGGACCGTGGCCTGGGTGGCGGCGGTGTTGCCAGCAGCTACGATCAGGACGTGCCGGGTACACCTGCGTGGCAGGAGAAGATCACCGGCGTTTCACGCGATAAGGTGATTAAGGTTGCCCGTGAGTTTGCAGACACCGCCGACAAGACAAAGGGTAAGGCGATGATCATCGTCGGCGCCGCAATGAACCACTGGTACCACATGGACATGAACTACCGTGGTCTGATCAACATGGTAATGATGTGTGGTTGTGTGGGTCAGTCCGGTGGTGGTTGGTCTCACTATGTGGGTCAGGAAAAGCTACGTCCTCAGACGGGCTGGCAGCCATTGGCATTCGGCCTTGACTGGTCTCGTCCGCCACGTCAGATGAACAGTACCTCCTTCTTCTATAACCACTCTTCACAGTGGCGCCATGAGAAGGTGAGTATCCATGAGGTTCTGTCTCCTCTGGCCGATAAGTCTCAGTTCTCTGAGCATATGCTCGATTACAACATCAAAGCGGAGCGTATGGGGTGGTTGCCATCGGCACCTCAGCTTAATATGAACCCGCTGCATCTGGCTAAGCAGGCTAAAGAAGCCGGCATGGAGCCAAAAGAGTTTGCCGTAAAGCAGCTTAAGTCCGGCGAGCTGAAGTTTGCCAGTGAAGCCCCCGATGCACCGGAAAACTTTCCGCGTAACATCTTCGTTTGGCGCTCTAACTTATTGGGATCTTCGGGTAAGGGCCATGAGTATATGCTCAAGTACCTGCTCGGTGCCAAGAATGGTGTGATGAATGACGATCTCGGAAAGCGTGGCGGATTCAAGCCTGAAGAGGTCGAATGGGTCGATGAGGGCGCTACCGGCAAACTCGACCTTGTGACTACGCTCGATTTCCGCATGTCTTCGACCTGCATGTTCTCCGACATCATACTGCCGACCGCATGCTGGTATGAGAAAGACGATCTGAACACATCCGATATGCACCCGTTCATCCACCCGCTCTCGACGGCTGTGGATCCGGCATGGGAAGCGAGATCGGATTTCGAGATCTATAAGGGCATCGCCAAGGCATTCTCCGAGGTGTGTGTGGGTCACTTAGGCGAAGAGACAGACTTAGTCACTGTGCCTATGCTACACGATACGCCCGGTGAACTGGCTCAACCATTCGACGTTAAGGACTGGAAGAAGGGCGAGTGTGACCTGATTCCGGGCCTGACCGCGCCGAACATGGTGGTGGTAGAGCGCGACTATCCAAATACCTATAAGAAGTTCACCTCATTCGGTCCTGCACTGGATAAGCTGGGTAACGGCGGAAAGGGTATCAACTGGAATACAGACGATGAGATCTTACTGCTTGGTGACCTTAACCATCGCAATACCGATGAAGGGGTGAGTGAGGGGCGTCCTATTATCGAGTCGGCTATCGATGCGGCCGAAACCATCCTGACTCTTGCGCCAGAGACCAATGGTGCGGTAGCGGTTAAAGCCTGGGCTGCGCTCAGTGAAGCTACCGGTATCGATCATACGCACCTTGCCAAGCCTAAGCAGGAGGAGAAGATCCGCTTCCGCGATGTGCAGGCTCAACCACGTAAGATCATCTCATCACCAACCTGGTCGGGTCTGGAAGATGAGCATGTGAGCTATACGGCAGGTTACACCAACGTCCATGAGTTGGTGCCATGGAGAACCATCACAGGACGTCAACAGTTCTATCAGGATCATAAGTGGATGCAGGCCTTCGGTGAGCAGTTTATGTCTTATCGTCCACCGATCAACACCAAGACGGTTGATCTGGTGAAAGGGACTAAGTCAAACGGTAATAAAGAGATCGTACTGAACTGGATCACGCCGCATCAGAAGTGGGGGATTCACAGTACTTACTCCGACAACCTCCTGATGCTGACCCTGTCCCGTGGTGGCCCGATCATCTGGATGAGTGAGATAGATGCCAAAGAGGCCGGTATCGAAGATAACGACTGGATCGAGGTCTTCAATGCCAACGGTGCCATCGCTTGTCGCGCCGTGGTTTCACAACGTGTGAATCAGGGCATGGTGATGATGTATCACGCTCAGGAGCGAATCGTTAACGTACCGGGCAGTGAGATGACAGGTACCCGTGGTGGTCACCATAACTCGGTAACCCGGGTCGTGATGAAGCCGACGCATATGATTGGTGGCTATGCTCAGCAGTCCTGGGGCTTCAATTACTATGGCACTGTGGGTTGTAACCGTGACGAATTTGTTGTGGTGAGAAAGATGGATAATGTTGACTGGTTAGAGGGTTCCAATACCGATGACCTGCCACGTCCACTGCCAACTAACCCAGATGAAGCTTAAGAGGATCTGACCATGAAAATACGTTCTCAAATCGGTATGGTGCTGAACCTCGATAAGTGTATCGGCTGCCATACATGTTCAATTACATGTAAAAATGTATGGACGTCTCGTGAAGGCGTCGAATATGCCTGGTTCAACAACGTTGAAACCAAGCCGGGCATAGGTTATCCCAAGGAGTGGGAAAACCAGGATAAGTGGAATGGCGGTTGGGAGAGAAAGTCCAACGGTGATATTCAGCCCCGTATCGGTGGCAAGTATCGTGTGTTGGCTAATATCTTCGCTAACCCGGATATGCCGGAAATTGACGACTATTATGAGCCGTTCGATTACGACTATCAGCATCTTCATACCGCGCCTATCGTCGAGCATCAGCCGACGGCACGTCCTCGCTCCGTTATCTCAGGTAAGCGAATGGAGAAGATCGAGTGGGGGCCCAACTGGGAGGAGATCTTAGGCAGCGAGTTCGAAAAGCGCAGCAAAGATAAAAACTTCGATAACATGCAAAAAGAGATGTACGGCGAGTTTGAAAATACATTCATGATGTATCTGCCGCGTCTTTGTGAGCACTGTCTGAACCCCGCCTGTGTCGCTTCATGCCCCTCTGGCGCTATCTACAAGCGTGAAGAGGACGGCATCGTCCTGATTGACCAAGAGAAGTGTCGCGGCTGGCGTATGTGTATCAGCGGCTGCCCATACAAGAAGATCTACTACAACTGGAAATCGGGTAAGTCTGAGAAGTGTATCTTCTGTTATCCGCGTATCGAAGCGGGTCAACCAACGGTGTGTTCAGAGACCTGTGTGGGCCGTATCCGTTACCTGGGTGTGTTGCTTTATGATGCGGATAAGATTAAAGAGGTGGCATCGACAGCCTCTGAAACAGACCTGTATGAGAAGCAACTCGAAGTGTTCCTGGATCCATTCGACCCGGCGGTAATCGCTCAGGCCCGCAAGGATGGGATTGCAGACTCAGTTATCACAGCGGCACAGAAGTCACCAGTGTATAAGATGGCGATGGACTGGAAACTGGCACTGCCGCTTCACCCTGAGTACCGCACCTTGCCTATGGTCTGGTATATCCCTGCACTGAGCCCGATTCAGAGTGCGGCCGAAGCCGGCACCCTGGGCAAGGCCGGCGTTATTCCGGATGTACGCTCACTGCGTATTCCGGTTAAGTATCTGGCAAATCTGTTAACAGCGGGTGATGAAGAACCGGTAATACGGGCGCTTGAGCGTATGCTGGCTATGCGTGCCTACAAACGCGCCGAAAATGTCGAAGGCGTAGAGGACTTAGAGGTGCTGCAGCAGGCGGGACTGACTAAGAAGCAAGCCGATGAGATGTATCGTTACCTGGCCATCGCTAATTACGAAGATCGTTACGTTATCCCAAGTGGACACCGTGAGATGAACGTACCTCAGGCCTATGGCGAGAAGAGCGGTTGTGGTTTCACATTCGGTAACGGCTGCAGTGATGGCCAGAGCGGTGTAAACATGTTCGGTGGAAAGAAGATCTCCCGCCGTGACGTGATTAAGACCGTAAAAGTAGGAGAATAAACTGTGCTTATCCTTAAAGTTGTTTCACGTTTATTGGATTATCCGACCGCCGAGCTTTTTAGCGCAGTTGACGAGATAGTTGACGTAGTGAATCAGTCTGATGAACTCAGCCCTCAGGGCCGCGAGCAGTTGGTGGATTTTATCCGCCAACTGACCGGGCGGGATCTATATGACGCTCAGGAGAGCTATGACCTCTTGTTTGACCGGGGGCGTGCGCTCTCTCTGCTCTTGTTTGAACACGTTCACGGTGAGTCCCGTGATCGTGGTCAGGCGATGGTTGACCTGATGAACGTCTATAAATCCAATGGCTTCGAGGTCGATTCATCTCAACTGCCGGATTATATCCCGCTCTATCTTGAGTTTCTGAGTGAGCAATCACCGGAATTTATTCTGGAGTGGCTGGGAGATATCAGTCATATCCTGACCATGTTGTCTGAGCGATTGATCGACCGGAAATGCTACTACAACGTGCTCTTGGATTCACTTATCGAAGTCTCGGGCGCCGATGTAGATCGCGCACAAATTGCTGAAGCTGTCAGCAAGGAGGAGCGTGATGATACCGTCGAAGCCATAGATAAAGAGTGGGAAGATAAAGAGATCCGTTTTGATGATCCCGTGGGTGGGCAGTGTTCGAGTGCGGGAATGCACAACTCGCAAAAATCATTAGATCCAAACACCGTTCATCAAGTACCAATCAAGTGGCATGACGCCGATGCCGCAGAAGTGGCGGGATTGTAAGGAGAAAACTATGTCATATTTAAATTTTTTACTATTTGGGATCTACCCCTTCATTGCACTAACTGTATTCTTTGTCGGTTGCTGGGTTCGCTATGACCGTGAACCCTATAGCTGGAAAGCCGATTCGAGTCAGTTGATGGATAAGAAAGGGTTCCGCCTGGCGAGTAACCTGTTTCATATCGGGGTGATCTTCATCCTGGCTGGTCACTTTGTGGGATTGTTAACGCCTGAGTCGATCTATCATCATTTCATCTCAACGCCTAACAAGCAGTTATTGGCGATGGTCAGTGGTGGATTCTTTGGGGTCGTATGCTTAGTTGGTCTTGTGATGTTGATTAAACGTCGCATGAACAATGATCGCGTGAAGGCCAACACCAGGCGTTCTGATCTTGTCGTGCTCTATATGTTACTCATTCAGGTGATCCTGGGCCTATTAACCGTTGTGGTATCTATGGGCCATCTCGATGGTTCTGTGATGGTGTTACTGGGTACCTGGACCCAGAGTATCGCAACCCTTCAGGGTGTGCAGGCGGCTGCCGCCATCGAGCCGGTAAACATCATCTACAAGTTACATATCCTGGTGGGGTTAACCCTGATCATGATATTCCCGTTTACTCGTCTGGTTCATGTTATCAGTGTGCCGGTGAAGTATTTTGCAAGGAATTATCAGATAGTTCGTCAGCGTTAATCTATGGCCGATAGCAGCTGATATAGTCAGCGGACAGGAGTGCCTGTCCGCTTATATCGGGTTTCAACAGGCGTTTAGATTAACGATTGAGATTAAGGAGTCTGATTTCAATCGTTAGTAAAAACTGAAATGGATATCTGTATTGCGCTTTAATGTTCAGATAAAACTCAGCTAAATAGTCGATGCCATAACGGCCGATGTGAGTTAGCTTTTGAAGATATATCTCTGTCAAAATTAAATCAGGTGTAAACCGCTAATAGAGCCAATAAAGTTAACCTTTTGGCTCTATGGCCAATAATTAAAAGAGTAGTAATTATGAGTTCATGTGGCACAAGTACCCCAACGACACCATCTAAGGAAGCTTTACCGGTTATCAGAGTAAATGGTGTAACGATTGAAGAGACCGATCTCGCTAACGAGCTTCAGTATCACGCGAACAGTAACTTTGATCTGGTTGTTCAGCAAGCCGGCCAGACCTTAGTGATCAGGCAGCTGTTGATTGAACAGGCTCAAAAGCACGGCTTCGATGTAACCGGTGACAATGAAGAGGCCGGTGTGCAGCAACTGCTGGAGACTCAGGTGAGTTATGATGACCCTAAAGAGGAGGATTGTAAGCGCTACTTTGATAATAACCGGGAAAAGTTTACCACTATGCCGCTTATGGAGGTTGATCATATTCTGTTAGCCGCAGCCAAAGATGATATCGATGGCAGAGACGATGCTAAGACAGATGCATTAGATATCATCTCCCGCCTGCAAAAGGATCCCTCTTTGTTTGCAGAACTGGCTAAACATCACTCGGCTTGCCCCTCTAAAGATACCGGCGGTTCGCTGGGACAGATCAGCAACGGGCAGACTGTGCCTGAATTTGAAAAACAACTGATGCTGCTACCACAAGGTTTAGCGCCTAAGCCTATCGAATCACGCTATGGCTTCCATGTGGTCAATATTGCCCGCAAGATAGATGGCAAGCCTCTGGAGTACGAGATGGTTTACGATAAGGTGCGTGGTTATCTGGTTCACCGTGCATCACATCTGGCTATTCAGGCCTATATCCATGGGCTGGTGGAGATGGCAGACGTTGAGGGGGTAGAAGTTAAATTTGCAGATGAGAACATATATGTCCAATAGCAGATGAAGCGAACCTTCAGAGCTGGAAGTTGCCAGTCACTGTAGATTTGATGAAGAAGCGGCAGAAATGCCGCTTCTTGCGTTGATGAGTTGAAAATGTCGGAGAGGGGCTTGGTTATTGATAGAGTGATTCCGATAGCCTCTATCCTTGGCTCTGTTGATGACGAAGGGGGCTTCTCTCTGAATGTGCCTATGGTCACGGCTATCGAGAGTAATATTATGGCGTTAAAAAATACCGGCATGACATCAAAATAGTAGCCGGGTTCATGGTTTCTATAGCCACCAGTTACCGCCGTCGGCTCACCGGCTTGCTACAGGGGCTGGGAGTTTTCAAATACCGCAGGGATCAGATCAGCTTATTTTTCTTCATGGAGCGGTGTACCTTAGTGCCGATTCTTGCCAGATCAGAGAGATCCAGTAAACTGGGTTTTTCGTGATTTTCCAGTTTGCACTCCCAATATTCGACCTCTGAGCTGATGTACTCCATCAGCTTTTTCGGGCAACCTACGCATACGCCCGCACAGATCTCATGCTCAGGCATACCAAAAGGCAGCGCCTGTTTGATCTGTTCTATGAGGATATACATGGCCTGGGTCGTATCAGGTTTCAAATCGGGGATCCACGTGAGGTAAGTTCACTCTCTATAACTCTCATTTAGTTAGGCTGTGGGTATCGGCTGTTGGCAACAAATTTGCCGCCGTCACAAAGGAGGGCGGCGATTACCGGCTGACCATGCCTATTATAACTAAATGCTGCTTTAAGCGTTAGCTTTCAACTCTATTGGGTTCTCATCACGGTCAAAGATGACGTACCTGCCTATGCCGTTACCTGTCTCGATATCGTTGGCCATCTTGTTAAGAAATGGCTCGGCTTCATCCGATGTTGGTGCAACACCGTCTTCGCCACTGAGGCTGGCAATAAAGACAAAGTTCCACTGTTTGGCTATAGAGTCAGCCTCTTTGACCAGGGCGTCGAAGGTCGTGAGCTCTGATGGAAGTTTATCTACACACATCACCGGGGATATGGTTCCCCTCTGGTGTTTCTTACTCTTCTTGGGATTGGTTGATTCTGCGTTGGCAAAAAGAAACATCAGGCGTTGAGGGGCCGATTGCTCCTTCGTCATCTTGAGAAGTTCTTTAAACATTTTTATCATGTAATTCTCACTTTATATTATTGTTTCAGCCAGATAGAAGTTCCCAATCTGACCTGGTTCTTAATCTGAACAGGCATTGGAAGCTCGCTAATCAGACACATATATTTAACTGTCGCTTAACGGACAGAGCCGCTTACCCCTGCTTAAACATTGCGACGACTAATATCAGCATCAAGATCCAAAAACCGGATAACAATTGCCAAAATAGCACCTGGCTCCTGTTTTTTGTGACCTTGGGATCATCGCGCAGATAAACAGGATTTGGATTTTTTAAATCCGTCAGGAATTCATCGATACTTTCATAGCGCTCCTCAAGATCGAACGCTACACCCCGCTGTAAAGTTCTGTCGAACCACAAAGGGATAATCGGATTAACTTCGTTAGCAGGTATATAGCGCAGCCTGTCATATTCGAATGCGGTTTGGCACTCCTCTATCTTCTCGCCGTAGGGCAATTTGCCGCAAAACAGCTCATAGGTGATGGTGGCCAGCGCATACAGGTCGCCCTGGATCCCCGTATTTTGACCGAGCAGATACTTGGGATCAGAGTAGGTAGCGGTTCCAAGCACGCCTTCGTGCTCCAGGGGGATAAAAATTTCGGCAAGGCCGGCAACAAATACCGATCCAAAGTCGACAATCTTTATGTTGTTTTGCCCGTCGATTAAGATATTGGCAGGTTTCAGATCCTGATGTATGGTTTCAGTGTTATGAAACGCGGCCAACCCTTTTGCAATCTTCTCAACGATGGAGATTGCCACTTTCGGCTTGGGAAAGTGGTTTTGTTTCATCCACTTATCCATAGATACGCCGTGTACATACTCCATCAGATAATATAAGCAGGTTCTCGGTCTTTTTTGCTCGATAATCTTAACGACGTACTCGCTGGTGATACGTTTGCCTATCCACTCCTCCTGTATAAACCTATCGATATAGCCGGTATCCTCCTCATAGGTGACAGACGGCGTCTTCATCACCATCTGCTCACCGGTTTCCATATCTTCCACCAGGTAGAGTTGACTGCGGCTGCTGGCAAAGAGCTCTTTGATCACCTTATAGCCGTCGAGTTTGACGCCCGGATCCAGGGGGGGCGGGAAGGGTAAACGTAGTAACTTAGTGTTGTAATCATTGAGGCTCTCGTTAGGAAGTGTTTTGACCTGAGCAATGACCCCGCTGATATTATCGTCACTGCCATTGTCGAATGCGTATTTGGCAAGCAGATCGATCTTCTCCTGCTCTGAGACGTCTAATGCAAGGGTTTCGATAAGCATATCCTGCTCGACAAAGTCATGGATCCCATCTGAGGTCGCAAGCAGGAGGTCGTTATCTTGCAGATCCAGGCTGCTGTAATCTATCTGCAGGCAGTTATCCATACCTACAGCACGAGCCAGGAAGCTCCGCCCGGTGGCGATACTGGCTATATGGTCTCTGGTCAGCTGCTTGAGCTCATTATCGCGGAACAGGTAGGCCCTGCTGTCTCCCACATGAAACAGATGGCAGGTGCGGGACTTTACCACCAGTCCGGTGAAGGTAGTCAGATAACCTTTCTCTTCGTTAGCAAATTCATGGCTGCGTTTAAAGAGGGTGATATTGATGTTTGAGAGTAACTTTTGTCCGGCATGTTTTACTGACCAGGTATCCGGGGTGGGGTAGTAGTCATCGATGAAGCGCTTTACAGCTGTTTCACTCGCATCCTTACCCGCTTCCGCACTGCTGACACCATCGGCGACGGCGAGTGTGATCCCTTTGCCCTCTAGTAATCTATCTTCCGCAGGAACATAAAATCCAACCGCATCTTCATTAATATCCTTTAAACCTTTTTCGCTATGGCTTGCCAGATTCATGCTTAGACGATTGGATTTTGTCATAATAAATATCTTTTATTAATAGATGTTTAGATAGAAAAACATACCAGTAATCAACCGCTCATTCCAATCTCGATTGAGATTAGTTAACATCGATGAGCTCAACGGTACCATCTTCATTTACCTCAGCCATATGACCCTTTGGTTCATTGAGGAACATAACGGCAAAGAAGATAAGTGCAGCCGATGCCGCGATGACCATGAAGAAGGTGCTGTAATCGACGAATGAGAGCACGGTCAGGTAAGTTACCGCACCTACGTTACCATATGCACCTGCCATCCCCGCTATCTGCCCCGTCATACGGCGCTTCACCAGAGGGACGATTGCAAACACCGCCCCTTCACCCGCTTGAACGAAGAATGAGCAGCACATGGTTGCAATAACTGCCAGCGGGATAAACCAGCTTCCGTCAACCTGACTCAATATTGAGTAACCTATGGCAAGGCCACCGATGAAGATCATCAGGCTCTTACGGCGACCAAACTTATCACTGAACCAGCCGCCGGTAGGACGCGCGACCAGATTCATGAAGGCGAAACCTGAAGCGAGCAGACCGGCTTTAACCGGGTCTAGTCCCTCGAAGGTCTCCAGGAAGAAAAGAGGAAGCATAGAGACAACGGCTAGCTCAGAACCGAAGGTAACGAAGTAAGCGACATCTAAGATGGCAACTTGTTTAAATTGATACTTATCGATATCGGCGACACCTTTAGTCAGGTTGTCTTTATTAACACGCCAGATAGAGTTGACCTGAATGAAAAACAGGATAACCAAGCCAAACCACATCAGATACATGACTTCGGTGGTAAACAGACTCACACCCGATGGAGATAGCTTCCAGGCGAGCACTCCCAGAGCAAGGTACATAGGGATGTTCATCAATAGGTAGAAGTAAAAGTCTTTCTTGCTGGTCACCTCAAGTCCGCCGGACTTTTTGGGTTTGAAGTAAGTTGAGCCTTTAGGTGTGTTACGCGCCATGGTGTAGAAGAAGAAGCCATAGAGGCCCGCAATGATACCCGTTAGCCCCAGTGCGTATCTCCATCCATCATCGCCGCCGAAAGCATAGGCGATTGTCGGTAGTGACATTGCTGCAGCTGCAGAGCCGAAGTTACCCCAGCCACCGTAGATACCCTCGGCGATACCGACCTGCTTTGCCGGGAACCATTCACCCACGAGGCGAATACCGATCACAAAGCCGGCACCGACAAAACCGAGGAGGAATCTGAACAGGGCAAGCTGTTCGAAGCTGTTGGCCATTGCAAAGCCCATGCAGACAACGGATGAGGAGATCAGCAATCCGGAGTAGATAATTCTGGGACCATATTTGTCGACTAAGATACCTACAATAATTCGTGCAGGAATGGTCAAGGCAACGTTAAGAATCAGCAAAGCCTTAACTTGTGCAGCAGTCAGGTCAAACGCCTCTTTAATAAAAACCAGCAGAGGAGCATGACTGAACCAGACGACAAACGTTAAGAAAAAAGCGAACCAGGTTACATGAAGTGTTTTAATTTTCGGATCTGCAAAATTGAGCAGATTCATTTTCCCTTCGTTAGACATTTAATTAACTCCATCAAGTTATTACGAAGAAATTTCATTCTCTCTTTGTATAAATGTTAATTATTTTATTTTTTTGTAACTGGTGATAGTTTGCGCTAATTACACAGGCGTTTGTTGATTTGCATCAAGGATGTGGCGAATGTATGACGAATGTGCTCTATTTTGACGATATCTGACATTAATCACGCTTGGTCTGTGATCCCGGTCTCGTTTGGGTGCTGGTTTGTGTGCTTGGTAGGCCTGCTTGTTGCTGTTTTGTTGTTTTTTACTACCCTAAATGGGGTAGGTGTTTGTCGGGTTTAGTCAGCTAGTAACGGCTTGGAGCAGGGCTGATATGGAATCAATTTTGTGTTAATTCGACTCAAAACTAGCAATGACTTTAGTTATTTCCCTCCATTTCATATATCTATCTGACCAGTATTTAAATTTGAGTGTTTTGTTTTGGTTGAGCCTATTTGTGGTGCACCTAAAGAGGATAAAAAAATACCCCTTGAAATAATCTACTTATTACTGGGTAGTTATTTGGTCGATGTTTCATATTTTTTGATCTTTTTAAGCCTTTTTGCCATTGATTATTTTTAGCTTCAACTTTCTCGACTGTTGTAAAAATAGTTTTACCGTCTGTTTTCTTCCGTTTGCCGACAGAGGTTGATATTTCAGTGCCACATAGTATTTGGTAAACAGGGCGAAATCGTCGGCGATGGCGGGAAAGTTCTGCTGTACCGTTTGAGAGTAATCTATGGGCCCCTGTCTTGTGTCACGTATGAGTCCTTTTTTCTCCAGTAAGCGGCATATTCTCAGGTAGGTTGAGCTGATCCTGTCCTTGCCACGGCTAAAGTGGATCAAGCCGGCGCTGTAGGCGATAGCGAGGCCGATAAGAGCGATACTCAGCAACACGAAGATGGCAACTTTTTTCTGGGTCACCTCTCCCAGTAACTTTTGCAGCACCTGCCTTTGTTTGTTGGTGTCGAAACCAAGAACCCAGACACTCCAATAAAAATCAATACTTGCAAGTGTCAGCCTTAATTCGTTGAGAAGTGGAAACTCCCTTAGCCGCAATGGGCTGAAGGGGCTGTCTAACAGGTAGCTGTCCTGTGCCTGAAAATAGGAGTCAAATCCCTGTAATACCCGCTGGGGGGCGATCATGGCCGTAGGGTCAAACCTTACCCAGCCCTTATCCTCTAACCAGACCTCTGTCCATGCGTGAGCCATATATTGATAGATACTGAGGTATCCTGCATTTTGGTTTATCTCCCCTCCCTGATAACCGGTGACTAAGCGTGCCGGAAGGCCTGAAGCCCTGGCCATAAATGCGAAAGCGCTGGCGTAATGTACACAGAAACCCGCTTTGTTTTCGAACAGAAAGTCATCTATCTGCTGGGGACCGACCTGCGGCGGGGTGAGGGTATAGAAGTAGGGTTGCTCGGTGAAGTACTTCATCATGGCATTGAGTCTCGTTTCAGGCTCGGGGAAGCGTGTCTCAAATGCCTTTGCCAGGTCAAAGGTTCTGGGGTTAATTCCATCGGGGAGTTGTAAGTTAAGCTGCCTGACCTCGTCATCTAGCCTACTGTCCATAGTATAATCCGGATAGGATTCGACCCGGTATTGAAACTTCTGATCCAGACTTCTCACCGAATAGAGGCGATAGTCAGGTAGGTTGATGATACCGCTATCACTGCTGAACGCCGTATCCAGACCAAAGAGCCAGTGCTGATTGCTGGGTTCGGCTATCACCGAATACTGTATCGATTGACCTTCGGGCCTGACCCTTTTTGGCGTCCGAAATGGCGTGTTTTCTTCGATATCATCGATACTCTTGTTCTGGGTCCAGCGCCGCCCGTCGTAATCCTCCATCACCAGGGCTCGCCAGTACAGTTGATGGTTACCGGGGGGGGATTGTGTAAAGTCTGCCCTGAAGGCCAATTCCGCCGAGCGGGTCAGCTCGGTAATGTCACCGAAACTGACCTCATCGGATAAGCCGGTTTCTGTTGACTTCTGCTGTGGCACCAACCAAAGCGGCGGGAGTCTTGGCAGTACAAGAAAGAGCAGCGCGGCCAGCGGCAGGCTCTGAAACAGCAGTTTAAAGCATATGCGGGCGGTCTCTTTTAACTTCACATCTTCTCTGTAGAGGCTGACCAAGACACAAGTATTTATCCCGGCGACAAAGGTGAGGTTGATGGCATAGAAGATAGATTGCTGGTCTATGAAGGTGATGGCGATAAGGAAGTAACCCACAAGTACTACCGTTCTCACGTCACGCCTGTTTCTCATCTCGATGTATTTAAGGGCATAACCTAAGATGAGCAGGTTGATGAGCCCGTTTAATATCCCTATCTCTGAGGTGACCAGAGCCAACGTGATGGCTGATGCTATGGCCAGGCCGGTGACAAGGTACCTGGGGGGCTTAGCCACCTTGCCGACAAAGATACCAAAGCGCCAGACAAGGCAGATGCCACAAATGGCCAGGGTCCAGGGGGTGAATTTATCGTACAGGGGGGCGAGAACGGCAATATTGACGATAAGCAGCCATAGCAGGCTGTGCCGGGAGATGATCTCTTGCTGGCTGGTTTGACTCATGAGCTCTCCCCATCGACAGCTGGGATCAAGGCCAGCTGTTGAAGGCAGTGTACCCGGTGGGAGTCACCCACAGAGGGGGCAATTTTCCTGCGGCCGATGACCAGGCCGAATGCCTCTCCCCGCTCACTCATCTTGTCGATTGTCCAGGTCAATTCGCTAATCTGTTTTTCAAGCTCGCTTGCTTTAAGATCTTCTATGACCAGCCAGTGGGGTTTCCCCTGAGGCTGCTGGAACTCTTTACTAAGCATACCCCGTCCCTGTGCAAGCTGTTTCCAGGCGACCTGTTTCAATGATTCACCCGGAATATGTTGTTTGAGCCCCTTAAACTCATCGACCCCGGGGACATGGCTGCCTCTGTCATCGATGAGATGTTCGTTATCTGCATCTAAAGATTTGAGTTGTGACTGAGAGGGTAAAGGCCTGGCAAAGACTATGTGTGGATTATCAAGGTTTACATGTGACCAGGCCCGGCATAGTCCGAGAGGGTATCTCGATTCGAGCTTTATCCGGCCCGGTGAAACACGGCCGCGCTCAAGGTTGTCAAATGGCAGCAGCGCCTGTGTGGGCTCCTCCTCGACGGTTTTTACTATCTGAATCGGGTTATCGGGATAGTTGAGCAGAACCTCATACTGGTGTTGAACAGAGGAGAGGGTGACCGGGAACACTATGGTTTCGCCGGCATAGGCTTGTGGTGAAGCAGAAGCTGTGATTGTTAGCCCGGCGAGATTACGATAGCTGTAGATGATGCAGGTGTTAAACAGGCTGAGTAACAGTATGCTTAAGCCGATGACCAGATTATTCTGATAGTTGGTTCCGAAGATAAATAGGATCAGCACCAAAAGGATCCAGAACAAACCAAAACCCGTCGGAAGTATGAAGATACTCTTATGAGCAAGGGTAACTTGTGTGGCAGGGGGCAGGCGTCTGTTGAGCCATTGAGCCCACCAGAGGTTGAGTCTGTGTCGTCTTGCGCTACGTTTGTTCATCGTAGAGTCAAAGGATAGGGTTGACGCTGCTGAGGATCTTCTGGGATAGGGCTTCTCCTTGCTGTTGGCTGCTACTGCGAATACGGTGTTCGGCGACCGAGGAAAACACGGCTTGTACATCTTCGGGAACAAGATAGCTGCGTTTGTGAATAAAGGCCCAGGCCTTTGCGGCCTGCAGCAGGGCTTTACTGGCACGGGGGGAGAGACCAAAACCTTCACTTTGTGAACGGGAGAGATCAACCAGGGCCAGGATGTAACCCAGCAGGGCATCGGATGCACTGACTTTTTCAACTTCCTGCTGCAGTTGGCTGAGCTCCAGTTGAGTTATGCATTGGGGTAATGATTTCACTTGTGGAGATTGATCATGGCCCTTTAACATGGCTATCTCGGCTTCGGCGCTGGGATAACCAATGGACAGTCGCATCATGAAACGGTCCAGTTGGGATTCCGGCAGTGGGAATGTCCCCGACTGTTCACTGGGATTTTGAGTCGCAATAACGAAGAAGGGGCTTGGGAGTGGATGCGTGATCCCATCGACGGTAATTTGATGCTCGGCCATGGCTTCAAGCAGGGCGCTCTGCGTCTTTGGGCTTGCCCGGTTGATCTCATCCGCCAGGATCATCTGCTTGAAGATGGGACCGGGGTGAAAGACAAACTGAGACTGCTCTTTATCGAAGATAGATACGCCTAAAATATCTGCCGGAAGCATATCACTGGTGAACTGAATGCGTTGATAACTCAGCCCCAGACTCTGAGCAATGCCGTGTGACAGGCTGGTTTTCCCCATGCCGGGAAGATCTTCGATCAGCAGGTGCCCTCTGGCTAACAGGCAGGTGAGTGCTAATTTGATCTGTTCGGGTTTACCTAACAGAACCCGTCCGAGCTGAGTTAAGATCTCTGTGATATTGCTCTGTGTCATTGAATTCCCTTTGCAGTCCCGGCGTTTAATAACACTATGCGATAAAAAGCACCATTGATCCAGTTTAAGCCCTGCAGCCTCGAGGCTTAGCTAAAGTTGGTTCTGCACTACCTTGTTGCAAACTTAACTTAGAGGAAGGAATTTCAGGTCAGTTTTACACTCTGCTCGGCATATTGAAATTCCGGCTTAAATAGAAACCCTTGTACCAGATCTACACCGAGTCTTTGGGCCAGCCCGAGTTGCTCACGGTTCTCTACGCCCTCAAGTACAGTTTTTTTACCGCTGTCTTTCGCAAACTGTATCAGTGCATTCATAAGATGTCTCTGCTCGGGATTGATGGAGCCGTTAAGCCATTGAATATCGAACTTTAATACGTGGACCTGGCTTAACAGTTCCAAAGAGAGCATAGAGTGGGGCGCGCCTATATCGTCGAGGGCAACTTCTATCTGTTTGTCCTTGAGACGGGAGACGAGTTGTGTCGAGAGCCGGGCATCGTTGATGCAGGTATTTTCGATAATCTCAACGGTGAGGTCGTTACGGCTCGATAATAGCTCCACCATACTCTCACTGTTGTTCTCTATTGCATGGGGATCTAAATTGAGGAACAGGGGGCGAGAGTTATCGGCGTGTTCAATTTGAAACTGTTTAGCCTTGAATTCGATGTTGGCGAGTAGAGAGGTTTGACTGTGAAGTTGTTCGAAAATCAGGTTTGGCGGAGTCGTTTCCCCCAGCCTGTCACGAAATCTGGAGAGCGCTTCATAGCCATAAACATGTAGATCAGTGGTATCGATAAGAGGTTGATACTCGGCGCTGAGGTAAAGTGAATCTAGTGCAATCATATGAGTATTTGCAGTAACCGACGTTAATTCGATGTAAATAGTAATTATTCACATTATCGTGTGCGAGTCTAAAATCTTTACATTGGTAACCGTTCAATTGGTTTCTTTTTCGACAAAATACAGCCTGGCTTGGGTCGCTGGCAAGAGAGCCAACGACACAGTGTTTGTTTTGGGGGGAGAAGAGTACACGCCGTAAAGTGGAATGATGGCAGAACCTAAGCTAATTCAGTATCTGAAATTTAACTCATCGGCCGAAAACAGCTCAGCCGTTTTGCCCTGTTTGACCTGATAGATCACCCGATAACTGAGTACCGCCTGTACATACTCGCGGGTTTCGGTGAAGGGGATCGACTCTATAAATGACATGACATCCAATTTACCATCTGTCTGTTTCAGCCAGCGTTTGACCCTGTGGGGCCCTGCGTTATAGGCGGCGGTGGCGAGAACCCGATTATCGTCAAACTGTTTGAGTAAGCCGGCATAGTAGGCGCTTCCCAGACGAATATTGGTTTCGCTGAGATAGAGGCTGCGCTGCCCTTTGTATTTGAGACCCTCTTTACGGGCGGTTTCCTTAGCGGTGGCAGGCATCAACTGCATCAGGCCTCGTGCACCGACGCCGGAGGTTGCATAGGGATAAAAAGCACTCTCTCTTCGGGCTATCGCTCTGAGCTCATCTATGTTGACGCTTTGCTTCTTGCTCGCCTCGATAAAGGCCTCATCGGCGGCGTAGGGGAACCTCAACGTCATATCATTCCAAAGCTGGCCTTGTATGCTGGCTTGTACCCCCAGAGCGTGCCAGCCTTTTTCGAGTGCAAGTGTTGCATACTCTTTTTGCATCGCTTTGCTGTGACGGTTTAACATCTGAATCCACTCTGAGCGGGCATCGATAGTTTTATCTATGGCAAGAAGCTCTATGACGCGGCTCAAGCCAGGATCGTCTTCGAGTCTCACCCGTAGAGCCGCATCACTTATCGTGTCTTTATGGGCTAAGGAAAACTGAGTTTCTATCTCACTGGCGGCGCTAAAACCGTAGAAGTTACGTAGTTTACTCAGTTCCGTAAGCTGAGTTGACTCACTGTCTTCACCGTCATCAGTGACTCTGGACTTCCAATAGAGCCATCTGGGGTTCGCTCTTTTCTGTTCGGTGAGCATGGGGAGGAAATGTGCTACCGATTCACTATCATTTTCGCGCAGCGCCCACCTGAGTCTGGCCTCAATAAGGTCATCACTGTCCAGCAGGGGAAGCATAGAGTCAACGAACCCCTTAAGTTTTGTCTCCTGCTTTATGATGGCCCGCTTAATCAGATAGCGGCTGAGTTTACGCCCTTGATAGTCGCTGAATCTGTCAGCCTTTTGGTAGGTAACATAGAGCTTTATGGCTTGGTTAAGATCTTTTCTCGCTAACTTTCTCAAGCCGGAATCGACGATGTCGGCGTTGATCTTGGCCAACCCTTTAAACTTTTTGGTGTGCCTTAAACTTCTGGGATCCCGGTACACCTTCAGTAGTCTTTTAGCTTCAGCCTGGTGAGATGTCACCTTCTTCGACAGGTATTTCAACAGCCCGTATTGGTTGGCATTAAAGCTGAGCAACATCCTGGACCATATCAACTCCTGCGAACGGTGACCGGCCTTCTCCCATGCCTTGAATAGGGGATCGCACTCATCGGGGCGTGATTTTCCGTGTAACCAGAGGGATTTGGCTCCCTTAAATGCCGCCTGCGTATTGCCTTGTGAGAGTTGAGCGCGGTAGAAATAACACTGTAGGGCTACATTATTGGGTCTACCTGGGCTGATGGCTAAGAAATCCTGCCACTGTTTGCGTGAGCCCGCTCGCTTCAGGTATCGAAATCTTGCAGTGTTATATAGAGGGGTATTTTTAAACTGGGACAGCTCTTTAAGTGCTGGTTCACCGCTAAGAGTCAATATCGAATTAATTTTGGCGTGAAAGTCCAGGTAGACGGCCAGAGGGTAATCGTCCAGTTGGCTCCTCAGTTGTTTATAGCTCTTGGTATCTCTTTTATCCAATGCTTCCCGGGCATCTAAATACCTCTGTTGATCTTCGGTATACTTGCCGGCATGAGCCGCCCAGGAGAGAGAAACAGCAGCGAACAGCATGAGGGTTGTAGATATAGACGGATAGCTGTTTCTTAAAATGCCAATTAACCGCTTATGCATTTTGATTATTCCTCATAGACAGGATAGGTTTAATATCCCTATGTACGCCTGCACGTTGTCAACTGGCAGGCGTATCTGGTTTACCGGGTTTGCAGATCGGATAAATTCAGCTTAATTCAACTTCTTTTCATCGACATGGTAATCAGCAAGTGCCTTCTCGAGCAGCTGAGGATCGAGCTGCTTACTGGTATCGACTCCGAGTTTTCGCATCTGATGCGCCTGCTTTACCAGATTTCCTTTACCGCTCGATAGTTTGTTCATGGCGCTGGCATAGGTTTTTTCCGCCCCCTCCAATGCTCTGCCCAGCTTTTCCATATCGTCGATATAGCCGCACAGCTTATCGTATATTTTACCCGCTTGTTTGGCGATCTGCTGTGCGTTTTGGTTTTGATATTCATAACGCCAGATGTTGTTTATGGTCCGTAATGCAACCAGGAGGTTGGTCGGACTCACCAGCATGATATTCTGCTCTAATGCATAGTTGACCAGGCTGGGATCATGTTCGAGTGCAAGCAGGAATGCCGGCTCAAGGGGAATAAACATCAGGACATAGTCCAGGCTGGTTAAGCCATGTAGCTTTTGATAATCCTTCTGACTCAGCCCTTTGATATGTCCTCTGACCGAAAGTACGTGATCTTTCAGAGCCTGAGCCCGAACAGTTTCATCATCGCTGTTGAAGTAACGCTCATAGGCAACCAGAGACATCTTGGCATCTATAACGACATCTTTATTCTCGGGCAGATGAACGATGACATCGGGCTTAAATCGTTTACCGTCATCATTTTTAAGATCGCTCTGAGTCTCATATTCATGCCCCTCACGTAACCCACTCTCCTGCAATACACGTTCGAGAATGACCTCTCCCCAGTTGCCCTGTTGTTTGTTATCCCCTTTGAGGGCGTTTGTCAGGTTTACCGCATCCTGACTCATCTGCAGATTGAGCGCCTTGAGAGATTCGAGTTGATGGTTGAATGCGCTACGCTGTGATTGTTCGTTGGTATAAGATTCGTGAACCTGCTTTCTGAAGCCCTCCAACTGCTGTTTAAATGGGGCGAGCACACTATCGAGCTGGTGAGTGTTCTGATGCTGCAGCTTTTCACTTCTCTCTTCGAAAATTTTATTGGCTAAATTTTCAAACTGGGTCTTAAGTCGGCTCTCGGCATCCTGCAGAACATGGATTTTATCCTCGAGTGCCGCTTGCTCAGTATTATGCTTAACGGTCAGAGTCTGCTGCATCGCATTCGATTTTGACAGGGCCAGCTGAGTCTCCATCAATTTTCGCTGGCATTCGCTAAATTGTGTCTCTAATTTTGGGACTCGTTCGGCCGCAGCCTCGGCCTTGCCCAGAGCCGCCAGATTTTGCTCCAACTTATATTGAAACTGCTCTATCTGCAGATCTTTGTCCGACAGCAGTGTCTCACTGCTTTTTAACGACTCCTGTAACTCGTCCATCGCTTGTTGGTGTTGCCCGACGAGCTCCTCTCTGACACTCTGCCATCTGCGCCTGGTGAGTTTCTGATTCAGCAGTGCTCCGATTAAAACAGACAGGAAAGAAACTGCCGCTAAAACGATAATTTGGGGAAGAGTAAGCGCAATGTCTATAGGCATAGGAGGAAGGCCGCGGTCTTGATGATCAAAAGAGAATGTTAGATTCTCATGGGAAGTCGCTATCTTCAAGTGTCATCGACGTAAATGAATAACTCTTAATCGATTATGAATGTTAAACAACAGACCGGAGAGCTGTGACTCAAGAGCCCGGCTTATATCGAAACGGGCAACACCTGTCTGTTTTCTCTACACTCAGTGCCAGGGAGAGGATTAATGTGAAATAGATCACGCTCAGTGACGGTCTAATGTTGGAAGAAGAGTTAAAGGGACGCTACATGTATATCCATAAGAAATCATCATGGGATAAATGCAAGGGAGCAGAGATCACACCTGAGTCTGTGTTCGATGATCGCCGCAATATCATTAAAGCGCTGGGGTTGGGCGCCATAGGGGCCAGTATTCCGGGTCATGTTCAGGCCGGAATATTTGACCTGTTCGGTGAAAAAAAGCCAGAGTCTGCATTTATCACCTCGCCGCTGACCTATACCACAAATCCGCAGTTTTCTGCTACCGGGATACCTACGCCCTTGGAGAAGGTGACAACACATAATAATTTCTATGAGTTCGGGACAAGTAAGCAAGATCCTGCTGAGAATGCGCAAGGTTTTAAGGTCGATCCCTGGACCCTGGTGATTGAGGGGGAGGTGGAACGTCCGTTGACGTTAGATCTCGATGATCTGACTAAGCTGATCCCCCTGGAGGAGCGTACCTATAGATTACGCTGTGTTGAGGCCTGGTCCATGGTGATCCCCTGGGTTGGCTTCCCGTTAGCCGCATTACTCAAGCGGGCAGGGGTGACCAGTAAGGCCACTCATGTCGCGTTCGAGACCCTGTTCGACCCCGAGCAGATGCCGGGTCAGAAAAGCCGTTTGATGGGGGGAGGGATCCATTATCCCTATGTCGAAGGCCTGACCATCGCAGAGGCGATGAATGAGCTGTCATTTCTGTCGGTAGGCTTATACGGGAAAACCTTACCGCCGCAGAACGGAGCGCCGATACGTCTGGTCGTGCCATGGAAGTATGGCTTCAAAAGCATAAAATCGATAGTGAGGATCCGCGTCATGGACAGGCAACCGCCGACGAGCTGGAATCAGTTAGCCTCACACGAATATGGCTTCTATGCCAATGTGAACCCCGAGGTCGATCATCCCCGCTGGTCCCAGGCCACCGAGCGGCGAATTGGTGAGGGGGGACTGTTTTCTGCTAAGAGAATTAAAACACAACTCTTCAACGGTTATGCCGAGCAGGTATCCGAGCTGTACAGGGGGATGGATCTCAAGACCAATTTCTGAATCCAAGACCAGGATCTCCTTACACCTGTGGTGTGTCGCGCCGTAATAGGGTTGGAGAGGAGCCATTTTTCATCATATTCCGGAGTAATGAATGCGATTGACAGCAAAACACCTGTTTTTATTAAAGACGGTGATCCACATTGTCGCCATGGCGCCGATTGTATACCTGGTCTTACTTGTCCTGGATAACGCTGCAGGCGGTGATCCTGTGCAGTTCATTATTCATTACACCGGGATGGGGGCTTTAAATACCCTGGCTGCCTTACTCATGGTGTCTCCCTTGGCGCGCAAGTTTAAACAGGGGTTGTTAATTCAGACCCGCAGGTTGTTGGGGTTGTATGTTTTTGCCTACGCCTCTTTACATATCGCGGCGTTCGTCAGCCTGGACCTGCTGTTTGAATGGTCACTATTTTTGCAGGAGCTGGTTAAGCGGCCCTATATCGTGATCGGTATGATCGGCTATCTCATTTTGATTGCGCTGTCCGTAACTTCATTGAAGTCAATAAAACGTAGGATGGGTAAACGATGGCAGCAGCTACACAATCTGGTCTACCTGCTTGCCATACTGACTCCAATTCACTTCTACTGGTCGGTGAAATCTGAGGTGATAGAGCCTGGCATATATATAGTGCTGTTCAGCATTTTGTTGCTGCTCAGAGTCAGGTCAACTGGAAGATTATCTCAGTTTCTCTCACGTTTTAAGCTTAGGCCGAATGAGTAGGGCATACTCATTTTGCTTATCTGACACTTGTGTCTTTGGCACTGCCTGAAGTAAAAAAACAGGTGAACCCCTACTTTTGTATTTGTGATTGCGGTCACAGAAATGTGCTGGGTAATATTGTTGGGAATTCTTTGACAAACTAAGGTTTTTCTTCAAAGGTTATAAGTAGGGTCAATTTCATCAAAGCTTAAGGAATGACAATGGACAGCGTTAATAGTTTGTTTCGAAAGGTAAAAATATCAACTCGACTTTTTGTGATGTTGGGTTTATCGATCGTTGCGACCATTTTTATGTTTCTTTTTGCTCTGGTGAGTATTGATAACCTGTTATTGGGGGAGAAAGAGTCAAAGTTATCATCCCTGGCTGATGTCGGTGAGAAAGTGATCTCACGATATTATCAAAGTGCCCAATCGGGCTTATTGACAGAGGACGAGGCTAAGCAGCAAGCGATTCTGGCCCTGGATGAGCTGAGGTATGCGGGCAAAGAGTATTATTGGACCATAGATACTGATGGGGTCATGATTCAGCATGCCTTTGCCAAGAAACTTATCGGGACTAATGTATTGGGGATAAAAGATCCCAATGGGGTTAAGTTATTTGAACTGATGGTGTCAGGTACGGCGCGTAATGAGTATGCGCTTATCGAATATATGTGGAATCGACCTAATGAAACAGATCCCAGCCCTAAGATGAGTGTGGTTAAGCGTTTCAAGCCCTGGGGGTGGATTGTTGGCACCGGGATGTATGTGGATGATATCAGAACCCAGGAAGCTGCTTTTGCGTGGAAATATCTCTTTATCGGTGCACTGGTCTGGTTACCGGTTATCTTCATTCTGTTTATGATCACTCATAGCATCTCCCGGCCTATGCAGCAGACCATTTCGGCGTTTGAGAACATTGCCAAGGGAGAGGGGGATTTAACCCTGAGACTGGAGGAGTCGGGAAAGGATGAGCTGAAAGAGGTGGCGGCTAATTTCAATATCTTTATCGAAAAAATTCAGGCCGTGGTGCAATCTGTTCTGACCTCGGTCTCTCACAGCCAGGAGCTGGCAACCGGTCTCGCATCGATCTCTCAGGAAGCGAGTCAGGTGACCAATAGAATGCAGTCTGAGACAGAAAGTGTTGCAACGGCTATCAATGAGATGTCTATGGCGGCATCAGAGGTTGCATCAAATGCCCAGCTGGCGGCCGACAGTGCCGGCAGTGCCGACTCAGAAGCGGACAGAACCAACAGTGTGGTCGGCAGTGCGATGGTAAAGATCAATGCGCTTTCATCAGAGCTGGAAACGACATCGGTCGTCGCTCAGGACTTACAGGTCAGTTCGGGTAAGATAGGGCAGATTCTCGATGTTATTGTTGGTATCGCCGAGCAGACTAACCTACTGGCGTTGAATGCGGCGATTGAGGCTGCCCGTGCAGGCGAGGCGGGTCGCGGTTTTGCCGTTGTAGCCGACGAGGTGAGAACACTGGCAAGCAGAACCCAAGAGTCGACACAGGAGATCAATGGCATCATCGACGCGATTCGCGATTCGGTTGTGAGTGTTAACCGCTCAGTTGAGCAGGCAAAACTTCGCTCCAGTGAGACGGTGCAGGAGACATCTCAGGTTGTCGATGCCCTCGATACCATTAAATCATCGATTCGCCAAATATCAGATATGAATATTCAAATTGCAGCCGCGACAGAAGAGCAGAGCGCCGTGATTGCCGAGCTCAATAAAAATGTGACCCGAATTAACGATATCTCATTGGAAAATCAGGAGAAGAGTGTGGAGATTGGCAATTCGAGTCAACAGATACAGGATGGCTCGACTGATCTGAGCAGCCTGGTTTCGAGTTTTAAAATTTAACCTGTAGCGGGTCGTAAATAATCTGTTAACAGAGCCAGGCAGAATGTCTGGCTTTTTTTTCGGACTAAGCCCTGGTTACAGTGCATTCAGGTACCGGCTTAGATGCAATATCCCCGCCGGCTCAGTAATAGCATCTGTTGCGTAAAAAATTCGTGTGAAAATAATAAGTTCACCTTGTTAGGCATTAGTGTAGAGGTTAACCTGAATCTATATTGACCTTTGGAGCCTTCTATGAACGACCTCTTACCCGATCTATTTGACCACTTTGCCGGTGAACTTTCTCTGTTATCCGCTAAATTTAAACAGTATGGAAAAAGAGAAATTTTCTGGGGTGAGATAGTCACGATAAAGTGTTTTGAAGATAACTCTAAAGTGAAACAGCTTCTCTCAACCCAGGGCAGGGGCAAAGTGTTGCTTGTCGATGGCGGTGGCTCGATGAACAGGGCCCTGCTTGGCGACCTGATTGCTCTCAGCGCGGTCGACAATGGCTGGGAAGGCATAGTGATTAATGGTTGTATCAGGGATGCCGGAGCACTTAAAACCATGGACATTGGGGTTAAGGCTCTCGGCGTCAATCCGATTAAGACGGTCAAACTCGATAGAGGGGATGTTAACATTACTCTCGAGATAGGTGGGGTCAGAATTGAGCCGGGTATGATGCTATATTCAGATGACAACGGTGTCGCCGTATCACCCAAGCCATTAGATCTCGCTTTCTTATCGTAAAAAATACGTAAAACTCAGATGGAACCTGTTATGAAAATATTGAAGTGGTTTGTTGTCGTTTTTATCATTCTCATCATCTCTTTGGCGGCTTATCTGACGCTGCTATTTGATCCCAATGATTTTAAGCCGCAACTTGTTGATGCGGTAAAGGAGAATACCGGCCGGGAGCTGGTCGTTGCCGACGAATTGTCATGGACCTTTTTTCCATCCATTGGCATAAAGCTATCTAATGTGTCGCTATCAAATCCAACTGGATTCGATATGAGGGATATGCTGGAGGTTAATGAGATCGTTGCCGAGGTTGCGTTAATGCCGCTGTTCAGTAAGCAGGTTGAAATTGCGCAGCTGAATGTAGATGGCTTGACGGTAAACCTTGAAACCCGTATCGATGGCCAGACAAGTTTCGATGGGCTGGAGGGGAGCAAGAGTGTCGACAAGCCTGTAGAATCGAGTGACGCAACGGGTCAATCGCTGACAGCGCTCAATATTGGTGGTGTGGCGATTACCAACACTAAGATCAGAGTGCTGGATCAGAAGAGTGGCACAGAACAGCTCTTTAATCTGGAAAAGCTGACACTCGGTCAGTTCTCACTGGATGAGTTTTCTCCGTTGGCGTATGAGTTCAATGCCGAACTCCCGGATATGACACTGTCCAGCCATGGTGAGGGCATGATTCGACTGGATAGTTCCATGCAGGCGATCGAATTTAAGGACCTGAGCATTCGTAACTCCGTGGCCGGAGAGGGGATACCAAATAAGAAACTCGATATCAATCTACTCACTCAGGTGTCGGTGGCACTGGATAAGCAGCTGTTAAAACTCTCCCTGGATGAGTTCAACGCCGATGAGATCCAAGCCAAGGGTGAGGTGAGTATCGCCTATGGTTCGAAGGTGCCGAATATCGACGGTCAATTGAGTTTTGGTGCGATCGATCTTGATAAGTTTATGTCGGCAAGCGGCACTCAGAGTGAGACCCGGGATAAAGAAGCACAAGCGGCAACGACTCAGGAGCCGGATCTGTCGGCGATGAAGCTGGTTAATCTGAAATTGTCGGTTACGGCAGAATCGATCAAGGTTGCTAATATGCTTACCAGTCAATGGGTGATGAAACTGTCGCTCAAAGATGGCCTCTTGAATCTGAGCAAGCTTAATGCCGAACTATATAAAGGTAAGCTTGCTGTCACCGCTCAGCTTGATGCCGGAAAACCAGTAGCGACCTACAGCTTCGAAGAGTCTGTTGAAAAGGTACAGATACGTGAACTGTTGAAAGATGCTGCCGATATCGATCTCTTATCGGGAGCGGCGAACTTCACCGTTAAGGGGAAAGGGCGTAGCCTGATCCCTGATAATATGAAGAAAAATCTGGCAGCCAAGGGGAGCTTCGCTATCGCCGACGGCGCACTCTATGGCGTAAACATTCCCCAGATGTTGAGGGATGCGCAAGCCAAATTAAGCGGCGATCTATCCTCAACGGGCAGCGGCGAGAAAAAGACCGATTTCACCAGCTTAACCGGGTCATTTTCGCTGGTAAATGGCGTGGCCTCTAATCCGGACCTGCTAATGTCCTCACCACTTATCCGTATGTCGGGCGCCGGGAGTGCAAATATCATCACTCAAGCGCTGGATTACTCATTGATCACCTCTGTGGTTGGCTCGCTGGAGGGGCAAGGCGGGGGCAAGCGGGAAGCATTACATGGCGTCGAAATACCGTTTTCAATTACAGGCACATTTACCGAGCCTGAGTTTGCGCTGGACACAGCTGCGCTTTTCGATGCCAAACTGAAGCAGGAAGCAGAGAAAGTGCAAGACAAGCTTAAAGATAGTCTTCTGAAGAAACTGGGTGGATTTTAATGAATAAGATAATGCTTCTCTCTGTGGGAGCTCTGGTGTTAACGGCTTGCTCGCAAGGGGCGAATGAGGAGTCCTTGACCGAGGTGAGTACGGTTGGAAAAGAGCAGGAAAGTGTACTGGTGGTACCTTCGAACCTGGAGTTAAGGGATGGACAATTGACGCCGACGCAGACCGAGCAAGAAAAGGGAGTACAAGACGGGCTCTTTTCGGGTGAGCTACAGGTGATAGCTGACAATGGTTTGAGTGTCACCTTACTTATCACTAATACACAAAAATATGGTGTGCCCATTCAATACCGTTCGGGTAAGACCGCAGATCTTCACCTTCTTGCCCCTGATGGAAACAGGATATGGGCCTGGTCTGACGATATGATGTTTACCCAGGCACTGAGAGATGTCTCTATCGCCTCGGGTGAGGTGATAAGGGTTGGATTTGAGGTCCCTGAAAAAGTATTGCAGCGTCTTAAAGGTCGAGGCTATTCGCTGGTGGCAAGCTACGCCGGGCGTGCGACGGAGTCTGAACGTGCCGCCATGAGTGATGTCTCACTTTCACTCGACCCATATATACGATAATTAACTGTTTATAAGCCTGACAAAGCCCGTTCAATGTATGCACGGGCTTTTTTGAGCATTGGCTTATCGGCTAGGTATAGTTTGTTGTTCAATCAGCTATCGAACTGTTTGACTAGCTCCAGTTGTCTGCTGCTTTGCGCCGTGACATCCTGACTACAGTTTGCCGCATGTTCACAATTTTGTCTGAATCTGTTTGTTCCGGACTCCAGCTCCATCGCACTGGCGTAGACTTGATTTATGACGGTGGACTGCTCTTCAGCAGCGACTGCAATTTGCTCCCCGTTTGACTCCATCTGGTTCAGTGCTTCGCTGACGGAATGCAAACTCTGAGATAGTAATTGATCAGATTCGATGCTTTTCGATGTCAATTGATGACTCTGCTGCATCTGATTGACAGCCTGAGCGGTAGTATTACTCAAGGTATCTATGATGGATTGGATCTCATGAGCCGAAGTCTGTGAGTGGTTGGCCAGGCTGCGAACTTCATCAGCCACAACGGCAAAACCACGTCCGGCTTCACCTGCGCGCGCCGCTTCAATGGCTGCATTGAGTGCGAGCAGGTTGGTCTGCTCGGCCAGACTGTCTATCACCTCAAGTACAGATTTAACCTTGGCACACTGGGCCTCTAATGCGGCAATAGAGTGTTGAGACTCGGTCAGCATCCCGTTAATTTCAGAGGTCGTCTGTTGACTCGTTTCAAGTGCAGACTGAGTCGTTTGAATCTTTACTACCAGATTGGATATCTCATCTGCCGAGCTTGTTGTGTTATGAGCAATCTCATTCACCGCTTCATTCATCTGACCGATAGCAACCACGACCTGTTCCAGGTTTGACGATTGTTCAACCAATTGAGACTGGTTGGATTGGGTCTGCTGGTCGTGCTCCTCCATGCTCTCCTGTAGCTCTTCACAGCTGTCCTTTACTCGCCCGAGGATAGCAAGGCACTCCGCTTTCTGCATTCTCATGCTTAATTCTAGGTGTGACAACTCATCAAGGTAACCTGTGTAGATAATTTGATTAAGAGCGTTGTCATGAACAGATTTGCTCATCTCTACCAAGTTCTGGAGTCGTTTATTGAGCCTGCTTAATGGGAGCAGGAAACAGACTAACCCAACAGCAACTAAACCTATCGTTACCGGTATTGTCGTCAGCGTAGACAGATAAAACAGTAAACATGAGATAGCCCACCCCAGGCCCAGGGTGTTAACGATAGAGAGGCGGTTCTTTGGTTTAACTGTTTTTCCCGCATTGATCTGTTCATAACATGATTGTGCTCTGGTCTTGAGCTCAGGATCAGGTTTGGTTCTGACTGATTGGTACTCAGTTACCTTGCCTTGCTGCTTAATGGGGGTGACGAACGCATTGACCCAATAGTAACGTCCATCTTTACAGCGGTTTTTAACCAGGCCCATCCAGGAGTTTCCACCTTGTATGGTATGCCACAGATCTTTAAAAGCCGCCTTGGGCATATCCGGGTGCCTGATGATGTTATGGGGCTTGCCAATCAACTCTGACTCTTCGTAGCCACATGTCTGGGTAAAATCACTATTTACGTGGGTAATATGGCTATCAAGATCTGTGGTTGATAGGATCTTAAAACTGTCGGGGTAGATAACTTCTTGTTCTTGGGGGTGACGCTGATTGTCCATAATGTAGGTATCTAAGTTGATTAGGATAATTATTTGGCGGGATTATTGAACAATTATCAGATTTAAACTGTGATTATCAGCAGCTTATAAGGTACATATCAGATGTTTTTTTGACTCTTGTGATGAAGCTCGCAATGAGGGGATTTATCTGCTAGGGAGTGTTCTGTTTGACCGCGGTATTTCCGCGGTCAAACAGTTAAAAACTTCGGCTAAAGTAGACGGGGTTCAGGCTCTGACATCGGTGACATTGACATACAGCTTTAATTTTTGACCCGGTTGGATATATTTACTCTTTTCCAATGAGTTCCAACGGACCAGGTCATTGACCCTTACCTTAAACTTACTAGCGATACGGGCAAGAGAGTCGCCGGAGCGTACCGTGTAGTTCACTGTACGCGTGATGGAAGATGAACCTTGCTTAATGTTTCCTGTCCATATTGCCAGCTTCTGACCGATTTGGAGCCTATCTTTGGGAGCCATACTATTCCAGCTGGCCAGTTGGGATATTTTTACATCATGAGCCTTAGCAATTTTCCATAGTGAATCTCCGGATTTGACGCTATAGGTGATTTTTTGATTGCCACGTTTTACATTCTGTTTGGAAAGTTGTCTCTGATCGACCGAGAGAGCATATTGCTCAGGATCTTTAGCCGCAACCGGGATCAGCAGGTGTTTACCGGCTATGATGGTGTTTCCCTTGATATCATTAACGGCGCGCAGTGCCGATGGTGTGGTTCGGAATCGTTGGGCAATCAGTCCCAGACTATCGCCGGATTTTATCTTATAACGTTCCCAGTTTAGCCGCTCCTTAGCGTCTGTATCGGCAAGTGCCAACTCGAAGCCTAATACTCTGTCGACCGGAAGCACTAAGTTATGGGGTCCCTGGGGAGCCGTAGACCAGCGGTTGTAACCTGGATTAAGTTTATGTAGTTCAGAGGTCGTCATGTTGGCAAAACCAGCTGCCAGAGCCAGGTCTATCTGTCCCTTTATATTGACCACTTCGATCTGTGGGTCATTCTTGATTGGGGTAAGTTTGATACCGTATTTTTCAGCGTTTTGAACCACATCGGCTAAGGCGAGTAGCTGAGGAACATATCGCTCTGTTTCTGTTGGCAGGTCGAGTGACCAGAAATCTGTTGGTTTGCCTTTTTTCCTGTTTCTTTTCGCGGCATTTAAGACCCGGCCTTCGCCTGTGTTGTAGGCTGCAATGGCGTACAGCCAGTTTCCGTCTGTCTTCTTATACAGGTACTCCAGCATGTCTAACGCCGCGACCGTTGCGGCCGGTACATCACGGCGGCCGTCGTACCACCAGTTCATCTGCAGACCAAAGTGTTTCGCCATCGGGGCGGTAAATTGCCATAAACCAGAGGCGGCACCGTGGGAATAGGCAAAAGGATCGAATGCACTTTCCACTATCGGCAGCAGTGCCAGCTCGATAGGCAGGTCACGCTTTTCAATCTCTTCGACAATCAGGTAGAGAAATGGTGTAGCCCGCTGGGAAACTCTGGCCAGATGTTGAGGGTGCTTGATATACCATTCCCGGTATTGTTTTACTAACTTGTGTTCAGGAACGGGTAGGGTTAAGCCAAGACGAATACGCTCCCAGACATCGGTGATCTCGACGACCTCGATTGTTTCAGAGGTTTGAGTTTCCTCGATATTGACCGCAGGAGTCGGTGTGTTGCTTTGGCTTTGAGCGGCATCGGGTGCCGGAGTGTCGAGTGACTGACAAGCCGAAAGCAGGGAGAGACTCCCTGCAATAACAATAGTTTGTATGCGCATTAAAAAAACATTCCTTAATTCTGTCCCTCTGTTTTTTTGAAAAAATGGTAAAACGGGGACTTATTTAGCGCATCATTCTAATTTATTTTTTAGAAATTGTCCTTCCATTGTCTAAGAAGGCCGAAAGTGGTGACTGTATCTGAGTGTTCAACCTCGAAATGGCGGCAAACTGAGTGCTTGATCGCCGGGGAATCACAACGCAAAAATGGGTTAATCTTTCGCTCCAGCCCCATGGATGAAGGGAGGGTGGCTTCACCTTTGCTTCTCAGGTTCAGGCACTGTTTGTTGTAATTAGATAACGCGGTGTTTTCAGGATCGACGGCCAGTGCAAATTTCAGGTTCGAAACTGTGTATTCATGAGCACAGAAGACCTTGATATTGTCAGGCAAACGGGCAAATGCTTGCAGTGACTGGTGCATCTGCTCAGGTGTTCCCTCAAATATCCGACCGCAACCGCCACTGAAGAGTGTATCTCCGCAGAAGAGGCTATCTCCAATTAAATAGGCGATATGCCCCAAGGTATGGCCCGGCACGTCGATGACAGTCATGGGGCAACCGAACCTCGAGAGACTTGCCTCACTCCCGGCCTGGAGGGGCGCATTGATGTTGGGGATACGCTCTGTTGCCGGGCCGAAGATCTCCAACTCCTCGTTGGCGTAGCCGATTAGTTTCTCGACGCCACCAGTGTGATCGTCATGATGATGGGTGATCAGGATCCCTGCCAAAGTCTGGTTATTCTGTTGAAGGTGGCGAATAACGACCTCGGCGTCGCCAGGGTCCACCACATAGACGAAAGAGTGTGAGGGCTGGGATATGACCCAGATATAATTATCATCGAATGCAGATACAGGTGTAACGGTAAAGGTATCTGAAGTGGCTAATGAGGTAAACGATTCTGCGCCATGCATACTGAGATCCCGATTCAAACAAAAAGTAGTATTGTGTTCATTTTACTTAGCAATACTATTGCTTGTATAGCGCTTTAAGGCTTTAATAGTTTTGTATTTAGTATTGTTTCTGTATTTGACGGGACTATCTCATTAACTCGCTTTTATGAGTGTTCTACAGGAGTCTACATTGTCAGTTAACCTCAGACCCCTCGCTCCTCAGCATTGGTCACAACTGCCTGATGGGTTGACCATTAAACACCATGTTGAAAAAGAGTTGGCGCCCTGGTGGCCAAAAGTCTTCGGTTATCATATGTTGAGTCTGGGAGCATTGAGTGCCCAGCTTGATATGCCGGGGCTTCCTATCGGCCGCCGTTTCTCTGTTTTCGATGGTGAAGGTGCATCGCTCAGGGCTGATTTTAATGAGCTGCCTATACAAAATGGTGTGATAGATGCGGTGGTCATGAATATGCTGCTGGATTTTGACCCCGATCCCTACAAGCTACTGAGGGAAACAGACCGTGTTTTGATATCGGGCGGCTATCTGTTCATCGTAGGTTTTAATCCTCTCAGCCCCGTTTTTCTTGGCAAGCTACTTCCTAAGCAGCAGGATGAGTTTCCCTGGTGTGGACGTTTTTTCATGCCCTCCAGGGTAAAAGACTGGCTGGGGTTATTAGGTTACCGTGTCGTCTGTGATGAGCGCTTGTTGTACCATCACCTGCTGAGTGATATTAACCGGGACAGCATATGGCAACATGCACTGGAGGCCTGGTTACCCGGTTCCGGTAGCCTTTACCTAATCGTTGCCAGAAAGCTGGAGTCGCCATTGACGCCAATTCATGAAAAACGCAAGATCAGACAACCTAACTGGACCACTGCGCCCAGTGCTGGAAGGGCCGGTCACCATTGAGAGCGGCAGCGGGAAATTGGAAGCCGGTCTGACTGCCTCTGCGTCTCAATAGCTCCGTCGTGAAGACATCTTTGAGCCAACAATTTATAAACGGTAGATATTTCTAAGATGCGAATAACATTAAAACAGCTGACTATTTTTGAAGCGGTAGCTAGAAGCGGTCAGGTTGCACGTGCGGCTGAGATGGTTAATTTATCTGCGCCGGCAACGTCGATGGCGTTATCTGAGTTGGAGAGTCAGCTCGATGCCAGGTTGTTTGAACGAGTCGGAAATCGTTTGAGGCTTAATTCTCAGGGGAGTTTGTTATTGCCGCTAGCGACGGAAGCGTTACAGAAATTTGATCAAATCGAACACCTCTTCTCCTCTCCCGAAGCCGAGCTAAGCGGAACATTAAATGTCAGTGCCAGTTCAACCATAGGTAATTATCTGCTGGCCAAGAGTTCAGTTGCTTTTTGCCAGCAGCATACCAGTGCCCTGATCGATCTCGATATCGATAATACCCTTAGTGTGATTAAGTCTGTGTTGGAGTTTCGAAGCGAGGTGGGCTTCATCGAAGGCCAATGTCTGGATAGCCGCATTAAGGTAGAGCCATGGCATAAAGACAAATTACTGATATTCTGCCACCCGGCACATCCGCTGGCGGGTCAAAGAGTTGCGCCGCCGGCACTGGAAGGTCAGCCTTGGGTGATGAGGGAGGAGGGGTCTGGCACGCGGGATTACTTTATCAGCGCGGCACATGCTGTAGGCATTCAACCCGTTGAGCGATTTAATTTCTCTACGCCTGATGCGATAAAACAGGCAGTGAAGCAGGGGGCCGGGCTGGCAGTGCTGTCTGAGCTGACATTAGAGAAGGAGATCAGCCGAAAAGAGCTGGCCGTTATCGAAGTCGATGGTCTGGTATTGGAGCGACACTTTTATCGAATCCACCACAAGAGTCGAAAATCCACCCCCTTGTGTGATGCCTTTATCGACTTTTGTAAGAGCTTTATTAATGTCGCGATCTAAGAGCTAAGCCTGATAGCCGACATCTTCCTGAACAGGAGAGGCCTCTGCCGCCTCTCTTGCTAAGGTATCACAACGTTCGTTTTCGATATGGCCCGCGTGCCCCTTGACCCAGCGCCAATCGATCTGATGGCCTTGTGTTGCCGAGTCAAGCCGTTTCCAGAGGTCGACATTTTTGACAGGTTGTTTATTGGAGGTGACCCAACCTCTTTTTTTCCAGCCATGTATCCACTGCGTTATCCCCTGCCGCATATATTGACTGTCACTGGTCAGTACGATTTTACAGGGAACCTTGAGTGCTTCCAGTGCAATAATCGGGGCCAACAACTCCATGCGATTATTGGTGGTCAACAGAAAACCATCAGAGATCTCTTTGGTGTGTTGTTTGTATTTCATGACTACGCCATAGCCACCGGGACCGGGATTACCTAAGCAAGATCCATCAGTAAATATAGAGAGCGGTTTCAGTACAGTCATCAAGTTGCTACCATAGACAAATCGTGGGGGGAGTATACCCAAAAACTTAATAAGTGCTATCAATCTTATGAATATCGTTTCAAATGCAAAGCGTCAGGTGATTCTGGATACAGAAACCACAGGTATGAACCAGGGAGCGGGTGCGGTCTACCTTGGACACCGTATTATCGAAATTGGTTGTGTAGAGGTGATCAACCGTCGTTTAACCGGTCGACATTACCATGAGTATATTAACCCTCAGCAGATTATTGATGAAGAAGCGATAGAAGTTCACGGCATAACGAATGAATTTGTGGCAAATAGGCCGAAGTTTGCCGAGATTTCACAAAGTTTTATCGATTTTATCGCCGGTGCTGAAGTGGTGGCGCATAATGCGACCTTCGACGTTAGCTTCATGGACCATGAGTTCTCTCTGCTACAGCCTCAGGGACCCAAGACCGCCGATATCTGTTCGGTCCTCGACTCCCTCGAGATAGCAAAGTTTCTACATCCGGGACAGAAAAACAATCTGGATGCCCTGTGTAAGCGTTATGGAATAGATAACTCCAGACGTGAACTCCACGGCGCACTACTCGATGCGGAGATCTTAGCCGACGTCTACCTTATGATGACTGGTGGGCAGACAAAGTTTAACCTTTCCAGCGAAAAGGCAGGTGAAGAAGATGGAGGCATCATACGGTTAAGCCCAAACAGAGCAAATCTTAAAGTGATCAGAGCATCGGCCGATGAACTAACTAAGCATGAAGAAAGATTAGATTTAGTCGCAAAATCAGGACAATGTATCTGGCGAGGATAAACGTCACCCTATGACTGTTATGAAGATTAAAACTGGACTTATTGGTTTTATCGCGCTGCTGTGCGTCGTTATCACTTCGGTGGTGCACGGTGCCGTCGTGCCTTCCGAGCGTGCGAGCGAGCTAAAAAACCGTTTCCGAATCGATCATATGGTCGACAGTCTTACACTTGTTATCCAGCGTAAATATGGCAGCGGACCGGTAGTTATCGTACTGCCTGACGGCAGTAAGTGGTATGCCAGTCGCCATCCTGAGAATGTTAAATGGGTAGATGGGCTCAGCGGGGATATTGTAACTATTGAGAAGCCGATGCCGGGTCCCTGGCAGTTACTCGGACGTGTAGTTGAGGGCTCGACCATAAAAAAAGTGTCCAAACTGGATATCTTTGTCGAGCCGTTTCCTCAGCCACTGTTTCAAGGGGAACGTCTTAAGGTTACGGCTGAACTCCTTGGGGATGAACAACGTGTCAGAATGCCCGGCTTAGATTACTTGGTTGAATGGACCGCAAAATTTATCAGCGATCACCAGGTTGGAGAGGAAAACTTTGCTACGGGTAATATCGTTGTAGGCTCCTATAAGGATAATGGCGAAGGATTAGATGAACGGCCCGATGATGGGGTTTTCACCGGTAAGATCAACTTAACCCAAGCGTGGGGCACCTATGAGCTGCACGTCAATGCGCGAAACAACATCTTTACGCGGGATTTCCGTCATAAGTTTGTATTATCGCCTATCCCGGTTCATGTGGATGTTATTGAGCCTGAAGATCCCCTCAAAGACAGATGGAAGTTGTTTGTAAAAGTCGATGATACAGCCGTCAAACTTGACCAGACACATCTGGACTTCGAGTTAGTGGGCCCCGCCGGACTCCAGCTTCCCATTACAGTCAACGGCATGGAAGATAATCAGAGCGAACTCCTGCTACCCGAGGTCGCAGAGTTCGGTAGTTATCGGATTAAAGGCGTTGCAGCAACCACGACCATTAACGGCAGGGAGATTGTACTCACCCTGCCTGAACGTTTCTTCAACTTGATTGAGCCGCCGGAACCTCCGCCAACGGCAGAGGAGTTGGCAGCCATTGCTGCTAAGAAGGCGGCGATTGCTGAAAAGAAAGCTAAAGAGGATGCAATCTTTTGGATTATCGTGATCAATAGTTGTATGTTGATATTCGGCATCCTTGGATTACTGTTTTGGCGTAAGCGTCGTAATCTGAAAGAGGCGTTGGCTGCAACTCAACAAAGATTAGATGAGGAGAAGGCGAAAAAAGAGGGGATTGGCCCTGCTTTGGATGAGATCGATCTGACGATGCCGGAAGAACCGCCGTCATAGCGCCTCTGTATGGTTAGAAAATGCAGCTAAAATATGCAATTTGCTGCTTTTTTAACTGATCGGATAAACTCTTAAAAAAAGTGATTGACGAGACCATCCGACCTACGTATTATTCACCGCAACTTGATGTGGAGCGGTAGTTCAGTTGGTTAGAATACCGGCCTGTCACGCCGGGGGTCGCGGGTTCGAGTCCCGTCCGCTCCGCCAATCAAGTTACTAAATTTAGTTTTATTGTTAGTGACATAACGATGAAACAGCTGAAAAGCGATAAGTTTAGGAGCGGTAGTTCAGTTGGTTAGAATACCGGCCTGTCACGCCGGGGGTCGCGGGTTCGAGTCCCGTCCGCTCCGCCAAACAACGAAGCCCTTGTCGAAAGACAAGGGCTTTTTTGTATCTGAAAAATACAGAATATATTCATTCAACTTAAGAGAGCTAGTTCAGTCGGTTTGCAACATATAGAGAATACCGGCCTGTCACGTCGGGGGCGCGGGTTCGTCTTTTGATAAGAGCAAGTCCGCTCCGCCAACAAAAAGATGAAAGCCTCTATACTTCTTATTGCAAAGAGTGTGGAGGCTTTTTTCGTTGTGGCGGATAAGCGAGGGGCGGTCACTCTCGACCATCTATGGTCTGCATGACATTTGTGCTTCCATGCACTTCCTAGTTCAGTTGTACTCACATTGTTCCTGACAATGTTGAGCATACACTCCGTCCATGGAGATATTCGCTTCTTTTGAATAGAAAGCGGCCTGTCTCGCGTGCCGAAGGCACATTCCTGTGTTTCGATAAGAGCGAGTCCGCTCCGCACACTTTGTTATGAAAAATTCAAAGCCCTTGTCGAAAAAAGCCCCTGTTTGAAGACAGGGGCTTGTTGCTACCTAATATCGTCCCGGCATTATAGAGAGTAAGTGGCGGGTCTATGTGCTATCTATGATGATATTAACGCTTATCCTGTTCTCTACGTTTCTTAAAGTCAGAGTCGGCTTTCCACCTGGGCCAGTCATCGCCGCTTGCCAGTTCACTGGCGATATCGACAATCAGGGAGATCTCCTGTTCCATCCCTCCCAGAGACCAGCTTGGCGAATAGTCGTCCGCCTCTTTATGATACTTGTGGCTGATATAGTCAGGATCGGTATCGCCTAGGCTCATGAACAGCAACCCCGGCACTCCCTGTTTGGCTAATGAGAAGTGGTCTGAGCGGAAGAAGAGTCCGTTTTGCGGTCTGGGATCGGGTTTGACATGACGCTGCTGCTTACTCGCGGCCCTTGCCAGATAGTCCTCGAGTTCTGACATCCCCTGACCATATTGCAACACATAGTCGACGCCATCCAGGGCGTTCATGCCATCGATATTCAATAGTCCGACTATGTTTTCAGTGGGGACCAGATCGCCATTGCCAAAGAGCTCAGATCCAATCATACCTGTCTCCTCTGCGGTAAAATTAGCAAACAGAATGGAGCGCTCGAAGGGTTTTACTTTATGGCGTTTCATCAGTATCCGGGCAATTTCCAATGTACCGGCCACGCCTGTGGCATTATCTATGGCTCCGTTAAAGATCTTAGGCCCCTGGGCAGTCTGTCGGGTGCCAAAGTGATCCCAGTGGGCGCTGACGATAACCGTCTCATCTGGTCTGGTACTGCCCTTGATTAATGCCAGTACGTTGTTAGATTCGGCGTGTTCTATCTCTGTTCTCAGCTCCAGGTTGGCTGCTAATTTCAGTGATCTCGCTTCAAAGCTTCGCTGAACAGCGGCCTGCTTTAACTGCTCGAAATCGAGCCCCGCCTCGGCAAATACACGCTGCGTAGCTTCATGTTGTAACCAACCCATGATAGGCAGTTTACTTAGGTTTTCATTGTCATCGACTAAGCTGTACTTGCTGCCTGTATTGGAACTTTCCACCACACTCCAGGGATAGGCGGCTGGTGCAGTTTCATGGACAATCAGTACGGCTTTCGCGCCTTGTCTGGCCGCCTCTTCATACTTGTATGTCCAGCGACCGTAATAGGTCATTGCGTTACCGGTGAACAGCTTTTCATCCTGTGTAGCGAAGCCCGGATCGTTCACCAATACGATCACCGTTTTGCCTTTAACATCGATATCACGATAGTCATTCCAATGATATTCAGGCGCATTAATACCATAACCTACAAACACCACCTCAGAATCTTTGAGTCTGATATTACTGTTCATCTGTTGAGTGCGGGCGGTAAAATCTGTTCCCGCCTGGAACTCAAGATCACCTATGGTCAGGAGCATAGATTGGTCCGAAGTCAGCTTTGCCATTGGGACACCCTGAAAAAAACTTCCTTTGTTTGCTCCGGTTAACCCCATGGCGCGGTACTGCTTGGCTAAATAATCTATTGTGAGGGTTTCCCCTTCGGTGAGGGGCCCCCGGCCGCCGAATTCATCTGAGGCTAATATTTTAAGGTGGCGGTGTGTACTATCCAGGTTTACCTCTGAAGCCGGCGCATCTGGAAGCTGTTGACTGCATGCTGATAAAAATAATGTCGATATGAACGTCATTAACAGAGAGTTTCTACTATTCATATTATTGTTCGTATAGTGAATAAGGATTAAACACTATAAATCATTTTAATATCACTCGCATAGGCCGTTTCAGCTTTCTATAGCTCAAATTTGAGCCATACTCAGTTCAAAAGCCGAATCGAACCTGACGATATCAGTTTTCTGTATCTGCAGGTTCAGTGAACTCAATCTTGCCTTTCTGGTGCTTACTGTGTCTGTCATATGATTGAGTTGGGGCATTCATACCAGTGTTGGCGATATTCGTTTGTGAGGGCAGGGGTTATGGTTGAGCAGATCACCGCCATGTTGGGGCTGGTGGGGGTGTTATCTCTTATTTGTCAGTGGATAGGCTGGAAGTTAAGGCTACCTGCAATATTACCACTCTTGCTCTGCGGGTTAATCATGGGGCCGGTATTGGGACTATTGAAGCCGGATGCAATCTTCGGAGATCTGCTTTTCCCGATTATCTCTTTAGGTGTCGCAGTCATTCTGTTTGAAGGCGCGTTAACACTGAATTTTAAAGAGATAAAAGATCATGGACGTATGGTGACACACCTGGTGTCGATAGGGACTGTGATCACCTGGCTCTGTATCGGGATAACAACTCACCTGCTGCTGGACTTTAACTGGAATATGGCCATGTTGTTCGGGGCTTTAGTCGTTGTTACCGGTCCGACAGTAATCGTTCCTATGCTACGCAGTGTTAAGCCAAAGTCTCAATTGGCCAACATATTACGATGGGAGGGGATCATTATTGATCCCATAGGTGCACTGCTTGCCGTGTTGGTTTTCGAATATATCGCAGTAGCCGCCGATCCGACGACTCATATGATCTATGCGCTTACCTATACGTTATGTATCGGTTTAGGTTCCGGTTCCCTGGCCGGTTACTTCGTCGGTCAGATTTTAAGGCAGAATTTACTCCCCCATTACCTGAGGAATACCGCCGTTTTAACGATTATGTTGGGAGTGTTTGTCGGCTCTAACTTGCTACAGGAGGAGTCTGGGCTACTGAGCGTTACCGTTATGGGGATCTTCCTTGCCAACATGCGAGGGGTGGATATCGGGGATATCATAGAATTCAAAGAGACGCTGACTGTGCTGCTCATCTCTGCGCTGTTCATACTTCTCGCTGCGCGCCTGGACTCTCATGCCTTGCTGAATCTGGGCTGGGAGGGGATTGGATTATTGTTTGTTGTGATGTTTATTGCCAGGCCGCTCAGTGTCTGGCTATGTGGTGTTGGTACATCCTTAACGCGCGAAGATAAGTGGTTTCTGAGCTGGGTTGCACCGCGAGGGATCGTTGCTGCGGCAGTCTCCTCGTTGTTCGCCATCAAGCTGGAGGCGCTGGGTGTTGATGGTGCCGGGCTAATTGTACCTTTGGTCTTTTTAATCATCATAGGTACGGTAGTGATACAGAGTCTGACAGCCGGTATATGGGCTCGCTACCTTAAGGTGAATGCCGGTTCAAGTGAAGGGTTATTGATTTTCGGAGCCGCCCAATTTTCCCGGGAGTTGGCAAAGGTATTAAAGTCTAAACATGTGTCGGTAATGCTGGCGGATAATAACTGGAACAATATCAGACTGGCTCGTATGGCTAATCTGCCGGTTTATTTCGGTAATCCGGCATCGGAACATGCTGCAAATTTTCTCGATATGACGGGAATAGGGCGCTTGTTGGTGATCTCTCCCTATCGGCAGCTCAACCCTCTGGTCAGTTTTCACTATCAGGATCTATTGGGAACAGAGAAAGTGTATGGATTAAGCAGCAGCGAAGAAGCCAGTGCCAGACATCAGTTTTCAGAAACATATAAGCAACGCCTCTGTCTGTTCGGTGAGTCAGTTTCCTATGCCAAATTAGCGAGTCTGATGTCAAAAGGCGCAGTGGTTAAGAGTACCAATATTACCGAAAGCTTCAGTTTTGATGATTTTTGCTCACGTTATGGAGACAGTGCTATGCCGCTTATCTATCTTGATGGTGAGCGTGTGCACATTTATACCGGTTCCCCCCCACCGCAAACCAGTCCCGTCGAGTTGATTAGCCTGTTGCCGATTGAAGCTCAGGAGTCTGCCAGGGAGCAGGATAAGATGAGCGAGAGTATGGATGGCTCTGAGGTAGAGTGAGCCGGTCTCATTGCTGACGGCATATGAAAGGGGAGGCTTTCGCCTCCCCCTTAATTGTGATGATTAATTGTTGTCTATTAATAGCCGAGGCTACTATGCCGCTCGCTCATGATCTGTGCTGGGAATAGTGAAAGCACGTAACTCATCGGAGTCGAAGTCATCAACATTAATCGATTTCATACGACCGATTTCGGCGCGTTCAAGCAGGGCAACCTCATCTTCGCTCAATACTCCCATCGCTTTACCTTCGGCAGCTATCTTATCAAGCCACATAAATGGCAGACGCTTACCGGCTGCTTTACAGACCTTGTCATACAGGGGCTCACAAGCAAGAATATCTTTAAAGGTCTGCTCCTGAACGCCGACGGCATTATTTTCACATGCTGTCCAGAATTGACCCTTGCCCAGACGGTCACGACTTGCACATGGGGTCTGCATTATTTTGGCGACTTTATGATCTAATATGTCACTAGGTCTCTTCAGTGGGCGACCAAACGGAAATATTATCAAACGTAATACATGACCCAGCCCCATAGGGAAGTTGTCTAACAGATCATCGAGTGAATCCTGAAGCTTGTACAGGCAATCCTCTACAGCCCATTGTACAAGCGGAAGATCTGCTGTTTGACGTCCATCATCCTGATAACGTTTGAGCGTCGCAGATGCCAGATAGAGCTGGCTCAATAGATCGCCGAGTCGAGCCGAAACGCGCTCTTTGCGCTTCAAGCCACCACCGAGTGTTGCCATCGCCAGATCCGAGAGCAGTGCCAGGTTTGCACTGAAACGATTCATATGTTGATAGTAACGTTTCGTCTTATCTGAGTATGGCGAGTTAGAGAAGCGGCTGGATGTCAAACCAAGCCAGAAGCTTCGAACCAGATTACTGGTGGTAAAGCCGATATGGCCGAACAGTGCCGAATCGAACTCATTAAGGCCTCTTTGGGAATCAGTATCGAAGGCAGACTCCATCTCAGCGAGTACGTATGGATGACAGCGAATCGCTCCCTGACCATAGATGATCATGGAACGGGTCAAGATGTTAGCCCCCTCCACAGTGATCGCAATAGGCGCCGCCTGATATCCACGTCCAAGATAGTTATTAGGGCCTAAGCAGACACCTTTACCGCCATGTATATCCATGGCATCAATGACGCATTTTTGCATCCTATCGGTGAGGTGGAACTTAACGATGGCGGAGATCACCGACGGTTTTTCACCTAAGTCGATTCCGGTAGTCGTCAGGGTCGTTACTGCATCCATCAGGTAAGCGTTACCGCCAATTCTTGCCATCGGCTCCTCGATACCTTCGAGTTTACCGATAGGAAGCTTAAATTGGCGGCGAATACGTGAGTATGCTCCGGTTGCAACGGCTGCAGTTTTTACACCACCGGCAGAGTTAGAAGGCAGTGTGATGCCACGGCCAACAGATAGACACTCGACCAGCATACGCCAGCCCTGGCCGGCCATTTCAGGTCCACCTATGATGAAGCTTAAGGGCACGAAAACATCTTTACCTTTAGTCGGACCATTTTGGAACATACAGTTTAGCGGGAAGTGACGTCGGCCTGCCTCTACACCCCGTATATTGGTCGGGATCAGCGCACAGGTGATACCAATCTCCTCTTTATCACCCATAAGGTGATCGGGATCTTGCAGTTTAAAGGCAAGCCCCAATACAGTGGCGTTTGGTGCGAGCGTGATATAGCGCTTATTCCAGGTCAAGCGCATGCCCAGTACCTCTTCACCTTCCCACTCACCTCTACAGACGATGCCGTAATCAGGAATAGCACCCGCATCGCTGCCGGCTTCGGGGCTGGTTAGTGCGAAGCATGGTACTTCGAGCCCTTTAGCCAATCTTGGCAGATAGTGATCTTGCTGCGCAGGAGTACCGTAGTGCTGCAGGAGTTCTCCGGGACCCAATGAGTTTGGAACGCCGACAGTAGAAGCCAGCTCGCTGCTGACTCCGGCGAGCTTTTGAAGCACACGGGACTGAGCATAGGCTGAGTATTCCAGGCCACCATATTTCTTCTTAATAATCATTGCGAAGAAACCGTGGTCTTTTAAGTATTGCCAAACATCCTCTGGCAGGTCACCCAGTTGGTGAGATACCTGATGTTGATTGACCATTTTACAGACCTCTTCCACAGGACCGTCCAGAAATGCCTGCTCCTCGGCGCTTAATCTGGCCGTTGGATAGTTGTGAAGCTTATTCCAGTCCGGCTTTCCGGCGAATAGATCGGCATCCCACCAGGTCGTTCCTGCTTCGATTGCCTCTCTTTCGGTGGAAGACATCTCGGGCATTATTCCGCGATAGAGCTTTAACAGGGGCTTGGTTAGATAGTTTTTTCGAAATGCACTAATGTTAAGGGGTAGCGCAATAACTAAAAAGATAATCCACACAAGGGGACTGAGAACTTCAGTCGCAGAACCGATAGCCATGACGACTGCTGCGATGATGCTTGATGTAAGCAGAGATACTCTTAAATAGGCTAATGCGCCCAGTGTAAAAAGCATCGCAAGGATCCAAAGTAGGGTAGTCACTGTATTTCTCCTTAAAATGCGACCTGAATAATGACCTTAGGCCAAGCTTTTACTGATCATAATCACAATTATAGGTTGTGGTCAGACCTGTGTCGCATAAAATTTAACCCTATGTGTGATCGAATACAAGTTTTATTTCAAACAAACGTTTAAATAAATTGTTTTAATGACAGATTCCACTTTTACCTTCAACTAGTTAAAATGGAAAATAATCTAGATAGCGACGAATTGGATATATGAATGTGTGAACTACTGGCAATGAGTGCCAACGTGCCGACAGATATTGTTTTCAGCTTTACCGGCCTGGCGCAAAGAGGCGGTGTTACCGGCCCCCATGTCGATGGTTGGGGGATCACCTTTTATGAGGGGAAAGGTAGCCGGACTTTTAAAGATGCCTGCCCAAGCAGTGAGTCCCAGATAGCCAAGCTAATTCAATCCTATCCTATTAAGAGCGAAGTGGTTGTGAGCCACATTCGACAGGCTAACCGTGGGTGTGTCTCTCTCGAAAATACCCACCCGTTTACCCGTGAATTATGGGGAAGGTACTGGACCTACGCACATAATGGTCAATTGAGTGATTATCAGGATAAGTTTATCGTTTCACGGTATCAGCCAGTTGGCGATACCGATAGTGAGCTGGCTTTTTGCTGGATCTTGGAGAAAGTTGTCGACAGGTTCGGTGATAACGAACCCGATGATATCACCCCTGTATATCATTATATTGCCGAACTCGCCAATGAGATCCGGGCGTTGGGTGTGTTCAACATGATCTTGAGTGACGGTGATCACCTGATGAGCTACTGCAGCAACAATCTGTGTTATATCACCCGCAAGGCTCCCTTTGGTAAGGCGCGCCTCATAGATTCTGACGTGGTGATAGACTTCGATAAAGAGACCACGCCCGATGATATCGTGACTGTGATTGCAACCCGACCGCTAACAAATAATGAGCATTGGCATATCTTATCCGCTGGTGAGTGGAAGTTGTTTTGTAAAGGTCAACTGATAAAGGATCGGTGAAGCATCTGTCATGAAAGATATGTGGGGAAATGACGTTGCCGTGGGGGATCGGGTTAGACTGCTTCAGTTGCCCGAGGTTAGCTACGACAAAGAGCAGTACAAAGAGGTGTCGGCCATGTTAGGTGACTGCTTTATCCTTGAGTCGATCGAGTATGAGTGTGTACAAATTTCGAGATCGTTTGATAACGGTAACCGCTGTCATACCCTTTTCCTTTGGCCTGCAGAATTTGAGCTGGTGAAAGATGCTGAATAGATTAGATGATTTGCTACCTCATATCGATGAGTAGATTTAGTATCAGTTTATCAGCAATTTATGGCGGGTTATCGCACTTGGGCCCTTCTAACTACAAGGGGTTATTCTATGAAGCAATTTATTTATCAACTCTTCCCTACCAGAGTCGAGATGTTATCCGAGGGAGCAGATGCAAGGGAGTCGCTGATTCTCGATGACCATTTTAACTATCTGAAAGGTCTGAAAGAGAATGAAGTTGTATTAATGGCTGGACGCACACTGACACAGGATAAAAGCACTTTTGGGATCGTAATACTCGAGGTTGAATCAGAGTCGGCGGCTGAAGCAATAATGCACAGGGATCCTGTCGTTGAGAAGGGGGTGATGAAGGCTGTGCTGTCCCCTTTCAGAGTTGCGATCTGAGTTGCAAACTGATTTGAGAGCGAAACTAAATACAAGGGGCTCAAGCAAAGTGAGCCCCTTGTAAGATGCTGAGAAAACAGCTTGTCTAAAGCGGTGTTACTACCTCAGAGCTCAATGGTTCTGCATTGACCGTCTGTGTCTCTTGATAAAACTTATAATTAAGCAGTTTTATATCGAGCTGTTTACTTCCCTTTTCAAAGTGAGTCAGACGGATCGGAAGATAACCGAGATCCGGTGCCATCCAGAAGAATGTCTGTCTCTTATTATTGTCTCTGACCACCTCTATCTTAACGGTTTCATAGCTGCCGCTTTCGATATTCATCCTCTCTTTTCCGACCACCCTGAAGCCATACTCATCGAGCTCACCACTTTTTACCATGACGTAGTGTAGTTCTTTCTTGCCTTTAGCTAAATCGAGTCTGAACTGTAACTGCACCATTAAAGGGTCATAGAGGATATCTGTGTATGGCAGTTTTGCTCTCTCATCTTTATAACGGCTATGAACGACCTCTTGCCCCTTAGCGAAGGCGGCCTGCTCCTGATAACTTGGACCGGTCCCTTTGCGGTTATGGGTATAGCGCATGGGGGTGAGTTGTTGGTCATTGAGGGTAAAATCACTGACAATATTTCTTCTGTCGGAGAGTACCAACAGGCTGACATCACTATCGAATCGATATTGATAAAGATTCCCCTCGGCTTCTGGTAGCTGGTATCTGGCTTTTCCCAGCTCTATGCTGCCGTAATTAACCTGATATTCAGCCGTGTGGGGTGTCAATGGTCCGGGCTCAGCGCTTAGGAAAAAGCTAAAGCATAATAAATTCGTTGCCAATACAAGTCGTTTACCGATAGACAATGAAATCTCCTTAGGAAAGATAGTTTCAGATACTCTTCCAGTTATGAGCATAGCAATATTTTTCTCATCTTGATATTCGACAAGATTATTGGGCTTCGGTTCATTGAAGCTTATCAAGAGTAGGTCATACCGAGCCGGTATCGAATAAAATTATCTTCTTTGTGATAAATAGTTGGTGCAGTGAGTCGGGATAATTATCAAACCAGCCTGATTAAAACGGGAGTTGTAATACCAGAGTCGCTATATCGGGTTGCCACTCATACTCTTGCAAACGTATTTTTCCACGATTGACCACAACCCCTTCATTCCTTAAATGCTCCATCTGCTCTCGGTAGGGCTGCGAGTGTTCATCAAAAGAGATCCGACCCTGACTGTTGATAACTCTATACCAGGGAAGCGCCATTATATCAGGTGCTGATTTGAGTGCTTTGGAGACATAACGGGCCCTTCCTGGTAAACCGGCCAGGTCGGCAATTTTGCCGTACGAGCTGACCCTGCCATGGGGAATCATGCTGACAATAAACCAAATTTTTTCCATGGGTGAGAATCTCTTTTGATCTGTCACCACTGCTCCCGTTCTCATTTTTCGGCTGTTACATCTTATCCTCAAAGAGAGAGACAGACCAGAGTATAAGCCTGGATGTGATACTGTTCGATACCTTTGTTCTTGTTTTGCTTTTCATGTTGTTACATGTTTAAGTTGCTGTAATAGAAGGTAAAACGCCTTGAAAGGCTTAGCGTTGACGGTGATAATGACATTTTTGTCGGTGTTACAAATGTATTTTATTCATAAAGCAGGGCTTCCCTTAACCCTTATATTTATCATGCTCTCCTGCAGCACTTATGCTCAAGGTTCTCGTCACATTGCCGATCCGTTAAATCTAACCACGACCCTGGGAGCGGGCTTCGATGCCGATGTTCTGAAAGTGGCTGGTCGCCTTGGAGGTGATAGTCAGAAGATTGAAATAAGCTCAAACTTTGGCGGAGATAAATGGCATCTGGCGTATCTCTATTCGCCGCAGACTCAGTTAAGCAACTGGAATGTTAGCGCGTCAATTAAGCATGGTAAAACGGACACCGAGATAGGCCGTTTTAACCACTACCAATATCAACTGGGTATTATCAGTGAATTCAGTGGCTGGATGGAAACCTCTGTATTTACCGAGTTAGGCGCAAACTACCTGAGTGTGAGAGATTATCCCGATAACGACAGCTTGACTGCACAGGCCAGTGTTACGATTCTTAAACCCTGGAGCGACAGGTGGTATAACGCCCTGGTGGCGAAGAGTAGTGCTGCCATAGATGGCAGTGAACGTTATGAAACTCATGGATGGCTCTCAACAGGTTATCGATTGACCGAGCGTTGGTCATGGGAGATACAGTATCGGTATGAGTCTGTTCGATATGAGGGGATGAATGAAGAGGAGACAAACTGGAGCTTTGCAATTCAGTCCCAGTTTTGATGACTCAATATTTGAGCGAAGGGATGGAGCTGAGGGCGGACTCTGACTGCGGCATCGACAGAGTGTTAGGGCTGTCAGTGTCCCAAAGAGCATATCATACCGCCTCTGCTGTCCCTTGCTGCAACTCAGCCTCTTTCGATGGCGTTACAGCGCACTTATGAAACATCACCAGGCCAAAGGCGGTAATTAAACCGAAACAGCCTATGATGTACCACATGAGGTCGGGTCGATGGGCGCTCCTGGCCACCTCTCCATAGAGATAACCCGATAGCGGGCCTGCGAGTAAAAATCCGATGGCGGAGGAGACAAAGTAATAGCCCATAAACATGGCCTTCTTCTCGTCTGGTGCAAAGCTGGCCACATACTCCTGGCTCTTGGGAGATGCAACCATCTCGCCGACGGAGAAGACCAGAATAGAGGTCAACACCATAAAGCCTCCCATGATCACACCATGGGCAATGCCACCCAGTGCGGTCCCCAATGATATGATGACGGTACCTGCAACTAACACAGGTAGCGCTTGAAAGCGTTCGATAAAGCGGCTGATCATCACCTGAAGCAGAACAATGGAGAGAAAGTTAAGTCCAATCAAATACTCGGGGTTTATCTGTCGGTGTTGTGCCTGGTAGTTTTGAGCGAACTTAACGGCACTGGAGGGGTCTTGTGCAATGGACGCTAACCCAATGCTTAATTCATTAACAGGAACCATCACCTTAGCGTGCACCAACTCGAAATAAGCCTGATCTATGTCTAATTCATTGATTGCATGGGCCTGTGCGAGCCTGATGAGCTCACTCTGCAGAGTGTGGATATCGACAGGCGCTAAGAAATTTAATAATGCCGGATATTGTGACAGCATGCTCAAAAGATCTGATGTGTCTACAAAGTCGCGGATGAAGATAGGGAGGGTAATAAATATCTGTTGGTACACCATCCAGAATCCTGAGAGGATAAGCAGGTAGATAACGAAGGGTTTATTACCCAGACTAATTTTTTGTCGGTACCATGGCTGCTTAAAATCTGAAGTCGCAGCCAGGTTCCACAATAGATGCCCGCTAAACCAGGCAAAGTAGATAATTAATGTCGTTTCTCCGGATATCCATTTGGCACCATATGACATCAGGATAACTAAGGTACCAAAAAAAAGGATAGCAAAACGGATGTTACCCAGTACTTGTTGAATATCGGTAAATACTGCACTCAGTGGCTTTCCTGCCTGTCTCTTGCGATCGGTTGGCTCCTTATAGAACAGCAGAGCAGGAATAAAGTTAACCGCTATCCAGAACGAAGACATGATGAACACCCAGTCCCAACTGATCGCGCGTACGTAGCCGGCGATGAATGGACCGAGAAAACCGCCGATATTCACCATCATATAAAAAATACCGAAACCCAGCCCGCGGTTGGTTTCATCGGTCGTGCGGGCAATTGTACCGGTAACAACCGGTTTAAAACAGGCTGCGCCAAGGGCTACGCCCATGAAGGCGATAAAGAAACCGGCGAAAGAATCGACCTGTCCGAGAAAGAAGTAACAGGGACTCATGATGAGGTAGGCGATTAAAAACATCTTTCGGTACCCATATCGGTCGGCTAACGCGCCGGTTAACACGGGAAAGAGGTAGAGGAAAAAGGGGATCATACCCTGCAGTAAGCCACGCTCCTGATCCGTGAAGCCTAAACCACCTTGCCGTGCCGGTGAGGTCATATAGAGAGACGAGAGGGTGAAAAAACCATACCAGGCAAGGCGTTCAAATATCTCCATGGTATTGGCAACGAAGAAGGTTCCGGGCAGAGGTGTGCGTTTTACTCGTGACATAGTAAGCTTGATATATTGTATGCAATTTGATTTATACTATCGATTAGTATTGGGGAATACAAGTCAACAGGGTGAGTTCATGGGGAGAAACTGTTTTTAATAGCTGAGCTAGAGGTTATAAAAGTGTGAAAAGAGAAAATACCGATAGCCACTATCGGGTTAAATAATTGTTTGAATAGTTGCCTTTAATGATAATTAGGTCATAATGACGCCAATTTTTTCTCAACATGTGATCTTGAAATGGCTGTACTGGATATTCTGACAATTCCCGATGAACGTTTAAAAAGAAAAGCTCAGCCCGTTAAGGATATCGAATCGGTACAAGGCGTTATTGACGACCTGCTCGATACTATGTACGACACCGAAGATGGAATTGGTCTGGCCGCGACTCAGGTTGGCAGTGTTCATGCCATCTTAGTCATCGATCTGTCGCCTGAGAGAAATCAGCCTCAAGTGCTTATTAACCCAGAGATTATTGAAGCAGAAGGGGAGTTCGTCGGAGAGGAGGGCTGTCTTTCAATCCCGGGTTACAGAGCCAAGGTTGCCAGAAACGAAAAAATTAAGATCAGCGCCCTTGACCGTAACGGTGAGCCATTCGAGATAGAAAGCGATACCTTCTTAGCCATTGTCATACAGCATGAGATGGATCACCTGCAAGGCGTAGTATTTACCGATCACCTTTCAAAACTTAAACAGCAGATAGCCCTTAAGAAGGTCAGAAAATATCGATAGATCTTGAATATCGATCTGCTGTTTTAACCTGAACTGCCCGTTATCGGTTGTCTGATAGCGGGCATTTTAGTGTAAGGGGGATCGCCATGGTTATGGATAGGCCGCCATCGCTGCCATTTCGGGCTGTGACCTCGCCTCCCAATAATTTTATGCTTTGCTTTACTATGGCGAGACCTAAGCCGTAACCGCCTTGGCTCGAGTGTCGCGCCTCATCCAATCTGGTAAAGGGGTTAAACAGGGTGATGAGTTCACCTTCCTGAATGCCCGGCCCATCATCTGAAATGTCCAGTGTCAATCGGTTTTCAGACACCTGAGACTCAACCACTACTTTGCAGTTATGCCCTGCATATTTGAGCGCGTTTCGAAGCACATTCTCGATGGCACTGATAAGGTAGCTGGAATCAGTGTGTAGGGAGTGCTCCTCCCCCGACTCAAGCCACAGGATCTCCTGTTCCGCTTTGGCCTCAAACTGAATATCTCTCAATATCTTCTCTCTCAGGGAGCTTAAAGTAAAGCTTGTGGGGTTAAGTGCCAGATAGGCATTATTGAGTCGACTGTAATTTAAGATACTGTTGATCAACTTGGCCATCTGCACATTCTGATCTTTGAACCTGTTTATCAGCGGGAGTTGCTCCGTCGTTGCCTGCTTCTCCAGCAGATGCAGGGCTATCTCTTGTCTGGCAAGGGGAGTTCTTAGTTCGTGGGATACATCCCTTAATAGCCTTTCCTGATTTTGCATGCTGTTTTGCAGCTGCTCGGCCATATGGTCAAACTCTGTCGCCAGATGGTAAAACTCAGGTTCTTTGACCGAAAAGTGATGGGCGATCCGCGTGGTTAACTTGCCACTGGCCAGTGCCTTTGTACCCTGTTGCAGGTGGGTCAGTGGCCGAATGAGGTAGCGGCCAAGCAGGGATGAGAACAGTATCAGCACAGTGATGCCAACTAAGGTTCTGATCAACCATAGGCTGGTGCTGAGTTGTTGTGCAGGGTGAAGATCGGCATTTAATTGAACCACCAGAGTCAATGGGGATTCAGGCTTGATGCTTGATGGCAAAGGGATGCCGATCAAAGGCTTTCTGACACGATCCCCCATAGGCTGCTGTAGCTGCCTGGTATACTGCAACTTGAATACAAAATGGGGGTGCATCTCTCTCAGGCTGACCGAATTTTGTTCGTTATCGAGAATATAGAGAGTGAAAGCTTGTTGTTCCTCCCACTGTGCAAGTCCGGCGATATCATTTTTATCGATGAGTTGACCGGCTTCGTTGGCCAATTTCTGTAGGTGTTGTTGAGTCGATTCCGGTAGTGTCAGCAGCCGGTTCAACACAACATCTTCAATGGCGGTCGCAATGAGAAGGATCGCCAACAGTGATACGGCAAAGTATCCGAACAGTTTAAATTGCAGGTGTGAGAATAGCCCGGTAAAAGGTAGCAGCATAATCAGGTGAGTCTGGTATTGTCGCAAATGGTAATCGTTCTCATCATGTTATCCGAATGAGCAACCCTGTTCCACATCTAACTTCGATAAATTTGAACATAGATGCTTAATCGTTAGATAATGAATACTCCGCACTTAGTACCGCAAATAAAGATATATCGATGAACGTGATCCTGCTAACCCATGAAAGAGAGGTCGAACGGCCAACCAATACCGGATCCGTGGCATTGAAAGCTTACCCTCAGTGGTGTCGGCGGATAATCTGGTCAAGGGTCAGTCCCGATGAAACTGTTCTTGAGTTGCTGCAGCAAAGCAGTACGGCGGTTTTATATCCTGCAGTGACCTGCCAATCAGGTGTGAGTGAAGATGCCAACAGTAATGAGACAATAGTTTCAGGCAGTTACCTTACCGAGTTACCCGAGACGCTGATCATTATAGATGCGACCTGGCAGGAGGCGAGGAAGATGATCCGCCAGAGCCCCTATCTGCAGCAGGCGAATAAATTTGCACTTCCCGATCTTCAGTCCCGTTTTAAGTTGAGGCGTAATCAGGTAGAGGGAGGCTTGTGCACATTAGAGTGCATCATAAGCCTGTGTCTGCTCAATGAGCGGTATGCCGAAGCGGAAAATCTGGAGCAGTTATTTCTCTCCGTGAATCAAGCTCGATGAAAGGATGACAGGAGAGGGAACTCATAAAAAAATGTCGCCGGAGAGAGACTCTCCGGCGACATGGATTTTATTCAACTATTTAACTTTACCCATCTTTGCTCAATCAAGCACCGGCAGATAGGTAAGGGTCAAACGGTCTCGTTCAAGCTGACCATTCAACAGCTCGCCAACCGTACCCGATGAAAGTTCAACGTCCATCGATCCCGGGTTGTTTTGTATGAAGGCTTCGACACTCTCAATACGTGCGATCAGATTCTTCGCCAGGGTATTTTCGGCTGTAGCGACATAGATACGACCATTGAGCGAGATCTGTGCCTGAGTATCAAGCGCCGGGCCAGCCAGGTGGATACCTACATATTCGCGCCATACTCTCGCTTTTTGCTCGCCTTTATAGTCACTGTCTACCGAGGCTAGAACCACCTGACGTAACATCATCTCAAGCAGGTTGCTCTTACCCTTAGGCTGACCGTTGACGGTATCGAAACCAAAGTAACGGGATACCATGCGATCGTAGTTAGGCAGAGGCTCGATACTCTGAGTGGCAAAGTCGACATAGTTAGGTAGCAACTCATCGAGTTTTCCGCTTGCACCACAAGACTCGGCGAACAGCGCTGTGCCGCCGCTTGTTAGCCCGGGACCATCGCCCATTACCATCTTACATAGCATATCTTTGAAGTTATCGCCGACCTCTGGAAGGTCAACCAGTGCCTTATAACCACGGCCGGTTGTGCTACGAGCGGTCGTGCGGGAAACCAGCGCGCGAACGGCAAGCAGTTTGTCCGGCCATACGCCCAACACATCACGCTCGTTGACATAGGGGTGGTTTGGTGACGATGCCGGCACCTTGATACCGTTAAGCAGTCGTCCTGAGAAGACCACATCCATATCCAGCTTGTCATGGAAGCTTGGGTTGATTGCATAGTTAAGGATCAGCTCCTTAAGGGCCTCGGGTGAGTCAGAGAATTTACTGATCACTTCACCGGGTTCGAGCTGCGCCTTCATATCGCCACTCTTGAAGCGATACTGAGCCAGAAGTTCGGCGAAGTTGTATGATTTTCTCATGGCAACTGAGCCATCATCGGCCATCTTGAAGGTGACTTCGACGCTGGCATCATTTTCACCTGCCAGAGTCAGGAAGAAGTCAGCGGCGTCGTTCAGGGCTCGTTGATTGTTGCAGTACCAAGCCGTTGCCGAGTCATCTTTACATGGCTCGACGAAGTAGTTTTCAGGCAGTCCGAAAATATTTTCCAGGCTACTGATATCTTCGACAAACTGACGAATCTCATCGAAACGACGCTTACGGCCGACGGCATAGCTGATAGTATGATCTTCGAACAGGGTCTGACGGTTATGTCTCAGGTTCGTGGTTTCATAGCTATCGTTATACTTATCGATATAGAACTGGGCGATGTCATTAAGGTTTTCGCCGGCATCACCGCGGTTACAGTTACTGTTCAGAGATACGTGACCATCTGTACAGAATGAGTAACTGCGCAGGTCGTGCTGCTGAGCTATGTTGTATAAAGCTCCGAAACGGGTATCACCGTTGACATTGCCGTCCATAAGCTCCTGACGACGTTTCTCATCTTCCTCTTTTAACGATACAAACTTGAGACCGTTTTCAGATCCCGCCTTTAGCTCGACCTCACGGGCATAACCGAAACGAAGTGCGGCAAGATCGTAGGGCTGTAACATGGTGGCAAAACGGTTGACGTTATAGTCCATCTGACTGGAGAACTCTGCCTTGGCCGTCAGGTTGGGGTAGCCTGCAGCGCTAAACGCGTCATGGAGTGCATCGAGCTCTGTTTCACTGAAGGTGTTAGCCGCATCGGTACTTCCCGAGAAGTTATGTCTCAAACCGAAGGTATGGCCAAGTTCGTGGCTTAACGTCCCGGCGAAAGCCTGGGCTGCCAGCTTTGTCGTTAACTCATCCTGTAAAGAGATAGGCATCTCCTCGAAGGCAATAAGCTCACCACCTATGTTGCCGTCGACCCATAACGATGGATTCTTCCAGTCGATCTCGTGATCTTTGACGCCTCTTGGCAATTCACGGTTTTTACCACCATCGGCAAAGACCGTATCCATGTGCATCATGCTGTTCTCTGACCAAAATGCCTGTGTATCGGCATCAAATTCGACCAGATTCTCGAACGTGCTGTCGACCGGTAGTTGTGGCAGTGTGATAGCCGAAACCGCTAACACGGTATCAGGCTTGGCAAACTCTGCGCTATCGACAGCCGTGCCGGTAACGTTGACCGCTTCGGCAGTTGCCGTCGATGTGTATGGAACACCGGTGAGTTCGGTTGCCGTTGTCGCATCTAACTTACCGCGATTGTAGTCCAGGCGCACCTGACGGTAGTAGCGAACCGCACCCTGTTTGAGGTTAGAGCTGTACTGGTTTACCCGGGCACTGACAATTTCACCTGTAGCCGGGTTAGCAGCCGAGGGACCATAGCCGGCTAAACCGTTATCAAGGGGCTCGTCGAAAAGCGTAATGTTGCTGTAGCGCAGGTCACCGTGACGTTTATCGTGAGCTTGTTCGATTACCAGTTCAGGGAAGCCGGTCTTGTAAAGCTTGTTTTGGATATTCAGTGCAGTGATCGTCTGATGTGCTGCATCCAGATATGGTTTGTTCTTCGGCAGGAAGAAGTTATTGCTCATGTAGTAAGTTAAGGTTTTCTTTGCCGGATCTACACGGTTCATGTAGGTACGAACATAACCATCTACGCCTGCACTGTCTGTCGCATCACGGTAACTGTGATCCGATGTGAAGAAGCCGTAGGTGCCATTTTCATTCGGGCTGTAGGGGATTGGTTGATAATCCTTACTCGCCAGTTCATCGATGGCTACGATAGAGATATATTCTGTGCTCGTAAAGGAGAGGTTATCCAGGCTGCCGTTATAAAACTTATTGAGACACCGGGGCTCGGCTTGATAGGTGTGCTCAATTTCGAAGTTGATGACACCCTTGGCCAGATCCATCTCATAGCCTTTCCAGTCACCACTGTTGACTAAGCGCGGATCTTCGGTCTCGGTAACACATTGGCCGAACATGAATAGATCGTTGATACCCAGCTCGGCAATTTTTGTCTCGGCAAAATCCGGAACGAAGTAGTTCTTATCCTGCCATTTTAGATCGGCGTCGGTATTTTCCTCTTCGACATTGATGCACTCGCGCCATCTGTCCTCGGTACATTTATAATCGATATATTTACCGGGAATGGTCAGCACAGGTGCTTCGTTGTACTCATCGGTGTAGCGTGAGTCGTGCTCGAGCCCGATGGCATCACGGTCGATTTGACGAACCTGAATACCATTTTCTGTCTTACGTAGTGTGACAAGTTTCGGGGTGCCCTGGGAGAAGCCGCGAATCGATGCGGCGTAACGAGGGGCCTTACCGACACTGCGAATATAGAGATACTGGCGTTCGCCTGCCTTTTCTATGTCTGCCGTGGTGATCTGTTTTTCATCTTTGGGAAGTTCCTTATAGGGTTCCTCTCCCGCGCCACAGCCGCTCAGAGCCCAGGCTCCTGATATGGCCAAGCAAAGCATTGACTTCTTCATTTATACCTCTTGATTAAATGACTTACTTATAAATATGTTGTGAGTGACAAGTAGAAGGTTGAGCTCTTCTTGTCGTAGACCTCAAACCCTTGTGACGGGCCTATTTCGGGATCGTAGAACTTTCCACTGTTGTTATGGCCGACAGCCACAACCCAGTCTGGAGTGAACTCCCAGCCTAGCTCCTGAGCGAAAGTAAACTGATCATCCATGCGTCTGCCGTAGTAGTTTTTAGAGATGCGATATCGACCACTAACATCGAAATAGAGGCTGTCGGTAATTTGCCACTGGGCGTCGAGAAGCGTATCGAACTGGTGTTCTATCAATACTCTCTGGCCAGCAGTCTTATACTGATAGGCGTTATAGCGATAACGAGGTGATAGATAGAAACTCATCGAGTCGGTGGGTGTCCAATAGAGGTAACCGGCAACACGGGGCGCATACTGTAATCTATCGAGCTTGGTGTAGTGGTTACCCGGCAGGTAAACACCGACACTACCTCTGAGAAACAGGGTGTCAGAGAACACATGAAAAGGCGTACGGTACTCCAGCAGAGGATCGTAGAAACTCGATTCTTTACCGTGAAGGGTCTGCTTTTCGCCACCTACGGTCAGCAATAAGGAGCCCCAGTCAGATTTATAACTGACGCGGCTGCTGAAGTTATAGGCCTGATAGGCACTAAATGTATCAGAGTCATAGGAGTTTCTGGTAAAACCCACATTGATATAACCTGACCAATTAGTTTCTACTTCATTTCGTGTGATTTCATACTCATTAACCGCATTAGCAGGGGATGAGCCTAATAAGGCTAACCCGGCAATGGCAACACAATAGAGGCTATTTAATTTACTCTTTATATGCTGTGATGGTAATGAATAGAAAGCTGGTGTAGAAGGCATATTTCAATCCAATATATTTATCATTAGTAATATAAAAGACTCACAGTAATAAATAACTGATGAGAAATTTCTAATTAAGTTACTTGAGATGACTTAACTGTGAATAACAATCTTGATATCTCGCGTTTTTATTTGTCATTTGTTTAATTGCTTATGGCGAACTCGAGTTAACCTTATGCCGTATGGTATAAGGCTTAATGTTTTAAATTATCTATTTAATCATTGATACAAGACGTTTAACTGTGCTGGCAGTTAAAGTGGCTATCTATGTTGTTGTATTTTATCCGCTTTATCTGGATAAAATATAAGGCATTAACTTTTTAAATAAGTATTGCTCAGTCAGAATCAAACTTAATTCCAGTTTTGAGTAACAACGTAAGTTAAATTAGATAAACACGATTATCACCGTTACAACTTGATACATTTAATTGATAATATGTTTATCTTAATGTGGAGGTCAATAGTTGTTTTCTTCTTGTTTATATTTAAAGTCTAAAAAAGCAGTGTCATGTCAAATAATGTAATTATGTTTGTTATCAACTTTGTCCAGGGTTGTAAATGCAGTTGTGATTTATTTGTTACCAGGTTTGGTGTGTTTTTATTGTTGATACAATTGAATGGAAAATAGATAAAGTGGTTATCTTTTCAATCGATAAGGGGAGGAAAAAGAAAAGATCCGTATGAGAAGATAAACCTGGGTCTAATTAGAGTTAATAGTGTTTGGTTTGCATCAGATGATTTCGGCTAAGGCCTTTGAGAACGCTGTATGTGTGAGGTGCACGTGATTGCAATTGAACGGGGGAGTAGCGCCAGTTGTTAAGAGGGCTTGAGCTAATTTTAACGAGCTTGTGAGCAGTAGCTACGGCAGGTTGAAATGAGACGTTGAAGTCTTTGCCTGCTACCTTTCTCAACGTCCATGTTGATGAGATGAATAAACCAGTTAAATTCAGATGACTGTCAGGTAGATGCAAAGAAAATGGCTTAGCGCTCCACCTAGAACAAATAGATGCCAAATGGCGTGATTATAGGGGATCTTCTTACCCACATAGAAGATGACCCCCAGACTGTAAAACAGGCCACCGGTGAGCAATAACTGAAACCCCTCCTCAGACATGGCCTCAATCAGATCGGTGATGACCGTCATGCATAACCATCCCATCATCAGATAAAGACCGACGCTTAATCTCTTAAAACGATGGATAAAAAGAGTTTTAAAAAGCACTCCACCCAGTGCCAGAGACCAGATTGCAGTCAGGATTACCTGTGCCTGAACTCCTCCCAGAGTGATCAACATAAGAGGTGTATAGGTGCCTGCGATTAACAGGTAGATGGCACTATGATCGGCGATTTTAAGTCTATTTTTCAAAATTGGGTCTGAGACTGTGTGGTATAGGGTCGAACAGGTAAAGAGCAATATAATGCTGGTACAGTAGATCACTACTCCGGTTAGTTGAATGGGGGTTAATGAAGCCGCTCCTTTGAAGAGGGATAATATAAGGCCTATGATCCCGGCAACGATACCTAAGGCATGACTTATACTGTTGGCCGCTTCTTCGCTCTTTGTATAACCGCTTGAATTGACGCATATCGACGGTGAGGGGCTGGAATATAGTTCCTGTGCAGGCATAAAAAAATCAACTTCTGGTAAGACCAATTGAGACGAGTGTACCAGCATTTAGCTCAAAAAACTACAGTTGAGCGTACATGTGTACGCTTGTTTTTGAGGGCGGTTTTCCGCACATGATTTGATCTCGCTTGCTATAGAGATATACGAATCACGCCCTGTAGAACAAAATCAGATTATCACTATTTTCATATAAAATTAGACAAATTGGCTAAGTTAAGCTTCGGGGAAATTGAGTGTAAACCAGTAATATTTGAATATCGGTTGAGTGATAAACAGACTTTCAGATGGTGGTTATAATCCATAGTCAGGCTTGAGATGACCAGTAAATATGGGTATGTTTTTACGTTATCTACCTGTTTTAATTGGCTCGATAATGGAGTCGTTGTTTACCACGGTATCTCGAGCGAATAAAAAATAAATCTCTTGTTAATCTTCAGGCATTGAGTCTATACTTCTTGGCATCTTGTCGGAGTGCCTATTGGCTGAGACCGTTTATTCGGGATCCGTTGAACCTGATCGGGTTAATACCCGCGAAGGAAACAAGCATGATAATTAGCTTGAATTCGTGCTATTGATTTATATTGCAGAGTACAGCTGTACCACAGCGTTGTGTTCAAATATGTTTTTTTAGCCGTTCAGATTCAGAACTTTGCCCGAGACTTTCATCTCAGCAGAGTTAAAACAGTAATTATCCGATGCATCTTCATCGTCTTTGTGGATGTGCCAGCTATTCAACTCTCCAGACAAGCAACTTCATTCTTTTTAAAAGTGAGATTGCTTATGTCAACACGTCGTGAAACCCGGGCTCAGGCTCAACAATTTATTGATAATCTTAAACCGCTGCAACATCCCAATTCTGAAAAAGTTTACCTTGTGGGGAGCCGCGACGATATTCGGGTGGGAATGCGTCAAATTTATCAATCCGATACTGCGATCGGCACCTCAGGCTCCGAGCCTGTCTTTGAAGCTAATCCCCCATTGAAAGTTTACGATTGTGCCGGTCCCTATTCAGATCCTGATGCCGATATTGATGTCAGAAAAGGATTGAATAAGTTGAGACAGAGATGGATCGATGAACGAAACGATACCGAGCAACTCTCCGTTGCCAGTTCCGGATTTACTCAGCAGAGGTTAGCCGATTATGGGTTGGATCACCTACGCTTCGACTCGCTACTTTCGCCCCGAAAGGCTAAAAAAGGCCGGTGTGTTACTCAGCTACATTATGCCAGGAAAGGGATTATCACTCCTGAGATGGAGTATATCGCTATCAGAGAGAATATGGCATTGAGCGAGGTGAATGATGAGCGCTTAACTCAAAAGGCAGAGGGAGAAAGTTTCGGGGCTTCGATAGCTGAGCCCATTACCCCTGAGTTTGTCCGACAGGAGGTGGCACGTGGACGTGCCATTATTCCGCTTAATATCAATCACCCCGAAGCCGAACCTATGATAATCGGTCGTAACTTTCTGGTTAAGGTCAATGCTAATATCGGTAATTCGGCGGTGACCTCATCGATCGAGGAGGAGGTGGAGAAACTTGTCTGGTCGACGAGGTGGGGAGCAGATACCGTGATGGACCTCTCTACCGGAAGATATATCCATGAAACCCGTGAATGGATCATCCGAAACTCTCCCGTTCCTATCGGTACGGTTCCTATCTATCAGGCGCTTGAGAAGGTCAACGGTGTTGCAGAAGATCTCACCTGGGAGATCTTCAGAGATACGCTGCTGGAGCAGGCTGAGCAAGGGGTGGATTACTTCACCATTCATGCTGGTGTGTTGCTCCGTTATGTGCCAATGACGGCTAAACGCTTAACCGGAATCGTCTCTCGGGGGGGCTCGATCATGGCTAAGTGGTGTCTGTCACACCACAGGGAAAATTTCCTCTACGAACACTTCAGGGATATCTGTGAACTCTGCGCCGCCTATGATGTGTCACTGTCACTGGGCGATGGTATGCGTCCGGGCTCTATCGCGGATGCCAACGATGAAGCACAATTTTCCGAACTCGAAACCTTAGGGGAGCTGGTTAAGATCGCCTGGGAATATGATGTGCAAACGATCATCGAGGGACCCGGCCATATTCCCATGAATCTGATTAAGGAGAATATGGATAAGCAACTTGAGCTATGCGATGAGGCACCGTTTTATACCTTAGGTCCGCAAACTACCGATATCGCTCCGGGTTATGACCATTTTACCTCGGGAATCGGTGCCGCCATGATAGCCTGGTACGGCTGTGCCATGCTCTGTTATGTCACCCCTAAAGAGCATTTAGGCTTACCGAACAAGGAAGATGTTAAACAGGGGTTGATAGCCTATAAGATTGCCGCTCACGCCGGTGATGTCGCGAAAGGGCATCCGACGGCACAGATCCGCGATAACGCGCTCTCCAAGGCAAGGTTTGAGTTTCGTTGGGAAGACCAATATAACTTAGGTCTGGATCCCGAAACCGCCAGTGCATATCACGATGAGTCACTTCCTCAGGAGTCGGCTAAGGTCGCTCATTTCTGTTCTATGTGCGGACCAAAATTTTGTTCTATGAAGATAAGCCAGGAGGTCAGGGAGTATGCCGCGACTCAGGAGGTAAAATTACAAACCGATGAAGCGTTCAAGGCGATGAACATAAAACAGTCGGGTATGGCTCAGATGTCTGCAGAGTTTAAGGCAAAGGGGGCGGCGCTCTATCATGAGAGTGGCGCGCTGGTGAATGATACTGAGATTGCAGAAATAGAGGACTAGGCCATGACTCCTTCAATGCCTGCATCGCCGGTTTTAAAGCCTGTCGTTTGGACTATTGCCGGGTCGGATAGCGGAGGGGGCGCCGGGATACAGGCCGATCTTGCAACAATACACGATCTTGGCTGCCATGGCTGTAGCGCCATCACCTGCATAACCGCACAAAACTCGGTGAGCGTAACCTTGGTTGAACCTGTGTCAGAAAGGATGCTGCTGGCTCAGCTCGATGCATTGCTTAACGATCTGCCGCCAAGAGTGATTAAGATTGGCTTGCTGGTGGATCAAAAGCAGATAAACACACTCGCTACTTGGCTTGGCAGTGCATTGCGCGAGTATCAGGCCCGAAGCGGCAATGTTGTCTGCGTCATTCTGGACCCCGTCATGGTTGCCACTTGTGGCGTACGTTTCGGCGATGGTAAGCGGGGAGGAAACCGGCTCGATTTTCTGCCGTTCAGGGGAGTTATTACACTTATCACGCCTAATGCGGCCGAGTTGACTGAATTTGCCGGGCGTGGCCTCACTGATCTGAGCGACTGTCACGATGCAGCTAAATCCCTTGCAGACACCCTTGACTGTAGCGTGTTGGCAAAAGGGGGAGACAGAGGGGCTGTCTGGGAGGCTGAAACGGCGCGGGATCTATTTGTCTGCGCAGAGGCTGATGGCAGCTCTTGGGTTCATCAGCACAAAAGCTTCCTGCTATCGAGCCCGAGAGTGGATAGCTGCGATACCCATGGTAGTGGCTGTACCTTGAGTTCGGCGATCGCCAGCGTCATGGCCAGTGGCTTCGTGTTGCATGATGCCATTATGGTCGCTAAGGCCTATGTCTCTGCGGGGATAAAGCAGAGCCATCGCCCGGGTAAGGGGCCCGGTCCGCTTGCTCGTACAGGTTGGCCGCACAAGCTCAATGAGTTTGCGTATATCTCTGAGCTTAATAGCAACGATCCATTTGCAGAGAAACTCAAGTTCAAGACCCTGGATGAACGGCTCGGGGTCTACCCGGTCGTGACCGAGCTTTCACTGCTGCAGGCCCTGTTAGAGGCCGGAGCCAAGACGGTTCAACTGAGGGTAAAGGATAGAGAGGACCCCGGACTCGAAGCGAAGATCATCGAGGCAGTCCGGTTAGGCCGGGATTATCACGCTCATGTCTTTATCAATGACCATTGGGAGCTGGCAATTAAGCACCGGGCATTCGGTGTGCATCTGGGACAGGAGGATCTCTATCAGGCCGATCTGCCAAAAATTGCGCGTGCCGGCATTGCGCTCGGGGTATCGAGTCATAGCTTCTTCGAGTTGTTATTCGCAGCTCAATTGAGCCCCTCCTACATCGCACTCGGCCACATATTTGCGACAACCACTAAGGTGATGCCATCTCAGCCTCAGGGGCTCAACAAGTTGAGTCATTATGTGGCTCTGTTAAAAGGGCAATATCCTCTGGTTGCCATCGGCGGGATCGATCTAAACCGAATTGCCGCCGTGAAGCAAACCCGGGTCGATGATATCGCCGTGGTTCGTGCGGTGACTGAAGCAGACGATCCGATCGCGGCCTATCGTTCACTTGTCGATGCGTGGGAGAGTGAGGGGTGAATGATTCGGACTTTATGCGATATTCAAGGCAGATCTTACTGGATGAGGTGGGGATGGAGGGGCAGAAAACACTGTCTGCCAGCCACGCCGTCATCATAGGTGTAGGCGGTCTGGGGAGTCAGGTCAGCCATCAGCTGGCCGCTGCCGGAGTCGGAGAGTTAACCCTCATCGATCATGACAGGGTAGAGCTGTCTAATCTCCCCAGACAACTGCTGTTTAACGACTGTGATATCGGCGAGTATAAATCTTTGGTTGCAAGAGATAAGTTGGCAATGGCGTATCGGCACTGTGCGATATCATCGGTCACAACCAGGTTTGGACAGGATAACCCATGCAACGTTATTGAGGCGGCAGATGTCGTTATCGACTGTACGGATAATTTCAATTCTCGCCGGCTGATTAACCGTCAATGCGTCGATATGCAGATCCCTCTGATCACCGCCTCTGTTGCACATTTTCAAGGTCAGCTTCTTGTAACAGATCTTAGCGCAGCTCCTGACTCAGGTTGTTACCAGTGCCTGTTTCCTGTGGAGTCAGTGGAATCTCAAACCTGCCGCAATGTGGGGGTTGTAGGTCCTATGGTCTCAGTTATGGCCTCCATGCAGGCGCTTGTTGCTATCAACTGTCTCCTGGATATAGGTCAATTTACCGGTAAGTTATTACGCTTCGACGGGATAAACCTGAAGTGGCGCGAAGCATCGCTGACCCGTTCCCCACAATGCCCGGTTTGCTTTTCGAAATATAAGGAGGTTTGCAATGAACATGGCTAGAGAGATGAGTGAAACAGAGGACGAGACCATCAAAGTCTCAATCAATGATGAAAGGGTAAACCTCGAAAAAGATCTAACCATAGAGCAGCTTTTACATAGCCGAAATATAGCCGTCAATTCGGTAGCGGTAGTCTGTAACGCCAGAGTTATCACTAAGAGTGAGTGGAGTAAAAGGCTCTGTATACAGGGGGATGAGTTTGAAATATTTGCTGTAGTGGCGGGAGGTTAATATGTTAAAAATTGCAGACAATGAGTTTAACTCGAGGTTGTTTACCGGCACAGGTAAATTTTCAAGTTCGACAAGGATGTTAGAGGCGATAGCATCATCACAATCACAACTGGTGACGATGGCGATGAAGCGCTTAGATCTGAGCGGCGGCAGCGATGATATCCTGCAACCATTACTGAGAAGCGGTATAAAGTTACTTCCCAATACTTCCGGAGCCAGGGATGCCAGGGAAGCGGTATTTGCGGCTGAATTGGCAAAAGAGGTGTTGAACACTAACTGGATAAAGCTTGAGATCCATCCGGATCCTAAGTATCTGATGCCCGATCCGGTAGAGACCTTAGAGGCAGCTAAACGCCTGTGTGATAAAGGATACGTGGTGTTGCCCTATGTACACGCCGATCCGGTATTGTGTCGACGCCTGGAGGAGGTGGGCTGTGCCGCCGTCATGCCGCTGGCGAGTCCGATTGGCTCTAACCAGGGGATAGCTACCGAGACCTTTCTCAAGATGATCATCGAGCAGGCACAGGTTCCGGTAGTGGTTGATGCGGGAATAGGAACCCCCTCCCAGGCAACCCATGCCATGGAGTTGGGGGCAGATGCTGTATTGGTTAATACCGCTATTGCCAGCAGTCAGGATCCTGTCTCTATGGCACGCTGTTTCTCCCAAGCTGTTAAAACAGGCAGAGAGGCCTATCTTGCAGGCTTAGGCCGTGTCAGTGAACGCGCGGAGCACACGAGTCCGCTAACGGGGTTTCTTAATGACTAAGAGGATGACATTGCAGCCGGTAAACGGAGGGGGACGATGAGCTTCTTAACGTATCTGCAAGGATTGGATCGGGAGGCGCTGAAGCTCAGACTCTACTCCTGTGGCCCCCGCGATGTAGAGAAAGCACTCAATGGGCCCGCTGGCTCTCTGGACAGCTTGCTGGCGTTACTCTCTCCTGCTGCAGAGCCGTTTATTGAACAGATGGCTCAGCGTTCCGCGGCGCTGACCAGGCAGAGGTTTGGTGCAAACATAGGCATGTATCTGCCTCTTTATCTCTCTAATCTATGTGCCAATGAGTGTGACTATTGCGGTTTCAGCATGAGTAATAAGCTCAAGAGAGAGACGCTGACCCTGGAACAGCTCAATGCCGAGATGGCGGTGATAAAGCAAACGGGGTATGACTCCATACTGCTGGTTTCAGGCGAACATGAAACTAAGGTCGGCATAGATTACTTCAAAACTGTTGTGCCTGTAGTTAAACAAGAGTTCAGTTATCTGGCTATGGAAGTTCAACCGCTCAAGGAAGCAGAGTATCGAGAGTTGGTTTCGCTGGGTTTGGATGCGGTGATGATCTATCAGGAGACATATAATCCGACAATCTATGCCGAACATCACACCAGAGGCAAAAAGCAAGATTTTGCTTATCGACTGGAGACACCGGAGAGGCTGGCAAGAGCCGGTGTAGATAAAATCGGCATAGGAGTCTTGTTGGGGCTGGACGATTGGCGCCTAGATGCTCTGTTATTGGGTCATCACCTTTCCTACCTGGAGTCTCGATACTGGCGTTCCCGTTACAGTGTTTCACTGCCCAGATTGAGGCCCTGCACCGGCGGGATATCCCCCAGAGTGGAGCTGTCTGATAGAGGGCTGGTGCAGATGATATGTGCCTTCCGGCTGTTTAATGAGCAGCTTGAAGTAAGCTTATCTACCAGAGAATCCTCGGCGCTGCGTGATAATCTCTTAACTCTTGGGATCACTAACCTCAGTGCCGGCAGTTCGACGCAGCCGGGGGGCTATGTAAAACCAAATAGCTCGTTGAATCAGTTTGATATCAGCGACGAGAGAACTGCTCAGCAGGTGAGTGAAGCCATCAGGGCTCGTGGACTTAACCCTGTATGGAAAGATTGGGAGGCGGCTTGGGTCAGAAGGGGAGGCTGAATACGCGCTGTTTATTGCAGGCAGAGACGAGAGAAACTGTACTTCTCGTACGCGATGGTTAATAATTGACCATAAGAACGAGTTTTTTGGAGCTATCGTTATGGAAATACCTTCCAGTTTATCCTCCGGTCTATCTGGATTACAAAAAGCGCAGTCGGGATTGACCCAGGCTACTGTAGATGTGGCAAAACCTGCGCAGCCTCAGACCGAGGCGAATTTAGAAGCCGATGCCAGCCGGCCCGTTGAGAATGTAGATAAGACTCAGGCATTAGTATCAGCAGTTGAGGCGCAGAACCAGGGTGAAGCCGCTGTAGAAGTATTAGAAACATCTTCGGAGACCATCGGCACGATCATTGACCTTGAGGTGTAGACACCATGTTAGGCGTTACCACTTCGCCTGATATACGGCGCAGACAGGAAACTTCATTACCTGCTGTGCCTGCGGCACCCCGTGCCGGATTAAAGAGTGCGCCGGCGATAGAGTCATCCGCCGGTTCAGTCGTTGTTGCCGGGCCTGTAAACAACAAAACCAGTCACGCCAAACCTGACAGTTCAAGCAAAATCCCCTCGGTATCTGAATCGATTTCGATTGCGCCTAATACCTTAGCGCCGGTGACCAGTACCGCAGTTCTCACGGCTAAAGCTACTACTATCTCTCCCCCCCAGAGTGATACACATGAGCTTGCTGTCGATGGTTTGAATCTCAGTGAAAACTTATCCCCGCCAACATTTAGCCTTACTCAGGGGCCTTTAACGGTTACCGGCTTGATCAATAGCCGTAACACAGCCTCCACATCGGGTTTCAATGAGCCCGTATTGACTCCCTACGTTTCGCAGGAGCCTGAGACGAGTTCGGTATTCGATAAGATATTCTCAAAGGCGGCCAATAAACCGGAATCTCGGGAGGAGCCGCTTATCCCGGATACGAGCGACAGGGGGGCGGCTAAACCCGACAGCCTCCCACAAAATATTTTTGCCAATGAATCAGACAGCGGAGATGAATCGGAGCCGGTTTCGATATTTAAGCCTTCACGTGTGAGTGAGCAGGCGTTTGCAGAACAAAACGATAACGTCGATAACGTGCTGGAGCAACAGGTACTGGACGAGCTGGCAAGAAGGGATGCAGAGGTGAAGGCACATGAGCAGGCTCATTCTGCTGTCGGAGGCAGCTTAGCGCAAAGTCCGCAATTTAGCTATGAGCGAGGCAGCGATGGTAAAAGATATGCCGTCGATGGTGAAGTCTCAATAGATATCTCCATTGTACCCGGGGACCCACAGGCAACGATAAATAAGATGCGGAAAGTGTACGCGGCAGCCATGGCACCGGCTAACCCGTCTATGGCCGATATCAGAGTGGCGGCCGATGCGATAAGAAAAATGAATCAGGCCCAATCGGAACTTTCCGAAAAGAGGCAGGGTGAAGTCCTGACAATTGAAGAGATGGCCCCAATGATTGACGCGCAGGCCATCATAGATGGTCTCCCCCCGCCTGAGCCACCTGAGATGACTATAGGGGGCGAGGTCGATGAAACCGGAGCCGTCAGAAGAGTTCAGCCCGAAGAGGATAATGTCGTCAGTGACACCATAGATACCATAAACGGTCAGTTAAAGGTTCAGGCCGACTCTGCCTTCGAATTAGCAAACAGCAGTAATGAAGTAGAACGTTACCTCAGCAATACCATACTCGATAAATACCTGCCGCAAGAGAAAGCTTCTCACTCTTTGAACTTTACAGTGTGAGCTCCTCCGCTGCTTTAACTCTTACCGTTGACATGTTGAGCCAATATAAGCTTCTCAAGTAGTTCACTTGCCGGACCTTGTCTGTCTCGGTTCGGCACAATTAAACTCATCATCACCTTTTTATGGCTACTGCCTCTGAGCGTAAGCTGGCATAACTGACCTGAGTCGATAAGCGACGTGACTAAATGCTCCGGAACCCAGCAGAAACCGATATTACGATTTAAAATGGCCAAGGCTTCATGAAAATTTGAAACCGTCCACCTCTGCTCCGCTTTAAGCCAGCCTATGTCGGTACTCGATGCCTGGCCCGTATCTTTGATGACCAGTTGCAGGTGTTCGGCTAATAGGAGGTCATCACAGATCTCCGGCTCGCGCGCCAGAGGGTGTTGCGGGTGACAGACAAGTAAGAAGTTCAGTTCACACAGGGGTTCGCTGAGATAGCCCTTGGGTGCAACGCCGCCGGAGATGGCGATATCGACGGCCTGTTCTGTGATAAGTTCATGGGTGCCGGTAATAACGGAGTCAATAATCGTTATCCGTGTGCCTCGGCTCTGGGGCTGAAAGGCTGATAATGCATCGACCAGTTTGTCCATGGGATAGATAATCTCTCTGGCTATTGTCAGGCCAGGCTCCCAACCGTTCTCTAAATTATTTGCGAGCAACTCAAGATCGGCTACAGACTTGGTTATGTGGCGGGAACGGCGTAATAACACCTCACCCTGCTCGGTCAGATAGGCCTTACGCCCCCTGACTTCAAGCAGTTCGATTCCCAATTGTGATTGAAGTTTCGCCACTGCATGATTTAGAGAGGACTGGCTTTTATTCAATTTTTCTGCCGCTTGGGAGTAGCCGCCATAATCGACGACCGCCTGTAACGTACGCCACTGTTCGAGTGTTGATTTAGCTCTGTCCATAATTAACTTAATCCACTGCCTTAGAGATTCTATGGGGATATTCACAATACTGGTCCGTGATAAGCAGACCAGTACCGTCAGGGTTACAACCTATACTCAGGTAGAAAAAGCCTATTGCTTTATTTTAACCTGCTTAGGTAAATACTTCTTTGTTGCCTTTAACTGATTGAAGTAGGGGCCTTTATGTAACTGCTCAGGCCATTTTAGCAGCATCATGGCTAATACATTTCTGTGCTCACCCATAGCTAAATCCGGGTTGCCCATAGGCGAAGGGATCATCTGCACCTCTTTGTCGAAGGCATTGATTATGTGCCTTTGCGTCAAGGCAACAACGGGGTGGTCAGATAGTCCGGCAAGGTGAAAACTAATGCCAACTTCGGCGATAATGTCGTCAGTTGCATCCTTCAATATTCGTTCGATATTGGCTTCAAAATAATCCAGAATCCAGGCAAACTCTTTCGGACTGACATTATGCTGATAATACTCGCTGGCAGCAAAAATGAAGTGTGTCATGCCGTATAATTTGTTACGGAACTGCCTTTTCTTTAATTCATTATCTTGATTGTCAGGGTATACAGCTATGAATGCTTGCTTATACTCATCTAAATAGTCACCGACACCTAGCTGTTTTGCCCAATAGACATAGTTGATCAGTTGTGCGGCCCAGGAACGTATCATAGCCTCGTCGGTTAAGCCGGCACGGAGATCGGCATTTTTCAACGTCTTGATCAACTGTTTATGACAGGGACCGGTTAAACCGAATTCGTCGATACGACTCGAGAACCTAAGTAATACATCTGTATAAAACAGGAACTCCGGAAAGGGTTGCAGGGCTTTCTTTCGTGCTTTAGCCCTCGGGCCCTTGCCAAGTATCGATATGGCTTTTTCTGCTTCAGACTCAATGAAGCCGGGCTGATCCAGGTTGCAGGCATAAAAATCCTGCGAGTCACTTACTGCGTACAGGTCTACGAGCGCTGCATTGGCATATTTTTCATCTCCGGTCATACGATACATGCGTATGCCGTAGTGTCCCTGAATTCTTGGGGGCAGCTGATAGAGATGCTGCTCAAGATTGCTTTTGATTCCATAATAAACCTCATCATGAGGCGCCGGGCTCGTATTAGCTTTCGCAGTTTCGGCTGTCGTGGCAAAAGTGCTGAAGTTAAAGAGAGCAAGTGACAGGACGCTTAACTTGAGTATGGTTTGCATCTTGTATCCTTTTAATGAGAGATTTGGCATCAACAGGTGAACCTAAAACAGACAGGAGTCTAGCTGTTAAATCTGTCGAAGATTCATTGACAGTGATTGTGTCAAAGACCCGGTATTGGTCCTTACAGTTTTTGGTAGACTGGTAGATATAACCAGCGAGGGATCTTTGCCAAATGAGCCGATAATAATCCGGTCCCTCATCGGCTATGGCAAAGAAGTTATAAGCATAGTTTTCTGTCTCGTCCCAGCTATTACCAAATGCACGGATGAACTCGTTTCTGAGGCTGGGGTAGAGGTTTGATGCATTAGCGGAATAGAAATCCAGAGCGACCTTGGCTCTGAAAATTTTTAACTGGTTGCGATAGGCCTTTAATTTAAGCTCGCGACTCTCTTCCGGTAAGGAGGGTAAAACCTTATCAGCAAGGTAGTGCTCTAACCAATACCGGCCAAGTTGAGACGTATCACTTGTCTCGCCTAAGGTGTTGTTAAGGTAGTAATGGCTACTTCCGGATAGGGCGTCGAAGGCAAACGCCACATTGAATACGAGCGCTTCCATATCTGTATAGCTGCTCATTTCAGGTTTTAGCATTAAACTGACCTGTCCGAATTGTCGACCCACCACAGGGAAGCGTAGCACCTGTGCACGGGTATCTGTGTCCGTGGTAAGAAAGAGATCACCCAGCAGGCGTTCACGGTGCCATACTCTGTGAGTATTTTTGTTGACGATCTCTACACGAAAGCCGAGTGTTTCAGATTCCTGATATATGCTTGCAAGTAACGAAGCTGAGCCTACTGGCGTTACCCCGAATTTGGCACTTTGGCTCAATGAAGAACCAAACAGCCAGGGGGGAGTATCTACCGACTCGGTGACTGAGTCGAGAAAGGCTTTAACCAGTTCCGGTGTGGAGAGAAACTGTTTCGAAAGTGAGAAACTGCTGTGATCGTCGTAACCAGCTTGAACGGCTCTGTGCTGTCTTAGTTTGGCAATGCTATCTAACGCTTCTCTATTTTTAGCTCTTGCCCGTCCTTGATAAGCGTTCCAAACTAGTTGCTGACACAGAGGGTTAGTCTGCGCTATCAGGTAGGCGGCAATATTGTTATCAAAGATACTGTTTGAGCCTTGGCGGCCGTTATCTGAAGCTGCCGATGGGCTCAATTGACAGTCTGTGTCACCAAATTTTAACGTTAGGGCCTGACTTCTAAGCCCCTGTTTAATGGCGGCCTGAGCCGTATGCAGACGGGATTTATAGACCAGATCTGTGTTCATATCGGCTAACTTGCTCCACCTTAAACTTAGCTGCTTAAGTTCAGCATCGCCTTCAGCTTCTATGGCTTGGAGCACAAGGGCAAGATTGGTTGAGTTCAGCACCGACTCCATCAAATCGGCCAGGTGTAGCTGACAATGCAGTACCCCTTCCCGGTAACGGGAGGGCACTGGGCGGCTCTTATAAAAGTTCAGGCGATCTTTAACATTAAATAGCCCCTGCAGTGAGGCCTCGAGTGCATGGCTTTGCTTCGTGACATCCTGAACTGTGGCCGGCGGCAGCGTAACCTTGAGTTGCAGACACTGCTCAACGAGTAGGGGAAGGGGAGATACGGCGGCACGAGCCGCCGAATTTACGATGAGAAAAAGACTAAAGCTGAGCGCTATGAGCAAAATGCTTTTTGGCATATTCGACACGTTCATCTACTGTCATGTTGTGGTTACCCAGAGAGTCGACATGATTCAGATAGGGTAAAATTCCCCTGTTATTGGCAATTTGAATCGCCAGGCCCGGTCTTGCATTGAGCTCCAGCAGGAGCGGCCCCTTGACCTTATCGAGTACCATGTCGGTACCGAGATAACCCATTTCACACATTTCATAGGCTTTCGAAGCTGTATGAAGCAGGAAGTCCCAGTGGGGGACCTGTATGTCGGTTAATATTTTGTTTGTATCCGGGTGCAGCTCCACCGGGGTATCAAATTGAACGGCATGTAGCCCTTTTCCGCTGCCGATATCGATACCTACACCTACGGCTCCCTGGTGAAGGTTAGCCTTTCCGTCTGATGCTGCCGTAGAAAGCCTGAGCATACCCATTACCGGAAAGCCCTTATAGACGATTAATCTTATATCCGGCACACCTTCATAGGAGTAGCCATCGAAGATGGGATCAAACAGGATCAAGCCTTCGACGATCGCTACATCAGGCGCCCCCCCTAATGAGAACAGCCCGCTGAGGATATTGGACACATGGCGGTATAATTCACTGGGAACGACCTCCTGTCCATTAGGCTTATAGTACCGCCCCTCTTTTACCTTAGTGATCACCAGTATGCCTTTACCGCCGGAACCTTTAGATGGTTTTATTACAAAACCATCCTCCTTGAGAACCATGGCAGGGATCTCTTCAATTTCATGTTGTTCACGTACGACACCTATCAGTGCAGGCACTGCGATGTCATTAGCGATGGCGAGCTGTTTTGTCGTTAATTTATCGTCTACCCGTTTATAAAACTTTCGCGGGTTATATCGCCCGATATAATCGATATTACGCTTATTCATGCACAGCACGCCTTTTCTACGCAGTGCTGAGGGCTTGGCAAATGACAGTCTCATGACTACTCTCCGGCCAATGGCTTAAAGCGTCTAAGCTCTAGTAAACGATACCCGGTATATTGACCCATCAATAGCACCACGGCCAGAATGACCAGATGAATACCCAGGAAGTTAAATACCCAGTGTTGAACCCAGGATGCGCTCATGGCCAGGTATGCAAGCGTAGCAACGAATAGACTACCGCCGCCTTGCAACACGACCTCCTTAGGGCCCTCCTCTTCCCACAGGATAGACATTCTTTCGATGGTCCATGCCAGAATAATCATAGGGAAGAAGGTGATGGTTAACCCTTCGCTCAGACCCAGTTTATATGAGAGCAGGGTGAATATACCGATAATGCCGATTACGACTATGATGACCGCCGATATTCGGGATATCAACAGCAGGTTCAGATCGGAGAGATATGAGCGTATCATCAAACCACAGGCAACGATTAAGATGAAGCCTACCAGGCCGGTCAACAGAGTGGTTTGAATAAATGCCAGCGCAATCAGTACCGGCATAAATGTGCCCGACGTTTTAAGTCCGACGATGACACGTAAAAACACCACCATGAGTACGCCAATCGGGATCAGCAAAATCCCTTTGAACAGTGCCTGCTCCTCCAGAGGTAAATTGTAGAGTGAGAAGTCCAATGCTCCCTGATTGTTCATTACATCCAGTGAGGTGGCCAAGGCAGAGCGGGTATCCTGAAGCATGGAAAAATCAACCTGTGAGTTGATACCACCGATCACATCCAGTACCGATCTGCCTGAACGATCCCACAGTAGCAAGTTTTCATCGCGTCCCTGAGTTCCGTTTGCAGGGTCGAACAGGTGCCATTCACCATCGTTGTAGACCTCAACAAAGGTATTTAACTGCTGCCTGCGACGCTGATCTTCCAGAAACAGGCCACTGACTTCCTGAGCTGGTATCCCTTTGCCGTGGAGCATACGAACAAACAGTTGGCTGGGCGAATTACTACTCAGGAGAAGTTCGATATTTTGGCTTCTCTCCTGCGCATTCAAAGCCTTGTTAAGCTGTTGTGCAAAAGAGAGGTTAGTTGCACTCTTGGCCCATACCTCTTCTGTGGCTTGCTCTGCCGCGGCTTGTTCAGTGGCCGGCCAGATATAGGGTTTGGGGGCTTGAGGCTCAGTTCTGGCGATGACTTTAGTCGAGCCGGTTGGAATGACGGTGACCTTGTAATAGAGATCCTGCTGACCCTGGGCGGAACGTACAGACCAGACTGCGCGTCTGTCAAACTCATCGTCGGTTATAGTTAGTCCATAGCCAGGTGAGGTTGCGTTTTCGACAAGAATTTCGAATGCAGGATCATTAGGGAGAGAGAAGGAGACTTCTGCCGGCTCGCCGGTGCCCTGAAAATGAACCTTAGCGTCTACTGCCCAGCTCTGTACCTGCTTACCGGGAAGAAATGGCACTTTATGTGTTACGCCACGATAAATACTCGCAGTGATCCCGCAGATGAAGAGCAGGGCTACGAGTATGTAAAAGGGTTTTTTAGAATGCATCAACTAAATTCCTATCTGTTTGAGGCTGTGGCGGTCTTCTTTTTTCCGTGGATATAGGCTTGACCGACATCGACGACAGCAATGTCCTGCATAAACTTGCGACCAAGAAGCAGTGGAAACTCCAAGTGGCTGCGGTCAACCAGGTTAAGATCGGTTTCTGCCTTATACTTACCTATTTTCAGGTGTGCATGAATGACCGGTCGGCGATCGCTCTTCTGGTCGGCATCTTGTTTGATTCGGACAAAACGTTCGACTTTAGATTCGAATGTCTGCGCCGGTGCTTCGGGGCCATCGGTGAAAACATCGAAACGGACCCATTGTTTACCATCTCGCTCAAACAGGATGATGTTACGGGAATCTAACGAAGAGGATTCAGCGCCTGTATCTATGCGGGTATTAAAGCTTGCTTTTACCTCATCGATGTAAACATTTTCTTCAGCGCCGAGCAGGAACTTACCGCCAAGAGGGGATGGAGGACACTCCAGTGCCACCGGCACAAGGTCCTCTTCAGGCTCGGCATTGATGTCTGAGATCTGAGTCTCCAGCGCCTTTAGCTGAGTAGATATTTGAGTCAGGGCCGTCGCTTGAGCCTGTTTAGATTCATCGATAGCAATGACAAGCTCAGCTTGCTGTTTAGCTAATCCGGACTCGAGTGCAGCTGCATCTATAGGCTGAGGTAATGGTTCTGAAGTCTGAGTCACTGCACAACCGGCTAAGGTCGAGATCACGGCAATAGAGATTATCTGCTTTAACATAGTGCTTCCCATTTACTAACGTGTTTCAGTATGCGCGATAACGATTTGTTGCTCGTCTTATAGGCAGCCTAAGGTGCCATTGGCATCGCAAAACTAATTAAACTAAATCTTTGTTTGGTTGATTTTTCTTGGCGATAAACGTTGCACGTTTGGGGGCCGGATGACCCTCTATCGTTAGATCGACATTGCTCGGATCGAGATAATCGACTAATGATTCATTCGGCATCCAATCCGTACTTCTCTGTTCTGCAAGTGAGGTGACATCGATATCCACACATTTAACGTCGATAAAGTCAGCTTTTTTCAACCAAAGTTCTAAGGCGGCTGCGGAAGGGAGAAACCATACATTATTCATCTTGCCATATCTATCTTCCGGAACCAGAACCGTGTTTTCGTCACCATCGATGACTAAGGTCTCTAAGACTAGTTCACCACCTGTTCTCAATTGATCCCTTAATTGTAACAAGTGATCAATAGGTGAACGTCTGTGATACAAAACACCCATGGAGAAAACAGTGTCAAATGCATCGAGCGGAGGAAGTTCCTCTATGCCCAAAGGAAGCAGGTGCACGGGATGGTGTTCACCCGCCAGGCGTTTAATTGCTTCAAACTGACAGAGAAACAGGGTGGACGGGTCTATGCCTACCACATGTTTTGCCCCTTCTCCCAGCATGCGCCACATATGGTAGCCGCTACCACAACCTACATCCAAAACTGTGCGGTTGTTAAGTGGTGACAGGTGAGGCAGTACCCGCTCCCACTTCCAATCGGAGCGCCACTCGGTATCGATATCTATACCATGAACACTGAAAGGGCCCTTACGCCAGGGTTGAAATATGCGCAATAAATTCTCAAGTTTCTCCTTTTCACCTGAAGTGAGCTGTTCACCTGAACCTATGGAAACACTGTCTTTCAGATCCAGACTATCGGGGGCTGGATAATGTAATTTATTAAGCACTTTTTCCCACTTAGGTAGGGTTCCATGCTTATGCTCACGTTGCCATTGACCTAAAATGGCCGGAAGGGTTTCCAGCCAGTGCTGTAGGCTTGAATCTGCAATTTGTTTATAGAAGGAGCTGAAACTGATCACTGTATATTTACCTTTAATAGGTGCGTAATTAATATGGGCGCATATGATGTTATCGCTGAGCCGGGTTTATTTTATGGCGATCATAGACGCAAAGTTAAAGCATTGAAACCAAACATTAAAGTGTTTAAAACCTTGCCCTTTAAGTCGTGCTTCATGTTGAGTCAAGGTGTCCGGTTTCATCACATTTTCTAAAGAACTGCGCTTTTGACTTATCTCTAACTCACTGTAGCCATTTGCTCTTTTAAAATCGAGGTGAAGGTCGACAAGTAGTGACTGGATGGAATCGTCTTCAAAGTTAAGTTTCTCAGACAGAACTAAAATTCCACCGGGCTTGAGCCCGTCATAGATATTTTTAAGCAGACTCTCTCTGTCTTTTGGAGCAAGGAACTGCATGGTAAAGTTGAGTACTACCATAGAGGCATTTTCAACCTTGATATCCCGTATATCTGCACAGATTAGATCGACAGGCGTGTCGCTGACATAGGCTCCGAGATTTTCCCTGCAGCGCTCAATCATAGATTCACTGTTGTCGACAGCAATTATCTTGCAGTTCCGATTATCAAGGCTCCTGCGCATACTTAAGGTTGCGGCGCCCAGTGAGCAGCCTAAATCATATATATTGCTGTCTTTGCTTACAAATTTGTTGGCGAAATCACCGAGCGTTCCGATAATTTGGCCATAACCCGGAACCGAACGTCGGATCATGTCATTGAAAACACCGGCGACTTTCTCATCAAATCGAAAATCACTTATATTTTCATATGCTTGTGCGTAGATAGTGTCTTGGGATGTGTTCATTTGATTAACATAGGTAAATTCAACGTTTTATTCTAACGAATGATAGTTGTTACCAGCAAGTCCGGCACTGGATATTTATCATAAAATTATGTCTAATAGCCTACATACTAACAAGATGTTTACACTAGCGTGACTTTTCGGGAATAGCATTTGAAATCATTTATTAAGCTTTTTTCTTTTTTGTTTCTTTCTCTTTTGGTCACTCTCCTGTCAGCCGAAGAGCGTGCGCCGTTAGTATTGGTGATGGGGGAAGACAGTTACCCCTATCAGTTTGTCGATGAGTTGGGAGAGCCTCGGGGCATACTGATAGATTTGTGGAAAGCCTGGAGCCAGCAGACAGGTACAGAGGTGGTATTTGTTGCGAGGCATTGGAACGACTCCCTTCAACAGCTTGCACTTGGTGATGCAGATGCACACGTCGGGATGGCCAGGACCCCTGAACGCGACGAAACATTTGATTTTGCCGGACAGATATCACAAGTTCGAACCTATCTCTATCTGCATAAAGAGCTGCCGAGAGCTACATCATTTTCGGAGCTGCTCCCATATCAAATCGGTATCGTATCTGGTTCATCCCATGAAGCGGAGTTAACGGCACTCGAGCCAGGGTTAACATTTAAACGATATAACTCCCGGCACGAACTGCTCAAGGGCGTTCTTGCAGGCGAGATCTATGCTTTTGCTGGCATGGAGGGCTATCTGAAAGATGTCAATCTTAATCGACAGGTGGTCGACCTGTTTCCGACCTCCAACCGGATATTGATTAAACAGGTTCCTATACATCCGGCGGTCACAAAAAATGCCTCAGTTACGTTAAGTGAGATCAATACCGGGTTCTCCTCGATAGCGGCCACAAGTTTCAGTTCGATCGAGGAGCGTTGGCTAGGCTTCAGCCCTGAAAACAAAGGGGTTATCATTGCCACGACATTGAGTATAGAGCCGTTCGTTTCCCTTGGTGGAGATGACCAGCCCCATGGACTCTATGTCGATATCTGGAACCTTTGGTCGGAAAAAACCGGCATCCCTGTTTTTTTCTCCACAGGTGATATGAATAGCACACTCGATGAGGTTCGAACTGGAAAAGCCGATCTGCATATAGGTTATCCTGAGAGTGATCAGCTCAGTAGTGGCTTACAGAGGAGTCAGCTTCTCTACCGGGTTAAGAGTCGGTTATTTAGCTTCGGTAAGTCGATCGAGTCTCTGGAAAATCTCGATGGCACACTGATCGGAGCCGTGCCCACCGCCCCATATCTGGGAGAATTAAAGCTGGCAGTGTCAGGAGCTAAGCTGAAACTTTATGACTCTGTTGAGGCGATGATCCAGGCTGCCAGAGAGGGACATATCAGTAGCTTTGTGGCTTCATCTGCCTGGACGCAACACTATCTGGTACTGAATAATGCCTGGTCTGAGTTTCATCAATATGACGAACTGGAGTTTGAGACCGATATTTTTGTCTTAACACGACCTGAGAACCCGGGACTGGATAGGCGCATCAAAGCAGGTTTTGAACTTATCAGCCAAAATGAGTTAGCTCAGATCGAACAGAAATGGATGCTTAACAGCCATAACCGAATCTTCGATGCAGAGCCAACACAGCTACAGTTCACACCGGGGGAGCGTGACTATCTGTCCACTCTAGAGCCGTTGCAGGTCGGTTATCTTAACGATTGGAAACCTATGGAGTTTACCAGTGCTAATGGTGAATTCTCAGGTATAAATAGTGAAATTATAGAACTTGTTGCAGATAAGTTAGCACTTAAAATTGAAGCGGTCGTGTTTGATGAGTGGCAAGACCTTATCACAGCGTTAATCGACGGGGATGTGGATATTGCCGGAAGTGTGGCTGAAACACCGGAGCGTAAGAAGAAGTTATTGTTCAGCGAACCTTACTGGCCCTCTCCGTGGGCACTGGCAACACCTATGGATCGGGTCTCTGTTTTTCACCTGCATGAGCTGAAAGGACAGAGGCTAGCCATAGTGGAAGGTTATAAACTGCTATCTGATCTTATGGGAGCCGATTTTGGCATAGAGTTATTGATCGTTGCCGATACAAGAGCCGGCTTAAAGGCGGTGACGGAAGGTAAAGCCGATGCCTTTGTTGAGAAAGTGATCAACATGGCCGCAGAACTGAAACAGAGAGATTATGGTAAATTGAAGATGTCGGTATTGGCCGATTTTTCCGAGCAGCATAGCCATTTCGGGCTCCATCCTGATAAAGCAAAACTCCTTCCATTGATTAATAAGGCAATCGGGACCATGGATCGGGATAAACAGCAGGAGATCTATCAGAACTGGGTTAAACAGCTTCCTTTGGAACCGAATGGTTCGCCGTCGCTGCAATGGTGGCTGTTTATCGGTTTTATGATAATCATTACATCCCTTCTGTTTCTGTTATTTCGCCGTCGTCTCAGTTCAGAGGTCGCCAGAAGGTTACAGTTGGAAGATAAACTCAACCATCTTGCTAATCATGACAGTCTCACTCAGCTACCGAACCGATCACTGCTCGATGACAGGCTAGAGCAGGCGGTGCTGCATCACAGCAGAGACCTGAGCTCCTTCGCAGTACTTTTTGTACATATTGGTGGTTTAAAGCAGATAAATAAACAACTGGGTCACAAAAAGGGCGATAACATACTGATGAATATTACTCAGGAGTTGAAAAACGCAGTAAGGAGATCTGATACAGTGGCACGTTTCGGTTGCGATGAGTTTGTAATCATTCTAAATCGGACAAAGGACCTGGATATGGTCTGTCAGGTAGCGGATACCCTGTTGAGTAATTTAGCGAACTCCTCTGCCGCTGAAGTTTCAATACCCAGTGTTAATCCCAGTATCGGTATAGCCATCTATCCCGCAGATGGTGATACCTCGGTCGAGTTATTAAAAACCGCCGATAAACTGATGTATCGTGCTAAAAAAAGTGGTGGAAATTGCTATAAATCATCGTGATAATGGGCGCTAATTTACACGAACACTAGTCGTTCGGGAAAAGAACTGTTTGATACTTCGCCAACTGACGGCGAAGTTGTTTTGTAATCGGCAATATTTAACTATAATGCCGCTTTTGTCTTGTTTAAAATATTCCTCAGCCATAGGTTTGCGGATAAAGGAAAGAGTTAGATGCGCAGTCAATATTGTGGAGACGTCAATAAGTCTCACGTTGGACAAGAAGTGACCCTGGTGGGTTGGGTAAATCGTAGTCGTGACTTAGGCGGCGTAGTCTTTCTCGATCTCCGTGATAGAGAAGGGATTGTTCAGGTTGTTTATGATCCCGATTTACCTGAAGTGTTTGACGTTGCGAGCACCCTGCGCAGTGAGTTTTGTGTCCAGGTTAAAGGTCTGGTTCGTGCCCGTCCCGACAGCCAAATTAACACCGATATGCGTACCGGTGAGATTGAAGTTTTGGGTCAAGAGCTGACGATTTTAAATAGTGCGGCGCCGCTGCCTATCAACATGGATAAGAACCAGCACAATACCGAAGAGCAGCGCTTAAAGTATCGCTACTTGGATCTACGCCGTCCGGAAATGGCAGATCGAATCGTATTTCGTTCAAAAGTAACCAGTGCAGTACGCCGTTTCCTCGATGATAACGGATTCCTGGATATTGAAACGCCTATCTTGACTAAGGCTACCCCGGAAGGCGCCCGTGACTATCTGGTTCCAAGCCGTACCTATAAAGGCCAGTTTTTTGCGCTTCCTCAGTCGCCACAGCTGTTCAAACAACTCTTGATGATGTCTGGCTTCGATCGCTACTACCAGATCGTAAAATGTTTCCGTGATGAAGATTTGCGTGCGGACCGTCAGCCTGAGTTTACTCAGATCGATATTGAAACCTCTTTCATGAGTTCTGCCGAGGTGATGGCCAAGACTGAAGAGATGACACGTGGTCTTTTCAAAGATCTGCTTAATGTTGATTTAGGCGAATTTCCGAAGATGACGTTTGCCGAGGCTATGCGCCGTTTTGGTTCAGATAAACCTGATCTGCGAAACCCTCTTGAGCTGATCGATGTTGCCGATATTGTTAAAAATGTCGACTTTAAGGTCTTCCAGGGACCGGCTACCGACCCACAGGGCCGTGTTGCTGTTCTTTGTATCCCGGGTGGTGCCAAGCTGTCACGTAAACAACTGGATGAATATGCTAAATATGCCACCATCTATGGTGCGAAAGGTCTAGCATGGATGAAGGTGAACGATCTTGATGCGGGGCTTGAAGGCATTCAGTCTCCTGTACTTAAATTCCTTAACGAAGAGGTTGTCGCAAGCCTGCTTGAGCGCACTAACGCCAAGACGGGAGACCTGATCCTCTTTGGTGCGGATAAAGCTAACATCGTCGCGGAAGCTATGGGCGCCTTGCGTCTTAAAGCCGGTGAGGATTTCGACCTGTTAGAGGGCGAGTGGAAGCCTTTATGGGTTGTCGATTTCCCTATGTTTGAGCCTACATCTGATGGTGGTCTGCACGCGATGCATCATCCTTTCACGGCGCCTACCGGCATCACACCAGAGCAGCTTGAAGCGGATCCTACTGCCGCTATCTCCGATGCTTACGATATGGTGCTTAATGGTTGTGAATTGGGTGGTGGTTCCGTACGTATTCACAACAGTGAGATGCAATCGGCCGTATTCCGTGTGTTAGGCATCGAGGAGGAGGAAGCGAATGAGAAATTTGGCTTCCTGCTAGAGGCGCTTCGCTATGGTACGCCGCCACATGCAGGTCTCGCATTCGGATTAGACAGAATTGTAATGTTGATGACAGGTGCGACTTCGATTCGTGATGTTATGGCGTTCCCTAAGACAACGACCGCCGCTTGTCCGCTGACTAATGCCCCCGGTTTTGCTAACCCCGCTCAACTCGTAGAGTTAGGGGTGAGTATCATCGAGAGTGAAGTCAACAAAGAAGATCAAGAGTAAGCATAACAACAGCCGGGAACATTCCCGGCTGTTTTCGAGTGCCTTGTATAAAGATTGAAACAGGACTCGAATTAAGGAGATTGAGATATGGCAGGTCATAGTAAATGGGCCAACATCAAGCATCGTAAGGCTGCGCAGGATGCTAAGCGTGGCAAGCTTTTTACCAAGTTTATCCGTGAGCTTACCGTCGCGGCTCGAGAGGGCGGCTCTGATGCCGACTCCAATCCTCGTCTGCGTGCCGCAATCGATAAGGCGTTATCGAACAATATGACCCGAGATACGGTCGAGCGTGCAATCAAGCGAGGGGCTGGTGAGCTGGATGGACAGGTGCTTGAAACCATCATGTATGAGGGTTATGGTCCAGGTGGAACAGCGGTTATGGTAGAAACCATGACAGACAACAAGAACCGTACTGTTTCAGGTGTTCGTAATGCTTTCAGTAAATCGGGTGGCAATCTGGGAACCGATGGTTCAGTTTCATATCTTTTTGAAAAACGGGGTGTTATCTCTTACGCTGAGGGAGTCGACGAAGACCTGATCATGGATGCGGCTCTCGATGCCGGAGCCGAAGACGTCATCACCAATGAAGATACCTCTGTGGACGTGTATACCACGCCGGAAGATTTCGGTACGGTAAAAGATGCACTCGATGCGGCGGGTCTTGAATCGGTCAATGCCGAGGTTACGATGATCCCATCGACTAAAGCGGAACTCGATGCCAGTACTGCAGCAAAATTTATCCGTTTAATTGATAACTTAGAAGATCATGATGATGTTCAAGAGGTGTATCATAACGCGGAGATCTCAGATGAGATCATGGAATCTTTAGACTAGAATATGTCAATTATTCTTGGTGTAGATCCAGGTTCCAGGATAACCGGCTATGGCGTTATCCAGTGTAATGGCAGGCACCAGACCTATTTAGGAAGCGGTTGCATTCGAACCGCTTCAGATGACCTGCCTTATCGACTCAAACAGATTTTTGATGGTATATCAGAGATTATTCGTCAGTATCAGCCCGATGAATTTGCCATTGAACGGGTTTTCATGGCAAAAAATGCTGATTCGGCACTCAAGCTTGGTCAGGCACGTGGTGCCGCGATCGTAGCGGCTACAAATGGCGAACTGCCTGTCGCAGAATATTCGGCGACTCAGATAAAAAGTGCCGTTGTTGGAACGGGTAAAGCACAGAAGACCCAGGTTCAGCATATGGTTCAACAGATCCTAAAATTACCCGCAGCTCCCCAGGCCGATGCTGCCGATGCTCTTGGCGTCGCTATCTGCCACTTTCATACCATGCAAAGCCTGATCGCCATGGGCGGGAGAGCCAACGCAAGAACCTACGGACGTTACAGATGATTGGACGATTAAGAGGCTTACTTATCGAGAAGCAAGCCCCCGAGATTTTACTCGAAGTGCAGGGCTTAGGATATGAAGTTCAGATGCCCCTGACCAGTTTTTACGAGCTTCCAGAGCTTAATCAGGAAGCCATCGTATATACCCACTTTGTGGTGCGGGAAGATGCTCAATTACTGTATGGCTTTATTACTAAGCAGGAGCGCTCTCTGTTTCGTTTATTGATAAAGACCAATGGTGTAGGACCCAAACTTGCGCTGACTATACTCTCCGGAATGACAGCCGCTGAGTTCGTGGCTTGTGTCGAGCGTGATGATGTTGCTACGCTGGTAAAGTTACCCGGTGTCGGTAAAAAAACAGCTGAAAGACTGCTTGTTGAGATGCGTGATAAGTTAAAGAGCCTGATGGAGGCATCAGCCGGTTCAGAACGTGAGTTCATGCTTAAAAGTAATTACACGCCTGCACCTGTTGTTAATTCGGCCGAAGAGGATGCCGTGGCAGCCTTATTGTCACTGGGTTATAAGCCGGCTCAGGCGAGTAAAGCTATCTCGGCGGTATATCAAGAGGGCATGGATTCAGAGACCTTGATTAAACTGTCACTGAAGTCGATGTTATAAATTGAGTTAATGAAGAGAAACTGATGATAGAAGCCGATCGTTTAATCCACGCAGAGCCTCAGGGGCCAGAAGAGCGAGATGAACAGATTGATAGGGCGATGCGCCCTAAGTTACTCGATGAGTATACGGGTCAGGACGATACTCGCGCTCAGTTAAAGATATTTATCGAAGCCGCACAAAATCGTGGCGAAGCGCTCGACCATATGTTGATCTATGGTCCTCCGGGTCTTGGTAAAACAACCTTGGCCATGATCGTCGCTAACGAGATGGGGGTTAATATTAAATCTACCTCTGGTCCCGTATTGGAAAAAGCAGGTGATCTGGCCGCGCTTTTGACTAACCTTGAGCCTGGTGATGTTCTGTTTATCGATGAGATCCACCGCCTTAGTTCCGTAGTCGAGGAGATACTCTACCCGGCAATGGAAGACTATCAGTTAGATATCATGATTGGCGAGGGGCCTGCTGCACGATCCATCAAGTTGGATCTGCCGCCCTTTACCCTGATTGGTGCGACGACCAGGGCCGGTGCCTTGACTTCACCTTTACGCGCAAGATTTGGTATTCCTCTGAGGTTAGAGTTCTATAATACCAGGGACCTCAGTTCAATTGTGACCCGTTCGGCCAATGTGCTGGAACTCCCGATCGATAACGAAGGTGCAATAGAGCTGGCAAGGCGATCTCGAGGGACGCCCCGAATCGCTAATCGTTTACTGAGAAGGGTGAGAGATTTCGCACAAGTAAAACACGATGGTGAAATCAATGAGTCGGTGGCAACCCAGGCGTTAGATATGCTGGATATTGACTCAGAAGGCTTCGACTATATGGACAGGAAGTTGCTTCTCGCAATCATAGATAAGTTTATGGGGGGGCCTGTTGGACTGGATAACCTGGCTGCCGCGATAGGCGAGGAGAGAGAGACCATCGAAGATGTACTGGAGCCGTTTTTGATCCAACAGGGCTTTATCCAGCGCACTCCAAGAGGTCGTATCGCCACCGACCGAGCTTATCGTCACTTTGATATTATTCAACCTGAAAAGTAAGAACATAACCAGCGGCCTGCTATTCATGCCTCAAGGCCGCTGCCAGCAAGCCTGCCTGTCTCAACTTGTCTGTTTCTGAGTCTCAGCGATACAGCACTAAGCTATTCTGCGTTGTTTTTGAATTGTGCTGTAAATCAGCGCCATCTGATACCGATTAACGCATAGGTGGTTAAACAAACTCATTAATAGGTACGAGCAATATGAGCTACTTAATACCTGTTATCACAAGTTTAACTTTAACCTTATTCTGTCTTTATCTACAAAGCTATATCTAAATTAAACCTGCATATATTCTAGCATGATCTTTTTAAAGATTGCATAGTTTAAATAGGTACGTATATTAATAATTGGTAAGTATTATCCTGTTATTTTAAATTATTCTGATAACCCTTAACCTTTAGGTGGGCGCGATATAACCGCCTCGTTATTAATATAACTTTCTCGTGATTGAGGTATCAATCTGTATCGGCATCGTTTTGTTACAAATGCGCTATATTTTGCCAATTTAAAGCGTTTCAAGCTGAATGATGGCTTAAAAATTTGCGATTCATCGAAATAACCTCTCAAAATAGAAGATTGTTCTGCTCTCCTGCTTGCAAATATCTCGATTTAATGTGATCGTGATCACACTTCTGGTTTTTGGTCTGGTTAATAAAAGGTTGCTGAGAGCATAGTGATTAAAACTGAAATGTTTAACTTCTTTTGGTTTAATTAACTAAAAACCTAATTGAGCTTGAACTTGCGATAGTTGATTTAAAGTTTTATTTACATCCTGCCGTGTTTTTTTTAACGCTTATTGAGATAAAGTTGCTGAAATAGGTGATTGACTGTGTTCTGGTGAAACTACAGTATCAATTTCAACGCCAAGAAATATATTAATAGGCGTAATAAAAATAAATAAGTATAAGCTAGGGAGTAAATCTAAATGATAAGAACATCATTGCAATCGCGTAGTAAGTTAGCTTCAGCGATAAAGTTTGGATTAATCGCGTCAGTATCAACAACCGCTTTCACTGTATCTAATTCGGCTAGCGCTCAGGATGAATCTGCAGATGTAGAACGCATTTCGGTTACCGGCTCCCGTATTCAACGTCAAGATATGGAAACAGCATCACCGGTTACCGTCATCGATGCCGGAGCTATTCGCGCCGAAGGCTACACTTCTGTCGATGAGATCCTGCAGGCACAACCTGCGATGGCGGGCATGGCTGCTGGGTCTACGACAAACAATGGCTCAGATGGCGTTGCTCAGGTTGACCTGCGTGGCATGGGAGCAAGCAGAACCTTGGTACTGCTAAACGGGCGTCGTATGGTCAACTCAGGTTCTGGTGCTGACAGTGCCGTGGACTTAAATACCATACCGGTCGCTATGATCGCACGTGTAGAGATCTTAAAAGATGGTGCCTCGGCAGTATATGGATCCGATGCCATCGCAGGTGTTGTTAATATCATCACTAAGAAGGACTTTGAGGGCTTCCAGCTTGATGTCAATGGTGGCGCGACAGACAAGAGTGACGGTGAAAATGTAGAGATAAGTGCACTGTATGGCTTCAATACCGATACAGGTAACTATACTTTTGGCGCCGCTTACTCAGATAGAGGTGGTGTGATGCAGGGGGATCGTGATTGGGTCGAACCTGGTGCCAGCTCTTTCGTTCCCGGTGGTTCTCTTGGTGGTAAAGTGAAAGAGGGAGATGAGTGGGTAGACAGAACCGAAGGGTATGATTATACCAAGGATAGCTGGCTACAGACGCCTAACACACGCTATAGCCTGTTCGCCAACGCGACCCAGGAGTTGAGTGACGACATAGTCTTTACCGGCGATCTACTTTATACCAAGCGTAAATCAAAGCAGATGATGGCTCCACAGCCTGCTTCGGTTATGCTTGATGTATGTGAAACCGGTCAAACCGGTAACTGTATCGAATATACCCAGGCGATGAAAGATGGCGGGATCACTCCTGATGATAACGGTCAGCTAGAATATCGTCGCCGTATGACAGATGCAGGCAACCGTATATATGAGCAAGACACTGATACATTAAGGGTATCGGGTGGCCTGGCGGGTACGCTCGACGTCCATACCGGGATAGATTGGGATGTTGCCTATACCTACGGAAGTAACAAGGCGACGACTTGGGTACATAACTCCATCAATGCTACTAAGATGGAGCAATCTATGTATGACAATACCGAAGAGTGGTTCAGCGGCGATCCGTTGAGCGACGCTATCATCAACGATGTGAGCTACCTTGAGACGACAGATGGCGGTAACGATCAGCATATTCTTTCTGGTGTGATCAGTGGTGAGGCGTTTGATTTAGATGCAGGAGCCGTGGCCTATGCTATCGGGGCTGAATATCGTCATGAAAGTGGTTTCTATACACCTGATGAAGTTATTCAAAACGGTGATGGTACGGCGGCACAACAAGATCCTACCGATGGCAGTTATAGCGTATTCTCAGTCTATCAGGAGGTGAGTGTACCTTTTACCGAGAAACTGACCGGTGAATTTGCATTGCGTTTCGATGATTACTCTACATTTGGTAACGCATCGACATGGAAAGTCGGTCTGACTTATGTCGCTACCGATGATTTGATGCTACGTACTGTTGCGGCCACCGGATTTAGGGCGCCGAACGTGAGTGAGCTGTATGGCGGTAACGTTGGTTCGTATGACTACCTCAATGATCCCTGGGGGAATGAACAGGATCCGCAAATTCTGGTTAACTATACCTCAGATGAGAACTTGAAGGCTGAAACATCTGAGTCTTACACCGCGGGTCTGGTTTATTCACCCAGCTATGTAGACGGAATGTCTGTGACACTGGATTACTGGCGTTTTAAGATCAAAGATGCCATTTCGCGTCTTGATGTGCAGGCTGGTCTGGACTCATGTTATGCCGGTGATACAACTGCGTGTGAAACCTTTGGTATCACACCCGATGGTGACTTAACTAATTTGACTAACCCGCTAACTAACGTGGGTTATCAAGATACCAGCGGTATCGATTTTAATCTGGCCTATAACTTCGAGGGGCTGGGGCTGGACTGGAAGATCAACAATGATTTGACTTACCTGCTTGAGTTTGAACAAGACGGAGTAGATTACACCGGGACTATCGGTGGTATGTTTGGCGGATATGCAGAAGTAAAGAACAACTTTAGCATTCAGGCCGGGCAGGGCGACTGGAGCGTAATGTATTCGAACCGTTATATCGGTGAAATGACAGATATCAACTACGGCGATAAGGTTGAGTCGGTGCTATACCACAACATCTCGGGTATGTATCATTTCAGTGACTCTATCAGCGCCACATTGGGCATTAAAAACCTAACCGATGAAGAGCCTGTCATGGTAGCAAGCGGTAATACTGCGGGTACTGTACCTGAAGTATATGACACTATCGGACGTCAGATATACGGTGGAGTATCATTTAAGTTCTAACGAGACCCATACCTTAGAGTGATAGAAAAAAGCGCCTTTCGGCGCTTTTTTGTTGAACTTCTATCCGAGCCCTTTTTGTGCAGCGCTCATCTGAATAAGTTCAATTTTGTAGCCGTCTGGATCTTCGACGAAGGCGATCTCAGTACTACCACCTGCTACGGGGCCCGGTGCCCTGACAATCTTACCGCCAGCTTGTTCTATCGCTTCACAACGGCTATAGATATCATCCTCACCAAAGGCTAGGTGTCCAAAGCCTGTTCCCAGGTCGTAGCCACTGGTATCCCAGTTATAGGTCAGTTCGATCACAGCACTTCCGCTCGATTCATCGTCGAAACCGACGAAGGCTAAGGTATATCTGTATTCACTATTCTCAGACTTTCGCAGTAGTTTCATCCCCATGATTTGAGTGTAAAAATGAATGCTTTTATCTAAGTTAGCAACACGGATCATAGTGTGAAGAAGTTGAGACATTGTTACCTCGGGTTATTATTTGAGAACGGCTGAGATTATAGCTCAATAGAGATGCTCAGGTATGTAGATTGTTGGAAAGCCTGTTTCATTAACTTCATGTTCGATCACACTTTTCATATTTAACCATTTGACCCTATGTCTTTTTTTAAGATAATACGTTAGGAATTAACTGAAAATATATAATGAGAGTCTTAAATGAACACAGAATTAAAAATGGCCATCGGTACCACTGCAGTTATAGCCGTATTTCTATCAGCTTTCTTCGTGTGTATGTACTGAAGATTGACAGTTATAACTCAATTCAGATAAATAAAAAGCCGCTATTGCGGCTTTTTTTATGAGCTTATCACTCCGGATAGACCTTATCTTTGAATTCGCAGAGCTCTTCAATCAGGCAGCTGCCACAGCGTGGCTTCCTCGCGATACAGGTATAACGACCGTGTAGGATGAACCAGTGGTGAACGTCTACCATAAACTCTCTCGGGACAACTTTCAGCATTTTCTCTTCGACATCGACGACGTTTTTACCCATGGCAAATTTAGTTCTGTTTGCCACCCGGAAAATATGGGTGTCGATAGCTATGGTGGGCCAACCGAAAGCGGTATTGAGTACAACATTCGCCGTTTTGCGACCTACACCGGGGAGCGACTCCAGTGCTTCACGATTTTCCGGTACCTCCCCATCATATTTCTCAATGAGGATCTCACAGGCCTTAATCACGTTAATAGCCTTATTATTATAGAGGCCGATAGTCTTTATATACTCCTTGAGACCATCTACACCCAGCGCGTAGATAGCCTGCGCCGTATTGGCTACCGGGAACAGCTTATCGGTTGCCTTATTGACACTGACATCGGTAGCCTGGGCCGAGAGGGTGACGGCGACGAGCAGCTCAAACGGGCTGGAAAAATTCAGTTCGGTCTCTGGATGTGGGTTATTCTCTCTGAGGATCTCCAGGATCTTAATTCGTTTGGACTTGTTCATCGGATTATCTTTACTCTCAGTATATAAATGCAGCTAACTAACTTTGGTTATTCTTGCACGCGTTACGGTTTCGGTAACTTCTGGTGCAGCTGTACGATCTGCAATCTGTTTATCGACAATATTCTTAAATGCTATCAGGAATCCCATGCCGATGAATGCCCCCGGAGGTAACATGGCCAGCAGGAAGCTGGTGTCCACCTGCCAAAGGTGAATTGTCAGGTTAGCCGCCCACTCTCCCAGTAGCAGATCGGCACCATCAAATAGTGTTCCTTGCCCCAATATCTCTCGGGAGGCACCCAGTACGGCTAAGACAAGCAGAAAACCCAGGCCCATCATAAATCCGTCGAAGGCAGATTTTATCAGGGAGTTCCGTGATGCAAATGCCTCGGCTCTGCCGATGATCACACAGTTAGTTACGATAAGTGGCAGGAATATACCCAGAGAGAGATATAAGCCGTAGGCGTATGCGTTGATCAGCAGCTGAACACAGGTGACCAGCGCTGCGATTATCATGACAAATACGGGGATACGGATCTCTCTAGGGACATAAAATTTCACCAAAGAGACCAGAACATTAGAGCCAATGAGCACCGCCATTGTCGCCAACCCAAGCCCCAAGGCATTGGTCAGTGTCGCAGTGACGGCAAGTAGAGGACAAAGTCCTAAAAGTTGTACCAGACCAGGGTTATTTTTCCATAAGCCCTGCAGTGCGATTGTCTTGTATTCGTTCAGTAAACTGTTCATTGGTAATTCACCTCGCAATTAGCCGGCCTTGTTAGCAAGGTATCTTTATTTGAATTGAAGTAGAGTAGAGCTCTCTTCACAGCTTTAACATAGGCTCTGGGGGTGATGGTCGCCCCCGTGAATTGATCGAATTCACCGCCATCTTTTTTTACATGCCAACGCTTGTCATCTTCATCTGCAACGGTTTTGTGATTAAAGCCGAGTACCCAGTCAGATTTTCGTAAATCTATCTTATCGCCAAGACCCGGGGTTTCGGCATGGTTCAGGGTCCTTACACCCAGTACTTCGCCTGAGGCATTGATGCCAACGATAAGTTTGATATTACCGTTGTAACCATCCGGTGCAACCGCTTCGATGGCAATAGCGACAGGAAGACCCTGTTTGGTTGCGATATATGAAGGCAGAGGCTGATCGATACCCAGTGCATCCTCATCATGAATGAGAATACAGTACTCATTGAGATCATTATCATGAAGATCGTCGGGTATGATCTGATGCAACACGCGTCTCAATTCGAGCTGTTGTTGCTCTCTTATTTTGTCGAATGTTTGCTGATTGACGACCGCCACGAGTGCAGTACAAAGCAGGGCGAATATGCCAAGTAGCAAACCATTTTTTAACATGGATTTTTTCAAGTTGAGCTCCGGTCTGCTTAAGTCGCTGATCTATGGCCGTAGGCCCTGGGTTTCATGTAATGGTCGATAAAGGGCGCACAGAGATTGCCGAGTAAGATGGCAAAGGCGAAGGCGTCAGGGTAACCACCAAAGGTACGAATTACATAGACCAGAACGCCGATTAATGCTCCGAACAGTATGCGGCCCTTTACACTGGTAGCAGCGGTAACAGGGTCGGTGGCGATAAAGAAAGCAGCTAGCATGGTTGCGCCTGAGAACAGGTGTAACAGTGGGCCTGTGAGTGTGTCAGGGTTTAGCAGATAGCCTATGGCTGCACAGATAAACAGCGCCCCCAGGATGCCGGCACTGATATGCCAACGAATGACCTTGAGCTTGAGCATCACTATGCCACCGGCAAGGTAAGCCAGGTTTACCCAAAACCACCCGACGCCATAGCCATCGGAGAAGATGGTTTTTGTAAGGCTCTCTACGGTCGTTAACCCCATGGCAAGATCGGTTTTCAGTGTATCGAGTGGCGTAGCCATAGAGACACCGTCAAAGCCAAGCTTGTAGGCGCTGATCTCGGCCGGGCTCGCGCCGATGAATATCAGCTGCAGACTATGAAAAAAGTCTACCGGTTGGCTCGCTACCACAGAGGGGGCAACCCAACTGGTCATCTGTACCGGAAAGGAGATAAGCAGCATGACATAAGCGGCCATCGCCGGATTGAAAATATTATGCCCTAGTCCACCATAGAGCTGTTTGACTATGACTATCGCAAACAGAGTGCCTATCACGGTTATCCACCAGGGGGCGAGCGGTGGAATAGCGATACCTATGAGCAGTCCGGTAAGCAGAGCACTGTTATCTTTGAGAGTCTGGGCTACATGCCGTTTTCTGAGTTTGAGAACAGCGGCTTCACTCAATAGTGCAATCGTCATGGCGAGCAGGGCTTGTATCATTGTGCCCCAGCCAAAGAAATAGCATTGTACTGCGATGCCGGGAAGGGCACATAGCATGACTCGCTGCATTAGCGAACTGGTCTGAAAACTACGACTCAAATGAGGCGAAGAGGCTATCTTAAACGCCATCAGTTATTCCTTCTCACTTTCAATTTTTAATTTTGCTTTCTTAGCCTTTGCTTTTGCAACAGCCGCGGCAATGCGGGCCTTCTTGTCGTCGGCCGGGACCGATGTCTCTTGTTGAGCATCGTTCATGTTAGCCGCTGATTGAGAGCCATCGGCTGGTTCGGCATCAGCATCTTGCCGTTTGGTTTTCTTGGCCTTAGCCTTGGCAACAGCCGCTGCAATTCGAGCCTTCTTCTCGTCTGCCGGGCTCGGAGCCTCTTGTTGGGCACCAGCTATATTAACCTGTGATGCTGAATCGTCAGCAGCCTCAGATTCTGAGGCTTGCTGCGCCTCTTTTTTAGCCTTTGCGCGGGCAATCGCTGCGGCAATTTTGGCTTTTCTGTCGTCAACGGGCTGCTCAGCTGTTTGAGTCTCATCCTCATCGGCTGAAAGCTGCTGGCTCGCTTTCTTAGCCTTTGCGCGGGCAATCGCCGCGGCAATTTTGGCTTTTCTGTCGTCAACGGGCAGCTCAGCTGTTTGAGTTTCAATCTCATCGGCTGAAAGCTGCTGGCTCGCTTTCTTAGCCTTTGCGCGGGCAATCGCCGCGGCAACCTTGGCTTTTCTGTCGTCAACGGGCTGCTCAGCTGTTTGAGTCTCTATCTCATCGGCTGAAAGCTGCTGGCCCGCTTTCTTAGCTTTTGCGCGGGCAATCGCCGCGGCAACCTTGGCTTTTCTGTCGTCAACGGGCAGCTCAGCTGTTTGAGTTTCAATCTCATCGGCTGAAAGCTGCTGGTCAGCCTTTTTGGCCTTGGCGCGGGCAATCGCCGCTGATACGTCTTTGCGTTTATTGTCGGCAGGGCTTGGCTTGTCCTGAGAGCCTGTACTCAGTGCGGCCTCTTTCTTGGCTTTTATTCGTGCCATAGCCATCGCAACAGTGTCTTTATCTGCACCCGACATCTTAGCCTTGCGCCGTTCTGCAGCCTCTTTTTGTTTGGCTTCTCTGGCCAGCCGCTCATCTTCCAATCGTTGGGTTCTCAGTTCGAACCTTTGTTTAGCCAGCTCTGCCTGCTTTTTCTCTTCAGCCTCGGTCTTTAGTGCCGACTTAGCAATACGGTAGTATTCGACCAGGGGGATATTACTCGGGCAGACGTAGGTACAACATCCACATTCGATACAATCGGCCAGGTTAAAGTTGGCGGCCTTATCATATTCTTTCGCCTTGGCATGCCAAAGTAGCTGCTGTGGCAGTAGTTGCGCCGGACACACTTGAGCGCATTCACCACAACGTACGCAGGGTAACTCTTTCTGATCAGGGGCCAGTTCCTGGTTGTCTGGCAGCAGGAGACAGTTACTGCCTTTGATGATTGGAGCGTTGTCATCATAGAGGGCGTAGCCCATCATAGGGCCACCTATGATAACTTTATCTGTCTCATCACCCTTGAAGCCGGTTTCGGTCAGAAGGTGCGAAATTGGCGTGCCTATCGGAACCCAGTAATTTCCCGGCTGAGTCGTGTTGTTACCTGTGACCGTGACAACGCGTTCGATTAGCGGGTAACTTCTTAAGACGGCTTCCTTGATGGCAAAGCTGGTCGCAACATTTTGTACGACGATGCCTAATTGCGCGGGAATGGCACCTGAAGGAACCTCCTGACCGGTTAAGATCTGAATTAGTTGCTTCTCACCGCCGGAGGGGTAGAGGGTAGGCACTTTAGTGATCCTGACGCCATTTTCGGGAAGCGAACTTCGGTTTAACGCGTGTTGCATCTGCTCAATGGCTTCGGGTTTATTATCTTCGATGGCGATGATGAGTCGCTTCGGCTGAAGCAATCGATAGATGATGGCAATGCCTACTAAGATCTCATCACTCTTTTCCCGCATCAACATGTCGTCGGAGGTGATATAGGGTTCACATTCGATGGCATTGATGATGAGCAGTTCAATTTCACTGGCAGGATTGAGTTTTATATGGGTCGGAAATGCCGCACCACCCAATCCGGCTATGCCGGCTTCCTGGATCTTTTTCAAGATCTCCTGATTGGACAGAGACTCAATATCACTCCAGCACAGCGGGCTATGAATGTCGCTGCTAAGTGTATCCAGCCCATCAGGGCTAATCACGCAGCTCAGTACAGGTAGCCCGGAGGCGTGGTTACTCGGACGTTGCTCTATCTTGGTCACATGTCCCGATGTCGGCGCATGGACCGGAAGATGACCAAAGTGGGCACCCCTGGTTAGCGGCTCCCCTTTGGCGACATAGTCTCCTACCGATACATTGAGAACTGAAGACTCGCCGACCTGATCCAGCGGTACTATATATTCATCGGCAAGGGCAAGTGGCGAGATTGAGGTTCTGTTAGAGAGTGTTTTTCTCTCCGGCGGATGTATACCACCGGTAGAGCGCCAAAGTGTCCCTTTATCAATCTGTTCAAGTAAAGTTAGCACTGGCTGTCCTCATCCATCAATTTTACGGGAATAGCATTCAACTTCCAGTCCCAATTTTTTACAGTTTGCTCAACGGGTAGCATATCGATACAGTCAACCGGACAGGGGGCGACGCACAGGTCACATCCGGTACAATAGTCGGTGATCACCGTATGCATCAACTTTCCACTACCCAAAATGGCATCTACCGGACAAGCCTGGATACATTTAGTGCAGCCAATACATTCATCTTCGCGGATGTAGGCGACTTTCTTTACCTGGACTGCTTCGGTGGCTGATAGGGGCTCAGGTTCAACGCCTGCCGTATCCGCCAGTTTTTCCATGGTGGCACTGCCGCCGGGGGGGCATTTGTTGATCTTTTCGCCATTGGCTATCGCCTCTGCATAGGGGCGGCAGCCTGGGTAACCACATTGGCCACATTGAGTTTGTGGCAGGAGTGCTTCTAGTTGGTCGACAAGTGGATCACCTTCAACCTTAAATTTTTCTGCGGCAAAACCGAGCAAGACTCCGAATACAAGTGCCAGAATTGTGAGTAAGATTATTGCGATAAAAATTCCGGACATACTTATTTAACCAACCCTGTAAAACCCATAAACGCCAGTGACATCAAGCCTGCAGTGATCATGGCGATGGCGCCACCTTTGAATGGAAGGGGGACGTCTGCGGCGGCAAGTCGTTCGCGCATCGCTGAAAAAAGTATCAATACAAGTGAGAAGCCGACTGCAGCACCGAAGCCATATACCGCCGACTCGATAAAATTGTGTTTCTCACTGATATTTAGCAGAGCGACACCTAAAACCGCACAGTTAGTGGTAATGAGAGGAAGGTAGATACCGAGGGCTCTATAAAGAGATGCGCTGGTTTTTTGCACCAGCATTTCGGTAAATTGTACTACGACGGCGATGACTAAGATAAAGCTCATCGTTCTCAGATAGCCAAGTTCAAACGGAAGAAGCAGATATTGATTGACCAGATAGCTTAAAACTGACGCGAGAGTCAGGACAAACGTGGTTGCCATAGACATGCCTATGGCCGACTCTAGCTTGCTGGACACTCCCATGAAAGGGCATAAACCAAGAAATTTAACTAACACAAAGTTGTTGACCAACACAGTGCTGATCAAAAGCAGGAGATACTCACTCATCTCTATTCATTTTCGAAGGCAATTATTGGCTCTATTATCGGCCTTTCCGAGTTCATTAACAACACATAGAATACAAGGTTTTACTGAATGTGCTGCTTTCTTAAGCTATTAATCAGGGTTAATCTGAGGTTAGTGCGGCTTGAGGTTGCGAAATATAGTAGCCCTGTAATCCGTCGATATGCATTCTCTCCAGAATTAGCTTCTCCTCCTGACGTTCAACGCTGGTCGCGATGACACGTATCCCCAGGCGGCGGGCAATGTCTACTATCATCTTGATGAAAAACTTATTATTTGTGTCTTGCGCAATACCATCGGTATAACTGCCGTCCAGCTTGATATAGTCGGGTCTGACCTCCTTAAAAAACTTAAAAGAGGTGAAGCCCATACCAAAGTGCTCGACAGATACCCTGGCCCCTACACTATGCAGGACTCGTACAAATTTATGGCTGGCAGATAAGTTTGTTTGCATGCCTGATTCATTTAGCTCAAAGACCAGTCTCGCTGCGATATGACGTTTCTTCCCGAGTTGGTCTTTTATCCAGGCGACGAAACTGTCCTGCATGATTGAAGAGGCGCTGATATTAATGCCGTAGGCTCCATCCATGTTTGGATTATTAATCAGCATCATCATTGTTTTGATAATGATAAGTTTGTCGAGTTCCAATATCATGCCGTGACGTTCGGCCATAGCGATAACTGTTGTCGTGGGCAGGAACTTTCCTTCACTGTTATAAAAACGGGTCAGTAGCTCCTTATAAACCAAGACCTCGGTTCGGCAGGGGTGAATGGGCTGCTGGTAAAACTTTAGCGCCTGCCTTTTGATTAGATCATCGATAGCATCTTTCCAACGTGTATCTCCGTAAATCTCATCGCCATTGAATTTATCCTGCATATGAAAGCAGTTAGGTCCTAATGTCTGAGCAATACTCACTGCCGTATCTGCTAACGTAAGCAGTTTTACCGGTTCACTGTCATGTTGATAGGGAACGAGTCCGACGTGTGCAACCGATTCGGTGCTTAATGATTGCTGGTATTCATCGAAGAGAGATTTGAGAGACTCAAGGAAAGGGATACCATCTTTCAAGATTAAGCCCGGAATGAAGACAGCGAAATCGGCAGTTGAAATTCGAAAGCATTCTGAATCGGGAAATTCACTGATAGATTTCCGAATGCAGTTGGCTATCTCAGCCAGATAATCATCGCCGGCTGTTCGGCCCAGATTATCATTTATTTGTGCCAGTTCTGTAGCCTTGATTATGGCCATCAAACCAATCTGCTCTTTACTCAAGGCTGAAAAGGATTCGAGCTTCTGAGTGAAAACAGCCCGTGTTGGCAAGCCGGTTACCGGGTCCTGATAAGCGATCTTTGTCAACTTATCACTCTCCTCTTCGGCTTTATCCAGATTGGCTTTCAACTTAACTTTACTCGCTTCAAGGGCAAGCGAGATTGGTTTGAACTCTGAGGAGAGCTTAGAGGGTTCAAATGCGGTGAATGAATGGTTCGATAGCCCATTAATATAGTTGGCCGAATAACGAATGGCACGTTTAAACCTGAACATAAGAAGTGAAAATGAGATGGCAAGAAGCAGGTAAGTGGTGATGAGGGCGATTAATGCGTGTTGAAAATTGCCGATGACCTTCTCCTGAAGGTCGGCTTTGTAGAGTTTTACCTGTAAACGGCCCTCGTCAAAGCTACGGGTGTCCGAGAGCTCGATTGGAAAGAGTACCGCCAGAGGGTGAGCTGAACTTGAGATTAATTCACCTTCTGTCAGGTTATAACTGCTATCAGTACTATGGATATATTGAAAAAACTGAAACTTGTTTTGTTTCCCTAACTCGGCTAGCAGCTCACTACCATGGGGTGGCAGGACGCGTTCGGCTGTAAAGCCGTTTTGATAAAGTGTGAGCCTGGAGTGGGCCTTTTCTGAGAGTAGGCTGGTTTGCTCTAAGTATACGAAGAAAGAGAGCCCGGCAAAAAGGAGAAATAAAAAGCCTTGAAATATTTTTGTTAAGCTCATATAGAATCCATACGCAGAAATGCAAAAACATATTAATTTTAGTAAATTCTGGCGCTTATTCTAACGGAAAACAGAGTTGGACGGCAATTATATCAAGATAGGGGCGTTTTCAAAATTTTAGAAAGGAATATTTGGCTCCCCAGACTGGACTCGAACCAGTGACATACGGATTAACAGTCCGCCGTTCTACCAACTGAACTACAGGG
>NZ_CANMUW010000009.1 GCF_947501225.1 uncultured Shewanella sp.
GAGAAGGATTCGAACCTTCGAAGGCTGAGCCGTCAGATTTACAGTCTGATCCCTTTGGCCACTCGGGAACCCCTCCATATTTTTCTTTATCTTACTTTAGCAGTTAACTCTATTTCAGAGTACGCAAATGGTGGAGGGAGAAGGATTCGAACCTTCGAAGGCTGAGCCGTCAGATTTACAATCTGATCCCTTTGGCCACTCGGGAACCCCTCCTCACTTGCGGCGGCAATAATAGTCACAAACGTTTGCGGAGTAAAGCCAATATTGAAATTAATTCTAAAGTTCTTGTTCAAGCGGTCGATTAATTATCAACGAGTTGATTTGTTGATGTTTTTTTATGCAGCCAGGTAAGATATTAGTTAATGAGACCCAATTAGGCTCTCGTCTCAATCGTGCGGTGGATAGCGATCGAAGGGGAGAGTTTGCACTTTTGTTGGCATTATTGTCGACAGATGCAAGAGATATGGCTCAGTTTCAATTAAATGATAAGGCATTAACGTCAGATGCAGCGCTCAGAGCTAAGTTTGAGCTACCGTCAGAGGAATGCTTGGTTGCGGACTTAACTCTCGATTCATCCCCGGTAGATAACAGCGGACAGTTTCACCTCGGAGGTACCCGGGCATTTCAGCTTATGCAGGCGTTGAAGCCGGAAGCTGTGGTCACCCGAGGTAGTGAACCGTTAGAGGTTCAGCAGGTTCTGGCTAACTGTGAATTGAGAGTCAGACAAAGATACAGTTCAAAGAGTCAAGCCGATCCTTATCTACCCGAAGGTGTCCACTTTGTGGATCAACTTTCCCGGCAGCGCCAGATGAGCCATATTTTGGCCTGATGAAACTGTAAGAAGAGAAATAACGTCGACTCATATATAGAAAATATAAGCTTTTGTGATCTAAGCCAGTGCCGCAAAGCGTAGGAGTCAGGAACTTGAAGTATAATAAGGACCATAGTTTATTTTAGGGCCTTAAAACATGAAAAATATTAAGAGTGCACAATCTGATCTAGTGAATGATACCTGCAATGATTGTGGAAGCTATGCCGACATCGGCGCCGTCATCGATGAACATGATACCCAATTGGTGATGACTTTTAGCGGAGATTCTGCCAAGGCAGACGCTGAAGCTATGCAGGAGAAAGCAACAAAACGTTTCGATGAGCTGACTACTGAGATCAAATCTGAAAATTCACAGGTGACTTTATTGCTCAACTTCGCATTTAGTGCCGAAAAAATGATTTTTCAGCTGGAAAACAGTATTTAAATTGACCTGTGTGTTGCCGAGTCGTGACATTCTCGTGTAGTCTCTTAAAGAAAAATTATTTATAAAATATATATATTACATATTGGTTTCATTATCTCTGGGCTCGCAAACCAAAGTTAATTAGAAACAATCAGCAAGCCAGTTGGCTTGCTGCTTCAAGGACTATTAGTGAAGAAACGTAAGTATCAACACTTATTGGAATTGATTGTTAATTCCAAAGCTAAACAAGAAGGCGATTTTCAAAAGACGGCTGAACTGGCTACAGAGCTTCTGTGTCAGCAACTTCATGTGACTCACGTCGGAGTATGCATCCTCTCTTGTGATAATAACCAAATTAGCAACATTGCTAACTACGGCACCTTGTTGTCTGATACTTTTTCACGCCCATCTCCTCTCAACTGTCCTGATTATATAGCCGAGCTTAAAGGGCAGCGCCTCATCGATGCGACCGATATCAACAGTGACGTGAGACTCGAAGAGCTTGCCTCTGTCTATTTTGCTCCTAAGGGAATTAAGTCAACTTTAGATATTGCAATCAGGATCAATGGTCACCTCGAAGGTGTCCTCTTTCTGGAGAGAAAAGATCACTTTCACTGGTCCGACAGTGAGATCCATATCGCATCTCAAGTTGCCGATCAGCTGGCGCTGACACTGGCGACCCGTTATGCCTATGAGAAAGATGAGAGGCTGACTCTGTTCCTTACCGCCGCGGAGCAGTCGGAGCAGATCAGTATGCTAGTCAACCTTCATACCGATATTATCGAATATGTAAACCAAGCTCATGAAGAGATATCGGGGGCAGTTAAAAGCCAGGTCATCGGCCGCCCTTTGAGTCAACTCGATTTCGTTAAACAGCATCCCGAACAGGCTAAGTTAGCACTGGCTAGAGTTCGTGAGGGCAAGCTTGCGAAAGGGGATTGTGAGATTATCCGGAAAGATGGTTCCAAATATTGGTTAAGGTATTCCGCAAAGCAATTTATAACCGAAAGAGGCAACCATTTTGCGCTAGTCAAAGCCGAAGATTGCTCAGAAGAGTTAAGGTATCAATCTGAGCTGGAGCGTTTGGCCTGGCATTGTGGGCTAACCGGTCTGTATAACCGTACCTATTTCAATCGCGAACTTGAAAAAACAAGCAAAGGTTTACTTATTTTAATAGACCTATGTGGATTTAAACGCTTTAACGATACCTACGGTCATGAGAGCGGAGATATGCTGCTGATCGAGATGGCAAGACGATTAAAGCACTTTGCCAGTGTTAATTATACTGATCAAATTGCGAGGGTAGGCAGTGATGAGTTTGCCGTTATCTTGCCCGAACAGAGCCAAGCCGATATGGAGTATATTACCACCAGACTGTATCGGCAGTTAATTCTGCCTGTGACCATAGGCAGAGAGCAGATAGATCCCAAACCGGCGCTGGCAATTGTCGATATTAACTCAGTCGAAGAGCTGTTTTTACCTCTGGCCTGTGCCGATATCGCACTGCAATATGCGAAAAAGAAACAGGGAGATACCATACAGGTCTTCAATAATGCATTACTCAACGCTTTTAAAGATAACGCACAGATTGAAAGAGACCTGCAAACGGCGTTAAGAGGGCGGGAGTTTGAACTTTACTATCAGCCTCTGAAAGATCTGAATAAGAAGGCATATATTGGTGCAGAGGCGTTGATTCGCTGGCATCACCCAAAAAAAGGGGTGCTATATCCCGGTGCGTTTATCGACATCGCCGAGCAGACCGGACTGATTAATGCCATAGGTAGCTGGGTGCTTGAAGCGGCTTGCAGGCAGCTTAATCTGTGGCAGCACCATAATATTGATATTTCCATGCATGTTAATGTCTCTGCAAGACAATTTTTCAGTGGCAACCTGTTTGAGCAGGTTTGGCAACTGGTCACCCGTTATCGGTTAAGGCCCGGCACATTAATTCTGGAGATCACCGAAACAGAGCTGATGGAAGATATTAAATATGCCACTAAACTGTGCCAGGAACTTTCTGAGCTAGGAGTAGGCCTGGCTATCGATGACTTTGGTACCGGTTATAGCTCTATGCGCTATCTGAAGCAGTTTCCAATCAGTAAGCTTAAGATCGACCGCTCCTTCATATCAGACCTGACGGTAAGCCATGAAAGCAGGGAGATCGTGAGCGCGATTATTGCCATGGCATCGGCCTTAAATATCTCGCTGACTGCCGAAGGGGTTGAAACCGAAGAGCAGGAGAGCTTCCTGTCTCAACATAAGTGTCACCAGGCGCAAGGCTTCCTCTATAGTCCGGCGCTGAGAGAGTCTGATTTCAGCCGGTTCTTGTCTCAAACAAAACCTGAGTTGCTTCACTAGATACAAGTCAGGCCGCGAACATCTTTGTTGATATGATAGAGGCTTAGTTCATACAGCACTGCTTAAACTTCTTGCCACTGTTGCATACACATGGTGCATTTCTCTTTGGGAAAATTGCTGCTTTTTGAACTCCTTGAGTATAAAACCAGCGGCCCTCGATAAGCTCAAATTGCGAACACTCATGGATCGCGTCAATATCCATCTCCTCTCGGTACCAGGCTTGAAAGCAAACTTCACCAGCCTGTGCAGAACTTCTCGTTGATAGTACATCCAATGATAGCCAGTGGGGCTCACTACTTTGTGCCAGCGTTTCGGCTGTCAAACCATCGAGGTAATCTGGGTGATGGGTCTCGATCAAGTAGTCATACTCTTTAAGGACAAATGCGCAATAGCGGCTTCTCATCAAGGCTTCGGGCGTTGCGGGCACGCCTACACCACTGTGAAATGGTTTACAGCATCTTATGTAAGTGAGCGGTATTTGATCTATGCAGTTACCACAAGGGCATAAGGTGTCAGGATTAGTGGTCATGGTTCTCGGCAGCTAAAGGTGTAAACTGACGGCCATAATACAGATTTGGGGAGGGTTTTGCATTGTAATAAAAAGGAGGTTCGGCTCTGTTATTGGTATCGACAGTTAAATACCATTTACCATCTTCACTCTTTTTGGATACGGTGACAAATTTACCGGCAAACTCACTGACAGGTTCTTCGGCATCTACCGGCGGATAAAAGCGAATCAGGTAGTAACCAATATCTGTTGCATTACTCGCTTCCATTTGACGCTCGACCACTCTGAAATCAACCTCGATGCGTGCCTCTTTATGCTTAATTTTTCCGAAAAACTTTTTATAGAGAGCGATGATATTATTTCGCCCCATGGTGATCTCTTTACTCTGATTTTCCGGAATGTAACATGCGTCTTCGGCATAAATACTCTTGACCATCTCGGCATCCAGATGCTCAAATGCCTCAGAGAATTGGGTATAGAAGCGGTTCAGTGCGACATTATCTTCGGGCATAGCAACCGTTGGCTGTACCATGAAAACCAAAGAGAGGAAGGTCGCGGCGATAAATTTAAAAAGTGTCATTAATGATTTCAAATCTACTAATACTGATGTCACTATAATAGAAGGTGTAATTTATCTAAAGTTTTAGTTCTTAACAAAGTGTGTCTAAGAGGAGAATTCAGTGGTGAATGATGATGTTTCATCCTTTCTTGACGAGATGGCAGGGGTTAAGCCTCTTAGTGGAAGTGAGCAGATAAGGCCGTTCAATAACAGTGGTATTTCGGCTTCCCAATTAGAACGACAGAAAGCGGCACAACTATCACAAGCCTTGTTAATGTTAACAGCAGATATTAATCTCATTGAACCTGTAGCGCCTGAAGAGGTGGTCAGTGTCTGCAGTGACGGTGTGCAGAGCCCCGTGTTTAAACAGTTGAGTGCCGGTAAATATAAGTTTCTTTCCGAGTTAGACCTTCATGCGTTAACCGTGCGGCAGGCCAGGGAGGCGCTCTACCACTATATTGAAGACAGATATGAGAAGGGAGAGCGTTGTGTATTGGTCATTCATGGCAAAGGATTTAACAGTAAACCGATAAAAGCTCTGATTAAGTCCTGTGTGGTTAATTGGCTGTCGAACTTAGATAAAGTGTTAGCCTTTCACAGCGCTAAAAGAGAGCATGGCGGAACGGGGGCTTTATATGTCATGTTGAGAAAGTCCGAGCTTAAGCGTATCGAATCGAGAGAGCAAAATCATAAGGGGAGCGGGTTCAGATAGACTTTTTAAGAGGTGAATATAAAAAACGCTCAACAAAGAGTGTTGAGCGTTAGCATATTATCTGTCAAACAGCTCTAGGCTACCAACCACATTGGCGATTAGCTTCACTGTTTTGTTTATCAAGCCAGACCTGCAAGGGCGCAAAGTAATCGAGAACGGCGCGGGCATCCATCTCTTGAGTGCCGGTTACCACCTCTAATGCTTCAGGCCAGGGACGACTCTGCCCCATCTCAAGCATAGTGTTGAGTTTAGCCCCCGCTTCCTTGTTTCCGTAGATGCTGCAGCGATGAACAGGCCCTTCGTTCCCTGCAACTTCACACAGTGCCTTGTGGAACTGAAACTGTAGGATATGGGCTAAGAAATAGCGGGTATAGGGAACGTTACCTGGAACATGGTACTTAGCGCCGGGATCAAAGTTCTCCTCGCCACGTAAAACCGGTGCCTTCACGCCCTGATATTTCTCTCTGAGATCCCACCAAGCCTGGTTGTACTGTTCAGGAGTGATCTCACCACTAAAGACTTTCCAGCGCCACTGATCGATCATCAAGCCAAACGGCATAAAGGCAACTTTATCCAGCGCCTGTTTCAGCAGCAGCCCGATATCTTTAGAGGCGTCAGGCACCTCGTCCAGTAAACCTATCTGTTTAAGGTAGCTGGGGGTAATCGAGAGGGCTATGGTGTCTCCGATAGCTTCATGGAAGCCGTCATTGGCACTGTTTTTAAAGATGAACGGCTGATCTTTGTATGCTCGTTGGTAGTAGTTATGCCCCAGCTCATGGTGGATAACGGTAAAGTCTTCGGCCGTCTTTTGAATACACATCTTGATGCGGATATCGTCAAGATCGTTAAGATCCCATGCCGAGGCATGGCAGACTACATCTCTGTCTTTTGGCTGGACAAATAGAGACCGTTCCCAGAAGGTGTCGGGTAACTCGGCAAAGCCCAGAGAGCTGAAGAAGCTTTCGGCCTGTTTTACCATCTTGATCTCATCATAGTCATGCTCAGACAGTAACTGAGTGACATCGTAGCCGGGATCGGCGTCCTCTGGGGCCACCTTGTCATAGATATTTCCCCAACTCTGGGCCCACATATTACCTAACAGGTGAGCGGGAATAGGTCCCTGGCCTGAGACAACCTCATCGCCGTAGGCTTCATTGAGTTCGCCGCGAACGTAGCAGTGAAGAGAGTCATAGAGTGGCTTTACCTGCCCCCACAATCGATCGAGTTCATTGGAGAATGCATCTGGTTTCATGTCATATTGGCTGCGCCATAATTCCGATAGATTGGCGTAACCCAGATCCTTTGCCCCTTCATTGGCCAGCTCAACTTCACGTTTAAACAGGGGACGCATAGGTTTGGCGATCTCACGCCAACCTTTCCAGACCTCCAGTAACTCGGCCGGATCCTGTGATTCAGCCATAATGGCCGATAATTCAGGTTGGGTCAGACAGCGCCCATCTTCGAAGCAGTACTTTCCTTTGCCGTAGAGGCCATTTAATTCGGCGCTTATTGAGGCCAACTCAGCGTTCTTTTCAGGATCAAGAGGGGCCGGTAATACCAGAGAGCTACGTAATATATTGAGTTTACGCAGGTTGACTTCGTCCAGTGGAAGTTGAGTATAGTTAGCCGCCATGGTGGCCAGCTTTACTGAGGTGGCAGTCTGCTTTTCACCCACAGCAGCAGAGAGTGCCGCTGTATCTTCGGTAATGAAGTTGCTGTATATCCACTCGGCGCGGTTGATCTCTATGGAGAGGTCACTAAGTTGTTTCTCTGATTTTTGAATAAATTGTACCGCTTCATCGGCTTTTGATTGAGCGCCGGAGGAGTCGGTTTGCGTACTGTTGCAAGCCGATACTCCGACTGAAAGAGCGATGAGAAGCGAAAGCTTTGTAAGCCTTGGAGATAAAGGTGTCATCGAATCATATCCCTTGTTATTTTTGTGTTGCGTATTTTACATCAAAATCACCTGGTTGGTCGTAAAACTTTAAGAAGGGTTGCTTCAGTGGAACTAGCGTCTAAATTTTAGCCCTTGTCAGAACCATCCTCAGAGAGCATAGATACAGATTAAGCCGGATGGCGCAGGTTTTTACTCAGCAATGCTTTTGACGAGCGCAGCGACCTTCTTTGCTGAGAGTACTGCTCCTTCGTGCAGACCATCGTAAAGGTAGGCACCGACATGGTATGTGTGGTTGTCACCGTTACTGTCGATAATCTTATGTCGATGATGAAATGCCTCAACGGTATAGAGAGGGGTGTGGTGCTTGAATGCCTGAATGATATTCTCTTTGGCGATCAGGTTGTCAATGTTATAGGCCAGGCTATATAGCTGTTTTGAAGACAAACCACATATGCGATTTAAGCTGGCGTTATAGCCCCATCCGGATTCAGTCTGAAAAAAATCAAATTCAGAAGGGTGAGCTATACCATAACGTCTGTAAACCAGTGGGTCGGCATGGAGGACGGTTTGGGCGACATTTTTTTTCCATGGGGAAAACCATGCAATTTCATCTGCCGTAGGGTCTGCTATCAAGGTTAATACCTGATCGGGGGGAACGGCTAAGACCAATTTATCGAAATGGGTATCTGTGTTATCACCACAGCTTACTGTTATCCCGTCAGTGGTGCGGGTGATCTGTTTTATATTTGCATTTAGGTTCACTGTGCCGTTTAACAGAGGTTCTATCTTCTCTATGTAGCCGTAGACGCCCCCTTTTATCCGTTTCCAGTCTGCCCAGAAATAGCGCCTGAAAATATTAAACGCTAACTCTGCAGGAATTTTCATAATTTTCTTATAGGGGATAGAGAAACAATACATAGTAAAAAGTTTTAACCAGGTGTTTTTTACCTGCTTGTTACCCACATAGTCTTCAAATGGTTTATCTCTGAGAGAAGATGTGGGCTTGAGGTATATCTGCATTAAGAGCCAGTTTGCCGAGAGGTAAACAGATGCAAGCTTGAAGAACTCCGGCAAAATGGCGATACCCTTAATGTTTCCGGTGATCATTGTGGGTGAAAGAAAGCGCTTCATATTTCGTTTAAACAGAGCCGAGCCGACTCTAAGGGGTTCAAGTTCGACGTTAAGTTCATCCATCAACGAGAGAAAGTGCTTAAAGTTGCTCGAAAACTCAACGACCCCACCCTCGAGGGTGAGCTGAGGTGGAATGCCTGCAACCTTAATATTTTTATTCACAGTGCGAATATGGCCGCCCAATATGGGTTGTTTCTCATATACGGTAACCTCGTGGCCCAATTTACTGAGGTAATAGGCTGTCACCATTCCGCTGGCTCCACCTCCGATGATCGCAAAATTCATCCCACACTCTCCTAATTACAGCTACTTGAATGATATCGGTAAACTATAGAATCAGCTCCCCAGAGAGGTTCTGGTATAGCTTTGCGCCGGTCCAGAAGGTACCTGCAAAACCTGCATAACCGGATGAGGCGTTACAAAAGTAGAGGCCCTTTAGTGAACTGTTATGATTTAATCTCCACAGGTTAAAATACTCCGGTGTCATCGCAGAACCATATGAGTTGCCTTCCGGACACCAACAGAAGTTTTCGTTGGTGGTCGGGCTTCCGGTATTTTTGTAAGCTAAATATTCCCTGAAATCCGGGACATAGTGTTTTTCGACGCTATCCAGGATTGCATCAAATATCTCTCTTTTTCTCTTCCGATACGCCCTGGGATCGCTAAGCTTTAACGCTTTAAAGTATTGGTAATCGGCTACGGTTAAAAACTCGATAATCTGTTGTCCTTCGGGTCTGTCCGAGTTGTCATGAGTTAAGAAGCCAGGGGTGGAGATCGCATAACTGGGTGTTGTGTAATCATGATGGTTATACATGGTATCGAACGCGATATTAAGGTCACGGTGAGAGGTATGAAAGATATTCCACTTGCCGAATCCGTAGTCCTCTAAATTGATGTCCTTAACGGCGCAATACGCCATAAAATTGGAGGGTGAATAGGCATAATCTAACTGCTTTCGAACTTTCCAGGAGAACTTCTCCATGCCGATCAGGTGGGCGGCTTTCTTAGGGTCCATATTGCAGATGATACGCTTTCCCTGATAGCTTACCGCTTCATTGGTGGCAAGGTCTGTCGCTTCCACCGCGACCACCCGATTATTTTCGATAATAAACTTGTCGACCTCTGTCTGATAGATGATCTGACCACCATTGTCTCTTATCGTGTCGACCAGTGAATTGATGACATGTTCGAAATGCAGGGTGGGGTAGTAGGCTCCTCTCTGGTACCCGGTAAAAAGCAGGACCCAGGCACAGAATGAAAGTTGGTTGGGCGGGAGTAAAAAATCCGGCCATTGAAGTGCCAGTAGTGTTTGTGCTTCAAGAGGTAGTTGGTGTTTGTCGAAGACCTCCTGCAAGGTATATCTTATGTTCTTAAAGGCCGTTACCGTTTGTCTCAGGTTGGTGAATATATTCCTGTAGCGTTCATCGCCCGATAACACGGCTAAGCCATCGGCGGTTCGCCTCACCTCATCGATGAACCCTGTGCATTGCGGCCCATGTGCAGGGAATAGTGATTTGAGTCTGTTGAGAAGCAGGTCTGTGTCGTAGGGGATATCAAGCTGGAAACCTGGCATCCTCATATGATCAAAGCCCTGAGAATCGAATGATTCGAAGGTCACCTGTTTATCGAGTTCCAGGCGCTTGAGTACTTTATTGACTGTCTCTCCCTCTCCGCAATTCCAGACATAGTGGAGCTGGGCATTAAATCTGTAATGCTTGCCCATAGGGAATGTATGGCCGAAACCACCAGGGTATTGATGAGCCTCAACCATGAGTACTTTGCTGCCGGATTTTGCACTGAGGGCTCCAAATACCAATGCCGATAAACCGCTACCAACAATTAAATAGTCCACATCCATTATCGACTCCGCCTGGTTGGTGAAGGGCAAATTGGGGCTCTGCTCTTGATCTCTATGAATTTTTTTCACCCATACTATGATTGTAGTGTGCATCAGACAGGCCAGCAAATGAGGTGCTGGCCTTTGAAGCGTTAGAGTTTAAAATTAATTCTGATATCGCCAAATGGTTAATTGATAATTGTATATTGGAGATAAACTAATTAGGATCACTCCAATATATTCCGTTAAAGACTTAAATTGATGAACACCGATCTATATTTTATCTATGACTCCCACTGCCCATGGAGCTATGCCGCGACCCTTCTGGTAAATGCTCTTAGTGATGCTTTCCCTGAAATGAAGATCCACATGCTTCATTGTGCCCATTTTAATGGTACAGACAGTGCGGGTCAGGAGCAGGTCGATGCAGTTGGTAAACTCAGTGGGGTAAAGTTTGGCAGAGAACATCTCCGCTATGTGAATAGCCCTAAAAATGCCACCAAAACGGCCAACCTGATGGCATGGATGCAGAATAAACAAGCCGATAAAATGCTGCCCGTATTAAATGCGCTGCAAAAGGCACACTTTATCGATGGTAACCCACTGGCTTGCAAACATGATTTTACCCGGCTCCTCGAGCAGTATAAGTTGTCTCCGTCGAATAAGGTATTCAGGGATGAGTTAAGCAGCGATGCAGAGTCAATTCTTGCCGGTATCGCCGAGATCCAGGAGATGATCGGTACGACGGCATTTCCGGTACTCCTGTTATCGACGGACGAGAGAGGGATATTTATCGATCACTCTCTCTATCTGGATAAGCCTCTAGCAGTAGTAGAAGCGGTACAAAAAGAGTTAGGCCGTTGATAAGTTAACCCTTTATGGTCTGTCAGCTGCCAGGCCAACGACTGAGCCAGACAAAGGGTGATTGATGGATTGTCTGTTATAGAGGTCACCGCATGTTCATAGGCTATTAAAATGCTTCACTTTTGAGCTCATTCTTCCTTGCTCAACACAGACTGACAGTGATAGGTTTATAATATCAATTAAATAACTCTCCGATGAATCCACTTTTTGGCTCTTATACAGGGATAACCATGGATAACGTTGACATTACAGAGTCACAAGAGATCCTGCTTCAAGTTACCAAAATTGTCGAAACTGAGTGTCCTCAGGACGCCAGCACATTACTGTCGGAGGGCTTCGTGTTGTTGGCAGTCAATACTAATGTGTTTCAAGATAGTGAAAATCGTTTCGTATACTCTCTCGGCTTCCCTAAGCCCACTGATAAACTGAGTGACTGGGCAAAATCTAATTTTTGAACGGTCATCGGTTTATCCCAAATAGCTTTGTTGTCGGCCAGCCTTTAGACACAAGTTGTCTTTCCATCTTTCGGGTGGCGTTAGCCGTCAAGATGATGTTTCGTTTCAACCTGTATATAGTGTTTAATCGTTTCTACCAATGAATAGTTTTATGAAAGATAGAATAGGCTCTGTTGAGCGGCAGTCGATATCCGTTGGGATTGTGGCCAATTTAGTCATGGCAATAAGTGGTTGGTTTACTTTTTATCTCTCAGGATCTCATGCCTTGCTATTGGACGGAAATATGTCATTTATTCTGTTCCTCTCCTCTATAGTGGCTCTGAAGATCTCGAGAATAAAAACCATACGTTCAGATAAGTTTCCTTTTGGTTTGTATGTGAGTGAAGCCCTATACTCCCTGATGAAAGGTCTGTTGCTACTGGGAGTGATCATTTCGGCATTGACCTCCAATGGCGGTAAGGTTCTCCAATACCTGGAAGGAGAGCCACTTAATATGATAAAAACCGGCCCCATTGTTTACTACGCCATAGCCATGGTGACCATCTGTTGGGGATTATCGGCATTTTATCGAATACAAAACAGTCGGATCAGGATGGGGAGCGCTATGTTAAAGGTTGACCAAAAGGCCTCATTCATCGATGGGGTGCTGTCGGCCTCAACCGGTGCCGTACTTGTGGTGATTGGCTTTATTACACCTGGTACAGCGCTGGATTTTCTCCTCTATATCGGTGATGCCTTGTTGGTACTGCTTCTCGCTATTGCGATGTTGAATCAGCCTCTGGGTATCATCAAAGGGGCATTTATTGAGCTTGCCGGTGGCAAGTTACAGGACAAGAAACAACATCAAGCCATTGAAGGCCGAGTCACACGTCGACTCGAGCAGCTGGGGCTCACTTCTCAAGCTCTTAATATCGGAAAAACGGGGAGTAGTTACCTGGTGATCATCAGCCTCTCTTTACTCGAATTGGCCGAACATGACAGCGGAGCCATCATGGATATGAAGGAGTCTTTGACTGCAGAGCTCGCAGAAGAGCTGACCTTTGTCGATGTTGAGTTAGTATTGTTTAGCATGATGAAAGCACCTCTGTAGGATAGTCAGCTGATCGTTTTATAGAAACGCCATAAATGAGCGTGATTATTTCGTTCAAATAAAAGCACTTTTAATAGAAAGGTTTGGAGAAAGGATGTCTGAGTATACTGCTGTTATTAGATGGGAGCGTAGTGAAGAAGAGTGCTTCACCGATAACCAATATAGCCGGGGTCATAATTGGGAGTTTGACGGAGGTGTTATCGTGCCCGCATCATCCTCTCCTCATGTCGTTCCGCTTCCATTTTCTGTCGAGGCGAACGTTGACCCGGAGGAGGCATTTATAGCAGCCCTTTCCAGTTGCCATATGCTGGTGTTTCTCTCTATCGCCGCTAAACGTAAATATGTTGTTGAAAATTACCTCGATAAAGCCGTAGGCGTCATGGAGGAGGACAGCAACGGCAAAACATGGGTGTCGAGAGTGACCTTAAGGCCTGAGATAGAATTTTCCGGTGAACGTCAACCGACAATAGATCAGTTGAAGAAGATGCACCATCTCGCTCACGAAAACTGTTTTATCGCCAACTCAGTGAAAACAGAGGTGACGACAGAAATTATCGCCTGATGTTCAGTTATTGATGGTGACGGGTATGCTGCCGCAGCACCTACGACATCGATTCAGGGGGGGACCGGCTATATGGCAAAAGTGATTGTTCAACAGAACAAGTAGGTATCGAATAGGGTGAGGGGCGTTTCTAGGGCCAAAATAGCCAGACAAACACTGACAGAACGACAATACAGATGAGGTTGAGTATGACCCCGGTTCTCATCATCTCCCGTTGCTTGATGTGCCCCGAAGAAAAAACTATTGCGTTGGGTGGAGTGGCAACGGGTAACATAAATGCACAGGACGCCGCGATACCTATCAATGCCGATAGGATCACCGGTGATACACCCAGCACTTCTGCGATTGAGGCAAATATAGGTACAAGCAGAGCGGTACTGGCCGTGTTACTGGCAAACTCTGTCAGAAACACCACGAAGGTGGCGACCATCAGCAGGATGATGAAAAGATCTGCCTGCTGCAGGTAATCACTTAAATTTTGAGCGAGAAATACACTGGTTCCTGTCTCCTTCAATACATTGCTGAGGCAGATCCCGCCACCGAACAGCAGTAATACCCCCCAGTCAGTTGTTTCATCGATATCTTTCCATTTTACGACCCTGGCCAGGCTTAACATGATGATGGCAAGCAGAGCGACCAGACTATCAAATCTGCTATATCCACCAAGAAAGGCGTTGAGTGGTTTGCTGAATATCCATAGGGTCACTGTGATACAGAAGATGATAAAGGTGGTGATCTTGGCGCTACTCCATCTTACCTGCTCGCGGGGAATGGTGAAGGTATAGCTCAGGTTTGGTTTCAGCATCAGATAAAGAAGGCTGACTGCGATGGGGAGCAGAAGAAGGGTGATCGGCAGGCCCAGCATCATCCACTCTGTGAAGCTCAGACCCACTTCAGCTGCCGCGATGGCATTAGGCGGACTGCCCACTATGGTGGCTATCCCACCTATGCTGGCACAGTAGGCTATTCCCAGAAGAACAAAAACATAGGTGTTGTGGTCGTCCTGCTCATCGACTTTGGCTAAAATTCCGAGTACCAATGGTAACATCATCGCCGTTGTGGCCGTGTTGCTGATCCACATAGATAGAACAGCTGTTACGGCAAATAGCATAATAACCGCAATGCTCATCTTTCCGTTGGCGAGTTGTAATACTTTATCTGCGATGACTCTATCTACCCGCTGCCGGTGTAGCGCAGCAGCAAGCGCGAAACCTCCCAGAAACAGAAATATGATTGGATTGGCAAAGCTACCCAGCGCCTCCGGGGTTTCAAGGACACCGAATATAGCGGCCAGCACAGGCACGAATAGAGCTGTGATCGATACATGAATGGCCTCTGTCAGCCACAATATGGCGATAAAGGTGAGCAGACTCAGACCCGTTACGATATCGGCTTCAAAAGGCAATGTATTTAACATGAACAGGAACAGAAGCACGTCGGCAAGAAAAATAAGGCTCTTGCGGTGTAACAACCAATCTTTGATGGCGAGCCATACGCTTCTCATATGCTTTCCTTAGCACAGTAATGTTGTGATACGCCTACGCGGGAAGAGAGAGTGATTTGGCCCACATAGTTTATGAGTTTTCCGCTGGTACTAGTATTACACAATTAAGAGTAATTACCGGAAATTAAACTGAAAAAGCGTTGGAAATATGTTGTGATAAGCACCTGCATACTAAGACTGTCAGCTGTTAAGCCTGTTTAACTGAAATCTATTGCCTTTATTCGCATTTAAACAGTTGACCGGAGCTCTTGTCCTGTTTTAAAAAGATGTTCTAATGGGTAGAAGAGCAACGGGGCTAACATCACTTAACTCGATAGGGTTTCAAACGATAAGTCTCATCGAGCTATGACTTTATTTGAAAAACTACACATAGAGTGCTTTTGACAGTTAATTTCATTTGACAAAAAGTAAACCAATGTTTAATTTAAACAGGTGTTTAAAATAGAGTCATAAGGTCACGGAATGGCAAATCGATCCGATACTAAAACTAGAATACTGGATGCTGCAGAGAAATTGTTTGCAGAGCGGGGCTTTTCTGAAACCTCCTTACGCCTGATCACCAGTAAAGCGGAGGTCAACCTGGCTTCTGTAAATTATCATTTTGGTTCAAAAAAAGAGTTGATACGAGCAGTATTAGCTCGATACCTGGATGTCTTCATGCCGATCGCGTCTTCGGAGATCGTCAGATTGCAGGCATCGGATAGCAATGCCTCACTCAACGATATTTTCTCAATACTAGTCGAACCTCTACTAGAGTTAAATAAAGTCAGAGCAGAGGGGACGAGTACTTTCCTTCAGCTTCTGGGTCGTGGCTACATCGAGAGCCAGGGTCACCTGCGCTGGTTTATTACAACACATTACGGTGAACATTTAGATCAGTTTGTGAAAGCGGTGGCCGATAGCGCACCTCATATTCCACCCGCTGAGATGTTCTGGCGTTTACACTTTACCTTAGGTACCGTCGTATTCACCATGGCTTCGGCCGATGCGTTGATCGAGATTGCCGCCGCAGACTTCAATGAACAAAACAATATAGAGACGGTGATCCGCAAAGTGATCCCATACCTCTCTGCCGGTGTGTCAGTTCCTGTTAAATAAGGCACAAAACAAAAGGTAATATCATGACTCTACTCATACTTGCACTACTTGTAATTATTGTGCTCTTTGGTGTCAAAAACATCAGGATGCAGCTTATCACTCGTCCGATTTTCTCTTTCTTCAAGAAGCTACTGCCACCTCTGTCTGATACAGAAAAAGAGGCGATGGAAGCCGGAGATGTCTGGTGGGAGGGGGAGCTGTTCAGAGGCAAGCCTAACTGGGAGACGCTTCACAGCTATGGCAAGCCAAAATTAACGGATGAGGAGCAGGACTTTATCGACAATCAGGTTATGACGGCATTAACCATGATTGACGATTTCGATATCGTACACAAGCGTAAAGACCTACCACCGGAGCTGTGGGAATACTTTAAGAAAGAGGGATTTTTTGCGCTGATCATTCCAAAGCAATATGGGGGTAAGGCCTTCTCGGCTTACGCTAACTCGACCATTGTCGCTAAACTTGCCAGCCGAAGTGTCAGTGCTGCGGTGACCGTCATGGTGCCAAACTCATTAGGTCCGGGAGAGTTACTCACACATTATGGTACTCAGGAGCAACGTGATAACTGGCTTCCCAAGCTTGCTTGTGGTGAAGCGGTGCCCTGTTTTGCATTGACCGGTCCCGAAGCGGGCTCCGATGCCGGTGCGATTCCCGATGAGGGGATTGTCTGCCGTCAGGAGTTTGAAGGTGAAGAGGTATTAGGGTTAAAGCTAAACTGGGATAAACGTTACATCACATTGGCGCCGGTTGCTACTGTGCTGGGACTTGCGTTCCAGATGCGCGATCCAGACGGCTTATTGGGTGATAAAGAAGCACTCGGTATCACTTGTGCGTTAATTCCGACGGATCACCCCGGCGTTAAAGTCGGACAGCGTCATAACCCACTCAGTATGGCGTTTATGAATGGCACCACACATGGTGAAGATGTTTTCATTCCACTGGATTGGATAATTGGTGGTCCCCAATATGCGGGCAGAGGTTGGAGAATGCTGGTGGAGTGTCTCTCTGCCGGCCGTGGCATCTCATTGCCTGCATTGGCGACGGCTTGTGGTCATACCGCGACAAAGACCACGACCGCTTACAGTTATGTGCGCCATCAATTCGGCCTGGCTATCGGGCAGTTCGAAGGCGTTCAGGAAGCATTGGCAAGAATCGTTGCCAACACCTATCAGCTCGAAGCGGCGAGGCGACTTACCACTACGGGTATTGACCTGAAAGTGAAGCCATCTGTGGTCACTGCGATAGCCAAGTACCATATGACAGAGATGAGTCGCGATGTGCTCAACGATGCGATGGATATTCAATCGGGCAAGGGGATACAACTTGGCCCCAAGAATTACCTGGGCCATGCCTATATGGCTAACCCTATTTCGATCACCGTCGAAGGGGCAAACATCCTGACCCGTAGCTTGATGATCTTTGGTCAGGGGGCAACACGTTGTCACCCATATGTACTGGCCGAGATGGAAACTGCAGCCATGGAAGACTCGGTTGCTGCACTTGAAAGATTCGACTCTCTGCTGCTTGGACATATCGGCTATGGTGCAAGAAATGCGTTTAGTTCACTGTTTTGCGCATTAACGGGCAGCCGTTTTAACCAGTCTCCTGTCAGCGGTGAGACGCAGCAGTACTATAAGGATATGAGCAGACTGTCTTCAGGATTGGCCTTTATCACAGATCTTTCCATGTTGATCATGGGGGGAGATCTGAAGCGTAAAGAGATGTTATCTGCCAGATTAGGGGATGTACTGAGCGAGTTATACTTAGCATCGGCTACTCTGAAGCTGTTTGAAGATAACGGCCGCCAGCAAGATGATCTTCCGGCAGTGCGGTTTGTGATGACGACCCGGTTACAAAAAGCGGCTCAAGCGCTGGAGGGGGCACTACGCAACTTCCCTAACCGTCCGGTTGCATGGGTAATGAGAGCCTTGATCTTCCCGATCGGCAACCACTTTAATGGCCCAAGTGATAGGATGACTATAGATTTAGCAAGAGGAATACTCCAACCCGGGCCAGCACGGGACAGGCTCACATTCTTATGCCCGGAGTTCGAGGGCGATAAAGGTGGTATAGCAGAGGTTGAAGATGCTTTCCTTGCACAATTCGAGTGTCGTAATACATACAAGAAGATCAAGAAGGCGCAGCGGGCCGGTACCTTACCTAAGAAATTAAGCAATATGGCGCTATTTGAGATGGCACTTGAGGTATCGGTGATCAACAAAGGTGAGTTTGAAGCGATTGTCAATGCAGATAAGCTCAGGCAGATTGCGATTCATGTGGATGATTTCAAAACACTGTAACGTCAGAATAAATAAGGTCTGATCACAAGATCATTCAGGAGTTAAAAAGGTACCCCGGGGGTACCTTTTTTGTATCTGGTAAAGACTCAGGCAGCTCTCTTCTTTTGGATGAAAACGAACATAAGATGTGGTAATTTCGACCAATGCCAGCTGTTTTGCGGGCTGTCAGACAAAAAAAAGGTACGCATCTGCGTACCTTTTTTATTGAGCTGAATCGAAATTAAGCGACGATCAATACCTTACAGGTATTGGTTCCGCCGATAGTTTCCATAGAGTCACCTTTAGTCATTAAGACCATGTCGCCACTCTTGAGGTAGCCTGCCTGGGTCAAAGATTCTAACGCCTTAGTAGCCAACTGCTCGGCACTAAACTTGGTAGAGTCAAAGTGTACAGGCTGAACACCACGGTAAAGCGCCATCTTCGCCAGTGTCACATCGTGACGAGAAAGAGCGAAAATTGGCAGCGCAGAGCTGATGCGTGACATTAACTGAGGTGTAGCACCTGACTCAGTTAATGCAACGATAGCCTTGACACTTTTAAGGTGGTTAGCGGCATACATAGTAGAAAGCGCGATGGTCTCTTCTGCAGTCGCGAAACTCTCATCGAGTCTGTGCTTAGAGACTTGAACACTAGGATGCTCTTCAGCACCAAGACAAACACCTGACATCGCCTGTACAGTTTCTTCAGGGTAGTCGCCAGCAGCGGTTTCGGCTGATAGCATTACCGCATCGGTACCATCGAGAACTGCGTTAGCTACATCCATAACCTCAGCACGAGTCGGCATTGGGCTGGTGATCATAGATTCCATCATCTGCGTTGCAGTGATAACGCTCTTGTTAAGTTGACGAGAGCGGCTGATCAGCTTCTTCTGTACCGCAACTAACGCAGGATCGCCGATTTCAACACCTAAGTCGCCACGGGCTACCATGACAACATCTGAAGCCAGGATAACATCATCCATCGCTTCGTCTGTGGCAACCGCTTCTGCTCGCTCTACCTTAGCAACGATGAGTGCATTACTACCTGCTTGTTGAGCAAGCTCACGAGCATAGTTAAGGTCAGCACCACTGCGAGGGAAAGAGACCGCTAAGTAGTCAACCTGAATGTCGGCGGCTGTGATGATGTCACGTTTATCTTTTTCGGTAAGCGCTGCAGCCGATAATCCGCCGCCTTGCTTGTTGATGCCCTTGTTGTTTGATAATGGTCCTGCAACAGTGACTGAAGTGTGGACTTTATTACCTTCAACACTTTCAACACGTAGTTGCACACGGCCGTCATCGAGCATCAGGATATCACCGATGCTTACATCGTTTGGTAACTCTTTGTAGTCGATACCAACTTGATTCTCATCGCCTTCACCTTTTTCAAGATCAGCATCTAAGATAAAGTGTTGACCAAGGCCTAACTGAACTTTTTTGTTGTCTTTGAAGGTGGAGACACGAATTTTAGGACCCTGTAGGTCACCCAGAATAGCAACATGAACGCCAAGTTCTTTTGCTATGTTACGCACATCGGTTGCACGCTTAAGGTGGTCTTCAGGAGAACCGTGTGAGAAGTTTAGACGAACAACGTTAGCGCCTGCCTTGATTATGCGGCGTAAGTTGTCATCGCGATCGGTAGCTGGACCCAAAGTAGTTACGATTTTGGTTCTGCGGAACATGAGATACTCCGTTAAGTTTAAAAAAATTCTGACACTATATTAACAGACAATACCTACTTTTGTAGGAAAATTACAAACAAAATGATCTAGCGCAAGTTATAATTTTTGTGAGGTGCCACTAAATATTAGTCTAAATTTGGCAGTACGGTGAATGTTGTACTGCCAGAATGGGAAGGAAAGTCAGTTACAGTATGGGATCTTTATCAATTCGTGATTCCTTTAATACCTCTTTAACGCGCTTCAAACTCTCTCTGAAGCGAGGGCCGCGTCGTAAGGTAAATCCGGTCGCTAATACATCGATAACGACGAGCTGAGCCAGACGGGAGGCCATAGGCAGGTACATATCGGTATCTTCCGGAACCTCCATGGTCACAGGTAGGGTACATTCACTAGACAGCGGGGAGTGTCTGGCCGTGATACCTATGACGGCTGCGCCGTTCTCACGAGCCAAACGAGCGATATCGATCATCGACTTAGTACGGCCCGTGTGGGAGATAAGAACGATAACATCGCCCTCACCACTGTTGATACAACTCATGCGCTGCATTAAAACGTCGTCGAAGCAGATAACCGGTACATTGAAGCGGAAGAATTTGTTCTGCGCATCGTGAGCCACCGAAGCGGATGCCCCCAGGCCAAAAAATGATATCTTCTTAGCCTGAGTCAGGATGTCTACCGCTTTATTTATTGCCGCAGTATCCATACTCTGACGAGCCGTATCGAGCGAAGCCATTGAAGATTCAAATATTTTAGTCGTATAAGAGTCGGGGCTGTCATCTTCTTCGACATGACGGCTGACATAAGGCGTACCGTTAGCTAAGCTTTGAGCAAGGTGAAGTTTAAAGTCGGGAAAACCTTTAGTATCTAACCGACGACAGAAACGGTTAACGGTAGGCTCACTTACATCAGCCATTTTTGCCAGAGTAGCGATACTGGAGTGGATCGCTGTTTGGGGTGAGGCTAAGATTACCTCAGCAACTTTGCGCTCTGATTTACTAAAATGTGTAAGGCTTTTTTGAACCTTTTCAAGGGTATTCATATGCGTACGTCCACTCGAAAGTAATGTAATTATATTTATATTTTTATGTCATTTTAGAATGAATCTAAAAGTAACAAACCCGACCTCTATGGAGAATTATCATTCAGGTATTGGTAAAACTTTCTACTATATATAGTAATTTAATCACGAAAAGCATACCAGATTTTGCCTGTGAATGCCTAGGGGACTAACTATCGCTTTTTTGCAAAATTTAGATGCAATTAACAATTTCTGTTGTTATATTACAACAAACATGTGAACTATTCATCGAATCGATGTGGCACTGTGACACAAAGGAGATTTAGGAGCTATGGGCATAACAACACCAGAAGCCAAAGCTTGTGATTTTGTATTGTTTGGTACAAAAGGGGACTTGGCTCGCCGTAAGTTGCTTCCCTCATTATATCAGCTCGACAAAGCTGGCCTTTTAAACGAAGAGACCAAGGTTCTCGGCGTTGCTAAGGATGCTTTCACCCATGAAGAGTATCAAGAGTTAGTCATCAAGGCTTTGAAGGGGTTTGTGAAAGAGGAGTTGTGTGAACAAACACTCGAACGCTTCTTAACTCGTTGTCATTACATTGGTACTAACTTTACCGAGTCCGAGGGTTACAAGGCTTTCCATGACGTTTTAGAGCCGGAAAAGCGTGTCATGGTCAGTTACTTCGCTACCCCGCCAGCCATCTTCGGTGATATATGTCGCTGCCTCCACGAACAAAACCTTATTCATCCCGATTCACGTGTCGTTCTTGAAAAACCTATCGGCTCCGATCTCGAATCCTCTAAAGTCATCAACGATCAAGTCTCAGCCTATTACAATGAGAATCAGGTTTACCGTATAGATCACTATCTTGGTAAAGAGACGGTTCAGAATCTTATCGCACTTCGATTCGCAAATTCACTGTTCGCCTCTAAATGGGATAACCGTACCATTGACCATGTGCAGATCACCGTGGCAGAAGAGGTGGGGATCGAAGGGCGTTGGGGTTACTTCGATAAAGCAGGGCAGATGCGCGACATGATCCAGAATCACCTGCTGCAGGTGTTAACCTTAGTAGCAATGGACCCGCCGGTAAACCTGGACGCCGACAGTATTCGTGACGAGAAGGTGAAGGTACTCAAATCACTTCGCCCCATCAATTCAGATAATATTTATGAAAATACTGTCAGAGGCCAGTACTCTTCCGGCTTCCTGCAAGGTTCTCCTGTACCGGGCTACCTCGAGGAGGAGGGGGCAAATACTCAATCCAATGCGGAAACATTTGTCGCACTACGTGTCGATATCGACAACTGGCGTTGGGCGGGGGTGCCTTTCTATCTCAGAAGCGGCAAGCGCATGCCAACAAAGAGTTCTGAGATCGTGGTTTACTTCAAGAACCCGCCTCATAACCTGTATCGTTCAAATTATCGTAACCTTCCGCCGAACAAGCTTACTATCCGTCTTCAGCCCCATGAAGGTGTTGAAATTCAGATGATGAATAAAGTGCCTGGGCTTGAACAGAAACAGCGTCTGCAAACGACAAAGCTCGACTTAAGTTTCTCAGATACCTTCAAAAACGAACGCATCGCCGATGCCTATGAGCGTCTGCTTCTCGAGGCCATGTTAGGTAACCAGGCCCTGTTCGTTCGGCGCGATGAAGTTGAACATTCATGGCAATGGGTCGACGGGATCATCGAGGCGTGGGAAGACAGCAACGAGAAGCCTAAATCATATCCAGCCGGTAGTTGGGGACCTGTTGCATCAGTTGCTTTGATAGCAAAAGACGGCCGTTCTTGGGACGAATAAAGGAACATGACCATGATTAAAGAGAGTGTGTTCAAATCTTTTGATGATACATCATCACTGGAGAATCAGCTTGCAGAGCGAATCGCAAACCAATTACAAGAGGCGGTCGATACCCGTGGCAAGGCGAGCCTGATTGTCTCCGGCGGCTCTACGCCACTCAAACTGTTTCAGTTACTGAGTAAGAAAAGTATCGATTGGTCTGAGGTATTTGTCACTCTTGCCGATGAGCGTTGGGTCGACAGTGACTCAGATGCTTCAAATGAAAGGTTAGTCAGGGAGCACCTTCTACAAAACCGTGCATCCAATGCCAAGTTCAGAGGCTTAAAGAATATGTTCTCTTCACCTGAGGAGGGGGCTGTCATGGCCAGTGAACAACTGGCTCACTTCCCGCGACCATTTGACGTCGTGGTGCTGGGAATGGGCAGTGACGGACACACATGTTCATGGTTCCCATGCTCTGAAGAGATCGATACAGCATTAAATACGGAAGCTGTGTGTATAGCGGTAAACCCTACCAGTGCACCAAATCCTCGCCTGTCGTTATCGAAATCCGCCATCTTAGCCAGTCGCCAAATTTATTTACACATTGTAGGTGAGCAGAAACTGTCTGTTTACCGTCAAGCGCTTGAAAATGAAGATGCTAAAAGCATGCCGATCAGGGCCGTCTTAGCTCAGCACAAGACACCCGTCGACGTTTACTGGAGCGCTTAAGGAGATATTATGCACGCAGTTGTTCAATCTGTTACCGACAGAATCATCGCTCGCAGTAAAGAGACTCGGGCCAAATACCTGGCAGCGCTGAATGAAGCTAAGTCAAACGGCGTTCATCGCAGCTCACTGAGTTGCGGAAATCTGGCCCACGGGTTCGCCGCCTGTCAGGGAGATGATAAACAGTCGATTAAGGCGCTCACTAAAGCCAATATCGGTATCGTGACGGCATTCAATGATATGTTGTCGGCCCATCAACCCTATGAGGCGTATCCGGCACTGCTTAAGCAAGCCTGTGCGGAAGTGGGAAGTGTTGCTCAGGTTGCCGGCGGTGTTCCAGCAATGTGTGATGGTGTGACTCAAGGTCAGCCGGGCATGGAGTTGAGTCTGCTTAGCCGTGAAGTTATCGCCATGTCTACGGCGGTAGGCTTATCCCATAACATGTTCGATGGTGCCTTGTTACTGGGTATTTGTGACAAGATTGTTCCCGGCCTCCTGATAGGAGCGTTAAGTTTTGGCCATCTGCCTATGTTATTCGTTCCTGCCGGTCCGATGAAATCGGGGATCCCTAATAAGGAGAAGGCCAAGATCAGACAGCAGTTTGCTCAGGGGCAGGTAGATCGCGCCGCTCTTCTTGAAGCCGAGTCTCAGTCCTACCATAGCGCCGGAACCTGTACCTTCTATGGTACGGCGAACAGTAACCAGCTTATGCTGGAAGTGATGGGGCTGCAGCTGCCAGGCTCTTCATTTGTTAATCCTGACGATCCGCTTCGGGAGGTACTTAACAAAACGGCCGCGAAACAGGTGTGTCGCTTAACCGAGATGGGCACACAATACACGCCTATCGGCGAGTTAGTTAACGAAAAATCTATCGTTAACGGCATAGTAGGCCTTCTCGCAACAGGTGGTTCCACCAACCTGACCATGCATATCGTTGCCGCTGCTCGCGCTGCGGGCATCATCATTAACTGGGATGATTTCTCGGAACTGTCTGATGCTGTACCATTGCTGGCGCGCGTCTATCCTAATGGCCATGCCGATATTAACCATTTCCATGCCGCGGGCGGTATGGCCTTCCTGGTCAGAGAGCTGCTCGACGCCGGTCTTCTGCACGAAGATGTTGACACTGTTGCCGGTCACGGTCTCAGACGTTACACCCAAGAGCCAAGATTGATCGATGGTGAGATAAAGTGGGTCGATGGTCAGAGTGAAAGCTTAGACTCAGAGGTGTTGACTAAGGTAGCTAAGCCGTTTCAGGCCAATGGCGGGTTGAAGCTGCTCAAAGGTAACCTGGGAAGGGCTGTGATCAAAGTGTCTGCCGTTCAGGAGCAACATAGATTTGTCGAGGCCCCTGCGGTTGTTATCGATGATCAAAATAAGCTGGATGCGCTCTTCCAGGCAGGTGAACTGGAAAAAGATTGTGTTGTTGTTGTCAAGGGGCAGGGGCCGAAAGCGATTGGTATGCCTGAACTTCACAAGTTGACACCTATCTTGGGTACCCTGCAGGATCGTGGATTTAAGGTTGCACTTTTGACCGATGGTCGTATGTCCGGCGCTTCAGGCAAGGTTCCAGCTGCTATCCACTTGACGCCTGAAGCTTTAGACGGCGGGTTAATTGCCAAGGTTCAAAATGGTGATCTTATCCGTGTAGATGCCTTAACCGGTGAGCTGACTCTTCTTGTTGCCGATGAAGTCATTGCAGCGCGTGTGGCTGAAGAGGTTGACCTGAGAAGTACAAGTTATGGAATGGGTCGTGAGTTGTTTGGCGCATTAAGATCAAACTTAAGTAGTCCCGAAACTGGTGCCCGCTGTACCAGCGCTATTGATGAAAACTATTAATAAGGAAGAGTTACGCAATGCTTGAGAATAACTGGTCGTTACAACCACAAGATATTTTTAAACGAAGCCCTATTGTTCCTGTCATGGTTATCAATAAGATTGAGGATGCCGTACCGCTAGCCAATGCACTGGTTGCCGGTGGGATCAGTGTCCTTGAGGTGACATTGAGAACGCCTTGTGCCCTGGAGGCTATCACTAAGATCGCCAAAGAGGTTCCCGATGCGTTAGTCGGTGCCGGTACGATTCTGAACGAAACCCAGCTGAAGCAGGCTGAAGAAGCAGGCGCGCAATTTGTTATCACACCCGGTGCGACCCCCGAGCTGTTAAAGGCCGCGATGGCTGGTAAGATCCCATTGATCCCGGGTGTTGCCAGTATCTCTGAGGTGATGACGGGTATGTCGTTGGGTTATACTAACTTTAAGTTTTTCCCGGCAGAGGCATCAGGTGGTGTCAGTGCCCTTAAAGCATTCTCAGGCCCACTTGCAGATATCCGCTTCTGTCCTACCGGTGGAATTACGCCAAGCAGTTATAAAGATTATCTGGCACTTAAAAATGTCGATTGTATCGGCGGTAGCTGGATAGCGCCAACCGATGCGATGGAGCAGGGGGACTGGGATCGCATAACACAGCTTTGTAAGGAAGCGATTGACGGTATCTAATCGATTCAGGCACCGTTCAACGGCAGCATTATTGACTGCAGGTTTTTAAAAGGCTACCCATGTGGGTAGCCTTTTTAATATCTGTTATTGGTTTGTCTTTAGTTTTGAGATATTGAACTGGCTGTCTACAGTCCAGACTCGATATCGTATTTCGCTCCCCTCTGGCAGGTAAAATACCTTAGGCAGGCGACTGTCATAGTTGATCTTTAAACTGTCGGGGATCTGCAAAAATGCCTCTTTCTTAGCTAAATCTAAGCATGCCATCATAGTGCTCGGCCCGTCACTGATATGCTTAACGCTGTAATAACCATATCCCCAGCCTTTTACAGTTTCTCGTGTGAGCTCTCCCATCAGAGAGTGCTTATTGCAGTCTACCATTCTGGTTTGTCCAATCTGTATCTCCACCATATAGTTCTCTTCATCTTCAATGGCTGGCAGGGTAAGAACATGTTGTTCCATCCCCTCTGTTGGCATTGGAAACATCTTTGATGCCTCGTGGACCTGATAATTCGAAGCGTTGTAGGTTTGTGATGCGATCATGTTTTGGCTTACGCCACCTGGATGTGTCGGGCTGGTCGCCGATGCATTAAATGGGAACAGGGTAGCAACAATGAGCGAAGTTGAGACAGAGTGTCTGATTGCTTGTTTGATTATCTTCATTATCTTAAATTCTCCAAATAGCCGGTGGCTATAATATCAATGAACAATATAGGCTAAGTTCAGCTGAGTCTGTAGTAGCTATAAACGACAAGCATTTCAAAAAGGGTTAAATTTTTTAAGACCTTTATACGTCGCCGAAGTATAAAGGTGCCGTTATCTGCGCCCAATCTTGTTTAATCACTCCCAGAGGCTAACCTTTGTCACTTCATTTGCGTATGCGATTGAATATCTTCGATTTGAGATAGCGGGCACGAAATGATGATTATTTATGTTTAGATATATACTTTGATAGTCAAAATATACTAAGATTCGATTAGTTTGATACTCAAGCTACTTGTGATTCAAGATATGTGTGCCGCACACTCTCCTGAATCAGCTTTTTTACACTTTGCCTTACGGCTAGATAGATGCCGGACGGCGTGTACCAAATTTAACTATAAGAAAGATAGGGATGATATGAACAGTAAGCCACATTCAATTAAGGCCTGGCAGCATCAGCACCATTTTGCAAATATTAATAATGATGGTGAGCGTAACACCCGTTATGTACTTTATCTCACCCTGATCACTATGATCGCCGAGATCTCGGCGGGTACAATCTTCGGCTCTATGGCGCTATTGGCCGATGGCTGGCATATGGGAACCCATGCAGCAGCATTTATGATCACCCTATTTGCGTATCGATATGCAAAGAAACATGCTAACAATCCAGAATTTACCTTCGGAACCGGAAAGGTTAGCGTACTGGGCGGTTTTACCAGTGCTATCGCCTTAGGCATGGTGGCGCTAATCATGTTAGTTGAATCTGCTATGCGGATACTCAACCCTGAACAGATCCAATTTAATGAAGCTATCATGGTCGCCTTCATCGGATTGACAGTCAATGTGATCAGCGTCTTCCTCCTAAAAGATCACCATAGTCATGATCACGGACACAGCCACGGACACAGACACAGCCATGGTCACTGTCATGGTCACTCCCATGCTCACTCCCATGCTCACAGTCATCATGATGAAGAGCACGCAGATCATGAAGGGGAGTCTGCGAAATCGGGGCATCATGACCATAACCTTCGTGCGGCCTATTTTCATGTGCTGGCCGATGCGCTGACCTCAATATTAGCGATATGTGCACTCTTGCTGGGTAAGTTATATGGTTTGAACTGGTTGGATCCTGTGATGGGGATTGTAGGCTCGATCATCATCAGCCGCTGGGCATGGAATCTGCTGAAGCAAACTTCTCCTATCCTGTTAGATACCAGTATCGAAGAGCAATATAAGAATCGGATAATTACCGAGATCGAGTCGGAAGATGATCATCAGATAGCAGATCTGCATATTTGGCGGGTCAGTGCAGACCACTACGCCGCTGTGTTATCTATCGTGTCGCATCAGCCCAGGGATGCCGAATACTTTAAGGCTAAACTAAAGAAATTTGAGCGCTTGAGTCATTTGACCATTGAACTTAATACCTGTCGTCAGGCAGAATGCATCTAGAGAAGAGGTCGTAAATCAAGAGAGTGTATGAAGTCTACAGAAGATAAGCTTAACCATGTGATGGTGGAGTTTTATGAAAAGCTCTCCTCCTGGGAACAAGCGGTAGTCAAGGATAAAGGCTATTCGTTACCACTGGTCCATACTGTGGAGATCCTGGGAGGTCATGGGCCGATGAGAATGAAGGAGCTGGCTGAGAAGATTGGAGTGACAACCGGGACTTTAACCGTCCAGATAGACAAGATGGTCAATCTGGAACTTGTGACTCGTAAGCCACATGAGTCTGATCGTCGCTCCATTCTAGTTGAGTTAACGAGTAAGGGGCAGGAGATGTATGAGGAGCACGATGCCCTGCATCTTCAACTTACCGGTGAACTCACGGCCAAGTTTTCCGCTGACGAGCGGGCTCAACTGCTTAGCTTTCTGCAACGGGTGAACGCAGAGTTTTAAGCCTGAACATTCAGCCTGATACCTGTTGCAGGTATCAGCGCTTCCCACCTGATTTTCCAGTCTGTTTTATCTGTCATTCCCTCATTACAACAAATTGCTTCTCGGTGAGGAAAAAATACCCTGTTTTAATCATTTCAGTATCATAGGTCACTATGTGAGTGTGCTATATTGTTATGGAAAATCAGGTATTATGTAGCCAGATGTAAATAAGAGGTGACTCAGGCGGTTTTATTCAGGGCGAAAAGATTAGAAAAAGAAAGTCATTAAAAAATTCACGGATCTATAGAAAAGGGTAACTGCGCGGTTACTTATCCTTGAGTTGAAACAATAACAATATCCCTTTGGCGGTGAAGCATGAACTTAGCTAAACATCTATCGGATACAGAAGTATCGGCAAAAATCCTCAGGCATGCGGTGCCTAAAATGTCTGAACTCAATATCCCGGTTACCCCGGAAAACTATGCCGTATGGTATGAATACTATCTGGGAATTAATCTTGATTTGAAGCGTGCGATAGATGGGCTTATTGCCAACGGAATCGCCTTCAGTACCGAAGTTAATGCGGGGTTACACAAAAACTATATTCAGGAGCAGTCTCCGGAAATTATTGAAAATGTGCATATAGAGACACAGGTACTGATCAATAATCTCTTGAATAAAATTAGTCAGATGAGTTCAGGTACTGCCAGTTTAAATGATACCCTGTCTGAATTTCATCAAGATCTGAAACAGAGTCCGGATGCCGATGTATTATCTAAGCTTGTCGATAGCCTGGTCGATGAGATGGACAGTGTGATCAGTAGTAATAAACAGATGGAGGCCAGTCTTAATGCGATGAGCAGCGAGGTCAGTTCGCTGAAATCTGAGATGGAAAACCTCAATGTACTGGCGCTGACAGATCAGCTCACCTCACTGCATAATCGTCGTGCTTTTGAGGAGGAGGTGCTGTTACATATGCAGCGTTTAACTAAAACTCAACAGCCCAGCAGCTTGATGGTGATCGATATCGACCACTTTAAGCAGTTTAATGATAATCATGGTCATGTTATCGGTGATAAGGTATTAACCTATATTGCACTGGCGCTTAAGCAAGCGGTAAAAGGCACCGACTTTGTAGCCCGTTATGGCGGCGAGGAGTTCGTAGTTTTACTTCCCGACACCGAACTCAGTGACGCGTTAATCGTTGCCGAGCAGTTACGGGGTAAAATTAGTGAGCGAAAATTGACGGTTGGAAAAGATCAAAAGCTTTCTCTGGGAGCGATTACTGTCTCCATCGGCGTCGCGACGCTCAACATCAGTGATGACAGGGAGAGTTACTTTGTCAGAGCCGATGAGGCACTGTATCGAGCAAAATCTTCCGGCAGAAACTGTGTCAGGAGTGAGTAGGGGTTATCTCAATGATAAAGGCTCAACTTGAGCCTTTATCGAGTAGCCATATTGGAAAGCCAAAACAGGATCAGGCTTTTTACTTCAACTGCATATCCATCTTGATAAGATGTTCCTCCATATCAAACGTGACCGTAAAGCCCAAACGCTTGGCTAAGTTTGCCATGTTACGGTTTTCGAACATGGTAAATCCGGTAAGTAACTGGGTATCATTGTCTTTGTAGTAGGCAATAAGCTTTTCAAGCAGCAGTTTCCCGAGGCCTTGTCCCTGATGATCGCTTCTGACCGCCATGGCAAATTCAGCTTCTGTGTTATCGGGATCGATAGAGGCCCTTATCGCGCCCAGTGTGATATCTTCACCGTCATCCCCTTTTGCTGTCGCGATAAAGGCCATTTCTCGTGCGTAATCGATCTGGGTCAGAACCGCCATCTCCTCATGGGTCATCTTAGAGCGTACGCCGAAATAGCGCTTATACCTGTCTTCATCGGAAAGCGAGTTATCGAATGCCAGGTGTTTAGGTTCATCTTCCGGGAGTATTGGCCGTAGCATCACATCCCGTCCATTCTTGAGTGTCGCTGCTTGTTCCAGCTCTTTGGGGTAGGGGGATATAGCCAGTCTTGATGCATTATCTACCGGTGTATCGTGAAGCTGAATATTAACATCCAGTAAGGTGACATGTTCGCCGGCGCAAAGTACTGGGTTAAGGTCGAGACTGGCAATTTCAGGGCAATCAATAATCAGGTGAGAGATTTGGGTCAACATGACACACAAGGCATTCATGTCTAAGCCCAGGGGCAGGTGTCTGTCCCGCAACTTCTGTGTTTTCAGTGCCTGAATGACCATATAACGAGCCAGAGTCATATTCAGTGGAGGGAGTGCCACGGCCGCGTCTTTGGTTGGTTCCCACTCCGATCCCCCCTCTCCAAGTAAGATAGCCGGACCGAAGACGGGATCATTAATAACTGCTACACGGATCTCCTGAGCACCCGCTGTCAATGCCATCTTCTGTACTATCAGTCCTTCAAGTTTAGCGTCCGGGTTAGATAGGAGTACACGTGAGCTGATCGCAGATGCCGCCTGTATCACTTCTTCTTCACATGTCAGGTTGAGCATGACACCGTGTACATCGGATTTGTGATGTATATCGGGAGACTGCACTTTCACCGCTACCGGGTAGCCTATCTTATTGGCTACGGTAACCGCCTCTGCTGGCGTGTTAGCAACATAGGTATCTATGGTGTTGAGGCCATAGGCACTGAGGATCTCCTTTGACTCATGGGTTTCGAGAATTCGTTTGCCCTGGTTCAGCGCCATGGTAAGCCTTTCTCTGGCTTGCTCTGCGTTGGTCGGGATATTGTCCGGGATCGATTGCGGCACCTCTTGCAACAATTTCTGGTTTCTTCGATATTCCACCATATGCATAAAGGCACCCACGGCACCTTCGGGGGTTCTATAGGTTGGGATCCCGGCTCTGTTGAATCGTTTTCGGGCCGGATAGGCAGAGTCCTCTCCGCTCCAGTTGGTCAACACGTTGACCTTGTTTCGTTTGGGGTGTTTGGCAATCATCTCTGCGAGCGCTTCGGCTATCTCAACACTGTCTCCAAGAGCGGAGGGGGAGTGCAGCACTAAGATGGCATCGGCAGCATCGCTGTCCATCATGATCTCTACGGCCCTGGTGTAGCGACTTGCATCGGCATCGCCGCCAATATCAATCGGGTTTTGTCCGGACCAGGTAGAGGGCAGCAGCTCATTAAGCTGGGTTAAGGTGTTATTATCGAGCTGTGCAGATTTGCCGCCGCCCAACATCAGTTGATCCAGGGCCAGCACTGCGGGTCCGCCGCCGTTGGTGACGATCGCGAGTCTCTCACCGAGTAGCGGGGATGAATGGGCAAGGGTCTCCACTGCCGCAAACAGCTCGATAAGGTCGTTGACCCTGAGCATACCGGCGCGCCTGAAGGCGGCTTCATAGACGGCATCGTTACCCGTAACTCCACCTGTGTGGAGTTTAGCCGCGGTAGTGCCCTCAAGGCTACGACCGGATTTGATCACTAAAATGGGTTTATTACGTGATGCAGCCCGGGCCGCGGAGAGGAAGTGACGCTTTTCATTGATCGAGTCGACATAGAGCATGATCGCATCGGTTCTCGAGTCCCGCCCCAGATAGTCCAGCAGTTCATCAAAATCAATATCGTTGGCATCGCCAAGAGAGATAAACGAAGAGAATCCTATCCCCTTATTGTTGGCCCAATCGAGTACAGTCGTGCATATTGCCGCAGACTGCGACACAAAGGCGATCTTTCCGGGCTGCGCACTGGCATGGGCCAGGCTTGCATTCAGGCCCAGGTTAGGCAGCATCATCCCCAGGCTGTTAGGGCCAAGGATGCGCATACCATAGCGCTTTGCGTTCATCTGCGTCTCTTCCAGAAAGCTCATCCCCTCATCATTGAAATGATTGGCCATGCCTGAGGCCATTATGATGGCCACCTTACAACCAAATTGAGCCAAGGTTTCCACGATTCCGGGAACTCTGAAAGCGGCAGTACAGATGATGGCGAGATCGGGCTTTAGGGGAAGGGCTTCGATGTTAGGGTAGGCGAGTACGCCGAGTACGGCTTCATACTTAGGGGTTACCGGCATGATGGGGCCGGAAAAGCCGCCGGCGATAAGGTTTTTCATCACCACGTTACCGGCACGTTTATCAGTATTTGAAGCGCCGATAATCGCAATTGACTTGGGTTTAAACAGAGTATGCAGTGTACGTTGACTCATTCACTTTTCCCCCTCGATAAGCTTAAATATGAGTGTACCCTATATGATGAATAAATCCCCGTAATTTTAGTGGGATAAAACGACGTTTTATATCTGTTACCGGGTTGGTATTTGCCCGTTTAAACAAGGGATGGTTAATGCTCTAACGACTATTTAGCTAACTTGTTATCACTTGTGTTGAAAAATATTGATAGCTTATTTTGAGTCTGAAGGCCGTAATGTATGGCTATCTATGACGTGGTTAATAATAGCTTACTACCTGTTCTCTAGATTGTTGAATATAATTGAACGCTGTTGACTGAGTCAGTTAAAGCACCGTTTGGCTTGCCTTAGCCTGTTTGTCCTAAGCCAAGCCATTGATGGGAATTCCGCTGGAAGAATCTAATTTGAGTTCGCTACCATTACCTTACTGTTATCGGGTAACACCAGCCTTATAGCCTTAGGGAGTATGACAAATTTATGCCTCCTGTCGCTGGTGGGTTCACCGTCCAGATTTACAGGAAGAGGCTGTGTCGATTGTATCTCCAGTTCCCTAGCCTGAAAGCGCTGTACATACTCGCCATCTATCGTCGGATCGAGTAGCTCATCGACCACCTGTCTGAGCGCCGCAGGCGGAAAATCTTTAAGGAGTAAAATATCTAGAAGACCATCATCGAGGCAGGCATGAGGGGCAAGCTGTTGTCCGCCGCCGGCCATGCGACCATTACAGATTGCCCCCATTAAACCGGCTCCCTTCAGAGAGATAATGTTTCCATCCGCTCCCTTTGCGCTGACATCTCCCTCGTAGGGGGTAAACTTCATTGCCTGGAGTAAGCCCGAAATGAAGTAGGCTTGTCCTCCTAATAAGTTTTTTAACTCGACAGGTGTTTCGACCGTGACCTTGGCGCCGAACCCTGCTGAGGCGACGTTGATGAAATATCTGCCATTGGCGGTGCCCAGGTCGATATCCTTTGCCTCTCCGTTAACAGCCAGTTTGAGTGCCGCATCTATCTGGTTTGGTATGCCGCAAGCGGTGGCAAAATCATTGGCAGTCCCTAGGGGGAGTATTGCCATCTCTGGCAGAAGAGGATCCGCTGAGTAGCTGTATCCGCTTTTTTCAGCCAGTTTTGCTACTGCATCGGCTAACTCATTGACGGTTCCGTCTCCGCCCCCGGCAATGATTCGAGTCACACCCAGAGCTACCGCTTCATCGACGAAACGTGCGATATCTCCCTGTTCCCAGGTGGAGCGAACCAGGAGTCGATGACCCTGTGAACGTAATTGATAAACTGATTGGCGGATCGCTTCGATACCGGCTTTCTTTCCGTTCAAGATTAACATTTTCATAGCGGCTTCATCACTTTCGACTCGTTTGTTTAAGCCTACTACAAGCTCGGTAAGATCACAGCTACCGGATCTTTCAAATAAATACAGATCTATGAACAAGGTAAGCTCTTGTTTATTTGCTCCTAATCGTCTTTGTAATGCTGGTTAATTAATCTACGGCAGATGTCGTTTTTATCGGACCAAGATCTCACTTTATATCTCATACGAATTTTACTGTGAAAAGTCACAGTGAAGCTGAGATCAGATTCATTATAAGATTTTAACATTATCAGGGAGCCACACGGCTTAAAGGGGGAACCGGATGAAAATTCCGGACTGTACCCGCAACTGTAACTGGAAAGTTTAGCTGCCAGACCACCGGACTTGACCGGGGTGGCAAAGCAAACAATATAACCAGAAGTCAGGATACCCGCCTTGATAACGCAGCTGAAAACTGGGCGGGCGCTCTCGGTTTTGTGAATTCATTCGTGTCTTTACCTACCTGGTTTTCAGCATCTATTTTCCCTTTGGAACGAGTATAGATGCAGAACTTTCTTAACCTTCATGTTGTTGCCGTTCTCACCGGTGGAGAGATGGTGTGACGGTAACAAAAATTCGTCGCAGCCTACATGGTCGGGAGCTACGTAAAGGCTATACCACAGGTGCCTGTGCTACAGCCGCAGCGCTTGGCGCCTTGAACAGAATATTCGATGACTCTTCAGCCGATGAGATCTCAATCCTGTTACCCATAGGTGAACGGGCAACATTCAGTTTACTGCATCACGAGATCGGGGAGGGTTTTGCCATAGTAGGTGTGATCAAAGATGCCGGTGACGATCCCGATTGTACCCATGGCGCTGAGATTATCGCCAAAGTTTGTGTCACTCATCAACCCGGTGTGCGCTTCTTCGCAGGTTCGGGGGTGGCAACAGTGACCCTTCCCGGACTGGAGCTTGAAGTCGGAGAGCCCGCCATAAACCCGGTTCCGAGAAAGATGATCGAATCTCATCTTATCCCCTTACTGAGTCATTATGGATTCAGTGGTGCAGATGTCACCATCAGTATTCCCGGTGGAGAGGAACTCGCGAAACAGACAATCGGCGAGAGGCTGGGATTAAGAGGCGGGCTATCGATTTTGGGCACCCGCGGGACGGTCCACCCCTATTCAACCTCCGCATACGCCGCTTCGGTGCGTCAGGGCGTTCAGGTTGCGGCGAAACAGAACCTGAGACATATGGTGTTAACGACCGGTAGTCGCACCGAGAAGCAGGCGATGCTTATTCACTCTACGCTACCACAAACCTCGTTTATTCAGGCTGGAGACTTCATCGGCGTGGGGCTTCGTGCCAGTGCTAAATACGCAATGACTCACGTGGAGCTGGTGGTAATGATAGGTAAGCTTTGTAAATTAGCCTGCGGAACCATGATGACCCACGTCACTGGCAGGCAGATCGATTTTACTCACCTGGCAGAGCTACTTAGAGGGCATACTCAGGATCCGGCTGTTATCGGTGAGGTCGCACAAGCCCGCACCGGGCGCCAACTGCTGTCTATCGTCGAGCACCATGAGTTCAGCAGGGCCTTTCTTACCGATATCTGCCGCCAGGCCGCAATACACAGTTTCATCTATGCCCATAAGAAATTAGTCGTATCGATACGCCTGATTGACTTTGATGGCAGCACATTAGCTCAGGCTACTTACGGAGACTCCTGATGGACCCTATGACCCAAATTACCAGTAAGGGCAGAGATATCGAGGCCAGTTCATTCTCGATTATCGATGCCGAGATCGCCGATAATTATGGCGACCTTAAATTTACACCACAGCAGTGGTCTGTGGTGCGCCGCGCCATTCATACCAGCGGTGATTTCGAGTTTGCTAAGCTGTTTCACTTCAGCGAAAACGCCATCGATTCGGCGTTTGAGGCGATTAGAAAGTGCTGTCCGATTGTAGCCGATGTCTCAATGATAACGTCTGGTCTCAGCCAGAGAAGAATGGACAAATTTGGTAACTCTGCCCATTGCTTTATCGGTGAAGAGAGTGTGATCGCTCGCGCCATCGAAACCGGTGGCACGAGGGCCGTCGAGGCGATGCGTGAAGCCAGGGACCTGGGGCTGTTAGATGGCGGTATTGTCGGGGTCGGAAACGCGCCTACAGCGCTATTTGAGCTATTGAGAATGGTCGATTCCGGTGAGGCAAGACCTGCCTTGATTATCGGAATACCGGTAGGGTTTGTTAAGGCTGTCGAGTCGAAAGATGCCCTTATTAAACAGGATAAGGTTCCTTTCATCGCATCAAAGGGGCGTAAGGGGGGCAGTCCTCTTGTCGTTTCCACTTTGCATGCACTCATGGTCGAGGCCGCCAGATGACGGGCAGTATTACCTTAATTGGCATCGGCGACGATGGCTGCCTCAGTCTGACGAGCCGAGCCATCAATGCGGTTGCTCAAACTGAGTTACTAGCCGGCGCCACACGTCATCTGGATTTCTTCCCCCAGTATCAAGGCGAAAGGTTAGCGTTTGTCCGTGGTTTAAATGATTATCTCGCACGGATCGTGGAGGCGGCAAAAGATCGTGATATCTGTGTGTTGGCGTCCGGCGACCCCTTGTTTTTCGGTATCGGTAAAAGGCTGCTCAGTCTGGCCGGTGAAGCGGACACACAGATCGAAGTCGAGGTGATCACCTCGCCAAGCAGTGTACAACTTGCCTGTGCAAAGGCTTTGCTGCCCTCTGATGATATCAAGGTGATATCGCTCCATGGTCGACCTATTACCGGGCTGGTTGCGCGTCTGCAGTCTGGCGATCATTTTGCACTGCTCACCGATAACGACCATAACCCAGTGGTCATCGCCAGGCACATGCTTAGTTATGATGAGACTCACTGGCGTCTGGTGCTATGTGAGCATCTTGGAGGCACTAAAGAGCGGGTTCGTGAGTTTACGGTCGAAGAGCTTGCCTCTGTCTCTGTCGATGATATTGAGTCTCTCAACGTGTTACTGCTGCAGCGTAAAGGTCAGGCGTATTGGGGCGGCTTTGCTATGCACAGTCCCGATAGCGCCTATCGGGTATTGACGCCGTTAAATGGCTTGATAACCAAGGCCACTACGCGTGCACTGGTTGTGGCGCGCTTAGGGGTAAGAGCTGAAAGTATTGTCTGGGATATAGGTTCAGGCTCGGGGTCTATCGCCATTGAGGCTGCGAAGCAGGCCAGCAATGGCAGTGTCTATGCCGTCGAGTGTAACCCCGAGTGTTTCGATGTTATCAAGCAAAACCGTAAGCGGCATAGAGTCGATAATCTTACTCTCATTAAGGAAAAAGCACCCGCCGGCCTCGATGCATTACCGGCTCCCGACGCCGTATTTGTAGGCGGCAGTCGCGGACAGATTGCCGCCATAGTAGAGCAAACGTTTGCACGCTTAAAAGCGGGGGGAACAATGCTCCTCTCTGCCGTAACGCTGGACAGTGTCACCCAGTTTTTTGACCTGTGTAAATCTAATCAATATCACTATGAAGTAGTGATGTTACAAAGTTCAGTATCCCGGCCTTTAGCGCACTACCAGCGTTATCAGGCTGACAACCCTATTCACCTGTTTGTTATCACTAAAGAAGGCAAAAACACATGACTCAGAAAATCGGAAAACTTTATGCAATAGGTGTGGGGCCAGGTGACAGTTCGCTGATGACTCTTAAATCGGTAGAGTTATTAAAAACTATCGATGTCATCGCCATTCCAGAGAAGAATCGGGGTAAGAAAGACTCATTTGCCTGGTCAATCGTGCGCGGTGCGGTAGATGAAGAGCAGATGCAGGGGCTGCGTAGTTATCTGTGGTTCCCGATGAGCAAAGATCACACCATCACAGTCCCCGCCTGGCAAGAGGGGGCGGCAACCATCGCCGAACACCTTAATGCGGGTAAAGATGTTGCCTTCATTACCGAGGGGGATCCGTCGGTCTTCAGTACCTGGGCTTATCTGCAGGAGGAGTTAAGTGAACATTTTGAGCAACTTGAGGTTGAAATTGTGCCGGGGGTTACCTCATTAACGGCGGTGCCGGCGGCGACTCAGATCCCACTTTGTGATGGTGAAGAGCGTTTTTGTGTGGTACCTGCAACTTATGGCGTCAGCATCCTCTCTGAGCTGGTTAAGGAGTTTGACACTATCATGCTGCTTAAGAGTGGCCGCATGGTGCCGGAGCTTATTAAGGTGCTCGAGCCCCTGGGACTACTTGAGTGTGCGACCTATGTCTCCTATGCCACCGATCCCCGTCAACGTGTCTTTACCGACCTGAGAGAGGTTCCCGAAGAGTTTTGTTACTTCGCCACCGTGCAGATCTCGGTTCGGGTACGCAAGGGAGTTCTGCGCCACGGTGGGCAGGCTTAATGACAATTGCGGTTCATGCCATCACCAAAAATGGTGTAGCACTAGGGCGAAGATTGGTTGAGCTGATGCCGGAGATAGAGCTTTTTATTGCCGACCAATTCCCGGTAAAAGGTGACGAAGCCGGTTTCAGCCTGCCGTTGTCATCACATTTTGACCGGCAGTTTGACCGCTTCAGCCATCATGTCTGCCTGTTTAGTGTCGGCATTGCCGCCAGAGTCATTGCTCCGCGCTTGAAGGATAAACGCAGCGATCCAGCCGTTGTCTGTGTCGATGAGCAGGGACTTCACGCCGTGGCATTTTGTGGGGGGCATCGAGGCGGCGCCAATGAGTTATGCGAACGTGTTGCATATATCTTAGGGGGGCAGGCGGTTGTCACTACGGCGTCGGACTGCGCCGGGACACTCTCGGCTGACATGATGGGGGCTCATCTCGGTTGGACTCTGGATCCGGAATTTGAGAAATCGATCACTCCGGTCAGTGCTGCCATAGTAAATGCTGAACCTGTCGTTATCTGTCAGCTAAGCGGTGAGCAGAGCTGGTGGAGGTTGCCGGAGGCTCTACCTGCACATCTGGAGCTGACAAGCGATATCGGGCGATTACAGCAACAGGAGGTGAGGGCCGCGATCCTTATCAGTGACAGGACAGGCTTTGAAGCTGAGCTAGCTTTGAATCCGCAACTTGAACTGGTGGTATGGCGTCCAAGATCGCTTTATATCGGCGTTGGTTGCGATCGCAATACGCCGCAATCCGTGATTGAAAGAGGCCTGGCTCAATTTATGGCTGATAACTTCCTCGCAATGGACTCGATCGCCTCACTGGCCTCTATCGATCTAAAAGCGGATGAATCCGGGATCATTGCTGCGGCGGGGCGACTTCAGCGACCCTTTAAGACCTTTACACCACAGATTCTCGAGCATGTTACGGGAATTGAAAACCCGTCTGAAACGGTAAAACGATGTGTTGGTGTCTCTTCTGTTGCCGAGGCGGCGTGCCTGCACGCATCCGGGCAATCCCGGTTACTGGTCGCCAAGTGTAAGTATAAATACGAAGGTTTTAATATGACCTTAGCCGCCTGTCGTGGTGAGTTTCCCAAGCCGGAATCGAATCATGGCAAAAAGCAACTTCGCTGCCATAAACCCATGAAGGCATGCCCCAACCGTCCCATAAAACACTATCTGTTTCACTTGATTGTTTGCGAAGGAGGGCGCTGTGATGTCCCCGGCCAGACGGGTTTAGCTCATCATCTGAGAACCCTGCTGAAACGTTGTGGTTTAGCGAGGGGAGATAGGCGCATTAAGGTTAGCCGAAGTCACTGCCTGGGTTGCTGTCGTAAGCGGGTGCCTATGGTGATCTACCAGGGGCCGGCTCTGGCTGAGCTGAGTGTCAACCACGGCTTGTGGCTAAAAAGAGTCGATAAATTATCGGATGAGCAGTGGCAGGCGCTGTTCGAGGCGCTGGCCTCAGACACTTCGTTAAAGCAGTGTCTTCCCGCTGAATATTTCAGCCCGTTGGAGCCGACCCCATGATGCCGCTAATTTTGACCAAGCCTCTTAAGGTACTGGTTATCGGCGGTGGCAATGCTGGCCTGATCAAAGCGCGCAGCGCACTGCGTTACCAAATGGATGTGACGCTTATCTCAACCGACTTCTCTGTCGATGCGAACGAGGTGCCATGCCGTCGAGTTCGGGCCGATTTTTATCGAATGTCCGTCGGGGAGCTGTCTGATTGGGACCTTATCTACTTAGCGATTCCCTGGCCGGAAAGCAGAGAAAAGCAGGCATATATTGAGAGGTGGGCTGAAACGATCAAAGAAAGTAACAAACTGCTCTGCGTATCTTGTCGCCCAAGCCTTGGAAATGTCGTTAATCCCTGTAGCAGACGAGTCGCTGACTACACCCTGACACTATCGGGTGGCGATATGCGCCCAAAAAACACCAAAACGTTAACTGAACAATTATCGCAGCGCTTTGCGCTAATGCTTAAGGATAAAGTGATAAATGAAAAGATTGAGACATTATAAGAGGGGCACGGCCATCGTCCTGTGCTGCTTCGGGTCTGTCAATCAACAGGCAAAATATGAAATGCTGCGTAAGCTCTATACGGCGCAGTTCCTCGACGCCGATCTGTTTATGGCGCTGAGCTCTCGCAGTGTGCTCAACAAACTGGCCGATCCGGAGCTTAAGACACTGCCTGAGCAGCTTGCCGCGCTTGACAGAGCCGGTTACCAGAAGATATGTGTCGTCTCCTGTTACCTGTTTCCCACCGAGGAGCATCAACAGGTGATTAAGACCATCGAAGGGTTCAGGGGCTTTAGTCTGTCGAAGATTGAACATACGTCTGCGATCTTACATCAGGTCAAACATGCCAACCGGATATTGGCTGCGATAAATACCCGATTTTCCACTGAACAAGATGAACACAACCTGTTTATCTACCATGGTGCTCCCAACTTGGATGCTTCGGGATATAGCAGTATCTGGTACGCAGAATCTCTGTTAACCAGGTTGTCGAATCGTAACTCGGTTTGCTCACTGGAGGGAGCACATCCTTACCCCTTTATTGCCGACACTATCAAAGCTGAAATCTCAGGTGCGCTCAGAGTCAGGCTCATTCCCCTGCTGTTGGTATCGGGTAATCACTTCGAGAATGATGTGAACAAGATTGCCGATGATTTAGGCCTGTACACCCAAGTTGAACATGCTGAGCCTGTAACCGGAGATAGGTTCTGTTTAATCGATCTTCCGGAAGTCAAAAAGGCACTCATAGAGCAAACCTCTGAATGTTTGGAAAAATTAGGAGTTCCTCGCGTATGAGCCATAAGTTAAATATGACGGGTAGGTTGAGTATCGTGGGCATAGGTCCCGGCAGTGAAAAATTACTGACCCCTATGGCGCGTGAGGCTATCGAGACCGCCGATTCGGTCGTGGGTTACAAGCCTTACATCGACTCTCTGCATTTTGTCATCACAGAGCAGGATATTACCGCCAACGGTATGACCAGTGAGGTAGAGCGGGCCAGAGTCGCCGTCGAGCAGGCGCTGTCAGGGCGAAAGGTCGCGGTTGTGTCATCCGGTGATGCCGGTATTTATGCCATGGGCTCCTTGGTTTATGAGTTACTCAAGCATAGCGGTTGGCGTGAAGGGGACGCACTCAAGGTAGAGATGATACCAGGCGTAACAGCTGCCACCTCTTGTGCTTCCCTGGTTGGTACGCCGTTAGGGCATGACAGCTGCACTATCTCACTGTCCGATCTGCTCACTCCATGGGAGCTAATTCAGCGACGTGTTCATGCTGCAGCCGAGGCAGACTTTGCCATTACATTTTATAACCCGCGTTCACGTCGTCGGCAGGACCATATTCGTGTCGCAAGGGACATTCTACTGCAACACCGCGATGCCGATACTCCTGTAGCTATCGTGAAGGACGCTTACCGGGAGGAGCAAAAAATTACGCTATCTACCCTGGGCGAGTTTGTGGAGTGTGAGTTTGGTATGACCGCTGCGGTGATCATAGGGAACAGTCAAAGTTATCGCTTCGGTGACAAGATCATTACCCCTCGCGGCTACAGTCGTAAATACGATTTCGAAAATGGAAGCGTAAAACCTGGTCAGAAACGTGGCAGAAGCCTTAATACAGAAGTTGGAGAATTAGCATGACGGTTTATTTTATTGGTGCAGGGCCGGGCGACCCAGATCTGATCACGGTCAAAGGGGCTAAATTAGTCGAGCGCTGCCCGGTTGTACTCTATACAGGCTCCCTGGTGCCTGCGGAAGTGGTCGCCCGGGCAAATGATGATGCCCTGGTGTTAAGCTCTGAAGCTATGGATCTCGATGAAATTGTCGACGTGTGTAAACAGGCTCACGACAGGGGTGAGGATGTAGCCAGAGTGCAGACCGGCGATCTCTCTATCTATAGCTCACTTGCCGAAACGACCCGCAGGCTCGATGAACTTAATATCGATTGGCAGGTTGTACCCGGCGTAAGCAGTTTCCAGGCGAGTGCGGCCGCGTTGGGACAGGAACTCACCTTACCCGAGGTGTGCCAGACCATCATCTTGAGCCGGGCCTCGGGTCGTACGCCGGTACCTGATAAGGAAAACCTCAAGTCGTTAGCTGCCCATGAAGCTACTCTTTGCCTTTTCCTCTCAATATCACTTATTCGTAAGGTGGTACGTGAGCTTAAGGAGGTCTATTCGGGTGATTGGCCAATCGCCGTGATAGAGAAGGCTTCTCACCCGGAGCAACGCATTATTCGCGGTACACTGGACACTATCACTGAGCAGGTTGAAGCGGCAGGGATCAAGGCTACCGCCATGATCATCGTCAGTAAGGTTCTAAAAGAACAAGACTTTAACGATTCAAAGCTCTATGACGCGACATTTTCCCACGGCTTTCGCCGAGCCAGAACCATGGAGGCAAGCTCATGAGCGTCGGAAAAGTATATCTGGTTGGCGCAGGCCCCGGTGATCCCGGCTTATTGACCTGGCGTGCGATCAAGTTGATGTCAAGCTGTGATGTGGTCTGTTATGACCTGCTTGTCAGTCCGGCTATTCTCTCTTTAGTTCCTGCCGATAAGGCCATGATGCCAGTCGGTTATCGGGGGTATTGTGGCAGCAGTATCGAGTATGGCATGCACCCGGATGTTGTTGCTCAGGCTTTGGCGGGCAAGACTGTGTTGCGCCTTAAGTCAGGCGATCCCTTCATCTTCGGCAGAGCTACAGAGGAGTGCCGTTGCCTGACTCATCACGGCATTGATTATGAGGTTGTGCCCGGTATCACTTCCGCATTAGGAGCCGCCGCCTATGCAGGCTTCCCGTTAACCAGCAATGGTATGGCATCTGATGTTACTTTTGTCAGTGGACACAGGCCATCGAAAACCTTGACCAGTTGGGCCTCTATGGGGAAGAGCTCTGGCACATTAGTGCTCTATATGGGGGCTAAGAAGTTAGTCGTTCATGCACAGAAGTTGATTGCCGAAGGGCGCGATCCTGACACGCCTGTGGCGCTGGTCTCATCGGCGACCAGTTATCGACAGAAACTGTTTACGACAACCTTAGGCAGAGTCGATGAGGTGATGGATGCCGATATGCATAGTGATGGCAGCCCTGTGTTGGTGATCATGGGTCAGGTTGTCGAATTGTCATCGGAGCTGGATTGGCGCAGTAAATTACCTCTGGCAGGACGTTCGGTGATGGTGCCAAGCCAACTGGGTGAGATGGAGGAAGGGCTGCGACTAGCCGGTGCAGAGGTGATAAAAGGCCCGCAGACACAGCTGAAATATGGATTTAATCCCATGGATTGGACTCGTATCATGGCGTCAACTTCACTATGGCTCAATGATGAAGATGCGGCCAGGGCACTGATGGCAACAGCAAGTGAGCATAAGCTGGATATCCGTCTCTGGCCATGGCAAATATCGGGTAGGGGCTCAGCTGTAACCTTTCTTGCCGGGAACGGGATCTTTATCGATGAAAGTGAACAGGCGCCGGAGTCATCACTGTCTCTGGTCTCCGGCACAGAGGAGGCTGGATTATGTGGCTGCCAGTTAAAAGTCATGGTGCCAAAGTTTTCTATGGATCAGCTAGACATCTGTTGGGTGGATGACAGTGAGGTGATGGAGATGCTGTTAACCCGCCCGGATCTGTTTAATTGGCGCTATCTGGTAACGACAAAACCAGAGCTATCAAACATTTTGCGTCAGCAAGGGATAGCACATCGGCTGATGGCAGCCGAAAATATCCCCGGACAGCTGTCTGACTTGATGCCGGAGCTCTGTCGTCATGTGGCCTGAACCTCTCTACTGCGCCGCCATAGTCACGCTTGCCCTGCTGCTGGACAGAGTGTTGGGTGAGATGACCCGGTTTCATCCTCTGGTGGGATTGGGGCGCTATGCCACCTGGATCAGGCGCAGGTTATGGAGACCGAGCAGGGCAAGGGGCGTAGTTGCGTTGACAGCCGTGCTGTTGCCGATAATCCCTTTTCTCTTTCTTCCACGCCTTTGGTGGCTAGATGTCGCCATACTATATCTGGTCATAGGCGGGCGTAGCCTCTGTGAGCATGGTAATGCTGTCGGACAAGCGTTGGAGGAGGGGGATCTGCCTCTGGCGCGTAGTAGGGTTGGCATGATTGTCAGCCGCAAGACAGAAAACTTGACCGAACAACAGGTTGTCAATGCCACTCTGGAGTCGGTATTGGAAAATGGCAACGATGCACTCTTTGGTGCACTATTTTGGTTTTGTGTCGCCGGCGCTCCCGGAGCGCTGCTCTATCGATTCAGCAATACATTAGATGCTATGTGGGGCTATAAGAATAAGCAATATATTCATTTTGGCTGGGGGGCGGCTAAATTAGACGACCTGCTGAATTATATCCCTGCTCGATTGTGTGCTCTGGCCTATGCCATCGCAGGTCACACCAGACTTGCCATCAGCTGTTGGCGTGACCAGGCTCCTCACTGTTCGAGCCCTAATGGTGGTGTGGTGATGGCTGCAGGCGCCGGAAGTCTGAATATCACCATGGGGGGAGCGGCAGAATATGACGGATACCGCTGTGATAAACCCGTGTTGGGCATGGGAAGAGCGGCCCGGGCCAGCGACATTCGTCGTGCCTGTGATCTGGTATGGAAGAGTGCCTTGTATTGGCTCGCACTTTTACTGTTATTAGCGTTAGTGGGGAGCATATTATGAGCTTACTACATCACGGTGGCCGCCTGCTTGATATGGCCGAAAGGTATGGCATAGAGGAATCAGACTGGCTTGACTTATCGACAGGGGTGAGCCCCTGGCACTACCCGGTGCCGGATATTCCGACGTCAGCATGGAATCGTTTACCCGAGGATGAGGATGGTCTCAGTACTGCCGCAGATCGCTATTATGGTGGCTGCAATGCCTTACCTGTCGCGGGGTCTCAGGCGGCGATCCAAACCTTGCCACAAGTGCTCGGGGTAAAGCGGGGAGGGCCCGGCAGAGTACTGCTGCCTGAGGTCGGTTATAAGGAGCATGAGCGTGCGTGGCGCATGCAGGGCTGGCAGGTGGAGTATTATGGTAAAAGCCCTGAACTAAGTGGCCAGGCCTATACTCAACTGCCAACAGCCGAGCAGATAGCGCGCTGCGATGTTTTGCTGCTTATCAATCCGAACAACCCGGCCGCAGGTTTAATTCCGGTAGAGCAAATGACCAGCTGGCTGGAGGTTTTGACACGCAATGGTGGCTATCTGATTGTCGATGAGGCTTTCATGGATTCAACACCAGAACATAGCGTAAATGGCTTAGATAGTCAGAATTTAATAGTCCTGCGTTCGATAGGTAAATTTTTCGGACTGGCTGGCGTGCGGGCAGGCTTTCTCTTCGCTCCTACGAGGATAAGAGAAGCTGTGCAGGAGTTCCTGGGGCCCTGGTGCCTCAGCGGGCCCGCCAGGTATATCACAGCTAAGGCATTAGCCGATACTGAGTGGCAGCAGTTGCAAAGTGTCAGGCTAAAACGCGCGAGTACGCGTTTACGGCAACTGCTTTTGAGTTTAGGGGAGCCGGTTGCGGGTACTTCACTCTTTCAATGTGTGTATCTGCCACAGGCACCAGTTTGGTTCGAACATCTGTGCCAACATGGGGTATTGACCCGACTGACCGACGAAGGTGATGCCCTTCGCTTTGGTCTTCCTGCCGATGAGGAGCAGTGGGCCAGGCTATCCGTTGCGCTTCAGTCTGTATTAACAGATATGGTATTAACTGAAATTGCCCCTTACCAGCTGTCATAGTGACTGAAACCGCTAATTTGTGCCGATAAAATCTGTGATCTTGTGGCGTCTGAAATTATGACGCCATGAGTCACAATTTCAGCTGCCATCGGTATGACCGCCAACAGATATGATTTATATTATTAATATCTGTTTTACGAGAGTTCACAACTGATTAATGACACGTTATACCCTTTGGTAATATTAACGGAAGTTCTAAGTTGTTTTCTTTATTTGTCACCTCCCGCCATTATCTAAGGAGTTAAATTTTGATTAAGCCAGAAGATATTTGCCGGGAAGATATTGCCCACAGGCTTACCCAATTTTGTAATAAATATCAAATATCTGATATTGCTTACTGCATCGACCTGGTAGACCATAAGCAGAGGTTCTCGCACTACAGCTCTAAGAACATCGTTCATCAGAAAGTAGCCGGAAGAAAGCACATCTATGCAAGTTCAGCCAATGCGCTTACATTCTGGCGATGTTGGGGGAATCGCTGGATAGTCAAAGACAAAAACTTTGAGCAGGTCTTAGTCAATGATTGCCATCTTTGGGAATATGACAATGAGCTTAAAGGGAAGGCATCCCCACTCATCGATATGATAAAGTTTGGCTATCAGCACAGACTCACCTTTACAATACCATGCCCATTTTCTCCCGAAATGATAGGCAGGTTTTCTCTGTTGATCGATAGTGACCTGATAAAAGATGAGCTGTTAAACGCAAGCGCTACTGTGATGGAGGAGCTGGAATACCTGCATATGAAAATCGCGAGTGCCCATGGAAAGGAGATCAATCCACTCGTTGACTTTAATATTGTCAAACCCGTATCCAGAAATATCCTGTCACTACTCTCAAATGGTTATAGCAGGGCCGAAATAGCCGACACCTGTCACCTAACCGAGCGCGGTATCGACTATCATATCGATGTGCTTAAAGAGACCCTTGCGGCAAGAAATATGGCTCACTTGATCAAGGTAGCAAATACTAATTATCTTATCTGATAGTTTCTGATAGTTTCTGATAGTTTCTGATAGTTTCTGATAGTTTCTGATAGTTTCTGATAGTTTCTGATAGTTTCTGATGGAAAAGTGAGACAGGTGGTATGGTCTCTCCGATTCTTGACAGAAATATGAACTTCTATTTGATCAAAGTTGCCAATACTCATTATCTTATCTGAGTGACTCACTGACCCGGCCTCATCGATAGTCCGGGACTATGTTTACCTCTAACTCTATGCCTTTTCTACTGTCTATGATTGGCAAAACCAGTGACAGAACTCTCACTTTATCGCTGCTGTAAAATTTACTGTGAAAAGTCACAGTGATGGAGAAAAGCGAATGACCTAAAATACTGTTATTGAGGAGCCGAGAGGCTTATACCTTTGTCAAATAACAGGTTTTCACTCTGTGAAGCGTGTTTTTTTGATTACATTGGTATTAGGGGAACCGGATGAAATTTTCGGACTGTACCCGCAACTGTAACTGAGAAGCGAACTACATATCCACTGGCTCAGGCCGGGAAGGCGTAGTAAGCGTTGATCCAGGAGTCAGGAAACCCACCTCAATGACAACACTGGAATCTGGGCGGGATCACTCAGTCAGCAGTCAATATTCACTTCATGAATGTTCACGTCAGATTTCAGATCGGTTTTCGATTAACGCTATGGTTATCTTTAATGAAATCAACCTTATCTGTGAGCGCTATTATTACCGCCCTTTGGCTCATTTCGAGTGATGTCTGTGCACATTTCCTCGCTTTTTTCCCTGAAAAACAAGTTATCGATGCCGGTGACTCACGTAAGCTTCATTTTCCCATCCATTTTACCCACCCCTCAACTCAGGGACCCTTGATGTCTATCGAGAGACCCGTATCCGCGGGTTATATGGTTAATGGGACTCGTGTGGATCTCACCGAGGAACTCAAACCCGTCAGCCGAGATGGCAAAAGCAGCTGGCAATTGAGTATGGCGCTGCGCAGACCGGGGACATATACCTTCTTTACTCATCAGGCGCCCTATCTGGATCCCACTGAGGATGTGGTTATCACCCAATATGCCAAAGTCATCGTCGATGCCTTTGCCGCAATGGGTGAGTGGCAGCACACCTTAGGTAACCCGGTGGAGATCATTCCACTCACTCGCCCCTTCGCTCTGTGGACCAATAGTCTGTTTACGGGGCGGGTGTTGAGTGACGGCAGACCCGCTGCAAATGTGTCGGTAGAGATAGAATATTACAACGATACAGGCGTGAAAATACCGTCCGATGCATGGGCATCGCAAGAGGTTCGTACCAACGGTATGGGAGAATTCTCGGTTAGCTTACCTTTTGAGGGATGGTGGGGGATCGCCGCACTGGTGGCCGATGATAAACCGATCACAGTGCAAGGTAAAAAGTATGAACATGAGCAGGCCGGTGTTATTTGGTTACAAGTTCAGGATATGAAGTAGGGAAAGAATATGCATATAGCCGATGGAGTATTAGCCACCCCGGTATTAATCACCGGAATAGTCATAACTTTAGCCGGGACCACACTAGGTTTAAAAAAGCTCGATGATGACAAAATAGCTTTTGCAGCCGTGCTATCGGCTTGCTTTTTTGTGGCATCGCTCATCCATGTACCGCTAGGGCCATCGAGTGTGCATCTGATTTTCAATGGATTAATTGGACTTCTATTAGGTTGGCTGGCATTTCCTGTCATGCTGATCGCCTTGCTGTTACAGGCGATGTTCTTTGGGTTTGGTGGTGTTGTTGTACTGGGAGTCAACTGTTTGAATATCGCCCTGCCGGCGGTAATGGTTGGCGCGCTGTTAAGGCCATTGAGAGCCAGGATCCCGGTACAGTTACTGGGATTTCTTGCCGGTAGTATCGCGGTCTTATTGACGGGCTTAATGGTGTCGCTATCGCTATACCTCTCGGGAGATGCCTTTAGTACAACTGCAAGTCTTGTATTTTGGGGCAATCTGCCGCTCTCAATATTGGAAGGAGTGATATCAGGTTTCATTATCGTACTCATTACTCAGCTTAGGCCTGAAATTCTTCAGGGAGTCCTCTCCGATGTATAAATATATATATATTTCTCTATTGTTATTTTTTTGTCTGAGCAGTACGGTGCAGGCTCACCGAACTAAGGTTTTTGCCTGGGTTGAAGGCACGGCAGTTGTTGGTGAAGTCTATTTTGGAGGAGGGGAGTCCGCCAATGGTTCTAAGGTTGAGTTGGTGAAGGGTAAACAGCTTGTAGCTACTGCATATGCCGATGAGAGTGGAGTGTTTAGATTCGAGGAGATAACCGGTGCTGATTACCGGATTAAAGCCGATGCCGGGCAGGGGCATGTGGCGACATTTGATATCAGTGCCGATGAGTTTTCCCGGATAAACGGATCACCAGACGAGCCATCAGCTACACAAGCGCTAGCATTCAAATCCTCAGAACCATACAAGGCATCTCGAAACTGTGAAGTGATAATTGAGGCCGCCTTGGTTAAAGCTATTCAGCCTCTTCGTAATCAGTTGGATCGATATGAAGAGAATATACGCTGGCACGATATCTTAGGAGGGATCGGATATATCATGGGACTGTTCGGACTCTGGTCGTTGATGAGAGCCAGACGCAGATGATTGACTCCCTCCTTGCAACGAAAACGTGTCGTATTAACTCTATACCTATCCCGCCAAAGCTCAGGCTTGTGCTGATAGCATCTCTGGCATTGGCTACTGTGCTGACCACAAACTGGTTAACCTTAGGCTTATTCATGGTATTGGTGCTTTACCTGTGGCAGCAAAGTAACTTAACTGCGGAGCAAACTGTTAATCGCCTGTTGGCAATGGACTGCCTTGTTGTATTCACCGTTATTTTGCTCCCATTTAGCGTACCCGGTGAGTCTCTGTTTAATATCTTCAGTTTTTCAGTCTCTAAGTCGGGAACTGTGATGGCTCTGATGATCATTTTAAAAGCTAATATTGTGATGTTAACCGTTATGGTATTGAGCGATGGAATCGATCCATTTACTCTGGGCAGGGCTTTGGTGGAATTGGGTGTGTCGAGACGTTTTGCCCTCCTGTTGCAGTTTACCGTTCGATATATCGGGCTGTTGGATCTGGAGTTTAATCGATTACGTCAATCGATGAAGGTACGTGGTTTTAAGGGCGGAAATAATATGCATACCTGGCGTTCATATGGATATATGTTTGGTATCTTGTTGGTACGCTCATTTGACCGAGCGGAAAGAGTAACACAGGCGATGAAGTGCAGAGGGTTTAGGGGGCACTTCTTCTCTCATGAGCGGGTGCAGGTGTCAAAACGTGAGTATGCACATTTTCTCTTTTATCTTTCGCTAACCGGTTTAATTTTTTCAAGCTCATTTATCACAATCTAATTATTCAGATTTCGCTACTCTATATTAGGTCACTATGTCATCTTCAATACCAATTTTACCACCCATGATAGCGCTTAAGGGAGTCAGCTTTCGGCATGCAGAAGCGAGTGTAACTGCTAACGAGTTGGATTTTGAGCTCTATGAGGGAGAAAGCGTCTCTATATCCGGGGTTAACGGCAGCGGAAAAAGCACCTTACTCTCACTCATCATGGGGCTTAAAACTGTGAGCTCAGGAGAGGTTTGCCTGTTTGGTCAGAGCTGTCAAACAGAAGCCGACTTTTCGCGCTTCAGAACCCGTATCGGCTTAGTATTCCAGGATCCTGACGATCAGCTTTTTTGTCCGACAGTAATTGAAGATGTCTGTTTTGGACCTCTAAATCAGGGCTTGACTCGTATTGAGGCCTTAACAATAGCAAGAGGGGTGCTTAAACAGTTAAATATTAACAGCCTGGAGAACCGAATCACTTATCAGCTATCCGGCGGTCAAAAGAGGCTTGTTGCGTTAGCTTGTGTGTTGGCGATGAGGCCGGAGATCTTGTTGTTAGACGAGCCAACCAACGACCTGGACCCGACAAATACACAGCAGCTGATAGCTGTTTTAAAGGAGCTGTCACTGCCTATGATCTTAATATGTCATGATGCCGATGTTCGTGCTGAGCTCGCAGATAAAGAGTACCGGCTTGAGATGGGAGAGATAATAGCTCTGCCTTAGCTTTATGTGATCTCAAATTAACATAACCCTGCCAAAAGTGTTAAAATATCTAACATTCATATCCAACATATCACTATTAAATTTATCTAAAATCAATATTCTATAGGGCTAAACTCCTGAGATAACTTTTGAAACGATAGTATTATGCTGGTCATTTATAAACAGCCGTTCAAATTAACAGCTGGATCTACGCAGATATGAGGGGCTTATGAAGAAAGAGATAGTTAATGTGGAGTTCGTTAACTGTTTTAGCCAGGGAGAGTTTGTTGTCACGACGATAGCTGACTTCTTTGCAAAAGAGTCAGAATATAATGTGCATCCTTATACTCCTCACAGGCTCACCTTTTTCGCTATTGTATTTTTTACCTCGGGTAAAGGCATTCACAGTATTGATTTCACCGATTTTGAGTATGAAGGTGCCTCTCTTTTTTTTATCTGTAAGGGGCAGTTACATGCTTTTGAAAAAAATGAAGATGCTCAGGGCTATGTCATCTATTTTACCGAAGAGTTTATTAACAAAAATGTCAAAGGGTTAAGCGATAAACTCTACTATAAAATGTTTAACTATGCTCTGAACTCCCCCCAGTTACCAATATCAGAAGAGGACAATGCCAGAAAGGATGCTATCTCACTCTTCGATATCATGTACCATGAATACAGTCGACCGGATGACATATGTCAGGAGGAGATCATTCGTGGTTTGCTGGGGGTGCTATTGAGTTTTGTAGAGCGAATACAGACAAAGAATAACGTGTTTTTGAGTGACCACCAGGCCCATGGGTTATTCTTGAATCTTCAAAAGATGATTGAGGATAAAATATTTGAATCGCGCATGTCTAATTATTATTGTGAACAATTAAATGTTAGCTATAAAAAATTAAATTCAGTCTGTAAAGAGTTTACCGGTATGACGGTAAGACAGTTTATCGACGCGCGTTTAGTGTTGGAAATTAAAAGATTTCTAGCTCACTGTGACTTTAGTATTAAAGAGATCTGCTACAAGACAGGTTTCGATGAGCCAACAAATATGACAAAGTTTTTTAAGTCCCAGACAGGTTTGTCACCTAAAGAGTTCAGGCAAACTATTGCTAAAGAGAATAAAAAAGCTTGAGTGTTTACCTTTAAAGTTAACCCAGAACCGATTGCTGTAGGCCTGATTTAAAACATCTTGTTCAGAGTTGGAATAGGCAGCGCTAGTGGCGCTGCCTTAGATGTAGGAGGAGTTTAGAAAGACTTTGTCAGAGTAAATACCACTGACGAACCTTCAGTCATATTTTTTGCACCAAACTCGTTGGTGTATCGCAGATTACCCTGAAGTAGCCAAGGTAGATAGAGCACGTTTAATTCACCACCGATGCCGTATCCCTCTTTTCTTTCACTGGCCAGAGTGCCAGGTCCATCCTGACTGTCATCACTGATCTGCCATGTGGCACAGTAACTGATCCCCGGACGGATGAGCCAGGTATTGTCGAGCATAAACTGTTTGCCGATGCCGCCTTCAATAGTAAACTCAGAACCAGGTCTGACATCGGTCTCGTCCTGCTCTCCATTTATAATAGTGCGGGTTAGGGCACTGACTGACCATGACTTGTCTGAGTCAAGATAGTAGGTACCACCCAGCGTCATCATTCCTGACCAGTATCCCTTACCCGGCGAAGATGCATCTGTCGAGTCATAATCTCCGGTAGGTGCGATCACGGCCAGCCCAAGAGCCGCTTCGTAATTTTCACGATACCAAAACAGGGCAAGCGGTTCTAAAACAATATCGCCGGCAGAGAATGAGCTGGAGTCATTGACACCGAATTGAGATATGGAGATATCAGTATCTACCATTGGAAGCAGAACATTGTAGGCCCAGTTGGCACCAAAAATCTTTTTCTCTGTAACATGTACCAGCCTGTGAACCTGAGAGAAAACATCCAGGTTAACGTCTAAACCAGAGTTATCACCTTGATTATCATTGATAGTATCGGCATTGTACCAGGTGTTATACATGCGATAGTGGATACCCGGTGGTGGTGGAGTACCTGCAACGACCCCCTCACCGCCCATAGGGTAGTGTGAACCTGATGTTGCTGCAATAACTGAACCTGAACTTAAAATTAGACCGGTGATGCCTGCAAGAGATAATAGTTTAGTTTTTAATGTGCTCAATTTTAATCTCCATTACTTTTGTTTGATTTATTAATTTTTGACAATACGAATCCATCACACAATCGTTAAAAGTGTGTGGGTAATATTGGTGGTGTAAACTTAATTGTAAAATATAGTTTGTTGATATTTCTGGTTGAGTGAGCCTGCAATATAGATGTTTTGTTAATTTGAGATTACGATACGCCCATATATTTGCGTCGTCAATTAACCAAAGGTTAATATAATGCCATTACTTTGGTTTGATAGGTCCGACAGTTAAGTTTGCGGAATGGAATTATTGTTGATGTTGGTCATTTTTGTTGAGTGGTGTCACGTTGTTTGTATTGTTGAGAACTTGGGGTTTAATTATTTTTATTTGTTATTCCGCTTTATGGAAAACTCATTTCCATAAAATGTAATTTTGTTCTTTGAGTGTATTTTGAAATTTGTGAGGGTAATCTTGTGATTAATCATTTTACTTTAGGTTTAACCTTTTAATTGGCGGGTGTATATTTGGCGCGGTTATACATTGAAGCCTGCTAGCGCATACATACAATAACTAAGCAGTAGGTATTGTTAATGGTGATAAAATGAAAAAAGATTATTTCAGGTAAAGGTGTAGATACGTAGAGTTGAATTGAATTTTATTTAAGTGGGTGGAAACCGTCATCAACTGAGCATTTAATCGATTGGATGAGGCAAACTATATAGTTTGATTGAACAGGTTAGGCTCTAAGGTAATGACCATAGAGCCCACTTGTATATAATAGTAACTGGAATTAGTTGCTTATTTACTGGATGGCTGAATAAATTTTCTCCAGGTATAGAGCGCCAATATTATTGCCGGAAGGCCAAAGTTAAGCAGCCCCATAGCACCCGATTGAGGTTCACCTTCGGCAAAGGAACCCCATGACCAGCCTATACAGATCCAGGCAAATGCAAAGGTAAAGAATAAACCTGAATTCGCCTTCCAGTTTAATTTATAGCGACCTTGAAGGTACAGATAACCCCAAATTGCGCCGGTAGTCATCATGCCTAACAGATACCACATTAATCCCATCATAGGTTATCTCCTCTAAGTAAAGTCGCCACTAAAACCACTACGCCAGAATTTTTCAACGGCTTTTTCATCGTTGGTATTACCATAACCAAACAGAATATCGGCTTGTTTCATCATGCTGTGAACCGGGCCGGCGGTGAAGGTATTTGAGGCATCGATGAGTCTATGGTGCCAGAAATCGGGTTTATTCCATGGACAAGATGCGATACACGCGCCGCAGTCACCACCATTTTCACACCAGAACTTGAAACACTTCTTGGAGTCGTTATGGAACTTCCGCATGCCAGCCTGACCTTGCCAGTTATAATCCGGGTCATCATGTCCGTCGAATGTTGAACTCATCGATGGTTTATCATCCATGCTGATCGCATTTCCGGGGCATGACTCTGCACATCTCTTACAATTTTCACAGAAGGATAAGATGCCGAAATCTCTCGGTTTGTCGTAGGCAGCATCATCGAGTTCGAGATTTGTATAAACTTTAGATATGCGTACTCTCGGCCCCAGGTTCGGAGCGATAAGCGCACCGTTACGGGCACCTTCACCTAATCCGGCCGCGATAGCGTAAGAGACCGAACTACCGAGATCGTTACCCGAACCGACAGCCATATACCCCAGCTCTCTTAAGAACTTAGCCATACCGCCACCCTGAATCGTATTATGGGTGTAACCCATAGCTGCAGTGGCGGATGCTGGGATCATAGGCGCCGTTGCCATCGCATCGTAATCCATATCGGTTAGCATAACGATGACGCTCTTAGGTTCGAATGGAAAATCCTCCTCCCAGGTCAGGGTCTTCTCTTGTGTGATGTCATAGAGGGGATCATAGTCCCAACGTTTGTCGCGTCTACATATACCGACTCTCACGGCACCAAATGTCTTTGCTGCCGTCCTTATCGCACTTAAAATTTCAACAGAATCTTTGAAGGGGTACTTCTCTTTCGCAACCTCTGATTGATCCCAGCCAAATGTTCCCTGATTAGGTACACCCATAGACTCCAGCGGCGCTAAGATGTTCATTCCGTGCCAGCACGCTTGTTCTAAAGCATAGTCGAGCTGGGTATAGCCTACTTTATCGTTATCAGCTCGTTTATGGGCCGTTGCGAATTGATAGATACCTTTCTGGAAGTTGAACGAGTTTTCGCCGGTTTTAACCGGCCCTTCAGAATCATTGCTCAGGCTTAAGTTACGTTCGGGGTACTTTTCGCCTAGCGCTTTACTGCCGGCAAACGTCAGTAAGACGTCACGTTGATCTTTTCGTTTAAATGATGGCGAAATCTCAATGGGATAACCATCTTGTTCGACGCCTTCCACTCTGTGTTTTATCCAGCTTCCGGCGCCGGCAACGGCACTTACACCCGCTATGGTTCCGGCGCTTAATTTAAGTAACTGTCGCCTGTGCTGATCTATGATCTGTTCATCTTTTTCTTGTTCTTTCATCTTCACCCTTTATGTATCAATTTAGAATTTAAGTTGACATCTTGATCTTAAATCTAATACCTAAAAGGGGGTATTTGTTTGTTTGGAAAAAAGTATTCTACTTTTTGCAATAGTATAAACGGAGGGCTACTCAAACGACTGCTTTAATAAGATGCTTATCTCTTTCTTAAAAAAATCCAATACAACTTTTACTCTGTGGGGAAGATATTCTCTGCTTGAAAACAGTGACCACATATAAATATCCGTTCCATAGTTCCCATCGAATAATAGTTTTAATTTTCCGGATTGAATCTGATCATTACACATCTCTCTGGGCACCCAGGCGATACCTTGGCCGCTAATTGCTGCTGATATGCAAAGTTCATTACTCTCAGATTCCAGCGGGCCATTAACATTAATGCAACTGGAGTGGTTATCCTCAGTCCATAGCCAAACATGGCCGGGTTGAACTCCTTTCGAGGAGAGTAAGCAGGGATATTGACCTAGCTGTTTTGGATGTATCAATTCCGGGTGTTTGTCGATAAATTCCGGACTGGCCATAAACAGACGTTTCATTGTGGAAAGCTTATGCCCAACCATAGTGCTGTCCGGTGGATTATTATGGGAGACAAAGAAAACTAAATCTGCCTGGACCTCCATGGGATTTAGACGACTCTGGTAGGAGATGAACTTCAATTGTAACCCAGGATATTCTTGATAAAACTTATTAAGCATGTCGTTACAGGTCAAGTTAATAAAATCCAATGGCGCTGCTATGGTAACGGTGCCGGAAGTATTTCCCTGGAGTTGACCTATGCTTAACTCCAGGGCCTCAATCTCTGAGAGGATCTTTTTACTTCTGTGTATCAACTCTATTCCTGCATCTGTGAGAGACAGGCTGCGGGTGGTTCGTTCGAATAAGCGTGTACCAAGGTGCTGTTCGAGTTGAGCCACATGCCTGCACACCTTAGATACGGGAATATTCAATACTCGTGCAGCCCCGGTCAAACTGGAACATTCAGCAACAGTGTTGAATAGGGCTAGATCTTCCGTCTTCATTATTTACCGTAAATTCATAACCAAAAATTTGATGTTATCGGCTTAGCCTGTTAACAAAAAGGTTGAAATGTGGCTGAAAAAGGTTGTTTTTGTCCTTTGCGCCAGAAGGTGAAGTAACGCAGGTTTTTAAGCGGGTAAACAGAAGTGTATTAAGGTGAGGATTATTTAATATTTATCAGCTTAAAAATAATTGCACCATATTTATGTGAACCTCTTCCCCAATATTTAAATAAACGGATCTGCTTCATGTTTTTACCAAATAGCTCATTTCTACCATTTTTCGACAGAATTGAACCTTTTGCCCGTTACCGCTTTGATTATTATATTCAACGTAAGTTTCATTCAGTGGCTGGACGGTAAATGATTGATGATAAATGGTTGGGCTTGCTCAATTTTATGCAGCAAGAAACCCATAGTTTTAAATGTGATAAGCCTATTCTAGATTCGCTGAATGATAGAGTGGGACTCCTTAAAAATCAATTCGGTAACGTTAGTAACATTAATAATCCTCAATTTATCGATTGGATAGAGCATGAAGCATTCAGTGCCGTGCTGAATGATATTTTCAAGGATGAACTCTTTAACAAAGATGAGCTAGATAAATTATTTAACGCGCTTTTTAAGGCTAAGCTTTTTCAGCTTGCACTAAGTCTAATCTCAAATAACAAGCCAATATTCTCAGCCGGTGATTTCGATATCAAAAGTGGGATGGTATTTCATCAGCTGGGGGAGCTGGACCAGGCTGAAAAAGCGTTTACTCAAGCCATTACTCATTCTCCAGCTAATTATTTAGGCCATTTTCATCTGGGTTATCTCCACCTGGCTCGAGGTGATAATGAACAGGCGATTAACTATTTCACCGAATGTACCAGACTCGCCCCTGAATTTGCCGGTGGTTTTCAAAACCTGGCCGGGTGTCAATATCAGGCTGGTGAATTTGAGTCATCAATTAAATCGTGTACGCGGGTATATGAGATCAGTCCCACCCTAATAGCCTGCTATATCACCGCCATAAGTAGCTGCCTGGCACTTAAGCGACCAGTAGAAGCTAACAGCTGGTTAGAACGTGCAGAGGTAAATGAGGTTTATAACCCGGAACTGAGTCGATTGAGAGGCATTTGGGCACATCAAACTCAACAATATTCAGATGCAGTCAAAGCACTCAGTGAATACCTGAAAGTAAGGCCCGACGATATAGATGTGCTTGCCATTCGCGCGCAGGCACTGGCCGCAGCCAAACAGTGGGAACCTCTGCTCCCTGAACTCAAAATCTTGCTCGAACTCGATCCCCATGACGTCTGGGCGCTGGAACAGCTGTTTCTGGCAAATTACCACACCGAGCAGTGGCAGCAAGCCGGGGTGGCTATGTCTGCGCTGTCAAAGATGTCGACACAATTTAAACAAAAGTACCTTAGTCAAATGGATGAGATAAGAAAGAATCTAGCCATTGCGATGATGGATGTTGAATAAAAACAGTAGATAACGATGTAAAAGTCAGAGGTTAGTAATGAAAGATGATACACAGTTAGAAGATGAGGCGACCAGTTATTCTCGCCGAAACTTCCTTAAGTTAGGTGGTATTGCTGCTGCCACCGCCACAGTCGGTACCGGGGCTGGTGCCGGATTTGTTCTCGGCAGAGATCCCGATGCGAATATCGGTTGGGGACGAACCGAGGCTGGTAAGGATATGTATTTCAACCGTGAGGCATTTGAGGTGGACTTTCCACCGACGATGGAGGTGGTTGGCAAAATAGAACGCCCGGAGTGGGAAGACTACCTGTTCAATCGCGCATTTAGTCTGGTTAAGTCGATTAAAGGGGGCTGGGTTCCAACAGATGACTGGAGAGAGATCCCGGATCTCAGGGTGAGAGAATATTACGCTAAATACCCGAAACGTTGGGAAGAGATGTTGTTGTCATTCAGCGAAAAAGTGAAGCATGACAAAAATATCGAAAAGCACCGTGATCGCTTTGCACTTGCCTGGGCATATTCAGGCGCATACAGCAAAGGTTTGCATGCGGATTTTCCGCCCGAGCCAACAGAGCATCCGGATATCGACGATTTTAAGTGGGTGCAACGTGAGCCGAAAGAGTTTAAGTCCCCTAAACATGCCTCTAAGTTGATAAAACAGATGGCATTTAAGTTTGGTATGAGCCTGGTTGGCATCACCAAGCTGGACTCAAATTTCGTATTTAAAAATATGATGCGGGGCATGCCTGAATGGGGAGATGAGATACCAAAGCACTGGAAGAATGTCATCGTTTTTGGTGTGCCGATGAACTGGGATCCTATGTATGCCGCCGTGGGATATTCAACCTCCTATGACGCCTATTATCGCGCCAAAATGGCATCAGGATTAATGGCTGCCTATCTAGGTGAACTTGGGTATGCTGCGCGTCCTCAGTTTCCGGGTAACAGCTATGAGGTGATTATGCCACCTCTGGCCATGCTTGCCGGGCTGGGGGAGTCGACCCGAAACGGTATCTTGATGACACCGGAAGTTGGACCCAACATCCGACTCGCTGCTGTGATAACAAACTTAGATCTGGAGCACGATAAGCCGATCGATCTCAATATGAAGCACTTCTGCGAAAGCTGCAAAATATGTGCAGATGCCTGTCCGAGCGGTTCCATCAGCAAATCAGATAAGCCCGATGATGTGGTTCGCGGTATACGTAAGTATGAGTTTAACCAGGATGGGTGTTGGAGGTTCTGGAATCAGGGACCAACGCCGAGTGGACTGGGCTGTCGTGTCTGTATCGCCGTGTGTCCTTATACGAGGAAAAATAACTGGATCCACGCGCTGGTTAAGCAAGCCGAGCCAAGAGACCCGACCGGGGTGACGCGAAATGCATTATTGGCTATGCAGCATAACTTCTTCTATTACCCGGATGCTGAGTCGTTTCATCCTGAATGGAGTGGCGGTAATTTCGCCAGTTATCACCAGCCACCCGAATGGATGAGAAGTGAAGAGTATCTGAAGGTCGAGAAGACCTGGGAATATGACGGCAACTGGGAGGGTTTCTAATGTTTCCTCAATCAACGTTATTGGATCCACTGTTTTGGATGGTGTTAGGCGCAATTCAGGTCCTGGTGTTTGCCGGTGCGGGGCAGTGGGCTAAAGAGTACCACCTGGGTATGAATTGGTGGAAATGGTTAGTTGTTGGTTTCTGGTGGCTGAGTTTTATCTTGACCGTCGCCGGAGCATTCACTCTGCTCGGCGAAAATGAAGGCAACGCCGGCTGGTATGTTCTGGGCTTTGTCGGTACCGCTTTGGTGATTGGCGCTGCCGTGATCTACAAGGTTCTGCTGCATTTGAAACCTAAGCATCAATGAATCGCTGTTAACCGGCAATAGTTAAACGAAGCCCTGAGCCTGGTATCAGGGCTTTGAGAGGTGTTATGTATAGTAAGAGACGTGCCGATTGGCTAAAAAAGATAGCCAGCCTGATCTCCATCGGATTAATGCTGTTGGCCTGGGTCGCTGGGGGTGTTCGAATAGCGGATAACCAACAGGAGATGGTTAACCAACTACTCATCGAAGGCGATAGCTTAAAAGAGATCCATACCACTCTGTTTTTGGGAGCGGCTGACGCTCAAGTGAGTCCGGTCGAATTTATTGGGTTAGGCAGCGGAGTAGGGTATGGCGGCAGAACAGAGGTTGGCCTGACGGTATCACCGCAGGGTGAAATTCAACGCTTAGCGGTCATATCATCTAAAGATACCAGCTCATATTTAGACAAGGTGCTTCAATCCGGTTTGATGGAGTCGGTGCTTGGGAAAAATGTTGAGGAGCCGCTGCACATAGACGCGGTGAGCGGGGCGACTGTATCGAGCAATGCACTGTCACAGGCAGTGGAACTGGCGGCAGATTCGGTGAGAATCGAGCTTTTTGGCTTTAGTCTGGTTGAGGATAAACCTGCTATGGCTCATTTTCGTTGGCTCGATGGGATGGCCATAGTGATGTTTGTTATGGCTGTGTGGGTGAACAAGAGCCGTCACCGGAAAAAGTTCTTGTTCAATTGGGTACTCTTGCTTACCTCAATGTGTCTATTTGGCTTTTTCTCCTCCAGTCTGGTCTCGTCTTCGACTATGGGGATACTGATTTCAGGGACCTGGATGACGGGCCTGGGAAGCTATACCTCATTGATATTACTCTCACTGGTGCTCTTATATATTATCGTGAGCAATAGAAATGTTTACTGTTCCACCTTGTGCCCATTCGGTGCGACTCAGGAGTGTTTAGCTAAGCTTGGAAATGCAAAAACAACCAGCCTGAATCACCCGTTTTTTGAGTGGTTTCCCAGAATGCTGTTACTGACAACTTTATGTTTAGGCCTCTATTTCAGAAACCCGGCATCATTTTCCTATGAACCGTTCGGCATCATGTTCGGAATGATAGGCTCCCTATACCTCTTCGTTTTAACGGCGGCAACGGTGATCACCTCCTTAGTCGTCAAGCGGCCCTGGTGCAGAACTATATGTCCGATGAACCCGGTGACTGATTTTGTCAGGTTTAACAGGCAATGGATTAAGTCGATATCAAACAGACGCCGTGGCAAGCGTAACTAAGCAGCTCGACACATGGGTCAATTGGAAACCTGAAGGTAGATTTTTATGAGAAAGAAATTTTTATTCGCTTTTTACATCCTGTCGTCATTGATTGTCTGTTCTCACCTTGCAGTCAGGGTCAATCTGATATCAGACTTTCGCACAAGTAACACACCACTGTTCGTCGTCTCTCACTCTACCTCCTCTGATACGGAGCTGGTGCCGGTTAAGGAGACTATCGATTATAGAGAGTGGGCTGAAAAGTTTGAAGAGCAGACCAAGTGAGTCATCGTTTAGGTGGTAACTTAATCCTGGTCTGCACTTCATACAACCAGAGCCGGATGGAGCAGTAATGAGTGAAGATATGATATTTGGCGTCGAGTTTCCCAGATCTAAAGCGGATTTCGACTTTGCAATGCATACCATGCAGGAGTTTTACAGTAACTATGAAAGGGGCCTGTTTACCGATCCTCACCGCCTTTTTTTTAACGCGATCATCTATATCAGCCATGGACATGGCAGGCACTTTATCGACCATCAGGTATGCCATATAAAACCGGGGACACTTCTTTTTGTCTCAAAATATCAGGCGCATAGATTTGATTACAATCCCGATATCCGCGGCTATATCATTCCATTTTGCGATAATATCTTATTTTATGGAGAGGAGGATCCCTACAAGAGCAGGATCAGATCGGCTTTTGAAGATATCAACTTCATACATGAAGATGAGGATAGCTGTGGTTTTTTCTTCGAGCAGTTATGGACCGAGTACAAGAAGCTGCACTGCAAGCTGACGGAAGAGGTGATACGCAACGCTCTGAGAACCCTGGTGTTAAAAACCTTGGTTCGCCGGCATCAATCCAGTTTAGATTCTAATCATCAGACAAATTATTCGGCCGATTATTGTAAGTTTCATAAACTGATTAAGACGCACTTTGTCTATACCCGTACCCTTGAAAAATATGCGGGTATGATGGGACTGACTACCAAAAAGTTGAATCAGATAGCCAGAGAGAATACCGGTAAATCGGGAAAGGAGCTCATAGACTCATATGCGATGTTAGAGTCTAAAAGGTTGTTAGCCTATAGTCAGGAACCTATCTCATCGATTGCACTGAAGTTAGGTTTCAGTGAGCCCACCAATCTGACAAAATTTTTTAAGAAGCATAGCGGACTCACCCCTAAAGAATTTCGTAATCTGTGTCTCTACCATGGCAATAAGTAACGCTGGGTTGGGATACCGGCTTTGGTCGTGATTAAACGGTGTGCATATATTTAACGGTTAAAGACTATGGTTTAAATGCTTTCTTAAAATAGCTTCGATGCTCCCCTCAGCCCTTAGTTTGTCGGCAGCCGAGCGTACACGGTCGACGGGAAACGCTTTACTCTGTGATTGAACTTTGGGGATCTGTAACCAGGCTTCAATTTTTTTCATGCTATATCCGGGGAACTCGAAGGCGTCCTGTAAACCCAATTTATGGCTCTCATAAAGAGCCGTAGTATCTATGGTCAGAAAGGCACTGATCCTGTGTGAGTTCAGCATTTTTAAACCCTGACTGAAATCATTTATCTTGTGCATCACAAGCCGGTCGTCATTCAGCATCCCGGGGCAGAAGTTAGTGCCTCTGAGGTAGCCAATATTCTTAATTTTCTCCGTGTTGTATATATCATCACGCTTTTTGAGTCTATCTCCCTTGCGTGTTAACAAAATGACATTTTGCACAAACAGCTTAGCCACATACTCCACCTTATCATCGTTGTCGGCGTTTCTGCTGAATATTGCAAAATCCACCTCACCACTTTTGGTGTAATTAACGACTCTGGAGTAGGGCAGTAAGGTGATATCTATCTCTATGCCGGCTTCATCTGCTATGGCCGTTACGACTTCCGGGATAATGCCCTTGATGGTCTGGTTTTCAATGTAGCCGAATGGCTCATACTCGATGGAAGCGAATGAGTAGGTCTCTGCGTTGGAGTAGATGCAAAAGAGGAGAGCTGATAGCAATGTCAGACACCTGGTTCGCAAGTTCTTCATTCTTTTGCTTCCATTGCCACGGGTCGGTGTGAGTAAGTATAGCAAGGATAATTAGCGTGATTATCATCCTGACAATGGCATACTCATGGCGTCCAATCAGGCAAAATCCAGATAAACACTGTGAATTATCCCATATCTTGTGCTCAGGTTTCGGTGATAAAATTAACTGCCAATATTAGGATAATCTCCAGCCTCCATCGTTCAGGATTCGATCTATTAAGCATGAAAATACTCTTTTGTCGTCACGGTGAAACTCAGTGGAATACAGAGGGCAAACTACAGGGTCATCTGGATAGTGGTTTAACTGTCAAAGGGGAGTCCCAGGCGCGGCGCTTAGGAGAGCAATTGGCACTTCATCAACCCGATTTAATATTAAGCAGCGATCTGGGTCGTGCTATGGCGACGGCAAAGCTAGCCAATCATAGCTTAAATATCCCCATCGAATCGTCGTCCCTATTGCGTGAGCGTTGCTTTGGCGAGTTACAGGGACAAGATTATCGTGAGTCTCAGCATTTATGGGAGGCTTACGAACGACGCTTCGTCAGCAATGAGGTGGATATAAATGGGGCTGAATCAGCGACCGATGTGTTGAGCAGAGTGAAACAGTTCTTGCGCGGATTATCGAGTACAGATGTGAAAACCTTGGTGGTTATTGGCCATGGGGAGTGGTTACGCGTCATTCAAAACCTCTTCGCCGGCGAGCAAGCCTGGTCTAATCGTCAGTTACTGCCGGGTAATTGCGACATCATCGAATTTAACCTGCAAAGCTTTCAGCTTGATGCGCTAACCTGAAAACCCGCTTTAGCTTCTGGCTGAGTTGGTAATAGATAGTTTTTTTGAAGGTTATACCTTCATTGTTATCTATCACAAGCGGTGAGCTTATGTGCAGATACTTCTGTGGCTCGGTGAATAGAAACCTCGCCATGCCATCAACGGCCACTGCCGCATCTACACCTAGTGATTTCAAGCAAGCATTCTCTTCGATTGAGGTTCGTTAAAATAACTGGATGCTTGTACAGTTATAATTTGATTGCAGCAATATACAGATTTTGCTTCTCGTTATGTAAAAGAAACAATTCTCGGTTTTACCAATATAGTGTTGAAAAGTGATTGATTTGTGCTTTTTGTGGTTTACATAATGACCCAAAGTGTTTCTCGGTTATCTAAATTCTCGGTTTTCCCCTCCCTCAGCCCTTTGCTTGACAACAACCTTGATGGTAAGTTACTAAAATAATAGTGAATTAATTGTACTCTTTGTTGTTCAACACCGTTAGTTACAAAGGGTTTATCGGAATTTACGCTAATAAGCTGTTATGTAACTTCTTAGTAGTTGGTAAGGTAGATATGAGTATTAGCAGGTTACATGTATTGTTGAAAACAGAAACGCAAACACTACATTGTTCAACAATTGGGGTTGAACACGACAAAATTGAGCTATTTTATCAATATCCATTGGGGAGTAACACCAAAGTAACACAAGGTGATATCGGAAAGGACTATTTTGAACCGGCACATTTTCCTGATCATATATCCTTTCATAGTGATGGCACGATACATTCTAAATCACGAAATGAAAGAAAAAGAAACAATATAAAAACTCATTAGAAGTCGGGGTCAACGTTTTTGACCTGAAGCGAAATCACTTTCTACCGATTCTCGTTGAAAGTATTAATTTAGAGAGTGAACTAGCTTCACTTTCTAGGTTGAAACCTTGCAGTGAAAGGATCATGTCAGAAAATTCGGTGGTATTTGATGTATCGGGCCTTAAATCGTGTAGTGTAATACTGATTAGTAAATGTGAACGCACAAATCCGATTAACATGTTATCAGATCACGGTTTTCAGCATTTGAAATATGTAAATTACTGTGTGTGGAATGGTGTATTCCTTAATCACGCGAAGAAAAAGCTGAGTTTGAACAAATCTGAGTTTTCCACTGAACTTGTGCTTGCAATCGTCGAAAATATTTGGGAAGGAAAATTCAAAACGCTTACTAGCAACTCCCACTCTGTTAAAGCGCAAGGAATATCGCAAACTATATGCATGCCTCCATTGTCAGAAATTAGTAAAATGAAACCTTTATAGCTATCCACCAGTTACATTACAAGGCCTTAAAGTCGGATTCGTTACAGTTGGCTCGGTTCCACTTCGCTACACATTTTAGCCAACTTTTACTCACCCGTTAACGCGGCGTTACCGCACATCTAAGTGCCATATTTCCCTACTCAAAACTTCTGAGCTACAGTCATAGCTCTAACCCGTTTCTGTTCAAATGTGACTCACACAATACTCAAACTGCGACTGACAAAAGACACCTTTCCTCTGGCCCAACAACCCGAACAGGCAGAATTATGACCTGTTACTCGGTTCAAACCTCCTTCTGCTTATCTAACAATCTGTTTTATCGAAACTTCCTTCAAGTTATCACACCTAATAGATGATTCTACATCCTGTATCGGAACGATTCTCCGCCATTTTTTGTCGACAATGTACCGGTTTATTATTGACCAATGCCATTGTCTAGGGTTATATTGTCGACAATCTCATTTGTAATGAATTTGTAAATATATGACCTTTTTCAACGAACAGCCTGTTACAGCGGCGGATAAAACATTTTTTCAGATGCGAAAAGATATTGTTGAGGGTGAGATCGAGTCAGGCGCTAAACTCAGTGAGACAGAGTTGTCGACAAAATATGCCGTGAGCCGTGCCGTCGTACGGGAAGCCATCAACCGTTTGGAGTCCTGTAATCTGGTTGAGCGTAGGGCGAATGTCGGCGCGCGGGTTGTGACCTTGACTCCGGCAGGCTTAGTCGAGCTGTATCAGGTTCGGGAGTCTCTGGAGGGGATGGCGGCCAGATTGGCGGCAAAAAATATGACCGATCAGGAAATATCCGATCTGAACACACTCTTGAGCAGTCATTTTCAAAAGGTTAAGAGTGGTGAGTCCTATTATCAGGAGGCCGGTGACGTCGATTTTCATTATCGCATCATCCAGGGCAGCAAGAATAACCATCTCATCTCTATGTTACTTGACGGGATCTACCACCTGGTTCGCATGTATCGGGTTCAACTGGGAATGACAGGCCCCAGAATCACCACGGCATTCGATGAACATAAGCATATCGTTCAGGCCATATCTAACCGGGATGAGGAGTTGGCCGAGATGCTGATGCGTCGTCACATTTTATATTCGAAAAATAGTGTCGAAAAGAAGCTTAAAGAACATTGATTAATAGTAAACAGAGTTTGTATCCAGCTCTGAGGGAGAATAAACATGAGTGCAGGAAAGAAGTTTCGCCAAGCCTTGGCTGACAATAAACCACTTCAGATAGTGGGCACCATCAATGCTTATACAGCGATGATGGCAAAGCAGATTGGTCATCAGGCTATCTATCTTTCCGGAGGTGGAGTCGCTAACGCCTCCTATGGTCTGCCGGATCTGGGGATGACGTCACTGAACGACGTGATTGTGGATGTGCAGCGTATTACATCGGCCTGCGATCTTCCTCTGCTGGTGGATATCGATACCGGCTGGGGCGGAGCATTTAATATCGCCAAGACCATACGGGATATGGAAAAAGCCGGTGCGGCGGCGGTACATATGGAAGATCAGGTGGCACAGAAGCGTTGTGGCCATCGCCCGAACAAGGAGATCGTTTCGACGGAAGAGATGGTCGATCGTATTAAGGCGGCTGTCGATGCCCGCACCGATCCTGATTTCTTCATCATGGCGCGGACCGACTCATTTGCTCAGGAGGGACTGGAAGCAGCCATCGCCCGTGCTAAGGCGTATGTAGAAGCCGGAGCCGATGGCATTTTCGCCGAGGCAGTTAAAACCGAAGAGCATTACAGCGCCTTTGCCGACGCATTGGATGTGCCTATTCTTGCCAATATCACCGAATTTGGACAGACAGAACTGTGGAACAAAAAGGAACTTGGTGAGTGGGGGGCAGATATGGTGCTCTACCCATTGAGCGCGTTTAGAGCCATGAACAAGGCGGCCGAGATGGTGTACAGCTCGATACTCGAAAATGGCGATCAAAAAGCGGTGGTCGATAGCATGCAGACCCGTATGGAGCTATATAACTATCTCGGTTATCACGAGTATGAGCAGAAGTTGGATAGCCTGTTCGCAGAAGGAAAAAACCTGTAACTCAGGTTAGATATGTTTGATTAACACCCTACAGCTTATGTGTTGTGGCCAGCCTGATAAATACCAAGATAGGTAATCATCAGGGCTTTTATACTAAGTGGCACATGAGAGCAGATAAATAATAGAAGGAACACGTTATGGTAGATAAGAAACTCGGTGGTGCAGGTCTTCGTGGCCAAAGCGCAGGTGAAACAGCCCTTTGTACAGTTGGAAAATCAGGTTCAGGTCTGACCTATTGTGGATATGATGTTTCAGATCTGGCCGATAATGCGACATTCGAAGAGGTGGCTTATCTGCTGTTTAACGGTGAACTGCCGAATCAAACTCAGTTGGACCACTACAAAACAGAATTGTTTGCTCAGCGAGATCTGCCGCAGGCCCTGAAAGAGGTTCTGCAACGCATTCCTGCCGACGCCCATCCTATGGATGTGATGCGAACAGGCTGCTCATTCCTTGGCAACCTGGAACCGGAAACTGATTTCAGTGAGCAGAACAGAGCTGCAAACCGTTTGCTCGCGGCGTTTCCTGCCATCATGTGTTACTGGTACAAGTATTCTCATGAAGGTGTAGAGATCGATTGTGTCACTCAGGAAGACTCAATCGGCGGGCACTTCCTTCACCTGCTAAACGGTAAGGCGCCTTCTGAGCAGCATCGCCGCGTGATGGATGTGTCTTTAATCCTTTATGCCGAGCATGAGTTCAACGCATCGACCTTTACCGCTCGCGTCTGTGCATCTACCTTGTCTGATATGTTCTCCTGTATCACAGGCGCTATCGGTACCCTGCGTGGCCCGCTTCATGGCGGCGCCAATGAGGCAGCGATGGACATGATCCAAAAGTTCAGCTCGCCGGAAGATGCCAAGACACAGATGGCAGGCATGCTGGAACGTAAAGAGAAGATCATGGGCTTCGGTCATGCAATATACCGTACATCGGACCCACGCAACGTGATCATCAAGGGCTGGTCTGAAAAGCTGGCACATGAGTTCGGTGACACGTCACTTTACGATATCTCTGTGGCCTGTGAAGAGTATATGTGGGACACCAAGAAGCTGTTCTGTAATGCAGACTTCTTCCATGCATCGGCTTATCACTTTATGGGCATTCCGACTAAGTTGTTTACGCCAATATTTGTCTGTTCACGACTCACAGGTTGGGCCGCTCATGTGATGGAGCAGCGCTCTAACAACCGCATCATTCGACCCAGTGCCGACTACACAGGTTCAGAGCCAAGAACCGTCACACCTATCGGTGAAAGATAAGCAGTAGGGCCCTGATAACCTGTTTTCAGGGCCCGATATCCTCTCGTAAACGAAGCGGAACAAGCGATGAATACCTCATACCGTAAGCCCTTACCGGGTACTGATTTAGATTATTTTGATACCCAGGCCGCCGTGGATGCCATCAGTCCCGGTGCCTACAGCAAATTGCCCTACAGCTCTCGAGTGTATGCCGAAAACCTGGTGCGCCGCTGTGAACCGGCTAAACTCACCGACTCGCTCAGGCAGATCATCGAACGTAAACGGGACCTGGATTTTCCCTGGTATCCGGCGCGGGTAGTGTGCCACGATATCCTGGGACAGACGGCCCTGGTCGATCTGGCGGGGCTTCGTGATGCGATAGCCGATAAAGGCGGAGATCCTTCAAAGGTGAATCCTGTAGTACCGACTCAGCTTATCGTCGATCACTCACTTGCCGTTGAGCATGCCGGATTTGAAAAGGATGCCTTCGAAAAAAACCGCGCCATCGAAGACAGACGTAATGACGACCGTTTTCACTTCATTAACTGGACCAAGACGGCATTTGAAAATATCGATGTGATCCAGCCGGGTAACGGCATCATGCACCAGATAAACCTGGAGAAGATGTCACCCGTCGTTCAATCCCGTGACGGCGTTGCATTTCCCGACACTCTGGTCGGTACAGACAGTCATACACCCCATGTCGATGCACTGGGTGTGATAGCTATTGGTGTAGGTGGATTAGAGGCCGAAAGCGTGATGTTAGGGCGCCCATCCTATATGCGTCTGCCGGATATCGTTGGTGTCGAATTGGTCGGTAAGCGTCAAAGCGGCATAACGGCGACCGACATCGTTCTGGCGATCACCGAGTTTCTGCGTAATGAGAAGGTGGTTTCCAGCTACCTTGAGTTCTTCGGTGAAGGTGCGGCTAATCTCACCTTGGGCGATCGCGCAACGATCTCGAACATGACACCGGAATTTGGCGCTACCGCCGCCATGTTCTATATCGACGATAAGACTATTGATTATCTGAGACTGACAGGCCGTGATGAGCAACAGGTAAAGCTGGTCGAAACCTATGCGAAGCAGAGCGGGCTTTGGGCCGATAGCCTGAAAGAAGCTGAATATGAGCGCGTCCTGCGTTTCGACCTGTCATCGGTTGGCCGTAACATTGCCGGGCCATCAAATCCTCACCGCCGCGTATCTACCAGTGATCTAGCCGATAAGGGGATTAGCGGTGTTGTAGAAAATGAAGCAGGGCTGATGCCCGATGGTGCCTGTATCATCGCCGCGATCACCAGCTGCACCAACACCTCTAACCCGCGTAACGTGATTGCCGCCGGCCTGCTGGCGCGCAACGCAAACGCTAAAGGGTTAACCCGTAAGCCTTGGGTCAAGACCTCACTCGCACCGGGTTCGAAGGCGGTGCAGCTATACCTTGAAGATGCAGAGCTGTTACCAGAGCTTGAAGCGCTCGGCTTCGGTATTGTCGGCTTTGCCTGCACGACCTGTAACGGCATGAGTGGTGCGTTAGATCCGGTTATTCAACAGGAGGTGATCGACCGCGATCTATATGCGACGGCGGTACTTTCCGGTAATCGAAACTTCGATGGTCGTATTCATCCCTATGCAAAGCAGGCATTTTTGGCATCGCCACCTCTGGTTGTCGCCTATGCAATTGCGGGCACCATACGTTTTGATATCGAGAAAGACAGCCTGGGAATGGACAGTAACGGCAATCCGGTAACACTCAAGGATATCTGGCCATCGGATGAAGAGATCGATGCGGTGATCGCAAAGAGTGTGAAACCCGAGCAGTTCCGTAAGGTGTATGAGCCGATGTTCGACATCAAAGTCGAGTATGGTACCGATACCGATCCCCAATATGAGTGGCGTCCACAGAGCACCTATATCCGCCGTCCACCCTATTGGGAAGGTGCATTAGCAGGGGAGCGCACCATGAAAGGTATGCGTCCGCTGGCGGTCCTTGGCGATAACATCACCACCGACCACCTGTCACCGTCGAATGCTATCATGCTCGACAGCGCCGCCGGTGCGTATTTGGATAAGATGGGGCTACCTGAAGTCGACTTTAACTCCTACGCAACGCACCGTGGCGATCATCTGACGGCTCAGCGCGCAACCTTTGCCAACCCTAAGCTGTTTAACGAGATGGTGACCCAGGTTGGCAAGAGTGGTGAAGTCGAGTTCAAGCAAGGATCTTTTGCCAGAATTGAACCCGAAGGCGAGGTGTCTCGCATGTGGGAAGCGATTGAGACATACATGGAGCGTAAGCAGCCGCTGATCATCATCGCCGGCGCCGACTATGGTCAGGGCTCCAGCCGTGACTGGGCGGCGAAAGGCGTTCGTCTTGCCGGTGTTGAGGTTATCGTTGCCGAGGGCTTTGAGCGTATTCATCGCACTAACCTGGTCGGAATGGGGGTGTTGCCACTCGAGTTTACCAATGGTGATAATCGTCATACCTATCAGATCGACGGCACCGAGACCTATGATGTGTTTGGTGAGCGTACACCCGGGGCGGCATTGACTGTGGTCATGACACGCAGAAACGGTGAGCGGGTAGAGATACCGGTCAAGTGCCGTTTAGATACTGCCGAGGAGGTCTCTATCTACGAGGCCGGCGGTATATTGCAACGTTTCGCTCAGGATTTCCTGGCGTCGACAGTAGCATAACAGCTAGCAGTTGATAACTGCTTGTGTCGCCGGATTTGAGCCATTTGCTCAAATCCGGCGCACTCTTAACCCTCAAAGTTTATCCGACAGGATTGTAAACGGTGATACCTTATGACTAGCAAAAAGGTTTATCTTCCTCAGATAAAGGTGCCGGCGACCTATATGCGCGGTGGCACCAGTAAAGGTGTGTTTTTTAATTTAACCGATCTACCGGATTCGGCGCAGACAGCAGGCAGCGCGCGTGATGCCTTGCTGCTGCGGGTTATCGGCAGCCCGGATCCCTATGGAAAACAGACCGACGGTATGGGCGGTGCCACCTCCAGCACCAGTAAAACAGTTATCGTGGCGAAAAGCGAAATGGCAGATCACGATGTCGATTACCTGTTCGGTCAGGTGGCTATCGATAAACCCTTTGTCGACTGGAGCGGAAATTGTGGAAATCTCTCTGCCGCGGTGGGCTCTTTTGCCATCGCCAGTGGTCTGGTAGACGCCAGCCGCATTCCTGAAAATGGTATCGCTGTGGTAAGAATTTGGCAGAAGAATATTGGTAAAACCATTATTGCCCATGTGCCTATCACCAACGGTGAAGTGCAGGAGACAGGTGATTTTGAACTGGACGGGGTGACATTCCCGGCGGCGGAGGTGCAGGTGGAGTTTATGGATCCCGCCGATGGCGAAGGTGCGATGTTCCCGACAGGGAACCTGGTCGATGACCTGGTCGTTCCTACCGATGTGGTCGCCGGCGGCGTGCTTAATGCCACCATGATCAATGCCGGGATCCCGACGGTATTTATCAATGCAAAAGATTTGGGTTACACGGGTGCCGAATTACAGGAGGCTATCAATGGCGATGAGAAAGCCTTGGCTATGTTTGAAAGCATACGTGCACACGGCGCTGTGAAGATGGGCTTGATAAAGCATATCGATGAAGCGGCGGGGCGGCAGCATACACCTAAGGTGGCGATTGTAGCCGAGCCGGTTGATTATATCTCATCGAGCGGAAAGCCGATTAGTGCAGACGAGATAGACCTGAATGTGCGCGCGCTTTCTATGGGTAAGCTTCACCATGCCATGATGGGAACCGCTGCGGTTGCGATCGGTACCGCTGCGGCGATCCCCGGTACGTTGGTTAGTTTGGCGGCGGGTGATGTCGAAAGAGAGAGTGTTCATTTTGGTCACCCTTCGGGTACATTAAGGGTCGGTGCTCAGGCAAGCAAGCTTGATGGTGAGTGGAAAGTAAATAAGGCGGTGATGAGCCGCAGCGCCAGAGTGCTGATGGAGGGCTGGGTAAGGGTACCGGCAGATAGCCTCTGACCGTTTTGTGGAGAGATTAAACGACAGGCCTGTTCGTTAGCTAAGGCCTGTTACCTCTTTACTCCGTTTTTATCGAAAAGTGTAACGCCTCTTTGTCCTCTGTTGGCTCTTTTTATCTCCTGCGCCGCTCGTGATATCTCTTTTTGTACTCAATTCCAATCTTTGAACGTCCCCTCAAAGATTGTCTTTGTATCAAATTCAACAATCCCTTTTAGGTAGAATTAACGGTTTGCACTGAAAGCTCACACTGTAGGGCTTACCAAGCCGGCAAGGCGTGGGCCTGGCTGGATGTTGCCGAGCGTTTAAATGTTCGAATGAGATTGGAAGAGAGATTAAAGCTTGAAGAGTTTATTTGATGAAAATTATATCGGAACGATGAAATTAAAGAATCGTTTTGTCAGAAGTGCCACATGGGAAAATATGACAACAGAAGATGGTCATATGACAGAGAAGTTATTTGGCATCTATGATGAACTTTCCAAAGGTGAAGTAGGTTTAATCGTAACCGGCTACGCAAATATCGTGGAAGAGGAGCAGCCAAATCCCGGCATGATGGGGATATATGATGACTCCTTTATAATTGAATATCAGAAGCTTACATCCCAGGTTCATGTCAATGGTAGTAAGATTGTGATGCAGCTTGCCTATGGCGGGACTAAAACGACCCACAATGTCGGCCAGAGGGTGATCTACGCCCCGAGTGAGGTTTGTGAAAGAGGGACTAAAACACTCGGCAAAGCGATGACAAAGGATGAGATAGATTACATTGTCCGTGCATTTGCCCAAGCGGGCAGACGAGCCAAGGAAGCGGGGTTTGACGGGGTAGAGCTACACGGAGCGCACACCTATCTAATCAATCAGTTTTTGAGCCCATATTATAATCGGCGAGATGATGAATATGGTGGCTGTCTGAATAACAGAATGAAATTCTTATTGGATATCTATTGTGAGACGCGTGCAGCCGTAGGCGATGATTACCCTATATTAGTTAAATTAACGGCGTCTGAGTTTTTTGAGGGGGGATTAACATTTGCTGAAACCCGAGAGATCTGTAAAAAGCTGGAGCAAGTTGGTGTCGATGCGATTGAGATCTCAGGTAACATCCATGGAAAGGCTAATACTTTGGTGGGGGAGACATTAGACGGCCATAAAATTCATGAAGAGGGCTACTTTTACGAGTACGGAAAAGTTATCAGCGATGAGGTCGACCTGCCAATTATTACCGTCGGAGGACTTTCTGATATTAACACCATCGAAGAGATAGCTGATAAAACAAAGATACAATGTTTCGCACTGGCAAGACCTTTACTTGCAGAGCCTCACTTAATTAAGCGCTGGAAAACGGGGGACAGGGCTCCGGTCAAATGTGAACATTGCTCCAAATGCAGAACCCGCAGAGGGAATTTCTGTGTGGTTCATAATAAGCGATAATTATTCCGCGCATAGCAGGTTACTTCAGCGAGAGTCCTGCTATGTACTCTATGCCGCTCCTTAATATCTTCCATCAATTAAGCTGCCGATATCATCGCTCTTTGATAGAAATAAAAAAAAGGCTCGGGGAGAGTAGAGTTAAACAGACAAATGTTCATATTTTGAGTGGGTGAATCTCAGGTTTTATTGTTATCATTACCATATCTATCAGACTCAGGAATTCGATGGTCTGGTTTTCTCCGGTAAATACCGATTTTTAAAGATACTACCTGCGATATTTGGACACCCCATGATTGAACAGCAACAGAATAACCCACTTCACGGTTTAAACTTAGAGACTATGCTCACCGAGCTGGTTAAGTTTTATGACTATAAGGTGCTTTATGCAGCCCTAAAATTGGAGTGTTTTAACCTTAATCCAAATATGCATGGCTGTATAAAATTCCTTAAGAAAACAGAGTGGGCGAGGGAACGTGTAGAGGGGTTTTACCTTTACCGGTTTAAGCGCATGCCTAAAGGAAGTGAGGCGCAGATGAGACTCAAGCCCCGCGAACGCGGTTTCGCAGATGGTATTGTACCGCGTAAACCTCAAAAGCTTACGGTAGAGTTGGTTGAAGAGATGCGCGCAAAGGCGGAGGCGAACTATAAGGCGATGAAAAAGAGCGGTCAGCGTCCCCGTTATGGCAATGATAAACCAAGACAGCAAGACTCGTATGCTCAAAACCGTCGAGGTAGCGCTAAACGACCAGCAGCATCGCAAGATCCCAAAAACCCTTGGGGGAAATAGATAAGAAGTAGCTACATAGTGTCTGGTTCACCGGGCACTATGTTGTTCGTAAATCAGGCTTCCTATCCATCAACGGAGCGGGGGAGAAGTCAGACGTTAATGGTTAATGGCAATCAATCTTCGCCCCCTATGACCTGATAATTTACACTTTTTCCCGCTTGGCGAGTACACGCTCAACCGTGTCGACAATAGCCTGGGTTTGGCTATCTATCTCTATATTCAGCATGGCTCCAACTTCAGCCTGACCCAGGTTAGTCAGTTTTAATGTTTCCGGGATCAGGTGCAACATGAAACTGCTGTCTGTAACCTCACCAACGGTCAAGCTGCAACCATTTACGCCGACGAACCCCTTATAAAGAATGTAATTCATCCACTTGGGGTCAACCTCCAGTTTAATATCGTAGTGGCTATCGGTATTACTCACTTCGAGTATACGAGCCTGTGTGTGAACATGCCCCGACAGAATATGTCCGCCAATTTCACTTCCGAAGGTCAAAGATCGTTCTATGTTTACCATTGAACCAAGAGTTAAATTTGAGAGGTTGGTCACAGTCAATGTCTCTTCCATTACATCGAAAAACACCCTATCATCTTCAATTCGTGTAACCGTTAAACAGACACCGTTGTTAGCAACGCTAGCGCCTGTTATGAGCCCCTCACGTAACTCGGGTTCCATCGCGATCTCAAGCGTATTTAAGCCATCTTTCTTATTTATCGCAACCACTTCGCACGTGGCTTGAACTATACCTGTAAACATTTTTTCTCTCATTAGCATTAAAGGCAGTTTTCATGAATCAATTCGGCTTTCAAGCCAAACGTTTAGTGCAACTTGCACTACCTGTTCTTATCGCCCAGGTTACACAAACCATGATGGGCTTTATCGATACTGTAATGGCTGGTCGCGTCAGCGCGGTAGATATGGCCGCCGTGGCCGTCGGAACCAGTCTGTGGCTTCCTGCACTACTATTTGTCCAGGGCCTTTTGATGGCATTTACTCCGGTGTTTGCCCATCACCATGGCGCAGATAACCAAAAAGCAATCCAACCACTTGCACATCAAGCTGGATATATTGCCATAATCGGCAGCATAGGTGTGATCGTGTTTCTCACTTTTGCGCAAAATATCTTTACCATGATGGAATTAGAACCAGAACTTGCCAGGTTGAGTATCGGATACCTTCATGGGTTTGCCTGGGGCGTGCCTGCCTTCGTGCTTTATCAGGTGTTAAGAGGGTGTAGTGAGGGGATCTCCTATACCTTGCCTACTATGGTTATAGGCTTTGTTGGTTTGGCGGTGAACATTCCTGCTAACTATATTTTTATCTACGGTCACTTTGGTATGCCTGCACTGGGTGGGGCCGGTTGTGGAGTCGCCACGGCACTCGTTTTCTGGGCTATGTTTATAGCCATGATTATCTATATGCAATGTCATAAGAAGTTTGCTGAACTGGCACCGTTTAAATCTTTTCATAGGCCCGACTGGAAAACCATGTGGGATATGACTAAGCACGGCTTTCCCATTGCTATGGCACTATTTTTCGAGGTGAGCCTGTTTGCCGTCATAGCACTCTTGCTGGCACCGCTTGGCGCTAATGTTGTTGCGGGACACCAAATTGCACTTAACTTTTCATCTATTGTATTTATGTTGCCACTGTCTATAGGTATCGCCGTGTCTATTCGCGTCGGATATTATCTGGGGCAAGATAAAGCGCATATCTCGGCATTAATAACTAAAGTAGGGCTGAGCCTCTCATTCACACTGGCAATCATCACGGCGATCATCACAGTGCTATTCAGAACTGAGATTGCGTATCTGTATAATGATAACCCGCAAGTGGTCGCATTAGCCGGTAGCCTCATGTTCTTAGCCGCACTTTATCAGCTGTCAGACTCGGTACAGGTCGTGGCAGCCGGTGCTCTTCGCGGGTATAAAGATACACGAAGTGCACTCTATATCACCTTAGTATCGTATTGGGCGATCGGTATGGTGCTGGGTTACATACTCGCAAGAACCGATCTGATAGTTCCTGCTATGGGCGCTCACGGTTTCTGGATCGGACTGATCGCCGGCTTAACCAGTGCAGCAGTACTTTTTGCAATCAGGTTGAGGTATATTCAAAAATCCGGAAAGTTCAAGGAGCTAATCACTGCCAGTGGCGCAGATTAGGGCTTTAAATGAACAATTTGGCTGGGGGGCCATAGGGCCCTTCATCATATATGTCGTATAAAAGAGCAAGTTGCACAGCAAATCTACACTTAATCATAAAAAACGTTTTTTTACTTGCAACCTTAACTGTATCCCGTATTATAGCGCTCGTTCCAAGGCAACAGCCAAACGAACAAAGTAAACAGTCGCGGGATGGAGCAGTTTGGTAGCTCGTCGGGCTCATAACCCGAAGGTCGTTGGTTCAAATCCGGCTCCCGCAACCAATACAACCGTAGCTCAGTTGGTTAGAGCACTACCTTGACATGGTAGGGGTCGGTGGTTCGAATCCACTCGGTTGTACCACTTCTTTTATTGCAGAAGTAAAACAGTAGTTAACATGTCGCGGGATGGAGCAGTGTAAAAGCTACTCGGACTCAGCTCTTTATAAAACAAGGCGAAGGTCGTTGCCAAGTTTTATAAAAAGTAATTCGGCTCCCGCAACCAATTCTTTTATTGAAGAATTCAAATATCAATTATAATGTCGCGGGATGGAGCAGTTTGGTAGCTCGTCGGGCTCATAACCCGAAGGTCGTTGGTTCAAATCCGGCTCCCGCAACCAATACAACCGTAGCTCAGTTGGTTAGAGCACTACCTTGACATGGTAGGGGTCGGTGGTTCGAATCCACTCGGTTGTACCACTTCTTTTATTGAAGAACCAAAACATCAATTATAATGTCGCGGGATGGAGCAGTTTGGTAGCTCGTCGGGCTCATAACCCGAAGGTCGTTGGTTCAAATCCGGCTCCCGCAACCAATACAACCGTAGCTCAGTTGGTTAGAGCACCACCTTGACATGGTGGGGGTCGGTGGTTCGAATCCACTCGGTTGTACCACTTCTCTTATAACAGAATCAAAACAGTTATTTCACAAGCGTTATACGGACGCGTGATGGAGCAGTGTAAAAGCTACTCGGACTCAACTCTTTATAAACAAGACGAAGGTCGTTGCCAAGTTTTTGTAAAAAGTAATCCGGCTCCCGCAACCAATTCTTTAATAACGGAATAAAAATAGTTATTGCTAAAGCGTTATACGGACGCGGGATGGAGCAGTTTGGTAGCTCGTCGGGCTCATAACCCGAAGGTCGTTGGTTCAAATCCGGCTCCCGCAACCAATTCTTTAATAACGGAATAAAAATGGTTATTGCTAAAGCGTTATACGGACGCGGGATGGAGCAGTTTGGTAGCTCGTCGGGCTCATAACCCGAAGGTCGTCGGTTCAAATCCGGCTCCCGCAACCACTTCTCATAAGAGAAAGTCATGCCAGCGAAAGCTGGTTTTTTTGTGCCTCGAATCCAGCAAGCCGCTAATAGATCTGTTCATCCCCAGAGTCGACAAATAACTCAATCTTATGTCGTTGTTCGTCGATATGGATCCTGAGGTGGATCGGATTACAACATATCCGGCAGTCATCGTAGTAATCTTGATCACCGCTGGTACCGTCTACATCAATATGTTGATGGTGTCCACAATGAGGACAACTAATAGTTTGAGTGGCATACCTCATCTCATACTCCTTAACAATAATGATTGGCTTACAAGAGTAATAAGCATCAGCCCGTGTGCTCTCTAATACAGTATAGTCTACCCGGATTTTAGTTGACCGTGAGAGAGGGGCTGTCGCTGATGATAGGCAATGACAAGTTAGCGTTAAGCGCAATTTAAGCTGAACATATGAGCATGAGATGAGTATTCATTAAAACTGGGGGAAACTCACCAGGCTGTAGTGGCTTGATTACTAACTGCCAGAACATTTAGTGTCCCCCTATTGTGATGAACCGGCGCCTCATTAGCCAATAACTGATCTAGTTGTGCCTGTAGATTTGCATCTATCTCAATTATCAGGGTGTTGAGTGACAATAGATCCATTGGTTGACTGTCTATAAGGTTTGCCTCCACCAAAGCATAATTGGAATGAGTCGCTCTAGGAGTCTCGATGGAATGTGTGAGTGATATCTCCTGTGCCGGGGAGGGAGTGAGTATTGCGCCGGTTAATATCAATAGATCTATCATGTTATTTCTCCGCTCTCTTATGATGTATTCAGAGTAAGTTCGTCAAGTGAACAGATGATGACAAAATGATTTTGATAAGGTGACAATATGAATGCGCCTATTTCTGTTTTTCAGAGGGAGAATCACGTCATGGTGCTTGCGCTGCTATAGTTAGATCTCGTAGAATTAACCGCTTGTGCCTAAGGTGATTAAGACTCTTGTAATGGCTTATCCCATTGGTGCTTTTCTTTTTATTATTTAATTAGCAAGTGGCCCTACGTGGGGGTCACCACTGGATAAGGAAATTTCATGCCTGTTATTACACTTCCTGATGGAAGCAAACGTGAGTTTGCCAACCCTGTTTCTACTCTTGATGTTGCTGCCGATATCGGCCCTGGTCTAGCCAAAGCATGTATTGCCGGACGGGTAAACGGTGAGCTGAAAGATGCCTGCGATATCATAGATACCGACTCAGAGCTCTCTATCATCACAGCTAAAGATGAAGAGGGTGTAGAGATCCTCCGTCACTCATGTGCTCATCTACTTGGTCATGCATTCAAACAGCTATGGCCTGAAGCTAAGATGGCTATCGGTCCGGTTATCGACAATGGTTTCTACTATGATGTCGATCTCGATCACAAGCTCACTCAGGAAGATATCGATGCGCTTCAAAAGCGTATGATGCAACTTGCTAAGACTAACTACAAAGTAGAAAAGCGTGTAGGTAGCTGGCAAGTAGCCCGTGATACTTTTGAGGCTCGCGGCGAAACATACAAGATGGAAATCTTGGATGAAAACATCAGTAAAGATGACGAGCCAGCGCTATATCATCATGAAGAGTATGTTGATATGTGCCGTGGTCCTCATGTTCCGAACATGAAGTTCTGCCAAAACTTTAAGCTGATGAGTGTGGCTGGAGCATACTGGCGTGGTAACTCTGACAACAAGATGCTACAACGTATTTACGGAACAGCCTGGGCTGACAAGAAAGCCCTTAAAGTCCACCTTAACCGTCTGGAAGAAGCGGCTAAACGTGACCATCGTAAGATAGGCAAACAGCTTGATCTTTACCATATGCAGGAAGAAGCGCCTGGCATGGTGTTCTGGCATAACGATGGTTGGAGTCTGTTCCTTGAGCTTGAGAAGTTTATTCGCCAGAAGCTGGGTCAGTACACCTATCAGGAAGTTAAAGGTCCTCTGATGATGGATCGGGTACTTTGGGAGCGCTCGGGACACTGGGACAAGTACTCTGAGGCTATGTTCACCACGAATTCAGAAAATCGTGAATATGCCGTCAAGCCCATGAACTGTCCGGGTCATGTACAGATCTTTAATCAGGGTCTGAAGTCATACCGTGATCTGCCGTTGCGTATGGCTGAGTTTGGTTGTTGTCACCGTAATGAGCCTTCAGGTTCACTACACGGCCTGATGCGCGTTCGTGGTTTTACCCAGGATGATGCACACGTATTCTGTACAGAAGAGCAGGTTCAACAGGAAGTTAGTGCATGTATCAAGATGGTATATGACACTTATGAAACCTTTGGCTTTAAAGATATCGTCGTTAAATTGTCTACTCGCCCTGAAAAGCGTATCGGTGATGATGATATGTGGGACAGAGCCGAAGAGGCTCTCAAGCTCGCGTTGAAAGCCAATGATATCGAATTTGAGATCTTACCTGGTGAAGGTGCGTTCTACGGTCCTAAAATTGAGTTCACCTTGCATGACTGCCTCGATCGTGCATGGCAGTGTGGCACGGTTCAGTTAGATTACGCATTGCCTGGACGTCTTGGTGCCACTTATGTCGCCGAAGATAACAGTCGCCAGACACCTGTGATGATTCACCGTGCTATCTTAGGTTCACTTGAGCGCTTCTTAGGTATTCTGATCGAAGAGTATGCCGGTAAATTCCCTACCTGGTTAGCACCGATGCAAGTTGTTGTAATGAATATTACCGACAAGCAGTCTGATTATGTCGACGATGTGGTCAATTTCTTCAAAGAAAACGGAATTCGTGCTTCTAAAGACTTGAGGAATGAGAAGATAGGCTTTAAAATACGCGAGCACACCTTAAGGCGTGTTCCTTATTTATTGGTCGTTGGTGATCAAGAAATGGATAATAAGGAAGTTGCGGTGCGAACCAGAGATGGTGTTGACTTAGGCAAGATGCGAATCGAAGATTTCGCCGCTAAGCTCAAAGAACAAATTTCGCTCCGTAGTCTCAATTTGTTGGAGGATTAGGTCATAAAGATCAAGAAAACAGCAGGGCGCCAGGCGGCCCCGAATAGAATTAACGAACTCATCACTGGCGTTTCAGAAGTACGTCTGAACGGTTTAGACGGTGAGGCTCTTGGAGTCTTAACCATTAGGGAAGCACAAGAGTTAGCTGATGAGGCAGGTGTAGACCTTGTTGAAATTAGCCCTAACGCTGAGCCGCCTGTTTGCCGTATAATGGACTACGGAAAGTATCTTTTTGATAAAGCAAAAGCTCAAAAAGAACAAAAGAAGAAGCAGAAACAGATACAGGTGAAGGAAGTTAAATTCCGTCCCGGTACTGATGAAAACGATTATCAGGTAAAACTACGCAACCTGAATCGTTTTCTAGATGACGGTGACAAAGCGAAAGTAACGCTGCGTTTTCGTGGTCGCGAAATGGCTCACCAAAGTCTTGGTATGAATCTTTTGAATCGTATTAAAGACGACTTGGCTGAGATAGCAGTAGTTGAGTCTTTCCCGAAAATGGAAGGGCGTCAAGCTGTGATGGTACTCGCGCCGAAAAAGAAATAGTAAGGCCACAAATAAAAGTAGCAGGGGTCTGTTAAGGTCTCTGCTCGCCTTGCGTTTTATTAATATCCCAATGCGGAGTTTTAGCAATGCCTAAAATGAAAACAGACAAGGGTGTAGCGAAGCGTTTTAAGAAAACCGCCAATGGTTTCAAGCGTAAGCAAGCCCATTTACGTCATATTTTGACAAAGAAGAGCACTAAGCGTAAACGTCACTTACGTGCTAAATGTTTAGTAGCTAAGTCTGATGTGCCAGCAATTGCACGTCAACTACCATACGCTTAATTAAAGGAGCAATGAACAATGCCTAGAGTTAAGCGTGGTGTAACCGCTCGTGCTCGTCACAAGAAAGTACTTAAATTAGCCAAAGGTTATTACGGAGCTCGCTCACGTACTTACCGCGTTGCAGTTCAAGCTGTAACTAAAGCTGGTCAATATGCTTACCGTGACCGTCGTCAGAAGAAACGTCAATTCCGTCAACTTTGGATTGCACGTATCAATGCGGCTTCTCGTCAAAATGGTCTGTCTTACAGCCGTTTCATCAATGGTTTGAAGAAAGCCTCAATTGAAATCGATCGTAAGATCCTGGCTGACATCGCTGTTTTTGATAAAGTTGTATTCGCAACTTTAGTTGAGAAAGCAAAAGAAGCATTAGCTAAGTAATTAGTTAGTACATCTATTTAAAAGGGGACCTTCGGGTCCCTTTTTTGTGTTTGGGACACTTAAAATAATTGGCCAAAGATGGAATCAAATTGTGGATGTCTTTGAATGTTGGAAGGGTGATAGGGCATTTTTCCGGCAAAAAAATAGTAGGCAATTGCCTACTATTTTTTAGTTGAGGTTACTTTACTTAGAATCTAAGTAGCGTTCGGCATCGAGTGCTGCCATACAGCCTGTTCCGGCAGAAGTGATAGCCTGTCGATAATGCTGGTCCATCACATCACCAGCGGCAAAAACACCTTCGATGCTCGCCTGTGTGGCGTTGCCATCCAGTCCACTTTGAACCTTGATATAGCCGTTGTTCATCTCCAGCTGACCTTCAAACATCTGAGTGTTAGGCTTGTGACCGATAGCAACGAAAACACCCATCACCTCAAGTTCACTGATAGAGCCATCTTTAGTGCTCTTCATCTTAAGACCGGTTACCCCCATATCATCACCAACAACCTCATCTAACGTGTTGTCCAGGTGAAGTATGATATTACCGTTCTCGACTTTGTCCATCAGGCGCTTCGTTAAGATCTTTTCGCTTCTGAATGCATCGCGACGGTGGATAAGATGTACCTCTGAGGCGATGTTACTCAGGTACAGTGCCTCTTCGACGGCTGTGTTACCACCACCGATAACGGCGACCTTCTGGTTACGATAGAAGAAACCGTCACAAGTTGCACAGGCGGAAACACCCTTGCCTTTAAATGCTTCCTCAGACTCGAGGCCAAGATACATGGCTGAGGCGCCAGTTGAGATAATGAGAGCGTCACAGGTAAAGTCACCGTTATCGCCTTTCAGTTTGAAAGGGCGAACCTTAAGGTCAACTTCATTGATGTGATCAAAAACAATTTCAGTCTCAAACTTTTCTGCATGCTTTTGCATGCGCTCCATCAATGCCGGACCGGTCAGATCGTCAGCGTCTCCAGGCCAGTTCTCAACTTCGGTGGTGGTAGTTAATTGCCCACCTTGTTGTAAACCCGTCACTAATACAGGTTTCAGGTTTGCGCGAGCGGCGTATACTGCGGCTGTGTAGCCAGCAGGGCCTGAACCCAGGATTAGTAGTTCACAATGTCTAGCTTGACTCATTCTTATCTCCGTACCTTTAGCGAATTGCTGGGATTGTAGGGAATTTAATGCATCGGGTAAAGGCAATATTTTAGATTGCCCTAATCGAAAAAGGGAGCCAGAGGCTCCCTTTGATTGTTTTAACTAAAACCAGAAACGGGTCTTGTATTAGTTAAGCAGGATAGTCGGGTCGACATATTCCATGTTAAGCGCTTCGGCAACTTCGCTACATGTGATCTTACCGTGCATGACGTTAAGACCGTTGAGAAGATGCTTGTCCTGTAGCAGTGCTTCTCTGTAACCAAGCTCTGCTAATTTGATGATATAAGGCAAGGTTGCATTGTTCAGGGCAAATGTTGAAGTACGGGCTACCGCGCCTGGCATGTTAGCAACGCAGTAGTGGACTACGTCATCGACGATATAAGTAGGATCCTGATGCGTGGTGGCATGAGAAGTTTCGATACAACCACCTTGGTCGATTGCAACGTCTACGATTGCAGAACCTGGCTTCATGCGCTTGATGTGATCTTTCGTCACCAGCTTAGGCGCAGCGGCACCTGGAACCAATACACCACCGATAACCAAATCGGCTTCAAGGACATGTTTCTCAATAGCGTCAGCCGTTGAATAGATAGCCTTAACTTTATTATCAAACTGAATGTTTAAACGTCTCAGAGTTTCGATGCTACGATCAAGGATAACGACTTCCGCACCCAGGCCTACAGCCATCTGGGCAGCATTTGTTCCTACCATGCCACCGCCAATAATCACGACCTTTGCTGGTTCAACACCTGGTACTCCGCCCAATAACATACCGCGGCCACCCATGTTCTTTTCCAATGCCATCGCACCCGCCTGGATAGACATTCTACCGGCAACTTCAGACATAGGAGCGAGAAGAGGGAGTGCACCGCGATCATCGGTTACAGTTTCATAAGCGATACAAACTGATCCACTTTTGACTAAATCTTCAGTCTGTGGAAGATCCGGAGCAAGGTGGAGGTAGGTAAACAGAAGTTGATCTTCGCGTAACATTGCGCGTTCAACTGCCTGTGGCTCTTTCACCTTTACAATCATTTCCGCTTTAGCAAATACTTCTGCAGCGGTAGCTAAGATTGATGCGCCAACATCGATATAGTCTTGATCTGTAAAACCAATCCCATTACCTGCGCTAGCCTCTATAAAGACCGTATGACCTTTATTAGTCAATTCACGTACACTTGAAGGGACCATTCCAACACGATATTCGTGGTTTTTGATTTCTTTAGGTACACCAATTATCATCTTCGAGCCTCAAATTGCATAAAAACCCATTTTATATGGGTGTAATTGTTATTTTGTCGTGTCCTGAACGTGCTTGTCTCAGGGAAATCTAGTATAGTATCAGTTCGGCAGTTTATGCTGCTGAAGTTTTGACATACGTAGTGATAAATGTTGTTTTAGTAATAAAGCAAGGTTAAAAATATGGTTGATAATAAAAAGAGTCCTATAAAAGACTTAGATCGGATAGATCGAAACATACTTAATGAGTTACAAATTGACGGTCGCATTTCCAATGTTGAGCTTTCAAAACGTGTAGGCTTAAGTCCCACCCCTTGCCTTGAGAGAGTTAAAAGACTCGAAAAACAGGGGTATATCAATGGATATACGGCATTAGTTAATCCCCATTTCCTGGGTGCATCCTTGCTTGTATTTGTTGAAATTACGCTTAATCGTGATAGTTCGGAAGTGTTTGACAAGTTTAATCGTGCTGTTCAACTACTCGATGACATTCAAGAGTGTCATTTAGTATCCGGCGATTTTGACTATCTGTTGAAAACGCGAGTATCAGACATGTCTGCATACCGCCGCTTATTAGGTGAAACTTTACTCAAACTGCCATCGGTTTCAGACACGCGTACATACGTTGTGATGGAAGAGGTGAAGCAAACGAATAAAGTAGCAATAAACGTTACTGCAGAATCTTAATATCTGAAGCTAACTCAAAAAGGAGCCGCATTCGGCTCCTTTTTTATGCTGTTTATTAATCCATCGTTTACATGAAATAAAGTAGAGTTAATGCCATTGCCGGGCTTAAATCGCTGCAAAAGGAGGTTATTTTTGATATCTTAGACCGACCTGACTTATTCTTTTTATGGGTTTTCATTTGTCTAAGGGAAATAGTATTAAAACGCTAAGCGGAGTCCAGCGTCTCCTCGAGGGGGGCCTGATTTTTTGCTGCATGCTAGCAACCTACGTCTTACTTGCCCTCAGCAGCTTTCACTCCTCAGATCCCGGTTGGAGCCAGTCTCATTTCGAGGGTGAAATTCAGAATGTGACCGGTGCGGTAGGTGCCTGGTCTGCCGATGTACTCTTCTATTTTTTTGGTTACACGGCTTATCTCATCCCTATAGTGATAGCACTGACAGGCTGGTTACTGTTTAAGAGGACTCATAAGCTTCTCGAAGTCGATTACTTCTCTGTCGGATTGAGGCTCATTGGTTTTCTGTTGATTGTATTCAGTTTAGCCGCGCTTGGTAGCATGAATGCCAATGATATCTATGAGTTTTCAGCAGGTGGTGTTGCCGGAGATGTGATACGTGATGCCATGTTGCCCTATTTCAACAAGCTGGGTACGACCTTACTGCTGCTCTGCTTTGTAGGGGCGGGCTTTACTCTGCTCACCGGGATCAGTTGGTTGACCATAGTAGACCTTACCGGCTTCTCAACCATCTGGGTATTTAAATTTTTGTACTCGCTGCCTGAACGATTTAAGCGTGATACCGGTGAAACTGAAGATACCCGTGGTTTCATGTCGGTCTTTGACAAGTTCAAGGAGAAGCGTAATCAGTCCCAGGTTCCGGAGTTTGATGATGAAACATTCGATGACCGGGATTTTGAAACTGAATATGAGCAAGCTCACCCGCACAATTTTGAAGAAGATAGCAGTGATGAATTGACTTCGTTGCAGAGAATTGAACCTCAGTTACGCAGTGAAGATGAGATATTCGATGACGAGGTGCAGTTGAGCCAGTCAATCTCGGCAGCCGATGAGGAGGTCGAAGAGATTGATTTCGACAGCCAAAAATCGAGTGGCAAACTAGAGCCTGTTAAACCAAAGGTTTCCCAGGAAGCTAAAATTGTCGACGGTATAGTCGTGTTGCCAGGGCAAGACCTGGAGCAGGCTAAAAAACCTATTGCGCCATTGCCGGATATCTCCTTGTTAGATGTGCCCAACAGAAAAGCAAACCCAATCAGCCGGGAAGAGTTAGAGCAGGTTGGGGCGCTGGTAGAGGTTAAACTTGCCGATTTCAATATCATCGCCAAGGTGGTGGGTGTTTTCCCCGGTCCCGTTGTCACCCGGTTCGAGCTTGAGTTGGCGCCGGGCGTTAAGGCGTCTAAGATCACCAATCTTTCAAAAGATCTGGCTCGCTCTCTGTTGGCTGAAAGTGTACGTGTAGTAGAGGTTATCCCGGGTAAAGCCTATGTCGGCCTCGAGCTTCCCAATAAATTCCGCGAAACTGTCTATATGCGTGATGTATTAGACAGCCAGACTTTCGCAGATAGCAAGTCGCATTTGAGTATGGTTCTTGGGCAGGATATTGCCGGTGAGCCAGTAGTGGTTGACCTTGGTAAGATGCCTCACTTGTTGGTTGCCGGTACAACAGGCTCGGGTAAGTCTGTCGGTGTAAACGTGATGATCACCAGTTTGCTCTACAAGTCCGGTCCGGAAGATGTTCGATTTATCATGATCGATCCTAAGATGCTTGAGCTTTCTGTATATGAAGGGATCCCTCATCTTCTGTGTGAAGTCGTGACAGATATGAAAGAGGCGGCAAACTCACTGCGCTGGTGTGTGGGTGAGATGGAGCGTCGATATAAATTGATGTCGGCGCTGGGCGTTCGAAACCTGAAAGGGTACAACGCTAAGATAAAAGAGGCAAAAGAGTCCGGTCAGCCAATCTTTGACCCTCTATGGAAGTCATCAGACAGTATGGAGCCTGAAGCACCTGAGCTTGATAAACTCCCGTCTATCGTCGTTGTTGTGGATGAGTTTGCCGATATGATGATGATTGTCGGTAAGAAAGTCGAAGAGCTCATCGCGCGAATTGCGCAGAAGGCACGTGCCGCAGGCATACATCTGATACTCGCAACACAACGTCCTTCGGTGGATGTTATCACGGGCCTGATTAAGGCCAACATTCCTACGAGAATGGCGTTCCAGGTATCCAGCCGTATCGACTCGCGCACCATTTTAGATCAACAAGGGGCTGAAACCCTGCTTGGAATGGGTGATATGCTCTATCTGCCTCCAGGTACCAGTGTGCCTATTCGTGTTCATGGGGCTTTCATTGACGATCATGAGGTTCATGCGGTTGTCGCCGATTGGCACAGTCGCGGCAAGCCGCAATATATCGATGAGATTCTGCAGGGCTCGACAGAAGGGGAGCAGGTACTGTTACCGGGCGAAACCAGTGAGGCGGAAGAGGAAGCTGATGCGCTCTATGATGAAGCCGTAGCCTTTGTTACTGAGACGCGCAGAGGATCTATCTCCAGCGTGCAACGTAAGTTCAAGATAGGTTATAACCGAGCCGCTCGCATCATCGAGCAGATGGAGGCTCAAGGTGTCGTGAGTTCCCAGGGGCATAACGGCAACCGGGAAGTGCTTGCACCGCCACCGCCGAAAACCTTTTAGCTCGATGGCACTACGACTAAGCATGAATAGATATTAATCTCCTGCCAATGCAGGAGTCATCTCCAATAGCGTTATGATATTGGTGTTATGAACAGTTTTAAGGACAGACAATGAGAAAGACCTTATCAATACTCGCTATCAGCCTTCCATTAATAGCATCTGGTTATGCTCAGGCAAACGAGTCTGGAATGTTAAAAGCTAAACTAGCAGAGATCGCGACGTTAAAGGCTAACTTTACTCAGACCGTAACTGACATTAATAATAAAGAGATCCAGAAGGGAAGCGGCGTATTTGCCCTGGCGTATCCCAATCAATTTTACTGGCATCTTACTGAGCCCGATGAGTCGCTAATCGTTGCCGATGGCACTGATGTGTGGATCTATAACCCCTTTGCCGAAGAAGTTTCAGTGATGGACCTTAATCAAGCCATCGATGCATCGCCCATTGCTCTTCTGGTTCACCGTGATGAGGAAACCTGGTCTAAATACAGTGTGACCAGTGAAAATGGCTGTTTCAGCATCTCGCCTAAGAGTCTGGATGCAGGTGTTCAGTCTGTCGATGTATGCTTCGAAGAGGACACCCTGACGCAGATGGTACTTCAGGATCAGCAGGGTAATGTAAGCCAATTTATCCTGTCGGAGCAAACCGCAATCGATGATGATGAAGCTTCACTGTTTAAATTTACCGTGCCTGATGATGTCGATATCGATGATCAGCGACTGAATACGGTTAACTAAGGGTTATTAGTGTCAAGTTTTAGTTTCGATTTTGCACCCGATTTCAGGCCTCTGGCTGCTCGAATGCGGCCGGAAAACCTGTCTCAGTATATCGGCCAATCTCACCTGTTAGGGGAGGGAAAGCCACTTCGTAAAGCCCTGGAAGCGGGGCGCGCTCATTCGATGATGTTTTGGGGGCCGCCAGGCACCGGAAAGACCACGCTGGCTGAGCTGGTAGCACACTATGCTAACGCCCATGTGGAGCGAATTTCTGCAGTGACATCAGGTGTTAAAGAGATCCGAACGGCTATCGAGCATGCTAAAAATGTTGCCGAGTCCCGGGGACAGAGAACGCTGCTGTTTGTCGATGAGGTACATCGTTTTAACAAGAGCCAGCAAGATGCTTTCCTGCCTTTCATCGAAGATGGCACGGTTATTTTTATCGGTGCTACAACCGAAAATCCCTCATTTGAGATCAATAACGCCCTGCTGTCCCGTGCCCGTGTCTATCTGATAAAGAAGCTGACTAACGATGAGATCGTACATATTGTCAAACAGGCATTGAGCGATGAAGAGCGGGGCTTAGGAAAGCGAAAGCTAAAGATCCCTGATAATATTGCGCTTAAGCTGGCTAATGTCTGTGAAGGAGATGCACGAAAGGCACTCAACTTAATTGAGCTGATGAGTGATATGCTTGCCGATGGCGGCAGTTTCACTGAAGAGATGATCATTGAGGTTGCCGGGCAGCAACTTGCCGGCTTCGATAAGAATGGCGATCAATATTACGATCTGATATCAGCCGTACACAAATCTATTCGTGGTTCTGCACCCGATGCGGCCCTTTATTGGTTTTGTAGAATGCTGGAGGGAGGGTGCGATCCTCTTTATATCGCACGTAGGTTACTGGCCATTGCATCAGAAGATATCGGAAATGCCGATCCTGTGGCGATGACAGTTGCACTTAACGCCTGGGAATGTTTTCACCGTGTAGGACCATCGGAAGGGGAGAGAGCGATAGCTCAGGCTATCGTTTATCTGGCAAGTGCACCTAAGAGTAACGCTGTCTACACGGCATTCAAAGCTGCCAGGCAGTTAGCCCGTGAAACCGGTCAGGAAGCCGTGCCGGAGCATCTACGCAATGCCCCCACACAGTTGATGCAAGATCTTGGTTATGGCGAAGGCTATCGTTATGCCCACGATGAGCCTAACTCCTATGCAAGCGGAGAGTGTTATTTCCCTGAATCTCTTGCCGATTCACGTTTTTATTACCCGACTGAACATGGTTTTGAAAAAAGGATTAAAGCAAAACTGGAGCAATTAGCCTTGCTCGATTCAGGCAGTGAGATTAAACGGTATGAATAATATTCTATTTGTTGCACTGGGCGGTTCGATAGGTGCAGTTTTTCGCTATCTGATCTCAATTTTAATGCTTCAGCTATTTGGCTCAGCATTTCCTTTTGGTACACTGTTAGTCAATGTCATCGGCTCTTTTCTGATGGGTATAATTTATGCTCTGGGCCAGATCAGTCAAGTGAGTCCTGAACTTAAGGCATTGGTTGGTGTTGGGCTTTTAGGGGCACTTACTACATTTTCAACTTTTTCCAATGAGACCCTGCTATTGATTCAGGGTGGTGCTTGGTTAAAGGCATTTTTTAATATCGCTCTGAACCTGAGTCTATGTATATTCATGGTCTACCTGGGACAGCAGTTGGTTTTTTCTCGCATTTAACTATTAAGAATATAAAACATGTTAGATCCAAAATTTTTACGTACTGAATTAGAAGCTACGGCCGAGCGCCTGGCAACCCGCGGTTTTATTCTAGATGTTGAGCGTCTAAGTAAGTTAGAGGAAAAGCGCAAGTCGCTGCAGATGGCGACTGAAGAGCTGCAGGCTTCCCGTAATGCGATATCTAAATCCATTGGACAAGCGAAAGCTAAAGGCGAGGATGTCGCACCCATTATGGCTAAGGTAGGCGATCTCGGTTCACAGCTCGACGCTAAGAAGCAGGAGTTGTCCGAGCTGCTTGAAGAGCTTAATGCTATCGCCATGAGCGTACCTAACCTTCCCGACGAGTCAGTGCCTGCAGGTATTGATGAGAGTGAAAATGTTGAGGTCAGACGTTGGGGAACGCCAAAAGAGTTTAATTTTGAAGTTAAAGACCATGTTGAGCTGGGTGAAGTCTTAGGCGGTTTAGACTTTAAAACAGCGGTTAAGATCACCGGCTCGCGTTTTATCGTGATGAAAGGACAGATTGCCCGTATGAACAGGGCTCTGGCTCAATTTATGCTGGATCTTCATACCACTGAGCATGGTTATACCGAGGCCTATGTGCCGTTGTTAGTCAATGAAGAGAGTCTGCTTGGCACGGGCCAACTGCCTAAGTTTGGCGAGGATCTTTTCCATACCAAACCTGCAACCGAAGAGGGGCAAGGTTTAAGCCTTATTCCGACTGCGGAAGTGCCATTGACCAATATCGTTCGCGATACCATTGTGGATGAAGATGAGCTACCGATTAAAATGACGGCTCATACACCATGTTTCCGTAGTGAAGCTGGTTCATATGGTCGTGATACCCGTGGTTTGATTCGTCAACATCAGTTCGACAAGGTTGAGTTGGTTCAACTGGTAAAACCGGAAGACTCGATGGCAGCACTGGATGCGTTGACAGGTCATGCCGAAACCGTTTTACAGAAGCTGGGACTGCCTTACCGCACCGTTGTGCTGTGCACCGGTGATATGGGCTTTGGTTCAAGTAAAACTTTCGATATCGAAGTCTGGCTGCCGGCTCAGAACACATATAGAGAGATCTCATCTTGCAGTAACATGCAGGATTTCCAGGCGCGCCGCATGCAAGCACGTTATAAGGCTAAGTCAGCCAAGAAGCCTGCGCTGTTACACACATTGAATGGTTCAGGCCTCGCTGTTGGACGTACCTTGGTTGCCATCATCGAAAACTACCAGAATGAAGATGGTAGCATCACGGTTCCAGATGCACTGCGCCCATATATGGGTGGTTTGGAAAAGATTGGTTAAAAGCACAATGCCCGGGCACTTCATTTTAATGAGAGTGCCTCAGGGCGGCAGTCAAGTGACGACTGAATAAAGAAAGCTAAAAAGTCATTAAAAATAATAATTAAAATAAGGGATTAAACACAATGGATAATGGTAGGCGCTACTTTCAGTGGCTTACCTATGTGGCGATCATCTGTGTTTTCGGCGCTATCATGTTCGCTGCATTCGGGAAGGCTGCTCTACTTGTCATAGAGAACATTACCTGACTTTTATGTCACCAAGAATATTAAAACCGAGGTATCTGAATTGATGTCTCGGTTTTTTATTGGTGTTTAAAAATAGCTGATTCTGACTAGATACACTTTGCCGGTTTTGGCAGTCCGGCAACCTTAGTCGCTTGCTTGGCCGGTCCAGTGGGGAAAAGGGTATAAAGGTACTTAGAGTTTCCCTTATCGGCACCCAACTTTTGGCCGATGGCTTTAACAAGTACACGTATTGCCGGGCTCGTCTTGTATTCTAAATAGAAGTCACGGACAAAGTGAATGACCTCCCAATGAGCAGGGGTGAGCGTTATCTGCTCCTGTGTTGCAATGATCTCAGCAATCTCTTCATTCCACTGTGAAACCTGCTTCAGGTAACCCTGATGATCGGTTTCGATCTGCTCGCCTTTATATTCAAAACTATTCAACTGCTGTAAACCTCTCAGAACTGCGCGATCCATAACTGGTGTGAGTAATCATAAAGAGTTACTCCAAAATTATTCAAAATAGGTGAGTACGATGCCTACCAGGCGATCACCTTGTCGTGTTTTAGAGTCTCTTGTACGAAGGTGTCGTAATCGATAGCGGTATAATCTTTTAACCGCTGACTCAATCCACGAGCTTCGACGTCGTCTTTGAGTACCATCAATCTCATACCGACCAATCTCTCACGCCACGTGGACAATAGCAGGCTATTAACGCCATTGCCGGACAATAGTATTGAGTCCTGTTTATCCATGTATTTAATGCAGCATGCAAGCGCGTTATCTTGTTTTATAGATGTTTGAATATGGTGCAAAATCATCAGAATACTAAGACCTCATCAACCTTTGACAACTCCTCGGTTATTACCGATGGAGAAACCTTATCAACTTCAATGGTGAGCTGTGTCGATTCGAGCCCATACTCAGCCAAAGACTCTTCGCAGACAAGTACCGTTTCCACATCATAGAGAGGGAGTGCACCGAAAGTAGCAATATAATCTTTTGCGCCAACACGTTCCGGTTGCTGATCTTTGATAAGATTAAGTACACCGTCATCGACGAAGATTAAACTTACCTCCTGCTCGAAGCTGGCACTCAAGAGTGCCAGATCTAATGCTTCTCTGCCATGTGGGGAGCCGTGCGGGGCTCGCCGAAACAGTATCGCGACTTTTTTCATTTCGATTTACTCATAAATATTCATTCAGCACAGTGGCTTAAAAGCTGATCACTCTGTCTGCGGCCTCTATACCCGTAACAAGTTCACCTAAACCACCCATCTCAAATGGCTTATCCATATTCCACTGATTGAGCTGGTTCTCACTGGCTTCACTTTTAGACAGGACACCACGCCTCAGAGCGGCAGAGACACAGTTGACCAGTTGAGTGCCATATCTGTTATTTAGCGATATCCAGGCTTCGGTAAGGTTAAATTCATCGGAAGCGGGGCTGTTAAGCGTGTTGGTATTGAGTACGCCATCTTGATAGAAGAAGACCCTCTCAATTTGGTGTCCCGACTCGAGTGCAGCCTCGGCAAAGCGGTAGGCATTATAGCTGGCCGAACTGGCATAGGCTGCGCCGTTGACCTGAATGATGAATTTACTCATTAACAAATTACTATATTGATGGTAGATAAACGGGCAAAAAAATAGCCCCTATGATGGGGCTATTCTAACTGAAAACCGGCTATTGAAACATGTTATTTTGGAACTGGCATTGATAGGTCGGTTAAACCAATACCCAGCGATCCAAAAAAGTATCTCTTGTTAGTCGTCGCCACCAACACCCATCAGGTGTAGCAGTGCGATGAACAGGTTGAGGAAATCCAGGTACAAGGAGATAGTTGCACGGATATAGTTTGTTTCACCGCCGTTAACGATCCGACTCGTATCATAAAGGATAAAGCCAGTCATCAGCAGAGCAATACCCGCGTTCAGTGCCATAAATACTACACCGCTACCGATGAAAATATTTGCGATACCGGCGACGATGGCGATGATCAAACCTGCCAACAGGAAGCCTCTCATAAATGAGAAGTCTTTCTTCGTCGTGATGGCATAACCTGAAAGAGTGACAAAGACAACTGAGGTCAAGCCCAGCGCCTGCATGATGAGTTGTGGCCCGTTTGCCATACCGGCGTAGTGGTTCAGGATATAACCCAGTGAAGCACCCTGCATACCGGTGAAGGCAAATACCCAAAACAGGCCTGCGGCCGAGTCAGCCTTTCTTAAGGTTACAAATAAGATCGCCAAGCTACCTAGCGACATACCGATAGAGAGCATTGGGCCAATCTGTAATGCCATGGCTAAACCTGCACAAACTGCAGAGAAAGCTAATGTCATCGACAGTAACATGTAGGTGTTTTTCAGAAGCTTATTCACTTCCAGTGTGGAAGCTCCTGTAGAATATAGTGTTTGTTGTGTCATATTGCTCTCCGAAAACCTTTTTTGACGTTCACTAACCTCCATTTAGATTAGCCGGAATGAAAAGAGTTCCATTAGCTTTTCATTCGGCGCTAAATAGCCGTTCGGTTAGTGCTCAAGTAAATCTTAAGTCATTGAATCATACATCAGCTGGATAAAGGGTTAAAGTGACAAACTCGTTTTTCAATGACTGTGTGGCCTCTATTTTTCTGAACCTTAATTGAAGCTTAATTATGTCCAGATGTTGTGTTAGTTAAACCAGTCTTTGTGTAGTTTATCGCTATCACCCAGGTATTCCAGTACCCATGACATGGCAGGTGACATGTTGGCGCCGTTCCATGCCAGACAACAGGGGCTGGGGGCTTTAACCGTGACAAGCTCTTTCTCTATCAGCACACCGGCTTTGATAAATGGCTCGGCAAAATGCATCGGCATATAACCAATACCCAATCCCTCCCTGAAACAGTTAATTGCTCTGATCCAGTCCGGTACAACCAAACGGCGTTGGTTTTCCAGCAACCAGGTCATACGCTTGGGGATCTCTCTGGAGGTATCTTCGAGACAGATCGAGGGGTATTGGCGTAGTTCGTCATCGGTCAGAGGCCTGTCAATCTCAGCCAAAGGGTGTTTCTTGCCGACCAAAAACGCCCACTTTATGTCACCCATATCTTTAAAGTGGTAGTCACCGCCGACAGGAATAGCCGTTGTCGCACCAATAGCAATATCACTGCGTCCATTGGCAATTGACTCCCATACCCCGTTAAAGACTTCGATGCGAATGATCAGCTCAACATTGGTGAAGTGACGATAGAAATCTGCAATTAACACACTGATCTTGTCGGCCCTGACCATGTTATCTAATGCAATCGAAAGTGTGGGTTGCCAGCCATTAGATACACGCTTGGTATCATCTTTCATGGCTTCCATGTTGGTGAGGATAGAGCGGGCCTGTTTTACAAAATACTCGCCGGCCGGTGTGAGGGTTACACTACGATGGTGGCGTTCAAATAATGTGGCACCAAGTTGCTCTTCTACCTGTTTTACCGCATAGCTGACGGCAGATGGAACTTTGTGCAACTTGTTGGCTGCAGCGGTGAAACTCCCGACACGAGCGACCATGTCGATTAATTGGAGTGATTGTTCAGAAAGCATACCAGCAGTTCCTTGCTGTGAAAATTATTGATGGCTGATGTTAAAAATAAACGTTTCACATCATTTTGGCAAGTATTTAGACTCCGGTTCCTCAGTAAACATCAGATTAGTTTTTATATGAATCCAGTTAATAACATCAAATACTTCTTCTTTCTGGCTTACCTTGCATTGCTCAGCATGCTCGGTTTTATTGCGACAGATATGTACCTACCGGCGTTTAAGGCGATAGAAGATACCATGCAAGCCACACCTGCACAGGTTGCAGGCTCTCTGACCAGTTTCTTAGCCGGTCTTGCAATAGGGCAACTCATGTATGGCCCCTTGGTACAGCGTATAGGAAAACGCAATTCACTGCTATTAGGGCTGATGATTTTTGCGTTAGCAAGCTTCTCACTGGCCTCCAGTGAAACAGTACTCTCATTCAATATCGCGAGATTCTTTCAGGCTCTGGGAGCCTGCAGTGCCGGGGTGATATGGCAAGCAATTGTCATCGAGAAATATGACGCGGTTAAGGCTCAGAGCGTATTTTCTAACATCATGCCTCTTGTCGCGTTATCTCCGGCGTTAGCGCCTTTACTGGGTGCATTTGTACTCGAAAGCAGCGGCTGGCAGAGTATCTTTATGATCTTAACCGCTTTAGCCCTGTTTTTAATGTTACTCACTGCCCTGTTCGTGCCTGAAGAGAGTGTGACGGCCACAGCAGAGGAGGGGACGAAGAAGCTCACTTATTGGAGCTTACTGAAAAACCCTAAGTATTTAGGCAATGTGATTATTTTCGGTGCCTGTTCGGGCGCATTCTTTGCTTATTTGACTGTATGGCCGATTGTTATGGAGCAACATGGGTATCAGGCTAAAGAGATAGGCTTGAGTTTCATTCCGCAGACCATCATGTTTATTGTAGGCGGCTATGCGAGTAAGCTTTTAATTCGTAAGGTAGGTACAGAAAAGTCACTCAGCGTTCTATTGACAGCCTTTGGCCTGTGTGTGGTGGCGATTGTCTCTTGCTCGTTGATATTTAAGCTCGACAGCATCTTTCCTCTGTTGATCTCATTCTCAATCCTTGCCGGTGCAAATGGTGCAATCTATCCGATAGTGGTGAACAGTGCACTACAGGAGTTTACCAAGCACGCAGCAAAGGCAGCTGGTTTACAAAATTTCCTGCAGATAAGCATCGCTTTTGGTGCTTCGAGTCTGGTCGCTATCTGGGCGGGCTATGGCGAAGTGGCTATCGGGTTCGGGATCTTAATCTGTTCTTTCGGTGTAATTGCCGGATATAAGTTAAGAAACAGCAATACATGGGAGAAGGTTAGAGATGAGTTTGTTATGCCGGACCCTGCACGGGTAGCATTGAAACAAGATGAGCTTGATCTTGACTGAATTTTATCCGAACTCCTGAATTTAGACAAAAAACTCAGATAAGGACTTTACAACGTTATCGAGTCGCTATATTATTCGCGGCGTTCGGAGAGATGGCAGAGTGGTCGAATGCACCGGTCTTGAAAACCGGCATGGGTTTGTAGCCCATCTAGGGTTCAAATCCCTATCTCTCCGCCATATTCAGAAAAGCCCGATATCTTACGATATCGGGCTTTTTGCTGTCTGGTGTTCAACTAGATTTGACTAAAATACTATGTCTCATTACTCCGGATTTGGGTGGCAGGACATGCATGAGTAGGGATCTGGGAATGACTTACTCATGTTCCAGTCGGAGTTTGTGGCACTGAGGATCTCTGTATAGGGAGAGTAATTACCGGCAGCATCTCTGGGAATAGTCGAAGCTGGAATAGTATAGTTGTGCCAGTTACCTTCCAGGTTTTCTGCACCACTGATCCACTGTTTTGCAGAAGCCTCACCATGATTCTTCGGAAGCTGGTTCTCAGAGTGACACCAGTAACAGCGAGCTGTTTCACCGTGTCCCTCAGGAGCCCCGTTGCTGCCATGGCAGCTGGCACAGTAGTAGGGTTGAACGGTATCAAAGCCATCGACACTATTTACAGGCCAAGGGAAACCGCCGTGGCCGTTCGGGGTTTTATCGTTATGGCAAGTTTCGCAATCGGCGATGCCCCAGCCAAAGTGTGATGCTTTCAACAGTGGCAGTGTTGATGTTTCTTCAACAGGAAGTGAAAGGGTACGAAGGGTTACAATATCGCTGCCATCATTTGCTTCACTGAAGTCACGTTCTTTGGGAAAGTTTCCATTGAACTCCTCCATATCGAAGATATCATAATGACTCTTGTAGGTTAGGTGGATCTGCTCGACGCCTTGATTCATCACCCATACATCGGTCATAAGGTGAAGCATGTTCCCGCCGAAGTAGGTATTCCACTCTTCCCAACACGTTTTATGGCTCACCTTAGGCTCACCGTCAGGAGTCCCGTCGATACCGAAATTACATTTTGCAAATGGTGCAAAGTCAGTAATTGTTGCTTTCTCTCCCAGACGGGTTGTCCAGCCTGCACCTACTCTGGAAGCGGTTCCTTTTACTCTGAACAGGGCGTAATGTTCTACAGGGGCTTTACTGGCAACAGTAGGCCAATAATTAATGACAAAGTCGTGTCCCAGGTCTTTTGCCGACAAAAAGGCGTCAATTCCTGTGATAACGCCGGGCTGGAAAATATCGGGTCTAAGATTATGTGCACTAATCTCCAAATCTTTCACTAATGTTTGATATGTTTTGCCGTTGTCTATGGAGGCCACCAGCTCGGGAAGTACTACCTTATTGCCCGCCTGCTGGTAACGGTTCATCTGTTGCTGCATGGCCCATTTGCGTCTGGCCGTCATCTCTGGGTTTAAGGGTTGAAACCTCAGATGCATTCCGGGCTGTACCCAGAACTGATCCATACGTTCATAGTTAGCTTCACCTTCGGGGCCGACGCCGTCGAGACCGCCTGTTATTCTGCGTAACTCCCCACCATCAAACTTAAATTTAAAGTGCCAGTCCGGGCTGTTGAAACTATTGATATCTTGTGTATCGAAGATACCGTCACCGTTTTGATCCCAGGATACAGTGAATCCGTATGTATCTAATCCTGTTTCATTGTAAGGAGTTATACTGTCTAATTTGATATCTTCGCGAGTTAAGGCCAGATAGCGTAAAACATCAAATACAGAGTAGTGACCATCGACGAAGATATCGGGTCTTGCGGTGCCTTTGCCAAGTCCATCTGGGTTAGTTTGCAATAAGGCGTTCATTTTTTCAGCGTCAATAACAATAGCCGGTTCCAGCACATTCACAATGTTAAGTGCTTTAGCATCAATTTCATCGATATGCCCGTCACTATTAATATCCTTTGCTTCGCCACTTAAGCGCCATTTCTTGTATTTATCATCAAACACACCGAGTCTAACGATAATATTGCCTACAAATTTAGCTGAAGGAGTCACATCGATCGTAGAGTACGCTGTTGCGGGAGAAGTGGGTAAAGTAGGCTCGGTCGGGGTCGTTGTCTCCTCGTTACTGTCACTACAGCCTGTTGCACATATTGTTGATAAGAGTATCGCTAATGGTAATCTGTTCATCGGTTACTTCTCTATTATTAAGGAGTAAGCATTTTTCACCTGTAGTACATTTCAAACACTGGTATTTCTGACAGTTAAAAGATTTTGGCGTATTTAATTGTGATGTCTGTCGTGAAATGCTCTCATGGAGTACTTAGAATTAAATTGTTTTCTATGACTTTATATTTGGTGAATAACTTGACTGAGAACTGCCCAATACCAATTGACTTCATTAAAGATTTAATGGACCAATTGGAGGTGTTAGGTGTAAATGGTTTTATTTATGGCACAACATCCGATATCAACCAAGGTCAGGTGCATCCCTTCAGAAAACTGGAGAAGCGGTTACCTATAAAGATGGCCAATTGTTGTTATGGAATTTTTTCTGATGAAGGTACTCGTATCTTTCGTGATACTTACCTTAGACTGTTTGCTGGTAATGACGAGGGCTTTTTTGAGAAGAAAGTTATCGGCCCAAACCTGTGGCGACAACCGGATAAGGGGCAACCTCTGCTGATAAAATTGATGGAAAAAAACGGTATTAACACCCGTATTGCCTGGTTGTTACCATCAAAATTTCACAAGAGTTGGGTTAATGTGTTTATCTTGCACTCTTCACTGAGTCAGCAGCAGATGAAAGAGGCGCTTGAAAAACATGGTGACAAAATTCAGAGACTTTTGGAGGTTTATAGTGAATATTTTTCCAGTAAATATATACATCTTTTAAACCCTGTCACTAATTTTAAATGCCTGACATCAAAAAGTATTAATATTTTGCAATTGGCCGCAGAGGGCACCTCAAGTCCGGATATTGCTAAGTCACTCTATTTAACTGAAAGGGGAGTTAACTATCATATCGATAGGATGAAGGTGTTATTCGGCGCTAAGAATAGGGTGCAGTTAATTAGTCGTGCCTTTCAGATGGGAATACTCAACGAAATGCCGCAACCTTCCTTAATATAGTGATTAGTTCATGTGTTATTTTTCTTGTGAATTGGGAATCACTCCTCCCTCAATTTTAGAAAGATTCGGAACTTAAGACTATAAGCGTGTTAATCCAGTACCCCCAATGTATGAGCCAGATTAACCAACTGAGCGCGATTCTTTGCATGAAACAATTCTTTCAGTCGAGTGAGGTGGTAATTCACACCGCTTTCAGAAAGCATGAGTTGGTTACTGATCTCATCGCAGGCATATCCCTCTGCTGTCAGTGCCAAGACCTGCAAGCTCTTGTCAGACAGACAGTTAAAGTTTGTGATTGGGTTTATCTGAGTGATAAATTGCTCGTTGAGTGAGCTTGAAAACAGTTGCAGCTGGGCATTTATCTCCTCCATATTATCGTTAAGTATCTGAGTCAGCTCTTGACGTTCCAGATTGGAAAAGAAGACAAATACGGCTGTCCAGTCGCAATGGTATTTGACCGGAAAGTACCAAACCCCGCGACTGTTGAGCTCATATTGCTCCATCAACTTCTTAAATTGTGCTCCTTTACCTCCGCTATAGTCGGGATCGCGCCAGATATTGAGCCCCATGACATTTTTCTCCTGATAGCCGGCATCGGTACGGGCAAAGGACTGCAGGTAATCGTGTCTGAAGCGCCTTATCTTCTCACTGGAGAAGACACTGTATTGGGCCTTCTGCATCTCATTTGGCACACGACGGCTCAACTTTTTAAAATCTATGCCCTGAGGCATTCTGCTTTTTGTGGTGATGCCATAAAAGAATTCAGTGATCCCATATTGACCCATATAGTCACGGATTAGCTGTATCTGCTGTGCTGAAACCTGACAAGGTTTTGTATCTATCATGTCCATAAGATTAATTTTTTCGTATTTGTTATCCGGTTAAGTCCAACATTATTCGTTTGCCAGTATGGAAATAACAGTAATCTCTGTGCTGTATTTTTATTATATGAAATTTAAGAGCCTGATACATTAGAGTATACAGGCTCCTGTTGTTGATTTTACCGCCAGTAAACTCTTTTAACCATTGGATGTTAGCCGTAAGAGTTATTTTGAACAGTAGATAAAATTTAGAGCTTTAATCAGTCTGCCGGGTTTTTATGGCAGGTCATACAGGAGTAAGGGTCCGGGAACACCCGGCTCATGTTCCAATCAGAGTTAACCGAACTCCATACTTTCTCATAGGCCTGATAGTTACCGTCTTTGTCTCTGGGCAGGGCATTAAGCTCGTTGGGGTCATTGTAGATGAAATCATTAGCCTTAATATCATCGCCTTGATAGAGTCTTTGCGTCGAAGCGTCACCATGGTGAGCCGGTTTCGTCTCTCCACCATGACACCAGAAGCAGCGAGCGGTCTCACCGTGCCCACTTGGTGCGCCATTGTTACCATGACAGGTTGCACAGTAATAAGGCTGAGTGACGTCGAAACCATCACTGCTGTTTATCGGCCAGCTGTATCCGCCATGGCCTTTAGGGTCTTTAGCCTCATTATGACACTCGGTGCAATCGGCTATCCCCCAACCAAAATGGGTCTCTTCGAGTATCGGGCCCTGACCATCCTCCGGTAGTGGGAATACCTGCAGCGTCATTATATCGCTGCCATCCTCCTGTGGACTAAAGTCACGCTGCATGATCTCTTTGCCTGAATACTCAGTCATGCCAAACAGTTTATAGTGCGATTTAATTGCGGCCATGGCAAAGCCTACCGGCTGGTTCATTACTCCGACATCGGGCATGATATGCAGTGCATTGCCACCGAAGTTGGAGTTCCAGTCCAGACGGCAGTGCTCTGGATCGACCACAATGTCTTGGCCGCCACCTGCGGGTGATGAGAAATCACATTTTGAGTGAGCATTAAAGTCTCCCTGTACCGCCATATCACCATATGCGGTAGTCCAGCCTCTACCTACTTCAGATGCGACATCCAGTGCTCTGAACAGGGCAAAATGACCGACTTCGGCACCGGTAGACAGAGAGGGCCAGTAGTTAAACGCTATATCGGTGCCGGTGTCCGCCGCCGAAAGGAATATGTCCATCTTGGTTATTACACCTTCCTGGAAAATATCCGGTCTCATGTTGTGAGGTGTCACCTCTAAATTTATCAGATCCGTAGGCGCTTGCGTCATTGATGGCACCAGACGGAGTAGGGGGAGTATCACCTTGCCGCCATTTTCTGAAAGCCTTGCCATCTCTCTGTCTTGAACCCAATGTCGGCGCTTTGTCATCTCAGGTGAAAAAGGCTGGAAACGGATATTCATTCCCGGTTGGATCCAAAACTGATCCATTCGCCCGTAGGTCACTTCACCCTGAGGTCCGAGGCCATCTAGTGTGCCGTTGAGCTTAGTTAGGTCGCCACCATCGAAGGTGAACCGGAAATGCCAGTCCTTGCCCATGTAGTTATCATAATTGACCAGGTTATCGTTTAGATCATTATCCTGCTCATCGAATATGCCATCTCTATTGCTATCCCATGACAGGGTGAACTCATAGGTATCCCGGCCACTCTCTTGCGGTGAGATGACTGACTCGAGCTTAAGGTCTGGGCGGGTTGCGGCAAGGTATCTGAGTGCATCAAACACAGAGTAATGACCATCTTTAAAAATATCACCTCGGGCACTACCTGCTCCAAGCCCATCCGGGTTGGTGCTTAGCAGTTGATGCATCTTAGCGGCATCTACGACAATAGCCTTTGTTTCAGGGTTATAGATGCCATCTTTATGGGCATCTCGCTCATCGATATGGCCATCTCCGGTGAGATCGCGTGCATTTTCACTCTGCAGCCAATCTTTGAGCGGGTCGGGGTAGCGGCCCAGGTAAACATTAAAGGTGCCTTCGAATTTTGCTTCGGGTTTAATGTCCAATGTGAGGTATTTCGGCTTTTCCGGCTCAGGAATAACGGGTGACTCTGTGGTGTCGTCACTACCACAACCAGTTAACAGGCCGAGTAGTAGCGCACTGCTCAATATTTTTTTCATTATCATCTCTCGTGGTGTTAATCGGATCCGCGTTTATTTGAGTTAAATTGGCCGAGTTAAGCGTAGCGAAACTTGATAATTGAAACCCTAGTCAGATTTGCAGGATTTTGAATTTGCTGGGGAGGCTGTGATGCCTATTTGAAAAGAGGGGAAAGCGTGACGAGCTGCAAAGAATAACCACAGCTCCTCACACTGAGTTGTTTAGCTGGATAAAAATCTGAAAGGTAAGTTTCAGCATTTCAGGGGATCGAGATCAATCCAAGACCCCTAATGAGTGAGCAAAACTCACCAGCTGTGCTCGGTTCTTGGCATTGAAAAGCTCTTTTAGACGGTTCTGGTGATAGTGCACGCCGCTCTCTGTCATCACCAATTTTTCGCCTATCTCCTCGCATGAATAACCTTGTGCGGTGAGCTCCAGCACCTGTATAGCCTTTGGAGAGAGGCAGTTGAAATTGCTGATGGGATTGAGTTGAGCAATGCACTGCTCATTGAACAGGCTGGAGTAGAGTTTTAGTTGGTAGTCAATTTGCTCACGATTAGCGTTCAGTTTCTGGCTTAGTGTTTTTCTGTCCAGTGGAGAAAACATAACAAACACAGCGTACCAATCAGGGTTGTACTTGATTGGCAACAGCCACAAGGCACGACTGACGATACTAAATTCATCCATCAAGCGCTTAAACTGTTCACCTTTTCCACCGCTATAGTCGGGATCTCGCCAAATATTTAGTCCGGGTAGGTTTTTATCGAAGTAAGCTTCATCACCGGAGGCAAAGTGTTGCAGATAGCGATGTCGATATATCCTTATACTGTCACTGGAACAGATGCCATATCTTGCCTTAAGCATCTCTTTGGGCATGCGTCGACGCAGTTTTTTAAATTCGTTGGTTGCAGGCATTAACGCCTTTGTTGTAATACCATAAAAGAATTCACTCACCCCTTGTTCGGCTAAAAATTCACTGGCGAGGCGAATATGTTCAGGGTCGATGTCGCAAGGTTTTGTGTAAATACTGGTCATAGAAAATACTGGTTAATGAATGTTGTTAAACGCTGTAGCGGAATTTTAAGTCAACTTAATGGAAGCGAGACTACCCATGGCGATATCCATTGTCAAAGAGGGCTTGGTGAGTTTGCAACACAAGCCCTTATATCTAGATTAACTCGCTATAAACCGACTTAATTTGGGTTTGGATGACAAGTCATACAGGAGTAAGGATCGGGGAATACCCGGCTCATATCCCAGTCAGAGTTTACTGAGCTCATCAGATCCGTATACTCCTCATAGTTCCCCATGGAGTCTCTGGGTAGGGAGTTTAAATCTTTAGGGACATTCGTATTGTATATGTGGGTGTTGCTCTTAATTTCTCCCTTATAGTCCTGATATCGACGCTGAGTCGAAGCATCACCATGGTGTAAGGGGCGGTTTTCTTTTGTGTCATGACACCAGAAACAGCGTGCGGTTTCGTTATGTCCCTGCGGTGCACCATTGCTCCCATGACAGGTGGCACAGTAGTAAGGCTGAGTTTTATCGAAGCCATCTTTCGAATTGATAGGCCAACTGTGGCCACCATGGCCCAATGGATCTTTACTCTCATTGTGGCACTCGGTGCAATCGGCGATTCCCCAGCCGAAATGAGTAGACTTGAGTATTGCATTGTCAGGTTCTGAATTATCAGGTAGCTCAAAAACCTGAAGCGTCATGATATCCGAGCCATCTTCGGCCTGGCTGAAATCACGCTCCATGATATCTTTACCTGAGAATTCAGGCATGCCCCATACCTTGTAATGAGACTTAATTTCGGCATAGACATATTCTACTGGCTGATTCATCACCCATACATCGGACATGATATGCACTGCCCAGCCACCGAAGTTAGTTCTCCAGTCTATGCGGCAATGTTCAGGATCCACCTCTAAATTCATATTTCCACCCGCTGGTGATGAAAAGTCACATGTTGAATTACGAGTGAAGTCTTTTACGATTGCCATTTCACCGTAACCGGTTGTCCAGCCACGGCCAACATCTGATGCGACACCGTTAATCCGGAACAGAGCAAAGTGTTCTATCTTGGCGCCGGTAGAGAGAGTAGGCCAGTAGTTGAAGGCAATATCCTGTCCCGCATCGGCGGCGGATAAGTAGACGTCCATCTTAGTGATCACGCCCGGTTGAAAGATATCAGGGCGCATGTTGTGGGCTGTCACCTCCAGGTTTTTGATTACGGTTGGCTGTACATCCTTCTTTTTGTAGTCAATTGCCATGGTCGGCACGATAACCTTGCCGCCGGCTTCTTCGAGGCGAGCCATCTCTCTATTCTGAACCCAGTGTCGTCTCTGGGTCATCTCGGGAGAAAAGGGTTGGAAGCGAATGGTCATCCCCGGCTGGATCCAAAACTGATCCATTCTGGAGTAGGTGAGCTCGCCCTGTGGACCGATACCACTGATGGTACTGTCGATTTTTTTGAACTCTCCGCCATCGTATTTAGACCTGAAATGCCAATCTTTGCCCTGAAAATTAGCATAGACATCGTTATCCTGTTCATCGAATACACCATCGCCATTACTGTCCCAGGATATTTCAAATTCGAAGGTATCACGGCCGCTGTTTTCCGGGGTGACGATATTCTCGATTTTCAGATCATTACGGGTGTAGGCAAGATAGCGCAGGGCATCGAATACCCCGTAGTGGCCGTGAACGAAAATATCTGGACGAGCTGTGCCAGCCCCTAAACCATCGGGGTTTGTCATCAGAATCTGATGCATCTTGGCCGCATCAATTCTGATTGTGGCTTCTTTCGGGTTATATATGCCTGCCAGGTGTGCATCTCGTTCATCTATCCAACCATCTTTGTTAAAGTCGACATCAGGGCCATCCGCTTTGGGCTTGTCTTTATTATCCAGGTCACTGTTATCATGTATCCAGTGTGTAACCGGATCTTCGTACCGGCCCAAATTTACATAGAATTCACCGGTGAATTTTGCCTCGGGCTTGATATCCATGGTGAGGTATTTGGACTTTTCTGGTTTTGGCTCTTCAGGTGTTACAGGAGCTTGTGGCGAATCATCGCTGCCACATCCGGCTAACATGCTTAGCAAAAGCGCGCTATATAGCTTTCCTTTCATCTTCATCTCTCTCGGTGTCAAACTGGTTAGAGTTTTTAGTTCACAAATTACTTCTGAATTTGCTGACACGAGATTAGCCGATGCGATCCGCCAAAACGCTACGACTAGTCGTAGTGTTTTGGCAGGGAAAAGAGAGTTGTGATGTGGATATGATTTTAACCGGAAGTTGAATAATTGTTTTTTGTTTGAATGGTGAGTTGAATCAATCCAAGACCCCTAATGAGTGTGCAAAACTCACCAGCTGAGCTCGGTTCTTGGCATTGAAAAGCTCTTTGAGACGGTTCTGGTGATAATTAACGCCACTTTCTGAGATCACCAGATGCTCACCAATCTCTTCACTCGACAACCCTTGTGCAGTTAGCCGTAATACCTCCAGCGCCTTAGGCGACAGGCAGTTAAAGTTAGTGATGGGGTTTAACTGGTTGATACACTGATCATTGAATAAAGTTGCATAGAGCTGCAACTGTCGTTCAATTTCTTGTCTGTGTTTTTTAAATGTGGTTTGTAATACCTCACGGGGGTGATCGGACAAAAGAACAAACGCACCTTGCCAGTCAGGGTTGTATTTGACAGAAAGTAACCAGATTGCGCGGCTAACGGCACCATGTTTATCCATCAGGCGCTTAAACTGTTCGCCTTTTCCTCCGGAGTAATCAGGGGAGGGAGGCAGGTTTGGACCCAGTTGAACTTTATTTGAATAGGCGCCATCTCCGTTGGCGAAGTGTTCGATATAATATTTTAAAAAGCAGCGTATGCTCTCTCTGGAGAAAATTAATTGGTTAGCTTTACACATTTCGCCGGGTATCCGCCTCTGCAGCCTCTTAAAATGGTTAAGAGAAGGCCCTTTATCTTTGGTAGTGATGCCATAAAAAAAGTTGGTTATCCCATACTTGCGTAGCACTTCACTGGCTTGACTGATGTAGATAGAATCGATGTTACAGTGTTTAGTCTTTGTATAACTCATAAATATTGTTGGTTTTTCCTATATCCTGATCCAGGCTGGTATCTGACAGACTATGGCGAAGGAATCTCTACTGTTCCCTGCGTCTTTGGTATTGCAAAGGCTTGCATCCCACTTAATGCAAGCCTTTATCTATAACCTGACTTAGGCAATCTTGATTTTAATTAGGGTGACACGTCATACAGGAGTATGGATCGGGGAATACCCGGCTCATATCCCAGTCAGAATTGACCGAGCTCCAAATTTCTTGATATTCGCTGTAGTTACCATCCTTGTCACGAGGCAAGACAGAGAGATCATTGGGATCGTTAGGATCCGGCACACCACCTTGTGAGGAGTTATAGATCTTGTCGTTACTCTTGATCTCATCGCCCTGATAAAGCTTACGGGTCGATGCTTCGCCATGGTGCTTCGGGGTATTACTGTCGCCGGCGTGGCACCAGAAGCAGCGGGCGGTCTCTCCGTGCCCTTGAGGCGCACCATTGTTTCCGTGACAAGTGGCGCAGTAGTAAGGCTGAGTTTTATCGAAGCCATCGCTACTGTTTATCGGCCAACTGTAGCCGCCGTGTCCTTTAGGGTCTTTACTTTCGTTGTGACACTCTGTGCAATCGGCAATCCCCCAACCAAAATGTGTCTCTTCTAGTATTGGCCCCTGGTCATCTTCCGGCAGCGCGAATACCTGAAGGGTCATTATATCGCTGCCATCCTCCTGCGGGCTAAAGTCACGCTCGGCGGTGGCCTTACCACTGTACTCCTCCATACCAAATAGCTGGTAGTGATCGCCATAGAGCGCGAGCGCGTACTCTTCCGGCTGGTTTATCACCCACACATCAGACATGATATGCATCTTGGTGCCACCAAAAGAGGACTGCCAGTCAAGTCGGCAGTGCTCAGGGTCCACTACCAAGTCCTGGCTACCGCCCGCTGGTGAGGAGAAATCGCATTTTGAGAGTGGGTTGAAATCGTTGTCAGTCACCATCTCTCCCCATCCTGTAGTCCAGCCACGGGCCACCTCGGAAGCGAGGCCGTCTACCCTGAACAAACCAAAATGTTCGACTGTGGCACCGGTTGATAGTGATGGCCAGTAGTTAAAGGCGACATCCAGTCCAGAGTCGGCTGCAGAGAGGAAGATATCCATCTTAGTGATGACCCCTGGTTGAAAGATATCCGGGCGCATGTCATGGGCGGTGATCTCAAGGTTTTGGACCACTAAGGGTTGAGTGTTTATGGATTTCATCACTATCAGTTGTGGCAATATAACTTTTCCACCACTCTCCTGAAGACGGGCTATCTCTCTGTCTTGTACCCATCGGCGACGCTGGGTCATCTCAGGAGAGAAGGGCTGGAAGCGAATGGTCATGCCGGGCTGGATCAACATCTGGTCCAGCCGCTCGTAGTGGGCCTCACCTTGAGGGCCGAGTCCATCCAGTGTGCCGTTAAGGGTGGTCAACTCTCCGCCGTCAAACTTGATGCGGGTGTGCCAGTCTGTACTTTGATAGTTGGTGTAGATGTCGTTGTCCTGCTCGTCGAACGCACCGTCGCCGTTACTGTCCCAGGAAACGCTGAACTCGAAGGTGTCACGCCCGGTATCAATCGGCGCTTTGATGTTATCCAGCTTGAGATCGCTGCGCATCAAGGCCAGATAACGAAGGGCATCGAATGTGCCATAATGACCCTCTACAAAAATATCAGGTCTGGCTGAGCCTGCGCCCAGTCCATCTGGATTAGTTCTAAGTAGTCGATCCATCTCATTTGCATCGACAATAATCGGGCTCTCCTTTGGGTTGTAGACACCATCAAGGTGGGCGTCGCGCTCATCGATATGTTCGTCCTGATTAAGGTCTCTGGCTTTATCGCTCTGCAACCAGTCTTTTAGCGGATCGGGATAGCGGCCCAGATACACTTCAAACTGCCCCTCAAATTTGGCTTCGGGCTTAATATTCACAGTCAGGTACTTAGACTTCTTGGGGGAGGGTATTGGATCGACGGGTTGCTCTTGTGAATCGTCACTACCACAAGCGGTTAGCAGACTGAGCACCAAGGTACTTAGCAAAAAATTTCTCATCATCGCCTCTCATTTTAATTATCGTTTAGCCTTGACCAGGCGAAATGAGTTTAAGGTAGGGTTGAAGATCAAACCTTAGAAGAAATATTAGGATTTTTTTGCCAAACGGATAGATGTGATCTGTATTGTAAATTTTGTTAATAAAATTGACTGTTACGATTATTTATTGAGGGGAAGGGTGGAAAGAGGAGGGGAGTTACCGAGTGCCCGGATGAACACTCGGTTAAGTGACTACTACTTTCATTACTGTTCTGCGTATATCGCCTCGGCGAGCAGTCTGGCGGCCTGAGGAATGTTAGGCCCCGCTTGCTTGGTAACGGCAGAGTCGATAAATCTAACGGCATTGTTGTTAACGGCATTAACCTTATCAGCATCTTGGCGGGATTTTACCTCGGCTATGGTTGTGGTGCCGCTTCCGGCCTGCGGCCCCTCGAATATCGGGCCGGTAGCATCGGGCCACATAGGCAGTAATATCACATCCGGGTTTTGTTTTACCACTTCCGGCCAGGTGACCATAGGGGCTATGCCATCACGTTCGGAAAAGATAGGTTTAGCGCCAACCAGCTCAATCAGCTCGGTCATATAGGAGTGTTTACCCGGCACGCATTTATAGAGGTAGTTTATCTCGTAATAGACCTCGGGTGAGTCTTTTTCGGTGAACTCGGCCGCTATCTCCTTTAACTCACCTTGAATCGATGCAACCAGCTCATCTGCTTGCTGCTGGTGGTCGATGGTCTTACCCAGTAGCTGTATCTTGGCATACACCTCCTCAAGACTTGATTCCTCCATATGGATAACCGGTATCCCAAGTGCCTCCAGCTTTGCCTTTAACCTGAGTTGTAAGCCGGTGGCGGTGAGTACTAGATCGGGATCGAGGCGGGTGATCTTGTCGATTGAGATATCGGTGAAGCCACCGACCACCTCGATACGCTTTTGCTCTACTCTCAAAGGAAGCTCTGGTGGAAACCTTGCATAGCGCGTAACCCCGACTAAGTCATCGATGGCACCGATCTCTGCGACTGTGTGACTCCAGTTAGGTGCAAGGGAGACGATTCTGAGTTCTTGTCCCTCCTGGCTGAAAACCGTGTGGGGGCCGATTATCAGTAACAGCCAAATTAATATCTTTATCGCGCGCATGTGAGATCTCTATTTTCCAATATATGAGCATGATGGGGAGATTGGCGCTAAAGACAAGCGAGTTAAAACCGGTTTGTGTACAAGCACACAAATATGATTGGCGATATAAAAGTCTGTTAAAAACCCCAGTGTTTTTTCTCATTACACTGCAGACAATACAGGTCTATTTGCCGATTTTGAGGTTGTATTGTCAGTTATTTTGAGTGTGCGTGGCCTGACTCACTGTTACGGTGACGCTGTTGCGGTCAATAACATAAACTTGGATATTCAGGCGGGTCAGTGTTATGGCTTGCTTGGGCCAAATGGCGCCGGTAAGTCAACCACTCTTGAGATCCTCGAGGGCGTGCTCAAGCCCACACGCGGTGAGGTACTGTACCGGGGCTTGCCAATCGATAAAAACTTTAAGCAAGAGATCGGCATTCAGTTTCAATCGACTACCTTGCCAGACCATCTGACCGTATATGATTGCCTGAAACTCTTCTCAAGCTTCTATCAGAGTCATACACCGATTCCTCATCTGATAAAACAGTGTCAATTATCAGATATCGAAGACCAGTTTCATTACACCCTCTCCGGGGGACAAAGGCAGCGACTCCTGTTGGCGCTGAGTCTGATCAACGATCCGGCGTTACTCTTTTTAGATGAACCTACGACCGGGCTGGATCCACAGGCGAGGCTACATTTCTGGCAGTTGATCAGAGAGGTTAAACAGCAGGGTAAGACCATCATCTTAACCACCCACTATATGGAAGAGGCGGAGCAACTGTGCGATCAGATTGCGATCATGGACAGAGGGGAGTTTATCGCCGAAGGCTCGCCGGACACCTTGCTTAAAGACAACTTCCTGCCACAGATAGTCGAGCTCAATGGTGAATATACGGAGCAAGACTTTGATGGCTTACCGGTAAAGGTAAGCCAATGCGCAGGGCAAACGCGTGTGGAGTGTCACTCCTTCAACGATCTGCTCCCCATACTTAATACGTCGCCGGGCTCCTCTCGTGGCATGGCTGTACGTAAGCCACACCTCGAAGATCTGTTTTTAAAGCTAACCGGTAGTGAGCTTCGACTATGAATGCACTGTTTGCACTTATAACCGCACGTAACCATGAGTTCCTCCGTGACAAGTCTGCGCTGGGGTGGTCGCTTCTGTTTCCCATCATCATAGTGATCGCGCTGGTGTTGGTATTCGACGATGATAATCCGACGCTCTATCAACTTGGTGTCTATGGCGATGTTGATCAGATAGCGAAAATAACGGTGTTAAAACATATTGAAATCATCCATTACAACGATCTTGAACAGGCCAAGCATAAGGTATCCAGACACTTAGTCGATGGATTGATTAGCAGTGATACCTACTGGGTCAACCCTGAAAGCGCGCAAGGTTACATCCTGAAGCAGCTTATTCTTGGCAAGTTGCCTCAATTGCAGCAAGAAGCCATTACAGGTAAAGCCGTGCGTCATGTCGAGTGGATCCTGCCCGGCATCATCGGCATGAACATGATGTTCTCGGCCCTCTATGGGGTGGGGTATGTCGTGGTCAGATATCGAAGAACCGGCGTACTCAAGCGCCTGCAGGTAACGCCACTGGCCGCTTGGCAGTTTCTGGCATCACAACTTATCTCCAGACTGGGTGCCACAGTCCTTTCAGCCATATTAGTGTTTGCGGTTATTGCCATCCTGTTCGATATCCGTTCTCAAGGCAGTGTGGCGCTTCTGGTACTGAACACTCTGCTGGGCAGCGCTGCCATGATCAGTATTGGCCTGTTGGTGGCCAGTCGCACACGTTCGGACGAGCTGTGCAATGGCCTGCTCAATATTCTCTCATGGCCGATGATGTTCCTGTCGGGGATCTGGTTCTCTTTGGAAGGCAGCAAGCCCTGGGTCAGGTTTATGGCCGATTGCCTGCCGCTGACACATATGAATGACGCTAATCGGGCCGTGATCATAGACGGTGCAGGCCTGTTAGATATTGGCGATCACCTGCTGTTTCTGGTTGCGATTATCCTGATCTGTTTGGGAGTGGCGAGCCGCAGTTTTCGCTGGGACTAATTCGAGTGGTTCAGAGCATAGCAGTGCCCTGACTACTGAATATAGGGGGGGAGTAGAGTTTCATTCTTTGTTTTATAACGCTTTATACCTTAAGCGTACTGTTTAAGGAGTTATTTATGGTGCCAGGATTATTCAATTATCGATGATATGAATAATTTTGATGGCATAGTTAACATTAAAGTAAAGTGTGTAATAAATAACAGAGAAATTAGCTCTCTCATCCTCTAGCCTTGCTACTGAAATATTATTTTTCAGTTAGTTAGATTTTAATAATTAAAAACATTACGGCAGATGACGATGAAAATATTTAATGTGATGAGTGTGATGCTCGTGCTTTTATCAGGCGTATCTATGGGGGCCAGCGCCGATCCCCTGGATACATTAATGAAAAAGTTTGAAGAGGGTAAGTATTCTAAGAAGGGCGCTGATACTTGCATCATGTGCCATAAGCGCTCCGATAAGGTGATGGCTATCTTCGATAGTGTGCACGGGCAAGCTAACAGTAAAAGCCCTATGGCAGGCCTTCAGTGCGAAGCCTGTCATGGACCTCAAGGAAAGCACAAGGGTAAGAACGAGCCTATGGTGACTTTCGGTGAAGGGTCTCCCTTAACGGCTGAGATGCAAAACTCGGTCTGTACCGCCTGTCATAACGACACCAGTCGCGTGGCCTGGCACACATCCCTGCATGCGGAACAAGATGTCAGCTGTGTAAGCTGTCATCAACTGCATGTCAGTAAAGATCCTGTGCTGGTTAAGGACCAACAGGTAGAGATATGTAGCGAGTGTCATATCAGTGCAAAAGCCGATATGAACAAGCGTTCGAGTCACCCTCTTAAATGGGGCGATATGACCTGTAGTGATTGTCATAACCCTCATGGTTCGATGAGCGATTCGGCATTGAATGAAATTGATGTTAATCAGACCTGTTTCGAATGCCATGCTGAAAAACGCGGCCCATTCCTTTGGGAGCATGCGCCTGTGATGGAAAATTGCGCTAACTGTCATGATGCCCATGGCAGCGTAAATGAAGCACTACTGAAATCAAGAGTGCCAATGCTCTGCAAGCAGTGTCATGCCAACGACGGACACGCAGGCACAGCGCCAGGTGATAACTCGAGCATTCAAACCGGCGGTCAAGGTTGTCTCAACTGTCATGGTCAGATACACGGCTCGAATCATCCATCTGGTAAAGCATTTCAGTTTTAAGGGAGCGTAAAATGAAATTTAAATTAAGTCTTATCACATTAGCGCTGGCAACCTGTAGCAGTGGTGCTTTTGCCTTCGATTTTGGCGTCACATCGGCCAATACACAGTCAAGTACCAACGCAAAATGGGCCTGTAAGAAGTGTACCAGTAAAAAATCTGTAATCGGGCAGGCCGGTGTCGAGCTTGGCTCCATGAACAGCGATGACGATCATGCGGCCAACAACCTCAAATATACCGATGGGTTCGCCGCCGGCGTCAATGCCGACCTTGTTTATAACAACAAGGGATACCGCACCGAAGTGGTAGCCGACCAGCTAGGCAGCGAGCAGGGCTATGGGGCAGTTAAAACCGGTAGGCTTGGTGTATGGAATGTTGAGGCCAGCTTCGATGAGAAGCGACGCTATAACGCTGATAACGCCGAGAGTATCTGGCTAGCCGATGGTAACTCTCTTATCGAACAAGATGAGATGGTAACGCAGCAACTGGTCAAGGAGCGTAAAAAATCTGTCATCGAGGCAAAGCTGAAACTGGATAATGTAGCCAGCTATATTCGTTTCTCAAACGAAGATAAAACCGGCAAACAAACATCGAGCATGACCAACGGCAGCATCAAGGCTATCAATATTGCCGCGCCTATCGACATGCAAACCCAGAACATGGCGGCGGGTATAAGCCTTAGTGGTCAGAACTGGTTAACAGAGCTGAGTTACAAAGGCAGCTGGTTCGAAAATGATATCGATTCATTGCAGCTTAATGGCATGGGTTACCCGGTAAGCTCGCAAGCGCCGGACAACCAGTCTCAGTTCGTCACGCTCTCTGGGCGCTACTCACTGAGCAGGACCCATTTCAATGGTCGTGTTACTCAGGGCAGCATGACCCAGGATGCCGATTATGTAACGCTTACCGGCGTCACATCAGGACCGGGTAACGCCGATACACAAGTCGATACCTTAGATGCGAACTTCAAAGTTACCAGCACTGTGATGTCAGGTTTAAGGCTCAGGGCGTCGATCGATTACTCCGACAGAGATAACAGGACCGATGTCAGGATGTATGAGCAATACACCTATGATGATCTCAGTGGCGATTTTCAGGCAAATACCCCACTCGATACTACTCGTACAGCGTATAAAGCGAGCGCGAGTTACAGCATAGCAAAGGGTCAACGTATCGAGGCCGGGTATGATCGCATCGAAACCGAGCGCACAAATCAGGATCGTGAAGAGACCGATGACAACATTTTCTGGGCACAGTGGCGGGTCACTGGCTTGGATATGTGGGATATTCGCTTAAAGGGGCTTTACTCCGATCGCGGTGGATCCGAGTTCGTCTATGACCAGCTAAGCGAAAGTGGTGAAAACACCCTGATGCGTAAATATTATCTGGCCGATAAGAGGAGCAGCAAAGCCGAGCTGTTTGTCAGCCATGCGCCACTCGATACGCTAAGTCTTAGCTTCAGAGGCTATTATGGCCTGGATGACTATACCAATACCGAGATTGGCCTGGTTGAGTCTAAAGACTATGGATATGACCTGGGGTTAAGCTGGCAGGCGCTGCAGGAGTTCAGCGTTAATATCGACGGTGGGTACCAGTGGATCGACAGCAACCAAGCCAGCGCCCAGACGACTAACCTGGACATGTGGCAAGCCGATACCGAAGATCAGTTTGGCTTTGCGGGAATCGGTTTCAACTACACAGGTTTGAGTGAGAAGGGGATAAACATCAGTGCCGATTATAGCTATGCGATCTCTATCAGCGACAGCTATTCAAACGGTTACAATGTGTTAGGTGACTATGAGTCCACCAGCCATAACGTCACGGTTCAAGCCACCTACGCGATGACTGAACAGACAGTTGTGGGACTTAAATATCAGTTCGAAAGATACCGCTACTCGGATGACACTCAGCTGCCAACATACTACTACCCGGGAACAGGCCCTACTGGTTTAAATACATTGGGCGTATTGAATCATGATTATGATGCCCATTTGATACTGGCGACTTTACAGTATCGCTTTTGATGCAATGATCAGTAGCAAACGCTGAAACTGAGTTTTCGTCCCTGCAAGGTTTAATCTGGTTTCATCGTTTGATACACCCATGATCATAAACGCTACCTTTTCAGAAATTGAGAGGGTAGCAATAAAAAATCGCAAGTTTATAGCTTTACTTGCAGCCATCTTTACCGGGAATAGAGGCATCTATTCCCGGTTTTTTTATTCTTGGTACTTAATCAAGGGGATTAAACGATTATAAATAAAGTGGTTGCATAACCTGTGTTGTGCTTTGTTATATCTATATCGGTGTACTTTGCTGGTCAGTTTAATTAATAAACCTATTTACATTGAATAATTTCCGATTAGACCTTTAGGTTTTTTGCTGACGATAAAAATGTATCACAGTGGACAGTGGACAGTGGACAGTGTGCATGAGCCAATATTAGGGGAGGCAAAGGCATTTAAACCCAGTGCCAGTCTTCAAGGAAGCAGGCAAGATAATACGTAACGCAAAGTTAGTTCCCGCTTCTTAAACGGGAACATATAAAGAAGAGGTATTTAACAAGGGGAGATGAGAGGGGCGATATATTTGATTTCAACGCGATGGTTACAGCACAAGATTCACTCTTGGCTAGAATGAATTACGGTTACCTTTAGTGCTTACTTTGCTGGTGCCCCGTCAACCAACCTTGTTTTATTGCGAGGAAAACCATACTCGATTTATTGGTGGCGCCAAGTACTTCTTTGGCAACATCAATATGGTAATCGATACCGCGTCTGGTTAAGTTGAACAACTCACTGATCTCTTTGCGCTCTAGCCCAAGCGCAATCATTTTTACAATATCTTTGGTTCTTTGTTTGATTTTACTTCTGTTCGCACAGTTAATAGATGGACATATCTGATCAACGAAGAAGTTTTTCAGCACCACGTCATTGATGCGATCGGTATCGATGAAAAGTATAAGTTCACCGATGGGCTCGACAATGTTGTCACTATGTATTGTATATCGCTTAGCGATGAGCTGTTGTCCATCCAATCTTATAGTGGCAAGTATTCTACTAGTGTGCCTTGGCGTTGCTAACAGTGAGAAAGCGCTCTTTTTTAAGGACTCATCAGATATAAATACCTTCATAACATCATGGTAACTATCTGAATCATTGTTGTTTTCCACGAGTGACACATTAGCATTCAAAGATGTGGGGTGACTCGCATATACAATCCAACCTAATGGCTTCATATGAAAACCTCTCTAAGAGCATCGACACTGTCGATTGATAAAGAATACTGAGCCTGAAAACCAAGCCGGCTTACAACAAAGAACATTTGCATATCATGCTTTATCTATCTACTTAACGTAGTGGTAACATATAATAAAGCAGATGAGTTGGGGGAAGTGAGTGTATGAGTGGTGTCTATTCATGTATGAGTGGGTTTCAGCGTTCAGGAGAAGGGGGACACTAGTCAAATGTGACAACTCAGGTTTACTTCCAGTGACCTTAGCCCTTGTTTACCACTTTGAGATTTTACTGGACAGGATCAACGACAAAATGCCTATGGACATCCTTGTTAGTTAACTTGACTTAACGACCTTACCACTGGTAACAAATTGGTGATGAACGGTACACTTGTACAATTTTCATCGTTTATAATATAAACTCTTAAAAATAGGGTTGATGTTTTGAAGTCACTTTTTCCTCTGTCACGACACGATCTCTTCGTGCTAATAGCCTGGCCCCTACTCAATGCATTGGTAGGGTATTTATCACTCTTTTATCTGTTAGCTGTGGTTGAGAATACCGATTTAAAGGCCCAGTTCTACTCTGTTCCTTTAAAGGTACAGCTTCTCTCAGTTCCTATGTATACATTTAGTCTGTTTTTTATTTTCTGGGGGCTAAGTAAACTCTGTTATCACCAGTATTCGGCGACTATTAATAAAAAGCTCATCTATACAATGGTTAGCAATATTGCCCTGATTATTGTTGCCATATGGCTGGCTTCGGCAATTTCCCCTATGAAACTGGAAGACCCTTATCCGAGGCTTAAGATGCTCTCTAGCTTCAACATCGTTTTCCAGGTTGCAATTTATACTGCTGTTGTCCATAGTTTGCGACTCAAGCAACAGGCCATAGAGCTTGAGGTCTCCCTTAAACGGTCGGAAATCGCACTGCTTAGAATGCAAACCAATCCTCACTTTCTATTTAACTCTTTAAACCTAATATCTTATGAAATCCCTCAACGACCCGAGTTCGCACAGGAGTTATTGTTTGAACTGTGCGATCTACTCCGCGGGACGATAGCATTGTCAGGTAAAAGAAGAGTTCTCGTCAAAGATGAGGTGAAACTTATCGAGCATTATTTGGCCATTCAAAAGGCACGATTTGGAAGCCGCTTGAATGTAGAGCTGGAAATCGATGAACGGAGCTCAGAGCTTAGCTTGCCGCCAATGTTACTGCTTCCATTGGTTGAAAATGTTATCAAACATGCTGTAAGCAAATCGAATAAAAGCATCACTTTGAAAGTCACTACGCGTTACTCAGAAAAACATTTATTAATGACCATCTGTAATAGTTGGCCAGAGCAGATACCTCCAAAGTTTATACCCAATGGTGGTCAGCAGAATATTATTGATACCTTGAAGCTGGAATATAGTGACGCTTCTTTCACTATTGATTTTTCAAATGCTATGGTCTTGGCTACCATCAGTATAAATCATGACTTGAGTGGTGAGCTGGATGCGTAAAGTTATTGTTATCGACGATGAGGTTGCTGCAACGCAAGGCCTTAAAAGAGATCTGGATAATATTCCTGAAGTAGAGGTCATCGGTTGTTATAACAACCCAGAGCTAGGCATTGAGGCCATCTGCCAACTATTACCCGATATTGTGTTTCTCGATATCGAGATGCCAGTTATTGATGGTTTTATGGTTGCAAAAGCCACTGAGCATATCAATTATCATTTAGTATTTGTCACCGCATATGCCGAGCATGCAATAACGGCTTTCGATACCAAGGTTGTTGACTACTTACTCAAACCTGTTCGTCCGAGTAGGCTGATTCGCTGTTTAGACAAAATTGAACGATTATCACACGATATCGTCATGCCTGATGTCACTGAGATCGCCGTTTATGATGGTAAAAGAAATCATCTGCTTGCATCTAACGATATCAGTTTTATTGAAAGCATCGGTCGTTATCAACGAGTTAACTTATCCGCTTATGGGAGAAGCCGATTCAATTTGGAAAGTATTATAACTGAAGAGAGTATGGCGAATTTTGAGTTACAGCTCGACTCAGAACGGTTCATGCGGATCCATCGTAGTTATATCGTTAACTTAACTCAGGTTGCTCAAGTGCTGCGTCAGTCAAGGCATACCTTGGTCAAGTTGTTTGATGTAGATGAACCTATCAGTGTAGCGCGAGCAAAAGTTGGATTACTCAATGAGTATTTGCTTCAGTGCAGATAGGCATTGTTTATTAAACTAAGAAAGGTGGTGTTTCTCAATTCGAACAGTTGAACCAAATCTAGAATAAATCAACTCTGTTCGTCGTGCGAAGCCTACTCAAATGAATGTTTATTAACACTTGCTAAAGTTGTCATGGTTCCGAATTAACTGTCGAAGCGTCTAATCTTGTAGCAGTTTATTTAACATGCGCCAACGACACTTTTTATTTATAACTTAAGTTATTGGATAGGCATGTACCGTTACATCATGGTATTTATCATCAGTTATTACTGAGCAGTCAATATAAATTTCGTTAGATTGAATAATAACAAACTTAAAGTGTGACCTCCATTTGTCTATTGTGAAAGGTGTACCTTTGCACAGTCTATATCTAAGTCTCTCCATCTATTATTTATTGCGTGAGTGTTCTTTGAATTGTTTCAAACTATATGGTTGTTTATAGGTAATAACAATTGAATTTACTCTAGGCAAGCCAGACGTATCAGGCTTTAAATCATACTAATAAGTAAAACTATCACCTTTATATTGACCAAGACCATCGTCGACATTTCAGATGATGGACAGCTTGAGTTTTTTGCTCAATATATTGAGACCTAATGATGAATATAGGTAAACGAATGAAAAAACATAATGCAATAAAGTCGGTACTGCCGGCTATATTATTATCTACGCTAACCGCTTGCGGAGGCTCAGATAGTGATCCTGCTACCGAGGTGCCACCCACAGAGCCACCGGTAGCCAGCAAGCCACACGAATCGCTGGATCTTGTACAACCACGAAAGGCCGTTTTTGATGGTGATATCACCGTCTATCTGGGTAGATGGTACCCCTGTATGGAGCGGGAATATAAAGGTGATGGCGTCGATGTTAGCCAGTACTGTACTGGCGATGAAGCCCCGACGCCTATGGGTAAATATAATGATAATGAGTTCAACCGCAATAAGATCACCCCGGATGATAGTAAGTTCATCTTCAAGGTAAACGCCGATGACATTAAGGCCTATGCAGCTCAGCCTGATTCACCCATTCCGCTGCGTCCCGATGTGTATGCCGATGGCCACTTCTCGGTAATGGATATAGTGCTTTACGCCTCCCACGTTCGCGACGACCTGGATGTAAAGGCAATTTGGAATGAAGAGCTTGGTACCCATCTGCTTAGCACTGCCTGGGACACCGATGGCGATGGTACCTTGTCTGAAACCGAATTGAGTAACAGGAGCACCGACTGGTACCCCTCCTACATCTGGCACGACGGAGAGTTCGATCGCCTCCAAGGCACGCCAAACTTAGAAACGGTTTATGTTCGCGCCGATCTTGGCCTGGCCAAGAGCAAGATGCGTATTCGCATGCAGCCATACAACCGAGCGGTGACCGAGCGTCGCAATATGCAGTTTAAACTGCAAGCGGATCGTAGGCGAGCAAACGGCGATAAAGTTATTGTGCCTTTGGTGTGGGCAATTGATGCCCAGGGCAATGATATAGTAAAAGTTCAGAACCTTGAGGTAACTGCACACGACCTTCGCACCGATATCTTTCAGCCCGGTGTGATCACATCCATGGATGTGTGGCTGTCGCTTCAGGACCAGGGATTGGCCGATGTGCGCTTCACCTATTGGGGCACCATGTCTACCAGCTCTGAAGTTAACAACTACGCGCTGACGTCCGTCAACGGCCTGCGTGCTCAGGGAATGGTGGGCTGGGCTGCGGCAACCGGCGAAATGTTTGCGACTCAGGACTTCTTCCTGGATGATCTTGAGTGGCCTGTTCCGAGCGACCTGATTGCTGCTGACAAAGGGGAAGGCGATCCTAAGCTTAAGGGCAAGTGTCAGTGGATGCATGGCGGTCAGGGCCATACCATTGAATCCGCCCAAATCTGTATCGACGAGTGGTATAACAAGTTTGGTGGATTCATGGACCACGACATGCCTGATCAGGAGGTCATGCACTATCCAAAGGGAGTGATTTTTGCTGGCTATCAGACGTGGATGCCTGCGCAGTTTGACATCACTGAGCGCCATTTCGTCGATGAAAGTGGTAACTATGAAAACCAGGTGATCGCCGACATCAACGACGCCATCGCGCCTCTGACTGACGAGCATTTTGGCTGGGGGATAGCCGATTGCCGCAATTGTCACGACGATGTGCATAAGGGATCGTTAGGGGTAGAGCAGCCCTATGAATGTGCCACCTGTCACGGCAGCAATGGCGCAATGAAAGGCCACGGTGAAGTGAGCCGCTGTTTTTGGTGTCACACCGAAGATAATCAAATGGCTCACCACGGTTCGGCCTCGGGCTTCATGAAGTTCGGCGATGTTGTGTGCGATGGCACCAGCCTGACCGGCTTGAACCTTGCCGGTATGGAAGAGGGATCGTGTGCCAACGCTGTGAATACACTGGACGCAGAGCGTCTTGCCGGACCTAATGGTGAGTGGGGCGGCATCAAGCAACCTATCCACGATCAAGCAGATAACCTTAAATACTATGGGGAAAATGAACGTACGGGGATCAACAACGACTGGCACAACAGCGAGGATTTCCCGGACCCATACTCATGTGTAACTTGTCATCCTAATGACTAACCACTTGATAAGCAAGGGGGAGACAAATCTCGACCCGTTAAGGTTTGATACTGGCAAATTTACAGTATCGTTTTGATGCAATGATCAGTAGTAAACGTTGAAATTGAGTTTTCGTCCCTGCAAGGTTTAACCTGATTTCTTCGTTTGCTACACCTATGATCATAAATGCTACCTTTTCAGAAATTGAGAGGGTAGCAATAAAAACTCGCAAGTTTATCGCTTTACTTGCTCTCCACTTTACCGGGAATAGAGGCATCTATTCCCGGTTTTTTATATCCGCTTAATAAAGTCTTCTTCTCCGATACCATCTTATCTAGAGTGCACATTTATGGAAACTATTAGTGAGTTGCTCTAAAAGAACATCATTGAGTCCTAGACATAATAGCTCAGTATAAAAGCGAATCATTGGTCAACCATATCTTTATTTGCGGCAAGATGAGCAGACCTTCTTTTACAGATATAGCGATTGCAACCTCTAAATAAGATATAGAGTACGGAAGATAATAGGTTGAGCTTGCGCTTGGTTGGGGGGGGCGTATCTGTTCAGATGTAAGCTTTATAAAACGCTAAGCTAGTAAATAATTAAAGGAATCTACTTTAAGGCTTGAGTTAATTGATTATATTCAGAGCGTTGAGAAACGCGCATAAAAAAATCCGAGCATTGAAACAGAACTCGGATTTTTTATAACTCTTTCGCTCGATTAACCGACCACTTTCACATCCAGTGATCGGCATTGTCTCTATTGATGATCTACTTTGCAGCTTGGTGACAGGTTATACAGGAGTAGGTACCCGGGAAGCTCTTACTTAGGCTGTAGGTGTTAAGCCGATTGCATAGTATGTTTCTATGTTAATTATTTTAAGAAAAGGGCCTTATTGAAAGGCCCAGTAGCGATAATATACGATTAGTTGTCTTTCACTATGTCCTGATGACAAGTGCCACAAGCAAATGGGTCTGGGAACTTTTTGCTAAAGTCATAATCGTTGTTCGATGATACCCAACGATCTCCATAGCCTTTTTCATCTCCTTCAAGCACCTCATCATGGTTGTCAGAGAAACCATAGTAATTGTTGTCGATTCCTGCTTTTCGACGGGTGGTAATGGTATTGATCCAGTTATCTTCGTGTTTCAGTAGTTTGCGAGCACTGGCTTCACCATGATTCTTCGGCAACATATCTTCTGAATGACACCAGAAACAGCGAGCCTCTCGGCCATGGCCGGTGGGTGCTCCATTATTACCATGACAGGTTGAACAGTAGTAAGGCTGCGTTTCGTTAAAACCATCCGCAGCATTTACCGGCCAAGAATATCCGCCATGACCTTTGGGGTCTTTTTCATCGTTATGACACTGGGTGCAATCGGCAACTTTCCAACCAAAATGAGTTTCATCAAGTAGCGGTGCTTTACCATTCTCTCCTTGCTTGGTGGCAGGTTTAAATGAACGTAAAGTCACAATGTCAGTGTTGATATATTCATCTTTGACGCCTTTGTCTGCCAGAGCATTCTGACGCCAATTGTAGTCCCACTCAATAATGTCATGCTTTGATATGCTGTCAATTTTGGCTCCAGCACTATGATAGCCGGCATTATTCAAGTCTGTTTTGGTTAACTCTACGAAATCTGCACCATAGGGCATAGTCCACAGGTCATTGTTAATATTTCCAAACCAACCACCAATACCAAAAGCACTCCAAAAATCTTGAACGCAATCAGTCATAGCAACGGGAGTATTAATCACATCGGAACGACCGGTTTCTGCATCAAAGTTACAAATGCCGGGCATTCTGTCTGAGAAGAAAAGATCACCATCCACGTCCGATATGACGGAATGCTTTGTGGTAAAAGATCTTAGCCCTATTGTTTTACCAAGAACGGGGGCTCTTGATAAACTAAACGAGTTGACTATGGCGCCAGTTTCAAGCTTTGGCCACCAGTTCAATCGGAAGTCATGTCCCATATCGGCAAGTGTTAAAAAGAGATCCATGCGCGTGATAACCCCATCCTGGAATACATCACTCCGTAAATTATGGGGCTTCACTTCAATGTTTGTTGCTATTGAGTTTTCAGGGTCGTCTTTCCAATAAACATTGTCGACAATCACTTTACCGTTGTTGGCTGCCAGTTTTTCAATCTCTTGTTGCCAGATATAGTGCAGACGAGAGATAAATGGAGTGGATGTGTCCTGGAAGCGGATCCTTTGCTCCTCTTTTATCAAGAAGTTATCCATTCTAGTGTAGCTGATCTCGCCACTATGATCCCTGTAAAGTCCGGCTTCCCCCATACTTTGTGTAAAACGATAATGCCAATTACGTGATTGTTCTCCTTCATCGGTAAAGTCACCATTACCGTTTCTGTCGTAACCTAGTGTGAATTCATGGGTGTCGTAGGCGGATTTATCTGGTGTAATGACCTCGCCGATAAATTTCATATCATCGCGAGTGGCGACCATATAGCGCAGGAGATCAAATGCTGAGAGGCTGCCCTCTTTGAAAATGTCGGGTCTGGCTGTTCCGGCACCTAATCCGTCGGGATTAGTTGCTAATACTTTATGTATTTCGGCTGTATCTATGGATAAAATATCAGACTGTTTATTTAACACCCCAGCAAGGTTGGCATCCAGAGCGTTGACAAAACCATCACCATTGACATCTGTATTGCAAGGGTGGGTTACTGTTTCGGGTAAATTCATACAAAACTGAGTCGAATCTTTGGTGATGCCGCGTATCCATTTCCATACTTGTTCATTCATATAGTCAAAAGCGACATTTATATTGCCGCTGAGGGTGGCCTGACCCATGTCCATATATCCTGTTTCTACATATTCCCAAACTGGATTAATTGTTGGGGGCGGCTCGACAGGAGGCGGTGTGGTTGAGTTGTCATCACTACCACATGCCGAAAGCCCCAGAGCGAAAGACACTGCCAAAGCAAGTTTCTTATTCATCTTAACTCCAATATTTAATAAATTATTTTAATAGTGTTTTTGCAAATATATTTTATCAATTTAGATGCTCTCAAAAAGATGCGGGGTGCACGTAGTAATAGAGCCAAATGAAAGTGAGGGGTAAGTCGCAAAGCTTGAGGACTAATGTATTTTAGGTGTGAGCAGGCCCTCAAAATAAGTTTTATTTTTATCTCCCTTAGAACGCGACTGGATAGCCTCTCCAATATAGTAACTATGGTGTTAATCAACAGATGAAGAAGAAGGATTTATTGCTTGTTAATTAAGATAGCTGTGTTGCTGAACACTCAAGTTGTTCTTCTAGGAATCTCATGTTGCTGTTTTTATTTTTGGAGTTTATATGGAGATAAGCTTAAGAGGGCGAGGAAGTATGAAATAAAAATAAAGGTAGAGGGTTAATTAAGTTAAAAGGAGCCTCTCTTCTGTTCACACACGGATTGATTTAACTATGCAATGTTTGGGTTTATTATACCTCTTAATGAAAGCTATATAAAAAGATGCCACTTATTGAAATCAGTGGCATCTCTTATCTCTTTAATTAAAGATTATTTGCTTGCATCTTCAAATCGTTGCCAGCGTTCCTGGCCTTTAAGCAGCTTAGCTCGCTCTACGTCATTAAATATACCAATTGTTGGCATTTCTGATTTATGACATGAGGCGCAGGCGTTAGGCAATACGGCAGCAGTAGTACACACATATGAATTCGGTACGTATGGACCATTAGCATAACAGCCAGGCCCCCAACTTACCGCCATATTGAAGTAATATTGTAACTGTGGGTCCGTGCCTTCATTTCGGCTGTAAGGTATAAGTGCATCATAGTTAGCCAAAGACTCTGTCGGTGAGATCACCTTGAAGTCATGTGTACCATTGTCCCACATGGTCGCAGTTGAGCCAATTGCAGTTGCGTGGCAGTCCATACAAGTTGCGCCAACCATGTCATGGATAGCCATCTTATGATCCGCGCCTTTATCTGCGTGGCAACTTTGGCAGAGTTTTTCGGGATCGTCGGCAGGGGCCTTAATCTCCATACTGTGTGGATCATGACAATCGACACAGGCAAGCCCTATGGCAGCATGTTTAGAACTATTGAATTCAAGTACCGTATTTTTCTGTCCCTTGATTCTGTCTGTTCCTATCCATTTGCCCGTAGGATCGAAAGTCGTAAAATCAAGTACCTTATCACCGACTTTAAACTGTTCACCCACCTCTGTGGTTGGATTTCCTTCATCATCCAGCACAAACTTATAGAGCTGAGAGTATAGGTGTAAATCATGGTGCTTAGACATCTGGTGACACTGAATACAGCTGTCATTCTTCTGTTGAAGTGTCATCTTCCCAGGGTTTGTAATATCATCGGCATTCATGGAAGTGGCGTGGTTTGAGCCTGCATTATGGCATTTTTCACAGGAGATACCGTCTTCGACATCACCGCTGTGCATGTTTGCTGAACTGACCAACATACCAGGGACACCGCCCTTGCCATAGTTCTCTGTTTTCTCCCACCCAGTTATTATTGAATTTGTTGTATGGCATTGCATGCACTGATTTTCCCAGCTCATCCTGTGTAGCTCTTCGCTAACGGGTACGCCATTAGTGTGGATGTCATCCATCTTTTTCAGGCTACCATCATTATTCCAAAATACCGAACCGGTATAGAAAGATGAAAACCACTGGGCGTTGCCGTCATTATACCAGGCAAAAGGCATCATTAAGCCAATCGCATCTTGAGGGTCTGCTGATTTCTGTGGGTAATCGTAAGAGACAAACTGCTTAGATGTCGTTGCCGAGATCCCATCGATACGATAGGTTTGGCTGTTCGCTGCATCGACTTGATCGATCAGAGTAGCGTAATATTTACCATCATCGCCCTTATAGGTGGTTATCTGGTTGTTGGGTTTAAATTTAATAGTATGGGTAATTGGCTCAGCTTCAGTTCCCCAGTCTAGCTCAGGTATGATCTTCTCGATGGTTTTATTAGGGTCGTCCGTATACAGCGTGCGGTAATCTTGTGCATGCCTGGTATCTTTCCATTCGTTATAAATATTGGTATGGCATGTTTTACAGGTTTGCGCCGTTACGTATTCAGCTTCTGCAACCGGTGGTTGTGGAGGTTGACCGTTTTGCACTATCGTTATAGTCAGTGTCGATGTTGATTCCAACAGGCCATCGGTGATCCGATAAGTAAACACCTTCTCACCGGGAGTGTCATCCTCAGCTGAGACATAACTAACCTGATTGTTTTTAATTTCAAGGTTTTCTGCCGCAACCAGAGTTAGCGCATCTCCATTGGGATCGACATCATTAGCCAGTACATCGATAGTGACTGTATCTCCCTGATTGACTGTGGCGACATCAGGCATGGCTATTGGTGCTGAGTTTTGAGGGGTATCATCTGAATCGTCACTGCTATTACAACCGAACAGTATCGGCAATAACGCAACATACACCAGACTTAATTTCTTCATCATCGTCTTCCTTATAAATCAATTTTATTGTTGTAAACCTTTTGTGGTTTACCTGATTATTGTATGTAAACTGTTTGATAGTTAATCCGTGTCGAATTACACAGAACTTAAAACTGTGACTTATGACATTGATATGAGGGTGGATGTGAAGTAGAAAGGGCTAAAATTGAGTTATAGCTATAAACGAAAAATAAAGTCGTTATTAATGATGTATTAAACTAACAACTTGAAATCAACATAAGACTGGTTGATGTTATTGTTTTTTGTATGAGAACATTGTTTTAGCTTACATTGATGTAGCCATTGTCACTCAATGTATTTACGGTGACTAATATTTTGTTGATATCATATTCACTGGATGGCCCCGGCGTCCATTCCAGATCATCCAGTATTGGGGTGAGTAGAGGGATAAGCATGTCGAGTTTAATTTTACGTTTAGGTGTGTAACGGTTGCCGGCAATAACATTAAGCCCTCTGGTTACAATTTGCATATATATCATCTGCCTTTTGGCTTTTGTAAGGCTGGCATTAATGATTTTTGATTCTTTCAGAGATGTATATTGATAGAGGAACTTGTTAGTTAGTATCTCAATCTGTTTTTTCATCTCATCCGTAAACTCAGGGCGCGCATTTTTATACAAGGCATAATTGGTGATTAAAAACCGATCGGCGACACTAGCTTCATCATTTTTAATTGAGAAGTATGTGTAATAGACATGGGATATAATCTTCTCTTTTCCAGTCAGTTCTGCCTGATGTAGGTAATCCATGATCTGGATGTGTTTTTTTAATTTGTTGGTAAAAATAGTACACAGCAACTCATCTTTCGATTGAAACTCGCGGTATAGGGTGCCATTGGATACGCCACTGAGCTTACTCAGTTCTTTAAAGGAAAAGTCAAACACACCTTTCTCGTCGATCAGTACTTCTGCAGCACTAATTATTTTAGCGATTTTGCTCTCTTTGGTTGCATTAGGCATGGCTTTTCCTTAACTGGTAAAAATGTAGCGATAAAAGTTGTAGCTTCGGTATAATGATACTCACCATATCATTATACGGCCTCATTAAGCATGCTGTTGACTGGTTAACCAACCTTGTTGCATTGCCTGGAAGACCATACTCGATTTGTTGCTTGCCCCAAGTACCTCTTTAGCTACATCAATATGGTAGTCGACACCTCGTTTGGTTAAGTTGAACAACTCGCTGACCTCGTCACGGCCAAGACCTAGCGCGACCATTTTTACAACATCTTTGGTTTTTTGCTTTATTTTTCTATCGTTCACGCCATTTGTTGTGGGGTGTATTTCATCCAAAAAGAAATTCTTCAGCACCAACTCACTGCACCCATCTATCTGGATAAAAAATATTACCTCACCAAGAGTGTCTGTAACGCTGTCACTGTGTATGGTGTATTTCTTAGCGATGACCTTTTGTCCGTCAACTTTGGTAGCGGTAAGGATTCTGTTTGCATGCCTTGGGGTTGCCAATAATGAATATGCCACTTTTTTTAACGAATCATCAGAGATGAACACATTTATCGGTTGAAGGTAACCTTCACAATAGTCATTATTTTCAGTAAGAGAGATGTTGTCCTCTAAAAATAGATCTTTACTTACATATAAAATCCAACCTAATGGTTTCATAGGATAATCTCGACTCATCAATTTCGTTCAAATCTTAAATCAAATGTTAACGTTTTGAGTGGGGTTGTGATGTTAAGTGAATCATGAATGTAAGCGCCCCCTAATAAACCAAGGTTTGCGTGATGCGGTTCTCGAATTCAAGGGGGGGTGGGAACACTCAGTGTGATCTGTGTCGCAATTTGTTGTGCTGGGATTATTGGGTGTGGAGAATGTCTCCATTTTTTCACCTGTATTTATAAATGCCGGTAGCGATTACTATTGGTTAATAGAGGGCTTTATTCAGGCATATCTCTTCCAGGCAAGCTGATCTGCAGTCGGTAAGAGGCAGTCTCGCTGATTTATAATCATCTGCTCCCAATGCTCAATATTGTTTTGTGACACCTCGTGCACAAGGTAGCCAGGGTCAATAGTTTCAACTAATTGAGCAAGGTCGCAGCGGTAAAAGCCATTGTGTGGGTCAAGTTTAGTGATGTGATTTAGTGCCAACTCAAACTGTTTCCAGAAACCTTTGCATCCGTTGTAGTTTGCGGCAGCATCTATGTTATTTTTAAGCTGATTCATTGCCGGTAAATTACTGTTTAAATGCAGTGTTTTAATCTCAGAATGGAGGTCGAGTTGCAGCAGCCTTTGCTGCAGAAACGTTATCGCTTCAGGCTCATTGTTCAGCTGCGGGTTGGTCGCCATCATGTGGCCTGTGTCGAAACAGATCCCACATTTGGCATGGTTTATACGGCTTCTAAGATCGTCATACTCCTGCCTGCTATCGAGCCTGAAACTTTGCTTCCACCACATATTTTCAAACAGCAACCAGCCTTTAAAGTTGCTTTGCTTTAGCGCTAAGTTCAGCAGCTCGGCGCAGGCCGTAAAGGTGTCGTCCAATGTCCAGGGAAATTTCTGGCTGAACAGGTGCTCCATGTCGCAATCCATGGGGTGGAATATGGCGTAGGGGGCATTAAGCTCTGCGGCGAGATTGAGCTGGCTGACCATCACCATAACAATATGGTCGGCATCTGTGCCGCCATAAAACTGCTCAACGGTCTGCCAGTCACCAAATATCTTCATTAGCCTGCTGCTGTCGTTATAGAGTAGGGGGGTTAAGATGGGAAAGGATTGCAGATGAAAGCCACCTACGAGCTTAGCGGGGATATCTCCGGCATTGAGCTCGCCATGGGGATAGATCTCAAAACCCGATAGACTCATGTTTCTGAGCCATTGACCGGCAGTATCCCAACTATCGAACAGGTGGCCGGGCTTAGGGGTCACGGTAATATTCGCTAACTGTTGCATCACTTTACCTTGCCATATCGGCTTGTCTACCAGTCGAGTCCTTTACGTGCCTTCAGGCCTTGATGAAACGCGTGCTTCTCAGGGCGCACCTCGCTAACGGTGTCGGCATACTCCTTTAACTCGCGGTGGGCCGCTCTGCCTGTGATAATGACCGACATCTCTTTTGGTCTCTGTTTAAGCGTGGTAATGACCTCATCGAGATCGATAAAGTCCCAGGTGATCATGTAAGTGAGTTCGTCCAGCAGCACCATATCGAGCTCAGGATCTTGCAGCCAAACCTTGGCCTGCTGCCAGGCTTGCTGTGCGGCGAGTTTGTCCTTGGCCTTGTCTTCGCTGTTCCAGCTAAAACCGGTTGCCATGGTATGAAAGGGAACGCCGCGGGACTCGAGCAGCTTGCGTTCGCCGCATTCACCGACACCTTTAACGAACTGAACCACGGCGACGTCCTGTTTATGGCCCAGTGCGCGGACGATATTGCCAAAACCTGCAGTTGTCTTGCCCTTACCGTTACCGGTAATGATCAGCACCTGACCTCGCTCTTCCTGGGCATTTTCCACGGCCTTTTCAACATTCTCTTTGTGTTGCTTCTGTTTTTTAGGGTTATAACTCATTGGGGTACCGTAGTTTGAAAGTGATAGATAACAAAAAATATCAGGCCTGCGATCTCGACTATCTGTTGCGTGGCGCCTAAGGTGTCGCCGGTATAGCCCTGTATATGGCGCTGCATCAATCTAATCAAGCCGATAAATGTCACCAGCCATACAGTGAGTAACGCAAGTGCGACAGATAGGGGCAAGATAACCAGAGGCAGGGCGCCACAGATACAGAGAATGAATCGGTTTTTCATTGGCAATGCGGCATCTTTTTGTGGCGTCTTACTGTTGTCGCGGTTACTGTCACAGTCCCTGGCATAGGGAAGATAAATGGCCACCAGCCCCGCGATGGCGCGGCTTCCGGCATGGCAGATGATCAGGGCACTACAGGCCAATGGCAGTGAGAGCTGGGTCAGGGCGGTAAGCTTGATGGCAAAAGAGGCGACCAGCGCCAATACGCCATAGGCACCTATCTGGCTATCTTTCATGATGGTAAGCTTTCGGCTCCTCTCCCAGCCACCGCCGAACCCGTCACAGAGATCGGCCAGTCCATCTTCATGAAATGCGCCGGTTAGCAGTATTAGCCCTACCAGAGTCAACACCACGGCCAGCTCTTGTCCCATCAATGCCGTGAAGCTATAGAGCAAGCAAGCAGCAACGACGCCGATAAACAGGCCTATCAAGGCAAACCAGCGACTGGCCTGTGCGATAGCCTCGCTGTCTTTACTGACCCATTGGGGCATAGGTAAACGGGTTAAGAAACTGGCGGCGGCGAATATGGCGCCCAGGTGATGCTTCATATCGAGACTCCATCTTCAGAATCGAGTTGACCCAGAAACAGCTTGCAAACAAGCTCGGGCGAACTTGGCAGGTACCAATGAACATAGGAGGCCAGGGTGTTGCCTTGTAGGTACACCGGCTCCTGCATACGGGTTTTACCCGGCTGGGATGCGACAGAAACCGGCGGAAGGGGGATATCAGATGTTGAGTAGTGAAAGCAGTGTCCGGTCATGGTGTGTCCGAAAACATCGGCGCTAAGCATACCCAGACCTTGCAGCTTCTCCTGCATCGCTGCCAACCCGGGGATGGCGCCTACCAATTGCGCTGTATCTCTCTCTTTCGTCGTTAACTGTTCAAGCAGATAGAGCATGCCGCCACACTCAGCGAGCGTAGGCTTGCCGCTTTGAATATGCTGTTTGATTGAGGTGCACATGGAGATGTTTTCGCTCAGTGCTTTCAGATGCAGCTCAGGGTAACCGCCCGGCAGGTAGAGACTGTCTGCCGTTGGTAATCTCTCATCATGAATTGGGGAAAAGTATTTAATCCCCACACCTAAGCTTTCGAGTAGCGTGATGTTGTCCCGGTAGATAAACGAGAAGGCGGCATCTTTGGCTACGGCTATGGAATGGCCGCGCAAAGGCTGCGATACCGGGGCTAATCTTGATGCTGAAGATAAAAAAATGGCCGAGTCACTGTCCGGGGCCGCAAAACTGACGGGCTCAGGCAGTGGCAGTACGCAGCTGTCTCCCAGGGCTTTCGCTGCTCTGTCGAGCCACTCATCTATCCCCTCTATCTCGCTGGCCTGAACCAGGCCGAGATGCCTCTCCGGCAGGGCGAGGCTGCTATCTCTGGGCATAGCGCCGCAAAACTCGATGCCGTCGGGCAGGCTATCTTCAAGCATGGCGGCATGCCCCGAGCTGCCGACATAGTTGGCGATCACCCCGAACAGATGAACGTTATCCTGATAGTGGGCGAGACCATAGGCGATCGCGCCGAAGGTTTGTGCCATCTTGGCCGCCGGGATCACTGCAAGCAGCGGGATCCCGAATTTGGCTGCAAGATCGGCGCTGCTGTTAGCCCCATCGAACATGCCCATTACACCTTCGATAAGAATAAGATCGGCTTCCAGAGCAGCGTGGAAGAGATGTTGCCGGCAGATGGTTTCGCCCATCATGCCAAGATCCAGTTGATGGGCAGGAGAGCCACTGGCGAACTCGTGAAAGATAGGATCGATAAAGTCCGGTCCGGTTTTAAAGACTCTGACTTTCTTTCCCTGATTGCGCCAATACCTTGCCATGGCGGCTACCAGCGTGGTCTTACCGCTGTCGCTGCTTGGCGCCGTGACAAACAGGGCGGGGCAATAGGCGTTATTGCAGCTCATTAGCGCCAGCCCTCTATGTCACCAAATAGTGAATCAAGATCTAATGACTGCTCTAGGCTATCGGCGAGGCGATTAAGGTTCTCCTCCCTGAGCACCGACATATCCCGCGCTGTTTGTTGCTCATAGCCAGCCCAATTCAGCAGGGCATTACAGGCATCTGGTTCATCGAAGATGCCGTGCAGGTAACTACCTAAGATTTGATTATCACGACACAGCGCGCCATCTGAATGGCTTTCGGCGCCTTGTCCCAGAGTCACAGGTTGTGTTTCTTTTACTTCACTGACACCGGCATGGATCTCGTATCCCTTAACCCCATGAGTCTTGCCGTTGAGCTGCAGCTCACCGCTTACCTGCTTCAAGGTTTTCTGTGTCGTGAGTGTGGTGGTGACATCGAGATATCCGAGTCCGTGACTCTTTCCCGGTTCGCCCTCGACGCCATGGGGGTCGTTTATGCTCTTGCCCAGCATCTGATAGCCGCCACAGATCCCAATTAACTTGCCGCCGAATCTGAGATGACGTGCGATCTGCTTGTCCCAGCTGCGATCCCTCAGTGCCTTAAGATCCCCGCGCACGCTCTTGGAGCCGGGCAAGATGATGAGATCGGCCGAAGGAAGGTCATCACCGGGTTTAACAAAACAGAGATCGACGCCGGGATGGAGTCTCAGGGCATCGAAATCGGTGTGGTTACTTATTCGTGGCAGGCCGGGTACGATGATTTTAAAATGGGTATCATCATCGAGCTGTTGCTGATTAATCGCATCTTCAGCTTCCAGATACAGGCCATGCAGGTAAGGCACCACGCCCAAAACCGGCACGCCGGTCTTTTCAGTGAGCCAGGTCAGGCCGCTTTCGAGCAGAGTTACGTCACCCCGGAAACGGTTGATGATAAAACCCTTAACCAATTTCTTCTCTTCATCTGATAACAGATCAAATGTGCCGTAGAGGTGCGCGAACACCCCGCCTCTGTCGATGTCGGCAACAATCACCACAGGCGTATTTGCAGCGAGGGCAAAACCCATGTTGGCAATGTCGTGCTCTCTAAGGTTTACTTCGGCCGGGCTACCCGCACCCTCGACCAGTCTCGCCTGCATGCCTTTACCCAGGCACTCAAAACTTTCTAATACCATCTCGAGTAATTGGGGTTTAAAGGTGTGGTAACTGACCGCATCCATATCTTCTATGGCCTTACCGCGAATGATCACCTGGGCGCCGGTATCGGTATTGGGCTTTAGCAGCACCGGGTTCATATGCACGCTCAAGGGCAGATTACATGCCTGAGCCTGCACAGCCTGAGCGCGTCCGATCTCGCCGCCATCGGGAGTGACGGCGCTGTTGAGCGCCATATTTTGTGGCTTGAATGGTGCCACGTCGATACCTTTACGAGCCAGAACCCGGCAAAGGCCGGCAACCATAACGCTCTTGCCAGCATCGCTCGTGGTGCCTTGCACCATTAATTTGTATCCGCTCATGCAACGCTTTCCTCTAATGTGGCTTCTTGCTCTGTAAAATGGTTAAGATGACAGTGAACGGCCTGCTCCAGTGACTCGATGATCTTAATCTCACTCCATCCCAGCTCCTCGGCGAGTACCAGGCATCCTCCCAGGCCGCACCCCTCAACGACTTGCCCCTGCTCATAAACGTTGAGGCACTCCATTGAAGACGTTGTAAATCGGGTGTTATTGGCGCTAATCACATCCTTTTTATCGAGATGATTTAATACGTGAAATCCATCTCCCTTGAGTACCCAACGTGTAGTGGAGATCTTAATGGCATGTTTAAACTTCTCAGCTCGCCTCGCAGCTAACAGCGGCGCTACGAACATCATTCCGCCGGCAAATTGGGGCAGGGGTAGGTGGTTTGGCCACTGCCGCACCAAACTACAGATGGCGCGTTGAATTTCATCATGAAATTGTGTATCACCCAGAAGGCTGTCCAAGTTAAAGTGTTGATTTTCGTCTAGATAGGTTTGCTCTAACTGAGTCAGAACTGCAGATTTACTGGCTAGTTTTTGCTTATCCTTTGTGCTGCCTGCCGGAGAGAGGCGGATGCCGGTCAGTAGTCTCAGCCAGAGTGTGGAAAACGTCGTGCCTCCCACACCGCATTCTGCAAGGATACTGAAACAGCCACGCTCAGCCTGAGAGGTTAACGTTGGCAGCAGATGATCACTGACTAAGCTGTCGGTATCGCTATCGATACCACCAAGGTGGTTGTTAACGCTGAGCCACGCCTGCTCCTCAACCTCAGGCTGAGGCACATTGAAATTAAAGCTGTTAAACTCTATCCGGTAACCGGCCTTGTAAAACATCCTCAGCAGACCACGGGTCAGCACAGCCGGGCTTACGCCACGATTGGACAGCAGGCCGTCGCCGGTTACCTTTATCCCGGGCAGTGGAGTCCTGCTGCGGCCACAGGTGATAAGCTCAGTATCTCTGGTGGGAGTAAGGTGCATAAGATTTTGACCTACGCCTGCATCTGAGAGCTGATGCAGACCGGGAAGATGGGTCGCCGCGCCGTTTAAGATATTAAAACAGATCGTTTTCATTTATTTATCCATCAAAGAGTTAAGATATACACTCGGATTGATTAAGCCTTGAAGCTGTGGCCACAGGGTCTCTTCTTCGTCGATATAGGTGTTGAAGTGCAGCAGCGCCGCATGTTCGAGCTGGACCCGGCTCAGATGTGGGTTGCTCTCTTGAGTGCTGCAAAGAAGCCACGCAAGGACCATACGCATGACACCTGAATGGCAGATGATTAACAGACGCTGGCCTCTGTATTTACGGCTCAGTCCATCGATACTCGTCGTCACTCGTTTCAACAGATCAGAAGTCGACTCGCCGTTTGGTGGGGTGTGCTTGAAGGGGGCATGCCAATATTGGCCGTATGCCTGCTCCGGGTCCTCCCATAGCCTGGCGATACTGTCGCCATCCCAATGACCGAAATCGAGCTCCTGCCAGGCGGCATCACAGAAAAGGGGGCAGTTATGTTTGGTAGCCAGGTGCTGTGCGTATGTCTGACACCTGATAAGCGGAGAACTGATGATGATGTCGAATTTCAGCGAAGCACTGCTGTGTTCCATCTGCTGCCAGCCTTTCGCTGTCAGTGGCGGATTGGTACGACCGAGTAAGCATCCAGACTCCTCGGGTAGACCATGGCGTAGCAGGATAAATTGGGTGTCGTTTTTCATATGGCACCTTTATCGGTTGATTTACCGCTGTCTGGTTTGCGATGTTGAGACGAAGCCTTAGCGGGGTCTTTCAATGGAATAGCCAGTCCGCCCAGACAAAAGTTGACGGAGTCGGCGATGGCGGCAATCTTCTGGTGCATGAGTCCGCTTGCGGTAACAAACTCCTGGCTCATCTCATCATCGGGTATAAGGCTCTGGCCCACCTCGGTGCTGACCAGCACCAGGTGGCACCGAAGCGAAACCATTGTCTGGCACAGATGTTCGATCTCCGCCTCTAAGCTGCGTTTTGCCATTAGCTGATTGGTGAGCCACAAAGTGAGGCAGTCGACGATAATAACGCTCTGGTCTGCACCCGATTCAGTCAGGGTCGCTGCAAGTTCGAGCGGCACCTCTGCTGTCGTCCAGTCATCGGGTCTCTGCTTACGGTGCAGGGCGATGCGCTCGGCCATAGACTCACTGGCCGTGGCAGTTGCGATATAGGTTGTCGGCAGTGCAATATCCATCACCTCCTGCTCGGCAAGGCCCGATTTACCACTTCTTGCACCGCCGATATACAAGCTGATCATCGGCTAACCACCTCAATAGGCTCTTTAGGTTGATATATTTTCTGTTTGCGTGCCTGTTCGACCTTCTCACAGATCTGTAGCATCCCTTCGAGCACCCTGGGCCCGGTTCTGTGTATAAGATCGCCCTCTATGGTGATGATCTGCTCATTGGCAACGGCGGGTAGCTCCGGCCATTCACTCCAGTTAACCGCCTCCTGATTACTATTGCCGTGGTATATGGGTTTGATGATCATCTCGGGCGTAGAGGAGAGAACCTGCTCCAGACTCACCTGGGGGTAGTCGCTGACACTGCCGGCGAAGACATTATTGGCGCCGCAACCGGTGAAGATCTCATTCATCCAGGGACTCGCCGTGGTGGTCAGTGGTGAAGGCCAAATCTGATAGAAGAGATCGATACGGGACTTGTGCTGATACTTACGCTTTATTGTGGCCAGGGTGTTTTCAAATTTATCGGCACTTTGCCTGGCCTGTTGCTGATGGCCTGTCACTTCTCCTAACTCCAGCAAACGCGTTGGGATCTGCTTAAGCTCGCTTACACTGGTATCGACCAGGGTAAAGCCCAGCTCTTCGAGTCTGGTTAACATGGGTGCGGAGGTGGTAGAGGTGTTGACTATGATGGCATCGGGCTGGAGCAGCATTACCGCCTCATAATCGATAAAGTCATAACGGCCGATACGGCGGATCTGGTTCGCTGCCATTGGGAAATCTGCATACTCAACCGTACCGATTATGCTGTCACCGGCACCGATTTCGAATAACATCTCGACCGCATGGGGTGATAGCACGACTAAGCGAGGCTGCTTTTCTGTGTTTGCGCTCAGACCTGTGCTGACTAACAGGGATAGGGTGAGCAGTATTGAGCGGCATTTCATATTAAACCCCTTCCACCGACTTTATCACCAGAGGCAGACCGGCTATCGCCATCGTCACCTTGTCGGCCCGTTTCGCTAAGCTTTGATGTAACCAACCGGACTCATCGACAAATTCACGTGATAACTCGCCCAGCGGCACCACACCCTGACCGACTTCGTTACCGATAAAGATAATCTCTCCGGGCAGGTCTGAAAGCGTGTCAAGCAGGGCCTGTTTCTCTCGTTTCCAGCATCTGTCACTGAGTTGTATGTTTGACAGCCATAGGGTAAGGCAGTCGACTAAGATGAGGTTGGCACTCCGGCTCTGTTCTAACAGGGTTCGGGGCAGGTCTAAACGGGTCTCCACAAGCTTCCAGTCACCTGGTCGATTAGATTGGTGGTGGGCTATTCGTCTGGCCATGGCCCCATCGGTTGCCTCTGCGGTTGCAACAACGACAACCTCACCACCCGTGCGTTGCTGCCACTCCTTGGCATATTCCTGAGCAAGACGACTCTTTCCGGAGCGTGCGCCGCCGATAATTAACTGCTTCATCTATTTGAGCCCCTGTTTACGTTTAACCAATAAGCCGATGAAAAATACACTGCCCAGCATGGCTGTCATGACACCGACAGGCAGCTCCTGAGATGGCAGAACTATCCTTGCGGTAAGATCGACCCACACCATGAGCACGCCGCCCAGCAGCGCCGTTGCAATGAGGGAACTTGAGCTAGCCGAGCCGATTAACATGCGAACGATATGTGGCACCATGAGACCTACAAAGCCAATACCGCCGCAGGCCGCCACTAATGATGAGGTCATCAGGGCTGTCAGGGTTAACATGCCTAAACGCAGTGGGAGAACCGCAACCCCCTGAGTGTGCGCGCTCTCATCGCCCGCCATCAGTGCCTGAAGTGGGCGCTGAAACTGATAGATGATGAGGGTTGCTGTGATAACAATAACGCCCGGCAGCATCAAGGAGCTCCAGGTTGCACGGCTGAAGCTTCCCAGAGACCAAAACAGTACCGCCTGCATGGCCTGGGGATCGCCGAAATATAGAATCAGGTTTGCGATAGATGAGAGCAGAAAGGAGATGGCGACACCTGACAGCACTAAGGTTTCCACCTGACCATCTCGTGCCATCACCACAACTACGGCGACGGCGATCAAGGAGCCTAGAAATGCGCAGACCGGTAGGGGAAAGAGGCTAAGCCCTCCGGTGAGAGCTAAAATGGCCCCCAGTGATGCCCCGGCCGATATGCCGAACAGGTAGGGGTCGGCAAGTGGATTTCTGGTTACGCTTTGTAGTACAGAGCCCGATACGGCAAGCCCAGCGCCACAAACCATAGCCATCAATGCCCTCGGCATCCTCAATTCGATGATGATGCGATCTGCCAGTGTTATGCTGGATCCGGGCTCTAACCGAGCCCAAATAGTGCGATTAATTGCGCCCATCACTTCAGATACACTGATATCGGCGGTGCCTAGTGCTATGGCTATCAGGGGAGATATCACGGCAAGGGGGATCAGTAGAGTCAGTAAGAGTTTTGGGTTAAACAGCCTCATGGCATACCCCGTCGAAATGGTAAGTGACCCTGGGGTGCTCGCCCTTGGGGTGCCTGTCCACCTCGGTTTTAATTCCGTATATATTTTCTATGCTGGCGGGTGTCAGTACCTGCGCCGGTGTACCGCTCTTGATCAATTTCCCCTCTCTGAGTAGCAGGAGTTTGTCGCAAAATGCGCTGGCAAGGTTGAGATCGTGAATGGTGGCAACAACTGTGATATCAAGACTCTTGATCAGTTTTAAGATCTCGACCTGATAGCCGACATCGAGGTGATTAGTAGGCTCGTCGAGCAGTAATATTTCGGGTTTTTGCAGCAAGGCCCTGGCGATAAGCAGTCGTTGCTGCTCGCCGCCTGAGAGTGACTCAAATATCTGCTCTGATTTATCGGACAGGCTGACGAGTGCTAAAACCCTATCGATCTCTCTGTTTTCGGCGCTATGGTTTATGGGTTGCCACCACCTTTGTTGATTTATCAGTCCGGTGGCGAGTAACTGTCTGGCCGTCATCGAGAAGCCAACGGGCGTGTGCTGTAGCACGACTGCGACTTTGGCTGCAAATTCACGGTGTGAGATGGTGCTGATATTCTGACCGTTCAGCAAGATATCACCGCTGTCCGGCGACATATATTTATACATGCAACGCAGCAAGGATGACTTTCCAACCCCATTGGGGCCTAAGATCCCAACAAAATCGCCCCTCTGTATGGTGAAGCTTAAATCTTCGAGTACTTGCTTAGTCGGGCTTGCCCAACTCAAGCGATTAACTTCCATGTGAGTGTTTGATTGATTTGTCGTTGGCATTACGCGGTATCCGAAACTGCGCCGGCTTTACCGGCGCTGTGATCAATGGAGGTTAAAAAGCCTGGTAGCTCACGCTCAGGAATAGCTGGCGTCCGGGGCTGAAGTAGTTACGATCCGAGATGATCTCTTCATCCAGCAGGTTGTTCGCCTTGAGACGAAGCTGCCATGCTTCGGTAAGCTTATAACCTATACTCATGTCGATCTGATGATAGGCATCGAGGTAGTCAGTCACGCCGTCATAGTTATAATCGCCGGCGTTACGCTCGCCCTGATAGTGATAGTTAACCAGCAGGTCGAATTCAGACCAGGCGTAGCTGATTGCATAATCAAATTCATGCTCACTGCGTCCCACTAACTGCTCGTCGCTCTCTCCATCTACGGCGTCGATATAGCTGTAGCCCAGCTGGTGTTCGATATCCCAGGTGCTGTAGTTAAGGGAGAGTTCGACACCGGTTATCTCGGCATCTTTGATATTGGCAGGCTTCCAGATGTCATAGCCATAATCATCCTTCTCACCGGTTGGGGCCCACTGGATAAGGTTATCTATCTTGTTTTGATAGATGCTGAGGTAACCACGCAGGTTGTCGCCGCTGTAGTTGAGGGTTAGATCCAGGTTTTCGGATGTCTCAGATACCAGCTCCGGATTACCTGAGCCCGGCCAGTAGAGATCGTTAAAGCTTGGTGCCTTGAAGCCTGAGCCTGCACTGGCTGTGATTCGCCATTGCTCATTTAATTGATACGCCAGACTGGTGTTATATGACGTTTCGCTGTCGATGTTTTCCACATCGTCGTAGCGAATTACACCCTCCATTAAAAACTTGCCCATCTGGTAGCGGGCCAGACCATAGATGCCAAGCAGATCGCGTTCGTCTACGGCATAATTACCCTCGATAGATTCATTTGACCAATCTACGCCACCGATGAAGGTCAGGTCGTCGCTTGCAGCATAACGGTTACTCCAGTTAACCTGATCCCGGGTGGTTTCATATAAATTGATGCCTAAACTCGGATCATCTGCGCGAAAGTTCTCATTTTTATCCCGTGATTGTCCTACTGCTAACTTACTGGTTAACTTCTTACTCTGATATTGCGCCGCAACATTGACCAGATAGTTATCATAGTCGGCCTCATTAACACCGGGTCCGTAATAACCCATATTGTCATACTCGTAGTTACCACTCTCCAGCTGTCCGGCCCAGGTCAGCTGCCATTGCTCGCTTAGGTTTTGCAGGCCGTTAACGCTCACACCCAGACGGTCATATCCATCATCGTCATCTTCTGCATCGTTTTTAATATCGTATCCATCGCTCTTTTCACGATTGATGCTGATGCTGGTGTGCCCGTCGCCGTGGCTTATACCCACACCGGCGCTTCCACGCATATACTCATCACTGCCATATTCGGCAGAGGCGAACCACTCGCCCCCCTCTAATTTTCGGGTGAAGATCTGGATAACACCGCCGATAGCATCGCTACCCCAGACCGCGGCTCTCGGTCCTTTGACCACTTCGATGCGTTCAATATTTTCGGGTGTGAGGGCGTTGAAGCTGACAGCGCCCAGGGTTGCCGAGCCGATACGGACGCCATCGACGAGTACCAATACATGGCTGGAGTTAGTGCCGCGCATGCTGATAGAGGCCGATTGTCCGGCGCCGCCGTTACGGGTAACGCTGACGCCGGGGAGGGTTTCCAGTACGTCGACCACAGACTTAGGGTTGAGTCTGACGATCTCTTCTCTCTCTATGGTGTTGATAACGGTAAGCTGTTGATCCGCGGAGCTGTCGAATCTGTCACCCGTTACCGTAATGATTTCATCAACCGGGTTGGCAGGTGCGGTAGCGGCGGCAGAGAATGACTGGCATATCGCGATAGTTAGTACTGAAAGTCGCAGTTTAAAACTCATGGTTAACCTTTAATTTATTTGAGTTTGAAATTTGCGGGAAAATGCGTCGTGGCGATGATGCTTAGCTCACGCTCAATGACGAATAGATAACAGAGGTGTGTAATGTTCAGTAATGGGTAAACCGACCACCTGCATCGTCTACTTGCTCAAGAAACCCGCTTGAGTCAATAGTTCTTCAGGGTCGGTTTCCTGGCTCACAGCATCTAGAAACATTCCTTCCCGGTGTTACCAGTGGTCTTAATGTTTCGCTCTGTTTACAGTTGCAGGTACAGCCGTGGGGTCTCACCACGTTCCCGATTAAGTTAAATTACGCCCTTTAGTCGATGCGAATATAGCGATAATGTCATTGCTTGAACATGTCAAAGATCACACACAAAGTTTAAAACAGAAAAGACTGTTACTTCTTACAGTCTTTTTTATAGAGGGTTGATGTATAGTGTTTAATTAGATAGATACGCCTTTATATTCAGGGTGTTACAAAATTATCCACGAAGGTGGATTGGGCGTTTTTTATATTGGTTACAAAATGCACAGAATAGTATGACCGGGTATACTATTTAGCCGAACAAGTTTTATACCGTTGCACAAACCCGTTATAAAAAAATGCCACTCATAATAGAGTGGCATTTCTGTATTGCGTTTCTGTGGCTGGCTAACAGCTTACGTATTTAATGCGAAGTATTAGCCCTAAGACTATTTGATAAGTTCAGGGTTAAGTCCATGGTCCGCTTCGTGATGCACACGAGACTTACTGCCAAACAGCTTTTTCATATCTTCGATTGCCAGATACAGGCATGGGATCAGCATCAAGGTCACCACCGTCGCAAACAGTACGCCGAAGGCGAGGGAGGTTGCCATTGGGATCACCATCTTGGCCTGCATGCTGGTCTCAGTCATGATTGGCATCAAACCAATAAATGTAGTCAGCGAGGTCAGCATGATGGCTCGGAATCGTCGACAACCGGCTTCAAGAACCGCTATTTTCATCGCGATGCCTGACTCTCTGGACTTGTTGATGTAATCGACCATAACCAGCGAGTCATTCACAACCACACCCGCCGCGGCAATGATACCGAATAGCGAAAGGGCGCTGAGATCTATGCCCATTATTGTATGACCCAGTACGGAGCCGATAACCCCGAATGGGATGACGGCCATTATCATGATAGGTTGCGAATAAGATTTCAGCGGGATTGCAAGCAGGCTGTAGATGATCAGCAGTGAGATGACGAAGTCTCGTAGCTGAGTCTTAGCGCTATCCATCTGCTCCTGAATATTACCCGACACTTCACTCTTTACTCTCGGATACTTCTTCAGTAATTGAGGTATAAAGTTGTCGCGGATATCCTGAGCCAGCTTAAAAGGCTCGGCCTGATCTGCATCGACAGAGGCCCAGACATTAATTGTACGGTTACCGTTCTCACGGCGAATACCATTAACCCCCTGTGTCACAGTGATGTTCGCGACTTCCGACAATGGCACTTCGGCACCTTGAGGCGTCACAATCAATACCTCAGATACCTGAGCGATAGAGTTACGTTGCTCTTCAGGGTAACGGAGCATCACCTTGATCTCTTCTCCGTTTCTTAAGATACGTTGCGCCTCCAGGCCGTAGAAGCTGTTACCTACCTGTGAGGCAATATTAGCCAACGTCAGACCAAGGCCGTAGGCTTGTGGTTTTAGCTCGAACTGCACCTCTTTTGCGCTGGATTGTCGGCTGTCGTTGACATCGCTAACCCCTTTGAGTGTGGCGAGTTTAGCCTTAAGCTCTTTCGATGCGGCTACCAGCTGCTCTTCATGTTTACCCTCGAGACGGAAACTGATGTCGCCATCGTCACGTCCGCCACCAAACAGGTTATCTTGTACCTGGAACGACTTCATCCCCGGTATGAGCGGCATTGCCTGACGCCATAGCTCTGCCAGCTCGAATGTATCGAGCGGTCTTATCTCAGGATCCACCAACTTAGTCATTACTTTAGCCGAGGTACGCCCCTCGAGATCGACCTGCATATCTGAGATCATGCCCTGACCATATTCCTCTTCGAGGCGTTTATCGACATTGTAGATAGCCTCTTCGATGGCCAGTGCTGCGGAGAGTGTCGCCTTCTCTGAAGCATCTACGTTCATCTCAAATGAGACTCGCGGAAAGTCATGGGGGATCTTAGGCTGTCCGATGTAACGTATCATACCGCCTGCATATAAACCGGCGCAGATCAGTATGAAACTGATGAACAGCGTGATAATCGTATACCGATACTCTACGGCCAGTGTGAGGGTGGGGCGATAGACATTCTGGATCAGTGTTTTCAGATTTGAGTCGACCTTACCCTGAACGAAGTTAACTCCGTTACGTAGCCAGTCTATCGGGTTTTTAGATCCGGGTTTAACTATGGTCTTTTGCTTCATACGTGCCAGGTGAGCCGGCAAGATAAGCTTAGATTCGACCAGCGAAAACAGCAGACAGAGAATCACCACATAACCGATAGCCTTACCGAAGGCTGAGGAGGGGCCATCGCCGATAGTCAGAGGTAGAAATGCGGCTATGGTTGTCAGTACGCCGAAGGTGGCGGGCATGGCAACGCGTTTTACGCCGCGGATGACATTATCCAGGCTCTGGCCATTTCGTTCACACTCGTCATGGGCACTCTCACCCATGACGATAGCATCATCGACTACAATACCAAGCACTAAGATGAAGGCGAACAGGCTGATAACGTTAACCGTGACATCTATCATTGCCATTGGCATGAACAGCAAGGTACCCAGGAAGCAGACCGGCAGCCCCATCATCACCCAGAACGCCAGACGAACGCGAAGAAACAGTGCCAGCATCAGGAATACCAGGACAGCACCTGTTTTCATGCTATCCAGCATCAAATCCAGTCGCCCCTCGAGATAGTAGGTCATGTCGACCCATGTCTCGAGTTTAAGACCTTCCGGTAACACCTCTTGTTTATCGGCCACGTAGGCCTTCACCACATCGGCGACATCTGTCATGCTCTGATCGTTAGCGGCGCCGATAAAGAAGGTCACCGAATTTTTGCCGTTAAATTTAGAGTATTGGATCCCCTCCTGAAAGCCATCCACTACCGTTGCGATATCGCCCAGCAGTACAGTGGTTCCATCATCGAGCGTGATCAGGGGCAGGTTCTCAAACTCATATCCCACATAGGCCTGCTTTTGAACACGCAGGTTTATATAGCCATTTTCGGCTCTTATCTGACCCGCAGACATGTTGCGGGAGTGTCCTCTGACGGCTTCGGCAACGTCGTTAAAGCTGAGCCCGAACTCTCGCAGCCTGTCTTTACTCACCTCAATGGCTATCTCATAGTCGAGTCCACCGTAAAAGTCGGTGATATTAACCAGAGGTAGTTGCATTAGTTCATCATGGATCTTCTCTCCAAGCTCTTTGAGCTGCCTCGGCGTCATATCACCATACAGGCTCATGTAGAGCACTTCCTGGCGGAGTTTTATCCGCTCTACCTTAGGGCGCTCCATGCCATCGGGGAAGCTGGAAATGGAATCGATTTCTGACTTTATTTCATCTAACACTACCTGAGGATCGTAGGAGTCTTCGATTCGAAAGTAGCCCCTGGCCGAGTTTCGATTCGAGTAGGTGATAACACGTTTAAGCCCCTGAACACTTTCGAGGGCTTCTTCAACCTTAATGGTGATCCCTTCCTCGACCTCTTGCGGTGCGGCCCCCGGGTAGAAGGCATTAAATTCGACCCAGTTAATCTCTACCTGAGGGAAGAACTGTTTACGTATGGTATCGGCGGTCAGGAGACCGCCTATTATGATAATAAGCATCAGAAGGTTAGCCGCGACACTGTTGCGGGCAAACCATGAGATGATGCCTCTATTTACATCCGGCATCATCTACTCCTTATCTTCCATGGCTAGCTGAGTCTCACTCGCCTTAGAGTCATCCTCTTGTAAGATCTTATCTTCAGGCAAAGCCAGTTGCATCCCCTCTACCGGATAATCCAGTGCCGAGGTGATGATGTTCATCCCTTGCTCAAGTCCCGCAGAGATCACGACCTCTGCACCAAACTGGCGAATGACATTAACCGGCTTGTATCGTAACCTCTTCTCATCATCCAATACTGCAATCTGCCCATTCACGATTAGGTGTCTGGGGACTACTGCGACATCACCTGCATCGTTGCCGGCAATAGAGGCCGTAACATAGGTGCCGTATCTGAGCTCATTGTTACCCGACTTGAGCCCATATGGGTCGATAACCTCCGCCACCAGATAGGTCATACGGCTACGGCTGTCGATGACGCCTTCGCTGCGTACTATGGTGCCTGACCATTGTTGCTGTTTTCCACCGAGCTCTGCTGTCAGAGTCACCTTGGCATCCTTACCTTTTTTGGCCAGGTATTGAAGCTCTTTATCTGCAAGAGGGAGACGAACTTCTGCGTTATCGGTATTTAGCACCTTCCCCAGAGGGGTTCCTTTGCTGACATAGGAGCCTAAACCGATATTTCTGCTCTCGATTAGTGCATCATAAGGCGCCCTGATAGTCGTGCGCTCGACATTTCTCAACGCACGTTTAAGACCCGCTTCTGAGGAGTTTAGCTTGGCTATCTCTTGTGCCAGCTGGGGTTTCCTGAGGCTGAGTTCGGTCGGTACGCCATCCTTAATGCGTTTCCACTCCTCTTCGGCTACCTTACCGTAGGCTTTTTCCTGAACCAGGGTTGCCCTGGCGGATGCGACATTGGCTTCGGCATCGATAAGATCGGCGTCGTAATCACTGGAGTCAATTTTGGCAAGAACGGTGCCTTTCTTAACAAATCCGCCGCGCACAAAACTCTCCGACAGGAAGACTATCTCACCGTTTACCTGTGAGACGAGTTCAGTTTCATACTTTGCGCTGACAACACCGTAAGAGCTTACTGAGAATGTCATCGGCTCGATCTCAACCTGCTTGACGGCGACGAGTGGGGTGTTATCTACCGCTTCCTTCTCTTCCGGAGGTTTCTTCATCGCCGACAGTGCAACTAAACCGCCGACCCCGACAGATAGTACGACAATAGGCAAAATAATCTGTTTTATTGTAGCCACGAACACTTCCTCTTGTTGAAGCCAGTTTATTATTACGACGTAATCACATGCCGTTTGCTGGGCATGCGCTATATCATTTGGCGAAAGAATAATTTCAAGTTCAGTATGTTAATTGATCTGAGTCAATGTTACAGCTTGATTGTGTAAAAATGTATGTCATCTATATGATTATGGAGGGAATCGTTATGTTTTTTAATAAGTATATGAATAATCACATTATAACTAATCGATAACAAACAAGAGTTTTATGTCGCTCAGTATCGGTTGTTACAATTTGTGTAGTTTATAATGCTGAGCGTGAGGGCATGAATAACGGTATATTGACGGGGGGGTTGCCAAGTGACATATCATGTTAGTTTGAGATGCTGAAATTTGATAGCTTGAAAGCAGGGCTGTAGCCCTTCTAAGGAAAGAGGGCTTCAAAACTGAAGCCCTGGTATTAAGAGTTAACCGCCGTGTCTTCCACCACCATGGTGGCCACCGTTGCCTCTGCCACATTCATGTACCGTCCGACGTCCACCTTGCGTTCCCGTTTCTATGGTAATCGAACCAGAATCTTTAAATATCTCGAACGGGCCACTCGTTATATCGTCGGCAATCGGATCATCCAGGTGACCTAAACAACTATAGCCAACCCGGTACTCACCTGCAGGCAAATATCCCATGGCGAAATGCCAGTTACCGTCATAATCCTGCATCATAGGGCTCACAGCATATGGAGCTGTATACCCATCCGGAGGTGTTGTTCCCATATCTGCCATCTGAGATATGTCAGTGACGCTGGCAGGGTAAAGGTATGCAAGGTGAGTGAACTGTCCGCCTGTTGGAGCTAAGTCTAAATGAGTGGTTTCGCAGTCGGCTATCCATTGTGGATCGACTTCGCCAATCAGGTGTCCCATATAGCGGTTATCTATACTCCACATTCCCTGATGGCGTAACTCATATTGACCTTGATGATAGGCGAGACCGCGATAGAGATCGATCTCCATCGTAAGGGAAAGATGCTGCCCAGCAACCAGTTCAAAATCCTGAACCGGTAGGCGTCCATCTGTTACGCGCAGTCCATGGCGCCCCTGTCCATTCTCCAGATAACACCCCTGGTTTCCATCACCCTGATGAATAGTGATATATGCATCGTGGTAATGCCCTGCAGGCATATCAACCCCTTCGATTACCATATGACTATCCATTCCTTGGTAATCGAGTAGATTAAATGACATATCTTGCAGGTCGTGTCTGTGTACGACACCAGCCGAATCTGTCATCACTAATTCATCCAAAACTAAACCTAAACGAGAAACACCAGCCATAGGGGAATCAGATATGGCAATTGACAGCTTACCTGTAGGCAATATCTGTTCTTTTTCAGGTTCAGAGCTGTCACTTCCGCAAGCGTTAACCAGTAGTAGTGATGACAGTAATAGGAGTGCTGTATTAGATTTCATTGTAGGGCCAAATTTTTGTATGAATTTTTACTAATAATACTCCTTTGTAGGTATCCGTTTTTGATTTAGATCAATTGTTGCTCAAAGGTTAACCGTGTTACGACTAAGGTCTAGTTGCATTGTACTTAGCCGGTTTCAGGTCTGTTTCTATTAACAAGATTTCGGAGCATAACTGGCTTATGGTTGTTGATCTGTATCAACATTGAGTTAAAACGGTTAAAAAAATGTACCTTTCTGTGAGATGATGTTTTGTGTGGACTATTATTGGAGTCGGAAGTAAGAAGCAATGAAGCTTAAATCTGTTTATTAGCCAATAAGCGCAGAGTGCCGGGTAGGGTTCTCTTTTCTGGTAATCGATGCATTTGGTTTTTAATAGAATGCTTCAAATAACTATAAAATCAGTTGTTTCTATTAGAATTTGTGACTAAATGAGGAATGTAACATGAGTGATTTAGACCACAGAGGCGGTGTGAAAGAAGCTAACCTTGTTGTCAGGCATCTTAAGCTAGAGGGCATCACGGCTGAAAATAAACAAATTATCATAGATGAGATAGATCAAATTATCGGTATCGATAGTGTCTCGTATGATGACGAAACTTCTACGTTAAATGTTGCCTATGACGCGACCCATTGTAATCTTGATGGAATCGAGGAGCATATAGAGGCTCATGGTGCCGAGTTGTCTCATGGTTGGTGGACTCGTTTCAAAGAGGGCTACTACAAGTATGTCGATCAAAATGTGAAAGATAACGACGAGAATGAGCCTGTTCCACGCAACTCTTTGCCCAAAGCTTTACCTGGCAGTAAGAAACACTAAAGAACAGTCTTCCATATGGCTGGGTTCGTATAACTATCCCCTCAATAGTTGAGGGGATCCGGATGTTAATCTCATTTCTCTTTTTAGCCCTTTTCTTTCGGGTATCGTTAAAGTTCCAAAAACTTATTTATACAATTTTTGGTAGGCCCACTTTATAAAGCTACACTAATTAATAAGATACGCAGTTTTCATCAATGGCTATATTAGCTAGCCACCCTAGGTAACTCATAATGAAAGGAGTTCTGTATGAAGCTTAAAAAAATCACAGCGGTTATTGGGGATCTGCAACTTGAGAGTGTCCAGCACGCACTCGAAGCACATGGGGTGAGTAGTTTTACCGTATCTACCGTCAGAGGACGCGGTAAAAACAGTAACCTATATACACAAGATCAGTTGGTGACTCACACTCAACTCGAAGTCTATACCAGTGCAGAATATGTCGATAAAGTTGCAAAACTCATTATGAAATCAGCCGAAATTGGTTCTGTAAGCATAGGTTTTGTGGCCATAACCGATGTTGATCAACTGCTTTGGGTTCATGAACAGCGTGTGGTTAATGAAGATGACTTCCGCTTCTCAGAATGATGTGATACAGCACTTCTGCTGACTGGTCGAAGAGCCTGCCTCCGTGCAGGCTTCTCTGGTCATCAGTTAGCCCGTTTCGATTAAACCAATTCCACTCTCAAGGCACTTTTTAATGACCCAATGTAAGTGTCTGACAGTCGTTGATCGAACTTGCATACATCATATTTGAGGCGCTCTTCCTAAGTTTGGTCGTAACGTGAATTTGATGTAAGGTGCTAGAATTAACACTTAAGTTACACGAGAGAGTAGTGTGAAACTTGATGATATGGAACTGTTTGTTCAGGTGGTTGATCAAGGTAGCTTCACAAAAGCGGCTGAGTTTTGTGAACTCCCAAAATCTACTGTGAGTCGCCGAATACGTGACCTTGAGCAAAGCTTAAAATCAAGACTTCTTGACCGTACAACCCGAAGCCTGCATCTTACTGAAGTAGGCGAAGCCTTCTACCATAAAGTCAGGTTGATCTTGGCAGAAGTCGAGGAAACAGAAAAAGAGATAGCCCAAAAGCAGGGAGATTATTCAGGAAAGTTAACTGTCTATGCTCCGGATAGCATTCTTGATTTATGCATAGATCATGTGACTCAGTTTTGCCGGGACTATCCGGATATCTCTTTAATATTGCATTGTGCACCTCAGCCGCAAAACCTCATGACAGATAAACGTTTCGATCTATTGCTTGATATTGGTACACCTGCCGACTCATCGTTTATCGCACGTCCATTAGCTAAACTAACTTTCGGCTACTTTGCCAGCCCAGAATTTCTGGAAAAATTTGGTTCCCCTAAGACACCTGACGATCTTAATAAGTTTGACACTATTGCAATGACGGCAGCCAACTCAAATATCAGTAGCTGGCATTTTAATCAGCACGAGCTAACGTTAGCGCCTAAGTGTATTGTCGATTCACCATCTGTCATAAGATCGCTGGCGGTTGCGGGGCAGGGGATCTGCTGCTTGCCCACAGTTCTGGTTGCTGCTGATTTAAAATCACATAAGTTGATTAGATTATTTAACGGTGAGTACGAGTATAAGTTAACACTTTATGGGATCTATCACTCTCGCCGTTTCGTTCCGGAAAAGGTTAAATTACTACTAGACGATGTCGAAACGCTATTACAGCCTAGAGTCGACTCTATAGAAGGAGGAGTAATCTAAATATATTGTGCCACAATTTGGAACAACTCATCCCACAACAGGCTGTTTATCATCAAATGAGTCCAATTTAGACTCACCTTATGAACATTTTTATAAATAGTGAGTAAAGTGATGAAGTCTAATCTATATCTTTTACCCAAACATTATTTTTGGGTTGCTATGCTGGCTGCACAGATACTGAGTGCACTCTTATTTAAGGATCTGGCTGACATTAGCCAATGGGTCATTCAGTCCCCAAGGGAAGGGACTATGTGGGTTTGGTACAACCGCTGGCCTATAGCCATAACAGCCGTGGTTGCGTTTGGAATTGCAAGCTATTTCAAATTGTGTCAGCGAAATATTGTCAGTAACAACACCTTCATTTTTCTACTTTGTTTGTTTAGTTTTACTTTTTACAGCGGCATGATTAATCCTCACATAATGATGCGTGCCCGCATGGATGACGGCGTATTCCTGTCTGTGGCACAAGCGGCTAAATATGTTGAACCTACTGAGAGTGTCATTGTTCTTGAGATAAACGGTAAAGCACGTGCTCATTCTGACAAACAACTTTTAAGACCTCATGTAGCCGGAAATGGAAAGTTAGGTGGTGAGAATGTGGTGATGACATACTGTGGATTAACTAACCTTGGTATGGCGTATACACCAGAGATCAACGGTCAGCCACTGGATTTAGCCCCCATGACTCAATTAGAAAACAATCTGGTCATGTACGACAAGAATAGTGGTGAACCGATCCAGCAGTTATGGGGACAGAAAGAGGCTGATATCAATAAAGAAACTGAAGCAAGAATGCGTGAGTGGCCGACTTATCGTATGCCGTTTAATAAGTTTGCCCTTGCATTTCCTGATGGTGAAGTCTTCGTTAACGACTATCTCATTGACGATATGAAGCCAAATTTCACTGATAACCCATTTCTGGCTATCTATGATCCTATTATGGAGCTGATATTTGACCATGCAATTCAAGATCAGGCAACCAATGTTGAGCCTACCTTCCCGACCATAAAACATATTGATAACCGCCTACCCAGTAAAGAAAAAATCTATGGGGTTAATGTGGGTGATGACTATGTTGCCTATACCAAAGGTTTTGTTATGGCACAGGCTAAGCCAATTAATGTCAACATAGGTGGAAAGGCGATCGTTATTAGCTATGACGAAGCGTATGAGAGTTTGGGTATTTTTTATAACCACACAGGTAAAGCGATCTCAAAGATAGATTTTTATGGCGACACGGAGTTCGGCACATTAGAGCGGGTCGAAACAGTTAAGGCGGGGGCATACTGGATAATATGGGCTAACTTTTTCCCTGAAACCCAGATTAACCGAGTTTAACAGTATTAGATGTTGGCTCTGATAACATATTTAAGTGTGTTATCAGAGTCTGGGATGGTAATAACTATCGCGCAAGGGGGTGAGCAGTTAAGATGTGGACCTGATTATTCGAGCGAGAATACTTGAAGACTCCTCCTTGATAGTACGGCATCTGTTTGAAAATTCACTGCTCCTGGTTGCCTCTCCCGAGTATCTTGCGCTTCATGGTGAATCAAAAGAACCGATAGAGTTAAAAAGACATAACTGTTTGGTTTATACCATGCTAAAAACGCTTAATAACTGGCACTTTACCCGAGATGATGAGCAGTTTTCCGTGCCAGTTTCCGGTAACTTTCAAAGTGACAACGGTGATGTGATACTTGAAGTTGCGCTTGCTGGACTAGGCTTTGCCCAGTTACCTATCTGGATGGTAGGCGAACATCTGAAGTCGGGTAGGTTACAGCAGGTTCTACCCGACTATAAGACGCAAACACTGCCTTTCAATGCAATTTACCCTCAAAATCGCTATGTTCCGCTCAAAGTGCGCTGCTTTGTCGATTTCATGAAGCTTAAACTTTCAGAAAACACCATGTATAAGTAGGCGCAGAAAGCGCTGTCTCCTGGAAGCAAGCCTGGGCTTATTATTCCAGGAAGAATCTTTTTACCTGTACCTTCGTTCATGCCCCTAGCACTGTATCTTAGGCAGGTCCTGCCAACATGTGGTGTATTGCGGACTCAGGTATTGTCTGCGCATACTCCACTTCGGCGTGATCCCCTGAGCCGCCATGAAGAGGGAATCAGAACCATATTTATGATTAAGCCTATCGTATACCCGCATCAAAGCCGGGTTTTTAGCGGGCTCAAACAGGTCCCTCTGCAGATGTTCCTCGCTGACGAGATCGATTAGCCCTACACCTACCTTGTAGTAGCGCACTCCCTTGCGAAACTGCTGTGCGGCTATGTTGCTGACCACCTCCGTTATTTCCCCGGTGTCATTGGTTGGATAGGCGAAACGGTGAGTGATCTTAAAGCCTGTCGGATGCTCATCGAAAGGGGAGTTCGACGCAAAAATATGTAGCACAGAGCACAGTGAGCCTTGCTCCCTTGCCTTGCTGGTGGCAATTCCTGCGTGCTTACTCAATGCCTGTTGCAGTGATATGGCGTCGACTATCCGCTCACCCATGCTACGTGTGGAAAAGATCTGCTGCTTATCGGCGCGGGCCTCGTCCCAGCCTTTGCAGACTTCGCCATTGAGCTCACGAACGGTGCGTTCGACCTCAATGCTAAACTGCTTTCTGGCGATCCCCGGCGCCATTTGAGATAGGGCATAGGCGGTCTTGACTCCCATCATATCGAGGCGTTTCGCCAGGCGACGTCCAATTCCCCACACATCGCCCGGTTTCATCTTTAGTAAGATCTCTTTGCGCTGGCCCGGGTTGTCGATCAAGCAGACACCGTGATAGCCCTCATGCTTCTTTGCGGCATGGTTAGCAATCTTGGCCAGGGTGAGTGTCTCTCCCATGCCAACGCATACAGGCAGGCGGGTCTCCTTCCAAACGGCTCGCCTCAAGGCTTCAGCATGCTTAATAAGGCAGGGGATCGCCGGGAAACTGTGTTTAAAGGAGAGGAAGGATTCATCGATAGAATAGATATGCTGTTCGGGGGCAAAGCGACCTATGATCTCCATCATACTGGCCGACAAGGAGCCATAAAGCTCATAGTTTGAGCTGAGTGCAATCACGCCTAATCGTTCACATTGTGACTTCACCTTAAAGAAGGGCTCGAACTTAGGGATCCCGGCATCGACGGCTTGACGATTCGCCGCTACGATGCAGCCGTCGTTATTGGACAGAACCACTATCGGGCGGCCGCGCCATTCGGGACGAAATACCTGTTCTGCGGAGCAGTAGAAGGAGTTGGCATCGACCAGGGCAAACATCTATCCCTCCCTTGTTAGCGGTGAAAGTGCTAAATATCCGGGGGCTGAGGGTGGCGGGGCACTGGCTAGCCTGCTACATGACCTGCTGGAACAGAGCACAGAGGATGAGTGGTTGGCATCAAATTTATTCATGGCTTAACCCTCGCTCCTTGCTGTACCTTTTATCAGTAGAGGGCTAGGGCGATGACAGCGTATCGAGCGTGCTACAACGCCCTCCACGCTGAATTGATCATATTCATGTATGGTTACCGGCAAGTGTTCATCGCTGGCAGATAGTAACAATCGCCTGTATGTATCAATAATTTTGCAGACAAAACAGCCGTTATAATTGGCCACGATAACATCTTGATTTTTAACGGACAGGTGTCTGTCTACGATAAGAATATCACCGTCGAATATACCGATATTCTGCATCGAGTTGCCGCTGGCCTGGCCGATAAATGTGGCACTGGGGTGTTCGACGAGCAGCTCATCCAGACTCAATGGAAGTTGCTTATAGTCCGCAGCCGGGCTTTCGAACCCGGTAATGCCGGCACTGGCTGAAAAGGGGATCACTTTCATAAGTTTACAATTCACCATGTACTGTATAAATATACAGTTATAAGTTTAGCAGTAATCCTCAAACAGGCAATCTTTTTTAGCCCTGGCTCGCGGGCATGCGCTTTTTAGCGCCAATTTAGTGTTTTTCAAATGATTGGGATTTGTTAGAATGGAGGGGACTAATAGGAGAGTTATCAATGTCAGTTTATGTTGTGGGCCATAAGATCCCAGATTCAGATTCCATCTGTGGTGCGATTGCACTTGCTTACCTGAAAAACCAAATTGGTGAAGCTGCAATTCCAGCACGTCTCGGTGAAATATCGCCGGAAACCGCATTCATCTTAGAAAAGTTTGGTTTTGAAGCACCGGAGTTTAAGACAAGCTATGCCGGCGAAGAGGTATATATCGTCGATCACTCCGAGTTAACACAAGCGCCGGACGATATTGGCGAAGCCACCATTGTCGGGATTGTCGATCATCATAAACTGGGCGATCTGACCACCTCTACACCACTTGAGTGCTGGATCCGTCCTGTTGGTTGCAGCAACACCATCATTAAGATGATGTATGATTTTCACGGCGTTGAAATTCCTGCGAACATTGCCGGAATCATGATGTGTGCCATCTTGAGTGATACTGTTATCTTCAAGTCACCGACATGCACCACTGCAGACATTAAGTGTGTCGAAGCCTTGGCTGAAATTGCAGGCATTGAAGATTTTAAAGCCGTAGGCATGGAGATGTTTAAGGTTAAGTCTGCCGTCGAAGGCACGCCGGTGCGTGATCTTGTTATGCGTGACTTTAAAGACTTCAACATGAATGGCCATAAAGTAGGTATCGGTCAACTTGAGGTTATCGACCTTTCAGTATTCGATGATATCAAAGCCGAGTTGGAGGCCGATCTCGCAGCTATGAAAGCCGAAGGTGAGCGTCACAGCATGCTACTACTGCTGACCGATATCATGAAAGAGGGCTCGGAGCTGTTGATTGTCAGCGATGATGCAAGCTTGACGGAAAGAGCTTACGGTAAGGCATCTGAAAATGGCCGTGTTTGGCTTGATGGCGTATTGAGCCGCAAGAAGCAGGTAGTGCCACAGTTGCAGGAAGCACTGGCTTAACGCATAGCGTTTTTCGACCGTTCCAAATAGCAGGCCGAAGCACTTTTCACCGGAAAATGCTTCGGCCTTTTTGTATCTTCCGCTTCACCAGGCGTATCAACCTCTATATCTGACAGGGATGTTATATTCTATCATTGTCAGGTTTACCTCATATTTTCATTATCCGTTACCTGAGCAGCAGGAAAGACAAACTAATAAAGCTTATAAAAAAATTATTTAAATCAACGGTAGACGACAATTTTTTTGCTTGGCATTATAGAGATAGCCTTCACTCATTGACACCTGTGCTATGTGCCGATGAGCGTTCATGGATTAGCGACAATGGAGATTACTGATGAATAGATGTCTATATCTTGTGGGTGTGGATGGCAGCGAGTGGAGTGACAGGGCTGCGGAGCGGGCCATACATTTAGCTAAGCAAACAGGCGCTCAGGTTAAATTGCTCTATGTGCTGAGCTGGCCGGCGGTTCAACCTATGATGCTGGAGGAGGTCGCTCCCCCAATCATTTTGAACAGGGATGAAGAGGAGAAGCAGGTCACCAAGAATGTACTCGATCCACTTCAGCGAAAATACGCCGGAACGGGCGTGTCGATCACCACGGATCTGGTATGGGGCGACCCTGCACAGATACTGCATGATTGTGCCAAGGAGGAGCGGGCTAATATGCTGTTCGTCGGACGCCGTGGCAGGTCTCGATTCGCCGATCTGATCCTTGGTAGTGTGGCCAATAAATTAGCGCACTATATCGGCATTCCACTGGTATTAGTGCCTTAACCTTAACCTGTTAGCTTATAACCGGTAAGAGCATCGATGACCGCTTCCTACAGGTCATCGATGTTGAAGCTTATAAGCCTACTCTCCAACTCCTCCTACTTAGTGACTCTTGGGTTTTCTTTTCTTAACTTTTCCAATCTCGCTTGGGCCATACCAAACACTGAATTCTCAGGGTATGAAGTAGATTTTCGGCTGCCTTTAGCAGTCATTCCACAAGGGAGCCCCATTAGCAGCTCTATGGCCTGAGTGACATGTTCTATCGCCCAGATATTAAACTTACCTTTTTTAACGGCTTCGACAATATCCTTCCTCAGCATCAGGTTTTGAACATTAGACTGGGGAATAATTACCCCCTGAGTCGCCTTGCGCCCCTTGATGACACACACATCGAAGAAGCCTTCAATCTTCTCATTCACGCCACCGATAGGTTGAGCCTCCCCAAACTGGTTCATGGAGCCTGTAATCGCTATATCCTGCCTGATAGGCTGTTGCGAGAAGGCTGATACCATGGCACACAGCTCAGCCAACGAGGCACTGTCGCCATCGACTCCACCATATGATTGTTCGAATGTGAGGTGGGTGGTAAGAGGGATCTTAGCCGTTTGGCCTAATATCGAGGCTAGATAGGCGGATAGGATCATCACTCCTTTGGAGTGCAGGCTGCCACCGAGATCTACTTTTCTTTCGATATCGAACACCTTACCTTCGCCATAGGCTGTGGTGGCGGTGATACGGTTAGGTGCGCCAAACTGGTGATCTGAGGTGGCTAATACTGATAGCGCATTGACCTGACCTATGGCACGAGAGTCTGTATTTATCAGGGTTGTGCCATTAACAAAGCTCTGCATCACCTTATCTTTGAGTCTGCAGACCCTGAGCTCATGATTGTGTAATGCCTGCTCGACATGGCTGGCTCGTATCATATTGGCTTTACCGGCTCTGGCGCAGTAGTCAGACTCGCGCAGCAGGTTGGCTATATCGGCGGAATGAAGCGACAACTTGTTCTGATCATCGGCCTGTCTGGAACTGAACTCTATTATGCGTTTAATTGCACTGCGGTCACAGTGGAGCATCTTATTGCCATGAATAATACTGGAGATAAATTGGGCGTATTGGACCTCTGATTTTTGGGTTCGTGGCATGACATCTTCAAAATCGGCGGTAACCCGGAATAGCTCGCTGAATTCGGGATCGTAGTGTTGTAAAAGCTGGTAGGTTTGATTATCACCGAATAATATAATCTTAATATCTAATGGTATAGCTTCAGGATCCAGTGAGATGGTACCAGAAAGAGAGACTTCCCTTTCGAGCGAACTCAGGCTTAGTTTTCTTGACCTGAGTGCACGTTTGAGCCCGTCCCAGACATAGGGCTGTTCGAGTACCTTGATCGCGTCGATCAATAAGACCCCACCATTGGCCTTATGCAGGCTGCCGGGTCTGATGAGTGAGAAGTCAGAAAAGATGGTGCCCTTGAATGTCGCATTTTCTATGTAACCGAAAATAGTGTGGTAGTTAGGGGTTTCCTCCACGATTATCGGCATCTTCTCGGTATCCTGGCTAACCAAGACGTTGATCTGATAGCGCCTGGGCATCTTCTTATCCAGTGAGGCATAGGAGAGGGCCAGTTGCTCTTCGTTTTCCTCGAGAAACAGGTCCAGATTATCGATAATATCTTTGTGCATCGCTGTCAGGTAGCTTTTTACAGCGGGTAAACTACTGTATTTTTCCTGTAACTTCTCGGTGAGGTGGGAAAGTACATCCTGAGCAACCTGCTCATCATGCTTGAGCTGTTTATCTGAATACTCCTCCTCCCATACGGTAAACTGTCTGACGATGACTCTGAGTTTGGACTCGAGAGAGGTGATGGCAGTCTCTAAGCGAGTCTGATCTTTCTTAGAGAGCTTAGCGAAAGTCTCCTCTGTATAGGGCTCTTCACCATTCATGGCAACCAGTTCGTAGCTGCCCTGGGGGGTGATAGTCAAACTGATACTGGACTCATTGGCTTCTTTGGTTAGCCCCTGTAGTGCAGATTCCTGCTTTTGCGCGAGCAACCCTTTAAGCTTTTCCGCTCGGGAGTAGTACATTTCGTTATCGAAGGCGAGCGGCAGGGCTTTAACTAACCGAACCATGAGCTTTTCAATATCTTTTTTCAGCTCCATACCGGTTCCGGCAGGCAGTTTGAGTACTTTAGGGGTACGCGCCTCATCGAAATTAATGACATAGCACCAGTCATATAAGGTATGTCCATGACCATCGGGTTCGTGACGGTTGAGATAACGCAATACCATGGTACGCTTACCCAGGCCATTTCGGCCGATGGCGTAGATATTGTAGCCTTTCTCCTTCATAGACATCGCAAATTCAACGGCCTGTTGAGCGCGTTCCTGACCTACAATTTCATTGAGCGGTGTTAAGTTCTTAGTGGATTTAAATTCAGGAGCAAGCTCCGAAAGTTCAGATGTTCGGTAAAGTTGGTCACTACTGAGAGGAGATACAAGAGGAGATGTTTTCATAGGGAGAGGACCTCATATATGACACTTGTTATTTTCAGTGTAGGCATGAAAATTTTAAATTTCAGTAGTTTATTGCGGCTTATAGCGAAATTATTAACAATTTAAGTCTGAGTGCCTACTTTATAAACAGAACCGGGTACTGAGTAAGGCCAATACTGTTTCTATATGTAAAATCCGCAATAAAAAGAGTGAGAATGTATTAAACCGATGAAATTAGCGGCGGTTTAAAAGATAACTTATCGGAGTGTAGTCGGTATTTGAAACTTTGAGTGATGAGATAGCCAAAGAGTCTATGAATGGACTGGTTTGATTAATTGTTTTTCTTGGGAGGAAGAGAAAGATCATAGCGATATACAGGTGAACGATATAGATCGTTTATGCGGATCAACCTGTCGGGTTTGCAATATGGGAGCGCAAAGTTATTACTGATAACGAAGTCAGGTTTCAAATTGTGTGTCTGATGTTCGATAAGCTGAGCTAATTTACACATGGCGTCGGGATAGAGGTAGCAAACCAGTACCGATGCCTCGTTCAGGTCGGCCCTCAAAAAGTCTTGTCGATACAGCTTGAGGTTTTTTAAACCCATTAGCCTTTTAACTAATCGACTCATCAGGTAGGGAAACAGAGACAGTTCATAACCTATGACCTGACGTTCGGGATGGCTTTTGGCGATACGAATGACCAATGTTCCCCAGCCTGAACCCAGATCATAAATCGCTCCCTTGCCCGTATCGTCGAGCAGCCTGGAAATAGCATGGTAAGCCTTGGCAGAACTCGGCATCGGAGAGATCCCAACACGAAAAGTGGTCCAAACGATGGTGATTAGCAGAAAAAGGGTGAGCAGCAATATACTGATTTCTAGCAGTGACATGATACCTCACTCAGGAAACGGCTTAACTAAGAAAACGCATGGGAGTATAAACAATAACGGAGAATGAGATCTTGGTAAATATGGATAAACGGCTGAATAAACCTGACGGGAACCGATGAATAAACTGCTATTGTTCCTTTAAAGTGATTAAGGGACCATTATTGGCTGAAAAACACTCTAAATACTGGCAGTTAAAGCCAGGACGCAATACACTTAAACTGCAAAATAAGATAATGCATTAGAGAATGTCATTCAATGAATATGGATAGTTCGTTAGACTCTGATCTCCTTCGCTATTTATCAGGCAACAGCCCCTTGTTGCAAGACCTGATAAATATGCTTCCTGTGCCAATTTTTTATAAGGATAGAGCCGGAAATTATCTGGGATGTAACAAGGCTTTCGAGGAGTTTATCAAGATCGAGCGTGCCCAACTGGTCGGGAATAATGTGTTTCAATTGTTCGATAAAAAACTTGCCGATATCTATCACAAGGCCGACAAAGCCCTGTTGGATAAGCCGGGTATACAGATCTATGAGAGTGTCGTTCGTTCCACGAAGGGAGATGTACGTTATGTTAAATTTCATAAAACCAGCTTTCTCGATAGCAAGGATGAAGTAGCTGGCCTGATTGGTATCATCTTCGATATTACGGCGCAGAAACAGCTTGAACGCAAGCTTATTGAACAAGCTACTTATGATTACCTAACCGGTTTGTACAATAGGCGAGAAGGGCTTAAGCGTATGGGAGAACTATATGAACTGGCCAAGCGCAATTACCAGCCCTGCGTCGTACTGATGCTGGATGTGGATCATTTCAAGCGGGTTAATGATCAGTATGGTCATCAGATTGGTGATAAGGCTCTTCAATTTATTGCCGATACCCTGCGCCAAACCAGCCGTAAATCGGATGTACTGGTTCGTTACGGCGGAGAGGAGTTCTTGTTATTCCTGCCCAATGTTACCGATGGTAACGCCATAATTTTTGCAGAACGCTATCGAACGACATTAGCCGAGAAGGCGATGAGGCTGAGTAAGAACCAGCAGCTTCATCTGACTGTGAGTGTCGGGATCTCTAACTACCGGCAGCAATCATTGACCGACCTTATACATGAAGCAGATATTGCGCTCTATGAAGCCAAGAATCGTGGCAGGAATAATGTCTGTAGTTATTGAAAGTGAGGCATTGAGATAACAGATAAACGACTCATTGCCACTCCGTTAGTGCCCGAAATCAAACACCATCACAGATTATGACTTTACAGGAGTGGATCTCTTTGTACTCCGGACTCATTTATGTGACTATTTTTGTCTTAATCAGTTTTACAGTGAGTGACCTATGATAGTGATCACCGGTGCCAGTAGCGGTTTAGGAGCGTCCCTGGCAAAGCTCTATAGCGACGAGGGAGCCGACCTTTTAATCACCGGCCGTAATGAACAACGCCTGCTCGAAGTTGCGGCCCCATTAAGTGATAATGTCCAGATTAAAACGGCTAACTTAAGCTTGGCCGAAGATGTTACCGCCTTGCTTGATGCATGTCCGCAAACTCCGGGAACCATAATACATTGTGCAGGTAGTGGCTATTTTGGTGCCCTCGAGGAGCAGGAGCCGAGTGCCATCAATTTATTGATAGAGAACAATGTTACCTCTGCTGTAATGCTTTTACGGGAAGCGGTGAAGCGCTATAAAAACCAGCCGGTAACCGTTGTGGTCGTTATGTCTACTGCGGCGTTGGTAGCTAAGGCCGGTGAGTCCACCTATTGCGCGACAAAGTGGGCAGTGCGGGGCCTGGTCGAGTCGGTTAGGCTGGAGCTAAAGGCTTACCCCATGAAGCTTGTTGCCGTCTACCCTGGCGGCATGGCAACCGGTTTTTGGCCAACGAGCGGGAAGTCACTGGATACCTCCGGTTTCATGAGCGCCGATGAGGCAGCAATGATGTTGAAACAGGCTCTGGTTGGCTGTGAACATGGTTATGTTTCAGATATTACAATCGCCCGGGGCTGATGGTACACATTACAGGCTTAGCAACAAAAAGGCTGGCATGAGTGCCAGCCTTCATCATAATTTACTTAATTTAGTTACATTGATGCGGATAAGCTATGTTATCTACATATTCGATTGAGCAAGAGGAGTCGCAAGGATCACATAGGTTACGCTCGACCCGTTCAACATCGTGACAGAAGTTACATCCTATACCTGCAGTACCTTTTTCGACATGGCTATGCATTTTATCCCAAGTGCGAGGTAGGTTTTTACTGCCATCATGACACTGAGCACAGACCTGTTCTTTAGGTCCTTTGAGTCTATAACCCAAGGCATCCAGTTTAGAATCAGTGGTTAAATCCAATGTTTCTTCATGACACTGACTACAAGCCGCAACGTCACTGGCTGGGTTTACACCATGGTTGATAACCTGATACGTATCGGTTTCAATCCATTTGTATGGTTCATTAACCGGATAGCCCATGTTAACCAGACCGGATTCGATGGCTTTAACCACGTCACCCGACCCTTTGATATATTCGAAGGTATCAAGTGCTATCATACGTTCATCGGCAACGGTCATAGGTTGAGTTGCTGTCTTATATTTGAACGGCGTCAACTTACCATCGTTGACATCACCCATAGGTCGAGAGGTCGGATAGCGGCCAGTGGCAGGATCCACGATACCAAGATCATGAAGCAGATAGTTGTCACTCTTACGGTTCCAGAACTTCATCTCCGGAGTCTGGTTAGCTAACTTGTCAGTATGGGGGTGACCTGAACCTGAAACACCGTCGGCTGGTGTGCCATCATGATGGAATCGCCAATCTCGGTGCATCTCTGTGGGGACATGTGAAGGATCGCCCAGATCTTTTGCATAGTTCGGAATATGGCAAGACTGACATGAAACTCTGGCGACATGGCGATCAGGCTCGCCCCGACGTCCTGAACTTGCGTGTCCTGAGCCGGAGTCCATACCTACGTGACAGGTTCCGCTGCTACAGGTCACCTCTGATCCTCTGACTATGTCATCGGTAGGGCGCAGGTCTGAACCTTTACCTATCACTCTGTGACTCTCAAACTTGTGACAGTCCTGACACTCCAGATTAGCACCGGCAACATTCATGTGCACATCAAAATGCATATCAGAGTTTGCCATTAATGCTGATGAGATGTCGCCTCGTTTTACGCCATCACCACCGCCTGCATAAGCGTGGCACTTAAGGCAGTTTGTTCTCTCAGGAGCGGCAATATTCTGCACATAGCCGTCGAGATCGATCTGTGCGGTGCCATCGGAGGGGCCCATGCTACCGTCAGGCTTTCTCACACGGTTTAATGCATAATCTTTGTTATGACACATTAAGCAGTCAATGTTGGCGCTGGTATCACCTTCGCCGGGCTTAACGCCACGACCCGCATGACACGAGCCACATACCGGCCAGTCACCTTCTATATTGATACAATAGCTGTTAACTGCATTTGTAAGCTTGCCCTGCAGGGTTCCGCCCTGATTTACCATGTCAGGGGTATCTCCCGTCCACTGATAGTGCGTCGAGCTAAACATCTCATCATATTGTGAACCTGCAACACCGCCGTCATGACAGTTAATACAAGCCGTCGGGTAGTCGGTCCAACTCAGGTCTGAGTGTGGGTTATCGGCATTACATCCGTTAACAGGTTCAACTTCACAGACACCACATGAGTTGACCTCCCAGACTAATGAGTTGTTGTCGTCACAATCTAAACTGGATTTGTACCCATCTCCATCATTATCGACAGGTTTTGCGGCGTTAACCGGTAGTGCGAGGGCTAAGGCCAGTAAGCCTATATACCCCGTCATTTTCGTTGTACTCATCACGATACTCCACATATATTATTTATATTTTTATAATTATGGATTTGAACCTAACGTTTAATTTATATTTATGCCATTTCATGCTAATAAGTGTACTTACCCGTTCATAAAGCAGGAGGCTTCTATAAAACTTTGCTGTTTACAACAGCCACTCTAAGCATCTTATATTTATTCAGGGTGAAATTAGTCGAAAGACACGATTCAACGTTTGTCTCTTCCAGAATTAAAACCGTATAAAACGGTCATGATTGTCGGCGTTTAACTTATATTGCAGAGTGTAAGCCGACGGTTTTACACTCACGCTTAATTCGTCGCTATTAAGAGATCGCCTTTATTAGTTAATATGGTTTTTCTTAAGTTGATTTTTTTGAAAAATACCTTTTAACATTCTTGTTACTTCATCTTGGTCAAACTTACATGAACAAATTTGAATATTTTATGAGCTGGATCGACTTTCTATAAAAACGTATCAGATTTTTTTACTACAGCATGTGCTTAATTAGATTGGTTTGCGAGCTTTGCAACGTGAACAAACCAGAAAATGTCTATATTGTTGGCTCCTATCAGTATATTGAATCTGGAATTGTTAACGGAGTCGAAAACCTATAAAACAGTTGCAACAAACAAGAGGTATGTGTAGCGCGTTGTTTTTAAGTGATAAATATGACCCATATTTAAATGTTGAGTATTGTTGTGAGTTAGTTCAACAATTTCAGATTAGTGCGATCTGGCTAAGGGTTTTAGCTGTGTAGATATACCGTCATATGCTATATCAGGAACAGTTTAAGCGTGGTTGTCATATGTTGATCTAATTAACTAACACAAGCTTTTTGTATGCTGCTTAATACTTTTTGTTTTTTAATGTTAACTGAATGTATAGGGGAAATAAAAAGCTGTGAAATGTAGACTGTAGCTTTCAATTTATCCTTTGCCCGGTGATAGTGTTGCAGTCAGCTCCCTTTATTGTCTCTGTTATGTATTGTTAGCATGCTCGGTTATATGAATGTTTGTTTTTTATAATTTTCGATGCAAAGTGCTGAAGGGGAGAGCCGTTTCTTAAGATCCTCGCAGAGATAGTGTAGGTTTTCTCTATTGATAAGCTGAATAATTACTCTATATTTCACGAGTGATTAAATATTCGTTCGATATGACAGGTTTAAATTTGCAAATTAAAAAAACAAGTGACTTTCTGAGTCCTATATTGAGGTATGCTAGCTAATGTAAATGCCTACCTAGTTATTAATCTTGAATAATAGTTCTTTCATTGAGTTTTAGCTTATTACTTACGTAATAGAAGCCGGAGACAGATGGGCAAAGAAGAGGGCGATAGATGGAATTTGTCATTCCTAGGTTTTTCAGTTACTCTGCTGAATCGGCTCCCAGCAATATTAAACTCCATGTGCAAGACTTGTTTCGATAGAAATCACTGTCCGCCCCGCAGGTAATTGTACCGCTGCCTCTGGCGGTTTCTAACAAGTACGTTTGACTTCTTATCTAAAGATAAGGAGCCAGGATATGCACACCATTTAGCAAGTTTTGAAAAGCGCTTTCATTAAGGCGGACGAGATCGCACTTAAATGAAAAGTCATAGCTTATTTCAGTCTTGGAGGAGTTACTTTATGACCTTCGAAACCATTTTAGTCTTTGCTGGCATTGTCTTTGTAATTGCGATGATTCCCGGCCCTAATGCCTTATTGGTGCTATTTACAGTACTGACAAGGAGCCGCCTGCACGCATTTTTCAATGTGTTGGGAGTGAGTGCCGGATTTTTAGTTCATGCAATTGTTTCAGCACAAGGCCTGAGCTTGATACTGGCTCAATCGGAGCATGCTTTCATGTTACTCAAGTGGCTGGGAGTGGGCTACCTCCTCTATCTGGGGGTATCACATCTACGGGCTGGTCGGTCACATCGGGTGAATATGATCACACCGGCTAATTATCAAGAATCAAATCAAAATAGCTCAACAGATGAAGCCGGGCTGTCAGCAAATATAAAACTAAACTCAATGAATCTGGAAGTTATTTCATAAGAGGTTTTTTGACCAACATGTTGAACCCGAAAATCGTACTTTTCTACGTGTCGATTTTTCCTCAATTTGTGTCACAAGAGCGAGTACTCGCCGATAGCATGGTGCTGGGGGGAACTCAGGCTATAGTGGTGTCACTCTGGTTCATATTGGTGATCCTGCTGGCAACACAGTTTAAGTCACTGCTGTTAAATACCGCCAATGTGAAATGGCTGAACTATCTCACTGCTGGCATGTTTTTTGGCTTCGGTGTTAAATTGGCGACGACTAAGCTTTGATCTTTTAATTGTCGATCGTATAAACTAAGCCGTATAGGAATATACGGCTTCAGAACCGGCATTCATCCGGTTTTATTTGTGAAGCCGGTCAACTCAAATGCGACTTCGCGTTAACGGACTAAACTAGTCAATACAAGATAAATACCATACGAGATTAAATGCAAACTTCAAAAATAGATCCAATGACTCTGGATTTCCTCCTCAAATTAAGAAGAGCACAATCGCTGAACACTTTAGAGACAATGACAGAAGCATTAGAGAGGGATAACCCTTTAGCCAGTGCTCAAGAGTCGATCGCACAGGCATGGGTATTGCGTGAGAAAGAGATAAAGTCTGGCGTGTTAACCATCTTAGCTTAATCGAGTGAAAACAGCTCTGAAGCAGATAGTAATGCCAAAACTCAAGCCAGTTGTGTTATACCAATCAGTATAAGAAAGAGATCTACTCAGCGTGTTTTTTGGCAACTAATTCAAGGCGAATGGACGATGAAATGGTTACTCCCTTGTGAGTCCACTCAACGCAGAAGTTGGCAGCCAAAAACACGCCTAACAGGCGAGTCTTAGCGCATCCGATGCTGTGTTAACGAGCTTGAACGTAGAGCAACTATGCTCTTCACTCGTTGCGAACAACATGGATGTTGTGAATGCCCTTTATGCAGGAGCAGTAAAGGGCCTTGCCTCTGAAGCGCTAAATTCTCGCTGAGCGATCTCATCTTTATACTGATTGGTATTACAACTGGCTTATTGCGGCCATAGATTACTTTAATTTCCAGACTTGCAGTTCCGGGTTGTCGTAGCCCTTTTCTATCTTCTCTTCCAGCTGGCCCAGCAGTTGGTTTAATTTTGAAATGGATGGCGAGTCGTTATAGTCAGCGATACATTTTTGCTTTATCTCTATTGTGCGAAATTGACCCTGTAGAAAGCTGTCTTTTTTCTCATAGCTTCCATCCTCTTTATATTGATATTCACTAACAAAATCAATTATATCCATTAGCTCATCAAGTAATAGTTCCATTTTCACCCCCTATAGCTTTTTTATATCGATCTATTAGGTACTAAAAGTCATCTCTGATCTATTTGAGTGTAGTTCACATAAGCCACGGGGGAGTAACTTGTAGCGATTATCAGTTAAACCAATGTGTTAAGCATCTCTACCTCATAGGCCTTTAACGGCTTTAAGTTACGAACCTTCTCGACATAATCCGGGTTGGCTATCAGTGGCCTGCCAATTGCGATTAAATTTGCATCCCCCTTGAGTATTGTCTCTCTGCCGGTTTCAGCGCTATAACCACCGCAAGCTATAACTGTGCCACTGTAGTGACTACGAATATACTGAGTAACGCTGCCCCCAAGGTGATCATAATAACCATCTTCGAACATACCCGTATGAACATACGAGAGCGCGTAGCGATTGAGACGGTTCAGGAGGTAATCAGATACAGAACTATCACGGTCATCGTGCTCAAGATGGATGTAAGCAGCGGGTGAGAGTCGTAACCCGACATGGCTTATCTGACTGCTGACAGCATCAATCACCTCAAATATAATGCGCGACATATTTTCAGGCGTGCCCCCCCAGCTATCTGAGCGGCGATTGGTATCATGATGTAGAAACTGGTCCAGCAGATAACCGTTAGCGGCATGGATCTCTACACCGTCAAAACCGGCTTCCCGGGCATTGGCTGCAGCTTGGGAAAAATCGTTGATCAATTGCTGGATCTCCGAATTTGTCATCTCCCTGGGCTCTCCATATTGAAGGTTGTTGGAGCGAGGAATACGCCCGGTCAAGGCAACGGCAGACGGGGCATAGGGCTTCTCTCCATTAAGGTAATCGGGATGACTGACTCGGCCTGTATGCCAGAGCTGGGCGAAAATCTTTCCGCCGTTTTCATGAACTTTATCTGTAACTATCTTCCAGCCATCGATCTGTGACGACGTAAAAATTCCAGGAGTGTTGGGGTAGCCCATAGCGCTAGGCGATATCATCAGGGATTCAGTGATGATAAGACCCGTATCGGCACGTCGTCCGTAGTAATCGGCCATATCTACAGTTGGAACCGAGCTATTATCGGCCATGCTGCGATTCATTGGTGCCATGATGATACGGTTTTTCAGCGTCAGTTCGTCACTGAGATTGAACGGTTTAAAAAGTATGTCTTGGTGCATAAGCTACCTCTTACTGCTTAATTGGTATTAACGTTGATTCGCCGGAGTCCAGCGCATGGACATTGAGATGCCATCTAGCTCGGTTCCGACAAGATGATTGGTATAATTGCTCATTACTTTGAATGCGATCATAGCGATTATCTCCAGCGCATTTTGCTGGCTATAACCTGCTTTAAAGAAAGCATCGACCAAAGTTCGGGACACCACACCACGCTGTTTAACCATGTTGAGGGTGAAGCTTCGTAGTGTTGCTAACTTATGGTTATCTAAGGGGGTATCATCACGAATGGCATGAATTATCCCCATATCTATGCCATTGCTTTGAGCATATTGGCTATGCCCCGCCATGCAATATCGACACTCATGGAAGCGGTTAACGGTCATCATTACCACCTGGCGCTCTGTTGGGCTTAACTCTGTATGACTCACCTGCTCAGACATATAAACATAACTGTTAAGCAGAGCAGGGGCCGCAGCCATGTATCCCAAAAGGTTTGGAAGCTTGCCAAATGAGCTTTGAGCAGCCTCTAGTTTTGCTATGGAGGCCTCTGGTGCGTTATAGAAGTTGTATTTGGTAAATTGGTTCATTGTTTCTCCCTGTAAGTCGTTCAACGAGAGCGTCCTTGCTACTCAAATAGATTGATTTAGTAAAACTTATTTGTTTGGTGCGAATAATCTGCGATCTGTATCTTTCTCATAAGCTTTGCCGTTCGGGTAGCTGACCAGCTCCAGTTGCATTCCCCAAGGCGCAAGAAAGTAGACCCAGCTTTCACCGGCACTGGGCCCTGAGGTCATGACTGATGGCTCACCCAGAACCCGGATACCTTGATTCTTTAAATAGGTGACGGCGGCATCCATATTCTCGACATAGAAGCCAATGTGGTGACCGGCAACATCGCTGTTGGTTGCTGGCTGTTTGTTCTGGCCCGGTGCCGTGTACTCAAATAGTTCAAGGTTGCTTCCGTTCCCGCAACGCAGGAGCTGAATTGCCGGAATTGTTGCCCGCGGATGAACATTGAGGTGAGTCGCCATCCAATCGCCTTTTTCGTCGGCGAATGGTCCAAGCTGATAGAAGGGGTCACAACCCATTATCTCCACAAAGAACTCCACCGCTTCTGTCATCCTGGGGACGGTAAAACCGATATGTTCGGGCCCTTTCATGCCCGGAATCGATGCCATTGCAGAGCCTATACCGGACAGGCTCAATAACAGGTATGCTGTAATAAATTTGGGTTTAATGAATTTCATATTTTATCCTCTCTTTAACTGAGTAAAATCACTAAATGTCTGGTAATAAATGTTTTCTTATGAAGACTAAAGCCAATCACAACCATCAGGCCTGTTCATAGGTCCCGCGGATCGGGTAGTTATTCTCCGGGTTGCGGATGAAGGCCAGTCCGGAGAGTAGGATCCCCAGCTCAGGACGGGCAAAAGGTCCGTTGGAGATATCCAGCACTTGTACCTGGCCCTTGTCATTGATCACATAAAGGCCTGGCTCGGCAAACGGGTGATCGGTTTCCTGAGCCGACCGCGGATGGGAGATATAGAGCCCTAACTGCTTCATCTGCTCTATGTTCAGGCCATAGGCTACCGGGTAGCTGACTTTAAGCGCTGCCATATGGGCTGCGGCCTGCGCCTCGCTGTCGGCTGAAACGGCGGCGATATCGATACCGAGCTTTACAAATTCTTGTTTGAGCTTTTCAAGTTCATTGAGGTAGCGGGTACAGAGCGGACAGTGCCTGCCGCGATAGACCACCACCATCTTCCAGTCAAAACCAGTTTGTGGCGCACCGAGAGAGATGTGGCCACCGCCGACGGTCGGCAACTCTATGTTCGGGAATGTATCACCTGCGGTAAATTTATTTGAGCTCACTGTGTTTTCCTTCTCATATTCTGTATACGAATTGTGTCTGGTTATGCACAAATCAGGCTGTAGTGAAGCGGTGGCAGTGGATATACTGCCACCGCTCGAAATTTTTTTGCACGCTAGACAATTACAATGGGTTAAGCTTAGATGCTGATATAGTTATAGCTGTCATCATCTTTATTGCGCTTGCCGCGCAGCTTGTCGCTGTAGTTTTCAGCCCAGATCGCAGTTGCATCTTGATTTTGGTTCCAGTCAAACACGGTTGACCTGTGCTTGATTTTCCATTCACCGCCTCTACGCTCGAAGCGGAAATGATGACGTCCTCCTAAGATGCCTTCTCTATCGACCCCATCCTCCTCATGAACGTGGTAGGCCCAGACGTAGCATTCGGCAGTGGCTTTGTCGCCGTCTATCTCGATCAGCGGGTTGCTGATGCGGTGTTGAGTGACTTTCAGGGCTTTAAATCCCTCCATCGCCGGTTCTACGAAAGCGTGAGCGTTGTCGTTATAGAAGAAGAGATCCGGGAAAATAGGGTCCTGATGCTCTTCGATTGCGTCTTCCCAATAGGTAGACTTCATCAATTCGCCGTCGACACGGTCCAGAGCACGGGCAAACTTGTACATCACCTCTGTCATCTCCTGCTTATCGAGCAGTTGCTGCATCTTTTCTTGCATATCCATCTTCTGTTCCTTCTGTTTAAGGCTTCGGCTAATGGCTCGAAGCACCTGATTGATGTTGAAATAATAGGCTTTAACCTTATGGAATAGAACTATGCTAGAATGAATAGCATCTATTCAAATATCGAATTCATTGAGGGAAGGTATGGATCAGTTAGGAGCGATGCGCGTTTTTATTCGGGTAGTACAAACGGGCAGCTTTTCAGCGGCGGCCCGGGAACAGAACACCAGCCAGGCGACGATCAGCAAAAAGGTTGCCGCATTGGAAGCTAAACTCGGTATAAAGCTGCTCACCCGCAGTAGTCGCGAACTGTCACTGACCGAGGCTGGCAATGAATACTTCGACAGAAGCATGGCGATTATCGCCGAACTGGATGAGGCAGAGGCGATCGTCCGCTCTCAGGTCGCATCACCGAAAGGCACTATTCGTTTGACGGCGCCGGTTGTATTTGGCCGTTTACTGCTGGCACCTATATTGCCGGAGTTCTTATCCCGTTATCCGGAGATCAAGGTAGATCTCGCGCTAAGTGATAAACATGTCGACCTCATTAGCGAAGGTGTAGATGTTGCCATCCGTGCAAGACAACTCGAAGATTCATCACTCGTAGCCCGACACCTTTTTGATAACCCTATGTTTCTGGTCGCCAGCTCTCAATATCTTGAAATGCAGGGCGAGCCGACAGAGCCTGAGGCGCTTAGGCGTCATAATTGTCTGGTATATTCGCTGTTAAAATCGGTCAACATTTGGCATTTCAGATATAATGAAAAAGATATCTCGGTGCCTGTTAACGGAAATTTTCAATGCGACAATGGCGATGCGATTCTGGAAATGGTCCTGAAAGGGGGAGGGCTGGCTCAGCTCCCTATGTGGATGGTGGAGGAGCATCTGAGTGCAGGCAGGTTAAAGTTGGTTATGCCGGAATATGTAGTGCAGCCGTTGCCATTTAATGCGATATTTCCTCAAAGCCGCTATGTGCCTTTAAAAGTCCGGGCTTTCATCGATTTTATCAAACTCAAGCTACAACAAAATCCGCTTGTAAAATAGGCATCAAAGTTGTGGTTCTACGATGACAAAATTGGGCGTGCCCGCGATCGGTGCATACCAATCTCCACCATCGACATAGAAGGTTACACCATTGACTGTCACGGTCGTGGTGTTAGCAGGCAGCACCTCGACTATAGAGCCGGTTAATGTCCCGTCCCCTTTCTTTGTGAGGGCTTGCTCTGTTGTTTGTGCGCTTACCGGTGGTTGTTGAATATAGATATATTGATCGCCTTCCCGCCTGTAGTATGCATTATCGACAATTGCATAACTAAAACCCGAGATCACCACAAAACTGGCTGTAACAGGCAGATGCTTGTGATGATATGAGCGAACCTTTGGCGCATTGTGAACCGGGCGATGATGCGGTTTAACGACTACTTTTTTTACCTGTACCGTTGCCTTATGCGTGGCCGGTTTGACTTTTGCCGTGTGGTTGGGGTGAGCCATGGCTGAGCCGGCTGCTGTTAATGTGATCAGTAAAATAATATTGCGTATCTTTGTTGAAGTAGACATATAAACTCCGCTCTGGTTGATAGGGAGATCGTATCAACTACAAGTTCAAGCAGCGTCGGGAGAGTGTAAAGCCATGTAAAAGTGTGTTGATGACACATAAGTTAAAGTAGCGCTATGCTAAACAGCAAAAGGTGGTTACTTAGCTTTTAATGGTGGATAGGCGAGGGGACCGACTCAGGCATCCTCTTCATGCATATAGCTCTCGATGAGTGTCATCAGCTCGGTATCTAAGGCATCTATTCTGGCAAGGCGGTAGTTACCATTGGCCATAGGTTCGAGCAGTAGACTCTCTCCTTTATTTAACTTAAGTTGGTCAAGCAGTTCCTGTGGCAGTTCGACGCCTAATCCGCTGCCTACGGTTCGAATCTTAAGTTCTGTCATTGAGTTTGTTTCCTATTTAAACCTAATAAAGAGAAGTGCATACACTGTAGAAAAGACTATAAATTTAATTATAGTTTAAGCTCACCGAGGAGAGCAGCAATGACACGATTTTCCGGAGTACTAACAGATAGGGCGAGATGATTTTTCCTTAACCTCTTACTCTATTCCATGATGATGAGCATAATTTATCAAAGGAACAGGCACCTATGAGTAAAACAGCGACTCGCTTCATATTGATCAGGGGGCTATTCAGAGAGCAGAGACATTGGGGAGGGTTTCCGGCTCTGCTTTCTGAGACATTTCCCGATGCCGAAGTCATCTGTGTCGATGTTCCGGGAGCGGGTAGGCGATATATGGAGCGCTCTCCACTCTCTATGGAGGCTATGGTCCATAGAATCAGAGAAGGTATTGAACTCATTCAGCCTGTGAACATCATAGGCATCTCTATGGGCGGAATGATAGGTTTGCGGTGGGCTGAGATGTACCCCGCGGAGATCAATAGCATCGTCTGTATCAACACCAGCGCTAAGAAATATTCCCATTTTTATGAAAGGTTAAGGCCTCAAAGCTATTTTAGAATCATCCAGGCTATCTGCTCTGGTGTAGAGCTGCGAGAGCGGGTTATCTATAGCCTGGTTTCAAACCGAAGGGCATGCACTAAGGTGATAGAAGAATGGGTGAGTTATGCTCAGGAGTATCCGATCAGCACAATAAACTTTGTCAGACAGTTACTGGCCGCAGTGAGGTTTGACATTACCAGGCCGCCCAGTTGCCGGCTGCTGTTTATATCATCCACGAATGATAACCTGGTTAGCCATGATGCAACCAGGGCAATAGCGCAGAGCTGGCATACGCCACTGGTTGTGAATACGTTAGCGGGTCATGATGTACCGCTGGATGCTCCTCAGTGGTTATGTGACGAGGTGAGACACTTTTTAACTCAAGGTTGAATAGGCAGAACTTTTTTTAGATTGTTTGGTTACTAGAGTAATAACCGGCTAAATACAGACTATAATGAAAATTGAAAAGCGTTTCTTAGAGCGTGATAGGGTTGAGAAGTTTAGGACGTCATGACTTTAAGAGCAGCAACCGTGTTAGTTTCTGGGCTTACAGCGCGGTCAACGAGGGAAATAGCAAAACCCTGAAATGGCTAGCCCCCGACGCGCTTTTCACTCACTTTTCTTAAGGCCTGCTTTATAGCAGGCCTTTTTTTGTGGCTTTAAGCCTGGGGTAGCCTGGATTATCGGTGAAAACACTGTATTACTTGTTTTCAATTATGATCCTACAGTTAGCCATATGAGCGATGACTTCGGTATTATTACCTGACAACTTATAGCTGAGTATGTCTCCCTCTATCTGATAGCTGTCGACAAGTTGTGCCTGACCCTTACCGGTACAGTTGACTCTGATATTTGTGCTATCTGTAGTCTGTTCGACAATAACGGGGAAATTTCTATCCAGGGCAATATGTGAACCCACAATGGCTAAAACGATCATGGAACCCATAAGAATGGTATTGAAGGTGTTTCTCAGTCGTTGATTCATTCTATCTTCAATATTGGTTTGTACCATTTTTTGCTCCTATAGGGATAATATGGCTTTTATCGATATATCAGTATGTTAGACAAAAAAGCTTAAGCATGTATTAACCTGGTAGAAGACATACCATTTAAGCTTTACTGGAAATACAGGTACGCAGGGTAAGGGCAAATTCACTGTGATACTTTCGTTGGCACCAACAACTAATCCGGCTAAGTCGGATTCAAAAAGTGATAACATCAAACTACTGGAACTAAGCGACTTATTAACGCATACAGCTCTGGTACAACTATGCACAATAGAAGTAGCGAGTATATCTTTAAGCCTCGGTGGAAAGATGACTTCATCAGTACGTTTTCATCGCTTGCCAACACTGCCATGGCGAACTGAGAGCCGTCACCGAAAAAGAGCCACTAAAAACCTAATCTCATCCAACAATTCATGCATGACCATTTATTGATTTCCGTTTACCAAAATTACATTGGCATAGAATGAAGCATGCGGAAGAGCGGAGCCTGAGCGCATGACAAATGCTGAACGGTTGCTAATTATCCAACACAGGCGTTCTCATTCACTCTCACACATAACTGCGCACAATAGGATAGTCGTTATGTTGAACTGCTTTTTTAGGTAAAGTCGCAGACCTAAAAACAGCCTTTAGGCTG
>NZ_CANMUW010000010.1 GCF_947501225.1 uncultured Shewanella sp.
GAACGCGGAGAGCTTGCGACCTACAGGACGTAGGGAGTGCCATTTATGCAGGATGCATATAAATGGTCTCGAAGCTGTCCATGACAGGCGCCTTCGCTTTTATCTATGAAGCTAGCTACTAAAGCTGTATGACCGATAATTGCTCCTCGGCTATGGCATCCAGCTTTGACCCACCTCGTATATCAATTCAGCCCTGAGTTATTGTTATTAACTACCTATGATATTCAGGATATGCACACGTCCTAATTCGTAGTTGCCGCGGGGGATACAAGCTTCGCGGCTAAAGCACGCTCCTACATAAAGAGGGGCATTTCAGCCATCTGATGTTCAGGGTTAACAAATGCCTTGATGGCAAGCATGCCAATGAAAGGTCATGTCTGGTACTTTTGCTTGGTTTAGGCATATAAATTAAAAAGCCTGCCGATACAGCAGGCTTTTATTTCCTACATATCTCTATTCCATAGCCAGCTCTTTTAATTTCCGGGTTAGTGTATTACGTCCCCATCCCAGCCGTTTAGCTGCTTCCTGCTTGTGACCATTAGTATGCTCGAGAGCCGTTTCGAGTAGTATTCTCTCAAAAGCCGGCTGCACCTCGGTAAGCAGATTACTTTCACCATCCTTGAGGCGTTGGTTGATCCAACTCTTTAATGATTCCTGCCAGTCAGTCATTTCTCCCGATTGGTTAACCGGCGGTTTATTCTGCTCGTTAAGGAGCTCCGGCGGCAGATCTTGAGGTAGTATCTCCTGCCCGGATGCCATGACCATCAACCAGCGACAGGTATTTTCCAGTTGTCGTACGTTTCCGGGCCATGGCAGCTGTGCAAGCTTCTCAGCCGTTTCAGGTGTTAATATTTTAGGTTCTACAGCTATCTCTTTGGCCGCAGAGGTAAGGAAGTGACGTGCCAGTTGAGGGATATCCTCCCGCCGCTGTGAAAGAGGGGGAAGGTGTACTCTTATTACGTTGAGGCGGTGAAAGAGGTCTTCACGAAACTCCCCTTTCTGCACTAACTGTTCAAGATCCTGATGTGTAGCCGCAATGATTCTGACATCGACGCTAACCGGAGAGTGGCCACCAACACGGTAAAATTGCCCATCGGCCAATACTCTTAACAGACGGGTTTGGACATCGAGCGGCATATCACCTATCTCATCCAGAAATAGCGTGCCGCCATTGGCTTGCTCGAATCTTCCCTGCCTGACACCAGATGCTCCAGTGAAAGCACCTTTTTCATGGCCGAATAGCTCAGATTCGATGAGATCTTTTGGAATTGCGGCCATATTAATTGCGATAAAAGGGCTCTCTTTCCTTGGGCTATGCTTATGCAGTGCACCTGCAACTAACTCCTTACCCGTACCGGATTGACCATTGATAAGCACGCTGATAGAGGACCTCGATAGTCGGCCAATAGCGCGAAAAACCTCCTGCATAGCCGGCGCTTCACCTATGATCTCCGGTGTTTTCACCTGATGCTCTTCCGGGGCATTTGTTGCCTGTTCACTGGAATGAGTCAAAGCTCGCTCTACCAGTGCAACAGCTTCATCGATATCGAAAGGCTTAGGTAGATATTCGAACGCTCCGGCTTGATATGCACTAACCGCACTATCTAAGTCGGAGTGCGCAGTCATTATAATCACCGGGATATGGGGATAATGAATTTGGATTCGCTCCAACAGGCTCAGGCCATCGGTGCCCGGCATTCTTATATCAGAGATAATGACTTTAGGTTGAGATAGCTCGAGTGCCTCCCACAGTGATTCTGCTGCGGCAAAACTTGCACAGCTGATTTGTGCCCCTTTTAAGGCTCGCTCGACAACCCAACGAATAGAGCTGTCATCATCAAGCACCCAAACTTGTTCCGTTATACTCATGATTATCCCCGATCTATTCATTATTAATGATGTGGTTATATTGGTTCCGCTGGTCAGCTTTTTATGGGGAGTAAGATGGTAAATTCCGTTCTCCCAAGTTTAGAGTGGCAGTCAATTCTGCCGCCATGTAGTCGAGCAAAGTTGTGCGCGATCGATAAACCCAGTCCAGAGCCATTATCACGACCTGTCACCATAGGATAAAACAGAGTGTCCAGCAGTTCAGGTTTGATACCCGGGCCATTATCTATGATGGATAGGGCCAGTACTAACTTATGCCTTTCAGTACCTATGGTGACTTGATGCTGGGTGCGTGTTTTTATCAATATCTTCCCACCCGCAGTGTCGAGTGCCTGGACTGCATTTTGAACTATGTTCAGTACGGCTTGCTGCAATTGTTCAGGGTCCATTTGAATATCGGGTATGGAGGGATCGTAATCTTGTGTCAATGTGATATTCGCAGGAAGGGTCATGAACACCAGGTTAAGTACTTTCTGAACCACTTCGTGAATATTATGCAGACTATGCTGTGTCGGCTTTTGGGGGCCGAGTAATCTATCCACCAGATTTCTTAGTCGATCGGCCTGCTCGATAATAAGATCAGTAAACTCATTGAGCTGAGGGTCATGCAACTCTCTGGATAGTAGCTGAGCTGCGCCACGAAGTCCTCCCAAGGGGTTTTTTATCTCATGAGCAAGGTTTCTCACCAGATACTGTGCCGCTTGCTGTTGGGCATCTATAGTCAGCTGCTGGTGAATACGTCTTTGCTGGTCGACCTGTCTGAGTTCTAACAGGCCTAATCCCTGTTCCTGCTCCAGAGGGGTGAGCGTGATGTCTACGGTATGGTGTTGATTATCAAGTGTCACTAATGCAGCAGTATTTACCGTGAGTCCTTGATTTTCTCGAATAGCCTTACTCAACAGTTCTGTGCTTACTCCGAGGATTTGAAAGCCGTCTGATAAAACATGCTCGGTTAGTCGGTGGCTCCCCACCCCCAATAACTGCTCGGCCGCAGCATTGGCATAACAAAGCTTAAGATCAACATCTACCACCATGACCGCGGTCACCAGATTATTGAATAGGTGTTTTATATCCATCAGTGCTCCAAGTTGACTAATGCACCATTATGGTGCACCAATTTGGTGCACTCTGCAACTTTCTTCAGCTGAGTGATATATGATTGACTAAAAGCTTAACTAACTATTTTTTATAGTGTTATAACCTTCTTCAATTAAGAGTAGTGGCTTGTGGCTTTTTGTTAACTATCGCTCGGTGAAGAAATATTTTCCTCGGGGGAGTGGATGCAAGTTGTTTGCCGTTTTGGGCCACAGCCTTGATAACAAAAGAGTGTTCACCACGATCAATATTCTTAAGGCTAAAGATAGGGGTTTCTTGTGGGGGCCCAATCACCTTGTCATCCATCAATAAGACGAGCAGATGTTTGGGTTTTAGATCCGGTGTTATGGTCGCCATTATGGTGATATCGCCGTTGTTATCACGAATAGTCTCATCTTCTTTCGGACTGAGAATGCTCATCTTATATTGAGTCGCAGGAGTGACCTCCTCTTTCGTTTCCGGTGCCAAATCCTTAGGCAGCTGAACTTTTATCTGGTTTTGCGTATTACTTTTAAATTCGACCACTTCAGAATTACTTATTGGTTTATCGGAGTAGTGAACCTTGCCATCTTTATCGACCCATTTATATACGGTGGCTTGAGTAACCCATGTAAAGAGCAGAAGGCAGAAAATAAGAGCTAAACGCATAAAAGTTCCTTTGTTACACATATGTAAGCCCTTCAAGATTAGCTTTTATTTGGCTAAAAATCATGGAGAAAATATGTTTATCTGAATTATCGATAGCTCTTTTTAGAGTATTGCCTGTAGCTTACTATTCAAAATACCTCTGTTTAAAGCCGTTGCTTCAGTACTCAGGAAAAACTATAGGCTTTAGGGGATACACTTAAGCTTCCGTTGAGAAGGGTTAAGAGGGGGCGCCGTAAGGGGCCCCCTTGTGTAGAAGGAGGTGAGTTAACCTAACTGTTTAATCATCTCATCAGCGACGACTTCTGATGATGCTGGGTTCTGACCTGTTATCAGGTTGCCGTCTACCGCAAGGTAGCTCGCCCAATCATCGCCTTTGCAATACAGGGCGCCATTATCTTGCATCATATCTTCGACCAGAAAAGGTACTATATCTGTTAGTTGAACGGCTTCTTCTTCGGTGTTTGTAAAGCCGGTTACACGTTTACCTGCTACTAAAGCTGTGCCATCGGGAGCTTTTACATTTTTCAGGACACCCGGAGCATGGCATACGAGACCTACCGGTTTATTGGCCTGATGAAAGGCTGTGATTAATGCAATTGAGTGTGGGTCGTTAGTGAGATCCCAAAGTGGGCCATGGCCGCCTGGATAAAAAATCGCGTCATAATCTTCAGCCTTTATATCGGCTAAACGTAGGGTGTTTGCTAAATGTTGGCGGGCTTCACTGTCTTGATTGAAGCGCTCCGTTGCAGCAGTTTGAAAGTCGGCTTGCTCACTGCTTGGGTCGAGCGGGGGCTGTCCGCCTGAAGGGGATGCCAGGGTGACAGTAAAATTTTGGTCTTTAAAGCGATAGTAAGGGCTGGCGAACTCCTCTAACCAGAAGCCTGTCTTTCGTCCCGTTTCACCCAGCTTGTCGTGAGAGGTCAGTACCATCAATATATTCATTTTTATTATCCCGTTTACCTGAGTTGTCTTTCATTTTTCAGCATAGATCCGGTTGCTTGAAACCATCCGCAGCTGGTCGTAATCTATAAGTTTCGTTCTAATATTTTACGGCTCATGGCGAGGTCGACATCTTGTTTCTCACCCAGCGCCGTCATGCCGTGTCGTTCGAGTTGTTCAATGATGTTATCTATGCTCGATGTATCTAAATTATAATCTGAAAGTCGGGTATTGATTCCCATGGCTTCGAAGAACTCTCGGGTCTTGGCTATCGCGCTATCGATCTTCTCATCGGTATCGCCTTCGGTGATCCCCCAAACTCTCTCACCATACTGCAACAGCTTTTCCTTCTTGCTATCACGGCGGCAATCGAGCATTCCCGGCAGAACCATTGCAATAGTGCGTGCATGGTCTATGTCATATAGAGCCGTGATCTCGTGTCCAATCATATGAGTCGCCCAATCATGAGGAATGCCTTTTCCGATCACACCACTGAGTGCCATGGTGGCGACCCACATCAGGTTGGCACGTACGTCGAGATTGTCTGGCTCGCTTAACGCTAATGGGCCCAGCTCGATTAAGGTCTGAAGTAAACCTTCGGCAAACCTGTCCTGTACTGGTGCGTTGACCGGATATGTTAAGTATTGCTCGGTGATGTGAATGAAGGCGTCGACAACACCGTTAGCGACCTGACGCTCAGGGAGTGTGAAGGTTTTAGTGGGGTCGAGTATTGAAAACCTGGGAAATACATGGTCACTCATAAATGAGAGTTTGGATTGAAACTCTTTACGGGTTACTACACTGGCGCTATTCATCTCAGAGCCGGTTGCCGGCAGGGTCAGCACAGTGCCAAATGGCATAGCTTGGGTGACCTTGGCTCCCCAGCTTAGCAGGATCTCCCACGGCTCACCCTCGAAAGGTACTGCAGCAGCGATAAATTTAGTTCCATCGATCACTGAACCACCGCCGACAGCGAGCAGAAAATCGATCTTCTCCTCTTTCACAAGGGCGACCGCTTGCATCAAAGTTTCATAGGTAGGGTTGGCTTCAACCCCACCGAACTCCAAGACTTTACGTTGACCTAAGGCCGCTTTAACCTCGTCCAGGGTGCCGGTTCGCTTAGCGCTATTGCCACCGAAAAGAATCAGGACTTTAGCCTCGTTCGGAATTAGCTTATCGAGTTCGGCAATCTTGCCCTCACCAAAGCAGATATGTGTTGGGTTGTAATAGTCAAAGCTGTACATAGTTTCCCGTCTTATCGACCAGTCATACTGAAGGTGTTAGTAGACCAGTCGTCTAGTTGTTAATTAAAAAAATTCCCGCCTTAATTCTAGACGGGAAGATAGATGCTGTTTGATATTTTTATGTCGAACCAGGTTGAGCGAGTTGCTTGTGAGTGGTCTTCAGTACTCGTTCGATCACGGCTGGATCTCGGTTTAGCTTATTCATCAAACTAGCGCCTAACCACATTTGGTAGAGCATTTCGGCGGTATCAAAGGCGGGCATCTCAGGGATGGAACCATCGGAGATACCGGCTTCAATGCAGTTAGCAATGCGGTTGATGACAGACGCCGATCCTGATTTTAATGCTAAGCGCATAGGCTCAGACAGGTCGGCCACTTCGGCACTTAACTTTACGACGAGGCATTTTTGATCCACACAAGTATCGCTTTGGGTAGATTGCCAGCGCAGCCAGTACTCCATGAGGCGATCCAGAGCCGAACCCTGCTTTGAGTCGAAGATCTCATCGATGCTATTAAGGTAGCCTTTAAAATAGTTGTGGATGATCTCTTCACCAAACTGCTCCTTTGATTTGAAGTAGTGATAAAAAGAGCCCTTTGGAACATTGGCAAATTTTAAGATCTGTGAAAGGCCAACATTTGAGAAGCCCTTGCCGGAGATCAATGTGTAGCCAGAATCTATAATATGCTGGCGTGTAAGTTGTGTCTCTGTTTTCATGTGAATAGATTAATAGGGAATAGACCGGTCGTCTAGTGTTGTTTTATAATTCAATCGTGTGTTTGTATCCCTTTCAGTCATCTCTAAGTTGTGTTTGCCTCCGTGTATTGATAACTCTTTAATGTTTCTGGCCTGCGTTTTGACACATAAATTGAGAATAGGCGGACCATTTCTATTTGAGTCAGCCTAAGGTCGGCAGTTAAGATCTTCGAAATCCCAAAGGCCTTAACTGCCGGATGAGTCTGTATCGATTTATGGGTTGATGGCTCTGAGGTGTGCTTTGCGGTACTCATATCTGTTATTGATAGTGTCTAGCTCACTCACAGACATCGCAACTGCAACAGGTTGATCGTTGCTGTCACTCTTGGACGTAAACTTCTGTGCGGTGCGATTGACGAAGTCAACAACATAAATATTTGCTGCCGATTCTTTATCTATAAGTGTTTTTATCTCTTGGGCGGAGCAGTCATTACATACGGTAATTTCAGAGATGGCTGCGTAGCTTGTTGAGGTAAAGAGTAGAGTGAATGAGACTAAGGTTGCTTTGATTTTATTGTTCATGCAGATTCCTTTTTATTAGTGTTGTGTGAGCTGAGTCACATTTAATCCTAATGGAGAACTCTGGTTTTGTCTATTTTTTATTCACGGCCATATCTTTTAAAATCAATTATTTAGCTGTGGCTAATTTACCTTTTGCTCTCTGTTGGCGCCTGTTCTGCCTTAAAGGTTTTTTGAAGTAGCCGTTAAGGGGCGTGGGGAGTGCAGCTGTCAGGTGGCTTGCTTTCAAAGATAATTCAAGAGCATAAATCATCGCTAATGAGAAGCTTCGATATGAAACCTCAATATTTCAATGAGAAACAGTATCTGGCTGGCTATCTTCGATATTGTTCTCTGTAAACAGGGCCATCAAGGCCTGTCTGATATCATCCGGCTCCAGTGGTTTAGAGATGTATTCATTCATTCCGGCCTGTAAACAGCGTTCCCGATCTCCCACCATCGCATTTGCTGTCATTGCTATGATAGGGATATCTTGGTAGTGCTGACCTGCGTAGCCTGCCCTGATCATCTCTGTAGTCTGATAGCCGTCTAAGCGTGGCATCTGACAATCCATGAAAATTAATTGATATGAGGTTTGGTTGCTACTCTTTAGCATCTCAATAGCTTGCTCACCATCAGAGGCTATGTCTATCTCTAGTCCGAATTGGGCAATCATTCCCTGAGCAACAAGCTGGTTCGTTTTATTATCTTCAACGAGGAGTAGCTTGGGCGTTTGAGTGCCGAAATAGGTTCTCAAATCCCAACTTTTTGTCGCCATGGCTCCTGTATCAAGCCGTTCGGCATTATCCTCCGCGCTCTGGCTTATCTGCCACAATGCGGTCAATAGTTGCTCTAAATGCAGCGGGTTGCAGAAATAGCCAACTATTTTCCCATTGAGAAATGGAGTAATAATGGTTTCATCCAGAGCTGTAATGAATAGCAGGGTTGGCGTTTTCGATAAGCTTGTATTGTCTTCAAGTTTCTTAAGCTCTGCTTCAATTGCATCCCGGCCGGCCGGGAGATGGATAATGGTCAGCTGGGGTCGATATGTATCTGCAATGTTTGCCGGTCTGAAATCTGTTAACTGTGTAGCCTTAACGACCTTAAGCTTAGCATTTAACAGGTTGAGCGTTTTTCCAAGCACCTGATCGGCTCGGGTGCTTCGGCTGAAGAAGAGAATGGATAAAGATTGCAGATCTGTTGCATATAGCTCCGCAGTGCTCTCAGCTTTTATCCGAACATTGAAACTAAATTTGCTGCCTTTACCTTCATCACTTTCGACTGAGATCTCTCCCCCCATAAGTTCGGTAAGACGCTTCGCAATAGAGAGTCCCAGACCGGTTCCGCCGAAGTGCCGGGTGGTTGAGCTGTCGGCTTGAGTGAAAGGTTGAAACAGCTTTTCAAGCTTGTCTGATGCCAGACCAATTCCGGTATCTTCAACTGAAAATCTGAGTGTCGGTTCTGCGTTGTCACTAAATTTCACATAGAGGATAATGCTACCCTTCTCGGTAAATTTAATGGCATTTCCAATCAGGTTGGTTAGGATCTGGGCTAGCCGGGTTGGGTCACCCATATAATCTTGAAAGTTTATATCTGTTATATCACAGACAAGCTCAATGCCCTTCGTCTGTGCCTGAATGGCCAGGGGGCGAATGGTTTCATACAGTAGCTCGGGAAGGTTAAATGTCACGGACTCTATAGGGAGCTTTCCTGATTCAATCTTAGAGAAATCCAGAATATCATTAATCAGGCTCAACAGGTTTTTTGCACTTACCTTGGCTGTGTGTAGGTGGTTAAGTTGACTCTGATCCAGGGCTGTACACTCCAGTAGGGTCAACATTCCCAAAACCCCGTTCATTGGTGTGCGAATTTCATGGCTCATGCATGCCAGAAACTCTGACTTGGATTGGGCGGCAGCTTCTGCGACTTCACGGGCATCATCTAAAGCCAGATTGTTTATCTCCAGTTGGTGGGCATATTTCTCTATTTTCTTTTCGTTCTCCCTTGCTCGGGTCCTGTCTTCAATGCAGATAAATATTCCTGTTACTTTTCTCTTTTTATCGATATCCGGTATATGGGTTATGTGAAAAAACAGGCTCATCTCCTGATGAGAAAACTCTGCGTCAAAGGTGACCGGTTTTCCACGTAATGCTGCTTGGATCGGTTTCTCTATTAGAGAAAATAGCGTTTCTGGTAATGCTTCTCTACAGGTATGGTTTAGTACCTCCTCCCTCTCTTTCTCCAGCCATAGCAGACTATACTGGTTGATGAATTGAATCTGCTCCTTTTTATCGACATAGAGCAGATGTACAGGCAATGCGCTGGCCATATTCTTGATATATCTGTGCGACTTTTCGACTTCAGCCTTTTGCAACAACTGCTTATGAATTGAACTGTTATAACTGTTAGCTAAAATACTAAATTCATCGCGTGTTTCTACCTGAAGAGGTTCAGGTATCTGTTTTTTATTGTCCTGTTTTAACAACTGCTGAGTCATCTTTGAGAGGGGCTTTAATACGACTATGCGTTGTATGATGATGTTGATTAGCAGGAGCAGAATGAAGCCTCCAATCACAATCAACATAAAACTGTCTCTGGCTTGCTTTAAAGCTCCTTCGAGGGACTGCTTATTATATTCAAGATAGATGATGTAGGGCTTCAACCTGTTTGCCTGAGGGTCGATCAAGTGGATTTTTACCGATTGATGCAGGCTGTTACCTATCGAGGTTCCCTGAATACTTCGGCTGCTGCCGGCGGGATTATTGATCAGTTTCATGACGGGTACGGAGAACACCCGATTGGCACTTTTGCCGTTGTATTGCACCAAACTATCGGCGCTGATGCTGAGATCTGAGGCTTTAATAACAGAGAGGCGGGTGATATTCGGGTAGGTTGCCAACACGCCAACGACTCTGATCATGTTGCTTGTTTGAGAGTTAGTTTCAAGTGCCAGCTTAAGTGAGTCTGTTATCTGGGATAACTCATTTTGAGCCTGGTTCTTTAGTCGCTCTTCAGTTTCCTGAATAAAATAAATACTCAAGACCACACAGATGATCACGCCGATAATCAAAGTGCTGAGGTTGAGCTTGAATCCAATGCTGTGGCGATAGCTGGTAGGGACCATAGCTTTCAGATGCCCGGTTTGAACAGTGATTCGACATGCTGGCAGGAGCTGTCGAAGGCATCGACCTGATTGAGTGTGTTGCATACCGACTTAGAAAGCTTGGTCAGTGTCTGCTGATCCGCGAGGAGTTGTTTCTGCTCCATGCTGGTTAACAGGTGTATATCAGTAAGGGCTTGATTAAATTCGCTTTCTGAAATCTGCTCGCGTTCAGCCATGAGTTTAACGGCTTCTTGTGGGTGCTTATCCAGATAATCCATTGCCATCTGCCAGGCTTGTTGAAGTTTAGGTATTAGGTCGGGGTTGAGGGCGATAACCTCCTTCGATATGGACACGGTATCGAGAATTTCATTAGGGATCTCGGCGGTGGTGAATATCAAATGGTTAGATAACGCCTTGTCGTTGAGCATATCGAAAGAGTAGGGAGGGTAAGTCACTACGGCATCTATCTCTCCGGTAGCTATCGCTTTATGAGCGTTTCCTTGCTCCATGTTCACCACCTGAACATCGTCGAGTGACATATCATATACAGCTAACGCTCTGGCTAAAATGTAGATCCCAAGAGAGCTGACTTCACAGCCGACTCTCTTCCCCTTTAGGTCGCTTATGGACTCAAAAGACTGGTTACCCAATATCACATCTCCTCCGTTGGAGTAGTCGGCAAGTAGTACAACCGTTAATGGTGCCCCACCAAACTCTTGTGCCTGAACGGCTTCCACTATGGTACTGGTAAAGCCATCGACCCGGCCGTTGATGTAAGCTCGCTGAGCATCGGAAAGCGTCGCTGTTTGTACCAGTTTGATATTGATTCCCACCTTCTCGTAAAACCCTTTCGTCTCGGCTAAATAGAGCAGCTCATAGCCTGGCCAGGGGTTAATTGCGATGGAGATGGGTTGCTGTGGCTTCTCTTGCCCACAAGCTGTCAATATGAGCGTTATCAACAGGCAGGCTAATCGTTTCATCATGGGGATAATCGGCAATAAAATTTAATGTAGTTATTAGGTTAGTAGAGCTAAATGGATACCGCCAAAAATTAACAGCTTGGTTTTTAATAGCGGAGGGAGAAGCAATTATGGTGCGAAGAGAGGAGCTGTGGATGAAGAAAATTAAAAAGCCCCGGTTACTACCGGGGCTTTTAGGGCTGGAGAGTTTGGATATCTACCCGTTACAGGCTGTAATAAAGATCGAACTCTACAGGGTGAGTCGTATTATTCACTCGAGTAACATCATCAGACTTAAGTGCGATGTAAGAATCGATAAAGTCATTGTTAAATACATCGCCGCGAGTCAGGAATTCACGGTCAGCATCGAGACACTCGAGTGCATTTTCCAGTGACGTTGCAACTGTTGGGATCTCTGCTGCTTCCTCGGCTGGAAGATCATAAAGATCTTTATCCATCGCCTCACCCGGGTGGATCTTGTTCTGAATACCGTCAAGACCAGCCATCAGCATCGCTGAGAAGGCTAAGTATGGGTTCGCCATAGGGTCACCAAATCTCAGTTCGATACGGCGGCCTTTAGGGCTAGGTACGACTGGAATTCGGATCGAAGCGCTACGGTTACGTGCCGAGTAGGCCAGCATTACAGGCGCTTCGAAGTGTGGGATCAGGCGCTTGTAGGAGTTAGTCGCAGGGTTAGAGAATGCGTTAATCGCTCTGGCGTGCTTGATAATACCACCGATGTAGTAAAGTGCTGTTTCACTCAGTCCGCCATACTTATCGCCGGCGAAGAGGTTAGTGCCATCTTTTGCCAGTGACATATGAACGTGCATACCACTACCGTTATCACCAACTACTGGCTTAGGCATGAAGGTTGCTGTCTTGCCGTATGCGTGGGCAACGTTATGCACGACATATTTAAGCACCTGAACTTCATCTGCTTTAAGGGTTAAAGAGTTAAAGCGAGTCGCAATTTCATTCTGACCGGCAGTTGCCACTTCATGATGGTGAGCCTCAACAACCTGGCCCATCTCTTCAAGAACGAGACACATAGCACTACGCAGGTCCTGTGATGAATCGACTGGAGCGACAGGGAAGTAACCCCCTTTTACGCCAGGACGGTGACCCGTGTTACCTTCATCATAGCTGGTGCCTGAGTTCCATGAAGCTTCTTCAGCATCAACCTTATAGAAGCAGCCGGACATATCTGAGCCATACTTAACATCGTCAAACAGGAAGAACTCAGGCTCCGGTCCAACTAATACCGTATCGGCGATACCAGTTGAGCGAAGATACTCTTCGGCTTTCTTAGCGATAGAGCGTGGATCACGGTTGTAACCCGTTAAAGTGCCTGGCTCAAGAATATCGCAACGGATGTTAGCAGTGGTTTCTGCGGTGAATGGATCCAATACAAAACTGTCAGGATCAGGCATCAATACCATGTCTGACTCGTTGATACCTTTCCAACCAGCGATTGAAGAGCCATCAAACATCTTACCTTCTTCAAAGAAGTCGGCGTCTACTTGATGTGAAGGGATAGATACATGCTGCTCTTTACCACGAGTATCGGTAAAGCGCAGATCAACAAACTTAACTTCTAATTCTTCGAGTTGTTGTAAAACTGATTCAGCTGACATTCTAAGTCTCCGAGTAGGGTAAAGGGGTTTCCCTTATTATATTTAAATTTTTTAATGCTCAAATATGGTTTTAGCTTCTATGCTTTATACAAAGCGAGAGTCATGCCAAAAATATAAGTTCATGATTTTTAAGGTGTCGTGTATGTTGGGCAATGGGCAAAGACGCCGGATTGCACCATATTGGTGCGCTATATGTTCAATGTTGGTGCGTTCACCAAGGTGGTGCGGGTGTGTCTAAAACGAATTATTCATAGCTGACTAAAAAATAATCCTGTCCGAGAGCCCTCGGCTAGAGTAGAATGGCACGTTTTTTATTGCAACAGCTATTATTAAGGCTGTTACAAACCCCCAATATTTTGATGGTAAGAGGTTTATCTGTGTTAGAGAATTTACGTAACATCGCCATTATTGCACACGTTGACCATGGTAAAACTACCCTGGTTGATAAGATGCTGGCGCAGTCTGGAACCCTTGAGACTCGAGGAGAGGCCGCTGAGCGGGTGATGGATTCAAACGATCTTGAAAAGGAACGTGGAATCACGATTCTTGCGAAGAACACTGCCATCAAGTGGAATGATTACCGTATTAACATCGTAGACACTCCAGGTCACGCCGACTTCGGTGGTGAAGTTGAGCGTGTTCTGTCTATGGTTGATTCTGTATTACTTCTTGTTGATGCTGTTGACGGTCCAATGCCGCAAACTCGCTTCGTAACCAAGAAAGCATTTGCTCAAGGTCTAAAACCAATCGTTGTTATTAACAAGATTGACCGTCCTGGCGCTCGTCCTGATTGGGTTATCGATCAAGTTTTCGATCTATTCGACAACTTAGGTGCTACCGATGATCAGTTAGACTTCCCTATTGTCTACGCTTCTGCTCTGAACGGTTTCGCATCTCTCGATCCAGATACTGCAGAGGGCGATATGACTCCTCTGTTCGAAACCATCGTTGAGAAAGTCTCTTCTCCAGATGCTGATGCTGAAGGTGATTTCCAGATGCAGATCTCTCAACTGGATTACAACTCATATGTTGGTGTAATCGGTGTAGGTCGTATCAAGCGTGGTAGCGTTAAGACGAACCAGCAAGTGACTATCGTCGATGCGGAAGGAAACAAGCGCAACGGCAAGATGGGTCAGGTATTAGGCTACATGGGGCTTGAGCGTCACGAAGTTGCAGAAGCTAATGCCGGAGACATAGTTGCGATTACCGGTCTTGGTCAGCTGCAGATTTCAGATACGGTATGTGCAACTACTACTGTTGAAGCTCTGCCTCCTCTGTCTGTCGATGAGCCAACACTAACTATGACCTTCCAGGTCAACACTTCTCCATTTGCCGGTAAAGAGGGTAAATACGTGACTTCACGTAATATCCTTGAGCGTCTAGAGCAGGAATTGGTTCACAACGTGGCCCTTCGTGTTGAAGAGACCGATAGCCCGGATCGTTTCCGTGTTTCTGGTCGTGGTGAGCTTCACCTTTCAATCTTGATTGAAAATATGCGTCGTGAAGGGTACGAGTTAGCCGTTTCTCGCCCTGAAGTCATCGTAAAAGAGATCGATGGCGAGATGTGTGAGCCATACGAGACACTGACTGTCGATGTTGAAGAGGAGCACCAAGGTACGGTTATCGAGAAGCTTGGTATCCGTAAGGGTGATATGAAGGATATGCAGCTTGATGGTAAGGGGCGTGTACGTATCGACTTTATCATTCCAAGCCGTGGCTTGATCGGTTTCCAAACTGAGTTCATGACCGCGACTTCAGGTACAGGTCTTATCTACCATTCATTTGACCACTATGGTCCTGTGAAAGGTGGTGACATCGGTCAGCGTGCACGAGGTGTATTGATCTCAAATGGTACCGGTAAGGCACTAACATTTGCACTATTCGGTCTACAGGATCGTGGTCGCCTCTTTATCGGCCATGCAGCGGAAGTATATGAAGGCCAGGTTATCGGGATTCATGCCCGTGCAAACGATCTAACAGTTAACTGTTTGAAAGGTAAGCAGCTAACTAACATGCGTGCATCGGGTACCGATGAAGCGCAGGTATTGACTCCACATATTGAGATGACGCTTGAACAAGCACTTGAGTTCATCGACGATGATGAGTTAGTAGAAGTAACGCCTGAGAACATCCGTGTTCGTAAGCGTCACCTGACTGAAAACGATCGTAAGCGTGCCAGCCGTGCGGCGAAAGACGCAAATTAATTTGTCGCAGCTCTTAAGCTGCGAAGGTTAATTTTTGCTGTAATCGCAAATCTTATTTAAAGCCCTGAACATGCAGATGTTCAGGGCTTTTCTGTGTCTGGCCATAAATGTTCCATTCATTTATTGGCATTCCCACCATCCATGGCGGTCAGATGTGCTTATCTCCGGAGTACAGGATGTACAAGGAGGGGATTTATGCCAGCTATCCATGGATAGCGACGATACTTGGAACAAAGTCTCACTTTGAAAGTGCCAGGCATTTTAAGCTTACAGCACTCTATACGTGAGCCTTCATAGCTAAATGTATCGAAACTCATGGTTATTAAAATTCAAATCCTACACCAGCGTATATGCTCATGGATTCGGTCGCATTATCGTATGCCCCACCCAATTTAGCGGTTACATTTTCATTGAACCGCTCCCCAACGCCAATTGCTAAGGCCTGTGCTTTACCATGGTGACCAATAGCAGCGCTGACAGCAAATTTGCCCACACCGTACGGATTAACCAGGCCTGCGAAGGCTGCTGAACCCGCATATGCGCCATCAATGTTATTGGACATCTGTTCCAGCTCTTGACGGATCGAAGCGATCTCGGTTGAGTTGTTGATAATATCCTGGGAATTTTTTCTTGCGAGAGTATCCGCATGTCGTGCTGTTAGCCCTGTTGATGCGAGTTGCTGCTGTTGAGCCTGAATGTCACTCTCATTAGCAGCCACTTGCTGCTGATTATTTTTAGCAAGTATACCTGTTTGCTCGGCCACTCTTGCTGTATTCTCCGATAGTTCTTCCGCACGTAGCGCATGCTGGCGGTTTTGTTGTAACTGCGTTTGTTGAGCCTGAATATTCACTTCATTGGCAGTCATTTGTTGCTGGTTATTTTTAGCAAGAATATCTGTTTGTTGAGCAAGCCTTGCAGTATCTATCGATAGCTTTTCTGCATGTTGGGCATATTGCTGGTTTTGTAACAACTGTTTTTGTTGAGCCTGAATATTGACTTCATTGGCAGTCACTTGTTGCTGGTTATTTTTAGCAAGAGTATCTGCTTGTTGAGCAAGCCTTGCACTATCCACCGATAGTTTTTCTGCATGTTGGGCTGACTGCCGGCTTTGCTGCAGCTGCTGTTGTTGAACTAGCAGCGAATTACTATTGGCAACAACTTGCTGGACGGTATCATGAGCAAGAATATCCGTTTGCTGGACACGGTCTGAATTGGCTGTGATCTGTGCCTGTTGTTGCTCTAATCCTTGAGCATTAGCCTGGGTCCACTGGTAAGTATTGTCGTGCAAGCTGAACAGGGTTGATACCTTTTCACTATTTTCTTGAATATCGTTGCCATTGTTGTGGGTGTTCACAGCTAACTGAAGTAGCTCGTTGCCCAATGCTACTCGATCTATTTCGCTACTATCTTCTGCCAGGGCGCTATTAGCAATAAGGCTGGTGGCGAGTATAGATAGGGTTAAGGGAAGTCGTTTCATGTTTACCACCTTTTTTAAAAACAAACCGGTTAATGAGATTCATTGACTAATCATCATGTTAGATATGCCTTTAATCTATTACTCAAGGTGTTCAGTGGGAACTAACTATTTCGACTTATAGGTATGACAAAAATTCATGCCTCAACCCGGAGAAAGTCTAATTTGGGTTGTGTGAGTTTTCCTGAAGGTAGACTTTACCTGAGTCGATCTTTTGTTGAAGGCTCTCCTGCAACAGTTGAAAACATAGCTCGCGAAACCACCTATGCTCTTGATCTCTATGATACTTCGCATGCCAAAGTAGGTAGTATCTATGTGGTGGCAGATTAGTGGGAAATGAGCGTATCTCCAGCTGATATATTTCAACATATTTACTCGCGATATGAAGTGGAGCCGTCATAATTGTTTCAGTATTTAGTATCACTTTAACGGCAGAGTGAAAGGAGGGGGCATGGGCAAATACCTTACGTTTGCTTGCGTCAATATACTCCTTCGCTTTCAGCTGTCGGCGCCTATCAACGGCCCCATTGACTAGAATATGCTTTGCACTAAGATAGCTATCCAGTGATAGTTCCTGATTAGCTAGTGGGTGGTGTTTGCTAAATAATACGACGTGCTGATCCTGAGCTAACTCTTTGCCGTAAAGGTTTTCTGGAATGTCATCGGCAACAGTGGCAACAATATCTACTTCACTTAATGCCAATGGGTCCAGATGTTCCTCTTGCCAGTATTGAGACATAATAGAGACATTCGGTGCTTGAGACTCCACTTGTGAGCAGATCAAAGGCAGGACTGATTTGGCGACAAAACTACTGAAAGCCAAAGTAAATTTTCTGTTGAATTGCATAGGGTCAACCATCACAGGCTCGAACAAACTGTCCATTTGACTGAGCAAGCGTGGTAGCTTAGCTTGAAGCTCTTCCCCCTTACTGGTGAGAATATATTTATTGCCTTCTCTGACCATTATCGGGTCGTTAAATTCTTCTTTTATTTGCCGAAATGTTTTACTCATGGCTGATTGAGTTACATTTAAGTCTTGGGCTGACTGTGTGAGGTTTTGGGTTTCCAGAATTGATCGCAGTGCTGGTAAAAGTTTGTAGTTTTGCATATCAACCCCATGTAACTCATTGATGTATTGAAAACGGTATAACGACACTCATTGCTAAATTTAAGCGACTTACTGTTTTGGAGAAAGCTTTTTCGATATAAAGAGCAGTAAATTAATAGCAAAATTAGGAGTTTGCTAGCTATGTTGTTTAGTCGAAGTGGCTCGCACCATCAGGGCTGATGATGCGAGCTTCACTCATAGGCTTGCAGAGCTAACTAAACATAAGATGCGGGGGCCTGGAATCTAGGCTCCGGGACCTACAAGCTGATTATCAATGCCCGATAGCATTCAAATGCTGTATCAGATAGATGCGATCCTGATCCGGAGTTTGGCTGTGCCAGAAACCGCCGACATAGGCGCCGAGGGGAATGAGGAACATGATAGTTAACAGCATGATGGTCAACCCCCTTGCCGATAGCTTAATCCCGTTGCGGGTGCTGAAGTGCAGTGCCTCTCTCTTTGGGCAGGCGGAGACGCAGCGCATACAGGCCTGGCATTCATCCGAGCGAATGTTCTTCTGGGTATGCACCGAGATGTTGGCCGGGCAGGCGCGGGTGCACTTATCACAGTTCATCCCTTTAGACTCGATAAGGCAGTGTTGAGTGCTTCTGCGGATCTTAAATGGGCTCAGAAAGCTGATGATGCCGAGCAGGGCTCCGTAAGGGCAGATGTAACGGCAAAACCCCTGACGACGCCACGCGGCCAAGGCCAGAATAAAAGCGAAACAGGTTAAGGTAATGAGTCCCGGTGTGACAAAAAACAACGCCATCTTGAGGTCGGCTATCTTATGATAGTTGCCCTCTAAGTAATGGGGAATCGAGGCCGAAGGCATACTTATGATGATATAGAGTAACGCACCCAACAGCAGGTATTTCAGCATACGCAGTGGCCAGTCTAACCAGACTGGTGGCAGGAACTCCCGTTTGATGAAACGCTTTCTCAGCTTGTAAAGGTACTCTCCGGCCAAGCCGAGGGGGCATGCCCAGCCGCAGAAGGCACGTTTACAGAGTAAGCCGGTTAACAGCACGACGGCAAGCATGACTGCGGCGGCCGGATGGGTCTGGTCCCACAGGCCTAAGGTCATGATAGCCTTGAGTTCGATTCCCCCGGCGATAGGAAGAAATGCATCGCCGACATCGGGCCTTGCCAGCCAGGGAGTTATTCCGGCCTTAAGCATGGCGGTGTTTGCGGCAAACTGTGCACCGACCAGCAGCATAGAGAGGGCAAGCAGGTGCTGAGTGCTATCACGCAGTGCGTTAGCCCTGAGCTCACCCTTGGCGGCCTCAGGTCGTAGTTTGGTGAAGATGGTTAGTGAGATAACTGCGATGGCGAGCGCCATGAGCAGTGGCCAGTAGAGCGAGCTTATAGCGGCTGCGAGAGTGATGAAGGTGGTGACCAAGGCCCCCGATTTTTTACCGCTCCAATAGAGCAGGCTGACACTGTAGGCTAGCGCCAACATTAAGGTTAAAGATTCAACAAAGCTCATATTATTCTGATTTAGTAACGACTTGTATCTGTGTGAGGATTATTGTTTTGATAAGTTCTTTAGCGATGAGACTTTTGTGCTGAAGATCTAAAAAATATATTGCTTATTATCGGGAAAGTGGCCTGAGATCACGCATTTGCAATGCCATAAAGTGTATCCCAATTGAAGCAAAATCCGGGTGAATGCACAAACCCTTCAGCTTGAGCCTTAAGCTATATCGGACTAACACCGGCGGTGGTGCCGGTATTGGTCCGTTAGATCTCGGGTAAATTTTTAGAATGATTTGGTCAGGGTGAAGACGAAGGATGAACCTTCGGCGGTATTTTTGGATCCGAACTCATTCACGTACCGAAGATTCCCCTGTAGCAGCCAGGGCAGGTAGAACACGTTGAGTTCTGCGCCAATCCCATAGCCGTTTTTACGTTCACTCGCAGATGTTCCGTGACCATCCCGGCTATCATCGCTGAGCTGCCAACTGGCGCAATAACTCATACCGGGACGAAGCAGCCACTGCTCATTTAATGCGAACTGCTTGCCTATGCCACCCTCTATGATAAATTCAGCGCCCGGTCTAACATCGGTATCTTCCTGCTCAGAGTGCACCAGGGTGCGGGTCAGGCCGCTGATACTCCAGGACTTTTCAGCGTCCAGATAGTAGGTTCCCCCAAGTGTCAACATGCCGGACCAATAGCCCATGCCTGGCGAAGCTGCGTCTGTAGAGTCGTAGTCGCCCGTGGGAGCTATCACAGATAATCCAAGTGCCGCCTCGTAATTTTCCCGGAACCAGAACAGCGCCAGCGGCTCCAGAACGATATCTCCCATGGCGAAGGAGCTGCTGTCATCGACACCGAAGTCGGCGATCGAGGTCTGTTTATCTACCATAGGGATGATGACGTTATAGGCCCAATTGGCACCGAAGAGCTTCTTCTCGGTGACATGTACCAGCCTGTGCAGCTGAACATAGGCACCTATATCCACGTTCAGCCCGGTGTCATCGCCGTTATCATCGGTTAGCGTATCGGCGCTATACCAGGTGTTGTACATACGATAGTGCATACCCGGCGGCGGTGGGGTACCGGCGGCGACCCCCTCTCCACCTATGGGGTAATGGGAGCCGGAGGTTGCCGCCAGAGCTGAAGCACTGCTCAAGAGTAACCCCGTCACTCCTGCCAGGCGAAGCAGGTTTTTTTCTCTAGTATTCAATTATTTCTCCTTAGTTTATTACTTTTATGTTGTGGTTAATCCGGATTCGGTCAGTTAAGGTGATTGTGTTTTCGGGAGATCAGTTTTTGCATCTGTTGTCGATAGCTGAAAAAAGAGGGGGGTGGGTATTGAGCGTAAATAACACTATCGTTGAGGCACCTATTAGCCCTGCCGAGTAAAATACGACGTCTATTCCGAAGCGGCTCAAGATGAGGGCACCTAAAATGGGACCAAAAATAAAGCCTGAGTTCATTGCCCCGTTGAATATACCTACCGTATTTTCCACGCCGTAGCGGCTTCCCTCCTCGACCAACATGGCGGTGCAGGCCGGCTGTGAAAGGGCACTGAACAGGCCCAGCAGGCTGGTTGCGAAGATAACTTGGGTTAGAGTGGTTGAGGCAGGAATTATTAAGTAGGTTATTGAGACCGCAATGCCACCAAGGGTGATTAGCAAGGGGTGAGATATCCTATCGGCAAGCAGGCCCATCGGGCGCAGCAGCAGTGTGATAGTGAGACTGCTTAACGCCATCACTATTCCGGTTTGGGTCCCGCTTAACTTAAGCTCCTTCGTTAAAATGATTGGCAGAAATGTGCCAGTAATAGAGATGCAGCAGGCTCGTCCAAAGATAAAGGCCAGTAGCCCTCTTAAGTGTCGGCTCTGGGTGATGGGGGCCATGAACGATGATCGTTTAAGCCTGCTCGAGTGGCCTGCTTCGGCCCGAGGCGAAGCCGAACCGAGACGGCTACACAGTACAATCGCTATGCAGGTGAGAAGGATCAGGCCTGAAAAAATGGCAGTGAATCCGAACTGATCTTTTATATAACCACCGACTACCGGCCCTATGGACAGGGCTGAATAGAAGGAGATATCGAAGGTACCCATAACCGAGGAGCGCTTCTCCTTTACAGTGCTTTCACTTATCACAGAGACTATGACCGGTCTGAGCATGGCGCAGGCTACGCCTTGCAGTAAGCGTGAGGTAGCAAGTATGAACAGGTTGGTTGACAGTAAATATAAGACGGAAACTGCCAGATAGAGGGTAAGGGAGACAAGCAGAAACCTTTCTGGGCCTAAGGTATCGGCATAGCGCCCCACAAAAGGGCTGAAGATGGTTTTGGCCACTGAATAGGATATCAGGGGGAGGGCCAACAGTGTGCCTCTTGCTCCCAGTTCAAACAGGTAAACAGAGAAAAAGGTGTCGCTGAGCCCAAACCCCAAGGTGATGAGAAAATTGATCGCGAAAAGGATCATAAAGTGATTGCGATGCGTCATCCTTGTCACCCTATATATGTACCTGGGTTCGCCTCTTTTGGTGAAAAGAGGTACGGGGTAACAGGCAGCAGGGTTTAGCCATGCTGCCTGTCCTGCAGAGATCAATAAATATCAGGGGATTGAATAGTTTATGTCTCTAAGGCAGTTCTACTTCATACTGATGACAATCGTTGCAATACAGGACTGAAGGTTCATGGGTCTTATGGCAGGCGGTGCAGCGAACTTCGCCATGGGGAGACTTATGGACATTTACCATTCTCTCCTCTACCTGAAACTCCTTAACTTCAACCTGATCTCCATGGCAGTTTTTACATAAGGAAGTTTTACCCCGGCGAGTGGGGGTGTCGGTTCCATGGCAATCCATGCAGGTGACGTCTGCACCTTCATGTATTTTGGCGAGATCGTCGGCATAACTTGGCATGTTAGCGGCAAACATCAACAGGGCTGCGGTCGCGACGGACATTAAATATTTCATAATCTTCTATTCTTGTTGGGGTAAAAAAACCGAGATCCAAAAGAGCGGATCTCGGCTAAGGGGAATTACAGCTTCATCTTCTTGGCGATGTGCTCTGCAGCGAAACGTCCTGAGTTGATGGCGAATGAGCTGGCCATGCCCTCAAGAGTCAGGTTGTATGAATCACCATATACGCCGCCCACTTCGCAACCTACGACATATAGGCCGCCGACAGGCTTCATATCTTTCTCGCGTAGTACCTGCATGTCCGTATCTGTGGTTGGGCCACCGAGAGTGATAAGCGTGGCGTTTTGTCCCTTAACGGCGAAGTAAGGAGGCTTGTTCATAGAGCGAACGTACTTGCGGTTTTTAGGGAACTCCTCATCGACACCGTTGATGGCGTAACGGTTGGCGTCAGCCACAGTTTGTTTAAAGGTGGCTACGTCGACGCCCATTTTCTTGGCCAGTCCCTCGATGGTGTCTGACTTAACCAACCAGCCCTCTTTCTGACCGACTTCGATACCTTCGTCCAGCAGGTCTAATTTATGGCCGACGCGTACCCAGTCACTGTGAGAGATGTCGATACCATCTGTCTTCATGTACTCTCTCATGTTGTCATCGAAGACGGCGAAGTAACCATTGCCCACACGTTCAACAGCGGGTCCTGTGTTGTGCCATAGCGGTGCCTGGCTCTCATCGATGAAACGCTTACCGTCTTTGGCAACCCACATGTAAGGTTGGCGTAGCAGAGAGGCCATCTGTGAGTAGACAGTCGTATGCTCCGGGTGACTCAGCTGAGTGTTAGGATCTTTACCGTATAACCATGCACCAATTGCCAGGTGAGTCTTCATCCCTTCAAGCCTTGCACCTGTCTCCTCCCACCACTTGATGCTGTCGCCGTCTCGACCCTTCTTAGGGCCAACGATCAGGTGATCGGTGCGGATACCGAACCTCTTCAGCATCTTAGGATTGTTGATGAAACCACCGGTGGCAACGATGACACCGCCTTTAGCGTTAAAGGTATAGGTATCGCCTTCGCCATCTTCTGCGATAACGCCGACGACTTTTCCGCCTTTATAGATAAGCTCTGTTGCCGGTGTTTCTGTATAGATCTTACCGCCGTCTTTGATGAAGGATTGCTCCATCTTCTGAACGAACTCTACGCCCTTGCCATCTTTAAAGATATGCCAGGTACGGTTACCGTCTTCGAACAGAGTTCGAACGTCATGGAAGGTGACACCTTTCTCCTCCATCCATTTGATAGACTCGTCTGAGCGATTAATCCATTTGCGCATCAAGGGGCCGTTGATGAAGCCATGGTTGAACTCCATATGGTTTTTATAAGCCCAATCTTTAGTCAGACCTATGTACATAGATTTTTGCTGTTCGGTTTCAACGGCGAAAGTGCCTTCGATATAGAGCGCCGAGCCACCAATGTTAGCCTGCTTCTCCAGCAACACGGTTGTCAGACCTTTTTCTTCGGCGGCGGCAGCGGCTGCCATACCACTGGCACCGGAGCCAATTACGACCACATCGACATTCTTGGTGTAATTTGCCGCATAACTACTCGCGCTTAATAAGCTCAAAGCAATTGCCATAGAAAGTTTGTTCATTCAGTACCACCTCTTGTTTAACATTCGATTTAAAACACGTTTTTATTTATGGGTTTCTGTTAACTTCTCGTTATACAAATCTGTAGTTAATGACCTCTGCATGAGTTCGAATGCCCTTCTATTTCAGCGTCGGTCACAGAATCTGTATGGAGCACATTAGAGACATCACATATGCGTTGCAGCGCATCTTATTGATAAGGTTTACTTAATTGACCCAGGTCTCGTGATTTAAGATTGCACTAAGCGTGCCAATAGGTAAGTTGCTGAATTTGTTTGATTTATAAAATTCGTGCAAGGTGTTGAAGTTCCGAATGGGAACGCTTATCCCGATTTGGAACCTGTACATAATCATTAGGTAAATTAACAAGATGCTGATAAACGACATAGATCCGAAAGATTTTCTGGAGTTTGTTCCCGAAGAGGGGGTGATTAAGCTCAAAGAAAGACGCATGTTACTGTTCGATGCCGTGGCCTTGGGTTTACTGCGAAAGGAGTTGATAGATACCTTCGGTCACTTTGCCGCACGTAGCATATTGACCCGGTTCGGTTATGCTCACGGCTGGCGGACCGCCGAGTTACTGCGATCAGAATATCCCGCCATTTTTTCCCAGGATGAAGGGGGCTCCTACCTTCACATGTTGTTTGGCCTGACCAAAACATGCCAGTTTAACCACTCAGATAATCTAGCCACAGGTTTTTCTATGCAGGTCTGTTGGGATAACTCCTATGAGGCGGAGCAACATCAGCTGCTGTTCGGGGTTGCCGAGGAGCCCATCTGCTGGACCTTGACAGGCTTTGCCAGTGGTTATGAGTCCTGCAAGCAGGAGCGTGAGGTCTATTTTATCGAGGACAAGTGCCGGGGAGCCGGCGATCCGTTTTGTCGTATCGTGGGCAAGTTTAAAGAAGACTGGGGAGATGAGCTGGAGGTTCATCAGCCATTTTATAGCATGGAGTCTGCCGATACCCTGCTGAAGGGGCTGACGCAAAAGCTGAAGAAGACAGAGCAGGATCTCAAGCGTCAGCAGGAGCAGCTGAGCCTCTATAACGCCAACCTTCATAACATATCCGGCTTAGTGACCCGCAGTAATGAGATGAAGCGGATTGTCGAGCTGGCCCGACGCATCGCTAAGGTCGATTCATCTGTTGTGGTCTCGGGAGAGAGCGGTGTTGGTAAAGAGCGTGTCTCCCGCTTTATTCATGACCACTCATCGAGAGCCTCGGGGCCTTTCGTTGCGGTTAATTGTGGTGCGCTTACCGAAACCTTGTTGGAGAGCGAACTATTCGGCCATAAGAAGGGCGCCTTTACCGGTGCAGACAGAGATCATGTCGGCTTGTTTGAGCAGGCCAACGAAGGCACGCTGTTTCTCGATGAGATCGGTGATATATCGGCGTCCATGCAGGTGAAGTTGCTAAGGGCGCTACAGGAGAAAGAGATACGCCGGGTCGGGGACAGCCAGGACAGGAAGGTTAATGTACGTATCATCGCGGCCACCCATAGAAACTTGAGCGAAGAGGTGAAAGCCGACCGCTTCAGGGCCGACCTCTTTTACAGGCTGTGCGTGATTGAGCTGACGATTCCTCCTCTGCGGGACAGGGCGGAGGATATTCTGTTTATCGCTAAGGTGATTCTGGAGCAGGTGAATAAGGATATGAATCGGAACGTCAGCGGCTTCTCTCCCCAGGCTTCCGAGCTGCTTCTCAGTTATGGCTGGCCGGGAAATGTGCGGGAGTTACAGAATGTGGTTGAGCGTAGTGTTGCTCTGTGTATGGGCCGCGAGATAACCGTTGATGATTTTCCCGAAACCATGACCCACAACCCGGTACTGCTGTCGCAGTTATCGAAGCCGACTCTGTCACTGGAGGAGATGGAGATGGAGTATATTCTGTCTGTGCTTAAGTCATGTGGCGGCAGTAAGACCCTGGCCATGGAGAAGCTTAAGATCGGCAAGACGACCCTGTACCGAAAGCTCAACGATTATCGGAAGCTGACAGAGAGGCAGGTGACTGCTTGATAGGTCTGATATAAGGCGCCCGCTTCGCGCTCTGGAGGACGCTGACTATGTCAGCTATAGGACGCCTTCGGCTAATAAACACTGCCTGCTAGCCTTTACTCTTTCGAATAGCCAACTCGTTGGCGTCATGTTAGCCCTTACAGGGCGCAGCCCGTCAAATAGCGAAGCGTCCTCTTAGCATTTACAGCGCGTAGCGCGTCCAGTTTTGCTAATTACCTTCCAGTGAGGCGATAAACTTGTTCGACTCTTCGATAGACTTGTTCATCTCCTTGATCAGACCCGAGATATCGGTCTGCAGGCTGGTGAACTCACCCTTGATGGCACCAATGGCCTGAGCATTCAAGTTATGCTTGAGGTAGAGCATGTTGTCTTTCATGGCCGTCAAAACGGGCGGCATCTTACTCTCGGCCCGGCGCATGCTTTTTAGCAACTGATTATATGAACGGCGTGTCTCTCTGAGTTTTGACTCGCTGTTACGGCGTAGACTGGCCTTACTTATCTCACCAATCTCACTCTGCCACTCGTCAAATAGGGCTTCGGCTACATCTTCGACCTTATCGATGCGCTTAGTGACGTCATCGGCGGCATCCTGAGCGGACTCATATTCATCTTTAGCCTTATTGTATGCACTCTCCAGATCACCACCATCGTGATTCAGCAGTGCCTGCATCTCTTCCAGTGCCGAGCTGAACTGCTTCTGCGCGTCCTCTTGAGACTCTTTAGCGTCTTCAACTCTGTCGACCATGATGTCACGTTTGTGATAGCCCACTTTTTCCATGGCGCCGTAGTAGGCGCTCTGACAGCCTGTGAGCAGCAGGCTGGTGGCGATAATCGCAATAGAGATAGTTTTCTTCATCGGTAGGGATCCTTGTCCATGGGGTCCAAAAAGGCGATGGTTAATCGGCTTTAAATCTTGCTGCGTCTATGATGCACCAGATGTGTAACGGTACCGCGACGATTAAAAATATGCCAAAAGTGAAAGTGGCAATGCCGTATGAAGCATAGGTGGTCAGACAAAATATGATTGCAGCGAGTATGCGCCCCTGAACGAGTTGACCTAATCCTGCGAAAAAGAAACTTGCGATAGCGGCAATAACATTGCCTGCCGATCCTTGTTGTGACATCTATTTATTCCTTACACTTGTCAATCTTAGGTTATAAGCTTTATTGTACGAAGATACCCATTCAACACCAACTTAATCAAGAGATAGTAGTGATAAAGAAGATAGATGGAACACGGTTTCATACATTTGTGCTTAGCACTTGGCACTTCATGATACATCTAAAGCAGCGCCTGGCGGAAGATCAGATAAATATTCGTGCCGGACACTTAGCTTATGTCACTCTGCTCTCTTTGGTGCCTATGGTTGCGGTAACCATGTCTATGCTATCGGCCTTTCCTGTGTTCGGTGGGATCAGGGGGCAGATAGAGGGGTTTATCTATAACAACTTCCTCCCGGCCGCTGGGGATACGGTGCAGGTTTATATTAACGAATTTGTCGGTAATGCCTCTAAGGGGACGGCAGTGGGCATTGCCGCCTTGATGGTGGTGGCGATCATGCTGATCTCCGCTATCGATAAGGCATTGAATAATATCTGGCGAACGACTGAGAAGCGTTCCATGGTGGTCTCATTTTCCATGTATTGGATGGTGTTGACCTTAGGTCCTGTGTTGATGGGGGCGAGCCTGGTTGCCACCTCCTATGTGGTGTCACTCAAGGTGTTTAGCGATTCCGATCTCTCCGGCGTAGTCCCCGTGCTTGTTGAACGCCTGCCCATGTTCTTCTCGGTTGCCAGCTTTCTGTTGATCTACATGGTGGTGCCCAACACTAAGGTGAAGTTCTTTCATGCTCTGCTCGGTGCGATTGTCGCCGCCCTGCTGTTTGAGTTCGGTAAGAAAGGCTTCGCCATCTATCTGACTAAGTTTCCGACCTATGAGGCTATTTATGGTGCGCTTGCGACCATCCCTATCCTGTTTATGTGGGTCTACCTATCCTGGATCATCGTCTTGTTGGGGGCCGAGATCACCGCAGCTATGCCTGAGTACCTGGATAAGAGACAATCGGATAAGGATGAGTCAACAAAGATAGAGGAGGCTCATGATCCTCAGATCAGCTTTTCAATCTCAACTGCCGTTAACGAATCTAAAAATGAAAGCCGTCGGTAATGAGTAGTCACTTACCTGCATTTATTCGCCGTGACTGGCTGGATGTGGGCGACGGGCATGTGCTTCACCTGGCGCAATATGGCAATCCAGAGGGGATCCCGCTGCTCTTTCTTCATGGTGGCCCCGGTGGAGGCTGCGTTACTGAGGATCTCAGGCTTTTCGATAGAGACTCATTCCGAATTTTTCTGCTGGATCAAAGAGGAGCCGGACGCTCAAAACCACATGGTGAGCTTAAGCATAACGAGCTGCTGCACTTACTCGGCGATATCGAGAGGGTGCGTCAGTGGCTCGATATACCGGCCTGGTGTGTCGTGGGGGGCTCTTTCGGTGCCACACTGGGTTTTATCTATAGCTGCCTGTATCCTCAACGAGTGCTGTCTCAGGTGTTTTGGGGGCTGTTTATCCCCAATGAAGAGGGGGCTAACTGGCTCTATGGCAGCAAGGGAGCCGCAACCCTGTTCCCGCAGGATTATCTGGAGTTTACCGCTCTGGCCCCATTCTCATCGAAGATTGACGCGCTTTTCAAACGCTATAGAGCGGGCTTTCTCAACCTAGATGACGACACCCGCCTCGAATATGTCCGTGGCTGGTTGAAGTGGGAGCTGGCGCTATCTCTTCCGGGCGCGGAATTACCGGAGTCGGGTAGCGCTTTGGCGAAGAGTCTGGCCGAGATTGAGCTGCATTATGCCAGTCGGCAATACTTTGGTGCCTACGCTCTGATGAGAGAGATGGCGAGTGGAATAAAGGCGCCAACGGTGATATTGCAAGGTGAGATGGACTGGGTTTGTCCCTCTGTTATCGTCGAGAAGTTTTTAGATGAGTTTGGCTCCGGTGATATGAAATATTCCTTGATCAAAGGAGGCTATCATGCATTGGCCAATGATAAGATGTTTCTGGAAGTCGTCTATGCCATACAGGAAATGGCTGGTAATATTAGGGAGATAGATAAATGAATAAACTTATTATCGCAGTAGTTTTGACCATGCTCACTGCCTGCGCGTCCACCGACAATAACGACAAGAGCACAGCAGTTGCACCTGAGCGGGTGACACTGGGCGGCATGACAAACGATGATGCGGCTAAGGCATTGTTCGATGCCTTGATTAAAAAGAACTACCTCGCCACCATGGCCTCACCGACTCGCATTGCGCTGCAGTTTGATGATAACCAGTTTGTGCTTCAGCCCAGTATCAACCCCGATGGTATCGACCGCATCATGATGAATCGCTTCTACGCCGTTCATCCCAAGCTTGCGGGTAGCCAAGATCTACTCATATTAATTGGCACGTTAAATCATAAGCTTAACTTTGCAAAGTTTACCCTGCGTGAAAACGGCGCCATCATCCAGGTACAGGGCGCGGCAACCTTTGTGAATACCATTGAACTCGAAGAGATCCGCCGTTTCATGTTATGGACCGATGAAGGGCTACGTCAGGTAGGTCATTCGTTGCCAAAAGGTGCCGAACAGTTGATTAAGCCGATACCTGTTATGCAGCAGTCTCAGTCGTTATAAGTTAACTATTTCCGGCGTCAGACATCCAGATGCTGGTTTATTCTAAATTGGAGATAATTGAACGTGATAGCCCTGATCCAACGTGTTACTCAAGCCAAGGTCGATGTCGATGGAGAAACGATAGGGGCCATCGATAAAGGCTTACTGGTCTTGCTCGGGGTCGAGCGTGAAGATGATTCCTCGAAGATGGAGAAGCTTGCAAATAAAGTCATGAGCTATCGTGTGTTCAGTGATGAAGATGGCAAGATGAACCTGAATGTCAAACAGGCTGGTGGCTCGCTGTTAGTGGTATCTCAATTTACTCTGGCCGCCGATACCGGGCGGGGTTTGAGGCCAAGCTTCTCCGGTGCGGGTACGCCGGAACAGGCTAAAGTGCTGTATGAGGAGTTCGTTGAGTTTTGCAGATCTAAAGGGATGTCTACTCAAACGGGTGAGTTTGCGGCCGACATGCAGGTCAGTCTGGTCAATGATGGCCCGGTTACCTTTAATCTTCAGGTGTAGCATGGATGACTTCGCAGGAGGTGAGCAGGTGGTTGAATCACTCCTGAAGGAGCTGGCAGAAACCTGGCATCGAACGATCCCTGTTAGTGCGTTTATGCAGATATCTCCGCTGGAGTATAGCGATAAGTGGCTGACGATCGGTGCGCCCCTGCCTCCCAATATCAACCTGCATCAGACCATGTTTGCCGGCAGTATCTATACTCTGGCAACCTTGACGGGATGGGGCATGCTTTGGCTGCAGCAGCGCATAGCCGGTGTTGACGGAGATATCGTGTTAGCCGATGGTCATATACGTTACCTTGCACCAATAACTGAGGCCCCGCTTGCAAGATGCTGCTGGCCGGATACCGAGCTTGGCCGCTTATCCATGGGGCGAAGGGTGAAGGTGAGCCTTGAAGTTGAGCTATGGTGTGAAGACAAACTATGCGCAACATTTGAAGGCTTGTATGTGAGCCAACCTATTGCATAGTACCTTTTGATTTGAAGCGTACTTTCTCTCGTTTTATAGCTCCGCTATTACCAGATTCCCTCATTCCCCCTTGCTGCAGCCGTCATTTATTCGATTTTATAGAACGTATTGAGTGATTTTATCAGCTTTTTATCTTCTTTATCGTAAATTAAACTGGCTTCATCGATTTGAGAGATGGTTCTCAATCACGAAATGATGTGGAGTCAGTTATGTCAAAAGTACTAATTTTAAAGTCGAGCATTTTAGGCGATTACTCTCAATCGGGCCAGTTGGTTGAGCACCTTAAACAGCATTGGGAGAAGCAGGGCGCCGAGATCAACGTACGCGATCTGGCGGCAGAGCCTCTGCCGATGCTCGATGGTGAAATTGCATCAGGATTGCAAGGCGGGGAGCAGTTAACGCCGCGTCAGGAGCAGGCGCTGTTATTGTCTGACTCACTTATTCAAGAGCTTAAAGAGCATGACACCCTAGTGATTGCTGCGCCTATGTATAACTTCAGCATTCCTACTCAGCTTAAGAACTGGATCGATCTGGTTGCTCGTGCCGGTGTGAGCTTCACCTACACTGAAACCGGGCCTAAAGGTTTGATTACCGGTAAGCGAGCCGTATTGATAACGACACGTGGCGGGGTACATAAAGATGGTGCGTCAGACCATGTCGTGCCTTACCTTAAAACGGTACTTGGTTTTATCGGTATCGAGGAGGTTGAAACTGTGTATAGCGAAGCGCTCAATATGGGGCCGGAAGCGTCTAAACAGGGGATCGAGTCGGCTCAGCAGGCGTTGGATAAAATGGTTGCCTGATTCAGGCAGCACTTTGATTGCTTATGCCTTTAGGTGTTAGCTAAAGCGGTTTGAACGCAAAGGGCAGAGGCAAAAGCGGAACTATCAACCCCATCTTTATTTTGACCCTATTGTTCGTCCGTCCCCCCAGGGTAAGTCATGGCTCGCCTCGGGGGGATTTTTTATATCTTGGTTCAGTAATCCGGGTTCAAGCTACGTCGCCTGATAACTTAGAAGGTCTTTCAGTGAACCGGCATTGATAACATTATGAAAGCCGTTGCACTTTAGCTGATCGCATGCCTTTTGAGCCCTGATCCCGGCGGCACAGTAAAGCACGAAACTCTGCTTAGGGTCTTGATCATTCAGCCAGGTCGAAATTTGGCTCAGGGGCACATTGATGGCTTGTGGCAGGTGTCCCGAGCCGAACTCTTCAGGTGTTCTCACGTCGATAACTTCGGCCCCCTGCTCGATGAGCTCCCAGCAGCGTTTATCGGGGCCGGCGCCGGCGAGTTTAGATAGCAGAGACTGAAACATTGATGCACTCCCTCTCAGATATTCCGATGAGAACGATTTCGACGTAAATATTCGATTAGATTAAGCTTGATAAGATTAGTCTAATCGAGGTCGCTCTGCAACAGGAAATATCTCTCCTGAAGCCGGCTTATCTGATTGCGGATATCAATAGTAGGCTTTCAGGTACTTCCTTGCATATCTGCGTAGTTTTTGCTCTGAACTATGCTCTGCGATATGTTCAAGCGTAGCCCTGTATTCAGGCTTAGCCGCGCTTGCCAGCGCCTTTGCCATGTAGGCATACGTATTGATTGCCAGCTTTTCATGCTTGAGCAGGCGTGGTTCCTTCAGTTCACTGTCTAAGACAGATAACAGGAAAGGGGCATACACGGAGCGATTGATCATGCGCTTAGCGGCATAACGTTTCAGCTCTAACTCGTCACTTCGCAGGGCGTTGGCAATCACATTGACCTCTTGGGTCTGAGACACCTCGTACCGGCTTTTGTCACTCAAGATTGGGATCCAGCGCTTATACTGCTTCAGCGTCGGGATTGAGCTCTTCGCGTACTTCTTAAGCTTCTTTGGGTAGTTTCCCGTGATGATATCATCGAAAGTGTGCAGGTATCTGTCATCTCCGGAGTAGGCCAGCCCTTTCAGCAGCCAGGCGCTGTAGTCGATGCTGGCGTTATCGACCGCCAGTGGCAGTGATTTCTGAAATTTAGCATGCAGTGTTTCGAATACCTTAGGTTCCGATAGGCCTGCCATCACCAGAGAATCGATCGCCTGCTTCTGCTTATCGATATCATCACCATTAAAAATGGCCACATATTCGGCTTGGGTAAATGTTTCGGCTGATGCCTGACCGGCAATGGTGCTCAGGGTCAGCACCAGGGCCAGAGTGATTTGCTTTATCATCAATAATTTCCTTTTATTGTGTTGTTTTTTCGTTACCCAGATTATTTACGCTGACCAGCGTTTAAATATCAACGAGGTGTTGATGCCGCCGAAGGCGAAGTTATTACTCATCACATAGTCTGTATCTATCTGCCGGATATCACCCTTAATGTAATCTAACTCGCCACACTCGGGATCGATCTCGCTTAGGTTTAGCGTGGGGGCAAACCAGCCAGCATTCATCATCTCTACACTGATCCAGGCCTCCAAAGCGCCGCAAGCGCCTAAGGTGTGCCCGGTATAGCTCTTGAGTGATGAGATTGGCATCGATGTGCCGAATACGGCCTGAGTTGCCTGAGTCTCGGCAATATCGCCTCTGTCGGTCGCCGTGCCGTGAGCATTCACATAACCTATGGCATCCGCAGAAAGCTGACTATCTTTCAGCGCCTGCCTGATAGCAACCTCCATGGTATCGGCGTTAGGCTGAGTCACATGAAGGCCATCGGAGTTGGTGCCGAAGCCGACGATTTCAGCATAGATCTTCGCACCGCGAGCCTGAGCATGTTCAAGCTCTTCCAGTACTAAGGTGCAGGCTCCTTCGCCTATGACCAAGCCGTCTCGGCTGCTGTCGAACGGGCTGGGACTCAGCTTAGGGGTATCATTCTTGGTGCTGGTGGCAAAAAGGGTATCGAAGACCACGGCTTCGGTGGCGCATAGCTCCTCACCTCCTCCCGCAAGCATCAGATCCTGTTGGCCGTATTTTATCGCCTCATAGGCGTAGCCAATTCCCTGACTACCGGAAGTACAGGCACTGCTGGTGGTATGCACCCTCCCCTTGAGGCCGAAGAAGACGCCCACATTAACCGCTGTGGTATGAGCCATCATACGGATATAACTGGTGGCGGTGACACCGGACATATCGCCACTTTTGAGCATATCACCGAAGGCGACAATGGGGTCTGTGCTGCCTGTAGATGACCCATAGGCGATCCCCATGGCACCGGAAGTTACGACAGGATTGTCCAGTAAACCGGCATCGATAAGGGCCAGTTCACTGGCGCGGGTTGCCATCAGCGAGACACGCCCCATGGAGCGTATCTTCTTGCGCGAATAATGTGCCGGCTTTTCAAAATCTGTTACCGGGGCAGCCAGGCGTGTGTTGAGCCCATCATAGCGATCCCATTCATCGAAACGTACCACGCAGTTCTTCTGCGCCTTTAAGTTGGCGGCTATGGTTGGCCAGTCATGACCGAGACTGGAGATTCCGCCGCAGCCTGTGATAACAACGCGTCTGCTCATCAGATCATGCCTCCGTTTACCGAGATCACCTGTCTGGTGATGTAAGCGGCATCCTCGGACATGAGAAACTTAGCCAGGCCGGCAATTTCTGACGGTTTGCCCATACGGCGCATGGGGACTATCTCTTTGACCATATCCTTGGGGATATCCGCAACCATATCGGTTTCGATGAGTCCGGGCGCGATACAGTTTACGGTAATTTTTCGTTTGGCCAACTCCAGCGACAAGGCTTTGGTCGCACCTATGATCCCCGCTTTCGAGGCGCTATAGTTAACCTGTCCCCGGTTACCGGCGATGCCTGAGACCGAAGCCATTGTGATAATTCTGCCACCTTTCCGGGTCTGTATCATAGGCATTACCGTAGGGTGGATGACGTTATAGAACCCATCTAAGTTGGTGTGAACGACGCTGTCCCATTCATTCTCGGTCATGGCTGGAAATGCGGTGTCACAATTGATTCCCGCATTGAGCACCACACCATAATAGGCACCATGCTGGTCAATATCGTGCTCTATGCTGGCTCTTACCCCCGCGCGATCGGCAATATCAAACTGCAAGGTGGAGACCTTGATGCCATGTTCGAGCAGCTCCTGCTTAGTGAGCTCAGCCGCTTCATGGTTGCTGTGATAGTGCAGGGCAATGTCGTAACCGGCTTCGGCCAGTTGTAGTGCTATCGCCTTGCCTATTCCCCTGCTGGAGCCTGTTATTAATATCCGTTTGTTCATTACTCGTTATCCTTGACTCTCTGAAATATAGGCTAGGGCATCCTGAGGCTGAAATACATTCACATTTGCCTCGGCAACTAAAGTATCGTTATGAAATATCTGACAATCGAAAACGGCCAGGCCGGACTCCTCCTGATATAGGCGGGTGACTCTGGTGCGGTAACACTCACCCTCCCGATAGTGCGGGATATGCATCTTTAATTTGCGACTCCCCAACAGAAATCCCACCCGGATAGCCTCACCACGGGATTTTGCCTCGACACCGGCGAGTGCGGCAATGCTCTGCGCCATATATTCGATGCCTACATAGTTGGGGACGGCATCGATTGTGGCGTCGAAGTAGGGACTCTGCCCGGTAATACAGGTCTGGGTTAACAGCGTATCCGTTCCATATTCGATAAGAGTGTCGATTAAGATCATCGGGTCTCTGTGGGGCACGACCTCGGCAACGGGCAGTTGAGAAAGAGGTTCAGGTAAAAGGTATTTCTGGGTCATGACAGTGCTTCTTTGCGACAAAAGATCAGGCTGGCATTACTGCCGCCAAAGGCAAATGAGTTACTCATTATATAGCTAAGCTCAGTGGTTTGTCCTTGAGTGACCAAAGGTAGCTCGGGATCGTTGGGATCGGCAATACCGTCGTTTACCTGAGGTGGAAGGGCCCCAGTGGTATTGAGTGGGGAGAGCAGCAGATAACAGAATGCCGCTTCGATAGCGCCGGCGGCACCTAAGGTGTGCCCGGTCAGGGGCTTGGTAGAGCTACATAATGGAATGTGTTGACCGAATACCCGTTGCAGGGCCCGACTCTCCATGGCATCGTTCTTTTGAGTGGCGGTGCCGTGAAGGTTGATATAACTGATCCGATCCGCTGTGAGCTCAGCATCTTCTATGGCCATACGGATCGCCGATATGGCTCCCAGCCCCTCTGGGTGGGGGGCCGAAATATGGTGGGCATCGCTGGACTCGCCAATGCCTGCCAACATCACCTCGCCATCGCCCCTCTCCAGGGTAAACAGGGCCGCGCCCTCACCGATATTTATACCGTCTCTGTTGGCGCTGAAGGGCTGGCATCGGCCTTTGGAAACAGACTCCAGTGAGGTAAAGCCATTGAGTGTTAACCGGCAGAGGCTGTCGCCGCCGCCGACGATGACCAGATCACACAGCTCTGCTTCCAATAAGCGTCTGGCACTGGCGAACACCTTGGCGCTGGAGGAGCAGGCGGTGGAAACGGTATAGCAGGGGCCGCCGATATTAAAGTAGTGGCGCAGAAAGTCGCTGCCGTTTCCAAGTTCCTGACGGGAGTAGTGATAATCACCGGGAAGCTGACCCTGTTCGGCCCTATATTGTAATGCTTCTTCGCCCTGAGCTATGCCCGAAGTGCTGGTACCCAAAACTATGCCGATACGCCCGGGACCGTACAACTCTATGGCATCGGATACTCTATCGGCAATCTGCTGTGCGGCGCAGAGTAATAATTGATTATTGCGGCTGGCAAATTGAGAGAGATTTCCGGGAAGTTCCGGCAGTGGCTGGCTCACCTCTCCTACTATGGTGCTGCTGTGTGGGATCAGATCGTCACGAACTCTCATCGCGCTGGTATCACCGCTGAGCAGTCGGGCTAAAACCTCTTCCGGGTTTTGACCTAACGGAGTGCATAGTCCTAGGTGTGAGATGGCTATCTTAGTCATTATGTTTCTATCTAAATGTTTATATCTATAAATATCAGGCTTGTATAGCGAGGGCCGGATAACTTCGCTCTTCGTGCCGTGGCTGGTACAACACACTTAAATCGGGGTTATTTTCAGTTCAAATTTTGCCTGAGGGATCGCGAGTTCGACCTCGGCCTGCCATGGTTCTATTTTATCAAAACTAATCTTGATGATGCTCTTGCGACGATTATCTTTCGTGTCATTGACCGTAGCATATATGGTTCGGCAGCGGGGAGCATCACACTCGGGAGATGTTAATCTGGCCCCCTGTAAATGGGCATTTACATCTGCTTGTGGCCAGTATATCAACTGGATGAGTGCAAGCAGGTATTCGGCTTTAAATTCATCACCCAGGAGCATGTTTTGTTGGCTATTCAGGCTCACACCATCGAAGAGTATGGTAAACAGTGCTTGCCCTAATGGTGCCAGACCGACGAGTGTGAGTTGCCCGCTGTCCAGCTCCAGCTGAGTCAGCAGTTCATGACTCGAATCATCCACCTCTATGGTTACCCTCTGAGTTACCGAGCGTACCTGACTGTCAGCTGGAATTGGGGCAAGGCAGTAGCTGACATCTTTGGCCAGGGCGACACAGGTCTGACGCTCGAGGGTGTGGCTGCAGCTGCCGGAAAGCAGCGCCAGCAGGATGAGTAGCGAAACTCGCTTACAAGGCGTTAAGCCGTTTGTTATGGCATTGAAAAACCGGGCCATAGTCAACTCTCCCATAGCCATCAGCGGCAAAGCTCGACGATAAGGTTGAGCCTTTTCTCGGACTCTGCGACTAAGGGGTTGGCCTCATCCCATGCATAGCCTGCCAGAATTGAACAGACCATCTGCTTGATCTTGTTATCGGGAGCATCATAGAAGATGACGTCCTGAAAACGGCCATCATACCAGGCCTCAACATAGGTACGGAAGGTATCGACCCCCAGCATCAAGGGGCGGGCGTATTCGCCCTGCCAATCGACCTTTTCACCATTGAGCTGCCTTACTACACATTTAGTTGCCATTGAGGCTGATTGCATCGCGATGGTAACACCGGAGGAGAAGACGGGATCGAGGAACTCGCCGGCATTGCCCAGCAGGGCAAATTTGTCGGTGGCCAGGGTAGTGACATTGGCGGAGTAGCCTTTAAGCTCGGCACACTCACGAAGGACTTCGGCGTCAGCCAATAGCTTCTTCAGGCCGGGTTCCTGACTGACCATGTCAAACAGACGCTGCTTCAGGTTGAGGTCCGAATCGCCAAGAAGCCGGGGCTCTCCCACGACGCCTATAGAACATCTGTCGGAGCTCAGCGGAATCAACCAATACCAGATATCCCTGTTTTGAGGGTGAACGCTGATCAATATTTTATCGCGGTCTAAGGGTCTGCCATCGACCTCTTTACTGCCGATATTATCCTTAATGTGGGTAAAAATGGCACTGCGGTTGGCTAGCGTCGATGGCTTCTCCAGTCCGAGCAATCTTGGAAGTACACGGCCAAATCCGCTGGCATCCAATAGATACTCCGCCTCGAGCCGGTACTCCTCGCCGTTGGCATCGGTTACCGTTAACTTAGGCTTCCCGCTCAGGTCGACCGCCTTAACCGCTTCCCCGTAGCGAATCTCTACACCCTGGCTTATCGCGGTATCGGCCAATAGTTTATCGAAACCTGCACGCTCAACCTGAAAGGTTGTCCCGTGACCCGCTGTGAACTTGTCGGTGAAGTCGAAGTCTGTGTACTTCTCTCTAAAGCGAAAAGCCGCGCCGTTTTTGAACTGAAAACCTGCCTGGTTAACGGTTTCGAGCATATTTGCCTCTTCGAGGGTTTGCATACAGCAAGGCAGTAAACTTTCGCCGATGGAGAAGCGCGGGAAATGTTGCTTCTCGATGACGATAACACGCTTGCCCTGTTGATGAAGGAGGCTGGCGGCAATGCTGCCCGATGGCCCGGCACCAATGATAATGACATCAATATCTGTCGTCGGTGTAGATGAGGAGGCTGGCATCACTTAACAGTCCTTGTGAAAGTTTGAATAAAGGGGGATAACACAAATGTGAAGCCGATCCCCAACAGGAGAGTCAGCCCAAAGTTATGTATGGCCGGGGTACTGCTGAATGCGAGTAGTCCAAAGGCTAAAATGGTAGATGTGGCAGACATAAAGACCGCCATCATCACGCCTCGACTCTGCTGTTTTGATTCGGCAAAAAACAGGCTGTAATCGACGCCGATCCCAAATATCAGAATGAGAGCAAGAGCATGAAACAGGGTGAGAGGCGCACCAATCAGTCCAAGCAGTGACAGTGTCAACACCGCCGAAAGTGCCGGAACGGCGACGACGAATGCTGCCAGCTTAACCCCGAAGCGAGTGCTGAAGATCACCGCCGCTACTGCCATGGCCAGAGCCAGGAGCCAGAGAGTTAATTGACGATACTGGCCCATCAGATGGGAGATCTCACCGACCTTATCAATCAGCTGAACATAGGGGAGATCAGCCATAACCGCTTCCAGCTTATCTAACCCGGTGATCCCGCCGAGCAATACTATGGCTCCGTACCTCTCCTGCCCGGGGGAGGGGGTTATCCATAGTGGCTTAAACAACTTACCGGCATCTGAGTTTATAAAAGAGTCTGCATCTATATAGATCTCTTCTGCTTCTTGATAGGCTTGGGAGAGAGATGAACTCAGGGAGTCATCCAGGCCGAGCTTATCGATGATAAGGGGCAGGTTCTGCTGATATATGAGCCCCTGTAAGCGGTAGTTACTCTCCTGTTGACTCCTGCTTGGAAGATAGCTGCTCAGGCTAATAGCATTACCAATCAAGCCCTCTTCGACAGCACTGTTTAGTCTTGGTGAGAGTAATTCCAGGTGCTGCAGTAACTGCTCCTCGCTTTCGCCGCTAACTAGCAGGAATTGATTATCGGTTCCGCCGCTGAGGATGCCTCTCAGTTGGTTCTCCTCCTGTATTACCGACAGCGGACTCTGCTGCAGGTTGCGAATATCGTCATCACTGGTTAATCGCTGCAGGCCTAGTGTGGCAAGGGGGACAAAGATTAGAAGCAGAGCCAGGCCGGTTTTTATATTCAGAGTGCGGGATATAAAATTTACATTATCCAGGTATGCCGCCGCCATATTCAGGGGCTTTTCACCCGAAGGAAGCGGACCTGAGGCGAGTAGAGGGTAGGCCAGATTCAGGGTGATGTAGGCGCCTAACAGCCCCGCGGCGCAGAACACCGCTACCTGCTGCATCCCCGGGAAGGGAGCGAGGCCTATTCCGGAGTAAGCCAATACGCTGGTGAGTAGCGCCAGTGTGATCGCAGGAAATATCTGCTTAATTACCTCGTTGGCCCCTCTTTTAGCCTGGGCCAGTCGTTCGCAGTAGAAGTGAAAGTTATAGTCGATGGCGACGCCTATCAGGCTGGTACCAAATACTAAGGTCAGCAGATGAAGCTCTGAGAAGAAAAACAGTGTCATCACCACTGCAGTGAGCAGGCTGGTGGATATGGTTAATATTGCTATGGCCAGTGGCATGACTGAACGAAAGGCGAGCCAGACGAGTAAGCTTACGCCGATAAGGGAGGCAAGCCCCAGGGTGGTGACCTCATTTTTGGCGCTTTTGGTCGCGGCGCTGGCATGAAACAGGGCGCCGGCCCTGAGAACCTCAATTCGTTCGTTTTGAGACTCGACCGCCTCGAATGCCTTTTGTAGCACCGACATCTGCAGGGCTTGAGTGTTGGGGTTAAAGGCGCTGCCTGAGCCTTTGGCCATCACTATCGCTGCTGTCTTAGTCACAGGTTTTGAATTATTGCCACTGTCACCGGGAGACCATTGCCCCAGCAGTACTCCCTGTTGTACCTGCAATCTCTGTTTCGGTGCGAGTGCCTGCAGATTGTCCGGATAAAGCAGCAGTGGGTCGTTAGCGATTAAGCTGCTGTTAGCGTAGCCGAAGGCGTTGTAGAGCTGAAGTTGAGCCTGTCCGATAAGCTCGTCTATCCTGCCCGATGAGAGGGCGCTTGACTGAGCCTGGGTGAGTAAATTAAACCTGTGATTGAAATAGAAATGATTTAGCGCCTGAGCCTGATTAAGGTCGGCACTTCTGATATCAAAAAATGCGCCCCGACTGTCTGATACAAGGCTCTCCATCAAGGTGTTAGCAGCCGTGATAGCCTGAGTCTCATCTTCTGCGAGCAGTGCGATATAGACTGTGTTCGCCAGCTGCTCTTCGACCCTCGCGAGAGCGATTTCCGTTAACGGATCCTCCTGCAGTTTGGGCAACATGGCTAAGATATCGCTTTGGACCTTAGCGCCGCCTTGCCAAAGCTGTATGCCTGTCAGGCTGGTTAGACACAGCAATATGACCCAGAGGGCAAATTTGAGCCTCGCCGGGCATCGACTCAACCTCAGTGCCAGCTTATCTATCATGGATAACGTTCCGGCTCAGTTTCGGGCTGAACTTCCGGCTGTGAAACGTCATCGTGCTCGGGCCGTTCAGGTGAACCTTGCTTACCCGACAGTAACGCTAGCTGCTCTTCACTGAGCGGGGCCTTACTAATCTGCTCAAATTCAATTCTGCTTCTGTCTCCGTTGTTACTCAGCAGGGTAAGGGCCGATACCTGTATGGCACCCTCTAATATCATTTTAGGGATAGCCTTGAGGAGCAGGGGATCTTTGGGGATTAAGCCCAGTTGCCAAAACTCAGACTCCTCTCGTGGCTCTTCGCCTGTGTCACCGGCCTTGAGATACAGATGAAAGTGCTCACTCAGCTGGCTCAGGTTGCCACTGAGCAGTGCCGAGAGTAACTTAGGCATGGTTTGCGCCAGGCTGGCGGCTCCCTGAGCCGAATCGGCCCGTGATACCTGCTCTCGTCCCGCACTGTCGATCTGGATCAGCTCACCCTCTCTCAGTATCAGGGTCGTTTCGAAGGGCTGAGCCTGTTGCCATACCAGGCCGAGCCGGGAATCAAAAATAAAGCGCCCATGGCTTATTAAGGGGTGCTTCAGCACCTTGAGGGTTCGGTACTGAGTAAAATCTCCGCTGGCAGTCCTGCCTATCATGAGTCGTTCGGTTAATGTCTGCAGCCGTTCATTGTCAGCTATTGATTCAAAAAGAGCGTCATAACTGGCAGATTGTGCCCCATAGCTGCTGGGTACGCTGATGCTTATCAGCAGGAGCAAACCAAATATGCCTGGCCCTCGCAGCAAAGCCGAAGCGAGCCGCCTGTTAAATGTGCTCACTCCCGGTATCATTGCCCATCTCCCTTCGGGGAAGTAGGGCCTTGGGCGGTGTCTTCCGGTATCAGGTGTGCGATTTTCTTCCTGAAGATATCAGGCGTCACGAAGCATAGCTCCTTGCTCTCTGCATCAACGGCGGCTTGTATCGTATAGCCTTTGGTGAGTCTTTGGTTAGTGGCAAGATCCCTGACCTGATAGTTGATCTTGAGACGGTTCTCCCACTCTACCAGCGAGGCGATAACCTTCACCTTTTGCTCGAACGTGCTGGGCTGTACATACTTTATCTGTAGATCGACAATAGGCCAGGAGTATCCTGAGGCTTGCATCTCCCGGTAACCGTACTGGATCTCATCCAGCAGCTGGCAGCGCACTATCTCAAAATAACGTAAATAGTTGCCATGCCAGGTGATCCCCATGGAGTCGACATCATGAAAGGGGATCAAGATCTCAATCTCGGTGGTTAAGAGTGCTTTCATGAACACACTTCCCATGACCCTTGCTGGATCTTCTCTACCGTCTGCCTCAGCACAGGTTCCAGGGGTCTGTCTTCGGTCAGCAGCTCGAAATCGGTCTTGACCTGCTCCAGTGTCCTGGAGATAGATGGTGTCAGCGATGAGTGGCAAAGCTCCCCTTGCGACACACGTAAGTTGATCCCCTGGGTCATGGCTAAGAGTGCGGCTGCGGCAACCTGCTCCGTCAACTGGAGCACACGCATGCAGTCTCGTGCTGCTATGGTTCCCATGCTGACCTTGTCCTGGTTATGGCACTCTGTAGAGCGGGAAAATACGCTGGCCGGCATGGTGTTTTTCAATGCCTCGGCAGTCCAGGCGGATACACCAATCTGTACCGCCTTGAATCCATGGTTAATCGCGCGCCTGGAGCCAGTCGAACCGGATAGGTTAGCGGGAAGGCCATTATTGAACTTAGGATCCATCACCAGAGCTATCTGACGATCGAGCAGATCGGCAATATTGGCCACGGTATTTTTCATCGAGTCCATCACAAAGGCTATGTGCCCGCCATAGAAGTGACCGCCATGAAGAATGTGCTCGCCCTCTGCGTCGACGATAGGGTTATCGTTGGCGCTGTTTAGCTCGGTTTCGATAAATTGACGCATGAATGGCAGCGCATCTTGTAGTACACCGATAATATGCGGTGCACAGCGGATAGAGTATCTGTCCTGCAGCCTGTCCGAGTTTCTTGGGTGTTCATGATGATTGAGGTCTTTTCGGATCCAGGCGGCTATCTGGTTTTGCCCCGGGTGGGGTTTAGCATCGAAGAGGATATCATCGAAGTGGTTCGAGTTGCCTTTAAGAGTGAGCGACGCCATTGCGGTGATGCGACTCGCAAGCCTGCTCAGGTATTGAGCCCTGTCATAGGCCAAACACGCCAGAGCCGTCATAACGGCTGTGCCGTTCATCAGGGCTAACCCCTCTTTCGGACGCAGCTTCAGTGGTGTTATGTTGAGTTTGGCATACACGTCGACCGTGGGCTGGCGAACACCTTCATAGATGACATCCCGCTCTCCCACGAGCACGGCGGCCAGGTAGGAGAGTGGAGTCAGATCGCCACTGGCCCCCACAGAACCCTCCTCAGGGATCACCGGGGTGATATCGAGGTTAAGCAGGGTTTCAATTCTCTGTAGTAACTCGTAGCTCACGCCGGATTTTCCGATTGCGAGTGAGCTCAGGCGGCAAGCCATCACGGCGCGGGCCTGCATGGGAGAGAGAATTTCGCCTAAGCCACAACCGTGAAACCGTGTGAGGTGCAGGGGAAGTTCATGCACAAGATCCATACCAACGGTAACCGTGCAGGAGTCGCCATAGCCCGTTGTGACGCCATAGACCACCCCCTCTTCGTTTAGCAGGCTGTCGATAAAGTCAGCCCCCTTCTGAATATAGGTTTGATACTCGGAGCTCGCTTTTAATTTTGCTTTAGCGCCCTTGGCTATCGCAACGACATCTTCCAGGGATAGGGCCCTGTGACCAAAATGAACAATCATCTCGCTTTTGTTTGATTGATTAGTCTGAGTCATCTATTTATCTGTCCTGTCTTTACCCTGAGAATTGGCTCGTTGGGTGTCACTGTCTTTTCGCCAAAAATCAAAAAAATTAAACCATTGCAGCGGTTCGCGCCGCGCATAATATTCGAGTCGTGAGCTGTAACTATTTACTGCATCCTCAAGTCTTTGCATTCGGCCGGCTCTCGGTCCCTTGAGTGTATTTGAGAAGGTTTCCAGATGAACCCTGTAGCGACCCTGTTCACGCAGGCAAAACATTAAATATACTGGGCAGTCGAGTAGCCCTGCAAGAATAAAGGGACCCTGAGGGAAGGGGGCTTGCTTTCCCATGAAGGGAGCGTAGATCACCCGCCCCTGGGTATTGGACGAAGTTCTGTCTCCGGCGATAACGACCAGCTCACCCGCTTCTATCTTCTGTTGCAGTAACATTGAGGTTGTCGGGCCTAAGTCAGTAACCTGAATGAGGTTAAGTGCACTGTCCGGGTTGAGTTGCTTTAAGACACGGTTAAAGTTTTCCGCATTTTGCGTTAGCACCATGACGTTCACCTTGACTCGCTTCTGGTGAACGGAGATGGCGCGACATAACTCAAGGTTTCCCAGATGAGAGACGAGTAATACTGCGCCTTGACCGGCTTCGAGCCGATCGGCAAGGAGGGCGCGATTGGGAAAGTCGACCTGGCTCAGGTGGATACGATCACACCAGGCATCGATACGATCTAAGGCCGCATTTCCGAAGGCAAGGAAGTGTTTGAGGCTATGACGCCAGCCAATCTTGCCTTGCAGCTGCGGCTGCTCGGGATCATAGCTCTTGACCTGCTTGAGGAATGTGAGAGAGGCCTCTCTGGCTGTGTGTCCCGTCAGGAAGAAATAGAATATAACGGGGTACATGATAAGACGGCAGAGCCAGTGTCCGCCCAGTTTATAGCTGGCTGCCAGCAACTTTATTCCCCAATAGCTGCCGCGCTCTGAGATTGAGGACCAATGAGCATCCCGGTTGCTTCTGAAGAGCCTTTGGGGCAGACGTTTCAGCATGCCGAAAAAAAGCCGGGTATGCATGCCCGAAATGCGCAGGTTATCCCATAATCCCTGAAAGTGGCTGATGCCACCTTCTGGGTAGATCACCTTTGTCGGTAGATGGATGACCTCTGTGCCGGCCCAGTGCAGGCGGACTAAGATCTCTATGTCGAAATCCATTCGCTCGCCTAAGGCTTGGTTGAGGAAGAGCTTTTCGGTGGCTGCAAGGGGGTAAACCCTAAAGCCGCACATGGAGTCTTGTATGTCGAAACTCAGGGTTTCAATCCATACCCAGAAGTGGGTGAGGTAGCGTGCGTAGAATCGGCTCTTAGGCACAGATTCGTCATATTGCGGCAGGCCGGAGATCAAGGCCTTAGGGTTCTTCTCGGCCTTGGCTATCATGGCCGGGATATCATCCAGATTATGTTGACCGTCGGCATCGACCTGTAGTGCATGAGTGTAACCGTCGTTAAAAGCCTCCCGCAGGCCGGTGGTGACGGCAGCCCCTTTGCCTCGGTTAAACGGGTGATGTAGTAGGGTGACCCAGGCGTATTTTTCGGCGAGAGCGATTAACAGGTGTCGGGTCTCATCATCGCTACCGTCATTGACCAGATAGCAGGGGAGCGCGAATTGAGCCAGTGATTCCAGGGTCTGCGCTATCGCAACCTGATGGTTGTAGTTCGGAATCACTAATGCGAGCTTCATCAGTTGACCTCTCCGGATGAGGGAGTGAGTAAGATCCGGCCCGATGCGAAGCGCTTCTCATCATCAAAATAACTGAAGATAAGCTTGGTTTTGGCGGCATTTTGGGAGATGGCGAGTGTCACCTCTGAATTTGGTAGCATAAGCTGCTGAAACTTCAGGACCTCTAATGTGGCAACTTCAACCGGGTAGTCGAAATGTTCGCAGCCCAGACGAATGGCCCAGTCCAATTGGGTCACACCGGGAAGTACGGCCTGCTGAGGAAAGTGACCGTTAAAAAAAGGTAACTCTTCATCGATAAACAGACGCCACTCTACAGCATCCTCTTTGCTCTCCTTCGAAAGGACTCTTGGTAGCACAGATTTAATCATGATCGAATAACTCGGCTAGTTGTTTGGCTAATCTCTTCCCCTGTGGATTAACGGGCATAGCTTCAGGGTAGCGCCATCGCCTTGGCAGCGTGACACGTTCAAACTGAGTCAGCAGGTGGGCTTTTAACAAGTTATTGAGGCCGAGTTTCCCCTCGGCGTCCAGCCTCTCTCTCCCTTGGGCTGATAGCTCGATAACCGCACCAAGTTGAGTGCGTGGTTGCTCAAGAACAACCAGTGCCGCCTGGTTGATCAGAGGGTGAGTTTCAAGCAGGGCTTCCATCTGTACCAAGGAGAGTCGTTTCTCTTCGATTTTGACAACTCTGTCCAGGCGGCCCTGTAACTGGAACTCTCCGGGATTGGTAATTTCGATCTTATCTTCGCATCTTAACCAGTTATCGTCTTCAAGGTAGGGGGATTTTAGTTGCAGTGCGCCATCTTTTTCATCCCTGCGGATCTTTATGCTGTCGAAGACACGCCATGGCTGCTCTCTTTGAGTCTGACGTCGATAGGCGATTCCGCCGGTTTCTGTGCTGCCGAACACCTCGATGGGCTGGTGTCCGTAACATTGCTTGATACCCTGTGCCGCCTCGAAGTTAAGCGGCCCACCGGAGCTGAAAACCAGGCTTGGTGATCTTAGCTGGCGTTCGTTATCCAATGACTCCGGAAGACGGGACAGTTGTGCCGGACTACTGATCAGGCATAGGTTCGGGAATAGACTGGTGTAATAGGTCAGGGTCTCCGGATATTCAACAATATCGCTCAAGAAGGGACGGCTGGCGGCTAGCGGCCAGAGGATCTTGAACAGGAGTCCATAGATGTGTTGATGCGAAACCGTCGATATCACACTGCATTGCGGCAGGTGTTTGGCAAAGGTATTTTCGAGAATGCTGACTTCGGCATCTAACTGCTCCACTGTCTTGCATACAGCCTTGGGGTGACCACTGCTTCCCGATGTAAAGAGAACGAGTTCTCCGTAACTATCGCACTCCGGCCAGAGGTTATTGTTTTCGTGCAGGTCTCTTTTCAACATGATGAAGGATTTCCCTTCACACAAGGGAACGTCAGAAATCACGCCATCGAACTCATGAGTTATCTCACTCAGGGTGCCAGCCTGAGTGTTTGAGGGCAGGATCACCTCCTTGCCGGCAAGGAGTGCCGCACATAAGCCCACTGCAAACAGGTCGCTGCTTTCACATGCCAGCAACCAGCGCTTGGATGGTGACAGGAGTAGTTGCTGGTGGACATTGACAACCTGACTCGTGAAGGCCGCACCGGTAACGATATCATGGTGATTGAAGCTGATAAGTTGCTGGCTCGATGGCCCCTTGGATAACCAGGATTTTAATAACTCTGTCATGACTTTTTTAACCAAATAGTTCTATACAACCACTCGCCACCAAGTAGCGACCCTATGAGCAGGTATGCGATCAGTCCATTGTATAGCGTCCATATCTCCAAACTGGAGTAGAGGGCGGTATACAGGGCTACTGCGCCATTGAAAACAAATAAGCCACACCAGACGAGCGTGACTCTTTGTAGATAAGGGATCGCTTCATCGGGGAGTTCCGGCTCTTTCAATCGGGCGAGTCGTTCAATCATACTCGGTCCCGATTTGAGTGAGTAACCGAACAGAAACAGCATACTCAGGTTGATCACCACGGGATAGTAAAGCAACCAATCGTGCCGTTTAGCGATAAAGCTCCCTGCGGTTAATCCGATACCGACCAGCAGAGGCAAAACCATCGACTTTACCTGCTGTTTTTGTACCAACAAACGCAAGATTAAAAACAGGCAGAGGACCATGGCGATGGAGCCTGCCGGCAAATAGTTGAGTCCAAAATAAACGGCTAAAGGATAGCCAAGTAATAGGAGACTGGTGACTATTTGTAAAAATAAACGCATCAGCCTTTAGTCAGCCCCTCGATGGCGGTGACCACATCATCGACTGTTCGTACGGCTTTAAACTCTTCAGGCTTGATCTTCTTGCCTGTCATCTGTTGTAACTTGATGACCAGATCCACGGCATCGATGCTGTCCAGATCTAACTCCTGATAGAGGGACGCTTCGAGTGTGATATCCTCGGCATCGATCTCGAACTCATCGACTAAAATCTGAGTCAGGGCTTCGAGAATTTGTTCACGGGTTTTCATAATCTCTCCTAAGCTCGCTGCGACTCGATGAAGTTGGCAAGGCTGGACACACTATAAAAGTGTGCTTTTGTCGCCTCGGAGTTGGCTTCGATCTTTACATCGAATCTCTTTTTGATCGCTAAGCCCAGCTCCAGCGCATCGATGGAGTCTAACCCTAAGCCCTCTCCAAATAGTGCTGCATCGGTTTCAATGTCTTCGATACCGACATCTTCAAGATCTAAGCAATCTATGATTAACTGTTTAATTTCGTTATGTAAGCTCATAATTTATTCAAGTTCTTTTCTAAAGTGATCTTCAAGATCCCGTGTAAGTAAGCGTGCCATTTTAGCATCACCACCGGCCTGTGTATCATACTTTATGTGAGCGATAGTTTCGCCTACTTCGATACGCATCCCTATGGTGCGGCGGGGAATTTGATACCAGGCTTCCTGCTTGGTTAAACCGGAGGCATTGGTATGAAGCACGACGGGTAAGATATCTGTTTTGGTTCTCAGGGCTATATTGGCAGCTCCCCTGGCAAAGTCATTAATAACACTGCCGAGAACCGTGCGTGTCCCTTCAGGGAAGATAATTAAATTAGTTCCGCTGTCCAGGACCTGTTTACAGTCAAAAAGGAGTAACTCCGCACCACGGTTGGGGATGTAACCGGCGCAGGCAACCACACCCCGCATAAATGGGTTGCGCCATATCCCCTGCTTTACGATACAGCCGGCATTTGGCATCAAGCTTATCAGCACCACGACATCGACCAGAGTAGGATGGTTCATAACCACGACCTTACCTCTAGCCCCGCTCAGGCGCTCAACATTAATAGCCGTAACATCTATGACTCCCGCACCGGTTAGCATACGTACAAAACCACGAAACATGAGGTGTACGGCTCGCTGAACCCGGCTGACCCTCTGCTCTCTTGTGCCCGGCCAAAACCTGAGGAGCGGGAGAATTGTCAGGGAAGTTAAGAGCCCTCCCAGACCAAAGGCGATATAGCAACCTACTCCCCCCAGCCATCTGGGGATGTAGGCGAGGCCAGTGAGCCTTTCCGACGGTGAGCTATCCAAAACTTAACTGCCAATGTTGCTTGAAAAAGTTGCCGCTCAGGGGCTGCTTTGTCGCCAGGGCGTGGAGTAGCTCTCCATAACTTAAGTTTCTTGTCGAAGGAGAGCCATCTATGGTGAGCTTAGCTCCCTGAGCTCCCTGTGTCGGCAGAGTCAGAAGGAAACCCATGGCTACCGGCAACTCGGACTCATCGGTAAATTGACTATACACCTCCGGAACCGGTTCATCGCCGAAGACCAGCAGGAGAGGAGTCGGATCCTGTTTGAGTTGGGCATAAGCCTCAATCAGAGCCTGATAGAGTGTCTCTTCACCTGCCGCAATCGATGTTGAGGCGGCACGATTACCTTTCAGAATTGTGTAGATACCACTGGCGGTATTGTGGACAGACTGGCTAAATGCAGTCGGCGATAGTGGCTCCCGCTCTACGATGTTATCCAGCAGTCCTAAGGTGCGACTCAACTCTCCATGCCTGGAGCTGAAGATAGTACGGCACTGCTGTGGCGCATCGCACTGAAAGGCGACTTCGAGCTGCATCTTGGTGAGAGCGCTGTAACGTCTGCGTTGCATGGCGGGCACCTGGGTCAATTTAGGCGCTGAGGGGAGCTCTGAACTCGGGGCTAACTGTACATCTTGCCAACTCTTCCAATCATCGGCCTGTTGGTATAGAGGTGACCAGGCTCCCCAGGAACAAATTGTAAATATTAACTGCACCGTTTTGCCTCTGATATGACGTTTAAGTCCGGGTTATCCATAACGAGTAACACTTGAGAAAACTCTAATGTTCAGACTGGCAAGACAACTGCCACATCCGATCTATTCTACACCAGGTTCCTGCATATGATGAAGCGATTTGGGTTACAGCTGTTGTGAGTATCTATCTGACAGGAGAGGGGCGTGAGGCGTTGTTAAAACCCGCAGCGGCAAGTACTGCGGGTGATATTTGATAGCTTTAGTTATGGCGGTTAATCGGCTAAGTGTTTTTTCAGCCTGCGCAGCGCCGCTTTGATCTTCTTGCTGTTTTCTGGCCCCATGCGCACTAACAGTTTTTGCGCGTTGGGGAGGGCTTCGAGCTCAGGATCGACAAATTGATAATTTACGCTGACGCCATCGAGCTCTATGGCCTGCTCGATAATTGGTGCCGCCAGCATGATGTCGATGGCTTCGAGCATACGCTCGTTAAAGCTCATATCACCATAACCCAGCTCCTCAAATGCCTCAGTTAACAGGGGGGTTAACTCTTTATAGGTGGCAGCAAGCTGTGCATCATCTAAGTTGGCGACGAAGTCGGCGTAAAGATCATACCTGTGGTAGCTGTCAGGGTTCAGGTAAGTTTTATTGGTGATCTCCGAGACGGTAAACACTCTGTCGGGCCCCTTTAGCGGACTGACCTTACGCGCCAGCTCTCCCTGGGCCAGGTTGTCGACAAATACGACAAAATGCCTGACCAGATCTTTTTCGACCAGCATGGGCGCTATCGCCATGCCGTCAGCCATCTCAATCGTCTTCTTATGCACGAAACCGTCGCTCTCTCCCAGTACAGGCAGAGGCTCGACTTGAGGCTGCGGTGTATCTTCCGGCACCACCTCCGGTTCAACTACTGGCTCAATGACCGGCTCCGGGATATCGGCGATGGTAACAATAGGCTCTTGCGGGATCACATCGGGCACTTCGACGACTGGTCTCTGCTCCGGTAGTGGCTCCTGATCGTCGCTGAAATAGTAGTAAGCTCCTCCACTGATGAGAACCACAACGGCAAGGGCCACTATTGCTATGGTATTGGCACCGGCAGACTTCTCCTGCGGCGCAATTCTATCTTCTTGACTAACTTGCATTTAACATCCTTTGAAAGTTCGACTCGATTACGGAGGGCTGATACCAAAGCGATATATGTGGTATTACTCCATTCTGCAAAATTCAGCGGTCTTGTCTAGGGGAGTGGGCTGAAATAAAAAATAATTAATCTGAAAACAAGCGTGATGCGGCATTCTGGCCCTTAGGCTTGAACAAATTGCTCCCTGTCACCCAGCCAACGTTGCACTATGCCGTCTACATTATCAGGTGCTTGCTGCATGAGGTGAACGGCGAGTTTCTGAATATGGGGGATCAGGGCCTGATCTCTGATGAGATCGGCAATTTTCATATCGGCGATGCCGGTCTGCTTGGTGCCCAGCACCTCGCCCGGGCCTCTGATCTCAAGATCTTTTTGAGCTATGATAAAGCCATCGTTGCTGTCTCTGAGTACGCCCAATCGTTTCGTGGCACTTGGCGAGAGCGGCGCCTTATACATTAGTACGCAATGGCTCGCCACGGCGCCACGGCCGACGCGGCCTCTTAGCTGGTGTAGTTGAGCTAAGCCCAATCGCTCCGGGTTTTCGATGATCATCAGGCTGGCGTTGGGAACATCGACCCCCACTTCGATAACCGTAGTTGCGACTAACAGGTTAAGGTTTCCGGCCTTGAACTCGGCCATGATCGCTTGCTTCTCGGCCGGTTTCATGCGGCCATGAACAAGACCAACCTTGAGATCGGCGAGTACCTGCCTCAGCTCTTCTGCGGTATCTTCGGCGGCCTGACATTCGAGTACCTCAGACTCTTCGATTAAGGTGCAGACCCAATAGGCCTGTCGCCCCTGGTTAATGGCGGCTTGCCTGACCCTCTCTATCACCTCACTGCGTCTGGCATCGGATACGGCCACAGTTGCAACCGGCGTACGCCCGGGCGGCAGTTCATCGATAACCGAAGTATCTAAATCTGCATACGCCGTCATGGCTAATGTACGTGGGATTGGGGTCGCGGTCATGATCAGTTGATGGGGGTGAAATCCTTGGGTTATCCCTTTCTCTCTCAGCCCCAGACGTTGATGCACACCAAATCTGTGCTGCTCATCTATGATGATCAGAGCCAGCTTATTGAAGATGACTTGTTCCTGAAATATGGCGTGGGTACCTATCACCATATGGGCTTCACCGCTCTCTATATCGGCCAGAGACTGAGCTCTCGCCTTGCCCTTTAATTTGCCCGCTAGCCAGCCAACCTTTAGTCCCAGAGGCTCAAACCATTGAGAGAAGTTCTCGGCGTGTTGCTCCGCAAGTAGCTCTGTCGGAGCCATCATGGCGACCTGATAACCGTTTTCTATTGCCTGTAGTGCGGCCAGGGCCGCAACTAAGGTTTTGCCGGAGCCAACATCCCCCTGAACCAGACGCATCATAGGGAAGGGCTGTTCCAGATCCGTCGAGATATCGGTGCCGACTCTCTGCTGCGCTCCGGTGGGCTTAAAGGGCAGTGACTGCAAAAATGGGTTGAGCAGTTGCCCCGATGCCGGCATCGACACGGCCTGGTCCCGGTTGCTGCGTTGACGCAGCTTCAACATACTCAGGTTGTGAGCCAGCAGCTCCTCCTGAATTAACCTCTGTTGGGCGGGGTGAGTGCCCTGCTCAAGCTCGAACAGGGCGACACCGGTATGCGGGCGATGTAGCAGCTGAAGGGCTTCTTTCAGACTCAAATTGTTAGGCTGCAGCTCAGGTGGGATCAGCTCCTGCAGGCCCCCCTCTTCGAGCAGAGCCAGGGCTTGATCTGTCAGCTTTATCCAACTGGCCTGCTTGAGTCCTTCGGTTGTCGGATAGACGGGGGTTAAGGTGTCACTGAGCGCCAGATCGCTGCTGTCATGCAGCAGCTTATATTCGGGATGAATGATCTCTGCCTGATGTTTTCCGCGGCGAATTTCGCCATAGGCGCGAATGGTTGCGCCATTTTGTAAACCGTTTTTCTGCGCGACAGAGAAGTTGAAAAACCTCAATGTGAGGCTGGCTGTGTCATCTCTGACGGTACAGGTCAGCATGCGTTTACGGCCCTGGATAATCTGACTGGATTGAATAACGGCTTCGATAGTGCCGTAGCTGCCGGGATAGAGTGAGGCTATGGGGTAGATCTGAGTGCGATCTTCATAGCGCAGGGGGAGGTGAAACAGCAGATCTTGTACCGTTTGGATGCCGAGCTTAGCCAAACGTTCAGCCATCTTCTTGGCAACGCCTTTGAGCTCTGTTACGGGAACAAGATCTAGTCTCTTCACTCACAATACCAATCTGATTAATTGAGTATTGTCGCTTATAACACACTCAATTACTGTATTTATATACATATACTATCAGATAAACGTGTGATGGCAATCCTATGGTAGGTATTACTGTTTAAGCTCAGGTGCAAATTTCCCGGAGTCTGACGAAGTCCCTGTTGGTTTATAACCAGCCTTTTTTCCGCGCGATCCGCGCAGCATCGATTCGGTTTGATGCATGAAGTTTACTTATAGCTTCAGAAAGATAGTTCCGCACTGTGCCTTCGGCGATAAACAGTGCAGTTGCTATCTCGGCTGTAGAGCGCCCCTCACTGGCGAGCCGCAGTGCTTTTCGTTCCTTATCGTTGAGGGGATCGCTTTCTCCTATGGCCATGATGGCGAGTTCTGGGTCTATGACACGTTTTCCCGCCATCACCTGCCTTATTCCATGTATCAGGCTATCAGATGGGGCGTCTTTGAGCAGGAAACCGCCGACACCGGATTCGATGGCTCGCTTTATGTATCCTGCTCTGCCAAATGTCGTGAGTATGATGACTTTAATTGGACTATCTTGCTTTTGACACCATTGGGCTAGTTCAAGCCCTGTCAGTCCCGGCATCTCTATATCGGTAAGCAGCAGATCGAATGTGTCTTTTTTCAGAAGTGATAGGGCCTCGTCGCCATCACAGGCCTGGGTTACCTCAAACTCGCCATCAAGGCTCAGCAACGCCGCGAGTGCACCTCTGACCATAGCCTGATCTTCGGCGAGTAAAATATTCATCAGTTTTGCACTCCGGATACTAGTTTTTGAGCTCTGGGCTCTAGCGCTTGTTCTTCAGGTACTGGCAGGGTGATGGTAAAACGACAATGCTTTTCGAGGCTGTAATCAAGCTTGCCCTGAAACTCACTCAAACGCTCTCTTATTCCACTCAATCCATTTCCCTCGGTGACGCTTTGTGGCGTACCGTTATCGGTGACTGAGATATTGATCTCATCGGTTAACCGCTCAAATGTTATAACACAGTGGCTGGCCTGGCTGTGACGGATGACGTTATTACACAGCTCCGTAATGCTCAGTATCAGTTGAGATTCCAGAGTTGATGGCAGGATTGGGAGGTCGCCCTCGAGACTGACGCTCAGCCCTTTATCTCTGAGAGTCTGACATAGCTGCATCACGCTGGCCGATAGTCCCTTATGTTTATAGTCTGAGACCGTTTGACGTATCTGACTTAAACTATCGCGCGCGATCTCGTTTAGCTCTCTCAACTGAATCCTCGCCTGCTCAAGCTCATCTTTAGCCAAGAGTTTTTCCGCCAGTTCCGCCTTGAGTGAGATACTCGAAAGATTGTGCCCCATGATATCGTGAAGATCCCTGCCGATACGCTCCCGCTCTAACATGGTTGCCAGTTGGCTTATCTCCGCCTCACTCTGCTGCTGACGACATTTAGCCTCGACTCGTTTCCGTTCGGCCACGCCAAACAGACCCACCCCTAAGACGAGAAAGCCGCCATAGAGAACGAAGAAATAATGATTGATCCCAAGGAGTAATGAGAGTGTAGTGAGCAGCGTTAGTAAAGCCAGCAGGCCGAAAAAGGCTGTTCTGAGGGAGTAATAGAAACCGATAAAGAAGCCGGCGAACGTGAAAAGCGCCAGTGATCCGGCATTGATCGGAGTGATCAGCGCACCTAGGGCTATCATGGCGAGAATAGGGTAAACGGCTTTCACTTTCGAGCTGCGGTGGGCCCAAAAATAACAGTAAATAAAAGGGGGCAGGATCAGTAAGCTTACCCCTATCTCCCATAGCGGCATCTCGGTAAGAAACATCGGGATAAAATAGAAAACCAGGTTAACCAAATAGATCCAGGCAAGCTTATCTTCGGTGGTTTTACCGCAGGTTCCCGGCATCAACTCTGTGCTCTTCATTGCATTAATTCCCTGTGGGAACCGCTTGGCTCTTTGAACTGGCCAAGCGGAACATTTCAACTAGTGGGTTAGATTGTTTTGTTTCAGCAAAAAGTTTGCCCAGGAGTAATCGGGCTGGATCTTAATGGCCGACTGCCAGTCGGCGAGTGCGCCTTGAGTGTCACCACTGTTTTGCTTAGCCAGCCCTCGCCAGGTATAGGCTTCTGCATGCCCCCAACAGACCTCATGGCAAGGTTCGCCGTAAAGGGCTATTGCTCTGCTGCTTAACTCTATCGCATTTTTCATACTACCACCAAAGGCCACAGGGGTATTAAACGCAGAGATAGCTTTTACTAACGCGACTCTGGGATTCGAGGGGGAGAGTGCCTCCGCCTGAGTGAGAGCCTGGGACTGCTTAGGTCCTAAACTGGCTCCCCGGATATTGTCTATGCCTATCTGCATGCCATACACTGAGGCAAGCAGGGCAAGGGCTTCAGAATCGTCCAGCTCTTCCAGGGTTGATTGTGCCGTCGAGAGTGCAGATTTCGCCAATGTCCGCTGGCCTAATATGTTGGCTGTGATAGCCAGGCGATAGTTCGCATAGGCCAGCTCGTAACCCTGTGTCTGTTGACTCAGGCTTTGCAGGGCCGCTATGTTCATCGTATTAGAAGCGCTGTCGATAGCCGGGATCTCGTTAGCGTTAACCATTTGTGTGAACAGCGACATGGTGGTGAGCAGTATTGCAGTTTTCATATCGATCTCCTTTAATTTCCATTTATGGGGTATGGGATCAGTATGGGTAATTGGCTGAGATATTGGCAGGCACAAAGGTCATCAGATCACTATGACAAATGTCACTTTCAATGTTCCTTTGTAAGCCACCGCAAGTCGTGGTGGCTTTTGAGAAGGAGGGTGAAGACTAAGCTAAAGCCTGAGTCACCAGATAACCGATGTAGGAGATATATCCTGCCAATAGGATACCGCCTTCCCGGCGTCCGATTCTGAATCCGGATCTGGCAAAGGGCAGGGTGAGTAGTGCCAATATCAGCATCACCACCAGATCTAAAACTTGTACGCCTCCGGCGGCAATGGGGTGTATGAGTGCCGTGATCCCCAATATACCTAAGATATTGAACATGTTAGAGCCGACAATATTGCCTATGGCGATATCGCTCTCCCCCTTTCTGGCTGCCACGACCGAGGTGACAAGTTCCGGCATGCTTGTGCCTATTGCAACTATGGTCAGCCCTATGATCACCTCGTCGATACCTAAGGTTTTAGCTAATTCGACGGCGCCATCGACAAACAGGATTCCGCCTCCAACCAACATGGCTATGCCTGTGACCACAAGCAGCAATGACAGCAGCGGGTGCTGGGGACGCGTATCGACCTCTTCATTGTTTCCGGCGCTCTTTGAACTTATGTAGTTGAAGCCAAGATAGGCGAACAGTAGCGTGGTTAGCAGGGCGCCATCGAACAAACTAAGCTTGCCATCGAGCAGTAGTCCCCAAAAAAGTATCGAGGCGACAATCATGACAGGAATGTCCCGTCTTACCATCTGAGACTGTACCTGGATGGGCCTGATTAAGGCTGTCACCGCCAGAATGAGACCTATGTTGGCGATGTTTGAGCCTATGACATTGCCCAGGGCGATACCACTGTTGCCTGCGAGTGCGGACTTTAAACTGACGGCCAGCTCAGGCGCACTGGTACCGAATGCAACTATGGTCAAGCCGATAACCAGGGGGGCGATGCCTAATCTGAGCGCGATAGCACTCGCACCTCTAACCAGAGCCTCGGCACCGAGTGTTAATATTACAAAACCGCCGATAATTGACAGTAAAATGAGCATGCTTTTCACCAGGATAATTTCAGGGTGGCTAGCATAAGTATTTTGCCCGGACTGGCAATCAAAATAAGCAGTAAATGGATTAAATTTCGTTAACGATCTCTGATGGCGAAGCAAAAAAAAGCATGCCCTGAGACATGCTTTGATTGAAGTAGATTCGAAGCCGTTGCTCCTGGAGGTTACAGCTCCTCCTCCCAGCGAACTTTGCCTCCACGGAGGCCGTCAACTTTTTCGCTGAAACGTGCTTCCAGAACATGACGTTTTATCTTCAGTGTCGGTGTTAACACGTCATTATCGACATCCCAGGCTTCAGCGACGACTACGATCGCATCTAAGGTCTCATGGGACTCCAGATTAGGGTTGATGCTGTCCATCGTGGCCTTCAGGGAGGTACGTACCTCCTCTCTTGGCTGCAGCGAAGCACCCTCTGAGAGCTGTACCAGTGCGATAGGGTGAGGCAGGCCAGAACCTATGACGCAGAGCAGCTCTATATGGGGATCCTGGGCAAGTTTGCGCTCGATAGGCACAGGAGCGACATATTTTCCTTTTGAGGTCTTGAAGTTATCTTTGACTCGCCCGGTGATGGTGACACAGCCATCTTTGTCGATTTCACATAGATCGCCGGTATGGAAGAAGCCATCGGGATCGAAACTGGCTGCGGTTACCTCGGGTTGCTTATAGTAACCCGTCATCAACCCGGGGCTCTTAACCAGCAGCTCACCGGACTCGGCTTGTTTAATGTCACACCCTTCAATGGCGCGGCCGACGGTCCCAATCTTTTCGGGATCGAAGGGGAAGTTGATGATCGAGTAGGCACTGTTCTCAGTCATGCCCCAGGCTTCACTGATATTGAGTCCAATCTTGTGATACCAGGCGATCAGCGAAGGTGGAATAGGCGCCGAGCCCGACCCCAAAAGGTGGCAGTGCTCTAAACCTAAACCTTCATGGATCTTCCGCTTCACTATGTTGCTGAGGATAGGAACCTTGAGCAGGAAGTTAAGTTTCTTATAGCCGACCTTTTCAATGATGTTCTGCTGAAACAGACTCCAGAGCCGCGGGACAGAGAAGAAGACAGTGGGCCTTGCACGCTGAACATCGGCGACGAAGCTGTCGAGGCTCTCGACGAAGGCGACACTGCTGCCCGAATAAAATGAGGAGCCTTCCATCGCAACACGTTCGGTAATATGGGCAAGTGGCAGATAGGAGATCAACCTGTCTTCGACATCCGTCTTTAGATCCCGCACCACCGCCTTACAGGTCCAGCCGTAGCTGGCGAAGGTCTGTATCGCACCCTTAGGCTTGCCCGTGGAGCCCGAGGTATAGATGAGGGTCATGACCTGATCCGGCGTCGCGAACGGCACATCGACCAGAGGCTGGCCCATTTCGAGCAAACTGTCCCACTGGTATTGGGCCGGCATGGTGTCGTAGGGCATTGCCATCCTCAGGATATCGCCGCCAACACCGGCTTCCTGATCGGCCCAGTAATCCAGCTTACCGATGAAAATGGCTTTCGCTTCGCTGTGCTCCAGCACATAACGTATGGTGTCTGCATTGGCGGTAGGGTAGATGGGGACGCTGATGTATCCGCCGTGCATCAGTGCCAGATCGGTAATAAACCATTCGGCACAGTTCTTCGATAACACGGCGATCTTATCGCCGGGCTTCAATCCCAGATGCCTGAGTGCTCCGGCGATCTGCTGCATCTTCTGCTGCACATCCAGCCAGCTAAAATCTTTATACTGACCATTGATAGGTTGTCTCAGATAGGTTTTGTTACCGAGCTTGTCGACCCAGTGGGCTAGCATCTCTACAGGGGTTTTAATTGTCGATTCCATCAGCGATTCCATAATTATTATTGTTAAAATCAAACCAAACAGAGCTGTTCTTTTTATTAGTGTTCGATATCTGTGCGGCTACGTCTTTGAGTATGGCGAAAAATGTGATCTATGACAAATTCTTTGGAGAATAAATAGTTGGAAGATGAAAACTTAAAGAGGAATTGAGGGAGAAAGGAATTATATGGCTGGAGTTTGTCTCTGCAAGGGGCGCTCGCTTGTGCCGGAACGACCCTTTAACAGAGATGAAAATAGGCTTACTCTACCGGCTCGGGGAGTGGTGTTCGCATCCTTTCCCACCAGTGGGCATCGGCAACGATTTGCCCCTGTTCATCTACCTTAGGATAGGGGATATCCTTGCGGCGACAAGCCTTAGCGTAGATGGGGTGCCCCTGCTCGAATAGTTTTATCTGGCAATAGGCTTCATCGAGTCTGCGTTGGCCATACATTCCGGCAACTTGTCTCTGACGCTGCGCCTCATACATGATAAGCGCCGAGGCGACCGAGACATTGAGTGATTGCACCATGCCTATCATAGGGATGATGATATGTTGATCGGCAGCGGCGATCCCCTCCGGGCTGACTCCATCACGCTCATTACCTAAGATGATGGCTGTGGGACGCGTATAGTCTATTTCGCGAAAATCTACCGCATTTTCAGAAAAGTTGGTTGCCAGTATCTGCATTCCCTGGGCACGAAACTCAGCTTTAGCCTCATCCATATGATTATGTTTGACGGTTTTAACCCATTGCTGGCTGCCCGAGGCTGTATTACCCGAAACTCGCATCTCAATATCCGGCCAGACCGCATGAATTTGGTGGATCCCCACGGCATCGGCCGTACGAACGACTGCGGCGATATTATTGGTTTTATGGACCTTATCGAGACAGAGGGTCAGATCCGGCTGGCGGTTGTCTAGCATCTGATTGATGCGTGCAAAGCGTTCTGGACTCATGGCTAACTTCTTTGTGAATAGTAAAAAACAAAAGGGCGCCGCAGCGCCCAGGTAGAGGGGAGAGCGAGATTAGATCTCCATGACCCCATCCATCTCAACCAAGGAATCCTTTGGTAACTGCTTAACCCCGATTGCGGCGCGAGCAGGGTAAGGCTGAGAGAAGTAACGCTCCATGATCTCATTAACGGTTGCGAAGTTGCTCAGGTCGGTCATAAAGATGTTGAGCTTGACGATATCGCTCAGTGAGCCGCCTGCCGCTTCACATACTGCGGTAAGGTTTTCAAATACCTGAACTACCTGTGCTTCGAACTCATCGCTGACCATCTGCATACTTTCAGGGTTCAGCGGGATCTGGCCCGAAAGATAGACGGTGCTGCCGACTCTTACGGCTTGAGAATAGGTACCGATCGCTTGTGGAGCTTTATCTGTGGCGATGATGATTTTTTCTGCCATAACACTCTCTCTGTTTTGTTAACTAACTATCGATGAGGAATTTAACGCTTACAAAACTTAATGACTACCATGCTTAGCGATTACGGGATGTGCGTAGCACTTCTGGCAATACCCTGATGCGGCGCATTACGTTGGCTAAGTGGATCCTGTCTCTGACCGAAACGCGCAGATTGATGAGGAATACTCTGCCATCCCTCTCTTCGGTGCTCAGGTTGTGGATGTTGGCACCTTCGGCGGCAACAATCGAGGTGATCTTTGCCAGCGCGCCTTGATGATTCACTATCTCAATTCGCAGGTTGGCTTGATATTCAACGCCCTCTGCGCTGTCCCACTGGACCGGAATATACTTATCCGGCTCGCCTTGATACCCACGAATATTGGCACAGCTCTCCATATGTACCACTAGCCCTTTCCCCGGGCTGACGTGGGCGATAACGGCATCGCCGGGTATCGGACGACAGCAGTTGGCAAAAGTTACCAGCATTCCCTCGGCACCACGGATCGGCATCATGGCCGAGTCTTTATCTTCGTGATGCTCTACCTGATCGCCACGGAGTCGTTGGGCGATCACTATGCTCATGGCGTTGCCTAAGCCGATATCGGCCAGCAGTTCATCTAAGGTGTTATGTTTGGTGTCACTGACTACGCTGTCTATCTGTTCGGCGGAGATGTTGTCTAACTTAGTCTCACCCAGAGCGTGGTTCAACAGGCGTTTACCCAAAGCGACCGCATCATCCTCTTTGAGGCTCTTCAATATCTGGCGGATCTTAGCGCGAGCCTTACCCGTAACAACGAAGTTCAACCAGGCGGCGTTAGGTCTGGCACCCTTAGCCGTAATGATCTCTACGGTCTGGCCTGAAATAAGTGGCTGGCTCAGTGGATAGGCCTGACGATTCACCCGGGCACCGACACAGGTATTACCTACATCGGTATGAACTTCATAGGCAAAATCGACCGGTGTCGCACCGACAGGAAGCTCAAGAATCCGGCCTTCGGGTGTAAAGACATAGATCTCTTCCGGGAACAGCTCTGTTTTGAAGTTTTCGACGAATTCGAAAGAGGTACTGGCGCTTTGCTGCAGTTCCAGCAAGCTCTGCATCCACTTACGGGCACGAACCTGAGTCGTCGTCCCCTGTTCACCCTCGCTGCCCTTCTTATATATCCAGTGCGCCGCTACCCCTTTATCGGCCATCTGGTCCATATCTTCGGTACGGATCTGGATCTCAACCGGTACGCCGTGGGGGCCAAACAGTGAAGTATGAAGTGACTGATAACCGTTGGCTTTAGGGATAGCGATATAATCTTTGAAACGTCCCGGGCGGGGCTTATACAGCCCGTGCATGGCACCCATGACGCGATAACAGGTGTCGATGGAGTCGACAATCACACGGAAGGCGTAGATATCCATCACCTCCTGGAATTGCAGCTCCTTGCTACGCATCTTGTTATAGATGGAGTAGAGGTTCTTTTCACGGCCCTTTACGGTGCCTTCTAGACCTGTGTCTTCCAAGCGAGTGCGAACAGCGGCCTCGATGCTTTGAATAAGCTCTTTACGGTTGCCTCTGGCTGCCTTCACCACCTCTTTAAGTACGCGATAACGCATAGGGTAATAGGCTTGAAAACCTAAGTCTTCAAGCTCGATCTTGATATTGTGAATACCGAGACGATTCGCTATGGGGGCATAAATTTCGAGGGTTTCTCTGGCAATACGGCGACGCTTATCGGGCCTGAGTGCTCCTAGTGTGCGCATATTGTGAGTGCGATCGGCTAATTTTATCAGGATGACCCGAATATCCTGAGTCATTGCCATCATCATCTTGCGGAAGTTTTCGGCCTGAGCCTCTTTCTTATCGCGGAACTTTAGCTTATCGAGTTTGGAGACGCCTTCGACCAGCTCAGCGATGGATTCACTGAATAGTTCAGCGAGTTCCTCTTTGGTGACCGGGGTGTCTTCAATGGTGTCGTGCAGGAGGGCGGCCATAAGCGTCTCATGATCGAGACGCATATCGGCCAGGATGCGGGCTACCGCAACCGGGTGTGTGATATAGGGTTCACCACTTGTGCGCATTTGGCCTTCATGGGCATCACGCGCCACCTGATAGGCCTGCTTGAGTAATTCTACCTGGTCAGGTTCTAAATAACCCGATGCAGACTCCTTGAGACCTTCAAACAGATACAAGTGGCTGTACTCCTTATATTACGTTGTTACGACCTTCGGCAATCGCAGCAACAGCAGCAATTTCAGCTGCTTCACGTTCACGGACAGTTTGGCGCTCATCGGCGTCCAAAGTATCGGCAGTGACTAAACCTAGTTCGATTTCGCGAAGAGCGATAACCGTTGGCTTGTCGTTCTCTTCTTCAACCATAGGGTCTTTACCCTGCACAGCGATTTGGCGAGCACGACGCGCTGCAACCAGGATCATATCAAAACGGTTGCCGATTTGTTCTACGGCGTCTTCTACAGTTACGCGAGCCATGTGTTGAAACTCCAGTGTTAGGATGAAAAAATGACGCAAAATTGTACACGATGACAGTTAGTCTGCCAACAGATCTTTAATCATATCATTTTGAGCATGAATTTGGCCAGCACCAGTTAGGCGCTGACTGCGAATAATGGCGATTAAATCGGCCAGGGCCGTATCAAAATCATCATTAATTATGATGAAATCGTATTCACCATAATGTGAAATTTCAGCTGCTGCCTGAGCCATGCGACCGGCGATGATCTCGTCGCTATCCTGACCTCGCCCTGTTAGGCGCCGCTCTAATTCGGCTCTCGAAGGAGGTAAGATAAACACTCCTATTGCCTCAGGCATCAACTTCTTGACTTGCTGAGCACCTTGCCAGTCGATATCGAGAAATACATCGATACCTTCATTAAGGGTCTGTTCGATCACCTTACGGGAGGTGCCATAGTAGTTACCGAATACTTCGGCCCACTCGAAAAATGCGTTTTCCTCAATTAATGCCTTGAACTCTTCGACCGTAACAAAATGGTAGTGTTGGCCATTCACCTCACCTGGGCGCGGTTGGCGTGTGGTGTGAGACACAGAAACTTGCTTGTCAGTCGGCTTATCTTTCAGTAGTGCCGATATCAGTGAGGACTTACCCGCACCACTGGGTGCCGATACGATAAATAGATTTCCGCGTGCGGTCATTTGCTAAGTATCCAAAAGGTGAAAACGAAAGGTTGCCCCGGATTTACGGGAGATCCGAATATTATACAGCTTAGCAAGGGCGCGGCGCTAGTGTCAGTTTGATTCAATTATGCCAGGTTCAGCCTGTGTCAGCAGGGAAGCTGCAGTGGAACTTAGTTTTATACCGGTAGGAAAGGAGAGCTGATCGGTGAATTTTTCAAGCTGACACTGACTTTGCGGGAGAAATTGGTTAGTCTGTTAGCAGTTAACGCTGAATATATCGCTGGGGGCAAAGTGATATCTTGGTATCAAGGCATTTTTTGGGCGTTTTCTGCGATTTAAAAAATTTATATCCTTTACGTATTATTTCCCATTCGAACGTTATTGTTAGGTGTCGACATTCATGCAATATAGCTCTCTTTTTTGTATCCGCGGGCGAGATAATGGCCCAAGGTTTGCCGCCATCACTGCGCTGGCTTATCTTGTCTTATTGTTGGGTTTTATCTTTATCGGAGCCAGTTCGGCTCTGCTGCTTCTCGCACTTATCTTGATGCCTCTTATCGGGCTTAGTGGCCTTCGTCGGATGCGGGATGCCGCCAGACCAACTTGGCTGCTTGGGTTGAGTTTCATCCCTCTGCTGCTTTTCGTTCTCTCTCTTGTTTACGGCGACAGCCTCAGCTTCGCTGCTAGTTGTGTTGTCTTTGCCGCTCTTATTACAGGCTTTCTTGCGATACAGAGGCCTGTGGGTAAAAACCGCTATCATCAGGGGTATTTCGGGCCTGCAGCCACAGTGGTCAATGCGAAAGGGCGCATGAGGGTCGAACCTACATTAGATGGCTCCGCGGCGGCAGTTACAGGACACAGTTCAGATGTCGATATGGCAGAGCAGCTTAAAGACCATGAACCATATGATGAACCCGTCAGAGGTTTCGATGGCATCTCTATGGCGCAGTGGAGCTCATGGGCGCAACAGAACCGTAAGTTGCTGGTAGGCTCAGTTGTCGGTATCTCTAGCATGGTCATTATCGCCGGTATCTGGTCACTATTTTCAGGGACCGCTGACGATGAGTATGTTGCTCCGGAGCCCGAGGTATCTGAGCCGGCAGTTGTGGTCCAGAGAGATGAGGTGAAGCTTCCCGATGGATTCAGCCTGATACTGGAGCAGGAGTTGCTGGTAATGCGCTGGCTGGGCGAGGCGGATGAACCCGGTATGATCTGGTCTCTGGCTACCGCCGAGGGAGATAAAAGTTGCGCGCATCTGACGTTTAACAATGGCACACGCTACCGCCCGGTCTCGGTTGAGCTGATGCCTGATACCGCTATTGAAGCCAGATTCTCGCCGCTGGACACAGAATCCGTTATCAGCGATATTGCGCGTCGTGGAAGTGTAAAGCTTTGCGGCTATGATTTTAGCCTGAAAGGCAGTCAGTCGGCCCTGGCCAAGAGTGGTACTTTCATCCCCTATCTGTAAGTCGGTATCTTGGCACCCGGGGGAAGCTTTTATCGCTGGATATAAGCTGGCTTTCTCTTTAGACTCTCAGGCCGTATTTGGGGCGTCTATTAATGGCGCCCAACAATGGTGTTGAAATCGAGTGTATGACGCATACAGCAATCATGAATGAAAATAGTCCGTTGACCCTGGTCATCATGGCCGCAGGGCTCGGAAGCCGGTTCGGTGGTGATAAGCAGCTGGCCGCCCTGGGGCCGAGTGGCGAGACCATGCTGGAGTTATCGGCACTATCGGCATATAAGGCGGGTTTCACTAAGCTTGTGCTGGTGATAAGGCCCGAACTGGAAAACCGGCTCGATTCTCTGCTGCGTGAGCGAATCAACCCACTGGTCTCACCCGAGTTTCAAGTCTGTTATTGCTATCAAGAGCTTGATGATCTACCGGCCGGAGCATTGAGCCACCTCGACCACTTTGACCACAGGCAGAAACCCTGGGGGACGGCGCACGCGCTGTGGTGTGCCCGACATAAGGTTAAGGGACTCATGGCGGTGATTAATGCCGATGATTACTATGGCGACAGCGCCTTCGAGCTGCTGGCTAAGGGGTTACTAGCCCGTCCTCAGGAGTGGATGATGGTTGCATATCCGCTGCATCTGACCCTGTCAGAGCATGGCGGAGTAAACAGAGGCGTGTGCCGGGTCGATCAAGGTATGCTGCAGGAAGTTGTAGAGTGGGTGGATATTAGACAGCAGGGTCAAGAGGTAGCCGGTTTGTGTAATGGCGAACCGGGCAATCTAAATGGATCTACACCTGTCTCTATGACCTGTTGGGGCTTCTCTGCCGCCATTTTTGCTGTATTAGAAGATGCACTGGAGCAGTTTATTGTCGAGCATGGTCATGAACAGAGAACAGAGTGTTATCTGCCCATGGTGATTCAGCACCATTTGGATTCGGCGAAACTGAATAGACAAACGGAAAATGAACAAGCAACCGGGTTGATACGGGTCGAAACGGCTCAGGAACCCTGGTTTGGAGTGACCTACCCTCAGGATGTAGCGTGGGTGAAAACTAAGCTCGATGAGCTTGAAGATAATAAGAATGGAGTGGTTGCGTGATCGATTTTATTAGGCAGACTGTGCTGCCCTTTTATGGTATTCCGTCTGCGAATACCTCAGTGTCCCCTTTGGGGAATGGTCACATCAATGATACGTTTCTGGTGCGGTGGGATCAGGGGGAATTTGTCCTGCAGAAGCTCAATACACAAGTCTTTAAGACACCCAATGCATTAGTCGAAAATGCCGATAAAATTGCCCGTTACCTGTCTGACAAGCAAGCAAGTGGCCACTACTCACTTAAGCTGGTCGAGCCGGTTAGAACCCGGGATGGGCTGCTGGCGGCTGACTTAGGTGAAAAAGGGTTCTGGCGGGCGATCAACTACCTCCCACACAGCCATAGCATCGAAGTGGTGAGATCAGAAGATGAAGCCTTTGCCGCAGCCAAAGCCTTTGGCCACTTTTCATCGGCCTTGAGCGGCTTCGATGCCACAGAGCTAACCGATGTCATTGCACAATTTCATCACCTGCCCGGACGTATTGAGCAGTTGCAGGCGGCCGTAGCCACTGACTCTCAAATGAGAGTGGATTCCTGCCGGGAGTGGGTGGATTTTGCGCTTTCCCAGCAGTCACTGCTGGATGAACTGAGTGAAGTGTCGCCTAAGCTGCCACTCAGAACCTGCCATAACGACACTAAGATCAATAACATGCTGTTCGATAAGCGTGATATGAGCAGCCTGGCAATCATAGATCTGGATACCTGTATGAAAGGGCATCTGATGTATGACTTCGGCGATATGGTGCGTACCTTCTGCTCGCCGGAGGAGGAGGACTCTACGGCGCTGGAAAATGTCCGTGTGCGCGAGTCTGTCTTTGCCGCCATCTGTCGTGGTTACCTGAGTGAGTTGGGGGATGTGCTGAGCCGTGAGGAGAGGGAAAGCCTGTGGCTGGGAGCCCGTGTCATCTGCCTGATGATCGGGGTACGCTTCTTAACCGATCACCTCAATGGTGATGTCTACTTCCATATTCATCATGAAAATCACAATCTGGAGCGCGCCGCCAATCAGTTCACTCTCTATAAAAGTCTGCTGGCGCAAGAGAAGAGTCTGACTTCATATCTATAAGCTTTTTGGATAACTTAAATATTCGATAAGCTTCAAACTTGATGGGGGAGAATACCTTCCCCCTCCTTTGACCTAAGTGAACTTTCCATTATCGCTATTCCTGATGGAGAGCTTTGTCTGGAGTTCATCATCCCCCCCCCTGATAAACAAGCCCCTTTACAGTATTGCCGACTTTGAATCTGTCGTTGATTCGATCGTTTTTACCAACCAGTATGTAGCTCACCGGTCACTCGCTTCAGAATCTATATGTTATTGATTAATGGTGGGAGGTCGTGTGCTGCGTAATCGAGTGGGTTGATTTGTACCATTTTTTGGCTTACATGTTCCTACCATATAAAATCATGATTGTTATGATCTCCGTCCACGTTCTGACGGAGAAAATTAAATGGCTTTCAAAAGAATAATAGCAGTATCAGCTATCGTTGCGGCATCAGCCATGATGGTAAGTGTTGCTTGGGCCAATCCGCTAATCGCTGACAATCCAACCATTAAAAGCTACACAACTAATGATGAGCAGTCATTTGTCGGCATTGGCTATCCAATCACTAATGATATGTATGGCTCACAAGGTAGGGCGCAATTCTCTGATATGGTCTCTGCTCTTGAAGAGCAGGGATACATAAAAGAGAAATCTGAGCAGCTGGACGGATCGAATATTTATGAAAAACCGTCTGAATTCTGGCAATGCATAAAGATTGACGGTTGTGGGCAGTATTATTGGATCGGAAAAAACGGCAATGAGATTGCGACTATTAAGCTTGTAGGTAAGCGGAATGGTGTAGGACATCTTGAGGTCGTGATTAAGTCGATATAGATGAGTGGACTGTCCCGGTTTATCTTAAGAACAGTTCTGCATAACAACTGGTCATCATCAAAGCTCACCATAAAAAACGTCCCGGGACCTAAAGGCCACGGGACGGCGGAAAAATACCTTCGTTTATTCAGATTGGGAGCTAAAGCCGGTTATTCCAAAAATTTAATGAGACTGTGATGTAATACCAACTGGTATAAGTTTTTTTAACGCTTCATGTCCGGATATTCAAACTCATGACATTCGTTACAGTATACCTTGCTCTGCTTGTGCTCCTGATGGCAGTAAGTACAGGGCAGGTCGGTGCCGTAATGCAGGCTATCATGGGGGTTAGGCTCTACATCGTGTCCCGCATCCTTCGGGCGCGCCGTCTGCATGGCCATATCATCGCTGCTGCCGTGGCATGACTCACACTGACTCGCTGCCGGAATGGTTTTACGCTTAGCATCACCATGACACACGGCACATTCAACCTTGCCGTTATCATCTGTCATGATCTCTTTATGATAATCCTTCATCTGTACCGCAGAAGCAGCAGGAGCCGCTAACAAGCAGGCTAACAATAAAGTATTAAGGGTTTTAAACATCTTGAAATCCTATTGCGGGGCAGCAAGCCGCCCCGCCTAACCGTTTAGTATTGAGCGATAAAGTCGTGTGACGCCTTGATATCCGGCGTAAATGGACGGTCCAGCTCAACGAATGGCACCTGCTTGCGATAGTCTTTGTACATCGCCTTAGTCGCTTTACCCATGTCCAGTTCTGGAGTGGTCAGCTTACGCAGATCGATGGCCTGAGTTGAGTGCAGCAGTTCGAGGCCGTAGATGTAGTTGGTGTTATCGACGATCTGGATCAGGTTATCCGAAGCCAGCTTCAGGTTAGTGAAGGTATCTTCGATGTTACCGGCAACCGGAATACCGTCGAATGAAACCGGGTTGGCAAGATGCTTGTTACGTACCTGCATATCGACGAAGTTCTTCTGGATAGCACCGAAAGCGTGACCATGGTTACCGGGTGCGCTCAGGAAGCGGGACAGTTTAGTGAAGTGGTTGTCTGACAGATGAATGGTACGCATCACACTGTTGTGAGACACATGGGTTAATGCCACGCTGAGTCCCTGAACGGCAAGGGCAACCGGTAGTGGCTCGAAGTTAGTGGTCGGGAATACGCCGCCTTTACCTTCGATCAGGTACTTAGCCACTTGAGGGTGCTGGGTGTAATCCTTCGATGCATTCAGCACCACGCCTGGGTTATCGTCCGAGTGGTTGATCTGTACATCGATAACTTCGCCCAGATCGGCAAGCGCCTTCTTGGCACCGGCAAAGGTGTAAGCGGTAGTACGGTAGCTCAGTGGATCCTGTAGTGAACGTTTATCGTTCAACTGCCACAGGTAGCTGCCGTCTAACTGATTAAGGATCTCGCTTGTCGCTTCCTTGATGTATGGGAAGGGACGAATGTCATTGGTCTGAGGCAGGAATGGCGAGACGTTGCCGTTCAAACCTTCCAGACTTAGGCTGAATACCGTTGGAGAAACGGTTAAGAGGTGCGATGCATCCTGGTAACCCTTCATGGCATAGGCAACAGCGACAGAGTTGTTAGAGAGGATAGAGAGTGCATCTTTACCGATAGGCTTAAGTGGCTTAACGCCGGCATCTTTCATCGCCTCAACGCTGCTGACACGCTTTCCTTTATAGAACACGTCCCATTCACCGATCATGGCCAGGCCGACATGAGACGCCATCAGGATATCGGCTTCACCCACTGTGCCCTTAGATGGAATTACCGGAGTGATTCCCTTGTTCAGGTACTGCTTGTATAGCTCGGCAACATATGGCTGAACGCCGGTTTGTCCGGCCAAAATAGTGTTAAGGCGTACGGCCAGAGCGACACGGGTCAGGCGAACCGGTACGGCTTCTCCCATCGCGGCGCTGTGAGCTCGCAGTGTGCTGTAGTTGAAGCTCTTGGAGGCATCTAAAACGGCCTTGCTCAACTTACCATCGGCGGTAAACAGCTTCTGATCTTTGTTTAGCCCGACACCTACGGTTAGACCGTATACCGGTTTACCCAGACGCGCCGCATCCATCAACAGCTCATGGGCCTTAACCAGGTTTTTAGCCGCTTTATTGTCAATTTTGACCTTAGCGCCGTCGGCAATTGCCCACGCCTGTGCTTGTGTCATATGCTTGCCATCTAAAACGACACTATCCATTGCCAGTGCACTTCCTGACATCAGGCTCAACGCCAGAGAGGCCATAACAACTTGCTTACTATTCATCATCTTAACCCTTTTTATATTTGACTTAATTATACGTGTTTCAACACAATACTTTTTGATGCGGCACATAATTGACCGGCGTTACGGCCCGTGACTACCCCCTCTGCTACGGCGCAGGCGCCGAGACGACTCGCGCCGTGAATACCGCCGGTTGCTTCACCCGCTGCATACAAACCTTCGATCGGCTTGTTGGTCACCAGATGCAACACCTCGGAGCGGGTGTTTACCTTGACGCCACCCATGCAGTAGTGAACCTTGGGCCACATACGAACCGCGTACCAGGGGCCCTGTTCAAGCTTCATCGCCTTCTGCATGGGCCTGCCGAATTCACTGTCCTCACCTGCATCGACGGCCTTGTTCCAGTTCTCTACCTGTGCCTTGAGAGCATCGGCGGGGATGCCATAGATATTGGCAAGCTCTTCCAGCGTATCGGCCTTCTTGATGACGTTATATTTCAGTCCCCAATCCAGAGTCTGGGCCTTGCTGGCACCCTCTGCGTTAGTGAAACCTATGGGGTAGACAGGTTGCCCCTGTGCGTCACGACGGGTCATGATGGCGTCGGCGCGAGCCTTACGGTCTGCCAGTTCATTGAAGAAGCGCTTTCCGGTTCGCGCATCGACCACTATGCCTCTGGGGTAGGTCGCGATGGTGTTAAATTGTGAGGCGGTACCAAAACCTTTCTCATCGGGAGAGGCCCATGGGCCCAACTGGATCTGATCCAGGTGGATAGGGTTGGCTCCGATCAGCATCATCTGCTTCAGTGCGTCGGCATTGGCACCCGGATGGTTGGTTGAGTCCAGCTCCTTGGTGAGCTTAGGTTGCTGCATCTTACGATATTCGATATCACGGCCGAAGCCGCCGGTGGCCATGATGACTCCCTTACGGGCGCCATAGCGGCGGGTCACCCCGGAGCGCTCTTTAGGGAAGAAGTAGTCGGCCTTAACTTCGATACCCGTTACCCGTCCCTTGTCATCCTCGATAAATGACTCCAGTTTGGTTTGGGTGCGCATTTCTATGCCGCGTTTCCTGGCTGCCTTGATAAGGGGGCGAATGATCCCGGCACCTGAGCTCTCTACGGTTTGTAAAACCCGGGGAATAGAGTGGCCACCGAAGTGTTGTACAAACGGCTTCCACTTGACGCCATAATCAGTCAGCCATTGACACGACTCGGCGGTGCCATTACATACCAGCTTGAGCATCTCTACATCGTTCATGCCTCGGCCCGCTTCGAGCATGTCGGCAACCATGGTATCCACCGAGTCCTGAATACCGTTTTGCTCCTGTAGTGGGGATCCGGCAACAGCCATAGCGCCGCCATTGATGGTGGAGTTACCGCCGAAGACCGGCATCTTGTCGACCACCATTACGCTGGCCCCGCCTTCACGGGCCTGTAGCGCCGCAGACATGCCGGCAAAACCACTACCAACTACAATGACGTCGACCACCTCATCGAATTTGATCGCTTCAGTCGGTGTACATGCGGCACTGACAGGCTTGGCTATCGATGCTCCAAGACCGGTAACGGCCAGAGCCGCTCCTCCGGTAATTAGCTGGCGCCTGCGATGGCTTATAGGTTGTTTGTCACTCATTCTCGTGTGTTCCTTAATCTTTCCGGGCATATCAAACTGCTTATCAGTGTTATTACATGGATAACTGCAGTGACTATGCCAACTGCTATAAATAGATGAGAAAGGTGACGCTTTATGATCTGTAACACTAAATCACGAAATATGATGAATCGAGACCACGAAGTTTCGTGTTCGACTTGATATATCGGCCAATTGGTTTTGTTAGATAACGCTATATAACTAATTCGTGTTTTTGTTTTATATCATCGGGTTGAAAGAATAATGTGAGTTTAAGGTTTAAATCAGGTTGTGAACTCTTGATTTTTAGACGGTGAAGTAAATTGCTGCTTTAATCTGTGTCTATAAAAGAAAAAGGCTCTATATATAATAGAGCCTTTTGTGATGCCATTATTATAATGGCGCAGGGAGTTGAGTTTTTAATTAATCGGTGATGCTTTCAACTGTTTATTCGATATGTAATCGTCAAGAATTAGAAATAGTAACCGAAGTTGATGTTAATACGTTTGTCCATATCATCACCAAATTCAGGTAGGCCAACATGGTCGTTATTCTTAGTCGAGAATGTCATGTTTTTACCCATGATGAAATCGATCATGGTATATGTCGGGCCAGCTGAAACAGCACAGCCTGTGACATTCTGGATGCTGTCATCATAACTTGAATCAGCAACATCGGGGGTCATCAGACCGAAGTCGTTATAACACTTAACGCTACCCCATGATGTTGGAATTGTCTTGGCCAGGTTAAGGCTGTATACCTGCCCTTTGGATGCAATTTCATATTGCCAGTTAACAACCGATACACCGATCTTGTTGTCGTCTGCCGCGTCGGCGGCGTCATACTCATATTGCATCGCCTGAAGTTGCAACTTCCAGCCGTTGTAGATTGTTTCCATGTGCGCGGCAACCGCATACCTGTCGCCATTGTTACCCGTCTTGTTGTTGTAGATCTGACCGGCTTCAACGGAAGCACCTATGGTGGTCGAGCCGCCTTCATGCTCCATGGTATAGGTTTGACGAAGGTTTAACTGATTCGTCTCTTCATTGTTGTATTCGGTGCCATTGTCGATACCGTCATAGGTGGTATCTATGGTGCCGGTGAAGAGATCGGTAGCGTAGCGCTTGATCTCAGACGGTCCATATTCGGCGCCCTTATAGAAAGCTAAGTCTGTGTGCCAGCCATTCTTCTCGTAGATGGCCTTGATACCGATATCATGATCGTCTTCGAAGCCCAGGTAGTAAGGCAAGCCAAACCACCAGCTGTTAGAGATGAAGCCAGGGTTACCGAAGGGAACCTTGTTGATACCAAACTGAAGTTGCCAGTCAGGGTCTATATCGTAGTAACCGTAACCATATTTGATAAAGTTTGTGCTCTTGGTAAAACGGTATTCGGCAGCCAGGCCGAAATCGCCTTTTTTGCCCTTCATGACTAAGGTTGCAGTATCGAAAACCAGGTCTCCGCCTTTCTCTTTTGAGCTGTCATCGTATAATTTCAGGCCATAATTGACCCGCACCGAGCCACCAATATTAATCCCATCTTCCTGGGCCTGAGCACAACCAATAGAGCCGGCCATTGCCACGGCTGTCGCGACGGCGGACAGCATAAGTTTAGTGGATTTTTTCATCATCATTTTCCTGTTACTACTGTTTATTATTGAGTTATTTGCATGCCGTTCAGCCTTTTATATCAAAGGTACTGTTATTCAGCTTTTTTGTGTTTGTGACATAAAAAATTGATATTTCTCACAAACAACTAATTATTGTCGAACAGCATAAGTTGAAATCTTATTCTCACCTGTTACCTGCTAGATCAATTATTAATGAAATTGATTGTCGCAACTTTAATAAAGCAGTATGCATGCCAAGCTATAAATGAGGCGTGTAATGGACAGTTAATTAGATATGAATCAACAAAACACGAAATATCAACAAAACATAACACTAAATGCCGTGAAAACACCTAAGTTTCGTCAAATGTGTTACATCTGTATTCTGCGGCTAATGAGATCCTGTTAACGGTTTTTAAGTAATCTAGATATGGCGCTTATGTGATTAATAAAAGTTTGGCGGCTCATATTATTTGCATAATTACAGTTTAGATCACATATATTTAAATGTTTTTGTGAATTTGAACTCAAAGAATATATTGATGTCACATTAATTGAATTTGGAAGGTATACATAGTTATTATCAAGTTAAATTTTTGATCGGTACCACGGAATCACGAAATATAACGAACTACAATGATATTTAACGATGGCCATTCAGAAGAATCAATGGAAAAGTTCTATTATAAAGCGACTCAATGTTTATGCAGTAGTCTTCAGTTAGAAGAGTCACTACAGAGCTACTTTGATTACATTAAATCCCACCTTCCGATCGATGGGATCTACCTGAATATCTACCGTCCCGACTTCAGCGATATTCAGTTTATCGCTCAGGTCAATGAGCAGCAGTCATCCACCCTGGATAAGCGTATACCGATCAGCAACGAGATGTGTGAGGCGCTGCAGGATCTCGACAGGCCGGTTATCCGTATCGTTAATGATATTGAGCTGGATAATGTGACACAGTTTGTCGCGCCTCAGGTCATTCCCGAAATTAAGTCTGTCATTCTGTTGCGGATGGTTTCCGGCAATACCCATCTTGGGGTCGTGGGCTTTTACGCCAAGCAAGCCGGTGTATTCAGGCCGCGACATGTGGATATGCTGGAACCACATATGCAGACCTTCTCCCTGATAACTGCATTCAATCTTAAGGGGCGTAATCTTCTCAGAGCCAATGAAGCACTGACGGAGCAGAATCAGTCGCTGAAGCGAACCTTGAACATCTGTAATGGTGTTGTGGGCGCTCAATCCGGATTGAAGCTTGTGATGCAGCAGGTAGAGTCCATTGCCAAACTCAATACCACGGTGCTGATGTTGGGAGAGACAGGTTGCGGTAAGGAAGTCATTGCAAATGCCATTCATGAGCTTTCACTGCGGGCCAACAAACCATTTATTAAGGTCAACTGCGGTGCGATTCCCGAGAGTCTGATCGATTCAGAGCTGTTCGGCTATGAGAAGGGGGCGTTTACCGGCGCAGAGTCCCGCAAGGCCGGATATTTTGAGCAAGCCAATGGCGGTACTATTTTCCTGGATGAAATAGGGGAGCTACCGCTGTCGGTTCAGGTCAGGCTGCTCAGGGTATTGCAAAACAGTACCATTACCCGTGTCGGTGGCCACGATGCCGTGCAGTTGGATATCAGGGTCATAGCCGCGACGCACCGTAATCTCAAGGCGATGGTGTCCAGCGGTGAGTTTCGTGAAGATCTCTGGTACCGTCTGGCTATCTTTCCGATTGAAATTCCCTCTCTGAGGCAGAGGCGTGCAGATATTCCGTTGTTAATTCAGCACTTTATCGAGATGTTATCGGCAAAATTTAATCAGGACCAGCTGCCCCGTGTTGCCCCCGAGCAGTTGGCCATTCTGAGTCAGTATCATTGGCCGGGTAATGTCAGGGAGCTGATCAATGTGCTGGAGCGGGCCATTATTCAGCGCCCCAAGGGGCCGCTTAATTTCGACTTCCTCATGCCGGAAGTAGAGATCGAGCATAAGGAGAAGAGGGTAGAGACCATTATTGTCGACCCCAGCCATGCGACCGATAAGCTGGTGCCGCTGGAAACCATGACCCGAAAATATATCGAGCATGCGTTGCGGGTCACGGGAGGGAAGCTCTATGGTCCGGGTGGAGCCGCTCAGTTGCTGGATATCAACCCCAATACCATGCGCAGTAAGATGAAAAAACTAGGTATCTGCTAACGCCCCATATTTCGTTTCTGCAGTCGCCTCTGACGGTTGAGCTCATCGAGCTGTTCGGTCAGATTGAGGATCTGCTGTTGTAACTCGCGGTACTGAGTCGGGCTGAGCTCGCTGTCCGGCCTCTCTTCAAGCTCCTTTGCCGCCCAAATCTTGGCAAGTTGAATGATCAGGTGCTCTGCCTGGGTCAGGTTGTCATGCTCTATCTGTTTGATCATCAGCAGACGGAAACAGTCGAACAGTATGGTGAGCATAAACTCATGGGTGAGGGGCCGATCTTGATCCTGAGTATCAGGCTCCCGAAAGCCGATGGCCGCGATCAGATTAGCGACAGTGGTGACCGTAGTTGCGCCGATAAAGAGGGAGTGGATCTCAGCCTCCTGAAGCAGAGCCTGCTCAAGCTGTTGTGCCAGCTTGCCTTTATTCCACTGCTCTCCGAGCGCCTTGATGAAAGTCATAGTAACTCACCCATGATAAAATCTTATCTGTTAACGATACAGGCGTGCCGTCATAGGGACCAGATTTAATTTCTGTATCAACCCCTCCAGATAGGCTTGTGTAAGCAGCGCAATGCCTCGGTAGAAGTCGGTTTTGGCATGTTCAGCCATCAGTTCGAGACAGCGACCCGACCAGGGGAGCAGGTGTTGCTGTAGCAGTATCATGCAGCTGCGCTCTATCGCTTCACTATCGTCAGATTGAGCCCATTGGGTAAGCATCTGATCCAGCACCGCGAAAAACAGACCGATATGATCGACCGGCTGATTGGTATCCAGCTCGAAGCTGATCCCTTGCTCCTGATAAAATGCCTTCAGTGCCAGTGTAGTCTTGTCATTGAGCAGTTGTCTCTCACTCAGGTAGACTGAACCCCAGGGCACGGCATTGGGTTCGCCGGGTCCATAGAAGAGCTGTGCATAGTCCAGTTTCAGAGCTTGTTGATTATCTCTGGTCCATTGGTCGAGATAGGTCCATTGTCCGAGATAGCCCGATAGCAACTCACGACCACTCGATTCCCGGGCCGAGCCGGTAAATTCAGGCCAGCTTTGGGCGACATCGTGCTCGATAAAGCCCTGAATCAACTCGGGTGTAGGGTCGTTAAAGAGTACATTGTGAAGAATGCGCGCTATGCCTTGATATTCCAGAAGCTCATTTTCGGTAAGGGATGACATGCTAACCTCATTTGTTGAACTAAAAAGTTTTGCAATTAACAGGAAAAAAGGTGCCACTCAAGGGAGTGGCACCAAGCAGGGGTTAAACTTCTGAGTAGTTCAACACTTCTCCGTCGGTGGCGCCGCTTGGGCGGGAGTGACGGTTAGGGGTGATTATCAAGTTTGGTGTCGTCACACTGCTTTCCGGCAGGGGAGCGACATCCGGTGAGATGGCACCCGGGTACTTATCCTTCAACTCATCCATAGGCGCGAAGTCGATAGCACGCATAGGACAAGATTCGACACATGAGGGCAGCTTGCCTTCGGCCAGACGCTCGAAGCAACCATCACACTTGGTCATCACCTTACGGTCTTTGTCGATCTGAGGCGCGTCGTATGGACAGGCTCTTGCGCAGCTTTCACAGCCGATGCAGAGATCTGCCGCCACATGGACTAAGCCATCTTCACGGCGCTTATGCATAGCACCGGTCGGACATGCCTTAACGCACACGGGCTCAGAGCAGTGGTTACAACCAATAGACATGTAGTAGGCGAATACGTTCTGGCTTACTGTGCCATCGCCATTTTCTGTCCACTGTCCGCCACCGTATTCATAAACCCGGCGCCAGTTGATGCCTACAGGAAGGTCTTTACGATCCTTACACGATACCTGGCAAGTTTTGCAGCCGGTACATTTGCTTGCGTCGACATGAAAGCCGTATTGGATATTATTGCTCATTGTTAACTCCTATCAGACCTTACGGATTTCAACCAGGTTAGTATGTTGAGGGTTACCTTTAGTTACAGGTGTGGTGCGCTGTGTTGTCAGGACGTTCAAGCAGCCGCCTTTATCCACATCACCGCCGGGCTGGAACCAAGCGCCCTGACCCAGTGCTGTTACGCCGACCATGATGCGAGGCGTAACCTTGACTTCGACTTCGATGGTGCCGCGGTCGTTGAAGATATGGACCTTATCGCCGGTCTTCAGTCCGCGCTGATTAGCGTCGAGCGGGTTCATCCATACGGCATCCTGTACCACTTCACGTAGCCATGGCACGTTATGGTAGCTGGAGTGTGCACGGCCCTTGGTGTGGTAACCGGTAAGCTGTAGCGGATACTTCTTCTTGGTCTCTGTGTCTTCATAGCCTTCCCAGGTCGGCACATATTTAGGCAGCGCAGATATCACGTCGCCCTCCTTGAGCTTCCAGGTGCGGGCTTTCTCTGCCAGACGCGAAGAGTAGATCTCGATTTTGCCCGATGGCGTACCCAGAGGATTAGCTTCAGGATCGTTACGGAAATCTTCCAGTACGATATAGCCGCCGTCCGGCAGGTACTTGCGATAGATACCCTGTTTGAGCATCACCTCTTTATCCGGCAGTCCCGGTGTAGCAGCTTGAGACTCGGCATAGAATTGATTCAGCCAGTCCTGGCGGCTCTTGCCTTCGGTAAACTCAGACTCGACGCCCATGCGCTTGGCAAGATCGACACATACTTCATAGATAGGACGGCTTTCGAACATAGGATCGACGCCACTGCTCATCTGTACCAGGGTGGCGGTATCACCGGCTGCATAGCTTTGATAGATAAGATCTTCCGATTCTAACCAGGTCACATCGGGAAGCAGAATATCGGCAAACTTGGCACTCGGAGTCATCCAGTTGTCGACCACAAGGATAAACTCACACTTAGACTCGTCCTGAAGTAGCTTCTCTGTCTTACGTACCTCTGAGTGTTGGTTGATCAGGGCATTACCACCATAGTTGATGATAGCCTTGATATCCGTGCCCAGTTTTCCGTCACCCTCTTCATCAAGATCGACACCCTGTACACCATCGGCCAGCACAGTCATGTTTTTACCGTCCTCGATAGCCTGAGTGAAGGTAAAGAATGAGATAGCTTTCTTAACAGGGTTTGCGCCTGTCGGCATAAATGGCGCGTGCAGGAACGAGCCCTTACACAGGCCGCCACAGTTTGTGCCCGGCAGACCCAGTTGGCCTAACAGGATAGGTAGCATGTAGCCTGCGCGTGTGTTGTTCTCACCGGCGGCCTGGCGGTTAAGAGAGGCCGCAATTTGAATGAAGGGAGCACGAGCCGCAGCCAGCTCACGGGCAAGCTCCACAATGACATGGGCTTCGATACCCGTAATTGCAGCCGCCCATTCGGGGGTCTTAGCGTTAGCGCCGGGGGTTGAGTCGCCAATGGTGGTGTTATCGAGAATATAAGCCTTATAGCTCTCTTCATATCCTACACCGGCAGGCATGGTCTTCTCGTCGTACCCGACGCAGTACTTGTCCAGGAAGGCCTGATTGACCTTGTTAGTGGTGATCCACTCATAGGCCAGGGCTTCAAACAGCGCCGCATCGGTACCGGGACGGATAGCGATCCACTGATCTTCCTTACCTACCGCGGAATCGGTATAACGTGGATCGATCAGGATAGTCTTGAAGTTGTTTTTCTTCTTTTGCATCAGGAAGTCATAGGCTTCACCTGAACCACTCATGCGGATCTCAGATGGGTTGTAACCTACCATCAGCACTAAGTCTGAGTTTTGCATCTCTGACACGCTGCTTCCCTGCCAGCCCGGGCCCGCAGAGCCATAGGTCTGTCCGGCAGCTTCATAGATTTGTGACCAGCTATAGTCACCATAGGCGTTGAGATAACCGCCTTTAAGGTTCATCAGGCGGTAGAGACACTGTTTACCCGAGAAGTGATAACGGGCACCCGAGTTATAGGTGAAGTGAATCGATTCGTTACCATATTGGTCTATGGTGCCTTGCAGCTTCTCAGCCACGATATCCAGTGCTTCGTCCCAGCTGATACGCTCAAATTGACCGCTGCCGCGAGGGCCGACACGTTTCATCGGGTACTTCAGGCGATCGGGAGCATAGACACGCTTTCTCAGTGAACGACCGCGAAGGCAGGCGCGCACGTCGTGATCGCCGAACTCATCTTTGGTGGTAAATTCTGATTCAATGCGGGTGATCACCCCATCGGTAGAGTAAACCTGTACCGGGCAGTTAGAACCACAGTTAACCAGACAAGCCGACCAGTTCAGGTTTTCACCGGCAACTGGTGGCGTAGGCGGTACCACTTCAACATCTTTAGAGCTTGAGTTACAGCCTGAAACCGTCGCTGCGCAACTTAGTGCTGCACTCATTTTTAAGAAACTTCTGCGTTCCATTATTTTATCCTCATTGCAGTTATGATTAGCACTGTTTGCATTAGCGCAGCTGGTAGCTAAACGACAACATCACTTGGTGCGCGTTATAGTTATGGTTCAGGTTGCCTAAGGTGGTCAGTCCCGGAACGGTATCGACATCGATTTGCGCGTAATCGGTGTCGTAATAGCGTTCATACTGGTAAGCCAGTTTTAACGCCATCTCTTCACTCAATGCGTAGTTCGCATGTAGCTTGAGACTATGATTGAACGAGTAGTAATCCCCCTGCGGCGTGGTGACGTCATAGATGACTAACGTGTCGCTGGTGGAGTTTGCGAACAGATAATCGCCGCCCAGAGTGAGCTTGTCTTCGAGTAACCCTGAGTAGGTGAAACCTGCCCCCAGATTGATAAACTCATCTTCGATATCAGCGGACCAATCCGGAGCAGAGAAACTCTGGCTGCCGGTTTGATTGGAGTCGATCCACTGCTGACCGGCAAAGGCATAACCCGACAGATGCTCATCAAGGTGCAGCCCAAGGTTGAGCTCATAGCCGTAATCTTCAGATTCGGTCAGACCCAGTTGAGTCTGGTCGTAATCGTCTTTGGCATAGCGGGCTGTTACATCCAGGCTTAGCCATGAGGCCGGAGTGTGATTAAAGCTGGTTTCGAAAGCGGTGCGCTCTCTGTCGGCCAGATAATATTTCCGTAGTAAGGGGTTAGATTCAGATGATGTCAGCTCGCTGGTTTGATACTCGCTGCCGCCACGATTACTCAGGCTGGCTTTAAACTTAAGTTTGATATCATCCAGTGCTGTTACATTGAACTTGGCCCATAGCATGTCATCATCGGTTTGCTCACGATCGCCGTGGCTGCGTTCCATCTCTTTGCGCTCATAGCCGGCCTGCAGGCGATAGTCGCCGCTCAGGCGGTAACTGGCGTTGAGCTTGAGGCCTCGACGCTCTGTATTCAGAGGCACATTTTGTTTAAATGCCCCCGTGATCCCGTTGACTTCAAATTGAGCGAAATCCCATATCGAGCTATTGTTGTCGCGCTTGCTGTAATCGACACTACCACCGAGCCTGAGTTTATTGCTCACAAGCGAGGTGACAGACAGCTTGCCGTCTAAGGTGTCGACCTCTCCGTCCCAGTTTTTTATCGGATTACCCGACATCTGGATTAATTGCTCATCCTGGATCATCTTGCCCGATGCCAGACGGCCGTTCATGACGGTGCGGCTTAGCTGATATTGACCCGACAGGCTAAATTGATGAGCCTGATTGTCGGGAGCCGATGCAAAGACGTCGTACAGATAGGGGAGGCTTAAGGCTCCGATATCGTTCTTGTACTGACTGACGAAGTAATTGAGATCGCTAGCCCAGTTGTCACCGGACAGTGACAGCCCCGCGGTTAGGTTATCTGTGTTGGCATCGACGGGCAGACCGAAATTAACCGGAAGCGGCGTGACAATACTGCTGCTTTGATAACCGGTTTTATCTTCGTGGTCGTAACGTACATAAGCCTGGTAAAAGTCGCGGCCATAACTCAGACCCAGGCCAGCTTTGTTTCTCTGCAGGGATAGCTCCTGGGTCTGAGTATGCTCGCTCGGAGTCAACACGCCATCTTTGTACCATAACTGACTGCGTGCATCGCCTGACTGATAGCTGGTTAGCTGCTGATAATCCGCCGTTATCTCATACAGTCCGGATTTTCCCGCTTCAAGGTGAGCGAAGCCGTTATCAAGACCTAACTGGTGTGCCTGGAATCTGGCTTTATAACCGGCGCCGTTTTGATAATTGAGGTCGGCATCCATACTGGCATTAGCGCCGTCGTTGTCGGTACCGAAAGCATTGCCGGAATGAATATCATCACTCTCAATGTAGGCGGCGTTGATACCGATAGTGCCGGTATAACCATCGACCTGAGGGCAGCGCTTACATTGAAAAGTTTCCTGTTTAACTGTACTGGTGTTGGCCCTGTTCACGCCAAAGTCAGCCGCCATTGCAGAGCCCGTTACCGCGCCCGACATGGCGAGCAGTGATAACGTGATGAGGTTAAATTTGAATCTCATTTGAGTTACTCCTGATTAGCGCTGCAGCTTGCTGCCGGCTGGGTGATTGGAGCCATGGATCTGGCTATGGCAGTTGAGGCAGCTCTTGCCGCCACCAAAGGCGTCGCTTCCACCTTGCTGTATGACACGGCTTGCATGGCCGTCATCCATATGGCATTGCTGACATAGCTGTGGTGCCCTGTGAGTAAGCAAGGCTTCATTCACGCTGCCATGGGGGTTATGACAGTTGGCACAATTTTCAGTGACCGGCGCGTGCTCCCATAAAACGGGGCCACGTTTCTCGCTGTGGCAGCTATAACAGGTGTCATTGACAGTGGTGTGATTCAGTGCACTTTCACTCATAGAACCGTGTGGGTTATGACAATCGATACAGGTCATTCGATCCCACTTCATCGGATGGGATGAGCGCTTATTCATGTCTGATTTTTGCTGAGTGTGACAAGAGGTGCAGCTGTCATTGACGCTGAGGCGATCCATCACAGGATCTTTAGTGGTGTGGATATTATGGCAATCGCTGCAGGCGACCTCATCTAAGTTGTGGCTGCTGCTATGCCATGCCATCTGTTTAGGATCGTTATGACAACCCAGACAAACACTGTTCTGGCTCTGAGCTGACAGCTTGCTCTCTTTACCGAAGGCGATCATCGGCTCCTTGCCGCCCTTATTGTGTTTGCCTAAAGGGCCATGGCAGGCTTCGCACTGCAGACCTGCCATGGGTGAACCCGGTTGACTCGGGTTACCGTGTGCTCCACCGAAGAGCGCCATGACCTTGTCATTTTTCTTATGACACATCAGGCAGGAATCGGCGCCTTTCTTTGAGTATTTACCCTGAGCAAATTTCTCCGCCAGTTGCTGTTCCAGTTGTTCACCAGTGAGTTGGTTCCAGGGGGCCGCCTGAACTGAGAGGGATAAACACGCTAAAGCGAATACCCCACAAAGTAACTTAGTGATAATACATTGCTTCATCATCTTGGCCTTACGGTTAATTATTTTATGGTTTGGTAATATTTGTGTTAATTGTTTCGCATTTAAATTGTAGTTTGGATTTTTAAAAATGCGAAGCTATTACTAAAGGGGTATTTTAAAATGTGTGACTTTTAATTTAAAAATAATTTATGCGTGATCGGGATCTTTATTTGTGGCCGTATTTTGTAGGCTTGCCTTAATACTTGTGCGTCGCTGTAACTGTCTGAATTTTATTTGTTATTTTACTTGTCTGTGTGGTCGTTATTATGGTTTGTGTTTTGGTTTTTTATAAATGAGAATGCTTTCAATATAATTTCTTTTATGAATGTTCATGGTTGTTATTCATATATATTATTATTAGTTTAATATCCATTAATGATTATTCATAACTCCGTTAATAGTTTTAATTATCTTTTCACATGTTTTCACAACTCAATTGATAATCATTATTGATTGAACGTTTTATAGGTGTTTATTATTTGTGGCTTAATACTCATAGTCCTGAATTTTATTTGTTGTTTTCTTTGATTTTTTATTAGCGGTCTCTAATTCACGTGGGAGGTGAGAGCGGTTTTCATCGTTGTCGTTCGATGAGGGGGGATAGGTATTTCGGAGCGAGAGCATAACTCTCACGATTGCTCACTTAGGGAGAGTTCAGCTTTTCAGTTATCCGTATGCGACAAAATCGATGATTTTTAACATGCTTGTTTTTGTTAATGTATTGAAATTACCAGTTGAGGGCTCTGTTTTAGCGTGTTGTTCTTGCTGCCGGTTAATTGGTGATGCAATGTTTCATTTTTTTGATGCTAAATCAGAGAGGTGCTTTTGTGTTGCTTAAATGGCGAGTGTCAAAAATGTGGCGATCGCACTTTACTTTGGTTGTGGATTTGTTAGTGTTGCGCGGCTTGTGTTACCACTTGGTTGCCGCTTGGTCTCACTTGGCAGTTTGAAGTGGTTTTGAGGGGGGAGGAGATTGCCTTATTTGAGTCCTCTCATCTAACGAATTGTGATATCACCGGAAGATAGCGTTACTATGACAAAATATAAGTTGCTTGTTTCAACTCTGTTTATTTCTTTTTTCTCTTCACTTCTCACACAAGCTTCTGCACATGCTGCAACCCCCGCTTTAACCAATGGGTTACCTGCAGCATCCTTTGCCGGTGAGCAGGTCTGTTTTGACGTCGGTTTCAGTAACTCCGATACGACTCCGGGCTTTGGTCCCTATATTCGTCTGGACTTTCCCTCCGAGATAACACTGGACTCGGCGAGCTTTCTGGGAAGTGGCGTGACTGTGACCAATGTGGGTAGCTTTCCTGTTTCCGGCTCCTTAACCGATCCTAAAACGGGGTCGATTGTCAGCTCTGAGCAGGGGCGTGGTTTGAGTCTGTTGACACTTCCCTTAGGCTCAGTTGTTAAAGATGGCCCGGAGCTAGCGGTAAATGTCTGTGCTACGCTCGATACCTCTGTTGTGGTAGGTACTCCGCTATCTGTGGGTGTCCAAGGGGTCTTCGAATATGGAGATACGGCGACCGGAGACAATGGTGCAATTGAGGGTACCTTAATAAGTAAAAGCGTTACGCCAACTGTTATCTTATTCCAATCTTCAAATAACGCGCCGGAAGCCGAGAATGTACCGGGTTCGGCTTTCAAATTCAGTGTTACCGATAAGATAGATGTTGCTAACGGCAAAACCGCTTTCGACCTGAAGCATCAAAACAGCTTAGATGCCGCACTTCAATATCATGCTTCATCGGCAACCGGTGGTGTTGGTTTTGTTAAAACGGCAGAGCCGTTGACCTCTGCACCGGGTGGTATCTTTACCAGCAACTTTACTTCTATAACAGGTACTGCAGCAGGAAATGATGCAAGTGTCAGTTATACGGCCTATATCACGGATATATTAGATGAGTCCCAGTGCGGTACTCAGCTGCTGACCAGCAATGCACAACTGGATGTTGAATACCCTGATGATACTCCTCTTCCTCAACAGAACGGCAGCTCATCGCTTACGGCTAAACATCTGGTTATTCGCCAGTCGGCTTCACCGAGGTTAGTTCAGCCGGGTGATACCGTTACCTTTACCGACACGCTGGCGCTGACTCAGTTTGGAGAGGCGAACTCTCTGGTGATAACCGATGTGCTTCCCGATGGCTTCACCTTTGCCGCTCATCAAGCTATGACGGTTAACGGCGGGGCTGTGGTGATCACGCCGTCCGTTTCCGTCAATGCCGGTATAACAACACTTACTTATGATGTGCACGCCGTCACCGGTAACCTGGCACCGGGTACGACAATTGCTGTTGCTTATACCGCGACCGTAGATCAAGCCTATGTCGCAACGAGTCAGCCAGTGCTCGCTAACGATAACCTGCAGGCGACGGCAAGTGCCGAATACAGCCTGACCGTAGGTGCGACAAGCTGTACCGATGGCTCGGCAAGCTCTGTCGGCATCACCTCTGTCAGCAACGCGCTCTCTATCGTTAACCCACAGGCTGAATATGCCCCCGACGATGTTGTTACTTTGCGTCACTCACTCTCTGTGCCTTCTGGCGATACAGACAGCATCGTCTTCGAAACATACCTGCCTCTGCCTGTGTTCGATGTCTCTAGTATTAGTACTACTTTTGGTACAGATATTGTCCCAGCCGCAACAGATACTCTGGCCCTAACGCCAGCGAACATCTCGGTTGATGCTGCGACCAATAAGTTACGCATCGTATGGCCTAACGTCTCTTCAACAAGCGCTCAAACCATTGCCGTCGATATTCGTGTGGCCATCGAAGATGATCCCTTTGCCGATGATCTGTTTCTAACTACCCTGTTTTTAGCCAGCACCGCCAACACTCCCAGCGTTATGGCTATAGATACCTCGCCGGTGCAGTTGCATGTCAGAGCGCCTGAGCTGACGCTGACCTATGGCATTGCTGCCAGTGATAACTCAGTTGCCGACGCATCCTTGATATCTGCTTCGCCTGTGGATAGTGATATTTTTAAGTCTGATGCCGGTGATAGCTTGAGCTTAGCCATCACGGTTGAAAACAGCGGCGGTGCCGATGCCCATGATGCAGTCGTTACGGCCCCGGCCATAGCTGGTCTGACAAATATCAGCATAGATTCGGTGTTAGATGGCGCGGGCACTCCTATAGCCTATACTGGCAATCTACTAACAGGTCTTACCTTAACTAACCCGCTGCCTAAAAATGATGGCACTCCCGGAACGTCATTTAGCAGTGATACGGCGATCATCACCTATAGCGCCGACATAGATTCTTCGGTTAACCCCAATGAGATTTTAACCTCTACGGCGAGTGTCAACTGGTCGTCTGCAAGCGGTGCGGTGTCATTCCCGACTATAAGTGATTCGGCAGTGATCACCATGGAGTATCCTGCGGTAACGACTAGCTTAAAAAGTGTTGCCCCCAAAGGGAATCCGGGTAACTTGGTGGTGGGGGATATTGCGACCTATGAAACCAGTGTGACCCTCCCAGAGGGCAGTACAGAAAATTTAAATGTATTCGTGGCTCTGCCGGCAGGCTTTGAATATGTCGATGCCAGTCTTAATGTGGATACCACGGGATTTGCAGGAACTGTCGATACCGCGCCAACTATCACGGCCAGTGGTGCTGTGAATAGCGGGCAGAGCATCAGTGTGGCCTTCGATAGTCCGGCCATAACATCGGTGACCAACGATAACATCGCCAGTAATAACAGCTTTACTTTTACCGTCAATGCCTTGGTGACCGATAGCACCTCATTAAGTGCTATCGATGCGGCTCAAAACACCACGCTCACGGCAAATCTAACCTATAAGGATCAGACGGGAAGCCCAATTCAAGATAGTGCCTCTGTCGACTTCACCGAGCATAATTTAGCGGTGACCTCCAGCTTCTCTCCGGCCTCGGGTCTGACCGCGGGTGATACGGTCACGGTAACCATCAATTTAGCCAATAATGGTACCGCCCCTGCCTACGATATTGTCGTAACCGATATCTTAAACGCTGATCTGTTCGATGTAACCAGCGCAGTGGAAGGCACGACACCTGCAGGATACAGTTATTCGTTCGTCAATCCACAGGTTACCTATACGGCAAGCGGTGCGTTGGCGGTAGGCGCTAGCGAGGTATTTACCTATAGCGCTGTCGTGAAAGATGGGGTGGTGACAGGCTCGAGTTATGCCAGTAACGTCTCGGCGACGGGGGATAGCCAGGCCGGCGTTTCTGGTAATCCTGAAAGAGATAGCAGTGATACCGGCTCTGCAACGGCTTCGGTCACCGCTTTGAGTGTGGCCGATTTCAGTATAATTGACTCATCTGAATCGTGGACCAGTGATACGGGTTCGGTAGAGGGCGCCATAGGCGAAGTATTGACTTACCGACTCACGGTCACTGTACCCGAGGGCGTGAGCAGTGAGGATGGTAGCAATGCGATCATCGATATCGACCTGCCTGCCGGTACCGAGTACCTGACGGGCACGGCCCTCATTAGAGCTTTTGAGTCTGCTTCACTGCAGGGCAGTAACTTGTCTGGAGGGCTGGCACCGATCCCTGAGAGTAATACCGTGATTTCTCCGGTGATTAACGGGTCGAAAATTGGGTTTGATCTTGGGAGTATAACTAACAGCGATAATGATGCTAACGATGAGCAGATCATCCTGACCTTCAGCATCTTAGTCAAAAATACCTCAGACAATGAGCGAACCAATGTTAAGACATTAACGGCCAATATCAATTATAACAATGTCGATAATAATCCTCAGAAAGTAACCGATACAGCCGGGTTTACGGTTGTTGAGGCCGATCTGGCAGTCAGTAAATTGGCATCACCTTCGAGTGTTACCGGTGGCGAGTTGGTTACCTTTACCACAGTAATAACCAACAGTAACTCCACGAATGCAAGCCGGGGCTGGGAGTGGGAGGTCAGCGACCTCTTACCTGCAAGGTTACAGAGTCCATCGTTAACCAGTGCCACCTTGTCCCGTGGCAGCAAAGATCTGTTGGGCTGTTTTAGTTTCATCGGTAATACACTGGCATCTAACGCGTCCTGTGTGAGCGGCGAGCATTATCTGGACCCGGGCGAGACAATCACACTTGTATATACCGCGACGGTCGATCCTACGATTGGTTTTGAGGAAAAATTGACCAACACCCTGAGCGCCACAGTGACCTCTCTGCCGGGAGCAAGGGGGACCGGTGATGCGGCTCCAGGAGCCGCCGAAGGCGACACGGGAGAGCGAACCGGTAGTGGCAACGATAACGATTCTGCCCAGAAGGTTAATGATTTAATCGCAAGTGATTCGGTTACTGTTACCGCAGGCAAGCCAACCATTAATCTAACGGCTGGCAGTAGTGAACTGCCTATTCTTGATAAAACTACCGTCATGGCTACTATGGCTATTCCGGTAGGTACGACGGACAACTTCGTATTTACCTATGATCTGCCAACGGGATTAACCTACACAGGTACCCCGGTTAATATCACGACTCCAGCGAGTAACTTTACCGCATCTCTGACACCCGAAACCAACCTGGGACCAGCTGACGATCCACTCATCTTCGATTTTGGTGCGCTCACCAACAGTCACAGTGGTGCGCAAGATATCTCTATCGAAATTGAGGTTGAAGTCGATAATATTTTGGCAAACCAGGCGGGGACATCTCTGTCGATAGGTGCCTCGGCCAGCTACGATAATGCATCCACGCCACCGACTAAAACATTGGTTATCGATGTTATCGAAGCGAATCTGGACTTATCGAAAACGATAACTTCAGGTGCAACCGGGAGTGATGCGGGTGATACGGTCTCCTATAAGATCACATTGACCAACACCTCAACCAAGGCAACGGCGTATCGGGTAAGTGTTGCAGATCTTTTACCTGCAGAGTTGCTAGGTGGACCTGACGGAACGGGCAGTGGCAGTACATTTGCTAATCTTGTGTTAACTAACATTGCCGATGCGGCGGTATTAACCAATACCTCTACACCATTGGCCAGTGCAGATGCACAGGTTACAACCACGAACAATGCCGATGATACCTTAACCTGGCCGCTGTTTAACCTGCCGCCAACCGCTTCAGTTCAGGTAGATTATGATGTTGTGATAGCGAATAGCGCCAATGCCGGTGATTCTGTATCTAATACGGTAACGGCCAATTACAACAGCCTGGAAGCAGGTGGTGGACGTGACAGCAGTGACTCATTGGATGATGATGACGGCAACTTAGATAACTATGGTGAGTCAGTAACACAGGCATTTACCGTCGATTCCAGCCTCTCGATTCAGCAAGGCTTGAGTGCCGGTCAGGCCGATAGTAACTTCGCTATCGGTGAAACGGTTTCCTATGATATTCGTATCGACCTGATCGAGGGGATGAGCAAGAGCCTGGTGTTAACCGATACTTTGCCTGGGGGGCTTAGCTTTGTTTCAAGCAGTATCATCGCAGGGGCACATATCAGCTACAGCGGAGCCGGTACTCCGGTAGAATCGCCTACCGGCACATTGACCTATAGCTTCGGTGATGTGACTAACACCTCAGATGCCGATGCCGGTAACGATTTCTTTATTGTGCGCTTAGTCGCGCAAGTCGAGGATGAACCGGGCAATGTCGCCGGTGTGATACTAAATAACACCGCGTCGGTGACTAGCCAGGCGGGTGCGGCCGGGCCTGATATCGAGCCTGTCACTATCGCAGAGCCCAACTTACTCTTTTCTATCACGCCTAGCCTGAGTGAAGTGTCTCTGGGCGATAAGGTCAGCATTGCCGTTGTTTTGGACCATGACTCGAGCAGTGCCGATGCTTTTGAAACGAGTTTCGATATTAATATCCCTGCCGGATTGACCTACACAGGCTCTAGTCATGTGGGTGATGGCAGTATCGATAGTAGCGTTCCTGGTGTGCTAAGTGTCGATATGGGTTCAATTACCTTGGTCGAAGACAGAAAATCATTCACCTTTGAAGTCACCGTGGACAGCGATACTGAGATAGATAAAGTCTTATCGATCGGTATATCCAATGGTGTTTACTCATCGTTACCGGGAACTCCCGCGGTTGAGAGAGATTACAGCTTCGGTGGCTCGACGAGTATTACGACCAGGAGCCTGTCATTTATCGATGTTAGCCATAGCGTTGTCATTGCCGTGGATGATGGTGATGCGGGAGTGCTTGAGGTCGGTGATATTCTTGAATACACAGTGGTAATAACTAACAAGGGGCCGGCGGTTAGCCAGACCAGCTATAGTGAGAATATTCCCGGCAACACTACCTATGTGGCAACAACGCCGGCAACTACGAGTCAGGGCAGTATCGATGTAGGTAGCTTGCCAAATCTGGCATTTGATATTGGTGCGATGAACACTAATGATGTGGTGACATTGAACTATAGGGTCAGCATCAACAGTGGCGTGACAGCCGGCACTCAGATCCGGGCTCAGGGAGCCGTGGATTCAGAGCTAACAGTGCCGGAACTCTCTGATTCAGATGCCAACGACAGTAACGGCGATCAGGCAACAATCATCTATGTGCAAGATGCCGTTGGACGACTCGATGCGCTCTATATTCAGCAAACGGCGCAGTGGACTCAAGATCTAGATGGTAATGGTGAGATCTCACCCAGTGACACCATGAAGATCAGTTATTTTATTCAGAATATCTCATCCAGTGAGCTAACTAATGTCACCTTGGCTGAAACTCTGCCTGTAGGCGTGACCTATGTCGCCCCGACTTCTGTAATTTCCGGTGCCAATATCATCAATGTTTCGGGAAGCAATGTTGATGTTACTATTGCGTCTCTCGCGGCAGGTCAGGTGATAGTGGCCGAGTATCAAGTTACTATCGATGACCCATTATTCGATTCAGATGCAACACCTACCATTGAACAGTTTACTCACACTGCAATAGGTAACAGCGATCAGACCGATGCGGTTACCAGTGACAGTAACGGTAACCAGGCTGACGGTTCTCAGCCCGTCCGCTATACGGCTGTGAGTGGTGGGGCGAGTGAGCCTGATGTCGATGTTTACCTGGATTGGAGCTTAGTTAACGATCTTGACGGTGATGGTTTGGTCGACCCTGATGATCAGGTTCTCTATCAGTTTACAATTGTCAATTCCGGTTCGGCAACGGCTGTTAATAGCCGCTTGGCAGATGCAATTCCTGCTAATACGACAGTGATCGCCAACAGCGGCTTTACGAGTCAGGGGGTCGTAGTATCGGATGCACCATTTGCACTGAATATCGGCGATATAACTCCGGGTAGTGTGATTAATGCTGGAGTCATTGTCACTATTGACTCATCGACAGCGGATGGAACCGTTGTTGCCAATCAGGGTATATTGAGCGGAACAAACTTTACCGATGTTCCCAGTGATGACAATGCCGATGCCAGTGACGGCAAGAATCCGACCTTGTTCTCTGTCAGCATCACATCGTCATCGGGTCAGCCTCAAATGTCTGTCTCTGTGGTGAGTTCAACCTTAGTTGAGACGGCGGGCAATGACTTTATTCAAGGTGAGGAGTTTACTCTCGAGGTCACTCTTAACATTCCAACGGGCAGAACCGATGATTTAACCATCAATGTCGAGTTGCCGACAGGATTAGCCGTTAAAGCTAACAGTGCCAAATTGAAGCGTCTGTTCGATACAGGGTTAACGGCGTCTCTGGCTCCGGTAGGTTTAAATACTCTTAGCAGTAATACATTTGTCGATGCAACCAGTGCATTTACCCAAAGTGGCCAATCCTACTCGGTTGTATTTGGCTCTGTGATCAATTCCGATGCAGACAGTAACGATGAGCAGTATGTACTTCGACTTGAACTGCTTGAGTCAGGATTAGTCCCGACTTTGGCTTCAGAAAATTACCCGGTTAGGGGGACATTCTCTTATGTGGATAACCTAAACACTAATGTGACCTCAACACCGGTTGAACTGCCGCTGAGCTTCTTAAACCGGCTGCCGAGTGCTTTAGATGATAACTTCGATAATATTGCAGAAGATTCGGGGAGCCATTTGTTTGATGTGCTGGTCAACGATTTTGATATCGATACCGGTCATGTTGTGAATCTCTCCTCTGTTGCGACTCCCGCCAGTGGATCTAAGGTATCTGTTGTTGCAGGTAAAGTCTCTTATACACCGGCGGCTAACTTTAATGGGGTCGATACACTCACCTATACCATAGCGGATAATGCTGGTGGCCTGAGTAGTGCGTCTGTCACCGTTAATGTGTCACCGGTAAATGATAAGCCGGTAGCGCAGGGTGATACTTACTCTGTGAGCGAGGGAAAAATCTTAACTGTTGCAAGTAGCAATGGTGTAAAAACTAACGACTCAGATGTAGATAACGATCCGTTAACGGTCATCTTGGTGAGTGGTGTCAGTCATGGCTCTTTAACTTTGAATGGGGATGGCTCGTTTGTCTATCAGCATAACGGTGAAGAGTCTTTGTCAGATAGCTTCAGCTATAGGGTGAGTGATGGCTCACTCGATAGTAATGTGGTCATGGTGACTATCTCAATAGCGCCGGTTAATGATGCGCCGGATGCGATTAACGATATGTTGATATTAGACGAGGATACGCCGACTTCGACTTATCCGTTAGTAAACGATATTGATGTCGATGATAGCCAGTTAAGTGTAACTTCGGCTCAAGCGGCTCACGGCACCGTCGTTATCGGCAGTGATGGCAGCGTTCTTTATACCCCCGAGGCCAATTATCATGGTGAAGATCAAATCGCCTACTGTGTTGAAGATGCTAGCGGGCTTTCAGATTGTGCCGTAATTTTTGTGACGGTTACACCGGTAAATGATCGCCCGGTCGCGTTGAACGATATTGCTTCAACCATAGTGGATGAAGCTATCAATATTTCTGTACTGGGTAATGATTCCGATGTCGATGGCGACTCGCTTACGATTGTAAATATCGGTAGTTCTCAGGCGAATGTTCAGCTAAATGCGGATAATACACTCGCATTTATGCCACCAGAGGGCTTTATCGGTGAGTTAAGCTTCTCATACACCGTCAGTGACGGTGTTAATGGTGATGAGCTTACGGCTCAAGCAATGGTAACTGTAACGGTTAAAGAGAGTGAAGAGGATAATTTACCGCCGGTAGCCGTCGATGACAGCTTTGCGGTCAATGACTGGCAACCGATCAAGATATTACCACTGGCTAACGACAGTGATCCTGAAAATGAGTTAATTAGCTTACTGTCTGCGAGTGTGGGTATGGGGCAAATTGATATTCAGGGCAACGAGATTACTTACACACCAGTGCAAGGCTTGGTAGGCGAAGTCGTTATTGAATATCTTATTGCGGACCCGGAGGGGTTAACCGATGTGGGCCGCATTCGAATCGATATCGATATTGATGAGGGTGCGCTATTCCCGGTAATTTCACTGCCGGACGATCTGTGTGGTGACTTAAGAGCCGATGCAGATGCCCTATACACCAGACTGGATATAGGTACGGCGACAGCGGTTGATAATTTTGGTAACCCGTTGCCAGTGTCTATCATCAATAATAACTTGTTATTTCCTCCCGGGAATAGTCAGGCGTTTTGGCAGGCCGTTGATAGTGAGGGGCGCGTCACTATTGCTGCGCAAAACATCTGTGTCAGGCCTCTGGTCTCTTTCAAGAAGGACCAAACTGTATTAGAAGGTGAGAAGGCTAAGGTTGGTGTGTATCTTAACGGCCCATCTGAGACTTATCCATTAGTGATCGATTACCAGCTTTCTGGAACCGTCGTTGATTCTGATTATGTGTTGGCATCGGGGGAGGTGGTAATCGAGTCAGGAACCGAGGCTGAGCTCTTAATCGATATCTTACAGGATGACTTAATCGAGGGGGATGAAACTCTGACGTTGACCTTAGGTTCGAGTTTAAATCGAGCCAGTCAATCGAGCCATACGCTAACTATTAGTGAAGGTAATATTGCACCTAAGGTGAGCTTAACAGCAAGCCAAGCTGGGGACTCTAGATTAACAGTAAGTCGTACTGGCGGGGAAGTGATTATCGACTCGACAGTTTACGATGCCAATGTTGATGACACCTGGGAATTTAGTTGGGATTCACAGCTAACTAATATCAGCCAGTCAGATGCTTCGTTTACCTTCGAGCCGTCAGAGCTGGATACCGGTGTCTATCAAGTTAACCTGTTAGTGACCGACAACGGCGTTCCTGCACTCGATGACAAGGCGACTATCTATGTTCATGTCGTGGATGCCCTAGAGGTGCTAACCGATGCCGATTCCGATGGTGATTTGATCCCCGACAATATTGAGGGTTATCAAGATACCGACGGCGATGGCACCCCAGACTATTTAGATCGTGTCGATGAGTGTAATGTCCTGTTTGAAAAGAGTGAAACTCAAAACCAGTACCTGGTCGAGGGGGACCCGGGGGTCTGCTTGAGAAGAGGCGAGCTGACGTTTAATGCGTCGACAGGTGGGGCCTTAATCACAGAGAAAAGCGATAAGTATGATGACCTGATCCCAGTCGACCAGCAGGCTATCAATGTGGGTGGGATCATGGACTTTATCGCTTACGGCCTACCTGATAACAGTCAGCTGTATCGCATTGTTACACCGCTGCGTAGTCCGATCCCCATGGATGCCGTCTATCGTAAGTATCGTTCCGACTCAGGGTGGGGCGACTTTGTCGAAGATGCTGATAACAGCCTTTGGTCTACAAGAGGCGAGCCTGGCTATTGTCCGCCCACGGGGAGCGATTTGTGGCAGCCTGGCTTAAATGAAGGCGATTGGTGTGTGCAGCTTATTATTCGGGATGGTGGAGCGAATGATGATGACGGTATAACCAATGGTAGTATTGCCGATCCCGGTTTTGTCGGTACCAGACTTCGGGGAAATCGTGCCCCGGTTGCTATCAACGATAGCTTGACCGTTAAATTGAATGAAGAGGTCTTGATAGACATTCTCGTTAATGACAGCGACCCGGACGGTGATGATTTAAGAATAGTTTCTGTTAGTGCCGATTTTGGTTCCGTGGTGATTGATGGTGGCAGTATTGTTTATCAGGCTCCGACTAATATCGTTGGGCAAGATACAGTCCGCTACGGTATTTCAGATGGAAATGGCGGCACCGGCCATGCTGTGGTCAATATCACTATCTTAGCGAATCAGGCGCCGGTTGCTATCGATGATAATGCTGAGGTGCTGCAGGGTGAGCAGGTAGCCATTAATGTACTGACAAACGACTACGACCCCGATGGCGATGATATCGGTGTGATAAGCGCTGCCGCGCAAAATGGCACCCTGGAGATCGGAGCTGACGGCATCATTACCTATATATCCGATATCAGTTTTAGCGGGAACGACAGCATCACCTATGTGATTGAGGATGCATTTGGTCAGAAGGCTGAGGCGGTAATTCATATCGAAGTGACAACCGGAACCCAAGTCGTTGCCAAGACAGAATCATCCGGTGGTGCGGTGAGTATCTGGAGTTTGCTGATGTTACTTCTGTTTATCTGTATATCCCGTAACGGGAACGTTTTAAAGATAGATAGAGCAAACACTTTCAGGTCTGCTTAAATAAATCAGGTGTAATATTTTTATGAATAACAAAACATTTAGCCCACTTTTCAGCGTCGCATTGGGGGCGCTTCTTTCTCCCCTTGCTGCGCAGGCTTCTAATCATGAATCTCAGGTTGAAGCTGAACATATGTGGTCACAAGGCTGGTACCTTGGTGGACAATTTGGCTTGGCTAAAACAGATGTCTCTGAAAATGGGTTAGATAAACTTTATGAGCAAGCCGGGATCAACGCCTCCAGCACAAAAGTTGATGACTCAGGGGCGAGTTATAGCCTGTTTTTGGGATATAAGTTTAATCAATATATTAGTTTAGAAGCGGGCTATACGGATCTTGGAGATCGAAGTGTCGAGTTCTCGGGTCAAGCGATAGACTTAGATGCTTATTATGATTTAGCCGAGAATGTGTATCCTGAAACTGCCGATGGCTTCTCATTGAGTGTATTGGGTACTTATCCTATCAGCGAACGCTTCAGTGTCACTGGTAAGCTGGGGTATTTTGATTGGGAAATGGATGCCGTCACCTCTTCTCTATCAGATGAGTCGGATACTCTGGGGGACGATTCGCGTTCAGGTTCGGGTGTCTGGTTAGGTGCCGAGTTAGGCTACCAAATCAATCATGATCTTCAGGCCTATGTCAGCTATCAGCATATGCCGCTGGATGCTGATGATGTGGGTGTGGTTTCCTTAGGTTTTCGATATTGGTTTGGCGCGTCAGAGTCTAAATCTACGGTAAATACCCAGGTTAAGGCTGCCACTTCACCTAAGTCGATAGTGCCTGTGGCTGTAAAAGATAGTGACAAAGATGGTGTGTTCGACGGGCAAGACCGATGCGCCAACACGCCGCAATCACATGTCGTCAATACTAAAGGTTGCACTGAGTTTGCTCCGAGAGTGGCGGAAATTAAGCTCACTGTTTTATATGAAAATGACAGTGATAAAATTGATGTCACTTACACAGATAAGATTCAGAAGTTAGCCGATTTTATCAATGAGTATGATGTAAAAGAGATCACCGTCTTTGGTCACACTTCGGCAGCGGGATCCCGAGAATACAACCAAAAGTTATCTGAGCGTCGTGCCGCGTCGGTGGCTGAGATGCTGTCGACAAACTTTCATATTTCAGCAGAGATCATCACAGTCGTAGGCAAAGGTGAGTCTGAGTTGATCAGCGAAAACCCCGATGATAACCGACGCATCGAAGTTTATCTCAACGAGGAGTTGAATCTGCCGGTTCTTAAACAGCCACTATAAGCGGCAATATGTTTAGTCTGTAAGGCACTCTAAATTCAGGGTATTGATTAATCGATGCCCTGAACTATCTCTACCTCCATCTATCTATACAGGTGACGGCTGAGCTCTATCACCTCAATGGCCGTTTTGCCTAAGGTATACCTTCCGGCAATCGCATATTGATGGTTGTAGCGCTTAAGCCATTTTTGCAGATTGTCGTTTAAGATTTCTATGTTTGATACCTTATTTCTCTTTAAGAATGGCGCGTAGAACTCACTGTGGGCCAGGCTCTGAAACCTGGCGGCGAGTCCATTAACGATAGGTCCGTTATAGGCCCTTTTCTGAATGTGATTAATGGAGGCTTCCTGAAGCAGAGCCTGAAATGGCTGGCTCTGTTTACCGCTGAATTCGGCGCCCCTGTCGGTTAAAATACTGTTGATGGGAATACCTTGCTCCTTATACCAGGGAAGTACCTGTGCCCGGAGAAAGTCGGAGGCCAGCTGTGAGCTCTTATCGAGAGAGGCCCGGGCATGTGAGTATTGGCTGTAGGCATCCATGCAGGTGTGTTGATAGACAGTGCCAAGCCCGGGAATATTGCCGACTCTAAAAGTATCCTGTACGCAGATATCACCGGGTCTCTGGCAGTCGAGTGCCCCTTCCTCCTGCTGCAGTTTGCAGGACTTTTCTATCTGGTGCTGAGCATTGAAGTCGAGCTCATTTTGCTGTCGCAGGCGGCTGTTCAGGGCGAGCAAGCGGTTGTGCTTAGTCTCAAGGTTATGACGCAGCCAGATGGTGCGTACCCCACTGGGGGATATGGTACATCCCCTCGCGGTTAGCAGCTCCGCCACCTTGGCCTGACCATAATTAGGATAGTCGAGTGCGATCTCTATGACCTGATCTTCCACTTCCTGTGAGACCCGGTTCTTAAGTGTGCTCTTCTTTCTCGACAGGTTGTGCAGTCCCTGTTCGCCGGCATTCTCGTACTGTTTCTTAAAGCGGTAATAGCTGTCCCGGCTGTAACCCATCATGTCGCAGGCTTTACTGATACTTCCAAGCTCTTTGGCTAGCTGCAATAGTGCCAGTTTACTGCGGATCTCGTTATGATTTGAATACATATCAGTTAACTCTGCAGTTTATGTTGGCTGCTTCATCTACCAGAACACGCCGTTGGGTGTGTAACCTAACCAATGAAACCAGGTTTCGCCTAAGATGACGCTAGTGATCCAGCCAATGGTTAGCATGGTAATACCGAACTTGAAGGTGTCACTCAGGGTATATTGATCTGTAGAGTAAAGCAGTAGCGCGGGCTTACTGTTAAATGGCAGCACATAGACATGCTCGATAAGCAGTGCAACGGGCAGGGCCAGGCTCATTATCGGGTAATCAAATCTTTGTGCTATGCCTATCGCAATCGGTACGAATAACATGGTTCGCATCGTCTTAGACTGAAAGACGAGTGAGCTGAACAGCATTGCGCCGGTTAGACCTATATAGAAGACCGAGAAGGGGGTATTGTCATTCAGTCCAAAGTACTCCAGACCGAAATTTACCGCAAGGTTTGGCAGATCAGTTTGTTTAAAGCCGGCACCTAGCGTATATGCACCCGCCGAGAACAGCAGAAGATGCCAGGGAACATCGACCTGGTTCCAGTTGACCACTCCAATACGTGGAGAGAGGGCGACAATGGCGCCGATAAAGGCGACAGCCGTTGCACTGATGCCGTGATGTTTATCGGTGGCCCAGAAAATCAGGATAGTGATAAAGATGACCAGTGCCTTTATCTCTCTGGTAGAGATGTTGCCCATCTTATCCAGCTCTTTCTTCAAGCGATCCATACCGCCTTCAATTTGTGGCAGGTGTTCCTCCGGAGAGAGGGGGAAAAACACCTTGGTCGCTAACAGCCAACCAACGATGATCATACACACAACCACGGGCAGGGCGACGATCATCCAGTCGGCGAAGAAAAAGCTGCCACCGATAGCACCGGCAATCAGGCTGGCCGCGAGCAGGTTCGCTCCCGATCCCGTGACAAATGCCCCAGCACACAAGTTTATCTGCAGCAGGTTCTGAAGTACCAGGTTTCTGCCGAAGTTATTCTTATTGTCTCCGCCGGTAGCGCCATATACCGCGGCGATAACCATAAATATTGGCATCAGGATGGCGGCTTTGGCGGTCGTGGCCGAGATAAATGCCGACAACACTAAGTTGATGACCATAAAGCTATAAAAAATCGGTGTGGCACTGGTCGCGAATTTACAGATAAACCACAGCGCAAATCGTTTGGCAGCGCCGGAGGCAACCAACATGGAAGCCAATATAAAAGAGAGAATATTCAACCACATAATTGGGTGGCCTAGTTGAGCATAAGCCACTTTTTCCGGCAAAACTCCCGTAAGCACCATAGTGATAATGACGATTAGTGAGGTCAAATAATTCGGAATCGCCTCCGTTATCCATAGGATGATGGCGGCGCAAAAAATGGCGAGCATGGCCTGTCCGTGCCAGCTGAATTCAATGTTACCTACATCCAGAAAGTGTTTAGAGGCCGTGGCGCTGAGCGTCGCAGGATCGAAGCTGGTAAGGAAAGTAGATGGTTCACCGACGAGTAGATAGATAAATGCGGCAATAGCGATCCAGATCCCTGATTGTTCCAGCCATTGTTCAAATCTGCTCTTACTCCGTATCGGTAGTTTTTCCATTCGATACTGGTTCATGTCTAAGGGATCGACATGTGCTTTTTTTTTGTTCATACCAGCCTAGCCTCTGTGACTTATTTTGATGTATTTAAACTGTAACGATAATCACAATTTAAAAACACGATCGAGATCAATGTTCTAACTTGCTAGTTTTTATTTAATCTTTTTTGGATTAATTTATTTATTCTTTGTGTGTGCTGCAAGCGGTTGTTTTTTAACGCTTAAAAGTCGGTGTAAAAATATTTTGTTTTATTTATGTCAGATCGAGTTAAAACTTTTATGTTTATAAGTTTGATCTAGATCGTGTTTTTTGAAGCGGTTAAAGAATAGCATGTAACTCGTTCATCAACACTATTCATCAACATTCATAAAACAATTTGATAAGGAAAGAACATGTCTGAGTTAAAGATTGGAGAGATCTCAAAGCCACGCTTCGAGTTTCGTACTTTTGGTCAGGATTTCAGCGTTGCAGCAGAGCGTATGGCGCGCTTATCGGTTCCGGTTCCGGAAAAAGTCTGGCGTCGTGAAAGCGATGAAATCTATATCATGTCCCGTACTAATGATTTGAATAATACGAAGATCCGTGACGGAAAGATGGATGTTAAAACCTATGTGCAAACCATCGATGGTCTTGAGCAGTGGGATCCCAAATTAAAAGCGGAATTTCCTATCTCAAAATCTCAGCTGGTTGAGGAGATTTTCCCCGCATTCATGGTAGAGCTCCCGGCGCTTGCTAAGTCTGAGTACTCTTTCGATGAGTTCATCTCGATTATCGATGCACACCCGGATCTACAAGCGGTTAAGATCCATAAAGAGCGTTATGGCTATATGGTAAACAACACGATTTGCGAAGTGGCTAACGTATTGGTTAACGGCGCCAGCATCGTGAGTGTAAACAGTGAGTCTGTTGAGCTGGACGATATTAAGAAGACGGTTGCAGATCTCCGGTTAGAGGGGGTGGAAAACATCAATTACTTGCAAGCCATCAAGCGTGTGATCGGCATGAAAAATCTTCCATTGGCAAACTAATAAGGGGTAAAAAATGGCGCAGGAGATCGAACGTAAATACCTGGTAAAAAATGATAGCTTTAAAGGTAAGGCCGTGAAGGCAGTGCGAATTATTCAAGGCTATTTGAGCAGTGTTCCTGAGCGTACGGTAAGGGTGCGTATTAAGGGGGATAAAGGGTTCCTGACAATTAAAGGGATAGGCAATGAGTCAGGAGCGTCTCGTTATGAGTGGGAAGAGCAGATACCAACGGCGGAGGCCGAAGAGTTGCTGAAGATCTGTGAGCCAGGCGTTATCGATAAGACACGTTATCTGATCGAGCATGCCGAGCATATTTTCGAGGTCGATGAGTTTTATGCCAGCAACGAAGGTTTAACGGTCGCAGAGGTGGAGCTCACCGATGAAGCGCAGGCTGTCGATAAGCCGGACTGGCTGGGTGAAGAGGTGACCGGAGATGTGAAATATTACAACTCAATGCTGATGAAGCAACCTTACACTCAGTGGTAATCAGGGCTATATAAATATGTTGTCGCTATCAATTGCCGATCAGTATCACCTGAAGATATCTGTAGAAATACCTCCGGAGCTGAAGACTCTGCAATGGAAAGTATTCCTCTTCTTCCCTGCAAAACTGGCACAGCATAGCGACAGCATGAGTAGCGCACTCTTCTATCGTAATCTGTTGCAACAGCAGAAGTTAGTAAAACTCGAAGCCGTCACCCATCAGGGGCTGGAGCACGATCTTTTGGTGTTAAGGCAAACGGCTTATGCGATGGCAAAGGTCAATAAAAGCCTCTACCGGAGTGCGCTCGCCGATCTTGTCGCAGCGAGTTTGGAGATGCTTACCGAAATGAGCGGCGATGAACTGCTCGAGTTTGCGACTTACCTTGATAAGTTTCATCAAATACATGACGATGAAGATCGCTTGACGCAGCGTAAGTTGTTTAAGCTTGCCGACCACCTCCTTCTCTACCACTATCATCAAGCGCTGCTGCAAGCAAAGCATGGTACGACCAAGGAGGAGAGGGGGCAGTATTCGCTGAGATTAAAAACTCTAACGGCCTATGCAGAAAGAGAAAATCTCAGACTAAGCCATGATACCGAGTTTGGCCGGGAGAAGTTACTTGACCGTTTACAGCTTGCCCAGCGAATTATTAATCGTCCCTATCAGCTCAGGCGTAAGATGCTGAACAGCAACGTGTTAGCCGAACAACTTATTTTCGGGTTTGCGGCGGCGTTTGCTATGGCGTTTGCCACGGCCGTTGCTTTTATCACTCAAAGGGCATTCGGTAACTTTTCAACGCCCTTCTTTTTCTCCCTGGTATTGTCATACATCTTCAAGGATCGCATTAAGGAGCTGGGAAGAAACTACTTGATGGAGAAGTATTTCGCCCACTACTTTCAACATCACTATCGTTTCTATAAAGGCAGTGAGTCTGAAGTGCTGTTCGATGCGAAGGAGACGCTATATCGGCTGAAGAGTCATCACTTTCAAGGCTTGTTGAAGAGGGTGCGTAAGGCATTCTCCTCCTCAGACAGTGGTGCGTTTAAAGAGGCGCTTGTATATCAGAGAGGCTATAGCGTTAATGTGAAAAAACGGCAATCAATAAATAGTAAGTTTGTTGATGATCTTACACTGAATTTCAGTGGTAGGTTACGCTCTTTGCCGAGAGTTATCAGGCGTCACTGGAGGGAGGCTGACAGAAGTATACAGGCCGTCAATGTTGAGCAGGTGCATCCAATCTATCTGGCGTTTGAGATAAAAACGGATGCCGAAACAAGCCACAAGATCTATAGGCTAACCGCCAGCAGGAAAGGGATTCATGGGTTGGTTGAGGCGATTGAGTAGCTCTTAAGCTATCTATCTATTCAGTTGGTGAGTACTTACCTTGTAACAGATACGGGGTTAGCTCAAGGCAGCTATGACTCTGCTGTCGATGTTCAATATTTCCATTAGTCAGGAATGGTGTACGGAAAAAATTAAATGCGCTAAAAAAGATTTGTACGATTAGATCGAGATTAGTTGAGCTGGATCACTTTATATTCTCGTTAGTAGTCGTAACCTATCAATAATGAAAATTAAACAAAGTTTGATCATGTACGTATAAAAATAAACTAATCGAGGATGTTCTCATGGCTAAAGCTAATGTTTCACGAATCTCAATTGTTGCGCTCGCTGTCTCTGCTTCACTTTTTTGTTTATCTGCCAATGCTGCCGCGTCGGAAAAAGAGCGAATTACTGAACTGGAAGAGCGTCTGGATATGCTCGAAGTCGAGCTTATCGAGGCTAAAGATGCCGCTTCGCAGGTTGACCGGGTTAAATTTTCCAAGAGCTCACCCAGCCCTGAACTAATCTCAAAAGATGGTCGTTCGACTCTGGAGTTTAAGGCTCGAATTCAAACAGATTTCGTTAGTGCCGATGAGCTATATACCGGTAGTAAGCGTGAATACGAGGATTCATTCAATGAAGCTAGCATCAGACGCATCCGTTTTGGTTTAGAGGGGTATTTCTCAAATGTATGGGAATACGAATTAGAACTTGATTTTGATGGTGTATCCGAAGTTGAAGTCAAGGATGCGAATATTGCCTATAAGGGGTGGGATAACTCTCAATTGACTTTAGGTTTCCAAAAGTTTGCCTTTGGTTTGGAGGCAACCGGAAGCTCTGCTCACCTGGCATTCTTAGAGCGCGCATCGACAGATACTTTCTCTCCGGATCGCGCTTTGGGTGTTCAGTGGCATTATGTTGGCAACAAGTACAACGTCACTCTAGGTTATGGAGTCAATGCTGGGTTCGATGATGACGATTTGAACTTTAAGCAAGACGTATTCAATGGTCGTTTTACTTCCGCCGTAATAGATAATGGTGAACACCTGCTTCATCTAGGTGCCAGTGCGTTGTTTGTGAATAACAACGAAGCAATTCAAGAGACACGTTACCGTGCAAGACCCAATACTAAAGCCAGTGGAAGAACTATTGATACCGGTAAGTTTGATGCCGAATCACTTCAGCATTATGGCGCCGAGCTTGCGTATCAGCACAAGAACTTCCTGCTGCAAGCCGAATATGTAACAGGAATGGCGGACCAAGTGGATGAGCCTGATCTGTCTGAGGTCACCGTAGACTCATACTACCTCCAGGCTATCTATACCTTAACCGGTGAAATGTGGAAGTACAGCGGGAAAAAAGGGAAATTTAAAACAGTTAAGCCTGATAATGCCATCTCAGCCGGCGGTTATGGAGCATGGGAGCTGGCACTGCGGGTCGACCAAGCCAATTTTGACGACGTGGACGCTGATATTTATGGCGGTAAGAAAACAGACTATGTCCTTGGTGTTAACTGGTATCTGGAGAATAACTTAAAGGCTCAATTCAACTATGTACATACGACAGCTGATTACAAGAAGCCTTATGAAGATATCAACGGCAATATGATGTATGACCAAGATGCGAATATCTTCCAGGCTCGTTTACAGTTTGCTTTCTAAGGTGGAGTTATGAGAAACAATTTAATGTTAATTGGCTTAGTTAACCTTTGCCTCAGTTCAAGCGCATATGCTTTGTCACCTCAGGAGTTCACCTCACTCGAGTATCACGTCAACACTGGGGTGGGTAAGACGTTACCCTATGCAGCCAAAACGCAGACATCAGCGTTTAAGCAGGCGTTTAGTTTTATCGAGTTTGATGATGAGTTATCTCAAAAGCTTGTGACCTATATTGATACACCAGACAGAGCATTTAAGGCGGAGCATATTCAGATCCGTGTACGTGAGCATGTGACTAAGCCGCGCAAGAGTAAGATCACTGTCAAATTAAGAGCGAAAGATCCTCAAGGGTTTGGTGAGGTAACAAACTATAAGAAGGCTGAGATCGACTATACCGAAGGCAAGGCGGCATATAGTGTCAGTTATGATATTCCCTATTCTCCCGGTGATATCGATGTAAAGAAGTTGGATATGGAACTTGTTTTCAACCGGCTAAAAAAGGAGAAAGTTGTCTGGGATATGCTTGGTCCAATTTATGAGAAAAATAAGCAACAATTTATCCAGACGGTTGTGATGCGTACCAATGAATGGGAAGGAACCCTTAAAGATGATCGCTTCAGCAATCTGGAAATTGATTTTCAACTCTGGACCCCCTATTACCGTAAACCACGGGTAACATTTACCGAGTTTTCCTTTAAGGGGCATGTGAGTGACAAGGCGAAGCTTGAGGAGGCGTACCAGTTCCTCTATCAGAAGGTACAAGAGGTTGGCCTTTCTAGTGGTCATAAAGGCTCCAAAACAAAAGCAACATTCAAAATGACGGAGGGATTTAAGTAGGTCCTTCCCAGAAGGTCAGGTTTGCTCCCTATTCCTGCCTGACCTTCACCCCCCCCATTCTAATAATATAAAGGAGATACCATGTTTGGCTTTTCTCGAGTCACCTCTTTACTTTCTCAAAGCAAGTCTACCGAAGCGAGTATTTATACATTTATAGAGCAGGTAACATTATCCCACCATACATTTGTTCAGTTATGGAAAGCCTATTTAAGACATGGCGCAGACAGTGAAGAATTTAAAGCGACATTAAATGAACTACAAAGAATTGAACAGCACGCAGATAATTTAAAAAGAGAAATTGAAAATACCTTATATAGAAAGACTTTAATTCCTGATCTTAGATCTGATGTCGCTTCATTAATAGAATTAACTGACAGGCTTATAAATAAACAGGAGACGATTGGTCTTCATCTGGATATTGAAAAACCGTTAATACCTGCAGAAGTCGAAGAGGATCTATTACTGTTGATAGATGTTGTCGGCGAGACTATTGATCATGCACTTTTATGTGCAAATAGTTTTTTCACCGATCTTCAGCGTGTTCAGGAGTATCACAAGAAGACAATTATGTTTGAAAGTGATGCGGATAAAGTGTGCACACGAGCGAAAACCATACTGTTTGAAACAGACCTGCCTCTGATAAATAAGGTTCAGCTGCGTTACTTCTTTGATCGAATCGATCAGGTGGCCAACTTAGCCGAAGATATCAGTGATCGCATCTCTATTTTCACACTCAAACGTGTTCAGTAGAGGGCGGATTCGATGGATATTGCTATTTGGGTTTTCCTCTCCAGTGGTCTGTTTCTGGGATGGTCACTTGGGGCAAATGATGCCGCGAATGTGTTCGGTACCGCCGTAGGTACCAGAATGGTCAGGTTTTCCACCGCCGCATTAATCTGTTCGGTGATGGTGATCTTAGGGGCGGTAATTAGCGGAGCAGGCGCATCACATACCTTAGGTGCTCTGGGGAAAGTGTCTGCTATCGGTGGTGCCTTTACCGTTGCGCTATCGGCCGCAACTACGGTTTATCTGATGACAAAGTCCGGGCTGCCAGTCTCTACGGGTCAGGCTATCGTTGGCGCGATTATTGGCTGGAACCTGTTCAGTGGTATGGCCACGGATCCTAAGGTGTTGAGTAAAATCCTTAGCACCTGGATCATGTGTCCTATCCTGGCAGCAATAACGGCTGTGTTGTTGTACAAACTGGTTGCGGCATCAATAAACTGGTTTCGCCCCGGCCTGTTTCAATTGGATAATTGGACCCGCATCGGCTTGATTGTTGCTGGCGCGTTCGGCTCCTACAGCCTGGGAGCAAACAATATCGCCAATGTTATGGGGGTCTTCGTGTTGAGCACACCTATCGACGCTTCGAGTTGGATGGGAATCGAGTTCAGCCCGGCGATGCAGCTGTTCTTTATCGGTGCGGTCGCGATCAGTATTGGTGTATTTACCTATTCCAAGAAAGTGATGCTCACGGTTGGTGATAATCTGATCCCTATGACGCCGATAACGGCCTGGGTTGTCGTCATGGCTCACTCGATAGTGTTATTTATATTCTCCTCCCAATCTCTGTCCAACAGTTTTGTAGAACTTGGACTGCCGGCAATCCCTCTGGTACCGGTATCCAGTTCGCAGGCGGTTATTGGTGCCGTTATCGGTATTGCCCTGTTAAAGCGTTTACCTATCAGGTGGGGAGTGTTATCTCAAATATTAATGGGTTGGATTATTACACCAATACTGTCAGCACTTGCCTGTTTTATTGGATTGTTTATAGTTCAAAATCTATTTAATCAGGTTGTTGTTTAATTATGTTTATATTTAAGTTGTTCACAGTTTAGTTAGATTCATGATTTTTTATTTTTATCTTGGCTTATATTGTGCTCTAGGGGTTTTAAGTGCGTTGACAGCCTGTTGTTTGATGCTGTTAATATTATTTAATTTTTGGCTTGTTTGAGTTTATATTGTTATTAATTAATTTGTTTCTAGATTGATGGGGGGGGAATTGGGGTGGATTTATTGTTATCTATAATGAATCATTAATTTAAACTCATATTTGTTGTGATAATAGTTTTATTCTTTGATATTAAATATGAAGTGTAGATCGAAACTGCCAGCTTCTGTCTTCTAGTTTTTATTTTGCGACCTCAATTTTCAACTGCTATTTCGGTGAGCCGTCAGATTCAGTGAGGCTTAAGGGTGAACGAGCAGTGCACTGATTGATCGTGGAGAGTAAGGAAAGGTTGTCGTTGGAATATAACCTTGTGGTGATATTGGCAAGGTGACAATGCCCTATGGAGCAATCTGTATTGCAGCACATTTTCAATGTCGTGCTTACAGAACCGTGAACACATTGATAACTGTACTCAGTCGAGGCTTTTTTAGTTCATACAAAGTGCTGGCTTTTGGTTGTCGTTCTTTGATGTTTATGAGCTTTTAAACCAATACGTTATAAGTTGATTTTGATTACCATGATTTGTACGATTTAATCAAAACTTTTGATCGTTATCACTGTTTTGATTCCTGTTAGGTATATGCTAATTACATGGTTAAAAATGAATCAAAACAGGTTCATTTGACCAACATTGTGAATGCCTTCAGGTGGGAGGACGATGAGATGAATAGGTGTGCAATTCCAATAAGATCATGCACCGGGTAAATGCTCTCATTAGGCTTCCATAAAGCAGCGACAACGACGGTCGCAGAGCTGGCGTTCACCGGAGAAGTTAACGTTTTAATCGACTTTTACTATCGACTTTTTAGTATCGTTCAAGGAAATGAGCTATGAGATCACGTCTACTCGCACTATCTGTTCTACCCTTTGCCTTTAGCGCTATCGCTTCAAGCAGTTTAGACACGCTTTATGGCCCTGTTATGCCGCCAGCCTACATTAAGGCTTACGAAGTAAATAACCATCATCAGATCGCGTTGAACCCCTACCTTCAAGTCGGTAATGCCGATAACCCTATCGTTCTGGACGAGGGGGAGGGTTACGTTTGGGTTATCGATAAGGACGGCAACTTTGTTATTGCCCCTGAGGTAACCTCTCCCTGGGGGAGAAAATACAAAGAGGGCATGATGCGCATCGAAGATGGCAAGCCTAAGAAGTGGGGTTATAAAGAGAAATATGGACACACGGCTCTGATCGGTGGCAGTAAGGCTCGCATAGGTGGTGAGCTGGAGATGGAAAACGGCCAATGGATTATCAATAATAAATCCGGACGCTACAACAAGCGTCGTCCCGGTCGTACCGAAGAGGCACTGCATAATGCGGGGGAACTGCTGATAGCGATAGCACCACAGATCTCTGAGCTGGGTTATGAATATAAAAAAGATTATGGGCCGGCTAAACCTATCTCCTTAAGGGATATGAAGGACATAGAGTGGCATTACATGATCGATGATAAATACTTCTGGGATGCGGAAGGTAAGAAGTTGGGCAAGGCGTTCGTTGAGAAGACACCTTTCATCAACTGGCGTGCTAAGGTCAAGTTCAAAGAGGGGTTCTATATGGATACCCAGGACCGCTTCCTCAAGAGTCAGAATGAGATTTTCCGTGTTCGTCTAGATGTCAGTAAGCCACGCAAGTCAAAGTTTACCCACAAGATGCGCTCATGGGATGTTGCCGATTTGAAACCTATGATCAATGGCGAAGGGGAGGTGGATGTCTCTATCGGTGGCGACCAATACAGTCTGTCTACCGATGTCGGTTTTAACTTCCTCAATTTTGACTTCTATAACGCTGACTCACAAGAGATTTTCGAATACCTGATGTTTGCGGATCGCCGTTCATACAAGCAGATGACGCCATTGATGCGTTATGGTGCCGACAAGGTATTAAAGACCGACATCATGCGCCAATCTAAGTATAAAGGCTGGATCAATACCGGTCCCTTCGAAGGTCAGGAGGTCGAAATTCAGATCTGGAAGAAGATCATCGAGCCCGGCAAGTTTGGTAAAGAGGGGAAGTACGGTAAGCCGTTACTGCTGGAAATTGGTTTCGAAGGCAAAACCAAGAACCGAGAGGACCTCAACAAGCTAAACAGCTGGCTCTACGGCAAGTTGAAACAGGCAGGTCTGCTGGCTGAAGATCAGTCTCAATCCAAAACTGAGATCGCGTTTGCCGTCAGTAAGCGTTTTAACGCCAAGAAGCAGCCTAAGACTCCGGATGTCACTCCTGAGGTTAAGATTGCCGCGCTTGATGGCATCAAGACCCGTAACCTCGATGGCAGCATCAATGTGAAGACTAACGGCGTTAAGCAGACTATTGCAGGCGAGAAAGGTGTTCAGGGTGAGGTGTATCAAACGGCTTTGAATGATGAGCCACTTTCGGTAGTCGTGTTGGGTGGTAAGGGCAACATGAAGCAGGCTTTTGCAAAAGTGGTGGGGGCTAAAGGCAAGTTGTTGGTGGCCGTAGCTCAAGGCTCCTCTTTGGATAACGCTAAAAGCCGGGCAAAGATTGCCGCTGAGTTAGACGGTGGTAATTCACTGAAAGGCTATGAGTTATTGGGTGATACCGCAAGAGATTACCTTAAGCCTATCATCAAGAAGAATATGGATATTAAGGCTCGCAGCAATCAGCACTACTACTGGACCGGTGTTGCAGAGTAGCTGAAATCCCAGCTCTGGGGGAGGGGGCAACCCTTCCCTATACACCAGGTATCTAAGTCCGGTCAGGCTTAAGGAGTTCGGCCGGAACTCAAATAAGAAAATAATTAATTACGGGGAAGTATCATGACTTTTCATCGTTTAACACTCGTTGCGCTATCATTAACTGCGGCCATGGCATTACCTTGTCAGAGCGCCGACCTCGACCTTTCACTCAATGCACAGCCTATCTCATCCGATACGCTTTGGTTTGGGCACACGACCCCTGATACCGATACCATTGTTTCGGCCATCGCTGCCGCCGAAGTCTACGGTGGACAGGCCCGCAGTACGGGGAAGTTAAATAAAGAGACTCAATTTGTATTGGATCAGCTAAATGTAAAAACACCACCACTGGCCAGAAACCTGGAAAACGCCAAGGTGGCATTGGTAGATTTCAACCAGACGACACAACTGATGAAAGGGGTGGAGCAAAACAATATCCAGGCGGTGATAGACCACCATGCCCTGAGAGATAACCCTATCTCACTGTCGGCACCTATCAGCATCAATATTAAGCCCTGGGGCTCGGCGGCCACCATCATTGCCGATGATGCCCTGGATCATGGTAAGACGCTCTCAAAAACCATGTCCGGCCTACTGCTCGCGGGCATCCTGTCGGATACGCTAAACCTTAAATCAGTAACCACGACGCAACGTGACAGGGAGCTGGTTAAGACGCTTTCGGCAAAGGCAAACCTTAACCCCGATGAGTTTGCCCAGGGCATGTTCAGGGCAAAATCGGATCTGTCGGATGTCAGTGGATATGACATAGTCGTCGGGGACTACAAGAACTATACGGTTAATGGCAAGGAGATAGGGTTTGGCGTTGCCGAAGTGCTGGACTCGAGCGAGTTGCTTGGGCGTGTAGATGAGCTGCGCGGGGCTATGGCGAAGGCACGTAAGAATCAGAAACGGGAGCAGATCTTCTTCGCTATCGTCGATATGCAGAAGAAGACCGCCTATGTAATCACCAACAGCGATAGCGAGGCTAAGACAGCCACTAAAGCCTACGGGGTGAAACAGAACAGTCAGGGCATTTTCGTGTTGGAGGACACTCTGTCCCGTAAGAGACAGATGATGCCGGCGATTAAGAGGGCGTTAGCCAATTAAAATGTGGCCACATATAGTTTTTTGAGCCATCAAAAAACTGGCAGGAAAGAGTGGATTCTGATTGCACTAAGGGTCCACCTCAAAAGTAATATCACTCCGACTCCATCTCATTGAACAGGGCGGCTATGTCACTCAGGCCGCCCTATATCTGAATTTAGTCAAACATTTAACCAACAGCTTAATAAGAAGCTTAGAAAAGAGGACAATTATAAGATGCGTATCATGCTATTAGGCGCACCAGGTGTAGGTAAGGGAACTCAGGCACAATTCATAAAGGAAACATATGGTATTCCGCAGATATCGACGGGAGACATGTTGCGTGCAGCCGTTAAGGCACAAAGTCCGCTGGGAATAGAGGCTAAACAGCTGATGGATTCAGGTCTGTTAGTTCCGGACGAGCTTATCATAGGCCTGGTAAAGGAGCGTATCGCTGAGGACGATTGCAGTAAAGGTTATCTGCTTGATGGCTTTCCGCGCACCATACCCCAGGCCGATGCTATGGTAGCCAACGGAATCAAGATTGACCACGTGGTTGAGATTGATGTGCCCGATGAAGAGATCGTGAAGAGAATGGCTGGCCGACGCATCCACCCGGGATCGGGCCGTGTCTATCACACTGTTTATAAGCGACCTGAGGTCGAAGGCAAAGATGACCTGACCGGTGAGGCGTTGATTATTCGTGCAGATGATGAGGAGAGCACGGTAAGAAGCCGGTTGGAGATCTATCATCAGCAGACTAAGCCACTGATAAAGTACTATGGCAAACTGGCTGAGTTTGGCAAGCTGACCTATAACAAGTTTGACGGCACCCAAAGCGTTGCCGATGTCAGTGCAGCCATAGTTAAAGCGCACCAGGCGTTTGCACCGGCCATCTGATAACGCTTGCTGCTCTGCCCGCTAAATGAAACAAAGCCTCGATAAATCGAGGCTTTGTGTTTTTAAAGAGGTTTAGCGGAGAACTATTTACTCTACGTTCTGGATCTGAATATTGCTTATTGTTATTTTGCTCTTTGTTATCAGTACGTTTGTTGTTTTATGTATGTTCTTGGTTTACTCTGCCCACCATCGTGCCCACCATCGTGCCTACCATTAGTAGAACAAAATGTGTGAAACGAATTTTCTTGAGCTTGGGGCGATGCTCTATATTGGTGGCATTATTTCATGTGACAAGAATTTCTAGAAATTTGTTAGGTTTATCATTTAAACATCGCCAATTCATGTGTAGAATCTTGATGTGAATAGAGGTTGAAAATCAACCATTTTCCTAACTCAACAGACAAGGAATGTTAAATGCGTTTGCATACCCTGAACCCAAATCAGAAGTATTGGGTTGTACGCCCAGGCGAGAATGGGCGTTATTTTGAGCATTTTCGTGAAAATAATATTATGTGCTTAGGGCATATGGATGCAGTTCCTGTTGAGTCAGAAGGCTTTGTTGGTGCTAATAGTTTAGAGAGAATTGAAAGTGAGATTCGGGCACTAGAGAATAAGAAAAATCTCGATGACAGAGAATCAGCAAGTCAGCTATCAAAGAAATTATCTCAAGTGCGTACATTCGTTGATGATATGTCTGTTGGTGATATTGTTTTTACCTTGGATTCAGATCGAATTTTACTTGGAACTATTAAATCCCAAGCCTTTGTTGATACAACGCCTCTTCGAGGTGCTGAAAGTAGAAGAGCTTCAGCGACCTTTTTGAATTATAAACTTCGACGATTCGTTGAGTGGGAGTTTCCTAAGCCGAGGCAAGGTATCCCATTGGTGGTTCGTGTTAGTTTGGCAGCTAATCAAACAGTTTTTTCTCTAGAAAATCATAAGTTGATGCTAAATCACTGGCTATTTAGTATGTTTCAGTTAGATGAAAAAATATATTTTTCTACTAAGTTGTCAGAAGATGAAGGGATAAGTCAGTTTCATGTGACTGAGTTTCAAAGGATGATTCAAAAGCTTGAGTTGCTTTCAGGGCTTATACAGTCAGGAGAAATTAATAATGATAGTATTTTGGATGACACCCTAGTAAATAGAGTTGAATCTGAGTATGTCGTCAAAGGTTTAAAAGCAGAGTTTACGCTCACTACTAAAAATGTGTTTATGTCTCCTGGAAATATTTGGAGTGAAATGAATGCGGATAAAACAAGAGCTGCAATCTTTTCGATGCTACTTTCCACATTTTTTTCAACAAGTGTTGATGCGGAAGAATATGTAGCTTTAAGTGAAGATGTTAGAAATGTTACGCTCAAGGTTGCTGAGAAATTTAATGAACATTCTAAGTTTGATATTTTTAAATCTTCCATTGGTGCGAGTTTGGATAAACCAAATAAAGGCATTCCTGCTATAAAAGTTACTAGTAAAATCCCAGAGAACGAAATTATTTTTCCAGAGGATAATGAAGAGGGGGTTACCGGGTTATGATTGCTTTAATAGCATTAGTTCTAGTATTACTAGTCCTAGCTGTTTATATAGCGGTTGTAAAAAAACTAGGGGCGCAGGGGGAAAAATACTCTGCATTTGCTTCAGCATTTCAACATCTGTTTGTTGTTATTTCAATAATATTCACTGCAGCTTGGACATTGCAAACTTTCGATGTTTTAAACCAAAAAGAAAAGGCGGAGGCTGACTTAAAAGAGTTGCAAGAAAGAATTAATAATACTGAATCAACAAATATAATAATTGATACTCAAGTCGTTGATTATGTAGTTAATAAGGAAAGGGAACGAGGCGTTATCATTGATGTAACAATAAAAAATCAAGGTAAATCAAAAGTATCATTTGATCTTTCTAATTCGCCATTAAAAATATACCAAGTTGAAGCTTCTGGAGTAAAAATAGGTAGTAAAGAGGTACTTAAACCCAAACTTTACAGGGACTTGGCTGAGTTAGGTCGAGGTGGTGCTAAACCAAAAGGCAAAAACGTTCCTATAGATAGGTGGATTTCGTTGGCCTCATCGGAAAGAACATTGAGCTACTTTGTTACTTTAAAAGAAAGTGAAATGTATTACATAGTATTTTCTTCTAAAGCTATAGGTATGCAATCTATTGATGCGGAATGCCATGGTGAATCTGAATCAGAGTGTGATTGGTTTGTGTCAAAATATTTTTTTGTTGGTGGAAAAAATAGATAACCGATTAACTGGCCAAAATGTATCTTATTCTGAAAAACAGAACTTAGATTGACTTGGTGATTTTCTACGTATATTAATCACATTTACTTCTACTTTTCCTTTAACTCTTTAATTTTCATATCTTTATATCCTGAGCTTTTACCTGACCCGTAATTGCCAAAAATAACAGAATCCTGTAATTTGTTAAGTATTTCATGATGCTTTTTTGTTTCTTCTAATATTGTGTCAATTTTTTCTGAAAATTTAGATTCATATGTGTCTTCTGCTTGATGTTTCAAGCTGAATTCAAGTCTAGAAGTAATCTCAGCGTTAAGGCTACGTTTATTAGCCTTAGATGCTTCCTCCAGGTCAGATTTTAATTCATGCGGAATTCTGATCCGCATTTGATGGTGCTCTCTGCTCATGACTTACCTCTCATAGTTAGTCTGTCATTTTACCAAAATTTTTACTTGACAGCAATTGTCACACGGTGTGACAATTGCTGTCAGTTGCGTTATTTGATGAAAGTGGGCTCTGATATTTTAATTTTTGTTGTTTTAAGTTGTTAATATGTTGGCTTTTAACTTAAAAAAAGGGGGGGAGGATGCTTATAGAGAAGCTATGTAAGTCTTGTGGCAGTATGTTGAATATTTCAAATTTTTACCGTTCAAAGATTATTAAGGACGGTTTTGTTAATAAGTGCAAAAACTGTATGAAAAAACAAGCAAGTAAAAGGCATAAACATACTTGCATGCAGTGTAAGTCTGATTTTACAAGCTCTATAGCAATCTCAAAGTACTGTTCCTCTTCATGCTCTGTGAATGCTAGAAGAAAGAGGGTTGAAGTTGAATGTGCATTTTGTAAAGCCGCAATAGAAGTGATGCAATGCAAAATTAGAATGCATAAAAAGTTTTATTGCGATAAGACCTGTAAAGCAGAAAACCAAAGGCTAATGGTCGGGAGTGCACATCATAACTACAATAGAGTTGAATATAGCTGTGATGGGTGTAATAAACTAATAGATGTTGTCCCTAACCGTATCGAAAGGCAAAAATATATTTTCTGTTCTAAAGGTTGCTTTAAAAGTAATGTTGGTAAATTCTATTTAGGTGAGAATAATGGCAATTATATTAAGTCGATAAGTAAAATTTGTCCAGAATGCGCTCGAGACTTTGAAAGAAAACCAGGGCAGTTTGAGCATAATGTCTCATATTGCTCGAGAGAGTGTTATTTTACATCACGACGAAAACTTGATTTAAAAATTGATAGAGTGCAGTTGACTTGCCCTTGTTGTAAACAGTTGTTCAAAAGGTTACCTTCGCAGATAAAAGGTAAAAAGAACATCTATTGCTCTAAACAATGTAAAAATGTTGACCATGGAAAAATATATTTCGGTAGTTCTCACCCTAGATTTAATGCGGAGCTGACAGATGATGAAAGGGTGGACAGAAGAAAGTCTAATGAATATTATATTTGGCGTGAGAAAGTTTACGCGCGTGATAATTATACGTGTCAATGTTGCAAAGATAATAAAGGTAAAAACTTAAATGCGCATCATAAGTATAGTTATAGAGATAACGAAGACCTTAGGACTGTTTTGAGTAATGGTGTTACTCTCTGTAAGCGTTGTCACAGTAAATTTCATGATATATACGGGTATGGGAATAATACAAAAGAGCAGTTTGATGTTTTTTTAAAGGTGTATGGAAACTAGGTGATGTGATGGGGGCTGCTCCCAATGAAAAACCTAGCAGTTCCCCTGCATGAGTAGGGCCCTTAGTTGCTTACACTTGCTTGATATATTTATATATTAGTTAGTAATAATGCTATTGAATAACTTGATGTTTGCGCTGCTTCCTTACTTTTTTTGCTCACGAACTAATGATTGAACATTCCTTTTCCTGATGGGGGCGGCCTGAAGCTGATGTTGCCAGCATCTGGATAGTTATCTGGTCGGGTCTTCTATTCATTTAGAATTGTTTTGTAACCCTCCTTATTTTTAAATAAGAAGGGTTACAGTGGCTATAGATGAGTATAACAGCTTGAGTAATTTGATTACTTTATTCTATTGAATAGTTATATATCGCCACACTTTATCGTTAGGCTGTGATTGTTTTCATCTACAAGTTCGGTTACCAGCATAAGCTCAGATGACAGTTGAGTATATTTTTCTTCATCCAATCTAGGCCACATATTCTTAGCTAGTTTTTCCGTTGGGAAGAAGTTGGTTGTTACCTTGTGTAATGAATTACATTGTTCTTGTGTAAGGTATTTCGACTTACCGCTAAATGAAACTTTTAGTCCAAGCCTGTTGTTTTGCTCAATGACTGATGTGTTGTAAAAATCGAATTTGGTATTTTTAATTGAGTCACCTTTTGCTTTTTGTGTTGTAAATGCAGAAAAAATTTCCAACTGCATTTTTCCAAGATCGTACTTCGTTGCTGGTGTTTCTTTTAGTTCATCTAGCACACCAGCATTAACTGAAAATGTAGCTGCTAAAAATAGAGTTAAGAATAGTCTCATTTACTGCTCCAATGTTTTTAATGTAATTGGCTAGATATTGCCTACATAGGTAATATCTAGCCATACTTGGTCTTGTGAGGTATATATTTGTTTAGCACCCTTTTAGCGGCTCATAGCAAATAATTTTATTATTGATTTTGTTTTTAGAAAAAATTGCATACATTCCTGGAGTTACTGCAAACATGTCGCCCTTTTTCATTACCTCAGCTCCTTTTTGTGCTTTGCTTTTTTGATGATAAAACCAAAGAACACAGAAACGGTTACTTGAGCATAATGATTTACCTATTTCATCAAGCTTGCGTTCTGTCAATTGTCTATCCTCAGTGAGGAGAACTTTAGAGTTTCCTTTGTCGTACATGACATCAAAATCAGCTCCAGTTGCACTTAATGAGAAGAGGACTCCGACGAGCAAAACTAATGGCATCCATTTCATTTTTAACATCCTTATATTTAGATTTGTTCGATAAGTTAACACATTGATAGGATGCATTAAATGTCATGAATCACAGAGTCAACTTAGTTTGAGGTTTGGGTATAGGCTTTAGGGTTAGAATTTTTCGATGTCAAAGACTTCGCTACGAATAATGCATCTCTGAGCATTGCTGTATAGTCACTCGATTCTCTTGGGAGCAGATAAAGAGAGGGAACCAGGCTAGCACAAACTATAAACCTCCATAAGTGCACTACTATAAATATTTGTGAACTAAGTTGGCTGACAGTTGTTTTTAATGTAATGGGAATTTATCAGCCTGCGAAAAAAAGTTCTTATTTATTGCGCATAAAAATTGACTTAGGGGGACGGTGTTCAGTTTTAAGCTAGTAGATATTTGACCTCCCCCCTCCCTCATTCTATAGGGAGGAATGTTTGGTCGGTAGAGGGCTGTAGCCCTTATAAACACTGAGGGATAGGCGGTTATATGTTTTTTGAAATTAGATAGCAGATACGCCATGTTTTGAGGCTAAACTACGGCGTTCAACTTCATCGATCTAGTGTCATTCTTTGTCATAACTCGATGGAAAAAGTAGTTTTTTTCCCGCATTTAAGCCCAAACTTCGGTTAAATAAGGCTGGATTTCGCTAATTGTTGAGCTGTTTTCAATGCTTAGGTTAGTGTTATTGCGCTCGTACTGGTGTTTGTGACGGGTCACAAACACCACTTTTCAGCCTTATTTTGCTGTAACCTGTGGTATTAGCATCTTGTAATGTTCGACTACCAGGTAGCGAATGATTGCGACTAGGGCACAACTAACTAGTAGGATGATGACAAGTTTTTTGGAGCAACTATTCACACAGGTATGGTTTCGATTATTTGAAATACAACCTTATGCTCAAACTGTTCGTAGCCCTCGTTATGCCCTTGGATGCTGATAACTCTTGAGCCGTTTTTGAGGTACTTGCGTACATCCAATTCAGGCCAACAAATTACTTCACTATAGTTTTTAAATCGACGTCCTTCAGCAAGCATGTCTTTGGTCCTCTGTTCGCGGATGCTCGAAAAGGCGGCTTCGAATTTTGGTTTTTTTGCTAACCAGACAAATATGTCTATGTCACTCACAGGTCCAGTCCCTGATAGATAGCTACCGAACAGAGCTACTTTGGTAACTTGATACATATACAGGTCGTCATCATTGATCTCTGAGACTCTTGCCAGAAACGCTTGATAGTGTTTGTCGGCTGTTGTTCGTTTAACTTTCTTGGCTGCACTGGCTTGAACTAAGGAGGCGGCCATCATGGTTAGTTGCCAGCGTGGTGTCTTGTTGTCATCACTTATTCTTTCAAAGTATCCCTCGAACTCAAACGCTTCTATGCGTGCCTTGGCGATCCGTTGGCTTGTATCGAATCGATTGGCAAAGCATCGGACTGAGAAGCCTTTTTTTTCGAAGGGAATATTACTGACAAGCTTTCGTGCGTCCAGTGCTGGTAATCCTGCGATGATTGTATTTGAGTCTATTTTCACAATTAGCTCCTAATCCTATGATGTTCAATAAAGTTATTTTCTCTAGCATGGTTTACCGCTGTTAACCGTAGTCAGAATGCGTCAAACGACAGTCTGTATCCCTGTCATTACAAGGGTTTTTCCAGTGACCTGGTAACATTGCTGCTGTTGCATAGGGGCCGCAATATTTTTCCAGATACTGCGGGCCTCGTACCCGTGGTTAAAGTTGAATTCCCCAGGGACCCCGATGTTTTTAAATCACCGCGCGATTCACGCAATTCGTTGATATAGAAGTTTTTTAATCTTCTATTTATGTTGCTGATAACTGCCAAAATAACTCATCAATTACTGCTTTTATGAGTCATTTAAAATCAGTGTGTTAGCTTCCATTTGGGACGTAACTTATAAACTGTCTCAAGTTGGATATTAATCACCAAATAATGCCCGGTCTCCCGCTACGAACGTATCAACTAGGTCTTGTTCGTTATTGTCGAGATAGTTAATCGTTGTCTCAGGTTTGCTGTGGTTTAGAAGTTGTTGCAGCTCCTCAAGCGTGACGCCAGCCTGTTGTCTTAGCCTAGAGCCTGATTTTCTTAATGAGTGAGTGCCAAGATTTACACCGCCTAAACGGCCATTTGTTCTGCGCCACTTAATCACATCAGTTTCAACCTCACACATCCAACGCCAAGCTGTCTTTCTGCTAATTGGCCTACGCGATCCTCCATGCCTGCTTTCAAATAGGTATTGGTCATGCGGGTACTCAAGTCGTATTTGGTTTAATAGCTTGATAGCGTGGGGTGTAAGAGTAATGACTTTTACTTTTTGGGTTTTGGTTTCCACTATTGAAAATTCACCAGTCTCAAATGACTCATCAATTTGTTCTGTTGTGATGGCGAGAAGATCACTAATCCTTAATGCCCAAAGTGAGGTGAGTTCTGCAAGCCAGCGAGCTTTTAGACCTCTGTTGCGTTCGAGTGCATTAAGGATGACCTTAAATTCATCTCTATTTCTTGCTGAATGGACTCTGGACATGGCTAATTACTCCAGTAGATATTGTTTTACTGTTTGCTGCGCTAATTTCTCAATATCGACTGATAGATCGATCATTAAGCTGAATAGGCTAGATATGTCTGAGTCTTTCATTTCGCTGATGTCACTATTTTTAGAAGCTACTGAAATAGCTTTAATTTGGTTAGCTTTAGATTGGATTTGCTCCAGGTTGTTTGATGTTATGTGTTGTTTTGTCATCTTCGTCTTACCTTAATTCAATTACTCTATAGATGTCGGGTATGGCTATATATGTAGTAAACCAGTTTCTGGTACGTACTTTTTGCAAAGCTAAAATCGTGACGCTTCAAGTTAAGCTATAAAATTCAATTTATTAGCGTTGCTTTGGGTAATGTTTCATATACCAGTTTCTGGCGTTTGCTTTCTCTGCTTTAGGAATGGTTTACACCAGTTAATGGATCAAACACTAAGATGTTTGTACCAGTAACTGGTATGGGTTTCTTAATTCGCTATTTTGACTGGGCCTTATTCCAATCATTTCGAATGGGGGCTGTTGTGGGCTTAACTGTCATTTGTCCTTTGCCTCTGTAGTCGTCAACAGCTTCCCAGGTAATTGCATATAGAGTCGGTGGCAATCCTCCTTTTCTCGATGTTGAGCCACTACCTGTAATTTCAATTAAGCGGTTTTTAATCAGTAATTTCAGTGCTTTCCTCATGGTGTCTTGTCCGCCAAAATTGGTTTTCATCTGCTCCCATGTGCATGTAAGGTTCCCATTGTTGTAACCGTTCCATTGTCTAGCTATTAGCGTGAGGAGCTTGACCGCGTTGCCGTTGCAGTTTGCGAAGTCGGCAGAGTCAATTACGCAATGGGGCAAGCTGGTATAACGCTTGTGAGAGCTTCTGCTCTGTTTTCGTCTGGCCATAACTCGCCTATGAGCTAGTTGTTATCAATGAATCTAAAGATGCTTGTGATGGCTGGTGTACCATTGATTGATAGGCTCAAATTTGTCGCCATAATCTATAATTCGTTTGAAATCTTCTAAGTTATCAACTCGGGCCGCTCCGAAATAAACCTTGGTTTTAAGGCCCTCTTTGCATCTCAATATTGTGAAATGTAATGGCTCCTTACCTTGATGGGCGATTATGACACCACGCCGTTGGTACACATGTGCATCGTTAATTGGGAGGTCTAACCCATTCCTCGTTAATAGCTTCATTTAGCCTCCATAGAGGCTGTTGCGCCTTTACTATGGGATAGTGGAGTGTGATTTCTTTGTACTGGGTTGTAGATGAACCAAAGTAGATCAGATAAAACCCAAGCTACAGAGTTCGCGCCTAATTTTTTGCATTTGGGGTGCTTACCTTCGCGCTCAAGCTTCCATGTCTGAGAGCGTGAGATCGAAGTTATACGCTCGCGCTCTGCACTTCTTACGAGGCGCTCTGATAGGCCTGCGCTGTGTAGTACTTCTTGGCGCTGCTCAGGTGTTGGTGGGATAAATTGATAGGTATTCATAAGCCTTCACTTGTGTTGGTAAGTTCAGGCATATCGTATTGCGAGTCCTAGAGTATTTCCGCCTAGTTTTAAAAGTTAAAACTAGGCGGTTTCTACTTCATATTTTTGATATTGGCTGTAAATTGCTCTAGATATTCAAAGGTCATCGCTTCTTTAGCATATGGAACAGTATTTTTTCTCAGATAGTCGGAAGTTATTAGTTCTTTATGGGCTATCGCATCGGTGATTAATTTTGGCGTCATTTTCCACCCGTACACCCGTGCCCAAAGAGTTAAGTCTAAATATTCGAATACACCATAAGAAAATAGCTTTCTATGCTTTTTTCCATTTGCGGCTTGTGGGCGTTCTGGTTCAGGTACATCAAGCTCGCTTCGCAGCCTTGTTAATAGTCGTGCAAGTTCTTGTCCGATTTCTTTGTCCGTGGCATGAGAAAGGCTTATACCGACACAAACCCCTTTACCATCAAACGCACTATGTATGATGTCGTTAAATTGATGTAAGTATGCATGTTCCCCAGAATCTAAAGATCCTTGCGGTAGTTGCTTGGCCATTCTGGCTATATCATATGAGTGTATCGGATGAACATTTTCATCGGGGTAATCAATTAGCTCATTTGAAGTTGCTTGGTTTTTTTCAGAAAAAAGTTCTGATTGCAGCTCAAAATCTGGCTCTCCAATATCTAAGGCCCGTTTAACAAAATATCTCAGTGCTAATTCTTCGTAGATGGTTCCTAGGCTTGAATTTTGTATGTTTCTGTATCTGCTTTCTGTGAACCAAGGGATTAGTTTTAGCAGTTGTTCCTGGCTGATTGTTTTGTTCATTCCATCATCCGTTGATTATTGGTTCGAGTAGAGCCGCCACTTTGGCGTGAGCTTCCTTGCGTTCTTTTAGGTAATCGTGGCGATCATAGATACCTTCAACACCTTTCAGTTTGTGGTTTAGGCAACGCTCGGCAACATGGCCAGGCACACCAGCGTAAGCAGCTAAGCTCCTGAATGTTCTTCTAAGATCATGAGGGGAAAAATGCTCCATATCTCCCATTAGATTAGGGGGCTGTATCTTGCGCCCTGGTTCACGGCCGAACATTTTAGAAATGGCTCTGTTAAGTGTGTCATTCCCCATGTGCAGTTTGGTTGAAACTCTACGAGGTGGAAAAACGTAATCAGCGCCACAGGCACGCATTTGAAGCTCTGTTAGCCAAGCCATTACCTGTTTAGGCAATGGTATAGTGATAGGTGCGCCTGTCTTACTTCTGCCTTCTGGTAGGTGCCACAGAGCTTTATCGAGTTCAAATTCCTCCCATTTAGCACAGCACAATTCACTTTTACGAACGCCAAGGGTGACTAGTAGGGCACAGGCTAGATAATTGTCTCTGGTAAATTTAGCTTGGTTCTCTCTAAATAGCTTAAATGCAGTTTTAAGTTCATCGATTGATAATGCTCTATCTCTACTTGTTTCTATGCCGCCAGCATCAGAAACAGTAAAAGCGCTAGCTGGGTTGTTAGCTAGTAAGTCTAGTTTTATGCCATGGCGAAAAAGTTGTTTTAAATACATCAAAGAGTCATTGGCAATGGTGGGGCGTTCCTTGGCAATGCTCAGGATTATGGCTCTGATATCGCGTGCATTAACTTGTTCGATCTTCATGTCACCGATGGATGGCTTTATGTCTTTCAGATAAACACGTTTAGGGATATGTGGATGCTTTAATCGTTTGGCAATATCGTTGTCATACCAATCTTGAAATAGGTCATCGACTACACGGATTGACTGCTCTTTGATTCGCCTTCTGGCAACTAGGGGATCGGCTCCTGATTTTACTTCACGCTTTTGTATCGCTGCATCGGCTTTGGCATCTGCTAGTGATAAATCAGGATACTGACCAATCGTCATCTCTTTACGTTTACCGTTGGATGAATAGCGGAGCATCCAGTAGGGAGTCGCGTTATTTCTAACGACTAGATAAAGCCCACCGCCGATTGGGTGGCGTTTTGGCTCGCCTTTAACAAATGATTGGATTTGCTTTGCTGTTACCGTTGCCATAGGAATACCTTTTGCCCACCAATTGTGTTTTAGGGTAAAGTCATTGCTCACCACTTTGCCCACCACAAATGATACATCTAACGGAAACGAATGGAAACAGGTGGAAATAAAAAGCCCCGTAAAAACGAGGCTTTAAAGTGATTTGTGAGAGCTTAAGAAAACGTGAAAAACTTACTCTACATTCTGGATCTGTTCACGCATCTGCTCGATTAAGACCTTGAGTTCTACAGCGGCGGCGGTGACCTCTGCGCTGATAGACTTAGAAGCTAAGGTGTTAGACTCGCGGTTAAACTCCTGCATCATGAAGTCGAGGCGGCGGCCCTGTGCGCCACCTTTCTTAAGGATGCGTTGGGTTTCGGCAACGTGGGCGTCGAGTCTGTCCATCTCTTCGGCGACATCCATCTTCTGGGCAAGAATCACCATCTCCTGCTCCATACGAGCCGGATCCAGCTCACCGGTGATCTCATTGAGTCGGTTAGTCAGCTTGTCTCGCTGCCACTGCATAACGGTAGGCATATGCTCACGAACGATGGCAACCTGCTCTACTATGGCATCCAGGCGAGTCTGTAGCATGGTCTTGATAGCCTCGCCTTCACGACCGCGGGCTTCGATGAACTGTTCGATGGCAGAATCGAAAGCGACAAGCAGCTCTTTACCCAGTGCATCCATATCCTGCTCTGAGCCTGACATGACACCAGGCCACTTCAGGATATCGACCAGGTTAAGCTCACCCTGACCGGCTTCCTGCTTAACCCAGTTAGCGGCGCTAATAAGCTGCTTGGCAAGGTCCTGATTAACCTGCAGCTCGTTGTTTGCGTTTTCGGCGAGGTCGTATCTTAAGTTAACTTCGATCTTGCCGCGGTTTAAACGTTTACGCAGACGGTCTCTTAATACCGGCTCCAGGTTGCGAAAGTGTTCGGGTAGGCGCAGGTAGGTTTCCAGATAGCGCTGATTGACTGAACGAATTTCCCAAGAGGCGGTGCCCCATTCGGCTTTGTGCTCGATACGAGCATAGGCTGTCATACTTTGGATCATGGGTTTTCCCGGTCGTGTAAACGTTAAAGTGAACTGGGATTATAGACCTATGCTTGCAAGGTTCAAAGTAAACTCGTTCGGCTTTAACTCAGGAGTTCGAATAACGTGGCATCAAACGGCACAAGCCCCTATAATATGCAGCCAAATTCGCCTATAGATTTATGAATACAGGAATTTCCTATGCGCCCTAGCGACAGAACGCCAGCTCAATCACGTCCGGTGACTATTACCCGTCAGTTTACAGCCCATGCTGAAGGCTCTGTTTTAGTTGAGTTTGGTGACACTAAAGTACTTTGTACTGCCAGCTTCGAAGAGGGTGTTCCGCGTTTTCTTAAGGGGAAAGGCCAAGGTTGGGTAACGGCTGAGTATGGCATGCTGCCGCGTTCGACTCACAGCCGTATGAACCGTGAAGCTGCCCGTGGTAAGCAATCAGGCCGTACTCAGGAGATCCAGCGTCTAATCGGTCGTTCACTGCGTGCAGCCGTCGACATGAAGGCTCTGGGTGAAAATACTATCGTTATCGATTGTGACGTGATTCAGGCCGATGGTGGTACGCGTACTGCGGCTATCACAGGTGCATGTGTTGCCCTGGTCGATTCCCTGAACTGGGCACGTGGCAAGGGGATTTTGAAGACAAACCCGCTTAAGTTCCTTATCGCCGCTGTCAGTGTCGGTATCTATAAGGGTGAGCCGATTTGTGATTTAGAGTATATCGAAGACAGCGAAGCCGAAACCGATATGAATGTTGTGATGACCGAAACCGGTAAGATGATCGAAATTCAGGGCACGGCAGAGGGTGAGCCATTCAGCCATGAAGAGCTGTTGAGTCTGCTGGAGTTAGCCAAGCACGGTATTCGTGAAATTGTAGATGTACAGAAAGCGGCACTGAGCTGATTTATATAAAACAATGATAAGGGCCCTTCGGGGTCCTTTTTGTAAGTAAAACATTTAAAACCCAGCCTACAAATTTTAAGGAGAGATTGTGAAAGCCTATCAGCGTGAGTTTATTGAATTTGCTTTAGAGCGTCAGGTACTGAGATTTGGCGAATTTACGCTTAAATCGGGTCGTACGAGCCCTTACTTTTTTAATGCTGGTCTGTTTAATACCGGTCGTGATCTGGCGCGTCTTGGACGTTTTTACGCCGCTGCCCTGGTGGATTCAGGGATCAAACACGATCTTCTGTTCGGACCCGCTTACAAAGGGATCCCGATCGCTACCACTACCGCCGTGGCGCTATGTGAGCATCATGATATCGACATGCCTTATTGCTTTAACCGTAAAGAGAAGAAAGATCACGGTGAGGGTGGCAGCTTAGTCGGTAGTGAGCTTAAGGGCCGTGTTATGCTGGTGGATGACGTGATCACCGCCGGCACCGCGATTCGTGAGTCTATGGAGATCATCGAGGCCCATAAGGCGGAACTGGCAGGTGTGTTGATTGCGCTGGATCGTCAGGAGAAGGGCAAGGGTGAGCTCTCTGCTATTCAGGAAGTTGAGCGTGACTTTGGTTGTGAAATCGTCTCTATCGTCAAGTTGGGCGACCTGATCAGTTACCTGTCTGAAAAGCCGGGTATGGAAGCGCAGCTTGAGTCTGTGAGTGCTTATCGCGATCAGTACGGGATTTAAAAGAAGCCTCGAGTTCCCAGGGCTTAGACTCCAAGATTCTTTGCTGGCTTATAGTAAAGCCAAAAAATAAAAACGCTGCGTTTGTGACGGAGCGTTTTTTTCTGGAATAACATCTTACGAAGCTTGAAACCCTTAAAGATTCGCGGCTAAAGCCGCTCCTACATGGGAATATCGTAGCTCGTAACTAGGCTCTGGAACCTCGTACCTTTGAACTCTTAATTACTTAAGAACTCTGCGCGTGTGGCCGGGTTTGATTTGAAGATCCCGCCCAGTGCCGTGGTGGTCGTTGTGCTGGTGGAGTCCATGACGCCACGGGACTTCACGCAGTAATGAACTGCGTCCATCTTCACGGCGACATCTTTGGTCTCAAGCAGGGCCTGAAGTGCGACCAACACTTGCTGCGTGAGTCGCTCCTGTACCTGAGGGCGCTGGGCGAAGAACTTAACGATGCGATTGATCTTAGATAGGCCGATGATATTTTTTCTCGGCAGATAAGCCACTCTGGCAAACCCATCTATTGTGACTAAATGGTGCTCACAGGTGCTTGTCAGGCTGATATCGTTTACCTTGACCATCTCATCGAAACCCATCTTATTTTCGATGACGGTGATCTTGGGGAAGTTTCGGTAATCCAAGCCTGAGAATATCTCATCGACGTACATCTTAGCTATGCGACCAGGGGTATCGGCCAGGCTGTCATCGGTCAGATCCAGCGACATCAAATTTAAGATTGCACGCATATGCTCTTCAATCTGAGCTTTACGTTCATCTGCGCTGAGCTCACTGGGGAGCATAGGTGTCTCCAGTCCCCGCGCTAAGAGGGCACTTTGCACAAGTTGTGCAGATTCGCTGAGAACGGCTTCTTTTGATGTCATAAGTTCCTCCACTATGATGCTTAGTGGTTTGTTCTGTATCTTTTCTTGCAACAAACGCTGGATTTGCTGAGGTGTCAGTCTTCTCTTAAAAAGCGTCGAGGTCAACTCGTTATTTGTCGCTTGAATCAGGAGAGAGCGGGAGGATACCGCTATTTGCTGTAAATATATACCAGAAATCTTAGTTAAGGTAATAAAAAAGCCGATAGAGGCTATCGGCTTTTCATCTGCAATCGAGGATTATAGCTTGAGGTTTTCTTTCAAGAAGCTCAGCATCTCACCATAATACTTGGCTTGATGCTCGTCGTTGTAGAAACCATGGCCCTCGTCATCCATCACGAGTTTTTGGTAGGGATAGTTATGCTCATTCAGGGCATCTTCCAGAGCTTCAAACTGCTCGATTGGTGCACGCTCATCATCACCACCATGAACCAGTAAAAGCTTGGTCTTTAGCTTGTCGACATTATGAGTGGGTGACATAGATTGCAACACCTTAGTGTCTTCACCTAAGACCTGCTCTAAGTAGCGCTCACCGGCGCGACGGCTCTGTACGTCCCCCTCTTTGAACATCAAGGGCAGATCGTAGACACCGGCAAATCCGATAGCGCATTTAAACATGTCGGGTTCGAGGGTTGATGCCATCAATGCCGAGTAGCCACCGAAGCTTCCGCCGGCGATGCAGATACGGTCTTTGTCGACCAGCCCCTGTTCGATGACATACTTAGTGCCGTCGATGATGTCATATTGAATATCGGTTCCCCACTTTCGATGACCTAAGTGTTCAAAGTGTTTCCCGTATCCGCCCGAACCACGAAAGTTTATCTGTAATACTGCGGCGCCCTGGCTGGCAATAAGCTGATTTTGAGGATCGAAGCCCCACCAGTCTCTGGGTCCGTGGGGGCCGCCGTGAGGGTTGACCACTAAGGGTAAGTTTTTGGCTTCAACATTGTTCGGCAGGGTGAGATAACCATGGATTGTTTTACCGTCCCTGCTGGTGAAGCTGATAGGTTTCACCTCGGCCATCAGCTCAGGGTCTAACCAGTTCTTTTCAGAAACCAAATACTCAAGCTTCATGGTCTCACTATTGAAGAGATAATAATCTCCTGGGTTACGATCATTAAATGCTTTGATAATAAATTGGCTGGAATCGATTGTTTCACTGACCAGGTGGATCTGGTATCCCGGTAAGGATGCGAGCAGCTGTTTTATCAGCTTGGCCCGGGCATCTTTTTTATCTACAAATTCGTAACTGGGGTAACCATTTTCAAACTCTACGGCGTAGAGCTTCTTATTGTTTTGATTGATCCAGACGTTATAGGGATCGACCACATCATCACGGCTTATCAGCTCTTTCGTACCCGTTTTGATATTGATCAGGTATATACCTTTATTCTTTCCTGGCTCGCTGCCAACAACATAGACGCTGTCTTTATTATCTCCGAATGCAATCGGTCGCATCTGCTCCAGATTTAACTGTAACTTTTCAGTATCGACCCAAAGGTTGTCTTTTCGGTAGAAAAGGCGAGAGTTGATGTAATCTTTAGTCCCGCTGACAAATCGTACTTCTCCTTCATCATCGGTCAGGAAGTTAGCGTAAGAGATTGGCGAGGTCGCCAGTTTTTTACGTTTGCCTTTGTAAACATCGACACGATAGACCTGCTGTAAATTTTCGGCAGTATTACTGCTTCCAGAACCCCAGGGCAGAGCCTTAACCAGCATGTAACGTTTGTTTTCAGGCATGGGATCGAGAATATAGGCCGTGGCACGTATTGGCGTATTTTTTTTAATTCTGCTGCCTGTCTGTTGCCCATTTTGAGCGTATCCGAATAGATATTCCGGTTTCGAGCCGTCGGCATTAACGGCCATCAACTCGCCGTAATAGAGCGGATGCTCTTGCCAGCCCTTCAGGTAAACTTTTTGGAGCACGATTCTTTCATCGTTTACCCATTCGTAGTCACCAACCTGAGCATTAGTAGAGAAGTAGACTGAGTGAAGTGGCTTTTTGGTTTTTGCATCTAAAATTATCAACACCTTTTTACTGTCTTTGGTGGTGATAGTACTGAGGTAGTCGCCGCCCGGGGAGATTTTTACATTACTGAACTCGGCCGAACGGCTGAAAACCTGAGCGGGATTCTCAATTTTTGCTGTAGCAGCAAAGCTGAGAATCGTGAGGCAGGTAAAACTAAAAAACTTAATTAGTTTCATACAACTTCCTTGTAATAACATTGTGACGATTTGTTTGCTTTTTATCTGGTGGAGGGTAAAGCAAAAGTCGTGGCATATCAACAGAATGATTTAAGTGGCTGCGCTGGACAATGGCTGCCTCTTCGCTAATGAAGCCCTAGGATGAGGCTCTACGGTTATAAGTGGTGCTGATTTCAGAGGTGTTATAACAGCCCACCGCTCAGGTAAGGGGCGCCTGGCATCTGTGTGGGTTGTCTTAGCTTTGGAGTAGCTGTTGTTGGATAAATACCCACTGCTGCTCGAAATGCTCGGTGGGCTTCTGTTTGGACTCGCTGCGTATAATCGGGGCGATGCTTGCTTAGCGGGATAATAACAGCCCACCTTATTAGGTAAGGTCAGGCTGTTATTTGTAATGATTCATTTAGCTTTGAAGTAGCTGCTGTTGGATAAATACCCACTGCTGTTCGAAATGCTCGGTGGGCTTCTGTTTAAACTCACTACGAACGAACTGCGCTATTCTGCCTTCGGCGATGGCCAGGAGCAGGTTGGCGAGAATAGCCTCATCCAGATCGAAGCCTTTACCCTCTCTCAGGGTCTTCTCACGTAAGATCTGTTTAAGGTGAGTCTCGATTTTTGAAAAGATGAGGCCGACTCTGCTGCGCAAACGATCATTTTCACCAAGCAGGGCATCACCATTTAATACTCTGGAGATCCCCGGATTTCTTTCTGAGAAGATAAGCAGCAACTGCAGCAGTAACTGGCATCGTCTCATGGTGTCTTTCTCTTCCGTCATTATCAGGTTGATACGGGAGAGCAGTGACTCTTCGATGAAGTCGATCAAGCCCTCAAACATGCGGGCCTTGCTGGGGAAGTGTCTATATAGTGCGGCTTCAGACACGCCAACTTCTGCAGCGAGCTTTGCCGTTGTGATCCTCTGTCCCGGATTGGTCTCGAGCATAGTTGCCAGGCACTGGAGGATATGTTCACGACGATTTATTTTTGGGCTTACAGCCATTTAGTTTTCCTTCACTCAAAATACGGCAGGAGCTAGGTGATCTCTTCGTCGACATTCGATGGTTGAATGCCGACAACTGTTCACTCTCTTATTAGTTTTCGTGTCAGGGGAAGATACTCCCGTAGAGCACTGAGGTTGAGGTTACTTGGTTCCGGAGTGGCCGAAACCACCTTCACCACGAGATGAGTTATCGAACTCATCTACGAGTTTAAACTCGGCTTGAACGACCGGAACAAAAACGAGCTGTGCCAATCGATCTCCAATCTCTAATGTGAATGGCTCATCGCCTCGGTTCCAGCAGGAGACCATGAGGGGGCCTTGATAGTCTGAATCGATAAGACCAACCAGGTTGCCTAAAACAATGCCGTGCTTATGACCCAGACCCGAGCGGGGTAAAATCACAGCAGCAAGGCTGGGGTCGGCGACATGAATCGATATGCCTGTTGGAATTAGAATGGTCTCTCCCGGGGCCACCTGGATACTGGTATCGAGCATAGCGCGTAGGTCCATGCCGGCACTACCGGGGGTGGCATAAGCTGGCAGGGGGAATTCAGATCCAATGCGTGAGTCGAGAATTTTTACTTCAATAGGAGTCTTCATGGGTTATCTATTCGTTTCGCTATCAGGGTGAGCAATTGAGTGGCCAATGAAAGTTTATCAGTTGCCGGTAGATCTTGCTGTCCTTTTTCCCAAATGACTTTCAGTGCGTTGCTATCGGCATTGAAGCCAAGTTCGGGGCTGGATACATCGTTAGCTGCAATCATGTCGAGCTTTTTACGGATGAGTTTGTCTTTAGCGTAGTGTTCAACATCTTGCGTTTCTGCCGCAAAACCGACAGTAAATGGCCTAGGGCTATGACTTGCGACTGTGGCTAAGATATCAGGATTTCTTACCAGCGCAAGCTGCATATCTGTCGCTGACTTCTTAATCTTATCAGCGGCTATATCGGCAACGCGATAATCTGCGACCGCGGCGCAGCCGATAAAAATGTCATGGGATTCGACCTGGGCCATGACGGCATTGAGCATATCATCCGTCGACTCTACATCTATTCTATTCACCCCCTCCGGGGTGGCAAGGTGAACCGGTCCTGCGACTAAGGTGACCTTAGCTCCCATGTCGGCAGCGGCTTTAGCCAGTGCGAAGCCCATCTTGCCTGAGCTGTGATTTGAGATGTAGCGTACCGGGTCGATCGCTTCTCGTGTCGGGCCAGCTGTCAGCAGTAGTGAGTGACCGGCAAGCAGCTTAGGGGCAAAAAACTGTTCGACCTGCGCGGCAATCTCTAAGGGTTCCTGCATACGGCCGGGACCTATCTCTCCACAGGCTTGACTGCCGGAGGCGGGTCCCCAGATTGTGAGTCCACGTTGAGATAAGTTTTTGATGTTGTCCTGTGTCGCCTGATTGCGGTACATCTGTTGGTTCATTGCCGGGCAGATGACGACCGGAGATTCTGTGGCTAAACAGGTTGTAGTAATGAGTTCATCGGCCATGCCGGCGTTGATGCGGGCGATGAGGTTCGCCGTTGCCGGGGCAACAATGACCAGATCCGCCCAGCGTGCTAACTCAATATGTCCCATTGCGGCCTCGGCGGCGGTATCGAGTAGATCCGATGCAACAGGGTAGCCTGATAGGGCCTGCAGTGTCAGCGGAGTAATAAATTCTTTAGCGCTTTGACTCATGACGACACGAACTTCGGCGCCTCGCTCTTTGAGACGGCGAATGAGGTCGGCAGACTTATAGGCCGCAATGCCGCCGCCTATCGCTAATAAGATTTTTTTATTTGTCAGACTCTGGTTCATAGGAGATAGCTCATTAAGAGATGAAATCAGTCGCTAAGTTGAATTGCCGCCTAACATATCACAAACCTGATGAAGTGGAGGATACAAGTTTGAAAAACTCGACCATACTCAAGAACAGGTAAAAAATCACACAGGGAGGTGGTGATGGGAATAAAAGATTGGCCTGAGGGAGAGGGACCAAGAGAAAAGCTTTTAAAATCAGGTGTAGGACAGTTGTCCGATGCCGAGTTGCTTGCTGTTGTTCTCAGGAATGGTATCCAGGGCTTAAGCGCCGTTGAGCTTGCCAGGAATTTGATTAGTCGATTCGGGGGGCTAAGAGAGCTACTTACAGCTTCAGAGCTTGAGGTTTGCAGAGTTCAGGGGATGGGACCGGTAAAGTTCGCTCAACTACAAGCGGCTAGCGAGTTAAGCAAGCGAATTTCCCGGCAAAATTTAAAAAGAGGAAAAATATTGAGTGATCCCGATTTAACTCGGGACTATTTAATGAGACAATTATCGGATCGTGCCTATGAAGTGTTCGCAATTTTATTGTTGGACAGTCAGCATCGAGTAATTCAGTTCGTTGAACTGTTTCGGGGCACCATAGATTCAGCCTCGGTATATCCGCGAGACGTGGTATGCCTGGTGCTTGAGAAAAAGGCCGCGGCCGTGATTGTCTGCCACAACCACCCATCGGGTGTTGCGGAGCCAAGTCAGGCCGACAGGCGAATAACTGAGCGATTGAAACATGCGCTTGCAACTATTGATGTTTCCTTGTTAGACCATATGGTTGTAGGCGATCGCGAGATAGTTTCATTTGCAGAAAGGGGATTGATAGATTAACTATCCCTTGATCTTTGTTTTTAGATCCTGTATAAAATGCGCCCTCTGTTGTGTGCCTCAGGCGACGGCCGTGTTCGAGGTGCATTAATGCTCGAGCGTTATATATATTGTTTTTGGAGAAGATTGACATGTCAAGAGTATGCCAAGTAACTGGCAAGCGACCAATGGTTGGTAACAACCGCTCGCACGCGAAAAACGCGACGCGTCGTCGTTTTTTACCTAACCTACAAAACCACCGTTTTTGGTTAGAAGGCGAAAAGCGTTTCGTTAAGCTACGTATCTCTACTAAAGGTATGCGTATTATCGATAAGAAAGGTATTGAAGTTGTTGTTGCAGAACTTCGTGCCCGCGGCGAGAAGGTATAATAAACCATGGCTAAATCTAAAGGTAATCGTGAGAAGATCAAGCTAGTTTCTAGCGCTAAGACTGGTCATTTCTATACGACTGAAAAGAACAAGCGTAACATGCCTGAAAAGATGGAAATCAAGAAATTTGATCCAGTTATCCGTCAGCACGTTATGTACAAAGAAGCTAAAATCAAGTAATTGCTTGATTATAACTTCTCGAAAAGCCCCTGTTTCAGGGGCTTTTTTTTTGCTCAAATTTCTCTACCTTGGCCCCCCCTGTTTACCCTTGCATAATATAAATTCATATCTAGTCTTTAGGTTAATTTGTTCAATCATCATCATTTTATTCTTTTTTTAGCTATTTATGGTTCACTGTCGCGTGAAAACAAATGCTTTTAATGTGAATTAAAATGCAATACTATTGGGCTTCCTCTGCAATGCTGCAGATGACTGTGTATTTGATTAAGGTGAGAAGTTGCCCGTGCGTACCACTGAACTCGTTGATGGATTTCGTCATTCAGCATCCTATGTTAACTCTCATAGGGGAAAGACCTTTGTCGTGATGTTAGGCGGCGAGGCCTTGGCTCAAAATCAGTTTCGCTCAATCATCAACGATATCGCCCTGCTCCATAGCTTGGGAATTAAAATCGTTCTGGTGCATGGAGCCCGGCCGCAAATCGATGAAGCCTTAGCTGAAAAGTCGATCGCTCCCGAATACTACAACGGTATACGGATCACCGAAGAGGATGCATTCAAGGTTATCAAGCAAGTTGTCGGGGGGCTTCAGCTCGATATCACCGCAAGACTCTCCATGAGTCTGAGTAATACGCCCATGCAAGGTGCGCAGATAAATGTCGTAAGCGGTAACTTTGTTATCGCTCAGCCGCTGGGGATAGATGATGGAGTGGATTACGCTCTCAGTGGAAAGGTAAGGCGAATCGATGTTCAAGGGCTTAAGGCTCAGCTGGACAATAACGGTATCGTGTTGCTCGGCCCCATTGCCGCCTCGGTGACGGGGGAAAGCTTCAATTTAACGGCGGAAGAGGTGGCGACTCAAATAGCGGTCAGGCTCAAGGCCGATAAGATGATAGGCTTCAGTTCTCAGAAAGGCATTCTGGATAACAGTGGTGAGGTGTTGGCCGAGCTGATGCCAAACGAGGCGCAACAGATCCTCAATGATCTTAGTCAGGAGTCCGAGGTCTGTGTGGGAACCAAGGCATTTTTAAAGGCCAGTATTGATGCCTGTCGTAATGGTGTGGCGCGTTGCCATTTTGTCAGCTACCTCGATGATGGCTCACTGCTTCAGGAGCTATTTTCAAGAGATGGCGTCGGTACGCAAATTGTTACCGAGAGTGCTGAGCGTCTTCGTCGAGCCGGTATCGGTGATATTGGTGGCATATTAGATCTGATTCGTCCGTTGGAGGAGAAAGGGATACTGGTGCGTCGCTCACGTGAGCAGCTGGAGATGGAGATAGAGCAGTTTATGCTGATTGAGCGTGACAGCTTAGTGATAGGCTGTGCCGCCTTCTACCCCTTTGAAGAGGATAATGCCGGTGAGTTCGCCTGTCTGGTGGTGCACCCTGAGTATCGTGATGCGGACAGAGGCAGTATTTTACTTAAAAATATCATTGGCCAGGCCAGGGTCAGGGGTTACTCACGACTCTTTGCATTAACGACCAGAAGCATTCATTGGTTCTTAGAACATGGATTCGAGATTGTTGAGGTCGATGAGTTACCGGACAAGAAAAAGCAGCTCTATAACTATCAGAGGAAGTCGAAAATACTTTCGCTTCAGCTGTAATAGGGGCAATAAAAAAGGAGGCGCTATCGCCTCCTTTTTTATATTTGGAACATTTATACCGAGCGTCCGTGGGTGGGGGCTATCGGCTTTATAACCTATGGTTCAGTGTTAATGTCTGGGCTGCCCTAACTACCCCTGCCGGTGGAGCTTGTTGATTTTTGACGCTTGTAGAGCATATCGATACTAAACACGATGAGTGCACTCCAGATGAAGCCGAAGGTGATCCCCTTCTCCAGATCAAACGGCTCCTTGTAGAGGGTGATCGCGAGTATAAACATGATGCTGGGGCCGATATATTGAAAGAAGCCCAGCATAGAGAGCGGGATCCTGACCGCGGCTGCTGCAAAACAGAGAAGCGGTATAGTTGTGACTATACCTGCGGCCATCAAGAGCAGGTTGAGTGACAGGGGATTGCTCATGAGGTTGGTCAGTGCACTGCCCGAGTCAGAAAAAAGATAGAGCATGGCGATGGGGCACAAAATGGCCGTTTCCACTAATAAGCCTGTCTTGGCATCGACATTGACCTTTTTGCGTAGCAGCCCATATAGACCGAAAGAGAAAGCCAGCCCCAACGAGACCAGCGGGATCGAGCCGAATGAGATCAGTTGGATCAGTACCCCCGATGCGGCTAAGCCTACGGCACACCACTGTAGTTTCCTTAGTCTTTCGCTCAGAAAAACCATGCCTAACATGACATTAACCAGAGGGTTGATGAAATAGCCCAGGCTTGCGTCTAACATGTGGTCATTATTTACGGCCCAGATAAACAGTAGCCAATTTCCTGCTATAAGGATGGATGTCAAGGTGAGTACAGTCAGCTGTTTCGGGCGTTTCAATACTTGTCTTAATCTGGAGAAACCACCGAAGATGAGCATCAGCAGGCTCACAAATACAAATGACCAGATCACTCGATGGATTAATATTTCAGTCGCTGAAACATGATCGAGTAACTTAAAGTAGAGGGCAGCAAAGCCCCACAAGGTATAGGCACAAAGCGCAAATGCGATGCCTTTGCGGTTTTCAGAGTCAAGCATGAATATAACTACAAAAGAAGAGAGGAGTACATTGTATGCGTCATGGACTGCGGGCTCAACTTCATAGGTAATATATGTCAGAAAAAGTGCACGTAATTGATGTCTCGTGAAAGTAACAGCAGGAAACTAAAGCTGACACTTGAGGCAGACGCTGTCGATACACAGAGTAAGCAGGGAGAGCCCCGCCCGGCAGAAAGAGACGGGGATAAATTCAGTAGGTATTAACCAACCATGTAAGTTCCTGTGCCGAATGCAATATGACTGCCCTGTTCGTTGTGTAGCTCCATACGGCAAACGGATACACGATTACCCGCCCTTATCACAGTTCCTGTTCCGGTAAACAGCATGCCTCTTCCAGGTCTGAGGTAATCGATACGCAGATCTATGGTGCCCAATGTTTGTAATCGGCTCTGAAGATCTTCGAGACTCCAATCATCCCGGCTTGCAACCAGACCCGAGAAGGCGGTGAGGCCGCCGACAACATCCAGTACAGTTGCGGTAACCCCCCCATGAAGGATCTGCTGGTGAATATTTCCTATGAGCTCAGGCTTCATGTTGACGACGACTTCAACACCATCAAGGTCATAGCGCTTGATATCCATGCCTAACAAGTTATGGAAAGGGACCTGCTTGTCGAATACTTCGGCGACGCGGTGAAGTGTTTGCTCTTGAATTGGATTAGTCATGAAGCTCCCTCTTAGACCTGTCTATTATTAGAGCAATTAATCTATCGCTTATGTATGTCTGAATGCAAATTAAATCTCGATAAAAGATAAAATGCTACTGAATTTGTTGGAAATTAACTTAGTTGGTCAACGACTTTTGTGGCATTTATCAGGCGGCTGATGCTGTGGCGCAGATGTGAATGTCGATGAATGCTTGCAGTAAAAATCGATGTTTACAGTGCCAGAGTGGCGTTATTAGGCAAGCAATTTTATCTGATTGGTATTAGAATAGGCCCCCCAAATTTCTGACTATGATGGCCAATGGAACAAGCGATAGAGGAACCGCAATTAGATCCACTCTCTGCCAGTTTGCAGTCCGTGTTCGGTTACCGGACATTCAGAGACGGGCAAAGAGAGGTGATAGAGCAAAGCTGTTCGGGTTATGACTGCTTAGTCATCATGCCCACGGGGGGCGGTAAGAGCCTCTGCTATCAGCTTCCGGCCCTGCAGTTACCTGGCTTGACCATCGTCGTTTCTCCGCTTATCTCGTTGATGAAAGATCAGGTTGATAGCCTGATCCAGATGGGAGTGCCCGCCGCTTATCTTAATTCGTCTCTGCCACGTGAACAGAGCGCTAAGATTTTGAAACAGATGCACAGCGGTGAATTAAAGCTGCTCTATGTGTCTCCGGAACGCCTGCTTCAGGCCAGCTTTATCGACAGGTTACATGAGCTTAATATCTCGCTGTTTGCCATCGATGAGGCTCACTGCATATCTCAGTGGGGACATGACTTCAGACCCGAGTATGCGGCTCTCGGTAAGCTGAGGGAGTATTTTCCTCATGTGCCAATCATGGCATTGACGGCAACTGCGGATCAGGCAACCAGAAAAGATATTTGTGACCGTTTGTCAATTAGTCCGTTTTCATTACTTACCAGTTTCGATCGTCCTAATATCCGTTATACCGTGGCTGAGAAACTCAATGCTGCTAACCAGCTACGTCAGTTTATCAGCGACCAAAATGGCAGTAGTGGTATTATTTATTGTAGTAGCCGTCGCCGGGTCGATGAGGTTGCCGAGCGTTTGAAGTTACAGGGGTATAATGCCGAAGCTTACCACGCGGGAAAGACGCAAGAGGAGCGAGCCGAAGTTCAGGATCGTTTTCTTAAGGATCAGTTAGATATTGTGGTCGCTACCGTCGCCTTCGGCATGGGGATCAATAAGTCGAACGTACGTTATGTCGTTCATTATGATATTCCAAAGAGTGTCGAGGCCTATTACCAAGAGACCGGCAGGGCGGGGCGTGATGGCTTAGACTCCGAAGCATTGATGTTATTCGATCCCGCCGATATCGGTCGCGTGCGCCACCTGATTGAACAGTCTGAACCCGGGCCGCAACAACAGGTGGAGTTCCATAAGTTAAACACTATGGCGGCTTTTGCCGAGGCTCAGACCTGTCGACGTCAGGTCCTGCTGCACTATTTTGATGAGAGTGCACTTGAGCCCTGCGGTAACTGTGATATCTGCTTAGACCCTCCTAAACGCTATAACGGAATTCAGGATGCCCAGAAGGTGCTCTCCTGTATCTATCGCCTGGAGCAACGTTTCGGCATTAATCACCTGATTGAGGTGCTCAGAGGCTCAAAAGCCGCCACCGTTATCGAGCGTGGCCATGATAAGTTGTCTACCTGGGGGATAGGTAAGGAGAAGAGCCATGAGTTTTGGCTGAGTATTATCAGGCAGATAATTCACTTAGGCTTTGCCAGTCAAGACATCACCCGTGGCTCGTCGGTGAAATTAAACCCTTCGGCCCGTTCAGTTTTAAAGGGAGAGGTCGAGTTGTTGCTCGCAGAGCCAAGAATAGTACTGCAAACCACCAAGCGAAGGGGAAGCAGCACTCGTGCACCGCTCAATTATGACCGTAAACTCTTTGCCCGGCTAAAACAGCTCAGACGTCAACTGGCTGAGGAGTTGGATGTTCCACCCTATCTGGTATTTAACGATGCTTCTTTAGCCGAGATGGCGGCCATGATGCCAACGAGCCCCGCAGAGATGCTAGCCGTAAACGGTGTAGGTGAACGAAAGTTGACTCGTTTTGGCGGTGAGTTTCTTGATGAGATCGCCGACTATCTGGCTAAAAGTTAGTTGGGTTAGCCTGTCGGTTCCTCTTCTATTTTTGTTTGCCTGAGTTGTTGGATGTTAGCCCTCTTTATCAGGGAGTTCAGGCTGTCATGTTGCTGCATTCTGGCATAGCCTATTCGCGTTCTGTGGCCGTGTAACAGCGGTAGCATTATCTCCTTCAGCTGTCCGATAACTCTTAAGGTTCCGGTCTCCTTAGTATGGGGAAGCAATAGCAGAAGCTCCCCATCCTCTCTGTTTATCACCAGATCCTGATCCCGAAGTAAGCCCTCTATACGTGAAACCAGTAGCGGAAGATCGGCCGGGTAAATATGCGTTGTCTGGATGGCGATGAGGCTAAGGGGGTAGCCTCCTGATTTACTGCTACTGATTAAGCGTTCTACTTTATGGGCGTTATTATGAGGTTCGATGGCTATGGGGGCTTCGACAGTACGCTTCCTGTATCTGACGGTGATAACCCCTAAAATAAAGCCAAACAGCAGGGTCAGCACTATTGCGATATAGCCTGACTTAAACCCCAGGCCGACGTTTATCGAGGAGTTACCTTGTAATAACTCAGTTTTAAACAGTTGCTGTTGTCTGCTCACTCTGGCATTTAGCTGAAGCAGTCGGGTATCTTTGATGAAATTGAAAGAGCTTTCAGCGGCTTCAAAACGCTTGAGTTGATATTGGTGGGCGAGTTTATATTCGCCGATTTCCGCATAGTAGTCGCTTAATAGTTGATAACTCAGTATCAGTTCACCATAGTGGGATGTTCGTAAGCCAGTGCTGATTGACTTGTTTATTAATACTAATGCCTTAGAAGAGTTACCACTTGCCAGATATACTTCGGCAAGTAGGCGCTGTGCCCTTAACTCTTCAATGGTTTTTTTCTGCTTCTTAAAGGTGTTCAGGCTGATTTCGAGTAGCTGAACCGCGCTGATATAGTTAGCCCTGCTGTATTCGAGTCGAGCCAGCTCTGTGTAACTGATGGCTAGCTCAAGTGCGGTGCCTAATTCGGGAAGTAGAGACTTGGCTTGCTGTATTAAGGTATCACTGGAGCTGTATTGGTTTAATTGAGCCATCCGGGCCATTTGAGTTGTCACCATGACCCTGACTTTCCCCTTTAGTTCCTGAGTGTTTGCCGCTCTTTCTATCACCTCATAGGCGCGTTTGTTTTCCCCTTTCTTGGCGAGAAGCTGGCTCAGTGATAACTGAATATGTGCAAGGGGCGGCAGCGCCCAGTCAGGCTTCTGGTTTACTGCGTCCGGGTATATATCTATGGCTAAGCGAAGATCTTCATAAGCGCTGCTGTAGCTGTCAACCTGCGTATCGATGGCACCTCTCAACCTCAAACCATTGATTAAAGATTGTGGCTGCTTAAGTTCTCTGGATAAAAGAATCGATGAGTCGAGTATGGGCAGTGCCTGTCTGAAATCACCATAGTTAGTAAAGGCTCCCGCCATACAGTTAAGGAAATAAGGTCGTGCCTGATCGAGTTTGAGAATTTTGGCCTTGGCTTCGCTGACCCTGGATAGGTTTATGGCCGCTTCGTTTTCGCCGAGTTGTAAGAAGGTTTCGCACCTGAATAGGGCGAGTCTTAGCTTCTGAGCTTCAGAGAGTCTGACGGGAGAGGTGATCGCTTCGAGGTTATTTATCTCTGTTAATGCTTTACTGGGATATTGATAGAGTAAGGTTCCGATCGCATCGAGTTGTTCAGATGTGCTGGCCCACGCTGGCACGAGCCAGAATGTCAGGCTTAGCACGACGATACGAAAATCCATTTTTACCAGCTCCGGTTTACTGTTCAGATATCCATGAAGAATTGCATTATACCGAATTTAAATAATATGTTGCATAAAAATACAGCTAAGTGTGATTGATCGCTGCCAGATTGAATAAATGGTGGTTAATAGCTGTTAAGTATTCAGCTGTGGTGAAAGCTGTGGTGTGGTGCAGTTTTGCCGGCATTTAAAATTGAGTCTTCTGGTCTAATCTTTGATAAATGAAAATAATGGGGTTGACACCGGCAGGCTCACACGTTAAAAATTAACCACTCGAACGATAAATGAACGCATATCCAGTTATGCATGACCGATATTAAAAGATGAAAATGACCAGTGCTCTACTCAACCTCCTTATTCTCATTCTCGCAGATTCTGCGCGGAGGATATAGTGTTGCACGCTCGATAGAACTACCAGCATTCACAAACCCCGCGCTAACAACCGCGGGGTTTTTTGTTTTTTACAGCAACGATTTGATAAGCGCCAATAACATAAGTATCCACGGAGAAAACAGATGTCCAACCGAGTGATTATTTTTGATACAACCCTACGAGATGGCGAGCAAGCTTTAGCGGCTAGTTTAACGGTTAAGGAAAAACTACAGATAGCACTCTCACTGGAACGTCTAGGCGTCGATGTTATGGAAGTGGGTTTTCCGGTCTCTTCACCCGGTGATTTTGATTCGGTGCAGACCATAGCAAAAACGGTGAAAAATAGCCGGGTATGTGCCCTGGCCAGAGCGCTCGAAAAAGATATTGATGCTGCAGCTCAGTCCTTGTCGGTTGCCGAACAGTTCAGAATTCACACCTTTATCTCCACATCAACCATTCATGTAGAGAGTAAACTGAAACGCTCCTTCGACCAGGTGCTTGAGATGGCTGTTGGCGCGGTTAAATACGCCCGTCGATTCACCGACGATGTCGAATTTTCCTGTGAGGATGCCGGCAGAACGCCAATCGATAATCTATGTCGCATGGTCGAGGAGGCAATTAAGGCGGGCGCGCGTACCATCAATATCCCTGATACAGTCGGCTACACAGTTCCCAGCGAGTTTGGTGGCATCATCGAGACCTTGTTTAACCGGGTTCCGAATATTGATCAGGCGATCATCTCCGTTCATTGTCACGACGATCTGGGGCTATCTGTCGCCAACTCGATAGCTGCGGTGCAGCAGGGAGCCAGACAGATTGAGTGTACCGTTAACGGTATTGGTGAGCGAGCGGGCAACTGCTCGCTGGAGGAGATTGCGATGATCCTCTCGACCCGCAAAGACACATTGGGCCTTGAGACCGGGATCAATGCCAAAGAGATTCACCGAACCTCTAATCTGGTTAGCCAGCTGTGCAATATGCCTGTGCAGGCTAATAAGGCGATTGTAGGTGCCAATGCCTTCACTCACTCATCGGGGATTCACCAGGACGGCATGCTGAAGTCACAAAATACCTATGAAATTATGACGCCGGAAAGCATAGGTTTGCATCGTAATAATTTAAATATGACCTCCCGTTCGGGTCGTCATGTGATCAAGCATCGCATGGAGGAGATGGGTTACGGTGATAACGATTATGATATGGATGTCCTGTATGACGCCTTCCTGCAGCTTGCGGATAAGAAAGGGCAGGTATTTGACTATGATCTTGAAGCACTGGCGTTTATGGAAGCTCAGGCCGATGAGGAAGCCGATTATAAGCTTGCGCAATTAGTCGTCCATTCAGACTCTACCGAAGGAAATGCAACCGCAACCGTAAAGTTAGAGATTGACGGAAAGACCGTTACTGAGGCCGCGACAGGAAATGGTCCTGTCGATGCGGCTTATAACGCCATTGCAAGAGCGAGTCAGTGCGAGGTGAATATCACCAGCTATAAGCTGAGCTCGAAGGGTGAGGGGCAAAATGCGCTGGGGCAGGTAGATATTGAAGCTAACTATAACGGGCAGAGTTTTCATGGTGTTGGTCTCGCGACTGACGTGGTAGAGGCTTCGGTTCAAGCCTTGGTGCATGTGATGAATCTGACCTCCAGAGCCGACAAAGTGGCGGACTGTAAAGAGAAGAGACAAAAAAACCGTAGTGAGCTGGGTGGTGTTTAACCCCCTGCGCGGCGAGTTTAATAATTGATAAGAATATAATTGAAGAGCAGGAGTCAGGTGTCGTATGAGTTATCAAATAGCGGTATTAGCCGGAGATGGAATTGGACCGGAAGTGATGGCCGAGGCACGTAAAGTGCTGAGTGCTGTAGAGGAGCGGTTCGAGCTTGCTATTGAATATAGTGAATATGATGTCGGTGGCGCAGCCATCGATAATCATGGTTGCCCCTTACCACAATCCACCCTAGAGGGTTGTGAAGCCGCAGATGCCATATTATTTGGCTCTGTTGGTGGCCCTAAGTGGGAGCATTTGCCTCCTAATGACCAACCCGAGCGTGGTGCTTTACTTCCCCTTCGTGGTCATTTCGACCTGTTCTGCAATATGAGGCCGGCAAAATTGCACGCAGGACTCGAGCATATGTCGCCCCTTCGCAACGATATATCAGGTAAAGGTTTCGACGTTCTCTGTGTTCGTGAGTTAACCGGCGGTATCTATTTCGGCAAGCCGAAAGGGCGTCAGGGTGAGGGTGAAGAGGAGGAAGCGTTCGATACCATGCGTTACAGCCGCAAAGAGATCAGGCGTATCGCCAAAATAGCCTTCGAAACCGCTCAGGGGCGACGCAAGAAGGTCACTTCTGTCGACAAGGCTAATGTGTTGGCATGCTCGGTATTATGGCGAGAGGTTGTCGAAGAGGTTGCGAAGGATTACCCCGATGTCGAGCTTGAGCATATCTATATCGATAATGCCACCATGCAACTGCTTCGCCGCCCTGATGAGTTTGATGTGATGCTCTGCTCTAATCTGTTCGGTGACATTATCTCAGATGAGATCGCCATGTTAACGGGCTCTATGGGTCTGCTGTCGTCGATCAGTATGAACAGTGATGGCTTTGGTTTGTATGAACCTGCCGGTGGCAGTGCCCCCGATATTGCCGGAAAGGGGATTGCCAATCCTGTCGCTCAGATCCTCTCTGCAGCACTGCTGCTACGCCATAGCCTGAAACTGGAGGATGCGGCTGCGGCGATTGAGGCGGCCGTAGGCAAAGCCCTGAGCGATGGGTACCTGACCGGAGAGCTGCTGCCTGCATCACAGCGAGCAGATGCTAAATCGACTTCGCAGATGGGTGATTACATTGCGAAGTTAGTAAAGGGGGGGAGCTAACTCATGGCAAAGACATTATATGAAAAGGTTTGGGACAGCCATGTGGTGGTTGAAAATGAGGGAGAGGCACCATTAATCTATGTGGACAGGCATCTGGTGCACGAGGTGACCTCACCCCAGGCATTCAGTGGCTTAAAGGTTGCGGGTCGCAAGCTTAGAGCTCCGGAGAAAACTTTCGCGACAATGGATCATAACACGTCGACCAAGAGCGCGAGCCTTGATGCATTGAGCCCTATGGCTCGTATCCAGGTGGAAACCCTACAGGACAACTGTAAAGAGTTTGGCGTGCGCCTGTATGACATTCATCATAAAAACCAGGGGATCGTCCATGTGATGGGGCCTGAACTGGGGATCACCTTGCCCGGTACGGTTATCGTGTGTGGTGATTCGCATACTGCGACCCACGGTGCTTTCGGAGCCTTGGCTTTTGGTATCGGTACCTCTGAAGTTGAGCATGTGATGGCGACGCAGACTTTGCGTCAAAACAGAGCCAAAACCATGAAAATTGAGGTTCGTGGTCAAGTTGCCGCCGGCATTACTGCAAAAGATATTGTACTGGCCATTATCGGTAAGATAGGTATGGATGGCGGTACCGGTTATGTGGTCGAGTTCTGTGGTGAGGCGATCGAAGCACTCTCGATGGAGGGGCGCATGACGGTTTGTAACATGGCGATCGAGATGGGAGCAAAGGCGGGCATGATAGCGCCGGATGCGATCACCATAGAGTATCTTAAGGGGCGTGAATTTGCCCCTGAAGGAGATGCCTGGGAGCAGGCTACTGCCGCATGGGCCGAGCTTAAAACTGATGACGATGCCGTTTTCGATGCAACGGTTGTGCTTGATGGTGCCGATATCGCTCCTCAGCTCACTTGGGGGACTAACCCGGGTCAGGTAGTCGCTATCGATGCTTTGGTACCTAACCCAGAAGATGAGTCTAATGCAACTGTCAGGGCCAGCATTGAGAAGGCGCTTGAATATGTCGCCCTGTCTGCCGGAACCTGTATGACAGATGTGAGCATTAACAAGGTCTTTATCGGATCCTGTACCAACTCGCGTATTGAAGATCTGCGTGACGCAGCCAGACATGCAAAAGGCCGTAAAGTGGCTGAGGGAGTCACTGCAATTGTGGTACCCGGTTCAGGCTTGGTTAAAGAGCAGGCGGAAGCGGAAGGGTTAGACAAGATCTTCATTGATGCTGGCTTTGAGTGGCGATTGCCGGGCTGCTCCATGTGTTTGGCAATGAATGATGACAGGTTAGAGGCGGGCGATCGCTGTGCCTCAACCAGTAATCGCAACTTTGAGGGGCGACAGGGACGTGGTAGCCGAACTCACCTCGTGAGCCCCGCGATGGCTGCTGCCGCCGCCGTTACCGGTCATTTTGTCGACATTCGCAAAGCATATTAGGAGAGCATCATGCAAGCATTTATCAAGCATACCGGGCTGGCGGTGATGATCGACAGCGCTAACGTCGATACGGATCAGATCATACCTAAGCAGTTTTTGTCAAAAGTGACCCGGGATGGCTTCGGGGTTCACCTGTTTCACGATTGGCGTTATCTGGATGATGCAGGCGATGAGCCCAACCCTGATTTCAGTCTCAATCAGCCAAGATATAAAGGTGCCTCTATCCTTATATCAAAAGAGAACTTTGGCTGTGGTTCGAGTCGTGAGCATGCTCCCTGGGCGTTAGCCGATTTTGGTTTGCGGGTTATCATTGCACCGAGTTTTGCCGATATTTTCTATGGCAATGCTATCAATAACGGCCTGCTTCCGGTTCGCCTGAGTGATATCGAGGTGCAGCAACTGATGGATGAGGTTGAGGCCTGTGAAGGCGCAGAGGTGACTGTTGACCTTGAGGCTCTCAAGGTGACCTCCCCGTCGGGAGCGGTCTTTAACTTTGATATAGCCAGCTCCGCAAGACACAACCTGCTAAATGGCCTGGATGCAATAGGTTTGACTCTGGCTTATGCCGATCAGATAGCCGGCTATGAGTCACAGTTACCGGCCTGGAAAACTTAAATAGTTTTAAGCGTACGTTTGTACACGTCTGTTAAAAAAAATAAGCCGAATGGATTTTTGTTCATTCGGTTTTTATTTTAGTTCACTAAGGTGATTTGTTAATTGTCTGAAATGTATCACCTTTATGTTTTTTATTTGCTCTTTCTGTGAATGTTTTTGATATTAGTAGTAGTTTATCCTGCCATTTTATTCTCTTTTTAGCGAACACATGTCTTGCTTGGTTTTATGCTTTAGTTATTGATATTTATGTTTTTTATTTTATGGTTTAGCTCTTGGCAACTCATTATGGCGATTGTTGTTTAATTCTCTTTGGAGATATAAACGTTTTAACAGTCATTTGTACTGTTTTTGTGGCTGTCACCACCTTAGATATGGTGTTTTGTTCTGTTTTGCTGTCCGTGCTTGCAAAGATATGCTGTATCAGTACACTCCCGCCTCAATAATGGTTTGAGCTATTGCTCTAATTAAAAGCCAAGAGTATTAAATTCAATAATGACATCAGAGATGAGAGAGACGATGAACAAGCGCATTTTAGCTATGGCCGTGACTGCGGCGATTGTGGGGTCGGTTACACAAGTTCAGGCAGCAGGTTTTCAATTAGCGGAATACTCGGCAACCGGCCTTGGTCGTGCATTCGCCGGAGAGGCAGCTATGGCCGATAATGCCGCTGCACAGTTCCGCAACCCAGCCATGATGACTTATCTGCCCGGTACACAAGTTTCCGGCGGTGCGATTTTGGTGATGCCAAACATCGATATCGACGGAGAGGTTACCTTTGTTGATGGTACAAATGCTACCTCTGCATCCGACATCGCCGACGATGCCGTTGTGCCAAATTTCTACGTGACTCATCAGTTAAATGAGCATTGGTTTTTAGGTTTGGCGCTGGGGAGTAACTTTGGTATGGCGACCGAGCAGGATGACAGCTTCCGCGGCACCCAGTTCGGTAATGAAGCGTCTGTTACCACCATAGAGATCAATCCAAATGTCGCATATCGCATCAATGAGCAGTTCAGTGTTGGTGGCGGTGTTCGTTTCGTTATTGGTGAAGGCAGCATAGGAGCCAAGAGCTCGGCTGATTCTGTTTTACCTACCCCGATGGGCAACCTGCCGGTACCTAAAGGGACAACGCTGAAGTATATGGAAGGCGATGATACCGCTTGGGGTTGGCAGTTAGGTGCTGCCTGGCAGGTTAATGACAACAACCGTATCGGTGTAAATTATCGCTCTGCTGTCGATCAAAATCTGGAAGGAGAGGCGAATGGTCTGGCGTTTAATCCACTGGATCCGACTCAGAAGCTGGATGGCTCAATGGAGCTGTCTCTGCCGGCCACAGCTGAAATCGCCTCTTTCCATCAACTGACCGAGAAGTTAGCCATTCATGCCAGCTTCAACTGGACCGACTGGAGCTCATTTGAGAAGCTGGAAGCCGTTATCCCGGCCCTGTCTGAGCCTACTCAGTTGGTGAAGCAGGAAAACTGGAAAGACAGCTATCGCTTCGCGCTGGGCGGCACTTATGTTCTTAACCAGAAGTCGACACTGCGCGCGGGTGTAGCTTATGACAGATCTGCAGTTTCTGATGCCAACCGTACTCTGACCATTCCGGAGATGGATCGCTTGTGGGTGAGTGCAGGTTATGGGTATCACTTCAGTGATAACCTCGACTTAGACTTCGGCTTCACCTATATCTTTGCCGATGAGTCTCCTGTTGTTGAACCACGTCCGGGGATTGAATCGGATCTCTCTTCGGCTCTGTTCGGCGGCACATTCAGCGGCACAACCAGCGGTAATATTATGCTGGTGGGAGTACAGGCAAGCTATCGCTTCTAATATCGCTGGTCTATGAAATTAAGGGGTCGGAGCTTAAGCTCCGACCCCTTTTTTACACCTGACCACCTGATGTTATCAGCAAGAATAGACAGCTAAGTAAAATTTTTGTTAGCAAAATGAACTTCATAAGATTATATTCAACTAACGGATTACCCTATTAGCTATGTATTTTTGTGCCTATTCTTAGGCTTAAAGTACGATTCGTATGTCTGATTTCATTGTTCCGGCATACGGTAACGAAAAATGAGGTGTACAATGAGGCCCTACCTGCTCGCCGCCAGTTTAGCTTTCCTACCCTTAACCTCACTCGCCGCTCAAACTCCAACAGAAGTGGTTGAAAGTTTTATTCAAGCCTACAACAAACATGATGTTGAACTAATGGTGCAGCACACCAGCGAGTCTGTGCGTTGGATGCATATCTCGGGTACTAAAGTCGAGGTAGAAACATCTGATCGGACGGAGTTTGGTGCAGCCATGACCGATTACTTTGAGACCCTGAAAGATGCCAGGGCCACCATTCTCAAAATTATTGATTCGGGTAACTATGTCAGTACCGTCGAAAGGGTGACATGGGATAACGATGGTGAGCAGCTCAGCCAGTGCAGTATCGGTACATTCAGGGTTAAAGGAGGCAAGTTGGCAGAGTTTTGGTATTTCCCGGCCCATGCTTGTGATGAGCCCTCTTCACCGGAGATGCCTGATAAATCAGACTCAACCGATATAGAGCCGGTGAGCGGTGCATTGCAGGAGAAGCAAGAGTAACCCTAACGCCATCCGTTTGCTTATCAAGACCGAAGCTTGTGAGGCAGTGGAACCGGGTTGTCATTGAGGAAGTGGTGTATTATTTTCGCTGCTGCTTTAAGGTTATATTGGCTTTAATCAGTTTGCAGTAGTTAGGGGAGCAGTTGTGACAAAGAAGTATGTGGTAGCGTTAGATCAGGGAACGACAAGTTCAAGAGCGATCATATTTGATCACGATGCCAATATTGTGGCGATATCGCAGCGTGAGTTTCCCCAGATATACCCTCAGGCTGGTTGGGTCGAGCATGATCCCATGGAGATATGGGCGTCACAGAGCTCGACTCTGATTGAGTTACTTGCTCGCTCCGACATCCATGGTAGTGAAGTGGCTGCCATAGGGATAACCAACCAGCGTGAAACCACAATAGTTTGGGATAAGGTAACAGGAAAGCCGGTATATAACGCCATTGTCTGGCAGTGTCGTCGCAGTAGCCATATCTGTGAAGAGTTAAAGGCCAGAGGGCTGGAAGAGTATGTGCGTGACACAACTGGTCTTCTGCTTGATCCCTACTTCTCCGGTACTAAGATTAAGTGGATTTTGGACAATGTTGCCGGTGTGAGGGAGCGAGCGGAAAAAGGAGAGCTACTCTTCGGCACTATCGATACCTGGCTGGTCTGGAAGCTGACAGAGGGAAAAGTACATGTCACAGACCCGACTAATGCGAGCCGTACTCTGTTATTTAATATTCATACCCAAGAGTGGGATAGTAAGCTCCTGGAAGAGTTAGAGATCCCGAGATCCCTGCTGCCTGAAGTTAAGCCCTCTTGTGCCATTTACGGTAAGACCCGAATCGCCGGGGAGGGTGGCGAGATCGATGTAGCCGGGATCGCCGGGGATCAGCAGTCTGCGCTGTTTGGTCAGCTCTGTATCGAAGAGGGGATGGCAAAGAATACTTATGGTACAGGCTGCTTCCTATTGATGAATACGGGGAAGCAGGCGGTGAGATCGACCCATGGATTACTCACTACTGTCGCGATTGGGGCAGACTGCGAAGTTAACTATGCCTTAGAGGGAGCAGTCTTCATGGGAGGGGCCACCATTCAATGGCTCAGAGATGAATTGGGTCTTATCAGAGATGCTCAGGATACCGAATATTTTGCTTCAAAGGTGGAAGATACCAATGGGGTTTATTTAGTTCCGGCATTTGTTGGCTTAGGGGCCCCTTATTGGGAGCCCGGGGCCCGTGGGGCACTGGTTGGTTTAACCCGCGGTTCCAATCGTAACCACATCATCCGTGCTTCCCTGGAGGCTATCGCTTACCAGAGCCGGGATCTTCTCGATGCCATGGCAAAGGATAGTTGTGTGATGCTTAAACAGCTGAAGGTCGATGGCGGAGCAGTATCAAATGACTTCCTGATGCAGTTCCAGGCCGACATTACTAGTGTTGAGGTGCAGCGCCCGGCAATCACAGAAACTACTGCAATGGGAGCGGCATTCCTCGCCGGGTTAGCCGTTGGATTTTGGAGCTCGACCTCTGAACTCAAGCATAAGGCCGATATCGAGCGAACATTTAAGCCATCGATATCGGTGCAGAGGTGTGATGAGCTATACGCCGGCTGGAACCGGGCAGTTGCGCAGACGCTGAAGGATTGATGGTTATCGTTAACAATCAGAGGTAGGCGTTCCTGGTTTTGTTGAATCTATGGCGCTTCGTTAAACATCAATATCGATATGGGGAAGGGGAGACTCTGCGGCTTCTTTCTGAGCTTTAGCTATCTCCTCTTTTCTCTTCTCCTCTCGTTCTTTCTGACCACGGCGATCGCCTCGCGGTGAGGCGCGCCTGTCTTCAACGGCATGGCGGCGTTCGAGGTTAGGCGGAAGTTGTGATTGAGGTGCCTCGTGGCTGTCTGGCGCGATCCCCTTACTGTACTCCGTCTGTTCAACGACTCGCTTTCGTTTTATAACCGGTGGAATGGGGCGAGCCAGCATGGCGTATAAACTGTCTAAACCAACCATATCTCCTCCTTTGTTAAGTATATATTCCTTTATCGGCAAGCTGTGGTCAATATTTATACCGTTCAGGCGTGTTTGCGGAGAGTCGCTAATGCATTTTATCTGTTAGCGGATAGTGCGGGCCAGGACGAGTTAGTGAGGCTCAACAGGTAGAGATGTCCTCTTATTAGGGAGATGCAGGAGACTTTTTCCCACTTAAATATTAATTAATGTTAAATGTAGTGTTATACCTGTCTATTTTTTCTGCTTTTTGGGGATGTAGATCCACTTTTTACCCCTATTATTTCTTGCTTTTACAATATTTTAAATTTGCTTCTAACCCGCTTGAATACTGGATTTATAAATGGTTTGTGGCCTTGACAATGCTTGCGTTCTGTCTCTAAACTTAGGTCTTGTGGGAAATTGTGGATAATTGTGGATCACTTATTACTGGCAAGGATAAGCTAACGTGTTTCGTGGGGCGAGCGCTATCAATCTTGATACAAAAGGCCGGATCGCTATTCCAAAGCGCTACCGTGAGCCTCTGCACGCCGAATTTAACAGCCAAATAGTGATTACCGTTGATTTTCAATCCCCCTGTCTCTTGCTCTATCCATTGGATGAATGGAGTAAGATCGAAGCAAAATTACTGTTGCTATCAGATACCCGGGCCACTGAAAGATCCATGAAACGCTTGCTGCTGGGTTATGCCCATGAGTGTGAACTCGATGGGAACGGTAGATTATTACTACCCCCCCCGCTTCGTCAATATGCCAATTTAGAGAAGCGGGCAATGTTAGTGGGGCAGCTGAATAAGTTTGAACTTTGGGATGAAACTGCTTGGCAGCAGCAGATAGAGCACAGCCGAGAGACGATTCAAAGCGAAGAGTTCGCTGAAAATGAGCGTCTTGCCGATTTCTCACTGTGATCAGTGAAGCTAATAGATAGAAGAGAATGATGAGCCAAGAATTTGCGCACTTATCGGTACTGCTAACTGAAACTGTAGCGGGCCTAAATATTAAAGAAGATGGTATCTATATCGATGGCACATTTGGTCGTGGTGGTCATTCTCGGGAGGTGCTTAAGCATCTGGGCGAAAATGGTCGCCTAATCGCTATCGACAGGGATCCTCAGGCGATTGCCGCCGCCGAGCAGTTTGCCGATGATGCCAGATTCAGCATAGTTCATGGTGGCTTTGGGCAGTTGGCTACATATGTAGAAGAGCTGGGCCTGAAAGGCAAGATCGATGGGGTGCTCCTGGACTTCGGTGTTTCGTCTCCGCAACTCGATGACGCCGAGCGTGGCTTTAGCTTTTTGCGAGATGGTCCGCTCGATATGCGTATGGATAACTCTCAAGGAGAAACGGCTGCAGAGTGGATTGCCCGAGCTGAGATAGAGGACATGGCCTGGGTATTTAAAACCTATGGAGAGGAGAAGAACTCCCGACATATTGCCCGTTGTATCGCGGCCGACAGAGAGAAGACTCCCTTCTTGAGAACCAAAGAGTTGGCAGATTTAATTGCTCGGGTGAGTAAGAGCAAGGAGCGCAATAAGCATCCCGCCACACGCGTTTTTCAAGCCATCAGGATCTATATCAACAGTGAGCTTGAGCAGATCGATCAGGCGCTGGAGGGGGCGCTGAAGGTACTCGCTCCCCATGGGCGTTTATCGGTGATCAGCTTTCACTCTCTGGAGGACAGGATGGTGAAGCGCTTCATTCGTCGCCATAGCCAAGGTGAAAGTGTCCCCCATGGGTTGCCTATCACAGAAGCCGAGATCAATAAGACCCGTCTACTCAAAGGTGTAGGCAAAGCCATAAAGCCTTCAGAGGAGGAGATTGAGCGCAATACCCGGGCCCGCAGCTCTGTATTGCGGATTGCGGAGCGGTTGGAATATTAATGTCGGGTGAAGTGGCTGTGTCACTGCTAATTAGCTGCTTCCCCTTGAGGAAGGTTGCCGTCGGCGGGAGTAAGGTTTGAGCAAGTCTCAATTAAATCTTCCCAGAATCGTGTTGCTCGATCTGTGGCATCACAAGTGGGTGTTACTGCTTGCTGTGGCCGTGATGATCAATGCCATTGCCGTTGTATACACAAGCCATGTGAGTCGAAAGTACATCACAGAGTGGGATCAGATGCTACAGGAGCGGGATCGACTGGACATAGAGTGGCGTAATTTACTCCTCGAGGAGCAGTCGCAGTCTGAGCATAGCCGGATCACCCGTTTTGCGACTAAAGAGCTGGAGATGAGCCGCCCACTCCCCAGGGAGGAGATCGTGGTGAGAGTACCATGATGAATAAGTGTTTAAAAATAAGTGAGTAAAACTAGCTATTCCCCGAGGCTTTATTGGGGAGTGTTGTTGAGGGTGTAATGAACAAACAGGCAAAGCGTAAACAGAAGCCGCAGTTAATAGAATGGCGTTTGTATGTCGTCGTGGCTTTCGTATGCCTGCTGTTTACCAGTCTTATCGGTCGCGCCGCCTATATTCAGATCATCGAGCCGGAAAAGTTACGCCACGAGAGTGATATGCGTACGTTGCGCACAACCAGCAGGGAGGTGCAACGTGGACTGATCACCGATCGTAATGGTGAGATGTTAGCCGTGAGCGTGCCGGTAAAGGCCGTTTATGCCGATCCGAAAGTGGTCCATGATCGCAATGGCTTTGTGGATATGCGCCGCTGGCAAGCACTGGCTGATATTCTTCATGAGCCTAAAGAGAAGATACTGGAACGGGTGCAATCTAACCCCAAGAAACGTTTCACCTATCTCAAGCGTCAGGTGACACCGGCCGTTGCGGATTATATCAGTAAGTTAAAATTACCCGGTGTCTACCTTAAGTCGGAGTCCAGGCGTTATTATCCGACCAGTGAGATCTCTGCTCAGCTGGTGGGTATTACTAATATCGATGATATTGGTATCGAAGGAATCGAAAACTCCTATAACGACTGGCTTACCGGTACCCCATCTAAACAGAAAGTCCGTAAATCAAGAGATGGCCATGTCGTCGAGCGTCTCGATATCGTACAAGATGGAGACAGCCCAAACGATCTCGTGCTGAGTCTGGATCAGCGAATTCAACAGTTGGCATATCGTGAACTGAAAAAAGCGACCGAGATAAACCAAGCCACATCCGCATCTATCGTGGTGCTGGACGTTCACACCGGTGAGGTGCTGGCGATGGCGAATACGCCATCATACAACCCCAACTCCCGCGATAATCTGCAGGCGTTCAGAATGCGTAACCGTGCGCTGACAGACTCTTACGAACCGGGGTCGACCATTAAGCCATTCGTTGTCGCCGCTGCACTCGAAGCCGGAACCATCCAATCCGATCAGATTATCAACACCTATCCGGGGCGAATGAGGATCGGCGGCAAGATCGTCCGGGACTCTAGATATTATGGTGATCTATCACTTGCCGATGTATTGGTGCACTCGAGCAACGTCGGCATGGCAAAAATTTCGCTTTCAATGCCAGTGCAGGAGCTGCTGGGGGCATATCAATCTATGGGGCTGGGTAACTACTCGGGTATCAACCTTGCCGGCGAAAGTGCCGGACTGATCCATGACCGCAGGCGTTGGTCTGAGTTTGAGCGTGCGACACTTTCATTTGGCTATGGCCTTATGGTAACGCCACTACAGTTAGCGAGACTCTATGCCACCTTAGGCAGCAAAGGTGTGCTGTACCCCGTCTCTATCCTGAAACTCAAGCAGAAGCCCGAGGGTGAGCAGGTCATCTCCCCCGAGATTGCGCAGAGGGTAATGGAGATGCTTATCGGTGTCACTGAAAAAGGGGGCACGGCGACTAAGGCTCATATCGAGGGCTATCCGGTGGCCGGAAAGACGGGAACGGCACGTAAGGCCGTTGCCGGTGGTTATGGTGAAGATTATGTCGCCCTGTTTGCCGGGGTAGCCCCTGTGCATAATCCGGAATTGGCGATTGTTGTCGTAGTCAATGAGCCCAAGGGCGACAAATATTATGGTGGTGACGTTGCTGCGCCAGTGTTTGCTGCGGTGATGTCAGGAGCCCTGCAGATGCTCAATATTGAACCAATTTCATCCAGAGAGAAGGTACGCTTAGCAGGTACAACGAGGAGAGCTGAGTGATGCTGTTACGTGATTTATTAGCGCCCTGGTTTCATTACGCGGGGGCTGAAAGTTTTAATAAGATGACCTTGGATAGCAGGGCCGTCCAACGCGGGGATCTTTTTATTGCGATCCCGGGTCATCAGGTTGATGGCCGCAACTATATTACAGCTGCCCTGCAGCAAGGCGCCGTAGCAGCTCTGGTTCATACCGATGATCCTGAGAGTCACGGACAGCTGGCAGACGGAGAAGGTGTACAGATACTATTTTTCCAGCTAAACCGTCAGTTGTCGGCATTGGCGGCACAAGCCTATCCGTTAAGCGCAAGTCGCCTGAAGTTGGTCGGTGTCACGGGAACCAACGGCAAAACATCGATTACTCAGTTGATGGCTCAACTGGTCAGCTTGTTGGAGAAGCAAAGTGCTGTCATGGGGACCTTAGGTAACGGTCTATGGGGAGAGTTGGTCGATAGCGGTAATACGACTGCAGACCCCATCACCATCATGGCCCAGCTTCAGGAGTTTGATGCTAAAGGCGCCGAATTATGTGCAATGGAGGTTTCCAGCCACGGTTTAACACAGGGAAGAGTTGAAGCCATTCCATTCGATGTGGCGGTATTCACTAACTTAAGTCGTGATCATCTTGATTACCATGGAAGCATGCAGGCCTACGGCGATGCAAAGAAGCGGTTATTTAACTTCCCCTCGCTGAACCATGGATTGATCAACCTCGATGATGAGATAGGTAAGCAGTGGCTGGCCGAACATGATGTGCAGAAGTTTACCAGCTTCAGCATTCATGGCGAGGCCGGGGCCGTTGATATATCGAGAGCCATATATACCGAAAATAACCACTTTCATCACCAGGGGGTGGATGCAACATTAGTTTGGCCTGAGGGGAAAGCCGAGCTGCGTTCACCGCTACTGGGCTCATTTAATCTATCGAACTTAATCGCTTCACTGGGGGCGTTATACCTGCTGGGCTTCGATATGAATGCACTGCTCTCGGTTGTACCTAAGCTGCAAGCCGTTGTGGGGCGAATGGAGCGTTTTACTACCCAAGACGATGTCACCTTAGTGGTCGATTATGCACATACTCCCGATGCAATCGAGCAGGCTCTGCAGGCGTTAAGAGGACACTGTGACGGAGAGTTGTGGTGTCTGTTTGGCTGTGGCGGTGATCGTGATAAGGGTAAGCGCCCGTTGATGGCACAAGCTGCCGAAAAGTATGCTGATAGAGTTGTTGTGACCAGTGATAACGCCAGGAGTGAACAACCCGAGCTTATCATAGGTGATATTCTGAAGGGGTTAACGGCTCCCGATAAGGCATTCACACAAGTGGATCGTGAACTGGCTATCCGTCAGGTGGTGGCAGATGCCAAAGCCGGAGATATCGTGCTGCTTGCGGGCAAAGGACATGAAACCTATCAGGAGGTGGCCGGAGAGCGCCGTGATTATGATGAGCGTGCGTTAGCCCGTGAACTCGCCGGGAGCCAGTTATGATTCCGTTACAGTTATCGCAATTAAGTCACAGGCTAAATGCTCGTCTCATAGGGCGAGATCTTATCATTACCCATGTCTGCAGTGACAGCAGAAACATTGAGGCTAAGACACTTTTTGTGGCGCTGAAAGGTGAACGGTTCGATGGCCATGATTTTGCCCTGGTAGCGGTAGACAATGGCGCTTGTGCACTTCTTGTTACCCGAGAGCTGCCCATAGATATTCCCCAGCTTATTGTGAGAGATACTCAAAAAGCGATGGGAGATATCGGGGCTTACCTGAGAGATACGATTCAGCCGAGATCTGTCGCGCTGACCGGCTCTAACGGTAAGACGAGTGTGAAAGAGATGGTCGCAACCATCTTATCCCAGAGAGCAAAGGTGCTCTACACCGCTGGTAATTTTAATAATGAGATCGGTGTTCCCCTTACCCTGCTTCGTCTGGAGGAGGGAGATGAGTTCGGTGTTTTCGAGCTTGGAGCAAATCACAGGGGGGAGATCGATTACACCTCGTCACTGGTAAAACCCGATGTTGCATTAGTCAACAACGTCGCCTCGGCTCATCTGGAAGGCTTCGGATCGTTAGCTGGTGTGGCTGTTGCCAAGTCTGAAATTTTTAATCATCTCAGTGTTGACGGGACGGCTGTGATTAATGCCGATGACGACTTTGCTCAGGTGATGCGAGAGGCGGCCGGTAAGCATAAACAGTTAACGTTTGCCATTGAGTCCGCAGCCGACCTTAAAGCCTGTGAGCTTGAGGCCGATCCACTTGGTCGATACCGTTTTACTATGCGTTATCAGGCACAAGAGGTGTCGGTGACACTGCCCTTGTCCGGCCGCCACCAGGTGAGCAATGCGCTTGCTGCTGCGGGGATCTGTTTAGCTCTGGGAGTGCCTCTGAGTGAGATCGTTACAGGTCTATCCCTGCTCGAACCGGTCAAGGGTAGAATGCTGCCAACTCAACTTGGCAGGGTAAGAGTCATTGACGACAGCTATAACGCAAATCCCGCCTCCGTGGGTGCCGCAATTGACTGGCTTCAAGAAATTGATGGATATCGCTGTTTAGTGCTGGGTGATTTGGGAGAATTAGGCGACAATGCGTCCCTTTTGCATGCTCAGCTAGGTGAGCTTGCGAAAAACAGAGGGATCGATGCACTGTTTTCACTGGGGGAATTAAGCGCCAACGCGAGTGCTGCCTTTGGTGGTGTTCATCATCAGGAGCTGGAAAAGATAGTGCATGATTTAATTAGTCTTATTAATCAGTTACAAGGTGATGTAACTGTTTTAATCAAGGGCTCGCGCAGTGCCAAGATGGAACGCGTGGTTGAAGCCTTAACAGTTGCCTACGGGCGAGGGGAGTTTGTTTAATGCTGGTCTACCTGGCGGAGTATTTAACTCAGTTTTACTCTGGGTTTAACGTTTTTTCTTATGTAACGTTCAGAGCCATTCTTGGCCTGTTAACTGCCTTGATATTTAGTCTTTGGTGGGGACCTAAGATGATTGAGCGTCTGCAGATGCTGCAGATCGGTCAAATTGTTCGCAATGATGGACCGGAATCTCATTTCAGTAAGCGTGGTACGCCGACTATGGGCGGCATCCTGATCTTAGCCGGCGTGTTTATCAGCGTCTTGCTTTGGGGCGATCTTGCCAGCCGTTATGTGTGGGTGGTGTTATTCGTGCTCGCAAGCTTTGGTTTAATTGGTTTTATCGATGATTACCGTAAGGTTGTTAGAAAAGATACCAAAGGTTTGATTGCCAAGTGGAAGTATATCTTGCAGTCACTTGCGGCATTGATCATCGCATTTTACCTTTATGCCTCTGCCGACCTGGCAGGAGAAACACAGCTGGTTGTGCCTTTCTTTAAAGATATTATGCCTCAACTCGGTGGTTTATTTATCGTGCTGGCGTACTTCACCATTGTTGGCTCGAGTAATGCGGTCAACCTGACCGACGGGCTGGACGGTTTGGCTATTATGCCTACGGTTATGGTGGCGGCGGCGTTTGCCTTAATTGCATATCTTTCAGGTCATGTTCAATTTGCAAATTACCTGCACCTGCCTTATCTGCCCGGGGCAGGAGAGTTGGTGATTGTCTGCACGGCGATCGTCGGTGCGGGCTTAGGTTTCCTCTGGTTTAACACTTACCCGGCACAGGTCTTCATGGGAGACGTAGGTTCTCTGGCCCTTGGTGCAGCGCTTGGTGCGATAGCCGTGTTGGTTCGCCAGGAGATCCTTTTGGTGATCATGGGAGGGGTCTTCGTTATGGAGACGGTCTCGGTCATCCTGCAGGTGGGTTCATATAAGCTGCGTGGGCAGAGAATTTTCCGTATGGCGCCGATTCACCATCACTATGAGTTGAAAGGATGGCCTGAACCCAGAGTGATCGTTCGTTTTTGGATTATCTCTCTGTTTCTGGTCTTACTCGGCCTGGCTACTCTGAAACTAAGGTAGTAGCCGATGGATTTTGCTATGACGTCACAGTGCATTTTTGCACTCTGCATCGCTGAACAAGGGTAACTGAATATGGTTAACCACAAGTCGCATCTGGTATTGGGGTTGGGAGCTACAGGGCTCTCTGTCGTGCGCTATCTGTGTGGGCAGGGGATCACCCCTTTGGTCATGGATAGCCGACAACAGCCGCCGGGAGCAGATGAGTTAGCGGCTGAGTTTCCCGGTGTTGAGTTGATCTGTGGTGGGTTTGATTGCCGCTATCTGGTGCAGGCGACTCAGATCATCGTCAGCCCTGGCATAGCCATCGATACTCCGGAGATCCGTGCCGCCATCGATATGGAGATCGAGGTGATCGGTGATGTCGAACTATTTGCCAGAGCCATAAAAGAGCGTGATGCCTGTGTTATCGGTATAACGGGGTCGAACGGAAAATCTACGGTTACGACCTTAGTGGCTGAGATGGCTAAGGCTGCGGGAATCAATTATGCCGTCGGTGGCAACATAGGTATCCCGGTATTAGATCTACTCCGGGACGATATTGAGCTTTATGTTCTGGAGTTGTCGAGTTTCCAGTTGGAAACGACTCACAGTCTGAACTGCGTATCGGCAACCTGTCTCAATATCAGTGAAGATCATATGGATAGATACAGTGATATTGAGGCGTATCGTCAGGCTAAGTTGAGGCTATATTCACAAACCCGGTTCGCCCTGTTTAATCGGGAGGATGAGCTGACCAAGCCTAAAGACCCTATGAACCAGAACAGCTTCGGTTTATCTGTGCCGGAAAATGATGAGTGGGGGATCTGTGAAGGTAAGATAGTACACGGCAGTGCCTTGGTTATCAGCCTTCAGGATGTGGCGTTGGTAGGCAGTCATAATCATGCAAATCTTATTGCGGCTATGGCCTTGGCCTATCAGGCCGGAATTGAAAAGGCGGCAATGGTTGAGGTGGCTTCATCATTTACCGGGCTCAAGCATAGGTTTGAACTGGTTGTTAATCACAATGGTGTTGCGTACATAAATGACTCTAAAGCGACCAATGTCGGCGCGACGGTTGCCGCGATAGAGGGGCTTAGCGATCACCTGGGAGATATCATCTTAATTGCCGGTGGTGATGGAAAGGGAGCCGATTTTAAACCTTTGGTTCCGGTCCTGAAGCAGGTGAGTCATCTTATTACGTTGGGCAAGGACGGAGATAAGATTGCCGCCCTTTCCGATAACTCGCTGAAGGTCAAATCGATGGCCGATGCGGTAGATAAGGCTGCTCAACTGGCAATCGCCGGCGATATTGTTTTACTCTCTCCAGCCTGTGCCAGCCTGGATATGTACAAGAACTTTATGGAAAGAGGCGACGACTTCCGTCGTCTGGCCGAGGGACTGAGTACCGAGGCCCTGGATGCGTAGCGAAGAGAGACAGCTGAACTTATTTGGCACCAGTGTTAATTGGAGTTGGCCAAATTTGTTTAAAGAGCGGCAGGCTCCGGGAATGCAGTTGTATGACCGAGCCTTGCTGTTTTCTGTTTTGTCTCTGATCTGTTTTGGATTTGTCATGGTGATGTCGGCTTCAATGCCTGAAGCACAGAGCCTGACCGGTAACCCATACCACTTCGTTATCAGGCATTTTGCCTATCTTGTGGGCTGTGGTGTTATTGCGACTGTGGTATTGCGTATCGAGATGAGTCGTTGGCAACAGTTTAGCCCCCTATTGTTGCTGATAGTAGGCATCATGTTGGTCGCCGTATTGCTTGTGGGGACTTCGGTCAATGGCGCTACCCGTTGGTTATCTGTCGGCCCGATTCGCATACAGGTAGCCGAAGTCGCTAAGTTTGCTTTCGCCATCTATATGGCGGGATATTTAGTCAGACGGCACCAGGAGATCAGAGAGAATGCAAAAGGCTTCTACAAGCCGATAGCCGTATTTGCTGTTTATGCGTTTCTGATCTTGATGCAGCCCGACTTAGGTACCGTGGTTGTGTTATTTGTGGGAACGGTAGGCTTACTATTTTTAGCCGGAGCCCGTCTGCTGGACTTCTTTGCCCTGATATTGACAGGCGTGATGGCCTTTGTGGCTTTGGTGTTGCTGGAGCCTTACAGAATGCGGCGGGTAACCTCTTTTATGGATCCCTGGCAAGATCCTTTCGGCAGCGGTTATCAATTGACTCAATCTTTGATGGCTTACGGTCGTGGTGATTGGCTCGGCCAGGGGTTGGGCAACAGTATTCAGAAGCTGGAATACCTTCCCGAGGCGCATACCGATTTTATCTTCGCCGTGATCGGTGAGGAGTTAGGTTTTATCGGCATCATTGTGGTGCTGTCGGTACTACTGTTTGTTGCCCTCAGGGCCATTAAGTTAGGAAATTTATGTATTGAGATAGATAAGCCCTTCGAAGGCTATCTTGCTTACGCTATCGGTATCTGGTTCTGTTTTCAGACCGTCGTTAATGTGGGAGCAAGTATTGGCATGTTGCCGACGAAGGGACTCACTCTACCTTTTATTAGTTATGGAGGCAGTAGCCTCTGGGTTATGACCGCCGCAGCTATGATATTGATCCGAATCGATCATGAGCGACGTTTGAGCTCAATTCAGGCTGTTCAGGGGAAAAAAAGTAAATGACGACCGTTACTACCGATAAACGTATTTTGATTATGGCCGGAGGCACTGGCGGCCACGTATTTCCGGCATTAGCTGTCGCGAAATACCTTTGCCAGCAGGGGTGGCAGGTCAGGTGGTTGGGTACGGCTGAGCGTATGGAAGCAAGGTTGGTTCCTCAGCATGGTTTCGATATCGATTTTATTGACATTAAAGGGGTAAGAGGAAACGGCTTGCTGCGTAAGCTGGCAGCCCCATTCAAGGTGATACGTTCGATCATACAGGCCAGGGAAGTCATTAAGGATTTTAAGCCCGATGTCGTCTTAGGCATGGGAGGCTTTGCCAGCGGACCCGGCGGTGTCGCCGCAAGGCTATCCGGGATCCCCCTGGTACTACATGAACAAAATGCAATACCGGGAATGACCAACAAAATTCTTGCACGAATTGCCAGCCAGGTTTTATGTGCCTTCGAAGGTACCTTCGGCAAGACAGAGGCTGAAGTTGTCGGAAACCCGATCAGAGAAGAGCTGATCGCCTTGGGTGATCGCGCAGGCGCACCGGTTGGTGGTGATGCTTTGAAGGTCTTAGTCGTTGGTGGCAGCTTAGGAGCAAAGGTCTTTAACGATCTGATGCCGAGCGTGACAGCGGCAGTGAGTAAGACGCAATCCATCACAGTATGGCACCAGGTAGGCAAGGGAAACCTTCAGAAGGTTAAGGCGGAGTATCAACACCTGGGCCAGGATGGCAGTGTAAACGTAGCTGAGTTTATCGATGATATGGAAGCGGCTTATCGTTGGGCCGATGTGGTGCTGTGCCGCTCGGGAGCGCTGACCGTTTCAGAGTTGGCTGCCGTTGGCGTGCCTAGCCTGTTGGTACCATACCCTCATGCCGTTGACGATCATCAGACCAGGAATGCACAAGTTCTGGTACAGGCGGGAGGGGCATTTTTACTGCCGCAAACGATTTTAGATGCAGATAAGCTGATTGGTAAGTTGCAGATTCTGGCCTCAGATAGAGAGGAGTTGAACCAGATGGGGCAACGAGCAAAGAGTGCAGCGGTATTGGATGCAACGCAGAAAGTTGCAACCGTCTGCATCAGGTTAGCCGGAAAGGATTGAGATGAGTAAGAATCAAGAGAAGTATTCACAGTTAAGAAGCATCATCCCGGAGATGAGACGGGTTAAACATATCTACTTCGTCGGTATCGGCGGTGCGGGTATGGGTGGCATAGCTGAGGTACTGGTTAATGAAGGCTACCTGTTATCGGGATCCGATATTGCTGAGAATGCCGTGACAAAGAGACTCGCATCCTTGGGCGCTAAGATCCATATCGGTCATAAACAAGAGCAGGTTCATGGCGCAGATGTCGTTGTGGTCTCTACGGCGATAAGTGCTGATAACCCGGAGCTGTTAGAGGCTCAGGCGCTGAGGATCCCCGTCGTTCAACGTGCAGAGATGCTCGCCGAGCTCATGCGTTATCGTCACGGTGTTGCCGTTGCTGGCACCCATGGTAAAACGACTACCACGAGTTTAATTGCCAGTGTCTATGGTCAGGCGGATCGCGACCCGACCTTCGTTATCGGTGGCCTTCTGAACAGCGCCGGCACCAATGCCAGATTGGGCCGCAGTCGCTACCTCATCGCCGAGGCTGATGAGAGTGATGCCAGTTTTCTGCATCTGCAGCCCATGGTCAGTGTTGTAACTAATATTGAAGCGGATCATATGGATACCTATGAGGGAGACTTTGAAAAACTGAAGTCAACCTTTGTCGATTTCCTGCATAACCTGCCTTTTTATGGTGTGGCTGTGATGTGTATCGATGATCCTGTTGTACGTGAACTGCTCCCGAGAGTCGGCCGTAAAGTCGTTACCTATGGTTTCAGTGAAGATGCTGACATTCGGGCGCTCAACTTCGTTCAGGAAGCCTATCGTAGCCGTTTCACCCTGCGAAGGGACGGAGTTGAAGATATTGAGGTCGTGGTGAACCTGCCAGGTCAACATAATGTACTCAATGCATTGGCCGCAATTGCCGTAGCTACAGAAGATGAAATTGATGATACGGCAATTATTCAAGCTCTGGCCGACTTCCAGGGCATTGGCCGTAGATTCGAGCAGTTGGGCTGTTTCGATACCGACAAGGGAGAGATGGTTCTGGTAGATGACTATGGCCATCACCCCAGCGAAGTAGCTGCAACGATCAAAGCTGCAAAATCCGGCTGGCCGGATAAGCGTTTAGTCATGATTTATCAGCCACACAGATATAGTCGTACACGCGATCTTTATGATGACTTTGTCGAAGTCTTATCTCAGGTTGATTGTCTGTTGTTGCTGGATGTTTATGCTGCGGGAGAGGCGCCCATACCTGGGGCGGATAGCCGTGCCTTGTGCCGCTCTATACGTCAGAGAGGTCAACTTGACCCAATTTTTGTCTCTGACAGTGAACAGCTACTGAGTCTATTACCGGATGTGCTGCAGGAGGGTGATCTTGTATTAACCCAAGGCGCGGGTAATATCGGAGCGATCGCTAAACAGCTATCACAATCGAGCTTAGGCTTCGATTTTGCGATTTCGCAAACGAATGAGGGATAAATTTGAAAGATATCCCATTGATGATGTTTCAGATTTTGACCCCACGAATAAGGTCTATATAATGGCCGGTTTTCTGTGGTTCGTTAACATATTTATTTTTTCATTTAAGTATAGATTGGGTTGAATATCTGTGTCTTGGGCTGAGGTGGGTCAAAGGTGGAAATTGAGGCTGGAACAGGTCGATTGGTATCTCTGTTTCGGACTTCTGTTTTTGCTCTTGGTACTGCTCGGTTTATCGATGGGAGCCTGGAAGCTGAATTTGATCGTCAATGATGCGGATGCACTACCTATCGAGGCGGTGGCGATAAGGGGAGAGCGAGCCAGAACCTCTGATGAAGAGATACAGGTTGCTCTTCAGGACCTGATGCAGAGAAGCTTTTTCTCGGCAGATGTTAATCAGGTACAAAATGCCCTGGAGGCGCTGCCCTGGGTATACCAGGCTTCTGTTCGGCGTGAGTGGCCGGCAAAACTCAAGGTGTACCTGGTTGAGCAACAGGTGGTTGCTCATTGGAATGGCGACGCCTGGCTCAACATTCATGGGCAGGTGTTTGATGCCCCACAAAGAGCCGACATCGGGCCACTGCCTCTTCTGGCCGGACCCGAGGGACAGTCGAAAGTGGTGTTAACGGCATATCGACAGGTCAGTGAGTTACTGAAGATAAATGGTTTTAAGTTAGACAGCTTAAGTTTAAGTCCAAGACATGCATGGCACGGTTCGCTGGATAACGGAGTTAAGCTTGAGTTAGGTAGAGAAGATAAAATGGCAAGGATACAAAGGTTTATCAATGTGTATCCGACACTGGCTAAGCAATCTAAGCCAGTAGCCAAGGTAGATTTGCGCTACGACACCGGATTAGCCGTAGGTTGGGAAAATGCACAGAAAGAGAGCCAGTAAATAATGACCAAGAATCAAGATAGAAATCTGATCGTTGGATTAGACATAGGAACCTCAAAGGTTGCTGTGATCATAGGTGAAGTGCTACCCGATGGTGAGATCAGCGTTGTCGGTCTGGGAAACCATCAGTCCAGAGGGATGGACAAAGGTGGCGTTAATGATCTTGATTCAATTGTGCGCAGCGTTCAGCGAGCACTGGATCAGGCTGAGTTGATGGCCGACTGCCAGGTCTCATCTGTATACCTGGGCATTTCCGGCAAACATATTGATTGCCAGAATGAAAATGGCATGGTCTCTATCAACGATGAAGAGGTTACGCAGGATGATGTTGATAACGTGATCCATACGGCTCGCTCAGTCAAAATTCCGACCGAGCGCCGCATTTTGCATGTGTTGCCTCAAGAATATGCCATCGATGTTCAGGACGGTATCAAGAGTCCTATCGGCATGTCCGGGATGCGCATGGAGGCAAAGGTTCATATTGTGACCTGTGCCAATGATATGGCAAAGAATATAACCAAGAGTGTTGAGCGTTGTGGATTAAAGGTCGACGACCTCGTTTTTTCAGCGATTGCATCAGCAGATTCTGTATTGACTAACGATGAGAAAGACTTAGGTGTCTGTCTGGTTGATATCGGTGGTGGTACCACAGATCTGGCTATATACACTAACGGGGCATTACGTCACTGTGCCGTTGTGCCGGTTGCCGGTAATCAGGTGACTAACGATATCGCTAAGATTTTCAGAACACCGCTTTCCCATGCGGAGCAGATCAAGGTTCAATATGCCAGCGCTCGCAGCGCCATGGTGAGTCGTGAAGACAGTATTGAAGTTCCCTCTGTCGGTGGCCGACCATCCAGAACTATGTCCAGACATACATTGGCGGAGGTCGTTGAACCTAGGTATCAGGAGTTGTTTGAGCTGGTATTGAAAGAGCTGAGAGACTCAGGGCTCGAAGATCAGATCGCTGCAGGCATTGTGCTGACCGGTGGAACAGCATCCATTGAAGGGGCTGTTGATATTGCCGAAGCAACATTCGGTATGCCGGTAAGGGTGGCATCGCCATTGCCGGTGAAAGGTTTATTTGAATATGTGGATCAGCCTATCTATTCGACTGGAGTAGGCTTGTTACACTACGGAGCAAGAAGGGTCGTCGAGCGTCAGTTTGAACGACCTGAGCGTCAAGGGGTTACCAGTCTTTGGAATCGGGTTCAAAGCTGGTTTAAAGGTGAGTTTTAATAGCTTGATAAAGAGGAATTTAAACTCGTTTCAATCGCTATTTAACATATAACGCAGGCAAAACGGAGAGAAGACCATGTTTGAGATCATGGATAGTCATACTGATGAAGCGGTGATTAAGGTCATCGGTGTCGGTGGTGGCGGTGGTAATGCCATCGAGCATATGGTGAAGCACAACATCGAAGGTGTTGAGTTTGTGGCAACCAATACAGATGCACAGGCTTTAAGAAAGTCTTCTGCAGGTTCAACCATTCAACTTGGACGTGACATCACGAAAGGGTTGGGAGCCGGGGCGAATCCGGAAATTGGACGCCTTGCAGCAGAGGAAGATAAAGAAAATATCAGAAACGCCATCAAAGGCTCTGACATGATCTTTATCGCCGCCGGTATGGGTGGCGGTACAGGTACCGGAGCAGCGCCGGTTGTTGCCGAAGTCGCGAGAGAAGAGGGTATCTTAACCGTAGCCGTGGTGACTAAGCCTTTCCCGTTCGAGGGTAAAAAGCGGATGTCCTATGCCGATCAAGGCATAACAGAGCTGGGTAAGCATGTTGACTCACTGATCACGATACCGAATGAGAAGCTATTGAAGGTATTGGGTCGAGGCACCTCATTGTTGGATGCTTTCGCTGCTGCCAATAATGTATTGCTGGGAGCTGTACAAGGTATTGCTGAGTTGATTACTCGTCCTGGCCTGATCAACGTGGATTTCGCCGACGTGAAAACAGTGATGTCTGAGATGGGTAATGCCATGATGGGGACTGGTGTTGCCAGTGGCGAAGACCGTGCGGAAGAAGCGGCAGAAGCTGCTGTTGCAAGTCCACTGCTGGAAGATATCGATCTTGCCGGAGCGCGTGGCGTACTTGTTAATATCACTGCCGGTATGGATATGAGTATCGAAGAGTTTGAGACTGTGGGTAACCACGTTAAAGCTTACGCTTCAGATAATGCAACTGTCGTAGTGGGTGCGGTGATCGATCCTGAAATGAGTGATGAGTTACGGGTAACTGTTGTTGCTACAGGTATCGGTGCAGAGAAGAAGCCAGACATTCAGCTGGTAACTAAGCCTGCTCCTCGTCCTGAGCCGGTAGTTGCACCTGAAGTTCGTCAGGAAACGGCCTCAGAGGAACTTGTTGCTCAGCCTGTTGCGACCGGGAATGTTGTTCCTGTTGCACAAACGACTCCTGCGCCGGCGCCAGCACCAAAAAATGAAGCTGATTATTTAGATATTCCAGCATTTTTGCGAAAGCAGGCTGATTAATAGCTCTGTTAAAGGCTAAATTGAGCTTTATAGTTTCACCAAAGTGGCATCTGCAATGTCGCGACGGTGATTGCTAGTAGAATTTTGGCTAATTTGCAAAGATATGTTAGCATATCCGACCAGCCACGCCTGTATGCAGAGAGTTCTCTGTACAGGTTTTGAGCTTTTTATGTTGAGATGAACGGGTAATAGAATGATTTTTCAAAGAACTGTTAAAGAAATGGTTAAAACTACCGGAGTCGGATTGCATTCCGGCAATAAGGTAACTTTGAGTATCAAGCCTGCTCCCGTTAATACGGGTATTGTACTCGTGCGCACGGATCTGGAGCCGGCTGTAGCTATTCCAGCCAAAGCAGATTTAGTGCGTGAAACGACCATGTGTACAGCACTGGTAAATGATGAAGGTGTTCGCATCTCAACGATTGAGCATCTGTTTGCAGCTCTTGCGGGATTGGGTATCGATAATGCTGTCATTGAGGTCGATGCTCCGGAGATCCCAATTATGGATGGTAGTGCCAGTCCATGGGTATTCCTGCTTCAATCTATAGGGATTCAGGAGCAGTCTTCAGCCAAGAAGTACCTGAGAATCAAAAACACTGTGCGTGTTGAAGATGGTGATAAATGGGCTGAATTAAAACCCTTTAAAGGTTTTAGAGTAGATTTTGCAATCGACTTTAATCATCCGGAAATTGCCCGAAGTCAACAACATATGGTGATGGATTTTTCAACTTCAGCCTTCGTTCGCGATATCAGCAGAGCAAGAACCTTTGGTTTTATGCGTGATATCGAATACTTGAGAGCTAATAACTTAGCACTTGGCGGAAGCATGGAAAATGCAGTTGTGCTTGACGAATATAAAGTCCTCAACCCCGATGGTCTGCGTTATGAGGATGAATTCGTTAAGCATAAGATTTTAGATGCCTTTGGTGACCTCTATGTTGCTGGTCATGCAATTGTTGGTGAATTCAGTGCATTCAAAACCGGGCATGCATTAAATAATCAGTTAGTGCGTGCTTTGTTAGCTCAAGAAGAAGCTTGGGAACTTGTCAGCTTCGAAGAAGATGAAGCTCCGGTGAGCTTTTCTGTGCCTGCAGGTGCCGTATTCGCTTAACCTTCGGGTTAAACGAACTGAGAGTTACTTCATTGCTAACGCTAAGATTGCCTCGAACGGCTGGCTAATGCAGCCAGCCGTTTTAGTTTCTCTGCTAAAGACCCCTCCGTATGTTCAGCTAGTGCCTCAATATGTGCAGCAGCTGTTTCGCTGATTGCATGTTGTGGGATTTTGGGCTTTGTTTCATACAAAACCAGACTCGGGTTGACTTTGACCTCGATAGCGGAGAGCATGGGTAACGTTTCGGCTTGTAGCTGTTGTAAAATTTTGGCCTTTTGGAAGTTTATTCTTGCGGCCCATGCAGCTGTAGTCGTTTCAATAACAAGAACACCCTGTCGAAGATTGGCAACTTTCAGTTGCTGCGACACTGGACCGGCTAGCACCTGTTTTACGTGATGATTCAAGTGCAATAGCAGTTCTGCTTTTTCAGCAATATTAGGCATTTGCCCGTGCTGATGCAGTAATTGGCTTAGGTCCTGCGGGGGCTTTTTCATATGATAACAAAATGGCTTAACTAGGCTATGAGTGTAACAGTTTTTATTCAAGGTCGAAATGGTGCCTCTCGTTGGCAACCCGGTAAGCGTTGGTTGTTGTTACCTGTTCTATTGATTGCAGCAGGTTCTGGTCTATATCAGCATAGTGCTAAACAGGTCGAACAACAGCAAGCGAATGTCGATAATGAGAGAGTCGCGCGTGAGGCGCAAAAAGATGAGCTTATCAAGCTTAAAGATGCGACCGAAGCACAATTGGCTATGCTGGTGACTCATGTTGCCCGAATGCAGGCTAAGGTGACTCGTTTAGAGGCTTTAGGCCAACAAGTTGCCAAAAACAATCAACTAGAAGATCAATTCGATTTCTCTTCCGAAGTCGGTGTGGGCGGCCTGAGTGAATTGGGTGCCGGTATCGAGTTAGACCAACTTATTGCAGACATGGATAAGTTAGTATCAAGAATAGATAACAATAATGTTCAGTTTTCAATACTTGAAACAGTATCATCTAATCTCCATATAGATGAAGAACGTTATATATCTGGGCGGCCCATCCAAAAAGGATGGTTATCATCGCCCTATGGTTTACGTAATGATCCCTTTAATGGCAGAAGAACGATGCATAAAGGCATCGATTTTGCCGGTAAAGAGGGAACCGATGTGGTCGCCACCGCTGGCGGTGTGATCACATGGGCAGGCAAAATGTTTGGTTATGGCGAGCTTGTGGAGATAGACCATGGCAATGGTTTGCGAACTCGTTATGGGCATAATAAGTCTTTGTTAGTAACCGTAGGTGATGTCATCGCCAAAGGCGAGAGTATCGCCAAAATGGGAAGTACCGGGCGCTCGACTGGGCCCCATGTGCATTATGAAGTGTTGCGGGGTGGACAGCAGATAGATCCGCAGAAATATGTCTACCGCAAAGCAGGTTAATATAAAATTAGGCTTTTGACTCAATCGGGAATAGGCCAACAACATAAAAAGTGGTTCAGATGTTTGGTAAAATACTGACAAAATTATTTGGTAGTCGTAACGATCGCACACTTAAATCTCTTGGCAAAACTGTCACAAAGATTAATGCACTGGAAGATGAATATGAAAAGCTGACTGACGAAGAGCTAAAGGCTAAAACGTCAGAGTTTCGTGGTCGTTTAGAGTCTGGGGAGACTTTAGATGATGTCATGTCTGAAGCTTTTGCCGTAGTTCGTGAAGCGTCGAAGCGTGTGTTTGAAATGCGTCATTTCGACGTTCAGATGCTGGGTGGTATGGTTCTGGATAGTAACCGTATTGCGGAGATGAGAACGGGTGAAGGTAAAACGCTTACCGCAACGCTACCAGCCTATCTGAATGGTTTGACCGGTAAAGGTGTTCACATTATTACGGTAAACGATTATCTGGCGCGTCGTGATGCCGAGAATAACCGTCCACTCTTTGAATTCCTTGGCTTAACCGTTGGTATTAACGTTGCGGGCCTTGGCCAGCAAGAGAAGAAAGCCGCTTACGATGCCGATATTACCTATGGCACCAACAACGAGTTCGGTTTCGATTATCTTCGTGACAATATGGCATTCTCGCCACAGGAGCGGGTTCAACGCCCGCTGCATTATGCTCTGATCGATGAGGTCGATTCGATTCTTATCGATGAAGCAAGAACACCTTTGATCATCTCTGGTGCTGCTGAAGACAGCTCTGAGCTCTACACTAAAATTAATACCCTTATTCCGCACCTTATTCGACAGGAGAAAGAGGATACGGAAGAGGAGATCGGTGATGGCGATTACTCTATCGACGAGAAGGCTAAGCAGGTCCATATGACCGAGCGTGGTCAGGAGAAGGTAGAAGTTCTGTTGACTGAGCGTGGCATGTTAGCCGAAGGCGACTCACTATATTCAGCTACCAATATCTCTTTGCTCCATCATGTGAACGCCGCACTTCGCGCCCACACACTGTTTGAAAAAGATGTCGACTATATTGTTCAGGATAACGAAGTCATCATCGTCGATGAGCACACCGGTCGTACTATGCCGGGTCGACGCTGGTCAGAGGGACTTCACCAGGCGGTTGAAGCGAAAGAGGGGGTTCATATTCAAAATGAAAACCAAACCCTTGCATCTATTACTTTCCAGAACTTCTTCCGCCAATATGAGAAGTTAGCGGGGATGACAGGTACGGCAGATACCGAAGCATTTGAATTTCAACATATCTATGGATTAGATACAGTAGTGATTCCCACTAACAGACCAATGATCCGTCAGGATCATGCGGATCTGGTTTATCTAACTCCGGATGAGAAATACGCGGCTATTATCGAGGATATCCAGGGCTGTCGTGAACGTGGCCAGCCAGTACTTGTGGGTACGGTTTCAATCGAGCAGTCAGAGTTGCTTGCTCGCTTATTGAAAAAGGAAAAGATCCCACACGAAGTCCTGAATGCTAAATTCCATGAACGTGAAGCCGACATCGTTGCCCAGGCGGGTCGTACCGGTGCGGTAACCATCGCCACTAATATGGCGGGTCGTGGTACCGATATCGTACTCGGTGGTAACTGGGCTATGGAGATCGATGCGCTTAATAACCCTAGCGATGAACAGAAAGCCAAGATTAAAGCCGACTGGCAGGTACGACACGATGCCGTAGTTGCCGCAGGTGGTTTACATATTCTGGGTACCGAGCGTCATGAATCTCGTCGTATTGATAACCAGTTACGTGGTCGTTCCGGTCGTCAGGGAGACGCAGGCTCTTCACGCTTCTATCTCTCTATGGAAGATAGCTTAATGCGTATCTTCGCTTCAGACCGTGTTTCATCAATGATGAAGAAACTGGGCATGGAGAAAGGTGAGGCGATTGAGCACCCTTGGGTGTCTCGTGCAATTGAAAATGCGCAACGTAAAGTTGAAGCCCGTAACTTCGATATTCGTAAACAGCTGCTCGAGTTTGATGATGTGGCCAACGATCAGCGTCAGGTTGTCTATGCACAAAGAAATGAGCTGATGGATGCAGAAAGCATCCAGGATACGATCGTAAATATTCAAGCCGATGTGGTTAATGGTCTTATTGACCAATATATCCCTCAACAATCTGTCGAAGAGCTTTGGGATGTACCAGGTTTAGAAACTCGCCTCGAGCAAGAGTATGGCTTGAAGATGCCTGTACAGGAGTGGCTTGACAAGGAAGATGATCTTCATGAAGAGACACTTCGTGAACGTATCGTTGATACTTGGGTTAAATCTTATCAGGCTAAAGAAGAGATGGTTGGTGAACAGGTGCTTCGCCAATTTGAGAAAGCAGTCATGCTACAAACCCTCGATGGTTTGTGGAAAGAGCATCTGGCTGCCATGGACCACCTGCGTCAGGGTATCCACCTTCGTGGCTATGCACAGAAGAATCCTAAGCAGGAATATAAGCGTGAATCATTTGAGTTATTCCAACAGATGCTAGAAACACTGAAGCACGATGTCATCAGTGTGCTATCTAAGGTTCAGGTTCAGGCTCAGTCAGATGTTGAAGAGATGGAGGAACGCCGCCGTCAGGAAGATGCCAAGATCCAACGTGATTACCAACATGCTTCAGCCGAAGCGATCGTTGGTGCAGAAGAAGCTGAAGCTTTGGCTGCACATACTCCGATAGTACGCGAAGGCGAAAAAGTGGGTCGCAATGATCCTTGTCCATGTGGTTCAGGTAAGAAGTACAAACAATGTCACGGTAAGCTGACCTAATCGCATCTATTTTGCTTTAATATTCCTAAAGGCCACTCAATGAGTGGCCTTTTTATTTTTAAGGGACCATGAATGCTATAGGTGCTTGGTATCGAAATATCTGTATTTGAGTAGTGTGCTGCAAATTTCAGCTAAAACTTAACGGTTTGTGGATAAGTTTGGGGGTAAATAGTGAGTATTGTGTGGCTATCTTAAAAGAGATAAAAAAGATCGTTTTTTCTGAAAAAAGGCCTTGTGCTCTGCTCCGAGATCCCTATAATGCGCAACCACTGACACGGCGCAGCAGGCATACAGCCTACATCTCATGGAGATGTGCACTGGAAGTTGAGTTAACTTTTTAACGAAAGATGACTCAGGCGGAAAAGCCTTTAAGAGTTACACCTGTTGTTCTCTTATATAAGTCTCTTGTATAAGAAAAAGGCAGTTGAAAAAACTTCTTAAAATTAGGGCTTGACGCCAACAACGGGAAGTGTAGAATACGCATCCCTAAGCCAACGACCTAGCGTCATCGGCAGCATCTGAAAAATTGGTGCTACGCTCTTTAACAATTTATCAAGTAATCTGTGTGGACACTCACAGGTGTTGAGTTATTCGAAACCATCTTAGATGGTAACAAATTTTCTCAATGATTGAGTGTTCATAGATTCGAACCTAGTTCGGATCACTTATATAAACAGTACAATTCATTGAGCCGAAGTCATTCCCGAAAGAGAGTGCTTCAAAAAAAACTTTTAATTGAAGAGTTTGATCATGGCTCAGATTGAACGCTGGCGGCAGGCCTAACACATGCAAGTCGAGCGGTAACAGAGAGTAGCTTGCTACTCTGCTGACGAGCGGCGGACGGGTGAGTAATGCCTAGGGAACTGCCCAGTCGTGGGGGATAACAGTTGGAAACGACTGC
>NZ_CANMUW010000011.1 GCF_947501225.1 uncultured Shewanella sp.
TGCAGCTAAAGCCTGGGTCTCACATTACCCGAAACTGGAAACTATTTGTAAATCAGGTGAGTTTATTATCCATACAATTTGCTTAAGACTGATTCGTAAACGCGTGCCATTCAATCTCGAACTAAATGCCTACAAAATCATAGTGATAGCAAAGTTAGGTCGATTCTCTACCTGAAACACTTAAACGCTACCTCCTGCTGCCTGAGGAAGGCTTCGGCGTGTTCGCCTTCCAGCATGGCCATGGTGGCCAGCATGCCGGCGGTGACGCAGTTGGGTGCCAGGACGGTGACCGAGCGTGGTGCCTTGACTACCGGGTAACCGGTTTGGGGATCTATGATATGGCCGAATCGCTGGCCATCTCTTTCGATGAATCGCCGGGTATCGCCGCTGGTGGCTAATGCCCCCTGGCGGATCTCCAGCAGGGCGGCCGCACTGTCGAGTCGCTGCGGGTTTTCGATACCCACCTGCCAGGGAGGACTATCTTCCCCTTTAGCTACCGGACAGGCGATATCACCGCCGAAGTTTACCAGCACCGAAGTTTCGGGCCATTGCTCTGCAAGCAGATAAGCCACCCTATCGACGGCGTACTCTTTCGCTATTCCGCCAAAATCCAGGGACATTCCTGCTGGAAGCTGCAGTTGATGCTCGTTAAAGTTCACCCTGGAAAAGTCGACTAATGCCATGACCCGTTCGATAGCGCCTGCAGCAGGGACCTCGCCTCCATCGAAACGCCATAGCGCCATCAAGGGGCCGGCGCTGATATCGAATCGACCATCACTGAACTGATAACACTGACGGGCAAACTGCAAAAGATTCGCAGTTTCGCCATCTATGCCTGAGGCCTTCCCCCCGGTGTGATTGAGCCGCCAAAGGAGATTGCCTTCGATGAAGCGACTGAATTTCAGCTCTATGCGCGCCGCCTCGCCGCTCGCCAGCTTCATCATGGAACTGGCCATTTTTTCATCCCGGGTAGCGATCAATAGCTCACAGGGGCTCGCCATCGCGCGAAAGCTGCCAAGATATCCCCAATCACGCTGGCTCAAGACAAAGCCTGATGATTCCCTATCCTCTTGAATACTCACTCAACCTCTTCCTACCTTTAAAAGGAGTAACTCACCTGCGCAATGACCGCCTTCACCTCGGGAAACAGCTCATGCTCCTTAAGCTGCCCGACTAACTCGAAGCCACTGTTTTCAGGGTTTTGTTGGTAATACTCCAGCCGGTAGCTCAGTTCATGACCATCACTCAAACGCTGGCCCAACTTCAGCCCCAAGGTATAGCTTGTCATCTCACCGATTCGATAATCGGCGCTGGCATAGTCGGGAACAGGCTCATCAACCGAGATGAAGGGGCGATAAAAGTTGGCGGCTTGCTGCCGGTAATATCTCAGATGCAGCTGACCATAGAAGCGCCCGCCGAAGTAGTAGCGATAGTGGGTCTCCAGTGTATGTGAGTTCAGATCCCAGTCATCGGTACTGTAACGGTAGGAAAAGTCGACCACGCCGGACTCCAACGCTCCTTTCGTCATCATGTAGAAGCTGTGCTTGAGCCGGGAATCCGGACGCTTCTCATACAGGTAACGCTGAGTCGTCCCTGTGTTGTCGACCTCACTGAGAAGCTTGTAGGGATCTGTCATATAACCCGATACATCTGACAGACCATAATTCGCCTGAAGCAGCCACCTTCGGCTGAGTACCTGGGTGATACTGAGCATCAAATCCAGTGTCTGCTTCTCATCTGTTCCCGCCATACGAGTTCGTTCGAAGGCCGAACGAAACTCCTGTTCACTGTCGTAATCCTCCCTGAGCGCCATGGCAGAAAGCCCCACAGGCCTGCCGCCCACCGGATCGACATTGTCTAAGGTATAGGCCCCCGACAGCGCCAGTGTTGTATTATCCTTATTGAAGCTGCGCTCCACTCCACCATTGAGGCCTAAGGAGAAGTAATCGAACTCTTTAGAGAGGTTTAACCCCAGATCTGTCTTCAGTACCGGTGAGTGTATTTCCGACCAATTAGCGCTTATCTGCGCCCGGGTATCATGAAAGGTATCATCGAGAGGTGTTTCACCGGCCGGAGTCTGGTATTCACCGTCACCGGAGGGACGGGTGAAGGTTTGCCCCTCATTCTGGGCGACGGCACCGGAGGCCGAAGCGCCGGTCAGACTATCTACCACCAGCTTCACATCGAGCAGAGACTCATCACCGAATGCCTTCTGCACATTACCGATAGCTTCAATGGCTCTAACCCTCTCCTGCTCACCGTAATACATGATGGCGGCGTCGACCTTCCAGTCATCCGCTTTATCTTCACTGGCAGCGGCCTGAACGCTATGACCAAGCAGGCTACAGCTGGCGAGCGCCAATGCCTTAGATATATTCGGCCTGTTTTTTAGTTGCATCCGCAGCCTCCGCCGGCTAACGAACGCCCCCCACTACTGCCCTCTTTACTGAAATAGATATGATCATCGAGTGCCAGGTCCAGCTTCTCACTGTCCAGCGCCATATCGGCCCTGGCCAGCTGATCTTTTTCCCACGGCTCGACACCAAGGCTAGAGCAGGCGGATAAACCGAGAACAACGGCAATTGTGATGACTTGCTTCATGGTTCACTCCTTGAGCAGTTCGATGAGCTCATTCTCGTAACCCACAGATCTTTCTTTAAAAAATCCCTGATGTTTATGTACTAACTCACCCTGGCGGTTGAAAATATAACTGCTTGGCATCCCCAACAGGTCAAACTGGCTGGCGACATCAGCCTTAGGATCGAAACGGATATGAAAGTCGGCGGGAAAACTGGAGAGAAACTTATCGGCCGATGCCCTATCGGCATCTAAGTTGATGGCTACAATAGCCAGCCCCTGTTGCTGATACTTTTGATGCATGGCGTTCATCCAGGGAAAGGATTTACGGCAGGGCCCGCACCAGGAGGCCCAAAAATCCAGATAGACAACCCTCCCCTTAAACTCAGTGAGGCTGACCTTCTCACCCTGAAGGTTGATAACCTCATAATTCAGAGAAGGCGCAGCACTTATGCTCAGCGTCATAAAGCTCAGTAACAGCAATAGCTTTTTCATGCTCCCCCCTGAGTAATTGCTACTATCTACTCGTTAACCCGAATCAACAGATAAGCTAACCCTCGGTTTTCAACAGACTGATGATACCGGCAACATTGGAAAAGCTAAACTTCTCCATGATATCTGTGGCTCCCTTAATAAAGGTAGACTGATGCTGGCGAACGACATGGTAGACCTGAAAACAGAGAACAATATCACTTTCAGATAACCCATTATTCTTACTAGCAATAACAGCGAGATAACAGCGCATCATAAAGCAATCCAACGCAATCAACCTGAAAGCCGATTGAGGTTTATCATCAAGTGTCGACGGGAAATACTCGTGATACATGTAATACAGGAGGTAGCGCTTGAAGATATCCCCATGTTCCTCCAGTGCCGGAGCTGCGATATCGTTCCATGCCCGGTTGATTCTATCGATATCGAGGACTCTATCTTCATCTAACACCTCGGTGATGGCATCATCGATTATCCCGAACCTCTCCCCGTCGCGTCTGGGATGCGCATCGATAACCATGCCGTGAATAGAGGCGAATGCCTGCATCTGGTGTTCACACACATAAGGTAAGCTCTGATATTGCTCCTGCAAAACACCTTGCTCCACCAGTAGAGACAGCTGCTCGAAGCGACTATCCAGAGCGCTGGAGGGAGCCTCTTTCAGCCACACCTTGTCGGCAGAGTTAATCAGGAAACCTATCGAGAGCAGCGCTTGTTGCCAATTAAGCTGTTCACTCAATAGTAACTCGATGCTGTAGTCATAGGTCTTAGAGAGCCAATCCGGGCTGCTCTGGGGTGTCAGCCTTAAACCGGACTGCTTACGTTCGAATATAAAGGCATCGGAGCCAAACAGTATCAGTCTGGCCGCCTCAGGACATGAGAGGGAGAGCGTTTCATACTTATCACTCTCTCTGATATGACTCGTTCTGGGAAAGGTTCTGCAGGTTTCACCTAAGGTCTCTTCACCGGCCAGGGAGTGGATCTTACACAGCTTCTTACTGTCTAAAAACAGGCAGGCGCCCTTGGCATCGGTTCGTATCATTGCCCACTGTGCATCACTGCGTTTAATCTTCTTCATGGCCGACTTAGCCAACCCTTTCAGCTTAGGGTGGGCCATCGTCTTCTTGTAGCTTTTTTTATCGATATAGATGTTCCAGCCGATACAGCAGCTGTCTTCGCAATCCGGGCCTATACAGCTAAAATTACTGACATACTTAGGTGTAACAATGGCACTATCCATACAGACTCTCTTAAACATAAGAATGAATTATAAGATAACAAAGTCGGCCAGCGAGTCAAATGGATAAAAGCTTACAACCCCTCAATTAAATTCTTATGAGTCAACGGGTAAACGTATGCCTATCTTAGTGACCTCTCCCTGAGTCAGCTCTGAGACAATCCAATCTATTGATTGCCAGCAGAACTGATCGCCGAGTACCAGTTCATCTCCCAACTCTCTAACCAACAGCTCCCCTACAGAGATAGATTGAAACTCTTCATCGAGTATCAGACCGTATATCGGTGCCAGACTCGACAACTGAATATCGACATCGAGAAAGAAGTCACCGAAAAAGCGTGGTAACCCCTCCTGCATCGGCGCCTCACTGAAAAGGGTACCAAGGGCATCGAGATCATTTTCATGAGCCAATACACAGAGTATATCTCCGGTTTGCAGCTTAGTGCTGCCCGAAGGGTGCAGCATCTCATTGCCACGGTATAGAGCCGCTATGTGAGTCCCGACCGGCATATTAAGTCTGCGAATCGGCTCTCCGACACACCATTTATGTTCGCTGAGATGATAGACGAATAACTCCCAGTCACTCTTGGGATAGATAGCGACACCGGATCTGGAGATGGGGCTGGGCTTTATCGGCAGCTCGACCTTTGCGAGCCTCGCAGCCTTGCCTAAAGAGCATCCCTGAACCAACAGAGAGACCAAGACCACGAAGAAGGCAACATTGAAATAGAGCTGAGCATTAGGCAAGCCCGCCATCATAGGAAATACCGCTAAAATGATCGGTACCGCGCCTCGTAAGCCTACCCAGGAGATAAACCAACGATCCCGGCCAGAGAAACTCCTGAATGGCAACAGACTCAACCAAACGGAGATCGGCCTCGCAAACACTATCATACCAAATGCCAGTAACAGCGCCGGGATAGCGACCTCGGCCAGATCCGATGGGGTCAACAGCAAGCCCAAAACCAGGAACATGCCAATCTGGCTCAGCCAGGTCATACCATCGAGTACACTCAAAATAGTGTGCCTTGCCTGTATGGCACGATTACCCAGCAGTAATCCCAACAGGTAGATAGACAAGATGCCACTACCTCCAAGACTGTTGGATACGGCAAACACGATTAGGCCACCACTGAGTACCAGAACGGGGTATAGGCCGTCGGCTAACTCAATCCGGTTAATCAGTTGCCATAGCAACCAGCCCCCGGCTAAGCCCAGACACGCCCCTAAACCAAACTGTTTGATAAAGCTCATCACCATGAAGCTTGCAGACATCCCCTCTCCCGCACTCGCGAGTATGGCGATTAGGGTCACAGTCAGAAAGACAGCCATAGGGTCGTTACTGCCGGATTCGATCTCCAGGGTGGCACCCACGCGCTCGTTCAGGCGCTTACCTTTAAGCAATGAAAATACGGCTGCGGCATCGGTTGACCCCACAATAGCCCCTACCAATAGTCCCTGCAGCATATTGAGGTCGAAAAGATATGCCGCCATCATCCCGGTCAGACCGGTGGTGATGGCTACACCGAATGTGGCCATAGAGAGCGCCGGCCACAGAGCAACCCGAAAGCTGGCCACGCGGGTACGCATACCACCATCGAGCAGGATAACCGCCAGGGCCAGGTTACTGACCAGATAGGCCACGGAGTAGTCATCGAAGTGAATTCCCCCCGGGCCATCCTCTCCCGCCATAATGCCCACACCGAGAAATACCAACAGGATAGGAATACCGATACGGGAGGAGACCGCACTCAATAGCACGCTAGCTGCAATTAACATCGCACCGATTAGAAAAAAATGATTAATTGTTTCGGCGCTCACCGCAGCCCCCCTTGAAATACCCAAACCATTCTACGATACCGGCTTCTTATGCGAACTTTATCAAATCAGCATTTAATCCTGCGGACCTGAGCAGTCCGGCATAGAGCTGCCTGTAGCATCCAACTGTCAGGCACAGGATTATACAGTACCAAGCCGTATTGAAGAAATTAATTTTCATCAATAACAAGACAAAGCACAGCAAAATCACACACAGCAAATAAAAACACAAAACAAACAACAACAACCCATAAAAACCAAAGACTTAAAAAAAGAAAAAAACAAAACACCATAACAAAAAAACGCCATAACCCGCAGTAAAAGCAAGGTTAAACACATGCAATACAAAAAAAACAATCAAAGGCTTTGTTTTATAACTTAAGAGCAAATCAAGTGCACACACAATTAGTGTCAAATTAACACTGGCAGTCATTTAGACACTAACAAACAATGTCCAAATGACATCACAAGATTAATCAAAGAGCAAGTAAACAGCGCAAATACAACAACTTAAACAGTTGGCACAGCAAGTGCTATATCTCAGATGCCTGATATCAATGACCGCGCTAAGAGGAAATATGAGCAAACTAAAATTAACAGCAATTGCACTGATCGCCGTGCTAATTGCCTCATTCACTGTGCTGCTAAGTTTAGGCAGTGATATTTATCGAGAAAAACCCCCAATCCCTACGGCTTTCGTTGCCACCAGCGGAGAGACCATTTTCAGTAAGGACGATGTCGAACAGGGGCAGCTGGTCTGGCGCTCCATGGGCGGACACCAGCTGGGGTCTATCTGGGGACACGGTTCATACGTCGCGCCCGACTGGACTGCCGATTGGCTGCACCGTGAGGCGAGCAGCTGGCTTAACATCACCGCACAGTTACGTTTTCAGCAAACGTTTGACTCTCTCAGCAGCGACAAACAGGCAGGTTTAGAACAACTACTGCGTGAAGATGTCCGCCATAACACGGTTATCAGCAATGCCGACAATACGACACAGGTAACCCTATCCGCCACACGCATCGAAGCCATAGAGGAGGTAAGCCGGCACTACCTGTCACTCTTTGGTGATGACCCTGAACTGTCATCGCTCAGAGAGCAGTACGCCATGAAAGAGGGAACCGTGCCGAGTCTTGAACGTCGTCAACAGCTAAATGCATTCCTCTTCTGGGGAGCATGGGCAGCGATAACCGAACGCCCCGGCCTGGATTACACCTATACCAATAACTGGCCATTCGATCCTCAATTGGGGAACACACCGACCTCCAGCAACATAGTGTGGTCAATTCTGAGTATCGTCACCCTGATCGCAGGCATCGGTGGACTGGTTTGGTACCATGCAAGTGGTAAGCATGAGCCGCTACCGCAACCAGCCACTCAAGACCCGCTATTCTTCAAGAAGCCCACCCCCTCTCAAAGAGCTGTGGGTAAATACTTTATCACGGCCATCGGCCTCTTCCTGTTACAGATATTCCTTGGTGGGATCACGGCTCACTATGCGGTGGAGGGTCAGGAGTTTTATGGCTTACCACTGGCCGAAATTCTTCCCTATTCTGTCACCCGAACCTGGCACACCCAACTCGCGGTATTCTGGATAGCGACGACCTGGTTAGGCACGGGCCTCTATATCGCCTCGGCACTGTCCGGCCACGAACCTAAGTATCAACGCCTGGGAGTCAATGTACTCTGGGCCGCACTGGTTGTCGTGGTACTGGGCTCCATGGCCGGTGAATGGGTCGGTGTTCAGCAATACTTCGATCTGGAGATGAACTTCCTGTTCGGCCACCAGGGCTATGAATATATCGACCTCGGCCGGGTTTGGCAGGTTCTGCTTCTTGGCGGTCTATTGATATGGCTTGGACTCGTCACCGCGGCTATCCGTCCGGCGCTGAAGAATCAGGGAGAGATGGGTCCGGTTATCTGGGTACTCTACTCCTCCTGTATCGCTATCGGTCTGTTCTACGGTGCCGGTCTGTTCATGGGTAAACATACCAATCTGGCAGTCGCAGAGTACTGGCGCTGGTGGGTGGTTCACCTTTGGGTAGAAGGCTTCTTCGAGACCTTCGCCACCTCGGTTATTGCGCTCATGTTGGTTCGCCTGGGATTAATTCGCAACCGAAGCGCCAACGCAGCAGTACTCTTCACCACCTTGATCTTCCTCACAGGTGGCCTGATAGGTACCCTGCACCACCTCTACTTCACCGGTGCACCCACCTCTGTGGTTGCCTGGGGCGCCATCTTCTCGGCATTAGAGGTTGTACCGCTGGCTCTCATAGGCTACGAGGCGGTTGAGAGTTTTCGTATGCGCCAGGCCGCGCCATGGATGATCCGTTACAGATGGGCCATCATGTTCTTCGTGGCAACCGCATTCTGGAACTTAGTCGGTGCAGGTGTCCTCGGCTTCCTGATCAATCCACCTATCGCGCTGTACTTTATCCAGGGACTGAATACCACAGCCACCCATGCCCATGCCGCCTTCATGGGCGTCTACGGCATGTTAGGCATAGGCTTGATGCTGTTCTGCACCCGAGGCCTGACGGGTCAGATGCAGTGGAATGAGAAACTGCTCAAGGGCGCTTTCTGGAGTCTGAATATCGGCTTAGCCGCCATGGTGTTCATGTCTCTGCTCCCTGTCGGTATCACTCAGTTCTTCGCCGTTATCGAAAATGGCTACTGGTTTGCCCGCTCACCAGAGGTGATCCACAGCCCACTCGTCGAGACCTTGGTCTGGATGCGTGTTCCCGGCGATGTGATATTCGGCATCGGCGGCCTGTTTATGGGTCTGTTCTTCTTCGACATCATAAAGAAGGCGCTAAGCGCTAAAGCTAGTCCCGTTGAGGAGGTGGTCACAGCAGAGGTTTAAGTTGAAACGATTTGCTCACTTTTAAGGGCCGCTCGCGGCCCTCTTTTTTGATGTATTTATGACAACAGACCAAATGTCAAAATGACAACCACGTCCTACTCGGGTATCTTACCCTTTCAGAGCCAATCCAAGGCTGATTGGCCCGATGGAAAGACAAGCATTGAGTGAACGGCGTGATGCCGATTGGTAAAATAGACAATACTCACCGGAGACCTAAAGATGGCCTTGAGTCAAACAGAGCTAACCCGTATCGCACTCGATATCACCTCAGGCCTGTCTAACCGGGATCGCTTCTCTCGTCTGCTCGATATCATACGGCAAAACCTTAATTGCGACGCCGCAGCCCTGCTCGCCTTCCAGGGCCAACAGTTTATCCCTCTGGCGATAGATGGCCTCAACGCCGATGTGCTCGGGCGTCGCTTTCGACTCGATGAACACCCCAGACTCGAGGCGATCGCCCGCGCCGGTGATATCGTCAGGTTCCCCGCCGATAGCGACCTTGCCGATCCCTATGATGGCTTGATCCCAAATCAGGGAGATGAGCTTAAGGTTCACGCCTGTATCGGCCTGCCCCTGTTTGCCAGCGAACGCTTAATCGGGGCCGTCACCATAGATGGCTTCGATCCCGATCAGTTCCGAAACTTCACCAATAACGAATTGAGAAGCCTGAGTGCAATCGCCGCAGTTTCACTTAACAATGCGCTGATGATAGACAGACTCGAAAAAGCGGCGCTGCAATCACAGGATTCGGGCACTGTGATCAGTGTCGACAGCGATGTGGAGATGATCGGCCAATCGCGGACTATGCAGTCGCTCAACAAGGAGATTAAAGTTGTCGCCTCCACCGATCTTAATGTGCTCATCTTAGGTGAAACCGGTACGGGTAAAGAGCTTATCGCCAAGGCGGTGCATCAGGGCTCTAATCGCAACGCCTCCCCCTTGGTGTATCTCAACTGCGCCGCACTCCCCGAGTCGGTAGCCGAAAGCGAACTCTTTGGCCATGTAAAGGGAGCTTTTACCGGCGCTATCAGTAACCGCAGCGGTAAATTTGAGCTCGCCGACAAAGGCACCCTGTTCCTCGATGAGATAGGCGAACTCCCGCTCACGTTGCAGGCCAAACTGCTAAGGGTGCTCCAGTATGGTGATATTCAAAAGATCGGTGATGATCGCAGCCGCAAGGTCGATGTGAGGATCATCGCAGCGACCAATAAGGACCTGAAGCAGGAGATCCTGGCGGGCCGTTTCCGTGCCGATCTTTACCACAGACTCAGCGTCTTTCCGCTCATGGTGCCACCGCTGCGTGAGCGAGACGATGATATCACCCTCCTGTGCGGATATTTTGTCGAGCGATGCAGACAAAAACTGGGCATAAAGAACTTGAGCCTCAGCCCCGCAAGCCTGGGCCTGATGAAGCAGTATGATTGGCCGGGAAACATCCGCGAACTGGAGCATGCCCTGCACCGGGCCGCCGTTTTTGCTAAGGCACAAGCTAATGATGATCTGCCGCAGATCTTACCTCAACACTTTGACATGGCGGGACAAACGAATAGCAAGCAAACATCCCATACTCATGACGCTACACCCAGTTATCGGCTGCCATCCGCCGCCAGCCTTAAAGAGGCCACCGAGCAGTTTCAATCACAATATATCAACCAGATATTGGCGGAAAATAACGGTAAATGGGCGGCAACGGCGCGCCAGCTTAAGGTCGACTCGGGAAATTTACACCGCCTTGCCAAGCGGTTAGGCCTAAAAAAGCAAAACCCTTAGCGATAATTCCATTGCTCAGGTAAAACTGTTATAAAAATAGCTACCAGACCTCTGATTAAGCCACAAATGAAAAAGGAAGTTTTCTCGGTCGCCGAATCGCTCTGCGCTGCGACAGGTCGCAGGTTTTATCGCGTCATCAGAAGCCTGTTAATGCCGAACATAATCGCCTCTGCTGCACTCGCCGCAGCTCTGCCGGCAAGCTGCACGGCCCGGGCCGATGAATCAGAGTTGCGGCAGATGGCTGCGCCTCTCTATGCCACCGAGAAGCAGATAGTATTTCACCGATTAGACAATGGGTTACAACTCAGGTTACTTCCTTTGTCCGGATCGCGACTCGTCTCTGTCGCGAGTCAATTCAGTGTCGGATCCAGAGATGAAACCCAGGGACAGACCGGCTATGCCCACCTGTTCGAACATATGCTGTTTAAGGGTAGTGAAAATGCACCGGGAGACAGCTATGCCCAAACTATGAGTTCCATGAGCGGACAGTTTAACGCCTCCACCTTTTTCGATTTCACCAACTACTACCTCACCATCCCGTCCCAGGCGCTGAGACTGGGGCTCTGGCTGGAGGCCGATAGGTTTATTCGACCGGCTCTGACAGATCAAACCGTCAAAAATCAGCAGGACACAGTACTCGAGGAGATGGCGACCAGCATAGATAATCAACCCTATGTGCGTAAGGCGATGGAGTTTCTGCTGACCCAGGCTCAGGGGACCCCCTATGGTCACGCCGTGATAGGAAGCCGGAAGGACATTCAGAGTGCAACCAAGGCGTCGCTCAAGCAGTTTCATCAGACTCACTACCGTCCCGATGCCATGCAACTCACTATCGTCGGAGACATACCGCAAAACACATTGCAATGGGTAGAAGAGGAGTTTGGCGAGTGGAAAAATCCAGCTCAGGTAACGTCTCCTCCGATGCAGGTACAGTTTGAAAATAAGCCGGTACATGGGGAGGTTGTCGATAAGAGAGGTCCCTGGCCGGCACTGTTACTCGCCTGGCATACGGTAGGACAGACACACGAGGATGCCGCCGCGGTCTCCCTGCTGGAGGCACACCTGTTCCAAAACCGTTCCAGCCTGATCAGGCAGAGCGGCTTAAGCGATCCAGAGCAGCTACTCACCTATTCGGTTCCGTTATCCATGGAGCAGATGGGGGTCACCAACCTGGTTATGGTCCCCAGAGCAAAAACCTCTCTGGACAGACTGGCTGCGAATGTTGAGCAGATGATAGAGAAGATAGCCTCAGATGGGATAAGTGAAGGTGAGCTGTCTCAACTCAAGGCAAACTGGCTTAATAAAAGATTACGGCTCCTCGACAGCCCGTCACTACTTGCAAGAAGCCTCTCAGCAAGCTTAAAACAGGATAGCCTGACACCACTGACCGGCCCCTGGGAGCGCATCTATGCCGTCAGCCCGCCCCAACTACAAGCCGTGGCCCAGTCCTACTTCTCTCAAGGTTATGTCAGGCTGGATCTGCTTCCCCCCTGGTATATCAGATGGACGAAAACAGTGCTCGAGTGGTTTCCGCAGGGGCTGAGTGACACCCTGGAGGATCTCGTTCTATGATAAGGTTGAAATCGATATTGCTTCCTCTCACGCTGTTAATGCCGATGCTCGGCTGCCAGCAGACCAAGTTAGTATTCACCGACACACAAGCGCCTGTCATATCTCAGTTCGAATCCATCGAAGGCGCGCCTGAATTCAGCCCTTTTGCTGAATCATCGACAGAGGATGGAAGCGGCTCTGGCGGAGCTCAAGCCGAAGTCACGCCGCTGGCATCCAATTTCACCCTACATACGTTTCCCGCCAGCCACTCCGGACTGCACTATATCAGCTTAGTGTTAATTAATTCCCAGCGCCCCTTCAAGGATATCGATGTTCTCAACACCGCGCTCTATCACAGGGCAAACTGGTTATCGGCAATACAGCCGCTGTCATGTATCGAAAGCCTGAAGGTAAGAGCCGGGATGCACAGCATAGCGCTGCAGATGGCCTGTCCACCCGATGAACTTGAACCGGCGCTCTCGCTCTTGGCGGCAAGTTGGCAGGATAGCGCCTTCGATGAACTGGATATAGACACGGTACGCAGACAGCTAAAACTGAACAAACATATTAACGCCTATACCGGCTCTGAGATAGAGAAGGTATGGGCCAGACAGATATTAGGCAATAGCCACCCCTACAACTTAGCCCTCAACAACAAGGCGCTACAGCAAGCGCTCACGCAATCCGACTTAAACCAGATACAAGATACGATATTGCCCGGCTCCGGTTGGCACCTGCTAATCTCAGGACAGGCTTCGGAGGGGAGTGGGCGTCTCGAGGCGCTCGCTGTGCGTCTGGCACAGCGGCTCCCACACAGCCGCTCAACGCGAGCACAAACCACTATCGGCAGCGATACTGCCAGCACAGATGCAGTATCGAAGAGGCGGCTCTTTCTCATCGATGCACCGGGTGCCGTCCAGACTCAGGTCAGAGTCGGGTATCGCTTGCCGTTAGCCGATGACCCCCTCAACTGTCACACCTTGGCAAACTGGTTGGGCCGAAGCTTCTCGGGTCGATTGTACTTCGACCTGAGAGAGATGCGTGGTTTAACCTACGGCATTTACGGCCGCTGTTATGATAACCCTCAGGCGCGCACACTGAAATTTTATGGCAGTACTCAGCTTCAACATACCGGTGCCTTCGTCTCCGGCATACTGGATCACCTTAAGCTTGCGATGGATGAACCGGTACAAGAGAGAGAGCTAGGTGCAATTAAGCGCTTCGAAAAGAGTAAATATCTGCTGACCAAGCGTTCCATGGCGGCGATGCAGGCGAATTACATCAAGCGGCTGACGTTAGCGCAGGGCAGTGATGAGGTGATGCGTCAGCAACAGGCAATTGCGACCCTCTCCCCCTCGAAGTTACAGCAGATGGCTCATGGCGTCTTCAATGTCCCCCCCATGATTCTTCTGCGTGGCGATGCCGATCTCATTGTCGAAGATCTTGAAAGCAAACTTCCCGATTGGCAGATAATATTGCTCACCCCCTGACGATAAGCCTGGTCTTCACAGGCTTCTTCTCTGCACCGGCATATCAGGAGCCCCCTCTGAGCGCCGAAGTAAAGCGGTATACTCCCCGTGATCCTGCCCCCAACTGAAGATAGTGAACTAATATTGAAGATGAAGTTTATCTATAGGGGGCACTATGATTCAATTTTCCAGCATAAGGCACCAGATATTACTCTTTGCAACAACAAGCTTGCTTGCTGTCACCTTAGCCATCATCGGCTATGGCTACGTCTCAAACCAGTCTCTGCGCCATGAGGTCCATGACAGCGTATTGAACCAGGTTCAGGAGCAGGTCATAGAGAATATTAATTTAGCCGCACAACAAGAGGCATTAAAAATTAATGCCTCATTCGACCATGCCATGGATATTGCCACCTCTGTTGCCGGTGGATTATCTCCCGAGAGGCCCGGCCTGAGCAGAGATCAGTTCAACAGTATGCTTAAAAATCTGGTCAAAAATAACCACGACATTTTAGGTATATATACAGGTTGGGAAACCGATCGATTCGATGGGCTTGATTTCGAGAATACCGATAACCGCTATTCACTCCCCGAGGGTAATTTCGCCCCTTACTGGACCCGTTCGGCTTCGGGCAAAATTGATCTTCAACCGCTAAGTGGCTTCTATTCAGAAAAGCTTACGGCCACAGGTATCAGGAGCTCAGAATGGTACCTGTGCCCTATGGAGACTCTAACGGCTTGCGTTATCGATCCCGCCTCCTATGAAGTCCAGGGGGTCGATACACTACTAAGCTCTTTTGTTGCCCCCGTTATTCGTGATGGTCAGTATGTCGGTATGGTCGGTGTCGATTACTCACTGAACTTCTTGCAGCAATTAGCGACACAAGCGGCGGGCAATCTGTTTAACGGTGCCGCCAGAGTGATTATTCTCAGCCCCAGAGGACTCATCAGCGCCGATAGCAGCAATAAGAGCAATATCAGTAAGTCTGTCACCAGTACAGACATTAACTCACTCGTCTCCTCCAGACAGAAACAGCAAACCTCAATCACAGACAGCAGCATTATCGCCAGTAAAACCTTTGCCGTTACCGGCACGAACACCCAATGGGAGATTCTTATTCAGGTGCCCAAAGAGCTGGCATTAGCCAAAGCCAATATCATCGTTGAGCAACTTGAGGTCGGTTTTGCCGATAACCTGACCGGACAGCTGCTGGTTGGGTGTATCGCCGCCCTTTTTGGCATGCTACTCATCTGGCTGATGTCGGGCTCGATAAACCGCCCTATTCGCGAATTAGTCGACGTCGTTGCCAACTTAACGCAATCGGGTGGTGACTTAACCCAGGAGATAAAAATATCCCGCAGAGATGAGACAGGGCAGCTCGCGACTCACCTTAATACCTTTATCGCAAATGTACGCTCGATTGTATCAGATGTGGCCAACAGCATGAGTGAACTGACCCATAGCGCCGAACGTAATGCGGCCCTCTCCGAATCCGGAAGAGAGCAGATCAGCACGCAACAGATGGAGATAGAGCAGGTCGTCACCGCCACCAATGAGATGTCATCTACGGCTCACAGCGTCTCCGACAACGCCCAGGTCACCGCCGACTCAGTATCGAGCACACAGAGGTCGGTATCGAAAGGACAGGAGGTGGTTCAGGCAAACGCCGAGGGCTTACAATCTCTCTTTGAACAGGTCAACCACGCCTCTAATGAGATCGTCGAGCTTGAGAAGCAAACAGAGAGTATCGGTTCAATTCTGGATGTCATCCGCAACATCTCAGAGCAGACGAATCTGCTGGCACTCAATGCCGCTATCGAAGCGGCACGAGCCGGCGAACAGGGGCGGGGCTTTGCCGTTGTAGCAGACGAAGTGCGGGTGCTGGCAACCCGAACCGCAGACTCAACAGATGAGATACAGCTGATGATCGACGCACTCAGAAGTAAGAGTAAACAGGCGGTGAGTACCATGAGTGAAAGCACAGAGCTGAGTCAAACCTGCTTAACCCATGCGAACCAGGCCGTAGAGGAGCTCGATGAGGTGAGTACTCAAAGTAGTAAAATTCAGGATATGGCGCATCAGATTGCCAGTGCGGCAGAGGAGCAGGCGGCAGTGACCGAGGAGGTGAACCGCAATATCGTCGCTATCAATGATGCGGCCGAATCTTTAGCTCAGGGGGCCATATCGGCTCAGGAGGAGAGTAGCAGCTCGGCCAGACTCGTCGATGAAGTTAACAAAAAGATTAACCATTTTCGTTACTGAAGCCCCCCAAGCTCAGTATATTTAAGCTCCCGATAAGGCTCGTATTTCGAGCCTTATTAATCTGCTCTACCTGCATTTTTCCCGCCGACTCTATGCTCCCCATTCACAAAATTGTTTGCTTTTTTATCGAACCGAACAAGACTTAAAAGAGGTGTTTTCGAGAAGTAGGGGTTACCGATGAGCCAGAGACTGTTAATCATTTTTTCAGCCCTACTTATTGTTATATCTGGTTGCGAGCAGGACCCTTTGGTAAAACGCCAGGTGAAAGCTGTGGCACCAATGAATCAGGAAAACACGTTATTACAGATAGATAAGCACATTAGTCTGACTCCAAGACCACAAGAGACCTTCTCTTTTCCTATACAGCTGGGAGAAGTGGGCCCCGCCGATAGCCTCTACTCGGGTAAGCGCCAATATCCATTTTTCTGCATGACTGTAGATGCCGGTCTCGGACAACCTCTGGTGGATAATGAACGGGGCTATGGAGTGCCGGTATACGACGATAATGAGCAGCTTATAGGTTACAGCAAGGACTGCCTCATCAGGTCGAGGTTGGACTACTTCTACGCCGTGGCCGGAGACGTAGATGATGACGATTCAATCAGGCCCTATGATCCGGATAATCCACCGGCTAGCTCGAGTATCGCCCATACGGAGATCGCTGGAAAACTCGTTCCTGAGATCTATCGCCTAGAGAGGGGCAGCATCAACCGTTATATCTATCATATCGTCATGTTAGTACCTGAATATGGCATGGGTAACCGCAATATTAAGCAGTACTGGAACCAGAAGTTACTCTATCAATTTAAGGGCGGATCCAGTATCGGTTTCCGTCAGGGACAGATGGGAGCCGAGCGATTCATCGGCAGGCGTCGCTCCCTGCTGTCTCAGGGATATGCCGTCGTCGGCTCCAGCGGTAACGACACCAGCTACTCCTATAACATGTTGCTGGCCGAGGATACTGCAAGAAGGGTCAAGAAACAGTTCACCTCCCTCTATGGTGATCCCATATACACCCTTGGCATAGGCGGCTCAGGTGGAGCATTGGCCCAATACCTGATAGCACAAAACAGCGAAGGGATACTGGATGGGCTGATGCCGCTCTACAGCTATCCGGATATGGTTTCTCAATCAATATTCATCCTGGACTGTGACCTGCTGCAGCATTACTTCAATATTACCGCCAGTGACAATGATAAGTGGCGGGACTGGGAACAGAGAGAGAAGATCGAAGGGATGAATGGCATCAACGATTTTAGTCATCCCTATACCTTTCTCGTGCCTCTCAATCAGATTGTGGCGGGAGTATGGCCATCTATGCCCAGTGGGAGCAGCGAATGTGTCTACTCCTGGTTTATCGCCTCAACCTTCTTCTACAACCCCAAACAGGGATTCATTAAGCCCTTCTTCTCTGACGATGTAAAAGAGCAGGTCAACTGGACCTACTGGCAGGATCTGGCACAGATCTATGGTGTCGATAACAAAGGTTTCGCACGTACGACCTGGGGCAACGAGGGGGTTCAATATGGCCTGATGGCACTTCGCCGGGGTGATATCAGTATCGAAGAGTTTATCCACCTAAACCAGTATATCGGCTCCTGGGTACCCCAGGATAAGATGAGAAAAGAGACCGCCTTCACCCCCTTGGGGATGAAGTTTCCTCTCTGGTTAAGCCTCTGGAGCCGAAACAACATCACCGAGCCCTCGCCGGATATTGCCAAACGAAAACCGGCCGACCCGCAAGCGATCGCGAATGGCTATCGATATGGACAGATATTTATCGGCAAGGCGGAGCTGCCAATACTGGAGATCCGCCACTACCTGGAAGATGAGCTCAATATGCACCACACGGCCGCTTCATTTGAGAGCCGCCTCAGGATACAGAGTTATCAGGGGCATAACGATAATCAGGTGATCTGGATATCTCATAAGGATTACACCCCAATCAAGGAGGGGGTTGAGTATTTAGATCGCTGGTTGATGACGCTAATGAGCTCGGATGATAAAGATCCGATAGCGGCAAAACCAGAGTCCCTTCGCGATGCCTGCATCGGAAGTCAGGGAGAGGTCCTGTTCGAAGGCGAGCGTGTCTGGGACGGAGAATGGAACAACAAGCCTGTCGGCAAGTGCAGTAAAGTCTTCCCCCCCTACAGTAATATCCGGGTTCAGGCCGGCGGTCCCTGGGAGGGGAGTATCTTTAAGTGTGGCCGGATCCCTGTGGCCGATGCCATATCCAACGGCATTTATGGGGGGCTGGCTATGGGGTCATACCGGCAGAAGTTAGAAGCGATATTTCCCGGCGGGGTCTGTGACTATGATCAAGGTGATATCGCCAGGCCTGATCTAGGGTTAACTCCGGTGCTACAGGCAAAACAGAACCCTAAAAACAATCACAGCGATCGGGCTCAAGCCAAATAATCACCGCCTCCCCCTCTATGGCCCCTGAATCACATATTCAGGGGCATAGCATGACGACTTATGACTCTCACCCAATAACTCAGCTCCACGCTCCCCATCGAGTTCACCAGCATTGAGAGCAAGGCGACGCCGGCTATTTTGACCTCCGGCTGAATTAATCATAAGATCCCTTATCCCTGTGATAATTAAGAGCCTAATAACAATGGGATCGACCATAGATATCAGTTGGATCCAGTTAGCCCTGTTTATGTCGGTGCTGCTTATTCCTCTGCTCATCAATCACAGGTTTGAGCTAAGGTTGGGGCGTGAGATCTCGATTGCTGTGGCGCGAATGACGCTGCAACTCATCCTGGTCGGCTTATATCTGGAGTTCCTGTTTAATCTCAACAGCCCACTGTTAAACCTGCTCTGGTTAGCCATTATGCTGCTCATAGGAGCCAGCGCGATCATAGGCGGCGTAAAATTGCCAAAACGCGTACTCTATTTGCCGGTCTTATCGGGATTAATGATTGCAATAACCCCCCTCATGTTTATTCTGCTGTTTATCCTGCTGAAACCAGAGCCCATCTTCAGCGCACAATACACGATTCCGCTCGCCGGCATGCTGCTTGGTAACTGCCTCAGCGGAAATATTGTCGCCCTGCAGCGACTATTTTCAGCCTTTGAAGAGAAGCGGATGGAGTATGAAGGAGTATTAGCCCTCGGTGGCAGGCCTTATCAGGCGGCATACCCTTTCGTTCAATCGGCCCTGAAGCAGTCTTTGGCTCCGATTCTGGCCTCAATGACCACCACAGGACTGGTCACCCTGCCGGGCATGATGACGGGTCAGATCCTGGGAGGCAGCGATCCTATGATCGCAATCAAGTACCAATTGGTCATACTGGTTGCGATATTCGTCATGTTGAGTGTCTCTGTGACCATATCACTCGTGTTATCGGTGAGAGCCAGCATCGAAACAACAGGCTTCATCAAGATTCATATAAACAAGAAGTAGTTATGCTTAAGGGAAGCAGAGGATAGTATCAGGATCGACGCTAACGATACTTGGTGACGATCTGCTCATATAGATTATCGCCATCGCCGATAAACTCTTCCTTTATCTCATCGATAGACAATTGTAACTTTTTGATTAGAGCGGGATCCGTCCCCTTGCTGAACGCATAATAGAGCTCGCTTTCCTGCAGGGTAAAAACAGACTCGAAAAGGCTCTTATCTAAACCGGCATTATGAATATTCCAACTGGCGACATTCTCCTCATAGGCCCATAGCTGAATGCGCCCCTTCTCCAGCATCTTCAACAGAGAGCGGGCACTGTTTGCTCGCTTAATCCCGTCTGGCGAAACACCGAAAGATAACAGAAGTTGCTCTCCTATATCGTCCTTGATAGCGCCTATACTGTAGCTTTCCAGCTCATCTGTCGATTGAATGTCGATCTCACTGCCTGAGAGCGCGAGTAACACGACCCGGGTTTCGATGATGGGCCCGACCCATTGAAAAGAGTCCTCACGAAGCTGAGTGCGTGTCGTTGAAAATAACACCCTGTTCGGCGCCGCTGTGGCCATCTTATAGGCTCTGGGCCAAGGCAACAGCTGGATCTGCTCGCTGGGGAGTCCTTCACCCAGTTTGGCCAGGGCTGCACGAAGCAGATCCACCGCGATCCCCTTTAGCTCCCCCCCCTCCTGATAGTTGTATGGCGGGTAGGACTCGGTTAAATACTCCAGTTCAGACAGGCCGGAAGCGCGCGCATTAATGATAAATACTGCAATACATATACCTATTAACAGGATCAGTTTTATCCGCACTAAGCCCCCATACTCTTTGATCTCCTAGCTTGAGTGTAGCAAGACAATCGAGAAGAGCAATGTCGCAACAGAAAACCTGAATAGTGCTTTAACAAACTAAAAATACTGCACTTCCCCTGACATAGAGCCCCTAACAGCTAAACTTTTTAATGGCCAGGAATATCTGCCTCCGCGATGATATTTGAATCAATTTCAGGCTGTTAAATACCACCGTCGCAGGGGGGAAACTCCGGAGCTCAGCAGGGCTGATTCAGCCATGCAGTGACGTTAGTCTCCCGCTCATACGAAAAGTGCGATCACACTTCCTATGGTTGCGGCGGCTTTGAAATATTGCCCTGCGGTATAGGAGTCATCCTCTTTCTTCTCAACCTCGTCCGGGTGATCCATCCCCAGCGCCCCATAGGCAAAAGACTTCACCCCTCCGGATGGCTCCTCCTTCGCTTTTTCTGCGCTATCTTTTGTGCCAACTGGATCGGGGAGGACATCGGAATCCGACTGAGAAAGATGTTGAAGTTTGCTTTGACTGCTCGTCTGACTAGCTGCCGGAGAGAGGGGCTGAAACGATGGACCGTTATTACCGCTTATTATCATTAACTTAGCCTCAGATTTTCACCACGCATTCGCCAATATAATGTAAAACGACATACAGTAAAACGAGCTGAGGTCAGACTATTGCTACAATTCGTATCATCAGAACCTATACTCCAGCTTTATCCCTACCACATCGAAGCCACGCTCATTCAGCTCAAAGTGATCCCACTGAAATCTAACGTCGGTTTCGGGAGATAGACGGAAGTTGAGGCCAAGGCCCAAATAGGGAGAGACACCATCAAAATCAGACTCAGATGCCTGCTCATAGCCAGTCGCCGGAGCCGACTCCAACTCCCAGCTTAATGCTCCAAGCTTCACCACCGCCGATAGCCCCGGCTCAAGCTCAAAACGATAACCGACTCCGGCTCCCCAGCCGGAATACAGACGGCTATCCTGACTCAAAAGATCGTCATAGCCATAGCCAAAACCTGAACCATGGCCGCTGCCGTTTATCTGGGACAGAACCGCAGAGTCACTGCCAACGCCACCGAGCTCAACTCTATCTAAGGCTAACTGCCAACCCATAGCTTGTAACTGAGGTAGTGGCGCCATCGTTGCCCCCGCCTCTAACCCCGTCATATTAAGCTCATCGATAAGCTGACGCATTGAATCCTTATCGAGACGGCCGCCCATCGCAAGAGTATCCTCCTGTTTTAAAGCTTGGGAGTTTACCCGATACACCTCATCGGCTGAAACCTGATTGCATAGCAACAGCAGGAGCAAAACGGTCAACCAGGCGGAGGGGAAAACGGCTCCCTTAGATTGTATACCTGATCTGTCCTGCTTTAGCTCATACTGGCTCGAACCAGATTGCAGACTCAAGATAGAGAGGGCCGACGGGATATCAATGTCACTTGGGTTATCTATGAGTACTTTCATGGCTCACTCCTCAACTAAAGCTTTGTACAAATAACAAGCAATAGTTAAGCCAACCAGTTCCGGTTACGATAGATATCAACACCTTGAGATGATGTTAAACTCTATACTCAATACTCACGGCACATATTCGCCAGATTTATGCCACAAACTGCACTGCAGTTTGCGACACGGCGGAAGCTAGCTTCCCAATATCCTTTGATAAATTTCGCTCACCCGCTGGGCATAATCCTCGACCTGCTCCACGGCAAGCTGTCCGGCCTTCTGTTGTAACGTCAGCCTGTGATTCTCATCACGCAGAAACAGATAGGTCTGAATGAGCTGCTGCGCATCACCGTGAGGTAACAGGGCCAGCTCTCCGAGAGTCGAAAAGATTCTGAGATTATCAGACCAGATACACAGCTCGCTGTGTTCATGGGCATTAGCCAGCACCAAATATTGGGCGATAAACTCAATATCTGCGATCCCACCGGCACTCTGTTTAAGATCGAACATATCCGGGCTCACCTTAAGCAGATGGTCACGCATCTTCAATCGCATATCCCTCACCTCCCGGGCCAGAGCTGCTTTATCCCGCTCCATCTGCAATACCTGAGAGCGTAGTATGCTGAAACGACTGGATAACGCATTATCTCCAAACATAAATCTGGCTCTGACTAAAGCTTGATGCTCCCAGGTCCATGCCTCTTCACGCTGATACTGGCCGAAATTCTCTATCTCGCTCACCAGCAAACCTGAAGCCCCCGAAGGCCGAAGCCGCATATCGACTTCATAGAGCTCCCCCGAGGAGGTGCGGGTGGAAAACAGGTGCAGGATCCGCTGAGCAAGCTTGAGATAAAAGTGTCCAACCTCTATCGGTCGCTGACCGTTGGTCTCACTATGCCCGGGAAACCGTTCACGGGAGTAACTGTGCAGGAAAACCAGATCGAGATCTGAACCATACCCCAACTCAATACCACCGGCTTTGCCATAACCTATCACCGCAAAGCCCATATCCCCCTCATCCAAGTGGGTCGGCACACCATGGCGAGCACTCACCTGTGACCAGGCTTGAGTCACTACCTGCTCAATAATGGCTTCGGCGAGCAGGGTCAGGTGATCGCTGACCTGACTCACCGGCAATACTCCGGTGACATCTGCGGCAGCAATTTTCAGCTGTTGCGACAGTTTAAACTGCCTCAGCCCCTCCATCTGCTGCTCCATATCCTCTTCGGGTACTCGAAGCAGGTACTGGCGCAATTCACTGCCGTAGTCGTCTAATGAGGTCGTATCGTAGAGTTGAGCGGGATCGATAAGCTCATCGAGCAACATAGGAAACTTTGCCAACTGAGCGGCAATCCAGGGACTGGCACAACAGAGGCTGACCAGCTGTTGCCTGGCACCGGGATTCTCATACAGGAGCTCAAGGTAGGTCGTACGGGTCAAAATCTGATCCAGCACCTTAGATACAGGCTCAAAGGCTTTCGAGGGGGATACCAACAGAACCAACTCACGCAAAAGCCAGGGCATCAGCTTATCCAGAGTGTCTCTGCCACGGGGACCGATGGATCGCTTCGCTACTGTGTCACGCCAGGACTTAAGCATAGGCCAAAGGTCCGGATCTTCTATAGACTGCTCGCCGATAAGCCCCTGAGCATGTTCATCCTCCTGCACACTCCATAGCTGCTGAGTCCATAGCTGTGATGATTCATCCTGCTCATTTCCACCCACGGTATCGTTAAAGTGTCTATGGATCTTGTTCATCGCGGACTCGATATGCGTCCGCAGCTCGGCTTCAGATGCCATCCCCATGCAGTGACATAAACGATACCAATCCAGTCCGTTATCGGGCAGGGTCTGGGTCTGTTGATCGCCTATGGCCTGAAGTAAGTTTTCTACCCGTCGCAGCAGCAGGTAACTCTGCTTGAGCTCATCGACCGCCAGATACTCAAGCTGGCCTAAGGTATACAGGGTATCGATGGCGGCAAACAGGCTCTGTTGACGCAGTGAAGGCTCACGACCTCCCCGAATAAGCTGAAAACTCTGCACCACAAACTCAACTTCACGTATGCCACCGGCCCCCAGCTTAATATTGTCGGTGAGTTTACGACGCCTGACCTCCTGAGTAATCAACTGCTTCATTTTTCTCAGAGATTCGATAGCCGAAAAATCGATATAACGGCGATATACGAAGGGTCTCAGCATGGCATGCAGCTCATCTGAAAAAGAGGTCCATGGACCCAAGGCTCGGGCCTTGACCATGGCATAACGCTCCCAGTCACGTCCCTGCTCCTGATAATAATCTTCAAGCCCACTGAAACTGACCACCAGAGGGCCACTCTCACCGTAGGGACGCAGGCGCATATCCACACGATAGACAAAGCCATCCACGGTCACCTGATGGAGCAAGTTCACCAACCGCTGCCCCATGCGGATAAAGAACTGTTGATTATCCAGGGCACGACGCCCCCCCTGTGTTTCTCCGTGCTCCGGAAAGGTAAAGATAAGATCGATATCCGACGAAAAATTAAGCTCACGTCCACCCAGCTTGCCCATGCCGATGACGAGCAGAGGCTGCGGATTCCCCTCACTGTCACAGGGAGTTCCATATTGCTGACACAGCTCCCGATAGAGCCAGTCTCGCCCGGCAATGATCAATGCCTCTGACAGGGCCGAAAGATCAAGCAGAGAATCCTCAAGGCTGACATAACCGAGAAAGTCCCGCCAGGCCAGCCTCACCATCTGCCTATTACGGTAACGTCTTAAGATTGCCTTAGCCTCATCTTCGTTTCGACATGGCTCTAACAGCTCATGAAGCTCCCGATCGAAGTTGAGTCTCTCAAGTTTGCTCAGTTCACCGTTGAGCAGTGCGGGGATCCACTCCGGATGTCGACATAACTGCTCGCCGATAAAGTCACTCAAGCCCATGACCCGATACAGCTCATCGCGCTGACCGGCATCGGTTAACGTTGAAAGCTCGGGCCAGACGTCACCCAACCTTTGCCAGTAACGATCCGCAACGTCAGTTATAATGGCGGGCAACGACGTGTTACTGTTAATTTCCATGGTAATAATAATCCCTAACAATTATGGCAATCGACTTATTATCAATTAAGACATATTATGTCTTGACTGTGACAAGGGTGTAACAACACAGGTTTAATCTAGTCACCGAACTGAGTTTAAACAAAAAAGATTACTTTTTATTTCAGAGTAAAGGTTACTATAACCTAATGAAATACTAAGCTGATTATATTTATCAGCCTCTACCGGATATAAATGGAGAAAACATGACAGCGATGTTCATACGTGTTCTCACTCTTACATTGCTTATGACCTTAGCGGGCTGCGGCGATGACAGGCCTGAGCGTATTGCGCAATTCCAGCAGTTAGCGGGGCAGAGAATCGATACTCTTGGCCAGATGTTGGATAGCGGCCAGGTCCGCAATGCCACCTTGCTTAAACAATACACCAGTATCTTAGCAAAGCAGCAAACCGAGATGGCCCCTCTGCTCGATGAGCTGGCAAAAGATGCCACGCCTAAAGGCCCCATGTTTACCTCTCTGGTTCGCCGTGCAGCTGAACTCGGTGATCCTAACAACTTTGTCGATCTCGATCAGCAACTGGCGGAGGCCGAAAATATCTATCATGCCGCCGATCCCAGCCTCTTTAACGACATGCTTTCAGATCCGCTCAATGTGGTGGCGGACATGTCAAATGGTGCCTTAGCCCGGGTCAACTCCATCAGCCGGGAGGCCTCCGCCCTGGCCAATGGCGCGGAAGACTTTGGTCCGGGCAGCCAACTGGTAGGTAACCCGAATTACGGTAGCTGGCAAACCGGCTCAAACGGCATGTCCTTCTGGGCCTGGTATGGTATGTATTCCATGTTTTCAAATGTGATGCGCGGACCTATCGGTTATGACCGCTGGTCCAGCCGAAGAAACTATAGCTACTACAATGATGTAGGACGCTATCGTTATACCTCACCAAAACAGGCCAGCGCGCAAAATAAAACCTTCGAACGCACGAAGAAACAGTTCAACTCACAGGGTAAGAGGTTCGATAGCCCCTACGCTAAATCACGTTCAGGCTCAACAAGCCTGTCGCGTCAAAGCACGAGTACTCCTAAGGCAAGCTCGACAGGCACTCGTAGCAAAACCAACAGCAAGTTTCGCTCTAACTACTCAAAGAACAGCAACTTCCGTAACTCTAACAGTCGCACGACTCGCGGTGTACGCCGAGGCAAATAGATAAGGAACTCACATGACATTATTTCAAGACTTCGGTATTACATCAGAACTTGTCATCATTCTGGCCATAGATCTGACGATTGCCATCATTTTATTAACCCTGATGCGTTACCTGCAAGGCTGGACGGCAAAGGTAGACAGCCGCGTCGAGCTGGCAGAGAAAGATAACTTTGCTTTCGGGATCAGCACCGCCGGTGCCATTGCGGGCCTGGGAATTGTGCTCACCGGAGCCATCACAGGTGAAGCCGCCGACTCCTTTATTGTTGAAGCCATAGGCATGAGTGCCTACGGACTATTTGGCTTACTGCTGATAAAACTGGGCAGATACTTTCACGATAAAGTGGCCCTGAATGAGTTCAATAAGGGCGAGCAGATCCTTAAGGGTAATATCTCCATTGCTATTGTCGATGCCAGTGCCGCCATAGCTACCGCGATCATCATACGTGCAGTTTTGGTCTGGGCCGAAGATCTGACCTTAGATACCTTCATCGCCATCTTCAGCGCCTTTGCCATCTCACAACTTATGCTGGTACTGCTTACCCGTTTTCGCGAGTTTCGTTACGCCAAGCGCAATAATGAGGCCTCGATGCAGGAAGCCCTTGTTCAAGGCCACAAGGCGGTCGCCATTCGTCACAGTGGTTATATGCTCGCCATGGCATTGAGCTTCAATGCTGCCAGCCACTTCATCATCTATAGCCCCCAAGCCTATATTGCCAACCTCATGGGCTGGCTAATCTTCTCCATCATTATGTTAATCACCCTATCGGTACTGATTAAGATAGTGAAGAAGCTGGTGTTATCTAACATACATCTGGCCCAGGAAGTTGAACAGCAGCACAATATCGGTATCGCGACCGTGGAGCTGGCTATCAGCGTGGCAGTCGCCCTTATTCTGACGAGCCTGATGTACTAACCCTGCCATCTTTGGCTCAGAGAAGGCGATATACAGATACGGTTAATCATGAGTTGATTAACCGTTTGTTTTTATCCACGACTGTGAGATACGCGTGAGAGAAGTAACCAGTTCTAATCTAACCGGGCCCGAAGAGACAGGCTTAAATGTCGGGCATTTAGCCACTACAGGCAACGCCAAAGCTGCAGGACGTAAGTTAAGCTGGTTCGATGACACCCTGCTGCTGGGCATCATGGCCGTATTAGCCGGCTGTGGTTTAATTTATGAGTACCTGCTCTCTCACTACGCCGGCCGAATTCTCGGGGCCCTGGAAGCCGCCATCTATACCATGATAGGCCTGATGATTGTCTCCATGGGCATAGGGGCATTTGCCGCAAGAAAGATCCGCTGTGCCTTTACCGGCTTCGCCGTTCTCGAACTGAGCGTCGCCCTGTGCGGCTCATTGGCAATACTTATCACCGCCGCCGTTATCGGCTTCGGCCAGCAGCTTCCTCTCATCATCGCCAGCACCTTAGGCCTGCCCCCCGATCTGTTGCCCGAAGGTGGATTCATCGGGTTATTTCAGCACCTGAGTGAGTACCTCCCCTATTTCTGGGGCGTACTTCTCGGACTGATGATTGGGATGGAGATCCCACTCATTGCCCGTGTACGTCAGGCGCTGTGTGATGAACACCTGATGCATAATGCCGGTACCATCTATGGCGCCGATTACATTGGCGCGGGTGTAGGAGCCGCTATATGGGTCAGCTTCATGCTGGCACTGGACATTCAACTGGCCGCCGCCATAACGGCCAGCTTCAACCTGCTTGCCGGATTTATCTTTATCTGGCGATTCTGGAGTAAGATCCGTCATGTTGTTTGGCTGCTTGTGGGTCACTTCATTGCAAGTGGAATCTTGTTGATGCTGGCCTGGCACGGACCCACCTGGGAACAAAACTTTAATAACCTGCTCTATAAAGATGAGGTTATCTATGCCAAGTCGACACGATTTCAGCAGCTGACCTTTACAGAAAGGCTAAGAGGTAACGGCCTCGAACCTGTGTACTCGCTGTATATCAATGGCAGATTACAGTTTTCCAGTCAGGATGAACATATCTATCATACGTTTCTGGTCCATCCGACACTGGAGGCCAGCGCAAGACATAATAAGGTATTGATCATAGGTGGAGGAGACGGCTTAGGCCTGAAACAGGTACTGAAATGGCAACCTGAGCAGGTGACCCTGATGGATCTGGACAGAGACCTGCTGGAGCTATTTACCTCCCATGATGCCAACATGCCTAAACGATTAAGTCAGACCCTGTTAAGACTGAACGGTGACGCCCTCAATGATCCCAGAGTTGAGGTCGTTGTCGATGACGCCTTTAATGGTGTAGATAAGCTACTAAAACGCGGGGACAGATATGATGCAATCATTGTCGATCTGCCCGATCCCAGCCATCCGGATCTCAACAAGCTATACTCAGATCTTTTTTACAAGAAACTTAAGGAACTCTTAAGCGCCGACGGGGCTCTAACGGTACAGTCGACATCGCCTTACCATGCACCTAAGGCCTTTATTTCAGTCGGGAAAACATTGGCCGCTGCTGGTTTTAATGTCAACCAGTATCATCACAATGTACCCAGCTTTGGTGAGTGGGGTTGGAGTATCGCCACCCGATCAGGCAAGAGTGCTAAACAGAGATTGAGTGAGCTTGAGCAGCTCACGGTAGAGGATGAATGGTTAACCCCCGGCCTAATCAAGGGCAGCTTCGAGTTTCCGGGTAACTTTTATCATGACCAAGCGCTGATAAAACCCAATATCATAGGGTCGATGCAGCTATATCAATACCATCAACAAGCCTGGTCTGAAAACCAGAACATCAGTTTGTTTTAAGTCTGATGATTCGAACCTATAAGCGTCAGGTTCGATGTAAATATAGCAATACCACCAACAGGCCTGGTCTGAAAACCAGAATATCAGCCTGTTTTAAGCGTTATGTTGTAAGCTCGGCACCTTGCTTTGAATGTCATTTTCAAAGCAAGGCCAGGCTAAGTGAGAGTCAGTAGTTCGATCTATATTTATCGGTATCACCATGGGCCCGATCTGCGGATCAGGGCGTGACACTTTCTGAGAAAATAGCGCTTGACATATTATGTCGCAGTGCTATCTTTAATCACAGACATAATATGTCAAAGAGGACAAATATGAATATTCACAACATTGCCAACCACCTTAATGATCTTTGCGACCAAAGCCACACAGGCTTCCAATTTGACTGCTATCCCATCGATGGTGAAGTCGAGGTCTTACAGGTCAATATCGTTGGCCGTGAAGAGATCCCGGTATTTGTATCTGTAACGGAGAATCAAGTTCTCTGCATCAGTTACCTCTGGGGCGAAGATGAGGTCAATCAGCAGCGCCGCAGTGAGATGTTTGAGACCATGTTAGAGCTCAACATCCCGATGCCACTGTCATCGTTTGCAAAAGTAGATGATAAATATGTGGTGTATGGCGCACTTTCAGTGCAATCGAGCATGCAGGAGATCGAACAGGAGCTTGCCGTTCTTTCCGATAACTGCCTGGAAGTCATCGACGAGATGAGCAACTTCCTCAAATAGTTCTTATCAATTTTTTTAGTCCCGGCCCGAATCGCCGTGACTGAGTAGAAGGAGCCAGATTATGGGCATACTAAACAAGATTTTAACTGCGTTTCGCGGCGGGGCTACAGAGGTAGGACAAACCATCGTCGATGCAAACTCTACGCGTATCTTCGAGCAGGAGATCCGTGATGCTGAGAAGCACCTGACTAAAGCCAAGCGCGAGCTTACAGACGTGATGGCGAAAGAGATGCAAGCCAGTCGCGAAGTAGACCGTCTGAAACGATCTATCACCGAACATGAAGGTTATGCAACACAGGCACTTGAGAAAGATAACGAAGCCCTCGCTCTCGAGGTTGCCGAAAAGATCTCTCAACTGGATCAGGAGCTGGCAGAGCAACAGACGGCTAACGATAGCTTCACCGCTCACGCCACCCGCTTAAAAGAGCTGGTTCGTAAGACTGAGCGTCAGCTCACCGATTACCAGCGCCAACTGAGCATGGTCAAAACCACCGAGAGTGTTCAAAAGGCGACGGCAACGATCACCGACTCTTTTGCCAGCAGCAACTCAAAGCTATTAAATGCTAAAGATTCGCTGGAGAGGATCAAGGCACGTCAACAGCAGTTCGATGATCGCTTACAGGCTTCTGAAGCACTTGCCGAAGAGAACAGCGATAAGTCACTGCATGCTAAACTTGCTGAAGCCGGCATAGGTGAGCAAAAATCCAATGCCAATGCCGTACTCGACCGCCTCAAAGCGCGCAAGTAACCGCCGACACATATCGATGTGAACCGCAATCGATCCATAGCGCTTTTCTTATCACCCGGGAAGGCGCTATTTTCGTATAATAAGCTGTAAAATACCCTCTGGTTCCCGCCGGAAAACATCACAGATTAACAGGAGTCGTTGATGGGATTTTTAAAAGGCCTTTTCGGTAAAAAGGAGGCGCCGAAACGTCAACTTAATCACCCCTCTCACCTGATGCAGGGGGATATGCTCTCTCTAGATGACAGTTTTGCCCTGCCGCCTCAGCTACGGGGCCAGCAACTCAGGGTCGAATCCGTTAATACCTACGAGTATGAGCGCAGTCAAAAGAGTGAGTGGGTACTCAAGGGTCACGGCAATGACACGATCTTCCTGTCGTTAGATGAAGATGATGAAACCTACCTTGCCTTCTCCATTAAAGTAAATCGTGGCCAAGTTGAACAAATTTTCGATCTGGAGGAGTTCAGCCTTATCTTCGAAGAGGATGAGCAGGCACAGCTGACCCCTCAGGACTCTCCTATACTGCAGTCTGCTGCGCTCGAGCAGTGGCTCGGGAAGCAGTACCATCAGATTAATTTTGCCCAGTTCGGTTACTTCCATCGTGAAGACTACCGTGGCAAGAAACCACCACAGGACGCCGATGGTGCAACCGGAGAACCATTCGAGTCCTACCAGCTACTGGACGACGAAGAGCGGTTTGCCATCGATGTTGAGGTCTATGAAGGCGGTGAAACCGATGTCATGTTAACCTTGTATCGCCCGTTATCAGATATCAGAGACTTCTGGCCGGGGAAATAGTAATAAGCTCGTAGCTCGTAGCTCGTAGCTCGTAGCTCGTAGCTCGTAGCTTAAAGATAATTTTAAGGTAATACCGAATGACGAAGAAGAAAAGCCCACTACCGGAGCAATGGCAACAAAATCAGAAAGCGGCCAAGGCAACACAGGTCGCCTTCGATCTGGATGAAAAATTTCAGTACTCTATCCGTAAGGCGGCCTTAGATTCAGGATTCAGCCCTTCGGATCAAATTCGTACCATCCTGGGACTCTCGGTAACTAAACGCCCCAAACGTCCTCGCCTGACGGTTTCACTCAGCCCCGATGATTATGTGCAACTTGCCGAAAAATATGATCTGTCGCCGGAGCAGCAACTCGAAATAAAAAAACATGTACTGGACGATCTCATCCACTTTGTCGATAAAAGCTAGTACACTCATGTAGATGCTTGCCATAACAAGGCGCAGGCAATCGATAATGTATAGTGATATTGGACGAGTTCATGGCAGATAAAAAACGTTGGTTACTTCACCCGGAGCAGGCCCCAACCCCCTTCCAGCTGGCAATGATGATGCTTTCACTACTATCTGTCATTGTGGTGCTTGTGCTCAGCTTTGCTCAACTCGACTCAGAGACCAACCGACTCCTGCTGTTTGTCGACTTCAGCATCTGCATGATCTTTCTCACCTACTTCTTCGTAAACCTGTTCAGAGCCGATAATAAAATCGATTACATCAAACATAACTGGATAGATTTTGTTGCCAGCATCCCAGCGATAGAGCCCCTTAGACTCGCAAGGCTGTTTCAGATTTTACGGGTGATACGCCTTATCCGTATGACTCAGTCATTAATCATACCTATCATAAAACAGCGCAGACAAGCGACACTGGCCAGCCTGTTAGTTGCTATGGTCACCATCTTGACCTTCGCCTCGGTATTGATGCTGATCGTAGAAGCCGGTGTGCCAGAGGCAAACATACATACCGCCGAAGACGCCATCTGGTGGACCTTAGTCACTATCTCAACCGTAGGTTATGGCGACTACTACCCGGTGACAGCCGCAGGCCACGTTATCGGTGGCGTCGTGATTGTTTGCGGAGTCAGCTTTTTCGGAGTTATTTCCGGTTATATGGCCTCTCTGTTTATCGCGCCCGATGAATCTGAAAAGCTCGAAACCCAGAGTCAACAGATCCGTTGTGAACTCCATGAGGCCCTGGCCAGGATGGAAGCGAATCAAGGTGTATTGATGAAGCAGATTGAACAGCTGAACATGCAGCTGAAGGAGCAACAAGAGGGCCCCGAAGACAGTAGTGAAAACGGAAAGAGATAACAGAGGGCGTATCACCGATATCGGAACGCCCTCACCTTAGCAGAATTGCCAGTAGCAGAATTAACGCCAGTAAGGCTCGTTCTTCAATGCCGAGCGTCTGGAATGCTCCATAGCAAAGAGCAGGCTCTGCTCCTTATTCACAAGCCAATCCGAAATATCTATGTTCTCAGACTCACTCAGCTCTGCCAGTTGCCGATATGCCGCCAGTGTCCTGATCCCCAGAACAAGATCTTGCCACGGTGCTCTGAACAGATCTCTGGCCTTAGTTGGATATAGTGCGCCATATGCGACACCGACGAAGATACTCTCATCCAGGGCACGTGCAAAAGATTGGTACTCCTGGCTGCTGAGATCTTCATCATCGGGCATAAGTTTAACAATTTTCTGCCAGGAAGCCTCCTGCATCTTATCGGCAAAAGCCTGAAGCCCCAGTCCCTTATCCAGATGCCTCTTTCCAGCCTGAAACTCGAGCAGCAGCTCAACGAGCACCAGTTGAAGACCACCATAGCAGGTATCATCGAGCATCTTGCTGACCAGTTGCGGAATAGACAGACCACGCAGCTTCGCCAATGTTGCAGCCGTTAACTGCTTCTCCTGAGGTAGCTTAGTGATCAACAGGCTATTCTGATCGACAATTTCAACCAGGCTCAAACCCGTTTCGATAAAATCTAAATGCCGCTCGATACAATTAAACTTGTACGCCAGCTCGTCATTGAGCAGATTAAACTGCTCCAGCGTGCACCTTAGCAGGCGCACACAAGCCCGCAATCGATAACAGAGTTGAGGGGCCTGCTCATCATCTTTGACACCCGACTCGAGGATCATCGCCTCCAGCATCTGCCAGCGCTCCAGTCCCGTGCTAAGCAGGGCTATAAATGTCTGTTTCAGATCCTGCTCAGGCTCCAATGCAATAAACTCAAGTGCGTCCAGGCTGAGCGGGCTGGCTTGTGCTGCCAAACGGTACCCCCTCTGCGCCTTACTCGCCTTACCCAAACGAACCGGGATCTGCTCGGAAACAATGCGTCCCAGCTTAATCAATGCCGAAGTTTCCCCCGCCATAAGCTCAAACTCGAGCTCACAGATAGGCTCAGATACCGTCTCCCCCTCTCTGTTAACACTGATATTCCCCACATCCAGGGCAAGCTCGACCAGGCTATCGTCGACATAGATATGCCATGTTTGCCTGTTAAAATTGGTATTAAACAAACGGGTCAAATCATTTTGCAGTGCTGAAATATTAGACAGCTCAGGCCAGATTTTTTCAGGAAATTTTATAAGCTCAGGTCTGTCTTGTTCGATGGCGACATTGAATTCCGGCCGTGAATGTATGCCACCTATCACGCTGCCCGCCGTCTTAATCGTCTGCTCCCTTGCGCCGTCACAGTTTCGAACCCTCAACCCCATATCCCACTTTCGTAGCTGCAGATCGGGAGTATCGAAATAGCTATTGATGAGTTTCTTTACCCCTTTTGATTCAGAATGAGGTAAACTGTTTAGCAAGTGAACCAAGGCTTCTTGTTGTTCTAATTGAAAAAATAATTTTAGTTCTATCTCGGCATCCATTAGCCAGCTGCTCGCTCTTTGGTCATTGTTAGGAGAGAGGTTAGCCTTCATCTCCTAATGGTTGTCATTAAAGTTTAATTAAATTTTAATCAAAATATCATCTATCGTGCCGGGTGTAATATTACTGTCACAAACTCACCGTAGGATGCGGTTTGCAGTTAAGATATAACTCGTTAGAATAAAAACTGTCAGTTTTAATGTAAAAACACAGTTTCAATACGCGGACGCTTGGGTTAACATGCGCCCGCTTTTTCCAACAGTGGAATAACCTAAATAGGTACACGGCAATGCCAGTAAACTCTATTTTGGGCGTGTTTGCAAAATCGCCAATTAAGCCTCTACAAGAGCATATAGACAAAGTGCACGATTGTGCATCGATACTTATCCCGTTTTTTGAGGCTACAATAGCCGGAGATTGGGATAAAGCTGTTCAGCTACGTAAGCAGATAAGCTATGCGGAACGAGAAGCGGATTCACTAAAACGTGAAATACGTCTCACTCTTCCCGGCGGACTGTTTATGCCTGTCGAACGTACCGATCTTCTGGAGCTTCTAACCCAGCAAGATAAAATCGCTAACAAGGCAAAAGATATCTCTGGTCGAATCATCGGCCGCCAGCTTCTCGTTCCAGAAGCTATTCAAGACCCCTTCAACGCTTACTTGCAACGCTGCATTGATGCAGTATCCCAGGCTAAACAAGCTATCAACGAACTCGACGACCTGTTAGAAACCGGTTTCCGTGGTCGTGAAGTCGATCTAGTTGCAAAAATGATCGTCGAACTCGATAAAATCGAGGAAGATACGGATGATCTTCAAATCAAGATCCGTCGTCAGCTGTTCGCTATCGAAAACGATATGAACCCTATCGATGTGATGTTCCTCTATAAGATAATTGAGTGGGTTGGCGACTTGGCAGATCTTGCCGAGCGAGTAGGCTCCCGCTTAGAGCTAATGCTAGCTCGCGTCTAAAAACAAAGTTATCAAGGTAACAACATGGTTGATGTATTAGTCACCAACGGCCCTATGCTTATTGCTTTTGCGGCTGCTTTTGGTTTTTTAATGGCATGGGGTATTGGCGCCAATGATGTAGCCAATGCAATGGGAACCTCAGTAGGTTCAAATGCTATTACGATTAAACAAGCGATCATCATCGCGATGATTTTTGAATTTGCCGGAGCTTATCTGGCAGGTGGTGAAGTAACCAGCACAATCCGTAAAGGTATTATCGATTCAGCATATTTCGTTGATTCACCTGAGCTGCTCGTATACGGCATGATCTCGGCACTGCTCGCTGCTGGACTCTGGCTTATTGCCGCGTCCGCTCTGGGCTGGCCTGTGTCTACGACCCACTCTATTATCGGCGCTATCGTTGGTTTCGCAGCTGTTGGTGTTGGCACCGAAGCCGTTGAATGGAGCAAGGTTGCGGGTATTGTAGGCTCCTGGGTCGTCACACCTGCAATATCGGGCTTTATCGCCTTTACCATATTCCAGAGTGTACAGAAGCTTATCTTCGATACTGATAACCCTCTGGAAAATGCGAAGCGTTATGTACCTTTCTATATGGCACTGGCAGGCTTTGTTATGTCTCTGGTTACCATCAAGAAGGGCCTTAAACATATCGGCCTGCACTTCAGCAGTGGTGAAGCCTATGCACTAGCCGTGGCTGTCGCTATCTTGGTTGGTATTGGTGGTATGGTTGCCATCAAACGTCTCAAGATGAGCAAGAGCGCCGATCGTCAGACTCAGTTTGGTAACGTCGAAAAGGTCTTCGCGATCTTAATGGTTGTTACGGCTTGTTGTATGGCTTTCGCCCACGGTTCTAATGATGTTGCTAACGCGATTGGCCCACTGGCCGCCGTAGTATCAGTTGTTAACAGTGGTGGCGACATTGCCGGTAAGTCTCCGCTGGTGTGGTGGATTCTGCCTCTTGGTGCCGTCGGTATCGTGATGGGTCTGGCCATATTCGGTAAGCGGGTAATGAAGACCATAGGTAAGAACATTACTCACCTGACTCCGAGTCGTGGCTTTGCGGCCGAGCTTGCTGCGGCCTCTACCGTAGTGATTGCATCGGGTACCGGTCTGCCGATCTCTACCACTCAAACCTTAGTGGGTGCGGTGTTGGGTGTAGGTATGGCTCGCGGTATCGCCGCTATCAACATCGGCGTAGTGAGAAACATCGTCGTATCCTGGGTGATCACGCTTCCTGCCGGTGCAGCGCTCTCAATCATGTTCTTCTTCATGATTAAAGGTATCTTTAACTAAGATACTCCAGGCTCAGTTCAGCTTAGAAAAAAGGGAAGCTAAATGGCTTCCCTTTTTTGTATCGGAAATTTATTAATCATGCTTATGGCCAAAATGGCTATCACAACTCCCACTTAACTCTTGCATCAAACTCTTGCAAAAAGTCCGGCAAATCCCTAGCATGTGGCTATACTTCTTCGATGAGAATTCATAGTGTTAAGATTCTTTGCTTTAGTGGGATTGATGTTACTCTCTCCCAGCCTCTTGGCTGAAGGCCAGCCCCGTTATATCTCAGACAATGTATACCTCTATCTTCATGGCGGCCCCGGAACGCAATATCGCATTTTAGGTAGCATAGAGTCCGGTCAGGCGATCACACTGCTGGATGAAAAACAGGGAGATTACTCCAAGATCATCGATCATAAGGGTCGTACCGGCTGGGTTGAAACCAAGATGATCAGTGCCAACAAGAGTTTCCGTGAGCAGTTGCCGGAACTTCAGGCCGAGCTGGACAGAACCAAGGCCGAGCTGGCGCAGGTAATCGATGCCAGTGACAGCAGCCTCGAAGAGCTTCGCACACTCAGAAGCCAACTCGCTCAAACCGAAAAGTCTCTCGAACTGGCCAGCACCGAGCGCGATGCAGCCACAAGCAAACTTACCAACATAGAGAAGAACGAGCGCTTCCGCATGTGGCAGGAGGGTGGCATGATAGCCGCAGCGGGCCTGATATTGGGAATCATCCTGGTTTACCTGCCAAAACCAAGACGTAAACAGAGGAATCGCTGGTAATAGCCATAGGTAACAACCATAGGTTCGAACAAGTTTACAGAGAAAAGCCAGCGAAATTTTCCCGCTGGCTTTTTCGTTATCGCCTCGCGGAAGTGACATCCGTTCACAAGCTCCGCCGACCAGATCAAGCTAACATCACATATAAACCGATAATGGTGTTCCCTATCACATTTTGAGAGTATAATTGCGCGCGAAGATGTCAGATTGTATACAAAAAATAACAAGCATCTTAATGCGCTTACCGAGGTGAGTTCTTCGGTAAGACTTTTCCTTCAAGCAAACTGTCCCTTAACCGGCCCAGATGGAAGCGATTACTATGTTCAAAGCGAGTGAAGTTCTGACTGGTCACTATGACCAAGCTAATCTCGATGAGCTATTTACAGCCATCACCAATAACTACATTGTCGATGAAGATGAATATCTATCTGAACTTATCAAGCTCGTTCCTTCGAGTGAAGATGAAATCCAGCGTGTTACCAAACGTGCCCATGATTTAGTAGCCAAAGTTCGCCAATATGATAAGAAAGGCTTAATGGTTGGCATCGACGCCTTCCTGCAGCAGTATAGTCTGGACACTCAGGAGGGAATTATCCTCATGTGTCTGGCCGAAGCCTTATTACGAATTCCTGACGGCGCAACCGCCGATGCTCTCATCCAGGATAAACTGTCCGGAGCTAAATGGGATGAGCATATGAGTAAGAGTGACTCTACGCTCGTCAACGCCTCAACCTGGGGGCTGATGTTGACAGGAAAGATCGTCACACTCGATAAAAATATCGATGGTAAACCCAGTAACCTTCTCAACCGTCTGGTTAACAAGGTCGGTGAGCCCGTTATCCGCCAGGCGATGCTGGCAGCCATGAAGATAATGGGTAAGCAGTTTGTTTTAGGTACCAACATCAAAGATGGCCTGAAAAATAGTGAAGCCAACCGTAAGCTAGGCTATACCCACAGCTACGATATGCTCGGCGAAGCGGCACTCACCATGGTCGATGCTGACAAATATTTCAGCGAGTACTCTGCGGCAATCGCCGCCCTCGGCGAACAAACCTATGACGAGAGCGAGGCGCCACGTCCCACCATCTCCATCAAGCTTTCGGCCCTTCATCCCAGGTATGAAGTTGCCAATGAAGACCGTGTAATGAGCGAGCTTTATGACTCCTTAATCAAGCTGATTAAGAAGGGGCGTGAACTCAATGTCGGAATCTCTATCGATGCCGAAGAGATGGACAGACTGGAACTGCATCTTAAACTGTTCAAGAAACTCTACAACTCCGATGAAGCAAAAGGCTGGGGACTGTTGGGTATCGTGGTGCAGACCTATGCTAAGCGTGGTCTTCCGGTGCTATGCTGGCTGACACGCCTCGCCAAGGAACAGGGCGATGAGATCCCGGTCCGTCTGGTAAAAGGGGCTTATTGGGACAGCGAACTAAAATGGGCTCAACAGGGCGGTGAAGCAGGATACTCACTCTTTACCCGAAAGGCGGGAACCGATGTCTCCTACCTGGCTGCGGCACGATATGTCTTCTCAGATGCGACCCGCGGCGCTATCTACCCTCAGTTTGCCACCCATAATGCGCAATCTGTTGCCGCGATTATGGATATGGCCGGCGACCGCCAATATGAGTTCCAGCGCCTGCACGGCATGGGGCAGGAGCTATACGACACATTACTCGCCGAAAGCCCGGATACCCGCATCCGTATCTACGCCCCGATCGGTGAACACAAGGAGCTTCTACCCTACCTGGTACGTCGCCTGCTTGAAAATGGTGCTAACACCTCGTTTGTTCATAAGCTGGTCGACCCTAAGGTTGCCATCGACTCTCTGGTCGTTCATCCGTTAAAAACACTTCATAACTATAAAACCCTATCTAATAATAAGATCGTTCAACCCGCCGATATTTTTGGCGAAGAGCGTAAGAACTCAAAGGGACTTAACATGAACATCATCTCTGAATCTGAGCCTTTCTTCGCAGCACTGGATAAGTTTAAAGAGACTCAGTGGAACGTCGGGCCTCTGGTCAACGGCGAACTCTTAAGTGGTGAAACGAAAGAGGTCGTCAGCCCCTTCGATACCACTAAGCTCGTGGGCAGAGTCGCCTTCGCTAACAACCAGGCCATTGAGAAAGCCTTAGCGAGCGCCGACAGCGCCTTCCCAGCTTGGTGTAACACTCCGGTTGAAGTGCGTGCTACTGCCCTGCAGAAGCTGGCCGATCTGCTCGAAGAGAATCGCGAAGAGCTTATCGCCCTGTGTACCCGGGAAGCGGGTAAGAGTATTCAGGATGGTATCGATGAGGTCCGTGAAGCGGTCGATTTCTGTCGCTACTATGCCGTACAGGCTAAGAAGATGATGGCCAAGCCTGAACTTCTTCCCGGCCCCACCGGTGAACTGAACGAACTCTTCCTGCAGGGTCGCGGCATCTTCGTCTGTATCAGCCCCTGGAACTTCCCGCTGGCTATCTTCTTAGGTCAGGTGGCAGCCGCCCTTGCCGCCGGTAACACGGTTGTGGCAAAGCCTGCCGAACAGACCTCTATAGTCGGTTATCGCGCCGTTCAACTCGCCCATGAAGCGGGGATCCCGAAAGAGGCACTTCAGTTCCTTCCCGGAACAGGAGCCACTGTCGGCGCGGCTATCACTTCAGATGAACGTATCGGCGGCGTCTGCTTCACAGGCTCTACGGGAACGGCGAAGCTGATTAACCGCACTCTGGCAAACCGTGAAGGTGCGATCATCCCGCTCATCGCCGAGACCGGCGGTCAAAATGCCATGGTCGTAGACTCGACATCTCAGCCTGAGCAAGTTGTGCACGATGTTATCGACTCCTCATTTACCAGTGCCGGCCAACGTTGCTCGGCGCTGCGCGTACTCTTCCTTCAGGAAGATATCGCTGACAAAGTGCTCGATGTGATGAAGGGTGCCATGGAGGAGCTTACCGTTGGCGACCCAAGTTCGGTGAAGACAGATGTCGGCCCGGTTATCGACGCCACGGCGCAGGCTAACCTTAATGCACATATCGATCATATCAAACAGGTGGGTACCCTGCTCAAGCAACTTGAGCTGCCAGCCGGCACCAGGAACGGACACTTCGTTGCCCCGACAGCGGTGGAGATCGACTCCATCAAGGTACTGGAGAAGGAACATTTCGGCCCAATCCTGCATGTGATACGTTACAAGGCCGCCGAGCTGCAGAAGGTGATCGACGAGATCAACAGCACAGGATTCGGCCTGACGCTAGGTATACACAGCCGTAACGAAGGTCATGCCCTTGAGGTGGCCAACAAGGTTAATGTAGGTAATGTTTACATCAACCGTAACCAGATCGGTGCCGTCGTAGGTGTCCAGCCGTTCGGCGGACAAGGCCTGTCGGGTACAGGTCCTAAGGCCGGTGGTCCCCACTACCTGACCCGCTTCATCACAGAAAAGACCCGCACCAACAACATCACCGCCATCGGCGGCAATGCGACCCTGCTTTCACTGGGTGACAGTGAAGAGTAACCACTTTTCATAAACCGGGAACCTAAAAACCAGGCCATAGCGCCTGGTTTTTTTCTTATACCAATCAGTATAAAGGTGTGATCGCTCAGCGAGAGTTTAGCGCTTCTGAGGCAAGGCCACGAGTGAAGAGCATAGTTGTTCTACGTTTAAACTCGTTAACGGAGTATCGGAAGCGCTAAAACTCGCCTTTCAGGAGTATTTTTGGCTGCCTGCTTCATCAAAGAATAGCTTCACAAGGGATCACCATTGCACCATCTATTCGCCTTGAATTCGTTTGTCAAAAATGACTCTGAGTAGATCACTTTCTTATACTGATTAGTATTAAATCTCTCTTGTTTACATGCACAGTAACTATACTCAAGCTATCAACAGCAATATCCCCCTTGTTTACCGATGGAGAGAATAATGAGTGATGACACTTTAGACCTAGAGCAAGTCAGTGAGATCTTGAATAAATCCCCAGCCACCATAAAACGCTATGCCAGAGAAAACCTGCTAACCAACGTAGGCGAGGGTGATGAACTGAAATTTAAAAAAGATGAGGTGATGCGCTACCTGGAGTTCTCCAAGCGACTGGGGTGATACCGAACATCGGGAGTTCTCCAAGCGACTGGGGTGATACCTAACATCGGGAGTTCTTCAAGCGGTTGGGGTGATGCCTAACATCGGGAGTTCTCCAAGCGACTGGGGTGATGCCTAACATCGGGAGTTCTCCAAGCGATTGGGGTGATGCCTAACATCGGGAGTTCTTCAAGCGATTGGGGGGGTGCCTAACATCGGGAATTCTCCAAGCGACTGGGGTGATACCTAACATCGGGAGTTCTCCAAGCGACTGGGGTGATACCTAACATCGGGAGTTCTCCAAGCGACTGGGGTGATGCCTAACATCGGGAGGCATCCTCTCCTCCCGGGCAAGCCAAAACGAGGTTACAGTTAACCTAATTTATGATGCAGGCTCGCATAATACTCATCTGTCGCGAGCAGGCTCTCATGGGTGCCACTGGCCTTAAGCTCTCCCCGCTCCATCAGATGGATGCGATCCATCCGGGACATGGCCGTTAACCTGTGGCTTATCATCAACATGGTCTTATCGGCGGCAAACTCAAACAGCAGGGCTAAGATCTCCCGCTCGGTGCGTTTATCCAGGCCCTCTGTTGGCTCGTCAAGCAGTAACAGAGGCGCATCGCGTAACAGGGCTCTGGCAACACCGATACGTCGCTGCTCGCCTCCGGAAAGCTGTCTCCCCCCCTCACCAATCCAGGTATCGAGCGGCTTCTCCCCCTGAGTCAATGTCGATAACCCCACCTTGTTTAACACCCGGATCAATTTCTCATCATTTATCGCTTGCGCCTCGCGCCTTTCGGCCCGGGTAGATGGTTGCTCAACCGGTTTCTGAGCCAGGGTAAGGTTACTCCTTAAAGTGCCGCTCAGCAGATAGATCCTCTGACTGATAAGGGTTATCCCCTCTCTCAGTGAGGTTTCACTATAATCGCCAATGTCCCGTCCACCGACACTGACACTACCCGACGTCGGCTGCCACTGCCTTGTGATGAGTGATAGCAGGCTGGATTTACCACAGCCCGTCTGCCCCAGTAGCGCAACCTTCTCACCCGCCTTCAGCGACAGGTTTACTCCACGAAGAACACTATGGTCACTGGAGCCATCCTGCTCAAAACCTAGATCCGCAGCACAGGTTTGATAGCTGAAGAAGATATCTTTAAGCTGCAGCTCTCCCCCGGAGACCTTAACGTCACTATCGGGATTAAACACGATATCCGGCTCCTGCTCTACCAGCTCATTGACCCGCTTGGCCGCGGTCACACAAGCCGACAGATGTTGAAACGCTCCGGCAATTGGCATCATCATCTCGATACAGGCCATGGTCATAAATACCATCATGGCAAGCATTGGGCCGGGTGGCACATGCTCCCCCACACCAGAGGCTGCCATGTAAAGCATGACTATCACGGCAAAGCCATGGCAGAAGATCAGGCTGGCCTGGCTCAATCCGGTAACATTCGCCATCGCCGACTGGCTATTTAACATGGCCGTCTCGGCCTTAGAGAGTTCGGCCCTGAACCTCTCGCCGGCGCCAAACAGGGTGATCTCGGCCTGACCCTGAATAAACTCCAGCAGCTGCACCCTGAAGTGTCGCTTACTCTCCAGCTGCGCTATGCCCGGCTTTCTCCCCAGCCGGTAGAAGATAAAGGGCAGCAGTAGCCACACCGCCAATAGGATCCCACACAGAGTCAGGGCCAGACTCGCATCGAACCAGGCCACAAACAGATACAAGACGCCCAACATCAACAGCGATGCCGTCATCGGCGTCAGCAGCCTCAGATAGAGATGATCCAGGGTATCGATATCTGCCACTAACCTGTTAAGCAGATCCCCCTGTCTCAACCCCTGCAGATTCCTGGCACTCAAAGGCAGTAACTTACGCCAGGTCCAGCTTCTGAGCTGAGTCAGCAGCCTGAAGGTCGCCTCATGAGTCGCCAGACGCTCGCCATAGCGGCTCGCCGTACGGGCAATGGAGAGGAAGCGTACCCCGCCTGCCGGCGTGAAGTAGTTAAAGGCCTGAGCGGTAGCGACACTCAATCCGGCGACTGCGGCGGCGGAGAGGAACCAGCCGGACAGAGATAGCAGCCCGATCCCCGCCATCAGGGTGGTAATGCTCAGAACCAGGCCGGTAAACATCATCAGCCACTGATGCTTAAACAACTTTATAAAAGGGAGTAGCGCCTTCATCAATTATGCTCCTCAAGGTTAACCGCTTCATCAGCACTCTCTTCCTGCATCTGCTTAAACAGTCCCTGACTCCGGCTTAACTCATCGAAATTGCCTCGCTCGATGATCTGTCCGCCATCCAGCACTAAGATACTGTCCATCTGATGCAGCTGATCCAGCCTGTGGGTCACCATCAGGCAGGAAGCTCCCGACATCGCCTCTTTAAGCGCAGTCTGTACCGCCTGCTCACTGTGACTATCCAGGCTCGCCGTCGGTTCATCGAGAATATACAGCGGCGCATTCTGGCCCAGGGCTCTGGCCAGTGCGATACGTTGAGCCTGACCCACCGAGACGCCCGCTTCCTGCTCGCCTATCGGGTGATCCAGCCCCAAGGGTTGACGCTCGACGAAGTTCAACACCTTAGCCTTCTCAAGCAGGGCCATAACACTTGCATCATCCATATCCGGCTCCCCCATGGTGACGTTATCGCGAATGGTGCCATGAAACAGCTGGGGATCCTGGCCCAGCCAGGCCAGGTGACGCCGCCAACGAGTCTTATCGAGTTGATTAAGCTCGACTCCATTAATCTTGAGGCTACCGCGATAGGAGAGGAATCCCAGCAGGGCATTGAGCAAACTGGTTTTACCGGCCCCGCTCGGCCCGACCACGGCCATATGCTCACCCGCACTCAGATTGAAATCTATCGGCCCCAACAGCTGAGTACCGTCGGGACTATCGATGCAAAGTGCGCTTGCCCGAATCGATACTCCCCTCCTGAGGCTGTCCTCATCAAGAGATGTAAGCCCTCCTTTACCGGGTGATGAATCACCTTCCAAGCCGGAACCAGGCTCAACCCTGTGATTAAGCAGTTCCATCAGCGCTTCGGCGGCACCAATCGCCTGTGCCTTAGCGTGGTAGTGGGTGCCCATATCTCTCAGAGGCTGATAAAACTCGGGCGCGAGGATCAGCACAAACAGGCCGGTAAACAAACTAAGGCCGGCACCGTAATGGCCGAAGTCCAGATGATCCAGGTAGCTGAAACCAAAGTAAACGGCGAGCACCGCGATAGAGACCGCGGCAAAAAACTCCAACACGGCAGAGCTTAGGAACGCCAGCCTGAGTACCGACATGGTTCGTTCGCGAAACTCCTCGGAGGCACTTTCGATCGCCCTGCTCTCCGCATCTCCGCGATTGAACAGCTTGATGGTATTCAGTCCCTTCATTCTATCCATGAAGTGTCCGCTGAGTTTAGCCAGAGCACTGAAGTTTTTACGATTGGCATCGGCGGCCCCCATGCCAACCAGCGCCATAAACATAGGAATGAGTGGTGCCGTCAACAAGAGGATCAGTCCCGCTGCCCAGTTGATGGGGAAGACAACCACGAGTATGGTGAGCGGGATAAAGGCCGCCAAAACTATCTGCGGCAGGTAACGGGCATAGAAGTCATGCAGATCTTCCACCTGCTCTAACACTATACTGGCCCAGCTACCGGCGGGCTTCCCCTTGATAAAAGATGGGCCAAGCTCGGTCAACTTATCCAGCACAGCACCACGAATATGAAGCCTGAGTCGTCTTCCCGCCTCGAAGCTCACCCTCTCCCTTCCATAGGCCAGTGCCGCCCGAATGAAGATAAGCCCCACCAGACAATAAAACTGGAGGGCAAACTGCTCTTTTGGCAACTCAAGAATGATCAGCCCATGCAAGATGGTGGCAATAAGATAAGCCTGCGCCACTAAAGAGAAGCCGGTCAGGAGACCGAATAACACAGTCAAATTCAGATAGAAACCACAGGCTTGTTTCTGTTGTTTCAACCAGGATGTGAGCACTTTTTCTAAGGGTTTGTCCATGCTTCTCCGGCAAGGTAGCGAATTAGGGCTTGAAAAAAGCCATTGGGAAAGATAGGACGCAGTATCGCAGGCATCGATTGAGGAATAAAACGCCGGCCTCGTAAATGTTAACGGATTCACAAAAATTGAGCTAGATCAATTTTTACGGGAACTAATTTCTTCCCTCCCTCTGTAAGAGGCACGCCAAAGAGCGACCATTTGTCCCTGTTTAAGCACCGCCCCGAATCCACCAAGCCACTCCCGCAGGAGAGTACTCATCCAAACCCAATAAAAAAGGCCGGTGAGCAACCGCCCGACCGACCCTTTAGATAACCCAAAAGCTGAATTCAGCTGTTATCGCTTACTTATCCGATGCGTAGTCGTCGTTATCTTCATCAAAAAAATCATCACTGCCATCGGCAACATCGCGCGCTTCACGCCATGCATCTGCGGCCAACTCTTTTGCTGCATTAGCCTCGGTACGCTCCTCGCGCTGCTTGGCTTTACGCTCGTTACGCTCCATCAGCTTATCGAGGAAAGATTTAAGCTCTTTTTCACCCCAAGCTGTCGCTTCCGCTTCAGAGGCAAAACCTGTTTTTCTTTTCGAGACTATGGTCTTTCTTGCTGTCATACGACGGGTAATTTCAGCGGCCCACACATCTTTGTCTTGTACTATGCGGTAATCGAACTTCTTGGTTTGTGTCATGTCACTTATTTCCTACAGATAGAGTCTTAGCGCTGCCCCTAAAGGCAAGCGATAAGTAAAAATATTTTTAGCTATGCTAATTACGCTTAATAAACCTGCTCCAACTAACGAGCAGAGTAAAACAGTTGTCGATGCCCAAGCCTATGCTTGCCCCTGGAGCCCATCTTCAATCTTTATACTGATTGATATTAGTCGCTTTGCTTTAATTTGATATCCATATAACCAAAAACTCACACAGAGAGAGGCCCGGCACACCACTGATGGCCAGGCTATCGGCTATAGGAATTGATTATAGTAAATATGGTAATGAGAAATTTTAACTCTATACCAATAAAACCTGATACCACTCATCGAGTCACGAAAAGAAAACATAGACTAAAAAGCAAGACCCTGAGCGTTTAGGGCGCGAGAGTAACACGTACAGAGTTTAAACAAAATGATTTAACGACCCAACTTTTAATCTATCGCAAAATTCATCACTGAAACTCTACTCCAGGATGATAAAGAGCGGCGACAAGAGAAGCGTCCCCCAAAAGATGAAACCCGATCCACAGGCTGAATAGATCAACTATGATTAACAGTAATCGGTCGGCCTTTGGCTCATCGAACCGGGGAGCCGCTAAACCAGAGAACCATGCAGCTGTGGACAACGGGAATCGCTTAAAACAGGACGTAGCTTGCTAAATATCAGCCAAACTGCCGAATTAATAGCTGGTTATTGTTTATAAATTAGCGCTTTTGCGGGATATCCTGTAAGCTGCACGCCCGCCAGAATCGCTGGCTTCATAAAACCGCTGCATTATTAGCGTCAAGAGACCAATCTATGAGTTTTACCTCCCTGGGTTTATCCGCTCCCATATTGAAAGCAGTAGCCAACAAGGGCTACGAAACACCTTCGCCGATTCAAGCTCAGGCTATTCCCGCAGTGCTGGAAGGCAAGGACGTTATGGCTGCGGCCCAGACCGGTACAGGTAAAACGGCGGGCTTTACCCTGCCACTGCTGGAGCTTTTAACCAAAGGCAGCCGTGCACCTGCTAAACAGGTTCGCGCCCTGGTGCTTACCCCGACTCGTGAGCTTGCGGCCCAAGTTGCGGAAAGTGTCGAAACTTACGGTAAAAACCTGCCTCTTCGTTCGGCCGTTGTCTTCGGCGGCGTAGGTATCGGCCCCCAAATCTCAAAATTGAGCCGGGGAGTCGATATACTGGTCGCCACTCCGGGACGCCTGCTGGACCTCTATAGCCAAGGTGCCGTTAAATTTAACCAGCTGGAGGTGTTAGTACTTGATGAAGCCGACCGCATGCTGGATATGGGCTTTATTCATGACATCAAACGCATTCTTAAGATATTACCGGCGAAACGTCAGAACCTGATGTTCTCTGCGACCTTCTCAGACGACATCCGTAAACTGGCAAAAGGTTTAGTTAATAACCCGGTAGAGATCTCGGTAACGCCGCGTAACGCAACCGCCAATACGGTGGTGCAGTATGTCTATCCGGTGGATCAAAAACAGAAAACTGCGGTACTTATTAAGCTGGTCAGTGAAAATGAGTGGGATCAGGTATTGGTATTCAGCCGCACCAAGCATGGCGCAAACCGTATCGCCAAGAACCTCGATGCCAAGGGGATCACCGCAGCCGCGATTCACGGTAACAAGAGCCAGGGGGCCAGAACCAAGGCGCTGGCAAACTTTAAGAGTGGCGAAGTTCGCGTCCTCGTAGCCACCGATATTGCCGCCCGCGGCCTGGATATCGACCAGCTGCCAAACGTGGTTAACTTCGATCTGCCTAACGTTCCCGAAGATTACGTTCACCGTATCGGCCGTACCGGTCGCGCCGGAGCCAGTGGCCAGGCCATCTCTCTGGTTAGCAGCGATGAGTCCAAGCAACTCAGGGATATCGAGCGCCTGATTAAGCAAAATATCCCCCGTAAAGAGGTTGAAGGGTATACACCGACTCATGAAGTGCCTCAAACCGATCTGACCGGCAGTAAGCGCGGTCATAACCGCGGACCACGAAATGCCAGCGGCAGAGGTAACCGCCGGGGTAACGAACGCTCAAACAGCGGTTCTCGCAACGACTCTCAAAACAGGCGCAGAAGTGGCGGCGCGAAGCATACTGACAAAGACGATGCCAAAGGCAGAGCTCAGCAGGGCGGTAAGGTCGAACACAAAGACGGGCAACGTAGCGGCGACACCGCCCGCGGTCATAAGCCTAACGATAAGAACAGCAGCCATCGCCGCACGCGCAGACCTAAGGGGCCATCCAGCGCCAATGCTCCGGCCTCTAAGCCTGCATCAAACAGCAGTATTTGGGGGAAATAGGGAGTAGATGCGAGCCACGAGTACGGCACACTTAGCACTTAGCACTTAGCACTTAGCACTTAGCACTTAGCACTTAGCACTTAGCACTTAGCACTTAGCACTTAGCTTAGTCCCTGCGAGAATATTCGCTACAGCCCGATTAATTCAATTCCGTCATGCTGGACTTGTTTCAGCATCCAGATTTAGAAATGAGCGTTAAAGTTTAAGATCAAAAAAGCAGAGCTCACACTCTGCTTTTTTGTATCTGGAACACTTATGTCTGTTTACCATGGATGGCATAAAACAGACGTTGTATCTGGAATAATAGATAAATAGTCAAGAGGTTCGAGGATCCAGGTCCTGGAACCTCACCCTCAAACCTCAAGTCTAGAACCTAAAACCTCGCTCCTAGAACCTTCACTATATTAAGCCAGCAACAGGAAGCCGACAAAGGTCGCTATCGCCGCAATCATTGCATAGGGCAGCTGAGTCACCGCATGACTGACTAAGTTACAGCCTGAGCCCTGAGCCGCCAACACCGTCGAGTCGGAGTAGAAACAGGCTTGACTGCCAAATGATGACGCCGACAACAGAGCCCCTATCACCAGAGGAATATTGGCATCTACCGATTGGGCCAATGGCATCACGATCGGAATCGATACCGCAAAAATCCCCCAGCTGGAGCCGGTTGCAAATGCCAATATCGACATGGTGAGAAACACCACTGCCGGCAGCAACTGAGGCGTCATAAACGGGCTCAAGCTGTCGATCACATATTGAGGCAGCATCAACTTATCGCACACATCCTTAAAGATGAACGCCGCAATCACAGTCCCGATGGCCGGCAACATGCTTTTAAAACCATCGATCATCTGCTCCATCATCTCTGACAGGGGCATCAACCTTTGCAGCCCATAGTAGGGCAGCGTCAATGCCAGCGTAGCTATCAGCCCCTTCAATACGTCGATATCGAAATAGACGGTAAAGCCCACCAATAGCAATATTGGCACGAAGAAGTTACGCAGTTGCCCCCGGTTATCTGCATGCTTAAACTCCTCTTCCAAAGCTTTTACCGCATATTCATCCGAGGTCTGCACCTCATCTAGATCGACCTGTTCGAGCGCAGGCTGTCCCTGGGCAGCCGCAAGCTGAGCCCGTTTCATCGGGCCAAAGGCCGGCACTATGCCTAAGATAACCAGCAGCACCATAGCCACTGCCAACCAGGCATAGAGCATATAGGGGATCGCCTGCATATAGACGGCGATGCCCTGCCCCTCGGCGGCAATACCGTTATCGACCAGTAATCCCCCGAAAAAAACGGCCCAGGTAGACAGAGGCACCAACACACAGATAGGCGCCGCAGTAGAGTCCACCACATAGGCCAACATCTCACGTGAGACCTTAAATTTATCGGTCACCCGCTTCATGGTCGAACCCACGGTCAGCGCATTAAGGTAATCATCGATAAAGATGACGATACCCAGTATAAAACTCATAAACAGCGATGATTTGGGTCCCTTGGCCAGTTTCAGGGCATGACGGCCAAATGCCATCGAGCCGCCGGTCTTCACCAGCAGGGCAATCAAGGCACCGAAACCACCACACACGAGAATGAGCCAGCCGATAGTCTCATCGGCCATGACCGACAGAGAGATATCGGCAAAGTTATTGAGCACGTCGGCGGGCTGGTACATCACCAGCCCCACTAACGCACCAATAATTAACGATAGAATTGGGCGGCGCAGCACCACGGCTAACACCAGAACCACCACAGGTGGAATAAGACTTAAGGCTGTCGGTTCAGACATGCGCGAATGTCCTTCTAAAAAAGTGCCCCTTGGGGCAGATTAATTTAAAAGACTCAAGTTAACCGGAACTACATAGCCCGGAGTTTTCTGAGTTTATTGCTGCTTTATGATGAACTTGCCACCGGTCCGATAGGAAATTGCCGGTGTATGGCTTGCACCTGAGTTAAAACATCGCGCGAAAAATAATCCCGATTCAAACTCCAGTCAATGAAAATATTTATTTCATGACACTTTTTTTCTGCCCGCTAAAACAAGCATGCGTAACACATTGAAATAGCAGTATAATTCACAGCAGCAAAAAACCAGCCACCGCCGCCAACTCTCCACTGTTTATTCACCCTAAATGAGTATACACCCAGGAAGAAGCAGCCATAAATCATACCTATCAAATTGATTATTAATGTTAATAATCTACAGTGCGGCAATAATTACCTGAATTAAACACAAGCAAGGCGGTTAACAGCTTTACTTCTCAGATAAAATAGGTGAGTTTTAGCCATCAAATTCAACAACGCGCCAGGGCCGATTCCTATGGAAACAGAGCTAAAGAGGGACTGCTTGAAAGATAAAGCGAAAGAGAAGGAGGAGACCGTGAAGATGGAGGGGGGCTGCCTGTGCGGTTCACTCAGATATAAGGTAACGGCCATGCCCTTCGACGCCGATCACTGTCACTGCCGCATCTGCCAGAAGAGCACCGGCGCCGTAATGGGCAGCTGGATGGACTTTCTCACCGAGCAGGTTATCTGGTTATCCGGCCAGCCGACGGAGTATGCCTCATCGGATACCACCAGGCGTGGCTTCTGCTCTAGTTGTGGCACCAGTATCAGTTTTCGCGATACCGGCTATCCGAAATACTATTCATTGAGTATTGCGTCACTGGATGACCCGAATCTGGTACCGGTTAAGTATCATATTCATACTGCCAGTCAGGTATCCTGGCTGTGTATCAAGGATGATACCCCCAAGTACAGTGGCACTCGGCAGGGATAATCAGTCGCATCACTGACTTAGGATGTTTGCTAGGGTTTACTTGGTACTTAATAGGTTTATTGAAGGTCGCTCCTTCAAGGGGATTTATAGCCTGCGGCTCGCTTATGTGCAGATACTTCTGTGACACGCTGCAAGTACATCCGTGTAAGCTCGACGATGGCATCCCTGCCATCAACGGCCACAGCCGCATCTGCACCTTTATCTATCTTCTCTTCGATTAAAACTCTATCTAACCCGGCCTAATCACCTTCAAGTACGATGGTTCCCCGTTGGAAGGTTAATATGGCATAGCCATAAGCTCATGAACGAGAAGCATGGTTAAAATTGTTCCCTACACTTTTTAACATTTCCAATGTCCTATCAGTCAGATGCTGAACTGGCTTTGTAAATGGATTTACGTGCAGAAGTACGTAGATAAAAATACCGTAGAGCCATCATGGCCGTTCTCATACATCCTTGTATTTCTCGGCATTCAGGCATCCTGCCTATCAGATGTCAGGTTAGCTTTCGGACTTCTTGTGACAAGAGCGGATTCCCCATCGGAAGCGGTAGCAATTTATCCATAAGAACAGAGGATCAAAACTTCGCCGGGGCGTCATGGTGGATGCAAGGCGAATAATCACCATATAGGTGATTGTGCTTATGAGCGAGAGGCAGGGATGCCGAACTGGCCTTTGTATATGGACATATTTGGAGTTGCTATTGCTCCCCCGCCCCCTCTTGCCCTGCTGTTTATTGCAAGAAGGGAATGGAATTCCACGACTTTCATCCAAACGAAGTTTGGAAAGCCTCTTCCTGTCAAGGCTGAAAAACAATGGTAACAAAAAAGGGAATGAACCAAGTTCACTCCCCTTAAAATTTAGCTGGAAACGACCAGCAACTATGGAGCTAGTTGCCTTAACCAAAATCCTAGGAACTAGAGTCTCGGACCTAGCTCCTTGGATGACAGACTATCTCATCTCCCAGGCACGATAAGTTCGGCCCTTGAGCTTGCCCTTAGTGATCTTATGCAGCGCCTTCTTGGCAGCCTTACGGTCGACGGCCACGTATGAGCGGAACTCGGTGATCTTAATCTTACCTACCTCGGAGCCTTGAATGCCGTTTTCACCGGTCAGGGCTCCTAAGATATCGCCCGGGCGAAGCTTGTTCTTCTTACCGCCGTCGATCTGCAGCGTCACCATCTTAGGCTGGGTCGGATAGGTATCGAGCAGGCTCTCTGGTGGCAGGCCTTCGCTGACGATATCCCGGTCCAGATACTCCTCTAACAGCTTGACCTTGTAATCATCACCGGCGGTGAAGAAGGTGTAGGCGGCGCCCTTGGTTCCCGCACGGCCCGTACGACCGATACGATGAATATGCACCTCAGTGTCATAGGCAAACTCGTAGTTAACCACCATGTCCAGCGCTTCGATATCCAGACCACGCGCCGCAACGTCGGTGGCCACCATGATAGAGGCACTCTTGTTAGCAAACTGCATCAGGGTGATATCTCTGTCTCTCTGTTCAAGGTCACCATGAAGGGCCACCACGCTGAAACCGTCGTTAGCCAGAGTTGCAGCCACATCTTTAGTCTCACGCTTGGTATTACAAAATACGACTGCGCTCTCGGGTCTATGTTGCAATAGCAACAGGCGCAGCGCCTTCTGACGCTCTTTGTTGCTGTCTATCTGGTAGAAGTGCTGCTCGATACTGCTGCTGTCATGAGTCGATGTCACCTTGACCATCACAGGATCTATCATGATCTCTTCGGCGATCTTCTGGATCTGCTTAGGGAAAGTCGCACTGAACAGCAGGGTCTGGCGCTCACGGGGCATCTCGGCCATGATGTAATCCAGATCCGGCAGGAAGCCCATCTCCAGCATGCGGTCGGCTTCATCCAGCACTAAGGTATTGACGTTTTCTAAACTTAAACGCTCACGTGAAAGATGGTCGATAATACGGCCCGGTGTTCCGACTATGATATGGGCGCCATGCTCCAAAGAGCCGATCTGCGGCCCCATAGGTACACCGCCACACAGGGTCAATACCTTGATATTGTGGATGCCACGAGCCAGAGTACGGATCTCCTTGGCAACCTGATCGGCAAGCTCACGGGTAGGACAGAGCACCAGTGATTGAATACGAAAGCGTTTCACGTTCAGCTTATTGAGCAAGCCTAAGCCAAAGGCAGCCGTTTTCCCCGAGCCGGTCTTACCCTGACCGACAACATCTTCACCGTTTAAGATGGCAGGCAGACTCTGGGCCTGAATCGGTGTCATGGAGTCGTATCCCATGGTTTTGAGGTTATCCAGTAGTTCAGGTTTTAGTGGCAGTGTTGAAAACGATACGTTGTTCTCTTGCGATGAAGAGTCTGCATTTGGGGTAACTTGGCTCAAGGTCTGTTCCTGTTTTTTATCATGACGAAACACGCGTCATGAAAGCGACTGTCAATACTAAAACATTGATATATCGCTGATATAAATCGAATTTATTCAGCCGGACAAAACCCTGTGAAATTGATGATGTTCAGGCTTAATAGTAGTGGGCGTGATTATAGCAAGGTTTGATATGAGTTGCTTGTATCCTTGGCCCCGGTTCCATGAGCCGGAAAGCGTACCCGAAGATTACTGAGGTCATTAATTCACAAGCTCGCCACGTAACGTCGAGCCAATTCGCTCAACCCACCGGAATCAACAGAGCGTCTCTGGTATCGGATAGGTGCCCCGACTTACTGAGGTCATTAATTCACAAGCTCGCCACGTAACGTCGAGCCAATTAGCTCGACCCACCGGAATCAACAGAGCGTCTCTGGTATCGGATAGGTGCCCCGAATTACTGAGGTCATTAATTCGCAAGCTCGCCACGTAACGTCGAGCCAATTCGCTCAACCCACCAATCAACGGCGTCTCTGGCATCGTCGGTCGAGTCGACCATTGTACTGAGATCCTTAGCCCCCGCCCTCCTGTCGATAACTGCGACGATAGGATCGCCCGAGTTGGCATCGCTTATCATCATCTCGATGGTGGCGCTACCTACGTTGGTGTGCTCTCCGGTCACGACCTTGGCCACTGTTGAGATCCCAAGTCCTATGGGTAGCAGGCTGCTGGTTACCGCCAGAATAGGGTTCGGCGTCTCGATATTGGTCAGCGCAACACTTATCCTTAAGGTGTTCTCCTTGGGGCTATCGACAAGTTCAAAACGGGTGGCTGCCTTCTGTTTGATTTTTTCGATCAGATACTCAGATACGCCAACAATCTCCTGTTCCGATAGGTTATCGTAGCGGGTCTTATCATCGAGCACCAACCAGACCTGATCGACGATGACACTATCGTACTGCTGCAAGATATCGTTGAGATCTTTGATGCTCTTAATACCCGGTTTTGCCCAGACAAGGTCGCTGCCCCCTTTTGGGCCGGGTCTGAAATCATCGAAGTTTTTAAACATCTGAGATTGACGATAATCCTGTACAACACCACAGCCGCTTAACAACAGCAACACAGCCCCAACACCCAGACTCGCTGCGATTCGATATGATTTCATAATATTTCCAATAGACTAATTTTGCTACATTCAAAGCGCAACTATACACATGTATAGTCACCATAACATAAAAGTATAAATGCTACCCGCTTAAATAACAGCAGCTAAATGATTTACATTCGTTAGAGCAAAAAAAGCCCCGAATCTTCGGGGCTTGTTAACATATCCTATTGAGAGGTTATAAGCAGAAGCGCTACGCGGTAGCCAGCTCAACCTCTTCAGTCTTATTCGCATCCAGGCGCTTAATCACGGCGCCGTAGATAATCAATGAAACGGCTGAAACCGTTGCGATAGCCGCGAAGAAGTACCAGATGTAGTGCGCATGAGACGCTGCTGCCGCCCATTCTGCATGAGTATCAAAGATACGGGGATCCGGGCAGTATGCCTCTAACAGATAACCGGACAGGCCGAAACCTAACAGCGAACTGATGAAGGAGTGCAGGTGTGAGAAGCCAAGGTAGAGCCCCTCCTCTCCCTTAGGTGCCTGCAACGAGAAGTATTCGAGGAAACGTGGTGAGATAAAACACTCGGCCAGCCCCTGGAACACGATACCTATAATCATCATGGCCGCGATGGGGTGCATGCCTAAGATAGTTTCTGTACCGGCAAACATATTACCCGATGCCATCAGCAGCGCAGAGACAGGCATGATAAACATACCGATAGTCATCGAAGAGAGTGCGCTGCGCTTGCTCATCATGGCAGTCACAAGGCTTACAGAGAGAAATACCACTAACGGGTTAACGTTGGCATACCATGATGGCGAGGAGCCCTCACCCGCCATACGCAGCACATACTTAGGCATAGTCGCATACAGCTGATGCTGTACCATCCAGAAACCACTGATGATGATGGTCAAAGAGATTAAGCGACCATTACCCAGTACCTTGATAAGTGCATTCCAGATCTCGCCCAGAGACTTACTTTCACTGTTTGTCTCGGTACTCTTGAAGAAGAGGAAGATACTGAAAAACGCGATAAGCGTCATACTGGCCGCAAAATAGTTAAGGTTAATCAACCCCAGATCGCCCATAGATTCACGCAGAGGTTTCACCACTGTCTTGCCTGAGAAGGCGCCGATATTAACCATCATATAAAAGATGGAGAAGCCTTTCGCGCGGTTAGCGGTAGTCGTACACTTAGCCACGGTACCTGTGATCACCGCCTTGATAAATGAACCACCGATCATGATGACGATAAGGATCGGCACGATCGCCCAGCGAATATCGGCCTCCTTCAGGCCGTGATAGGTCGCCTCTTTACCATATTCAACCAGCCCCTGCCCCTCAAGCAGAGCAGGAAAGACAGCAAGTGCTGCGTAACCAACGGTCAGCAGGCCAAAGGCCAGCAGCAAGGCTCCCCTGAAGCCAATTTTATCGGCCAGGGCACCACTGAAGGTCGGAAGGAAATAGAGACCCGCAGAGAAGGCACCAGCGAGCCAGGCAGCTTCAACATCGGTGAACCCTAAGATACGTGATAGATACAGGGTGATCACAATGAACACGCCATAATAGGCGGCGCGCTCTAAAAGTTCGACACCATTGGCAATCCAAAATGTTTTTGGAAACCCCTGCTGCGTCGAAGAAGACGTACTGTTATTCATTTTATAATTCCAGATCTGAAGTTATTATCTGCATCAACATATTATCCAGCCCATGATGACGCAATTGTGGCTATATCGATTCTATCTCTATTCTGTCTCTATTCTTCTGAGGCCAGAGTTTCACACCGACTGAAGACCGGCCTCAACCGATGACAAGCTCAGATACACCGACTCGAGAGCGATGCACCACGACAGGGGCTGACATATCTCTAATGACTGACACGGCCCCTAATGAAAAGCAACGCCGGATTCTATCACGATTTTGTTAATGATAAGACTGTTAATGCTCAGTTGTGAGCGCTCAACACCTCAAAAGCATTAACAATGAGCGAAGCAAACTAACAAGAGAGTGGGGTTAACATTTGATTGTAGGGGCTATTAACTGTGTAAAAATCCCTATACAGCGGCTGTATATTAATTAGGCTTGTGCCAACATCTCACAATGAAGATGGTACCAAACCTCGATTATCCGGCTAAATAGAGTTACCCTTTGCCCAAAGTAGCCAGATACAGACAAGCCAATGACTAAACCTAACATCAGCAAGCAGCAACTCATCGACCTGCTAACATCCTGGGGCGAGCAGAAGATAGATTCAGATCAGCTTCAGGACTGGATGGTCACTAACTACGATCCCGATGAAACCGACATCGGCAAGGGTGAGCCGGAGTGGACCGTGGAGGCGATGAATATCGTGATGAACGAGTATGAGATAGCCAAACAGGAGAAGTTTCGCCTGGAAAACTACACGCTGGCCATCGAGTTTATTCAGGCCGAGGAGTCACGTTTCAACCAGACACGCCACCTGTTTCTGCGCGAAGGGTTCAACGACTAATTTCATGACTAGTTTCGCTACTGGTCAGCTATCTCCCGGGCTTGATTGAGTTCATTCCCGCGGCAACTATCCCGGTCACTCCTTATAGTTTAATGTCAGGAGTGACTTAAGCCATTATTTAACAACACGATTGCCAGCTGTCTCCTATACTTATTTCAGATTAGGAGACATGCCAATGTTAAAACTGAATATTCGCCGCAAAGTGGTCTTAACGACCTTAGCCTCTGTAGTACTCTCTATATTGATCATCAGTATCTACTCCCTCAGTAGCAGTCGCAGTATTATCCTGGAGAGTACCTTAGAGCGAGAACTACCGGCCGTCTTAGGTGAGGTGGCTAACGACATCCACTCCCAACTCTTGATGCCGATAACCATCAGCAGGGTGATGGCAAATAACATCGACTATCAGGAAGTGATTAGCCGGGGAGATACGCCGGATACCCATGAGGCGATCGACAACTATCTCACCAATATCCAGCAGAAATTTGACACCATCACCGCCTTCCTGGTCTCGGCCAACAGCGGCCGCTACTTCATCCCCGGCGGCATACTGAAAACCATCTCCCAGTCCGATCCCAGTGACCAGTGGTTTTACAACTTCATGAGCAGTGGCAAACAGTACTCCCTCAGTTTAGATGTCGATGAGTCAAATCAGATCCCTACCCTGTTTATCAACTACCTTATGACCATTGACGGCAAACCCAGCGCCGTTGCGGGAGTGGGGCTGTCACTTTCCAGCATGGCCACCAGCATCAAACAGTACCAGATTGGTGCCCATGGCCAGGTCTTCCTGGTCGATGGCAGCGGCGCCATCAAGATCCACCCGGACAGCAGCTACAGCGGCAGGCAGCTGAGTAGCTTAGGTGAGATAGATACCGACTCACTGTTCAAAGAGCAGGAGTTTGCCACCACGGAGTACTCAGATAACGGCAAAGAGATGCTGGTCGCGAGTCGCTATCTGCCCGATATCGGTTGGTACCTTATCGCTCAGATCCCACGGGACGAGATCTTTGGCACCTTAGACGATGCCACCTGGTCTGTAGTTATTATGGGGATAGTGATCGCCCTTCTCTTTATGGCCATCAGCATGTGGCTGATTAACCACCTGCTCTCCCCCTTTGGGGAGTTGGCTAAGATGCTTAAGGCCATCGGCGAGGGCGAGGGCGATCTCACCTTGAGACTGGATGATTCCCGTCAGGATGAGACAGGAAACATGGCACAGGGCTACAACCATTTCGTCGACTATCTCAGCCGCACGTTGCAAAGCGTGTCGGCGACGGGGAACGATCTCTATGAGGCCGTCGAACGTATCGACAATCAGGCCAAACATATGGAACATGAGATTAATGAGCAGGTAAGCAAGATAGAGCAGATAGCGACAGCGATCCATGAGATGGGAATGACGGCCGAGGAGATAGCCGGAAGCGCTAATAACGCCGCGGAAAATGCCTCTGTCGCCGAAGAGGCCGTGGTGCAGGGTAACAGCTCCGTCCAAAAGACCATTACCAGCGTGGCGACAATGAGCGAGCAGCTGAACAATACCAGCTCGACCATCAGCCAGCTCGCCGAAGATGCTAACTCTATCGACACTGTGCTCGAAGTGATCCGCGGCGTCTCTGAACAGACTAACCTGCTGGCACTCAACGCCGCCATTGAGGCCGCCCGTGCCGGTGAACAGGGCCGGGGCTTTGCCGTGGTCGCCGACGAGGTAAGGACATTAGCCTCACGTAGTCACGCCTCTACCGAAGAGATCCGCAATATTATCGAGCAGCTACAGGCCAGAACCAACGAGGCCGTCGAGGCGATAGCCCAGAGTACCGAGCTGAGTAACGATAGCCAACAGGAGGCAACCTCATCGGGTGAACACCTGCAGAGTATCTCAGACAACATCAAGGCGATGAACGAGATGAGCGTACAGATAGCCACGGCAACCGGGGAGCAATCGAATGTGGTGGGCGAGATCAACCCTCATGTCACCGCTATCGCAGATATCTCACGCACCAGCAGTCAGGTGGTGCAGCAGACCTCTATCGACTGCAGCGATCTCAGGGAGATGGCGGTACAGCTCAATGAGCTGGTGTCACGATTTAAGTTTTAATAAGTTCGTCATTCCGTAAAGAGAGAGGAACAGATAGGGACTCTAAGGTACTTTATACCAGCTGGCCCCCAGAGATCTCGTTCCTCGTTCCTCGATTCTGGGATAATGGGATCCGGCTCAGAGATCCGCATGGCCTGAACACAATTTGATTCCATTTGAGTAGTTCAGGTTCTATTATCAGATCTGATAACTGAATTATGGATAGAAATATCTATACCGTCGCCTCAACTATTCCTGCATTTTTATGCTGAAAACCGCTATCAAATAAGAGCTATCATCTGAATCTGAATGGATAAGTTTACAGACATACCAGACATTAAATATCGGGCTCCCAACAAAGAGAGGTCCGGCATAGAGGTGTTAGATCTCGACAAATTTTACAGCAAACTGCCAAAGTATGATCATGATCCCTCACAGCCCCACAGGCTCCATTACTTCTGCTTTCTCTATATAACCCAGGGGGAGGGCAGCCACTTCATCGATTGTAACTACTACCCAGTCAGGCAGGGTAGCTTCATCGCTGTTAACAAAAACCAGATACAAGCCTTCGATCTAAAGAACCGGCCCAAAGGCAAGATGATCAATGTCACTGAGAAGTTTTTTGACGAAATTAGAGCCAATATCAGAATGCCACTATTCACCCCCGCACATCTGGCGACAGCACATTCACCGGTTTTTGTGTTGGATCAAGCAACTAAAGAGAGCTGTGATCTTTTTTTAGCGGAGATCGATAAGGAGCAGGCAAGCGGGAGTTGTGATAACCTGCTCCTGCAGCTCGTTTTCTCTTCGCTACTACTGAAGTTAAGCCAGAAAAAAACGAGTCATATCGAGCAGTTAAACGAAGTGCAGGCACAAAGGTTCAGTCAGTTTATCTCACTGATTGAAAAGAAGTTCACTATCACCAGAGATGCATCTGTCTACGCCGACATGATACATATCTCGTATAAATACCTGAATCAGATCTGTAAACTGGCATGCAACCAAACCGCCAAACAGCTGATTGATGCGCATATCATTCTGGAGATAAAGCGCAGACTTACCATAGATAACTCCCAAGTGCAGCAGATAGCCTATGATCTGGGCTTCGATGATGTCACTTACTTCGTTAAGTTTTTCAAAAGACACACCCTTCTCACCCCATCTCAATTCAAAGAGACCACAAAAGGCTAATCCATTTTACCTCCAGGCTCCACTTGATGCCTGGAGGTAAAAAGTAATTTCCAAGCCTGTGCTCTCCAAAAAATACTTCCACATATGCTCTGTATTAACTTAAAAAGAAGCAGCCATCTCTCTTTCAATTAGCCTTAACTTAACTAAAATGAAGGGGTTCTGAATTGTTAAATATCTACTTGAGCAGGTATTAAGGCAGTCAATCTATCTCTCCCCCGCCCCCCTCTGGTTCAAAGAATTCTTATCAGGTTCGATTATCGCCATTTCTGGTTCGATAAGTCCATGCTGTTCGCAAGGGTAATTAATTAACTTCCCCTTATCGCACCATTTACATAGTTTACGTTCAGACAACAAGCTCTGTTCACCTAAAACCCCCATTAAATTAGGAAGCTATGTTGGTGCGATACCTAATGTGTAGAAAATAATAATCGATGAAAAATGATTACAGGAAAGATAATGATGAATACCATAAATGTAGGCGTACCATACAGGAAGTTAGCACTTGCCTGTATGATAAGTATGCTGACGGCTTGTGGCAGTGACGATCCAGCTCCCGCTCCAGAGCCAACACCGGAACCTCCACAACCAGTGGAGAATACCGCTCCGGTAGCCAATCCAAACGAAGCTGCGACCCTTGTGGGAAGCAGCATACTGATCGATGCCCTGTCTAACGATACAGATGCCGACGGCGATGCACTAACCATAGAGGCTGTGACGCTGATTGACGGCAGCGGAACAGCGACCATTGAAAGCAACCAGATCCGATTTACTCCGGAGCAGGCTGGTACCACAACACTGAACTACAGCATCTCCGATGGTAACGGAGGCACCGCCGAGTCAGGGATCACAATTACCGTAACCGATGACACTTTAAGTTATGTCGGTACTGATACTTGTCTCTCCTGCCATACAGATAAGAAGAGCTATTACGAGACAGGTCATAACTTTAAGTTGACTAAAGTTGTAGACGGCAAGATGCCAGAGTATCCATTTACGACTCTCGATGGTTCCTTAGAGGTAATGGACGGAGTCACTAACACTCTGGGTAAACCAGAGAGCTGGGCGGATATCAGCTATGTTATCGGTGGCTATAAAAAAGTCGCTCTGTTTATCGATGCGAATGGTTACATTATCAATGGTACAAATGTGACGGCTCTTGCTGCGCCTTTAGGCGAGAAAGTGACCAAGATGTTCCCGGAGTATCCTGACAAGGATCCGGATGGAAGCCCGTACGGTTACTGTGGCAGATGCCACACAACAGGTTGGCAAGATTACACCGAAGGTGCCGGTGACAACCGAAACCTGAACAGACAAGATGATCTGCCCGGAATGGACGGCACGTTCGCTATGACCGGGGTTCAGTGTGAGAGTTGTCATGGCGCCGGTAGTAAACACGTTAAGGCTCCATCAAAAGATAACATCGTTAAGATAGCTCAGGCCCGTGTTCCAGGTGATTTCACCGCAGATGATATGGCCTATGGCAAGGCGGCTTCCTGTAAAGAGTGTCATACCACAGATGACGCCGTCAGACGTTACCCGGACTATGAGTCTCCCTTCGAGCAAGAGTTTGGAGCACCCAGCCTGGGCGCACGCTTGAAGAGAGTCGACGACGTCTTTGGCCCCGAAGGGCGCAAGGATGGCCGTGGTGGTCGTCATGCTGCTTCAACCTTGATAGGCGCCGATCCGGACACCGGCGAGTTAATGGGTAAGAAGAAGGACTTCGCCTGCTCAACCTGTCATAACCCTCACCGGTCTGAACACTATCAGGACCAACCTGGTCACGAAGATGCGATGGTAAAACAGTGTAGTGACTGTCATAACAAGGAGTTTGCTAATGCGCCTGATGGTGGCGGAGCCGCCGCCCACGAGTTCATCGCTGAGTGTAAAGATTGCCATATGCCAGGTTCATCTCACCTGCTTAAGATCGATCTCGAGGGGGCAAAGGAAGACCCAAGACACTTCTCAGCAGACGGCAAGTGGCAGAAGCCCTGGCTTCGCGCCTGGGACAGCTGTTCCGGCTGTCACGAGGAGGATTATGACGAGAGAGCCGCTAAGATTGGCAAGATTCATAAATAATGATTCACAGATAATAGTACCTGCAACCCTCTAGGGCATTGCCATCGCCTTAGGCTTAGCCAGCCACAGATAGTGGCTGGCATTTTTTGCCCTACCGTCCGATAGCGGTTTCATTCCCCCATTTTTATCGGGTGTACTGCCCATTTACTATCGTGAAGCTGAACTAGCCAAAAACACGCTGTCAGTTCTCACACAATCACCACCAGGTTCGTTAATTACCATTTTTGTTCCGATATCTCCATGTCGACGGGGGGGGCTTTCTACTACTTTTAGGGTATTAAAGTATGAGTTGTAAAGAGTTAAAGGCTTTTGTTACGCACAAATAGAAACACCGAAAAAGACCATATTTTATATATCGTCGGTAACTGCATTTTTTAGTGCATCGGAGGTTTCAATCTTGTCTGTATATGAAGTGTTTTAATATATAAATCTCAGTCCATATTTTAATTGACGATATACAGCCGAACTTAAACACTTTGTTTTTATAGGTTTTCTAACTCGCAATGATTAGCCATAACCGAAGAAGGTTTATTTTAGCTGTGTTAAAAATTCTAAAATAAAAATATCCAATATATTAAGTAATAAATATATTAAGGGCATATCATGATGAACATTTCAGATATACGCATTCCATATAAGAAGTTAATACTTGCCAGTATGATCTCTTTGCTGGTGGCTTGTGGTAGCGATAACGACGATCCAGTTCCTCCACCAGAAGATAATAACCCGCCGATTGCTAACCCAAGCGATGCTGAAACCGTTATCGGTAGCAGTATATTGATAGACGCTTTGGCCAACGATACCGATCCCGATGGAGATCCACTGACTATCGAGACCGTGAGTGTGACGGAAGGGTCAGGAACGGCGTCGATTCAGGATAACAAAATCCTGTTCGAACCGGTTGAGGTCGGCACCACAATAATCAACTACACCATCTCAGACGGTAACGGCGGCGAGGCGAGCTCGACTGTCACCGTCGTTGTGACAGCAAGCGGGGCGGCGTTGACCTATGTCGGAACAGAGACCTGTATCGCCTGTCACACAGATAAGAAGAGCTATTATGAGACAGGCCATAACTTTAAGCTGACTAAAATTATAGACGGTAAGATGCCCGTGTATCCATTTACGAGTCTCGATGGTTCCATAGAGCTAATGGACGGAGTCACTAACACTCTGGGTAAACCAGAGAGCTGGGCAGATATCAGCTATGTTATCGGTGGCTACAAAAAAGTCGGTATGTTTATCGATGCAAATGGTTACATTATCAATGGTACAAAAGTGAAGCCTATTGTTGCGCCTAAAGGCGAGAAAGTGACCACGATGTTACCAGAGTATCCTTACAAGGATCCGGATGCCAGCCCCTACGGTTACTGCGGCAGATGCCACACAACGGGTTGGAAAGATTACACCGAAGGTGCCGGTGACAACCGAAACCTGAACAGACAAGATGATCTGCCGGGAATGGACGGCACATTCGCTATGACCGGGGTTCAATGTGAAAGCTGTCATGGCGCCGGTAGTGAACATATTAAGGCTCCGGCAAAACATAACATTGTTAAGATAGCTGAAGCACGCGTTCCAGGTGATTACACCGCAGAAGATATGGGCTATGGCAAAGCGGCCGCCTGTATTGAATGTCATACCACAGATGACGCCGTCAGGCGCTACCCGGACTATGAGTCTCCCTTCGAGCAAGAGTTTGGAGCACCTAGCCTGGGCGCACGCTTGAAAAGGGAAGACCACACCTTTGGCCCCGAAGGTCGCAAGGATGGCCGTGGTGGTCGTCATGCTGCTTCAACCATGATAGGTGTCGATCCGGACACCGGCGTGGCCATGGGTAAGAAGAAAGACTTCACCTGCTCAACCTGCCATAACCCTCATCAGTCTGAACACTATCAGGATAAGCCGGGTCACGAAAATGCCATGGTGCGCGAGTGTACCGATTGCCATACCAAGGAGTTTGCCGACCTCCCTGGCAGTGATATGGCTTCAGCCGCCCACAAGTTCATCGCTGAGTGTAAAGATTGCCATATGCCAGGTTCATCTCACCTGCTCAAGATCGATCTCGAGGGTGCAAAGGAAGACCCAAGACACTTCTCCGCAGACGGCAAGTGGCAGAAGCCATGGCTTCGCGCCTGGGACAGCTGTTCCGGTTGTCATGAGGAGGATTATGACTTGAGAGCCACTCAGATAGGCAAGATTCATAAATAATGATTCTTAAATACTGATGCTTAAAGAATAGTACCTGCGACCCTCTAAGGTTCTAGCCTTAGCCAATGCCAGTCACTGATAGTGACTGGCATTTTTTATGGTGTTGCGCAATGTTCTGTCGGCCGATGCAGCCTTGGTACTGGAGAAACGCTTTAAAAAGTTATAATGCCGCAACTGACATGAGTAACGCCTGAATTCTAGTTAGCAGGTTTTAGGAGCTATAGTTTAGAAGCCAGGTTCTAAAGCCTCGAATCCAGAACCTTATTTTTACGGCTTAAACACGCCTATCACATCACCACCGGCCTGTTTAGCCACCTTCCCATCGCTCTGCTGCTCGCTGTAATCACAGTCGATACACTCGACCGTTTCCACACCGTTAACTTTAAACAGGACTATGCTATCCATCGCCTTACATTTAGGACACTTAGCACCGGCAACAAAACGTCTCTTCACTCTGGATTCAGCCACTTAATTCTCAACCTTAGGTTAGGGTCATAGTTCAATAGAACTCCATTTTGCCACAAACAGGACGAAATCGCCGTATTGTTCGACACTTTTACCCTGTTTGTGGCGCAGTTTGTGGCTCGCTTTGTGGTAATGGTGGCCATTTGTGAGATATCATCTGCGCAATAGTCTCCAGAACATCACCAAGTCGTACTCCATGATATCCATCAATCAAGCACAGTTGATCCGCGGCAGTAAAACGCTTCTGGATGAAACCTCTCTCACCATCTATCCGGGCCACAAGGTAGGCCTGGTCGGTGCTAACGGCACAGGCAAGTCATCACTCCTGGCACTGATACTCGGCAAGATAAGCCTGGATAAAGGCGATATCAGTGTCCCCGCCGGCTGGCAGATAGCCACTGTCGCCCAAGAGACACCGGCACTTGAGGTATCGGCCCTGGAATACGTTATCGATGGTGATGTGGAGTATCGCGAGCTTGAAAAGCAGCTGCATCAGGCTCAGGCCGATGATGATGGCAACGCCATTGCACATCTGCATGGAAAAATTGATGCCATCGGCGGTTATGCCATTCACGCCCGTGCGGCCAGCCTTTTAGCCGGCCTTGGGTTCAGTGAAGCCGAGCAGTCTAACCCGGTTAAGAGCTTCTCCGGTGGCTGGCGTATGCGCCTCAACCTGGCTCAGGCGCTGCTATGCCGCTCAGATCTGCTGCTTCTCGATGAGCCGACCAACCACCTCGACTTAGACACCATGTACTGGCTCGAAGGCTGGATTAAGTCTTATCAGGGCACGCTGATCCTTATCAGTCACGACAGAGACTTTATCGACGGCATTGTCACAGAGATCATCCACCTGGAGAACCAGAAGCTTAACTACTACAAGGGTAACTACACCGCCTTCGAACGGATCCGTGCAGAACGCATGGCTCAGCAACAGGTCGCCTTCGAGCGTCAACAGAAAGAGCGTGCCCATATGCAGTCTTTCGTCGACAGGTTCCGTTATAAGGCGAGTAAGGCCAAGCAGGCACAGAGCCGCTTAAAGGCACTGGAGCGCATGACTGAGCTGCTGCCGTCTCAAGCCGACAGCCCGTTTCATATGGCGTTTAAAGCGCCTGAAACCCTGCCTAATCCACTGGTGACCATGGAACAGGTGTCTGTAGGCTATGGGGATAAAGAGATCTTAAATAGCGTACATCTTAATCTGGTTCCCGGCGCGCGCATCGGCCTTCTCGGTCGCAACGGTGCGGGTAAGTCGACACTGATTAAGCTGCTCTCCGAAGAGCTTTCCCCGATGAAGGGAAAGTACGAGACCAATCCGGGCCTGAATATCGGTTATTTCGCCCAGCATCAACTCGAGAGTCTGCGCCTGGATGATACACCGCTTCAGCACCTATCCAGACTGGCACCGACAACCCGTGAACAGGAGTTGAGAAACTTCCTCGGCTGCTATGGCTTCAACGGCGACATGGTGTTATCCCCTGTTCGACCCTTTTCCGGTGGCGAGAAGGCCCGGTTAGTATTAGCGCTGCTGGTATGGCAACGCCCTAACCTGCTGCTTCTCGATGAGCCAACTAACCACCTGGATCTGGAGATGCGTCATGCACTGACGATGGCACTGCAATCGTTCGAAGGGGCGATGATCATCGTATCCCACGACAGGCACCTGCTGAGACTCAGTTGCAGCGACTACTATCTGGTCGATGGCGGCAAAGTACAAAGTTTCGATGGCGACCTCGATGATTATCATCAGTGGCTTCTCGATGCTGCCAAGGCGGCAAACAAAGAGGAGGTCGGTCAGGATGCTGCAAAGCCGGCTCAGGATAAGAAGCTACAGAAGCGTTTAGAGGCGGAGCTGCGCCAGAAACTGTCTCCGTTGAAAAAGGTTCAGCTTAAACTTGAAAAAGAGCAGCAGAGATCGAGTAGCCGTCTATCCGAACTCGAAGAGATGCTTGCCGACATGAGTTTGTATGATGCCGAAAATAAGGCTAAATTAACTCAGGTCTTAAACGAAAGAACTAAGCTCACTCAGGCATTAGAGGAGAGTGAGATGGAGTGGTTAGAGGTTCAGGAGTCTATCGAGGAGATCGAACAAGAGGTTCGTTCGGCTCTTTGATTCAGATTCGGCGCCGCTCAGATGATTAAAGGCGGCGCATCGACAAAAATGCAAAGGAAACGCGTTAAATGACCTATTTAAATCAGTTTGATCTCTCCCTTTGGCAGGTGTGTGACGGTTATTACGACCAACATCAAGCCCTCTGCCTGCAACTTCAGGATGAGCACCAGGTCAATGTGAACCTGCTCCTGCTCTCCCTGTGGTTAGACAAACAGGGATATCTGTTGTCCGAGAAAGATTGGTCACAGATGAGAGATGAGATCCACCACTGGGAGGAGCGGGTGCTGCTCCCCTACAGAAAATTACGCAAACTGAGTAAAAACAGCTTAGTCGATGGGGAGTATCAACAGATGCTTGAGGTCGAACTCATGCTGGAGCGAAAGTCACAGGCTCTGATTTTACACAAGCTCAGACAGCTGCCCCATGAAGGTAAGAGTTCAAATCTGAATGTCTTTTTGGATCTCTACCGACTGGATGCAGATGAATACCAACAACTGGCAGCCTAGTCTAAAAACTCGTTAACCTTCCCGATCAGGAGTGAATCATTCACTCCTGCTCTATTGAGCCGGCCCTCAGCGTTTTAAACTAGCCCTTCGAAAGGCTCAGCCGTTCGGCCAAACGTGTCGCATTTCTGGCTGTGATGCCGTAGATAGAGAGCTGCGGATTGGCCCCCAGGCTGGTAGGGAAGATTGAACCGTCCATCACCGACATATTTTCATAGTAGTGAGATTGGCCGTGGCTATCGACCATAGAGATCTTCTGGTCCTCGCCCATGGGACAGCCCCCCATCACATGAGCAGAAGCGACTACGGTTTTAAGCGGTGCTAATGTCATCCTCTCTATCTCTGATTTAGCCTCAGCCCAGCTTTTGAGATAGGACATACCTTCACTGATAGGCAGTACCTGTTTAGCCCCGGCAGCAAACTGCAGCTCGGCCATGCTGGCAAATGCCCTTCTCGCCGCAGCCCAAAACGTATCTGTCAGCGGGTAATCCAGCATAAATCCACTGTCGGTCAGATGAACCTGCCCCCCCTGACTCTGCTCATGATACCCATCCCTCACCAGAGCGATGGTGACCTGGAGTTGATTGAAGTTTTCCATCAATTCGGCGTGGCTCTTGCCATAACCCAATGTTTTCGAGGCGATGAGCACCGGGTGAACCGGGGGCACCTCTAACTTATAACCCAACTGGCCATCGGCTCCGTCACGCCAGACAAATTCATCACTATAGATAGACTGAGGTGCGCCGCTGTGGGCATTAATGGGATCTGAAAATATGGCACCACTGAGCAGGGTAGGGTGCAGGAAGGTACGCTTACCCAAAATTTGATTCGGGTCGCTTACACCTGAGCGCATCATGAGGGCCGGCGTATGTACGGCGCCCGCCGCAATAATATAGTGTTTCGCCTTAAAGGTTAACTTCACGGACGTTGGCCGTAACTGCTCATCCAGCGCAATGGCCTTAGCCGCAACTATCTTCTCTTTGTGGTGCTCTAACTTCACCACCTTAGCCCGACTGACCAGTGTCGCGCCTTTTTCAAGGGCCGCCGGTATAGTCGTCACCAACATAGATTGCTTTGCGTTTACCGGGCAGCCCATTCCACAATACCCTGTATTCCAGCAACCCTTGACGTTGCGCTTGATCACGGTGAAATCCCAATTTAGCTTCTCACAGCCGGACTTCAAGGCTTCATTATTTCTATTTGGAGCAAAAGGCCACTCGGTGATATTCAGGCGCTGCTCCATCTTCTCAAACCAAGGGTCCAACTCCTGCCTGGATAAACCTTCGATCGACTTCTCCCGGGCCCAATATTCCAGTGCATTTTTCGGAGTCCTGATGGAGGTGGTCCAGTTGACGGTTGTCGAGCCTCCCACCGCCCTGCCCTGAAAGATACCGATCGCCTTATCTTTGGTCTTCATGGCCGCAGCCTGCTGGTAGAGATCCGGGTAGGCGCGCCGCTCCTCCATATTAAAGCTGCGGGATGACTTGAGCGGACCGCCCTCTATGATGATAACTGTCAAGCCTGCATCGGTTAATATTTCGGCAGCGACACCGCCACCGGCACCGCTGCCAACGATTACGACATCGGCCTCCAGAGTCCGGTTTCGGCTCAGCTTACTGGCATCGATATGTTTCCAGCCGGATGACAACCCCTCCTCTATCGGATCTGCTATTACCACCTGTCCCCTCCACACCATCTTTTATTTATAGTTATTTAATCTGTAACAGCCAATTTCAGTCGCCAGTGTCTATGTTTCCGTACCGAGAAAGGTCGGTTTTACATAGTTCAGTCGGCTCCAATGCTCGGGGCAGGAGTAGTAGCTGGCCATAACCAGCTCCCTGAGCCCTTGATAAGCAGTCACCATCAACTCTATGAAACTGTTTCGCCAATACTCCAGCAGGGTGACCAGCTCCTGCGCAGTTCGCATCATCAAAGGGGTCATGCTACCTGTGAGGATCAGCAGCCCCAACCTCTGCTCCAACATGCCCAGCAGCTGCTCCAGCTCGGCTCGGCTCTCTTCGGGCAACATGGCAATGGTCTGTGTAATGGCATCTAAGGTGCGGTTCTCTGCGGCGCGGCGAAGACTCTCGACCTCGGGAAGCGCCCCATCTAAAAATACCGGGAGCAGTGCGCTGAACAGTAATCTATGTTGGCTATCTTGTGACCTGTTGGCCGCGATAAACTCCGGTGAATAGAGGTTTACTCCCAGCGCTATTGCGGCCGTGCCAACGAATGCCGATGTCAAAAACGTACGTCGTTTCATGCCTCTCCCTGTGAACGTTTCAAAATGGATAGATTACCAACACTGAAAAACGATGCTTTTCTATACTATACCTATGCAGACCATTGTGCGAAGCAGACCAGAACCTTAATCATAATCGAGAGCGAAGAGGCCAGACTTTCTCTCATCGAAAAAGCAACACTCTGGTATGCTACAATGCGACTCTCACTAATAATTAAACACACGTTTTAATTTACAGCAATAGCCAATACATTATGACGCACTCTTTTTCTCCCCCCTGGTGGGCAAGAAGCCCCCATGTTCAGACGATTCTGCCGGTATTCACCAAGGTGGACAGACCAGCTTTGAGTCGCGAACGGTTGGAGCTCAGTGACGGGGACTTTATCGATCTGGACTGGCTGAGTTTCCCTGAAGATGGTCAGACTATTCTGGTCGTTATTCATGGGTTGGAGGGCAGCGCCGAGTCTCACTATGTACGCCGCCTGCTGCAGGATTGCCGTGCCAGAGGCCTGTGCGCCGTCGTACATCATCACAGAAGTTGTTCGGGTGAGCCTAACCGTCTGGCCCGAAGTTATCATAGCGGCGACACCCGCGACCTGCACGAAAACCTGACCCATCTGAAGGCACGGTTTCCCAACTCAAGAATCAGGGCGGTCGGCTACAGTTTGGGTGGCAACGTACTGACTAAATACCTGGGCGAACACAGTGATTCCAGCCTTATCGAACGGGCCGTGGTTGTCTCGGCGCCGCTGAAACTTGCAGCCTGCGCCAAGAAACTGGAAAAAGGGTTCTCTAAGGTCTATCAAAGCTACCTGATAAAGCAGCTACAGCAGAAACTGACTAAAAAAGTACAGGATAAGCGCCTGTCGGAGAGTATGCCGGTTTCGATGTCGCAGATAGAGGAACTCAACACCTTCTACAGCTTCGATCACCGGGTAACGGCCCCGCTCCATGGGTTTGAGGGCGTGGACGACTACTACCACAGAGCCAGTGGCATGAACTTTCTCCAACATATCTGCCAGCCAACGCTGGTGATACACGCCGAAGACGACCCATTTATGACCCGGGAGGTGATCCCACCGGCTAAAAAGCTGTCACCTGATGTGGTCTATGAGCTACACAGTCGCGGCGGTCACGTAGGCTTCATCGATGGCGGGACACCATTTAAACCTAAGTACTATCTGGAAAAACGGATCCTTACTTTTCTTTCACAGAGTGATACCTGAATATGCTTGTACCTTTTGATGCACTTCAGCAACTGCCAAACGAAACCTTAGAGAGCCTGATCAAAGAGTATCTCTTCTCGCAGGTGGAGGATGGCAGCTTTTCAGACACAGACGGTGAGGCGATAAAGCTCGCTATAACCAAGTGTAAACAAGCCCTTAAACAAGGGACTCTGGTCGTCGAATACAGTGAAGATGATGAGTCTGTTGCGATCCGCCAACAGGATGATCTTCATATATGGTCAACCCCTTAAATCGTATGCGAGTTTGACCTGAGAGTATCGATTACCGTATAAATACAGCTCAGCTACTCATTATAAATTCAGGTTCCATTTAGGAAATTTAATGTCAGCAAAACATCCCATCATCGCAGTGACCGGCTCCTCAGGAGCAGGAACAACGACAACGACTACGGCCTTTAAGCATATTTTCCGCCAGCTGGGGATCAATGCCGCAACGGTCGAAGGTGATAGCTTTCATCACTTTACCCGCCCTGAAATGGAACTGATGATACGTAAGGCTAAGACAGAAAATAAAAATATCAGTTATTTTGGCCCCGAGGCGAACGACTTTGAAAAACTGGAGCAGTGCTTCAGCGACTATGGCGCTACCGGCCAGGGTGAAACCCGTGCCTACCTGCACACGTTCGATGAAGCTGTGCCGTTCAACCAGATGCCCGGCACCTTTACCCAGTGGCACCCTCTGCCTGAAAATACCGATATGCTCTACTATGAGGGACTTCACGGTGGCGTGAAAACCGACACCTGCAATGTGGCGGAACATGTCGATCTGCTCATAGGTATGGTGCCTATCGTCAACCTGGAGTGGATCCAGAAGATCATTCGTGACACCTCGGAGAGAGGCCACAGTCGCGAAAAGGTGATGGGCTCGATAGTGCGTAGCATGGATGATTATATCAACCATATGACTCCACAGTTTTCACGTACCCACATCAACTTTCAACGTGTGCCTACCGTAGACACCTCCAACCCGTTCAGTGCCAAGAATATCCCCAGCCTGGATGAGAGTTTCGTTGTTATCCGTTTTCGCGGCATCAAAAATGTCGACTTCCCCTACTACCTGAAGATGATAGACGGCTCATTTATGTCCAGAGTCAATACCATGGTGGTGCCCGGCGGCAAGATGTCCCTGGCCATGGAGCTGATCTTAACCCCCTTGATACGGGATCTGCTGGAGAAGCGACAACAACTCCTCTCTCTCGATAACGAATAGAGACAGAAAATTTGCACGTTTTATTTCGACTAAGAAAAGCTTAAGCTTCATTTAAGTATGATGCAGTAAACTTTCTCTCGTCGGGATTTCAGGCGAAAGACTGATGAGCTGGCATGCTCTTGGAAGTGAATTCCCCCATCTTGATCTGTTTGTTTCCTTGAGTATGCTAGCTATTCCCCTCTTCAACTAAGACAACCCAGAGTGAATTCCACATCCGTGCTTGATCCGCTTATTTCCTTGAGTATGCTAGCTATTCCGACCCTCTTGTTTATCATCGAAAGTGAATTCCACATCCATGCTTGATCTGCTCGCTTCTTGAGTATGCTAGCTATTCCCCTCTTCAACTAAGACAACCCAGAGTGAATTCCACATCCATGCTTGATCTGCTCTTTCCTTGAGTATGCTAGCTATTCCCCTCTTCAAATAAGACAACCCAGAGTGAATTCCACGTCTATGCTTGATCCGCTCATTTCTTGAGTATGCTAGAACTAGGATAAACCTAAGGTCCTAGGAGCTAGAATCTCAAACCTCGCAACTCTCAACTTAAAACTTAAAACTTAAAACTAAGAAGATAAGATATTAGCGGGAGACTGGCTCCCGCTATCGAAACCATAATCCGGACTAGCTCACCTCCCTCTTACCACTAAAACGGTACACCAGCAGATATAGCACCGGCAGGATAACCAGAGTCAACAGGGTCGAGGAGACGATGCCGCCAATCACGACGGTAGCCAGCGGTCGCTGCACCTCGGCACCGGTGCCGACATTCAGTGCCATAGGAATAAAGCCGAGACTCGCCACCAGCGCAGTCATCAACACCGGGCGCAGTCGCTGGCTTGCACCCTGCTTGATCGCCTCGAGTAACTCGCCTCCCTGCTGCCTCAACTCCTTGATGAAGCTCAGCATTACCACACCGTTGAGTACGGCAATACCCGAGAGGGCGATGAATCCAACCGCCGCCGAGATGGACAGGGGCATATCTCTGAGCACCAAAGCCAGCACGCCACCGGTCAGTGCCAGCGGTACACCGCTGAAGATGATCAACGAATCCCTGATTGAGCCGAAAGCGCTGTACAGGAGGCCGAAGATCAGCAGCAGAGTGAGCGGCACTATGATCATCAAGCGGTTCGATGCCGACTCTAACTGCTCAAAAGTTCCCCCATATTCACTCCAGTAACCACTGGGCAGGTTAAGATCCCTCTCCATCAGCGACTTGGTCTCCTTGATGAATGAGCCCAGATCCCTCCCCTCGACGTTAGCCGTCACCACCACATGTCGTTTACCGCTTTGGCGATTGATCTGATTTGGCCCCACCTTAAATTGAATATCGGCAACCTCACCAAGGGGCACATAACTGAGATCCGGGTTAAGCTCCGCCGGTAAGGGGATCGGCAAACGCTTAAGCGCCCTCAGATCCTGACTGATATCCCGCTGCATGCGAACCACCAGCCTGAAACGGCGATCGCCCTCATAGATAAGGCCGACGGGCACACCTGAAACCGCAGCCTGTAACGCCTGTTGCACATCGACTATGGTCAGCCCCAGCAGGGCTAAATGGTCGCGATTAGGCTCGACCGATAGTGTCGGCAAACCAGACATCTGCTCGACCCGGATATCCTTAGCCCCATCGAGTTGATGGAACAAGACCTCGGCGCGATCACCGGCGGCTTTGAGAGTATCGAGATCGTCACCATATATTCGCAGTGCCACATCGGCACGAACACCGGCAATCAACTCATTGAAGCGCATCTCGATAGGCTGGGTAAACTCGTAGTTGTTACCGGGTACCTGCTCGACATGCTCTCTCAGCTCATCGATAAACTCCTCCTTAGTCTTATCCGGATCGGCCCACTGATCCCGTGGCTTGATGATCAAGATGGTGTCGGCAACACTCGGCGGCATAGGATCGGTCGCCACCTCAGGGGTACCTATCCTCGAAAACACACGCTCAACTTCATCAAGCTCACCGATAACCAGTTCGAGCTTCTTCTGCATCTCGGTCGACTGCTCCAGGCCGGTTCCGGTTATGCGCATGGCATGCATCGCGATGTCGCCCTCATCCAGCTTAGGCAGAAATTCAGAGCCTAAACGACTCGCTTGATACAGTGTGAGCGCCATCAAGGCGATAGCGATGAGCACTATGACGGCGGGGCGCTTCAGCGAGAAAAATAGCACAGGTTCATAGACGCCACGTGCTCTGGCCATCAGCCAGTTCTCCTTCTCATTGACCTTACCCTTAACAAACAGCGCAATGGCGGCAGGAACGAAGGTGACCGAGAATATGAGTGCACCGATAAGGGCCGCAACTACGGTGAAGGCCATAGGGTGGAACATCTTACCTTCGACGCCACTGAGAGCGAAAATAGGCAGATAGACCAACATGATGATCAACACACCAAACACCGCCGGACGGAACACCTCTTTGGTCGACTCAAATACCACCTTCAGACGCTCCTCGAGTGTGAGCAGACGGCCGAACTGATGCTGAGCCATCCCTAAGCGGCGAAGGGCGTTCTCGACGATGATCACCGCACCATCGACGATAATGCCAAAGTCGATGGCACCCAGGCTCATCAGGTTGCCCGATACCCGGTTCGTTGTCATACCTGTGATGGCAAACAGCATACTGAGCGGGATCACCAGGGCGGCGATCAGCGCGGCGCGAAAGTTCCCCAACAGGGCAAACAGTACAACTATGACCAGTACGGCACCTTCGAACAGGTTCTTCTGCACCGTAGCTATCGCCTTATCGACTAAGCCGGTTCTGTCATACACAGCCTCGGCCACAATCCCCTCTGGCAGACTGGCATTAACCAGTTCCAGTCTGTCGCCGACCTCCTTGGCGACCACGCGGCTGTTCTCCCCCATCAACATGAAGGCGGTACCCAACACAGTCTCTTCACCATCCTGGGTGGCGGCGCCGGTTCTGAGTTGCTTACCGTAAAACACCTCGGCGACATCGCCGATACGAACAGGTGCATCATCCCGCTTAGTCACCACGACCCGGCGGATCTCATCGAGGTTCTTCAGCTGCCCCGGTGAACGCACCAGCCACTGCTCGCCACTCCTCTCTATGTAGCCGGCACCGATATTACGGTTGTTACGCTCCAACGCCGAGATCACATCATCGACGGTAACCTTAAATGCCAGTAACTTGCCGGGATCCGGTGCCACCTGATATTCCCGCTCGAAGCCACCCAGGCTGTTGATCTCGGTGACGCCGGGAACCTTGACCAGCTGCGGACGAATGATCCAATCCTGGATGGTACGCAGATCTTCGGCATTATAGGGAGTGCCATCCTCTTTCAAGGCGCCATCTTGCGCGCGAATAGAGTAGGTGAAGATCTCACCCAGGCCACTGCTCACAGGCCCCAGAGCTGGCTCGGCTTCCACGGGTAACTCCCCGGAGACGCCCTGAAGCCGTTCGGCTATCTGCTGTCTGGCCCAGTAGATATCTGTACCCTCATCGAAGATCACCGTCACCTGAGACAGGCCGTAACGCGAGATCGAGCGCGTATGGTCCAGATTAGGGATCCCCGCCATCGCATTCTCGATGACATAGGTCAGTCGCTGTTCAGACTCGAGTGGAGAGTAGCCAGCAATCGCCGTATTTATCTGTACCTGCACATTGGTGATATCCGGCACGGCATCGATTGGCAACTTCAGGGTGTTGTATACGCCCAACAGTGCAATGAGCAAGGTCATGGCGAGCACCAGTAACCGTCTCTTTAGCGCAAAGGAGATGATTGTATCCATGTTAATCCTCTCCTAGTGTACGTGCTTAGCGGCATTTTTCATGATATCCGCCTTAAGCAGATAGCTGTTTTCGGTGACATATTCCACGTTACTATCCAGTCCCGCCAAAACTTCTACATATACGCCGTCACTCTCACCGAGTGTCAGCATACGCACCTCGAAGGTATTTCCATGCTTTATAAATACAGCAGGTTTTTCCATAAAGGTTTGAAGTGAATCGACGCGTACTGCAAGCGGTACCTGTTTGGTACGGGTCTCAATATCGGCCTGTATATGCATGCCCGGACGCCAGTGTCCATGATCATTATCGATCACTGCGCGGACGCGGGCGATATGGCCACCTGTCATGATTGGGGCGATATAGCTGATGGTACTACTAGCCGGGGGGCTGACCTCTTTGCCCTGATGCACCTTGTCTTTGTGAGCATCTCCTATCGTCACCGGTTGACCCAGCGACAGCTTGGCTATGCTGTCAGGAAAGGCTGAAAGATCGATCCAGACACGCGATAGGTCGCTGATACGTACAAGGGCACGATTTAATGTATTGTCCCCCAGACTCAATAACTGCTCGGTGACCTGACCACCGGCCGGACTCTTGACCTGATAGCTCTGCAGTGTGCTTGAGTTACGCACGGTAGCGATAACCTGCCCCTTCTGTACGCTATCACCTATGCTGACATGAAGTTGCTCGATGACACCGGCATAGGGTGCATTCACACTGAACTGATTATCGGCAATAGGGGCGATGATACCGAACAGGGTATCGACGAAGGTGAGCTGCTTAGCCTCCGCAAGCTGCGTCTGAACCCCAGAGAGCTTCAGCAACCGGTCGTTGATCTCGGTACGGCCCATAAAGTTATCGTAGTGCCAATCGAACTCCTCCCCCTCAAAACCGGCATGCACCTCCACCTCAAATGAGTGTGGCTCGGCGACGCTCTGTTCACTCACCAGATAATCCTCCTCAATGGTAAAGCTGACTCTGTCAGTTTTTCCGCCAAGACGATTAAGCAGGAGCTCGAGATTAACCCTGCCCGGCTCCACCGGCTCGCCCTTAAGGTAGGCATACACACGCATCTCCGGCGGGATCCCGGACTCGACCATAGTGATCTCCAGTTCAAACTCGCCACTGTGCAACAGCCGGCCACCGTGTGGTCCTTCGGGAACGTGCTCCTCCTGCTCCTCATGCCCATGCCCATGACCGTGGTTGCCACCGGCCCATACTTGACCCGCTGGCAGCAGAGTCGGAATAGAAAAAGCCGACAGGGTGATGGCCGCGGCCATCAATGCTGATGAAAGCTGATTCATTTTAACGTTCATTATCTGTTCTCCTGTGCCGCAGCTGGCATGGCATTGAATGGGTTAGTGCTCATGGATTGTCCGGTTATACGCTCGAGCTCGAGCTTCTGCCGGTAGACTGCCGCCTCGGCTTCGATAAGGTCACGCTCCACGCTAAAGAGTTCCGACTGGGCATCGGCAAGCTGCAGCACATTAGTCTGCCCGGTTTGGTAGGCAGCTTGAGTATCTTTGAGCAGACGCCGGGCCAGAGGCAAGATCTGCTGTTCGATCAGCCTTGCCTGTCCGACGTTGTTTACCATGGCCTGATGGATCTCCAGCAGTGAAAGTCTCAGCTGACTACGGGCTAGTTTTTGCTGCTCCATCGCCATCGCCTCATTGGCTTTAGCGGCCAGTATGTTGCCCTGGTTAGGGTTTGAGAGTGGGATAGGCATAGAGAAATTGAACATCAGGGCACCATCATCGAAGCCGTCATAACTTCTGACTCCCAGACCCAATGTCACATCGTGTTGCGCCTTAGCCTCCTCCATGCGACGTTTGGCATACATCAAACGTCCTGTACTTAACAGCTGCAGATACTGCGGTGCCCTTTCGATAGCGTTGAGTACACTGGCTGCCGCCGGTAGCCTGGTCAGTGGCTTGAGCTCACCCGCCGCACGTTGAAAGTGCGGCTCACCGGACCAGATGGCGGCTAAGCGCAGCCGTGCCAGAGCCGTCTCGCCATCGAGCCTCTCTTTAACCGCTTTTGAGTGTGACAGGCGCAGTGCCATCTTAGTGACATCGGCCTCGATAACGGCTCCGGCTCTGGCACGGGATTCGATAGCCTTCAGGGCTTCGCGTTCGACCAGGATCCGTCGCTCGCTCCAATCCTGTAGCGCCTGCAACCTGAGTAGTTGATAGTATCGTCCGGTGGCCTGAGCCAAAATATCCAGGCGCAGAAGCTCATACTCCCCCAGTTTCTGACGCTCTGAAGCTTGAGCGACATCGATACGCCGCTGACGCTTATCACCCAATTCGATAAGCTGACTCAACCCCAGAGTCACCTCGACGTTATCCACCCCCTGCATATCTCCCGTGCCGAGCAGATTTTCAACTTCGACGGAAAATTCGGGATTGGGCTTGACCCCGGCTTGCAGGGTCAAGGCTTCACTGACTCTTAATTCATAGGGAAAAGCTTGCAGCTGAACATTGTTCAACAAGGTTTTTTCCAGTACCCAAGGTAGAGTAATTTCGCCCGGCTCTGTCTGAGCTGAACTTTTGCCTGCAAATAATGCAAGCACACACAGACTCACGGTGACCAGTGCACGTTGGCAGGTCACAAGTGTGTTCGCTTGAGATCTCTTCACGAGAATAAACTCCGGTTTTCGCCGGAACACACGGCGATGCGAATGGCATCTAATCAAGATCAGACACAGGAATCCGCACCCAATATCAGGTGTTCAGGCAGATTTAATTAAGAAAAATTATTTAAATAACGCGGAGTTAACTATATGGAGGGGGGATTGGCGGTGCGTAACTTCTATCTTGATAGCTGATAAGAAACAGGCTTTTACCTTCGACCCGGTCGCGATCACAGGCAAACTGCAGCTCTACGGGCGGATGACAGGAGGTATGAAAATCATCATCGTGTTCATCGTGTTCATCTTGCTCACTGCCCGCTCTGGTATGAACACAAGTGCAGGTCGGCGCATGACAGCAAGACTCCTGCTCTTCACCCGAGGGAGTGGCTTGGATTTGCGAGAGTGCTTGCGAGAGCTCTTGTGAGGTTAGCTCGTTGGTGTGGATATCCGATGCTACACAGGTCGGAAATAACTGAGACACGAAAACCACCAGCAATAGAACCAGTGTCAACTTAGATTGTAAAACCTGTGTTGAAGCTTTCATGTTAAACAAACAACCATTCCCAAGTCAGAATAGCCTTTGGCTATTAAGGTTAAAAACTGCAACTCGCAGTTAAGAGTGGGGCCTATCAACCTGACCCTGTAAAAAACACTGGCTATTAGACCAGAGTCAATTTTTAAGATCCAGAGACAAGATATCTATTTACACGGACAAATAGGGATTTCGTGACATGCACTAAGGTATTTGATTAAATTTCAATAGAGATGAATAGGGCCACCTCTCCAGATGACCTAAAGGTTAAGCCTATATAGTTACATCAAAGGTACGACTTCACGAAACGGTTTATTCTGCTGATAGGTCTGAAGGCGCTGCTCAAACTCACCGGCTCTATGGGCCTCTTCGCTATGTTTCAATGCATCGATCGCTTTAAGCTGGGTGCTGATTGCCGCATTGTAGTCACCGATTTCAGCGTAGGCTGCTGCCAGATTATCCAGATTGGTTGGATTTTCCCGATCCGCCTCGACCAGGGTGCGAGCCAGCTGTAGTGCCTTATCTCCATTTCGGTACTCCTCTTCAGGACAGGTCGATAGGATCCAGGCAACATTACCCAGCGAAACTTCATCGCCGACCGAACTGAAACGATCGACCGCTTTACCACAATTACGCTCCACTCCATTCCCGCCGGCGGCATAGATAAAGCCCAGCCTGAATTGCGCCCACTTGCTCCCCTGCTCGCTTAAGGAGAGATACCAACGCTCGGCAACGGTAAGGTCACGCTCGATGATATTGCCTTCGAAGGAGAGATCGGCCAAGGTTTGTTGCGCCTTAGGGTGTCCCTGTTCGGCAGCGAGAGATACCCAATCGAGCCCCTGTTGTTGATCTTGTTCGACAAAACGACCTGACAGATACATGAGCCCAAGAAGAAACTGTGCCTCTTTCTCTCCTTGAGCGGCCTTTAATTGAATATGAGCGAGTTTACTCGCGGCAACTTCCGCTACAGGTTGAGGAATTGAAAACGCATTAGCTGTAGTACTCGTTAAGAGTAAAAAAACAAAACCAACGCCAACAAATAACGGATGATATTTCAAAACAACTCCTAATTGAAATCAACATTTGGGCCAGTCTGAAGCGGATATCTGATGTAGATAAAACAAAACCGGAACAGAGAAAATAGCACAGTAAAAATTTTGTACAAACCCCTTGTTTCCCCTGAGTTAGCCAGATTTAACAGTCAAAGTCGAGAAAAACAGTATTTCATGATCAGTTTAAGACAAATAAATATTGAACAAGTTCAGCATGAAAGGGGGATAAGATGTGATTGAGTCTGCATTGTTAAACCAATCAGTGCATATTTATACGGTATTAGTTGACTTATATCACTAATGTATCAAAATAAACATCAATATAGATAGTCTGTTACGAATATTCATTCTCTCTAAACTTAGACATTCATCTAGGTTTTGGTGACATAATTGACGTAAACTGCTTATTTAGCATATTCTTGTATTTAAATTAAACTGTCGAGGAACATAGGCATGGCTCTGATTGGTAAGCCTAAACCGGATCCTACTTTGGAATGGTTTTTATCACACTGTCACATTCACAAGTATCCAGCCAAAAGCACTTTGATCCACGCTGGTGAAGAATCAGATACGCTTTATTACATCGTTAAAGGTTCTGTCGCTGTTTTGATCAAAGACGAAGAAGGCAAAGAGATGATCCTCTCTTACCTTAATCAAGGCGACTTCATCGGGGAACTTGGCCTGTTTGAAGAGCAAGCCGAACGTACAGCTTGGGTTCGTGCTAAGCAACCTTGTGAAATTGCAGAGATATCTTACAAGAAATTTAAGCAGCTCATTCAGGTTAACCCTGAAATCTTGATGAAGCTTTCTTCGCAGATGGCTTATCGCCTGCATAGCACCAGCCAGAAAGTTGGTGATCTTGCATTCCTGGATGTCGCAGGAAGAATCGCTCAAACATTACTGCATTTGGCTAAGCAGCCGGATGCGATGACTCACCCGGATGGCATGCAGATCAAGATCACTCGTCAAGAGATTGGTCAAATCGTTGGCTGTTCACGTGAGACAGTGGGACGTATCCTTAAGATGCTTGAAGAGCAAAGCCTGATTCAAGCTCACGGTAAAACAATCGTAGTTTACGGCACACGCTAAGCTAACATTAAGTTAGATTTAAGACAGCTTCGATAAAGTGGCCTGAGATGATCTCAGGCCATTTTTTTTGGAGATAATATTAATGACAAGGGCACTGTGTGTTAGCTTATTCGCTCTTGCGACCTTAATGTCGATGAAAGGTCACACAACCAACCTGATAGAACTCGAGCATTACGAGGCTAAACAATTAGTTAGCTCAGGAAAGATCTTGTCCCTCGATGTCACTCTCTCCAGAATAAAACATTTCTGTTACGGCAAACTTATCGATGCACACCTCTATCGTGAAGATGGTAAATGGCGTTATGATTTGCAAATTAAGGCACAACATGGCCAAATTATAGATCTGAGCCTGGACGCTAGCACCGGACAGCCCGATCCCTATAGATCATTACCCAGTGACTGCAGAGCTTTTGAGAAATAGTTCAGCCTGCCACTTGAGTCGATGACACCATTTGATGACAGGTTAATATGAAACTACTGCTCGTTGAAGACAATACACTACTCGTTGAAGAACTCGAAAAACAGCTAAAGCAGGCCGGGTACGTAACAGACGTAACAGATAAAGCGGCCGAAGCCGACTACCTATTGAAAGAGACCAATTACGATTGCGTGATTCTCGATATCGGTTTACCCGACGGAAATGGGCTGGAACTACTCGAAAGCTGGCGTAATCAAGGGGTTAATACACCTGTCATCATGCTGACTGCGCGCAGCCAGTGGCATGAGAAGGTCGAAGGATTCAATGCCGGCGCAGATGATTACCTGGGCAAGCCGTTCCACACTCAGGAGCTCCTGGCGAGAATACATGCGCTCATACAGCGCGCCCACGGCAAGGCGAGTTCACCAACGAAAGAGCTCAGTTTTTCAGGCGTCACTCTCGATGAAAACCAGCAATCAGTCATGGTCGGCTCCCAATCATTTGAGCTGACCGCGATGGAGTTCAGGCTACTCAAGATATTTCTGATGTCACCGGAAAAACTGCTCTCAAAGTCACAGCTCACGGACAAACTTTACCAGTTCGATGATGAGAAGGAGAGCAATGTGGTAGAGGTCTATGTCACCCATCTGCGCAAGAAGCTAGGTAAGACAGCCATCGAAACCCGTCGTGGCCAGGGATACATTTTCCACGGCATCAAACAATGATCTCGATAAGAACTAAGCTCAGCCTCTGGCTCACGGGCTTAGTCATCCTGTCGACGGCCGTTGCCATTATCTTCTTCGAGTCTATGCTGAGACAGGCGTTTCACGACTCGATCATAGCCAGATTACAGGAAGACTTAGAGCAGGTCATGCTTGCCACTCAGCTACACGGCGATGAGTTAACCATTGACCAGAGCCAGCTCTCCGGATTCTATAAGCCTGTGTTTTCCGGACGTTACTATCAGCTCAACCTGCCGGATCATGAGATCCGCTCACGCTCCCTTTGGGATCAGAAACTCGATATCGAACTCTTAAAGGGGGGAGAGAGCCGGGTATGGCAGACTAAGGGGCCTCAGAATCACGATATTCAACTTCTCTCGCTCGGTCTCAGCTCAGACTCCCTGAATGTAGATGCGACCTTGACCGTGGCTCAGGATCTGAGTATCGGACGTAAAATTTTCTCTCAGGTTTACGGCACAAAACTCGGGGTAAACCTGGCGATGCTGTTAACCATGATCGCCGGTATTTTTCTGGTCTTAAGACAATCATTTAAACCTATTACCCATATGCAGAAAGCACTCTCAAAGCTGAGGGAGGGTGAGATCAACTCATTAGAGGTCGATAAGATCCCCCCCGAACTGCAGGGGCTGGCCGAGACCTATAATGAGCTGCTGCGATACTCAAGCAAACAGCTGGAAAGAAGCCGTAATAACATTGGAAACCTGAGTCATGGACTCAAGACACCTCTGGCGGTGATGCAGCAACAGGTTGAAGCCTTAGGGCTGAAAGATCCTGACGCGGCAATTGCGCTGCAGAAGCAGTTAGATCTGATTCATAAGATGATAGAGAGAAAACTTGCAGCCGCCCGCATCACGGGCGATATGTTACCCGCAGCACAGATGCAGCTGCCAAAAGACTTAGATGACCTCTGCCAGACCTTAGGTAAGGTACACTTTCACAAGCAGATACAGTGCAGCATAGACATTCCTGAACAACTGCCAAGGCTTCCCGTTCACAGGGAGGATGGTATGGAGCTGATTGGCAATCTGCTCGACAACGCTCACAAGTGGGCCAACGCTAAGGTAGAGATCGGCGCCACTATTGAGGGTGATAAGATAAGCCTTACCATAGAGGACGACGGACCCGGTGTCGCCAATGAAGAGCTGGCCTTATTGACCAGCCGCGGTAAGCGTTTAGACGAGGCGACCATGGGTCATGGCCTGGGACTCTCTATCGTCAAAGATATTGCCGAACAGTATGAGATAGAGTTGCAATTTACCCATAGCGAACACTTAGGTGGATTGAAGGTGAGCTTAACCTTTTAACTAACTCGCCCACAGACTTTAAGCGCCCTAAACGGGCCCGTTGAGTAACCCCAGAACAGACTAAAGTTGTTATTAAGCCAGTTGCTACTCCCAGCTGGCTTTTTTATATACTTCGTTTGAGATTTTAATCCCTAAACTATGATTCAGTCCCAAGTGTGTCCAGCCCTGAGATAGATTGATACTTCAATTCCGCTTATATCGTCAGTTATTAAGAAGCTACAGCCTCCTCAGAAGACACCAAATCACACGACTCACTCTGTACCAGTTTACTCATAAATACTTCCCTATCAGCCGGATAGGAGCCCTCAGCGATATAATAGCCCTCAGCCACATATCTGCTAACCCGATGAGCGGGCACCACTTCGAAGACATCTCCTCCCCTGCCCCATAGGAATATGGGTCAGAGGCGGGAATGCCAAATTGATGCCGGGAGCATCATTGGCCCATGGCAAACAGACATAAGTGTTCTGACTGCCAGGGTCTAAAGCGTTCCCTACACTCTTAGACATTTCCCATATCCATATGGGTCAGATGGCGGGAATGCCAACAAATGTTGGGAACATTTGTGGCCAGACACAACGTCTGTTTTATGCCTTGACCCACAGGGACGTGGGGAATGCCAAATTGATGCCGGGAGCATCATTGGCCCATGGCCCCTTCTTGAAAAAGACAGACATAACTTTCCATTACAAGAATGCCAGACACAAAAAAGCCACAGCACGGAGTCTGTGGCTTTTGTTCAGAGGCTTACTGAAGCGGATAAACCGGAGAGCGTTACCCGCTTCTAACCATACTCACTCATAGAGCGCTTTCAGAAGACTATTTCCAGAAGATTACTTCTTCTTAGAGTATGCAGCCGCTTCTTCACCGGCCAGTCTGCCGAAGGTGATGATATCAGAGATAGCGTTACCACCTAAGCGGTTAGCACCATGAACACCACCGGTCACTTCACCGGCACCATATAGGCCAGGTATAACCTGCTTCTTAGCATTCATGATCTCTGCTTTAGAGTCGATCATCACGCCGCCCATAGTGTGGTGAACACCAGGAGTCACTTCGATAGCGTAGTAGTTACCTTCATTGATGGCACGAGGCAGGTTAGGACGAGCAAAGTCGGCATCCTTACCACTTGTCACGAAGGTGTTATAACGAGCAACTGTTTCTTTCAGTGCCTTACCATCGATGTTTTCCATCTTACCTAACTTAACCAGAGTATCGGCAGTAGGAGCGACACCCAGGCCGATGTACTTATCGATCTTCTTCAGAGACTTACGTACAGAGTCATCGAAGATCAAGAAAGCAGATTTACCTGTTTGTTGCAGAATCGCAGCGGCAGCCTTATCACGAGTGGTGATCTCGTTGACGAAACGCTTACCTTCGCGGTTAACCAGGATAGCACCGTTACCACGTACGGCTTCAGTAACCATAACGCCACCTTTCACAGAAAGCGTTGGGTGAGCCTGGATGTACTCAAGGTCTTTCATTGCTGCACCGGCATTACCGGCTACGTCGATACCATCACCGGTTGCACCAGGCTGGTTAGTCGATACGAAACCTTTCAGCTTAGGATCCAGCTTAGCAACACGATCATTGTTCTTAGCGAAACCACCGGTAGCCAGAATCACAGCGTCGGCCTTAATCCAGTAGTAACCTTTGTACATCCCCTTAACCAGCAGGCCTTTAACGTTACCTGAATCATCTTTAAGGATCTCGATACCACGGGTGTTCATGCGCATATCGATTTCGCGTTTAACCGCGTTATCATAAAGCACCTGAATAACGTGTGCACCCACACCTGCACCACCGGTTGGACGGTGAGTACGGTTAACCGATGCGCCACCCATACGGCCTACATCGCTCAGGTCAGCACCCATGGCTGTCATCCAGTCGACAGAGCCTTTTGAGTGAGAAACCAGCACATCGACCAGTGCAGGGTCGTTGATGTTACGTCCCCCCTTCATGGTGTCTTTTGTCATCAGCTCAAGGCTATCTTCGATGCCCTTAGCTTTTTGTTGATCGGTCCAGGCAGCATTCATACCACCGGCTGCAAGTTTCGCATTACCACCGATAACAGGCTCTTTCTCGATAAGAATTACTTTGGCGCCCTTATCGTGGGCAGCTACAGATGCAGAGAAACCAGCTCCGCCTGAACCTACGACAACAACATCGACAGTGTCTTTAGGTGCGCTGGCCAGTGCCGCTTCACGCTCAGACTTATCTTTAGCAAGCTCGGCGATGCTTGGCTCGTGGCGCTCCCACTTACCTGCATATGGCATATCGAAATCGAAGCTATGGCAGGAATCACAATAGACCATAGATTTTTCGTGAGCGCTGTGACAAGAGGTACAAGCAACGTCACCAGGGAAGTGAGAGTCGTGAGCGTTGTAATGCTCATGTTTAGTCTCTTCAGCTACCTCTTCCATTGTACCGTGGCAAGAAACACACTGCTCATTTTCATAGGTAAGGCTATCGTTAGATAGTTCACCGTCTGCGGTATGACAGCTGTCACACTCTTGGTTTTCAGCATGGAAGTCTGCAAGGTTATCTGCGGCAGTTGCATTGGCAACCATTCCTGCAGAACCAAGCAAGGTGGCTAGGCATATCGCTTTTTTAAAGTTTTTCATCACGTCTCCTAACTTTTTAACAGTTCAAAAATATTTGGAAAATATCGTTGCGCCATTAACAAGCTCATCTCTGGTATTGTTAGCTAAGTTTTCTGACCCCATAACTATAGGATGCTCTCAGCTTTCTGTTTCAAATAAAGTTTGAGCCATGTCAAAGAGGAGCTCAATATTAAAAAAAAAGCAGGAGATGAAAATCAAGCGAGCTTCACAGCTGAAAAAGATGCTCATGCAAAGATGCATAATTAAATAGGTCGTTATGCAGTTTTGCATAGGCCATAGATGAATGGATCACAAAACCTCCGTATCATGCCAGCTCCACCTGATTGAGCTCATAATCTGAGCTGATATGTTGCGTCAAATGTAGTAATTGCGCCCATCACCACAGTTCATCAGTTATCGGGCATGTTAAAATTCTGCCATGAAATATCTTTTTATATTAGTCATGGTGCTATGTTTCCATGCACCATCTCAGGCCGCACAGGCACAAGACTTATCACATAAGAGTATCGTCTTTGGCGTTCACTCCAAAACGGCTCCGCTGGAGTGGCGTAATAATGGTGTCGACCAGGGGTTCAACCTGGAGCTGATGAGCCGAATCGGACAACTCATAGATAAGAGAATCGTTGTCAGACGGAAAACATTTCAGCAGCTACTGACCGATGTTCATGATCCAGACTGCCCTATCGATGTCATCGCTGTTGTCAGCCCGGTCACCATAGACAGAAAACTGAGTCAGTCTGATCCTATCTACGCCACTCACGCCAAGGCGTACACGCTGCAGGGCAAGTCCTTTATCAACGGCTGGCAGGACCTTGCCGGGAAACGGGTTGCCATCAAGAAAGGCGCCTTCGTGGATGTCTATATAACCGGACAGCCACAGGAGTTCGAACGCGTCGATGTTGATCTCTACGAGACAGGCTTTCAGCTGCTGATCAAGGGGGAGGTCGATATTGTGCTGGCCGAAAATTTTGTAGCCAGACGTCTGATGCCTCTCTATCCCTCTATCAGGAGCTCCAGTGATCCCCTGATATATGGTGCCTTCAACTTTGTGAGTAATAAGGTTAACGCTCCTCTGATGGGCCTGATTAACGACGCCCTCAGACAGCTAAAACTCTCAGGTGAGTATGACCGACTGGTCAATAAATGGTTTGGTACGGGCCGGGAGAAGGTCGATCTCACCTCCACCCAGCAGAAGATGTTATGGCTGGCTATCACGGTGAGCATCATCTCGGCGCTGGGTATGCTATTCACCGGCTATATCAGCCGAAGCTTACGCAAGCGAACCCGTTCGCTTAACCTGGAGTTGGCCCAGCGTCGCAAGGCAGAGCATCAAATATCCAACCTGTCCAAGCAGTTTCAATCTGTATTGGATGGGATCCCCCATGGTGTCACGCTATTTAACCGGGAGTGTGACAGTTTATGGAGTAACGACAACAACAATGATCTGCTGGAAAACCCTGATTTTCACTTTATCGATGGCGAGCCCTTCGAACTCAAGGTCACCCTGCTGCAGGTACTGGACAACCAGCGCTCGCTTATCGAAGATATGAGCTTTCATGATCAGTTCTGGCAGCTTCAGATCCACCCCATAGGGGAAGATCAGGCCGTTATTCTGCTTGAGGAAGCCACTGAGCGACATCAGTTAAGACAGGCCAATGATGAAGCCAGCCGTCTGGCCTCATTAGGAGAACTCTCGGCTGGCGTAGCCCATGAAATTAATAACCCAACAGGGATTATCATCCACTCGGTCGCCTTCCTAAACGATGCGCTCAAAGATCTCAAGCCGGCAACCGATGCCTATCTGAAGCAAAATCCATTCTGGCTTATAGCCGGTCTGGATCCTGAGCGCGCCCTGTATGAACTGCACTATAGCTGCCTCAATATTGACGAGGGAGCGACCCGAATAAGCCGCATCGTCAATGATCTCAAACGCTATGCCCTACCTAACATAGCCGCCGAACACCAGAGGCTAAGTCTAAATGAGGTGGTACAGGTCTCGCTGCGCTTAACCGCCAATCAGATAAAAATATTTAAGATAAGACCCCGGCTGCATCAGCCCGAGCCCTTCATCACAGGGGATGCACAGCAGCTGCATCAGGTACTGATCAACCTTATCCAAAATGCCTGCCATGCATCACCACCTGACGACGGTGAAGAGACTGAAGCTGGCATGATCGCCATCGAAACCAGCATAGTGGATGAGAAGGCCTGCCTGACTGTCTGCGATAACGGTTGTGGCATGGACAGAGCGACGCTACAACGCATCACCGAGCCCTTCTTTACGACTCGTCGCTCATGTGGCGGCACCGGACTTGGATTATCTGTGTGCAGCAGAATAATCAAAGAACATAAGGGCGAGATGCAGATAACTTCCCGTCAGGGCAAGGGAACCTGTATCAAACTTCTCTTCTCATTGGACACCTCAATGGAGCACCCCAGATGAAACTCGCACGAAATATTCTGTTAGTCGATGATGAAGCCTCTTGGTTGAGAACCTTAGCCGTCACACTCAACAGGCTCGTCCCCGAGGCGCAGGTCGATACCTGTGTAGACAGCAGGCAGGTCATTAATCGTCTCTCGGTATCCGATTACGCCCTGGTCCTGCTCGATCTGACGATGCCATTTCACTCCGGCGAAGAGCTACTGGAGATAATCAGGTGTGACTTTCCCAAGACCCGCGTCATCATAGTGACCGGGGTCAATGAGGTAGACACCGCGGTTCGCTGCATCAAAAATGGCGCCTACGATTACTTTATCAAGACAGACAATGTAGACGATCTGGCCCGAACCGTGCGACGAGCCCTCGAAGTTGTCGGTTTAGAGAGAAACTACCTGAGAATAAAAGAGAGCTTCCTGAGTCGAACCCTGAACCAGCCGGAAGCCTTTAATAACATTCTCACCTGTGAGCCTGTCCTGCTGGATCAGTTTCGTTATCTGGAAGCTGTTGCCCTGAGCCCTGAGCCGATTCTCATACTTGGAGAGAGTGGCACCGGCAAAGGTGAGTTTGCAAAGTCCTGCCATCAACTCTGTTGCCATGATTCCCCTTTTATCAATATCAACCTCGCCGGCATCAGTACAGATGCATTTGAACTACAGCTGTTCGGGCAGATCCATACCCATGAGGACGGTCAGGTTTCGGCTCAGGCCGGTGTGTTGCATCAGGTCGGTAACGGACTCCTTTACCTCAACGAAGTTGGCGATCTTCCGCTGGAGGCCCAGGCCAAGCTTGTCGATGTTATCGAGCATAAACAGTATTACCCCATAGGCAGCGATCGCTCCTACCCGGTAAACTGCCGGATCATCACTTCGACTCAAAACGATCTGCGGGCACTCAATCAGGCCGGAAAGTTTCGCAGCGATCTGCTATACAGGTTACGCTCCCACAAGATCACCCTGCCACCACTGCGAAAGCGCCCCATGGATCTTTCCATGCTTATTAACCACTTTATCGCTCAGGCATCTGAAGAGATGGGGCTCGACGCTCCCCAACAACCCAGAAGTCTGGCGAGTCGGCTGGCAGATTATGATTTTCCCGGAAATCTTCATGAACTCAAAGGGATGGTCTTCGATGCGGTGAGTCGCAGCGATGGTGTACAACTCAATATCTCCCCCTTCATGGAGGCGATTAACGAGCAGAAAGGCTCCACTGAGACACCACAAGATGCCTTGATCTTTCCCAAGCAGTTGCCCACCCTGGCCGAAATGAGTAACGCCTTGATCAATGAGGCGATGAGCCGCACGGCAAATAACCAAACTGCAGCCGCTCAGATGCTCGGCATCAGCCAAAGTGCGCTGAGCAGACGTATGACGAAAGAGAAGTAGCCGTGATATCGACCGGAGTTGAACCAGAGCCGCTTTTCATCGAATAAACGGGCGATTTCACAGTGGGATTAATCTTCGACAGGGCAGGTGATAGTAAATTTGGTTCCCTGCCCCAAGTCAGAGCTCACATCTATATTCCCACGAAGCTTTTGCTTCACTATGTTGTAGACAATACTCAACCCTAATCCACTGCCCCCCTGACCGCGCTTAGTGGTAAAAAAGGGCTCAAAAATATTGCTGCAATCCTGCGAGGAGATCCCCTTGCCATTATCGGCAACCGTCATGATCAGGCTTTGCTGCTTTATTGAGGCATCGATGACCAACTCACCATTAGGGTAGCCGCTAAAGCCGTGAAGCAAGGAGTTGAGGATCAGATTGGTTAATACCTGATAGAAGTCTCCGGCATAGGAGTGAACAACAATCTCCTTATCGACCCGGTTGGAAATGGCAACCGGGTACTTCCTGGTCTCAGGGGACAAACTGCTCAGTAGAGACTCTATCAACTCATGTAGGACAAACTTCTCCTTGTGCAGATTAGTTTGCTCGACGGCCACCAGTTTAAAGTCTTTCACCAATGAAGCCGAGCGCTTCAGGTTTTTATCAAGCAGGGAACATGCCGCTTTAATATCGTTCAGGTACCGTTTGAATACATCTTCGGTCAGCTCGTCACTACTGTAACTCTCCTCTAAGATAGTTAACTCCCTCAACAGGAGCGATGATGCCGTGATGGCCACACCTATGGGCGTATTCAGCTCATGAGCAAAGCCGGCCACCAGCCCACCCAGAGCCGCCATCTTCTCAGATTCGATAAGCTGAGACTGCATCGCCTGCAAGTTTTTCATCGACAGGTTTAAGCGCTTATAGCTTTCGGCCAGTGCGGCTTCCTTGTTTTGCCTCAGTTCGATCTCATCGGTTAACTTAAGAGTACGTTCTTCGACCTGTTGCTCTAACGTCTCTCTGGCCAGAGTGAGGGCGTGTGACATCTGGTTAAAACAGAGCGCCAACTCATAGCTCTCCCTGAAGCCTTCGGGCTTCATCCTACTGCCGGTTTCTCCCGATGCTATAGAGCGGGTCATCTGACTCATAGACTCAAATGGCTTAGCCATCACTCTTCCAAGTAAGCCGGAAACAAGCAGTACACCGATAAGTACAATCCCCAGTGTCAGTAAGCCGAGCCTGAAGAGTTGTTCGTAAACCTGCATCACTTCACTCTTATCCTCCTTAAATACCAGCCCCCACTGCACAGATGGGATATAACGGGAAGCCGCCAACACCTCTACTCCCCGGTAATCCCTGTCGAAACCGATATACCTGTGACCCGACAGAGCCTTAGATAATGGCTCGGATAACGCCGAAACCGGCTGTGGCTGTCCTATGGTCACACCGCTATTATATTTAGACTTAACCTGATAACTGAAACTATCTCCCTGTCTGGCCGCCACCACCACCTCTCTGCTCGACCTGAGTCCACTGACATCTGAAGCCACCTTTTGAATAATATGGCTATCGAACTGCAGCACAACGATACCTATCAGGCGCCCCTGCAGTAGCACCGGAGAGCCGATATAGGCCGCAGTCTGTTCTATGGCAGGGGAATATTCGAAGCCCGATAAGGAGGACTCCAGAAAGTACTTGGCTCTCTGCACCACAAAATTTTGCCCACTGTCAAATTCAGCATCGGCGTTCAGGCTTTCCACCACGTCACCGTTTCCTCCCAAGGAGAACAGAAGCTCACCTGCTGGGGAAACGAGTAAAATGTCCAGATAACCGTAGTCCTGATAGTGTTGATATCGTGCCCTGAATCCAGCCGATAACTCCCGGTAACGCTCAGCCTGCTGCTCATGACCATATAACCTGTTGAACTCCTCCAGGGCTTGTACAATCTCAACCGACTGGGACAAGCTGAATGCATCGGCGATTCGCTCGTCAATATAGCTCTCAATCTGCTTAACTTTTCTATCGGCAAACTGAGATAAGCTCTCCTCCTGCTGTCGCAGGAAACTGCTCTTAAATGAACTGAGGTATAAGCCGGATAAGATCACAGTCGGCGTCATGACACTCAAGAGAAGCCAGATAAAAAGTATGGTCGATAAGTTATGGCGTCTCATCGATACTCAAGCTCCTGCAGACGCTGCAGCCAAACTGAACGGCTATGGTATTTCGGAAAAGGTGTAGGCCTGATGGGGGAATCACTTCGCCAGACTATATCGAACTGCCCATCATCTCCGACCCGGCCGATGCGCACCGTTTTCCACAGATGTTGGGTGCCCATATCGACCGATACAATACCTTGAGGAGCGTTGAGGCTCTGGTAGCCAAGGGCATTTTTTACCCTCATGGGATCAAACGTGCCCGCCGCAATGACTCCCTGAACCCAGAGTTTAATACCTATATAGGTTGCCTCCATAGGATCGTTAACCACCCTGTGCTCACCAAAGCGCTTTTTAAATGAGTTCACAAATTGTCGGTTCTCTTCACCCTCTATACTCTGGAAATAGTTCCAGACGGCGTAATGCCCCAGCATCTTTTCAATACCTATGGCCAGTATCTCGGGTTCGGCGAGGCTGAAAGAGACCACCTTGGTACCTTCGAGTCCACTCAAGCCATTAAAGAATGCGATATTGCTGTCGCCGTTAATGGTATTGAATACCAGATCCGGTTTTAACCGCCTGATATCCTCCACAACAGCGGAGACATCTAAAGAGCCAAGAGGCAGGTAGCTCTCACCCAGTGGCTCAATGCCACGATTCTTCAACTGATCTTTAATCAGCATGTTCGCGGCGCGTGGGAAGATATAATCGGAGCCAAGCAGGTAGATCCCCTCTCCTATATTTTCCAGTGCCCAGTGAACACTGGGGATGATCTGCTGATTTGGTGCGGCTCCCGTATAGATGATATTAGGCGACTGCTCCAACCCTTCATATTGCAGGGGGTAGAACAACAGGTTTTGATATCGTTCAACAATGGGCTTCACCGCAATACGGCTGCCCGAGGTCCAGCAACCGAACAAGACAGCAACCCCCTCCTGTGTAATGAGTCGCTCCGCCTGTGATGAAAACTGCTGCCAGTTCGAAGCCCCATCCGCTACAACGGGCTCCAACTGCCTACCCAGCACCCCGCCATCGGCATTGATCTCTTCGATCGCCATGGTCAATACATCGACCAGATCCCGCTCGCTGAACGCCATGGTTCCGCTCATCGAATGCAGTATACCAACCTTAATCGTCGCATCTTTTTCAGTGTCACAGGCAGCAAGACCCGTAGCGAGAAGCATGGCTAATAACAGCCATCTCCACCCAGGGACGAAACATTGAAATGTACACGCTCTAGCCTTCGCCATAGATCGTTGTCGTAAATCCGGATTCACCACATTTAATTTTGGCAGATAAGTGAAGTTTATCCACTCGAGGGCAACCGGGAAGCACACACAAAAAAGCCCACAGCAATAAACTGCGGGCCTTATTAATTATGCGTCTTACTCTAAATTTTTTACCTTACAGCAAAGTATCTATGCCTGGTTGGTTTCCTGAATCGAAAGAGCCGGAGCTTCGCTCTCATCCGCAACACCTTTCTCGGTTTCATCGACAATAGTCAGTACCGCCGCATCGCCGACAACATTACAGGAGGTCAATACCATATCGATCAGCCTATCCAGCGCCGCCACAATGGCGAACGCCTCTACCGGCAGCCCCATCTGATGAATAAGCACACCTATCATCACCATTCCACCACCGGGCACACCACCGGCACCGACCGACAGCAGGAAGATGCTGAATAACAGGGCCGGAAGTTGATCCATTGCGATTGGGGCACCGAAGGCGTTTGCCACAAAGAAGATCGCAATCGTGATATAGATAGAGACTCCCCCCATGTTCATGGTTGCCCCCAGAGGTACACCGAAGCCTGCAATGGCACGCTTAACACCTAGCTTATCTGTCAAGGTTCTCATCGTCACAGGGATGGTGGCATTCGAACTTGCGGTAGAGAGGGAGAATAAGATCTGCTCCTGAGTCTTAGCACGAAACTCTTTCGCCGAGACAGAGGTGAAGGCACCGACCGCCACCGGGTAGACGATGAAGATCCAGGTCAGCAACAAGCCCAGAATAACCACCAGATACTCGAGTACGCTCAGGAAGATGCTCGCCTCGAGTGTTGCCCCCAGCTTCAACATCAAGGCAAAAACACCGATGGGAGCCAGCTGCATCACAACAGTGATAAGCTTCATCATCAGTTTATTACCTTCCTGGAACCCTTGAACCAACAGAGGAACCCCATCCCCCAGAGACTTAATCACACCGCCGACCAGCAACGCCATGAAGATAACCTGCAGCATATTACCCGAGGTAAAAGCCGCGACCGGGTTACTCGGTACGATATTAACGATAAGCTGAACCAGGTTAGGAAGCTCTGTTGCTGTGATCTCAGCCCCCTCGCCTCCGGACATATCTACGCCTAAACCAGGTTGTAGCAGCAGCGCAACCGTCAGCGCCGCAAAAATTGCCACTAAGGTATTGATGATATAGAAGCTAAAGGTCTTGCCACCAAGACGTCCGAAGCTCTTAAGGTCATCGAGCTCCAACACACCACACACTATGCTGACAAATACCAGCGGTACGACCAACATCATGATCATATTGACGAACATGGTGCCTACGCCGGAGGATAACTCGACGACGGTGCCGGAAAAGAAACCGATATCGCCGAGTAGGTATTGAATAATTGAACCGAACAATAATCCGGAAAACAGACCGATAAAGATCCGTGTAGAAAGTGATTTTGTCATTTGCCTGCCTTCAATTTGGCATCTCTTTTTGTATGCCTTTTTAATTCAGCATCGAACGCTTCGAGTATCCGTGCCGTTAAATTGAGGGAATGAGTTCCCTTCTTTGCACCAGATAGTGAATCATGCTGGAGAAAAATTCAATCACAATCGAAAATACGCAAATTGATACAATTCTATAACCCACGCATAAACAAGCATAAAATCACGCACAAACAGGAATCAACCCAAAGAACATGAATCAAAACTTTTACATTATTCTCACTACCGCAACACCAACGCCAACAATTCGCAAATAGAGCCAGTTGATAACACCAGCACAACCACAATTTATGGATGATAAAACCAACAAAACAATCCTTTTAAGAGCTTACAGCTGGTTAAACTCGGGTGTCAGGATGGTTAGTTTGTCATTTGATTAAAAAAAAGCCGTTAACAGAAGAAGCTGTCAACGGCTCTTTAAGTAGATAACTCCATATTAAGGCTGAGCTTTTAAGCCAAAACAGTTAAGCCAGCCAAAGCTCTACATCCCTGATGATAAAGTTACCCGTATAAACCGGATCTGACTCACCGATAGGCTCTAACTCGAAGTAGTGCCTGTGCTCTTCGGGCAGGCCTTCATAGCCGCAGATAACCTGATAGAGCCAGCTCTCGCTCTCCCACGGCAGCTCCTTCTCTTTCAGATACTCCAACGCCGACTGACTCCGCCCCGAGTCGATGACCGAGCAGAAATACTCATCCACGGCCAACTTCAGCGGATTATCCGGGATATCGAACTCTTCAGCCTGGCTAAGGGAGACACTGACATCATGCTCACGAAGCTGAGGCTCCTGAGATGTCCGGCTGATAGCTTTTATGCGCGAAACGATATCCAAAAGCTCAGGTTCATAACCTGTGTTGTGAACATCTACCGCAGCCGGTGCCAGGATAGCCTCCGCACGATTAAACAGAGTAGGCAGCTGCTTATGACTGACATGATCGGCGGGGGTATAATCGGGGTGTAGATCGGTATAGAGCAGCCAACCTTTCAGCAGGCGGGTTCGCCCTCTTATCTGACGGAAACGCCCGAGCAGCTCCAGTAAGCGCCCCTGAACAACACTGAGCTCCTGAGTACAGTCACTCAATGTCTCCTGCAAGCTGGTAACGAGGAGCTTTCGCAGCTCGCGAATATCTCCTGCGATCTCACCCAGCTCACTGAACTGGAACATCTCCAGACCGTTGAGCAGCTCGGTGACCTGACTCTGGGCCAGCTCATTTTCACGGATCTTGGCGTTGATGGTACCCACATAACCAAATTCGTTATTGATACGACTCCAGAGCACACGAATCGAATACCTCAGCCCTTCGGTGAAACTATATACATGCTCATTGAGATCCGACAGGTAGGCCTCACAGGCACTGTAATCGACGTTTTGACGTGCCTCTTTGTAGTGATCCGCCAGAGTTTTAATGCTGGCCAGAGAGGAGCCGACATTGGAGTCTATCTGGCGATTACGCTCATCGCTGAGCGCCTCCTCGAGCAGGGCCCGCACCGAACGTTTGAGACGCAGCTCCTGATCCGGCTCGGGGCGCCACAGGATCTCACTCTTACGCAGCTTTTCGATAGCGGCCGCGTTCTCTCCCCCGTCGGGCACAGAGCCCGAGAGGTAGACATCCATAACGAGATCGGCGTGTCGACCTAACTGCTTAAGCAGCTTAACGCCGGCCTGATGTAAGTTTGTACTCATCTTAAACCAGATCCCTTTGGGTAGCGGTCTCGGCCTGCGCCTCCAGGCTCAGCCCTTCGGTTTCATCGATAAAACGAATCACCTCGTAGAGATAATCTAACTTACCGGTGGCGATAAAGATCTGCTTCTCGGCATTGGGGCGGGTGATATAACCCAGCTCTACCAGACGTTTGAACACCAATTTAATCTGGGCGTCGACATTGCTACTGGTCGAGCCAAACAGGCGATAATGGCTGATCTTGGCCAGCTGCTCTCTGAAGGCCGGTGTATCTTCGATACGGGTCTGCAGCTCAGTTAAACGTACCGCAGCTCCCTCTGACAGAGGCGCATCCTGTCCGCTGGCTTCCTGAACCAACACCAGCCACTCCACCAGGGGGATGAGTGCATTACAGATATCCCTGAATTGAGAGGAGATGACTTTACGCTCCCTGTCACCCAGCTGCAGGTAACCACAGAAGAACACCTCCCCCTCCCCCGCAGAACCTATGGTCCGGTTTATCTGGTTAAGGTAGACCTCGACCCGCTCTTTAGTGGCTGGGGTCTTCAGTGAACGCCAGGCCTCTTCGTCGGTCGTTCGGCAGATGAACTCCCCCTTTAGCAGGCGCTCTATGATGGCACCGGTTCCTACGATTGCAGTTTCTGTCATCTCACTCATTACACCGCCTCCCTGGCAAATCGTTTACTCAATTTATCGGCGATGGGATTGGCCTGAGGTTTCACCACCTGTAGTTTTCTGGTCTGTTTATTGATGATATAGCGGTTAGCAAACAAGTTAAGTACCTCAGACTCAGGGTTAGGGAAGGCCCCCAAAACAGAAATATTGTTGTTTTCACAGGCATCGAAGATCTTCTTCACGTTACCATGATGCAGGGTGCCCAGCTCATCGATGGGCCAGTGAATAGTGACATCCGAGCGCCCACGCAGCAGACGGGTAAAGGCCAGCAGGAACTTACATAAGATCAGATACGCCATACCGTGACTGGAAGACTCATTGAGCTGACGATCGGTACGGATCACCAGATCGCTGTTGCCCTCTTTCAGCCTCAACTCAATCTCGAGCAGTTTGGCAATACCGCCGGAGAGTGCTGCGCGACCGATAATATCCAGGGCACGGCGCATGCTGTTGGTGTAGTTCTCATCGGGCAGTTCACTGAACCCGTCGGCCTTCCACTGACGGAAGGCTTTAACAAAGAGTTCCAGCTCAGGCCAGAACTCCAGCTCGCTGATCCGCGAGCGGATCTTAACCGCCGACTCAGAGACTCCGTCCAGGAACAGCTCTTCACCCACCTCACGGGTGATACGTGCACTCTGAGAAGCGATGCGGCGATCGATATCGGCCAATACATCATAAAATGCGGTGAGGTCGACACCAAAGATCCGTCCCTGCTCACGCAGCGCCATGATCGACTGGGGCACCATCACATTGAGCAGCTGCTCGAGCTGAGGAACCAGCTTGCGGTAATCGAGCAGGCGGATCCCTTTATCGTTCACAAAGCTGGACTCTTCACGGGCCCGCTCCCAGGTTTCCGACAGGCTCGACCCTGACTTGCTGGCGATAACCGAGTCGAAATGCTCCACGTACTGCTTAACCGAACCTAACAAGCTGTCTCTTTTCAGCAGCTGCTCCTCACCCTGACGCAATCGCTCGGTGAGCCCACCCTGTGCGTCATCATTGTTAGCCGGCAGCTTAAGCTCGCTAAGTTTTCGCATCACACTACGCAGCTTAGTCAGATTCTCCGAAGCCTCTACCTGTATCGCATCAGACTGCTTACGCTGACTATCCAGCTCCAGCCTCTTGGCCTTGACTTCATTGGCTTTCGACTTGAGCTGCTGCTCAAGCTCTGAGGTCGCATGCTTGACAGTGCTGAGCTCAGTTTGCAGTTTAGGTTTACGCATCAGCCAGGTATGCTGATACCAGTCTTCATATCTGAGCACCTCGTTACGGCGCTGCTCGGCCTTAGTGATGCTCGACTCCAGAGTACGGATCTCCTGTTTCAGCGCCAGGATCTTATCTTCATCCACGCCGCGGGACTTAAGCTCGCTCTTATACCACTGCTCACAGGCCTTGAGCTCGCTCTTGGCATGATCGCGTCTGTGCTGAATATTCTCCTTCGTCTGCTCCAGTTGAGTATCGAGCGCGCCAACCACCTCCTGCCAGTAGGCATTTTTCTCCATCCTCGCTTCCAGCGCCTGCTCTTTCTGCTCTTCGAGCCACTCATCATGCTGGTGTTTCAGCTGCTTAAGTTCGCTGTCTAATCTGCTCAACCTCTTCTGCGACTCGGCTTTTCGCTCGTTGAGTGCCTTGTTGATCTTCTCCTGCTCGGCGCGCTTCTCGTCAAACAGGCGACGAAGGTCGTCACGGCTGTTCTTATATGCGGTGCGGGCGAAGGTGAGCTCCCTGCTCAGCCCATCCAACTCGGCGTTGATGGCGACCAGCTTGTCTTCGGCCTCGGCCTGAAGCTCTTTGGCAGCGAGTAGTACCTCTTCAGCCTTAGCATGACGGATACGTAACTCCTGCTCGGAAGCGGCATATTCCGGCGAATCGATAGCCTTAAGATCCAGTCCGACGCCATAGAGCGCCTCTAAACTTTCTCCTGTCACGGCCGGATGCAGGTCACTGCGATGCAGCAACTCGGGGTTGATCACCCTACCTAAACTGTTCTCCCAGCCATCGACCTCTTTGCGCAGGAACTCAAGCAGGGTATGAGACTGAGGGAAAAGAATATGATGCAACTCATCGAGTTCACTCTGACGCTCGGTGACGCGAATACCGGCCAGACGCAGACTCTCGCTGGCCTGATCTCGTCTGGCACGCAGCTTACGCTCGTCGCTCGTTAACCTGTCGACCTTGGCATTACATACCTCCTGCTCCTCATCGGCCCGGGTGATCCGTTCATCGAACACGGCCAGTGCCAGCTTTTCCCCTTCACTATAGGTCACGCTGTCGACGCGCACCTTTAGCTCGGCTGCGGATAGCTTAAGCTGGTACTCCTCCTGATGAAACTTCTCACGACCACTGTCCATCTGTTCGCGCCACTGACCATCAAGTTCCTCCAGTTCGCGTCGTCCCTGCTCACGCTGCGTATCTCTGACCTCGCGCTGCTTCTCCTGAGCCTGATGCAGGTTTTCCAGCTCACGATTGAGCCCCTCACCGATCTTACTGCGACGGGCGTTGTATGCCGCCTCGATATCCTGATGCTTCTCGGTCTGCAGCTTGTGACGCTCGGTCAGGTTTTCCAGGCTGCCACGCCAGTTTGGCAGCTGCTCCAGATCCAGTTTTGCCTGCTCGATATCGGCATCTAAGAACGCAGCATGTTGGTCCTCTATCGCATCGAGTTCATATTCACACTTAGCGACATCTCCTTTTGCCGCCGACAGATCAAGGCTGAGCTCATCGCGCTGCTCCTTCCACTCATCGTCTAACTGTCTTAACTCGCCATTGAGTGACTTAGAGAGCTCCTGATTATGCTCCTGACGCTCCACCTCTGCGGTTTCATCTTTAGCGTAACCACGCTTGAGACTCGCAAGGCGCAACTCGGCGCTCAATAGTTGATTAAACTCCTGCTCAAGCTTCTCAAATTCCGGACGGATCTGCTCGAAGCCCTGAATAAGCTGGCTGTCCCTGATCCAGGCCTCGACCCTTTGAGGGTTCAACCTGGAACTGGGCGGGTTAACCCCATCCTCCTCCAAAATGGCGGCAATCATCGATTTGATCGTCTCCATCTTGCCCTCTTTAGAGTGCACGGCCTTGGCCAGCTTTTCGATATGGCGCAGAGTATGTTCCGATTCACACAGGGAGAACTGACGCGCATAGGTTCGCAGCTCACTGCGGTTACTCCCGGTACTCAACAGGGCGCGATCATTTTGAATGATGGCACGAAATTCACGGGTATTAAGCAGGTTAGTCACAGCTACGCCGGCACGTTTCATCTCCCGCCCCAGCTCAGCCATGGTATGGCAGAGCACTGTGTCGCCACTTTTTGACTTCACATAATCTTCCAGCTCGAAGCCCTTGGCGATAAAACGGTAATTGACCCCTTTACCATCTCCGGCAGAAGAGAGAACCGCTTGATTTAACAGGCCGTCGTCACGCTTATACTCATAGATGATAAAGCTTGAATCGTGAGGCAGGTACCAGCGTTCGAAGCTATCACGGGTAGAGGGCACGACTCGACTTGGATACTCACCATAGAAGACAGGCACCAGACGCTGCAGCGTGGTCTTTCCTGAGGCATTGGTACCACAGATATTCGTGTGGCCATCGAGGGCGAGTTCCACTACGCCGGGTAGGTGCGTATCGATAAGCACAATTCGATTCAAGCTTGGCATTTCTTTCCTTATCCAAACAGCGCCTCTTATGAGGCAAAAGCAGACAATAGAGCATCACAGACAAAGGACCGGGAGCGGTTCTGAGCACTTTACGTTAACCTTAAGGCTAATATGGCGATCTTTTCAGAGACACTAAAATAGATCAAAGCGGCAGCGAGCGCAATCACGTGCACACAGGCTATGATCGGTGAAGATTAAAAGCGGGATCATACGCTAATTTGCATCAAAATGACGTTCAAGGAAAGAGCAATCGAAAAAGTCGCTGAAAGTCAGGTAAGAGCGATAGCAGGAACAGAGAAAGGCAGGTAAACGTCTGCAATAAAACCGGTGTTAAGAGAAGGTGCAAGTCGCGAAGACTCACACCTTCCGGAGCTGAATCGCTAGCCCGCTACCAACTCGGCCTTGTCCATTTCACTGTTTTCCCGTTTTGAGAAATAACGTAGGGTTTCGGCTTTTATGATATGAAGTAAACCCGAAACAGTTGCTATCAGGTTCGAGATAGCAACTCGACCATATACAAAATCCTCTATTTAGCCCGCTACCACCTCGGCTTCGTCCACTGCATTACCTTCCCGTTTTGAGAAATAACGTAGGGTTTCGGCATGGATAATATGACGCAGGCCGACTATCGCAATAAGGTTAGGAATCGCCATCAAGCCATTCACTGTATCGGCAAGCAACCAGATCATATCCAGCTGAATGAAGGCCCCCACCGCGATGAGTGCAAGGAACAGCCCCTGATAAAGGCGTAAGCCCTTGTCACCAACAAGATAGTACCAACAACGCTCACCGTAATAGTGCCAACCTAAAATGGTGGTAAAGGCGAAGCAGACCAGGGCGATAGTCACCAAATACTGTCCGACCAATGCCGAGCCACCGCTGGCAAAGGCCGCACTGGTCATGGCCGCACCGGCGGTCTCACCGCTCCAGACGCCTGTGATGATAAGCACTAAGCCGGTCATGGTGCAGATGACGATGGTATCGAAAAAGGTACCCGTCATGCTCACCAGCCCCTGCTCTACAGGCTCATTGGTCTTGGCTGCTGCGGCAGCAATGGGCGCGCTGCCCAGCCCCGCTTCATTTGAGAACACCCCACGGGCAATACCGATCTGCAGCGCCTGAGCCACCGTCGCCCCCAGGAAGCCACCGGCGGCAGAGATTGGGGTGAAGGCCGACTCGATAATCAGCGCGAATGCCGGCAAAATTTGATCAGAAAAAGCGACTAAGATCCACACACAGGCCAACACATAACCAAGCGCCATGGTTGGGACTAGTCTCTGCGCCACATTGGCAATACGTTTAACCCCGCCCAGAGTGACCGCGGCCACAAGCACAGTTAATACCAGAGCCGTCACCCAGCTCGGCACATGGAAGGCAATCGTCATGGCATCGCTGATGGCGTTAACCTGCGCAAAGGTACCGATACCGAAAAACGCGACCCCTACGCCAAACACGGCAAATAACTTAGCCAGCCAGCCCAATCCCAGGCCGCGCTCGATATAATACATGGGGCCACCAGCTATCTGTCCCCTCGCATCTGTGGTGCGATACTTTACCGCCAACATACACTCGGCATACTTAGTAGCCATACCGAAGAAGGCCGCTAACCACATCCAAAACAGGGCGCCGGGACCACCAATCTTGATAGCGGTGGCGACACCGACAATGTTACCTGTACCTATGGTGGCAGAGAGCGCGGTACAAAGGGCGGCAAAAGAGGACAGGTCGCCCTTACCGCTTGCAGGTTTAAACAGTAATTTCATCGCCAATGGCAGACGAAATACCTGGATCAGCTTGAGTCTCACCGTAAGATAGAGTCCCGTCCCCACCAGGAGGCATAGGGTGACAGGTCCCCAAACTATGGCGTTAACATCAGCCAGAAGATCGGCGATTAGGAGTTGAAAATTCATACATTCCTCGTGTATTAAACAACTGAACCCTTTAAAAAGAGTTATTAATAAACGGAGGAGGAAAAGAAATGGCTGTTGAGCGGCATGCCGGGCGCAATAGCAAGCCATATTCACCGGGCAGAAAAGCCAAACGGTAAACATAGCCCACGACGACAAACGACAGGGACTGTGCAGTCATCCTCTCCTCTGTCCTTTTGCCTGAGCGTTTCGCGTCTATAGCCAAACCCGGGGTTTGGCTATTGGTCAGTAAACGGGTTCACTGAGACACTTTCGCCTTCGGCGCCGCAATACAGTTTTCTGTTTTGAATACCTGTTTACGATCTCTCCAGAGGCTCGTCCAGTAACAGTCCACGCCAATCACAATTGGCACCTGAAAGAGTATTTGGCTAAAACGAACTAAAGCGTTAAACCAAGTTGCCTCGTCGGTGTGGGGGCAATTCCCCACTCTCCTGCTACCTTCATCCGAACGGATTGCCGAACTTAACGTGATAAATCGCGATAAGTTCGGCAGGTTGCACAGAATGCAGCAATATCGGGATTTGCTCAAGTCGGTCAGGTCACATTTTTACCCAAGACTCGACAGATGTACTTTTTTTGGACAGATAGAGGGGAAGATTCAAGATGCCAGGTGCGAGGAGGCCAGAGCTCTTTTACGTAGAAGCGGCTTTAGCCGCGAATCTTTAAACGTTTCAAACCATGAAATAGAGGCTTTAGATACTTGGTCAGGTTACAAAGAGTAAGTTCAGAATGACACTAAATACTAACATTCAAGCTGGTTCCTGAAGCGAATTCAGGACAGCCAGCTTGGACAGCTTAAAAATATCAAACCTTAAAATTCGGTTTTGCGGCCTTCATAGGTTTCGCACATCTGCTGCACCTTGTCAGCCTCAAAGGGGCGCAGGCCACTCATTACCAGAGTTTTCACGCCCGTTCCCACTAAGGTGTCGCCACTGTGAAGCTCAAATTTCAGAGTCACATTGCCGCGCTTACCGTCGACGACAAGCTCCTGTTCAACCAGTGAAAGGGTTACCTGGGTAAAGTCCAGGGTATTGAGGTCGAATGACATGCTCTCATAAATAACCAGCGGACGTGCCGGATTAATCATCACCTGATGCTGCTCCATCATAGGTACGAGCACATGAATGAAGTTCAGGCCGGAGAAAGCCACATAACTACGGATAAAGGACTCTATCTGAGCTTCACAATGCCTTACATCACCATGGCGCTCGACACTCAGATAGTGCTTATCTTTATCATCATTGATATCGAAGCTCTCGCCGACGGAGGCGGGAAACTCTAACTTAACGCCATCTCCCACCATACCGGCAAAGTTAAAGCTCATCTTCTGGCTTAAACCATACTCTCCCAACACCAAAGAAAATAGCAGGTCTCCGGGCACACAGAACCGCTTGGCGCCTTCATCATGAATAGGATTAAAGTCCTGGGCCACATTTTTTGCAAAGTCACTCGCCTGAGACGGGAGAATTGATACAGATTGATTTTCTTTTTTATAATATGGAGTTAGAAACATATTCACTCAATTAATTGTTGCAGCATAAAATTGCGGCACATTTTATATCAAAACTTCTCAAACACTCACCCGATGACTTGGCAACAAGGATTTAACGCCAAAGCCAGTACCGAAATCAGACTGGAAATAGGTTCCACTGAATCGACAACCAAATGCAAATTCCACCAGCCCTCAGCAGTTAACAATTGTAAAGAATGCTGAGCTTAAGTTAATTTTAATGCTTCACACTTAGGATGCGCATAAAAATGATAATCACTCCCATTAACATTACTTAATGGGTCTAATTGGATTATTTTACCTTTGGTATTAATTGCGTAACGGAGATCATATGCCCCACCCTAAAGTCTTGTCACTCAGTCTAGTTTCCACGGCGCTGCTTACAGCACTGTCAAGTTCATCATTCGCTCAGGAGGTTCAAAACAGCGAGCAAGCCGGCCCTATGGAGCAGATCAGCATCTTTGGCAAGCGAAACCCCCTCAACACAGTTCCGGGTAGTGGACATCAGATCACCGAGACGCAGCTCGAGACCTTCAAATACACAGATATCATGCGCACCCTGTCATCGGTTCCCGGTGTCTATATTCAGGAGGAGGATGGTTACGGTCTTCGCCCGAATATCGGTATGCGTGGTACGGGACAAAACCGCTCAGAAAAGGTCACCATCATGGAAGATGGCGTTATCGCAGCCCCAGCCCCCTATGCTTCTTCTGCAGCCTACTACTTCCCGACATCCGGACGCATGGAGTCCGTTGAGATCCTTAAAGGTAGCTCAACGGTTAAGTATGGCCCCCGGACCACAGGCGGCGTGATCAACATGCTCTCACGTCAGATCCCCGAGGAGGAGCTGGCCGGTAAGCTGGATATTGCAGCCGGACAGGATGGCTTCGGCAAACTACATGGCTATGCAGGCGGACAAGGGGAGCGTGTCGGCGCTGTTGTCGACCTCTATCGCTACCAGGCCGATGGCTTTAAAGATATCAATGGCGTAGGCGGCGATACCGGGTTTAAGAAGAACGATGCCATGGCCAAGTTCAGCGTACGCTCGGCCAAAGATGCCAAATTCGAACAGGTGCTGGAATTTAAACTAAAATATTCCGACGAAACATCTAACGAGACCTATATGGGCCTCACCGATGAGGACTTTGCCGCTAACCCCTACAGCCGTTACTCTGCATCACAAAAAGATGTGATGAATACCGAGCACAAGCAGCTGCAGATCAACCATATCATCGACTTTAGCGATAATATCACCTTAGGCACTACGGTTTACCATAACGACTTTAAGCGTAACTGGTACAAGACCAGCAAGGTTAACGGTGAGAAGATCAGCGGAGGTGGTATCCAGATTGCTTCTGATTTTGATAGAGATCCCACCTCCGGTGATCTTGAGGTCGATGTAAAGGCTAACAACCGTGCCTACCTATCCCAGGGTATCCAAACTGAACTTAACTGGTACTTAGACAGCCATGAGATCGCCTTCGGAGCTCGCTACCACGAAGATGAGATGGACAGATTCCAGTGGGTTGATACCTACACCATGGGTTCAGACCAGGTGCTGCTGATGACTGAAGCCGGCACACCAGGTACCGACTCTAACCGTATCGACAGCGCCGAAGCTTTAGCCTTATATGTACAAGATAAGATTAACTTCGGAGACTTTAATATCACCGCAGGTGTGCGCTACGAAGATGTCACCACCAATCGCCGCGACTGGGGTAAAGAGAACCCGGGACGTAACGGCGAGCCAGGCAAAGTGAAAGACAATAGCTTTTCGGCGTTTATGCCTTCGCTATCGGCCACATACCAGGTTAACGACTCCCTGCTTGTGCTTGCCGGCGTTCAGAAAGGTTTCTCACCTGCATCGCCAGGTAATAGCCAAGGTGAAGAGGAGGAGAGCTGGAACTATGAAGCCGGTGCCCGTTACAACAGTGGTGAACTAACTTCTGAAGCGATATTCTTCTACAGTGACTACAGTAACATGCACGGTGACTGCACTGAGTTCGCCGGTTGTAATGATGAAAATATTGGTGATCAGTACAACGCAGGTGAGGTGGACATTACCGGCCTGGAGCTGAGTCTGGCTTATAACTTCAATAGTGGCGGTCAGGTCAACTTCCCTGTAAAACTTGCTTACACCTACACGAGCTCAGAGTTTGGTAATAGCTTCGAATCTGATTTTTGGGGTGATGTTGAGAAGGGCTACGCATTACCTTACCTTGCTGAAAATATCCTATTTGCCTCGGCAGGTATTGCAGGTGATAACTGGGAGTTAACCATAGCGGCACGCTACACAGATGATATCCGTACAGAGGCCGGTGAAGGTAGCATCCCAAGCGATGAGCTGATCGAAGCCAAAACCATAGTCGACCTTTCTGGACGTTATTTTATCTCAGAAGCTCAGGAACTTTACCTGACCGCCGAGAACCTGTTTGACGAAGAGTATGTTGCCACTAAGATCCACGGTTCAAGCTCAGCGGGTAAACCAATGACAGTCACAGTCGGATATTCGTATAAGTTTTAACCACATCTAGAAAAAACCAATAAATTTTTTAAATCTTTAAAAAGGTGAGCCTCGGCTCGCCTTTTTTACTATCAATAACAAACTAATTCATTGTTAAACAACAAGAATACCCCACCTAACATTAATACAAACTGGCATCAAAGTGATTTACCTTATCTTTACATTTGTTGATCCTCATCAAAAAAGCAAATGATAACCGTTTGCATTATCAAAATCAGTTGTTAGAATCGCTCCAAATTAAATAACCCTTACATAACAACAGGGAACAAAATGATGATGAAAAAGACGCTGATAGCAACCGCACTCGTTGGCCTTTTCGCCAGCCAAACTGCATTTGCTTCTGAAGAGACTCAAGAACTACGTAAAGTGATCGAGCAGCAGCAAAAGGTGCTACAAGATCTTGAACGTCGTCTCGAAGCCACTGAAACTCGAGTAGAAAAGACTGCCGACGTAGTCGAAGAGGTTGCAGAGTCCAAGAGTGCAACGACTATCGGTGGTTATGGTGAGCTTCACTACAACAACATTACCGATAACAAATCAGATAGCGACAAGAAAGCGATCGACTTCCACCGTTTCGTACTGTTCTTCGGCCATGAGTTCACCGAGAAAACACGTTTCTTCTCTGAGGTTGAGCTTGAACACTCACTTTCAGGTGATGGTAAGCCGGGTGAAGTAGAGCTTGAGCAAGCCTACGTAGAGCATGACTTCAACGAGATGTTTAGCGGTAAGGCGGGTCTGTTCCTGATGCCTGTTGGTATCATTAACGAAACCCATGAGCCACCAACTTTCTACGGCGTTGAGCGTAACCCTGTTGAGAAAAACATTCTTCCTGCAACCTGGTGGGAAGCCGGTGCGGCACTTAATATTAAAGCCGCTCCAGGTCTGGTTTTCGATGGTGCCGTGACCAGTGGTCTTGAAGTTGCTACCGAAGGCAGTAAAGCCTACAACATCCGTAGTGGTCGCCAGAAGGTCGCTAAAGCTAACGCTTCAGATCTAGCCTACACTGCACGTGTTAAATACACAGCAGTTCCAGGTCTAGAGCTCGCTGCAACCGCTCAATACCAGGCTGATATCACTCAAAGTGCCGGCGGAGTAGACACGGCTTCTGCAACTCTTTTGACTGCACACGCTATCTACAGCATTCAGGGTTTCAGTGTTAAAGCCCTTTACGCACAGTGGGATATCGATGGTAAAGAAGCTGAAGCATTTGGTCGTGATGAGCAAAATGGTTGGTACATCGAGCCTTCATACCGCTTCAACGAGAGCTTCGGGCTGTTTGCTCGCTATAATGAGTATGACAACGAAGCTGGCAACAGCGACGATACTAAAATTGAGCAAACCAACGTAGGTATTAACTACTGGTTGCATGAGAACGTAGTATTCAAGGCTGACTACGAAAAAGTTGGCGGCGCCAAAGATTCAGACGGGTTCAACCTGGGTGTAGGTTACCAGTTCTAATCATCTGAGTTTGAGTACCTGGATACTAGTTAATAGGTACCGGATTCCAGCTTCAAGGTGCTAAAAGCGACAGCCTTTAGCACCTTTCTCAGCTTTAGCATAAGCTAAAATCCTCTAAATGAATCAGTGAGTCCATTATGAAGCTAAACTCTTTTCTCCTTATCCTTCTCACTCTGCTCCTAAGCTTCAACGCTCACTCCAAGAGTGTTTATCAAGAGCCACAAGAGTTTATCAGTCAGGCCTTTAATGCCCCGGCGCCCAAGTCGAAAGTCTTCTGGATAGACGATGAAGCACAGAGAGTCATAGAAGAGATACTGGCACATAAATTCAAGAAGATGCGCCTGAGATATTGGCAGCAGGAGGGGGAAACCGTTTGGATACTGGAGGAGATAGGCAAAGAATCGCTTATCACGGTCGGTATACATATCAAAGATCAACAGATAGCTCAGACCAAGGTGCTCGTCTACCGTGAAAATCGCGGCGATGAGGTAAGACATGATTTCTTTACTGATCAGTTCAAATCGGCCAAACTAAAGGACGATCTTCAGCTCGACAGACATATCGACGGAATAACCGGCGCTACACTATCCGTCAGGGCTCTGACCAAACTATCACGCATTGCACTATGGTTGGATAATCATGTCACAAAGGGGTAATAAGGTAAGAGCGTAAGGATCATTTAACGTTACAGCTTGAGCCCTCAATATGGTGCTTATGCCATATTAAAAATAAAGAACAATGAAAAGAATAATTAAATGATCCATAAGCATCACCATCATCGTAAGAAAAGCCTCAAAACAAAAATTACCAAGCAACTCCGCCCCTGGCATCGCGGCCTCGGGATCATCAGCGCCCTCTTCATCCTGCTGATGGCTCTGAGTGGCATCTTGATCAACCATAGCAACCAACTGTCGATCGATACCACCCATGTAGAGCAGAGCTGGCTACTGGACTACTATGGCATCACCCCGCCTGCTCAAATCGATATCTACCAGACATCACCGTTTAAACTTGCCAGCTCAGATAACCTTATCTGGGTCGACAACAGGCTCGCCGTCGAAGCCGACTCATCGATTAAGGGAGTGCTGTCTCTGGGCAGGGTGCTGGTCGCCGTAGACAGCGACAACCTCTACCTGCTCTCGAAAGAGGGGGAGCTGTTGGAGAAACAAGATGCCTCGACCGGACTTCCCCGTGGGATTGAGGCCATCGGCTTCGATGAGCAGCTCTGGTTGAAAACAGATACCGGCACCTTCATGGCCGACGATGACCTTATCGAGTGGAACCAGAGTCAGCCATTGGCAGCCATCGACTGGAGTGAACCACTCGCTGCGGATAGTGTTATTGATGAACGCGAATCGATCGCCCTGCAGGCCCGCTCCAGCCACCTCACCTGGGAGCGTGTTCTGCTGGATATCCACAGCGGACGCTTCTTCGGCAGCTTAGGCCCCTGGATCATGGATCTGGTCGCACTGGCGCTGATCATCATGGCCATCTCCGGGATCTATATCTGGCAACAGCAGAAACCCAAGAAGCCGAGAAAACGAAGGTAAATTCGTTTTATCCTTTATTTGTTGGTTGCACCATTTGATCCACTTGGGTATTGGGTGGAAATAATGGTAGTCGTACCTTCATTGTTATCTATCGTATCGCTTGCAGCTTGCTTGCGTGCAAGTAATTAGTACAAGTAGGACTATAGTTCCCCACGAGTAAATCCAAGACCAAACCAGATTAATGAACCCCATCTAAGAAGATATTTGAAACTTGTTATCCGACAAGCAAACAAGTTTTTTCCCGCCCCTCGCCGGGCAGGCGTTAGATAACAATACGGCTATGGTACTTAGCAAACTACCCAAGTACCAAACCAGCCATATGAAACCTAACAGAAATACTTAAAGGGCTTGTTATTCCACAAGCCCTCTATGACTATCTGCCAGTCAGCTTCTGCCACCAGGATAACGGCTCGCCGCAGTTCTTCGCCGGATGGTAACTGGACTGCAGCGCCGGCAGGGCTATCGAGTCATCACAGCCCGCCTGTTTGGCAATGCCGGTGGTGCGCTCGAAATACCCGTTTACGACGCCATTAACCGGCGTTCTTCTCAGGCTGATTGGCGGCCTGTCTCCGAGGAAGTCCTGATATACGGCCATGGCGCCGCTGCTGCCATAGAGCTTGGTCTTGCCGTTATCGTCACGGCCAACCCAGATGGCGGCGACATTACGCTCATCGAAACCGGCAAACCAGGAGTCGCGGGAGTCATTACTGGTACCTGTCTTACCTGCAAGCGTGGTTCCCGGGAAGGCCCTGCCGAGTCTGGAGGCGGTGCCCGAATCAACCACCTGGGTCATCGCATACTGCACCAGGTAGTTCGTCGCCGCGTCCAGTGCCTGACTCGGCGCTATCGGCGCCGCCGGTAGTGGGTTATTGTCCATATCCAGCACCGAAGTAATCGAGCTCAGCTGTCGGTAACGGCCGTTGTCCGCTATGGTCTGATATACCTGGGCCACCATCAGGGGAGAGCCGTTGACCGCACCAAGCAACATAGAGGGGTACTCAGGGATCTTATCCCGCCAGCCCGCCTTGTCTAATGTGGTAGCCACACTGCCAACGCCAATACTCATGCCTAAATTAACCGTAGGCACATTGATAGACTTCTTAAAGGCGGTTAACAGAGGGACCTCACCCCTGAACTGCTTATCCACATTCTTAGGCGACCAGCTTTTACCCTGACCATTTTTCAGTGTGATGGGCTGATCTTTTATCGGCGTCGCCAGATTATATCTGTCACCATGACTCAGCGCCGTGGCATAGACGAATGGCTTTATCAGGGAGCCGATTGGACGACGTATCTCTACCGCGCGATTAAAGCCCTTATAACCCGGCACCTTATCCCCTACCATGGCGGCGATACCGGCGGAGTATTTGTCGGTCACCACCATGCCCACCTGCAGGGAGTCATCACTCTTACCAAGGCGCGCCATGGTCTTCTTAACCGCTTTTTCGGCGGCCTCCTGAGCCATAGGATCCAAGGTGGTATAGACCTTTATCCCGGACTGTTTCAGCAGGGAGTCGCCGAATCGTCTCGCCAGCTCATGTTGCACCACGGCAAAGAAAGCCGGCAGTTTCTGATGTACCGGTTTATCTGCCTTGCGCAGCCCCAGAGGGGATTCGACCGCCGCCGTGTACTGCGCCACATTGAGTTGATCCGCCTCCATCAACAGCCTCAAGACCAGATCTCTCCTCTGCTGCGCCCTCTCAGGGTAGCGCCAGGGGTTGTAGTAGGAGGGGCCCTTGATCACTGCCACAAGAAAAGCCTGCTGCGGCAGGGTCAGTTCGGCAATGGGTCGTCCGAAGTAGAACTGAGATGCCAGCCCCATGCCGTGTACACCACGGGCCTTATCCTGCCCCATATACACTTCATTGAGATAGGCCTCTAATATCTCATCTTTGTCATAACGAAAATCGATGATAACCGCCATCAGGGCTTCACGAATTTTCCGCACCAATGACCGCTGGCTGGAGAGGAAGAAGTTTTTAGCCAGCTGCTGAGTCAGGGTCGAGCCTCCCTGCACCGTTCTTCCGGCGCTGATGTTCACCATCAGGGCCCTCGCGATAGCAAACGGGTTAACGCCGTGATGCTCATAAAAACTGCGATCTTCCACTAAGATGAGGGCATCGATTATCGGCTTAGGGATCTTGTGCGCCGGCACAAATAATCTGTCTTCACCATCTGTGGTAAGAATACGGTCGAGTAGTACAGGTTCTAGATGAAAAACCGCCAGCTGACGTCCATCTTTATTTCTGGCAACAGAGCTGACACCCTGCGAATCGAAGCTGATCATCACCCTCTGCTCGGCCTGGGAGCCCTGCGGATGGAGGAAGGGACGACGCCAGAGATCCACCTTGGTTTTCGAGGCCGAAAATTCGCCGACCTGCCTGGGATTAGCGACCTTGCGGTAACCCAGTAGCTTAAGTTCGGCGATGAGTTGGTTATGGCTCACCGCAGCGCCAGGATAGAGCGCCATCGAGCGGCTGAACACCTGAGCCGGCAGATGCCACTTCTGCCCCTCGAACTTTCGGGCGATGATCTGATCCAGATAGATGCCATAGATAACGGCCGCCGCTACAACAATGAGCGCACACTTCCAACCTATCGACCAGATACGACGTCCCCAACCCGAAGATGAGGTTCTCTTCGAGGCGCGCTTTTTGCTTTTTGGCTTAGCTTTGGCCGCACTCTTTTTAGCGGCTGGCTTCTTAGTCGCCCTCTTTGATGTCTCTTTCTGTGTCATCTTTGTTCCGGTAAAACCTTTCAGCGGACGGTTTTCCGGCCGCTAAGTAATTCATAATTAGTATAATTTCAATCGACTCGGCAACTCCGGCCCTAGCCCTTTGTGTTTAAAGTCTTCTTCTTGGTAAAGCGGGTCGGCAGGGTATTGGCTGGGTCATCGGGCCAAAGGTGTTTGGGATACCTTCCCTTCATCTCTTTTTTAACCTCGACATAGGGCCCCTGCCAGAAGTTGGCAAGATCTGCCGTTAATGCCAGAGGCCTGTGAGCCGGCGATAACAACTCCATCGTCACCATGAGTTTGCCATTGGCCAGAACCGGGCTCTGCGCCATTCCCAGCGCCTCCTGCAACCTGACACTGAGCAGGGCTCTGCCGGTTTCATCATAGGTTATCTTCGCCTTGGTCCCCGTCGCCATAGTCCAGTGAGTGGGAAACAGTGAGTCTAATCTTTGCTGTTTATCCCACCCGAGGCCGTTGAGCAGCAGAGTATAACAGTCGAGCGCCTTCAATTGTGACAGGTTTCTGACATCACTCAAATAGGGAGCCAACCACTCATTCAGGCTCGCCAGCAGGCTGGCGTCATCGAAATCGGGCCAGCCCTGTTCGCTGTCGAGCTCTGCCGCTAACTTCACCCTGTTTTGCAGCTGCAGCAGCTTATCATCGATATTGAGCAGACCCAGTCCCTTGCTGAGAAGTTGCTCTATGATGGCGGCTTTTATCTGCTCCTGATCGGGCTTCTTCGCAGCCGCTCTGCTTAGCACTATCTGACCGATAGTTCTGCGGGTCTCGGCAAAGAAACGTCCCTTAGACTCATCCCAGCCACAATAGTCCTTACTCGATACCAAAAATGAGAGCCGCTCTTTAAACGCCGCCTCATCGACTTCGGCGGCCAGATAGACCCGACCGGAGGTTCTGCCTTCACTCTCCTGAAAGTCCGCCACCACCAGCCAGTCTACATGAGAGAGAGCGTCGTTATCGGGCAGGAGCACCCCGGTACCATTAGCCAGCTGATAACCCGATACCCCTCTGCTTTTCGCGATGCGATCGGGAAACGCTAATGCGAGCAGAAAAGCGATATCTGCACCGTTAGTGCTGGTGTAGATCTCAGACAGGGGCATATTGACCTTTAACTTCTTCATCCATGTTCGTACCTGCTGGCCCGATTCCCCCTGAGTGGCCTCTCTTAAATAATTACCAATGTCTGTTCCATGACGACTACGGGAGCGAGACTCTAACACGCCGGCCAACAGGCAGGCTAACCCCGCAAGCTCATCTGATCCGCTCTGAGCCGACAGCGCCCTGGCCTTGAGCAGCATATGGGCCAATCTTGGATGACAACCCAGCTCATAGGCTTGCTGCCCGTGAGCCGTAATTTTTCTCTGCTCATCGACCACCTCTAACATCTGCAGTAACTGCCAGGCTACCGCTTCATTAGCCTGAGAGGGCTGAGTCAACATGGGAAGCTCAGAGAGTGACTTAACTCCCCAGCATGCGCCGTCGTGCACCATAGAGATAAGATCCGTATGTAGGATCTCGGGCTCGTCGGCCTTAAGCAGCCTCCCCTGCTCCTCCTGACTCCAGAGACGCAGACAATGGCCCGGGGCCAAACGTCCGGCACGACCACAACGCTGCGCCGCCGAAGCCTGACTGATACGCTTGAGTGACAATCTGGTCACCCCCGTTCTGGGGTTGAAGCTGGCCTGTCGCTTATAACCTGAGTCCACCACCATAGTGATCCCTTCGATGGTCAGACTCGATTCGGCCACATTGGTCGAGAGTACGACTTTACGTTTTCCGTCCTCTGCTGCGGCAATGGCCCTGTCCTGCGCCTTTGCAGGCAAGCTGCCATAGAGCGGACAGAGACTGAACTTGCTCAAATCCAGCCGGCTCGCTAAGAAGTCATACAGACGCATGATCTCCGCCTGACCAGGCAGGAATGCAAGCAGTGACCCGTTAGCGGTGTGCCCGTCAACGTCATCATCGCCCTTGAGCAACTCCACTATGCTTCGTCCCATATGTTCTATCCAATGGGAGTGATGTTGGGATCTGTTTTTCGACACCGCAGCACTGTAGGCTATCTCGACAGGAAAACTGCGCCCCTCACTCTTTAAGGAGATGGCATCGGGCATGACGCTATTCAGCGGCAGGCCGGAGAGGGTCGCCGACATGGCTAAGATCTTCAGATCTTCGCGAAACGATCCCTGGATCTCAAGCGCCAGCGCCAAGCCAAGATCTGTGGTCAGGTGGCGTTCATGGATCTCATCGAAGATGATCAACCCGACCCCCTCTAACTCGGGATCTTGCTGGATCATCCGGGTAAGAATCCCCTCGGTGACGATCTCCAGTCTGGTCGCTCTACTGCTGCGAGATTCCCCCCGGACCCTGAAGCCTATCTCCTCGCCTATGGCGCAGCCTCGCTGACCGGCGATATAGTGAGCCACGCTTCGCGCCGCAACCCTTCTGGGCTCCAGCATCAAGATCTTGCCCTCAATCTCCGTCCAATCGAGCATGGCTAAGGGCAGTGCGGTTGACTTACCTGCACCGGTAGGGGCTTCGAGGATCACTTGATTATGCTGACTAAAGGCCCTACGCAGAGGGTCGAGCAGGCTTTGTACGGGTAACTGTTCCAAGGAGATGACATCTGAATAACACACTGCCACCAGTGTACTAGGAATGGGCCTTATACCCAAGCCACTTCATATTCCGAGTTTCAGAGCTTCCGAAGGATAACAGGGCAAGGCAGTGATTGAGAGAATGGTTGCTCCCTTGTCGATATCACTAACGCCGCTCAGGTGTTCTTCGGGAGCTCCCGAAGGGCAAATCGATAAGCAACATTTTCTGTATTCTTTATTTATAAGAATAAACATTGAATTAGAAAACTAGTCCTTCTATTTCATGAAGACCACCACGGATGGTGGGAATGTCATTAATGCAGGAGCAATTAACGACCTTGAACTCTGCCACTTCTAGACTTGCTGAATTCTGCATATTGAAGTGGTTTGGGTATATTTTCCCAAGCATCTGAACGATATCCAGGAGGAACCTACAGTTCCCGCTACAGGATAGCCTCACGACACAAGGACTAGATTAACCAGTTTAGTCCCTGGTAAGTGTAGCGACAATCGAGGCTATGAAGCACCACCAGCTAAGAGATTACGGCAATCAGCCATAAAGCCATATGATTTTGCTACAATTAACCACAAAAGAATTAAGTCTTAAAAACTATTTAAGGTTAATTAAGCGAGTTCTTTCAGATGGAGCGGCTAATATGAAAAGATTATTTTTAGGCGTATCCCCCGATGCGGCGCAGGTCGAGCAACTACTCAAGATCCAGACCACTCTTTTCAAGGCTGGAGATAAGGAGAGGGCTTGTGAGGGGCGGGATGCGGATAGAAAAACGGCTAACTATTACACCGGTGTCGGGTGCAGGGTCGAAAAGCAAAATTTTCATATGACGCTTGCCTTCCTGGGAGCCGTCAGCGATGAGATGCAGGAGCAACTGGAGTCGACACTGGATAGCTTCTACGCCATCAACGCAAACCAGTGGGCCTCCTTCGATGTGGCATTAGATACACTTACGCTCTGGAGAAAACCTCAGGTGCTCTGTCTGTCGGGAAAAGTCGATGATGAAAATCTGCAGATTACGGTAGACAGATGCAGATATGCCGCCAGAGAGGCCGGACTTTTCAGCGGAAAAACCGACAAAGACAATAGAAGCGGTGAACCAGCCTTCACCCCGCATATCACCCTGTTTAGAAAAGCAAAGAAGATCCCCCAGGCGCTACTGCCCGAAACAAATTTATTACGGGATGAGTTAATAGAGCGCGCCCTTATTCCACTGACGCTCTCACCACAGCAGATGCACCTCTATGAATCGGTCAGCACCCCGGAGGGGGTCGAGTACCATATCCAGCGCTCCTGGAAACTTATACCGACCGGAACAAGCCAGCCCGGTTAACTCTCAAAACTATCAAAACTCTCGACAAGTCAGTTACAACCGATAAAAAAGCCGGCACCTTTTCAGGTGCCGGCTTCAATATTTAGCTCAAATTCGCCGTGATGTACGAGTCGTCTATCGCTCTGAACACGAGATATTAATCCTGCAATAATGCTGCGATAGTCAAGACACCGTGTGTCGTTCCGCCTGCGGCCCATAATGCATTGGAGGTATCTGCAAAGGCGGAGGCAAGATCCATATGTAACCACTGAGCCTCCGGGGCAACAAAGTGCCACAGGAAACCGGCAGCATTAGAGGCACCACCGGCACCGCCCCCCTTCATGGGTCGGCTGTTAGCGGTATCGGCATAGGGCGATGGACACATCTCACGATGCCAGGGGTCCAGTGGCAGCGGCCAGACCCGCTCACCCACTTCGGTCGCTTTAGCCTGCGTCATAGCCAACACCTCACTCGATGGTGAGAAGATAGCGTTATAGTTAGTTCCGACAGCCATCAGGGCTGCGCCGGTCAGGGTGGCCGCATCGATGATCAGAGGAGCGCCGGTTTCCGATGCCGCCTGCAAACCATCGGCTAATACCAAGCGCCCCTCAGCGTCGGTATTGACCACCTCGACAGAGACGCCATTCTTATAGGTCAAGATGTCACCCAGCTTGTAAGCATGACCACTGATAAGATTCTCAGCACAGCAGAGGAACAACTTAACCCGCTTGTTCAACCCCTGCTTCATCGCCAGACCCAGCGCCGCGGTCACGGTCGCCGCTCCGCCCATGTCACACTTCATCCCCAACATGCCTTCGGAGGATTTAATGCTGTAACCGCCGGAGTCGAAAGTGATCCCCTTACCGACCAGGGCAACGGATACCGGAGCATCTTCACCAAGAGGGTTATAATCAAGCTCCAGCATCGCAGGTGGTCGCTCACTGCCACGGCCCACGGCGTGGATACCGATCCACTTCTCTTCGAGCAGTTCGGCACCTTCGATGATGCGATAGCTCACCTTGTCTGAGCCAATCTCGGATAACCAGTGGGCGGCAAGAATAGCCAACTTCACAGGCGCTAAATTTTCAGGCGTCTCGTTGATCAACTGGCGGGCAAAGCTGGCACTGGCGAGTCTGTTTTCCAGTTCGGTCCGGGTCGCTTCATCCCCGGTCCAGCGGATATCGGAATTAGACTTTGCCGTAGCAAATCCCTGAGCGAAAGCCCATTGAGAGTGCAGATCCCACAGCTCTCCCTCTAATGAAAGTGTCGCTATCCCCTGGCTGCGCAGTTTACGCGCCGCCTTCTGGATCTGGCGTAACTCATCGCCCCCCTGCAGGTGAATAGCCGCCTGATCATTTTGAAATGTCACATCGGCCTTCCCCCAGTGGGCAGCAGGTGCCTCTTTGGTGAGGCTCACTTTCATTAACTCTGTCATGCCTAATCCTTCCTTTTATACATCTTTTTGTAGTTAGGTCTTTCCCGTACGCGCTAAACTAAGAGACGGAAAAAATAGATAACCTGAGATTTGCTTGTCCGAAGTGTACTGCATAGAGCTAGATACCGAAAGCCATCACATTTGATTGTTCCCGGCTAAATTAGCCGGGAGTTGAATGACCCGGTGTGATGCTATTTCCCCCGCTTAATTGTAAAAGACTCATTATTAACCCGGGAAACTGATAACCTAATCTCATCTGTTATCTCTTATGGAGCCCCAGCCGGCTAATGCAGTTCACTCCCCCTTTCGAACAGGGCGTCTTACTGAGACGCTATAAACGCTTCCTTACCGACATTCGACTCAGCGATGGCAGTGAGGTCACCATACACTGCCCCAACACCGGCTCGATGAGAAACTGCCTCTTTCCCGGTGAAAAGGTGTGGTTCTCCACCTCCGATAACCCAAAACGTAAGTACTCACGCACCTGGGAGCAGGCTGAGTCCGATGTGGGGCATATAATAGGTATCAACACAGGCAGAGCCAATCAGCTGGCTGAAGATGCCATCAGAGACGGGGTGATAACCGAGTTGAGCGGTTATGGCTCGCTCAGACGTGAAGTCAAATACGGCAGTGAAAATAGCCGTATCGATATTCTTCTCAGCGACGCCGAAGAGGCAAAAAACAGTGAGCGGGGCGACACACTAACCAAGGCCGACTGCTATGTGGAAGTGAAGAGCTGTACCCTGCTGGAAGAGGGTCAGGGCTACTTCCCCGATGCGGTCACCACCCGAGGACAGAAGCACCTGAGGGAGTTGATGGAGGTGGTGGCTGCCGGCCATAGAGGCGTACTGCTTTTTGTGGTGCAGCATACAGGAATAGAGTCTGTTCAGGCGGCGGCTCATATCGACCCTGACTATGCCAATTTGCTGAGTGAAGCACACCGCGCCGGGGTCGAAATCATCGCATATTGCGCCGAAATCTCCCCAAATGGGGCCTCCTTGATTAAATCATGCCCTGTCAAACTTTAAATGGCAGCTAAAAGTTGAATTAATTGAGAATAGGGGACATAGTCAAGGAATAACGTCAAATGGATACAAAAAGTTTGCTTGGATTATCTGTTTCTGATATAGATATCGGCCTTAAAATACAAGCGCCCTACAAAGCAAACGATTAACAGGAGATGGGTTATGCCAGAAGGCACTAAAAAACTCGGCGTGCTCGCTATCGCAGGTGTAGAACCTTACCAGGAGAAACCTGGTGAGGAGTATATGAACGCAGATCAGCTGGACCACTTCAGAACGATTCTGGACGCTTGGCGTAATCAATTGCGTGAAGAGGTCGATCGTACTCTTAACCATATGCAAGATGAAGCGGCTAACTTCCCGGATCCTGTAGACCGTGCGGCACAGGAAGAGGAGTTCAGTCTTGAGCTTCGTGCTCGCGACAGAGAGCGTAAGTTGATTAAGAAGATCGAAAAGACACTTCAGAAGATTGAAGAAGATGATTTCGGTTTCTGTGAATCTTGCGGCATCGAAATCGGCATCCGCCGCCTCGAAGCTCGTCCGACAGCCGATCAGTGCATCGACTGTAAGACACTTTCAGAGATCAAAGAAAAGCAGATGGCCGGCTAACCAGCGGCTCTTGACTGCATGAGTAAGCGGGGGTTGGCCCCGCTTAACAGCTCTTTTCTGTTTTTAAGCTAAATTCAGCGCTTCGCTCAGCTCTCTGGTTGATCACCGACAAGCATTAGATGCTCGTCTCTCCTCCCCGCTGACACATTTATCGTAAAGCCAGATGCCAGCCGATGGCTATTCCGGCACTGTTAAACCCAGCCTAAACATATTATGATCCTCTCTGGTTTTATAACCTATCAACTATAGGTATCGTCACTTTGAGTCAATCCCCATACATAGGCCGATTTGCCCCCTCTCCTTCAGGTCCGCTTCACTTCGGTTCTCTGGTTGCGGCCGTAGGCAGCTTCTTGCGGGCGCGCTCTATGGGGGGTCAATGGTTGGTGAGAATCGAAGATATCGATCCTCCCAGAGAGGTACCGGGAAGCAGCGACGATATTCTTCGAACGCTGCATGCCTATGGCCTGGAGTGGGATGGTGAGGTGTTGTACCAAAGTCAGCGGGTCGAGGCTTATCAGGCTAAACTCGATAGCTTAATGGACGCCGATCTCGCGTATTACTGTCAATGTACACGCAAACAGATCAAGGCGATGGGTGGCACCTATGACGGTCGCTGCGGCAAGCTGGAAACGCCACTGACTCATGGGGCGATAAGAATACGCAATACGATCGGCATAGACAGATTTCAAGATACCCTGATGGGCCGGATACAGCTGGATAAAGCCTTTGCCAATGAGGACTTTATCATTAAACGTAGTGATGGCCTCTACGCCTACCAGTTGGCCGTAGTCCTGGATGATGCATTTCAGCAGATCACTGAGGTGGTTCGGGGCTGTGACCTGCTTGAGACAAGTTGCAGACAGGAGAGCCTCTTTGCACTGTTTGGTTTCAAAGCGCCCACCTGGCTACACCTCCCCCTGGTCTGCACCACACCGGGCATGAAGCTGTCGAAACAGAATCATGCCCCCGCTATCGACATCACTCAGCCACAAAATAGCCTGAACGCCGCACTGTGTTTTCTGGGGCAACCCAGTGTCGAACCCAGAAAAGAGATGCCCCTGATGCTGGAGCAGGCCATATCTCAATTTGATATCGACCTGATCCCTAAGCAAACCGAGATCATCCTCGATTAACCGCTTACGCTGACTTGCGTTCTCCTCCTTAAGAGGTGCAGGGAACACCAGCCCGAATCGGGTGCCCCATGGTGGTTCGGTGCTAACGGCTCAGCTTTTCTGGCGACTTTACCTGGCCAACTATAGAAGATCGCACACAAATTCAAAACGACGTGAGTCAATGGTGATCAATCGTATACTCATTGAGCCATATTTGAGTTATCATAGCCGACTTATTTTAAATCGCAGTTAAGTTCCAAGTTCGAGGTGTCCCATTTTTCGCCGTATTAGCAAATTCTGTAAGCAGTTCTTTGATGACAATCAAGCAGCTGACGAAACCACACAAACAGGGCTAAGTTTGGAGGTTGTCCCGAGAAAAGATCACTCTATCTCTCGCAGACAGATAAGCGAAAATGCCATAAAGGTACTCTATCGATTACATAAGTCCGGGTTTAAGGCTTATCTCGTCGGTGGAGGGGTGCGTGACATTTTGTTGGGCCTGCAACCGAAAGATTTCGATGTGGTAACCAATGCGACACCTGAAGAGATCAAGAAACTCTTTCGCAACTGCCGACTGGTCGGAAGGCGCTTCCGTCTGGCCCATATCGTCTTTGGTCGCGATGTGATCGAGGTCGCAACACTGCGTGGCCACCATGTCGATTCGGGTGAAAAGATCTCCAAGACCAATGCCGAAGGCCGACTGCTACGCGATAATGTTTACGGCACCATAGATGAAGATGCGGAACGTCGCGACTTCACCGTCAATGCACTCTATTACGACATCAGTGACTTCTCTATACATAGTTACGGCGGTGGCCTTGAAGATCTGAACTCAAAAACCATCAGATTAATCGGCGATCCCAACACCCGCTACCGTGAAGATCCCGTGCGTATGCTCAGAGCCGTGCGTTTTGCGACTAAACTCGACATGACCATAGATCCCGGTGCAGCCGACCCAATCTATGATCTGGCTCCACTGCTGAAAGATATTCCCGCAGCGCGCATGTATGAAGAGGTACTCAAACTCTTCTTCAACGGCCAGGCGACAAATAACTTTGAGATGATGCGCGAATTTGGTCTGTTTGCGCCTCTCTTCCCACTGATAGATTCACATCTTGAAGATGAGCCCAATGGCTTTACCGCTAAGATGCTTCAGGCTGTCATGGAAAATACCGATCTGAGAGTCCGCGCAGAGAAAACGGTAACGCCCGCCTTCTTCTACGCAGCCATACTCTGGTACCCATTGAGTCAACGTGCCGACGATATCGCTCTTGAAAGTGGTCTGAGTCTCTATGACGCCTATAACGCCGCGATGGGCGATGTGATGGAGCAGCAATGCCGTAGCATCAGCATCCCACGCCGCTTCAGCACACCGGCTAAAGATATCTGGCAACTGCAGCTCAGGTTCGATCGCAATCAGGGCACGCGTGCGTTTAAGTTTATCGAGCATCCTAAGTTCCGTGCGGCCTATGATCTGCTTCTGCTCAGAGCGCTTGCCGAGGGTGGTTCGGTTGCCAAGTCTGCCGCATGGTGGAAGAGCTTCGTCGAGGGAGGCGATGAGCAACGCAGTGTCATCGCGCGCTCGGCAAACAAGGGCAGCCGTAACCGCAACTCTAATCAACGCAGACGCCGCAGATCCACCCCAAAGAAAACGGCTAAGCCGACAGAGTAATGGCGTTAGTTTTTGTTGCACTAGGGGCAAATCTTACCGACCCGCAGACTCAGCTCGATAACGCCTGTAAAGCGCTTACCGAGCTGGCCCTGCCAAGCCCTGACTCAGCAGATAAGAGCTCACTTAGAGTTTCCCCCTACTACCGCTCCGCCCCGATGGGAGATGTGGTACAGCCCGACTATGTCAACGCCGTCGTCAGCTTCAATACCAGGCTCCAACCTATCGAGCTGTTGGATGCACTGCAAAAAATTGAAAACGAGCAGGGCCGGGTGAGACTCGAGCGCTGGGGACCAAGAACCTTAGATCTCGACATTCTTCTCTATGACAATCAAACCATAGACTCCCCAAGACTCACGATCCCCCATTATGGAATGAAGCAGCGCAGCTTTGTCCTGGTGCCTTTAGCCGATATCGCCCCCCGGCTGACTCTTCCCTGCGGCACAAAGCTCGAGCAACTTATAAATGCCGAATTGACCGCAGAATTAGAACAAATAGTCAGATAATATTGAACTCGGCTCTGTGTTGGCTTATAAAAGCACACTGTCTTTATCCAAATCTAAATGCGAAAGCTGAATATTTAGCACTAATACAATTAATCGATTTAAGATCATCACTATGTCTAAAATAACTAGCTCTACCCTGCTCAAGTTTAAGCAGGAAGGTAAAAAGTTCACTGCACTCACGGCCTATGACGCAAGCTTTGCAAGCGCCTTCGACAGTGAAGGAATTGATGTGCTACTCGTCGGTGATTCGATGGGAATGGTACTTCAAGGACATGATGATACTCTACCCGTAACGGTCGAAGATATTGCCTACCATACACGCTGTGTTCGCCGTGGTATCAAACGCTCTCTGCTTATCGCCGATATGCCGTTTATGAGTTACGCAACGGCCGAGCAAGCGATGACAAATGCCACCGCCTTGATGCAAGCCGGCGCGAATATGGTCAAGCTAGAGGGCGGCCACTGGTTACTGGACACCATAAGTAAACTGACCGAACGCGGTATCCCGGTCTGTGCTCACTTAGGCTTGACCCCGCAATCGGTACATGTGTTCGGCGGCTTTAAGGTTCAGGGACGCGATTCAGACAATGCCCAGCGTATCCTGGATGAGGCTAAGGCTATCGAAGCGGCCGGAGCTCAGCTGCTGGTTGTAGAATGTATTCCGGCAGCACTTGCCAAGGCCGTCAGCGAAGCATTAACCATTCCGGTGATAGGCATCGGAGCCGGTGCCGATACCGATGGCCAGATACTGGTTATGCACGATGTATTGGGGATCTCCAGTGGCTACATTCCCCGCTTCTCTAAGAATTACCTGAAGCAGACCGGTGAGATCCGCGAGGCTATTCGCGCATATATCGACGAAGTCGCACAAGGTATCTTCCCGGGCATCGACCATACATTTAACTAGGTAAGTATGCACTCAACCGCCGGTAAATATCGACACTCACCGGCGGCTTGGCCTGCAAACCAAGCAAAAATTCCCAGCCCGCTCTGGCGGGAGGAAGATCTATTCAGTAAAACAAAATAGTGCAGAGTTACTATGATCACCACTCAAGAAATCAGTCAGATCCGTCAACAAGTTCGTGCATGGCATGCCAAGGGCGAAACCGTCGCATTCGTTCCAACTATGGGCAACCTTCACCTGGGGCATATCACCCTCGTTAAGGAAGCGGTTAAACGTGCCGATCATGTCGTCGCCTCAATCTTTGTCAACCCGATGCAGTTTGGTCAAAATGAAGATCTCGATGCCTACCCGAGAACGCTGGCTGCCGACCAACAGGCATTGACCGATGCCGGTGCCGAACTGCTCTTCACCCCGACACCAGAGATCATCTACCCAAAGGGGATGGAGCAGCAGAGCTTTGTAGAGGTTCCAAAAATCAGCGAAGAGCTATGCGGGGCCAGCCGTCCCGGACACTTCCGTGGTGTCGCCACAGTGGTCTGCAAGCTGTTTAATATCGTCCAGCCCGACATTGCTCTTTTCGGTCGCAAAGATTTCCAACAGCTGCTGGTGATAGAGACCATGGTGGCCGATCTCTCGATGCCTATTGAGATTGTTGGCGTCGATACCATACGCGAGGCCTCAGGCTTAGCCATGAGCTCACGTAACGGCTACCTGAGTGAGGCACAGAAGGATAAGGCTGCGACACTTAAGCGGACTATGGATGCCATGTCCGATGCAATCCAGCAGGGTGAGTCCATTGCCGATGCCATTAAGGCCGGCACTCATCAGTTGAGCGAAGCTGGATTCAGACCCGATTACCTCGAGGTACGCAGTGCATCGGACCTGTCTCTGGCGAGCGACGAAGATGCCTCACTTGTTATCCTTGCAGCGGCCTACATGGGCGATACACGCCTGATTGATAACCTCTGCTTCACCCGCTAAACAGAGTGTTGCCTGTCGGGGTACCCGGTTAGGGTGCCTCGATTAATCCGTTCAACAGCTATATCGTCATACCTCTCTATATTGTCTTATTAATCAAAGCCAATATTGTCAGAACTCCCTCTCAAAAAACTGGTTTTATCGCGCCAGTTACGCCATAGTAGTATGGATATATAAGAAAGTATTAGATGTCGTAATGGCTGGCTGAATGGATGTTCGTCAAATATCTTAGGTGTTTTTCGATATACAGCCAGAGATGGTGACACTCATTAAGTGAGTGAGCAGAAAGCTGAACAGAGGATGTATAGCCTGATGGCAAGAGTGATACTCATATTTTTTACCTGTCTGACTTTTACCAGCCTGTTAGTCGGTTCAGCTCTGGCTGGTAGCATCTATAAATGCATCAAAGATGATAAGGTTGTCTTTAGTCAGACCAGCTGCCCCAAAGAGTTCAGCCAACGCCAGATAGAATACGATCTGGGGATCACCACAGAGATCGACTCAGATAAGCCACAAAACTTTATCGACCCTCTCTCCGCACTGCTCGATATGAAAACCATCTCCAAAGAGAAGCTGATGCAGCTGATCAACGCTGAGATGTACCGTTTAAAACAGGAAAACAGCTATTTCGATATATTAAGGGCCAGTGAAGAGCAGAAGATAGAGCGTAAGCGTTATTGGCAGAAAAAAGAGAAGGATAACCCCGAGTATCTTAGTGAAATGAAGGAGATGCACCTCTATTTCGACGATCTTATCGCTAATAACCAGAAGAGCATAGATCTTCTGCAGCAACGCAAGGCGCTGGTCCAAGCCGAAGAGAAACCGGAATCAACTGAAAAGTAAGTTTTAAGATATTAGTCTTAAGGCCTTCGTTATAAACTGTCTGTTTCTGGTTTTCCCTATTTCAGCAACTCAAGAACTCTCGCTCCCGATGAAAAAACTCACTTATCTCACTGTTTTTATAGCAGGCATACTGCTGGGAACACTCCTCTCCTATTTCACGCTGCAAAAGATCATCGCCAGTCGCGGCGGCATGGGGATGCATGGTTTTATCGATAAAGCCCATACCATACTCAACCAACCAGAGGTCATGGATCTGCTCGTGTGTAGCAAACTCGCCATGAGTAACGATGAAAAGATCGATAATATGCGCCTTAACCTCACGTTAAATGAGCAGCTAGAGCCTATAGACAATGGTGAGATGCGTGCCCTGTTCGTGCTTATTTACGTCAAAGGCTACGCCTTCGGGGTTGCAGACTCGATTGCAGACAAACAGGCCGCCTTCGGGCAATATAGGTGCAGTAATCGTTACCCTTGGCTATTAAAACGCGGCGAATGAAAAGCAGTAACAGAAAAGGCGATATGAAGCGTTACGAGAACAGGCAGATCAAGTGGCCGGCAATACTCATTCAACAAGACCCTGACGGACTTACCTATCTGGCGTCGGAGCATGAGTGGCTACTCGAGACGCAGAGTCATATAGCGGCAAACAGCCGTCTGCTTGATGTATCGGGCGTCGTCTATGAGCTTACTCCGACACCGCATACTCAGCGGATGCCAGACAGACAACTAAGCTGGCAGATAGCGGATGAACCACTGTATTTACCTCAGATATTGGAGTTTGTCAGGCAACATGCCAGCTTGTCGGGTCACTGCTGCACCGCCAAATTAAGGGCAGACTCCTTGGAGCAGGTTTTTGAGATAATGAAGTTTTTAGAGGAGAGCTAGAAGCTTAAAACTATTTACTCAGGATCCCTGAGCTCATTCTCAGGGATCCTGAGCCGTCGCAGTTAGCTGCGCAGGCCTATTCCACGGCTGATCAGATAATACGCCAGGCTCCACAGTGCGACACAAAAGCCCACCATAACGGCGATCGAGAAGGGAACACTCATATCGGCATAACCTAAGAAACCGTAACGAAACACGTTAATCATATAGACCACAGGGTTCAGTGCCGATACCCCCTGCCAGAAGTCGGGGAGCAGAGAGAGGGAGTAGAAGACACCGCCGAGGTAGGTAAGCGGTGTTAACACGAAGGTAGGTACTATGCTGATATCGTCATAACTCTTGGCGAATACGGCGTTAATCAGGCCGCCCAGAGCGAACAGAATCGATGTCAGCAGCACAGTTATCGCGACGAGTCCGGCGTGATGCAGAGAGATATCGACGAAGAACATAGCCACGCCCGTCACTATACTTCCCACACACAATCCCCGGGCGACACCGCCGCCGACGTAGCCGGCAATCATCACATAGTGGGGAACCGGGGCAACGATCAACTCCTCCAGGTTACGCTGAAACTTGGCACTGAAGAATGATGATGCCACATTCGAGTAGGAAGCCGTGATCACCGCCATCATGATCAGGCCAGGTGCGATAAACTCCATGTAGGTGACACCTCCCATCTCACCGATCCGCTTTCCGACCAGGTTACCGAAGATCAGGAAATAGAGTGTCATGCTGATAGCCGGCGGCACTAAGGTCTGTATCCAGATCCGGGTGAAGCGATTGATCTCTTTGGTTAAGATGCTCTTAAATGCCGTGACATAGAGTGCTTTCATATTCATGACGTCACCCCCTTCTGAGCTTGTTCATGCTTGCCTTTCTCTACCAACTCCACAAACAGTTCCTCCAAACGGTTAGCCTTATTACGCATCGACAATACCTCCAGTCCCTGCTCACTTAGCTGGGTAAATACAGTATTAAGGCTTTGATCTTTCTCGACATCGACCTCTAAGGTGTGCGGGTCGCTTAAGCGGCAGGTGAGCCCTTCGAGCACGGGAGGTTCGGTCAGATCCCGGCCCAGATCGAGAACGAAGGTCTCAAGGTTCAAGCGGCTCAGCAGGGACTTCATGCTGGTACACTCGACCAGTACCCCTTTGTCGATGATACCGATATTACGGCAGAGCATCTCGGCCTCTTCCAGATAATGAGTGGTCAGAATAATCGTCACCCCTTCGGCATTGAGCTCCGTCAGAAAGGTCCACATCGAACGTCTGAGTTCGATATCGACACCGGCCGTCGGCTCATCAAGAATAAGTAGCTTCGGCTGATGCATCAGTGCTCTGGCAATCATCAAACGCCGCTTCATGCCACCGGACAGTGCCCGTGCGGGACTGTTGCGTTTCTCCCACAGATCCAGCTGACTCAGGTATTTCTGTGCACGCTCGAGCGCGACAGCCCTGGTTACACCATAGTAACCGGCCTGATTGACCACGATCTGCAGAACCGTTTCAAACTGGTTGAAGTTAAACTCCTGAGGCACCAGACCGATACAGAGCTTAGCCAACTCCAGCTCAGTGTCGATATCGTGTTCAAACACGGAGACCTTGCCTTCACTCTTCTGTACCAGCGAGCTAATCACACCTATGGTCGTTGACTTGCCGGCTCCGTTGGGGCCTAGCAGGGCAAAGAAGTCCCCCTTTTCGACCGTAAGGCTTATCCCCTTTACCGCCTCGACGCCGCCCTTATAGGTTTTCTTCAGCGAGTCGATAACTAATGCATGCTCAGTGTTTGTCATTTCTCTTCCAATGCAGTAAACCGATATCTGTAAAACGAAAAACTCCCGCCAGATGCGGGAGTTGAGAATAGAACGTGTGAGCTTACTCTTGCGGGATCACCTTAGCGATATAGGGCAGATTCCGATACTGCTCGGCGTAATCGATACCGTAACCGACGATAAACTCATCGGGAATAGTAAAGCCGATGAAATCTACCGGAACCTCTATCTCACGGCGATCCGGCTTATCGAGCAGCGTACATAACGCCAGACTCTTAGGGTCACGCAGTGAAAGCATCTCACGGATCTTATTGAGGGTATTACCCGAATCGATCAGATCTTCGACGATAAGTACATCGCGCCCTTGAATATCCGACTGCACATCTTTCAGAATCTTAACTTCACGTGTGCTGGTCATCGCATTACCGTAGCTGGATACCGACATGAAATCGATCTCCACATGGCCCTTAATACGGCGACAAAGATCGGCCATAAACACAACGGAGCCTTTCAACAACCCCACCATTAACAGGCGCTCGCTGTCAGCATAGTGAGCATTAATCTGCTCAGCCAACAGATCCAGTTTCTCGTCTATCTCCTGGGCAGAGATCATCTCTTCGATGGTGTGTTTCATAGTACTCTCAACATAGTATTAATTGTCGCTGTCACTGGCATTATGCTTATCATAGCCCCAGCGATTCGTTAATTCGTGTTCGACACCCAGATGATCAAGGATCCGGGCGACCATGAAGTTTACCAGATCTTCTACCGATTTGGGATCATGATAAAAGCCCGGAGCCGCGGGCATGATGGTCGCACCGAGTCTGGATAGGGACAACATATGCTCTAAATGTATAGAACTAAAGGGAGTTTCCCTGGGAACTAAGATAAGTTGCCCACGCTCTTTTATTACCACATCGGCGGCGCGTTCGAGCAAACTATTACTCATTCCACTGGCCACGGCCGCTAAGGTTCCTGTGCTACAGGGACAGATAACCATCTGTTTTGGCGCAGCCGAGCCCGAGGCCGGCGGTGAAAACCACTCCTCCTTGCCCAAAACATGCAGAGTGCCGGTGATACATGCGCCCTGCTCACGAAACAGCTCAGTAAGCTGCTCTGCGGCCTTGTCGCTGTTGGCACTTAACTGCAAACCATGTTCGGTCGCCATCACGACTCTGGCGGCCGATGAGATCATCAGAAATACCTGATAGTCGGCAACCAGCAGGCACTCCAACAGTTTCAGGCCGTAAGGTGCGCCGGAGGCCCCTGTCCAGGCCAGACTGACAGCCTTGGTTTTTCTTGGGTAACTCATAAAGTCTCAATAAAATAGTTGTAAGCGGTAAGTGTTAAGCTGTAAGCAAAGAAAGTGAAGAGCACAAGCTTGTTTCTCATGGCTCATATCTTAAAACTTATGACTTAAAACTTACCCCTTTAATCTTTCAATCTCTTTAACAGCTTCTGATGCAGACCACCGAAGCCACCGTTACTCATCACTATGATGGTGTCACCGGTTTGCGCCCTGTCGGCTACGGCATCGATTATCTCATCTATTTGGTATAGCACAGTAACGGGCAGTCGGGCCTTTTCCATTGCCGCCTTCACGTCCCAATTGATGTTATCCGCCTGATAGAGGTAGGCCTCATCGGCGAGCTGCATCGAATCGGCTAAGGTGTCTTTATGTACACCACTTTTCATGGTGTTTGAGCGCGGCTCTAAGATAACGGTGATCTTACCCTTACCGACCTTAGCGCGAGTCCCCTGCAGGGTCGTCGCTATCGCCGTCGGGTGGTGGGCAAAATCATCGTATACCTCTATGCCGTTCACCGTGCCGATAAGCTCCATACGGCGCTTAGGTGGTGAAAACCTGGTGAGCGCCTCGATGGCCGCCTCGGGTTGCACCCCCACATGACGCGCTGCCGCGATCGCCATGGTGGCATTCTCGACATTATGCTGGCCGATAAGGCTCCAATCCAACACGCCCTGAGAGTCACCTTCGAAGAAGAGCTCAAACTTATGACCGTCATCGGCCAACAAGTCGGCATGCCACCCACTCTCTGCTGGTGATTGCAGCCCTTTATTAAATGTCTCCTGCTCGCTCCAGCAGCCCAATTCCATCACCTGCTGCACCGCCTCACTATCCTTGGGCCAGATAATTTTCCCCTGACCGGGTACGGTGCGTATCACGTGATTAAACTGACGCTGTATCGCTTTCAAGTCATCGAAGATATCGGCATGATCGAACTCCAGGTTATTGATGACCAGAGTGCGTGGCTGATAGTGAACGAACTTGGAACGCTTATCGAAGAAGGCACTGTCATACTCATCGGCTTCCACCACAAAAAATGGCGAGTTACCCAGGCGCGCAGAGACACCGAAGTTTTGAGGAACACCACCGATCAGAAAGCCCGGCTCGTAGCCACAATCTTCCAGGATCCACGCCAGCATGCTCGAGGTCGAGGTCTTACCATGGGTCCCTGATACCGCCAGCACCCAACGGTTTGGCAGAATATGTTCGGCCAGAAACTGCGGACCGGAGGTGTACTTGAGACCGCGGTTCAATACCGCTTCGACACAGGGGTTCCCCCGGCTCATCGCATTACCGATAACCACCAGATCCGGCGCGTCATCTTCGTTTCTCCCGAGCTGGCTCGGGTCGAAGCCCTGAATGAGTTCGATCCCCTGCTCTTCGAGCTGAGTGCTCATCGGCGGATAGACATTGGCATCGCTGCCGGTAACCTTGTGGCCCTCTGCTCTGGCCAGAAGTGCCAGACCACCCATAAAGGTGCCGCAGATGCCTAAGATGTGTACATGCATGAGGTTGGCTCTGATGAGGAATAATCTGAGGGGTATTCTATCGCTTGAGGAGGCCATTGTCAGTTAACAATGGTTTAAATAACGCTTGTTTTTGATTCTGACTTTTATGGTTTTGAGGTGTATTAAGAACCATAGCTTCTATGGTGTTAATCGCCTGCAGCGGGCTTATGTGCAGGTATTCCTTCGGAACGGTGAATAGAAGCTTCTGGTTTCTGTGCTTATGAACGAGAGGCATGGATGCCGAACTGGCTTTTAGATATGGATATCGTTGTAAAGCCATCCATGCCCGCTTAACGAAAACATCCCTGTTTTCGATACCCTCATTCATACCTACACCTGTTTCTTATCTCTTCGATTTAGCCAAATACGGTGACACTTCGTCAATATTTCCCGCTCCCATTATCTGAAATGCTGTACGGAACAGAATTGGATTCTGCAGACCTTTATATCATTAGAAATTACAGTCAGTCATACCTAGTCTTATCTTCAAAATAAACTATTTGCATAATGCACTAGGCCCTGAATGAATAGCTATAAGCACCCAATTATTTAGCCGACACGAATATTTTTGATGGTGATCTACTGCACAGTTTGTTTTATGAACTTGCATGATAATCCCCAGTTATTGGCGTACGCCAATAACTAATAACTCTTTGCCCATGACTTTTACCAACAAGTTTTTTACTAACAGGAAGGGAGGCGATTCATCATGCCAAGACCCAGAAAGTGTCGCCGCTTATCGGCCTGTGTGCCCTGCAGCATGTTTAAACCTAATGGGATCCCTTCATCTGAGCTGACCAGGATCCAACTGGAGGCCGATGAGTTTGAGGCGCTGAACCTGGGCGATGTTGAGAAGCTGAGTCAGCTCGATGCCGCGGCCCGAATGGGGATCTCCAGACAGACATTCGGCAACCTGCTTGCCAGCGCGCGCAAGAAGGTCGCCACCGCCATCACCTGTGGACATGCGCTTCTCTTGCCTCTGGAGAGCCAAGAGAGCTAAGCCCCAGACTAATATTTACCTTTGATAGATGCCCCTATTGAAGGCTCACAAGGAATGACTATGATTATTGCAATGCCAATGAGTCGTGACCGACTCGCGAGCCACTTTACCAAGGCCCAGGAGATAGGCTTCTTCAACGAACATCATCAACTGATCGGCAGCTTTGCCAACCCTGCACTACAGGGCGAAGGATGCAGTGCCAAGAAGGCGATGTTGGAGCTTATCATCAACAACAAGACCAACATCATAATCGTGCAGCATATCGGCGAGCGTATGCTCGGTAAGCTACTCGATGCGGGGATCAGCGTCAGCAAGGGCGATAGCTCTCTTGGTATCGAAGAGCTGCTGAAAACCACACGCAACCTGAATCTGCGCCTTCTCCATGCCTCACAGGGCAGAGCCTCACTCAATCATGAGAAAAAGGGCGGCTGTTGTGGCGGAAGCGGAAAATCCGGAGGCTGTGGCTGTGGCTCTCATGGCGCCGGTTCTCAGGACAGTGCCCAGGCCTCCGCCAAAAAGAAGGCCGGTGGATGCTGCGGCGGCAACCCAGACCACGGGCAGTCGGGTAATAGAAAGTCCGGAGGATGTGGCTGTAGTGGGAGAGCCAAAGGCGGGGGTGAATCCGTCATGAGTCATCTGGCAAAACAGGCAAAGCCAGAAGCTACGCAACAGAGTAAGATGAGTTACGCCGGGTTCCGTAAACTGTAGCAGCCAGCCTTAACCCGCTGTCTATCGGGTGAAGGCACTATCAGAGGACTCAGCTCACGATTGAGGCTGAGTCCAATATCAAGCTTAACCCTTCTCCGACGTGTCCAATACGGCGCAAACCGAACAGAATCAATGGCTAGAGTGAGTTAAACTTAGCGGTAAAGTGCCTCAATACCGGGGGCTCGTAATCGAAGCTTAGCCCCTTCAGCGACGCCGCCTGCTCTTTGATGGCGATGAGCGCATCGGCGATATAATCCATATGATCATTGGTATAAACCCGGCGCGGAATCGTGAGTCGCATCAGCTCCATAGGTGACGCCTTCTGCTCACCGGTCTCAGGATCGCGGCCCAGCAGCAGTGAGCCTATCTCAACCGCACGAATGCCGGCCTCGAGATAGAGGGCATTACACAGAGATTGCGCCGGAAATTGATGGGCAGGAATATGGGGTAACATCTTAGCGGCATCGACAAACACCGCATGGCCTCCGGTAGGGTATTGAATCGGGATCCCAGCCTCACGCAGGCGCTCCCCCAGATAGGCGACCTGACTTATCCGGTAGTGAAGAAAGTCTTCATCGGCACCTTCATGCATGCCTCTGGCCAGCGCCTCCATATCCCGTCCGGCCATGCCACCATAGGTGACAAACCCCTCCATCGGTACGCAGCGGGTCTGCACGGCTCTGAATAACTCCTCATGGTCGCGCACACAGCAGAGCCCGCCTATGTTGACCATAGGGTCTTTCTTCGCCGACAGTGTCAGCATATCGCCATATTGGAACATCTCGCGAATGATCTCCAACATGGAGCTATCTTGATAACCGGCCTCGCGCTGCTTGATAAAATAAGCATTCTCACAGTATCTGGCCGAGTCGATCACCACGGGAATATCGTTTTGCTGCGCTATCTCATAGACCGCACGCATATTGGCCATAGAGACAGGTTGGCCCCCCGAGCTGTTACAGGTCACGGTAGTGATGATGGCGGCGATATTATTGGCACCATAGGTGGCTATGGTGTCACGGAGCTTATCGAGATCGAAGTTACCCTTCCAATCGTAGTAACTCTCGGTATCGAAAGCCTTTTCTGTCACCACGTTGAGCGCCTTGCCACCGTTCATCTCGATATGACCCGCCGTGGTATCGAAATGATAGTTAGAGATGAATACCGGCTCGGTGCCACCCCGCACCTGTTTCATCCGCTCTATCAGGCAGGGAAACAGTATCTGCTCGGCGCCGCGCCCCTGATGAACCGGCACAGTAAGCTTGTAACCGAAGAAGTGTTCGACGGATTCACACAGATTAAAGTAGTTACGACTACCGGCATAAGCTTCATCACCCATCATGAGCCCCGCCCATTGCACATCGCTCATCGCCCCCGTGCCGGAATCGGTCAATAGATCGATATAAACATCTTCACTGCGAAGCAGGAAGGGGTTGAGCCCGGCCTGAGCCAGGGCTTGCTCTCTATCCTCGAGGTTGGTCATACGAATTGGCTCAACCATCTTGATACGAAAAGGTTCCGGAATACGTTTCATTGTTTAATCCCTTGTAGCATTTTGTGCACCAGCCGAGCCGATTGAATACCACAAGGGTATCGAGATGTTCGCATGGCAAAGCTCGGCTAAATAGCGCGTTATGATTAACAGGTTTGGTAACCTGAATGAGTTAACTGAGTTAGCTTAAATGCGGACCGTTATCCGGCCGACCTGGGGGAATTAAACGTTGGGGAAATCGTAGGCAAGTTGGATATCGCAGTTGTACCAATGGAACAACACGGGCGTGTTGTTGGCAAACAGTTCCAGCATCGGCATCATCCTCCTTTGGCAAGTCGTAGGTTAAGACTACCCCTGAGTTGAGGATAAAACAAGCACTGAGTTTCGATAGCAATGGCATTGAGTATATGCCAATTCAGAGCCCATCAGGACGTGCAATGCAAATTAGAAATGCCTCTCCTGAAGCCCAGCCAGCAAGGCTATAGCCCAGAACCAAGGGCTTTGAACGCCCTTGATGAAGCAGCAGTGTAATGCACTAAATACTACTCTTGATGAGGGGTAAAGTAGCCCCCCAGATAGCGCCTTCCATAAAGCAGGATAACCCCGGCAACAGGCAATGCCATGGTGTATGGTCCTGCAATAAACAGAGCATCAATCAAGACAAGCAGTGACAGGAATACAACCTTATCATTAAATTCCGCGCCCATATTTTCCCCGGTAAATGCCAATGAAGCTATGGTGACACCCAACAGAAAAATAGCGGCGTTGAGTATGCTCGACACCCTGCCTCGCTCAAATTCGACGCTGTTAATCTGAGATTTTTGCCCCCCAACAGCACTACCGACCCTGGAGTTGACGCTCGAAAACTCGCTGCCCCTATAAGTGCTGTTTCTTGCTTTATCCCCGCCGGCCGGGTGCAGATGATCAATCCTGGCTCTGTTATAGATAGTAGCGGGTGAGACTCTTGACTCGACTAATTCAGAGGCGTTATAGGCCAGATCGGTACCATATTGATGCGCCTGGGTCGCCATTGAGACATTTTCCAGCCTGGCACTATAGATACATACCAAGGTATAACAAAAGAGAACGGCTAAGCCTAAAAGCAGATTTCTTCTTATTGAATACATGCCTACCCCCACCTTAGTTTTATTGTTTCAGGTACTTTCAGCAATGTCGGACAGTCATCTGAAGCGGGCGATCAACCGGATAGTCGTTCAGACTCAAATCCACAAACACAAAAAACAACCTGCAAATAACACTTTGATACCTAACGCCATAAAAGACAATCTATATTGAATATAGGTAACAATTTGACGCACCGGAGAGAGAAGTCCAAAAAAAGGGAAAATAAAAAGAGAAAAATAAAACCCTTTCTCAGAATCCCTGCGTTTATAACTTCAGAGATCACTTTTATCTATTCACTTTTATCTATTCACTTTTGGAGTTCAAACTGATGAAAAAATCACTACTAGCAGCACTGATATCTGCCGGCCTTATCTTATCAACACCTCAACTACAGGCCAGTGAACTCAATTTCCCGCACCTTGAAACCGTAGGCGTGAGCGAGGTAGCCGTCGAAGCGGATATGGCCGAAATAGATGTGGCCGTCGTCATAAAAGATAAAACAGCCAAAGCCGCTAAAGAGGGCTCAGATAGGGCCGTCGCTAAATTTATCGCAAGGCTGAAGAGTGCCGGCATAGAGCGCTCACTCATTCAGAGTGCAAACCTGAATCTGCAACCTCAATACCACTACGAAAAAGATAAGCCAGCCGAACTTATCGGCTATACCGCCAGCCGTCGTCTCACCGTAACCGTGAAGGAGCTGACCCGGCTCAATGCCATCTTAGACTCGGCGCTTGAGGAGGGACTCAACAGGGTCAACAACATCGCATTGAAATCCAGTAAAGAGGAGGAGTTGATAGCTAAAGCCAGGCAGGCAGCCATCAAAGATGCGCAGGCCAAAGCACAGCTGCTCGCCGAAGGGTTTGGCGAAAAAATTAAAGGGGTGTGGGAGATCCGCTACTACGAGCAACATCCCGTTCAACCTGTGATGCTGCGCATGAGTGCCAAGGGCGCGAGTTACGATGTGGGTGAGAGCTATCAGCAGGGACACGTCACCATTCGTGACCGGGTTGAAGTGATCTATCGATTGAAGTGACCCCTGTCGCTGTCAAGATAAGCCCTGACTCCTCTATACCCGCAACGGTTCTATATCTCTGTTGAAAGGGGTCAATACCTTTGATGCTATTGACCCCCTTTACAAGCTGGAACAACTAAGTTAATTGGCTCTGCTTCCTGCTTTGATGCATCTTAAACTCCACCGCTTCGATCAACTTCTCCGCATCGATCTGTGAGATCATCCCCTCATGGGAGAGCTCTTGAATCATCTTGCGCTCTGTATTTAACAATATGCGCAGAGCCAGGTATGACTCCACACGTTCTACCAGATGCGGAGACTCCTGCCTGAAATCATTCAGGGTATGCTTTGCAAATTGATTCACCTGCTTTATCTGAGCCATGGCCTGCTCGAGCTGAGCCGGCTCCAGTGACAGACTCGGCGCCAGCTCCAGTATATACTGGCTTGCCTCGAATAAGCCCCTGGCACTCTCGAAGATGATGATATGTTGTCTGTAATTTATGCCCCTGGCATAGGCACCAATTAATGGAACAGAGGCGCAGCGCTGAGACCATCGGGGAATTTGCCACTGCTTCTCAATCGAATGCCTGGGCCATATTCTGGGCGTACCATCGAGCGCCTTCTCGATGGCCTCGACCAGAATATGGGTCGCATCCTGACTCAATAACCCCTTGGCAAACTGATTCCAGTAAAACTGACGCTCAGACTCCAGCAGTTTACGCAGAAACTCTACATGGGTCTCCATGCTCCGCTCATCTTTAAAGGGTTCACTGACCGATACTATGTTGCTATCCACCAGCGGCCAGTTCACCGCCTTCAGGTGCTCATCGGCATGTAACCGTTCCCGTACTGAGATGATCTCGTCTGAGATCTTATGCTGAACCTTGGCAAACGCCTGTTGCTTGGCCTTAGGGAGCTTATCTAAGCCTAATTTCGCCATCACAAATCGCATAGATGAGCCATTCACTATAATGGTTAATACCACGATTCCGGCGGTCAGAAACAGGATCTGGTCCCGCAGTTGAATATCAAGGGATTCGTTGGTGGCGACGATTAGCGCCAACGCTAGTGATACCGCACCACGCAGCCCGCCCCATATCAATACTATCGACTTCTCTTTAGTCAGCCCTATGCCTATTCTGGCCAGGATAGGCATCAACCCCATTATGACCATGGCACGTATCACTAAGATGCCGGCGAATATGACCGCCAAATACTGCCAGTTGGAGAGATCTGCGATACCCAGGCGGGTAGAGACGACCAGCCCCACCAGGATAAAGATCAGGGTATTGAAGAGAAAAGAGAGGGTGTGCCAAAAATGGTGCAGATGCTCCATCACCTCCGGAGAGAATCGCGTTCTCCCCGGCCCGGCGTAGATAAGCGCCAGGGTGACGACACTCACAACCCCCGAGGCATGAAACAGGTGTTCGGCGAGGTAGAAAACCAGATAGGGCAGCACCAGTGTCAAGGCAATCTCAATCAGGCTGTCATTGAATATTGAGCCGATAAATCTCAGGCTTATCGCCGCGACTACCGCCCCGATCAGCACACCGATAGAAACGACACGAAGAAACTCAATGGTTACATCCAGAGGATTAAACTCAGGCTTTATCTGTGTCGCCAGCGAGAGAAAAAGAGTAAACATCACAATCGCCGTACCATCATTGAGCAGAGATTCTCCTTCGATCAATGTCTGCAACCTGACCCGCGAACACATCTCTTTAAGCAGGGAAACCACGGCAACCGGATCGGTCGCACTGACAATAGCGCCGAACATCAGGGCGGTGCCAAGAGACCAGTGCCATGGCAGCACTGTCAGGCTCAAAATTGCCGTAAACAGAGTACATATCACTAAGCCGGGAATGGCCAGCACCGCTATCTGTGAAAACATGCGCTTAAACAGATGCACCTCGAGAGAGAAAGCGGACTCGAACACCAGTGCAGGCAGGAAGATAAACATGATCAGATTGGCATCCAGCTGACTGGCGAGCACAAAGGCCGAACTGAGTTCATTGAGAATCGGCAGCTGAAATTCGAAATCCAGACCGGTTCCGATTAACATCCCCAGCAACAACAGGGCTACCGAATAAGGAATCGCAGTGTTTTTCAATAGCCTGCGAAGAACTATTCCCATTAATATCGCTATCACAAAAAAGACCAACAAGAGTAAGGTCGTTTGCATATGCATGAGATCTCCTATCGATAACTTCCCTATATCCTCTCTATTAAAAGTAGTCCGTAAAAGGTAATTACCCAAAGGTAGTGACCGATAGAAGCTCTGTTAATTGCAGATATCCATAAGTACGACTCAGAGGTCTGATCTGAGTAGTTAAGCAAAGTTTAAACTGACGAAGAAGGGCAGATGTTGTACGATTACGGGGGTAACATATATATTACATACTGGTACTTATTGAGCTGAGATCCGTTAATTCTGACCGAATGGATATCATAGTGAGCTAGCGAAATGTCTCGAGCTAATCCTTATTTGATATAACGCATTACATTGATAATGAAATCAAAAACAAGAGCTAGAGAATGAATATAAGCAAACTTTTTCTACTAATCCTATTTTGGATACCCTCTTCATTACTGACGGCTGCCGAGGTTAGAGTGGCTTTCGGCGAGAAGATCCCCCCTTTCTGTTTTCCCGCCACCGACTCGGGCATTGAGATCGAGGTAATAGGAGAGGCGTTGGCCTATCGCGGCCATGTGCTGAAACCTGAGTATTACCCCTTCGCCAGGATCCCGATCGCCTTCTTAGCCCGCAATGTAGACGCCGCCATGACGGATCTGGGTCGGGATATGGAGTCAGAGGGGGCCCTCTACGGCGATCCAGCAGTGTTTTATGACAACGTCTTTATCACACTCAAAGAGCGAAACCTCACTATCGAGAAGCCGGAAGATCTGCAGGGGCTGAGTGTCATAGCCTTTCATGGGGCCGCCAAACGATACCCTGAATGGTTAACAGATGTTCAGCAGTCAAACCTCTATCACGAACAGAACAATCAGGCGCTACAGGCACTGACCCTCGACAGACAGCATTATGATGTGGTGCTCAGCGATCGTAATATTTTTAATTATTTCACCCTACACCTGAAACGGGAAAAAGGGTTCGATCCTAAACCGGTTGAGGAGCATCATTTTGTTGAATTCAACCCAATGGACTATCGACCGGTATTTTGGGATGAACATATCCGGGATGATTTCAATGCCGGTCTGAAGCATCTGAAAGAGACCGGGCGCTATCAGGAAATATACGATAAATACCTGAAATAACAGAAGCTGGTTCATTACGCTTAACGCCAGTCTGAATAACGACAATCAAGTATAACAAGCTGCTAAATAGAGATTTACTGATTTACTTCAATAAGGCCTGAACCAACCTTGTTATAATTCCCCTATAGGTATCAACGCGAAAGGCTGTTTCAATGAGTTCAAACCCGGCTTGCGAGCTGCAACTAATCTATCTGTTTGTCCATCTGGTCAATAAGGGTGGGTTCTCACAGGTAGCTAAAGCGCTAAACATGCCTATCGCCACAGTGAGCCGTAAGGTGCACAAACTCGAAGAGAACCTGGATACTCAGCTCATCATGCGCAGCACCCGAAAACTACGTCTTACCGAAGAGGGAGAGGCGCTGTTTAAACGTTACCAGGATGCCATCTCTCAATTCGACAGCTGTTCTGACTCTGTGATTAATAAGCCGGAAGGCACACTGAGAATCGCCGCCCCTATCTCGATAATCTCTATGATATTTATCGGTGCAATAAATGAGTTCTCTAAGATGCACCCCGATATTCAATTGCATATCGCGCAAAATAATAACACCATTGATCTGGTGGAAGAGGGGGTAGATATTGCTATCGTCGGCGGTGCTCAGCCCGACTCATCCTGGGTCTCCAGCTCACTCGGTGTGCTCAATTATGGCCTGTATGCCTCACCACACTATTTGGCCCGAGCCCCAAAGATCTCCCACCCCAATCAACTCAGTCAACATGACTTGATTAAGGTTTGGCCCCTGTTTAACTGGACACTGAAACACAAGAGCGGGGAAGATTTTTACTACGATGGTCCGGCAAAACTCACCCTTGGCGATCTGTATGGTGCGGTGCACGCCGCCGTAGATGATGGGGGTATCCTGTATGGACCCGCACTATTTGTGAAACAGCAGCTGAAATCAGGTGAATTAGTCGAGGTACTGCCACAGTGGGCAGGAGAGCAGCGCCGGATCTCCATGCTGTATCATCAGCGAAGCCAGCAACCGATTAAGGTCAAACTCTTTATTGAATTTATGCAGTCAAAAGCCGAGAGCTTATTTGCACTATAGCTCTATGGTGGTCAAAAAGGCGACTCAAAGATTTGAGCCGCCATCATATTTTCAAGTTCACTGCGGCTAGCAAGCCCTGAAACTCAGGGCAGAACAATCAAATATCAAAGTGAACCTGTTGCAAAACAACAGGAACTTCACCTCTCTTACTTAAACCAGATACACGTTCAAACTACAGGCGCCGTGGGCACCGACAACCAGTGCCTGTTCAATATCTGCGGTTTTTGACGGACCTGCGATAAAGGTACCGAACTCTCCCTTCTCAAGAGTGAGCTTAGATGCCGCCTGATGCATATTAGGGACAATCGAATCGGCCTGCAGAACCAAAAACAGATTCTCACAGATAAATGGTGTGACTCTGTGTCCCAGGTTTTTGTTGTTCACCCATATAGCCCCGTTCTCGGCAACGCCAACATCACCTGGGATCACGGCATAATCGATATCCTTGAGCTCGTGAGCAGTCTCGGTAACCTCACGGTTTCCCTTAACACCATCGACCATGGAGATAACCTGCAATCCCTGAGCAGTAAGCTCATCGACCTTCTGCTGCAGTGCCTCTAACCCGCCCTGCTTATGCAGTGTTCCAGCGACAGTGTTAAGGTTTGTTTCGAATTGACCAAGAAGATCATCAATTCGTGGAGCCACATTGAATACGGGCATAGCCTGAGGAGCGATGGCCGAGCTCTTAAGCGCATTTAAAATATAATCTTTACTCGACATCTTTTTAGCCTCTGTTTTTCTTAAACCAAGCTTCGAAGCTTGAGTTTGGAGCGGTAGGAAGTTCACGGTATTTACCCCAGGCACCAGAGAATGGCTTGAGAAGACTACCGGGAAGGACTTTCAGTGCGGTGCGGGCAACACTCATAGAGCAGTTAAGCATGGCTTCGCTGGCCATGAAGTTCCCCACCAGAGGCATATAACTACTCTTGCCGTAGGGCAGTTTACCGGCCTCGGCTTTCAATCGGCGGTGGTGGTGAATGATCTTATCTAACGGTACCTTAGTCGGGCAAACATAAGAACAGCTGCCACATAGGGTACAAGCCCATGGAATAGAGTTGGTATCATCACTCTGCGCCCCGACGGCAATGCCGATAGGACCGGGGATGGTGTAGTTGTAGCTGTAACCGCCCGAGCGGCGGTAAACCGGACAGGTATTTAAGCAGCCGCCACAACGAATACACTTGAGCGACTCAGCCAATATCTTATCTTTAAGCATATCGGTACGGCCGTTATCGACGATGATGACGTGCATCTCGCCGCCATCCTGTGGACCGCGGTAGAAGGAGCTATAGGTTGTGATCGGCTGACCCGTAGCATTACGTGCCAGAGTTCTCAACAGGGCGGAAGCGCTCTCGATATCGGGCACAACCTTGTCGATTCCCATAGAGTGCAGCTGCAACTTGGGCAGGTTGGCGCCCATATCCGCGTTACCTTCATTGGTACAGACAACGACGGCACCTTTATCGGCAATCGCCATGTTGACGCCTGTCATCGCCGCATCGGCCGACAGGAACTGCTCTCTCAGATGAGCCCTTGCTGCCCGGGTCAGATAGGTTGGGTCTGACGCGCCGGCCTCTGTACCCAGCTTGTCATGGAACAGATCACCGACCTCCTCCTTCTTCATATGGATAGCCGGTACCACGATGTGTGATGGCGGCTGACCCGCAAGCTGAATGATCCGTTCACCTAAGTCGGTATCGATCACCTCTATCCCCTCCCGCTCGAGGTAAGGGTTCAGGTGACACTCCTCGGTTAACATAGATTTTGACTTAACCAGTTTTTTCACTTTCTTGTCGGCTAAGATCTTATGCACTATGCGGTTATGCTCCGCACCATCTTTAGCCCAGTGAACCTTAATACCATTATCGAGGCAGTTCTTCTCAAACTCCTCCAGATACTGTCCCAGGTTCGTCAGAGTGTGTAACTTCATCTCAGATCCAATCTGACGTAGCTGCTCCCACTCCGGCAGGCCACCGGCTGCACGGTCACGCTTTTCACGTAACATCCACAGGGCCTTAGAGTGCCAGTCGACTCTGGTTTCATCCTTACAAAATATCTCGGCTTTCTTTGCATGTACCGCTGAATTGTTATTTGACATAGTGGGCTCTCTATAGTGCGGCGTTAATCACCTGGGCGATGTGACGGATCTCAATCGGCAATTTCTGGCGTTTAATCATGCCATCGATATGTAGCAGACAGGAGGGATCGAAACCTACCGCATAGGCCGCGCCGGTTGCCGCATGGGCTTGCGCCTTATCTTTACCCATCTTGCCTGATACCGCCCCCTCATCCAGGGCAAAGGTGCCACCGAAGCCGCAGCATTCATCACGTCTGTCAGGATAGACAATTTCGACCTGAGGGATCTGACTCAACACAGCTTCAACCTTGTTGTTGCGGGGACCCATCTGCTCGCTGGGGGTAGCCAGGTCCAACATGCGGATACCGTGACAGCTCATCTGCAGGCTGATCTTATGGGCGAATGGCTTCTTAAATACCGGGATAGGGGAAACATCGTGCAGGAACTCAGTCAACTCATACAGCTTGTCTATCACCGCCTGTGCTTCAGGGCTGGAATCGAACTCATGAAAATTCTCTTTGGCTGCAACCAGACATGAGGCCGCCGGACAAACGATAGCGTCGCACTCAACGCCTTTAAATGCATTCAATAACTTGAGGGTGGTTTTCTTAGCCTCATTGAAACAACCCGAGTTGGTCATAGGTTGACCACAACAGGTCTGCCCCTCAGGCAGTATCACTTGGTGACCAAGCTTTTCCAGCAACTCTAATGTGGCAATACCCACATCCGGCATCATCTGATTCACCAGACACGGAATGAAAAGTGCGACTCTCATATGGCGTTCTCTTATTGTTGGCTGCCGCGGGTACCTGACTCATCACTCATCGACTGCAAAGCCATCAGTCAGATACATCTCCCCGGTGGCAGGGTTATTTAATAGCCACAAGTCTAGGCATTACCCAAATAATAAGTAGTGCTAATTTAGTAAATATGACTCACAATATTTCCAAAAATGAAACAGAGCCCGCTAATATTCCCCACCTATTCACAACAAACTAACGCCCTTTGTAATACCGTTCGGCTTAAATCCCCATAACAGCTCATCCATCAATCTGGGGCACCAGAATAGGATAAAGCCTGATGATGGCACCTTAGTTATCGGTCCTAAGAGTGTGTTAGGCTAATGCCTATCGGCATAATGCAAAGCAAGGAGAGAGGAGAGTGAAAGTTATCAAGCTTGCCCTGCTCTGCGCCTGCATGATGCTCACCCTGACGGCTTGCAGTGACCCTGCCACGGATAAAACATCACTATCGACAGATAGGCTAACCAGAGATCGTGTCGTGGCGGCTCAAATATCCGCAGACGGGACTACCTCTGCACTGCTGACACGCAACCATCGACTCTCCGTATGGGATAACCAATCCAAAAGTTTACTTAACGAATGGAACGAGTCTGATCTCATCGAAGAGCTCTACCATATTTCAATGTCGGGAGATAAGCGTCTGCTGGGCACGGCCGGTAAACACAGAGTCTCAATTTATGATATACATACAGGAAAACTCACCGTGACCTGGCAGGTTAAGGGGTTCGATCCTGAGGCGACAATCACCAGCCTGCACCTGAGCCATACGGGGAATGAGGTACTGATTGGTTTGAACGAAGGTTCGGTATTCACCGTAGACCTGGTGAATGGTCAGATCTCCATGTTTCTGCTTCACGATGGACCGGTGACCCGCGTGAAATATGCGGCACAAAACCAGCAGGTGATGTCGGCATCTCACGACGGTAACCTGCTGTTCTGGGCCACGACTACAGGTACAGTGATACAGGAGTATGCCAAACGATTCCGTATAACCAGCGTCTCATATGATGAAGCCAATCGAAAATTATTTATTGCCGATGCACTGGATAATCAGTTCATCGCCGACTCATTAACGGCGCAGACTCTAACCAAACTCGACTATCTGGAGCGCTACCGCTATTTTCGCCAGGCACTATTTGTCGACCGGGGTAAGATGCTTATCACCTCCTCCTCGAAGCAGGAGTTAGCCAGTTGGGATGCCAGGACTGGAGCCGAGCTGGCAAGGTGGGATATCACCGCCTTCTCAGCCGGAACGACTGTGCTCTCTATGGCAGTCGATATTTCGAATACCCTATGGAGCCTGAGTTCAGACGGCGCATTAGAGAGCTGGGCTATCGAACCGCTTCACCTCTCCAGCTCGGGACTATAATGTCGTTTCGGCTTCACGAAACGACATTATATCTTGAAGAGTTACTGGGCTGCGCTTTTGGACTTAACATAAGGCAAGATCAACAGAGCGATTCCGACCACGAGGAAGGGGATGCTCAGCATCTGCCCGGCACTCATGACCCAATCACCAGCATAAGCAGCCTGCTTCACCTTCACAAACTCGATAGCAAATCTGGCACCGAAGACCAGACATAGGAAGAGGCCGAATATCGCACCCTCTTTCTGCTTCATCTTAGTGTATTTGTAGATAGCTACCAGAGCGATAAAGATAGCCAGATACGCAACGGCCTCATAAAGCTGCGCCGGATGACGGGGCAGCATATCGACGCGCTCGAAGATGATGGCCCATGGTGCATTGGTTGGCACACCAAGGATCTCCGAATTCATAAAGTTTGCCATCCTGACAAAGAAACCAAATATCGCGGTAGCTATGGCCAGTCTGTCGAGGAGATAGAGAAACGGCATCTTCACTTTTTTATGATAATAGAAGAGCGCTAAGATAGCGCCTAAACCACCACCATGGCTGGCCAAGCCCCCCTCCCAGATAGCGAAGATCTTTAAGGGGTGGCTAAAGTAATAGGCGGGGTCATAGAAGAAGCAATGGGCTAACCTGGCGCCGACAATGATCCCGATAACACAGTATATCAATAGGTTATCTAACGAATCGACGTCAAGTCCCTCCTTGATATAGATGCGTTTCATCACCTGAAAGCCACATGCAATCGCCGTGGCAAACAGCGCGCCGTACCAATGTACCTTAAGCCCCATAAACGAGATTAATACAGGATCGATATTCCAAATAAAGTGGTCCAAATTAAGCCTTCCGATTTAATGCGAGAAAATTGTTTATCTGACAGGAGTTTTACGCTGATACTCTTGATTAGGCAAGCACTGTTTACCCTAAAGATGTGTCTGAATTTTACTGAGAAACAGATATAGAGTGCCGGTGTCACTCACATGCTCTCCGTTTAATCGTTAACCTAAGGTAAATCGCCGGGTAAATAAGTTAAAGCTCTTTATAGAACAGGACGGTTGCCTCATATTCACCGTCTGAGCTCAAGGCGAAATTTGGGATCTCTCCGGCGAAACTATAACCTAGATTCAGATACAGGGTAGAAGCAACATCCCCCTTACGTGTATCTAATACGATGAGCGTTCTGTCCAGCTCTAACGCCAGCGGTTCGAGCTTAAGCATCAACTTCTTTGCAATCCCCTTTCCTCTGGCACAGGTTCGCACCATCAACTTCTCGACTTCGGCGCGATGTTGGGCGTTACGCTTATCTGCCATACAAAGCTGGACACTGCCTAAGACTTTGTCACCATCGTGCGCCAGAATGAGCTTGCGTATGCCTGAGCTCATGTCGGCTTCGACACCTTCCCAATAGGCCATAGCATCGGTATGAACAAAGGGATGAATAAAGCCGACCGAAGCGCCGCTCTCAACGCAATCGATCAGCAGCGAAGATAACTCCTCTTTGAGATGCTCACCCGAGGCTAAAGCTGTCGATTCAAACGACTCTACCACTGAGATATCCACATTCACTCCTTGCACAATCCTGTGCGCTACAGATAACAAGCCATGGTGCGGCTCTAATACTTTCTAGCTCTACTAACTACTTTCTAGCTCTACTAACTAATAGTCTAGTCCCATATGTTCATATTTTTATGCTCAAATCTGCATCCCGGAGATTATTTACCGACGCAGGATCATCAGGATGGCTTCTGAGACAGATTTAGAATGCCCTACAAGCAAGGGAGTCGGTACACTTCAGGTATAAAAAAACACCCCGCCACAGAGGGACGAGGTGTTGACTTCAAACTTGTAATTTACTGTTTATAGCCTGCAGGTCATAGCCCATAAACATTCGCGGCTAAAGCCGCTCCTACAGCTCGCAGCTCAAGGCTGCTCCTTGCTTAACTCCCCGCAAGCTCATTAAACAGCTTAGTGAATCTCTCCAGTCCTTCGCTGATTATCTCATCCTCTATCGTCAACGCCGGCAGGAAGCGGATCACGTTACCATAGAAGCCGCAAGCCAGGAGTATCAGCCCGTGCTCGGCGGCTTTGCCGATAATGGCCTGGGTGAGCTCGGTATTTGGTTTGCCGGCATCGCCGTCGATGACCAGCTCCAGGGCGATCATAGCTCCTTGATGACGAACTTCGCCAATCAGATCCGGATAAGCTTTCTTCAGCAAAGTAAGCTGCTCATGGAAGATGCTGCCGATGAGTGATGCCCGCTGAACCAGATTCTCCTCCTCCATCACCTCCAATACCGCCAGGGCTGAAACGCAGCCCACGGGAGAGCCGCCATAGGTACCGCCTAAGCCTCCCGGCAGAGGCGCATCCATTATCTCACTCCTGCCCACGACGGCCGCGATAGGAAATCCACCGGCGATTCCTTTAGCCATGGTCATCAGATCCGCCTCGACATTCGCGTGTTCAAAGCTGAACATCTTACCCGTTCGGCCAAACCCGGTTTGGATCTCATCGGCTATCAGGACGATACCATGTTGATCACAGAGTCGGCGCAGTGCCTGTAAAAAATCTGCCGGGGCGGCATAGAAGCCGCCCTCGCCCTGCACGGGCTCAACTATGATGGCCGCAACATCACTCGGTGCAATGTCCACCTTAAACAGATTTTCCAGTGCCTTAAGCGAGTCGCTTACAGATACATCATGAAAAGCCATGGGATATGGAGCATGATAAATATCACCGGCAAATGGCCCAAACAGGTGCTTATAGGGAGTGATTTTACCTGTCAACGCCATGGTTAAGTTGGTTCGGCCATGAAAGCCGCCATTAAATGCGATAACTCCTCTGCGGCCTGTATGGGCGCGGGCAATCTTGACGCAGTTCTCTACCGCTTCGGCGCCGGTAGTGACGAAGATGGCCTTCTTATCGCTGTCACCCGGTGCGATAGCGGTCAGCTTTTCGGCCAACTCAACCGCCGACTCATAGGGGTTGATCATGACACAGGTATGGCTGAACTTATCTAACTGAGCCTTGACTGCCGCCACAATTTTAGGGTGGCTGTGGCCGGTATTACACACCGCAATTCCGGTACCGAAATCGATATACCGTTTACCCTCTACATCCCATAGCTCGGCATTCTTCGCGCGCTCGACATACACAGGGTAGACATTACCCTGACCGCGGGGCATAACTTTGGATTTACGCGCTTGTAGGCTGCTGTTCGTCATAACTCTCATCCTTTGATTTGATACAGGCGCCAGACTCTAGGTTCTAGGTTCCTGGTGTCTGGCGCTCTATTTATCTATCCAGGCCACCCATGCACAGGTACTTAATTTCCAGGTAATCATCGAGACCATACTTAGAGCCTTCCCGACCACTCCCGGACTGCTTCACCCCGCCAAACGGTGCCGCGGCATTGGAGATAATTCCCTCGTTTACCCCTACCATGCCGAACTCCAGCCCCTCACCGACCCGCCAGATACGGCCAATATCACGGGAGTAGAAGTAGGCTGCCAATCCATATTCGGTGTCGTTGGCCATGGCGATCGCCTCCTCTTCGGTATCGAAACCGATAATAGGTGTCACAGGGCCAAATATCTCGTTCCGCGCCAATGGCATATCGTTAGTGACGCCGGTGACAATTGTCGGCTCGAAGAAGTTAGCGCCCACTTCGCTGCGCTGACCTCCGGCTAAGAGCTTGCCTCCCTGGGCGAGAGTGTCATCGACCAACTTACTGACACCGTCCACCGCGGCCGATGAGATCATAGGGCCGATAGCCACCCCCTCAGCGAGGCCATCTCCCACTGTCAGATTTGCAACCGCACTGGCAAACTTATCGGTGAACTCCTTGGCTATCCCTTTTTGAACATAGATGCGGTTAGTGCAGACGCATGTCTGACCTGCATTGCGGTACTTGGAAACGAGCGCACCCTGCACGGCGGCATCGATGTCCGCGTCATCGAAGACGATAAAGGGAGCATTTCCACCTAGCTCCATGGAGACCTTCTTCACCGTCGTTGCGCTTTGAGTCATCAAAATTTTGCCCACCGCCGTGGAGCCGGTGAAGGTAAACTTTGAGACGTCGGGATGCTGTGTCAGCACCTTCCCCATGCCAACGGCGTCTTCGCCCACCACGACATTAAATACACCTGCAGGAACACCTGCCCGCTCGGCGAGCTCGGCCATGGCGAGCGCCGACAGCGGTGTCAATGGAGAGGGGCGAACCACAAAGGTACAGCCTGCCGCCAATGCCGCCGCTGCTTTACGGGCGATCATGGCGTTAGGGAAGTTCCAGGGAGTAATAGATGCCACAACCCCCACCGGCTGCTTAATGACGACGATACGCTTATCACCCGATGGCGCGGGAATCGTATCACCATAGACGCGCTTCCCCTCTTCAGCAAACCACTCGATAAATGCGGCGCCATAACCTATCTCACCCTTCGCCTCGGCGAGTGGTTTACCCTGTTCCAGTGTCAGGATCCGTCCCAGATCGTCCTGATTGTCCATCATGAGGTTGAACCAGGTTCTTAGAATCGCGGCTCGCTCATTAGCCGACTTTGCAGACCAGGCCGGCAGGGCTCTCTTTGCGGCCACTACCGCCGCTTCGGTTTCATCGATACCGGCATTGAGGACTTTGGCAACGACGCTATCATCGACAGGGTTGGTCACTTCGAAAGTCTGAGGGGATGCAGTGTCGGCCTCAGCCCATCGACCATCGATATAAGAGCCGGTTTTTACCAGACTGGTGTCTTTAAGATCTTGCATATTCACTCCTGCAGAAATAGAGATTGCCATTAAATGTACCTCTTAAACCAATGCTCCTATTGAATCGCAAAATGAACTCATGTTAAATACAAAACATTAAACCTTATGTTTTATAGTGGTAAAACTATGGGCAAACATTCGATCATTCCAAAAGCCATAACAGAGTACGATCTGCGACTGCTTCGCATCTTTCGTACCGTTGTTGAAAACGGCGGCTTCTCGGCCTCGGAAGCCGAGCTGGGTGTCACCCGCTCGACCATCAGCGTGCATATGTCTAACCTTGAGAGCCGAATGAAGCTTAAGCTCTGCAGCCGGGGGCGTGGCGGATTTGCCTTAACCGAAGATGGACAAGCCGTCTATCACGCCTGCATAGAACTGTTTGACTCGCTAAATGATTTTTCACTGCTGGTCAATGGCTTAGGTAAGGAGCTTAGTGGCGAACTGATTCTGCTCTGCGCCGATCAACTCGACAGTACCATGCAGCAGAAACTCGCAAAGGTGGTTCAATACCTGCACAAAAAAGAACCTCAGCTTCATCTGATCTTAGACGGGGAAGCCATCCACAATATCGAGCGTTCACTATTGCAGGACAAGGCTCATGTCGGCTTACTGCCCAGTTATCAGCAGATCGAAGGGCTGAGCTACCAGACCATCTTCAGTGAGCCTATCTATCTGTGTTGCAGCTGCAATCACCCCTATTTCGAGCTGAGCGATGAAGCGATCACTCCCGAGATGTTAGCGCGGACACCCTCGATCCATCCGGGTATAGATATCGACTTCGAGGGACGCGAGCAGTTGAAGAAACTGAACCTCTCGGCAAAGGCGTATCAGTTCGACACCAGAAAAACCCTGATCCTCTCCGGCTGCTATATCGGCTACCTGCCACAGAGTTATATCCGGAGCGAGCTGGAATCAGAGCAGATGAGGATAATCCACTCGGATTCGGCAAGTTATCAATTTAACCTGTCGATGGTATTTAAGAAAAGTCCGCGAGAGACCAGCAAGGTGGAGCTTTTGAAAGCCGCTTTCGAAGCAGTGTTTAGCACTAAGCCATAGCAAGCTGAAAACAAATCAGAAGTGACTCAAACAGGGATCAGGGCTTATAGGCACTCTCGGACCACCAGGTCTCGACTATCTTCCTATAGCTGCCGTCACGTTTCATCTCGGTCAGGGCCTCGTCAAACCTATCCCTGATATGAGTGAGGCCATTCACCTTAGAGAAGCCCATATAGGCAGAGGTGGTCTGGATGATAGGTGAGAGCCGCTTGATGTTCTTACATCGTTTAATGGAGGTATTTTGCAGCACCTTGACCCGACTGGATGCGTAGTGAATCGTATCCTTCTCACCGATAAGAATATCGATATCGCCGGTGCATAACTTAAGGAGCAGGGTATCGAACTCAACTTCGATGCTTATTCGCTTAATGACCCTGTCGGCTACCGCCTCATCAAAGATAGAGCCATAACTGAAATCCTGCCTCGCGCCAAAGTGGTAATCACTCAACGCTGTCAGATCACCATCGAAGGTGATCGGAGAGTCTTCGACGACGAACAGGGTTATCCTCTCCTCCATCAGCACCACCTGGCTAAAGTCGATATAGCTCAAGCGTTCCGGGACAATCAAAACTTCGATCAAGCCATCGATCTTCCCCTCTTTGAGGAACTTCAGCGCCCTGGACCAGGGCAGGACCTGTAACTTGATGGGCTGATCGATGCGCTGAAAAACCGCCTCAACCAGACGCACAGACACGCCATGAAATTCACCGTTAACGGTATACTCGTAGGGGGGATACTCCAATATCGCAATATCGAGTGTCTCTTCGGCGCTCACCTGACAATGCAGCCAGATGTACAAAAACAGCGTTAGCACTATGACGATTCTTTTCATGACTCACCCGAATAAACGCTTGCGCCAACCGAGTCTTGGCAAAAGTTCTACCCACCAAGTTTAGACTAAAATCCCCCTGCTCACCTTAGAGTGCAATATGGATAACGTTCGCTTCACGGCATCAACTTCCCCTTCAAGCCTCAGGGCTGAAACCCGTCAGCATCGACTCCTCAAACATTTCGGGAGACACAGTTACTGCCTGCTCGTTAATCGTCTCTTCCAGCCTTGATATCTCCTGCTCTAATTTTGAGAGCGTGAGGGTATTATTATCAAGCAGGTAGACCTGCTTCAGGCTGGTATAGTAAAAACTCAAGACAATGAGCGCATCCAGATTACCTGCACTCGCCGCATTTTTAATGCGCTTAAGCTGGCGATAGATGCGGTTATGCAGTGCCTTTAGTCGCCATACATAGTAGACCTCGGCAAGAAATGGATTATCTTTTATCCGCCACAATACGCCGCCACACACCACTAAGGCTAAGATAACGCCGAGTAAGTTAAGGTGAAAATTACCGGTTGACTCCCCCTCGGCCCTGTTTGCCAGGCTGGCATCGACACCGAAGGCGGCAATAAGTGCGGCACCAAACCCCAGTGACAGGATGATCAGACCGACAACCAAGCCCAGACTGACAAGGTTAAGGCTTTTTTTATATATACTCTTATCAATTTCGCGTAACTTCATACCTTCAATACCTCTTAGACAGGGCACAATTCTGTTCTGCGTAAAACTTAAGTCATAGTATCTCAGGAGGGGCTTAAGACTGAATGAATTCGGTGATTGAATGCACAGTTTTGTCTGCAAACGGTGAAAATGCGAACCTAGAAGTAAAAACATCTAGACGTCTAAATTGACAGACGTCTATAAATCTCATATCCTCTCGTTCATTGAGATGTACCATTGCGTCATTTTAGGCTCACAGCTAAGCATTAGTTAAACATTGACTAAACTTTGGTTAACATGAGTTAGATAAAAGATAGAGATGACGACCTGTTCCAGCTAGGAGGGCTAAGAACCAATGGTTTGATGAACGACGAAAAGAGAGAACACTTTGACGATTTCCACTAATACCCAAGAAACCAGCTCGGCCAAAAACGCTGCTCCCGGTGCCTCATTTGTGGCACTACTTCCCCTTTTTCTATTTCTGGCCCTGTTTATCGGTGCCGGTGTCTATTTTCAGAGCCAGGGCGTTGATTTTGCGTTTTATCAGCTTCCCAGCGTTATCGCGATTTTGCCTGCCATAATCTTTGCACTCATCATATCGAAACAGAAACTGAATCAAAGCATAGATACCTTTATCGCAGGTATCGGTCACTCAAATATCATCGCCATGTGCCTTATCTACCTGTTAGCCGGCGCATTTGCATCCGTGGCTAAAGCCACCGGTGGTGTAGACGCAACTGTGGCTCTTGGCTTGTCTCTGGTACCGTCAAACCTGCTATTGCCAGGCTTCTTCGTCATCGCCGCCTTCATTGCAACCGCCATGGGAACCTCGATGGGTACAATTGCTGCCGTAGCCCCGATTGCTTTAGGTGTGGCTAACGAAGCTCAGATTGAGCTAGCCATTATGGCGGGTGCTGTGATCTCCGGCGCCCTTTTCGGCGACAATCTCTCGATCATATCCGATACCACGATAGCGGCGACACGAACCCAGGGCTGTGAGATGAAAGATAAGTTCAGAGAAAACTTAATCTTCGCCATTCCCGCTTCTGTCATCACCCTAATCATCTTCACACTCGTCGGCCAGGGCCAGGCCGAGGTCGCGCCTCAGGAGATAGATATTATTAAGGTGATCCCTTACCTCACCATTTTAGTGTTGGCCATTTCCGGCTTAAATGTATTTGTGGTTCTTACCATAGGCATTTTACTGGCGGGTATCACAGGCCTGTTCACCATGGATTATGGCCTAATCCAATTTGGACAGGATATCTATACCGGTTTCACCAACATGCAGGAGATCTTTATCCTCTCTATGCTTGTAGGCGGCTTAGCGGCATTGATGCAGCAACAAGGTGGACTGGCCTTCGTCAATGAGCTGATTGAAAAACTGATCACACGTTTCTCTAAGGCTAAGGGCGAAGCCTCTACTCGCGCTTCAGAGCTTGGCATGGCGGGTATTGTCGCCCTGACAAACACCTGTGTCGCCAACAACACCGTCTCGATTGTTGTCACAGGAGATATCGCTAAAGACCTTGCCCAGAAACACGAGGTCACACCAAAGCGCGCCGCCAGCATCATGGATATCTTCTCATGCATAGTGCAGGGACTTATCCCATACGGTGCACAGGCACTCCTGCTGGCCTCAATCTTTACCATCTCGCCGCTGGAGGCTGTCACTCACGCCTGGTATTGCATGATCTTAGCCCTGGTTGCTATCTCTATCGTGATTTTCCGTAAGCGAGTCGCCTGATTACAGCGTAAGCTAACATCGAAGCAGAGAAGGTTGCGGGAACAGGCACCTTCTCCGCTTTTAGTCCTTCTCTTCCTGGCTCATAGCTCATAACTCATAACTCGTAGCTCGTAGCTCATAGCTCGTAGCTCGTAGCTCGTAGCTCGTAGCTAACCATAAACATTCGTGGCTAAAGCCATTCCTACATGGAGAGCATCGCTGCCAGCACCTCCTATTTCGGCGCCATAACCTCGCAACTCACATATTAATAACCTATAACTATAGTGGTATTGAAGGTGCCGCTAAAATAGGGCACCTTAGGTGAGTCATTCAGCCGGAACATAAAGTGACCATAGCCTGATATTGCCGATATGAGAATCGTCATAGTGCTATACCAATACTCTTTTTAGGCTGAAACAGATAGGGATATCGCGTCTCGATAATGAGACCCAGTCAAGGAGTACAGCCAGCTGTGCTCCTTTTTGTTACTAAACGATAGAACATGTAGTGCAGACAGATGCAGTCAGAACTCAATGCCCACTCTACCCATTATGATCTCCACCGTCTGGTGATCTGGATGATCTTAGCCGGTGCACTCGTGACCTCTGTTGGCATCACCATCTCGATCTGGGCCGAATATCAGAGGATCGGAATCGAAGTCTTTTTCAGACGTGCCGATTTTCTTGGGGATTATATCCACTCACCACTGGCCTATGTTTATAACATGTCCCTGATCACCGCCGGCTCGTGCATCTTATTAGCCATGTATGGTCTATACCAGCTCAGGCTGGGTGATTTCAGCCACTACCTCTCATTTGCGGGCTTCTGGGTCGGCTTATCGATTATTCTTATCGGTGTCTTCCCGATCAACTACCTATATGAACACAGGCTCGTCTCCACCAGCTTTTTAATCGGCACCTTTGTTCTTCATCTGCTCACCATCAGCATGCGAATAAACCATAAAGAGGTATGCTCAACCCCACTGTTTTTACTGGCTATTTTTGGCTTTATCAGCGCCTCAGGGCTCATCTATCAGCTCGATTGGAGCCAGCTGGATTTTCAGCCCTGCTCCCACGAAACATCTGAGGTCTGCTGGGTCGCACTCAATATGTGGTTTCAAACCAATGTCACCATGCTTTGGTGCATCCTGCTCGCATTCAATGTCAGAAAGATTGCCGAACACAATGCAAGGATGCAGGCATCGGATTAACCCCTAAGGCAACCGAATATAGCGGTGAGCGAATCATTTAGATGTTAAACTCCCCCAACTAACGATTACCGCTTCTGTTCACAGACTCTATGACTTCAACCGCTAAGGCTACTCAGGCAACCACTTCGATGGCGAAAGCCCCGGTAGCGAACAAGGTCAGACTCGCGAAGTACCTGGCTCTGACAGGGCTCTGCTCCCGCAGGGCCGCGACGCGCTACATTCGCGACGGCCTGATAACGATTGACGGGCGCCCGGCAAATCATATCGATACCGTGACACTCATGGAGACACCCGGTGGCACAGACTGCAGAGAGACGCTGCTGTTCGACGGTATTGGGGTTGAGGGCATAGAGGCGAAACAGTACTGGATGCTAAACAAAGCCGTCGGCACAGATTGCCGTCTTCTGCCAGGCGATCCCGATTCACTGCTGCACCTACTGCCCGCCGCCCCCAGACTCTACCCTGTCGGCCGTTTAGACAAGGACTCCCGCGGCCTTTTGTTACTCACCAACGATGGCGAGCTGACCCAGAAGCTGATGCACCCGGATTTTGGCCACTCCAAGGTTTATCATGTCAGAGTCGACAGAGCTTTCGGTGATGATTTCCTGCACTTAATGGCGCAGGGTGTCAGCTACCGGGATGTTACGACCCTTCCCTGTGAGATGAAACGTCTTGATGACGATAAATTTGAGATAGTACTCACCCAGGGATTGAACCGACAGATACGCCGTATGAGCCAGGCCCTGGGTTTCAAAGTTATCGACCTCAAGCGAACCAAGATCCAAACCCTGGAGCTGAGCACGCTTAACGAGGGTGAGATGCGGCAACTGACTGAGCCTGAGATAACAAAGCTGAGATCAGCCTTGGAATGAAGACTGATTACATTTTTCTTTTGCCCAATGGTATTGGGATGTTTGTTTGAAGGTCATAGCTTCATGGCTATCTAACGCCTAGCCGGCGGGGGAATGTGTGGACACTTCTTCGGGCCGCTGTGAAGCCTTCCTTGGCCGCTTAACGAAAACATCCTTGTTTTCGATACCCTCAGACGCATCCACACCTGGGTATTCAAAAGAAGACTCTCTCTTCGATTAGGCTTTACCCGCAAAATATCAGCTTGTTGTGAAATCCTGTAATGGCTTATGTAAACCTCATAAACATCCACGCATCTTTTAATCTTGCTGTTTTGAATGACTTTTTTGAAGTCGATAATCCTTTTGCACCAACAAGTTGTAAATGATAGCTTTATCTAACTGAACAAGCAGCTAAGAACGTCATCGAGCTTCTATTGAATAAGACTTTAGTTGCCACGGAAGGATTGGTTCATGATTCGTAGTTTTATCAATAAATTTGGCCCTACTCTGTATATTCAAATATGGGAAAACCGGATTAGGGTTGTTGATGTAGAAAGCAATGAAGTATTTGATGAGAAACCATTATTGCAAATAGAAACTCGAAAGAATGGAGCAAAACACGTTACAGCTTTCGGTAATAATGCGTACATTAGTCCTGTAAATCCATTTTCCCATCCAAGATCGCTTCTTCGTGATTTCTTCATTGGAGAGCGCTTACTTCAAGAAATCGTAAAAAAACTCGTTGGTAAAAAATTCATATCACTTGCTCCCGCAATAATTGTTCATCCAATGGAAAAAATCGAGGGTGGCTTAACTATGATAGAAATCAGAGCATTTCGAGAAATGGCTCTGGGAGCTGGTGCAAGGGATGTTGCAATTTACCAAGGTAAAGGAACATTAGAACCATCAACAATTAATTTCAAAGAGATTGTAAAACAAGAAGAAATGCTGGCTTTGGAGTAGTTAGCAACTAACAAGCCTCTGAACTAAAATTTACCAAGGCTGTCATGCCATTTGCTGAGCAAATCGACCGCAAGCACATAGTTCACTTATTTGAGTGGCGTTAGGTGGCTAAATGAGTAACGAAGCTAAAGCACTTGAAGGAATTAAAAAGTCATCCGTTACTGAGCAAGGTGAGTACGGCATCGATGAGTTTGTATCACATCACATAGAAGAGCTTCCTAAAAGTTACTGGCAAAAACATCTGGGCACAGAGGCTCCGTCAAGCGAGCAAGTGATTGGCCTGCTGATTCTACGCTCTAAATGGGATAACGAAGAAGTCTATGACTTTACGTTACCGGAGGAAGTTACAGACTACGTATTAAGTGTGTCTTTCAATGAAGGTGGATCAATCGAAGACATCGAGATGGAGAGTTAGAAAAAACGCCTAACAAGTCAAAGCAGCAAATACAGCTAAAATCGAAGAGAAACACACTCGAGTGTGAACGCGGCTGTGACCTTCGACAGCAGGGATGCTGTCGCAGAGGCTATAGGGGTATACTCGCGCCGTGTCACAGAAGTGTTCGCACATTCAGCGAGCCGCAGGCTATAGATTAAATTTAAGCCATGCCATTCAATATCGGACTAAACACCTACAACGTCAGATGAGAAACAAAAAGATACTTGAAACTTGTTATCTGACAAGTAAAACCCTGATGGGTAAAAAACAAAACGGGCACAAAAGTGCCCGTTTATATTCTATTAAGCTCGAAACTCAAGCCTCGAACCTCGCCACTGATGGCTAGTGAACGATCTCCATCTCGGCTAACAAGTTATCTGCATTGTCCAGATACTTCATTACCCAAAGCATATAGCGACTATCGATCTGAATAGAGCGGTTAGTCTCTGGATCGTAACCCCAGTCGCCGATGATGCTCTCATATACACCATCGAACAGCAGGCCAACTAGCTCGGCGCGGCCATTCAGAGTCGGTGAACCTGAGTTACCGCCTGTGGTATCTAAAGTAGAAAGGAAGTTAACCGGTACCGAGTCCAGCGATTTAACGTAAAAATCACCATACTGCTTCTGCTTAATGAGCTCGAGTTGCTTAGACGGTGCATCGAACGGACTCACGCCGGTATCTTTAGCCAAAATACCTTCTAAACGAGTGAATGGCACGGCCTGCAGACCGTCCTGAGGCGAGTAACCTTTCACATTACCCACAGACACACGCAGGCTCGAGTTAGCGTCGGCGTAGACAGGCTTACCCTGCTCAGTGTTATACGCGATGATGGCATCCATATATTGAGGGCGCACCTTCATCAACTTACCCGCAAGCTCCTTATCTTTCCTCTCCTGCTTCATGTCCGTATCATACATGGCAACGGCAAATTTGATGAAGGGATCGTTCGATGCCTTAAAGTCGGCAACCGACTTATCCAGCCAGACCAGACGGGTATCCATATCACCAAGTTGAGTCTTGGCATACATCTTATCTAACGTCTTAGACAGTTTCTCTTCGTCAAGCTTCTTACCGATACCGAACACCTTATCTAAGGCAGTGATACGCTCGCTGGCAGGCAGCACCGCGTAACGCTTCAACATATCAAACAGAATCGCCTTGTCGACACTGGCTGCATAACGACGATCGATACGCTCCATGGAAGACTTGAAGCGGATCATGTCACGCTCCTGATAGCCTGGCTCACGCGCCATATCATCAAGCTGCTTCTCATTGGCCAAACGATATAACTTGCGCGCCGTAGGCACCATGGTGGTGTAACGGATATAGCCCAGGATGATGTCGCGCGCCTGGTGCTCCTGTCCCTCTGCGATCAGCTTGTCCAGCTCGGCCAGTGTCTTACCATATTGTTGTTTGCGCTTGCTATCTTTATTGATCCAGTTAGCCAGCTCTGACTCACGTCCCTTACGATCATCGAGCATGGTCGACTTGCCATAAAATTCGATCATAGAGGTGAAGTTCTTGGCATAGTTAGCCAGACCCGCGATCAGGCTCTCATACTTGATACGCTCGTCGCTGCCCTCGGGCGCCGTTTCCTTGATGATCTCGATAAAACGTTCACGCAGCATCTTACCTTCCGGGTATGCCCACTCGAACTGATTCTCGACCTCGTTGGCGGTGCGGTAGCGATTAGTTCGGCCAGGATAACCGGCAACCATGACAAAATCGCCATCGCTCACGCCCTTAGCCGACACCTTCAGGAAGCTCTTTGGCTCATAAGGTACATTGTCTTCACTGAAGTCGGCTGGCTTACCCTGCTTGGAAACATAGCCACGGTAGAAAGAGAAGTCACCGGTATGGCGAGGCCACATCCAGTTATCGATATCTCCGCCATATTTACCCACGCTTCCTGCCGGGTTGTACACCAGGCGTACATCGCGGATCTCAAGCTGTTTTACCAGGTAATACTCCAGGCCACCGTGGAAGCTATAGACCTGACAGCGGTAACCATCCTCCTTCTCACACTCGGCGACCAGAGACTTTTCCTTATGCTCTATCCCCTGATAAAAATCTTTACCTACCTTGTTCTCTAACCCTTTCTTAACCTTGTCAGTCACGTTGGTAACGGCTTCGGTCACATAGATACGCGAGCCCGGTGTCGCCTGCAGCTCTTCACCATAAGATTTGGCCAGAAAGCCATCTTTAAGCAGGTTTTTCTCAGGAGTCGAGTTGTACTGAATCGAGCCATAGGCACAGTGATGGTTAGTCACGGCAAGGCCTTTAGGCGAAACGAATGAAGCGGTACAGCCGCCCAGGCTGATCACGGCATTCATGGGGAATTCGGTTAATTTCGAGATCGATTTTGCGTCTATCTCCAGCCCTTTAGCCTTAAGCTCATCGGCTAAGGCAGGCAGTTGGTATGGTTGCCACATACCTTCGTCGGCTTGAGCACCGAAAGAGGCGGCGACAGCGACAGTAAGAAGCCATTTTTTCATTTTATTAAGTCCGTTTTGAATTATTATTCGATCAATTTGCTTGTGTTGCTTGTGTTGCTTGTGTTGATTACATTGCGAATGATTGCTTTGTTTTAAACCGGGCAAAAAAAAGCCGGGTCCGATATTTTCATATTCGAACACGACTCTATCATAAGCGGCCATAGTTACGACAGCCCCTGAATTATTCCCTTACAAAGCTGTAAGCTTGTCAGCCAGCGCCTATAGCGCGACCCAAAGTTGTGACACGATGATCACGGCACCTAACAAGCCTGCAATGGCTAACGCCGGGGTTCCGCCCGCTACCTGATAACCACTCTCAGCTGCCAGTGGGCGCTGCTTCATCGCCATCACTATCGGCAGGAAGATGATCATCACCACCAGGGGAATTGCCGCGAAGCCCAGTACTGCCACGAAGCCTTCCGGAATATAGAGCGCACACAGTACCGGAGGCACGAAGGTGATAAGCCAGGTTTGAATGCGGCCGCCAACTGTGGCTCTGGCGCGGGTCAGCTCTCCGATGAAGTCATACAAGCTCAGGGTCACACCGAGGAAAGAGGTCACCAGGGCAAAATCTGCAAATAGCGAGATACACCTACTCACCCATGGTTGAGCGGCTATCTCCTGCAGAGAGCTCACCAGTGCAGGCAGTGAACCGGCAAAGCCGTGAATGGCTTCACCGCCAACGGTCCCCAGGGTAACCAATAACCATAGAACGTAACAGAGCAGGGGCAGCGTCGAACCGATCAAGAGCACCTTACGCAGTGTCTTAGTATCGCCGTCGAGATAACGCACTAAGGTTGCGATACAGACGTGAAAACCAAATGAGGTAAATACCACGGGAATCGCTGCCATCCAGACATCGAGATTCCCCTCCTCCATCGCGGCAACCGCCATCTTAGATGGACTGACTTCAGGCATTAAGAAACCAACCGTGACCACCAGAAGCGCGATCATCAAAGAGAAAAGAATACGGGAGAGCTTATCTACCCAAGCCACACCGAAGGCAGCAAAAAGCCCCAAGGTCAGAGTAAATAATAATACGGCGGCTTGGCTATCTAACACGACATCAAACATGGTCTCGGCTTTCAAAACCAGCAGCGATGAGCCGCCGGTAAGGTATGCCGCAGTCAGAGCAAACAGCAGGCTTAAGAAGGAAGCCCCTTGTACAAACTGGCCTCGCTTGCCCAGTATTTTTCCTGTGATGGCGTGCACATTATCGCCCACACCGGTGCGAAGATTGATCTCCAGCATAAGCAGCGAGGTATATGCCGAAACACCCCAGATAACGACGAGCAGGAGTATGGCGGGAATGATCCCAAGAGCTGCCGTTGCCAGAGGCAAGGCTAACATTCCGGCACCGATGGCGGTACCCGCTACGATAGCGATAGAGCCGAGCATTTTTAAATTCACAAAATTGTCCTGTTAGATCTGTTTTTTTACTGTTTAGGCGGGTCAAATTTAGAACGACTTTGAAGGAGAGATTTAGCAAGACATCAAATCAAGATTAACAGCCTCCAATCGAATCGGGTCTATCGACCACCATGATTTCAATTGGCCTCAACGGCTTAAGTTAATCAATAAGTGTATTCACCCAATTAACTCAGCCACTGAGGCTGCATAAATCGAGAAGAAAATTGATAGAACTGCTGCATTACGACTCTATACTCTAAAAAATGATTGTTAAAGACATTAACAGCTCAGCCCCCGCTGGGCAAGCCACTTCTGTACAAAGTATGGCTGGAACCAAAGATGTAACATCTGCGTATCGAGTCGTTAAAAGCAATCCCTAAACTGCCCAGTTCGGCTGACCTTTGTAAAAATGGTTAGATTCCCCGTACATACCTCAAAACAGATAGAAAGAGTTGCACGTAAAGCCCGCTTAAGTATAATCCCCGCACTACTTCAGGGGAGTAGCTAACTGTTTCGCTTGCCTCATGCTTGTCTCATATCGACTCAGGCAGATGAACAGGCTAAGCAGAGTGAGCATCAACATACTTGGCCACATCGCCATGGTGTTCACAGCAACGGGCTCGATGAGTCATGTTGCCAGGCAAGACCTGAGTGCAGTTACCGCTTATTATTTTTAATAAATTGGGGGGCGGTGGGACTGCGCTCGGATTTTTTGCCCCCCTAAAGAAGGACACACTCAACTTGGAAGCTTTACTCGCATCAACACTCACCGTCGCAGTTGCCGAAATCGGTGATAAAACTCAACTACTTGCTCTCATACTCGCCGCCAGATTCAGTCACCTCAGAGGGGGAAAAACGGCTATCATTCTCGGCATATTTCTCTCTACGTTAGTCAACCACTTTGCTTCGGCCTGGTTTGGCCAATGGGCCATAGGTCTGATAAGTCCTGAATTTGCCAGATACCTGATTGCGGGGTCATTTTTTGCCATAGCACTCTGGGTTCTGGTTCCCGATAAGATGGATGAGGAGCAGAGTCGTTTCTACAGGATGGGCCCCTTCATCGCGACCTTTATCCTGTTCTTTATTGCCGAGATGGGGGACAAGACGCAGATAGCAACCGTAGTGCTGGCAGCAAAATATGATGCTCTCGCCATGGTCGTTATGGGGACTACATTAGGCATGTTGATTGCCAATGTGCCTGTGGTCATTGCCGGTCATTTCAGTGCGGAAAAACTGCCTATGACCCTGATCCACAGAGGTTGTGCGCTGCTGTTTGCACTGCTGGGTGTGGTTACACTGATATTTTAAGTTACGAGTTTTAAGTTTTAAGTTTTAAGAAAATAGCTAACAGAACTTACCGCTTATAGCTTATAGCTTATAGCTTATAGCTTATAGCTTATAGCTTATAGCTTATAGCTTATAGCTTATAGCTTATA
>NZ_CANMUW010000012.1 GCF_947501225.1 uncultured Shewanella sp.
CACATCTCCATGAGATGTAGGCTGTATGCCTGCTGCGCCGTGTCAGTGGTTGCGCATTATAGGGATCTCGGAGCAGATCACAAGGCCTTTTTTCCACTTTCATGTTTATACGCCGAAGTTTTGTTCAGAGCGGTACTTTTTCGCTTAATTTTACTTCAGCTTGTTCATGAATCGGCCAGCGACTCCAAAGCAGGGTAACTATTAAGTTCATTTTTTCAGCAATAGGCTAGTGTAATGCTAAATAATTCATTACCATATACCTGCTATTAACAGTTATTTATCAATTCTTCAGAGAACATATATATGCAAAAGCCATTTCTTATTGTTTTGATTATCGCCATCCTCGGTGCGTTAGCGATTAACTTCGTCGCTCCAGAGCTAAACGCTGCCGTTGCTTTTTTTGTTGGTGCTATTATTGCGAGCGCTGTCTTTACCCTTCAAGGTCAAACTTCATCATCGAGTGACAATGCGTCCAGCGTTGAGCAATACACAGGCCCAACGATGACATTATATGTAGGAAACTTGCCTTATCGCGTACATGAAGGTGAAGTAAAGGAGTTATTCGGCAAATATGGACCGGTCAACTCAGTGCGTTTGGTTCGTGACCGTAAGACCGGTCGACGTAAAGGTTTCGGATTCATCGAAATGTCAGAGGCTGGTGCTAAGAAAGCCATGTCTAAATTAAATGAGTACGAGTTCCAAGAGCGTACATTAAAAGTGAGAGAAGCAAAGTCACAGGATTCAGACAAGAGCGAGAAGCCGGCAGCCAGTTAACTCGCTCCCTTAATTGTTAAAACTCATTAGTCAGGTTGGACTCTTTCAATCTTAGAGAATCCAATTTTGGCTAATGTGTTTTTAAGTCCCCCTTCAATTTCCTTAGCCGTATAGAGTGCAGTCATCTCTTTCTTACCCTGCTCAATAACTGCTACCTCCATAGAGTCTCTAACTCTGACTTCGTCCGCCGACTGACACAGGCTGGTTACTCTTGCCGCCACAGCCTTCGCAGAATCCAGTAACAGGACATCTTTACCTAAATAGTCCTTAATTTCGGCTTTCAACATCGGAAAATGGGTACAGCCTAATACCAGCGTATCGATACCGCTCAATTTAACCGGTTTTAATATGTGATCCATTTCGACTCGGGAGATCTGATACCCGGCAGCTTTTCTTTCTGACAACAATACAAGTTCAGATGAGCCATATAACTCAACCTTACAATTACCACCAAACTTCTCTATCAGCTCATGAGTATAGGGGCGCCTTATGGTTCCCGGCGTTGCAAGTACACCAATATGTCTCTTTTTTGATACTGCTGCAGCGGGCTTAATAGCGGGCACGACTCCTACAACGGGAATATTCAATGCCCCCCGGAGCTCAGGTAACACTAAGGTGCTTGCGGTGTTACAAGCAATAACGACTAAAGATGCCTCCAACCGTTTAACCATAGTGGTGATAAGAGCCCTACAACCATCAATGAGTATCTCCTCTTCCAACTCACCATAGGGCAGGCGTGCATTATCGAAAAGATAGCAATAGTCTTTATTCGGTAGTACTTGTCTGATCTCATCAAGAATAGATAGACCACCTATTCCTGAATCAAAAACAAGTATTGGTCCTGACAAATCACTTCTCCCCTTATATATACCTACACGAATTTTCACACAACATCCGTAAAATCGGAAGCCAGAAACTGGACATCCTCGCTATCTAGTATAATAATTCCGCCCCAAATCAAACCAAGGGTGATCAAGAAATGAATTTAGCAGCAATGGATCCTAGTACCTATGATGCGCAACTCGAAGAAAAACGTATCAAGCTGGAACAGATATTCACTGACTTTGATACACCAAAACTAGAAGTTTTCAGCTCCGAGCCAGCTCATTATCGTATGCGTGCCGAATTCCGCATATGGCATGACGGCGACGACATGTACTACTATATGTTTGATAAGTCTCTTAACAGCAAAGTTCGTTGCGACCAATTTCTGCCGGCAAGCGAATTGATCAATAAGGTGATGCCTGCTCTTATCGATGAGCTAAAGCCTAACCCAACGCTAAGACATAGGTTATTCCAGATAGATTTCCTCTCAACTCTAAGCGGTGAGATCTTGGTGTCTTTGCTTTACCACAAGCAACTTGATGCACAATGGGAAGTTGAAGCTAAAACCTTAAAAGAGAAGTTAGCAGACAGTTTCAACATCAATCTAATTGGTAGGGCTCGAAAGCAGAAATTGATAATGGACAAAGACTTTGTCATCGAATCTTTAACTGTTAACAACGAGCAGCTTCAATATCATCAGATTGAAAATAGCTTCACACAACCCAATGGTAAAGTCTCAGTGAAGATGCTCGAGTGGGCAATAGATGTCACTAAGAATAGCCAAGGTGATCTGCTGGAACTCTATTGTGGTAATGGTAACTTTTCGATTGCTCTGGCACAAAACTTCGAGCGCGTATTAGCCACAGAACTGGCTAAACCATCTGTTGAATCTGCTCAATACAATATCAAGATAAATAAGATTGATAACTTGCAGATCATCCGTATGTCGGCAGAAGACTTTACTGATGCAATGGCAAAGAAGCGTACCTTCAGACGGTTAGAGGGTATCGATCTGGACAGTTATAACTGTAATACCATTTTCGTCGATCCGCCCAGAGCCGGTATGGACCCGGACACGGTAAAACTGGTGCAGAAGTATGAGCGTATCGTCTACATATCATGTAACCCCAATACCCTTATCGACAACCTGGTGGAATTAAACAAGACGCACAAGATCACCCGTTTTGCACTGTTCGACCAGTTCCCATATACAGATCATATGGAATCCGGGGTTTTCTTAGAGAGGCGCTGATAGGGACCTACAGCAGAAAGGGCCGCAAGGCCCTTTCTCGTCACTGAGAATACAGCTGAATCATTGGCTTCATTTTAACTTCGCAACAAAACGTTACTTATTATCAGCCTTTTGTTGTAATACTTCGGCACCTTTGGCCACCATACGCAGCTGTATAACTAATCTATCGGCGAGTACCTTCCTGTCAACCCGCTTCATATCCAAAGCTGCAGCCCCCGCATTAAAGACCAGAGTCACCAGTGCCTCGGCCTGAGCCCTGGCTAACTCCGGGCTTCGTTTCGCAGTGGCTTCGGTATAGTGGGCCAACTCAGAGATAAAGTGTTCAATTTCACGAGCCACAGCCGCTCGAAATGGTGCCGATGTCCCGGAGCGCTCATGCAATAAAATCCTGAACACATTAGGGTTAGACTCTAAAACTTCCATGAAAGTGTCGACAGAGATTCGGATAACACTTCCACCCGCCTCGGCCCTCTGCCGTCCTTTTCGCATCATCTGTCTAAGGGTTAATCCCCCTTCATCGACCATGGTGAGCCCAAGCTCATTCATATCTTTAAAATGACGATAAAAGGAGGTCGGCGCAATTTTGGCTTCCCGCGCAACTTCACGCAAGCTCAGACTGGAGAAACTACGCTCAGCATTTAATTGATTGAACGCCGCATCGACGAGTGCCCGACGAGTCTTCTCTTTCTGCTGTGCTCTTATACCCATCATGCTGGCTCCGTAATCTTAAGAGTGATCACGAGATGATACATTTTTTGATAACAAAACGCAGCCCTTTGATATCGCTCATTGCTTGACCTATTTAGCATTGCAATGCTAAATTAGCGTACAGATGTACGCTCAAAATAGGACTAAAAAATAATAATGAATAAACCCCCGTTAATTTGGACCAATGTATCGCTATTTGCCATCACGTTTATTGGGGCCGTGTTCCTTGTACCTTGGTATGGATATCAGCATGGTTATGGCGCAGGTGAGTGGTTGGCTTTCATCGGCTTTGCCTTTGCCAGCGGCCTATCAATCACGGCCGGCTACCACAGACTGTGGTCCCACAAAACTTACAAAGCCAGTTCACCTGTACGCTTTATCTTCGCTCTGGGTGGCGCTCTTGCTTTACAAAACAGCGCCCTTCATTGGTCTTCAGATCATCGAGTACATCACAAACATGTCGATAACAACGACAAGGACCCCTACTCGGCAAACATGGGTTTTTGGTATAGCCACATAGGTTGGATGTTGAGGGAGTATCAGGCTCAGCGTTATCACGACTATAAAAATGTTCGGGATCTGCAAAATGACAAGATTGTCATGTGGCAGCATAAATATTACTTAGTATTAGTGGTCTTGATGAATATCGCTCTGCCCGCACTGCTTGGGTGGCTCAACGGTGACATTATCGGCATGCTCTTAATGGCTGGCTTGTTAAGACTGGTCGTTGTTCATCACTGTACTTTCTTCATCAACTCTCTGGCACATGTCTGGGGAAGTCAGCCCTATACCGACCGGAACACTGCCAGAGACAACGGCATAATTGCTCTTCTTACCTATGGTGAGGGGTACCATAATTTTCACCACATCTTTGAGAATGACTATAGAAACGGAATTCGGTGGTGGCAATACGATCCAACTAAATGGCTTATCAACCTGCTCAACTGGCTTGGTTTAGCAAAAGATCTACGTGTTACACCACAAGAGCGAATCGAGACTGCCATGTTACAGATGCAACTAAAGCGAACCCAGAGCCTGGTGGCGAACCTAAGCAACTGTGATGAAGCGTTAGAGAAACTGCAGATGGAGTATGAGCTGTTAAAGTCACACCTGGCAGACTACTACAAGGCAAAGAAGAGGTTGCTTGAAGCTAAGCGGAAACAGTTAGCCAATAAGCAGTTGGTTTTAGACGTTAAGGAGCTGAAAAAACGCTTCCATACTCAACAAAAAAACTGGCGGCTACTGACAGCAACTTACGCATAACCTATGCGGGAACACAGGGCTACAGGAAACGGTAGCCCTTAGGAGTCATAACCTGACGCCTAACCCATAAGCTGAGAGGTTTCAGATGAGAGCCTGTTATCGACTTGCAAAGTCGCACTTTATTGAAGTGATCTGGCTATAGGACTATGATGTCCGCCTAACAATCTTATCAACGGACTTTTTGCGTTCATGTCAGAATCAGAAATAAAGCTTACCGAATACAGTCACGGTGCAGGGTGTGGCTGTAAAATATCCCCAAAAGTCCTGAGCACAATATTAGCATCTCAACTTCCTGTCTTCGAAGATCCCAATATCCTGGTTGGAAACCAAACCAGAGATGATGCCGCCGTTTATAAACTCAACGATGAAACCGGTATCATAAGCACTACCGACTTCTTTATGCCAATTGTCGACGATCCCTTTACCTTTGGTCGTATCGCGGCAACTAATGCCATCAGTGATATCTACGCCATGGGCGGCACGCCCATGATGGCCATCGCAATCTTAGGCTGGCCAATCAATAAATTACCTCCTGAGGTGGCACAACAAGTTGTAGACGGCGGGCGACAAGCCTGTGCCGACGCCGGTATAATGCTTGCCGGAGGCCATAGTATCGACTCTCCCGAGCCGATATTCGGACTCGCTGTATCGGGACAGATCCCTCTTTCTGAGCTAAAGCAGAACAATACGGCACAAGCCGGAGACAGACTCTATATCACTAAGCCTCTTGGTATTGGCATATTAACCACGGCGCAAAAGCAGAAGAAGATAGCACCGGAGGATACCCAAATTGCCGCCGATGCTATGTGCCAGCTCAATACCTTAGGCCCTGTAATAGCTAAGATACCCGGCGTTAGTGCGATGACCGACGTTACAGGTTTCGGCCTGGCCGGGCACCTGATTGAGATGTGTCAGGGTGCCGGTTTAAGCTCAAAGATTAATGTATCCGCTATTCCACTACTTGCCAAAGCGGAACACTACCTTGACATGGGGTGCATACCGGGTGGCACTCACAGAAACTTCGACAGCTATAGCGAACACCTGCCAAAACTTAGCGATAAACAGAAGGCCATTATCTGCGACCCCCAAACCAGCGGTGGCTTATTGATCTCAGTTTCTGAAGAGGCGGAGAGTGAACTAATAGCTCTGCTCGCCAAGCACGGGGTTCCATCCGACTGCATCGGGAGCCTTGACGACTCAAACCAATCGACATTAGTGGAGCTCCTCTGATGAGCAAGAATATTGTTCCCAGGAGTGCCTACCGAGAGCTCATGCTCAGCGGTCACCCTATGATGGATGTCAGGGCACCTATTGAGTTCTCCAAGGGAGCCTTTCCCTCCAGCACAAACTTACCGCTCATGATGGACAATGAACGTCAGAAGGTGGGAACTTGCTATAAAAACAAGGGCCAGGAGGCAGCTATTGCACTCGGCCACTCTTTGGTAAATGGAAAGGTAAAGCAACATAGAGTCGAAGCATGGCTTGCCTTTATTCGCCAACACCCAAATGCCTACCTTTACTGCTTCCGCGGAGGACTCAGATCCCAGCTAACTCAGCAGTGGTTAAAAGAGGGCGGTATCGATATCCCCTATATTGAGGGTGGTTATAAAGCCATGCGTCAATACCTGATCGAGGTGATTGATGAAGCCCCCTCATTGAGCCCTATCCATATTCTCAGCGGCATAACCGGCAGTGGTAAAACTGACTTTCTGCTGCAACGCTCTGAGGCTATCGATCTGGAGGGCCTGGCTCACCACCGCGGCTCCAGCTTCGGGCGATATCATGAACCACAACCTAGCCAGATTAATTTCGAGAATAGCCTGGCAGTCTCACTGCTCAAACATCAACACAGGGCGGAAAAATGTCTGCTTGTCGAGGATGAGAGCTTCCTTATAGGGCGTTCGGCAATACCTAAGAAGTTTTACTCCGGTATGCAGGAGGCAGATATGCTTGTGCTTGAAGAGCCGGAGGAAGCCAGACTGGAAAGGCTGTTGAACGAATATGTTCATAAGATGCACTCCGGCTACGTAGAGCGCTTAGGTGAAGAAGCCGGGTTCGATGCTTTTTCACAGTATCTGACTCAAAGTATCACAGGGATTAAGAAACGACTCGGCGGCCAACTCCATGACGAGTTTCAATCGATCATAACCAATGCACTCGATATTCAACACCAACGTGGCGATACTCAGCCACACCTGGAGTGGATATCACTTCTGCTCACAAGATATTACGACCCTATGTATAGGTATCAGCTGGATAAAAAGCAATCCAGAATCATTTTCAAGGGCTCCCATCAAGCCATGCATGAATGGCTTGATGAGTATTCATCAAAACGATAGCAATCCCGGCACCTTATCCGGCTTGGAAAGCGGGAGCCTTTATAGTCAATTAAAGGCTCTTTCTGATAAGCTTTCAGTCCAAGGCCACAATAAGCCTTGTCACTCCCCTTCTCCCCTGCCCGATAGACTTCGACACATCCGAATCCCGGATAGTAATATAGCGCTTGGTAAAGGCGGCAAGTCTAGAGGGAAACGCATCGGCTAAGAGCGAGTAGTCGAGCTTCGAAAGATACACCAACTCCTGAGCTGACAGGGCAAGCTCGACGCGATTCACCATCTCACTCAAGGCTGGTGCATGTTTAGCTATATCTTCGTGAGTCATAGGCTGAGGCAGGTTACACTCGACAAGCATCCCGCACCTCCTCAGCAACCCAGAGCACCAATCACCTCCCAGAGAACCACTGACCAGGATGCGCACAGGTCTTATTGAGAGGTGCTGCAGCCAAAACAGCGCCAAAGGCGACCTGGCAGAACCTAAGAGCAAGGCCGCTTCCGTTCTGGGGATGAGGTCCCTATCAACCACAGTCACCGACCTAACTACCCTTGAGTGCAGATAAGCGATAAATCTTACCCCCAGTTCAGGCTGCCTGAGATAAAGAAACAAGCCAACGGCAAGATTAGTCATTGCCAACAACAGAAATAATACGGCAATACTCCAATTCAATATCCCCAGAATAATCATGGAGGCAGCTGCCGAAACCACCATAAAGAGTGCATTTAAAATGTTATTTGCCGCTATAGCCTGAGCACACTCTCCCTCTTCGGTTCTGGCTTGAATAAATGCATACAGAGGAACGATAAAGACTCCGCCACTGACTCCCACCATGAACAGATCGACCATCAAACGGTAATGCTGTGGCTGGTGGAGGAAAGTGACCGCGGAGTAGAGAGCTTCCTGCTCCCTCATCCCCTCTGGAACGGCCCAGTAAACATCGATACCAAACAGGGCTAAACCCAACAAACCAAATGGCAAAAGCCCCAACTCTACCCTCCTGAATGAGAGGTGCTCGCAGACAAAAGAGCCTACCGCAATACCGATAGAAAATAGCGCCAAGAGCAGAGAAACAACGGTCGCTCCCGCATGCAGGTGAATCCTGGCGAAATTTGGAAACTGTGTCAGGTAGGTCGCCCCAAGAAACCAAAACCAGCTGATGGCTACTATAGCCATCCATACCGAGGGAGTACGTTGTACTTTTTTGATGCTATTGATACTACCGGAAAACGGAGCAAAGCGAAGCTTCTTAGGTTCTCGTTTCAGCGGAATTGCCGGTATAAGCAGACTCGAAAATAGACCCGACAGCGCCAGAAAGCAGACTGTCAGGGCCGCAAAGAGTTTAGGAGCATCGCTTGCCACAATGAAGCCTGCTGTGATCGTGCCCGTAAGTATGGAGATAAAAGTTCCCATCTCCACCCATGCATTACCTTTCACCAACTCTTTCTCTTTCAGTACCTGAGGGAGAAGTGAATATTTAACCGGCCCGAAATAGGCGGATTGAACACCGGTCAGAAAGAGGAGTAACAGCATCACCAGATAACTTTGAGTGATGATGGCCATCGCGGCGCACAGCATGATCATCACCTCCAACAGCTTGAGACGCCTGATCAACAGGGCTTTATCAATATTGTCGGCTATGATCCCCGCATGGGCCGAGAAAAGGAAGAATGGCAATATAAACAGGCCGGCGGCCAAGTTGACAAAGAGGTTCACCTCAATGGGCAGACTATCAACCTGAGAGTAGGTTACAAACAGTAGTAATACATTCTTATAGACATTGTCATTCAAAGCGCCAAGACATTGAGTCACAAAGTAAGGAAAGAAGCGTCTGCTCAGTACCATATTCCTCCCTCAACTAAAGCTATACAAAAGTTACTTAACATAAGTCAGCAGTAATCTGGGCTCAGATTCACCAAAGTAATCCGCTTCATAGCCGGTCTGAACGAAACCTAAATCAAGATACAGGGCCTTAGCACTATTATCCGGAGCAACCGTCAACTGAACACGGGAGACAGATGAGGGAAGTCGACTCAGAAATTGGGTCAAAAGTTTACGCCCTATCCCCTTGCCTCTCAATGATTCACAAACGGCAACAGATAAGATCCAACACAGGTGCGTATCGGCTCCCGGAGCCGCAAGTAAATACCCCTGTGTGGTATCTTCATCATCGCCGGCCACCAGAAAGCCACCGGGCCAACAATCCAGCGCCTGACGAAAAAAGAAATCTGGATAACAGTGTCCGGGAAAACATCGCTGCTCGAGTTCGTTAACGCCTTGAAGATCACGCTTGTCGGCAGGACGTATCTGAATAGAGTTACTCATTTATTAAAATTTTATCCCACTCCAGGTGGGGGGAGCCGACGACAATAAAGTTTGGATTTTCCAGGCTTTCTCGCTCGTTATAGCTCAATGGCTGAAGCTCAAGATCCATTATCTGCCCACCTGCTTCCTCGATAATGATCTGCGCAGCGCCCGTATCCCACTCTCCCGTAGGGCCAATACGCACATAACAATCTGCTTTGCCCTCGGCAATGAGACAACTCTTCAGTGCGGCTCCACCCAGGACTATCAGTTCACAATGCCTTGGCTGGTTAAACAGCTTTAACACCGACTGAGGATCCTGGCGGCGACTTACAGCAAGCTTCAAAGGGGGCTCAGCACTATCTGCCAGTTGACGACTGACAATTCTCACTTCCGAGTTCTCATCACGCTTATAGGCCCCAAGTCCTGCAATAGCGTAATAGCACACCTCAGTCATGGGCGCATACACCACCCCCATGATAGGGCGGTTATGCTCTACCAGAGCGATAATTACCGAAAAATCACCACTGCCGGCAATAAACTCGCCGGTGCCATCGAGAGGGTCAACCAACCAATAGCGATCCCACTGCTCTCTCTGTGAGAATGGGATGTCGGCATCCTCCTCGGATAACACTGGAATATCAGGAGTTAATGCCTTAAGCGCTGAAGTGATACTATTATGTGCGGCTATATCCGCAGAGGTCACAGGAGTGTTATCCGATTTAACCTCTTTATCAAATGAGCCATTCAGATAGATATTTCGTATCTCCGAACCAGCTTGAACTGCAATATCAATAACTTGTTCTATATACTCTTCTGGCCTCATAACCGCTCCATAAGCCTCTTACCACTAAAAAGATTCAACAAAGAGTGCGTCTAAATAACACTAACTACAATTACAGTTTTAGGTATTTCTGGGCTAAAAACAAGGCACTCACACTCCTTGATTCGGAAAAATCCTCCTGTTCCAGCAGCGACTGCCAATTATCCAGAGGCCAGTGGATCAACTCTATGGGTTCGGGCTCATCTCCATCCAGTTGACTTTCAAATAGCTCCTCAGCGATAAAAATCTGCATCTTACTGGCAAAATAACCGGGGGCTAAACTGAGCTCCATCAGATGTGTAAGCTTAGCGGCTCCATAGCCAATCTCCTCCTGAAGCTCCCTGTTGGCCGCCTCATGAGCCTCCTCTCCCGGATCGATCAACCCCTTGGGGAATCCGAGTTCATAGGAGTGAGTGCCTGCCGCATACTCTCTTCCCAGAAGCAGAGTTTCACGGTTAAGTACCGGAACCACCATGACCGCACCACGGTTATTCCCTTTCATCCTTTCATATTGACGCTCGACCTGATTCGAAAACTTCAGATGCACCTGTTCAATTTTGAACAGACGACTTTGGGCGACTATCTCAGCGCCTAAAATTTCCGGCTTCTTGTCCTTCATGAAAGTCCCTGACTAAATTGCTATTTGCTTAACAATACAATCTTACTATCATGTTTTTAATCTACAACCAGAATTTGAACAGATTATATGTTTCCATGGAATAAGATAGACACGGTATTACTCGATATGGATGGCACCCTGCTGGACCTACATTTCGATAACCACTTTTGGTTAAGTCTGGTTCCTGAAGAGCTCAGTCGTCAGAAAGGACTCACAAGCCATGCGGCCCAACAACTGGTAGAGTCCGCCTACCAAAAGGTATTCGGTACCTTGGAGTGGTACTGTTTAGATTACTGGCAGAAAGAGTTACAGATAGAGATTCTTGAGTTACATAGAACCTTAGTCGACAGGATCCAGCTAAGGCAAGACAGCATGCCTTTCCTAACCGCTTTAGGCGAGCAGGGGAAGTCACGTATCTTAGTCACCAATGCTCATCCACACAGCCTTTCACTCAAGCTTGAGCATACCGAATTGGAGCGAGGGTTAGATATGATGCTCTCAAGCCACGACACAGGCTACCCCAAAGAGCACCCTGAATTTTGGCGCTACCTGTTTCAACATTTCAGTTTAGAGCCCAGCCGCTGCCTGTTTGTCGATGACAGCGAAGCGATCCTCAAGGCTGCCAGAGAGGCGGGGGTAGGATATCAGCTTGGAATTACCAACCCGGATAGCCAGAAGCCGGATAAGGTATTTAGTGATTTCCCCGCCATAAGTGATTACCACCTGCTATTAGACGACCTACTGGCCGATTAGACCAATTCACGCCCCCCCATAAGTATTCTGACCGCCAGGGTCTAAAGCGTTCCCTACGCTTTTAAGACATTTCCCATATCCATATGGGTCAGATGGCGGGAATGCCAATAACTGCAGGGAGCGATTATGGCCAGACACAAAAAAGGCACTGTTCAGTGCCTTTTAAAACTATCAAATGAAAACTGAGAGCTTCTGTTTAAAAAGGAAGCCGTCCCTGATAGCTGATCGGGTAATAACCCTGGCTATCCTTCTTGCCTAAGAAGCTCAGTGCCTTCTTAAGATCCTCCGGTTGAGATGGGGTCTCTTTTATCTTAGCCGAAACCTGCACCATCTTTTCCGCCTTCACCAGCACACTACCACTCAAGCCTAACTGGTTCATAGATTCATCGGAGTTCACCTTGACGTTACCGTCGACACAGCTCAAGCCCAGCTCGATATCCCCCAAGGGGTAATCGCCAAACTGATTTTTAACATTCGCACCGTTAAGGAAGAGCTTACCCGTTAACTGTTCGCACCACGGTTGCCCCTGTGCGAGCTCCTCGATAAACAGGCTGATGTCACCGCCCACTTTCGTTCGGAAAGGTAATCTGGTATCGCCTACCAGGAAACTGCCCGGCGCTTCAAACCGGAGAGCCTGTGCCTGTATCCCATCCATAGACAGGGTCACAGAACCTTTGCCGTTGACCACGGTTCCACGATTACCGCTCACAAGGTCTAACCTGACTTTACCGAGAAACAGAGACCAGGGGCTGAGTTCCCACTGCACCAGCTCCAACTGCCGCTTTTCGACGGTGAGCGACTCAACCTCCCCGGACCATATGGTGCCCGACACTCCGTTCAGACTTATCGTGTTAGGCAGGGGGGCCAGGCTGACGACCACGCTTGCGGGTAACAGCGCGATTAAGAACACCAGATAAAACAACACGCCAACGATAATTTTCTTTGCTAAATTCACTACAATACCTTAATAAAAACAGTTGCTTTTCACTCTAAGCACTTAACCACGTGGTTAATATCAACTTATTTCCGGCGTTATTTTGATAACTGGATGCGGCGAACACGCACTAATCCCGGTACATCCGATTCAGCGAGATCGATACTATCCAGCGACAGCCCTTTCTCCTGAACCAGTTCATTTAAGTACCCAAGCAAAGAGTCAAACGGTACATCATCCATCCATAGCTGGATCTTGTTCCCCTGAGGCTGCATACGCGTTATCTCTAACCCGAATGCACCGGCACTCTGGTTCACGGCGGCACTTAAGCTGCCTTTAAATTTTGCCTGAGCCCCGGTTTGCTTCAAACCGGCGATCTTATTTGCAGTTTGCTTAACGAAATTCAGTGTACTCTGCTGTGCCTGCAGTCGACGCTCAGCATCGAGCTCGGCATTGGATATCGGCGTCCAGATCCCCCAATAAAAAATTCCGATAACCAGCACTACCGCACATGTGCCTACCAACTGCTGCTCTCTCAGAATTAGTCCGTTCCACCACGCTTTAAGGTTTTCCATCTTACTTGCTCCTCAGCGTCAGGGTACTGGTAACGGCATCTTCGCCACTGTTCATCGCTCCCGAGTCCAGCTGATATGAACGGGAAACTATCGTCTTAAACTGTTCGATCTGGGCATAACTCTTAGCGGTCACCTGCATTCGCAACTCGTTGCGGGCGCTATCGAAACGTAATGTTGTCGGTTTCAAATCTGCAACCTGAGTAAAGGCCTCCTCCAGCCCCTCAAGCATAGAGAAAAACTCACTGCCTCCCCCCTGTCCCTGCATGCTACGAAGCTCTCTGTCCATCTGAGATCTGAGGTTGACGATACGGGAACTCCCCGGCACCACCTGCTTATAGATAGCCTCACTCTGCGCCTTTAAGCGCGCCTGTTCTGCGTCGAGTTGATAGATATTGAGGCCTTTATTTACCAGGGCCAGCAACAGAGCTATAGCGGCAACTACTGCCACGTTACGCCATAACATGAGATTTTTTCCAAACTCACGCTTAGGGGTGTAAACGCCTGATAGCAGATTCAAGGGCGCGTTTAACACTCCCTTAGCCAACACCAACATAGGTAACTCAAGTGCCTGCTCCTCTACCTGTGTACCTGGCAGTGACAGTTCACTATAGGCTGCAACAGATACAGGGCTTTCCGACTCTGCAGGAAGCAGTTTAGGCAACAGGCTATTGACCCACCCTTCACTCAGGGTAACACCCGCCCCTTCGCCGGTTCTCAACAGGTATTCACGATTGAACTTCATCGCAGCCCATTGACACTGCTCCAGTGGAAGGGCGAGACAATCGGGGACAAGACGCTTAGCCTTCAACCCCGCCTCACTGAGCCAGCTTAGCCAGTCCTGCATCTGTTCATGAGCCACCACGGCTACGCTCAGAGACTCACCACTGCGCGGACCGGGAACAAAATGAAGCAGATCGACGTTCTCGGCCAGACTCTCCTCGAGCATAAATGGTAGTGCCTGAATTGCCTGACGCTGCCCCTTTTCCGGCAGGTCGACCTGAGTCAGGGTGATGGATGAGGAGGGAACTAAAACATCTACGGGACGATTACCGGCGCGCTCAGTCAGACTCGACAGCGCAACAGCATCCTTTACTTCACCAGAGGCGATGATCTCTTGCTCCTGCTCAGACCAAACCAGCCAAGAGCAGGCCTGCTCTGAGCTTGTTCCTAAGCGGATAAATAGTCTTTCACTCACATTAACTCTCCACAATCCTCATCAACTCACCCGATGAGATTATCTCATTTTATTCTTTTACCACCCGGGAAGGGTGATATTAATATTTACTTCTGACCACCGAACTGTCGGGTCAGGACATCCATCTTATTGCCATTGCCTCGTTTGAGCACGCTATCGAGTCGAAACGTTGCGTTGTCGACCTTGGCACCCGCCTCCAACAGGAAGTAGTTGCTGTCGACCACAAAGGTTGTCTTTAAGTCCGCTTCAGATTGCAGGCTGGCCAGAGACGAGTTCTCCCAGAACTCCTCAATCTTCTCAAAGCCATCGCCGGGGCGTTGATTGATGATACTTTCGGCCTCACCAACGGAAATTTTATTATCAAACATGCCTGCCATCAGGGCAGCCTGCTCCACCTTCAAGGTGTTTACATTGAGCAACTGGCGGTCATCCCCCGGAATGACGCAGATATAGGGCAAAAGTTTCATATAGATATCTTGGGTATACCCCATAACGGCTCTGAGCTCACTTCGATGGCTCATCAGGGTATTTGCCGCCCTATATGGCACATTCCTCGACTCATAATCGGCATCTTCGGCGCCAAACGGACTCGCGGTACTATCCTCGTCGATATAATCTTTCAGGGTATGTGTCAGTCGCTCCGCCGAAAACTCATCCATGCCCACCGCCACCAGTAGCCCCTTATACTGCACAGCCGGCAGCGGTAGCTTGGGCTGGCCATTCTCAAGCTCTTTGCTCTCGATAGAGAGGGCATTGAGATTAAAACAGGATCGCATATCACTTATCTTGCCGGCAATTTCACCATGTTCGGCGGGAAAAACCACATCTGCCAGTGCCCAGTACTGCTGCAGGTGCACCGTGCCATCGGCATCATCGAGATCCTGTTTCAGCACCTTCTTGGTTATCTCTTCGGCCGAAATCGCATACCAATACGCCTGATCATATTGGGTCAGGTTCAGCGTACGCCTGACAGAGAGCTGATTACGGCTGTTAATGTTGGTCGCGATAATCGCCACCATAGCCACTATCAGGAGCACAACGATAAGTGCAACACCACGCTGCTTACCCGGAAGCTTAACCACTAGCCCTCGCTCCCGTCACGCTCATCACCATTACCGCTATTTGAACCGTTTCCACTGCCGTTATTATTATCGTTGTTATTATTGCCACCGCTATTGTTGCCGCCGTTATTACCGCCATTGTCATCATTTCCAGATCCCTCTGGCGCACCTTTTGGCAGCAGGAACTTGCGCTGTATCTTGCCATAGCCCTCTAATTCAATCTCCATAGCTATCGCCTTGGGCAGCTTAGTTCCGTCAACCTTTCTCTCCCACTTATCTTCCATGAAGAAGGAGTACTCTACCGAGATCACATCCTTAATAACGATAGTCTTGATGGGCTCACTACCAAACTCCGGCTCCGGATAGGGGTAGTACCAACGTTCCAGGTTATTTTCCCGCACCACATAGGCCACAGACTGAATGCTGCCCCTGGGCAGTAAACCGTCCGGGTTCAACCAACCGAGACGATAGAAGACCAAACCTTCAGATTCCGAATCCAGAATATCTTCGCCGGTCTGAAACACTGTGGTACCACGACCGCCTTCAAGCAAGCGCGGGGTACGGGCCACCATCTGCCCCAGATCCCGTTCGAGGGCGCCGAAGCCCTGCTGAAGCGATTTTAACTTTCCTGAAAATTCTTTAGTGGCGGCATCGTTTTGAAGCACCGTCTGCAAAACTGAGTTGGCGGCGAGTCCCAGCATGGAAAAGATGGCGATGGCGACTAACATCTCGAGCAGGGTAAAACCTGCCGCCCCTCTAGTCCTGATTGAGCACATAGCTGCTTACCTGAGCGAGGATACGCTGATATCGCTCATCATCGCTGACACTAATCCGGATCATTCTGAATTTATCATCCGTAGTTTTTACCACCTCTTTACGCCAATACCAGTCTCGCCCGGCCAGTTCAACCTGACCCTCTTTCTTACCAATATCCGGAAATTTCGGCTCCAATCTGGCCTCAACCATCTCATTATCTGCAACCCATTGCGCATAGGTCCGCTCCTCTAAGATAGGCATGTTGGCAATCTGATCGCCCAGGCTCTTAGTGATCGATACCGCGGCAATAGAAAATACGGCTAAGGCGACGATAACCTCCAACAGGGTCATGCCTTTAACGCTACGATTCACAACGATACCCAAGCATATGTGGCACCTTTAGTTTGAGTACAAACGGTCGAATCATTTCGCCGTGTCTGTAGTGCGAAAGTGTTAATCATCGAATCCATCGTCTCTACCCAGCGTTAACCGCCCCAGAGCATCCCCCACGACCAAAGCCTCAATATCTCTGCCTGATTCATCTTTGCCGGAGAAGATAAGCTCAAATGCGCTCATCTCTCCGCTGGGGAAAAGCATCACCTGAGGTTCAGGAAACTTCTTCTTATCCTCTTCAGACTTTTCAATCAGAGGCTCTTCGAACCAGGTGTCCTGCTCCTCATCCTCTTGCACCAAAGGTAAGCCATCGAGTATCAGATCCAGCTTGACTCCATGCTCCATCTGCCTCTCGGAAAGGAGCCGGTCCTGCACCAGAGGCTTCCACCTCCCCTCATCGTAAAACACATATTTATAGCTTTCATCATCGATCACTATGCCGATAAAGTGGCCACTGAGCACGGTTTCATCCAGCACCATCTCGGTAGACGCCATAAACTGCAGGGCCGTCCTCTCAAGCTCTCTCTGCTTATCGGCACCGCTCATCGACATCGTCACCGCAGAAGCAGCCAGCCCCATCAACAAGATGACCAGCAAGACCTCCATCAGGGTAAAACCTTTATGTAACTTCATCGGTAACGGTTAATCGGCAGCTCAGAGTTTTATTGGAAATCCTGCAGGTTCCAGTTACCGATATCATCTTCGGTACCCGGCTGTCCGTCCGGACCTGCACTGAATATATCGATCTTGCCGTTTTCACCCGGGCTAAGTAACAGGTAGTCATTTCTCCATGGATCCTGCGGCAGACGCTTCACATAACCATCGGTACGGTAATTACGTGGCTCGGGTGAGATAGTCGGCTTCTGTACCAGTGCTTCCAAACCCTGCTCTGTAGTCGGATAGATGCTGTTATCCAGCTTATACATATCTAAGGAGTTCTCTAACGCAACAATATCCGAAACAGCCTTCTGCAGATCGGCCTTGTCCTTATTCCCCATCAAGTTAGGCACAACCATAGAGGCCAGAATACCTAAGATCACGATAACAACCATCACTTCGAGTAAGGTAAAACCTTTCTGTTTGTTTCTTGCTTGCATTAACAACATCCTCTTATTGAGACCGCTCTGCATCACAACCAAACGCGAAGCAGAGAACCAGGTAAATTAGTTATTCAGTTACTGCTTATCCGGCTTAATGTCAGATTTACAGTTCAATTAAATTAACGATACAGTTTTGTCGATCGGGCTTTAGCCACTGATCATATTATTTAGCTCTAAGATGGGCTGCAGAATAGCCAGAACGATAAACAGCACCACGGCAGCCATACTCACCACTAGCATAGGTTCAAACACACCCAGGGCAATGTTCACGTTGGACTCAAACTCTCTGTCCTGATTATCTGCCGCTCGCTCCAACATATGTTCAAGCTGACCACTCTTCTCACCCGAGGTGATCATATAGAGCATCATAGGAGGAAAAAGTTTCGTATTCGTCAGGGCGGCGCCTAAGCTGGTGCCCTCCCTGACTCTTGCCGTCGCCTCTTCGACCGCGGCGCGTACTTTAACATTGATAAGCACTTCACTGGCAATACGCATTGCATCAAGCAGTGGTACCGCACTGGCGGTTAAAATACTTAAGGTGCGTGCAAAGCGGGCAGTATTCAACCCTTTGCTGACACGGCCAATTACCGGAAAAACGAGTAACAGGCTATCGTACTTCATCCGATACTCGGCTTTCATCAACAAGCGCTTAAACAGCACCAAGCCTATGACGATGACCCCTAAGATCATCAAGCCATAATCTCTGACAAAATCAGATGATGCGATCAGTAACAGGGTAGTCCAGGGAAGCTCCTGCCCCATATGTTCAAACTGTCCCACCACCTCAGGCACAACTGCGGCCAGTAGGATGGCGATAACACTGATAGCAACCAGGGTAAGCACGACAGGATAGATCATCGCCTGCGTCATCTTACTCTTGAGCTGATGCCTTCTCTCTGTGTAATCTGCCAGACGGTTAAGGACCACCTCAAGGTGACCGGACTTCTCTCCCGACGCCACCATGGCACGGTAGAGATCATCGAAGATATGCGGAAATTCAGCCATGGAGTCTGCAAGGCTATAACCCTCAACGACACGGGATCTCACCGCCATCACCATGCTGGCTAACCTGGCTTTCTCACACTGTTGGCCTACCGCCTTAAGTGCCTCCTCGACGGGAAGTCCTGCAGCAACTAAGGTGGCTATCTGACGTGTGATCAGTGCAAGCTCTGCAACGGAGATGCCGCGCTTAAACAAGCTTTTTCCCGACGATTTCGCTTTGGACTCTTTCTCAACCACAGGAGTGATCTCCAGTGGCATCAATCGCTGTTCGCGCAGTTGACCGCGAGCATGACGAGCCGTATCGGCTTCCATCACGCCTTTCTTCTGTTTTCCTTTAGAGTCTAAGGCCTTATATTCAAATGCTGGCATCTGTTACTCCTCGCGGGTGACACGCAACACTTCCTCAAGCGTTGTGATCCCTGCAAGTACCTTACCCATACCGTCATGACGAATACTCGGCGTCGACTGACGAATATGCTTCTCAATCGCCAGCTCACCGCGGCCCGTATGAATAAGCTCACGAACATCATCATCGACCACCAGAAGTTCATGTATCCCTGTACGTCCACGGTAACCGTTGTGACCACAAGCCTTACAGCCCTGAGCACGATATATCACCCGGCTGTCGTCGGCATCGATGCCCAGCAGCGCGCGCTCACTCTGATCCGGCACATGCTCAGACTTACAGTCGGAACACAGGGTTCTAATCAGTCTTTGAGCCAATACTCCCAACAGGCTCGAGGAGACGAGGAAAGGCTCGACCCCCATATCCTGTAATCGGGTAATCGACCCCGATGCGGTATTGGTATGCAGAGTCGACAGCACCATATGACCGGTTAACGATGCCTGAACCGCAATCTGCGCCGTCTCCAGGTCACGGATCTCACCAATCATGACCACGTCGGGATCCTGACGAAGAATCGCACGCAGTCCGCGGGCAAAGGTCATATCGACCTTAGTGTTGACCTGAGTCTGACCAATTCCTTCGAGTTCATACTCGATAGGGTCTTCGACGGTAAGAATATTGGTATCTTTAGAGTTAAGCTCGGTCAAACCGGCATAGAGAGTCGTACTCTTACCCGAGCCCGTAGGTCCGGTGACCAGGATGATACCGTGAGGCTTACGGATCAGCTCATCGAACTGAATACGCACCTGCTCTGTCATACCCAGTTGAACCAGGTCCAGGTTACCCGCATTCTTATCCAGCAGACGCAGTACCACACGCTCGCCATGGCTGGACGGCATTGTCGATACACGCACATCGACGGCGCGGCCGGCGATACGTAACGAGATACGGCCATCCTGAGGCACACGCTTCTCGGCGATATCCAGACGTGCCATCACCTTAATACGTGAAACCAGAAGTGACGAGAGTTTACGGTTCGGCTTGAGCACCTCTTTGAGTACACCGTCGACACGGAAACGCACGACAAGTTGTTTCTCATAGGTCTCGATGTGGATATCCGAGGCTTCCTCTTTAATCGCCTCCGACAGTAAGGCATTGATTAGCTTGATGATAGGTGCGTCATCATCACCTTCAAGCAGATCTTCGGTCTGAGGCAGCTCCTCGGCCAGAGTAAACAGATCCATCTCATTACCGATATCTTCCATCAGCTGCTGAGCCTCAGATGAGTTAGCCTGATAGGCCTGAGTCAACCTGGCTTCAAACTCGTCCGGCGCCAGCTGAACAAGAGGTAACTCCTGCCCCGTATAACGGCGCGCCTCGAGCAGGGCTTCAACCGGCGTAGCATCGGTATGGTATAGGGTAAGCGGTTGCTCACCGACACTGTCGAGCACCACCTCGAAGCGATGCGCAAAGGCGAAGGGTAATCGCTCCTTACTCGTCGAGTGAAACACCTCATCGCTTTCACTCTCTGCCGCCAGTCCCAGCTCACCTGTCACTTGAGCCAGTTCATCATTCTGAGAAGCTTGGATCTCACTCATCATCTTTCTCTTCGCTTGAGTTCTCTTGCTGATCTTTCTCTTTGCTCTCGGAGATCGTCTTCAGGGCCGGATCGGTTTCGCGCATATTAGTCGCCAGCCCCTTGCCCTCTTTGTAACGTTCCAGAATATCGTTGACCTCGGGAGGAAGATAATCAGACTGACTCCACTCTTCGAGTACAGGCACCTCGCTGTTTGGCATCAGGTTGATACCACGCTCCTGCTGCTCAAGCTGCAGTGCGCGGAAGTAGTTATACTTACGCCCTGCGATGCCCTCCATGGTGATGCCGTCGCGGATAATGGTCGGCTTGATAAATACCATCAGGTTTTTCTTCTTCTTGCCACTGGAAGATGACTTGAACAGATGACCGATAACCGGGATATCACCGAGGAAAGGCACCTTCTGCACACTTTCCTGCACCTCTTCGTTGATAAGGCCGCCCAGGACGACGATCTGACCCGAATCGGCCATAACCGTCGTGGTCAGACGACGGGTCGCGAAGGTCACGTCGACGCCGGTTTTACCGTTGATACCGGACACCTCCTGCTCGATGGTTAACTTAACCGAAGTGCCTTCGTTGATCTGCGGCACGACCTTAAGCTTAACCCCGACTTCCTTACGCTCGACCGTCTGGAACGGGTTGTTGTTATTCGAGCTCGAGGTAGAACCGGTCAAAATAGGCACCTCATCACCGACGATAAACGAGGCTTCCTGATTATCCAGTGTGGTGATAGAGGGAGTCGCCAGAACATTCGACTTAGTATCGCTGGAGACCGCCTGGATCAGCGCCCCGAAGTCGCCCATGGCCACGCCCCACGCCATACCATTCACCTTGCCCAGGGCCTGAGCCAACAGGGTGATATCACCTTGAGTGGCCGGGTTCGTTGTACAGGTACCATTTGAATCACAAACCTTGGTGCCATCTTTCTCTTGGGCCTGCCAGATACCGGCACCGATTTCGCCGATTGTCGGGCCTAAGTTGTTGAACTGAGTACCACCACCGGAAGCCGTGGCCCACTGCACGCCGAAACCGACATCATCACCCTCGGCGACCTCGACAATAATAGCCTCTACCAGTACCTGTGCACGGCGAATATCCAGCTGATTGACGACACTCTCTATGGTGCGCATCTGATCAGGCTCGGCGCTGATGACCAGAGCATTGGTATCGGTATGGGCCATGATGTTAATTTCATTACGACGCTTACTGCCGCCCGCCTGCGCGCCACCATCTTTATCATCGACCAGCTTCTGGGCAAAACCGGTCAACACCTCTACCAGATCTTCGGCATTGGCATAACGCAGGTAACGCACCTTAGTGTTGCCCATGCTGGCCTGCTCGGCATCCAGATTCTTAATCAGTGCCACCACACGCTGGCGACTCTTCTCATCACCACTGACAATAACCGCATTCATCCGCTCATCCGCCACCACCTTAGGCGCCTGTCCCGGCAGCTGTGACTTATTGGCGGTCGAACGGTAGAGGCTATCGATAATTCGTACAATCTCACCCGCAGATGCAAACTCGAGAGAGACCACCTGAACCTCTGTGTCACCCTGCTTATCGACGCGGCGCACGATCTCAACTAATTTGTTTACCACGGCCGCGCGGCCCGAGATCATCAATACATTGGATGGGTCATAGTTAACGACATTACCGCCACCGGCATTATCATTGAGCTGACGAAGCAACGGTGCCAGTTGCTTGGCTTCGGTGTTATAGAGGGCAACGATGCGTGTCACCATCTCATCGCCTAAGCCGGGTTTATCATCATCGGCAACCCGGATAGATGCGGTCTTAGCATCCTTATCCTTGATCACCTTGATGATATTGTTGTCCATCTCTACGACCGCATAGCCATAGACCTGAAGCACATTGAGGAAGAATTGATAATACTGCTCATCGTCCAGCAGATCATAGCTACGTACGTTGATCTTGCCGCGAACCGTTGGGTCGACGATGATGGTTCTATTCAGGTTTTTACCAACTATGTTGATAAACTCTTGAATATCAGTCCCTTTAAAATTTGCCGCATACTGCTCAGACCAAGCGATTTGAGGAGCTAAGAGTGAGGCTCCCATCACCACGCCTGCGATAAGCTTGTGACGAATTTTCTTATTATTCATTTGTTTACTTCCCCTAAAACCTTTTTATTGCGGCAGACTGAACAGGATCTCAACCAGCTGCCCTTCCCGTTCGATCATCAAAGAGATCTCGGTTAATTCAGGTAGTTGTGCCATTACTTCCAATGCCTGACTCATCTGAGTCAAATCATAGCCGTTTATTGATTTCGCTAAATCGTTAGCCTTAAAACCAGCCTTCTTGAATAGTTCTCTATCTTTTCCGGGATTCAAGCGGTAGCCCTGGAGCTCACCACCACGTTTTACCGGAGAGATTGCCAGATAGTCGGTCAATTTACTCGGATCGGCTAACAGCTCATCTCTCGAGCTCACCAGCTCCTTAGCAACCTGCTTATCTTTTCTCTTATCGACCTTACCCATCGACGACTTGGCTCGCTGCAACTGCTGATTCGCCTTACCACCGGTCTCATATTTTAGTCCATCCAGCATCAAGGTCTCATAGCGACCACTGTTAGTTATGATAATGCGATCCGCATAAACCTCTTTCAGCGAGGCCGAGGTACCTCTAATTTTATCACCTAAACTATAGGTGTTCTGACTGCCACCGGAGGCAATGACTGCTAACCCATGCTGTTGAGCTGTGGACGCCACAACCCCGGTCAATTGTATGGAGAGTGAGGTTTTAGGTGCGTCGGTGATCTTTTCTTCAACTGGTGCAATTTTAGGCTGTTCTGCCCCCGATTCGGCCCTACCGAACAGAGACAACTCCTTCAAACCAGAGATACTGACACGGCCAGCCGAACTGTGACTAACCGGAGTAGGTTGCCAGTTTGATGGTGAATCAGAAGCCGGAACCAGCTTCCAGGTGATCTGAGCCAGGAGGTAGATGGTTACTAATAAACCGACCCAAAAAGCCGCCAAACTCAAAGGCTTATGCGGTATTCCCGCAGCCTTACTAATAACTTTATCTAATAAATCCATATTGAGTGGACCCTCTGTACAGGTCTCTGTTCTGCTTAAGATAATTTAGGATGTCGTGACTCATGCTAACCCACACTGCTAATGGCAACAAGCCCATAACACCTGCTTAATTGGCGAAAATAGGCCAAATATGCTAACTTTACGCGCCTTAAAAGGGTGTGAAGCTGGTCGCTATATTAGGTGATCACAAGACTAAAAAGCGATTTTATTACCCAGCATGTGAAGTCGCCCATCATTAATTTCACTATGGAGACTCGATGAGTAAGTCGTCCGAACAACCAAAAGCCGTCCGTCTGGATAAATGGCTATGGGCCGCACGCTTCTATAAGACCCGTGCCATCGCAAAAGAGATGATTAATGGTGGCAAGGTTCACTACAATGGGCAGCGTACAAAATCCAGTAAAATTGCCGAACTGGATGCAGTGATCAAACTACGGCAAGGTTATGACGAAAAAGAGGTCGTTATAAAAAAACTGTCAGATCAGCGTCAAAAGGCAACATTTGCACAAACTCTGTACCAGGAAACGCCTGAAAGCATTGCTAAAAGAGAGACCTATGCTGAGGCGAGGCGCTTAAATGTACTGAATAACCCGGCTCCGGACCATAAGCCGGATAAGAAGCAGCGCCGACAATTAATCCGCTTCAAGGGGAGTTAATATCGAGTTCACCATTGAAGTCGCGATAAAAGGCCATATATTAAACACCAACAGAATAGTTTTATACCGAATGACATTGTGAGATTGAGAGATAAATGAGTAAAGACAATTTGCACCGCTACCTATTTGAAAATGCTGACGTCCGTGGCGAGTTGGTACAACTTGAGAAGAGTTATCAGGAGATCCTCTCGGCTCATACCTACCCGGCTCAAATCCAGGAGTTGCTGGGTGAGCTGATGGCCGCAACATCTCTGTTGACGGCAACACTTAAGTTCAGCGGTGATATCAGTGTTCAGCTTCAAGGTGACGGCCCGGTCTCACTCGCAGTGATTAACGGCAACAACCTTCAGCAGCTCAGAGGCGTTGCACGCTGGGACGGTGAACTGGCCCAGGGTGCCGACCTGCAGCAACTGTTTGGAAAGGGGCATATGGTTATCACGCTTACCCCAACAAAAGGCGAACGCTACCAGGGTGTTGTAGCACTGGATAAGGATTCTCTTGCGGCATGTCTGGAAGAGTACTTTACTCAATCGGAGCAGCTCCCCACTAAAATATCTCTGTTCGCCAACGGTAAACAGGCGGCCGGTATGTTGCTGCAGATCCTGCCGAGTGAAGCCGATCATAACGCCGAGTTTGAACACCTAGAGCAGCTTACCGCCACAGTTAAGGCCGAAGAGCTGTTCGACCTGGAGGCCGAGGAGGTGTTACACCGCCTCTATCATCAGGAGGAGGTTCGACTGTTTGACCCCATCGAAGTGACTTTCTCATGTACCTGCTCCAGAGAGCGCAGCGCCTCAGCGATTAGAACCGTATCGAAAGCTGAAATCGATGCGATCATCGCCGAACAGGGCAAGATTGAGATGGGCTGTGAGTACTGCAACACCACATATCACTTCGATTCAATTGATGTTGAAACAATTTTCAACAACACCCAGGCACCTGAAACGAAACAGTAGCCACGACTATCTCATAGTGAAATTCGGGAGGGCGCTTGTGAGCGCCCTCTTTTTTTGATTAAAAACACGATCTTCCTCACACATTCATATCTGCTTAAGTTACAATCACGTTTCAGCGCATCAAGACGCCGGTTTTTCAGAATAAAAATACAAGTCAGCAAAGACTGACAAATAATTCCGACCTTAAACATGGAGACCCTACAAATGGCGGATGGAACAGATCGTACCCACCTAAACCCCTCAACGGCACAACTCATTGAACTTGCTCTCGAACGAGGCGAAGGTGAACTGACTGCAAACGGTGCTCTAGTGGCAAAAACCGGTGAACGCACCGGTCGTTCGCCTAACGATCGCTTCATCGTTAAAGAGCCCGGCTCAGAAGCAGATATCGATTGGGGCCCGGTCAACAAACCCTTCGAGCAAGATGCCTTCACCGCACTATGGAACAGAGTCGAAGCTTATCTGGGTGACAAAGAGCTGTTTGTCTCAGAGCTGGAGGTAGGCGCAGATCCTGAACACTACCAACCGGTACAGGTCACCACCGAGACTGCCTGGCATCAACTGTTTGCCCGCAACCTCTTTATCGTACCGGAGCAGTTTAACGCTGCAGATAAACCTGTCTGGCAGATAATGAATGCGCCGGGCTTTGAATGCTTACCGGAAAGAGACGCTACTCACTCCGATGCTACCGTGATCATCAACTTTGCCGAACGCAAGGTGTTGCTTGCCGGCCTTAAGTACGCCGGTGAGATGAAAAAGTCTATGTTTTCGGTACAAAACTTCCTGCTTCCGGCAAAAGGCGTGCTACCTATGCACTGCTCGGCTAACGTCGGGATCCAGGGCGATACAACCCTATTCTTCGGCCTGTCAGGCACGGGGAAGACCACGCTGTCGGCCGATCCTAAGCGCTTTCTCATCGGCGATGACGAGCATGGCTGGGCACCTGGCGGTGTCTTCAACATCGAAGGGGGGTGTTACGCCAAGTGTATCGATCTGAGCCAGAAGAATGAGCCCGTTATCTGGGATGCGATCCGCTTCGGAACCGTTCTGGAAAACGTCACCATGGATGAGAATCGTATTCCCGATTACACCGACTCGACCCTTACGGAGAACAGTCGCGCCGCTTATCCACTGGAGCATATCGAACTGCGTAAAGAGGAGAACCGAGGCAATGAACCCCATGCGGTTGTCTTCTTAACCTGTGACGTTTCGGGTGTCTTGCCTCCTGTATCTATCCTCACCAAGGAGCAGGCTGCCTACCACTTCCTGTCGGGTTACACGGCTAAGGTCGGCTCTACTGAGATGGGATCGAGTTCTGCGATTCAATCTACTTTCTCAACCTGTTTCGGCGCACCTTTCTTCCCTCGCCCCGCAGGCGTTTACGCCGAGCTGTTGATGAAGCGTATCGAGTCATTCGGTAGTCAGGTCTATCTGGTCAATACCGGTTGGACCGGCGGCCCATACGGGATCGGTAAGCGTTTCGATATTCCAACGACCCGAGCCATCATAGATGCCATCGTCAATGACGATCTAAAGGGGGTCGAGACAGAGCATCTACCTAAGCTGAACCTGAATGTTCCTCTGGCTATTCCCGGTGTTGAGACAAAATTGCTCAATCCGGTAAACACCTGGGAAGACAAGGCTAAGTATGCAGAGTATGCCCAGCAGCTCGCCGAGAGCTTCACCGATAACTTCACTAAGTATCAGGTACCTGACTCGATTAAGAACGCTGGACCAAAAGCTTAGCCTGAATGTACCACCCCATTTGGATTGAAGATTAAAACAACATTCCCGGCCTGCTCACCCAGACCGGGATTTTTTTATCGGTGTCCTAGCCGTAAGCCTTTACCGCGTCTCTCAGCGCATCAATATCATCGCTGCAGAGGTGGCGCTTTAAGTCATCAAACTTCTCCCGGGGCCAGGAGTAGATATCCAGTGCCAATAGCTCGCCGATGAGCTCTGGGTTGAAACGATACTTGACCAGCTTTGCAGGACTTCCCGCCACCACGCTATAGGGTTCAACATCTTTGGTGACAATACTGTTAGCGGCGACGATAGCCCCCTCACCTATGGTCACACCCGGCATAACCATGGCTCGCATCCCCAACCAGCAACCATCTCCAAGATGCGTGTCCCCCTTACCCTGGTAAGACTCTTCGATATATTCCATGAAGGGGTATAAACAGAACCAGTCAGCCCTGTGGTTATGGTTGCCCCCCATAAGAATCACCACTTCGGCGGCAATGCAGACATAGTCACCGATATAAAGCTGATCGATATGCCAATTTGGCTCCCTGTTTTCACCCTCACGATCTCCGCACAGGTAACGGATCACAGACTCTTCGAAACCATTATCCCAGCAATCGCTGTAATAACTATGTGTGCCCTTGATATGAATATTCTTGTTTCGTACAACTTCATGCAACAGCTGAAATTTAGACCAGTGCTTTTTTGTCATGACAATTTTCTCTTAATATAATTTCTTAAGTTACCTCTGCCACGGAACGCTTGTATGTGGCGATGTGTTCACGTTCAAAACACATCACCTGTCAATTCTGGGATGATTTAATAGCGGAATCATTTTCATCATGTTCTCCTGCCTCTCTGACAGGCATTATAGCGAAACTTATTGATGCAGTAGTGAACTTGTTGAACAGAATTAGGCTCAACTTTCACTCATTCTCTCTTGGCTGAGATCTGAATGACCTCAACTGCAGCTCCCCATAAATCACAGGGAGTTATCCATTCAAAGAGATAGCAAATCAACCATTACGTGACCGCGCCTATTGTATTCATTAGTTATTTAATGAAAGATATCCGGCTAATAATAAAACCAATAATGAGTACCCGACATGTGTTTTAAGCACTTATCAGCCGCCATCTTAGTCAGCCTTTCAAGCTCCAGCGTTCTGGCTGACGATGAAGTCAGCTCTCAAGCAGCTGTGCCCCAAATAGCAACCACCTATATCAACGACAGCATATTGCCACCAACTATCGAGTGGCATGGCAGTAGTGAGGCCCTGTTACTCAGTGCCGAAGATGAATGGGCCACACCTTTCGAACAAAATGGACTCAAGACCAGCCCAGGCTATGACGAAACCTTCGCCTGGCTCGATAGGCTCATTGCACAAACGGATAAGCTAAAGAAGATCAGCCTGGGAAAGAGCCCTCAGGGCAGGGACATCTGGATGATCATAGCCTCTGAAGAGGGGGCCAATACCCCCGAGACTCTCAGAAAAAACAGCAAGCCCAGTGTGTTGGTGCAGGCTGGCATCCATTCGGGAGAGATCGACGGAAAAGATGCCGGTATGATGCTGCTGAGAGATATCATCATCGGTGATAAAGGTGCTCTACTGGATAAGGTTAACCTAATGTTCGTCCCCATTTTCAGTGTTGATGGCCATGAACGTTCTACACAATATAACCGGGTCAATCAACGCGGACCTGTCAATATGGGCTGGCGCACAACATCGAAAAACCTCAATCTGAACCGGGATTATGCCAAGGCAGACGCACTGGAGATGCAGCATATGCTGCGCGCCATCAATGAGTGGCAACCGGATCTGTATATCGATGTACATGTTACCGATGGCATAGATTACCAGTATGATGTCACCTTTGGTTACAACCAGCCACAGGGACTCAGCCCCGCCAGTTATCGCTGGCTCGAACAGGAGTATCGCCCGGCAATAGAAGCCGCACTTTCAGCGCAAGGGCATGTTCCGGGTCAGTTGGTATTTGCAATCGATAACACGGATATCACCAAAGGCATGTCTCTGTGGAATCCCAGCCCCAGATATTCAAATGGTTATGGCGATGCCCGTCACCTGCCGACCATATTAATTGAAAACCACAGCCTGAAACCCTTCAAGCAGCGGGTTCTCGGTACCTATGTCATGTTGGAGGCAACGCTTGAAACAGTTGGCAACCAATCGACTAAGCTCAGATCAGCCATTAAGCAAGATAGATACAGCTACCCACCACAACTCACCCTGACCTGGAAGAAACAGCAGCAGGAGGAGGGTTGGGACTTTAAAGGGATCAGTTACCGGTTAGAACAGAGTCCTATCAGCGGTAATGAGGTCGTACGTTGGACTGGTGAACCTAAGCTATACCCCGATCTCCCTGTCATAGGTAACTCAATGGCAGACATTCGGGTGCAGCGTCCCAGTGCCTACTACATACCACCACAGTGGCGCGAGGTTATCGAGCGACTCGATATCCATGGTATACGCATGACCCGGTTAGATGAGCCTACTCAATTAAATGTCGAGCAATACCGGCTTCGTCAGCCAGAGTTTTCCGGCAAGGACTACGAGGGGCGACAAAGGGTAAAAGCTAAAGCCGTGCTCCATTCCACCGATACCCTGTTACCTGCAGGCACAGTCAGGATAGATACCCGACAACCCCTTGGCGACCTGGCCATCTTGCTACTTGAACCTCAATCTCCGGACTCCCTGCTGCAATGGGGCTTTTTCAATCCCATATTTACCAGAACGGAATACATAGAAAACTATGCCGTTGAGCCTTTGGCTGCTCAGATGCTTCGGGAAAATCCGCAATTACAGGTTGAATTTAATGAAGCGCTCAAAGATCAGGCCTTCGCCGCTGACCCCAAGGCGCGTTTGCGATGGTTCTATCAAAGAAGCCCCTACTTCGACGAGCAATATCAGGTCTACCCCGTATTAAGGCAACGATAAGCCTGCGGTAAACAGCAGGTGCCACCATGACTGGCTGGTATTTCAGTCGGGTGGCACTTGTAACCATAATGCTTGATTATTAAGGGGAGTCGATGCTGATAGTGAGCGGTTTTCCAAAACAAATATCTTAGCGCCTTTGTACCGAGACAGTGGAAAAAGCATCCGCGTAACAGGGTGCCGCTCCATAAAGGCCTTTAACTCCCCGGTTTCTGCAAGTTCAAGCAACCCCTGCTCCAGCCTTACGGCAAGCCGATCGCTATCCTTACTAACAAACAGATACATAGGAAACCGATAGCTCAGCAGTATACTGTCAAAAGCGACAAGATCGCTCGCTCCTATTTGCTCAACCTCAGCATATACTTCAGGCAACCCACGGGGAAAGTAATCGCAACGCCCCTGCCTGAGCATGCTGTACATCAGCTCAAACCTTGACACCCGCTCGACCCGATAGCCGTTATCTTCTAATATATCCGAGTCGGGCCAATGATCGCCCTGGCAGGCAATCAGGGCCTTTAGTTGCCCGGCCATCACGATCTGAGTAAACTCCTGAACTTGCTCAGCCCGAATAACAGGCACCCTCATCCCAAGCAGCCCACCGAATAAAGGGACTCGAATTGCTTGATAATCCCGCTCCCGCTGAGTATTTGTCCCCGACCAGAACAGGTCGATATTGCCTTGGTTGAGCTCACTAAAGGCTCGCTTTTGCGAGATTGAGAGACTCGATTCAACGACCATAGCCTCACCAAATTCAGCTTCAGTGTGACTTAAAACCTTGTTAATAAGATCGATGTAATACTCATAACTGGCATCATCGCCGGTGTTTCGTTTCGAAACGGTTATCACCTCTTCAGAAGACGAGGGGAAAGGGGAAAAAAGCAGTGATACCAGAACCCAGCAGAAGAGTATTCTCATAGCAACAAACAGCAAAACAGGTGACTATTTTTAGCTTAGACCCAAAACTCAAATAGACAAAACCCAGGCCGGTGAAACGAGCAGTAGTGACAGATATGGTTGAGGCCCCGGTAATTGAGCCTCGATGCTTGGCTTGTCTGTTAATCCTGAACGGTAGGTTTTCTCGCCGAGACAGAGTAGCACAGGGGAATATTCTGCTGCTTATGCTGCATCCTGTATCGTATAACTTTCTCGCCCGACACCGAGTCGTGGATGCTCCCGGTCAAGCCCTCGAAACAGTCATAGGGGCTGAAATCAAATTCATTATAAGCCTTTAACTCCAGTCCGGCTTTCATCAGGGCATTTAACACCTCGGAGATGGGATGTGGCCAGCTCATCAAGGTATTTATCTCACCATCACAGTTCTCTGTATAGGTTCCCTCCTCATCTATATCCGGCTCTTTCTGGGCAAAATAACTATAGCCATCGAACAGCGCCTCCAATGGATGAAACTCTACCATATAAAACTGTCCACCAGCCTTTAAACAGTCGCTCACCACCCGCGCCCACCTATCCAGGTCCGGCAGCCAGGCTATGGCGCCATATGAGGTAAACACGATATCAAACTGACGAGCAACTTTTTCAGGGGTACTGTATACATCGGTACAGATAAACTCAGCCTCGGCCTCTATCTGCCTGGCAAGCTCTGCCGCTTTTTCTACCGCCGTCGAGGAGAGGTCGATTCCGGTGACCTCGGCACCCTCCCGTGCCCAGGATAAGGTGTCTAAGCCGAAGTGGCATTGAAGATGGAGTAAGCTTTTGCCCTTTACATCTAACTCACTCAGCTCTATCTCTTGCAGGGAACTATTTCCAGCCAGAAACCCTTCAACATCATAAAACTTCGAACCCACATGAACACTGGTACGCTTATCCCAGGCGGCTTTATTTATAGCCAGGTAATCCATCTCAACCCTCTTCTCTTAATTGCTGCGTATCCCATCACTATCGAGTTGAGAAAATTCACCAACTCCATAGGTCAAGCTCCCTACCTTTTGAGCATAAAAGCTAACACCTAAAGAAGAGAAACAAAACAACACAAGCAAAACACAAATAAAACAAATAGATACATAATTGGCACAAACAATGCTAATTGACCTGTGCAAACTCAATGCAATCAAATAAGAATAACTTTGATTTTAAAAGGAATAACAAGATGATCATGCGTCCCGCTCTCTTTGCCACTGTATTAAGCTTATCCCTCTCCGGATGCATCATTAATGTTAATGGTGCCGATATGAGCCCACTTGAACATCAACATAGGTCCATCCAACTCGATGCCAGTGAACTCAATGCTCTGGTTGCAGAAACAGGAGCTGGTTCGCTCGAAATCAAGGGAGTAGATGGCTTAACCCATATAACAATCGAAGCCGATATCTACACCCGAGATGGTGTAGATGCTGAACTTTCCCTCGAGCGTCAAGGAACGAAGGCGCATCTGATTGCCGATTTCGACTCTAATGTGAGCTTCGGAAACTCCCCCTACATGGATCTGGTACTGAAAGTTCCGTCACAGATGAAGATGGATATTGATGATGGCTCCGGCAGCATAGATATTTCAGGCGTTGATGCAGATATTAAGCTTCATGACGGCTCCGGCAGTATTGCTATACTGGGCGGAAAAAACCTTGATATAGAAGATGGCTCCGGTGGTATTACTCTGAAAAATGTCGATGGTGAGATCCAACTGGATGATGGCTCTGGCTCCATTGAGATAGAAGATGTCAACGGCGATATCACCATAAATGATGGTTCCGGCAGCCTTTCAGTAAAGAACGTACTGGGAAAAGTAACCATAGATGATGGCTCCGGTAGCATAGATGTCGTCAATACTAAGGGGTTAAACATCATAGACTCCGGCTCGGGTGATGTCAGTTTCGATCAGATAGATGGTCCGGTCAGCATGCATTAAGGCGCAGCCGACACCAAATAGTCTTCCCGGCGCGGGTGGCTAAGCCGGGCAATGTTACATTGTCCCAATTAGCCCCTGCCCACCCTCAGCTATAGCTATCCACTCGCCCTATCTCTTGCCCCTGGTCATGGCTTTACTCTTAACCTTAGTCGCCAGTTCTTCATATCGGTCATAAATTAGGGTGGCAAAATGCAGTATCAGTAGCCCATACAGGAGCCACTGGAACCCCGCCCCCTGAAGTTCTGTTCGATGAGAGTCTGGTTGGCATATCTGTTTTGTCAGCGGCATCATCATATTCCTCACGTTTGAGCTCAAGTAGAAGTTAAAGCAGGAGTTAAGAGTCACAACTACAAAAGATTACATCGAGTGAAGTGAAAGAAGTGTGAAGATACTGGTCAGAATATCTAAATTCAGCCCCATAATGATTAAACAATCTAGCTTATAAATTATAGATTGTTTAATGAAACAATATGATGGAGCGACATATCAGCGAGGTAAAAGAAGTTGGATCTATCTTCTCCCGACAAATAGGGCGAGCAGAGGTTTTCATAACCCTAACTGATCAAGGCAAGCTTTTTAGCCCTGGGCCAACGTTTAATTGTAATCTCCCTTTTCAAGGCATCAGACCTGGTCCCTACCGCCTCGTTATACACTAAGAGCAAAGGCCCCTTTCCACGCAAAAATTTTGCGGCTTTGGGCCCACCGGTTTGATGCTCCTTAAAGCGTCTCTCTACATCCAGTGTCACCCCGGTATAGAGATAGCCGTTGGCGCACTGGATCATATACAGGAACCACATAGGCTCACTCATCGAGCCTCAACCTCGTTAAGTCCCAGCAGGCCTAAAAGGAAGGCATATTCCTGAGCCGTATCCTGATACCTTCGATATCGGCCACTCTTGCCGCCATGGCCCGCCTCCATATCGATATGAAAGAGTAGCTGGTTGTTGTCAGTCTTATATTCTCTGAGTTTCGCGACCCATTTTGCAGGTTCAAAATACTGCACCTGTGAATCATGAAGTCCGGTCGTCACCAGCAGATGAGGATAGGCTTGATGCTTGATCTGATCATAGGGGGAATAGCTGAGCATGTAGTCAAAGTAGGGTTTCTCATTGGGGTTCCCCCACTCATCGTATTCATTGGTCGTCAACGGGATAGACTCATCGAGCATTGTCGTTACTATGTCGACAAATGGCACATGGGCCGCAACGGCAAAATAAAGTTCCGGAGCCTGGTTTATCACGCCTCCCATCAACAAGCCTCCGGCACTGCCACCGGCGGCAACAATGCGCTTCTTATCACCGTAGCCTTGCTCAATTAATCCTCTGGTCACGTCGATGAAGTCATCGAAGCTATGCTGTTTATTCAACATTCTGCCATCGTCATACCATGGTCTGCCTAACATCTCCCCACCACGAACATGGGCAATCGCATATACAACGCCCCTATCCAGCAAACTTAACACCGAGCTGTCAAAGTCGGGCTCGATCGTATGCCCATAGGCACCATATCCATATTGATAGAGCGGATTGGTACCATCTTTCTCGAAGGTATCCTTACGGTAGACTAAGGTGACCGGCACCCGGGTGTTATCTCTTGCAGTAATGAAAATCCGTTCCGCCTGATAGGCTTCGCTTTCAAATCCTCCTAAGACCTTCTCCTGCTTCAGTAGGGTTCGCGTCGGCAGATTAGTCAGGTCATACTCGTAGATTGACTCAGGTGTAGTAGGACTGGAGTAGTAGAGCCTTAACTTATCACTGCCCTGTCTGGCATTGATATCCAGACCCACCACATAGGCCGGATCATGAAACGGGATCTCAAAAGGCTCGCCCTCAACGTTTCCGTCCCGACAAATATCACTTTCGTCATCATAAGCCAGCGGGAAAACCCTAAGATGGCTCACCCCATGCTCACGGGTTTGCACAATTAAAAACTTCTCCAGCAGGAGAAAGTCTTCGATACGGTCTTGTTCACTTCCGGCAATGACCTCCTGCCACATCTGCTTATCGCCGAACTCTGTCTCACCGACCTTCATCAAGCGAAAGTTAACTGCCTTCCAGTTGGTCAGGATGTAGTAGGTACTACCCAGCTTAGCGACCGAGTATTCATGCCCCTCCTCTCGTGCCAGCAAGGGCTTAAACTCACCCAAAGGCATATCGGCATCGAGGACCGATACCTCGCTCGTAGTCGTACTCTCATTGAACAGGGTAATTCTGGATTCATCGAGTGACTTACCCAGAGAGATATAAAAACTATCGTCTTTCTCCTCGAATACCAAGATGTCTTCTGATTGTGGCGTCCCCAATTGATGACGAAAAACCTGAAACCCCAGAAGCGTTTTTGGGTCTTTGGCTATATAGAACAGGTGCTTACTATCGTTAGCCCACACGACGTGGCCATCGGTTCCGCTTAACTCATCCTCTAATAATTTCCCGCTGGCGATATCTTTAAAATAAACCCGATAGATACGGCGACTTAAGGTATCTTCCCCGAAAGCGATAATCGATTCATCCGGACTCACCGACACCCCACCAAGGCCGTAAAAATCATGACCTTCGGCGCGAAGATTAACATCCAGTAGCAGTGTTTCGACACCATTGGGTTCGCTTTGCCGTATCACCAGGGGATACTCAAAACCCGGTTTATAACGGCGGGAGTACCAATGAGAGTGCCAAAGATAGGGGACACTCGACTCATCTTTATCTAAACGACCAATAAGCTCATCAAACAGTGTCTGTTTAAACCCCTCCAAAGCGGAAAATTGTGCTTTCGTGTATCGATTTTCATCCGCTAAGTGTTCCAGCACCTTTCTGTTTTTCCTGGCATCATCCCTTAACCAGTGGTAATTATCGATACGTTTAATACCATGCAGATTCATCTCGGTAGGTATTTTCTCGGCAATAGGGGGACGAACAGAATCGGCAGGCGTCATAGAGGTGCATCCAACGGATAGGGTTAATAGGAGAAAACTCGAAAATAATTTATAAGTCATAAAGATTATACACATCCTTGTCAGGCTATACCTTCACCTTCCATTGAACATAGAGCCCTGGCCGGGTATATGGATAAAACCCGGCGATAAAACAGAGCAAGCAGGCTACTCTGCAGTGAATAAAACAATACAGTCAATGAGAGTAAAGCAATCGGATAGCTGTTTTCAATAAGGTTAGCTAAGCCGATGGCCCATATTTTGATGAAACTTTCCCCCTCGACGACATCCGATTATCGTTTTAAATACAGATCTAAGTTCACATTTGCTGTTTTGTCGCTTGTCATTTGTATAAAAGAAGCGCACCATGCTTGCGCTCGTCATCCTGACCACAGTCGGATATACGAGTAAATTCTCAGGGCGGGGTGAAACTCCCCACCGGCGGTGATAGCTTTCAGGTCAGCCTGAAACTTAAGCCCGCGAGCGCCCAAACCGACTTAATTATCCTCGAAGAGTTACCCTCGAAGGAAACCGGTCAGTTTGGGGTCAGCAGATCTGGTGACCTTTGGTTTTCAGCCCGGTTATTAAAGCCGCTGTAAGCCTGACTACTCCAGAGCCGACGGTAATGAGCTTACTACTGCGAGGTAGCGAGCCTGAGTCCGGATGAAAGAGAATGTAAGATAGACTGGCTACACACTATGGCGGGCCTGCACTCGAACGAGTGACTCAGTGCGCGAATGAATGTGTCTGATCAGTTTACCTCTTATTTCACACCCTCACTGTATCTGCAATGTCGGTGTCATTTTCTGCACGCCCTGATTCTGGAAAACCCAAAGTTGTTTATTAAGGATTTAAACCATGAATCAGTCATTACTATCCCCTTTTGGCACAGCTATCGAGCGTGTCGAAACCGCACTAGCTGCGCTAAAACAAGGCCGGGGTGTTCTCGTTGTCGATGATGAAGACAGAGAAAATGAAGGCGACCTCATCTATTCGGCCGAAACACTAACCAATGAACAGATGGCACTGCTTATTCGTGAAGGTAGCGGCATAGTTTGCCTTTGCCTTACCGATGAAAGAGTGAAGCATCTGGCACTTCCTCCCATGGTCGAGGATAACTCGAGCCAGTATGGTACCGCCTTTACTGTCAGCATAGAGGCGAAAGTGGGAGTCACAACCGGGGTATCTGCCGCCGATCGTGTTACGACAATCAAAGCAGCAATCGCGGATGACGCCCAACCCGAAGATCTGGCACGTCCCGGACATGTATATCCACTACGTGCCCAACCCGGCGGTGTTATGACTCGCCGAGGCCATACGGAAGGAACGATCGACCTGATGGTGCTGGCGGGTCTGAAACCAGCCGGCGTACTTTGCGAGATCACCAACCCAGATGGCACCATGGCCAGATTAGCCGAGATCATCAGCTTCGGAGCCAAGCATGATCTTCCCGTGTTGACCATCGAAGATATTGTCGAATACCGGAAGTCTTTAATGGCTGAAGCCAGTTAACCCTATACCAAAAGCTACGATAGTCACTAAACAAAAAGCAGAACCCCCTGCTTTTTGTTTATCGCCAATAACCTTATGAATAATATGGTTATTGGCAACCCTCACTGTCCTGTATATAAAACAATCACATATATTATCATTAATAAATATAACAAAAATAATGCTTTAGTCGAATCTTTGACACTCCATAAATAAAACCGTGACCTAGATTAGACTTCCATGAAATAACTATGACACATCTATGAAGCTATGATATTTATCCGTGACTCAATATTTTACGGTCCCCAATAGACTCTTGAAACACCGTAGAGCAACTTTGGCACGGAGCACTTAAATGTCATCAGTAATGAATTGGCTTAGCTTAAAACAAAAGTTAATTTTGTTTGCTTCAATTCCAATGCTGTTACTGACCCTGTTTGGCTCTATGGGCATGCTACACCTCTCTGACAGCTATCAATCCGCTCAAAAAAACTCACTCGCAATCGAGATCACCCAAAAAGTTGAAAACCTGATTTTCGAACTACAAAAAGAGCGAGGTCTCTCAGCTGGTTATATAGGTAGTGCCGGTGACAAATACCAGAAAAGACTGACAGCTCAAAGAACCGATACCGATCAACATCTGGCTCAACTGCTGACAGGTCAGGCTATCGAACAACTTTACCGGGCGATGAAGGAGGAGCAAAACAAGATAAGCCCTCTGCAGGACAGTCTGAATCAGATAAAAACCATGAGTCATGAGATTATTTCAGTCCGTGAAGATGTCACCAGAAAATTGGAAAAAGAGTCATTCCATTTCTATTCCGAGTTTAATCATCAGCTGCTAATTTTTATATCCCAACTACAGCAACAGACAGAAGATGTGCCTCAGGCCAGAGCCTATAATGACCTGCTCAATGTCCTTATGATTCAGGAGCTGGCGGGAAAAGAACGTGGGCTGATGAATCATCTGCTTTCAGCAAACCTTATGGAAGCCAGCGCCTATATCAGCATACATACGATAGAACACGAATTAGATAATGCCGTATCTCAGTTACTATCGACGGCGACCGATGAAAACAAGCTGTTAATCAAAGAGTTATTAGCCAGCAGTTCTAATCTCGACTATCTCGTTATGCGCCAACATGTCAAGACTCAGATTGAGGTGATCGAACAGGCGCAGGAGATGAGTGTGTCTATGGGTTATGGCGGGTTAATTCATGACTTCAAAAACTATCTCCTCAGAGGTGAACAGGAGTACCTGGATAGCTTCAACCGCAATCTGAAACAGATTAACTTTCAGCTGGTCAGGCTCAAACAGCACTCCGACCTTACCGATAGCCAACATAGTGCAATCGAACAGATAGCAGAGACAGTTAATGATTACCGGATTCAGATTGAGCAGTTAAGATTACTGAAACGGCAGGGGATCACGATACAGGAACAAGATAGCCGGGTTAGAATAAACGATGAGCCTATGCTCAATGCTTTATCACTCCTTCAGTATCAGGCCCCGAGTGTCGACAGTGAGGAGTGGTGGCAAGTTGCCAGCGAACGAATCAGTCACCTGCACAGGGTCAGCTCGGTGATAACGGCAGAAATAGCTAAACTCTGCTCCCAGCAAAAAAATCTGGCGATCATCTACCTTGTGATAGGACTCCTGACAGCCCTGTTCACGACTTTTCTGCTCCTCCTTCTGGGGCGTAGCATGATGAGAAACCTGGTCGGTAGCATTGCGAGCATCGCCCGGGATATGCAGAAGATGGCCCACGATCCTCATCTGGAGCTGATGGTGCCGGTAAGAGGCAATGACGAAATAGCACAAATGTCCCAGGCACTTAACCTTATGCTAAAAGAGCGCCTCAAGGTTAACCGTCAGCTCAGTCTGGCTGCGGCCGTATTCGATTACTCGGCAGAGGGGATCATGGTTACCGACAGAGATAACCATATTGAGCTAATCAACCCCGCATTTACCCAGATAACCGGTTACACCCTGGACGATGTGAAAGGCAGAAACCCATCGATATTAAACTCGAACCAACAGCCTCATCATTTCTATGACGCCATGTGGAAATCGCTGAAAGAGGTGGATAAATGGGAGGGAGAGATCTGGAACAAACGTAAAGACGGTCAGGTCTACCCCGAATATTTAGCTATCACGGTCGTCAGAGATGAAGCGGGAGAGATCACCCACCACATAGGCCTCTTTCTCGATATCAGTAACAGAAAGAAGTATGAACAGGATATCTGGTATAAGACCAATTATGACCCACTCACGAATCTGGCAAACCGGCATCAATATACGCTGAAAATTCAGCAGGAGATGTCAGTTGCCAGGCAGCAGTCTCAGCAACTGGCTATTCTCTTCATCGATCTCGATCGCTTTAAATATACCAATGACATCTATGGTCACTCCGTCGGTAACGAGCTGCTATGTCTGGTCGCCGCGAGATTAGAGTCAATCCTGGGTAAGCATGACTTCGTTGCCCGTCTCAGTGGCGATGAGTTCGTCATCATACTCTCAAATGTGAAGCACAAGAGTGAGGTGCGCCAGTTCGTTGAGGGAGTTATCAACCACCTCTCGTCACCTTTCGGGCTCAGTAATAATGAACTTATGATCTCTGCCAGCGTTGGCGTAAGCCTGTACCCGGAAAACGGTGATGACGGGGAGCTGTTAACCCGGAATGCCGAAACGGCGATGTATCAGGCGAAAGGTGACGGCCGTAACAGCTACCGCTACTTCTCCGCCGATATGAACAGCAATATGTTAGAGCGTGTTCAGCTTGAGCAGCGGCTGAGACGGGCCGTTCTGCAGGAGGAGTTTTGCCTGTTCTATCAACCTATTGTCGATCTGACCGATCGAACCATAGTCGGCGTTGAGGCACTTATCCGCTGGCGCGACCCAAAATACGGGCTCATTTCGCCTGACAAGTTTATTCCCGTTGCCGAGGAGACAGGGCTCATCGAACCCATAGGTGAATGGGTAATACAGCAAGCACTCACAGATCTAAACCAATGGCATGCTGCCGGCTTTAAAATCAACATGGCGATCAATGTCTCAGGCAGACAGCTTATCAACTCCAATCAATCCTCCTTCAGTTGCTTGCTGAGCAGCATGTTACAGAAGCACAAGATCGCTCCTCGATACCTGCATCTTGAGATAACAGAGTCCATGCTGATGGATGACACCGAACTTTGTCAGCAGAAACTCGAGGCCATTCGGGATCTCGGTGTCGATATCTATATCGACGACTTTGGTACCGGATACTCCTCGCTAAGCTACCTCAAGCGCTTTCCAATCTCGGTCATTAAGATCGATAAGAGCTTTGTCGATAACATGTTAGAGCGTCAATCTGACGCGAATCTGATTAAAGCAATTGTGATGATGGGACAGAGCCTGGGATTAAGACTCGTTGCCGAAGGCATAGAAACAGAAGAGCAGTGGGAGTTCTTGCAGAAGCTGGGGTGTGATTTCGGCCAAGGCTACCTGATCTCCCGGCCGCGCCCTCTCAATGAACTGTCCGGATTACTAGTCGACAACCTCAAGCCTGCGCAAGAGCTTGAACAGGAGCTCTGCTCGGCGCTCTAGAAGAAAGCGAGTTTCTCACGATCAAAAAGGAGCAGAAAATCTGCTCCCCGGTCATTAAGCGACGGCGCCAAATCAGGCAAGGCTGCTGGCGTAAGCCGCTAGCCTGTAGACAGACTACTCACCCGCCGGAGTCATGACACTGCCAGACTCTTCGATAGCCATCTGAGCCAGATCTTTATCAACAAAGAACAGGGCCTTGCCATCTTCACCTACCAAACGGATCTTATCGACAATCGACTTGAAGAGCTTCTCCTCTTCATGCTGCTCAGAGACATACCACTGAAGGAAGTTGAAGGTAGAATAATCCTGGTTAGTAAACGCAGCGTGAGCGAGTGCATTGATCTTGCCGGTGATCATCTGCTCATGTTCGTAGGTGTATTCGAATAACGCCAACAGAGATGCGAACTCTGACTGCGGAGCCTCAATAGCGCCGAGTAACGGCATGCCACCCGTTTCACTGACATAGGTAAACAGGCGGTGCATATGCTGCATCTCCTCTTCTGCGTGAGCGCGCATAAACTTAGCCGCACCTTCGAAGCCTTTATCTTCACACCATGCACTCATCTGCAGGTATAGGTTTGAAGAGAAGAACTCAACATTAATTTGAGCGTTTAATTGATCAATCATTGTTTGTGCTAGCATTTTTATTCCTATCAATGTTTGGGCCGAATCATTGTCATCAAGCTGGCATAAAAAAGCAATTAAATTTACTTAAGCCACTGTTTAACAAATACAAATAATTATCATTAAGCATGTAGATGATGCTCTCCACCTCACCCCGTAACATTTGCTAACCAAATGATGCAGACCTGTTAACACTTTACTCCTACTATCTAGCTAAAAAAATGAACTTATAAATAAAAAGAGCTCTCCCCACCGACTTCAGGCGTCAGGAAAGACAATGAATTTGACTCGAATAAGCACTCACAATCCGGCAGGCACTTTAGTCACCTTACTGCTGATCGCCATTTTTGGTGCCTTAGCCATAGCTAAGTTACCCATCCAGTTGCTGCCCGATATCCAGCGTCCACAAATCTCCGTTTTCAACAACTGGCGCTCCGCTGCGCCCCAGGAGATGGAATCAAATATAATAGAGCCTCAGGAGAATGTGCTTAGGCAGGTTCCCGGAGTCGTAGAGATGACCTCCAACATCTCTCAGGGCTTTGGCAGGGTGTCGTTAACTTTTGAGGTGGGAAGCAACATGCAAGAGGCGATGATCAATGTGATCAATGCCCTCAACCAAACCCCGCCCCGCCCTCTCGATGCCAACGAGCCCTTTATCAATGTCGGTGGCGGCGGAGGCACACCGAACCTGGCTTCACTGCTCATCCGAATGGCCCCGGATAACCCGGATACCGATTTCGCTAAATATCAAAAACTGATCGATGATGTTGTAGAGCCCAGACTCAGGCAGGTCACCGGGGTCGGCAGCGTACAACTTCAAAGCCGACGACCTAAAGAGCTACACATTCAGTTTGACCCCTATCGCGCAGCGGCATTAGGGATCACCCTTGAGCAGCTGCGAAATACACTCTCAAGGGCCGCAGACATCTCCGGCGGTACGGCAAACGTGGGCCGTCGCCAATATATGGTGAGATTTATCGGCCAATATACACCGGAAAATTTAGGTAACCTGATCGTCACCTATAACGACGGCCGTCCGGTATACATCAACGAACTCGCCGATGTCGCGGTTGCAAGTGCGGAGGTGCAGGGCTTTACCAAGCGTAATGGCTATCCGGCCTATTATATGACTATCGAAGGCACCTTCGACGCGAATACCGTTACCGTACTCAACGGTGTGAATATGGCTATCGACGAACTCAACGGCGGGGCTTTGAAAGACGCCGGCCTGGTGATGGACCTCTCTTTCGATGCCTCCGTACATATCAAGCGTGCCATCTTATTAGTTAAGGGAAATTTGGCTATAGGCGTACTATTAGCCCTGGTGATACTGTTCGCCTTTCTGCGCAGCTTCCGTGCAACCTTAATGATCGCCTCGACCATTCCTGTCGCCCTGCTTATCTCATTCTTCTCTCTTGAAGCCATGGGCCGAACCCTGAATGTCATCTCGTTGGCAGGTCTTGCCTTTGCCGTAGGACTCGTACTCGATGCCGCCATCATTGTTCAGGAGAACATAGTGCGACTATTGCAGCGAGGCAGAGGGCTAAGACAGGCCATCGAGGAGGGGACCGGACAGGTTAAGGGGGCGCTCATGGCATCGACAGCCACTACGGTCGCCATTTTCCTTCCCATACTCTTCATGCCAGGCGTCGAGGGGCAGCTATTTTCCGACCTTGCCCTCACGCTATCGGTTGCCGTCATATCCTCCTTTATCAGTGCGATAACCTTGATCCCCGTCTTCAGCCTCCTGTGGTTAAAGCTGCCGGAAAAAACGGCACAGCAGACGGAGAGAGCGAACCTATGGTCCAAGCTGACCCAGCTTATCCGCACCCTTACCGGAGACAGGAAGCGTGCTGCAATCTGGTGCGCCCTATTGATCATTGGTAGTGGTATCACCACCCTTACCCTGATGCCGCGTCCGGACTTTCTGCCCCAGGCGAGATCTGATGGCATATTTGCCTTCTTCTCACTGCCTCCGGGATCCAACGTACAGACCTTAGAGAAAGAGGTGGGCGACATCATTATTGAGCGGCTCAAGCCTTACTACGACAAGGAGAAGGCCCCCTACATCAAGGGTTACAACTTCTCCATGTACGCGGCATTTAACGTGCTGTTCATCTATCCTGAAGATCCCGCTCAGGCCGATGAGATGATAAAGCTGCTCAACGAAGAGATCTTAATCGGCCTGCCGGATACCCAGGCCTTCACCAACCGTGGCTCACTGCTGCAGTTTGGCTTCAACGGCGGCCGGGCGATCAACATCGACCTTCAGGGACCGGATATGGAGGCCTTGATGACGTCTGCCGGTAAGGGGATGAAGCTTATCACCGACGCCCTTCCCGGCGCCGTCGTTCGCCCTCTCCCGGGATTATCGATGGCTCAGCCTGAGCTTCAACTGCTTCCAAACGAGCGGCGACTCGCTCAAGCCGGCGTCGACAGAAGTCAGATAGCCAATGCCATTCGGGCCTATACATCCGGCCTGTTTGTCGGGGAGTACTTCGATGGTAACGAGCGTATGGATATCCTGTTAAAAGGCCCCAAATGGCAGGTTCCCGAACAACTCTCAGCAACCCCGATATATACCCGTGCCGCGGGCATTCAGACCATAGGTGAATTGGCAAGTATCAAACGTACCGTGGGCCCGACTCAGTTGCAGAGGGTCAATGGCAAGCGCAGTGTGAGTTTATTGATATTTCCACCAGCCGATATGTCTCTGGATGAAGCCCTGGAGATCATCGACGAGAAGGCGGTTGCCGATCTTAAGGCGAGTCTGCCCGCCAACAGTTCGCTTAAGTTCCGAGGCAGCGCCGACAAACTGGATCAAACGATAAAAGATATGGGTGCAAATTTCCTTCTTGCGGTGGTTATTCTGTTCCTGCTGATGTCGGCCATGTTTAAGTCGGCAAAAGACAGCCTGCTGGTACTGCTCTCAATGCCACTAGCCATCTGTGGTGGCGTGATTAGCCTCAGACTACTAAACTTATTTAGTTTTCAAAGCTTAGATCTACTGACCATGATTGGCTTCATCATCTTGTTGGGCTTAGTCGTCAACAATGCCATCCTGTTAGTCGATCAAACACGTCAGGGAGTCAGGGATGGACTCAATATCGATGATGCTATCTATCAGGCCGTTGCCACTCGCGCACGCCCGGTCTATATGAGCACCCTAACCTCTATCTTTGGCATGCTGCCACTCATGCTGGTACCAGGCGTAGGCAGCGAAATCTACCGTGGACTCGCGGCAGTTATTGTTGGCGGCATGACATTCAGTGCCCTGTTTACTCTGATACTGATGCCGAGTCTGTTGAGATTAACACATAGTCTATCGAGCAATACGCAAACCACGCTTAACCCATTAACTCACGCTACTGCAACCGACTCCGGAGCCAAGTGATGAAACTGCTTACTATTATTCCGACAATTTTCGCACTCTCACTGACCTTGTCGCTGCTCTCACCCCATGCCGCCAATGCTGCAGATGAAGATAACAAGAGCGCACCACCCAGCCTGGTCAGCGTGGTATCGGTAGAAAACCGTGCCCTCTCACCAAAGATCATGGTGATAGGCTCGGTTCACTCCCGAAGCAGCGCTGAATTAACCGCGGGTATAGACGGTAAACTCGAATGGGTTCAGGAAGCTGGAACCCGGGTCAAGGCGGGAGAGGTGGTCGCCAGACTCGAACAGACGCGCCTTGCCCTGCAAAAGGAGCAACAGGAGGCGCAGATCGAGTATGAGCGGGTCGGACTGACGCGCCTCGAGCGTGAGTATCGACGCCTGCAACAACTGATCGTCAGCAAGAGTGCCTCCGAAACCGAACTGGATAAGTCACGTTCCGACAGAGATCTCGCTGCTGCTAACCTGAAGCTGGCACAGATAAAACTGAAGATGATCATGGATGACCTCAGCCGTACCGAAGTCAAGGCCCCCTTCTCCGGGATCATCACCGAACGTAAACACCAGGCCGGTGAAGACATCGGCCGTTCGGTCTCAATCGTATCGATGACAGATCCCGACAACTTAGAGATACGTCTGCACGCCCCCCTGAAGCATAGCCGACGCGTTAAGACCGGGGATGAGCTCCATATCTACCATACCGAGGGTGAGTTTCAGGCCAGCATACGCAGCCTGATCCCGGTATCGGATATTCGCTCGCAAACTTTCGAAGCCAGAATCGATCTTCCCATCGAAATGCAGGATGCATTCAGTGTTGGCGAGCTGGTCTCTCTGGCGCTGCCGATCGCTCCGAAGCAGCTCACCACATTGGTCCCAAGGGATGCTATCGTACTTCGCGCCGCCGGTGCCTATCTATTTAAGATAGACAGTGATAACAAAGCGGTAAAAACAGAGGTAGAACTCGGCGATGGTGAAGGTGACTGGATTGCCGTCAATGGCGACCTGAACGCTGGCGATAGCGTAGTTATCCGTGGCGCCGAAACGCTTCAGGATGGGCAGCAGGTCAAGCTTCAATCCCTCCCGGGCTCAACGGTTGCAACGGCAGGCTAAGCGGGGGTAACAGGAAATACAGCCTCTCATAGATGGGCTGTATTCCTCTGTGAATATAATTTCATACAATTCTTAATTCATACCGATTAAAAACTGCAGCTGAGATCATGGCCTTCTGGCTTCACCGTGGCATAATGAGCAACAACTTTTTACTCAATTCGCCTGTATTCACGTATCTTAAGGTAGCCCGATGCCCAGTAAAGCAGATCCATGTTCTCAACCAACTCTTATGCATCCAGATGAAGCGATCGCCCTACTTCTCAAGCAGGTCAACACAATCGATGACTCTGAGGTTGTTCAGCTTCCTCAAGCCTTGGGGCGTGTACTGGCAGAAGATTTAGCCTCAAGTATCGATCTTCCTCCGTTTAATAACTCAGCCATGGATGGATATGCCTTTCGTTTCGACGATCTCGCCGATAGCGAAAGCCTGACACTGACTGGCCAATCTTTTGCCGGCCACCCGTTCACCGGAGAAGTAAAGCCCAACACCTGTATCCGTATCATGACCGGGGCTCCCGTTCCCGACGGCTACGACACGGTACAGATGCAGGAGAAGGTAGATGCCAAAGGCGACACTATCTATATAACAGCACCTAAGGCTAAAGGTGCCAATGTTCGCTGTCGTGGTGAAGAGGTAAAAACCGGCGGCAAGGTGCTCGTCTCCGGTACTCAGATAGGCGCAGCCGAGATGGGTGTGCTGGCGACAATCGGTGCAAGTCAGGTCCGTGTCACACGTCAGATAAAGGTCGCCTTCTTCTCAACCGGTGATGAGTTACGCCCCATAGGCACCGAACTCGCCCCAGGCCAGATATATGATTCAAATCGCTACAGCATTCAGGGCCTCCTGAGCCGTGCCAACGTAGAGTGGATCGACATGGGAGTCATTGCCGACGACCCTGAAGCGATACGCCATGCTTTTCGCAACGCCTCGGCCAATGCAGATATGGTACTCACTTCCGGCGGCGTGTCGGTCGGTGATGCGGACTACACCAAGCAGATCCTAGACGAAGAGGGAGAGGTGACCTTCTGGAAGCTTGCCATCAAACCGGGTAAACCCTTCGCCTTCGGCCACCTTGGCAAGGCGATCTTCTGCGGGCTTCCCGGTAACCCGGTATCATCTATGGTGACCTTCTATAAGCTAGTCTGGCCACTCATCAATAAGATGCAGGGGCTGCCTCAAAGCAAGCCATTACAGTTAAAGGCGAAGCTCAACGGAAGTTTACGTAAATTCCCGGGGCGGGTCGAATATCAACGCGGCATCCTGACTACCAATGACAAGGGTGAAGCCGAAGTCAGTATCACCGGCAGCCAAGGTTCCGGCATGTTGACCTCTATGAGCCAGGCCAACTGTTTCGTGATCCTGAGTCAGGAGCAGGGCGATACCCCTGATGGCACTCTGGTCACGGTTGAGCCTTTCAACTCAGTGCTTTGCTAGCATCTTAATATTGCCAGCAGCTAAACACTCAGCGAAATAACATTCGCTTTTGATTATTCGTTCAGGAACAAAGCAATATGAGCTCGACCCAAGATAACGATGAGATTTTGTCTGATAGCGAGATGCTCAGATACAGTCGACAGATCTCCATCAAGGCGATGGATTTCGACGGGCAGGAGAAACTTAAACTCGCCAAGGTCCTGGTGATCGGAGCCGGCGGACTTGGCTGTGCGGCCACTCAATACCTTGCCGTGGCGGGTGTAGGCCAGATGACTATTGTCGACTTTGATACCGTTGAGATATCTAACCTTCAGCGCCAGGTGTTGCATCAGGACAAGAATGTCGGTCAACCGAAAGTGGAATCGGCAAGGGAGACCCTAAGCCAGCTCAATCCCCACATTCAGATAGACACCATAAATGGGGTGCTCGACGATCCTGAGCTTGATGAGCTGGTTGCCGGACATACTCTGGTGATGGATTGCACCGACAATGTGGCCGTGCGCGAACAGCTGAATAAAAGCTGCTTTACTCACAAGGTACCTCTGGTCTCTGCTGCTGCCATCCGTATGGAGGGTACGGTCACCGTATTTGACTATCGAGGTGAGCACCCTTGTTACCACTGCTTCAGCAAGCTGTTCGGTGAACAACAACTCACCTGTGTCGAGTCGGGGATCCTGGCACCTGTGGTCGGCATGATCGGCTGTTTACAAGCCACAGAGGCCATTAAGGTTATCTCAAATATGGGCAAGCCGCTCACGGGACGTATCTTGATGGTCGACGCCATGACGATGGAGTTTCGTGAGATGAAAATTGCGAAACAGGCTAATTGTTCGGTCTGTGGCGCTCGGTAAACGGATAAATAGCAGCTCCGCTAGCTTGCAGTAAATCAATCTTGTGCCAGTGCGATTGGATAAGCCATTATCTAATCGCCACTTCATTTCAACCGCTAAAACTATCAGTCAACACACTGATATTCTCTGGTAATAATGTAAGAGTGGCATTGCTCATCAATGCAGGTCTTAGTCTCCAGCTCGAATGCCTTAGCGCCGGAAAATCCCCAGTAGCCGCAGCGCTGCTCGGCTAACTTAAGCCCATCGCTCTCATCGGCGACCTGCTTACCTAAGAGCTCATAGCTTAACCGCACCACAGCATCACTCTTAGAGCCACCAATGGCTCTCCAGCCATTGGGGCTCGCACAGCCCGAGACCATTAACACGACTGCTGCCGCTATCGACACCTTTAACACTGAACTCATCATGATACAGCCCATATCACATTATGTAGAATTATCGTCGCATACTAACCTATTATTGCCTGCGACGAATTCACTACTCCGCATATAACCGACAAAATCACAAATTCCCCTGCAAATGTTACAATCTGGTATACATGTTGTACCCTCTGAGTAACGACTCGATTACCGACACCAATCAACTCAGATGAATGAAGAGACAGAGAGCCACTCCATGCCTATGACTAAGCTGCCCCGCAATCCCGATTATGATGAGGCATGCGACATTTGCGACCACTGGCAGCTCAACGATTGGCAGCCTGTGCTCGATATCATCACTGCACGTCATGAGATAGCTGTGAGCGGCACCTCTCAAAACTTCTATGGCACGAACCCTGTGTTCGAACTGATGTTGAGCGCCAGAGCAGGTGAACAGAATACATATATTGTCAAGATTCTCGCACCAAACTGGCACAGCCAGTTTCAGAGTGAATACCTCAGTCTCAAATGGCTTAATGAACATGAGCTAGGCGTCAGAGTTCCTAAGCTAATCGACTCGGGTGAGATAGATAACTGGAAATACCTGATCATCGAGAAACTTGAAGGGGTCATGCTGTCATCGGTAATAGACACACTGACCCTGGAGAATAAAGTTGAGATAGCCCAGGCTCTCGGCCGCTTCAGTGCCAGGTTGCATCGGCTCGATGGGGCCGGAGTCGAAGAGATGAGACTCGATTGGCCGGAGTTCATTCGGCTACAGAGTAGAAACTGCTACGAAAAGCGCAAGAAACAACAGGTTCCTGAGGTCTTGCTGGCTGATTTAACCTCCTATCTTGAGCGGCATATCTCCAGACTCGATAGTCACTTAAAGAGTGATAGTAACCATCTTATTCATACAGACCTTCACCCGGGTAACTTACTGGTGACATCCGATGCGGGTCACTACCGCCTGGCAGGAATTTTTGATTTTGGTGACGCGCTTGTTTGCCCCGACCCACTGTTCGAGTTCGCCTCTCCGGCACTGCTGTTCGCACAGGGGGATCCCAGAATATTTCATGCCTTTCTCGACGGCTATGGTTACCGGGGAGAAAGGGACACCAGCCTGCAACAACATATGATGGTATTGAGTCTGTTAAGACATACGGGCGATCTCAACTACCTTCTTCACCATGTCCCCCACTGTGTGGATGAGACCCACTGGCAGGCACTGGAATCTAAGTTCTTTCCGCTATGAGCCTTGCCGGACATAACGCGCAATCAATCTATAGTGCGGGCCTCAGCCATCAGCAACCCCTTCTCCACCCAAAGTAATACCCTTACCCCTTTGACGTACCGCTCTAAGGCTTGCTCACCAGACTCAAAGTGAGGCAAAACCCCATGAAGTTCTGCATCATAGCCCACCTCATAGAGCGTCACCTTGTTTCCGCTACTCGTTTGGTAACGGATCTGGGCCGCGCTGCTCCCCTGAATTGAGCAATACCGGCCACCAAGCAGCAGATAATTTTGCCGGGAGAAAAGGGTAGATTTCACCACAGAAAAATTCAACTCGGTAAAGTATTCACGTATAGGCTCAATACTCTGAGAATCGATCTCCAGAGGTTTCATGTTGATATGGTTCATCGCAACTTCGTCGGCGATTTTACGGCTCATATCGACCCCGGAAGGGTGAAAGTTGAGACTCATGGTTACAATCAGGATAAGGCTGGCAACCAGGGCGAAATAAGATCTAACACGCACCTTAGCATTGCCGTCATTCCGAATCAGCTCTTTACTGCCAGCTTTCAATTGCGTGGCGGCCGATGGATCTTCAGCCATATGGCCGGAAAGTAAAAGTTCAAACCTGGCCAACCGTTCACTGTCTAACTGCTGCCGCTCGATAAACCACTTAGCCGACTGTTTAAACGACCCGCTCCCCTTGTCGGAATTAATAGTCATGATCTTGCTCCGGCTAAAGCGGTCGTGTGCTCTTTGGTGGCATCAAAAACCTTCTGTCTTATACGATGTAACCGGGAGAGAATTGTCCCCCTGGGTTGATTAAGCTCCTCGCTGATTTCAGATGCACTATAACCGTCTATGGCCCAGAGGTAGAGCACTTCCCGCTCGGCCGCATTTAAAAGATTGAATACCTGCTCGATGAGATGATGCTGTATCTGCAAGGTCTCCAGACAGGATTCATCAAGCAGGAGCGGCGTGTGTTCCTCAATCGCCTCAAAGGCTATCTTTTGTTCCCGGCGACACTCATCGACAAACTGATTACGAATGATCTTGCGTATATAGGCATGGGAATATTCGACCTCTTTATTGCGCCGAATCCATTTTTCCAATGAGGTTTGCAACAGGTCTTCGGCACTGCCGTGCTCGGCTGTTAGACAGAAACAGTAACGATACAACCCCTGAAGCTGTTCCCGGGATAACATCTAAACCGGCTCTCTCAGGCGAAAACCACAAATCCACCCCTTGGCGATAAACTCCGGCATGGCGCTCATATCGATAGTCGCCTCGGTCATCTCTCCTAAGGTCTCTTCGGCACCGAACGCCGCTAACAGCTCAAAACCGGCGCGGGAGATACGTTCAACCTTAGGTTTAAAGGGATCTCGGCTGATGCAGAGGTGATAACGATCCTGAGGCATATCGATCTCAATATGATCACTGTCTTGTTGATGACTCAGCCAGATCTCATAGAGAGGAAAAGAGGAGTGCAGAATAAACACATCTGGCCTGAGTACCATAACGACCTCCTCTTGCTGTCGTTCGTTCAGTCCTGCGATCTCAACCAGCTTATAACAGCTGAGGCCATCTGCGGCGTAATAACTCTTAAGCAGAAGCCACTCCATCTGAGCCAGTTCGGGGAGATATTCCAGCCCTTCAAATGCCGGATTGGCTTGCAGTACTCCCTCAAGAAAGTGCGAAAAACCGTCACCATAATGGTTCAGATTGCTCTCCTGCATAGGGTTAGCATCAAGATAGTCCCGGGCCAACCTGGCGAAACAACTTTCGCCGACAATCTGCTGACAGATGGGAAAGGCTTTAACCAGAGTAGCCTTTAAAGCCTGTAGGGTATTATTACGGTATATCTCTATTCGCGCCGACTCATGGGAGTTGACCAGTGAAAGAAACTCGTCATCACAGCCTTCCGGGGCCAGCGCCTCCATAAATGAGTCCTGCCACTGAGCTAAACGCATACCCTCCCCTCCTTATCACCATCGCCGCTCCAGTCAGAATCGATGCGGCTTGCAGCACAGCGCCCACCTTCTTCAGCGCCCTGTAATATCGCCGCAGCAATATTTCGTTCGGCGAGTAACCTCTCCAGTGGTGGCAAGTCATTATCCCATTCGATCATGCTTGGAATTGGGCCATGTTTAGCGATAAACCCCTTGAACTCATGCCAAACATCTTTGTCTACCGGATGGTTGTGGGCATCGAGCAGGTACTCCCCCTTATCGTGGAAGCCTGCAAGGTGGATCTGTTTCACCCGCTCGACCGGAATCGTCTCCATGAATGTCTTCATATCCTGATTAAGATTCCTGGCCGTAACATAGGCGTTATTAATATCCAGAAGCAGATAGCAGTCGGCCTCTTTCGCTACCGCCGCCAGAAATTCACCTTCGGTCAACTCATTAAATTGACAACTCACATAGGTAGCCACATTTTCAAGCAGAATTCTTTCACCCAAAAACTCCTGCACCAAAATGATGCGTTGACTCAGATGCCTCACAGCCTCTTCTGTGTAGGGTAAGGGCAAGAGATCGGGGACTTTACGTTCGGCATTGCCGGAGAAGCTCGCATGTTCCGAATACCATAGGGCTCCCGTAGACTCCTTAAGCGTCTTGATCTTCGCCAGGTAGTTCGTGTCGATGGGAGGCAGGCCGCCAAGAGAGAGGCCGACACTGTGAAGTACCAAAGGATATCGTTCCGCAATCGCCTCGAGCATCTGCTTATTCAACCCGCCCTCGACTATCCAATTATCCGCCAAGACTTCAAACCAGGGAATATCGGTCTCATCGGCAGCTAAGATCTGCTGCACATGGGGGATACGCAGGCCTATTCCTGCGCCACTCAGACTCCCCCGCGTCATCAGGATTTAGCCGGCTTCACGGCTTTAACGACACCGCCGGTGATCTTTTCACAGGTTCCGGCAGGTACATAGATCCACTCATAGGGCAGGTTGTCAGACTTAGCTTGTCCGGCACAGCCATGACTGCCATCGAGCGCGCCACAATCGTTTGCTCCGGCCTTAGCAATACCCGCACACTTTTCCCACTCTGTGGGCTGTTCCGGAACCGCATTGGCCCCCACTGAGATACCCGCAGCCAAAATACCCGCAACCGTTAATCCCAGAGCTTTGTTAGTAGAGTTCATAGCGTTCTATCCTTATAGAAAATGAGGTGTACATATCTATAACGAATACTAGACCCTATTTGATTGCAGCAAATGTAAAACAATTGTTTCATTCCATTTCCTGACAGCGGCTTTCAAGGTACCAACACCGGGAGATCTGTGAGCAGATACAAAAAAGCACTTCAAAATGAAGTGCTTTTTATATCTACAGCTTGGCTCCCCAATCCCACCGGAGAAAGGGGCGGAAACTTGAGCTACAGGCTTAACCCATGAAGCTTAGATAGCCTTGCAGGATAATCGCATTCACAATATCGATGAAGAAGGCGCCTACGATAGGTACGACCATGAAGGCCTGTGGTGAAGGGCCGGTTCTCGAAACAAGTGCGCCCATGTTCATCACAGCCGTCGGCGTCGCCCCCATACCAAAACCACAATGACCACCAGCCATCACGGCAGCATCGTAGTTACTTCCCATCAGTCGGAAGGTAACAAAATAGGCAAAGAAAGCTAAGGTTAACGTCTGCAGCAGAAGGATAATCAACAAGGGCACGGCCAGATCGAATATCTCCCAAAGCTTAAGGTTCATCAATGCCATAGCAAGGAAGAGTGATAAGGAGACGGTACCCAAAACATCCACACTCTCACTATTGATCTTATAACCACGAGATAGCTCGGTGATATTGGTGATAACAACACCCAGGAATAGTGCGTAGACAAAGTCCGGCATTTTCAACCAACCAATATCCATGGTGGAGACAAATGAGCCTATCCACTTCGCTCCCGCTACACACAGAAGCAGCAGGAAGAGAACCTCAAGGATACTCTTAGCCGTCACCCTGTCCTCTTCTAACTGATCATAGGTAACCAGATCTGGATGATCTTTATGGTGATTTCCGCCTACACCATAGGAGGAGAGCAGATCATTTTTATTGATCAACCTCTGCGCCACCGGACCCCCGATGATCCCGCCCATAACCAGGCCGAATGTTGCTGCAGCCATAGCGAACTCGAGGGTATTGATACCATAGGTTTCTGAAAAGGTTTGTGCCCAGGCCGCACCGGTACCATGGCCACCCGACAGGGTGATAGATCCGGCGATCAGGCCCATGAGAGGTTCTAATCCCAGCGCCGTAGCTAAGCTGACACCAACAGCATTTTGAATCACTATGTAGAGAGAGGCGATACCTAAGAAGACAAAGACCTTGCTGCCCCCCTTAAGCAGTAACTTATAACTTGCGGCTAAACCCACAGTACTGAAAAACATCAGCATCAGGGTATTTTGCATCGACAGCGTAAATTCCAATGCAATGTTATTAAAGTGCAGAATCGTGATGATCGCGGCGACAATAAGGCCACCGACGATAGGCTCAGGAATATTATATTTCCTGAATGAAGCAACGTGACGATTGACTGAGTGGCCAATAAAAAGCACCAAAATAGCCACTAAGAACGACTCTAGTTCACCTATTGAATAAACTGTATTCATGAAACTCCTATTTGAATATGCAAAGCTAAACTGCGCTAACCCGAAACATCAGAATTCAGGCCAGCAATAACTTTACTTTCTTTCGGTCAACACCGGACAGCAGAGAGATGTTCGGTGCTTATGATGAGACAGCCGAGCATTCTGCCATAACTCACCCTGTTTACGGTATTGCAGAATTAGCAAAAGGGCATATTCGTCGCAAATAATGAGGAAAAAATACAGTATCAGGAGATTAATTCACCAACTCGGTGAATTAACAAGCAGCACAATCAGGAAAGGTGAAGCAGTTTTACAGAACAATATCAGAAATAGCCTATCTGAAGCTGAAGACTGGGCTCAATCTTCAGCCTTGAGCCCCTGCTCCTCTAAGGCCAGTCTGGCACGTTCATCCTTGGAGATATACTTAGGTTTATTACTAGCGTGCAGCTTGGCATTGGCTTTTTTTGCTTTGCTTTTTAGTGTTTGATTGATCTTCTTTCTGCGGTTCATCTGTCGGCCCGGTATCGATTGAATCAGCTGGTCATTATATATCAGCAAGGCGGATATTACCTAAACACTCACACCAGCATTTATTTGCACAGCTTCGGTTTTATATTAGCATTAGTTAAACGAACTACTACCCATAAGCCCTACCATGACGATACAGGCTCCACTTTTTCTGGCAACACTGACCCTGACTCTTTTTCTGATTAGCCTGGCGAGCTCTGCTGATGAGCGACAACCCCGCTCAGTGGTATCACCTCTCATCGCGGTAGAGAATAGCTGGCCTCCCTATGCCGACGAGATGGGAGAGGGCCTGTCCACCTCCATTGTAAAGCATGCATTTTCTGCTGTAGGTATCACTCCCAAAATCCAGGTACTACCTTATGCAAGAGTGCTTTATGACATAAAAAATGGCAATATCGCTGGCGGGTTTAATGTGAGTAAGCAGGCAGCTACTGAAGCCATCTACCTATTTGGCAGTTCTCCCCTGTTCATCGCCAAGTCTTCATTCTTTTTCCGTCCGGGCGAAGGGGCTCAATTCACCGGTATTGACGATCTTCCGGACGACTTTAAGATAGGACAAATTTTCGGCTACGAATATGGGCAGACATTTGAACATGAGCAGCACAGATTCAGGGGGATGAAGGTCTCAAGCCAGACTCAACTCATCAACATCTTACTGGCAGGCAGAGTCGATGCCGTGATCATGTACGATGAGGTTGCAAAGTACACTCTGGATAAGATGAAGCTGGATACAACGAGCCTGTATAAAGGCTTTCCCAACCAGGAGAGCAGAATTCATCTTGCCTTTTCTCTGAAACACCCGGACTCAGAGACACTCGCAGAGGCATTAGACAAGGGTATAGAGATAATCAGAGCGAATGGCGTTTATGACAAAATAGTCGCCGGAGAGTTAGACTGATAGTTATCGCTATCAAGCTCCCGTCTGCATCTTCAACTCAAACGTCTCGCAGCTCTAGCAGGTTTATCTGGTCACAACCCAGAGCGCATGCAAGATGCCAGGAATAAAGAAGAGTAGGCACAAGATAATGTTAATCAGCAGCGCTTTGCCTACACCCGTCTTCAAAAAAACGGCTACGGGTGGTAACAAGATAGCGATAATGATGAGTAGCAACTTATCGATATTCATCTAAACATCTCCCTAAAAGCCTTCACTGACGTTTGGGCCAATCTAACCTCTCAGGCTCAGCCCATACTTGCAACTGCTTAACCGCCCCCGGAGTGGTAAATTCTATCCCATGGGATGGGTATTGCGTGTATTGATAGGCTTTGCCCTGAAAGGTAAAGCTCAGACAAAATGCATGCAGGTACCCTCTATCGGCCTCGCCGCCCCCATAGAGCCGATCGCCTAAAATCGGCACACCAATGCTCGCAAGTGCCACCCTCAGCTGGTGAGTCTTACCACTCAAAGGTTTAAGCAGATACAGCCTCACCCCCTCGGCAACCGACTGAGAAAAAAATTGAGTTACAGCCGGATTATCCTTAGAGCGCAGCAGCTTATACATGCTTCTGCGTGATTTCGCCATATCGCCGACAATTGAGCCCTGCTTCTTCTTTGGCTTACCTTTGGCAATCGCCACATAGTATTTCTGCACCTTATGTTCGGTAAAAAGCTGCGTAAACTCTGCAGCGGCACCACTACTCTTGGCAAACAGCAGTAGCCCGGAGGTGAGGGTATCGAGCCTGTGAACGGAGTAAAGTTTAATCCCGCGATCTTGCTCAACCTTAGCCATGACCCCGGCCGTTCCGTCCTGGCTATGAAAATGGACATCATGGGATTTAGCTATAACTAAAAAATCTGCTTCATCTGCAACAATCTGGTACATCTATAGCCTGCTAACTATCTATTAAGTCGAACAAATATACATAAATGAGGGGGCACCTTTGTCTCAATCACTACCTGACTGAGCTAGAAGGTAATACTCACGATTAACCCCGGCTCGTTATCCATCAGTTTAATCCGAGCGTCATGTCTGGCCAGGATAGCTTTCACCAGCGATAATCCTAAGCCTGTCCCCTGATTATGACGACTCGGGTCTAACCTCACCAAACGATCGAAAACCCTCTCTTTGGAATCATCGGGTATGCCCGGACCGTTATCCCGGATCTGTATCTCTCTGCCCTGCTGCACTATCTCAATATTTGCACCTTCACCCGCATACTTGATCGCATTATCGATCAAATTAAACAGTGCCTGAAACAGCAGATACTTATCGCCGGTTAATTTGGCATCGGTTCCCGTGGAAACAGTGAGCGTCTGTTGGTTCATCTCGGCCATAGCTTCGGCCATCTCGAACAGATCTTCGCACAGATGCTTGAGGCTCAACTCCTGCAGCTCCAGTGTCTGTTGCCCCTCCTCTATACGCGTCAGAGACAACATGGCATCGAACGTCGCCAGACAGTGGTCCAGTTTCTCGGTCAATATGGCGCAGGCTTCGGGTAGCTCTTCGCAGGACTTGTCCGGTAACTGCTCTAAACCTATTCTTAAGTGTGACAGAGGCGTTCTGAGATCATGGGCAATGTTATCTGTCGCCCCCCTCACCGCCGCAAGATTATTTTCCAGCGTATCGAGAACCCGATTAAACTTGCTCGCCAACATATCAAACTCATCACGTCGCCAACTGACCGGAAAGCGTGTCGAATACTCCCCCCGTTCGATGCGTCGACTAAGTCGGTTATATTGAACCAGCCGCCGTAAGATAGCCTTAGAAAACAGGTAACCTAAGGCTAAGGTCAGCACTATGGTTAACATCAAGGCGGTGATGGCGGCATTAACAAACCTGTCTATCAGAGTCGCAAGTTGGTCGGTTCGCGTGGCGATCAAAACCGGCCCATAGCGGGTCATGACCAGGCCTCCCGTCAGTATATGTAACTTATCCGGGCCACCGGTCAATATCGGAAATTCACGGGTTTGAGGCAGCATAGGCATATCGTCGGGCATCATACTGAGTGCACCAACCAGGTCGAATGAATTGCGCCATACAACCAGAGCGGTTTTGGGATCGGCGGTCTTAATCTGCCTGCCGAAGCTTCTTCGATCTAATGTCAGTGCCATCTGCTGATAACGGGCCTTTTCGGCCGCAAGATGCTGATCTGTCTGTAGCTCCTGCTCATTTATCAGTTGTCGGTACATGCCAAAGAGCAAGGTACCTATGATTAAGGTAACGAGAGCCGAGAAGATGATCGTAATGCGCCAGGCACTACTCTGATATGGCTTAATTCCCTTGGCGGAGGCGATAACCTGCACCTCTAACGGTTTCAATCAACTCACCGAAGCCTAACTCTTCAAACTTACGTCTTAGCTTAGCGATATGAACGTCAATCACATTGGTACGGGGATCGAAGTGATAATCCCAAACGGCTTCAAATAGCAGAGTGCGGCTGATAACCTGGTTCGGGTGCTCCATCAGATACTTTAACAGCTGAAACTCTTTAGGTTGCAACATCAGCTCGGTGCCGTCTAAGGTGACTTTGCGGGTGAGCAGTTCCATCACCAGATTTCCCACGGCCAACTCGGTATCGGCAGGTTGAGAAAAACCTCTCTGCATCAATTTTTCAGCGCGTACGAGCAGCTCAGAGAAGGCAAAGGGCTTAGTCATATAATCATCACCACCCGCTCGCAAGCCTTTCACCCGCTCATCTACATGGCTGAGAGCCGAAAGGATCAATACCGGCGTCTGACTGCCTGTGGCTCTGAGAGCGGCCAGCAGCTTTAATCCATCGAGTTGCGGCAACATACGGTCTAAAATAATCAGATCATATTTCATGCTCGTCGCAAGAAGCAGCCCCTGATGCCCATCACTCGCGGTTTCAATGTTATGCCCCTGCTCTATAAAACCTTTAACCACATATTCGATGGTGGTTGCATCATCTTCTACAAGTAAAATCTTCATACAGATAACCTAGTTCCATTTAAGCATTGGTAGGGGGCGCTCAGTTTTTATATCAAACGCTAACTTGCTCTTACCATCTTCATCTATGAGTTTTAGCTCCAGATAACTGATATTAAGGTCATGATCTAACTGGGCTTCCACAATATGAGCCTGACTGTCTGACATAGCCTGTTTAACCAGATTACTGAAGGTTAACGACTTGTCTTCCATCATACTCACCGCCTTGAGTTCATCCTTGTCATCGGTTTCAAGTGACTCCACCTGCTGGTGGATCAGGCGACCATCTTTCGCTCTGAACTCAAACTCGGTGATAGTCTCGGCATTGGTGTCTATGACACTAACCTCATAGATTAACTCCCCCTTCTCTACATCAATCTCAAACTCGCTTATGACACCGGGGTACGCTTTCTCGACTTGTAGCATGATCATTTGCGGAGAGATGTTTTGTTCATCCGATAGCAGCTGTAATACCGAGGTCTCAGCCAGACAAGCGGCAGAAAAACCGGTACTTGAAAAAAGAACTAAACCAACCAGCCAACGAGCCATCGCTCCTCCGTTTTAATTTATACGCGGTCAATCTTATATCAATAAAGAAAAAACCGTTACCATTCAGATAACTCAACTGTTACCTTGCAGCATCCGGTCATACACAGTCTCGATGGTTTCAGGACCAAAGGCAACAGTTGATGAACCGCTTAATTTATGATGTCGATACTGTCGATCTCTATCTCAATCCCCTGCCATTCATCATCGACTTCACCCCGGAGCGTGACAGTGGTGTCACCGGAAACTTCGATATCCCGCCAGAGTGCATCATCGATCTCGACCTCCACATCGCCGGTCGCATCCCTGAAAAGGTACTTTTCATCGCCTAAGCTTTTCACCAGGTGCCCGGTCAGCTCTACCGGCGTATCATCTTTCGCTTCCCCGGCTTGTGCCGCCGTTTTGGCATGCGGGTTAACACCGGGACCATTATAGGCAGCAAACGCAGGCAGAGTTAATACACAAGATAAAATGATAGAGCCGGTTAATTTTTTAGACATTGTACTTTCTCCTTCTGGGTTAAAGCTAATTCTAAGCCGCTAACGGTAAAGGAGAGATGGAAACCAGATTAACGTTTGATCATAAATGGGGTTCCAGGATATGAATGAGCTCAGATTTGAGCGCCACCGTCGTGTCGACCCCTTGTGCCAGCTCCAGCTTCACCGCCAGGTGCAGTGGTACTTCGGCGTTTATCTGATGACGAACCCCTTTCACACTCGCAACAATTCTGACAGTTTCCCCCATAGTCAGCATCGAATCTATGGTGATATCTAACTTATTAAAGCTCCGGCATAGTCTGCCCTGCTTAATCGAGTTAAATCTGATGCCGTGATTCGGAATCACCCAACGAACCTTAGTTCCGATATCTAAGCTATCGAAATAGGTACTTGCGATAAGGTGATCACCAAACTTGAGCCAGGTGATCTGCCGCTCCTCCTCCTGAGCAATCACATGAGCATCGAAGAGGTTACGTAGCCCCATCTGCTTAGCAACCGCCTCATTGCGGGGACGAGCCAGCACCTCATGGGGCACTCCCTGCTGCAACATCTTACCCTGACTGATTAAAATCATGTTATCGGCAAGCAGTAGTGCCTCATTTAGGTCGTGGGTCACCATAACGACCGGAATAGAGAGTTGCTCTTTCAGCCTGGCCAACTCGAGATAGAGACGTTCACGGGTCTCCCTGTCCACGGCAGAAAAAGGCTCATCCAACAAGAGTACCGATGGCTCCCTGGCAAGTGCTCTTGCCAGGGCAACTCTCTGCCGCTGTCCTCCAGACAGGTTGGCGGGTAATCGATCCGGCAGGCCATGAAGGTTGACCCTTTCCAACCACTCTTCTGCACGGGCTACCCGTTCCTGTTTTGGAATATGATCTAATGCGGCGACCACATTTTCCAGCGCGGTCAGGTTAGGAAACAGGCCAAAGTGCTGTGGCACATAGCCCAGATGGCGCTGCTGAGGGCTCAGGTTAACCTTGGCATCACCTTTAAACCAGGACTTATCTCCGCAACGGATCTCACCGGACTCAGGCTGATTTAAGCCGGCAATCATTCGAAGCAGGGTCGATTTCCCGCCACCGGAAGGTCCGACAACTGCCATGACCTCACCGGCCTTACAGGTAAACTCGGCGTCGAGCCTGATATGCCTCTGCTGCTTGATACGACAAAAAAGATCACCGACGTCTTGAGACATGCGCCGCTCCCATACGTCTGGATAAACTGGTGGTAAATGCCAACACAGTGACCGCAAAAATGAGTAACACCAATGACATCTGTCCGGCACTGGCAAAGTCAAATGCCTGTACACTGTCATAGATGGAGATGGCAATGGTCTTAGTCTCACCGGCGATATTCCCGCCCATCATCAGAACGACACCGAACTCGCCTAATACATGTGAGAAACAGAGCACTAGAGCGGTCAATACACCGGGCCATACCATAGGCAGCTCTATCTTGAAGAGCACCTTCATTCGGCTCATTCCGCAACATGCCGCTGCGTCACGAACCTCTTCGGGTACCGCTTCGAAGGCGCGCTGTATCGGTTGGACCGCAAAAGGTATGTTGACTAAGACAGAGGCAACCACTAAACCCGAGAAGTGAAACACCAGTTGGTGCCCCAACAGCTCCTCCAACATCTGTCCGAGCCAGGATTGACTACCCAGCCCCACCAGCAGGTAGTATCCGATCACCGTAGGGGGCAACACTAACGGCACCATGATCAAAGCTTCGACCCAGGACTTGCCGGTAAAGTGATGATATGCCAGATAGCGGCTAAGCATGATGGCGAAGGGGATCAAGATAAGTACTGTGATACTACTGAGCTTAATCGATAACCAGAGCGCTTCCCAATCCATCTGTTATTTACCCGGCTCAGTTAAAACCCGGGGATCCGGCAGGCCAAATCCAAACTCGATAAATATCTGCCGGGCGCTGTCGGTTTGAAGGTAAGCGTAGAAAGCCTTAGCCGTAGCACCGGCTTTATCGGTCAGCACCATACGCTGATGCAGAGGGGCATGGAGTTCGGCGGGAAGTGCCTGATAGTGCCCCATCCTTTGAAATTGCGGGGCCATGGCTAAGGAGAGCGCGACAATGCCACCTTGCGTCGAGCCACTGACGGCAAACTGAGCCGCCTGTGAGACATTCTCACCATAGATGAGCTTGGGCTCTATCGATTCCCACAGTCCCATCCCCTGCAGCAGCTCCCTTGCCCGCTCACCATACGGCGCATGTTCGGGGTTAGCTATGGCGAAGCGTTGCAGTTTACCCGCGCTCAACATCGACTTAAGACCGTTGAGATCCGAGTCCAACTCGAGTGGAGAGCTTTTCGGAGCCGCAATGGCTAATCGGCCGACCGCATAGAGCACCCCATCATCGATGGCGGCTCCCGAGCTGGCTAACTGATGAATATATTTCTCATCGGCCGACATAAACAGCTGAAAGGGAGCACCATGTTTAATCTGCGCCACAAAATTGCCCGAGGATCCATAAGAGATCCTTACCCTTTCACCCGTCTCTTCGGTGAAGCGTTTGGCGATTTCATCGAGAGCAAACTTGATGTTAGATGCCGCAGCAATCGCCGGTACATCGCTCGCAGCCTGCGCATTCAGGCTTGAAAACAAAACTAAAACGCTGATACAAAGCGCAAACAGCCCTTTAAACTTCCTCATTATTCCCTTCCCGAATATGCTAAGCCCGACCTCTTACTTATCCCACATCTTAGCCGCCTGCTCATCGGCATCTTTAGCTTCGACCCAGTTCTTACCACTCTCGCCGGCTTCTAACTTCCAGAAGGGAGCCTTGGTCTTAAGAAAATCTATCAGGAACTCACAGGCAGCAAATGCGGCTTTACGGTGAGCACTGGTCACGCCGATAAATACAATCTGCTCACCCAGGGCCATAGTACCGACACGATGAATGATGGTCACATTATTCAACGGCCAACGCTCGCGAGCTTCAACGGCAATCTGGTTTAAGACCGCTTCGGTCATGCCCGGGTAGTGCTCCAGCGTCAGGTCGGTGACCACACTGCCATCATTAAAGTCCCTGACCTTACCAACAAAGGTGACTACGGCTCCATCGCCGTTATCATCGGCAATCAGGGCGTACTCTTGGGGCACACTAAAATCTTCGGTCTGTACCAGAACCTTATTCATAGTCGCAGACATGCTCACCCTCCGGTAACAGGCGGGAAGAAAGCCACTTCGTCACCATCTTGTATCGGAGTATCCCAGCTGCTGATGGTTTGATTTACGGCCACAAGCAGTTTGTCAGAGGCTAACACCCGCCCCCACTTCTCATCTTTAGCGGCCAGTGACGCGCGAAGAGTCTCGGCAGAGCTGAGCTCATCAGTCGCTTCAACCTGAAGAGCGCTTTCACCCAATAACTCTCTAACCTGTGCAAAAAATAATACGTTTATCATAACTAATCTCTATACCTTAAAATGACCAGACTTACCGCCACGCTTCTCTAACAGACGAGTCTGTGAGATCACCATATCTTTCTGAACTGCTTTACACATATCGTAGATGGTCAAGGCCGCTACCGAAGCTGCTGTTAGCGCCTCCATCTCGACCCCCGTCTTACCCGACAGCTTACATAAGCTGGTGATACGCACCCGGTTAAACTCAGGCTGAGCCTCCAGTTCGACCTCAACCTTAGTCAACATCAAAGGGTGGCATAATGGAATAAGATCCGAGGTCTTCTTTGCCGCCTGAATACCAGCGATACGAGCCGTTGCAAACACATCACCCTTGTGATGACTGCCGCTCATTATCATCTCCAGCGTATCCGCAGCCATTTCGATAAAGGCTTCGGCTCTGGCTTCTCTCTCGGTTACCGCTTTTTCGGTCACATCAACCATGTGGGCATTGCCATCGGCGTTGATATGAGTAAATTCATTCGACATCTGTTCTGACCTTTTACATTAACGCAATTCAAATAGAAAACTCACCCGGTATTACTGCTTAGCAATACTGAGGCTACGACTTAACCAGATATTTTTTTCACATGCATCACAAAGTTACAGGGTCTATGTGTTGCATCCAACTGTTCTTTAATGATTTTTGTCCACCCGGTGCGACACGCCCCGGTTGAGCCTGGCAGGCAAAAGATAGCAGTTTGGTTAGCAAAGCCACCCAGCGCCCTCGACTGTACGGTCGATGTGCCTAATTCGGTATAGGTGACATGACGAAATAACTCACCAAACCCCTCTATCTCTCTGTCGAAAAGAGGCTTTACCGCTTCCGGTGTGTTATCACGCTCGGTAAAACCCGTTCCACCGGTTGTGATAATAACCTGCACCTCATCGGATGCTATCCATTGAGATAACACCGAGCGTATCTTGTACTTATCATCTTTAATCAACTTACGCTCGACAAGCTTATGACCGGCTTCGAGCAGATTATCTTCCAGAAACTGTCCGGAAGTATCCTGGCTTAAGTCACGAGAATCAGACAAGGTGAGTACAGCTATGTTTAATGGTACAAATTGGGTATTGATGCAGTGTCCCATAAATAGTTCTCTTAAACTGTAGTTGATAGTAACCCGATGTTTAACCACGAAATTATAATCGTAACCGGCATAATAAATTTGATGCGGGTCATGCAATGATTAACTATAACCAGCTGTGCAACATAGGGTCATATAATAGGCAGGCAAATATCTGGATATAAGCCTGCCTCTCTTATCGACTAACCGCCGATAGACGCTAAATGTTGAGTCACACCTGTTATGCCATCGTGGAGGAAGTGAGTCTCTTTCTTCTGTATGAGCTGTCCATGGAGGCGCTCTACGAGTTCAACCCTTTGACTCTCATGTTGAAGCAGGTCTCTGAGATCGACACCATTTTCAGTAAAGAGGCAGAGATGAAGTTTTCCGTTTGCAGAAACCCGTAAGCGGTTACAGCTGGCACAGAAGTTTTTCTCATAGGGCATGATCAGGCCGATGCGGCCCTTGTGATCCTCATGACTGAAATTCTGAGCCGGGCCATCATCGACAGCAGGCTGGTCATAGGTCCACCCCTGCTCTATGAGTTGCGATTTGATATCGGCACCGGCCAGATGGTGCGCCTGAAAGTAGTCATGTCCCAGACCCGTTTCCATCAACTCTATGAAACGCAGATCTATCGGTGTGTGCTTTATCCAGTGCAGAAAACGGGGCAGATCTTTATCATTCAAGCCTTTGAGCAGTACGGCATTGATCTTCACCCGCTCGAAACCCGCCTCGAGTGCAGCATCAATCCCACGCATCACCTCATCGAACTTATTTTCACCAGTGATCTGATAAAACATCTTAGGATCGAGACTGTCGACCGAGACATTGATCCGTCTCAACCCGGCGTCATACCACTCTTTAGCATGCTTCTCTAAACGATAGCCATTGGTTGTCGTTGCAATGGTCTTAATCTTATCGTTGTCGGCAACAGCCCGAATGATATCGGTAAAGTCTTTTCGAAGGGTAGGTTCGCCACCTGTGATACGGATCTTCTGAGTACCGACCTGAGAAAAGGCGGCGATCAAATTCTCTATTTCGCTTAACGCCAGAAATTTAGAGCGTCCGTCTGGACGATAACCGTCAGGAAGGCAGTATGTGCATTTGAAATTACAAACGTCAGTAACAGACATCCGTAAATAGTGAAATCTTCGACCAAATTTGTCTTGTAGTTGAGACATGATCACCTTTCCAAGTAAGGGGAGGTGAGAGCATTTCTGTTCACACCCCGGTGGCGTTATTGCCACGGCTTAGCGTCCATATCTGTTGACGTAGGACAAAAAGCTCGGAGAACCGTCAGGGGCTAATTATAGTCCTATTTAAAATTCAATCCATAGCGGAAATGCTGCAATCCTTGTTCGAGATCAATCAGGCGTTAACATTTTGTGACACCCCTCACATACATAATTAGTATCAAACAGGCAGGAATCACTGTTTAAACTCTGTGCCATTGTTCATTTTTGCGGTATGGTGGAGATAATGATTAAAACACCCGTTTAACGGGGAGAAGTGACCGACTAGAGGTGAAGTGATGGAACGCGAATCGATGGAGTTCGATGTCGTCATCGTTGGAGCCGGCCCTGCGGGACTGGCTACAGCGTGTCGACTAATGCAGGTATCGAAAGACAGTGGCCAGGAACTAACTGTCTGTGTAGTAGAAAAAGGCTCGGAGGTTGGAGCCCATATACTCTCCGGAGCGGTTTTTGAACCTAAGGTGCTGGATGAACTGTTCCCTGACTGGCATGAAAAGGGAGCACCACTTCACACCGCGGTAAAGTCAGATGAACTTCATATGTTGAGCTCTGCCACTGACTCGCGTGCCATGCCCGACTCACTCCTGCCCAAGACAATGCATAATGAGGGGAACTACATTATCAGCGTAGGCAACCTGGCTCGCTGGCTCGCCGAACGCGCCGAAGAACTTGGCGTCGAAATATTTCCGGGCTTCCCCGCAAGTGAACTGCTCTTCAATGAAGATGACAGTGTAAAGGGGATCTTGATTGGTGATATGGGTATCGGGGCCGACGGAAAAGCTAAAGATAGCTTTGAACCCGGCATGGAGCTTCACGCTAAATATACTGTCTTCAGTGAGGGTTGCCGTGGCCACTTAGGCAAACAACTCATAGAGAAATATCACTTAGATAACGGTAAGACGCCCCAGCACTATGGCTTGGGTTTCAAAGAGATCTGGAAGGTCCCAAGTGAACAACATCAGCAGGGTAAGGTGGTTCATACCGGCGGCTGGCCATTAACCGATGGCGCCTCAGGTGGCGGTTATCTCTATCATCTTGAAGATAATCAGATCGCAGTGGGCCTTATCGTCGATCTTAATTATCAAAACCCGCACCTGAGTCCTTTCGACGAGTTCCAGCGTTATAAGACCCACCCGGTCATCTCGCAATACTTAACCGGGGGCGAACGCCTGAGCTACGGTGCACGGGCGATCACCAAGGGGGGCTTAAACTCACTGCCCAAGATGAGCTTCCCCGGTGGTCTGATTATTGGTTGTAATGCCGGTACCCTCAATTTTGCCAAGATCAAAGGTACACATACGGCCATGAAGAGCGGAATGCTGGCAGCTGAAACTATCGCACAGGCACATCTTGCCGGGGTCGAAGGCGGTAAAGACCTTGACTGTTTCAATGACAGATTTACGGAGAGTTGGTTACAGGATGAATTATATAGGTCTCGTAACTTCGGGCCGGCGATGCACAAGTTCGGTACCTACCTGGGTGGCGCCTTCAACTATATTGATCAGAACTGGTTCGGTGGCAAGTTCCCTATCACCCTGAGGGACGAGAAGCCCGATCACGCTCAGATGGCAGATGTAAACAGCTATAGTAAAATCGATTATCCCAAACCCGACGGTAAGCTGAGCTTCGATAAACTCTCCTCTGTATACCTTTCGAACACCTTCCACGAAGAGGACCAGCTATGTCACCTTCGACTCAAGGATGCGCGTATCCCTATCGATGTAAATCTGGTGAAGTTTGATGAACCCGCTCAGCGCTATTGTCCTGCCGGGGTTTATGAAGTTATCGAAGAGGAAGGTGAAAGCAAATTCATGATCAATGCTCAGAACTGCATTCACTGTAAAACATGCGATATAAAAGATCCCAGCCAAAATATCACCTGGGTGACTCCCGAAGGCGGCGGTGGACCAAACTACCCCAACATGTAGTTTATAAAGCAAAATACGCGCTCCCTTGAGCGCGTATTTTTTTAACATGTATAAAAATCAGCCATTGCATTCGAGTCAAAAAATAATCATAATCCACTTCTCTAATAAAAGCGTTACAAAACAAGCAAGCGCTAATTTTTCTTTCAGAAAAAAAGTCAACTATCCTACTAAACTAATAGCTGAGGCATTCAATAAGAGTGTTCACTATTATCTGTCTCTTTACCCAAACGCAGGCTCCATCACTTTGGTAACCGAACTCCAGTCGGTTCAAGAATAAGCGGATTGCAAACTATGAACTTTAATATGCTCACAATTAAACAGAAGATATTACTTACGGTGACGCTCGCCGTGCTGTTATCTACCATTCTTGTAGGAGTCCTTAGCCAACGCAGTGCAAAGGACGTTGTCGAGCAGCGGATGCTGAATTCAGAGATGCCAAGCATGTTGCAGCAGATCCGCAACAAGGTCGAACTGGATATTTCAACCTTAATGAATGCCGCCGAGCAGCTTGCAAACAGCCGCATGCTCATTCAATGGCTGGAGGATGGCCGCCCGGTCGAGAGTGAGGAGCTGGTCACCAATCAGCTTAAAGATATCACAGGGCAGTACCATTTAGCCCAAGCCTCGTTCGCCGACAGGGAGACCGCCGCCTATTACACCCAGAATGGTTTCTTACGTGAGCTCACTCCATCTCAGGACGGCTGGTTTTTCGATTATAAAAACAGCGGCACAGAGCGCATGCTCAATGTCTTTACCGAGGCCAATGGCGATGTGAAGCTGTTTATCAACTATCAGCAGCCTAATGGCCGAGGATTAGTCGGCTTGGCAAAGTCTCTCGATGATATGGTAAGACTGCTCGCCTCCTTTAAGATTGAACAGACCGGCTTCGTTTATCTCGTCGATGCAAAGGGGCAGGTAAAATTACACCAGGATACGGCTCAAATTGGTAATGCCGACCTCAACAGCCTCTACCAAGGTAACACCAATAGCCTGCTCAATCGAAGTGACTTCAGCCTTTTAAAAACCGAGATCGATGGAGAGGCGATGCTGGTTGCCAGTAGCTATATCCCCTCGATGGACTGGTACCTTATCGCACAGGTCCCTGAGGGAGAGATGTTTGCCCTGCTCGAAGAGTCTGCATATCAGATCTTAATATGGACCATACTCATTGCTGTGGGCTTCATTGTCTTGGCCACCTTTGTTGCCGGTTCCGTCAGTCGTCCCATCTCAGTCGTAGCCTCCATGCTACAGGACATAGGTGAAGGTGAAGGCGATCTGCGCCAGCGTTTGCCCGTCGAAGGTAACGACGAGCTGACTCAACTGGCGAAAGGGTTCAACAGCTTCATCAGTAAAATTCAGGGTTCTATCATCGAAGTCACTGAAACCAGTGAACAGTTGAGCCTGTCGGCTAAAGATGTCGCCAGCCAGGCTGAGCAGACCCTCTCCGATAGCCAGCTACAGAAAGACCAGACCATGATGGTAGTTACCGCGATCAATGAGATGGGAGCAACCGTTAACGAAATCGCCGGTAACGCAGCTCAGGCAGCGGATACGGCAAGAAGTGCCGACACCGAGTCCAACACCGGGCAGGGTGTCGTTACACGCGCCCGCGATACCATCAACCAACTGTCCAGCGATGTGGAGCAGGTCGGTGAGGTCATCGAGTCTCTGGCGACTCATACTAAATCGATCGGGGGAATTTTAGATGTTATCCGCGCCGTATCAGAGCAAACCAACCTACTCGCACTGAATGCCGCCATTGAGGCCGCGCGAGCCGGTGAAGCGGGACGTGGATTCGCCGTCGTCGCCGATGAGGTGCGCAACCTTGCCTCGCGTACGGCCGAATCGACCGATGAAGTACAGATAATGATAGATAAGCTACAGTCTGAGGCCGGCAGAGCCGTCGATGCCATGACTCAGAGCCGCTCCCGCTCTATCGAAGGTGTCACTGCTGTCGATGAGGCGAGTCAGTCACTATCAGGGATCAGTGAGCGGATAGGCCATATCACAGATATGAATATCCAGGTGGCAGCTGCAACCGAAGAGCAGTCAACCGTGGTCGAAGATATCAACCGTAACGTCACCGAGATCAGCGAGATCACCCAGAGAACGGCCAACACCTCCCAGGCTGCGGCTCAGGCGAGTCAGTCACTTAATCAGCTCGCCAACCGCCTTGACACCTTAGTGGCCGGATTTAAGGTATAATACCAATCAGTATAAAGATGTGATCGCTCAGCGAGAGTTTAGCGTTTCTGAGGCAAGGCAACGAGTAAAGAGCATAGTATTCTAGGTTTAAGCTCGTTAACACAGCATCAGATGCGCTAAAACTTGCCTTTTAGGAGCTTTTTGGGCTGCCTACTTCTTCGTTGAATAACTTCAAAAGGGAGCACCATTACATCAGTTATCCGCCTCGAATTAGTTTGCCCAAAATAGCTCTGAGTAGATCACTTTCTTATGCTGATTGGTATAACGGCGGAAAGAGCAAAGATGACGCGATGCTAGAAGATGGCCTTCGCCCTAATCGACACTCACGTTATTCTTGCTCTATAAAAACCATAGACTAGTTTGCTAACTTTCCGGGGGCAACCCCCGGCCCCCCCGAACAGAAGGAGGCCTGTTCCTGAAGCTAGTTCCCCTGCGGACCGAACAGGCGCATCTGCCAGCCCTCAATTTTTAGAGTTTCCAACCTTCTTTGTAAGCTATCTACCCAGGAGGTGGCAAGGCCCTCACAGGAAGCCAACCTGTCATAGGCTCGCGCATCAAACTCGGGAGAAAAATAGATAGCCATCGCCTCCCTGACACTGATATCGGTTCTGCGTTCGAGCAGTGAGACGCCATCATGATGCGATATATGTCCGGGCTTAAGTACACGATAGAACCAGCCACACAGGCCGCTGGTTTGCATCGCATAAGCAAACTCCCTATGGCCAAACTGATGATTTAACTTGAAGCAGGGCGACCTGGGTTGAGTCACCTGTAACTCAACATCACCGATGGCTATGACGTCACCGATATTAACCCGGTTCTCATCTAAACCTACGCTGCTGATGTTCTCTCCCATGGCCGGAGCATCTTTAAACTGACTCATCATATCCCAGCGACGGTACTGTCCATAATGCTCCCTGGGAAAATGGTGCAACACACGATCCACTCCACCGTGATGACGGGTATCGGCCTGAGCATCACCTGATACACAGTCTAACCCGACATCTAACCCGGTAACGGCCCTCTTCTGATCTATACCTGTGGGAATACCTGATTCTAGACGGGTTTCACTGCCCAGATACAGTCCGGATAATCGGTTTACGAGTACACCTTTCGACATCTAACTCTCCATTATTAAATCGTCTCACCCAAGCCCAACTCCTAACATAACACGGACATATCCATACAAAGTGAGTCTGTTTCCTGTTTAAGCAAATAAAGATAATGCCACCAACGTAAATAACTCACTTACTCAAGGCCAGACTATGAACTTTATTTGCCGCATGGCGACCTGCACACTCGTAATTTTATCCGTTTCCGGCTGCGCTACCTCCTACGATACACAAAAGTCATTCTGGAGTTTTGGCAAAGGCTTCGATATCACCCAGATCGCCGAAGATAGCTGGCAGATTGGGTTTGTCGGCAACGCGCAAACCGATCGTGCACTCGCCAGGAAGTATATGCTGCGAAAGGCAGCAGAATTAGCAGATGGAGCCAACTACCCGTACTTTGTACTCAGCGGTGAACAAAACAACAAAGACACAGTCGCCAGTAGTGGAATCGGCTTCAAGCGCGATGACTGGCTGTATAGCCTGGGGAATATTGAAAATGAAACCTCTGTGATTGTCGAAGTAACCGGGTTACACGATAAAACGGAAAGAGGTTCCAGGGTTTACGATACACGTTACATCCTGAATAAGATTAAATTCGATAGCTGATAGCTGTCGGGCACTTTGTTTTGGTACAGAACGCCCATTTTACTGACAATAATTCTGTCGGATATCGACGAGGAGTGCTAAATTTGCCAAAGATATCGCAGCAACAACCGGAAGAGATGAACAAGATTACCGCCGTACTCGTTGAAGACGATGAGAAGATCAGCGAGTTGCTCTCATGCTACTTAGAGAAACAACAAATTCGGGTTACCTGTGTCAACGACGGTGCCGATGCCGTCGCCACCATCCTGGATAAACAACCGGATATTGTCATTCTCGATCTCATGCTGCCGAATGTGGATGGATTCACTATCTGTCGTCAAATTCAACCACAATACAATGGCAAACTCCTCTTTCTTACCGCCAGTGAAGACGATATGGATCAGGTCGCTGCACTGGAGATGGGGGCCGATGACTTTGTGGTGAAGCCTGTGCAGCCCAGGGTATTGCTGGCAAGACTGCGCATGCTGCTCAGACGCAATACAGACACCCCCAGACCAGAATCCAAAGAGCTCACTTTTGGTGAACTCTATCTGGATAACCAGCGTAAACAATGCTCTCTGGCCCAACAAGATGTCAAACTCACCAGCAGTGAGTTTGACCTGCTTTGGTTGCTGGCAACCCATGCCGACGAGGTGTTATCCCGTGACTTCTTAGTCAAGACGATTCGCGGCATCGAATACGATGGCATAGATCGCACCATAGACAATAAGATAGTGGTACTTCGCAAGAAACTCGGCGATAACCCGGCGCTGCCAAGAAAAATTATCACGGTACGGGCCAAAGGCTACCTGTTTGTACCGGACCGCTGGTAAGTAAAAAAACTCACTGGAAAACTGATGAAGCGACTGTTTCTACTCTCTTATGGAACCATCTTAGTCACCTTTTTTATCGCCATGATCGCGATGGATCAATTTGAGCTTTTCTCTACCGATAAGCTTGAAGACATTGCGTTTGGTAATGAGATATCGGCAACAGCTGGCCTGCTGACTGAGATAGCCGAGAATCAGGGGCAAGCTCAAGCCGAACGTTCATTTAAAATGTTCGCAGATAAGATGCACTTAACTTTAGATATCTATGAATCAAGCAGTTCAGAGATCAGTGATGAGATTAAGGCCAGCCTCTCAGAAAGAGATTTTTTTATCGAAGATAGCGAAGAGGATATTGCCTATCTGCGCTTTGGTGATAAACAAAAGATCTATCTGATTGCTGACGATATGAGCTCTCCATTTATGCAGCAGATACGTAATAAGGAGTGGCTGATTCTGGTCGAGATCTGTACCGCACTCGCTATCATCACCTTTATCGTACTCTTCTTGTTAGCCCGGAGGTTACGTCGATTGGAAAAAACCTATATCGCCTTCGCCGATGGCGACTTTACAGCGAGGGCATCGACAAAGATGTTCCATAACGTGGGTAAGCTAAATAACACTTTCAATATTATGGCCGACCGAATTTCACAACTGATCAGCAGCAACCGAAACCTGACCAACGCGGTTGCGCACGAGTTCAGGACTCCCATTTTTCGCATTCAATGTAATCTGGATATGCTGGATGATTCTAAGGTGCGGCCCGATCAGATGCCTCACCTTGAAGGTATTCAATCGGACCTCAATGAGCTCAACAGCATGGTCGAAGAGCTGCTGCGCTTCTCTAAGCTGGAGCGTCTTGATACCAGCCTGGTACTGGAACCTACCGATATAGGGAGCCTGCTCGAGAAGCAGCTAAACCATCTTCAATTTGAAACAGAGATAAGACTCACACTGGATATCCGGGATAACTGCATCGCCCCCGTGTCGATCAGAGCACTGCAACGTGCACTGGGAAATGTCATACGCAATGGCTATAAGTACGCCGACTCTGAGGTTAGGATATCGCTGCAGCCAAGTCCGGAGGAGCTACATATTGCCATCGAAAATGATGGCCCGCCTATCCCGGTTAAGGAGAGGGAAACCATCTTTGACCCCTTCGTTCGCCTGGACAAGTCCAGAGACAGGCAGAGTGGCGGGCACGGGCTGGGGCTGGCGATCACCAAGCAGATCATAAAACAGCATAAGGGCAGCATCTACATCACCGATAGTAAGATGGGCGGAGCCTGTTTTAATATTAAGCTGCCGTTATAGCCAACTTAACATAGGTGAAATCCAGCTTTTAACAGCTATGCCTGCATAGCTGCAACGACAAGGGTATACAGAGCCATACATCTTGGTTCTGGCTCAGCTTTCATATCCTCAGCATAATGAGATCTCACTGCAGGAGGCAATATGAAATCCACTCTTCTTACCACTATGCTGCTCATCGCTTCGCTCAGCAACAAGGAGGCACAGGCACCGCAAATTGCCCTGCAGATGGTTGCGCCCGATGGCACAGCTAACAACCTCGAAGAGTATCGTCGCCACCGACAGGCCTTACTCCTTCACTTCAAGGGCCATAGCTATCCCATTCAACTTGTCGCGACTACCGATAGTTCACTCATTGTCAGCTATGAAGAGGGGGTCGCGGTTATAGGATTCAACCTTGCCAAGGGGCAGCCGATGAGCCGGTTAACCATCTATGAAGGGCAATTTGATAGCAGAATATTGGCCTCTGAAAAATTTGAGCTGAAAGCAATAGAGGCCGCCGAGAAAATATATGCCTCATCCGATATTTCCATCGCTCAAGATCAGGCTAATCTGGTCTATATCGGTAAATTAAGGCAGGAGCCTGACTCAAAAGCCATCCCGGCCAGAGTGGCTATCAACGAAACGCTGATGAGAACAGCCCTTCCCCGGTTTCATATGGAAATCGATTAGATGCCTATTGTCATAAAATGGGTCAGACTAAACCCAATCAGTTGGAAAGCACCACCCGATCCCGCCCCTGCTCTTTTGCCTGATAAAGCGCGACATCCGCACGATTTATCAGTTCGTTAGGCCTCTCGCTGTGGTTGTACTCCGCCACGCCTAAGCTTACAGTCACACAGATCTCATGCTCATTGACCCTGATCTTTCGCGTGGCAATCTTGCCTCTTATCCGCTCAGCAACATCAACGGCGTGACTTAATTCGAGGTTTGGCAGCAGTAGCAAAAACTCCTCCCCTCCCCAGCGGCAAACGGCATCTTTCTCTCTTAACTGGTTTTTCAATATGCTGCTCACCGTTTTAATCACTAAATCACCAACATTATGTCCATAGGTGTCATTCACATCTTTAAACAGATCGATATCGAGTAAAATTATCGAAATGGGAGCCTCGTTGTCACCGGCCTCGGCCATCGCCTTTGAAAAATACTCTTCAAATACCTGACGATTGGCGACGCCGGTCAGCTTGTCAGTGGAAGCCATAAACTCCAGCTTTCTCTGGTATCTCCCCAACGTTAGATTAGCAATCAGTAAGATACCAATGGTCACGATGAAGCTGATAGACAAGTTTGCCCAAAAGGTGGTCAATAACCTCTGCTCACTATCGACCTCCTCCTGCTCTACCATTAGGTACCACTTGAACTCAGGAACTAAACGGCTGTTGAGGTAGACCATTTTTCCATTTCGCATATAGGAGAGTGATGCACTGGGACTGGTCAAAATTCGCGTCGCAAGCTTATCCAGACCCGGTGTATCCTGTATTGTCTCATCACCGGAAAACTCTGCACCATACAGCGTGACATGGCCCTCACGATCGATAAAATAGACGCGCCTGTTGTACCTTTCCTGATAGCGTTCGATCAACTTTTTTACCCGCTCGACGGCTAACCCCACTCCGGTTATGCCAATAAACCTGCCCTCGAAATCGAAGACCTTATAGTTCACATAGACTACGGTTCGATTAAGGTTACTCGTATCTGGATCGATATTGATTTCATAAAGCTCAGACTTAGGCAACGAGCGTACCCGAAAATACCAGGCATCTTCGGGATCGATATCTTTTATCTGTTTTAGTATTCCCGATGAGTGATAGTAGTTTCTGGATTTTTCAGAGACAAAAAAGCTGGTCACGGTATCGTATTTATCCTGGATCTCCCTGAGGTAGTGGATCAACTTCTCGGGATCCTGTTCATCATTAATTGTCCAGTCACGCACGAAGGTATCTTGCGCCATCAACGAAGAGATAAAGATGGGTTGCAACAGATCCTGCTGGATCTCCGAGTAGATGTTGTCGCTGGTCAGGGGGAGGGTATTTTCTTCAATCTGCTCACTTAAGGAGTTGCGTGCCACCTGATAACTGATCCCGCTGGTCGCAATAAAGGCACCAAAGAGCAGAATGGAGAGGAGCCAGACAAATTTTCTCTTATCATTCCAAATTGTCTTACCCATTATTATTCTCGCTTACCTTTCACATGGCATCTCGGCCGCAAAAGCTATATAGAAAATCTGTTGCATCGAGTTTAAGCATAGTCGTAAATAATTAATGGCATGGAAAAAACAGACTAATCAGGTAAAAAAATGCCCCGTAGAGAAACGGGGCAAGCAGATGAAAAACAGCTAAAAACTATGAAAGAACAGCACCAGGAGAACCCATGCCCCAGAGAATAGAGGCCGGATGTCACAGCCGAATGACAAAAAAATGATAGATTTATGACACGCTCTCAACCATTAAGGTATTTCTTCAGTGCACTTCCGGGAATAGAGCTAGGTGTCGCAACGGCAAACGCTGCCCAGGCCGCCCCCTCTTTCATAGAGTCGATAACGGACATACCGGATGTTAATCCGTGAATGAGACCGGAAGCATAAGCATCTCCGGCGCCGGTAGTATCGACGACCTCCGCATGCACCGCACTAACCCTTTGACAACCATTCTCACTGTACAGGTACGCACCATCTACGCCATCGGTGACAATAAAATATTTCAGAGACTCTCCGGCGATACTCAGACCATACTCCCAATCGGCAAGCTCGCTTCGTCCCTGCATATCGGTTTTAGATGCGATCAAAATATGACAGGGTCTTGGGCGTTCATCCTTAGCCAACTGCGCCAGAACCAGACAGTGATCCAACGCCGTTTTAGCCCAACTCACCGAGCCTTCTGCGGATGAGTTAAAATAAACTGCATCCCAATGCTCCCATACCGGGGGAGCCGGCAGCTCAAATATTGGTCTTCTGGGGCGGATGATGGTGCGCTCACCATCGGGAGTCATCACCAGTAACATCTCACAGGTACTCTCCTCATGCCGCTGAATAAGGTGACAATCAATCCCCTGAGTACTGGCTTCAGCCAGTAACCAATCACCAATCTTGTCACGACCAACCTGGCTCACCAGTGCAACTCTGTGTTTAGCCCAGACCAGACCCAGCCCGGTATTGGCACCACCTCCACCTAACCTCTGTCCCCCATCTTGATAGTGAAATCGGCCCCCCATCTGCAGAGGTTTATCAAGCTGAAGGATTCGGTCACAATTCAAGTTAGCAACCAGAAGGATATTCGCCATAAAGGTTCCGGAAAATTAATAACATCTGATGATGGTAAAGGAATACAGACGAGACGCATATTCCAAAATGGTAGAAAAGCGGGTCAGCACCAATGTTTACTACATATGACCCTCTGTCACCTTCCACTTAGGGCGCAGAAGCAAGGGCAAGCTAACCGGGCAATGCAAACGCCTTGTAACACTCAAGGCATAAGAATATACATGCCTTCACTGGCCGGACGGCTAAGCTTGAAACCAAACTTAGTATATAGCTCAGGTACATCAGCCATCAGGGTAATATATGCTCCGGTGGGGGCCTCCCTCTCCAGATAACCCATGATCGACTGCATGATCTTACGCCCTAAGCCCCGGCCCTGATATGCGGGATCGACGGCGACATCGACAATCTCAAAATTTAAGGCTCCATCGCCAACGACACGACCCATTCCTACTACCTGCCGCTCAAGCAGAAGCTGAACACCAAACAAACTACGCGGTAATCCCTCTCTTGCGGCCTCTATGGGACGTGGCGTTAACCCTGAGATCAACCTCAACCGGGTAAAGTCTTCCGCAGAAACCACCTGCTCAATGATCCTCACGTTAACGCCACTCATCAGGAGTCTTGCCCCTTCCACTCGGAAGCCAGGATGGCGTACTGAAATTCGCTGCCCCAGGCGCCTTTGAAGAAGACATTCTCAATGAAATGTGCTTCCCGTCGAAGCCCCACCCGTTCGAGCAACAACCAGGAAGGTACATTCTCGCAATCTGTAGTTGCAATCACCCTGTGAGGTTTCAACTCGCTGAAGAGGTATGTCAATAACCCCAACACAGCCTCCGATGCATAGCCCTGTCCCTGAAAGTCCGGGGCAAAGGTAAAACCGATCTCAATCTGCCGGCCATCGATGAAATGTACCGCAAGATCTCCCAACATCTGCTGAGAACCCTGCTCCGCTTTAGTCACGATGGCCAATTGAAACCAGTGACCCACAGTTGCAAAGGGGACCTTGTTCATCTCTTCATAAAGCGCCAGCGCATCCCGATAACAGTATTCACTCCAACTCTGGTAACGCGCCACCTCTGGCAGGGCACGATATGCGGCAAAAGCCTCAAGATCATCGGGTTCGAACTCTCTACAGATGATGCGTTCAGTCTGGAACAGTGGTTTCATTTTCAACTCCAAAATGTCATTCAGGAATGGGAATACTCAGCAGCCCGGCACAAGGATACAAAACAGAAAATATGGTTAGAGGCTCACCTGCTTAATGACCTATCCATGCTTCTCTCTAAGGATAGATACACAGCTCAAGCTCCCAAGCTACCTGAAAACAAAATATAAGCAACATGGCCCACGACCGAAAGCCGCGAAGTTAAAGAGATCAGCCAACGCTGATGTCACTGCCAACACTGACGAAAAAAGTCGATGAATGCCCTTACCTTAACGGGAAGGTAGGAGAGTTTCTGATAATAGCCCCACATAGCATAATGCCGACTTACGGCTTGCGCCATGATTGGAATCAGACGCCCACTGTCCAACTCTCTTTGAACTATCATCTGTGGAATATATGCAATACCGGCTCCCTGAAGGGCCGCCTCAACAATCACTTCAGTATTGTCGCTCACCAGAGCACCGGTGACCTCTACACTTTCACCACTGGCAAACTGCCATAGGTAAGGTTTACTCTCCTTGCCATAGCAGAGGCAGAGGTGTTGCTGCAACTGTGCAAGGGTATCGGGCATACCATGGTTAGCGATATATTCAGGGGAAGCAAACAGGCTGTTGTGATAACTGCACAGGGGGACGCCAACAAGGGTTCCCGAGTCGAAGCCCTCGATCTGCCTCGCCAGCGAGATATCGGCAGTGCGAAGCGGTAGCTCATCATAGTTAACCGATTGCAATATTAAGTTAATCTCTGGGTATTTAGCTTTAAACCCGGCCAGCATCGGAACCAGTACCCGGCTCAAAACAGGCGCCGGTGCGGCTATGGTGAGAGTGCCGGCGGGCGACGCCCCTAAGGTAACCGTCTCATCCAGCAGGGCCTGCCACTGGCTATTTATCTGTCGAACCTCCTGATAAAAATGCTCACCGGCTTCAGTAACGCTTAGGCTACGAGTCGACCGCTTAAGCAGTTGAACTCCCAGACTCGATTCCAGCTCGGCCAGGCGTTTACTCACAGCCGATGGGCTGACATCCATGGCTCTGGCCACCGACACCATAGAGCCCATCTCAACCACGCGTTTGAACATCTGCGCTTTCTCAAACGGCCCCATATTATTTCCTTTTAAGAAACTAACAATTCACTAAATGGTAGATTATCCATAAAACAATAACAATTAGACTCATTCCCAACACAATATCAATAGCACCGATAGATGAGGGCAATAAATGATGTACATAATTGAAACCGTAAGTTGGACGGCGAAGGCCGGTGTGAAACCATCCGAGATGGTAGATGCGGTAGAGCGGATGGTATCCGACTTAGAAAAAGTTCCGGGATTCAGGTATCAATCACTTTCATTGAAAGAGAGTACTGCAAAAAACCAGGAGGAGCCTGGCGCTCCCGATCAGTGGCTTCAACTCTATTACTGGGATAGTGTCGAGACGGCTCACAACTCCAACGCATTGATGGCGCCAACGACTTCGCTCAACCATCTTATCAGCCTGATAGAGCCGGATACCATAGCCATCGATGTGTTCACCCCGCAACAGCAATCGTCGCAACTCTCGCTGAGTTAACCATATACTCAATCAAGCAGAGTCTTGCCAGAGTCAGATACGCACACTCATAACAAAAAAGGTTGAAGTGAAACTTCAACCTTTCAGTTCAGATCCTTTTAATTCAGGAGGTGTAGTGCTACATGTCACAAGGCTTAAGTGGCTTACGCAACTGAGCGCGCACATTATCCATACCCGAGTAGAACTCTTTCATCATCAAAAGTCCCATCATCTTACCGTTATCTGTGACGATCAGATTATCGGGATCGGCCGGGTCATTCTTAATCGCGCCGATCACCTTCATCGAGGTCATCTCTTTAAACAGCGCCGTGTCTAAGTTTACGCCGAAGGTCTCGCGGAAATACTTACGGGAGAGACGACCGGAGAACATGCCCAGCAGGAAGCGATATTGCATCACATCTTTCTTGCTGTAGTTCTTCTGCTGCTCGACACCCATCTTTCCTGCGGCAATATTTTCCTGATACTTTCGCAGCGAAAAGTTATTCACATAGAGGGTGTCATCCAGGAAGCTGAATGAGCCGGAACCAACACCTAAGTACTCATCATAATCGATGACATACTCATCGAAGCCTTCGTTGTTCGCCTTACCGAATGCCCAGGCGGAAAGCTGGTTATACTGTCCATTCAGGCTATTGAGGATCTGTCGATACTGGCGTGCCATATCACCTTGAGGGGCAGCCAGTTTCCCCTTCACACTCTTACGGGTCTGGTGAGTGATCATCAAGGGATAGGTCGTGATCTGACGAGGGTCGAGTTTCGATGCCATATCCAGGTCATATTGAATCACCTCATCGGTTTGTCCGCGGAAACCAAAGATCAGATCCACGTTAATGATCGGAAACAACTCCTTCGCCGCCATAATCTTATCGAAGGTCTGCTGACCCGAACCAAACTTCTCGATACGGTCGGTCATGGCCAGAATATCATCGTTAAAGCTCTGAACGCCGATAGACATGCGGTCCACTAACCCTTCGAGCTGTTTAAATTCAGGGCTATCCAGATGTTGAGGATCCGATTCACAGGAGACCTCTTTAATGTTTGGAAACAGCGTCTTGGCATGCTCAATGGTACGGGCTAGCTCATCTTCAAGTACAGTTGTCGTGCCACCGCCTATATACATAGACTCGAAGTCATAACCCAGCGACTTAACCATATCCATCTCTTTTCTGAGCGAGATGAAATAGGCACGCGCCTTATCCTCTTTGAAGATAAAGCGATGAAAAGTACAGAATGAGCAGAGGGTATGACAGAAAGGAATATGGGCATAGAGCATATACTTCTTGCCTTCAACCGGTGCCGGCATCATGTCTGCAGACTGGGTATCCAGTCGTAGGTTCTTATCCACATAGAACTGCATCACCCGCTCCATAGAGCTCAGCATCCAGTTGGGCACAGTGATATCAGCCTCATAAGGTTTAATGATTTCACAACTGGCCGTTTGAATAATTGAAGACATAAAGATTCCTACCTGAGCCATCTGCGACAGCGTCAGAAAATTGAAGAAGAACGCTCTAAATTTACGAATGATATCCGGTAAACAAAAACACCACTTTGAGGCTTAAAAGTATCATTTGAGCAGTTTCCAAAACGTGAACTGGTTATAAGTTACTGCCACCTAACAAGGAAATCTACAGAATTTTGTTAAGCAAGTCATGTTTTAACGATCAATGAAACTGAGAGCTTGAAAACTATCCTGGCTTAAAATATTGGCGGCAAAAACAGCCCCTGTACGGGGAGGTGCTTCCCCTAGTGACAAGGGCTGCAAGCCTGTAGCTGATACAAAAACACCCCGTCAGTTACCCTGCGAGGTGTTTTACTTACTGCTCAGCTCATAGCTAAAGCCTACTCTTTATACTTAAGCGTTCCGTTTTCTTTGATCTCATCGAACCAAAGATTATGGTGCTGGCTTGCCCAGGTCTCATCACAGTATCCGGAGACCATACATTCCATACCACCTTCAGACATAACCGTTGCCATAAAGATATGGACGATTGAGAAAGCGGTAATGATGATGGCACTGACAGAGTGAAGCACAAGCGCAATCAGACTCAGTGTACGGCTAGGCTCGAACAAGTTCGGGAATAGCAGCAACATGCCAGACGCTGAGATAACCAGACCGAATATTGCGAAGGCCCAGAACCAGAGTTTTTCACCGGCGTTAGCAAAGCCGGCATCCGGGTGCTTGCCCTTGAATGGACCGAAGTTGATGTAACCACCAACCACCATCATCCATTTAAGGTCATACATCTTAGGTAACTGGTTTTTAGCCCAAAGCGTCGACATCAGTGCCCAACCCAACATGAATGGGATAGCCATGAAGTCATGCACCTGCTTAGCGCCATAGACAAAACCTGCCCACAAGCCTTCACCAATGTATGGCTGGAGGAAGAAACGTCCCGCAAGCAGTGTCAGACCGGTCAGAATCAATAACAGGCAAGGAATCGCACCTAACCAGTGAATCGATACATCAAATTTAGACCAGCGATAAACCAACTTGCCTGAGAAACCGCCGTGAAGTTTAGAGATACCATTCACTTTGATAAACAGGACGAAGATGATGATCATACCAAATAACGCAGCCGCTAATGCCGGCGCTAACAGATCGCTACGAAGCTCTAACACTCGCAGGTCATAGGTATTGATCGGTTGATTGTGGAACTCACCGTGAGAGGTAGTTACACCTGTAGCACCCGCTTTTAACTGAGACCAGATCTGGCCGTCTGTTGCGACAGGCTGCTCTGCTCCCTGTGAAGAGCCAGCTTGAGCCAGGCCGATAGCACTGAAGATCAGTACTAAGGCTAAGCCAATCTGTTTGAACCAATTGTTCATATTACATCCTTATCTTCCACACCATGTCTCCATGGTGTGGATTTATGGGCTGAATACAGACTAGGGATTAACCCCAGATTGCATTTTTAGAGCCACGGTATGCAACACGCTCACGGAAGATTGACGAGATAATCTCAGCATCACCCGCAAGTAACGACTTAGTCGCACACAGCTCAGCACACATTGGAAGCTTACCTTCAGCGATACGGTTTGAACCGTACTTCTGACGCTCTGCATCTGAATGGTTCTCTTCAGGACCACCGGCACAGAAAGTACACTTATCCATCTTGCCACGGCTGCCGAATGCGCCCTTCTTAGGGAACTGAGGCGCACCGAACGGGCATGCGTACAGGCAGTATCCACAACCGATACAGGTATCTTTGTTGTGTAGCGTTAAACCATCTTCAGTCTTGTAGAAACAGTTTGCCGGGCAAACGGCCTGACAAGGCGCATCGGTACAGTGCATACACGCCACTGAGATAGATGCTTCACCGGGTTGACCATCATTGATAGTCACCACGCGGCGACGCTGAATGCCCCATTCCAGAGCTGAGTCGTTTTCGTTCTTACAAGCGGTGACACAACCATTACACTCGATGCAGCGCTTGGTATCACACAAAAATTTCATTGTAGCCATAATGGCATTTCTCCTAGCTTATCTGCACTTACGCTTTTTCAATCTGACAAAGCGACGACTTGGTTTCCTGCATCTGAGTCACAGGGTCATAACCATAAGTCAATGCAGTGTTCGCTGACTCACCAATAACATAAGGCACCGTACCTTCCGGATAGTTTGGTGCAAGGCTTTCACCGTGCATCTCACCCGCGAAGTGATATGGCATCCAGGTAACACCTGGCTTAACACGAGGTGTTACCATCGCCTTAATCTTGATCCGGCCACCTTCGGCGCCTTCCAACCACACAGTGTCACCATCGCGAATAGCGCGATCGGCGGCATCGGCCGGGTTGATCTCAACAAACATCTCTTGTTGAAGCTCTGCAAGCCAAGGGTTAGAACGAGACTCTTCACCACCACCTTCATACTCAACCAGACGACCCGAGGTCAATGCCAGCGGATACTGAGCTGTCGTGTCTTTCTCCTGGATCGACTTGTACAGCGTCGGCAGACGGTGAACTTGCATGTCATCATAAGTTGGATACTTAGATACAAGATCACGGCGTGTCGTGTAAAGCGGCTCACGGTGAACCGGAACTTGATCCGGGAAGGTCCAAACGATACAACGCGCCTTAGCGTTACCATAAGGGATACAACCGTGCTTCATAGCGACACGCTGAATACCACCGGAAAGGTCGGTCTTCCAGTTCTTGCCATCGGCTTCGGCTTTCTCGGTTGCAGTCAGATCATCCCACCAGCCAAGTTGCTTAAGCATCTCAGAGGTGAATTCAGGGTAACCGTCCTGGATCTCAGCACCTTTAGAGAAGCTGCCTTCGGCAAGCAGGTTCTTACCTTTATACTCAACACCGTAACGGGCACGGAAGTTACCACCGCCCTCAAGCACATGCTTGTGTGTGTTATAAAGGATCTGAGTACCCGGGTGCTTCTGCTCCGGTGTCCCCCAACAAGGCCAAGGCAGACCGTAAGTATCACCCTTCGCAGGACCGCCTTCCGCTTCAAGCGTCTTGTTGCTGAAGGTACCCCAGTTTTGAGTGTGCAGTTTCAGACGCTCAGGGCTTTGACCCGACATACCGATGGTCCACATACCGCGGTTGATCTCGCGAGTAATGTCTTCGATTACCAGAATGTCATTGGCATCTTTAGCGATACGCTTAGTGTATTCGTCGGCGAAGCCAAGCTTCTGAGACAGACGGTACATGATCTCAAGGTCAGTCTTAGACTCGAACAGAGGCTCGATAACCTTTTCACGCCACTGTTGGCTACGACCCGAGTTAGATACTGAACCTTCAGTCTCGAACTGAGTTGCCGCAGGAAGCAGGTAAACGCCGTTTTGACGACGGTGCATTACACCCGCCATAGTTGGGAATGGATCCACAACAACCACAGTATCCATCTTGTCCAGTGCGTCACGAACTTCACGTTGACGAGTCTCGGTGTTCACCGATTGTCCCCAGAAGAACGCCATGCGAACACGATCTTTCTGCGCCAGCTTCTCAGGTGTTTCTAACACACCATCATGCCAGCGGGAACATGGAATACCAGGCGTGTTCATAGGAATGCGGCCAAGGTATGAGTTCTGGTCGAAACGACCCTTCACCCAATCAAAGTCAAGATCCCATACGTGAGACCAGTGCTTCCATGAACCGGTCTTAAGACCGTAGTAGCCAGGCAGTGTATCGAATAGCAGACCTAAATCGGTTGCACCCTGTACGTTATCGTGGCCACGGAAGATGTTAGTACCACCACCCTTAACACCCATGTTACCCAGCGCAAGCTGAAGGATACAGTAGGCACGAGTGTTAGCGTTACCAACGTGGTGCTGAGTACCACCCATACACCAAACTACGGTGCCGGGACGATTTTCAGCCATAAGCTTAGCCGCTTGATAGACTTGCTCTTCGCTTACGCCGGTAACATGCTCAACTTCTTTTGGTGGGAACTTCTTCACTTCTTCGCGAATAGTGTCCATCTCGAACACACGCTCTTTGATGAACGTCTTGTCTTCCCAACCATTTTCGAAGATATGCCAAAGCATACCGTAGATGAACGGAATATCGGTACCCGGACGCAGTGCACAGTGAAGATCAGAGTGAGCTGCAGTACGAGAGAAACGGGGATCGACAACGATAACCTTAGCGTTGTTCTTCTCTTTCGCCAACAAGATATGCTGCATAGCAACAGGATGCGCTTCGGCCGGGTTTGACCCGATGAAGAAGATTGCATTTGCATTCTGAATATCGTTGAAAGAGTTGGTTTGCGCACCGTAGCCCCAAGTGTTAGCAACACCGGCTACCGTGGTAGAGTGACAGATACGTGCTGAGTGGTCGACGTTGTTTGTGCCCCACATAGCCGCAAATTTACGATACATGTAGCAGCCTTCGTTCGAGAACTTAGCACTACCCATAAAGTAAAGTGAATCAGGACCTGACTCTTTACGGATATTCAGCATCTGGTCACCGACTTCGTTGAAAGCCTGCTCCCAGGAGAGTTTCTTCCACTTGCCATCGACAAGCTTCATTGGGTACTTAAGACGCTTCTCGCCGTGACCATGTTCACGCAGTGCAGCACCCTTAGCACAGTGTCCGCCGCTGTTGAACGGGTGATCGAATGCTGGCTCCTGGCCTGTCCAAACGCCATTTTGTACTTCGGCATATAGACCACAACCTACGGCACACGCACTACATACGGTACGCTTGATCTCGATTGGTGCATTGTGAGGAATATCTTTGGCTTCAGCACGACGCATCATGCCTGTACCCAAAAGTGAAGCTGCCGCAATACCACCGGTAGTGATACCTGCATGCTTCATAAACTGACGACGGCTGATCCCTAAAGATTTTTTCTCTACTTTAGGTGCCTCGTTGGATTTGCGAGTTAATTGCATCGCTCGAATTCTCCTAATTTAGCTACGCAAGCTATTGTAATAACTGCGGATATGGGCAGTTTCATGGTAGCCATCGGCACGCTTAGTGCTTACATTGCTTTCTGTTGCTTGAGCGGCACTTACACCAGTTGCAGCAAGGGCGACGCTCGCCGTACCACCAACCGTTAGCGCTTTCAGCAAAGATCTGCGATTCAGATCAGGCTGTTGCTTCTTCATTATGTCTCCGGGTATCAAGGGGAACTCCCCTGTTTGTTATATTTGGGTGCATTTGACTGAGATGGACAAAATAGACAAGCTCCCCCTGAAGTTAAGAAAAAGTAACAACCACTTAAGGACTCTTGTTTATGTTGAGCAACCAGCAAAACACGAGCGCAATATAGAACAAAAAGTGAAGAGAAAAACTTGATCTGACTCCGGTTAGATATATCAAAGAATCTAAAACCGACCTAAAGTGTTAACTCAATCATGCTTTGGAAATCCGTTCATTTTTTTTGCATAATCCTGCAATAAAATCCAGACTACACTTGTTGCAGACTTGTACGCCAAGATGTTAATAATTAATAGGAATAGCAATTACAAATGGTTTTCAACATCTGAATTTCGAGGGGAGAACCGTAACGAAATATGACTAAATATTTAACATAAAAACTGCAAATCTGAAGGTTAAATGGAGGGTTTTCAGGTACGAGGTGCGAAATGCGAGATGCGAGATGCGAGATGCGAGATGCGAGATGCGAGATGCGAGATGCGAGATGCGAGATGCGAGCTGATGATAAAAAAGAATAACAAGCAACAACAGCCTCTATAAAAGATATCGGCTAAGGCTTTGCGCTTTCTTACGGCTTATGACTAACAGCTTATGACTAGCTGCAGCTTGAAACATTCGCGGCTAAAGCCGCTCCTACACCAGCGAGCAGACACAACCCCCTTCCTTCTACTTCCATGTAGATCAGGGATAGCTCTCCTCGATAAGAGTATCTGACCTCCAGGGACGGAGGGAATGGCAAATATTGTAGGGAACAATATTGCCCATGGACTGTGGCATAAGTGTTCTGACTACCAAGGAGGGCGGAAATACCAATACATGTATGGAACATTTATGGCCGGACACAAATCCCTTCCTTCTACTTCCATGTAGATCAGGGATAAGTATATCCATATACAAAAACGCCCCGGCTTATTCGGCCGAGGCGCTTTTTACTTATGACTTACAGCTTAAGACTTATAGCTCGTAGCTCGAAACTAAAAACTAGTCTTTGTACTCTAAAGTACCGTTAGCCTTGATCTCGTCATACCAAAGGTTGTGGTGTTGCACCGCCCAGTTCTCATCACAGTAACCGGACTTCATACACTCCATACCGCCTTCACTCAATACTGTCGCCATCCAGATATGAACGATAGTAAATGCGATGATGATGATGGCACTGATCGCATGAATTAACAGGGCTGCAAATGATGCTTCACGAGGAAGATCTAAGCCGGGCAGAACTAACATCATGCCCGATACACTGATAAACAGACCGAACACGGTCAGTGTCCAGAACCACATCTTTTCACCCGCATTAGCGAAACCGCTATCGGGATGCTTACCCTTGAACGGGCCGAAGTTTATGTAACCACCAACAACCAGGAACCACTTAAGGTCATACATCTTAAATGTCTGCAGAGGCATCCATTTAACGACACATAAGATCCAGGATATGATAAACACAGGGCCCACATAATCATGGATAGCCTTACTACCATAGATCAGTCCGGCCCACACTCCTTCACCCACGTAAGGTTGCAGAATATGTTTACCCAGCATGATGTTGATACCGGTGAATATCAGCCCCAGACATGAGATAGCTAATACCCAGTGGATCCACAGATCGGCCTTAGACCAACGCAATACCATCTTGCCTGAGTACCCCTTACTTAACTTAGAGGGACCATTAACAAAATAGAAAACGATGAAAGCACCAAATACGCCTAATACCGCCAGGCCCATAGCAGGAGTGAGATATTTATTCTTTATCTCAGTTCCCTCAATGGCCGATACGTTTATCAGCACGCCACTTTCAACGCCCTGCTTGGTGGTATAGCCTGAGTCGCCGGATTGCACAGCGCGCCATAGGTCGGCATCGTTGGTATTAGCCATCTGCTGACTGGTCTGGTCATCTACGGCAAGCGCAGATGTACTCAAGCCTAAGCCCAAAGTTAAAACAAGAGGTAAAACCAGCAAAGCAAACAGGCCACGCAGTGATTTTAATAACATAGTCACTCCTTTATCGGACTAATAACAGGGCTGTGAACTGAGTTCACAGCCCTATCTGTCCTACGCGCCTGTCTTAGGGGTATAACCCCATATAGCATTTGGATTACCACGTGCAGCGATACGCTCACGATAGATGCTGGAAACGACATCCGCATCACCCGCTAACAGCGACTTAGTTGCACAAAGCTCTGCACACATAGGCAACTTACCTTCGGCCAGACGGTTTGCACCATACTTCTGACGCTCGGCATCTGAATGAGTCTCTTCCGGGCCACCGGCACAGAAAGTACACTTATCCATCTTGCCACGGCTACCAAACGCTCCCTTCTTAGGGAACTGAGGTGCGCCGAACGGGCAGGCGTATAGACAGTAACCACAACCGATACAGGTATCTTTGTTGTGTAGTGTTAGGCCGTCTTCTGTCTTGTAGAAACAGTTTGCCGGACAAACTGCCTGACAAGGTGCGTCGGTACAGTGCATACATGCCACTGAGATAGACGCTTCACCAGGCTCACCATCGTTAATTGTCACTACGCGGCGACGTTGAATACCCCACTCGAGAGCGGAATCGTTTTCGTTCTTACAAGCTGTGACGCAACCGTTACACTCGATGCAGCGTTTGGTGTCACACAAAAATTTCATGACTGCCATAATGGCTTATCTCCTCATCAAGTTCAGTTAGGCTTTAGTGATTTGGCAAAGCGATGCTTTAGTTTCTTGCATCTGCGTCACAACATCATAGCCATAGGTCAGTACTGTGTTAGCAGATTCGCCGATCACGTAAGGTACTGTGCCTTCCGGATAGTTCTTCTCTAAGCTCTTACCTTCGAATACACCCGCGAAGTGATAAGGCATGAAAGACTCACCGGCAATAACACGAGGTGTTACCATCGCCTGAACTTTAATCTTGGCGCCTTCCGGACTATGAACCCAAACTTCATCACCGTCACGCAGACCACGATCTGCAGCGTCAGCCGGGTTAATTTCGATGAACATCTCTTGTTGAAGTTCAGCAAGCCAAGGGTTAGAACGAGTTTCCTCACCACCACCTTCATATTCCACCAGACGACCAGAGGTCAGTGCAATTGGGAAGTCTTTGGCGAAGTCCTGATCCTGAATTGTCTTATACAGGTTAGGAAGACGTGCAACCATACGATCTTCGTAAGTTGGGTACTTAGAGACCAAATCACGACGAGGCGTATAGAGTGGCTCACGGTGTACCGGGATATCATCAGGGAAGTTCCAAACGATACAACGCGCTTTTGCGTTACCGTAAGGCATACAACCATGCTTGATAGCCACGCGCTGGATACCACCTGAGATATCGGTCTTCCAGTTCTTACCTTCTGCGTGCTTCTTCTCTTCAGCCGTCAGGTCATCCCACCAGCCAAGCTGCTTAAGCATGTCGGCGGTAAATTCAGGGTAACCGTCCTGAATTTCTGCACCTTTAGAGTAAGAACCTTCAGCAAGAATGTTATTACCATTATGCTCAACACCATAACGAGCACGGAAGTTACCACCACCGTTCTTAACTTCACGGCCTGTGCGGTACAGGATCTGTGAACCAGGGTGCTTCATCTCTGGTGTACCCCAACATGGCCAAGGCAGACCGTAAGTCTCGCCTTTTGCTGGTCCGCCAGGTGCTTCGAGAGATTTAATATCGAAGGTGCCCCAGTTTTCCTGATGCATCTTCAAACGCTCTGGGCTCTGACCTGTATAACCGATAGTCCACATACCGCGGTTATATTCACGAGTAATATCTTCGACCAATGGCTCATCGCCGTTAACCTTAATATGCTTACAGAACTCTTTCTCGATTCCCCACTTCTTAGCAAGCTTGTACATGATCACATGGTCAGGCTTAGACTCGAAAAGAGGTTCGATGACTTGTGAACGCCACTGCAGTGAACGGTTAGATGCAGAGATAGAACCGTAAGTTTCAAACTGAGTCGCAGCCGGAAGCAGATATACACCATCGGTACGATTGTGCATAACACCCGCCATAGTTGGATATGGATCGACAACAACAACTGTGTCCATCTTATCCAGTGCATCACGCACATCACGACCACGGGTTTCGGTGTTAACCGATTGCCCCCAGAAGAATGCCATGCGGATATTGTCTTTCTGAGCGATCTTAGACTTATCTTCCAGTACACCGTCATGCCAGCGAGAACATGGAATACCGGTAGAGTTCATTGGAACCTGGCCTAGATGTGTCTCTTGATCGAAGCGGTTCTTAACCCACTCGTAATCCAGATCCCAAACATTACACCAGTGCTTCCATGAACCAGTCTTAAGACCGTAGTAGCCAGGTAGCGTATCGAACAGCAGACCGAAATCGGTTGCACCCTGTACGTTATCGTGACCACGGAAGATGTTCGTTCCGCCACCAGGAACACCCATGTTACCCAGAGCAAGCTGAAGAATACAGTAGGCACGAGTGTTAGCGTTACCCACGTGATGCTGAGTACCACCCATACACCAAACTACGGTACCAGGCTTAGTCTCGGCCAATGTCTTCGCGACACGACGCATCTGAGCTTCAGGTACACCGGCAACAAGTTCAACTTCGGCAGGCGTCCACTTAGCAACTTCTTCACGGATACGTTCCATGCCGTATACACGCTGCTGGATAAAGGTCTTATCTTCCCAGCCGTTTTCAAAGATGTGCCAAAGCAGACCATAGATATATGGAATATCTGTACCAGGACGGATATGCACGTACTCGTCAGACTTAGCTGCAGTACGGGTGAAACGAGGATCGACAACGATGATTTTCGCACCGCGTTCTTTACCTTCAAGGATATGCTGCATGGCAACCGGGTGAGCTTCACATGGGTTAGACCCAATGAACATCATCGCCTTAGAGTTACGAATATCGTTGAAAGAGTTAGTTTGCGCACCATAACCCCAAGTGTTTGCAACACCGGCTACAGTGGTAGAGTGACAAATACGCGCTGAGTGATCGACATTGTTCGTGCCCCACATAGCCGCGAATTTACGGTACATATACGCTTGTTCATTAGAGAACTTAGCACTACCCATGAAGAATATTGAATCCGGACCAGACTCCTTACGGATATCCAATGCCTTTCCACCAACTTCTTCAATGGCTTGATCCCAGGAGATCTTCTTCCACTTTCCGCCTTCCAGCTTCATTGGATACTTAAGACGCTTCTCACCATGGCCATGCTCACGTAGTGAGGCACCTTTTGCACAGTGACCACCGGCGTTGAATGGGTGATCGAATGCAGGCTCTTGACCTGTCCAGACACCATTTTGTACTTCGGCGTAGATACCACAACCTACTGAACAGTGAGAACAGATGGTACGCTTGATTTCAGTTGGTGCATCATGGGGCACTTCTTTTGCTTCAGCTTTACGCATCATTCCAGCGCCAAGCATAGACGCCGCAGCGATACCACCAGTTGCAAGACCTGCAGACTGAAGGAACTGACGACGGTTTAGACCCAGGGCTGGCTTCTTAGCGACTTCTGCCTGGTCTGTTTTGTGGTCTGCTTTGCGAGTTAGTCGCATCACACACTCTCCTTATCTTATTGATTAGAAATGTCTATGAACTCAAATATGCCGATAATATCGGCTTATCGTTTCGCTCTTAAACTACTTGGTACGTAATGACGCGTAATAACTACGAATATGGTCAGTCTCTCGATAACCATCGCCTTTAGCTGTTGTTGGCTCAACGCTTGGTGATGCCGCAAGAGCCTGTCCACTGACAGTTGCAACTGCACCAGCCGCACTGCCGACTGCCAATGCTTTTAGCAATTGACGACGACCCATGTCGGAAGCTTGCTTCTTCATAGTGTCTCCTAAGTTTTCGCTTAGTTTTTGTTAAAATGTGGGCCAACGTCTCGATGACCCGGTTTCTTTTGAGGGCGAGCCCTCTGTTTTTTCTACGCCAACTTTCATATTCAACATCAATCGCTATCAAGCTGGCGTACTTAATCAACCTACGCCCAAGGCTAACCGACTCCTTAAGAAGCCAGCTCGCTGGTCGTTGGTTCAATTTTTTCAGCCGCAACTTTTTCGGCTTCAGAGCCGGGACAGTTCACCGGAATGTCCAGTTGCAGTTGTTCAAATTCGTTGGCTTCAACCTCGAAGAAGGCCTTAGCCAGTTGCGCGACGGTCCCGTAGAATGCGGCACTCGGTGTTTTAGCCAGCTGAGTACAGAAGCGGTCGATCCAGCTGCCGATGTGACGCTGATAGAAGGCCAACTGGCGATAACCCGGCGCTTCCAGAATCAAGACGCCCATCACTTCACATAGCGCAGCAACATGATCTTCAGGCTCTTTGACATCCTCTTCGCGCTCGAAACCCAGCTGTTGTAGGTCTTGACGCAACAAGGCTAATGGCTTGTCCATCAATGACCCTGTCATGAACCAGCTGCCGTAAGGCATGATCTCGCCACTGCCGACACCGTAGAAGATATTGAAGTACTCATCTTCAAGCTGTTCACTGGTAAACTGTTCGGCGGCTAACTTCAGCGATAACCAGGCTTTAGTCATCTCGCTGTCATCTTCCGCATCGACTTCAAGGCTGGCCAAAAATTGCAATAACTCAGCACTTGGCTGACTGCGCAGTAGTGCTGCTAAAAGCTGATAGATGTCGGCTCTTAACTGATCGTTTTCTGATATTTCTCTTACTAATTCGGTCATAGCTAAACTCTTATCGCAGTTGCTTTTCAGGATCTTGAAGGATGTCTTCAAACATATCTTTTACCCGGCAGTCGCTACACATCTTTAATCGCTCTGTGTTTGCACTGAAGGCACTATGGCCTCCGACTGCTTCCAGCATCCGTTGCACCATGGATTGGGTGGCGAAAGGGGTACCACAACGAATGCAATCGAATGGGGCCTCCTCTTTCAGGGTTTGACGCTGCTGACGCTGCGCTTTGTCAAAATTCATCTGCGGCGTCAGGCTGATCACCTTCTCGGGACAGGCCGACTCACACAGACCACATTGCACACAATCTTGTTCGACAAAATGCAACGCAGGCTTATCACCACCATCGGTTAGTGCCTGAGTCGGGCAGGTTGAAACACAAGAGAGGCACAGCGTACATTTGTCGCTGTTGATGCTGACTTTACCGTAAGGGATATTGCTTTGGCTCAAGCAAGTATCCACCGAGGCGGCCTGCTCGTTGAGATGGTCGATAGCCGCGTACAGGGTGTTACGCTTTGTCGTAGCCGTAAACTCACCGGGAACGATCATCGGCCAGTTGGAGCTGGTCTCCAGCTGCGCAGTAAGATCGCCTATAGTCGACTCATCGATAATTGAGATGCGCTGTGGTTGACCCATCTCATCCAGAATATCGTTTGCCAGTTTATGTTCGCCCTGTAGCATCTGAGTCAGAGTCGGTGCCGTCGCTTCGGTGTTCAGTACCAGGATCTGACGAGCTCCCCATGCGAGTGCTGACATCCAGTGATCCATGCTGGCCACGGTGATCTCTTCCAGAGCAACAGGAATGATGTCGCCGGGCAGCTCTTCACCGACAAGTGTGGCGCCGTTTGCTTCATCATGGAAAAGGATAACCGGCGCCGTTTGCGCCTGTTCGCGAAAACGCGTCACCAACTTGTGCAGATAGGAGTGCAAGGCTTGCGGCGTTGGCAGATCATAACTGATGGCACCCGTTGGGCAGGCATTGGTACAACTACCGGCACCATGACAAAGATAAGGGTCTATCTCGATCATCTTATCTATGCTCTGAATCGCATCGGCTGGACAGAAGTTCAGGCAGCGGTTACAACCATCGATACCATTACGGTGATGGGCACAGAGTTCGCTGTTGACCTTAACGTAACGGGGTTTATCAAACTCACCTATCAGATCGGGAAGCTGAGCGATGGCATCGGCTAACTTGGCCTCGTCCTGACCGACAAAGAAGTAACCCGGTGGTAGCATCTCAAGGTTGATGCAGGGAGACTGACTCAGATCCAGAATAAGATCGAAATGGGCCTTACGTATTGCGACCATGCTAAGTTCAACGGCGTTGGTTTCAGAAGCTGTGTCTGAACCTGCGTCGACCTTAACCTGAAACTGGCCAAGGAAACCTTTAATTTCAATGAGTTTATTATAAAAGCTCTCAACATGTTCTGCAGAGCTCATCACCTTTTCCAGATGTGCTTCATCCTGGCTGGTGATTGACTCATTGGCTAAGATGGCAAGCTTGCCCATATCAGACAACTTGTCCGCCGCTAAGCGGGCCAGATCTTCCGGCCCAATGATCAGCACATTTCCCTCAGTGGTATAACTCACCGTTGGCGGGATCAGATTCTGAAGAACCTGAGTATTGGCCAACACCTGCTGTCGAACTGCCTTGAGTTCAACCTGGGTATCATTATTCAAATTTTTGCTCACGTTGCGTTCCTGAACAGTTTTGGCTGTTGCTGTCAGCTAGGCTGCTATCGGTTTCTCCTGATTGCTCAGGGAGACCTTTATCTGCGCTATTATTGACTCTGCGCTAGCGTTACCTATTTCATCTGCTGGCATCACATGTCTGCTGTTATCCGCAGACTATATGGCCATAAGTACAGCAATTCACATACCAAATTTATGGATATTAAACTTCTCTAAAATCACGTTAAGAAACCGTAACCTTGGGTTCGCCTTCTTTTTGTGGTTCATTTTGGGCCAAGTCATCACTCTCGACGTCCAAAATGTCCCCGCTCAATTCTTCAGCAGGTTGAGCCGCAATCTCCCCGGTATTTCCGCTATCGGTTTCGTTTGTTACGGCCAGGGATTCATCAAGCTCCTCCTCCGTATCTTTAGTGATATGGCGGAAAACTTTCTTGGCGAGCTCGGCGGAGTGCTCCGGTGTCAGCTTAGGTTGGTTGCTGTAATCGAGGGCGTATTCGAGCAGGCCATCGATCTCATTGTATTGAGGCTGTTTCCAGAGTGCTCTCAGGGCTGCGGCCTTGGCGGTAGGATCAACATTATCAGCCATAAAGCTGGCGAAGCTGCCTCCCACCTCAATCTTCTCTGGATCCGGCAGGTCTTCTGCGGATAGCAGCTTATCTTCCGCCGGTGACGCTGATGATGTCTCAACCGCATCACTTTCAGATAAAGGATCCTGAATTGGTGCTTCTGCTTGCTCCAGCGCGGCTTGCTCTGCAGCCTGCTGTGCTTTCTCTTCCGCCTCTTTCTCATCGGCCACCTGTTGGCGGCGAAGATTCCAGCGGGAAAATAATCCGGTAGGTTTATCGCTCATCAGTTTCTCTGCCCAAAGTTGTTATTGCTGCTTGGACCCTCATTCTTGCGGCGATTTACATGCTTACGACGGTGAGCACAGATCTCTACCTCCCCATGGCGGGTGATAAAAGCTTCGATCCAACATGCAACTGCGCCTGGCATAGGTAGATTAAGTACCGGCGTATCGCCTTCGAGACAACCTGCTGCGACATTCTGATCGGCGGATATAGCGGCGGGAACCCAGGTGCCATCCTCCAACTCATCGCAGACGATGTACAACATGGCGTTGTCCATATCCAGGTTTAAACGGTAACTCGCGCGTTCATCTTTATGCAGCTCGAGCATGATGAGTGTGGACCCTTCGGGTGCCTGATGCGTCGCGGGTAGTATCTGATCCAGCTCCCAGGTCACTGAGGTCCAGCGCCCGACTTGTTTCTCTACCTTCTTAAGAGAAACGTGCATAGGCCATTGGCTTTCGGTATGTTGCATTCGGTCTCCGTCTTGCCTGCAGAGGCATGTCGAGATGACAGGCCAGCTAAGTAACTTATCCCTGTTGAAGCAATTTACATGCCAGCCTAAAGGTTGTGATAACTTGAGCTGGATCATAAATTACCGCCTAAGATTAGGACAATTTGTCCTATATGCAATTCAGGCTAGGACATAAAAGGGCGCTTTGTAGGCAGAAAATGCGAGAGATCACGCATTGGGGCGCGGAATACAAACCTGGGTACAATTATTGCTATGCTCTAGCCATCGAATGTTCAAAATGAGTTTCAAGCCTTGAGCCAGCACAAACCCAGCTTAATCAAAACCGATACCGATGTGCCGCTAACCATCGCAGTGAATGCCATAGATGAGAATGGAGAGCGCGTCGAGAAGCATATCGCGTGTGAGCGTCCGATGACGGTCTACCTTAACTGGCGTCCTATCGTGACCCTGATGACCTTAGGTGCCCGCGCCGAATCGCTCTCGCTGGGATATCTGAAGAACCAAGGCTTCATCTCCGACCTTAAGCAGCTAGAGTCTGTGATTGTCGACTGGGACGTCAACTCGGCAGCCATCATCACATCGGAAACCACCGCCGATATTGAGGAGAAGCTTTCCGAGAAGACCGTCACTACCGGCTGTGGTCAGGGCACGGTTTACGGCGGTTTCATGGATGGGCTCGACGATATCGCTCTGCCAAAACCCGAACTCAAACAGAGCATGATCTATAGCCTGCTGAAAAACATCAGCGCCTATAATGAAACCTACAAGAATGCCGGTGCGGTGCATGGTTGCGGACTGTGTCAGGACGACAAGATAGTCGACTTCGTCGAAGACGTGGGTCGTCATAACGCGGTAGACACACTCGCCGGTGAGATGTGGTTAAAGCAGGACACAGGCAACAACAAACTCTTTTACACCACGGGTCGCCTGACCTCTGAGATGGTGATTAAAGTGGCCAAGATGGGTATTCCCGTTGTGTTATCACGCAGCGGTGCGACTCAGATGGGTCTTGAGCTCGCCCAGAAGCTGGGTATCACCATGATAGCCCGCGCTAAGGGCCGACACTTCCTCATCTACAACGGGGCCGAAAATGTCGAATTCGATGCCATGCCACCTAAGCGCCCGGCTAAAATCGGTTAACAGAAGCAAGCTGGCAGCACCCGGCTTGAGCACGATATATTTTTTTATAGGAACTCTGCCGCAGAGTTCTTGGTTAAGGAACAGTAATGACAGAACCAAGTGAACTCGTCTACATGAGCGCCAAACAGGTCGCTGAGTATCTAGATCTTAATGAAAAGAAGGTCTATGCCATGGCGAATGACAGAGTCTTACCCGCCACCAAAATCACTGGTAAATGGCTGTTTCCCAAGATTCTTATCGATCGCTGGATCATGGACTCATGCCACAGCGGCATGCTCTCCGACCGTATGCATATCACGGGCAGCGACGATCCCCTGCTCTCCATGCTGGTCTCCCGCCTGATGACCCAGATAGGTAAGAGCGACCTGATCAGCTACAGCTCCACCGGCTCGAGAATGGGACTGGACCTTCTCTCCCGCGGCTACGCCGATGTCTGCACGCTTCATTGGGGCAGTGTCGACGAGCGTAATATTCGCCATCCGGCGCTGCTTAAGGGCTATGCCAACCACCAACAGTGGGTCATGGTACACGGCTATACCCGTAAACAGGGGCTGATGGTACGCAGCGATATGTTGCAGCAGTGTCAGGAGGAGGAGAAGATAGTCTCCCTGCCCTGGCGCTGGGTCGACAGACAGGCCGGCGCTGGCAGCCAGCAACATCTGGAGCACTGGCTGATGAAGCAGGGCGCCGCCCTCACCCACCTGAACGCCAACGTCACCGCCTACAGCGAACGCGAACTCGCCGCCTATATCGCCCGTGGCGATGCCGATATCGGCTTCGGCTGCCAATCGGTTGCCATGGAGAGCGGCCTGAGCTTTATCCCGCTGATCACAGAGTCATTCGACTTCGTCATGCCACAGGGGATCTACTTCCGCCGCCAGCTACAGCACCTGTTCGATATGCTTGCCAGCACCCAGACACGCCAGCTGGCCGCCACTTTAGGTGGATATGATTTGACTGATTGTGGGCAGCTACTTTGGAATCCTAGTTAGGATGATTGTCGGTTAACAATTGTTGAAGTAACTTTTTGATTTGGCCTGATTAGGTATCTAATCGGGTCATTTTGAACATGGACCCGCAATGTTATCTATCACCAGCCATGGGCTTAAGTGCAAACACTTCTTCAGCACGCTGTAAATATATCCCTATACGCTCCGCGAAAACATCCATGTTTTCGAGGGCCTCAGCAGTGTTTGCACCTGATTATCACTCTCTTCGATTTAGCATGATTAGGTGCATCGTAGGTCCAATTCTAGCACTTGTTATATTGCGCTAGGTCCTACAATTATATCAGGACCATGACTATCCCAATCAGGCCAATTATCTTGTAAATGAGAATGTTCAAATGAAGCCCCATCTGATTCCAGCTCATCAGCCATTTTATTGATAAAGGAGGCTATTTCTCTAAGACACTTTGGACTTGCAGTGATTGTAACTTCTGACATTTCAATTAAGTCCGAATCATCTTCTGTCTTTTCATATCCGTAAATCTTCACAACTCTCTCCTACCAATTTAAAGGGCTACGACCGCTATATTTCCTTTATTCCAGAAGTAACTTTTGATTTGGCCTGATTAGGTATCTAACCAGGTCATTTTGAACATTGACCTGCAATGTTATCTATCACCTGCCGTGGGCTTAAGTGCAGATACTTCTGTGACACGGCACAAGTATATCCCTATAGCCTCGACGGCGGCATCCATGCCGCCAACGGTCACAGCCGCATCTACACCGGGTTATCAACCTCTTCGATTTGGCGTTGTTCTGTACTGGAAAGACATAAGTAATTAAAGAGCTACGACCCCTTTATTCCATTTAGTGCTTCATAAAGATATTCCACACCCACCCTAATAGATTAGGGATCACTTTAGGAAATAAGAATGCTAACAATGAAAACACTGACACCAAAATCAAAAAGCCTTTTCCGCCAACGGTAAAATCTAGCTGCAAAGCTAACAGGTTTTGACTAATTTTAAGACTCAGAAATAAACTGGTAGGTACAGAAAAGAAAAGAGAAGCAAAAACACTGATTAATCTATCGGAAAGTGGAGCCTGATCTTGTTTGGAGCGCCTCATCCTTGAATACCTCTAACAGCTGCACAGTGTGCATGTTCACAGTATCTACATGAACTTAAGGTAGTTAGCGTTTTTTTACAAGGCTTAGACTTCCCTAACAGATATCAGAATACTCGACATACCCAGTAATCCACCAGATACGACGATTCCCCACTGGAAGGCGAATAATCTCCAGAGGTGATTGTGGTTATAAGCGAGAGGTATGGATACCGAACTGGCAATTAAACAGGGACGTTGTTGATGAGGCCGTTCTTTGGCATCCATACCACCACGGCATTTGTGAATCCATTCACATCAGGCGAGCAGTCCTCCTTGCCCTACTCTTTGCAATTAAGTGTGGAATGGAATTCCACGACGCCTACTCTTTTAACGTGAGTAAGCGAAGCTTGATTAGGGGTTTACTCGGCTGACAAGCTGAAGAGTGATGCAATCACTCATCTCCAGTTGTTAGACGAAGTCTAATTATCAAGGTCAGGCGTAGCCCGATAAAAAAACCGTTAAAAGGCTAAGAGCGATACTTAGCCCAAAGCTCCCTTTGCTTTGGCGTCAAAAAACTCCAGGCCAAAACCCGGGTAAGCTTGTTGCCCTGCGCCATATCTATGGTCTTCACCGTTACCGCCCCCGCCTTTTCCAGTGCACTGTAACAGGGCTGCAGGTTCTCTTTCTTCGATACCAGGCTGGTGAACCATAAACATTGAGTGGCAAAATCTCTGCTCTCGCGGATCATGTTAGCGAGAAACTGCTTCTCGCCGCCTTCGCACCAGAGTTCGGCCTTCTGACCGCCGAAGTTCAGCTCGGCCCCCTGCTTATCACCGCCAACAGCGGGAGCAGGCTCATGGCCCTTCGCCGCACGGTTTGCCGCCAGGTTCTTCACCTTGCGAAGGGTGCCCTCACTGGCCTCCTCAAGTGACCCGTGAAATGGCGGGTTACAGAGGGTGATATCGAATCTGTCATCAGGGCCGATAATGCCGTGAAACACCTTTTGCTGATCGGTTTGCAGCCGTGTCTGTAACTTGCCCTGCAGAGAAGGGTTAGCCTCGACAATCCGGTTAACGTTCTCTATCGACAGGGGATCCACATCACTGGCGACAAACCGCCAGCCATAGGCTTGAATGCCGAGTATCGGGTAGATGCCATTGGCGCCGGTTCCAATATCCAGCGCGTTAATTTTCAATCTTTTCTGTGACTTAGGCTTTACAGTTGCAGTCTGTGGGACATTTTGTCCCGCCTCAACTCCGGCCAACAGATCGGCAATATAGTGAAGGTAGTCGACCCGTCCCGGGATAGGGGGGCAGAGAAAGCCTGTGGGTATATCCCAATACTCGATCCCGTAGTGAAGTTGTAACAGGGCCAGGTTCAGCGCCTTAACGGCCAGAGGGTCGGCGAAGTCTATCGAAAGATTACCATAGGGGTTAGGCCTGACATAGGGCTTTAACGCCGGGCTCGCCTCGATCAACTTATCAAAGTCGTAACCATCCCTGTGCAGGTTTCGCTCATGGAGACCTTTCTTTACGGTCGTCGTTTCGGACTTGGCTCTTGTCTGGGGATTATTTTCGAACTTAGCCTGCCGCTTGCCTGCCGGTTTGTTACGTCTGCTCTGTTTCCGGTTGTTCTGTTTTGGCGTGAGCTTTTTTTGCGTGAGCTTGGTCATATGCGATCTTATGCCATCAGCCGAGACACTAATGGCAGTAGTAGAGGAGGGAAATAAAACTAATCGTACAGGTACTTGGTAAAGAGTAGGTTAACGATAATGGCCTTGCCGGTTTCCTGCTCGATGAGGCGATTGACAGTGTCATAGCACTCACGTCTTATCTCCTCCCTTCCGGTCAGTGATTTAACCTTATCTGCGGTCTGACTCCCCATGATCTCCAGTATGGCGGCGCGCAGCAGGGGATCATGATGCTCCAGGGCGATCAGATCTTCGGGATCTTTGACCATCAACTCGATACCGATACGGACAAACCCCAGCTTCTTACCGGTAGAGATATAGTTGGTAATGAGATCGGGTTCGAAGCCATAATAGGCAAAGTTATCTACAATCTCTTCATCTTCGGCGTAAGCACCAAAGCTGAAAATTGTCGCGACTAAAATAAGCAGTAGCGATGCAAATTTTTGAATTTTCAAGAATGACTCCTACTCTTATGTAACAAATGCCTGCTAATCTTTCTGGCTATCATTTTCCAGCGTGCTAGACTGCACCAGTTTGCCGGCCAGTATTGTACCGAGAATTAAATGAGTGTGACTAGGTTAAGCTTCCCCTATGGTGAATCAATTCAGTGGTTTTCACCAGAAAAAATCATCGATCTCCCCAAATCACCCTTAACCGATTGGTTACTCTCACCTGAGAGTTTAACTCAAAAATTGCGCGCTTACTGTGATGAATTTGAAGTAAAGGTACTTGGCGAGGGAACATTAGTCCCGTTCGATAACGAATTTCCGGATCAGAATAAGGTTTGGGTCCGCGAAGTCCTGCTCTGCCTCGATGGAACCCCCTGGATTTTCGCCCGCACCTTAATTCCGGGAAGCCTGCTTGATAAGAAAAAAAGCGAGCTGTTAAACCTGGGGACCCGTCCGTTGGGTGAGCTGCTCTATACCAACAATGAGTTTACTCCGGGTAAGATAGAGATAGGGCACTTCACCCCCTGTCAGAAATTGGCAGGTCTTACCGAGTCACTACACCAGCCTCTGACCCGGGAGCTGTGGGGGCGTCGGCGCTACTTCTCATATCAGGGTGAGCAGCTTATCGTAGGAGAAACTTTCCTTCCCGCAGCACGTCAGGCGATCGAAAGACTTACATAGTGTTCCGGATAGCCAAATTAACGATACAACGAATATTGAAAACGCCCGAGAGGGCGTTTTCTGCTTTTATCGGTAACTCTAACCGCTAAGCGAAGCGCCTTCTGAAGGCTAACATCGAAACCAGTGCCAGACTCAACCAGCCAAGGCTTCCGCCACCTGAGTCCGAGCCTGTCGATGGGGTCACAGGCGGAGCCACTGTTGCGGTCACAGTGATCACGCTGGAGAAGGTGCTCACATTACCGGCCTCGTCTGTCACCGTAAGCGAAATTGTATAGCTGCCTCCTGCGGCGTAGGTATGGCTTGGCGACATCTCGTTACTTGTCTGCCCATCACCGAAACTCCACAGATAACTGAGAGCGCCTACCCCCGCACTCGAGGTATTATTCAGCGTGACGCGGAGAGCATCGGTCGTATAACTGAAACCCGCGGCAGGAGGCACCTGCACATTAATCAGTAATGTGTCGCTGGCCGTTGCGCCTGCGCTATCGGTAACGACCAGAGAGACTGTATAGTCGTTCGACTCACTATAGGTGTAGCTGGGGTTGGCCGCCGTGCTGCTTGTCCCTGTGACACCAAAGTCCCAGGCATAGCTGTAGCCCCCCTCACCTCCGCTCACCGCAGAACTAAAGCTTACACTGCCCGCCGCCTGTTGAGCGGAAATGGTGACACTGAGTGCTTCAGGCTCAGGAGATACACCCTCGGCATATTTCAACCGTACGGTGGCTGTACTCGAGTCGTTGCTCTGGGCTACGACCTCCATGGTCAACCCCAGCTCAGGCAGGATAATGCCAGCCTGAGGCTTTGTCGGTGCGCTGTAATCTAAGCTGTCATCGAACAAGGACACGGATGTCAGGTGCTCATCACCAAAGTAGCTCGACTGATTAAACATGCTGAATGCAGCGTCACGGATCTGAACATCGCTGCCGTGATTCCCGATAAGGTTCTGATCGGCATCGACAACACCGATTAACCCCACACCCGGGTGTTCACTGGAGTTGTTATCTGAATAGCTGAAGTTCTCCAGCCAGAGCAGGACGCCGGGATCATAGGAGTGACTGAGTAATCCCACATCCACACCGTTATGACTGCGTAGCTGAATGATATAACGACGCTTTTCACCCGGGCGCTCGTCGTCGATTCTGGAGAAACCGGCTAAATTCATGGTGGCAGGTGTTTCGGCATCATCAAGATAAACCTGTGAGCCTGCCGCGGTGATAACCAGGTTATCGATAGCGATACCATAATCTCCAACCGCCTGATCGGTACGGTAGATGATACTTATCTGGGTATTGGCACGACCGGCATAGGCACTGAGATCATACTCGAGCTCGACCCAATTATCGGCTCCCTCGGCACCCGCAATATCCGCAGAACTGCCCGTTATGATGTTTCTGGCCCCATTTATGGTATTGCTCGCCTTGGTGTGATTGCCGGCGATGACCACGCCATCGACCATAACCTGAGCGTAGTCATAATCGACCTCAATGTTCCAGTGCGCCTTCATCTTCAATGTAAGGGGGCTGATGCTGGGAAGATCGAGTTCGAATGAGGCGGCATTATTGATAAGATGTCCCTGACCCGAGTAGTACTGATAACTTCCTCCATAGGGCTGCTTAAACGGAATATCAGCAGCAGGCAGCGGGATCGATATCTGATTTATCTGAGTATGATTCACCGCCTCATTCAGCTGAACATCCACACCATCGGCGGGAATATTTTCCAGTAATATCTCCTGCTCCGTTATCCACCTTCCCTTATACCTATCCTGCAGATAGGAGCGGGCATAGGGGCTAAAACCAGTAGGTTCGGTTCCTGCGGGCAAGCCGGTCCAGCTACCTCCCGACATCACCGACCAGGAACCCACCGGGGAACCGTCGCCGGTATTGGTGGTGTCATATTCATCGGGAAGACCCAGATCATGACCAAACTCATGCACAACCACACCAGCTGCTGCGTCTATGGGCTGCACGGTATAGCCGAATACTTTCTTACCGGTTCCCGGAATGGTGTAACCAGGGTTCCCACCCGTATAGACGAAGAAGCGGTGAGACCAGATAGCATCGGCACCGAGTACGCCTCCCCCGGCTTCTTCGCCGACACTGGAGTGAAACAGCATCACATGATCGATATCGCCGTCGGGCTCATCGAAATTGCCATCGCCGTCTATATCGAAGGGATCTTCGACGTCATAACTGGCCAACTCGGCGGCTGACATGCCCGCCACAGCTTTGGTCACCGCCTCCTTGACCAGCTCAGGTACCGCCCTGTCGTCCCCGTTGTTATCGGCATCGTTACCGCCATAGAATGAGGCATTATTTTCCGCCGTCACCCAACCTTTGACGTCTCCGGTAAAAAAGAAACTGCCACCGGAAACCGACTGATAATATTGATACCCGGTCATTAGGTTTTGCCCCCGGGGACCGGTAAAGCCTGAAGTCGAAAACATCAGATCCCGATAGTGAGAGGTCGGATAATCGGGATAAAACATCGGGGTGTCGCTGGCTGTGAGTCGATTGTCATCGAAGGGAAGATCGGGAAAATCGATCAATACTCCCAGCACCTTAACTGTCTTGGTAATATCGGCATCGGCAAAGGCTACAACGCTTCTCTGCAGCTGATTTTTCTCCGCCTTCAGATTAGCGTTTGCTCTCAGCCTTAACTTTTCAAACTGCGCTTCAATCAGCCCCCCCTTACTCTGAAAACTTGTGGCACGGCGGGTAAAGGCATCGACGGCGGCGCGCTTTTCGCTCTCGGAGGCTTCATCCGACACCTCACCCCGCTTGATCAACCAGTACAGGATCTGCTCCCTGTTGATGACTCCGGCATCTGCAAGTGTCCCGGAGAGGTTATTGGTAACCGAAACTCCCTCTTGAGCGGCCACAGGAAGCGCTAGGACACCATTGATTGCAACAAGCAGGGATAACCCGAGCATAGAAAGCAGATTAATACCAATTTTTCTCTTCATCTGAACACCTATCTTCACAATCTTATCTTCGGGCAACTTCCGAAGGCCTGCTGTCGTTTATTGATATATTCGGCAACGATCCTGTTTGTCTCATCAAGGCTCATCTCCTCTTTTAGCAGCCCCCTTTCCAACAAACTTTGTTTAAGTTTAGTCCTATCCTTGATGGGTGGCATGCTGCCACAGGTGGATATCTGTTTCAGGTTGTTATGAGGCGACCCGGAAAGCGTCGCCTCAGAGCCAGAACCAAGATCGCCGGCTCCAGAAGAGCAAGCCGTAAGCAGGCCTGACAGGAGGATTGCTGAAATGAGAGCGATACACAAAGATAGGAGGAGTTTCATGGCACACCTAATAACATAAACTCACAAAACAGTAACAGCCCGGAAGAGTGTTTTACAGTGAATTGTCGATATTTATCCCGCCTTTACCTTATTTTGCATTTAAAAAAGCCAAAATTGTTAGTTTTATCACCTATACCGCACGGCAAACCGCTGTTCCGGAAATACAAAACTGACACTCTCACCTCACGGTCGACTCAACCATGATTCATATATCAGCAACAACACAGATGCCGATCAGCTGAAGTTAGTGCAGCGTAGCCCCTCACCGGTAAGCGGATCATAATTCTCCCTGATTGGCGATTGCTGCAGGATCCCCTCCCCCTGTTCAACCACTCGTGTAGCAAGGGGAGAGAAGAAATTGTAAGTTTTAAGAGCGGAGAAAGGTGCGAGCAGGTGATAAAAAGAGAAAGAGTAGCAAGCAACACAAATACCACAGCTTTCCATCCATGGGCTGTGGCATAAGTGTTCCAGACACAAAAAAGCCTCAGTGAAGGATATCGGCTGAGGCTTTGTTCTTACTTACGGCTTATGACTTACAGCTTACAACTATCTGTTTATTATACATTCGCGGCTATAGCCGCTCCTACAGTCTAGCTCATGGCTCATCTTACTGAACGACCTGGCCTATGTGGGACATATAATCGGCAATGCCATCCAGGAACATCTGCACCGAGATCATCACCAGAACCATACCCATCAAACGCTCGACCGCGGTAAGGCCCTTTTCTCCGAGCACTTTAGTGAATAACTTATAGAAGAGCAGAATGACGGCGCTCGCCGCCCACGCTGCCAGCAGGGCCATGGTCCAGTCCAACATACGGGAGCTGTCGGTGTGGGCCAACAGAATCAACGCGGCCAATACCGAAGGCCCCGCCATCAATGGGATAGCCATGGGCACGATAAAGGGCTCCTCACCCGCTGCCAGGCCTACGACACCACCGGGCTGGGGAAAGATCATCCTGATAGCGATAAGGAACAAAATAATCCCCCCGGCAATACTCACCGACTCAGACTTTAAGTTGAGGAAATTCAGAATAGCTTCACCGGCAAACAGGAACAACAGCATGATGACCAGTGCAAATATCAGCTCTCTGATAAGCACCCGGCGACGTTTCTTAGGCTCAATATGGCGCAATATCGAGGCGAAAATGGGTAAGTTACCCAGGGGATCCATGATAAGAAACAGCATAACTGCGGCGGAGAAGGTATCCATAAACGTGCTTAGTGACAGGCCAATATATCCCTATATTCTATAACCTTTTACAAACACTTCCATAGACAAATTACACCAGCAAGCTCACAACTCGCGAAAACAGCTGACATCACCGTCTTTGACAGCTCAATATCCCCGCTTAAACTGATGTTTTTATGTTCTGTGTGTAAATTCTACTTATTCGTCACAAGACTGGTATACTATGTGTCGTTTTTCCAAGGCCTCCTCTTAAGAAATCATGCTCTATCTTTTAGCCAGTTGTATCGCACTATTGTTAGGTCCTATTTTCTATCGCTTCTTCACGGCAGAAAACGGACTCCATAAAGGCCTGGATGGATTTATATTCGTCTCCTTAGGCGGCTTAGTGCTGGTTCATATTTTACCCGAGCTCCTGGAACATGGCGGCTTTCTTGCCATCATCTTTGTCATCATCGGCCTCTGGGGACCCACGGCCAGTGAACGACTCTTCCATCGATACTCAGAAGTCACTCATAATCTGACGCTTATTCTCGGGATCGGCGGTCTGCTGCTGCATACCATCACTGACGGCGGTGCCATGGTGCTTGCCCAACAAGATGAGAATTCGATTCTGCTGGCACTGGGGGTCATCCTTCATCGGCTTCCTGTGGGTCTGGCTATCTGGTGGCTGCTCAAGCCACAGGTTGGAGCGCGCTGGGCTATGGTCGTGCTGGCTTGCATGATGCTGCTCACAGGTGTTGGCTACTTTGCCGGCGAGCAACTGCTCGCTCACCTGAGCCTGGATAACACCGTATACCTGCAGGCCTTTGTCACAGGCTCTATTCTTCATGTTGTCCTGCACCAGCCACATGGCCAGAGCCATGAGGATAAGCAGGGAAGGTATGAATACCATGCCGGGATCGGCAGCCTGCTCGGCATAGGTTTACTGTTTCTGTTACTGATGATGGACTCAGGCGGACACGAACACCACCATCACGACCACAGCACCGAGCAGCTTGGAGAGTGGATGCTGACTCTGGCACCGGTACTGCTGCTCAGCTATACCTTTGCCGCCGTCAGGTTCAATTTCGGCTTATCTCCGCACAATAGGGAGCTGGGCCAGAGATGGTTACAGCGTTTAGCGGGGCCCGAAGCCCTGATTATCACTGCGCTCCTGCTCGGTCCCGTTATTGCCCTGTTCCAGTTGCTGGGTCTCACACTTCTCGGGGTGTTACTTACATGGGCCAAGGTCGAGCCCACAGATCCACATATATCCCTGCCTAAGTCCCCCTGGCGCTTCGGTTTCGCTCATCTTGTCGACAGGAGTGCGCCCTGGATACTGTTAAGCCTGGTTCTCGCTAACCTAATCGGCCACCCGGCGGTCCCTCTGGCTAATCCGGCAATCCAGGTTGCTGTGCTGCTGCTACTGTTTCTGCCGATGCGTTTCTGTAACTTAGGTGGAGCAGTATTGGCACTGTCGTTAGCTTATAGTGGTTGGAGTATGCCTGCGGTAATGCTGGCCCTGATCGCGGCGCCTATCTTTAACCTCGCGCAGTTAAAGCTGATGAACTGGAACCTCAGGGTGCTGGTTATCGCTCTGGTACTTAGCTGCTCACTGATAACAGCCATGATAGCGCCTCAATGGCACACCATGCTGACCCTTGCCGATCCGATAAATACACTATCGCTGATCATTCTGGCCATACTGTTCGCCGCCAGCTTATTACGCTTAGGCCCGAGAAAGTTTATGGCAAGGATCGTGCTGCTCAAACCAAAAGCTCATGACCACTCCCACGGGCATCATCACAAGCACGACCATTAAAGGCTAGTAAGATAGTTTTAAGTCGTAAGTTTTAAGTTGTAAGTTCAAGACGGAGCAGAGACAGCTGGGAGTTCCTGCTCTTACTTACAGGTTTTCCCATGGAAAATTCGCGGCTAAAGCCGCTCCTACAGTTGATAGCCTCAAGCTTTTACGGTATTGCTCCTACTTACAGCTTATAACTTACAGCTAGCGGCCCAAAGTTTTCTAATAGCTTTTAAACGACATAGAGACTAAGTTGTAACCATACTCCTCTATCGTCGAAATCTATGTGCATTCTCTTTATTGCTCTGAATCAACATCCTGAATATCCGCTGATAGTCTGTGCGAACAGAGATGAGTTTCATCATCGCCCTACCGAGCCTGCACACCTGTGGCAACCCGACAACGAGCTGCTAGCTGGAAAAGATCTTGAAGCGGGCGGAACCTGGCTGGGCATTAACAAGGCGGGGGCCTTTTCTGCCTTGACCAACCTGCGTGATCCTATGAGACAGAAGAGTAATATGAGAAGCCGTGGCGAACTGGTGATTAAGGCGCTACAGCAAAAGCCTCTCACCATGAGCTGGCTCAGGGAACACAGCGACAACTATAACCCTTTCAACCTGATATTCGGCCATGGCGATGAGCTTTACTGTTTTAACAGCGCCGTAAATGAGTTCACCCGTTTAACCTCAGGGTTTCACTCGATCAGCAACGGCGCACTGGACGATATCTGGCCCAAGATGGCAAGGGGAACTCTGGCTCTGGAAAAACTGATCACCGAATCGACTCAACCCGATATTGATGAGCTGATCACTATCATGAGGGACGAGACCCGGGCCGACGACCTGGAGCTGCCTCAAACCGGTATAGGTGTCGAGTGGGAACGCCTGCTCTCTTCGATATTTATTCGCCATGAAGAGTACGGTACCCGCTCCACCAGCATCATACTACAGGATAAGCGGGGCAAGAGCCGTTTCGCAGAGGTCAGGTATGACGGCAAAGGCAGAAACCTAGGCCGCCAAGTGTTCACAGTAGAACCTACTCAGCCTTAAAGGAGAGGCTGAACGCCCCCCTGATTTCACCAGCCTGATAACCTAAGGCCAGATCATCGGGGTAATGCACCTTTATCTTCTCCAGCAGGGGGCGAGGGAGGTTACTGCCATGGCACTTAAGGCACAGAGGCGCCGTGACCTGCGCCTTCATGAAACGGTACTCTCCATCGATTAGCTCGCCACGTTCTAACGCTTTAGCCGGTTTTCCTGAAGCAAGCTGCGACTCAAACTCCTCCAGCACACTTCGCTCCCAAGCATCGGCAACAGCACCGGCATTACGGTTTTTCAGGCTTACTCTGCGAATACTCCAACCGGATTTCCCGGAGAGCTCCCGTGCGATTTGAGGTGCCTTAACGGCACACACATCGATTGCATTTTCAGGCCCTCCCAGCTTCATCGCCTGTATAAGCTGAGGCTTCAGGGTGGCACCAAACTGTTTGACTAAACTCATCGCATCCCGATGCAGCTCCTGAGAGGCATTCACCGTAAAGGCAGAGATCAAAAGTATTATCGCGAGGGGGGCCGGGCTGAGACGATTCATTGAACACCATTCCATTAGTTTTTTCTAATTACTGCGTGATATTAGATAAAACTAATGGTTAGTGCAAGCCTTGCTTGTTACATTGCAGGTTAATTTGAAGTGTGGTCGTGGGTGATCACCCAGCGGTCATCAATTTTCTCCACTAACAGAGTAAACACTCCATTGGGCTGATCCTTGACCCGGGTAAGCTGCCAGCGTCCAACCACGATTGCCGCATAGTTACTTAGCATCTTGGTCTCTTTGATGGTGAACTTCAGGGTGCCCAGAGCCGCCTTGTCCGGGTAGTTTTTTTTGTACGCCGCTAGCGTCTCCTCCCAGCCGTAGCGAAACTTCTTCCCGGAGACGAAACGCATCTTATCGCTACGCCAGTAGCCCTGCATATAGGCGTCGAGATCACCACGATTCCACGCATCTTCCTGCATCGACAATATCTGAGCGATATCGTCAGTTGGGACGGCTGCAACGCTAAACGCAAGTAGCATCAACAAGGCTGAAAATCCCTTTTTAAACATGCTTTTCTCCAAAAGTGCGCAATTGGGTGTACTATCGATTATATACCCAAACCTCCTCGAAATGCAGGATTCGGTATGTCGACAAGTGCCTTAGGTATATACTATCTCAAATAACGAATTCACGCCTCGCCATTGTGAAATCACAATCGATATAATGAGGCCGACTCCATTTTATATGGCATTGAGTTTTTTTATATGTTTCAACAGTTTTGTAAATTAGTTTTGAAGTTAACCGGTTGGCGTATTTCCGGGAACCTTCCCGCTGACAGTCAATTTATCGCTATCGTTGGTCCGCACACAAGCAACTGGGATTTTATCATCGGAGTACTGGCTCGGGGCGCATTGGGCGCAAAGGTTAACTTCCTGGGTAAGCATCAGCTGTTTAAACCACCTTGGGGCTGGTTTTTTAAGGCAATAGGCGGCAGGCCGGTCGACCGCACCAGAAGCAACAACCTGGTCGATGCTGTGGTACAGATCTTCGAATCAGATCCCAGCTTCAGTCTGGCGCTGGCGCCTGAGGGAACCAGGAGCCCGGTAAAACGCTGGAAAACCGGTTTCTACCATATCGCGAGCAAGGCCAGGGTGCCGATAATTACCGTAGGGCTGGATTTTGGTAACAAGAGAGTGATCATCCCACAGGGTGTCCTGACCAGCGAAGATATGCAGCAGGATATGGATCAGATCATCGCCTTCTATCGCTCAATCAGGGGCCGACACCCTAAGGTCATACCCGATTTCCAACCCTGAACCCGCTGAATTTTCAACTGTCTGAGATTGCCTAATAAACCTCTGACCGCTATAGTGCGGTCACCACCCACAATTTTATACAATCTATGATATTCGATACCTGGCTGCTCTATCTATTCGCGGTGCTTCTCATTGCCGTAGCTCCCGGCACCATGGCCGTATTGTCGATGAGCCATGGGATCCATTATGGTAAGAGTCGCAGTTTAGCCACCGCGCTGGGCAGTGTGACCTCGGCCCTTATCTTGATGGCCGCATCCGCCGCAGGCCTGGGTGCCCTGTTAAGCGCAACCGAATATGGGTTTACGATATTAAAATACTGTGGCGCCGCCTACCTGGTATTTCTGGGAATAAAGCTCCTGCTCACCAAGGCCAGTGCCCAGGGTCTGGACCTGCAACACATCAAGGGGAAAGGTAGTCCCAGGCAGATGTTTAAACAGGCTTTTTTAGTCGGGATCAGCAATCCCAAGGATCTGCTGTTCTTCGGTGCCCTGTTTCCGCAGTTTATCGACGTTACGGCCCCACAGGGTCCACAGCTGGCGACCCTGGCTATCACCTGGGCGGTGGTCGATTTCAGCTTCGTGATGATCTATGCCAGCATGGCGAATGTGCTGGCACCGACACTCAAAACCAGTAATAAGCTGCACTGGTTCGATCGAACCAGCGGGGGCGTATTTATCACCCTAGCGGCCATATTGGTAACGAAGGAGAGTTAAAAAAGCGGTAAGCGGTAAGTTTAAATCAAAGCCTGGATAGCTCTTACTTACCACTTAAAACTTACAGCTTATGACTTGCTGTTTCTTGAAAGATTCGCGGCTAAAGCCGCTCCTACATTGAGTTTTTCAAACTCCTGATATCAGAGCCCGTCGGCCCCTGGAAAGCTCGCAGGCCGAACTCGGGCAATATGGCAAAGATATGATCGAAGATATCGCCCTGAATCCCTTCATAGAAAGCCCAGCGGGTATCATTGGTGAAGATATAGACCTCTATAGGTACCCCTTCTGCTGTCGGCGCTAACTGACGCACCAACAGGGTCATATCTTTATGGATCTTGTCGTGGTTGCTCACAAACTCCTTCAAATAGGCCCTGAAAGTCCCAATATTGGTCAGGTGCCGGCTGTTTACCGGCATATCGGCATCATCCACCTGACGGTTAAAGTCGGCTAACTCTTCACTTTTAGCCGCAAAGTAAGGTTTGAGCAGGTTGATCTTACCCAGCCTGACCTTGTCATCTTCGGTCAAAAAGCCTATCGAATGGATATCGATGGAGACGGAACGTTTAATGCGCCGTCCTCCGGATTCTGACATGCCACGCCAGTTTTTAAATGCATCAGAGACCAGGGCATAGGCGGGGATCATGGTGATGGTCTTATCCCAGTTACGCACCTTCACCGTCGTCAAAGAGACCTCTTCTACCGCACCGTCGGCGCCGTACTTGTCCATCTGGATCCAGTCACCTGTGCTCACCATGCGATTCGCCGCCAGCTGAATTCCGGCGACAAAGCCTAAGATGGTGTCTCTGAAGACCAACATCACCAAACCGGTGGCGACACCCAGACCGCTGAGGAAGTAGACCGGAGACTGATCGGCTATCACGGAGATGGAGATGATGACCGCAACAAAGAAGAGGAACAGCTTAAACAGCTGCACGAAACTCTTTATCGGAAGTCTCCGGCTGACCAGGTTTACATCGGCAATCTCATTGAAGGCGTCCAGCGCACTGAATACCGCACGGATGAGTATGACTACGATGCAGACACTCACCAGGCGATCGATCAGGGAGCTCAGCAGGTGGTGCTCGGTAAGTGCAATAGGCAGAAGAAGGTCAAGTACCAGGGCCGGAACTATATAGGAAAACTTCTCCAACACATTGTGTGACATGAAGATATCGTCCCAGTTAACCTTAGAGCGCTGGATAACGATATTCATGGTACGTACGACACCTCTCCTGACAATCAGATAGGCGATCATAGCCAGCAACATGCTGGCAAAGACCAGCACCGAGGTGGAAACCCCATCAGAAGGCGTGCTGTTGACCCCCCAATCCGACAACCACTGAGAGATCTGTAACCTTAATTCTTGATCCACAATAACCTTTCCTTAGAGACAGGGGCCAGGATACCTGTTTGTTAAATCATCGCTGGCAAGCCGAAACAATAACGTACAATAAATGATACAGTAAAGTTACAAGCATCTATTTTAAAAGAAATTTTAGCACTCATAATTGACTAGGGCTAAAAGTTTAACAACAATCCAGCTTTAAAGTCGAAACCGGATATTACTGATGAAAAAATATATACTCGCCTCGGGCCTTATTCTCACCAGTTTATCGGCGACGGCTAACCAGGCAGCGTCAGAGACCGCTCCCACATATAAACCTAAGATGAGCATCAGTCTGGACTATATTCCGGCAACAAATAAGATGTATGGCGTCACCTTAGCCCCCTACCATTACGACAAAGATTACGCCAACTGGGGTTACTATATCGGTTATGCGGCCAGCCAGAAAGATGATATGGATGTTCCGGAGCCCGGTGAAGGTTACACCAAAGATACCATGTGGCGCTTTGGACTCAGCTATAGTCTGAGCAGCAGCTTCAGCATCTATGGTGGTGCTGCTTCATATAATCATGAGTCTCACTACACCAATAATATCGTCCCCTTCATTATCGACGGTGAGCCGGTGTGGGAGGAGGAGTCTGACACCTCCTGGGGAGCTGAAATTGGCCTGAGATATATGATGGACTCAGGCTTGATGATCGGTGCCGGGTACAACTCAGCCTCAGAATCTGCGGTGATCAGCATCGGCTATGCCATGTAATAAGTACGCTCCTATGGCCGGTCGACAATGATCGACAAATAGCGTCTCCCTATATGAAATCTTCCCGCCTTTTGTATATGCTAGTGCCATCTCCTTAATAAGGTTCAATCTCATGCATAAACTACTGCGGGTATACGCCTCACTGGCTCTACTGATATTTACGGTTCCTGTCATGGCCGAAGAGGTCGCCAGAGTCACCCTTGAAAATGGCGCCACGGTCCGGCTAAACGATGACTTCACCTGGGAATATGTCATCCTTGACACTCAACAGCCCGTTACCACACAAGCCCAGGCAACCGAGACGCCAGCCGTTGCGGCTCAAAGCGCTTCACAGGTAACCCCGGCAACAAGCACGCCAACGGCCACCTTGAGTGCCAGCGCGATGCAGCACGCCGCGCTGATGAACAAAACCGCAAAAGCCGGAGTAAAAGTCAGCCTGCTGAAGAGTGAGTGGGATGCTAACGACAGGCTCGGTCTGACATTTGACCTTGCCAGTACCAGTTCTGAAAATTATGTCCTGATAGAACTCGATATCACCCTGTTCGATGACAGTGGTAAGCAGCTGAAAACAGAGACGGTCAAGGTGTGGAAGGCGATCTTCAGGATGGCCAACACCTACCTGCGTCAGGGTGAGCAGCGTCAGAGCAAGACCTTCTGGATAGAGGGCATAGACAAATCTCAATGGACCAAAGAGCTGATGAGTATCAAGATTGGCGAGATGGATTCACGCATGTGATCCTGCAAGGGGGCAAAATTCCCCCTCGAACCTATCTACCCGGGGTCGAAGGCTATCGAATAGCCTCCGGCCTTTTTTCATTAACGGCATCAGAGCTCATCATGGTGTCGGGCATCTTCACTGCCACCATATGCCCCCTGGCACAGACCTTTCCCTTGGCACTGAGTGTGATATCCACGACCACTTTTCGCGCCTTAACCTCACGGATCACTCCACGCAGCTCAAGCTCTACCCCCATGGGCGTAGGCGCCAGATAATCGATATTCAGTGCGGCTGTAACAAACCGCTCCTGTGGGAGAGAGCCCAGCTCCCGCCCCTGCTCTCTATAGGCTGCGGCCGATGCTGTTCCCGTCCCGTGACAATCAATTAACGACGCAATCAGTCCACCGTAGACAAACCCGGGCATAGCGGTATGAAACGACTGCGGCATGAAGACAGCCCGGGTTTCATCACCATCCCAGTAACTCTTCAACTGATGACCATGGGGGTTATTCCTGCCACAGCCATAGCAGTGGCTCAACTCCTGCGGATAGCAGTCCTGAAAGGCCTGATGGCTCATATTCTACTCCGTTAGTTGGCTCCATCTCATCAAGCTAAGCTAATGCAATCACCTGACCGGTACAACACAGACAAAAGCCTTAAGACCTATGGAGTATCAGGGTTAAAGCTTTACCTGCAGACAATAAAAAAGGGCCCAGAGGCCCTTTCGACTTTTACTTTCAGCTTATCCTTCCGAGCAATGCCGATGACTTACAGGCTTGGCAGTATCCCGGCAGGCAGGTATGCGTTGAAGCTTGCAGATATCAGCAGGTCGGTGGCAGCCTCGATATCCGGGCCGAAGAAACGGTCCTTATCGTAGTAGGTCACTGACTCGCGCAGCTCGGCCTTTGCCTGGCTGACGGTGTCACTTGGCTGCAGAGGACGGCGAAAATCCAGTCCCTGAGCCGATGCAAGCAACTCGACAGCCAACACACCACGGGTATTTTCTGACATGTCACGCAGACGGCGCGCCGCAAATGTCGCCATAGAGACGTGGTCTTCCTGGTTTGCCGATGTGGGCAGACTATCGACAGACGCCGGATGAGCAAAGGTCTTATTCTCAGAGGCTAAAGCCGCGGCGGTCACCTGAGCGATCATGAAACCTGAGTTCACCCCGCCATTTTCGACTAAGAAAGGCGGCAGCTTAGAGAGATTAGAGTCGATAAGCAGGGCGATACGACGCTCGGCAATAGAGCCTAACTCGGCGATGGCAATCGCTAAGTTATCGGCCGCCATGGCAACCGGTTCGGCGTGGAAGTTACCGCCCGAGATGATATCTCCGGTATCCTGGAACACCAGTGGGTTATCTGTAACCCCATTCGCTTCCGTAGCCAGCACCTCTGCAGCATGACGGATCTGAGTCAAACACGCACCAAGCACCTGAGGCTGACAACGGAGTGAGTATGGATCCTGTACCTTCTCGCAATCCACGTGGCTCAAGCTGATCTCAGACTCTTCACCTAAGATATGACGGAATACGGCCGCCGAATCGATCTGCCCCTTCTGACCGCGGGCCGCATGAATGCGGGGGTCGAACGGACTACGGCTGCCCATGGCTGCTTCGACACTCATCGCACCGACCACAGAGCTGGCCGCAAACAGATCTTCGGCATTGAATAAGCCCTCTAAGGCTAATGCCGTCGATGCCTGCGTACCGTTAAGCAGGGCTAAGCCCTCTTTCGCTGCAAGCTCAATAGGCTTAAGGCCGGCGATCTCCAGCCCCTCTTTGGCACTCAGTATCTCACCCTTGTAACTCATCTCGCCCTCACCGAGTAACGGCAGGCACATATGAGAAAGAGGAGCCAAATCACCTGACGCGCCCACCGAACCTTTTTCCGGCACACAGGGATAAACCTCGGCATTGACCAGTGCAATAAGGAAGTTAATCACCTCGAGACGAATACCCGAGAAGCCGCGGCTCAATGAGTTGATCTTAAGCACCATCATCAGGCGCACGGTGGCATCTTGCATATATTGACCGGTACCGGCAGCGTGCGACAACACGATTGAGCGCTGTAGTAGCTGCAGATCATCGGCAGCGATCTTAGTGTTAGCCAGCAGACCGAAGCCGGTATTGATACCATAAACCGTGCGGCCTTCATCTAACACCTGCTGAACCAGGCCGGCACTGGTGTTGATGTCGGCAATTGCACTGTCGGCAAGCTCAAGGCTTACCTTGCCACGACTGATCTCTCGGATTTGAGAAAGGGTCAGGGTCCCCGGATTTAGTACTAAATGACTCATGGATTACTTCTCCAACATCGGCAGATCTAACTTCTGCTCTTTTGCACAATTCTTAGCGATATCGTATCCGGCATCGGCGTGACGCATCACACCTGTCGCAGGGTCATTCCATAGCACACGGCCTAAACGAACCGCGGCCTCATCACTACCGTCTGCAACGATAACCACACCCGAGTGCTGGCTGAAGCCCATCCCCACACCACCGCCGTGATGCAGTGAAACCCAGGTCGCACCACTCGCCGTATTCAGCAATGCATTCATCAATGGCCAATCTGAAACTGCATCGGAACCATCGAGCATAGACTCAGTCTCACGGTTAGGGCTGGCAACCGAGCCTGAATCCAGATGGTCACGGCCGATGACAACCGGTGCCGAAAGTTCGCCATTTTTAACCATCTCGTTGAAGGCCAGTGCCAGACGGGCACGGTCTTTCAGGCCAACCCAACAGATACGTGATGGCAGCCCCTGGAACGCGATGCGCTCACGGGCCATGTCCAGCCAGTTATGCAGTTGTGGGTTATCAGGTATCAGCTCCTTAACCTTGGCGTCTGTCTTATAGATATCTTCCGGGTCGCCGGATAGTGCAGCCCAGCGGAACGGACCAATACCCTCACAGAAGAGAGGGCGAACATAGGCAGGTACGAAACCAGGGAAGTCGAATGCATTTTCAACCCCCTCTTCGAATGCCATCTGACGTATGTTGTTACCATAGTCGGTGGTCGCGGCGCCGGCAGCCTGCAGTGCCAACATCGCCTTGACCTGCACCGCCATAGATTGCTTAGCCGCCTTCACCACGGCCGCCTCATCTTTCTTACGCATCTCGGCGGCGTATTCTAGCGTCCAGTTCTGTGGCAGGTAGCCATTGAGGGGATCGTGTGCCGATGTCTGATCGGTCACCACATCCGGAGTGATACCGCGCTCGACAAGTTCGGCAAATACGTCGGCAGCATTGGCAAGCAGACCCACAGAGACAGGCTTACCGCTCTTGTTCGCCTCATCGATCATCGCCAGGGCTTCATCGAGGGAGTCTGTTTTCTTATCCACATATTTAGTACGCAGACGGAAGTCGATACGGGTCTCATCCACTTCACAGGCCAATACCGAGTAACCGGCCATAGTGCCGGCCAGCGGCTGAGCGCCCCCCATGCCCCCCAGACCACCGGTCAGGATCCACTTACCCGATGAGTCGCCATCGAAATGTTTATTCGCCATGGCGGCGAAGGTTTCGTAGGTGCCCTGCACGATCCCCTGCGAGCCGATATAGATCCAGGAGCCCGCCGTCATCTGGCCATACATGGCCAGGCCTTTCTTATCCAGCTCGTTGAAGTGTTCCCAGTTAGCCCAGTGCGGCACCAGATTAGAGTTAGCGATGATCACGCGCGGCGCGTTACTGTGGGTCTTGAAGACACCGACAGGCTTACCCGACTGAACCAACAGGGTCTCATCCTCTTCCAGACGCTGCAGCACTTCGATTATCTTGTCGTAGCACTCCCAATCACGGGCCGCACGTCCGATACCGCCATAAACCACCAGGTCCTCCGGGCGCTCGGCAACATCGGGGTGCAGGTTGTTCATCAACATACGCATAGGCGCTTCGGTTAACCAGCTCTTACAGCTTAACTTTGTGCCGTGTGGCGCTATGATGCGACGGCTTGGGTCGTGTCTCTTATCCATCTTGCGTAACCTCATTTCAATTTGTTGGTGCTTATTTTTGCCCTCTCACTCCCCATTGAGAGTAGAGAGACGTATTGCTGTTATTTTTATTGCTTTACTTGTGTTGCTTGAATGGCTCAGAAATAAAACCAAGCCATCGATATATATTTTTAGAAAGTCAGGTGACCACCTAATCTGAATCTTGTCCCCGGATGGATCAGCCTGGCGTAGCTCACCACTCCCTTGCGTGACCAGGTACGGCGAATGATCTGCAGACAGGGCTCGCTCGGCTCTATCTCAAGATGTTGTCGATTGTGCTCATTGGCCACCACGGCCTCCAGGGTATGACGAGCCTCGGTAAGCGGGGCAACCTGGGACAGATATTCGTGGGGCGTCTGCAGGGTAAAGTCCTGCAGCAGATAATCCGGAACCAACTTAGGATTAACGAAACGCTCCTCCAGCTGCAGCGGTACACCTTGCTCACAGTGAACCAACACCGAGTAGTAGACCTGAGTCCCGATCTCCAACCCCAGGGCGATGGCTATGGGTGCTGTCGCGTCGGTTTGAGTCAGCTCGAGTTGCTTAACGCTATAGCCATGACCCCTGTCCTTAATCTCATCTGCAATGTTGCGAATGGCCATCATGGAGGACTGAGATTTTAGCTCGGCGACGAAAGTGCCCAACCCTTGAGAGCGCTCTAACACACCATCGTCGGTCAACTCAGTTAACGCGCGGCGCGCCGTCATTCTGCTGCATTCAAACAGCTCAGCCATCTGGTTCTCCGAGGGAACACGGCTATGCTCCTCCCACTCACCGGATTCGATGCGGGCTAAAATATACTGCTTTATCTCTGCAAACTTGGGCGTTGCCATACCAATCCTCTGATTGTCCACTACACTTGTGCTTACGTCGGCGGTTACACCATTCGTCACTCGTCGGTGGTACCTGTCCTCAAAGTATTCTCGCTCTGAGGTCTTCCATAATGTTCAATAACTCGGCTATAATCCTAGCTTGTATATACAAGTAAATACAAGTTGGATCACAACTTTTATTTCCAAAAGAAGATGAACAGTTCAAGAGTGAGGGAAAAATATGTCTTGGGATCAAGTCTGGATTGACGTCAACGTTGCGACTATGTCTCCTTCAGTATCAGCGCCTTACGGAGCGATAACCGATGCAGCCATTGCGGTGAAAGAGGGCCGGATAGCCTGGATAGGCCCTCGCTCAGAACTCCCCGAATTCGATGTGCTGTCAACGCCGGTTTACAGGGGCAAAGGCGCCTGGATCACGCCGGGACTCATCGACGCTCACACCCATCTAGTATTCGCCGGTAACCGGGCAAACGAGTTTGAACTTCGACTTCAAGGGGCGAGTTACGAAGAGATAGCACGCAGCGGCGGCGGTATCATCTCCACCGTTAAAGCCTGCCGTGAAGCCAGCGAAGGAGAGCTTTTTGAGCTGGGCCGAAAACGTCTTAACGCCTTGGCGAAAGAGGGAGTCACCACGGTCGAGATCAAATCCGGCTATGGCCTGGAAACAGAGACCGAGCTCAAACTGCTGCGCGTCGCCCGCGAGCTTGGCAAGCATCACCATGTCGATGTCAAAACCACCTTCTTAGGTGCCCATGCCATTCCGCCGGAGTATAAAGACAACGCCGAAGGTTATGTGAACTTAGTGATAGACGAGATGCTACCCGCGGTTATCGGGGAAAACCTTGCCGATGCGGCCGATGTTTTCTGTGAAAATATCGCCTTCAGCGTCGAACAGACCGAGCGGGTACTGAGCGCGGCGAAAAATGCCGGACTCGATATCAAGCTTCACGCGGAGCAACTCTCGAACCTTGGGGGCTCGGTGATGGCCGCCGGCCTTGGCGCCAAGTCGGTGGACCATATCGAATATCTGGACGAGACGGGCGTTAAAGCCCTGAGTCAGAGTGGCACCTGCGCCACCCTGCTTCCCGGCGCCTTCTACTTCCTGCGCGAGACTCAGATGCCGCCGATTGAGCTGTTGCGTAAACATAAGGTACCTATGGTGCTGGCCAGCGACTACAACCCGGGATCGTCGCCGCTCTGCTCCAGCCTGTTGATGCTTAACATGGGCTGTACCCTGTTCCGCCTGACACCGGAGGAGGCGCTTGCGGGGATGACGCGCAATGCCGCCAAGGCGTTGGGAATAGAGGATAATGTGGGCATTTTGGAGGTTGGGATGCAGGCGGACTTCTGTCTGTGGGATATCACGACACCTGCTCAGCTTGCCTACTCCTATGGCGTAGGGGTGTGCCTTGAGGTAGTGAAGGCCGGACACTTGGTCCATCAGTAGGTTGGCGGCCTGAGCGATGAGGCAGACTCATCGTTATTTATCGTAACCCTAACGGGTATTGATATTTAGCGGGCTTGATTGATAACCATGGCTTCATGGTTATCAATCGCCTCCCAGCGGGGAATGTGCAGACACTTCAGTGGTACGCTGCAAGTATATCCCTATAAGCTCGACGGTGGCATCCATGCCACCAACGCCCACTGCTGCGTCTACACCGAGTTAGCTATCTCTTCGAATTAGGTTTGAATAAAACGAGATATGCAAGTACTTCCCAGGTTCGCTGGCTTTTGATTTCATAAAAGTCCATCCATGGGCGCTCTGCGATTTCAAACAACCTCCATGTTTAAAATCCAGTTCGGCATCCTTGCCTCTCGTTCGAAGAGTATCACTTTGTGATACCTCACCCTGTCATCGAAGCTCGCAGCCGCACCTACACTAGGTAATTAATCTCTTCGATTTAGCCGTAGTAGTTTAAAAAAATCTCTATTTAACAGGAATAACTACGGGATCAGGTTCCAATAGCTTATTTTCTTTTATCTCATTGTAATAATGAATCACTCTTGATTTGCGAATTTCAATCTGCTCTTGAGCTTTAGTGGCAAACTCAACTAAACCATTAGTTGAAATATCAATCTCTGTTTCAGTTTTAATACCATTTACCTTTACCCACCACTTACCATCACCGAACTTATAGTTTTCACAGTTAGGTTTATCACCACTCTTAAAGGATATGTTTGGAGTCCAAGACATTGCAGCTCTCTTATCCATAGGGTTAGAAATTTGTTCTGAATTCTGGTGAATAAATGATTTATCTCGAATAAATTGAGCCTTAGCATGAAACAATTTATCTATTTCCAACTTTGGTTTTTTTACCTTCAACCTATAATATTTCGAGCTCAACTTATAAAGTTGTGTTAGTAATTTATCCAGAGCTTGAATGCATGCAACATAGTATGTGGCTATGTCAAAAAGTGATTTTATATAGAACCTTACATTTTCCTTTTCGTACAAAATAAAACTACACATCACCTCAGAAGTTACAGCTAACCTATTGTCGACTATCTCGCAATGCACCTTCCAAGAGTCTAACTCCATTTGAATAAAGCTAGCTAAATGGTCAATATTCCAAATAAGGTTTGGGTCAGGAATAAGCTCCCCCTCACGAGTCCACTCTTTCAACTCTCTCTCACCCAACAAAAATTCAGATAACTCCACATTTCCTCCTAATGAATCCACTGCAAAAGAAAGAACTATAGAGTTCTCATTCTTATTCTGATGAATGATGGCCATTCACTAATAGAGTAATTTTAACTTACAAATAGACAAGGTAGTTGGTTTTATTGGACACGAATCAACTAAACATGATTTGGTTATGTATACCCAAACTTCTCTGTAGATACGATAAATCCCCGTTGGAAGTTGCCTGAGGGTGTCGTAGAAAATAGCGTAAGACCCACATGGATGTGGGGCTAGTTTTCGGGGGGCTTGGATGCCCCATCGGAAACGCTAGGTCTTTTCAAGAAAGACCGAAGGACCACAACTTCGCCGGGGCGTTAGGGTGGGTGCAAGGAGGGCGAGGACGAGCAGTCCTCCTTGCCCTGGTGTGGAATGGAATTCCACGACTTTGATCCAAACGAAGTTTGGAAAACAGAAAACGAGTAGACCTATGATCGATACATAGGTAGCTAGAATCTGTAATGTAACCCGATACCAAACTGCTTCAGGCTGATATCGGCATAATAATCTTCCAGCTCGCTGTATTCAGGATCAGTTTCGCTCATCTCATAAGAGAGACGCAACGCCAGAGACTCTGTCAGAGTCACATCCACACCGGCGCCAAACAGCCAGCCTGTGCCGCGATAATCTTCGTCAACACCGTCATCGTTGCTGTAGGTCTTGTTGACGATCAAGCCCGCCTTCAGATAACCGGTGACACTGTCGGTAAAGGCATGTCTAATCACGGGGGAGAGTGTCACCGCCGCAATCCTCAAGTCCATCTCATCAATAAAACTATCGGTCAAAAAAAAGCTTGCCTCGATACCAAAGGTATCATTGAAGTTGTAACCGCCATAGACGCCGCCTCCTATGGCAGACTCATCTAAGGTACCGATATTGTCTTCTACATTGGTGTGATTAACCTGGCCACCCAGATAAAATCCCAGATCGTCGGCGGCAAGAGCGGGGGTCGTTGCGGCCAGTAACATGGCTGCGGTTAACAGAGAGTTGAATTTCATTGCTGTCCCTATAGTTGTGTTTACTGCATCCGGAAAATGAATAACAGTAAGAGTCCATAAAAGCGTTTACATATTAACCTTTTACCGGCATAAAGACAAAATCCCTGCTGTGACATCTATCGTGAAATTACCGACTGTTTTCAGGGGCGATGCGCCCGGCCAGAAAAAGAGTTGAAGGGAGTGCTGGGGGAGCAAACTCCCCCACTTTGTCATAGCTGGCGATTTAAAGCCGTTTTTTATCTTTATAAGCCGCCAGACTCTCTGAGTATCTCTTGGTCCAGAACGGGTGGTCGGTGTTATCCAGCGCCAGCTGTTCATGCCTGATGGCCAGCTCAAACTCTTCCATCTCTGCATAGGCGTTTGCCAACGCATGGTGAGCCGTATGTGACTCAGGTGCCGCCTCCACCGCAAGCTGATAAACCACCAGCCCTTTTACTGCATCCCGGCTCGACTCGGCCTTGGCCAGGGCGATCAGAGAGTCGGTGGCGGGAACCTCGAAACCATATTTCTCATCAGAGAGATAACGGTAGTACTCCAGTATCGCCTGGGCCCCCCGACTTGAGATCTCAGAATCTGGTTTCAGCACCTGATGAATGTCATTAAAGAGCAGCTCGATACCATAGGCGGTCGCCAGGATCGGCTGCGTCATATAGTAGCTGCCATCGAAACGCTTGATATGGTGATCCAGCAGCTCATTGGCGTTGCTCTTTATAATTGACTCCATCTCTGCAAAACTAGCCAGCTGTCGCTGCTCGAAGCCGCTGTCACTGGTACTCATCAGCAGAAACCTTGGCTTGCCTTTCATGGCCGCGAGTTTCTTGGGGGCGTCCTTGATGACGTAGGCAAAGTCCCGGCTCAGCACCGGACTGGCGGCGAAATAGGCATTAAACAGGCTGGGACGATTGAGCAGGGTGTAGAGAGTGAGGCCCCCATTGCCGGTGAAACCATTGAGAATACGAAAGCCATTGGTCCGGTACTTTTTATCAATTGCCGGTAGCAGCTCCTGCTCCATAAAGTCCAGCAGCAGATCACTGCCCTGCTCCTCTATGGCCTGTACCTTCAACTCTCCCAATCCGGCATGGCCATCGGGAGCGGTCACGATAATGGTTTCAAGCCAGGGCCAGTCGCCATTATGGCTCATCCAGTCATGCATACCACTCAGGTAAGCTTGACTGCGAGGGTGAAAGTCCAACAGAACCACATACTCTTTATCACTTTTCTTGCCATAACTCGGAGGCAGAGTAACGATAAATTCGGCTGGCTCTTTAAACTGATCCGATGAAACGGTCAGCCTCTCCACCTGACTCAGGCGGGTTATCGCCGTCGAGTCTTTGGCAAAAAGGTTAACACTGAACAGCATTCCGGATATGCATAGGGCGACGATAAAAGCGGTATTTCTGAGCATGAACCTTCCCTGTATGAGTTCGACAACGGCGTTTCGCTTTCTATTTTGAGTAGATTTAACAAAGCTACAACATGCACAGGGAGATTACAAACCACATGGGGTGAGCTGCGGCACCTTGAAGCGCCGCATGGTGCCCCAGCTACCAGGTCGACATCAGAAACTCACGAATTCGTTCGCGATCGGACTCGGTATTACAGGCTATCATCTCTGAACAGGTTCGCCCCCGCAGCAAGCTTCCTGTCGTGCCTCCCGCATCGGGGACCGTCCCCCGAAGCGTAGCAATATGATAGGTGAGCACCTCCTCCAGTGAGGGAGCACTCACCTCAATGACCTCCATCTCGCCTACAGGAGCCGGTTGCGAAGCCAGGGCTTCTTCGCTCGTAATATCTCTATCCGTGAGTTCTAACTGAATCTTGCTGATACTCGCTAATGCATTGATAGTATCTTGATGGCCATTTTCGAAAGCTCTGGATAGGTACTCCTTCGCTTTGACTCGATCTTCCCCTATCAACTCCCCCTCCAGGTAGAGCAAACCGAGCAGGTGAGTCGCCTCATCGAGATCCTCTCTGTCTGCGGCCCTCAGGTACCTCATCGCTTTTTCAATATCCTGAGTTTCACTCTCCTGCAGATAGATGATGGCGGCTTTATACTGAGCAAACGGGTTACCATACTTTGCAGAGCGCCGGTACCACTTGGTGGCTAAGCGCATATCGACTTCGGTGCCGTAACCGTGGCGATAGAGCTCGGCCAGGGTATACATGGCATCGGAGTGACCATACCGAGCCAGTGTTTTGTATTCCTGGAATGTTCTGCTGCAATCCGTGCTGTCACACGCAGTGATTTGAGCAGGCATGGAACTAACCTTGCTCTTAGCCTCTGCGGCCGGACAGCACAAAAGAACCACGAGTCCCAGTGTATAAATAGAAATGCTTCCTTTCATATTTTCACTCTCTATCCGTTGAAATAATAGTTGAATGAAACAGTATGGTATTCGCTTAGATTTTAATCAAAGCGACTTTAGTTGATGGTATAACGCCTGTATCTGAATCGGCAGATACATCAATTTACCCTTATTCGCCGAATCGACCCCAAGCTGAGACGATAATTAACTGGCCAAATTATGCGTTTCAGCTTAGGATCTGAATTGAAATTTTGCAGATGCATTTTTAGCCAAGATATTGTGGAGTAAGCAGACATTATGGGTATCAGAGCCATAGTTGTAGATACAGCAGGTACGACAACCGACCTTAGCTTTATTAAGGACACACTTTTTCCTTATTCAGCCAAAGCCTTACCCGATTTTCTTAGAGAGAATGAACACAATGTTCTGGTAGAAAACTGCATCTGCGATGTCAGAGATATTGCACTAGAGCCGGAGGCTTCGCTGGAGCGAGTCATCGAGATCCTGCAGCAGTGGGTTACCGAAGACCGCAAAGCGACACCGCTGAAGACGCTTCAGGGCCTGATCTGGAAACAGGGTTATGCCAAGGGTGAGTTCACCGGCCATATTTTCCCTGACTTTATCGAGGCCATCGAATCGATCAAGCAGCAGAATATGCGCCTCTATAGTTTCTCCTCCGGTTCGGCCGAAGCGCAAAAGCTGCTATTCAGTCATAGCGATGCGGGCGATCTGACGCCTAAGTTCGATGGTCACTTCGATACGCGTACCGGCAACAAGCTGTTTAAACAGGCTTACAGCAACATCATCAACACTATCAGCCTGGCACCTAAGCAGATACTGTTTATCTCTGATGTGGTCGAAGAGCTGAAAGCCGCAGAGGAAGCCGGCATGCGCACACTACAGATGGTTCGGGAAGAGGGTCAGCGTACCGGAGCCCATAAGCAGATAAGCAGCTTCAAAGAGCTCAGCTTCTAAGCTTATTCATATTGAATAATGTTAAAGGCACTCCTCGAAGAGTGCCTTTTTTGTGTCTGGAACACTTATGAAGATTTGCCATGGATGGCATAAAATCTTCGTTGTGTCTGGCCACAAATGTTCCCTCGGTAACTGCGTCCTGCGTTACTCTACCTCTTGAGTCCATTCAGTCGTACATTTGTTGGCATTCCCGCCACTGACCCATAGGGCCTGTGGTATTCCTGATATCACTTAGGCATTTCCCACGTCCGTGTGGGTCAGATGGGAAATGTCTTCGAAGCGTCTGGAACGCTTAAGACCCTGGCGATCAGAACACTTATCTTCCAATATTGAACAGCTTATTCTTTCGATAACGGCTCAACCGGGTACATCTCCTTCAACCTGTCCCAATTTTCCGTTTGGCGAAAGTACTCCTCTTCGCAATAGCTGTCCCTCTCCATCTCCAGCTGTGCTTTGGAGATGATCTCCCGGTTCTTTTCAGGATCGCTGCCGTAGATAAGGCATAGAGTCGCGAAGTAACGCTGTGCGTCTAAGCTATGCTCGTCCCAAAAGTGATCATCATCGAAACTGTCAACCTCTTCATCTTCAAGGGCGAAGAGATCGGCGGCGCTCAAGGCAATCTCGTCACCCTCCTCGAAGGAGTTGAGCAGGAGCAGCGTCGCCAGAGTATCGACGGCATCCTCCTCTCTGCCAAGCACTATCACCCGGTTACTATGGATAAAAGCATGACCATATTCATGGGCCAGGGTATGCATAAGCGCATCCTGAGTCGCTTCGACCGCCGTCACCCCTGTTTGCTGATAGTCGTCACCTTCGAAGCGCTTAAGCACCTCGGTGACAAACTGATAAGGAATCCATATCTGCATCCGCTCCGGATCAAACAGGGGGCCATCTTCCGCACCAAACAAAATCGTTAATCTCTGCTTGATGGGAAGGTGATCATCGAACAGAAGCTGCATCTGCTCAGACACTGACTCGATCAGATCGCGCGCCCGCTTATCTTCGGGAGTATCGGCGGGAAGATACTGCTGCCGGGTTAAGGCTGCCGCATCAGGTGAAAAGCAAGCTGGAACAAGTACCAGCATAATAACGAAGAGTATCGCTTTCATATCCACTCTCAAGTCTAAGGGCTATAAGCTTGTTGCCACTATGACATGCTGCTATGCTGAGCCACAAGTTAAACAACCGTTTGAATGCAGGCCGAAAATGGACAAGTTTATCAAGGAGTACCCCATCTATACCGAGATACCGGTAGCCTGGGGCGAGATGGATGCACTGCAGCACGTGAATAATGTGGTTTACTTCCGCTATTTCGAGACCGCCCGAATCGACTTTTTCAATCAGATAAAGCTACTCACCGATCTTCAAAGTGATCAGGTCGGCCCGGTGATCAGTGAAAACAGGGCCCGCTACAAGCGACCGGTCACCTTCCCCGACACCCTACTGGTGGGAGTTTCCATCAGTAATATCAAAAAAGACCGCTTTATGATGCACTACAGTGTATATAGTAAGGCACAAGAAGCGGTAACCACCTTAGGCAGCTCACAGGTGGTGATGTTTAACTTCAAGACGGGCAGGAAGGCCGAGCTGACGCCCGAACTTCTCGATGCCCTCAAGTCCCATGAAACTACAGCTGCTTAATGCACAGATATGAAGAGGTTGGCATATGAATGTAGATGACACAGAGGTAGTTCATCTACTCGATGAACACCAATTTGTTATTGATATGGGCCAGGCGCGGGCAAGCCTCTCCTATGATCTTTTTGATGACCGGATTAATTTCACCCATACTTTTGTTCCAACAGGGCTCAGAGGACAAGGCTTGGCCGAGAAGCTGGTCCGTCATGGTCTAAGCTGGGCCAGATCTGAGCGGCTCGCTATCGAGACAAGCTGCTGGTACGTGCAAAAATTTCTCTAACAACCTTTTTGCTGTACCCGGCAGCCTTAATGCCAAAGGTTATAAGTACATTGATATAACAACAGAAATGACTACTCGCCTGTTAACGCCGAGAGCTTTTGCTTGATCTCATCCGACAGTGGTTGGCTCTTATCTACGCCGTAATCGTAATACACCATGGTCGTCTTGGTCTCGGAGGTTTGCCTGCCCTGCTGCCAGCTCTGCTGGGTCACCTCGAAGCTGCTATTGCCGACGCGGCTAATCCAGGTCTTGATGCTGACCGGGCTACCATAGTTTGTCGGCGAAAGATAAGCGATGTTAAAGCCGGCAACGATGAGATCCCATTTACTGATATCCAGTGTGGGATTAAATATCTCAAATATCGGTTTCCTTGCCGCCTCATTCCAAACCGGAATGATGGTGTTATTGATATGACCCAACGCATCTGTTTCGTTGAACCTGGGATGGATCTCTAAACTAAAGAAGGTCTCTGACACGCCTGAATATCCTTATTGTTATTATTAGTTTCTAATTTGGCTAAAACGTTAACCGAGAACCCCGCGGGATGCAATTTTTTGGCGATTCCAGGTTCTAGGTTCCAGGTTCCAGGTTCGCCACTGTAGGAGCGGCTTTAGCCGCGAACATTTTAGACATAAATACCACTGCTAACCATCCCATGGCTGAGGCATAAATGTTCTGACTGCCATGGTCTTAAGCGTTCCAGACGCTTCGAAGACATTTCCCATCTGACCCACACGGACGTGGGAAATGCCTAAGTGATATCAGGAATATCACAGGCCCTATGGGTCAGTGGTGGAAATGCCAATAAATGAATGGAACATTTATGGTCAGACATAAACCCCCTCTAAGCACATCCCTAAGCTCTTATGAATAGATAGGGGATAAGTACATCCATATACAAAAAAGGGATGCTAAGCATCCCTTCATATCTATCTTAAAATGAGAGAACTATTATCTCCCGTACATCGCATTGATCTCACGGGCATACTTGTTATAGATAACCTTACGACGCAGTTTCATCGTCGGGGTGATCAAACCCGCTTCCATAGAGAAGGCTTCGGGCAAGAGGGTAAACTTCTTAATCTTCTCAAACCCGGCTAGATCTGACTGCAATGTCTTAAGACGATTTTCGAAATGCTCAACCACATGGCTGTGACGCAGCAACTCCATCGGTGACTCGTAGTGGATCCCCTTCTCTTTCGCCCACTCTTCGAGCGCTTCGAAGGCCGGAACAATCAGGGCTGTCACATAGTTCTTTGCATCGGCAACGATGGCAACCTGCTCGATGAATGGACAGCAGCCAACCTTACCCTCGACTCGCTGAGGTGCGATATACTTACCATTTGAGGTTTTCATCAACTCTTTGATTCTGTCTGTGATAAACAGGTTACCCTCTTCATCCATACGACCCGCATCGCCGGTTTTTAACCAACCATCTTCGAACGCAGCAGCCGTATCTTCGGGGCGGTTGTAGTAACCACGCATCACGGTCTCACCACGAACCAGAATCTCATTGTCTTTACCTAACTTCACTTCCATGTCCGGTAACGGCTTACCGTTGGAGCCCGGCACGCGGTTAGAGAGAGTATTACAGGTGATAGTCGCATTGGTTTCGGTCATGCCGTAACCACACAATACGGGTACATCGATACTCTGGAAAAACGCACTCACGTTAGGGTCTAAAGCAGCACCACCGCAGGGCATAAACTTAAGACGTCCACCCAGAACCTGCTTAAGCTTACTGAAAACCAGCTTGTCGGCGAGTTTCCACTGCAGGCTCAAGGCCAGCGACGCTTTGTGACGTCCCTGACCTACTTCAGACTGACGATGTCCGACAGACATGGCCCAGGTAAACATCTTCTGTCTTAGTTCAGGTGCTTTAATCACCTTATCCTGTACCGCACTGTAGACCTTCTCCAGGAATCTGGGCACGACACATAGTGTGTGGGGACGAACCGCGACGATAGCCTCTTTGACAGCCATCGGGTCCTGAAGATAGACGTTGTGTCCTCCCCTGCTGAGCACATAGAAGCTCCAACCACGTTCAAATACATGGCTTAACGGCAGGAAGGCCAGAGAGACATCACCGGGTGTGAATGCCAGCACCTTATCGTGTTGATAGATCATGGAAGCGATATTACGGTAATCCATCATCACACCTTTCGGATTACCCGTCGTCCCGGAGGTATAGATGAGGGTCAGAAGATCATCCAAACAGGCTTCATCGGTACGTTTATCCAGTTCTGCGATGACTTCTGCAGAGTGATTCATGGCGAGCAGGTCGTCAAAGTAGATGTGATTATCATACTCCTTCAGAACAACGCTCTTATCGAAGACCACGATATGGGTCAGGCTGTCACAATGCTGAACCAGCTTACAGGCCATCTCATAATGATCTTTATCGCCGGCAAATATCAGCTTGGCCTGGGCATCATTCACAATATAGCTAGCTTGCTCAAAAGTACTGGTCGGGTAGATAGGCACGACGATGGAGCGGCTCTTTAGGCTGCCGATATCGGCACAGGCCCACTGAGGACAATTTTGTGACAGGATGACGACTCGATCCTGAACTTCGATACCGAATTGAATCAATGCCTGAGCGACCTTCGAGTTGTTCTCATCGAATGATCGCCAGCTCACCTGATCCCAGGGAGCCGCCATTTCGAATCCTTCGAGCGCGATAGCGTCGCCGAGTTCCTGGCTCTGCTGTTTGATTAAACGGGTTAAATGATACTGCTCGAGTGACATAATTCGGGGCCTTTTAAGCGTACAGGTGTTCCTCTTTTAGGGCATTTTACTCGAATGATTCGCAAATAATAAGAGCAATTGCTCAATTTATGTTAATTCAGCCACAGTTTTGTAAAAGTTGAGCGGTTACACCAAGTCACCACGCCATAGCTTTTTGCTTCCATACCATAGAGTTAGCATAGCAACACCCGTAAAAATAAGGTCTCCCGCTAACCATGGTATAACATCACTACCTTCGGTGATCAGACGTAAGCCTGCCGAAACCCAAGCGGAGTGACAGATAATAATCAGCATAGTCATGGACAACTGTAGTGCGCTTTTACACAGACTACCGGCCCCCAGAATAAAACCGCAACCGAAGAGAGTAGCCATCACGAAGTGCAGCCAGATAGAGAGAGTAACGGCAGGATTTATGAAAAAGACCAGAGACGCGGTTACGGCCATGATCAGAGTCAAGAGGAGCGATAACTTAAACTGGCTGCGATTAAACGCATCTATCATCCCCTGCTTACCGCTAAAGCCCGGCAGCATATACAGAGCCTCTACCGCCCGCCAGCGTTGGATCCGACTCCAATGTACCATGGCGCAGGTCACGCAGCTAAATTGCGCCAGCAAAAACAGCACTGGGATCTCCACGCCTGTCAGCTGAGAAAGAACGGCAATGGTGAGTGTGAACAGAGGCATGGCTACAATCAAGATTGCCAGCAAGGGCCCCATAAAGAAGCTTACCGGATGCAGGCTCTGCTCAAGCTTAGTGATAAAACGGTATGACTTGGCAGTGGGCAACCAGATACCGCCCATCTCCAGCGCATTAAGATAGATACTGCGGGCGTCCGGGTGCCAAGGACTCACAGTAACCCTCTTGTAGATAACCCGCACCAGCATCAGAATGAGGAGCACTAAAGCAAACACCATAAACTCAGACAATAATGCGGATACCGATTCCATCAGAAGCAGAGATAGGTACAGAAAAATGGATAGATAATAAGTGCTCTGCTTTATTTGGCACAGATAGATAAAGCTTAACCCTAAGCCGGTTGCCAATAAAAGCTGAGTAAACGCACCATAGATCCCCGTGACAAATGAGACAACAGAGCCTGTCACAAATGCACTCAGCAACATAAAGCCACATTGAAACAGCATGTTGTTACGGTACTCGGGGATTAATATAGACCACTCGGTTGCCGCAAGCCGGTTAAGTTGCCAGGCAACAGCGGCTGAAACAGATACCTGAATCATCCCCAGCATCAAGGGAAGCACTTCAGGTTTACTAAATGCAATTACTGGCGCTAACATCACCAAGCCGAGCAGCGCGACTCCCATAAAGCTGGCACTACCGACATCGTAAAACCAGAATCGAAAAACGCCAGCGAAACGGCGCTGAAGAAAGCTTAACAAAGGCGCCTCATCACCTCTGGCCCGGGCCAGTTCGACATCGGGGCCACTCATCGGTGAAGCTCCATAAACAACTGCTCCATATTTAAAGCACTGGCTTCTATTCCCGGGCACTTCTCTGGAGAGAAGTTATCCACCAGCAACTTATTGCCACTGCGATTTAACACCCTCAGCCCTGTCGGTACTTCATCATCGACAAGGGTCAATAGCTTCACCTCCTCCCGCACACTATCGAGTTCCTTGAAGAGTACCAGCTCTCCATCTTTAATCAGTGCCAGGTGGCTGGCTACCCGCTCTAGATCCGAGGTGATATGGGATGAAAACAGTACGGCCGAGCCGGACTCGAGTGCCAACTCAAACAGATCCAGCATAAACTTTCGGCGGGCAATGGGATCCAAACTCGCTACCGGCTCATCCAGGAGCAAGAGTTTAGGTCGATAGGCCATGGCCATAATCAGAGCCAGTGACTGGCGCTGACCCACTGACAATCGCTGAACCTGCTGCTTTGTATCAAGACTGAATCTCTGCAGCCACTCATCTTCTAGCTCTCTATCCCACATTGGATAGAAGCTCCTGTGTAACTCAAGCGCCCTTGCAACACTGAAGCCTTCGTAACCAAACGGCTGTTGCGGCACATAACCAATCTGAGCCTTGGCCGCCGAACTGAGCCGGTGAACCGGTTCACCTAAGGTGCTGATCTCACCGGAGGTCGGTTCGATGATCCCAAGCGCAATGCGCATCAGTGTCGATTTCCCCGCGCCATTTTGTCCCAGAAGGCCAACGACCATACCGGGAAACAGCTTAACAGAGAGGGAGTTAATCGCTGTCGTATCTGAAAATTTCTTAGTGACCCTGTTAAACTCCAGAATCGGCGCTTGGTTCATATCCATCAGTTCAATCCTTTGTTCTTATATGTTTTGTTTTAACCTGAGTTACCAGCAACGTTCAATAAGTTCCATCAACTCATCTTGGCTAATTCCCAACTGTTTGGCCTGAGAAAGCAGATCATCAACCTGAGGCTTAAGTAGCTTAGCGCCGGAAGTCTTCTCGCTGCTCTCACGCCTCGCGACCCGGGTAGGCTGGCCACGCCTGCGTTCCAGCCAGCCCTGTTCGACCAACTGCTGGATGGCTCTGGATACAGTCATAGGATTAACTGAAAGGTGCTCGGCCATCTGGCGCACCGAGGGCAGCACCTGCTCAGCTTCCAGCTGACCACCTACAATCAAACGTACAACCTGTTCGCTCAACTGTCGGTATATTGGGTCGCCACTGCCGGGGTTGACATTTATTAGTTCTAACATTAGCCTTTAAACACTGTATTAATACATTGATACACCGATACAGCAATAATTTACCATAGATTGAGTAATTTTCAAGAAAGGAATAGGCATCATGCTTTATGGAGAGCCAGACCGCTCAGTTAAAGACAGAAGCGGTAATACAGCAAGGGTTAGACCACTAACCTCACTCATCCCCCCTCTGGTAATAGGCACCATTTTATTCAGCCTTCCGGCCTTCGCCAACACCATGACAGGCCAGGCAGTGCAGACGAGTCCGGCTCACTGCTATGTCGACGACCTACCCGAGCGGCTCGATTGTGGTTTTGTTACCGTCCCCGAAAATCGAAATAAGCCGGATGGTAAGCAGATAGATATTCATTATGTTGTGCTTCCGGCCATCAAGAGCGGGGCAAACTCGGAGGCCTTCCTTGCTATCGCCGGTGGCCCGGGCCAATCGGCCATAGATAATGCGGCGGGTTTCAGTCGCATATTTAACAAGGTGCGACAGAAGAGAGATATTTTACTCATCGACCAACGCGGCACGGGTCGCTCCAATCAGCTCAAATGCGAAGGGGAAGGATTTGAGGGGGCCCTCTCCATCGATGAGGCCAACTTCGATGTCGCCAAGGAGACTCAGGCCTGCCTCGATGAACTCGATGCCGATGTAACTCAGTACGGCAGCCTCAATGCACTGGAAGACTTCGAGGCCGTTCGCAAACATCTCGGTTACCGCAAGCTACACCTATACGGGATCTCCTACGGTACCCGCATGGCACAGCTTTACCAGCGTCACTATCCTCAGGTGCTATCGACCGTCACCATAGATGGCGTGGTCCCCATGCAGCAGAACGTACTCGCCATAGGCAGCGCCATCAGTAGAGGCTTCGAGCTGCTTCTCCAGGATTGCGAGAGTAATAGTCTCTGCGGCAAGCAGTTTCCAAACCTCAAAGACGACCTGAATAAGGTAGAAACCAAGCTGGCAGCGGCACCGGCAGTCAGCCAGGTCAGGGATCCGTTAACCGGAGAGTCCACCCAACTCACCATGACACGCTCTAAGTTTATGGGCGCGATTCGAATGGCGCTCTATATGCCAAATGTCAGAGCCCTCATCCCCCATGCGATCAGCGAAGCGGCAAAAGAGAACTTCCAACCCATAATGGGCCTATATGCCCTCACCATCGATAGTACCGGCATCGCCATGGGCATGCATGCCTCGGTCGTTTGTGGTGAAGATTGGCAACGACTCACACCTAAGGAGAGGGAGCTAGCCAATCAAACCTATTTCGGTAAGGAGATGATCACCAACTTCGAGAAGTCTTGCGCCATCTGGAATATGCCGACCGTGGATGCCAGCTTCTCTGAGCCCGTTAGCAGTGATATCCCCACTCTGGTGCTATCCGGGCAGCTGGATCCGGCGACCCCACCCAGCTGGGGAGACCTCGCCATGGAGAAGCTGACCAATGCCAAACACTTTATCGCCCCCTTCGCGACCCATGGTGTAGCTAACCAGTCCTGTGGTAACGACCTGATTGCCGAGTTGGTCGAAACCGGCGACGTGAAGAAATTGGACGGAGAGTGTCTGAACAGGGATGTAAGCCGTAACTTCTACCTCAATGCCAGTACCGTTGAGGCTATTCCCTCAGCGGAAACAACTCAGGGAGCCAGCCATGATTAAAGTATCTAACCTGTCAAAACATATCGGAGAGGTTCAGGCACTCAATGATCTGAGCTTTGAAGCCAAAGATGGCCAAATTACCGGCCTGCTAGGCCCTAACGGCGCGGGGAAAACTACCTGTTTGAGAACCGTATTCGGTTTGCTTCAGGCCGACAACGGCATAGCCGAGATCGATGGTATCGATGTAGCTCAATCCCCAACCGAAGCGAAACAGCAGTTGGGGTTGTTTCCGGATCCTTTCGGGCTCTATGAACGTTTAACTCCCAGGGAGTACATCAGCTACTTCGCCGAACTTAATGGTTTATCAAGGGCTGCTGCCAAAACCGCAACGGCCAAGGTACTCAGCCAGCTTCATATGGATGATATCGCCGACAGACGCTGCAAAGGCTTCTCTCAGGGTCAACGGATGAAAACCGCACTGGCACAGGCCATAGTCCACCAGCCGACAAACATCATACTGGATGAACCCACCCGAGGTTTAGATGTCATGAGCACCCGGGTGCTCAGAGAGCTGCTGAAAGAGTTAAAAGCGCAGGGACACTGCGTACTTTTCTCCAGCCATGTCATGCAGGAGGTCGCCGCACTCTGTGATCAGGTCATAGTGATGGCCGACGGCAAGGTGGTGGCGGTTGGCAGCCCACGGGAGCTTTGTGAGCAAACAGGAAAAGTGTCACTGGAAGATGCATTCATTGAGTTAATAGGGACAGATGAGGGAATCGCAGCATGATGCACAAGATAATGACCATGGTCAGAAAAGAGCTGATCGATGCCGCCAGAGACAAGCGCTCGGTGATGGCCGGCCTCTATTATGCTATAGGAACACCACTTCTGATGTGCGGCATGTTTATGTTGCTCATCGGGCAGATATCCAGCCCGGAAGATCTCAATATCAGGATTGAGAACGGTGAGAGTGCACCGGATCTGGTTAAATATCTGTCCAGTCAGGGGATCACCCATGGCGATAACCAAAGCCTCACCGAGACGGGTGAGAAGCTGGATGTGAAAGATATCCGCCTGGTCATAAGTGATGATTATGCAGCCCAAATGGCCAAGGGGATGAGCGCCGAGATCACACTTATCGCGGACAACTCCAACGAGAAACTGCAAAACTCCATAAGACGGCTGGAGAAAGATCTGCAGACCTATAGCGCGGAAATGGGCAGTTTGAGGCTGATTGCGAGGGGCATAGATCCGCGGGTTATTCAACCCATCAAGTTAAATGTCGAAGATCAGGCTACCCCCGACTCCAAGGGCGGTGTGATTCTGGGTGTTGCCACTATGACCATGATCTATGCCGTTTTTATCTCAGGCATGAACCTGGCCATAGATACCAGTGCGGGCGAGCGTGAACGTAACTCATTGGCCCTGCTGCTCAGCCATCCGGTATCGACCACCAGTATCGTTTTAGCAAAAGTCTTTGCCGTGACTGTATTTGCCATGCTGGGGTTGTTATTAACCCTGCTCATCTCCAAGTTGGCCTATGCCTTTGTGCCATGGCAGGAGCTTGGCTTTACAGTAACCATCAGCACCGAATTCATCGTGTTAATGCTGTTAATTGGTTTACCTATCGCTGTCATGGCCGCCAGTTTGCAACTGTTTGTCTCATTTATGGCCAAGACATTCAAGGAGGCTCAGTCATACCTCACCTTAGTACTCATAGTTCCTATGATGCTTTCGATGGCGGCCAGCTACAACATTGCCCCGGATACCCTGCAGTGGTTACCGGTATCAGGACAACAGCAGGCGTTGATCGCATTCATTAAGGGCAGAGAACTCCCTATGTTGCAGTTGCTGTTCTCCTCTCTTACGACGCTGGTAATTGCCATCGGATTAACCATAGGCATGGAACGTTCACTGAAAAGCGAGAAGATAGTTTTCGGCTTATAAAAGATACGAAAGAAATCAAAGGAAGGATGAAAAATGGAATTTATAGATAATATTGTAGCCGGTGAGAATTATGCATTTATCACACTGATACTCGTTGCTGTGGCTGTCCTCTGGTTTCTGCCGGCAATACTTGCACTCATGTTTAACCGAAAGCATTTCAAGCTCATTTTGCTGGCTTGTATTCCGGCAGGTTTTTCACTGATAGCATGGGGTGGCGTACTGGTATGGGCTACAACCGGTAAAGTTGTCGAAAAGTATTCGAATCAGGCTAAAGCTCGGGAGTAGAGAAACCAGAGATAACCTTCATCACAGCATAAAAGTAAAGGCCACCTTGAAGCAGGAACTCCAAGGTGGCATTTATGCTTTTCCAGGTTCGTAAGTTCTGAGCTTACTTGGCCTTCGGACGGAATGGCTTGATAACCGCTTCGTCACACTCGAGGAAGGGGCCGTCCATCAGATCGATGCAGTATGGGATTGCTGGGAACACGGCATCGAGACACTCACGAATCGACTTAGGTTTACCCGGAAGGTTCACGATCAACGAGTCACCACGCAGACCCGCTGTCTGACGTGACAGAATGGCTGTCGGTACAAACTTCAATGACTCGGCACGCATCAACTCTCCAAAGCCCGGCATCATGCGATCGCACACCTCTTCGGTAGCTTCCGGAGTCACGTCGCGCTTAGCTGGTCCGGTACCGCCTGTAGTTACGATCAGGCTACAGTTCTGCTCATCAGCCATCTTAATCAGGGTCGCAGCGATAACATCCTGCTCATCGGGAATGACTTCATAAACCGGCTCCCACTCAGAGGTGAGATATTCATTTAATACATCGATAATCGCTTTACCGGAGATATCTTCATAGATCCCGGCGCTGGCTCTATCACTTACTGTCACAATACCGATTTTTGCTTTAGTCATCTTCAGTCCTATCGAATAAACATGGTGTTATCTACAGCTCCTCAATCACATAAAAACATTGAGGCAGAGGATATTAGTTACATCTAAACTAGCATAGTTAACGGCTATTATATCTTTAAGCGTATTGGAAATGGGAGCTAATCCGGTATTTATCCTGGATAACACTCACTTGCGCTTAAGTCGTTGAGATTATCTTGCTGCCGGGCTCTATACAGCTTGTCCGGCGGCGACCCCCGATGACCAGGCCCACTGAAAATTGAATCCCCCTAACCAGCCGCTAACGTCCATGACCTCACCGATGAAGTAGAGGCCGGATACAGATTTAGCCTCCATTGTTTTCGACGACAACTCGTCGGTATCGACACCGCCAAGTGTCACTTCTGCAGTTCGATAGCCTTCGGTGCCATTCATCAGTACTTCCCAGGACTCCAGATCGACGGCCAACTGTTCAAGTTCACTATGGATCAACTGGTTCATCGCCTTATTGAGCAAGGACTCATCGAACAAGGCCTCGACCAGACGCTTAGGTAACCAATGGCTGAGCGTATTACGCAGGCTCTGCCTGGGATGATTGGCTAACACAAGCTCAATTGCGGCTCTGGCATCCACACCCGGCAGTAAGTTGATACTGATGGTTTCTCCCGCCTTCCAGAAGTTGGAGATCTGCAAAATGGCCGGCCCGGATAACCCCCTGTGGGTAAACAGCAGCGCTTCACTGAACTGAGTGCCATCTTTGGCGGTGATGGTACTGGGAATAGCGATACCGGACAGAGATTCAAACTTCAGTTTTTGCTCACTATGCCAGGTAAAAGGTACCAGTCCGGCGTGTGTGGGCAACAGGTTTAAACCAAACTGCTCAGCAATATGGTAGCCATAGGGACTCGCACCAAGTTTAGGCATGGAGAGCCCCCCTGTGGCGACCACGAGCGAGTCACAGCTATAGTGCTCTTTATCTGTGATCAGTTCGAACTGCCCCTGCTCATTTTTACTGATCTCACGAATTTCGGTACGTAACTTTATCCCGGCCCCCGCCCACTCACATTCAGTCAGTAGCATGGTGACAATCTCTTTGGCCGAATCATTACAGAACAGCTGACCATGATCCCGCTCATGGTATTCGATTCCGTGACGCTCGACTAAGTCGATAAAGTCACTGCTTCGATACCTGGCCAGAGCCGATTTAACGAAGTGAGCGTTGTTACAGATAAAGTTATTTGGCTCGACTTTTTGGTTGGTGAAGTTACAGCGCCCGCCACCGCTGATCAAAATTTTACGCCCCGCCTGTTTGGCATTATCGAGTACCAATACATCACGACCACGATAGCCAGCCGTTGCGGCACACATTAGACCCGCTGCACCGGCACCGATAATAATGACATCATGATGTTTCACTTACTCACTCCCAAACGACAAGCGACCAAAAAATGGCCATAAAAAAGGGCGCTATTTTAGCACCCTTATCTGTACATGGTATCTTTTTATCTCTGCAACGGCTCTATCTCACCGTCACTTGCGATACGCCTAACTGTCCGGGGTTTCAGACTTCTTATCTCGTCCTAACAGGGCTTTGGCCGCATCATGGGGAGTGCCCCCCTGATAGAGTACCTTGTAGACCTGCTCGGTGATAGGCATCTCAACACCGAGACGTTTAGCCAATGTGTAAACCTCTTTGGTATTACGGTAACCTTCGACAACCTGACCAATCTCCTGCTGCGCTGTATCAACATCGAGGCCCTGCCCCAATGCCAATCCAAAGCGGCGGTTGCGTGATTGGTTATCGGTACAGGTAAGCACGAGATCGCCGAGTCCGGCCATCCCCATAAAGGTAGCAGCTTGAGCACCGATCGCCTCACCCAAGCGGGTAAGTTCGACCAAGCCTCGAGTGATCAGAGCGGTTCGAGCATTAGCACCAAAGCCTATACCATCAGACATACCAGCACTGATCGCAATGACATTCTTAACCGCGCCACCCAGTTGTAGGCCGGTAAAATCATCATTGGCGTATACACGAAGACGCTTTGGGCTATGGAGCAGCTCGACCAGGTCTTTGGTAAAATTCACATCGGTGCCGGCTACTGAGATAGCAGTAGGCAAACCGGCTGCGAGTTCTTTCGCAAATGTTGGTCCGGATAAAACGGCAAGAGGGTACTGTTCCCCTAAGATATCCCGGGCAACCTCCTGGAGCAGACGACCGGTTTCAGGTTCTAGGCCCTTGGTCGCCCATACCACTCGTGCATCTTCACGCAGCAGTGGTGCAGCCTGTTTTAAAACCAGACCAAATACATGGCTTGGCACCACAACTAATACGTTATTCGAAGCATTAAGTGCAGTAGCGAGATCGGCTTCTGGGATCAATAGATCAGGCAGCTCAATACCAGGTAAAAACTCTTCATTGGTGCGATCTTGCTTGAGCTGTTCGATATGTTCAGGCAGGTGCCCCCAAAGCAGGGTTTTATGTCCGTTACTGGCTAGAGAAATAGCAAGGGCGGTGCCATAAGACCCCGCCCCCAGTACCGTAATGTCGGCAGTGTTTTTCATATAACTACTCATCACATATTGCTGTTTCATTCGAGCTTAGCACTCAAATGAAACAGCCGCTATCTGTGCAGCTGATTGAACGACTAAACAGATAACTTTGAATTGCTACTTAATGACCTATTAAGCGCTTGCTTCTTCAGTTTGAGCAGCTTCTTCTGCACCAGCTTGACGCTGATTAACATATTGAGCGAACAATGCATCGAAGTTAACCGGAGCCAGGTTAAGCTGTGGGAAAGTACCACGACCAACTAAGCTACCCACAGTTTCACGAGCATATGGGAAAAGGATGTTAGGGCAGTATGCACCTAGAGAGTGAGCCAATTGCTGCTCTGTCAGACCGTGAATAGCGAAGATACCAGCTTGCTGAACTTCACATAGGAATGCAGTTTCTTCACCGTTTTTAGCCGTTACTGTCAGAGACAATACAACTTCATATACGTTGTCAGCAAGTTTGGCGCTACGAGTATCAAGATCTAGTTTAACTTCCGGGTTCCACTCTTTCTGGAACACTGCAGGGCTGTTTGGCGTTTCGAAAGAGATATCTTTCGTGTAAACACGTTGAATGTTGAACTGTGGTTCTTGTTGTTCGTTGTTTGCTACTTCAGCCATAATTTCCTACCTATCCAAGTTATTGGGTTTCAAAATTGAAACCAATCTTTAGGGCTTTTGTTACTTGAGCCATATGCGCCCAGCCACCATCCCAGGTTTTGTTATTTCAATCTATAAGACATCTAAACGGTGTTATAACCAAACTATAAATGCCTTTTGTGATTTTTTAAGAGAAGACACTCTAATCAAAAATGTCTTCAAAAAGCAATATTCGGCGGTACTCGCTATCTCTTACTCTTAGATACCGGCAAATTATTTGAGTGCCAGTCACCCATACCACCTTTAAGGTTATGCACAGATTCGAAGCCTGCTTTAACCATCAGTTGTGCGGCTTGAGATGAAACCATTCCCGCGTTGCATACCATTATAATGGGACTGGCTTTAAACTTTTCAAGGGCCGAAAGTTGATTATTTTTAATTTCAGATAACGGAATGTTTATGGCATCGATGATATGACCTTTTTTGAACTCCGCTTTCTCCCTTACATCGATCACTTTAGCGTCTTGCTTGTTTATCAACAAAGTGGCTTGTTGATGATCAACGGTAGACACTTTCGAGATACTAGATTTGAAAACACTGACGATTAGTCCAACAAATAGACCAATCCAAGCTAAGCTCAACATAGGATTAGCTTTCAAAAATTCAATATATTCTTGCATGGTAAAATGCCTACTTCTGAGGGCTGAAACTAAATTTAGGGCACAGAGTATACCATCGCAGTAGTAGATTGCAGCAAGTTGTTAGTCCACAAAACACCCGATAATGCGGGCAGGCATCAAGATCTCAAAAAAAACGCTTAGCACAATCGAGGTAAATTTCTTTTTCAGCTACGCCTTACGTAGTAATATTTAGCCAATTAAAATTTTGAACTTTATTTTTTTAAACTTAAAGGTACCACCATGACGACACGCAAACGCCCCTTGGCACTGCTGATCCTCGATGGCTGGGGATATCGTGAAAACACGGAAAAAAATGCCGTATTCCACGCTAAGACTCCAGTACTGGATCGACTAAATGCACAATACCCAAATAGCCTGATCTCCGGTTCAGGTATGGATGTAGGTTTACCCGATGGTCAGATGGGTAACTCTGAAGTAGGCCATATCAACATAGGCTCAGGTCGCATTGTTTATCAAGAACTTACCAGAATAAGCAAGGCTATTGAAGACGGTGAATTTGACCAAAACCAGGCGTTTCTCGAATCCATCGATAAGGCAATAGCGAATCAAGGCGCTGTCCACATTATGGGACTTCTTTCCCCGGGTGGTGTACATAGTCATGAGAGCCATATTGAAGCCATGTGCCGCCTTGCTGTGGCACGCGGAGCCAAGCAGGTTTATCTACATGCTTTTCTGGATGGGCGCGATACACCTCCACGTAGTGCCAAGTCTAGTTTGGCCCATTTTGATGATCTGTTTACTACATTAGGGACAGGCCGCGTTGCTTCACTCATAGGTCGCTACTATGCAATGGACCGTGATAACCGCTGGGATCGGGTCTCTCAAGCTTATGAGCTGATCACCGAAGGCAAGTCACTACATCAATACCCGAATGCCGTAGACGCGTTGGAAGCAGCTTATGCCCGCGATGAAAATGATGAGTTTGTCGGTAGCTCCTCTATCCTGGATGCTCAGGGAAACAGCGCTCAACTGGAAGATGGTGATGCACTGATCTTTATGAACTTCCGTGCAGACAGAGCCCGCCAAATAACCCGCAGTTTTGTTGATGCTGACTTTGATGGTTTCGAGCGTAAGGTCACACCTAAAGCAAACTTTGTCATGCTCACCGAGTATGCGGCCGATATTAAAGCGGCTATCGCCTACCCTTCTACCGATCTGGTTAACACCTTAGGTGAAGTACTTCAGGATAGAGATAAGACACAGCTCCGTATCTCTGAAACTGAAAAATACGCGCATGTGACCTTCTTCTTCAACGGCGGTAAAGAAGATCCGTTTAAAGGTGAAGATAGAATACTGATCCAATCGCCTAAAGTGGCAACCTATGACCTTCAACCAGAGATGAGCTCTACTGAGTTGACCGACAAGCTGGTTGAAGCAATTGAATCAACTAAATATGATGTCATCATCTGTAACTACCCTAATGGTGATATGGTTGGCCACACCGGCAGCTTTGAAGCGGCAGTTCAGGCCTGTGAAGCGGTAGATACCTGTATCGGCCGTGTTGTCGATGCCTTAGCAAAAGTCGATGGTGAATGCTTAATCACAGCCGATCACGGTAATGCCGAGCAGATGACCGATGAGCAAACGGGTCAGGCGCATACGGCTCATACCAGTGAACTGGTACCACTAATCTATGTGGGACGTGACGGCAGCATAGAAAAAGATGGACGATTGAGCGATCTCGCTCCAACCATGTTAACCTTGATGGGAGAAGAGGTGCCGTCAGAGATGACAGGTCGCTCCATAATTAAACTCAAAGAGTAACTCTTAACTAGTGAATATTCGCTTTTTTATTAAAGCCAGCATTACTGCTGGCTTTATCATGCTTTCATCGAACGTTCAGGCATCTGATCTGCAGCAACGTCAATCCGATCTGAAATCACTCCAATCTCAGATCAGCAAACAACAATCTGCACTTAAAGACACCAATAAGCAACGTGAGAAACTCATTTCTCTGCTGAAGCAAGATGAAAAAGCGATAGCCTCTGCGGCCAAAAAAGTTAATCAAACCAAACTCGCTTTAGCCAAAACAGATAAGAAGTTAACCGAGTTAAAGCAGCGCCAGGACGAGCTGAACACCCTCAAACAGACTCAGCAAGAAACGCTTTCAAACCAGCTTGCCAGTGCTTACTTAGCCGGCAATCACGATTACAGTAAGATGCTGTTAAATCAACAGAGCCCTGCAACCATTGAACGTCTGCTCGCCTATTATCAATACCTGAACAATGCTCGTATGGAGTCTATCAACGAGCTTCAACAAACGATGTCAGAGCTCGATGAGATACAAGAGAAGCAGGTGATAGAGAGGAGTGAACTGAATAAGCTCATCCTTACACAACAACAGCACTCTAAACGACTCAACCTCGAACAGGTTCAACGACAGAATACACTCACCCAGTTACAGAGAACCGTCAACAGCCGGGGCGCTAAGCTTGAGCAGTTACAAATTGAAGAGGCTAGCCTTAAGCGAATCGTCGAGCAAGCCATCTTAGCCAATAACAGCAGCCCCAGCATGGAGGGCTTAAAGAGCAGAAACAAACTCAAGTGGCCGACCAAGGGCCGTATCAGGTTCGGCTTTGGTAGCAGACGCTCAGGTCAGGTAAAATGGAAAGGAGTGACTCTTGCCGCCCCCGAAGGGCAACAAGTGTCAGCCATCGCTCCGGGAAAAGTCATTTATGCCGACTGGTTAAGGGGTTTCGGCATGGTGTTAGTTGTCGACCACGGCAAAGGATACATGAGCTTATATGGCCACGCTCAAACCCTTTTGAAGAATGCGGGAGATACTGTGAACAAGGGTGAAACCATCGCACTCGTCGGACGTTCGGGTGGACAGACCGAGGCTGGCCTATACTTTGAAGTAAGGCATAAAGGGCAAGCGGTCGATCCTGCGAGATATTGCAAACGCTAGGAGTGACATAAGCCCTTAAAAACAGGGGCCGCCATGTCACAGATTATTCGTTACGTCACCTGCATCATCTTAGGCTTAGCACTAGGCTTATCGGTAACTTTATCCGGTCAGGAGAATGCTGAGCAATACCATCACCGCCTCAGTTACCCCATGTTACTCGATGTCATCGACACCATAGAAACCTATTATGTGAAAGAGGTGACACAAGGTGAGTTAATTTCTGCTGCCTTAGATGGAATTTTTAACAAACTTGACCCCTATTCAAACTTCTTAAACCAACAGGAATTTTCAAATATCAGGGATGCAAATAAGGGAGAGTATTTCGGATTTGGTATCGAGATAGCAGCAGAAGATGGCAAGATAACCATAATAACCCCCTTTCCCCGCTCACCAGCCGAGCAAGCAGGGATAAGAGCCGGAGACCAAATAGTAAAACTGAACGATAAAGCGGTTGACCCTAGTCAGCTCGATACACTACTCAAAGAGATAAAGCATCATAGCCAAAATAATCTATCGATAAATCTGGCACTCACCCACTCCAACATGAACTCGGTGTATGAAGTTACACTCGTCCCCAGCATCATTTCGGTACAGTCTGTTACGGCTAACCTATACGAAGAGAAGATAGGCTATATCAGGTTAGCCAGCTTTCAAGATAACTCTACCGAAGAGATGATCAAACAGTTGACGCAATGGCAATCCATAGGCCTTGAAGGGCTCATACTCGACCTGAGGAATAACCCCGGAGGCTTGCTTGATCAGGCGATTAAGATTGCCGATATGTTTCTTGCCAAAGGCCGGATAGTCTCTACCGAAGGCAGATTTTTTGATGCGAATTCTGATTACTTTGCCTCACCTCAAAGCATGCTTTCATCAGTTCCCATGATAGTACTGATAAACAAAGGGTCGGCTTCCGCCTCTGAGGTTCTCGCTGCCGCATTGCAGGAAAATGGCAGAGCCACACTGATTGGCGAAACCAGCTTCGGTAAAGGAACTGTCCAAAGCCTTATCCCCACCCTAATAGAGGGGAATGCTATTAAGCTCACAATAGCTAAGTACACAACCCCAAAAGGGCACGATATCAATAGCAAAGGCGTTGAGCCGGACATAAAACTTAACCCTGAAGCTGTCACAATCGGTGAAAGTATGCCTATAATCGATAAAAATTCGATTCATGGGGACATTGATAGAGATTATATTCTGGACTCTGCAATCACATGGATTAAAACTAAAACATAAGTACCAGCAAGGTATAAAAGATAATAACTATAGTGCGCTCTCTTTTAATTGTATTTATTGCATTTTTTTCGGTTGGTTATGTAGAAGCTTCACAAGTTGCGATCATCATTGACGATATTGGTTATCGTCAATCGGATGAAGCTGTGTTGTCTTTACCAAATAATGTCACCCTATCGGTTCTCCCTCACACCCCTCTGGGTACTGAAGTCGCTAAGACTGCCCACGATAAGGGGTATGAGATCATGCTACACCTTCCCATGCAGGCACTTAATGGCAAGCTACTTGGCCCGGGTGGGCTCACCAATACCATGGATGAATCTGAGCTAAAAGCGACATTAGCTCGCGCACTGGATAATGTTCCCTACGCAAAGGGAGCGAACAACCATATGGGTAGCCTGCTAACCCAACTGGATGAACCTATGCAGTGGGTCATGGAGAGTTTGAAACAGAGAGAACTATATTTTGTCGATAGCATGACCACCCGCTTTACTAAAGCCAGCGGGAAGGCGGAACTACTGGGGATCCCCTTACTTAGACGACAGGTATTTCTAGATAATGACATATCAGACTCTGGGCTCGAAGCCAGTTTTAAGCGCCTCATGTCACTGGCACATAAACAGGGCCAGGTAGTCGTCATTGCTCACCCGTATCCGGAGACCATCAAGTTCTTAAACGAAAACCTGCCCAGGCTTGAGAAGGCAGGGATAGAGCTGGTAAAAACCTCTTATCTATTACCTTATAATCTGGCCAATAAAGAGAAGAAAGGCGGAGCTGCAAGTGTCCGCCTGAGGTAGGTTAGCAAATAGACACGGCTAACCCACTGACAGGTTTAGAATGGCTAAGGCTTAAGCTATCTGCAAAACCGGGATTGAGAGTTCAGGTAGTAACTGTTTTAGCTCATCCCTGTTACTCACGATATCTTCCAGGGTATAGGCATCGATTACGGCTAAGTAGGCCGCGACAGCATCGGCAAGCACACCTTTAAGCTGACAAGACGGAGTGAAGCGACAATAAGGCTTACTACAATCGATAGGCGCGAGTGAGTTCTCTAAAACACGCACTAGCTTGCCAATATTGATATCTTTAGGAGACATGCCCAAACGGAAGCCACCACTCTTACCACGGATAGTCTCAAGATAGCCAAGCTTTCCAAGGTGGTGAACGATCTTAGAAACATGGTTAGGCGACAACTCAAAGACTTCGGTGATCTCAGAGATGCGGAACAGCTCCTCTCTATCAGGCTGAATAGCAAGGTACATTAAGGTACGAATACCAAAGTCCGTATAACGAGTTAACTGCATGGTTCACCTACTCATAATTCATTTAGCTGGTTTGTGACTCTAAAAAAGCGATAAGCCTGAGCGCTTCATTATTGCTACTGCCACAGACATCATAAGTAGCTGAAAAAGAGCTACATACATCCGGACGTTCCTTGCTGCCAAAGATTTTACATAAATTGTCTTCCGATAACTGTACACAACGCTCACCTGCGGCTTTTCCATCAGGCATGCCCGGAATGGGGCTGGTTATTGATGGGGCGATACAGCACGCTCCACAGCCTAGACGACAATCCATAAAATCACTCCTATAAAAGAGTATTATACTCTTTTATAGGTACGAAACTAGAAGCAAACAGAAGAAGCTTATTTAAACATCATAAAACAATGAATTAGAATAAGAAAAATCACAAAAAATATTGTTTACGAAGTGAACAACACAACTAAACCTACCAAGCGCAGGGATGCGCTGATGCCACCTGGACCATAGGTGATTGAGAGAGACAGCTCTGCTTGTAGCTTTTCATTTCATAAAATCCAGATACGAAAAAGCCCTGGCACTCTCTATTCATAAGAAGTGCTAGGGCTTGATAACGAAAAAAGCCTCTACATTACTGTAGAGGCTTTCGTCTTTGTGTTGGCGGAGCGGACGGGACTCGAACCCGCGACCCCCGGCGTGACAGGCCGCTTTCTATTTATAAAGAGCCTAACCAACTGAACTACCGCTCTGCTTGTAGCTTTTCATTTCATAAAATC
>NZ_CANMUW010000013.1 GCF_947501225.1 uncultured Shewanella sp.
AACCCCAGGTTCGCCTGTCCCTGCCACATGTTGATACGACGGGCGCGCTGATGAACCAGTCACATATTATCGGAAATTACTATCCACTCTATGCACTATTCCACACTGAAGCCAGAACTTAAAACTTAAACTTTAACCCCAGGTTCGCCTGTCCCTGCCACATGTTGATACGACGGGCGCGCTGATGAACCAGCCTAACTATCCACTCTAAGCACTATTCCACACTGAAGCCAGAACTTAAAACTTAAACTTTAACCCCAGGTTCGCCTGTCCCTGCCACATGATATCGGCGCTGATTGACCATAGGCACTCTCCACCGTCACAAAACAGAGCACTGCTGCTATTTACAAATGTGGCATAGCCTCTGGCATCTGCAAACAGTGAGAAGGCCTCGGTCATCTGGTACTCGATGCCGGCCCCGAAGCCCATTGAAAATCGCGACTCGGTCGAGTAATCGTCACCCGGACGCATCTGAGTCAAACCTAAACTTGCCGTTACATATGGCCTTAAATTGCCATTGGGGAAATAGAGCGAACCACCGAGATGAAAGTAATCCACATTTAAATCAGTAATGATGTCAGGGCTGAAACTGCCGCCGCTTCTAAGGTCTGTGCCTTGATGGCTATAGAGGAAGTAGATATCTCCCGGATCTATTGTCGTAATCCCCGCCATGAAGCCGTAATGTCCGGACTCAGAGATCTTTAATGCTCCCGGCTCTCCCGTATTTTCTGCGGTGACATCAAACTCGCTGGCACCGAAACTATAACCACCGAAGGGGGCGACAAATGCCTCGGCCACAGCCGAAGCGGGGAGCAGGGTCGACGCCGCAAATAACACTGAAAACGGTAACAGCTTTGTGATTTTCATAACAAATCCTTTTCTGTAAACGACAATATCATGCCTGTTAAATGCCACAAGTATACACATGACGACTCAACACAACCTTTTCCATACCGCCCGTAAGTGACTGATAAGCCAATTACAAATTTGTGAGAAGCTTAACGCATTCCTCTGTCACTCTTCACCCTGTCGTAAGCCGACTGAATATCTTGTGCTTTCACTTTGGCAAGTTCCATCATCTCTTGTGGTAACCCCTTGGCCACCAGCTTATCGGGATGGTGCTCATTCATTAACTTACGATAGCTGCGCTTAACCTCCTGATCCGAGGCAGCCTCGGTCAGCCCCAACAGATCATAGGCATCTTCAACCGTGGTCTGTTGATTATTGCCTCCCTTATGGAAGTTAAATTCGGCTTGCCAACGTTTCAGCAATTCGTCCAACTGGCCGGCGCTGAAACCTAACTCTTGAGCCACAGTTAACAAAACGGCGTGCTCTTTAGGATCGAGCTTAGCGTCAGATAATGCAGTCTGGATCTGGATCTCCAGAAACATCTGCAGCAACTCTTTACGCCCCATGGAGATGAGCCGGAACGTTTTAAGGCAAGCCTTGATATCGAAATCGCTCGCCTTCCCCTCTTTAAACGCAGCTTGTGCCTCCTTCCTGGCCTCCCCCTTAAGCTGCATCTGATCCATCAACAGCGTAGCGATACGAATATCGTTTTCGGTAACCTGGCCCGAGGCCTTTGCGACATGACCCATCACCGCAAAGGTGGTATTAAAAAAGAGTGTCTGTCTGTTTGCGCCTTTACCTATGATGCCACTGAGCTCGGCACTTTTCTTATCATAAAGATGGCCTAGCCAGAGGCCTATCAGACCACCAATGATTCGACCAAACATGAAGCCGATTGCAAAGCCAAAAAACTTACCCCAAATACGCATCAATAAACCTTAATCATAAAAAAGTGGACTTCCGAAAACTAATCTTGAATCCATAACAGCCTGTATCAGCCCCTAACGCTTACTCTTCTGTCGGCGCTCGAGTTTTAATAAACGCTCCTTAGTTCCTACATCACACCAAAAACCGGTGAAATGGGAACCGGAAACGGCCTTCAATGCCATCTTCTCCCTTAACAGAGGAGCTAGCGGAAAACCATCATCGGGAGTGCCTTCAAAAATAGAAGGGTGATAGATCCCCATGCCGGAAAATGTTAATGCCGACTCATCGTTATGCGGAGCCGGAGAAACCAGGCCATCTCTGAGTGGAAAATCCCCTTCCGGATGCTGCTCAGGATTATCTACCAGCCATAGATGAGCCAGTTTACCATCTAACGGGTCCCCCATACTGAAGTCGGGAAATGTTGGTAACTCATCGATAAATATATCGCCGTTGATAACCAAAAAAGGCACATCTCCCAATAAGGGGAGAGCTTGCTTGATTCCGCCGCCGGTCTCTAATGCTACAGACTCGGCACTGTAACGAATACTCACTCCCCATCTTTTACCGCAGCCCAAGGCTTGAACCAGTTTTTCGCCAAGCCAGGCATGGTTGACCACTATCTCACTGATCCCGGCTTGAGCCAACCGCTCAATGTGGTAGACGATCAGTGGTTTGCCGTCGACTTTGACCAGTGGTTTCGGAATGGAATCGGTAAGGGGGCGTAGCCGCTCCCCGCGCCCCGCCGCTAAGATCATCGCCTTCATAGTTTCTCCTTGAAACCAGGTATTATCAGCGACTCGATCCAGTGAGCAAACGAAGATAGCTCAGGGTAACGCCCTGAAACATCTTGGATATATTCCAGGGTTAATGGAATATCATTCATATAAGCTGGCTTGTTATCCCTGTAATTCAGTCTGGCAAAGATACCTGCGGCCTTTATATGACGCTGTAGCCCCATCAGATCGAACCACCTGCGGTAGGTAGCCACACTTAGGCCCTTATCGATTACCCCAGACTCAAGCTGCTGCTCGTAGTGTTGTAGCATCAGCCTTTCAACCAGCTCTTCCGGCCAACGAATATAGCAATCTCTCAGCAGAGAAACCGCATCATAGGTTACCGGTCCTATTACTGCATCCTGGAAATCGATAACGCTCAGCTTTTCATTGTCCAGCATCAGATTACGGCTATGATAATCCCGATGCATCCCCACCTTGGGCTGCTGTGCGGCGTTATTAATCAATAGGGTATAAACGCCATCCAACATAGTTCGCGTTGTGGCATCGACTTCTATGTTGAGGTGATGATTTATCAACCAATCAGTAAAAATGTCCAGCTCTCGCTTCACAAATTCATCATCGTATAGAGGCAGTGCTGTTTCACCGTCGTCCATAACTGAAGCGACCCGGTTCAGTAGGGTTAACGCCTGCCCATAATACTTGTCTACATTATCAATGGTTAATACAGACAGAAGCTGCATATCTCCCAGGTCACTCAACAGGAGAAAGCCTTCTTCGGCATTTATTTCAATCACTTGAGGCACATCAACACCTTTGCCTCTGAGTGCATTAGCCAATTTAACAAAGGGCATAACTTTGATGAGTTTTGGAGGCGAGTCCATAACAATGAAGCTTTCATCACCATGCCTAACCCTGAAATAGCGCCTGAAACTGGCGTCTCCGGAGATAAGCTCAGGGGCGACCTGGCTATCGAAAATGTGGTTCAGCCATGCATTTAAAGCAAGAAATCTGGGATCTGACAAGGGCACCTCATGGCTCTTATGGAAAAATTGCTTTATTATAAAGCAAAATGGAAACAGCTAATAAGCTCAATCTCGATATTTAGCTGTGTTGCCTCAAACTAGCGGCAACTTTTCTCACCAATATTTGTCCAGACTAAGAAATCATATAAAACGACTTAAGATGCAGATCCGTTATTTATTGGCACTAAGCCTACTTCCCCAATTAGTCTTGGCTGAAGAAAAAGAAGTCTCAACCAATACCGATACCCAATGTATCGTAGAGCCACCGGTTCCCCGTTTGTCGATTCCACAGAGCGATGTAAAGCTTGATCTTCAGGAGATCCGCATCATATCCGATCGCACAGAAGCACAGATGGGAAAACAAGCCAAATTTAATGGTGATGTTTCATTCAGCCAGGGCGAACGCAATATCGCTGCAGATGAGGCCATTTTAGATCAAGAGTCGGAACGATTAGACGCAAATGGCAATCTGGTATTTCAGGATCAGATGTTTACCGTCACGGCAGATTCACTGGTTGCCGAGATGCGCAGCAATAGTGCCACCCTGTCGGGAGCGCAATACTGGTTACATGGCCAGCAGATCCATGGAGATGCAGAAAAGCTGGAGATCACTCCGGACAACAACCTCTATCTGACCAAGACCAACTTTACTACCTGCCCCCCAGAAGACACCTCTTGGTTACTCGAAGCCGAGACGATAAAAATTGACAGTGAAGAGGAGTGGGGAGAGTTATGGGATGCCAAACTGAAAATAGGTAATGTACCGGTTCTCTATATTCCCTATATGACGATCCCGGTTTCGGATAAACGTAAGTCAGGCTTTCTGTTTCCGACCTTCAGCACCAGCACAACAAATGGTGTAGAAGTTGCCACTCCCTATTATTGGAATATAGCCCCTGAGTACGATCTTACCTTCACGCCCCATTATATGTCTGCCCGTGGGCTGTTTTTAAAGAGTGACTTCAGATACCTCGCCGGCGACGCTCAGCAGGGCCGCCTCAATGTCGAGTACCTTGGAAACGATGATCTGTTAGCTAACTCGCCTAATCGTTATCTCTATCATTGGGAGCACAGTGGTGCCATCGATGACAATTGGCGGGTACTGGCTAACTATACCGATGTATCGGACAACAACTACTTCAATGACTTAAAGTCGGATGTACAACGAGCTACCGATAATCAGTTGACCCGAATCGGTGAAGCCAGTTACTTCGAAAAAAACTGGGATTTCAACGCCAGAGTACAAGATATTAAGGTACTGGGCGAAGATGAGAAGCCTTACCAGGTCATGCCACAACTGGGATTCAACTACCGTGCTCCTGACATCTGGAATGGATTAGATTTTGGCTTCTTGAGTGAAGTAACCAATTTTGAGCATGAAGATAGTGACAAGACGACCGCCACCCGTCTTCATTTTGAACCCAGCATCTCGCTACCACTCCATGGACCGGCCGGCTCTTTAACCAGTGAGCTGAAACTGCTTCAGACCTACTACTGGCAGGAAGATAACAGAGTCGATACCAATGAAGAGCTGGATAGTCAGGTTAACCGAACCCTGCCGCAGGTACGGATCCATGGCCAGATTAACTTCGAAAGGTTTACTGACTACTTCAACGAAAACTACCGTCAAACTCTGGAGCCTCAGTTCCAATACCTCTATGTCGGATATGAAGATCAATCGAATATCGGAGTTTATGATACCGCCCAACTTCAAGAAGACTATTTCGGACTGTTCCGTGAACGGCGCTTTTCAGGGCTGGACAGGGTCGCCGATGCAAATCAGATGACCTTAGGTTTAACCACCCGCTTGTTTGATTCTCATAACATCGAGAAGTTTAAGTTTAGTCTGGGTCAGATTTTTTACTTCCAGGATAGCCGGGTCGGAATCACAGACTCTGCATTTCAAGGTGAAACCTTTTCTCAGGAAAATACCTCAAACTCAGTGTTAGCGGCAGAACTCAATACTCAACTCCACCGGGATTGGTATATGAGCGGTGCGATTCAATATGATACGACCGAGAGTGAGAATAAGAAGAGTGAGGTTACCCTCGACTTCCGTCCGGGAGCCAATAAACTGCTTCAATTCAGTTACCGTTATGTCCCCGATCTGCTGAACAGCAACACCAACGAATCGGTTAATATCTCACAGGCCGGTATGCGGGGAGCATGGCCGCTTAATGACAGCCTTTACTTGGTCGGTAACTGGTATTACGATCTCAACGAGAGCAGAAGTGTGGAAACCTACGCCGGTTTCCAGTATGAGTCCTGCTGCTGGGCCTTGCGTTTAAGTTATCATTACCGAATCAAGACCAACTATGATGATGATTATAATCCGGTATTGGATAACAGAGAGCTGTTTGAGAGCGGCTTATATCTTAATTTTGTGATAAAAGGACTAGGAGGCTCGGGTCCGTTAGGTGTATCAGACATGCTTAACGATGGTCTATTTAATTACCGAAAGCCCCTTTATCTTAAAAACTAGCAAAACAATTATTTTTTAGATGAACCATGAGTAAGACCTATAGTCCAACTCTTGATAATAGGATTTAACCGGCATCGTTTAATGCCGTACAGACGTTAATATGCCAAGGATTTTTGTTGATGAAACCCTGTAAACATTTGATTTTTGCCTTTCTTACCCTGGCAATGAGCCACACAGTTCAAGCTAAAGTGGAGCCTCTGGATCGTGTCACTGTTCAGATAAATGAAGGCATTGTGCTGGAGAGCGAGATAGCCAGCATGATAGAGACCGTAAAAGCCAATGCCATCTCGGCTGAACAGGCTCTTCCATCGGATCAAGCACTAAGAACTCAGGTCATCGAACGTTTGATTATGACCCGACTACAGATGCAGATGGCCGATAGAATAGGCTTGCATATCGGAGACCTTCAGCTGGATCAGACCATAAGTAACATTGCGAAAGAGCAAAAGCTAACTGTCGATCAGATGAAGGAGAAGATCGGCGAAGAGGGGATGAGCTGGAACCAGTACCGTGAACAGTTACGTAAAGAGATCACCTTAGGCGAGATACAACGTATTCAGGTTCAGCGCCGTATTCAGGTCTCACCTCAAGAGATTAACAACTTAGTCAAACTCATCGAGGAGCAGGGTCTACAGCAGGTTGAGTTCCAGATAGGGCACATACTGATTGAAGTACCAAGCAGTCCAAGTAGTGAAGAGCTTCAAAAATCGAGTGACCGTGCCAATACAGTATTAAACCGTATCAAGAGTGGCGATGACTTCCGCCGCACAGCGATAGCGGCTTCGGCTGGTCCAAAGGCTCTGGAGGGCGGTGTATGGGATTACATGAACGTCAACGAGATGCCAACACTTTTTGCCGAGGTGCTGGGTGGCGCTAAGACCGGTGATATCATAGGTCCAATCCGAAGCGGAGCCGGATTCCATATCATCAAGGTTCTCGATGCCCGTGGCCTTCAGACCAAAGAGATTGATGAAGTCAGATCAAGACACATTTTGATCAAGCCATCACCGATCCTTTCTGAAGAGCGAGCCAAGGCGATGCTCGATAAGTTCGTGGAACAGATTCGTTCAGGTGATGCAGACTTTGCCGCCCTTGCCCGTCAATACTCTGAAGATCCTGGGTCCGCTGCTAAAGGTGGCGAACTTGGCTGGGCCGATCCATCTGTCTATGTGCCCGCATTCGCGCAAACCTTGAATGCACTTGAAATAGATGAGATCAGTGAACCATTTCGCTCTACTCACGGCTGGCATATAGTTCAGCTTGAAGAGCGTCGAAAAACAGATGCAACAGATAAATTTAATACCAATCGGGCGCACCAACTTATTTTCCGCCGTAAGTTTAATGAAGAACTACAAAACTGGCTGGATGAGATGAGATCTGAAGCGTATATCGAAGTTTTCGATGCCGACTTTAATCGAGGTTAATCATATTGACGACTAAACGAATTGCCATTACCCCGGGTGAGCCCGCAGGAATTGGCCCAGATTTAGTTATCCAACTAGCTCAGCAGGCCTGGCCTGCTGAGCTAGTTGTTTGCGCCGATCCTGAACTTTTGTCCGGCAGAGCCAAAAAGCTCGGACTTCCACTCCAGCTTAGACCCTATCAGCCTAATCTGGAGCCAAAGCCCCAAGAAGCCGGAACACTGACACTGGCCCCCTTTTCGTTGCTTACCGAGTCACAGTGTGGTCAGCTCGATGAGCAAAATAGTGCCTATGTCGTTGAAACCTTACGTTATGCCGGCGAAAAAAACATGAACGGCGAGTTCGATGCGGTCGTCACCGGTCCGGTACATAAAGGGATCATCAATCAGTCTGGTATCCCCTTTAGCGGTCATACTGAATTTTTTGCTAATCAGGCAAACTGTCAGGATGTCGTAATGATGCTGGCGGCTCCGGGTCTACATGTAGCATTAGTCACGACCCATATCCCGTTAGCCTATGTATCTAAGGCGATTACCCGCGACAGGTTGCATCAGATAGTGAAGATTCTGCACTCTGATCTGGTCAGCAAATTCGCGATTAAGCAGCCTAAGATATATGTCTGTGGACTTAATCCCCATGCCGGCGAAGATGGCCATCTGGGACGGGAGGAGATCGATACCATCATACCCGCACTCGAAGAGTTACGCGGTGAAGGGATGCATATCGTCGGACCACTACCTGCCGATACCATTTTTCAAAAGAAATATCTGGAAGATGCCGATGTTATCTTAGCCATGTATCATGATCAGGGCTTGCCCGTGCTAAAATCCCAGGGATTTGGCAGCTCTGTTAATATTACCTTAGGGCTTCCCTATATTCGCACATCTGTCGACCACGGTACCGCACTGGAACTTGCCGGTACCGGCCAAGCAGACATAGGAAGTTTTGTCTGCGCACTTAATAAAGCCATTGATCTGGCTGCAAATGCTGAGTAGTTGAAAATACGTAATGAGTAATAAAGTACATTTAGGCCATACAGCCAGAAAACGTTTCGGACAAAACTTTTTGACCGATGGCAATGTTATCAACCGTATCGTGGGTGCTATAGCCCCGGATAATGATCATGTTATGGTTGAAATTGGCCCAGGTCTGGGTGCCTTAACCGAACCCGTTGCCGCAGCTATCGATAAACTAACGGTAGTAGAGCTGGATAAAGATCTCGTCGAACGACTCCAGGAACACCCGACGCTAAAAGATAAGCTTGATATTCATCAGGGTGACGCTTTAAAGTTTGATTTCAGTCAGCTGATCGAAGCGGACAAGCAGCTCAAGGTGTTCGGTAACCTTCCCTATAACATCTCTACCCCACTCATGTTTCATCTGTTCGAGTTTGCCGAACATATCAAAAACATGCACTTTATGCTGCAAAAAGAGGTGGTATTGAGGCTGTCTGCGAGTCCGGGAACCAAGGCCTATGGTCGATTGACTGTTATGGCTCAGTACCACTGTCAGGTGCTTCCGGTTCTGGAGGTTCCTCCGGGATGCTTTACTCCTCCGCCAAAGGTCGACTCAGCCGTTGTCCGTCTCGTACCATATAAAGAGAAACCCTGGCCATGTAAAGATGTTGAACTGCTCAGACACCTGACAACCACGGCATTCAATATGCGCCGTAAGACGCTACGTAACAACCTTAAGCATATGATCACAGATGATGAGTTTACCCAACTCGGTATAGACTCTTCGCTCAGGCCCGAACAGATAAGTGTCGAGCAATATGTGGCTATGGCCAATCTTGTTATCGACAAAAAATAGGTCTTTATCATATACCTATTGATATCGTCTTATTCGATACAGATAATCATACCAAGTAAATTTAGGGAGGGCTGAGCCCTCCCTTCTTTCGCCATAAGGAAAGTCATGACTGCAATCGAAGATTCAATCAAGGTCGAAGTAAAAACCGAATATATTGAAGAGCAATCGGATCCGATTGAAGAGAGATATCTGTTCAGATACACGATTACCATAGTTAACCTTGGCGAGAGCGCAGTGACACTGAAGAGCCGCTACTGGTCCATCACAGATGCGAACAACCACAATAGTGAGGTGCGGGGTCAGGGGGTTGTTGGCGAAACACCAAGGATTGAACCGGACAGTGCATATCAATATACCAGTGGTACTGTGATGGAAACCCCTCTGGGAGTAATGGAGGGGAGTTATACCATGATCACCGACGACGGAGTGAGCTTCAAGGCGCAGATCCCCCTGTTCAGGCTCGCGGTCCCCGGTCTTCTTCACTAGATCACTTAATCCACTTTGAGGCTACACAGATGGCGCACTATTTTGTCGGCGATATTCAAGGATGCTTTGAAGAGTTACAGCGGCTTCTGAGCAAGGTCGACTTTAATCCGTCACAGGATCAGCTTTGGGCTGTGGGTGATCTTGTGGCAAGAGGCCCGGGCTCACTCGAAACACTAAGGTTCTTTCAGCAACTGGATGGCTCAGCCCGGGTCGTACTGGGAAATCATGATCTTCACCTCTTTGCCGTTAACGCTAAAATTAAGCGGGCCAACCCCAGCGATCATCTGGGACCTTTGCTCTCAGCTCCCGATATCGACTCTCTGATTGGTTGGTTACGATTACAGCCTCTTTATCAGGAGTTTCCGGAGCACAAGCTGATAATGACCCATGCAGGCGTGCCGCCTCAGTGGGAGCTCGATACCTTGCGAACCGAAGCCGATAGGGTTTCCGCCGCACTACAATCACATGACTATATCTCCTCACTCATCGGACAGATGTATACCAATGGCTCAAATCGTTGGCATGACTCTATGACCACAGTTGAGCGCAACATATATTGCATCAATGCCCTTACCCGAATGAGATTTTTACACAGTGACGGCAGTCTGGACTTCGGCTGCAAGCTGCCGCCGGCAGCGTGCCAGGATCCTGACCTATCTCCCTGGTTTGAGCATGCGGGTATTATTAATCAAACCCATACGTTAGTTTTCGGGCATTGGGCCGCCGTTATGGGTAATGTGCCCTCAACAAGTATCCAGGCACTCGATACCGGTTGCTGTTGGGGCGAGCACTTAACACTTTGGCATTTAGAATCTAATCAAAAAATAACCCAAAGCAGGTTAAAAAAGAGTTAAACTAACTTTTAAATTGGCCGATAAAAATTAATCACGAGAGCCAACCTGCCCAAGCTATGAATTTTAAAGATATTTTGCGAGGGAAGAGTAACTGACAGCTCAGAGCTGAATAGTTGCGGGAAATATAATAATAATCGGAGCGCCCTATGAAAATGAATGTCGCCACAAGAGTCATTGGCGGGTTTACTGTTGTTACCCTGTTACTGATCGCTTTAGGTGGAGCCTCTCTACTTACCAATAGTAAACTCAAGACAAGTACGCAGGTGCTGCAAGAGCTCAGCCTACCGGCGCTCGAATCCAGTGGCCACCTTGTCGAGAGCCTGTCAGTCCAGGATACCCAGTTACTCACGGCCTACCATAGCGGAGAGTCGGCACACATTCCGGCAATCGAATCCAAGTTCTCAGAATCCAGCCAGGCATTTGTCAACGAATTAGATACGCTATCTGCTATTGTCAGCTCTCAGACTCAAGCCGACTTCACCACAGTGATCTCAGATCTGCGCCAAAGTTACCTTAACTTTGAAAGTGACGGCAGGAAGATGATCCAAACCAAGCAGAGCGCACTGGTTACCCGAGAGAAGCTGACCTCTAAGTTAGAAGCACTTGAGGAGGCCGCCGATGATGCCGCGTCTATCTTGTTGGATCTTATCGATCTCGAAATCAGTGAAGACCCCGTCGAGCAACAGATCGCCGCCACAGCCGGTGATATAGATAACAGCTTGAGTGGTATCGTGAGCACCAGTTTAGATCTGGTCAATAGCCGCAGTAAACAGCAACATGAAACTATTACCAATGAGCTGGACTACTACATTAGAAATATCGGCTATAAGCTTGAGTATATCGGGACCAACTGGACTGAAGAGGTTGATGCTGAATTACTCACCGAGATCAATAGCGAAGCGAAGAAAGTGTTCACTATGCTTGAAGGCGCTGACTCTATCCAAGCCTTAAAGGCCCAACAATTGGATCTCGAGTCAGAGTCAGACCAGATGCTAACACGGGTCGAAAAAGATACTCAAAACCTTAACCTGAATATGAGAGCCCTGACTGATACCGTAGAGTCAGTCTCTAAAGAGGTGAGTGACAAGGCCATCAGCGATATTGATTCAGCCAGCATCAACACTATGGTTCTGGTGCTGATTGCAATTATTGTCTCCATCATCGTCAGTGTCGCCGTGATCCGCCCTCTCACGCGTTCACTGGCTAAAGTTAATAATGCACTGAATATTCTGGCATCGGGTAACTTGACCCATAAACTGGATGACTCGGGTCATGATGAATTTGCCGAACTGTCCAAAAACTGTAATCGACTCGTAGATAGTTTACGAAGCCTAATCCAGGGAATTTTAGATCGCTCCAACCAGCTTGCCGCCGCCGCCGAGGAAACCTCTGCCATCACAATGCAAACCACCGCAGGTATCCAGGAGCAGAAGAGTCAGGTCGATCAAGTTGCCACTGCAACTACCGAGCTCAGCTCCAGCGCACATCAGGTAACCACAAGCGCCGACAATGCACTACAACAGATAAAACAGGCCGATGATGAAGCGCAGCATATGCGAGCCATCGCCGACGAGAATAAACAGACAATTCTGGCGCTGGCCGATGAAGTCGCAAAAGCTGGAGGCGTGATCAATAAGCTTCACTCAGATAGTGCCTCAATCGGTTCGATTCTGGATGTGATCAGGGGCATTGCCGAGCAAACTAACCTGTTAGCCCTCAATGCGGCTATTGAAGCCGCCAGGGCGGGAGAGCAGGGTCGCGGTTTCGCCGTTGTTGCCGATGAAGTCAGGAGCCTTGCATCAAGGACTCAGGATTCTACACAAGAGATACAGCAGATGATTGAGGTACTGCAGCAGGGTGCCCAGGAAGCGGTCTCGGTTATGGACTTAGGGCGCGAACAAGCCAGCTCCTGTGTCGAGAAAACTGAGCAGGCAAACATAGCGCTGGAAAGTATCAGCGAAGCCGTACATCAAGCTCATGACTCCGGCACTCATATTGCCCATGCTGCACAGGAACAAAACATCGTCAGCCAACAGGTTTCAGAGAAACTGGAACATATTGCCGCCATCTCGGAGGAGACATCTACCGGCGCAGATCAGACTGCGCAGTCGAGCCATCAGGTCGCACAGTTGGCCGAGGAGTTACAGGCATCGGTAAGAGAGTTCACCGTCTAAAGGGATGTTATACCAATCAGTATAAGCACACACAAAAAAGCCGGACACTGTCCGGCTTTTTTGATATTAACTTTGATATTTAACCGCCCGATACCCGTTCACTAATTGCAGCGGTAATCGCACTGTCACCATGACCATTTTCCTCAGCCCACTGAACAACAGTCTTTCCGTCAGCCTCAACAGCTTGCAGATCTGTTACTGAGAGGCGTTTGGCGACAAATTTTCCAACCTTATCTGAACCACTGTTCATCGCGGTCCGAAGTAGACTATTGCCGTTACAGGAGATACCACCGTAGATGTTGCGCAACTTTACGCGACTCTCTTTTAGCTTCTTACGCAAACGGTTCTTATCATCTGCTTGCACATAGTTGCAGATATTGGCCGCCAGCTGGTCATTAGCCTGTACAGGAATAGAAAAAGTAGAAGCCGCGATAATCACAGCGAGGGTCGTAGGTAACAGACGCATCCGATACTCCTTTATTATTATTAATTTTTATACTGTAGAGCACCAAACGAGTAAATTTATCTGCCCCACCCTAAAACCGAAACACAAACACTCAGACAATTTAACATTTTTTCACCAAATTGATAAAGGTATATTCCAAACCTTTCTCATTTATCGAAGTTTGCTCACTTTCACGCTCCCAGGTTCCATCATCCCATTGTGGAAAATAGGTATCACCTTCAACATCTATGTTGATCTGGGTCAGGTAGAGCTTATCCGCCTGAGGCAGCAGAGATGAGTAGAGCTGACCACCTCCGATTACAACCAACTCTTCACAGTTTCCGACAACCTCTTTTGCCGCTTCAAAAGAGGTAACACAGGTCACTCCCTCGATGTTCAGAGATTCCTGACGACTTACCACTATGTTATGACGGCCTGGCAACGGACGTCCGATAGACTCAAATGTCTTTCTCCCCATCACGATAGGCTTACCTAAGGTCATCGCCTTAAAGTGTTTAAGGTCCTCAGGAAGATGCCAGGGCATCTGATTATCTTTCCCGATAACACGGTTGTTAGCCATCGCCGCAATCATGGCAATCTTCATATAATCTCCAAGTTTTTGTTTTTAGTGTGCTCACCGATACAGTGAGAGTGGAAATATCCAGGTCAGATGACCGGTCGGGTTCGAAAGTAGAGCAAACTGGGCATAGCTAAGCCCACGGATAACGCACCAAGAATAAACACGGTTTTCAACCCGTTGCTGATCACCTCAGAAGTTAATTCAGGGCTGATCTCAGATTGAGCCGTCAGCTGCACCAGTGCTATTACGGTATTAAATGCATATGTACCGGGGATCATAGGAATGATGGCGGCTACTGCATACATCAACGGAGGTGCCAGGTGACGCTTGGCAAAACCGATAGTGATTAAACCGACAAGCGCAGCGGCAGCAAACGTTGCCCACTCTATCGGCAGGCCGATATACAGCAACAGAGTCCTGAAACTATGACCCAGCGCACCGGCAAGGGCGCAGTATGGCAGAAACCGTTTTGGCACGTTAAACACCATAGCGAAGCCGACGGCGGGAATAGCCGAAAAAAATGCGTCGTTGAGCAGGGCTAATAGAAGTTCCATCATAAGAACAGGCCTCCCAACTGCATCGCTATGGTGATGCCTATGACCGAAGAGACGGTGAGCAGTGTTGCATGCCCCCATCTGGATATTCCGACGTTAAGATGCCCTTTAACCATATCGGATATTGAGTTGATCATAGGAAAGCCCGGCACCAACATCAGCACACTCGCAGCCATCGGGAGCTTAGGTGTGTCGGTGAGTGAAAACTGATACCCGAGTTGTGCAATCAAGGTCGTCACGAAAGCCGTAACCGCAAAGTTAAGCAACAGGTTGAAATGATGCCTGGCGATTGAGAGCCTGACAAACATGCCAAATGATGACGCAACGAAGGTGATCATTGAAGCCGCCAGATCGCCGCCAAACAGATGACAGAAACTGGCGCATGAAAGGCCTATCATAGGAACTAAATACCGTTTGGGGTATGTTCTGGGCTCTATGCGCGAAACACGCTTTCTGACCTCGTTGAGCCCGTACAACCCCTTCTCTGTCAGTAGACAGATCCTAAGTAACTCACAAACGATCGTCATATTGATGCCGTGTTCCCGGGTTCGACGGGTAGTAGTGACACAGCGGCCATGAACCAGACTGGTTAAAACAAGGGAGTTGGAAGAGATAGAGATTTCAACACTGGCAAGCCCCAGTGCATAGCCTAAGCGCTGACTTATCTCTTCGACAAGTTCAGATTCAGCGCCATAGGCTAACAGGAGTTGAGCAACCCGGACAACTTGCCGGGTTATATCATTTTGAGTATCTGCGTACACACTATTCTCGACAAGTATGGCCTCAAAAAAATAGCCTCAATTTTTAACTGCCGATGAAACGAGACAAGCACTACCTTTGATAAATCACTTCTACATCATAGTCGTCATCATCAAAATCATCATCGTCCAGGTCATCATAAGCTTCGTTTAGCGAATCACTATCTTTATGATAATTATCCCACTTAAACTCAACCTCAGCTTCAACATCAACCTCCTCCTCTTCCGGGAGTGAGTCGATGAAATCGATCAACTTAAGACAAAGATCTTCTGTGCCTTCGCGGTTATATGCGGACATGGTGAAGACTTCACCTTTCCAGTCCAGCTCTTTCACGATATGGTCGATTCGCTCCTGAAGCTCCTCTTCGAGCAAGAGATCTGTTTTATTGATAACTAACCAGCGAGGCTTACTCGCCAGCTTTGGCGAATGCTTTTCAAGCTCACCCACGATAGCTCTTGCCGACTCAACAGGATCGCTGCCATCGATCGGCTCGATATCCAAAAGGTGCAACAACACACGACAACGCTCAAGGTGCTTGAGGAAACGGACACCAAGACCCGCGCCATCGGCAGCCCCCTCGATCAAGCCGGGGATATCTGCAATAACGAAGCTCTGTCCATGCCTTGGGTTAACAACACCCAGATTAGGCACTAAGGTGGTAAACGGGTAATCAGCAACCTTAGGTTTAGCCCTGGATACAGCACGGATAAACGTCGACTTACCCGCATTAGGCATACCAAGAAGGCCAACATCGGCAAGCAACATCAGTTCAAGTTTAAGGCTGCGAACCTCACCAGGAGTTCCAAGCGTCTTCTGTCTCGGTGCCCGGTTAGTACTGCTCTTAAAGCGAGTATTCCCTAAGCCATGAAATCCACCTTTGGCCACAAGCATTCTCTGACCATGAGTGGTTAAATCTCCAAGAGACTCTTGGGTTTCTTCGTCGATCGCACGCGTGCCAACGGGAACCTTAAGAATTAAGTCCTTACCACCATGCCCTGTGCAATCACGGCCTCGGCCGTTCTCACCACGTTCGGCACGATGAAAGCGTTCAAACTGGAAATCGATAAGTGTGTTAAAACTTTCATCTGCTTGCAGATATACACTACCGCCATCACCACCATCGCCGCCATCCGGGCCGCCATCGGGTACATATTTTTCGCGTCTGAAACTCACGCAACCACTACCGCCATCACCAGCTTCGACTCTGATCACGGCTTCATCGACAAACTTCATACTTACTCCTGGCACCACAGACTAAAAAGATTATACGTCTTTCTCTCTTAGGTCGCCAAAAAACAATTTATAAACCCATTAAAACAATAAAGCCCCACCAAAGGCGGGGCTTTAAAAAGCAATCTTAGCTTAAGCTAAAGATTAACCTTCGATGCTAATGAACTTGCGGTTCTTAGGACCTTTAACTTCGAACTTAACTTTACCGTCAGTCAAAGCGAATAGAGTATGGTCACGACCAATACCTACGTTTACACCAGCGTGGAACTTAGTACCACGTTGACGAACAATGATGTTACCAGCAAGAACTGATTCGCCACCAAAGCGCTTTACACCAAGACGTTTACTTTCTGAATCGCGGCCGTTACGAGTAGAACCGCCAGCTTTTTTATGTGCCATGAGTTAGACTCCTAATTAAGCGTTGATAGCTGTAATTTTAACTTCGGTGAACCATTGACGATGGCCCATTTTCTTGTCGTGGTGCTTACGACGACGGAACTTAACAATAGTTACCTTCTCAGCACGGCCGTGGCTGATAACTTCAGCTTTAACCTTACCACCTTCAACTAAAGGTGCACCTACGTGTACAGTCTCACCGTCAGCAACCAAAAGAACTTGGTCAAACTCAACAGTTTCGCCTGTAGCGACTTCTAATTTTTCTAGACGAACAGTATGGCCTTCAGCAACACGATGCTGCTTACCACCACTTTGAAAAACAGCGTACATAGCTATTTTACTCCGATATTTCAAACACGCCGGCTCATTATGTGAGGCAGGGGTGTTATAAAAGCTTTAATGACAATGGTCGCGGAGTTTACGCTAAGAACAGCCACCTGACAAGCCTTAATTGAGTAAGAATAAAAAAAGATCGGAATTTATCTCACAATCTTCTTCTAATACTGTCTTGAATGGCGTTTCTTAGGTAGAATCCCTACCATTATAACATTTATGCCTTCATTTGGGCCGCCTTTTTTATTGCAGCCCCACAAAACCAGAGCCTATATATGGATTTAAACGCCATTCGTCAGTTAGCCGATAACGATATGCAAGACGTTAATAAGCTAATATACAAACAATTAGAATCTGATGTCGCCCTAATCAATCAGTTAGGCTTCTACATTATCAACGGTGGCGGTAAGCGCATGCGCCCACTGCTTTCTATATTAGCTGCCCGTTCCATCGACTATAAAGGTGAAGCACATCTTAAGCTGGCAGCCATCATAGAGTTCATCCATACCGCCTCCCTATTACATGATGACGTCGTAGATGAATCCATGTTACGACGCGGCAGAGAGACAGCCAACGCACTATTTGGTAATAGTGCCAGCGTACTGGTCGGCGACTTTCTTTACACACGTTCTTTTCAGATGATGACAGAACTTGGTGATATGCAGGTGCTGGAAGTACTGGCCGATGCAACCAATGTTCTTGCTGAGGGTGAGGTGTTGCAGTTAATGAACTGTAATGACCCTGACACCACAGAAGAAAGCTACATGCGAGTCATCTATTGCAAGACGGCAAAACTCTTTGAGGCTGCCACACGTTTAGCCGGTGTGCTTGCTGAGAGCTCAGTAGAGACTCAAACCGCACTCGCCGATTACGGAAAGTTCTTAGGCACCGCATTCCAGCTCACCGACGATCTTTTAGATTATACCGCTGAAACAGAAGAGTTAGGCAAGAATATCGGTGATGACCTCGCCGAAGGTAAGCCTACCCTGCCCCTTATCTACGCCATGGCCCATGGTTCAGAGAAAGAGCAGGGCTTAATTCGCACAGCCATCGAGAAGGGAGACGGTACTCAGAACATTGAGGAGATCCTTAACGCCTTGCATAGCTGCGGTGCCCTGGAGTATACGTTCAAGCGTGCACAAGAGGAGTCTGAGAAGGCGATTGCCGCCCTGTCTGTCATCCCTGATAGTGATTACAAGCAGGCCCTTATCTCTCTGGCTAACATTGCCGTCGAGCGCAGCAACTAGTTTCACACTCGGCCAAGGTGAAGCTGTTTAACTCAATCGTTTCGGTGAAATAAAAAAGGAGCCCTGAGGCTCCTTTTTTATTTACTTGTACAGTTATTACTTAACGAACTCGACACCCAGCTTGATGTCGGCATTAAGTGTATCGAGCATAGCATCACGAGCATTGGCCTCAAACTCGCTGACTTCACCGTAAGCAAGTACCGACTCCACACCATTTTTACCAAGCAGAACCGGCTGAGCGAAGAAATCTGCATGCTCACTGCCACCGTCGACATAGGCACACTCAACCACATTCTCTTCACCTTGAAGGCCACGTACAAGGGACATGCCGAAGCGACACGCAGCCTGCCCCATAGAGAGAGTCGCGCTTCCGCCACCGGCTTTGGCTTCTACCACTTCAGTACCGGCATTCTGGATACGGGTAGTCAATGCAGCGATCTCTTCATCGCTGAAGCTTGCACCTTGAACCTGAGAAAGCAGAGGAAGGATAGTCACGCCACTGTGGCCACCGATAACATTGATCTTAACATCATCAACATTCAAGCCTTTAGCTTCGGCAATAAAGGTTTCAGAACGAATAACATCCAGAGTAGTCACTCCGAAAAGACGATTCTTATCGTATACACCTGCAGCTTTTAAAACCTCAGCAGCGATAGCCACGGTTGTGTTAACCGGGTTAGTGATGATTCCGATAAGTGCCTTAGGGCATGCTGCAGCACACTTTTCGACAAGGTTTCGGACAATACCGGCGTTAATATTGAAAAGATCTGAGCGATCCATACCGGGCTTACGAGCGACACCGGCAGAGATCAATACAACGTCAGCACCATCCAATGCCGGGGTTGGATCTTCGCCGGCGAAACCTTTAACTTCCACATCTGTCGGAATATGACTAAGATCAACCGCAACACCAGGTGTTACAGGAGCAATATCATAAAGGGACAATTTTGAACCTGCAGGCAATTGAGTTTTTAATAGTAGGGCAAGAGCCTGGCCAATACCGCCAGCGGCACCAAGTACAGCAACTTTCATAGTTATCTCCGTCATTTCTTGGATATTTGTGATGTCGATCTATATCTCTCAATGCCGCAACATTACTGCAATCACAATAAAAATTCAATTATCCCTTAGTCTTGGTTATATCAAATTTTTACCCTTAATCGGAAACCCCGTCAAAACTGAGCAATAAATCGCCAGCAAAAAGGAATAATTATTCCCGCTTGGGTGACTCTGGCTCTCCGCCCTCTCCAATGTGCGTTGGCTATGTAAGCTTTCAGCTTACTATCAAGCGGCGCCTTACAATCAAGCTTGAATTTTTATTCATTGAACTCGGGTATTTGTTGACAAAAAAGCCAATAATATGCAACATAACAATGATTTTTGAATAAAGAACAATAAAATTATGCAAGCAAATAAAACTCAGGACGAACTTGTTAAGACCTTTAAGGCAATTCTCAAAGAGGAGCGGTTTGGTTCTCAGAGTGAAATTGTCCTCGCCCTTCAGGCCGAAGGATACGGGAATATCAATCAATCGAAAGTCTCGAGAATGCTGAGCAAGTTCGGTGCAGTGCGTACTCGCAACGCTAAACAGGAGATGGTTTACTGCCTTCCGGCTGAGCTTGGTGTCCCCACCGCCGGCAGTCCGCTCAAGAACTTAGTCTTAGATGTCGATCACAACCAGGCCATGATAGTCGTAAGAACCAGCCCGGGCGCGGCTCAGCTTATCGCGCGACTGCTGGATTCTATAGGCAAACCAGAGGGCATTCTGGGGACAATTGCCGGCGATGATACTATCTTCATTACGCCATCGAATATTCAAGAGATAGACAAGACGTTGGAGACGGTAAAGTCACTGTTTAACTTTAATGACTAACTAAGTTCTGTTCGCCGGGTGCTGATAGAGGCACCCAACGGCCCCCCCCTTTCAAGAGGCGCATCGCGTCTCTTTTTTTACCTCTCACACCTTTTATATTGTATCCAATACATTGAGTCACGCCTGCTTTCATGAGAGATTAGAAGCTCGAATGCTGCAGCCAAAAGTTAAGGATGCCTTATGACAACAACCAAAATAATTAAAGTCGATGATATATGCTGGGAATCCTGGCAACACTCAGCTCAATATACCAGTCAACAAAAACATATAGGAGATGCCGCAGGTTGCGAGAAGATAGGTGTGACCATGGAGCGCCTCGCACCGGGAAAGATATCGACGGTAGCACATTACCATACCAAAGAGGAGGAGCACCTATACGCCCTTCAGGGTGAAGCCACACTACTCATAGATGGCGAGCCACACGCTTTCAGACAGGGAGATTATATCTGTTTCAATGCAGATACCGCTGTCGCTCATACACTACGAAACGATTCAGACCAAGAGTTTACCTTCATAGTGATCGGTAACAGGGATAAACACGATGTTGTCATCTACCCGGACAACAATAAGGTTTTGGTCAGGGCTGTCGATGAAATCTATGCAAGACGCCCGACCAACTACTGGGACCCGGACACCGAAAAATAAGCAATCGACCAGAGCCTGTTTTTGATATAAAAAAACGCACTCTCCCGAGTGCGTTCTTATTTCAGTCTCAACCGTTCAAGGCTACTCGCCTGCCTGACTCTCCATGAAGTCCAGCGAAGGAGCGAAGAAGGAGGAACCGGTTAATGCCTGGGTGAAGTGCAACAGATGATCATGGTTGCCATGGCCATCACCGTGGACCATGCTCTTTAACATCTGCTCAAAATTAACCGAGTTGCGACAGGTAGAGATAAACATCAAACCTTGCTCTTTCATCGAACCATAAGGCATGCTCTGTCTTAAGATCTCCATAGACTTACCATCGGCGTCTTTCAGATTCACTCGCTTGATATGACTGGTCAAGGGTTTATCATCCGATGCGTACTCGATATTATCTTGTTTAGTGCGACCGATAATATCCTCTTGCTTCTTGTGCGGTAAACGATTCCACTTACTCAAGTTATGGGCAAACTTCTGCACATGGATATAACTGCCGGCCTTAAATGTCGCATCTTCGGCTCCCACCAATGCGACCTCCTGACGGTTACGCCCTTTGGGGTTCTCAGTACCATCGACAAAACCGGTCAGGTCCCGGTTATCCATGAACCGGAAACCACGCTCTTCATCGACAAGCTCAACCAGACCTTCAAACATCTGACAAACTTCATTAGCAACCAGATGAAGGATATCGAAACGGTCGCAACGAATTTGTACAAAAAGATCATATTCCAGAGCTGGCGCATCACGGGTATCTGCATTCATCGCAGGAAAAGGTTTTAATGATGATGGTCTGGCTGATGGATATATTGCATCCCAGTAATTAGCACCTATGGCTACGAAGCCATTGAATGCACTGTCTGCATATTGATCGGTAAGCTCATAAATATATTGAGCCACGTTGGCTATACACGGGCGTAACTGAGACTCTACACCTTCATTGGCGTTGAACATCAAATACACACTGTGTAAATTCCCTTCTGCACACACACCCAACTGTTCACGAGGCATAACCTGATTATCCATCTATATATTTACCTTTTCACTTATTGATATTCGGCTTCATTATCCATAACTTTAGCTCTTATTGGTATTAACTTACGCACAATTAGGCGCTTTATTTGACTCTTTTGAACGATATTAAATAGTTATAAAACCGATTGTTACTATCGCTTTTTACCATCCTGTTGCAGTAGCTAACTAAACTAGCATACTAAGGGCCCTCATAAATCAAAATACGACTAAAGAGTGAGCCTGTGCATGAAGATCCACTTTCTGTCCAAGAGCCAATTGACTGATTTGAGTCTTAACCTCATAAAAGTGCTGCGCTACCTGCACCTGATAATGACAGATATTTCCCAAAAAGCGGCGCTCGACTATCACACCGGCTCCCTGTTCATCCGCCGTTATTTCAAGCTGCTGAGGTCTTAGCAATATCTCCCCCTGATAACTCACAGGATGAGTGAGTTCATGGGTACTCACCAGTTCTCCCAGAGGGGTCTCGACACTGAAGGCGTCCTTAACCGATGCCGGAATATAGTTGCCACTCCCTAAGAAGTCTGCCACATATCGGTCCTTAGGCGATGTATATAGCTCCTCAGCCGTGCCATATTGAGCAATATACCCGTCTTTGAACAGCGCAAGCTTATCGGCAAAAACGAATGCCTCATCCTTGCTGTGCGTCACGAAGATGGCACTGACATTGCGCTGTTTTAAGATTGCCCGTATCTCCAACATCATCTCACCACGAACCTTAGCATCGATATTAGAAAAGGGTTCATCGAGCAACAGCAGCTCAGGTTCATAAGCCAGAGCTCTTGCAATAGAGACCCGTTGCTGCTGACCACCTGAAAGCTCATGAGGATAACGCTGTGATAATCCATCGAGCTTAACCAGGGCCAGCATCTCATCGAGTCTTGCCTGTCTCTGCGCTTTATTCGCATCTTTAACACCGAATAAGATATTATCTGCAACATTCAGGTGCGGAAACAGGGCGTAGTCCTGAAAAATCATGCCGATACCGCGTTGCTCACTGGGTTCGAACCAATCCGGGCCCGATAATACTTGACCATTAATACATATCTCCCCCTGAGTGATGGGTTGCAGTCCGGCAATAGCCCTCAGCAGCGTGGTTTTACCACATCCACTGGGACCGAGGAGCGCGGCAATCTCCCCCTTACCAAGGGTTAAGTCAAGTCCCTTTAAGACCTGCTGTCCCTGATAATCACTATGAACACCGTTAATACTTAATGTCGACATAATCGTTTACTTACTCAAAGAGCCGTTAAGTTAAGTGATGAGAGCACAGCTTAAAGTGGCTGTGAGCTCAATATATCGGCAAACTCAGGCCGACTAGCTTTCCTGCTCCAAAGAGCGGTTGAGGTAGATAAGCGGAACTAAACCTACCAATACTATGACAATAGCGGCCAATGCCCCATGTTCAAGTTGTTCATCTGAAACAAATTGAAAAACATAGGTAGCCAGGTTCTCAAATCCAACAGGCCTTAGTAGCAAGGCTGCGGGCAACTCTTTCATACACTCTATAAATACCAGTAGTAATCCGGCAAAAATTCCCCTTCTCAACAGGGGAAGATGGACACGCCATAACAGTGCGGCTGGCTTCAACCCCATAGTTATCGCCGCCATATCCAGCGAGGGAGAGATACGCTTATAGCTACTTTCCACGCTACCGATGGCAATAGCGGAAAACCGTATACAAAAAGCGAAAATAAGCACAAATACACTTCCGGTAAATATGAGACCGGGCCCCCTATGTCCCAGATACTCGTAAAGATCGTTTACAGCAAAATCAAGATAGGTAAGCGGGACCAGAATACCGATTGCCAAAACGGTTCCAGGCAGAGCGTAGCCGGTCGATGAGAAGCGCGAAGGCAGCAGGTCCGCCTTTCTGGGACTGATCCTGCGAATGAACATCAAAAGCACGCCGACAAAAACGGCAATAACACTGACGATAGCCGCGATATACAGGCTATTGAGGCTATATTCCCAAAAATCACTGCTCCAACTCTGTTCGAAATAGCCCCAGGCATAGTAAAGCAAGATCATAAACGGCAACAAAAAGGAGAAGAGAAGCAGTAACCAACAGTAGCCACCGGCCAGATACGCCTCCCCCCCTTTAAGCCGATATCGCTGCTCTTGATTTACGCCGGTTTGTTTTTGAAACAGTTGCTGTTTTCTGCGTGCAAACCGCTCGAACCCTATCATGGAAAAAACCACAAGCAACATAATCGCGGAGAGTTTTGCCGCCGCAGATAAGCTTCCGTACTCAAGCCAGGTATCATAAACGGCCGTAGTCAGAGTCGGCACGGCAAAATAACTTACCGTCGCAAAATCGGCGGCGGTCTCCATGGCCACCAGTGCCACACCGACAGCCAGCGCCGGCCTGGCCATTGGCAGACTCAGGCGCCAAAAGCTCCGCCAGGGGCCACAGCCCATGACTCGACTGGCATGTTGCAGACTCGATGACTGCTCCATAAATGTGGTTCGTGCAAGTAGATAGATGTAGGGAAACAGAACCAAAGAGAGCATCAGAGATGCCCCGCCCAAGCTTCTCACCTCAGGAAAGTAGTAATCCAGCGGCGATTGCCAGTTAAACAGCTCACGCAACACCCCCTGTATTGGTCCCGCATAATCCAGAAGATCGGTATAGACATAGGCAACCACATAGGCGGGCATCGCCAGTGGCAGCAACAGGGCCCATTGAAATATGTTTCGTCCGGGAAAGTCACACTTAGCCACCAACCAGGCAGCAGGAGTAGCAATGAGAAGTGAACCAAGACAGACCCAAAACATCAATAACAGCGTATTGACAATATAGGTAGGCAAAACAGTCTCAAGCAGATGACCGAATACCGCTTCATCCGGCACCAACGCCTGAGCGATAATGGCGATGAGCGGTAATGTGATGACTGCAGCGATCAGGTAACCACTCACGGACCAACTTCTTGATAAACCTAAAATCATGATTATACCAATTTCACTAAATGTGTTACCAATTCAGAGCCACCGGACGGCTGAAATAAAATCAAGGAACATATACAGTATGCCGGGTTCGATACTTTTACTATAGAGTATTATTTAAGATCCAATTATCTAACATCAACCTAAACTCAAACTTAAATAAGAATGATTATAATTCGAAAATGTTTACCCGGCTCACAAAATAAAACAGCCTCCGAAAGGAAGGCTGTTATTAAGGAGCAAAAGTCGGGGTTAAAGATCGAATTTAACCTGATCCAGCAATTTAACCGCTGCTTGATGATGCTCAGCAAGTTTGAAGATAGGAAGCTTGTCGGCTTTAAACTCTCCCCATGATGAAACTAACTTTGAAGGTTTAACATCCGCCTTAACCGGGTACTCATAGTTAACTTCTGCGTAGGCTTTTTGAGCCTCATCACCGGAAAGATACTCCATCAACTTCATGGCACTCTCTTTATTAGGTGAGTACTTGGCTAATGCCATTCCCGATACATTGATATGAGAACCACGATTATCCTGATTCGGGAAGTTGATCTCTACAGACTCAGCCCATGGCACCTGCTTTGGATCATTCAGCATTTTACCCAGGTAATAACTATTACCTATGGCGATATCACATAACCCCTCTTTTACCGCTTTAACCTGAGCACGGTCATTCCCCTGAGGTTTACGGGCCAGGTTGGCTTTGACCCCCTCCAGCCAGCTTCGTGTTTTAGCTTCACCATGGTGAGCAATCATAGAAGCAACCAGCGAAATATTGTATGGGTGTTTTCCGCTGCGGGTACAGATCTTGCCCATATATTTAGGATCTGCAAGATCCTCATAGTCCAAAGCAAGCTTACCTAGTCTCTCCTTCGATGAATAAACATTTCTGACTCTCATCGTCAGCGAATACCAGTCATCATCAGGGGAGCGGAACTTGGCAGGGATATTATTTTTCAGCACTTCACTCGATGCAGGCACCACTAACTCTTTATCAACCAACTCCATCAAACGCGAGAAGTCAGATGTCAGAACGATATCGGCAGGTGACAATCGTCCTTCGCGAACCATTCGCTCCGCAATGCCCTTCTTAGAAAAGACAACATCGACGTCGATACCGGTTTCCTTAGTGAAGTTTTCCAGGATTGGATCGATCAAGAATGCTTGGCGGTATGAGTATACCGTTAATCTATCAGCCGCATTTGCAGCGGAAGCTAAGCAAACCAATCCAAGTACGGTCAGACTTCTTGCAATCTTCATTTACACATCTCCCTCACAACCTGATATATTTAAGTTGGTTAATGATAATTATTATCAGTCGCAGTAAGAATAATAAATCCATTAAAAATGAGCAAGCTGTATCGGCAGAAATGTTAACCACATCTTGTCCGTTCCGGTAACAAGAGGCGGGTCAAGGTGATACAAAATCAGCTCTCAAGCCGCAGGTCTTTTAAGGGCGGTTAACGGGGTCTGGTAGCCGACATCGCCGGATGTGCAGCAAAATCAGGCAGCCAGTTAGAAAGTGCCGGAGCCAGCTTCCTCCAGCTAAGATCCGGATGCCTGAAGTCTAAATACTCCAGCAAACAGGCTAAACTAAACTGCTGGATGACAAGCTTAGGTCTGGAGATGATCCCCGACCGTTCAAGCTGCTTTAGCCCTCTCAGCAGGGCTTGTTCGTGTCTTGAGCTCCAAAACACAGAGCGCTTTCCCTCCTCACGTACTGACTCCTGCCTCAATGCCACCGCACTGTCTAACAAACCTTTTATCAAGGAGAACTGACTCTCATTGACCCAATCATGAGCTGTGCCTCCAAACAACTTGCTGCGGCCAAATTCTGAATCGATGAAACGTAAAATGACTTCACTGTCATGGATTGCTGAACCATCTCCGAGCTGCAGACATGGAATCTTGCCTAATGGATTGGCTTGTAACAGAGCCTCACTGTTTTCGAAGGGATCTGTTTTTAACTCTTTGATACCTTCTATCTCCAGATAGCGAATAACGACCCGAACACAACGGGCATAGGGAGAGGTGTCAGAATAGAAAAGTTTCATTTTATCAATCCTTTGAAAAAGAATGGTATTATCGAAGCATTGAACATTGCTTACCAATATCTCTCAACCGTGATCTGACCGGGAGCACGGCGAAGATTTTTGGCCAGCCCTATGTTTAACAGTATCTCGTTCACATCACGAACCATATCAGGGTTACCGCACAACATGACTTGAGATTTATCGGGGCTAATGGTGATACCGGCATCTCTTTCAATTTCACCGGACTCCAGGCCCTTAGAGATACGGCTGTTACTGGCCCCCGGAAACGCCTCACGAGTCACCGAAAGCAGTAGCTTAAATTGCTGCGGGTGCTGTAGCTTCATCTGCTCCAGCTTTTCGAGATACGCCAGATCTTTCCCCTCTCTGACCCCATATACTAAAGCCACACTCTCAAACCTTTGCCAGGGTTCGAGCGTATCCAGCATAGAGATAAATGGCCCCACTGCAGTTCCGGTTGCCATTAACCAGAGCTGCCTTCCCTCTACCGGCGCAGCGGGGATCTCGGCTAGTGTCATAAATCCAGCCGCTTTAGTCGATACATCGATTGTATCGCCGACCTTAAGCTGTTGCAGATTCGGGGACAAAATTCCATCGGCGACAGCTACGGCAAGCACCTCGATATAATCCCCTCCCGGCGGATTAACGATAGAGTAGGCTCTGCCGATACGTTTATCATCGATAATCCGACTCAGCTTAATAAATTGGCCCGCGATGAAAGGTTCAATATCCGCTTTTATTTTTAATGAAAAAAGCTTGTCATTCCAATCAATTCGCTCAATGACTTCACCCTCAGTCCACATTCAGAGCTCCCGTTTACGACCATATACCATTTATCTTTAACATAAACGCTATAGTGTGGCTAGAGCCTGTTGACCTTTCATGCTTGTTTATGCAGCGAGTTGTTGGCCTTCAATCGTTATCCATGAAAGTTAGGTGGAGCATGTGTGGTGTAGTCACTTCCGGTAACGGCTCCTCATTACTCCAGCCTCTGTACCTGACCTCAACGAGGTAGGAGTTCTGTCATTTTAGATTAAACCAAACAGACCATGCAGCCGAACATAAATTAGAGATAAAAAAAAGCCTCATGAATGAGGCTTTAAAGAATATGTGCATCAGCATTATGCTTCGGTATCATCGCCACTGTTAAAGCTGTCCTTAAATGCTGCCAGGCCTTCCTGGACCAATGCATAGGTCTGCTCCACACCGGCCTCAATATCTCCCTCCAAAACCTGAAGACTGGATAATATATCCTTGGCTTCGTCAAAGCCCTGATCGATAGCACCACCGATAATATCCATAAATGAGCTCAACTGCTCATCGAAGTTCATATCTGAATTCTGCTCCTGATGCAGAGGAAAAAATTGTGTAGCAAAGCTGACAATTCTTTCTGCTGTCGCTTCCGGAGATGTGTCGACACCACTATCATAGGCATTCTGAATCGCATTCTCACCCATGGTAGGGGCCAGCTCTTCATTAATTGCCTCTATGGCGGCCCGATATAGCAGCACCATAGGCTCATTGGTTGAGCTCAGGTTGACCTCCTGTTGAGCCGAAATTATTGCGGTATTCATCAGTTGTTTACTTGTCGAGTAAGCTGTTTTGTTTTTTGCAACTTCAGATACTGTTTTACCATGATTCTCTGTTGACTCAGTTTTATTGCGTGCGACCTGCGACACCTCTGCGCCATGATTACGAATTTCCATTACAGCCTCTCAAAGATATAGATTACCACCTAACTATTATCGGCTACTTTTTGAACTACTTTAGGGTTTAATCATGAAATTTTCTGTTTTATTCCTCTTCAATTAGCTATCTTTACCACCTTCCCTCGACCGAATATGAACATAATGCCCAGATTAATAGCACTAACGCTTACCCTTTTAACACTGCTGCCTAACTGGCTACACGCCACTGAGATCATCCAGCCTCTGATCCCGTCAGGAGACAAGATTGTGATATTAGTCAGGCATGCCGAAAAAATACCATCCCTCTCCAAAGACCCAAGCTTAAGTCCCGAGGGCAAACTCAGGGCCGAAGAACTGCTCTCTACACTCAAAACAACTCAGCTTAGCGGTTTAATAGCCACTCCATTTAAGCGCACCCAAGAAACACTCGCACCGATCAGTGAAAACAGGGCCCTCCCCGTAAATATTATTGAGATAAAGGAGGGGGTAATGGCGCATATAGAAGCAACCGTACAATCTATCCGCTCTCAAAGCGGTAATGTATTAGTTGCTGGTCACTCCAACACCATCCCTCTGATTATCTCGGCCTTGGGAGGCCCGGAAATCGACGGAATAGATGAAGATGAATACTCGAATATGTTTATTCTTTCGTTATCTTCGGACAGTAAGGTTAAGTTAAAGCACACTAATTTCGGCCAACGGTGAGCCTCTATCCATCACATTCAATATGTTTAAGTCTTGGCTTTTACTATGGGAACTCCGGCCTCATCAAGAGAAATAAAAAACAGATAAGCCGACCAACCATGCACCAAATCAAGGAAAACAGCAAAAATATATGCTAGACCTTTGCTTTTTTATGGTTCAAACTCTACTAATCAGATAACCGCTAAATCTGGTTACAGAGAGGCACACGGAGGAGTTTGAATTGGTACCAGGATACGTAAGCCAAATACCGTCAACGAAGAAACGTTCATTGAGCTGTCAAAACTGCGAACGTCTAACCGTAATCGAGGGTGAAACGGTTTGCTTTCGACAAGGCAGAATCATCAGGCTTCATCGAATGGATGAGGAGCCATCAAAGTTGAGTTTGTCATGCGATGGCTGGCGGGGAAAATTACCGGTAAAATAGTGCAAGGCTCCTCAATGGAGCGGGTGCCGGCATCAATTTAGATATCGGCACGACACAGAGTATCAACCACACTTGCAGAATTAAGCCCTCAACATACCGGCATAGTCATTAGCCGAAAATGTGGTTTCTCGAATAATCCCCTGAAGCTCAAGAGTCGGATTAATCTTTGCTAAGCTGAGACCACGGGTTGTGACTCTCATTCCCGATGATAACTCGACATATACACTCATCAACTCATCTTGCTGTAATCCACGCTTCTTCAGGGTCGCCATAATGGCTAACCAATCCGTATCTACGCAGCTTGTTTGACCTTCCAGATTGACTTGTAAAGGAATATTCTTCATCACTGTTATCTCGCCATAGTCGTTATTGGTTAATAATTAGCAGTATACGAACGTAAGCTGAACCTATGCTGAACTGTCGGTTGACTATAAGCCAGTTCTGTAAGGTTCTTGATTTTGAATATTCCACAGCTTCGCATATAACCCATTATTAGCTAAGAGCGAAAGGTGATCTCCGGTCTCAACCACTTCACCTTTACTCAACACAAGGATTTGATCCGCATCGACTATAGTTGAAAGGCGGTGGGCGATGACCAAACTGGTATGCCCCTTAGCCACCTCTTTCAATGCATTTAAAATTGCCTGCTCAGATTGACTATCCAGTGATGAGGTTGCCTCATCAAAAACAAGTAGTGGCGAGCCCTTGAGAATGGCCCTGGCAATGGCAACACGCTGTTTCTCTCCACCGGACAGCTTTAAGCCTCTCTCCCCCACTTTTGTATGCCAACCATCGGGTAGTGATTCGATAAAGTTCGAGAGGTGAGCCATCTTAACCGCTGAGGCTATATCCTCATCACTCGCCTGGGGGCGTCCATAGCGGATATTCTCCAGCAATGACTCATTAAACAGAACCGTATCCTGAGGAACAATGGCTATTGACTGCCTCAGTGCGTCCTGGGTGAGATCTTCAATGTTGATGCCATCCAGAGTGATGCTGCCGGAAGAGATCTCATAGAAGCGAAACAGCAACTTAACTATGGTCGACTTGCCTGCACCACTATCGCCTACGATGGCAACCTTTTGGCCCGGCAAAATTGAGAAGCTGACACTATTCAGAATTGGCCTGGTATCGTAACTGAAACTAACCTTGTCAAACTTCAGCCCACCGAGCGAAAGCCTGGTATCTTTGGCTCCGGTCTTATCTTCGATTAACGGAACCCGATCCAGCAGGCCGAACATGCGTTCGATATTGGCCAGCGCCCCGCGAATTTCACGGTAGACGAACCCTAAAAAGTTCAGGGGTATAAAAAGCTGCATCATAAACGCATTGATCAAAACGAAGTCACCTATGGTCATGGTGTTATCGACTACATGATAGGCCGCGAGCGCCAACATCGAGGTCATAGCAATAGAGATAATCAAGGCTTGACCGGCATTGAGCGCAAACAGAGACAGACGGTTTTTCCGTTTTGCATCTTCCCAATCGGATAAAGCACGATCGTAACGCTCCGCTTCATAGGCTTCATTATTGAAATATTTAACCGTCTCATAGTTAAGCAAACTATCGATGGCACGCGAGTTAGAACGGGAGTCAGCCTTGGCCGCTTCACGTACAAACTCGGTTCTCCACTCTGTCGCAAAAATCGAAAAGACGCCATATGCGGCAACCGACGCCAAAGTTATCGCAGCAAAGGCCAGTCCATAGTTATAAAAGAGGATCCCAACGACTAATGCTATCTCCAGAATGGTCGGCACAATATTGAAAACCATGAACCGCATCAAGAAGTTGATACCGCTGGTGCCTCTCTCTATGTCTCTGGATAAGCCGCCGGTCCTTCGCTCCAGGTGAAACGCTAAATCTAATCGGTGAAGATGCTCAAAAACCGATAGACCCAGACGTCTTATTGCCCGTTCTGTTACTCTTCCAAAGAGGGTATCTCTGACCTCGGAGATCACCGTATTAAGCAGACGCAACGCACCATAAGCGATAACCAGGGCTACCGGCACACTTATCATCTGCTCGGTCGACGCAGAGCTTAAGGTATCAACCAGAGACTTCAGAACAAATGGCAGAGAAACGCTGGCGACCTTGGCAATCACCAGACAAAACAGTGCCAGACCGACTCTCAATTTGAACTCAAAAAGGTATGGCCAGAGGAGCTTAAGCACTTGCCAATTTAGTTTATCTATCGGTCCATCAAAATAGAGTGAGGGGCGCATGAAAGTTCCATTTATAAAAATTTAGTCATTGGGTGCAGCTCTATCTTTAGAAACAATAGAGACTTTCGACAATGATGACAGAGATAAGCTTACCTACACCCAAAATAGCACTTTAGACTGACACAAAACCCAAAGCAAACATCCAAAAGCACTAGAAAACACATTTTTTTTTGTAAATATGCCGACTAAAAGCAATTCTTGTTATACATAAGAAAAGAATTTGATATTCTTTTGATCTGCACCTAAGTCATTTTTTAATACCGACGGCACCGTAAAAGGTGAGGTATAGAAATCATTCGGGCGAATAAGGTAAGGGACGCCAATCTCACCCTTAATAAGCTATTAAAGGAAACTTACATGCTGGATTCATCAAAACCTCAATATCCGCCACTGCCTCTCATCCAAACCTGGATATGGATGATGACCCAATCTGGTGATAGCGATATTCAACAAAAAGGTCAAAATAATCTGATAGCTTCGTTTGGCAGCCTTGCAAAAGCCAATGAATATCTGGTTAACCATAATCAGGACTAATCGGCTTATTCAAGTATAACCCATATTATTCAGAGGATTACACACTCACCTTAAGGTGTTATGTAAAATAACTAATCTAATTCTCTGATTTCAGATCTTCAAAGGCGAGCCCTATAAGCTCGCTTTTTGTCGCTTAACTCCCCCTATAAATATATATAGCTCAGGTAGAGCTGCGAAATAAAAGGAATTAAAAACGACGTAACACGTTAATACTACACGATTTAAATTCAGGGTAAGCGTTTTAACTAAAAAAGGAGGCTTACGCCTCCTTTTTACGACCTTTACCATCGAGAGAGATTAACTCTCTTCTATTTTGCAACTCTGCGAGCCTTTACACTCTGAGAAAGTGTTTCCATGATGCTTTCGGTATCATCCCAGCCGATACATGCATCGGTGATGCTCTGACCGTAACGAAGTGGTTCGCCTTCGACATAATCTTGTCGGCCTTCGATTAAGTTACTTTCGATCATCACACCAAAGACAGAGTGGTTACCGCCGACTAATTGAGAGGCCACATCTTCACCTACCAACATTTGACGCTTAAACTGTTTAGAACTGTTTGCATGGCTAAAATCGATCATAATATTGAGATCTAAGCCGGCCTTATCCAGTTGTCCTGCGATGTCGGCAACATGTTCCGCGCTGTAGTTAGGCTCCTTTCCTCCACGAAGAATGATGTGGCAATCAGGGTTGCCCTTTGTCTCCACAATCGCCGAGTGACCATATTTAGTCACCGAAAGAAAATGGTGCGGAGCACTCGCTGCACCTATGGCATCGATAGCAACTTTAATCGTTCCGTCGGTGCCGTTTTTAAATCCGACCGGACAGGATAATCCTGAGGCCAGTTCACGGTGCACCTGAGACTCTGTCGTTCTCGCCCCAATAGCTCCCCAACACATGAGGTCGGCAACATATTGAGGAGTGATCATATCGAGAAACTCACCCGCCGTAGGGATGCCGATATCATTTAGATCCAACAGCAATTTACGAGCCGTTCTCAAACCATCGTTCAGCTTGAAGCTGCTATCCATGTAGGGATCATTGATCAGCCCTTTCCAACCAACCGTAGTACGGGGCTTTTCAAAATAAACACGCATCACAATCTCTAGCTGATCTTTATATTGTTCGCGTAATTTAACGAGCTTATTGCCATACTCCAGGGCAGCTTTAGGATCATGAATTGAACATGGACCAACCACGACCAGAAGACGATCGTCATTTTTCCTCAGGATCTGATGTATGCTTTCACGCGCATTAAAAACCGTAGCCGATGCGTTCTCTGACACCGGAAATCGCTCAAGAATAGCGATAGGTGGCAATAACTCTTTAATCTTATTAATTCGAACATCATCATTTTGGTAATACATAGTATTTAATCTACTCCGGCTAACGTTTAAACAAGGTTCTCTCAACAGCGCTACTAAGTTCAATTTATCCAGTATTCAATGACAATGCAATCAAGATATAAGCAATCAACAAAAATAAGATATAACAAACTGATAAATAACGAGTAAATCATAGCGCGTTATAAGTTAAATTTAAAATATGCCTCTGTTTATCCCATTATTCCCTGAAATTAAATAGCTAATGAGCAAACAAGACTCAAAAAGGTGTAAATTTCTAAACCTATTGTTATCGGTCCATACACATTGCCAGCATGAAAGAGTGATAGCCCTCGGTGGTCGACCCGAGGGCAACATGGAGGCAGCAAACGGCAGGGCTTTGTTTGCCTTCAAATACGAATTTTGCAACCAGCCCTACCCGGTAAAAGATAAAAAAGAGGAGGATATGAGGAACTATCAGTGGCTCTTCATGGCATGTAGCTTAGCCTGATATCGTAATTTATTATTTTCATCATGAGTGAGACTCAAGGCCTTTTTCATGTTCTGCTGAGCACGCCTCTCATCACCGGTTTTCCAGTAGGCTCTCGACAGGCCGAAGTAAAACTCATGACGATAGTCAGCCTTAGCCACGGCACGCTTATACCACAGGAGTGCATCTTGGTACTCCTTATCGAAATAGGCCTGTTGCGCCATATCATAGTAGTAATATGGGTTACCTATCCGCTCCAGCTCGAGCTTTTTATGAACCAGCGCCCACTCCTCTAACCGATTCTGATCTCCCAGCATTACCGCATAGTTATACAAGGCGTTCATATCGTTAGGACTCACATCTAACGCCAGCTTATAGAGAGTTTCGGCCTCCCGGTTTAAGCCTTTGTAACGGTATAGCACTGCAAGGGTGTTCAACGCAGGTACGAAATCGGGCTTCTGCTGTAACCCCATTTTTAATAAACCATAGGCTTTATCGTATTCTCCCATAACCAGAGACTCGGCGGCGACATTGTTGTAGAACATGGCGATCACAGTTTGCTTACTGATCTGTTTCTTTCCATAACCACGTACGGCTCTTTCAGGTAGAAAGTCGACCTGAATCGCCCGCTTCATCACATGTACTGTGTCTGTGCTTTGGGGAGGAAGCAAGCGCAGGTTGATATGACCGTTAACAAGATAGAAGTCACCCTGCTTATCCCAAACGGGCGGAACTTCAATCTCCTGGAACTCCACCTCTACTTTAAGCACATCGGCCAATGCAGAGGTCAACAACACCAAAGAGAGGCAGTTACCAGCCCTCTCACTGAAGGTTTCACTGGGAACTCTTGTCATGTTGTCACGATATTGAAAAGCGCCCTCTTCGGCATTGATATATTTAGCCAGCCACTCGTTAGCCGTCACACTCTTCGAACGCTGTACCTTATCCCGCATCAGCTCCCGCCGCAGTTCACTGATCGCTTCGGCTGGCAAAGAGAAAAGCTCATCGGGACGAGGCAGAGAGGCAACATCTTCAAAGTGTTGATCATAAAAATAGTATTCGATATCACTGACTCTGGTACGAGTCGAAGTAGAGCTGCACCCCTGTAGCAGGAGTAGAAGAAACAAGCCGATGAATGTAAGGAATTTTCCCATTGGAACCCAACCTAGAAACTGCAAGACCTTAACAGTAGCTTATGACATTGAGCAAAGAATAAGCAACCGTCAAAGGTTACAAAACATTAACAGGCTCACCATTTTTTCTCATTAACCTGAAAGATTATCTGTCTAATGGCACAACATCAGTGTCGATCGGGTCGATCGGGTCGATCGGGTCGATCTGAATATACAACTCTTGATTATGATATCGATAAGGCCTGTAGAAGTTTCGCCCGCAGGAATAGTAGGGATAGGGGCGTACCAGAGGCACACAACCTATTGGCAACGACTGCAAAATATTGAGCTGCCGCTGCATCCTCAATAGCTCCTGCCACTCATGATCACGCAATACCTGATCCCTTACAGCAAAGGCATCGAAAGGCTCACTGGATTTGCGCACAACAACCTGCCCGGCCTCAACGCTTAGCGAAGCGCCGAACAAGACTGTCGCGATTAAAATTAGCATGAAAAACTTTTGCTTCGCTAAACCAAACATCTCTCCTACTCCCAACCACAACGCTGTACAGAAAACACCCTCTTGGTTCATCATACAAAAAAACAGGGCAATAAGCCCTGTTTTTACTCACCGAGAGTGAGCTGCTATCGCGCGCTTTTCACCGACACAAATTCAGGGTATGCATCGATACCACAATCTGACGCATCCATCCCCTTGTACTCCTCCTCCTCGCTGACACGTATCCCAACAGTCAGCTTTAACAGGTACCAGACGGCAAATGAGACTGCAAATACCCATACGAAGATAACACCGGCACCCAGCAGTTGTGTCAATATCGTGGCGTCGCTATTTGAAAATGGAACCAAAAGCAAACCAAACAAACCTGCAACACCATGAACAGAGATAGCGCCTACCGGGTCGTCAATTTTTATCCTGTCTAACAGGACAATAGAGAAGATAACCAGCCCACCAGCAGCAAGGCCGATGACTCCTGCAAAGGAGATAGAGGGTGATAATGGATCCGCTGTGATAGCGACGAGCCCGGCTAATGCACCATTAAGAATCATTGTCAGATCAGCCTTCCCCCAAACCAACTTACACACAACTAACGCCGATACCGCACCAAAAGCCGCAGCGGAGTTAGTATTGAGAAATATCTTAGCGACAGCCGTTGCATTCTCGGCGTCAGATACAAGCAGTTGTGACCCACCGTTAAACCCGAACCAGCCCATCCAAAGAATAAACATACCTAAGGTAGCCATAGGCAAATTTGAGCCCGGAATAGGGTTAACCTGACCATTGGGACCATACTTCCCCCTGCGGGCTCCCAACAGGATCACACCAGCGATAGCCGCAGCAGCCCCCGCCATATGCACAATTCCGCTTCCGGCAAAATCGACAAAACCCGCTTGAGAGAGAAAACCTCCCCCCCAGGTCCAATAACCTTCTACCGGATAGATGAAAGCCGTCATAGCAACAGAGAATGCCAGAAATGACCACAGCTTCATCCGCTCGGCAACGGCACCAGAGACGATTGACATCGCCGTGGCGACAAAGACGACCTGAAAGAAAAAATCGGATTCGAGTGCATGATCGGCATCACTCGCCTGACTACCTATAAGGGTACCTATGGAGGGTAACCAGCCCCCTTCACCGTTATCGACATACATGATGTTATAGCCCAGAATCAAATACATCACGCAGGCAATAGAGTATAGACAGACATTCTTAGTTAAGATCTCCGTCGTATTCTTAGATCTGACAAGCCCGGCTTCGAGCATGGCAAAACCGGCAGCCATCCACATCACTAATGCGCCCGAGATTAAAAAGTAAAAGGTATCTAAGGCAAACCGTAACTCTGTAACCGTCGCCCCTAATTTAACTAAATCTTCCATCACGCTTCTCCTTTAAAGTGCTTCGCTATCAGACTCACCCGTACGAATACGGATAGCCTGCTCGAGATCGGTGACGAAAATCTTGCCGTCGCCAATCTTTCCGGTACGCGCCGCACCGATAATAGACTCTATTAGCAGCTCAAGATTTTCGGCTCTGGTTGCTATGTCGAGCCTGACTTTGGGCAGGAAGTCCACCTGATACTCGGCGCCCCTATACAGCTCGGTATGTCCTTTCTGACGACCGAAACCTTTTACCTCTGTTACCGTCATCCCCTCTATCCCTACTCCGGCGATGGCTTCACGAACATCATCCAACTTAAATGGCTTAATGATTGCGCTGACCAGTTTCATACCGACCTCCCATTTGATTCAGTTTAAGTATCTAAGACTTCTACAAATAACTGTTCAATCATCGAGCCAACTTAGCAAAACCTATATTTTCAATAGGTTAATAAATAACGATAGTTTTAAAATGGGTATTTATGCACCAAAAAAGTGCGCCTATTCACCTTATGCACAAAGATAGCGCGACTGATGAATAACATGATTAATTAGACCAAAAGACAATAGGCGGACACTGAAGTAAAGGTATGATGAGTTCACTGATAAATGAGAGGGAGAGATCTATGCTAAAACCCGAAGAGTGCGTATTGGTAGTCGTCGATATTCAGGGGGGACTGGCCGGTATCATGGAACAGAGCGAGGCGTTACATCAAACGGTGCTCAAACTCATACAAGGGTTGAGGCTTTTCGAGATCCCAACCTTATGGTTAGAGCAACTGCCTCAAAAGCTCGGCAAGACAAGTCCGATGTTAAGTGAAGAGCTAATCAAAACCTGCTCCCCCATCAGCAAGCAACACTTCAGCGGCTGGAACTGCCACGATTTCAGAGAACAGTTGCAACAATCAAAGCGAAAGCAGATCATTTTAGTTGGTATTGAGGCCCACATCTGTGTCTATCAAACCTGCCTGGACCTGGTGAAAAACGGTTTCGAACCGCACATTGTCGTCGATGCTGTCTCCTCCAGAACTGCCGAGAATAAGCGTATCGGTATTGAGATGATGCAAGAGCGAGGGGCACATATTACCAATATGGAGTCTTTACTGTTCGAGTTACAGCATGAGGCTACGGGAGAGAGGTTCAAGCAACTGCTCAAATTGATAAAATAGCGATCGGCTCTGCACCAGGCAAATAAAAAAGCCCTCGTCATCTGACGAGGGCTTTTGCTATGCAGGTTTTTTATATCGCTCTATTCAGAGCTAACTCACTTAGTAAGTTGCTTCGCGCTTCTTAGCTTCAGCATCCCACTTAGGAAGAGTGTTCTTCTTGAAGTCAGCCTTATCAGCATTCATCTTCTTCATGTCCATACCTAGAGCCGCTTGTGCTTTAGCCTTAGTAGAGATATCAGGAAGAACGATTGGCTGCTTCACGCCTTTCTTAGCAAGTAACTGAGCCAGCTTAACGCGAGCGTCGGCAGCTTTATCTACCGCAGTACCTAATACACGTAGCGCCTCATCCGGAGCGTGAGCTGCAACACCATGAGAGGCAATTGCATAATCCCAACGCCATTGAGCGTGACGGATATCAGTAAGAATTGGCTTCATTTCAGCTTCGGTAGCGCCGGCTTTCCAAGCAGCACCGGCTTCGAAGTGAGCCTTAACAAGCTGGTTCTCAGCTTTAAGCTGGATCTCTTTAACCTTAGCTTGACGCTCTTTAGTCAGGTTAACCATGAACTCTTTGCTCTGCTCATGACAAGTACCACAAGTCTCTTCGAAACGATCGAATGGGTTACCCACTTTGTGATCGGTAAACTTACGGCCTTCAGCATTCTTAACCTTAGGCATGTGACAGTCAGTACAACTTACGTTGTTCTTACCGTGCATACCCAGCTGCCAAGTTTCATAACCTGGGTGTTGTGCTTTCAGCATTGGTGTCTTAGATACCTTATGAGTCCAATCTTTGAACTCCAGGTTATCATAGTAGGCTTCCATCGCTTCAACGGTAGTGCCTTGATCCCATGGGAACTTAACGAAACCTTTCTTATCTTTGGTCTTCTCGAAGTAGTACTCTACGTGACACTGGCCACAGACCATAGATTGCTTATCTTTACGAGACGCTTTATCAAATGGTGTGCCGATAGCTTCCATACCGCGCGCAGCGAATGGACGAGAGAGACGTAGCTTAGACTTACCCTTCTCGTGACAGTCAGCACAGCCAATGGTATTAACGATTTCAGCACCGCCTTTGTACCACTTACCAGTGAAGTAACCATCTTCACCCTGCTCTTCGATTACACGTGGTACATCCGGGCTCTTACAAGACCAACATGCCATTGGCATCGGACCATCTTCTGCAGACTTAGGAGCGCCGGTACGTAAGGTGTTACGTACGTCAGTCACAGCATACATGTGACCACGTGCCTTGTTATAATCTTTTGCGAAGCCATAACCAGCCCACAGGATAACCAGATTTGGATCGGCTTCTAAAGCATCGATAACCTCTTTGCTTTCTGCCGTATCATGCCAGCTGTTATATTGCTTAGAGAACTTATCTTTATATACTTCACTACGTGGCTCAGTCTTATCGCTAGCCATCACACCGGAAGTCATTAAACTTGCTGCAACCAATGCACTTAATGCAAAGGATTTTTTAGTTAAATTTCTCACCATCTCATCTCCGTGTTATTTTATAGTAGTCTTATTAACCACATCATCTCCAAGGCCAAAGTTAGTCCCTTAATGACATTAAAAATATACCCCTAAGTGGGTATCCGTAGCAAAATATGCGGTAGATCAAAATGTAAATGTGTTGTTGGTCACACTTTTGCACTTTTGTTAATCTAGTCAAGAGTTAACTAATTTAGGCCACCAATAAAAAGTAGCTTAAAAATACTAATTTAGTGAGTTTTTACATAATGAAAAAAGGCAGCTTAACATCGACTATTTTAGGGTTAATGTTAACTTTAATTCTCCTCTCGAGCGGATTAGCAACATTTTCCATAATCAATTTGTCGTATAGCCTGGGAGATGCAAAAGCTATCAACGCATCTGGTTCTCTGCGAATGCAAAGCTACCGCCTGATGTTCTACGCAAATTCAGGCAGTGATGAGGCTGATGAAAAAATCGAGGAGTTTGAAAACACCCTATATTCAGAGGCGCTAAAACGGTCTCAAGCCTGGTACAGCTCTCAAGCATCAACGGATCAATACCAGTTAGTGATCAGTAAATGGAAACTGATGAAGCTCTATATTCAGCAGGAAAACTCACGTCTCTATGCGGCGGCGCTCAAGGACTTCGTCGATACCATTGACCTCCTGGTTCTGGAGATGGAACATCATGCCGCCTTCAAGATCAAATTACTGGCAGCAAGTCAGATATTTGGTCTCGGATTGATGCTGCTCATCGCGTTTATTGCGGTCCGTTTTACCAAGAAAAAGGTGGTCACCCCACTACATAAACTGATGGAGTCGGCAAATACGATATCCAAGGGAAATTTCGATATCGAGATGCCCTCGACAGACTATGTAGAGCTCAGCGCACTGAGTAATGCCCTGCAGAGCACAGCCAAAGAACTTTCAGCCCTTTATAAAGATCTTGAATCGCAGGTTAAAGAGAAGACATTTGCACTGACAAGAGCCAACGATGAGCTGACCCTGCTTTATGACAACCTGGTCATGTTGCACTCAGGAACACTCGATATCGACACCCTAAAGAAAGCATTGAATCAACTAAGGGCCCATGAACCTCACAGCTTTCTTCGCTTAGTCATATGTCAGGGTGATGAGGAGGATAAGCAGGTTATCGAAGCCGATGGAGGTTGGCCTCTTGCCACATCGAATCAGATAAACTTCCCGTTAAAATTTGAAGACAACGAGCTCGGCTATCTGGAGGTCATCTCCAATGAACAGCCTAACCATCCGCTATTTGAAAACTTTGCCATAATGCTCGCACGTTCCATCGTGATCTACAGTGCTGGAGAGCAGAAACAGCAACTGGCACTAATGGAGGAGCGTGGTGTCATCGCAAGAGAGCTACATGACTCACTAGGGCAACTGCTTTCATTTTTAAAGATACAGGTAAACCTGCTATCTAAAGGACTGGACAGTGCCTGTAGGAGCCCCCAGGTGGAGGAGCAGTTATCGGAGATCAACGAAGGGGTAAATACCGCGTATGTACAACTACGGGAGCTGCTGTCCACCTTCCGGCTAACGATCAAAGATCCCAATTTAAGCCACGCCATCGAGGCTATGCTTGAACAACTACGCGGCCAATCCGACATAGATATTTCACTCGACTATAAACTCCCCCTTCAGCTTTTAGGGGCTCATCAACATATTCATGTATTGCAGCTCACCAGAGAAGCGACGTTAAATGCCATCAAGCATGCCAATGCAAAACACATTAATATTCATTGCTTTATGAGCTCAGCCACCGAGGCAACCATCAGCATCAGCGACGATGGCGTCGGTATCGAGAAGCTAAGAGAGCGGGACCAACATTTTGGAATAGGTATTATGCATGAGCGCGCCAGCCGCTTATCGGGTATAGTAGAGTTCAGCAGCAACCCTGAGGGGGGAACAACGGTTACACTCACCTTCCCGCCTCAGCAGGAACCATCTTAGATGAAGAAGATAATCAAAGCCTTGCTTTGGATTAATAAGACCAATAACTACTCTGATGTTCACACCTCAGCAGGAGGAAGTATAAAAAATGGGTAAGCCATATTCCGTTCTCGTTGTCGATGACCACCCACTGCTACGCCGTGGGATCTGCCAACTAATCACCTCTGATTCAGATTTCACCCTCTTTGGCGAGGCAGGCAGTGGTTTAGATGCACTTTCAGCTATCGAGGAAAACGAGCCCGATATTGTCCTCTTAGATCTTAATATGAAAGGCATGACGGGCCTGGATACACTCAACGGCCTGCGTCAGGAAGGCGTAACATCCCGCATCGTCATTTTAACCGTATCGGATGCAAAGCAAGATGTCATTCGGTTGGTAAGAGCTGGTGCCGACGGTTACCTGTTAAAGGATACCGAGCCGGATCTCCTCCTGGAAAAGCTCAAGAATGCGATGCAGGGCCACAGGGTGATCAGCGAGTCGGTCGAAGATTTTCTTTATGAGCTAAAGGACGCGGCCGAAGAGGAGGAGTGGCTGAATAACCTGACTCCAAGAGAGCTGCAAATTTTGCAACAGGTCGCCGAAGGGAAGAGCAACCGGGTTATCTCGGAGCTACTGCACATCAGTGAAGGAACGGTAAAGGTTCATGTGAAGAACCTACTGAGAAAAGCTAACGCTAAATCGAGAACGGAGATGGCTGTCAGATACTTAAATCAGTAATCATCCACTGGTCAAGCAGTGTTAAACACTCATGGGAGAGGCAGTCAAGGTAGCCTCTCCTACTCTACTCGCTACTAGCGAGTTTCATCTAAAAACTCCCGCCACTTCACCAGTGCCTCATTAAAGTCTTCCAGACCACAGAATGCTTCAGACTCGCCATCATAGAGTGACATAGACTCATCAAAATCAAGCTCCTCGCCATTTTCCAGCTCATTGGCAAACACTCTCGCTTGCTCACAATCGAGTTCCAGGGACAGAGCCTTTCCCACCCATCTCCACTGAGATAAACGGGTCGACTGAAGCTGAGCAATCGCCTGACAAATTTCAGTATACTTGTCTCTGTTCTCACCCAACTCCTCTGCAAACCAAAAGCCCAACACCTCATGATCCATGCTGAAATTGGCAAGCACAGTTCCTGTTAAGGTATTGCGTCGAAATTCATATTCCATAATCTTAAACCTGAAAAAATATCTAACCTAATTCTAACCCAATGAAGGTTAAGATGTGCCATATCTGTTTAAAATAGCCTGATTACTCCCCCCTGAAAATGTTTCTTATGCCCATCGGGTGCCAAAGCTTCATCCGCCGCAGGAATTTATCCTGTCGGCATTTTCCCGCCCCATGAGCTGGAGAGTCGATTTTCTGGTATCCGGGAGATTAAACAGGATAAGAGGAGGATTACTGATATTGCAGGAGGACGCTTACCTTTGCAAAGTGGGAAAAGAGTGTGAAAAATGAATTCAAGAAACAGGTAAAAAAAAAGGTGCAGGATAAATTACCCTGCCCTACTTTTTACTGATTATTAAGCCAACTCAATCTGAACCGAAGAGATCGCGTGTGTAAACTTTATCTACTACGTCAGAGAGTTCATCCACCATGCGGTTAGATACAATAATATCAGACACCTGTTTAAACTCACTCAGATCCTCCATGACTTCAGAATTGAAAAAAGCTTTCTCCTTCATCACAGGTTCGTAAATCACCACCTTAATCCCTTTCGCCTTGATCCGTTTCATAATTCCCAGAATCGATGAAGCACGAAAGTTATCAGAACCAGATTTCATAATCAGACGGTATAAGCCAACAGTTTCAGGCTCTTGTTTAATGATGGAATCGGCGATGAAATCTTTACGAGTCACATTCGCATCTACAATCGCACTGATAAGGTTATTAGGAACATCCTGGTAATTCGCTAATAGCTGCTTGGTATCTTTCGGCAGACAATATCCACCATAGCCAAAAGATGGATTGTTATAGTGATCTCCGATACGGGGATCGAGCCCAACCCCTTCAATAATCTGCCTCGATGACAGGCCATGAGTCTCGGCGTAGCTATCCAACTCATTGAAATAGGCTACCCGCATCGCAAGGTAGGTATTTGAGAATAGTTTAATCGCTTCAGCCTCGGTAGCATCGGTAAAAAGCAGTGGAATATCTTTCTTTATAGCTCCCTCAACCAATAAGTCGGCAAATACCTCAGCCCTTTCAGACTGCTCACCGATGACGATTCGCGATGGATAAAGATTATCAAAAACAGCTTTACCTTCACGAAGGAATTCAGGAGAGAATATAATATTTTTGCAGTCCAGCTGAGCAGATAGTCGCTTAGTGTAACCAACAGGGACAGTAGATTTAATCACGATCGTGGCATTAGGATTCAAGCTGATCACATCGTTTACCACTGACTCTACAGACTTGGTATTAAAGTAATTCGTTTCAGGATCATAATCTGTAGGCGTAGCAACAATCACATATTTCGCATCTTTATAAGCAGACTCTTTATCCCGTGTGGCTCTTAAGTTCAGCTCTGCCTTTATCAGGTATTCGTCGGCTTCCTTATCTGCAATCGGAGACTTCCCACTGTTTAATAAATTAACTCTTTCTTCATCAATATCATAGGCAACCACTTCATTATTCTGAGCCAGAATAATCGCGTTAGACAGACCGACATAACCGGTTCCAACGATAACAATTTTCATAAATAACCTTTCAACAATTGACAAAAAATGCCTCTGAGCCCGAGGATTGTAATTCAGAAAGACATGGGGGAGCAAATAAGCGATGCGGTACAGATCTGAGTAATTATACTCAGTTCACACATAAAAAATTTAATCCAACATTTCGAAAGTCGGGGTTAAATAAAACTACTTAAAGTAGCACGCTGACGAATCAAAACATTATTTCGGTAGAAAAAAACGGCACCCGCAATTGAGGGTGCCGCTCTATTTAAGTTGCGAATTTAGAACCTAACCAGGCTAGTGGTTCTATATCTGCCCACTCTTTAGTGAGCATGGCCGTCTGTTGCAGCTTCCGCTGTCGGTGCGGCAGCTTTCTCGATAGAGAGAAGTTCAACTTCGAAAACCAAGGTAGAGTTCGCAGGAATCGACCCCGTATCACGGTCGCCGTATGCAAGCTCTGCCGGGATAACGAACTTATACTTAGCGCCAACAGGCATCAACTGAACACCTTCGGTCCAACCAGGAATAACGCGGTTAAGCGGGAACTTAGCCGGTTGACCACGTGCAACAGAGCTATCAAACTCGGTGCCGTCGGTGAGGGTACCAACATAATGCACCTCAACGGTATCTTCCGCTGATGGCTTATCACCTGTGCCCGGAGTCAATACTTCGTACTGAAGACCAGACTCTGTTGTAACTACGCCCTCTTTAGCCTTGTTAGCATCTAAAAATGCTTTGCTTTCAGAGAGGGCTTTCTCAGCAAGTGCAGCTGCCTGGGCCTGACGCTTTTCATTCAGCTTCTCGTCTAGTCCCTGAAGAACAGTTTGCATCTCCTCTTCGGTGAGTTTGAGCTCATCATTCAGACCGTTAGTGAAACCGGTAATGATAAGGCTACGATCTACCGACAGGCCTAACTCTTCCTGCTCTTTGATATGACCTGACATATACTTACCGATAGAGGCGCCGACGCTGTAGGCTTCTTTCTGTGCTTCTGTTTTCAATTCGACATTGGCAGCAGTTTCAGCTGTTTTTTGTTCTTGGTTACAAGCAGACAGACCGATAACGGCCAACGCAACCAGCGAGATTTTATAAATTGATTTCATTAAAGCTTCCTCAGCATCTTCTTGTAGTTACAATAACCTTACTCTTATAAGGCGAACCACTTTATACTAGTTAAATACGTTATTCCAATTACATTATCTAAGTTTGCTGATCATAGATAAAAGTAATGACACTTGAGCTACAGACAACAGGATAGGGAGCAAGTTCATGAAAATATTCTTCACGCTTGTTTTTTGTGCTCTTCTTGTTACCGCTTGTCGGCCACAAGCCATAGATACGTACCAGCTAATAACTGAGCCCAGTTACGATGCCAGTCTCTCGGAGCAGGGCGACATGGCCTTAATCAGCACCGCCAATAGCGGCTTACAATTATGGGATCTCGATACCAATCAACAAATGTTCACCTGGATCCATGGCAAGAGTGATAATAGTGTTGTCGATACAGCGATATCTCCGGACCAGAAATATGCCGCCTCTTTGAGTCGAACCTCTGTCGCACTTTGGAATGTTGTCGATGGCAGCTCACTGGGTTGGTGGTCACTTCCCTCCACGGGTCAGAGCGTTGCACTGGCAAACACCGGCGCTTTATTGATAGGGCTCAACGATGGTAGCGTCATGTCCCTTCGTCCCAATAACGGCTCACTGATTAAATTCCTTGGCCATAGTGAAAAAATTAACAGCGTATCTCTTTCAGCCGACGGTAAACTTGCATTAACGGGGTCAAATGATCAACATGCTATTCTATGGAATGCGGCAACCGGACAACCGATACATGACTGGAAACTGGATAATCGCATCATCAGCGTTGCCCTGAACCAGGCAGGCACGCTCTCATTTATCGGCGACAGTACCAACATAGCCAAGATTATCGATAACAGGCGTGGGGAACAACTCAGCCAGTTAAGTATCATTCGCAGAAAAATGAACTTTTCAACCGCTCGATTTTCAAATGAGGATACCTTGCTTATCACAGGCACACCGGCGAGAGAAGTTATAGTATGGAGAGTCGAAAGCGGGCGAAAACTCGCCAATTGGCAAGTTCAGCGAACCAAACGTGCCCAAATTAAGGGAGCCGTTGTATACTCTGTCGCTAACAAGGATCCTGATCGGATCATCAGCATCAGCAGTAACGGCCTGATAGAAACCTGGCCAATGCCCGTCCATTAGAGGTAAAAATGGATCAATTAGAAAGAAGAGTCGAAGATCTTGAGATGAAACTGGCGTTTCAAGAGGGAACCATAGAAGAGCTGGACCAACAGGTGATAAAGCTCAATGACCTGCTCGCAACACAGCAGGAGCAGCTGCGTATACTTATCACTAAGTTGCAATCGGTAGAACCCAGCAACATGGCCAGTCAGTCCGAAGAGTCGCCACCTCCTCACTATTAAAAGTAGTCAGGCCACTTCCGGATTGACTCCCCCTATATGGTATAAGGGACGCTATGATGACTCTTGCTCATTTTTGATAACCGAGTCAGGCTGGATTCAGCTATAGCATGTTTAAATTCGGATGTGGTTAAATGCAAAATATGGACATTGAAGGATCAAGATGTTAGCCATTGCTCAAGTCGGTGAGGCCTCACAATGAAAAGATGGCTACTGCTCTGTCTGCTTAGCCTATTAGTCAGTGGCTGTGCGCTAAACAGTATCTTAATCAGCTACCCCTCCCAAATCGCTCCGGTAAAGGCACAACTCAACACCGCTAATCCGATTAAAGGGGTGCGTGAGATCGAATCAAATATCTCAGGTGCCGATGGACTCCTGTATGCACAGGAAGCCGGTAGGGTCGCACAGATCAGCGGAGACTTCGAAGCAAGCAAGCGGTATTACCAACAAGCCGTTGCCGGCTATCTTGAGTTTGACGATAAGGCGACGGTGAGCGTTACCGATATCGGAGCGACCGCCAGCAGCTTGTTTATTAATGATAATGTGATCCCCTATCGTGGCCCGGGCTATGAGCGGGTGATGCTGCACCAATATCAGGCACTAAACTATATCTTCAGTGGCGATAAACAGGGTGCCCTGGTCGAAGTCAGGCGCAGTAACGAGCTACAAAGCTTTGAACAAGCCAGGTATCAAAAATCGAACAGCTCAGTTCAAGCGATGGCGAACGGCACCATTGACGCCGAAGTTAACAGGCTGGAAAAGGCGGCTGGCTCACTCACCAGTTCATTTCTTAATGCCTATAGCTACTACACCACAGGTGTACTGCATGAGCTGTTGGGCGAGCCTAATGATGCATTTATCGATTACCGTAAAGCCGCACAAATATCTCCCGATAACCCCTACCTGCAGAAAGACCTGGTTAGACTCTCGAAGCAGTTATCTATGCCTCAGGCAGATGAATTCGAACGTCGCTGGGGGAAAGCTACAACGGCGAAAAGAGATCAGGGTGAGGTCATTTTGCTGATCGAACGTGGGTTTGTGCCTGAAAAGCAAAGCTTCAGCGTCCCCTTCACCATCCACGGAAACTGGCAAACCGCCTCACTTGCTACCTATACTTCTAACTCACGCCCCGTATCTCCGGGAAAGGTTAAGGGACTAGGCAAGAGCCTGACAGCATCGCCGATAGCAAACATTGACGCACTGGCGATCACGGCACTCAAAGAGGAGTTGCCCGCCGCACTCATTCGTCAGGCCGCACGTATTTATGCCAAGTCTGAGATGGCCCGAAGTGTTGAGAGCGAATCGAAGAAGCGCCGTAACGAGACCGATCTCGGCGTAATTGCAATGCAGATATTTAACGTTGTCACAGAGCAGGCAGACAGACGCAGCTGGCTCACTCTTCCCAAGCAGGCTCAAATTGCGCGGACCTACCTTGATAATGGCCCTTATTCGATTCAACTGGATAATGGAACGCCCGCTCAGATAGAGGTAAAAAGCGGAAGAACAACGCTGGTTTGGGCAGTAGACACTGGAAATTACACACGTTTTTATTCAATAATCATCTGATAAACATTTAATGGAATTCACTATGAAACATTTCAAACTTATTTTTATGCTAGCTGTAGCCATTGGCCTGGCAGGTTGCCAATCTAAAGTCGAATATGGTGATGCCACAGAAGTGGAAACCGTTAATGAAAACTTCGGCTCCAGCGATCTTCAGGCCATCGCCGCCAAGATGGTCGACAGCATGCTGACCTTCCCGCCGGTCATGGTGTTAACGGCTAACGATCGACCTATCATGTTTGTCGATAAGATTAAGAACAAGACCTCTGAGCATATCGATACCGAATCGGTCACCGACTCTATCAGCAATAAGCTACTTCGTTCGGGTAAGTTCCGCTTCATCGACATGACAAAAGTCGACGCAGTACGTAAACAGCTGGATTATCAAAATAATGCCGGCATGGTAGACCCATCTACAGCCATAAGCTTCGGCCGCCAGATCGGTGCTCAATATATGCTCTACGGCAACCTGTCCAGCATAGTCAAGCAAGATGGCAGCACCAAAGATGTCTACTATAAGATGACGATGCGCCTGATGGATCTCGAAACGGGCCTTATCGAATGGTCTGATGAAAAAGAGATCCGTAAAGTTAAGTCTAAGTCTTTCCTGGGCTTATAGCCTTTAGAATATAGGCCGCACCAGAGAAGGGAGCTACATTCATAGCCCCGAGGCCAGAAGGTTTTTAAAATGCCGGTCAGCTCCTGACCGGCATTTTTTATTTAGGCTAAAAACAGTCACTGTTATCGCCCCTATCGCACACAGAATAAAAATGAGTTAGTGTATCGGGCATAAAAATAATAAGCCTAAGGATCTTTGCTGTGAATCTGCTGCGTGTCTGTCTACTCTTAATGCTCTCTGCCTCAATCATCTCCTGCAGCAGTACAGAAACACCACAGCCGACACGCTTGGAAACTAACACCTACATCAGCCAGCAGCAGGCACAATCCCGTTCAGACAGGATCTCCGGGGTGAGTTATCAACTCGAGTTCACCTTAACCGGTCAGAGCGAGTTTAGCGGGGTAACCCGGGTAAATTTCACCCTATCCGATACAGACTCTCCCCTGACCTTAGATCTCAATCAGGCCACGATTAACAGCTTTATCATCAACGGTCATAAGATCTACCCAAGATACAACGGCAACTACTTCACTTTAAACCCCGGCCTGTTAATCTCCGGCGATAACACCATAGAGGTCGCCTATACACGAAAACACAGCACCAATGGTGAGGGGCTGCATCGCTTTGTCGATCCTATCGACAGCAAGGTCTACCTCTACTCTCATTTCGAGCCTGCCGCCGCACAGCAGATGTTTGCCCTGTTCGATCAGCCCGACCTGAAGGCCAGCTACCAGCTCACCGTCACCGCACCTAAAGAGTGGGTCGTGATCAGCGCCATGAGAGAGCAGAGCATAACGGCAATGGGAGAGATGAACCGCTGGCACTTTCCGGCCAGTCCGAAACTAAGCCCCTACAATTTTTCGCTACATGCCGGCCCATACCATATGTGGCAGGATAACAGTAGTAAGTACCCACTACGCCTATTCTCCCGTCAATCGGTCGCAGAGCAGGTCACTCCCGAATACTGGTTTACTTACACCCGGCAGGGATTGAGTTTCTTCGATGAGTATTTCGGCATCTCCTACCCCTTTAATAAATATGATCAGCTGCTGGTTCCCGACTTCCTCTACGGCGCCATGGAAAATGCCGCCGCCGTGACCTTCAGTGAAAATTATTTCCTGCATAAGACAGAGATGACCTTAGCTCAAAAACAGAGCCTGGCCGGAGTCATCATGCATGAGATGGCCCATCAATGGTTCGGTAACCTGGTCACCATGAAATGGTGGAACGGTCTATGGCTCAACGAAAGCTTCGCCTCCTTCATGGCCACACTCGCCACCGCTGAAGCCACCGAGTTTACCCATGCGTGGCGAAGTTTCTATGCCAAGGGAAAACAGAAAGCCTATGAACAGGACAGCCGGGTCACGACACACCCCATCGAAGTTCCGGTCGCCACCTCAGGCAACGCCTTCGATAATATCGATGCCATCACCTATCAAAAAGGGGCGTCGGTACTGGTGCAACTCAACCACCTTTTAGGCACTAAGGTGTTTAAGCAGGGAGTACAGCACTACCTGACACAATACAGCTACCAGAATGCAGAACTGCAAGACTTTATTACCAGCTTAGGTAGCATAGCCAGACGCGATCTCAGCAATTGGAGTGATGAGTGGCTCAACCATAGTGGCGTAAATACGATAAAGGCCGAATTTAGCTGTGAAGCAGATCGCATCTCCTCCTTCGCCCTGCTGCAACTTCCTGCAAGTGAGGCCCTGCCAAAATTAAGAGAACAGAAGATACAACTTGGCCTGTTTACCAAGGGGCGACGGGAACTGCATCTGAATGTCACAGTCCCGGTAACTTATAAAGGTGCGAGAACCGAAGTAAAACGACTCATTGGTGTCCGCTGTCCGGATCTCGTATACCCCAACTATCAGGACTGGGGGTATGTGAAAGTCCTACTCGATGACAAATCATTCGATACGGCCAGACAAGATCTCAACATGATGAAAGATCCCATGTTGAGATCTATGCTATGGCAAAGTCTTTGGGACAGCGTATCGAGCGGCGCTCTTCCCCTGGACAGGTATCTGGGCACAGTATTTATCAACCTGCCACACGAGAAAGATTACATCATCCTCGGTCAGGTGTTGGCTAACCTCTACCAAAGCAAGTCTTACCTTGAGCAGATGCAGCCTATCCATCTAAGCTACACGGATAGAGTACTTAAAGGGCTGGCGCAGATGAGCCTGAGAAATACCATGTCAAATACCGGCAATAGCGACTTCCAGCGTCGCTGGTTCGATGCCTATATTCACTTTTCACGAACTCCACGAACCTTGGACCACCTTGAGCAGCTGCTGCAGGGAAGAGCCCAAATAAGGGGATTAACACTGGATCAGGATACTCGGTGGAAGATCATCACCCAGCTCAACCGTTATGATCATGGCGGCAGCCGAAAATTGCTTGAGGCGGAGCAGAAAGTCGATGGCAGTGACTCCGGAGAGAAAGCAGCCATCGCGGCACTGGTGTCCAGACCCGAGGCCAGCATTAAGCGTCAATGGCTTAACCGCATCGAGCATACTCAGACCTTGCCGTTTTCCAAACTCAGCACCGCAATGTCTCACCTCTATCCGGCTGAGCAGAAAGTGCTGAGTGCCGCCACCTCCGAGCAGAGGTTAGCCGGCTTAGCTAAGATAGACAGCGAAAATGACCCGGTGTTTATGCGCAGTTATGCCGCTAAGCTTATTCCGACTCAATGTGACCATGCGGGCATAGCCCGGCTACAGAAAGCCATCGATAAACATACGCAGCTATCTATGGGAACCCGTCGCGCGCTGTTGGAGGTACATCAGGAGGAGAAACGATGCGTGCTCATCAAAGAGAAGCTGTTGCACTGAGCACCTTAGCGTATATGGTGATAAAGTCGCAAAATTCACTAAATGATCATGACAGCAGAGAAGCGCAAGCCAAACAAAAAATATAATCATCTGATATAAAACAATATATTTTTTGGCATAGAGTTTGTATTCTCATTTGTATTCAGTTACTACAATCACTCAAATTCGAATATATTTGTAGTAGAAAAACATAAGAGCAGAGGGAATCAGGATTATGGGACCATTTGAAGTCATGGCCATCGCCATTATCGCAGTTTTTGGCGTAAAGGCTTATAAAGAGTTTAACAACAGAAAAGCCAGTGTCGATAACAGCGAAGTGGATGCACTGAAGAGTGAGCTGGTCAAGTTACAGCAGAGAGTCGCCACTCTTGAAACCATAGTGACCGATAAATCCTACCAACTGAGTGAACAGATAGACAGATTATAAAGGTCTAAGAAAACAGAGAAAGCTCACTTAGCTCATAATAAGAAAGGCCATCACCTAGGTGATGGCCTGACAACAGCTTTAAGCACTCGCTTCAAAGATCAGCTTTAAAAGAAGCCTTAGACAAACAGATGCTTAATATTTTTCAGATCGCTCTTACCGTTTTCCAGATCTTCGGCAGAGAGCCCCGATACTTCATGAGGGAACACTAACCACTCTTCCGACTCATGGATGTAGTAATCAGGTTTCAGCGGAACTGCGGTGTTCTTTGGCTTGTAGTATGGACAGGCAATACGTACATCCTGAGGCATGTTTAAACGCATCAGCTCTGCCAGCTTCTCTTTAAGCGCATGAACACTGCGACCGGAATCGAAAACATCATCGACAATCAAGAGCCCGTCGCCTGCATTTGCATTCTCGACGATATAGTGCAAACCGTGAACCTTAATTTGTTTGCTCTGTTGATTAATGCCGTAGTAAGAGGAGGTACGAACCGCGATATGATCGGTCTCAATCTCCTTAAAGTCGAAATATTCCTGCACTGCGATGCCTATCGGAGCCCCGCCACGCCAGATACCAACAATAAACTGCGGACGAAAACCGCTCTCATAAACTTGAGCCGCTAAGCGAAATGAATCTTCGAGTAGCTCTTGTGCTGTAATAAAGCATTTTTCCGACATCAGACCGTCCCCATCTTGTTATATTAGGTCAACTTGGCAGGTGGGAGCGGACATTCCAAAGACGGGAATGCACCGCAAAATAACCAGTTTGAAAATATACAGGTTAAAGTGTAGGCACCTACCAGATTTTGGACGCAAATTTTATACTAAAAGTGAATCTAGCGCTGCAAATAAAATGAAAACTTAGACACATGGCGGCATTTTTCAGCTTTAAATTTACCTCAGCCGGGCTCCCCTCTCTTTACGTCTCCGAAGTACAGTTGAAGATGATGGGATAGCCGAAGTGATAAACAACTCCATGTACAAATCCCACATCTTTTCATCCATGGACAAATAGATAGAGATGATGGGATAGCTAAGTAATAGATAGATCCCTGTACAAATACCATATCTTTCCATCCATGGAGATGATGGGATAAGTACATCCATGTACAAAAAAACCACCCGTAAGGGTGGCTGCTATGTAGGACTTCCGGGTAATAATGAGTTAGTCGGCGGCGACGATCTGTGGCACACCGATTTGAGTGACGGCACTATATGCTTTATCACGATTCTCACTAAACTCGGTCGATAAGATGGTATCGACGAAGTGCCAATCACTGCGCACCTGCTCGCTTGTAAACGTTAATACCATAAAGCCCCGGTCACGCAGATTCGTATACTTGAGGCCATCGACCATCTGGGTCACCCCGGCCTCTGTTGCCTCCTGTTGCTCTTGTGGGATCCCCACATAATACTCCAGTCCCGGAGAGGAGACAGAGCTGGTCGCAAATTCGACACCTACGGTATCACCGGCGGCATCGGTCAGCTCATTAGCCCAGGCGTTATGGGTATCACCCGCAGCAACGACCAGGTTTACCCCCTTAGACTTGGCAGTGGCTAAGATAACCTCACGCTCATAGGCATACCCGTCCCACGCGTCTAAGTTATAGGGCACATTTGGCATCTGCAGCAGCGCCATCGCCTCAGGCGTTAACTTATGTTGATTGCCGATCAAAAAGCTATACTCACTGGCGGTTAAGCTAGGGTCGCCCGCCTCGGCACGGGCGGCTAACTGAGCGATAGCCCCTAACTCGGCATATTCGGCAATACTCAACTTCTGCATAGCGATCGCTGCCGGCAGTGACATCTTCCCCATTAGAACCTGTTGGCCGATCAATTGCCACTTACCCGTTGCGGTTAACAGGCTTCCCTGCAGCCATTGCAACTGCTCCGCTCCCAACATAGATCGCTCAGTACTGGTCACATCCAAGGTGAACTTTTCGCTATCCATGGCTTGAGTTGCAGGGTCAATATAGTCTGCGTAGTCCAGAGGCTTGTCTCTGCCCACCACCCGCGTATCCAGCATATGCAGATCCACCAGATCGCCAAAGCTGAATGAGCGGTAGATCTCCTCATGATTACCTTCACGCCACGGACGGATCGGTAACCACTCAAAATAGGCTTGCAGGGCCCCCGTTTTGCGGTCGACAAACTCCCCTTCGCCCTCGTTATGGTTCTCGGCGCCATCGGACCAGGCATCGTTAGCGATCTCATGGTCATCCCATACGGTAATAAACGGCACCTTAGCATGTAGTTTCTGCAGGCTGGCATCGCCGCGATACTGACCATAGCGAGTACGATAGTCACTTAAAGTGAACAGCTCCCCCTCAGGTAGCACTTCACGGCCTAACTCGGCGGCATTCTCACTGGCATACTCACCGCGGCCATATTCATAGATATAATCACCAAGGTGAAGAACCGCATCCAGCTCATCCTGCCCAGCCGCAAGCTCATAAGCATTAAAGTGACCGGCCGGAAAGTTAGCACATGACATCACAGCCAATTTTACCGACTCCACCGCCCCCTGAGGCAGGGTACGAGTGACCCCGGTTTCGGTTACGACCTCTCCGGAGGAGAAACGGTAGTAATAACGGCTTCCCGCCGCTAAACCTATGGCATCCACCTTGACCGTATAATCACGTTCAGCCGAAGTCGTTGTTTCACCATTGGTCACCAGATCGGTGAAGCCTTCGTCGGTGGCGACCTCCCAGGCAACTTTTACCTCGCCCTCCGCTTGGGGGGTTACCCGGGTCCAGAGAATGATGGCACTGTGACTGGGATCGCCACTGGCGATACCATGTAAAAAACTAACCTGGCTAACCTCGGTGTCATCATCACTACTACAGCCCATCAGGCCATATGACACGACTGCGGCGCCTACACCTTTTGCCGACATTGCTAAAAAATCCCGACGAGAAAAAGACCGTTTCATTATTATTCCTTTATTTTTTATATCACTTCTAGTGGTAAGAGGTCTAACTTGCCCCCACTTTGTAACATTGAGATGACATTTTCGCTACAAAAAAATTATCTTAAAATGGTAATCTTGGTAGAATTGTCTAATAAAAACTTGGAATTAAGGCTATATTGACAGTAAGAAGTCGATAAACTGTCCATGGAGTAATAACGATGAAAGTAAGCGATATTATGAGCACACAAGTGGTCTGCATTAGTCACAAGGCCAGCTTAAAAGATGCCCATGAGTTGATGCAGAGCCGAGGAGTACGCCACCTGCCCGTAATATCTGAGTTTGATTCTAAGCTGGTCGGCATTCTTACACACAAGAAGATGATCAGCACTGTGATGGCCATGATGCATAGGTATGGTGGCAACGCATTGGACAGAAAAGAACGCGGGCAGCTCGTTGAAAACCTGATGGATACCGAATTTCAAAAACTCACCGATGATGAGCCCCTCTCCATCGTCGTAGAGTACTTTATCGAGAACAAGCTGGGCTGCCTGCCGGTGGTCAACTCTCAGGGGGGGATTGAGGGCATAGTCACCTCATCAGACTTCGTAAAACTCTGTGCAAACCTGCTGAAACAGTAACACCATCAATAGACCAGAGAAGAGATCGACAAAAAGGGGCTGAAATCAGCCCCTTTTTGTTATTCCAGTTTAATCATGGTTAGCCACGAGTACACTCTTCGAGCAGATAGGCCAGATGGCGATAGGGAACGCCGCTGTGTTGAGTCAGACCAACTTCACACATGCGGTTAGCGTAATAACCCTCTTTCACATCTACAGGGATCAGCTTCTTGATGTTGCGCAGTGCACTGGCATTGATCTCAGGCTTATAGAGCCCCTTCTCACCCGCATAGCCACAACATTCGATCCCCGCCGGACGGATAACCTGAGTACAACAGGCATCGGCTATCGCGGTCATCTTAGGCTCAACCTTCATGGTACGAGCACTACAGCCAAGATGTAGTGCGGCGTGAGACTTCTTCTTAATAGTCAGCTTAGGCAAGAGCTTGTCGTGCATAAACTCAACCAGATCCAATATCTCCACCTGCTCAGTCAAAGCTTTATCGCCACCTAAGGTTCGCTTTGTACATGAAAGTGCATCGATGATCACCGGGAACTTCCCGCCTTGTGTCATGGCAGACACGGCCCTGATCAACTCCAGACGCTTGGCATCGGCATTCTTAAAGTCTCCCTTAGACTCCCACATCTGGCCGCAGCATAGATCCCGTGTCTTCTGTGGAGTGATGACGTTGTAACCGGCTCGCTCCAGTAAGGTCACCACAACCTCCGGCAGTGGTCGCTTATCGCTATCTACAGGCGTAGGACCGAACGTACGTCCGCCACAGGCCGGGAAGTAAACCACAGTCTCCTGCCCGGGCTTAGGGGCTGAAACCCTGGGAAGTTTGCCGCCTTTAGGGAAAGAGGGGTTCCAGTAAGGCACTTCAGAGCTGAGCAATCGTCCAGCCTTCATCATTGTATTGGTGAAGCCGTCGCCGGTGATCTTATGGATCACACCCAGCATATCGAAGCCGGTACTGATCACCTGGTTTACAACACCGAAATGGTCCGCCTGAAAATCGAGGAACTTCTGCTGACCACTGCTGATAGATGGCGTTCTGAGTTTACGCACCAACTGACCCATCTTATTGTCGACCGGACAGGCTATGGTACACAGCTGACAGGCTGCACAGGTATCGATGACATCATATTTAGCGGCGGCGCGCATCTCTTCGGCAGCCTGTTGCTCACCAACTTGCTCCAACCGGGCAATCTCACGCAAGGTGGCAATCCGCTGTCGCGGAGTGAAGTTAAGCGCCGAGGTCGGACAGGTCTTCTCGCAGAAGCCACACTCGAGGCACTTATCGACAAAGTTATCGACCTCCGGGCAGGGCTTAATGTCTTTAACGTGGATTTTGGGATCATCATTCAAGATGACACCCGGGTTCAGGATCCCCTGAGGATCAAAAATATGCTTGATACTCTTCATCAGAGTATAAGCTTCCTCCCCCCACTCCATCTCTACATAAGGTGCAACCGCCCGACCTGTACCATGTTCGGCTTTCATCGAACCGTCGTACTTATTAATCACCATCTTGGCAATTTCATCCATAAAGGCGTGGAAATTGTCAATATCATCCTGAGTCGAGAACCTTGGAGTGATGATGAAGTGGAAGTTACCGGCTAACGCATGCCCATAGATACAACCTTCCGGATACCCGAATTTGTGCATCAGCGCGGTAATATCACTCGCAGCGGTGGCCAGGTGTTCAAGCTCAAACGCCACATCTTCAATGATAACCGAGGTTCCTTTAGGACGTTCACCCGCAACGATAGGGAACAGCCCCTTACGCATAGCCCAGTACTCACCATATACCTCAGCGTCGCTGGTAAAGCTGATCGGACGCAGGAAATCAAACCCTTCAAGCTTAGTCGTCACATCCCGGGTATATAGATCCAAAACATCGGCATCGTCGGCACGGGACTCGATCAACAAGATAGCAGAGTGAGGTGGCAACTCAGATAGCCAGTCAGGCATGCCGGGTTTACCGGTAACAGCCTTGATGGATGGCCAGTCGAGTAGTTCGGCCGCCGCGACGCTCTCGCCATTGATCAATGGAATGGCGCGAGCCGCGTCCTCCATGTTGTGGAAAACGGCCAGGGCCGAAGCCTTAAACTTAGCTTCGTTGACCGTGTGGTAGGTCACCTCGTCGATGAAGGCCAGGGTACCTTCCATACCGACCATAAGGTGATTGATGATATCAAAAGGATCGCTGAAATCGACTAAGGCATTGATGCCGTAACCTGTGGTGTTTTTGATGGAGTACTTCTTACGAATTCTGTCTGCAAGCTTGAGGTTATGACGGGTCTTATGAGCCAGTTGATACACCTCCTCAAGCAGGTTTGCATGGGACTTGGCGAATGCAACCTTAGACTTTTTACACCCCGTATCAAGCTCGGTACCATCGGCGAACAGCAACTTGGCCGACGCTATGGTCTGATAACTGTTTTGCGCGGTACCACAACACATGCCCGAGGCGTTGTTAGCCACCATTCCACCCACCATGGCCGACCCAATCGTCGCCGGATCCGGACCGATTTTTCGGTTGAGCGGCGCTAATGCGGCGTTGGCGTCGGCACCTATGACGGCAGAACCGAGGGTGATCTTTCTGGCATCCTCGCTGACTTCAATCTTTCTGAAACCATCATGGCCCAAAATAAGCAAAATACCTTCACCGATAGCCTGACCGGCCAGGCTGGTACCTGCTGCGCGAAATGTCACAGGTGCATTATGTTCACGGGCAACGGCTAGCGTGTGTTTAACTTCGTCCATGTTCTCGGCATGAACAACGACTTCCGGAACAATTCTGAAATAGCTGGCGTCGGTTGACCAGGCGAAGCGGCGAACATATTCATCCGTTACAGGCTTTTCACCCAACTTCTTACGTAAATCACTTACTACAGCTTTATAATTTATCGACATTGGAGATATCTCTCTACTCGCTATGATTAAGCTCAATCAGAGCCGGGATGTGCGGCTCTGACTGTTCGGGTATCACTTTCTAGAAACCACCCCAAAGGAAGGCTATGGTGCCCGCAATCATGGCGTAGGCTAGTGCTACCGGCATCGTCTTACGGATAATTTCTGACTCTCTTCCCGCCATCCCCACTACGGTTGCGGCGGCAACGACGTTCATTACACACATCATGTTTCCGGCGTTAGCACCAATCCCCTGCAAACCCAGTACCATGGCGTGGTTCATGCCTATGTTGTCGGCAACGCTATACTGCAGACCGGAGAACATCATGTTGGAGAAGGTGGCCGAGCCCGACAGGAAGGCTCCGAAGATCCCTACAATCGGCGATACCCAGGCCCAGACGGCTCCCATAGAGGCGGCCATAGTATCGGCCAGAGCCACAGGCATAGATGTCAGGCCCGCAGCGTTTTCCCCTGAGTTAAGGAAGATCTTCACCATAGGCACAGATGCACCCAGTGAGATGATAGTCGGCACCATAGAGCGGCATGATACCGTCACAGATTCTTTGATTGCCGCAGGCTTCATCTTGAACAGAAAGAAGCCCAGGATACAGACGGCAACGAAGAATGCGCCGGGAGCATAGAAAGTGGCAAATCCCGCCTTAAGCTCAGTTCCAAGCAGCCCGGTCCAACTAATGTTAAAGCTAACCAACCAGGCTTTGAGAGGAGCTACTACACGTGACAATACCAGCAGTGCAGCCATGACCAGATATGGGGTCCATGCCGCAACCTGAGAAAACTGTGTTTTCCCCTCGACCTTACCGGCCCTGTGGGATGGAGCATCTGCAAAGTCATTCCAGGGCTGCTCAGGCAGCAGGTAACCCTTCTTAGCAACCGGAATAACCATTGCCATACCGACCAGTGCGCCGATAACCGATGGGAACTCAGGACCGGCAAAGTAGTTGATCATCCAGGCCGGAACGGTAAATGCGAGACCCGCGAACAGGGCAAATTTCCAGATGGCAAAGCCTTCGGCGAATGATTTGTTACGACCGAAGAAGCCGGTCAGCAAGGAGACGATAACCAAGGGGATCAGGGTACCGGTGACCATATCTATGGTGATCATATGCATGGCAATAAACTGAGCATAGTCTGCGAAACTACCGCCGTGCTCGGCAATCTGTGCAGCGGCCATATTAACGCCGCCAGAGGTCAGTCCCTGCTCCATACCAAACAGTACAGGCAGACCGATGGCACCGAATGATACAGAGGCAGAATCCGCAATAAGGGCAACAACCGCGGCAGCAATAGGTGGAATTCCCAATAACACCAACAGTGGCGCGCCGATGGCAGCCGGTGTACCGAAGCCGGCACTACCTTCGATGAATGAGCCGAATAACCAACAGATGATGATGACCTGCACACGGGCATCGGCACTGATGTTGGTGAAACCTGCACGAATGGTATCCATCGCACCGGAGTATTTTAGTGTATTAAGCAGGAATACGGCACCGAAGATGATGCTCAATGGTGTCAAGGCCGCAAGCAGGCCTTCGACGACAGACGCCGCCAAGAAAGTGCTATCCATCTGCCAGATAAACACGGCGGCCAGGCCGGTTAAGATAGCAGAGATGGGCATGGCCCGTGATGCAGGCATCTTCAGTAATACTAGAAATAGCATTACGCTGATCACCGGCGTTAAACTTGCGAGTAGTTGAATAAAGGTCATGCTTGCCTCTTATTATCCTGTTTTGTTACTTAGCGTTATTTTCAGATACTAGTGGAACTGTTGACTCGTTGGTCTCATGTTCGCCTGAAGCAAGAGCCCGCGAGGGCTGGTACCCGACAAACATATTTTTAACCTGCGGCTAATGATATGGTTTCATGAGGGCGTTTTTTATCCGTGTTTGCACCTAACACCACTAAGGGTTTACACGTAGTTCCCCCCTTATCCCTGTATTCCGGCTTGCTGATTTTTGGCAGGCGACTCGGACAACAGGCACTTTTACCCCATTAATACAGTTACTTATAGACACACCATTTTAGAGCGAGGCAAGGTGTTTCTTGCTCTAATTGTAGACAGCCGGCAATATGATGCAGATCAATTTTGGAGCGATTAACTGTGAAATCTGTTACCGACAGGTAACAAGAGAAGGCGAGAGCCCTGCAAACAGCCGCAAAATAATCCATCCGGATAGCCGTTATCAGGGTTATACAGCTTCCATTTTTGTATTATTTGATAAAAAGGGCTACATATTCTAAATGTTGATCATCGTGAGTGCGTGGTTGCTGCGCCGTTACTAACGGCGCAGTTATTTAGCCTAACTTTGATTTACTCCCCCTAAACAAGGGGGATTTGTTGCGACTTGGTGGTTGATTAACTGTTAATATAACCGCCGCTTTGCGGGTGCAGCGTTTGCGGCTGTGGTGTTCCCGGATATTGAGGAGTAGTTAACAGCGATGAATATTAACCATAAGTTACAGCTAATCACTGTGCTTCCACTCATTCTATCTCTGATACTGGTGGTGTTTGTCACTCAAATGCAGTATCGGGAACTCTCCCAACAGGTGGTCGACGTTTATCGGCAGAGTATTATCGATCACCGCAAAGAGGAGTTGAAAAACTACCTGGCGATCGCCAACGTAGCCATCAAACATTTCAAGCAGAGTCAGGGAAACCAACAAACCCAGCAAACCCAGCAAACCCAGCAAACCCAGCAGGAAGTTAAATCTATGCTGGCCGATATGCGCTTCGGTAAGAACGGATACTTCTTCGCCTACGATCTCGACGGCAATAGCCTGGTCTTACCCGAGCAGGAGTGGCGGGTCGGCAAAAACTGGCTGAATCTGACCGACGATAACGGCGTCCATTTTATCCAGGAGTTGATCTCAGGAGCGAGAAAAGGCGGCGGTTACCTCACCTATCTGTTTCACCAGCCCTCCAATGAGGGGCAGCCGGGACAAAAACTCGCCTACGCCGAGGTGTTGGGACAGTGGGAATGGATGTTTGGAACCGGCGTCTATATCGATGATATCGATGAGGAGGCGGCGCTGTTGAGTGCCTCTATGAGTCATCATATCCGCAACACCTCCTTCATGACTCTGGTGATCGGTACCCTGGCGGTCAGTGCCGTATTTATCGGCGGCATCTTTATGCGTGTGGGTGAGAAACGACTCGCGAATGCCAAGCTCAGGACCCTCAACGAACGGATCTACCAAACTCAGGAGGAGGAGTGCAAACGGGTTTCCAGAGAGCTGCACGACGGAGTCAGTCAGACGATTGCCGCGGCCCTGTTTGCCATGGAAACCGCCCAGCTGAAAAAGGAGTACGGCGAAGATTCCGGCCCGGAGCTGGAGAAGGCGATAACTATGACGCGACAGATCATGCTCGACATACGTAATATCTCACATCAACTACACCCTAGCATACTCGCTGACTATGGCCTCGGGGCGGCGCTGAAGGAGTTGGGGAGTGAGTTTTCTTTACGTACCGGTATCAAAGTAAAGGTCAAACTACTATCGGTACGCAAGCTACTCTCGACCGAGCTCAGTTGCGCGCTTTATCGCATAGTGCAGGAATCCTTAACCAATATTGAACGTCATTCGGGCGCAAAGAATGTGCTGATTTCGCAAACCCTCACCCCGGGATGGCTGACCCTGGAAGTTCATGATGATGGGCAGGGGTTTAACTATGAATGCTACGAGAAAAAATCGACCCCGTTTGAGGGAATAGGCCTGAGAAATATGAAGGAAAGACTGAGTTTTTATAATGGTGAGCTAAAAGTGGAGTCAGCGATTGGCAAGGGGGTAACCCTGATAGCGCGTATTCCCCAGAGCGAGTTGCGTTATCAGGCTGATAGCACCACAGAGGGGGCATTATGATTCGGGTACTTTTGGTAGACGATCATCCCCTGTTTCGTGAAGGGTTGCGGCATCGTTTGAACCTTGACGGTGATATCGAGGTGCAAGCCGAAGCCGATAATGGCCTTCAGGCTCTGGAGATCCTCAAGGATACTGAGTTCGATCTTGTACTGATGGATATTAATATGCCGCAGATGGATGGCATGTATCTGCTGGAGCTGATTAAGGAACAGGAGATCGCGTGCAAGGTGGTGATGCTGAGCATGCATGACAACAAGGAGTATATTGTGGCGGCAATGCGCCATGGTGCAGATGGCTATATTCTCAAGGATGTCCCCGGTAAGGAGCTGATCGAAGCGATAAAAAAGGTGGCTGCCGGTAAGCGCTATTTCAGTGCCGAGGTGATAGACACCCTGTCACAGGAGCTGGCCAGTGGCAAACAGGCTCTTGTAACCCAACGGGAGCAGTTGGTATTACGCTTGATTTCGCTGGGCATGAACAATAAGCGCATCGCACAGGAGATGAATGTCAGCGTGCGCACGGTCGAAACCCACAAGCGTAATATCAAACAGAAACTCGATATTGACTGTACAGCCGGGCTGGTCCGTTATGCCATTGATCATGGCTTAGATCGATAGCACCATTCACGATGCGTTATCTGGGCGTTAAAAAAATACCCGAAGCAGGGGTCATGCTCCGGGTATAATCATGGCTGAATTGCCATGTTGTGGGAATGAGTTTTGGGTGTATCCCCCCGTATTTATGGTCAGAGGGGCAAGGCCAACCATCCCACAGGATGACCCTGAAACTGACTCTCCTCAGCAGAGAGGATGACAGTCAATTGGAACGTTTTTCTCCCGGTCTCAAACCAGGAAGAGCGAGAAGATCGGGGCGCCAAGCACCATAGCGATACCGGTAAAGATCATCGTCAGGCTGGCAACCACTCCCTCCTCCTGACCGAACTCACTGGCTTTTGCCGCTCCCGCGCCGTGAGCCGCCGCGCCCAATGCTGCACCTATGGCTAAAGGGGAGTTAATTTTCGCCAGCTTAAACAGAGGTTCACACAGCAGCATACCGATGATTCCGGTAAGCAGTACCAACATGGCGGTCAACTCAGGGATCCCGCCGAATGCAGATGTGGCTTCCATAGCAAATGGCGTCGATACCGAGCGCACTAAGGTACTTTGAGACAGCTCTGGCGGCAGCGAGAATATCCGGGTCAGCGCCCATGAGGACAACAGCCCCAGCAGCAGCCCGGTCACCACACCAAAGCCAATCGTTATGGGATATTTTAAAATTAACTGCCGCTCTCTATATATAGGCACAGAGAATGCGATGGTTGCCGGGGCCAACAGGGCCACCAGCCAATGGGTATATTCGAAATAGGCCGGCAGAGGGATATTCAGGATTATCACAAACAGAACAATGACCAGTGGCACCATAAAGATAGGCGCCAACCACCACACCCGCTTTTTCAGATACAGTTGTTTAATCAAGAAGTAACAACAGAGGGTAAAGCCTAAGCTGAGCACAGCTAACATCGACTGAGACATCTATGCCTCCCCCATCGCTTTTTCAGCGTCTAACCGCCTGATATTCATCTGAGTCTCAAACCTGAACACCCTATCGACCACAAAGCCGGTACCGAGTAACACACAGACACTGCCGAGAACCAATGTGAGTATCAAGGGGGCCGAGTATTGCTCAAACAGGCTCTCATACTTAATGATTGAGATAACCGGCGGAATAAAAAACAGCAGCAGCTCGCCGGTTAACCATCCGGCACCTAATTTTACCGCCTTCTCAGGCACCAGCTTCAGCCCCATCAACAACAGCAGAATAGCGAGCCCCAGCACACTCCCCGGTATTGGCAAGCCTAGATAAGCAGATAGCAGGTCCATCGCCCAGGCCAGTAAGCAAAATAGCCCGATCTGGAGCATCAGCTGAAGCCCGCCACTACACTTTTTAATACTGTCTGCTGTCAACAAAGTAAAACCTAAACCTGAAATTCATTCTGTAGACTCAGTTTACTCTTGCCAAAAAGATAAAAAAAATGAATATTAAGAATAGAAAAGATAACCAAAGGTAATACAAATGGATCTCAGAGTGATCAGCTACTTCATCGACATCGTCGATAGTGGTGGCTTTGCCAGGGCTTCGGAAAAGATCCATATCACTCAGCCCGCACTCTCAAAGGCGATAATCGGGCTCGAACATGAATTAGACTTAGTCCTTATTGAACGGGGTAAACGTGGCACCCAGCTTAAGCTGACATCTGCAGGAGAGGTGGTATATCGTCACGGCATAGAGCTTCTTGACGCCAGGCATAGAATGCTGAACGAGCTCGCCTCTCAGCGGGACCTGACCTCCGGAGAGCTCAGGCTTGGGCTGGCTCCGCTGGGCAGCTCCGAGCTTTTTGCCCCCGTGATAGCTAAGTTTAAGGACAGTTACCCCAAGATTGAGATGAGCCTGTTCGTGCGCGGGGGTGTAGAGCAAACCCTGGCACTCCAAAAGGGAGAGATTGAACTTGCAACCGGTATCGTCTCGTTCGATAAGGAGTTCGACGGCATCAGAATCCATGAAGATCCTATGGTCGTGGTTCTGCCTAAGAATCACACTCTTGCAGATGAGGCCTCCCTGCAGCTATGCCAGATATCAGACATAGCCCAGATCATGTTCGAGCATGACTTTGCCCTCTATGGCCAGGTATTCGATGCCTGTGAAAAGGCGGGGTTCACCCCGAAAAACATCACCCGTGTGAGTCACCCCGATTTCGGTATCGCCCTGGTGGCCGCCGGGGCCGGCACCATGGTGCTGCCTAAGCTGATCGCCGAACGCCACAGCGTGAGCGGCGTTGTTCATGTGCCTTTGAAAAGCTCCGAGCTCTATTGGGAGCTGTCTCTCTATTGGCAAAAAGGCAAGCAGCTCTCATTCGCGGCTCAGGCCATGCTTAACATGGTTAAAGAGCGGTTCACTAACCATAAACACAACGCTGAAACCTGATACAACAGTCTGCGGTGAATGAAGTTCACCGACATCAGGTGTACGACCTTAACCGGTTGGCTATCGACTCCTGAATTTCTGGATACCGGACACCATTATCAGCGCCAGTGCGCCTGCAATGACACCAAACACCGTATTTAGCAGGCTAGGTGTGATAACGGCCAGTGCCGGACCGACAGCGTTAATCCCCTCAATCCAATGGGCAGCAGACTCGATCTGTACGCTCACGGCATGCAACCCGTGGGTGAGAATGCCGCCTCCGACCATAAACATGGCGATGGTGCCGACAATGGTGAGTCCTCTCATCAGGTGAGGGGCAGCATTGACCAGTCCGCCGCCGAACCAGCGACCGAAACGGGTCACTGCACCGTGACCTTGCCTCTGGCTGAGATAGAGCCCGGCATCATCCAGCTTCACGATACCTGCCACTAGCCCATATACGCCTACGGTCATCAACAGGGCGATAGCCACGAGGGTAAACAGCTGCGTCGTAAAGCTACTCCCGGCAACGACCCCTAAGGTGATGGCGATGATCTCGGCCGACAGCACAAAGTCGGTTCGAATCGCCCCCTTTATCTTCTGCTGCTCATAGGCCTTAAGATCATCGATCTGCGGGGGCTCTGCATCCGGTTGCTCGCCGGACTGCTTAGCCCTCCTGTGTGTATAGCTGTGATGCAGCTTCTCGAACCCTTCGAAACAGAGAAACAGTCCACCAAACATCAACAGAGGCACGATGGCCCAGGGGACAAAGGCACTGATAAGCAGAGCCGCAGGCACTAAGATACACTTGTTGCGCAGTGAGCCCATGGCCACGGCCCAAACAACGGGCAGCTCTCTGTCGGCGTTGACACCGGACACCTGCTGGGCATTGAGTGCCAGATCATCACCCAGGACGCCCGCCGTCTTTCGCGCAGCAACTTTACTCATTATCGCGACATCATCCAGAATAGATGCGATATCGTCCAATAATGACAACAGGCTAGCTCCAGCCATAAATATTCTCCAAATTTCCTTTTTCGCGAGCCGGCCATCACAGATAACGCACTGACCAACAACAAACACTCAATAATATGATGGAGTCTAAATCTACTCCTGCAATCCTTTTATTGCCACCACCATCTTTAGCCTATAGTTAAATTTATCCAGAGTGTGACATTTTCCTCCCGCTTTCACGGTCTATTAGTAGAATGCAAATTAGTATTACCCGCTGATTTAAAAAATGGACAGTTAATCATAAGGATAATATATGAAATCTCTCGACTTACTCCGCTCTTTATACTCCATGGCTGCCGTAGTTGAAGCCAGAGATCCCTACACAGGTGGCCACTGCTGGCGCGTCGCACAACTCAGTGAACTGGTGGCAATAGAGATGAACCTGGATGAAAGAACCCGCCTGCGTATAGGTTTATCCGGCTTTCTGCATGACCTGGGGAAAGTAGGTGTTCCCGATGCGATCCTGAATAAGAGAGATAAACTCACCGATGATGAATATGAGGTGATAAAAACCCATCCGAGTATCGCGGCCGAAGTGCTCAAGCACCACCCCCTGGGCGAACTGGCGATTAACGGCGCCCTCGCCCACCATGAAAGACCCGATGGTAAAGGTTATCCCAATGGCCTGAGTGAGGCGCAAATTAATCTCGATGCCAGCATTATTTCGGTTACCGACGCCTTCGACGCCATGACATCCCACCGTCCCTACCGCAATGGGATGGGGGTCGACAGGGCGCTGGAGATACTGCGCCAGAACAGAGGCTCTCAGTTTAACAGCAGTGTTGTCGATCATTTCTGCTCCATCGACAGACACGACATCGATGCCATAGTGTTACATAGCGACCACCATACACCACTACAGGTCTGCCCCAATTGCGGTCCTGTTGTGGTTGTATACAAAGAGATGGAGCAGGGAGATAAAACCTGTTGCCGTAACTGTGGCGGAGTATTCAGCTTGCTTATCGAAGAGGGGGTCAGAAGCCTGAAACCTACCGGAGGCGTCGCCACTGCCGAGCAGTTACAACCCAGCGCCGATCATGAACTGATAAGCCGTCTGGCACATCGCGCCCTGCCGCTGCTTAAAACAGATTTGACCTGGTGGCAGAAGCTGGTCGGAACCACGGCAAGTCGTTCATGAGTTGATGATCCGCCCCGCTCATCACGCCCGGCCTCAGCTCAAAAAGCCCTGACCTGGTGGCTACAAATATGGGGGAACCGCTAATAGCGGCAGATAAGTTGAAAATGGGCTCAAGTTCGCTTGAAAGTGAAGTATTTGCACTGCAGTTTCAACCAAGTGAGAGTATAATAACGTCAGAATTTTTGAAAATACTCCTTACAGGAATCAAGTATGACACAAGATGAGATGAAAAAAGCCGCAGGCTGGGCTGCACTACAATACGTTGAGAAAGACAGTATCGTAGGCGTGGGAACCGGTTCAACCGTTAACCACTTTATCGATGCCTTAGCAACGATGAAAGCCGATATCGACGGTGCGGTATCGAGCTCTGAAGCCTCAACCGAGAAGATGAAGGCGTTGGGTATCCCGGTCTACGATCTTAACTCAGTCGATCAACTGTCTGTCTATGTCGATGGTGCCGATGAGATCAACGACCATATGGATATGATCAAAGGTGGCGGCGCCGCACTGACACGTGAAAAGATCGTGGCAGCTGTCGCTGATAAGTTTATCTGTATCGTAGATAACACAAAGCAGGTCGATGTTCTGGGTGAATTTCCGCTACCGGTAGAGGTTATCCCGATGGCACGCTCTTATGTCGCTCGCGAACTGGTTAAGCTGGGTGGCGATCCTGTCTACCGTGAAGGCGTGGTCACCGACAACGGCAACGTTATCTTAGATGTGTACAACATGAAGATAGTGAACCCTAAGGAGCTTGAAGAGCAGATCAACGGCATCGTCGGTGTTGTTACCAACGGCCTCTTCGCCATGCGCGGCGCAGACGTGCTGTTAGTGGGTACCCCAGAGGGTGTTAAAACGGTTAAGTAGACCGTTTTATTGCTACTTTTTCTCGTAGCTCGTAGCTCGTAGCTCAATAGCATCATATAGCCACCCTTTTCGGGTGGCTTTTTTTATACATAGAGAGCTGTTTACTTGTCGGATAACAAGTTTCAAATATCTTTTCAGGTTGGGTTCATTGGGCTAAATGCCTATTGGGTTAGCTTTCTGAAGCCTTTAACTTCAAATTAATCTATAGCCTGCGGCTCGTGCCGTGTATGGATACACAAATGTCGTGATCACATGAATGTGAAAGCTCGACCTTATGTGCAGATACTTCTGAGGCACGGTGAATAGCAACCTTTGGTTTCTGTGCTTATGAACGAGAGGGTGAATATGGTGAAACCATGTGCTATGAACATGAGACAAGGATGTTGAACTGGCTTTTATGCAGGAAGCAATTGGATACCGAGCTGCCTTTAGGTATGGATACCGTTGCAAGCAGATCTGACCTACAAGGATATAGGGAGTGCCATAAAATGTAGGGACCATTTTCGGCCTGTGGGCTCTGCCGTGACAAACAACCTCCATGTTTAAATGTCGGTTCGACAAAATATATCCGTATACAAATGCCAATTCAGCTTCCCTACTTCTCGTTCATAAGCACATGGCCATACCATATTCACCCTATCTCTCGCTCTGAGAGTTTCACCTTGTGAAACCTCGCCCTGATGTCGAAGAGGCCTGATTTAGCTTCTTGCCGCCTCCATCTGTGACCTTCGTACCTACCTCCTATGTAAAATTGCATAACACCTTATAAATCTATGCGTCTTTGCATGGCGTCCAGATGGACCTGTGAAGCGGATTAGATTTCTGCACCCTAGCCAAGGGGTTTGGTTGAGTGCCTGTAACTAAAGGTAGAACATCACCATGTTGATAACAGTGAGGAGATGTGATGAGAATGCTAAAAAGAAGTATTTACCTGGCTACGTTGCTTGGCACAGCGGGGTTTGCCGCTAATACTATGGCTGCGGATACGCTTGCCGATTTCCATGGTGAAAACCAAGAGTGTGAAAGCTGCCATACCCCGGATGGCGAGCTATCTAACGATAGCCTTACCCATGAAAATGAGCAGTGCGTCTCTTGCCACGGTACAATGGAAGAGGTTGCTGAAGAGACTAAACATGAGCATTACAACGCTCACGACTCTCACTTCCCTGGTGACGTTGCTTGTACCTCTTGTCACAGCGCTCACGAAAAATCTATGGTCTATTGTGATTCCTGCCATAGCTTCGACTTCGATATGCCATATGCAGGCAAGTGGGAGCGCCACGAGCCAAGCATCGCCGAGCTTGCTAAGGATAAGTCTGAACGTGAAGCGGCACTGGCCAGTGCACCTAAAGACACTGTCGATGTTGTTGTCGTAGGTTCTGGCGGAGCTGGTTTCTCTGCATCTGTTGCTGCCCATGATAAGGGCGCGAAAGTAATTCTTATCGAGAAAGAGCCAGTCATCGGTGGTAATGCGAAACTTGCAGCCGGCGGTATGAATGCTGCCTGGACCGATCAGCAAAAAGCTAAAGGCATCGAAGATAGCCTTGAGTTGATGACAAAAGACACCATGAAAGGTGGACGTAACATCAACGACCCTGCACTGGTAGATGTGCTGGTTTCTCACTCAAAAGGTTCTGTTGACTGGATGACAGCCATGGGTGCTGACCTGAGCGATGTAGGCCGTATGGGTGGCGCATCGGTTAACCGTACTCACCGTCCAACCGGTGGTGCAGGTGTCGGCGCGCACGTCATTCAGGTGCTTTATGATAATGCGGTTAAGCGCGAAATCGATATGCGTATGAACACCCGTGGTATCGAGATCCTTAAAGATGACTCCGGTAACGTTAAAGGCCTGCTGGTTAAGGGTATGTACAAAGGCTACTACTGGATTAAAGCCGACGCAGTGATTCTGGCAACCGGAGGATTTGGTAAGAATAATGAGCGTGTTGCTAAGCTGGATCCTAAGCTGAAAGGCTTCGTATCGACTAACCAGCCTGGTGCAACCGGTGATGGTCTAGATGTCGCGGGTAACGCCGGTGCAGCAATGAAAGACCTCGAGTATATTCAGGCTCACCCAACGCTTTCTGTGAAAGGTGGCGTGATGGTCACCGAAGCCGTACGTGGTAACGGTGCAATCCTGGTTAACCGTGAAGGTAAGCGTTTCGTCAACGAGATCACCACTCGTGATAAGGCCGCTGCTGCGATTCTGCAACAAACAGGTAAATCTGCTTTCTTGATCTTCGATGACTCTGTACGTAAGTCTCTGAAGAAGATCGATAAGTACATCGGCCTGGGCGTCGCACCTACAGCCGATACGCTTGTTAAGCTAGGTAAGATGGAAAACATCGACGGTAAGGCACTGACTGAAACCGTCTCTCGTTACAACAGTTTCGTGACCAGTGGTAAGGACACTGATTTCGAGCGTCCAAATTTACCTCGCGCACTGGATGAAGGTAACTACTATGCCATCGAAGTGACTCCGGGCGTTCACCACACTATGGGCGGCGTTAAGATAGATACTAAGGCTGAGATCTTAGATGCCAAGAAGCAGGTTATTCCCGGGCTATATGGTGCCGGTGAAGTCACTGGGGGGGTCCATGGCGCCAATCGCTTAGGTGGTAACGCTATCTCAGATATCATCACCTTCGGCAGACTCGCTGGTGAAGAGGCTGCTAGCTACTCCAAGAAGCGTTAGTTCTAAATAAAACCGTAAATTCGACCTTATGTTTGCTACGAGGATGTTTGCTTGTAGCAAACGTAATAAACCATAAATAACACTTATAAATTAAGAAGAACCTAGGTTCTTGGGAGCACTTAAAACATGAAAAAAACACTAATCTCAGCAACAGTTGCATCAGTACTGACAATGGCTTCATTTGGCGCGCTAGCCGATGGCCCTAACTTCTACGGTCGTCTGGATCTGTCTGTGACTAACTCTGACACAGGCCTGACTTCACGTGAAGGTAAAGAAGGCACAGTTCTGGAGAACAACTTCTCTCACGTAGGCGTTAAGGGTAGCGAAACTATCGCTAACAACATCGACGTTATCTACCAGATGGAATTCCAGGTTGAAAACACCTCTTCTAACAGCGATGTTTTCAAGGCTCGTAACACTTTCCTAGGCCTTAAGACTACTGCCGGTACCGTACTTGTTGGTCGTAACGACACAGTATTCAAGCAAGCTGAAGGTGGCATCGACCTATTCGGTAACACTAACGCCGATATCGATCGTCTTGTAGGCGCTCAGACTCGTTCTGCCGATGGTATCTGGTACTACTCGCCAAAGATTGCCGATCTGGTAACACTTAACGCAACTTACCTGATGGAAGACAACCAGGCTTCTGATGACAGCCAATATGCATTTAGCGCGACTATCGGTGATAAGAAACTTAAGGCACAAAACTTCTACGTTGCTGGTGCCTACAACAAAGGTATCTCTAGCATCGATGCATACCGTGGTGTTGCTCAAGTTAAACTGGGGGATTTCAAGCTAGGCGGCCTGTTCCAGAACTCTGAGCACGTCAGCAAGACTAACCTTGAAGGTAACTCATACTTCGTCAACGTTGCTTACAACCTGAACGGCGTAAACCTTAAAGCTGAGTACGGTAAAGATGAAGCAGGTCTTGGTCTATACGCTAAGCGTTCTGGTATCCAAACTGAAAATACTACTGATGTAAACATCACAGCTATCACTGTTGGTGCTGACTACAAGATCGCTAAGTCAACTATGGTATATGGCCACTACGCTATGTACGAAGGTGACTACAAGGTTTCAGGCGTTAAGATGGACCTAGCAGATGACAACGTATTCACCGTTGGTGTACGTTACAACTTCTAATCGGCGATCCCTGTCTCTTAAACGATTTAAAATTTACCATTAATAGAGAAACGCTCTAATGGTTAGTGCCGTTCACTTAACGTGAACGGCATTTTTTATGGGATATCTATTCTTCGTACATTTCAATGTTGGACTAAGCCTTCCATCCATTTTTCGATTAGTTTGTATATGGAAAAGGCTATTAATCCGGAGTTGACGAAATTATCTGCCAACTCACTTGGGGGATTTCCTTGTTAGCAACTTAACTAAGATAACCTCAATCGAAGAAATAACTTTCTTTTGAATCATCAAGTGTGGATGCGGCTGTGACCGTCCGTGACAGGAATGTCACGGCCGAGACTATAGGGATATACTCGTGTCGTGTCACAGAAGTATCCACACATTCAGCTCACCGCAGGTGATAGATAACCATGAAGGTACGACCTTCAGCACACCACCCAACATCAACCACCAAAACAAAAATGTAATCTGTCTTCATTCGAAGGCCAAAGTTCATCCTTCTCCCAGTCGAACGAACGCCTCTGCTGCGGGGGTCAATGGCAGGTTCTTACGCCATATCAGCGCCAGATCCCAGGTCAGCTTGGGTGACATGGGTTTATATACCAGTTTATCCGAGCCAATCTTGTCACAGATGGGCTGGGGCAGTATGGCAACGCCGACGTTGGACTCGACCATGGCGCCGATGAAGTCCCATTGGCCGCTCTGGGAGGCGATATTGAGCTCGACACCAGCCTCGCGGCTCAGACGGGTGAGTAACTTTGCCAAGGAAAAGTCATCGTTATAGAGCACGAAAGGCAGGTCCCTTAGATCTGACCAGGTGATAAACGCCTTGTCTGTAAGCGGGTGCCCGGCCGGCAGGCATACCTGCAGCGGGTACTCCTCTAATGGCTGACAATGAAACTCCTCGGCATGGGTGGTCGGCAGGGCCGTAAAGGCGAGATCTAAGCTGTCGTTGAGCAGGGCCTCCTCCGCGCCGAACCCGCCCAACTCCTGGATCTGAAGCTCAATTCCCGGGTAGCGGCTGCGAAACTCCGATAGCAAGGAGATGATGATCCCGCCCATCATGGGACATACGCCGAGTCTCAACTGGCCCGTTTTAAGCCCCTTCAGACTGTTGAGGTCTTCCTGAAATCTATGCCACTGACCCACGATCTTCCGCGAGCTGTTGGCAAGCAGTTCTCCGGCCTCGGTCAATATCACCTTCTGGTTATTTCGGATCAGTAACGCTTGATCCAGACTCTCCTCGAGACGCTTTATCATCTTACTCAGTGTCGGTTGAGTCAGGTGCAGCTGTTCTGCGGCGCGGGTATAACTGCGGGTTTCCACTAATGTCAGGAAACACTGTAGATTCTTAATCGGTATATTCATGCCACTTTGGAATGCACTTGATGGAATTAATTCATTTTACTTATAAACCGTGCTCACGTACTTTGACTTCGATCTTAAATACCGGAGTCATTATGAAAAAATTTGAAGGTTTATGGGTAAATGCTTTAGTGAGTGCAGCCGCTCCTTTGAGTGAAGAGAGCTGTTTTCATCAATCACATGAGCAAAGCGCCGAAAAAACTCAATCCTGCGACGAAGCGGAAGTGACAGCAGCCTAGGCTCAGCCTGTCGAACTCAAGCCCGAGGCCTTCGAATGAAGGCCGGGAAGATGTCTGAGTGCGGTTGTGATAAGCGGCACTGAAGGCATGCGAGTTCCCCCCAATCTCCCGAGCCAGCATGAGTATTTTCAGCTAAATAAAAATGACTGAAGAGGTAACGCCACGACTTCAGCTACCTGTGTGACTACATAGCCTCAATCTGCTCCACCATAAGTTGCAGTGTCTGATTGCCCCTGAACTCGTTCACATCCAACTTATACACCACGCGAGCATGCTTGATTGTCGCATCCGGCCAGGTGGTCAGGTCAACATTGAAGGCGATAGCGTCGAGCATCAGCTGACCACACTCGGTCTCTAACACCAGCTTAAGGTGTTTCTCACCCACGATGCGCTGCTGGATCACCCTGAAGTAACCATCAAACAGCGGCTCGGGAAACTCTTGCCCCCAGGGGCCGGCGTTTCTCAGCTCCCAGGCAACCTCAAGCCTCATATCATCGGGAGTCAGCTCACCATCTGTGACCAGTTCGCCTGTCAGCTGCTCGGGTTTTAACAACTCCCTGACACCCTGATCATAGGCCTGTTCGAACGCGGCGAAATCTTTCGCCCTGAGGGATAGCCCGGCCGCCATGGCATGGCCGCCAAATTTCAGTATCATGCCGGGATGGCGGCTGTTGATCAGCTCTAACAGATCCCGCATATGCAGGCCTTTGATCGAGCGGGCAGAACCTTTGATCTCCCCCTCTCCCGCGTCGGCAAACGCTATCACCGGCCTGTGATACCTGTCTTTTATTCGCGAGGCCAGAATGCCTATCACGCCTTGGTGCCAATCCTCCTGAAAGAGCGCAATCCCCCAGGGAAGCTCGGCCTCATCGAGCTCTACCGACGCCAGGCTCTTTAGCGCCTCCTGCTGCATATCGGCTTCAAGATCCCGCCTCTCGGCGTTGAGTCCATCGAGCTCTGCCGCCATTCTTCTCGCACTCATCATGTCATCACAGAGCAAGGTTTCGACACCGAGCGCCATCTCATCCAGCCTGCCCGCCGCATTGAGTCTGGGCCCGACGGCGAAACCAAAATCCGAGGCGACGATACGCGCCGGATTACGTTTAGCAACCTCAAGCAGGGCCGTGATGCCCGCCCGGCAGCGTCCCGCTCTGACTCTCTGCAGGCCGGCTTCCACTAAGATCCTGTTATTGCAATCCAGAGCCACCACATCGGCAACCGTTCCCAGGGCAACGATATCCAGTAGCTGTCCCAAATTGGGAACCGCCAGACCTTGCTCCTGATACCAGTTACGCTTAGCCAGCTCGGCCCTGAGGGCTGACATAAGATAAAATGCCACTCCCACACCCGCAATCGATTTACTGGCGAAGCCACAATCGACCTGATTGGGGTTCACTATGGCATCGGCATCGGGCAGTACATCACCGGGCAGATGGTGATCGGTGATCACAACCTGCATCCCCCTGGCCTTTGCCGCGGCGACTCCCTCTATCGATGAGATCCCGTTATCCACGGTGATCAACAGCTCTGCTCCCTTGCTATGAGCGACGGCCACGATCTCCGGGCTCAGCCCGTAACCATAATCGAATCGGTTGGGAATGAGGTAATCGACCTTAGCGGCCCCCATCATGCTGAGGGCAAGCATGCAGACACTGGTCGAGGTCGCACCGTCGGCATCGAAATCTCCCATGATAAGAATAGAGCGCTGCGCCTGTATGGCATCGGCGATGATGACAGCGCCCTCACCGAGCCCTTTCATGGTATCGGGTCTTAACAACCGGGCAAGCGTCAGCTCACACTCTTCTGCCGAGCTGCCACGACTGGCGTAGATCTGCTTTAACAGGGGTGATAGGTTAGCGGGTAGGTGACTATCATCAACCTTTGGACGACGAACAATCTTGTGGATCACTGATTTACTGCCTTATACCGGTTCATATCTATGGCTTATGTTCACCGAGGGTGACGAAGAGCTTAAGGGGCACAGCATATCAAACTGCATTGACGATGACACACCAAAAACTCGATTGAGGTGGTTGGATACCAGCACCAAATTTATCTATTCTGGCAAATCTTCATATCTCGCCATTACAAGAATACCTGACACAAAAAAGGCGAGCTAAGCTCGCCTTTTTACTTTCTATACGGAATGGAATTGATATTAGTTGGTCGATTCCAATACACGCAGCAGATCTCCTGGTGGCTGATAACCCGGGATCATGCTGCCATCTTCTAAGATAATTGCCGGTGTACCGTTAATCCCCAGGCTCTGACCCAGGTGATACTGCTCAGCAATCTTAGCATCACATCTTGCCTTCTGAACGCTCTTACCGGCCTTAGCTTCGGTCATCGCAGTCAGAGGATCGGCTGCACACCATACCGCTTCCATCTCATCGGCATTCGCCGAAGGAACCCCACGACGAGGGAAAGCAAGATAACGCACGGTAATGCCCAGATCGTTATACTCATCCATCTGATTGTGTAACTTTCGGCAATATCCGCAGCTGATGTCAGTAAATACGGTGACTACATGCTTCTCGTCCTTAGCCTTATAAACCAGCATCTTATTCTCGAGTGGCTTGATCATCTCCATACGGGGACCGGCCATGGCCGCCTCGGTCAGATTTTTCATCCCTTTGTCGAGATCGTATAGACTGCCATGAAACAGCTTAGAGCCATCCTGAGAGATATAAAGCACGCCACGGTTGGTTAATGCTTCATATAAACCAGGGATAGGCGACAACTGAAGCGAGTGAACCTCAACGCTTAGGGTATCGGTCAACTTCTGTTTTAATTCTGCGCTGTTAGCAATAGCATTAGCTTGAGTATTGGGTGCGGCAACAGCAAAAGGGGCTAATACCACGGCTAAAATCAAAGAAAGTACTCGGGTAAACTTCATTAGATATCCTGTTCTTTGTAGGGTTTACTTATACCCAATCTACTCAGTCATTACTGCTCGGGTATGTTCATAAAAGATTAGACCTTATTAAGGCCTGAAAAGTTACAATTTCAATATAAATAAAGCAAATAATAACTGTAAGCAGATTAGTGCGCGCTTACTATACACCATGTATTAGCAAAATATGAAAGCTATCTCTGCGATAAAATTTCATTAATTGTAGTGAGGTCACATTCCGGTACGGAACCAGACCTAATATCTAACCCAACAATAGCTTAGCCCCGTGGGTGGTGCTCGGCGTGTAACTGGTTCAATCTTGCTTTTGCAACATGGGTGTAGATCTGGGTCGTCGACAGATCGCTATGGCCAAGCAGTAGCTGTACCACACGCAAGTCAGCCCCATGATTGAGCAGGTGAGTCGCAAACGCGTGCCTCAGGGTATGGGGCGACAAATCAACAGAGATACCCGCACGAAGGGCATAATGTTTAATTCGATGCCAGAAAGTCTGCCTCGTCATCATCACTCCACGCTTAGAGGGAAACAGCACATCGCTCTGTTTCTGCTTTAACAGTTCCGCCCTCGCCCCACTGAGATAATGCTCAATATTATCCACCGCGAGCTCCCCCATAGGCACCAAGCGCTCCTTTCCCCCCTTACCAACCACCCGCACCAACCCCTGACGCAGACTAATTTGCTCCATGGTCAGACTCACCAGCTCGGTAACCCGGAGTCCAGTGGCATATAGCAGCTCTAACATCGCCTTATCCCGGCACTCTATCGAGTCCTCAACATCCGGCTCACCGAGCAGCCTGTCCACATCGGACTCACTGAGTGAACCCGGAAGCTTTCGGGCTATCTTCGGAGGTTTAATCTGTTCGGCAGGATTAACTTCGATCCGCTTCTGAATAAGCAGGAATCCGTAGAAGCGCCTGAGGCTGCTCACCAACCTGGCGCTGCTTGTACGGGCAAATCCCTGCTCGAAACGGATATCCAGATAACTGCGGATCCCCTCTTGAGAAACCTCGATTAACAGCTGGCCAGCGCGTTGAATATGACGATCGAAATGGGTCAGGTCGGTCCGGTAGGAAGACAATGTGTTATCACTCAAGCCTCGACTCGACCACAAGTCATCGAGAAAGAGCTCGATCAGCGGATCGGGGCAATAGGTTTCTTCTGTGGACTCTGCCAATCTGTTTCCTTAATTGTTTTGCATTTTTAACAGAAATTTTTATAAAAAAGGCGTAGCTGAAAACAGCTACGCCTCATTCTAAGCCAGGTTAGTAACGAAAGGAAATCAGTTCAACAATGGCTCGGACTTTGGCTTTTTAACGAACAGACAAGCCAGAATGGTCAAAGCCGTCGGCAACAACCAGGCCATGCCTTCGTTATGCAGCGGCATAAAATCAACCAGAGTAACGTTGATGCCCGCGGCCTTCAAACCGTCGATAGCACCGAACAGCAAGGCAACGCTCAACACGACACGGTGGGAGAACTCAGGCATAGCAAACTTCTCGGTCAGGAAGGTCACCGCAACTAAGGCGATAGCCACCGGGTAGATGGTGTAAAGCACCGGCACACTGATGCTGATCAGTTGTGACAGACCTACGTTGGCAACCGTTGCACATATCAGGCTGATGATGATGACAAACTTACGGTATGAGATGCCGGTAAACAACTCATTAAAAAACTCGGCGCAGGCGGTAACCAGACCAATAACCGTTGTCAGGCAGGCAAGCGTCACAACGGCAGCCAACAGTACCTGGCCTAAGCTGCCAAACTCATGGTTTACATAGTTGGTTAAGATCACACCACCATTATCTGCGCCTACGGCAATATCACCGGCCGTCGCGCCAAGATAGAAGAGTGAAATATAGACGAAGGCAAGCCCGGCGGCGGCAATTAAGGCGGCTCTGATCAGATACTTAGTCTGCTGCTTGCTGTCATTGATCCCTTTTCTGCGAAGAATATCGATGATCAACATACCGAAGATCAGAGACGCCAGGGTATCCATGGTGTTATACCCTTCCAGGATCCCTTTGGTTAACGGGCTGGACTGGTAATCACCAACGGCCTGACCGACTTCGGCACCCGGCAACATGAAAACAGAGGCAGCCAGCCCCACCAAAAGTATCAACATGATAGGGGTCAATACTTTTCCAACGCTATCGAGCAGCTTGCCCGGGTAAAGCGCGAGTAACATGGCGCCACCGAAGAAGATAACTGAGTAGATGAGTTGAGATACGTTAAGGGCTAGCCCCGCAACCATAAAGGTCGCACTGCTATCTTCCAGAAAAGGTTTAAAGCCCATCTCATAGGCGACAAGCCCGGCACGGGGAGCGGCAAAGGCAGGACCTATAACGATATAGATGGCCACGGCAAAAGCGGTTGCAGCGAATGCAGGCAAGAGTCCCATCACCTTACCGTTGGCCTTAGCCACGGCTATCAGAGTGATCAGAGGCAAGGTCACCGCTGTAATTAAGAAACCAATCATGGCCAGCGTCATGTTTTCACCCGCCAGAAAGCCGGCCAGTGGTGGGAATATCAGGTTACCCGCTCCCAAAAAGAAGGCGAAGGTCATAAACCCTAACCCTAAGGTATCACCTATACTCATCTGTTTATTTTGCACTTTTTGCCCCATCATCTTGTGTTTTTAACGATCTCAAATTATTACGCCCGTTTCAGGCACCACTAACATAGAGATATAAAAATAAAGTGTAAAGTTTGAATTACACAGGTCCGTGGTAAATTTGGCCGATACTTGGCGAGTTTATGAACAGAAGCGGGAAAAACTGACGCTAAAATTGCTTAAAAACTGGTTTACCTACCCGAAACCGGGCGCCAAGCCCCATTCCGGAAGCATACTATTACCAAAACCAGCCAAACTTTACAAGGAAACAGCTCAAACCGGGAACAAACAACACCACCCCTATAACAACTAAAAAACAAAGCGATAACACAGATCACTTAAAGCTAGCATTTATCAGGCCTCCAGTGAGTCAGACGACAGATTACAACGGCACAAAGCGGCAGTTCATGACTCCTCATCGCTCCCGGGATAGAGTACAATTCCCGCCAATTTTACTAAGTAATAAATAAACCTGATGCCATTTACCTTTAAACAGTTTCATATCGACGACTTCGGCTGCGGCATGCCCGTCAGTACCGATGGCGTGATCCTGGGAGCCTGGGCTCCCCTGTCTGATGCACAAAACATTCTGGATATCGGTGCCGGCAGCGGTTTACTCAGTCTGATGGCGACTCAGCGCAGCAAGGCCGAGGTGACTTCGGTAGAGCTTGACGATACCGCGGCGAACGCCTGCCAAAAGAACTTTGCCGCTTCCCCCTGGGCCTCCAGATTAACTTTGATGCACACGAGCGTGCAGGATTTCTGTAAACATCATCTGCAATCTGACTCCTCCCTGTTCGATCACATCATCTGCAATCCCCCCTACTTCAAGGGAGGAACTCAATCGAAAAACCGACTCAGGGCGCAGGCTCGTCATACAGACACACTTGATTTTGGCGCACTACTCGAATCGATCGCCACGCTACTCTCCCCCGAGGGGACGGCAAGCCTGATCCTCCCCAGCCAGAGTATGGGAGACTTTGAACTTGAACTGGCTGAGTCGCCCCTTGAGTTTACCCGGATAACGGACATTTCAGACTCGCAGCGTAAAGCCCCACATCGTCACCTGTTCACCCTGCGCCATAGAACGACAGACACAGAAGAGCGGCGTGACAGGCCCAATACCGACCACTTTTATATCAAAGAGCTCGATGGCCGCTATACCGAGCAGATGAGGCAGCTGATCACGGGCTTCTATCTGAAATATTAGAAACCGGCTCTCAGCCATGACCTCCAGGGATGAGCACACGGAGACCCGGCCTGCTCCCTCACGGCCCCTTTCCCTCGCTCTGACTCAACAAAAGATTTAAGTTGGCGCAATTAACCTTTATAATGTGCGGCTGTTATTTATTGAGACGCCGCACATGCTATTTGAAGATCTCCTGCTTGACCCTATCCTGTTAGAGTCATTGAAAGCCATGGGCCATCACAAGCCTACCACCATTCAGCAACAAACGATCCCATTGGCCATGGATCAGCGGGACATTCTTGCGCGTGCACCGACTGGTACAGGTAAGACAGCCAGCTTCCTGTTGCCTGCGCTTCAGCACCTTATCGATTTTCCGAGACGCTTTTCGGGTCAGGCCCGTATCCTTATATTGACGCCGACACGGGAACTGGCAAGTCAGATACACAGATATGCCTCTCATCTGGCTTCAGAGCTGGACTTCAATACCGCCATCATCACAGGTGGAGTGCCATATGGACCGCAGGAGGAAGCGCTGAAAGGCAACATAGATATCCTGGTAGCGACCCCGGGGCGACTGATGGAATATCTGGACAAAGGGAAGTTTAATGCCGAAGAGGTTGAGGTTCTGGTTATCGATGAAGCCGACAGAATGTTGGATATGGGCTTCTCTGCCGTCGTCGAAACCATAGCTATCGAGTCTGTCGGCCGTAAACAGACTATGCTGTTCTCTGCCACTCTGGAAGGCAGTGATGTTGGCCGCTTCTCTCACCAACTGCTGACCGATCCGGTAAAAGTTGAAGCCGAGTCCCCTCGCAGTGAAAAGGCGAAGATCCATCAGTGGATCCATATCGCCGATGATAAAGAGCACAAATTCAAACTCCTGTGTAGCATTCTTCAACAGGAGGATACCAAGCGAGCCATCGTCTTCGTTAAGACCCGCGAAGCGGTCGCCAGCCTGGAAGGCCAGCTGCAGAAAGCCGGCATTCCCTGTAGCTTTATGCGTGGCGACATGGAGCAGAAGCAGCGCTTCCAGGCGTTGGGACGCTTCATAAAGGGTGAGGTCAACGTGTTACTGGCGACCGATGTGGCCGCACGTGGTATCGATGTCGATGACATCTCTCATGTGATCAACTTCGATATGCCCAGATCTGCCGATACCTACGTCCACCGTATCGGTCGTACCGGCCGCGCGGGCGCAAAGGGAACGGCCATCTCTTTAGTCGAAGCCCACGACATTCGCGTCGTAGGCAAGATTGAGCGATACATGGGTCAACCGCTTAAACGTCGATATATCAAAGATCTCAGACCTAAAAATAAAGAAGCTAAGCCACCGGGGAAAAACAAGGTAAAACCGGGTGACAAGAATTACAGTAAGAAAAACAAAAAGAAGAAGAAAAAGTAACGCTTATCTATAAGCACTTAGTGCCGAGTTAAATTCTTGTATAAGAGCCGCTATCTGCGGCTCTTTTTTTTGCCTTACAAACAATCAACCTGAGTCCGACTTAAGTAGAGACAACAGAAAAATTGCTCTCAAGCCTAATCATTCACGGCTAAAGCCGCTCCTACATAGAGAACCTCAAGCACTTACAGTTCGTAACAACTCCCCCCCGTAAGCTCTGGAATTAAAAAAGATAGTGCTTTTAACGGGTTCCGGCTGATAATTTTCGACTGTTCTCCTCCTGGCCCGAGTAATTTGATACATTTTATTTACAAAAACAGATGTATCCCTCCCCGCTACTCTGGTAATTTAGGAGCTAGAAAAATTTCAGCATGGAAAAGCGGGATAACAATGATAAAAACAATACTCAGGAGATCTTCTCCCCTCCTTATTCTTTTCGTCTTTATCGGAGGGGCGGCCCTCCTTATCAGTACCAAAGAAGCACCTGAGCAGAAAGAGGAGCAGGTTCCCCTGCCAATTATTGATGTGCTGAGTGTAAAGCAGCAAACTGTCTCGCTAAACCTGCCCTCCTATGGCGTCGTCACCCCAAAAAATAAGACTCAGCTGGTTACCGAGGTTCAGGGCAGGCTGTTAACCATCTCGCCTAACTTCGTCGCAGGTGGCGTGGTCAAAAAAGGCGAACAGCTTGCCGTTATCGAGCCATCAGATTATGAAGCCGATCTGATGCAGGCCCAGGCGTCTCTGGCACAGGCAAAAGCGGCGCTGGAAGAGGAGATCGCCCGAGGCGAGGTCGCGAAGAAGGACTGGGCTGGTTACGACGGCGGGCTACCACCGGAGCTGGGCTTACGCTTACCTCAACTGAAAAAAGAGCAGGCAAATGTAAAGTTTGCCCAGGCGGCTCTGGCACGCGCCCAGCGTAATCTCGAGAGAACTATCATTCGCGCTCCCTTCGAAGGCATTATCAAGTCCCGTAACGTCGATCTGGGCCAGTATGTCACCTTAGGCACCAACTTAGGCGAACTCTACGATACCCGAATAGCTGAGATACGCCTCCCCTTAGCCAATAACGACCTGGCCTACCTTGAGTCGGTGGACAATCCGGATACCCAGGTAACATTGAGTGCTTCCTTAGCGGGTAAGAGTGTGACCTGGACCGGCAACATCATACGCAGCGAAGGGGTTATCGATGCCGAAAATCGTATGGTTTATCTCGTGGCCGAAATAAAAGACCCCTACCTCAGGGAGGGGCGTATCGAGGGACAACTGCCACTGAAATATGGCACCTTCGTCACGGCCGTCATTAAGGGCCGCACCGTAGAGGGAATAGTCAAGCTTCCCCGACATATCGTTCGTAACGGCCAGGTGATTGTGGTATCTGAAGACAATGTTATCGAACTACGTGAAGTGAATGTCGTTCGTACCGATATCGACAGTGTCTATATCAAAGGCAGCCTGAATGATGGCGAACGGATCTCGCTCACTAAACTCAATAACATCACCGATGGCCAGTTAGTGAAGATCCTGGGGGAAGCCGATAACAGCGGCACAGATACTCTCGATGCCGATGCGCCTAAGGAACAGCATCTCGCCGTAGCAGGTGATCAATAATGGATACCAAAAAAGGAGTGATAGCCTGGTTTGCCCGTAACAGCGTGGCAGCAAACCTGTTGATGTGGGTCCTGATCATCGGCGGCTTATTCAGTGCGGTACTGATAAATAAAGAGGTCTTCCCCTCATTTGAGTTGAACTACCTGCGGATCTCCGTGGCTTACCCCGGCGCCGCCCCTCAAGAGATTGAAGAGGGGATCAACATTAAAATTGAGGAGTCGATTCAAGATATAAACGGCATCAAGAAGGTGACCTCGGTTGCCAGTGAAGGGATGGGCTCGGTGACCATTGAGGTGGAGGATAGCTACGATCCTCAGGATATCCTCGATGAAGCAAAACTGAGAATCGATGCCATCTCCACCTTCCCGGATAATATCGAAAAGCCCAACATCTACCGGATTAAACCTGAAAACAACGTCATCTGGGTCTCTGTTTATGGTGATATGGACCTGCATGAGATGAAAGAGCTGGCTAAGAGCATCAGAGAGGATATTACCGCCCTTCCCTCTGTCACCCGCGCCGAGGTCACAGGTGTCAGAGAGTATGAGATAGGCATTGAGCTGTCTGAAGATAAACTCAGGGAGTATGGGTTAAGTTTTGCGCAGGTGGCTCAGGCCGTACGCAACTCATCGATCGATCTTCCCGGAGGCTCAATTCGCGCCCAGGATGGCGATATATTACTTCGTACTAAGGGGCAGGCTTATACCGGCGATGACTTCTCGAACATAGTCGTTTCAACCCGTCCCGATGGCAGCCGTATCATGCTGCCTCAGGTCGCAACCATTAAGGACGGATTTGAGGAGCGGCTGGAGTACACCCGCTTTAACGGTTTACCCGCCGCCATCATAGAAGTCACCAGCGTCGATGACCAAAATGCTCTGGATATCTCCCAGGAGGTAAAAGCCTATATAGAGCAGAAACGTGAAACTCTGCCGGCTTCGGCCAAACTTGATACCTGGGGAGACCTGACCCACTATCTCAAGGGGCGTTTGAACATGATGTTATCCAACATGTTCTATGGCGCCATGCTGGTCTTCATTATTCTCGCCCTGTTCCTTGAGATAAGACTCGCCTTCTGGGTCATGATGGGGCTCCCTGTCTGCTTCCTGGGAGCCATGTTGCTGATGCCGATGGAGCCCTTCTCGCTCTCTATCAACATGCTGACACTGTTTGCCTTTATTCTGGTACTGGGTATTGTGGTCGATGACGCCATCGTTATCGGAGAGAGTGCCTATACCGAGATTGAGCGGCATGGTCACTCACTCGACAATGTGGTCAAAGGTGCCAAGAAGGTAGCCATGCCGGCAACCTTCGGGGTGTTAACCACGATTGCGGCCTTTATGCCAATGTTAATGGTCTCAGGACCACAGGGAATCATCTGGAAATCGATCGGCATGATCGTTATCCTGTGCCTGCTCTTCTCACTGGTCGAGTCCAAGCTTATCCTGCCCGCTCACTTAGCCCATATGAAACCGTTGAAGCCAAGGTCTCAACTCGGGCGCTTCGGGCGTTTCAAGGCAAAATTAAACGATAAGGTGCAGTACTTTATCCATCATCAATATCGTGTGTTCCTCGAGCGCTGCATCAGGCAGAGATATAACGTGGTCGCCACCTTTATCGGTGTACTCATCCTATCTATCGCCCTCGTCGTCAGTGGTAAGGTGCGCTGGGTCTTCTTCCCCGATATCCCCTCCGACTTTATTCAGGTACAGCTGGAGATGGATGAGGGCAGCTCCGAATCCAACACCCTCAAGGTGGTCAAGGAGATAGAGGAGGCCCTCTATACGATGAACAGCCGGATGGAGGCCGACAACGGTTACCCGGTTGTTAAACATAGCTTCATCAACATGAGCTCACGAACTTCGGCATTTATCTTTGCCGAGCTGACCAAAGGCGAAGATCGTGACGTGGATGGCGTCACCATTGCGACAGCCTGGCGTGAGCAGCTGCCGGAGCTTATTGCGGTCAAGAAGCTTAACATCAACGCCAGTACCAATGAGTCAGGTGGCGACATCTCCTTCAGGCTGACATCGAGCAATCTGGAGCAGCTGTCTCAGGCCTCAACCGAGCTCAAGCAGAAGCTTAAGAGTTACGAGGGAGTCTATGATATTGCCGATAACTTCTCATCGGGCAGCCATGAGATCCGCCTGCAGATAAAACCGGAAGCGGAAGCTCAGGGTCTGACACTGTCTGATCTGGCCAGCCAGGTTCGTTACGGTTTTTATGGCTTTGAGGCACAGAGGATCCTGCGCAATAAGGAGGAGGTGAAGGTGATGGTGCGCTACCCGCTGGAGCAGCGCCGCACCGTGGGTCACCTGGAAAACATGATGATCCGAACGCCATCGGGCATTTCGGTTCCCTTCTCAACCGTGGCTGAGATTGAGCTGGGTGATTCCTACTCATCGATAACCCGGGTCGATGGCCGTCGGGCGATAACCATTACCGCCAACGCAGATAAGAATAAGGTCGAACCCTCAAAAATTGTCGCTGAGATTCAGAAGGAGTTCATGCCATATCTTGAGGGACAATATCCACAGATATCGACCTCTCTCGATGGGGGAAGCGCCGATGAGCAGAGCGCCCTGGTGAGTCTGATGCAGGGATTCTTCTTTGCACTCTTTACCATCTATGCCTTGATGGCGATTCCGCTCAAGTCATACAGCCAACCTCTGATCATCATGTCGGTGATCCCTTTCGGTATGATTGGCGCACTGTTTGGTCACTTCATTCTCGGGCTCTCGATGAGCATCCTGAGCCTGTGTGGCATCGTCGCACTCGCGGGTGTGGTGGTAAATGACTCCCTGATCCTGGTCGACTTTGTCAACAAGGCACGTAGCCAGGGTCAATCTATCACCCAAGCCGCGATAGAGTCGGGCTGCTACCGATTCAGGGCTATCATACTGACATCGTTGACGACCTTCGTCGGCCTGGTGCCTATCATTATGGAGAAGAGCCTGCAGGCCAAGATTGTGATCCCGATGGCCACCTCTCTCGCCTTCGGTATCCTGTTCTCTACGGTAGTGACCCTGGTTCTTGTGCCGCTGCTGTATATCATCCTGGATGATATCAGACGGGGTATTCGACGCTTCTACCTGTGGTGGTGGCAACCTAAGCCAGAACCGGATCGCAGTGAAGCCTGAGCACGGCATTTAAAGCTAATTTAATAGTCTGAGATAAAAAGGGAGGCCTGGCCTCCCTTTTTCGATCTGACCAACAGTTTCCTAACGGGCATTAGGTTAGACTCGACCCTATTGTTTTATCTATATCTCCCTCTATGACTCTCTCAAGCCAAACCGACTCATCTAAGGTCGAGTTAACCAGCGAAGCTGTAACACATTCATCCTCCGAAGAGCTCAGTGCCACTCTGGTTTACGATATCCGTAACAGCCGTTATCTCAATATCACAGGTCGCTGCACCTTAAGATGCCAGTTCTGCCCCAAGCATAATGGCAGCAAGCAGGTCCATGAGTATCAGTTAGATCTGATTCATCAGCCCAAAGCCGAAGAGATCATCCCTCTTCTGGGCGATGTAGAGCGTTTCGATGAATATGTATTCTGTGGTTATGGCGAGCCGACCCTCAACCTGGATACCCTGTTGACTCTGGCCAAAGAGATAAAGCGCAGGGGAGGCTCTGTAAGGGTTAATACCGATGGGTTGGGAAACCTGTTTCACAGACGCAATATCCTGCCTGAGCTGGCAGAGTCGGTCGACGCACTCTCCATCTCCCTGAATGCAGACACAGAGCAGGCCTACCTCAACCACTGCCGGCCTAAACTAAAGAACTCATATCAGGCAGTTTGTGACTTTATTCGCCTCGCTCCGGACTATATCGAAACGGTTCAGGTGTCAGCCATCGACGGGCTTGAAGGTGTGGATATTGAAGCTTGCCGTAAATTTGTGCTGGAAAGCGGAGCCGAATTTAAACATAGGGTCCTGGGGATCGTCGGCTAACGCTAAGCCTCAGCTGGCATGAAGCATACTGCTCATACAACCAAGATAAATCACATTAATTATCACCAAGTTAGAAGGGTGTAACTGACGGTGTCCGAAATGTGGATTTATGCTAACATGAGCAGCAATTAAGTAAACAAGTATAAGACTCTGAATGCTGACGCAAAAACAACCTCTACTTATCGCCGCTCAAGGGATCCACTGGTCTAATCAACGATTAATATCTGTTGGCGCCCAGTTGTGTCTGCTGCTACTCAGTGTTGTTTTACTCAGCAATGTGATCATCACCCTTGGCGAACGCAGGCTACAGGAGGACTGGGCGACACAGAGATACAGTGAACTTCAGGCTGTAGGCACCCTGATCGCCGACAAGGTCTCATTTCAACAGTTTCGTACCCAGATGTTTGCTAAATCTGAACTGCTCAACCGCTACCTGAATATTCCCAACAAGGAGAGGCAGGAGAAACTAGAGGACAACTGGGCGGTGATCACCAAGAATATTCCGGAGCTACTCGATATCGCCCTGTTTGATCCCCAGGGTAATTTTAAGTTCGCCACCAGCGATGACTTTGGGCACGAGCCCCTTCCCCCCTCTCTGCTCGGTGGTTCACGAAACATGGGAGGAAATGAGATCTATACCTCTCCTCTGGAGTTCAGCCCGATAAACGGCAAGCTTGAACCCTATCTGTATCAGCTCGCCTGGCTGGAGAATCCGGATCAGAGCATCAGAGGCTACCTGGTCACCTATAACTCTATGTCAAAAATGCTCAAGAGCATCAAGCCGGCCTACTCCAGCTCAGAATCTCCTCTGCTGATGCTCGATACCCAAGGACTGGTTTATGCCGGAGCGGACTCACGTCCATCCTTGAAGCGGGTGCCCGACACCATGGGCGGCAGCCTGAAACAGAGCTACCCGGCGCTTTGGCGCAAGATGGCCATGAGCAACTTCGGTCAGTTCCACGGCGATAATGCCACCTTCGTTTACCTTAAGGTCGAACTCACGACCCAATATGAGACCCGAAGAGAGTATTTTCTCGTCTCATATGTTCGTAACGACGATATCGCGGCTAACTTTTCCCAATGGAGAAGCATCCTCATAGGTGGCGCGACAGTTCTTACCTTTCTCGCTTCTATGCTGATAATACTCAGCCACTCTTACCGTCTGGAACAGCGTTCGAGAGAGTACAGCATCGAACTGGCAAACCGCCTGTTTCACCGTGATCTGGGCTGTATCATAGTCAATGATAACAAGCGGGTTATTTCGGCCAACCAGATGGCGGCTGAACTGTTAGCCCTCCCCAACGACGAACTGCTTGATCGAAGCTTACAGCGCATCCTGCACCTAGAGGATGAAGATTATGCTCAAATTATGGAGCAGCTGCAGCAGGAAAGTGAGTGGAGGGGTGAGTTCGATGCAGGCTCGGATAGTCAGGCTAAACTGATAGCACATATCAAGACGCAGCAAAGATCCGGTAAACATGATCCATACCTGTTGATCACGTTTGAAGATGTGACCGAGCTGAAAAAAGCTCAACATGATGCCCATGTCAATCAGATCCTCAATGATACGGCCGTCCCTACGGCATTGATTAAGGCCGACGGTACCCTGCTCAGAACCAACACGGCATTTGCCGAACAGATACAACTCAATGAGTGTGCCAGCAAGAAGCTGACAGAGATATTAGATCCCAACCTTGGCAATAAATGGTCGCAAATTTTACAACAGATCATCCTTCAGGGAAGCTGGAAGGGGCAGGTGCTCTGCTCCCCCGGCAGTGCAGAGAGCGCCTGCTTGAAAGCCACACTCAAGGGCAACCTGGACTCCTCCGGCGATATCGAATATATCGTCTGCACCTTCGAGCAGGCGACGCCCAAAAACAGCATACACGACAGCGGCGACTTCGTTCCCCACCGCACCACGATTCTGGTCAACCTGAGAGATCTTGACAGCTACTTCAAGTCTCTCAGCCAATACAGCAGAGAGAACTCCAGCCTGCTGCTGATAGATATCACGGCCGAGAGTATGCTCAGCCATATGAGTGATATCGGTCAACTGGAAAACAGACAGAAAGAGGTAGAGATCCAGCTGCTTCGGGAACTCCCCGCAGGATATCAGATGTCTCATTGGCAGCTGGGCAAGCTCATTATTATATTGCCGGATACCGACGCCGATAATGCCCATCACTTCGCCATAAAATCTATGGCCAGCCTCAACGACATGGGGTTAGGCGAAGGCATCTGCATGGGTATCGCAGCCTATCAGGATAACCAGAGCCTGGAGCAGTACCTGAGTAATGCCGAGGTTGCACTCAAGCGCGCCAAACAGACCGGCGAGCAGAAGATCTGCCAGGCATTTACCCGGTTGAGTTGATTCCTGGCTCCTGGCTCCTGGCTCCTAGCTTTTAGTTACCAGGAGCTCTTTAATCTATCTCCTCTATCCCGTCGGGAAGATCACTTTGACTCACATCGACTATGGTCGAGCGGTTCATGGTGATCTTGTAACGGGCATATTGAACCTCATCCTTGTCATCCCTCAGGGCCAGAATCATATTTATCTGATACCTTCGCTCCACGGAATCATTGCTGATCTTGCCATCCTGCTCCTTATATATCTTGGCTTTGCCCCGCTCCAGATATCGCGCAAACGGTGCCAGGCTGAAGTTAACCTGTTCCTGAATGGTGGTGTAACCTGCTAAGAAATCTTTCTGAGTCACTCTGGTATGTATACCGTAATGTAACACTTCGGCATCAAGCTTATTCTGGCTATGACGCCGCTTCAGGATCTCAGAAACCTTAGCTGGCAACTCAGCAGATTTCATAAAATCCATCCAGACAAGTTGCTTGGCTATCGGAGCCTGACTGGTGGTATCCCTGAGAATGCGGCTCCATTTAGGCCGCCCCTTCTGAATCACCCGCCATAGGGCATTACGTATATCTTCCTTAAAAATTTCCCTGAATCCATAGATAACCGCCAGCGTCAGAACCAGTGCAATAGTAAGACCGCTGAACACCCCCTGCGCCTTGATAATCAGGGCGGAAACCACCAGCATCACCATGGCGGTGGCGAAGCCTGTCGTCACCTTCTTCAACCCCGTGCCTAACACCTTGAACTCATCTTTTAATACTACCCCCTGCTGAATTAAGCGTCTGAGAAGCAACATCTTATTTGAGATACGATTGGGATCTTCTACGGTATGCTGAGAGTTATATCGCTTCGACTCTCTGTGCTTGCTCTCTGCGCGACACAGGCCAATGACATTATCTACAATTTCGCTATATTCACTGCTTCTTGGCGCCCGCGATAACAGCTTCAGCAGCCGCTGCTCACAGAACCAGGAGAGGTAGTTATCGGCATTTTCAAAGTAAGACTTCCACTTAGGATCGCTGGGCTCATTACGCCTGAACTTCTTCAACAGTTGAATAACCAGCTTATTGAGATCATTGAGCGCTGAATAGAACTCCTCAACATCCTCTATCTGCCCCAGCTCTTTACTGTCGGTTTCGATGGCGACCGCAAACTGATATGCAAATAGATTCAGATAGAGACGAAACTCCTCGACCGTACGTTTCTTCTGACTCGCGAAGCGGCTCTGTACCAGAGGCAGATGTATGGCCGTTGAGTAATATGAACGACGACCGGTGATCGCTGAGTGATAATACTCCTCCTCATTGAGGCTGTGTGGTCCGATCCCCATCTCTTTAGGGAGAAAGAAGTAGAGATCCAGACGTCGGTTAGCCCCCACCTTCATCTGATGGATAAACTTTATTGAGAGGGATTCTTCCTGTTTGACTCGAATTTTAGCCACTGAACTCCTGAAATATTTAGAATATTAAATCAATATACCCAAACTCCCACTAGGCGTTCATTTCAGCTTTACCGTGGGGCAAGGCGAGAAGCAACATCTCTGCGCTCAATATTTATAAGAAGAAATATCGAATTAGAATATCTAGTCCAAATATTTCATGCAGGCCACTCCGGAAGGTGGAAAGCTGGTTTATGCTGGAGCAATTTACCGCCGTGAATTCTGTCACTTCCCGGCATGCTGGATCCCGTATCTTAAAATTGGTTGGGTATTGTTATCTATGACTTTTATTATAGCCTATAAGGACCTGTTGATCTTGTAGGTTTGTAAGTGTCGACAGCTTAAAACAACAGGAACAGCTGAGCCTTTCGTGGGCCATTCAAGCAGACCTCAGACAGGCTCAACTCGCAACAGTCTTGTATCGGGCTCACTAATGCACGAGCCGACAACCACAGACCGTATTGCTCGGCTGAAACAGTACAATAGCGTAATCTTTCTGCTCATCCAGATCTAAGGTTTCGATACTGAGGTTGTGCATCCCCTTATTATCCAGGTTAAAGGAGCTGACATAAGAGAGGTACTGCATATGCTCAGGCTGTTTCTGATCATCATCTACCTCAGACTCCTCCTTTGTCTTAACGGAGAAAGAGTACTTCTGCGCCTCGCTGTCGTAATTCAGTAATTTGCCCTTCATGCGGATATTGCCCGCCGGGCTGCCATCTAAGTTGAAGTAACGATAGTTAAATTGCGCCTGCTTGCCCTTAGCTATGACATCGACCAGCAGGTAATGACGCCCCTTACCACTATCTCCCTTATGTCTGTCGAACAGTTCGGAGCTACAATTGAGCATCAGGGTCTCGCCGGGGTTGAGATAGCGATAGCTAATAGAGAAACTGATCAATAGTAAGACCAGTATGACTGAGTTGACTCCCCAGAGTAATTTCCTATTCACAAAGCGCCACCTCATCTAACCAAGCTTCAGAGATAAATTGTTTCTGTTGGCGGAAATCAGATAATTTAAGATTTCTGACCACAGACTGACCTAACTTCTCCCCCTTCATGGTGATATTAAATACCTGCTCATCATGAGACAGGGAGAGATAGATATCTTGCCAAGGCGCAGAGTAGCAGCCCTTGAACCCGGCAGAGAATTGCGTGATCACATTCATCAGCGATTCATTATTTGTCTTGGACTTTGAGTAACTGATCAACTTAATCTGTTGGCCTGACAGCAAGGTCAGCGGCGTGACACTGTATGGCTCAGTACTCGAACCACACTTGGAAAACTGGGTAAGCAGCCCTATAGTCAGAGCAATACAAACCAGCATCAAGCCAACAATAAGCCAGCGCTTAATCTTAGCTACCTCGGCCCATTGGGTAGGCTTAGCTTCGCCCCGTAATCGATAACCCTTGCTCTTCACAGTTTCTATCAACTGCTCATGTTCCGGTCCCAGAAAAGAGCGCAACATAAACACGGCACGAGTCACCGAGGAGTCACTCAAAGGGGGGTGCTCTTCGTCGGCAGCACCTAACTTCTGCTTCGCAACAATCCTGTTACGATTGGCGATAAGTAACGTAAGTACTTGTAACTCGGCCCTGGGGAGCTGCCACACTTCGCCATTTTCCAGATTTTTTAGTTGCGCTCGCTCAATATCAAACTGACAACTGCCCAATTGCATATATCTCGATCCCTTAACAGATAACAACTAAATCATATTCAATAAAACTAATAATTTCTGTGATCGCCCCTGTCTCCTATAAAAGTGCGCTAAAAAATATACACTTAGCGGCATGATGATGATAATTTTGCGAACGAAATCACACTGTTGAAGAGATGAATAAGATTCTCAGTCTATCTTCATAACCCGCAAATTAACATGAATTTAACAAATAAGGTGACCCACGTCTGTTTCAATACTGTAAAACCGATGTTAACAAGCAGCCTTAATCTGTAAATTGCATTATCTCCTCTCTCATTCGATTCAAAAGATTTTTCTAATCAATCCCAATATTCATCTGCCGAAGATCACACTATTTATAAACCAGACGGCCCAAACTGAACTCAAGTCAAACGGCGGCGAAGTCAACCCAGGCCAAGCCACTTTTAGTTAGTAATACAAAAATAACGCTTATTCAGTAAGGAATGATTATGACTATTAACAGACGACAAGCATTAACCCAAATCATCGGTATCAGCACAGCGGCCGCAGGTGCGACCCTTGTAGGTACTTCAGCTTTCGCGGCAACAGATGAAGCCGGAAACTATAAGTTAGAGCTGGGCGAGAAACTCAAGTATGTGCCACTCGATGCTATGGCAACGGCTAAACTGGCCTATGAAACTCCTGGCGGCTGTATGCATCAGGTTTTCCACTCTCTTATCACCATGTTGGCTCAATCTGATAGTGCCGATGCAGCCAAGTTCGCTTCTATTCCAACTGCACTGGCCGGATATGGCTGGGCAGGTATCATCGGCCAGGGTACGGTCTGTGGTAACATCAACGCAACCGGCATGCTGGTAAACATTCTCGATGACCTTAATGGCCAAAACGCTGCAGTTATCGGTTCTACCTTCAGATACTATGAAAATACAGAACTTCCGCTATCATCTGCTGAGTTCGTCGCAGGTATCGGCTCTACTCCTGAAAAGACAACAGATGAAGTTGTCACCTCATCTGTAGCAAACAGCATCCTCTGTCACTCATCAATCAGTAACTGGTCTAAGGCATCAGGCAAGACATTCGCCCAGAAGGGTGAGCGCTGTAAGCGTCTGTCGGCTTCTATCGCCTATCACCTTGTTGAGCTATTGAACCGCGCCTATGCCGGTGAAGACCTGAGCGTCCTTCCTGAAGCTAAGCCTTCTGCTGAAGCACAAGCTTGTCAGAGCTGTCATACCAACGGCAAAGTTAATCCACCTATGGGCACAGCAGCCAGCGTTCAAGCTGATATGGAATGTACAACTTGTCACACTGGCCACTTCAACTAAAGGAGCGCGTCATGAAATATAAATTACTAAGCGTACTCTTAACCGGAGCGCTGCTGACCACAGGTTGTGGCAGTGACGATAATGATAACGATACAAAACCTGTAGAGCCGCCGGTAGAGCCGCCAGTAACAACGATTGACGTTAATGAGGCTGCAACTATTGGACTTAAATTAGCGACTTTCGATGGTGTCAGCGGCGCCTTAACCTTTAGCCTCAGCGATGCCGACGAGATGGCTATCACTAACGCTAAAGACTACCGAATCGTCTACTTTGGTTTCCCTGACCGTGATGAAAAGTCATCTAAGCCTAAGGCATGGAAACGTTGGCACCTGAGTAAGTCTTATCAGTGTGACAGCGAAGCCAATGAGTGCGAAGGCTTGCTGACTGAAACAGAGACTAAGGGTACTTATACCTTCGAGGCTCCGGGACTGGACTGGGATAGCGGTGCAACGCCTGGCGCGGTCAAGAAATATAAGGTCGCCATCGAGATAAAAGGCGCATTGAGCAGTAGTGAGTTGGAGCTTCTTCCACCACCAGCTGTATAACAAAAATGTTTTAACATGTTCCACCGATGATAGCTGCTTTACACAACTTGTGTGTTTGTCGCCACTGCGAGCCTGGGTCCATCACCTTGTTCAGTGTAAAGCAGCGACCCATCGCTAAGCGTTAGCCGCCCTTCATCTTCATCGAATCGGCGAAATATTAATTAAATTGCTATCGTCCCCACTTCGGAGAGGTTACTCCTCTCCTTTTTTTGTCTCCCCTATACCCTGTCTAATCGCTTTCACACATATCCCTCAATAGTTCTTCAGACTCCACCTCGATGCCGTATTGGTAAAAAGAAGATGCAGAGTCATCTCTGGTAACTCACTACAGGCGGTCAATAACTAAAAGAACTAACACCGAGCTTCGAGCTTCGAGCTTCGAGCTTCGAGCTTCGAGCTTCGAGCTTCGAGCTTCGAGCTTCGAGAAACATCATGAGCCCATAGGCCTCCTATGGCAAGCTGCTGATGACTAATGGGTGAAAAATGCATATTAAACAGGATGGTATCGACACATTCTTTAATCCCGGACCACCTCAAGTCCTCCTGAGACTATCAAGATAACGATACAATGAGGGAGGCTGAGAAAGCTTTAAACAAGAAAACGGGTCAGGTATTTAAGAAAGTGTGTTTGACTTAAGATACGGCAGTTCTTAATTAAGCTCGCAGGCCCAGATCCCGTTGCCAGGCTGAAACTGAATGACCGCGTTGCCTTGAACCGCATTCATATCCAGCACATGTATATTCAGTGGAATAGAGGTTGGGGAGGGACCAGGAGCGGCTCTGGTGTATTCGATGAGCCTGCTCATCTGCTCGGGAAACCTGGGAGGCATTATATTTGAGAGCAGCTCACCACTTTGCAGCGCTAACCTATAGGTCATGGTATCGAGATCGAGCTTGAGAAGTGTACCTCTCATTATGATACTGCTCTGCTCTATCTCCTGTTCGAGAAAGCGATACTGAAGCTCAACCTCTTTTCCCTTGGTTGAGATATCAACCACGACATCGGTTAGCCTGTTCTCAATCGCGTCATAGAGATTCGCCCTACATGAGGCTGTGAGGTTCTCCCCGTTCATCACGTAGTAGTTAAGCCCCAGACAGAAGCAGATAATCATCATAAAGGTGACTATGAGTGGCCAGATTTTTACTTCATTTCTGAAACCAGCCGAAAAGCGATTAATCACAGATCCCAACTTTTTTTAACCAGGCCTTATCAATAAAGTGCCACTGTGGGTCTAGCGGCACAATCTTAAGGGTCTTCATTGCCCCCTCCCCTGCATTATCATTTCTTAACACTATGCTGATAATCCCCGTTTGTGGATCATTCGATGACACGGAGAGGAAGATCTGTCTCCAGGGAGTCACAGAGCAGCTCTCTACGACTCCGATAAAATGGCTGCTCTGCTCAGAGTAGATCAACTCCTGTTCCACCGAGTTAAATGAGGGGAAATAGGCGACGCTGCCTGACCTGGTCGTCAGCATCTGGTTATTCTCCGGTTTTATATCTACGGCAGGTTCGAAAAATGAATAGATGAGTACAATCAACAGTAAGATCTGAGCAATCAATATACTGTAGTGCTTCTTAGAGATGCTTTTAAATGGTGTCGCAGAAAACTCACCAGTATTAAGCGAAGGTTTATTGTGCAACACATAGCCCTGATCATCGACCCGCTCGATTAGACAGGCATAGCGCTTCTCAAGGTAGAAACAGATCCGCTCGATGGCTTCGTTTAATATCTCCACCTTACGGTTTTCTACGGGCATCCCCTGCAGTAACTCCTGAATGGAGAGTACCTTTCCCCTATGTTTAACCAACATCTCCAGCACAGAGAATTCAACGGCAGACATCTTCCAACTGGTGTCATTAATCAGATTGGACAAAGTCTGTCGACTCATATCAAACCAACAGCAACCAATTTGCATTTATCTGCCTCAAATCAAGTATATGGCAAAACATTGTAGCTATTCCTAACACAGCAATCTGTGATCGCAATAAGCTATAGATGAACAAAAAACAAATTCGTGACGGGGAACACATTAATAGTTATAAATTAAATAGATAGAAAGAAACGAAGGGTTACAGCGGTTAATTAAAAGTAAACAGGTAACATCAGTTCCAATACATCTGGGACACCTATTTCAACAAAAAAATACAACAAAAAAAGCACCCGAAGGTGCTTAATAGTTCTGACTGAGCGCTCACATATGCCTTAGAAGGAGTAAAGCAAGGTCATATTAGTCTCTGTATCAGTACTCTTCTTCTCATCTAACGGCTCACTGTTATAACGAACAATAACGGCAAACTTCATTGCCAGGGCACCGATAATATTGGCAGTGATAGAGGTCTCCGAACGTCCCTCAAGGCTGTCGCCATAGTCGGCAACAAACATCTGCTTAAACTTAGAGGTGTCGGTTATCTGCTTCTCAAAGTTAGCAACGCCGTGAACAACCCAACTGTCTTCCGAATCATATCCGGCTGCGGCCGCACTCTCATTGTCAAGACGCTTGTACTGGAAACCCGGACCGACTTCGATGCTGAATAGTGTCTTACCCGTGTCGATAAATTTATGACCATAACCGGCAGAGACCGTGGACTTGGAATCGAAACCGGTAAATGGGTCGATCTCATGGTTACCGTTGGCAAACATATATCTTTTATCGTCAAACTTATAATCGGCCTGAACTAAACCATAGTAACGCTTACCCGTTACTTCTCCTGTATCCTCTTTATATAAAGCTTCCAGCAGATACTGGTTTTCCCAGTTACCCAGCTCATGCTTCATATCCAGGCGGCCCTTTACCGACGTCGTTTCGGTGTTACCCGTGGTCATTGTCGCACCTAGTTCAGCATCTCCGCCGAAGATCTTATCGCCCTCGACAAAATCGGCCCCCGCATGAGCAGCAAAAGGTGCAGCCATTAAAATAGCAGATGCTATAAGCAATTTTTTCATGTTTATACTACTCCGAAAGATCCTATCCCTTAAAATCGGCGCAATATTAACACTCACCAAACAGAATTGAAAATACTTGGTACAGTTCATCTGTAACTGCTACCTATCACACTGATAGTGAAGAACAAACTAAAAATGACAGAAAAATGCCCGCGCTGGGCGGGCATTTATGGCTACTGCTTATTCAAACAGGGAGATTTACTTAATCTGCGGATCAAGTTCACCGGATTGGTAAGCCTTATACATAGCCTGTAGCGACTTAGGCTTGATCTTGGAGCCCATGCCGGCACAGCCAAACGCTTCGTATCGTGTAGTACAGATATCAGCCATCGCTTCCATAGAGGCCTTAAGGAATTTACGCGGATCAAATTCACTTGGATTTTCAGCCAGGAACTTACGTACAGCGCCTGTAGAGGCTAAACGAAGGTCGGTATCGATATTGACCTTGCGAACACCATGCTTGATCCCCTCAACTATCTCCTCAAGAGGTACACCATAAGTTTCAGGCATGTTACCACCATACTCGTTAATCACCTTCAGCCACTCTTGTGGTACAGATGAAGAGCCATGCATAACTAAGTGAGTGTTTGGAATACGTGCGTGGATCTCTTTAATACGATCGATACGCAGTACGTCACCGGTAGGTTTACGGCTGAACTTATACGCACCATGGCTGGTTCCGATAGCGATAGCCAACGCATCTACATGGGTATCGGAAACGAAACGTGCTGCTTCTTCAGGTGTGGTTAACATCTGATCCATGCTCAAAGTACCTTCGGCACCGATACCATCCTCTTCACCCGCCTGTCCTGTTTCCAGGCTACCCAGACAACCGATTTCCCCCTCAACAGAGACACCACAAGCGTGAGCAAATGCCACCGTCTTACGTGTCACATCGACGTTATATTCATATGAAGCAGGAGTCTTACCATCGGCCATCAATGAACCATCCATCATCACCGATGACATACCCAGCTGAATCGAACGCTGACAAATATCCGGATCTGTACCATGATCCTGATGAATACAGACAGGAATATCAGGATACTGCTCGAGTGCGGCCGTCATCAGGTACTTAAGAAACTGAGGACGGGCATACTTACGGGCACCGGCAGAAGCCTGAACGATAACAGGGCTATCGGTCGCTTCAGCCGCTTGCATAATTGCACGCATCTGTTCGAGGTTATTCACGTTAAAAGCAGGGACACCATAACCATGTTCTGCAGCATGATCTAGCATTTGACGTAGGGAAATTAAAGCCATTTTTTACTCCAATAATAGGGTGATTGGCATCACCGAGGTCACTATCGTTTGGATTGATTTTTATATGCTTTAGCTCATGTCGATGAATGAGCAATCGATCTGAGATCCTTTACTCTCACTAGAAAGTGGTTCATCGACACGAGTCAAAGCCCGGTTTTTTATTTTTAATTGATAACAAGCTGATTTTTATTGTTTTTTCAGCTTTTTACTTGATCTTTATTTGTTATTTGCCACGAGACTCAAGCATAGCAACCGCTGGCAACTCTTTACCTTCGAGGAACTCGAGGAATGCACCACCACCGGTTGAGATATATGAAACTTTATCGGCAATATCATACTTATCTACCGCGGCCAACGTATCGCCACCACCGGCAATCGAGAAAGCATCAGATTCTGCAATTGCCTGAGCGATACGCTTAGTACCTTCACCGAACTGATCAAACTCGAATACACCAACAGGGCCGTTCCAGACTATGGTTCCGGCATTCTTAAGGATTTCAGCTAACGCCTCTGCACTGTCGGGACCGATATCGAAAATCATATCTTCATCGGTCACAGCGCTGACATCTTTCAGAGTCGCACTTGCGCTAGGGCTAAATTCACCGGCAACCACAACATCTGTCGGTACTGGGATGTCACCACCACGGCTTTGTGCATTAGCCACAAGGCGCCTAGCTTCTTCAATCAGATCGGCTTCATAGAGTGATTTACCCACTTCGTGCCCGGCGGCAGCAATAAAGGTATTCGCAATTCCGCCACCGACAACAAGCTGGTCAACGATGCCGGAAAGGCTCTCAAGCACGGTAAGCTTAGTCGATACCTTTGAGCCACCTACGATGGCAACCAAAGGACGAGCAGGGTTATCCATCGCCTTGCCCAGAGCTTCCAGCTCACCGGCAAGCAGGGGACCTGCACAAGCTACTGGAGCATGCAGACCGACACCATGGGTCGATGCCTGCGCACGGTGAGCCGTTCCGAAAGCATCCATCACATAAACATCACAAAGTGCGGCTAGTTTCTTAGCTAACACTTCGTCATTCTTCTTCTCGCCTACATTGAAGCGGACGTTTTCAAATACAACAAGCTCGCCCACATTGGCTTCGACACCATCGAGGTAATCTGTCGCCAGACGCACAGGGCAATCCAGAGCTTTTGTCAGGTAGTCAACAACAGGTTGCATTGAGAACTCGGCATTGTATTCACCTTCGGTCGGGCGACCCAGGTGAGACATAACCATAACGGCAGCTCCCTTCTCGAGTGCAAGCTTGATAGTGGGCAGTGCGGCACGTAGACGCGCATCACTGGTCACCACGCCGTCACTGACAGGTACGTTAAGATCCTCACGAATAAGCACTCGCTTACCCTGGAGATCTAAATCTGACATATTGATAATAGCCATTTTATATTTCCTTAAATGTTTAAAGTTAAAAGTGATAAATCAAAAGTTAAAAATATATAAACTGGTTTACTGACTATCGGGACACAACACCGACCATCAGTAGAAATTGGGTTCCAGATTCCAGGCTCCAGGTGCTAGGTTCTGCACAATACCAAAGCTATAGTGCTTTCCTCGTATCTGTATTTCCTGGCACCGTTATTTTAAATACCTTCTTAGGCTCTTCTGGCCTTAATCATCTCTAAACTGGTATCTAACATGCGGTTGGCAAAACCCCATTCGTTGTCGCACCAAAGCAGCAACTTCACCAGGTGGCCATCACTGACTCGGGTCTGAGTGCCATCGACTATGCTGGATCTTGGGTCGTGGTTAAAATCACACGATACTAATGGCTCATTAGTATAGCCTAAAACGCCCTTATAAAGCCCTGTAGAAGAATCAGAAAGCACCCTATTTACGTGAGCAATGTCAACTCTTGATTCAAGAGTCACAGAAAGATCGATCGCTGTGACATTGATCGTGGGTACCCGCACCGAGATGGCTTCGAATTTATCTTTCATCTGCGGCAAAATACGCTCGATCCCTCTGGCTAATTTGGTATCTACCGGAATAATTGACTGACCTGCGGCACGGGTCCTTCGCAAATCGTCATGGTAGGCATCGATAACTTGTTGATCGTTCATCGCAGAGTGAATCGTGGTGATAGCCCCGCTCTTAACACTAAAGTGCTCATCCAGTACTTCAATGACCGGCACTATACAGTTAGTTGTACATGAGGCATTGGAGACAACTGTATGGTTAGCCTCAAGGAGTTGATGATTGACGCCATAAACTATGGTTGCATCGACATCCCCCGAACTTGGATGGCTGATCAACACCTGCTTCGCGCCGGCATGAACATGGGCTTCACAGCTTTCTCTATCGGAAAGTGCCCCCGTGGCCTCATAAACAATATCAATATCCATCTGCCGCCAGGGAAGCTTATTGGGGTCACTTTCATGCAAAAGCGTAATGGCATCATCTCCGATAACCATCTTCTGGCCTGCGGCATCGAGAGAAGCCCGGGATTGAAAGCGCCCGTGGGTCGTATCGTATTGAGTAAGGTGGAGCATGGCTTCGGGTGTGGCCAGTTCGTTGATGGCCACTATCTGAATTTGATCGCGTTTTCCCGACTCATAGAGAGCACGAAGAATTGAACGACCGATACGGCCATATCCATTGATTGCGACTCTGATCATTAAACTAACTCTATCCTTTCATACCAATTTCATTAAATATCTATTCATTCAGCGGGAGGTGAACACTCTGAATGCAGGGCCGATGCTCGAAAAAATAGTTATTCTATATCAAAAACATCCAACATAGCACACCGGGCTTTACCCTTGGCTTTTAATATCTGCCATCCAGGGTAAGAGGCTGAGTAGTTGCACTTCTTCGTTACATTGACTGACCAGAGAATAAGCCTTCTCTCATCAGTGCGCTCTGAATTGCGAAGGCTGAGTGGCTCCGAACTGACAACATACTTAATGAAATTGGTATCATTACAACAACGGCCTACCATCCCGGTAAGCCGTTATAACATGAGCGCTTCATATAGAGACTTAAAGTCTGAAGTACTCACTACTTTCCTGTCTTTATCTGCAATGTGGGATGCACTTACTTATCAAGCCTGACAGGTAAAGTGCATCACAACTTTGCTTGAGTTAAAACTGATTAAACAACTATTTTAAATTTAAAGCGCTTTAACCGTTTTAACGACATTTTCAACGGTGAAGCCGAAGTGCTTCATCAGCTCTCCGCCCGGAGCAGATTCACCGAATGTTGTCATACCGACAACCGCGCCGCCGAAGCCAACATACTTGTGCCAGAAATCGACGTGAGCCGCTTCGATTGCAACACGCTTAGTCACAGTGCTTGGTAGTACAGACTCTTTGTATGCAGCATCTTGCTTGTCAAACTCATTAGTCGATGGCATAGACACTACGCGTACCTTCTGACCCTCTTCGGTAAGTACCGCTGCAGAGTCCAGGGCTAACTGTACTTCAGAACCTGTAGCGATAAGGATCAGATCCGCTGTTCCTTCACAATCGGATAGTACATAACCCCCCTTAGCCACATCCGCAAGCTGCTGAGCGCTGCGTGATTGAGGCTTAAGCCCCTGACGACTGAATACCAATGAAGTTGGCGCTTCACGTCGCTCGATCGCATTCTTCCATGATACCGCCGTTTCAGCAGCATCACATGGACGCCACACGGTCATGTTAGGAGTCATGCGCAGGTTAGCCAACTGCTCTACCGGTTGGTGAGTTGGACCATCTTCACCCTGACCAATTGAATCATGGGTATACACAAAGATGTTTTGGAGTCCCATAAGTGCAGACATACGAACCGCGTTGCGGGCATATTCCATAAACATCATGAAAGTCGCACCGAAGTTGATGAAACCACCATGCAGAGACACACCATTCATGATGCCACTCATACCGAACTCACGTACACCGTAGTAGATGTAGTTGCCCGCAGCATCGTCCTGAATACCTTTAGAACCAGACCAAAGAGTCAGGTTAGAGCCCGCTAAATCGGCGCTGCCACCTAACATTTCAGGTAAGATAGCACCAAAAGCGGCGATAGCATTTTGTGATGCTTTACGGCTGGCAATGCCTTCCGCTTTATCCTGACACTCTTGAATGAAAGCCTGCGCCTTCTCTTCGAAGTCGGCAGGCAGCTCGCCGGTGATTACACGGCGCTCATATTCACTTGCCAGCTCTGGGTATTCAGCCTTATATGCGGCTAGCTTGTCGTTCCAGGCAGACTCTCTGCTCGCGCCGATATCTTTTGCATCCCATCCCTTATAAACGTTCTCCGGGATTTCAAACGCACCATGCTCCCAGCCCAGGAACTCACGTGCTGCAGCGATTTCAGCATCGCCCAGTGGCGCGCCGTGACAATCGTGGCTACCGGACTTGTTTGGTGAGCCAAAACCAATCGTTGTCTTACAGCAGATCATCGATGGCTTATCGGTAACAGACTTAGCTTCTTCGATGGCCGCACGGATAGCATCGCTATCGTGACCATCGACGTCAGCAATAACATGCCAGCCGTAAGATTCGAAACGCTTAGGCGTATCATCGGTAAACCAGCCTTCTACATGACCGTCGATAGAGATACCGTTGTCATCCCAGAAAGCAACCAGCTTACCCAGACCCAGTGTACCAGCCAGTGAACAGGCTTCGTGAGAGATCCCCTCCATCAAACAGCCATCACCAAGGAAGCAGTAAGTGAAGTGATCCACTATGTCATGGCCTGGGCGGTTAAACTGAGCCGCCAACGTCTTCTCGGCGATAGCCATACCTACGGCGTTGCTGATACCAGCTCCTAATGGGCCGGTAGTTGTCTCAACACCTGGCGTATAGCCATATTCCGGGTGGCCTGGGGTCTTAGAGTGCAACTGACGGAAGTTCTGTAGCTCTTCCATCGGCAATGCATAACCCGTAAGGTGAAGCAAAGAGTAGATAAGCATAGAACCGTGGCCGTTAGATAAGATGAAGCGGTCGCGGTCAACCCATTGTGGGTTATTTGGGTTGTGCTTAAGGAAATCGTTCCATAGCACTTCAGCAATATCCGCCATCCCCATTGGTGCACCTGGGTGACCAGAATTGGCTTTTTGAACGGCATCCATGGTTAATGCGCGGATAGCGTTTGCGAGTTCTTTACGAGATGACATGCTCTCTCCTGCTTATTATTGGGGGGTTGCGGGCAATTGTGGAGGCATATTTTCCCCTACTAGGCAGTAGGACGCAATTAAAATTCGCTTATATCTAAGACATTCAGCGCATTATTCGCCCACCAGCACAAAAATCTCACTCAACTAAATACTGTAACAACAGTCTGTTACCTATAATTTCGCACCTAACTGAGAAAAATTTATCCCTGTCTGCCACCGGGGAAATTGAATATTGAATATGAAACAAAGCTATTAATGAGCATTATCACAGCTAAAAAGTAAACAATGACAGAAATAACAAGATGATAAGAAAATTAATTATCTATATTTTCCTGAGCTTACGGTAGAAATACTGAGTCTTACTCCACAAAATTCGGTGAAAAGGGTGTCATCCGATCTGTTTTCAACTAAAATAGCCGTCTAGATGTAGATACTTCTACACACTTCATATTGTTTAACGACGAGATTTACCACCATGGCAAAGCACTTGTTTACCTCTGAGTCGGTCTCAGAAGGTCATCCTGATAAAATCGCCGATCAGATTTCTGATGCGGTACTAGACGCAATCCTAGAGCAAGATCCAAAAGCTCGTGTTGCGTGTGAGACATATGTAAAGACCGGCATGGTCATGGTTGGAGGTGAAGTCACTACTTCAGCCTGGGTTGATATCGAAGAGATCACCCGTAAGACGGTTCGTGAAATTGGCTACACTCACTCAGATATGGGCTTCGACGCCGACTCTTGTGCGGTATTAAATGCCATAGGTAAGCAGTCACCTGATATCAACCAAGGGGTTGACCGCGCCGATCCAAAGGCACAGGGTGCCGGTGACCAGGGTCTTATGTTTGGTTACGCCAACAACGAAACGGACGTGCTGATGCCAGCACCTATTACCTATGCTCATGCACTGGTTAAGCGTCAATCTGAGGTTCGTAAACATAAGATACTGCCTTGGTTACGCCCCGATGCAAAGAGCCAGGTAACCTTTGCCTATGATAACAACAAGATTGTTGGCATCGACGCCATTGTACTCTCTACTCAGCACTGTGACAGCATTAGCCAGTCAGATCTTATCGAAGGCGTGATGGAAACTATTATCAAGCCGGTACTTCCTTCACAGTGGTTGAACAAAGAGACCAAGTACTTTATTAACCCAACCGGTCGTTTCGTCATCGGTGGCCCTATGGGTGACTGTGGTCTTACGGGTCGTAAGATCATCGTTGACACCTACGGCGGCATGGCTCGTCACGGCGGCGGCGCTTTCTCCGGTAAAGATCCCTCTAAGGTCGACCGTAGTGCGGCATATGCGGCCCGTTATGTAGCGAAGAACATCGTTGCAGCCGGTCTTGCCGATCGTTGTGAGCTTCAGGTCTCTTACGCCATCGGCGTTGCCGAGCCAACCTCAATCAGTATCGAAACATTCGGTACCGGCAAGGTGTCTGAAGAGGTGTTGATCGCCCTCGTTCGTCAGCATTTCGACCTGCGCCCATACGGCCTGACAGAGATGTTAGATCTGGCTCGCCCTATCTACCAGGCAACGGCTGCATATGGTCACTTCGGTCGTGATGAGTTCCCATGGGAGCGCACCGATAAGGCTGAAATCCTCAGAGCCGACGCTAAGCTGTAACCCGTTTTTCGCAGCCAATAAAAAACCGCCATATGGCGGTTTTTTATTGGCTGAATTTTACCGAAGCCGATAAGCCATAAACCGTGATAACGAAATTCAAACGGATTAGAAAATCCTTCGATGAGCTCGGGGCACATATGAGCCCCGGCGTTTAAGAGAGTGGTATTAAAGCAGAAAAAACAGAAGAGCCAACTCCCCCCGTATACAGTTTCCCGCCACCTGACAGCCCCTTCCCCCGCTCAGCAACTGATAAAGGTGTACAGGCTCAATGACACGCACCATCAGCAGTGATCGAAGTGCGCATTTTCCATACACATAAAGGAGACCTGCTGCATGGTCAACACCGGCACATTGAGTTCTCTCAGTGATGACATATCGAGGCCGCACTCCTGGGGGCTGAAGAGAGCCGGGCTGGCAGCATAGTCATTGGTTCGACCGCAATCGATCCAACTCTCCTGCCACTTCACACAATAAAATGTCTGTAATTCCCCATCTGTTTCGCGCCTTGCTTCATAGGCGACGGGACGGGGCTCCCCTTCATTAGCTGATATTTGCTCGACCTCAGCCGTTATCAGGGATACGACTAACTTAACGCTATCAAATGCAGACAGATTAACGCCGGTATATGGACTAAGCAGACGAGTTAGTTGCTCGGACATGATCGACTCCAATTTATTTCGTTACCAAGGCAAGCAGATAGTAATCCCTTTCATCGAAAGTAAAGAAGTCCAACACCTGCATCGAGGCCTTATTTGTATGCGCCGTAAAGGATGCCAGATTATCTTCGGCGATAAAGGTGAGCATAAACTGAAACCTGGGTTGAACCTGAAGCTTAAGATGATTAACTAGTTTTTCGAAGATCCCCTGACCACGACATGACTGCTTGATCCAGATTGGTCCATATTGACATGAGTTTGATTTAGTTAATTTTGTGCCGTTGACACTAAAATCCCCCATGTTTCTCAAAATATTACGATACACGGGCCATGACTCGAAGAAATGCCAACCACCGGCAATAACGTAACCGACGATCTCTCCTCCTTCGTTATTATCCTGTTCGGCGACGACTATCCAGTGCTCAGCAATAAGCCGCTCAAGCTCTTTAAAACCAAAGCTTTGCCCATCTAATCCCTGTGATTGCGCTGAGCTACTCAGCTCATCGTTAAGGTAGGTTTGTTCAAGCCGCTGGAGTTGTTTGAGATCGTCTGGGCGGGCTAATCTGATATTCATCACGCTACTCTAAATTTGATAATGTAAACTTTTTGAGATTAGACTGATTATATCAGTCCTGACCCATATTTATAACGCTTTCCCCCCCCCTCTTTCTTCTGCAATAGTTTGCATAAATCCGATATGGATACCACACTTAACACAATATACACAGACCTTAGCCAAGGTTCCCATGCTTCCTGAAAACATAGATACCAGTATCAGTTTACTCGAGAGTGATAACACCCAACTAAATCTAGTTCGCTGGATGCACCAATGTGAATTGATGAAACGCTATTATGAGGCCGATGTTGTTTTTGTTATTCAAGAAACCGGCGGCGGTTTTGAAGTCATCGTCAGCTCTATCTGTCAGAATCGGCAGTTAACCACAGGCACACTCTTCGAACCCGACGAACAGATTTTCCAACGTTTAGTCCACTCCCTGCCGGAAGGGATAAACATCGACCTGTCCAACCAGAGAAACTTAGTACTTCCGGATGTGTTTGCCGGAGCAAGTAATATGCTGACTCGTCCGATTCTATGGCCCGATGGCACTCACTTCGGCTGCATATGTGTGTTGAACGCCAGAGTAACCTCCAATGAGACCAACGCCTTTATGCTTGAGCCATTCCAGATTTTATTGCAGCAGGAGTTGACCCTCTACTGCCAGACTCAGCGTATCGAATCCCTGTCGATGAGAGACAGGGAGACAGGCATGTTGAACCGGTACGGCTTTATCATGATGGCACCGAGGCAACTCAGCCTTGGCCGTCGTTTTGGCGCCTCTGCAGGTATCATATTCTTTGAACTCTACTCGGCCTCCCCTCACCAACAGGTAGAGGATAAACATAACCGCTTATTAGGCTCGATTATTCAGGACACGATTCGCACCGCCGACATAGCGGCGCACTACAGCGAGACGCAATTTGTCGTTCTGGTGTTTGTCGACTCGGAGCGCGATCTTATCCATATAGGTAAACGGGTTGAAAAGCTGCTCTATCAGCAAAATGATAAGCTCCAGGTGGACTCGAGCTGCAACTATTTCACTCCGGACTCATCGGTTAAACTCGCCCCTATGCTTGAAGAGTCTAAACAGGGACTGAAATCGGAGAGAGCAAGGCTCGAACAGGAGCAGGCCGAAGCAAACATCCCTCCCGAAACCTCTGCCGACAGTAGTGAAGTCGGTAAGCAGGTTACTCACTGAACAGCAGGCGTACAAAATATACGCAGACTTCAATTTCAGCCACAACTCATCCGACGAGTGGTTGAAATTGAACCGCTTTCAAAAAAATAGCAAGTTTACATTCAGATAACCTTCAAAACCCAGTATGCTAACACTAACCATCACCAGAGTAACAATAGTTCTGAAAGACGGTGGTTCAGAGGTAAGAACTTGATAATAAAACCATCAGCATGATAAACATCATTAAGTGAGAAAGCCTATGTTAGCCCAAAGTAACCATCATCTTCTTTGGCTAAGGGAGCAAGATCATCCGGCTGTTAGCCTGCCAAGGTGGCAACAACAAGTAGAGTTATTAGGCAACTTTTATCAATCCCGGGCTTGTTTGATCCTTCAAGCGGTCAACAACAGCTTTCAAGTCGTCTGTGCCCGCCAAAGCCAGAACCTTCGCCTCCATGGAGGCAAGACCTTTGATGACAGCGGGCTGTTAGCCGTGCTCAATGCCTATGAAGGCTACGGTTTAACAACATCGACAGCAGCTGAATTCCGGTCAGAACTGGATCAATTCAGCCAGATATTATCCCGACCAATTTTCTGGCCCGACGGAGAGCTTTTCGGCTGTATCTTGATCTGTGATCCTGTTCAGGCAAAATATCACGAACGACTCGCCCCGCTCGCCGAAACCGCAAAATCACTGATCCAGGCTGAACTAAAACATGTCTTTCTGATGCAACAGGTTAAGATGCTGTCGGTTCAGGATGAACAGACCTGCATGCTGAACCCCTATGGCTTTAACTTAATGGCCCCCAGACAACTCAGCCTCAGCCGGCGCTTTGGCTCTCATGCCGGGATCATCTTAATTGAAGAGATGATGAGCGATAGTCACGAAATGCAGGATGTGTCTGAAGGACAGAGAGTAAGGATGCTGGCCAGAGTGATTCACGATAACCTCAGAGATGCGGACGTCTCGGCCAGAGTGGGTCATCGTCAGTTTATCATCCTCTGCTTTATCGATAATGAATCTAACCTGGATGCTTTGGTGTCCAGATTGAAAAAGCAGATCGCCAAAGAAGATCCAACCCTAAAACTTGTTTCCGGACAAAGCTACTTCACACCGGATACACAAATCAGCCTGGAACCGATGCAGGAGAAAGCTAAAGAGAACTTGAATATGAATAAACTCGAATATCAAAAAAGTTCCCATTAGCCCTATAGGGCCTCATCTCTCTCCGTCCTGAGCCCTTGCCCATTGTATGAAGATGACAATGGGAAAGGGGGACATGGAAACGGCCCCTAAACCGATCAAACTCGATACCATTACCATTCCGTTAATCGTCTGTGTGACCTCTGTGAACTGATAGGCGAAAACTCCGGCGGTAAACATGATTAAACCTAACCAATGCATCATCTTTAAGATTTTCATTGCGCTTTTTTCCCCAAATAAAAGTTATCGCTTTTTATATTGCACTAATATTGTCACAATATGCTGAATATTAATTTGGATCTCAGCAATGTCTATAAAAACATACGCGATTATCGCAGCGATGCTCGGTTTAACCGCATGCCAAAGTACCGTAGAAACTCAACAACAAGATATTGACCTTCAGGGAAGTTGGCATATCGAAGTCATCAATGAAAAGCCCGTTATCGATTACAGCCCGGCACAGCTCACCTTTGAGCAGGATGGTAAATTGACTGGCAATAACAGCTGTAATAACTTCTTTGGCCAGTACTCTGTCGATGGTGCACAAATTACACTGAATCCGGCGGGCAGCACTATGAAAGCCTGTGTCGACGCCTTAATGGATCAAGAGCAGAGGGTGATGATGGCAATGCCAGAAATCACAAGCGGCGAACTCAAAAAGGGGAAGTTGCTTCTTAAAGACGCTGAAGGGAAGACTCAGCTTGTCTTAACTAAACACTGATAGCGTCGCTAGCTGTTTAACCTATAGCAATAAAAAACCGCCATTCGGCGGTTTTTTATCATCTGACATTGTTAACGGCGACTAGACCCGCTCGGCGCCCCCCAGCTCTCCTCTGTTCACCGCTTCCCCGTCCTGTACAGATAACTGCTCGGCAATCAGCACGCTCTGCTGCATATCGGCATTATAGTGATCGACATTGAGCTCTCCTTCGGATTTGGCGATAACTGTTGTGGCGACTAAGTCGCCGGATACGTTGACAACGGTGCGAGCCATATCAAGAATCCTATCGATACCGGCTATTAACGCCACCCCTTCGAGCGGCAGACCAACTGTTGTCAGCACCAGTGTCAGCATCACCAGTCCCGCCCCCGGTACACCGGCGGTACCAATGGAGGCCAGTGTAGCCGTTAAGATGATAGTGATATAGTCAACCCAGGTCAGATCGATTCCAAAGGCCTGTGCAACAAACAGGGCCGTGACACCCTGGTATAGTGCCGTGCCATCCATGTTGATGGTCGTACCCAAGGGGAGCACAAAACTGGAGATCTTCTTGTTTATCCCCAGAGACTCACTGGCGCACTTCATACTGGCTGGCAGACTCCCCGCCGAACTGGAGGTCGTGTAGGCCACAGCCAAGGCATTACTGATCCCTTTAAAGAACTGCACCGGATTTAATCTGGCGAATACACTCAGCACCAGGCTGTAGAAACCCGCGACATGGATAAAGCAACCGACATAGACGGCAATGATGACCTTGATTAGTGGCATCAACATATCCACGCCATATTCACCGGCGACCCAAGCCATTAAACCAAATACCCCATAGGGGGCCAGTTTCATGATCATGTCGGTCAGCTTATACATGGCTTCGGCCAAACTCTCAAATACCTTAATGGCCGGCTTACCATGCTCACCGATCAAGACCAGAGCGATACCCAGAGCGACAGCAAACACTATGACCTGTAAGATCTGGCCACTCGCTAATGCTGCAATGGGGTTGGTAGGTACGATATTGATTAAGGTCTCCATCACCGAAGGAACCTCTTTAACCGCGCTCAGGTTCGAATCCGCCTCCATGCCTAAACCGGAACCCGGCTGCATAAAGTGCCCAACCGCCAAGCCAAGTGTGATCGCTATAGAAGTGGTACCCAGATAAAACAGAAAAGATTTAAATCCAATCCGTCCCATCTTAGCGGTATCTTGCATAGAGGTGACTCCCACGATAAGAGAGCAGAACACCAACGGAACAATCAGCATCTTAATGGTATTAACAAAAAGCGTACCTATCGGCTTTAGGGCGATTGCTTGCTCCCCCACTCCAACACCGGTCACGATACCTAATAGCATACCAATAAGAATTTGAAGCCAAAGAGGCACAGACATCCAGCGTGACCATGCACGGCCAACGATCGACGATTTTTGTTCAGACATTTTTTTCAACCTTGAGTATAGAGAGCGATAGAGTTTTGAATACATCAATGTGATGAGGCGAGCCATCGAGCTGATTAACGAGAGTAAAAAGCCTGCATATGGACAGAACCAAAACGAAGAATACTTTATCACAGGTCAGGATAAACATGAGTGATCAATATCAAGCCAAAAGGGCTTGCAGCTCAGACCAGGCAAGGAAAACGGAGCAAGGGCTCCTCAAAGATGCGAGTATGCAACAAGCCAGAAACAGCCTGATTCTTAACTGATAATAAATTTAAAACAAAACTGTAAATCTGAAGTGATGCCAGCATCAGGCGTCGAAATATCCCTTACGGGACTCGTCATCAAATTTCATTTTGTGCAGTGCTGCCGGAGGTTGTTCCCTCTCAATTAAATAACTCCAATAGGCATCATCGAATCCGCGAAATAGCTGTTCGGTTTTGCCTTCAGATTTTAATATTAACCACCACCAGACCAACCCCCAGAGACCAAAAGTAAGCAGAGTTAACACAAAGTGAACTACTTTATGCCCCTCAATATCAGAGCTGTGTGCCGGCTTGACGCTGTTGCTCTGTCGCCCATGACGAACACTCACTCCCGACTTTGCGGACAAGTTGCGATGAACGCGATATTTATGGTGAATGGTGGCCATACGCATCTCCAACTGTTACCTGCCTATTAAAAAGTTTAGCAGAGTTAGACTTTAGTCGAATAAAAATGAACCTAAGCCCTCTACAGGGAGACACAGCCTAAGGCTCAACAGCCCGAAACAGATATGATAAGGTTGTTTAAAAAACGGAGTCGATAATGAAAATAAGAAAGGGTCAACTGTCAGACCTTACCCCATTAATTGAATTTAACCAGGCCATGGCCCAGGAAACAGAGGCCCTTGCACTGGACGGCGACCTGCTGAAAAAAGGAGTGAGCACCCTGCTCAACCAGCCAGAAAAAGGTTTCTACCTTGTGGCGGAGATAGCGGGGGAGATTGTTGGGTCACTCATGGTGACATTCGAATGGAGTGACTGGAGAGCCAAAGACTATTACTGGATCCAGAGCGTTTACATTCGTCCTGAAAACCGCCGTCAGGGGATCTATGGAAAACTCTACCAGGCGGTGAAGGATATCGCCGGGGAGAATGGCGGAGCCGCAAGCTTCAGGCTCTATGTCGAACAGGAAAACAGTAAGGCCCAACAGACATATCAGGCTCTGGGCATGGAAAAAAGTTACTACCAGATGTACGAAGAGAAGTAGCGAGGGAAAGGATCCCAGGCTCTAGGAGCTAGAACCTGGGAATTTTTTAAGCACAGATACTGGTGACCTTTATCGCCAAACCACCCTGACTGGTTTCACGATACTTAACATGCATATCCTTGCCTGTCTCATACATGGTTTCTATCACCTTATCCAGACTCACTGTAGGCTCGCTGTTACGGCGCATCGCCATACGAGACGAGTTAATCGCCTTAACAGATGCAATTGCATTTCGCTCGATACAAGGTACCTGCACCTGACCTGCAACCGGATCACAGGTCAGGCCTAAGTTGTGCTCCATGCCGATCTCGGCCGCGATACAGACCTGAGAAGGGTTAGCACCCATGATCTCCGCCAAACCGGCGGCAGCCATAGAGCAGGCAACCCCGACCTCTCCCTGACATCCCACTTCCGCTCCTGAGATGGAGGCGTTACGCTTGTAGAGTGAACCAATTGCTGAAGCCGCAAGATAGAAACGCGTATACTCCTGCTTACCCATGGGCTGAATAAACTTATCGTAATACGCCATTACTGCCGGGATGATACCCGCTGCGCCATTGGTCGGAGAGGTCACAACACGACCACCGGCAGCATTTTCCTCACTGACCGCAAGAGCAAACATATTCACCCAGTCGATGATCACCATAGGATCGGAGGAGAGGCGCTCTCCCGTAACCAGTTGACGGTATAGTGCAGGCGCCCGACGCGGCACCCTTAATGGACCGGCAAGCACCCCTTCAGTCTGACAACCTCTTTCGATGCCGGACTTCATGGTATCCCATACTGCACCAAAAGCTTCGTAGATAGCCGCTTCACTGCGAAGCACCTTCTCATTTTCCATCATCAAAGCACTGATGCTGATCCCTTCACGTTTACATGTCTCCAGTAGTTCGGCGGCATTGGCAAACGGATAGGGAACAATCACTTCATTAGCCGCTGTTAGCCCGAAATGCTCTTCATCGACAATGAAGCCGCCACCGGTGGAGTAGTAGGTTTTACTGAATGTACAGCTGTCGTCTGTCCAGGCATGTAACGACATGCCATTTTCATGCAGCGGCAAGGCATGTTCATGAAAAGTTACAGAGCCTTGTGGAAATGCGACACTCATTGCCTCTTTGCCTAATGGCAAGGTTGAAGTCTGCTCTACCTGACGGATAAATTCAGGAATCAATTCGATATCGACACTCTCAGGAAGGTTGCCACCTAAGCCCATTAAGATAGCGGTATCAGTATGGTGTCCCTTACCTGTTAAGGATAGTGAACCATAGATATCGACGCTCACACGGGTGATCTGCTTCAGCTCACCACGTTGACGTAACTCATCGACAAACTCTTTAGCGGCCTTCATCGGCCCGACAGTGTGTGAGCTCGATGGACCCACACCTATCTTAAAAATATCAAATGCGCTAAACATAATAAACAACCTCTAAAAAAGCAGGAAAGGGTCAGCACTTGAGTAGTACTGACCCGATAACAAGCATGCTTTATGACTTAAGTTAAGACAACATGCCAAATAGAATTGCCGTCATGGCTAACAGGCCAGCAAGGATAACGAAGATGTTACTGATACGGCCACGATAGGCTTTCAGCGCCGGCACCTTATACACAGCGTACATAGGCATCAGGTAAAGGATCGCAGCGATGATTGGGCCACCTAACGCTTCAATCATGCCCAGAATGCTTGGGTTAATGACCGCAACCCCCCAGATGGTGAAGAACATGAAACCAAGAATGAACTTATCGACTTTCTGTTCTGAAACCTCTCTCTTACTGCTGGCAAGTTGTTTAGTCACCAGCCCCTTCAGTCCCTCTGCAGCACCTAAGTAGTGGCCGAAGAATGAGGAGAGAATCGCAATAGTCGCGATGATAGGACCAAAATAGCTCACGAACCCACTATCGTGAACGTTAGCCAGATAGGAGAGAATCGCCAAGTTCTGCTCTTTTGACTCGGCAAGCTGAGCCGGGCTCAGAGAAAGCACGCAAGAGAAAACGAACAGCATCACGAAACCAACCAGCATCATAGTGGTGTTACGTAGAATGACATCGGCCTTCTTGGCCGCATTATTACCATGTTCACGCTTGAGCGAAACAGAAAACTGAGAGATGGCCGGCGAATGGTTAAAGGCAAACACGAGTACCGGAATAGTTAACCAGACAGTGCCTAAGAACTCTCCGGCTGCAGGCACCTGAGTCAGTGCATCCATCTTCCAGCTGGGTATAAGATACAGAGACATAAAGGCCAGAATCGCAACCAATGGATATACCAGAAGTTGAGTCACCTTCAACATAAACTTCTCACCGGAAACCATCACAGACATCATGCCTAAGATAAGCAGACCCGATAAAATCCAACGTGGTGGTGAAGCCATACCGAGCTGGTTAACGATAAAGCTATCTATGGTATTGGTTATACCGACTCCATAGATCAAAACAATTGGGTAGATAGCGAAGAAGTAGAGTAAGGTTATCGCCTTACCGGCTCCAACACCGAAGTACTCTTCTACGACATGAGTAATATCGCTGCTTTGCTTCTGAGAAGAGCAGACGAATCGAGACAGACCACGGTGTGCCAGATAGGTCATAGGACCAATCATCAGCGCCATCATAACCAGTGGCCAAAAGCCTCCCATACCGGCATTGATAGGTAGGAAAAGAATACCTGCACCTACCGCGGTGCCAAATAGACTCAACATCCAAGTTGTATCCTGACGTGTCCAACCCTGACGGCCAGCTTCTTGTACTTGGGTATTAATCGCTTCTTCTTGCATAAATATTACCTTTGAGGTGCTAATGGCACCTTTGGTGTTCTTGGTATAAACAGTAACTTCGAGATGAATATTTCCATTCGAAGTAGGAGCAAATTTCGCGGTCAGAATATAGATATAAAGTCGTGAAAAATTGATCTGGAGCCGGGTTTTGTAATCAAATTTCAGAACAAGCTGATATTGGGATCAATGTCTAATTTATTATGTTCTAAATTTTCATATTGCACCCACTTCAGCAACCTGATTGAACCTGGGGTTAACATGGAAATCACATATATTACCTATCGATGATATTCGAGAATCAGAGATTTAACCCCGAGTTATGAGCGATCCCCCAGAAACGAAGAGTTTCGAGAGATCACCCCGCAATCAGATAGCAAAACCTGAAGTAGATCACAGTCACTTTTGCTACATAAACTGTTCCGGGCAGATAATCTGACTAGCTCTTTCTCATATGAAAATGTTCAAACAGTAAACACCGCCGTTGATGACACTTTCGGTCAGTGGGAGTAACATATTTATCCATAAGAGAATTTACGACTAAACTCACCTTTTTGTTAGCCCCTTTTGTGGCTCAAAACGATAACTGAAAAACAGGAAACAGATAAACATGCAAGAGCTCTCCGGCCAGAAGAGAATAAGAGTTTTAATTGGCTCGACCAATCCGGTAAAGATCAACGCAGCCAAGGTTGCCATCTGTCAACTATTCCCTGAGTCAAATATTGAGTGCATAGCGACTCATGCTCCATCCGGTGTAGCCAATCAGCCAATGACAGAGAGAGAAACCCGACTGGGAGCGCTCAACCGGGTCAGGTATTGCCAATCAATGGCAGCCTCGGGAGAGCAGGAAGCAGAGTTATTTGTCGCCATGGAGGGTGGGGTTGATAAATTGGAACATGGCCCGGCAACGTTTGCCTATATTGCCGTAGCCACGGCAAAACAGATCTCTGTCGGTCGAAGCGCCCTGCTCCCCCTTCCCTCAAGCGTCTATCACGCATTAGAGGCAGGAGAAGAGCTTGGCGATGTAATGGATAGATTATTCAATACCAAGAATATTAAGCAACAGGGCGGAGCAATCGGGCTACTGACTAAAGGTCACGCAACCCGAGAAAGCATCTACACTCAAGCCCTTATTCTTGCCATGGCGCCACTACTAAACCCTGAGTTATATCAAGACTAAAGCACTACAGGTATGACTTGCTTTTTTTGTGCTAACTCCCTAGGTTAAGCATGTAGCGTAAACCATGCCTGTCGCTATATGCTTTTGCCCCCGTTCACTCCCTTGAGGGAAAATCGACTCAGCAAACACTTGCATTCTTTCTCATTACCCTCTAGGTTAGACATTTAGATGTTAGTCGCAACTAATTAAGAGGGTCGGGTAGCTGTGGTAAATAGCAAGAGTGACAATTTTAGCAAAGACAAGGCCGAACAGGTTCAAGGTTCCGGCCTCAGAACCTTGTCCAGACACCTGGTCAGACAGTTAGGCATGCTCAATTCGGCGTGCGGCGACCTGCCACTGTCACCGGTTCAAGCCCATGCATTGATCGAGCTCAGGCATCAGGCGATCCCGATTAAGCAACTCGCTCGGATTCTTAATATCGATAAATCCAATGCCAGTCGTGCCATCACTAACTTAGTGGATAAAGGGCTTGCTCAAACCAGGAGTAACCCTAAAGACAGCAGGAGTTTACTCGCTCACCTGACCCCTCAGGGAAAGAAGTTACTTAATAAGTTGGATCAACAGCAAAATATTATTTTCGGGGAGATCCTGTCCCAACTCTCCAGCGAAGAGACGAGGCAGATAGAGAGTGCGATAGCCCTCTATCATAAAGCTATATGCCGCGCCCAGGCCCAGCAAGGGTTAATCATCCGTGAGATAAGACCCGAAGATGACCAGGCGATGGCTGAGGTCATTCGCGAAGTCTCTGCCGAATATGGCCTCACACCGGATAAAGGATATGGTGTCTCAGATCCTACTCTGGACTCCCTCAGCCAGGAGTATCGTTCCGATAATGCCTGTTACTGGGTAATTGAGTTAGATGGTGTTGTAGTGGGCGGTGGTGGCATTGCCCCGCTAAACGCTAAAACCAGTCAGGGTGAAGCCGAAGGTATGTCCGCCGCCGAAGATGGAGTTTGCGAACTTCAGAAGATGTACTTTTCACAGCAACTGCGTGGAAAAGGCGTCGCTAGGCGTCTGGCCTACCAAGCACTGGAGTTCGCCCGTGAACATGATTTTCACTCCTGCTACTTAGAGACTACGGCCTGTCTAAATGAAGCCGTAAAGCTTTATGAATCAATCGGCTTCGAACATCTGCAGTCTCACCTCGGTAATACCGGCCATGATGCTTGTGAGATACCTATGCTATTGAAGTTAACAAAAAACTAAGATGCTCAGATATCGCTAAGACAACGCCCTTCGGGCTATCGATAAGGACCAGGCCTTAGGGTCTGGTAAATGGGCGCTGCTAACACTTCATCGCAGCTGTCATCTGATATATCTAGTCTTTCCCGCAAAACATTGTTAGCCTCAAATGATTCTCGTTGCGCAGTTTGCGCCAAAAAAGTAGTGGAGATTTTATGGAATATAGACGTATCCCACATTCCAGCCTTGACGTAAGTAAACTCTGCTTAGGTACCATGACCTGGGGCGAGCAGAATACCGAGCAGGAAGCTTTTTCCCAGCTCGACTATGCCATAGGAGAAGGCATTAACTTTATCGACACCGCAGAGATGTATCCGGTCCCTCCGAGGGCAGAGACTCAGGGTGAGACAGAGCGCATATTAGGTAACTACCTCAAGAGCAGCGGCAACCGTAATAATCTGGTCATCGCGACTAAGGTATCGGCCCCCGGTGGTAAGAGTGACTATATCAGACCAAATATGGCCCTGGACTGGCGCAATATACACGAGGCGGTCGATGCCTCGCTGGAGAGGCTGCAGATCGACACCATAGATCTGTATCAGGTTCACTGGCCCGATAGGAACTGTAACTTTTTCGGCGAGCTCTCCTATCAACAGATCGATGATAACGAGAAGCAGACCCCTATCATAGAGACGCTTGAGGCCTTGGCCGATCTGGTCAAGTCAGGCAAGATCCGCTATATCGGTGTCTCCAATGAAACGCCCTGGGGCCTGATGAAGTACCTTCAGTTGGCGGAGAAACACGATCTTCCGCGAGTTATCAGTGTTCAAAACCCCTATAACCTGCTCAACCGCAGCTATGAGGTGGGCATGGCAGAGATAAGCCACAGGGAAGAGGTTCCACTATTGGCGTACTCCCCTCTTGCCTTCGGCGCCCTCAGTGGTAAGTACCTCAATGACCAGTGGCCAGAGGGAGCTCGACTGACTCTGTTTAAACGTTTTGCACGTTATACCGGTAGCCAGATGGCACTGGAAGCCACTAAGGCATATGTCGAATTGGCCAGAGAGTTCAACATGAGCCCGGCTCAGATGGCGCTGGCGTTCGTTAACTCACGCAAATTTGTCGCCTCTAATATCATAGGGGCTACGAGTATCGAACAGTTAAGGGAGAATATCGACAGCATCAATACCTGTATCTCTCCCGAATTGCTTATCCGCCTCGATGAGCTGGCACAGATATACCGACTACCTTGCCCTTAAAAATGGAGATAGCCCTAACCGGCCAACTACACCAAAGCTATCCCCTGCTCTCTTAGCAGGAGCCCCGGAAAATGACTCTCCGGGGGCACAAGGTAAAAGCCACTTGCAATAGGCGTTGAGATCTCCGAAGATCACAACGCCTTATTCTTTTTGTTATATACCTGCGGATTAAACCATGGACCTTACCCAATTGCGCGCTCAATTTCCCACTCTGGAGCAGACCTTAGAGGGGTATCCACTATGCTATCTGGACACGGCTGCCACCAGCCAGAAACCTAAGCGGGTCCTCGATGCCATGGCTCAATATTACGAAAAGGATAACGCAAACGTTCACAGAGCCGCTCACCAGCTGTCATCAAGAGCCACCAGCCAATATGAAGCCGTTCGGGACACGCTGAGGCGCTTCATCAACGCCGGGCGGCGTGAAGAGGTCATCTTCACCCATGGTACCACCGAAGCTATCAACATGGTGGCCTTTGGGTTAACCCACCAGATTCACAAGGGCGATCTGATTCTTATCGATACCGCTGCTCACCATGCCAATATCGTTCCCTGGCAGCAGTTAGCAAACCGCACCGGTGCCATCGTCAAGCCTATCCCTCTGACTGACGATTGCCGCCTGGATGAGCTGGCCTATGATGCCTTGCTGCAGGAAAAGCCGGCAATTGTTGCACTAAGCCATGTCTCTAATGCTCTGGGAACACTCAACCCGGTTAACTCCCTGGTCAATCGCGCTAAACAAGCCGGCGCCCTCACTCTGGTCGACGGTGCACAGGCGATTGCTCACCTTGCTGTCGACGTAAAAGAGATAGATTGTGACTTCTATGTATTTTCCGCCCATAAGATGTATGGCCCAACCGGGCTGGGCGTGCTTTATGGTCGTTATGAGATATTAGATACTCTCGCCCCCTTGATAACAGGTGGTGAGATGATTAAAACCGTCAGTTTTGAGGCAACCGAGTTCAACATCCTGCCCAACAGGTTGGAAGCCGGAACTCCGCCTATTGCCGAGGTGATAGGTCTGGGTGAGGCCGTTGCCTTTATCGACGAACTCCCCAGAGACCAAACCTGTAGGCAGGAGAGTGAATTAATCCGTTACTTACAGGCCAGGCTCGAGCAGTTGGGTGATATCACCCTTTATGGTGCTCATAGGAATAATGTCGGTGCGGTGGCATTTAATCTTGCAGATGAACATCATCAGGATGTTGGGATACTATTAGATCAACAGGGAATTGCAGTTCGTTGCGGTCACCATTGCGCCATGCCATTGATGCAGAGCCTGCAGATCAAAGGTTGTTGCCGTGCGTCGGTCGGTGTCTATACCAGCAAGGATGATATCGACAAGTTCATTGACGCACTCACATCGGTCAAAGAGATGCTGTTATAATCAGGTTCTAGGTTCTAGGTTCTAGGTTCTAGGTTCTAGGTTCTAGGTTCTAGCAAAGAGTTGTAATTCTATAGCGTTATACAAAACAATCAGGACAGATATGAGTCAAGCTCCCTCCCCAGGCAAAGAACAATTTTTAGCGCTGAAACTGGATATTAATAAGATATTACCTCTGTTCAAAGATGCCGGGAATTGGCAGGAGAGGTACCGACAGATCATGCTGCAGGGGAAGTCTCTTCCCACTCTCAATGATAACTACAGAGTCGAGTCTGCTCAGGTCAGAGGCTGTGAGAGCAATGCCTGGCTGTATCACAGCCAAATTGATGGTAAACATTATTTTCTGGCAGACAGCGATGCCCGTGTCGTCAAAGGACTTATCGCCCTATTGTTAGCGGCTTGCCATGGCAAGAGTGATAATGAGATCCGCAGTTTTGATATCGAAGGCTACTTCGATGAACTTGGACTTACCGGGCAGCTCAGCCCATCACGCACCAATGGACTATTTGCGTTGGCCAAGGCGATCAAGGCTGTGGTGTAGCCTGTCTGGAGTTCAGAAAATCTTACTCCTGCTGTGGAATCGAATCCTCTTCCTCTTTAGGTTATTATTCTCATCCCGAAGTATAAGATAATAAGATCCAGAGGAAGAGCGTCCATGCCATTGCAACTCAAACGTCGACAACTGATTAAAGCGCTTGCCGCCGGGGGCCTTTTGAGTCAACTCGGTCCTTTACCCGCTTTGGCAAGCGGCAATAAACGTCTTTATGTCGACGGACTCAGCTTCCTTCCCGACGATCTGGCAGATCTCAAATCATCAAACATCGATGCCTACCTGTGTGATATCTCAGATATCGAAGCGATTCAACAGCTCGATGGCACCACTAACTACAAACGCACCTATCGCGCCTGTATGAAAAGCATCACAGAAGCGCTCGACAGGGTAAACGCGAACCCGGAGCAGCTCCTGCTGGGACAGACAGGTAGCGACATCAGAAAAGCCAGAGAGAGCCAGCGTACTGCAGTCTTCTTTCAGATACAGGGAGCCGATTGCGTCGAAGGCAGTATCGACAACGGACTCGTTCAAGTCGATGAGTTTCATGCCAAAGGCCTGCGTGCTCTACAGCTCACCCACCACTATGGCAACAAATTCAGTGGCGGAGCCCTGGATAACGCCGACCTTGAGACAGGCGGCCAACAGGGGCTCAACAAACCACTTACCACGGCGGGTAAGCAGTTAATCAATAAGCTCAACGAAAAGCGGATCTTAATCGATGTCAGCCACTCCAGTCCGCAATCGGCCCTCGACACCGCCAGAGCTTCAAGCGCCCCCATCGTTCAGAGTCACGGCGCAGTGCGCACCATAGTGAATCATGCGCGCTGCTCACCCGATGAGGTGATAAGAGCCATAGCCGATACCGGCGGTTTGTTCGGAGTGTTTATGATGAGTTTCTGGCTCACCAATGACAAGATCCCCACCACCGAACACTACATAGCCCAATTGAAACATGTCGCCAAGGTCGGTGGAATCGAGTCTGTTGCCATCGCCAACGACTACCCCCTTCGCGGCCAGAAGAACCTGCTCAAGCTCAACAATAATAATGCCGAAGGTGTGAAGCAGTATCTGGATTGGTGGCATAGCCTGCGAGCCAAGAAGGTGCTTGGGTATGAAGTGGAGCCCAGCCATGTAGTGATCCCCGAATTGAACCATATCGACCGCATGAACCGCATCGACAATGCGTTGGCCGCTGCCGGCTTCGCCGCCAATGAGCGGGATAAAATTATGGGAGAAAATTGGCAGCGGGTATTAACTCAGGTGCTGGGCTGAGCACAGATGCTGACCACCTTAGCCATTCAAAATTACCGCTCTTTAAGGGAGATAAGAGTTCCGCTCGAACGGCTCAACCTTGTCACGGGTAGTAATGGCAGCGGTAAGTCTAATCTCTATAAGGCGCTACGCTTGCTGGCGCAAACCGCACAGGGGGGAGTGGTTAATGCCTTGGCACAGGAAGGCGGGCTGGACTCCAGTTTCTGGGCCGGGCCAGAAAACATAACCAGGGGCATGCTCGATGGCACGACCGCCATCGAACCAACCGTGCGTCAACAGGTTAAGCGACTCAAGTTGGGCTTTGCCAGCGATGAGTACAGCTACCTTATCGAGCTGGGACTGCCTAAGCCTGACTCTACAACCCTGTTTGGCTTAGATCCTCAGATAAAACGTGAAGCGATCTGGGTCGGCCATAAGTATCGCCCCGCCTCGGTACTGCTCGAGCGCCGTGGGGCACTGGTTAAAAGCAGAACAGAGAATAGCACTCAGGCCGGATGGCAGGTATTAAATCTCCATATGCAACATGGTGATAGTATCTTCACCGAACTTGCCGATCCCGAGCGGACACCGGAAGTGATAAAACTCAGAGACAATATCAAAGCTTGGCGTTTCTACGATCATTTTCGCAGCGATACCGATGCACCGGCGCGCAAGCCTCAACTAGGTACCCGTACCCCGGTTCTTCACCACGATGGTCGGGACCTGGCCTCAGCCATTCAGACTATCTTTGAGGTGGGTGACAAAGAGGGGTTCGACGAGGCGATTAGTGATGCCTTCCCCGGAGCCAAAGTAGATATCGAATATGAATCTAGCGGCATGCTGAGCGTACGGTTTAATCAAGAGGGTCTGTTACGCCCGCTCAATGCGGCCGAGCTTTCAGATGGAACGCTAAGATATCTGCTGCTCGTCGCCGCCCTGTTAACGCCGAGACCGCCGGAGCTAATGGTACTCAATGAGCCCGAAACCAGTTTGCACCCGGATCTGTTACCGGCTTTATCACGTCTGATAGCCAAGGCATCGCACCTGTGCCAGCTATGGGTGGTCTCCCACGCCAATCGCCTTATCAATGCCCTCACTGAATTTGAACACTGCAACCTGATTGAGCTGGATAAACAGCTGGGGCAGACAGAGATAATCGGGCAGGATATCTTGAGCAAGCCGGACTGGAACTGGCAGAACCGCACTTAAGCACAGCCCAAGGACAAGGGGATCCACCGGCTCCCGGCCTAAACAGATAACCTCAGCAGATAGTTTGTAACCCGAATATCTTAACGCTTTACTCGCGACTCCTAGCTCCTAGCTTGTAACTCCTACAACGAGAAGTTTGCGATAGTCTTCTGAATGCCAACTACATCGGTCCCCCTCTTAAGCTCTTTAACCAAAGGATCTTTCTGGCCTGAGATCCATAGCTTAAGTTCTGAGTCCATATCGAAACGACCGGCGGTTTCAACCTCGAAGTGAGTAATCGCCTTGTAGGGAATAGAGTGGTAGCTGACTTTCTTGCCTGTCACTCCCTGCTTGTCGATAAGGATGAGTCGCTTATTGGTAAAGACGAACATATCCCGTATCACCTTGTAGGCCAGGTGCAACTGCTCATTTTCACCCATTATCGGATTAAGCTCTTCGGCCAGCTCCTCTAAATTAACTTCGGATGCATTCCCCATCAATGAATCTAATAATCCCATCTCTCTTCCTTAAAAAGTCTCTGGTCGCCAAGGCGGCCACATATCGGATGTGTCTCAAGATAGCATACTCCGTGGTTAACAGAGTTAAAAGAGGTGAAAATTCAATGATGAGCAGCTGAAAAAATAGCGGAAACAAACTGTAATAGAGATATAAGCTGACGCCGGGCAGTTAGCCCGGCGCCGGGGTTACTTTTAACCCCTTACAGGTTCGACAGGCTTAGCCTCGGCCGTCACTCTTTACCTGACGGTTAGCCCCAACCACCATCATCTCACACTTGGGGCAATCGAATACCAGTTTCAACACATCTTTACCTATCTCAAGTATCATAGGTTCAGCCTTGATCCCCGGCACCTCTTTCGGACAGAGATTAAAGTTGAATCGCAGACAGTGCTTAGTGACCATCAAAGGCACCTCTTCGGTGATGCCGTTCTTCTCATAGGTATCTTCAATCTCGATGACCCCATGCTGCTGGTAGAAATCTTTGGACTTCTGGTTTGCGACATTAGCCAGGTAGCTGAGGTGTTTGGTCGGATACATGGCATCTTGATTATGTTTCCATGCCTGGGGCCGTTGATAATCATCGACCCGGGCCTTCTCAAGCGCCGCCACTACATCGCGACGAAGCCCGTTTATCACCGAGGCCGGGGCAAACCAGATCTGCTCCGTCTCGATGCTGATCTCACGGGCCACAAAATCGGTGCTACCGAGTTTGCCAAGCTGTTTACGCAACTTTGCCCCGGCACTTGCCTGGTCATTCGCCGCCTGTTTATCCAACTCAAGTGTGACTGAGCCACGGTGACCATAGATATCTGTCATAACCATCTCTATGCCAACCTCGGTGTCTGTCAATGCGATATCGACGTCGATAGAACGCTTGGCTGACTCCTTGGCCAGGACCGTCTCGAAGGCATGGTCACGGTTACGATACAAGGTCATACCCACTTCGAGATCCCCGGGGATCGCGATAACATAGAGTCTTTTCCCGTCGGCGCGGTTCAGCCTGAGGCCACGCAGCTTATCATCCGACTTTCGCGCTTTCTTATAGTTCTTTGCAAAGTAGCACAGACCATCACCGTTATTGAAAGTCTCGGTTGACTCAACTTCGATATAGTCCTTTCCAAATGCCTTTACGGTCGCAACCTCTTCACCAATATATTTCGGTGAACGGAAATCACTGACCCCCTGACTTCGCTCATGAACAAAATAGTCGGTCCGTCCGCGGTTAAAGGTTTTCTCCGGGTTAGGAGTGAAAGTATGCTCGCACCGGCCGTGAGAGGAGGCCCTCAACTCAGGACGACGCGCGATGATCTTATCCAGCTCCTGCCTGTAATGGGCGGTAACGTTTTTCACATAGTTGATATCTTTTAGGCGCCCCTCAATCTTAAACGAGCGCACACCGGCATCGATCAAGGCTTCGAGGTTGTCGGTCTGATTATTATCTTTAAGGGATAACAGATGTTCGTTTTCTGCGAGCACCTCCCCCTGACGAGTCTTAAGCTCTCCCGGCAGGCGACACATCTGAGAGCACTCGCCCCGGTTGGCGCTACGATTGCTGAAGGCATGACTCAAGTTACACAGGCCACTGTATGCCACACAGAGGGCACCATGAATGAAAAACTCGAGTTGCATCTTGGTATGGGCGGCCACTTCACGTATCTGACTCAGCCCCAGCTCGCGAGCGAGTACAACCTGAGAAAAACCAACCTGCTCCAGAAAAACCGCTTTCTCGGCGGTGCGGTTATCCATCTGGGTGCTGGCATGCAATGCGATAGGGGGAAGATCGAGCTGCAGTACCCCCATATCCTGTATGATGAGTGCATCGGCACCGGCTTCATAGACCTGCCAGATCAATTTTTCAGCATCGGCCAACTCGTCATCCATCAAGATGGTGTTTAATGCCACGAACACCTGAGCATGATATTTATGAGCAAACGCACACAACCTGGCGATATCTTCCACGCTATTGCCAGCGGTTGCACGAGCACCAAAATCCGGTCCACCGATATAGACCGCATCGGCACCATGAAGAATCGCTTCCATACCGAATTCGGCATTCTTTGCCGGAGCAAGCAGTTCTAATCGGTTCGATATATGCGACATATCTTCAAGGGGGGAAACGGAAGCCTGGCTCATAAAAAGTCACTCAAAAAAGTTAGCGGGTAAATTTTGGTGGGGGATTATAGCAAAAAGAGCAAGATTGTGCGTCGCTAATATAATCACCAAGCAGGGAGGAGATCTCCCCTCCGACTCTTATTGTCACTAAAAACCACTAAGGGCTCAGTAATGCACTGCTAACCATACAGTTTCGCTCTCTTCACAGGTCCAGCTTACCCTATGCTTCCTATGCGCCTCAATATCGACATAATCCCCCGATTTAAGGTGGATAAGCTCGCCATGCTCAAATTGCAGCTTGGCCTCCCCCCTCAGCACCATCACCCACTCGCTTCTGTCTTGATCGTACCATTGGCCTTCAGGTGTCACATGAGCCTTAGAAACTATGCGTTCGATTAACACCTTATCATTCCCCCCCACCTGCTCAAATATCTCCTGAGACAGGTCTTGCGGGATCTGATTTAGCATGTTGCTCTTTTTCATATATCCTCATTATCCATCTTAGGAGGTGGGATTAAAGAAAGCTTGAGATCTCATCTAACGGTTTTTTCTGTATAGAGTGAAGCGGAATTGTCGCTCCCTCATCGGGGTATCCGACAACGATAAGCATATAGGGACGATCGATATCATTATCTCTTCCACAGACCCTACTGAGAAAAGACATCGGCTTAGGCGTATGGGTTAAGGTCCCCAGGCCCGCATGATGCAAGGCTTGCAGAAGAAAGCCTGTTGCAATGCCTACCGACTCATGCACATAGTAGTTAGTCTTGCTGGCATCATTCTCTATCCCGCCACGCTTTTGAGAGAAAACGGCAATAAGCCAGGGGGCGCGCTCAAGATATGACTTATCGGCATCTGTGCCTAAGGGCTCCAACGCCTTCAACCACTCCTCCCCCGCTCTTCCCTCATAAAAGGTGCGCTCCAACGCCTCGGCTTCATGACGGATCTGTGCTTTGACCTCGGGAGAGCTTATCGCCACAAAATGCCAGGGCTGGTGATTGGCGCCGCTGGGAGCGGTTGCCGCTGCCTGAATACATTGTTCAATAAGGGTTCTGGAAACGGCTCTGTCTGAGAACTGTCTGATAGAGTGGCGTCTCTTTATTTCATCGTAATGTTGCTTAGCTCTGGCGAGCATCTCCTCTTCTGAGTACTCAATAAAGTCTGTCAAAGGGAGGTGGGGGGGCACTTCTTTCATCTCTCATCCTTGTATGCTTAACGCTCTGTTTACCATAACTCATGGAGAGTAAAAAACCAGCAAATCCCCCCTCTATAATCGAGAGCTTAATTTGATGGCAAGAAACTCTCCCTCTATCGGCTCCCCTGCTCACTCTCAGCTTTCCCCTGACACTCGGCACTGTAAGTGCTACCCGCTCTGTGACTGAATAGTCGTGATGACACCTCAATGACAGAGGCGGCCAGGTCAAACAGATAAACACCTTTTACCTCACCTTTCGGCGAGTAACTCTGTACATTTTAGCGTCACAGCTTTAGTGTTAACAATAACAACCCAAAATCCTAACCTAAGGCTTACACTGGCTCTACCTATGCAGCGTGTTACTCTGGCATTCATATCAACACTCTTAGCAATAATATCGAGTCTATTGCCTCTGTTCGCTGCGCCTTTAGATACCTCCGGCCAATATGAGCAGCCCATAGGCAGAGAGCTTTTTTTCCTTCAGGAGCAGGAACCTCTCTCTTTCAATTCGGCGCTGTCAAGCTATCAGCGCGGAGACTTCAACGCCTCCCGTTCGAACGTTCTCAGCTTCGGTATCGGCTCTAACCCTGTCTGGTTAGCCTTTGAGATAAACAACCCTCTCGAGTCTCCGGCTAAGAGGCGTATTCAAATAGCGACATCCTGGCTGGACAGTGTAGATGTACACTACATCCCGACACACTCCTCCGGTACAACACAGGCCTTGAGCCAATATTCGGGAGACAAGCGTTCATTTGCCCGGCGCAATTTAGAAGATAGATTTTTCAGCTTCGATCATGCCTTTCCCAACGGAGTGACCAGGGTACTGATACGTATCGAATCTGCCGACCCTATGGTATTACCTGTCTATTTTTCGAGTCTGGATGCCGCGCAGGATAGGGCTAACTTTCAAAGTTATAGCTATGGTTTTCTCTATGGCGCAGTGCTCTGCCTGCTTATCTACAACCTGATGCTATTTATCGGAATGCGAAGTATCAGCTACCTGCTATATTCGATGTTTCTGTTATCGTTTCTATTGATGAACCTCTCCTATACCGGGCATGGTTACCAATGGTTATGGCCCCACCTCCCCCGGTGGCAACAGTGGGCCAACCCGATTTTCATGATGCTCTTCAATGTGACCGGTCTGTTGTTTGCCTTACGTTTCCTGCGGGTAAAGTCTTTTCTGCCGGCCACCTATAAGCTGACTAAGCTCATCTGTATCCTCTTCCCTCTCCTTCTGCTCACGGCGTTAATCATCGGTGATCAGGTTCTCGGCCTTATTTTTGCCTTCGATTTCATGCTCCTGTTTTCATTTATGATGATCTTGCTTGGTGTGATGGCATTGAAGGCAGGGAATCCAAGCTCTAAAATATTTTTGCTGGCATCGACATCTTCGATGACTGGCGCCGCAATCACCGGAATGGCGGTTTGGGGGTTTATTCCCTTCAACGATTTAACGTATCGCGCCGCCGAACTCGGTATTCTTATCGATATAGTGCTATTAGCATTAGCCCTGGCCAGTAAATTTCGGGCCACCGAGCGACAGAAGATCATTGCCGAACATCAGGCTAAAATCGATCCCTTGACCGGACTCAATAACCGCCGCGCATTCTATGAAATCACTCAACCATTTTGGATGCAGAAGCAAGCTCAGCTTGGAGTCTCGGTGATCATAGTCGATATCGATTACTTTAAGGTCATCAATGACACTCACGGTCATGCCGCCGGAGACGATATCCTGTCTCAATTTGCAAAGCTACTTAACCTGAGTCTCAGACAGCAAGATGTTGCCGCTCGCTGGGGAGGCGAAGAGTTTATTTTATTACTGCCCGGAACCCGCCTCGAAGAAGCATCGATCATTTCTGAGCGCCTGCGTGAGCGCATTTCAAACCACACATTCTCTACCGGATGCGACGAACTTCAGGTAACCGCAAGTATAGGGCTCGCCCACGGCGACACCAGCGGATTAACACTGGAACACCTGATATCCCTCGCAGACCAGCAACTTTACCGGGCCAAGCAAAGAGGGAAAAACCAGATATGTTATGAACAGGAATGCGCGGTATAAATTGCCCGCCATTTCACAGGTATAACACAGAGCAGCACCATACTCGCCTCCGAACGCGACGAAAACGGCTGTGCCCATGTTCGGAGCGATATATTCTATTAACTAGGAGAGTTGAGCCAACAGCTTCTGGTTTTCAATTTCGATATGCTTATAGAAATCGCGGTCGGACAGTTTCGATGCCGCAGCCTCATCTATCACCAACACGGCATCGGTGTGCAACTGCAATGCCGACGCCGGGCATGCCGCCATCAGGGGCCCCTCAACCGTCGCCAAGATAGCGTCGGCCTTATTCTCACCCGTTGCCAGCAGAACCACTTTCCTGGCATCCAGGATGGTGCCTATCCCCATAGTAATCGACAGGTGGGGTTGATATTCATCATCCTTAAAGAACCGGGCATTATCTTCGATCGTAGCTTTAGTCAGCGTCTTCACCCGGGTGCGTGACATTAAGCCTGAGGAGGGCTCATTGAAACCTATATGACCGTTGCGCCCAATGCCCAACAGTTGAATATCTATACCACCGGCGGCCTCTATCTGCTGTTCATAACCCTGACAGGCTTCAAGAGGGTTTTCGGCATCGCCGGGGGGAACATGAGTTTGCATCTTGTTAATATCGATATGATCGAACAACTGCTCGTTCATAAAATAACGGTAACTTTGCGGATGTGTTCCCTCCAGGCCCAGATACTCATCGAGATTAAAGCTTGTTACATTCTCAAAGGAGATGAGTTGAGCTTCAAAGGCTTCAATCAACCCCTGATATAGTAAAACAGGGGTCGACCCTGTAGCCAAGCCCAGAACTGAGTCCGGCTTCTTCTGTAGTTGCTTAATAAAGATATTTGCGCCATAAGCGGCGACTTCGGCACTATCTTTTAAAATGACGATCTGCATAATTTAAGAACCACCCACACCCGATAAGAGAGATAACCAATACTTTATAACATTACTATAACCTCAAATGACAACGCTGTCATTTACTGATTGCTATGCCGTATTCAATAGTTGTTCCGCCGTCATTAATTGTTACTAAGCATTCAAAGCGAGTCATACCATTTTGAGTGAAGCCTGACTCCAGATAAGCCCCTCTTGCTGAATGAGTAATGCAACAATCAATCATGGTCATGGATTAAAACTCTCAGTCAATCTCCCTGCTGGTCAGCGGTTCGGGCTATACTGTACGCTGCCCGAGCCGAAGAGTGAACCAGATATGCATGCAGATAAGAGGATTACACCAGCGCAAATGGATAGAGATGCCGAAAAAGATAAAGCAATGGATAGCACCGGTGAGAACATCACCGAATGTGGATCGATACGGGATGGTTCGCAGCCAGATCAACACTATAAAATTTTCAAACCCTATGGCTACCTGAGCCAATTTGTCCCCGAAAGAAGAAAGAGTAAAAAACTGCTCGGCGACCTTGCAAAGTTTCCGGTAGGCACCATGGCGATAGGCAGGTTAGATCATGACTCCGAAGGACTACTGCTGCTGACCACAGATGGCATGGTGAGTCACAGGGTTCGCAGTAAAAAAGTAGAGAAGGAGTATTATGTGCAGCTGGACGGCGATATCGATGACGCCGCCTTGCTTAAGCTGCAAACCGGGGTCGAGATAGGCATCAAGGGAGAGAAATATCTCACCCAGCCCTGTAAGGCATATAAGCTTGAGCAGGCACCGAAGCTTCCCTCCAACGGGCGTAAAGCACGAGATCCCAAACATGGGCCGATGAGTTGGATTTCAATTACTATAGGCGAAGGTAAGAACCGCCAGATAAGGAAAATGACCGCTGCCGCTGGATTTCCTACACTCAGATTAGTCAGGGTCAGAATAGGCAACATTCATCTCGGCAGGATGCTATCCGGTGAAGTCATTCAACTCGAAGACCCCTCAGATATCCTATGATGCGGGGACTCACGAGCCGGGCACACCGATAGCGGCTCAAATAGCGCTGTGCGGTGCAAGGTTATGATGCTCAGCCCAGGAAGCGAGTTAGATCTGCGGGAAGCAGAGGTCTGCTATAGAGGTAGCCCTGTGCTTCATCACAGCCATTTTCACGTAAGAAATCGGCCTGCTCCTCTGTTTCAACCCCCTCTGCGATCACCTGTAGGTTCAACGCATGACCCAGAGCAATCACAGCCTTAGCGATAGCGGTATTATTTGCGTCAGAAGGAATATCCCTGACAAAGGACTGATCGATCTTTAACTTATGAATAGGCAGTTTTTTCAGGTAATTAAGCGATGAATAACCTGTACCGAAATCATCGACAGATAACTCTATACCCAGCTCTCCTAACGATCTGAGGCAACAAATTGCCGCTTCGGGATCCGACATCATAAAGCTTTCGGTCACCTCCAGCTCCAGCATGTGAGCGGGGAAACCGGTCTCAAGCAAGATCTGCTTTACCTCTTCAACAAATACTCTCCGCTGTATCTGTTGCCCCGCTATATTCACAGCAATACGTCCAAATACCTTTCCCTGCTCCAGCCAGGTTACGCCTTGACGACACGCGGCTCTCAATACCCATACCCCGATCTCGTTGATTAAGCCAATTTTCTCGGCCACGGGAATAAACACAGCCGGAGAGATATCCCCCAGCAGAGGATCATGCCACCTCAGCAAAGCCTCAAACCCCACAGTTTTTAAGCTATTGAAGTTGAGCTTAGGCTGATAAACCAGGTGAAAATTATCTTTCTCCAAAGCTATATGCAGTGCACTTTGAAGCTTAAGATGCTCTATTGACTCGAGTGTCAGTGACTCGGTATAAAATGCGTAATCGTTACGCCCATCCTGCTTAGCCCTGTGTTTAGCCGCATCGGCATTGCGTAACAGGGTATAGCTGTCCTTGCCATCATGGGGGTAAACTGAAACGCCCATGCTGGCTGTCAACCTGACCCGCTCACTCTCCCCGACTGCAAATGGACGCTCGAACGCCTCCCTTAACTTACTCAGGGCTAAGGTGAGCTCCTCACTGCCGGCCAGCCTTGGGAGTAGGACTACAAACTCATCACCACCGATACGCGCCAAGGTATCTTCGGCTCCCTTTTGCGCCGTCAACCTCTCGGCAAGCTCAACCAGGAGCTCATCCCCCGTCAGGTGGCCAAAGCTTTCATTAACATGCTTGAACAGATCGACATCGATAAATACGGTCGCCAGCTGCGTCCCCTGATTCTGGGCATGACGGATCTCCTGCTCTATCTGAGCTATCAGGGTCATCCGATTGGGCAGTTTAGTCAGAGGATCATAATAAACAAGATCTGCCAGCTCGGCTTCACTCTTCTTCTGCGCCGAAATATCGGTAAAGACCGCGACGAAGTAGCGAACCATACCATCATCACCAAGCATCGAACTCACAGTAAGTTGCTGCGGAAAGACGGCACCGTTTTTACGCCGGTTCCAGATCTCACCATGCCATTTTCCCTTGTGCAGCAAGCCGGACCAAAGTTCCTCATAAAAGGCTTTGTCGTGTCGGCCGGAACTGAACATGCTGGGCTTTTTACCTAACACCTCCTCTCTCGAATAACCTGTGATCTCTGAGAAGGCCCCATAAGTTTCTATGATCTTACCGGTGCGGTCGGTGATCATCACCCCCTCGACAGAGTTTTCAAATACCCGGCCGGAGAGCTCCAACTGCTCTTGCACCGCCTTATGCTGGGAGATATTTCTGGAGACCCCTATGACCCCCAGAAGAGAGCCATCACAATTCACAACCGGCACTTTTGATGTCTCTAACCAGTATTTATCTATTCCGGCATGCTGCCCCTCACACTCACCCGCCGTTATCTGCTCTCCTTTGTCTATTGCATCCGAATCAGCCTGAATAAACTCCTCTGCCAAGTCCGATACAAACAACTCCTCATCCGTGCGGTTCATTATCTGTTCACGGGTTTTCCCCCATGACTTCTCCACACTTCGGTTGAACACTATGTAGCGTCCACTGGTGTCTTTCATCCAGACATGCTCTTTTAAGCTATCGATAAAGAGCTGCAGATCGATGGCGTCGGCTTCAGGGACAGCCCCTCTGGCTTCAGACTCTTGCCGTCGATAGTCTCGATAGATCTGAGCCAGGTGTAGCTCGATACTGTCAGCGATGAGGCGAGCCAGTTGTCGGGCCGGGTCTATAGCAGGCATCTTTTGCTTAGTTATATCGGTTTGCTCGCAGAAGCTGACCGAGAGCTCCCCGAAAATTGCTTTCGATGGCCATAACAGGGTGATAGAGAAAAAGGGTTGAATGAGTTTACTGTCAAAATTTGCCCCGTCATCAGTGATTAACTCTTTACTCTTCTCGCCGGCAGCAAGCTTGGCACACAGTTGCCCCTCACCATCGATGACGCTCAGCACGGTTGTGCAGTTCATAAGGTCGGCTATCTGCTCAATTGATGCCTGCCACCTTAACCAGTGCTCTTGAGCAATCTCAATATCAATCATGACGAAATCAACTTAAACAATGTGTAACTCCAATAACTTAAGAAACCCGAAATGACAACAAAAAGTGATTAGCGAAAACAGTTAATCACTGTTTACACTATAAAAATAAGGGAGAAACTTCAATAAAGAAAGGAAAAATGAGAGTTTATTCTTAATTTCCGGCAGGGATAAAAAAACCAGCCAAGCGGCTGGTTTTTAATAAATTACCACGCAATCATGACTCGATGATGCATAGCTTTACTTCGGCTGAGTATTGGATATCAATACTCAATTCAACTTCAGATTTAACCTTGAGCCTGAGGACGCATCCCCGGGAACAGGCTCACGTCTCTGGCCGATGTTAGCCGAGTATTGGATATCAATACTCAATTCAACTTCAGGTTTAACCTTGAGCCTGAGGACGCATCGCCGGGAACAGGATCACGTCTCTGGCCGATGTGAGCCGAGTATTGGATATCAATACTCAATTCAACTTCAAGTTTAACCTTGAGCCTGAGGACGCATCGCCGGGAACAGGATCACGTCTCAGGCCGATGTGAGCCGAGTATTGGATATCAATACTCAATTCAACTTCAGGTTTAACCTTGAGCCTGAGGACGCATCGCCGGGAACAGG
>NZ_CANMUW010000014.1 GCF_947501225.1 uncultured Shewanella sp.
CCCATTGATAAAAAACATAAGGCTATATTGGCTGTTCATTGGTGGCGATATGTCACTAGTTAACACGTAATGGGGCAAAACTGAGTTGCCCTGACCAACAGCTGGGCAATACTTTCTTACCAACACAGTTGTGATACCACTTTGAGACACTCTGCATTGGCGTACTCCGGTACTTTTTGCGCGTAATTAACAAGAAATGTGCACTAGTGCTAAGTTACGAATGGGGTGATAAGTAGGTGATACCGCAAGTGATACAATGTTGTTTCAACAAACCTATACAATAAAGTTGAGAGACAAGATGACCGAATTCGAAAAGATGCTTGCGGGCGAAGACTTTGACGGCGGCGCAGAAAGTATTAATCATATCCGTCAAAATGCTTCGAATTTATTGCTGACCATTAACCAAAATACAGATAACTCTCAACGTGGTGAACTGCTTCAACAGCTAATGGGCAATATTTCAACTTCTAGTATCGTCCGCTCTCCATTTTATTGTGAGTTCGGCAAGACGATTTCGATCGGAGAAAAAACCTTCATCAACATGAATGTGACTATGTTGGATGGCGCAAAAATTACTATTGGCAATAACGTGTTGATTGGCCCGAACACGCAGCTCTACTGTGCTAGCCACGACTTGAACTATCTCAAACGTCGTAACTGGGAAACCATCTGCGATCCTATTACCATTGAGGATGATGTGTGGATTGGTGGCAATGTTGTGATCAACAAAGGTGTGACCATAGGTGCGCGCTCTGTGATTGCGGCTAACTCAGTCGTTAATACAGATGTGCCGCCTGATTCACTGTTTGGTGGAACGCCTGCTAAGTTAATCAGGATGATTCATGAAAATGAACAGGGTCATGAGAACGAATAGGCTATAAGGGACGGAGTTTTCCAAAATCTTATGTAGCGCCTACAGCCATGGGCTGAAATGAGTTACAAAGGCCAACAAAAAAAGCGGAGTGTTTGACACTCCGCCTCTGATGTTCTGAGATAACGTTCACACCGAGTTATTATCGATGCAATTCATAATTGCTCAACTCATTTTACGGCCGTAATCTATGATGCTCTGACGATATATCTCGAGCAGCTCGGCATCCTTTACGGCAACGCCCACACGTTGCGGCGTATGCTTCTCCCACTCATCATGGAGATACTTGCGCCCATCAAACTTCTGAATGGTCATCCCTTCGGCGGGTCCATCGGTCACCACGCGTACCGGCCCCTCTCTGAGGGTAAAGAGTTCAGGGTCTATCACATAGGCGATGGCTGACGGGTCGTGCACATGACAGGCATCGAGGCCCACCTTCTCTTTATAAAACTTAAGATAGTAGCGACTGACGTCCCAGATAAATTGGCCGACTTCACCGGCATCGTCACGAAGCTTGTCCAGATAATCTCCGGTAAAGAAGCTCTGCTCGGTCACATCCAGACCGATAATAACCACAGGCCAGGCGGCACTGAAGACGATATCGGCCGCATGGGGGTCGTCATGAATATTAGCCTCGGCATAGGGAGTCACATTCCCCCGGTGATCGTTGACGCCGAATGCGCCTCCCATGATCACAACCTCTTTGACCAGGTTGACAATTTCCGGCTCGGCCTGCAGGGCTAAAGCCAGGTTAGTCAGAGGACCGATTGCCACAAGAGTGATCTCATTAGGCTCGGCTTTTACCGCATCGATAATATACTGATAAGCGGGGCGAGCATCGGCCTCACCTTCGACCTCGGCGGGAACTTCCACATCCCCGAAGCCACTCTCGCCATGCACGACCACGGTAGGGCCGACCGGAGGGCGCACTATGGGTTTACTCGCCCCCTGGACAATATCGGCCTCCAGTTGATACTTCTGCTTGAGATAAAGCGCATTATGGGTCGCCCCTTCAATGGTCACATTACCGTAAATAGTGGTAATCGCCTTTAGCTCAATCTCAGGGTGCGCCTCGGCGAACAGGATCGCCATTACATCATCGATACCCGGATCTGTGTCTAATATGATTTTTTTTGTCATTGAATTTTTCATCCTGTTTAATGGTATGCCGATATCTGCATGCTTCACTCTCCGACTTCAGTCGTAGGGCTCTTTGGAGTAGAAGAGTGAATCAATAAATATAACAGCTTAACTTTATCAGTCTGATTCAGCCCCGGTAAACCTCCAATCAGAGGTAGCCGAAAGCCCATACAGATAGCGAGAAACTTAAGCTTAATCAAGAAAACCAATATACGAGAAGCCTGAATCAATGAGTGTGATAGGTCCTGAAACTTACACAAAAAAGAGAACAAGTCTGTTCGTTTTTGCAGAGCCTTCACCATCATAAGCCGAAAGCTATTCGGTTCACTCATCTATGGCTTCAATGAGTGGCCTCCCCCGCTATTGAAGTTGAACTCCCTAGGGTTCCAATGATATGGCGCTCTCGCCATCGGCTCATTTTGGCTTGCTGCCAACGAATCCGGTATAGGGCTCAGGCCTTATGCCGTTTTATTTAATGGTTCGGTAGCAGGAGAAGATGGAAAAATGATTTGCTCCCCCCTCTACGAGAGCCCCGAGTTTCAATCGCTGCCACGCCTTAGCATCCCCTTATCGAACATCCTGTAGCTGGCCGCCTTATCCTGCTTGGCCGCATACATGGCAACATCGGCAAATTTCACTATCTCTTTCCTATCAAGAGAATCATCAGGAGACACCGCGACACCGACGCTGATCGATATATCGACTTCACGCCCCTCGATACTCGCCGGATGTTTAAACTCACTAACTATGTTATTGACCACATTATGAACATCGGTGATATTTTTGATATTTTTTACGATCACCAAAAACTCATCCCCCCCCACCCGAAATACCGTATCGCTGTCGCGTACGGCATACTTAATACGATAAGCGGTCTCTTTAATCACTAAATCACCGACGTGATGCCCATGCTGGTCATTGATCTGCTTAAAGCGGTCGAGATCGATAAACAGCACGGCGATCATCTCTCCGGTTTCCTGTAATTCATCGATAACGGTCTCTATCTCCTGGGGCATGGTGAGCCTGTTCTTTAATCCGGTCAACTCGTCATGATGCGCCTTGAAACCGAGATCCCGCTCCCGTTCATAGACCTTTTCACTCATAACAAAGAAGGTTGAGAGTAAGTGCCCCATCTCATCGTTTTTAACCACATCACTCACTTCAAGCTTATGTCCCTCCTCCAGTTTTTTAACGCTGGAGAGCAGCAACTCCAGAGGAGTGAAGAAGCTGCGCCGTAAAAAGGTGATGGTCATGAAGTAGAGCGCAATGAACAGGGCTATCTCAACCGCTATGAGTGTCGTTATCTGGGCCCTGTTTTCTCTGAAATCTCCCTTTCTCTGCTCCAACAGCACCTTCTCCGCATTGATAAATGCACCGAAGAGGCTGCGGATAGTATCCATATATTGCTTACCCCGGTTGTCACGTACTATCTGAATCGCACTCTGATTATCACTCCCCAGAACCAGCTCTATGGTCTCCTCCAACTCCTGAAACTTAAGCTGCATCTGCTTTTCAATTGAGTCTAAGATCTTCTGTTGATCAGGGTTGTCAGAGGTAAGCGCTTTTAATCTGATAAAGCTCTCGTTAGCGATAAGCACGCCATTATGATAGGGCTCAAGATAAGCGGAGTTGGTAGTCAGCAGATATCCCCGCTGACCGGTTTCGGCATCTTTCATCGCTCCCGACAGCACCTGTGTTTCATTCAGTACCTCGTGCGTATGGATCACCCACCTCAGCTTCTCCTCACCATAGCTCTCTAACTGGAAGGTAAAAATCGAGTTGAAAATTGCTGCTAAAAAAAGCAAACCCAACAATAGCGATAGCTTTAAGCGAATACTCAAGCTGACTCTCCCTGTATTTCCAAAATACAAAAATAAACGGATTCGGAATATCTCCCAGTAGCAACTAAGAGCAGAAACAATATCCGGACAAAATCGTCACACCCTGTAATATTTTTTTATTAGCATTATAACCTACAGGCTCAAAAATAGTTGAAATATCAGGCAATATATAGAGCTTTCAGGGATAACGGATAAATACGGGATCTGAAACAAAGCAAGATGAGGCAGATAACTGACCAAGAGGGATAAATCAGAGCCGGGCCCGAAGTCAGACATTTTTCACTAAATCCGATCCCCCATGTTATATTAGCGCCCATATTCAGTCAGGTAGTCAAAAAGGTTAATAAATGAAGATCGGTATTATTGGCGCTATGGAGCCGGAAGTTGCGCACTTAGTCGAGTCGATGGAAAACCCAAGCTCTACAACAATTGCGGGGATCGAATTTGTTGCGGGCCAGCTTGCGGGCAAAGAGGTTGTCGTCACCCGCTCCGGTATCGGCAAAGTCACCGCCAGCATAGCAACTACGTTACTCATCGAAAAATACGCACCTGACGCGATCATCAATACTGGTTCTGCGGGTGGTTTCGCCGACGAACTGGCTATCGGCGATATCGTTATCTCATCTGAACTACGTCATCACGATGTCGATGTAACCGCATTCGGCTACGAGATAGGGCAGATGGCACAGCAACCGGCGGCGTTTATCCCGGATGCAAAACTGGTAGGTGCAGCACAAAAGGCCGTAGCCAGCCTGGGCGAAGTCAAAGCCATCGAAGGTTTGATCTGCACCGGTGACAGCTTTATCTGCGATCCGGTCCGCACTAAGACTATGTTGGAGCACTTCCCGACCATGGCGGCATGTGAGATGGAGGGTGCCGCGATTGCCCAGGTATGTCATCAGTTCGATGTACCATTTGTCGTTATTCGCTCTCTCTCTGATAATGCTAACAATGACTCACCCGTCGATTTCGATGAGTACTTAGTCAAGGCGGGTCACCATTCTGCATTAATGGTGATAGCACTTCTCAAGCAACTTTAACAGACACCGCTGTTTAACAGGCTTTATGCAACAAGCACAATGGGTTACATAACGCCATTCTAGGTAAAGATCATGGTTCCAGAGTTTGCGACGCAACTGCTCAATGACACTCCTCTGTATCAGGGAGCCATGATCCTTATCATCAGCCTGCTGCTCTCAAAAGTCGCCCCCCTGCCACGGGACTACCAGCCTATCGTCTGGTTTGGGTTTCTGGCGAAAGAGCTTGCGGCCAAGGTCAATCGCCCGGGTCGTGCACCATCGCAACAACTCATTGCTGGTACCTTAGCCTGTGCCCTGTTGGTCTTGCCCTTTTCGGCGATCATGACCTTCCTGATGCAACTTGCCGCCTTCCCCTGGTTCTTTGAGTTTATCACCCTATATATCTGTCTCAACGATGAGAACTTCAATCAGACCGCCATAGAGGTAAAACAAGCCTTGAGCCGGGAGGAGAAGGGAAGAGCCAGGTCCACACTCTCACCCTGGCTCTACAGGGATACCAGACAACTGAGCGAAGTTGGTATTGCCAAAGCAACCATAGAGAAGCTGGTCACTACACCAGTTTACGGTACGGTATCGACCATCATCTTCTTCAGCATCGGCGGTGCACCTCTGGTACTGATAACCAGAATGCTCAAGCAGCTTGAGCTATGTTGGCCAGCCATCAATCCCAAATTTACTCACTTCGGGAAACCGGTCTACCTGTTGAGTACCCTGTTTTTCCTCATTCCCGGCTGGTTATGGAATATCAGCATGGCAATTCAGGGAGGGCCTAAGAGTATTCTCAGCCTGTTTAAGCCCCTGCCCAATAATCAGCCTTTCTATAACTGCATCCATACCTGTTCTATCGCCGCAAGCGTATTAAACATAGAACTGGGGGGGCCGATGAAGTTTAACGGGACCAAGATTGATACGCCAAGACTAAGCTATGGCCCCAAGCCCGATGGCGAGTCGATAACCTCAGCCATCAAACTGACCAATGTCACCTATGCCATCTGGCTCTTCTTCGTGATTAGCATCCCACTGATTTGGGCCGGCTTACGCTATCTACAGGGCTGAGCTTTCAGGTAAAACAGTCATCACCTCCTATTTACAAGTTAATCTGTTTGGTATTCACAAATTCCATTGGTATTATTCACCTCATTCACCTCAATTTCCGCTACAGGCAGTCAACTTTGTTTGAACATATTCATGTATCTTTAACCACTCCGGCACTCCTGTTTCCGGCAATTTCACTGCTGTTACTGGCATATACCAACCGTTTTTTCTCCTTAGCCGCGCTGATCAGAAGTTTGAGCAATGACGGTAAGCCGGTTCACAGTGAACAGTTAAAGAACTTAAGGCAGAGGATCATCATCATCAGGCGCATGCAGGAATCCGGTGTCTTGAGTTTCGCACTGTGCGTGCTGTGTATGATCTTCATCTATGTCGGGCTCAACAAGATAGGCTCCCTTATTTTCGGTTGTAGTCTGTTACTTCTGCTCTACTCCCTGCTTCTGTCGGTGAAGGAGATACGTATCTCGGTCGATGCACTCAACCACCATCTTAAAGAGATGGATCAATGAGCGAATGGATCTACTTTTTCGATCTGTGCGGTACCGCCGTTTTTGCACTCTCCGGAGCGCTCGCCGCGGGCCGCCATCGAATGGATCCCTTCGGTGTCATCGTTCTTGCCTCTGTCACTGCTGTGGGCGGTGGCAGCATTCGTGATGCCCTGCTGGGCACCACACCGGTTTTCTGGATACGTGACCCCAACTACATCATAGTCATACTACTCACCGTCCTTTTAACCATGCTCTTTGTGCGAAAGCCAAAAAAAGTGCCGCAACACACCCTTCCCATAGCCGATGCGCTGGGACTCGCCCTATTTACCGTAATTGGAGCCGAGAAGGCACTCAGTCTCGAACTCGGGGGGATGATAGCCGTAGTAATGGGCTTGATAACCGGTGTCGGAGGAGGCATTATTCGAGACTTGTTGTGCCGTCAGATCCCCATGATCTTAAGAACCGAGATCTACGCCACCGCATCTATTGTTGGCGGGATCAGCTACAGCCTGAGTATTCACTTAGGGGCTGTCGACAAACAAGCTCTGGTGCTTGCGATGATAGCCGCCTTAGCCATCAGGTTGGCCGCTATAAAATGGCACCTTTCTCTACCTGCATTTGATCTGAAGACGAACAAACAATGAACTTGCGATATCTCTGGTTAATTTTTACTTTTTTCAGCCTTCCTTCGATGGCCAACAGCGGAGAGATGCCTGTCGAGCAACAGCTTGCCGTAAGGTATATTCAGGCACTGACCGATCATGACTACAAAACTCTGTTCAACTTTTACAACCGGGACAGCGTGTTCAATGACAGGACTGCGAGCAAAAAGTATACCGGAAGACGTCATATACTCAGCTTTCTTAAGCGTGCCCATCAGGGCGTTCTCGAATATGGCTTTAATATTGAGCATATGTTTAACTCCGGCTCCCTTGTCGTCATGATCGGCAACTATCACTATAAAGGACCCGGTGAACAGTTCGGTAAACCCGGAAAAATTATCGACTTAGCGATCCCTGGGGTTACAACGGTAAAATTAGATATGGACACCAATAGGGTCAAGGAGCATGAAGATCTGATGGATTACCAAACCATGGCGGACCAGTTAGCGGTTCAGTGACTCAGCTGCGCTTAGCGAAGGGGCAGCTACCTTGCAGGGTTAGCTCCCCCACCTCTCTTCGAAGCGATTTTTCAATAATAACAACTCTTAAACCCGGCTAAACGGCCCCTCCTGATAACCATCGACTAATATTATTACTACAGCCATTTTTGTACTCATGGTTCGGGGAGCTATATATGGCGTCGGTGACAGAACTTACGGGGGAAAGACCCTTAGCCGAAGAGGAGTTATTTGGCCACCCCAAGGGCCTGTATATCTGTTTTGCCACAGAGATGTGGGAGCGCTTCTCTTTCTATGGCATGAAGTATCTGCTACTTCTCTACCTGACCAAGTATCACCTGTTTTCCGACGGAGCCGGCCTCGAGGTCCTGGGCGCCTACGCCGGCCTGGTTTACTCACTGCCGGTGATAGGTGGTATGCTAGCCGACCGATACTTAGGCATGCGCAAGGCCGTCATATTCGGCGGAATATTGCTATGTGTTGGCCACCTGTTGATGGCTGTCGAAGGACACCAGGCCGTTGAGTACGCTGCCGGCAGCGAACTCATCTCAGATATAACCCTCAGCGACGGTACGCTTCTGTTGGCCGGCACTGTGCTAACCGAAACGGTTCATATTCGTGACCTGGCCGCCCTCAACATCTTCTATCTGGCCTTGGCCCTGATAGTGGTAGGTGTCGGCTTTTTAAAACCCAATATCTCCACCATAGTGGGCCAGCTCTATGATAAAGACGATATCCGGCGGGACTCGGGCTTCACCATATTTTATATGGGGATCAATATCGGCGCCTTCGCCGCGACAATTATCTGTGTCTACCTGGGCGAGACATTCGGCTGGGGCTATGGCTTCGGCTGCGCGGGAGTCGGCATGCTGATCGGTCTGCTCACCTTCCTCAAAGGACAGAAATTTCTGAGGGGCTTAGCCGAGCCCCATGCGCCAGAGCTGCTTTCAGAGAAAGTGCTGGGGCCTGTCAGCCGTGAGTTGATGATCTACATAGCAGCCATACTGAGTTTGGGGCTTATCTGGCTCGTGATCCAGCACGAGACTCTGGTTTTTACCGCTCAGCAGATTGTACTCGTGGTATCGGGCATAGGCCTGATTAGCTATGCCGCATACAAGGGCACCAGAGAGGAGATGCACCAGATGAGCGTTCTGATGGTACTCATCGCATCGACCATAGTTTTTTGGGCGCTGTTCGAACAAGCTGCAGGCTCTATGACGCTGTTCGCCGATAGAGTGGTTGACCGTAACATTCTGAATATTGAGATAGCAGCGGGTCAATTTGGCTCTCTCAATGCAGGATTCATCATGTTACTCGCCCTGCCCTTTGCGGCTTTTTGGGTCTGGCTGGACAAGTTTAAGCTCAACCCCAATATCCCGGTAAAGTTTGGCCTTGGGATCATTCAGGCCGGGCTTGGATTCGGGGTACTCGTGCTTGGCTCCCATTTCCCCGATGAGGCGGGAAAGATGAGTCTGTGGTGGCTGGTATTGGCCTACCTGCTCCATACCACGGGTGAGCTTTGCCTCTCTCCCGTGGAGCTTTCAGCCGTGACTAAGCTGGCCATTCACCGGGTCGTCGGCCTCTCCATGGGCGTCTGGTTTCTTGCAACGGCACTCTCGGAGACTCTGGCCATGCGTCTGGGACAACTGGCAGCCATCGACAGATCGGCGAGTGTCGATATGGATATCACCCTTGCCGCACAGACCTACACACAGCTATTTGAATTTTTGATGTGGACCGGCCTACTCTGCGGTGCTTTTCTCATCCTTATCTCACCGATACTGACGCGGGGTATGCACGGTGTTCGTTAACCACTGAAAAGTTTAAGGCTGAAATAGAAACGGCCTGCAGATGCAGGCCGTTTATCGATTCATCCAGCTGAAGCGGCTAATCTCCCCCGCCTCAGCTTTTAACACATAGACGTTAAATCTGTGTTTTAAACCAGAGTGATCTTAGCAAACTTACGCTTACCTACCTGAAACACACCGCTGGTTCCGGCACTAAGCTGTAAACGGGTGTCTTCAATCTTTGCCCCGTCTATCTTGGCTGCGCCCTGCTTGATCATACGCATCGCATCGGAAGTCGAACTTACCAGCCCAGCCTCTTTAAGCAGGTTAGCGATAGCGATTCCTTCACCGGCGGCGATCTCCAACTCTTGAATATCGTCAGGAATCGCACCTTTCTGGAAGCGGTTGATAAACTCCTGATGGGCGGCATCGGCAGCGGCTTCATCATGGAAACGCTCAATGATCTCTTTCGCCAACGCAATCTTGATATCGCGGGGGTTAGCACCGGCTTCAACATCGGCCTTAAACTGCTCGATCTCTCCAAGAGGGCGGAATGATAACAGCTCGAAGTAGCGCCACATCAACTCATCAGAGATAGACATGATCTTACCGAACATCTCACCGGCCGGCTCATTCACACCGATATAGTTATGCGCAGACTTAGACATCTTCTTCACGCCATCGAGGCCTTCAAGCAGTGGCATCATGATAACGGTTTGCGGCTTCTGCCCTTCTGACTTTTGCAGCTCACGACCCATAAGCAGGTTAAACTTCTGGTCAGTACCACCCAGCTCGACATCAGACTCCAGTGCAACTGAGTCATAACCCTGTAGCAGCGGGTACATAAATTCGTGAATCGCGATAGACTGACCCGAAGCATAACGCTTCTTAAAGTCATCACGCTCCATCATACGTGCAACGGTCTGCTTGGATGCCAAACGGATCATGCCGGCTGCGCCCATAGGTTCAAGCCAGCTTGAGTTAAACTCGATACGCGTCTTTGCCGGGTCTAAGATCTTATAGACCTGCTGCTTATAGGTTTCAGCATTAGCCAATACCTGCTCACGGGTCAAAGGAGGACGAGTGCTGTTCTTACCGCTTGGATCACCAACCATACCGGTAAAGTCACCGATCAAGAAGATAACCTCATGACCCAGCTCCTGAAAGGTGCGCATCTTATTGAGGATCACGGTATGACCTAAATGAATATCAGGCGCGGTAGGATCGGCTCCAAGCTTGATACGCAAGGGGCGCCCCTCTTTTAATTTTTCCAGCAGATCCGCTTCGAGCAAAATCTCATCGGTACCACGTTTAATTTCTGCTAATGCTTGGTCTAAATCAGCCATCTCGCCAGCTACTCCAAAGGGCCTATTACAAAATAAAGAGAGTCATGTTACTTGTTAGCCAGCACAAATGAAAGTGTGTACACTAAGGGGATCGGTATAAGCGACAAAAAATGCTATTTAGTGTGACGGGAAAGGGGTCGATGGGAAAGGTTATCACGTTATTAAAATTACTGCCTAGGCTGCATCAGATACTACTGACTCTTCTGGTATTGGTCACACTGATCATCATTCTTATTCCCGCCGATGATGCTCAGGCATCGAAAAACACCAACACTCAGCTTTCCGGCAGCATAGATCTGGGCAACGGCTCGGATAATACGGCTTCAGATATCGCAAACAGAAACGCAGAGCAGTTAAAGCTACCGCTGGCATTTCGTAAACCCGCCCCACCAGCTGGGATCGCTTCATCCCCGGATTCTCAAACGGCTGCATCGAAAGAGATTCACTCCATAGATGAAGACACTGCGAAAAGCCCGGAGGCGATGCGGACCGAGAAGTTGGATGTGGAACATTTCAAGGTAAAAAGCGGAGATACCTTAGCGGCGCTCTTTAATCGTGCCGGTCTTAGTTCCAGAGATGTCTACGAGATAACCTTGCTGCCCAAGGCAAAGAAAAATCTGCTGAAGATAATGCCGGGCGAAGAACTCATCATAGCCAAAAATGCTGCCGGGAAACTCGCTGAACTAAAATACCAGCTCAACCCGATATCGACTCTGGTCATCACCAGAAGCGACGCCGGTTATAAAGAGAGTATCAGCGAAAAGCAGGTAGAGAGTCGCACAAAATTCGCCAGTGCGACCATTAGCAGTAACTTCTGGAACGCCGGAGTGGGAGCCGGACTGACACCAAATCAGATCATGCAACTGGCCACAATCTTCGGCTGGGACATAGATTTCGCGCTGGATCTCAGAAAGGACGATCACTTCGCTCTCATATACGAAGAGGAGTATGCCGACGGTGAGTTCCTGAGGAACGGCAATATTCTAGCGGCAGAATTCAGTAACCAGGGGGACCGCTATACGGCGGTGCGCTATACCGACGGTAACTATTACTCCGAAGAGGGACACAGCATGCGTAAAGCCTTCCTCCGCTCTCCGGTAGACTTCAAATACGTAAGCTCAAGCTTTAATCCAAAACGTCTCCATCCTGTCACAGGAAAGGTCAGGGCCCATAGAGGCGTAGATTACGTCGCCAAGGTAGGAACCCCGATCAAGGCCGCAGGTAAAGGGCGAGTCATCAAGTCAGCCTACAATCAATACAATGGTAACTATGTCTTTATTAAACATAATGACACCTATACCACTAAGTACCTCCACCTGAAAAAGCGCAAAGTTAAGCAGGGCGCAACCGTTAAACAGGGACAAGTCATAGGCACATTAGGCGCAACGGGGCGTGTCACCGGAGCCCACCTGCATTATGAGTTCATCGTCAACGGGGTACACCGTAATCCGAGGACCATAAAACTCCCTAAATCACTGCCCATTGCCAAGAAAGATAAACCTAAGTTTATGGCGCTTAGCAAACAGATCATGGCTAAACTTCAACATAACAAACAAGTTTATCTGGCGTCACAGTAATCAGGCTCAAATCGCTAAACAGTGACCACCCCGCCAATCCTCCGGGTCAACCGAGCCGGAGGATATGCCAGACAGGTTTCAAGAATTCAACCTGGGATAGACAGCGATGAAACATGCCGATGCCCAGCCGACAACGGATAATAATGATGAATACAAACTATTTTATAGGGTTAATGTCGGGTACCAGCATGGATGGTATCGATGCCGTACTGGTCGACTTTGGCTCAAAAAATCCCAGGCTGCTTGCCAAACACAGCCAGGTTATTCCTAAGCACACCCTGAGAAACCTACAGCGACTCTGTTTACCAGGCAATGATGAGATCAACCTCCTCGGCCAGTTAGACCGCAGTGTTGGCCTGTTATTTGGCGCCGCAGTCAACGCACTTCTGGATAAGGCGGGAGTATCCGCCGAACAGGTCGTAGCCATAGGCAGCCACGGACAGACAGTAAGACACATGCCTAATCTGGACATGGGTTTTACACTTCAGATCGGCGACCCTAATACCATAGCCGTTAAAACCGGCATTGATGTCATCGCAGACTTCAGGCGCAAAGATATCGCACTCGGCGGTCAGGGAGCCCCGCTTGTTCCTGCGTTCCACCAACAGATGTTTGCCAGGCCGGACACTCCCCGGGTGATCCTCAATATAGGAGGGATAGCTAACCTCACCTACCTGCCGGGTAATACCGATGATGTGATAGGCTTCGATACCGGCCCCGGAAATACCCTGATCGACGCCTGGATACAACAGGTAAAAGATCTGCCCTACGACAAAGATGGTATCTGGGCCGCAAGCGGAACGACCGATGAAAAGCTGCTTAACCACCTGCTTTCACACACCTACTTCTCTCAACCTTTCCCTAAGAGCACCGGGCGTGAGCTGTTCAATCAAGCCTGGCTCGAGCAGCAAGCCGCCGATTTCGGATACCTCAATGAAGCCGACATTCAATCCACCCTGCTTGACGTCACCTGTCACAGCATAGCCAAAGAGACCCGTGCCCTGTCGCCCAGAGGGGAGATGTTTGTCTGTGGTGGGGGCGCGTTTAACACCGAATTGATGTCACGTCTGGCAAAGTTACTACCCGGATACAGGCTCGAAACGACTCAGGAGCTGGGCATTGCCCCCCAATGGGTTGAGGGCATTGCCTTTGCCTGGCTGGCAATGCGTCACCATCAAGGTCTGCCCGGCAACTTGCCCGCTGTAACCGGAGCCTCCAGAGAGGCGGTGCTGGGCTCTCTGTTCCCGGCGGCATAATTAACATGGCCGCAGCTATCCCACTGCGGCCAATAAAAATCAATCAATGTAATAACTTATGTTTGAGCTTAATCACATCACGTTTCGAATACTCAGACAGGGTCATCAATAAACGTCTCTCACCCGGGATATAGCTCATGGCCCCAAAGGAGCTCAGACTGCTCGATGGCAACTTCAAAATTGGCGTGGTGAGATCCGTAGTAAAGCTGCGATAGTTTATCAACTGGTATCCCGTGTGTACCTCCCGAAAGTACACCCCCTTATCGGTTACAGTCCAGTTATAGCTCTCCCTGAAATCCTCGGCTGCGATCACAGGTTCTACCCGTTGCGGCTGCGAAATGTCCATTCTCCAGAGGCCATACTCATCATAACGGGTAAACAGTATGGTATTAGCGTCTGTCATCTTACTTAAACGTACATCGATGGAGCTCAGATGTTTTGGCGCCTCATTGTGCAGCGAGAAGGCAGTTAACCCCTCATGCGTCGATGATAGCACCCACTCATCCCCCCATGCCCAACCCGGCCTTCTATGATCTAAAAACCTTGAGGGCAATATGCTGATGCCACCACTGGAGAGATCCAGGATGTGGATCTTATTGCCCTCATTTTTATCGTCAGGGGCCAGAAACGCAATTTTACTGCCATCGTGTGACCACGATGGATAGGCGACCCTTCTCTTGAGATCGGTGAGCTGCACCCGATTGAACCCGTTATGATCTGAAGTCCACACCTCATTGAACCCGGTCTCATTGGACACATAGGCGATTCGCTTGGTAACAGATGAGTAATCGGGGTTACGGTAACTGTATTCCGCCTGAGAGATGGGAAATACGGTAGAAGGAATATCCTGATCTAAGGCCAGATAGGCAAGGCTAAAATCTTTAATATAGTTGGAATAGACCAGCTCATCCCTGTGAGGAATGAATTTGGGGTAGCTGAACCCTGAAATCGACAGCGGTAATAGCTCTTTAGACTCGATATCGACAACAAAGCCATCCCTTATCCCGGAATTTTCGGTACTGAAAACCAGCGTCTGACTATCAGGCCCCCAGCTCAAGCCCCTAATATCCTCTAACCCCTGAGTCAGGCGCACCTCTTCACCGCTTAAGATATCCTGTATAAAAATATCTTCAGAGATGGTGCCATAGCGCCTCGCTATTGCTATCCACTTCCCGTCGGGGCTGAAGGCAACATCCCTATCACGGTAACCGCAGTTACTTTCACAGGAGAATCGAACCGGGGCTGAGTCCGCCTCCTCCAGCTCAAGCAGGTATAGACCTGAATCGAGTTCCTCTCTCTCCCGCCAGATATAGACAAGGGTTCCTCCATCGGTCGAAATATCCAGTGCTGAGGTATAGGAGTAACACTCTGCCAGCCGACTCACTTCATGACTCTCCAATATGAGGCGGTTCATGCTGCACTCACGGGTCTGGCTGTCTTCACTGGGGTAGATCAACGACTTGCCATCAGGAGCCCAGACGGCCCTCAGTTCGCGGGTACGTTTCGATGTCAGCCGCTTGGGCGTCTGGGCCGGAGACGCTAAGTCTTTGAGGTATAAGTTAGACCGTTTCCCATAAACTAACCAACGTCCGTCGGGGGAGACAGCAGGATACAGCTCTGCTCCCGCAGAACGGGTCAACTGAATCAGCTCCGTCTGCAACAAACGCTGACTGTCTTGGTACAGGTGAAAGCCGGCTCCGCCACAGAGAATCAGCAGCAGGGTTATCGCGACACATACACCGGAACGTAACTGACGGCTCAGACGCTTAACCTTAGCCTGCTCGGCTCGCAGCAGATCCGGCTTATCCACCAGGTCGGAGGCATCGAATTCAGGCTCAATCAATAATCGATAGCCGGTTTTTCTCACCGTCTCTATCGCCTGTTCGCCGCCAAGCAGGGGGTTAAGCTGTTTTCTCAGGTGCCAGACAGCATTAGTCAGCGCCTTAGCTCCGACATAACGATTCCCCTCCCAGATGCAATCGATAAGCTCATCTCTGGTCACAACATTCGGATACTTCCGCGCCAGTAAACTCAGTAATTCGATAAACTTTGGTTGAATAGAGACCTTTGCATGGCTCACACCTTGCGGGAGCGGCTCAGAGAAGTTAAGGCTATTCTCGTTGGGGATCACTTCACAGTCCCCCAGCCTGAAAATCGCCTCTTTATCTATCTCTATCATTCAAATCTCCTGCAGCCGTCGAATCTATTGTTAATATCTGTTCAACTTCCCCCTTTGAAAGCTTACAACTAACCAACATGGTAAAACAAGTCTCCACCTCGCCAAAGTTGAAGCGTAACAACCTGTTTTAAAAAAGAATAGATATTAAATAGATATATAAACAACAAATAAACGACACGTCGAACATTGCTGCCAAATAACAAATTAATTACAAATAATGCCGGTTGACAGCTTGCGACTCGGTGTAGTGCTAATCGACATCACTCCTCTGGAGATACCTCTCCCTCCAAAAAAGGTGACGGAGGCCCAAGAGTGAAACTGCTAGGTAAATTATAAAAATAAGGACAGCAATCAGATGAAATCACAGATGAAATTATCGGCTTTAACCCTAGCTATGGTGGCACTAGCGCCGTCATCGCTACTGGCCGCAGAGAGTTCTGCCGTAACAGATGGCGCAAATGAGAAAATTGAAAAGATTGAGGTGACGGGTTCCCGAATCAAGCGTGCCGATTTCGAAGGTGTCGCACCTGTAACCGTGATCTCGGCAGATGAGATCGCTAACAGTGGCCTAAGCTCAATCTCCGAAGTACTACAATCATCGGTGGCTAACAACGGTGGCTCCCTAAACGGTGAGAGTGACGGCTTTACCGATAGTGCAAGCTCAGTCAACCTTCGCGGCATGGGCGCAAACAGAACCTTGGTACTGATCAATGGTCGTCGTCAGGCTTCATTCCCATCGGCGGCAGGCGGTACCTCAAACTTTGTCGATACCTCGGACATCCCAACCGCCGCAGTCGAGCGTATAGAGATCCTCACCGGCGGAGCTTCGGCAATCTATGGTTCCGATGCTGTTGGTGGTGTGGTTAATATCATCCTCAAGAAGCAGTATGACGGTGCCAAAGCAGAAGCTAAGTACTCAGATACAACCCAGGGAGGTGGAGAGCAGTTTGATCTATCTTACCTTCAGGGAATTAATACCGAAAACAGCCAAACTCTGATCATGCTCGAATACAAGCAGGTCGGCGCTATCCAGACTTATCAGCGTGACGATCTATACAGCCCTGCCTACTATGAAGATGAAGATGGAAATACTCGTTGGGGTGCGGGTCCTTTCGGTGACGCATCCCCCTCCAGCTGGGCTGCATGGGTTAGGGATTACTCTAAGGTGTATACCGATGATAAATATAGCCCTCTAGATGAGGCACAGTGCACTAACCTCTTCGGCGATAAGGGCATCTACACGCCGGTTGGAAAGTATGATTGTTACTATGACAAGTATGCCGATCGCGGGCTACAGTCAGAGTATGACAGAGTTAACTTAGTGGTTAACAGTACATATGATCTCAATGATGAGTGGCAATTATACGGTATGCTCAATGCCTCCTATAAAGAGTCAACCAAATACAAAGATGAGAAAGGTTTCGGCGTCAATATCTACGAAGATGAAGCCACGGGTGCTTTAAGTTACGCCAGTTCCGATTTCGATGACTACAACAAGTTCCAGGTGCGCCGTCGTATGGAGGAGTATCCCGGACCACGCACCTACGACACGCAAAATACTAAGGCATCGCTTGCCTTCGGTGCTAATGGAACCATAGGCGATTATGAGTTAGACCTGTCATGGTCCAGTAGCTATAACAAATATGAGAAGCAGAACCACCATATGGTTCGTGCCGATGCCCTGCTGGATATCGTCACCTTCGATCCCAACGATACCGATGTGTCTAAATGGTACCCTCTCAACGAGTTAACTTCTGAACAAGCCGATATGCTTATTGCTGACTCGACTAAAAACTCAGACTCCAGCATGCACCAGTTCCAGGTGGTATTTACCGGTGACTTGATGGAGCTGGAAGCGGGGACAGTTGGCTTTGCAACCACGGCAGAGTGGGCACGCGAAAGCTATGAAGATACATTAGATGAAACCACCATGAGCGGCGGTTTAATCGGCATGGGCGGTACAGGTGGTGAGGGTGACCGTGACCGGGTAGCCGTTGCCGGCGAGCTACAAGTTCCCCTGCTTGCCAACATCACAGGCGTAAAATCTCTGGACCTGTCGGCGGCGCTGCGTTATGACCAATACCTCGATGACTCAGATGTAGACGGCGCAACCACCCCACAGGTAGGTCTGACCTACCGCCCTGTCGACGAGGTGATGGTACGCGCTAACTGGGGTAAGAGTTTCCGCGCACCGGATATGCACCGCCTATATGCAGGACTAACTCGCGGCTATAGCAGTATCGATGTTCCCCATCCGACAGATCCAAATGATATCTACGAAGATGATTACGTCTCGTATAACTCGGGTAACCTTAACCTCGAAGAGGAGAAGGGCGAATTCTGGAACCTGGGGGTCGTAGCCAACTTAACCGACAATGCCGATCTGACACTTGACTGGTGGAATATCGAGCTCGAAGGGGCGGTCAAGACCATCTCCAGCTACGATGTGATTAACGATCCTAAGTATAACAAGACAGGGCAATACAACGACTGTACAGAGATGTCAGAAGTGGGTTACCTCAATGAGTTCGATGATGATGGCATCGAAAATATAAAGTGTATGCGTAAAGGGCCGATCAACAGTGCCTATGAAGCATCGGAAGGTATCGATGCGAGCTTCAACTACCTGTTCCCTGAGTCTGTTGCCGGTGAGTTTAAATTTAAGCTTGCTGCCTCTTACCTGCTCAAGAAAGAGTACCAGGAGAAAGAGGGAGATCCGATTGAAGAGCAGACTGAGACCGATTACTTCCCTAAGTGGAAGGGTAATGCCAGTCTAAGCTGGAGCTACGAGGACTTTAGTGCCACGATTGCTTACTACTACACAGGTGAGGCTTCGGGTACCGATCTCTTTGAGTACCTTGATGCCGATGGCGAAGATGTTGAGTCGATTGAAACTGATACCTTAGATCCCTATCAGACAATCAACATTACCCTGAGCTATTACACCCCCTGGGAGGGTAAGTTCACCGCCGGTGTGAGAAATCTAACCGATGAAATGCCACCACTGTACGATGTGCGTAACGATAAGCATAACGACTGGCCTTTCTATGAAGATGACAACAGCAGTTACTCTGCCAAGGGTCGTAGCCTGTTCCTGGGTTATTCACAGAAATTCTAATCGAAGCGACATCTAAATCAAAGCGCCCTGCTCGGGGCGCTTTTCCTCTCTATTACAGTGCTATCCCTCTTTTATCAGGAGATAAAAATGCCGGTACACCCCATCTTTATGTTTGCCCTGATAGCTTTTTTTAGTCATTCGGCAATGAGCGCTCAATACCAGCGTCCCTCGCAACCACTGCAACAGATCGTAGAACAAAGTAAAAAAGTGAGCACTCGCTTATCGGACAATAAACAGTGGCTGGCAATACTGACGCCTGAGTCATATATCGATATCCAAAGCTTAGCCAGAAAAGAGCTGAAGTTAGCGGGTCTGCGACTGTCACCAGAGCAGTTGCTCCCAAGCCGAATAAAATATAGGTACAGGCAGCTCGAACTGGTCAACCTGGAAGATGACTCAGACAAACCTGACACCATTACTCCACCTGCAGGTATGAGTATCGCTAAGGTGCAGTTTTCCCCCGATAGCCGTTTTCTCAGTTACATCGGCATATCAAACCATGGTGCCGACCTCTATCTCTACGAGATAGCTACCCGAAAAAGCCGTAAACTGAACAAGGTACGCCTCAATGCCAGTATGGGGCTGAAATATCAATGGCTACATAATAGTCGGGGCCTGGCAACCAACATTGCCATTGATAGTAAACACTCACCTGCTATAGCTGAGCTTCAAGGTCCTAACATCAGTGTCACACAGGGAAGAAAGGCACCGAGACGCACTTATCAGGATCTGTTGAAAAACGCCCGGGATGAAGCACAGTTCAGCCAACTGACCACCAGTCAGCTCACCATTATCGGTCTGGACGGCAAGCTCACAGCGGTGGGAGAACCTGCTATTAACATCGGCTTCAGCCTCTCTCCCGACGACAAGTATATGCTGGTTAAACGCATCACGCCCCCCTTCTCCCATATGGTAAAGTATCGCGATTTTGCCCAGTCGGTAGAGATCTTTCATCGCTCGGGCGAAAAGCTTATGACGCTGGCCGAACTCGAGAGTGGCGAATTTCGGCCATCAGGCAGTGACTCGGTCAGGAAGGGGCCAAGATATATCCACTGGCGCAGCGGTAAACCCAATACGCTGGCCTTTGTCGAGGCACTCGATGGAGGAGACAGCAACAAAAAAGCCCAATACCGGGATAGACTCAGACAGCTGGCGGCCCCATTTAACCTTGCCCCACAAACATTGGTAAAAACCCCCTGGCGAATAGCCGATATTCAGTGGGGAGAGGAGCAGCTGGCACTCATCACTGAGCGACACTCAGCCAAAAAACAGATGAGAGTCAGCTTTCTCGACACAGAATCTGTATCAGACAGCCCCGCTTCAGAAGAGTCTGTAAACGGCCAGAGCAAAGCAATGCAGCTGTGGTACCAAAAAGCACTCAGAGACAGCTACAAGGATCCCGGTCGCCTCTATCAACACCCGCACCCTGCAGGGCTTGGAGATATTTTCGCCGTCGATAATCGGCGCGTATTTCACTATGGACTCGGCGCCTCGGCTCAAGGATATCAACCCTTTCTCAGCGCCACGGCTATTCCTGCCATCGGTGATGTTCCGGTTAAAGAGAATGTAAGCACCAGGGCTGACGGCCCGGTGATACAGGTAAAATCAGCTATCGATGCAGCCAGCTCTGCGACACTGTGGCAATCAGCCAGTGACAAGCTGGAGAGTGTTCGCTACCTGCTCAGTCGTCAGCCACTGCGGTTAATTATCAACAGGCAATCGATCGATACACCACCTCACTTAGTCCTGCTCGACGTACAAACCGGTACGGAGCGTATACTACAGCAAAAACCAAGCGAGCTGCCCGCATTCAGAGGCATCAGTCGGCAACTTGTGACCTACACCCGTGAAGATGGCCTGCCGCTGTCGGGTAATTTATACCTGCCATCGGGGTATAAGCCGGAAGATGGCCCGCTGCCGGTCCTGATGTGGGCCTACCCCAGGGAATACAAGAATGCCGAGGTGGCCGCTCAGCTCAACTACTCTCCCAACCAATACAGCTACATCAGCGCCAAGGGGCCGGTCCCCTTCGTTGCCAACGGGTTTGCGGTATTCGATCGGGTCGCCATGCCTATCGTAGGAGAGGGAAAAGAGAAGCCAAACGATAGCTTCCGCAGCCAACTCATCGCCAATGCCAACGCGGCAATCGATACCTTAGTGGAGATGGGGGTGGCAGACAGAGATAAGATAGCCATTGGCGGTCACTCCTATGGGGCTTTCATGGTTGCTAACCTGTTGGCTCACTCGGATCTGTTTGCCGCAGGCATAGCCAGAAGCGGGGCCTACAACCGCACCCTGACCCCATTTGGTTTTCAAAACGAGAAACGTAACTTCTGGGAGGCTCCCAGCCTGTATCAGCAGATCTCCCCCTTCACTCATGCCGATAAGATTGATGAGCCACTGCTATTGATGCATGGCGAAATGGATGCCAACTCGGGTACTTACCCCATGCAATCGGCCAGGCTCTTTAAGGCGATAAGAGGCCTGGGAGGCAATGCCAGATTGGTGACCTTCCCCTTCGAGAGTCACAGCTATCAGGCCAAAGAGTCTCTGATGCACATGCTGTGGGAGCAGGAAAACTGGTTAGAGCAGCATCTGGGGAATAGCACGAACAATAAAGGTGAGACAACCTTAGGCACCAGCGCCTCATTTCATTGAACATCAGCATAGGAGATAGATATGCGTGCTTTTACAGCCGGTTTAGCGCTCTGGGGATTGAGTTGCAGCCTGTTAACGACTCAGGCAACAGCCACAACGGCCGTCATCGAAGATAAACACCTGCCCAGGAATATCATCTATCTGATCGGTGATGGTATGGGGCCAGCCTATACTTCGGCTTACCGTTATTATTCAGACAACCCAAATACGAAGCACGTCGAAAAGACCGTATTCGATGAGCTACTCACGGGAATGGCAAGCACCTATCCCGATGATGATACCTATGTCACCGACTCGGCTGCCGCCGCCACCGCACTGGCCACAGGCACCAAGAGTTATAACGGAGCCATCTCCGTCGATCACCAACATCAAACTCTGCCCACGTTACTGGAGATGGCCAAACGCGGAGGGAAGAAAACGGCAATCGTGGTGACATCGCAGATAAATCACGCGACTCCGGCAAGCTTTCTGGCTCACAACGAGAGCCGGAGCAATTATGACGCCATCGCCGACAGCTACCTTACCAACTTATTCAATGGCCGCCCCTTTGCCGACCTGATGCTGGGGGGGGGCACTAAATATTTTGTTCGAAAGGAGAGAGATCTCACCAAAGAATTCGAGGCGCTCGGTTATCAGTATATCGATAAGCTCAGTGAGCTTGATAGTATTAAGGCACTCCCCGCGCTGGGCTTACTGGCACCATCGGGACTACCGGCCGCATTAGGCAGTGATGACCCTCTCAGGCTAACCACCATGACCGATAAGGCTTTGAAGCTGCTATCGGCTCAAGCCGATCCATTTGTGATGATGGTTGAAGGCAGCCAGATAGATTGGTGCGGTCACAGCAATGATATTGTCTGCGCCATGACAGAGATGCACGATTTCGCTAACACCCTTAAAAGCGTGAAACGCTATATAGACAAACATCCCGACACCCTGTTAATCGCGACTGCCGATCATTCAACCGGCGGCCTAACCTTAGGCAGAGAGGGCACATATCAGTGGAAGGGAAAACAGTTACGGATGATCACAGAGCTGCCCCGGGATATCGCAGCCAGACTCATAGCATCACCACAACCCCTTGAGAAACCAGAAAAATTCGCCACATTTTGGGCAGAACATATCGGATTCTCACTGTCGAGTGAGGAGCAAGCCAAACTCAGAGAGCAGATCTTGGCTAAGCTGCAACAGGACAAGCCCCGGGATGGAGTAGAGACACTGCTGAAAGCGACGATAGATGCCCTGAGCTACACGGGGTGGACGACCTCGGGTCACGATGCTATCGACGTGCAGATTTTTGCCTACGGTAAGGGGAGTCACTACTTCACCGGTCATATGGATAATACGGAGATAGCGGCAATCCTTATAAAGATGATCAATGCTAAACCCGTCGACAATACCCCACTGCTTATCGAACCCAGGATTTAGTCCCCCTTAAGCGTCGGGCTCTGATAACGAACTTTGAGCCCGACAGCTTCTCAGCCCCCGGTTATCCCAGCAGAATTTAAGCCTTAAGGGGTTGAAAAAGTCACCCGCCAGGCAAAATCTTTTAATTTCCGTCGCCTGAGATGCTATTATCGGCAGCAGTCGGCTAAGTAGCCACCAAAATGAAGAGATGACACCATGAGCAAAAGCCCGAAAGATGCAAGCCAGATGACTCCGGAAGCCCGCTACGACTATTTTATCGAGCAAGCTAAAGAGCATAAAACCCTCTGGACACTACAAGACAACGATGGTTGTGTCATGTTAACCACCGAAGAGGAAGATTGCATTCCTATGTGGCCTAGTGAAGAAACAGCCAAACTCTGGGCTGTCGACGACTGGAAAGATTGTACTCCCCTCTCAATCCCAGTGGCTGAGTGGCTCGAGCGTTGGGTACCGGGCATGCAGGATGATGATCTGTTTGTCGCCGTCTTCCCGGTACAGGAAGACCTCGGAGTCGTGCTCGAACCCTACGAAGTCGAACAGAGGCTGACACCAAAACAACGTCACTAAGGAGATGCAAGTTGGAAAAGCAAGCCGTCGAGTCTACGAATTCAGAAAAGCCCGTAACTCAAAGGGATAGAGAAATAAGAGCACAGGATATTACTGCTGCAGAGAGTAAGGTCGCGGCAACAAAGGTGAAACCTAAGTTACCCAAACGACTCGCGGCCCTATGTGCCCTGCTCGCCATCGCCTCGATAAGCGGCATCGTCGCCAAACAGGGCGTACTCTTCTGCATTCTCACCCTGTTGATGGTGGTGGCTGTTCTTGGACGGCAAAGAACGGCTATGTACATGCTGCAGGGCTACACCCTAATCCAACTTCTCCTGGTCAGTATGTTGCCTGTGATCCTGTACGATCCCGGTAACCTGGTTGTCGGTAACCCGTCGACCTTTCAAATCGGTGAGTTACAGGGGAAGCTCCCCGACTACATCATCTTCGCTCTGCTGATCCTATTATCTATGTTACAGGTATGGATAGCCTTCACCCCGAAGGTCAAAGCCTACTTTAACACTAAGGTAAATATGAACATTATGAGTTAATACCAACCAGTATACGGTAAGCATTAAAAAGCCAGTTGCATTAACAACTGGCTTTTTAATCATTCAGCAGCGGCGGGATGCTCCCGCAAACTCACTTATACCGAGAAGCTGGCTCCACAACCACAGGTCGTAGTCGCGTTAGGGTTCTTAACGAAGAAGCGAGAACCTTCCAACCCAGAGGTGTAATCCACCTCGCCACCCACAAGATACTGCAGGCTCATAGGGTCAACGACTAACTGAACACCTTGTTTTTCAACGGTGAAATCGCCTTCATTAACTTTTTCGTCGAAGGTAAAGCCATACTGAAAACCAGAACAACCACCACCGGTCACATATACGCGTAGCTTTAACGCATCATTTTCCTCTTCTTCAAGCAAGGTTTTTACCTTAGAAGCGGCCGCATCGGTAAATTGAATCGGCATTGCATCTTCAGCTTGTTCAGTCGTTTGTTCAGTCATGAGTACCTCTTACATCTGTTTGCTGAGCGGGATTATCCGATACCTGACCAATTTGTTCAAGTAATATGCGCACCCGATCTGATTTCTGTGATAAAACCGCACTCAGGTCGGCTAAATCCCTTATTTTATTTGTGGTTTTTACTGTACCGCTTCGCTGCTCGATATAGGATCATCTGCGGCAGGTTTCATCTCAACCTTACTCTCATCATTAAGCTCATCTTCAATACTCTCCCCGCCCGATGGCTCTGAAGCTCCATCGAGGAGTTCAGATGCTTTTGAGGCGGGGGCTGGCGTTAACAGATCGGCGGCGGCAAACTCAATTTCGGCCTGAGATCCTTTGGTCCAACGGCTGGAAGGCACTATGACCTTAGTCTTAACATGAGACAGTTCAAATCCTTCAGGCAGCACAAACTCCCCCTCTAAGATCTGAAAATATCGGAACTTAAAGTTGAGCTGAAGATCGGCAAGCTTAGTCAGGTCTAACTCCATGGCCTCACCTGCTTGCACCCCGACAAGCTTGATCTCGGCCCTGCCTTTCAGCGACTGTTTGCGCTTTTGTAGCTGAGTCAAAATCAGCTTAACCCGATATTGCCTCGGCAACAGTCCGGGCGTTAACTCGAGCCCGTTAATAGAGACGCCTTCGGCGTTATTTTCCGGTGCCATGATACTGCGGTAGAAGGAGAGTTCCCGCTCCAGCTCACGCTGCTTCTTATGCTGCTCGGTAAACAGCTGTTGCATCTTGTCATTTGCTTCACGCTCCAGAGTCAACTCCAGATTCTTCGATGCCATGACTTGAGCCTGATTTTTCAATTGTTTAACCAATGCATCAGTCTGTTCTGTGTTATTCTCTATCACAGGCTGATTATGTTCTGACCAGAGATCGTAACTCACTCCCCCTAAGGTGAAAGCGACTAACATCAAAAGGCATAGATATACGCTTGATGGCCTGATCGATCTCTCTATCACTTGAATGCGATCGACCCAACGATGATAATTTGCCATTAACTAACAACCTCTTCTCTTTTTGTTTGAATAGTTTCTTATATTTTAACCCTGACTCATTTCGGCAATGAGCAACTCAATATACAGAAGGTTCAGGTGCGACACAGATTAAAGAAGACACAAACCCGCTGGCTGAGATACCAGAGAACAGAACTAAAAGATACGCTCTCCCAAGCTAAGATCAGTCTGCAACTCTCTCTGCTCGCTCTGCTGTTTGCCCTGATGGCCTCGGGGGTGATCTTGCTCTTCAGGCTATTACTCATCTGGATTAACAGTTATACAGAAACCAGTGAGCTGGATTTTACTGAGATCATCGACGACTGGCGAGTGTTATTACCCCTGTTAGGCTCAGTTTTAATCTGGTTAGTCGCACGAATGGGATCTAAACGCTATAAACGGATGGGGATCGCCTATGTTTTGCACAGAATAAAACTGCACCAGGGTAAGTTGCCGCTTCAGTCGGCACCCAGTCAATTCTTTCAGGCTCTGTTTGCCCTGGTCACTAACTTTTCGGTCGGCCGTGAGGGACCGGTGATCCATCTGGGCGCCGTTACCGCCAGTGTGTTAGCTGAGAAGTTCAAGCTGCCGGATAACAGCGTCCGTATCATGTGTGCCAGTGGCATTGCCGCCGGTATCGCCGCCACATTCAACACGCCACTTGCCGCGGTCATATTCGTCTTCGAGGTGATCTTACGCGAATACAAGGTGCACTACTTCTTCCCCATCGTACTCGCCGCCATCTGCGGCGCGGTATCATCCCAGCTCGTGTTCGGTAACATCCACGAATATGAACAGATTGGCATTATACAGATCCCACTATCACAATACCCGATTTTAGCGATATGCGGCGTCATTCTCGGATGTGTTGCGGCGCTGTTTAACTTCTCTCTTCTCGGTGTCACGGCGAAGGGGCAACACTGGCCGCTGTTTTACCGGGTAATGCTGGCCGGGGTGGTCACCACTATCGTCGGTATCTTCCTGCCCGAATCTCTGGGCAGTGGTGAACTGGCCATCGAACAAGCGATTAGCGAGCACCCCAGCATACTGTTTCTGCTCGCCCTGCTGCTGGGTAAGATCATCGCCACCATCGCAGCCATCGGCCTTGGTATACCCGGTGGGATCATCGGCCCGCTCTTTGGTATCGGCGCACTGCTCGGCGCCATATTGGCATTAACCAGCGCCATCATATTCCCCTCTATCGCCTCCTATATCGGTCTCTATACCACCATAGGCATGACCGCAATCATGGGTGTCTGCCTCAGTGCACCACTGGCTGCGTTAGTCGCCCTGCTGGAGATGACGAATAACCCCTCCATCATACTTCCGGCCATGTTTGTCAGCATTCCGGCTTTTCTGGTGGCTCACCAGGGGTTCAAGTCCAAGTCCCTCTTCCTGGAGCAGTTAGAGATCATGGGCCTTGGCTATAAGGTCTCACCTCTGGAACTTGGCTTACAGAAACGCGGTGTCAGGGCCTTGATGGATAAGCGGGTCGTTATCGTAAAGGATGATGACGAGCTGCTACTCGAAGTACTCAAGCGCGCGGCCGGACGTTCAGTTTTGGTCCGGAATAAGCTGGGGCAGATGGAGATGTTGCAACTGGAGATGCAACTCCGCGATCATGAGAGTGCCCTCACCAGACACCCTATCGAAGGGTTGCCGGATACGGCGACCCTTAATGAGGTCTACAGCATCCTCTGCAGGGAGCGGCGCGGTGAGGTATATGTCTATCAGGATAAGACAGATAACATAGTCGGGGTGATAAGCTGGGCCTCTCTACAGCAGGAGATACGGGAGGGGCAGGTGTAGCTGGTCAATCACAAACGCTAAAGGCATTTCTGCCTGATGTCAGGCCGATTTCAAAGAGTGTGAGCGATCGCAACTTACCGGGCTCGTAAGCCGGAGATTTTCGGTTATCATCTCAGCTATGCCAGCAAACGTTCAATACAGAGAGTATACATGAGTAAAATAGTCGTAATTTCAGGCCATCCAAACCTTAAAGAGTCGATGGCGAACTCAAAAATAATCAATATACTCAGTACACTAGATAAGATTCATGTCCGTTGCCTCGATGAGCTATACCCGGATTACAAGATAGATATCCCCACTGAGCAGAGCGCACTGCAGAGCGCCGACCTTATCATTTTTCAATTTCCGCTCTACTGGTCAACCTACCCGGCCATAATGAAGAAATGGTTCGATGATGTATTCACCTATAACTTCGCCTTCGGGCCCGAGGGCGATAAGTTAAAAGGCAAGAAGGTTATCCTCTCTATCACCGCCGGGGCAACGGCCGAATCCTACAACGAGGGCGATTTTAACTTTATGCCTCTGGATAAATACCTGGAATCGGCCCTTCACCCACTCAAGGCGGCGCAGGTGGATCTGGTCGACAATATTGTTACCTTTAATATGAACTCTGACGTCAACGAGGGGGGAAATGTCGATACCGTGAACCGACTCGTCATCGAACACGCCGATAGAGTCAAGGCCGCGATATCGAACACACTCAATGGCTGATTTCAGCTAATTTGCCAGCCGGCAGCAACTGGAGAGGCAAAAGAATCGAGCGGATTTAAGCGTCGCGGGCGTCACCCGCGACGTCAATGGTAAACGGCCCAGATTAACCGGATGTGACCTGAGCGAAACGTTGCGCCTTGTACTGAGGGTTCATCAGGTTCTCTATAGAGAAGATCTCATCGAGTTGCTCAGCTGATAACAGGCCACGCTCCAAGACGACCTCACGAACACTCTTACCGGTTTCGGCACAGATCTTACCTATGATATCTCCCTCATGGTGTCCGATAAACGGATTCAGGTAGGTGATGATACCGATGGAGTTAAGCACAAAATCCTCACACACCTGACGATTGGCGGTGATCCCCTCGATACACTTAGTTTTCAGCGTAACACAGGCATTTTCCAGCAGAGACAATGACTCAAACAGGGATTGACCGATAACCGGCTCCATCACATTCAACTGCAGTTGCCCCGCCTCTGCCGCCATGGTGATTGTGAGATCGTTACCGCACACCTTGAAGGCGACCTGATTCACCACCTCGGGGATAACCGGGTTCACCTTGGCAGGCATGATAGATGAACCGGCCTGCATCTCAGGCAGGTTAATCTCATTCAAGCCGCTGCGTGGCCCGGATGAGAGCAGACGCAGATCGTTACAGATCTTAGATAACTTTACAGCGAAACGCTTCAGCGCACTCGATAGCATCACATAGGCACCACAGTCAGATGTGGCTTCAACCAGATCTTCTGCCGGAGTAAACGGGTGCCCCGTGATCTCGGCAAGCTTAGCAATGGCCAGTTCAGAGTATCCATCGGGTGTATTCAAGCCTGTACCAATCGCCGTGGCCCCCAGGTTTATCTCCAAAAGCAGCTCCTGACAACGCCTGATGCTCTTAATCTCTTCCCGTAGGGTGATACCGAAGGCACGAAACTCCTGACCCAGCGTCATAGGGACAGCGTCCTGTAACTGCGTCCGCCCCATCTTAAGTACATCACTGAACTCTTCAGACTTAGCCAGAAAAGAGTCGATAAGCAGAGTAAGCGCCGACAGCACAGTATTAGTGCGCTCAAACAGGGCAACACGAAAACCCGTAGGGTAGGCATCGTTTGTGCTCTGGCTCTTATTCACATGATCGTTAGGATTAATATGCTGGTACTGCCCCTTCACATGCCCCATCTGCTCCAGAGCAATATTGGCTATCACTTCGTTGGTGTTCATATTCACCGATGTGCCGGCCCCCCCCTGAAACGCATCGATGGGAAACTGATCATAGAAGCGGTCACTGGCTAACAGGGTGTCGCAGGCCCGGATGATGGCTGAGGCAATATCTTGAGAGATGGTGCCTAGCTGGCCATTGGCCATCGCCGCCGCTTTTTTTGTCTTCACCATGCCGCGAACAAACTCGACACAATCACCAATTTTTTCGCTGCTTATCTCGAAGTTTTCCATCGCCCTCAGGGTATGGATCCCGTAATATGCCTCTCCGGGAATTGACTTGCTTCCCAAAAGGTCGGTTTCACAGCGGGTATTTTCGGTGAGATCTGGATACATTACCGTCATTGATTAGTTCTACTTTTTTAATTGCGATAAGAAGGTCTGAAGGTACCGTTTATACATGAGTCATAGCAGGCACTTCAAGGGGGGAAGAGGCAATTTACCGCCTTTTTCAGAATAATAATTTCTATGCCGGATCCGGCATTTCACTTTTACGAGTTTTAGCCAGTCAGAGAGTGGCAAGGCCACAAAGAGGCCCCCCATCTTTTATCAACAAACAGCAAGATGAAACAGGCACCATCTATCTACGAATAAGTATACCTACCCAGCATTGACTTCAGCTTATCTATGCCCTCTCCCTCCATCATACCTATCGGGATCTTAAGGGGCTTGCCTTCGGTAAAGGTAAGAATGTAGGTCTCAGAGCTTGAATCTGAATATGACTTCAGCTCGACCCGTTTCAGCGCAGCAAGTGACGATGTCACAGGTTCCCCCATGATCCGTGTACATACTATCTGACGCTCATCAAAATAGAGCCGATATGTGCGGTTTTGTACCGCAATTATGACACACAGGACAAAGAAGGCCGCGAATGCCAGATGGCCTAAGATACTATTGGGAGGATCGACAAAAGTTTGCGCCAGCAATACCAGAGCGACAACCGAAGCAAACCAGGTGATCCCAGAGGCGAAGATAGACATAGTCACCAGGTGAAACCCTAAGTACCTCTCATCCTGCTCTTTGATATATTTCCGCTCCAGGTAGATTATCAGCACCAGAGCCAGAGGGATTAATATATAGAAAAATTGCACAAGACACTCCTTTAACTTGCAACCCAAGCATGTCGTATCGCATCTATACCCGAGTTAGTTAGCAGACTGAATGCGAAGCTAAAACTTCAGGTACAGTTTAACTCACATGAACGACATGGGGGTGGTTTTCACTGGCGTTTTCGTGAAAGATATCGTCTAAATATGTAGCTAACTCATCCTCTTTCAGGTGAGGAGGGATCACAACATCAAATACCCGGGTTCGCATCCCCGTTCCCGAATCTGTAAACAACAGCCACTGCTCATCCTGACGCAGAACGGACATAGCTCTCCCGAAAACATCAAACTTAATATACATAGCGCAGCTCTCTCCCTCAGCCGGTAAAGCACCTCTCACATCGAGTCACCATCACTCATAGACAGCAACCAACATAGAGCAAATATCACCTAGAGTCACTAACTCGCAGGGATAGTTAATCAAAAAGCTCGGCATCGCTTACATTTACCGTTCTGTCATTTATTCAGCCATTACTGGCACGACAAGAGACCTTAAGTTCAGGCACACACTTCATCCCTCTCTCGTTTGCTATGTATGTATAAAGACGTGAGTTATACTCCCGTTTAGCCTAAAGAGTTATCAATGCCTGACTATGTGATCGATAACATTGAAAATGCTGGGCAAAAGATCACAATAACAGACCAACTTGAAGACAATTTAGATCAGACTGATATACTCTACCTGACTCGCATTCAGGAAGGGCGATTTCCTTCACAAGAAAAATCGAACAAGTATCGCGGTAAGTTCCGTCTTAATCGCAATATTTATACACAGCATTGCAAGTCAAACACTGTGATCATGCATCCGCCAGCTAGAGACTCGCGCAAGCAGGCCAACGAAATGGACAATGACCCTAATCGTCATCCCAAATTGGCCATCTTTAGACAGGCAGATAACGGACTACTGACTCCGCATGGCGCTGTTTGCACTGACACTCGGCGTTGATGCGCAACTCCAGCAGTATGAGTGTCCGGTTAATTGGTATTCACGAAAAGCCGACTTTTAATTTGGCGACTGACTTTAAGGATTAATAATGACCCGTTCCGACACCCTATTTGAACAGGCTAAAAAAACCATCCCAGGTGGTGTTAACTCACCAGTACGTGCATTCAACGGTGTAGGTGGCTCACCACGTTTCATCGAAAAAGCCGATGGTGCATATATCTATGACGCCGACGGTAAAGCATACATCGACTATGTTGGCTCTTGGGGCCCTATGATCTTAGGCCATAACCACCCTAAAATTCGTGAAGCTGTATTGGCTGCGGTCGAGAACGGCCTCTCATTCGGTGCTCCGACAGAACTTGAAGTGACTATGGCTGAGAAGGTCATCGAGATGGTACCTTCAATGGAACAGGTCCGTATGGTGAGCTCTGGTACCGAAGCGACCATGAGTGCGATACGTCTGGCGCGTGGTTTCACCAGCCGTGACAAGATCCTAAAGTTTGAAGGTTGCTACCACGGTCACGCCGACTGTCTTTTAGTTAAAGCAGGTTCCGGAGCGCTGACACTTGGTCAGCCAAGCTCTCCGGGTATCCCTGAAGACTTTGCCAAGCACACGCTGACAGCGACTTACAACAACCTGGAGTCTGTCAAGGCTCTGTTCGAGCAGTACCCGGAAGAGATCTCATGTATCATCCTTGAGCCCGTTGCCGGCAACATGAACTGTATTCCACCGGTTGAGGGCTTCCTTGAAGGCCTGCGCGCCATCTGTGATCAGTACGGTGCACTGCTAATCATCGATGAGGTGATGACAGGTTTCCGCGTATCTAAGAGCGGCGCTCAAGGTCACTATGGCATCACCCCTGATCTGACGACACTGGGTAAAGTAATCGGTGGCGGTATGCCGGTTGGCGCGTTTGGTGGTCGTAAAGATGTGATGCAGTTTATTGCACCAACAGGTCCGGTTTATCAGGCAGGTACACTGTCGGGTAACCCTATCGCCATGTCTGCTGGTCTGGCTCAGATGGACGCACTTTGTGAAGATGGCGTCTATGAAGAGTTAGCGGCTAAGACTAAGCGCATTGCCGAAGGCTTCAAGGCTGCGGCCAATAAGCATGGCATCCCAATGTCTATCAACTATGTTGGCGGCATGTTCGGATTCTTCTTCACCGAAGAGGAGAAGGTCACGACATTCGAACAGGTCACTAAATGTGATGCTGACAAGTTCCCTGAATTCTACCACGGCATGTTAGATGAAGGTGTATACCTTGCGCCGAGCGCCTATGAAGCAGGCTTCCTCTCACTTGCACATGGTGAGAAAGAGCTTGAAGCAACACTAGCAGCAGCTGAGCGAGTATTCGCTAAGATGGCTAAATAAGTATTAATAGCTGACTAACATCCAGCTAGCTGAAACCAAAAGGACGCCATAGGCGTCCTTTTTTATTGCCGCCGCTTTCTGACATTTGAGCTCACCGCCTCAACAAAGACCGAGTTCACACTTTTTATTTAAAATAAGATGTAGTTAACACTTGTTTTATCTATGCTCCTATGGCCTAATCCGCACCGATATCACACCAAGCTTAATCAAACCTTAATTTTAGTCACAGTTTGCCTCGTGGGGTAAACGATTAATCTGCTGTAGGAACTGATCTATGCTCTACCTATTTCTGCTCTCTCTCGCCGTTCTGGCCCTGTTAAGTATCATATTCGAGGAGGTCACCCACCTGAATAAGGCCAAGACCACACTATTTTTTGGTTGTGTCTCCTGGGTTGTCCTGTTTATGAGTGCCGGCTCGCCGGCCCATGAGAAGATCGTAGAAGCCGAACTCAACGAAAACCTGCTGGAGATAGCCACACTCTGGTTGTTTCTGATGTCGACAATGACCTTCGTTGCCTATCTGAATGCCAAAGGGATGATCCAGATCTTAGTACAGAAGCTGTTCCCTCAAAAAGTTTCAGTACGGATGCTGATGTTGCAGGTGGCCCTATTCGCACTGCTCCTGTCTGCCATTTGTGACAACGTCACCGCAACTCTGGTATCACTGGGACTGTTAACGACATTCAAACTCGACTCTCAGATGCGCCGCCGTATGGCGGTTCTTATCATCTTTGCGGTTAACTCAGGCGGAGTGGCATTAATCACCGGAGATGTCACCACCTTAATGATCTTCCTCGGTGGACATCTTCAGATCTCTGAGCTGCTGTTGCTATTTATCCCCGCAGCCGTCAGTGTGATGTTACTCGCCCTGCTATTTTCATTGAAGGCCGAAGGCCATGTCAGCACGACACCAATAAGCAGAGACTATCGCAGGGTCGATCTGGTCATTGCGGCGATCTTTTTCTCTACAATCGTTGCGACAATGGCATTGAACGTACTGTTTAACGTGCCACCGGTATTAACGTTTCTTACCGGCCTCTCCGTGATGTTCCTGGTCGGTCACAACTCCCGAAGCAACAAGGAGGAACTGCAGATCCTCGAATATATACGCCAGGTAGAGTACGACACCCTGCTCTTCTTCCTCGGCATACTCCTGCTGGTCGGTATGCTGAAAGAGATAGGCACCCTGGATCTTCTTACTCAGGTCTACACTCAGTTTGACCCTGATATCTCAAACTTTGTGACCGGTATAGGCTCGGCACTGCTGGATAATGTGCCACTGACCGCGGCGCTGCTGAAGGCCGAGCCGATTCTCAATCCCCCTCAGTGGCTGGGGCTGACCTACTCGGTGGGTGTCGGTGGTTCTCTGCTGGTGATTGGCTCGGCGGCGGGGATAATCGCCATGAGTAAGGTTAAAGAGTTGACGTTCGTCAGCTACCTGAAATATGTCCCGGCACTCTTGTTGTGTTACAGCTTAGGTTATGGCTTAACCTTGCTGCTGGCATATCAATTTTATGGCTAGAGGTATGAGACTCCAGTGGTGAGATCCCAAGTGTGGGTGTGAGGTGTGAGGTGTGAGGTGTGAGGTGTGAGGTGTGAGGTACGATAACTTGTAACAAGAGCCTCGCACCTCATAACCGCCGCTATATCGCCGGTACCTTAAACTGAGTTCCCTCAATCGCCAGCACGACATCTCTGGGGCGTATCTCAATAATCTCCAATTTGCCACTAATCATATCGCCTTGCTGTAACTCGGCTCCATCAACATTGAGCCAACGATTACCCGGATCGCTCGCATACACATGAGCGTGAATATTAAACTCTGGTACCTGTAGCTGCAGCCCTGCCGGCAGTTGACCATATTTAGGCAAGTTATCCTGCTTTGGTACCGGGATAGGGTCGAGTTTGGGCTCCGTCACGGAGCTGGCTACAGACTTTTCTACCTCAACCTCTTTTAGCGCCGCTTCAAATGCCGCCAGCAGCTTGTTCTTACTCTGGTACTCATTCTTCTGCCCGGGAGCCACAGGTTCGGTGGAACTGTTGTCCATGCCCAGCTCTGAAGCAGCTGCATCAACCTGAGACTTAAGCGACTCCAGCACCTCCCGGCCTCTCTGATTACTGTTCGCGCCTAATATAATCGGCTCCTCATCCATAGCTGGCGAGACCTCTGTAGGCTGTTTTGCCACTTCGACGACCCTAGCCCTATTCTGCGGCACAGCTTCAGCCTGAGAATATGAATTTTCGATATCGACAGGCTTGACCGGAAGCGCCACAGCCAGAGGCAGAGCAACTTTTCCGGCCAGTTTAACTTGCTCACCACCGCCCGAAGCGGAGCCACGTTGCTCTCCCCTGTGTGAGTTAAGGTCATGAGCTACACCACTTAAGGGTTCTGAGTTACGGGTCTTAACAGTTAAGGCATCAACCGACACTTGAGTAGTATGAACATTACCTGATGTGAAGTGATCTCTGGCCAGCCAGACGATGACGATCAACAGGCTCAATATTATGATGATAAGAGATAACATCAATATGTTCTTTTTGGGTTTGGTAAAGTCATCATACTGGGCCCGGGGGGTTAACACAGGATCGAGATCTGACTCCAGCTCCTGCTGTTTCGAGCGCGTGACGGCTTCGAGCAATATGGACATCAGTACTGCCCCTTACTTTCTACCAGCCTCGGGCCCTGAGCACTCAGGTAGAGGTTCAGTTGCACCAAAGTTTGACTGCCTGCAATCGCATCGGCCCTGAGGCCGTGCTCACGTTGGAAGCGCTTAAGTTGCTCTTCCAGCTGGCTATCGAAGCGGTTGACCAATCTTGGAACCGTGTTATCGATATGCGCTAAGGTATTCTCCAGCCACTGTATCTGTGCAGGGTTAGAACCCCTGCCGATCTCTCCGGGTTGCTCTGCAGGCGCCTGCCAGAGGAGCTCGAAGGTACCACTGAAGTGACGGGTAAACCAATCTCGCTCGACCCAAAGTTGTTGCTCATTGAGTTGCAATAACAGTTGGTCTCCCTGCCTAGATACTACTGTGCCATAGAAGGAACGCTGCTGATCATCTACAAGGTAGACAACCGCCGGAAAGTTTAACCGTACAAGGGAATTCCAGTTTCCCTGTTGCTGAAAACATGACAAGCCCTGTTGCTGGGCCGACTGACACGCCGTAAGACCAATATAGGGCACCTTCCCCCATAGGCCGAGAATGCTGGCATAGGCGCTGTCTATGCTGCGACTGCTCTCTATTGCGGCGTTGAGCACTCGTTGACCGGAGTTAAGCTTTGCAGGGGGCGCACTTTCACGGCGCTCAGCTTGAGCCGCCACCGGCACGGCTTGATGCTCTACTCCGTCCTGTGACACAGAGTTCATCTGGTTAAAAATCAGGTAACCCAACACGCAAGTTAATCCTAGCGCTGTGATACCCGCCAATGGCAGCAGGTAGTTGGTCTCTTTAATATCTTCGCCCAACACTTCAGATGCTGCGCTGTTTACCATCTTATGGTCGATTGGGACTTTAGACTGAGCGTAGCCGGCCATCAGCGCCCGTTCACACAGCAGGTTGATCAGCCTGGGAATGCCACCGCTATATTTATGCAGGGCCTTGATCGCTCGGGTGTTAAACAGCGGCTCATGACGGCCCGCCACCTGTAACCTGTGCTGCACATACAGCCCCACCTCTTCAGGTGTCAGGGGAAGCAGGTGATATCGGGCGGTGATCCTCTGTGCCAGCTGACGCAGCTCCTGTCGCCTTAACAGCTGCTGCAGTTCGGGCTGACCGATAAGGATAACCTGAAGCAATTTTTTCGTATCTGTCTCCAGGTTAGTCAACAGACGCAGCTGCTCAAGCACTTCGGCACGAAGATGCTGAGCCTCATCGATAATAAGAACGGTATTGCGCCCCTTCTCATGGTTGGCCAGCAGGAAATTGCTCAGCAGATCCGTCAGCCGTTTCAGACTGGGTTCTTTCTCGTACTCGATAGCGAGTTCGTCGCACAAAGTAGCCAGTAGTTCAAGCTCGGTAAGAGAGGGGTTAAGAATAAATGCCGTATCGGTATTTTCCGGTAACTGGTTCAGCAGACAGCGCGACACAGTGGTTTTCCCTGTGCCCACCTCGCCGGTCAGGAGTACAAATCCGCCGGTTTCTCCCAGCCCGTATGTCAAATGAGCCAGCGCCTCGCGGTGCCTGTCGCTGAGGAAGAGGTAATGGGGGTTGGGTGCGATAGAGAAAGGGTTATCGCTTAATCCAAAAAACGCCTTGTACATGCAGCTATCTATCCTTATTACCGGTCCGGCTAATAGTAAAGATTAAAAAACAGTTAAAACTAAAGCTAACGGCTCATCATGTCAAAAAATGCGGGAGAAAATGAGGTCAATAGACGCATATTTTACAAATGAACGTGACTCAATCGTGTTTTGTTGCGGCTCGATAGACAATGCGTGATAATCATAGGTTAATCTCACCTGTGCAACAAAAGCGAATTACCAGTGAAATTCTACCTCGTCGGCGGCGCCGTTCGCGATAACCTGCTTAACCTTACAGTCAAAGATCGCGATCATATGGTCGTCGGTGCAACCCCGGAGCAGATGCTCGAATTGGGATATCGTCAGGTCGGCAAAGACTTCCCCGTTTTCCTGCACCCAAAGACGCAGCAAGAGTATGCCCTGGCCCGTACGGAGCGAAAAACCGGTGTAGGTTATGGAGGCTTCAGCTGTCATGCCAGCCCCGATGTCACCCTCGAAGAGGACCTCCTGAGACGCGACCTGACCATAAACGCCATCGCTCAGGATGAACAGGGGCAGCTATACGATCCTTACGGTGGCATAGATGACATCAATAACCGAGTCTTAAGGCATGTTTCCGATGCCTTTGTCGAAGATCCCTTAAGAGTGCTCAGAGTGGCGCGCTTTGCCGCTCGTTTTCACCGACAGGGCTTCACAATTGCAGAGGAAACACTGGCGCTGATGAAACAGATCAGCCACAGCGGTGAACTCGAGGCCTTGACTGCCGAACGGGTTTTCCTCGAGCTGGATAAGGCCTTGGCAACCGAGAGCCCTCATCTGTTTATCCATGTACTCAACCAATGCGGAGCACTGGCCATACTCTTTCCCGAGATCCATGCACTATTTGGTGTGCCGCAACCGGTAAAATGGCACCCCGAGATAGACACCGGCATACACACCCTCATGGTATTAGAGCAGGCCGCGAAGCTGAGTGATGATAACGCGGTAAGATTTGCCGCTCTGGTTCACGATCTGGGCAAAGCCTTAAGCCCGAAAGAGCACCTGCCTAAACACCACGGTCATGGCCAGAAAGGATTAGCCCTCATAAAGGCGCTGTGTAACAGAGTACGGGTACCCAATGACTATAGAGATCTGGCCCTGCTGGTGTGCGATCTTCATCAGAATATCCACCAGATTGAAGAACTCAGGCCCGATACCTTAGTGAAGATATTCGATAAGGCAGACCTGTGGCGTAAACCCGAACGACTCGAGCAGATAGCGCTCGCCTGTGAAGCCGACGCCAAGGGGAGGTTGGGGCAAGAGGAGTGGGTCTATCCGCAAGCAGACTATTTCAGACAGTGTTTTGAGGCTGCGAACAAGGTTGCGGTGAAGCCCATCATTGAGGCGGGCTTTAAAGGGGCTGAGATTAAAGCTCAACTGCAACAAAAACGTATTGAAAGTGTCGCAGAAATTAAACAAAGCATTAATAAAATATAGGGCTTATATAGTCAAAAATCGGGACGATGTTTAAAAAACAGTCCTTCAACTTGCATTTAAGCCGATATTCGTTAATGTATTCAAACCTAAGGGTGAAAAATCATAGCAAATTAAAATAGCTATGACATAATTAACAAGTTGCAGTCGTATATTACTACTGCTCCATTCCAATCCAACCTAATATAAAGGGATTTCCCAATGAACAAAAAAGTACTGATGATTGCTGGTGTAGCAATGACTGCCCTTCTAGGTGGCTGTGCAAACACTACTGCTCTTGAAGAAAGCGTAGCTAACCTTGGCAACAAAGTTGACCAACTATCATCTGAAGTTAGCGCTCTGAAGTCAGAGCAAGGTGCTCTATCTGCAGACGTTAAAGATGCAAAAGCAGCTGCTATGGACGCACAAGCAGAAGCTAAGCGCGCAAACGATCGTCTTGACAACGTTGCTTCTTCTTACAAGAAGTAATTTGTCTGTATCGGCAATGCATTAGTGTTGCCGATATCTCCTCCTCTTTTTTATATCACTCTTTACCTCACTCTCAATACCAAATCACGCCTCTCTGCACTCATTACTTGTAACCGCTGGATTTCAGGCTTTGGCCGAAGCTCGCCCATAAAAAAGCGCCCACCAGGGACGCTCTTTTAAATCTCTTTCTGAACCACCGGCAAAAGCTATAAGCTGGCCGAAGGCTCACTCTCGTCTGTAGGCTCGCTGCTCGCCGTCGACTCAATGCCCGATATTGATTTAACATCCTGCGGTTCATCTGTCTGGCGAATATTTACCGGTAATCCGTTTTGGGCCAGCAGGGCATCATTAGCCTTGAAGCTATCTATCCCCTCCTGGCTGATAAACTTCACAACTCCCGCCTTCATCGATACGACCTTCTCACGATGCTTATCGGATTCAGACTTAGACAGCGCCGAGTGTACTTCGATGATCTGGCTTCCGTCGGGCTCCGAGGAGATCTTAACGGTTTCATTGATCACTCTCACCGAGTCTCCATACTTAGCCTGATGGAACAACCACTCTATATCGTCAGGGTTCAAGCGAACACAGCCGGAGCTGACACGCATGCCGACACCAAAATCTTTATTGGTACCATGGATCAGATAACTGCCGTCTCCGTAAGATAGCTGCATAGCGTACTTACCCAATGGATTATCGGGGCCGGCTGGGACGACAGGCGGCAACACCTCGCCACGCTCTCTCAAGTGATCACGGCGAATGCTCGCAGGTGGCGTCCAGCTGGGATTAGGGATCCTCGACTTAATCTTGGTCACCATCTCAGGGGTTTCGCGGCCGACACGTCCAATACCCACGGGAAAGACATGCACCTCTTTACCATTTGTCGGGAAGTAATAGAGGCGCAGCTCAGGCAAGTTGATCACTATGCCCTCTCTGGGAACATCGGGAAGCAGCATCTGAGTGGGAATAACAAGTTTAGTCCCGACTGTAGGAAGAAACGGGTCTACCCCAGGATTCGTCTCCATCAGCTCCAGAATCCCTATGTTGTACTCCTTAGCTATGGTCTGGAAGTAGTCTCCCTTCTTTACCACATGCTCCTGTACCTCACCGATAAGCCGGCCTCCCTTCTCCGGCAACTGATACACATTAGCCATGGCTACTGCAGGAGCTAAGCTTAAGATGAACCACACAATTACTCGCATCATCGGTATTTCTACTTCCTGTTCTGTTTAAATTATTTACCAGTTTTGGCTGCGACTCACGCATCTGTTACATACAGTGCCGAGTGAAAAGCGGTATCACAACCTGAGCCTAAAGATTAACCTGAGTGTCCGCTAATGCCTAGGAGAAAATAGGCCACACGCTATCGCTTCTTCGACACTGTGATAACAAAATCGATCTCCAGCGCCTCAAACGATGCGGCCGCAATCTGCTTACGCACCTTATCGTTGGCTCTCCAGGCGTAGGGTGTCATCTCCAGCAAGGCAATGGCCTGCTCACCATTAAGTGCCAGCTTAAAACTGACCCGCTCGGTCTGAAGCAACTCCAACGCTTTAGATTGAGGAATATTAAGCGATTTCTCCTGCATATCTGGGTAGATAAACTCTCTGAGCTGCCACAGGTGACGAGGAGCCGGTGATACCTGTATCAGCACTCCTCCCGGCTTTAATACCCTAAGCAGCTCCTTACCTTTGAGCTGCTTATCAATCAGAGTCACCAGATCAAGGCTGTCATCGGCCAGAGGCAGCTTCTTTAACGTGCTGACAATAAAGGTCGTATCTTGTTTCTTGTCACACCCGATATCAGTTTCACCTGAATCAACTGCGGCCTTAGCCTCTGACTGAATCTTAGCGGCAGAGAAGAGTGCATTCTCGGCCTCGGTGATCCCATAAGCGCAGAGTCTCTTGGCTATATTCCTACCATAGTGACTCTGCGCAAGCTTAGCTCTGAGTTCACGCAGGTAATAGCCCTCGCCACAATCGTAGTCGAGGTAGTGAATCTCTCCGTCACTCAACTCTGCCGCGATCAGCATCGCCTCAAGCTTTTCGATAACCGGCATAAAGATCCCCGACTCTAACAGGAAACGCTTGGCGCGCATTACCTGTCTGGAATCGGTCTGCGGCTTCTTAGCCTGACTAAAGGTCCAGTAACCATTGGCATTTTTATCAAAGTGGTGTTTCTTACAGCAATGCAGCCCACCGGATGCCTCATGAATTAACAGAGGTTGATCGCACACGGGGCACAGATAGATACTTTTCATAATTTCTCTTTCAACGGCGATGAGCACACTGCTCTTCACATAATAATCTGCTTAGGCAAACATAAATGCACAAAGTATTGCGCCTAACACCAAACGGTAGACGACAAATGGCGTCATCCCAATGCGGGCGATAAGTTTTAAAAACAGATGAATACAAGTATAGGCCGCAGCGAAGGAGACGATTATGCCCAGAGACAAAGCTTCATAATCTATCGCCAAGCCACTGGATAACAGATCTTTAGTCACCAATATGGCCGCACCTAAACTGACCGGGACAGACATCAAAAATGAAAATCGCGCGGCGGCCTCACGACTGAGTCCCAGCATCAATGCGGCGGTAATTGTCGCCCCCGAACGCGAGGTTCCCGGAATCAATGCCATAGCCTGAGCCAGACCAATGACCAACGCCTTTTTCCAACCAACCTGAAATTCGGTAAATCCCGGCCTGAACATCCTGTCCGCCCACCATAGAAGCAAACCAAACACGATAGTGGTTGTTGCAATGACTGCGGTATTTCTCAGGTAAGTTTCAATAAACTCTTTCGCGGTGAATCCGACAATAACGGCCGGAATGGTTGCAAGGATAATCCACCAGGAAAGTTTACTCTCATCGGTCTGTTTTCGAGTGATAATACTGTCGGTCCACGCTTTGAACATAGACCAAAGCTCGAGCCTGAAATAGATCACAACGGCAAGCAGTGAACCTGTGTTAACGGCGACATCGAATGAGAGTCCCTGATCTTCCCAGCCAAGCAGTTGCGACGGTAAGATTAGGTGTGCAGAGCTGGAGATAGGCAGAAACTCGGTCAACCCCTGAATAAGGGCCAAGACTATGACCTGAAAGGTATCCATAGTTATCCTTTAAAAAATTGCTAAATATAAAAACAGAGCTGAAAACAAAACCAGATCCGAAATAGAAACAAAACTTAGGACGGCGCCCAGGTAAAGGGAACCGGGCAAAGTTGCTGCGAACTCTTATCATAATCATCCCAAAGGGATTGATAACTCCGCTCTGATAGCGGATGCACCAGATCAGGCGCAATCTCGGCCATAGGCCAGAGAACAAAGGCATTCTTTGTAATTTCGGCCCTTGGAAGCTCCACCGGCACCTGAGTCACGACGTCATCATAAAGCAGCAGGTCAAGATCTAACGTTCTAGGTGCAAACTTCTTTGCCCCAACCTGACGGCCATTAGCTCTCTCGATTCGTTTAAATAACGCAACCACCTCAGCAATGCTCAAACTCGTATCGACCGCAACAACCATATTAAGGAAATTACTGCCATCGAAGCCGACCGCTTCACTGTCATAAACAGATGAGAGTGTCAGTTCACCAAAATGGTAGCTGAGCTCACTTAAGGCAGCCTTAAGGTAACGCTCCGGCTCAATGTTACTGCCTAAGCTGATAAAGACTCGCGCGGTCATTTAACATTGACCCCGCTCTATCTCCACACCCACAGCAGCTGCGCTCGGTACGGCTCCGGGCTTCATTACCGTCACCTTTACCCAAGGCACATTAAATTCGGTCATTAAACAGTCGGCTATCATCTGCGCTACCGTCTCAATCAACTCAATTGGCTTTTCGGTAATAAGAGCGGTGAGCCTGTTGGAAACGGTCTCGTAGCAAAGTGCGTGTCGATAATCATCAGTCGCTGCGGCGGGCGTATTATCCCAGGCCATATCCAGATCGATAACCAGACTCTGATTAATCTTCTTTTCCCACTCATAAACTCCGATAACAGTTTCAACCTTTAACTGTCGTATTAAAACCTTGTCCATGACTTCTCCGAATGTGAACGCCGCCTATGACCTCTTGATAATCATTTTCAATGAGGTCATAAATATTTGGTCATTTACCACTGAGGTCAGATAAGCTAAATCGGATAAAGAGGATATAATCCGAACCTAATCAGTGATATTGTTCGATCTCTCTTTCTAACGGGATAAAACCCAAGTAGGATAAGCTTCTATAGAGAGATTTTACAGCCCAAACAAACCACTCTCTATACAAGAGCGAGAGACGGTAAATATTGAGCAAAACTTTTTGTGGCGCGATGATACCTTAAGAAGGGAAAGGAAACCAATTTGACCATAACTATACTCACCCTGGGAATGATATTGGCCGCCTATCTGGCAGGGTCGATCTCCAGCGCAGTGCTAGTATGTCGATTGCGTCGCCTACCCGATCCCAGAACGGAGGGCTCCGGCAACCCGGGGGCCACCAACGTACTACGAATAGGCGGTGCCAGCTCAGCCGCCATGGTGCTATTTTTCGATATGCTCAAAGGCGCCCTTCCCGCCTACCTGGCATTTCGCTTAGGCATAGATCACGTCGCGCTCGGTGTTATCGCTATTGCAGCCTGTTTAGGACACATCTTTCCCATCTTCTTTAAATTTAGGGGCGGAAAAGGGGTTGCAACTGCATTTGGTGCCATGGCCCCCATTGGCCATGAGCTGGCTCTGGCATTGATGCTGACCTGGATTATCATGGTGCTCATAACTCGTTATTCATCCCTTGCAGCTATCACCACGGCAATATTAGCCCCGGCTTATACCTGGTATATGGATGACAGGTTTACCATTCCTGTCGCCATGCTATCGACCCTAATCCTCATTCGCCATAAAGATAACATTCGCAGGCTGCTCAAAGGGGAAGAGTCCAAGGTGTCGCGAAAGAGAAAGTAGCGAGTTGCGAGTTGCGAGTTGCGAGTTGCGAGTTGCGAGTTGCGAGTTGCGAGTCAATGGTAAAGAAAGCCTGAAAAAGTTAAAGCCTCTGATCCCAGTTCTAAGCTCTCCAAACATAAAAAAACACCCCGCCTGTTAAAGACGAGGTGCTTCATTATAGCTCCAGGCTCCCCAGCATCATACCGCCGGTAGCGTATCCAGTGGCCAGCGTGGCTCTCCTTTCACACCCAGATCTTCAATCTGACCGGCTTTGAGTCTTTGCAAACCGGCATAGGCAATCATGGCACCGTTATCGGTACAAAACTCACCACGGGGATAATAGACCTCTCCACCCAGAGCCTGCATAGTCTCGGCTAAGGTCTTACGCAGGCGGGCATTGGCGCTCACGCCGCCGGCAACCACTAAACGCTTATATCCAGTCTGTTTCAGTGCACGGCGACACTTGATAGAGAGAGTATCGACGACCGCCTCTTCGAAAGCACAGGCGATGTTAGCGCGTGTCTGCTCATCATCGGGTTCACTGGCGATTGTGTTAGCAGCAAAAGTCTTAAGTCCGGAGAAGCTGAAATCCAGCCCGGGCTTATCAGTCATCGGCCTTGGAAAACGATAATGACCCGACTCACCTTTAGCTGCAAGCTTTGACAAACGCGGTCCGCCCGGATAATCGAGCCCCATCAATTTTGCCGTCTTATCGAAGGCTTCACCGGCCGCATCATCGACAGACTCACCAAGCACCTCGTACCGGCCAATTCCCTCGACGCCGACCAACATAGAGTGTCCGCCGGAAACAAGCAGAGCTAAGAAAGGAAATTCAGGCACATCATCTTCAAGCATAGGCGCAAGCAGGTGACCTTCCATATGGTGTACACCGACGGCAGGTTTTCCCCAGGAGTAAGCTAGTGAACGCCCCACACAGGCTCCGACTAACAAGGCACCGACAAGACCCGGCCCCTTGGTATAGGCAACCCCATCAATATCGTCCAGGGTACAATTTGCATCGGCTAACGCTTGCTTAACCAGTGGAACTATCTTTCTTACATGGTCTCTGGAAGCCAGCTCAGGAACGACACCACCGTAATCGGCGTGAAGCTTTACCTGACTATATAGTGTATGAGACAACAAGCCCTGCTCGTCATCAAAAACAGCGACTCCTGTTTCATCGCAAGATGTTTCAATACCTAAAACCCGCATCATATCCCGTCAAACTGTCATATAAAGGCTGCTAATTCTACCTCCTGTGCTTTAATTATACCAATAGACTTACTCATTCTATTTTCATCGGATAGAATTTAGAGCCCCAGCGATAGCGTGCGGATCTGAGAAAAGATCGGACTCGAAAAAAGATCTTAAAATAGGATCGCAATAGGGGCTTTACAAACGGTGTTAAGTCGGTATAGAATTCCGCACCATTTTTAAATTAACTTGGGTCAAGTGATTGACTCATTACAAACTACACCTAAGGGGTGATGGCGTATGCCAATAATTAAAGTACGCGATAACGAACCATTTGACGTAGCACTACGTCGTTTTAAACGCTCTTGTGAAAAAGCCGGTATCTTAGCTGATGTTCGCGCTCGTGAATTCTACGAGAAGCCAACTACTGCACGTAAACGTGCTAAAGCCGCTGCAGTTAAGCGTCTTGCTAAGAAGCTTTCTCGCGAAAATGCGCGTCGCGTACGTTTATACTAATCTCTTATGAGCCTAGTTGATCAGCTAAAAGACCAGATGAAAGAAGCCATGCGTGCCAAAGAAAAGGTGCGCTTGGGGACTATTCGTATGGCATTAGCCGCCATCAAGCAGATTGAAGTGGATACCCGCGAAACTCTGACTGATGACCAAGCTATAGCGGTCTTAACCAAAATGGTTAAACAGCGTCGCGACTCGATTGCACAATATAGTGCAGCCGGACGTGATGAGCTGGCAGCAAGTGAAGCAGAGGAGATTCAAGTTCTTGAACACTTCCTGCCTAAGCCTCTTTCCGAAGAGGAAATTGCAGAGCTAGTTGATGCATCTATTACTGAAATGGGTGCATCCTCCATGGCGGATATGGGTAAAGTAATGGGAGCGTTAAAACCTAAGGTCTTAGGAAGAGCTGATATGGCGGCAATTGGCGCCTTGATCAGAGCTAAACTTAAGTAATTAGTGTTTGATGCGTGAATAAGCCGTGCTCTTGCACGGCTTGTTTGTTTATATTGTTTCTCTTTTATCTTCGCGAAAGGCGGCATTTACTGAACTAATGGCGATACCTCGTGATTTTATCAATGAGCTGGTAGCTCGAATCGACATAGTCGATCTTATTGACGCAAAAGTACCTCTGAAAAAAGCGGGTAAGAATCATTCTGCCTGTTGTCCGTTCCATAGCGAAAAATCGCCCTCTTTTACCGTAAGCCGGGATAAGCAGTTTTACCATTGCTTCGGTTGTGGTGCCCATGGAAATGTTATCGACTTTGTCATGGAGTATGACCGACTCGACTTTGTCGATGCAATTGAAGAGCTTGCCGGACAGTTGGGTGTTGAAGTCCCGCGGGAACAAGGAACAGGTCCAAAGCGTGATCAGGGACTGAGTCGCGATCTCTATCAGTTGATGGAAGAGGCCAGCCTCTATTTTCAGAATCAACTCAGACAACATAATGACAAACAAAAGGTGCTCGATTATTTAGCTCATCGAGGCCTGTCCAGTGAGGTGGTAAGCCACTTCAACATTGGATTTGCACCCGACGGTTGGGATGGCTTACTGAGCCGCTACCGTCAGAATCAGGATGCACAAGACAAGTTACTCACCGCCGGAATGGTTATCGAGAACGATAATGGCAAACGTTACGACAGGTTTCGTGACCGGCTTATGTTCCCCATTCGGGACAGAAGAGGCCGGGTTATCGGTTTCGGTGGTCGAGTTTTAGGCGATGGTACGCCAAAATACTTGAATTCTCCGGAAACGCCCATATTTCATAAGGGCAATGAGTTATATGGACTCTATGAGCTGAAACAGCGTCATCGAGATCCCCAACGGGTACTCATTGTTGAAGGCTATATGGATGTGGTTGCTCTGGCACAGTTTGGCGTCGACTATGCGGTCGCGTCTCTGGGGACCTCAACCACGGCAGATCAATTTCAATTGCTGCTACGTAGTGCCAAAGAGGTGATCTGCTGTTATGACGGAGATAAAGCCGGCGCCGAAGCGGCGTGGCGCGCTCTCGAAACAGCACTGCCCTTACTAAAACCTGGGAACCAGGTTAAATTTATGTTCCTGCCTGAAGGTGAAGATCCGGATACTATGGTTCGCCAGGTAGGTAAAGAAGCATTCGAAAATCAGATTGATGGTGCGCAGGCTCTGCCCGAGTTTCTTTTTGAAACCTTAGCCAAACGATATGGCTCAGATAAAGGGACCCTGGCCAAGCAAGCTATTGCTCTGACAGAGAAGATACAAGATACCGTTCTACAGAGTTTATTACTTGAGAACTTAGCCTATAAACTGGGCATGAACGGTGCGGAAGAGCTGAAGAGGAAACTTGGTTTCTCCTCAAAAGAGCAAGTAAAACCTCTTCAAAACAAAGCGTTGAAAGGACGTGGAACACCACTGCGATTAGCCATCGCCTTGTTAGTACAACATCCTGGACTTGGTGAAGGACTGCCTGAGCAACCAGCGCTTAAACACCTGAAGATGGCCGGCATTGAACTGCTGATCCTCTTATTAGACGAAACTCGTGCCAAAGTAAAAAGCAGCGCACAACTACTTGAGCAGTTCAGGGGCGATAAACAACTTAGCACCCTGAAAAAACTGACCCAATGGGATCATCAAGTGGCGGATGAAAACTTACAGCAAGAGTTCAAAAAAACCCTGATCTGGTTGAACAATCAATACATTGAACAACGCTATCAGGAATTGAGTCTAAAACAGAACCACACTAAAGAAGAAAGGATTCAGCTGACTAAGCTAATCTCAGTCATAAAAGGCTAAAATTAAGGCAGTTTCTGTCTCAAAAGTAAGCACTTTGACTGGCACAAGGAAGCGCACAAGGCTATAATTGACGATTTGCGCAGCAATGTTTTGCGCGTTGTTTTAACAGTTACCCAACTTGGATGATATCTATGGAGCAAACTCCTCAGTCGCAACTCAAATTGTTGCTTGCCAAAGGTAAAGAGCAAGGTTACTTAACCTATGCAGAAGTGAACGATCACTTGCCTGCAGATATGGTCGACGCCGACCAGATCGAAGATATTGTCCAGATGATTAATGACATGGGTATTCGCGTCTATGAACAGGCGCCGGATGCTGATGAAATCATGATGTCTGAAGACAGCACCGACGAAGATGCTGCCGAAGAAGCTGCCGCTGCACTTGCAACTGTAGAAGCCGAATTAGGTCGTACAACAGACCCGGTCCGTATGTATATGCGTGAAATGGGTACCGTTGAGCTGCTTACCCGCGAAGGCGAAATTGTTATCGCTAAGCGTATCGAAGAGGGAATCAATACGGTTCAGGCTTCGGTTGCCGAGTACCCGCAAGCGATCGCCATGATCCTTGAGCAGTACGACCGCTACGAAGCTGAAGAAGTAAGATTGTCTGATATCATCTCAGGCTTTGTCGATCCTAACGCCGAAGATGTTGCGCCTACTGCGACACACGTCGGCTCTGAGTTGTCCGATGAAGAACTTGAAGATGAAGACGATGAAGAAGTTGAAGACGCAGAAGGCGATGATGAAGACGGTCCAAAGGGACCGGACCCAGAGGAAGCCAAAGAGCGTTTCACGCAGCTAAGAGAAGCGCACGAAAACACACTTAAGACCATCGCTCTTAAGGGCCGCGGTCACCCAGAGTCTACTCTGGCACTATTTGAGATTGGTGAAATCTTCAAAGAGTTCCGCCTGATGCCTAAGCAGTTCGACCGCTTAGTCAAGAACATGCGCGCTATGATGGACAAGGTACGTGTTCAAGAACGTCTCATCATGAAGCTTTGTGTTGAACAAGCTAAGATGCCGAAGAAGAATTTCGTTAAGGTTTATACCAGCAACGAAAGCAGTATCGAATGGTTTAACGACGAACTTGCCTCTAACAAGCCATATGTCGAAGGTTTAGAGATGGTAGAGCCGGATGTCCGCCGTTGCCGCGCTAAACTCGACTCAATTGAAGAGGAAACCGGACTCGCGATTGGTGCTATCAAAGATATCAACCGTCGTATGTCTATCGGTGAAGCTAAGGCCCGCCGCGCTAAGAAAGAGATGGTTGAGGCAAACTTGCGCCTGGTTATCTCTATCGCTAAGAAGTATACCAACCGTGGTCTGCAGTTCCTGGATCTGATTCAGGAAGGTAACATCGGCTTGATGAAAGCGGTAGATAAGTTCGAATACCGTCGTGGTTATAAGTTCTCGACCTACGCAACATGGTGGATCCGTCAGGCGATCACTCGCTCTATTGCCGACCAGGCAAGAACGATCCGTATTCCTGTGCATATGATTGAGACTATCAACAAGCTGAACCGTATCTCGCGTCAAATGTTACAGGAGATGGGTCGCGAACCTTCACCTGAAGAGTTGGCCGAGCGTATGTTGATGCCTGAAGATAAGATCCGTAAGGTACTTAAGATTGCCAAAGAGCCTATCTCTATGGAGACGCCGATTGGTGATGATGAAGATTCGCACTTAGGTGATTTCATCGAGGATACCACTCTCGAGCTACCACTGGACTCGGCTACAGGCGAAAGCTTGAAGAACGCGACTCACGAAGTACTTGCAGGCCTGACGGCCCGTGAAGCGAAAGTACTGCGCATGCGTTTCGGTATCGATATGAACACAGACCACACTCTTGAAGAGGTGGGTAAGCAGTTCGACGTTACACGTGAGCGTATCCGTCAGATCGAAGCGAAGGCACTGCGTAAACTACGCCACCCTTCACGCTCTGAGATCTTGAAGTCCTTCCTGGACGAGTAACGCTTAGCCAGCTCACTGTGCATCTATAGAAACCTGCCTCAACGGCAGGTTTTTTTTGATTGAAATTCGACTAAAGCTAACTCTTTTTGATTAACAGATAAGCAGTTGAATTCAAAGTTGTGATTTCTTCATAGATCACGGGTGACAACGGCATTTAAACCTCGTATACTTCTTTTCGCTTTCGGTGGTGACGACCTCCTTAAGTAGGCCCCTTAGCTCAGTTGGTTAGAGCATACGACTCATAATCGTCAGGTCCACAGTTCAAGTCTGTGAGGGGCCACCAATTTAAAAACAAAAAAGCCCATTGAAACAATGGGCTTTTTTGTGTCTGAAATTCAATCTACTGTTGCTTCCTTTAATATGTCGCGTTCCTGCGTCACAGGTTTCAACTCTTTTTCGAGCTACCTTATCCGAGCTTCCTGCCCGCTTGTTTGCTGATAGTGCTTGCTGTCTGAGCCATACTTCTTTATCCAGTTGTAAAGACTATTGGTGGAGACTCCAAGATGCTCTGACACACTTGCTACAGTATGCCCTTGCTCGATGACTTGCTTAGCGGCTTGGATTTTGATTTCTTCGATAAATTGCTTGTTCATTTGTCCTCCTGTGGACTTCTGATTGTAAATCAAATCCGTGTCTACATGAGGCTGGCCGATTCACCTGTTTTTTGTGTGGTCTCTGTTTTTACTCTCTATCCGGCCGAATTCAGGTGATTGATTGTATGCAGACAATAGGAGTGTTAAAGCTAGCGAATATATTGATTTCACATTGAAACTTCCGTGTGTTTAGGGCTGAACCTTAAAGATGCGAGGCCACGAGATATGGCCCCTTTTGTTAGTGAACCTCGAACGCTGATATTTACTTAATTAGCTCTGTTCTTTGTTGTTGCCGATAAAAAAAGGAGAATTCCAAGCCCAAGCACTACGATTCCACCCCAAAAAACTACTGGGTCATATGGAGTACCCCCACCCATTTGTGCTAAACCACTAACCAAAGCGCAAGTACCACTTGAGGAATAGAGGCAAGTTGCAGCTTCACTAAGCTGCCCGCCAAACTCCTTTACAACTTGGCCATAGAAGTTAGCCCACCAAAGGAAGGCGCAGAATGTTATGGCACCGCCGCCCCAGAGCAACATTTGTGTTAGTTTAGCTATATCTATTCCTTGAATTGGTATTGAATGGTTCTGCATAGGCTTTTTAGCGGCTTTCATCTTGGAGCGGTTTATGAGTTCATTGGCTTTGTCTGTGCCGGCACAAGAGCTACAAACAACATTGGCAACACCATAGTTGATCCGTGTATCAGACTGGCAAATTTCACATTTCATTCTAAATATCCTTTTTAGTTGTTATTAAACTTATAATTTCTGTGATGCCTTTATATGAGATGCGTGTTGTTGAATGGTCACAAAATCATTCTCCAAGACTATAATCTCATCTCTTTCCTGGAATGGCTCTAAATCTAAAATCGCCATTTCCTGCCAACGAGTTCCGGGCTTCTGCAGTATGACCAGATGGGTACTGCTTCTATCAGTCATCTTGAACCTACCACCAGTATCGACTGGTATTTTCTCACCAATGAGTCCCAAATAAATTGCCGGTACTTCATCCATGGGTAGTGCCCGTTCTTGAATTCTGGCGAGCTCTGTTTTTACTTTCTCTTTGGTAATGACTTCTGTTGAAAGTGCCTTTAGATGCTTCTGAGCGAACTCTAAGTTTTTTCGATAGCCAAAGAGTGCACTAGGCTCGCCAAAACGCCATTCACGGCCAACATCATGAGTATCAGAGCTAAGAGGGTCTTTCGTGGGGGTAGACAGGTATGAATCATAAAGATTGGAGTCAGAGCGCCCTTTCGAGGCTTTCAGAGCGAGTGTTAAGACTTTATTTAACCGTTCTTCTCCATATAACTTACGTATATCAGCGATGATTTCTTTCTCTCGCTGAAACGAGTAACTCATTTTCTTAACCATGTAGTATGCACAGAGGGTCACATTTCCGTGTTCGATCTCACCAAGATAAAAGCTTGCAGATCCGGCTTTATACTTGTTGTCTTCCTGCCACCAGCTCTTATGGCAGGGTTTTGAGCCTTTTTCTCTTGTTGGGTAAAAGTTGTCTTGTAAAGGTTGTCTTTTTGCATCAAAGAAGGCCTTTTTGGTGCGGCTTAACGTTGCTCCAATCTCACTAATTTCCTTCTTAGCCTTTTCTTTTTTAGCAATGGATTGGGCTCGTAACTTGTTCAGTTCGTCTTGCCTTGCAAGAAATTTATCACCTCTTGCGATTATGGACTCTTTAGCTGCTAACTCTTTAGCTATGAATTCTTCATACTCCTTGATCTGGCTCTTAACGTTGGCTATATCATTCTTGTTTTGATTAATCAGATTAATTTCTACGTCTTCGAGTGTCAGGACAAAAGCATCTTGGGCCTCGTTACGGTACCTTAACTCTAGGCCAGAATTTAAAGCTTGCTTTAGGCCTTCTCTACCTAAATCAATATCTCGTTGGTCCCTATCGAGTAATAGGTTTTGAATTTGCTTATTAGCCTTGTCTATCTGTTCTTTGTTGGTTTGAAGAATGATGGTTTCAGCATGGTCGAAGTTCTTGGTGTCGATCCGCCCAAATTCGGGAGCCTGGTTGCAGGCTGAGAGCAGCAGGAGAGCGACAGGTAGGTAAAGTGGTTTCATTATTAAACTTCCATGTGTTTAAGGTTTAACCATTAAAGTTTTCTAATGTAAGCAAGTCAATTAAGGTTGACTAAAATGTGACCTATGTGTGATTCATTGATAGGGAATGTAAAACAAAGGTGTCGAGAGACTATTGAACATAAGGGGAAAGGGTCGTGGAAATTGAAAGTTTATGGCTACATACTTGTATTGTCTTTAAAGGTAGATCAAGAGTTGCCCAGTGAATCTCCACAGCTATCACTCCCCGATAGGGCCTCTTGAGCCATTAACTAACCAAGTGAGTAGAATCGATTTAAACAATAACAGCCCTCACTCCCCCTCTTCAGAATCTATAGTTACAGGCTCCTCTGTTACCATCGACAGATGTACAGATTATGGCTTTTTATAAGCCATTCGGTTTTTAGTGACACACTCCACTATTCAAAAGATAAAACTAATGTAACATATACATCCATAAGAAAAATCTCATTTAATAGAGAGTAAAACGGAGAAGTTACAGATGTTCATGATTGAGTTAAATGATACCGGCTGGAGATACTGGCTGCTAACGGCTGCACTGCTCACCTACGGAGTGGCCGCAGATCCTATAGGTTTTACGCTTGCAATAGGCCTTACCCTGGTTCATCTGCTCCACTTCATTGTCAGTAAACGAAGTATCACCGCATTTCCGATACAGGTTCGCGTATGGTACTTGTCACTCCTGCTGCTCGCACAGGTCGACGGGCTCAACTGGATATACTGGATCCCGGCAATCGGCACCTGGGCTCAAGTACTCTTCGGTTACTGCGCCATGGCACGCTTCGTTTCACTGCTCCCCTGGAACAGCAGTGAGCGTTTCTCATTGAATTTAATACTGCGGACATTTGTTGCCCGCCCGGTAAAGGGAAGCATCAAACAGAAGGTTGTTGCTGAACGGCATTAGCGACTCTGTAATCGGCTAAATCCACATTTAACCCATCGAGTATGAGCGCTTCAGCCGAGCAGCTGAAGCGCTATCATCATAATATACAGAATAAATCTCTTTCATACTTTAATATTAAAAATCTCCAACACCGTCATATCAATAGACCAAGCATTTTATTTATTTCAATAATAAATAAAAAGTAGAAAGAAGCTAAAACGAATTTACCTTAAGTAAGCGCGTTCTATAAACAAGCTAACATATATCATATACGAATATAAAAAGCACTAAAGAAATACTTATCAAAAACATATTTAAAGCAACGTTAATTTGACACTATCATATTTTAAATATGCTTTAACTCTATATATTTAACTAACATTTTAAATATAACACCATTTCAGCCCCGCCCTCAAAACAAACGCTAACACACTGTTTTAACCAGCTTTTCAATGAAGAAGTATTAGCGGCATTATTAACACCTTATAGACGTTATCGTGATAATAGAACATTTTAAATTCTCAATTGAACTAACCCCGTCATCGAACTCATCTAAACTTTAGTGACTGGACATAAAGCACTAGTTTACCAGCTTGAATTTAATATAAATTCTGAGCAAAAACTGTGTGAGCAAGCTCTAGTAACACTTATCATTACTCATTGTTTAATATATCAACAACAGAAACTCATGGATAATTAGGAGTTAACATGAACTGTTCAAAAATCAGCTCGCTAGCATTAGTTGTTGGCATCATGATGACACCAAACATATATGCGGACAATTCGGCCTCTTCATTTACCAAACCTGGAACAGCCATATTCGGTGCCGTAGCCAACAGGGCCGAATTAGCTACGCCCGATGGTTATACCAAAGTCCTGACTACGGAGCTGAAAAACTCAGGCACCCCCAAAGATCTGGTCATAGGTCTTTCATTTGAAACCACTCTATTTACTGAGACTGTGGTGAGGAGCAAGGGTGGTAATAAATCTTCGGCTACAGCGGCAGCTACGATAGAGATGAAGGTGTATGTAGACGGCCAAATGGTTGAACCCGGAAATGTGGTATTTGACAGGCGTGAACAGACACTATTTGCCAGCCTGGGCGGAGTGCTCGATTGTGTCGATGAAGTAGAGGTTGACACAGGTGTACCCGATGGGATCATCGGCTTCGATGAGTGTAACCTTACCGATGAGGAGATAGGCCTGATACTGGATACTACCGCGGCTCACTCCTTTAACTTCCTTGCCTATGATATAGGCTCTGGCTCTCATACCATTGATGCCTACGCCAAGCTGACCTGGAACGATGAGGTTGTTACTCCGGAGGCAAACTCCAGTGCCAACGCCTCTCTAGGAAAGGGCACACTGACGGTCTGGGAGGTGCACGGTTCTAACTCAGTTGAGTAATTCCTTCTGTAGATGACTTCTACAAACTGGGGGCAGTTACGAAAAATCATGCTACAGGTAACCCGAACTCCTAGCCTGTAGCATTTTAGCTCTGCCCGGAAATGCCGCTAGTAATAACTAAGGTATCGTTTATCTGAAGCTCTCATTTATCGTCTGAAGTACATGGTTACCCGGACAGAGCGTCTCCTGCTTCAGGGCATTGAGCGGGGTATCAGTCGTCTGGTTTATCTCATGGTAATCATCGGCTTCCGGGTCGATATACATTAAACCTGTCAGTATCTTTCCTTCGGCCTTCACCTGCTCAATTCTGGCCATGGCATGCAGACGGTCGTGGGCATCATAATCGGGCTGAATTCTAGACAGGCGCAATATCGAGCCGTCATGGAGGCAGATATCCTCGCTGTCGGCATCGCTGTTCTCACAGCGGATCTCCTGTTTAACCGGTACAAAGTCCGCTACCGAAGCCGTGACTATATGGTCATGAACATAGTCATAGGAGCGCGTCGACTCCGGGGTGTTATTAAAGGTGACACAGGGAGAGATGATATCGATAAAGGCGAAGCCCTTATGACTTATCGCCGCCTTGATAAGGGGGACGAGCTGAGCCTTATCACCGGAGAAGCTACGGGCCACAAAAGTCGCACCAAACTGCAATGCGCTGACGCACAGATCGATATCGGTGAACAGACTGGCTTCACCGGCCTTGTTTTTCATCCCCTGCTCCGCCGTGGCTGCAAGCTGCCCCTTAGTCAGTCCATAGACTCCGTTATTGGCCACGATATAGATCATATTAAGTCGTCTGCGAACCACATGGGCGAACTGTCCGAAACCGATAGATGCGCTGTCTCCGTCACCCGACATCCCCAGATAGATCAAATCTCTGTTAGCCATATTCGCACCCGTGGCCACCGACGGCATACGTCCATGCACAGTGTTAAATCCATGCGCGTGGTTGAGAAAATAGTTGGGCGCCTTGGAGGAGCAACCAATACCGGATATCTTGGCAATACGGTGAGGCGGGAGTGATAGCTCGGCGCAGGCCTGGGTCACAGCGGCAGTAATGGCATCGTGTCCGCAACCGGCGCACAAGGTCGACAGGGCCCCCTCATAATCCCTGTGGGTTAAACCTAAGTCGTTCACCTGCAGACGTGGGTGCCTGAACTGTGGCTTTCGATAGCTCATACCTAACTCCTCTCCTTTAGCCTGCCACTTGATTAGTTTGCGCCGATAGCTGCTCCTGCACAGAATCTGCGATAAACTCACCCGTAATGGCTAAACCATCGTAATGAAGGACGGGCGTCATCGCCGCCGGGTCTATCATCAACTCATTACATAGCAGTGTTCTGAGCTGTCCGTCTCTGTTCTGTTCGATCACAAAGACCTGATCATGACTATCGATAAAGTCGAGCACCTGAGCAGCGAAAGGAAAACCTCTCACACGCATGGTATTCGTCTTTACCCCCTGCTCAGCCAGCAGTGCTACCGCCTCCGGAATCGCTTCCTGAGTCGAGCCATAAAACACCAGTCCCACAGATGCCGTCTTAGCAGTAAGCGAAATCACCGGCTCAGGCAGGAGTTTGGCTGCGGTAGCAAATTTATGATTCAGACGCTTCATATTATTGGTGTAATCTTCAGCCTTCTCTGAATACGCAGCCAGCTCATTACGTGAGGTCCCCCGGGTAAAGAAAGCCCCTTTCTTAGGGTGAGTTCCTGGCAGGGTGCGGTAGCAGATCCCATCCCCGTCGACATCGGCATAACGGGCGAAGGCGGCAACTTCGTCCAACTCATCGGCATTGAGTACTTTCCCCAGATCATACTTATGCGCATCATCCCAGTTGAAGGGACGGCTGAGATGGTGATTCATTCCGGTATCGAGATCTGTCATCAATATGACAGGGGTCTGTAGCCTGTCGGCCAGGTCGAACGCCAACGCGCTGAATTCGAAGCACTCATATGGCGATGATGGCATTAAGAGCACCTGCTTACTATCGCCATGGGAGGCATAGGCACAGCTCAGCATATCCGATTGCTGGGTGCGGGTCGGCATCCCGGTCGAGGGCCCGGCCCTCTGAACATCGATTAGCACCAAGGGAACTTCGGCAAAGTAAGCCAGCCCCAGAAACTCAGTCATCAGTGATATTCCGGGACCACTGGTGGCAGTAAAGCCGCGCGCACCGTTCCAGCCGGCTCCCATGGCGATGCCTATGGCGGCTGGCTCATCTTCGGCCTGAACAATGGCGTAGTTTTTCTGTCCGCTGGCAGGATCGATACGCAGGCGCTGGCAATATGATGAAAACTTCTCGATAACAGAGGTTGAGGGAGTGATTGGATACCAACCGACAACGGTGGCCCCGCCATAGACCGCCCCCAAAGCGCAGGCGGTGTTACCGTCGACCATGATTTTGTCGCCCACCAGGTCCCGGCGTTCGAGGTGAATGGCCAACGGACAGCTAAACTGCTTAATAGCAAATTGAAAACCCAGTTCCAGAGCGTACAGGTTTGGACGAATTAGCTTATCTTTGCCCTTGAACTGCTCCGACACCAACTGTTTGAGCACCTGAAACTCCAACCCCAGCAGCGCGGCCAACGCTCCCACGTAGATCACGTTCTTAAATAGCTGTCGCTGCCGCTGATCGCTGTATTCGGTGCGGCAGATCTCGGAGATAGGCATCCCCAGAAAGGTAATGTCTTCACGCTCCAGACGCTTAGGTAACATGCTGCTGGAGTCATAGAGCAGATAACCGCCGACCCTAACCGAGTCGATATCATCACTCAGGGTTTGGGCATTCATGGCCACCACCATCTCCGGTGCCCCCTCGCGCCGCCCCAGGAAGCCTTTCTCGCTAATCCTCACCTCGAACCAGGTAGGCATCCCCTGAATATTCGATGGGAAGATGTTTTTAGCACTTACCGGCAGTCCCATTCGCATGATGGCCTTGGCGAACATATTGTTGGCACTGGCTGAACCGGTACCATTGGTATTGGCAAAGCGCACCACAAACTCATTGATTGATTTACATTGGGTCATCTGATCGCCGCCTTTGCATTAGTCAAAGTAAACTTCCCCATCTCCCTGGCGCTTATTGAAACAACCAAGCCCGGCACACAGTCCACACCGAAGTGAACTTCTGCTGTTTGAAATTGATGCCAGATCATTCGATCGTAGCCTTCGCATCATTCAAGATAAACTTCTTCATATCCCATGCTCCCGTAGGACAGCGCTCGGCGCACAAGCCACAATGAAGGCACACATCCTCGTCCTTAATCATCAGATGGCTCGTCTTCAGTGGCCCTGACACAAATAGCTCCTGATCGGGATTTATATCACTGACCCTGAGCCTGTTAACCACTACGGGATCTCTTACCTCAATGCCCTCGGCTTGAGCCGGGATAAAGTTGATGCAGTCCACCGGACATACATCCTCACAGGCGGAGCACTCGATGCAGATGGCTTCAGTGAAGATGGTATGAACATCGCAGTTCAAACAGCGGTGAGCTTCACCCAGGGCCAGCTTCTCGTCGTAGCCCAGCTCGACCTCAGTTGCCAGCCTCTCTATCGCCTCCTGCCAATCGAGACGCGGCACGGCATAGCGGGTATCCGGTTTTATCTTATTGTGGTAGCTCCACTCATGAATCCCCATCTTCTGACTGACAAGGTTAAAATCACTGACCGGCCTTTCCGTGACAGGGTCTTTACCCTGACACAACAGGTCGATAGAGATGGCCGCCTTATGCCCGTGAGCCACAGCGGTAATGATATTCTTGGGACCAAAGGCGGCATCACCGCCGAAGAAAACCGTCGGCAGGGTAGACTGCAGTGAAGTCTCATTGAGCACGGGCTGCTGCCACTCATTAAATTCGATGCCGATATCACGCTCTATCCAGGGAAAGGCGGTATCCTGTCCTATTGCGATCAACACCTCATCACACTCCATCATCACGGTTTTTCCCGTTGGTGTAAGCGTACGTTTTCCCTTCTCGTCATAACTGGACTTAAGCTCCTCGAACAACACCCCCTTAAATCTCCCCTCCTCCATGATGAACTCTATGGGGGTGTGATTGGGGATGATCTCGATATCTTCACCGGCGGCGTCACTCTTCTCCCAGGGAGAAGCCTTCATCGCCTCGAAAGTCGAACGCACCACCACCTTTACCTGCTTTCCTCCCAGACGCTTAGCGGTTCTGCAGCAGTCCATTGCGGTATTACCGCCCCCCAGCACCAGTACCCGCTCACCGATACTCGAGGTATGGCCAAATGCAACGCTGGCCAGCCAATCTATTCCCAGGGTCAGATGCGCCTTCGCCTCCTGGCGCCCCGGAATATTGATATCCCGGCCTCTGGGCGCTCCGGTTCCCACGAAAACCACATCAAATATCTCCTCAAGCATGGCTTTCATGCTATCGATCGCAACGCCATAGCGCACCTTAAGCCCCATCTGCAGGATCAGTTCCAGCTCTTCATCGAGGACCGTTTCCGGCAGGCGAAACGCCGGGATCTGACTACGCATCATGCCACCGGCCTGCAGGTCGCGTTCAAACAGGGTGATCTTATATCCCAGCGGCAGTAGATCCCGCGCAACAGTCAAAGAGGCGGGGCCGGCACCTATCAGGGCAATATGCTTACCATTTTTAGTTCTGGGGATCTTGGGCAGCAGCGACTCTATCTCCCCCCTATAATCTGCCGCGACACGCTTCAGGCGGCAGATGGCTACAGGCTCATCTTCGACGCGTCCACGACGACAGGCCGGCTCACAGGGACGGTCACAGACCCGGCCTAAAATGCCGGGAAAGACATTCGACTCCCAGTTGAGCATGTAGGCTTGGGTGTATTTTCGGTCGGCAATCAGACGAATATATTCGGGCACCGGCGTATGGGCAGGGCAGGCTTGTTGGCAGTCAACCACTTTGAGAAAGTGTCGGTAGTTGGAAGTATCTGTTTTTTTCAAAGTAACAACCTTGGTTAATGACAGACTTAGTTAATGACAACTTAATTTAATGAGAGCAAAGTTTTCCTGTATATTTAATGTACATCATAATTACCAACAAGGAACTTTTTTTTGTTATTTTCCAGCCTTATACCGCTCCGCCTTAAATTGATTATTCGGCAGTGATGAAGCAGCGATACAGGTGCCGTGGAGGGACGTTATCAGACAGAAAGAAGCTCATTGCCACTCCTGACAGAGCCATATTCCCGCAAAATAACTGAAGTTGGTTGCAAACATAACAGCCACAGACCGAGTGCCATAGTTACTGTCTCCGGCCCGCTTTAGCTTTCAGGTTAGAAATACACTGACTTTAGATGCAATCTGCCTCGATTACGCTTCGAGGCAGATTGTTGATAGTCATAGCGATAGTGATCAGATACCCAGCTTGTCCCTCATGGTGTAATACCAGGCTCCTATGGCACTGAAGGGAACCTTGAACATATGCCCGCCGGGGAAGGGGTAATGGGGTAAGCCGGCGAAAGCATCGAAGCGGGTCGCCTGCCCATGTATCGCCTCGGCCAGAATCTTGCCGGCCAGATGAGTGTAGGTCACTCCATGTCCGCTGCAGCCCTGTGAGTAGTATACGTTGTCGCCGATACGGCCGACCTGAGGCAAGCGTGACAGGGTCAACAGGAAGTTTCCTGTCCAGGTGTAATCTATCTTCACATCTTTCAGTTGCGGGAAAGTTTTCAACATTTTAGGGCGAATGATGGCTTCGATATTTGCCGGATCCCGTGCTCCATATACCACGCCACCGCCATAGATGAGTCGCTTATCGCCTGACAACCTGAAGTAATCCAGCAGATAGTTACAATCTTCGACGCAGTAATCCTGCGGTAGCAGGCTGTGAGCCAGCTCGTCGCTGAGGGGCTCGGTAGTCACCACCTGAGTACCACATGGCATAGACTTAGCCTGCAACTGCGGCATAAGGCCATTGAGATAGGCGTTGCCCGCTACCACCACAAACTTTGCCTTTACCGAGCCTTTTGCCGTGTGTACGACCGGAGTGTCGCCCTGCTCGACCTTAATGACCGCAGAATCCTCAAATATCTTACCGCCTAACGACTCGACCGCATGTGCCTCTCCCAATGCGAGATTTAACGGATGAATATGCCCTCCACTTCTGTCCAGCAGTCCGCCTACATAACGCTCAGAGTCGACGACGGAGCGGATCCCTTTATTATCGAGTAACTCCAGGTGTCCCATGTGACCATGCTTCTCCCACAGGGCTTTTTGTGCCTCCAGATGACCCATCTGCTTTGAGTTTAACGCGGCAAACACGCCTCCCTCTTTGAGATCGCACTGAATGTTATATTTATGAATAAGACCTTTAATAATGCGAGAACCCTCGAATGCCATCTCGCCGAACAACTTACCACTCTCTTTGCCTACGGTTTTTTCAATCGAATCGATATCACGGCTGAAACTATTCACTATCTGGCCACCGTTACGGCCCGATGCGCCCCATCCTATGCGCGCGGCTTCCAGTACTGTGACGCTGAAACCCAGCTCTAACAGGTGTATCGCCGTCGACAGCCCGGTATAACCGGCGCCAATGATACAAACATCAGCCTCACAGTTTTGAGCTAACTGAGGACGTTCGACTTTATCGTTTGCAGAAGCTGCATAATAGGATTCTGCGTGAGGTACACTGCTCATTTCTCTGCCCTACCTTCTTATCTGTTTGGTCATAGAGCCTGCCTCTATCTTCTTTCTGAGACTTTACTTATCAGACCAATTTATATGGATAGGTGTGCCACCTCACCAGCTCTATCGGTTGGTGACACACAGTTTCTACTTATTTCTTACTCCTTCGCCATAGCCCATCACATGGCTGGCGGAAGGCCTTTTCTGTCACTTCGACGCGCAAAGTACCAGGAGATAAATGCAATCAGGGAGACAGTCAGGATTATCAGCGTCGCCAAGGCGTTTATCTTAGGTGATACCCCCATGCGTACGGAGGAGAACACCACCATAGGCAGGGTCGTCGCTCCCGGCCCGGATGTGAAACTGGCTATCACTAAGTCATCCAATGAGAGACTGAATGAGAGTAACCACCCCGCCATCAGAGAGGGAGATATCATTGGAACCGTGATAAAGAAAAAGGTCTTCAGCGGGGTAGCCCCCAGATCCTGGGCCGCTTCCTCGATGGAGGAGTCGAGTTCACGCAGACGCGCCGACACCACAACCGCCACATAGGCGGCGCAAAATGTAGAATGCGCCAGCCATACCGTAAACATCCCGCGCTCGGCCGGCCAACCGAAGTAATCGGCCATATGAACGAAGAGTAGCAACAGTGACAGACCCGTGATCACCTCCGGCATAACCAAGGGGGCGGTGATCATGCTCGACAGCGTCATTTTCCCCCATGAACGGGAGAAGCGAGTCATCACAAATGCCGCCATGGTCCCGAGTATCACTGCCATAGATGAGGCAAAAAATGCCACCCGCAAACTGGTCCACACCGCATCCAATATCTGCTGATCACGAAACAGCTCTGCATACCATTTAGCAGAGAAGCCGCCCCAAACCGTCACTAACTTCGACTCATTGAATGAGTAGAATATTAAGATAAACATTGGGACATAGAGGAAGAGCATTCCGGCCCACAGCATTATGGTAGAAAAGTTTAACTTACCCGATTTGCTACTCATGCCTCTCTCTCCATACTTCTGGACTGATAACGGTGGAACAGGGTTATCGGAATAATCAGCAGGCCTAACATCACGATGGCAAGCGCTGAAGCGACCGGCCAGTCCCGGTTATTGAAGAACTCCTGCCATAACACCTTACCTATCATCAAGGAATCCGGACCGCCGAGCAGTTCAGGAATAACAAACTCACCGACCACAGGGATAAAGACCAGCATGGAGCCAGCCACCACGCCGCCTTTGGAGAGGGGCAGTGTGATCTTCCAGAACGTATTCAGGCTACGCGAGCCCAGATCAGAAGCCGCCTCTAATAAGCTGCCATCGAGCTGAGAGAGGGTGGCATACAGAGGCAAGATCATAAACGGCAGATAGCTGTAGATGATGCCGATATAGACCGCAAAATTAGTATTGAGCATCTGAAGCGGCTCAGAGATCACCCCCAGCCACAGCAGCATATTGTTGATTAAACCGTTATTGCTCAATATTCCCATCCAGGCATAGACCCGAATAAGAAAAGAGGTCCAGGAGGGTAACATCACCAGCAGGATCAGCAGGGTTTGCTGCTGTTTCGGCGCTCTGGCGATCGCATAAGCCATAGGGTAGCCGATAAGCAGGCAACCTAAAGTCGTTACACAGGCCATTTTCAACGAGCCCAGATAAGCATAGATATAGAGTTCATCGTCGAAGATGAGCAGGTAGTTACCCAGATTCAGCAATATCTGCAAAGATTCATCGGCGTAACTGAATAGTGACTCATAGGGTGGAATAGAGATGGCTGCCGTCGAAAAGCTGATTTTGAGTACGATGGCAAATGGTAATGCGAAAAAGAGTAATAACCAGAAGTAGGGAACTCCTATCGTCCAGCACTGGCCTTTTGGCAATCTAAACTTCAGTGGTTTTTTCATCATCTGTCCTCCTAAGATCTGAGGACCACACCGCTGGTGGCCTCCCAGCTGATGAAGACCTTATCTTTCCATGTAGGAGGGTCGGAGCGTCTGTCACGGTTAGTCATCACCGACTGAATCACCTGATCGTTAGCCAGACGGATATAGTAGACTGAGATGCCGCCAAGATAGGCAATATCCTCGACTTCACCATGACACCAGTTATAGTCATTTTGTGGCTGTTCACGGCTGATACGGGCTTTCTCGGGTCTTACTGCCAGCCAAACCTTCTTATCCTCGACGTTAGTTGAGACACCATGGCCGATATAGAACTGCTGCTCCAGCCTCGGCGATTCGATAATCGCATGGTCCGCCTCATCGACAACAATCTCACCTTCAAACAGGTTCACCGAACCGATAAACTCGGCCACCATTCTTGAAGTCGGACTCTCATAGATATCCATCGGCGAACCGGTTTGAGCGATCCAGCCCTCATTCATGATGGAGATTCGCTCCGCCATGGTCATCGCCTCCTCCTGATCGTGAGTCACCATCACACAGGTCACCCCAACCTCCTCGAGAATATCGACCACCTCTAACTGCATCTGAGTCCGCAACTTCTTGTCCAGCGCCCCCATGGGCTCATCGAGAAGGAGTAACTTGGGCCGCTTAGCCAGTGAGCGTGCCAGAGCCACACGTTGACGTTGTCCACCGGAGAGTTGGGCCGGCTTTCGCTTGGCATACTGCTCCATATGCACCAGCTTAAGCATCTCTTTGACGCGGGAGGCTATTTCATCTTTCGGTAACTTATCCTGCTTCAAACCAAACGCGATATTCTGCTCTACCGACATATGGGGAAACAGGGCATAGGATTGAAACATCATGTTGATGGGACGTTCATGGGGGGGCATATCGGTAATATCTTCACCATCGAGATAGATGCGGCCCTCGGTCGGTTTCTCAAAACCGGCCAGCATTCGCAACAGGGTCGATTTTCCGGAACCTGAACCGCCTAACAGGGCAAATATCTCTCCCTGGTTGATGTTCAATGAAACATCATCGACGGCGCGAACTTCATCGAATAATTTACTCACCCGCTCTATTTTCAGCAGGACTTTGGCTTGCGTCTTTGTTGTTGGTTTGTTGGTGACGCCAGAGGTACTATCCATATAACTTCTCCACAAAAGGCACCACCTTCAGGCACCTACGGCAATTTAAATGTGTTGAAAGGTAAAAAGGGGCAGGAGTGACCTGCCCCGGGGGAGCTTTTAGTAACCCGACTTAACCTTGGTCCAGACTCGGGTCAGAGCACGCTGCGCCTTCATCGGGCGAACTTCACCCACATAGAGACGCTTCAATACCTCTTCGGTCGGATAGATACCCGGATCATTACGGATCTCATCATCCACCAGCTCCTGGGCCGCCTCATTTGGGTTGGCATAGGAGACATAGTTAGAGATAGGTGCAATCACCTCAGGACGAAGCAGGTAGTTGATAAAGGTATGAGCATTACTCACGTTCGCGGCATCGGCAGGAATGGCCAGCATATCAAACCAGAGGTTTGCGCCCTCTTTGGGTATCGCATAGCTGATAACATGGCCGTTACCGGCTTCTTCGGCGCGGGTAGCCGCCTGAAGGATATCCCCTGAGTAACCTACGGCAACACAGAGATCACCATTGGCAAGATCGGTAATATAGCGCGATGAGTGGAAGTAGGTGATATGCGGACGTATCGCTTCCAATACTTCACCGGCACGCTTGAAGTCAGCCTTACTGGTGCTGTTAGGGTCCAGACCCAGATAGATTAGCGCCATCGGCACCATCTCATCGGCGGAATCGAGGAAAGAGAAACCACACTTAGAGATTTTAGCCGCATATTTTGGGTTAAAGATAAGCTCTAAAGAATCGACCGGCGCATCTTCACCCAATACCTCTTTCACCTTCGCCTCGTTATAACCGATACCATTTGTTCCCCATAGATATGGCACAGCATACTGGTTGCCCGGATCGGCCGTTTGCAGTTGAGTCATCAACTCAGAGTTCAGGTTCTTATGGTTAGGCAGCAGATTTGAATCAAGCTTTTGAAACGCCCCGGCTTTAATCTGCTTAGCCAGAAAGCTATTTGAGGGGACGACGATATCGTAACCGGAGCGGCCGGAAAGTAGCTTAGCTTCCACCACTTCGTTACTGTCGAACACGTCATATACCACGCGAATGCCGGTCTCTTTCTGGAAGTTTGCCAACGTATCTTCGGCGATATAATCGGACCAGTTATAGACCCGAACCACCTCTTCAGCCATCAGATTACTGCTTGCTAACACCCCGGCCCCCAAGAGCGCCAGTGTCGTCATCTTCTTTAAAAGCTTCATGCTATCTCCTTGATTTAGCGTAGCAGCCGTGAGTCACATCACCGCTGTCTGTCATTGTGTTACCGGTAATTCCCGGATTTAGTTTTAATTTTTAACCAATGCTACACCTTAAAACCGCATCGGCAGTGTGCTACTGCTCTACTGCTAACGCCCCCTGATACACTCCCGAAAAATCCGGCAGCGCATAAGATTGCGAATACTCTCCCCCCCCCTTCGCAGCTGACGATTCAACCCCAATTGAACCTTCAGAAAGACCAAACTGATTCAATAAATGGCGCCTGCGCAGCGCCTCCCTCCCCGACTACACTGTGAGTAACAGATACTCACGCTCCCATGAACTGATCACACGCTTAAAGCTGGCCAGATCGGCCTGCTTCACCGCGATATAGCCCGTGGTAAACGCCTCCCCAAGATACTCACGACAGGCAACACTCTCGGACATGGCGCCGAGTGCCTCCTCCAGTGTCAGCGGCAGGCTGATACTCTGGCGCGACTCGTTGGCTCGCCCCTGCACAGGTGTCGAAGGCTTAACATCTTCGACCATGCCGATATAGCCACATAACAGGCTGGCGGCGATAGACAGGTAGCTGTTGGAGTCGGCACCGGCGATACGGTTTTCGACGCGCAGGTTCTGCGGCGATGACTCAGGAATACGCAAGCCACAGGTACGGTTCTCTTCACCCCACTCGAGATTAATCGGTGCCGACGTGCCGGGCAGGAAGCGTCTGAAAGAGTTAACATTCGGCGCTAACAGAGGCAGAAGTTCAGGGATAAACTTCTGCAGCCCACCTATGTAGCTGTAAAACAGCGGACTCTTGGTGCCATCTTTCATGGAGAAGATATTCTGCCCGGATTTAACTTCGACGATACTCTGATGAAGGTGCATGGCACTACCCGGTTCATCCGCCACAGGTTTCGCCATAAAGGTGGCACAGACATTATGTTTCAGCGCCGCCTCCTTGAGGGTACGCTTGAATACAAACACCTGATCCGCCATCGACAATGCATCGCCGTGACTGAAATTGATCTCCATCTGGGCGGTGCCCTCTTCATGGATAAGGGTATCGATATCCAGCCCCTGTAACTCACACCAGTCATACATATCTTCAAACAGGGGATCATACTCATTTGCCGCATCTATCGAGAATGATTGTCTGCCCGACTCCTGGCGACCTGAGCGTCCAACCGGTGGGATCAGGGGCTGATCCGGATCTTCATTACGGCGGGTAAGGTAGAACTCCATCTCCGGCGCGACTACGGGTTTCCACCCCTTATCCTCATAGAGCTTCAACACCTTCTTCAGCACGTTTCTTGGCGAAAGCTCGATAGGGTTGCCCATCTTATCGAAGGTGTCGTGAATAACCTGAGCCGTGGCTTCGATAGTCCATGGCAGCTTATAGACAGCGTTTTCATCGGGAACACAGACAAAGTCGATGTCGGCATTATCCAGCAGGGTATCGTAAGGCTCATCCTCAACATAATCGCCGGTCACCGTCTGCAACAGCACGCTTTCCGGCATACGCATCCCTTTTTCATCGATAAACTTACCGACCGGAGCGATCTTACCTCTGGCGATACCCGTCATATCACTGATAACGCACTCGACTTCTGTAATTTTCTGTTCGTTTAAATAAGCAGTTAACTTCTTCATTTTTTATCTCACTCGGGAATTTGCTCGACGCTCACATGCATCGCTGAAAGCCTTAAAAATTGAACTGTAGAAAGGGTTATCTAACACCTTCCATTCAGGATGCCACTGCACGCCAAGAGCAAAATTCTTTGCTTCTTTAATAGAGAACGCCTCTACTAATCCGTCCGGGGCAAACGCTTCTGGCCGTAACCCGACTCCCAGACGATCGACGCCTTGAGTATGCACAGAGTTAACCTCTGCAGAGCTACGGCCCCACGCCTCGTGAAGCAGTCCTCCAGGTTCTATCTGTACCTCGTGGGAGAGACCATATTGCACATCCAGTGGTGCACTCTTATCTTCCCGGTGTTCGATAAAACCGCCAACCTGATGCAATTTCTGATGCAGGCTTCCGCCATACACGACATTCATCTCCTGAAATCCACGGCAGATAGCCAGAACGGGAATACCGGCATCGATAGCGGCCTTCAACAACGGAAGGGTTGTCGCATCCCGCTTGGGATCGTGATGGGTACCGGCGTCACTCGCTTCCCCCTGAAAATGGTGTGGCTCGATATTTGAGGGAGAACCGGTGAAAAGAATGCCATCTAAACGAGGCAGAATGAGCTCTCCCGGACAGTGCCCCAGCGAGGGAATCACCAAGGGCCACCCCTTAGTCGCATCGGCAACAGCAAGAAGGTACTTCTCGCCGACAATATTAAAGGGATGTAAGCCTAACTCCTGATTGCACGCCGTCACCCCAATGACAGCAAGCCCTGCATCCGACATAGATCACCTACTTGGTTATTTTAGTTTTTGTTCTTCTGGTAACTGTTCTTACATATGAACAGAGCTTAAACCCTGTTCACTTTTTCAAACACTACACTGAAAATTGCACACAGGCAAGAGGAGAAGTTGATACAATTTAAAATGACAGCAACAAAATCACAACAACTATTAAATTCAACAAGATAGAGAAAAAGTAAAAATTCACAGTTCACATTTACTTCAGTTTTTGCTTCATCAGCCGCGGGCATTAACCGAGCTCACCACCATGATGCACATCACGAAAAGCGAGCAGGCATGACCAATATTATTTACAAGCATGCTTATCGAAATTGATATAAATAGGGAGTTAATCAGTGAAAACTGAACACTTTTTGAGTGAATTCAGCATAAAAAACTAAAATTTGCGGGCAAAAATCTTAGCCTGTTCAGGAAACAGCACAATGAGAAAATCAGATGTTTAAAACAGAGGAGGTAAACTGGGAGCTTTGCCCCTTTCGCGCCTGCATCTTGCACGCTCACGAAAGAGGCTCTGGCCCCGGATGACGACAGACCTTGTTCCCATCTGTCGTCACTAAAAAATAAACTAAAAGCCGAATAGTACGTTAAGTTTTACAGGAGGGTTAAAAGTTAGCCGGCGTAGTCGCACTGACGATTCGGCAATTTTCATCAAACGGATTTCTGAACCTATGGGGCGTTTCACTGTTGAAGTAATAGCTATCACCAGCCTCTAAAATAAACACCTCATCGCCGACGGTGAGTTCAAACTTACCTTCGATGACCATGGCCGCCTCTTCGCCCTCATGTTTGAGCATCTCCTCACCGGTATCTGAACCCGGTGGATAGGTTTCACTCATGACCGACATGGCCCTGTTAGGGTAGTCGCGGCCCACCAGCTTATAGTCCAGATTGCCGTCACCGATATCGAGTAACTCGTCGCTGCGATAGACCACCTTGGGCTCTGCCGTCGTAGTATCTTCCATGGCAAAAAAATCTACCAATGACATAGGCAGACCCGACAACACCTTCTTCAACGAACTCACCGAGGGACTCACACTGTTCTTCTCAATCATAGAGATAGTGCTGTTGGTCACTCCGGCTCTTTTCGCAAGTTCCCGTTGTGAAAGACCTTTTAGTTTACGGACAGCCTTCAGGCTAGCGCCAATATCCAAATGCATCTCTCCTGTAAATGTCACAATATTATTAAAAGTGTTCAAATTATATTACATAGTAATTTGTATCGAACAAAAAAGCATGTTAAATATAATCAACACCCGTGAATTATATATGACTAAGGCCAAAAGTATACCGCCCTGCGTCCTATTAATTCCCGGTAATGAGCACTCAATAACAAAAATTATAATTTGGAGAGATGATGCAAACTAAAAGTCCGGTGCACAGTGACACGTATCCCTCATCATACTATTTCGATACGGCAAAAGAGCTTTACGAACATCCCCAGCTCAGGGAGCAAATAGATGTCGATGTGTGTGTGATCGGCGGTGGTTTCAGCGGTATCAATACCGCTATTGAACTGGCGCAGAAAGGCTTTTGTGTTGCATTGCTGGAAGCGAAGCGGATTGGCTGGGGCGCCTCAGGCAGAAATGGCGGTGAGCTTATTCGCGGCATTGGTCATAATATCGAACAGTTCAGGAGTGTCATTGGTGAAGAGGGCGTCAATGCCATTCATCAGATGGGCTTCGAGGCGGTAGATATCGTCAGACAACGCGTTGCCGAGCATAACATCGACTGTAATCTGCAGATGGGTTATTGCGATCTGGCCATGCGTCCCCGCCATATGAAAGAGTTAAAGCAAGACTATGAAGATCTTATCTCTCAGGGGCGTGAAGGCTTCACCCTGCTGGAAAAGAAGGATATGGGTCAGGTCATAGGCTCTAACTGTTATGAAGGTGCACTGGTCGATATGAATAGCGGCCACCTGCACCCGTTAAACTTAGCTCTGGGAGAGGCACGAGTCGCCCGCGAGTTAGGGGTAAAGATGTATGAGTACAGTGCGGCGCAGAAGATCATCAAGGGAGATAAGCCTAAGGTGATCACCCAATTTGGTGAGGTGAACTGTCAATACCTGGTTCTGGCAGGTAACGCCTATATCGGCCATGAGCTTGATGGCTATGTGGGTGGTAAAGTACTCCCCGCGGGCAGCTACCTGCTGGCCACCGAGCCGCTCACCGATGAACAGTGCAAAGATATCATCCCCAAAGATATGGCCTTCGCCGATATGCGTATCGATCTCGACTACTTTCACCTGTCAGAAGATAACCGCCTGCTGTTCGGCGGCCTGTGTACCTACTCGGGTAAAGACCCTAAAGATATCGAGGCCGCACTGCGCCCGAACCTGGAAAAGGTGTTCCCTCAGCTTAAGGGGGTCAAAATCGATTTCGAATGGGGTGGCATGATAGGCATAGGAGCCAACAGATTGCCTCAAATAGGTCGTCTGCCGGACTGTCCTAACATCATGTATGCACAGGCCTACTCCGGCCACGGCGTCAACGCCACCCATATGGCGGCAAAACTCATCGCAGAGGCGTTAACGGCACAGGCGGGCCGATTCGATATCTTCGATAAGATACAGCATATGACCTTCCCCGGCGGGCCCACATTCAGATCGCCCATGCTGGCGGCAGGGATGCTCTACCATAGGTTCCTGGATATCTTTTGATAACAAGTTTTAGTCTGCTTGTCGGATAACAAGTTTGAAGTATCTTTTATGGGTTATTTGGGCTGATTGGGTATTTGGCTGGTTCGTGGGAAACCATAACCCTACTTACACCTATTGCTTGCAGCTGGTGCCGTATAGGGATATACGAACGTCGTGATCACATGGATGTGAATGAACGACCTTTAGTGCAAGCAATCTCTCGGTACGCTGGTTCTTGATTTCATAAGAGTTATCCCTATACGCTCTGCGGTCTCAAACAACCTCCCTGTTAAACGGCCAGTTCGATATCCCTATCTCTCGCTCGAAGAGTTTCACTATGTGAAACCTCGCCATGCCGCCAACGCCCCCAGCCGTGTTTACACCTGACTCTGGTTTCGAGAAAGTAATCTCTTCGATATTGGTTATATGGTTACTAGCACGATTTTGGACATAAATGAGAAAAAATGTGGCAATCGTATGTGCGATAACGCCCAAATAATGGGCAGATAATTGTTTGCAAAAATATGAAGCGGAGCAAGCTGTTAGCTAAACTCATGTTAGGTAATATTCTACTTCGCAGCCTGCACTTTCTTCCGTTCTGCCGTATAAGCCCACCAAACCTTGGGGTCATCACCATTGATAAAGCTTGTAACTGAAATAAACACATCGATGACACACGGGTCATGCCTGCAGCCGGTTAAAATGCAGAGCCTCTCATACATCTCATACGGATCCAGCCCCACAAGATCGTCGGGCTTCTCTATACCAAGCAACTCCAGATCGGCGGCACCAGCCTTACCTATATTTGGAAGGTCAGTGAGCCTCCTAACATTTTCACGAACAACTTTACTCGGATTCATGGTTCATCTAACGCCCTGCTAATAAGTTAACCGCTGCTGGCGGGCGATTTGCTCTGCAAATGGCGTGACAGCCTTGGTGAATCTGAATTCAGAGTCTTGTTAAACATTTTCTATACCGGTAATTTGCACAACTTTTAAATACCATTGATACTGTTCACTATATTTTTTTACTCCAGCATTACCATACTTTCTAAGCATGTCCAGTGGAGTATATCCCCACTTGTTTTTATGGGTTAACGAAGCTCCAGCCATAATTAGGTAGTGTGCGATATCAAAGTTTTTAACAGCAATGGCTGTGTGCAGAGCTGTTCCTTCACTATCATCTAATTCGTCTAGTCTGGCTCCTGCAACCACAAGAATTTTCACATTGCTTAATCTCGAGTGTTTAGACGCTTCAAAAAGAATAGTCTTACTTTCATAGCCATCTAGCGTATTTGGATTTCCACCGTACTTTAAAGCTAGCTTTAGATAATTTGGGTCTCTATGGACGGCTGCCAACTCCAACACAACAGGTCTCTGGCTAGGCTCTCCATTCTCATCCCTATAATTTGGATCTACACCTAACTTCAATAGCTCTTCAAATTTCTCCAAATTACTTTCTCTAATTGAAACTAATAGCTCAATACCTAAATTTGATTCTGATTCATTTCCAAATGAACAAAAGGACATAGTAGAGAATATGAATAGCAAAAATATCTTCATGAAATGCCTAACATTTGTATAGTGCGCATACGCGTATATTTGGTAAAACGCGCATGCACATTTATTAAACCCATTATCTAAGCCTAGCCTTAGCAAAGCTATTGATTAATAAGCACTCTATCAGAGTGGCGTAGAAAAAACGAGCACTCTTAATCGAAAAATGCGCATTGATATGTAACCCCAAAGCTTAGTGTTAACAACAAAGCTTATGGTTAACGGCAAAGCCTCATCGAAGAGAGAAACAACCCGGTGTAGATGCGGCTGTGGCCGTTGACAGCTTGGCGAGGTATCACTAAGTGATACTCTCCGAGCGAGAGATAGGGATATCGAACTGGCATTTAAACATGGAGGTTGTTTGCCATCGTCGAGCTTACAAGGCCGAAAATGTTCCCTACATTTCACGGCATTCTCACCATCCATGGCGGTCAGATGTACTTGCAACGGTATCCATACCTAAAGGCCAGTTCAGCATCCATGCTTCTCGTTCATAAGCTCAGAAACCTGAGGTTTCTATTCACCGTGCCACAGAAGTATCTGCACATACGTCGTTCATTCACATCCATGTGACCACGACATTTGTATATCCCTATACAGCACCCGCCGGAGGCGATAGATAGCCATGAAGGTTCAAGCTGGCTCCCTTTACAAAAAATAAGTTCAGGATGACTAGTCAGAAAGGCTATTCGAGTTAGCCTGTAACTCGCGATAAGAGCGGGTTTCCAACTGAGATGAATCCAGCCCCAGAGTTGCTGCCAGCTCAAGCAGCTGCTGCCGATACCCGGCCAGCCTGTGCTCATCGTCGGTCATGATGGCAAGCTCGGCAAAGTCCCCTATCCCCTCGAGGCGATCCACTGTCACATGAAACTCACCCAGAAAGTAGATGCTGCGGATCTTCTTCATCTCTAATACACGCTCAAACCCCATGGTTTGCAACATGCTGCAGGCTTTCTCTGCGTCAGTAATATCTACCGCCTCACACCTGTCCGCTTCCGGGCCCTTTACAATCCAGAGCTTGATCCCCGAGGGTTGCATATTGCGGATACAAACGCTCTTGTTCTCTCCCTTCAACTCCCCAGCAGGCAGGTCGAAATACCTATCATGCTCCAGATTATCTTCCAGCATGATCTCTGGGCTCATGGATTTAAGACGCGACAGAAACTGAACTCTTGAGGATAGACGATATTTAAATTCCACCTCATATCTGCCTTTGAAGTGCTCTGACATAACCGTTTCAGCCTCTGGTTTTAATGGGTTAATTGAATGGATGCTCGAGTGAAATAATCCATAGGGCAAACATTATAAGCATGATAATTCATGGCGTTGGAAATCTTGAGTGAATTTTGTGACAGCGACTTGTGGGTCAATATTACATATAAACTAACCTTATTATGGCTTTATTGGCTCCTGCCTCACAAAAAAACAACTATCACAGGCGGTAGATTAATCTGTCGTGCTAACCTGCCTTACAGTCAATTGAAGGAGTATGACCATGACACGCCCAATTATTCTCGATTGTGATCCGGGACACGATGATGCAATAGCGCTCATTCTCGCCTTAAGCAGCGACGCATTCACCCCACTTGCTGTAACGACCAGTGCCGGCAATCAGACACCGGATAAGACGCTCAACAATGCCCTTAGGGTGTTAACACTCTTAGACAGAGGCGATATCCCTGTCGCGGCGGGTGCACCTAAACCTCTCTCGAGAGAGCTGATCATCGCCGATAACGTTCACGGCGAAACCGGACTCGATGGCCCCGAGCTACCCGATCCCGGTTTTGAGCCGGTCTCTATGACGGCCATTGAGCTGATGGCATTAAAGCTTCGCGAAAGTCAGGCTCCGGTAACTCTGGTACCCACAGGTCCGCTGACCAATATCGCCATCTTGCTCACCAGTCATCCCGAGCTGCACGAGAAGATAGAACGTATCGTGCTCATGGGCGGTGCCGCCGGCGTAGGCAACTGGACTCCGGCCGCAGAATTTAATATCTATGTCGATCCAGAAGCCGCCGATATCGTCTTTAAATCCGGCATCCCCATCACCATGTGTGGTCTGGATGTAACCCACGAAGCGCAGATCATGGATGAGGACATCGAGCGGATCCGTGCAATCGATAACCCTATCGCCTTATGCGTAGCTGAACTTCTGGACTTCTTCATCCTCTATCACAGAGATCCTAAGTGGGGCTTTACCGGGGCACCACTGCACGATCCCTGCACCATCGCCTGGCTGCTCAAGCCTGAACTGTTCCAGACCCAGGAGTGCTGGGTTGGCATAGAGACAAAAGGCGAGCATACTCAAGGGATGACAGTTGTCGATCGCCATCAACTCACCGGTAATGAGACTAACGCCACAGTAGTGTTTAACCTCGACCGACAAGGGTTTGTCGACCTGTTAGTTGAACGGTTACAAGCATATAACTAACAGCCGGACAATAATCTGTCGTTCTGTTTGTTGTGCGGCTACAGGCATATCGTCATTAGACAGACGAAGCTCTGTCTGATTACCTGCTATCAGCTGCCCGACTGCCGGAGCTGTGGATGGCTCGACTACAGGGACATAGTGAATAGGGGAAAATCATGAGCAGACTCGTCATCTTAGGTAGCGCTAATGCCGACCATGTGATGTCACTCGACTATCTTCCAGCTCCGGGGCAGACCCTGATGAGCCGGGATTACCGGCTCGAGCACGGCGGCAAAGGGGCAAATCAGGCCGTTGCCTGTGCCAGATTGCGCCAACCGGGAAACAGGGTCGACTTTATCTGCCATCTGGGAGCCGACGCAATTGCCGATCAGATGACCCAAAGCTGGTGTGATGATGGTATTCACCCCGAGGGTATCACTAAGGTCGAAGGCATGAGCACCGGCACGGCGATGATCTTTGTCGGTGCAGATGGCGAGAACAGTATCGGAGTTTCACTTGGCGCCAACGCCAGCTTAACCACACAAGCGCTCGAGCAACACCAGATGTTACTGGTCAATGCCGATTGGCTACTGGTGCAGCTGGAAACCCCGACCACGACCGTGGCTCAGGCACTCAAATCAGCAAAGAAACATGGTGCGAACACCCTGCTAAACCCAGCCCCCGCCACTGTACTTGGCACCGAGATCTACAGATGGGTCGATATTATCACCCCAAATGAGACCGAAGCCGAGACGATAACGGGAATAGAGGTCTGTGATGAGAGTACGGCAAAGCTGGCGGCGCAAATGCTTCACCAGCTGGGGCCAGAGACAGTGATCATCACCCTGGGCTCCCGGGGAGCGTATTTAAGCTGTGCCGAGTTTGAGGGGATGGTCGGTGGCGTCGATGTTAAACCCATAGATACCGTCGGCGCCGGAGATACCTTTAACGGTGCCTTGATGGTAGCCCTGAGTGAAGATATGGCGATGCGTGATGCGGTAGAGTTTGCTAACCGCGCCGCAGCCATTGCGGTAACCCGGCCCGGAGCACAAAGAAGTATCCCCTACCGTCACGAGCTCTGACCTGCAGACAGACAGATAGAAAGCACTTCGCTTCAGTGCTTTCTATTTTTTACTTTCACCTCTTTTGTTACTCCAGCTTTTCAATCTCGATAGCTCAATCTGATTGACCAAAGGCGCTGGCACAGGCTAAAGCCTGAGCTACCGGAGGAGGCTGCGTTTAAGAAAGCTTGCAGATCTGAGCTCAAATATAGAACGGCAAATAGAGATACCAGAATCAGTCCCGCTATTTCCCAACTCATTTTAACGATTCATAAAATTTTACCTATACTTTTTAAGAATAATTCAGCAGGAGCGAGATTTATTTATGAAAGGGTAAATTAAGCTCCTGTATAAGTGTTGTTTCACAGTGCCAGATACACTTGTGTGATAACTTTACGCCCCTTCAAAAAAAGCTTAACAGATCAGTTCAACAACGGAGCCAGCGTGGGAATTCGAAATAAAAACTTAATGCACAACATAGGTCTTCAGGTGGTTATCGCCATGATAATAGGTGCATTAGTGGGCCTTTTCATGGGAGAGAGTGCCGCCGTATTCGGGCCTCTGGGTACCATATTTATTCATCTGATCAAGATGCTGGTCATCCCCTTAGTCGTGGTATCTATTATCGCCGGCGCAGCCAGCTTAGGCGACAGCCCCTCTGCCGGTAAGATAGGTATAGGTACATTCGCCTTCTTTATTATCACCTCCGGCATAGCAGTCACACTCGCACTGGTGATGGGCAACATATTCAAACCCGGCGCCGGTGTCGATTTCACCGCCCACGGTGAATCTCTCACCAAGGTCACCGCGGAGCAGGGCGCCCTGCCCGGTGCCATGGATACCCTGATAGGCATGATCCCAACCAATGTGTTCGAATCTATGACCTCGGGGAATATCCTGCAGATCCTGGTGTTCTGTATCTTCTTCGGTATCGCACTGACTAAGGTTAAAGGTGACGGTGCCAAGCCTATCATCAGTGCCCTCAACACCATAGTCGACGCCTTCGTGTGGATGATCAACTGCGTGATGATCATCGCCCCTATCGGGGTTTTCGGCCTGATGGCGGAATCTGTAGGCTCATTTGGTTTTCAGGCCTTGGAGGTGGTGTTAAAGCTATTCGTCGTATTCGTGGTGGCGATTCTTATCTATGCCTTCATCTTCTTCCCGCTTGTGGTGAAGTTCTTCTCCAACGTCCCGGCAATGAAGTTTGTCTCGGCGATGAAAAAGCCCCAGGCGATGGCACTCTCTACCGCATCATCTATGGCGACTCTACCGGTCACCATGGAAACCTGTGAAGAGGAGCTCGATGTATCCAAGGCGACCGCCGCCTTCGTACTGCCCCTTGGCGCGACCATCAACATGACAGGTAACGCCATCTACTATGGCCTGGTCGCCATGTTTTTCGCCCAGATGTACCATGTCGATCTGACCATGATGGCCTACGCCGCCATCATCTTTACCTCGACACTGGGCGCTATCGGACAAGCCGGTGTACCCGGCCCCTCTTTCCTTGTTGTGGCGGTACTGCTGGCAGCCGGGATCCCAATCGATGGCCTGCCGCTCCTGTTCGCCCTGGACCGTGTATTTGACATGATCCGTACCTCACTCAACATCACAGGCGACGCCGTCTGTGCCGTGGTGATGGACAGATTCAACCCTGAACATAAGTAGTCACAGCCACAACGAAGGTTTGTATCCATGGCAAACCTTTATAAGTGTTCCTGACACAAAAAAGCCCCTCTACCGAAAGGTAGAGGGGCTTTTTTGGAGCTAGTGCTTAAAACTTAAAACTTAGAACTTAGAACTTAGAACTCAATCCAACGCAATCCAGGTTGCCTTGATCTCGGTGTACTTATCGAACGCATGCAGCGACTTGTCACGGCCGTTGCCCGACTGCTTATAACCGCCGAAGGGGGCCGTCATGTCGCCACCATCATAATGATTAACCCAGACCATACCACTACGCAGCGCCTTGGCCGTCTTATGAGCCTTACTGATATCCGATGTCCACACCCCGGCCGCCAGACCATAGATGCTGTCGTTACCTATCTCTATCGCCTGCTCCATGCCATCGAAGCTGATAACCGACAGTACCGGACCAAATATCTCCTCTTTAGCGATCGTCATTGCGTTATTCACCCCTGAGAAGATGGTCGGTTCGACATACACACCGCCACTTTCCGCCATCACCTGAGCGCCACCTAATACAAGTTCGGCTCCCTCCTGGACGCCGGAGCGAATGTAACTCAGCACATTGTCCAGCTGCTGCCTGTCCACAACGGCGCCACAGGTCGTATCCGGATCCAGCGGATGACCCGGCTGCCAGGCCTTAAGCTCTTTCGCGATCAGCTCAAGCAGCTCATCTTTCACGCCCGCCTCGACCAGCAATCGGGAACCCGCGGTGCAGACCTCCCCCTGATTGAATGCGATGGCTGAGGCGGCGGCTTCGGCGGCCTTCTGCAGGTTTGGTGCATCGTTGAAGACAATATTCGGGCTCTTGCCCCCCGCCTCAAGCCAAACCCGTTTCATGTTTGACTCGCCGGCGTAGATCATCAACTGCTTGGCTATCTTTGTCGACCCGGTAAATACCAGGGTATCTACATCCATATGCAGAGCCAGCGCCTTACCCACGGTATGACCGAATCCCGGAAGCACATTCAACACCCCCTTGGGGATCCCGGCCTCAACAGCGAGCTGAGCCATACGAATCGCCGTTAACGGCGACTTTTCCGAGGGCTTTAAGATGACACTGTTACCCGTGGCCAGCGCCGGTCCAAGCTTCCAGCAAGCCATCAGGATAGGGAAGTTCCACGGCACAATCGCCGCCACCACACCAACGGGCTCACGGGTGATCATGCCAATCTCATTGTGCGACGTGGGGGCTATCTCATCATAGACCTTGTCGATTGCCTCACCGGACCAGCGAATAGCGCGTGCGGCACCGGCCACATCGACACTGCCCGAGTAACGTATGGGTTTCCCCATATCTAAGGTCTCTAGCAGTGCAAGCTCATCCCGGTTTTGCTCCAGTAAATCTGCGAAACGTATCAATACCTGCTTACGTTTCACCGGTGGCAGCATAGACCAGCTCCCCTCGTCGAACGCTTTTCTTGCGCTATCGACGGCAATGTCTGCATCTTCCGGTGAGCAACTCGCTACCTGACACAGTACCCGGCCATCGATGGGGCTCACACACTCAAAGGTCTCACCCGATACCGAAGGCTGATATTCGCCATCGATGAATGCTGCGGATTTTATCCCCCCTTCATCGATTAACTTATCGGCTAAGCTTTGCCACTGTTCGCGATTTGTAGGTGTACTCATGATGACCTCTTAACGGGTGATTTAATAATTTATAGCTTCGCCGATACCAACTAACGGGGAAGATGCTGAGTCATTCTTACTGCCAAGAAGCGACTCCAGCGCCACCCCTCCAAGCTCTGACCAAGCGCACAGTAAAGATTTCCGAGCACCAGATTACGCCTTTACCCGACCATTTTTCAACATCAGTTTCAATATATTTTACAAAAATTCACATTTTGCTATAAATAAATGAACAAAAAGCTTTCATGTTCATTATTTCTAACATAGCATGGAAAATATCAACCGCTCACAATAACAACGAATAACATTGAATCGGGGTATATGCTATGTCAGATAGTCAGACAAATATGCAAGGCGAAGCACAATCACTTGAACACTACTGGATGCCGTTTACGGCAAACAGGCAGTTCAAATCGAAACCCAGGTTGCTCGCCGAAGCTCAAGGCATGTATTACAAAGATACCAAAGGCAGACCCGTACTCGACGGCACGGCAGGACTATGGTGTTGTAATGCGGGTCATGGACGCAAAGCGATCTCAGAAGCTGTCAGTAAACAGATCCACCAGATGGATTATGCGCCCTCTTTTCAGATGGGACACCCGCTGGCCTTCGAGCTCGCCGAGCGCCTGGCGCAGATCAGTCCCGAAGGATTGAATAAGGTGTTCTTCACTAACTCAGGCTCAGAGTCGGTCGACAGCGCGCTGAAGATCGCCATCAACTACCACAGGGCTAACGGTGAATCGACCCGAACCCGTTTCATCGGTCGTGAGCTGGGTTATCACGGTGTCGGTTTCGGGGGCATATCCGTCGGCGGCATCGGCGGTAACCGTAAGACCTTCAGTCAACAGCTATTGCCTGGGGTCGATCATCTGCCTCATACGCTGGATATGCAGGATAACGCCTTCAGCCGTGGCATGCCCAAGACCGGCGCCGAAAAAGCAGACGTTTTAGAGCAGCTGGTCGCACTTCACGGGGCCGAAAATATCGCCGCCGTCATTGTCGAGCCGATGTCGGGATCGGCTGGGGTCATTTTGCCGCCGGAAGGTTACCTGCAAAGACTCAGAGAGATAACCAGGAAACATGGCATCTTATTGATTTTTGATGAGGTGATCACCGCATTCGGTCGTGTAGGCGATGCATTTGCCAGCCAGCGCTGGGGCGTCACCCCGGACATGATCACCACAGCCAAGGCGCTCAACAACGGGGCGATCCCTATGGGAGCCGTACTTATCGACGACGCCATCTATGATGCCTGCATGCAGGGCCCTGAGGGGATCGAGTTGTTTCATGGTTACACCTATTCCGGCCACCCCGTCGCTGCGGCCGCGGCCATAGCGACCCTGGATATCTACCAAAATGAGCAACTTTTCGAACGTAGCCGGGAACTCGAAGGCTATTTCGAGGAGGCCGTTCACAGCCTCAAGGGGCTGCCAAACATCATAGATATCCGCAACATAGGATTAGTAGGCGGCATTCAGTTCTCTCCCAGCGAGAAGGGGATAGGAAAGCGGGGCTTTGACATATTCGAACACTGCTTTGCCAACGGCACCTTAGTCAGGGCAACCGCAGATATCATCGCCATCTCTCCGCCATTGATCGTCGATAAGCAGCAGATAGATCAGATAGTGAACACCCTAGGCGATGCCATCCGGGCCGTGGATTAACGACCAGATAAATTGAACACAGATATTTCCGGCCCAGCGCCTGAAATAGACAGTAAATGACTATACCTGCAACGCAGGAAATAGAGGATTAAGTAAGATGCAGACGATCACCCATTTCATCAACGGTAGCTATTCAGACACGAGTGAGCGTACGGCTCAGGTATTCGAGCCCGCCACCGGAGAGCATACGGCAACGGTTTCCCTGGCCAGTGCCGCCGAAGTTGCCGGTGCCATTGAACTGGCTAAATGCGCACATAAGAGCTGGTCTCAGGTCTCGCCACTAAACCGGGCCAGAATCCTGTTTAAGTTCAAGGCGCTGGTTGAAAACAATATCGATGAGCTTGCCGAACTTATCACCCGTGAGCACGGCAAGGTATTGGATGATGCCAAGGGCGAGATCATCCGCGGCCTCGAGGTGGTCGAGTTTGCGTGCGGCATTCCACATCTGCTCAAAGGCGAGCACACCGAACAGGTCGGTAGCGGCGTCGATGCCTGGCATGTCAATCAATCACTCGGTGTCGTAGCCGGTATCGCGCCGTTCAACTTCCCGGTCATGGTTCCCATGTGGATGTTTCCTATCGCGATTGCCAGTGGTAACACCTTCATCATGAAACCATCGGAGAAAGATCCGAGCTCAGTGATGCGCCTGGCGGAGCTCCTGACTGAAGCCGGCCTGCCCGACGGCGTATTCAACGTCGTCAATGGTGATAAAGAGGCGGTCGATACCCTGCTGACCCATGATGATATTCAAGCCGTGAGTTTCGTCGGCTCAACCCCTATCGCCGAGTACATCTATGAGACCGCATCTAAACATGGCAAACGTGTACAGGCACTGGGCGGCGCGAAAAACCATATGTTACTCATGCCTGATGCCGATCTCGATCAAGCCGTCGGTGCCTTGATGGGTGCTGCCTATGGTTCTGCCGGTGAGCGCTGCATGGCGATATCTGTGGTACTGGCAGTCGGCAATTCCGGTGATGCCCTGGTTGAAAAGCTGCTGCCACAGATAAAAGCACTACGCGTGGGTAACGGTATCACCCCGGAGATGGATATGGGGCCTCTGATCTCGGCGCAGCATCTGGCCAAAGTCACCGACTATATCGAAACCGGCGTAGCCGAAGGCGCTTCCCTGCTCGCCGATGGTCGGCAGTTAACGGTAGCAGATCATGAGCAGGGATATTTCCTCGGTGGCTGCCTGTTCGATAACGTCACACCCGAGATGACCATCTACAAGGAGGAGATCTTCGGACCGGTACTGGCCATAGTCAGGGTTAAGGATTACGCCGAGGCGTTGGAGCTCATCAACGAACATGAGTTTGGCAATGGCACCGCCATCTTTACCCAAAGCGGTGAAGCGGCGAGACATTTCTGCCATCACGTTCAGGTAGGCATGGTCGGCGTGAACGTGCCAATCCCTGTGCCTATGGCCTTCCATAGCTTCGGTGGCTGGAAGCGCTCCTTGTTTGGGCCGCTACATATGCATGGACCAGATGGCGTTCGTTTCTATACCAAACGTAAAGCCATTACCGCCCGTTGGCCTAAGCCACAGCATGCCCGGGCTGAATTTGTCATGCCGACGATGAAATAAATCACAAGGGCGCAGCCGAGTCTGCGCCTTTGCAATTAACAGTAAAGATGCACTCAGATGGAGGTGGCAAGCCTTGAATATTGACTCAATCATTAACTTTTCTAACAGTCAGGCTGATGTCGAGCACTACAGGCCGGAGCAGGAGAAGATCTTATCCGGCGAGCCATTGCAACGAATTGAAAATCACTACTCCAGCCCCTGCAAGCAGTTCGATGCAGGTATATGGAGTGGTGATAAGGGGGCCTGGAAGGTCGGCTATACCGAACATGAGTACTGCGAGATCCTCGACGGTTCCAGCATCATCACAGATAGCCGGGGCCAATCGATGCATGTTAACCGAGGCGATAAGTTTGTGATCCCCGCAGGGTTTGAAGGCACATGGGAGGTGCTCGACACCTGTAAGAAGATCTATGTGGTCTTCCAGCAGAAAGAGTGAGAAGTCTAAAAATTTGAAGTAGAACAAGATTGAAACTGATGTTTCATAATCGACACCATGAGGTACAGCAACTCAGCTGCTGTTTGGTACACATGAAATGGACTTATCAAAGTCATTTATGTCAATAAAGTAAAATGGAGAAACTACCGTGTATAAAAAATTCAATAAAAAACGGATTGCCCAGGTTACCGGCCTAACATTGGCTGCAGCGCTAATCTCACCTATGGTATCGGCAGAAGTATCGGGTGAAATCGGGGTCACCAGTGACTACCGTTTTCGCGGGGTATCACAGACGGCAGGTGATTTTGCCATTCAGGGCGGCATCGACTACAGCGCCGAAAATGGCTTCTTCGTCGGAGCCTGGGCGAGTAATGTTGATGATGAAAGCTATGATGCCGACGTTGAGATAGATATCTATGCCGGTTATTGGGGAGCTATCGGGGAAGATGAGGAGTTCGAATACGACGTCACCCTGACCTACTACACCTATCCGGGCCAGGATGAGAGCAGTAAATATTTAGAGGCCAATGTCGGCTTCTATTATGCGGGCTTCCACCTTGCACAGTGGTATACCAACGATTATGCCAACGCAGATGTAGATCTTCACTACACAGAGCTCAACTACTCCTATGAGTTTATCGAAAACTGGAGTATCGATGCTCATGTAGGTTATAGCTATGGCGATGGTGCCGACCTTGATTGGGGCGAAGATTATATGGATTACTCCATCGGTGTCTCGACGGAGCTTGCCGGGGTAGGCTTGTCGTTGGCTTGGTTAGATACCAACCTCAGCGACGATAACATGATTGATGATGGTCCCTGGAAGAATGAAGGTACGGTATTAGCCACCGCAAGTTACGCATTCTAATAAGCTTAATCTCCCTGAGTTATAAAAAAACCGCCTGATGGCGGTTTTTTTAAACCTCAAATATATCACTACTTCAGATCATCGATTCGCGGTATTTCTCCGCGTATGACCTGCTGCTCCAGCCGTCGCCAGCTAAGACCTAGATCGGTATGGTTCTCACGACGTTCCGGGAAGGTTTTTGAGAGGCTTTCAACCAGCTCTGCCTGTCTGTGACATAGTTGAGCCCACTGCTCAGCATTAGATAGGTGCATAGCGTTATCCTTAACTCTGATGAGTAAAACAAACAATCCTTATCTGCTACTAAGTCTAACAGAAACTCGCTCAAATGTGATCAAATACCAACCAGTATGAGAAAGTGATCTACTCAGAGTGATTTTTGGCAAACTAATTCAAGGCGAATGGATGAGAGAATGGTTGCTCCCTTGTGAAGTCATTCAACGCAAAAGTAGACAGCCCAAAAAACTCCTGAAAGGCGAGTTTTAGCGCATCCGATGCTACGTTAACGCGCTTAAACGTAGAATAACTATGCTTTTCACTCGTTGCGAGCAACATGGATGTTGTGAATGCCATTTATGCAGGAGCAATTAATGGCCTTGCCTCAGAAGCGCTAAATTATCGCTGAGCGATCACATCTTTATATTGATTGGTATTATCTACTACCAAAACAGTAGCGGCAGGAGTATCTTTAAGAAAATGAGCCTAAAAGGATGACTAGATGACGCCTACCGTATTGAAGATTATTTTTATCGCTGTCGGGCTTTTTCTCGCCTACAAACTGATATTCAGCGGCAAGAAGGGACTCACAATTTTTGAGATGCATTTTAAGGATGGCAGATTAGCCTCTCATAAGGGAAAGATCCCGGAAAAGTTTCAAAGAGAGTGCCGGGCCATCGCTAAGGCTGAAAAGCTGACCTGCTCAGTCAGATGTGAAAAAGCCGGCACAGTCAGGCTTCATGTATCGGCCAATGTCAGTGACGCTATCACTCAAAGGATCCGCAACCAATTTCCGTTCGAGTATTACGATAAGAAGCAGATCGACAACAGCCGTCAGGCGGGTTAAACGCTGATAAGAGACGAGATCCTAGGGCCCTGTTCCTAGGAAAAGCTGCTAATAGCGCCTCTCTACTTTCTCTCCAGCCTGCCATCCTGTCTGGCTTCATCTATGATGCGTTCATTGTTGTCCGCCATCGGGTCTGCCCTGGAATCGACGACCCCTTCATCGGCCTCAGGTTCAATGTTGATATCTATAGGGGCAAACTCCAGGGTTGAGCAAGCCGATATACTCATCAATGCAAGAACCAATAATCCCTTTTTCATATGCGTTTAATCCTCGCGCCCTATGCCACTACGCTCTGCAAACTGCTCAAGCCCCCATACTAATAAGATCCCACACACGAGTGCGCCAACGGCCCAGGCAATATGTGCAGGTTGTCCCGTTAACTGTTCAAACTGCATGGGGGAAAGGTTCTGCTCCAGCAGGGGGACCTGTTCCCCCTTGGAGTTACTGCGCCAGGTCAGTACCTCCTTCCATGGCCAGATCTTACCCAGGGTCCCCAACATCAGGCCGGTCAGGAAAATAAGTGTCGCATCGTGATACTTTCTCAGCAGTGCCGACAACAGGTGACTGAAAGTGAGCAAGCCTGCAACACACCCCGATGCAAAGATGGCCAGGATCACCAGATCCAGGCTTTTCACGGCCCCCAACACCGAGGTATAGAGGCCTAAGAGTAACAGGATAAAACTACCGGAGATCCCCGGCAGCAGCATGGCGCAGATAGCTATGCTTCCCCCGATAAACACATTCAGATAGGTCATCTCCATCGAGATAGGGTTCAGCATAGTTATGCCCCAGGCAAAGAAGACGCCTGCAGCAAAGATCATGAGTCTCAAAACAGAAAAGCGCTTAACCTGCTTGAGCATGTGTACAACGGATATCACAATCAATCCAAAGAAGAAGGACCAGACCGGAATGGGATAGGTAGCCAACAGGTAGGTGATCAACTTAGCCAGGGTCAAGATGCTGGTTAAGATGCCACCGAATACACAGACCAGAAAAGGGCCGTTGATATGCATGAAGGCACCTTTGAGCCCCTGCTCCTTAACCACCTTGATCAAGGTCGGGTTGATACGGCGAATACTCTCGAGCAGGGTATCTAAAATACCTGTGATAAACGCAATCGTTCCGCCGGATACGCCGGGAACCACATCGGCGGCGCCCATCGCCATCCCTTTCAGATAAACAAGCAGGTATTTCAATTTCTGTCCTTAATGTAAATTCGGCTAAATCTGTATTCAGCTAAGCAGGAGGATTATACGTACCAAAGTGAGACAAGTGAAAATGAAGTTTGTTTCATCATCGAAAAATTCCCGCCTTTAAAACACTATTGTTAATCATTTGTTATTCACCTGTTTTTCATTTAGTCTAAACTCATCCGACCAGAATAACTATAACTCAGGAAGATACCCATGGCGCAGCAGAAACCAACCAAAGTGATGAAGCTTTACAATCGAGTCACCCGCCTACCCTATGGCAATAAGATCTTCTCCCTCATGGTATCTCGTATGGCGCCTTACTTTGGCAGCATAAGACCCTTGATCACCGAGCTCAGACCCCACTATTGCGAGTGTTTAATCAAGAAGAGACGCGCCGTGCATAACCATATCAAGACTGTTCATGTGATCGCCATCTGTAACGGACTCGAGATGGCCATGGGGGTCATGGCGGAGGCTTCGATTCCCGGTCACCTCAGATGGATCCCCAAGGGGATGAGCCTGGATTATACCGCCAAGGCGGGCAGCGATATTCGCTGCGTGGCAGAAGTAAAACCCGAGCAATGGGTTGAGGGCGATCTGCTGGTCCCTGTGACCGCCTATGATGACAATGATATCGTGGTCGTAAAGGGCCATATCAAGCTATGGATCTCGGCTAAGCCCCCCAAGCAAAATGCTTAACAGCTGGTAATCAGCTCTTTTCAAAGTGAGACACAAGCTTAGCGACGACCTTCAGCGTTGTCGCCAGCTCCTGCTCGGTGATCCCTTCGAGCGCCGCTTCGCTCCAGGGCGGAAGTAGTTCGCTCAATTGGTCAAATAACTCTCTCCCCTTTTCGGTGCGCTGTATCAGTTTTGCCGTCTTATGCCCCGGGTTATCCTCGAACGATACAATGGCCAACTTTTCCAGCTCGTTGGCGATGCGCTGAACACTCTGCCTTGTCTGCCCCATGGTTCTCGCAATTTGTGATACCGTTTGCGGTGCATGCTCAATTGCCCCCAACACCTTCCAGCGAGCACTGGTTAGCCCCAATGGTTGGCTCAAGCTATCCCCTTCGGTGATCAATAATCCGTTCAGCCTGAATACACTCAGTACCAGTTGGGTGAAGCCTTCATGTTCTGTCATTTCAAATCCTAAATTTCGGCGTATTAACTCTCTCGCCATTTACTCACACCATCATAGGCTCAACATTAATCAAATGACAACACGCTGTCAAACTTGACAACCTGCTGTCATAAATGCAAGATAGGTAAAAATGACAACACACTGTCAAAAATAATTACAGATATGAGTCAAACATCACTATCAACAGACGATCCAGATCCACGGAGCTCACCATGAAAACGAAACTACATCTGATTGCCGCCATCACGGCCACACTCTCTATCGCTACCTTCTTTGGCTTCAGCCTGCTAGCTGAGCTGTTTGGTACGCACGCCTTTATCGCTCAGGTCAAGAGCAGCATCGTTTTCCCGGGACTGTTTATCTTGATTCCCGCCATGGCCATCACCGGGATCACCGGCAACCTGCTGGCAGAGGGAGGCAGAAGTAAGGTGATTAAACAGAAGCTAATGAGAACTAAGTTAGCCACAGCTAACGGTGTCTTAGTGCTGCTTCCTGCTGCAATAGTTCTGGATCGTTGGGCACAGGCCGGTCAGTTCGAGCTCCCATTTTACCTTCTGCAGGGACTTGAGTTGATTGCAGGTGCGACAAACCTCTACCTGTTAACAAAGAATGCAACATCGGGCAGACGCTTAACGGCAAACCGGAAGCGCTATATTTAAGAGGCTGTAGACATGGAAAAAACTGCTCAGACACCCAGCTGTTAAACCAATCAGGTCTAAACACCTTGCCCGAAGTCGCGTCCTCTTTGTATCCGTTTGTATCAAACGAGACAGAACGGCTACAATTTGCCAAGGAAGTTAACACTCTTATTACATTAAGGTGGTAACTCTTCATTCGGTAAAGGGGATCCACCATGAAAAGAGTATTGACGGTTTTGAGCCTGTGTATCGCAGCGGCTGTTTCACATAGCGCCGTAGCCGAAATTCAGTCCGCGAGCCAGTTTAACGAATGGCAAAAAGTGGCTAACAGACACGATGCCACGGGGCTCAACAGCCAGGCGACCTCCGGCCAACAGCTGAGCACAAATATCGCCGCCTTGAATCAGATACTGCTGACCAGTCGCGACGCCGTTATCGTGACGCTGCCTCTGCCCAACGGTAACTTTGCCGACTTTGAGCTTAAGCCCTCAGCCATAGTCGAGAGCGTGCTCGCTGAAAAGTATCCCAATATTAAAACCTTCAGCGGTCATGAGCTGGGTAATCCGGATAATCACGGCCGCTTCGATATTACCCCTCAGGGGTTTCATGGCCTGTTCAGGTACGGCGGGGAGACGGTGTTTATCGACCCGCAATACCGTGACAGCGATGCCCGCTACATCAGTTATTTTCGCAAAGATGCCGTCCCGCTAAACCAGGCCGATATGCCCAAACGATTACCGCCAAAAATCAGAGGCAAGAGCGAACAAACAATCAACAGCCATGCCCACACAGACACGGCTATGGCTTCCCAAGCCATAGCTTACCGAAACAAGGACGCTCAGGCTCAGGCGACGCAACTGAAAACTTACCGGATAGCCATCTCCGCCACGGGGGAGTACACCCAGTTCCACGGCGGGACCAGGGAGAGGGGCCTTGCGGCCGTGGTCACTATGCTCAACCGGGTTAACGATGTTTATCAGGCTGATCTGGCGGTAAGGTTGGAGCTGGTTGCCAATAATGACCAGCTGATTTTTGTCGACCCGGGTAGTGACCCGTTCGAAAACACCGATGCCGATGGCGAAGCCAACACAGGGATCATAGATAATGCGATCGGCAACACCAGCTACGATGTCGGCCACGTTGTCGGCACCGGCGGTGGTGGGCTGGCAGCACTGGGGGTCATCTGTGACGCTACGGCTAAGGGCGACGGTGTGACCGGCAGTCCCACTCCCACAGGCGATGCGTTTAATATCGACTATGTCGCCCATGAATTAGGCCATCAGTTTGGCGCCGATCATACCTTCAATGGCCTGACCGACTCCTGCAATGGCAACCGGGCAGACACGAGTGCATATGAGCCGGGAAGTGGTTCAACTGTGATGAGTTATGCGGGGATATGCGGTGAGCAAAACCTTCAGGATAACTCTAACCCCTATTTCCATTCCCATTCGATAGACGTGATACAGGCCCATATCACCACAGGTAGCGGCAGCAGCTGCGCACAGGTCAGCACAAGCACTAATACAAATCCTGTGGTCGATGCCGGTGCCGACTACACCATTCCCGCCCGCACCCCCTTCGTGTTGACGGGCAGTGCAACCGACGCTGACGGCGATACTCTCTCCTATGACTGGCAGCAATATGATTTAGGTCCGGCCAGCGCCAGCGCTGCCGAGCAGATTGACGACGGTAAGCGGCCGCTGTTCAGGGTCTGGAACCCCAGCAGCCAACCCAGCCGTACCTTCCCAAGACTCGAAGATATCTTACACAATAAGCTTAGCTTAGGCGAAACCTATCCATTGACCACCCGTGAACTCAACTTCCGCCTGGTGGTGAGAGACGGCAACCAGGGCCTCTCCCGTGACGCCATGAAAGTCAACGTTATCGATACCAACCAGGCTTTCTCGGTAATCGAGCCTGCAGCGGGCTCAAGCTGGACCAACGGCAGCCAACTCGTCAGCTGGAATGTGGCCGATACCGCATCGGCGCCGATCTCATGCGCTAAGGTAAACATCAAGCTCTCCGTCGACGGGGGAAGCCATTTCGATACCGAGCTGGCAATGGGCGTCGACAACGACGGCAGCCATGAAGTCACTCTGCCTCAGCTCAGCAGCAATAACGCTCGTGTTAAAATCGACTGCGCCGACAACATCTTCTTTGCGGTCAATAACGGCAACTTCTCTGTCACGGCGGGACCTGCCGCCCAAAGCATCAAGATCACCGGCCTTAAGACTCCCCTCACCATGAGTGAGGATGGCGAGCTGACGCTGTCGACCGACATGTATCAGTATGAAGGTCTCACTGCGACCAGTCTCACCCTGCAAGGCGGCAGTAACTATCAGGTAAACGGTACGACGGTTTCGCCGACCACCGACTTTAACGGTGAGCTATCTGTCCTTGTCATCGCCCACAATGGTGATCTGAAGAGTGAGCCCTTTGCAACAACCATCTCGGTCACAGCGGTAAACGATAGTCCCGTGGCGGTCAATGATACAGCCAATGTCAATCAGGACTCGTCAAACAATGTTATCGACCCCTTAAGCAATGACAGTGATGTCGATACCGGCGACACGCTGAGCCTGTTAAGCCTCAACTACACGGGACAAGGGGTAGCCAGCATTGTTAATAACAAGATAAGCTACACCCCGGCCGCAGGCTTTTCGGGCAGCGAAACCATCTCTTATATCCTGCAGGACGCTTCGAAGGCCAGCGCCGGCGCAATTGTCACCATCACAGTGAAGGCCACCGGCACAGAAGGTGGTAGTGGTAGCGGAGGCGAAACAGGAGGAGGCTCATCAGGCGGCGCCCTAGGGGGATGGTTATTTATCTTACTACCGCTGCTCGGCGTAAGATTGTTAGGGGGGAGAGCCCAATGAAAAGAGTAAGCAGCTATCCACTCATTTTATCCCTGTTGCTGATGGCCACTCAGCTTAGCGGCTGTAACCTTAGCGAAGAGGCGGACGACGCCTCGACAGAGTCCAGAGTCGAACGGGCAGTCGAGGAGGCCAGACTCCTTGGCGACCTGAGACTCTTTGCCACCACAGGGCGAAGAGCCACCCTGCCGGGAATAGCTCAGGAGGAGGTTGAGCAGGCCAAGGCCCTATGTGGCGTACAGTATATGGCGGGGACAGGAGATCTCATATCCACCACAGAGCAAAGAGAGAAACGTAAGCAACTCATAGACTTTATGACCGCTTATAATCGGGTTATATTCGAGATCTGTAAGAAGAAACAGGCTGACTAACACTGAGGTCGCTCCCGTAGTAATACGGGAGCCTGCCTCGGAGATATTTATGAAAGATAAATTATCCGTGCTACTCATCGATGATGATATCGAGCTATGTGAGCTTGTCCGGGACTACCTGATCCAAAACGATTACCGGGTCAGTGTGCTCAACGATGGTCTCAACGCCGCGAAGGAGATCCTCAATCAGGCTCCTCATATTGTCATACTCGATCTGATGCTCCCCCATGTGGATGGCCTCACCATATGCAAACAGGTGAGAGATGACTACCATGGCTCAATCATCATGTTAACCGCGCTCGATGATGATATCGATGAGGTTACCGGCCTGGAGGTCGGCGCCGATGATTATCTGGCCAAGCCGGTCAAGCCCCGAGTGTTACTCGCACATATCAGGGCCCAGCTCAGACACCTTGAGAAACACAGAAAGCGTCGGGAACAGGAAAACATACAATTTGGCAATCAATGTTTTGTGCTCAATCCTGCCAACAGAACTGTGACCGTAGACCACCAGCCAGTCGAACTCACCGGCGCCGAGTACGATGTCCTGTTACAACTCGCCATGCACTGTGGTGAGGTCGTCAGCCGGGATGCACTGCATAAGACCATATTCAACTTCGAGTATGATGGCATAGAGCGCTCGATAGACCTGCGCATATCCAGACTAAGAAACAAGTTAAACCAACATTCGGAGTCGGGAAATATTATCCAGACAGTCAGAAACAGGGGATACCTGCTTGCGAGATGATAATGACTAGATCGATTCGCGGGGTGCTGGCATTAACGCTCAGTTTTGCCATTGCAGCCTTACTGAGTCAGGCTATCTTCTATGACACCATAGACAGATTAGCGCTGAGTACCTTCAATGATAATCTGCTTGAATATCAAGCTCAGATCAAAAGCAGCGTCGAAGAGAGCAACCCTAATCTATGGCAGCAACAGACGGCAAGACTGTCGGATGAATTAAACACCCCGGTCTATCTGGATAAACGGGATCTGACCAACTTCACCGAGGATATCCTGGAGCAGCTCTACTCCCCCATAGGCGATAACGGCATTATCGATCCGGATATGGGGCTCATCTACTACCCGGTATCGGCAGAATATGCGTTAACCGTCGGCCCTTTCGATGATATGACCCTGGCCTATGCGGCGGAGATATTCACCTGGCTTTTTGCCCTGCTTACCGCAATCGCAACATTTATTCTGCTGGATTATCAGGATAAAAAATCGCTCAAACGCCTCAGTGATTCGCTCTGTATTGGAGATACGCCCTCCCCCCCACAGTTAAGTATCGAGTCTCTGCAGGCTCAGGCGGAGCTGATGTCGGTTACAAACAGACAAAAATCGACCGCGCTGGATCAGTTACTCATCACACAGAGAGATCTTCTACACGGGGTCGCCCATGAATTCCGCAGTCCTCTGGCTCGCATGGAGTTCGCCATCGAGCTGCTCGAAGAGGCCGATGAAGATAAGCGTTTACAGCTTAAGGGGCAGCTGGAGCGTTCGATTAAAGAGCTCGATGAGCTGGTCAAGCAGGTATTACGCTACTCCCGCCTTCAACACGATGGAGCTGAGCTGGAACTGAACTCGATAGGCAGCACAGAGCTTATCGAACGCTCGGTTGAAAAGGTGCAACACTTCTATCCCAACATCCGCTTTAACATAGATGATCTGAGTCAGTGCCAGTTTAGATGCGACATCAAATTGATGGTGATTGCGCTGTCGAACATCTTAAGAAATGCGGGGCGCTTTGCACACACAAGATGCCTTATCACGGTAGAGAGCCACAATGATACCTTAACCATCAGTATTCAGGATGATGGCCCCGGGCTCGCTCCGGGCAAGAAGAAGCAGATATTTGAACCCTTTACCCGTCTCGACCCCAGCCGTTCCCGAGACTCGGGTGGCTATGGCTTGGGCCTGGCAATTGTTCAGTCGATTGTCCATAAACATGATGGCAGTATCAAGGTTGAGGATGCACCGATTGGCGGGGCAAATTTTATCATCACACTGGCAAAACCAGTTTCAGATTAACCGCCCCGGCAACAGTGCCTTAATCCCGATTGCTATAAATCTTGATATAATCAGCCGCTCAGGCATGTAGCAATCACTAAATGGCAAAGAGCAGAGATGAGAATCACAGGGAAGCTGACCCAATGGAATGACGACAGAGGCTTTGGTTTCATTACACTCACAGGCGGGCAGGAGAGGATATTTATCCATATCAAGGCCTTCGGCCATCGCGACAGGCGCCCTGAACTCAACGATATCATCAGTTTCATCCGCTCCAAAGATAAGCAGGGACGTGACTGCGCCGTTCAGGCTTGCTTAGCAGGAGAAAAGATGAGGCCAAAGCTTATAAAGCCTTCCAGACACAAAAGCGCCCTTGGCCCGTTGCTTATTCTGGCTTTAGCTGGTCTTATTACCATAGCACTGTTTCAACAGATGCTTCCCTATCAGATAGCCCCCTTCTACCTTGTCGTCAGCACCTTCACCTTTCTCGCCTATGGCCTGGATAAATCCGCGGCGCGCAGAGGGTGCTGGCGCACCAGAGAGAGTACGCTGCAGCTGATGGCCCTTATTGGCGGTTGGCCCGGAGCACTGCTGGCCCAGAGGTGGCTGAGGCACAAGTCTCAGAAAACAAGCTTCCGGCTAATGCTTTGGTTGATGATAGCAATGAATACATCAAGCTTATTATGGCTGCTTTCAGCGACAGGACAGGCACTGCTTCAGCAACTTGAGTTAATTTGAATCGATTAGAAAAGGCGCACGATGCGCCTTTTCTTTACCGCTTAGCGAGCCTACTCAGAAACATTAACTGGCTGGAATCACCTCTACATTGGCTGTGCCGCTCTGCCCATCAAACGTCGCCGTAACTATGGCATTGCCCACCGCATGAGCATCTATCTCCCCCCTCCATCCCGTGGCAACATCCGGGTAATCACTGCTCCAGTCGACATAGTCGGCATAATTTTCAGAGGTGCCGTTAGCATAGGTAACCCAGACCTCAACAAGCTGATACCCACCGACCTCCAGTGTAATATCCGATGGTGCCACCTCTACCGTCTTAACACTGTTTTTCACCACCGAAACCAAACGAGAGTCAAGCTTGCCCTGATAGCTCACGCTAATCGTGGCCGACACATCATAATTTAGCCCCATCGCCTCACCGGCGCGGGAGTTGCCTGTTTGTATCAGAATATTGCCTGGTGAATCACTTTTCCAGCTGGCATCAAGAGTCACATCGACACTTCGGCCATCGGAAAAGTGTGCCATTGCTGTAAATTGGAATGGCCACTCGGCATAGATAACATCATCTCCCGGTGTGATCTCGATACTCACAAGTACAGGATCGGTAACGCTTGTTGTCACCTTATCACTGACCCCTTCATATTGCGCCGTGATCTCGCTACTCCCTGTGGCTCTGGCGATGCCGGTACCACCATCGGTCCCGGTCGTCACCATATGGATCACATCCGGCTGGCTCGATGACCAGGTGGCTTTATCGGTAATATCGACTCTTTCCAGATTGAACATGGTCGCCGTCGCCTTATAACGCCCCTTGGTACCAACGGGAACCTCGAGGTTGTCCGGTGTCACCTCGAGGCTTCTGACCTCACTGTCATAAACACTCAGCCTCCCCTCTCCCTCTATTCCCTGAAAGATAGCAAAAGTAGCGGAAACACCTGCTTCAATGCCATGTGCAAGCCCGGTCGGGCCGATAGAGAGCTTACTCCTGTCTCCCGGCCTCCAATCACTCTGTTCAGTAACATCTTTTTGAGTGATATTGCCTCTGCTGTCCCGGTAAACGGCGAAGGCCTGTAGCTGAGTGGTTTTATTAACTATCACATAGCCGTCGGCCGGCTCAACCTGCACTCCCAGATACTCAAACTCGCTCACAACCACTTCGGCCTGAGCATCCATGCCATTGTAATGCGCATTAATTAGGGTTTTCCCCTGAGAATCCCCCGTCACCCGTCCGGCCATGAAGCCGGATGTCACGACATGGGCAATGGTATCATCGGCAAGCGTCCATGTAGCTGCGCTGCTCGCATCGGCCGAGTAACCATCGGAGTAAAACGCCCTCAGAACATACTGCTGCGTCTCATGAATATTCACCGTCGAGGTAACAGGTGTCAGCTGCAGTTGTGTCAAAACGGCTTCATCCACAAAAAGTGAGGCTTTTGCCGTTAACGTCTTATAACTGGCTTGGAGCTCGGTCATGCCAGGAACGAGAGTATGAGCTGTGCCTGTCGAGTCGATTGTCGCAATGTCGGTTCTGCTGCTCTGCCAACTCGACTCCAGCGTCACCTCTTTACTGCTGCCGTCTGAGAAACGGGCAAAAGCCTGATAGGGCTGTTCCAACCCGGCGGCTACGGATGCATCGGCTGGCGTGACGGTCAGCTCAACCAGCTCGGCGGCCGTGACCTCAACTTCGGCAGAGGAGCTCATACCAAGGTACTGAGCCTCGATCTGAATGTTGCCTCTGCTTATCGCATTAGCGAAGCCGCCATCGAGGCTACCGGTTCCAATATGAACTATTGCTTGATCTAAGCTTATCCAGCTTGCAACCCCGGTAATATCTTCAGAGCGACCATCGGTATAGAAGGCTCTGGCTTCAAACTGCCCCTCAGTCCCCGCAGGCACCTTAACCTTAGCCGGAGTGACCTGAATATAGCTCAGAGCAGCGTCTGTTACCGTGAGTGTAGATGAATCGCTGAGCCCGGCATAGCTTGCCGTCACGAGTGTTTCACCGGCCAGATAACTGCTGGCTAATCCACCTCGCTCGACGCTGGCAACCGATATATCCAAGCTCTGCCAATCGGATTCCAGGCTCAGATCTTTACTGCTGCCATCGGAAAACACGCCAGTTGCTTCAAAGGCCTGGGTTAAGCCCGCCGCGACGGTGGCTCTTATCGGACTGACGACCAGCTTCTCTAAGATAGCGTCGGTGACCTCAATGTTAGCCTGAGCCAGCTCACCGCTATAACTTGCTTCAATCTTCGTCTCGCCAACGGCTAGCGCCTCGGCGAATCCGGCCGAACTTCCCACGGCGACTATGTTAATGACGGCTGGGTCTACGGCACTCCATGTCGCCAACTGAGTCACGTCACTGCTGTGACCGTCTGAGTAAAATGCCTCAGCTTTATACTGGCCCGAAATTCCCTTAGGCACGGTGGCATTTGCCGGGGTCACCTGCAAACCGGTAACAGTGGCATCGGTGACAATCAGTTCCGCATCCGAAGTGAAGCCGATATAGGATGCCGAGATCCGGGTCATTCCCTTGATATAAGTCAGGGCTAACCCACGACGGTCTACCGTGGCAACATCCTGCACACTCGATTGCCAGCTCGCAAGTTGAGTCAGATCGATATTAGTACCATCGGAGAAGATACCAACAAATTGATATTGCTGAGTATTACCTGCAGCTATGGTCCGCTTCACCGGCGATAGGCTAACCGACTCGAGAATGGCATCGGTCACTCGGATCCCTGCACTCGCCGACATACCATCGAAATTTGCCCGGACCTGAGTATCCCCTACGGCAGCGGCAGTGACATACCCCGCCTGAATGCCTGAAGAGACCACCTCGGCGATCCCGGTATCATCGGAGCTCCACATCGCAAGCCTGGTCACATCACTCGAGTGTCCATCGGAATAAAATGCCGTGGCGACCAACTGCCGGTGATACCCGGCTGCTAAGATAGAGCTGACTGGCGTTACCTGTAGGCCGGTAATGACGGCATCGGTAACAGTAAGCTTAGCCGTGGTTTTAATACCTAAGTAACTGGCAATAATTTCTGTCTCACCCGCCACTAACCCCAGGCTCAGCCCGTGAGCGTCTATCTGTGCAACAGAGGTGTTCTCCACCTGCCAGGCGGCGAAGTCTGTCAGCTCCTTACTGCTGCCATCTGAGAAGATCCCCGTTAGCGAGTATTGCTGGCTATTTCCCGCGGCGACAGTAGCTGTGGCGGGCGAGATGATAAGTGACTTAAGCACAGCATCGGTTACCGTGGCCGTCGTTGTTGACGAAGTCGTTCCGGCTGGGTTTTCTTGTTTTAGCTCCGAATTAAGCGCTGCAGCCTTGGTATCAAATCCTGCATAATTCGCCGAGATATCTGTCTTCCCAACCGTGTGAGCAGTTGCATAACCGCCCATATCACCCAAGATTACAATGCTGACGATATCGCTGTTTCCCGAGCTCCAGGTTGCCTGCTTTGTTACATCACTGCTATGACCATCGGAAAAATAGGCTATTGCCCGATACTGTCCCTGAGTCCCGACCGGCGCCTGTAGATCTCTGGGCGTTATCTGAAGACCCGAAATTGCAGCCTCTGTAACGGTTAGTGTTGTGGTGCTACTCATCCCCATATAGTCGATAGAGATGTCGGTAACGCCTGGTGAGAGTGCTCTGGCCTTCCCCGCCTTGGCGCCAGTAACACCTATGGTTGCGACATCAGCCTCACTGCTCTGCCAGTATCCCAGCAGGGTGATATCATGCACACTGGCATCGGAGAACCTGGCTCTGGCGCTATAATCAACATAGGTACCGGCAGGTGTCACGAAATCTATGGGGAATATCTCGATGCTCTCAATCACGGCGGAGGTCACTTCGGCGACAGCGGAAGCAGAGAGCTGATTAAACTCGGCATACACCTCGGTCACCCCGGGGGTCAATGCCGTCGCATGACCAGCCTCTTCCCCTTGGGCAACGATAGCTGCGACCTGCTTATCTTCGACAAACCAAACAGCATCCCGGCTGACATCAACCACGCTTCCGTCGGAGTAATATGCGGTAGCAATATAATCTCCCTCGGTACCCACCGGATATTTAACTTTAGCCGGAGTCACTGTCAATGCCGTCACTTGTGGCGCAACAACGGTAGCGTTGGTGCTGTCACTTAGCGAGATATCCGCAAAACTCAGACTGGCACTCACCCGCGTGGTACCTATCTCTTGTGCACTCAATACCGCTTCAGCGTCGATAGCTGCAATATCGCTCACACTCGACTGCCAGGAAGATTGCCCGGTAACATCGATACTGGCCCCATTATCTAAAACCAGATGGGCCTGATATTGCGTGCTTGTGCCTCTTGGCACAGTGATATCTGTTGGATTGATGACTAACTTCTGTGGCCTCGAACCTAACACCACCAACTGCGCCTCGGCGCGGCCTGTAAGGTAGACGGCATTGACCGAGGTGACACCGGGCGCTATGCCCGTAGCAAGCCCTTTTTGATCAGCTTGATTTGCCACCGAACCGATAGCGGTATCATCAATACTCCAATCAGAAAAATCGGTCACATCCTGTTTATGAGCGTCTGCAAACAGCGCAACGGCTCTATAGCGCTTGGACATATCAACCAGCACCTCAAGCTGCGCCGGTTCAATGCTCAAGGCAACAAGGGCGGCATCGGTAACAATCAGCTCAGCCGAGTCAGAAAGCCGTTCACCACCCGGTTGCTCCGACTCGAGGGTTGCGGTGATCCTGGTCTTACCCACCGACAGGGCGGTCGCCACTCCCGAAGCGCCTCCCGAAACAAGAAAGTCGGCAATAGTCGGCTCACTGCTTGACCAAGTTACCTGCCCGGTGACCTCTCTTCTCTCACCATCGCTGAATGTAGCGATGGCAACATATTGATCGCTGGTATTTACCGCCAGCGTATTAATCTCGGGGGTGATATTCAGGGCTATCGCATATGCCGGACAGGGGTTATCACTACCGCCACACTCTGAAGATGGGAAGCCATCGTTATCACCGTTACATGCTGCCAGCAGGAAGGTCAGCAGCAGGATAAAATAGGTATTAATCGCTTTAAGGTGTCTCATCTATACCGGCCTTATCTCTCATCTGTAGTGGTTGAGGGAACATGAACCATCACGCGGCGGTTCCTATGCCTGTTTGACTCTGTCGAGTTATCGATAACCGGAGAGCTTTCCCCAAGAGCGCGCACCTCTATCTGCTCCGGCATAACGCCATTTGCCATCAAGTGATCTGCTATGCTTTGCGCCCTTCTTTGAGACAAGGCCAGGTTATAATCCGTGCTTCCCTTAGAGTCGGTATATCCGGTTATCAACACCTTGACATGAGGCTCACTATTGAGTCGCTCAATGACAGGCTGAAACTGGAGGGGATCGTTTATGGCACTGCTATCAAAATCAAACAGGGCTGTCACTGAGATGGCCGCAAGCACGACTGGGGCGGGAATGACCTCCTGCTCAACAACTACCCGCAAGGTCACAGGCTGAGTTTTTGGCTCAGGCTGACTCTTACCCTGGCCGAATCGATAGCTCAAGCCTAAGGTAGTCAGGTGACCATTACTGCCGCCGATATAGTCGCTGCCCAGACTGTCGATATATTGATATTCGAGTCTCGCCACCCAGGAGGCTGACAACTTATACTCCAGACCAAGGCCCGCTATCGGTGCCCAATCACTGTCAGTTTTACGATTCACAGGCCCCTGGTTTTCACCATCCCAGTGAAATGTGCCCGCCTTGGCAAACAGGTCAAAATTTTCACTGACCGGCAGGCGCGCCGATACCGACAGTTCAATACCCGACATGCTGCCGATGTAGGTCTGATTAACGCCACTTTCGGGATATACCGCCACCGCCTCTCCTAAGTCAAGGTAGGCGGCCTCAAAACCGATATGTTCCCACAGCTGATACCCGGCAGAAGCGCCGAAACTCAGGTCATTACCGTCGCAACTGAGACTCCAGGGTTCGCAGGCATTTTGGTAGTGCATCTGTCCCAGCTTGCCGCCCAGATAAAAATAGGAGGAAAAGGCTGAATCCTGAGCTTGAGAGGAACGGGGCTCATCGGCAACAGCGACAAAGGACAAGCTTGAAAGGGCTAACACACAAAGAGGAAAAACAGACGATATTCGAATATTTGACATAACAGCTTCCCTGACAGTTTATGATTGGAGTCAACGTTAAAACATTAAACTATATACGATTCTACACCAGATAAACTATTTGTCTCAGCAATAGCTCTCATTAGCGCAGCAAATATCTCCAACCGTAAACAAGACTGACTTTCCTTTTTTCTAAATTTACCTCTTACAAGGTATTGGTTATCATGAGCTACGAAATCTGACTAACCGAAAATTATAATGAAAATACTATTAGCTATTGTCGTCATCGCGGGTGTTATCTTCTACTACTTCACCTCGATGAATAATCAAAAGGCCGCGCAGGAAAATATCAAGATAGGCAGTGCTTTCCTGAGCGAGAACAAGCTCAAAGAGGGAGTGGTCACAACCGATTCCGGATTGCAGTATCAGGTATTAGTCAAAGGGGATGGTACGACTCACCCGAAAGCGAGCGATACCGTAACTGTGCATTACCATGGCACATTGATCGATGGCACCGTCTTTGACAGCTCGGTAGAGCGGGGTGAGCCTATTGCCTTCCCGCTTAACCGCGTGATCAAGGGCTGGACTGAAGGGGTTCAGTTGATGGTTGCGGGTGAGAAGACCCGTTTCTTCATTCCAAGCGAGCTGGCCTACGGCAACCGCAGTACAGGTAAAATTACCGGCGGCTCGGTACTTATCTTCGATGTCGAGTTAATCAGCATAGATTAATTGCCCGCAAATAAGCATAAAGCCCCGGACAGGTCACTGTGCGGGGCTTTTTAGCTTTAGAGGCTAATGACTCATCTAAGCCTCATAGCCGAACGGGTCATCGATGGAGTGTGCCGGTTTGGTGAACCATACAGGGCCCTGCTCTGTCATATAGAAGTGGTCTTCATGGCGGACACCAAACTCCCCCGGAACGCAGAGCATAGGCTCATTGCTGAAACACATGCCAATGGCGAGCGGCGTCTCATCGCCCCTCACAAGATAGGGCCATTCATGAATATCCAGACCGATGCCATGACCGGTACGGTGTGGCAGACCCGGCACAGCGTAGTCGGGGCCAAATCCCGCCGCGACGAGTACATCCCTTGCTGCCTTGTCAACACTCGAACACGGCGCACCGATTCTGGCGGCTTCGAAGCCGGCAATCTGCGCGTCCTGCTCATACTGCCAAAGTTCACGTTGACGAGCACTCGGCGTGCCGAATACATATGTACGGGTGATATCCGAGTTGTAACCCTGTAGCTGACATCCGGTATCGATAAGTACCGTGTCATTCAACTCGAGGGCTTTAGGTGACTTAACACCATGAGGGTAAGCGCTGTCCTCACCGAAAAGTACGATACAGAAATAGGAGCCTGCGGGGATCCCCACCGCCTTATGTGCCTCATTGATGAAGGCCTCGACTTCGGCAACTGTGATCCCTTCACGCAAAATGCGCGCAGCCGCCTTATGCACCTCCAGCGTCATATCCTTTGCACGCTGAAGCAGGCTAAGCTCAGCTTCTGACTTGATCATGCGGCAGGTTGCGGTAACCGTTTTCGCGTTAACATAATCGAACCCGGGATGAGAGAGACGTACACCATCGAAGATAAAGAAAGCAGCTGACTCATCGATACCAACCTTACCCGAGGCGATCCCCATATTGTTCAATACAGCGCCGAATAACTCATAGGGGCTCTCATCCTCCTGCCAGGTGTTGACCCGGCCTTCGATAGCCATAAAGCCCTCGAGCGTATCAACCTCAAAGGCCGGTGCGATATATTCGACCGCTCCCTTAGCCGGAATGATGGCGCCGACCATGCGCTCGCTCGCATACCAGCGTGTGCCGGTAAAATAGTATAAGTTGGTACCGGCATTGACGTAGATAGCCTCAATCCCCTGAGATATCATCAGCTCCTGAGCCTTTTCTATGCGGGCTTGGTACTCCACACGACCAATAGGTTGGGTACCTTCGGTCATATCGGTCAGTTTCGCCAGCTCTTGTTCTACGGTTGAACCGCCTACACCTAAGGTCATCTCATTCCCCTCATCTTTAATTAGCCGGGATCACACCAAGCCCCCGACTTTAACCTCATATTACTCAGGTCAGGCTCGAGCTACCGAACCAGCCATGAAATCAGAACCACTTTCTAGCATAAAATATACAAAGTATCAGTAGAAATATATTCAGATGGGTATAGGATGGCTGAATTTCAGGCAGAACGGGAGTAAATGAAACTGGTGCAGAACTCCTCTTAAGGCCTGGAACAGGCAAAAAAATACCGGCCAATCAAGCTGGTATTTATCTAAGAGAGCAATAATCTCTAAAAGGCATATGCCACGGTGAAGCCGCCATAACTCAGAGATAGATCATTAACTAACTCTTTCGTCTCAACCTGCTGCTCAAACTGACCGGCCACCAAAGAGGCCGACCAACGCTCATCGAACCGATAGCCTAAGCTTACCCAAACATCCTGAGAGTCAGCCGTACCGGAAAATGATGCACGGTAGCCAATACTCCCTGAGATAGTGTCGGTAAATTGGTATCCCAGCTCGGCCATGGCCGCCGGAGCAATAAACCAGTCATCACGCTCACTCAGGTTATCACCTTCGATATCATCTAAGCGTATCGAGAGGTGATTAATGTTCAAACCGGCCCCCACATCGAGCTTCCAGTCACTGTTGGGCAGTAACTCAAACAGGTAGTCGGCGGTCAGACCATACAGGCGATAAGCCGAAACGACCTCCTTGCCGGCGCGATACTGTTTTCCCCCGAAGTGGATATCTTCATTGAGTTTGACGGTGTCTCTGGCTTCGAACGGCGTTAAGCTGAAATAGAGGTACTGAGTTTCATCCACTCCCCACTTAACTCTGGCCGAGGAGTAGGTGTGAGGTTCACTCTCGCGGCTGAAATCATATAGATCGAACGCCTGATTGCCTGTGTCCTGAATGCTGTTCTCTTTAGTGTCGGCGCCGCCGATAAACAGCTCATAGCTATTGCGATAGCTCTTATCGACGCTACCCCAGTCACTCTTATGCTTAGATTCGATCGCGGATTTAGGCCCGGCTCTGCCCGGCGTATAGTTCATCGCCAGCCCGACGCTCCCCTCTCCTATGGTAGGAGTTATCACGAAATCGGACCGATTATATGGCTCGGTCCAGTAGAGACTACTGAGCACGGCGATGGAGCCGCCGGCCATCACATCATCCAGGTAGTGACGATTCGCCCATACACGGCTGGCTCCCACAAACGCGGCCGCACCGTATGCCGGGATCCCCCAGGCATTACCATACCTGTGATGTATGTATGCGGCTCCGGAAAATGCCGCCGAGGTGTGCCCGGAAGGAAAGGAGTTATGCTCGCTACCATCGGGCCTGAGTCTGGCATAGCTGAACTTCAGGGTATGGGTAATAGCTGCGGTGGTCGCAACCCCCTTTGTGAGTTGCCAGGCGCCCTCGGTATCGCCAATCCAGAGGCTTCCTGCCAATCCTCCTGCAGGAAGTAGGATCTGAACCACATCTCCGATGTCTGAGAAGGTGCCGGACTGGCCGGCAAAGATCTCACTTTGGGCAATCGCCGAGGTGCTCAAGAGAGCAGTCGATATTGCTGCGACTATCTGTTTTATCTTTATTTTCATTGTTATTCACTCGAGGGAAGCGGTTAAATCTACATTGGGTATTAATTCACCTATATTACATATGTAACACATGTAACATAGGTGGCATCCAGTCTCTAAATGAAAATATAGAAATGTGATTTATATCCACTATGACGCCGACGCCCCACCTGCCATCTGACTCTCGCAGTCAGTTGGCGGAAGAGGCGTTGAGAGGCTAACTCTCATCCTGAGTAAGCATCTCTTTCAATCCACGACACACTAAGGTTTCCATATCATGTACACGGGATACTTTAACCTGAGACCAGGGAGCCGTTAACGCCATATCCTTGAGTGCGCCGATACAGCCTTTGTAGTAATCATTACTGTTCATCATGCTACCGGCAAGCCAGATTCGATTCGGATTGAGCAGGTTCACGGACCATGCGATCCCCATCCCCAGGTAACTTCCGGCGCGAAACAGCTCCCCAGAGGCGTCGACTCCCCTTGCTTGGTCTGAGTAGCCACAGGCCAGTTGCTCGAGACTAAACTCACCGGACTCGGTCATCACCCGGCAATGACCCAACTCTCCGGCGACCCCGGATGCTCCTGTAAACAATTTGCCATTCATGGCTATGGACATCCCTATCCCGCTGCCACTCATGATCAACAGCTCGCACGCGTGTTTAGGATCGCTGATGGCCTGTATGCCGGCATCGATATCATTTGAGATAATGATGTTCTTAGCCCGGCTCAAGATATCCTGACGGGTGAGGCCGCTTAACCCCGGCAGCGAACTGCTGGAGAGTAGCCGGTTATCCTGAACCAACCCCGGTAGGGCTATCCCCAGTCGATACTCCTCAAATCCATAGTCTGTTTCTAACTCCTTTAAATGCTGATTTAGGCTAGCGATATTAAACCCTTCACCTGTCGCAATTTTATACTGCTCGACCCGACCATCTAGATGCATCTCAAATAATGCTGTGGTACCACCGATATCGACCGTTACTGTTTGCATTTACTCAACCACCGCTTCCATCATCTTAGAAAGAGAAAAATACTTAATTTAAACAAAAATTCTAACATGAATTCACAGAGTAAGAGTGTGACTTAATCGCTCACTTGTTCCTCTAAATTGTTGCTTTGACTGAATTTCCACCAGGTCATTAACAACAGCTGAAAAGCGATAAATGGTAAACAGATGATCAATAATAACTCCCAACCTAATTGGTGAATGACCCAACCGGCACTCAGGGAAGCGAAAGCTTGGGCTCCGAAGACTAAGGTGTCGTTAACCGCCTGTATCTTGAAGCCTTCTCCGGGACCGTAGCAGCGGGGTAAGAGTACGGTTCCTCCAACGAACAGTAGATTCCAGCCAAGTCCCAACAAGACTAATGCCAACCAGTAGTTGAGTAGCTCGCTTCCCATCAAGGCGATTACGATAGTCACCAGATAGGCCATTAACCCCAACAACATCATCCTGGCGACTCCCCACCTTGCCACTAAGAAGCCGGTAAACAGTGAGGGGAGATACATGGCAATAATGTGGCTCTGTATCACCCATTTAGTATCGGCCAGCGAGTGATGCTCGATATGATGCATATGCAGAGGCGTCGCGGTCATCACGAAGCTCATCATGGCAAAGCCTATGATGGCACCCGCAATCGCGACCCATATCTGGGTGTGACTCAAAATCAGCTGCAGGGGTCTCGGACAGGCAGAAACCCTCTGCTCATGAAGAGGATCGATAGCCACAGACTCACGATAAAACATCAGGGTAACCGCCGCCAATATACAAATCAGCGACAGAAACAGAAAGGCTCCGACATAGGGGGTCGCCACCAGCTCACTGCCCAGCAGGGCCAGTTCAGGACCGAGAAACGCGGCGACCAGGCCACCGAGCAACACCCGAGATGCGGCCTTAGCGCCCAAAGCGGGCGCTACCGCCTCCATGGCAGCGAACCGATATTGCTGAACGATAGCACCGGCAATGCCGAGCATCGCGCCGCTTAAGCAGAAAAGTGTAAAATTACGCTCATCTATTCCGTAGGCCGCTATCAGACCAGCCACAGCTGCCAACAGTGAGCCACTGATAAATACTCTCTTTCGGCCGAAACGCTTCATCAATTGGGTTACCGGAATTACCGATATCGCAACCCCAATAACCATAGAGGTGATAGGCAGAGTCGCTAAGGACGGACTGGGAGCAAGCTCTACACCAACTATCCCCCCAAGTAACATCATCATAGGAGCGGCGCTCATGGCGAACGCTTGTGCCAGTGTCAGCACCCAAACATTAAACGGCATTAATTAACTCCTGAAAAAAACACATGCACACCTGGCTAAGAGCCGGATAACCCCGCTCAAGAGATGAATGCTTCCCTATTGCACTAATCTAATTGATCTGTGCCGAAATGTAACAGGTTAAATGGTTCAAAGTTTTCAGCTCTTCACACTTGAAAGAAAAATGCCTCACTTAGTTGAAAATATCTCAGCTCGCTTCCCTCTCCTCCACCGAGCTGCGATAATCGACGGCTGAACATTCCATTACAATAAACACTGGACCTGCATTTCCCCACAAAACGGTCAGTGATAACCGGAGTATGTATGACACAAACAACCGCCGCTCGCCTGGAAGCCATCCGCCTTGAAATGGCCAAAGCCAACCTTGACGCCTTTATCATTCCACGTGCCGATGAGTACCTTGGAGAGTATGTTCCTGAGCGTAATGAGCGTATGCAGTGGATCAGTAATTTCACCGGCTCTGCGGGTATGGTTATCGTGCTTAAAGAGAGCGCCGTTATTTTTGTCGACGGCAGATACACAGTTCAGGTTAAACAGCAGGTCGATGGAACACTGTTTGAATACCTCAGCCTGACGGACAACCCACAGATAGAGTGGCTCAGCGACAAGCTCAAGAGTGATGCGCGTGTGGGTTACGACTCGCGTCTTCACCCTCTCAGCTGGCAAAAGAGTGCCGAAAGCAAACTGGCTAAGGCGCAGATACAGTTAGTCTCTGTCGATGAAAACCCAATCGACCTTCACTGGCAGAACAGGCCCGCAGCTTCCACTTCACCTGTGGTACTCTTTGACGATAAGAGTGCGGGTAAGACCAGCCTGCAAAAGCGACTGGAGATAGGAGCAGCCGTGGCCAAAGCCGGGGCAGATACTGCGCTCATCACGTCACTCGACTCCTTCTGCTGGCTGCTCAACATTCGGGGGAATGATGTTCCCTGCCTGCCGATTGTATTGGGCACCGCGCTGCTGCACGCCAATGGCGATATGGAACTATTCACGGATCTGAGCAAGCTTCCTGCCGGTATCGATGAGCATGTGGGTACAGGCGTCACCTTCTCAGACGAGGCGACACTCAAGACGGCGCTCAATAAGTTAGCGGGTCGCAAACTCCTGGCTGACCCGAACTCAGCTAACGCCTGGTCACAACTGACAGCCGAGCAGGCCGGAGCGCAATTGATTGCCGGTTTAGATCCTGTCTCACTGCCAAAGGCGCAGAAGAATGAATCTGAGCTTGCCGGACTCCGGGCCTGTCATGTTCGCGATGGGGTCGCAGTCAGTCGCTTTCTGGCCTGGTTGGACAGAGAGGTCTCAGCCGGTAACTTCTATGATGAGGGCGTCCTGGCCGATAAATTGGAAACTTTCCGTCTCGAAGACGAGCTATATCGTGAGCCCAGCTTCGATACTATCTCCGCCGTGGGGGGGAATGCCGCCATGTGTCACTACAACCATAATAACGGCACCCCGGCAACCATGACCAATAACAGCATCTACCTGGTCGACTCCGGCGCTCAGTACCTCGACGGTACCACCGATGTCACCCGGACTCTGGCCATCGGCCAGGTCAGTGATGAACAGAAGAAGATGGTGACCTTAGTGCTTAAGGGTCATATCGCCCTGGATCAGGCCCGCTTCCCGAGAGGCACCACCGGACAACAGCTCGATGCCTTCGCCAGACAGTACCTGTGGCAGCACGGCTTCGATTACGATCACGGCACCGGACACGGAGTCGGTCACTTCCTGAGCGTCCACGAAGGACCACAGCGAGTCGCTAAAAACAGTAATGATGTCGCCCTGCTTCCGGGTATGGTTATCTCTAATGAGCCCGGCTACTATCGCGCCGATGAGTTCGGAATACGCCTGGAAAATCTGGTGGCGGTTCGCCCCTGTGAAGCCCTGGCCGGTGCCGAGCGTGAAATCTTCGAGTTCGAGGCACTCACCATGATACCTATGGACACCCGTCTCATAGATAAAACCCTCTTGAGTGATGCCGAAATCAACTGGTTTAATGATTACCACACTCAGGTATTCGATACCCTGTCGCCATTTATGCAGGGTGAAGAGCTTGACTGGCTGGCAAACGCTACCAAGGCGATTTAGTCAGCAGGATGAAGAGAGGGCGACGGGCACAGACCTGGGTCCTTCGCCCTCTCTGATTTTGTAGCTAGTCCCTGCTCGGCTGAGCGTCCTAAACCAGGCCCCCTCCAACTTTTTCATGTGCCTTCAACCAACGCATGATCTCACTGAAGGGTTTTGGCCGACAGATAAGATAACCTTGCAGACGCAGATCATCGATCTTCTCCAGGTAGTTCAGATCCCGGATATCCTCGACGCCCTCGGCAACCAGCTCCACCCCCAGCCCCCGGCTGATATCCTGAAGAGACTTTAAGATAGTCTGAGCCATAGGATCCAGATGTATCCCTTTCACCAGGCTCATATCCAGCTTTACCTCGCTGATAGGTAGCTTGCACAGCTGGGACAGATTGGTGTAACCGGTCCCGAAATCATCGATGGCAACGCCGAAGTTATGCATCCTGAGACGACTTATACTCGAGTGCTGACTCTGCTTGTTGAGTACCTGATTTTCCGTTATCTCTATGGTGACCTTAGAGGGGTGCAGCTTTTTCTCTTCGCAGTATCGAATAAGACGATTAGGCCAGCTTTGCTGCGCCAGCTGATTGGGGGTGAGGTTTATGGAGATGCTGCTCCCCACACAGGAGTTCATCTGCCTGATATCCTTCCACTCATCCATCGCTCTGCTGATGAGCTTATCGGTTAAGCTGTTTAACAGGTTATGCTCTTCTGCCAGATCGATAAAACAACCCGGGGTGACAAGCTGCAGCTGCTCTCCCTGCTGAATCCGGCATAACACCTCGAACCCTTTTATCTCGCCGGTTTTAACATCCATCTGCGCCTGGTAATAGGGGATCACCTTATCGGCGTTAATCGCCTCCTGCAGCGCCTCCACATCCATTACAGGCTTCTTAGGCGCAAGTTCGCTATCCATCATAAACAGGCGTTCGATGCATATCTTCAACTGAGAGGCACAGACAGGCTTCATCAGAGCCCCCAGCAGCCTTAGCCTCGAGTTCACCACGACCTGTGAAGCGGCCTCGATAATCCGGCTCTCCATGCCCGATGCTATGATAACCCCGCCTTTGAAACCCAGCTTGCTGAGCCTGACTAACAACTCGATGCCATCCATCTTAGGCATATGAAGATCAACCACTATTACCTGATAATCATCTCTGTATTTAGTCAGTGTCCTCAAGGCCGTTTGCCCATCGCTGCAGTACTCGATACGATCAACTTCCAACTGCATAAAGTGCTTGCTCAGAACCCGGCAGGAGCTGAGTGAGTCATCGATGATCAGAACATTAACTGTCATTGCTCCCCCTCATTGAATTGAGAGAGAGGAGCTGAGAGAGAAAAGCCGGCGAGATAGTCGAGCGCTTCCATTTGAATACAGGCGAGTCGTGTCATATTGCCTCCATGCAATCCAAGCCATCAGAATTATAAAGCCTAGACCAGAAGCCAAAACTGTCAAACGCCTTACACCTTTAACCATACCTGGCCGATAATAAAATGGATAAAGCTGACAGAATTCATCAATATCTGGATATACCTGATAGTATTTGCTGTTAAAATCTACGCAAATTTGCTATATTCCGCCGCCGTCATTTTTTGGCGACTATTGTTTATGGTGACACTGGCCTGCAACTTCGCAGGGCTTATGAATTGGTTAAATACAGGAAACCCAAGATGAGATTTGAATCTTTTAGTTTTGCTCCCGAGATTTTACGTGCTATCTCAGACTGTGGTTATCAGAAAATGACGCCGGTTCAGCAAGAAGCTATTCCAGCTGTTCGCCGTGGCCAGGATGTTTTAGCCAGCGCCCAGACGGGCACAGGTAAAACAGCCGCTTTCGCTCTGCCTATCCTGCAGAAGATGCTGGACAACCCGAGCGAAACCCAGCGCTCAAACACTCGCGCGCTTATCCTGACCCCGACCCGTGAACTGGCCAGCCAGATAGCCGACAATATCAACGACTACAGCAAGTACATGCAAGTCTCAGTCCTAACCATCTATGGTGGTGTGAAGCTTGAGACTCAGGCGCAGAAACTCAAACGTGGGGCCGATATCATAGTCGCTACACCAGGGCGCTTACTCGAGCATCTTCAGGCATGTAACTTAAACCTGTCCAATGTCGACTTCATGGTACTCGATGAGGCGGATCGTATGCTGGATATGGGCTTTGTGTCAGATATCCAGAAGATCCTTCAGGCCGTCAACAAGAACCGTCAAAATTTACTCTTCTCTGCCACCTTCTCAAGTGCAGTGAAGAAGCTTGCCAATGAGATGTTGGTCAAGCCTAAGCTTATCAGTGTCGACAGCCAAAACAGCACCGCCGACACCGTGAGCCAGGTCGTCTATCCCGTAGAGCAACGTCGTAAGCGTGAGCTACTGTCTGAGTTGATCGGTAAGAAGAATTGGCAACAGGTACTGGTCTTTACCGCTACCCGTGACGCCGCAGATAAGCTGGTAAAAGAGCTCAACCTGGACGGCATAAAATCGTCGGTGGTTCATAGTGAGAAGGCGCAAGGCAACCGCCGCCGCGCACTGCGTGAATTTAAAGAGGGTAAGATCCGCGCCCTGGTCGCCACAGAAGTTGCGGCCCGCGGATTAGATATTCAGGATCTTGAATACGTGGTCAACTATGACCTTCCTTTCCTGGCCGAAGACTATGTACACCGCATCGGTCGTACGGGCCGTGCCGGAAAATCCGGGGTCGCCATCTCTCTGGTCAGCCGTGAAGAGGAGCGCACCTTAGCCGACATCGAAAAGCTGATCGGCAAGCAGATTCGCCGCATCACGATTCCCGGATATGAGGTAGGTAGTCGTGATCTGCTTATCAAGCAACTTCAGAAGCGACGCAGCTTTGCCAAGAAGCAGCAGAGAGAAGATAATACCGGTGCGCAGATGATCGCAGAGAAGAATCTGGGCAGTCGACGGGTAAAAGTTAAAAACTCTTCAAACAAAGGACCGGGAAAGGTCAAGAAGATCAAATAAACTTTGACTTTTTATGACACCTTAATACTTGAAAATCACCGCCTGCCGGTGATTTTTTGTTAACGATACAGAGGAAATTATGACCAGCTATAATCAGGCCATCCTTGAGTTTGCTCAGGCTGGCATCGCAGCTCTGGAAGAGCGAGCCTCAAAAACCAACACCATCAAAACAGCCGCGGCCGAGAGTCACTTCCTCTGCAACTGGATGGCCAGTGCACTGAAAAAGCGCCGCTTCTCCAAGCTGATCGCCAACGAATTAACCCAGTGGATCCGCGATGGCCGAAGCATGGGAGCCGGTGCACAACTTCCCTCCCTGCTGGCGCGCATAGATGAGCAGTACCGCAGCGCCATGAGCAATCAACAGCTTGGACAGTCTCTCAAGCTGTTTCTGAGTGAGTTAGAGGGCAATGACTGGGTCGTTATTCTCGACGAAGAGGTCAGCACTAAGCTCAAGCTCGACAGCGATGGGGAGAGCAGCCTGGTGATATCACACGAACAGTACGAGGGCCATATCGATGGCAATCACCTCATCAAGCCTATCACCCTGTTCGTTAGAGCCAACGAGCAGGAGTTGGCCCGGCTAGCCGTCAAGCATAATATTCTGCTCAGTCAGGGCGATAAGAAAGCCAGCTTAATCAAGCACCACAAGGCCTACCGGGTTTTCCCGAATAATGAGCAACCCTCCCTGGCCTTGCTGCTCGACTAAGCAGCATGGAGAGCTGAGCTCATCTCAGCTCAAATAGCGCTCCGGGCAGTTACTGTCATATAAAATCAGTTCGTTTCATGCCCATCCGCCCGCCGGCCTCATGTTCGTGAGGTTGGCTGTAGTCGCAAAAGTCAGTACCATACCCTCAAATGTCCCCATATTGAGTTGCCATGACCCAGCCCAGCCCGACCAACCATTACGACACCCTGACCCGCCATTTTCAGACAATCTCTCACTTCGAGCATTTAAGTGCACTGGGTGACTGGGATCAGGCAACCATGATGCCAGTGGGCGGCAGCGCAGCCCGCGGCGCCGCCATGGCGGAGCTGGCAAAACATATTCATGAGCTGAAGACGGCCCCCTTTCTGGCCGATACCCTGCAGCTCGCCCGGGAGGAGCCACTCAACGCCGAACAGGCGGCGAACCTGACAGAGATGAGTTATCAGTTCTTTCAGGCAAACATCATTCCCGCCTCTCTGGTACAGGAGAAGACGAGGCTTGCCTACCGATGCGAACATGCCTGGCGGGATCAACGCAAAAATAACGACTGGGAAGGGTTCAGGCCGAACCTTGAAGCCTTGATAGAGCTCGTTAGAGAGGAGGCGAGCATACGTGCAAAGGCGCAAGGCTTGTCACCTTATGATGCCCTGCTGAACAAGTTCGAACCGGGAATGACCACCAAGCGACTGGAGTCGGTATTTGGTCACCTTAAAAGCTGGCTCCCCTCGCTTATTCAGCGGGTTCAACATGAACAAGCGGGTGAACCCAAGTTTAATGTAGAAAGAAGCAGCTGCCAGGCGCAGGAGCTTTTGGGAAGGGAGGTGATGGACTTTCTCGGCTTTGATTTTACTCAGGGTCGGTTAGATATCAGCAGTCATCCATTTTGTGGCGGCGTCCCCGGCGATGTTCGCCTGACAACCCGTTACGATGAAGCGGATTTCACCAGTGCCCTGATGGGGGTTATCCATGAAACGGGTCATGCCAGATATGAACAGGGGCTGCCGGTTAACTGGCGGGGACAGCCTGCCGGACAGGCACGTTCGATGGCAATTCATGAGAGTCAGAGCCTGTTTTGTGAGATGCAGCTGGGACGAGGTACGGGATTCCTCTCCCACCTACAGCCAAAGATTGCCGAACACTTAGGTAGCAGGCTCTCGACCGAGCAGTTGACCAATATCTACACCCGGGTTAATCCGGGCCTTATTCGGGTCGATGCCGATGAGATCACCTACCCCTGTCATATCCTGCTGAGATTCGAAGCCGAGAAAGGCTTGATTGACGGCAGCCTGAGCGTCGCCGAGTTGCCGGATTTCTGGGCGGAGCAGATGAATTCGCTGTTAGGCGTGAACACCCAAGGCAACTTCAAAGATGGTTGCATGCAGGATATCCATTGGGCCGTCGGTGAGCTGGGCTACTTTCCCAGTTACACCCTTGGCGCCATGTATGCGGCTCAGTTCCGCTTTGCCATGGAGGCGGATTTAGGCTCAATCGATAGCTTAGTTACCCAGGGTAATATCCATAAGGTATTTAACTGGCTCGAACAGAAGATCTGGTCCAGGGGCTGTCTGTTAAGCACGGATGAGTTGGTAACTGAGGCTAGCGGTGAAACACTTAACCCGGATTATTTCAAGCGACACCTTGAGCAGAGATACCTGAAGTAAGGCAAAGGTTGGTGAAATAACGTATTATAGCGCCATCACAATGGCTGGTGATTTGGGAGATGAGATGCGACTTCGAAGTATAACCTCAACCGACTGGAACGAGATCTTAGTTATCCAGGAGGAGTGCTACCCGCAAATTGAACCCGAATCGCTCGAAGTATTGCAGAGTAAGTGGCGGGTTTCACCGCAAACCTGCTTTGTTATGGAGTCTGATAATCAGGTCGTCGGCTATTGCCTCGCACACCCCTGGGTGGCAGGCTCTCCGCCGGCACTGGAGCAGCTTCTGATAGCGACAGATAGACCGGACACCCTCTACCTGCATGACATAGCCCTGTCATCGAAGGCCCAGGGCAAAGGCGCCGGGAACCTGGCCTTTAACGCCTTAGTCGAACAGGCCAGAGAGAGAAATCTCCCCTGTATCTCTCTGGTGGCGGTACAGGGGGCTGACAGTTACTGGCGCAGGCAAGGCTTTGTCGCACACCCCATAGAGAAGAGTCTGGATAGCTATACTGCGGACGCCTGCTACATGGTACTGGCACTAAACGATTAATTTTGAATTTCAGCGCTTAAGCTTAAGTTCAAGCTTAATAGATACAATAGATAGAGCTGGAGGTCCGTTCATGGCTTTCGGTTATTGAATACATTTAGAGAACTCGTTTCAGAGAAGGTGTTATGGCTCGTAGAATTACCTATAAATTCAAAAATCAGGCGAAAGAGATCAACTTCGCCTATGACAAGTTCAACAATATCCATGAAGCTGTTGCGGCGGCCGAAGGGATAGACCTGACCAGCTACCATATGATGGAGCAGCAGGTGATGATGACCTCGAAAGGAAAGTCAGCAGTGCGGGACTTCAGAGACAGAGAGTTTGCCAAAATGGGCTTTAGCGACATCTACTACATTAAAGACGATCCTAAACAGCAGTAACCATAGGTCACCTAATCGGCCACAACAAGCCCCTGAAATCTCAAATGAAGTTAAGAGAATAATAAAATGAAAGAGAGTTCAATGCCTAACAGTGAACACGCCAACTTTCCTCGTGCAGGTTTCTTCCGTCGCCTCGGTGCCATCGTCTACGATCTGCTGCTCGCGGTCGCGGTATATATGATAGCCGGTGCCATAGGCTTCGGCGTGTTTACCGCCCTCACCTCATCGGGTCTGATTGAGATGGGAGGGTTCGAGCATGTATCAGACCTGCTAAATGCGACCCCGCTATATAAAGGGATCTATCAACTCTGGATAGCACTTTGTGTCGGTGCGTTCTACATCGCCTTTTGGAGTTATGGCGGACAGACCTTAGGCATGCGCGCCTGGAGACTCAAGATCCAGCATCCCAACGGCCAGAGCCTGAGCGTTATCACCGCCGCGGCCAGGCTGGTATGGTCACTGCTTGGCATAGGTAACCTGTGGATCTTAATCAACGGCGACAAGCTCGCCCTGCAGGATATGATGACCCGCTCTGAAGTCGTGGTCCTGTCGAAGGAAGCCAACCAGATGCGAAACTGGCATGGGGTTTAAAAGCAGCCGCGAGGTTTAAGACAGAGCTAAGAAAGTATCGAGTTGCGAGTTAAAAACAAAGCAGAGAAGACGGCCTTCGGCCTATCACTTCGTGGACGGCTACGCCTATTCGACGAGCTGCGCTCTATTGGGTAAAGACAAGCTGCTTGCTCCAGGCTCCTAAGAGAACAAGTCGAAAAACATTCAGCTATGCCTCTTTCCAAGAAGCTAACAACGCTGGTGTCAACTAGCTCGCGAAGTGAGTGTCGTCTTAGCTTTTACAGCCAGCTTTGCTGGCGTCTAATACCAACCAGTATAAAGATGTGATCGCTCAGCGAGAGTTTAACGCTTCTGAGGCAAGGCAGCGAGTGAAGAGCATAGTTGTTCTACGTTTAAGCTCGTTAACACAGCATCAGAAGCGCTAAAACTCGCCTTTCAGGAGTATTTTTGGCTGCCTACTTCCTCGTTGAATAACTTCACAAGGGATCACCATTGCATCATCTATTCGCCTTGAATTAGTTTGCCAAAAATAACTCTGAGTAGATCACTTTCTTATACTGATTGGTATAATAGCTCATGCAATGAGCGTCTCAGCACTCTAGTACCTTCTCCCCTACTTCCTGATAAAGTAGACGGCGCCGACGCTGAATATCACCGCCGGCATTCCGGCGCCGATAAAGGCCGGCAGGCCGTAGACTAAGGTCAGCGGACCAAAGATCTCACTACTGATATAGAAGCTGAATCCGGCGATAACCCCTAACAGCACCCTGGCCCCCATGGTCACGGTTCTCAGCGGGCCAAACACGAATGAGAGTGCCACCAGCATCATTACCGCAACAGTCACCGGCTGCAACAATTTACGCCAGAGTGCCAGCTCATATCGGGCAAAGTCCTGATTATTCACCTTGAGATAGTCCAGATACCCCAACAAGCCCTGAATGGATAGCGACTCAGGCTTCACCGACACGACACTGAGTTTATCCGGCGTCAGAGTCGACTCCCAACGATAGAGGGTCAGATCGGTGAGCGTCACCTTATCTTCGGTCAGATCCGTCTGTCTCACATCCAGCAGTCGCCAATGGTCATTGGCGTAGACACCGTGCTCTGCACGGATGGTGCGTACTAAGGAGAGCGTTTCATCAAACTCATACAGAGTGATGTTGCTGAGGTTATTGATATCTTCGACTTCGCCGATATTCACAAACAGGTCGCCATCTTTCGCCCAGATCCCGCGACTCGATTTAATCAGGCTGCCGCCGGAGATCTTAGTCGCCTGAAGCTCATTGGCTTTCTGCTCCGCGACGGGGGCTCCCCACTCCCCCAGGGCCATGATCAATAGCATGAGCGGTACCGCGGTCTTCATGGCCGACAGGGTGATCTCCCACCGGGACAGGCCCGAAGACTGCATCACTACCAGCTCAGAGTTTGATGCCAGCATCCCCATACCAATCAGGGCCCCCAGTAACACCCCCAGCGGGAAGAACATCTCTAAGTCACGGGGAATAAGGAACAAAACGTAGATCCCGGCATCGAGCATGGTGTAGCTTCCGCGCCCGACAACTCTTAGTTGATCGACCCATTTAATGATGCCGGAAAGACCGGTAAGAATAAGCAGACACAGTGCAGAGGTACTGACTATGGTTCTGGCAATATAGAGATCTAAAATTCTCACGCGGCCACCTTCTTACGCTTAACCATACCCGATATCTTGGCTCCCGATGGCCGCTCCTTACCTAACAGCAGTATCCCCAACACCAGAGCCGAGGCATGTATCCACCACATACCGAGATAGGCTGGAATCACGCCATCCTCCAGAGCCTTACGACCGGCAATCATCAAGCCAAAATATCCCAGGTAGAGTAAGATTGCCGGCAACATCTTGGCGAACTTCCCCTGACGCACATTCACCCTGGCCATAGGAACTGCGATCAGTGTCATCAAAGGGATCGCCAGCGGTATCGCGAGTCGCCAATGGAATTCGGCGGTCGCCTCAGGGCCATCCAGCGCCATAAGATCATTTATCGGCAGTGCAGAAAGTTTACGCCTGCGCTGATCAACCTCCTGCTCTTTAATCTGCATCTGGTAGCCACCAAATTCAACTACCTGAAAATCTACCTGCTTGGGCGTCCCCTGATACTGTACGCCGTCATTGAGTTGCAGGCGCTGACCACCAGAGCTGTCTTCGACAACGCTGCCGCCCTTAGCCATCACAATATTACTCTGCCCCGTCTCATCTTCCGGATCGGGGAGCTGGGCAACGAAAACCTTATCGAGGCGGTTATCTCTGTCGATTCGTTCGACGAACAAAACCGCGCGGCCGTTGGGACTGGTCTGGAAGCGCCCCTGGGTGATAGCGGCGAGTCCGGCTTCAGACTGAGCTTGCTCCAACACCTGATTCTGTTTCTCCTCCGCCCACGGCGTGACAAAGACAGAGAGGTAGGCGGTGATCAACATATTGATCAGCGCCAGTAACAGAGTCACCCGCGTGATATACCACTCACTGACGCCCACACCATGAAATACCACCATCTCACTCTCGGCGTACATACGCCCGTGAGCCAACAAAATACCTAAGAATAAGCTTAAGGGCAGGACCAGGACTGCGAGGTAGGGAAGATTGAGCCCTAACAGGGTCATTACAAGAGAGGCTGGAAATTCACCATCTGAAGCATTTGCGAGTACTCGAACAAAGTGTTGGCTAATAAAAATAGCCAGAAGTACAAAAAGCACAGCAATTTGCGCCTTAAAAACTTCTCTAATCAGATATCTAAATACAATCACAGGCTGGATCCGGTCTCTAAACTTATAATTATGCTGGTGTCAGTCAAACTTTCATGTAGACTGTCTACTTTTGGTAGTTTTGTGACCAGCCATGAACTAAAAATGGCAAAAAAACACCTAAAAAACAGACTTTGGTGTACCAATTTTAGGCCCGTTTTGGGCGCAAGCAGACATTATCTAATAAATATTAAAATTTGTCTTTAAGAATCTAGGAGAGCTCATGGAGTTTAGCGTTAAGAGCGGTAGTCCGGAAAAACAACGTTCGGCCTGTATTGTGGTTGGCGTATATGAACCTCGACGTCTGTCTGGTATTGCTGAGCAGCTTGATAAAATCAGTGACGGCTATATCAGTAACTTACTTCGTCGTGGAGATTTGGAAGGAAAACCAGGGCAGATGCTGCTTTTGCATCATGTACCGAACGTACTAAGTGAGCGAGTATTACTTGTTGGCTGCGGAAAAGAGCGAGAGTTAGATGAGCGCCAGTACAAGCAGATCATCACTAAAACCATCACGACTCTCAACGAAACAGGCTCAATGGAAGCCGTATGTTTTCTGACTGAGTTGCACGTTAAAGGCCGCGACACCTATTGGAAGGTACGTGAAGCGGTAGAAACGACACAAAACAGTCTCTACACCTTCGATGCGCTAAAGAGCTCTAAGGGGGAGACTCGTCGTCCACTGCGTAAGCTGGTATTTAACGTACCCACACGCCGTGAACTGACTGTGGGCGAGCGCGCTATCGAACACGGCATGGCAGTTTCTGCCGGCATGCGTTTGTGTCGCGATGTGGCTAACATGCCGCCCAATATCTGTAACCCGGCTTATCTTGCCTCACAGGCTCGTCAAATTAGCGAGAACTGTGAAGAGTTGACCGTTTCCACCGTCGGCGAGGAGCAGATGGCGAAGCTGGGCATGAACTCGTATCTGGCCGTGGGCCGTGGCAGTGATAACGAATCTATTATGACTGTTATGGAGTATAAGGGGGCCGTCGACAACACCGAGAAGCCTATCGTCTTAGTCGGTAAGGGCCTCACCTTCGACTCGGGTGGTATTTCACTCAAACCAGGCGAAGGCATGGATGAGATGAAATATGACATGGGTGGTGCCGCAGGTGTCATCGGTGCGATGAAGGCACTGTGTGATATGAAGCTGCCTATCAATGTTGTGGGTATTCTTGCCGGCTGTGAAAACATGCCATCGAGCAACGCCTATCGCCCGGGAGATATCCTCACAACCATGTCAGGCCAGACCGTCGAGGTGTTAAACACCGATGCCGAAGGCCGCCTGGTACTGTGTGACGTGTTGACCTATGTCGAGCGTTTCGATCCTGAGTTAGTGGTCGATACCGCAACCTTAACCGGTGCATGTGTCATCGCACTGGGTAAGCACGCATCGGGTCTGTTCTCGGGCCACAATCCACTGGCACACGAGCTGTTAAATGCCGGTGAGCAGAGTGGTGACCGCGCTTGGCGCATGCCCCTTTGGGATGAGTATCAGGAGCATCTGGAGAGCCCGTTTGCCGATATGACAAACCTTGGCGGTCGTCCCGCAGGTTCTATCACCGCGGCCTGCTTCCTGTCCCGCTTCGCCAAGAAGTACAACTGGGCACATATCGATGTGGCCGGTACGGCATGGAACAGCGGTGCCAATAAAGGTTCAACCGGACGCCCGGTACCTCTGTTGACTCAGTTCCTGATCAACCGTGCGGGTGTTGAGCAAGGCGATTAATTCCCTGCTGAGCCTGACTCAGCTCTTGGGTAAAACCCAGTGAAAAAGGTGAAGCACAAACGCTTCACCTTTTTTGTTTCTCCTATGCCTGAACCTCAACGGGCTCCGCAACATCAACTTCTTTGATGCCATCTATTCGTGTCACCAGCAGCTGGTCGACCTTATGGGCGTCGACATCGACAACCTCGAACTTAAAACCGGCATGACAGACAGAGTCGGTACACTTAGGGATCTTCTTAAGCATAAACATCATAAACCCGGCGATGGTTTCGTAGTTATGGTTTTGCGGGAACTGCTCGATATCCAGTGCGCGCATCACATCGGTTATCGGCGTGACCCCATCCATCAACCAGGAGTTGCTGTCGCGGGCGATGATCTGCTCCTCACTCTCAGGCAGAGACCAGGCTCCCATAACGGCGTCCTGCAGATCCTTGGCGGTCACAACCCCGACAACCAGTGAGTACTCATTCATTACAACGGCAAAGTCGGCGCGGCTGGTTTTAAAATACTCCATCGACTCAGACAGGCTAAGTGTGTCGGGGATGACAAAGCAGGCGCTGACCAGCTCACTATCTTTTAAGCTTATCTTCTCGCCGTTGATCACACAGATGAGTAACTTCTTGGCGTTGATAACCCCCTTAACCGAATCCAGCTGACCATCACATACAAGAAAATTGGAGTGGGGATCGTTAGCAATCTTACGCTTTATCTCCTCTTCACTGTCCTGCAGCAGAAAATAGGAGAGGCTCTCTCTGGCGGTCATGGCAGATGTAACCGGCACAGACTGCATCTCGAACACCTTCTCCATCATCTGCTGATCGCCTTTGTCCAAAACCCCCGCCTCCGCTCCGGCATCCATCACCGCATAGATATCATCCGGTGTGATCTCATCGTTACGGGATGTCTGGATCTGGAACAGACGAAAGAAGAGATTCGCCAAGCCGTTGAAAAACCAAACCAGGGGCTTAAGTAAGGCGATACAGAGCATCATGGGACCGACAAACAGCATGGCCACCTTTTCAGGCAACGCCATGGCCACCCGCTTAGGCATCAGATCTGCAATAAGAATAAACAGGCTGGTCACCATGGCGAACGACAGAAAGAAACTCACCTGCCCCAGCCATGGCTCGCTCAACCAGGGCGACATGAGGGCGTGAAAATAGGGGGTAAATGCCGACTCTCCCACGATCCCCCCCATGATGGCCACGGCGTTGAGGCCTATCTGTACCACGGTGAAGAAGCTTCCGGGATGAGCCTGCAGCAGCAACACCTTTTGCGCCCGCAGATCTCCCTCCGCGGCCAACTGCCGCAGACGTATCTTACGCGCCCCGGCAAGCGCTATCTCCGACATGGAGAAGAAACAACTTACCCCGATCAGGAGCAATATAATCACAGCGTTATCAAAGAAGCTCATCTCGCACCCCATAAAAACTAACGAACACTTATCAGGGGGAAGTCCCCCTTACTGCTATCAAACATAATTACTTGTTATTATAAATTATTTTACCTTAATCCCTGCTGAATCCGGACAGAATATATTGCCAGAATCGACCTGGGCGGCGGAGTATATCCGCTCTTGGTTTAAAGAACTACCATTTAGTTTCACACTTAATTTTACCCGGACTTATCGGTTTCAATCGGAATAAAAAAGCTGAGGTACCAGAGTCGCTCAGCTCTCAGGTAAACAGGTGAGCGACATAACGGGCAGAGGTAGGGAAAACACAGGGGCATCTTAAGAGGAGTCAGAGAATACGGGGGCGCGAACGCGCGTTTTTAGTGGCTAACAAGACATAACTCACAGATACAACCGGGTAAGATAGTGCTCATTAGCGCCCTTCACGCTTAAGCCGTTTATATACACTCTTACGGTACCAGGCAGACAAAACAGGACGTACCGGGCCCAGCCCCATAAACCAGGCTAAGGGCTTGAGCACTGGTACCCTCTGCATCAACAGGATATATGCATCGAGCTCGGACATTACTTTCACTTCGCCAGTTAAGGCCGAACCCGGCTCAGAAATTGCCGCTCCCCCGCTCTCATTTAACCTCAGCATGCTCTCATCTGAGCCAACGATCAGATGTAACTCGGTCAACGCCTTGCGGGGCTCTATCCCCCAACGCTTTAGCTGCTCATCTTTACCTGTGATATCGAGCCAGATCACATCTTCGGCCCGGCCTCCTGCCAGGCGAAGATAGTTATCCCGGTCCCTGATACAGCGGGGACAGGCGCCATCGTAAAGCACACAAATTTTTTCCGGATTCATCTTCATCATTAAATTTTAGATGACACCGGCTTAATTGCAGCCTCTCGCAGAAAATCATAGAGAGCGCCCCTCCCCGGCCATCAAGCCGGGCATAGACAATCAGCCCCGCTTACTGGCTCTCGAGCTGTCCTGTATCCGTTTATAGAGCTTACTCTGACTTCGCCCCTGAGCGCGCCTCTCGGCAATACTGGCACCATTGAGCGCCTGTTCACGCAGCAGCTTTTGATAACTGATCAGGCGGCGCTCACTCAACTTACCCGATGAGATAGCCGCCTGTACCGCACAGCCCGGCTCCTGTTGATGGCGACAATCGCCGAAACGGCACTGCCCGGCAAGGGTGACCAACTCAGAGAAGGTGTCATTAACCCCATTCTCACAGTCGGCCAGTTGAAGTTCCCGCATACCCGGCGTATCCAGCAGCAGGCCACCGCTTGGCATCAAGTGAAGTGATCGCCCCGTTGTGGTATGCCGTCCCTTGCTGTCATCGGCGCGTATCTCAGATGTGCTCTGCTCGTCCTGCCCAAGCAGGCTGTTAACCAGAGTCGACTTGCCCACACCGGATGAGCCTATCAGCGCCACCGTCTTCCCCTTGTTGCAGTAACTCTCAAGTGCCTGCACGCTGTCACGGTCCAGACCATTGACGGTTTCAATCAACAAGTTGCTATCCAGAGCCCTGAGCTGCTCGATATAGACACTGATATCACTACAGAGATCCCGTTTGGTCAGCACCATCACAGGGGTGACTTCAGCGTCATTGACCAGCGCGAGATAACGCTCGATCCGGTTGATATTAAAGTCATGATTGAGCGATGAAACGATAAACACCCAGTCCAGATTCGATGCGATCAGCTGCCGTTCAGCTCGGCTCCCCGCCGCCTTGCGACTAAAGAGCGAGTCGCGCTCAAACAGATGTAAAAACTGGCCTTGCTTATCGAGCAGTAACCAGTCACCTACTGTCATAGATGGAAGATCGCCTTTAATGGCTAAGCAGGTTTCCCCCTGCTCAGTTAACAGGCCGTACTGTCCGCGGTGGTGAGCAGACACCCGTGCCACCCTGCCGCCTTGAATGCCGAGCCGAGCTAACTGATGCTGAAAGTGAGCACGCCACCCCAGGCGAGTCAGGGTTAACTTACCTGAATGCTCAACAGTTTTTCTGACAACAGAGTGCTCGGCCGCAGGTTTAGTTGATTCAGCTTGTTGTGTAGTAACGGTTTTTCTGGTGGAGCGGATAGAGGCGAAACGATTTGATTTTGTCATATTGACCCCAGCGCAAAGCGCCTGAATATTTCATTCTGGGATACTTAAACTTATCTTATATAAGTAAGACCCCGGTAAAAGTGAACTTCACTACCGGGCAGATGCAGGTTTAACGAAAATGCAGACCACTCTTATCAAATAAAGAGCGTCATCTTAAACGTGTAATCTTAAGTTTGTTACTACGTTAGTTAACTTGCTGTGTTTGCCCGGTAAAGGGAAACGACAATCATCAAATACTCCTTGGATACGCTGTTAGTTTTAATTCAACCAATGACAAATTTACCAGCAAGCCGGCTGATTTACCAGTATCTCTCTACATCAGCGGTGATGAACAGCAAGCTTGAGAAGATTTTCATAGGTATGAAGGCTTCCAGGTTTAATGAAAAACCTCAGAGTTTATTAGCAGGTATTTTGTAGGTTATTGAAGCGCGTACTTTCATTCGTACTTTCATGGATATAGATGAGTACCATTTATTGATGCACCAATGACCTGATCACAGGAGGTATATGAACGAACTTATGTACCGAGACTTCTGCACACTAGCCTGCTGCAAGCAATTTACAACAATGAAGCCTAAATTCTCACACTCACCAATTAAGTAACAAACACAGCTAAAAACTAAACAAAAAAACAGAGATTAGAGGCTGAACTCGTCCCCGTTTTTGTGTAAAATCTCCTCTTTCGTCCGCTGAATAAGCCTAACTATGACACAGACCCTATTTTATCTTATGCCGACTGAGCCTCGAAGCCCGGGAACGGCACTAGAACAGATGTATCATCTGGCTTGTGAACTGGCTCAGCAGGCATTTATGAAACAGCAACTGGTTTATCTTCACTGCCAGGACAGAGAGCAGGCTTATGCCATAGATGAGCTTTTATGGCAGTTTGAACCACGCTCTTTCGTTCCCCATAATTTGAAAGGGGAAGGACCCGCCACCGGTGCTCCGGTTGAAATCGGCTTCGATAAGCTGGGTCCCAATAAAAATCGCCACCTTCTGATTAATCTTGCAGACCAAGTACCCTCATTTGCGGTAAACTTTGGCCAGATTATCGATTTCGTTGCCAACGATACCAGCCATAAGACGATCGCCCGCGATCGATACCGGCAGTATCGAAGCCTGGGAGTCACATTGAACACTCAGGATTTAACAAAACAACCTATTAATTTTTAGTTTGAGAAGCACACGCTCCCATGGAAAAAACATACAATCCGCAGTCTATCGAACAGTCTCTCTACCAAAACTGGGAAGAGAAAGGTTACTTCAAGCCTAATGGCGATGAGTCACAGGGCAACTATTGCATCATGATCCCGCCACCGAATGTGACGGGTAGTCTGCATATGGGCCATGCCTTCCAGGATACCATCATGGATACCCTGATCCGTTACCAGCGTATGAAGGGAAAAAACACCCTTTGGCAGGTCGGTACCGACCATGCGGGTATCGCGACTCAGATGTTGGTTGAGCGTAAAGTTGCCGCCGAAGAGGGGTTGAGCCGTCACGACTTAGGCCGTGAAAACTTCATCGACCGTATCTGGGACTGGAAGAACGAATCCGGCGGCACTATCACTAAACAGCTACGTCGCCTCGGCGCATCGGTTGATTGGGATCGTGAGCGTTTCACCATGGACGAAGGTATGTCTGAGGCGGTACAGGAAGTATTTGTACGCTTGTACGAAGATGACCTTATCTATCGTGGTAAGCGTCTGGTTAACTGGGATCCGACTCTGCACACGGCTATCTCAGATCTGGAAGTTGAGAACAAAGAGAAGCAGGGTAGCATGTGGCATTTCCGCTACCCGCTGGCCGAAGGCGCCCTGACTGCCGATGGTAAAGATTACCTCGAAGTCGCGACCACCCGTCCCGAAACCATGTTAGGTGACAGCGCCGTTGCGGTTCACCCCGATGATGAGCGATATGCATCACTGATTGGTAAGTTCATTATGCTGCCAATCGTTAACCGCCTTATCCCGATTGTTGCCGACGACTACGTCGACATGGAGTTCGGTACCGGCTGTGTGAAGATCACCCCCGCTCACGACTTTAACGATTACGAAGTCGGTAAGCGCCACGCACTGCCAATGTTCAACATCTTGACCTTCGATGCTGCGATCCGTTCCGCTGCCGAGGTGGTTAACACAGATGGCACAGCTAACAACGAATTAGATAACAGCCTGCCTGAGCGTTATGCCGGTATGGACCGCTTCGAAGCGCGTAAGGCAATTGTTGCCGAGTTCGACACCCTTGGCCTGCTTGGCAAGATCGACCCCCACGCGCTGAAGGTGCCTTATGGCGATCGCTCAGGTGTAGTTATCGAACCACTGCTTACCGACCAATGGTATGTCTCTGTAGCCCCTATGGCAAAGACGGCGATGGAAGCGGTTGATAACGGCGACATCAAGTTTGTACCTCAGCAGTATGAAAACATGTACAACTCCTGGATGCGTGACATTCAGGACTGGTGTATCTCACGCCAGCTTTGGTGGGGACACAGAATCCCGGCCTGGTACGATGAAGCCGGTAAAGTCTACGTGGGCCGTGATGAAGCCGAGGTCCGTGCCAAGCATAAGCTTGATGATTCTGTAACACTTCGTCAGGACAACGACGTGCTCGATACCTGGTTCAGCTCTGCATTGTGGACCTTCTCTACACTGGGCTGGCCGAAAAACACCGAAGAGCTGAAAGCCTTCCACCCGACCGATGTATTGGTGACAGGTTTTGACATCATCTTCTTCTGGGTTGCGCGCATGATCATGATGACCATGCACTTCATCAAAGATGAAAACGGCAAGCCTCAGGTACCATTTAAGACGGTTTACGTGACAGGCTTAATCCGTGATGAAGCCGGTAACAAGATGTCTAAGTCTAAGGGTAACGTACTCGACCCGCTGGATATGATTGACGGTATCGATCTTGAGTCACTGGTGGCTAAGCGTACCGGTAACATGATGCAGCCTAAGCTTGCGGCTAAGATCGAAAAGAGCACCCGTAAAGAGTTTACCGATGGCATCGAAGCCCACGGTACCGATGCGCTGCGCTTCACCCTTGCCTCTATGGCATCGACCGGCCGTGATATCAACTGGGATATGAAACGTCTGGACGGTTACCGCAGCTTCTGTAACAAGATCTGGAACGCATCACGCTACGTGTTGATGAACACCGAAGTTCAGTCTGAAGGCGCCGCCGAGAATGCGATTGGCGAACCGTTAGACTGCGGCCAAAACGGCGGAACACTAGAGCTGTCTCTTGCCGATCGCTGGATCATCAGCCTGTTTAACGAAACCGTTAAAGCCTATGACGAACATATGGCAAACTACCGTTTCGACCTTGCGGCTAACACCATCTATGAGTTCACCTGGAACCAGTTCTGTGACTGGTACCTGGAGCTGACCAAGCCTGTAATGCAAAATGGCACCGAAGCACAGCTTCGCGGTACGCGTCATACCTTAGTGACAGTGCTTGAGAAGATGCAGCGCCTGATGCATCCTATGATGCCTTACCTGACAGAGACTATCTGGAAGCGTATTCAGGGCCTTGCAGGTGTCGAGGGTGATACCTTGATGTTGGCCGAGTTCCCGGAGTATCAGGCCGATAAGGTTGATAGTGAGGCGATGGCGGATATCGAGTGGGTTAAGCAGGTGATCACTGCGGTACGTAACATCCGCGCCGAGCTGAACATAGCCCCATCTAAGCCACTCAATGCATTGCTTCGCGGCGTGAGCGAGCAGGATAAGGCACGCCTCGAGGCGAACCAGACCTTCTTCAAGACACTGGCTAAGCTTGAGTCTATGACGGTTCTTAGCGAAGGTGAAACCGCACCTATGTCTACCACTCAGCTGATTGGTGATATGGAGCTGCTTATCCCTATGGCCGGTCTTATCGATGTAGCCAAAGAGGTGGCTCGTATCGACAAGCTGCTTGAGAAGGCGGCCGCTGAGTTTAAGCGTATCGAAGGTAAGCTCTCTAATCAGGGCTTCGTAGCTAAGGCTCCGGCTGCCGTGATTGAGAAAGAGCGTGCCAAGCAGGCCGAGTATCAACGCGATATCGAGAAGCTAACCGAGCAGAAAGCGGAACTTGCGAAGTTAGAAGCCGAAAGCTAAAAGAAGTTGTAAGTGACCTCCAGGGATGGAGGGAATGCCAGTCAATGTCGGGAAGATTTATGGCCTTTAAGCTCAAGACAGAGCAAAGAGAGGCGGCCATCAGGCCGCCTTTTTTATTGCCTGAACCTCGTCATTTGGGCATCTTGTTAGCTGGAATTCACGCTTTTATCGGGAACAGATTAGCTAATGAGTCAGCCCAAAAACGGCAAGATAGTAAAACATTCGCGGCTAAAGCCGCTCCTACACGGGGAATATCGCTGAACGGAGCTCATGACTCGTAGCCCTGAAACATTCACGGCTGAAGCAGCTCCTACACATAGAGCAGCCTAACTCGTAGCTCGTAGCTCGTAGCTCGTAGCTCGTAGCTCGTAGCTCGTAGCTCGTAGCTCGTAGCTCGTAGCTCG
>NZ_CANMUW010000015.1 GCF_947501225.1 uncultured Shewanella sp.
GAGCGGGCTAGGGCTGCGTATTCTACGCTTTCCTTGGTTGGCGTCAAGTGCTTTTAAAAATTTAATTTGCTTTTGTTAAAAGCAAAGAAAATCAAGCTTACTTGTTGCCCTGACTGGGATGCAGCTTCGTTTAAGGAAGACTGGTTTGCCGTGTCAGTGGGTGCGCATTATAGGGAGATTCAGAAAGAGCGCAAGGGATTTTATTAATAAAAGTGTTGTTTTCTTGCCGTTTGTCGATAAAACACCCTGACTAGCCACTTTTTAGGCTTTATAATGCTATAAAACGCCATTTTGAGGACTGTTATTAGTGACTAGCTGGAAAAACTACGGAACATTACGCTCTTATAAAGGAATCGCTCCAGAGCTTAAAGCTAATGTATATATAGATGAGGCGTGCGTACTGGTAGGAGATATCAAACTTGATGATGATGCCAGTATCTGGCCTTTAGTCGCCGCTCGTGGTGATGTTAACCATATTTGTATAGGCAAACGTTCCAACGTTCAGGATGGCAGCGTATTACACGTTACCCGAAAGTCAGATACCAACCCGGATGGAAACCCTCTCCTGATTGGCGACGATGTCACTATCGGTCATAAAGCAATGCTACATGGCTGTACCTTAGGTGACCGTATACTGGTTGGCATGGGCGCCATCATTTTGGATGGTGCGATACTGGAAGATGATGTGATTCTAGGCGCCGGTTCCTTAGTACCTCCAGGGAAAGTGTTAAAGAGCGGCTACCTATATGTCGGAAGTCCTGCCAAACAGGTTCGAAAACTAACCGAAGCTGAACTCGCGTTTCTGCCTCAGTCTGCAGACAACTATGTAAATTTGAAGAACGAATACTTGCGAGAAGTCCAATAGCAAAGGACTAACTATATAAGTAACACTCTTCCCTGCTCATCGAATGCTTCCGATTCGATGAGCGCTTCGATCTCCTCCTCAATATCAAACCGAAACTCTTCAAATAGTGTTAATGCTTTCTCTTTAATATCACTATCACTAGTTTGTAACCGGGTTAACGCTATTTCAGACAGCTTGGTAATTCCGATACGACACTCAATATTTGTTCCCTGCACCTGCGCAGGAAAGACGACAGAGTTTGAGCTAGCATCCCAATCTTGAAGATCCGGAAACAACACACTTTGATTCATAATGCCTCCTTCATTCTACAGCTTAGATCTAAGCGCCTCTAATACCGGTTCTACGCTTGGCTTAACCTTACGCCAAATCGAAAAGCTTTCAGCCGCTTGACCAACCAACATCCCTAAACCATCCAAGGTCAGCTTTGCCCCCTGCTCTTTTGCCCATACATTAAATGGTGTGGGCTCTTTGCCATACATCATATCGTAGCAGACAGTGCCACCATGGATAACAGATCCGGATATATCCGGCAGCTCACCACTTAAACTGGATGAGGTCGAGTTAATCACTATGTCATAGCTTTTATCTGTATGCTCAATTGGCAAGGCACACACGTCACCATAGCCCTTAAAACACTCGGCAAGCCGCTCTGCTTTGCTCTGGGTTCTATTTACAATCGTCAACTTGCCGATGCCTGATTGCAGCAGAGGTAAAGCACTTCCTCTGGCAGCCCCACCAGCACCGATCAGCAAAACGGATAAACCTGACAGCTCTCCAATATGCCTTTTCAGATCTTTAACTAACCCTAGACCATCTGTGTTATCTCCGCGCAATGAGCCATCGGATAAAAGGGTTAAGGTGTTCACCGCACCAGCCAGACGCGCTTGCTCACTCAACTCATCACACAAGTCAAAAGCTTGTTCTTTGAAAGGCACCGTTATATTTGCCCCCTTACCGTTTGCTTTCCAGAACTGGTTCAAACTGGAAGCGAATTCATCAACCGGAGCAAGTATCGCGTCATACTCCATCGTCTGACTTGTCTCCCTTGCAAACAGACCATGGATCAAGGGGGACTTACTATGGGCAATCGGGTTGCCAAAAACGGCATATTTATCAATCATGGTTTATCTCAATTGTTAGCTCTTCACAAAAGTACTATCAGTCTACCCGGGCTACGCTGTTACGCAATTGATTACTCTTCATATCACAGGCGCATTTTGATTTATAAGATTGGTATAATCATGGTTAACATCATCAGCTCGAAATTTTACTATGAACTGGCTCAAAAAAGTTTTTCAGCGTAAACAGCACTCCCAAAAAAACATAAATAGTTCGAGGGACGACAGGCAATCCAACGCTTACGAACTGATCGGTGGCGAACCTGTGATACGCGCTCTGGCTCATCAATTTTACCTACAGATGCAAGAGCAGGGGCGAGCCAGTGAGCTACTCTCAATGCATCAGGCACCAATCGAAGAGTCCGAGCAGAAGTTATTTGAATTCTTAAGCGGTTGGCTGGGCGGCCCGGGGTTATTTGAACAGAAATATGGACATCCTGCGTTACGGGCACGTCATATGCCATTTAAGATAGACAAGGAGATGCGGGACCAATGGTTATTTTGCATGAAACAAGCCATTGAGATAGAGATTGAAGAGGTGGAGCATCAAAACGTTATATTTATGGCGATATCAAGATTAGCCGACAACATGCGTAATCAATAAACAGATATTGCTGATTATTGTTTACCTATACAGCACAAAGAGACGCAAAAATCTCTCGGTTTCAGGAAGTCAGAGTAGAGTGCCGCTTCCGCTGAACCCGCTTCGGGGGGATAGGCATACTGCCAACGGAACCGGTGTCGAAATAGAGCATAGAGATCAATATCGTTCTGGCAACGATTCTGATGCCCATGCATAGAGAGCTCTATTTATCTAAGCCTAACCAATCTCTCGGTTTCAGAAAATCGGTATAGAGTTTAGCTTCAGGTGAGCCCGCTTTAGAGGTATAGGCATACTGCCAACGGAACCGGTGTCGAAATAGAGCATAGAGATCAATATCGTTCTGGTACCGATTCTGATGCCCATGCATAGAGAGCTCTATTTATCTAATCCCAACCAATCTCTCGGTTTCAGAAAATCGGTATAGAGTTTAGCTTCAGGTGAGCCCGCTTCAGGGGTATAGGCGTACTGCCAACGGAACCGGTGTCGAAATAGAGCATAGGCATCAATATCGTTCTGGCAACGATTCTGATGCCCATGCATAGAGAGCTCTATTTATCTAAGCTTAACCAATCTCTCGGTTTCAGAAAGTCAGTATAGAGTTTAGCTTCAGGTGAGCCCCCTTCAGGGGTATAGGCGTACTGCCAACGGACCGGCTTCGAAATAGAGCATAGAGATCAATATCGTTCTGGTACCGATTCTGATGCCCATGCATAGAGAGCTCTATTTATCTAATCCCAACCAATCTCTCGGTTTCAGAAAATCGGTATAGAGTTTAGCTTCAGGTGAGCCCGCTTCAGGGGTATAGGCGTACTGCCAACGGAACCGGTGTCGAAATAGAGCATAGAGATCAATATCATTCTGGTGACGATCTGATATCTATGCCTATAGTGCGTTCTATTTATCTAATCCCAACCAATCTCTCGGTTTCAGAAAATCAGTACAGAGTTTAGCTTCAGGGGTATAGGCGTACTGCCAACGGACCGGCTTCGAAATAGAGCATAGACATCAATATCGTTCTGGCAACGATTCTGATGCCCATACATAGAGAGCTCTATTTATCTAAGCCTAACCAATCTCTCGGTTTCAGAAAATCGGTATAGAGTTTAGCCTCAGGTGAGCCCGCTTCAGGGGTATAGGCGTACTGCCAACGAACAAGCGGCGGCATAGACATCAATATCGATTCGGTTCGCCCACCAGTTTGTAAGCCAAACAGAGTACCTCTGTCATAGACCAGGTTAAACTCAACATAACGTCCACGACGATATAGCTGAAACTCCCGCTCTCTCTCTCCATATTCGGTAGCTTTACGGCGCTCCACAATAGGGGCATATGAAGTTAAGAACCCATTACCGACAGCTTGCATGAAATCGAAGCTTTTCTCGAAGCCACCTTGGTTAAGGTCATCAAAGAATAATCCACCTACACCTCGTGATTCGTTGCGGTGCGGTAAGAAGAAGTACTCATCACACCACTTCTTATATTTAGGGTAGACAGATTCACCAAATGGCAGGCATAGATCATAAGCTTTCTGGTGCCATTCGACCACATCCTCTTCAAACGGATAGTATGGGGTAAGATCGAAGCCTCCACCGAACCACCAAACAGGGTCTGCCCCCTCTTTTTGTGCGATAAAGAATCGAACGTTGGCATGAGTCGTTGGGATATATGGATTATTTGGGTGAATAACTAAAGAAACCCCCATAGCCTCGAAACTGCGACCAGCAAGCTCCGGCCGATGAGCCGTTGCTGATGCCGGCATTGCAGCACCGGTAACATGAGAAAAGTTTACGCCTGCCTGCTCGAATATCTTACCATTGGTCAATACCCGGCTCGTGCCGCCGCCTCCCTCTTCACGCTTCCAGGAGTCGGCTTCAAACATTCCCTCTCCATCTAACTGTTCCAAGCCTACACAGATCCGCTGCTGTAGATCGAGTAAAAAAGCCTTCACGGCACTGGTATCCGGCACAGACATAATAGTCCCTTTTATTATTTATATTTCTATTCTCTAACGTAACACTTTGCCGCTAATTGCATCGATTATTGTCGAGGGCTTACGCTCTTCCCCCAGGGAACCGGCTACCAGAGCATCGATCTCGCCAGCAAATGTAGCGCCAATCTCCGCTGCACTCAGCGCAGGTGGCTCACCGGCATGATTAGCGCTCGTCGAAACCAGTGGTTTCCCCGTTAGCTGACAAAGGGCTTGAATCGTTGGGTGGGAGGAAACCCTGACGGCAATAGAGTTAAAGCTGCCACAGAGCAAATTTGAGATCCCGGGTTTAATCGGCATGATAAAGGTAAAGGGGCCTGGCCACTTAGCAAAGACTCTATCTAACTGCTCATCGGTTAGCTTATCTTCATCAATATAGGGAAGTAGCTGCTTATACTCACTGGCAACCAAAATTAAGCCTTTTTGCCAGGGGCGCCTCTTTAATGCAAGTAATCTGGTTATCGCTTCATCATTATCTGGATCACAGCCTAGCCCATAGACGGCCTCTGTCGGATATGCGACGACGCCCCCCTGCTCAATAATCAGCTGTACCTCGTCCGGAGACTGTTGCAACATAAAAAACCTTAATTTTTCCTCAAGTGATGTAAACACCACCAAGCTCAATGAAGTGAAATTATACAGAACTTGCTAATACAAACACAGCCTAAAGGGCTCTCTTATATTTACACTGCTTTTTCGGACACTCCAGACGAGCACCGGCCGCCCCTTTGCGTTCTACCAGAATACCAAAACCACACTCAGGGCACGACTCATTAACGGGTGGGTAGTTAACCAGAAACTTACATTTAGGATAGCCACTGCAAGCATAAAAACTTTTGCCGAAACGACTAGTTCTGTGCTCAATATGGCCTTTATAACAGATTGGACAAGGGATCTCTTCTCCTGCCACCTCTTGATCCTGCTTTTCGATATGCTTGCACTGCGGATATTGAGTGCAGCCAATAAATATACCAAACCGACCGGATTTCACCGCTAATTCGTGCCCACATTCTGGGCATTCAGACCCCTCAATGACCTGGGTCTCTATCGACTCATGCTGCACAAGCGGTCGGGTATAGTCACAGGTGGGATAGTTGTTACACCCAATGAAACCACCATGTTTGCTGTTTTTTACCGACAGTTCACAGCCACACTTAGGACAAAGCTCAAACTCTTTTTCGAGTGCATGCTCATGGGAACTAAATAACTGTTGATCGATCTTGGACATGGTTATCTCACTTGCAGAAGGTGTTCATATTTTATCAAGCTATGGCAATGCAGGGAAATGGCAATTATATCTAATTAACTTTGGCAATCTGAGAATAAGGCAAGTATATTGTATGCAAAAAAAATAAGGAGTTCTCATGTTTCGCCGTTCTATTATTGCCATTGCCCTTTTCTCGCCCGCGCTCTTGGCGCTAAACGGCTGTAGCAGCCGCCCAGACTTAATAGTAGACCAAACACTTGTGACTCAGGTTGTTCAAACGACACAGGATTCACTTTTTGATGCCGCGAATCCACTGTTAAACAAAAACACCTTCGAGCAGATAAGTTTGGCTTTAGCGACAGTTAAGGAGGCACAACGAGCGGATCATCTTCTTTACTATCTGCGGGCTTTCAGTTATTTCGGCCCGGTTGATGAGCTCGACGAAACGAGTATCGCCTCCCTCACCTTTGGGCTTAACCAGCTAGCAAAGAGTGAACTCTTGCACAACTCATCACGATTGCAGGAGCAGTACGCTGTAACTCTATATCGTTACTACGCCGATAATGAACGCACCATGCAGCTTGCCACGCTCCTGCCCCAACTCGACGCCCAGCTATACTCACTGGGGCAGAGCGACTCAAATCAAGGGAGTGACTATGCTCTATGGGAAACCCTCAGAGCCTATGGTTTGTTGTTGAATAAAGCCAGAAAAGATGCTGATGGTGAACTCAATAAACTACTTGTTAAGCAAGACCTTGCCAGGCCGCTACTTGATTTTGCAGCCTCACCACAAAGCATCAGATCCGGGAGTGACTGGCCCAAAGCCAATGCTTATTGGGCATTAGGCCTCTATCGCTTAACACTGCCAGCCAGTGAGAGTGACGAGCCAACCCAAGCTGAGAGAAAGATAGATGATGCTGTAGCCAAAATAGCCAGGAAAGATATTAAGTTAAGAGGCGATATAGCCAAAGATACTTACACCTTAGGCTATCATGTGAATGCATTTGCGGGTAAAGAGGCGTGTCTGAACAACAGTGATATCTGCCGTATTCCTGAAATAGAGGATATTCTTCCTGTTAAACATTCCTGTTCTGACGGCCTATTTATTCTCGCGCAAGACTTGAATGAGCAGGAGTTGGTGAAAAGCTGCAGTAAACTTACCTCCCAGGAGAGCAACTTCCATCAGGTACTGGAAACCGGGTATCAGCCTACGGCCAATGACTTCAATGATGCACTGCGTGTTGTAGCATTTAAGAACTGGAGCCAATACAACGCATACGGACAGCTTCTCTTCGATATAGACACAGATAACGGTGGCATGTACATCGAAGGCACCCCATCCAAGCCGGGCAATCAGGCTACCTTCTTTGCCTACAGGCAGTTCTGGATCGAGCCCGAGTTCGCTATCTGGAACCTAAACCACGAATACGTACATTACCTCGACGGTCATTTCGTAAAATATGGTGGCTTTGGGCATTTTCCGGAGAAGATGGTCTGGTGGTCTGAAGGATTGGCCGAATATATCTCCAAGGGTAACGATAACCCAAATACTTTAAAGGTTATCAAGAGTGATATAGATAATGCGCCCAGCCTGGAAGAGATTTTCGCAACAGAATATAAAGATGGTCAGGACAGGACATATAAGTGGAGCTATATGGCGGTGCGATTTCTCGTAGAAAACCACCACACCGATTTCGTCCAACTGAGCCATTATTTAAAAACCGACTACTTCGAAGGCTACAATAAGTTGATGGCTGAACTCACCAGCTATCAGGCTGAATTTTCAGAGTGGCTAACAATCCAGGTGAAACAATTTGATGATAGCGAAGAGAGGGCTAAGCCGAGACTACATAAGCAAAACCGTTACGGCTACCGTGATTACCTACAACCAGGTCATTTGGTAAAAGATGATGCTCACAGACATTTTTAGTCTGATGTAGAGAACATCTGGCACCCTGCATTCGGGGATATCTTTATATAGACAAGAGGTCCGTGTACAAAGTCTATTTGTTTCCACCCATGGGCTTCTTATTTACAAAGAGTGACATAAGTGTTCTGACTGCCACGGATGGCGGGAATGCCAATTAATGTACGACTGAATGGACTCAAGAGGTAGAGTAACGCAGGACGCAGTTACCGAGGGAACATTAATGGCCAGACACAAAGTCTATTTGTATCCATCCATGGCAAATAGACATAAGTGTTCCAGACACAAAAAAGGAGGACTGGCCTCCTTTCTTTTATCATCTAAAGAGATACCTAGTATCGATATGAAGTTATGAGTGTAACCGTCCGTCGGGTTGCTCAAAGATCAGATCTTCCATCTGCTCATAAGCAGACTCATTTCCCGGCGCATTAAACAACACCATCAACACAACCCATTTCAGATCTTCCAGGATCAAGCTGGGTTCATCCAGCTCCATGACCCGATCGATCACCATTTCGCGGGTCTCAACACTAAGCACTTTAATCTGCTCCAGAAAAAGCAGAAAACCACGACATTCAACATCAAGCTTATCCATCTCATTCTGAGTATAAATTCGGAAAGAGTGTTGGGCATGATCACAAAGGTAGGGGGTATCTCCCTCCTGAAGCTCGGCTAAATTTTCCAGCCAAGACAATGCCTTAATAATTTCTGACTGATGAAAACCAGCACGGGTGAGCTCCTGTGTGAGCTCATCTTCATCCACTAAGAATTCTACTTCGCTATGAACATAGTTTTCAAATAGATACATGAGGATATCAAACATAACTAGCTCCTCCTTAGTCTTACATAACCACCGGGTACTACAGCGACCCAACCTTGCAGCTCAAGTTCAAGCAATTGCTCTAATACTAACTCTATGGTTTTTCCACTATGCTCAACCACAGCATCAATTGGTGTGGTCTCATAACCAACACTAGCTAACAGTGAGGTAAATGGCAAATCTGAAGCTTTCTCCCCCCCTATATGGTGACGACTTTTCAGTTCTTCAAGGTGGAAATCACATAAAGCTGACACTTCTTCTATTATATCGGCCGCACTCTCGACAAGTTTTGCTCCATCACGCAATAGATCATGACACCCCTGGCTCTGTCCTCCCAATATATTTCCCGGTACCGCAAACACCTCCCTTCCCTGTTCCAGCGCCAACCTGGCCGTAATTAACGAACCACTTTTTCGACAAGCCTCAACCACCAGGGTTCCTAATGTTAGACCGCTGATAATCCTGTTTCGTTTCGGAAAATTTCCTGCATAGGGCCTGACATGGGGCCAAAACTCACTAATTATGGCCCCATGTTCCTCAATTTTATGATAAAGACTCTTATGTCGACGCGGGTAAATAACATCAACACCTGTTCCCAATACTGCAAGGGTTTTCCCGCCACTATCGATACAGGCCTGATGCGCCGCCCCATCGATGCCCGCTGCTAGTCCACTGGACACACACAGGCCCAACTCACTAATCTCAGATGCCAACTGGTAAGCAGACTGCAAACCGCCACTCGTTGCCGCACGGCTTCCGACAACGGCAATACCAGGCAGCAGAAATGTAGCGGGGTCACCTTTTAAGAACAGTACGCCGGGGGGATCTGATATCTGTTTCAATAGACTCGGATAAACCGGATCGTCGAAAGTGACAATGTGGTTCTGTTCAGAGCTTTGCAACCAATCTAAAGCGGAATCCACAAGAGAGAAATCGGGGGCGAGCTGACGCCTGAGCAGACTCTCAGGTAGAGGAAGAGCCTCTTTCTCATGCTCTAACCTTTGCCTGAGCTCCTCTACATCCATGTAATTTAATAATTGTTGAATCCGGGCTGGTCCTAGCCCGGATACTGCACTAACAACCAGCCAATCGACCAGCTTTTCAGTAATTAATCACCTCTTAATCTATTTCCGTCCTACTCAGCACTCAGAAGCGAGGTGGGTTGAATAAGTTTATCGTCAACCCGAACAGGCTTTTCATTAACCATAATTAAGGCAAGGCTGGTTCTATCGAACACCTTAAACACCATCAGTTTACCTCGATAGATATCCGGCATTTTAACCGCGTTACCGGAAGATACACTGGTCAACACACTCTCATAAGTACTGCGATCCTGAGGAAGTACCGGCTGACCATCGCCATTGATGACGATATCGACGCCCTCTCTGAAGATAGAGAAAACATGTCCGGCTTCAACACCATCTTCGCTTCCTCTATCGATATAGACGACATCCAGCTTGCCCATCTCTTTGTTCTTGCTGTCTGAAGCGATGACCGACGCCGGAGTCTCCAGCTTAGCGGCTCTTGGCATAAAATAAGCGGAGAGCAGAGAGTCATCTTCAATCGGTAACACTCGATATCCCGCTTTAGTTTCCCTGAAATTACTCAGCAACCTGACTTTGGAGATCGGGCCTGACTCGACGACACGGCCCGTAGCAGTCAATACTACCTCCTGTCCCAGGGGCTCGCCCTCCTCCTTGCTGACAAACTCACGCCCCTGTGCATACACACCAAATTTATCACCTAAGATAAGCTCGGCTTGAACATAGATAATGTCATCAAGGATATGATATTTAGATTCGCTCTCCCCACCCATAACCATAGGCTGCTGCTCAAACCAATCACCATCGACAACCCTGTTCTGAACTAAAAAGGGGCGAATGAGTGATAGGTCGACCGCCGGAATAGCCCCGTTCTTGGGCATGATCCTTCCTTCAGGGCTTTTGCGTATATGAGGTTTAAGCACTAACCTTGGTTCACCATCGATAAAAACCAGAGTCAGCCTATCACCGGGATAGATAAGATGTGGGTTTGCGATTTGAGGGTTTGCGCCCCATAATTTTGGCCAACGCCAGGGATCATTTAAAAAGTGTTCTGAGATATCCCAAAGTGTGTCTCCCTTCTTTACAACATAAGAATCTGGGTGTCCGGGCTTGAGCGTCAGAGTATCTGCGAACACGAACGAGCAACTTATTATCATTAAACCGAGTAAAATTAGTCGTTTCATGGGGTTTTCCATGCTGTTTGCTCTTTTAATAGAGCTTTTGCTGTTATTGAATGCCGCTAAGGATTAAAATTGACCCATTAGCTAAAGTCAGTATAACCAACTGATAATGATTTGACAGACTTGTTAAGAGTTTATGTATGAGTTTATTAAAAGTTTTACGTTTTCCCGATGAGAGATTACGCACGATTGCGAAGCCTGTAACAGATTTTAACGCTGACCTTCAGGTTCAAATCGATAATATGTTCGAAACCATGTATGAAGAGAAGGGGATCGGACTGGCAGCAACGCAGGTCGATTTTCATCGACAACTGATAGTCATGGATCTACAAGATGAGGTAGAAAGGCCAAAAGTGTTCATCAACATGGAGATAACGGCCCGTGATGGCAGTTGCACCAATGAAGAGGGCTGCCTTTCTGTTCCCGGAATCTATGCCAATGTCGATCGTGCCGAGTCGGTAACGATTAAAGCTTTCGATCGTGATGGCGTCGAGTTCACCTTAGATGCAGATGGACTGTTTGCTATATGCCTGCAACACGAGTTAGATCATCTCAACGGTAAGTTATTTGTCGATTACCTGTCACCGTTGAAGCGACAGCGCATCAAGCAAAAACTGGAGAAAGCAGCCAGACTCGAAGCCAAACAAGGATAAGCCGCACTTGAAACCATTAAACATTATTTTTGCTGGTACTCCAGATTTTGCGGCTCGCCATCTGCAAGCATTGATCGATTCAGAGCACAATATTATCGGTGTCTATTCGCAACCTGACAGACCGGCTGGTCGAGGAAAGAAGTTGCAGGCCAGCCCGGTAAAAAATCTGGCCGTCGAGCATGATATTCCCGTCTTTCAACCTAAGTCTCTGCGTGATGAACAGGCCCAAGCCGAACTGGCCAGCCTGAATGCCGATATCATGGTTGTTGTCGCCTATGGGCTAATCTTGCCAAAAGTGGTGCTGGACACGCCTAAGCTGGGCTGTATCAATGTGCATGGTTCAATCCTGCCCCGCTGGCGTGGAGCGGCCCCGATTCAACGTGCCCTTTGGGCCGGTGACACGGAAACAGGCGTTACCATCATGCAGATGGATATCGGCCTGGATACCGGTGATATGTTATTGAAAACCAAGTTACCGATTGAGGACAGCGACACCTCGGCGAGTCTCTATGAAAAGCTGGCTCAGCAGGGGCCGGACGCCCTGGTTGAGGCGCTCAGCGGACTAGCCAAAGGCGAGTTAACCGCAGAAAAACAGGATGAGTCTCTGGCTAACTATGCAGAGAAGCTCAGCAAAGAGGAAGCCGAGCTTGACTGGAATAAGTCGGCAGTCGAACTTTGGCGGGAAATAAGAGCATTCAATCCCTGGCCTGTCAGCCACTTCTCTCATCAGGATGCCAGCATCAAGGTCAGAGAGTCAGAAGTCAGTAGCTCAAGCAGCAAAGCAGCACCGGGCACGATTATCTCTGCCGGTAAACAGGGTATAGAGATCGCAACAGGTGACGGTGTGCTAACCCTGCTTAACATGCAGCTGCCAGGTAAGAAGCCACTAAGTGTCGCCGATATTTTGAACTCCCGCGGGGAGTGGTTTACCCCGGGCACACTCTTGAATAGTAAAACGCTAACGGCAAAAGAGGCTGAGTAACATGAATTTGCGAGCATTAGCGGCCAAGGTCGTATTTCAGGTGTTGGAAAAAGGCGTCTCCCTGTCGGTTGCCTTGCCGGATCAGCAGAAACATCTCGAAAGCGGTAAAGATAAGGCACTGCTGGCAGAGCTCTGCTACGGTGTAATGCGTCAGCTACCACAGCTCGATAAGCTGGTCAGCGACTGTATGAGCAAGCCACTGAAAGGTAAGCAAAGGATCCTTCACCAGCTACTGCTCATCGGTTGCTATCAGCTCTATTTCACCCGCATTCCCAGCCATGCAGCGATCTCGGAAACAGCCGAAGCTTGCCGACAGCTAAAATTTGAAGGCTTGGTAAAAGTGGTCAATGGCGTGCTGCGCACGATTCAGCGTCAGGAGAAGCCACTGCCAACCGACAACGATACACTGGCCTTTAACACTCCAGCCTGGATAGTCAAACGACTCAAGGCGGCTTACCCTGAAAACTGGCGGGAGCTCATCGAACAGAGCCATCAACGACCACCTATGTGGCTTCGCAACAACAGGTTGTCTCAACCCCGTGAAGCGTACCTGGCCTCGCTTGCCGAAGTTGGAGTCGAAGCATCACCGGGGAAAAGCAGTGATGCTATCCTGCTCGAAAGCCCTAAAGATGTGATGCAACTTCCCGGGTTTGAACAGGGGGCAGCCTCGGTCCAGGATGGCGCAGCACAATGGGCTGCGAGCCTGCTCGCACCGGTAGACGGAGAGTTGGTGCTCGATGCTTGTGCGGCTCCCGGCGGTAAAACCTGCCACCTGTTAGAGCAGGCAAACATTGACTTAGTTGCCGTCGACTTTGACGCCAAACGTCTTGAGCGGGTCCAGCAAAACCTGGATCGTCTCTCCCTCAATGCAAAGTTGATCCACGGCGACGCCGCCGATATCGACTCCTGGTGGCAGGGTGACAAGTTTGATCGCATCCTACTCGATGCCCCGTGCTCGGCAACGGGGGTTATCCGTCGTCATCCGGATATCAAGTGGCTGAGAAAGCAGGCCGATATCGATGAACTGGCTTCGCTGCAGAGTAAAATATTGGATCACTGCTGGCAGTGGCTCAAACCCGGTGGCACACTGCTCTACGCAACCTGCTCTATTCTTCCGCAGGAAAACGCTCAGCAGATCCGTGCATTTTTAGATAGGGCCGATGACGCAACCCTGGTACCAATCGATCAACAGAACCATCCGGATGACATCGGATGGCAGATCACCCCCGGATTGGAAAACATGGACGGATTTTACTACGCACGCCTGGTAAAGGGATAAAGCAAAGCCATGAAGATTATCATTTTAGGTGCAGGTCAGGTTGGTGGTACGTTAGCCGAAAACTTAGTTGGTGAGAATAACGACATCACTATCGTCGATAACGACAGGAGTCGATTACGCTCACTGCAGGACAAGTATGACCTGCGCGTCGTGTTCGGTCATGGCGCTCATCCCAATGTGTTGAAAGAGGCCGGCGCCGAAGATGCCGATATGCTGATCGCCGTCACCAACAGTGATGAGTGCAACATGTCTGCCTGTCAGATGGCCTATTCGCTTTTCGGTACGCCAACCAAGATTGCCAGGATCCGCTCCGAGCAATACCTGGCCCTGAGGGATAAACTGTTTATCACCACCGAAACCAAGCAAAATGATAATAGTCCTCGTGGCGGCTTTATTATTGATGAGTTGATCGCACCGGAGCAGTTGGTTACAGCCTACATTCGCCGGCTGGTCGAATATCCCGGTGCACTTCAGGTGCTCGAGTTTGCCGAAGGACGATTAAGCCTGGTTGCCGTACGTGCCTACTATGGTGGCCCCCTGGTCGGCAATGCACTGGCCGCGCTTCGTGAGCATATGCCGAATATTGATACCCGGGTAGCCGCAATCTTCAGGCAGGGGCGCCCAATCATGCCCCGCGGAACCACAATTATTGAAGCAGATGATGAGGTCTTCTTCGTCGCCGACAGCCGCCACGTCAGAGCGGTCATGAGTGAGATGCAGAAGCTGGATAACTCATACCGAAACATCATGATAGCCGGCGGTGGTAACATTGGTTTCGGGCTGGCTCAACAGTTACAGCGTAACCACGCGGTAAAACTGGTTGAACATAGACAAGAGCGCGCCGAAGAGCTGTCAGAAAAACTGGAAAACACCACAGTATTTTGCGGAGACGCCTCGGATCAAGAGCTACTTATTGAAGAGCATATCGATCAAACCGACGTATTTATAGCGGTGACCAATGACGATGAAGCCAATATCATGGCCGCACTGCTTGCAAAGCGCATGGGTGCTAAGAAGGTGATGGTATTAATCCAGCGCGAAGCCTATGTAGATATCGTACAGGAGGCTAATATCGATATCGCCATATCTCCACAACAAGCCACTATCTCGGCACTGCTCACCCACATTCGTCAGGGTGATATCTGCAATGTTTACTCACTCAGGCGCGGCGCTGCCGAAGCCATCGAGGCGATTGCACATGGTGACTCTAAAACGTCTAAGGTGGTCGGTAAACAGATTGGCAATATCAAGTTACCCCCCGGAACTACCATTGGTGCAATCGTCCGTGACGAAGAGGTATTGATGGCCCATGACAAAACCGTCATAGAGCAAGGCGATCATGTCATTCTCTTCCTGGTAAACAAGAAGTTTATCGGAGAAGTCGAAAAGTTGTTCCAACCAAGTGCATTCTTCTTCTAGTACTTCATCGTCAATCGACATGTTTCAAAGGGTTGAGTCGTTATGCTGAATCTTCGACCTCTGCTGTTTATTCTGGGCATATTTCTGTCGACACTGACTGTATTTATGTTTATCCCCCTTTTCTTCGCCCTGTTTTATGGCGAAGAGACTGTGGGTGCCTTTATGATAGCTTCGCTGGTCACCGGAACATGCGCCAGTGCCTGCATGCACCAGGGACGAGGGTATCAACTCCATCTCAATATCCGTGATATGTTTCTGTTAACCAGCTTAACCTGGTTGATCGTGAGCTTCTTTGCCGCAATGCCTTTCACCCTCTATCACGGCATCAACTATACAGACGCATTTTTTGAAACCATGTCCGGCATAACGACCACTGGCTCGACCGTTTTGTCTGGCCTGGACAAGATGGATCACAGCATTTTGATATGGCGGTCTCTGCTTCAATGGATGGGCGGTATAGGCTTTATCGTGATGGCCGTTGCGGTTCTTCCCTTCCTTAACGTGGGTGGCATGAGGCTGTTCAGAACCGAATCATCGGATTGGAGCGATAAGGCCATCCCCCGCACACAGGATATGGCGAAACACCTCTTCTATATCTATATCTTGCTGACGGTCTGCTGTGGTCTCGCCTACCACTGGGCGGGGATGAACTGGTTTGAGGCTATCAATCACTCGATGACAACACTGTCGACCGGGGGCTACTCCACCTCTGACAGCTCTATGGCAGCCTTTTCCAATCAGGCACACTGGGTAGGCACCATCTTTATGGCCGCCGGTGGTTTACCGCTATTAATATTCGTCAACTGTATTCAACATAGATCCCTGTTGGTTTGGAACGACGCTCAGGTTAAAGGTTTTCTGTTATTTATATTGACCGTCTCTCTCTGCCTGGCCCTATGGCTATGGATGGGTCATGAGATGACGCCGATAGATGCACTTCGCCTGGCCAGCTTCAACGTAGTGTCTGTGGTGACCACCACAGGTTATGGGCTCACCGACTACACCGCCTGGGGGGCGCTTGCCAACGTCGCCTTCCTGTTTCTGATGTTTGCCGGCAGCTGCTCCGGCTCTACATCCGGCGGTATCAAAATTTTCCGTTTTCAGATAGCCATCGCAATTATGCGTGAACAACTCAAGCAGCAGTTTCACCCTAATGGCGTATTTAAAGAGCGCTACAACAACAGGGTGATAAGCGAAGATATTGTCCGCTCGCTGGTCACCTTCGTGCTGCTGTTTATGCTGGTTATCGTCGTGCTCTCGGTCATCCTGGTGATGACAGGCCTCGATCCCACCACCAGTTTTACCGGCGCCGTAACGGCAGTCACCAATGTCGGCCCCGGACTTGGTCACACTATCGGACCGGCGGGTAACTTCTCCACCCTGCCCGATGTTGCCAAATGGGCGCTGGCGATCGGCATGCTGTTAGGTCGATTGGAGATCCTGACGGTAGCTGTGCTGTTTCATCCTGGCTTTTGGAAATATTAGCTGGAAATATTAGCTGGAAATATTAGCGGAAATACTAGTTCGAAGTATTAATGTCGATTTTTACTTTGACTCATTTGGCTGATTTTGTATTTGGTCGTTTTATGGGACACCATAACCCCGATGTGATCTATAGCCTGCGGCCTGTGCCGTGCAGGGATGCACAAATGTCGTGGTGGCAGGATGCCAATAAACGACCTGAATGTGTAAACACTTCTGTGACACGCCGCGAGCACAATCCCTGTGGGCTCTACGACAGCATCCCTGCTGTCGAAAGTCACAGCCGCGTTCACACCTGGGTGTTTTCTCTCCGATGTAGATTCACTTTTTGAACACCGGCACACACTGTCAGCGTCCGTCCGTGTCACAAAAAATCACAAGTGCATGGTTTAACCCTATGTAACTATGAATTAAATTCCCTTTAGGTTTTACGATACTTTGAGAAAAACTGGTATAAGCCCCAATAAAAAATACTGTAGCTGATAACACCGACAAAACGCCCCATTGCCGATGGCAAACTCCCCCCAATATCTGAGGTATAAGTGAAGAACGGCTCACCAACCCAAGAGATTGGCAAGAAAAAAACAATTTCAACAGCTAGAGGAATTAATCCCCATTCAACATTATTTTCTAGCGCCCATAAAATATATGGAAAGCTTACTATTACTAACCAATATATAAATGCTCTCATGTTACCTCTCGAAGTTAACTACTAAGCTTTTATATTCATTACCCCATATATAGATAAAAGCTTAGTAGTTAATTCGGCCACTATATCGATAACAACAGGAAGCATGAAAGAACTATAAAAGTGTCCCTGCAAGTTAGACTTAACGTCAAGGTTTCCAGTGTCCTCAATAGGCCGTAAACAGCTCCTCCTCTGAGCCATGCTCTGGGAGAAAACTAGCCTCAGAAGTTTGCCGCACAACATGAAAAAATTAATAGCAAATCCGCTGGAGAGACATGCTTTTGAGAAATGAGTAAAAAACCTAGCAATAAAGCCTAATCGAAGAGATAAAATAACCCGGTGTAGATGCGGCTGCGGACGTTGATGGCATGGATGCCATCGTCGAGCCCACATGGAAGTGCTTGCGGCGTTTCGCAGAAGTATCTGCACATCCCCCGCTGGGAAGCGATAAACAAAAATGGAAGTGTGACTTTCAAACACAACTTCCAATACCAACTCAGCGAGAAGCTAAATCAGAAAATGCAATCAGCCTTCATTCGAAGGCTGACTATCAATACAAAGCTGAACCTTAGTCAGCCAGACTAACCAAGTGATCGGCGTAGACCTTAACATCATCCCAGTCGGTGTAATCGATGACGGTTTTTGGATCCGTCGGACCATCGGTCATCTTCATGATCAACTGAATCGCCAACCTGTCCCACCAGCGCCAGGATGGGTAATCGACCTTACCGGCAATCACTTTGACATCTTTGGGTTTCCAGGGAGATAGTTCGATAAACTTCTGCAGGTACTTATTGTTTTCAGGCACCCGCTTTTCAGGCTTACGCGCAACGACGTTAACGCTGTAAAAGCTGCTCGGCTTCTCGCTCAGTGCGGCTTGGTGTTTAGTGGTAAACTCGAAGACACTCTTGTCGTAAGTGCCGTACATAACACAGGCTCCCAGAGCGACACAGTCATAGCTGGACCAGTCCACGCCCTCTTTCACCGCCTCACTGATATGCATAACTGCACATTTATTGCCGCCACTCTCAATATGTTCAGCAATGGCTCGGCTGATCTTAGCGGTATGACCGCCTTTAGAGTAATAAAGTACTAGAACTGATTTCATCGATATACCCGGTTAATATTCTGATATCTACATCTATTGTTACAGTAAGTCCGTTAATAAACAGGATAATTGATCACAAATTAGCTCTACCTCATATAATTTAAAGTAAAAATTGAGATCCGTGCTATCGCTCAGTATTATTGTTTTTATGAACCAACTCAATTAGAATAAACTAATCAAAGGCAAGAAGTGAGTAACCGTATGCAAAAAGATATAGATGTAGATGCAATGGTAACCAATGCTGAGAGCGCAGCAAAATGGCTGAAGGCGATCGCCAATCCCTACCGCTTGATGATTTTGTGCTTATTACTCGACAATGAGTATAGTGTTACTGAGCTAAATGAAACGGTTCCTCTAAGCCAGTCTGCTCTTTCTCAGCATCTTGCCGTGCTCCGGGCCCAGGACCTGGTATCTACCAGAAAAAGCTCACAGGTTGTCTACTACAAGCTTAAGAATGAGCAGGTCACCAAGATCATCTCTATCTTACACAGCCAGTACTGCGCTAATTAATCTCTCGATGTAGGATGATTTAGTGTAAAAAAGCCTGCAAATGCAGGCATTTTCGGTGTTATGTCAGAGATAGGGGAACAGGGCCGATACTCCAGAGCGGCTACTGCTCACTGAAAGCCTTAGCAAACTCTTTCACCTGCTCCCAGTCTGTAAACTCATAGGTACCACTGGTATCAGTTGGTCCCTTTGTGATCCACATGATAAGACGAATCATAGTCTTGTCGAAGAAGCGATAGCTTGGATAATCGATCTTTCCGGCAAATACCGCTAACTGTTGCGGCTTCCAGAGTGATAGCTCCAGGAACTTCTTCATATAGGGGTTTGTTTCGGGCGTATTCTTCTCAGGCTTTCTTGCGACCACATTCACGGTGAAAAACGCATTCCGTTTAGCACTCAGCACGGCGTGATGGCGATTAATGTACTGATAAAGTTCCGGCCTGTGCTTGCCGTAACGAATACTGGCACCGATCAATATCTTATCGAAGTTGGCTAAATTCAGTAGCTTAGCCTCCTCCAGCGAAGCCAGAGTCACACTGTCACCCGCATCTTCACTGACCCCCTGAACAAGCTCGCAAATCGATTTCGTCTGACCATCTACAGTAGAGTAAATTATTAATGTATTGCTCATCAGGCTTCCAAAGTTAAGTTGGCATTGATTGTACAAGGGAAAGGCACTCGGCCCGCCCACCTTTGATAACACTTCACATCTGAGTGAAAGGTTAGGTTTTCCAGAATGTCGGTGTAAACAGAACCAGCAAGGTAAACACCTCGAGTCGACCAAACAGCATGGCAATCAGCAGTACCCATTTAGCCCCATCGCCTATGCTGGCATAGTTACTGGCAACCTCTCCAAGGCCGGGGCCTAAGTTGTTCAGGCAGGCAGCCGTGGCACTGAATGCCGTGATATTATCCATTCCCATCGCCATCAAAGCCAGCATACAGATAACGAAAACCAAGGCGTAAGCGGAGAAGAATCCCCATACCGCATCGATAACACGCTCCGGTAACGCCTTATTCCCTATGCGGATAGAGAACATGCCTCTTGGGTGTACCAGGCGCTTCAACTCACGGGAACCTTGCTTCAAGAGCAAGATCATTCGCATCACCTTGATACCGCCGGCGGTCGAGCCGCCACAGCCACCTATGAAGCTGGAGAAGATGAGTAACATAGGCAGGAAGAGCGGCCATACATGGAAGCTCTCGGTACCGAAGCCTGCGGTGGTGGATATTGAAACCGCCTGAAACAGAGCGAAGTCCAACGTCTCCTCCGGTGAGTCATAGATACCCGAGTGGTAGAGTGTCGCAAAGCAGATCCCCGTCAACACCAGCTGCACAAGGATTAAAGCCTTAAACTCGGCGTCCCTGAAGTAGACCCTGAGATTGATCCCACGGCGAGTGAAAGCGGTAAAATGGAGACTGAAGTTGAGTGCAGCAATAAGCAGGAACACCACACACACCATGTTAATAGCGGTACTATCGAAGTAGCCCATGCTGGCGTCGTGGGTAGAGAAGCCACCTATGGCTATGGTCGAGAATGAGTGACAGATAGCATCAAACATATCCATGCCGGCAACCCAGTAGGCAAACGCACAGGCTATGGTTAATGCAAAGTAGATATACCAAAGTGCCTTAGCCGTCTCAGCAATTCTCGGCGTCATCTTACTGTCTTTTACGGGGCCAGGCATTTCTGCGCGATAGAGCTGCATCCCCCCGATACCCAACACAGGTAATATGGCCACGGCCAATACAATGATTCCCATGCCGCCTAACCATTGCAGCAGATGACGATAAAACAAAATCGCTTTAGGAAGTGAATCGAGCCCAACAATCACTGTCGCACCTGTGGTTGTCAGCGCCGAAAATGACTCGAAGAAGCTATCGGTCATGCTCAGATCGGGTTGATCCGAAAAAATAAATGGCACGGCACCGATTGAACCCAACACCCCCCAGAAAAGCACGACGAGCAGGAAACCTTCACGGGTACGCAGATCTTTGTTGTGCTTCCTGTTTGGATACCAAAGAATAAATCCAAGGAAAAGGCTGAGTGTGAAGGCCTGAATAAATGCCGTTCCGCCACCATCTTTATAGATCACCGCCACCAGAGCCGGAGGAAGTAGTGACAGGGAGAACAACCCCATCAAGAGGCCTGTTATTCTTATTATTGTTCTATATTGCATTAAACTATTCTGTCTTCCCTAAGTTTGCACACCTTGTGCTTTACTATTTTCGCACAAATGGTTAACGCACAACAGCATTGACGTTCTATCGAACAAGATAGTCGCACCGGCTCTCATCTTATCCCCGATTAACTCTTAAACTTTGCCGACAATACTCCCTGACTCATGGTGGCTAAACCAAGGTTCAAGGCTTGCTGATGACGCCTGGGGATCTCAAACCTGAGTGTCACCTTTTCAGCAAAATCTCTGTCATCGACAATCGCATCATACTGGCTCAGCAGATACTCAACATCTTTTAACTGGCTATACTCACATACCAGTGAGCCCGGATACCTAATCAGTTTCAACTCGGTCTGCAGTTGAGCCAGCCCCTGTTTAATGCCCGAACTATAAGCCCTGACCAAGCCACCTACACCCAATTTAGTGCCGCCGAAATAGCGTACAACAATGGCACCTATCTCTCCGATATTGGCCCCCTGCAGCGTTGCCAACATGGGCCGACCTGCACTTCCGGCTGGCTCACCGTCATCACTGGAGCCAATAGCAATACTATTTTCCGGCTCAGCTGCGACATAGGCATAACAGTAATGGTTTGCTCCCGGGAACTCCCCCCTGACGTTAGTGAGTACACACTTCAACTCTTCATATGAGTGACAGTGGAACAACACAGTGATAAAGCGGCTATGCTTAATCTCCTCCTCAATCACCAGCTCAGCCGCTGGAACCTGATAGCTATCGGTCAACCTTTACCTCTTACCACAACAAACATGAGCCATGTACCAAACAGGGCTCAGACTAATCCAAACCCAAATCACGGGTCATATTCTCATTTCTGTCACTATGTACGATGACATTATCTTCGATGCGGATCCCGCCAAACGGACGCAATAGATCGACTTTATTCCAGTTCACCTGGTGTTGACGCTTATCCTGTTTCAGCTCCTGAAGCAGTGAGTCGATAATATACAGGCCCGGTTCGATAGTGAGCACCTGATTAGCTGCCAGTGTCCGAGTACAACGCAAAAATGGATGAGCATCGGGTGCTGCGATATGTGTCCCCCGCTCATCATGAAGGAAGCCTCCCATATCGTGGACCTGTAACCCTAGCATGTGTCCCAAACCGTGAGGAAAGAAAGCGCTGGTGATCCCCTGCTCTATCAGGCCTTCACTCTCTCCGGTCGCGATATCAAAATCGACAAGTATTTGAGCCAGCTTCTGATGCGTCGCAATATGAAGATCAACATACTTTACACCTGGGCGCATCATGTCGATGATCTCAAGTTGTGCCCGATCCATTGCCAGAATCAATTCTCCGAAGGTATTCTTCTCAAAAGCATAGGTTCTGGTGATATCAGAGGCGTAGCCGAAGAAGTTTGCACCTGCGTCTATAAGAAAAGAGCGACGCTGCCCGGGAGATTGATGCTCCAGCTTTGTGTAATGCAGTATCGATGCATTACGGTTCAGAGCGATAATGTTACTATATGGGACCTCATTCTCCCCCTGATTTGTTGCCATCAAGTACTGCTGCTGGATCTCAAACTCTGAGCCACCATTATAGAATGCATCTTTAGCCGCAATATGCCCCCTGACCGCAATCTCATTAGACTTGCGCATGCAGTCCAACTCATATTCAGTCTTAGTCGCACGGTGATAATGAAGGTAACTCATTACAGCGTCCGGATTTCGGGTTTTAAAACCAAGCACTTCGGCAACATCCAGGTGCTCACCAATATAGGCCCAATCCGCGATCTCTTTTGGCAGCAGGTCGGCAACCTTATCGGCTTTTGTCAGCAACTTTATATCGACATGGGTTGTCCAGAAATCATCGGGTAGCTCGGCAACCTTATGCCAGAAATCCACAGGACGGTAGAAGATAAGTTGGGGCTTGTCGTGCCCGTTAACCAGTAACCAACAGTGAGGGTTATCCAGGATCGGCAGCCAGGCTTTGAAGTGCGGATTAACCTTAAAGGGATAATCCATATCATCGAGAAATTGCCTGTGAGGTTGTCCCGAGTGAATTACCAGTCCCGATAAGTTTTCACGAGCCACAATCTCTGCAACTCTATGATTTAACTCTGCCACATGAGCATGAAAATGTTTAGCCAGCTGATCCATGAGCCATTCCCTGTAGATAGTTTTCTTATAGCTCAAATTGTTAAGTATATAGACGCACAGTTTCTACTCAGTCAACTAAGCTATTTAAAATCAATTTAGACACTTATCACAGTCTAACATAAAGGTAAAAAATCCCCCTAACCAGGAGGAAATCAAACAACCGTTTAAATTGGGTGTTGTAATTTACTCATTTTACAAGCACACTGAGTCTCTAGTGGTCAAATGATGGCCTGCTGTGAGATAGAACATTTACCTAATTACATATACCCGAGAGCGTTGAGATTGAAGATAAGCCATTAAGAGCAGGCAATAAAAACTCTGGTTTCGATAATAACGGGCATAAGACAAAGTCAGGTATCACGCAAAAGGAAGCAAGCAATGATCTACCAAAGTCCTACGATTCAGGTTGAGTTACTTGAAGATAATATTGCCCGGTTATGTTTTAACGCACCGGGCTCAGTCAATAAGCTGGACAGAGAGACTATAGGCTCTCTGGATGCTGCTTTAGACGCCATTCAACAAGACTCAAACATTCAAGCATTAGTACTGACATCTGCTAAGGGTGCTTTTATTGTCGGTGCCGATATTACTGAGTTCCTCGGCTTATTTGCTCAAGAGGAGAGTGTGCTTCTTCCATGGATTGCCGAAGCTAACGTGGTATTCAACAAGTTAGAAGATCTCCCCTTCCCAACAATTTCGGCCATCAATGGCTTCGCACTGGGTGGCGGGTTCGAAACAGTGCTGGCGACAGACTTCCGCATTGCCGATACCACAGCACGACTTGGATTACCTGAAACTAAACTGGGCCTGATACCAGGCTTCGGTGGTACCGTCCGCCTGCCTCGCCTTATCGGTACCGACAATGCGCTTGAGTGGATCACTTCGGGTAAAGAGCAGCGCCCGGAAGCGGCGCTAAAGGTTGGTGCTATCGATGCGGTCGTTGAGCCACAAAACCTGCAGGTCTCGGCCATTAAGATGCTTAAAGAAGCCCTGGCAGAAAAACTTGACTGGCAGTCCCGTCGCGCCCGTAAACAAGCGGCATTACCACTACCTAAATTAGAAGCCATGATGTCATTTGCTACCGCGAAAGGCATGGTATTCAAGATCGCCGGCAAACACTACCCGGCACCAATGGCTGCAATCGATGTGATAGAACAAGCCGCTAAATGCGCCCGTGCCGATGCACTGGTAGTTGAACATCAAGCCTTCATAAAACTGGCTAAGACCGATGTAGCAAAGTCTTTAATCGGCATATTCCTTAACGATCAACTCGTCAAAGGCAAGGCGAAGAAAGCCGGCAAGTTGGCCAAAGATGTAGAAACCGCCGCCGTACTGGGCGCCGGGATCATGGGTGGCGGTATCGCCTATCAGAGTGCCAGCAAAGGCACGCCGATTGTGATGAAGGATATCGCTCAACCGGCTCTCGATTTAGGCCTGGGCGAAGCGGCTAAGCTGTTGTCATCTCAGATCAAGCGTGGTCGCTCGACACCTGAAAAGATGGCCAAGGTCCTCAACAACATAACAGCGACACTGGACTACGCACCGGTTAAAGATGTCGATGTCGTCGTAGAAGCCGTGGTTGAGCATCCCAAAGTTAAATCTATGGTACTCGCTGAGGTTGAGCAAAATGTCGGTGATGATGCCATCATCACCTCTAACACCTCGACCATCTCAATTAACTTACTCGCTAAGAGCCTAAAGAAGCCGGAACGTTTCTGCGGTATGCACTTCTTCAATCCGGTACATAAGATGCCGCTGGTTGAGGTGATCCGTGGCGAAAACAGCTCCGAAGAGACGATTGCCTCCGTAGTTGCTTACGCCAGTAAGATGGGTAAAACACCTATCGTTGTTAATGACTGCCCGGGCTTCTTCGTCAACCGCGTACTCTTCCCTTACTTTGCCGGCTTCAGTGGGCTTCTCGCCGATGGCGCCGACTTTGCCGCCATCGATAAGGTGATGGAGAAGCAGTTTGGCTGGCCTATGGGTCCGGCATACCTGCTCGATGTTGTCGGTATCGACACGGGTCATCATGCACAAGCCGTGATGGCAGAGGGCTTCCCGGACCGCATGGGCAAACAGGGGAAAGATGCCATCGACATCATGTTTGACAGCGAGCGCTTCGGCCAGAAGAACAGCAGAGGTTTCTATGCCTATTCAGTCGACCGTCGGGGTAAGCCTAAGAAAGAGATCGATCCAAGTAGCTATGAGCTGCTGGGCGCAGAGTTTGGTGAGCTGAAGACCTTCGAGTCCGATGAGATCATCGCCCGCACCATGATCCCTATGATCATCGAAACGGTTCGCTGTCTCGAAGAAGGTATCATTGCCTCTCCGGCCGAAGCCGATATGGGGCTGGTATTTGGTCTTGGATTCCCGCCTTTCAGAGGGGGCGTGTTCCGCTATATCGATACCATGGGGGTCGCTAACATCGTTGCACTTGCCGATAAATATGCTCACTTAGGTGGTCTGTATCAAGTGACCGATGCCATGCGCGAACTCGCCGCGAATAACGGCAGCTACTACCAGTCTTAATCAATGGGAAGGAATAGAACAATGAAACAAGCAGTGATCGTAGATTGCATCCGTACTCCCATGGGCCGTTCGAAGGCTGGAGTATTTAGAAATGTACGTGCAGAGACACTCTCTGCCGAATTGATGAAAGCCCTGTTAGTGCGCAACCCTCAATTGGATCCAAACACAATTGAAGATGTGATCTGGGGTTGTGTACAACAGACTCTGGAACAGGGCTTCAATATTGCCCGTAACTCAGCCCTGCTTGCTGGTATTCCTAAGCAGGTCGGGGCGGTAACAGTCAACCGCCTGTGTGGTTCATCCATGGAAGCCATACACCAGGCTGCGCGAGCCATCATGACCGGACAAGGTGATACCTTCATCATAGGTGGTGTCGAGCATATGGGTCACGTCCCGATGAATCATGGTGTGGACTTCCACCCGGGTCTTGCCAACAACGTGGCAAAAGCCTCGGGCATGATGGGCCTTACCGCCGAGATGCTGGGTAAGATGCACGGCATTACCCGTAAGCAGCAAGATGAGTTTGCCGTTCGCTCTCATCAACGTGCTCATGCCGCGACAGTAGAGGGACGCTTCGCCAGCGAGATCCACCCAATCGAAGGTCATGATGCCGATGGCGCCATGATTAAGGTTTCTCACGATGAAGTGATCCGCCCGGAGACCTCGATGGATTCTCTCTCTGGTCTTCGACCGGCATTCGACCCCGCCAACGGTACGGTGACAGCCGGGACATCATCAGCTCTTTCCGATGGCGCTTCAGCCATGTTGGTCATGGAAGAGGAGAAAGCCAAGCAACTAGGCCTGCCGATACGCGCCCGAATTCGCTCTATGGCTGTTGCCGGTTGCGATGCCGCTATCATGGGTTATGGCCCTGTGCCTGCTACCAGGAAGGCGCTCGAACGTGCAAACCTGAGTATCGATGATCTCGATGTTATCGAGCTCAATGAGGCCTTTGCCGCTCAGTCACTTCCTTGCGTCAAAGACTTAGGCTTGATGGATGTCGTCGACGAAAAGGTTAACCTTAACGGTGGCGCAATTGCATTGGGTCACCCACTGGGTTGCTCCGGTGCCCGTATCTCCACCACTTTGATCAACCTGATGGAAGCTAAAGACGCGAAATATGGTCTGGCGACCATGTGTATCGGCCTTGGTCAGGGAATCGCGACCATATTCGAACGCCCATAAACAGTTCAATAACCCGAATATAAAGGCCGGCACATGCTGGCCTTTTTTTGTCCAGACAAACAGAGAAACTTAAGCTAAGTCCCTGTACTCTCTCGCCAGCCACTGTAACAAGTGACCTATCACGGTATTAAGATGACGGTTATGGAAAAATGACCATAATTTCAAATAGCGTTACCACTGCTCAGGTATAAGATGACTCCCGCAATCGACCTACTCGTTAAACATAAAATTTCACACCAGATCCATGAATATAAGCATGATCCATCCTGTCAGGCATACGGTCTTGAAGCCGCCGAAAAGATAGGGGTAGCTGCAGAGCTGGTATTTAAAACCTTAGTGGTGAAACTTGATGGAAAACAGCTGGCGGTCGCGATAATCCCCGTGGACGAAAAGCTCAGCATGAAGGCTATCGCCAAATCAACAAAAGCAAAGAAAGCAGTCATGGCAGAAGCCTCAGAGGTGCAGCGCAGCTCGGGATATGTTCTCGGTGGTGTCAGCCCCCTGGGACAGAAGAGGCTGCTCACAACCGTGATCCATGATTCGGCAGTCCAACTAGATAAAATGTATATCAGTGGCGGCCGTCGAGGCTTGGATATCGAATTGGCACCTGACGATCTGAAACGACTCCTCAAGGCACAGTTTGCAACCATAACCGCCTAAAACGGATGCACACCTTGAGAGCTTTAATGTTCCACGTGGAACATTAAAGCAATACTCAACGCTCTAAGCTCACAAATTAGGGCGACACACTTGGATAAAGCAAGCCGCTGGAGTAATATTAGCCACTTCTGTTTAATCGTTCAGCTGAGGTAATATGAGCGACCAATTTAGTACTGCACAACACCAACTCGATGCTCTCGGACTCAGGTGCCCGGAACCTGTCATGATGGTTCGTAAATCAGTACGCAAAATGGCACAGGGTGAAACCCTATTGATCATCGCCGATGATCCAGCCACGACTCGTGATATCCCAAGCTTCTGTGAGTTTATGGATCATAAACTACTGGCCAGCCAAACAGATTCGATGCCATATCAATACCTGATTCAAAAGGGCCTGTAAGCAAACTAAGTAATAGTCAGCATGGATTGCACAATGAAGAGACTTGTCGCTATCGGTTTTAAGCCTGTGAAACAGGGTCCCATGACGCTGGTTGAATCGGCTGACGTCACCCTTGCCCATGGTGTAGAGCAGGATATCTTCGGGCGTCCTGGAAAACGTCAGGTCACTGTGCTCTCCCGCGAGCAGTGGCACCTTGTTTGTACTGAGCTGGGAGCATCGCTTCCCTGGACTACCCGACGCGCAAATCTGTTGATCGAAGGACACAGCTTCAGTGCTGCAGATCTTGGTAAGCTGTTACATATTGGCAAGCTGACACTACAGATAACCGGTGAGACCGATCCCTGTAAGAAGATGCAGATAGCCTGCCCTGGACTCGAAGCGGCACTAACACCAGATTGGCGTGGTGGTGTCACCTGCCGCGTATTAAACGATGCTAAAATCTATGAAGGCGATGCAGTGAGCCTTGAGAGTTAACTCAGACACAACTTGCCAGACACTCCTTTCATTCCCCCGTTTAAAGCATGCCCTCCTGTTCGGTAACGCCTCCCGTTATTATCACAACCTTTTGTATATCGTGAGATAAGCAAACAGATTAATCGTTACAAAATTGCTATATATTATTTGTTTTACTGATCACTTAAATATGCGATAAATAACTCCCGGTAGATCTGTATATAGCATGCAATATCTAATACCTATCCAGATGTGATCCCTTCGAGTCGATCACTTTCTTAGATCTATTGAGATAACTAAAACTAAAACGAAATAGCGCCAACGGAGCCGCTTTCATTATATCAACGATATGAAACAGGGATTCAAATGTTAAAACATAAGCTAACCCCACTGTGTGCAGCGATAGCACTCAGCTTCAGCCCCCCCATTTTTGCAGACGAGCTAAAATCCGACAAAGAGCCAGCCTGGCAGGTAAACGCTCCCGCTAATGCACCTTTAGAGCAGGTAGATATTGAAGTTTCCGAAGGTACCTGGATGAACATCAGTGTCAGTCCGGACGGAAAGTATATCGTGTTTGATATGTTAGGCGATATCTATCGGATCCCCATGAAAGGCGGTGAAGCCGAGGTCCTTGCAAAAGGCATCGCCTGGCAGATGCAACCTGTCTACAGCCCGGATGGTAAACATATCGCTTTTACCTCTGATGAAAATGGTGGCGACAACATCTGGATAATGGAAGCCGATGGCAGCAACCCAAGGCCAGTCACGGAAGAGACCTTCAGGCTACTGAACAGTCCAGCCTGGAGTCCTGACTCTCAATATCTTGTTGCCCGCAAACACTTCACCGGCTCACGCAGCTTAGGTGCCGGCGAAGTCTGGATGTACCATGTCGCAGGTGGTGAAGGAGTAAAGCTGACTGAGCGTCCAAACGAGCAGAAAGATCTCGGCGAACCCGCATACTCACCAGATGGCCGTTATATCTACTTTAGCCAGGATGCGACACCGGGGAAAACCTTTCACTACTCGAAAGACTCGGTGAAAGGTATCTATAAGATTAAGCGATATGATACCCAAACAGGTGACATTGAGGTATTAATCCAGGGAACCGGCGGTGCGATACGACCAACCCCAAGCCCTGACGGTAAGAAGCTGGCTTATATAAAGCGAGATGGCTTTCAGTCATCCCTATACTTGCTGGATCTGCACTCAGGCGAAACCGAGAAACTCTACGGCAAGCTAGACAGAGACATGCAGGAGACCTGGGCTATCCATGGTGTCTACCCGACCATGAGCTGGACCGGTGACAATGAAACGATCCTCTTCTGGGCCGGTGGTAAGATCAATAAGCTCGATGTGGAGTCAAAGTCTGTCGAGCAGATCCCCTTCTCCATTAAGACCCGGCTCGATGTTCAACCTGCGGTGCGCTTTACCCAAGATCTGGATAAAGACACGTTCGACGTGAAGATGCTGCGCATGGCTCAGGTTTCGCCAGATGGCAAACGGGTCGTCTACGAGGCACTCGGTAAGTTATGGTTAAAGTCACTGCCGGATGGCAAGCGCACCCGCTTGACTAAGTTAGACTCTGAGCTCAGAGAACTCTTCCCTCAGTGGTCCCGTGATGGCAAAAATATTGTCTTCACTACCTGGGACGATCAGGAGCAAGGCAGCGTTCGCATGGTCAATCTGAGAAGTAAGCGGGTTAAAACCTTGACCAGAGAGCCCGGAAAGTATGTAGAGCCTACCTTCTCTCCCGATGGCTCATTCGTGGTCTACCGTAAAGCCAAGGGCGGATATATCACGCCGAAGACCTGGTCTCAGGAAACGGGTTTATATAGGGTCGATATCAAGGGAAAGAAAGCAGTAAAGATAACGCCTGACGGATACCAACCGCAATTTGGTGCCGATTCTGACCGCGTCTACTTTATGGCTCACGGAGAGACTCCCGAGTTAGCTTCGATAAACTTAGATGGTTTTCAGAAGCGCGTGCACTACACCAGTAAGCATGCAACTGAGTTCCGTATATCCCCCGATGGCAAACAACTCGCTTTTGCCGAACGCTTCAAGGTATGGGTAACACCATTCGCTAAACATGGCGAAACCATAGATATAGGCCCTAAGGCGAACAATCTGCCGGTCACTCAACTTAGCCTCAGAGCCGGTGAAAGTATCAGTTGGAACAATAACAGTGACCAGCTGTACTGGACATTAGGCCCTGAACTGTATCAGGTGGCCGTCGACACGAGTTATGCGGTAACAGAAAAAAAGAGTGATAAAGAGAGTAAGAAATCTGCTCCAAGCAAGCCACAGATCACCGACCTTGGCTTTACCCAGGAAGCGGATGTTCCACGTGGAACAATCGCATTTGTCGGCGGTAAAGTAATCACCATGGAAGATGACAAGGTTATCGACAATGGCATAGTGATAGTTAAAGATAACCATATTGTGGGGGTTGGCGGAGCCGACACTCAGATACCCAATGATGCAAAGGTGATCGATATCGAAGGCAAGACAATAATGCCCGGCCTGTTCGATGCGCACGCCCACGGCTCACAGGGTGAAGATGAGATCATCCCGCAACAAAACTGGGAACTCTACTCTAACCTATCCTTAGGTGTCACATCGATTCACGACCCATCCAATGATACCACTGAGATATTTGCCGCATCGGAGCAACAGAAAGCAGGTAATATAGCCGGCCCCCGCATCTTCTCTACGGGTACTATCCTGTATGGTGCCAATGCCCCGGGCTACACCTCTCATATCGACTCGCTGGACGATGCAAAGTTTCACCTGGAACGACTGAAGAAGGTCGGTGCTTTCAGTGTCAAAAGTTATAACCAGCCCCGCCGAAATCAGCGACAGCAGGTGATAGCTGCCGCACGTGAACTCGAGATGATGGTGGTCCCGGAAGGCGGAAGTCTACTGCAACACAACCTGACTATGATCGCCGACGGGCATACCGGCATCGAACATTCTCTACCCGCAGCATCTATCTATAATGATGTAAAACAGTTCTGGAGCCAGACCCAGGTTGGTTACACCCCAACCTTAGTCGTCGCCTATGGGGGAATTTCCGGTGAGAACTACTGGTACGATAAGACCGATGTCTGGGCTCACCCGAGACTCTCTATGTACGTACCGAGCGATCTGCTGAATGCACGCTCTATGAGACGCCCAACAGCACCGGATGAACACTACAACCACTTCAATGTTGCACGCGTGGCAAATGAGATGAACGACCTGGGTGTGAAACCAAATATCGGCGCTCATGGACAGCGTGAAGGTTTAGCTGCTCACTGGGAGATGTGGATGTTTGCCCAAGGTGGAATGAGTAACCTGGAAGTATTGAAAACGGCAACCATCAATCCGGCCAGGCACTTTGCCATGGATCACCAAATAGGTTCAATTAAGAGTGGTAAGCTTGCCGATCTGATAGTGATAGACGGAGACCCTCTTGAGGATATTCGTGTAACCGATCGGGTCACCTACACTATGGTGAACGGCAAGCTCTTCAATGCCGAGACCATGGACCAACTTAACGGTGGTGCAAAAAACAGGGGCAAGGAGAGAAAAACTTTCTTTTTTGAAAATCGCGCCAATGACTAAGTAGCCCCTAAAAAAAGAGTTTCAGAAAAATTTTAAAATGAATCGAGAATTCATGAATAACCTGAAACTGATTTTAAAGCTTGGCTCAAAGAGTAGAAACAGAAAGAGTGTTCCACGTGGAACACTCTTTTTAATAACTAGGGTCAGAGTCCAGACTCTTAACTTGAAGAGCTTACTTTTACCAATAGGTTCAACGAACATCGAACAATCGCTGCTGTAGTCTTGGATTTACTCCCGGGTTTACGCTCCACTCTTCCTCCAATAATCCAGCCCTTAGAATTCAGTTCCTTCATCATTACACTTTTCATAACAAAAACAATCTGTTGTATGATCGTTCACCATACCAACCGCCTGCATGAACGCATAACAGATCGTAGGGCCGACAAAGTTAAAACCTAGTTTTTTCAGAGCCTTAGACATTGCTTCCGACTCAGGTGTCTGAGCCGGCACCTCGTCCATTGTCTTAAATCGATTGACGATAGGCTTTCCACCGACAAAACTCCACAGGAACTCTGAAAAATCATCGCCCTGCTCCCCCTCGATGTCAGAGAAGTGGGTCATATAGCTCCGGGCATTTTTTATGATCGAATTGACCTTCAACCTGTTACGTACAATCCCCTTATTCTGCAGTAGCACTTCGACTTTCTCATCATCAAACTGAGCGATAATTTTCGGATCAAAATTGGCGAATGCGGCTTCATAGTTCTCCTGCTTCTTGAGAATAGTAAGCCAGGAGAGACCTGCCTGCTGACCGTCGAGACAGAGCTTGGCAAACAACTCCTGACTGTCATAAACCGGTCGCCCCCAAACCTCATCATGATACTGCTGATAGAGGTCATCGGCCCCAACCCAACTACAACGCTGCTTTTCCATGGTTATTTTTCCAAATTTGTCCTGTGACATAAAAAATAACCTACATAAGACTACATCTACAAGGTATAATCGAAACCATTTTCTATGACGGCCTGATATTAGTAGACATGACGACGAAACATGATGTAAAGACATTCCAGGGTTTCATTATGACCCTGCAAGAGTACTGGGCGCAGCAAGGTTGCGCTATCGTTCAACCACTCGATATGGAAGTTGGTGCGGGCACATTCCACCCACAAACTTTCCTGCGTTCTTTAGGCCCGGAGCCGATGAGCAGTGCCTATGTGCAACCTTGTCGTCGCCCAACCGATGGCCGTTATGGTGAGAACCCAAACCGTCTTCAGCACTACTATCAATTCCAGGTTGTGTTAAAACCTTCTCCTGACAACATTCAAGAGCTATATCTCGGCTCGCTCGAGGCTCTGGGTGTTGATATGGGCGTCCACGATGTTCGCTTCGTTGAGGACAACTGGGAATCGCCGACACTGGGTGCATGGGGTCTGGGCTGGGAAGTTTGGCTGAATGGCATGGAAGTGTCGCAGTTTACCTATTTCCAACAGGTTGGCGGACTTGAGTGTAGCCCGGTTACCGGCGAGATCACATACGGTCTTGAGCGTCTGGCTATGTATATCCAGGAAGTTGACAGTGTCTATGATCTGGTCTGGACCGATGGCCCCATGGGCAAAATCATGTATCGTGATATCTTCCATCAGAACGAGGTAGAGCAATCGACCTATAACTTTGAACACGCCGATGTCGATGTGCTGTTTAAAATGTTCGATGACTGTGAAATCGCCTGTCAACGCCTTCTGACTCTGGAGAAACCACTTCCACTGCCTGCCTATGAGCAGGTAATGAAAGCCTCTCATGCATTTAACCTGCTTGATGCTCGCCACGCTATCTCGGTGACCGAACGCCAGCGTTATATCTTACGCGTCCGTACAATGGCTAAGGGTGTAGCAGAATCTTATTATCAAGCCCGTGAAGCCCTAGGCTTCCCTATGTGTAAGTAGAGGTATTACAGATGAATTTTGAAAACTTACTCATTGAAGTAGGCACAGAAGAGCTGCCACCAAAAGTACTTCGTAAACTGGCAGAGTCTTTTCTAACTAACTTTACCGATGAACTGAAAAAAGCCGAACTGAATTTCGAATCGGCTACCTGGTATGCCGCGCCCCGCCGTTTGGCTATCAACGTGCAGCAACTGGTATTGGCACAAGCCGATAAGGTTGTCGAGAAACGTGGCCCGGCTATCGCTCAGGCTTTCGATGCAGATGGAAACCCGACCAAAGCCGCTATGGGCTGGGCTCGCGGTAACGGTATCACGGTCGATCAGGCTCAGCGCCTGAAGACAGATAAGGGTGAGTGGTTGCTACACCAGGCCAAAGTGGTAGGTGTAGAAACTAAAAGCCTTATCCCGGATATGGCTCAGCGCGCCCTGGATAAGTTACCTATCCCTAAGCCTATGCGCTGGGGCGACAACAAGACTCAATTTATCCGTCCGGTTCATACGGTCACTATGCTACTGGGTAGTGAAGTGGTTGAGGGTGAGCTGTTAGGCGTAAAATCTGCTCGTGTTATCCGTGGTCATCGATTCATGGGACAGGCAAGCTTTGAGCTGGATCATGCCGATAACTACCTCTCTTCACTGAAAGAGCAAGGCAAGGTATTAGCGGATTATGAAGCACGTAAAGCGATCATAAAGGCCGACGCCGAAGCCGCAGCCGCTAAAATTGGCGGTGTTGCCGAACTTGAAGATGAACTGTTGGAAGAGGTTACCTCTCTGGTCGAATGGCCTGTCGTGTTGACGGCTAACTTTGAAGAGAAATTCCTTGATGTACCTGCCGAAGCTCTGGTTTACACCATGAAAGGCGATCAGAAATACTTCCCTGTCTTCGATAAGGCTGGACAGCTTCTGCCTAACTTCATCTTCGTTACAAACATAGAATCAAAAGATCCACAGGTCATTATTTCCGGTAATGAAAAAGTGGTTCGCCCTCGCCTGGCCGATGCAGAGTTCTTCTTCGAGACAGATAAGAAAGAATCTTTGGAATCTCGCTTAGCCAGTCTGGAAACCGTCGTGTTCCAGAAACAACTCGGTACCATTAAAGATCGTGTCGAACGTATCTCAGCCATGGCCGGTTTTATTGCGAACAGCATAGACGTAAACTCTGAAGAGGCCGCTCGCGCAGGCCTGCTGTCAAAGTCAGATCTTATGACGAACATGGTAATGGAGTTTACCGATCTTCAGGGCACCATGGGGATGCATTACGCTCGCTTGAATGGTGAAACGGAAGCGGTCGCCATGGCGTTGCAGGAGCAATACAAGCCAAAGTTCTCAGGTGATACCGTACCGACGGCCCCCGTCTCTATCTGTGTAGCACTGGCAGAGAAGCTAGATACTTTAGTAGGTATTTTCGGTATAGGACAAGCGCCTAAAGGTGCCGCTGACCCATTTGCACTTCGTCGTGCCGCTATCGGTATCCTGCGGATCTGTGTTGAGAACAACTTACCGTTGAACCTGGTAGACCTGATAGCTAAAGCACAGGAGTTACACGGTGATAACCTTACCAATGAAACCACGGCCGAGCAGGTACTGGAGTTCTTCATGGGTAGATTCCGCGCCTGGTACCAAGATCAAGGTGTCAGCGTAGATGTGATCCTGGCGGTATTGGCACGTCGTCCTACAGCTCCTGCCGACTTCGACAGCCGCATCAAGGCCGTTTCTCACTTCCGCAGCCTTGAGCAAGCATCGGCACTCGCTGCAGCAAATAAGCGTGTATCTAACATTCTTGCTAAGGTTGAAAGCGAAATTCCGGCAACCATCGATACCGGCTTACTGGTTGAAAATGCAGAGAAGGCACTTTCAGAGAAGCTGAATGAACTTCAGCCACAACTGGCACCACTATTTGCCGCTGCTAACTATCAGGAAGCACTGGCGTTGCTTGCGGGTCTGCGTGAAAGCGTCGATACCTTCTTCGAAGATGTAATGGTTATGGCCGACGATGAAGCACTGAAGAACAACCGTTTAGCTCTGTTATCCAGCCTACGCGACCAATTCCTTCACGCAGCCGATATCTCACTGCTACAGTAAGCAATAAGCTTCGAGCTTCTAGCTTCGAGTAAAATGAAAAAAGCCTCAGATCTCTCTGAGGCTTTTTTTTAAAACTCTTTCAGCTTTTCATGAAGCCGGTCAAACACATCCCGGGCAAGATCGGCATCGATGAGTAAGCGGTTTAAACAGGCTTCATCCAGCTTTCCGGCTTGATGTAGCATAGAGCACTCGCTGATCAAATTTGCCCGCCAGACTACCGCTGCAAGCTTCTCGGTTGGCTTAGTTCCGGTATTGGCCAGCGCACTTAACGCCTTCTCAAAGCTTGGCGGAAGTTGCCAACACCTGACCAGAAGCGCACTTAAACTCAACGACTTGCTGGTCATCACCTGCCTGAAAAGAGAGGAGCTGGGTTGCTCGCCGGGCTCGGCCAGATTAAACCCATCTAACAACATCTTGAAGATGGCAATCTTACCCACATCATGAAGCAGGCCTAACATAAAGGCGGTATCGGGATCTTCACCGGGCAGTTCCGCAGCTAACTCAGAAGAGAGGTACGCCACCTGCATAGAGTGACGCCACACCTGCAAACCAAAACGACGAAAATAGATAGGCTTTATCTCTATCATCTCCCTTATCAGGCAGGTGGTAACGTAACGGCGTAATTGATCTCGCCCTAGCTGTACAAAGGCAAGTTGAAGACTCGTCACCTCTCTGTCAGAACGCCTGAAAGCGGGAGAGTTACATAACTTAAGTACCTCAACACTCAATACAGGATCTTGCTGGATCAGCTCCAGCAGCACCTTGATATCGACATCCTCGTCTCCAAGCTTCTTGTCCAACTCAGCCATACGGCTGGGCAGCTTAAGTACATTCTCAGCAATAGTCATAGGTGAAGAGAGCGCACGCTCAACATCACCGATGACATTTTTTTCCAGATTATTAGCCACTCCCCCCTGATCCCCCTTCCTCGCGGGAAAAAGCAGGCTATAGAAGAGTGTCGACACATCCACCGTTTCAGTCTCAAGCTCCGTTAATTCCGGACTTGTAGCCTGTTTTTGAATGGGGGCCTGTTTGAATTCAGGGTTCTGACTAAAGCTTTTTGGCTTAGCTACGGTAGTGTTATCTCTGATATTAAAGAGCTTATTAAATAGTTTTTTGACCAATTTTTATGACCGGGTATAAATGAAATACTGGAGATATACAGAAAGATTATAGGACAATATCCTATAACTTAAGTTACAAAAACATAATCATGCCCATATTTATACTTACCGCTTGTTTTTGCGGCAATGAATGCCGAAACTAGCTTAAACACCCGGATTAAGAAGCCAGAAATGACAACAGAACAGGCCCCGAACGTATTCAGATTGGGAGAGAGAGCAGTGGTTATAGACTGTACAGGGTCATACCCCCAAAGCTCTCAACTCGAGATCCAAAGTAAAATCTGGTGGTTGGCCGATAAGTGCCGTCAAACACAGGAATTTGCCGATATCGTGCCGGGAATGAACAACCTCACCCTCTTTTTAAAGAGCACGAGCCATATAGGCCATTGGTTGTCTCAGTTAGGTACACTTTGGCAACAGGCTGAAGAGATAAGCATCAGGGGTAAAAACATACGGCTTCCGGTTGTCTACGGCGGAGATTACGGACCTGATCTGGAACAGTTAGCCGGGTATCACCAACTCAGTTGTGAGGAGGTGATACGGCGGCACTCCGACAGGAGGTATACGGTTATGTTTCTGGGCTTTCAGCCCGGTTTTCCCTATCTGGACGGGCTTGACTCATCTCTGTACACACCCAGACTGGCAACACCCAGGCTATCCATTCCTGCGGGCTCAATAGGAATAGGTGGAGAGCAAACCGGAATCTACCCGGCTTCTGCCCCCGGAGGCTGGCGACTCATAGGTCGAACAAACCAAAGGCTATTTACCCCGGAGTCCTCCGACTCACCCACCCTGGTCCAGCCCGGTGATACGATTCAATTCATGCCGGTGGACAGTTTAATATTCGATGCAGAATAATGAAGCCGAGTGAAGGATGGAAATAATTGCAATGACTGAAATGAGTAGTGTGCAGATCCTCAAGGCTGGTATCCACTCATCGGTGCAAGACCTGGGTTGCACCGGTTACCGACATCTGGGCATCTCCGGCGGAGGAGCACTCGACAGACATGCCCTGATACTGGCTAACCGACTGCTCGGAAACCCTGATACTTCGGCAGCGATAGAGCTGACCTCCGGCACGGTAGAGCTTATGTTTAACCGGGACACCTGGTTTGTGGTAACGGGGGCGAGCTACCAGATATCGATCGGTCAGCGTAATATCTGGTGTAACTGGAGAAATAAGATAAAAGCCGGCGAAACCCTCAGCCTGAAGGGACCAAAATCCGGTATGCATGCCTACCTCGCATTCGAGGGAGGAATTACGCATGTTAACGATAGCACTCACAACACTCCAGATGTCCCTCTGGCCTCCAGGTTTACCGGTAATCCGGGCCGGGTATTACAGGATGGAGACAGGTTGGCTTTAGGTCAGGCGGGAACCATATCTAAACCTATAGGCGCGGTGCAGCGTGGATATTCGAATGAGATCCGTGCCCTTCCCGGCCCGGAGATGGCGCTGTTTTCGCCCGAATCAAGAAAAGCCTTCTGGAACACCTCATGGGAACTGACTAACGAAAGCAACAGGATGGGAGCCAGATTGTTCGGCACGACACTGTCTCTTACCCAGCAGCAGGAGTTACAATCTCATGCCGTAATGCCGGGAACAGTCCAGGTCCCGCCTTCAGGGCAGCCCATAGTCTTACTCGCCGACGCACAAACCACAGGCGGCTATCCGAAAATTGCCACTGTTATCGAAGCCGATCTCTGGAAATTGGCCCAAACCAGACCCGGTGAAGATATTAAGTTTGTTCACGTGAGTCCCAATCAGGCAGACGATGCAAATTATGAATGGGAGCAATATTTTTATCGTTTACAGAGAGCAATTGAAGCTAACAGCTAAGATTAAGAAGGTCTCGATCGTAGCTCGTAGCTCGTAGCTCGTAGCTCGTAGCTCGTAGCTCGTAGCTCAATAATATCACTGAGGTCCATCATGTTATCAAATTCGAAAGGTTACCCTATCGATCTAAATGCAGATATTGGTGAAGGTTGTGAGTTTGACTCTCAGTTGCTGGAGCTCATCACCTCGGCAAATATCGCCTGTGGCGGACATGCGGGTGATGACTCCAGCATGATAAAAACGGTTGCGGCAGCCATGAAGCACAAGGTTAATATTGGTGCTCACCCCAGCTTTCCCGACAGGCAAAACTTTGGCCGTACCCGTTTAGATATCTCGGATGAAAGGCTAACAGACTCATTACACAGACAAATATCGGCTTTAAAAGCTGTGTGCGATAATCTGGGGGCAAAACTGTTTCACGTGAAACCTCACGGGGCACTTTATAACGAAGCGGCCAGGAGTGAGGTTTTAGGGCTGATATTGATAGATACGATTAAACGGATAGATCCAAATCTTAAGTTGATGACCTTAGCCGGGAGTCCCTTGGTAAAACAGGCCAGGTTACATGGGTTAACCGTCATCGAAGAGGCCTTTGCCGACAGAGCCTACCTCAATGACGGTTCACTGGCTCCCCGCAACCTGGATGGCGCCGTGATCCACGACAGTCATCAGGCACTGCGGCAGGTACAGCAAATTATCGAAAATAAACCTCTGACAAGCCTGGATGGTGCGCCGGTCATCATAAATGCCACCAGCATCTGCCTCCATGGCGATAACGAACAGGCCCTGGAGTTTGCAAAACTGATAAGTGCAAAGCTAACCGAGGCAAACAAGTCATAGCTCCCGATTTAAAGCACGTCGGAATGACCGGGAGTACAATCTGTCATCCTGAACCATGCACAACGTCTATTTATATACGTCCCAACCCTTCTTGCCGGTAAAGAGTGACACAAATCCATTCTAACAGCGTCTGACCTCCAAGGAGGGAATGCCAATAAATGAAGGGAACATTTATGGCCCTGGCGTTCAGGGATAACTTTCACTGACAAGAGGTCCATGTACAAGGTAAATTTCTGTCCATCCATGGGCTTCTTATTTTCCAAGAGTGGCATAAATGCTCTGACTGCCATGGATGGCGGAAATGCCAATAAATGAAGGGAACATTAATGGCCAGACATAAAAAAGCCCCGGGACAATCCGGGGCTTCTGTTTTTTTGCTCTAACCTCGCAACTCGAAGCTAGAAACTCGTAACTTGCTTAAACATCCAGGTTAGCAACGTTCAATGCGTTCGATTCAATAAAGTCACGACGCGGCTCAACCTGATCCCCCATCAAGGTGGTGAACAGCTGATCGGCAGCAATCGCATCTTCAATCGTAACCACCAGCATGCGGCGAGACTCTGGATCCATGGTTGTTTCCCACAGTTGCTCAGGGTTCATCTCACCCAGTCCCTTATATCGCTGAATATAGAGACCACGCTTAGAGTCATTCATCAACCAATCTAACGCCTCTACGAAGCTGGAAACATCCTTCATACGCTCGCCACGTTTAACATAGCCCCCCTCTTCAATTAAGCCATCTAGCGCGGCGGCAAGTTTTGCCATACGCTCATAATCGCTCGACTGGAGGAAGTCATATGAGAACAGGTAGTGAGTATCGATACCGTGCTTACGGATAGTGATCTTAGGTAGATACACTTGACGCTCAGGATCCAGGAAGGCTTCTCCACTGAAAATAAATCCGCTGGACTCCTTCTCAGACAGATCGGCAACATACGCATCACACCACTGCTGAACCTTAGCCTCATCGGCTAAAACATCGCTGCTCAACGCCGGATGATAAAGCATACGCTCGGTCAGCATCAGCGGGTAACGTTGATCCAAACGCTCGAAGATAGCTTCGACTTCACGATACTGGTATACCAACTGCTCCAACGGTGCCCCCGACATCGCCGGCGCATCGGCAGAAGCATGGATCTCACCGCCATCTAACGCCAAGTTGGTCAGGAATTCGGTTAATGCAGGGTCATCTTTAAGATACTGCTCCTGCTTACCCTTCTTAACCTTATAAAGTGGCGGCTGAGCGATATAAACAAAGCCACGCTCGATAAGCTCAGGCATTTGACGGAAGAAGAAGGTCAACAGCAGGGTACGGATGTGCGAGCCATCGACGTCGGCATCGGTCATGATGACGATGTTATGGTAACGGGTCTTATCCGGATCGTATTCATCACGGCCAATACCACAACCCAGTGCGGTAATTAGCGTCGCGACCTCCTGTGACGATAACATCTTATCGAAACGGGCCTTCTCAACGTTCAGAATCTTACCTTTAAGCGGAAGAATAGCCTGGTTCTTACGGTTACGACCCTGCTTGGCACTACCACCCGCAGAGTCACCCTCCACTATGTATATTTCAGAAAGCGCCGGGTCTTTCTCCTGACAATCGGCCAGTTTACCCGGCAGACCGCCTAAATCTAACGCACCTTTACGACGCGTCATCTCACGCGCTTTTCGCGCCGCTTCACGAGCTCGTGCCGCATCGATAATCTTACCGACAATCAATTTAGCTTCATTTGGATGTTCCATCAGGTAATCACCCAACTTCTCACCCATGGTCTGCTCAACCGCTGACTTAACCTCACTCGAAACTAACTTGTCTTTAGTCTGCGAGCTGAATTTAGGATCCGGAACCTTAACAGAGATAACGGCGGTAAGACCTTCACGGGCATCATCACCCGTTGCACTGGTTTTACCTTTCTTATTAAAGCCTTCGCGATCCATATAAGCATTCAGGTTACGCGTTAATGCACTACGGAAGCCTGCAAGGTGAGTACCACCATCACGCTGTGGAATGTTATTGGTGAAACAGAAGATGCTTTCCTGGAAGCCATCGTTCCACTGCATAGCCACTTCAACGGTAATACCATCTTCGCGTTCCTGGTTAAAGTGGAACACCTCTTTGTTTACCGCAGTCTTGTTTACATTCAGAAAATCAACGAATGCACTGATACCGCCATCATATTTGAAAAACTCATCCTTATTATCTCGCTCATCGACCAGACGGATGCCTACCCCAGAGTTTAGGAATGAGAGCTCACGGACACGTTTAGCAAGAATATCGAAGTGGAACTGAGTGTCAGAGAATGTATCAGGGCTTGGCCAGAAACGTATCTCAGTACCTGTATTGGTCGCTTCACCGATAGCCTTGATCGGCTCATTCGGCTCACCCATGGTATAGAACTGCTCATAAAGCTTACCGTCACGACGAATCGTCAACTGAAGCTTCTCAGATAGCGCGTTTACAACCGAAACACCTACCCCGTGAAGACCACCGGAAACTTTATAAGAGTTATCATCAAACTTACCACCCGCATGCAGTACCGTCATAATAACTTCGGCAGCAGATACTCCCTCTTCAGGGTGAATGGCAACCGGGATACCACGGCCATCATCTTTTACCGAAACAGAGCCGTCGGCATGGATAGTGATGATAACGTCGTTACAATGACCTGCTAAAGCTTCATCGATAGAGTTATCGACAACTTCGAATACCATGTGATGTAGACCGGTACCGTCGTCGGTATCACCGATATACATCCCTGGTCTCTTCCGTACTGCATCAAGGCCTTTAAGTACCTTAATACTCGAAGAATCGTAACTATTCTCTGACATATTATTCTCTCGTCGGTTATTCAATTACCGTTACACGCCCTTGTTCCACATGGAACGTCCTGTTAGGTGGCATGTTTAACGAATCTAGTATCGCAGCAGGATCGATGGCGGTTACAAATACTTGCGCACCTGTGTCGATCAACTGCTGCAGCAACAACTGTCTGTGCTTTGCATCCAACTCTGCTGGAAGATCATCCACCAGATAAATACTATTTTTATCTATTTGTTGTTTTAGCAACTTGCCCTGTGCAATACGCAGTGCACAGACTAACAATTTCAATTGGCCCCTGGATAATGCGTCCTGTACCGGTAAGGTTCCGACACGTAATCTCAGATCGGCTTTATGGGGTCCGCTACCGGTATTTCCGCTAGCAAGATCTCTGGGATATTGCGCCTCAAGCAACTGCGCATAATCTGTTTTACTATCCCAACCTCGGGTAAAGGAAACTTTAACATCGACCTGAGGTAAAAACTCCCCAATTATACCCTTAAGTTGCTCATTTAACGAGTTTACATATCGAGTTCTGATATCGGTAACGACTTCAGAATATCGAACCAGCTCTTTATCCCAAAACTGAATTTGAGAATAACTCGTTTCATTTTTAAGTAGCTGATTTCGCTGCTTTAAAATTCTTTTAACATTAACCCAGGCAGAGTGAAAACTTTTATCGCAGTGAAACGCCCCCCAATCGATAAATTGGCGTCTCGATTTTGGCCCTTCAAATAACAGTGCAAAACTCTCTGGAGTGATCACCTGAATGGGCAGTGACTCGGCCAGGGTAGATAACCGTTTGACTCTGTCACCATCTATCTTGACCTCTGTTTCACCACTGCGAAATCGCCTCAATCCGATTTTGCTCTCTTTATCGAGCACATTTAAATTGGCAAACAGCGTCAACTTATCATCTGAGTGCCGAATCACCCGCTGAGAAAGATGACTGCGAAATGAGCGACCCATACCAAGAAAATAGATCGCCTCTAAGATACTGGTCTTGCCGCTGCCATTATGGCCATAAATCAGATTGATTCCCTCACCAGGAAGCAGTTGAGCAGAAGTGATATTCCGAAATGTTTCAATATGAAGACGCGTCAGACTCATTAATCGCTCGGTAATCGCTTATCTGGCAAGCCGGCAATCGAGTATCCGCCCCACGGTTGAGAGACAGCAGCAAAATTACCATGCAGAAAAATTCAAATAGCCAAGAAGATTAGCATATCCACAGGCCACATCAAAGCGTCGATTGCTCCCGAGTTGAGTCAGAAAATGCTCTACAAACCACAACCGAAAAACAAACGCTATCCGTTGACTCTACAACCGAAAAGAAACAGGAGTTATAGATACAAAAAAGGCTGTATAAACAGCCTTTAATGAAAAAATAGTTATAACATCGAGATAAGAACTAGAGTCTCATAGGCATAACCACATACATAGAATCTTCTTCTATATGATTCTCTATCAGGGCACTGGAGTTGCCGTCGATCAATGTGATACGAACATCGTCTGACGGCAGGTTGTTGAGGACATCAAGCAGATAGCTGACGTTAAATCCAATCTCCAGTGGACTGCTCTCATATTCTACATCTAAGATCTCTTCCGCCTCCTCCTGTTCAGGGTTATTGGCGGTGATCTTTATCAGGTTATTTTCAAGCTGAACCCGCACACCACGGAACTTTTCATTCGAAAGAATAGAGGCACGTAACAGAGCTTGTTTCAGATGGTTACGGCTCGCAATCACGATTTTATCGCCGCCTTTGGGCAAGACCCGGCGGTAATCGGGGAAGCGACCATCGACCAGCTTACTGGTAAATACTGCACTGCCGGTAGTGGCACGAATCGCGTTATCACCGATAGAAATGGTGATATCTAAATCTTCACCTTCGAACAGGCGCTGCAGCTCGACAACCCCTTTACGTGGCACAATCACCTGCTTCTCCGGCAGAGAATCCTCCACCATGCGATGACTCAGGGCTAACCTGTGACCATCGGTTGCGATTGCACGCAGTACATTGCCTTCGGTCTCTAATAACAGGCCGTTGAGGTAGTAACGTACATCCTGGTTCGCCATCGAGAATTGAGTCGCATCGATAAGAGACTTGAGTGTCCCCTGCTTGATAGTAAACTCGATATCGGCCTGGAAAGCCTCAACATTCGGATACTCTTCGGCTGGCAGAGTTGCCAGAGTAAATCGACTTCGGCCCGAACGGAGTATCAGGCGGTTTTCCTGCTGCTCGAGTTTAAGTTCGACCTGATCGGGTAATGATTTAACAATATCGAGAAACTTCTTTGCCGGAATCGTGGTGCGCCCTTCCTGAACGTCACCCTCTAACTGTACCTGACCGACTAACTCGACCTCTAAATCGGTACCGGTCATCTTAAGTGAGTGACCACTCACTTCAACTAAAAGGTTTGCCAGAATAGGTAAGTTATGTCGTCTCTCCACCGCTCCAGTCACAAGCTGTAACGGCTTTAATAGGGCATCCCTATCAATTGAAAATTTCATCAGTTTCAATTTCCCAGATTTATGAAGATAACGTACGGATTAAGTTAGCATAATCTTCTTTCGTGTCATGACTTTCTTCTCTCAACTGCGCAATTTTGCGACAAGCATGCAAAACAGTTGTATGGTCTCGTCCACCGAAGGCATCCCCAATCTCGGGTAAGCTATGGTTAGTTAACTCTTTAGAGAGTGCCATTGCCACCTGGCGCGGTCTGGCAACACTACGGGAACGACGCTTAGAAAGCATGTCTGCCATCTTGATCTTGTAATATTCAGCGACCGTTTTCTGAATGTTATCTATAGTGACCAATTTTTCCTGTAGTGCCAAGAGATCTCTTAAGGCTTCGCGCACAAAGTCGATAGTGATCGGACGTCCGGTAAAGTTGGCATTGGCAATGACACGATTCAACGCCCCCTCAAGCTCACGTACGTTAGATCGTAAACGCTTAGCAATAAAGAAGGCCACCTCATCGGGCAGGTTGATACCACTCTCTTGTGCCTTACGCATCAAGATCGCCACTCGGGTCTCTAGCTCAGGAGGCTCGATGGCAACGGTTAATCCCCAGCCAAAACGGGACTTTAGACGATCTTCAACGCCATCGATCTCTTTCGGATAACGATCTGAAGTAAGAATGATCTGATGATTACCCTCTAATAGTGCATTAAAGGTATGGAAAAACTCTTCCTGAGATCTGTCTTTGTTAGCGAAGAACTGAATATCATCGATAAATAGCGCATCGACACTACGGTAATAGCGCTTGAACTCTTCGATGGCATTGTTCTGCAGCGCCTTAACCATGTCCTGCACAAAACGCTCTGAGTGCATGTACACGACTTTGGCATTCGGATTGTTCTTGATGATCCCATTACCAACAGCATGCAGCAGGTGGGTCTTACCCAGACCGGTACCACCATATAAAAATAGTGGATTATAGGCACCACCCGGGTTTTCAGAGACCTGCATCGCTGCAGCCTTACCCAACTGGTTAGACTTACCCTCTACGAAATTATCAAACTGATAGGTCAGGTTGATATTGCTTCTGTGGTTAGCAGCAACCGCCGGCTCTGGAGAGTTGACATTGAAAGCTGTCTTGGCCGGTTTAGTGTCTCGCTCCTGCTTTGGCTTTTCTACCGCTGCGGCAGCCTGCATTGGCGGAGGCGATGAAGGGCGACTACCGATATCGAAACGTAATTTAGGTGCATCACTGCCCATCTGTTCAGTAAAAAACTGATTGATGATGTTGATGTACTTATCTCTGACCCAATCGAGAACGAAACGGTTCGGAGCGTAAAGAACTAATGTATCTCCATCCATTTCAGCTTGTAACGGTCTAATCCACATACTGAATTGCTGAGCAGAGAGCTCATCTTGTAGTCGTCCGATACATTGCTGCCAAAGTGAAACCGCCACGTACTTATCCCCAAAAGATCACACAAAGAGTGGTATTCTATAGTGAGATCACGATGATCGCTATCCTTATAATATATTTATCCCCAGTTAGATCATCTTTATTTGCATATATCGATCAAAAAAGATCGTCTGCGATCCTCTAATTTTCAAAAAGCGGCAAATCCAGCTTTATAAAGCGATCCGGATCGATCTATAATTACGCGGTTCAGATCAGGTTTAAGATCACTGGATCCACAAGATGTAGTGTCCATTCACAGAGTTATCCACATATTATGGTGCCTCTGGATAACCTGAGACAGAATTAATTGGCCAGAATTTTATCACTTGACGTTTTTGCTTGTTGACGGGCATAGCTAAAGTGATTACAATTCGGCCTCTTTTTTGCCCTTGCCTCAATTTTATTGTTGGTAAGGTTTGTTAACTAACACAAAGACGGATTGCCCCAATGAGTAAACGTACTTTTCAACCAAGCACCCTAAAGCGCAAGCGTTCTCACGGCTTCCGCGCTCGTATGGCTACAGTAAACGGCCGTAAGGTATTGGCTCGTCGCCGTGCCAAGGGTCGTGCTCGCCTTTCTGCTTAATCTTTAAGTAGATATCAGGTGACTAGCTACACCTTTACGCGGGAGTTACGTTTGTTAACTCCCGCGCAATTCAAATCTGTATTAACAAAACCCATCAAAGCTTCTTCGGCTGAAATAACCTTACTTGCAATTCCTAACTCTGAACAACATCCTCGTCTGGGATTAACTGTTGCTAAGCGTTTTGTAAAGAAAGCCCATCAGCGAAACAGAATTAAGCGTATCATCAGAGATAACTTTCGTCTGCATCAGCACGAACTACCTCCAATCGATATAGTCGTACTCGTCAGAAATGGCGTGGTAGAGATGGAAAATACAGATCTCCATAAATTGGTAGAAAAGCTATGGCGAAAACTCAATCGCCGTTACAATGGCTAGCAACCACGTTAATTCGTGGCTACCAAGTCTTCATAAGTCCCTTTTTAGGGGCTAATAAGTGCCGCTTTCATCCAACTTGTTCAACATACGCAATTGAAGCAATTCGTTTGCACGGATTTGTAAAAGGCAGTTGGCTTGCAGCAAGACGCATATTAAAATGTCACCCTTTACATCCGGGCGGAATCGATCCCGTCCCCCAAAAAAAACACAGGTGTAATAAATAGGCTATGGAATCTCAACGCAATATATTGCTTATCGGTCTGCTATTTGTCAGCTTTTTGCTATGGCAACAGTGGCAGGTTGATCAAGCCCCACAACCGGTAGCGACTGAATCTTCAGCAGTTATTCCGTCTTCGTCTACTTCAGATTCTCACAGCTCTGATGTTCCGGATGCCGACTCAGCTCTTCCTGCTGCCGTCGTTGCCTCTAAGGAACTCATCACAGTGAATACCGACCAGTTAATCATTAAGATTAACCCAGTCGGTGGTGATATCGTTTATTCGGCACTGGTTGAACACAAACTTGAACAGGACAGTGATGAGCCTTTTGTTCTGCTTGAGCAGACGCAAGATATAAACTACATAGCTCAAAGTGGTCTTATCGGTCGTAACGGTATCGACAGCAGCTCAAAGGGCCGTGCACACTTCGACAGTGCTTCACGTGAATACACCTTAGCCTCAGGTCAGGATACTCTGGAAGTGCCGCTGACTTTCGTTGCCGATAATGGTGTGACTTACACTAAGATGTTTGTCTTCCATCGTGGTCAATTTAAGGTGGATGTCGACTATGTAATCGACAACACCACAGACCAGCAGCTGCAAGTTCAGATGTACGGTCAGATTAAGCACAGCATCAAGCAGAGCGAAAGCAGCATGATGATGCCTACATACCGTGGTGCGGCTTACTCAACCCAGGACACTCGCTACGAGAAGTACAGCTTCGAAGATATGGCCGATAAAAACCTGGATAAGAAGACATTAGGTGGTTGGGCAGCGATGCTACAACACTACTTTGTGTCTGCCTGGGTACCACCAGCCAACGATCAAAACATCATCTTCTCAAGCATCAGTGCCGGCGGACAAGCCAATATAGGTTTCCGTGGTGCTATCTATGATGTAGCACCGGGTGCAAGCCGTACAATCAACGCCGAGTTCTATGTTGGTCCTAAGAATCAAGAAGCCCTGTCTAACATCTCAGACTCTCTGAACTTAGTGGTCGATTACGGATTCCTTTGGTGGTTAGCCGTACCTATCTACAAGTTACTGATGTTCTTCCAGTCGTTAGTGACTAACTGGGGTATCGCAATTATCCTTATCACGCTAACGGTACGTGGCTTGCTATATCCGCTAACGAAGGCACAGTACACCTCTATGGCTAAGATGCGTAATCTACAGCCTAAGCTTGCCGAAATGAAAGAGCGTTTCGGTGATGACCGTCAGAAGATGGGTCAGGCAATGATGGAGCTGTACAAGAAAGAGAAAGTTAACCCTATGGGTGGCTGCCTTCCTATCTTGCTACAGATGCCAATCTTCATCGCCCTATACTGGGTACTGCTGGAGAGCGTTGAGCTTCGTCACGCACCATTCATGCTATGGATCACCGACCTTTCGGTACAGGACCCATACTATGTAATGCCAATCCTGATGGGCATATCTATGTTCGTTATGCAGAAGATGCAGCCAATGGCACCGACTATGGATCCAATGCAGCAGAAGATGATGCAGTGGATGCCGGTAGTATTTACCGTGTTCTTCCTATGGTTCCCTGCCGGTCTGGTACTTTACTGGTTAGTGGGTAACTTAGTTGCTATCACGCAGCAGAAGATCATCTATGCCGGTCTGGAGAAAAAAGGGTTAAAATAATCCTTAGTATCCAATAAACGAAAGCGGTTGATACTCAGTATTAACCGCTTTTTGCTTTATATGAGAGACCGTACCAATTTTTAATTTCCATATCTGAATCAGGAAACACAGTAATGACAACAGATACTATCGTGGCACAAGCAACCGCCCCCGGGCGTGGTGGTGTAGGTATCATTCGTATCTCAGGCGATCAGGCCAGCGAAGTGGCTATGGCAGTCCTTGGACATATCCCAAAGACCCGCTACGCCGATTACTGTGACTTTAAGGATGGTGAAGGTGAAGTGATCGATCAGGGGATAGCCCTCTACTTCAAGGGACCCAACTCCTTTACCGGTGAAGATGTCCTCGAACTTCAGGGCCATGGCGGCCAGATAGTCCTCGACATGTTGATTAAACGCGTGATGGAAGTTGAGGGACTTCGTATCGCCAAACCCGGCGAGTTCAGTGAGCAGGCGTTCATGAACGACAAGCTTGATCTTGCTCAGGCCGAAGCGATTGCCGACCTTATCGATGCCACCAGTGAACAAGCCGCCAAGAGCGCTCTGAACTCACTGCAGGGTGAATTCTCTACTCAGGTACATGAACTGGTCGATCAGGTCACTAACCTGCGTCTATACGTCGAGGCAGCCATCGATTTCCCCGACGAAGAGGTCGACTTCCTCTCCGACGGCAAGATAGCGGCCTCTCTATACCGTATCATCACTAAACTGGACTCGGTACAGGCCAGCGCCAAGCAAGGTGCCATAATCCGGGAAGGGATGAAGGTGGTAATTGCCGGACGCCCCAATGCCGGAAAATCCAGCCTGCTCAACGCTCTGGCAGGTAAAGAATCGGCAATTGTTACCGAAATAGCCGGAACTACCCGTGATGTACTGCGTGAACACATCCACCTCGATGGCATGCCACTGCACATCATAGACACCGCAGGCCTGCGCGACACGGCCGATACCGTAGAGCAGATAGGTATCGAACGCGCCTGGGCAGAGATAGAGACCGCCGACCAGGTACTGTTTATGGTCGATGGCACCACCACAGATGCCGTAGACCCCCATGAGATCTGGCCTGACTTTATCGACCGTCTGCCAAAGAACTTAGGTGTCACCGTTATCCGAAATAAAGCCGATATCACAGGTGAAGCACTTGAGGTTACCGAGGAGCAGGGCCACAGCGTATTCAGAATATCGGCTAAAACCGGTTTAGGCGTCGAGGAGCTACAGCAGCACCTGAAATCTCTTATGGGCTACCAAAGTAATCTTGAAGGTGGTTTTATCGCACGACGTCGCCATCTGGAGGCTTTAGAGCTGGCCACCAGCCACGTGATGATAGGAAAAGAGCAGTTAGAGGTATACCAGGCAGGTGAACTGCTGGCCGAGGAGCTGCGTATGGCACAGATGGCGCTCTCTGAGATAACCGGTAAATTCACCTCTGACGATCTACTCGGAAAGATCTTCAGCTCATTCTGTATAGGTAAGTAAACAGGAGTCGCCATCTAAGAATCAGATGGCCTCATACAACTCCCAACGAGATCACGGGTAAATTCACCTCTGATGATCTACTCGGAAAGATCTTCAGTAGTTTTTGTATCGGTAAGTAGTTTTAGAAGAACCTAAGGCGACGCTGCGCTAATTAAAGATCCTGATAGCTGGGATCTTTAATCCTCTCCTGTCATTCCTTCTAACACCTCAGAAATACCGGTCACCCCTCTGTCATTCCGGCATGCTTTTGGCCGGAACCCACTGTTTTAAATTTCTCAATAGCAAAAACAGCACTGGCTCTTGAAACAAGTTCAGGATGACAATACTCAACTCTCTGAGTGCGACTAAGCGATCTGATAATATTCAGATCCCACTCCCTTGATTGACAACTTAGCGGCACCAGATCTGCAAAATTGAGCTAAATAAACGGCATTACAGGCTTATGAAGCAGAGCGTTCATCGCGGGCCCAAATGCTGCACATATCGATCGATTTTTTGAGATCTGAAGACGATCCCAGTGGTGGCGCTAAAGCAGAAAATACAATGATCCGGATCAAGATAATCAACAGAGATATCAACAAGCAAAGTAAAGTCGACTAAAGATCGAAACCACTGTTTAGATCTTTCCGTATCTGATTGTTTTAAAAGAATTTATATTCAGATCTTTTTTTGAAAAAATAAATATAAAAATAATTAAATTTTGAGCCTGTAGATAAGTTATACGCATATGAAAGCAGAATAATAGTTATCCATACTGTAAAGGATCCCGCGCCCCTGAACCGGCAATTTCAAGAGGTTCATAAAACGCCTGTTTTTATGCTGAATAACCTCATAAAACCAGTACAAAAACTAACCGGCACAGCTTTTGGCAAAATAAACGTCCGAGCCATTTTTTTAACGGAATCGGCCTCAAACCCTTGAGGAATTTTTTGTAGCAATAATCCGACAGAGTTCGCTCCGGTTTCGCTCGCTGACCACTCATTCGTCGTCTATTTCAGATCTCATACTCTGCCGGTCTTTATTCTTATATATAGAGAGGTATCTTCCGCCCTACCCGGCTAGGTAACTCCTAATTATCTATTTCACATCTACAACCCGGCTCGCTTTACGATACTGTATCTTCCACCCTGTCCAGCGAGGTAGCTCCCACCTTTTCGGTCCCGTTTTCCGCAGGCCGCTGGCATATACCAGAGTGACCAACTTTCGCTTTGGCTGATACTCTACCGTCAGTTTCAACTCAGCCAGAGATAGCTGAGTTGGATACATGGCATCGAAAGCTTCACGTTCCCACTCAGGGATCCCCTCGAACAGTAGATCTTCCGCTTCGATTAACTCAAGATCATCAAAGCTCTCAACTCCCAGCTCACACAACTTATCCATGAGATAAGCCTCGAGTACCAAAGGCTTATCACCCAGGGACTTCAACTCCTCCGTTTGCTCCTGCTCTCTGTGTTTCCCTAAGGCGAGCCAGATATTCCAGGCACTGATATCGCTATTGAGTCTGTTTGCTAACCCCTTAAACTGGCGCCCCAGAGCTATGCTGCGAACTATCGCCTCTATGGCCTGCTCTCCCTCGACTGCCTTCAAGCGGGAGGCTATCACCCGGCCGGCATAAACCGTTTCGACCACGACCTTATGAGAGGCCCCCTGCTCTCGGTTATCAGCTAAGCGCTCTTCACCTAATCCGGCTTCGAGTAACAGCTTTAATGGAACAGGAGCCATACAACTGGCCAGATTTAATGTCTGCTTACTGCCTTTGCCGGCAATAGAGTGTTGATCGAAAACCACGGCCGCCAGAGCACTCTCTTTACCATTGAGATCTTTCAGCTCACTGCAGAAGCGACTGTCACGACCTATCTGCACTTCGCTGTAGCCATTACCTAAGGCATTTACCCTTTTCTCACGGCGCACAAACACTAACTCAGGCAACGCCTTTATCACGGCAGACAACCAACGCAGCCTTAGCCCGGAATCTTTGACTCCCAAAGCTTCAGCTCCCTTCAGCCCCTCCAGTTGCAGTGCAGAGCGGATTTGATTCGAGAGAAACCTCGCCTCCTTACGGGCAGCGGGCTCAACGAGTGCGTTATCGGTCATGAATTCGGCGAGAGGTTCACGAACCAGCCTGATCAGGGTAAACGCATCACAACCCAGCCCCTCCCACTCGCTAAGATCTCTTAATAACAACTCTGATGTGGGTAACTTAAACAGACGCTGTGGCACACTCAATGCAGCAGCCAGATCGATCATCAAGCCCCGACACTCATCGTCGGGCATGGCACTGATTAAATGTGCAAATTGAGTATCGATAGGCAAAGGAGATAAATTTTTGCCATGGAGGGTGATCTTCCCATCTGAATCGATAGCTCCCATAGATAACAGCTTCTGTTCGGCAATGGCTAACGCCTTATCCGGAATATTATCGACGAACTTAAGCCCGGACAGCCGATAACCACAACCGGCGGCCGCCAACATGGGCTCTACCAACTCCTCCCTTTGCAGTTCCGGCGGCGTCATCGCCTCTAAAGGTGCGCCCTTGCCCCAAAGACGAATACAGATCCCATCCTGGGTACGCCCCGCACGCCCTTTTCTCTGTTCACTGCTTGCTGCAGATATTCGAACCAGAGATAAAACCGTGCGTCCATTACGCTGATGTGTTCTACGCTCGAGTCCGGAGTCGACAACGGCGGTGACACCGGGAACGGTAAGAGAGGTTTCGGCGACATTGGTAGAGAAGATCACTCGTTGACCAGATGACTCACTCAATATCTTCTTCTGTTCCACAGGGTTAATGCCACCATGGAGTGATAATAGCTCCACCTCACTCCCCGCCAATCCTGCATGGCATGCCTGCAGGCAGCTCTGTATCTCTCGTTTTCCCGGCAGGAATACCAGGATGTCACCACCGGTCTCAGATAACAGCTGAGTCACCGCAGTTTTAACCGCCTGCTCTACGCCACGAACATCCGGCAGATGGTGACTCTCCTTAGCCTGATACCTGAGTTCCACGTGGAACCTTCGACCCTGCGCATATAAACGTTTAGCGCCTACATCATCAGCTGTATCGGTAGCAAGATAGGAGGTTAGCCGTTCTCCATCTATGGTAGCCGAGGTCAATATCAGCCTTAAAGCTGAACAATCCGACACCTTTCGCTTCAACATGGCCAGCAACAGGTCGGTATCCCAGCGGCGTTCGTGAAACTCATCGATAATCACAGTATCGAAATTTGCCAGTCCATCTTCCTGTAACCAACGCAGCGCTATACCCGGTGTGACGAAGGCTATCTGAGTATTCTCTGTCACCGTCGAGTCGAAACGTATGGCATACCCCACCGCTAAATTCGTTTGCGAACCAACATAAGAGGCAAGCGCTAAACAGGCGACCCTACGAGGCTCAACCACCAATACCCGTTTAGCGCTTCCGTTATCGGGCTCCATCTCTGCACACCAAAGCGGTAAGCGGGTAGACTTACCCGATCCCGTGTCTGACTCGACCACCAGATGGTTATCTTTAATCGCCGTCTTGAACTCATCAAAGAGCTTATCTATGGGTAAGGAGCCAGCTGGTAATGAGTTAGTGGATATAGAGTCGATAGGCTGTGTCATCTGTTTTGCCGTCACTTATGTGATTAGGAGTTAGGTAATTTATAACTGAAGTATTTGCGGTTCTCGGAGCCCGCAGCATTAGCGCTGATCTTATTGGGATGTTTATATTCATCCCAACTGGCCACATTTCTGCCCCTGTTCAGATGCGGAAAGCTCAGATGTGGAAAGTTCAGGTGCGAAATATCCGAGTCACAGGTGTCTGGGTCGCACTCTAAGAAGTTAAGCAACTCAGCTAAGCTTCCCGGTTCACTGATATCGATACTCAAAAGATCGTCTCGGTCTCTGAAGTAATCTAAAACCTGTTCTTTATGAGCAAGATAACACTTAATAAGATGCTCACTATCCATGACATCATCCACCCTGTTGACCCCAAAGCTGCAATTAAAACTACGCTTCATAATCGCGTTAAACCGCCCGGTCTTATCATCGAGATGCACCAACATGCGACTCAATAACATCTGCATCGATGGCACCCAGGTGTCGAGTGCACGATCCAGATAGACAAACTTAGCGCCGGGAAACAGCTTATCCAGCTGCCTGTAATCGCTGAAACAGGGGGCATCGGATATTACATCCGCCAACTCGAATGAATGCTTGGTAAAGGCTTGATGCGCCACCCTGTATCCCTGTTCAAGCAGGGCCACACTCACACTGGTCGTCCCGGTACGAGGCAGGCCTATGATGAAGATCTTGGTCGCTCCACCTTCTTCAGGTAAAAGTCTGTTTTTGGCGTTAATTTTAGTTGACGAGTTTGATGCCACCGGGATTGATGTCATAGGAAAAATATTCAGGAGTCAATATGGCCGCAGTATAAGCCAATAGCGGGTGCAGGTTAACAAATTACCGTGGATAGAAAGGTGCAATGTGTAAACCCGTCAGGTATTGAGTCAGGGCAGCAGGCTCTTCGGTCTCGAACAGGGTGAAGCTATGCTCATCATGGTAAATTTCGGGTTCATAGGGTGATCCCAGATTAGTCGCGGTCACGATAGAGTAGCGACTCGCCCTGCTATTCTCCCGCTCTTCACTGTTTGGGTAATCGACCCAGAGCACCAGGTATTCCTCAAAGCTATTATGCTCAGGCTCCACATCCTCAGCATCACCACCTAAACCAGAGCTTGGTAAACCAGAGCTAGCATGCCCCAAACCAGAGTTAAGCTTGAACATAAAGCTCGGGCAGGCCTCATCCTTCCAGCTCTTATCCTCCAGGTATGGAAAATCACTAAGCTGAAAACCCAGCTCAAAACCTTCACCAAACTCCTGTTTATATTGAAGCATAGAGAAATACCCAAGCACTTTTCGATACTTAATTATAGTTTAAGAAGCAATGATATCGTACTCCAGAAAGAGGCGCTAAACGTACAGGGGGCATGCTCAAAACTTCAGATAAATATCTGTTTGCATAAAAACCTTCAATAGTTCAATAACCACATGAATAGTAATAAAGATTTTTAATATCCCTCCACTACAGCAACTATGAGTAAAACCTAGAGATTTAAGTCGTAATCACCTTAATATGGCAACGTATGTGACTCATAGTCCGTAGACTCATAATCAACATACAAAGATGATCTTGAAAAACATTCAAAGGATTCTTCATGGATGATCAATTGCTGGCAGCATTCGGTGCTCATATAAAAAAGTTACGTTTATCTAACTCTCTATCTCAAGAGCAGCTTGCTCTAAGAGCTGATATAGATAGAACTTATATCAGTGGAATTGAACGAGGAAAGAGAAACGTTAGTGTCATCAATTTATTCAAAATTGCGGATGCATTGAATATTCCAGCATCAACACTTTTAGATTTTAAAGCTGATAATAAATGATGACTCAACAAGCCTTTTATTCAGCCACTTTTAAAGAGTTCTTAACTGAAGATTCATCTGCAATTTTTGGCAAAATTTCAAAACGCCATACTCAGCAATTACAGTATTTACAAACAAAAGCATGGCTATCAGAAATAGAGTTGCTTAAAGACTTATTGTACGAGCATAACATTCTTCAAGGACACATATTTTTCGAATTTATGATCCCAAGAATGGGGCGTAGAGCTGATGCAGTTATAATCCTAAAAGGGCTCATCTTCGTTATTGAATTTAAGATCGGCAAAGCGGATATAAATCATTGCGATATGAGACAAGCACACGGATATGCTTTGGATTTGAAGAATTTTCACAGCGCTAGTCATAATAAGTTAATTGTTCCAATACTCGTTGCAACCAAATCTAGAAGCCACTTTTCCTCAGTAAATTTTTCAGATGATGGCGTTGCTGAAACTGTATGTATAAATGAACAAGATCTGATTAAAAGAATTTATCAGATCGCAACAAAATATAATCAATCAAACTTTAATGCCCAGCATTGGGCTGAATCTGGCTATCTACCAACACCAACAATTATTGAGGCGGCTCAAGCCCTCTATGCACACCATAAAGTCACAGATATTGCGCGTAGTGAAGCTGACTCACAGAATCTTGGACAAACAAGCCATCAATTACTGCAACTCATTCATAAAGCACGCTCAGAAAAAAGAAAGGTAATTTGTTTTGTTACTGGTGTACCTGGTGCAGGAAAAACATTGGTAGGTTTGAATATTGCCAGCTCTCACTCGAGTCCAAAAGAAGAGGAGTATTCGGTTTTCTTAAGTGGTAATGGCCCTTTAGTTTCTGTATTGCAAGAAGCATTAGCAAAAGATAGAAATATTCGTACCAATGAAGGCTTAGGAAAGTGTAGGAGACACACAGAACAATTCATTCAAAATGTTCATAAATTTAGAGATGATTCACTTAAAGGTAATAAACCACCTGAGCAGGTGGCAATTTTTGACGAAGCACAACGAGCCTGGAATGCTGAACAAACAAGTAAATTCATGCAAACCAAGCGCAATCAAGTTGGGTTTAATAAGTCAGAGCCTGAATACCTTATTGAAGTAATGGATCGTCACGAAGACTGGGCGGTTATTGTGGCTCTTATAGGTGGAGGGCAAGAAATTAACACTGGGGAAATAGGCTTATCTGGTTGGCTAAAAGCTTTAGAAAGTAAGTTCTCTCACTGGGATACGTATTACTCAACAGATTTACTAAACGGGGAATACGTTTCTTCCGGATTAGACTCTAAAAAATTATCCAATGCTAACCTCATGCCTTGTCTTCATCTAGCAACATCCATGCGTTCATTCAGAGCAGAAAAGCTATCTAGCTACATCCATCATCTAATAGAAGGGAACAGTGAGTTAGCGAAGCGATTGTATGAAACCTTTAAACACCTATACCCTATAAAAATAACAAGAAATTTAGAAGACGCAAAAAGATGGATAAAACTCAAATCTAGAGCAAATGAAAGCAAAGGAATGTTAGCCTCCTCCAACGGTATTCGTTTAAAAGCAGAAGGCATATTTGTAAAGAACAAGATTGAACCTAAAGATTGGTTCTTAGGAGCTCCTGAAGATATTCGCTCTTCACACTTTTTAGAAGATGTAGCAACTGAATTTGACATCCAAGGATTAGAAATAGATTGGGGATTAATTGCTTGGGATGCTGATTACCGATTTGGTGCTGATAAATTTGAGCACTGGAGGTTTAGAGGAACAAAATGGGAACAGCGGAAAAAAACCGAAAACCAAAGGTACCTAGAGAATGCTTACCGTGTATTAATGACACGCTCCCGGCAAGGCATGATCATTTTTGTCCCCAAAGGTAATGATGATGATACAACTAGAAAAGTTGAATTTTACGATAACACTTATGAATATTTGAAAAGATGCGGCATTGAAACAATTTAATAGATAGTTCTAAAATCGAAGAAACAATCTGCTTTTTAGATAAAAGGTGTAGGTAGGCAAGAGGGTCTCGAAAACAAGGATGTTTTCGCGAAGCGCCCACGGAAGGGTCCACAGCGTCCCGAGAGCTTACCTACACATAAGCCTGCTGCAAGCAATTAACATCAATGAAGCCAAGGTTCCCATAAACTAACCAAACAATACAAAAGTCCAAAGCTAAACCAAGTTACTTGCTAAGCTTGTTAACCCACAAGCTCAACTCTCTTTGTATTGCCAATCCGATTGCTCAACAGCGACTTCAAGCTGCACTAACTCCTGCTCTTGCTGCTCCTCTATATAGGCAGAAATATCCTGATAAGTTAACCAGGAAGCGTAGGCGATAATGCCGTAAATCAGATAACGAAACATAACAAACTCTCACTACTTTAAAACTATTAATGAAGAATATAGCTCACATTAGCAATAGATTATACTGTCAATACGTTGTCGATTTTATTGGCTTTTTTTCCTGATTTGACTGTCTTTGCAGACAGTCAAAAAATGATTAAGACGTCATTTTTTTGAACATTTTTCATACGATATGTTAAGGCGTTTTTACGCTTTTTTCATAGCGCAGTTAAGATGAAACTGCCGCCGGCCTCATGATAAGAAGTCGATGCTAATCTCGCCCGGGCGACTAAAAAGGCTCCCTCACTACTGACTCAACTTTCACTCAGATAGCAGATTAAAAATCGAATAGTTACAGTTAATTATTACCCATATATAAATTTGTCCAACGGCTAAACTCACTCGCCCTCAGGAGTAGAGCTGAGTATATTGCAGATAAGTGCAAATCAAGAGCGACTCTGGGTTGCAAGCCTGATTGAAGCCATAAAACTATTAACAAATGGCGAGTACCAACCTGAGGTTACATACAACTAAAAGTTATTAGGTGCGTAAAAAAAATTCTAAGAAAGCCGCGCAAAAGCGAGGCAAAAAAGAGGCAGTGTCAATAAAACGATCACCATTTTTGTATGCCTGGCGAATATAAATGACAGCATCACCAGCATGGTATTCAGCAGCAGATCAGGAATTGTAAACAGACCATGACACCCAATAGCGGATTTAAAACCACTATCACTTTTAAATTCTTTTTATCACTGTAAAATCCCGCCCCTTCTATATAAACCTGTGCATTAATGATGATCGATCTCGCTATACTTCCTCTCTATTTAACCACTGTCATGGCTCTTTTGCTGATCCCAGGCCCGGATATGTTACTAATTGCCAGCTCAAGTTTAAGTTACGGACGTAAGGTCGGTATCTTCGCCAGCTTAGGGAATGCGACATCGGGGATACTCTTAACCCTGTTGGCGGCGATGGGAGTATCGGCGCTGATAGCCATGAATCCGATGGCGCTGCAACTGCTGCGCTTGTTAGGCGGCGCCTACCTGTTGAAGATGGGATGGGATTGTATGCGAGCCGGACCGGTCGATGCACCAGAGGTCGCGCAAGATAATCACCTGGCCAAGACCCTCTATCGCCGCGCGGTATTCAGTAACCTGCTCAACCCAAAGGCTCTGCTCTTCTTTGTACTGTTTCTGCCTCAATTTGTCTCCGCCCAGCTCACGGCGACATCGGGTGAACAGATGCTGGCATTAGGGCTACTGCTTAATGTGATGGGACTAACCTTTAACCTGTTGCTGGTGGCCATGGTTGGCACTCTGGGTAAACCACTGTTGAAAAATGAGAAGTTCAGGACTAATCAGAATAAGTTTATGGGTGTCATCTTCTTTGCATTAGCTATCTGGTTATTGGCATCTCAGGTTCAAACCATGAGCTAAACAGGGAAAACAAGATGCGCGGAGGTCTATCTTCCGCGCTCGATCTCCTGTTAACCCAATCTCTAACTTCAACAACTCCCCCCCCTTAAAATACAAGTCCCACCGAAATATAGGTTTAAGTTTCACGTGAAACGATATTTTTTATTACCGAACATGCCCTCAGCTTTTATCAAACCCGGTCGATATAGAGCATAGTTAAAGGGCTCAACTTATTCTCCCCCTTCCCCTGCTACGGTTTCATGGGGAGGATGATAAGAGGTAGGCAGAGAGTAAAATTCAAAAAATTTAATAAGCTGTATTCAAACAAGTTATTCGTTAACTGATTGTTAATACCGAGGTTGGATTTACATATTTAATTCAGGAATGCAGACAAAATCGATACTAAAAGAGTCAATTATCTGCACAGATTTCAACCTGAAAGCTTATGTTCTGTGGCGTGAAAAGTGCGCTAAATTCAGCGGTTAGATTAAATTAGCAATAACACTATTAGCGCTGTTTTCTTCAAAAACAGCATCTGGTGAAGTAAGATGTTTCCAAGCTGTAACAGGGCTTGGATGAAAGTACCCTTTCCTGTTACAGCATTATAATTTGAGCCCAGGATGGCCAGCCAACTACCACTTAAAATGTAGGATGATCATCATGAAAGAAGTCGCTTTTCGCTGGATAGACAGATATCTGGTAAATGTAAAACTACAGGAAAACTTTCTGATCCTGTTTTTCTCTTCATTGCTGGCAATACTCATCGTTAGCCTCACCTTAATCAGTGCCGAGCAAGATCAGAAAAACCAACAGTTAAAGCAAGAGATCACGCTGGTATCTAGTCTGATATCGAAAACCGAGTTAACTCAGAGTGAAGTCTCAGCCCTGCTAAGCAACAGCAATCTACAGCTCGGCAACCATGGGCAATTTGCGACGAGCATACCTAATACTAACTTCACCATCAGTGCCAAAGAACTTCCGGGAATCTTCTCTGCCTTAAGCCTGGGCCATATCGGCATCATGCTCTTCTGTATCGGCTTCATAATCATAAGCTCCTATTATATTAAGACATTTATGGGCGGCGCCCTGTTCAACATCTACGATGCCGTCAAGCGCCTGGCCGATGGCGATCTTGCCTCACGAATAGCCTATGCACCGGCACGTAATGAGTTCAACCTGATAGCACAAACGATCGACAGGGTCTCGGAGCGTGAACATGTGTTGGTAAAAACCACACAGGAAGCTATCGCCCTCATTCAGCAGATCAGCTCTCAGCTGCGTCAACGCAGTAATGAGAATGCCGAGCTGACCAGCCAGCAGCAGGAGCGTATCGATTCACTTGCCAGTGCAACAGAGCAGATGGCCTCCTCTGTACGTGAAGTGGCAAGCCATGCCCATGACTCCTCTACGCAAACCAGTGAAGCGACACAAACAGCGACCACAGGATTGTCTCAGGTGGTATCGACCCAGGAAGCGATTCAAAAGCTGACCGTGGAGATCAATGCCGCTTCCGGCGCGGTTACCGAACTGGATTCCAGCGCCTCACAGATCGATGATGTGGTATCGACGATTAACGCCATCTCTGAGCAGACAAACTTGCTTGCGCTTAATGCCGCGATCGAAGCGGCCCGCGCTGGCGAACAGGGACGAGGCTTCGCCGTCGTGGCCGATGAAGTCCGCACTCTGGCGGGCCGTACCCAAACGGCTACAGTAGAAATTCAGAAGATGATCGAGGCGCTGCAGAGTAACAGCCAGGGACTCATTACTGTGATAGAGCAGACCGTTAACGAAGCCCAAAGCAGTGAAACCCTCATGGAATCGGTGAGCAAGAGCATCAGCGATCTATCGGGACAGAACCAATATATCGCAGATCGCAGCATTGAAATTGCCGCAGCAGCCGAAGAGCAAGGTGCCGTGGCTGACAATATCGCCTCCGATGTCGATCTGGTCCGGGCCGGCTCAGAGAAGGTTGCAGTCATGGTCACCAAGACCGCATCTGAGATCGAGGCATTAAATAATCAGGCCGATGTGCTTGAAAGTTTGATGAAAGATCTCAAGGTCTGATCTGCGTCGAAGCTGTCGATTCCACAGCCGAATCGGCAGCTTATCAAACCAAATAACCTATAAGTCGGTTGTGCTCCGACTCCCGCCGCCAACCTCCCAAGGGCAACACCTTTAATCAAGCGAAACAGCACTCGTCTGCTATTACGTATATAATTGAACGACCACTCACACACGCTCTCTCCCCCATGTTAGATAAAAGCCGCCTAAGCCCAAGCATTAATAAAGAGAGAAAATCCGCTCTGGACAGAGAAAGAGAGATAGCTAAATTCGATGCATTAGCCAGAGAGTGGCGGGATCCTAACGGCAAGTTTAAGCATGTCTTAGCCTTCAATCAGACCAGGTTGATCGCGATCGAGGAGGCTATCGCCTACCACTTCGGCAGGGATCTTAATCAGGATGTCCCCTTTACCGATCTGTCACTGCTGGATATCGGTTGCGGTGCTGGCCTGCTGTGCGAACCTCTGGCCTGGCAAGGCACGAAAGTGACCGGGATAGATGCCAGCAGCCACAACATAGTCCTCGCACAGCAGCATGCTGACAGCAATTCGGTGACGGTGGATTATCGACACTGTTTAGCCGAATCACTGTTAACGCAGGTAAAGGAGGACAAGCTGAATCAATACGATATCGTACTCAATACCGAAGTGATCGAACATGTAGAAGATCAGCAAGCCCTGATTCATACCTGCTGCCAGTTATTGAAACCGGGTGGACTGATGATCATGGCGACACTGAATCGAACCTTGAAATCATATCTGGTTGGCATCCTGGGTGCCGAATATCTGATGCGCTACCTGCCCATAGGTACCCACGATTGGCGCTTTTTCGTGAAGCCACAGGAGATAGATGCCATGATCACCGCCTTGGTCTACGTACGGTAAAAGTCGAAGGGATGAGCTTTAACCCTCTGACAAATAAATGGAAAACAACCAAAAACACGGATGTGAACTATCTGCTGTATGCGGTTAAAGAGTCATGACTCCTCCCCCGTAAGGGAGATAGCAAGCCAAGGATAAGCTCTTACAATACTACCTATATATCAACTGCTTTATAGGTATATAACACCTACAGGCCTATGCCACAGAAGCTATTTACACATGGCAAATATGGCAATCTGCCTAGCAAAAATCCCCTTTTCCCTTATGATTAGCCCAAAGATGACGCGGCACAGTTGGCAAGTAATGAAGGTTATTCCCCCCTTGGCCGCGCCATAAACTCACCCAGATAAGCGATAAATTCAGGATAAGAGATGGCAAAAATAGAACTTTTAGTGGGCACAACCCTAGGCGGTGCCGAATATGTGGCAGATGAATTAGCGGCTCAATTGAGCAGTTTGGGGCATGAAAACCAGATACATTTGGCCCCGGAACTCGCAGATTTAGACCCAAAATCCCTGTGGTTGATCGTGTCATCGACTCACGGCGCCGGCGATCTGCCTGACAATATAGTGCCCTTTTTTGATGAGATCGCGGCTAAAAACCCAGATCTCAGTCAGACAAAGTTTGCCATTTGTGCCATCGGCGATTCGAGCTACGACACTTTTTGTCAGGGACCGGAAAAGCTGTCAAAACTGCTTCTGCAATTCGGTGCACAAGTCTATGTGGATAAGATCCAGATCGATATACAGTACGATCATATCCCTGAAGACCCAGCCCTGGAGTGGTTATCTCAGTGGCAAGATCAACTTTAAGCTCCCTTTAACAGAATAACTGTCGAATCAACCCACAGATTAGATCTACTTTATCCACATATTACGATCTACAATGATAAATATGTGGATAAGGTATTATTTTGATCTGATCAAAGCCTGTATTATTCAACACCCGATCGGTTCAATGATCCACCTTGTGGATAACTAGGCGATCTATCCCCAAGCTTATTTTAGTTTGATCGTTAATAGATCACAGGATCTGATCGCGATTAACCACTGATAATAAAGGTAAATATTGATTACCCACAGAAATTCGCGATCTTAATAGTAAGAACAATAAAGGATCTATATAAAGATCTTAAGATCTATTAAGCGGATCCTCTTGCGATCGAAACACTGAAATTGATCATTCACCTAAGATGAATCAAATGCTAAAATGCTCTGCTCGAATTTACAGTTTGTTCTTTACCAACTCAGTTTTAATTTAAGGTTTACTCATGCATTTTCATGAACGGTTTGATGTAATTGTAGTAGGTGGTGGTCATGCCGGCACTGAAGCCGCATTAGCCGCTGCGCGAATGGGATCCAAAACCCTGTTATTGACCCATAACATCGATACCTTAGGACAGATGTCCTGCAATCCAGCCATCGGTGGAATCGGTAAAGGACACTTAGTTAAAGAGATTGATGCCCTGGGCGGCGCAATGGCCATTGCAACCGACTACGCCGGTATTCAATTCCGTACGCTTAACTCATCAAAAGGTCCGGCCGTCAGAGCAACACGTGCACAAGCCGACAGAGCCCTTTATCGAGCTAAGATCCAGGAAATTCTGCAAAACCAGCCTAACTTAAGACTGTTTCAACAAGCTGTAGACGATCTTATTGTTGAAAACGGTAAGGTGACCGGTGTTGTGACTCAGATGGGGCTGGCTTTCGAAGCTCCGGCAGTCGTATTAACCGCTGGTACCTTCCTTAGCGGAAAGATCCATATCGGATTACAGAATTACAGCGGTGGACGAGCCGGTGATCCACCATCGATCGCCCTCGCCGATCGTCTGCGTGAACTCCCGATCCGTATCGGACGTCTGAAAACCGGAACACCACCGAGAATCGACGCGAATACCATTAATTTTGAGCTGATGAGCGAACAGAAAGGCGATAACCCACTACCTGTGATGTCGTTTATCGGTGATGTCAGTCACCATCCCCGTCAGATCTCCTGTTTCGTTACACATACTAACGAGCGTACACACGATATTATTCGTGGCGGTCTGGATAGAAGCCCTATGTATTCAGGGGTTATCGAAGGTGTGGGTCCACGTTACTGCCCTTCCATCGAAGATAAGATCAATCGCTTTGCAGACAAGAACTCGCATCAGATCTTTATCGAGCCTGAGGGGTTAAATACCAACGAGATCTATCCTAATGGTATCTCCACCAGTCTCCCTTTCGATGTACAGTTGAATCTGGTTCGTTCTATCAAGGGAATGGAAAACGCCGAGATCATTCGACCCGGTTATGCCATCGAATATGATTACTTCGATCCAAGGGATCTGAAAAACTCTTTGGAGACAAAGAGTATTCAGGGGTTATTTTTTGCCGGACAGATAAACGGTACCACAGGTTACGAAGAGGCCGGAGCTCAGGGACTTCTGGCTGGTATGAACGCTTCGTTGCAGGTTCAGGGCAAGGAGAGTTGGTGCCCCCGCCGTGATGAAGCCTATCTTGGCGTGTTGGTAGACGATCTGTCGACACTGGGAACCAAAGAACCCTACCGTATGTTTACCAGTCGTGCTGAATATCGCTTATTGCTTCGTGAAGATAACGCCGATCTGCGTTTGACCGAGAAAGGGCGTGAAATTGGATTGGTCGATGACGATCGCTGGGCTAAGTTCAATGAGAAGCGCGAGTCTATTGAGCAGGAGCTACAACGTCTGAGAAGTCAGTGGGTACATCCAAACTCACCGCTGCTCGATGTATTAAATCCAGAGCTTAATACGCCTATCTCCCGTGAGGCTTCTTTTGAAGATCTGCTGCGTCGTCCTGAGATGGATTACCCTAAACTAATGAGTTTAGAAGGTTTTGGCCCAGGCCTTGAAGATCAGCGTGCCGCCGAGCAGGTACAGATCCAGGTTAAATATTCCGGTTATATTCAGCGTCAACAGGATGAGATCGATAAGGCTGTTAAGCATGAAACGACAGGCTTGCCACTGACACTTGATTATCAGGAGGTTCCGGGTCTTTCGAACGAGGTGATAGCTAAACTTAACGATCATAAACCTGAAACAATCGGTCAGGCCTCGAGAATTTCCGGAATGACGCCGGCAGCAATCTCAATTTTGCTGGTACACCTGAAGCGTCGCGGTCTGTTACGTAAAAACCCTTCTAAAAGCTAATTTATTTGCCTGTAAGGGAAGCCAAAGCCCATTTATATTGGCTTTTAGCGCTTCCCTTAGTGTTTTCGGCACTTCATAATGTCAACAGTTTCGATTTACGTACGCTATTAAGGATTAATCCTGTGTTATCTGCCCAATTAGATGAGTATCTGGCTGAAATGAATCTGTCTGCAACCGAGCAGCAGAAGAAGCAGCTTATCGGTTTTGTTGAGATGCTCAACAAGTGGAATAAAGCCTATAACCTGACCTCTATTCGGGATCCGCAGCAGATGCTGATCAGACATATCATGGATAGCCTGGCCGTATCGCCCCATCTCGAGGGAGAGCATTTTATCGATGTTGGTACAGGGCCGGGTCTACCCGGGATCCCGTTAGCCATTATGAATCCGGATAAAAGTTTCGTCCTGTTGGACAGCTTAGGTAAGCGGATCCGCTTTCAGAAACAGGTTCAGCATGAGTTAGGCATTAACAATATCAGCTCGGTGGAGAGTCGGGTTGAGGCTTTTGAGCCCGAGACAAAATTTGATGGTGTCTTGAGTCGCGCATTTGCATCGATTGAAGATATGCTGCATTGGTGCCATCACCTTCCGGCAGATAACGGGTGTTATTATGCCCTCAAGGGGCAGCTGGCAGAGGATGAGATGGCGAAACTTCCTGAAGAGTTTGAAGTTACCGATATTATCGAACTCAAGGTTCCTCGCCTCGATGAGCAGCGACACCTATTGAGAGTTATCAAAAAATAGCGATAAAGTTGCATTTTCTTCATGGTTCAAGCAATTTGGTATGGGTTTCAATAGTGTCGATTATACGAACGCGACATACAGGATGGTATTGTGGGTAAAGTGATTGCGGTAGCTAACCAGAAAGGTGGCGTCGGAAAAACTACAACTTGTGTGAATCTTGCGGCTTCATTGGCCGCAACTAAGCGCAAAGTATTGCTGATCGATCTCGATCCTCAGGGGAATGCGACCATGGGAAGTGGTATCGATAAGTACAGTGTCGATAACACAGCCTATGAATTATTGGTCGATGAGAAATCTTTTGATGAAGTTGTGTACAAAGATACCAACGGAAAGTATGACCTGATTGCCGGTAACGGTGATGTTACCGCCGCAGAGATCAAACTTATGGAGTTCTTTGCCCGGGAAATTAGATTAAGAAATGCGCTGGCACCGGTAAAAGGCGATTATGATTTCATCTTTATCGATTGTCCGCCTTCGTTAAACATGCTGACGGTTAACGCCATGTCTGCCGCAGACTCAGTTTTGGTGCCTATGCAGTGTGAGTATTATGCGCTGGAGGGCCTGACCGCACTGATGGATACCATCAGCAAGCTGGGCGCCATGGTTAATCCTGGTCTGCATATCGAGGGGATCTTACGCACCATGTACGATCCGCGTAACCGGTTATCTAACGACGTATCAGACCAGCTAAAACAGCATTTCGGCGAAAAAGTTTACCGAACCGTCATTCCCAGAAATGTCAGGTTAGCGGAAGCACCAAGTTTTGGGGCTCCGGCAATGTATTACGATAAATCCAGCGCTGGAGCTAAGGCTTATCTTGCTCTGGCTGGAGAGATTATTCGTCGTGCAGAACAGCACGAACAGGTTGAGCAAGCTTAAACAAAGGCAGTGGAAATGACAGTAAAAAAACGCGGTTTGGGTAAGGGTCTAGATGCATTACTCAGCACTAGTCACGCGGCAAACAGTAAGCCAGCACCAAAGGCTGAAGTTGTTGATAAGTCAGTTGAAAATGATGATTTATTGATGCTTGATATAGACCTGATGCAGCCTGGTAAATACCAACCTCGTAAAGATATGTCACCTGAGGCACTGGAGGAGCTTTCTGAGTCAATTAAAGCCCAGGGCATCATTCAGCCTGTTGTCGTCCGTAAGATCTCTCCCGAAAAATATGAGATCATCGCCGGTGAACGCCGCTGGCGCGCCGCGCAGATTGCCCAACTTGAGCAGATCCCCTGTATTGTTAAGCAGGTGCCCGATGAGTCGGCTGTCGCCATCGCCCTGATCGAAAATATTCAGCGTGAAGATCTGAATGCGATGGAGGAAGCGATCGCCCTGCAACGCTTGATGGAGGAGTTTAGCCTTACTCATCAACAGATCGCCGATGCCGTTGGTAAGTCTCGTGCTACCGTCTCTAACCTGCTGCGTTTAAATGGCCTCAACGAGCCTGTTAAGCGCATGCTGGAGTATGGTGATATCGATATGGGCCATGCCCGTGCCCTGCTTGCTATCGAGGGAGATGAGCAGACGACAATAGCAAGATTAGTCTCTTCCAAAGAATTAACTGTTCGTGAAACTGAACGATTAGTTACTAAAACACTAAATCCACCTAAAATTGCAGATAAACCTGCAAAAGATCACGATGTAGCCCGTCTTGAAAGTCAATTAGTCGAACGTCTAGGCGCAAAAGTTTCTATTAGCCACAATAAAAAAGGCAAAGGAAAATTGGTAATTAATTATCAAGATCTTGCTGAATTAGACGGTATTATCGACAGAATTCGCTAAAAAATCGACGTTATCGTCATATTATGTAACTTTGTGACATGTGTTAATTTTGCACTTTTACACTATTGGCGTTAGATCACGCTAAAAGACTCGATTTTCCTCAGCTTAAACTTGCTTTGAAGGCCCGAAAAGGTATACTTTCGCAAGCTTTTTTGTCGCTAGAGATTATTCGGATATTTGTCATCCGGTCATCGAAACAATAAAGCGTAGATGCGGAGAGGATAAATTGAGTAAGGTTTTAGCACGTCGTGGCCGGTGGTCTGCCTATAAGTTGGTTTTGATGCAGGCGGCGATGGCTGGGGGTGCTTCAGTTTTCTTTTTCGCCATGTGGGGAGCTCAGTCTGGCCTGTCTGCCTTGGCAGGTGGCGCTATCGCTGTACTTCCTAATTTTGTATTCGCAACCCTCGCTTTTTCCCATACGGGAGCAAGTTCAGCAGGAAAGGTCATGAAGACTTTTTACTGGGGGGAAGCGGTAAAGTTGCTGTTAACCATAGCTATGTTCTCGCTGGTGTTTATCAACTTTGAGGTTGGCTTTATGCCACTTTTTGTTTGTTATACCTTAGCGTTAATCGTGCATTGGACGGCTCCTTTATTTTTCAAGCAAAGTAAAGTGGGATGAATCATGGCTGCAACTGGTGAAGCGTTAACACCGCAGGGCTATATCCAGCACCACCTTACCAACTTAAGTGTTGGTGAAGGCTTCTGGACATGGCATATTGATTCGTTGCTCTTTTCGGTTGGGCTTGGTGTTCTGTTCTTATGGCTGTTCCGTAGCGTTGGAAAGAAGGCAACTACAGGTGTTCCCGGTAAACTTCAGTGTTTTATCGAGATGATCGTCGAGTTTGTCGATTCAAGCGTGAAAGAAACCTTCCATGGCCGCAATCCTGTTATTGCTCCGTTGGCATTAACGATTTTTATATGGGTGTTCATGATGAACTTCATGGATATGGTTCCAGTTGACTGGATCCCATCACTGGCTGCTGCAGCTGGTATCCCTTATATGAAAGTGGTTCCAACGACCGACCTTAACATTACCTTTAGCTTAGCTATCGGTGTGTTTGTGCTGATTATCTACTACAGCATTAAAGTCAAAGGCGTTTCAGGTTTTGTTAAAGAGCTGACATTGCAGCCTTTTAACCATTGGGCAATGATACCCGTCAACCTTCTGCTAGAAACCGTAACTCTGATTGCTAAGCCGATCTCATTGGCATTGCGTCTATTCGGTAACTTATATGCAGGTGAGTTGATCTTCATTCTTATTGCGTTGATGTATGGTGCTAACATGGCGTTATCTGCCCTGGGTGTTTCATTACAACTAGGTTGGTTAATTTTCCATATTTTGGTTATCACTCTACAGGCGTTTATTTTCATGATGCTGACAATTGTTTATCTAAGCATGGCGCATGAAGATCATTAAGAATTGCTGAAGAAATTTTTTTTAGCTAAATCAAAAATTAACAAGATTTAGAATATTTGGAGATAGAGATGGAAACTGTTCTAGGCATGACAGCTATTGCTGTTGCTCTGCTAATTGGTATGGGTGCACTAGGTACCGCTATCGGTTTTGGCCTGCTAGGTGGTAAGTTCTTGGAAGGCGCTGCACGTCAACCAGAAATGGCTCCTATGCTACAAGTTAAAATGTTCATCGTTGCGGGTCTTCTTGATGCTGTAACTATGATCGGTGTTGGTATCGCATTATTCATGCTATTCACTAACCCTCTTGGTGCAATGCTGTAATAAACGCTTCTGTCTTTAATTTAAATAGGAGGCTGTTGTGAATATCAACGCTACCCTACTCGGTCAGACGGTTGCCTTTATTATCTTCGTGTGGTTCTGCATGAAGTTTGTTTGGCCTCCTTTGATGAATGCCATCGAAGAGCGTCAAAAAAGGATTGCCGACGGTCTAGCTGATGCTGATCGTGCCGTAAAAGACCTGGAGTTGGCTCAGTCTAAAGCTACTGATCAACTAAAAGAAGCCAAAGCTACTGCTAACGAGATCATTGAGCAAGCGAACAAACGTAAAGCTCAGATCGTCGATGAAGCAAAAGCCGAAGCAGATGCTGAGCGCGCTAAAATTATCGCTCAGGGTCAAGCAGAAATTGAAGCTGAACGTAATCGCGTGAAAGAAGACTTGCGTAAGCAAGTGGCTACTCTGGCTATCACAGGTGCAGAGAAGATTCTTGAGCGTTCGATCGATGAAGCCGCCCACAGTGACATAGTTAACAAACTTGTTGCTGAACTTTGATAAGGAGTTTTGAGTTATGGCTGAAATAACCACCATCGCTCGTCCTTACGCAAAGGCAGCTTTTGATTATGCCATTGAGAATAATGCAGTAGAAAGTTGGGCCGAAATGCTTAGCTTCGCGGCCATGGTGAGTGAAAACGAAACCATGCAGCCCCTGCTAACTGGCGGATTAGCCAGTAACAAGCTTGCAGAACTCTTTATCGGAGTTTGTGGTGAGCAGGTCAATGAGCAAGGTCAGAATCTGTTAAAGGTAATGGCTGAAAACGGTCGTTTAGAAGTGCTACCTGCTGTTTCTCAGCAATTTGTTGAGATGCAATTAGAGTGGGCTAAAGAAGTTGAAGCATGTGTTGTTTCGGCTACAGAGCTTACCTCTGAGCAACAACAGGAAATTAGCGTTTCTCTAGAGAAACGTCTCGCACGCAAAGTTAAGCTGAATTGCAGCATAGATGCCAGCCTTATTGCTGGTTTAATTATCACGGCAGGAGACCTGGTCATCGATGGCTCGGTTCGCGGCAAAGTTTCGCGTCTGTCTGATACGCTGCAATCGTAATTGGGAGTTTGAGCATGCAACTGAATTCCACTGAAATCAGCGATCTGATTAAACAGCGGATCGAGCAGTTCGAAGTCGTTAGTGAGACTCGCAACGAAGGTACTATCGTTGCAGTAAGTGACGGCATCATCCGCATCCACGGCCTGGCCGATGTCATGCAGGGTGAGATGATCGAACTGCCTGGTAACCGTTTTGCAATCGCGTTGAACTTAGAACGTGATTCTGTCGGTGCCGTAGTTATGGGCCCTTATGCCACGTTGGCAGAAGGCGATAAAGTAAAAACAACTGGTCGTATTTTGGAAGTCCCGGTTGGCCGTGGTCTATTAGGCCGTGTAGTCAACACCTTGGGTGAGCCAATTGACGGAAAAGGACCTGTCGATAATGACGGTTTCTCTCCTGTTGAAGTAATCGCACCAGGTGTTATTGAGCGTAAATCAGTAGACCAGCCAGTACAAACTGGTTATAAAGCCGTTGACTCTATGATCCCAATCGGTCGTGGACAACGTGAATTGGTTATTGGTGACCGTCAGACTGGTAAAACAGCTTTGGCGATCGACGCTATTATCAATCAGAAAGATTCAGGCATTAAATGTGTATACGTAGCGGTAGGCCAGAAGGCTTCTACAATCGCTAACGTTGTACGTAAGCTTGATGAGCACGGCGCTTTGGCGAACACCATTGTTGTAGTTGCGACTGCTTCTGAAGCAGCAGCACTTCAATACTTGGCTCCATACTCTGGTTGTTCAATGGGTGAGTACTTCCGCGATCGCGGTGAAGATTCACTTATTGTTTATGATGATCTTTCTAAGCAAGCTGTTGCTTACCGTCAGATCTCATTGCTACTTAAGCGTCCACCAGGACGTGAAGCATACCCAGGTGATGTATTCTATCTTCACTCTCGCCTGTTAGAGCGTGCTTCACGCGTTAACACCGAGTATGTTGAGAAGTTCACTAAAGGTGAAGTTAAAGGCCAGACTGGTTCTTTGACTGCTCTACCGATTATTGAAACTCAAGCGGGTGACGTATCTGCATTCGTACCGACTAACGTAATTTCGATTACCGATGGTCAGATCTTCCTTGAAACAGACCTATTTAACTCAGGCCTACGTCCTGCTGTTAACCCAGGTATCTCGGTTTCTCGTGTTGGTGGTGCGGCTCAGACTAAGATCATCAAGAAACTGTCTGGTGGTATCCGTACCGCTCTTGCACAGTATCGAGAGCTTGCAGCGTTCTCACAGTTTGCGTCTGACTTAGATGATGCAACTCGTGCTCAGCTTGAGCATGGTGAGCGTGTTACCGAACTTATGAAGCAAAAGCAATATGCGCCTATGAGCGTAGCCGACCAGTCTGTGTCTATTTTCTCAGCTGAAAAAGGTTACCTACAGAACGTTGAGCTAGCTAAAATCGGTGATTTCGAAGCGTCTCTGCTCTCTTTCATGAACAGCGAGCATGCTGACCTTATGAAGACCATCAACGAAACCGGCACTTATAATGCCGATATCGAAGGTGAGTTGAAGGCCGGCCTCGACAAGTTCGTTGAAACCCAAACCTGGTAAAAACAGAGGTGTCGTAAGGCGCCTCAGGTCCAGATTGGAGAGTTAAGATGGCCAACGCTAAAGAGATTAAAACCAAGATCGCGAGTGTTCAGAACACTCAGAAGATCACGTCTGCAATGGAGATGGTTGCCGCGAGTAAAATGCGTAAAGCACAAGATCGCATGGCAGCGAGTCGTCCATATGCAGAAAATATGCGTAAGGTGATCGGTCACGTGGCGCAAGGTTCTCTCGAATATAAGCATCCATATTTGGAAGTGAGAGAGGCCAAGCGGGTTGGTTACATTGTTGTATCAACCGACCGTGGTCTTTGTGGTGGTCTGAACGTTAACCTTTTCAAGAAGGTTGTCGCAGACGTGAAGAGCCAGCGAGAGCAAGGCGTAGAAGTCGAATTCTGCCCAATTGGTGCTCGCAGTGTACAGTTCTTCAATAGCTTCGGCGGACAGGTATCTGCATACGCTTCAGGTTTAGGTGACGCACCGTCGTTAGCTGACTTGATCGGTACAGTACGTGTCATGCTACAAGCATACAACGAAGGCACATTGGATCGTCTGTACGTAGTATTCAACAAGTTTGTGAATACTATGAGCCAGACTCCTGTGATCGAACAGCTGCTACCGTTGCCTAAGTCAGAGGTAGATGAGGTTTCTCATCACTGGGACTACCTATACGAGCCAGATCCAAAAGATCTTTTGGAAACTTTACTGGTACGTTATGTGGAGTCGCAGGTTTACCAAGGTGTTGTTGAGAATATTGCATCTGAGCAAGCGGCCCGTATGGTTGCGATGAAAGCTGCAACAGACAACGCTGGTGACCTTATCAGTGACTTGGAGCTGGTCTATAACAAAGCCCGTCAGGCTGCGATTACGCAGGAACTGTCGGAAATTGTTTCAGGTGCCGCTGCCGTTTAGGTTAGGTAACGAATAAAAGTTTTAGAGGATTAATCATGAGCACAGGTACTGTTGTCCAAGTAATTGGCGCGGTTGTGGACGTTGAGTTTCCACATGATGCCGTACCTCAGGTATATGACGCTCTAGAGATCAAAAGTGAAGGATTGGTGCTGGAAGTTCAGCAGCAGCTTGGTGGTGGTGTAGTTCGTACCATTGCTATGGGTTCTTCAGATGGTCTGCGTCGTGGTGTTGAGGTTGTAAACTCTGGTTCACCAATTTCAGTTCCGGTTGGGGAGAAGACCCTAGGCCGTATTATGAACGTATTGGGTGAGCCAGTGGATGAAGCGGGTGCTATCGGTGAGGATGAACGTTATGTTATCCACCGTGAAGCTCCTTCATACGAAGATCAGTCAAACGTAACTGAACTCTTAGAGACTGGTATCAAGGTTATCGACCTTGTATGTCCATTCGCTAAGGGTGGTAAAGTTGGTCTGTTTGGTGGTGCTGGTGTTGGTAAGACCGTCAACATGATGGAACTTATTAACAACATCGCTAAAGCGCACTCTGGTTTATCAGTTTTCGCCGGTGTAGGTGAGCGTACTCGTGAGGGTAACGACTTCTACTACGAGATGGAAGATTCAGGAGTACTCGATAAAGTGGCCATGGTATATGGTCAGATGAACGAGCCTCCAGGAAACCGTCTACGTGTGGCACTGACTGGTCTGACTATGGCCGAGAAGTTCCGTGACGAAGGTAAAGACGTTCTTTTCTTCGTTGATAACATCTATCGTTACACCTTGGCGGGTACGGAAGTATCTGCACTGCTAGGCCGTATGCCTTCAGCAGTAGGTTACCAGCCAACACTGGCTGAAGAGATGGGTGTACTTCAGGAGCGTATTACATCGACTAAGACAGGGTCTATTACCTCTGTTCAAGCCGTATACGTACCTGCGGATGACTTGACGGATCCGTCACCAGCAACAACTTTCGCTCACTTAGACGCGACTGTTGTATTGTCACGTAACATTGCTTCTCTGGGTATCTACCCAGCGGTTGACCCACTGGATTCGACTTCACGTCAGCTTGATCCACAGGTTGTTGGCCAAGAGCATTATGATGTTGCTAGTGGTGTACAGACTCAGCTACAACGCTATAAAGAGCTTAAAGATATTATTGCGATTCTAGGTATGGATGAATTATCTGATGAAGATAAGACTACCGTTGCCCGTGCTCGTAAGATTGAAAAATATCTTTCACAGCCTTTCTTCGTTGCTGAAGTATTCACCGGTTCTCCAGGTAAGTACGTTTCTCTTAAAGACACAATCCGTGGCTTCAAGGGCATTCTAGACGGTGAGTATGATCACCTTCCGGAGCAAGCGTTCTACATGGTTGGTTCTATCGACGAAGCCGTTGAGAAAGCTAACAAAAAATAACTAAGTAACTTTACTTAGTTTAAGGAGAACGGATGGCAGCCATGACAGTACAACTTGATATAGTAAGCGCAGAAAGTAGCATCTACTCTGGTCTTGTAGCACACCTGCAAGTAACCGGTAGTGAAGGTGATCTGGGTGTTATGCCTGGTCACGCGCCACTGCTGACACATATCAAACCTGGCATGGCACGCATCGTCAAGCAAGATGGAAGTGAAGAGGTGTTTTATCTTTCGGGTGGTATCCTGGAAGTTCAACCTTTTTCTGTTTCAGTATTGGCTGACGTCGTATTGCGTGCCGATGAGATTGACGAGCAAGCAGCTGTAGAAGCTAAGCGTCGTGCAGAAACCGCACTTGCGGATGCTGGCGCCGACTTCAACTACGCAGCAGCAGCAATTGAGTTAGCTCAGGCTATCGCTCAATTACGCGTTGTCGAAACCATCAGGAAGAACATTGCCAGATAAGGTGATTGTTTGATGAAAAAAGGCGCCTATGGGCGCCTTTTTTGTGTCTGGAACACTTATGCCAAAACCTATGGATGGAAAGTTTTGGTATTTGTTTTTTAATGCTTATCTCTGGCTATTTTGCCCTATCTCTTTGTCAAAGCTGCTCACTTATGGGCATAAGCTCCGCTGCTTTTCCTCGATTTAGAGCAAACTATCAGCGAGCTAATCTATTAAAAAGTTTGAAGCTTGTGTTTTAGTCTTTATGTCCACCAGCTTGCAAGTGTCGAACAGGCGTTGCCGTCGTCTTTGCCTTCTATCTTCTTCTCTTTTCCGTTAAAATCAGCGCACAAAATAGACCTCTTTTTAGATTTTTAAAGCTTTTAGCTCAAGGATAACTCGATGGCATTGAATGTAGTGATTTTGGCCGCAGGCAAGGGAACCCGCATGCGTTCAGATCTTCCTAAAGTTTTACACCCTATCGCCCATAAGAGCATGGTGCTGCATGTGATCGATACCGCCCATGATGTGGGAAGTGACTCGATTCAGTTGGTGTATGGCTATGGTGCTGACAAGCTACAGAGTGCATTAGGCGAACAGCAGCTTAACTGGGTACTGCAGGCTGAGCAGCTAGGCACAGGTCATGCGGTGGCTCAGGCAAATGATAATATCGGTGACGACGACACAGTCTTGATTCTCTATGGCGATGTCCCGCTCATTCAGACTCAGACACTGGAAGCGCTATTAGCTGCTCGTGAAGAGAATGGTCTGGCAATTTTAACCGTTAATCTGCCTAACCCAACAGGCTATGGCCGTATCGTCAGAGAAGCCGGTAAAGTGGTTGGTATTGTCGAGCAGAAAGATGCAAATGCCGAGCAGCTGGCCATTAACGAGATCAACACCGGCATCATGGCAGCCCCGGGTAAGCAACTTAAAGAGTGGCTGGGTCAGTTATCTTCGGATAACGCTCAGGGGGAATACTACCTTACCGATATCGTTGCCATGGCCCATAGAGACGGGGTTTCAATTACGACGGCTCAGCCTGAGTCGGCGATGGAGGTTGAGGGAGCGAACAACCGGGTTCAGCTGGCGCAACTGGAACGTGCTTATCAGGCTCGTGCGGCGCAGAAGCTTATGCTCGAAGGGGCAAACCTGCGTGATCCATCCAGACTCGATATACGCGGCGATGTCACCGTTGGTATGGATGTGATGATAGATGTAAACGTCATCATGCAGGGTAAGGTCACTATCGGTAATAACGTGACTGTTGGAGCGGGCGCCATTCTTATCGATTGTGAGATTGGTGATAATGCCGATATCAAGCCTTACTCTATCGTCGAGAATGCCAAGATAGGCTGTGATGCCAGTGCCGGCCCATTCGCGCGTCTGCGTCCCGGCGCCGAGCTAAAGCGTGATGCCCATATCGGTAACTTCGTCGAGATGAAGAAAGCCGTATTAGGTGAGGGCTCCAAGGCGGGACATCTGGCCTATATTGGCGATGCTCAGATAGGTAGCGGCGTTAATATTGGTGCGGGAACCATTACCTGTAACTACGATGGGGCTAACAAGCACCTTACCGTTATCGAAGATGATGTCTTTGTCGGTAGTGATACTCAACTCGTGGCGCCTGTGACTATCGGTAAGGGAGCCACTTTAGGGGCGGGTTCGACCATCACCAGTAATGTAGCCGAAGGTGAGTTGGTTATCACCCGGGTTAAGCAGCGTCATCTCAGTGGCTGGGCCAGACCGGTTAAGAAGCCTAAAGGCTAAGCTCTGATATGAGCACTGATAGATAGAAGAACGAAGCGACCCGTCCGGGTCGCTTCTTTGTTTTTGCAGCAGTGTTAGCTGGTGATACTTCTAATCAAAAACGCCGATACAAAATGCTGCCTTTGTTATGACGAAGTGCTTGTCTTTTCTGCTGACTTCAATAAGTTTGAGGCCCTCCTCTTTTTAATGTAAAGACGTGTAAATAAACTTAAATAAAAACCATTCTCATTTATATTGCGTTCCAACATTTGTTTGGTATCCATTTTTGAGGTTGGCCATGTCGTTTAAGAGATCATTTAAGTTTTCGTCTATCAGTGTTGCGGTTTTGTCAGCACTTGCCACTATTCCGGCTATTGCCGGGGAGCAAAGCGGTGAGCCGGGTATGGCTAACATTGAGCGTATCAGTGTCACCGGACAGAACTTCAATGACTATAAGGTCGGCAGTGCATCGGGTGCGATGCGTGGCGATATCAGCCTTATGGATACCCCGCAATCTGTGACCGTCATTCCCGACTTTGTCACCGATGAGCAGCTGGCAACTAACCTTTCGGAAGTGCTGGTCAATGATTCCAGTGTTACCGGCGGTAGTGAGAAGTGGAACCGTCAGGTGTTCAACATCCGTGGTTTCGAACTCTCATCCGGTTCCGGTTATCTGATCAATGGTCAGCAGCAGTGGTCGCACTATGTGCAGCCAATCGAGACATTGCAGCAGGTTGAAGTGCTAAAGGGCCCATCGAGCATGCTCTATGGTCAGTCAGGCCCCGGCGGTCTTATCAACATGGTCACCAAGAAACCGACCTACGATACTATGTTCGAACTGGGTTTCGATACCGATGAGCATGGCTCGACCCGTTACCAGTTGGATGCCGGTGGCAGCCTGAATGAAGCTCAAACTATCCGTTACCGCACCGTGCTGGTTAAGCAGGACACACAGTATTGGAGAGAGTATCAGGACGGCACTAATCAGGAACGCGATCGCTGGTTAGGCTACCTGAACCTTGAGTTCGATATCACAGACGATCTTATGTTGTCGCTTAAGTATGACCATACCCAGGATAAGACGGGCATCGATCGTGGTGGCTGGTTAGACAGCAGCGGTGAGCTTATCGGCGGCAGCGATATTATCTGGGATCAGCCATGGGCCTTTACCGACAATACCATCTCCAACATGGGGGCCGATATTGTTTACCACATCAATGATGACTGGAAGGTGAAGGCGGGTTATAACGATCAACAGTTTAATCGTCAGCGTCTGGACTCTTCACCATCACTGATAAGTGGCTCAGAAGACCCATTCACAGACGGTTACTATGTCAGTCCTTTCGATCGCTATGACGATTGGCAGCACAAGACAGGCTATGTCGATTTCGTCGGTAACTTCTCGACCGGTGGGCTGGAGCATCAATTCCTCCTAGGCGCTAACATGCTGGATTACTACTATGGCCAGCTGAAAGAGTCGGGAGATAAGAAGCAGCTGGTCATGCCAGGGCAGCCGCTACCTAAGCCGGACCTCGATTATAACCGCGATGAGACCCTGTATGAGAGTGAATATAAGCACTATGGCTTCTATATTCAGGATCTGATTACTATCAATGATAGCTGGCAGGTGCTGGCTGGCGTGCGTTACGATGAGCAGAAGAAAGAGGGCGCGGGTAACAACAGCTATGCGGTATCGCCAAAGTTTGGTGTGATCTACTCGCCAAGTGCCAACGGCAGCATCTATGTTAACTACTCCAAGAGCTTCACTCCTCAGGGGATCGTCAATGACGAAGAGGATGTTAACAATGGCCTGAACCTGGATCCTGAGTATGGTGAGCAGTATGAGATTGGCACCAAGTGGGAACTGTTCGATGGCAGCCTGCTGTTAACGGGGGCTGTTTTCGATATCACGGTTTCAAATGTCACCGTAACAGAGCAACTTGAAATCACCGATCCAAACGGGAATAACACTGTTACTACGCAATCAGGTGAGCAGCGTCATAAAGGCTTCGAGATGGGGGCACAGGGACAGGTGAGTGACAAGTGGTTCCTCACAGGTTCTATGATGTATCTGGATGCAGAGTACCTGAGACCTGAAAGTGATAGCTTGAATGGTAAGACGCCGGTCGATGCGCCCGAGTGGTCGGCTAATGTCTGGACCCGTTATGAGATGACCGAAGATTTCGCGCTGAACTTCGGTGCCATCTATGTGGGTGAACGCTTCGCCAATACCGACAACACCATCTCGAAAGATAGCTACGTGCGTTTCGATATGGGCGCCGCCTACAGCATGGATGTGATGGGCAGCGATGTGAGTGTTCGCCTGAACATTAAGAACCTGTTCGATGTCGATTATCTGGCCGGCGGCACCAATACCGATGTGACGGTTGGTGAAGGACGTCACTTCGGCTTAGCACTGGAAGCCAAGTTTTAAACCAGGAGTTAAGGTTTAATAAAATGCCGGCAATAGTTTAAAGCGAACAGCGAAAGCCTCTATCCTGGATAGGGGCTTTTTAATTGTGCACATCATTTGAAAGATAACCTTAGTGTCGCCTTCAATGGCTTACGTATTGAGAATAAGTATGTAAAGGCAAGATAATAAAAAGCCCCAATCATAAAATGATCGGGGTTATGGGAATGCTGCACTAGAGCAGGGGAGCCTATGGAATTTTAAGTTGCAGCTTTATTTATATCCATCAAATTGCAGGTTTAGTTCCGTCAAATGGCGTATTTTACTGAGAACGTCAAACGGTTAAGTTCACCGTCGAAACCATCTGTTTTCTCATTATGAGCAAATAGATATTCAATTCCTACACTGAGGGGCGGGACCGGTGAGTAGATCAGGTTGATATTCCCACTATATGAAACTTCATTAACAGGGACCTCAGGTAAGTTATCATAATCAGCTTTGAACCCCGAAACCGTTAGATTGGTACGTAATTTCTCACTCCACCAATGTTGATAAGTTGCTAATCCGGAGATAGTGTTAATCGTACTAGCTTCACCGTTTTCCAGAACTGCGGCATTAACAAACTGCATTGCCAAATAGCGACCAGCACCTTCGCCATAGTTAACCATAAACTTGAATTTATCTCTCCCTGCACCAACAGATATGCTCCCTGACCCCGATGCTGCCCATGCAAATTTAGTTTCATCGATACCATGTTCATCGTACTTCAACTGACGTGCCAGGGCCGCCAGAGTATACTTGCTGCCATTATTGTTGAAATTGTAACGCGCGATGAAATCAGGAATTAGATCGGAGTTGCTGTTGATGAGTGTACCATCAACCGCATTTGTGAAGTTGCTGTTTGGATTCTCCAAGGAAAACTGCCAATTTCCATGGGTATAACGCAGCTGAGGATTGCGAGCAAATACGAGGCCCTCAGGAGCACCTGTAAAATCTAGGGACTCAGGTGCAGCATGGAGGTTGACGAACGTGGTCCAGGTTTGTCCCAATGTCCAGTTGTCAAACCCAATATATGCATGGCGTAGTCTAGGAGAGTAACTATTGGAAATTCTTTCATTTCCATCGGTGTGTAACAGAAAGTCCAATTCCGTAAAGAACTTTAACTTATGTCCATTTAGCTTAGAACTGGCCATAAAATTAAAACGGCTCTCACGGGCTTGAAAGTCGGTGACACGTTTTCCACGATGGCTACCATCACCATATAATGCACCTGGGGCATAGAATTGACGTGCAGGGCTGGCATCACTCGGTGCGCCATTACTGAAGTCGCTGACCATAAAACTAGCTTTTGTAAAGCCACCAAATGCAAAGCTTGTATCATTTAAAGATTGCATGGGTACTGAAGCTTGGGCTAAACACATTGGTAATGAGGTGGTGGCAAAAAGTGCCAAGTTATATAATGCTTTCAAAATTTCATCTCCAGATTATTTATATGTGACAGAACTACAGATGTTTTTATTAGTGATTTATCTGTCTTGTTGTTTGTCCATTCGCTTATTTGATTGCTCAGTTGGTTGTTGTTAACTGTTTTCCTTTGAATTGCCCTATAAAAATATAATTTGTGGAATAAGGGGCTGGTTTTGACATTAGTTACCCGCCCCTTCATATTCATAATGTGAAAGGTAATATTTGCTGGTCTGATAGTTTATTTCGCCATAGACATTAAATTGCTCTGTGAGGCGACCTTCCCTTATTCCACACGGTTTACATAAAAACTTTTTATATAAAACGACAGTGAATATTTTTCCTTATTTGAGAGTTCCTTATCGTTTGTGTTTTTTGAAATTAATATTGTGGCACTGTGCACATAGAGGTTCTTTCGGCTTATGTTCGCCATGACATTCCATGCAAGGAACATTTTTGCCGTAGTGCATATTATTGTGAGGGTTTTGCCACTCTTTATGACCTTGACGAGCCGTTTGCTTGGCTAGAAGATCTATATCGTGACACTGTTGGCAGATATCGTCAGAAGGTAATTTATTTATGCCCTGATCATGACAGGTTTTACAGCCTGAATCATAAACCGTTTCATGGAAATCACGTTTATCTCGAGCTTGGGCTGATAGTGCTATACAGAATCCAAGAATCAGTGTCAGTATTATATTTGATTTCTTCATTTTTATTTTCTCTCTTCTGTGGTTCTGTTCAGGCTTTCATGGCACTACGTGCCGCGGTCATTCCCATAACCAGGCATTCGGTGGATGAGGTGCTCCCCAGGCGACTCACTCCGTGCAGGCCTCCGACAACTTCGCCGGCTGCATACAAACCAGAGATGGGCTTATTGGTTAGGCTGTCGATCACTTGTGCATCGTGGTTGATCTTTACGCCTCCTTGGCAATAGTGCACTTTAGGCCAAAGGTTTACCGCGAGGTAGGGAGCTTCTATGGTTTGCCCGTTTACCAATCCCATGGGTTTGCCAAATTGTTTGTCTTTGTTATTGCGGACATAATTGTTCCACTCTTCAACTTGCAGCTTGAGTGGTTGTAGAGGAATATTAAAGTGTTCTGCAAGAGCATCCAGAGTATCGAACTCCCAGCCAACTTTGTTTTGCAATACTTTATCCATATGCAGTTTACTTTTCTTTTTGGCGTTGGCTTTGCCTGTCAACAGAATACCTGGTAATGGATTGCCCTGTTTGTCCCGGCGAAGCAGTTCTGCATCGGCTCGGGTTTTACGATCGGCAAGCTCGTTCATAAAGCGGCGACCTGTCAACTTGTCAATGGCGATTGAAGTAGGGAAGTTAAGTACGGCATAAACAGGAACGACACCTATGCTGCCCTCGTCAGGGGAGGCCCATGGACCAGACTGGATGTGAGCCATATGTACAGGTATAGCACCGTGGCGGAACATCTCCAGCATGCCCTCCCCAGTAGCCCCCTTATGGTTGGTACAACCTACTTCGTCGGTAAGGGTTGGATCCTGAGCCATGCGAAGTTCTATGTTCTGGGCGAAGCCACCGCAAGCCATGATCACGCCACGGCTGACACGTATGAAAACTTCATCCCCCGCTATGTTTTCGGCGAAGTAGTGGTTTTTTCTCAGTTTTACTCCTTCGATACCGCCTTCATCATTGATTATGAAGCTTTCGAACTTACAGCGGTTTTTCAGTTTAACTCCAATTTTGCGACACTCATTAGTAAGAGGCCTTATAACACCTGCACCACAGTTAACTTTGGTTTGGTAGCTGCGCGGCACGGAGTGCCCACCCAAATGTTCAAGCTTAGGCTTGAATTCGACTCCTGCATCCAGAGTCAATTGCAGCGCCTCGTTTGCATGGGTCGCAACATGACGCAGTAATTCCACATCGGCAACTCCACGTCCCGACTTAATTTGGTCTGCGACCATAGCTTCAATAGAATCCTTAATGCCCATCTCTTTTTGCAGAGGGGAATCTGGTATAGCTGTCAGGCCGCCGTTAATGGTTGAGTTACCACCAAACACCGGCATTTTTTCGAAGACTGTGACAGACTTACAGCCTTGACGAGTGGCTTCTATCGCCGCTGCCAAGCCTGCAAAGCCAGAGCCAATAATGGCGATTTCTATAGTTTCATCCCATTTGATACCATCTGAATTAATAGAGCTGGCTAAAGCTGGAGTGGTCATGGCAACACCTGCAGCGCCAAGCCCCTTAATAAAATGTCTGCGATCTAATAATTTATTACTCATTAAACTCTCTTCTATATTAATTAATCGGCAAGGTTATTTAACGTTGTCTTAAAAGTTACCCTAATTTGTTTGGCTTTTATTGAAAGCAAAATTTCCCTGTGCCAACTAAGTAAAGTAGAAGCAGCGGGCATTATAATGCTTGCTTAAACGAATAAGGTTTTTAGTTGTAATTAACAACGTGGATGCAATGCTAGAGATTAATTAAGTAAAAAACTGTGAGGTTTATCTATAGTTTGTTAATAATAAATTTGAGTGTTATATGTTTTAAAATTTAGATATTTATTATCTTTATAATGAATATATGCCAATTGAATATACCTTGTTAGTAATTCGGTTTTTGCATTTCTCGTCGTTCAAATGTTCGGGTTGTGTATAATTGTTTTTTGTCAGCGATTATTTTTAGGGGGCTTGGGTGGCTGTTTTATGTTTGATAGGGGGGGAGTTTTATATGTTTGTGGTTGGAAGTATATTTGTAAGCATGAGTGTTATAAGTCTGAACTAAATGCAATATTTATTCTGTAGTTCTAGTATTTTTAATTTTATATTGTTCACAAGGCTGGTTGTGAGGTCTGGGTCTGCTGATTTATGGCTCAATAAGTAATAAAATGGCATGGCCTGATTCATTTCGCGTGTCCAGAGATCAGAAATATATATATAGTCCAGTTCTTCTCGCGTTTGTATCAATTCCAGAGATAATACCGATCCCAGGATGCTCAGATCGTCGCTTTGTTCCAGAATATCCAGCAACAACTCAATATTCGATGTCTTTATGGATGTTTTCATTGGCAGATTCAGCTTTTGGGCGATACTTTCGATCAGATGCGAATTGCCTTGGCTTACGGCAAAGTTAAACAAGGCTATTGGGTAGTTGAAAATTGTACTGGGAGTCAATGTCTGAGTGAAAATTGGGTGTCCTTTTCTGCCGACCAGAAACAAATGTTGTGCTTCTGATATCGGGTGTAAATCTACATTATCACTGGTGCTGGCGTTGATAGAGACACAATAGTCCATTTGACCGCGACTGAGCTTTGTTTCGACCTCTGGTGTCCAATCATGGAAATGAAAGACAAGGTTCTTTTGCAGTTCTTCCTGACTTTGACGCAGACAGTCCATTAACAATCGCGAAGTATGATCCTGAACTGCAATGTTTATCTCTTGGATTAAAGGGATGTCATAAGGTTTTATGGCTGCCAAAGTGTCATAGTTGGATAGTATAGATTTCGCTAGGGGGTAAATTTTGTCTGCTATTTTATTGGGCTCCATACCGTATTGTCGCCGGATAAAAAGTACGTCATCAAAAACTTCCCTCAGACAACTTATCGCTCGGCTGACTTTAGGTTGAGAAGTTTGGAGCCGCTGGGCTACGACAGTACTATTTTTTTGCTCATATAGTTCTATCATGACTTTGAGTGTGAATAAGTCGAGCCGGTTTAAGTTTTTAATCATAGGTACGTATAACTAGCTAAATGAGTTTGGGGGCTTTGGAATACTGTTTCAGTTTATAGCTATATTTTGTTTATTGGTACATTGTTTGTTGGAAAGGTGTTGCGCGTCTAAATTTCTCTGACTGAATTAAAGTTATCCTATAGTTGAATATCTGAATTGTTTTTGGGTAATTATTGAGGATATTTATGGTGGGTAATGGAGCCTATTGTATAAAGAATATGAGTCAAAACTTTAAGTGGTTTGAGGTTAAGTTTTTGAAACGCAATACAAAGGTGTTGGGTGGATACTCATTGTACGCGGAACTCTCCTGTAAGATGGAGGAAGGTTCATGAGCACATAACCAGAAAACCAAGCTTATCTTTCTTTACCATCTTTAACCTATTCACACTCCTGAAATTGTTGATCCTGCTCATCTTCGTACCTTGAAGCCTGAGGTTAATGGCTAGATATGGTCAACTCAATACCAGTATCTACCAGGTGGTAGAGCAGTTTAATTTAGCCAAATTAGCTTATAAGGCTGGCAATAAAGTTTCGTTTTATTATAATTCACCTTTCGAAACGAAACTTAAATGAAAGGTTTTATGAACAAACGAAATACTCAACAGCGCCGTCATAGCATTATCACCACATTGACCGAGCAGGGTGAGGTGAGTGTTGATGAGTTGTCCTTACGTTTCGAAACTTCTGAAGTCACAATTCGCAAAGATCTGGCCGCATTGGAAAAAACCGGACTGCTGTTACGCCGATATGGCGGTGCGGTGGCGATACCCGATGAGGTCACTCAGCAGTTCAGCGCCAAGATCGCGCCCAATAAGCTCTCTATTGCCCGAGAGGCGGCTAAGCTGATTAAAGATCATAACCGAATCATCATAGATAGCGGCAGTACCACATCTGGTTTAATCCGCGAGCTCAATGATAAAAGCGGTTTGGTGGTGATGACTAACTCGTTGCAGCTGGCCAATGCGGTTCACGAACTTGAAAATGAACCGACATTATTGATGACCGGTGGAACCTGGGATCCTCACTCTGAGTCATTTCAGGGGCAAATTGCCGAGCAGGTATTGCGCTCCTATAACTTCGATCAGCTCTTTATCGGAGCCGACGGTATCGACCTTGAGCGTGGCACCACTACCTTCAATGAGCTTACAGGGTTGAGCCAGGTGATGGCCGAGGTGTCCTGTGAGGTGGTGGTCATGCTTGAGTCTGAAAAGCTGGGTAGACGCATTCCCAACTTAGAGCTGGCTTGGAGTAACATCAGTGTATTGGTGACCGATGAAAAGTTAGCTGCCGAGGCAGTAGAAACAATTTCAAACCATGGGGTGCGGGTGATTCTCGCGCCCTTTGCAGTTTAATCACTTATTTAAATTATCAGGTAAACAGTATGTGTGGAATCGTTGGCGCAGTAGCGCAAAGAGATGTAGCAGAGATCTTGCTGGAAGGTCTTAAACGTCTGGAGTATAGAGGATATGATTCGGCCGGTGTTGCCGTTATTCAAGACGGTATCCTCAGCAGCACCCGCCGCGTCGGTAAGGTGCAGGAGCTTTCGGCTGCTTTAGAGGAGGCGCCGGTTTCTGGTGGAACTGGTATTGCTCATACCCGCTGGGCCACTCATGGTGAGCCGAGTGAGCGTAACGCTCACCCACATCAGTCTGAAGGTGATATCGCGGTAGTACACAATGGTATTATCGAGAATCACAGCAAGCTGCGTGAGATGCTTAAAGGTTTAGGTTACAGCTTTGCATCTGACACAGATACCGAAGTTATCTGTCACTTAGTGCATCATGAGCTTAAGTCTTGCGACACCTTGCTTGCAGCGGTTCAGGCTACGGTTAAACAGTTAGAGGGCGCCTACGGCACCGTAGTTATCGATCGCCGTGACAGTGAGCGTATGATCGTTGCCCGCAGTGGTAGCCCGCTGGTTATCGGTTATGGTTTGGGAGAGAACTTTGTCGCTTCCGACCAGCTTGCTCTTCTGCCGGTTACCCGCTCTTTCGCCTTCCTGGAGGAGGGAGATGTTGCCGAGGTGATGCGCCGCGAAGTTAATATCTTCGATGTTGACGGTAATGCGGTCGAGCGTGAGATAAAAGAGTCGGAAGTGACCCATGATGCGGGTGACAAGGGCGAATACCGTCACTACATGCTGAAAGAGATCTATGAGCAGCCCCGTGCTATCTCTCATACGCTGGAGGGACGCATCGCCGCGGGTACCGTACTGGATACCGCTTTCGGTGAGAACGCGGCCGACTTTCTTAAAGACATTAAACACGTACAGATCATCGCCTGTGGTACCAGTTATCATGCGGGCATGGCTGCGCGCTACTGGTTAGAGGATTGGGCTGGCGTCTCCTGTAACGTGGAGATCGCATCTGAGTTCCGTTACCGCAAGTCGCACATGTTCCCCAACAGCCTGTTGGTGACCATCTCTCAGTCTGGTGAGACCGCCGATACCTTAGCGGCGCTTCGCTTAGCTAAAGAGATGGGCTACAAGGCCACTATGACCATCTGTAATGCACCGGGTTCATCTCTGGTCCGCGAATCAGATATGGCATACATGATGAAAGCGGGCGCCGAAATAGGTGTTGCCTCGACCAAGGCATTTACCGTACAGCTCGCCGGTTTGTTAATGCTTACCGGCGTGATTGGCCGTCATAATGGTATGTCTGCCGAGATGCAGGCGAAGATCACTCAAAGCCTGCAGTCTATGCCAGCCAAGGTAGAGCAGGCTCTGGGGCTGGATGACGCTATCGCCGAGCTTGCCGAAGATTTCGCCGATAAGCATCATGCTCTGTTCCTGGGCCGTGGCGATCAATACCCTATCGCGATGGAGGGGGCGCTTAAGCTTAAAGAGATCTCCTACATTCACGCCGAAGCCTATGCTTCGGGTGAGCTAAAACATGGACCATTAGCGTTAATCGATGCCGATATGCCGGTGATCGTGGTTGCACCGAATAATGAGCTGTTAGAGAAACTAAAATCTAACGTAGAAGAGGTACGTGCTCGCGGTGGCCTGATGTATGTCTTCGCCGATGTCGATGCCGAATTTGAGTCAGATGACACCATGAAGGTGATCCCTGTGCCTCATTGTGATGAGTTCATGGCTGCGCTGATCTATACCATCCCGATGCAGTTACTGTCATACCATGTGGCACTGATCAAAGGTACTGACGTGGATCAGCCACGTAACCTGGCTAAGTCTGTAACGGTAGAGTAAGCCTCAACCGTTAAGCTGTAACCACATAAAGCTCCTGCCGGATTGGGTCTGACAGGAGCTTTTATTTTTATTGCCTTGGTAGAACGTGATAAAGGGGAAGAGCAATGACGATTGTACTGGCAACCTACCATGTTGTAGATTCGTGCCCCTGAACCTATAGTCATATCTTTGCTCGGGATTATTAATCATTCTGGGTTATCCTGATTGATTTTTTTGAAAAAATATTTGAGTAATCTTATCTCTGTAAATTAAATCTCTCACCTTCCTCAAAAGTGCAGTGCTAGAGTGTTATCCTTCGCTATATCTGGGGTTTAGCTTTGCACCTCTTTTCCCTTACTCTCTCTTTAAAAGTAAAATAAAGTTGCATTTTTATGGAGGGTAAAAGTAATATTGCATCCATTGTAGGGTGAAAATGAAAATTTATTTGAAATAAAGAGGTTCTATGAAGAGATTGATTAATGCCGAACAGGCTCCGGCCGCCATCGGTCCATATTCTCACGGTACTAGTTACGGTGATCTTATTTTTACCTCTGGCCAGCTACCCGTATGTAAGGTGAAGGGAGGCGTGGTTGAAGGTGGCGTTGCAGAGCAGTCTAAGCAGTCTCTGGAAAACCTTAATCATGTATTGCTTGCTGGTGGCGGGAGTTTAGAAACTGTGTTGAAAACGACCTGTTACCTGGCCGATATCAATGACTTCGCAGCATTTAATGAGGTGTATAAACAGTATTTTAAGACTGACTGTCCCGCCCGTAGCTGTTTTGCTGTAAAAGATCTGCCCTTAGGTGTGAAGGTCGAAATCGAAGCGATTGCACATAAAAAATAAGCAGCAACTATAAGGTATCAGATAAGGTTTTTCCTCTATGAAACAAGTATGGCATCAGTATATTCAGATTATTAATCAAGTTGTGAAGCCTGCACTTGGTTGTACAGAACCTATTGCTGCTGCATATGGCGCCGCTGAGGCGGTTAAACAGCTGGGTTGTACCTTGCCGGATTCACTAGAGGTATACGTATCTGATAACTTGTATAAAAACTCTATGGGGGTCTTTGTACCCGGGACAGGAAAGATTGGACTAGCCATATCGGCAGCTGCCGGAGCCGTTGGCGGAGATGCAGAAGCTGGCCTTGAGGTATTATCCGGAATCTTGCCTGAACAGGTTGAGCAAGCTCAGAAGCTTATCGATGACGGAAAGGTATCGGTTCAACGAACCGTTACCGATGAGTTTATCTACTGCTGTGTCATAGCTAAATATGAAGGCCGGGAGTCCTTGGTTAAGATCTGTGGTGGCCATACCCTGATAGTAGAGAAACGACTCGATGGGGAAATTAGTTATACTGCCGAAGAGTCGACAGCCCCGGCTACATCCTCTATATGTGAAGGGGTTGATATCGATGTTGCTGCTATTTATGACTTTGCTACTCAGGTTGAATTTGAGCATATCGAGTTTATTCTGGAAGCTTCTGATCTTAACTCCAGGTTATCGGTCGAAGGTATGACTCAGTCCTACGGTCTGGAGGTCGGCCGAACGATGCAAAAAAGCATTACTGACGGGATTTTGGCCGACGACCTGCTCAATAAGATCGTTATGCATACCGCCGCAGCATCAGATGCCAGGATGGGGGGAGCGACATTACCGGCGATGAGTAATTTTGGCAGTGGTAATCAGGGGATTGCAGCAACCCTGCCGGTTGTGATCACTGCTGAGCATTACGGGTGTGACGATGAGCTGTTGGCAAGGGCATTAATCTTGAGTCACCTTGGAGCCATTTACATTAAATCCTATTACCCTCCTCTTTCGGCTTTTTGTGGTAATACGGTGACAAGTGCTGCGGCTTCTATGGCTATGGTATACTTGGCTGGTGGTTCCTTTGAGCAATCATGTTACGCAATTCAAAATGTTATAAGTGATAGCTCCGGAATGGTATGCGATGGTGCCAAGGCTTCATGTGCAATGAAAGTCAGTACCTCCTCTTGTGCTGCCGTCAGAGCTTTTTTGATGGCGATGAACTACCGCTCTGTGTCCGGGCAGGGAATTATTGCTAAAGATGTAGAGCAGACGATTATTAATATTGGTCAGATGATCAGTCATGGTATGCCCTCTACCGATAGCACTATTATCAATATTATGTCCGCTTGATCTTGTTCCGGGATGAGTAACCCGGCAATTAGCTGACAAATTGGCGTTATTTATGGGACACGGTTTCGGCTAAAGTGGCTGAAAAACAATGTAAGGGTTAGATGTGAAACTGCAAGAGCTGACACAAAGTGACTTCGATATTCTGAAGTCTATGAAGAATGTGGTTGATGGCATAGCGGCTATGTATGGCGAACATACCGAAGTTGTTTTGCACAGTCTGGACGCTCGAGATCCGTCGGTAATAAAAATTGCCAATGGTCATATTACAGGAAGAAAGTTAGGGGCACCCATAACTAACCTTGCATTACTCAAGTTGAAGACGGGTCAGGATGTCTCCAGCTCTTATTTGACTAAGTGTGCTTCCGGCAAAACCTTACGTTCTATGACCACCATCATTCGTAACAGTCATAATAGAGCCATAGGTTTACTCTGTATTAATAGTGATATGGATGCGCCACTACAATCAGTATTACGAACTATGATGCCCGACAGCATGATGAATGCCGAGTTTACCAGCTCTCCGGAAGTGTTTGCCCGCAATATAGATGAAGCCCTTCATAGCAGCATAGATGCTGTCAATCATGAGGTGAAACATAACGGTGCAATACCTCCTTCGAAAAAAAGCAGGGAAATAGTCACTCAACTCTACGATTTAGGTATTTTTGAACTTAAAGACAGTGCTCAGGTTGCAGCGAAACGGCTCGATATATCTGTACACACTATCTATCGTTACCTTAGAGAGATTAAAACCAACCAGGCAGCGGCGAGTGCCTAGTCGACTCTGTCAGTTTCGTTATTTTATGGCTGAACTATTTAATAAGGTGTTTGCTGAGTTGCAACACTTCTGTGGCTGTTTTTCCTAAGGTGTACCTGCCTGAAATTGCGTATTGATGATTATATTTATCCAGCCAGGCATGCAAACTTTCATTGAAGGTTTCAATTGAAGTGATTTTGTTCTTTTTTAAAAATGGCTCATAGAATTCGTTATAAGCCAGATTTTGGAATTGAGAAGCCATACCATTTACGACTGGGCCGTTATAGGCTCTCATCTGAATATGGTTAATCTCAAGTCCGGAAATTGCCTCTTGAAAAGGAGTGCTGTTTTTTCCTGAAAACTCAGCTCCCCTATCCGTAAGAATACTATTAATGCCGATATTGTTCTCTTTGTACCAGGGAATAACAGTTTCCAGCAAAAAGCTGGCCGCGACGGCTGATTCATTACTGGTAGAAATAATGGCGTGCGCATATTGACTGTAGGCGTCGATAAATGTGTGCTGAAAAACCGGGCCAAAATCGTTAAGATCTGCGATCTTAAAAGTGTCCTGAACGCAGACATCACCAGGATATTTGCAGTCTAATGTCGAGTCATTCTGTTCGAGCTTATAGAGTTGCTCCATATCATGTTGAGCTTTGAAGCTCAGATGATTTTGTTGCCTTAACCGGCTATTCAGTGCGAGTAATCGGTTTTTCTTCGTTTCTAAGTTATGCCTTAGCCAGATTGTTCTGACTCCACTGGCTGAGATGACGCAACCTCTGGCAGTCAGGATCTCGGCAGCTTTTGCCTGGCCATAGTTTGGATAATCGAGCGCAATCTCGATAACCTGATCTTCAATTTCCTGTGATACCCGGTTTTTTAGTGCAGGCTTTTTTCTCGATAAATTAATTAATCCCCGCTCACCAGCCTCTTCATATTGCTTTTTGAAGCGGTAATAACTGTCGCGACTATATCCCATAATATCGCAAGCTTTACTAATGCTGTTGAGCTCTTTAGCAAGTTGAAGCAGTGCTAGTTTACTGCGGATTTCGTTACTGTTCTGGGTCATAACTTCTCTGTTTCATCGAAAAATATGGGCAGCTTTGGATATTCTATCAAAAAAGATCATTCAGGGTGTAGCTTAGGTATCTGACCAAAGTCTCGTCTCTATAGAATATTTTTAGTTGGAGGGGAGTTGTTAAGCCGATAAGTTAAGCTGGAGTTTGAGGCGATGATCTCTTAGCTGTTTTCGATAAAAGCCACAGTTTACCAAGAGGGTAAAGTAAACCAGAGGCGCAGAGGGAGTTAATTGCATTAGTTACTAAAGCCATTCACATCTAGTGAATGTTAGTGCGGCTGGAGTATGGATTAACTTCTTTATCTTGTTAAGCGATAGCTTCTAATGAGGCCTCTGAATCTGAGTGGGAGGGGCTCCTCTCCACTCTCTGCCATACTTTCTCATGAAAATAGAAGACAATGGTGTTAACGGCCGGTTCTATAAGGGCTATAGCACCACCGATGACGGCGCTGCCGGTAAGTAGATAAGTTACGGTGAATGCGACACTGAAATGTAATATTGCGAAAGTGATAGTCTTAGTCATGTTGACCCCCGTCATTAATTTGGCTAAATGATAATAGTTCTCACTTGGTTTTTGGAGAGGGGTTATTAGATTTGTTTAATCGATTTATTCAATTTAAGACTATTTTTGGTTATAAAGCCGTCAGTTTTTATGTCTGCACAGGAAGTTCTGACGGCTTTTGGGGACAGGTGCCCGGGTTGACTAAGTTTCGAGCTCATCTCTGTCCGGGAAGTAAGTTAGTAATGCCAAGGAAAGGCTGAGAAATCCTGCTCCCGCTTCTCAAGGAAGGAGTCTCTTCCCTCTTTAGCTTCATCGGTGCCATAGGCTAAGCGTGTTGCTTCACCTGCAAACAGTTGCTGTCCGACAAGGCCATCGTCGGGTAAATTGAAACCATACTTAAGCATACGCATAGCCGTTGGTGACTTGGAGTTAATCTCTCTGGCCCAGTTCAGGGCTTCTGTTTCAAGTTCTGCATGTGGGATAGAGCGGTTTACCATGCCCATATCGAATGCTTCGTCGGCGCTGTAATTAAAACCAAGGAAGAAAATTTCTCTAGCACGCTTCTGACCAATCATCTTAGCAAGATAGGCGCTGCCATAGCCTGAATCGAAGCTACCTACATCCGGATCTGTTTGCTTAAAGATGGCATGCTCTTTCGATGCCAGGGTGAGATCACAGACAACATGTAGACTGTGCCCGCCACCTACGGCCCAGCCGGGAACGACGGCAATAACCACCTTAGGCATAAATCGAATCAAACGTTGCACTTCGAGTATGTGAAGACGCCCCATACGGGCTAAATCGGGTGTTCCCTGCTCGGCTCCTTCATATTTATAGCCATCTTTACCACGAATACGTTGATCGCCACCGGCACAGAATGCCCAGCCACCATCTTTTGCCGATGGGCCATTACCGGTTAACAGTACGCAGCCTACATCAGACCATTGTCTTGCATGATCCAATGCCGTGTATAGCTCATCAACGGTTTTAGGGCGAAAGGAGTTCCTACACTCAGGGCGGTTTATTGCGATACGTACAGTGCCTTGATCTTTAGCTCTGTGATAGGTGATATCTTCAAAATCAAATCCGGAAACCTGATCCCATAGCGTGGGATCAAAAATGTCTGAAACCTGCTGACTCATGATTATTAGCCTTTTATACCCAAATTTAGATTGAGCAAAGGCTAGGCTGAAACCGAACTCAGGTCAATCTTCAGTTTCTATAAATGACTATCTATACGATAGACATTGGAGTTGTTGTAATGCTATCTAAGCTTGTCGCAAATGAAAAAGAGGTTATCTTTGTTGAAACTATCATGCTTCTTTATGCTTCCGCTGCAGTATTCCTCTTTAAACTCCTGCAGGCTATATTCAGAGGCGAGAATGTCGTCCAGGGCTCTTAACTCCTGTTCGGACATACGTTGGCCAATCTCTTTTTTCAGATGTGAAACTCTGTTATCAACCCTGATCACCTTGGTGCCTGTCATTGAATCTAATTTACGCTCAATTTTCTGTAATAGTTCATCTGATTTAGCAATAGGTTCATCGAGTTTATTGGTTTCAGTTGCCAGGTAATATAGCAAACCGGCACCTAACCCTAATATTATCCAGCCTCTCATTTTTTAACCCAACTTTGATGAATAAAATGTAATATAACAGGTATAATAAGCTAATTTTCGTGCAATATTAAAGCGGTAAGGTTACAAAGATGAGCACAGAGTCTGAAAAAAAGGATTATTCGAAGGCTAAACGAATCAAGATCCATCAACCTGATGAAAATAAGGCTGATCGATTTAATCCACGTAATCGAATTTATGTTCGAGCCGTAGATGGTTTATGGAGTCAACTCAGAAGGCGGTTAGGCTGGATTGCTATGCTCTTTTTTCTTATTTTGCCTTGGATCCCCTGGGGAAACCGACAAGCAGTTTGGTTTAATTTAGGCGAACAGAAGTTCCATATTTTCGGTTTAACTATCTGGCCTCAGGATCTGACCCTGTTAGCAGCCTTCCTGATGATAGCCGCATTTGGCTTATTCTTTATAACTACCTATCTTGGCAGAGTTTGGTGTGGTTACACCTGTCCACAAACGGTTTGGACCTTTATTTTTATCTGGTTTGAAGAGAAGTTTGAGGGAGCCCATAACAAACGGATGAAGCTGGATCAGATGCCCTGGAGCTTCAATAAGTTATGGCGGAAGACAGCAAAGCACCTATCATGGCTATTGATATCTCTGTTAACTGCGATGACCTTTGTCTCTTACTTCGTTCCCACTACTGAAGTTTACATCGATGTCTTTACCTTAAGTGCCAGTGGGGGAATCTATTTTTGGGTGGTTCTCTTTACTCTTGCTACTTATGGTAATGCAGGGTGGATGAGGGAGATCATGTGTCTCCATATGTGCCCCTATGCCCGTTTCCAATCTGCCATGTTCGATAAGAATACTTTCATCGTTGGCTATGACAGTAAGAGAGGAGAAACACGAGGACCAAGATCACGTAAGGCTGACCCTAAAAAGATGGGATTAGGAGACTGTATCGATTGTGATCTGTGTGTACAGGTATGCCCGACTGGGATAGATATTCGAAATGGATTGCAATATGAGTGTATTAACTGTGGAGCCTGTATCGATGCCTGCGATAAAACCATGGATAGGATGGGTTATGCTAAAGGCTTGATTGCTTATACTACAGAAAATAAGCTTGAGGGAATTAAACAGAAAGTACTTCGGCCGAAATTGGTTGGCTATGGTGTCGTGCTGGCCGTGATGATGGTGATATTTGTCTATGCAAGTGCAACCATAGCCCCGCTGCGGGTTGATGTTATCAGGGATAGAAATCAGTTATTCAGAGAGAATAATGATGGTTTGATTGAAAACACATTTACACTGAAGATTCTTAATAAGACAGAGTCGGCTCATGACTATAAACTAGCCGTAGAAGGTTTACCTGAATCTCAATGGTACGGCTTACAAGAAGTTCATATTGCCGGTGGGGAAGTACTGACCCTCCCAATAAGTGTTGCTGTTGATCCTGTGAACCTGTCACGATCCATGACAAAGATAGATTTCAGAGTTACAGCCATTACAGATAATGGTGATGTGATAGAAGCGAAACAGGAATCACGCTTCTTCAGCCAGTAACTACGGCCACAATAGTTCTTACGAAGAGAATTAGAATAGAAAAAAGTATAAAAAGGGGCTTACAGCCCCTTTTTTGTGTATAAGCTTCATATTTCGTATTTAAAGTCGCCATATAGCTCGATAAAACCGCACTCAAAGCTATAAATGTCATTTTGTTTCTAAAACCCCTTGTACTCCGAACAGAGTTCTCTATAATGCGCTCCCACTGACACGGCAAAGCAGTCTTCTCAAGGAAAGCTGAAAAGCTGTCAGGGCAACAAGTAAGCTTGATTTTCTTTGTTTTAAACAAAAGCAAATTAAATTTTTAAAAGCACTTGACGCCAACCAAGGAAAGCGTAGAATACGCACCCCTAGCCCGCTC
>NZ_CANMUW010000016.1 GCF_947501225.1 uncultured Shewanella sp.
TTGCGTCTCTGAAGGTAAAGAGAGGGAGGCTATACCCCTTCTCCCGTTCAGCCCCGGTTACGATATCTCTCCAGTAAGATTTTCACTCGTTTGACGTAGGCTTGCGTCTCTGAAGGTAAAGAGAGGGAGGCTATACCCCTTCTCCCGTTCAGCCCCGGTTACGATATCTCTCCAGTAATATTTTCACTCGTTTGACGTAGGCTTGCGTCTCCGGATAGGGAGGGATCCCCTTATAATGGGTGACGTTTGTGGGGCCCGCATTGTAGGCGGCACAGGCCAGTTCTATATCGCCACCGAAACGCCGGAGCATTTGAGATAAGTATCTGGCGCCGCCATCGATATTCTGCTCCGGCTTATAGGCATTTTTCACCCCCAACTCTTTCGCCGTGTCCGGCATGAGCTGCATAAGCCCCATGGCTCCGGTTCTGGAGAGAGCAAATACATTAAATGCCGACTCTGCGTGAATAACCGCCCGAATGAGTGCCGGCTCTAGGCTATGGGTCTTGGCGGCGAGCTCGATCAACTCATCGTACTCTTTGGAAAAAAGCGGCATTCTTTTCCAGTCGAGGTTCGAGTCGGGTTGGCACGCATAACAATCATATAGCAACACTTCGTAGTGAGCAGAACCGGGAGCATGATCGGAAAATGCCATTACGCCACTCTCCTGCCTGTATTGGTATACTTTCAGCTGGTTATCAGCCCCTTTGGAAGTTGGCGAAGGGTGGGAGCTGGGTCGCTCAGAAGAGGCTCGGCCCAATATCCCCTCTTTAGAGTGACTCGCTTTATAACGAGGCTTAGCATCCGCCTCTACAGTGGCCTGAGCATAGCTGTGGGTTATGACCGCAAGCCAAAGCAGAGAGCAGACAATGCCACCACAACAGATGACACAGATATTTTTCATCACAGGCCGGTGTACTCATCGAGTTTCAGTACTTCAATCATAGCAAAGAGTTGTCTCATCTCTCTGTTAATTTGGCTGAACTCATATTCGAAGGTGGCACCATTAAAAATGGAGCCAAGCTCGAACCGATTCTCTCTGCTGGCGAGCATGATAAGCAGTTTATCTTCATAGAAGGCACACTGAAACTGCCCGGAAAAGCAGTTGGCCAGCTCCTGTAAACGCTCCATAAAAGCAACGGTCAACAGATAACGGGCCTCAACCTGATCCGATGAAAACACATCGAATAGCTTCTCAAAACGGGGGTCTTCAAGTTTGACTCTGGACAAGCGTTTGAAGGAGTCGGAGAGAAAGTTGATCAGGCTACCTCGATTACGTACTACCACAGTGTGACCACTGAAGCTCTTATGGCAGCCCAGTTGCACCATCACACCACTGAAAACCGTCTTGGTCTCGTTACGCTTATCCCGCCTGACCTCTTTAGTCAGCTTCAACTCGTTGATCGCTATCCCGACCCCCTTGTAAGTCCCCTGCACATAATCTTCAAAATGCGCATCTTCATAGCCGGGTAAAAGCTTGGAACGCTTAAGCTCCGAGATACTCATGCGATGAGTCGAGCTAAAGATAAAGTCATCGCCAAAGTATCGAAATATCCTGGGGAAGACCTGCTCCTTCACATCACTCCTGTAGCGCATAACGGGGCGGTATGACCACCAGACTAAGGGAATAAGGGGCAGCAAAGAGAGAAACCAGGGAAGATCGACACTCTGGCGGGATACAAAAATAAAAACAATAAACAGAAATATCGTAAAAATCACGACGCTCATATAGATACGTTGCCGTAAATTTTTTAAGCAGGCCACTCGACGGTTTTCAAACTTGCGCGTCAATGGTTCGATATGTTCATCGTAGTGCGCCTGCAGTGATTCGAGCTCATCACCCACGGCGCTCAGAGAGTTGGATTGACGCTTAGGCTTAATGCGTGCACCAAAAAGAAAACTAAGTATATTCATGGAAATAAAACTAAATAACCATCGAGAGAATACGGCACTCGTGTGCCGTATAATGTTATTTCAGATAATCGGAGGCATCGACCGGGGCCTTCGACACTTCATCGGCCTCATAAAAAGGCATCACCTTGATACTCGCCATCGAAGCGATAATTGAACCGGGGAAGATCTCCACAGCATTGTTGAGCTCGGTTACCGATGCATTATAGAAGCGGCGGGCGGCAGAGATATGGGCTTCAACCTCATTATAGGTCTGCATCGCCTGCAACATTGTATTGTCGGACTTCAGCTCAGGATAGTTTTCGACGCTGACCATCAGCTGACCCATCTTACCGTTCAATAGCTCAGCCTTAAGCAGATGGTTCTGAACCGCTGATGCGTCGCCGGTATCATAAGATTTTTCCACCTGGGCACGCAGCTCGGTGATCTCGGTTAACAGAGACTTCTCATGATCCATGAATTTCTGAGCAATTTTTAAAATATTAGGGACCAGATTAGATCTTTTTTTCAACTGCACATCTATTCCGGATAGAGCCTCGCGAACGGAGTTGCGCTTTTTAACCAGACTGACGTACCAAAGGTAGGCAATAATGACCACTAGCCCTAACCCCAACAGCAACCCTTCCATCATATGTCCTTATTATTCTGATTTAATTTGGATATTCTCAGCTTAATCTCTAAAGCCATAACTCCCTACCTTCACCTATTTTTTATAATATTTCCAGATATTTATCACTGCACAAGCCCATCTGACAGAGGGTACAAATTGTGCTTTTTTCAGAATGGTCAGCCTGTTTATGACCTATATTCAAAACTAAACATACGCTAACAACCTGTTTATGATTAAAAATGATGGGAATCCGAAAAACCGTCACAAAAATAAAATGATATTTTTTATCAGTAGAAAAACCTCTTATTAATCAACAGCAACAATCAAGAAGATTAGGTTATAAAAAATAAACTCCCATTCAGAAAGACTATTCACATTCCCGGTTCAACCACTAAGTTAACCTGAAAAAATTACCATTAAGGAAAGCATTAAGTGAGTTGCTTTCAATTACCTGATTTTAACGCCAACATTCATGATAAACGGCATGCACTATCTGGTTCTTACAACGGTAATATCTATGTACAAACTTGCAGTAAACCATTCAGCTTCCATACAGACAATCGTGGGCATAATAGGTTACATGAAGTCCTGTTATTTCATCTCATTAAGTCATAGTTATACATCCTTTTAGGCTCTAGTTTGAGCCTATTTTTTTGCCCGTAAGTTGATGAAAATACACTGTTCCCATTCAGTTTCCATACAGTCAATGTGAGCTATATTGATCACAAGCAAACATGATATCAACCAACCCCAAATGATTGACTTGATTGTTATTGCTGGCGCAACCCTATCCCTTTTGGCCCCAATTTTATGGGGTCATTTTTTTGCCCGCAAAGCAAAGAAACTCAAGCTCACCCCCCGGATGTTTATCGCTCAGCTCTACTCCCATCCCGGCAGCGGCCCCTCACTTCAACGAACAGTTTTTAAGCCAATTTAAGCTTTATTTAAAGCAGTTGCGAGACTATGGCAGGTCTACTCGTAAATTCCGAGTCTGAAAACTGATAAAGCCGCAATCGAAGCCGGCATTTAAAAGGTCCACAGAGGCCAAACATTGAAGGAAAGGGTATGGGTTTAAATAAAGATGAGAGCATAGAGCTGCCTCTCAATTCACCGGGAGCATCAGGGCCACACAGTGGTGCCTTTGTTCGCTTTCTTAATATTGTCGAACGACTGGGAAACTTACTGCCACACCCTATCTCGCTTTTCGCCATGTTCTGTCTGGCCGTTATCGTCATCAGCGGTATCGCCGGCTATTTTGAACTGACCGTCGCCGATCCCCGCCCGGCAGGCGCAGCGGGACGAAGTGAAGATGGTCTGATCCATGTGGTGAGCCTGATGAACGGCGAAGGTTTAAGAATGATAGTCTCAAACCTGGTGACTAACTTCACCGGCTTCACTCCACTGGGAACTGTACTGGTTGCCCTGCTGGGTGTCGGTATTGCCGAGCGTTCCGGCATGCTTTCGGCTGCGATGCGTTTGCTGGTCATCGGGGCCTCAAAGCGTCTGGTAACCCTGACCATTGTATTTGCCGGTATTGTTTCTAATACTGCATCTGAGCTGGGCTATGTCGTCCTTGTGCCTATGGCCGCGATGATATTTCACTCTCTGGGTCGTCATCCCCTGGCGGGACTTGCCGCCGCCTTTGCCGGTGTATCGGGCGGTTACAGCGCCAACCTGTTACTGGGTACGGTGGACCCACTTCTGTCCGGGATCACCGAAGCCGCGGCGCAGATGATCGATCCTGAATATATGGTGGGGCCCGAGGTAAACTGGTATTTCATGTTCGTCTCCACCTTCCTTATTACCATTCTTGGCGCCTTGGTCACCGAGAAAATTGTCGAGCCCAAACTGGGAAAGTATGACCCTGATGAGGCGGCTGTCGATCTCGCAGACCAAAAGATGGATGGGGTAAGCAGTGATGAGAAACGGGGCCTGAAGGCTGCGGGTATCGCGATATTAATCCTCTCAACACTGGTCGCACTGACTGTCGTGCCGGAAAATGGCCCGCTCAGAGACCCTGAGACCGGCTTAGTGGCAGGCTCGCCGTTTCTTAAAGGGATTGTAGCATTCATCTTTATCTGCTTCGCGATTCCAGGCCTGGTCTACGGTAAAGTCGTGGGCACCATGAAAAAAGATAAGGATGTCATCGATGCCATGTCCCACAGCATGAGTTCTATGGGCATGTATATCGTGCTGGTATTCTTCGCATCTCAGTTTGTCGCCTTCTTCAAGTGGACTAACTTAGGTGCAGTGTTGGCAGTCTCCGGGGCAGACGCCCTGAGTGCCATCGGTTTAACCGGCCCGTTAGTCTTTGTGCTGTTTATCATGCTATGCGGCTTTATCAACCTGATGCTGGGTAGTGCATCGGCGCAGTGGGCCGTTACCGCCCCCATCTTCGTGCCCATGTTGATGCTGGTTGGCTATGCCCCTGAAACTATTCAGGCTGCCTACCGTATCGGAGACTCGGTCACCAACCTGATCACCCCTATGATGAGTTACTTTGGGTTGATCCTTGCGGTTGCCTCTCAATATAAGAAGAACCTCGGCATAGGCACTCTGATAGCGACCATGCTGCCCTACTCCATCGTGTTTTTCATCGGTTGGACCTGTTTCTTCTTCATCTGGGTATTTGCACTGGGCTTGCCGGTTGGCCCGGGTGCAGCAACCTATTATACGCCATAAAGGAAGGTTCCTGGTTCCGGCTGTGAGTCTGCACCACCTCGAACCTTATTTAAAACAACAAAAAGCCCGGCATCTGCCGGGCTTTTTACTTTATCCAATAACCTGAATGCTACTCTGCCGTTGGAGTTTCCGTTTTAGCCTCTAACTTAGCCTTCCTCTCACGTTTGCTGAAGATACGTTCAACAATTACGAAGAAGATCGGGATAAAGAAGATACCCATAAAGGTAGAGCTCATCATGCCCCCCAGTACCGATGTACCGATTGCATTTTGGCTTCCGGAACCAACACCGCTACTGATAGCCAGAGGGACAACACCCAGACCGAAGGCCAGCGATGTCATCAGGATTGGGCGCAGACGCACACGTACCGCGTGCAGAGTAGCCTCGACTAACCCGGCACCTTTCTCGTAGTACTCCTTCGCAAACTCCACGATCAGGATAGCGTTCTTGGTCGCCAGACCTACGGTCGTCAGCAGACCTACCTGGAAGAATACGTCGTTAGGTAAACCACGAGCATTCATCGCAAGCAGTGCTCCGATAATTCCCAATGGCACAACCAGAATTACCGAGAAGGGAACCGACCAGCTCTCATAGAGTGCCGCCAGTACCAGAAATACCACCACGATAGACAGGGCGTATAGCATAGGCGCCTGGTTACCGGACAGACGCTCCTCATAGGAGAGACCGTTCCACTCGACACCGAACCCTGGTGGCAGTTGTTTCACCATATCCTCGATGATATTCATCGCCTCACCGGTACTGAAACCTGGCGCTACACCCCCCTGGATATTCATCGCAGGCAGACCGTTGAAACGTTCCAGGCGCGGCGAGCCATATTCCCACGTACCGGTGGCAAATGCGGAGAATGGCACCATGTCGCCTTTGGTGTTTCTAACGTACCAGGAGTCGATATCTTCAGGCTGCATACGGTAATCCGCTTCACCCTGAACGTAGACCTTCTTCACCCGGCCACGGTCGATAAAGTCGTTGACATAGTTACCACCCCAAGCCGTACCCAGCACGCTGTTTACCGCGTCGATATCGACACTCAGGGCCCTGAGCTTACCGTGATCGATATGGATCTGATACATGGGCGCATCTTCCTGGCCATTTGGACGTACACCCACCAGGTTAGGGTTCTGCGCGGCCATGCCCAGCAGCATGTTGCGCGCCTCGACCAGTTTATCGTGGCCCTGGCCATTTCTGTCCTGCAGATAGAAATCAAAACCATTGGCTGTACCCAGCTCGATAACCGCCGGCGGCACAAACGCAAATACAAAGGCCTCTTTCATCTGCATAAACATGCCCATGGCACGCCCGGCGACTGATTGCACATCCTGACCCGGATTACTGCGCTCGGCCCAGTCTTTCAAGCCCACGAACGCAATACCCATGTTCTGGCCGTTACCGGCGAAACTGAAGCCCGATACGCTGAACACAGATTTAACGTTATCGCCTTCGGCATTCAGATAAAAATCTGACACATCTGACAACACTTTCTTCGTCTCTTCCTGAGTCGAGTTCACCGGCAAGATAGCCTGAGTAAACAAGATCCCCTGATCTTCATCAGGCAGGAAGGCGGTTGGCATGCGCATGAAGATCCAACCCACAGCGACCGATATCGCTAAAAAGACCATCATGGTACGAGCCGAACGCTTGATCAGGGCTGCAACGCTTGCCTCATAACGCGAGGTCAAGGCATCAAACTTACGGTTAAACCAGCCGAAGAAGCCGGTATCTACCGCGTGATGTCCCTTAGCGATGGGTTTAAGCATGGTGGCACACAGCGCAGGTGTCAGAATAATTGCCACCATTACCGACAGCGCCATCGCCGATACGATCGTTATCGAGAACTGCCTGTAGATCACACCGGTCGACCCCGACATAAACGCCATGGGGACGAATACCGCCGAAAGCGTCAGACCGATACCTACAAGTGCGCCGGTGATCTGATCCATCGACTTCTTGGTGGCCTCGACGGGACTGAGCCCCTCTTCGGACATCACGCGCTCGACGTTCTCAACAACAACGATGGCATCATCTACCAACAGACCAATTGCCAGCACCATGGCGAACATGGTCAGGGTATTAATCGAGAAGCCCGTAGCCGACAAGATCGCAAACGTACCTAAGAGTACAACCGGTACCGCAATCGTCGGGATCAGCGTTGCACGGAAGTTCTGCAGGAACAGGTACATGATCAAGAAAACCAGCACCACGGCTTCAAGCAGGGTATGTACAACCCCTTCGATAGACTTCTCAACGAATGGGGTCGTGTCATAGGGGTAAACCACCTCTAGCCCTTGGGGGAAGAAAGGTTGCAGTTCGGCAATTTTAGCGCGAACCCCTTCGGCGGTTGCCAACGCATTGGCACCGGTTGCTAACTGAATACCGATACCCGCTGCCGGTTTACCGTTATAGTAAGACTCGACATCATAGTTTTCAGCGCCCAGCTCGACGCGGGCAACATCCTCCAGATACACTTTGGCACCGGTCGAGTCAGCCTTGACGATGATCTTCTTAAACTGTTCAGGAGTCTGCAGACGGCTCTGCGCCGATACCGTAGCGTTGAGCTGCTGACCGGCGACCGATGGTGCACCACCCAACTGTCCCGCCGAAACCTGCGCATTTTGCTCCCTGATAGAAGCGATAATGTCCTGGCTTGTCAGGTTGTACTGAGTCAATTTCAGTGGATCGAGCCAGATACGCATCGCGTACTGAGCACCGAATAACTGGATTGTACCTACACCAGGCACGCGACTCATCGGGTCTTGAACATTCGACCCCACATAGTCGGCGATATCATTCTTATCCAGTGAGCCATCCTGAGATACGAAGCCCACAACCATCAGGAAACCGGCACTGGACTTAGCTACGTTAACGCCTTGCGCCTGAACCTCTTGCGGTAGCAGAGGCATTGCAAGCTGAAGCTTGTTTTGCACCTGCACCTGAGCGATATCCGGATCGGCTTCGGCATTGAAGGTTATGGTAATAGTCGCATTACCGAAACTATCACTGGTTGATGAGATATAGCGAAGATGGTCAATCCCCGTCATTCGCTGCTCGATAACCTGAGTTACCGAATCTTCCATCGTCTTAGCCGATGCACCCGGGTACACAGCCCTGATCTCAACCGATGGCGGTGCGATACTCGGATATTGCGACACGGGCAGTCCCAGGATAGATAGCACCCCGGCCAGCATCACAATAATGGCGATCACCCAAGCAAAAATAGGGCGATCGATAAAGAAACGTGCCATAGTTTTACCCTACTTCTGTTGTGCTTGTGATTTCTTATCCGCGACCAGTGAACCCGCTTTCACAGGTGCCCCGGGGCGAATTTTTTGCAGACCTTCAACGATCAGTTGATCGCCTACGGCTAAACCGTCTGTGATTCGCCACTGGTTATCGATCACCTCGGCTGTCGTGACGACTCGTGAGGCCACCTTACCTTCAGCATCGATGATCATGGCTACAGCTTCCCCCTTGGTATTACGTGTGATGGCGCGCTGCGGCACCAAGATCGCTTCAGGGTCGGTACCGGTATTGAGCACTGCACGTACATACATCCCCGGCATCAACACGCCATCCGGGTTAGGAAACTCTGCACGCAGAATCACTGAACCGGTGTCCTCATTCACGCTGACTTCGGCAAACTGCAACACACCGTCATGCTTATATGTTGTGCCGTCTTCCAGGATCAGCTGAACACCTGCGTTATCGGCGGCCTTGAGTTGACCCTGCTTCAACTTAGCTTTCAGGCGTAACATCTGTGCACTCGACTGTGCAATCTCGATGTTGATAGGATCGAGCTGCTGAATCGTCGCTAACGTCTGGGTTTGATTGGCGGTAACGAGTGCACCGGCAGTCACGGAAGATTTGCCCACACGTCCGGAAATAGGTGCACGCACCTCAGTGTATTCAAGGTTAATCTTTGCGGTATTGATCGCCGCCTCTGCAACGGTCACCCTTGCCAGTGCCTCTTTATAAGCCGCATCGGCTTCATCATAGTCCTGCTCACTGATCGAGTTAAGCTCGACCAATTTCTCGAAGCGTAACGCCTTAGCCTTAGCCGATACTAGATTTGCCTGGGCACTCTTAAGATCGGCCTTGGCACTGATAAGTGCCGCCTTATAGGTCGCAGAGTCGATCTGGTATAGCGACTGACCCTTTTCAACATCTTTTCCCTCAACAAAGCCGCGTGTCATGATGATGCCGCTAACCTGTGGACGAACCTCTGCTTCCAGGTAAGCCTTACTACGACCAGGTAGCTCAACCAGAATAGATTGGGGCTTTGACTCTACTTTTATAACGCCAACCTCCATAGGCCCGCGCTGCTGCGGCCCCTGTTCGGGTTGTTGTCCACAAGCCGTTATCCATAACGCCACACTTATAAAAGAGGCAATTTTAACTATTTGCCGCATTGAGAACTCCTAATAAAGCTATCAGTCAAACATGACAATCCGAGCAGCAGGAAATTCCGCGGCTTAATTTATTGACAGCATAATTTTTTGTGTAAGATTTGAACTTCTCTTTATCTCATAACCGAGCATGCTCAACAAGGCGTATAGCTCTAAAATTTTGTAAACGAATGCAAATATTCACCTTAAATCAGCGCGTTATGTTAATACCACGTTAAATGCAATATCATCTCTTCACCCTTGTTGATTAGTTGTTTTATAAAGTTGATTACCAACTTAAGAAGTTAAACATAGCTTCACAGCTGAGCCCGAGGCCAACCGAAGATCATTTTGTTCATAATTGTTCATATTATGACGTTATTGATTCACGCCACATCCCATCGCCATTCATAAGTTAACCCTATAGTAACAACCGTGTTAACAAATAATTCAAGATGAGATGAGAACCATGACTATCCAGATGAAACTACAACACAAGCTACTTCTAGGCGGACTACTTCTATCTGCGACTTCATTTGCACAGGCTGAAAATGAAGCTGAAGTTCTCGGTGGAACAATCAGTGGCAACCTGACCTTCGCGTCTGATTATGTATTCCGTGGCGAGTCCGAAACTATGGATGGCGATGTTCCTGTAGTTCAGGGAACTCTGGGTTGGGGAAATGATGATGGTTGGTACGGCGGTGTTTTCGCGTCAAATATCAAGTTTGCCGACCCTAATCTCGAGATAGTGACCGCCCCCTACATAGGCAAAGCCGGTGAGTTTGGCGATAGTGGTATCACTTATGACGTCATGGTCTTCTCATATCTCTATCCGGGTGCCTCTTACTCAAACTACACCGAGTTATGGATGAAGGTAGGTAAGCAGTTTGGTCAGGCCAACATACAACTGGAAGTCACCCCGACTATCGATGACTGGTTTGGTGTCGATGGTTGGCAGGGTGTCAACTACTCGATTCATCCAAGCTATGCATTCAAAAACGGTCTGAAAGTATCTGGCTCTGTAGGCTACCAGGATCTCGACGGAGACAACGCTGAAGGGTGGGGACACTGGAACCTGGGTATCAGCAAAGCATTTTACGGCCTGAATTTCGACCTTAGATACCATGGCAGTACGGTCGATGAGACCCATAAGGTCTACGGCACACAGACTGAAATTTTTGATGACCGGATCGTCATCGGTATAAGCAAGAGCTTTTAAGTTTTAGAAAATTACTCCATCGAATAAACAGTTCGACATTTATCTCTATTTATTGCTCTATCTTCGGCAATCTTTCGCCAGCCCACTCCAGGCTGGCGCTTTTTTTGTAGAACGCGCAGCCTGAAGGGTTAGCAGTTACAACTCCCGGCTCTAAACTCTGTTATCTCCGACACTACAGGCTAATATTTTACTGATATCGGCCAGGCTGCGACCCGACTCCTGCTGCCAATGGTTAAACACAGCCTGAACCTGATTTAGCCCACTCTTGGAGCCGAAGCCAAAATCGATCAGCTTATGGGTCTTCAGGTAACCCTGCACATCGCCGGTCAGCAGAAAAGTATCTTTACCTATGGCGCGTAGAAAGTAGGGGCCTGTGTTGCCGCCGAGCCGGGTGCCTCGTCGCTTTAACACAGACCATAGTGTTGTTATCTCCTCGCCAGGCCACTTAGCAATATACTCGGCCAGACTGCCATGCTCTTTGGCGATGTCATGAGTCATCAAGGCATTATCATAGATGGCCATAGTCTTCTTCATATGGCGTATGAGCTCAGGATCGCTCGCCCTCTGCTGTAACTGCTCCGGTGACAACATCAGAACTTTATGGGGGTCAAAATTGAAAAACGCCGCCTCGTAAGCCGGCCACTTATTTTCGACGATGCGCCACACGAACCCACTCTGAAAGACCTTCTTACTCATCTCGGACAGCAGCTCTGCGTCTCGATACTGACTTATCTCATCCGTAGATAAACTGGCAGATAGGAGGCTCTCCAGCCCGGCGCTTCCACCCTTGCGCTCGCAGGCTCTTTGATAGATAGAGGAAAATGATTCTAATCGACTCATAATTAAATTGGCTTTCCAAGGAGGTAGAGAGATACATAGTATGAAAATAGCAATATAAAGCAATCCTCCGGCTACAGGTACAGACTATTTTCTGGACAAGAGTTCTCCCCCAATCTAAATTTAATTAACAGCTAAAAGTTACACAATAAGCATTTACTGATTAACTTTGGTAACCAAAGATAACCAATTAATCTCAAACTGTGTGGGTGACTCTTATGGACGCGGCTCAACTCTATCGAATGCTTGTTTTTGCCAATGTTGTTGAGCAGGGCTCTCTCACCGCTGCCGCCGATGAGCTCGGCATCAGCCGCTCTATGGTCAGTCAACACCTGAAAAAGCTAGAGGCAAGGTGTGCAACCCAGTTAATTTATCGCACAACCCGAAAAATGGCCTTAACCGAAGACGGCCAAAGCTTTTACCACTACTGCGCCGAACTGTTACAACTTGCCAAACAAGCCGAAAATGCAACAAAACCTCAGGATAAAGAGTTACAGGGCAGCATTAAAATTTCAGCCCCCGTTTGTCTCGGGGAGCAAAACCTGATTAGTCATATAGGAGAGTTTAATAAGAGTTATCCCAAGATTCGTATTACATTACTCCTGGAAGACAGAAGATTAAATCTGCAGGAAAATAATATCGATATCGCGATACAAGCGGATCCGGCCATCGAGCCGGAGTTCACCTCTGTCCGACTCGGTCAGTTCGATGAGTACCTCATAGCAAGCCCCGGGTATGTCGAACAACATGGTTCACCACTGCATCCGGATATGCTCGCTAAGCATCAATGGATAATGCAAGCATCTAACTACCTGCCTAAGAGTTGTCAGTTACAAAACAGTTTCGGAGACAAATTCAAGATAAAGATAACCCCATTTGTCAGTTGTAACAGCAAACACGGGATCGTCAAATTAGTGCAGCAGGGGCTAGGCATAGCAATACTTCCCAACTACCTGATAGAGCAAGAACTGGACAAGGGCAGCCTCGTTCACATTCTTCCCGATTATCATCTCGGAGAGGGAGTCATCTACGCCGTTCATCCATTTAATGATGTTACTCCCCCCCGCGTCAGGGCATTTCTCAATTTCATAGAGAAACGACTACTGCCGGATACTTCTATAGTGTAATGATACCAAGGCTCCCGGCTGGGCGAACGAACAGGTTTATCAGATTAACGACTATAATTGAGAGTAGAGTCAGGCTAAAGATGCTTGGCTCTGACTTTTCATTACACCTGCCGAGAGAAGTTACTGATGGAACTGTTTTACCACCCACTTTCCCGTTATTCACAGAAAGTACTGATTGCACTCTATGAAAAGCAGGCCAACTTCTATCCGCGAGTCATTGAGTTATCGGATCCACTATCCAGACGAGAGTTTTGTGACTTTTATCCACCAGGAAAGCTGCCTCTGCTCAAGAGTAAGGCGGGGGAGCTCATTCCTGAATCCAGCATCATTATCGAATTCATCGACAGTGAATTTTCCACCGGCACCAGGCTCATACCACACGATAAAGCATTGGCACTCGAAACCCGGCTGCAGGATCGCTTAATCGATAACGACTTCAGTAATGTATTGTTCGAACTTGAACATCAAAAAACTGAAGATGGCGAGCAAAATCAGATACTCATCAGGCAACTTGAGAAAGATATCGGGCAGTTTCTTGATTATCTGGACAATAAACTAGAGAAACATCACTGGCTATGTGCAGAGAGTTTAACGCTGGCCGACTGTGCCCTGTTTCCCTGCCTCTATTGTGCTCAAAACTATTTTCAGCTGTTTTCATACGACAACCTGAACCGATACTGGCACCAGGCACAACTCAGAGGCTCGTTCATACAGGTCAAAGAGGAGATAGAGCTGGCCATGGGAGATGTACTCTCGGGTCGCAGACCCATTCCTTAACTGAGTTAGGTAGCTCTTTATCAGAAACCCAGAGCACAATTCAGTGGGGATTTGAAACTGAATAATACTCCGGGGAAAACACTTAAACAGAACTAGAACTTATAACCCGCTTCAAAGAAAAAATTGCCCCCATTATCTTTGACTGGCCCCCAGCTTTTACGATGTCGAAAAGAGGTACCGATCCATAGCTTCTTATTGAAGTGGTAGTCTAAGCCAATCGCGGCCAGATGCCCGTAATCATCGAAGCCAAAGGTACGCTTCAATTCATCAGAACGAGCAAATTGCGCTTCAAAGAATACTTTCCCGACAAGTTTATTAGTGATTGGATACCCCAAGAGCAATGAGGTCGCCAAGCCATTCATACCATTGTAACTGATGCTTGCTGGATTAAATGCCCCCCAGCCATAATGGGCACCAACACCAAACGTACCACGCAGTTGACCAAACAAGATGTCACGAGATACCCCTAAATATAGGTCTTCCTGACTACATATAGAGTTGCTCATGGTAAACGACTGAAACCAGATATTATATGGGGAATCGCCTATGTTATAGTCCAGTTTAAGCCAGGCTCGTACGGTAGCCCCAGCATCGACTCCCTTTTGATTTTCAGCACTGTCCATAGGATTATCCAGAGTCAGCCAGCCGGTAGCACTCCCCCAGGATGCCATGGTTGTATGTTGAAAAGAGAGATATGGCTGATCATAAACAGCCGGGTTATTATCTTTTGAATTACTGGTTTGTAACTCGTACCCAGCGACAAGCGTATTAACTTGCTTAACTAATTGCTTATTTTTAATTGGTGGTGTTAACGTAGCATGAGCAAAAGGTGTCATACTAATTGCAGAAAACAGTATTGCTGTTTTTATTTTATTCATCATCAAATCCATTTCAACTTTAATTTATTTTTAATATAAAGCTACACATCACTTTTTTAGCCAAGTTTCAACAAAACGAACCAAGCATTATTATTCTGAGAGACATATTACTTGCCTCACAGCATAATCCTTCGACTACTCTTATAATTATTCAATTAAACAGAAGCGACTCTAAAATTAACTAAGACTTCTAATATCAGCTGGCAATAAGGCGGTAGTTAGCCCCCACAAAAACAAGATGAGCAAGATTCTTAGCATTTAAACTATGTTTCAAAGAGCTGATATGATAATCGACACCTCTTTCTGTGAGCCTCATAGAGCTGGCAACCTCTGAACGATCGGCCCCATTAGCCAGCATATTCAGAACCTGGCAAGAGACACCGCCAACGATTCGATAATCAATCAATGGATTGAGTCGTTTATAACAAGCCAGAGGGATACTCTCTAGCCAACGCTTCAAACATAGAGTTATATCAAGCAACTTACTCTCTATCTCTCCTAGCTGTTCATGGCTTTCTGGTAAAAATATAAACCTGCCAGCAAAATTAGATAACACAGGAATGTCTATTAAAACATTTATCGCACCATATACATTTTCACTATCACATATTCGTTTATCCTTTGGTGACAAATAGCCTGGTTCAAAAAGCCGTCCACCTTTGAAAAACTTTTCATGAGATTCCTTACTGGTAAGAGATAACTTAATATATCTACGCAAGAACCTGACTCTATTGTTAGTTGAAAACAACTGTCTCCTGTTTACGATAGCCTTGTAAATTTTTTGATCGCAATTAATCATGCCTCGTACTTTAGAGTATTCTTTTATATCTACACAAAATACCAGATCACATATATCAATCTCTTTTACTATTCGATTTAACTCTTGTTGAATATTAAACAGCATAAAGCCTCGCCATGACATTAACGTTCAACCTAAACTTTTCATTACAACATGAACATCCATTGACAAGCGCAACAACAATATTAATTAATGTTTTACTCGGCAGTCAGATATAAGCATGTGTTCACTCTAATATCTGACCACCCCATAAATTGACACCATGTTTTTATTTGTTTAATTACTTATTAAATAAACGGTGAGGTGAAATAAACTTGCGCCAGGTAATTGCCGTAAAGATCACCCCACTCAAACCAAACATGATCAGCCCCATGGCACCTGATTGTGTTTCTCCCTCTACGAAGGAGGCCCATGACCAGCCAAAGCATAACCAATAGCTGCAAAAAGCTGCCAACAAGCCCAAATTAGCCTTCCAATCTAAACGAAAGTGTTTTTCCAACTCGCGATAGCCAATAAATGCAGCAAGCGTCATCATTCCCATTAAATACCATTGCAACCAGATCATGATTTTACATCTCCACTCCAGAACAGCAGGTTTGCTTTTTCTATTTCCATGTTTCCATAACCGAACAGGCTATCCATTTCACGCATCACTGTATGAATTTCGCCACCAGTGAAGGTATTGGAGGCATCGATGATCCTGTGGTGCCAGAAGTCTGGCTTATTCCATGGACAGGTTTTAATACACTGGGCACAGCCAATGCCATTGTCTGACCAGAACTTGAAGCACTTCTTAGCATCGTTATAGTATTTCAACACTCCTGGTTGGCCAGCCCAGTTTAGAGCCGGATTATCAGCCCCCTCATAGGTTGGTTTAAAGCTGGGTTTATCATCTTTACTGATAGCATCGGCAGGGCAGGCATCGGCACACAGTTTACAGTGCTCGCAAAACTCCTGAATTCCGAATCGGCGAGGCACATCATATTCGACAAAATCCATCTCTGTGAGAATAGCCGATATTCTGACTCGCGGGCCAAAGTTTGGCGTGATCAGCGCACCATTTCGGGCGGCCTCCCCCAAGCCGGCCTTCATACCATAAGCAACCTTGTTGATCATATCGTTGTGAGATGCAACAGCCTTGTAGCCGAGACGTCGGATAAAATCTGATATTTGACCGGCTTGAACAGCCATATCGACATAAGCTTTATTCACGGTACCGATTGAAGGTAGCGCCGGTGCGGTACGTATCGCCTCATATTCCATTTCATGTAGCAATACGATAACTGTCTTAGGCTTCCAGCCTAGCTCATCCCAGCTTATCTCCTGACTCTTAATCAGGTCATACATGGGATCATAATTGAATCGCGGATCAATGGTGGTAATACCGCACCGTGTCGCGCCAAAGAGTTTCGCAGCACGTTTGATATGCTGACTCGCTTCCTGCTTAGAGCCAAATTTCCATTGTTTGGGTGCCAGATTATGCTGCTCCCAACTCATCATCCCGGGAGAGTCCGGTATACCGTACTTTGAAGCCTTACCCAATACCGACAGAGGATGCTGGCCCGCCATTCCCACGGCCCAATCGAGTTGAGTATAACCCGGTTTATTATTCTTCCATGTAGGCTCAGTACCGGAGATCATCAACTTGTGCATGCCATCTCTGAACTTCCAGTTTTCACCAATCAACTTGGCAAACTCGACATCTCGTTCCGGAAAATCAGCCCAATTCTTTTTAGAGCCCGCTTGAGAGAAGATCCAGTTACGCTGGTTGAATGGTTTCAGAATACTATCGTCAACCGGAACGGGAAAATCTCCTTCAACCGGCACCCCTTCCACCCGGCTCTTTACCCAAGAGCCAGCACCAGTAGCCATGGCGACTGCGGCCGCCGCAGCCGTGTACTTAAACAAGCGCCTGCGAGACGGATCGCTCGGGGATTGTGTATCACTCGGGTGTTGTTTATCTATTTGTTCAATCATTTTATAACCCTAAAGAATGACGAAATTTCTTATTCAGGTTAATAACGATTAAGGGGTAATTCTACGTGTCGGAATGGAAACTGTTATTGCCTTTTTGGCAACTATAGGACTTAAAATATTGAGTCAGCTCCTCTAAAAAGACCTTCGTTTTTGGTGGAGTGACAGAACCTGCGCTCTGGAATGCTTTTAATGGGTACCTAATTTTAAATTTTGGTTCGAACAAACGATATAACTTTGACTCCAGATTTGTGCCATCGATCAAATTAGTAGGACAAATTATGACTCCTAACCCATTACTGCTCCAATCAAGAAGTGCATCAAAACTATCAAGTGTCGCAATGCTCTTTATTGGCATCCACCGAAGTACGCCTTCATCTTGCCAGGGTAATGAACTTACAGGCCAAAATGGGTTTCTGATTGAGAGAACATCATGTTGTACCAATTGCAGCGGATGAACTAACTCGGGTGAGCGCTCGATATAACTCTTAGAGGCAAAGTATTCTAATTCAATTTCCAGGATAGTCTGAGATGCCCACTTGCGAGATTTTGGCTCAAACGCATGAATATAAAGATCAACTTCTACATCATCATTTAACCTTGAAGCTAATACATTATAAATTGCAAATGTAATTTTCGGGTATTTCTTTCTGAACTCTACAAAGAACTGGCCACCGATTTCGGACAGAATCCATTGAGGTATTCCTATGGTGAGTATGCCTGCCGGCTCTTGCTCGCTGTTTAACAGGAAGTTGTGCGTATTTTCGAGCTCATTTAATATTTTCGCGCTATATTGGAGAAATTGTTCTCCAAAATCAGTCATTTTTATTAACCGGGTCGTTCGGTCAAACAATGCATACCCCAGCCTCTCCTCCATCTTCTTTATTTTTTTACTGGCAGTTGGGGCGGAAAGGCGGAGATGTCTGGCAGCAGAACTAAAACTGCCGCGAGTAACAACAGTTTGAAACAATACTAATTCGTCTATTTTTATTTTTTCTGCTAACTCGGAAAGAGAATCCAAACTTATGCCACTAATACCATAACTTTGCGGACCATTTTCTTCTATTAAATTTGAGTCGCTCGTAACAGATGGTTTGAGTGTTGGCATCGAACATTCTCTATAATTATTATATGAGGCTCAATGATCATAAATTTATTCTATTTATAAAGAAGCAGTAGCTCAATTTTAGATATAACTCTCTATGTTTGTTATTTTGTGATGTTCACAAGGAAAGAGTCTATGCTATTTAACCCTGTTAAAATTCACATATGCAAGTTTAAACAGCTATCATTAACCATCTTATTAATAATCATAACTTTTAAAAGGCTCTGGATTTCATAACCTAGAATCTTCTAAATATTACGCTCTTTCTTTAGCTGCAAGAACTGCTTCCATTTAACCACTTCCGGTGGCAACTCGGGAGTGGGTCCCTCGAAGTTAACCTCCTTTACCATGGTATCTATCGGTACCTGCTTCCCCTTACAAACAAAGACACCTCGCACATGTACTATGCAGTGAAGGATGTTTTCGCTAACAAAGCGTTGTTCTATGTAGAAATATTTATCGTCCCAACCAACCAGCCTGGATTCGATTTCAAACTTAGTAAGCGGCTTGATATCTCTGATATAGGTGAACTCGGCTGCATTGACGATAGGTAACCACTTAAGTTTCAAAAAGCGCTTAAGGAGCCCCATTTCGGCCAACATATATGTACGAGCCAAGTCCATAAGTGCCGGATAGCGAGAGTTGGTCACATGGCAGTTAATATCACAGTCCAGTGGCATTGCACGATAGCTGATACGGCTGGTACCCAGAAAATCGATTGAGTTACAGTGACGGATCCGCCAGAAAAATAGCCAAAACAGTCTGAAATAGAGGTTCATCAATATTAGTCCCTGAGAATGAACGCGAAAGGCTAACAGAGGTCATACCAGATGACAAGTTTCTCTCAAATGAGATGGTTACCCCTTAGCTTTATCCTGAAATCCCGACTCATACTCACTGCAACCACGGCTCTATCGATAGCACTCTCATATACATATCGGGACAAACTGTGACTTGCCCTGACTCTCCCCTATTCTTTAGTATCTCTGGCTTGAATGAACGACTAAAGCCGGAAATTTTTTGTGAAGTCTATTTTTTTGTCCCTTATGTTTTCAATCTCATTCGCCACGCTATCTGTAGCCATGAGTGCGTGTGCCAATGCTCCCCGACCAGGTATGATCACAATCGAAGACTCTGACTCGCTGACGACGATAAAGGTGTACGGAGCCTTACCTGAAAAGGAGTTACACTTTAATAGTGAGCAGTATGAGATTAATATTCAAAATCTTGGCGATAACCTGTTCCATATTGACGCGAAGATCACCTCTGTGAGAGTCGATAATATGACAGGAGAGGAGTTAGTCTCCAGTAATCAAATAGTGAGCCAGGTCAGGGCTGAACCGGGAGAGAGAATCACTATCGGCGGCCTGGATTCATGGTCGGAGTCAGTTCGGGAGGATGGTCGTACCGTCGGGGTACACTCTCAAAAACAATATGTTTTAGAGATAGTAAAGTAAGTCTGGATATTACAAAGATGCCAATTGGCAGAACCAATTGGCATCTTTTTACGACATAGAGTTATCCGTTAATGCCCGAGTGACGAAGCAGTGCATCGATGCGAGGCTCACGTCCACGGAAGCGCTTAAACAGCTCCATCGGCTCTTCGCTCCCTCCCATCTCTAAGATGTTATTGAGGAAGCTACGGCCTGTTTCGCTGTTAAAAATCCCCTCCTCCTCGAATCGCGAGAAAGCATCTGCTGACAAGACTTCTGCCCACTTGTAGCTGTAGTAACCGGCAGCATACCCACCGGCAAAGATATGGGCAAAGCTATGCTGGAAACGGTTAAAGTCGGCGGCCTTGATCACAGCCACCTGGCTACGTACTTCATCCAGCTTGGCCTGAATATTCGCCCCCTCTTCAGAGCTATACTCCAGATGCAATCTGAAATCGAATAGTGAAAACTCCAACTGGCGCAGCATTCCCATGCCCGATTGGAAATTCTTCGCCGCCAACATCTTATCCAGCATAGCCTTCGGCAATGGCTCACCGGTTTCAAAATGTCCGGAGATCTCGGCCAACGCCTCCTCTTCGAAACACCAGTTTTCCATGAACTGGCTCGGCAGCTCTACCGCATCCCATGGAACCCCGTTAATGCCCGATACCCCGGCGACATCGATCTTGGTCAACATATGATGGATGCCATGACCAAACTCATGGAACAGGGTTGTCACCTCATCATGGGTAAACAGGGCGGGCTTACCATCCACAGGCGCATTGAAATTACAGGTAAGGTAAGCCACCGGATCTTGCATCCCCGCAGCTGTTTGCCTGCGCACGCGGCAATCATCCATCCAGGCACCACCGCGCTTACCCTCACGGGCATACAGGTCGAAGTAGAAGCTACCTCTGTGCTTGCCTTCGCTGTCTTCTATGCTGAAGAAGCGAACATCTTTATGCCAGGAGTCGAACTCCTTCTGCTCGGTGATCTTCAAGCCAAACAGGCGATTCACCGTATAGAAAAGCCCGGACAGCACCTTATCTTCAGGAAAATAGGGACGAAGCAGCTCTTGGGAGATCTCATATCTGTGATGCTTTAGCTTCTCAGCATAGAAGCTGAGATCCCAGGGCTGCAGATCTGTCGCCCCAAACTCCTGCTCTGCAAACTCGGTCAGTTCGGCCAGCTCTGTTTCTCCCTGCTTTTTAGAGCGGGAGGCCAGCTCATTGAGAAACTCTAATACCTGCTCGGGAGTCTCTGCCATCTTGGTCGCCAAAGACTTGTGGGCATAGCTATCGAACCCTAACAGCTGCGCCAACTCATGGCGCAGTGCCACAATCTCATCCATCAGGGGCCCGTTATCAAACTCACCGGCAAATGGTCCTTGGTCGGAAGCCCGCGTCACAAATGCACGATAGCACTCCTCTCTCAACTCACGATTTTCACTATAGGTCATCACCGGCAGGTATGAAGGGAAGTCCAAGGTGAATAGCCAGCCCTGTTGATCTTTAGCTTCTGCCATGGCTTTAGCCGCAGCAACTGCAGACTCGGGTAAACCTGCGAGATCCTTCTCCTCTGTAAGCAACTTAGTCCACGCCTGCGTCGCATCCAGAAGTTGATTCGAGAAACCGCTGGTCAACTCTGACATGCGTTTAACCAACTCACCGTAACGCTGCTTGTCAGTATCATTGAGTCCGATTCCTGAAAGCTCGAAGTCACGTAAACTATGGTCGATCACCATCTTCTGCGCTTGAGTCAGATGCTCAAACTCTGCAGATGCCTTTATGGATTTATAAGCTTGATAGAGCGGCTGATGCTGCCCAACGAAAGTACCGTACTCTGAAAGCAGAGGCAGGCAGGCATCGTGCGCCTGACGCCACTCTTCACTGCTGACCACTGAGTTCATATGGGAGATAGGGGACCAGATCTTACTCAGCCGATCATCGGCCTCTTCGAGGGGAGCGATAAGATTATCCCAGGTGAAGGGGGCTGGCTGGGCAAGCACCTTCTCTATCTGACTGCGGCAATTGGCAATACCCTGCTCAACGGCTTCTTGAATATGTTCTGGCTTGATCTTGGAAAAAGGGGGTAACACTGCGCTGGTAAGCAAAGGGTTGCTCATATTGATTCCTCAGCATAGAGATAATCTATGCTCTAGATAATGGTCTAAAGATTAGATATGGGCTAATCGGGGAATATTCAAGAACTATCTGTAGCCAGACATTTCGTCTCATTACGCCTATCAAGGCATAACTTAGAATAAATTGATCTAGAACAAGAAAAACCTATGGGAATCATTTACATTCCAACTCTTGAGAGCCTCATCCCAAATGGGAAGCGTTCTCATTTACATTCTTGACAATAGCATTACTATTCCTAAGTAGTTAATCACATTATCACCATTTCGCCTGAATCCGAGCCGTATATGAACAATAAAACTAAGTTATCACTTCTGACCAGCCTGATCATTGCCTCCTCTTCTGCCTATGCGGAGACCAGTACGAATATTGATGACTCACATAGCAGAAATGTTCTGCCGGCGAATGAAACGGTAGAGACCGGATACCTGCTCGATCTGGGTTGGGACTCTAAGTATGTCTCTGAAGGACGTAATAACCTGGATAAAGGCGGAATATTCTGGGGGACTGCTGCGGTACAACATGGCAACTTAAACCTCTATGCCACACTTGGTCGCGCAGATGATCAGGATTATACCGAGTGGAACTTTGGTCTCGAATACGCTATTCCTCTCTCCGACACTGTGGAAGCAACGGTTGGCTATCAAAGACTCGAGTTTTACGGTGATGAACGTGCCCATGACAATGAGTTCTTCAGCTCCCTTACTTACAGCGGCATCGAATGGCTGACACCATCTATCGCCTATACCTATGCGACAGAAGCCGGTGGTTACTTTGTCGAAGCCAGCCTGCACAGCAGCTGGGAGCTACTGGAAAACTTCACCGTGACCCCCTATGTCACTCAAGCATTCGATTTTCAATACGCAACCGAAGATCATGATGGGCCGAACCATTTCCAGTTCGGTGTAGAAGCTGAATATCTGGTGAATGAGCAGATCACGCTATCTGGCCACGTCAGCCACACCATAGCCCAGGAGGATATCAAGGCTGAAGCTAAGGCCGATGGCATCGAAGGCAGCTTAGATCAGACCTATGCCGGCATCCACCTGACCTGGAATTTCTAAAGTTAAAAGAGTGAGTGCTCAGGCTATGGAGGCTGAGCACTTTGTAAAAAGTAAGAACCTGGACTAGATTTATCTAAACCAAAGACAGGGAGTGTCTTTGGCAAAAACTTTTGTAACTCACACCTTCAAGAGGAACAGGGAATGTCACTCTTAACAGAATATGCCCGGCTCATTAAACCCGCCACTACCTTCGCCCTGGCAATCCTTCTGTTCGTGCCAACTCCCTGTAGCCGAGCAGACAACAAAGCCCCCCTCCCCTTAGGGGTTGTTTTAGATAACAAAGGTAACCCCATATCTTTCCCAACAGATAACCGAAGTGCCTTGGAGTTCAGCTCCCCAGTAGTCAAAGAAACCAATCGAGCCTCTTCTCCGGCTCAGCCCAAAAAAAGAAAACCCCATACAAAGAAACTCCCCCACAAGCAGCAACTTGCCGGCAGAGCACATATAGCCAACGATCCCAGCTGCCGCTGGCTCAACAACAGAATGAACAAGCTGGAGAAGAGTCTCACATCTACCGGAAATAAGTCATCTAACAGTTACCATAAAAAGGAGTTAGCGATCAGGAACAAAGAGTGGAACTGCATGAAATGTGGCGCCGAAGGTCCGAAACAGAAAGACTATGACAGATGCCAACATCGCCGCTGATAATAGACAGGAGTGAGCTTGAAATATGATACTGGCCTTCTGTACTGAGGCATGATTTCCCCCTACAATGGCTGCTTGCCTTACATAGCAACTTTTTGCACATACTCTTTGGAGATAATAGATGGCCCAACATTTTGACTATATCTGTCTTGGCGCAGGTAGTGGTGGTATCGCATCGGCAAACCGCGCAGCCATGCGTGGCGCTAAGGTACTACTCATCGAAGCTAAGGCGCTCGGCGGCACCTGTGTCAACGTAGGCTGCGTACCAAAGAAGGTGATGTGGTATGGCGCCCAGGTTGCAGAAGCCTTACATCTATACGCTAAAGATTATGGCTTCGATGTCACGGTCAACAAGTTTGACTGGAACACTTTAGTTGCGAGCCGCGATGCCTATATCGAGCGAATTCATGGCTCATACGACCGAGGCCTTGAAAACAACAAGGTCACCTTAGTACGCGGTTACGGCCGCTTCGTCAACGAGCGCACCATAGAGGTCAACGGAGAGGAGTACACCGCCGACCATATCCTGATCGCCACAGGAGGCTCGCCGAGTATCCCGAATATTCCCGGTGCCGAACATGGCATCGATTCAGATGGCTTCTTCGATTTACGCGAACAGCCTAAACGTGTAGCTGTCATTGGCGCCGGTTATATCGCAGTCGAGCTCGCCGGCGTGCTGCACTCTCTGGGCAGTGAGACCCATCTGTTTGTGCGTAAGCATGCACCGCTGCGTAGTTTCGATCCTATGCTGAGTGAAGCACTGATGGAGTCTATGGCGACAGACGGGCCTACGCTGCACACCAACAGTATTCCAGAATCGGTCATCAAAAATAGCGACGGCACACTTACCCTGAAGCTTGAAAACGGCGAGAGTTTTGAGGTTGATACCCTTATCTGGGCAATAGGCCGCAAACCCTCTACCGGAAATATCGGCCTGGAAAATACCCGAGTTAAGTTAAATGACAAAGGTTACGTGGTTGTCGATGAGCAGCAGAACACCACCAACCCGGGCATCTACTGTGTGGGAGATATCATCGAGGGCGGCGTAGAGCTGACTCCGGTAGCCGTCAAGGCGGGTCGACTACTCTCCGAACGCCTGTTCAACGGCATGGCAGATGCAAAAATGGATTACAGCCTGATCCCTACCGTTGTCTTCAGCCACCCGGCCATAGGCACCATGGGGCTCACTGAACCTGAGGCCATCGCCCAATATGGCGCAGATCAGGTTAAGTGTTACAACTCGGGCTTCACCTCTATGTATACGGCCGTCACCGCTCATCGTCAGGCGTGCAAGATGAAACTGGTCTGCGCCGGCCCCGATGAGAAGGTGGTGGGTATACACGGAATAGGTTTCGGCATGGATGAGATCCTGCAGGGCTTCGGTGTCGCAATGAAGATGGGCGCCACCAAAGCTCAGTTCGACGCCGTCGTCGCTATCCATCCGACGGGCGCCGAAGAGTTCGTTACTATGAGGTAATGAGGAATACGTCCTCTGATTTCGCTGCTGATTCGGAATCAGAGGACTGGTTTGAATGATCAGGCTACTCGAAGAATAAATTTTATTTAATCTATAACTAAAATAAATTGAATTTATTGAAAACGCCTGTCTGGCTATAATTTCCAGCTAACTCCCAAGCTATTATTTTCGATGAAACCCGGCAACATATCTCTTCAGACCGTAAAGCGCCACCTTCCCTTTTTTCTCATTGCCGTCCTGTGTCTGCTTCCGGTGATCTCATCCCCCATAGCCCTGGTATTAGGTTTTACCCTGGCAAGCCTGGGCCTGATCCCCAATGAACTCGATCTGGGCAAGATAACTAAACGCCTGCTCTCCTACTCAATTATCGGTCTGGGTTTCGGAATTCAACTGCAAACCGCCATATCGGCAAGCCTGCAGAACCTGCCATTGATCCTTGGCTCAATCATCTTCACCCTGCTCTTAGGCTTTATGCTGACAAAAGCACTCAGGTTCGACACCAAGACAGGGCATCTTATCTCTGCGGGTACAGCTATCTGCGGTGGAAGCGCTATCGCCGCCGTCGCACCGGCAATCAATGCCAGGAGTGAACAGTCGGCCATCGCGCTCGCAACCGTTTTTATCCTCAACTCTTTGGCACTCTTCCTGTTCCCGGCCCTGGGGCACCTGTTTTCGATGAGCCAATATGAGTTCGGTGTCTGGAGCGCCATCGCGATTCATGATACCTCCTCAGTGGTTGGCGCTGCATCAGCCTACGGTGAAGAAGCTCTGACTACGGCAACGACCATTAAGTTGGCTCGGGCGTTGTGGATCATTCCCATAGCCCTGCTCAGTGCCATACTCTTTGGCGGCGACAGGAAGCGCATTACCATTCCCTACTTTATCGGCTTCTACTGCCTGGCAATTGCCATCGCCCACTACTTCCCCCTGGGTCAGCCTGCCTATGAGGTGCTGTTTGAGATCTCCAAGCGCGTACTCGTGCTCTGCCTGTTCCTGATTGGCGCGGGGATCACGGTGAGAAAGATGCGTACAGCAGGCGCTAAGCCCCTGCTCTTGGGCGTGCTGTTATGGTTATCGATAGGAACCAGCTCGCTGCTTTACATTCTCTATCTATAACATGATCTGAGCAGAGACTATGGCTTCAACGGCTCAGACTTAACTCCCAGTACAATCCAGAGCAGACAAGCAAAGGCTGCAAGATCGATCAAGGCACGAACGAGTCCGTCGGTAAGCAGGGAGGCAGCCACAAAAACTGCACAACATATGATGATTAACCACTGCTTCATTCTGCCTCCTTGTTTATCAGAGATAGGTTCAAAGAAGTGGTTATTATTTATCGATAAATAAAGTTAACCCAAATATTCGTTTTTACTAACAAATAGCTAGATCAACTAAGCCACGGCAAAGGGGTCATTTTTAGCATCACTGTTCCAATGATATTCGGTCAATGTCTCGATTCTTCTGGCCTCACTCTCACCCCTGAGCTGTTTGATATAGAAGAGCGCCGCATCCGTCCCCGCCGATACGCCGGAGGATGTCAGATACTTGCCATCATCAACCCAACGAGCGCTCGGTTGCCAATTTACCTGCTCGGCCAGCCCTGTTACCCACTGGTAGGCCATCTTATTGGTTGTGGCACTGACACCATTCAATATGCCCGCTTTAGCCAACAAGGCAGAGCCGGTGCAGATTGAGAACACCTTACCCGACACCTCAGCCTGCTTTCTAAGCCAGAGCATCAACTCCTCATCTTCGACTAGCTTACGGGTACCCAGTCCTCCGGGAACGATAAAGAGGTCGCATGGAGTCACCTTCAACGTCGAGATATCGGTGACCACCTTCGGTCCCTGGTAACTCCGGATAATACTCTTATCCCCAACAAGTTTAATTTGAACATTTTTCATATGCCCCAACATCTCAACCGGGCCATGTAGATCCAGGGTCTCATAATCATCGAAGACTAAGGCCAATATCTGAAAAGGTTTCTCTTTAGTTGCGGCAAAAAGTTGCACAGGCGCCATAGCACTGGCCATGACCGCTGTTCCGGCGGCTAAAAAATCACGACGTTTCATCATTCACTCAATGTAATGGTAGGGATATACCTGATTAGTCCATCAGTCATGATAAAGATTCATTTTACTTCTGCTGAACAGCCGGGAAATGTGAGCAAAGGGGAGGTTGCCAAAAAAACCGGATATTAATAGAGAAACTTAGATCCGGATTTGACTTAATCATCTTCCTGAAAAAACGGGGCTCTAGTAACAACCGAATCAGCAGGCATATGCAGACCTGCGTCACCGAGAGTATTTCAAATAACCACTATCGAGCAGACACTGCAGAGCGGCGCCGCTCTGTAGTAAGGTCTTTCGCACGACCAGAGCGCATGACCAGATAGCTACTGAGTATTGAGAAGATGCAATAAGCCGTAAAATAGTAGAAGCCAACTTCTAAGGTCGCCGATGTTCTCAATAATTGCCCCATACCCGCCGACGCATTTCCGGCCATGAAGCTGACCATGAGTGCCACCAGAAACACATCGGCCATCGACCACTTCCCGATTAACTCTATGACACGCGCTACGCCTGCCCCCATCTTTTCAGGCAGCGAAAACTGCAGAGTCAACATCAAACATAACTTCAGGGCGGGAATGACGATACTAAACAGCATAACCAAAGCTGAAACCGCTACATTACCGGAAAGATAAAGCTCCTCTATCGTCCCCCAAATACTGCGGGTCTTCTGAAAAACTTCGACTTCACCTTCTATTTCATTAAACCCCAGCATATCCGATATCATGGCGATCATCCCTCTGGCCCCTCCGCTACCGGCAGAGTTATCACTGAAGCTATCGGCCAGGTGATCGACTCCCGCCAGAGTCAATTCAGACTTTTCTATCATGCCGCTGATGCTCAGAATTGGCTGGCTCACGCCGGGGATCAACAGTAACAGGGAGACCAAAATAATCGTAACGGGGAGAACTCTATTCATTGGGATGCTTGCTCATCACTATTATCGAAAGCGCTATTATACCAGTCGGTATAACAAAGTGATCGACTCTGAGCCCATTTAGCGAGCTCATTCAATGAGCAGAGATATTCAGCTATAAGAGGCCGAACTTAAGAGTAAAGGGGGGAAGTTACCGGCTCAACTGGGTCAATAGAAGGGAGATGGGTCGACATCCAGACTGCTGGGTGATACACCTCGCTCGATATGCAGATCAGATTTTAGCAGATCGACCATAGCGACCTCAGTGTAGTGCTTATGTTTTATGGAGTAGAAACACTTCAAAACAGGATGAAGGGCGTCTCTGTTCGTCGCTTGCCACACGATGCCAATCCGGCCATCTGAGAGCTCGACTAAGGAGCCAACCGGGTACACACCGACACACCGGATAAACTCATAGACCAAAGCCTGATCCAGGTGAAAAGGGGTCAGACTTAAGAGCACTTTAAAAGCCGCGGCCGGACTCATGGCCTCTTTGTAGCAACGTGTAGCTGTGAGCGCATCAAAGATATCGACAATACAACTCATGCGCCCATGAAGTGGCAGCTCATCACCTTTCAAGCCGCCAGGGTAACCATTACCATCCAGTTTCTCATGGTGCATCAGGCACACATCTTTACTGATATTCGAAAGACCTTTGGTCTCTCTCATGATATCGATAGCAAAAACCTGATGCAGCTTGATATGCTCGAACTCTTCAGGCGTGAGTCTTCCCGGCTTGTGCAGTACCTTATTATCGATCTTAATTTTACCGATATCATGCAACATGCCGCCAACCGCCAGCTGCCGGAGGGTATCTTTCTCCAACTTGAGATATTTACCAAAGGTAACCAGCAGAAAAGCAACATTAATCGAGTGTTCAAGCAGATAGGCGTCTTTCGTTCTCAATGCCGACACACACTTCATCGCGTCGGCGTCGAGCAGGGCCGTCTCGATCATGTTATCCGCCAGCGCCTCGAAGGGGGCAACCTCGATAGCCTTGCCTTCGAAGGTTTCAGACAGCACCTTCTTGACGAGATCTTTCGCCTCGACAATCAACTTCTTAGCCTTTTGTTGCGACTTTTCACGGGAAGGCTGAGCCTTCTTAACGACGGGTTTAGGAGGTTGAACAGGTTTTAAGCCACAATGTTCTGCCGAACGCTCAACATCGATCCAAACATGCTTAATACCATTCTTAGTCAGCTTATCTATCGCATCGCGATGACGGATCTGTCCGGCATTGGCAACTTTAACCAAGCCTTCTCTATCGATGGCGGTAACAAACATACCAACAGTCAACTTGGAAACCGGAAGTTTAACAAGTGCCTTAGATTCTACCGAATCTGCCATGAATCCAAGCCCCCCCAGGATGACCAACAGCAAATGGACATATCTACTTAAATATTCTAGTACGCCTCATGCTTACTACAATTTTCTGCTTTAAATCAAAGGCGTTGTGGGAGGGTATTCTATGCCTTGAGTTATTAAATAACCACAGCAAAGACGCACTTCTCATATTCAATAGCTCTAAATATTGAGCAAGCGCACATGCCGGGTTTAAGTTAACGCTTTTTTATCAGGTAGTAAAAACTTAAAACTCATAACATCTCTTTACTTAAATTGGATACATTCGACGCCATCGATAAGCCAGCGACGCTTCATGCAGTTGTAACAGGAGACAAGCGTATCATCGATCTGCTCATCTTCATCATCCGGACTAAACCGTTCACAGGCCTGAGCCGCTTCTCTGGAGGCGACACAATTTTCAATACCAAACCTGAAACGAAAGGCCTTACCGTCAAACTCATACCAGGGCAGTAATTTCACATTCACTATCAGTACTCCTTCAGGTGCCGCTTCAACGCATTACACCAGCGGTCCTTATTCCAATAAACCAGAAGTGCAAACTGGTGCTGACAATATACGGCCTTAGCCTTATTACTCAGATGCAGCACCTCATCACTCCTCAGCTTACGTCCATCGAGGCTAACCACACAATCCAACCCACTAAGCCTTAATGCTTCTTTGACTGTAAGCGCTATACCGCCCTCATGTCCTTCCTGACCCAGATCTACCTGGCCCTTCACTCGACCATCCTGACCATAAAGCCTCAAACCTATGCCGGCTAACGCTCCAATCACCCCCTGTCCGGTGCCACCATGCTCACTCAAACTTATCCCCTGCAAAAGAGCCAGCTCATATGCCTCGCTCTTTGTTTTTACTTGCTCTTTAGCCTCCAAACCGAAGCGGATGAGTGCCGCTCTGCTAAACTGCGAATCGCAATCCAATATAGCCAGACCCGGATCCGATGCCGCAGCGCTCTGCCCGGAGAGATGTGTGACAGCCAGCCGCTTAATCAACTCGAGAGGCTTATTACTCCGCAGACGAAAACACATGGCACTATTATGGGAGGTGTATGGGATATCCGGATGAACATAGAGCTGATGCCGGGTGATGAAGGAACAACTCTCCCCCTCACCTTCACAGAGAAGCTCCGCAATCTCCTGCGCGATCTCTCCCGTACCTTTTGTACCTATATCATCTGTATCGTCGATACAGATCAACCAGGTTTTCAGCTGTTTATCATTCATTTACCTACTGCCTCTCAATACCATAAACATCTTTTCCAAAGCGACCGGACTCAATAGAGCAAAGAGTTACTCAGCTATTTAGTGCTGCCTTTGTACAATAGATCATGCGCTCTTAGTCGCTCGAGTACGGGCGGAACCATCAATGCGGCAAGCACTGTAAATCCCCCGCCCTTTAATACACTTAATGCAAACTGAACCAGGGCTACCTGCATTGTCATCCCCACTAACAGATCTTCTATCCATCCCTTACCCGCCCACGCTAAACAACCTATCAAACCGACGATTACGCAGCGCATCCTTAGGGTAAACAAACCAACCAAAACCAGCAGACTCAGATCCATGGCTATAGCCGGCAATGCAAACTTTATAAGAATTAATGGCCCCCCTTTGCCTACACTCAAGATCATCGCAACGAAGCCGGACAACACTCCACATGCAGAGATACAGCCTACCCGCCCTACCACGCCGTAGCAGATGAGATAAAAAAATGTCATCAGAAACATCGAGTGACCCGAAATGCCCAACTTAAGTCGCATCATGCTTTTCAACGCCACCAGCAGGGTGGCACAGAAGCCGATAAAGAGTGCATCTTGTAAACTGAAGTTAAAACCCTTATTCATAACACCCTCTTCTTCATATAGTCTTGTTATTTAACCGGTTTAAATAAAGCGAGATCCTCAAATTGAAAATCACCTCCAGTGAGTAGGCCGCCGACTCCGACCAAAATATCGTAATTGAGCGGCTACAGCGATCTGCTTTGAAAGCTTAATGAGTTGAATTAAAAGAGGAAAAATCACACAACCTATCAATTCAGACCAATTTCTCGGGTCCCTCAGTGCCTTGGGAGTGATCCGGGCACCACGCATACACTGTATCTGATATATTTCACGCAGCTCGAGCGTCATAAACGGCAATAAGCTTATCGATGCAGCAATAACGAAGGCCCACTTAACCGGTAAAACCCAGGTCAATACCTCTCCAATTCGTTCAGGACTACAACAGACTGACAGCCACCAGCCGGGAATGAATGCCAACAGGATCCTCAACACAGCCATGGCCCCCTGGGCGAGCTGCCCCTGACCATGGATCAGGTAGTAGAGCCCCATAGTGATAAGTAGCTGTACAAAAAACACCCGCACCAGTACGCCTATCTTTCCACGGCGATAGAGACCATGGATGAGTAAGAGGGTTTCACACAAGATCAAACCGGGAAGGTGCCTATCCGGAATGAAAAAAGCGGCACTCGACAGCAGCAAAACAAGCACCAATGAGGCCGCCGTAACATAACTGCTCTTGTGCGTTGCATGGCTCTGCAGGCGTTCACTGCCTGTTGTTCCAGCCCTATTCCTGCCCTTAACCCGCATCCATACTCTCCCTAGCCCCCTTCGACCAGGAGATAAAGTAAGCGACGCAGTCAGCCTTAACCGACATGGGCACTATCCATGCCGGTTATACAAGCCCCGGACAGATGCTCTCCATGCAGGAGACCGCCGGATAAGTGCCATGAGCGTGTGACCGGCATATGACTCATCAACCTGTGGCTACTCAGCAGTATTGCCGTACCTTGACGACTGAGCCGCAGCAAAAGCTGCCATACTCTGCAGTAAAATGCCTGATCCAGACCGGCAAGCGGATCATCGAGAAGCATTATCTTAGGCTTCATCGATGCAAGGGAGGCCAGAGCAACCAGATGCTGTTGACCGTATGACAAGGTATGAGGTGAATGAGAGCGGAGATCTTCCATCTCCATCTCAGCTAATACTCTATCGGCGTTTTCCAAGGGTAAGCCGAAGCGTTTAAGGCTGAATTGCATCTCCTCCAACACAGTATTTTCAAACAGCTGACGGTTGGGACGCTGAAGCAGCAAGCCAAGTTCGGCGCCGAAGACACCTAGTTTGGGTTGCTTGCCCAACACTTTCAACGGCAAGCCTTTTACCTTGGACTGTATCCCGGCGATGCTCTTTAACAGGCTGCTTTTTCCTGCACCATTATCACCTATCAGAGTCACGATCTCGCCCTCAAACAGTTGCAGGTGTTCATGGCAGACAAACAGCGGGCTTTGATCTTCGAAACAGAAATCAAATGGCTGGAGAGACAGCAGACTCCTCCCTATGGGGGCACAAACCGCCTGAGTAAAGGGAATGGAGGCACACTGGAAGCATCCCGGAGATAACTTGCCATTTTGTAACTGCCAGAAGTGGTCCACTACATCATCGAAAACCCCGGGGTTATGCTCAACTAAAACGATGGAGACATTATCGGCCTTCAGTCGTCTCAATACTGACATGAGTTCTTCGACCCCGGTATCATCGAGTTGAGCCCAAGGTTCGTCCAGCAGAATAACATTCGGCTCATAGACCAGTTGAGCCGCGATCATCAGCCGATATTTCTGGCCGAGAGACAGCTGTTCGATAGGTGTATCTAAACTGACGTATAGCCCAACTCTTCTCAGCGCCCCTTGGACCCTGCCAACCATAAGATCGTAGGGGACAGCCAGATTTTCCAATGCGAAGGCGATCTCCGCTCCGACACTCTGACGAATAAACTGTACATTTGGGTCTTGCATCACCAGGCCGAGAACCACATCCTCGGCGACATGAAGCTCTCCCTCGAAAGGTCTGGAGAGGCAACCCATAATAAGATTGAGAATACTCGATTTACCGGAACCTGTAGGGCCACTGATACAGTGACACTCCCCCTCTTGAATCGACAGGCTCACCTCATTCAGCACTAAGTCTGAATCGCAATGGTACCGAAAGCTAACTCCATCTAATTCCAGTAAATTCATATCTTCATCTATCAAATAAATTATCTGTCACGATTACTAAGATCGACATCCACAGCAACAACGCCGGATAGTCAAACTTTACAAATCCGCCCGCCACAAAGAGCAAAGCATCACTCTTTAAAAAGATCATTAAGTCCGGTGAACTCCATGTTTCACCGGGCTTGCAACCACCTGACTACAGCTGCCAGTTGATGCCGACAAACACCTGTCTTCCGGCTTGAGGGATGGCATCACTTTGGTAATAGTTCTCATCCAGCAGGTTTGTCGCTCTGATGTAAAGCTCAAGCTTGTCATCCAGAACAGGTTGAACTAAGTTCACATCCAGCAGGGTATAGTCCGCCAATGACTGATCGGTCCACACCTTATTGCCATTTACCTTCTGCTGTTCGTAGTAAACCTGCCCCATTATCCGCTCGAGGTTCATGTTGATTCGCATGGCAAATGCCAGTTCATACTCGGCCTGAAGGCGCAGTTGATGTCTTGGACGGTACTCTAAAGCCCCCATACCATCGAAAGCATCTTTGTCTTCGGTGTCCAGAAAGCTATAGGCGAATGTCAGTGACAGATCATCGAATGATTGGTTAGTCAAAGAGAGGTCGACACCTTTAAACTGATAGCGCCCCATGTTTTGGTAGATTCCGGCAATATCCTTAGCAATATAGTTCTCGGCATCAGTGTAATAACCTGCAAGCGAGAGTGCGGTCGATGCCCCCAACTCCTGTGCTACACCGAGCTCGAAATGCTTCGAGGTTTCAGCGACTAAATCTGCATTACCGGAAGATTGTGAATACAAATTCTTCATCGAAGGGAAACGAACTTTTCTTGCTATACCGGCATTGAACCGGGTGTGCTCAAACGCCTGCCAGAAACCGGAAAGCTGGCCCGAGTAGTCACTTTCTGACTCTTTGACACGCTCCTGATCATGAAAAGCGCCTCCCAGGGTGAAACCATAGTAGCCGTCATCCTGGAATTGATACTCGGCAGCTAAGGTGTAGAGCCATCCGGAATCATCGAAGCTGCTAGTTCCACCACCGTTACCGCCTCCATTGCCACCGCCGTTTCCACTACCATTTCCACCGCCGCTTTTACTACTGCTGCCATCGATGCCCCGACTCTTCTGCCCCGATTTCTCTTCTTTCTCAGGCTTAGATGTTGTGGACTCCCAACTCTGATTCTCCGCGATTAAAGAGCCGGTCAATATCCCCGCTGGGCCATAGTTTGTAATGAATTGCAGGTTGCCTCCCTGCACCCTTGAGCGTCCATCTTGACTCTGCTTCACCTTAGTGTAACTATCATCGATATATTGAGTCTCAACCACATCACTCTGGTTGTGGTAACCGAAGCCTCTCAGAGTAAACATCTCATTGAATTTATGCGCCATTCCAAGCTGAAAGGTTCTTGCATCATAATCGTCTGCCCGCTCAAACTTTATGCTACCGCTGCCACTCCCATCCCGCGAAGGCTTGCCCCACTCACCGGAGCGAAGGCTCATATTGGCCGTTATCTGAGTGCTCTGAGACAGCCAATAGCTCCCCTGAGCATAGATGTTATCGATCTCTTTATCTGAATTAGCCCTGACACTATCACTCTGGATCTCATTAAATGGATAATCATCGGAAAGCGGGAATCCATCGGTCTGTTGATGACTGATGCTGACCAGACTCTGCCAATTTTCCCCCGAGCTGGCAGCACTGATATCGCCATTGAAGGTGTTCTCTGCGGATGCTTCTAATCTGCCGGATAGGCCAGAGGCTCCCTCTCCCTGCTTAGTGATAATATTGATCACGCCACCCGCACCGCCGGGACCATAGAGTACCGATGTCGGCCCCACCGACACTTCGACAGACGCAATCTGGCTGGTTGGGATAACGCTGGGATCAAACTGACCATCCTCGGCACCGTTTGCCGGTACCCCGTTGATAAGCAGGGTAACGTGCCGTGTCTTAAAGCCACGAATATCGACTCTCGGAGTGCCCTGGCCACCGGTTCGAACATAGACACCTGGCACACTCTTAAGTACTTGATCTAAACTTTGAGCGCCAAGTGCCTTTATCTCATCCTCGTCGATACTCCAGTGAGTGGTAGACGCCTGAGTTGCGGTTGGGCCCTCGCCATGAACCACTATAATTTCGTTTACATTAAGGATGGGGTCTCTATCTATGTCGTCAGCCGTTGCCGCCCCGCTACTACCTATGGCAAGTGCAATTGCCGACATTCTTATTATTTTTTTTTGTACTTTCATTTTTCACAAATCCTGACCAGAGCTAATTCGCCGCTATTGTCAGTATCGTTTTCCCTCTCCTCAAGAAATAAAAAGTCAAAAACAAACGCAGATCGACAAATTCAGACTATGTCTCAGCCCTCCGCACCACAACGTAGACAAATTGTCCATCACACCAGGTGGAAAGGACAAAATTACTCAGGGTGGTAGCGGCCAACGTGATGATAAGCGGAGGGAAATTTAATACTGAGTTGCCGTATTCATGGTCAAGTTCACAGCTTGAATCGCAACAACTTGACAGTTTTTGGCTTGGACATTACTTTGTGGTAAAGATTCTTATTACCAATTATATAAAGGAACTGGACAGCGTCTTATATCCAAGGATCTCTGCGGTAGTTTCCACTGTTCAATTTTCACTGATATTTGTTTGGAGTTTCAATTGACTGCTTTCCTGCTGTCACAGGCTATCTCATCCCTTACTGACAAACTAAAACAACTGAAATTTCAGTCACACAGTGATCCTATCATTCAAGTTTCTGTACCTATCTGCGCGATGCCTGCGATCGCCTGGCTAGCCGCTCAACCGCTCTACCCAAGAGTTTACTGGAAAGGAAGAGACACCGAAGAGGAAGTGGCAGCCATCGGGAGCTGCAAAGACTTTGCCTATGAAGACGCTGTCGATGATCAGCAGTTATCTGTGGAGTATCAGAAACAGAGAGCCCTCTCCAATAACCAGGATATTCGCTATTACGGTGGTGTCGCTTTCGACAGAACGACAGAATGCTGGCCGGAATTTGGCCGCGCCCACTTTGTTCTCCCCAGAATTGAGCTGAGACGTAGCGGTGAAGAGTATAAGTTACTGGTCAACCTCAATTGCGAAAGTAATGAACCCGAAGCTGAAAGAGCCGAAGCGATAGCAGCCTTGGCTAAACTAGCCTCTCCCAGGCCACTGCCTCCTCCAAACAAGATCAACTTATTGAGCAGGAGCGACAGACCCGATCGGTACCACTGGACAGAACTGGTCAATAAGGTCACCCATGATAAATTTATTCAGGACACACCTAAAGTGGTCCTGTCACGTCTGACCCAACTTGAGGTTGACGAAGAGGTCGATCCCTGGATGCTTCTTGCCTGCTGGCAGGGACGTAATCAAAATAGTTTCCAGTTCGGCTTCCAGTTCAGCCCGGATAGTGCCTTTATTTCATGCACTCCGGAGCGCTTATACCGACGCCGTCAACGAGAACTATTCACAGAAGCCCTTGCCGGTACGACGACCCGCGGACTCAACCAGGAAGAGGATAAGGCGCTCGCTCAACAGCTGTTAGAAGATAGTAAAAATAGCCATGAAAATCAGTTAGTAAAAGAGCATATCGTTGATGCACTGACTCCTTTGAGCAACTACGTTGGCGCCGAGGAGACCCCTCGTGTATTTAAACTCAGCCATATTCAGCACCTTCATCGTTCAATTAGAGCCGAACTGAAACCTGGTATCGATGATTTTCAGTTACTACAGGCACTCCATCCCACACCTGCCGTGGGTGGCCTACCCAAAGAGCCTGCAATGAACTTTATTCGTCAGCGTGAAGGATATGCCAGAGGCTGGTATGCGGGTGCATGTGGATATTTCAACAAGTATGAGAGCGAGTTTGCGGTTGCGATTCGCAGTGCTCTCATTGAACCGGGCAGGATTAATTTATTTGCCGGGGCGGGAATTGTTTCCGGCTCGGAACCAGAAGCTGAATGGGTTGAGCTGGAAAACAAGCTAACAACGATACTTTCCATTCTTACTGAACTTTAAGTGCGTTTCGACGATCGGGATATTGAACACTCCTAACGTTTCGCGTAACAGGGCCTGGGATGCCTGCCAATGTTCAATGTTGAGGTATCACCGCTCTGAGGTTGAATCCAGCCTCTTAGCATCGGGCCCCACGTAATGACGAAACAGCTTGTCGAGCTCACCACTGTCGATTAGTTTTTTTAACTCACTATCGAAGTGCCGCTTTAGCCTTTCGCCTCTATCATTGTCAGAGAAGACAAAGAAGATCTCCGTCCGGAACACATTCTCCACGATCACGAACTGCCTGGGTTGGCTCAGCTTTGGCACCAGAGTCAGCATCACAGGTTTATAGTCCAGCACCGCATCGACCTGGCCCCGATTTACCCTGTTAAGCATCTCGAGTAGATTACTGCTCTCCTCGTAGTACATAGGAACAGAGATAAACTCATCATAGCGATAAGCCAGCAATGCCTGAACCTTCTTATGAAACAAACTCTCGGTCCCCTTCCATAGGACAGCCATCTCAGGAGTGATTGCGGCATCTACGGTGTCGACCTCTACCGGGTAACTACTATACAAGGCCTTTGCCGTATCTCCGCTATAGAAGCCTAAAGCCATATCGCTCCTGTTGTTATCGACTAAATACCTCACCCGGGAAAAGGGAACGATATCGATTTTAAGTTGCCACTCTATCTCAGGAAATACCCGTTTCAGAATATCAAAATAATAGCCGCTTCCGTCTCTGTTGGTATAACCCAGCCAACTATCCGTTGCAACAGTCACCACTTCCCCCCCCTCGTTCGGCTGAGCGGGAGTTGCCGGTAAACTAAACGGCATCAGGAACAGGTAAATAAGTGACGCCATGAGCGTAATTATCTTCATTGAGGTAACCATTATCTGATTAACGAGGCCGAGGGCACGTCTTTGCAGCTTCAGTAAGTTAAGTCTACCTAATCAAAGTTTAGAACTATTTGCTGTTTTTTGAACTGAAAGGCTCCAATTACCCTTGCTCCGACCGAAAACCTCTTTATAATGTGCCGCCCCTACTGGGGCAATAACAGGCGAGAATGACACTGGCAAATTAAGTGTTTCATATAGTGCCAATACCACTTTTCTTAACGGGTTCCCTCACCCCGTTACCGTGTAAACGGATAATCAACTAAAAAGGCTACAAGATGTTAATGCTTACAAATGCGCAGATTCGTCGCGCACTACTGCTGCTGGTCAGCTTTCATATACTGATTATTTGCGCAAGCAACTATTTGGTTCAATTACCTTTTCAGATATTTGGTTTTCATACTACCTGGGGAGCCTTCAGCTTTCCGTTCGTCTACCTCGCCACCGATCTCACCGTCAGGATCTTCGGGCAGAGCTCTGCCAGACGTATCATCCTGAAGGCCATGATCCCCGCGCTGCTGATCTCTTACCTGATGGGGGTGCTATTCCATCAGGGGAGCTTTCAGGGAGCCTCGGCACTCTCGGAATTTAATAGCTTTGTTTTCCGTATCGCCTTCGCCAGCTTCGCTGCCTATCTGATAGGTCAGCTGATGGATATCACCGTATTTGCCAAACTGAGAAACACACAATCCTGGTGGGTCGCCCCTGCAGCGTCGACACTCATTGGCAACCTGGTGGATACTCTGGTCTTCTTCTCACTGGCTTTCTATGCCTCTGATGACAGCTTCATGGCGACACACTGGCCCGAAATTGCCAGCGTCGACTACGGCTTTAAACTGATAGTGAGCTTAGGTCTGTTTCTGCCTGCATATGGCGTCTTATTGAAAGTGCTGGAGCGAAGAATCGTCAAGCTACCGAATCAGCCTGATTTCGCCTCAGAGCCCACAACTTAGCCAACATAACTGGCCAGACCAGATCTTCTATATTAATATAGGCGGCTTATAATCCAGACAGGTAAACCCATTCCAATGAAGGCAGCAAATCATTTGCTGCCTTTTTACTGAGAGATCGATGCCCCATGTACAGTGTAGAGATAGAAACGGCCACTAAACTCACTCCTGAGCTTCTTAACTGCTTACTCGAACTCAATCAACAGATCCCTGAGTTTGATAAACCATACCCCGCAGAGGAGTATCGATTAAGACTCAGTCATAAACCCATACTCATCATGTTCATCAGGGTAGAGGGGGAGTTGGCTGGTTTTAAATTGGGCTATGAGTTGGATGGCTCCACCTTCTATAGCTGGCTGGGTGGCGTAATTCCTGAGTACAGAAATTTAGGCTTAGCTCAAAGCCTGTTGCAGGCACAGGAATCCTGGGCCAGAGAAAACAACTATCAATATATCGAAGTCAAGACTCTCAACCGCTTCTCATCTATGTTAGCCATGCTGACGGCGAGCAGGTATCAGATCATCGACATGACCCAAAAGACTGATAAAGTTGAAGATAATAAGATAAGGCTACAAAAATCGATCTTATCGGTGTGAAAAGTCCAAATAAAAGTGTAAAAATCACTTGCACACCCAAATGATAATGATTACTATTTGCATGCGTTCCAAGAAACTCACTCTTCAAGAGTTAAACACTTCATCTCTGTTTAATTCACTCCGTCTTTAAGAGGAAAGCAGTATGGGTTTGCAAAGCACGACATTGCTCACACACACTTTTTAGCCGGGATTAATTCCCGGCATTTTTTTATCTGTTTTCAGTGGACACTCCCCCCTGGCGCCTCCCATTCACGTCAAACTTGGCCCATGGTTACAAGGCAGAGAGCTCTGGATAAATGATCAAAGCTTATGATAACTGGTGTAGCTACCAACGTAACGAGCTGATTATTAATGCTTAATCAGCATGGTGAAAAAAGTTTTGCGAAAGTAACGAAAAAGGCTTGCGCACCCAAATGATAATGATTACTATTTATGTGCGTTCCAAGGAACTTACTCTATTTCGGGTTAAGCACTTCATCTCTGCTTAACCCACTCTCTGACTTTAAGAGTAAAGTAGAATGGGTTTGCAAAGCACGACATTGCTCACACACACTTTTTTTGCCGGGATTATCTCCCGGCATTTTTTTACCCGATTTTCACCTTTTCCATCAAGCTGGCAGATATCCGCTATTCACAGCCAAGGTTTCGTCACCAATGGAGAGCTCACTGGCTCAGTGACCGTTAAAGTGTAGCCCCTCATATGGTGTATCAACTTGATCTTCCTTCGCCTTATGATACAAGCCTATGGTAAACAGTGTGCCCTTTCCAACGGTTGAGCTGACCTCTATGGTTCCGCCAATACGCTTGATAATTCCGTAGCTCAGAGACAAGCCTAAGCCGGTACCATCTGCTCTGGTAGTATAGAAAGGATCGAAGATACGACTCAATTGCTCCTGTGGTATACCCTTACCTTCATCTTCAATTTCAATTTTAACCCCTATGGGTTCACCTCTTTGCACCCAGTCATAGGTACGGATCCAGATCCTCCCCTCTTCATCCATGGCGTGAGCCGCGTTAACCACCAGATTGATCAAGACCTGCAATAGCTGGGGACGATTTACCTCTATCGGATAACTGGCATTCAACTCCTGATGCAAGACAACCTCTTGCTCCTGAATCGAGTGGCGCACCAGTACCAACATCTCTTCGATAATCGGTGTTAACTGATGCATCTCCAGCGGCGCATTGAACTCACCGGGGCGACTATACTGTAACAGGCTTCGAATGATGGTACTGATCCTTCCCACCTGCTTGATAACGAGATCTATCTCCTCTTCAACGACCCCTGCTTGTTCACCCAGCTCAAACTTCATCAGCTCCATATTGCCCAGGATAACCGCTGTCGGATTATTGATCTCATGAGCGATACCAGCCGTGAGCTCACCAAGTGCGGTAAGCTTTTCGTTAGTCACCAACTGCTGTCTGGTTTCATTAAGCAGAGCAACGTTATTTTGAAGCTCCACCGTTTTCTCCTGCAGACTTCGCGTACGCTCTTCAACCTTCACCTCAAGCTGTTCTGCTGCGGCCTGGATCTGCGTATTTCGTCGCTGTAACAGATCCAACATACGGTCGAATTGCTCCGCTAAGTTAGATAGCTCATTGTCACGCTCCAGGCCCAGAGAGCCGATACGCAGATTGCGTCCCGATTGAACCGCCTTAACCACATGGTGAATACGTTCGATAGGCTGAAGCAGGCTATAAGCTCCGCGATAAACCAACAAACCAGACACGAGCAGAACCAACATAAGAATGGTTCCTAACTCGATAATATTCAGCAGGTAGTTATGAATAAAAGGAGATTCAGAGAAGCCTGTGTAGATCATGCCTATTCGCTTCCCCTTAACATCTTCCAGGGGCGCATAAGCTGAAATAAACCAATCATTAAACACAAATGCCCTATCGACCCATAGCAGGCCCTGGGAAAAGACTTTCTGCTTTACCTCTTCAGACACCAGGCTTCCCAGCGCACGTCCCTCGGCTTCTCCCCCCTTAGGGAAAAAGTTCAGGGGAACGTTGGTGCTGATCCTCGTATTGTCGAGAAAGATAGTTACCGTACCAATTGAGCGTTCCGGCAGCGTCCCTTTGTCATAGACCAGATCTCTGATGTGATCGACGATGCGAATATCCCGGTTAAACAATATGCCGCCATCTAAGTACCAGGCGATCTTCCCCTGAGCATCGGGCACAGGCAAGAGACTTCGGCTGAGTAGACCTCTATCCTCTACTGTCTTGGTAGGCTTTTGGGATCTGGGTGTTTCTACCAGAGGAATGCTTGCGGTTTTAACCATCTCCGGATCGATTAGAGCCAAGCGATTCGGTTCTAATACCATCAACCCCGAGTATGCAGAATTACCTTTAACTTTCTGAAGCATAACCCGAAGATCGGGATCGGCGGCAGCCTCGGAAACACTCACAAGTCGCAGGAAGTCTAAATTAAGCTCCTCCTTCTTAGAGTCCAGCAGATGATCGATCTGTTTTCTGTAGCTATTCTGGGCACTGTCAAACAGGCGAAAATCATTCTGAAACTCCCACGATTCCATCACGAGTTCCAGCTGCTTCTCCTGGCTTTTCTGCACCGAGATAAGCGTATTGTTTGCAACAGTAAGGTCAGCCTTAACCTTCATAAACAACTGCTTGCCCGTATAGCTGATATTCCAATAGATGGTAATAAACACTAAACTGACTAAGGTAAGCAGGATCGGCAGCAGGGTTAAGATTAAGATTCGATAGCGAACCTTAGCCTGCATCTGCTGCCAATTGATACCAAATATCCGAGGAAAAAAAGACACCTTAACTCTCCTCTTGTTTATCGGTATCGAACCACTCTTTATACTTCCTGTCCAAGGTTTTCCGCGAAACCCCCAGATCTCTGGCAGCAGCAGACTTGTTACCATTATGCAGATCGACAACCTGGGTAACATGATGTTTTTCAACTTCTTTCAGCCCCCAGTCTAACGGATAACCCGACTCGTTAGGCATCTCTGTTTTTGGTTGCATCTTCCAATATTCGGCTGGAGGCTTACCCAATAAGATGCAACGCTCGATCATATTTCTAAGTTCACGAATATTACCCGGCCACTCATGCTGCTGTAATTTCAACATATCTTCATGACTCCAAACCACCTCTTTAACTCCGAGTTCTGAAGCCAGCTGTCTGGTAAAATGGTGCGTTAATTCAACGACATCCTCTGGACGTTCTCTCAGCGGAGGGATGACGATATCCAATACATTTAAGCGATAATAGAGATCCCGCCTGAAGTTGCCCTCTTCCACCTCTTCGGCAAGTTTTCGGTTCGTAGCGGCCAAAACCCGGACATCAATATTCGTCTCCTTCTCACTACCTACAGGACGAATCGTTCTCTGTTCGAGTACCCTAAGCAGCGCGGTCTGCATCTTAAGGGGCATCTCGCCTATCTCATCGAGGAAGATAGTACCGCCGGAAGCGAAACTAAACAGGCCTTCACGGTTCCCCTTAGCACCGGTAAAGGCGCCGGCTGCATGACCGAAGAGTTCACTCTCGAGCAGTTCCGGAGCGATGGCACCACAATTGACCGGAACAAAGGGCCCCTGCCGACCGCTGAGCAGGTGAAGCTGCCTCGCAACCAGCTCCTTGCCGGTTCCCGACTCACCCTCAATTAAGATCACCGCATTCGTAGGTGCAACACGTTCGATGACATGTTTCACCTCTTGCATCGCATCGCTGCTGCCTATGATGGTAGAGGACTGACCGATCGAAACTTCACGACGCAGCATCAGGTTTTCACGCTTGAGCAAACGACGCTCTATGCAGCGATCCACCGCCTTCATCATCTGCTCAAGATGAAAAGGCTTCATAATAAAGTCTGAAGCGCCGGCTCTCAGGGCCTTAATGGCAACGTCCATATCGGCATAGCCTGTCATGAAGATGATGTCTGAGCGTCTCTCCTGATCATTTAACGCTTCATGCCACTCGATACCTGAGCGACCGGGCAGACGAATATCCACAACCAGCAGATCGAAATGACATCGGCTTCGCAGCTGCTCCGCATCTTCAACACTTGAGGCGGTCTCGACTAATGCAAACTTCTTCGACAGCGCCTTTTTCAGGAAACTACGCATACCGGGCTCATCATCTACAATAAGCACTGAAACGGCGGAAGGAAGGGGCTTTAACTCTTTTTTATTTTGGCTCATATTGTCTTCTTTAGGACATTTTGACTCATTTAATGGTGATTCTAGCATCATAGTCTAGAAAATAGGTCACTGTGAGCCAAAGAATGCGTGCTATGGGACAAAATGTCTGTATGCAGGAATCAAACCTTGCGACAAGGATCACACTCCGGAGTGATTTGAGACCTCGGCACAGGCGGACAGGTTTTGGCATCAAACTTGCTAAATAGACTGGCAGAACATGTAGAAGATTGGTTTTGGCAAAGAATCTTCATAATTTAATCGCCAAGGAGCAAGAATGTTAAACCTTAAATCTATCCTCAGCTTTGCATTAGCCGCGACTCTAGTCACAGGTATGCCGGCACAAGCCGAAGAGATTATTAAGTTAGCCACAACAACGAGCACTGAAAACTCGGGTCTGTTGAAAAACTTACTACCAAAATTTGAAGCCCAAAGCGGTTACAAGGTTCAGGTCATTGCAACCGGTACCGGCAAGGCGCTTAAACTTGCACGACAAGGCGATGTTGATGTCATCATGACACACGCTCCGGCAGCAGAGGCTAAGTTTGTCGATGAGGGCTATGGCCTGCTACCTCGTGGCATAATGGAAAACGATTTTGTGATCTTAGGCCCTAAAAATGACCCGGCTAAGATCCGTAGCAGTAAGACAGTCGAAGAGGCATTTGCTAAAATAGCCGAATCTGGTGCCACCTTTGTCTCTCGTGGAGACAACTCCGGCACTAACATGAAAGAGATGATCATCTGGAACAAGGCTAAGATCGACACCTCTTTTGCTGGTTATAAGTCTGTTGGCCAGGGAATGGGTAAAACCCTGTTGATGGCAAACGAACTTCAAGCTTACACGCTTTCTGATCGTGGTACCTTCGTGGCGTACAAGGCGAAGCTGGACATGGCTATCGACTTTGATGGTGGCAAGGCATTAGCTAACCCATACCAGATCATGCTGATTAACCCTGCAAAATACCCGGAACTTAACCACAAGGGTGCCCGTGCCCTTAGTGACTGGTTGATTGGTGCCGAGGCTCAGGGCATGATCAATAGTTATAAAGTTCAGGGTGAGCAACTATTTAAGGCAACCTATAGCGAATGACTCTAAGATTCTGGTTAGGCAGTTTTTTATCATGCTATACAGCGTACAGATCTAATGGTCTGGGTATGCTGTTTTCTGAATCGGGCTATCACAGATGAATGAAGGCTGGTTAGCCCTTTTACAGCAGGCCTTAGGCCTGCTGTTTTCCTTGGACCCGGACGTATGGTCCATCGTGTCTGTCTCTTTTTCTGTATCCTTTGCGGCACTGGGAATCACCTTGCTGCCATCTATGGTATTGGGATTTCTGCTGGCTTTTGGCCGCTTTCCGGGTCGCTGGTTTGTCACCAACCTGATTCAAACCCTCCAGTCGATACCCACCGTCGTCATTGGACTTCTGGTCTATCTGATGTTGACCCGCATGGGCCCGCTGGGTGATCTGAGGTGGCTATTTACCCAAAAAGGTATGATCTTAGGCCAGATGATGATCTGTGCTCCAGTGTTGATCGCAATGAGTCAGGCAGCCTTTACCAGCGTCGACCGCAGAGCATGGGAGACATCGCGAACGCTCGGTGCCTCCTGGTTCAGGGCCATCTGGACAGTTTGCAGAGAATTGAAAGTCCCGCTACTCATGGCGATCGTGGCCGGATTCAGCCGCATTCTTACTGAGGTGGGTTGCTCTATGATGGTCGGTGGAAACATTGCAGATGTGACCCGAAACATACCAACCGCAATAGCACTCGAGACCAGCAAGGGTGATTTTGCTCAGGCAATAGCACTGGGTCTTGTTCTGCTCATATTATCTCTCGTTCTTAACTTTACTCTAGGAACGCTCAGAGGCAGAGCTGAGCCGAGGAGCCATTAAGAGATGGTAAAATTAATCGCGAACAACCTCGAGATGAAGTTTGGTGAGAGGCATATTTTCAGCGTCGACAGGCTGCAGCTGTCTCAGGGGCAAACGATACACCTTCAGGGTGACAACGGTTGCGGCAAAACCACCCTGATGAAACTGCTTGCCGGTCTTTTGTCTCCCACCAGAGGTTCGATTACCACAGAAGGCTTCGAGCCACTGCCCTGGTGGCGCTCCAATGCACTGCTGGGCAAAGCCGTCTATCTGCACCAACACCCCTATCTGTTCGATGGCAGCGTCGAATATAACCTGAGCTATCCACACCCGTTTTGTGATCTGACAAAACAGCAACTGAGTGAGCGAACTCAGGCCGCTATCGAGATGGCAGAATTAACGCACCTCAAGACTCAGGCCGCATCAAGCCTATCCGGGGGAGAGAAACAACGACTCGCTATCGCCAGAGCCTGGATAATGCAGCCAAAGCTATTGATGTTAGATGAACCAACATCCAATATGGACAGGTTTTCTCAAGACTTAGTGCTGGCCATGATCTCCGATCTGCAGCGGCTCGGAACGGGGATGTTAATCAGCAGTCACCAGTCCTGCGTACTCACAAGCTTGTGCAATCAAACCTGGATGATCGAAAATCAACATATAATGTCATCTTACACGGCGGACAATATTCCCGACTCTGCCCCAATAAATCTACAGGAACCAAGATATGTCATTGCAAATTGATGCGGTAATTTTAGCCGGAGGCATGGCCAGGCGCATGGGGGGAAATGACAAAGGTTTAGTCGAACTCCAGGCGCAGCCTATGATAAAGCACGCCATAGATCGCATTAAGCCACAAGTTAGAGAGATCCTGATCAACGCAAACCGTAACCAAACCAGTTATGCTGAGTTCGGTTATAAAGTTATCAGTGACGAAGACTCAGGTTATCTGGGGCCATTGGCCGGAATGATAACAGCGATGGGCCAAACACAGGCCAACTACCTCCTGGTGGTTCCCTGTGATTGTCCACTTTTACCGACAGACCTTGTCGAGCGCATGCTCTCCCAGATAGAGAAAGAAGGTGCCGATCTTGCGGTGGCAAGTGACGGCGTGCGCGAACAACCTGTAGTACTACTTTTGAAACCGGAACTAAGAGACTCGATGAAGGCTTTCTTAGATGCCGGAGAACGTAAAATCGACTTTTGGTATGCGAAGCATAACTGCGCGGTGGCTGATTTTTCAGATCAACCAAACGCCTTTGTTAATGTGAATACACCAGAACAAAAACAACAACTTTCTGAGGCAATTGCCAAATAAAAATCGAGGTTTAAATGAGCATCCCTTTTACCAATCCGTTAACTATCCCTGTTCTCGGATTTTGTGCCTATAGCGGCACAGGAAAGACCACGCTGTTAAAGAAGCTGATCCCCGAATTAAATAGCAGGGGGGTGAAACTGGCAGTCATAAAGCATGCTCATCATAACTTCGATGTGGATATTCCCGGTAAAGACAGTTACGAAATGCGTAAGGCGGGTGCTCGTCAGATGCTGGTAGCCTCGCATGTCAGATGGGCATTGATGACGGAAGATCCCCTTGATGATGATCCTAAGCTGCCTCATCTGCTGCAGCAGATTGAACAGGACAAGGTCGATATCGTATTGGTAGAGGGCTTCAAAAAACTTGAGCTGCCGAAAATTGAACTTCATCGGGCCGCCCATGACAAACCTTTCATCCATACCCACGACGACAACATACAGGCAATCGCCTGCTGTGATGATACCCAACTTCCGGGCGATTTAAGACGCCTGGATATCAATGATGTCGCGCAAATTGCCGACTTTGTTGTTGAATACGCTGAAAACTGGCGGCCTTCGAGTGTTAACCTGCCGCTCGCACCTGCCCCCGAGTGTGGCTGCGAAGTCGATACCAGTAAGACGCTGTCGGTAAGGCAGGGCATAGATAAGATCTTATCCTACGTGACCCCAATCACCGACAGTGAGGCCCTCCCTCTCGATGAGCTCAATAGCCGGGTACTCGCCGAAGATGCGATATCTCCGGTCAATGTGCCTCAACAGACCAACTCGGCCATGGACGGATACGCATTCAAGTATTCGAGCCCTATGTTATCAGACTATAAGATCGTCGCCGACGTCATGGCGGGTCATCAATACTCGGAACTGCTACAGGAGGGCGAAGCGGTACGTATCATGACCGGGGCGACGGTACCGGCAGGTGCCGACACAGTTCAGATGAAGGAGTTGGCCAAGGAGCAGGAGGGCCGGGTCAGCTTTCAGGGCGATATCACTCTTGGGCAACATATCAGGCTGGCAGGCGAAGACATCGCACAAGGCCATACGGCGCTGGCAGCCAAAACACGACTTCAGGCACCGGAGCAGGGGCTGTTGGCTTCACTCGGTTTTGGCAAACTACCGGTATTCAAACGCCCCAGGGTCGCCGTGTTCTCAACCGGTGATGAGGTATGTCAACCGGGAGAGCCGCTACAACCAAACTGCATCTACGACTCAAACCGCTTCACCATAAAATCTATGGTCAGAAAGCTGGGTTGTGAAGTGATAGATCTGGGGATCATTCACGACTCAGAGGATGCACTCGCCGAGGCGCTGAGCCAGGCCGCGGTCGATGCAGATGTCGTAATAAGCTCCGGCGGCGTATCCGTCGGCGACGCCGACTTTATCAAGCTGGCACTGGAACGAGTGGGTCAGATTAACTTCTGGCGCATCAATATGCGACCGGGACGACCGCTGGCCTTCGGTCAGATTGGCGATAGCCTCTTCTTCGGCTTACCCGGTAATCCGGTTGCCGTTATGGTCTCCTTTATGCAGTTTGTACAGCCGGCACTGAGAAAACTTGCCGGAGAAAACGAGTGGGCACCGACCATGGTACCTGCTATCACAGATACACACCTGCGTAGCCGCGTTGGACGTACAGAGTTTACCCGTGGCATCTATCACTTAGGCGCCGATGGCAAGCTTCATGTCACATCGACCGGCGCACAAGGTTCAGGGATGTTGAGTTCTATGGTTAAGGGCAACTGCCTCATCGTCATCAGCGAGAAAGACGATCAGCTAAGCCCTGGTGATACCGTTTATATTCAACCATTTGCCGATCTACTGTAATTGGTAATCTCTGTTTAACTGTTTTCTGTAACGGCTCAGACAGCTGAGTCGTTACGGTGTTTTTATAGGTACCTTGTATGAGTTTGATCGTCGATACCTTCGGACGTAAGGTTGAATATCTACGCCTTTCCGTTACCGACAGATGTGATTTTCGTTGTGTCTACTGCATGAGCGAAGATCCCTGCTTTCTAAATCGTGAACAAGTACTCAGCTTAGAGGAGCTGGCCTGGGTCGGTCAGGCATTCACCGAGCTGGGTGTAAAGAAGATACGCCTCACAGGCGGTGAACCTTTGGTACGTACTGACTGCGACCAGCTGGTGAAACTGCTTGGTGATCTGCCCGGTTTATCTGAGCTATCCATGACCACAAATGGCTCCCGCCTCACCAAGTTTGCCCAAACGATGCGTGCCTCAGGCCTGGCAAGACTAAACATCAGCCTGGATACCCTAAAGCCTGAGCTCTTCACCGAGCTTACCCGTAACGGCAAGCTGGAGCGTGTCATCGAAGGGATCGATGCCGCTAAAGCCGCAGGATTTAAGCGCATCAAGATCAATGCGGTGATCCTCAGGGGACAAAATGATGATGAGGTGCTGGATCTGATAGAATTTTGCCGTGACAGAGAGCTGGATATCGCCTTCATCGAAGAGATGCCACTCGGGGTTATCGATGAACGTAAGAAGAGTCGCCACTGCAGCAGCGATGAGGTCAAGGCTATTATCTCTGAGCGTTATGAGCTTAGTGTTTCGAGCAAGCGTACCGGCGGGCCGGCACGTTACTACACCATGCCGGGTAGCCCTATCCATGTAGGCTTCATCTCCCCCCACAGCAACAACTTCTGTCATGAGTGCAACCGGGTGCGGGTTACCGTCGAAGGCCGCTTGCTACTCTGCCTGGGCAACGAGCACTCGGTGGATCTCAAGGCCATCGTCAGAGAGTTTCCCGGCGATATTGAGAAGCTTAAAACGGCCATTCTGGAGGCCATCAAGCTTAAACCTAAAGAGCATGAGTTCGGGCCCCAGGGCGATGTGCAGATCCTGCGCTTCATGAATGCGACAGGCGGATAGCCTCAAACAAGTTCCTGTCAGACACAAGGGTTGAAAGCATATTGTTTTCAACCTTTACTCCCTACAACGCCTCACTTTCCAGTAACGCCTCTGCCACTCGCTGCTTTATTCCTCTTACCTTATACTGCATGATAGACTGCACTCAAATACGCTGAAACCCGATACCATGGCTCTATCACGAAGAAAGTGGAACAATGTAATCATTATCGCGTCAGTACTGATGATCACCATACTCACCCTACTGGATGACAAAACATCCCAGCTGCCCGATGATGCTCATCCGCTCTTCGATGACGTTTCATCTCTGGCCCAACTACAGATGAACGAACTCTGGCTCAACAGGGGCAGCAGCAACTGGCAGTGTCACCCAAAGGTTCTTAACTGTCAGGCATGGGGCGAGGCCTGGAGCAAGATACAGCTGTCGCCGCTACCCGATCAGCAGGGGTTGATTGAAAGTGACACTGCCTCGCGCCCCAAAGAGCTGCTCATAGTGATCGCCAGCAATGAACAGGCACAGCCATGGAGCTGGTATGAAAAACTGGGGTTACTGAAATCCCCGGCAAATAACTGGTATCTTATCCCCCCCAGCCAGAGGGAGGCGCTGTCACCGGTCATCAAAATCGGTACCACAAAAAACAGCGGCTCTTAACTGGTCAAAGCCTTAACCCAATTACCCGAGAACAGATATGCCTGAACTGCCCGAAGTAGAAGTTACCCGTCAGGGAGTCACCCCTCACCTAATCGATCAACAGGTGACGGCCTTGACTGTGCGTAACGCCAGCCTTCGGTGGCCGGTGCCCGATATCGCACAGCAGATAGTCGGACAGACCATACGCAATATCCGCCGAAGGGCCAAGTATCTGCTTATCGACACCGATGCCGGCACGACAATCGTACATCTGGGCATGTCGGGGAGTCTCAGGGTCGTGTGTGGCAGTACCCCCGTCGAGAAGCATGACCATATCGACTTGGCGCTTGCCAACGGCAAGGTGTTGAGGTTTAACGACCCCCGCCGATTCGGTGCCTGGCTATGGTGCGAGCTGCCTGAAGAGGCTCACCCCCTGCTGTCAAAGCTCGGACCGGAACCCCTTAAAGATGAATTTAATCCGGCCTATCTGGAGCAGGTGTTAAAGAGTAAGAGGAGAGCCATAAAGCTCTGCCTGATGGATAATAATATTGTCGTGGGAGTAGGTAACATCTATGCCAACGAAGCTCTGTTTGCGGCAGGTATCCACCCCGAAACGGAGGCAGATAAGGTCGATATCGAGAGGTTGACCGTGCTGGTTACCGAGGTGAAACAGATCCTGGCAAACGCCATCAGGCAGGGGGGAACCACATTGAAGGATTTCACCAATGCCGAGGGCAAGCCGGGATACTTTGCCCAGAAGCTTCATGTCTATGGCCGCGGTGGAGAAGCCTGTACTCAGTGCGGTAATCTGCTCAGCGAGATCAAACTGGGGCAGAGGGCCACGGTATTTTGTGGCCTATGTCAGACTAAATGACAAAGAAGGACGTTCACAGGCTCACTACGAGCGTGCAGCGAGCCGTGCCTGGAACCCAGCTCCTGGATTCCAGGTTCCTCTTTAAAAACGATACTCGTAAGTACCGAACAGGGTCGCATCGGTTTGTTTCTCTTCGACCTCAAATTCAGACTGAGATACAGTGCCACCGACACTCATCATCCCTTTCCAGATGGGCATACGGTAGCTCAGCTCCAGCATCAGCAGGTCCTCTTTGGCGGGCTGCGGAGCCCAGCCATGGGCCGGACTGGAACCATCTTTGTTCAGCTGTGCGTACCGTAACAACGAAGTGATGCCGCGACTATCTGCAAACTGGCCAATCAAACCAAGTACATAGACTTTAGCATCGCTCTCATAGGTGCTGCCATATGTCTTACCGTAGTAACGCGAACCACTCCTGTAGGTCGTTTGGTGCTCATACATGCAGTTGAACACGGTAGGGTCCTCACCACAGAATACCATGGTATCTGTCATCTCAAAGAACAGTTTATATTGCTGATTGTCGAAATTGAAACGGGTGTCGATTCCCCCCATACTGGCACAATCTACGATATCCAGGGGAGAGGAGCCCTTGGCATCCTCACAGGTTCTCTCGTAATAGACACCGAACGGCACATTAAACCAGGTATCGCTGAAACGGATATCGTAACCCGCCATCTGATTGCCATAGTTGGTACAGCCAGCCTCGCCCGCGCCGCGACAATCACGCTGGCCGGTTATAGACTTAAGTGCGCTCTCCCAGGAGCACTCCTCACCTTCACCGCAGAACTGGGTACTCCAGGAGAAGCCAATCTCGAGCTGTCTGAAGGGGCGCAGCGAACTACGGAAATTCCACAGCAGCGGATTGGCGACCGCACGCTCCTCCTCTAACCGACTGATCCCCGCAGTCAGGGTCCATGGCCCGAGCCAGGATAACCAGGGGGTTTCAAATGCCGCCGCATTATTGCGGCTGACCATCACCGAGGGCAGCGGCCGTGCATTGTTTGAACGGTGCAGTGACGAGTCAAACCCGGGTCCCCACCACTGCTCTATTGCGCCAGCGCTGAAGATCCAGTTACCTAAGATGGCTGCTATATAGGAGTCATCGAGTCTGAACTCTTTATCATCACTGGGATCATAATTAGCGGAGGCCGAGGCCCTAAAGGCAAAGCGATCCCCCATATACTCATAGGACGCTTGCAGCTCCCCCTGCTCGCTGTAGTCGGAACCAAAATGCTGAAAGCGAGCCGCATCGGTTGCCGCCGCCGCTTTTATTCTGGTATTGCCGCGATTCTCGACCGCATTTCGGTAATAGTAGTTCACCCGGGCAAAAGCTTGCGCTATGGAGGGGGTTAAAACCGAAGGCTCGACCCTGCTCAAGTCCGCACCGATGCCTGACCACATCAGCGGATAGGTATTGACGGGAACCGTGATCACACCTTCATCGGCCAGAGCCTGAATATCGGCCCTCAAGTAGATATCCGAGGTATCCACCCAGGGGGCGGATACAGAGATAAAGGAGGTAAATAAGCAGAGTATTGCAAAAGCCCGCACAGATGACTTTCCCTTTTCCATCATTATGTCTATCACTCTCAAACGTTTGCCATCAGTGCTTTCGCGACTTCCGGGTGAACAAACTGGCTGACATCACCACCGTGATGTGCGACCTCTTTCACCAGAGTCGATGAGATAAAGGAGTTCTCTTCTGCCGGTGTCAAAAACACGCTCTCAAGCTCTGAGCTTAAACGGCGATTCATATTCGCCAGTTGAAACTCATACTCAAAATCAGAAACGGCTCTCAGGCCGCGAACCAGCACACTGGCATTCTGCTCCTTTGCAAAATCCACCAGCAAACCACTGAATCCCACGACTTCGACGTTATCTAAGTGAGATGTAACAATTTGAAGCAACTTGACACGCTCCTCCAAAGTGAATCTGGGCTGCTTGGAGGGGTTGGCAGCAATTCCAATCACCACATGCTTAAATAGCTTGGCCGCCCGCTCGATGAGATCGGCGTGACCATTGGTGACAGGGTCGAAAGTTCCGGGATAGATGGCTCTAGTGTGCATTTGTATTTAATCCTAAGATAATCAGAGTCTAAGCTCAGAATTTATCCGGTATTGAAATTATTTCGATATGTACAGCGGCGAACATTTTAGCTATTTTTTCATCGAGATCACAGGAATAAACCAGCCGAACTGACATTCTTCAATCTCAGCAGAATTGTATCACACTCATATTTGGAAGTTTGTTGTTCCGAAGCAGGCCAGCGGTTCAGATCAAATAATCAGCCACAACTCAACTTAAGCGCAACATCAGCCACCATTAAAGGTCACATATAGCCACTGCCCCACACACTATACTGTTTATTCTCAATGCCAAATGAATTATATTGCAATCAAAGAAATCTCTGATAGCCACTCATGTCAACGACTATACCGATAATCCCTCAGCCAATACTTCAGCAAGCTAAGCGTCTTCTGTTTATATCTCCGCTGGCATTAGGGGACTTTCTCTACATAAAGACCTTTCTCATAGCCCTTAAAGCTAAACAGCCAGGCCTGGAGATCGACCTGTGGCTGGACGATAATCGCAACAATCAGGATAGTTGGAGACTCTCCCGCAGCAAGATCATGAAGCAGTGGATCGAGAGTGAGCCGGCTTTCAATCATACTTATGGCTGCTGTTCCTCAAAGGAGGAGCAGGAGAAACTGATAGCGAGTGCAAAAGAACGTAACTATGACATCATAGTCACCGAACCCACCTCAAAGAGTGAAAGGTTTGCCTCTATCGCACGTCAGATTAACTCGGATGGCTATCTGGTTTGTGGTGTGGAGAAGAAGAGGTTTGCAGGCCTGCTCAATAACTGGTTCTATCGTGGTGCAGATAAAACATACTCACTCGATGTCGGTAAGCTGAAAGCCCAGCATCATATTACCGATCGCTATCACCTGCTCATAGACAGCCTGTTCGGCATCGACATAGACAAGGCTCAGTTTATGCCGGATATGACGATCCCACAGGCATTCAATCAAGCAACCGCCAGCTGGATAGCAAACAATTTCAAAGCCAATGATAGCCAGGGAAAGCTGATTTTCCTCAACCACCTATCGACTAACAGCAAGAGAGACTGGCGGCTGGAACAACTTTTCGGCCTCATCGAACAGCTACACGCTCAGGCATCAGAGAGTCGCTTTGTCATCAACGTCACCCCCGATCATGTAGACAGCATACGCTCAAAGATAGCCGACGACCCTAAACTTGCCGCCATGAATATAGCCGTGTTTACCGTTGGTGACCATTTCTTCGAACTTCCCGCATTAATTGCTGCATCGGATATCGTTATAACGGTAGAAACGGCGATCATGCATTTTGCAACGGCCATGAAGCGCCCTCTCATTGCGATGATGAGACAGAAAAAGCCATACTGGGCACCACCTGTGACTCCTACGGCGCAGGTTTTATATGCAGAGAAAGGCAGAGGACATGTCAGCGACATCGATGTAGAGGATGTCCTGAAATGCTACGCTCAGATGAAAAACAGTATTTAACTGTACTGGCGAATATTCGGCAGCAATAGTTATTGGCGCCAAATAGCCCGCCGATATTCACCAGTACTTTTTACCTCAATCGCGTTTTTAACAAAGGTTCCGCAATGAAAAAAGCCATATTCACGCTCGCCATAGGTGACAACCCTATGTATAAGGCCGCACTGAATAGCTTTAAACTATATGCAGATAGAGTCGGTGCAGACTTAATCGTTTCTGACCACCTTCACTACAAGATCGATATCTGCAAACCCAAATATGATGCGAATCCGGCTTGGTCAGAAAAACTGTATATTGGAGAGCTCCTGAAAGAGTATGATCGAGTTCTCTATCTGGATGCCGACTTTATTATCACTCCGTCGGCAAGAGATATCTTTGAGGTCTGCCCGGATCCGGACACGGTTTACATGTTCAACGAAGGACTATACCGTGACCGTACCCCAGTGATAAACGAGATATGCCAGCAACTAGAGGCTGTTGAGGATTGGCAGCAAAGCGAAGGCAAGCTGACCTATTTCAACATGGGAATGCTCTTGGTATCTAAGCAGTCCCCCCTGTTCAATTTAATGAAACTCAGCGATCTTCAATCTCTTTGTAACTCAATAAAGTTTTATGAACAGACTTATACCAACTACATAATTCAAAAGCATAAAATCAAATATGTTGAAGCCGATCCCTGCTTTAATCGCATGGACCTACTCGGCAGCGAAGATTATCAGAAGGCTGATTTTATCCACTATGCAGGACGAGGTTTCAGTCCAAAATCCAGGCAACGTGAAATTAAGTATATCGCCGATTACTGCCAAATATTTGCCGACATCGTCGACTCGAATGAGCTGGAGTCACTGAAGAGCTCGGTTTGGGAACTATATCTTGATAAACTTAAGAAAAAGTATAAATTACCTAAGCCACTGCTTAATTGGTACTTTTCTAACTTTTCCTCGAAACCTTAGAGATTAATACTGTTCGATAGTAAAGGATGACAGGATATTTAAATCGATAACAGTGAATGGTACCTCAGACACCCAGGCTCAGCAGTTAAGGTGTCTGTAATCCATGTTGAATTAAGGCTCAGCCTTTCACTTTTGGAAACGGCGCCAGCTTAAACGAATTAACCAGCAAATTAAACTCGTATATAACCAGCAATATGATTCGCTTCAGTGGCCTGCGTTTTACATAATCCCTGTGCTGGCCATCGAGCATATCGATCTCACTCTCAAAGCCTGCCGGGGCACCTACCGAGGGAGTGACAACGAAACAACGCAGATCTCTTTCATACCAGTGCTGAATATCGGCATCGACCGGACGGGCGATGGGAAAAGCATGCTTGAGCAGTTTTCTGGCCCCCGATGCAGATACAAACTGTGAACAGGTCCCCGCAGATAGTTTTGACACCCTATGCAACTGCATGCCCTTTCCCAGCTCCATGGTTTCCATATTCAATTTCAATCGCTTACTGCTAAACAGCTTGATATAGTCCCAGTCACAGGTATCCATTTTCTCAAATAGAGAGATGCAATCGCGGATCTGCTCCTCGAGTTGAACATCATCTTCAAGGATAAGTGCAAAATCCAACTCCTGGTCAATAATCTTATTCCAGCAGTGAACATGGCTCAGGTAGCAACCAATTTCACCATCGTTGAGTCGCTTATCATACTTTTTCAGGTTAGTTGGCAGGTCATAGACCTTGGCTCTCTCTTCCGGTATCAGCTCACTGCCTCTCACGGCCGAGACCCGCTCATATGCTATGCCGAGCCGATCACATTGAGTCGACACCTGCTGCCATCGTTCGGTACTTGTGTCTAGATTGATAATAAAAACTTTGAACTTCATTACTGAGACCTTGGAGCCCGACCGGAAAACATAAAGTTAAGGGGGGGCATTTTACTTTTATCCAGCCCAAGACACAAATGTACGCATGCAGAACTTAGGCAGCCCCCTTTCTGGCTAAGAGCGCTATGTTAGCAATACGTTTTCGATTAGAATACCCATCATAAAGTAAACTCTTCGGAAACGACATATGACGAACAATGTTAAGGATAGGCAATACGATGCTGTATTCTACGTTGCGTACCCTTATTATTTTCCTCACTTCCTCCCCATCCACGATTACTGGGTTTCACAAGGCAAGCAGACGCTGTTTGTTCTGTCGGAAAAACAGAATCCGGAGTTAATGGAAACCATCGCCAGAGATAACTCACTGAATTACCAGATTGGCAGCCAGGTTCTGAGCCAGGTTTGTGCGAAGGTGTTCTTCTTTGCCAATGAAGAGTCACCATTAGATGGGATAAAAGGCAAAACTGTATTTCTCGATCATGGTGTCGGCACAAAGTATTGTAACTATCCCCTCGCCTGTGAACAGTTTGATTATGTCCTTATCGAGGGCAGCTATCGTCAGGCGATGCTGGAAGCCGAACTTCCGCAGCATCGGGATAAGATAAAATGTGTCGGTTTCACCAAGTTAGATCCTGTGGCCAAGGGGAAACAGGAGCAGAGCTCCGCCCTGTTGGAGCAGTATGGGCTAGATGCCAACAAGAAGACGATCCTCTATGCCCCAACATTTTTCCCGTCATCCATAGAGAAGATGGGCCGGGACTTCCCTGCGGACTTCGCCGACTGTAACGTCATAATAAAGCCTCACTACCTGTCACTCGAAAGAAGGGCCTATGCTAAGCAGAGAAAACGGCTGCAACATTGGGCTGGTTTCAGTAACTGCCTTGTGACCCATATCAGTGAGTACAGTCTGACCAAGTTTATCGGACTGGCAGATCTTATGATCAGCGATGAATCCTCGGCCATTTTCGAGTGTACGGCCCTGGATAAGCCCGTTGTCATCAATAGGTTCTTAAAGTTGCGTTGGAGCTATTATCTTAATCCCGCGAAGTTCATCAAGCGAATGGATCAGGGGATAGATACCTATCGCGCCGTCGGCTATAACCCGGACAATTACGATGAGATGGTGCGTAATGTCAGAACCGCATTAGCTGATCCGAGTGAGCACAGTGCTATCAGAGCCGAAACAACCTCTGCCATATGTGGCCTCGTTGATGGTAATGTATCTAAACGAATTTTTGAGCTATTTAACGAACAAGACTAATTGCAATGAATCGTGATCAGCTAATATTCACCCCTGGGCCGGTAAAAGAGTATCCCGAGATCAGTGAACTGGGCGGACTACAGACCCCCTATTTCAGAAACCGGGCCTTTTCCGAAGTCGTGCTGGAAACAGAGCAGCAGCTGCTCCAACTCGCCAATGCCCCCAAGGGCAGTCGAGCCGTGCTGCTGACCGCCTCGGGTACGGCGGCTATGGAGGCCGCGGTACTCAACTTGGTAGCCCCTGAACATAAAGCAATCAGCGTTATCAGTGGTGGTTTCGGCCAAAGATTTGCCGACATCTGCCGCGTTCACCGACGCCAGCACAGCCCCTACCACCCGGCGTTCGATGATGATCTGTCTGACACCGGCTCATTGATGCAGTTTGCCGATCATGATGTGTTACTGATCAATGGCCATGAAACCTCGATCTGCCACCGCTTTAATCTGGAGCAGGTTGGCCGGTTCTGCCATGAAAATCAGATCTTGCATATCGTCGATGCCATCTCGATGTTCCTAACCGATGAACTCGACATGCAGAGTCAGCATATCGATGCCCTGATCATCAGCTCGCAGAAAGCATTAGCCCTGCCACCCGGCGTAGCGATAATCATCTTGTCCCCCCGGGCGATAGAGAGGTTGCTGCCTGATCCCGCAACCCTCTATTTTAATTTAACCGATTACTTAAGAGATGGAGAGCGTGGCCAAACCCCGTATACTCCGGCGGTGAGCATCATTTTACAGCTCCACCAGCGCCTGTTACAGATAGCCTCTAAGGGCGGCCTCAAGGCCGAAATTGCCAAGACAAGAGAGGTGGCGCAATTTTTCAGAAAGGGGATCGCTAAGCTCCCCTTAAAAATCTTTTCCACACACATGGCTAACAGTGTGACCGGGCTATCCCCCACTGATGGCACCAGCGCATCGCAGTTAGTCAAGGAGTTCGAGGCAAGGTATCAGATGGTACTGTGCCCCAACGGCGGTGAGCTGGCCGATACCCTGTTCAGGGTCTCTCATATGGGAAATATCACCATACAAGACACTCAACGCTTAATCGATGCATTGCATGACTATTTTGGAGTAAATCAATGAAAGTTCTAATCATGGCCGCGGGTGTTGGTAGCCGCATCAGCCGTCACCTTAAAGACCATCCAAAATGTTGTGTTGATATCCTGGGCAAGCCCCTAATTCAACGCACCATGGAACTTCTGCACTCCCATGGAATAAAAGATATCGCTATCGTATCCGGCTACCATGAGCAGTATCTCAAAGACGTACTAAAAGACTATCAGTACGAGAGTATCTCCAACCCTTTCTATCGGGTGACAAACTCTATCGCCTCACTCTGGTTTGCACGGGATTTTCTCGCCGGAGATGAAGAGGTGTTGATCATGAATGGCGATGTATTCTTTGAAGAGCCGCTGCTCGATATCATCGAAAAAGCCACCGCATCGCCTCTGATGTTAGCCGACAGCACCCGAATCGAAGATGCCGATTACCGCTTCAACTGGGCTGATGACCGACTCAAGGCTTACGGTAAGGAGCTCACCAATGAAGAGACCACCGGTGAGTATGTGGGCATAGGCAAACTCAACGCTGCCGATGTTAAGGTACTGCTGGACAAAGTCGCAGGCTATATCGCCTCCGAACAGTATGATATCTGGTGGGAAGACGCCATCTACCGTCAAATCCACGAAGGCAAAGAGGTGCCCATCTATGATGTTAAGGGCAACTTCTGGGCAGAGGTCGACTATATAGAGGACTACGAGCGCATCATGGCTTACGTCTCTAAGCAGCAATAACTTCCCAACCTCTTCAGGCGTTGTATCTTAGCTGGATACAACGTCTGACTATTGATTTAAACTTCGCAGAAGAATTAGCTTCACTTCGCCCGATAGATTAGCCAGCCAACTCTTGCGACACTCGCTCAAACTTCTCAATCACCTGTTCCACCTGGATCTGCTCCATCAGATCACTCCCCTTTGCCCGCGTCCCCCAGGCTACCGGCTCCGCGTGCTGAGTCTTGATAACACTATCATATACACTGACCACATGGTCCAGACTCAGATAGGGCCCGGTTCTGCCCGGGTTAGAGTGCGCATAGAGCCCAATCACCGGCGTCCCCTGGGTCACCGCCATATGAGCCGGGCCGGTGTCGGGAGCCAAAACGATACCGGCCTGCTTAAGCACGGCCAATAGTTGAGTAAGCGAGGTCTTACCCACCATATTCTCAAGTACTTCAGTGCAAGCCGACTGAATATCTTCGGCCAGTGTCTTCTCTGATGTGGTGGGTCCGCCACAGAGTATGACCCTATAGCCTTTAGATATGGCATGCTGCGCCACCGCAGCATAGCGTTCGGGTAACCAGTTTCGCTCCGCCTTACTGGCCGCGGCGCAGATCACCAGGGCCCTGTCGCCGTCGGGGATCAGTTGCCGGGCAAATTCGGTATCGGCCAATGGTACCGGAATATTCCACTCAGGAGAGAGGTCTGTAACGCCGAGCGCCTTAGCAAACCCCATGAAGCCTTCGAGGACATGTGGCGTATCCTGCGGCTCAACCTGATGATTTGTCACCAACCACTGGCCCTCTTTGGCCCTGAAACGATCGAAGCCGATTCTGACCCTGGCGGAGATGGCCATCGAGGCGAGCGTCGCCCTCAGTGCCACCTGCATGTGTAGCAACACATCAAACCTCCGGCCCGCTAACGCCTTTCTCAGGTTAAAGTAGCTCCGCCAACCCTGTGACTTATCAAAAATAACAAATTCAACCCCCTCAAGATGCTTAAGCAGTTGATATTCAACCTTGCCTATCACCCAGGTTATCTTCAGTTGCGGATACTTTCTCTGTATGGCCTGCACCATAGCCACCGCATGACAGACATCGCCGATAGCGGATAAACGCAACAGACATAGGGAGTTAATCTCATTAAGTTTTAAACTCATAGCGCTCAGGGGTTGATGAATAGAACCAGCAAAGTTTAATGTAGAAGCCACCTTGCTTCCAAGCTTTAACTGATAATTCTCATCCTCTTGCAGGTTCGGATAATAAACCACACGGTTCTGCTCACAAGAAGATGTTATTATTAAAGGTAATTTCCCTATGCAGCCGGTAACAAAGCCGAGATGAACGTCATCGATACCCCTATTTCAGGCCTCAAAATCATCGAGCCCACACTGTTCGGCGATGAGAGAGGTTTCTTCTTCGAGTCATTCCGGGACGCCTGGTTCAGGGAGCATGTCAGCGATGTTCAGTTTGTTCAGGAGAACCAGAGCAGATCCAGACGCGGGATATTGAGAGGGCTGCACTATCAATCCAGCCAGACTCAGGGAAAGCTGGTGAGGGTCACCTGTGGTGAGGTATTCGATGTAGCCGTTGACCTGCGCAGGGAGAGCCCCAGTTACGGGCAATGGTTCGGCACCTATCTTAGTGAAGAGAACAAGCGTCAGCTCTGGATCCCTGCCGGGTTTGCCCACGGCTTCTATGTCATCTCAGAAACAGCTGACTGTATCTATAAATGCACCGATTACTACGCGCCGGAGTTCGAGAAAACCATTCTCTGGAACGACACCGAGCTGTCGATAGATTGGCCTCTCAACAAGAGCTCCGATACAGATACGGTGCAACCTATACTCTCGGCGAAAGACAGAGCCGGCGCACCATTTAACTGCCGGGAACATTGGCTATGACCATACCAAAAACAGTGATGATAACGGGAGGTGCCGGCTTTATCGGCTCTGCCCTGGTGAGATTTTTTATTAACGAGACGCCTCACCGGGTTATCAACCTGGATAAGTTGACCTATGCAGCCAACCTTGAGTCCCTGTCATCGATAGAGGATAACGAGCGCTACCACTTCATCCGCGGAGATATCTGCGACAGGCCTCTTGTCGATGACATACTGAGACGCCATCGGCCCGATATCATCATGCACCTCGCCGCCGAGAGCCATGTCGATCGCTCCATCCATGGTCCGGATGAGTTTATACAGACCAATATTCTGGGGACCTATACCCTGCTCGAAGCATGCAGGGATTATCTTGCTGAACTTGCAAACGCTAAGAAACAGGGCTTCAGGTTTCACCATATCTCCACCGATGAGGTCTATGGCGAACTGGGTGAAACCGGCCGCTTCACCGAGCAGAGCCCATATAATCCAAGCTCGCCCTACTCGGCAACTAAGGCTGCTTCCGATCATCTGGTCAGGGCCTGGTCCCGTACTTTCCGGCTGCCGGTGGTAATTAGCAACTGCTCAAATAACTATGGGCCATTTCAGTTCCCTGAAAAGCTGATCCCCCTGATGATACTTAACGCCCTGGAGGGGAAAGCCCTGCCGGTTTATGGCGATGGTAAACAGGTAAGAGACTGGTTATATGTCGACGATCATGTCCGCGCCCTCTATAGGGTCGCAACCGATGGCATACCCGGCTCCACCTATAACATCGGCGGCAACAATGAAAAACAGAATATTGAAGTTGTCACCACCCTCTGTGAACGACTCAATGTACTGATTGAAGACAAACCTTCAGGCATCGATGACTTCAAACAACTGATCACTCATGTCAAAGACAGGCCGGGACACGACCTCAGGTATGCCATCGACGCCACAAAAATTGACAGGGAACTGAACTGGAAGCCGCAGGAAACATTCGAGTCCGGCATAGGAAAAACCATCCAGTGGTATCTGGATAACCTGGATTGGTGTCGTCATATCCGCGATGGCAGCTATCGAAAGGCGTCGGCCAATGACAAGCCATGCACGGGTAAAACCGGTAACAGATGACAAACTCTAAGTTGAAAGCGCTCATCCTGGGAAGAAGCGGTCAGCTCGCTCAGGCCCTTATCGCAACCAAGCCCGCCCATATAGCGTGCATCTCGCTGGGCCACAGGGAGATTAACTTAGCCGTTATCGGTGAGATTGAATCGGCCATAGCGGCGCATAGGGCGGATATCATCATCAATACTGCGGCCTATACCCAGGTCGATAAGGCAGAGTCGGAGCCGACTGAGGCATATCAGCTCAACGAACTTGCTGTGGCAAATATTGCCAAGGCCGCCCGAAACAGCAATGCCCGCTTGCTCCATATCTCTACCGACTATGTGTTCGACGGAAAGCAGGGGACAGCCTACACCACAGGCGATACTCCAAACCCGGTCAACCTCTACGGTGCCTCCAAGCTTGCCGGAGAGCAGGCCCTTCGAAAAAATATGCCGCTCGGATCAACCATAGTGCGAACCTCATCGGTATATTCGCAATATGGCACTAACTTCGTTAAAACCATGCTCAGCTTGATGAGTGAAAAGCCTGAGGTAAGAGTGATATCGGATCAGTTCAGCAGCCCGACCTATGCCGAAGAGCTGGCACGTTTTCTGTGGATTGTGGCAGAACAGGATTCACCGCTTCCCCTCTACCATTGGTGCGATAGCGGCAAGACCTCCTGGTATGAGTTTGCCGTCAAGATCCAGGAGTTAGCGCTGAGATATGGCAAGCTGAGTAAGGCGATCCCGATTATTCCCGTCTCATCACAAGGCTATGGAGCCGCGGCCATGCGACCCGGATTCAGCCAACTGGATACCAGCGATTCACACCCCCTGTTTCGCCCCACCCCCTGGCAGGAAAATCTGGAGTCTGTGATAAAGCAGCTCTAAATTAACGCCACCAAATTAACTCCATCGCTACAACTTGCTGTAGAATAGCAGGCATCAGAACTGGCTTAGAGCCTAAACAGCGACGACCCGAGTCCATATGCAGATTAAACAAACCTCGTCAGGCGCTATCGCATTTTGCGATACCACGCCCAGCAGCATCTCTACCCAGTGGTTTACCTACGATTACTGGCAGAAGCTGAGCGCAATCACCGGCTCATCCAAGGGAAGGTACACCACCTGGTTTGTTAAACCCGATACGGCAGAGACAGGTGAGCGTGAGTGGGTACTACGCCACTACTATCGCGGCGGACTGATGGAGAAGCTCAGCAAAGACGCCTACCTCTATACCGGCCTGAAGCACACCAGAGCGGTAGCCGAGTTATCCCTGCTGGAGCTGCTCTATGGGGAGGGGTTTGAAGTCCCTAAGCCCATCGCCGCCAACGTAGAGCGAAGCGGCCTCTATTATCGCGCCGATATCATCATAGAACGGGTGGAGGGTGCCCAAGACCTGGTAGCCAAACTGGGCAAATCGCCGATGTCAGAGATACAGTGGCAGCAACTCGGCGCCTGTATCGCCAAATTCCACCGCCGCGGGGTCTATCATGCCGACCTCAACGCCAAGAATATCCTTATCACAGATGATAAGTTCTATCTGATCGACTTCGACAGAGGCGAAATTCGCACGCCAAGTCCTAAGTGGCAGGGTGCCAACCTTGAGAGGCTACTGCGCTCATTCAGGAAGGAACTGGCTAAGCTACCGACGCTGGCCTTTAGCGAGTCCAATTGGCAGAGCTTGATGCAGGGTTATGCTAACCCTTAGGTCGGTAGGCAACCTTGCTAATTTGGCTTTAGCTGTCATTCAGAATAACCATAGTTATTAGTATTAATCGCCTGCAGCGTGCTTATGTGCAGGCACTTCTGTGGGACGGTGAATAGAAACCTCAGGTTTCTGAGCTCATGAACGAGAGGCATGGATGCCGAACTGGCTGTTAGATAGGGATATCGTTGCAAGCACAATCCCTGTGGGCTCTGCCGTGACATCCCTGTCACGGAAGGTCACAGCCGCGTTCACACCTGAGTATTAATCTCTTCGATTTAGGCTCTCTGGTTGCTAAAACGATTTTGGGCAAAATTTAGTTGGTTAAAATTAGAGAAGAAGGAGCGAAAGCCAACTGCTTTTGTCCTTTCAAAGGACATTAGGAGTTTTTAGTTAAACCCATCTTTTTATTGCAAATATCAAAAACATTTGAATCTAGTACGAATGTTTCACGCATTCCATCAGCGGTATATGAAGTCCATAAAATTTCACGTTGAATCAATGATTCAACTCCACTTGAAGAAACATCTTGATTATTCATTTGAGTCCAAGTTAAAACGCTACCGCCAGCCTTTACAAATGATTCAATTACATTTTTTTCATCCAAGCTTAGCTTGTTATATAAATTTTCTAATTCTTCTTTTTCCGCTTTCCTTTTTTTATTTCGCTCAACTTTTTCATTGAAGCTTGAAGCAAATATCCGAATAATAGGGAAAGTAATAATTGAAGCAAATGCGGCAATTACCCAGTCCTTTGATAGCAGATAAACGACTAAGCCAATTAAACCAGCTATAGAAGTTGCCATACTACGACCAAAATCATTTTCCGCATACACACGGTCAGCCCATTTCTCGATAGTTTTCACCTAAACTCCTAACAACTTATTTAGCGTAAATTCCCACAACCACTCCGCATACTACTTGTTTTCCTCAATCAAAAAAGTCAACTTATTCAAAATGATTTCAGTAAGTTAGCAGTATACCTCCCATTAATCAATTTACGCTTTACTTGGAAGAATCAAAAATGGTGATAATCGAAGAGAGAAGATAACTAGTGTAGATGCGGCTGCGGACGTTGATGGCATGGATGCCATCGTCGAGCCTCCATGGATGGATTTACGGCGTTTCGCAGAAGTATCTGCACATAAGCCCACGGCAGGTGATAAATAGCATTGAAGGTTCGACCTTCAAGCACGCTAGTCAACACCAACAATTCACATCTAGTGATCACGGCATTTGTTCCCTGTACACCTCTTCATTGAAGGTGATAGATAACCATGAAGGTACAGCCTTCAAGCTGGATCCTGAAACAAGTTCAGGATGACATCAGGAGGTTGTCGGTAACATAACTCACATAGAAAATGTGACCAGTCTTCATTCGAAGGCAATCAACCGATTGGCAAGAGAGAACTGCTTCTGCAACGCCCCCTTGTTGGCGTCAACAACCCTTAACCCGGCTTCGCTGGCCAGCTGGTATGCCGCTCTGTCCTTAAAGTTATGCACTAAAGCTGTGCCTAACTCTTCGGCCGAAGAGACCACCTTCAGGGCACCAGACTCGTTGAGCAGTTCCGTTATCTCGGCGAAATCCCAATGATGCGGGCCGACAAATACCGGTAAGCCCAATGCCGCAGGCTCCAGCGGATTATGGCCGCCATTTTCAACGATTGTACCGCCGACAAATGCCTGATCGGCGGCGCCATAGAAGGTTAATAACTCTCCCATGGTGTCGCCAAGCAGTACCTGAATATCTTCATTAACATCTTCTTTCAGGCTACGTCTGGCAAAGGTGAAGTCCGCTTCGGATAGCTTCGAGGCTGCCGCTTCAAACTTCTCCGGATGGCGAGGCACCATGATAAGCAGGGCATCGGGAGACACGGATAACAGCTCTCTATGTGCAGCCAGGATGGCATCGAACTCACCGGGATGGATACTGCCGGCGATCCATACAGGGCTGGTAGCCGGGCGCCACTGCTGACGCAACGCCTTGGCCTGCTCACGCTTCTCATCGGCAACGCTGAGGTCGAACTTCAGGCTGCCACACACCTCAACCCTACCGGCGTCGACACCGAGCGCGATAAAACGCTCCGCGGCTTGCTGTGACTGGGCCGCAATCGAATCCAGACTCTGCAGCATAGGTTGAGATAGCGTTATCCGCTTCTGATATTGATTGGCCGACTTTTCAGATAGGCGCGCATTGGCAAGCAGCAACTTAACCCCTGAACGTGAGGCATAGTGGATCAGGTTAGGCCAAAGCTCGGTCTCCATGATGATGCAACACTGCGGGCTCACCTGTTTCAGGAAGCGACGAACACACCAAGGCAGGTCGAAAGGCAGGTAACTATGCTGAACGCTGTCACCGAATGCTTTTTTCACCTCGGCAGAGCCGGTCGGGCTGGTCGTGGTCACCGTGATGGTAAGCTGCGGATGTGCCTGTTGAATAGCTCTGATCAGAGGAACCGCCGCCAGGGTTTCCCCCATGGAGACAGAGTGAATAAGCAGATCACTCCTGTTAAGGGGCGTAAAACCAAACCTCTCCCCCCACCGACCTCGGTAGTCGGAACTCTTGATGGCACGTACGGCTAAATATAAAACCAATAGCGGAGAGAGTAGGTAGAGTAATATTGAATAAAGAAAACGGTTCATTCGCCCATACGCTTAATTGAGTAGCACCATATAATGCAATAATTTTAACACACTAATCCTGCCTATAAGCCTCAGATTAAAGATAATTTACCTGACATTCCTGGTGAGTTGAGTTAGCTTATTTAATCAGTCGATTGTTACTGTACCAGGTTCGATATGAAGACCCGCGATAAAATCATCCACGCCAGTTTAAAGTTATTTAACGAACGCGGAGAAAGAAATATCACAACAAATCATATTGCCGCATACCTCAATATCAGTCCCGGAAACCTCTATTACCACTTCCGTAATAAAGAAGATATCATCAGCTCAATATTTCAACTGTATGAGACTCACTTAGACTCAGGTTTTCAGCCCTATATGGGGCAAGAGGTCAACCTGGAGCTACTGATAGGTTATTTCGATACCATGTTCGAAACCCTGTGGGAGTTTCGCTTCATGTACGATAACCTGACCGACATCCTGACCCGTGATGGCGCGGTTCTGAAGCGATATCAGTACACTCAACAACAAGCGTTAAATCGCTCCAGCCACATTCTCTCTAAACTTAAGCAGGATGGGGTACTCGCCATAGAGCAGGAGCAGATAACCCCCTTAGCCGACACCATGAGAATGATCGCCTGCTTCTGGATTGGCTATAAGCAGACTCACTCAGATAATGCCACCATCACCAAGGCCTCTCTGTATGAGGGGTTACTCAGAGTGTTGATGATCTTCAAGGCCCATGCAACGCCGGAGTCTCAGGGAACCTTCACCAGGCTTGAGCAACACTATCAGGCCATGGCTAACACCTGCTTTATGCCCAATCTGGATGTCCATTCACTGGCCTCTTAGTACCCAGTTTACCCCGACAAATTTATCACCTTAGCCGGTTCGTTAAAATAGCGCCTATTTTAACGAACCGGCTCTGCAGTTTTCCCGATAGGTGACCGGTTCGCTATCGAGCCGCTCCAACCTAAGTGGTCTGAGTTGCCAAGAGAGTTAATGAGATGAGTGTCACTTTGCGCCATACTCAGTCATTTTATAATTGAGCTTTGCCTGATTAATTCTGTCAGTGCTAGTATGTTGACTATTATTTGACAAATACTATGACAAAAATGGTAATTGCTCAGACAAACTGCCGATTAAAGATGAACCTGGCTCATCAATAATGAATCCAATTGGGACGCAAATGAAAACCCGCGATAAAATTATCTATACCAGCTTGGAGCTGTTTAACGAACACGGTGAAAGGAATATCACTACCAATCATATCGCAGCGCACCTGGGCATCAGTCCGGGTAACCTCTATTACCACTTCCGTAATAAAGAGGACATTATCCGTTCCATTTTTGCCCTGTACCATGATCATCTCGAGTCAGGTTTCCAGCCCTACGAGGGTGAGCCGATAAGCATCGAGCTACTCATCAGCTACTTTGACGCCATGTTCTACGCAATGTGGGAGTTTCGCTTCATGTACGCCAATCTGACCGACATTCTAAGCCGTGATGAGGAGCTTAAAACACTCTATCTGGCAGCCCAGAAGCAGGTGCTCACCCGCAGTAGCCAGATCTTGATCCAGTTAAACCAGGATGGCGTGCTCTCGATAGAACCGGAAGAGATCATCCCCCTTACCGAAACGATGAAGATGATTGTCAGCTTCTGGATTGGCTATAAACAGATCCACTCTGTCGATACCAGCATCACCAAGACCTCACTCTATGAAGGCCTGCTTAGGTTGTTGATGATTGCGAAAGCCTATTCAACGCCGGAATCCAGGGCGACCTTTGTCAGACTCGAGCAGCACTATCGCAGGCTGGCAGCATCACCTGCGGCTAAGAGTGCCTGAGTTTCAGCGCCGGTGTCACTGCCGGCGCTCTGTTATTCAGACGAGTTTTCGCCAATTTAATTAACCCCTTTCAACAAACCTTTCTAAAATAACAGCTATATGTGTAGGTAGCTTAGTGGTGCAGAGGCCTCACTGGTGCTTTTTCACCCCACGTTAACGATTAGTTTTATTAATGTAAAAAGGCTGCATCCCCTAAACTAATTAATCTTGCTACTGCCGATAAAAAAAGGCTGTAGGGCTAGCAATTTTAAGGTTAAAATGCCGCCACTCCCATACTCAAAATAATGCAAATGAAGGAGAATTCAGGTGGCAACGACCTCATTCTACAATCAAATTCAACAACAGCTCGAAGACGTTAAAGCCGAAGGTTTATACAAGAGTGAGCGAGTAATCGTCTCTCCTCAGCAAACCGAAATTCAAGTCAATGGAACCGAGGTGGTGAACTTCTGTGCCAATAACTACCTTGGACTCGCTAACCACCCTGAGTTGATAAAAGCCGCTCAGGCCGGACTCAGTGACCATGGCTTCGGCATGGCTTCCGTACGCTTTATTTGTGGTACTCAGGATATCCATAAGCAGCTCGAATCAAGCCTGAGCGAATTCTTAGGTATGGAAGATACGATTCTTTACTCTTCATGTTTCGATGCCAATGCGGGTCTTTTTGAAACACTGCTGAGCGCCGAAGACGCTATCATCTCAGATGCACTCAATCATGCGTCAATTATCGACGGCGTTCGACTCTGCAAAGCCAAGCGCTTCCGTTATGCCAACAACGATATGGCCGATCTTGAGACTCAGCTTAAAGCCGCCAAGGAAGCCGGAGCCCGCAACATAATGATTGCTACCGATGGTGTGTTCTCCATGGACGGCGTCATTGCCAACTTGAAGGGCGTGTGTGATCTCGCCGATCAATATGGTGCTCTCGTCATGGTTGATGACTCGCACGCGGTAGGTTTTGTCGGAGAAAATGGTCGCGGAACACACGAATACTGTGAGGTAATGGACCGTGTCGATATTATCACAGGTACATTAGGTAAGGCGCTAGGTGGAGCATCCGGCGGGTTTACATCGGCGAAGAAAGAGGTGGTTGATTGGTTACGTCAGCGCTCTCGTCCATACCTGTTCTCTAACTCACTTGCTCCTTCAATCGTTACCGCATCTATTCATGTACTCGAGATGCTTAAGTCCGGACAGGCACTGCGTGAAGCAGTTTGGGAGAACAGCCGTTACTTCCGTGAAAAAATGACCGAAGCAGGCTTTACTTTAGGTGGTGCCGATCATGCGATCATCCCGGTTATGATAGGCGATGCTAAGCTGGCCGGTGACTTCGCAAATCGATTGCTGGAGGAGAACATCTACGTCATAGGTTTCTCATTCCCCGTAGTACCTAAGGGTCAGGCACGCATCCGCACTCAGATGTCTGCGGCTCATACCAAAGAGCAGCTTGACAGAGCTATCGATGCATTTACCCGTATCGCCAAAGAGATGGGTATCATTTAAACAGGCAATCCGGATGGAAACATCCGGGTAAACTAAGGTTATAACATGATTGCAGCGAGTAAATTGATACCAGAGAAAGAGATCTGGATGGTCGATGCGCTAACATCAGGTAAGGTTATAAAATGAAAGCACTGAGTAAATTGAAACCAGAAGAAGGTATCTGGATGGTCGATGCTCCCAAGCCGGAGATGGGCCATAACGATCTGCTGATTAAGATAAAGAAAACGGCGATCTGCGGAACCGATGTTCATATCTATAACTGGGACGAGTGGTCACAAAATACCATTCCAGCCCCTATGGTCGTTGGACATGAATATGTTGGCGAAGTCGTCGATATGGGCATTGAGGTGCGCGGCTTCAACGTCGGTGACCGGGTTTCCGGTGAAGGACATATTACCTGCGGTCATTGCCGCAACTGTCGAGGTGGACGAACACACCTGTGCCGCAATACCTCCGGAGTCGGTGTCAATCGTGACGGCGCATTTGCAGAATACCTGGTTATTCCTGCATTCAATGCCTTTAAAATTCCTGATGATATCTCAGATGATCTTGCATCAATATTCGATCCTTTCGGTAATGCCGTGCATACGGCGCTATCTTTCGACCTGGTCGGTGAAGATGTGTTGATCACCGGTGCCGGCCCTATCGGTATTATGGCCGCGGCCGTTTGCCGTCATGTCGGTGCACGCCACGTGGTGATCACAGACGTCAATGAGTATCGTCTCGAGCTTGCCAATAAGATGGGGGCTACCCGCGCCGTCAATGTCGCCAAGGAAAACCTCGAAGAGGTGATGAAGGAGCTTGGAATGACAGAGGGTTTCGATGTTGGTCTTGAGATGTCGGGAGTCCCGAGCGCATTTCACTCCATGCTGGAGACGATGAACCACGGTGGCAAAATTGCCATGTTGGGCATTCCCGGTGGAGATATGGCGATCGACTGGAGCAAGGTGATCTTCAAGGGGTTAATCCTGAAAGGGATATATGGCCGTGAGATGTTTGAAACCTGGTACAAGATGGCGAGCCTGATCCAATCTGGATTAGATATCTCTCCCATCATTACCCACCACTTCAAAGTCGATGACTTTCAGCAGGGCTTCGACGCCATGCGCTCGGGTCAATCGGGTAAGGTTATCCTCGACTGGGATTAGTTATCCGCCTGGGGCTGTACTAATACAGCCCCATACTGCACACTTAAATTACCGACTCCCCTTTAAAGAGCTCCACTATGTCAAGCTTCCAGCATTTTAGCGTCAATCAACTCATCGAGCTTTCTGAGAGTACCCCTGATATCCAGATAGCCGATATTCGGGATGCGGCCAGCTTCGAATCGGGCCATGTAGAGGGCTCGGTCAACCTCTCTAATGAGAACTTAGCCGAATTTATCGCGCAAGCCGATATGGATCTGCCACTCATCGTCATCTGTTATCATGGAATAAGCAGCCAGAGTGCGGCGCAATATCTGGTCGAGCAGGGCTTCGATCATGTATATAGCCTGGATGGTGGTTATCAGGCCTGGCGTGAAGCCCACGCATAACCTTTTCCGATATAACCTTAAGCTGTTCAGGCGGCACGCCGATAAGGATACCCGATGATTGAAATAGGCAGATTACCCAATGAACGTGCGGCCCAGGCACTCGTCGACTACCTTAAGGGGCAAAAGATCGATTGCCAGGTCGTTCCCGCCGAACAGGGTGTGATCTTGATGGTAACCCATGATCGGGATAGTGCACGCGCAAGCATGGAGTATCAAAAGTTTATTCAAAACCCCTATGATGAGAAGTACCTTAAGGCATCCTGGGATAACGGTGATTCGAGTGTAAAATTTGACTATGGTGCCCCAACACTGCAGCTGCTAACCCAATTTGTAACCGGAGCTGGACCGCTGACTTTATCGGTTATCTGCACCTGCATCGTGATTTTTACCGCGTTTAATCTGGGGTTTGCCAACCCGATATATGAGTTCCTCTCCTTCTTCACTGCCGTTCCAGGCAGCGAACTCACAGATGTTTGGCGGCTATTTACTCCATCGCTGATGCACTTCTCGGCGCTGCATATCATTTTCAACCTGCTATGGTGGTGGTATCTGGGGGGGAAAATTGAAAATAAGTTAGGGATTACCCCGCTGCTGACCCTGCTTTTAGTTGCGGGCACCCTACCCAATATCCTGCAATATTATATGGGAGGCCCGCATTTCGGCGGACTCTCCGGCGTCGTCTATGGCGTCGTTGGTTACACCTGGCTAATGGGAGTGAAGAGGCCGGAGAAGGGGATAGGCCTTCCCCCAGCATATATGGGGTTTATGATGTTATGGTTAATCTTCGGCTTCACAGATATGTTCGGGCTATCGATAGCCAACGGCGCGCATCTAGGCGGACTGGCCATAGGCCTGTTACAGGGTTGGGTTGATAGTAAGAGAAGAGGCTAGAACCTAGGTTTTAAAGCCTGGGTTTTAGAGCCTGGGTTTTAGAGCCTGGGAGCCAGGCTGCTACGAATGCGGCCGATAATGCCTCCGGGCTCGTGGCAGTGGAGGGAGCAGGCTATCCCCCCTCCCGTAGGTTTGATTTAATAAACAAACATCATTAGTATCCAGTAACCACTCAGGGATAGAGGTAGTTATGGACAAAGAACCCAGTAAGCGCTCTTATAATAAACAGACGCAAGATCCGAGTTTAATCTCTCAGCTATTTCCCACCGAATCAGCTTTAGCAGAGTCTGCAGCAAACTCTAAGACACTCATTATCATGCTCATCATTTTCGTTATTCTATTCGGTGGTTTTGCACTTTTTCTAATGAAAATGGCAGATACGATCTAATTTACAACCACTTATTGGGGCTACCACCTAGAGCGCAGCTCCTCGAAGCGAAGCGCTCTAGAACCTAGAACCTGTGAACTATGACCTTCCTCTAAACCATCTCCAGCACTTTCTTTACCAGCTTCTCGATCCCTTCGTTAGCCTCGGCAATATTACCGGCCAACATATATGCCGGTGTGCTGACAACCTTATTGACCTCATCGACGACAATGTCCTGTACGACAGCATCCTGATGATGCCCGCCCATCAAGTTGAAGGCCTGGGCCGTATCGATATCATCTCCTATTGTTCCGGTCACACCCGCACCATATAGAAGCGGGATCATAACTGGCGCGATACAGATAAAGCCGACCGGCTTCTTCGCATCGGCAAATTCAGAGATAAAATCAGAGACCTCGAGAGAGATCTCACAGTCACTTCCATTCGTCGCGAAGTTACATAGATTCTTTGCCGCGCCAAAACCACCGGGAATGATAAGGCCGTCAAACTCCTCTATATCCAGTTGTTCGGTTGCGCTGATCTCCCCTCTTGCAATCCGAGCTGACTCGTCCAGAACGTTTCGACTCTCTTCAGCAACCACCTCTCCTGTCAGGTGATTGACCACATGCATCTGCTTTATGTCCGGAGCGAAACAGTGATAACTTGCACCGAGTTTAGTGAGCGCCAACATAGTTAAAACTGACTCATGGATCTCTGAACCATCGAATACACCCGAGCCACTCAATAAAACTGCTATTTTTTTCATTAAAAACGCTCTCCATATACTTTTTTATTTTAACAAGACCACAACAAATAACTTGATCCGATTATTTTTCGTGCTAAGTTAGTTCCTCGACTTTATCAAGCGCTGAATATTTAGCCAAGCACAGAGTCGGCAAAGAGAGGGAAAAAATTAAGTCCACAAATTGAGATCATTTTCAAGAAACTTATACCCACCTCACACTTTTTTGATTTAGAGCCAAAAATCAAAAGCTTACACAACAAGCAAGGTGATCCCTTCACAGGCGATTACCCCTTAAGCTATTTTTCACTCACAGAGTTATCCACAGGCTATCAATTAATTTCCAATGGCCGAAAACGCCCTTATGTGGCATGCTAGCGGCATCATCGAAAACCCAAAATCGAATACTAATTATGCCAAAAATTGCCGAAAACCCTTTAGTTCTTGTGGATGGATCCTCCTATCTATATCGAGCTTATTACGCGCCACCACACCTGACCAACTCCAAAGGTGAAGCGACCGGGGCTGTCTATGGTGTAATTAACATGCTTCGCAGCCTACTCAATCAGTATAAGCCCAGCCAGATGGCTGTTGTATTTGATGCGAAAGGAAAAACCTTCCGTAACGATATGTATGAAGAGTACAAGGCTCATAGGCCGGCTATGCCGGATGATCTTCGCTCTCAAATTGAGCCATTACACAGAATCATTCGGGCACTTGGCTTACCCCTTATCTCTATTCCCGGCGTCGAAGCCGACGACGTCATCGGAACCATCTCGAGCCAAGCCAGTAAAGAGGGTCGTGCAGTTTTGATCAGCACCGGTGATAAGGATATGGCTCAGCTTGTCGATGACAATGTCACCCTGATCAATACCATGACCAACACCATCATGGGGCCCGATGAGGTTACCGAAAAGTTTGGTGTGGGGCCTGAGTTAATTATCGATCTTTTGGCGCTTCAGGGCGATAAAGCCGATAACATTCCCGGCCTTCCCGGCGTCGGAGAGAAAACGGCTCTTGCCATGCTGACCGGAGCCGGCAGCATAGATGATATCCTTGCAGCTCCCGAGAAGATGCCGGAACTTGGCTTCAGAGGCGCTAAGACTATGCCGGCGAAATTAGCCGAACACGGTGAGATGTTAAGGCTCTCCTATGAGCTCGCAACCATCAAACTCGATGTTGAGCTCGAGCAGGACTGGAAGGAGTTAAGCATAGCCCCTGCAGATAAAGATGAATTGATAAAATGCTATGGCGAGATGGAGTTCAAACGTTGGCTGGCCGAGATATTGGATAGTAAGAACGGCTCAAACTCTTCAACTCAAGATTCAACGGGTGAAGATGAACAGCCAAAACAAGATATCGAAGCAGAATACACGACGATTCTGACCCATGATGAACTCGATCTCTGGATAGATAAGCTATCAAAAGCCGATCTCTTCGCACTAGACACGGAAACAACCAGCCTTAACTACATGGAGGCCAAGCTTGTCGGGATCTCCTTTGCCGTGGAGGCGGGCAAAGCCGCATACCTTCCCTTAGCCCACGACTATCTTGATGCACCGCAGCAGATTAAGCAGAGCGAAGCACTGGCTAAGCTGAAGCCCATATTGGAAAGTACCGAAATAAAAAAAGTTGGCCAGAACTTAAAATATGACATCAGCATTCTGGCTAATGTCGGCATAAATCTGCGGGGCATCGCCTTCGATACCATGCTCGAGTCATACGTATTCAACTCGGTCGCATCCAAGCATAATATGGACGATTTAGCCCTGAAGTATCTGGGTCATAAAAACATCAGCTTTGAGGAGATCGCGGGGAAGGGAGCAAAACAGCTCACCTTCAACCAGATTCCATTAGAGGTGGCCGCACCTTATGCAGCAGAAGATGCTGATATCACCTTACGGTTACATCAACATCTGTGGCCAAGGTTGCAAAAAGAGCCTGAGTTAGCCTCGGTGTTTACCGATATCGAACTACCTCTGGTCCAGGTACTCTCAGATATGGAGCGCCAGGGTGTACTCATCGACAGCATGCTGCTGGGTCAACAAACTGAAGAGCTCGCCAGAACCATCGATGAGCTTGAGCAGCAGGCTTATGACATTGCCGGAGAACCCTTTAATCTGAGCTCTCCGAAACAGCTACAAACGCTCTTCTTTGAAAAACTGGGCTACCCGGTCATCAAAAAGACACCAAAAGGCGCGCCATCGACGGCGGAAGAGGTGTTAGTTGAATTAGCCTTAGATTACCCGTTACCTAAGATTATTCTGCAGCACAGAAGCCTGGCAAAATTAAAGAGCACCTATACCGATAAACTTCCGCTGATGGTTAATGCACAAACCGGTCGTGTTCACACCAGCTATCATCAGGCAAATGCTGCAACCGGGCGCCTATCTTCCAGTGAGCCGAATCTACAGAATATCCCGATACGAACAGAGGAGGGGCGACGGATCCGTCATGCGTTTATCGCACAGGAGGGCCGAAAGGTACTCGCTGCCGATTACTCTCAAATAGAGCTACGTATCATGGCACACCTCTCTCAGGATAAAGGCTTACTCAAAGCCTTTGCCGAAGGTAAAGATATTCATAAAGCAACGGCGGCCGAGGTCTTCGACGTCGATTTCGGCGAGGTCACAACCGAACAGAGACGCCGCGCTAAGGCGGTAAACTTTGGCCTGATATATGGCATGTCGGCATTCGGTCTCGCAAGACAGCTGGATATCCCCCGCAGTGAAGCTCAAAAGTATATCGATACCTACTTTAAACGTTATCCCGGCGTGCTTAACTACATGGAGGAGACACGGGCAATAGCCGCAGATCTCGGCTATGTATCCACACTCTATGGTAGACGCCTGTATCTGCCGGCCATTAAAGACAGAAATGCCATGCGACGCCAGGCGGCCGAGCGAGCCGCCATTAATGCTCCGATGCAGGGAACAGCCGCAGATATCATCAAGAAGGCGATGATATCGATTGCCGACTGGATCGCAAAAGATACCAAGGGTGAGATCACCCTAATCATGCAGGTGCACGATGAATTGGTGTTTGAGGTCGACAATGACAAAGCCGAAGCGCTGCAGGAGAAGGTGTGTCAGCTGATGGCCGAAGCAGCGGATCTTGATGTAGAGCTATTAGCCGAAGCCGGACTCGGTGACAACTGGGAGCAGGCTCACTAGCCAAACCAGCCCATAACCCGGTATCTTTTACGCGCCCCTTACCTTAAGGGGCGTTTTATTTATCCAGTCGTACTCTGACGACAACTCCCCTCCCCCCATGGCATGAACAACTGGCTCAACCCCGGTAATACCGAGTCGATACCTATATCAAGCTTCCAGATAGTGCCAATTGATATAAATCTCTCCAATGACACCGAGTAAAAACTCTAAATGTGGCAAAAAGATCAATTTAGGTGTGTTTTTTACACAAATACGCTTAACCGTCTCATTATTAAACAAAAAAGCGACATTTTTCGATCATAAAACGTTCAATTTCAAACAAAGATGATAGATCGACTTCACATAATTACTGTCTTTTTCAAGAAACAGTTTTTCATATTCCGTCCAATGAGGTAATATTCTCTGCGTAGGGTACAGAGGTTAAGATGTTCTATCTTTCAGACCTTTTTATATCACTGTTATAGTGAACAGCCACATTATGGCGCCCCAGCAATTTATTGCTGGGGCTTTTTTTCGTCCGAAATAAAATTTAGAGCATTTACTTTAAATAAGAAGCTATTCGATGTATGCTGTCGTCATTGAGAGCCATTAGGTCAAACTTGATGGTACTTGAGTCTTGTTGAATTTAGCTTCTCCCCAAAAGAGCTAATTTGGCCGATGGCAATGCCGTCGGCTTTTTTTTACCCAAATTTCAGGTAAAAAAAACCTCTCATTCCACCAGGGTAAAATGAGAGGTACTGCTTTTATCTGGCCGCTATTCCAAAGAGTTACTCCTCTTCAGTTTCCGCATCGGCAATTGCATCCACCAACCATTGTGGATGACACCATTCATTCAAGATACCCAGAACCTTTGGCTTACCTATTCCTTTCAGCGATGAGAAAGGTTCGACCTTAACCCGGTCATCGAAATCACCCAGGTGCTTCCTCACCTCATTAACCATCTTCATCCGCTCGCTCTGCTTTAACTTGTCGGCCTTGGTCAACAGGGCAAGTACTGGGATTTCACTCTCAACGGCCCAGGCGATCATCTGCATATCCAGATCTTTCAACGGATGCCTGATATCCATCAATACCACCATCCCTCCCAGACATTGACGCTCCTGCAGGTATTCACCCAACGCCTGCTGCCACTTTTTTTTCATGGCGAGAGGGACCTGAGCAAATCCATAGCCGGGAAGATCCACCAGACGACGATGCTCATCTAACTCAAAAACATTGATTAACTGGGTTCGCCCCGGAGTTTTACTGGTTCTGGCCAGGTTCTTCTGGTCAGTAAGTAAATTCAATGCACTTGACTTACCAGCGTTAGAGCGACCAGCGAAGGCGATTTCCACTCCAGCATCTCCCGGTAAGTGCTCATCCAGATGAGCAATATCAGGAGCACTGATTAAAAACTTTGCTTTACGAAAATCAATACGAGATTCAGACACTACCCACTCCAAAAAAATTTTATGTTTCGCACTTTAAATATCGAAGAGTTGCTTACATTTTCACAATTTCGTGTAAAATATTACCTCGATCACATAAGTTACATTTTATCACGCTTGCAGGCATTGCTAGTAAGCTCAGGACAAAAAAATTAAACAATAAGTTGGAACGCCATGAAAAAGTTAGCTCTTGCGCTATCAGTTTTAGCCTCAATCTCTACTCCTGCGCTGGCAGAGGGTGATGCTGAAGCGGGAAAAACTAAAGCCGTTGTTTGTTCAGCCTGTCACGGTGTTGATGGTAACAGCCTGATAGACATGTACCCTAAACTTGCCGGACAGCAAGCGACATACCTTGAGAAACAACTACATGATTTCCGAAGTGCTGCGCAGACAGCCGGAAAAGAGGGACGTAACGATCCGATTATGAATGGCATGGCAGTAATGCTAAGCGATCAGGATATCAAGGATGTTGCAGCATTTTACTCTTCCCAGGTACAAACTCTTATTGAAGTAAAAGATATCCCAGCCTCCGGTGAGCAACTTTATAAAGGTGGCGACATGGTTCGCGGGATCACAGCCTGTATCGCTTGTCATGGCCCTGACGGTAGTGGATCTGAATTAGCCGGCTTCCCGGCAATTGGTGGTCAACACGCAAACTACCTGAAGATTCAGCTGAATAAGTTCCATGATGCAAATCGTAACAATGACATTAACGGCATGATGCAGGACGTCGCAGCTAAGCTTACAGGCGAAGATATTGAGGCATTATCTCAATATATATCAAGCCTTAAGTAAGATTGCAGACTTGTTACAAAAAGGTGGCTTCGCCACCTTTTTTTACCCCTCAAAGTTTACCTTTACGTAAACTACCCGCAAAAACATGCTTGACAGTGATCACAGATTTAGGTTTAATGAGCCCGTACCGAGATGAACCCATCTGTTTGTATAAAAAATATTTAATAATAACGAACAGTTTTCGGTAACATTTACATTTAAGATATAAGAATAAATACATTCAATAACAATAATATAACTTAAGACCACTCTCTAAAAATAATAAGAGTCGAGACTTCATATTGAAGTCCAGGTCATAAAATATTAGTAGGGACTTGGTTAGGAAGGCCAAACGCTGTAATAGCACTCTCCTTACAAGTTTAGCGACAATAACTCCGCAGCATGCTGTTTCAGAGTCTTTGTTCACTAAACAAACTGAAAAATGACAGGGATGGTTTAGTTAACGTCAAAGATGACGATAGGATTGTGATGTGTCATGAAGACCATCTACGGAAGCTGTGGTCAGGAAGACTCAGGAAAATTAAGAAAGCGTCTGGAAGACCGACAACTAAAAACTATGCATGGAAAGCAGACTAAAAAAAGATGGATACTGACCGGGAAAGTCGCATAGCAAGTATGGATACTTGGAATAAGATTTGGTGTCTTTGACACTTTGTGAAGGCGACAGTCATACTGTCGCCTTTTTTTATGGCAAAATAATCTGATTTCTAAAATGGTGAGTCGCTCAATAACAATGCGTAGATGTCCCCTCTGTCATGATCAGCACTCCTCACTATTTCATCAGGATAAGAAGCGCATTACCTATATTTGCGACCGATGCCAGCTCGTATTCTCCGATGCCAGTTCTCACCTGCCTCCGGCCGTAGAGAAGCGCAGGTATCAACAACAAGCCTCTAAGAACCAAAAACAGTTAAAGCAGTTTCTGATAAGCCTGGTGCTTCAGTGTGAACAGCAAACCCACCTCCCGCTGACAGGGCTTAACTTCGGAAGGGTTGCAGAAGCTCAAACGGTATTAAATATCGAATCCCGCCACCACACACTTAAGCAATATGATCCCTATTTTGCCGCCGATCATGACCTGCTTAAACGTCAGTACGATTTTATATGCTGCTACAGGGTATTCGAACATTTTCGCTCTCCTCTTAAGGAGTGGTCACTGCTCGGTAATTTGCTCAAACCCGGGGGCTGGCTGGCGATCAACACAAAATTGCTCACAGACCTGAGTGCCTTTGATAAGTGGCACCATAAGAATAACCTCACCCACGTAAGCTTTTATCAGCGCTCTACCTTTGAGTTTCTGGCCCAAGAGGCCGGTTTTAAGCTATTATTCGCAGCAAATGATCTCATTCTGGTGCAAAAACCATCAGGATCTGATATAAAACGCGGCCAAAGTTCGCATGATGATGTTTAAGCTGCGCAACTATATAAAGTTTGTATTACCAGTTATTGAGAAAAAGCCATGTCACACTCTAAGAAATCGCGTAAAGCCAATGAAAACGCCCCCAAATTAGCTCCAAGAACCAAAAAGAATGAACGCGTTCTGGCTGGCAAGAAGAAAGATACTGGAAATAAAGCTGGAAGCCGCCACAATGCCAATCTGGTAGGTAGCCCAAAAAGCAGTGTAGCCCAGAAAAAAGATCCTCGACACGGCAGTAAAAAGGCGGTCAGACTCGACCTTCCCGGGCAAGCGATCACCCCTAAGAAAGAGAAAGGGCCAAAGCTGACCGATGAGCAACGTCTGCTTAAGCTGGAAGATGATCCAAGACTAAACCAACTTCTGGATATGCTGGAAGAGGGCAAAGAGCTAAACGAAGAGGATCAAAAGTGGCTTAACAAGCAACTGAATACCATAGAAGCCCTCATGGAGCGCCTGGGGATCACCGAAGAGGATGATCTGGAACACGTGATGAAAACGACAGTGGCCAGCGATGATGATCTTCTCGATAAATTCGAGTCAGGCTCAGACCTGTTGAAAGATTATCAAGATAAATAACGACTAATTGATATATAAATGGCATCTCTTCGATGCCATTTTTCTATGGTAATTCATAAAGACGGGACAGGTAATGACGACTGCACTTCTGGTTTTAGGTTTCATCATAATTACGGCTTTGGCCACCTATGCTACGGTACTGTTACTCAGGTTACGTAAGCAAACGGCACAGAAGCTGAAACGACAGCAGGAACTGGATGAGATAAACAGAGCCCGACTCGATGAGCACTTAGACAGCATACGATATATTGCCACAGCCATGTTAGAGGAGAGGTGTGAACTCTCTGAGGGCGTGATGAGAATAGCCAAACTATTCGGTATTCTCTCCATGTCGGAACAGGTTGCCTCACAATTCCCGGCTATTTTTAAGCACTTCGAGGTCATCGAAGATCACCCCATCATGGCCGAAAGAAAACAGCTTGAAAAGAAGCAGCGAATGAAGCTGGATTTCGCTCGCATGCGCTCTGAAGCCGAACTCGAAGCAGCCATTCTTGAGGAAGCGAAACAGTTGGTGAACTTTACACCGACACATTTACATTAGAAGTGACTAAGATATAATTAATTGACACCAGAAGATGAATATTCGGGACAGGATTAGCCTTACATTAGAGTAAAATACAATAAGGCGTGAGTCTGTGCACAAATTCCCCATAAGAGCGCAGACATTCGGCCCTATTTCATGGATATTCACTCTCTCAATGCTATGCGGATTCGTTTTTACAACATGGATCAAGGTTATTGAGCAGATAACGATGCATACTTTAAACGTTGCTAAACTACCCTACCGGAGGACACGCCTTGAAGCAGCCCACCCAAATTAGTTGGGATCAGTCAATGATCGAAAAATACAATTACAGCGGTCCCCGTTATACCTCTTATCCTACTGCGCTGGAATTTGATGACTCTTTTACCGAAGAGAAATTGCTGACTTCAATTGAAAACAGTAAGAGTGACAAGCTGTCACTGTACGTCCACATCCCTTTCTGTGCCAAACTCTGTTACTACTGCGGCTGTAATAAGGTGATCACTCGCCATCAGCACAAGGCAGATCAGTACATTGAATACCTTGCAGCAGAGATAGTAAAACGTGCACCACTATTTAAAGATTATACGGTCACCCAGATACATTGGGGGGGCGGTACGCCAACCTTCCTGAGTCCTGAGCAGATCCTAAGGTTATCAGCCTTAATTAAATCCAGCTTCAATGTGGCTGATGAGGGTGAGTACTCGATTGAAGTTGACCCCCGCGAAATTGAACTGTCTATGCTAGACACACTTAAAGAGGCGGGCTTCAACCGTATCTCTATCGGTGTGCAGGACTTCAATAAGAAGGTTCAGGTTGCGGTGAACCGCGAACAAGATGAGCAGTTCATCTTTGACCTGATGGCGAAAGCAAAAGAGCTTGGCTTTGTCTCTACAAACATCGACCTTATCTACGGCTTACCACATCAGACGCCTGAAACTTTTGCTGAGACTATGCAGCGCGTTCTGGACCTTAATCCTGATCGCCTATCTGTGTTCAACTATGCTCACCTGCCTGCACGCTTTGCAGCACAGCGTAAGATTAAAGATGAAGACTTAGCCAGCCCGCAACAGAAGTTGGATATGCTGCACCAGACTATCGAGACGCTGACCGGCGCAGGCTATCAATATATCGGTATGGATCATTTCGCTAAGCCGGATGATGAGCTGTCGATTCTTCAGAATGAAGGCCGCCTACACAGAAACTTCCAGGGTTACACCACGCAGGAAGAGTGTGACCTATTAGGTCTGGGTGTATCTTCAATCAGCCAAATCGGTGATTGTTATGCGCAAAACCAGAAAGATATCCGCCCTTACTATGAATCTGTTGATAAGTCGGGTCATGCACTTTGGAAAGGCTGTAGCTTAAACCGTGACGATGAGATTCGTCGTGTTGTCATCAAACAGTTGATCTGTCACTTCGATCTGGATATGGCTCAGATAGAAGAGAAACTTGGCATCAAGTTCGAAGAGTACTTCGCTGAAGATCTGAAACTACTACAAACTTTTGTCGATGATAAGCTGGTCGATATCACAGACAGAAAGATCACCATCAGCCCTACTGGCCGCCTGTTGATCCGTAATATCTGTATCTGCTTCGATGTTTACTATCGTGAGAAAGCGCGTCAACAGCAGTTCTCCAGAGTGATCTGATTTACAAGATAACTCAATTAAAAAACCGACCCATGGTCGGTTTTTTTGTACCTAAAAAATAGCTCCCAATGAGATTGCATACAAAAATTAAAAATAGTGCTAAATTCATCCAGCCTGCTCAACATAATAAATATAAGGAATAACCTCCAATGCACAAACTCCTGCTGCCCGGCCTGCTTGTTATAGGCTTAACAGCCTGCCAACTCAACCCGGTAAACACCGACCGGCCCCGAACTCAAGATATCACAGCCGAAGAACCAGCCAGTGATCAACTAGAGGCGCTAATCGAGCAGGCATGGCTCATCACCTTAGATGCCAGCCCGGATTTCGCGTATTCCCAAGGCAACTTAGATAAAGCGGGACAACTTGCAGACCTGTCACCTAAGGTCCTCGCCAGCCTCAACGAGAGACGGCTGCAGGTTCTGGGCTCACTAAAGGCACTGGATAGAGCGCCACTGACAAAAGAGCAGAAAATTAATGTACAGATATTGCAGGATCAGCTGCAAAACAGCGTAGACCTCTACCACTATAAAGATCACTACCTTCCCATCTCTTCCGAAAGTGGTTTTCATGCCTATATCGCCTCGATAGCTAAGGCCCGCTTTGCAACCGAGCAGGACTATACAAATTACATCGCCAAACTAAACGCGCTGCCAAATTACTTCGCCCAACAGACATACTGGTTGCAACAGGGGCTGGAAAGCGGCATAACCCCGCCTAAGATAACGCTCAAGGGGTTTGAAGAGAGCATCAGCGCCTTTATCGTTCCGGTCGAAGAGAGTGGCTACTTTAAGCCCTTCACTCAGTATCCGAAGCATTTTAGTGACACTCAGAAGGCGGCACTGACTCTGGAAGGGACAGAGCTGATTAAGAACACAGTATTACCTCTGTACCATCAGTTCTATGATTTTATGACACAAACATATATTCCCGGGGCTCGCACCACCATAGCCACCGCCAGCCTTCCCGACGGTGAAGCCTTCTACGAAAACAGGGTCAGGTACTACACCACCCTGAACTTGAACTCAGACGAGGTCCACCAACTGGGATTAAAAGAGGTCAAACGTATCCGGTCAGAGATGGAGGCGATTATCGAGGAGGTGGGTTTTGAAGGCTCCTTTGCAGACTTTCTCCACTTCCTGCGAACCGACCCTCAGTTCTACCCGAAAACTGCCGAGGAGCTATTGAAAGAGGCCGCCTACATAGCTAAAAAAGCCGACGCCATGCTGCCAAAGCTTTTTGGTAAATTGCCTCGCACGCCCTACGGCATCCAGGAGGTGCCGGCCGAGATAGCACCTAAGTATACTACCGGGCGCTACTCAGGCTCCAACAGAGACGATGAACCCGGTTATTACTGGGTGAACACCTATGCTCTCGATAAGCGACCACTTTACGAGATGGAAGCCCTCACCCTTCATGAAGCGGTACCCGGTCATCATCTGCAGATATCTCTCAATACCGAGCTCACCTCATTGCCAAATTTTCGCCGCTACAGCTATATCTCTGCATTTGGCGAGGGCTGGGGCCTCTACTCGGAGTATCTGGGTTTAGAAGCGGGCTTCTATCAGGATCCCTACAGTAACTTTGGTCGATTGACCTATGAGATGTGGCGGGCGGCCAGATTAGTTGTCGATACCGGCATGCACGCCAAGGGCTGGAGTCGCCAACAAGCTCTGGACTTCATGGCAAGCAATACCGCACTCTCTATGCATAATGTCACCACAGAGATAGACAGGTATATCTCCTGGCCGGGACAAGCGCTGTCTTACAAGATAGGCGAGCTCACCATCAAACGCCTGCGAGCTAAAGCGGAGAATGCGTTGGGGGAAAAGTTTGATATCCGAGCCTTCCACGATGCAGTTCTGGAAAATGGTTCGGTACCGATGCAGGTGCTGGAACAGCAGATAGATGAGTTTATCTCGAGCGGAAAAGCACTTAGAAAGTAGCTAACCTCTACTTAAGTAGGCCGCGGGCTAAGGGACGAGACAATTCAGTTCATAATTCGCGGCCAATTTACTCTCTGTGCTACACTGCTGTTCAAGATAAATAATCTCAGTAAATATCATGTCGATAGCTCTCGAACCACAGACCGCCCCCCAACCAGATAACGCCGATATAGTACTCTCATCCGAGCAAAACCTGGACTCAACAGAGCAACAGGCAATGTGGTCACAGGTTACCGAATCGGTCATCAAAAATGGTGACATCAGCCTGGCCTACTCCTTCATCGAACACCCAAAAAGCCGGAAAGCCATAGTGATAAGTAGCGGCCGTATTGAGTCATACATAAAATACCGGGAACTTATCTTCGATCTCTACCGCCAGGGCTATAGCATCTACGCCCTGGATCATCGCGGGCAGGGGCTATCCAGCAGAACCACGGATAATCCCCAGCAGGGACATATAGACAGATTTGAGACCTATATTGATGACTTTGCTCACTTTATAGAAACCGTAGTTAAACCCAAAGGGTATCGGGACCTGTTTCTCGTGGGCCACTCCATGGGAGGAACCATAGGCACCCTATACATGGAGAGGCATCCCGATACCTTCAGAGCTGCCGCCTTTTCAGCTCCCATGTATGGCATTAAGCTACCTGTAGGTCGCCGCTTTATTCGCTGGCTGGCCCGATTACTCGACACAACAGACTCAAACAAAGGGCCTAACTATATATTAGGGGGAGGAGACTATGAGTCCGTTGAGTTTGCCAAAAACGATCTGACCCATAGCCAGCTTCGCTATGAGAACTACAAGAAGTTGTACCAACAACATCCACAGGTACAGGTAGGCTCACCAACCAACCGCTGGCTACATGAGTCTATCGATGCGGCACACAGGGCTATCTCGGCGGCACGAAATAGCCCTGTGCCAATACTGATCCTTCAGGCCGATGAAGACACGGTTGTCGATAACTTCGCTCAATATCACGCCGTTGGCGGGCTATGTCAGCTACTCAACATCCCTAAGGCCCGCCATGAGGTCTATATGGAAAAAGATGAAGCCCGTAACTTTGCCGTCAGCGCTCTACTCAAATTTCTGGCCTCTCATCATTCATAACAACCCATTCCACTTAATCTGAAAGGGAGCCTGGCTCCCTTTAGCTTCCCGGTGATCATCCAGTGGATAACCAAGCTGACCGGTGACCATCAACTCACGGGCTGCGCTGAATAGACCGAAGCAATAAAAAATGATTCTTGTAATGACTACTCCAGCTCGGCGTTCGGGTGATATTCACACTAGCCTGTTATAGTTGGAGCATTGTTCTCATTTATCTTAATGAGTTACTTCTTCTTTTTCGAATAACATCGCTTAAATTACAGATTGTAATGAAAGGGAACTCCCGGACTTCACCGCCTGAATAAAACCTTCGGCAGTTAATGGGCGATTAAACAGATATCCCTGGAAGGTATCGCAATTATGGTTTAATAAGAATTCATACTGCTGCTGAGTCTCAACCCCTTCGGCAACCACCTGCAGATTCAGGCTATGAGCCATATTGATGATGGCGATAACAATAGAGTTTGAAGCATCATTAACACCGATCTGACTTACAAAGGCAGCATCCAGCTTCAGTCTGGATAGTGGTAGACTCTGCAAATAGCTCAATGAGCTATATCCGGTACCAAAGTCGTCGATAGCGATGGATACTCCGGCTTCCTTCAATAGGTTCATCCGCTGCTTGATGATATCCAGGTTGGTAAGCAAGGCATACTCTGTTAATTCGAGCTCTAAAGAATCGGCTGACAGCCCGTGCTGATTTACAAGCTTCAGCAGCCCCTCTACAAAACCATCATCGTTAAACTGTCTCGCACTGACATTGATAGCAACAGAATCGAGTTCAATATCTTCTCCTTTAAGCCTGGTAACATAGCGGCACGCTTCTGCTAATACCCACTGACCTATCTCTTGAATAAGACCACTCCCTTCCGCAATGGGGATAAACTGTGATGGCGGAATATTACCATGCTCCGGGTGCTGCCATCTCAGCAAGGCTTCAGCACACACAATTTCACCGTCACGATCGACAATGGGCTGATAAACGAGGGAGAGTTGATCAAGCTCAATTGCACTCTTGAGCTCACTCTTAATGAGCAAGTTATTTTGTGCCACCTGCTCCATCTCTGCACAGTAAACGACATGAGCATCACGCCCCTGCTCTTTCGCTTGGTGCATTGCTAAATCGGCATGTTGCAACACCTGCTCAGGTTCGATAGAACTCAGGTTATCCAGAAGACAAATCCCGACGCTGGCAGAGATATTCAGCGTTTGATTATTAATATGAAAGCTGCGACCTATCATCTGCCTGATCTGGCTGGCTAAGGCCATCATACGCCGCTTTGCAGCGCCCATTTCATCTGATAGTCCCTGAGCAAGGATCACAAACTCATCGGCCCCTAATCTGGCGATAAACGCATTTGTAGAAAAGTAACTGGAGAGACGGGCCGCCACTTGGATCAACAGCCTATCACCATGATGGTGGCCGAGTGCATCATTGATCGTCTTAAAATTATCCAGATCTATGACGAAAATTGCAGCTGTACCGGCTTGCTTTTGCTCTTTTAACCGATATAGCTCATCTAATAGGGCTCTCCTATTTGCCAGGTCAGTTAAGAGATCATGATTAACCTGATGCATGATAGCTTGTTGATTGCGCACATCATCACTGACATCCGTATGGGTACCAATCATTCGAACAGGGCATCCCTTAGGATCCCAGTCAACAACCATTCCTCTATCCAACACCCATATATAGTGACCTGCTTTATGTTGAAGCCTGTGGACACTCTCAAATTCATCGGTCTCATTATTCAGGTACTTATTTAAAGCAGCTAAGGCATCAGCCTTATCTTCGGGATGCAATAACCCCTGCCAGGTTTTGAGCTCATCTTGAAGCTCATCAGAACTATAGCCAAGCATCTCCTTCCAGCGATCGGATAGAAAAACTTCGTCAGTGACTAAATTCCAATCCCAAATACCATTTCTTGACACCTCGACTGCAAACAACCAGCGTTGCTGACTGTCATTCAATTGCTTCTCACTATGCCTGAGCCTGTGATAAAAATGAGTAAGGTGATCTTGAATAGCAGCAACCTCACTGAATGCAGCGACGATTGGCTTAGTCATATCCTGATTAGGGTCGGAGGTAGCATTACTGCTTACAACCACAGCTTGACGGCTCAAAGCACGAAGCGGGTGAATAAGGTAAAAATGTAACAGCAGCAGAAACAAAACAATACCAGACAGATATATTGCCCATGAACGCATGGCACTCTGTAGTACTGCTTTATCAACCTTATTTATCAAGGGAGATATATCGTACTCAAGATAGATAAGATCATGTAGATCTGCACTATTCGATTGAAACTCTGTATTCAAAGGATAATAAGCCTGCACGGCCAAGCGTTCGTAGTTAGCAGCAATAAAAGGCGTATTTACTGCTGTGGCCTGCCTATGAGTATTTATATCGTATCCATCAATAACATTGTTCGCCTTACTTCCTCTCCAAACAATATGATTGGCATAACGTATATGGCCAGCCTGATTAAGTATGGTGTAAACGATGATATTGAGGTCTGTGGCGGCAAAGGAGAGTTCCTGCTCGATTCTGGCGGCATCATGAATAGACAGAGCCGACTCGACAATATGCTGCATTTTTATGAGGTGCTGCTCGATGCGCTTAACTTCGTTGGTAATCGCCTCTCTTTGCATTTCACTCCGCTCATAGAAAAACTCTACACAAGTAAGGCAGAAGTATAGAGTGAGAGTAAATATTGGAACAACAAAGACCAAAGAGGGCCGACTCAATTTCAACAAAAGTAAGATTACCCTGGGCAAAATGACAAAATAGCAAGCGTGAGCTTATGCTAACGGTTATTCAACTTATAGGCAAAAGTCTATAAGATTAGAAGCTTAAGCAGGTGTAAACCCAATAAGCTGTTACCAAGAGTATCAGAATCGAAGGGGTAAGTAATGGCCGCACAGAGATTACTGTTTTTCACAGAGCAAAGGCACCTGTCATGTTCAGCTACGCTATAGCTGCGCGCTAAACCACAAGGATGTGGTGAATGCAGAAAGTGCATGGAGCAACTTCCGGCCACAAGCCCATAGCTGCTGCGATACCTACATGGCCTTTCATTGGCATCCCTGCCATCAAGCTATTTATTAATCCTAAACATCATATGGTAGAAGCGTCCTTCTCCTATGTAGGAGCGTGCTTCAGCCGCGAAGGATATACAACGAAGCATACCATTCCCGGCTAAAGCCGGTCCTACACTTTCCCCATGTTCGAGTGGTCATTTCAAAAGCCGTTAAACGAAAAAAATCCCCAACACGAAGTGCTGGGGATTTTCCGTGTTAATTAAAGAGTGCGCCTGTCATGGTCAGCTTCGAGACCATTTATATGCATCCTGCATAAAT
>NZ_CANMUW010000017.1 GCF_947501225.1 uncultured Shewanella sp.
GTAGGTCATTTCCAGGCGCCTAATAAACGATAAAGCCCGTTGCTAACGCAACGGGCTTTTTTCGTTTTTAGCCTGGACTCTTTGCTACAAGAAGTGACCACTCGAACATGGGGAAAGTAAATAGCGCATGCGAAGCATGCCACATATCCATGTGATAGTAGGGCGAATATCGCGTTAGCGATGTGCTTATGAGCGCGGAGCTTCAGCGTAGCTGACCATGACAGGCGCCTCACTGCAGCCCTGGCACTCTTTATTCCAGGAATCGCTAGGTTTTTTTCGTATATACGCTCACCTAAATTGCTCCAGGCAATTAATGGCACTTTCTACCTCCATGTAGGTCGCGCGAAAGCATCTACTTCACATGCAGCCCAAAGCTGCTAACGCAGAGTGGGCCCCTCAGTTCGGCGACTTCGTCGCCTCTCGCTACAAAGTAGCTGAATGCTTCGCATCCAAGACACTACTTTTTCGCCCCCATGTGAGAGGCCTTCGGCGTATTCCATTTCTTCATAGTGTTAGGGACCTGTGCTCTTCAAGCAACGCTTGATGCAGGAGTTGGTAGAAAGTTGTTCCTGACATTTTCTACATTTACCACATCCCTATGGATCAACGCGGAGGGGGTACCTGCAGCTGACCATGACATGCGCCTTCGTTTTTATCTATGAATCTAGCTACTAAAGCTGTATGACCGATAATTGCTCTTCGGCTATGGTATCCTGCTTTGACCCACCTCATATATCAATTCAGCCCTGAGTTATTGTTATTAACCAGGATATGCACACGTCCTAATTCGTAGTTGCCGCGGGGGATACAAGCTTCGCGGCTAAAGCGCGCTCCTACAGAGGGGCTAGGATTGTTCGATTGTGTAGGACCGGCTTTAGCCGGGAATCGTTTTATGGTTCGAGGTTAAAGCATGCTATACGTATAGCTTGGCAGGCGCTGCTTGAAGTGGCCGCAAGTTGAGGTGCGACTACCTTCTACCAGAACTGAACTAGCCGGCAGAAGGTGTCTTTTTCCGTCTCTGGATTACTTGTCTTTGATGCGTGCCTTGAATGCCTTTCTTGTCTCTTCATCGGCCTGGCTGTACCAAAAGTCCAGCATCTGACCGACATTTATCTGTTCAGGTATCTGTTTTTTTTGAGTTGTGCCCGGTGTTGTCACCACGGGACTTAATCGTGATGGCTCAGCTATCGTTACACTATCCGCTACGGCTTGCTGTTTGACGGCAAAATCGATTATGGCAGCGTCGGCCCCACTCAGGTTATAAACTGATATTTCATCACCGTAATCGCGGCCCAGTTGTAGCCCCTCTTTTATCAGTACGTCACTGTGGTAGCTGATTGTCTCACCATTGGCATCTGTTAGCTCGATGACCGGAGCTGAATTGAAATCATCAGCATCTTTTGCTGACTTTAACTTGGGAAGCTTAAAGTTATAGGACTGATTGTCTGCTTCAAAGCTTAAGATGATTGCTTCTGAAGTAAACCTTTGTTGCTGGCCCTGTTGCCTGAACCTGGTGTTGTATTTAAATACTATCTGGTTTTTTCCCTGTCGCAATGTGAGAGGGGATTGTGTTTCAGTTTCCTGACCATTGAGAAGCAAGAGGTCAGCAGACTTCGGTATATCCAGTGTGGGTTCAGCCCAGGAAAGTGAGCTGATTAGTAAGGTCGTTATACCTGTCAGGCAGGCCAGCAAGGTGTGTTGCTTCATTATAGCTCCTAAGGAGTTAGTCATTTTTAGTCATAACCATGCAAATGGCCTGTCGGTAGTTTCACATTCTGCACTATCGGCCGTGAACGGGTTATTATCATCTAAACAAATCAGGGTATTCACTGAGAATAGTATAGTTTGCAGGAGATAATACCAGATAGGAGGCAGCTGTTGCTCATAGTAATTAAATGGATTTACTCTGTGTGATTAGAGATTTATAACAGTTTTATCGTTTAAGAGGCGCTATAATCGAAATCGATTGTTTACAATGGAGTCTGCTGTGCTTACAAAAATACTCGTTACCCTACTCGTTATTGCCGGAGCGCTCTTTTATATTCGCAAGCCTGCGAGGGCAGTTAGGGCTGAAAAGACTGCAGATGTCGGTAAACAGATTTTATTCAAGTATGTAGTTTATGGCTTGATAGCCTTTTCTTTACTCGCGAGTAGCGGATATTGGTATTGGAATTGGCAAGACGGGAATCAAATTGTAGATGTTACAATTGTCTCGCCTAATATTGCGACCTCTGAGGTCTATCAGGTGAGAAAAAAAGATATTGGCAATAATATGCTAACAACTGTCGATGGTATTAGCATTCGTTTATCTAATCAGGAACGTGTGGTCATCGCAAAAAACAAAAAACAGTAATTTTAGTTTTATTCAAGCTTTTATAGCTTTTCAATGAGGTTTATTAAGGTAGAATAGCCTCGTTTTTTACCCTGCGCTTTGTCATCTGATATTATTGATAAGGTGTTTTTTTCAGGAGGTCTCCATGATAACTGCTTATGTCTACCAAAATCGTAAACTCACGATTAATGAACTACATATTCAGGATAGAGTCCCTCCCGGTACATTATGGCTCGATCTTTTTAAACCTTCTGATGCAGAGCGAGAGTGGCTGAGCCACTATTCGGTTGAAGAGGTGCCGGAAGAGGAGGATATCAACGAGATCGAAGCATCAGCCCGTTTTTATCAAAATACGGACGGCTTGCACATTAACTCGTTATTTCCCCAGCGTGTAGGGCAAGATGTTCGTGGGGTTAACGTCTCGTTCAATCTAAGAAAAGACTTTCTGCTAACCATTCGTGAAGACGATGTAGGCTTGATTCGCCTGTTGCGTAACTATCTCAGGCTCGGACGTATCGAAGTCTCTACTCCACAGGCGCTGTTTCTGGAGCTGTTTAACCTTAAGGTAGATTACCTCTCGGACCTTATTGAAGATGTCTACTCAGTCGTGGATGGAGTGAGTGAGCAGGTATTTGAGAACAATGAGCTCGATGATGTATTTAAACTGATCACGCTGCAGGAAGATTCAAACGGAAAAATTCGTCTGAGTCTTCTCGATACTCAGCGTTCATTACGATACATGCAGAGGTATTACCGTGGGCAGCTCACGGATGATAATTTAAAAGATCTACGTGAGATGTTGTTAGATATCGAATCATTGATGCCTCACAGCCAGTTTATTTTCGATAAGTTAAACTTTCTGCTCGATGCGGCGATGGGCTTCAGTGGCTTGCAGCAAAATAGGATCATTAAAATATTTTCGGTTGCAGCAGTGATATTTCTCCCCCCGACCGTGATTGCCAGTGCTTATGGCATGAACTTTGTCACTATGCCTGAGCTGGAGTGGCAATATGGTTACCCTATGGCCATCTTAATGATGTTAGGAAGTGCCGGCGGTACCTATGCATTCTTTAAGCGTAAGGGGTGGTTATAGTTTCTTAGCTGGTAGACTGAGTACTTCGGCACTGTTTTCCTGAAACTCCATTGGATTATTGATTATGGTGTTTAAGGCGAGAAACTTTTCGTTCATGATACTCATGGCCAGGTAACATCTGTGATATGGATTCGAGCAGCGAGAGAGTTGCTGCTCGAGGTGATGTTGCATGGATATCAGCTGCTTCTTATTTGCCTCAGGGCAATGTTCAATAGCTTCTCTACAGAGCGTTTTTTGAAGCGCTTCCAGTTCATCAGGTTCATTTTCCGCCAGCCATTTGAGACTGTCAAAGCTTGGAAGTTGCGTCATATCATCTCCTAACTGAAGATATTGATACTTTCAACCTAGCGAATAGTTTGGTTTTCGGCAAGAAAACTTAAGAATAACAGGGAAACTGATACACGTTTTAGTTCTAAAGGTGGACAGAGGTTTAAGCCGGTTGTTGGACACCGACCGACTTAAACTCATGGCGATAATTAACTTTTACTATCAGAACCGAAGAAATAACTTACTCTCTCTCGAGGGTTTAGATATTTAAAGATCTTCTCGGGTAGGGCTGCAGGGGGTAAGCAACGAACTATGCTGAGCCCTTCCGCTTCCAGATCAACGATTGGTGCCTGCTCTTTAGGCACTAAGGCGTCGTATGCAAGAATTCTTGGGAAAAGAATTTTATCTAAGTTTACCGACATCACCATCGCAAACTGTCCGGATGATAGTTCGACTATGCTGCCGGGTGGGTATACCCCAAGCATTTTGATCATCTTCCCGGTCACTTCCTGATTCAACTTAGTCTTATAGTTCTTGAAGATATGTCCAAGGGCTGCATAGGGGGTGCGTGCTTTATTCTGGAAGTCCGGGTGGCAAAGCGAGTCATAAAGGTTTACCACTGTCACTAACTGACAAAGTTTATCTAAGCTTTCTGCTTTTAGCCCCTTAGGATAACCGGATCCATCAAGGTATTCATGGTGGTTGGTTACTATAGGCATAGCTGCGGCAGGAAAATTGTCGGCAAGTTTAAGCAGGTCTGCGCCCATGATGGGGTGCTGCTTTAAAAAATTAGTCTCTGGTGCCGTCAATGGTGTCTTTTTTCTTAATAATTGCGGCGGCACTTTTAGTTTGCCGGTATCGTGGAAAAGGGCGCCAATCCCAACGAGTTCGATCTCCTCTTTTGTCCACCCTAACTCCTTAGCCATAAGCATGGAGAGGACTGCCACGTTGAGTGAGTGGTAGTAGATGGTCTCATCATTCTTGGCTTCACCCATGAGGTGAAGAACCAGGTTATCTGAGTTTAGTAATTGATCGCTGAGATCATTGATTAGCTCTTTGGCATCATCGATGGCATTTAGTGGACGATTACGTAACTTAGCGACCAAGTTTCGCATCTTAGCGATAGAACGATCGAACTCCTTTTCGGTTTTTTGAAGGTCTCTGCGCATCTTTTTTAAAACCTCAATGCGCTCGCCCTTATATTTGTTCATATTTTTTGTTAGGCGTTCGATATCCTCCTGATTGATATCTACCTTCTGCTCATTGGCTTCGTTTTCCTCTAAAACTGAGACGTCGCTGCGTTGTAGATCGACAAACACATGGCTTATCCCCAATTTTTTAATGAGTTCAATCTGTGCCTGTTGCTTGATTCTGAAGCTACTAAATAGAAATGGATGATCTTTCCATGAAACCGGTAGTCGGACAAAATTGCCTACTTGTAATTGTTCAACGCTGACTTTACGGTTTTTATTCATATTTTTGTTGGTCTTATGGGCTCTATCAGTACTGATTCAGACAATTATTTCAGAATTTCACTACTTGTTGTAGTGGTATTTTAACTTAACTCCATGGGTTTACAATTACTTAACCTGTATGTAAGCATAGTTAAATAAGTCAGCAAGCAGAGATGATAAAAATGGACTTCATAGAAGTATACCCTAACGCTCTACCCGATGAGCTATGTGAAAAACTAATTCAGGCTTTTGAGAACCATAGTGGGGTGAGCGCGGGCATGACGGGTCATGGTGTCGATCTTGAAAAGAAAAATAGCCGCGACCTTATGCTGGATCATTTTGAAGATCTGCAACCTCTTAAAAATGAGCTTTTGGCTCATACGTTAGCGTGTACAACCGATTATTTTAAAAAATACTCTATGGCCCTGATGGGAGGAGTATCGGTTCAGGTAGCAGATGAAAATGGCAAAGCGGTAACTCTGACTCCTGATAATTTTGCTGAGTATGGTGAACAGAGGACTCAGGCTTTAGTTAAGTATCTCTATCGCAGTGGAATGGTAAATGTGCAAAAGTATGAGCAAAATGTAGGTGGATACCCCCATTGGCATTCTGAGCAATTTCCTCAAGCAGGGCATAACGAAGCATTGCACCGTGTGGTGTTGTATATGTTTTATCTCAACGATGTTGATGAGGGAGGAGAGACCGAATTCTTTTATCAGAATCGTAAATTGAGTCCTAAGCGCGGCACTATGGTAATAGCGCCGGCAGGCTTTACACACTCTCATCGGGGGAATATGCCTAAGAGTGGTGACAAATATATTGCAACCTCATGGGTGATGTTTAATCGTGCCGAGCAGTTATATCAGTCAGTAAAGCGTTAACTCCTAACCCCTATTAAACTATAGATATGCAGCTATTGATTCAACACTAAGCACCAATCATGGTGCTTAGTGCTTATGGATGAGTAGTGGTATGAGCTAAAGTCAGATAGGAATAGTGATAATGAATTTCGCTCCCTCTAGATCAGATGTCTCAATAGCCAGTTTGCCGTTGTAACTGGTGACGATCTCGTTACATACCGCAAGCCCGATACCTTGACCCGCTTTTTGAGTATCGGCCCTGACACCTCTTTCTATGATCTTCTTTCTGATACTCTCGTCTACACCCTGACCGTCATCTTCGACGATAAGTTCAAACTCACCGGCATCGTTATAGCTTGCTGAAACCCTCACTTGACTGATACAGAGCTTAAATGCATTTTCCATCAAGTTTCCACATAACTCCATCAGGTCCCCTTTTTCACCGGGAAATACATGCTCGATGGGGATATGCGCTGTAAATTCCACTTGTTTGTCACGGTAGACCTTGAATAGCATCTGAGAGAGTTGATTAACCAAGGGCGCCACCTTGGTTTGTTCCTGCTTAAGGCCTTTTCGACCTAACATGGCACGCTTCAATTGGTATTTAACCAGTTGATCCATCTGGCTTACCTGTTCCATGATTTTTTCACTGGTTGCGTGTCGGTCCAGTGTCGAATCGTCGGTGATTGCATGTACTGCGGCTAAGCGGGTTTTAAGGCTATGAGCGAGATCGTTCATCGCATTTTGGTAACGTTGTTGCTGAGCACTCGATTGCACCAGTAGCTGGTTTAGCGCCTGGGTTACGCCTTCGAGTTCGACAGGGTAGTCCTGGGATAAACCTTTAGATTTGCCGCTGTTGACACTCTCGAGTTCATTTCTCATACGCACCAGTGGTCGCATTCCCCAATAGCCGGCACTTATTAGAAGTACCAATGCCAAAGCCAATACCAACCCCAGCCTGAAATAGGTCCGACGGCTGAATTTATCCATCTCCTGTTCGAGCTTTTCGGCATCTTTCATCACCAACAAATTGTACTGATTCTTGGCTATCTCTACCGACAGCAGATAGATAAAGTAGCCCTTATTATCGGCAAGGTTAAGGTAATAGGGGGGGGAGTCATGGCGGATCTCATCGAAACGTTCACAGGTATCAAACAGACCTTTATCAACAGCAAGAGAGGAGGTCCAGACCTGTTTGAAGTTTTGATCGCAACTGGCAATAACGTACCGCTCTGGCGTGTTATTTTCATCGAGCCATTCACTGGTTTCAGGTATGAGATCATGCTCCTTTAACTCTGCGGCGACTTTCGGGATCTCTGCGATTAGCTGAGCTGTCTCCTCATTGTAGTTATTTTGTGCATGCAGAAGGTTAACCAACCAGGCTAAGCCAAAGCCAACTAAGGCAATGATGGACAAAGAGGTAAGAAACATCCGTGTCAGCAGACGTTTCTTTGGTTTAAAGTTAAGACCGAACCTCATAAATAGGCGCTCATTTTCGTGGAGTTAAAGTGCTGAGCTAAGAGCTCATTATCAGCTGCAAGGTAAGTTAAATTTGTAACCCTGACCGCGGATAGTGACGACCGGGTTTTCGATTCCACCTTTGGTGAGTTTCTTCCTCAACCTGGAGACCATGACTTCGATAGTGTTTGGATCGCCCTCTTTGTCACCATAGATAACATCAAGCAGGCGTTGTTTAGCTACAACTTCGTGACAATGACGCATTAAATATTCGAGGATGAGGTATTCAAATGCAGTGACTTCCATAGGTTCATCATTTAACGAAACTTGTTTGGCGGCAAGATCGAGCTCGAGTACACCACTGGTTATTTTAGGTTTTACGAAGCCTGCACTACGCCTTACCAGTGCATCCAGGCGCGCAACCAACTCCTCTTTTTGAAACGGTTTAACCAGGTAGTCATCGGCGCCGGCATTTAACCCCTCTACTTTATCCTGCCAGTTAACCCGCGCGGTTAAGATCAGTACCGGTGCCTTTAGCCCGGCTTCACGCAAATTTTCAATCAGGCTGATTCCATCCTGATCCGGAAGGCCAAGATCGACAATGGCAATATCGATAGGGTAGTTGGTAGCCTGATAAAACCCCTCTTTGGCGGTAAGTGCTACCTGAACTTGATTACCCAGTTCAGTCAGTTGCACTTTCAAGTGGTGGGATAGAAGGGGATCATCTTCAACAACCAAAATTCTCATAATTAAACGCCTTAATAATTCTTGGGGTCAGTTTACGCAGATAAACTCTCTGTGCCAACCGGGTTATATCTTAGGGAAAACTCAATCTGGAACGGGATCAATTTTTGTTCAATGCATTATTTTACTTGAAGTTAACTTAACCTAAGCTGACTTAAATATGGGGGAATTGCTACCTGATTCAGCATTCATCACACTTTAAACGATAAAAGGCTATGTTTGTAGGTGGATTTTAGTTAAAATCCTGCAAAATTTTTACCTATAGGAAACATTTCATGAGGCTTTTACATATGGCCAGCTTGGTGCTGTTAAGTACGCTCTCTACCGGCGCGCTGGCAGCTGTTTTTACATTTACAGCCATACCTGATGAAAATGAAAGTCAGCTCAGAACGCGCTTCGAAAAAGTCGCCCTCTATCTGGAGAAAGAGCTGGGGGTAGAAGTTAAATATATACCGGTAAAGTCTTATTCAGCAGCTGTTACCGCATTTAGAAATAACCAGGTACAGCTTGCCTGGTTTGGTGGTCTATCCGGAGTTCAGGCTCGCCGCTTGGTTCCCGGTTCTTCTGCGATCGCACAGGGCTACGAAGATCAATTTTTCAAGAGCTACTTTATTGCCCATAAGTCTGCGGATCTGCTTGCATCGGATAGCTTCCCGAATTTAAATGGTTTTACTTTCACTTTTGGCTCTAAAGGCTCGACATCAGGACGTTTAATGCCGCAGTTCTTCATCGAAAGAAACTTAGGCAAGAAAGCCGAAGAGGTGTTCAGCCGTATCGGTTTCTCCGGCGATCACAGCAGAACGATTACTCAGGTTCAGGCTGGGGCATATCAGGTTGGTGCTGTGAACTATAAGGTTTGGGAGACGGCACTTGAAAACGGCACGGTGGACCTGGATAAAGTGAATGTTATTTGGCAGAGCCCGGCGTACCCGGATTATCAGTGGACCGTACGTGAAGGCGTGGATAAGGTGTTCGGTGACGGTTTCGAGGCAAAAGTTGAAGCTGCGCTTATCTCGATGAAAGATCCTGAGTTGTTAAAAAGCTTTCCGAGACAATCCTTTGTTCCTGCTGAGAATGCAGACTATGAGCCCATTGAAAATGTAGCAAAAGCTATCGGCCTGCTCGATTAGTATTAACCGGTAATCTATGCTCAAGCTTGAAAATTTAACGCTTAAATATGAAGAAAAGCTGGCGATTCGTCAGCTTTCTTTGTCAATAAAGGCCGGAGAAAAGTTGGCAATTATCGGAACCTCCGGCGCCGGCAAATCTACCCTGTTGACTCACCTTTACGAGTGTTTGAAAAATGAAGCTGCCTACTGTTCTCAAAAACAGGGGCTCGTTGAGGGGCTCAGCACCTATCACAATGTGTTTATGGGGGCACTCACCAGGCATCATTGGACCTATAACCTAATTAATTTAATCTCGCCCTTTAAGAAGCCGTTGGAGGAAGTTAAGCAGCTTTGTCTTGAGTTAGAGTTAGACTTTCCCGTCAGTAAGAGGTTATCAGAACTCTCCGGGGGGCAGAGGCAGAGAGTCGCCCTGGCACGGGCCCTGTATCAGGAGAAAGAGGTTTTCATTGGCGATGAACCTTTCTCAGCACTGGATCCGGTAATGAGCAGGCGGTTACTTAAGATGGTCTTCGAGCATCATAGTACCGTCATAATGGTGCTTCATGATAAATCATTAGCATTGGAGCAGTTTGATCGCATCATAGGATTAAAACAGGGGCAACTGCTGCTTGATGCAAGACAGGAGGATTTGACCCCTGATGCCGTAGATGAGTTTTACTCCGATGTTTCAACGGTCGGCGTTAATAATGTATTAGCGGTAAACGATGCTTAAGTCTCTGCCCTTTATCGGTTATTGGCAGAAAGTCACCTTATCATTATGGCTGATAGCCACGCTTTGTTTCTATTTCTCTGACACTGAGGTTATATCTCTGGACCCTTGGCATGAGTTTAGGCTTATGATTGAAGGGTTTATCCGTCCGGACTTCTTTGCTACCGAATATCTTCTCGAGGCTCTTTGGCAAACAGTGAGTTTTGCGCTGCTTGGTGTCACCTTAGGTCTGCTATGGGGGGGGCCGTTAGCGCTCATCTATTCTAATCGGTTCGTTGCTATGCTCTGCGCTGTTGCCCGATCCATACACGAAATTTTTTGGGCGCTGCTGTTTCTGCAGATCTTTGGACTCTCGCCCATTACCGGCATTCTCGCTATCGCGCTGCCTTATGGTGCGACCTTTGCTCGAGTCTTTCACGATATTTTGCTGCAATCGCCCAGAACAACAGTTCAGACTTTGCCCTTTGGCACCGACAGGGTTAGCCGCTATTTTTACGGTCGGATCAGTCATGTCATCATACCTGTAATGGCTTATATTCGTTACCGGTTTGAATGTGCGCTCAGAAGCAGTGCGGTACTCGGTTTTATCGGCATGCCGACCTTAGGTTTCTATCTGGAAACGGCTTATCGACAGGGGCACTACCATGAAGGCGCAGCCCTGTTGATGATGTTTATTGTATTGATCGGAACCATCTCATTTTGGTGCAGGCCTCGATTAATCCTGATTTATATTATCGTGGCACTGACTAGTTTGCCCGATATTCCACCGCTCGATGGCGCGCTGTTATGGCGTTTTATCAGTCAGGATATCCTCCCTCCGGCACTACAGAGTGTGACAAGCTGGAGCCAAATTGATCTTGGTGTGATAGATTCACTGTCAAAGTGGAGCCTTAAACTGTTGGAGGAGCAAGCGCTTCCCGGCATTGCCGTGACTCTGCTGTTAGCGTTGGTCTCTTTGGCAATGGCCCATGGTGTTTCGGTTGTGGGGGCGGTAATGGCATCGAGGGTGTTGACCGGAATGCTTTTTTCTCGAGTCTCTCATCTCTCCCTTCTCATTTTAAGGTCTGTTCCTGAGTATATCTTCGCATTCATCTTCATGATGCTTTTAGGACCATCTATGCTGCCTGCGATGTTGGCTCTCGCACTGCATAACGGAGCACTCATTGCATATTTGACCGTGAGGCAATCAGATACGACGCTGCTGAGTTCACACTACAATGGAAAAATTGATGGGTATTGTTACGAAGTCCTGCCGCAAATTTATCCAAATTTGATGGGGTTACTGTTTTATCGATTTGAAGTTATCTTAAGAGAGACTGCCATCTTTGGTATGCTTGGTGTTGCGAGTTTAGGTTTTTATATCGACAGTGGTTTTTCAGAGATCCGCTACAGTTCGGCCCTATATTTAATGGGGTGCACGGCTTTATTGAATATTATTGTCGATATCATCAGTCGTCGTTTACTCACGGCAAACAATACGGTTCAGGCGAGCTGTTCACGGCAAAGCGCTAATGAATGGCTGAACAGATAAAGTGGCAAAACTTGTTTAAAGGAGTCACCTTAGCCATGGTTGTTAATGAAACATCCATGGCTTAGTCGGTACTCAATATGCGGTATAGCCGTTAACCGTAGGGGTTAGCTTTCGCTCTTTTTGAAATGACCCCGTTACAGCAAAGGGCTGCGCCTAGTGTAAACAGGGTTACTGTTGCCATGATGGCACTTAATCGATACCAGGGCTCGCCCATTGCGATACGCATCTGAATATAGTCATAGCTGCTCATACCCCAGACTAACACCGCACTGACCACTAAGACCAACTGTAGCAGCTTAGTGATCATCGGGTGTTTGAAAAAGAGCAGTAATGGCGCAGCAGCGTAAGCGGAACAAAGAGCAATCTGCCCATAGCGCATGAAATGTGCGCCAAGAAGTAGATAGGCCAAGCTAATTATTGTTATACGCCACCACATACAGATATCCTGTCAATTTTTTAATGGTACTTAGAGTACGTTAATGACAAAGCGATAATCTATATCCTTGTTCACATATTTTTAATTTAGTGCCTCTTTAATTGCCTGTTTCTCCCCGTCGCTTAACTTACTGTGTTTGATGACACGGATCAGATGTTCGACCTGATCTCCCTCGTCGCCTGTGATAATGATAATCCGCTCGGCGTTGGTATCTATTTCATCCATGTCGATATCAATATCGTCGACACTCGATACTATTTCGCTCACATGTTGCTCCAGTGCCTCGATAACAAGATCAAACTCCTCCTCATGGAGCTCCTGCACTGATTCAAGCTCTGCAGCTTGAGCCTCTATCTCTGCGGCCTTAGCTTCTAGCTTAATGGCTATTTTTTCAATTTCAGCTTCCTTAATCTCCATTTTTTCCGCCACAGCCTGAAGCTCCTTTTCCAGAGCCGGTTCCAGCTTGGCGGCATTAGCCTCTATCTCGATGGCCATTTTTTCAATTTCAGCTTGCTTACCCTCTATTTTAGCCACCAGAGCCCGAAGCTCTTTCTCAAGCACCGGCTCAAGTTTGGCGACCTTGGCCTTTAGCTTGATGGCCATCTCTTTCATTTCAGCTTCCTTGCCTTCCATTATTTTTGCCAGAGCCTGAATCTTTTTCTCAAGTTTTGGGTCCAGCTCTGGTGCCTGGATGATATGAAACTCATGTTCTCCCCCCTGACTCATTCGGCTCAATAACTTTGCCAGTTTCTTTCTTGAGCCTTCGGGTAGTGGTGTCAGACGGGACTCGATAGCGTCGAGATGCGTTAACTCTTCGGGTGTGAACGTGAATTCATGTTTTTCATCATCAAGCCGCACAGTTACCTGTGTCATCTCATTTTCATCCTGATTGACATAGACCTGCGTCTCACTGTCTTCAAACTCTATATATCTCAGGTTGGTCGGTGCGGCGCCGAGAGTGAAGGCCAGTAGGCTGGTACAGGTAAATAGTGTCGCTAGCTTGCTCAGTTTCATAGTGATTCCCTTTATATCTGCTCTTGATGTTGTCATAACGATTCGATTAGGTTGTAGGTTTATGAGTTTTCGCGTTGCGCTAATACTTACTCCCACCACCATCACTCTCACTCTTTGACAGCGAAGATCGTGCCAGCTCAGTAAATACCAATTTAAACAAGTGGTTAGTGATTGTGTTGAATCGACAATCTCCTATCTCTCCCCCATATCAGTATTAAACTTCCGCATTTGAGGATTTTTGTTAAAAATATGATAGGTTTTATTAGATAGATCGCCCTGTAGCTGGATCTGCCTGCTTGGTATCTTTTTTGTATAGCCAGCAGGTGTTGTGAATTTCTTTTGAGGTAGCCATGTCGATAAAGCGATACGTATTTTTACTTTTCGGAGCTCTGATCCTGTTGCTGGCGGGCAGTCAGTTGTTCATCTCTCAGTACTTCAAGTCTGAGCTCCAGTCTGAGTTAAGCCATAGCTCCAAAACCTTGTCTCAAAATCTGGTAAAGGTATTGATCGATAATGTGGGCGATGAAAATGAATTTGTTGTGGAATATCCCTCAGAGTTTGATGTTGAGCAGTTAGCCGAGATTGAGGAAGCTGCGGTTTCATTTGCAGAAGATATTCGTGAATTAGAGGCCGAAATTAATGCGCTGTCCTTAGATATGGAGCAGGAGCTTATTAGCCCAAATCCACCTCCGAAGGTCAGGGAGGTGTATAGACGGGAGATGTCGGAAAAACAGGCTGAACTAAAAGAGCACCTCAAAGCGATGGCCGAGCATGGACGCAAGATGGAGATTGCAGAGCGACAAAACAAGATTGCGATTCGTAAGGAGGCCGCTAGGGAGTACCGTCAACGATTACATGAAGCGGTGAGAGATGTCGAAATTCAGACCGATAACTGGCTGGACAGCGGCAGTATCGCCATTATTGAGGGGGGAAAGGATGTTACTCTTGCACTGAACGGGGATTTCAGTCTCTCTAACGAGGGAACGAATACCGAACTGGAACGGTTTAACGACTCTATGCTACTGCTCATCTTAGTGACATCTTTAGTCGCTTTAATTCTCGCCTATCTTCTGAGTCACTATGTGAGCGCTCCGCTCTCCAAGTTGGCTGTTGGTCACCACAAACTTGGTGAAGGTGAGTTGGGTTATCAATTAAAGGAGGAGGGGGTGAAGGAGCTCAAGCAGATACTTGCGGGATTTAATGCTATGAGCCAAAAATTGTCGCAGCTCAGTGCAAAAGAGCAGTTGATGAGTCAACAGCAGCAACTAGCAGAGCTTGGAGAGGTCACTCGGGGCATTGCCCATAGTCTCAGAAATCCACTTCACACCGTAGGGCTACTCTCTGACGGAGTGGCACTGGCCGATACAGTCGAAGAGCGCTCCGAGCTAATACTTAAAATACAACAAAAGATCTCCATGATGGATAAGAGCATTCAGTCACTATTGACCCTGTCGAGCAATGAAGTGGACAGGAGCGGAGCGGTGCCTTTGACGGCCATCATTCAGGATATTTTACTGGAGCTATCGATCAACGGTTCGAAGCCGGCGATAAGTTTCGACTGTGATGAAGCGGGTATCGTTCTCCCTGGGGCCGAGTCTGAACTGCGCAGTATATTACATGCGGTGATCATTAATGCCGTCGAGGCTACTCCGGACGAAGGTGATGTGAGTATCGAGTTAAACGTCACAGATGATGAGTACCGGGTAATCGTTACCGATACCGGCAGCGGGATCCCACCTGAGGTCCGAGAGCGCCTGTGTCAGCCGCATGTAACCACTAAAACGGAAGGTTCTGGAATGGGAATTTATATCGCCGAGAGACTACTTAAGGGGCATTACGGTGGCGACTTAACATTTGAGGATAACCCCGGGGGCGGTACGATAGTGACAATCAGCTTTATCCGACCTACTGACCATTCTACAGTCAAAGAGACATAGAGATGAAAGAGCAAGAATTGAAAATTTTAGTCGTAGAAGATGAGCCGGATCAACGAACGTTAATCACTAAGATGTTGGCTGCTAATGGTTATGAAACAAGCAGTGCCTCCAGTGTTGAAGAGGCCATCGTCATGATTAAATCGGATAACCCGGATCTGGTCTTCTCCGATTGGAAGTTGGGACAACTGAGTGGCATGGATCTACTGACCTACGTTCGTCGGGAATATCCCGACATGGGCTTTATCATAGCTACGGCTTACGGAACGATCACTCACGCCGTGGATGCTATGCAGGCCGGGGCTGATGATTATCTTGCTAAGCCATACCAGAGACAGTCTCTGTTATTAGCCATAGATAAAGTGGCCAGGTCGCTGGCCCTGAAAAAACAAAATCGTAGATTAACCTCTGAACTATCCCAGCAACAGGAGCTGGTGGGCTTAGTGGGGAAAGCTCCCTGTATGCAGAAGGTCTACACCCGCGTTCAGCGTGTCAGTGCTACCGATGCCACTGTATTGATAGGCGGTGAGAGTGGAACCGGAAAGGAGCTTGCAGCCAGGGCGCTATACCAGTTGTCGCAGAGAAAACATAAACCATTCATTGCCATCAATTGTGGTGCGATTCCCGAATCCCTTGCGGAAGCTGAACTTTTCGGTGCCGAAAAAGGTGCATTTACCGGTGCTACCGCGTTGAAAGTGGGCAAGCTGGAGGCTGCCGACGGCGGCACCATCTTTCTCGATGAGATTGGAGAGCTGCCTTTGCTGCAACAGACCAACTTACTCAGATTTCTGCAGGAGGGAGTGATCAGTCGCCTGGGGCAAAATGGAGAGATTAAGTTAGATGTGAGGGTGATAGCGGCAACTCACAGAGATCTGCAACACGAGGTGAACGAGGGACGTTTTCGCGAGGACCTCTATTACCGACTGAATGTTGTGCCTATTCATATGCCTCCTTTACGCGAGAGGCAAGAGGATATTGGCAGGTTGGTTGAGCACTTTCTCAAGCTCAGCAGCAGTCAATATAAGATGGATACCCCCAAGTTGACGGCAGCAACTATGAAGCAACTCCTCGATTACTCCTGGCCCGGTAATGTCAGGGAGCTGGCAAATCGTATCGAACGCTTCGTGCTGCTTGGTGATGAGGATGAGATGGTCGAGGAGCTGAAGCGTCCACCTAGTCCTATAAATACCAGCCATTTCTCTCTGCCTGATGCAGGAATTGAATGGGAGGTGTTTGAGAAAGATTGCCTGGAACAAGCGATGAACCGCCATCAGGGAAATCGTACCAAAGCCGCTAAATTTCTGGGATTGAGCTACAAGGCGTTTCTGTATAGGCTGGAAAAGTATCAACTGGTGTGACAGGCGCCCTAATGTATCAGGGCGCTATTCATCTTCAAAAAAGAGCCACCCTCTTTATGAGAGTGGCCTCTCCGGTTTGATAAAACTTTTTCCTTTGCTCTTCGTTGCTCAGCTTGTGAAACGCTTAATATTCACTTCATCTGTGAAGATGATGACTATACTTCTACTCAAGTAAACGTTGTTTTTCCGACCGGCATCATTCCGGCATTTGTTTGAGAGACATAGATATGTCAAAAGGAAGCAAGTCTGATTCAGTTCACCCCGCTAAAGAGATCCCCATCGCTAAGCTGAAACCCGGTATGTATGTTGTTTCAATTTCGAGTGAAAACCGAAGCCTCAGCGTTAAGTCTGAAGGCTATGTGCTTAATGCTGCGAGTATTAATCAACTGATCCAGTCCGGGATATCTCACGTTGTCGTTGACCCCAGTCGGGAGAAGAAAACAGAAAAGATAGACAAGGTATTACCTCAAATTGGCAGAGCATCACTGGACAAAGAGAAAGGAAAGCCCGAGATCTCTCTTGAACAGGAGATGAAGGTAGCGAATAAGCTTTACAACAGTGCCAAAAGTATCCAGCAGAAGATGCTCCGTTCCATTACCGAGGGGAAGGAGATCGATATCGAGGGGATACAGGAGAGTACCGATGCCATTGTCGATTCAATATTCAGAAACCAGGATGCACTGTCCTGTTTGTCTCGCCTGAGGATTAAAGATGACTACTTAGTCGAGCACTCGCTTAATACCTCGATCTTAATGACGATTTTTGCAAAACATCTGGATATAGACAGGGCGACCATAGAGCAGCTTGCCCTTGGTGCTTTTCTGCACGACATAGGTAAGGTGATGATCCCCGATGAGATCCTGAATAAGCCGGGTAAGCTCACTGCGCCGGAATATGAGATCATTAAGAATCATGTGTCTCTCGGAGTCAATATTTTAGAGGACACGCCTCATATCTCCCATATGGTGATGAGTATGATAAAGGAGCATCATGAGCGCATTGATGGTAGCGGTTATCCCTTACAACTAAGCGCCGGTTCCATCTCTAAGTTCGGCCGTATGATAGCGATTGTAGACAGCTATGATGCTATGACAGCCGAGCGTGTCTATAAATCCGGCGTTCATCCGATATCTGCATTTAAGAGCCTGATTAAAGAGTCTCCATCGAGTTATGACGATGCACTGGTAGAGCAGTTCATTCAATGTTTAGGAGTATACCCTGTGGGTACACTCGTTGAACTCAACAGCGGCAAACTGGGACTGATTAGCCGGTTAAACAGGAAAAAGCCGCTGAACCCCTATGTTCGCGTGTTTTATAATACCCGCCTGAAGCAGGCGATTGCGATGGAGGAGGTGGATCTGAGCCGCTCAAAATATAAAGACCAGATAGACCGCTGTATCAGGCCCGAAGAGTTTAATATTAATTTGCTTGGTTTCTTCAAGGCCGCATTTCTTGATTGAAATGCCGCACAGCGAAACTTTTGAGCAGAGGCTCACATCAGGCCGGAAACAATCATTATGGCTACACCGGTAAACAGTAGCCCTGTGAGCAAGTTGATGGCGGGCGTTGCATGACGGATCTTCCTCTGTATGGCGGGTTTAGATAAAACCAGGGCTATAAGCACAAACCAAAACAGAGATAAGCTCAACAGGATGATAGCCGCACAAACCTTAGTCGCAAGACTCACCTCCGGGGTTATCATTGCCGAAAACAGGGTAATGAAAAACACCATGGCTTTAGGATTAAGCAGATTCGTGTATAGCCCCTGCATGAAACCTTGTTTTGGCGTCAACTGATTGAATATTTGTGGCGACTCTTTGTCAGTCATTCCTGCCTTATAGTTTCTCAGGGTGCTGATGATGGCATTGAGCCCCATCCAGCCCAGATAACTGGCTCCCGCCAACTGTACTATGATGAATATGCTGTCGGAGCTCTTGATAAGTAAACTGACTCCGGTCAGGCTCAGCAGGGTGTGCAGTAAGATAGCTACAGAGATACCGATTGCAGAAGCGATAGCCGTTCCTCTTCTCTCCTGACTGGCCATCTTGACCACAAGCGCAAAGTCCGGACCCGGACTCGCCAGAGCGACGCTATGAATGACAGCCAGTGATAGCAGTAAACTTAAATCCATTACATTATCCATAAACCAGTTAATGGGGTTATCATGACGTGACTCTCTGCTGCTTGATAGGACAAAATTGCACTCTATTTTAACTAGCCTGGCCCTTCTATCACAGCACACGACGCTGAAAATGCGCCGGTGTTACCAGGTAGGCTCGTTTAAAAGCTTTGTTAAGGTGGCTCTGATCGAAGAATCCTACCCGGTGAGCGATGTCGGCGACACTTTCACCCTTTGCCAGTGCCTTTTTAGCATATTCGAGCCGCACTCTCTTAAGGTAAGCGTGAGGTGTCATGCCTATAGACTGCTTAAATTTCCTTAAAAACTGAAATTTACTTAAACCGACGCTGCTTGCCAATGACTGAAGTTGAAATGTCTGGCCCGGGTCGTCGTGAAACATTGTCATCACCTCTTTCATCTCATTTTGAGTAAGGGGACTTGTTGTGTCACCGAATGCTTGCGGGAGATCGGCGTGACGCCGAAAAAGCTCTGTGGTAAAGGCCATCATGCCGGTTTCTATCTGTAAACAGCAGATATTGCTTTGTGGCAGAGTCAATAGCTTATGGAGTTGTAAGAAGGCGCGATAAAGGGCCGGGTCATTGACGATAGGACGGTGAAAAAAGCCTGCTGCTTGTTTCACCTCTGAAGCTATTTGCGCAATATAACTTGCCGGGATCGACATCACATGAACCTGATAGCCTTCCGGGGTATAGCTTTGGCCATTGTGCGTTTCATCCGGGTTGAGGGTCGATATCAATCCTGGTCCTAAGTGATAAGCACTGCCTTTGTGAGTGTATTGCTGACAACCGCTTGAGACCACTCCGACATGGTAATCGAGGTGAACGTGCCTGTCGAACTCAAACTGCTTAAAGTTGGCCAGGCTTAGCTCTATCCCCGACAGTGCAGGGTTATGCCAATATTGAATACTCTCTTGATGCATAATGTTTATCTGGGTTCAAATATTGGATTATTCTAACGTTAGCCTAAGAGGGTCTTCTAGTAAATAATTGCAGAACCGAGTTAAACCCGGAATGATAACCGTGTATTTCACGCTTAAATAGCTCATAATATCTGACTGGCTAATTTTAAAACCTGATTGGAGCTCAGCTTGTGAAAGGACAGATCTTACGTGAAATGAAAGTGCAGCCTGCTATCGAGCCTGAATTTGAGGTGCAAAGACGTGTTGCCTTTATTAAGTCTAAGTTGAAAGAGTCTTATACCCGCACATTAGTGCTTGGGATCAGTGGTGGTGTCGACTCTACGCTCGCGGGGCGATTATGCCAGTTGGCTGTCGATGAGCTGAATGAGGGGAGAGAGCAGGGCGATTATCAGTTTATTGCCGTGCGTTTACCCTATCATATTCAGAAAGATGAAGATGAGGCGCAGCTGGCTTGTGATTTTATCTCTCCCTCGAAGCAGGTATCTGTCAATATTCATGATGGTGTACTGGGAACCCACCAAAATACACTTAATGGGCTAAAAGCCGCAGGTGTTGATGTTAGTCAGATTGATAATGTTGATTTTGTCAAAGGCAATGTCAAAGCCAGAATGCGTATGATAGTACAGTATGAAATTGCCGGTCTGACTGCCGGCCTGGTTGTTGGTACCGATCATAGCGCCGAGAATATTACCGGGTTTTACACTAAGTGGGGAGACGGGGCTTGTGACTTAGCTCCCTTATTTGGTTTGAATAAACGCCAGGTTCGTTTATTAGCAGATCATCTGGGGGCGCCAGAACTGCTGGTATACAAGGCACCAACGGCAGATCTTGAGTGTGATAAGCCTCAGTTAGAAGATGAAGCGGCGCTTGGGCTTACCTATGATCAGATTGATGACTTTTTAGAGGGTAAAGAGGTCAGCTCGGCCGTAGATGATAAACTGATCGGTATCTATAAGGCGACGCAACATAAGCGTGAGCCAATCCCCACCATCTATGATTGAAGCCGCTCGGCTCACACGTTAAAAAGAAGGCGCTAATGGCGCCTTCTTTATTATTACTGCTGCAACAGCTCACGAGTCTGTGCAATCAGCTCATTGGGGTATTGTCGATAGTCTAAGTAGGGGACTTTTAGTATTCGCCCGCCATTAAATGCCAGCTTATCTGCGCTATCGAGCGCTTGAAATACCAGGTCCTTTGTTTCAGGTTGCAGCTGTTTCTGAGATGCTCCGCCTGTGATGAAGTGCCACTGGGCTTGAGAAGATAACCTGGACGATGCGATTAAGATCTGTTCATCGCGTTTGAGTAGCTGAGTATCGCGATACAGCTTCCAATTATCATCGGGCGCGGTAATCTTTGCCATGATGGTGAGAATTTTTCGCCAATGATTACCATTAAGCTCGATAATTTGTGAAATAGCGTCGGGAGCCCCGCAGTGCCAGTTTTTTGGAAGGATAGGTGGAGATGGCAGATAGAAACAAAATTTTGCTGCAGGAGAGCCTAAGTTATTTATGGTAGAGCTAACGCACATAATCTGGCCTGATACAGGATGGGAGTTTGGTATAAGATACTAAAAGCATGTAATTTATATCAATTCATAATGCGTAAATAAATGTAGCTTGCTCACTCCACTGTTTAGTACCGGTTTCAAGGATAGTCATGAAAACGATTGTTATAGGTTCGACCAAACACCTCATTATGGCGCTCTTTTATGCATCGTTGGGGGTGGGGCTTGCCCTGCTTGCACTGGGAGTTTGGTTGTTGAACTCCAGGCCCGATCTTGATGTTTGGCACACGGCCGAGTTGAGCTCAGAGTATGAGAGAAGCCTCGAACTACGGACGTTCGGCGAATATCAACTACTTGAGAGTCGATTGTTTGATGAGCTTGAGACAGAGGTCTATGGAAAAACTAATGGCTCGAACCATTCGGTATTAAATCGATATGTCAGGGGAAGTTTAGCCGATCCAAATAAGTGGCGAATCGATTGGAATCGGAGTTATGAGTGGCCAGAAGATGAGGCCGACTTCGGTGTTTTGCTGCTCCATGGAATGTCAGACTCTCCCTATGCACTCTCTCATGTAGCCCGACACTTTAAGGGAAAAGCCCATCTTCTTGGCTTAAGGTTGCCGGGTCATGGCACGGTTCCATCCGCTCTGGTGGACCTGCGGTGGCAGGATATGGCATCGGCAGTATCACTTGCGACGCAGCATATGCAGACTGTGTTGAAGGGCCGTCCTTTGTATGTGGTTGGCTTTTCAACCGGTGCGGCTTTAGCGTTGAATCATGAGCTGGAGCGCCTGGTTAATAGGCAGGGGGCTGATTATGATGGAATGATATTTATCTCACCGGCAATCGGTCTGCCTCCGGTTGCTGCCGGGGCTAAGTGGCAAGCCCGTTTGGGGGAGTTGTTAGGCCTGGAAAAACTCAATTGGAACAGCATTCAAACGGAGTATGACCCTTTCAAATATAATTCATTTGCGGTGAATGCCGGTGACGTGGTTTACCGGTTGGCGGAGCGGAATCAAGCGATGCTGGATCGCCTTTCAATGGAAGAGTTACTGTCACTGTCACCGATTTTATCGTTTCAGTCTGTCACCGATGCTACCGTTTCGAGTAGGGCTGTTTTGTCAGAACTCTATATGAAATTACCCGCTAATGGTCATGAGCTGGTGATGTTCGATATTAACCGAGACCCGGTAAATATGAGCTTGATAAATTATGATCCCTTATCAGCGGTGAACGAGATGATAGAGGGGGAAAGTTTACAGTTTCAGTTTACTCTGATTGAAAACATAAATGATTCAGGTGAGCGGCTAAGCCAGGTAAAGGCGAGAAGACAAGTTCAAGCAGGTTTATCAACAAACACTGAGTTATCGCTGCGATGGCCAAGAAATGTCTTTTCACTGTCACATGTCGCACTTCCGTATCCTATCGAAGATAGTCTCTATGGCCCTGAAGGTGTCCATTTTGTCGAACGGGTTCAAATCGGGGCTGCTTCATCGAGAGGAGAGAGAGGGGTATTGAGTGTTTCTGCCGATGAGATATTAAGGCAGAAGTGGAATCCTTTTTTCCCATATATCATCGAACGGATCGATGGCTTTGTTTTGCCCCGTTAAGCCACGACACAGCGGCTATGATAATTTGCGCGGCTCGGTAATGGACACGACGACTCTATCTCTCCCCTGATCCTTAGCCCTGTAAAGATTAAGGTCGGCCTGCTTAAACCAGCATTCGAGTGAGTCACTATAGGTGGCATTAGATACGATGCCACCTATGCTGACGGTCATGGTGATAGGCTCGCCATCATGTGGGTTGCTTATCTGCAGAGTGCGCACCTTACGTCTGAACTCATTGAGATGCTCCTCAATCATCAGCACATTACACAGAGGCAGGATAAGCAGAAACTCCTCTCCTCCGTATCGGGCTATGACATCTGTGTCTCGTTTGAAAAACAGACGCATATGTTTAGCTATGACACGCAAGCACTCATCTCCCCCTTGGTGACCATAGGTATCGTTGATGGTTTTGAAGTTATCTATGTCTAAGATAGCCAATGCCATGGCTTCGTCACTTCTGTGGCAGAACTCCTGTATCGAGTTAAATTTTGTCTCGGCATAGCGGCGGTTAAAGAGGCCGGTCAATTCATCTTTTTCAACAAGGCTCTGGAGCTTTTCGTTGGCTTTCTCAAGCTCAACCGTTCTTATCGCGACCTTCTCCTCCAGCTCCAGTTGATGACGTATCAGCTGCTGTTTGCTCTGCCTGATGCTCTGATACAGGGTCACAAATTCACGGGGAGACTCCTGATCGATACTGAAGGAGGCCGCATCCTGCTCTCCCTTTTCAGCAAATTTATTAGCCAGAGCACTCAGAGGGGTCGTCAATCTCTGACTAATGACTCTGGTTAGAACAAGTGTGATGATGAGTGACAGAATTAAGATTGCGAAAGTAGTTAAGTATTGCTGCTCTACTGTTTTTAGCAGAGGTGCGAAAGGGTGAACGACAAATAGTTGCCAGTTGTTGTTGAGTGTATGGCTGGAATAGACAAATTCAGGATTTGGGTTATCGATATCGTGCAGGCTTAGCATCTCCAGACTGGTTCTGTATTCTTTACCGCTCTCTGCCCAGGTGAATTGTGACAGAGGGGCGAGATTAAGTACTTTCGATGCGTAGATGATTCGATAGTTCTCATCAATGATGATCATCGACTGCTGGCGATGACCCGTACTATTTTTATCGATATCGGCAAAGGTCTTCAGATTCAAAGAGCCTTCAATGATTCCGGTAGGCTGATTGGCGTCGTTAGAGTGATAGATGGGAGCACTGACAGCCACGATGGGATCACTACCAAAGCCACGGCCTAAAAAAACCGGGGAGACGTAGGTTTTCTGATTGAAAAATGCCTCTTGAAAGTAGTGCCTGTCTTTTACACTTAGCCCGTTTATGTTGTCCTTGTCGCGATTAAGCCGGGAGTAGGGGCTGGCAGCGATGATTTGAGCCTCGGCATCGGTTACCAGCATAGTGATGAAGCCCGGATAACTTTGGTGAAGCTTTGAGAGTCGACTCTGCCAGCTCTGGATATCCGTTTCAGAGAGGCTGAGCCAGCGGGCCGCATTATCTATCGCCTTTTTGTGAGTCTCTATAAAGACCTCTGTATTAAGTCCCAGGTTAGCTGCTGAGCCCGTTAAACTCTCTTTAAGGCGGATCTGCTGTTTCTCTATCACCTGATGGTTGAATATTAAGGTTGCTCCCAACAGTGAGATGGTGAGGATTAAGGTGAAGCTATAGGTTAACTGGGCATTAAAGGTTCTTCGTTTTTGATCTTTTATTTTGCCTTTTAAGTTCCAAAACGGAGAAAAAACGGTGACTAAAAGAGAGCCCAGCGCCGCGTAGATTAAGCCGTTAACCCCCTGTTTTAAAGTTACAAACGGTATATGGCTTTCCGGTTGATTGGAGAACAGCAGGATGTAAGCGTAAAAAAGTGGCATACCTATGAGCAGCCAATAACCTATGTCGGCGTAGAGGGCGTAAATATCTTTGCGTCTGGCGTACCCTAACCAGACCGCTTCGAGGGAAAATAGAATGAATACATGCCAGCTTCCCCAGGTAATGTATAGACCCGTTGCACAAAGGAGTGCTGTGAGAAGGGCAAACCAGGGCCCGAGCAGAATGGCCGTAACAACAACAAGGATATTCCCCCAAATAAGCTGAACATTGCCGAACAGGGGAATAGGGATCAGGTTAGCCAATAGGCCCATCAGGCCCAGTACCAGAGTTAACTTTATATGTTGCCGATTGATTCTGCGCATAACGCCTTATTATTGTTAAGGTATTGGCTAAGTATAGATGCTAGCGGGTTAAATCTGTTTACTCAACATAAATGTAACAAGTCGCGTGAATTAGCTTATGGAGTAAACTGCTGCTCGTAGAGCGGAAGTGGTATCTATAGGTGGTGGGGTTAGCTGGAGGGAAAACCTGATATGGTGAGCCAGAGAAAGCCGTTAACGGCTTGCAGATGCCGGCGGCTAACTCTGATTTTTATCTTTTTTTCTGCTACTTAGAGTCTGCGCGACTCATGAACTTATGCTCAGCGGTGTTGATCTTAATCTTTTCACCGTTCGCAATATATTCAGGAACTTGTACCGAAAGGCCGGTAGAGAGAATGGCGGGTTTTGTACGGGCACTGGCAGAAGCCCCTTTAATGGAAGGGTCTGTTTCTACAATCACCAGCTCGACGTGAGCGGGGAGTTCGATGGCAACAGGAGCTCCATCGACGGTGAGCACATGTAGGCCTTGAGTCTCTTCGGTGATGAAGAGTATCTCCTCAGCAATTGAATCTTTATTAAAGTGATAGGGAGTATAATCGGCAACGTCCATGAAGACATACTCATCGCCATCAATATAGGAGAAGGTCACTTCATGATGACTGAGATCGGCAAGGTTGATCATCTCGTCGGCTTTGAAAGTATGATCTAGCTTCGAACCCGTCGCGACATCGTACATGCGCATACGATATAAGCTGCCACCTGCGCGACCTTGTGGAACGGAGCGCTCGATGTCTCTGATGAGGTAAACATTATTGTTGAACTCGATTGCGGTATTCTTTTTAACTTCACTTGCCTTAGGCATGATAACGATCCCGAAAAATTAACTGGCAGACAAAGTATCATGAAGTTAGTCAGATACCAATGTTGCCGGGCTCAAATTAAACCGATTTGTGCACCAAACCCGGCTAATACCAATCTGTATAAGAACGTGATCTACTCAGAGTTGTTTTTGGCAAACTAAAATAGATGATGCAATGGTGATCCCTTGTGAAGCTATTCTTTGAGGAAGCAGGCTGCCAAAAAACCATTTGAAAGGCGAGACTCGTTGCCGGTAAGGGACGCAAAAGAAAGTCGCGGACCATAAAGCAAAAAAGCAGAACTCTTTCGAGTTCTGCTTTTTTAGAATGTGGTCGGGATAGCAGGATTTGAACCTGCGATCTCTTGTCCCCCAGACAAGCGCCTTACCGGACTAGGCCATATCCCGAGTATGCAATCTTAATCAATTGCCACTAAACAGTTTTATTTGGGGGCTGCTTAGTTGAGGCAGAACTTTACCAATTCACTTACGCTTCTGCAAGTCCTTAGTTAAGAGACTCGATTTAATTGCCTAGTTTGTATACTTATTCTTTCTGTCCGGTCATTTATGCGCCGATTGCCCGTTTCTGTCTGACGGTAAAACACCCGGCGCTGCTATCTCGGCTATGGCATCGCCGGTGCCTAATGATGATACATTCTGCGGCCTTCACGCATCACTTCGATTAGCTCGGGTGCACTCATCTTCTTTTTTAATCTTTTATCGAAGCTCTTATCATAGATACGATACTTTCCATGTCTGTCGATAACGGTTATTTCAGACTTCTGGTAGATACCGAAAATACGGCTGTCGCCGATATAAACCCAGGACTCCGAGTCAGGCTCCAGCAGACTACGGCCGGCACTGTAATCGGTCGCCGCATTGGTGCAGCCAAGGACCTGTGTCATCAGTGTCGGCACTATTCCGTAATGGCTGGTGCGATAGTTGACATGCTTTGTCTCGGCACGTCCCGGCCAGTGAATGATCAAGGGGACCTGTACATTTGCCGGAGACAAATTGCTACGTGCCTCATCGGGGTTACTTGTGAAGAGTTTACCGCTGACGCCGGTGATGATGATAAGTGTATCGTCAGGAGTGGCCTCAATCAGCTCTTTTAATTTCTGATCGATGAAGTTCAGGGACTGCCTGTATTGATTAAATAACACACGCTGTGCCGGTTTCAGGTTTTTGTCGGCTTTGACCGTTTCAATGCCCAGGAAGCCTACCGGTGTGTCGTAGGTCTCGGGTGAGCGAAGGTTTATCAAGCCAAACCAGGGCGAGTCTTGCGTCAGCTGCCAGCGCTTAAATGCTGCGATAGATTTTATGTCCGCATCGGCATCGCTGTTATCTATTTCAGTTATGAAAGGCTCAAAGTCGTCGAATATTGAGTTCGGTCTCCACTCAGAGTCCTGAGTGGTAAACAGACCCAGATGATAATCTTGTTGCTTAAGTGTTTGCGTCAATATCGGAGAGGTCTGATTCAGGCCCGCCGCATTGATATAACTCCCCTGAAGCCCATAGAGGATAGAGAACATGCCACTGTCATACTGAGTTCCGCCACTTAAGTGCTGATGAAAGATCTGGTTTTCGTCACCGTATTGCGTCAGGAAAGGCATGGTGTTGGCGTCAACCAGGTCTGCCCGGAGATTATTGACCGTGATAAGCAATATGTTGGGCTGTGTCTGTGCCTTACACTGCATCGGGGTCATCGGATAGTTCAAGCTGCTTCTGAGATCTGAGTCTCTGCGAGTTTTGGCTTTACTATCGATACCATGACTCTCCATAAAGGAACGTGCTGTGGCAGGATAGGAGAGTGGGTAGGCATCATCCAGTTGCGTGATCTCAGTGATATCGGCCGCATCGGCCCAGATATGGATCAGATGGCTGCTGACAAAACAGATACCTACAAACGCCACGACTCTGTTACCACAATTGACCTTATGGATCTTATCGATCCGTTTCCAGAGGAAGTTGGCCAGGGTCAGCTCCAGGGCTATGATCCCCAGAGGTGTGACGATATAGGATGTTCCCCGCAGCAGTGCGTTGAGGTCGGCCCAGGCCAGATCAAAGACAAAGGGGCTCAGGTGCAGGCCGTAGTCATCATAGATGATCGTGTCATACAGTAAGATACAGAGGCTGAGAGTGGCAACGACGGCCGCGTAGCCACGTAATATCTTAGAATAGGGCAGGAGCAGGGTGACCGGAAATACCAGTACCAGATAGACAATAAAAGCTAAGAAGCTGAAATGCCCTATGGTGCTGATAGCCAGATATCCCCAACCAATCCAGGTTTCGGGATAGCCAACACTATCGAGATACCGGATCCCCACGATCATTGCGAGAAAGCCGTTGAAGAAGGCAAACCAATGTCCCCAACTAACTAGTCGTGATACGCGATCGCGTACCATCTCTTTTTTACGCTTGACCATGTGGCTCCGCTTACTGATTTAAATGCTTGTGTATCTTAAGTGTTTTTTGTTGTGATTTGCTAGTTTTTCAATCAGTAAAGACTGAATTAATCTTTAACGGACTGTGCCAGCGCCTTAGAAAATTGCTCTGCAACACTCGCTCGCGCTTCCTGGGGGACTTTTCGGGTTAATAGGTCGGTAACACAATTTCCAAGCACCATGAGTCTTAAATCTGTAGGTGCCTGATGCTTATCCATTACGGCGCTGACCTCTGCGATAATTGCTTCGACCTGGGTGTTTGAATATTTAGATTGAATAGCCATAGTTTACATTGTTTCACTTTGAAAGAGATTTGCGGCCTATGATAACCGAATTTGAACGGGAACTCGATATCAATACGCCGAGTATATGTACTGACAGACAAGCTATTTAATTCAATTCATATCAGAGTTAATAGAAGGGAGATCTTGCCCTTGAAGCGCTATCTCAATTGGGGCAATATAGGCTCACAAAATTAATGTTTGTGGGCCGTTTTTTGGTCGACTTACGATAAGTTCAATTTTATGTAGCCAGCGTTTATCCGGCATTTGATCCGCTAAGTGCAAATGAAGATCTGCCCGTTTTTTGCCAGCGATAGTGAATACGGCTATCGGCTACTCAATCACTATTTCTATCGAGGCCTATGAGTATTAACGTCGAACAAGCAATTATTCACGCGATTTCACAAGATCGTGAGGGACAGTTAAGCTGCCGATTGCGTCCACAACCGCTTTTAAACAGTGAGGCTGTCGAAGCCATGCTCGAAGAGCTTCACCAAACTTACACCACAAAAGCGGGTAAGGGGTTTGGTCACTTCGGTACTCATGGAGAAGACGGTGAAGCGAACCCAAAGTTTGAGCAGGCGCTGACCGAGTATCGAAATGGTGAACTTGGGTTTGTCGAGTTTTCCGGGATTGCGGGCAAGTTGCTGCAGGAGGAGCTGGCTAAATATGATTTCAGTCAGGGTGGCTTCCTGTTGATGTCTTGCTACACCCATATGACCAGTGACTATCTCTATGTCTCTCTGCTCAATGCTAAATCGTCGATGACGGTATTAGACGATATGGAGCTGTCGCAAAATACCCACCTTGATCTGAACAATGTTCAGCTGGCGGCACGCATCGATCTGACCGAATGGCAGGCCGACGGCGACTCTCATAAATATATCTCATTTATCCGTGGACGGGCGGGGCGTAAAGTCGCCGATTTCTTCCTCGACTTCATGGGGTGTGTCGAAGGGGTGAATACCAAGGCGCAGAATAAGCAGCTGATGAACGCGGTAGAAGACTTCATGTCGGGTAGCGAGCTGACAAAAGATGAACGTCAGCAGTGCCGTGAAAAGGTGTTCGACTACTGCACAGAGCGTTGTGATATCGGCGCCGATATTGAGATCAAAGATCTGGCCGATGAACTTGCCGATAGCGGCATGGACTCCTTCTATGACTTCGCCCAGAGTGGGGAGTATGAGCTGGAAGATGAGTTCCCCGGTGATAAGCCCACCTTGAGACAGTTGAAGAAGTTTTCAGGTACAGGCGGTGGGGTAACACTAAGTTTCGATGGCGCACACTTAGGTGAGCGTGTGATGTACGATCCGATCTCTGATACCATCATGATCAAAGGTGTCCCGGCTAACCTTAAGGATCAACTCGACAGACGACTCAAGGGCGGTTAAGCCCGGGCTGAAGCTGAGTCCTTTCTTAACTCCTTAATAGAGCGCCTTTTGGCGCTCTATTTGATCCCCTCCCGCAACAATCTGTATTTTTTATCGAGTTTTCCTTACTCCAGTGCTATTACATCATGATGGCCAACGGCAGCGATTGTTTTTCACTCTTTTTTTCACCCCATAACGAAAACCGATAAAAGCGGGCTAGAATTAGCGTGTAAACGGCTCGAAAAAATCGATTCACCAAGGTAAACTTGCCAGATATGGATGGAAGAGCTAAATCTCTCTATTCAATGGATATCGAGTCCCTTGGCCATCGCCGACAGGACGTATGAAAGGTAGACTGTTTTTCTACCCAGGAGAGTAAATGCAACTTTTTGTCAGAGATTTAACCGTGATCGACTTTTCCTATCTATGCCCGATACGTGGCATGGTGGGAGAGAGTTGGACTGTCGATGTGCTCCTCGATGGTGGATTAGATGAGCAAAATATGGTGTTGGACTTCTCGAAAGTAAAACGCACCATAAAAGACACCATCGACGATATTGCCGATCATAGGCTGCTCATACCTACCGCTTATAGCGAGGTGCGCTGGCAGCAACGCGGTGACAGGGTGTGGATGGACTTTAACAGTCTGCAGGGCGATATTCACCTGGCTTGTCCTGAGGAGGCTTTTGCACTGATCCCGACTGAGATTATCGACTTCGATAGCGTAAATGCCTTCCTGCAGAAGGCGTTAAAGGAAGCCCTGCCCGATAATGTAGATGGCATAGCCCTGACATTGAGAAATGAGATCCATGATTCTCCCTATTATCACTACTCTCATGGCCTGAGAAAGCATGATGGTAACTGTCAACGCATCGCTCATGGTCACCGGAGTCCGGTTAATGTGTTTGAAAACGGCATAGCCGCACCTAAGTGGGATGAATATTGGGCCGAGCGTTGGAAGGATATCTACTTAGGCAGTGAAGAGGATCTGGTCAGTGTCGCTTCTCTGGCTCTGTCGCCACAGGCGAAGGTATCAGATGAGACCCACTTTGGTTTCCACTATCAGGCACCCCAGGGGGATTTCCAGCTTGCCATGCCTAAATCCCGTTGTGAGATCATTCCACACGATACCACGGTGGAGCTATTGGCCGAGTTTATGGCAAACACCCTGGTGGAGAAATCACCTCAGAGTGAATTTAAGGTGATCGCCTATGAAGGTATCGGTAAGGGTGCGATATCGGTAAAAGGCAATAAGGCCTGATTGTTAATGGTTAATGAAGCTTGGAGACTAGTTTGGAGTATAGCGTGAAATATCTGAAGTCTGTGTCGCCGGCACTGTTTTCTCTGGTAACTTTGACTCTGCTTACCCCCGGTGAGGCGAACGCGCAACTGCTACTCACGGGGAAGATGGAGCAGGGAGCCTTAATCCGTGGTCAGGTGACACCCGGCAGTACCGCTTTTTTAAATGGAGAGAAGATAAAGGTCACGCCAAAGGGCGACTTTGCCTTCGGATTTTCCCGTGATGCAGCACTTAAGCAGGAGTTGAAACTCGTTTACCCCGATGGTTTAACACAGATTAAGCCTCTGAATATTAAAGCTAAAGAGTACAAGATAGACAGGCTGACCGGGATCAGTAAGAAGATCATGAAGCCTGATCCCAAGGCTCAGGCCAGGGCGGCCAAAGACAGCAAACAGGTCAAGGCGGCAAGGGCACAGTTTTCCGATAACACCGCATTCACGCAGGAGTTTATCTGGCCATTGACCGGCCGGATATCCGGCGTCTATGGCAGCCAGCGTGTCTATAACGGCAAGCCCGGCAATCCTCACTACGGCGTAGATGTGGCGGCCAAAACCGGAACTGTGGTGGTCGCTCCCGCCGATGGGAAGATAAGCCTGTCGGTGGCGGATATGTTCTACTCAGGTGGCACTATCATCTTAGATCATGGCTATGGAGTGAGCTCCAGCTTCCTGCATCTCAGCAAGCTCTATGTAAAAGAGGGGCAGGAGATTAAACAGGGCCAACCTATCGCCGAGGTCGGTGCTACTGGCCGTGTCACCGGACCACATCTCGACTGGCGGATTAACTGGTATCAGATGCGCTTAGATCCTGTGACAATAGTGCCCTCTATGGCTAGCGTGCTTAAACAGCAAAAGAGTCAATGACTCCAGTTTAAGAACACACAACTAAAACTTAATCAAAAAGCGGCCTTTATGAAGATAGAGGCGGCTTTTTTGTCTGCTTTCCAATGAGGTGGACAGCATTTTCCATATCACATTTCCCTTTGGTGCAGGTGTGAATGTTCGACTCATATCTTATTTTTAACCAAACACCATAAATAGAACTGATGGGTAGTCATCGTTTTATCACCCTAGGCTCTGCTCTTTCTACGAAATCTTGTCTCGATGCGATCCATATGCGTCTTTCAATCGTATCTTAATACACAGATAAACTGGCTAGGTTAAAGATGTGAATTTTGACTCTTCGACAACGATTGCGACCCATATTGGTAATAAATTGGCCTTATTACCTCTGCCTTTAGTGCTGCTACCAGGCGGAATACAGCGGATAAAAATCTTTGAATCTAAGCACTTGGCTTTGATCAAAGAAGCAGCCAAAGGGAATGGTTTTGTGCTTAGCTTATTTAAACCTGACTTACCCCACAAGAGTTCATTGTGGGGAGTGCAGGTAAAAGTTATCGACTTTGAATTTGATGACCACTTTCTGGTGGTAGATATTCAAGCCGAAGATCTGGTGTGTCTAACCGAGATATCTCAAAGTGCAGAAGGAATGCTATTCGCAAATGTAGCGCCTAAAGCTCACTGGGAGTCGCGACAAATAACATCCGACATGAAAATATTGGTTAAACAGCTTCGTGCAATCTTCCATAAACATCCTAATCTAAAAAGGTTGTATCGGAAAACATACTTTAACGATCCAAATTGGGTTTGTGCCAGGTTTATAGAAGTATTACCTTTATCTCTGAATGAAAAGGAAAAATGTATTTTAGAGTATCGCTTGGATCAGATTGAAGCGTTTTTGAATACTATAATTTTGGGTCCAACCATAAAAAGTTGATCCTTTCTCGTTTTTGCTGCGTATCAGTGTTTAAGAGACATAAACAGGTATGAATAGATGCATGAGCCAGAGAGAGGGTCCCTGTTAAAGGAGGTCAAAAATATCGTACCAAAACAGGAAGCGAATGAAGTTCCTAAAGAACTCTCCTCTTGGCTTACATTAGTTGCCAGTCGTCGCGATAAGCAGGCGTTTACTGCCATTTTTGCATTTTTTGCGCCTAAGATAAGACGCTTTGGTTTGAAGCAGTTAAATACAGATGCACAAGCTGCAGAGCTGGTGCAGGAGACGCTTTCCAATGTATGGAAAAAAGCTCATCTGTATGATTCAAGCAAAGGCGCTGTAACCACTTGGGTCTATACGATTATGAGAAACGCATCATTCGATATGCTGAGAAAAATTCAAAGTAAGAATGAACTGTTACTCGGTGACGATATTTGGCCAATAGAGGCACAAGAATATTGTGATCATGATGGTCAAGGCGATCATTTGATGGAGCGACAAATGCTCAACTATTTAGATATGTTGCCAGAATCTCAGCAGTTGGTAGTGAAAGGAGTTTATTTTCAAGAGCTTTCTCAAGAACAACTCTCCAAGCAGTTAGGTATACCGCTAGGAACGGTGAAATCCAGATTGCGGTTAGCTTTGGCTAAGTTGAAAGAGCAGATTGGAGACACACATGATTAAACTACATCCTAAAAGAGACATTTTATCCTCATTTGTGTCGGATGAACTTCCGGTCTCTCTTTCAGTTATCGTATCCAGCCATGTGGAGCTATGTCCTTGCTGTCAGTCTGAGATCCAAGTATTGACCGAACAAGCTGCTAACGCCTGCTTTGCTCAAGCAGATACTTTTTCTTCACAAAATGTACTGAGTTATTCGAGTGAGCATGAAATAAATGTTGCCGATATCGCCTTGGATGAGCTGGATATGGCGATGTTTAACTCCATCACAGATGAGCTTCCAGGCTCAAGAGAAGAGGTGTTAAGTGATGCATTCGAAGCTGAATTCATCGACGTCTGTGATGTTTCAATCCCAATGCCAAGAGCGCTTAGAACACTGGAGATGAAACCATTCCAAGGTCTGGGTAAGTTGTCACGTTCGCGGGTTTTACTAGAGGATGGCGCATTAAGAACAAGTTTGCTCCATATTGAAACAGGCGGCTCAGTTCCAACTCATACCCACAAAGGTTTCGAAGTAACGTTATTACTGCAAGGTAGCTTTGAGGATGAGATGGGAACTTATCATGCCGGTGATTTTATCTGGTTAGATGGAAATCATACTCATCAACCTGTGACGAAAACGGGTTGTGTTTGCTTAACGGTTTCAAATGATGCGATCCATTTCACCAAAGGAATGAGTCAGTTGCTCAATCCTATTGGTCAGTTTATCTATTAAGTGGAGATTAATTCTCATGGATAAAAAGTTAACAATCGGCATTAGCGCTTGTGTGTTGGGTGAAAAGGTTCGCTACGACACAGGGCATAAGCGTTCTCATTTCTGTACTGAAGAGCTGTCTGAGTTTGCAAACTTTAAGGCCTTTTGTCCTGAGGTTGCGATAGGGTTACCGATCCCCAGGCCAACGATACGTCAGATAATCAGAGATAATATCATCACAGTGTCGAGACCTGATGGCAGTGGGGATGTGACTGAACAATTGACGGCTTATGGTAAGCAGGTGGCGGGACAGATAAGTCATCTTAGTGGTTTTATTTTTTGTGCAAAAAGCCCTAGTTGTGGAATGGAAAGAGTTAAAGTGCATCACCATCATGGTAAAGGGTCTGATTCTAATGGTATTGGTTTTTTTGCTAGAGAAGTGATGAAAGCTAACCCGCTGTTACCAGCTGAAGAGAATGGCCGATTGAATGATGCAGTGATCCGTGAGAATTTCATTACAAGAGTATTTACTTATCAAAAGTGGCTAGAGCTGAAAGAGAGTGGCCTGACAAAACACAAGTTAATCCAATTTCACAGTCAGCAAAAATACTTAGTGATGAGCCATCATATTGAGAGCTATCGTCAATTAGGAAAGCTGTTGGCCAGGGCCGATATCGACATCAATGAACAGTCAGATCTCTATATCTCTGGTTTGATGGCAGCATTAAAAAATAAGGCTTCACGTAAGAGCCACACCAATACGCTACATCATCTTCAAGGTTACTTTAAAAAGCAGTTGGATGCCGCCAAAAGAGATGAATTAACCAATGAGATCGCAGCTTACCGAAAAGGCCTGTCTCCTCTATTGGTTCCATTGACATTGATTAAACATTATTTGATTGAGTTTCCTAATGAATACCTAGCTCAACAAGCGTATTTGAACCCGCACCCTCAGGAACTTAGGTTAAGGTATGGCTATTGATGACCTTGCTTTGGATAAGAAGGGATCTGCGTTGTTTCGATAACCCTGCGTTAATGCATGCAGTTAAGCAGGGCTGCCGTCATGCTGTCTATATTTCGACACCGGTAATGTGGGAAAAGCACCATGAATCTTCAATAAAGTTAGACTTGATTCGAAGACATTTGATGGCGATGGCAAATGAACTGTCTCAATATGGTATTGCGTTATTTCACCTCCGGGGAAGCGATTTTGCAGCGCAAACTGAGCAATTACAGCTATTTTGTAAAGAAAAGCAGCTAAAACAGGTATTCGCTAACTCAGAGCCTGAAATAGATGAACGAGTCAGAGATCAGAGTCTGTTAAATTCTTCACTGAATATTACGTTTTTTGACAGTGATGTCATCGCTGAGCGTGGTCGAGTGCTGAATCAATCCGGTGAAATGTTTAAGGTCTTTACTCCATTTAAAAATGCATGGTTAAAGCACGTGCGCTTAACGGGGGCAAAGGCGCTGGGGCGGCCATCGGGCGATGGAGTGCCCCCTGAACAACAAGCTTGGGCTGAAACTATTAACCTGAGTGTGATTGAAAAACTCAACCACAATGGCTTTACTGCAGCGGGATCCCCAGAAACATCATCAATGAAATGGCCTATGGCTGATCAAGTTATGCAAGAGGTGGTGGTGGAATTCTTAAACCAGAAAGTCTGCTCTTATGCGCAGAAAAGAGATATCCCTGGCATAAAAGGCACGTCAGGTTTATCGCCCTACCTGGCCATTGGTGCCATGAGTGGCCGAACGTTATATTCACAACTGATTCAAGCCTATCCTCAGCTTTGTAACGATACTGCTCATCCTGCCTTTTCCTGGCTAAATGAATTGATTTGGCGAGATTTTTATAAACATTTACTGTTTCATTTTCCCTCACTATCTAAGGGGCAGTGTTTTCAACGTCGATATGAGCATACTCGTTGGCCTGGATCGGAGGAGCATTTTCAAGCTTGGTCAACGGCTAAGACGGGTTATCCTATTATCGATGCCGCAATGAGACAGTTACTCAGTACTGGGTGGATGCATAATCGTCTACGCATGCTGGTGGCGAGTTTCTTAACTAAACATCTGTTAATAGACTGGCGACGTGGTGAACAATTTTTTATGGAGCACTTAATTGATGGAGATTTGAGTGCAAACAACGGTGGTTGGCAATGGGCTGCCAGCACCGGGTGTGACGCGCAACCCTACTTTCGAGTTTTTAATCCACTTTTACAAAGTAAAAAGTTTGATCCAGATGGCAACTTCATACGTAAGTATCTTCCAGAGCTAGCGGATATTCCAAGTAAGTTTATCCATTTCCCTCATGAATATTTGGCAGAACAGGGGAGAGCAGGCAACTACTGGCCAGCCTTGGTCGAACATAAAGCGGCGAGACTTAAGGCGATTTCTTTTTACAAAGCGCAATAGGAAGCATCACTTATGGGGCATGACTCTTGGCTGGACATCTTTATTTCCGTTTACGGTGATTTAGAGATGAATAACTTAGCCTTACTTGAAAAGGTATACCACAAAGATATTCACTTTAGCGATCCTATGCATGAAGTTCATGGACTCAATGATTTAATCGACTACTTTGGCACCTTATATACCAATTTAGATTATTGTCGTTTTCAAATAGATAACGTTATTAATGATAATAACGATGCGGCAGTTTATTGGACTATGTTCTTTAGTCACCCCAAGTTGAATCGAGGGGAAGAGATTTTAGTAGAAGGTCACTCTTTCCTTACTCAGCAAGACAATAAAGTGATAAGGCACAGGGATTATCTCGACTTGGGTGCCATGTTATATGAACACATTCCTTTCCTTGGCTCAGCAATTAAAACCATAAAAAAGCGAGCTAGCAGATGAGACGTGTAATGATAACCGGGGCCTCATCGGGTATAGGTAAAGCGTTAGCGCTACGCTATTCGCAACTTGGTTGGCAGGTGATTGCCTGTGGAAGAAACGAGGAGCGTTTAGCCGATATTGCTGCCGCATCTGAATACATTTCTGTAATGGCTTTTGATATGACGGATAAGGGGCAGTTGCAGCAAGTTGCAGACTTCATTGGCAAATTAGACTTACTTATTCTTAATGCTGGTGACTGTACTTATATTGATGATGTGATGGACTTTGATGCTGAAGGTTTTGAGCAGATTATCAATACGAATTTAGTGTCGGTCGCGTACGCACTCAAAGCATGGTTAAAAAAGATAAACAAAGGTGGCAGATTGGTCTTAGTCAGCTCCAGTGCAGAGCTATTAGCGTTGCCGAGGGCCCAGGCTTATGGGGCCTCTAAAGCTGCGTTATCGTATTTAGGGCGTGTACTGAGTATAGATTTAGCCAAGCATGGAATTGATGTCAGTATTGTTCGACCTGGGTTTGTTACTACTCCTTTAACGGCCAAGAATGATTTTCCTATGCCGATGCAAATCTCACCTGAAAAAGCGGCAATAGAAATCGTTAACGGGATCTCAAAAGGTAAGCATTGTATCGACTTTCCTTTTGGTTTTATTTTTATCATGAAAATGCTTGCTTGTCTCCCGTTTGCCCTATGGCGAGCTCTGGCATTAAGGATGTCACCTATATGAAGCAAATTGCCATTATCGGAACGGGTATTTCAGGGCTAACTGCGGCCTATCTTCTGAATAAAGACCATAACGTGAACGTGTTTGAAAAGAATGATTATATTGGTGGTCATACCGCGACGGTTGATATTGAGCATCAAGGCAAAGCGTATGCAATAGACACGGGGTTTATCGTTTTTAACGATAGAACCTACCCAAGCTTCAATAAATTACTCACAAATCTCGGTGTCGAAAGGCAGGAAACTGAAATGAGTTTCAGTGTCCATAATCGCGATTCAGGCTTTGAATATAACGGTCATAATATTAACTCTTTATTTGCCCAGCGTAGCAATATATTCAAACCCGTATTTTGGCGGTTGATTACTGAGATTGTAAAATTCAACAATAAATGCAAATCCATGTATGTATCGGGTTCAATTCCTGATGAACAGACTTTAGGTGAATTTTTACTTCAGCATCAATTTTCAGACTTCTTTTGTCAGCACTATATTTTACCAATGGGGGCTGCAATTTGGTCTACCAGCTTAGCCAAAATGCAAAGCTTCAGGTTGTCTTTTTTTATCCGCTTTTTCTATCTCCATGGCTTACTTAATATCGTCGATAGGCCTCAGTGGTATGTCGTGCCAGGTGGGTCAAGGACTTATGTCGATAAGTTAGTGGCATCACTTAATAACGAGGTTAAGTTACAAGCCAATATTGCTGGTATTACTCGTAAAAATAACGCGGTACAGGTGTATTTTACTGATGGTGAAATGAGTACGTTTGATGAGATTATCCTTGCTTGTCATTCGGATCAGGCATTAAAGCTATTGATGGATCCGACGGAGGATGAAATTGAGGTATTGACTGGGATACCGTATCAATCCAATGAGGTGGTATTGCATACAGATGAAGCATTGTTACCGAAAAATAAGTTGGCTTGGGCAAGTTGGAATTACATGTTAGATGGGAATGCCGACTCGCCGTCCTGTGTTACCTACAATATGAACATTTTGCAAGGGATTGAATCAACATCTACTTTTTGTGTAACGCTTAACCAGTCATCCTATATTGACCCGGATAAAGTTATCAGACGATTTGAATATGATCATCCTGTATTGGACCACTTAACCGTTCGTGCTCAAAATCGTCGTAAACAGATCTGTGGTTATCACCATACGCATTTTGCGGGTGCTTATTGGTATAACGGTTTTCATGAAGATGGGGTCCGGAGCGCACTCGATGTGACTCAGCGATTTGGCTTTAGTTTATGAACAGTGGGATTTATCAAGGTAAGGTGTTTCATCGCCGTTATGGTGAATATCAACATGCGTTTAGCTACCCCATTTTTATGATGGCGATAGATTTAGATGAACAGACAGAGATACTGGGTAAAAGCATGTTGTTTGGTCGGCGCTGGTTTAACCCTATCCGTTTTTTTGAAAAAGATTACCTGAAAAGTGAACCAGATCCACTAAAGCAACGTATTGCACTCAAAGTTAACGAGTTAGGTGGGATAAGACCAATAACGCGTATTCTTGTATTAGCACAATGTCGCTGCTTTGGCATCTATTTTAGCCCGATAAATTTTTACTTTTGCTATGACAACAATGGAGTATGTCAATACATGTTGGCTGAGGTAAGCAATACGCCATGGAATCAAAGACATTATTATCTTATTGATATGAAAGGAGAGATGAAAATTGATAAAGCCTTTCATGTGTCTCCTTTTATGGAGATGGATATGAAGTATCACTGGCGGGTATTACCACCTGGCGACAGAGCTATGGTGCATATTGAAAATCACAAGCTAGGTAAACAATTTGAAGCCAGGTTGGCGTTGAAAAAACATGAAATAAATCGAAGGAATCTGCAAAGAACCTTGATGTATTTACCCGTGATGACATTGAAAATTGTCTTTGGCATCTATTGGCAAGCACTGAAATTATTGATGAAGAAAGTGCCGTTTATTGCTCACCCTGAAATATAGTCATCGCCTATTTATATTCTGAAGTGCTTTAGTCTGCTTAAACACTGTGGATCTTACTCAGAACGTCTCAATATATTGATAATGAGGTTCATCATGGATACAACACAAAAATATCATCACCTGGCGAAAGTGAGTTGGTTAGCTGACAAATACCGCATGGTTATTTTTAAGGTGTTATCGCACTTAGAAGGTGGCTATATTGAGCTTGAAGAGCCTGGAGAAAAGCTGTGTTTTGGTGATCCAGCTTCAACGCTTAAAAGCAAAATCGTTGTTTTGGATGAAGCATTTTATGCTTCATTAGTCCGTAATGGCAGTATCGGCGGTGCAGAGTCTTATATTAAACATCATTGGACTTGCTCTAACTTAACCGCTTTAGTACAAATCATGGTGAAAAATCAGTCCCGATTAGATGAGTTAGATAATAAGACCCAATGGTTGAGTAAACTTAAACACCAATTGTTACGTTTAAGGAACGCCAATACTGAGCAGGGATCAAAGAAAAATATATTGGCTCATTATGATATTGGTAATGAGTTATACAAGACCTTCCTGGACCCCGAGATGCTTTACTCTTGTGCCATATATAATGATGAAGCATTAGATTTAGATAATGCTCAACTCAATAAGATGGATGAGATATGTAAAAAGCTTGAGCTTAGTGCATCAGATCACCTTATTGAAATTGGCACCGGTTGGGGAGGGTTAGCGATATATGCCGCGACACATTACGGCTGTAAAGTTACCACCACCACGATTTCAGATGAACAATACCAATATGCTAAAACGCGCATCGATGCATTGGGGTTGGAACAGCAAATCAGCTTGCTTAAATCAGACTATCGCTTACTCGAAGGTCAGTACGATAAGCTCGTTTCAATAGAGATGATAGAAGCGGTTGGACATGAATATTTAGAACAATTTTTTACCACCTGCAATAGCTTGTTAAAACCGTCCGGGAAGATGTTAATTCAAGCCATTACTATCGTCGATCAACGTTATGATAAATACAGGAAAGGTGTAGATTTTATTCAGAAATATATATTCCCTGGAGGCTGTCTACCTTCGGTGACAACTATGGTGCAGCATGTCACTTGTGATACCGATATGGTTGTAGATACCTTGGATGACATCGGTGTTCATTATGCAAGAACCTTGAATGACTGGAGAAAAAGGTTTGAAGATCAATGGACGTATTTATCTTCGATAGGTTATAGCGAAGAGTTTAAACGATTGTGGCTGTTCTATTTCGCTTATTGTGAAGGTGCATTTATCGAAAGGGTGATAAGTACTCATCATCTGGTAGCCAGAAAACCAGGGCACCGAGGAGATAACAATGAAACGATTTTGGATTATTAATCTCCTATTATTTCAGCTGTCCTGGTTTTTATCAGCTATATACACTGACAAAGTGTGGTGGTTGCTATTGTCGATTATGCTCGTTCATTTTGTGTTGTCTCCGACACCAAAAGAAGATTTAAACCTGCTGATATTAGTACCCATGGGAATAGCGGTAGATAAAGTATTAATCGAAGTCGAAATATTTGAAACGACTGCTGAGATATTTCCACTGTGGTTATTGGTCGTTTGGTGCATGTTTATAATCAGTTTTAACCACAGTTTAAAATGGTTAATGAGCTTACCATTAGGGCTCGTGGCAATAATCGGTGCGATAGGCGGGCCACTCAGTTATCGACTTGGTGCTGAACTAGGTGCACTGCAGTGGGGAAGGGGTGAGTTCAATGCGTTATTGGTTTTGGCCTGTATATGGGGACTGTTATTGCCTTGTTTAGTGATCGGTTATCGGCATTTGAACGTACAGTTTGAATTAGCCAAGAGGGGGTCACTATGAAATGCCTAGCTGTGTTTTTATCTATGTTCACATTTATTTTTTCGCTAGCTACGAGTGCATCTGAGTTACCTAAGCTTATCAAGTCAGGCGAAGGTGAAATGAGCTACCTTTTTTGGACGATATACCGAGCAGAGCTATACGTTGAATCTCTTCCTTTCGATGAGAAGGTGTTGCCTAAAGCATTAAAAATTGAATACTTCAGAAACATAGACAGTGAAGCATTAGTCGATGCAACAAAAGAGCAATGGGGGCATCTAGGCTTGGATGAACAATTAATCTCTGTATGGGGTGAGAGACTCAATGTTATCTGGCCTGACATTAGTGAAGGAGATGAACTCATTATCTATGTGGGTAAAGACGGTGAAAGTACATTTTATTCAGGGGAAAATGGAGAAACGGTTAACGAGTTAGGCAGAGTTAATGACAGTGAGTTTGGCCCCGCTTTTTTATCTATCTGGTTATCAGATAAAACATCTCAGCCTGAGTTAAGGGCAAAGCTACTAGGGAGTTTAAAATGAAATCAATGCTGTGTGCATTCAAGTTTACTCTGCTTGCTTTTTTGTTAACGGCTTGCAGTACTCCCAGCTTAGATGACTATCAGTCAACCACACCTGAACTCCATCTCGATCAGTTTTTCAATGGTAAATTAATGGCTTACGGAATTATTTTAGACCGTTCAGGTAAGTTACTGCGTCGATTTAAGGCTGATATTGATGCCGACTGGAAAGGAGATCAAGGTGAAATCAAGGAGTGGTTTGAATTCGATGATGGTGAGAAAACCACAAGAGTTTGGCTGTTAACGAAACAGAAAGACAACCTATATGTAGGACAAGCCGGTGATGTTATTGGTATGGCGTATGGTGAGACCAAAGGTTCTGCACTTTTTTGGCAATATGATATGCAGATAAAGGTTGATGATGAAACATATCAAGTCACGCTCGACGACTGGATGTTCCTCTTTGACGAACAGCGCTTATTTAATAAAACTGAGATAACAAAGTTTGGTTTTAAGGTTGGGGAAGTGATTATTTATATCGAGAAAATTGAATAACAGGTAATTAATGGAGCAATAAAGTTAGGTGTGCATCAGCGATGACTGAAAAAGGTGAGCCATGGATCACCTTTTATATCGGTTGGCAGGCTACAGTGCTTGCTCTGAAGCAATAACATCTTTGATCCCGTGGGGATGGAGCTTGACGCAGATATTGCCCTTCTTGAATGCGATGGTGGGGTTGGTGAGTCGTTCATGTTCCCCCTGAGGTGAACTCATCTTAACCTTAATATCTGAGCTATTCGTTATGATGGATTCGAGTTGCGGCGCTAGCTTGAACAGTTCGTCTCTGAGTGCTTCACAGGTTTTTGCCTGACAGGGTAAAACCAGTTCGATATGTTCCCATCCTTCGGCCGGATAGGTTTTATCGCCCGGGTAGGGGAGTTCGACACAATCTATGCTCATATTGTCCAGAATTAACGGAGTATTGAGTTCAAATATCAGGATGGGGCGGCCATTGATGATGTTGTTGGAGATAATGTTACCGACACACTCAAACTCCTGACTTAACGCTTTGGCCGACTCAAGGCTGTTGACTCTCAGGGCCACGTGATCACAGGCCAACTTTAGGGAGCTTAAGCCTAATTCTGAGATGAAACCTTCGATGTTGTTACTAAAGTTTGACCAGGTATCGTTAAGATCCCGGTAGGTGATTACAGAGGTCATTATGGGGGTCTGTTTCCGGTAAATGTTGGGGTAAGAGTTTGGTAGTTAGCGCTATGGCCAGATCTCTATGGGCGTACCTTCGTCGATAGCGCGCCAAAGTTCATCCATCTGAGCATTGGTGATGGCGATACAACCATCGGTCCAGTTGTATTGTTGCGCCTCCTCAGGAGGCAGACTCGAGTTTGGGTTTTGGCCATGGATCATGATCTGTCCGCCGGGGCTTAAACCCAGTGCACTCGCTCTGAGCTTATCCTCTTCGTTGGGATAAGAGATATGGATAGCTCTGTAGTATGCGCTGTCGGACTTTTTATAGTCCAGTATATAGCGCCCTTCGGGAGTGCGTTGGTCCCCTTCAGTAACCTTATGTCCAACCGGGCTGTCCCCCATTGCGATGCGATATTTGCGCAGTATCTGGCCGTTGCGCATCAGGGACATGCTCGATTTTGACTTGTCGACAACCACTAGATCGATTTTGCCTATACCGGTATTCGATGAGCTGTAACTGGCACTCTGCAGTGAGGTTACCGCAACTGACTGAAACGAGAGGCCGATAGTAGCGGCAAACAGAAAAAATCGAAATATTTTGTACATTGAGTAATAGGGGCCCGCTGATTATACAACTGTTATTTCTATATCTTACCTCAATTTTCAGTTAAGGGAGGAATTTAATCCGTTTGGTATTCTTTTTCAGAAATGGCAGAATACTCAGCTGCGTAATTTATCGCTGGCTTTTCAGAATCAAGGAAGTGTGTCTACATGGGTAAAGAGAATCATTCGGAAGCGGACACCTCTGCGCGCTATAAGTTACGGCGGATCATCTTCGGCACCGATACCAGGGCGGGGCGCTATTTCGATATTGCCTTGATCGTCTGTATCATACTGAGTGTCTCTCTGGTCTTTGTCGATACCATGGCTGGTTTTCATGAGCGATATGGTGAGCTTATCTGGGCACTGGAGTGGGGGTTCACCATTATATTTACCCTCGAATATACCCTGAGGTTATATTGCTCCGTTCAGCCTAAGGCCTATGCGCGAAGCTTCTACGGTATTGTTGACCTGCTCTCGGTCTTACCCAGCTACCTGGCCCTGTTCTTCCCCGGCGCGAATGTTACTCTGGTTATCCGGATATTAAGGTTATTCAGAATCTTCAGGGTGCTGAAACTGATACGCTATCTCAGCGAGGGGAATATTCTCCTCAGGGCAATATTACAGTCCGGTCGTAAGGTCTTTATCTTCTTTTTCTCTGTCAGCCTGATCGTCATGGTGTTGAGTGCGATCATGTATGTGGTCGAGGGGCCTGAAAACGGTTTTACATCGATACCTAAGTCTATCTATTGGACCATAGTGACTATCACCACCGTAGGCTATGGAGACATTACACCGGGGACAAACTTAGGCCAGGCTATCGCCGCGTTTACCATGCTGCTTGGTTACTCTATTATCGCTATCCCCACAGGTATCTTAACGGTAGAGATATCGCAGGAGATGGGCCGAAATAAAGATCTGCGTCGATGCAGTAACTGTCTGAAAAAGGGGCATGAAAACGATGCTCAATATTGTGACCATTGTGGTAGTGAATTAGAGAGTGATATTTGAATTTATGATAATTAATGTTAAAGCTAAGGAAAGAGATGACTGTCGCTAAATTTGTTCACGGCTCGATAATGCGCCACATATTGGTGATGAGCTCGACGGCGGCGGTTGGGATCTCGGCCCTGTTCGTGGTCGACTTGATCGATATATTCTTTCTCAGCCTACTCGGAGAGCAGGAGTTGGCTGCGGCGGTAGGGTATGCCGGAACCATATCATTCTTTACCACATCCATAGGTATAGGTCTGTCTATCGCGTTAGGCGCGCTTGTCTCCCGTGCCATCGGGGCTAAGAAGATAGCGTTGGCACGCAGGTTACTGCTCAACAGTGCGGTGGTGACCCTGCTCGTGACCCTATTCGTCTCTGCTGTCGTGACCTATTTTATTCCTGAGGTGTTAGCCTTAGTCGGTGCCAGCGGCCATACGGCCGAGCTGGCCGCTGGCTACCTCTATATTCTGGTGCCGTCGCTGCCCCTCATCTGTCTGGCTATGGCACTGGGGGCCGCGCTGAGGGCCGTGGGCGACGCTAAGCTCTCAATGATGTCGACCTTGGCCGGCGGTGGTGTGAACTTAGTCTTCGATCCCATATTTATCTTCGCCCTGGGAATGGGAATTGAGGGGGCGGCTGTTGCCTCAGTGCTTGCCCGCACTGCGGTACTGGTTATTGCGGCTCGTGGCGTTATTGTGAAACATAAACTGTTTGGCAAGTTTGATTTTACAGACTTTAAGGCCGATCTCAGGCCGATATTTGCTATCGCGGCGCCAGCCATGCTGACCAATGTCGCGACGCCTATCGGCAACGCGGTTGTTACCCGTGCCATAGCCGATTTTGGCGATGGTTATGTTGCTGGTTGGGCGGTGCTGGGACGATTGATCCCTGTATCATTCGGGATGATATTTGCCCTCTCCGGTGCTATCGGTCCCATAGTCGGTCAAAATTACGGAGCCCACGAATTTGATCGTGTGCGGCAGTGCCTCACCAAGGCGCTTCAGTTCTGTATCTTGTACGTCATCGGTGTCTCTATGATACTCATGTTACTGCAGGAGCAGATCGTTTTAATGTTCGATATGAGCGGCGACAGCGCCGATATCATTCGCTTCTTCTGCACCTATATCGCGGTATTTTTTATCTTTTCCGGTGCCCTGTTTGTGGCTAATGCTTCATTCAATAATCTGGGAAAACCTAAGTACTCGACCTTCTTCAATGTGGGAAAGGCCACGGTCGGCACCATCCCCTTTGTTTACTTCGGGGCGATGTTCGGCGGGGTGTATGGTGTGTTGATAGGGCAGGTGATCGGTGCGATTATATTTGCTCTCTTTGGTGTTATCACGGCCTTCAGGCTTATCGAAAAGGTCGAAATTAAGACCCTGCGTTCCCGCGGTGAGAGCGAAGGTGAGTCGAGTGATGAGGAGCCACTGGAAGGGGAGCTTATTCCTACCAGCCCCAATCCTCTCTCCTCCTCCTGTGCGCAGATGGCCCAGATAACGGAAGAGCAGGATTGCGAAGCCAGTAATGAGTTGACCAAACCGCTGAAGGCCAGCGATAGCAGTACCGGATAGTCGTTACAACAAATGCCATATCAGCTATATTGTTAGCATATTAAAAAAGGGAGCCCAGGCTCCCTTTTTTCTGAAATGACTCGCTTTTAAGCGGCAAACTACTTCTCTTCGGCTTGTGCAGTTTCCGGGAGTGCTGCCTCCGGGTTTTGACTTTCGTTTTGCGCCTCGCCGGCTTTGCTCTCTAATGCCGCTCTGGCCTGCTCTTGTGCCAAGGCCTTTGCACGGTCACCCTTAGAGACATATTTCTTGATGGTAGGAGCAGTATGTTTATTTTTACGGGCTTTAGCGCGTTTAGCCGTAAGTTTGATCATTTTCTGTTTTTTGTTCATAGCTCTCTACCAATGTACCTTCATATCTCTGGCCGTCAAAAGTGTCGGCCAGCTTTAAACCGGGAGCGGATTTTAACTTAATCTTAGCCGTCAAGCCATTAAATATGGATTTTCTTACGAGTTATTGGCAAAGTGAGCCCCAATTAATTGTAGTTAATAGGCAAAAAAACCTATATGTCATCTAATAAAATCACTTTTTATCAAAGGTTTGAAAAAGATATTCTCTCCGGAGCGAAAACGATTACATTGAGGGATGAATCTGAATCACACTTCAGGGCGGGAGAAGCTGTCACTGTTTCTACCTATGAGACGGACCGCTGGTTCTGTGACGTTATGATCGATTCGGTTGAGCGCATAAAATTTGATGATCTCAATGCTATTCACGCCGAACAGGAGAACATGACCTTATCCGAGCTGAAAGCGGTCATTACCGAGATCTATGGTGAGATTGAGACGCTGTGGATGATTAGTTTTCATCTTGTGCGCTCCTGACAATAGGTGCAGCCATTGGCTTGCACCTTTTTTATTGAAGCTTGCTAGGAGGAGAACCTTTCTCTGTCCTCCTCGGTGGCGCCCTCATTGCACTCACCGCGGATCTCGGCGCGCCCGACTTCGATGATGCGGCTTAACTCTAAAAATCCTTCCCGGCAGTAGCCGGTCATATCCAGTGTCTTTGAGAGGCCAAGCTCTATCTGTTCGGTCCAGTCGGAGAGATCCGGTGTATAGATAGAGCGCTTGGCTTTTTTAGAGCGACTCTGTTTCTTCAGTTGTTTGATGCGTTCATGATGAGCCAGGGAGCTTGAGCTGTCATCGGGGAGTTCGAGTTTGGCTTTATAGGTAAACAGCTTTAAGCCATTACTCTTGATGTCGGTGTAAAACCTGTCTTTAACCCGGTTTTTAAAGTCATCGACATCGGGTTTATTGCTCGCGCAGCCAGAGGCGATTATCAAAGCGACAAGCAGCGGCACTATTTTAGTTATATTTTTTAACATATCCGTTCTTATATTTTTCACATCTTGGCTATCGAGTCGAGCCTTATCGTTAGCACTGAAACTTATCATGATTGCTCTCCAATGACAGCAGGATAACTGAAAATCAATCAAGTTAGCAGCTTACTGACATTTTTTTACACTAAACGGTTAAACAGTTCCGGGAGCCGGCTCAGCCGGCGCTAAATTCATCCCGACTTGATTTCGCTCATAAATTGGTGTGTCTCTGTTATTTAGTTGTTGCTATTTATGGTGGCGCTGGCACTATTTATGTGTGGCATAACCCAAAGGAGGGGGGAGTTTATGGTGAATCCTGTATTTCAGTTTTCCATTTTCAAATCGTATGAACCGGAGATTCGATGGCCGCTATTATAAGACTGCTTCACTCCCTGTTATCCAGCTTTAAGGATCTTATCCCCATCATTCTGGTGGTTGGTTTTTTCGAGATTTTTGTTCTGCAGCAGGCTCCGGATAACCTCTTCTCTATTCTTATCGGACTGATTTTCATCGTCTTTGGTCTAACATTTTTTGTCTTCGGTCTCGAGATGGGGCTGTTTCCTATCGGTGAATCCCTGGCTCAGGCGCTGGCGCGAAAGGGGAGTATCTTCTGGTTGGTGATCTTCTCGTTCTCTTTAGGGTTTGGAACCACATTAGCCGAGCCTGCGTTAACGGCCGTGGCTAATGAGGCGGCGCAGGTTGCTGCAGAAGCTGAAGCGATTGCGATGAACGAGGAGGCGATGGACAACTATGCTATGGGGCTCAGGTTAACCGTCGCAATCTCTGTCGGCCTGGCTATCCTGCTCGGAGTCATACGCATTCTTAAGGGGTGGCCGATCCACTATATGATCATCGGCGGATATGTGACTGTGATGATACTGACCAGCTTTGCACCGGAAGATATCATCGGCATAGCTTACGATTCAGGCGGTGTCACCACATCGACTATCACGGTGCCTCTGGTTACGGCTCTGGGGGTGGGTCTGGCGACGGTTATTAAGGGGCGTAATCCCATGTTAGATGGTTTCGGCTTGATCGCTTTTGCCAGCCTGACTCCTATGATCTTTGTTCTTCTCTACGGTATGGTGGTGCTTTGATGGAGATGTTAACCGATTTATTGACCACTTTTTTGTTGACCGTGAGAGACGTGCTTCCCATAGCGGTTATCCTGTTTGGCTTTCAGCTTGGCGTGTTGAAACGACCCATAGCAAACTTGCGTCAGGTCGTGCTTGGCTTTGTCTACGTGATCATCGGCCTGAGTCTGTTTCTGGTCGGCCTGGAGTTGGCTCTGTTTCCTATCGGTGAGAGCATGGCTGAGCAGCTGACCTCGCCGGAGTTTATTCACCCGGAAACGGGAGTCGATGAGCCCACCGTTTGGCAGGATTACCTCTGGGTCTATATCTTCGCCGCTGCAATAGGTTTTAGTACGACCATAGCCGAGCCCTCCCTGATCGCGGTAGCGATTAAAGCCAATGAGGTTTCCGCCGGGACCATTGGCGTGCAGGGGTTGCGGATCTCGGTGGCCATTGGTGTATCTTTTGGCATCGCCTTAGGTTGTTTTCGGATTGTCGTCGGCGATCCTATTCACTATTACATCATGGCCGGATATGTGGTTGTGGTGATCCAGACCTTCTATGCGCCGAAACTCATCGTGCCGCTGGCTTATGACTCAGGTGGTGTGACAACCTCGACGGTGACGGTCCCCTTAGTTGCAGCTTTAGGTTTAGGATTAGCAACCAATGTCGATGGCCGTAACCCACTTATTGATGGCTTTGGTTTGATCGCCTTTGCCAGCCTGTTTCCCATGATATCTGTGATGGGCTATGCGCAAATAGTGGAAATCATAAATAAGAGACGTTCGTTAAAGGAGCAAAAAGATGCGCTTTAAACTCATTATCGCATTCGTAGATGATGTCACTACTAACACTATTCTCGATGCTGCGAGAGAGGCGGGTGCGACTGGCGCGACAGTCATTAACCATGCCAGAGGCGAAGGTATAGAGAAGAAAAAGACCTTTATGGGGCTCTCTTTGGATGTTCAAAGGGATGTGATCCTGTTTTTGGTCGAAGAGCATATGAGCAGAAGCATTCTGGAAACGATCAACCGGGTCGGCGGGTTTGATATAAATCCGGGGCAAGGGATAGCGATTCAAATTGATGTCGAAGATGCCGTTGGGGTTGCCCATCAGGTTCAGATGATTAGTAAAGATATTGAGGATGAGTTATGAACCACCGCAAGATAGTCCGAAATTCAGATGTGATGACTAAGAAGTTTGTTATGGTTGACGGACTTCATACTGTCGCCGATGCCATTGAGCTCGCCAGTGCTCAGGATGTGAGAGTACTCTTGGTCAATAAGCGTAATGAGGACGATGAGTTCGGCATGGTGTTGATGAGTGATATTGCAAAAAAGGTACTGGCTAAAGATAAGGCACCGGAGCGGGTAAATATCTATGAGATCATGATTAAGCCGGTGTTATCAGTGAGCCCTGAGATGGATGTTCGCTATTGTGCCCGCCTGTTTGAGCGCTTCGGTATCACTAAGGCACCGGTGATCGAAGCCGGGAAGATTTTAGGGTTTGTCAGTTATCACGATCTGGTACTTAAAGGGATGATGGCCGAGAAGCAGTAACAGCGTAAGCAAGTGAAATGATAAAAAATAGCGACCAGATGGGTCGCTATTTTCAATATGTTATGCGAATCGATTATCCAGATAACTGATAATATCTGAAGATTCATACATCCAGCGTGTCTCGCCGTTTTCCTCTATTCGCAGGCATGGCACCTTAGCTTGGCCGCCCTGGCTGACAAGCCTCGCCTTGTGATCTTCCTGTTTAGCATCGAGTGTCTCGATATTGAGTCCCTGACGACGCATAGCGCGACGAACCTTGACGCAAAATGGGCAGGCTTTGTATTCGTATAGGGCTAATAACTTAGTTTCGGCATCAATTCTTAACTGTTCATCCTGTGGACGCTTACGCTTCTTTGGGGTAAAAATGAAATTAAGGATCAGTATGATACGGCCTAGAATCCAACGAACAATAAACATGAGCTACCTCTGAATAAGTCAAAATCCGCCAGAGTGTAACCCATGTCACAAAATTATTAAATCTTTTAATCTGCCCCTAATGTCAGCAGGGCCGCCTGTGACCCTTGATTGATATCGATGCGGCTGTCGAGCAGAAATATTCTGTTGGCAGGTATCTTACCGGCCTCGACAAGGTATGCTTTCACCGCTCTGGACCTCTCGCTTGCCAGTGCGCCTAACATATTGTCATCGATCACCTGTTGGTTAAGACAGGTGTTATAGAGTGCGATATGCCACTGAGTCAACAGCTGTGGCTCACTGAGTGTCTGCGCATCTGAGTTCCTGCTTATCTGTTGTTTCAGGACTTGCGCGTCTTGTTTTAACTCTGCTTCATACAGAGTTATCAGGGCTTCTGAGAGTAGCCCCTCTACCGGGTAGGTGCTGGGAGATAAGTTTTGAGGTAACTCCTCAACTTCAAGCTGGCTTATTTGAGCCAGTTTTTCTCTGAGGCCCTGCTCCTGAAGTATTCGGCTGTCGCTAGCGGAATCTATGGCCCCTTCGATACTTAAGGTCAGCTTAGGTCTGTCGGTAAGAGCGCTGGCAAGGGTTGCCAGTTTACGGCTCTGTTCATCGGATATCGTGGCGTCACCGGCACTGAATTCGATTCTGTCCAGCTCTTCATCATCACCGAATATTCCGGCAAGCAGGGTGAATGGTGCGGTAACGGCTTTAGTGATCACATTAGTTAAAGCTGTCATCACAATACTGCCCACGCTAAAGTCGGGGGAGTCCAGGTCGCCGGATACCTCCAGTCCCAAGTCGATAACCCCATGTCTGTCCTGTAACAGGGCGATGGCCAGGGTGACCGGCAGGCTGGTTGCCAGGCTGCTATCACTGGGTTCGCCGAGTTTTAACTGGTTGACGACGATATGGTTGCTGCCCTTTAGCTTATTTTCTTTCAGTTGATAGCTCAGTTCTAATGAGAGCTGCCCCTTATCGATATAATAGCCGGCATAGGTGCCCGAATAGGGGTTAACGGATGTGAGTTCAACGCTGTTGAAGTCGAGGTCCAGATCCAGATAGGGCTGCTCCAGTAACGGGTTAATTTCACCTTTGAGCGTGACAGGGGCGTATCTGTCAATTTTTCCCTCTATGTCGACCACCGCGGCTCTGTCTGATGTGGAGGAGAGTTGACTCACGCTTCCCTGAACCTGCTCAATACTCGCCGCAAAATTGGGTGTCAGTGAGTTATCGGCAAAGAAGGTCGAGCCATCGCTGACATTGATTTTTCCAATCTTAATCTCTAAAGGCGGTTGTTCGACCTGCGCTTGCTCTGCACTATTTGTACTGACTTCAGTTTGTGCCTGGCGCTCTGTCCTGTTTTCTGCCATGGCCTGGGGCGCATTCACAAACAGTTGCTGGAAGTTAGTGCTCTTGTCTTCAGCTATGATGATACGGCTGTATGGTTGGGAGAAGTTTATCTGAGCTATAGATAAACTCTGCTCAGCCTGTTGGAAGTTTAGCTTCTCTACCGCCATCGACTGCCATTTCAGCAGTGTCTTTCGATGAAGATTATCTTTGAGCAATAGCCCATCGACGGTGATATCCCCGTTAAAGCTGACATCGTCGGCAGAGCTGGCCTCTATGGTTCCGTTTGAATTGAAATTGCCATTTTTGACCGTGACATTGATATAGGGGGACAGATAGGGCTGTAGTTGACTCAAGGCAAAGTCTTTCAGTTGCAGATCTGCTTCTAAATGTGGTTGAGTGACCTCTACCTTACCGTTTGATATCAAGCTGCCTTGATCATTGATAGCCATATCCAGGCTGAATTCGATTGGCTCACGGAAGTCAGAGTAGACGGCACCGGTTGTCAGGTTAAGGGGGGCTATTCGCCATGGTGTCTTGTCTGTTATAAGACTTTCGCGGATGTTGAAGGCATACTCCTTCAATGAAAGCTCGCCTAAGGTCACAGACCAGGGGGATTGCTCATCGGCTTCCTGAATATCGAGAGGTTTCGATTCTGCCTCATCGACTTTAGAGATAAAATTCGGCATAAACAGTGGGATAATATCAATGCCATCTGAAGTGATCTGGGCGTTCAGATCCAGGTTCTGGCTATGTAGCCGTTTGATCATCAGCGCTTTATCATTGAGATTAAGTGCTATACCGTCCAGTGCCAGCCGCGGCAGGCTGATAAGAGGATGTTCTTCATGGGTAAACAGGATATTGTCTAAAGAGAGGCCACCTTGGTTGGTGATTACCTGAACAGAGCCACCCTCTGTCGATGTTTGAGATGTGATCTCAAAATGGCTATTGAGGTTTAACTGTCCGGCTTTTAGGGTTGCCTGTACATTGTCTGAGATAAATGACCAAAATTGTGGCAGTTTTATCGCGGTTAACTCCAACTCACCAACGACATTGAAAGGGGAGAGTTGTATCTGTCCCTGTGTGGAGATCTCGCCACCTTCGTCACCGACGAAATGAATGGAAAAGTGATTACCCGAAGCGTTACTTGCTATCTCATTTAGGGTATCGAAACCTTTCACTTTCAGGTTTACCGCGGGGTAACGTATCAGGCTGTTGGTAACGTCATCGGTATACAGCAGATCGGCGTCAATAATCGACAGGTTTTTCACTATGATATGGGGTGAACCGTTCGGTTTATCCGATGCTTTCTGGGGGGAGCCCTCGGAGCTTGCCAGTTCAGTCAAGATGTCTGAAAAGTTGAATCGAATCTCTTGTGGAACATTTAAACGTGTAGCATAAACGAACGGAGTATCTAATGTCACATCGTTAATGCTGATCGCTCCATTGAAGAGGGAGTGCCAAAATCGAAGCTCAAAACTCAGCTTATCGAAACCGATGAAATCACCGTTATCAGTCTCATCGACTCTGAACCCGCTCAGAGATACGTTAAGCGTGAAGGGGTTTATCTTGACCTCATCAAGCTGGACCGGTCTTTTAAGCATAGTGCCCAACTGAGCCGGAAGCTGCTTTTCTATGCCATAGGGCACAGCCAGCCCTAAGATAGTGGTGAAGAGGAGATACAGAGCAGTTAAGGTAGAGAGGTATCGCTGATACTTAGGTAGCTGTTTATATTTCTTTGACAGACTACTGAATTTTTCCCTAATAGCGAACATACTTACCTTATCATCTATAAATAACTTTGATCCTTTTGCTAGTTTAGCTAACTTGATAGATTTGTAATAGAAATCTCTGGTAAAAAGAAACTGCTTGCTCGAATTCGAGTCAACTTTCAAAGCTGAATATTTAATAAGACTGGTATAACGCAGATGACGAAATTCTATTTTGATGGGCAGGGAGTCGATGCATTGCCCGATGAGACAGTGTTAGATGCCCTGCTACGGCAGGGGCATCCGGTTAATTATTCATGTAAGAAAGGCAGATGTAAGACCTGTTTAGTACAACACCTTGAAGGGGAGTTAACCGCGGGGGCTCAGAGAGGGTTAAACTCTCGTTTAAAAGAGAGCCATTACCTCTGCTCCTGTCAGTGCAGGGTGACCGAGGGGCTGAAACTGAAGTCATTATTGGCTCAGGACCTGTTTATTCCGGCGAAACTCTACTCTAAAGAGTATCTGTCAGACTCCGTCGTTAAGCTGAAGATAGAGGCGGCAGAGAAAATTGAACACAGAGCGGGGCAACACATCAACCTGCGTCGTTTTGATGGTTTGACCAGAAGTTACTCTGTCACCAACGGGGCTTATTCTGAGTTCATCGAACTGCATGTCAGGAGAAAGTACAACGGGCAGTTCAGTGACTGGCTATTCAATCATGCCAGCACAGGGGAGAATATTTTAATCCAGGGACCATGGGGAGATTGCTGTTATTCGCCTGATTATATCGATGACAGCTTGATACTAATCGGTAACGGTACTGGCTTAGGGGCTGTGTATGGGATTGCCAGAGACGCATTGATGAGCGGGCACAGAGGAGAGATATTTCTGTATCATGGCGCTAAAACATTTGAGCAGTTGTATCAACATTCAACCCTGCTGAAAATGATGATGGAGTATAGAAACTTTACTTATCAGGCCTGCATCGAGAGTGATACTGAGGGAGAAGAGCATCTTTCGAGCCGGGTGATTTTAGGAAACCCATTCGATGTGGCCATGAGTAGGCACCCCTTCGACACGAGAATGCCTTGTGATAGTCAAAATCGCTTTTATCTGTGCGGTGAACCCGGCTTTGTCTCAATCGGGCAAAAAACGATATTTTTAAATGGTACCCCCTTGGATCGGGTACATGTGTTATCTTTCGATTATAAAGATCTCAGGAGTCGGCCACGAGATTAACTATTCGCTCTTCTTGTTATCGTCTACCGCAGACTTAAGGTAACTTATTGCGGCTATGACTGCCCCTTGAGGGTCTTTTATCCAGCAGAACCGGCCTACGTGGGGAATATCTTCCGGGCCGTATAAGATTTCACCTCCCAATGATTTAGCCTTTATAGCGACCCTGTCTATATCTTCTACTGTGATATAGCCTGTCCAGTGACTCGCCTGTTTAGGACAGGGGTTGGGGGTGATCCCACCGATAGCAACACCTTGATTTTCAATGATGTGATAGGGACCATGTCCCAAATGCATGGTTTTGAACTTCCAGCCAAAGACCTCTGCGTAAAAGCTGATGGAATCTCCGCAATGGTTTGACGTTAACTCATGCCAACTTAGCGCTCCAGGTGTCGTGAAAGGTGAGCCCATTTTTAGCTCCTTAATGAGCAACATATTATGAATATAGTGTAGTTCAGCCATAAAATTTTAAAATATTGTTTTAAGCTAATAAAAGCACTAATCTATGGTAAGCTGATGTTATAGAAAGAGAAGCTACCGGTCTAATTCAGATTTAGAGTTATGTTCTTGCCGTCGCTGAGCTATGTGGCGCGCCATTTCAAGGAATGAAAATGCAGATACGAATAGCGATTGAGGACGATCTTGAGCCTTTAGCATTAATGTTTAATGAGTACAGAAAGAGCTTAGGGCGGGAGTCTGATCAGCAAGGGGCTAATGAGTTTATCGAGTCCAGATTACGGGAAAATGATTCGGTGATATTTATAGCCATACTTGCCGGAGAATCAGTTGGATTTATTCAGTTATACCCCTCATTTTCATCCAGCCTGCTAAAACCCCTGTGGTATTTTGATGATCTTTTTGTGGTTGAGCCATTTCGTGAGCAGGGAATCGCCAGAGAGTTGGTCAATAAAGCCAAGGAGCTTGCAGATGAAACTCAGGTCCTCGCCGTTCGCAGGGAAAGGCTGGAGGGGGACGGGTTTGTACTCATCGATTCATTTTCCATTTGATTAATGCTGAGAACAATATGGTATTATTGAACGCTTAGTTAATTTTGGAGCTAGTAGGTTGAATAAGAGCGTTACTACAAACCTGATCGCAGCCGTATTGGTTATGTCTGGTTATTTCTTTGCATCCCCTGTTTTTATCAGTATTGGTCTGTTTGCACTCTCCGGAGCCGTTACAAATTGGCTTGCCATCCATATGCTGTTTGAGAAAGTCCCCGGCCTGTATGGTTCCGGCGTCGTACCCTCGCGTTTCGAAGAGTTCAAGGAGGGGATCCGTCACTTGATGATGAAGCAATTCTTTACCGATGAGAATATCGATCGATTTTTGTCGGAGCAGGGGAGCGGTGAATCCCATATCAATTTACAACCTGTGATCGAACAGATAGACCTTACGCCGGCATTTGATGCCTTAGTCACAACGGTTGAGCAATCATCATTGGGGGGCATGTTGGCGATGTTTGGCGGGAGTGAAGCGATTACGCCATTGAAGGAGCCCTTTATCGAGAAGATGAAAAGCTCTTTGGTCGAAGTATCCCAAAGTGAAGAGTTTTACTCCCTGCTTAAGGGGGAGTTAGAGCAGCCCGATGTGCTCGATGATATGCGCACTAAAATCGATGAAATTGTGACCCAGAGGCTCAACGAGCTGACACCGCAATTAGTCAAAGAGATCATCCAGGAGATGATAAAGGAGCACCTGGGGTGGCTGGTCGTCTGGGGTGGTGTTTTCGGTGGCGTTATCGGCTTTATCGCGGCAATGCTAAAGATCTGATATTCAGTGCTTTAATATAGTGTCACCGCTAATGTGAATTGGGAGCTTATGCTCCCTTTTTGTTGCCTGTGAAGCTATGCTATAAGGGAGATAAAAGGAACGTTCACTCAGGGAGCTGACATGGAGCAACATAACAAGATCAACTATCTTGAAATTCCGGTAAGAGATCTGACTCAAACCAAAACTTTCTTTAGTCAGGCATTTGGTTGGGATTTTACCGACTACGGGCCTGAGTACTCCTGTTTTAACCATGCCGGGGTAGCCGGAGGCTTCTATCTGTCGCCACATGCTTTCGAGTTGAAAACCGGCTCTGTGCTTATCGTTATCTATAGCGATGAGCTGCTTGACTCAATTGCCGACATCGAAGGTGCCGGCGGGACGATCACTAAGCCGATATTTTCATTTCCGGGCGGAAGAAGGTTTCATTTTAAAGATCCTAACGGGAACGAGTTCGCTGTCTGGTCCGAATGATATCTCGGCCTTGACTCGCAAGGAGAGTACTCTTTCATTCATCAGGGTACCCGAAAAAAAGACGTCAGAGTGACTCCACAGCTAAGCATAATTGAAGGAATTGATACTATGCCCCATTGCATCATCGAATACTCGGCGCCACTGGCTGATAAGATAGATATAAAACATTTGATTCAACGGGTTCATCACGGTGCGATTGACGCCGAGCTGTTTGAACGCTCGGCCATTAAGACCAGGGCGATTCGTTGTGAAGATTATCAGGTGGGTGATAACCACTTAGGTAGTTTTATCCATATCACAATCAAGATCATGCCCGGGCGAACCGATGAGCAGAAACATCATCTGTTGACGACAGTTTATGATTCTATTGCTGCTGAAACATCTTGTGTATGCAGCCTGACGCTTGAGGTGATAGATATCAATGCAAAGGCCTATGCTAAACACTTAACCAGCGGTCGCTGATCTGATATCGGATGCTTGCTTTAGCCTTGGTTTGCAAACCTATAGGTAAGCAGGTAAGAAAGCGGTGGTTTTAAAGATTACCACCGCTCATATATTGATTAAAACACTTTGATTTTAGTGTTTTTCGATTAATAGGCCTGCTCATGAACAGAGCGTACCGCACGTCCCGACGGGTCGATGATCCCCTGCAGGCTCTCGTCCCAGGCCAACGCCTCAGGTGTCGAGCAGGCTACCGACTTGCCACCCGGTACCGTCTCGGCGGCACTAGGCAGTGGGAAGAGCTCCTCGAAGAAACAGCGATAGAAGTAGGCTTCCTTAGTTTCAGGAGTGTTGTATGGGAATCTGAATTTTGCGTTTGCTAACTTCAGATCGTCAACTTTCTCTTCGGCCAGATCTTTGAGCCCGTCGATCCAGGAGTAGCCAACACCATCGCTGAACTGCTCCTTTTGACGCCATGCAACTTCCTGGGGCAGCTTATGTTCGAAGGCCTGGCGAAGAATATGCTTCTCTATACGACCCGCTTTAGACATCTTGGCTTCCGGGTTGATACGCATGGCAACATCCATAAACTCCTTATCAAGGAAAGGAACACGAGCCTCCAGCCCCCAGGATGCCATCGCCTTGTTGGCGCGCAAGCAATCGAACAGGTGCAGTTTATCGAGTTTACGTACTAACTCCTCGTGAAACGCCTGAGCAGTTGGTGCCTTATGGAAGTAGAGGTAACCGCCAAACAGTTCATCGGCGCCTTCACCTGACAACACCATCTTGATGCCCATGGCTTTAATTTTCCTTGCCATCAGGTACATAGGTGTCGCCGCTCGAATGGTGGTGACATCGTAGGTTTCCAGATGGTAGATCACATCTTTAATTGCATCTATACCGTCCTGGAAGGTGAAGGTGATCTCATGGTGAATCGTGCCGATAGAGTCGGCTACTTTCTTAGCGGCAATTAAGTCCGGAGCGCCTTCGAGTCCGACAGCAAATGAGTGGAGCTGTGGCCACCATGCACTGCTTTCGCCATCATCTTCGATACGACGCTTTGCATAAGTTTGCGTGATCGCCGAGATAACCGAAGAGTCCAGTCCGCCTGAGAGCAAGACGCCATAAGGGACATCGGACATCAGCTGACGTTTTACCGCGGCTTCGAGGGCATCTCTTAGCTCTTCGACGCTGGCAGGGTTGTCTTTGACTGCATCAAATTCCTGCCAGTCACGCTGATAGTAATGCACGTAACCTTCACTGCTGGTCATATAGTGACCGGGCTTGAACTCTTCGACCGTCTTACAAACAGGCATCAGGGCTTTCATCTCTGAAGCAACATAGAAGTTACCCTCTGCATCCAGACCCGTATAGAGTGGAATTATCCCCATATGGTCGCGACCGATCAGATAGAGATCTTTAGCCTTATCATACAGAACAAATGCGAAGATGCCGTTAAGCTTGTCCAGGAAGTCTGGTCCGTACTCCTGGTAAAGAGAGAGGATAACTTCGCAGTCGGAGTTGGTTTGATAGCTGTATTTATCACCCAGCTCGGCCTTGAGCTCTTTGTGGTTATAGATCTCGCCGTTTACGGCAAGGATGATGCTTTCATCCTGGCTGAGCAATGGCTGAGCGCCATGCTCGATATCGACAATTGCCAGACGCTCGTGAGCCAGCACGGCTCTTTCACAGCTATAGATCCCTGACCAATCTGGGCCACGATGGCGAAGAAGTTTTGACATCTCCAGTGCAACCTGACGTAAGGGGGTGGAATCTGACTTAATATCTAAAATGGCGAAAATCGAACACATAGGCTAGCTCCAACAAAACGGTGTAAATCTCAATTGAGTATTACTGTGCCAGCAATTTTTGTTTTTGCCAAATCTGAAATTAATAAATCATCGGTAATTTGGCGTTTATCGGGGTGGATTTCTTGGTGTGTCGATGTTTGAAATGGCGTATCTTCAATATTGTCTGTTATTTGATGAGAATTATTCAAATTGCTTTCACTGGGCGGCAAATAATTTCATTATTATCAGTGAAACCATTATTGTTTAAACAACGCCGGAAAACAGTTGATTAGTGTGATTTTTCTACAGGGATGTTTAAAAGTTGAACTCTGGCTGGTGGCGTTTTTTTAAGTCCGCAATAAAAAAGGCAGCTCAATTGAACTGCCCTGAATCAGAAACCCTGATTTAGAAACCAGTAGCGATTAATCTCCCAGCTTTGCGGTCACACCACTTTCATCTGATTTGGCCGCTCGCAGTGAATGAAACTCGGTTCCCCGGTAGTAACCGGGCCAATCGGCGTTGTTAGCAAGCATTTCTGCCGCATGGTAATAGACGGCGATATCTTCGAGGGCACCGCTAAGGTCCCAATCATCGCGGTATTCATCACAGGTGTTGTGGTAACAGCCTTTCATTATCTCTTTCATCTTGGCTTTATACTCTCTGGTGGGCTCATCGACAGGCTGACTGCCTCCGCCTGCAAATACCGCAGGTACCCCTTTCTGAGCGAAGCTGAAGTGATCCGAGCGGAAAAAACCACCCGATTCAGGGCGTCGCTCAGCTATTGCTACTCTTTTTTGAGGTTTCAAGGCTGCAATAAGGTACTGCTCTAATTCAGACTTTCCTTTGCCAATAATGGTGTAATCACTGGTTCTGCCATAGATATTAGTGCTATCGAGGTTGAATACGGCCACTGATTTGTCGATAGGGTAGATGGGGTTCGCCGCATAGTGTCGAGAGCCGAGCAGTCCCTGCTCCTCGCCGGTTGTGGCTATGAAGGTGAGGGAGCGCTTCGATGGGTTACCAATCTTGGCCTGCTTCGCAAACTGGCGGGCGATGGCAAGAATACCTGCGGTCCCCGAGGCATTATCGAGTGCGCCATTATAGATCTTATCCTCACTCCTGCTCTCATCGACGCCTATGTGGTCCCAGTGGGCGGTAAACAGGATATGCTCGTCTGCAGACTCCACGCCGGGCAGGGTAGCGACAACATTGTAGCTGTTGGCATATTCTGCACTGTTGGCAAATTGAATATCGGCGTTCTGCTTAAGTGGCAGGTTAACAGGGCTGTTTGCCGCTCGATCGCTGAGATTCTTTAAGGATATTCCGGCTCTGTCGAACAGCTCGGTTGCCGCATTAAGGGTTATCCAGCCTTCTACCTGAACCCGCTCTGCCTGTGTTTCTTTACTTTGGACAAGATCTTGTTGCGCGCCGGTCCAGCTGTTTTCAACCACTGACCAGGGGTAGGATGCGGGGGCCGTGTCATGAATGATGATGGCACCCAGAGCACCTTGTCTGCTGGCTTCCAGGTACTTATAGTCCCATCTGCCGTAGTAGGTCATCGCCCTGCCGTTAAACAAGCCCGACTCCGGTCTGGCAAAGCCAGGATCGTTAACCAACATGACGGCTATCTTGCCTGTCATGTCGATATCCTGATAGTCATTCCAGTCATACTCCGGGGCGTTAATGCCATAACCGACAAACACCAGTGGGGCATCTTTAATATCGACACCGCCATTGTCATGACGACTACCCAGTACGATATCTTCACGGTACTTAAGCTTAAGTCCGGCAAGGTTAACCGCTTGCGCATCCGATGCGGTGTAACTGACCATAGGCACGGCTTGCAGGTACTCGCCCTGGTTAGCGCCGGTTAAGCCCATCGCCTTAAAGGCCTGAGTCAGGTGATCCAGCGTGAGCTTCTCGCCGCGGGTGGTAGGCGCGCGGCCTTCAAATTCATCAGAGGAGAGGGTCTTAATATCTTCACGAAATTGGGTTTCATCGAAGCTGACCTGAGTTATTTCTGTCGAATCGGCTTGTGGCTCGATCTCAGACTTGATTGTTTGGCTGGGGTGTTGGCTACATGCACTGAGCAGTGCAAGCAGCGATAACGGAAGCAGTAATCGCATTATGGGTCCTGTTATTATTGTTATTTTGTTAGTTGTGGCTCGAAATGAGTGCTCAACAATATCGGCGGACATGATGAAGGAAAAAAGCCCGCTTTGACAAGTGGGCTACGACAGAAAAGTGTTACCTTGTGTTGCATTAATGAGGCTGAATAGCTGCTTTGAAGTTACCTCTTATGGTAAGTAATACCAGTCCGATACAGGCAAAGAGCGTACCGCAAACCAACGCAGGTAACTCTACTGCTGACTGGGTGGCATACTTGAGAGAGAAAAAAATAACGACTGAGCACGCTGACCAGAAGAAGCCAAATCTGGATGCAGAATTCTCCATAAATACCTCTGATTTTTGAATATATCCAGATGTTACAAGTGTATCCATAACCAAACATCAGTAAGAGTCTTAGTGATTGTAGCGCTTTCATTTCAGAACCGCTCAAAGGTAGAGCTTTTCCTGATGTGATTCTGTTTATTGCCATCATAGAATGATAAAAGCCCAAACTCGTTGAGTTTAGGCTTAACTGTTGCCACCTTAAAAATGACTCGTTAAGAGTGGTTCAGCTGCATCACTTATCCAGATGGTCGAAGATAGTAAAGATGGTATCCAGCATATATAGCGACACCATCTGTAATCCCGATGGCTGGCGGTATGCACCGGTGATCGCGACGATATTGCCGGTTTTATGATCGAACGCCGAGTACTGGCCGTTAACACCTATCATGGTCGAGACTGTGCGGCCGGTTACCGGGTGCGTCGCCGTTCTCCACTGATTTTTGTAAAACGCGGTCGGGAAGATACCATGTTCATAGGAGACCTTATCCCACGCTTCCTTTACGACCTCATCGCCGTTAACGATCTGCTCTATATAGGCCTTGGGTATTACCTGATCGCCTTTATAGTTCTTGCCGCCGTTGACCATCAACCACGAGCCTATTGCAAAGTCACGGACGGTAGCGTTCATCGAGCCGGAAGCCGCACTTTCCTGTACCTGATTGACATACAGGGTGGCCTCAGAGTTAAAGCCGCCTTTCGACCAAAGGTATTTGTCGAAGAATTCGGCTAACGTCAGGCCGGAGCTGCGCACTATGGCTGTGCCCAGAACCTCAGTGTTGAGATCTTTATATTCATACGCAAACCCCGGCTCAAATTTGGGCTCTATCTGTGCAGCAAATGCCTTGAGGTAATCGCTGAAGGTCTCCAGGTCGCCCAAGGCATCGGGCTTAGGTACCAGCTTACCCTCCTTATTGATCACCAAGCCGTTGTAGCCAACCACTGAGGGCATTGAGCTGTCCCATGAGCCGGATGTTCCGGCGCCGAAATCTCCCCAGTGGTAACCTTCACGGTTTGCTGGCAGGTCGATGATACCCGCATTCATGTCGGCAAAGTTTTGCAGAGGTATGCTTTCCCATTTAGTCCCTTTGAACTCAGGAATATACTTCCCGACGGGGTCGGTGAGTTTTAACATCCCCTTCTCCTGAGCGATAAACAGCGCCATAGAGGTGAATGACTTATGTGCCGACATCAGGTGGTTCTTGGTCTCTTTGTCGGTACCGTTCCAGTAATCCTCGGCGAGGATCTCGCCTTTTTTGTTCATGACGACATAGTTTTGGATAGAGGCTCTGTCACGCATTACATCATAGAGGCTGATCTTCTTGCCTGGCACCACATCATCGATATATATCGATGACACATCTAAGCCGCCAACGACTTTCATCGGCATCTTATCAACTGGCGCCGATATTACCGCATGGTGGTGGTAAAGGTGTGAATCGGCCATGGTAAATTGAGTGAGTCTTGCTTCCTCCCAATTCCCGACACCGGCGCCATAGGCATTAAGATTAGCTTCCATCTGAGCGTTGGGCTCATGGTAAGTCACGGTTGCGTTAGCCCCGAAGGCAGCAGTAAGCGCGAGTGATAGTGCGATGATTGATTTTTTCATTGTCTCTGTTCCTGATAGATGGTTATAAAGTTTTGCTGATTGCGCTGCTCTATAACCTTCAACAGGCTGCGAACGATGAACCCATTTCGAGTAGTTGTGTTATGCCGGATATCTTCACTTTGTCTCCTTTTCACCGTGAACTAGTGGTTGCTTCATCGGTACCTATGGCTACCTGATTGCCGATATGGCTACTATCATGGAAAAATTGTTACTAAGCATCATTAAGGTGTTTAGTTACTCGTGATATGTAATAGGCCTCATTCGATTAACCTGACAACCAGGTTAGCTTCGAAGGGGTCTATGTTGAGCTCATGGCAGTGATCCACAAGGTAACGTTTAGAGTCATGAAAGTGGTAATTGAAGTATTGAGACAGGCGCTTGTCCTCCATCTCATACATCTTGGTCGCCCAGTGGTTGAGTACCAGAAGACTGATATAGGCACCGAATGCTCTGGGACTGAGCACAGTATCGATATATTTGCTGCTTATCTGATATTGATTATTTGTGCTGGGGAAGATTAGAAAGTTGTAGCCGTGATCGACCAGGCTGAGCCATTTCGCATCTGAGTCATGGCTGCTGGAATGGCTGGCGAACTCATTGAAGCTGTTGATGAGTCTCAGTGTCATCATACCCGGTAGTGCATCTTTAAACTTTGAAAACATATCTTTGCTAATGCTCCTGATACCAATTGGTATAAGCCATAAATATGAGGCCAGAATAGGGGGAGAGTTAATTTCAGGCATCACTATTGCTCTTAGTATTAGCTAAAGGGCTGGCTTAGAGGGCGCAGATAAAAAAAAGACCTGAGATTATGAATCTCAGGTCTTTTGATAGAAAGCTTTAACACTGACAAGCTTGAATGCTAATCAGCGGCATAACCCGCAGCACCGAGACGGAGATCGTCGAGGTAAGCACCGCCATCTTCCATCTTCAGTCTGCCCTGGCTAAACCACTTTACGACCATAGGAAATATTGCATGTTCCTGCTGATGTACCCTTTCAGTCAAGGTTTCAGCCGTATCTTCATCGTAAACCGGCACTTTAGCCTGCAAGATAACGGGACCCGAATCGAGCTTTGGTGTCACAAAGTGCACACTGGCTCCGTGTTCCTTCTCTTTGGCATCAATGGCACGTTGATGGGTGTGTAACCCGGGGTATTTAGGCAGAAGGGAGGGATGAATGTTGATCATCATCCCCTCGTAGCCTTGTACGAACTCGTCGGTAAGGATCCGCATGAAGCCAGCTAAAACGATCAGATCGGGCTGGTATTTAGCTATTGCCTTATTTAAGCGAGCGTCGTATTCAGAGCGAGTTTCATCTTTATGAGCAATCACACAACTGGTATCGATCTCATTTTGGTGGGCGCGGATAAGACCGTAAGCATCAGATTTATTGCTGATAACGCCAACCACATCGGCCTCCAGGTTATCATCACACCCATCGATAATGGCTTGCAGATTACTGCCATTACCTGAGATTAATACTAATACGCGACAGCTTTTGGACATTAAAGGATCTCCACCTGCTCTTCATCGCCATTGCGCTTGGCAATATCACCGATTAACCAGGCTTGTTCGCCCTCGGCGTTGAGCAGTGTTAGTGCAGCATCAACCTTGTCGCTGGGCAGGGCTACAACCATGCCTACGCCGCAGTTGAATGTGCGGTACATTTCAAATTCAGCAATGTTACCGTTTTCCATTAACCAGTTGAAAACGGTAGGCCATTGCCATGAGTCGCCTTTGATAACGGCTTTACAATCTTGTGGAAGCACGCGAGGAATGTTTTCCCAGAACCCTCCACCGGTAATATGGGCCATTGCATGAACATCAGATTGTTCGAGTAGCTTTAATAGCGACTTAACATAGATTTTTGTGGGTTCAAGCAGATGGTCAATCAGCGGCTTACCTTCGAGGTTCAGTTGAGGATCAGCTTCGCTGACTTCCAGCACTTTACGAATGAGCGAGAAGCCATTTGAGTGAGGACCACTCGATGCCAGTGCGATGAGTGAGTCACCGGCAACGACTTTAGAGCCGTCGATAACTTCATCTTTTTCCACGACGCCGACACAGAAGCCTGCCAGGTCGTAGTCTTCACCTTCGTACATGCCAGGCATTTCGGCAGTTTCGCCGCCAATAAGGGCACAACCGGATTGTACACAACCCTCGGCAATGCCTTTAACGACAGAGGTCGCTACATCAACATCAAGTTTACCGGTTGCATAGTAATCAAGGAAGAAGAGTGGCTCAGCGCCTGACACGATTAAATCGTTTGAGCACATAGCTACCAGGTCAACCCCTACGCTGTCATGCTTCTTATAGTCGATGGCTAACCTGAGTTTAGTTCCGACACCATCGGTGCCTGAGACAAGAACCGGGTGTTTGTACTTAGTTGGCAACTCACAAAGGGCACCAAATCCACCTAGGTTGCCCATAACTTCTGGACGGTGGGTACGTTTCACTGCAGTTTTAATATTATCAACAAGTGCATTACCGGCATCGATATCGACACCTGCATCTTTATAGCTCAGTTGGGTAGGAGTGCTCACGAAGATCCTCTCGGGTACGGTACAGTATAGTTATTGGATTTTATGCGGCGCTATTCTAACAGTTTGTGAGAGGGCTCGAAAGCTAAGTTTTTCATATATAGAACAGACATTGGTCACGATTTATAGTGTTTTTGAAACTTTATGTTTTCCATTTTGGACAAATCATCTAAAATCGTATGAATTTGCTTGTTATATACGTCAAAAATCAGGAGAAGAAGATGAAAGTTGTTGAGGTTAAACATCCTTTAGTACGCCATAAAATTGGACTAATGCGTGCGGGAGATATCAGCACTAAACGTTTCCGTGAGTTAGCCGCTGAGGTTGGAAGTTTATTGACCTACGAAGCAACTGCTGATTTTGAGACAGAAGTTGTGACCATCGATGGTTGGAATGGTCCTGTTGAGATTGATCAAATCAAGGGCAAGAAAGTAACTGTAGTACCTATTCTGCGTGCAGGTCTTGGTATGATGGATGGTGTTCTGGAGAACATTCCAAGTGCACGTATCTCGGTTGTTGGCATGTACCGTGATGAAGAGACGCTTGAGCCTGTGCCATATTTCGAGAAGCTTGCAAGTGATATGGATTCGCGTATTGCTCTGGTTGTTGACCCAATGCTTGCAACCGGTGGTTCAATGATTTCGACTATCGATCTTCTTAAAGAGCGTGGTTGTACTGAGATTAAGGCGCTTGTCCTAGTTGCTGCTCCGGAAGGGGTTGAGGCACTGCAAAAGGCGCATCCTGATGTGGACCTATATACAGCTTCAATAGACAAGTGTCTAAATGAGCAGGGATATATTCTTCCGGGTCTTGGTGATGCGGGCGATAAGATCTTCGGTACTAAATAAAGACGTTATCGAAACAGTGTTTCGTTAATTAAAAAAGGAGCCAATCGGCTCCTTTTTTATTTTACTCTTGCTGGCACCTGGCACCTGGCACCTGGCACCTGGCACCTGGCACCTGGCACCTTAACTTATAACACCATAGCCGCAATCCAGCCAAACACCAGCAGAGGAATGTTGTAGTGGATGAATGTTGGGATCACACTGTCTCTGATGTGATCGTGCTGTCCATCGGCATTGAGGCCGGCCGTTGGGCCTAAGGTTGAGTCTGAAGCCGGTGAGCCCGCATCACCCAGTGCCGCCGCAGTACCGACCAGTGCGATAGTAGCCGTTACCGAGAAGCCAAAGCTGATGGCTAATGGTACGTAGATGGTTGCGATAATCGGAATGGTAGAAAATGATGAACCGATCCCCATGGTGATAAGCAAACCAACCAGCAGCATAAGGAAGGCCGCAAGGGCCTTGTTGTCGCCAATAATTTCACTCAAGGAGCTGACCAGGCTTCCTACATCGCCGGTCTCTTTAACCACTGCGGCGAAGCCTGCGGCAGAGATCATGATAAAGCCGATGTTAGCCATCATTCTTACGCCTTGGGTAAAGACATCCTGATCCGCAACATGTTTGAGTGCGCCGGAGAAGCTGAAGATGATAAAACCAATCAGAGCACCGAAAATCATCGAGCCTGTGATCAGTTGTACTGCGAGTGTTGAAACTATGGCAACCGCAGCAATGGCGATGTTGCGGGTATTGACACCCTCTTCGGGTTCGGCGGCTAAAATAAGCTCCTCTTCATAGTCACGTGGCTTACGGTATGAGAAGAATACCGCTATCAATAAACCTGTGATCATACCGAGAGCCGGGATCAACATGGCTGTCGGGATCTGCTCGCGCACGGCGTGAAGGTTATTGCTGTTAAGGTTCGCCAGTAAGATGTCATTGAGGAATATGCCACCGAAGCCTACGGGTAAAATCATGTAAGTGGTTACCAGTCCGAAGGTGAGTACACAAGCCACCAATCTACGATCGAGTTTCAGCTTGGCCATCACATGAAGCAGCGGCGGGATCAGAATAGGGATGAATGCGATATGGATAGGCAGCAGGTTTTGCGACGACACCGCCATCGCGAGAATGGATATCAACAGCATCCAGCGTACACGGTTCATGTTAGTCGAGTTATGATTCTTTCCAAGCGCTGAGATAACCTTATTAGAGATAAGTGTTGTTAAGCCTGAGTGAGACAGCGCGACGGCAAAAGCACCGAGCAGGGCGTAGCTTAGCGCAATTTGAGCGCCGCCACCCAGGCCGGTGTTGAATGCATCTACAGTTTGCTGGAGATCCATCCCCCCCACAAGACCTGCGATAAGTGCACTTATGGTGAGTGCTATAACAACATTTACCCTGGCTAAGCTCAGACCCAGCATAAGGCAAACCGCGACGACTACTGCGTTCATATCAATAAATTCTTTATTACCGTTAGATTGAGCGCCATTTTTGCCTGCCAGAGCAGGCTTGTCCAGTATAGAGAGGATTTATCTGATAAAAGTTCGGTTATGTTAACCCGGTGTGGAAAATAGTGAGGCGAACTGTGAAAAACATCAAATAAAGTAGGGTCATTAAGGGCAGATATTATACGCCGAGATGAATAATCTTTTAAAAAAGGTGATATTGCTCTCAAATTGCTTGTGCCCGTCTAAACACTGCCTATAATGCCATAAGATATAAACGAAAAACGTTTTTTCAATCCATAGATGGAGATATAAAATGAGCGTATTAGTAGGCCGTCCGGCACCTGACTTCACTGCTGCAGCTGTACTTGGTAATGGCGAAATCGTCGATAGCTTTAACCTTAGCGAAGCGATTAAAGGCAAGCCAACGGTAGTTTTTTTCTACCCACTTGATTTCACTTTCGTTTGTCCATCTGAACTGATTGCATTCGATCACCGTATTGAAGAGTTCAAGAAGCGCGGTGTAGAGGTGATCGGTGTATCTATCGACTCTCAGTTTACCCATAATGCATGGCGTAACACACCTGTTGCCGAAGGCGGTATCGGTCCTGTTCAGTACACACTTGTTGCCGACGTTAAGCATGAGATCTGTAAGGCCTATGATGTTGAGCATCCTGAAGCGGGCGTTGCTTTCCGTGGTTCATTCCTTATCGACAAAGAAGGTATGGTTCGTCACCAGGTGGTTAACGACCTTCCACTGGGCCGTAACGTCGATGAGATGCTACGTATGATCGATGCACTTCAGTTCCACGAAGAGCACGGTGATGTATGTCCTGCCGGCTGGGAGAAGGGTGACAAAGGTATGGATGCCAGCCCTGAAGGTGTAGCTTCTTACCTGAATGATAACGCTGACGATCTGTAATTTATTGATTTTAAATCAGTAATTATTTTTTGATTGTTATAGGGCCAGTTGTGTTACGCAGCTGGCTTTTTTTGTTTTTCTCCTCCAGTTTTAATCCGGTTTATATGATGACATCCCTCTGAGTAATCGCCGCTACTAAGCTTGATCAAATGCGCTGTGGCACTTATTCTTTCTATAGCGAAGGAGGTGTTTATGGCCATTGCAATTACACTTAATGAGTATCTGGACAACCACAATGTGCACTATGAAAATATAGGGCACCGCCAAACTCAAACATCATTAGATTCATCTCGTTCCGCTCATCTTCCCGCCGCCAGAGTCAGTAAAGCTGTGGTGCTACAAGATGATGATGGAGAGTATCTGATGGCTTCACTGCCCGCAAATAAGCGGCTGTCACTGCCCGAAGTCGGAAACCTTATGGGTAAAAATTATCACCTGGTTAGTGAACGTAAACTCAAGGAACTGTTTCCTGATTGTGCCAGGGGAGCGATACCTGCGATGGGGCGTGCTTATCATATGCCTATGTTGGTAGATGATAGCTTGCTGTCTGCAGAACCTGTCTATATCGAATCCGGCGATCATGAAAACTTATTGAAACTGAGTTCGCAAGATTATGCCAAGCTGGTTTCTAAAGTGCCTCATGGCAATATTCAGGGAGCTAACATGGGGGCACCACGCCTGTGGGAGAGATCGAGTCGAGATAGGTGGTTATGAGTCGGGTAATAGTCAGCTAGTAAAAAGCCAGTGAACTCACTGGCTTTTTTGTCTGTGCAACTTATATAAGGCTCAATCACTCATATGAGCAGGTTTGCGCCATCAGGCACCTTCATCATCGTTTGTCTCATCGGTATCGGGGGCGGCTAAAGGCCAGCCACCTAATGCTTTCCAGCGGTTAACAATCAGACAGAATAACTCGGCGGTTCGCTCTGTATCGTAAAGTGCCGAATGAGCTTCATTATTGTCGAAGGGGATACCGGCCATTGCACAGGCTTTAGCAAGGACTGTATGTCCTATGGCTAAACCCGCCATGGTTGCCGTATCGAAGGTAGCAAAAGGATGGAAGGGGGTTCGCTTTAGTCCGTTACGTTCGATTGCTTGAGAAACGAAACCGTGATCGAATGCGGCGTTATGCGCTACGATTATACTTCGATGACAACCAGCGGCCTTCTGCGCTTTTTTGACCTCTTTAAAGATCTCTAAAAAAGCTTCTTTTTCACTGACAGCGCCTCGAAGCGGATTGCCGGGGTCGATGCCGTTGAAGGCGAGGGCTTCGGGTTCAAGGTTAGCCCCTTCGAAAGGTTCGATATGGTAGTGCAGTGTCTTGTCTAATCCGATTATACCTTCATCATCCATTTTCAATATGGAGACGGCGATTTCAAGCAACGCATCTGTTTGGGCATTGAAGCCGGCTGTCTCAACATCTATGACAACGGGAAAATAGCCTCGAAAACGGTGATTTAATTTATTGGCGTCGCAAATATCGCTCATTAAAGATGTCCAAATAGTTAGCAGGCCGCTATTATGCTGCAACTGGGTATTGCTGTCATGTTTGAATGTACATATTATGAGCTAAAGGTATAGAAAAATGTGCCGATAGCATTAAGTAATAGAATTAATAAGAGTGCTTTATATGTGGCTTAGAGTATTGTCGGCGTTAACCTTATGCATGCCTTTACTGGCTAGTGCTGAATTGCGCCATTATGTGGCCGATCTCGATCAGTCGCAATGGAAGCTCAGTGACAATACTCCGATCATATGCCGTCTTGAGCATGATATCCCCTCCTATGGTAAAGCAGTATTTACCAGTATCGCGGGTAAAGATCATAACTTGAACTTCAGTCTTGATATGTGGGTTAAGCCTGATCAGGTTACCCAGGCCAAACTCATGAGTCTTGCCCCGTCCTGGCGCCCGGGGATCCTGTCGAAAGAGATCACTGAACTGAGTTACCAGAAATATTTCAGTGGCGAAGTACCGAGAAATGCAGCCTGGTCTATGTTAGCCGAGTTAGAGAGGGGGATGCAGCCTACCTTCTATTATGCTGACTGGTATAACCGATCCAATAAGATAGCGGTAGGCTTGTCTGCCGTGAACTTCAATCGAAAATATAGTGAATTTAAATCATGTTTAGCCGGCCTGTTGCCTTACAGTTTCGATGATATTGCTTTCACTGTTTTAACCTATGAGTTCGGTGGGGTTGAGTTAACCCGTTACGCTAAGGCGCAGATCGCTAAGATTCAGGAGTACCTTTCTTACGATCCGGAAGTTGAGCTGGTGTTGATCGATGCCTATACCGACAGCTATGGTGGCCGTTCTGTCAACCAGAAAGTATCTGAGGAGAGGGCCGATTCGGTTAAGCAGTTCTTTCTTTCTGCGGGGATAACTAAAGAGCGGATCCATACTATGGGTCATGGTGAGCGCCACCACGTCGCTTCAAATAGCACCATCGATGAGCGCTCCAGAAACAGGCGCGTTGTGATTAGGATTAGTAAACCTATGTGATGCTCTGTCGGGAAAGTTCCCAGGATAATACCATCTGAACAGATGAGTAACCGATTATGCCCAGCCTGAGAGCTGGGCTTTTTATTAGCGTGGCTAACCGATACCAGCCGGAGCAAATAGTCACATATTTAAGACAAAAAAAAGCCCACTTAATCATTTAAGTGGGCTGCAAAATGTGCATTGCAATCAACAAATTGAAGGAAGGAAGTCAAGCATAAGAACCAGGGATTAAATTCACGTGTCAGACACGGGAATTAAGAGTTCTTGTTTCCATATCTGCAGTGCAGACACTTCCTGAAAACGAGATGGATTATAGAGTCAGCCTGTTAAACTAACAAACTAGAAAAATTATAATGCGGCATTAGTTTTTCTTATTTGGGCTTGTGTGATCTAGATAGATAAATTCAGTTATGCAGCCACTTTGCGCGTGTTTAAGCAGATTTGATGCATAATTTAACGCTTCAAATAATTAATCTATGTTACAGATATATTAACCCGGGTTTGATACCAATGATTTGAAGAAAAATTTTCTTTCATTGCCATCATTTTTTTTACTTGTATAGTACTCCGTTAAATGAGGTTTTCCCTCCAATAATAACTAAAGCTAAATTTGAATCATTTCAGCATCAGGAAGGCAACGATGGTATTTAGATCAATACTAAAAAAACAACACCTCTTAATCGCAGGAATCGGTATCGCTTTGATGGGGTGCCAGGCAACCACTTCGGAAGATGCGCCTGCTTCACCCCAGATAACTAAACCTCCGGTCACGGTAGAGACGATACACGGCGTGCAGGTATCGGATCCATATCGTTATCTCGAAGTTGACTCTCCGGAAACGACCAGCTGGGTAAAGGCGCAGCAGGCGAAAGGGCATGAGTATCTGGCAGGAATTGAAAACAAACAAGCGATTGTCGATCGCATCACCGGACTCTGGAATTATGAAAAGGTCTCGGCTCCATTTGAGCATGGTGATAACACCTTTTACTACCGAAATGATGGCCTGCAAGCTCAGTCGGTCCTGTTCGTAAAGGGGAGCGATGGCAAGGAGAAGGTGCTGCTTGACCCCAATACACTATCCAATGACGGAACGGTAGCCTTATCAGGGGTATCAGTGAGTGATGATGGCAATACGCTTGCTTACGGGGTCTCTAAGTCCGGTTCTGACTGGCAGCAGTGGCACTTTGTCGATATAGCAACAGGAGCTAAACTCAGCGATGAGCTTAATTGGATAAAGTTCTCGAGCGCCGTTTGGAATAAAGATAATAGCGGAGTCTACTACTCTCGTTATGATGCTCCAGAGGGGGGGAATGCACTGGCAGATGTTAACTATAACCAGAAGGTCTATTTTCATCAGTTAGGCACAGACCAAGGTCAGGATAAACTGATCTATGAGCGCCCGCAGAATAAAGACTGGGGATTTGCAGCCGATGTTTCTGAGGCCGGCGACTATCTGCTAATTTCTGTTTGGCAGGGTACTGATAGCAGAAATCGCTTCTTCTATAAGTCTCTGGATGGACAGTCAGATGTGGTTGAGTTGATTATCGATCTGGAAGCTGAATACAGTTTTCTAGGTAACGACAAGTCGATATTTTACTTCAAGACAGATCTCGATGCGCCCAATGGAAAAGTGATTGCCATCGATGTGAATAACAGTGACAAGGCTAACTGGCAAACGATTATTCCGGAATCCAGCGACCCTATAAGCAGCATAAAGATTATTAATGATCACTTGGTGGTCAGCTACCTGCATGATGTATTGGGTAAACTCTCCATATTCAGCCTGAGTGGCGATAAGAGACAGGATGTCACCCTGCCTGGTAAAGGAAAGGTTGCCGGCCCTTACGGTAAGCGAAGTAAAGATTATTTCTATTATGTCTTTAACAGCTATGTACAGCCTAAGACGACCTATAAGTTTGATTTTAAGACGGGGACCTCGTCTCTGTATGCCGAGCCAAAAGTCTCCTTTAACCCTGATGACTATGTATCGGAGCAGGTGTTTTATACCAGCAAGGATGGCACGCGCGTGCCTATGATGATCTCATATAAGAAGGGGCTAAAGAAAACCGGTGATAATCCAACCTTGCTGTATGCCTATGGTGGTTTTTCTATCTCTTTGACGCCACGATTTAGTCCTGCAAATATCGCCTGGATGGATCTCGGTGGTATTTATGCGGTACCAAACTTAAGAGGTGGTGCTGAATACGGAGAAAGCTGGCATCAGGCGGGAATGTTGGATAAGAAACAGAACGTATTCGATGATTATTATGCCGCTGCCGAATATCTGATAGAGCATAACTACACTAATACCAGCAAATTAGGGGCTTATGGCCGAAGCAATGGTGGTTTGTTGATGGGGGCTACATTGACTCAACGTCCGGATTTGTTTGCTGCTGTTCTGCCTGCGGTTGGCGTACTCGATATGCTTCGTTTCCACAAATTTACTATTGGTTGGGCCTGGACCAGCGAATATGGCAGTGCAGATGTTGCTGAGCAATTTCCGGCGCTGATGGCATATTCTCCCTACCATAATGTTAGTGAAAGAGCCTATCCCGCGACTATGGTCATGACGGCCGACCATGACGACAGGGTCGTGCCACTGCACAGCTTTAAGTTTGGAGCCATGGTGCAGGCTAAGCAGAAGGGCGATGAGCCAATTATCATGCGTATCGAGTCTAAGGCCGGTCATGGTGCGGGTAAACCAACAGCCATGAAGATAGATGAGTTTGCCGATATCTATAGTTTTCTTTTCGATAGTTTTGGCTTGAAAATACCGGCAAAAATTCAGTAACCGACATTAAAAAATAAAGACAGTTAAAAAGAGGAGCAATGGCTCCTCTTTTTTATGAACAAAAATTTACGAAGATAGTGATCCTGTCCGGCTGAGAAGCATTCACAATTTCATTTGGGCTAGGTATAGTAGCCCTCTGTTTTAAATCATTGATTGGCAATTAAGACCCATGTTTCGTTGGCCTATTTCAGTTTACTACGAAGATACCGATGCTGGTGGTGTTGTATATCACTCAAATTATCTTAACTTTTTTGAACGAGCCAGGACCGAATGGCTGAAAGATATTGGGGTGAAGCAGACCACACTGTTAGCAGAGGATATTGCGTTTGTCGTTAAAAAGGCCGAACTGGATTTTTGCAGACCAGCTAAGTTTGAGCAGGACCTTATTGTCGAAACTGTTGTCACAGAGATTAAGAAAGTGTCTTTGATGTTTCATCAACGGTTAGTTGATGAGCAGGGCGTCATATATTGTGAGGGTAAGATCTTAGTTGCCTGTATCACTTTATCTCGTATGAGACCGCGTGCCATTCCCCAAAATATTGCTCAGGAGTTTAAAGGTGGAAGCTGATATTTCGTTTATTGGATTATTTTTACAAGCCAGTTTGTTGGTCAAGTTTGTGATGTTAACCTTACTGAGTTTGTCAGTGATCTCATGGGCTGTGATTATTCAGCGTCGTCGCCTGTTAACATCGGCGAAGCAAAGCTCCATTAAGTTTGAAGATAGGTTTTGGTCCGGTGTGGATCTTAACAAGTTATATAAGGAGATCTCCGCCAGGCAAGATGGTAATGAAGGCTTGGAAGCACTGTTTCACTCCGGGTTTAAGGAGTATGCCAGATTAAGTAAGTTAAATGGCAAAGTGCCGGCCGCGGTTATGGATGGAAGTTATCGTGCCATGAGGGTCTCACTTTCCAGAGAGATGGAGAAGCTGGAAACACATCTGCCTCTGCTGGCTACAATAGGCTCTACGAGCCCTTACATCGGCCTATTTGGTACGGTATGGGGGATCATGAACTCTTTTATTGCCCTCGGCGCCGTAGAAAATGCAACTTTGGCTATGGTGGCTCCGGGTATTGCAGAGGCACTGATTGCTACAGCTATGGGTCTGTTCGCAGCAATTCCAGCCGTTATTGCCTATAACCGCTTTACGACTCAGGTAGACACCATAGAGATGTCTTATGCAAACTTCATGGAGGAGTTTTCAAGTATTTTACATCGCCAAGCGTATAGCGAAAAGGATGAAGGCTAATGCAGCAGGGTTTTCAGCGAAAGCGCCGGCGCCCGGTGGCCGAGATCAACGTGGTGCCATATATCGATGTGATGTTGGTACTGCTGATCATTTTCATGGTAACGGCTCCAATAGTGACACAAGGAGTTAAGGTCGATCTGCCTCAAGCCGCCTCTGAATCTCTACCTGCTGACAGTAAGCCGCCTGTTGTGGCATCTATCGATGCCGACGGGGATTATTATCTGGATGTAGGAAGTTCCAGTGATCGACAAACACTCGATCTGGAGGAGATTGCAATTAGGGTGGGAGCCATTATTCAGTTAGAGCCGGAGCGTCCGGTTGTCGTTAAAGCCGATAGAGCCATAGCTTATGAGAAGGTTATACAGCTTATGGTGACATTACAGGGTGCTGGTGTACCTTCGGTGGGCTTGATGACAGACACACCCGAGGAGTAGCCGGTGGCAGATAAAGCAAGCATAACCCTACCTTTGGCGATCTCTGCCGGCATTCATGTCGGCGTATTAGTCATTCTCGCCCTGGGGGTCGACTTTTCTGAGCCTCCAAAGCCTCAACCTCAGGCGAGTGCGCCTGCTGTACAGGCTGTAGTGGTCGATCAGCAGAAGGTCGCTCAGCATGTTGAGAAGCTGAAGGCGGAAAAAAGAGAGGCCGAGCGTAAAGAGAAAGCAAGGCAAGATGAGCTGGAGCGTAAGGCAAAACAGGCTCGTCAGGAGAGAGAGCGTGAGCAGGCTCGTATTAAGAAACTTGAACGAGAGCGAAAACAGAAAGAGATCGAAAGAAAAAATGCTGCCGATGCCGCCAAGGCTGCTCAACTAAAAGAGAAGCAGGCCAAAGAGAAAGCAGAAAAGGCTGAAGCAGCCCGTAAACAAAAAGAGAAAGAGCGTAAAGCCGCTGAGGAAGCCGCTAAAAAAGCTGCCGAAAAGCGAAAGCAGGAAGAGGCAGCTGCGAAAAAAGCCGCCGATGAGCGTAAGCGTAAGGAGGAGGCTGAGCGTAAACGTAAGGCTGAAGCTGAGCGCAAGCGTAAAGAGGAGGAGCGAGCACGTCAGCAGCAAGAGCAGATGATGCAAGATGCGTTAGCTGCGGAGCAAGCTGCGCTGTCGCAGACTCGAAATAAGCAGGTGATGAGCGAAGTTCAGCGTTATACCAGCATGATAAGGGCCACTATTCAACGAAACCTGGTTGTCGATGAGTCGATGAGAGGGAAGAGTTGCCGAATTTTTATTCGATTAGCGAATGATGGATTTGTGACGGCGAATAAAATATTGTCAGGTGATCCAGTCGTGTGCAGAGCGACTAAGACGGCGATAAATAAAGCCGGTCGTTTGCCTGTTTCGCCTGAGCCGGACGTATATAACAAATTAAAAGAGATCAACTTAACCGTTCAACCCGAATTTAATTAAAAGGAGTCATATGAAGACTTTGGGGAAATGGCTTTTTCTAGGGCTGGTTGTTTTAAGCTCACCTGTAAGAGCAGCATTGGATATTGTGATAACCGAAGGTGTCGATGCGGCCAGACCCATCGCAGTAGTGCCTTTTGTGTGGCAGGGGCAGGGGCCCGTACCACAGCAGATTTCTGATGTTATCATGTCTGATCTGACTCGAAGTGGTACGTTTAAAACTCTGGATGAGTTAAGCCTGCCTCAACGCAATATCAGTGCTATTAGCCAATTTAAGGCTAAAGAGTGGTCGAACGTTGGGGCTGAAGCTGTAGTTATGGGGGCGGTCAAGCCCTATGGCACAGATAAATATTTAGTGAGTTTCGATCTTGTCGATCTCGTTAAGACTCAAATGCAGTCAGGAACGGGTCCTCAATCTAAAGAGGAACTGTTGATTGATAGTCGTGAGACCGTCATCTCTGCAGCTCAGTTCAGACAATATGGTCACCGTATCAGTGATATTATCTATGAAAAGTTAACGGGTATCCGTGGTGCGTTCCTGACCCGGATTGCCTACGTTGTCGTAAAACATGGTGAAAAGTCACCGTATCAGTTGATGATCTCCGATTATGACGGGCATAATGAGCAGATGCTGTTACGTTCTCCTGAGCCACTGATGTCACCATCATGGTCACCCGATGGACGACAGCTTGCTTATGTGAGTTTTGAAAACAAGAAAGCGGAAGTATTTGTTCAAGACATTTATACGCAATCTCGTAGTAAAATCACCAGCTTCGATGGAATTAACGGTGCTCCGGTTTTTTCTCCTGATGGAAAAAAATTAGCTTTGACTCTATCTAAGGATGGTCAGCCAGAGATCTATGTTGTCGATATCAATACTAAGGCGTTGAAGCGGGTCACTAATCATTATGCAATTGATACAGAGGCATCATGGTTCCCTGACGGTAAGTCTTTATTATTTACTTCCGAGCGTGGAGGTCGCCCTCAGATATATAAGGTGACGTTAGCTTCCGGCAAGGTACAAAGGATGACGTTTGAGGGGGAGTGGAACTTAGGTGGCTCAATCTCACCCGATGGTCGCAGCATGATATTTGTGAATAGAACCAATGGTAAATTCAATATTGCCAGGATGGATCTTGAAACTCGCTTCATGCAGGTATTGACATCGACGCGCCTGGATGAATCTCCAAGTGTGGCACCTAACGGAACTATGGTGATCTATGGAACAACCTATCAAGGTAAACAAGTTTTAGCGGCGGTTTCAACGGATGGACGCTTTAAAGCCCGCCTACCGACGGGTCAAGGGGAGGTAAAATCACCTTCTTGGTCACCTTTTCTCTAATATATTAACGATAAAGAATAATAAGGATTAAAAATGGATCTCAATAAGCTGTGTAAAGCTATGCTGGTTGCTCTTCCTATCATGGCTATCAGCGCATGTAGCTCAACTTCAGAGTCGGATACAGACTCTTCCAGTTCGACTTCAGGCTCCGGAAGCGAAATCTCTACCGGTAGCGGTGTTGAAACCGGCGGTGTTGCACCAGTCCTTACTCCGGAAGAGCAGCAACGCTTGAAGTATCAAGAGTTGCGTAAGGAGCACATTATCTATTTTGATTTCGACCGTAGCTCTGTGTCTATGCAGTTCGCCGAAATACTGCAGGCCCACGGGAACTATCTGGTAGAACATCCGAATGTCCGTTTGATGATTGAAGGACACGCTGATGAACGCGGTACACCTGAGTACAACATCGCATTGGGCGAGAGACGTGCTAAGGCGGTTGCTAAATACCTACAAGGGATGGGTGTATTACCAAGCCAGATGAGCATAGTGAGCTATGGTGAAGAGAAGCCTCTCGATATGTCTCGTACTGATGAAGGTTTTGCAATAAACCGAAGAGCAGTTCTAGTTTATTAATTTAGTTGGTGAAGGTGTTTATGAAAAGTGCCGCATTAGTGACGGCAGTTCTTCTCAGCGTAGGTGCAGCTAACGCTGCACCGGCTCCGGTCACAGATGTGACCGGTGGTTCTAACGATGAAAGAATTGCGCGTTTAGAAAGGATCTTAAAAGCGAAGCAGCAATCTGAATTTCAGATGCAGCAACGTTTAGATGTGTTACAACAGGAAGTGCTTGACCTACGCGGTTTAAACGAGCAACAAAGCTATCAAATTGAGCAGATGTTACAGCGTCAGCGTCAACTCTATGATGATATCGCTAATCTATCTGCTAAGCCTGCACAACTACCTGCTGTCTCTTCCACCTCACAGGTGAATACATCGACCTCATCGACGCTAGGTGAAACGGCAAGCTATGAGCATGCGGTTAACCTGGTGCTTAAACAGAGAAAGTACGATGAAGCTATTCCTGCCTTCAGTGAGTTTATCAAGCAGTACCCGAACTCGACTTATGCGGCTAATGCCAATTATTGGTTAGGACAGCTCCTATATAATAAAGGTGAGTTCGCTACGGCTAAGAGGGCATTCGAAACTGTCGTTAATCAGTTCACCGAGTCTAATAAACGCGGTGATAGCCTGGTTAAGCTTGGAATGATTGCTGAGAAGACCGGAAATGCCTCTGCTGCAAAAGGGTATTACCAGAAAGTCCTTAAAGAGTACGCCAACAGTGCGGCTGCTCGTATTGCTAAGCAGCAGCTGGCTGCGCTTTAATCTGATTTTAACTAAGAAACATACTCTTAGTCTGTTTTTCACGCAAACAACAAAAAATGCAAAAATTGCACTTGCAAGAGAAGGTGAAAAAGGTATTATAGGCGCCCTCAGAGCGGCAGAGTCGCTTGAGGGCCTACTGGTTAAGAAGCTTTAATCTTAGGTCAGGTTCTTAAGAGCCAGGTGGGTCACTAGCTCTGTTTCTTGTAGAAACATACAGTTGGCTTTAACCAGTTGATAGTCGGTTATTAATATTGATATATCAGCAAAATAAGATGGGTCGTTAGCTCAGTTGGTAGAGCAGTTGGCTTTTAACCAATTGGTCGAAGGTTCGAATCCTTCACGACCCACCACTTCTTTGAAAGTGTACGATGTTTTCGTTAGATTCAAAGCAAAAGTAACACCAAGATGGGTCGTTAGCTCAGTTGGTAGAGCAGTTGGCTTTTAACCAATTGGTCGAAGGTTCGAATCCTTCACGACCC
>NZ_CANMUW010000018.1 GCF_947501225.1 uncultured Shewanella sp.
GCATCGATAGATGATAACGGTATCGTCAGCCTTCCGGCACAGGGAAAACCAATCCAGCTAAGGTTATTTCAGTTCCTCAGCTGGACAAGATTATCGGATATTCTCTTTGGCGGTAAGTTTACAGATATCGATAATCACATCTACAGCCTTCTCCATAGACTCTAGGCAGATATACTCATGTTTACCGTGAAAATTATGCCCGCCGGTAAAGATGTTAGGACAAGGTAACCCCATATAGGATAGCCTTGAACCATCGGTACCGCCGCGAATAGGCTTAATAATCGGAGTCACCCCTTGATTGTTCATCGCCTTCTCAGCGATATCAATAATATGAGGATAAGGTAAGATCTGCTCCCTCATATTAAAGTAACTATCGGTTATCTCAATCTCCAGACTACCGAGCACAAGATCGGCGTTGTAACTCTTAACCCGCTCCGTTAACCAGGTCTTTCTTTTTTCAAATAGTTCCAGATCGAAATCCCGGATAATATAGGTCAGTTCGGCCGCTTCTGTTTGCCCCTGCATATTTATCAGGTGGAAGAAACCATCATAATCTTTACTTCCCTCGGGCGTATCATGCAGAGGCATCTTGGCATGGAAACGAGCCGCCATGGTTTGGGCATTCACCATCACACCATAGGCTGTACCGGGGTGACAATTGTTACCTTTTGCAGTGATCACCGCCGTTGCAGCATTGAAGTTTTCAAACTCCAACTCACCGAGTTGACCACCATCTACGGTATAAGCCCACTGCGCACCGAATTGAGGGACATCAAAATGATCGGCTCCCCGACCAATCTCCTCATCGGGGGTAAAGCAGAGACGAACCTCTCCGTGTGGAATTTCCGGATGCTCTAGAAGGTAGTGTAGTGCGGTGATGATTTCAGATATCCCCGCCTTATCATCACCACCTAACAAGCTGGACCCGTCGGTTGTGATCAGGGTTTTGCCTAAGTATTTGAGCATGTCAGGAAACAGCTCCGGGCTCAAAGATTCATCATCGCCCAACTTAATCACACTGCCATCATAGTCATTGATCAGCTGAGGCTTCACATCTGCGCCGCTGAAATCCGGCGCAGTATCCAAATGAGCGATAAAACCGATACATGGTGCCCCAGCTACCGTTGCCGGCACACTCGCAGACAGATACCCCTTATCGGAAAGCTCAATCCGGTCAAACCCTAGCTCCTCTAACTCCAGCTTGAGTAACTTGGCAAACTCAAACTGAGATGGCGTACTAGGGGACTCAAGGTTTTGAGCATCAGACTGAGTATCAATCTTAATATAACGCAGGAAACGTTCTAACAGTGCTTGTCTCATAAGCAGACTACCATAAATAAAAGTGACCAGAGTCTATCAACTCAATTTGAGTGAACATTAGATTTTGATCAAAGTTTGGTTAATTTAAAGTATGCCTGAAGATGCGCAAGCGTTAACGGAATCACGCTTGGAAGAGAAGCTGGTAGTACAACAGACCAGGTGAAATCACCGAACTGACAACACCTGAGTCAACTACCGATTGAAAATCAACGAATAACCCGCAACAAGCGGAATGGCGAGCCTTCACCACTCCATTTGCATGAGCGGGTTTACAGCGCTTTTCCAGCCAACTTGGTTAACACCCGACTCGCAGCAACGAAGCCGAATGTACCGGTAACCACTGTCACTGCGCCAAAACCGGATGCACAGTCCATGCGCATGCTGCCATCCGCATTTGCCTTGGTATTGCACACACTGCCATCGGCTTGCGGATAGACTAACTGTTCGGTAGAGAAAACCGCTTCGATACCGAACCGGCGCTGCACATTCTTAGAGAAGTTATGCTCGCGTCGCAGTAGGTTTCGCACCTTGGCCAGCAGGGGATCTTGGTATGTTTTCGCTAAATCGGTCACTTGAACCTGAACCGGGTCGATCTGACCGCCAGCCCCACCCACTGTCACTATGGGTAGCTTCTGTCTCTTACACCACGCAATTAACGCAGCCTTGGGCTTAACGGCATCGATGCAGTCCACAACATAATCAAGGGTGCCATCTTGCTTCCTACCGATGAAATATTCATTCAGGTTTTCCACAGTAATGAAGTCTTCTACCTGATTGACTTTACAGTCGGGGTTAATCTGCAAGATGCGTTCGGCCATCACTTCGACCTTAGATTCACCTATCGTCTCTTTTAAGGCATGGATCTGACGGTTAGTATTGGTCACGCAGATATCATCGAGATCGATCAAGGTGATCTCCCCGACCCCGCTTCGTGCCAACGACTCTGCGACCCAGGTTCCGACACCACCGATACCGACAACGGCAACATGTGACCGCGCAAATTGAACCAATGCTTTTTGACCATATAAACGGCCAATACCTGCAAATCGATTTATATATGCTTCAGAAAGCACCAATTGTTCCAACACAAACTCCAACAAGGCTAATAGTCATCTATACGCCTGCCACTGTGACATTTTAGAGTCGCAACAGTCTCGTTCATCACCTTAATTGTCGCGACAGGAGGTATAGTTAAGTAGAGTAATTTTATCTCATTTCAACTACAAAAACTAAAACAAGTTTAATTCCCGAGCCAATCACACACTTGTTAATTAAGTTCGCCAATATTCACCCAGGCTCACCTCCCCTGTTCAATTCTGTTAACCGGATATATAGCTAGGTATAAGCCCTTGTAAATAAAGATGATCGATATCACGCAAGATCCCGCAAACACGACACAGATCACAAAATCAAGTTCAGTCTCTATGACAGACTTCGGCTCGATAACTATAGGTTCCATAGGCTGGCACCCACCGAATTTTGCAGCCTTGTATCAGCGTAAATGTTTCAAGCCTTACTCAATGCTCGACAGCTAAAAATGCTGTTAAACAACTAGCCACAGGAAGACAAAAATGAAGAAAACGGTTCTGTCTGCATCAATCATATCAACCCTAGCAATCACCTCTTTTTCAGCTCTGGCTGACGGCCCCAACTTCTATGGTCGCGCAGATCTTGCATTCACCAATTCCGATCTAGGCATAGCGACACAAAACCAGAAGTCAGGCACCATAATTGAAAACAACTTCTCATGGTTGGGTGTAAAAGGCAGTGAGAAGATCGATGAGAATTTAGAGGTGATCTACCAGATGGAGTTTGGCGTCAGCAACTTCGACAACTCCGGTGATACTTTCGGCGCCCGTAATACCTACTTAGGCCTTAAGACCCTTGCCGGTACAGCAGTTGTTGGTCGTAATGACACCGTATTCAAAGCCGCCGAAGGTGGTTTCGATCTTTTCGGCAATACTAACTCAGATATTGACCTTCTTGCAGCGGGTCAATCTCGCACCGCCGATGGTATCAGCTATTACTCACCAAAGATTGCTGACTTAGTGACTTTCAACGCAACCTATCTGGTCGAAGATAACTATGTCTCATATGATGAGACAAACAATGAGCGCATCGATGCTGGCAACATGTATGCATTAAGCGCAACCATAGGTGACAAAGCCTTGAAAGCACAAAACTACTTCATCTCTGGCGCTTACACCGATGGCATCGACGATATCAAGGCATATCGTGGCGTGGCACAAGTTAAGCTTGGCGACGTGATCTTAGGTGGCTTCTATCAAAACAGTGAGCATTTAGACGAAAAGTATTCAAATCTGGAAGGTGACACCTACTTCATCAACGCCGCTTACGTTATCGGTAACCTGAAGTTGAAGGCTATGTACGGTAACGACAATTCGGGCCTTGGTAAGTATGTGAGCAGATTCGTTGGCAACAGCGAGGGGGGAGCGATGGAAACCGTTTCTGATGTCGACCTGCAACAATTCAGCGTCGGTGCCGATTACCGGGTCAGCAAGAGCACTCTATTTTATGGTCACTACACAAAATTTGACGGTGACATGATGCTAAACAGCGTAAACCAAAACCTGAATGACGACATCATTACTGTAGGTATGCGTTACGATTTCTAATCTGAAAGTCACATGACTAATTTTCTTAATTGAAAAAAAAGAAGCAATGTTGCTAACAATTTAGCAGCAATTCATATAAAAAACGGCCTTTGGCCGTTTTTTTATAACATAACCGACAAAAACCTGGTTTTACCCGAGCATAAAAACCTTTTTTATCTATTGTTTTCCCAAGCCAGCCATTGTTCCCAATAAAACACAATAGTTAGCCAGCATACTCCACACCATGACAGCTCTCACCGGCTTAAATTATTAAAATACCTCGCAGACCGCTGTAGCACTGAGCTTACAATTTTAGCAACTTCTTAACAAGGCCGCATCCCATTCTGTATATAATTGTAAGCTTACTTAGATCTAGGTAGATATAAAGTAAGCACTTTACTCATTCGGGCTGTTTTTTAAACTTTGAGCGCAAACTTGTGACAAAAACGCATGCTGTAGATGCTAGAGAAAGCAAAAATATGATCTAGCCCACAATTTTATTGACATAAAACTGTAAAATCCGAGCTCATGATTGTTGCAAGAATGGACCCTTGCAACAAAATTAAAAACCATAAATAACCATTTAAAAATGGAGAAGAACCTAGGTTCTTGGGAGCACTTAAAACATGAAAAAAACACTAATCTCTGCAACAGTTGCATCTGTACTGACTATGGCTTCATTTGGCGCGCTAGCCGATGGCCCTAACTTCTACGGTCGTTTAGATCTGTCTGTTACTAACTCAGACGAAGGCCTGACTTCTCGCGAAGGTAAAGACGGCACTGTTCTGGAGAACAACTTCTCTCACGTAGGTGTTAAAGGTAGCGAAACTATCGCTAACAACATCGACGTTATCTACCAGATGGAATTCCAGGTTGAAAACACTTCTACTAACAGCGATGTTTTCAAGGCTCGTAACACTTTCCTAGGTCTTAAGACTACTGCCGGTACCGTACTTGTCGGTCGTAACGACACAGTATTCAAGCAATCTGAAGGTGGCATCGACCTATTCGGTAACACTAACGCCGATATCGACCGTCTTGTAGGCGCTCAGACTCGTGCTGCCGATGGTATCTGGTACTACTCTCCAAAGATTGCCGATCTGGTAACACTTAACGCTACTTACCTGATGGAAGACAACCAGGCTTCTGATGACAGCCAATATGCATTTAGCGCGACTATCGGTGATAAGAAACTTAAAGCACAAAACTTCTATGTTGCCGGAGCCTACAACAAAGGTATCTCTAGCATCGATGCATACCGTGGTGTTGCTCAAGTTAAACTGGGTGATTTCAAGCTAGGCGGCCTGTTCCAGAACTCTGAGCACGTCAGCAAGACTAACCTTGAAGGTAACTCATACTTCGTCAACGTTGCTTACAACCTGAACGGCGTAAACCTTAAAGCTGAGTACGGTAAAGATGAAGCAGGTCTTGGTCTGTACGCTAAGCGTTCTGGTATCCAAACTGAAAATACTACTGATGTAAACATCACTAACATCACTGTTGGTGCTGACTACAAGATCGCTAAGTCAACTATGGTATATGGCCACTACGCTATGTACGAAGGTGACTACAAGGTTTCAGGCGTTAAGATGGACCTAGCAGATGACAACGTATTCACCGTTGGTGTACGTTACAACTTCTAATCGATGAGTCTGATGACTCTGTAAACGATTAGCAGTATTAAAAAGCGACCCTAGGGTCGCTTTTTTGTTTTGAAAGCAATGAAAGCCTGATGATGCCATTATATGGCTAATCGGCGCTCCGCTGCAGAAGCTAAGACGACGCCCTTCGGGCTATTGGAAAAGATAGCTTTTCAGAAAAACAGGCGAAGCCGTCAAATAGGCGAAGCCGTCAAATAGGCGAAGCCGTCAAACAGGCGAAGCCGTCAAATAGGCGAAGTCGTCGAATAGGCGAAGCCGTCAAAATAAGCTTGCGAGCGTTCTACTAAGTAAATCCATTTACAAGGCCAGTTCGTCATCCATGACTCTCGCTCATGAGCTAATAGCTGCGCTATATTCGCCCTTCCTTACAAGCCGATAGACAGACTCGGTAAGCCAAGGCACCTCTTTCTTGATAAACCTTGGGTTCTCATTCAAAACATCTTCGCAGGCCAACAGCTCTATCTCAAAATACTCATCCATGTTACTTACGACCCAATCATTGGAAACGGCAAAGGGGGGTCCCTTCAACGCCTCCTGGGGGTAATCTAAGGTAATAAGCAGGCCGATACTCTTAGGTGGAATGAGCGCGGCAAGTTTTTCGACATAATCCCGGCGCATCTCCTCCGGCCAGGCGATGAGTGCAGCCCTGTCATAGAAAGCATCGACGCCTTGAGCCTCTTGGCCGGATAGCAGCTCAGGAGAGAGAGAGAAGAGATCGCCTTGAAAGATGCTCACCTGTTCGGTAACGAACTTCTGCAGCTCACCGACCGGAGTCGTTGAGTAACTCAGATCATTTTCGGTAAAAAAGTGCTCTACCGCAGTGGCATTAAGCTCACAGCCGATAACCTCATGGCCTAACTCGGCAAGAAAACAGATATCCAGCGTCTTACCACAAAGCGGGACAAACACTGTAGAGCTCGTAGAGGGGCTTAACTTCAGTCGGGGCCAGTACTTTATCAGCAGAGGATTGACCTCATTTTGATGAAAGCCTATCTGCTGAGCATCCCATTTCTTATGCCAAAAACCGGGTTCCATAATTTATCCTGTTCGCCTCAATGCATGACCACCGCCAGGCATAGATGTTAGAAAAATGAATTTTCGATACTCTAAAGGGAACAAAACAGAGATGCAAAATTTAAGTCTTAAGGACTCAATCTTTAAAGAGAGGTCGTTGAGAGATAATTCTCGGCTCAAACTATTAGTTAAAGCCTCAGCTCCTGCCTGAATCTATGAGTCCAAGCAATCAAAGCACCAGAAGATAGGTTGGAAGCACTAAAGGCAAAAGTGCTACAGCAGCATTACTTATATAACTATTTAATTGCTAAAACTTTCTGTGCCTTTCTCAACCACACACAGTTTTCACACTCGCAATTCCTTCTGGAAAGGTGGTGTGGAGTCAAGCTTGAATCAATAAAGTCAACGGCGATCAACAGTTGCTGCTTAATCTCCTGAACCGATTTTTTCTCAACCGCGACCAGCTCATCATTATGATTCATCCAGGTGCACTCCATCCCCTGATGGCAATAGAGGCATTGCTCATCGCTGCTGTTGAAGAAGCCTGCATGGGGACAAAACTTCAACTCCATCGATTGAACGATACGTTTCCTGGGATACTCGAGCAACTCAATTAACAGGGCCTTATCTAACTCTGTCATCTGCCCCTCCTCACTTCAATTTATGCCCCTATTTATACCAACAGAGGGCTTATTTATGTTTATAACGATATATTAGTACTGTCTAAGAGGTTACCTTTGAAATTTTGTAACAGAATTGACATAGGTCAACATCATCACCGAAAATGTTCGATAGGCACCTTTTGTTCTGACAAATATGGTGTTGATCAACCCTGCCATGACACTGCTGCTCACCTACTTAATAACTTCTTAATTAGCAATAATAATTGTTGGCTTATACTCAGCTTATTGATTTAATGAGTTCAGTACTCCAGCGAGCGTGCGTGACTAAGATGCCGACCCCTCAACAGCCTACACCGGAACTACAACACTTCTATATATCTGAAGAGCAGTCTATCTATCTGCTTAAGGCCGATGATGCACGAAAGCACAGAGCATGGATACGTCTGTGTAAACAGCAGCTGGGCAAGCTAGGTTATGAGGAGTTGGAGCTTGTCGGCAAAGGCGCCTATGGATTCGTGTTTGCCGGTGTCAACCCAAAGGGAGAAGCACACGTATTCAAATTTTCCCGTATTACCTTACCGCAACATGTTCAGGACAGGCTGGAGGAGGAGGCATTTATGCTTGCTCAGGTCAAACACCCGAATGTCCCCCCTGCCATAAAGTTTGCCCATGCCGGCAAACAGGGCATCTTAGTGATGGCCAGGGCACCGGGTGAAGATCTTGAACAGCTCTGCCTGAAGCGGGGGGCACTGCCCGCTGGTATGGTCATGAGTATTGCCAGACAACTTGCCAATATTTTGCAGTATCTGCACCACGGACGCCCGCTGGTACACGGCGACATCAAACCCTCGAACCTGGTCTATGATATCGAAACAGATCACCTTTCGCTTATTGACTGGGGCTCTGCCGTATTTGCCCAGCGGGATGCCACGGGAAATCCGGTCAACGGTAATGTGATGGATCTACTCTCCAATGACCAGCAACATACTAATGCCAGAATGGGAGATGTCTATTTTATCGGTGAAGAGCAGCTCAATGGTGAGCTCTCCAGCACCCGGTTCGATGAACAGGGTGTTGCGGCAACACTCTATGCCATCGCATCGGGTCAGGCGAGTCGATTCGGTAGCAAGGTGATAACGGCCACCAGCATAGGGCTCCCTGTAGAGCTGGCAAAAACCTTAGATGCTATGCTCAGTGAAGACCCCAAGCTACGTAACCGGGCCGGAGATTACTTCCTGAAGAGCATGGCTCATAGCCACCGGCTCCATCTTCCCGATATCGAGAAACCACCGCTGAAAGAGGAGATCCCTATATGGGGGCTTAAGCGTGAGCGGGACGTCGAGACGGTTATCTATAGCTCCAGAAAGTCATTCCTGAAAGAGCACAACACGGAAGAACCCATCGAAAAGATGGATGATCTCCAATTAGAGAAATATTACCGAAACTTCATGGCAGGGATGGGGGACACAGAGAAAGGGTTTATCGCTGCTGTCGGCCGTATAGGTCAATACTCTATCGTTGGTGGTCTGGCAATTCATTGGCGTGAGAGCGGGGTTTTCATCGACTCCAACCTTGCCCTGTACCGCAGCGAAGAGAAGGCGGCATTGACGTTAGCCGTCAACAACATGGTGACCCTGGCCAGAGGGATCAAGAGGCTAGGTGTATTCAAAGCCTGCTTCTTCAATGCCCGGGATACCCTACATCTGGAGCGAGATGACACTAAGCAGCCTTTTCAAACAGACCCGGAGCAGCAGTTACCTTTTGAGGTCGGCAGCGTACCTTCATTAGAGGATAAGTCCCGTTTACACTCATATTTTGAAGATGGACGCGATCCCGATGAGAACCTTGAACTGCCTTCAGAGATCATGACCGAACTTGCATGGATAAATAAGATACACCATACCGGCTGCATTATCTTCGAAGTTCTGCCTAACCATATGAAAATTCACAGCTATCTAAGACTGTTAAACCCCAGAAAACAAGCGGAATTCCGTGCCAGTCTGGATAGGATTTTAAGTCATGTAGATAAGATACAGGGAAAAGGTGTATCTGGTTTTATGAAACTGCCTTACAAAAACACCAGAAAATTCAGCCTCATTGACCGCAAAGAGGAAGCATATTATCCGAGAAATCCGAAAGAGCTAAAACCAGTAGAGTGAGACGCCATTGCATGGCTAATAGACGCTACGCTGTAGAATCTAAGACGATACCCTTCTGGCTATTGGACACTTTGTTGTAGGAGCTAAGACGACACCCTTCGGGTTAATCGGCGCTTCGCTGCAGAAACTCAGACGACGCCCTTCTGGCTATTGGACACTTCGTTGTAGGAGCTAAGACGACACCCTTCGAGTTAATCGGCGCTTCGCTGTAAATGCTAAGATGAAGCCCTTTGGGCTATTGGACACTTTGTTATAGGAACTAAAACGCTCCCCTTCAGGTTAATCGACGCTTCGCTGCAGAAGCTAAGACGACGCCCTTCGGGCTATTGGAAAAGATTGCGGTCCAGAAACACAGGCGAAGCCGTCGAATAGGCGAAGCCGTCGAATAGGCGAAGCCGTCTAACTTCTATCCTCTTTATCATCAATCTGATGGCTCTCCGGGCGTTTGTCGCTGGGATCTTGTTTACGCTCAAAATCACCGTCGAATGTGTTACCACCTTCTGGGTTCTGGTTGTCGCGCTCGAAAGGATGGCGACCGAACGGGCCTTGAGTTCCGTTAGGGCCGGGACCAAATCCACCGTGAAAACCGCCGTTATTGACAACTTTCATCTGCATCCGCTTATAAAGGAAGCCGGCAACGGGAATGCGGGTCAGGGGAGTTAACAGCAGTAAGCCTATGGCATCGGTGACGAAGCCTGGAATTAGCAGTAGCAGGCCGGCAACGGCCAACATCATCCCTTCGACGATCTCCTGACCGGGAGCCTCCCCTCGTGCAAGCTTTTTCTGCACCTGCATCAGTGTCGTGATCCCTTGACTGCGAACCAGGGAGACACCCACAATTGCCGTAAAGAAGACTAGCCCTACAGTGGTCCAGCTACCGAAAGTCTCACCGACTCGGATCAGTACATTTAGTTCTATAACAGGAACTAAGATAAAGATAACTAATAGAAAGAAAAACACACTGACCTCTCAACTGCAAACCGGTGAGTAAATAACTTATCACTCAATGAAGAACTCGTTATAACAAAATAAAAACTATTTTTACTCAATATGAAAACTAAATGGGGTTTTACGGGTCTTTTTTCAAGTAAGCAAAACAAAGTTTAGCTTAGCGAGTTTTCGGTTTACTTGGATAAGCTCACTATTTTAGCGATGTCTTAATGCAAGCGGGTATGAAAAGACGTAAAGTATGCTCCATAAATAACCGCAAACTAGCTAATCGAAATACTTAGCCTAGTTTATCGATGCCGGCTTAAGCCAGCTTTAATTTATTAAACGAGATAACGGCAGATACAATGCAAGATGACTTTCTGTTAGTGATGACAACTTGCCCCACTAAAGATTCGGCCACCGAGTTAGCTAAAGCTCTGGTCGAAGCGAAAATTGCTGCTTGTATACAGATCTCCACTCCTGTGACTTCAATCTACAGCTGGGAAGATGAGATCTGTGAAGAGAGTGAGTTCAGCTTGCATATCAAGTGTATAGCAAGCAACTACTCAGCTCTGGAGAATAAGGTAAAGCAACTGCACCCCTATCAAGTACCTGAACTCATTGCACTTCCTCTGACCAACGGGTTACCCGCTTATTTTGATTGGATAAAAGAAACCACAACACCATGAAAAAAATACTTACCCTAGCTCTCACTTTAGTTTTCACAACGCTACTCATGTTACCGCCTATAGCGCACAGCGAAGGTGTCTTCAGCAGCAATAAATTCAGCTTCCTGCAAGATGAGCCTGAATTGATGCCTGTCGATGAAGCCTTCGTCTTCGACTTTAAACAGGAAGGTGAGCGGCTCACTATCAGCTGGGTCATCGCCGACGGTTACTATATGTACCGTGACAAGCTAAAATTTGAAGCTGAGGGCGCGACTTTAGGGGAGATAGCGCTTCCGGAAGGCAAACCCCACTTCGATGAGTATTTTGGCGAGCAGCAGGTCTACTACTCCTATGTAGAACTCCCTATCGCGCTCAGGGAGGCGGCAGAAGGTAGCACGGTGAACATTACCTTCATGGGCTGCGCCGAAGGTAAGTTATGTTACCCTCCGACCAAAAAAACCGCGCTGCTCAGTGAGGTCGAAGCCAATGACGGCTTACTGAGCGATGAACTCCCGACAGGTGAAAAACTTGCAAAGGCTCAGATTAATTCTGAAGCAAACCAGGAGCCTATTACACAGCAAGATAGCCTGAGTAATATGCTGTCGGGTGACAGTCTTATCTGGACACTGGTGATCTTCTTCGGTCTGGGTATAGGACTCGCGCTGACACCTTGTGTCTTCCCTATGTACCCTATTCTATCCGGCATCATCGTTGGTCAGGGGGAGAAACTCTCCACGGCTAAGGCGTTCAGCCTGTCGATGGTTTACGTGCAAGGTATGGCAATCACCTACTCCCTACTCGGATTAGTGGTCGCCTCAGCCGGGATGAAGTATCAAGCCGCCCTGCAACACCCTGCTGTACTCATCATTCTGGCCATACTCTTCTTCGTGTTGAGTCTGTCTATGTTCGGCCTGTATGAGCTCAGATTACCATCTAGCTGGCAAGAAAAGATGAACAGCTTCTCCAACAACCAGAAAGGCGGCAATGTTGCTGGCGTCTTCATCATGGGTATCATCTCGGGTCTGGTTGCCTCGCCGTGTACTACAGCCCCTCTTTCCGGTGCCCTGGTCTATGTCGCTCAAACAGGAGATCTGCTGCAGGGCTTCCTGGCACTCTATGTTCTCAGCATGGGTATGGGTCTGCCGCTGCTGATCATAGGTACTTCAGGTGGTAAGTTACTGCCAAAAGCCGGCAGCTGGATGGATGTTATCAAGACAGTCTTTGGCTTCCTGCTGATCGCCGTTTCCATCGTCATGATTGGCAGGATCTGGCCGGACTTCCTTTCAGATCTGCTCTGGTCTATCTGGGGAGTGACCCTGGTGGGTTACCTGATGCACCAGAATAAGCTCACCGACTTTAACTGGAAACAGACAGTGCGTTCGGTTCTTTTGATCCTTATGCTCTTAGGCAGCTTCTCATACGGACTACAGGCGGTAATGAAGAAGCTTGGTGTTCAGACCCAAACTCAAATTGCCAGCGAACAACTCCATGGGCATAAACGTATTAAATCGGTCGATGATCTCAAAGCCGAGGTCGAAGCGGCCACAGCCCTGGGCAAGCCGGTCATGTTAGACCTCTATGCCGATTGGTGCGTTGCCTGTAAGGAGTTCGAAGCTATCACCTTTAAGGATCCAGCTGTTCAGGCTCGCTTGGCTCAGATGGTATTTCTACAGGCCGATGTGACCAAGAATGACAAGTTAGATATCGAACTGCTGGAGAGTTACGATGTACTCGGTCTCCCCACCCTGCTGATGTTTGATGCCGATGGCGAGCTCAGAAATGAGCTGCGTGTCACCGGCTTTATGAAGCCGGATGAGTTTGCCGCTCACCTGGATATCTTACTGAAAAAATAGCCCCCACACTTAAGTTCAGTACCAAGTAAGGCCTGCGACTGCACCGAGTCGCAGGCCCTCTTTCCCCCTAGGTGTCGACAGCTCAGACCTCTACAACAGCTCCCCTAACGTAAAAAACAGTTTTTTCAAACCATTTTTTACTTTTTTTAATATAAAGTTAAAGAAATTCTTATACAATAATAGGTAGTTACCCTCATATCATCAGGAGAGACATGGAACCCGCCATCCTTATCACCACATTAGCTTGCGGTATGTTAGTCAGCCGAGTAGGACTACCGCCTCTTATCGGCTATCTCGTTGCGGGTTTTGTACTGTTTCTATTCGGCATCGATGAATCGAGCCTTCCACTGCTGGAGCAACTGGCTGAACTCGGTGTCACCCTACTGCTGTTTGCCATCGGCCTTAAATTAAATATCCGCAGCCTGTTCAAAGCCGAGGTCTGGGCTGGCTCCAGCCTCCATCTGATGGCCTCGATGTTGTTTTTCATCCCCTTGCTCAAACTGCTTGGCATGCTGGGGCTGGAACAACTCACGGGGCTCGAGCTTAATCAACTGGCTCTGTTAGCCTTCGCCCTCAGTTTCTCCAGCACAATCTTTGCTGTAAAGGTGCTGGAAGATAAGGGTGATATGCAATCACTCTACGGCCGGGTCGCGATCGGCATACTGATCATGCAGGATATCTTTGCGGTCGCTTTCCTGACCATATCGAAAGGGGATGTTCCTTCAGTATGGGCCTTAGCTTTACTGCTGCTGCCACTCGCCAAACCCCTTATCTATCGTGCCTTCGATCGCGTCGGTCACGGTGAGCTGCTGGTGCTGTTTGGGCTGGTAATGGCACTTGTGTTCGGTGCCTGGCTCTTCGAGGCCGTAGGCCTTAAGCCGGATCTGGGGGCGCTGATCATAGGTATTCTGTTAGCCGGCCACGCTAAATCGTCAGAGCTGGCAAAATCACTATTCTATTTCAAAGAGCTTTTCCTGGTGGCCTTCTTCTTAACGGTTGGTCTCAATGGTTTACCAAGCTTCTCTGACATAGGTTTAGCCACTCTGTTAGTGTTAGTCGTGCCCGTTAAGGTGGCACTGTTCCTCTATCTGTTAACCCACTTTAAACTGAGATCCCGTACCTCACTGATGGCCTCGTTTAGTCTGGGAAATTACAGTGAGTTTGGCTTGATCGTAGCCGCCGTTGCGACGAGTAAAGGCTGGCTGCCCGCCCAATGGATGGTCATCATTGCCGTGGCATTGAGTATAAGTTTCCTGTTTGCCGCACCTCTAAATGCCAGCTCCAGCCGCCTATACCAGAAGCTTCAGGGCAGACTGAAGAAACTGGAGAAGTTCCCGCCGCACCCGGAAGACAGACAGATACCTGTAGGCAACCCCAGGTTCCTGATTTTGGGTATGGGCAGAATTGGTAGTGGTGCCTATGATGAGCTGAAAAGTAAGTTTGATGGCGAGATCCTGGGAGTTGAACACAAGCAAGATCTCGTTGACTACCACAAAGAGCATGGTCGACATGTCGTTCAGGGAGACGCATCTGATACGGACTTCTGGGAGAAACTTGAATATGCGCCAAATCTGGAACTGGTACTACTGGCTATGCCCCACCATATCGGTAACCAATTTGCCGTCGAGCAACTACACAGGCTCAACTATAAAGGCAAGATGAGCGCGATAGTCAGATACGCAGAAGATGCGCAGTCTCTCAGAGAAACTGGCGTCCATTGCGTCTATAACATCTATGAAGCTGCGGGTGCCGGTTTCGTCGACCACGTGGTTAACGATCTTCTTCCCGACTCCCATGTGGCGCGCTCTAACGCCGAGGAGATGAGAAAAAGAGGTTAGCCGCCAAGGGCTGTATACATCATCCCAGCATGCTAGTGTTATATTTCCCATCCTGCAATAAGATGGGAAATACTCGACCCTGAACAAGATTGACTTAACCCGTAACAAGGCATCAGCCAAACAGAGACTTTACCGGCTGGTTAGCTGCACTTATGCTCTGTTGCTGTTAAGTCTCGCGACAAGCGTAATCCCCTCTGCGGCCGCAGGCTATGATATCAGCCTTCACTCCTTAACCTTCAATCATCAAGAGCGAAGCTGGAGTCCGTTCCACTTTATCCATATGATGGCGCTAACCCTCGCCGCCACAATTTCGGTCACCCTGCTACTGAGCAGGTTCCTGTTCGCACAGCAAACTGACTCGCAATTAGCCGCCACCAAAGTTAGCCAAAAAGTTAATCCAAGGTTACAAAGAGCGTTCGATTCGTTAATCGTTCGCTCTGATTCGATTGAATTTATTATCAAACTCAGAATTTCAACCCTAAGTGCAGATACAAACGAAAAAAAATTGATTAACCCTGTAAAAACTGAGTTACAGCCCGAGTAAAGTCGTGATATAACGATATGTACCTAGACACGGTCAAGAAGACCCTCAACCGGCAAGCCTGTTACAGGCAATCATTTATACTCATAGAGAAACGTTAAAACATGTCGAACCCAGCACAGCGCGCGAACAAATTATTTGTGCAAACCTTTGGCACTACAGCTGACGATCTGTATCTGGCTCCGGGCCGGGTCAACTTGATCGGCGAACACACTGACTATAATGACGGCTTTGTACTGCCTGCGGCTATCAACTTTCATACTATTGTTGCGGTAAAGCGCCGCGATGATGATCTATACCGCGCCGTATCGGACGCCTTCCCCGGCGAAATCAAAGAGTGGGCCTTCGGCCACGAAGGCGTCATGATTCCGGAAGATGGCTGGGTCAATTACCTGAAGGGATTTACGGCGGCAATGGCTGCATCCGGCTTGCCCGCAAAAGGGATGGATATTGCGGTAGTGGGTAATGTCCCTCTTGGTGCCGGCCTTTCATCCTCTGCGGCGCTGGAACTGGCGTTTGGTACGGCTGTTAATGAGTGCAGTCAACTCAGGCTCTCTCCCCTTGCCGTCGCACAGATGGCTCAGCGGGGAGAGAATCAATATGTAGGATATGCCTGCGGTATCATGGATCAGATGATTAGCGCCCTGGGTGAGCAAGACCATGCGCTGCTGATTGATTGTGAGGATCTGGACAGCGAACCGGTTCATATACCCGATAGCCTGAGCCTCATCATCGTCAATTCAAATGTTCAGCGCGGCTTAGTCGACTCACAACACAACCTGCGTCGCGAGCAGTGTGAAGAGGTAGCAGAACATTTTGGGGTGGACTCCCTGAGACACTTAGACCTGTCCCGGCTCGAAGCCGCAAAATCTGAACTTTCAGATGTCTGCTATCGACGGGCCCGCCACGTGCTAACGGAAAACAGACGAACCCAGAATGCGAGTCATGCGCTTGAAGCCGGCAATATCTCCACCTTAAGTGCGCTAATGGCTCAGTCCCATGCTTCCATGCGTGACGACTTCGAGATAACGGTTCCTCAGATCGACACTCTGGTCGAGATCATCTCTGACGTCATTGGTACCCGGGGCGGAGTCAGGATGACCGGCGGAGGATTCGGCGGTTGTGTAGTGGCTCTGGTTGACCATGAGTTAACCGATGCCGTCGTAGAAGCCATAGAGAAGGAGTACCCAAAAAAGACGGGACTCGAACCCACGGTTTATCTCTGCTCCGCCAGTGGTGGCGCAACCCGAATCGACAAAGAGGCCTATTAACCTTCTCCCCAATCAGAAGGCGGCTGCTATTGTGATATAATCTGCAAAGGATAAGGATGCATTTATGGTTCGTTTTCGTCCACTCGATCCCTGGGAAGATCCCCGTGGTGGTAAAATTGAACGTGTCAGAATAGATAACGGTATTTTAGCCCTGGAAGTATTGAGTCTGGGCGGTATCATTCGTTCATTGTGGGTACCGGATAGGGATGGCGAGCGGGGCAATGTTGTTCTGGGATGTGATTCCCCCCAGGATTACCTTGCTCAGAACGCGCACTTAGGCGCTATCACCGGCCGCTATGCCAACAGAATAGCAAATGGCCAAATCAGCTTTCATGGCGAACAATTCCATCTGGATCTCAATCAGGGTAACCACTGCCTGCACGGCGGCTCAGAGGGGTTCAATCGCAAGCTTTGGAACATAGGCCAACTTCCCGATGGCGTTCGATTGAACCTGGTTAGCCCCGACGGTGACATGGGTTTCCCCGGCAACTGCAATATTCAGGTCGATTACCGTCTCGTAGCAAACAACCTCTATGTAGAGATGTTTGCAGCCACAGACAGACCCTGCCCCATCAGCATGACTCAACATAGCTACTTTAACCTGGAGGGGAGCCGCTCATCCAGCAACGCAGGCCACCGGCTGCAGATAGACAACCCGGAATACCTGATGGTGGACCCGACGGGGATACCGACAGGTGCAACGACGAGCGCAGGCGGCGACTTAGATTTCAGTAAACCTAAGCCCCTGGGAAGCACTCAGAAGGCCATTGAACTTAAGGAAACTGACGGGCTCGATCACTGCTATCTGATACCCAAGAGTAATGGTGAACTGATCCGTTTCGGTAACCTTAGCGCCCCGGAATCGGGACGCTCTATGACACTCTATAGCAATCAACCGGGAGTGCAGGTCTACGGCGCTAACGACCTAGAGGGCACTGTGGGCCGCAACGGCCAGACGCTGAAGCAACATCAAGCGCTCTGTCTCGCCCCCCAACAACTCCCCGATGCGCCAAACCAAACACAGTTGCTCGGCGATCCCTGGATAAAGCCGGGACAGGTTTACCACCATATCAGTCGCTACCAGTTCGAGACGGTTTAATTATCCAGGCTATCACAAACGAAAAAAGGTGCCGATGGCACCTTTTTCTTTAATACACCCATAACTTGCCGCTCAGTGTTACTGTGTATTGCAAGGAACTAAGACTACTCCTCTACACCACCGGACCAGCCATCGGCAAACTCTCTGTCTAAACTCTCAGACCCAACCTCCAGCTCAACCTCACTGTCGATATCTTTATCCTCGACGCTTTCATCACTCTTAGGGCTGGGATCAGGTTTATTAATAAGGGGAGTGTGTTTGGTCGTATTAGCCTCAACCCAACCATCATGCTTCTTCATAAACTCGGCTCGGGCTGCATTCCACGCCTTACCATAGGTATCTTCGGCGGCTTTCGTCGCCTCTTCATTCAGATCATGAAGGTTATTCTTCACTATCTCTTCAGCATACTCAATTATCGAATCTCTCTCGGCATTGTAGAGATAGATGCGTCCGGCCGAAGCTTCCGGAAACTGTTTATCATGGATGACGATAGCATTACCACGAGATGTTCTTAACTCGCCATACCAGACTGCTGCTTTTACTGTGTTATACATATATGCCAATACCCTTAAAAATCAACACATACAGGATGATTATGAGTCAGAGATACCCTCCAGGCCCTCCAACCTCACTCACCTATGCCATTACAATTTCAGAGAACATCACCTCAATGTTCCCCAACCAACCGGGCAAACTACCCTATTCTAACCTGCAGATAATCGGCCCAATAAATTGAGTCGCTAAACTAATATCGAATTTAGTATATAGAATCAGTTATTCAAGTTTTTATTTTTAATAAGTTATAGAGCTCACAGATATCATTTGAAAAAATAAATTCAACTATCTGATAGAAAAGATTAAAAAAACATCACCATGAAAATAACACGCCGCCTTCTCCGACCACCTGACACATAGAGTCGAAATTAGCTCTCATATAATCTCACCCATGAACATATTACCCCCTAAAGATGACAGGAGTGGGTCACTAAGAAGGCTCCGCTTTTCCGGTCGTTTACTGTCAGATAAGTTTGAGCACAATTTTGCCCCTGTGACTCCCCGACTCCATCAGTTCATGAGCCCGGACACACTCACTCAAAGTAAACTCGGCAAAGATATTAGGTACTAATTTTGAATTGCATCTTTTACTGTCGCCCTTGAGCGATTCCTGCAGCTTAGGCCACACGTGAAGCATAAGCTCGTCAGCGATATCCGACTTAGCGGCAACACTTTGTGGGCGCAGGGTTGAGCCGGTCCAGGTGATCCTTTTAGACATGATGCGAAAGATATCGACTTGCGCCTTCGGGCCGCGCTGCATGGCGACGGAAACCATTCGACCATCCATGGCTAATACCTTAAGGTTGAGGTTGATAAAATCGCCGCCAGCCACATCGAGTACGGCCTCAACCCCCTTGTCTTGTGTGAAAGCCATAACAGGCTCGACAAACTCCTCATCCCGGTAGTTGATAGCCAGGTCGGCTCCCAACTCCCGGCAATAGGCACACTTTTCATCACTGCCGGTGGTCACTATCACCCTGGCCCCGAATGCCTTAGCCAGGGCGATTGCCGCGCTACCTATACCACCTGAAGCACCGTGAATGAGCACGGTCTCGCCAGCTTTCAAACCTGCTCGCATAAACAGGTTTCCCCAAACGGTAAAGAAGGTCTCCACAACTGCAGCGGCCTGTGAAAATGACCAGCCATCAGGCACCGGCAGACAGTGACCGGCATAGGCTATTGCATACTCGCCATAGCCCCCACCGGGCACCAGGGCACATACCTTATCGCCAGGGTTCCACCTCTCTGCTCCCTGAGCAACTTGACAGATCTCCCCGGCGACCTCCAGGCCAAGTATCGGGCTTGCCTCCTTCGGTGGCGGATATATCCCCTTACGCTGCGCCACATCCGGACCATTGACGCCCGCAGCATGTACCCTAATCAATACCTGGCCCGGAGCTAATACCGGCAAGGGTGAACGCGCCAGATACATGACCTCTGCCATACCAGATTTATCGAAAGTCACATGGCTGTATTCGTTTGGTAATGAAAGCTTAGTCATGAATTCCCCCCCTCCTTATATAAGACCCCTTCAATTGAACACGTGAAATCTTATTAAATCAATTTCCACTGCCATAAAAAACACCGCGCAGAAAGCGAATGGATAAGCTGGGAACTCCCTATGGACGCAAAGGTGGGCTTGACTCGCATTGAAAAAGAGCGTGAGTAATTTTCAACCGCCAGTTAAATAGATCACAGCCTCAGACAACTGAAAATTTGCGCAAAAGAAAAACCCAGCAAAAATGCTGGGTTTTTATATTTTTAACTTTAACCTTAGGCTCTTATAAATACCGGCCTAGAACGGGATATCATCATCCCAACCATCATCCAGATCCGGCGTAAAGTTCTGCTGTGGCTGTTGAGGCTGAGGGGCCGGACGCTGCTGCGGAGCCGCCTGCTGTGGCGCTTGCTGGGGCTTAGGCGCATAACCACCTTGCTGTGGAGCCTGCTGAGGCGCTTGCTGTGGCTTAGGCGCATAACCTTGCTGCGGAGCCTGCTGAGGCGCTTGCTGCGGCTTAGGTGCATAACCTTGCTGAGGAGCCTGCTGCTGAGGAGCGTTGTATTGGTTCTGCTGTTGACCTTGCTGTTGGCCATAACCACCTTGTTGACCGCCACCTTGACCACGACTATCGAGCATCTGCATCTCGCTGGCATTGATCTCAGTCTTGTAGCGATCCTGCCCCGTATTTTGGTCCTGCCACTTGCTGGTTTGCAGCTTACCTTCAAGATAAACTTTAGAGCCTTTTTTCAGGTATTCACCGGCAATTTCAGCCAGGCGACGGTACATAACGATATTATGCCACTCCGTACGCTCCTGCTGCTGACCTTGCTGGTCTTTCCAGGACTCACTGGTAGCCACTGTAAAGTTGGCTACGGCATTGCCATTTGGCATGTAGCGTACTTCAGGGTCTTTCCCCAAGTTACCGACCAAAATTACCTTATTGACACCACGACTGGCCATTGAAATCTCCTGAGATATTTTTACAAATTACAAAAATTCTACGCTTGGTTCGAGCTAAATGCCAGATGAACTAGCCTGCAAGAGAACTCTTCTGAAAAAAATCGCTCTTTTTCGCACCAATACGAGTTAACTGACAGAGCCTAACACAGCTCGGGCTTCTCTCAAATCGAAATGCTCATCAACTTTTAAATATGCGACCCTCTCCTCGAGCACCACAATCGCCTCGGCAACGCCCGCCAATTGAGACAGCTCGGTCGCCATCGCTTGAGCTTGCTCACGACCTTCTACTGTGGCTTCAAGGGTATAGCTCTTGAGCAGCACAGGATTTTCCATCCCAAGGCTGAGCAGCAACCAAAGTGTCATCAAAATCAGAGCAACCGCGAACACGCCGGCGGCTCCGACTAACTGATACGCGCCGCCGCCTAATAATCCACCACAGAAGGCCCCCAGAAACTGACTGGTAGAGTAAACCCCCATCGCCGACCCCTTATCTCCAACGGGACAGAACTTGGCGATCAAGCTGGGCAGCGAAGCTTCCAAATAGTTAAATCCGGTAAAAAACAGGACCACGGCAATACTGAGCACTATAAGGTTGTTGGCAAACAGCGCCATCGCCCCCAGTGCCACCATCATGATTAGCAGCGCAACCTGAAAGGTCGCCTTAGTGTTTTTCTTCTTAACACCTATGATGATCAGCGGCACCATCAGGAAGAAGGCCCCCATAAATGCCGGGAAGTAGAGCATCCAATGCTTCTCTTTAACCAGACCTGCATCGACGAGATCCAGTGGCAGGGCCACAAATACCGCGGTCAGCACTAAGTGAAGGATAAAGATCCCCGCATCGAGTCTGAACAACTGAGGATCTGTCACCATCGCCTTTAATTTAGCCGGTGTCGCTAAGGTATCGCCTTTGGGGGCCTGAGAGATAGGGTTAGGTACCAGCGCCTGCACGATCACCATCCCCAAAACCGCCAGGCCAGCCGTCATGGCAAACAGGCCTGATAGTCCCAGATGCTGGGCGACGATAGGGCCGACCAGGAGAGAGAGTGCGAAGGAGAAGCCGATACACATGCCGATAATCGCCATCACCTTGGTGCGCTGCTCGTCACGGGTAAGGTCGGCGGCTAAGGCCAACACAGCGGCGGCAATAGCCCCCATCCCCTGAATTGCCCGGCCCGCAACGACGCCATAGATGGTATCGGCATTGGCAGCGACCAGACTTCCCAGTGCAAACAGCAGCAGGCCCGCCAGAATAATCGGCTTTCGTCCGAACTTATCAGATAAGATCCCCATAGGTATCTGTAATACGGCCTGAGTGAGACCATATGCACCGATAGCGATACCCACCCACAGAGGTGAAAAGCCCTCTAAATGCTGTCCGTAAAGTGCAAAGACAGGCATGATCATAAACAAGCCCATCATGCGCAAACCAAATACACTGGCTAAAGAAAACGCGACTTTTTTCTCGGTCTTTGAGAGTCCGTTATTGGCCATGTTCCGCCCTGATCTGAATACTTAATTAAGCGCAGAAGTTTATCATGAACTATTTCAACAGCTCAAAAGGAAAATAAGAAAAGAGGCATTTATTAGGCAGCTAATGAGGGGCGGGGTTAGCGTTAAAGCGTCACACCTCAGAGACTGAGGCTCCCGCCCTGATGGTTGACGGGCAGCAATAGTCAGGGCCACAAGCCGATAAGTGAGACCTGTGTCAATTTTTATGCGATAATCGATCTCTTTTTTATTTCGGCATACAGAGAGAAAGATGGACAAGATTGAAGTTCGTGGCGCCCGCACCCACAATCTAAAAAACATCAACCTGACAATACCCAGAGATAAACTTATCGTGATCACCGGGCTTTCCGGCTCGGGAAAATCCTCTCTGGCTTTCGATACCCTCTATGCCGAGGGACAGAGGCGCTATGTCGAATCGCTTTCAGCCTATGCACGCCAGTTTCTGAGTCTGATGGAGAAACCCGATGTAGACCATATCGAGGGGTTAAGCCCGGCGATCTCTATCGAACAGAAGTCGACCTCCCACAACCCGCGCTCTACAGTGGGAACCATCACAGAGATCTACGATTACCTTCGACTGCTTTTTGCACGGGTCGGTGAACCACGCTGCCCGACACATGGCCAACCATTGGCGGCACAAACCATCAGTCAGATGGTCGATAAAGTGATCGAACTCCCTGAGGGCAGCCGCCAGATGCTGTTGGCTCCGGTAGTCAATAACCGCAAGGGTGAACATGTTAAGCTGCTGGACAGCCTCTCGGCCCAGGGCTTTATCCGTGCCCGTATAGATGGGGAGGTCTGCGATCTGACCGATCCACCGGAACTTGAACTGCATGTGAAGCACACCATCGAGGTGGTTGTCGACCGATTCAAGGTCCGTGACGATATCAAGCAGAGGTTGGCCGAGTCGTTCGAAACCGCCCTTGAGCTTTCCGGCGGTATCGTCACCGTCGCAAGCATGGAAAGTGACCAGACGGACAAGGGCGAGGAGCTGCTGTTCTCCGCCAACTTTGCCTGCCCGCATTGTGGTTACTCGATGGCTGAACTCGAGCCGAGGATCTTCTCCTTCAATAACCCGGCAGGGGCTTGCGGCACCTGTGACGGATTAGGTGTGCAGCAGTTCTTCGACTCAGAACGTGTGATCACCAATCCTGAGCTCTCACTGGCCGGCGGCGCAATTCGCGGCTGGGACAGACGCAACTTCTACTACTTCCAGATGCTCACCTCCCTGGCCGAACATTATGAGTTTGATATCGAGCACCCATTCCAATCACTTAGCTCCAAGGTTCAGAAGCTGGTGCTCTATGGGTCAGGCAGCGAGAGTATCGCCTTTAAATATATCAACGATCGCGGTGATGTGGTCGTCCGTAATCACCCCTTCGAAGGCATTCTCAACAACATGGACAGACGTTACCGGGAAACCGAGTCAAATGCTGTCCGTGAAGAGCTGGCCAAATTTATTAACACTCAACCCTGCCAGAGCTGTGACGGTTCACGTCTGCGGGAAGAGGCGAGAAATGTCTTCATTAAAGATCTCAACCTTCCCATGTTGACTCAATGGTCGATCGGCGAGGCGATGGAGTATTTCTCCTCCCTTGAGCTCACGGGGCAGAAGGCTCAGATCGCCGAGAAGATCCTTAAAGAGGTCCGTGACCGTTTAGGCTTCCTCGTCAACGTCGGCCTAAACTACCTGAGCCTGTCACGTTCGGCCGATACGCTCTCTGGTGGTGAGGCTCAACGTATCAGATTGGCAAGCCAGATAGGTGCCGGGCTCGTCGGCGTAATGTATGTGCTCGATGAACCCTCTATCGGTCTGCATCAGCGCGATAATGAACGCCTGCTGAGAACCCTCATTCACCTCAGGGATCTGGGTAATACCGTTATCGTGGTGGAGCATGACGAAGATGCCATAAGGATGGCGGATCATGTTATCGATATCGGTCCGGGCGCCGGCGTCCATGGCGGTGAAGTCATCGCCGACGGCAGCCTGAAAGATATTCTCGGCTGTGAAACCTCAGTCACTGGTCAATACCTCTCGGGTAAGAAACAGATCCATATTACCGAGAAGCGGGCTAACTATGATGAAAATAAACTGATCGAACTCACCGGCGCCACCGGTAACAACCTCAAAGATGTCGACCTGACTATCCCGGTCGGGCTGTTCACCTGTGTCACCGGGGTATCGGGCTCAGGAAAATCGACACTGATCAACGATACTTTCTACAAGATTGCCCACAGGCAACTCAACGGCGCGACCGTCGATGAACCGGCGCCCTACAAGAGCGTCAAAGGGATGGATCACTGCGACAAGGTGGTCGATATCGATCAGAGCCCCATCGGCCGGACTCCGAGATCGAATCCTGCGACCTATACCGGCATCTTCACCCCTATCAGGGAGTTATTCGCCGCGACTCAGGAATCCCGCACCCGTGGCTACAAGCCGGGTCGCTTCTCCTTCAACGTGAAAGGGGGACGCTGTGAGGCCTGTCAGGGCGATGGCCTGATTAAGGTTGAGATGCACTTCCTGCCCGATGTCTATGTGCCTTGCGACAGCTGTAAAGGGAAGCGCTATAACCGGGAGACCTTAGAGGTCAAATACAAGGGGAAAAATATCCACGAGGTGCTGGATATGACCGTCGAAGAGGCGCGCCCCTTCTTCGATGCCGTACCGGCGATAGCCCGTAAACTGCAGACCCTGGTCGAAGTCGGTCTCTCCTATATCAGTCTGGGACAGAGTGCCACCACCCTGTCCGGTGGTGAGGCGCAGCGGGTCAAGCTGGCGAAGGAGTTGTCCAAGCGAGATACGGGGAAGACCCTCTATATCCTCGATGAGCCGACGACGGGACTCCACTTCGCCGATATTCAGCTGCTGCTAGACGTCCTTCACCGCCTTAAGGCCCACGGCAACACGATCGTGGTCATCGAGCATAATCTGGATGTGATCAAAACCGCCGATTGGATTGTCGATCTGGGACCTGAAGGTGGCTCCGGAGGGGGGACAATTCTTACCAGCGGCTCCCCCGAGCAGGTAGCCGAACATGAGACGTCTCACACGGCCCGCTTCCTTAAGCCGCTGTTAGGCAAATAACAGTTATCAGCTACTTTTTTAGCATAGGGTTCCGGCAAACCAGGCCGGAATCCGCGCTCTAATCATAATCCCTTGTCATTCCCGCTCATCTGCTGTTAGCTTGTCTCTATGACCATAAAAAAAGTTGAACCTATGGTGTTGCACAGAGACTCGACGCTATCCATAGAGAATTGTTCAGGCCGGGTTAACAGGGAGACTCACCTGCTGCTGACCTTGGGGCTTCTCATGCTCACTCTGTTGTGCGGATGTACAAGCAGTAACACTCCATGTAAAACCCAGCTTACCCCGGACTGGGCCAGCCGAAGTGAGCTCAGAAACGACATAGAGCAGCTAACTTCGCCTGCACTTGAAGGGAGCAAAACCGGAACCCGCGGCGCCGAGCTGAGCCGGGAGTATATCTCGCAGCGGTTTAGCCAAATAGGGCTCACCTCCTGGGAACAGCCTCCCGGAGACGGTGACAAACCCGGCTACTCCCACCCCTTCAACTATGACTATCAATTTGGCCGTCGTGAAGGAGTAAATCTGGTCGGAGTGTTAAAATCCCCGACCCCCAACGATCGCTGGCGTATCGTCGTCGCCCATTATGATCATTTAGGAAAAAAAGCGGGCAAGGTACACCCGGGAGCCGATGATAACGCTTCCGGCGTCGCCGCCATGCTGCAGCTCGCGGCTCATAGCGCCTCAGAAGGGGAAGACGGCGAACAGATAAATTATATGTTTGTGGCAACCGATGCCGAGGAGCCAGGGCTTTTCGGAGGCTATGCACTGGCAGAGAAGCTCAATGATCCGAACTCGAACCCCAATAGCAAGCAGATTGAACTGGCAATCAATATGGATATGATCGGCAGACCCGGCCGCCCCTATGCGATCTATCTGGAGGGAAGAAGAGGCTTTAAACATTTTAAGCTGATCCAACAACGGCTCTCGAACGAAACAGGGCTATGCATCAAGGCTAATCACCCCAGAAATCGTGGCCGGGAAGTGAGTCGTGTCGATTGGCTCAGGGCATCGGATCATTACCCTTTACACAGGGTCGGGATCCCCTGGCTATACTTCGGAGTGCCACCCCATAAGGACTACCACGCTCCCACCGATACCAGTGAAAAAATAGATCTTAATTTTCTGGCGGCTGTGACTGAATCAGCCTATCAACTGCTGATAATTAACAGTTTACTGCTCCAAAATGCGCAATAATGTCAATAAACAGTTATTTTTTTAACAAGATAACTAACTGATAAAAAACTATTCTTTGAAAATTTTAGCTGATTACCGGCTGAAAACCCCAATATTAATTGGTAATACCAATTGCACCCTGCTATAATAACTGGCTTACTGATAAAATTTCGGTGCGGGAAGTCGACACGGGGTTGATTTTCTGTCTATAAACCCAGCACATTTTTTGTGCTCGTAATTCCACAAGGCTACAACCCATGTCATCCAGTGAAAAAACTTTCCGCGAACTCGGTCTTGCCGAGCCTTTGTTGCGTGCTCTTGACGAACTAGGCTACGAGAAGCCTACACCTATTCAGGCTGCCAGTATCGATCCTCTGATGGCCGATAAGGACATTTTAGGTCAGGCACAGACAGGTACAGGTAAAACGGGGGCCTTCGCACTGCCTCTGCTTAACAGCATAGATCCAACGACCAATGCGCCACAGATCCTGGTTCTTGCTCCAACCCGCGAACTAGCCGTTCAGGTTGCTGAGGCCTTTGCCAGCTACTCTAAATTTATGAAGGGTCTGCATGTACTGCCTATCTATGGTGGTCAAAGCATGCATCAACAACTCAACGCCCTAAGACGTGGCCCGCAGATCATCGTTGGTACACCGGGCCGTGTTATGGACCATATGCGCCGCGGTACACTTAAGCTTGCCACACTAAAAGCTATGGTACTGGACGAAGCCGATGAGATGCTCAAGATGGGCTTCATCGATGATATCGAATGGATCCTAGAGCACACTCCACAGGAGCGTCAGCTGGCCCTCTTCTCTGCGACTATGCCAGAGCAAATCAAGCGTGTTGCCAACAAATATCTGGATAACCCGGTTCACGTTAAGATTGCCGCAACCCAAACAACAGTTGAAACCATCGAACAGCGTTTCGTTCAAGTTTCACAGCACAACAAGCTGGAAGCACTTGTTCGTGTTTTAGAGGTTGAAAATACCGAAGGTATCATCATCTTCGTTCGAACCCGTAACAGCTGTGTTGAGTTAGCCGAGAAGTTAGAGGCACGCGGTTACGCCTCATCTCCGCTTCACGGTGACATGAACCAACAAGCGCGTGAGCGCGCCGTTGAACAACTAAAACGCGGCAAGTTAGATATCCTGATCGCTACCGACGTCGCCGCTCGTGGTCTCGATGTTGAGCGTATCGGACACGTTGTTAACTACGATATCCCATATGACACCGAAGCTTACGTTCACCGTATCGGCCGTACGGGTCGTGCGGGTCGTACCGGTATGGCGATCCTTTTCGTTACACACAGAGAGATGCGTATGCTACGCACCATCGAGCGTGCAACCAAGAGCCGTATCTCGCCGATGAATGTCCCCAGCCCGGAGACGGTAACAGAGCGTCGTCTCTCTCGCTTAGGTGAGCAGGTTGCCGATATCATCAGCAAAGACTCACTGGACTTCATGAAAGGTGCCGTAGCTCAACTTTGTCAGCAGTTAGAAGTCGATACCGACATTCTTGCGGCGGCACTGCTACAGCAGGTTCAGAAAGAGCGTCCACTACAGTTGCCGGCCATCAACGAGCGTCAACGCGACAGCCGTGATGAGCGTAACTCTCGCGAGCGCGGTACACGCGGTGAGCGTGGCCGTCGTGATTCACGCCCGACCCCGGCTAACCTGGGTAAGGCCGATTCACTGAAAGATAACCCTGACGTTAAGATGTGTCGCTATATTATAGATGTAGGTCGTGACAATGGCGTAGGTGTGGGTAACATCGTTGGTGCCGTTGCTAATGAAGCTAACATCGACAGCCGTTATATCGGTCAGATCCAGCTGTTCGATCAGATCACCGCGATCGACCTGCCTGACGGAATGCCGAAAGATGTGCTGCAGCACCTTAAGAAGGTACGCGTCTGTGGCAGACCTCTGAATATCCGCGAAGCCGAGGGGGCTGAGCTTCCTTCCGGTGACAGCCGTCCGCCGCGCCGCCCGCGCAGAAGCTCCGGCGATCGTCGCCCGTCCGGTGAAAGAAGGTCACACCGTAAAGGCAATTCATCGAAAGATGGCGAGTAATTAATTGCCGCAACACCGAGCCTAACGATTAGCCCGGTGAGTAGAGAAAAAGGAGCCTGAGGCTCCTTTTTTTATGCCTGTCGATCAGCTTTATACCACTCAAGCCTGTCTGCTCTTCAGCAACAGACTGGTGTACACACAGATGGCACACCTTTAACACACAGGAAAAACAGCTAAATAACAGCCAGCACCTGACCATAACAAACTGATAACCAGTACATTTTGTAACAGGAGCCGGATCACACTCCCTCCCGCCGAAGCGCGATCCTTCTTAACAAGATTAATAAAATCGCACCTCTTCCCTCTCAGGCTCACAACTATGCTGAAGTTTAATCAAGTCGTTCGTCAGCGTATCGGCAATATGATGATGCAATACCTGCTCATCGACACCTCTAAACCTGTCGTTGTTACCTTTGCACCGGGTTGTGAAGCCATTGATGAAAAAGCCTTGGATGAGAGCAAGCCCCTATGGGGGTTCAACCTACTTACTGAACATAAGATAAACACCATCTCATTTGTTCATATAGGGGAGAATAACTATTACCAGTGCCGTGACTTTGACGCCTTCATCGAAATGCTGGGAGCTGAGTTGAGCCGCTTTCCCCATAGAGTTGGCTATGGGGTGAGTCGTGGCGGGTTTGCAACCTCTCTCTATGCCGACCATTTAAGGCTGGATAGAGCCCTCCTTCTGATGCCCTTGAGCACATACGATAATAATATTGCTCCATGGGACCCAAAGGTGCAGCAAGCCACCAGAAACTCCTCTCTTGCAACAACAAACCGGGACGCCTCCATATGCACGACTCCACTCACAGTTGTTTATGATCCCCTATATAGACCAGACAGATTACATATCGAGCGCTACTCCTGCGTCGTGTGTAGATTGAAACTTGCCGGGGTGGGTCACAGGATCCCCAGAGCGCTGCAGGATATGAAAATATTGAAGAAGCTGGTACTGGATTATATCGATAACAAGCTAGATACTCGCAGCTTTCCTGAACTGATTCGGGAGCGGAGAATGCTGTCTTACTACTACCGAAACCTGCTCAGTAACCCGACACAAAAATTAACCGCGAAACGCAGGTTCATTCTCTATTCTCATAGATTACGAGTACAACTGGCAAATATGGAGGGTGAGCCCGAAAGAGTTGCACGCCGGATGAAGCAGAGCCTGTACAAACGAAAGTACCTATTTGAGTGCTGCCACAATCAACTACAGCAGGTTATCGCAGAGAGGCAGTTACTCCTCTCCGCGGCGATGGTGTTTTGTTTATGAGAACTCTGGTTAAGAGTAAAAGACATAGTTGCAGCCCAACAGGAGACGCACCGGTGTCAATTACACTCTACTTACCACTGAATTGCTCTTCGTGTAGCCAGGCTGCGTGTTTAGGGGCTTTCTTGGTTCTTGACCACTCTTCCAACATGGCGGGCCCTACCTTCTTCAGCTCGGCAAACTGACCCGGAGTCCCTGTCACACAGGTCAGCTCCAGTCGATGACCACTGGGATCGAAGAAGTAGATAGACTCTATGATGCCATGCTTGGTAATACCGAGAACGTCGACCCCCTTCGCCTCAAGCTCCGCCTTCGCCTCTACCAGGGCATCACGATCTTTGACTCTGAATGCGATATGTTGCACCCATTCAGGTGTATTTCTGTCACGATCCATCTTTGGAGAGTTAGGCAGTTCAAAGAAGGCTAAAATATTGCCGTTACCCGCGTCCAGAAACAGGTGCATATAGGGGTCAGGCTCTTGTGTTGAAGGCACTTTATCTTCGGCAATGGCAACCAGGAACTCCATGTTGAGTTTATCTTTGTAGAACTCGACCGTCTCTTTTGCATCGTTACAGCGATAAGCCACATGATGTATCTGCTCAATATTAATCATACCGAATCCAACTCCAACAAATATAGTAACAGGTGTTACTAACTTTACTCCTGTTTATCCGACAGGTCAATATATCCACAACTCAGGTCAGATTCAGAGTATCAAAATAAACCAGCGAGTCACATATCGTGCCAGCTTGAAGCTAATGGCATATACTCGATAACCTAACTCATTACGGGGCAGACTTTTTATGGCAGCAGACAAGCCTGAGGCGCGGCAGAGCCTGGATGTCAGTTTAGATATGGATAACTTTTTTCCCTATCAGCTGACACAACTGCAATCGAGTGTGAGCGATAATATTGCCCAGATCTACACGGGTCACTTTGAACTCAGCCGCCATGAATGGCGAATCGTGGCCGTACTCGGCACAGGGAAGGCACTATCGGCGAAATGCATCGGCGGCATGATAAATCTCGAGAAGATGCAAACCAGCCGCGCCATTGCCAAGATGATGGCTAAGCATTTAATCACTAAGGTTGAAGACAGGAGTGATAAACGCTCCTCTCTGTTAAAGCTCACTCCCAAAGGGCTAAGTTTGCACCGGGAGCTGGCACCTATGGTGTTAGCAAGAGAGCAGGCCCTGTTATCCGCTCTCACCACTGAGGAGCGAGCTCAACTCAAGCAGATAATGGATAAGCTCTTCACCCAATCCAGGGCGATTCAGACACAAGACCCGGATTAAGTACCCGCAAGAAAAACTAAGGCATAGATACAGATAAGCAGGATGGCTGACACCAGACAACGCCTCCTAGACTCATGCCCGTCGGAGTTAAGCAGGCTTGGAAACAGTAGAAAATTGAATGGATTAAACAGATTCTGATAGCAAAAAACTGCAATACCGAATCTCCTGCCTCTCTTAACCATCTGATAAAAGTAGTAACAGAATCGTCCGAAGAGAAAGGGAAGGCTAATAAACATCACAAGAGATATTGCCATCTCGATTCCGGACAGGTGGACATCTAACTGAAAAAGGTGGCTGACTCCCCCGGTTACGGAAACAACAAACCCAACGGTGACCAATGTTGAAAACAGCAGGAAGAGTAAACAGGAACTTATCAACTTATATAGATCGATACTGATATTACGCATACCGGGCCTCAAACTCTTCGAAAAAAAATCATCAATATCTTATCCGTAAGAGCGCTCCCTATTGTCCTGCTCCCCTAAATTTAGTACATCAAATTACTGATGATCTGAATTAATCGTAAATTAAGGTGTTTTCAGTAAGCCCATAAAGTGTCAGCCTCATGGCTGCCCGATACCCAGCTCATCGGCCACATAACGAGCGATAGCAAGGCTGGCCGTGAGACCCGGTGACTCTATACCATACAAATTTACCAGCCCTTGAAGGCCATGTTCAGCCGCTCCCTGGATCTGAAAGTCTCTGAAACTATCTCCCGGTCCCTGTAATTTGGGACGGATACCGGAGTAAGCAGGCTCTAGCCTTTCCGGATCTATATTAGGAAAATAGCTTCTTATCGATTCAACAAAGCGGCTTTTAAGCGATGGAGAAACACGATAATCCGGCTCACTGCAAGAGGCTATATATTGAGTATCCGGGCCAAACTTCAATTGACCGCCCATATCGAGAGTCGCATGTATACCGAGTCCGGCACCGACCCTCTCGGGGACGGGATATACCAGACGATCGAATGGAGAACTTCCACGGTAAGAGAAGTAGTGACCCCGGCACCAATAGAGCCCGGGGATTAGCCCTGCGGGCACTCCCTCTATCCGCCCGGCAACCTTTGTGCAATATAAACCGGCACTGTTAATGAGATAGCGGCAATTCAAGGCCATGACCTCTCCATCGGCATCCAGAGTGACTTCGAATCCCCCCTGTTCAGCCTTGGCACGAATAAACGCTGTCCGCCTTGCCAGCACTGCCCCGTTTAGCTCCGCTTCAGCCAGCAGGCTGACCATATAGGCATGACTATCGATTATCCCGGTCGAGGGGGACAGTAGTGCGGCGCAGCCACGCAGCTGCGGTGAAAATCGCTGAAGTTGCCGCCCGGAAAGCCAGACAAGATCCTGGACTCCATTCATACCAGCCCTATGCTTCAGCTCTTCGAGATAGGTTTCCTGCTGCGGGTTTTGAGCCACAATTAATTTACCAACGGGCTTAAAGGGGATATTTCTCTGTCGGCAATACTCATACAGCCAATGCCTGCCAGAGACACACGTTGCTGCCTTCAAGCTTCCTGGAGGATAGTAGATCCCGGCATGGATCACTTCGCTGTTTCTGCTGCTGGTCTCCTCACCGAATCCAGGGTTCTTGTCAATAACAAGGACACTGTTGAGGCTTTGGCTTAACCTTGCTGCTACAGCCAGCCCGACCACACCGGCCCCGACCACTATCGCATCTACACTTTCCATAAAAGCACCCGTAATTGGAGACTGAAACTAAAGATGATTGAGTATGCCAGGGAGCAGAATTCAGATATTAATACCCAACCGATAGTTCAACTAAAAGTTTGACAAAGCCGAGATAAATCTACGCCTGACAACATATCAACACACTAACTTAACTACAACTAACTAAACAATTTAAAACAAAGAGATACAAAGAAAACACTGCTCCTGTAAATTGTCACTATTTGCTATATTTTCATGCTATTGTATTTTTTTAAACGACCAATTGATTCTTATTTTTTGCAGCTTTTCCAAACCTGTTCTACGTTTAAAGGGCGCTAAAATAATTAGAATAATTAACAGGAAGATATTATGCATAAGTTCAGTTTTGGCTGTTCGGTCGAACTTTTAACCAATAATATTGCTCAGGTAACGATCGAACCTAATGTAGAGGTCACACTCGAAATGTTGGGGGAATTTGATGAATATATGGCTAAAGTATTCAATCACGACTTTGCCCTACTCATTAATAAACAAAATAATTACAGCTACGCCTATGAAACCCTGCTGTGTATGGGCTCTCAGGAGAATCTGAAAGCGACAGCTGTGGTCTATTATGATGACAATGACGCCAATCTCCCCCCACACTTCATGGAGATGCGCCAGGTTGATCGTCTCAACATTCAGCTATTCCCGGGAGCAAAAACCGGTACTAAGAAGGCACTGAACTGGCTCGAACATCAGCTATGCGCAGAAAAAAGAGTCGAGCTTTCATATTAAAAAAACATAACCGAATAGAGTCAACTCTACTATCGAGCATGCACTCCGAGACAACCGGGAGCGGAGAGTGATATTCAGTTACCGTGCAATTATGCGCTTGTATGCCTCCCGGCATTTGCCCCTTTATCTTTCCCGCTCTTCAAGACTAACGCCAGTTAGAGAGAGCGACTGACCATTAAGCTCCATTGCGGGCAGGCTCCAAAACCCCTCCTCAATTTTTCAGTCAGATAAGTAATATTTGTAATAATTAGCAATACCTGATGCACATAGATGTCTAAATTTTATACTTTCAAGGATAAGAAAGTGAACAAGATAATTTCAGGAATTATTTTTATAGCCGTCAACCTCCTCGCCATAACAACTACGGCCGCCAACCAACTGGAACCCTGTGCTACTGCCGAGTGCCAGGAATACTTCAAAGCCTACAAAATATTGACTAAAAGAGGGCACTCAGAAGCTATGGCTACACTCGCGGAGCTATACTATGCAGGTTACGGGACGACTAAGGATAATGAACAAGCACTTAAGTGGTTTCGTCGTTCGGCTAAATTCGGCATCGTCTCGGCTCAATATAAAGCGGGTGTACTCTACCTTCAGAATTCAGACTTTCAGGATATAGACAGGGGAGTAAGCCTGCTTAAAAGGGCAACTAAGGCCGACTTTTCACCGGCATCACTGGTGCTTGGAAAGCTCTATTTGGGGGGCCACCTGGTAGAGCGAGACTATGAAGAGGCTGATATCTGGTTATCGCAGGCATACCAGTTAAATAATCCGGAAATACTCTCTATCATAGATGAGTTAAAGGGCACCTCGGAGCTCTCAAATTTACCAGCTCTTTCCGCTCTCACTAAGTCTGAACATAATCAGCTTGCGCCAGCATTTTCCTCCCCTACCGGTGAGATGGAGACCATAGTGGTCACGGCGCCAGATTATACTGCATATTTTGATGATGAAATCGCACGTCTGAACTCGTCCATCCCCGATACATCCAGTGGGACAGGCTCAAAGATTCGGGGGAAAACCTGTGCAGTCCTGTGGGGATGTAGCACTGAAACTGATCCTGAACGAATCAGAGACTTTTTACTCTCCGACTGGGGTAACGCAGCTATACAATTCAGGTAATACCTGCGGTAAAATTGACAAAGAATCATCTGGGTAGCTGTGATATCAAAGAGTCAGTATCACTTTAAAAGCCCTATGATAACGGTTCGACTCTGCTCATCGGCAGTGATAATCTCCTCCTGAGAGTCAGAGTCGGCATAGTCTGAAAAGGCCTGGATCATGGTAGGAGTAAATTGAGTTCTGTGACTTGCCATCGCCTCCACTCTCAAACTCCTATACTCAGAGACATCGACCCTAATAGTGACTGCAGCGTCCTCCATCGGCATGGCGACCTCGTAATCAAGGTCAAATTTATTGGCCGACATTGCTAAGCTTCCCGCTCTGGAATAAGAGACTCCGAAGTAACCGGCTAGTTGATTAAAATGGGCTGAGACTATCTGATTCAGAGTTTTATGATCTTGATTATCCGTTATCCCCCCCTCTGTAAATGTGATAACTGCGACAGGCTTTTCACGCTCAACCAAACTGGTCAGTCGTTCGACAACCTCTTGAGGATATTGATTGAGTTCACCATCGGGGAAACGTAGAAACTGCGGCTTCTCAAGGCCTAATATATGGGAGGCGGCCATAGCCTCCAGCTCTCTGACCCCGGCTAACTCAGCCCCTGATAACCCTTGCCCTGAGTGGTCGCTACCGGCCTCTCCTGAGGTGGCGTATACCGGAAAGACGCTTACCCCATGACGGGCAAATTTCGCTAAGGTACCCGAGATCCAGGTCTCATCATCCGGATGAGCAAACAGCGCTATAACAGAGGGCTGAACTGCCGCATCCCCTATCGGCTCCATACTATGGCTTCCACCGTATTGTATTCCCCCTCTCTCGAACTGGCAGCCGGCTAGGGTTAAAAGAAGAGTGAGAAGTATCAGAGTCGAGTAACGCCCTTCGCCCATAGTTCCCTCACTTTCATCGGGTAAACAGTATACAAGCATGCCTGTCCAAGCATAGTTAACATCGGGGCAATAAACCAAACAGCAATCACTCCCCCTATCCCGGAGGAGGTTCTTATCACGGGTATATGAAGTGAAAAATGAACTCTCTACTGAGTGAGACCAAAGCCAGGCTTTGTCAATCCAGCCTCTTTAGCCCCAATTCAGCCTCCTCTTTTAACTTAGCGACACAGCTTTGACAGATACATGCCTTGGGCTCCAAAGCCTCTCCCTTAACCGCCTCTTTTGCAGGAAAGCTGGTGTGGTTGCACCAGCAAGCTTCGAGCTCCTTTCCCAGAGTGACAGCGCAGGAGTTTTGCCCCAAACAGAGGGGACAGATTTGAGCTTGTTTTTGTTTATGAGTCATAACTACGCATATCCCGGGTCATTTGCTCAAACTCCGCCAAAAGAATAATCCCAACCTTGTTGAGTTTAGCATTTCATTGCTTGAGGGTTAGATAACAAGCTACAGGCTATCGAAATCGACACGATAGGCTAAGGCCCTGCACTCCAGGAAGTCACTGCAACTGATATTGAGGCGATGATCGACACACTCCATGATCACCACACCATTACCGCCCAACCGCTGAGTCTTATACTTTAGCTCACCGAGCAGGAGTGACTCGGTAGGCTTAGGCTGGGTCGGTCTGGTCCTGCAATAGGAGGAAACGACCTTTCCCAGAGATTCGGCTTTGTATCGCTGAATTTCAGCTATGGAGTACTCTTCAACCTTATAGGTTTTCAGAGCCTCATCCACACTTGGGGTAGTATTCAACCTGATTCCATTACATGCGGACAGAGAGAGCAGCAAAAAAAATGTCACTAAAAACTTCATCAAATTCATCCTTAAATTTACCTGATTAATCCATAGGGCTCATGAGTATATAGCAACAAAGTGGTCTCACTAAATAGGCTCTATACTCGAACGTCCATAAGCCATCATAGAGAAGCAGCAGCCACTGTTCAACTTATGCACAGCTCCCCCCCCCTGAATCATGGCTAAATCTCACTTCATATTACTGCACCGCTGACTGTATTCGGGATAAAAAAAATGCCCCACCGATAAGGCAGGGCATAGCTTTTAACTCATAGTTTTTAACTCATAGCTCGTAGCTATAATCTTCTGAACATTCGCGGCTAAAGCCGCTCCTACACTTACCGCTTATAACTTTACTTGGGGCGAACCCCTAAGGTATGACAGATGGCATAGGTTAGCTCCGCTCGGTTCAGGGTATAAAAATGAAAGTCCTTCACCCCTTCACGGGACAAGACTTAAACCATATCGGATACCTGAAACGTTGGCCTTCACAACCATCATTACCTCACAGGGCGAACCCCTAAGGTATGACAGATAGCATAGGTGAGCTCGGCGCGGTTCAGGGTGTAGAAATGGAAATCCTTCACCCCTTCACGGGACAAGACTTTCACCATATCGATCGCTACGTTAGCCCCCACCATCTGACGTGTCGTCGGATCGTCATCCAAACCTTCAAACTGTTTATGCAACCAAGCGGGAATCGACACATTGGTCATGCCGGCAAAACGCTTAAGTTGCTTAAAGTTGGTCACAGGTAAGATGCCCGGCACAATTTCAACATCGATACCCGCTGCGACACAACGGTCACGGAACCTCAGGTAGGACTCGACGTCGAAGAAAAACTGGGTGATGGCCCGATTAGCACCGGCATCAATTTTCCTCTTGAGGTTAATCAGGTCTGCCTGGGCATTTGGCGCATCGGGATGTACTTCCGGGTAAGCCGCAACTGAGATATCGAAGTCGGCGACAGAGCGCAGTAATCGCACCAGGTCGTTGGCAAACCGGGTTGGCTTAGGGCTGCCCTCCGGCAGGTCACCACGCAGTGCTACGATATCCCTGATCCCCGAGTTCCAATAGTGCTTGGCAAGCTCTTTGAGCTCTTCATCGCTGGCATCGACCAGGGTGAGATGAGGCGCAGCAACGAGGTCGGTCTCCTTCTGAATTCGCTCTATAACACCATGGGTACGATCACGCACACCAGAGTTAGCGCCATAAGTGACTGAGACAAATTTTGGATTAAGCGGTTCGAGGCGACGAATAGAGTTCCATAGAATTTTCTCCATCTCTGGGGTTGCCGGAGGGAAGAACTCAAAAGAAACGTTAATATCGCCATTCACCTCAGCCAGGCTCTGGTTTAGCGATGTAGCATGTTGTGCATGATGAAAACCCATTTCTATTCCCTCTACGACTCTGCTATCTGTGATCTGCCTTCTATAACCTGCTCACCGTTTTCGGGTGAGAGGCAAAACCCGTCTAGACGTTTGGACGTCTATACATCCATATTAGAGAAACTTCGGTCTAAGTCAATAGCAAATAGCGTACTAAATACAATTAATACCAAACAGTATAAGAAAGTGATCTACTCAGAGTTATTTTTGGCCAACTAATTCAAGGCGAATAGATGATGCAATGGTGATCCCTTGTGAAGCTATTCAACGAAGAAGTAGGCAGCCCAAAAACACTCCTGAAAGGCGAGTTTTAGCGCTTCTTATGCTGCGTTAACGAGTTTAAGCGTAGAACAACTATGCTCTTCACTCGCTGCGAGCAACATGGATGTTGCAAATGTCATTTAAGCAGGAGCAATTAATGACCTTGCCTCAAAAGCGCTAAACTCTCGCTGAGCGATCACATCTTTATACTGATTGGTATAAGATAGTTCTTAGAAAGGAGGAGCGCGACTCTGTCGCTGAAAGATGGTTGACAAACACATTCGGAGACGGGCTTCACCCTGCGAGGGTGTAGCAAAGCAGCTAAGAGGTAAGGACATGACTTCGTCGCTGAAGGACGATTAAGAGCGGCACGGGTTCGGTAAGAAGCGCCTACCGGAATAGGCTTCGCCCGCGAGGGCGCAGCAAAGCTGTTAAGAGATAAGGACGCGACTTCGTCGCTAAAGGACGGCTCAAGAACGCCTACAAGTTCGGCAAAAAGCACCTCCCGGGCTGGGCTTCGCCCTGCGAGGACGCAGCAAAGCTGCTACGAGGAAAGCTTTCGAAGCGTAGCGCCCCCGAAGCAGAGCGCCGTCGAAACCTAACACCTCGAAGAGAAACACCCTTTTTACTCCTGCAACAGGTCCCTACAGATCTGTGCCAGATCCGACTGAACTGCTGCCGCAGTCACTTCCCTTCCTGCACCCGGGCCTCGTATGATGAGAGGGTTATCCTGATAGAATGCACTACGGATCACAAAGACATTATCGCCCGGAGTCAGATTCGCGTAGGCATGCTCACGATCGACCCATTGAATGCCTACAGCTGCCTTCAACTGTCCCTCAACCAGATCCAGCCCGGCCACGTAACGAAGTACTTTATCCTGCTCAGCAGCCGCCTGAAACTGACGTAACATCTCGCCATCGAGCTCATTGATTCGCTCAAGAAACTGCTCCAACGGAATTTCGGCTAATTCTGCAGGTACTAATGAGTTAAGCTCAATATCTTCAAGTTCTATCTGATGACCAATCTCACGGGCCAGTATCAGTAACTTACGCTGCATATCGCGGCCGGAAAGATCATCACGAGGATCAGGCTCGGTAATACCTAAGCCTTTGGCTTCCAGAACCAACTCAGAGAAAGGTTTGTTGGCATCATAGTTTTCAAATAACCAGCAGAGTGTTCCCGAAAATATGCCACCAACGGCCTCAACTCTATCACCGCTGTTGTGCAGATCGTTCAGAGCGTGTTGCACCGGTAATCCCGCTCCACAGCTGGCGTTATAACGCCAAAACAGTCTGCGATTACCCAGCTGTAGTTTCAACTCACGGTAGAAGGCCAACGGGCCCGAACCGGCCAGCTTATTGGCACTGACCACATGAATACCGCGGGCAAAAAACTCAGGATATTGAAGAGTCAGATCTGCACTGGCACTGATATCCAGAGCGACTATCTCATCGCACTCCAGTGCCTGGAGCTGCTCGAACAGATGGTCATACAGCCAGGGAGTCGCTTGCTGATCAAACTCCTGCTTCCATGAACTTAAACCTATCCCCTCCTCCTTCAACAAGGCCTTCTTCGAACTCAGTAGACCAACCAGTTCGACACTGGCCTCCAGCTCTTTGTTCAAGGTTGTACGTGCATGAATAAACAGATCGACCCAGGCCTCTCCGATATTTCCAACACCCAGTAAAAGCACCCCTATGCGCTTGCGCGGACCGGCGCAACGACGATGTACTTTCTGGGTCAACAGGTTTATCTGGCTACTTGGCACCAGAGTTACCAGGCTCAAGCCATCGTTATGTAGAGGACGTGCATCACGGCTTAATAAGCGCGCGAAACCACGGCGGTAGAGATTCGCATCGGCACTCACCAGGGCGACCAGGCCAAGATCTTCACGTAAGCGGATATCCGCCACACCTAATCGTTCGCCTTCATGCTCGAGTATCGACTGCACCTGTTTACTGTTCTCGTGAGTGAAGGCGAGTTCGACTCGCTTATGAGCCAGCTTCCAATGAGCTAACGGGATCAGTCCCGCCTCAGCCAAAAGATCGATCACCTTAGAGAGATCACAACTCAATCTGAAGTTAAACAGTGACACAGTAGGCAAATTCGTGACAACCGGCGCACTGGCCGACGAGCTCTTAGGTGCTATCAGGGTAAAATCGGTATGGGATGCATAGCTCGAACGTACCGCCAGACTGACATCGGTATCGAACAGAGGCTGCAGGGAGCGATTATGCAGCACCGGCGAGCCCAAATGAGCCAGACGGTTAGCCTCATCCAGGGAGAGGCTCTTAAGCAGCTTAGCATCGTTGATCTTATTGGGGTCTGCGTTGAACACCCCCTCAACATCGGTCCAGATCGTCACTCTGTCGATATCGGCAAGGCTGGCAATCAGGGTCGCACTATAATCTGAACCATTACGACCAAGGAGCAGAGTCTCCCCCTGGCTGTTAGCACAGATGAAGCCCGTGATAATCAAACGTTCATTGGCCTGCTCTGTCACCAGGCTTTGGACTCTGGCGCGGGACTCCTCCAGCCTTATCTGGGGAACGGCGCCCTCGTCGGCCAGCAGCAAGGTTCTCGAATCGACATCGCTCGCCGCGACCCCGGACTCTCTCAACAGTGCTGCCAACAGGCGCGCCGACCAACGCTCACCAAAGCTGACCACTTCACTGCGCTTATATTCATTCAACTCATCGAGTGAGAAGAGACTGATCAGCTGGTATTTGTCAATCGACAGACGTTCTCTTAAGCTTCTCGCCTGCTCATTGGAGAGCAGCTGCTCAATTAAATTTTGCTGAAAACTGATCAAGACCTGCAGCTCTTCCTGCCAGAGCTGGGCCGTATCTTTTAACTCTAATAACTTATAGAGAAAGTTAGTGCTCTTACCTGCGGCGGAGACTACGACAAGATCGTCGCTATTGCCGTGAGTGAGAAGGATATGAGCCACACGGCGGTAACAGTCGGCATCCGCCAGGCTTGAACCACCAAATTTATGCAAATGACAACGCGCCATTTCAAACTCCTATTAACAGGCTAATGCCGCAGCAAGTCCTGCTTGTATATCAGCAACTAAATCATCCGCATCTTCAATACCTACAGAAAGACGGATAAGGGTATCTTTCACCCCGGCTTCGGCCCGAGCCTCTGGCTCCATTGCTCTATGGGTCATTGTCGCAGGAACCGCGACTAAACTCTCTACTCCACCTAAACTTTCTGCGACAGAGAACACGCTAAGTTTCCCCAGGAAGGCGACCAACTCAGCCTCTCCCCCCTTAAGCTCGAAACTCAACATCGCCCCGAAGCCCTTTTGTTGTTTCGCCGCGATCTCGTGACCGGGATGCTCTTTTAACCCCGGGTAATATACTTTTTCAACGGCACTACTGCCGCTTAGCACCTCCAGCACTCTTTCGGCATTCGCCTGATGCTCACGAATACGCACGGCAAGAGTGCGGATACCACGCAGTGTCATGTAGCTGTCGAAGGCCGACCCGGTCAAGCCTAATGTATTAGACCACCAGTGCAACAACTCGCCCAACTCCTCATCTTTGGCTACGACGGCCCCACCGACGACATCGCTGTGTCCGTTGATATATTTAGTCGTGGAGTGGATAACGATATCGGCTCCGAGCAGCAGCGGCTGCTGCAGGACAGGCGAAAGGAAAGTGTTATCGACAACCACCAGAGCATCGACGGCATGACTCGCTCTGGCGATAGCCTCGATATCCACCACACGTAACAAGGGGTTCGAAGGTGTCTCGAGCCAGACCATCTTGGGCCGCTGTGCTATAACCTTTTTCAGGGCTGATTCATCGGTCTGATCGACGACAGCCAGCTTAAACTGGCCCTTCCTGGCTAAATTGGTAAACAGACGATAGCTGCCACCATAACAGTCATGGGGAACGACCAGCAGGTCATCCGGACCCAACAGACTCGTCACCAGGGTGATTGCGGCCATTCCTGTACAGGTCACCACTCCCGTGGCCCCCTTTTCTAATCCGGCAATAGCATCGCCTAAGATCGAGCGAGTCGGATTACCTGAGCGACTGTAATCAAACTCACGTGGATTAGTGTGTCCATCAAAAGAGTAATTAGTAGAAAGGTAGATGGGTGGCACGACCGCACCATGCTGAGTATCAGACTCAATCCCTTGACGCACTGCAATTGTGGCTAACTTACGTTCGGTCATCAACATCTCCTAAACTATTTACTGGACATCATACTTCATTTCCATCGACACAAATAGATGTCTGGACGTCTAAATGTACCTAAGGTGGAAGCCATCGTCAACAAATTATAGCCATTTAGACGTCCAAACATATGGAAATCTATTTGCAATTGTCGCAAATACGAGGCAATAATTTGACTGTACAAATTAAAGGGTTAAAATCTGCCCCGAATTTTGAATTTACAGGTGAGTCAATGACTGAGTGGAATGGCGATTATATCAGCCCATATGCAGAACACGGCAAGAAGAATGAACAGGTAAAGAAGATTACCGTTTCAATTCCCTTGAAAGTGCTTAAGGTACTGACAGATGAGCGTACGCGTCGTCAGGTCAATAACCTGCGCCACGCAACCAACAGCGAACTCCTATGTGAAGCATTTTTGCATGCTTATACGGGCCAGCCACTGCCCAATGATCAAGATCTGTCCAAAGATAAACCCGACAGCATCCCTGCGGAAGTGAAACGCCTGATGGATGAGATGGGAATCGAGTGGGAAGATGTAGAGTAACACTCACTCTTGTTCAGTCAATTTCAGGGATCGCCAGGCGATCCCTGTTTGTTTCCGCCACTCACCATTTCATCCTGTGCTTCGGCTGTTAGTGACTCATACTGACTACAGGCTTAACCGAGAGAAGAAGCCGTGTTTTCTATCATAGAGCCAACCACCTTACTCTTAGCCTCAGCCATCATCTTCTTTGGTGCCCTGACCCAGAGCCTTATCGGTTTCGGACTGGCGGTTGTCGCCGCGCCACTGCTCTATATCGTCGATCCACAACTTGTTCCGGCTCCCGTTATCTTCATGGGATTCTCTATCTCACTGCTGACCCTGTTCAGGGAGCGTCGTGCGCTGGAGTTCAACGGGCTGCAATATGCTTTGCTGGGTCGAGTCCCCGGCGGTTTTCTTGGGGCTGCGCTATTGCTGTTTGCCCCCCAGCCCATACTGGGACTGGCAATCGCCGGGATCGTTGTCGCTGCCGTTATTCTCAGCCTGATGAAGTTTAACCTGCGTGTGAATCGCAAAACCCTGTTTGCTGCCGGCTTCCTATCGGGGATATTCGGTAACATCGCCGCCATAGGCGGACCGCCGATGGCGATACTGCTATCGGGCAAAGACGCCAGGCAGTTCAGGGCCGCCCTGTCGGCCTTCTTTATCTTCAGCTCCACCATAGCACTGCTGATCTTAGCCGTAACAGGCCTGCTCACATTTCAGCATCTGTGGTTATCCTTGATGTTACTGCCGTCGGTGATCTTAGCTTATCTTGTCTCGGGGCGCTTAATTGGTCATATAGATAAAAAGAGAATCAGAAAAATGACCCTGCTGCTCTGCTCAGCAAGTGCCTTACTGCTGACGATCAAATCGATAGCGGAATTATAAGAAGCCGTAAGCGGTAAGCAAGAGTAACTCTTCGTCTGTTGCCATTCTGAATTTATTTCAGAATCCAGCGTTTCACTCTCTGACTTAAAACATGAAAATAGCTTGACCCTATCTTTAACTCATCGCTTCTTCAGAAATGATAAGAGGTTTTAAGCACTCCGCCTATGGCATCATCACTGCCGACTAAACCGGTAAAGTCGAGAGAGAATGTCCGGCCGAGTGCCACTCCTGTGCCTAACGAGTAGATACTCTCCCGCTTGTCGTTCAGTTCGTGTCGATAACCCAGATGCAGCGCCAACCAATCGGTCGCTTGCAGCTCTCCTCTGAATCGCCAATATTGAGTACCCGCAGCCTCATCGAAACGTTTGATGGGATTAAGATCGACATCCGTCTTAATGCTCAGTCTATGCCAGTCATAGGCGATGCCCGCAGCAAACTTGGGATCGATCCGGTAATTAAAGGCTCGCCCCTGAGACTCTGCCGTTTCCAGCTCTTTAGTAATTAGATCCCGTCCTGACATAGCAACCACTAACCCCTCAAACGGCTCCATGGCAATACCGATATCAAGGTTGAATGTTGCCTCATCATTTCGATAGGTGGCAGCATCGAGTTCGGCTGGTGCCAAGTCACTGACCGATGCCCCATAGTCATTAATCTGTGCAGCATAGTTATAGGTATCAATCTTTTGCAACTTCGGAGAGACACCGACAGATATCGGCATATTGACAATCGATAGGGGGAGGCTCATGGCCACACCGTACTCTGAAACTTCACCGGCGGCCATTACCCCTTGAGAGTCGAGCTCCATCACCATCCGCGGCTCGACTGGCGACGGTGCCAGCATCTCTGCAGACTTCCCTATCTCAACGTCGAAGCCTATGGTGTCAATGTGGGTATTATTGAAGCTCCTAATTGAAACAAGGTGATCTGCAACCACCATAGTGACTGGCTGTTGCTCACTCACTGCCACTCCCGGTGAAAATTCCTCCCTGCGACCACCAGCACCGGAAAAGGATAAAGAGGAATCACTGAATGCTATGGAGTCAGATGTAAACAGGGCCGGATTGATAAAAGCGGTTGCCTCATCATTTAGTGAAACGACTCGCATAGCCTCTTCCACCTTTCCCATAGACTCACCGGCTCGCTGCTCAGCAAGGGATGAGGAGAAGGGGAAAAACAAGAAATAGCACAACGCCAGTTTGAACAGTTTCATCCATTCGGCCTTTTCGGTTTTTATTGTTATCTGCGGGTCATCATTCTCAATTAAAGATAGTCTATGGATGGAAATAGTGTAGGTATAAAAATTAGATTTTATCTATGGTTTCCCAGCTTATCTCAAACCTCCTCTCACCAAGTGTCGACCCCAAAAAGCCCGAAACCGGCAGGTTTCGGGCTAAAACAACACTTTGCAGAGACGTTGTTTGGGGATGGATTACAGCTAGTAGATGTAACTCTGTCCGGCGTAAAGAATAAAGTGACGCAATGCCAATACCCCGGTTAAACCAGAGCAAGCCACCATCAACATAGCCCCTTTAGTATGACGTGTAGCTGCAGGCATCAGCATAGAGACCAGAGGAATGCCGAAACCTATGCCAACAACACCGATCCAGAATACCCCGGCCCACACTCCTGTTGTGAGTGATGCCAGCGCCGCAGCCGCCGCACCACCTTTGAAGTACAGGGCACAGAACAACATGAACAGGAACATTATCTCGGTGGCCATCACAGGTAACTCAAGGCCATGCATACGTTTCAGCTCATTATCATGGTTATCGACTTTGAACATCAACAGTGCAACCACAGCGTTCGCAGCAGCACCGGCCGATAGTCCCGAGACCAGGAACAGTGCCGGCAGTACTGCCGTATTGAGCATAGGGTAAGCATTCATTGCCGAGATAAGGAAGCCCGTGTATGCACCGACACCGATAGCCAGTATAAACAGTAGTACCTCAATCGCCTTACGCCACTCCAGCAGCATCTGTGCAACCGGAACCAGGAAGCCCAGTCCCCATTTAGGCAGGTCGTGACGCAGAACTATCAGTCCGTAGGCGATGCCTAAGGGTGTGTAGGCCAAAAGCGCCAGCACACCAAGTGCCATCACAGACTGGAAGTTATAGTTAACCAAAATAACCCAGAAGTGGAATGGCTTAGTCAAATCGAACACCAGACAAGCCAGACCTAAGATTATCGCCACCGGGCCTATGATTGCCGCCGCCTTAAGGATCGGGCTCTCCGTAAGCTTGTCTTTACTGTACCAGCGCATGCCGATACCGATCAGAACACTACCGGCCGACAGGCCTGCCATAAACAGATAAACTGCGATGACCCAGTTCCATGTGACCGGATCGTATTGGGCCATATCTCCCCACATATTGTTCATGACTCTATCCCCCCTCTCTTAGTCGGAATGCGATAGACCCTGGGCTTAGTACCGAGATGGGTCTTATCCTGATAACTGGGCTTAGTATTAAGTAGCTTAGCAACTTCACTATCGGCATCATTGGCATCGCCGAATGTCAGTGCATCGGTCGGACAAACGGTGACGCAGGCCGGTAACTCACCACGAGCCAGGCGGGTGTCCTTACAGAAGTTACACTTATCTGTGGCCTTAGTTTCCGGGTTGACGAAACGTACCTTGTAGGGACACGCGGCGACACAATACATACAGCCGACACACTTATCCTCTTTAATGGTCACGATACCGTCCTCACCGACATAGGCGGCTCCGGTCGGGCAGACCTTAACGCAGGGCGCATCTTCACACTGCTGGCACGATACCCTGTGATACTTAAAGTGCAGGTTTGGTGCCTCTCCAAATGGCCCTTCCACCCTGACTTGTAATCGGGTCACCCCTTCCGGGGTCCCATTTTCACTGCGACACGCCACATTACAGGCCTGGCAGCCGATGCACTTATTCTCATCGTGCACCATCACATAACGTTTACTCATAACTGCCTCCGATTAGACCTTTTCTACCTTGACACCTGTGGTGTGTAAGTTCATACCAACGACGGGAGAGGTGCTATCCGGCAATAGGTTTCCGCAATGTAGCCCCTTACCGGACGCCCTGATTAACTCTTTGTTTTTGGAACCAAACCCCATATAGGCAAACACAGTATCCTGACGGATCCCCGGAGTGATCATGGCATAGCTGGTTTCACTGCCGACACGACTGGTCAGGCGAATCTCGTCTCCATGATTGATCCCCAGTCGTCCGGCGGTCAGTGGATGGATCCAGACAGCATTGTCAGACATAAGGTTGGCAAGCATGGGCACATTGTGGGTCGCACCGTTGGTGTGAACCGCAACCTTACCCTGAATAAAGTAGAGTTCATCGGCACGCTTGAGCTGGACGTCACGATAGCGAATAACTCCGCGCCCCGGCGCAAACTCCTCGACGGCCGCAGAGCTCAACTCGATCTTGCCGCTTGGTGTCTTAAACTTAAGCGCACTGCCGTAGGTGCCATCATCATCCGGGGTTCTGGCATTGGCATAGGTGTCGGTAAACTTAGCCACCATGGAGGGCTCACGTAACATCAATGGCTTACCATAGCTGACATAGCCCTTCTCCTTGATATGCCTCAACGCCTTGTCATCCCGCTTCATCTGAGCCAGTTGTAGGGTCTCCATATTCTTCCAGGGATAGAACTCGCTTAAGCCCAGCGCGTCTCCAACCTCCTTAAATATCAGCCAGGATGGCTTGGTATTACCTATGGTTTCGACCACACGTTGGCGCACATAATATGCAGGGTTCTTACCGGATTTGTCGGCAATCTCCTCATCTCGCTCCAGATAGGTAGACTCGGGAAGAATCAGGTCCGCATAGGCAGCGGTCTCACTGATATACACATCACAGACGGCAACAAACTCCATTTTTTTCAGTGCTGCCAGCACCTTAGTTCTATCTGTCATCGTCTGCATTGGATTGGTACGACTCATGACCCAACCACGCAACTGATAGGGTTTTGCTTCCAGCGCTGCGGAGAGAATGCTCTGGTAAATACCACCATTTTTCCACACCATGGTGTACTGCTTATCTGTCTGGTCGATTCGCTTAGCCGTGGGCTTAGGCATCCCCTCCACGCCGGGCTTAGCCAGCTTAGGGGCAACGGTTTCACCGGCAAACTTGTTATAGGTCTTGGCCTTCTTACCCAGATACAGTCCCCCTTTACGCTCGATATTGCCGATAAGGACGTTGGCGGCAAAAATTGCCCGGCGCATATCAAACTCTTCGGTGGTAAAGGTTGCCCTGTGCCCGAAGTCAACCACAGCATGAGGTGCGGCGGCTGAGAGTTCATGGGCGATACGACGAATATCTTTCGCCTTCACATCGGTAATGCCTTCGGCCCACTCGGGCGTATAGGCTTTGACTTCAGCGGCAAAAGCGTCGAAACCAACCACATAACGTTCAACGAAAGCCTGGTCATACAGCTTGTCGGCGATCAATACATGACACAGCGCCAGCGCCACTGCCACATCGCTTCCGGGGCGCACCGCGTGCCACTCGTCGGCTTTATCGGCCACAACAGAGAAGCGGGGCTCGAAGACCACTAACTTGGCCCCCTTCTGTGTTTGTGCCTTCATCATCCCACGGGTCTCAGACATGTTAATGCCTTCATAGATGTTGTGGCCGAAGTTAATGATGTACTTAGAGTTTCCCAAATCCCGCTTGAGCTTAGTACCAAACATGGACTTGGCTGCAATCACATATGCCCCGGGGCAGAGTGAGCCATGGGTAAAGGTATTCGGACTGCCAAACGCCTTAGCCAGGTGGAAGAAGTGCCCTGAGAGTGACCCCTTCTTGGAGGAAAATGCCACGGCCTCTGGACCATGTTCACGCTTAATTCTGTTCAGGTTAGTCGCCATCATCTCATAGGCTTCGTCCCAGCTTATCTCGGCCCACTTACCTTCACCGCGTTCACCGACACGCTTGAGTGGATTGACGATACGCTGTGGATCGTAGAGCAAACTATGGCCGGCACCACCACGAGCACACACCTTGCCGCCAAAGGATTTTGCCTCCTTGTTACCTGAGATGAAGACATTCTTGTCATCGACCACACGTGCAGAGATTGGGCAGCGGGTCGAGCACATCTCACAGATACTGGCGACCTCCTTCCCCACAGCTTTAAGTGGTTCTTTTTCCAATGCCGCCAAAGATCCCGGTAGCATAGTCGCCAGGGCGCAGGTTGCGCCCCCGGCTCCGGCTCCCTTTATAAAATTGCGCCTATCGAGCTTAATCATGGTTACCTCCATCAACTTCCAGTGGAAGGTGAAATCACTCACTGTTTAACACTGTTATTAGTTTGATGCCTCTATGCAGGCCTGACGCGCCAACTCAGAAGCTTGAGACCATTGTTATCCCTTACAAAATTAAGGGGTATTGTGGTAAACCACATAGGCTGAGTGAGTGTGATCTGGGGCAATGAATTTTCAATTTTACAAAATAGAAACGTGATATTTATCTAATATAGGCATAGTGTGGGATTGAGAAGCATAGGAGAGGTAAGAGCGGGTAAAATCACACCGCCGGAGCCCTTTTGGGCTCCGGCAATGGGTAAAACTTAATCTTAACAGTTACTTTCTGGCATTAAACAGAGGGCCGTCACCTTTGTCCTGTTCAGACCAGAAGTTGATGTTGAACTGTGCATCATCTGACAGCTCGATACGATGCCAGTATTGCGGCGGACTGGTAGCAAAATTCCCGGCTTCGATAACCACTTTGAGTTCATGTTCCTTGGCATGTTCATCGGCAAAACCGTAGTAGGTAACCACTCCCTCCATGACGCACAGCTGGCCAAATACCCCCTCTGCGGTGTTATGGTGGGACAGGAGGGCCGCAGGGACATTCTCCCTGGTAAAAAATGGCGTTGAACGCTGTATGGTCCAGTTGGCCGGAATTCGTAGATGACTCATAATAACCTCTCTTAAAAACTATAGACTTTCTTTAAAACCGAAAAAAATTGGTGCATTACAATGTGGGTGGAAGTTCACGCAGCAGAGAAAATGACTGCTTCATATGAGCGCCGGTAACGACGAAGCCTATCAACTTCCTCTGCTCATCGAAGGCCCTTGCCGTCATCCCCTCACTGCTGGCATCCATCTGCCAATGTGCGTCCGGGTGACTGGTGATGCCACTCAACTGAATAGGAAGACGCGGTGTCTTCACCTTAACCATCATGGGCGGCAAGGTCACATCGCTTGCCTGTCCCAGTAAGGTTTTAGCCAAGGCGTTGGCGCTCATAAGAATCGGCTGCAGAAACGGCAACAAGTGCCCCTCAATCTCTGCACAGTCCCCCAACGCAAAGATACTTGGATCCGAGCTTCGTAACTTACGATCCACGACTATGCCGCGATTGGTCTTAAGATCGCTCCGGAGCGCCAATTGAACATTGGGTTTCAGGCCCGCGGCACATATCACGGTATCGACACAATATTCCTGTCCGTTTCTCAGCCTGACCAAGATCTGTTCTCCATCTTGTTGCAAGCGCTCGACCTGGGTTCCCAGCTCAATGTTCACTCCCTGATTACCCAGAGATTGAAACAGCTGCGAAGAGATGAAACCGGGTAACAGGCCGGGAAGCAATGTATCGGCCAGATCGGTTAATATCACCTGTCTGTCGGCGCTCGCCAGATCCATCGCGATCTCGGTGCCGATAAGACCGGCCCCGATCACCAGTACAGATTTAGCCTTCCCAAGCTCGACTTGAGCGTACCTGTACTCTTCCAGACCATTGAGTGTGATGATACGCTCTGCCGCATCCCCCCCTATAGATGGGATGAAAGCCTTAGCCCCGGTCGCCAACACCAGCTGGCTGTAGGCGATCGACTCACCATCGCAACATAGGGTCTTCTGCACTCTGTCTATGTTCTCGACCCGGCGATGAGTCAACAGGGTAATATCATAGTGCTTAGCAAACTCCTCGGCGCTCATCTTAATCAGCTCCTCGGCCGACTGCCTCTTAGTAAACACATGGCTCAAGTCCGGCTTGGCATAATCATCACCACTATCTGAGGTGATCACGGTAATCGCCTGTTGGCTGTCCTGTCTGCGTATTGTCTTCACCAGCTGATAGGAGGCAAAGCCGCTGCCTACGATAACTATGGGCTGCTTCATGCTGCCACCTCGCCGCAAACAGGTTCGAACACCTCCTTGCCTATGCTGCAATCCGGGCAGAGGAAGCTGTCAGGCAGATCTGTCCACTCGGTTCCGGGGGCGATATCCTGATTGGGCTCCCCCAACACAGGGTCATAAACCCACTGACAGACGCTACACAGCATGCGTTGTCCCGCTGCCGTATCTGTGCATGTCGGCGAGGTTGAGCTCTCGGAGGCAGGCTCGGATCTCTGCTCTTCGGCCAACTGAGGTTCGTTGACAGGTTCTGCCAGCTTAGGGGCTACAGCTCCTGCCGGATGCAGCGCCCACTGGCGCGCCACCCGTTTGCCGTGCTCACGACACTCAAGCAGCGCCTTTCCATCCGGCTTCCATTTACTCTTCAACCCAGGCAAGGTTTCGAAGCCGGCATCGTTCAGACGAGCATGGATGCGGTCAACCGCGCCACCGTTCCAACCGTAACTCCCGAAGGCGCCGGCCCGTTTGTTCTTGAAGCGCAGACCGGTGATCTCCTCCAGCATGCCGGCCACCTTCGGCATCATGACATTATTCATGGTCGATGAGCCCACAAGCACACCCTTGGAGCGGAACAGGTTAGAGAGGATCTCATTCTTATCATGGCGGGAGACATTGAAGATCTTCACCGCAACACCGGGATCGACATCATGGATCCCCTGAGCGATGGCATCCGCCATCATACGGGTGTTGTTAGACATGGAGTCGTAGAAGATGGTGATGCGATCTTCCCGGTACTCGTCGGCCCACTGCAGATATTTGTGGATAATTTGAGTCGGGTCCTCACGCCATACCACACCATGGGCGGTGGCAATCATATCGACAGGCAGGTTGAAACTTAATACTTCCTGGATCTTCGCCGTTACCAACGGGCTGAAGGGGGTGAGAATGTTAGCGTAATAGCGCAAACATTGATCCATCAGCTCACTCTGATCCACCTCATCGTTAAACAGACGCTCATCACAATAATGCTGACCGAAGGCATCGTTACTGAACAGCACGGCATCGCCGGTCATATAGGTCATCATGCTATCGGGCCAATGTAGCATGGGAGTCTCGATGAAGATAAGTTGCTTACCGTTACCAATATCTAAGCTGTCTCCGGTCTTAACGGTATGGAAGTTCCACTCGGGGTGGTGGTGATGTCCTGTAATAGAGTCGATGGCATTTTCCGTGCAGTAGACAGGCGTGCCGGGGATCTTTGCCAGCAAGACAGCCAGAGCACCGGCGTGATCCTCTTCGGCGTGATTAATGACGATATAATCGATCTGCTTCAGATCGATCTCCAGCTCTAAGTTTTGCACGAACTCATGGCTGAACTTGTGATCGACAGTATCGATCAGCACCGTTTTCTCCTCCTTGATCAGATAACTGTTATAGCTGGTCCCTTTTTCAGTTTTATATTCAGTGCCGTGAAAATCACGAACCTCCCAATCACGTTGCCCGACCCACTGGATATTGTTCTTGACATGAATAGCCATTCTAAACCTCAAATATACTAAAATAGATAAACTTACCCCTCATATTGCATGTGCCGGGCCAAGTTTTTAAGCACCTGTATTTAAATGGCTTTACATAAAAACCCAAGAACACAAGTGTCTTTAAGACACTAATTAATTCAGTCAAATAGACAGCAAAGTGTCATATCGACACCTGCATTTAGATTGAGGAAAAACAGTCTAATTAACAGGAGAAAGCCCGAGTAAGAGCCGAACCGAAGCCAGCGTCTCTTCCGGTATCCTCATAAATAAACTCTCTCCTCTCCCTATGTATTGATCGATATATATGGTTTATATTCGTAGCTAGGAACACTATCCCTTAGGCAGAAGGCCGAAATAAAAAGAGGGTGAATCTATGCATCTCATAATGAAAAGTCAGTTTGACGATCTACGCCTAAACGATGCCCATGAGTACTCAGCCGACGATAAAGGTGGCAAGAGGGTGGTGAAGATCTACAAAGATGGCGCCTTGATCGCCAAGAAGATCACAGTTAAGCGTTCGGTGCAGTACTTTGGAGTCACAGGCGTGGAAGCACTACTTACGGAACATAATCCATAAAGTGTTCAGTCGCAAAGGAGATGAAAGCCTTTAGCCTGGCTGGCTGAAACCTGTCTTTATGATAAAGCAGATAGAGCGGGGTATCGGCAATCCGCCACTGCTGAAATACCGACACTAACTCACCACAGGCGAGTTCCTGTGGGCAGTAGAGTTTAGGTAGTCTAACGATACCATTACCGGCGAGTGCACTCGCCTTCATGGCGCGACCATTCTTGCACCTAAAGCCCCCCTTAATGGCAACCTCGACCCTATTTTTGGGGTTAGACTCCTGCTCAAACAACCAGTGATCGATAGACCCCGTAATACAGAGGTGGTCCTTCAGCGCCTTAGGATGCTGAGGGTATCCTCTTCGCTTCAGGTACCCGGGCGAGGCCATGGTCATGTTTTCTATGCTCATCAGCTTACGGGCGACGATCCCCGAATCTTCCAGCTCCCCCATGCGAAAAACAAGATCAAACTCATCGACTACCAGATCGACTCTCCGACTGCTGAAGTCCAGATTAACACTGATATCCGGGTAGAGAGCGATAAAATCATTCACTAAGGCGGTAACTATCTCCTCACCTATAACCCCGCCGACACAGTTGATGTTGAGCTGTCCCTGCAGATGCCTGGCATTGTCTACAGTGCTGGCCACCGCACTGTCTATGGTTTCAAGGGCGGCCTGACACTGCTCGAAAAATTGTAGCCCCAGCTCGGTCAGGCGCTGGGCACGAGTCGTGCGGGTGATGAGACTCACTCCGAGAAAGCGCTCTAACTGGGATAACTGCTTAGAGAGGTGAGAGCGAGAACAACCCAACACCTCGGCGGCCTGAGTAAAACTACCCAGCTTGGCAATCACGGTGAAGGCACGTATATCGGCAAGATTCAGGTCGCTGCTCATCTTTTTTCTCACTGTAAGTCACTGCATCTGACTCTGGGGTTAAACGCCCTTAATTAGAAGTCATACGTAAACAATCATGTTCGATATAGATTATATATCAACAATCAGCCTGTCACTATAATGGCTTCATTAAATCGCTGGTCCTTAAACGACCAGTCAATGAACAGATAGTCATTAATCAACTTACCACCCGGCTCAGTTTACCGGGCAGAGTAAAGGGGAGAGAAATCATGAAACAACTGATCGTAATTACGGGTGCATCTTCGGGTATCGGCGCGGCAATGGCTAAGGCATTCAGTGCAGAGGGTCACCCGCTTTTGTTACTGGCTCGTCGCATCGAACCTATGCAGGCGCTTGAACTTGAAAACAGTCTCTGTGTCAGCGTCGACGTCACCGATGGCGAGGCGATTAAAACGGCTATCGCGACAGCGGTTGAAAGGTTCGGTCCGGTAGGCTGCCTGATCAACAACGCAGGCGTGATGCTACTCGGCCAGGCCGATACTCAAGACCCAAGTGAGTGGACACGTATGCTCAACATCAACGTGATGGGGGTACTCAATGGTATCCATGCCGTTCTGGCCGATATGAAGGCCCGTAAAACAGGTACCATCATCAATGTCAGCTCAATTGCAGGACGCAAAACTTTCCCCAACCACGCGGCTTACTGCGCCACTAAATTCGCAGTACACGCACTGACGGAAAATATTCGTGAAGAGGTCGCCATGGATGACGTACGCCTGGTCACTATCGCTCCCGGCGCCGTCGAGACACAGCTACTCAGCCACACAACCAGCAATGAGATAAAAGCAGGTTACGAAGATTGGAAGCAGGAGATGGGTGGTGTTATTGCACCGGAAACGATTGCTGAAGCGGCTCTGTTCGCCTTCAACCAACCCCAGAGCGTCTGTGTGCGTGAAATCGTGTTGGCCGCGACCCGTCAGCAACCTTAAGACACAAGTCAGGCCTTGAATGTAAGTGTCCTATTAAATACCGGAGGACGGGGATATGATTCTCCGTCGCTCCATACCTTATACCTCCTCTTCATCCCCCCTAGCCCACAGCTCAACGCAACCAGCTGTTAACATCCTCTTATTCCATTATTGGTAGAAAAAGGAATAGTAAAAGTCCATAAGTGTGATCCGCGACCACCCATATTTGTTTAAAACAGCCAAAAACAAGGAAAGAAAAAGCCACGACCAAATACAATAAAAACGCCAAATAACAAATATATACAAACAAAACACCTCATAATCCATTAGTTTTTTATTCATGATATTTTGTTCAATTAGATTTTTCTTGTAAAGGTGATCAACATCAAATTTACATCTACTCCTTTTTGCTAAATTTAGTAACAAGGCAGAGTCATTCTGCTAACTATAAGTAAGTCACATATTCCGGTGACTAAGGAAAAGATGATGAAACCGATAATAAAAATAGGCGCATGTATTGTACTCGCATTCTCATTAGGTGCTCAGGCATACGCAGCAGATGGTGGTAACCCTAAGAAGGGAAAACACCTGTACAAGAAAGAGTGTAAGTCTTGCCACAGCAAAGGCGACAACGCCGGCGAACTTACTCCCATGAGCAAGACCATGAGTCAGTGGGATCGCTTCTTTAAGCGTATGAAGCATAAAGGCGATCAAGAAGCCTTCGATGCGCTGTCTGAAAAGGATCTGAAAGATATCCACCAGTTCCTTTACGACCATGCTGCCGACTCTGACCAGCCACAGACGTGTGGTTAATGAGGTTGGAAGTCAACAACTAACCAACGACTAGCAGCAACAAGCTTTAAAGTATGGGGGCTATTCCCCAGGCCATCCATCAGCCTGAACCTGTCGACTGCTAGTCAGGTTTTAGTAAATAGAACAAGGTTTTGAGATTAGTTAAGACCTTAACTCATGAGTGACTCGACAAGAACTAAAAAATCAGCCGAGCACTCCCAAGGAGAGATGTTATGAGAACCTTAATATCACTGCTCGTTGCAAATGCACTGGCGCTATCGGGATCGGTATACGCTGGTGATACTGACGATCAAAAGATTGCCGATCTGAAAAAACAGCTCGAAGATATCACCAGTGAGTTGGACGATATCAATGACAGAGTCGATAATAATGAGCGTCATTCGGCTTTGGACAGAATTCTCATCACGGGTGATTTCCGCACCAAGGCACACTCACTACACTATCAAAATGTTACCTGGAACCCAGCTATAAAGGTGGACTTTAACGATTTCGGCGCCAAGGCAATGTCAGGCGCATTCGGTATGCCAGACGATTCGTCCTCACCTCTGGGCAAGATGATGGCCGCCGATCCTAATCTGGCTATGGCATTTCAGAGCGGTCAACTTCAGGGCATCATGCCATATGTCTTAGCCCAAAAAACAACCCAGGATATCGATAACGACATCTTCTATACCACAAGGCTCAGACTGAACCTGAAAGCTAAAGTGTGGGACAACGTCAGCTTTTCCGGCCGCCTGAGCATGTTCAAAAACTGGGGTGACTCGACCGGTGTACAGGTATTCGACTCATGGCGTTCATTCACCATGGATGGCACTAACGGCGGTAATCCCAGCGGTGACTGGTTAAGAGTCGAACGCGCCTATTTTGACTGGAAAAATATCGGTGGCTCACCTCTCTATCTCTCCATCGGACGTCGACCATCTACCTATGGCCCACCGACCCAGTATCGTGAAAACGAAAAGCGTGGCGGAACACCTTCTGGACACTTGGTGAACTTCAACTTCGATGGTGCCACAATGGGCTACCACCTTGGTGACATTACGGGTGTTGAGGGTCAGGTCGTCCGCTTCTGTTACGGTCAGGGATTCGAGTCTCAGTACGGTAACGGCGAGATGTTTGGCGATATCGTCACCAAAGATACTCACCTTGGCGGCTTCAATATCGATGCGATTAACGATGGTAAGAACTTTCTGCAATTTACCCTGTTCGGCGCCAAAGATGTCAACGATGGCTTCAAAGGCACCATGGCATTCCCGACTCAGCTTGCCGGTATCTTCGCCCCTACCATGTATCAGGATATGCAGAAGTTCAGCAACTTTAACTTCGAGACCCGGGTACAACCCAGTGGTGTGATTGGTGACATGTTCCTGGGTGGAATCGGATTCGCCCGCGAAGAAGATAACGACGTTAAATGGTTCCTCTCCGGTGGATGGACCCGCGCCGACGGTAACGGCAATGCCGGTATGTTCGGTGGCATGCTCAGTGATGCAGTATTCCAGGCTCAGCTCAACGCCGATGGTAGCGAGATCATCATGATGCCAAGCGCAGCCGACGACAGTGGTGCGAAAGACGGTTACGGCTTCTATGCAGGTATTCAGATCCCGGCACCTTACGGTAAGTTCGGTCTCGAGTATAACTATGGTTCTAAGTATTGGACTCCATTTACTCAGGCACAAGACGATCCTATCGGAAGCAAGTTAGCAACTCGCGGACACGTGGGTGAAGCCTACTACATGTTCGATATCAACCCACGCATGTTCATCAAGCTCGCCGGCCTATACTACGATTTCGAGTATACCGGCAGCGGCACCCCAGTCGGCGCGCCACAGAAGATTGATGACGTGATAGCAGGCAGCGCTTTCTCTATGCTTCCTGTCGTTGATACCGCTTTTGACGTCAACGCATCTCTGACCGTTAACTTCTAGTCCAGCTCAACCCCCCGGCTTCGGCCGGGGTGGGAGAAAAAAATATGAAACACACTCTGATCCCCTTTGCCCTTGCGCTCGCTGGTCTATCTTTACTCAGCAGCCCAGCGAATGCCGCCAATCAACATAAAGAGTATATTGAAGGCCCTTTCACAGAAGGGACTCAAGTGACCCAACAATGCATCGAATGTCATGAGGATCATGCCAAAGACTTTATGAAGTCGTCGCATTGGACCTGGGAACTGGAACAGGAGCTTCCGGGTCGTACGGTGAAACGTGGTAAGAAAAATAGCATCAACAACTTCTGTACCGCCATCTCAGGCAACGAACCCAGATGTACCAGTTGTCATGCCGGTTATGGCTGGAAAGACAATAACTTCGACTTTACCGATATGACCAAGGTAGACTGTCTGGTTTGTCACGACACCACGGGAACCTATGTTAAAAACCCCGTTGGTGCCGGCGAGCCTATGGCTAAAGTCAACCTCGAACGTGTCGCACAAAACGTAGGGACTCCGGTACGCGATAACTGTGGTAGCTGTCACTTCTACGGTGGCGGTGGTGACGCGGTGAAGCATGGCGATCTGGACTCATCTATGTCCTACCCTGACAAGGCCACTGATGTGCATATGGACACCGACGGCAACGATTTCCAGTGTCAGGACTGCCACACAACAGAACAACACCAGATCACTGGTAATGCCATGGGGGTATCACCAGGTGGTATCGACCATATCGGCTGTGAAAACTGTCACGATAACGCGCCCCATAAAAACAAGCGCCTTAACACTCACACGGCGACAGTTGCCTGTCAGACCTGCCATATTCCATTCTTCGCCAAGAATGAGCCAACCAAGCTTAGCTGGGACTGGTCAAGCGCAGGAGATGACAGACCCGAGGCTAAAGATGAGTACGGCAAGAAAACCTTCCAGAAGAAGAAAGGCAACTTCGTTTGGGGCAAGATGGTTGAGCCGACCTACGCCTGGTACAACGGCAGCGCGGATGCCTATATGGCGGGCGATAAGATGGACCCCAGCAAGGTGACTAAGCTGACTTTCCCTGTGGGCGACATCAAAGATCCTAAGGCCAAAATCTACCCCTTCAAGGTGCATACGGGTAAGCAGATCTACGACAAGAAGCTCAACATCTTCATCACAGCTAAGACATTCGGTGAAGGCGGATACTGGAGTGAGTTTGACTGGGATCTCGCGGCTAAATTAGGTATGGAAGCCAATGAAGCCATGATTGAGAAGGGGCTCAAGTACAGTGGCGAGCATGGCTTTGCCGAAACGGAGATGTGGTGGCGTATCAACCACATGGTCTCTCCGAAAGAGGAGTCACTCAAGTGTAACGATTGTCATAAGAAAGGCACCCGCATGAACTGGCAAGCACTGGGTTATGACGGCGACCCGATGAAGAACAAAAAAGGAGAGAAACACGCGAAATAGCCAAAGCGTAATTAGGGTATTCATCCTCCCATGAATACCCTATCGTCAGCCGACTAGCCTGCAATAGGTCGGCTGACACCTCACCCCGGTCACTCGATATTAAGCATTAGACATTTTCGGATAAAACATCCCTCACATTTATGAAAATAGCCCAACTTGTCTCTGCAACTGTTTAAATAGGGTCATATTACTCCCTTTGCAGTCCCAATTACCCCGAAATAATTGGCACTATATTTGCGATACAGCTGTGTTCTTTTCCTACGGCAAGTTATATGACATGTAAAACCACATTACTTAAGAAATGTGATCAACTCTCGGGCGAATTCAGTGGCGCTTTCGCCGATCTGGGCACTTTCCTTCCACTGGTATTGGGACTGATTGCGCTCAACCACTTCTCGCCTCAGGGCATCTTTATGGGCTTTGGACTCTTTGCCCTGTTTACCGCCTTTTACTACAGGCGGCCCATTCCCGTGCAACCCATGAAAGTGATCGCCGCCTTAGTGATAGCTCAGGGGCTGACGCCGGGTATGCTGCAGGCCAGTGGCATGATGATGGGTGTCATCCTGCTTATATTGGCATTCAGTGGCGCCATCAACTGGATGGCGAAACAGCTCTCCCCCGCAGTGAGCATAGGTATTCAGCTCGCTATCGGTATTCAGTTGATGTGGATGGGCGCACAGATGATGAGCCAGACCTGGATTATCGGTCTGGGGGCCTTTGCCCTGTTATTTTGTAGTCGCTTCCTGCCACTGCGCTACCTCGCCATGCCGCTGGTCATCATCCTTGGCATGCTATGGCAATATAATTCGGGCTCCCCCTTCATAGAGGAGTCCGCCCTGCTGTCTACCCAGGCCTCGGTTCAGAGCTCGATGCACAGTCAGCTGTGGAGCCTGAGTTGGCCGACGTTATCCGAGTGGTCATCTGCCGCGGTATTACTGGTCTTGCCTCAACTGGCACTCACCCTGACCAATGCCGTTATCGCAACATCGGCCATGGCGAAAGAGAAGTTTCCTCATGAGAAGGACAAGTTCAGTCCCAGACGCCTGGCCACCAGCTCAGGGCTGGCGAACCTGCTGTTGACCCCTTTCGGTGCGACGGCCATGTGTCACGGCGCCGGCGGCTTGGCCGTACAGCATCACTTCGGTGCCCGGGGAATATGGGCACCGGTCATATTCGGCAGCAGCTGCCTGCTTATCGCCTTTAGTTGGGGAGAGAGTGTCGCCTGGCTGTTAGGGTTAATTCCACTGGCTATCCTGGGTAGCCTGCTCTCCATCGCCGGACTGCAGCTGGCGTGGTCGAAGCGACTGCTAGACGGTAAGCCTTTCTGTATATTTGTAATTCTTTCCACCGCCGCGATCTGCTTGCTGCTCAATACCGCAGCCGGGCTGGCTGTGGGAGTCTTGCTTGAGATGGGGCGGCGACACTGGCGGATCTTTTCAGATTTAAAAGGTTAAAAAAAGTCCGGGGGTTAACCTTTGAGCTTCATTCTTCTTCAACAAGGGAGTTTGAAGGTTTAACCCTCATAAAATCTATAGCTGCGGCACCGTGCAATCCTATTAAGGAAAAGGGGTCCTAAATAACCTAGGTCGTGACCTCCAACTCACGGACGTTGAATAAATCAGGATTAGGGGCAGGATGTGGCTGAGTAGTGACAACCTAATTTCTATAGTAGAAACTTTAAACTTAAACCCTGCTTACTGAGGTATTCCATATCGCTCTATATATTCATACAGGTCATCTCTGATCGATAACCCTAACTCGGTACGCCAGGCCTGCATTCCGCCGCTGTTGGCAAACATAATGACCCCCCACTGCTCACCTCTCGAGATATAAACCACGGTATCGACCCCGGGGTCGCTGCCGCCGTGCATATGTTTATCACCGACAATGGCCCAGGCCAGCCCCGGCACATCACTAACCTTTGGATATTGGGCCCGTAACATCTCCCGCACCGTATCCGGACGCAGGAAGAGTTTACCACTCATCGTCTCTCCCTCATTAAGAAAAAGAAACAAGAAGCGCATAAACTCTGTGGTACTGGTTTTGAGCGAACCATCGGGGTAGTTCGTGAAGCTATAGTGACCAAGTGGTGTAAAGGTTTTATTCACTGCATCATAACCATAAGGCATGGCCATACGGCTTTTATCCAGATCGCGGTAAAACCATTGTGAAGATGGCATATCTAACGGTAGAAATATCTCCTGTCTGCAATATTTCTCAAAGGGTAGTCCGGAAATCTGCTCCACCAGATACCCCAACAGGCCAAAGCCTACATTACTGTATTTAGCTTGAGTTCCAGGCTTTGCATCGACAAAATTACCCTCTGAATTGTAATACCGGCCATCTGGTGTGAAATACTCTCTCAAAAACTCACCCAAGGGTTCGATAGGATCCTCAGATTGACCCAGTGTATAACTGTCCCAATACGCTGGACCATCACCAATACTGCCGACGTGTGCCAGCAACATTCGAAATGTAACCGGAGCATCAGGAAAGAGTGGATTGCGCACTGCAAATGGCAGGTATTGGTTAATATCGTCATCCAGTTGCAGCAGTCCCTGCTCATACAGACGCATCACCGCCGTTGCGGTCACCAATTTTGAAACAGATGCAATCTGATACAGGGTATCAGGCGTGGCGGCTCTTCCCTCCTCTATGTTAGCGAAACCATATCCTTTAGAGAAAATAACCTTTCCCTGATTGAACACCAACACGGTGGCACCAGGGAATTTTGCCGCCTCCAACTGTTGATGCATCGCGGTATCAAAATCTTGAGGAATAGGGCGCAGATAGAGATGGAGATCCAGGTAGATAGCGATGGCTGCCAAAATGAAACCCACAGGTAGCAATATAAGGGTAAGCCTCAATAAGCACTTGAGAACCCTCTGTTTCCACGAGCTTGGCACCATTCGGTCTCCACTAGCATCAAAATAAGTTCACATGTTAAGCAAGTATATACCCAGCAGACTAGATGCAAGCAGCACAACTTGTAAAAACGATAATGCGATAAAATACTGAGGCTTCTCCTCTTGAGTCAAGACTAAGCTACTGATTGAATACTCCTTGGTAAAGAGTGACAAGATTAGACTTGCACCGGCATTAACCGCGATACAGATAAATACCCCAGTGATCACTGCTAGATCACTCACATATTGGAGGCGGTTTAATGCATAAAGAATCACTATCAGTGCTATAGCAAAGTAAGTGATGACCCTTCCTGCTAATTGTGATTTCTCTCTTCGGCTCCGTACCTCTCTCATTCTTAGTCGACTCCTTCAATAAAGATCACAGCCACCCATAATCAATCAACGGCATATCTAGACTATAGTAAGTTATCGAAGCTTTACTTAATCCACAAAACCAATTAGGCGAGCCAGGGACTCATTTAAGGGTGGAAAGGTTTCGCAAGAAAAACTCTTCGATACCGGCGTATGGACAACAGGAATACTAAGGTTACTTTCAAATCGCAGAGCGGCAATATCTACTCCACTTTTGTGCTTTCCCCACCGCTCTACTAGGCTTTAATCTACCCTATCTCACTGAACCATCACACCAGCAAAAGATGCGACAGAAGGAGTCATCTGATGAAAATGTTACTCACCGTTCAATTTCCACTCGAGCCGTTTAATTTCCATGTCAGAAATGGTAAAGCCGGCGAGATCATTGCCAGGATCCTGGAAGATATCAAACCTGAGACGGCCTACTTCACCGAGCAGGACGGGAAACGCGGCGGGGTTTTCGTGATAGAACTGCAATCCGCATCAGATGTACCTCGCTATGCAGAACCCTTTTTTCTCAACTTCGATGCCAGTTGTGAATTCCGTATCCTGATGAGCCCTGAGGATCTGGAGAATGCCGGACTCGAAGAACTCGGTAAGAAGTGGGGTTCATGAAGGAACACATTACAATCCCCCCGGAAAAACCCCACAAAAAGATAACCCCTTTCCATTACAGTCACGATGAGCCTATCGATGAGAGGCTCATCGTTTCATTTAAAAACAGCCATTTTCACGGGGCTCTCTATGCGCGCGTAGACTTGAGCATCTCAGATAAATTTATCGTAGGACGGCCAATCAAGGAGCTTAGTTCACCTTGTTCATCAAATAGCCCTCCCTTCGAAGCACCGACGTCAGAACTTGCGAGCAATTGCGCGACAGGCTCAGGTAATCCGCCACTCTCTAATGCCGATTTAAATTCATTTTCCGGCAGATTTACATAAGGGATCTCTCTGTCTGACTCCTGACTGAGCAGAGCCGCAAGTTCGGCGAGTGTATATGACTCATCACCGGCTAACTCATAGACTTTACCTGCCTGAGGCTTCTCTGAGGTCATAACCACAGCAGCAGCTTCTGCATAATCTTCCCGCGCCGCCGAGCTTATCCGCCCCTCACCTGCACTACCGATAAATGCCCCATGCTCGATGGAGGGCGCTACGCTTGCGAGATAATTCTCCGTATACCAACCATTACGAAGCAGCACGTATGGTACGCCGCTCTCTTTCAAATATTCCTCTGTTTCGATGTGCTCAGAGGCTAACTCCAGAGGAGAGGTGTTTGCATGCAGTAAGCTTGTATAAGCGATAAGAGATACACCTTCACTTTTCGCAGCTTCGATAACATTTCTGTGTTGCTCAGCTCTTTGCCCCAATTCGCTTGACGAGATAAGAAGTACTTTCTCTGCTCCACGAAGCGCCGCTTTTAACGTTTCAGGTCTTGAGTAATCGGCTTCACGCACTTGCACCCCCAAGGCCGATAGATCGCGCGCCTTCTCCGGCGTTCGAACCGCCGCGATAATCTCAGAAGCCCCAATTTTGCTGATTAAATGTTTGATCACTAGACGGCCAAGTTGACCGGTTGCACCTGTTACGACAATCATTTTCTCTCTCCAATCGTTTCTTTATCATCTGACGCCAACTATATCGTTTAGCAATTGATTGATAATTACCTCCTATGTAAACTCATAGTTAAATATGACTAAACTGTATATAGGAAATGATCTCGATAGATGACATGATGGTATTTACCAGGGTGGTCGAAACTCAATCTTTTACTAAGGCTGCAGAGCAATTAGGTATCGGTAAAGCACGAGTTTCCCAGGTTGTCACTAAGCTTGAACAGAGGTTAAATACACGTCTGCTTCATCGAACCACACGTTCCTTATCACTTACTGACACCGGAGCCGGCTACTATAAGAAGTGCCGAATGATCCAAGAGTTGGCAACTCAGGCTAATACCGAGGCACAGAAGTTCAGTAACGAGCCAAGTGGCCTGATACGCATTTCAACGCCGTTCGGCAATGCCCAGTACATAAACCTCTTCAGCCAATTTCTCAACCAATACCCACAAATTCAACTCGATATCATAGAGAGTGACAGCTACAGCAACTTGATAGAGTCACGTTGCGATATTGCTGTTCGCGCCTCCTCCGCGCTTGAAGATTCCAGCCTGTATGCAACAAAAATTGGTGAGTTTGGCGATATTCTTTGTGCCTCACCTGAGTACCTAAAACGGTTTAATGAGCCGGAATCGGCGCAAGACCTGCTGAAACTGGACTGGGTGAGCCATGAAATAGTGCATGGTGATAAACTGCTGGTATTAAAGTCCCCACAGGGTGAGGTGGTTAAGCTGAGCAAAAAACCTAAAGTGCAGGTTCGCTCCACTAACTCACTGAAGGAGTTCCTTCTCAATCATATTGGATTTGGTGTTTTGCCGGACTTTGCGGTTAAAGATGAACTGGCCAGCGGCAAGTTGGTCAGACTCCTGCCAAAAGTTCACGATGTTACTATTCCCCTGTATGCCGTTTATCAAAACAAGGCATTAATGCCCCTGAGAACACGCACCCTGATAGATTTTCTTAAGCGAGAACAACGGCGCTTTTAGGTAAAATAGCTAACACTATTTGGACAAGAGGTACTTAGGAAGTGACTGACAACGTCAGGGCTTTCGATTAAAGAGCATATCCCAAACTTTACTGTTAACAATACATTTTACTCTGACCCATAATCCTTTGAACTACGACATCTGTCCACTAGGTTTTATCAGACTTGAGTTTGATAAACTTGATATGCAATATTGCCTTTTTTAGTCTTCTTAACAGAATACATTAACCTGTCCGCTATCTCGATTGCCTCCTTGATATCGTCTGGCATCTTTTCGAATGAAACTACACCAATACTGAAAGTCACGCCCCATTTATACTTTGTCATTCTCTTTTTCAGTAAAACAGAAGCTTTCACAAAGGCTGCCATAGCCTCATCTTGCTTTGTTTCAGGTAGCAGGCAAACATACTCGTCACCTCCCAACCTAGCTACGACATCGGTCGCCCTTAAAGACTCTCGCAATACATTTGCAACCTCTATTAATAGCTTGTCACCTTCAGTATGACCGAGAGAATCATTTATTTTTTTGAAATCATCTACATCGATGTAGGCTAATGAAAAAACATGACTATATCTTTTTGAACGCAGTATCTCATTTGCCAACTCTGCATAGAAGCTTCTAGCACTGTGAACTCCTGTTAAGCTATCTGTATCCGCTGCCGTTATTTCAACCTGGTGAACACTCCTGAAATCAGTAACGAGTACAACCAATAGTGGGTATGCTATTAAATATGGGATGAGGTATGAAAACATAAAACTATTAGGCTCAGAGTTATCGAGAAAATGCTCAGTTAGAACAACTTCAATAATAGTTATATTTATCACAGAGAAAAAAGCTAAAAACAAACCTCCTTTCTTATTTCCATACCAACTGCTCAACAGAAGAGGGAAAATGTAAAACAGGGTAATATCTATACCTGAGTCAACGCGAAATTGCACAATAGTCAGCACTAATATCATAAAGAATGAAAGCAGCCAGATGGTCTTTGGCGATCGCTTTTCAAATATACTGAAAATAGTTTTCACTAATAACCCCTTTCTGTTGAAACGTCAGCTCAGTTAACATATCAAGAAGTAAGCTCCACATTCCGCCAGAGTTGAGTGCTAACTATACGAATTATAGCTAACAACAACAACCAAGGAGGGACTCTCTGTTACATCAATCGCAAACACCTGGGTAAATTGGGGTACTTCATAGTATTCATGCTTTACATCCTTTTAACAATCAATACCTTAGCCACACCAACACCCAATGAACCCAAAAATGTGATCAGCCTTCATTCGAAGGTCGAAAATTCCCCCTGCATCTTCAACCAGAACTCCTCCTGACAGCTGTTATAAAATGTTTTTCTGAAAGGCGTGATCTCCAGACCAGCAAAATCAAGCACTTCGTAGCTAATCCAGCACTCTTCACAGAGCAATTCAGAGGGGGCACTGTCCCGCTCAACCTTATGCCTAATCACGACACCGTTATCGTAGTGATAGGTGGCTTCAAACTCACTCACCTCAATAAGCCCGCCGCCCCCCGCATCGACTCCCGCATCTATATAGCTATCTGACTGACTTTTTTTATTGACGATACTAACGAGCTCAGCCTCAGACTCTTGACTGTGGATCGCCTTAATGTAGGTAAACAGAGTATTCATATTTTCTTAATGTTATTTTTAAAGTATTAAAAGCAAGAAGTTATCAGCAGCCGACAGACATCAATGAAGAGCCACACCTCATCGGCGCTTTAACTGTCTGAGGCCTTGGGCAGCACTATCTTTACCGCACACCCTTGCTGCCAGGGAAGTGCTTGCTCATTGTCGATCTCACTGCAATTCTGAATGCTAAAGCGCCCATCATGTTGAGAGATAACATCTTTACAGATAGCCAGACCCAGCCCCAAGCCATCTCGCTTGGTAGAGCAAAATGACGCCATCAACTCACTGGCCGACCTCAATAAGCCCGGACCATTATCGATAAACAGTATCTCCACCGACTCGGCTTGATAACTCACGTTGACGCAGATCCTGTTGTCACCTTCCCCCTCCTCGAAGGCATCCAGGCTATTTTTGATAATGTTAGCGATCACCTGACTCAAACCGACCTCATCCCCTTTAAGATTAAAAGGGGTGCCCTGAGTCGTGATGTTTGCCTCTACAGAATGGCGTCTGAACTCGGTTGCAAATAACACCATAGCGTTATTCATCACCTCATCCAGATCGAACAATGCCTCAGAGGTTTCACGCCGCTTCAACAGACCTCTTATCCGGTGAACCACGGCTCCGGCACGTATCGATTGAGCGTTAATTTTTCCCAAAATCTCATAGGTTTCGGCGTCTGCCCTCCCCGAGTTATTGAGGTGCATCATCCCCCCTTCGCTATACTGAGTGATGGCCGCTATGGGTTGATTCAACTCGTGGGCGAGCCCGGAGCCAATCTCGCCTATGATAGCCGTACTCTGCAAACGCTCCAGTTGCAGCGCCTTGTCCTGTAGTTGTCTCTCGGTATCGATAAGAAACTCACTCTTCTGCCTGAACTTGTACTCCAACCAGAGGTGGTACACCGTCGAAATAAGGAAGAGCAACAGCAGTGCCCCACCCCACTCCTTGTTTCTTTCCATCCACTTCAGGACAGTTTGATACAGTGGCGGTGGCGGCGTCTTCAACTGTAACTCTTTAAACAGTTTGATCACCTTAAGTTGGCTTACGGGGGCGGTCCACCCCATGGTTTTGGCGCTGATGGCGGCCTCATCATCGGGTTCTAAGTCATATAACGCCTGAGTTATTGCCCGTGTTATCTGGGTCGGCACAGTATCTGCTGCGGCAAATGACCAGTTGGGATAGAGCTGGGTACTGACCAGACAGTCATACCCTTTGGGCAAGGTGGGGTGAATAACCCGAAAATCCTCTTTTTTTACCAAGCCACTTTCAACCATCTCCTCTAAGGTACAAAACGGTGTGATCGCCGCCTCTACGGTTTTATCCCTCACCTGATAGACGATGGGTTCCAGTGGAAAACCTAAAAACCTCAGATCGCCGAAATATTGCTCAGGAGAGTAACCCATCTTATGCAATAAACCGACGGCAGCCTGATAACCGCCCAGCGCCTGAGGGCCGCTGGCCACTATGCTTTTTCCTCTGAGGTCATTAAGGGTATAGATATTGCTGTCGGCACGAACGATAATCGTCGCACCGATGGCAAACGTGGTGCCTTGATGCTTACGGCTCTTCATCGTCGCCAACCAGGAGAGGGGAAAGTTGCTGCTCAGGTTAAAATATTGACCAGGGTTGGTGATCATAAACTGAATGTCATGATTGAGCATCTGCTGGCTCATCTCTTCAAAGCCTAAAGGCACAACCTCGAAATTGGCCCCGGGGACTCTTTCGGACAGATAGTCCATCATAGGCTGCCAGCGTAACTTACCCTGCAGGACACCGTGATTGGCCAACACACCGACCCTAAGGTGACGTTCGGGCAGGCGCATGTCAGTATTGACCGGACCTCCCTCTTCATCGGAGTGAGCTATGGCCGAATTTGATATAAGCATTACTATGATGAAGAGTACCGCAGGCATAACTCAATCCACTGAATCCGTCTATAGCCCACTAAGTTAGACCAACCCTTGTTAAAAAGCTGTGAGTGGAGACCGATTCATCACAGGTATTTGATACTTATAGGCCTGTAAAAGTTGTTTTAGTGATCTGACTCATAGGGGATATCATCTCTTTTGAGATCGATTGAGTATCCAATTACTCTAATTTCAGTTCCCAATGGATGAGCCCTGTATGCCCAACAAACTGCCGCTCTATCTCGTCGATGATGATGTTGCAATTTTAGACTCGCTCAGCTTTATGCTGGGCCAGTTCGGCTATAACATCACAGCATTTAATAATGGTAATGACTTTCTGAATACCGTGCCGTTAGATAGAGCCGCCTGCGTCATACTCGATAGCAGGATGCCAGAGGTCAGCGGGCAGGAGATCCAACAGAGACTGCTCGAGATAGACAGCCCCTTGGGTATTATTTTTCTCACCGGCCACGGGGATATGCCCATGGCGGTCGATGCATTTAGAAAGGGAGCCTGTGATTTTTTCCAAAAACCCGTATCGGGAAAGGCGTTAAGCGGCGCTATCGATAAGGCGATGCTCTACAGCCATAGAACCTTCGAGGCTCAGTCACTCAGGCGGAGGCTATCTAACCTCTCACAGCGGGAGCGGGAGGTACTCAACCTGCTCACTAAGGGGATGACCAACAAGCAGATATCGGAAGCGCTATTCCTCTCTTTGAGGACCATAGAGGTTCATCGGGCGAAAGTAATGAAGAAGCTCGAGGTGCACAACATGGCCGAGCTGGCCAAATACTCACAGATGACCTCGGATGATGAGCTGGATGAGGTCATTGGCTCATAGAACTGAACCTCCGGCCACCTCTCGCATAAATTATGCTCGCCTGCCTGCGACAGCTTGTCGCAGTTTGCAGATAAACCTTTGTCAGCTATTGATTTTAGCTGCACAATTCCAAACTGATATTTGCAGCGTTTTTACTCGTCAAACATCTCTGATATTGCAGCTCTACTTCATAGTCTACCGCCTGAGGAGTGAGCGCAATCATCTAAGTTCGACGATCGAGACCTGTCACCGGATATTAAAATTTAGGGATACATCCACTGCTATTACCCTCCCCGGACGACTCCTCCGTCTCCGGGGATTTTTTTCACTCAGATGGATTAGCCTCTGGCCCGTTTACGATGCAGCATATCTCTGTCGGCGGCCGCAAGTTGAGTCTCAAAATCGGTAGTTAACTCCAGCTTCACATCACCGATGGAAGCCGAAAAGAGTGGGAGGCTCAAATCATCGGATTGACGGTCAAACCCATCAATAATTCGATTGCGTATGGCATCCATATCATTGTCATCATCGATCAGGACCAGGGCCACGAACTCGTCTCCCCCCATTCTCCCGATCACGTCTGACTGACGAACACACTCTTTCAATACACTGGCAATATGCTTCAGCACAAGATCGCCGACACCATGACCATGCTGATCGTTAATCAGCTTAAAATCATCGACATCGAGATACAGCAGGCCCAACTGACTCTCGGTACGCTTAGCCAGTTTTATACGCTGCTCGGCCAACACCAGAAAACCTCTTCGATTGTTGATCCCGCTTAGCGAATCGGTAATAGCCAACTTCTGCATCTGCTCGTAGAGACCAAGCATAGCCAGATCGGCTTCTAGAATATCTTTCAGATGGTGGATCAGTTCAATGTAGGTATCCTGATAATCGGTCTCTTGATAGTCCATCACACAAAACGTGCCGAAGACCTCTCCATCGGGCCAAAAAACAGGAACACCGAGATAGGAGGTAAACCCGTCATCGTGAACCTCAGGATTCGTTTCCCAGCAAGGTTCTATCTTTGCATTGGAGACATAGAGGTCTGTACGTGTCTCGACAATTCGGCGACAGAATATATTCGCATCGGGCTCGATAACTCCACCAGCAGGGTAGGGATTGGAGTCTTGTTCACTGGCAATAGTGACTTGAAAACCATGGGGTGTATACTGCACCAGAAATCCGGCCGGCGCATCGAAAAGCCTGGCTAATAGATTTATCGTTTTTTGCCACTTCTCGATAGAGATAAGATCGTGAGGGGTATCCAGTAAAAAACGTTCTGTTTCAAACTCAGCATTCTTTGTCATCAAGTACTCCTGTGGCAAATAATGTACAACAGATACATCTTATAACAGATTAGCCGGATCTCTTAACTTTTCTCTCCACATGAAGGGTATTCAAGCTTTAGGCTTTAAAAACTAGAAACTAGAAACCAGGCTCTGTGATCAACTGCGGGTTTCTTAAGTAGCTTTCGTTGCAGCGTTCTCCTGTGCATGCCGGCTTGGTGAGTGGATCGCTGCCGACACATTGCCACTGTTAGCAAGATAGAGGGACATTCTGTTTTTATCTTTAAGTCCTATGGTCAAACGTGGGTTTCTTAAGTAGCTTTCGTTACAGCGTTCTCCTGTGCATGCCGGCTTGGTGAGTGGATCGCTGCCGACACATTGCCACTGTTAGCAAGATAGAGGGAC
>NZ_CANMUW010000019.1 GCF_947501225.1 uncultured Shewanella sp.
GATATCAATACTCAATTCAACTTCAGGTTTAACCTTGAGCCTGAGGACGCATCGCCGGGAACAGGATCACGTCTCTGATGGTGTGAGTATTAGTAAATAGCATCACCAGACGATCGATTCCGATACCCTGACCCGCTGTTGGTGGCAAGCCATGCTCCAGCGCAGTGATATAATCGGCATCATAGAACATGGCCTCATCATCACCGGCATCTTTTGCATCAACCTGCGCCTTAAAGCGACTGTCCTGATCCTGTGCATCGTTAAGCTCAGAGAAGCCGTTAGCCACTTCACGTCCGCCGATGAAGAATTCGAAACGATCTGTGATGAAGTGATTCTCATCGTTACGGCGTGCAAGCGGAGAGATATCCGCAGGGTAACCGGTAATGAATGTCGGTTGCATCAACTGAGGCTCGGCTGTTTCACCGAAGATCTCCTCAAGCAGCTGACCACAGGTCCAGAACTTCTCGATAGTCATGCCCAGGCTCTTGGCCAGGTTACGCATGAACTCAATGTCTTTCACCTCTTCGTAAGTCATAGACTGAATAGTGGCGTTGTCAGGATTATATTTCTTAATCGCATCCAACATGCTTAAACGTTCATATGGGCCGCCGAAATCAACAACATGCTCACCGTATGGCAGTTTTGGAGAGCCACAAAGCTCGGTTGCGATAGAGCTCAGCATCTCCTCGGTCAGGTCCATCAGATCTTTGTAATCTGCATACGCCATATAGAATTCCATCATAGTGAACTCTGGGTTATGACGAGGAGAAAGACCTTCGTTACGGAAGTTACGGTTAATTTCAAACACACGCTCGAAACCACCAACAACCAGACGCTTAAGATAAAGCTCAGGTGCAATACGCAGATACATAGCGATATCCAGCGCATTATGGTGCGTCTCGAAAGGACGAGCCGAAGCACCACCTGGAATGCTGTGCATCATTGGCGTTTCAACTTCCATAAATTCTTTTTTAACCATGAAGTTACGGATAGCGGAAACGACTTTAGAGCGCATAATAAAGGCTTCACGAGAGTCTTCGTTTACGATCAGGTCGATATAACGCTGACGGTAGCGGGTCTCCTGATCTGTCAGGCCATGGAATTTTTCCGGCAGAGGGCGCAGGGCCTTAGTCAACAGCTCATATTCTTCCATGTTTACATAAAGATCACCTTTTCCGGACAGGTGCAGCTGACCGGTAACACCGATAATGTCACCGATATCCAAGCCCTGGAACTTAGCCTTAAGATCTTTCTGTACATCTTTTCCAGCATAAGCCTGAATGCGACCGCTTACATCCTGAATAACAAGGAAAGGACCACGCTTAGCCATGATACGGCCGGCGATGCTGCGCTGTACTCCTAACTCTTCAAGCTCCGCTTTGCTCTTATGACCATACTCGGCCTGAATGTCTGCCGCTTTGTGTTTACGATCGAAGGTGTTCGGGTGACCATTTGCAGGGCAGTTTTCGCGAATGTGCTCAAGCTTAGCACGTCGCTCTGCAATTAATTTATTCTCATCTTGTACTTGTTCAGTCATCTTCTTCTCTCGTAAATGTTACAGATCACACATTAAAATTAATTAGTTAGCTATTCAGCTAAATATCTCTTACAGGCCAGACTTAAGACTGGCTTCGATAAACTTGTCCAGATCGCCATCGAGAACACTCTGGGTATTACGACTCTCGACACCGGTACGCAGGTCTTTGATACGCGCATCATCCAGAACGTATGAGCGGATCTGGCTACCCCAACCGATATCAGATTTGGCATCTTCCGCAGCCTGCTTATCTGCATTCTGTTTAAGCATCTCTAACTCATACAACTTAGCTTTAAGTTGTTTCATGGCTGAGTCACGGTTCTTATGCTGAGAACGGTCATTCTGGCACTGAACCACGGTATTGGTCGGTACGTGGGTAATACGAATAGCCGACTCAGTTTTGTTCACGTGCTGTCCACCGGCGCCCGAGGCGCGGTAGGTATCGACTCTCAAGTCGGCCGGATTGATATCGATCTCGATGGAGTCATCGATCTCCGGGTAGACAAATACCGAACAGAAAGAGGTATGACGCTTACCAGAGGAGTCAAACGGTGACTTACGCACTAAACGGTGAACACCGGTTTCGGTTCTCAAAGAACCAAAAGCATATTCACCGGTGAATTTAATCGTCGCGCCTTTAATTCCCGCTACGTCGCCGTCGGTTACTTCGATAAGTTCCGGCTTATAGTCGTGGGCTTCTCCCCAACGAAGGAACATACGTAACACCATATTGGCCCAATCCTGAGCCTCGGTACCACCCGAGCCCGACTGGATATCCAGGTAGCAATCGGCAAGATCGTGAGGGCCGGAAAACATACGGCGAAATTCCAACTCTTCGAGTCGCTTCTCCAGACCATCAAGCTCTGCGCTGGCATCATCGAAGGTCTCTTCATCTTCCTCTTCGACAGCAAGCTCAAGCAGGTCCTGAACATCTTCAAGGCCCGAATCCATATCATCGATCGTCTTTACCACGGCTTCTAAAGAGGAGCGCTCTTTACCTAAAGCCTGAGCATTTTCCGGATTGCTCCATACTTCCGCACTTTCCAATTCCGCACAAACTTCTTCCAGACGCTCTTTCTTAGCATCGTAGTCAAAGATACCTCCGAAGTAGAAGGGTGCGCTCGGCAAGGTCTTTGATTTTAAATTTAACCGGATTTACTTCAAACATAACTCTTCTACTTTAAATACGTGGGGCAGAGACTGCAAACCCGTTATTTTAACCCAATAGTGGCATTTCGACCAGACCATGAAGAGGATGAATTGCGGTTATTTCAACCTTTATTTCAACTGGGTGAGTTCAGGTTATTGGCCAATCTCCTCCTTAATCAAAAGCTAATAAAGACACAAAGCTTAGATCTCCTGTCTATACTTCCAACATGAATGAAAAAACTCCTACATGCTGCTATCACGAAGATGAAGGTTTTTCCTGCTCAGAGCCTGCGGGAAGCTCTGGCTTATGCTACTGGCATGACCCCAAAATTGTTAAGGATAAGCCCGAAGATATTAAGAACTTAGAAAATTTTGCCCGTAATGGGGGCATGCTAAGAGGGCTGGCACTAAAACGTGCAAAGCTACCGGGTATCGATCTGGTCAGGCATCATCAAAAGACTGGCTTCGACATGACTCATGCCGAACTATATCGCGCCGATCTACAAGGTGCACACCTTTTCAACCTCAATCTACACAATGCCAGTTTAATGAAGGCCGATCTCAGGGATTCAAATGTTCACTGCGCTAATTTGGTAGGTACAAACCTACTCGGCATCAAATGGAATGGAGCCAAGATAGAAAACATCTCCACCGGGAGTAAGCTTAAGCAGGAGATACTGGCATTAGAAGCCGAACGTGTAGGAGAAAAAGAGATAGCCAGAGATTACTTTGAGCAGGCCGAAGAGATCTACCGGGACCTGCGAAAGGCTGCCGATCGTGAAGGCCTGTTTGCTATGTCCGGAGACTATATACGCAAAGAGCTCACCATGCGGCGTCATCAGATGCCCAAATATAGCTTCCACCGAATAATTTCGAAAATGATCGATATATTCTGTGGCTACGGAGAAGCCCCACTGCGGGTGATAGGCTTTTCCATGGGGCTTATCATAACCTGCGCCATCTTTTATCTTTTTACTGGGCTGAACTACGATGGCAAGACTCACATCTTTGAGATGAGCAACGATTTCTCCACCAATTTATACCTCTTCTTCAATTGCATCTATTACTCGGTGGTGACCTTCACCACATTGGGATATGGCGACTTTACCCCCATCGGCTTATCCCGGGCCATCGCAGCGATAGAGGCTTTTACCGGGAGCTTCACCATAGCTCTGTTTGTGGTGGTTTTTGTGAAGAAGATGACAAGGTAGCGGCCACAGCGACAATCTTTTAGCACGGCCCCATTCTCTGAGCTTGATCACATCAGCCACCAGCAACACCACCCCGACACCACATTCACCCCACTCTTTGTGAACCTCCCTGCAGAATGGGTGATAAATGATACTGCTTAGACCTGATACACAAAGCGCCGTGGTTATACTCACCGGAACTAAAATGACCTCTTTATCGCTCATGACTTACAGAGCACTCCCCCCTACGGATCCTACGGATAAAGAGACCTCATTGTACCAACTAAGAAGTGCCAACTAACAAAGCTCGCTCCTGATAGCTACTAAATAACTAAGGCTGATACGATGAAAACAGTGAAAATCGACGGTACCCTGCTATCGGCTCGTCCGGAACAACTCCTGATAGACATAGCAAGAGAGGCGGGGATAACGATTCCCAGCCTATGTGAGCGCCCACTCACGGATAAACAAAGCAAGACGAATGAAGAGAAAAGCCACTGCAATCTCTGTGTCGTAGAGATACATACTCAGGACACAGGTTCCGAAACACACAGTAGTAACGCCACAGTGAGAGCATGTGAAACCACACTGGGTGAACTCTGCAGCAAGGCCACAACGAACACAGACACCCCAATTGAGGTTATTACTCAATCGGCCTACCTTAGTCAGATGCGGCAAGCTTCGCTGACTGAAATCTTAAGTGACCACTTTGCCGATTGTGAAGCCCCCTGCCAGCAAGCTTGTCCTGCGGGTGTCGATGTACAGTCCTACCTGTTTCATATCTCCCAGGGCAACCATAAAGAAGCCGTTAAGGTGATCAAACAAACGCTACCGCTACCTCTGTCCATCGGCAGAGTGTGCCCTGCATTTTGTGAAACTGAGTGCCGACGAGGGCTGATCGACGAGCCGATAGCGATCAGACAACTGAAACGACATGCGGCAGATTTGGATATCGCAGACAGTGATAGCTATGTTCCGCCAAAGTTGCCGGCAACCGGAAAAAGAGTCGCCATCATAGGAAGTGGTCCGGCGGGGATCACGGCCGGCTACTATCTGTCAAACTCCGGCCACGATGTCACCATCTACGAATCTATGCCAAAAGCCGGTGGTTGGCTGAGATACGGTATTCCGGAGTATCGTCTGCCAAAGGCGATACTCGACAAAGAGATAGATCTGCTTTGCAGAAACGGATTAAACATAGAGACCAATGTCAGGCTGGGTAAGCAGATCCATCTTAAACAGCTTGTCGAGGATTTCGATGCCATCTGCCTGGCTATCGGTGCACAAAAAGCGGTACCCATGAACTATCCGGGTATCGATCTCCAAGGATGTTACCTTGGGGTCGATTACCTTAAGGATCACTGTACAGAGAAACGACTCAGCACGGGGAAAAAGGTGGCCGTGATCGGTGGTGGAAACACCGCGATAGATTGCGCCAGAACCGCAAAGCGTGACGGTGCCGATGTCACCCTGATCTACCGCCGCACCCGTGATGAGATGCCGGCCGAACCCTACGAGATAGAGGAGGCGGAGCACGAAGGAATAAACTTCCACTTCCTGACAAACCCGGTCGAAAACCACAGTGATGCCAACGGCAGAGTATGCAGTATAACCCTGGAGAAGATGGCGTTGGGTGAGCCGGATGCCACAGGCAGAAGATCCCCGGTAGCCACCGGAGAATTTTTTACCCAGGCCTTCGACACAGTGATCCCGGCTGTCTCCCAGATGCCCGATATGGAATTTCTCAAGCATCCCGAGAGCCAACTCACCACAGGTAAGCTCGCCCTTACCCGCTGGAATACATTCGAAGGCTGCAGCCATACGATGTCGGCAGGAATCGACAAACTCTTCGTATTAGGCGACTCCAGAACGGGGCCGGCTACTGCCGTCGCCGCCGTCGCCGACGGCAGAAAGGCCGCTCAGGCCATCGAAAAATTACTGAATCAGGGTCTGGCCTGTGAGCTTAGCCCTAAGCAATTTAATGCTACTAAAGCCGATGAAAGCAGCAAACTTTCTGCGGCGATTTATCCAGATATAAAGCAACGCTCAAGGGCCAGGATGTTGGAACTGGGCCTTAAAGAGAGACGCTTCAATTTCGATGAAATTGAGCTCGGCTTCGAGCCCGATCAGGCGATGCAGGAGGCCGCACGCTGCCTCGAATGTGCCTGTCAGGCGAATACCGACTGCAAGCTGCGCGATTATGCAACCGAATACCGGGTCGATAGTGCTTCCCTTGCCAAACGTAAAGCGGCGGACGCACCGAGACAGTTCAGTGTGGACACCAGTAGTCCCTTTATCACATTCGACCCTAACCGCTGTATCAGCTGCGGTGCCTGTGTCGAAGTTTGTCAAGAAAGAGATGGCCATAATGCCATCAGCTTTGCACCGGATAACTATCAGGCGCTGCCGAGCGAAGTGGCCAGTGAACTGAGTAGACGTGCCCCTCGTGCAGGCTTTACCGCCTCGATGAATGACAGTGACTGTGTACAGTGTGGTAGCTGTGTTCAGGTCTGCCCGACCGGTGCCCTGGTCGATGCCAGAGATAAGACCCAGGGAGTAGAGGCTAAGCTGAAAGAGGTGTCTACCATCTGTACCTATTGCGGTATCGGCTGTCGCCTGAAGATGCATGTCGATGAAACCGACAACAAAATCAAGCGAATTAGCGGCGACTCCCGCTCACCGGTAAATCGTGGAATGCTCTGCGTCAAAGGACGGTTTGGCTTCGATTTTATCGACAGCGAGCAGAGGTTGACTCAGCCTCTTATCCGTAAAGAGGGAGTGCTGGTTCCGGCCAGCTGGAGTGAGGCTATCGATGTTATCACCGCCAGACTCAAGCAGATCATCGAAAAACAGGGAAGCAATGCCGTTGCCGGCCTGGCTTCTGCAAAAGCCACAAACGAAGATAACTATCTGTTTCAAAAGTTATTCAGAAGTGTCATCGGCACCAACAACATAGATCACTGCGCCAGATTGTGCCATGCGTCGACCGTTACCGCGCTCTATGACAGTCTAGGCAGCGGCGCCATGAGCAACGATATCCCGGGGATTGAAGATTCAGACCTCATCTTTATCTTAGGCTCAGATACCAGTAATGCCCATCCCATCATAGCCTCACGTATTAAGGAGGCTATTCGTGACCATGGAGCCAGGCTGATCGTTGCCGACCCCAAACGGGTCGATATTGCCGACCATGCCGGCCTCTATATTAAACACAAGCCCGGTACAGACGTGATGCTGCTTAATGCCATCATGCAGCAGATCATCGCTAACGACTGGCACGATAAAGAGTATATCCGTGAGAGAGTCGATGGCTTCGATGCCCTTTATGAAGAGGTGATGAAGCCGGATTACAGTCTCAGTAATGCTGAGCTTATTACCGGGGTTAGTACGGCAGAAATCCTCACAATGGCTCAGATGATAGGCACAGCTGAGAAGACCGGGGTCTACTACGCCATGGGGATCACCCAACACACCTCGGGCCACGATAATGTAACCGCTATCTCTAACCTTCAACTGTTGTGCGGTAATATCGGGGTTCGTGGTGCAGGTATCAATCCACTACGGGGCCAGAGTAATGTCCAGGGAGCCTGCGATATGGGTGCGCTGCCCGATTACTTCAGCGGCTACCAGAGAGTCGATGATCCCCAGGTACAGAGGCACTTTAAAGCTCTCTGGGGCAATGACAGCTTGCCCACACAGACAGGCATAGCGGCAACAGAGATGATGACCTCAATTCTCAAGGGTGAAGTAAACGCCCTCTATGTTATGGGTGAGAATCCGGTGCTAAGCGATCCGGATCAAGCTCATGTACTTGAGGCATTGAAAGCGGTCGAGTTCATGGTGGTACAGGATATCTTTCTGACTGAAACCGCCGAGCTTGCCGACGTGGTCCTACCGGCTCTGACTTTTGCCGAAAAAACGGGACATTTTACCAATACAGAGCGCCGCGTACAGCAGCTGCAACCAGCGGTGAAAGCGCCGGGTATAGCCAAGGATGACTGGCAGATAGTTCAAGAAGTTGCCAAGGGCTTAGGTGCCCGGTGGAGCTACCACGACGAGAAGGCGATCTGGCAGGAGATCACTCAGGTTACCCCTCAGTATCGGGGAATAAGCTGGCAATCTGTCGACGCCACAACTGAACCGGGTATCGAAGGGGTCCAGTGGCCCTGCCCAACAGAGGAGCATCCGGGCACTCCCGTACTGCATACCCGTCAATTCACCCGCGGCCGTGCGATGATGAGAGCCGTCGGTTATACGCTTCCGGCAGAGGTGCCCTGTGACGAATACCCATTCACCCTGTCGACGGGGCGTCTGCTCGAACAGTTCCATACCGGAACACTCACCAGAAAGACGGCCGGGCTCGATGAGTTAGGCTCGCCTAAGGTGATGATATCAGTCTATGATGCTGAAAGTTTAGGCGTCAGCAATGGAGATATGCTCAAGTTATCGACCCGTCGCGGCGATATTGAGATTAGAGCATTCGTGACTAAGCGGGCTCAGAGTGGCGTGCTGTTTCTGCCCTTCCACTTTGCAGAAGCTGCGGCGAATAAGCTGACCATCAATGCACTGGATCCTGTGGCCAAGATCCCTGAGTTTAAGATCTGCGCCGTGAAAGTGGAGAAGCTTGAACCTGCCTGTGTGTAACAAGGAGCTTGAAGGGTAGTGATAAAAAGAGGGAGGCTATCTGCTTCCCTCCTTCTCGACTTAACCTCATGATTACACCTTAAACTGACCGACAAGATCGCCGAGGTTATCCCCCTCCCGGGCAAGCTTCTGACTCACACCGGAAGTGTTTTGGCTCGAATTCATCAACTCATTGACAATATCCTGTATCGCAAAGACATTACGGTTGATCTCCTCTGTCACCGAACTCTGCTCGGTAGCGGCAGTGGCGATCTGTGTACTCATATCGTTAATCGATGTCACGGCAGAAGTTACCGCCCCCAGACTCTCGGAGATGGCCCTTGATGACTCTACCGAACGCAAACAACTCTGCTGACTGGCCTCCATGGTACTCACAGCCAGCGATACCAGGTTGTGAAGTTCGCTGAGCATCTCATTGATCTCTAAGGTACTCGCCTGAGTTCTGCTGGCTAAACTACGTACCTCGTCGGCAACGACCGCGAAACCGCGCCCCTGCTCACCCGCCCGTGCCGCTTCAATGGCCGCATTTAATGCTAACAGGTTAGTTTGCTCGGCGATGCCGCCAATCACACTTAACACACTGTTTATCTTCTGTGATTGCTCACTCAGAGAGTTTATATGCTCGGCAGCCGTGTCTATCTCAGCCATCAATGATGACACTTCCGTTAGTGAGGTATCGACACAGTCCTGAGCCGTAGTCACATCACCCGTTGCGGCAAGTGTGGCCTCGGCAACCTGAGATGTATTTTGCGCAACCTCACTCGCCGTCGCCGACATCTGGGTGATAGCGGTAACAACCTGATCCGTTTCGTTATTATGATTGGCCAACTGCTCGGCCATCATCTGGGTCTGACTGTTGATATCACCCGCGCCACTCTTAACCTCTTGGGTGACATTGGTGACATCCTGAATGATCCCCTGCAGCTTATCGACAAACAGGTTAAATGCACGGCCCAGCTGGGCTATCTCATCACGCCCCTGAACATCAAGACGCTTAGTCAGGTCTCCCTCTCCCTTGGCAATATCCTCTAAATTGGTCACCATATTCCGGATAGGCAGCACCATACGTTGAGCAGCAATAAGCACACCAACGGCGGTCACTAAACCCAGAACAAGGGTAAAGATAAATATGGTTAATGCCTTACTCTGCATATGTTCGGTGATAGTGTTACCAAAATCGGTGATCTCCTCCTCGATATCATCCATATAAGCACCGGTACCTATCATCCAATCGGTGTTGGGGATCATAGCCGCATAACTAATCTTAGGCACCAGCTCGGTCACCCCGGGCTTCTTGTGGTGATAAGTAAAGATCCCTTTACCGCTTTTAGCCGCCTCGAGCAGACCTACAATGACTTTTTTCCCATTGGGATCTGTCATGCCTATGTTATTCATCCCCTCTTTTTCCGGGGTCGCGCCATGGAAGATATTGATACCCTGCTCATCATAGATAAAGAAGTATCCTGATTTACCGAAACGTACTTTTCTCAGCGCGGCCTTGGGATCTCCCTCCTCCCCCAAAGATAACTGATAAGCCACGACCTGAACTGCAATCTCAACCTCCTCCTGAAGCTGGCTCTTACGGGCCTCAAGAAGCTTGTCCCTGAAGGAGACAATATCCTGCTCCAGGTTGGTCGACTCAATACGATAAGAGACAGCCATCAGGCACACAAAGACTAACACTAAAGGAAGCAGCGCGAATAACAGCAGTTTATTTTTCAAACTCATGTTTAGCATATCAATACTCTCCCCTGAACGACCCGCCGGGTAATTAAGTGCCTATTCAGAATATAGTATAGATGATATGTACTTTTGGTTATGTTTTAAGCAGAGATAATCAGACTAAAGCATGACTAAAACATGTTTTACCATTACGCCGCTGATGCAGCCCCGGCGCAGATAAACAGAGCTACCATCATCAGGATATGGGGCTTAAATAGCTTGAGCAGGCCAAACCCTGCGGCCACCAAAATCATGTCGGTCGCCGAGAGCACAGAACTGATAAAAATCGGCTGATAAAGGGCTGCGAGCAGAAAGCCAACCACGCAAGCATTGACACCGGCAACCGCGCCTGCGATCTGCACTCTGTTACTGAGCTGATGCCAGCTCTCTAAAGCCACCAGCATAAGCAGGAAGCCGGGCAGAAATATTGCCAGCGTTGCAATTATGGCTCCGGTTAAGGGCTGAGCCTGCCAAAGCTCGCCGCCAAGAAAAGCGGCAAGGCTAAACATAGGTCCGGGCACGGCTTGAGCCAAGGCATAACCGGTTAGAAACTGGTCATTGCCGATCCCATCACCAACACTCGACTGAAGCAGCGGCAGCACCACATGCCCGCCACCAAATACCATGCTGCCAACCTGAAAGAAGTGTGCAAACACCTGCGCTAAGCCCGAAATTCCTCTATCTGATCCTGAGGAGACGACAACAGATGAGGCGATAAGCATAAGCACAAAAAACCCCAACCACAGATAGTTGAGCCCGATGGGGGTCCTGGTTTCCTCCACGGTGCTATCCACATCTGCCAACCACTGTTTCCCCGCAACCGCAGCGAAAATAAGCAGCGCAAACTGCACTCCGATCCCGGGCTGAAGTAAGATAGCCACACAGCCAACAACCATGAGTAACTTCGCCGGCTTTCGTTTACAAAACTGCCTGGACATTATCCACACGGCATCGGCAACTACGACCACAGCCAAAAGTTTCAAACCATGGATGATCCCTTGCGTCATCGGGTACTCCAGCCAGACACCGCTGGAGACTACGAGCAGAAAAAGTAAGCTAAAAGACGGTAGAGTAAAGCCGGCAAATGCCGCCAGACCACCGGCAAGTCCCCCCCGGTGATAACCGATGGCGAACCCAACCTGACTCGAACCGGGTCCGGGTAAAAACTGACTCAAGGCAACAAGGCCTGCATAATGTTTGTCATCCAACCAGGCAAGATCCCGGACGAATGTCTGCCTGAAGTATGCGATATGAGCCGCAGGCCCACCGAAAGAGATCAAACCTAAAGAGAGAAAACGGAAAAAGATTTGCAACATAAAAGTCGGGATAGTGAGCTAAATTTCCCTGAGTCTAGCAGTTAAATATGACGAGAAGATGAAGTGAACCGAAAGGGTCAACCGAGCGGAATTTTATCTACATTGCCAAGGGGAGTTCGCTTTCCAATCAGTGCCTCCACCCAAGCAACCACCTCTTTTGCAGTCTCTCTGAAAGTCGTCAACTTTCCACCATAAAGGCTCAATATTCTGGGGTGGGAGCGACGCTTTAAAAAGGATATCTCTCTTGGGCTCTCAAATGTACTGCCGCTATGCTTAGGCAAGACTCTAACACCACAAAAGGTCCCCACTATCTGCTGCTCAAGCTTTTCAAGGCTACCACATCCTGGGAAATAGTGCCTGTAGATGCCCAACAGATAGTACTTCTCTTCACGCGTGGGGCTTGGATGATGGTTCATATGCTCTAAATTTGTTTCGGTTGTTCCAAGCAGGGTTTTTCCCCTCCATGGCATAACAAACACGACCCGCTTGTCGAAACATGACTCCAAATACAAGATGCCATCGGGAGGGGAGATATCGAGCAACAGATGAGTGCCCTGAACTAACTCCACCTCCTCTTTTGCCATAGGAGGAGAGACACAATCGAGGAGTTCATTAACCCAGGGGCCGGAAGCATTAATCACAGATGCAGCCTGCAACATCATCTCTTGACCCCGCTGTGAATATCTCACCTCACAATGCTCCCGTCTATGGGTTATCGATTCACAGGTCGCTTGCTGCAGTATCTTTGCCCCCAGCGACTCCGCACTCTTTATCACTGCCTGGGTCAACGCCTTGTCATCGGTTTGCGCATCCCAATATTGAAATACCGCCTTCAAGCCCTGAAGCTTTAAGCCGGCGATCCGCGACCAATGAACGGCAGGAATACTCTTAAACCTGCCTAAGGGATCTAACTCACTCAATAGTGCATAGAGGCTCAGGCCTGCTCGTACTGTCCACTGGTTACGATGACTATTATGATAGACAGGGATATAGAAAGGTACGGGCTTAACCAAAGAGGGGGCAAGGGTCAGCAAGCTTCGGCGCTCAGACAAAGATTTGCGCACCAGGGAGAGTTGACCGCTCTCAAGATATCTCAGGCCACCATGAATGAGTTTACTGGAGTTAGCCGAAGTTGCTCCACCAACCTCCCCCTTCTCCAGTAGCAAGACGCTAAAACCTGCGGCAGCGGCGCACTGGGCGATTCCGGCACCGTTGATTCCACCGCCAATGATGACCACATCCACCTTTTCCACGACATCTCCTTCTGAATCCCGTTACGCAAAAAGCAGGCACACCCTCAAGATAGCATGAACTTTAATCATTAACTCAATAAGTTATGATTTATCTCCCTCTAACCCTCTATAGATTTCATCACATAAAGCTTTAAGCTGCGCCAGGGATTGAGTCGACGACTCCACTTTACAGCGCATTAAACCGGGAACCTCCATCGCACAATCTCTTAACCTCGCCCCTTCGGCTGTTATATGCAATACCCTGACTCTTTCATCTTGTTCACTTCTGCCACGGGTAATTAGCCCCTTCCCCTCCAATCGTTTTAACAGGGGAGTCAGGGTGCCTGAATCCAGGTGGAGCTTATCGCCTAAGGTTTTAACACTGATACCTTCATGCTCCCAGAGAACTAACATGGCTAAGTATTGCGGATAGGTCAGCTCCAACTTACTGAGAAGGGGACGATAGGCCCTCACCATAGCATTAGCCGCACTATAGAGTGAGAAGCAGATTTGGTTATCCAGTGACAATGGATTGCCGGCTTTTTCTGTAGTCATAGTTGAGTAAAGTTCTTTATTCAGTTGCGCACAATATACTTCTATCTCACCGGTAGATCGATAACTTTACCCAAAAAATATCCTCTCATATCGGCAAAACAGTTATATCTGCACAATATTTTTACCATCTTATTAGCAAGGCCTCTAGCGCCAATAAAGAGGCGCCACAAGAGAGAGTGACGATTCTCACCGGCGCGGGAAGCCGTCAGCTTTCTGACTCTGCAATGAATATAAAAGCTCCTTCACCTATCCATAAAAATTCTCATATTATTATGAATTGATTTTCATCCGGCATTAGCTTAAATTTGCGCCTAAAATATGGAATACAGTTAGTAAAAAATGGTTACCCAGAGTTACTAACCAGATAATTGCTTCAATGGAGTTGAAAATGAAAGCAGGAATCGCTGTTTTATTTCTGATCTGCGCATGGAACGTTTCCGCGCAATGTGACAATAATATTTACCTGACCTCAATCCCTTACGCTAAAAATAGCTCCTACTTTCCTGCCAAATACTCGAAAGAGCTGGATACAGTGCTCGATCAAACCTCGGCCAGCGAGGGATACCTGTTGCTCGAGTTTCAAGTCACACAACAGGTGGATGTCGAAAGCAGAAAGTACAATATGTGGCTCGCCGGTCGCAGAATAAACAGGGTGAAAACATACCTGAACAGCTTAAGCTTTCCCTCACCTATCGTCAGCAAAATACTGACGGCGGGCACACAGGAGAGGCGGGATGTCAGTATCAGTTGGTGCAAGCGTTCTGAAGATGCCAGTTCTACGGCTATCGCCGATAATGGAAAATATAAGGCCAGTGATTCGAGGGCGAATCACGCGCCACATTGATACCAAAGCAGAGATATGTTCCTTAACTGTTTTAATCTTGACAGCTTCTGCCCTGTGGCCGACACGCATAATTAGCACTTGGCTTAGTTTCCACAGCAGGGCAGATACTATTTAGCAGTGAGAGACCCATAAACCCCGAATAAGTTTAATAATTTTTTTTTAAACACGCCCCAGTTCCCAAATCCGAATGTTTCGAGATTTACGTTGCAACTATTGAACACAAATTTATCTATCCAGCTAACAAAGCGTAAAATATTAGCATATCCCATTATCCTCAACCGATGCCATCCCATGGGAGGGAACATGGTCAGAACCATTCTATTACTCATTTTATTCTGCTTCAGCTCGTATTCAACAGCGACATATGCTGCCACCGCCAACTCAGAAACAGGCTCCTCACAAACCTGGCATTACACCAACGAGGCTGGCGAGCTGAAGGTAAAGCTTTACTTTTTCTGGTCTAAGACCTGCCCTCACTGCGCTGAGGCTCACCCGTTTATCGACTCGCTCCCCCAAAGGTATCCCTGGATAGAGTTAGAGTCGTATATGGTTTCAGAACCCGGCTCAATGAAGAAGTGGAAACAGATCTCGGCATTAACCGAGACCGAGGCAAGATCTGTCCCCTATATGGCCTCCTGTGAAAAGGCCGTGATCGGCTACAGCAGTGAAGCAGTGACAGGACAGTACTTACTACAGAACCTGAAAACCTGTTACCAATCTTTAGGCGGAACACTCGACCCTAATGACGATTATCAACCTGTCGCGTCAACACCTGCAAGCGATGCACCTTTGTTCGGTACCTGTAGTGATACCAGCGGAGATGAAGCTGGTGCCGGTACCTGCGATATGGGCTTTGGCGAGAGTCAGGCCAACACCAGTTCAGTTCAACCGGTCGAGCTGCCTTTGATTGGTGTTGTACATCCTGAACAGCTATCACTGCCTCTGCTGACAATCGTACTTGCGGGTGTGGATGCATTTAACCCCTGTGCCTTCTTCGTGCTGCTGTTCCTGCTTTCGATCATGGTCAATGCGAAGAGTCGAAGCCGTATGCTTATCGTCGGCGGAATATTCGTATTCTTTTCAGGCTTTATCTACTTCCTCTTCATGATCGCCTGGCTCAATATCTTTGAACTTCTCGGTGCCGGCAGCGATGGAGGGATGATCATTCTCGGGGCGGGTATCCTGGCCCTGATTGCCGGTGCGATTAACCTCAAGGAGTACTTCTATACAAAGGGAGAGGTATCACTATCCATGTCGGCGGAAAACCGCACAGGACTAATCAAGCGTATGGGTAAACTCACCAGCGCCAGCTCGATGGCGGCGATGATAGTCGGCACAGTTGTGCTATCGATTTTAGCCAACGCCTATGAACTACTCTGCACCGCCGGTTTCCCCATGATCTACACCAGCGTACTGGCCATGCATGAGCTACCCGATATGGAACGATACTTCTATCTGGCTTTCTATAATATCGTCTATGTCATCCCATTAGCGATTATCGTTATCGCCTTCAGCGCAACTCTGGGTAAGCGCAAGCTAACCGAAAAAGAGGGACAAACTCTGAAGCTGATGTCCGGCATCATGATGGTAGGCCTGGGTGGCACGCTGGCGGCAGATCCCACTGCTCTGCAAAATGTGGCCCTTGCCATAGGCTTAATTCTCAGCTCAATCTTGCTGACCTTCATTATCACAATGACAAGGAAAACATTGGCAAAAGTTAAGGGATAATCGAACTCCCTGACTTCAGAAAAGAGTCCTGAAAAGGGTGCCCTGATCCGGCACCTTTTTTTTGCTACGACGTCACTTCTTTTTTGGCTCTTCAGGCTATTTATATTAAAGTTTGTCCATACGCAGCCGATAAACAGCTATCGAGATAGCAGGAGCAGAGCATGGCAGTAACAATTGGTACCCCAAATTTAGAGCCCAATATGAGTAATGGCAGCGTTGGTGTGAAGGTGGCGCAGCTGGCTAAAGGGCAGCAGGAAGCCGAAGGTGAGATAGCGCTCCAACTCATTCAAGCGGCCCAGCCCGCGACTCCTGCAGCCCCGGTGGGAAATTCAGGGCACAATATCAACATCAAGGTGTAAATTAGGGTAAAGCGCAACAAACCGTTAACTTCATTGAGGTTAACGGTTTATTTTAGTTGATTCCGGGGAAACAGGCTCATTTACCGATCAGCCCCTTCCATGAGATACGTTCAAAGAGTTCTTGTTGTCAGCCTTCGATATATCTATTCCTTCCCGTAGATTTTGCGCAATAGAGCAATCTGTCAGCTTCGCCGATAAACTCATCCGCACTCATCCCCTCCCGCCACTGGCATACGCCCTGGGAGACAGTGATATAGCGACCAAGTTCTGAGTCGGGATGAGTAAGCTTGGCCAGTGCGAGTTTCTGTTTCACCTTTTCAGCGACCCGACATGCGCCATTTAAATCGGTATCGGGAAGCAGCAACACAAACTCCTCTCCTCCATATCTGGCTGCAAGATCCCGCGGGCGATGACAGATATCATCAAGTAGCGCGGCGACCTCAATCAGACACTCGTCTCCCACCTGATGACCTGAGCTATCATTGAGACGCTTAAAGTAATCGATATCGATAAGGATAAGAGTCAGCGGATGACGGTTTCTTTCGGAAGCCCTGATCTCCTGTGACAATATCTCATCGAAATGACGGCGATTACTGATATTCGTTAAGCCATCGACAAGAGCCATCCTTCTGAACTGAGTCAGCAGATACTGTTTCTCCACATCCCGGACGACCGCCTTCCTGAACCAGGAGTACAACCCCTTCTGCCCCGTCACTAATATCGCAAGAAAACAGACCAGCTTTGTCGCCGGAAAAAGCGGGTTTGCAGGAATCTCAGTTAAGCGGATAAAGAAGCTGAACAGCATCAGTGGCAACACGGCCATCAACATGACTCTTCTGTCGGGAAACAATGCTATGGCAAAGGTGATTACCAAGACATCGACCAGCGACTCTACTCCTGTCAACGAGGCGTATTCGGCATACATCTCCCCCCCGTTATAAAACAGCTGCCAGAGCACAGATAACCAGGCCACGTCTAACATGAACAGGTAGATAAACAGTGTACTGTTTGAGACTTCGGTCCCCTTGAATATCCAGCTCAGCACAATGCCGACCGATGCAATAATCACAACGGGGGAGAGAAAAAGAGTGGCCTCACGCATGCTGAAAATTGGAGAAACTTGTATTAACGTATTGAGGAAGAAGACAGTGGACAAGAAAAGTGATATTAAGGTCGCCCACATCACTCCCTTAACCAAATAGTTGTGGGACTCTTTTGCCAGCTGAGACTCAAATGATGGAGTCATTTTATTTGAAGTGATGGTTTTAGACCCCTCAGAAGAAACTCGTTAAGCCGCGATTTAATCTGTTATTTCTTAATCAAACATGAAGTTATTATAAGCATCAGAGAAAAATCAGCCAAATTAACCTAACCGATAATTTTGCCGAAAGCTGTATAACAGAATAAGCCGGCTATCGGAGCCGGCTTATCTGTCATGCGGACGTGATGCGGTTAAGCTGCGACCTGGCTTTGCTCAGAGTCACCATGCCTGATCAGATAGTCGAAGGCTCCCAGAGAGGCGGTCGCACCACTGCCCATGGCAATAATGATCTGCTTGAAAGCCGAGTCAGTCACATCACCGGCGGCAAAGATCCCCGGCACTGACGTTTCTCCCCTTCCATCTACGATAACCTCGCCGCGTTCGGTCAGCTCGATGGTGCCCTTCAACCACTCAGAGTTCGGCACCAGGCCAATTTGCACGAAGATGCCGGCGAGCGCTATATGATGTGATTCGCCTGTCGTTCTGTCGGTGTAATTAAGTCCGTTTACACGCTTATCATCTCCGACGACTTCGGTCGTCATCGCCTGGGTAATGATTTCAATATTACCCATTGAGGCCGCCTTGCGTTGCAACACCTCATCGGCTCTTAGCTTGCTGTCGAACTCGAGTACGGTGACATGCTCGACGATATTTGCCAGATCGATGGCCGCTTCGATACCCGAGTTACCACCACCGATAACGGCGACACGTTTCCCCTTAAACAAGGGACCATCACAATGTGGACAATAAGCCACACCTTTACCACGATACTCCTGCTCCCCCGGCACATTCATTTCACGCCATCTCGCACCGGTCGCAAGAAGTACTGTCTTGCTCCTGAGCACGGCACCATTTTCCAACTCCAGCTCAAACAGCTCACCGGACTTAAGGCTTAACGCTCTTTGGTTATCCATAATGTCGACATCATACTCATGCACATGAGCTTCAAGATTGGCCACCAACTTAGGGCCCTCTGTCGCCTTTACCGAGATAAAGTTCTCAATGCCCACGGTTTCTGCGACCTGGCCACCAAACTTATCTGCAACAATTCCTGTACGTAACCCTTTGCGCGCCGCGTAGATAGCAGCCGATGCTCCGGCCGGGCCGCCACCAACGACTAAGACTTCGAAAGGTTCCTTTTCTGCCAGAGTCTCTGCCTGACGGGCTACGGCTCCAGTGTCTATTTTATTTAAAATTTCAGTCAGGCTTATCCGTCCCTGAGCGAAGAGTTCACCATTAAGGTAGACCGAAGGGACGGCTAAGATGTCGCGCTCGAACACCTCTGTCTGAAACAGAGAGCCATCGATCATCACATTGGTAATATTAGGGTTAATCGCCGCCATCATGTTTAGCGCCTGCACAACATCGGGACAGTTCTGGCAGCTGAGAGAAACATAGGTTTCAAAGTGGTATTCGCCCGGCAACGCCTTTATCTGATCTATAACATTGTCATCGAGCTTCAAAGGATGGCCGCCTGTATGAAGCAGAGCCAGAACAAGCGAAGTAAATTCGTGCCCCATAGGCAAACCGGCGAAAGTGATATCGGTCATGGTGTCAGCGTTGGTTACTTTCATCGAAGGCATACGCTTGCCTTCGGCTTCAGAAATGCTGACCAGTGGCGACAGGCTCTCGATATCCCGTGCTAAAGATTTCAGCTCTTGCGCTTTAGGGCTCTCATCTGCAGACACAACAAGTTCAACTGGGCGCTTGAGGTTTTGCAGATAGGTGTTCAGTTGATTCTTAAGGTTTGCATCTAACATGATAACTCCTAAAAATTGATACCTGTATCTTTGAGTACCAATAATAAAATGGGAAATAGAAAGAGTGGCCCGGTCAAAGCAGGGGGATTGTCCGAGCCATTTTAGAGATGAATAGTGATATTCACTGAAGTCACAGCCTGTCACTTCAGTAGCCGGTAGTAGGGAGATCTATACAGGGTATAGCTACCGGCTATCGCTGAACTTAGATCTTACCGACAAGGTCCAGAGAAGGCGCTAATGTATCAGCGCCTGGCTGCCATGCGGCAGGACATACTTCACCATCATGGCTGGCTACATACTGAGCAGCCTGAATTTTACGAACAAGTTCAGAAGCGCTGCGACCAATGCCTAAGTCATGAACTTCGCTGACCTTGATTTGGCCTTCAGGATTGATAACGAAAGTACCGCGAAGTGCTAAACCATCCTCTTCGATCATCACGCCGAAGTTACGGGAGATAACACCCGTTGGGTCACCGATCATTGGATACTGGATCTTGTTGATGGTGTCTGAAGCATCGTGCCATGCTTTGTGTGTGAAGTGTGTATCAGTAGAAACCGAGTATACTTCTACGCCCATCGCCTGTAGCTTCTCGTAGTGGTCGGCCATGTCGCCAAGTTCAGTCGGACATACAAATGTGAAGTCAGCCGGGTAGAAGAAAACAACCGACCACTTGCCCAGTAGGTCTTGCTCTGTAACCGGTACAAACTCACCCTTATGGAAGGCTGTCGCAGAGAAAGGCTTGATTTCGGTGTTGATGATAGATTGGTTCATGTAAAGCTCCGTTAAAGGTTATTAATTCTTCTCACTGACCCTGTATCTGATTGTCAGTTCGTTTTCGATGTGAAGATAATAACCAAGAGCATTAATTAAATATAACGAGTAAAATCTATTATCTTAATCGGTTTTTCAGAAAAACCGTTTTTGATGGCTAAACAGCCATAAACGGGGCGTTTATGGCTAAATAACCAACGCAACCTTAGATTACTCCCAGATATCGAAACGGGTCAAAGAGCGTCCCAGAGGAAAATCCAACTGTTGTGACAGACTATGAGCCTTACTCTTTAGCCCACTACTGCTGATATCTCTGGGGGTCTTACCTGCAAGTACGACCCAGTTGCCCCCCCCCGTCAGGCAGGCTCTGACTTCACTGAAATGTTTCTGCAGCAGAGACAATAATGCCCGGTTTTGGCTGTGCTCCTTCCAGCAATTCAATACCAGAAAGCCATCTGCCTTTAACAGCGATGCCGAGTTCTCGATAAACCCTTCCGACAGTTGGCTCTCATCCACACCATCACCATCATAGATATCGGCAAAGATAACATCGGCCTTCTTATGGTCGGCTTGCTGAAGAAAAAGGGCCGCGTCCTGGTGGATAATGGTTAGCTTCTTGCCAATCGGTAGTTGAAAAAAGCGTTTAGCCAGCTCAATCACCTTTAACCTGAGTTCGACGGCGGTCACTTTAATCCCCGTATCGAAATTGCGCAGGGCGTGGATCAAGCCACCGCCTCCTAAACCTAAGATAATGACTCGCTTAGGCTTAACAAACAGCAAGACTAACAGCATGGCCTGCAGATAGGTATGCTGAGGGATATGGGGTTCAAGTTTAAGTAACTTACTCTGCTCATCATTATCACCGAAGGAGAGCACACGCATCTGCTTATCATCCAGAACCATCAGTGGGCCGTGCTCATCTTCACATTGATGTAATATGTCTAAATCGGTCATGGGGTCTCCAAAAATTCGGCGTGTAGTATGCGCCATAACGGCAAAATTACACACTAAAATCACACTCGATTACGAGAAATCCCCCCAACCACTCGGTTCATTGATAAATAGAGGCGCCACTTCGTTACAAGAGTTAATTGAAAACCCGGATATGACGAAGAATAGAACGATAATCCTCAATAGAAAGCCAAACACAGCAGGTCCGGCAACAGTCACCTATGTCCCTCATCAATACTCACAAAAGTGAAACCTGAGCTTGTGAGCTAGCTCGCTATCCCTCTTTTTTTTGTCATTACAATCATGCCGCTTTCCATCCATGACTGATAAACACCGGAGCACGATGAAAAAAACACTTATTTCAATCACACTCGCCACAATTTTAACCAGCCAATTAAGCGGATGTATGGGACAGATGGGTCTCAGCGCCATGGTCACAAAGGGCAACCTGAGTGCAGTGGATAACCGCTATGGCAGAGCCGGAATGTTCGTCTTACTTAGCCCGGTCTACGGACTGGCGGCCACGGCCGACCTGTTCATCTTTAACAGCGTCGAGTTTTGGACCGGAACTAACCCCATCACCAAACGCTCGCCGGCAGTTGTTGATATGCCGGTGGAAGCGATCTTCAAGGTTAATCCACACTTAGATAAAGATCTCACCTCTGCGCCACTTGAGCAGGTTAAATTGACTAATGCCACCATGGAAGCAACCGGTGAAGATACGTTAGTGATGCTGCTGAACTTCGAAGATGGGAGTCAGCAGCAGATCTCAGGACATAAACAAGGTGATCAGCTTGAGCTCTACCTCGACAAGGTGTTTATTGCCAGAGTAAGTGTCAGTGAGCTGGCCAACTACACCGCCCAATAAACAAAATAGAACAGATAAGGGCCACATATGCTGGCCCAACTTCAAATAATCGCTCTAAAAATCAGGCTATGTTACTTTAACAAGCGGTGAAAAAAAGCCACCGAATCCTGATACATCCGCATGGCAAGTGCCGGATCATAACGCGCCTCGCCATCACGCATAAAGGCATGTTGCGCATTAACCTCCAGCCAACTGAAATTCCTTTTAGTTTGCTCAAGCCGTTCATAGATCAGCTTACGCCCCTCGGCCGACACATGGGGATCTTGCTTGCCCCATACCATAGTCAACTCCCCCAGAATATCCCTTGTTCTGGAGAGTGAATCATTCCCCTTCTGACTCGGAATCGTATTGGAGTGGATATCTGTGGCATAGAGGCAAAATGCAGCCGAAATATCGGGGTTGATGGCTGCTCGATATGCCAGATGACCACCGACACAGACGCCCATGCTTCCGACATAGCTGGTGCAGAAAGGCAGGCTTCTGGCGAAGAGGATCAAGGCTTCGGTATCACTGTCATGATGCTCCAGAGGTTTGGCAAACTTATCTTCATTACCTTTATCTTTCCCCGCCTCGTCATAGGCCAGGACAGTACCGATAGGGTTCAACTCGTGAAAGACTTCAGGCACCAGCACCACAAAGCCATGCCCGGCCAGCATTGTTGCCGCTCTAGAAATTGGGGCCGTCTGCTGAAATATCTCAGAATAAAAAATAATGGTGGAAAACTGTCCTTCTTCATCAGGGCGGTATAGATATGTACGCATCGTCCCTGTAGCGGTAGGAATATCGTGAACCTCTTGAGTGACCATCATAATGTTAATCCTCGGCTGATAGATTAATCATTAATCTATCAGCCAATTATGCATATGTCAGTTAAAACCATTGAAAGAACCTGAGCCGAGGTTATAACAGCTCATTCGGACAGCTCTCCCCCTTCATCAGCTGCTCTACATTCAGCAGACTCGTATAAGCAATAGAGCTCAGCGCCTCACGGGTTAAAAAGGCTTGATGGCCGGTAAAAATCACGTTATGGCAGGCCGACAACCTTCTGAAGACATCATCCTGGATAATCTCACTCGACTTATCTTCGAAAAAAAGCTCCTTTTCATTTTCATAGACATCCAGCCCTAGCGCTCCCAGCTGACCCGACTTAAGAGCCTCCATGGCATCAAACGCATCAAGTAAACCACCTCGGCTGGTATTGATAACCATCACTCCAGGCTTCATCTTATCGAAGCTCTCTTTACATAACAGGTGATGATTATCCGCCGTCAACGGACAGTGGAGAGTGATAATATCTGCTGCCGGGTAAAGCTGGTCGAGAGGCACATATTCGATGCCAAGGTCGATCACGGCCTGATTCGGAAATGGATCATGAGCCAACACTCTACAGCCAAATCCTTGTAGAATTTTAATTGTTGCTAAGCCAATTTTACCTGTACCTATCACCCCAACGGTGCGGTTATGCATATTGAAACCGACTAAGCCTGACAGTGAAAAATTCGCATCCCGGGTGCGTTGATACGCCTTATGAACTTTTCTGTTCAATGTCAGCATCAGTGCAATGGTGTGCTCCGCTACCGACTCGGGTGAATAGGCGGGCACATTCACCACTCTGATCCCAAGTTTTTTTGCGGCGACCAAGTCAACATTGTTAAATCCTGCACAGCGCATCGCAATGATCGATGTGCCGTTTTTAGCTAATTCAACCAGCACCTCTTCACAGAGAGAGTCGTTGACAAATGCACAGATAGCTTCGAAGCCATATGCGAGTTTAACCGACTGCATACAGAGACGATAATCGAAGTACTCTATAGAAGCACCGAAAGCCTCGTTAGTTCTGTCGAAATGTTCAATATCATAGTGTTTAGCACTAAAAAAACCTATCTTCATACCTTCTCATCCAAACCAGTTGATTAAATGTAATTTAATCAGTATGTACGCTTTTTCCCCTGAGTGTGAAAGCAATATCACTTTTCTCACTAATTAGAGGGCTGCTATATTTTGTCCCAATAGATCAATATTAGATAATCTGGAATCTCCATATCTGCTTGCCATTCAATACGTTTGCCTTGCCACTGTACTTCTGGCCGCTGACGATGGCCCTTTTTACCGGGGTTATTTTATAAATACGATGAAGTTCACCTTCACAGGCGATAAATTCCTGATAAGCTTGCTCCACTTTCTTCTAAAAACTTAGCATTATCTCTCCACTATCATGAAAAAATCTAAGCTTTCTGAAAAGCAGTTCTGGTTTCAAAGGATAAGTAAAACCAGCCTAAGGGCATTTCACATCTTAGGGATCACAGGTGCGGGTGGTGGCATTCTTCTCGGTGTCGCTCAAACAGAGTGGATCCATTATTGGTGTATAGCCATGACAACAGGTTCACTACTTATGTTATGGGAAATTGTCAGAGATTGGCGCTGGTTGATTCAACTTAAGGGCGTACTCACTCTGGTGAAGCTTGGTTTACTGGCTCTCTTTATCCCTTTTGCTCACCTCAAGCCTGAACTCTTAATCACAGTCCTGCTACTCTCCGTTGTCGTTTCTCACGGGCCGGCAGGATTACGCCATTTCTCTGTGATACATGGACGAAGAATCGATGGAAGAAAAGAAGTTAAAGGCTAGACAGGATACAGTCTCTGAATTAATCAGCCGTTTTGCACCTGATATTATTTCAGCTTCCCCCTGTGAGGTACTGGATCTCGCTTGTGGCAGTGGAAGAAACGGGCTCTGGTTCGCTCAGCGAGATCACAAGGTTACTTATATAGATAAGTCACTCACTGGTCTCATAAATCGCTCCAATCGACATAGCTACCTCAATTGGGATCTGGAAGATGGAACCGCCCCAGCCCTACCAGCTGAAAAGTTTGATATCGTGCTTGTTTTTAATTACTTACACCGCCCACTTCTCGCGCAGATCAAAGCGGCTGTAAAACCGGGTGGATTAATTTTCTATGAGACCTTTACCGAGAAACAAGCTGAAATCGGTCGCCCAAGCAACCCTGACTTTCTGTTAAAGCCTTTAGAACTCAAAACGACATTTGATAATTGGGACCATCTGCATTACTTTGAAGGGGAGCTCAGAACCCATGGCAGGCTCAGTTATAAGGCGCAATTAATCGCACGCAAGCCTTAGGCTGATAGAGAAGATATTCAAAACAAGGGATGACTTTGTATATCTTTCAAGCCCATTACTCACAACTTCACAAGGATGAATATGTTTCCCTATCCAGAGCAATACAGGCAAGCAATCCCCCCCTTAATCACGGCATTTATGGTGTTCTGGTCACTCCTGAGCCGCTTCATATTTGGTGACAGCAGCAACATTGCCTTCTATCCACTTTTTATCCTGTTCCCGATAGTCACTCTGCTTCACGGCCAATTAATCTGGCAAGCGAGAGGCATGGAGAGGCTGGATCAATCTGTCTATGCCTTTATCCACCTTTCTCTCTCGTTCGTCGTCTGGACCTTCTCACTAATGCATGTCAACGGCAGCGGTTTTTCATAAATCTCACAAGCTAGGAAAGATTTTTCCCGCGCAGTTAAACAGGCGGTTTACCTACCTTACTCACAGGAGCGATTGCTTATCCAAGTTACATATCCGGTAGGAACATAACCGTTAGAGCAAAAAAATGCACTCAAACTGAGTGCATCTATGTCTAAGGGAGGAGCAATATCTTAAGATAATAAATGAGTTTTAATCTGGGCGAATGTCTAGTCCGTTTCTCCGCAAGCGGGGAATGGCTCGCACCCGCCCATAGGAATATAGATAACTTCACTGTTTTTCCTGTTTGAACTATTTTTTTTACTCTCTAGCAGGTATTTCTCGATAACTAACTGCTCTTTTTCAGCCTTACCATTGGACAGATTAGAGCCGTCATCCCGGGCATATCTATCCTGATTGGCAAAGACAGACGTGCAAAGGGCGCACAGCAGACCGGCTTTTATCAGCAAACCTGTATTCTTCTTATTGAGCATAACAAATATCCTTTTTCGACAAGCTGTTCACTTAAGTACGTAAAATTAAAACAAAGAGGAGATAAATTTAGTGACGGGGTAACCCATAAGTTTATCGAGCTAAGATAATAGTTGGTCATGATGTCATGCATTAAGGTATTCAAGTGAAAATAACACAGCTTACTATGGACCAGATAATAAACTAAATTCACCTGAATACCTTAAAACGGCACCAATAGCCTAATGATAAAACCCAGGGTAAAGTTACTGCTCACTAGCTTGGCTACAATCCAATCGCTTACACATACTCAGAGTTACCCCGTCGAAATAGTAAGCTAGCTCAATGAAAAGCCGTGTGTCATGACAATATGATGATGAAAAAGTGATGTTCTTATATATCAGCACCTTAGAAAGAAAGTAAGAGTGAGCTAGTAGTTAACCGCAATCACATCTGTATTTCTTGGCTTTGAAAAAACAAGGAAAACTCTCCCCTGTTTATCCACTGAAATAACGTTCCCTCTTAAACCGGCATATGGGAGTGGTTGTCTTCTCACCTCTCCATCACTTAAATTTAGACGCTCTAAAAAGTAGCCTCCCTTCGAGTAAACCAAGTTATATAAGTAACCTTCGACTATGGTCCATGACATATTGGTAGTGGCTCTGAAACCATCGTTAACCATAACCTCCTCTCCGTCTTCCAACATCCACAGCCCCTTCTCAACCCGCTTAGTGTAATAGAGTAAGCCATCTTCAGAAAACTTACCGAACTCTCCCCCCTCGACTAAGACCTCAAGGGTTTTACCCGACTCTACACTCACCAGCTTCAATATTGTTTTTCCTGATTCATCATATGCAGCAATAAATGTATCGCTGCTACTTCCCCACTCGACATTATAAATCTCACTCTCTGTTTCAAGCTTTATGAAGTTGAAAGTGTCACTGCTGAATTCATACACAAAAGGATTATTGTTGACTCGGCCCAATAATTTATTGCCACCTACCGAGAAACTGATATCTCTTATGTTATAAATTTTATTAAAGTGGCTTATCTGTTTTTCGACTCCATCAGAGGCTTTGAACCAGAGCTCAGGTACTCCTGTGCGATTAGATACAAATACCGATTCTGTTCCACCTGAATTGACGGCGCCCAGTTTATCTCTGCCGCTGGATGAGATATAAGGCTTAGGCTCACCAGTGGTTGAGTCAAGCTCTCCCGGGTAGAAGGGGCTAGCAAGCTGCCATACCTCGGTATCATTGAACTCCCCTAATACCGCAACCAGATCACCATTTTGGTTAGATATTGGAGAGATAATCGTCTGCATGATATTGGTCAATTGGCTATGAGATCGCTCTTCAAGGTCATAACGGGTCAGATGCCCTCTATTGGAGCGATAGATCAAAGATTGACTTTCACGCCCCCAGGCAAGGGTATGAAGTAGCTGGTTTACTTCGAATAAGTTTTGCCAAGTTCCCGTCTCGAGTGCCAGCAACATAACCTGCGTCTGATACCACCTGACATTTCTGAGCACCCCTAAATACCGACCATCGGGAGACAGACTCAATGCATAATCGCCCCGCCCCACAGAATAGGGTTGACTGATCTGCAGTTTATTTGAACCATTCGCGTGGATAGAGAAGACCTTCTTCTCGCTGAAATAATCAAACTGGTGATCCTCATCGATATAAAACAAACTATTGCCCGAAGGGGCCCAGACTATGCTGGTCGCCTGCATATGCCGCTTACACCCTGTCAGGGAGTCAATGCGGTTAAACTGCCCATCGAGGAGTTCGACAACCTTTAACTCGCACTCCCCACTCTTGTTGAAGGAGATGTAAGCGATCTTTGACCCGTCAGGATGAAACGCCGGATGACTCTGACTATCAAAGGGATCATTAAGGTAACTGACAGAGCGAGACTCAAGATTCATCAATCCGATACGCCAGTTTTTTGCTCCGGACTCCCTCTGTGAAAAAGCCAGAAACTTACCATCGGGTGATAATACCGGATTAAACTCCTGCCCTTCCAGGTAGGTTAACCTTTGAAGCTCAGTGTCTTTGTGCGAGTGAAGTGGAACCTGATTTGCGAATAAAAATCGAGTCCCTCCCCAGATAAGAATGATTGTAATGGCACCAATGAACAGCGTTAACTTTCCAAAGTGACAGTAGAAATATGCAAAGAATCTGCGCTTAAGTGAGTAGCCCTCCGCACTCCCGCTGCTAATATCGGTCATCACCTCAGACGTAAAGAGCTGCTCCTTGGTCACCTCTTCAATCTCAATAACCGGAGCGATGAGAATATAGCCAACTTTAGGCAAGGTTTTAATAAACTCCGGAGCCCTGGCATCATCTCCCAAATGACTTCTGAGTACGCGGATGATCCTGCTTATTGCATTATCAGACACCTCACCTCCTGCCCATACCTCCTGCAGCAGCATATCGCGACTAACGGGTTTGCCGGCATATTTGATTAAACATACCAATACCTGCATCGCTCGTAATTCGATTTTGAGTTGCGTATCGCCCTTAATAATGGTGCATTGGCGCGGATCGACAAGTCTATCCGCAAGGCGAAACCTGGAGTGAGAAAACATAATGAACCAGCTAATTAATCAACAACTTGAATACTAATAGAGCAATATCCGGAGATGAAATCAATACTCATGCACTAAAAGAGCTCTGCAATCCACCGAAGATATTGCCGTTCCAGGCTGATTTAACTTGCTTACCCGGCCCGCTTACGGGTATCTTTGCCACGCATTCACACTAAGGCTCTTTTCAATGTCTGATTTTGTATATTCACCACCGACCTCCCCCTGGCTGGAGATCATCTATCAAGATAAGGATATTTTGGTTGTAAATAAGCCCTCAGGACTACTCTCCGTACCCGGACGGGATCCCGCTCATAGCGATAGTATCTATACCCGGGTTTTAGCCGAACATCCAAATGCACAGATCGTACATAGATTAGATATGGCCACCTCAGGTGTCATCGTCGTCGCCTTGAGACGAAGCGCCGAGCGTGAATTAAAGAGGCAGTTTCGGGATCGGGAAACAAAAAAGACATACTATGCCCGGGTCGCCGGACATATAAAAGAAGAGAGGGGCAGTGTTGAGCTTCCCCTGATCTGTGACTGGCCTAACAGACCTAAGCAGAAGGTCGACCATGATATCGGTAAAGCGTCACTCACACACTTTGAAGTGATCAGCAGGGCTAAGCGCTCAACCCTGGTAAAGCTAACGCCTGTCACGGGCCGCTCTCACCAACTCCGGGTTCATATGATGGCAATAGGGCATCCCATACTCGGCGATAACTTCTATGCAGATCCACTAGCTAAACGTTTAGCAAACCGTTTGTTACTCCATGCCCAGGAATTAACGATCAAACAGCCCTACTCCGCAGAGGAGTTAACCTTTAGTTGTGACGTCCCCTTTATGGAGGCCGAAGCCGAACAGTAGCCTTGCCAGATGAGGGCCAATTCAGCTCAGACTTTGGCCCCTTGCTCACTTTTCAAACAGGCACATGGTCTGCAATGACCAGTACATTTCTCATTTTAAATAAACATATATTGGTAATTCGAAAGCTTAACGCGTAAATTAGCTAACAATCATCGCAATAATAAGTATTTCACCATGGAAACATCATTTCAGAGAGATAAGCTTGATAACCAGATCCTTTCAGCGCTCATGCAGGAGGCCAGAACCCCCTTTGCAGAGCTGGCGAAGCGATTCAATGTCAGTGCCGGTACCATTCATGTCCGGGTCGAAAAGATGAAGCAGGCGGGGATAATCACCGGCGCACAAATTACCGTAAACCCAAAGGCTCTTGGCTATGATGTCTGCTGCTTCATCGGAATCAACTTAAAGAGTGCCGGTGACTACCCCGCCGCGATATCTAAGCTCAACGCTCTTGAAGAGGTTGTGGAGGCCTATTACACCACCGGAAATTACAGCGTATTTGTAAAAGTCATGTGCCAATCGATCGATGGCTTACAGCATGTACTAATCAATCGAATTCAGTCTATCGATGAGATTCAGTCGACAGAAACCTTGATTAGCCTACAAAACCCTATCGTCAGGGCGGTAAAACCTTAAGTCCCCTGGTCCTTTCCATCACCTTCCTCTTCAGATAAATCGACCAAAAAAGTTACAGCCAATAACTTTTTTGGTCGCATAAAGTTAACATCTTGATACATCTGTGTTACAAACAACCCCCTACCTCTCGAAACAGAGAGGAGATAAATAATAGCTCCATCATTACAATTGCCTCGTGGAACCTTACCTGAGGCTGATTATTGACAAGGAATTAAGTTGTGAAAACAAAAGTATCTATCGCAGTCTCGGCCGCGCTACTGTCGAGTGCCGCCATCGCAAGCAGTGATTTTTCTACTGCCTCATCTTCTCCAGAATTAACCTCTGTAAGCAACTACAAGAAACCTCAGGTATCGAGCCCGACTATGGTAGCGCCACAGCGTTTCATCGTAGAGCTTGAGTCTCCGGCTCTGGCCAAATATAGCGGAGGCATTAAGCAGTTCGCCGCCACGGCTCCATCTGAGAAAGGGCAGAGAATCGATGTCCAGTCTGCCGGTGCCAAGAGTTACGTCAGCCACCTAAGCCTGGAGCAAAGTGCATTTTCCAAAGCACTGACAAAGAGTGTTCCCAATGCCAAAGTTGAACGTAGCTTTAAAACACTTTTCAATGGTGTGAGTATTGTTGCTCAAGGTATGACGCTCGAACAGATCGCAGCAATTCCGGGAGTTAAGTCTGTCTACCCTGAAACCATGTATGAAGCTAACATGGATGCTTCCCATGAAGTCATCAACAGCGCAGCCATGTGGGAAGCGGTTTCGGGAATGGAAAATGCGGGTAAAGACATTCGTGTCGCCGTTATCGATACCGGTATTCGCCCGGAGAACCCTATGTTCTCGGGAGAAGGCTTCAGTAAACCTACGACTGGTATGCCAGCCGATGATTACTGCTCGACGGTAGATACCAGCTTTTGTAATGATAAGCTGATTGTTGCCCGCTGGTCTCAGCCTACATTTGAAGTTTGCGCCGATGAGCATATGAGCCCGCTTGGGTATGGTGGTCACGGTTCACACGTAGCCGGCACCTCAGTGGGGAACAAGATAACTACAACTTATAAAGATATCGATGTCGATATCTCGGGTGTCGCTCCAGCTGCATACCTGATGGTATACAAGGCCCTGTTCACCAAGACCGACTGTTCACGCGGCAGCGGCTCTAACATCATGCTGATGGAAGCGATGGAACATGCGGTCAACGATGGCGCCGATGTCATCAACAACTCATGGGGTGGTGGCGCCGGTGGCGATCCGGCTAACAGCCCATATAAAACTATGTACGAAGCGGCTGAAGCCGCTGGCGTTGTCGTCGTTACCGCCGCGGGTAATGACGGTAATGGTGCACAGACAATCGGTTGTCCGGCATGTATCGAATCAGGTATCACTGTCGCTAACAGCACAACGGGCCGTTTCTTTGCTAACAGCTTCACAATGGGTGATGATGAACTACTCGCCATCCAGGCAAATAACGAACTACTCACAGAAGATATAACCTTGCCTGTCATTGCTGCTGTGAATATCGATGCTGAAAATTTCGAAGGCTGTGACCCCTTCCCGGCCGACTCATTTAAAGATGGTATCGCGTTGATCTCAAGAGGCGCCTGTGCATTTAGCGATAAGGCAGCCAATGCAGAGGCTGCCGGCGCCAAGGCGATGGTTGTCTACAACAGCAAACCCGGCGCACCTATCAGCATGTATATGCCTGATGCCACGCTACCGAGTGTGATGATTTCAGATGCCGATGGCGCAGTCGTCATCGAAGGCCTTGAAGAGGGCGGGACCTGTACTATCGGCTCAACGGTTAAGCGCATCGCAAACTCATCTCTGGCGGATCTGATCAACGCATCAAGCTCTCGTGGTCCAAACGGAAATCAAAATATCCTTAAGCCGGATCTGGCGGCCCCAGGCACCTCGATTCTTTCAGCCACCTCTCCCGATGAAGATGGTACAGACTTTACCACCATGACAGGTACGAGTATGGCCAGCCCACATGTAGCCGGTGCTGCGGCCATGATGAGTCAACTTCATCCTGACTGGAGTGCCAACGATATCAAGACAGCGTTAACATCGACCTCCCATATGGATGGTGTTCTCGATGATGATGCAGAGACAGCAGCCAACCCATTTGCTATGGGTGCCGGTCGTATGGATCTCGATGCCGCCGCCAGAGCGGTGTTAACATTCGATAAGCCATCGGTTGCTTCCGACTCCTGTGTCGGTCCATGTACCTTTACCCGTACCGTTTATAACAAGAGCGATGAAACAACATCATGGTCACTCTCCGCTTCTGCCGACAGTGCGGGGATCAGCGTATCACCGACAACACTGGAACTCGAGGCTGGCGCCTCAGCCACATTCACCGTTACCGTAGATTCGACATTCAGTGAATATGGCTCGTGGATCTTCGGCAACGTCATGATCAAGAGTGATGAAGGCAAGCAAGATGCCCACCTGCCACTTGCCGTTATGGCAAAAGAGTCGAGTGACGCCTCTCTTATCTCGACGCTCACAACACAGGCGGATATCGAGGCAAGTGATGAGTTCCCAATTAAGGCCGTAGTTAATAACTCTATTTTCGAAAATACAGTTACCATTACGGCTCAGGCTCCTCAGGGAACCCAGCTGACCTCTGAAGATGACGTTACCGTCTCTATCGGCGGTGCTGCGCAACATGGTTTCGATGTAAATACAGAGCTTGGACGCATTACCTGGGTCGGTAAGCTCGACCTGCCGGAGATGAGCTCAGTCAAGGATGTCGGTGGCTTCCCCAGCATCATAGATTTAGGTGTGTTACCTCAGCCATGTGAAAGTGGTTGTGATGAAACTGCACTGACATTCTCATCGCTGCCGAGCTTTAAATATAATGGTGTCAGCTATGACAGCATCACCATGGGCGATAATGGTTTAGCCATTGTAGGTAGCGGTTCAACTTCCGGTACATGGAACAACAAGCAGCTCCCCGATTCGGCTAACCCGAATAATATCATCGCTCCTTTCTGGTCTGATTTCGACCTGTCTGACACCTCTGGTACCGATACCGGTGGCGGGGATATGGCTATCGGCATATTTACCGGCGGTGATGGTACAACCTGGTTGGCGTTAGAGTGGAAAGATGCACAACTTTGGAATGATGCCTCAGAAACCAAGTACAGCTTCAGTATCTGGATAAAGACCGGTGATGAAGAGCAGGTGATATTCAATTATCTGGACGTGCCGAACATGCCAGCCAACTTGACTATCGGTGCTGAAAATATCGGCGGCTCTGTGGGTACAACCTTCCACTACAATGGCCAAGGTAGTACGGTTACTGCAGGTGATGCTGTAGTGCTGCAGTCATCGACTGCCGGTAGCGTTGAGATTGACTACAAGGTTAAGTCAACTGAATTTAATCCGGGTCATGCCGATTCTGTCTCTGTGGATGAAGAAGCAACATTATCGTTTAATGTCCTCGATAATGACATGAAGGAGCAGAAGGTTGCTCACGCTTCAGTCAAAGGCGATGGCATGACTGCCGAAGCTCTGCGCCTCATCGATATCGCCCCTACCGGCGTACTGGGTAAGGCAAAGATCGTAGATGCGCCATCTCACGGTGAACTCACACTGAACGAAGATGGCACGGCTGAATATACCCCTGAAGATGATTTCTTCGGTTCAGACAGCTTCAGCTATACATCTGAAGATGCCGATGGCAACACGGGTAAAGCCACCGAGGTAAATATCACTGTAAATAACGTTAATGATGCTCCAACGGTCAGCCCATCAGGCATGAGCAGTACCGAAGGCTTCGCAGTTAAAGCCTCGGCAAATGGCAGTGATGTTGATGGCGATGCTCTGACCTACACCTGGACACAGGTAAGCGGTACAAGTGTTGAGTTCACCAATGGTGGCGAAGTCATCAGCTTTACCGCACCATCTGGCGATCATGAGCTTGTCTTCTCTGTCGTTGCCTCCGATGGTGAGTTAGAGAGTGAAGCGGGTACGGCAACTATCACAGTAAATGCAGTCCAAGAGAACAGCTCTTCTGGCGGTTCACTGGGTTGGTTGACTATGCTACTGCTTCCTTTCGCAGCTCTTCGTCGCCGTAAGCGTTAATGTAGCGAGTTAAAAAGTAGAACCCAAGAAGGGAGCCCGATGGCTCCCTTCTTTATCTCTGACTTTCCAATGCCCCCAGCTATAAAACCTGTCGTTCACAGCTCAAAAACCTGCGTCATCACCTTATACATTTCAGTTCCCTGATATACAGATGCTGAGGCGAAATGTAATATCGGCACGCAGTCCTGACCGAGACTCAGCGGCGTCAACACCCGCTCACAATCAAAAAGATCTAATCTCAGAATATTTGCCAGCGGCTCCCCGGCTGCCAGCGGCTCTCCAAGCTTTGCCAGGTACTCCACCATCCCGCCGATTGGTGCGTGGTACTTCTTGTAGTTTTTAAGATAGCAGGCATAGCGTGGCATCTGCACAGGCTCGACTCGTTGAGCGATAACGCCACGGGAGCTCAGATAAGCTAAGATCCCCCGAGCATCGACGACTGCATCTTTCAGATTGATATATTCCTGAGGCCCAAGTTCCAGAGTAAAGGCCGAAACAGGCACCTCACACTCGCGGCCGATTGAGTTCATATAGTCGCTCAACTGCCACCAGGGGCAAAAAACAGACTCATCCATCGCACCACCAAACTCATTAGGAATAAGCAAGGTATAGGGTATAGAGAAAAGAGATGCCGCCTTGGCATCATATTCAGGACAATAGAGGTGTTTGCATGACTTGGGCCCGGTATGAAGGTCTAAGACAATATCAGCCTGGTGCGCCATCAACTGAAGGCTAACGGCCTGCCTGTGCCCCGAGGTAACTCCCCACTCATCTGACAGTCGCTGTTGACACCGCTCCACCAACATATCTCTGAAACGATTAAATAGCTCGGTATCACTTAACTCCTGATGAGTTTGATACCAGGCGGCGATATCCAGCTTATGATCAAGGTACTCACGATTCCAGTTCACCCCTGTAATGGGATCGAAGCGACCCAGGGTAAATTCACCACTCTTTTGATTAATCCCCAGAGGGTTGGCCAAAGGAACAAGCGTGATATCTCCACACAAGGTATATCCCTCTAACAGCTGCATCAACTGATAGATAACGGCATTACCCTGCACCTCCGCGCCATGCACATTGGCTTGAATATAGACGCTCGGTGCCGTTACCTTTTCAGCCTTCAGACTGAAGATGGGAACGGTGAGATCTTGACCCGTAGCTAACTCACCTATCTTGAGCGACGATTGGGTAACGCGCATGACTTCTCCTAACTTGCTATTGCTCAAACAGGTTTGCATGAAGCGCACTCACAACTTGAGCCGCTTCAGACTCTGACACCAACACACAGAGGTTATGGGGGCTCGCTCCCTGACAGATCATGCGGACATTATGGGGCTCTAACACCTCAAATACCCTGCGACACACTCCGGGAGTTGAGGCTATCTTATTACCTACTATGGCCACCAATGCCAGTTCATCTTCGACACGAACGCGGCAATGTTGCGACAGCTCCTGTAGCAGAGCCTCACTCAGTAAGCCATTTCCCGCAGAGTCCGAGCCCGTCTTATCCAATGTCAATGAAACATTCACTTCGGAGGTCGTGATTAGATCGACACTGATCTTGTGTCTTGCCAGAGTGGCAAATGTTTCGGCCAGGAAGCCCTGAGCATGAAGCATCTGCAGGCTATGCAGGTTGAGCAATGTTTGATCCCGGCGAACCGCTACGGCCCTGTAAACAGGGGCATCTTCTACCTGATGTCGGATCCAGGTTCCCCCTCTTTCAGGCTCGCGACTTGACCCGACAAACACCTGAATTTTTTGCCTCACGGCAGGTAAGATAGTCGCAGGGTGTAGCACCTTAGCACCGAAGGTTGCCATCTCAGCGGCCTCATTAAAGCTGATCTCAGCTATAGGGCTCGCTTTAGGCGCCAGTCTGGGGTCGGTCGTATAGATCCCCGCCACATCGGTCCATATTTCGACGGCTGTGGCTCTTAAAGCCTCGGCCAATAACGCCGCCGAGTAGTCACTCCCCCCCCGTCCAAGGGTTGTGGTACAGCCATTTTCATCACTGCCGATAAAGCCTTGAGTTACAATCCGCTGCGAACTTAAGAGTGGTACCAACTCTGTAGCGGCAAGCGCGGCGACCTGCTCAACCTGAGGTTCTGCTCGACCGAAGTGACTATCTGTCCTCATCACCCGGCGAACATCGAATGCAGTGGCCGTCTCCCCCTTCTCTCTGAGCACGGCAGCAAACAGGGCCGACGAACACTGCTCACCTTGAGCGAGTAGTTCATCCATTGTTGCCTTATCTCTATTGCGACTAAGCTCTTCGCTGAGTGATGAGATTCGGCTAATCACAGTATCCAGCCTCGCGGCCACCTCCTGAGGACTGCCTAAAGCATCGAGGATTTGATATTGAATATGCGCAATTTGCTTAATGAGCTGAATCCTTCGCTCATCACTGGTTTGCTCCCGGGTCAACTCAACCAGCAGGTTAGTGACACCACTGGAAGCACTGACAACGACAACACGGGTATCGGGATTAGCAAGAATAATATCGGCACAACGGCTCATCGCAGCGTAATCCGCGACAGATGTACCACCAAACTTAGCAACAATAAGGGACATTACACAGCCTCCACAGAGAGCAGACACTGAACAGAAAAACAGGGATAAGAAACTAACATGATTACGCTCCGAACATAATTCGTTCGAAGAGCCTGGTGTAAAGATTACGCACCCGATAAGGAGGAATGACGATCATCACCAGAAGCTCTCCACCAATAAACAGGTGACAATCGATGGGATTCAGCCCGAACGACCGATATCGTATAAACCCAAATATACTAATATCTCGGCGCTAATCTCCCTCATAAGTCATCATCAGAGTTTGGACTCTTCAGACTTACTACCTAGTTAGCGCTCCTCTTCTGTACCTTATTTAGACCACCAGCGATAGTATGCCACCATAAGGAGAGTTGAAATTATCAAATTTTGACCAATTAAGTCAATGAATAAAAATGGCCAGGATTCGGCTGGTATGCAAAACTCGTTTTTACCCGGCAGCAGAAGCCGACTTCAGGTGAAAAAATCACGCTTAAACTTCAATCAAGGTCTGGCAGTTCATTAACCAGACGTACCCGGGATGAGAAGGTACCAATCTCAATCTCTTGCAGCTCACTCTCAGATAAAAGGCAGGGGATCAACTGAAGTTTACCCTGCTCGACAAAATAGATGGCATTTTGATTAAATTGACAGCCTAAGCGTATTGCCGATGCTTTATCTATGGCGACCGCCCAACTCTTTTCCATATGAGCACGATCGCTCGAAGCGCCAATCATGGCCCGGTACGGCCTATGAAGTTTTTCGATTGCGAGTTGAAGTTGTCTGTCGAGAAGACGGTTTTGGCAGGCGGAAAGTAGCTGACCTTTCGGGTTGTGTGCGGTAATTATTGCAAATGTAAGTTCTGAAGATAGTGCTTGTGTAAAAAGAAACTCGGCCTCTTGATAGTATTGCCACAGGCTGTTTAACTCACTCATCTGGATCATATCCCCCAATTTGATTCCGAAGATTATAGCAAATCCAATATATCTTCCCAGCCACGTGACACAAGTCACACCACACTTTTTCACCCACTCCTTAAAAATCAGCACGTTACAGATTTTAACGTGATTTAGATCATATCCACGGGTAATTTTGTTAACATTTCATTTGTTAACAAATGCCTAAAACGAGTACAATGGGGTCTGTTGATTCGCTTACCATCACTAAAAGGTAAGAAGCTTTTTGTTACAAATAGATCTGACAGTGAACAAAGAGTTAGCCAGATTCCTGTATAAAATGTGAACTGAATTTAGTTTCATATTTTTACTTCTGAAAATTTTAATTCTAGGGGAACTAATCTCCGCTATTGTTAATCGAAGTGAATACAGCTCGCGTTACACTTATTGAGATACGCATACTTTACTAATCATGGAAGCGTGTTGCTGTTTCAGGCCAGTTTTGAAAGCACCTATACCAGAGCAGTAAATAGTCAACATGACAAGATCGAGCGTCACTATCACAAGATATCACACGCTCATGGTTAGAACAGATTTGAACAAATTAGGTAAATTAATATGCAAAACCCGCACATTCTGATCGTTGAAGATGAAGCCGTTACCCGGAACACGCTAAGAAGTATTTTCGAGGCCGAAGGATATGTGGTAACTGAAGCCAATGATGGCGCAGAAATGCATAAAGCCATGCAGGAAAATAAGATCAACCTGGTTGTTATGGATATCAACCTTCCTGGTAAAAACGGTCTTTTGTTAGCACGTGAACTTCGTGAGATCAACAACATAGGTCTAATCTTCCTAACAGGCCGTGACAATGAAGTCGATAAGATTCTGGGACTGGAGATTGGCGCCGATGATTACATCACCAAGCCATTCAACCCACGTGAACTTACCATCCGCGCTCGTAACCTGCTGACTCGCGTTAGCAGCACAGGTGCCGAATCGGAAGAGAAAAGTGCCGTTGAGTTCTATCGCTTCAATGGTTGGAGCCTTGAAATTAACAGCCGCTCTCTGGTTAGCCCGCAAGGTGAGTCTTACAAGCTGCCACGTAGTGAATTCCGCGCTATGCTGCACTTCGTTGAGAACCCAGGCAAGATCCTAAGCCGTGCAGACCTGCTGATGAAAATGACAGGTCGTGAGCTTAAACCACATGACCGTACTGTCGATGTTACCATTCGTCGTATCCGTAAGCACTTCGAAAGCTTACCTGATACGCCGGAAATCATCGCGACGATTCACGGTGAAGGTTACCGTTTCTGCGGTAACCTAGAAGAAGCATAAAAGGAGAAGCATAAAGCTAGCGCTTATCTTGCTACTCAATAAAAAAGCCAGTCGCTAGACTGGCTTTTTTGTGTCTGGAACACTTATGCCGATTTGCCAGGGATGGCAATAAATTGGCTTTGTGTCTGGAACAGACTAAGCCATAAGCTATAAGCTATAAGCTATAAGCTATAAGCTATAAGCTATAAGCTATAAGCTATAAGCTATAAGCTATAAGCTATAAGCCATAAGTAAAAAATGACTAGATCTTCATTTATTCACTTACAACTTAAAACTTAAAACTCTTATCTGCTCTTACTTCAACTCTCTCTGTAGAAAGTTTGCCAGTGAACGATACAGATGTGTCCTCACCTTTTCGCCACGCATGGAGTGCTTTGAACCCGGATAATCTATCATCTGAAATAGCTTCCCCTCATCCTGCAACGCCTTATATACCTTAGTGCTGTTCTCAAACAGCACGTTATCATCGGCCATACCGTGGTACATCAACAACCCGGATTGATAGTCCTTCACATAGGGAAGCACACTACTCGCTTCATAGCCTTTAGCGTTGTCTTCGGGGTGGCCAAGGTAACGCTCGGTATAATGGGTATCATATAGCGCCCAGTCGGTCACAGGTGCGCCTGAAATTGCCGCCTTGAAGTAATCCGAAGCCTTAAACAGTCCCATCAGAGCCATGTAGCCACCATAGCTGTGTCCATAGAGCGCAATATTATCACTGTCAACATAGGGCAGCGTTCTTAAGTAATCCACCCCCGCTTTCTGATCGTTAACCTCTGCCTCACCTAACTGCTTATAGATCACATGTTCAAACCGGGTTCCACGGTGGGCCGAGCCACGGTTATCCAGCTGAAACACCATAAAACCTTGTTGAAGCAGGTACTGGGTAAAGTAATCATGCTCACTCCAGCTGTTCACGACCAGTTGCGCATGTGGGCCGCCATAGACACGCACGACCACGGGGTACTGCTTATCTTTACTGAAGTTTAAGGGTTTAAACAGGCGATACTGCAACGCTTGACCATCTTCGGCCTTAACCCGGCCAAACTCGGGCACCTGCCACAGGCCCAGATATGGATAGAGCGGGTGCTCTGAGTCGAGTTTATTCTGCTCTACCCAGGCAAGATGCTGCCCCTTATTACCGTGTAAACTAACCTGAGGTGGCTGTACTAAAGCACTGTAATAATCCAGATATACAGCTTCATTCTCTGCAAAAACCACAGAGTGCATACCGCGTCGCTGACTGATTTTTTCAATATCACCTCCGGATAGAGAGACGCGATACAGGTGTTTCTCGACGGCGGTATCTTTCCGGCCTGTAAAGTAGAGCCAGCCGGCTTTCTCATCGACAAATTCAACACCATCTACCACCCAATCACCCGATGTCAGCTGCCTCTTAACTTCGCCCCCTAAATTAATGAGGTAGAGGTGGTTGAAGCCATCGCGCTCGGAAGCCCAGATAAAGCTCTCCTGTTTCTTCAGAAAGTGAAGATCATTATTCAGATTTACCCAGGCATCACTTCGCTCTTCAACCAGAGTTTCAGACGTCTGCATGCGGTCGATATCAACCACCCGCAGATCGAGTCGCTGTTGATCGCGGCTTTGCCACTGGTAGGAGAGACGCTTACTGCCCGGTAACCATTTCACTCGCGGCAGATAGATATCCTGCTCTTTTCCAAGCTCCACCCAGCTGACATTTTTATCTGTCAGTTTGATAACTCCCAATGCAATTTTAACATTACTCTTGCCGGCATAAGGATAGCGCTGCTCGGTGAGCTTAATGCCATCGGCATAGATCTCATTGCGGGTCACCAGCTCTACACCAGACTCATCGATACGGGTATAGGCAATGGCACTCTCATCCGGCGACCACCAATAGCCGGTCATGCGGTCCATCTCCTCCTGAGCGACGAACTCGGCCATGGCGTTTTTAATCGCGCCGCCACCATCGGTTGTCATCGCTGTCACTTTCATATCTTTCAAGGATAAAACATAGAGGTTTTGATCGCGTACAAAGGAGACATAGCTGCCTTTGGGTGAGAGACGGGCATCGGTGACAAACCCTTCGCCTGTCGGCAGAAGTGTCACCTTGTTGTCACTCAGCGAGTAGTAATACAGCGCGCCGGATGCAGGAATCAAAATGGCCTGACTATCTTCTGACCAGAAGTACTCCATGATCCCCTGGCCATAGATACGTTGACGCTCGCGTCTCGCCTTCTCCTCATCGGAAAGCTCACCTATGGTTAGCTTGTCCGCATCGAGCAGGATAGATTGCTTACCCGAGCCGACATCCATCTGCCACAGGTCATAAAAATGCTGATTATCCTGCCGGCCTGCCAAATAGGTCACCCGCTTTCCATCGGGAGAGAGTTTCAGTCCTCTGGGGCTTGTGCCCGTCAGTGCCGGCGATGCATACATGCGCTCGATGGACAGAGGAGTACGTCCCGCTTCGGAGATGATCTTCTGCGTCTCACTTGCGACAATGCCCTGATTAATTTGAGCCTGAGACAGCTGAGCAGAAGTTGCATTTACCTCACTGGATATAAGCATAGGCACCGCCATAAGAGCTGAGGTTATCCATGTTTTTGTCATTATTATTTCCTGGACCTGAATCTATCTTAGTTATACAGCCAACTATCACATATGTTAGTTTTTGTGATGGTTGAGCAAAAATCTTGCCCGTCATTGTGCACTAAAGTCTGATAAAACAAAAACTGTCATTATTTGCCACACATTTGAGCCCTCCCTACGCTGAAAAAAGGTTCGATCTCAGGTATGATCTGCACAAATAACAATTTACCGACCTCAACTCGAATCCAAACTCGAAATTGTCATAGGAAATAACATGCAGACCTTGGCCCAAAACCTGACATCACAAGGGGTAAATGCCTCTCTGACTCAGCTTATTCATACTCTAGCTAACACCTCTAAAGAGATCAGCCATGCCGTTCGACACGGTGCGCTTGCCGGTGTACTGGGGGCTACAGAGCAGGAAAATGTTCAGGGTGAGACACAGAAGAAACTCGACGTTATCACCAACGATATGCTCAAAGATGCACTGAAGGGCGATGACACAGTTCGTGGCCTGGCATCTGAAGAGGAAGATCATATTGTCGAAGTCGGCGAAAAAGGCGATTACCTGGTCTGTTTCGATCCTCTCGATGGCTCATCGAATATCGATATTAACTCATTAGTTGGCACGATTTTTTCGGTGTTGCCGGCACCTGAAGGTGAACTGTCCGAGTCCAGCTTCCTGCAGGCAGGCCGCAAACAGGTTGCGGCTGGTTATGTACTCTATGGCCCGTCGACCATGTTAGCCCTGACTACCGGTCAAGGTGTGCAGCTCTTCACCTTAAACCCTGAGACCAACGAGTACCTGCTAACCACCGAAGCGATGAACATCAGCAAGGATACGGGAGAGTTTGCCATCAACATGTCTAACCAGCGTTTCTGGGAAGCTCCGATGCAGACCTATATCAGCGACCTGCTACTGGGTTCCATAGGCCCGAGAGAGAAAGCCTTCAACATGCGCTGGATAGCTGCCATGGTGGGAGACGTGCATCGCGTGTTGTCACGAGGCGGCATCTTTACCTACCCCACAGACAACAAGAATCCACAAAAACCATACAAGCTTAGATTGATGTATGAGGCTAACCCTATGTCATTCCTGGTCGAGCAAGCCGGCGGTAAGGCATCGACTGGCTATGAAACCATCATGGATATCCAGCCCGAGGAGATCCACCAGCGTGTGGCTGTGATCTTAGGTTCGGCTAACGAAGTCGATGCCTGCCTCAGTTATCACGAACTGGATTACAGCGAAGAGCCTCAGCTATAAGCTGTAAGTAACAAAAAAGGAGCCCTTGGCTCCTTTTTTTAGAAAAAAATTCTGACAATGATTAGTTTGCGTTAACTAACACTCGCATTAACTAGCACTCGCTTTAACTAGCACTCGCTTTAACTAGCACTCGCATTAACTAACATTAGTGCTCTCGAATATCTTATCCGCCGAAGCAGCGACGAAACCGGTATAAAGTGCTCCGTCTGGCTTTGGATAACGCAGGGCGAACTCATAGAAACAGCTTGGGATCTCTTTTACGGTATCTTTGAAGTTCACCTCCATCTTATCTGCCATGGTCGAGGATTGTTCGAGTAACACCTCAGCAGATCCCTTCACCTCACCGCCGGCAGAGTTGAGGGTAAAGCCTCCCCTCTTAAGCGCCTCATTGACATCCAGAATATTGTTATACCCAGGTAGATGATTAATCGAGACCGTGAAGTGGTTAGCACGGTAGCCAAATGCGGCAACCCAGGCGGCGTACTCACTCTCTGCGAGTAAGGTTTCATAGGTCTGATAGTCTAACTCCCAATGGCGGCCTGAATAGAGGAAATTATCGGCCGTTGTGGCTGGGTCCTCGATCTGCTCAACCAACCCCTTGATAATTGTCTGCAACTCTTCGCTGAACTCTTCCACAAGCAACTCAGAGATAAACACTTTCGGTTGAGTCGAATCGGGGTGCTCAAAATGCTTGGCTTTAAGCTTCTTGGCTTCAAAATAATAATCGCCACTATCCACATAACCTAAGGCTTCGAAGTGGGCAGACAATACCGCCAGATTGACCTTCTCAATATTAAACGTCCGCAGGGCAATGTGGTCGTTAATTATGGTTTCCCCATTGGACAAGAGTTGATGGACCTTCGCGGCCGAAGGCGTCATTTCCACATAATCATTCCATAGGGCGCCAAATAACTCATTAATATCTGTGTGCATCAATTATTTCCTTAACTGCTTCGTGTCGCCTATCGTTTTTTTTTGCAGGCGATATATTTATTATTTTCACGAGATAGGTGTACTGAGGGTAAAGGAACCTTCTTTCCTGTACCGCTTAAAAAATGGGGAAATACCGTAACGGTATTTCCCACTGACTTTCATCTAACCAAAAGTTTCATATAACGTAAAAGTTACGCTTTAGATACTCAAACCCGGGCTTAAACTAGCGGGTAAGCTAACTTCATCGGCTTCGACTGAAGCGACCGGATAAGCACAGTAGTCGGCCGCATAGAAGGCACTCGCTCTATGGTTACCCGAAGCACCTACGCCACCGAAAGGAGCCGCACCGGAAGCCCCGGTTATCTGCTTGTTCCAGTTGACGATACCGGCACGAATACGCGCCAGAAAATACTCATAGTCGTCTCGGCTATCGGCCAGAATACCGGCTGAGAGGCCATAGCGGGTGTTGTTCGCCAACTTGATCGCCTCATCGAAATCCGTATAACGCACGACCTGAAGCAGAGGACCGAAATACTCCTCATCGGGCAGCTCGATGACTTGCGTCACATCGATCAAGCCCGGAGAGACCAGACCCGTTCCCTGCTCAATATGGGTTAACTCCACTAATGATTCTCCCCCAAGGTTCACCAGGTTACGCTGAGCCTCAACCATGCCTTTGGCGGCAACGTCTGAGATCATAGAACCCATGAACGGCTGAGGTTGAGCATTCCAGGCCCCTACCTGAATTCGCTTAACGGCGTCGGTAAGCTGAGCCAGCAAGGCATCGCCTTCAGCCCCCTTTTCCACATACAAACGGCGGGCACAGGTACAACGTTGACCCGATGAGATATATGCCGATTGGATGATGTCATGCACAGCGGCCTTAGTGTCTTTAACACCTTTGATGATAAGCGGGTTATTTCCCCCCATCTCTAGCGCCAGAATTTTACCTGGGTCGCCGGCGTACTGCTGGTGCAGGATATGCCCTGTACGAGAGCTTCCGGTAAAGAACAGGCCATCAATTTGCGGGTGAGAAGCCAGTGCCTTACCGGTTTCAACTTCCCCCTGAACTAAGTTGATAACGCCCGCCGGCAGTCCCGCCTTCTCCCAAAGCTTTAACATCAACTCAGCAACTTTCGGGGTTAACTCTGATGGCTTAAAGACAACGGTATTACCCGCAAGCAGTGCAGGGACAATATGCCCGTTAGGCAGGTGCCCCGGGAAGTTATATGGGCCAAATACGGCAACGACACCATGTGGCTTATGACGAAGAACAGCGCGCCCGGCCGGAGTGTCATTCTCCGTAGTACCTGTACGCTTATTATAAGCCGCCACAGATAAGCCAATTTTGCCTATCATGGCACCGGCTTCTGTCGCCGTTTCCCACTGTGGCTTACCTGTCTCCTGAGCGATAACCTCGGCAATCTCAGCTTTATTCTCTTCAAGCTGAGCACGATAGGCTTCAACAATCGCAAGGCGAGCATCAAAACCTAACATAAACCAATCAAACTGAGCTTCACGGGCAGCTTCTACCGCGCTATTAACCTGTTCCGGGGTCGCAGTCTGGCTACTCCAGATAACATCATTATTTGCTGGGTTCTTTGATGTCACGGCGTGACCTAGGCCGGCAACCCACTGGCCTTTAATAAATTGAGTCATATTTGTTCCTACAAAGCCAATACACGGACTTCATCGCCCTGCTCGAGCAGTAAAGCCGCTGCGAGTTCAGGAGAGATAGTCACTTCGTTACTCCCCTCCGTCAGCGAGAGTGCCGCTGAGGTTGCACGATAATTAGCTAGTTGTGTATTTGAGATAATAAAGTTGGTATCAGATTCGGGGGCATCACCGATATTCACGGTCAATAAGCGGCTCTCTTTGACGGAACGAATATCGCTGAGATTACACTCAACCGTCGGGCCACCGTCGAAGATATCGACATATCCCCGGCACCTGAACCCTTCGGCTTGCAGTAAGTTCAGCGCGGGACGTGTATTAGCATGTACTTCCCCGATGACTTTCTGAGCTTCTTCCGGCAGTAAGCAGACATACACGGCATTTTTAGGCATCATTTCAGCCATAAACGCCTTCTGTCCGAGTCCGGAAAGGTAATCGGCCTCGATGAAATCGATACCTAAGAAGTGCCTCTGCAACCAATCATAAAATGGCGAATTACCATTTTCATCGCTTTCGCCACGCATCTCCGCAATCACAGTTTCACCGAAGCGCTCTGCGTGTTGGGCCAAAAACAGAAAACGACTCCGTGACAGCATTCGGCCGTTATTATTCTTTCGATATGAGCTGCGCAGGAAAAGCGTACAGAGCTCAGCCGCACCTGTGTAATCGTGACACAGGGTCAAGGTTTCAACTTCATTTCTCACATCGATCTGTTCTGAGTAATAGACTTCAGTTCCCAATCGATAGTGATAGAAAGCATCTTCCATCCCTACAGCCGCCTCCAGACCACAAGTACCAACGACTTCGCCGGTATCTGTATCTTCGAGCACCATCAGATAGCCTTCGTCGAATGGCTTATCCACCTCTTTCAGAAATGATGCTTCTACGCGGGCAATCTTCTTTCTTAGTAGTTCTTCATTGACCGGCAATGAAGTAAACCCGTGCCCGGATTCTTCAGCTATTTGATAAAGCGCTTCAAAGTCGCTAGATCGGATAGGACGTATAATTAACATCTCAGGATCTCCTCACTTTCACTCGTCGCTTAACGATCCCTATCCTCTGTAAGACAAGTAGATCATAGTTAAGGTTCAAGTATTCCCAATGACAAAAAAAAGAGTGCCGGATAAAATCAGCACTCTTCATGTCATTTAGGCCGCAACGACTTTAGCAACAGCACGTTCAAAACGTACTAAACCTTCGGCGATATCGGCTTCAGGAATAACCAGAGAGGGAGTGAAGCGTACAACGTTTGCACCGGCAATAAGGCTCATTAAGCCTTCGCCTACCGAAGCAACTAAGAACTCCTTAGCACGGCCCTGATATTTTTCATTCAGTACCGCCCCCAGAAGAAGCCCCTGGCCACGAACCTCTGAGAAGACATCATATTTATCATTGATCTTGTTAAGGCCGTCTTTAATCAGTTGCTCACGAACCTTAACCCCTTCGAGAACTTCAGGAGTATTAACCACATCCAGTACCGCATTACCGACTGCACATGCCAATGGGTTACCGCCATAGGTTGAACCATGGGTACCAATCTTAAGGTGATCGGCAATCTCCTTGGTTGTCAGCATCGCCGCAATCGGGAAGCCTCCCCCCAGAGCCTTAGCCGTAGTCAGTACGTCAGGGACAACGTCGGTGCGCATATAAGCATATAGCTCACCCAGACGGCCAACACCGGTTTGAACCTCGTCGAATACGAGCAGCGCATTATGTTTATCACACAGAGCGCGAACAGCTTTGAGAAACTCAGGGTCTGCATCGATGATCCCGCCTTCTCCCTGAAGCGGTTCCATCATGATGGCACAGGTCTTATCTGAGATAACCGCTTCCAGAGCTGCGATATCATTAAATGGTACATGAGTAATGCTCTGCGGCTTAGGACCGAAGCCATCAGAGTAGGCAGCTTGTCCACCGACACTAACGGTGAAGAATGTGCGCCCATGAAATGCCTTGTCGAAAGCGATAATTTGATCTTTTTCAGCACCAAACTTATCCATAGCGTAACGGCGAACCAGTTTTAATGCCGCCTCGTTAGCTTCTGCACCCGAGTTTGCAAAGTAGACACGATCAGCAAACGTGGCATCGACCAGCTTAGTCGCAAGCTCAAGCGCCGGCTCATTGGTCATCACATTCGACAGGTGCCACAATTTTTCGCCCTGCTCTTTCAATGCACCAACCAATGCAGGATGACAATGGCCTAAACAGTTAACTGCTATACCACCGGCAAAATCGATAAACTCATTACCCTCCTGGTCCCAAACTCGGCTACCTTCACCACGCACAGGAATTACTGCCGAAGGCGCATAATTAGGCACCATCACTTCGTCAAATTGGGCTCTTGTCAGGGTGTTGCTTACACTCATACCTTCTCATCCTTTATTATTGTTAATGGCTCTGAAAGCCACTACTTCCCGCCTTTTATCATTATCGTACATATTGATGGCGGTGATTGTTTTGATTGCTTAAGTGACATTAATAACGAAAATGTGATCAAAATACCAGTTTCTTGCACTCAAGTTAGAGCATCAGTGCATATTTAATGCATAAAGAGTTGAGTTTAAGAATTATACAAGCGTTTATACCGGGGGTTTAAAGCATAATTAGTCATAAAAAAAGTTATTCGAGGCCATTATTGCTAAGTATTCAAACTATATGCATAGATAACCGAATAAATAGGCTTGAAGGCAGGGAGTTAATATCATTTTAAGCTATTGCTAACCGGGAATGATGCGTTAACTGCCCACACGCTAACAGAGAGTTAAGAGGGCTAAGAGAAATAGGAGAAGGGACAGCCTGGACAACTGAAGTTTATAGCCATGAACCCGGCTTTAGCTGCCGAGCACTGCCGGCGGTGTCAAAAGCTTAAATAATATCTAATTTACGGTAATTCTGCCCCTTCAGGCGGATCACCTCCTGTTCCGACAGTTCATAGTAATCGAACATCATACTTTTCTCCTGAGGAGTTATCTGTCGCATCTCCTCTAACAGCACTATCTTAGCGAAACAGTTCGCCCTGGCCACCATAGCCGCATCCTCGGAAAGCTCCTTATAACTCAAGTTATTGTCAAGCTCGGCCAGAACCTTTGCCATAGCACTGTCAGTGAAGTTTAACTGATGAAGAAGTTGCCAATTGAGAGAATTTCCATGTTTCAGCACCAGCTGATACACCTTTTCTGCAGGAAATTCGGTTGCAACGACCGCGTCATAAAGCTCTTTGTCCCTGCTATCACTGGCTTCACGCAGCCACTCCCCCCATGTCTGTTCGAACAGTGTCGCGCTATTCTTTAACACCACCGACGCCCCGAGCTGACTCAACAGGGTACAGGTATAAACGAAGGAGCAATCCTTATCGTGGAGCTTAGCTAACGCCTGCGCCGCTATAGCGCTCACAACCGAGTAACGCCATAACTTCCTGGTGGTCCAAAGCATGTTTGCATGGCCTGAAGGCAGCCAATTGCGCAGACAGAAGTAGGGGATCAGTAACTTAAGATTTTCGACGCCGATAAAGTTAAGCAGCAGCTTAATATCGGTCACCTTAACATCGGCCCGTTGCGGCCTGCGGTGTCGGAACGAGGGGCTATTGACTATGTTGAGCAGGTCTCTGGCCAGCCAAGCCTGCTCGGTGATAAGGGGGCTGAGGCGGTTAATATCCAGATTTTTCTTCTGTAAAAGTTCGAGAATAAGCAGCTGGTTTTCATTTATCCCGGAGTGAGTCAGCACAGACTCAGGTGACGATAGTTGATGCCCTATGGCATTGTTGACCGTATTAATCAGTTGAGTGGACACCTCTTCAAAAACCTGCCTGGCCTGGATCTGCTTAGCAAGCCGCTCCAATATGGCTTCACGTTCGATGGCAAGTTTACTGGCATCGGCTTCAAGCTCGGCATCGAGTTCATCATACATAGAGCCTGATTTTTGCTTACCAACAATGAGCTGTTGATATAGCCTATGCTCTATCTCAATGACCTTCCCCGGCCTTACGCCCCCCGCTACCGATATTGCCACAGTCTGCTTTACTCCGCTCAATGCTTATCCTATCAATTTAGCATAATTTACCCCGAATCTACTGATTTGAGAAAGCTTTAGGCTAAACAGATAACTCAAGAGGCTATTTTATACCCGTTCGGGAAATAACATCCAATGAAGGGCATCAATATATCCCCCTCTAATTAAAAAAGGCCCCTGAAAAGAGACCTTTTACCACCAGAGGTGATTGGATTACTTAAGCTCCTGCTCAAATAGCTTATAGATACGTCGATACTCATCCAACCAACTCGAAGGCTGTTTAAACCCATGAGGCTCTACAGGGTAGATAGCAGTTTCAAACATAGGTTTCTCGAGTTCAATTAAGCGCTGTACCAGTCGAACACTGTCCTGGAAAAATACATTATCATCGAGAACACCACTCATGATAAGCAGCGGCTTTTGTAGCCCCTGTGCGTGTTCTATCGGTGAGCTTCTCTCATAGGCCATAGGGTCGACATCGGGAGTATTGAGGATGTTTGAGGTATATGGCGCATTGTAATGCGCCCAGTCCGTCACAGGACGCAGTGCGGCTCCGGCCTGAAATAACTCTGGTTCGGTAAACAGAGCCATAAAGGTCAAAAAGCCTCCATAGGAACCGCCATAGGTACCGACCTTACCGGAATCGACATTAACATTGCTAACCATCCAGTTGACCCCATCTTTAAGATCCTCGACTTCCGGGTGCCCCATATTGCGATACACAGCCGTACGCCAATCACGTCCATAGCCCTTAGAGCCACGGTAATCCATGTCCAGCACCACATATCCCTGCTGAGTCAGCAAGTTATGGAACATAAACTCTCTAAAGTAGCCCGAGAAACCATAATGAGCATTTTGCAGGTAACCGGCGCCATGGTTGAATATCACCGCTGGATACTGCTCGGCTCGCTCTTTATCATAACCTTGAGGCAGATAGACTCTGGCATAGATATCATCGCTGCCATGAGTCGAAGGTACTGCGACGACTTTTGGCGCCTGCCATTGATAGCCTTTAAAGGCATCACTGGTATAGGAGGTAAGTTGCCTTAATTCACCACCTATTGGCTGAATATATAACTCTTCAGGTTCGGTTCGACGAGACGCGCTAAGCAACAGCGAGCTTCCGTCAGGACTTAAAGTATAATCGAGTTGACCATCCCAATGAGTTAACTGCTCATCTTTGCCCGTCTCGATTGACACCCGGTAAACGTTATCTATACCCGGGTGCTGCTTATTAGCCTTGTAATAGATGAATTGGGCCTTAGGGCCTAATGTGATATCACTGACAACGAACTTGCCTTGAGTGAGGGGCTCGGCTTGCTTACCTGAATGCTTAACATAGAGGTGAGAATACCCGGTCTCCTCGGAAAGGTAGTAGAGGTTATCAGTACCCGGCAACCAACCGAACTGGTTAAAGTTATAGTTAACCCAAGCCTTGTCATGGAGCCTGTGTTGGGTCTTTAGGGTGCCTTTATTCAGATCAAGCGTCGCTATCCAACGATCTTTGTTGTCGACAGCTTCGAGCATAATAGCGACCCGGTTTGCAGACTCCTGCCATTGAATTGCGCTTTGAGACCAGCCCCAATCCCGCATCAACTGGATCTTACGAGGTAACTTTTCGCTGCTGTATGTTTCGCCTGTTAACTTAGCATTTTCAGACTTGACCTCGGCAAGGACATCCTCATCGAAACCTTCCAGCCCTTCGATAGTGACATCAATTGAATCATGAGATTGCAGATCCAGTAATACCAGACGCTCGCCCGGTGGGTTGTCCTCTGCTACTCGCGCTCTGGCGGGCACGGCATCGACATAGCCCTCTTTCCCCAGATAATTTGGCATAATGTCATGTTCGCTACGCCAGCTGTACTCTTTATCTACCAGTGAGAGCAGCACATAACGACCATCGGGAGAGAGGCTTAAATCTGATACCGTCTCTTTATCACCCAGATACCACACCTTCGAGGCTATTGTAGGGTCCAGCTTGCCAAGTTCGTTACGGTAATCCTCACTTTTTTTAGCATTATCATGTTGCATTGCAACGTACTGAATCAACCTATGTTGCTGCTTAGCGATATAACTTACAGGAGCCTCAACCCCCTTGGGCTTAGCGGCCATCTTAATGCTGGCAAGTTGCTCAAACATACCCGTATCCCGGTGAATACGATAAATGGTATCTCCCTGCCAGAAAGCGATATCGCCGCCGGTTAGAAAGCGAACCCCTTCTACACCTTTAGTTTGCTTGGTAAGCTGCGTCACCCGCCCCGTCGCCAACTCTTTTACGAAGAGGTTTCCCTGATAGATATATGCCTTGCGCTCCCTGTGTTTATCATAGACTCCGGATTCCTGACTGGCCTGATGGAGCTCTCTGAGGTTGAGCTGACTGGGCTCACCACCGGAGACACTTTGATGATAATAATCCTTGATCGGCGAACCATGGGGCTGACGGTAAAAATAGACAGCCTGACTATCATCACTCCAGTAGGCTCCCTTGGCTAATATTCCCATCCAATCAGGGTTTGCCATAATCTGATTAAGGGTCAGGTTCTCTCCGACCTTAGGTGGCGCAGTGAGTTCGGTTTGAACTTCTCCCCGATTGAGTGGCTGTTGATCAGTTGAAGTGTTTTCACTGCTTGCACAGCCCGCCAATATCGCTATCGCAATAAAACTAAGACCAGAGTTTCGCATCAGTCCTGTCATCTCCCTTCCTTTATTGTTTTTCAATGGACGTCACCACCACTGTTCCGGCGTGATCCATTGCTATTATTTTGCGGGTATTTATATCACAAATGCTGGTGTGTTGAGCGGGGAATATTTATAAAACTTGTAACAGAGGTTTAAGCAAAGGTGGGGCTATAAAGTTGCTATTACTTACAACATTCAAATCTTCCGGCACTGGAAAATTCGCGGCTAAAGCCGCTCCTACACGAAGAGGAGCTAACTTCAGTGATAACTGGCCTTAAGCGTTCAAGAAGTTTTTCAACAGGTCATGCCCCTGTTCGGTCAGTACTGATTCCGGGTGAAATTGAACACCATAGATCGGGAGAGTAGCATGGCTCATCGCCATGATCTCCATGCCATGGACCGGATCGTCATACCAGGCATCTAAGTTGAACTGTTCCGGAACCGATTCGACCAACAAGGAGTGATAACGTGTCACATTCAACGGGTTATTGAGCCGGCAAAACAGACCGGTTTCGAGATGTTCGATAGCACTTAACTTACCGTGCATGACTCGCTTGGCTCTGATTACCTTAGCACCAAATACCTGGGCTATCGCCTGGTGGCCCAAACACACGCCCAGGATAGGCAGCTTCCCGGCAAAGTATTCGATAACCTGGAGTGAAATCCCCGCTTCATTTGGACTACATGGACCGGGTGAGATCACCAGATGAGTCGGTGACAGGGACTCTATCTCCTCAATGGTGATCTCGTTATTACGCTTAACAATAACCTCCTGTCCCAGCTGCTGAAAGTATTGCACCAGGTTGAAGGTAAAAGAGTCGTAATTATCGATCATCAACAGCATAAAGAGTCAGATATCCTATACAGAAGCATATTATTTTAACAGGCCGAAGATGCTACCACAGAGTGCGGTCTGGATCACCTCACCAAGCACACGTGAGATGAGACTCTTAGTATGTCGGCATACCTCAGAACATGACGCATAATTGATATAAAAAAGCCAGTCATCTGACTGGCTTTTACAAAGGATAATAGCTACTTAACCAATGTGAGATGACCGCGACGTTTAGGCTCGGGTGCTTGAGGAGTTTCCTCTTTCACTTCAGTCTCAACCGCAGTTTCTTCAACAACGGATAAACCGGCTTCAACGGACTCATCTTCAATCTGGTATGCTTCTTCCATATCGAAAACGGTACCGGCACCGTTTTCTCGGGCATAGATAGCAACAATTGAAGCCATCGGTAAAACAACTTGCTGAGGAACACCACCAAAACGGGCACTGAACTCAATAAAATCATGTCCAATCTGCAGGTTGCCTACAGCTGAAGCGGTAATATTAAGTACAATTTGACCATCTTTCACATATTGTTGCGGAACTTGAGTACCAGGCACATAGGCATCAACAACCACATGTGGCGTTAACTCATTATCCATCAACCAATCATAATATGCTTGAAGCAAGTATGGACGGTTCGGGGTCATAGGTTTCATTTAGATACCCATGCGCATTTCGCGCTCGGCCTCAGTTAAAGATGCCTTAAAGGACTCACGGTCAAACAGACGCGTCATGTAAGCCTTAACTTCTTTAGCTGTACGCATATCCAGCTCAATACCCAATACAGGTAAACGCCACAGTAGTGGGCCAAGATAGCAATCTGCTAAACCAAACTCTTCAGACATAAAGTAAGGCATCTCGGAGAATACCGGAGCAATAGCGGTTAAGCTCTCCTGTAACTCTTTGCGAGCCGCATCGGCACGATCACCACTTCTGATACGGTCAACCAAGGTATACCAATCTGTTTCGATTCGGTTCATCATTAATCGAGTACGACCACGAGACACCGGATATACAGGCATAAGAGGCGGATGCGGGAAACGCTCGTCCAGGTACTCCATGATGATGCGTGAGTTATATAGTACTAACTCACGATCGACTAACGTCGGTACTGTGTTATAAGGGTTCAGTTCGATTAGATCTTCAGGCATCTCACTTGGATCAACCTGTAGTACATCAACAGTCACCCCCTTTTCAGCCAAGACGATACGAACTTGGTGACTATAGAGATCATCTGCACCTGAATACAGGGTCATGATTGAGCGTTTATTGGCAGCAACAGCCATTGATACCCTCCGGGACTTATAAGTCAAAAGCAAAAAAACAAAAAGCAAACGAGGGGCAAAGCCCCCCGTTTACAATATGCGGATAATACATTCTAACCTTTAAAAGGGTTAGTGTACATCTTTCCAGTACTCTTTCTTCAACAGATAAGCTATCACGAAGAAGATAAACAGGAAGCCCATCACCCACCAACCTAAGCTTTCACGCTCAAGTTTTACAGGGTCACCGGAGTAGACCAAAAATCCGGTGATATCTCTTACAACCTGATCATACTCTTCAGCAGATAGTTTTCCGCCGGTGGCAACCAAGGTACCATCTTCCTGTTTAACCGGCATACCCTGAAGGTGCTCGAGCACATGAGGCATACCCACAGAAGGGAATACCGTGTTATTTACACCAAATGGACGGCTTTCATCTTTATAAAAACCCTTCAAATATGTGTAAACCCAGTCTGCACCTCGAACACGGGCAACCAAAGTGAGATCTGGTGGCGCAGCACCAAACCATTTAGCCGCATCGGCCGGTGGTATTGCGTTCTGCATCAAATCTCCAGGCTTAGCATTCTTATCGAACATATACTTACTGCGCATATCATCGATTGAGATATCTAAATCTTCGGCTACACGGCTATAACGCTGATACTGAGTGCTGTGACAGCCGGAACAGTTGTGCTGAAACAGATCAACACCACGTTGCAGAGACTCCTTGTCGTGAAGATCGATGTTAGCACTCTCTAAGTGTACATTCGAACCACCGGCAGCAAGCGCTAAAGATGGAACTAAGGTAACTAATGCAATGAGTAATTTTTTCATTAGTGAGTCAACCTCTCTGGAACAGGCTTAGTCTTCTCATTCTTACTGTAAATCCATAACAGTAGGAAGAAACCGAAGTAAGTCAGAGTAAAGATACGCGCAGCGATTGTCAGTGCAGGTGTCGCTGGAACAGCACCTAAATAGCCCAGTACGATAAACGATACGGCGAACTGACTGATGTTCAACTTATGGATCATGCTACGGTAACGAATAGACTTAACATTACAACGATCTAACCATGGCAGTACAAACAGAACTGCAATCGCAAGCCCCATGCCTACTACACCCAATAACTTATCGGGAATCGCACGCAAAATGGCATAGAAAGGTGTAAAGTACCAAACAGGTGCAATATGCTCAGGCGTCTTCATTGGGTTAGCCGCTTCGAAGTTGGGCTTCTCAAGGAAGTATCCGCCACCTTCCGGCATAAAGAACAGGACGTAGCAGAAGACAATCAGGAAGCCTGCGACACCCATGATATCTTTCACAGTATAGTAAGGGTGGAATGGAATACCGTCTTTCGGCCAGCCATTTTCATCCTTATTCTGCTTAATCTCAATACCGTCAGGGTTGTTTGAACCCACTTCATGTAATGCGATTAAGTGTAGGAAAACCAATACAACCAGAACCAGCGGCAATGCGATGACGTGCAAGGCAAAGAAGCGGTTCAATGTCGCACCGGAAACCACGAAGTCACCTCGGATCCACAGCGTTAAGTCATCACCAATAACCGGGATAGCACCAAACAGTGAGATAATAACCTGAGCGCCCCAATAAGACATCTGCCCCCAAGGTAGCAGGTAGCCCATAAAGGCTTCAGCCATCAACACGAGGAAGATAAGCATACCGAATAACCAGAGTAGCTCTCTGGGCTTCTGGTAAGAACCGTAGATTAAACCACGGAACATGTGCAGGTAGATAACGACGAAAAATGCCGATGCGCCGGTAGAGTGCATATAACGCAGTAACCAACCGTACTCAACATCACGCATGATATATTCAATCGAAGCAAAAGCACCTTCAGCGGTTGGTACATAGTTCATTGTCAGCCAGATACCTGTCAGCAACTGGTTAACCAGTACCAACATGGCTAATGAACCGAAGAAATACCAAAAGTTAAAGTTTGTCGGCGTTGCATACTGACCTACATGACGATTATAGGTCGCCGTCATCGGAATGCGCGCATCGATCCAATCAACAATATTCTTAACCATTAGACTGCTCCCTGATCAACACCGATGAGGACATTACCATCGTCGATATACTGGTGAGGTGGAACAACCAGGTTCAGTGGTGCCGGAACCCCCTGGAAGACTCGACCGGCCATATCAAACTTGGAACCATGACATGGGCAGAAGAAGCCGGAAGCTACACCCTCGACCTGTTCACCGAAGGTGTCAGGCAGGTAGGTAGGAGAACAACCTAAGTGAGTACATAGACCTACGGCAATAAAGAACTCAGGATTGATAGAGCGAACAGCATTTTGTGCATAAGCAGGCTGTTGCTCTTCTGCCGATGCCGGATCGCGTAGTTGATCATCGAGAGTGGCGAGGTTTTTCAAGACCTCTTCAGTACGACGCACAACCCATACAGGCTTTCCGCGCCATTCTACACGGATCAGCTGACCCGGCTCTACTTTACTAATATTTACTTCAACCGGCGCACCTGCAGCTTTCGCTTTGGCACTCGGATTCCATGACTTTATAAAAGGAACCGCTACAGCGACGGCACCTACACCACCTACTACGGCAGTGGCTGCGGTCAGAAATCTGCGACGTCCGGTATCGACTGGCGCATTGCTCATCCACTTATCTCCAGAGAGTGTTGGAATTTTTGTTTTAAATTATTTATCGAATATAGGGTTTAAACCCAAAACTCAAAAACGAAACTTGAGGCGGGGCTCATTATAGCCAAAAATTAGAACCAGATCATAGTAAAACAGATAACAAAGTTAACTATGTTAGAAAAATAACCGTTCCAGCTCAAAAAACATGCGAACTTATATACGAATTAAACAAAAACAGCTCAATAAAAGTGGATAAATAACAATAACATTTATCACTAAATTAGTAGGTTAAGAAAGGGAAACAAAAAAAAGCCCGACCAAGGTCGGGCTTTTAATTCAAATGGGTTTATTTACCTTGAGAGCTCTTCATATATTTGAAGAATTCGCTATCGGGCTCTAACACCATAACATTCGAATCACCACTGAAACTTTGTTTGTAGGCTTCAAGGCTTCGAATAAAGCTGTAGAATTCAGGATCTTTATTGAAAGCTTCTGCATAGATTTTAGCAGCAGTAGCGTCACCCTCACCTCGAACCTGCAACGCCTTACGCTGCGCATCGGCAAGCTGAACCGTTACAGAGGCATCGGTCTTAGCTCGAATGATCTCAGATTGCTCCATACCTTGTGCGCGATGCTCTTTCGCTACAGCGGTACGTTCTGCACGCATACGCTGATAGATACTCGAACTCACGTTAGCCGGTAAGTTGATCTGCTTAACTCGAACATCGACAACTTCGATACCTAAGTCTGCAGCACTCTCAGAGGCATTTTTCAATGCATCTTGCTGAAGCTCATCACGGCTACCTGAGACAATCTCTTTAATCGTCCGGCGACCAAACTCGGTACGAAGATCGTTATTGATCTTACGCTGCAGTAGCGACTCGGCGTTGGCCTTGATACCACCATTTGTCGATAGGTAGTACTTTTCAAAGTCCAAGATGCGCCATTTCACATAAGAATCAACCATAAGGTCTTTCTTCTCAGAGGTAACGAATCGATCGGCAGCACCATCCATTGTCTGAATGCGCGAATCGAGAAACTTAATCTTATCGATCATCGGCAGTTTCAGATGCAAACCTGGTGCATAAATTCGAGTCACACCATCATCTTTCAAAATTTTACCGAATCGTGAAACTATCGCTCTTTCACCTTCGTTAACAATTAAGATAGAGGACAATATTACGGCAACCAGTACCGCTGCAATAATCGCAGTTAATCTACCCATTCTTAGTTCCTCCCCTGGCGAGTTCTATCGCTACGAGACGGACGTGAATCGAGCGGCATGCTGTTCTGACCAATAATCTCATTGGTCGGACTCATCGATGAGTTAGAGCTCACTTTGCGGGGCTTACTGTCAGACTGAGTACCTTGCATTAACTTATCCAAAGGCAGATACATCATATTGCCACTGCTCTTAGCATCGACAAGCACCTTATTGGTATCCTTCATCACAGACTGCATAGCATCCAGATAGAGACGTTCACGCGTCACCTCTGGTGCAGCTTTATATTCAGGAAGCAGTAGTTCAAAGCTTGCAACTTTACCTCTTGCCTCTAATATTTCGCGTTCTTTGTATGCATTGGCCTGCTGCTCCATTCTTTGAACCTGACCACGAGCCTTAGGTTCAATCGCACGAGCATAAGCCTCAGCCTCACGAATGAAGCGCTGCTCATCTTCCTGTGCAGAGATTGCATCATCGAAAGCATCCTTCACCTCTTCAGGTGGACGTGCCGGCAGGAAGTTGACATCGACAATGTTAATACCTAGGTCGTAAGGTTCAATGATACGCTCAACCTCTTCCCAGGTATCGCGGCGGATCTGATCACGACCAGTCGTCAAGATGTCATCCATCTTGTTATGACCGACAACATAACGCAGCGCACTGTCTGTGGCTTCACGCAAACTTTCATTGGCATCGACGGCACTGAACAGGAATCGATATGCATCGACAACACGATATTGAACGTCGAGCTCAACTAAAACCACATTCTCATCGGCCGTCAGCATGCTACCTGAAGCAGGAATCGAACGAACCGTACTCACATTAACCGGAAATACTTGATCGATGAAGGTCGCTTTCCATTGTAAGCCAGGTTCGACTTCACCAATGTATTCACCAAACCTCAATGCGACACCTTTCTCCGCTTCCTTGACTGTATAGAAACCCGATAGTCCCCAAACAACAAGTGCGATACCTAAGACAATGATAAGACCGAAAGAGCTAACGCCAGCTCCTGAGCCACCGCCTTTTCCACCACCGAAGCGTTTCGAAAGGTTACGAAAAACCTCATCAAGATCTGGTGGTCCCTTATCGTTACCGTTTTTATTTCCCCAAGGGTCTTTCCCCTTGTTACCGGGCTCGTTCCAAGCCATTTAGCACTCCATAGGTACGTGAAATAAATGAGATGACTAAAAACCTACTCAACTGCCGTATTTTCTACAACAAAGGTCTCTAACTCCCCTTGGCTCTGTTTCATGAGTCGGTGCCAGTCGGCCTCCAACAAACGAACAGATAAGATACAGTTCCCCAGATCGTCGTACTCTTTCTGCTGTATCACATCAAGTTTGTAAAACTGACCAAGATAATGTCCAGCTGCCGCCGGAATTTTCAAGGTTAACTCTAAGGTAGTCTTACCAACAATAGCGTTGATAGCTTCCTTTAGCTGCTCCAAACCCTTTTGTTGCTGGGCAGAAACCCAGACTCGTGTCGGCATGCCTTCGGAGTCATAATCGATCTTCGGGCTTACATCCTCTAACAGGTCAATCTTATTACAGACGACCAGTTGCGGAATCTCTTCGGCACCAATCTCCTTGAGCACTTCCTGAACCTGCTCAAAATTATCCCCCATCGCCTCATCGGCACAGTCGACAATATGTAGCAAGAGATCTGCCTCTCGTGTCTCCTGTAGGGTTGCCTTGAACGCAGCAACCAGATCATGGGGTAGGTGTCGGATAAAACCTACGGTATCAGCTAAAATTATCCCACCATCTCTCAACTCTAACTTTCTCAAGGTAGGGTCGAGTGTGGCAAAAAGCTGATCCGCTGCGTAGACATCGGAAACCGTCAGCGAATTAAACAGTGTCGATTTACCCGCATTGGTATAACCAACCAAAGAAACGGTAGCTAAATCACTACGGCGTCTCGAGCGACGGCTCTGTTCCCTCTGTTTATCCACCTTATCTAAACGACGGTTAATCGTTCTGATCCGTCCACGCAACAGGCGTCTATCGGTCTCAAGCTGAGTCTCCCCAGGCCCCCTGAGTCCAATACCACCCTTTTGTCGCTCAAGGTGGGTCCATCCTCGTATCAGGCGTGTCGACATATGGCGTAACTGCGCTAGCTCCACCTGCAACTTACCTTCGTACGTACGAGCCCTTTGAGCAAAAATATCTAAGATGAGTGTGGTGCGGTCAAGCACGCGGCATTGGCATAACTGCTCAAGGTTTCTCTCCTGAGCAGGACTCAATGCATGGTTAAAAATCACCACGTTCGCTTCTGTAGCCGCAACCATCGCAGCCAACTCATCTGCCTTTCCCGAACCCACGAAATACTTTCGATCCGGTGAACGGCGGCTCCCTGTTATAACTCCGATTGACTGGGCCCCAGCCGACTCTACCAATAATTGGAGTTCGACTAGATCCTCCCTACTATCTTCATCGGAAAAGTCGATATGGACAAGGACCGCACTCTCTCCCGCCTCATAACGATCAAACAAAAAGCTAACTCCTTAATCTATTACTGGTCGTTACTATCGTCTTGCTGACCATTAAAACCACCCGCTGGGCTTGGTGCCGAGCCATGGCTGTTTACGTTGAATGGTCGAGCAGGCACAACTGTAGAGATAGCGTGCTTGTATACCATTTGGCTTACCGTGTTTTTCAGCAAAATAACAAATTGGTCAAATGACTCAACCTGACCTTGTAACTTGATGCCATTAACGAGATAAATTGAAACAGGAACGCGCTCACGGCGCAGTGCGTTCAAAAACGGGTCTTGTAAAGATTGCCCCTTTGCCATTTTATAATTTCCTTTTTAATTAAAATAAGTAGTAAAACTAATACAACATAAAATTTTGTTTGGTTTTAGTATTATATAGTGAGGCCTAATTAGCTAGCGACAATGTCGCAATACGGTATTTAGATTCGAATCTACACCGCTTTCCAGCCAATTTAACTCAGGCCAGCCTCTCAACCATGTTAATTGACGCTTGGCTAATTGCCTAGTAGCAACGATGGCTTTTTCCACCATAGTATCATAGTCAAATTCACCATCGAGATATTGCCAGCACTGCCTATAGCCAACACACCTCATCGAAGGAAGCGTTAAATTCAGATCGCCTCGCTCTTTCAGTGAGCGAACTTCATCTACGAAACCTTGATTTAACATCAATTTGAATCTTTCTTCTATAGAAAGATGTAACACTTTCCGATCTTTCGGTGAAATCGCAAATTGAACTATGTCATAAGGCAGAGGCTCTGACTTAGTTTGGCTCAATTCGGTAAGCGATCTCCCACTGATTCTGTATACTTCCAGCGCCCTGATTAACCTTTGCGGATCATTTGGGTGAATACGTTCAGCTGAGACAGGATCTACCCGCTTAAGTTCATCATGTATCTGCTGCCAACCATGCTGTTCAGCTTCAGAGACAATTTGTGCACGCACAAACTCATCGGCTCCGGGAAGTGGCGAAAGCCCCTCCAACAGCGCCTTAAAGTACATCATGGTTCCACCCACTAACAGTGGTGTCTTGCCTGCCGCAATAATCGAATCTATCTCATTCAGAGCATCGGCTCTGAAGTCCGCAGCTGAATAACTTTCAGCCGGATCACGGATATCTATCAGCCTATGTGGCGCAACGGCTAGCTCTGCGGCACTGGGTTTTGCCGTGCCGATATCCATTCCGCGGTAGATCAGTGCTGAATCTACAGAGATAATTTCACAGTTGTGCTTTTGAACCAACTCAATCGCTAATGCCGTTTTTCCTGAGGCAGTTGGCCCCATTAACGTTAGGATTTTTGGCATATTCTGTTCAGTCACTCGGGTGCTCTTCCAGCCATGATTGCCAAGGTAAAACCTTAGCCTTTAAAATTAATTTTTCTCGATCATTGTCATCTAACTGGCTAAATGCCGACCAGGTATCCGGCGCCGACTCAAATCTTTTTTCGTCATGCTTTGCAAGCCAGGATGCCAATGCTTCATTACTCGGTTCTTCGAACCTGACCCACTGCAGTAATTCAGGTATCACTGTTACTAACTGGCTCTGTCTTAAATATGGGGGCACTTTCTTTATTATCAACTGCCCGAGACGAATTGTTACTTCAATTCCTACTTTTCTGAGCAGTTGCTCTCTTTCAGCCACTGTATCGATCCATGTCTCATCCATCGCGATAGAAACCGGCATCAATAGTGGCTGGCTGACCAGGCCACTGTCGAGCTTATGTAAGATCTCATCTCTGAGCAGCCTGCTCGCAACAACTTTTATGGGCAATAGTGATAGCCGCTCCCCTTTAGCCAGAACCCAAAACTCTCCCGCCAGGGTTGGCGGCATTGGAGCGGCACTTTGCATCGATTTACTGTCAATATCAGCTTGAGCCACGCTCGGCGTCTGTAACAGCTCTCCATAGGAGGCTATCGCCTCGGCACTCGGAAGTTCGGCTTGTGCTCTGAAAGTGGATGCCCCAGTCCTGCTCTGCGCTTGTGCCGGCCGTGAGGATGGTGAAACCGATGTTGCAAAGCGATTACGGGCAACTTCAGCGCCCGATTGGCGCTCATGTGGGTAATCATGTGACAGGTAACCGGAATCGGCGACACCATAATTACCACTTCCCTCCTGACTACTCACGGGCTCAGGGGTGGCATAACCCCGATTCACAGAAATTGAGCCTCTTTCCGGCTGCTCGACTCTGTCTACGGCTAAGCGACCAACCTGTAGAAGGGCTGATTGTAAGGCCTGGAAAATATAATCATGTACATAGCGACTCTGATGAAACCTGACTTCATGTTTAGCGGGGTGAACATTCACATCGACCTGATGCGGATCGAGCTCAAGCATCAATACATAGCTTGCATGCTCTCCGGTCACATGTTCGGCAAATGCTTGCCGAACAGCATGATTTACCAGCCTGTCACGAACTAACCTGCCATTGACATAAAAGTATTGAGTATCACTCGCCGGAGACTCGAAAAACGGTGACTGAATGTAGCCGGTTAACTTGAGATCGTCATGTTGGCAATTAACTTCAATCGCCTGCTCTGCAAACTTTTTCCCGCTGATCTGGGCTAAACGTTGCAGGTACTGATCCTGAGTGCTGGTTGCACGATAGTTACGCACCATCTTACCATTGTGCTTCAAGGTAAAGTGAATATCGCTGCGCACCAAGGCGATCCGTTTTAGCCACTCATCAATATGGGTAAATTCGGTTTTATCGCTCTTAAGAAACCGCCTTCTGGCCGGCGTATTGAAAAACAGATCGACGGCTTCAACCGTCGAACCTACAGGATGGGCCGCAGGTATCACTTTAACGGCCATATCTGAGCCTTCAGCGTATGCTTGCCACGCCTCACTCTGCTCCGCCGTTCTGGACGTTAGGGTCAAGCGGGAAACCGAACTGATACTCGCTAACGCCTCACCACGAAATCCAAAGCTCAAAATTGCGTCGAGATCGTCGAGAGAGCTGAGCTTCGAGGTAGCATGTCTGGATAGGGCAAGGCCAAGCTCCTCTTTCGAGATCCCTGAGCCGTTATCGTGAATTTTTATCAGCTTACTGCCGCCCTTCTCGATCTCAATATCGACACGAGTAGCTCCGGCATCCAGGCTATTTTCAACCAGCTCTTTAATCACAGAAGCGGGTCTTTCGACAACTTCACCCGCCGCGATCTGGTTTGCCAACTGCGGCGGTAATATCTGTATTGTCATAATTTTAACTCTCGAGGGCCCCTTTGCAGGAGTGACTTATGCCCTTGGTATAACCAACTTTTGACCGATACGTAATGTATTTGATTTCAAACCGTTGGCCTTCTTAATACTGGCTATTGAAACTTGGTACTTATGCGCGATGACAGACAGGGACTCGCCTCTACGTACATCGTGCTTAAACGAGCCTTTGCTGGCCATCAATGAGTTGACCGGAGGATTAGCTTCAAAATAGCGCAACACGCCTTTATGCACCGCTTTAGCGATATTATTTTGATGCTCTCGCTGGGATAATAGCCGCTCCTCTTTATGGTTTGAAATAAAGCCGGTTTCAACCAAGATGGAGGGAATATCGGGCGACTTCAGAACCGCAAAGCTGGCAGACTCGGGTTTATGTTTATGCAGCTTAGTAACCTTTCCTAAGTTGGAAAGCACATCGTCGGCGATGTTATGACTGATTGCCATGGATCTATCCATGGACATGTCCAATAGCGTCATGGCCAGGTATTGCTCATTGTCGGTGCTTTGAATTATTTCACCGGCTCCGCCCAGCAGCTCAGAATGCTTCTCCTTCTGCTCGAGCCAACGACCAATTTCACTGTTCGCCCGCCGCATAGAGAGCACCCAAACCGATGCCCCTCTGGGCTGAGGAGAGGTAAATGCATCCGCATGAATAGACACTAAGAGATCGGCTTTACTGTTTCGCGCAATTTCCGAACGTCGGTTTAGGTTAACGAAATAGTCCCCGGTGCGGGTCATGATGGCTTTCATGCCAGGTGTAGCATTGATTTTAGCTTCCACTTTCTTCGCGATCTGCAGGACGACTTTTTTCTCATATATGCCGGAAGGGCCGATAGAACCAGGATCGTCCCCGCCATGGCCGGCATCGATTGCCACTATGATGTCACGAAGTTTTTGCTTAGGTTTACTGGTTGCTTTAGCCTTAGAAGCGGAGCGACTATCGTCGAGATCGACCACCAGTCGATTACCATATGGCGCCGTTGGTGAGAGGGCAAACAGGTTCGCCTTAACCGGCTTAGTCAGGTCGATAACCAGCCTGAGCGTGCCTTTCGAAGGTGGCTTGCTAATTCGTACCCTTTTAACAATTTTACTGTTGTTCGCGACCTTTTTAAGGTTAAGAGAGGTGGAAGTACCTTTAAGATCGACGACCAATCGATAGGGGCCAGTTAGTGTAAAATAGGTAAAATCAGGCGCCTTACTCAGGTCGAAAACGACCCTGGTGGATTCTGGAGCCGCCCAGATACGCACACCGTCCAGCTTTGTAGCACCATTTGCTACAAAGGAGATACACAGAGACAGTGAAACTAACAGGTACTTTAAAATAAAATCGATTTTTATCATTGTTATTTGAGTTTACTCAAGAGTTGCCGCCCCTTATCTGAACCAGATAGGATTTCAACTTCCCTGCGCTCACCGGCATAGTTAATCTGAATGAAGATATCGGCATCGGGTAACAGACCGTGCCCTCTATCGGGCCATTCAACGATGCAGATACTCCGCTGTGTAAAATAATCTCTGATCCCCATGAACTCCAGCTCTTCAGGGTCACTCAAACGATAGAGGTCGAAATGATAGAGATCGAAATCGTCAAATTCATATGGTTCAACTAATGCGTAGGTTGGACTCTTCACCGCCCCTTTATGCCCTAAGCCCTGAATGAGCCCACGACTCAGGGTTGTCTTACCCGCTCCCAGTTCACCGGACAAATTCAACATCAGAGGTGGAGAAATAATTGCCGCTAATCGCTTACCAAGATCCACAGTATCTTGTTCATTATCGAGGTAGACTTTTACTGATGTCATTGTATTGAGCTTACTTACCTAAAGTTGTTCCGAACCTGTTACTTTATACCAATTACCCGGCCAGCTAAACAGCTTTCATGCAATTGCACTAAATAGCCTGAACCGGCCAGCATATCTTCTGGAATAGGCGCTGCTAAATTTTGTTAACCAACCGCCTGATATGGGGCATCAGATCCGTTGCCAGCATTCCTCTCTCTCCATCTTTTGCTGCGCGATCTGCAGCCTCCCCATGCACGACGACTCCCATTATCGCCGCTGAAAGCTTATCGAACCCCTGTGCCATCAAGGCTGCAATTATTCCGGATAACACATCGCCACAACCGCCACTGGCTAGCCCGGGATTTCCAACCGGAGCGACATAACACTGTTTACCATCATGGATGAGGGTTCCCGGCCCTTTCAAAACAACAACGCCACCATATTTTTGCTGTATCGCTTTAACGGCCGCAAACCTGTCACTTTCCACCTCTTGAGTAGATATACCCAATAATCTTGCAGCTTCACCTGAATGAGGGGTCAACACCCAATGATCCTGCCTGCCATGTTCACAACTGAGTAAATTCAGGGCATCGGCATCCATAACACAAGGTTTATCACTCAGGCCTACAGCCTTGAGTAAGTTATAACCCCAATCATGCTTGCCCAACCCGGGGCCTATCACCAGTATATTGGCCCAGCCGAGACGAAGGTATACCTCCATATCGACCAATTCACACCCCCAGAACATCAACTCGGGTCGGTTAGCGTTTACCACTATCTGGTGTTCAGGCCTTGAAATGACGGTAACTAAACCAGCACCGGCTCTAAGGCAGGCTTCACCGGCTAACCTGACGGCACCGGCCATACCGATATCACCGCCAATCACTGAAACCTTTCCGGACAAGCCTTTGTGTGAATCCCTGTCTCTGGGCTTAAGATGTTGATTGACATAATCAATAGAGACTGTGATTGAACTAGCTTCTGGCAGGTACTCGGTTAACCCCAGAGGAGCAAACTCTAGCCGTCCAACACAATGTCTGGCACGACCTGTCATCAAGCCCTGTTTAATCGCACCAAATGTCAATGTGACATCGGCCTCTACGGCATCGGGGCCCACTCCTGTGTCAGCGTTGACTCCTGAGGGGATATCTAAACTGAACACCCATGCATCACTCTTGTTGATACTCTCGATAGCTTGTTTAAAGTCGCCTCTTATCTCTCCGCTGAAACCGGTGCCGAGTAAACCATCAATAATCACATCTGCACAGAGCACTTTCTGAGGAGAGAAACACTCCACCTCTCCACCACTTTCGACGAATCGTCGTTGTGCCTTGAGTACCTCTTCTCCCATCTCATCCCGGATAAATGCCATTAGCGTCACACTATAGCCCGCCTCCAGCAGCCTTCTGGCACACACATAACCATCGGCTCCATTGTTTCCGTAACCGACCAGAACCAAAATCGAACGCGATTTATCTTGTGTCATCTCAACCTGTTCAAAAGCAGCTTGACCCGCGGACTCAACAAGCCGGTAAAAATCTGTGTTCCCACTATCGACAAAGTTTTGTTCGGCGGTTCGTACTTGAGAGTTTAAGAACATTTCACAAGGAAAAGTCGATCCGTTTGGCAACATGATTATTTCTCCGTTGAGGGCTACATCATCCAAATTCGACATTTAAGATGCCTAGACAAATAAGATTAATAGAATTTGAGCTTAGATTCGTAAATAGATTCACTTATCACTACACTTATGTAAGAGAAAGTTGATCTCGCACAAGAAATCAGTTCAGGAGCAAAGGGATGAAGCTCTTTACACTACTCGTATTAGCACTGTGCATGCTTTTATTGAGTCTACCGTTACAATCAAAAATCTTGATTCAAGCACTTCTACTGATATGCCTGCTACTGGTAGGAGTCGGTCTGTATAAAGCAATAATTCAGCCATGCAGTGACAAAGATGATGACGCAAATTAACAGCTCAAGCTTATTTCTAGCTGAATGACACCGGTCGCATTAAAATAAAACCATTAAAAAAGGTACCCTAAGGTACCTTTAAGTCTGGATATTCTGGTAAATCAACCAGTAACCTCTGTGGAGCGTCTACATATCATCCATACGGATACTGCTATGAACCAGACGCTGCTGCTGAATTTTCTCTACACGAACTAAGTCATTCAGAGCACCAGAAATTTCACTTGATGAAGACTTTTCTGCAGTCTTATTTAACAGGTCAATCAATCGATTATCTAGGTCTAGATGCAGTTCCAACACATCTTCTTCTGACATATTTGCAGTCAGTACAGTCTCATGACAACGTTTGATGAAATCCTCAAAGGTGATGTCTTTATACCAGGTATCTAACACGCGCTTCGGCGCTTCATCGATATAGTTTTCTAACTTTTCGGCTACGCCTTTCTGATGGTGCTGAAAATACTCAAGCATCATCTTCACTCTGGAAGAGTCTGCCTCAGATTGTAATCTGCCATACAGTTGCGCCATCTCTACACGGCAAGTAGCAACATAACCTAATAGTTCGCTGAGTTGTTGAAATCGCATGAATCGCTCCCAAAGAATACTTGCCAAACATCGGCTCAATTAATCGTCTATGTAAACATTATGCAAACAAAAAACGATGGAATACTTGAACAAGTTCAAAGTTTAGTACTTCCGGGACAACTACATTAGCCATCGTTAAAAGAAATCGGCGTAAGATCACGCTTATCGACTACGCGTGATTTAAACGTGAAAACAGCCAAAATTGAGACCCAGGCATTATAAATTCACTCTATTTCCAGCTAACTTTTGATTATTAGCGAGCTGAAAACCGCCAATTAACGGGTAGTTGCCAGACAGGCAATATATCGGTGAAGCAACTCCATAAAGCGAAGAGTGATCACCATCAACCTCTGTTTTAAACAGGAGAAAGCTAACCGATATGGACATTAGCAGAGGGGCTACAACTTAGATGAAGGGCGGGTACCGCCCCACTCTCTTTTGAACAAACAGGAGAGCATGATTGAACCAATGTTGCATAATCTTTTAACATCACGGCATTTTTAATCAGAGGAGTCTCAAATAAAAGCAAGGTTGGAACAAACAATTGCTCTGAACTGGAGCGGGGTCGAACCGCCCAAGGTTTAACGAGAAGCTATACCTTGGCAAGAAAATGGTATCGACTCTTTTCTTAAGCAAGAGGGAGCACAACTGGACTAATGTCCTGTCATCATTTAAAGCAAGGGGAATTTTAATCAAGGAGAAGATTGGAGCGACCCTTCTTTTCATAAAGAGTGGGTTCGAACCGTCTCTTGGTTTAACGAGAAGCTATACCTTGGCAAGAAAATGGTATCGACTCTTTTCTTAAGCAAGAGTGAGCACAACAGAACTAATGCCGCATAATCTTTTAAAGCCAGGAGGATTTAAATCGATGAGAAGATTGGAGCGACATATCGGGTTCGAACCGATGACCTATACCTTGGCAAGGTATCGCTCTACCAACTGAGCTAATGTCGCGTAATCTTTTAAATTGGAGCGCCCCTTCTTTTCATAAAGAGTGGGTTCGAACCGATGACCTATACCTTGGCAAAAACAAGGTATCAACTCTTGCAAGCAGATCAACTGAGCGAATATCGCTTTCAATCTTTTAAATTGGAGCGACATATCGGGTTCGAACCGATGACCTATACCTTGGCAAGGTATCGCTCTACCAACTGAGCTAATGTCGC
>NZ_CANMUW010000020.1 GCF_947501225.1 uncultured Shewanella sp.
ATAGCTTATAGCTTATAGCTTATAGCTTATAGCTTATAGCTTATAGCTTATAGCTTATAGCTTATAGCTTATAGCTTCTGACTCGCCGCGATGTAAAAAAGCCAGCGTTCCAGTCGCTGGCTTTTTACTACTCAAGCGTTCATTTAAAGAGCTAAACTCTGCTTGATGCGCTGTCCGTAGTCGGCATCGGCCTTGGTGAAATGCTCAACCATGGTCTGCTGCACATCGAGTGTGGTTTGACTCAGGGTGCCGCAGATGTTGCTAATCAGACGCGCCTTCTCCTCTTCGGGCAGGATGCGATACAGGTTACCCGCCTGAGAGAAATCATCCTGATTATAGCGGCTGTACCTGTCGGCCTCGCCATCGAGACGCAGTGGCGGCTCGATAAACTCAGATGTGTCACTTAGCCCTTCGATGCGCGAGTTAGGACCATAGTTTGCCGAAGCATCACCGCCGGTCTGGCTTCCATGGTAAGGACACTGAGTTCCCGCCATCGCTCCGGCCCTTTGATGGTGGTTTGCCTTGGTGCCATGAGGGCAGTTTACCGGTAGCTGGTTATAGTTAGCCCCGATACGATAACGCTGCGCATCTGCATATGCGAACAGTCTTGCCTGCAACATCTTATCCGGTGAGGCGCCGACTCCCGGAACCAGGTTACTTGGCGCTAAGGCCACCTGCTCAACCTCGGCAAAGTAATTCTCCGGCATACGATTGAGCTCCAACTCACCGATCTCGATCAGTGGGTAATCCCCATGTGGCCATACCTTAGTCAAATCAAACGGATTGATAGAGTAGGTATTTGCATCACTCTCGGGCATTATCTGTACATTCACGGACCAACGAGGAAAGTTACCGTCACTTATCGCCGCGACCATGTCTCGTTGAGATGAGTCGGGATCGATCCCCTTCAGGATATCGGCCTGCTCCGGGGTAAGGTTAGCGATCCCCTGCTTCGTCTTAAAGTGGAACTTTACCCAGAAGCGTTCACCCTTGGCATTCCAAAATGAGTAGGTGTGTGAGCCGTAACCATTCATCTGACGGTAGTTGGCCGGGATCCCGCGATCTGACATAAGCACAGTTACCTGATGCAAGGCCTCAGGGTTTAACGCCCAGAAATCCCACATGGCTTGCGGATCTTTCAGGTTTGTCTGCGGGTTTCGTTTTTGAGTATGAATAAAATCGGGGAACTTTATCCCGTCACGCAGGAAGAAGGTCGGCGTGTTATTGCCCACTATGTCGTGATTACCGCGAGCGGTATAAAAACGCAGACCAAATCCCCGGGGATCCCGCTCGGCATCGGCAGAACCCATCTCACCACCTACGGTAGAGAAGCGCACGAAGGTTTCAGTTTGCTTGCCCACCTCATTGAAGTGCTCCGCAATCGTGTAATCGCTCATATCTTTCGTCAGGGTAAAGGTGCCATAGACTCCGGTTCCCTTCGCATGAACCACTCGCTCAGGAATACGCTCACGGTTGAAGTGAGCCAATTTCTCGATCAGATGAAAATCTTGCAGCAGTACGGGGCCACGCTCTCCCGCCGTCAAAGAGTTTTGGTCATCGGCAACCGGTGCGCCATTTTGACTGGTCAGGTAGTTGGCTTGTTCTGTCATATTTTGCTTGTTCATGCTCTTCTCCAAAATCAAATCTGTTCGTTATGGCTGGTTTCAACCAACCAGTTTTCAATTACGTCGTAGATGGTAGGCATAGCCACAGCTCCTGTTATTAACCATTAGGGCCATAAACTTAAGAGTCATTATGAAAGCCGATCTCTTAAGCCCTGCCTATGTCGATGAAGGTAAGATTAATCAACCCAAGCAAAAGAGCAAAACGATTAAACCAGATAACCCTAATCGCTTTTACAGCTTAAACAGAATAAAATCAGCGAGTGCAACCTGAAGCGCAGGGGGGAAACGAATAAAATTCAAGGGGGAATAAAGGAGAAGATAAAGATAACAGTCAAGGCCCTTTCAGGCCATGATTGCCATTACTTGGTTACATTAAAAGTCAGCTATTTCGGTCTGTGCTCGTATTTGTACAGCCTTACTAAGTAGTAAATATCGATAAGCACGATAAAGAAATTAACCAGGGCTACGGGAATCGCACTGATCGCCATGCCATAGGCGACAAACAACGCCGCACCGACCAGATTCCACCAGCGTAACTTCTTAATATTCGACATCATGAGTGAGATGGCGACCACGACCGAAGCCAGATAACCCACCCATTCCCATATTGCTGCGTTATCCATACACTCTCCAGTTTTTCATTCAACTATCACTGTTTCTATTATGAACAAAAGCCTTCAATTCCGACAGGTTATTTAGATAAATAATCTGACATGGCCAACCTGAGAATACCTGCATAAATCCGAGGTGACACCTAACGTGCGACAACTGCAGCCGTCATCCTTGAGATACAACATAATTGACCGGCACCATTATGAATTAACACCTCCCACACCGAGCTTCTCTTACCCAGGTGAACCGGCTTAGCCGTTGCCGTTAAGATACCATTACGTGACGCTTTCAGGTGGTTGGCATTGATCTCCTGACCGACGCAGTAGAACTGCTCATAATCGACGACAAAGTTGGCCGCATAGCTGGCAACGGTCTCGGCGAGTACAACATTGGCTCCGCCATGAACGATCCCCAGAGGATTATGAACGTCGGGTGACGCCGGCATGGTAGCCTTCATATAATCATCGCCAATCTCTGAAATTTGAATTCCAAGAGTCTTCATCAGGGTGCCTTTTCCATGCATTCCCTCATCCATCTTTGCGCAATCTTCCAAGGTTACCGCTCTGAACCAAATCGACATCTTTACCATCATCCCATTATTATCGTGGGCAACAGTCTACTGGGTCATAAGCAAAATTTAAACAGGTGTTCGGGATTAGAGTGGCTCTCGAATACTCTTATTTTTTGAGTAGGTTCGTTGGTGACGACCGACATTAGGTGAGTATTCGAGAGCCGTAGGGCAACTTTCATGGGGGGTTAACGGCTCACATCTTAAAGATGCACAGGCCCAACAGAAGCAGGATGCAGTCCAGAAGGGCATCAGAGCGGGCCGACTCGATTCCAGAGAGTGGCGCCTGTACACCTTATTGAGTCAATACAAGCTGAGTGGTTAAACGCTAGATTGCAAACAAACTGATGAAAACTTCCATACATTTTTCATCGATGAAACTTTAAGATGGAGGCAGTGTATACAGGCTAATATCTGGAGCAAGAGGCCAAGGTCACTTTGTCTGAGGTAAATATCTTTTTTGAAGGGGAAAGCACGTTTTTAATCTGAAGTGTTCAAAATTAGTTATAAAATCAAGAGTAGTGAACACAGAACTCTTTACAAAAATAAACATAAGCAACAAAAACAGAAAGATATGCCAGCTCACCTTACCTATATAAGCATGTGAAGAATTAGCCATTCTTATCGCTAACTCAGATACTTTAGATCTGCATACTACCAAAATGTAATTTTAAAACTTAAGTAAAACGGATGTTAACCATCATTTAAATATGAACAGTCTATTACTCTTAATATCAATACTGAGTCGCCCTCTGGCTTGAAGCGCTACCTGGGATATTCCGCGTTAAAAGGTACCAAGTGCACATAAAAAAACCGCTTTCAGCAGAGACTGAAAGCGGTTTATTGGACTCAGTATTCGGCTTTAGCGAATGCGGCGACGTAAACCTAATAATGACAGCATAGCCAGGCCGAAGAAGCCTAATGAACCGCCATCATCATCTTCTTTTTCCGGTTCAACCGGTTCAACTGGGTCAACCGGAGCCGGATAACTCAGGGCTACAACCACAGGATCGTGATCCGAAGAGCTGAAAACATTTTCAGACTTAGCCAGATCGCCGGTGTACTTACCGGAATATTCAAACAAGCCAGATTCAACCGAGTTGATATGCCAGTCCTGAATGTCGACCAGTTTAGCCGCAAGACTCGCGTTACCTAGAGCGTGATCCAGGTTACCTAACTCACCGCCATAGCTATAGCTGTAAGTTTCAGGACCATGAGCCTGAGTGTTAAGGTTGATAAGGCCGTAACCTTTCTCAATCACACTTCCCTCTTGCTCATAGACTTCACCGTTAATGGTTGTCCATGATGCGGTAACAACATCTCTGTTCGACGTCGCTGCATCATAGTCGGTTAACACGCGAACAGGATCTTCCATGCCATAAGCGTTTAAGTCACCGATAACCAGCAGGTCACCTTCGATATCCTTTATAGAATCGCCGATAGCCTTAGCTGCCGATACACGGAACTCATTACACTTACCCTGAAGGTCGGCAGGATCTTTACTCTCTGAGTACTCCAACCAATCTTCAAGACAACCTGACCCTTTAGACTTGAGGTGGTTAACGACAACGGTTAGCTTCTCATCATGGATCTGGAACGTCTGACCTAAACTATAACGCTGATACTTGTCATAACTTGGGCTGGTCTCAACATCATCTCCCTCACCACGAGTCGCCACACCTTCAGCTGCGTGCTGCTCAGGTGTAGCAATAACGAATGCATCACCGGCTGGCTTCACCTTGTTAGGGCGATAAAAAATACCGACTGTGATCGCATCACTGCCGACAAACTGTCCCTGGTACTTATCGGCATCTGCCACTTCGATAAATTTATAAGCATCGACAGCCGGCAACTCGGCATTAATTGAGTTCAACAGATACTGAATCGAGCTGGATTCGCTAAAGCCGTTGTTTTCAATCTCCATCAAGCCTACGATGTCTGCATTCATCTCTTTGAGTGCGTTGACAATCTTAGTGCGCTGAAGCAGATACTCGTCAAGGGTATGCGCACCACGGCCACAACTCTTGTAGGTCTTATCCGCATCGGCCTGATCTTTACAGGTCGCATTTAATGGCCCACCAATATCACTGTCGCTGGTGAACAGGTTCAACACGTTAAAGCTGGCAACACGGATATCGCCTTTAGTCGCGATCTCTGGCGTTTCGACCCGGTCATTTTCACGGACAAAATCACCGGCAACGATCTCATTTGTTGCATATAAACGGTAGGCGTTGTAGCTGTAATTAACCATACCCTCAATGTTATTGAGCTGATCGCCGATGCGCATATAGCCGGTTTCTGCATCGAACCCCGGGAAATAGGCAATACGGCCCTTAGGCGCTGAAAGTCCCGTTTCAATTACCAGCTTATTCTTGGAATTCGCCAGTGCTAATGCCGCAGCCTCGTCAGTCCCGGCAGCATAAACCTGTGTCGCCTTGAACAGAGGTGCCTTATGGGAGAGAGACATGGTATTACCATAGCCATCATAACCATATGGGCTGGTCACCCTCATATCACTGGTAGGGTCAAGCCTAATCTTCATCCCTTCGTGACGCTCTAAGGCATCGGCCAGGGTCTCACCCTCTTCGATAACCAGAGGAGAAACAGCAGGAATTTCGGCATCTCCGGTAATGGCCAGCTTATCCTTGCTACCTACAATTTCAGTCTGCTTATAGTTCTCTTTTACTTTACCTTCGACACAAACCAGCTTACCCGGCACAACCTCTTCCGGTGCAACCTCGCCAAGCGAAACAAAGATACCATCTGAAGTGGCGGCCGAACCGTCACCCGCCACATCTTGAATGAAGAAGCCCTTCTTCTTATCCAGACGAGCCGTTACTACGCCTTTAACCACTACGGCGTCGGCAGACTCATATGGGTAAGAGGAAGATGTCAGTGGGCTATATTGGCCATCACCCTGAATATCATAGATAGCTGTGGCATCGCCTGTACAGGCATACGGCTCAACTTCGGCACCAACATATTCACCGGAGCGAACACCTAAACCATTGAAGGTATCCTTTGCAAGTTCGGTCCACTGAGCCGCATCGAACACGTCTTTAGCCGCAGTCACATCATCATTGCGTTGGAATGTTTTGTCATATCCCCAACCATCCGGTGTTGGAATAGTACCGATAACATCGACAATAACCCCATCTTTCAACAGGGCGACGGCATCACCGCCATTGAAGTACAGGTTACCTGTCATCGAGTCTACATCTGAGCCCAATGATATGGTGGCACTTGGATGAGTGATGACTTTAACAGATTTGGAAGCGATCGCCTGGCCATCCAGGGATACAAGATCTAATGATGTTTCTGCACCATCTTTGAAGCGTACCAGCTTATAACCGGCCAGATCGACGGATGCGTCACCCGTATTGTATAGCTCGATAGCCTTATTATTACTGCTACCCTCTACATATTCACTAATCATGACATCTGCGCTTGCCATCATGGGCATAGCCGCAGCAATTGACAGCGCAAGCACTGACAACTTCTTAACATTATCCATTTTTTTCAACCCCATTTTTATAATATTGCCGCTAATTTCTATTAACGTGCGCAGCGATTGTTGCAGAGTTTCATGACAAAAAAAAGAAGGGTAAATCACATTTGACGCGCATAAGCATTTGTTAAACAAGGATAAACACCCGCCAACTTATCCGTTATCAGAACAGACCCGGAGTATATTAGCTTTAGAAGATAAAAATCATAGGGTTAAGCAAGAACAGGGATGCGGCATTTCCGGATAAAGTTTGACGGTTAAATTCACAATTTTTTTATGAAACACTAAAAATAATTTACCCATCTGCGCTTAATGACCAAAACAAGCCCCAAATACCCATGAAAAACCTTTACAGAGACTTTTTAACAGATAAATATCGGAGAGGTTGAAGCGACAGGTAATCGATTTTATCAGGCAAGATCAGGGGCAAGCTTCCACTCCCCTGTCCGATACAAAGATAACCGCTCCCCAATAGATGACGACTCAAGAAACAAAAAATCCCCACTCTAACCTTTGAGTGGGGATTTTATCTCCCTAGCGTTAATGTGAAAGAACTAGCTCTGGTTACTCAACCATAGAGCCGCTTCAACTTAGCGCTAATCTATCGGCAGAATGGGTGTGATGGCTTAACCTCACACCAGCTGGCACATGTTTCTCTGAACCACGGACCTCCTTTCCCTTTGCCTTTACCTTTACCCGGCTTGTGGCATCTTGGGTAAGTCAGGGCGATGATCACCGGATCGTGATCCGAAGAGCTGAAGGCATTTTCTGATTTCAGTAAGTCACCGGTATATTTACCTGAATATTCAAACAGATTCGACTCCAGAGAGTTAATATTCCAATCTTCGATGGCCACCAGCTTATCGGCCACAACCTCATTGGCCAGGGCATGATCCAGGTTACCCAGTTCACCACTATAGCTGTAACTGAAGGTCGCAGGGCCATGGAAGAGAGTGTTGAGATTAATCAGGCCATAACCCTTGTCGATCACACTGCCTGCTTGCTCATACACCTCACCATTCAGACGGGTCCATGATGCACTTACCAGCTCACGATTTGAGTTCGATGCATCATAGTCGGTCAGCACGGCAATCGGATCTTCCAGCCCATAGGCATTCATATCACCGATAACCAGCAAGCCTCCTTCTACATCTTTCAGAGATTCACCCAGCACCTTGGCAGCCGATACACGGAATTCGTTACACTTACCCTGAAGGTCGGCCGGGTCCTTATTCTCAGAGAACTCTAACCAATCTTCCAGACAGCCGGAACCTTTAGACTTAAGATGGTTAACCACTACCGTGAGCGGCTCGCCATGGATCATAAAGGTCTGGGCCAGACTGTGACGCTGATACTTATCATAAGCAGGGCTCGTCTCGGCCTTGGCTCCTTCGCCACGAGTCGCAACACCGGCTGCGGCATGCTGCTCAGGCATGGCGATAATCCGCGCATCGACGGCAGGCTGAACCTTAGCCGGGCGATACAGAATCCCCACTGTTATGGCATCACTGCCGATAAATTCGCCCCGATACATGTCAGCCGATGCCGGCTCGATAAAGGCGTAGGCATCATCCTGTGACAATTCGGCATTAAGCGCATTTAACAGGTATTGAATCGAGCTGTGCTCACCAAAACCATTGTTTTCAATCTCCATCAGTCCAATCACATCGGCATTCATGGCCTTGATGGCATTGACTATCTTAGTACGTTGTAGTTGATAATCTTCCAGGGAATGTGCTCCACGGCCACACCCCCTGCTGGCATCGGCGTCGGCCTGATCTTTACACATTGGGTTTAACGGACCACCGATGTCACTGTCACTGGTGAACAGGTTCAATACATTGAAGCTGGCAACCCGGATATCCCCCTCATTGGCAATTTCTGGTGCATCGCTGCGCTCATTGATCCTCACAAAATCACCGGCTACAACTTCATTGGTCACTACAAGACGAGGCTCGCCATAGCTGTAGCTCACCATCCCGGTTAAATTGTTGATTTGATCGCCAATGCGGATATAACCGGTCTCGGCGTTAAACGTCGGGAAGTACGGCACTTCGCCATTTTTGGCCTTGTAGTCAGACTCGACATAGAGCTCATTGTTGCGATTAGCGTTTTGCAGTGCGATCGCCTCAGCGGAGAGAGGCGCAAAAACTTGAGTCGGCTTCATCAGGGGGGCTTTATGAGAAAGCACCATATTGTTACGACGGCTGGCATAGTCATAGCCGAAACTACGGGTAACCTTCATATCGCTGCCGACATCGAGCTGAATTTGCATCCCCTCATATCGGTTCAGGGCCTGGGTCAGGTTCTCGCCTTCGGCAACATAGAAGTTGGCAGGAGAAGGTACCAGCCCCATCTCACCTATCTCCATCTTCTTCTCTTTCTTAATATCTAACTGAGTCAGGCCATAGTAGTCTTTGACCTTACCCTGTACGCAGACCTGTACCCCGGGCTGAACCGACTCAGGCGCCGCTTCACCCAGATAAACAAACACGCCATCTGATGTGTCAGGTGAACCGTCGCCTACCACTTCCTGAAGATAGAAGCCCTTAAACAAACTCTCACCTCGGGCAGTGACCACACCGCTGATAGTCACCTCGTCTGCCGACTCATATTTTCCGGCTTCAATTAACGGGCTCTTGCGGCCTGTGCCTTGAACATCATAGATGGGGGTCAGTGTTTCACCTACACAACTAAAGGCAGGCTCGACGGGCGTACTCCCCCCACCGAAGTCACCACTGCGGGCACCTAAACCGCTAAAGGTGTTCTTGGCTTTAGTGAGCCACTGGCTCTGAACATAGTCGGCGCTGGCTAGGGTGACATCCGCTTTACGCTCCAGCGTGACATCTTTCGCCCAGTCACCTGTGGTGCCGATCTCACCCAGAATATCAACCAGGGTGCCATCTTTGATGATTCCGACCTTGTCATCTCCATTGAAGTAAATGGTTGCTAACCGGGAGTCTATGCTTGGTTCTAGACTAATGACGTTTCTCGAATCCTTGTTACTGATCACCTTAACGGCACCGGCTGCCATCGAGCCGTCCAGCTCTATGATGGTCTTAGGTGTTGTCTCGCCCTTTGAGTAGTAAACCAGTGAGTAACCGGACAGGTCGACGGCCGCCGATCCTGAATTATATATTTCAACGGCCTTACTATAGCCGGATCCCTCAACGTATTCGCTGATCAGTATGTCGGCATTCGCTACTGCCGGCACCGCCACAGCAATTGCCAGCGCCAAGGCTGACAACTTTTTAACATTACCCATTTTTTCAACCCCATTTTTATAATATTACCGCTAACTTTTGTTAACGTACGGGGCGATTGTTACAGAGTTTTATGACAAAAAAAAGAAGGGCAATCACACTTTTCAATGCATAAGTACTTGTTAAACAAGAATAAATACTCACGCATTAGCTCCTTATAAGAACGGGGCGAGAGTATATTAGCTTTATAATGTTAAAATCATGTACTTAAGCAAGAACAGGGTGGCAGCATTTTTGTATAGAATGATGCAATAAAGCTCACTGTTTTTTTATAAAATACTAAACATTATTTATTAATCTGCTACTACAGACCAAAAATAGTCAATAAATCCCTTTAAAGCGCTTTAAAAAGGCTTTTTTACAGAGATAAAAAAGACGGTTCATTACAAGGCAGCGTTAATTGACATAACCGGGAAATATTTGGAGCCAGGCTCGATCTCCTCTCCTGAAAAATGTATAAAGTTGAGGCTCCTTTCTAACAGCTCCCTTCTATGAACATAGCTCGAAATGGCTCTGGTAGGTTTGTGCCCAGCGAAGTAGTTCGACGCGGTTACGAGATTGAGTCTTTCTGAAGATAGATGAGACGTGTGCCTTTACCGTATGTTCGCTGATACATAGGTTGTCGGCTATCTCTTTATTGCGGGCACCACTGGAGACTAACTGAATGATGGTACGCTCTCTCTTAGTCAACATCTCCAACATGGATACCGTTTCCTGAGAGTATTCGTTAGCGCTATCTAGTCGCTTCACAAGATGTCGAAACATCTTGCTGATCAAGGTCCTGTCATACCATAGTTCATCGGCAACCATCTTCCGCAGACCGGTTAAGAGCAGATCCATACGTTGGTCGGCATAGAGCAGACCACGTATCCCGAGTAACAGCGCCGTTTCAGGCTCTAGCGTATCTCGATCGACCTGATATAACGCGACAGGCACATGAGGTACCAGACGAGAGGCCAATAAAGGGATCCCTTTACTGTCCAGTGCCGCACCTTCCTGTGAAATAAGGTAGAAACTATTACCGTCTCTTTCGGGTTCAAGCTCTGACACCTGTTTTACGATCCGGGTCTTTAAACCGATAGACTCCGCCAGGATCGCTAAGTGGCACGGGGCTGCAACCTGATGCAAGAACACTAATCCATCAATCTTACTCATTCACTTCTCTCCCTGAAAAGTTACCTCTGTACTGTGAAGTACGTTTCCCTACCAATCTCAATGAGGACTATTTTGAACAGTTTTAATAAGTTTGACCAGCCCAACTTGTAACAAAATGGTGAGAGGGGTTACTTTTTCGTTAAGCAACTATAAAGGCTGCTATAAAGCTCTCTGTGTCAGTTGATTGATCTGTCTGTCGTGAAGGCGTGACAATAATAGAATACTCAAAATCGCGCCCAGCAGCGCCATTCCCATATCTGATTGGGTATCCCAGACATAACCCTGGGTGCCGAGAAACGCTTCGGCATCCTCACCGGTCAGCAGGGCAACCCACCACTCTATCAGCTCATAGAAAGCCGAGAACGCCAGGGCGAAGCAGCAAGCCAGGAAGTTGCACCAGTAGCCCGGTTTTACCACCTCTCTCCTGATAAATATCTCTCTTGCCAATATAACGGGGACGAAACCTTGAGCTAAATGCCCCAATTTATCGTAATTATTTCTATCTCCATCAACAAGTTGTGATATCCAATCAAAAAGTGGGACCTCGGCATAGGTATAATGACCACCTACCATAAGGATGACACAATGGATCAATATCAGCAGGTAAGCCAAGGGGCTCATCGGGAAGCGCTCGCGGGTAATAAATAGCACAGGTAGAGCGATTAATGCCGGCAAAACCTCAAGGAACCAGGTGAACTGATCTTTTGGCCCTATAGCCGACCAGATCAGTACAGAGAAAAAAACGATGAGCCAGATGACGCGTTTATTCAAAATTGGAACCTCTTAGAACAGATTAATCATATTGTTTTATCATCAGAATAATGACTTTAGCCATCTAGCCCTCCACACTGCATAAAAAAAGTGCTATTTTGGTTGGGCATTGACAGATCATAGCTAAACTACAGCGTCATACAGGGCCCTGTATCGTGGCCGTTGTTTGGCGAAAACAAATAATATAATACCAATAACCGAAGAGGGTACCTAAATCATGGCGAAACATTCGCTGGACAAGGATAAGATCAAGATCCTGCTGTTGGAAGGCGTCCACCAATCTGCGGTAGATGTATTTGAACGTGCGGGCTACACCAATATTGAATACCACAAGGCATCACTAGGGGAGGAGGCACTCATAGCCTCCATAAAAGATGCACACTTTGTCGGTATTCGCTCTCGTACTCAGCTTTCGGAAACGGTATTGAGTCAGGCGGATAAGTTGGTCGGTATCGGCTGCTTCTGCATAGGCACCAACCAGGTAAACCTTAAAGTTGCGGAGAAGTTAGGTATACCGGTATTTAACGCGCCGTTTTCTAACACGCGAAGTGTTGCCGAGTTGGTATTGGGCGAGATAATCATGCTGCTGCGTGGTATTCCACAGCGTAATGCCATGGCACACAGAGGCGGATGGCTAAAGAGTGCCAGTGGCAGCTTCGAAGCACGTGGAAAAACCTTAGGCGTTATCGGCTACGGTCACATCGGTACCCAACTGGGGATCTTGGCTGAAACCTTAGGCATGAGAGTGATCTTCTTCGATATCGAAGATAAATTGCCACTGGGTAACGCTCAGCAGATCCACTCTATGCAGGAGTTGATGACCCTTGCCGACGTAGTCAGTTTACATGTGCCTGAGACACCACAAACAAAAGAGATGATCGGCGAAGCAGAACTGGCCTGCATGAAAAAGGGCAGCATTCTGATCAATGCTTCAAGGGGAACCGTTGTCGATATCGAGGCGCTGGCATCAGTACTAGAAGCTGAGAAGATTGCCGGCGCGGCGATCGATGTCTTCCCGGTGGAACCAAAATCAAACGATGATGAGTTTATCAGCCCACTCAGGGGCTTAGACAATGTCATCTTGACGCCGCATGTAGGTGGGAGCACGCAGGAAGCTCAGGAAAATATCGGCATCGAAGTGGCTGGAAAGTTGGCTAAATACTCAGACAACGGCTCGACCATGACGGCTGTAAACTTCCCAGAGGTATCATTGGCGCAACACAAGGATACCTCCCGATTACTGCATATTCACCATAACCAACCCGGTGTGTTAATTCAGATTAACCAAGCTTTTGCGGAGAAAGGGATCAACATCGCTGCCCAGTACCTGCAAACGACCACCGAGATCGGTTACGTTGTGATGGAAGTTGACTCGGACCAGGCCGATGAGGCATTAGAGCAGATGAAGACGATCAATGGCACCATCAGAACTCGCTTGCTTCACTCTCATTAACGCCTCCCTCGCTTCGAGCCACTCCAAGGCAAAGCTTTGGTTGTAATAGGGTAGAGATGGCGCGCTCAATTGAAAAATTGTGCGCGCCAATTATTTCAGAAACCCTCATAAGGCGTTACAATCACCCTCTCTCAACGCCTAACATTCCAGGAAAATGATATGACGACTTCAGTTTCTCAGCTCGATTGGAACTTGAATGATCCGCTTCCATCGCTTGTTTTTTCAGACCTGACCCACCTTGGACTCATGAGCATCACCGGTGAGCAGGGCCGCAGCTTCATTCACGGGCAGGTAACGACAGATATCTCGTCACTCGAAAAAGATCAATGGCGTTGGGGCGCACATTGCGATCCTAAAGGCAAGATGTGGGCCAGCTTCAGAACATTTGCCATCGAAGATACACTCTTCATGATGATGCCCACCGATACACTAGAGATAGACATGCCTCAGCTGGCTAAATATGCAGTCTTCAGCAAGGCGGAGCTTACAAATGTCAGCAATGACTGGTTGATCCTGGGCGTAGCGGGTGAGCAGGCCCAAGAGTGGGTAAATAATTACTTTGGTGAGATAGATAAAGCGGTAACCGAGATCCCGGGCGGCGCCCTGCTGAAAGACGGTTCACGCTTCATCATCGTCATCGAGAAGACGCCATCTCAGGCACTGCTAACCTCCATCAATGAGCCAATATATGACGGCAAAGTCTGGCAGATGCTCGAGATCCAATCGGGTTACCCTAACCTTGCCGCCAGCCACCAGGGCCAGTTTGTACCTCAGATGTGTAACATGCAGGCCATCGATGGGATCAGTTTCGAAAAAGGTTGCTACATGGGCCAGGAAACCGTAGCCAGAATGAAGTACCGTGGCGGTAACAAACGCGCCCTCTACATCCTCTCGGGTAACGCCTCTGAGTCTGTGACTCTGGAGAGTAAGTTAGAGCTGGCACTGGAGGATGGCTTCAAGACAACCGGTACCATTATCGAAGTCGTACAATCGGGCGAACAGCTACTGCTCACGGCCGTACTGCCAAACGACACCGAAAACACGGCGAGTCTGAGACTCGCTGGTGACGAGAGCTCTTCGCTAACCATCCAAGCTCTGCCATACTCTCTGGAAGATGACGCATAAGCTTTTTACGAGTTGCGAGTTGCGAGTTGCGAGTTGCGAGTTGCGAGTTGCGAGTTGCGAGTTGCGAGTTGCGAGTTGCGAGTTGCGAGTAAAAGATAATAGATGATGAAAGGCGCGCTAAATAAAAATTAGTGCGCTTTTTTTCCTACCTACACAGCTTTACATATATTGGCAGTACGGTTAGCTTTAAAACTTACTAATACCAATAAGTATAAGAAAGTGATCTACTCAGAGTTATTTTTGGCAAACTAATTCAAGGCGAATAGGTGATGCAATGGTGATCCCTTGTGAAGCTATTCAACGTGGAAGTAGGCAGCCAAAAACACTCCTGAAAGGCGAGTTTTAGCGCTTCTTAAGCTGCGTTAACGAGCTTAAACGTAGAATAACTATGCTCTTCACTCGTCGCCTTGCCTCAGAAGCGCTAAACTCTCGCTGAGCGATCACATCTTTATACTGATTGGTATAATCCATAATTCCTGGTGTGTTTTGAAGCAAGCAGATCTGACTACCCCACAAAAAGAGATGTTACTGTCCCGCCTCGAGGCGCAGCTCTGTGAGCTGGAACAGCTGATCAATGACATTCACAGCCGTGGCGCACCGGTACAGCTCGACCAACAAGCTGTCGGACGGGTATCACGCATGGATGCCATACAGCAGCAACAGATGGCTCAAGCCAACGAAGCTCAGGCTCATCGTCAAATCCTGCGTATCAAAGAGATCCTTCTCACCCCCGATGATTATGGGTTCTGCTACGAATGCGGTGAGAGTATCGGCATAGGCAGACTCACCATTCACCCTGCAGCAAAACTCTGCATTCAATGCCAGGGAGAACTGGAGCAGGCATAAGTTCAGAGATAGTTAATATTCTTAATCATCAAGTCACTAGCTTCAATTATTAGACTTTATCAAGACCCGCAACTATTCTCATATTAGTCAACCTGAGAATCGGTTCTGCTGATGCGCTTCCTATATTTAGTCCTTGTATTGTTGGTAACGACTCGAATATTTGCCGTTATCGCCAAACGCCTGAAACTACCGCCAATCGTTGGTGAGTTGGTGTCGGGAATAGCGCTCGGTTATTTTCTTTATCACTTTCAACACCTGTTTCCGCTGCTATGGGAGGTAACCCAGGGAGAAGCATTTGAGGCCCTTGCCGATCTCGGCATGTTCTTCCTTATGCTGCTAGCCGGTGTACGCATGAGCCCGCTGGACTTTAAAAAGACATCCAGTTCGGCGCCGGCAGTAGCTGTGGGCGGCATGCTGGTGCCCATCATTTGCGGTACCCTATTAGGACTGATGTTCTTCCCTGAATCTCCCTTTAAGATGGTTCAGAGTTGGTTCCTGGGCACAGCCCTGGCCATCACAGCAGTGCCGGTGACCATCCGTATGCTGATGGAGTTTAATAAGTTGGATACGGCAGAGGGTAAAACCATTGTCGCGGCAGCGCTGTGGGACGATCTGTTGAGCCTGTTTATTCTCGCCTTCCTGCTCGCCACCATAAAAAATGGCGGTGCTTTAGATTTTACCCCTGCTCTTTGGCTGCCACTGCTGGGCAAAGTGATCCTCTTCTTTACGATCACCATACCTGTCGGATACTACCTGTTTCCGATTGTAGGCCGCCATCTCAAGGAGACGGAGCTCCCCGACATCGATTTCAGTATGCTGTTGATCGCCGCCCTGGGATACGCGGTACTCGCTGAGATGCTGGATCTGCACTTTATTATCGGTGCCTTTGTCGCAGGGATGTTTTTCCACCCCGAAGTGGTAGAACGAGATATCTATGATCGCGTAGATGAGCAAACTTCGGGTATCACCTCCGGGTTTCTCGCACCCATTTTTTTCGTGTCGATAGGGTTTCACCTGGACCTGAGTGCCCTCGCATCGATACCCGGATTTGTTATTCTGCTTATCGTTGTCGCCCTGTTAAGTAAGCTGATAGGAGCCGGTCTGTGTGCGCGTGTTACCGGTCACGATACTCAGGAATCGCTGCGCATAGGCGTGGCCATGAGTGGCCGTGGGGCGGTCGAGATCGTCTTGGCCGGGGTTGCCTTGCGAGCCGGGCTGTTCAACCACCCGGAACCAACACCTTTGATCATCACCGGACTGTTTTCCGCCATCGTCATCATGGCAATTGTAACCAGCATAGTGACTCCGCTGATATTGGCATTTCTGATCCGCTATCAGGAGAGGAGCGAGCCATAAATGAGCTGAGCTTAACCTCTCATAGAGAGTAAAAGCCTACAGGGTGCTGGACTCCTGATTGACCTTGTTCAGCAGTTGCTTCATCTCATCGCTTTCCCAGTCATACTCTCCTACGACTCTGGCGGCGATATACCCCCTGCGATCTATGATATAACTGATGGGTACGGCAAATACTCCCCAGTCATCACTGGCTGTCTTATCTTCATCGGCCAACATAGGCAGGTTGAACCCCGAGCTCTGCTGGAAGGCTTTTACATCATGCAGGGACTCTCCAACGGCTACCGCCACCACGTTTAACCCCTGACCTTTTAACTCGTTATGAAGCCCTGATAGAGATGGCATCTCCTTAATACATGGCCCACACCAACTGGACCAGAAATTAACAATCCGTACCTCGCCCTTATCCCTGCTCAGGCTGTAGGCCTCTCCTTGAAGGTCGTTGAGGTGCAGCTTAGGTGCCATCTGCCGTGACTTAGGCTCATAGAGTTTAACCTTTTTCGCCGATGCCATCGCATGACCAGCCGGAGCCATAGACATCACCATAAGCGCCGCCGAAGCGATAAATGGTCTGTTCTTAATAAACTTTTTAATATGTTGTCTCATCAACACACCCTATCCGGCCATAGCCAACTTCATAAACCTCTTAATAATCACCTTAGCCAGTCACAATAGCCAGGGCTAAGGTTAAAGGTGAGAACTGAACCCTACCTGATTATCAACCATCAGCGTTATGCATAGACTCCCACTCGTTGATAGCTTCATCGACCATAGCCGGTGACCAGATAACCTTACCGTTTATCATTAGCTCATCGACCATAATGACTCTTAGCTTCTCATTGACTTTACCTCTCACCGTCGCCAGCTCCAGGGCGTAGCGGGCAGCAGTAATACGTGGAACATTAGACAGGAAGTAATAACTTCCATCTTGTTGCTGTAGTACAAATGCTGATTCCAGTTGAAGGTGGGGATCCAGTTTGCTCAGCGGACAGGTATGTCCTGAATGAGCACAGGTGTGACCGTTTATCTTCCCTGAAACTGTTTCCATTTTAGCCGAAACAACCGCTGAGGCCGACGATAAAGCTATGGCCAACAGAGCTGTCATAAGACCTTTAGTAATAGTGAACATAATATTTACCTCTGATTTAAGGAGCCCGAATAATCAAGCAACTTAAACAGGCCCCATACTTAAACGTAGCAGAGTAAATGATAATCAACCACATTTAGGATTGAGGTAATTCTCCCAACACATTTACATTAGAGGTTAAATTATTAGTATTTTATTAATTAAGGATATTGTTTGTATTTGATAGCGAAGCAGTCAACAAGATAGCTCCGCTGCCGGGTCATATAAGGCTCTTACATATACTCAGACAAGCGATTAATAATGCTCGATAACCGCAAAACATCACCTCCAGTTTCATCACTGCCGTTTCAAGCTCTAAATAAATCGTTCCATATACAAACAATCAGTAGAAACTGAGTTATGCTAAACCAGCCAAAGCACAAGGAAAGCGGTATGACCGAGCAGATTGTTCAACTTAAAGGGATCACTAAAGCCTTTATCGATGGAGGGCAACGCCATCGGGTGCTCGATAATCTGCACCTGACACTCAACAGAGGAGAGACCGTGGCCCTTACAGGTGCCAGTGGCAGTGGCAAGAGCACTCTGCTCAACCTTATAGCCGGGTTTGAGCATCCCGATACAGGAGAGCTCTTCCTGCTCGACGACAACACGTCTGATTGGCAAGACAGGCACTGGAGCCTTTTTCGCCACCAACAGCTGGGGGTCGTCTTCCAGCAGTTCAATCTGCTGACGCCGCTTAACGTCAGAGACAACATCGCCTTCCCCTTGAGGCTGAACCGTAAACCCTGGAGTGCTTGGTGCGATAAACTCATCGACAGCCTGGGACTCTGTCCCCTGATGGATCGACACGTCGATGCACTCTCCGGCGGACAACAGCAGAGGGTTGCCATCGCCAGAGCCCTGGCCCACCAGCCTGCACTACTGCTTGCCGATGAACCTACCGGGAACCTTGATCAAAGTGCCAGCCTGGAGGTGATGTCACTACTGAAAACCTTAGCGGCCGAGCATGAAACCACGGTGCTGATGGTCACCCACTCTGCCGAGTGTGCTGGTTTCATGGGAAGGCGCTGGCATCTGGAACAGGGGCGTATCCATGAGTAGGCAACAACTATTGAGTTGTTGGCTATGTTTATCAACCTTTGCGGCACACTATCGCCAATCTCCGCTGCAGGCAGGCTCAATACTAACCGGCATAATTCTCGCGGTTACGCTTCTCATCGGTGTCCGCGCCACCAATGAAAGCGCGATAGCCAGTTATGGCGATGTCACCGAGCTACTGAGTCAACAGGCCGGTTACTCCATTGTTCCAACCGCAGGCAATCAACGACTCGATGAATCTCTCTACTTTGACCTGAGGGCCCGGGGGATCAGTAATGCGCTTGCCGTAGTTCAGGGAGTATTAACCGATCAAGATAATCGCCGCTGGCAGGTACAGGGCAGCGATCTTATTGCGGCGCTCACCGCGCTATCGAATCATGTTGACACCAATGATGCTTTATCAAATAACACACAAGCCGACCTTAGGCCTTCACTGCTGAAAAATGAACTCCCGCTTGCGGCCCTGATAGGGGGGGCCCCCATAGTGCTGATGAGTCAAAGTCAGGCTAAGCGGTTTTCCACTGAAGCGAGTTTTAGCCTCAACGGCGTGAAGCTTGAGATCATTAGTGTCGACGACTCAATGAATCTGGGCAACCGTCTGCTGATGGATATCTCTCTGGCTCAGTCGCTGCTGGGGCGCCAGGGAAAGCTGAGCTACATCGCACTCTTTGGCGACATCAACAAAAACAGATCCCGGATAGAAGCACTGGTTGATGGCAGAGGGAGGCTGAACGAGCGAGACAGAGGAGAAAGCATGACGGCCCTGACCGACAGCTTTCATCTTAATCTCAGTGCCATGAGCCTGCTGGCCTTTGTAGTAGGCCTGTTTATCGCTTATAACGGCGTGCGCTACAGCCTGTTAAAGAGGCAGAGGTTGCTCACTCAGATGCAGCAACAGGGCATAGCCAAAACTCCTCTGATGCTCGCCCTATGTTTTGAACTACTGATACTGGTCATAATTGGGTCAATACTGGGGTTCGTTTCAGGCTTGCAGCTCAGCCACTGGTTACAGCCCATGGTATCAGTCACTCTGGAGCAGCTCTATGGTGCCAATATCCTACCGGGCAGGTGGCAGTGGAGCTGGCTGCTACAAGCTATGGCACTGACCTTTATCGCCGCCCTGCTCGCCTGTGCTTCACTACTTTTCGAGCTTATCAGGCAACCCTTAGGACGTAACAGCAACACATACAGCCGGACAAGCAGCGCCGTAAAGACGCAGAAGACTCAGATCATAGTCGCACTCTTTCTGGCTCTCCTTGCGGCGAGCCTGATGCCGGTTAGTCGTGATTATCGCATCACCATGTCTCTACTCGGCTTGGTCGTGATAGCCATCCCGCTGGCACTGCCATGGTGCCTCTCACAGCTGATTAGCTGGCTTAACCTGCTCGCCCCCAAGGGGCTTGTCGGCTACCAGATTGCCGAAACGAAGGAGTTACTGCCGCCACTTTCTCTGGCCATGATGGCTATGTTGCTGGCTCTGACGGCCAATATATCGATGAATACCTTAGTCGGCAGTTTCGAGCTCACCCTGAAGAACTGGCTGGATGCGAGGCTCCATGCCGAACTCTACCTGCGACCCGGCGATGCAGAGATGCAAGCGGTGATTACCGAACTGGAGGCTAACCCTAAAATCGACACCGTCTATAAACAGTGGAATCTGATTAGTGAGGTTTCAAACCACCCCGCCTACCTGCTGACACGGGATCCGGTATCGATAAAACGCACCACAGTGCTGAAGAGTTCGGCCGATCAGCTTTGGCCGAAGTTCTTCGCGGGCAAATATCTGCTGATGAGCGAACCTCTGGCACTCAAGCTTAGGCTGGAGTTAGGCGACAACGTTACTATTGAGGCACTCGGTGATGCAAATTTTACCCTGGGCGGGATCTATTTCGATTACGGTAACCCCTATGGTGAGGTCATCCTGGCTCCCCGGGTATGGCAAGAGTCAGGATTTAGCGAGGTACCGACCAGCCTTGGATTAGCCACAGGTGAAGATATCGAGACGCTGAGACTCGAATTACAGCAGAGATTCTCCCTCAGTGACAGCCAGCTCTACAGTCAGGCGAGAATAAAACAACAGGCGATAGCCATGTTTAAACGCACCTTCTCCATCACTCAGGTACTCAATAGCCTCACCCTGCTTGTCGCCGCCGTTGGCCTGTTCAGTGCCTGCTTCCTGCTTACCCAGGCACGCATGGCACCTATGGCACGACTCTACAGTTTGGGAGTATCCAGACGGCAGCTGGCTATCATGGTTTTCAGCCAGATGTGGCTCATAGTGTTATTAACTTGCCTTGTCGCCCTACCAACCGGAGTGATACTCGGTTACCTGCTTATCCACAAGGTCACCCTGCAGGCATTTGGTTGGAGCATAGATATGGTGTGGGATTGGCATGCCTATGGCAGGGTAGTACTGCTTGCGCTGTTGGCAACCACCATAGCCATCGCTCTGCCCCTGTTTAAACTGATCCGAAAACCTCTTATCTCCAGCCTACAGAGCGACCTCTTATGAGATATCTACCAGCTCACCCACCATCAATAACCTCCGCTGGCTTAAGATTAGCTATCTTCGGCTCCGCTTTTTTGCTGACGGCATGTTCAGATCCTAACTCAGCGGATAGCAAAGGGGTCGATACCAGATCTATGGGAGGTCTGCTGGGTGGCAGGAGTGAAGGTTATACTCCTGTATTACCGGGAAGGCGCATCACCTTCCCCGCCGATCATCAATCCCACGAAGGATTTCGCCAGGAGTGGTGGTACCTGACAGCCAACCTGAAGAGTGAACAGGGAAAGCCTTTGGGACTGCAGTGGACTCAATTTCGCGTAGCACTGGCTCCTCCCGGTTCAAGTTCAAACCATAGAGATACAACCAGAGGCTGGGCCACAGATCAGCTCTATATGGCTCACAGCGCGGTTACCACCGAAACAAGTCATCTCGCCACGGAGCGCTGGTCCAGAGCCCATCCTCAACTAGCTGGGGTGGAAAGCTCCCCCTTTACCGTTAAGCTCGACAACTGGCTGTGGCAGTCTCAGGATGAGGAGCTCTTCCCGGCAACTCTCACTGTGAGTGACGATCAGTTTTCCTATCAACTCAGGCTTTCCACTCACGCTCCTTATCAGCTTCAGGGCGAAGAAGGGTTCAGCATCAAGAGCCCCGATGGTTCGGTGGCGTCTTACTACTACAGCCAGCCCTTTATTGAGGTTGAAGGCTGGGTTACGACCGGGGGAGAAAACGGGGAGGGAGTGATCCAGAGGCAAAAGGTAAGCGGCGAGGCATGGCTGGACAGGGAGTGGAGTTCACAGTTTCTGACCTCTTCTCAGCAAGGTTGGGATTGGTTCTCCCTCAGGTTGGATGATGGCTCGGCATTGATGTTATTCCAACTCAGAGGAGTAGAGAATTTTTACAGTGCCAGACGCATGTTCGACGATGGCAGTGGTCATAATATTGACCCGACAATGGTAGAGATGGCCGTCATCGACTGGCACCAGATAGGTGGTGTTCGTTACCCCGTTAGCTGGAAGATAAGGATCCCCCCCGAGAAGATTGATATCACGACCCACTCCCTAAACCCAGGTGCAAATATGCTGCTAAGCGTCAGCTACTGGGAGGGGCCCATTAACATTCAGGGGAGCCACAATGGCGAGGGCTACATGGAGCTCACCGGCTATTAATCACACGGAATAAAATAGAACCTTATTGAGGAGAAAATCGGAAACTCCCCTCTACATCTCAGCAAAGGCATACCACAGTAGTGGTAGCAGGTCAAAACCTCAATCGAGAATAATTATCAATACAATTAACGCTTCAGTACCAAAGAGTTAATCCTTGTTTCAAGTAATATCCCCCTGTCTAAATAAGGGCTTTCTGAAACAGATATCTATTCCTAAATCTGAGACATTGATCACATATAAAAATATGATCTCGATCTACTAATACCCCTAATACCTCTTGTTGGGTATACCCACATTTTTTATGAGGTCTAGACTCGATATTAACTTTGGCAGGTAGCTCTCCTAAAGCTGTCCCCCCCCATAGCGCTACCTGCCACTTCTTCGATTAAGGGTGAAGCAAGAGATGAGTCAGGAATACCATGTAACCAGCTTAGTCGTGCATGCCGCACCGAAGGCGATTTCTCAGATTGAAACTAAGATTCGCGCGCTTAATGGTGCCGATATCCACGCCGTTACCGATGAGGGAAAGTTTGTCATCACTCTCGAAGGTGTAACACAAGCTTCTATACTGGATAACGTCGAAGCCATAAATGCCCTCGAAGGGGTGTTAAACAGCAGTCTGATTTACCATCAAGTCGAACCAACGCAAGAAAGTTAAAACAAGTATCTAGTACCTAAAACAAGATTGATTTATCAATAATTAGCAACAAAATAAAAAAGAGTGAGGAACACCATGAGCATTAGCCGTCGCGAGTTTCTGAAAGCCAACGCTGCAGTTGCCGCTGCAACCACAGTTGGTGTCACTCTGCCAGTGAAGATAGTCGAAGCCGCTGAGCAGAAAGACAACATCAAGTGGGATAAAGCACCTTGCCGTTTCTGTGGCGTAGGGTGTAGCGTTCTGGTTGGTACCAATAATGGCAAAATCGTTGCCACTAAAGGTGACCCGGAAAGCCCAGTCAATAAAGGCCTGAACTGTATTAAAGGCTACTTCCTGTCAAAAATCATGTATGGAAAGGATCGTCTTACGACACCGCTTCTGCGTATGAAAGATGGTAAGTATGATAAAGAAGGTGAGTTCACCCCTGTCAGCTGGGATACCGCGTTCGATACCATGGCCGAGAAATGGAAGCACACACTAAAGACTAAAGGCCCGACAGCCGTTGGTATGTTTGGTTCCGGTCAGTGGACAGTTTGGGAAGGCTACGCTGCGTCTAAGCTTCACAAGGCAGGCTTCCTTACTAACAACATCGACCCTAATGCTCGCCACTGTATGGCATCTGCCGTAGGTGGTTTCATGCGTACCTTCGGTATCGATGAGCCTATGGGTTGTTACGATGACCTGGAAGTTGCCGACCACTTTGTTTTGTGGGGCGCGAATATGGCTGAGATGCACCCAATCCTATGGGCACGCCTCTCCGATCGTCGCCTGAGCAATCCGGATGGTCGAGTTCATGTGCTCTCGACCTTCGAAAACCGCAGCTTCGATCTGGCCGATAACCCTATGGTGTTCCGCCCGCAGTCAGATCTGGTCATTCTTAACTACATAGCTAACTACATCATTCAAAACGATGCTGTTAACAAAGAGTTCGTCAACAAACACACTAAGTTTGTACTAGGTACCACAGATATCGGTTATGGCCTGCGCCCTGATCACCCATTAGAGAAGAAGGCGAAGAACCCGGGTAATGGTAAGTCGACGCCTATCAGCTTCGATGAATACGCTAAGTTTGTCAGCACCTATACCCTTGAATATGCAGCCAGGATGAGTGGTGTTGAGCCAGAGAAACTTGAACTGATGGCGAAGGCTTATGCCGATCCGAAAATCAAGGTGATGAGCCTGTGGACCATGGGAATTAACCAGCACGTGCGTGGTGTTTGGGCAAATAACATGCTCTATAACATCCACCTGTTGACGGGTAAGATCTCTACTCCGGGCAACAGCCCATTCTCGCTTACGGGTCAACCATCGGCTTGTGGTACTGCGCGTGAAGTAGGTACGTTCGCTCACCGCCTGCCTTCAGATATGGTAGTGAAGAATCCTAAGCACAGAGCACGCTCAGAGAAACTATGGCAGCTGCCGGAAGGAACGATTCCACCTAAGCCCGGATATCACGCCGTCCTGCAAAGCCGTATGCTGAAAGATGGCAAACTGAACTGTTACTGGACCATGTGTACCAACAACATGCAGGCCGGACCTAACGTCAACGATGAGATCTACCCTGGATTCCGTAATCCTGAAAACTTTATCGTGGTATCGGATCCATACCCAACAGTCACTGCGATGGCTGCCGATCTGATTCTTCCAACCGCTATGTGGGTTGAGAAGGAGGGGGCCTACGGTAACGCCGAACGTCGTACTCAGATGTGGCATCAACAGGTGAAAGCACCTGAAGGCGCTAAGTCTGACCTATGGCAGTTGGTTGAGTTCTCTAAGCGCTTCAAGGTATCAGAAGTATGGCCAGCAGAACTTATCGCTAAGAAACCTGAGTACGCAGATAAGACGCTTTATGACGTACTCTATGCCAACGGTGAGGTGAACAAGTTCCCGACATCTGATTGTAAGGGCGCCATGAATGAAGAGTCAGAGCACTTCGGCTTCTACCTTCAAAAAGGCCTCTATGAGGAATACGCTCAGTTTACTCGCGGTCATAAGCACGATCTGGCCGACTTCGATACTTACCATGAGACTCGTGGTCTTCGCTGGCCGGTAGTCGATGGTAAGGAGACCCTACGTCGCTTCTCCAAGGGTGATCCCTACCTGAAAGCGGGCGAAGAGTTTAACTTCTACGGTAAGCCAGATGGTAAGGCCGTCATCTTCGCACTGCCATTTGAGCCTGCTGCCGAAGAGCCAAACGAAGAGTATGATCTTTGGATGTCTACCGGCCGTGTGCTGGAGCACTGGCATACAGGTTCTATGACAGCTCGTGTACCAGAGCTCTATCGCGCCTACCCTGATGCACAGATCTTCCTTCACCCTGAAGATGCTAAGGCCCGTGGCCTCAAGCGTGGAGACGAAGTCGTTGTCGCCTCACCTCGTGGTGAAGTGAAGACCCGTGTTGAAACCAAAGGCCGGAACAAGCCGCCAAGAGGCGTGGCATTTATGCCATTCTTCGACGCTCGCCAACTGGTCAACAAGTTGTTACTGGACGCCACCGATCCTCTCTCGAAAGAGACAGATTTCAAGAAGTGCCCAGTCAAAGTAATGAAGGCTTAACTCTTTTAACTGAAAGATTCTTAAGCAAAATTGCTTGAGCTAAGACATTGATAAGAAGGTTATAAAAGGTCATGAGCAAGGTAAAATCCACTAAATCAAATCCACGGGACGTCAATCGTCGCCGGTTCTTAGCCTCAACGGCTAAGGCGGGTTGTGTGATGGGGTTAGTGGGGCTGGGGATCACAGCAACGGCGACTCAGTCGCGACAGCTGGATCCTTTAGCGATCCGACCTCCTGGCGCCTTAGGCGAGGATGATTTTCTCTCGGCTTGTGTTCGTTGTGGTTTGTGTGTCGAGGCTTGCCCCTACGACACGTTAAAACTGGCGCGCTGGTTCGACGGCGCAGCAACGGGCACTCCCTATTTTACGGCTCGTAGCATCCCTTGTGAGATGTGCGAAGATATTCCCTGTGTGAAGGTGTGCCCATCGGGCTCACTCGACCATGGTCTCGAGAAGATTGAAGAGGCCAAGATGGGGATTGCCGTATTAATCGATGAGAAAAACTGCCTTAACTTCAAAGGGCTTAGATGCGACGTCTGTTACCGGGTTTGTCCGTTAATCGATGATGCCATCACCCTGAAGCGGCAACATAATCAACGCAGCGACCATCACGCCATGTTCCTTCCTACGGTCAACAGTGATACCTGTACCGGCTGTGGTAAGTGTGAACATGTATGTGTACTCGAAGAATCTGCGATTAGGGTGTTGCCGGCAGATATCGCCCTAGGAAAAACGGCTGAACACGATACTTATATCAACACAGAAGAGACCACTCTCGAGATGTTAAACAAGGGCCTGTCACTATGACCAAGAGCACAGTGAATAAAAAGGCTATACCAGGCGCAATGAGTGACTCCCCTAAAGCGGGGTTTGCTCAGGCGGCAATCGATGAACTGGGATGGTGGCGCGCTCACAAATTCCTCTTCCTCAGACGTGCCAGCCAGCTAAGTGTATTAACCTTGTTTGCCATTGGCCCCTGGTTTGGCTTATGGGTTCTGAAAGGCAACCTCTCGTCCAGCGAGTTGCTCGGTACAGTGCCACTGTCAGATCCACTTGTAACACTGCAAGTCCTGATGACGGGCCACATGCCCGAGCTAACCCTGATCCTCGGAGCCCTGTTTATCACACTGTTTTATGTGATTGCGGGTGGCCGGGTGTTCTGTAGCTGGGTATGCCCAGTCAATCTGGTCACCGACTGTGCGAGTTGGTTAAGACGTAAACTGAATTTGCCTCGTTTAAACGAGATGCCAAGAAATTTGCGTTACTACCTGCTGGGTCTGGTTATTGTGTTACCTCTGCTGACAGGCATCACCGTTTGGGAGTGGGTCAACCCGGTCCCGATACTCTACCGTGCCGTTTTATTCGGTGCCGGTAGCGGACTGTGGATCTTGTTGGCCATCTTCCTGCTCGACCTGTTTATCAGCGAGCGTGGTTGGTGTGGGCGCCTGTGCCCTACCGGTGCCCTGTTTGCCCTATTTGGCAAGCTTAGCCCGGTAAAAGTATCGGCCGTAAATGCCAAGGCCTGTAATGACTGTATGGATTGTTTTGATGTTTGCCCCGAGAGACAGGTGCTGAAACCTGCACTTAAGGGGAAACAGATGATGATAACCGATAGTGATTGCACACAATGTGGCCGCTGTATCGATGTCTGCGCCCAACGCGTTTTCCAGTATCAAAATCGAATTGCCCTAAAGGCGGAGAATAAACAATGAAGAAAGTACTCACTATAGCCGCGCTCGTCATGGCGCTTAGTGCCTGCTCTGGCCAGCAAGCAAACACTCAAACAGAGTCGGTAAATGTCAGCTCACTTGGCAAGTCTGAGATCACCGATGTTCGTGTAGCCGATGCTATGCCTACCTATCCAAAGCGTGGTGCATCGATCGAGCGTGGCTTTGTCCACCAGCCTCCTCTGATCCCACATAAGGCTGAATACGCGATCACAACCGAGAAGAACAAGTGTTTAAGCTGCCACTTCCCGGCTAAGATGAAAGCCACACCAATCGATAAATCGCACGTGTTGGCTAGCGGTAAGCTGAATAACATCTACTACAACTGCTCTCAGTGTCACGTGCCACAGGCCGATAACAAGCAGCAGCTGGTCGAGAACAACTTCTCGAATAAATAGGCATCGAGCCTTGAATTTCGAGTTGCGAGTTGCAAGACAAATGCGATAAAAATAAAACCACCTCAACCGAGGTGGTTTTTTATTTTCGCCTCCCACAAGGCTAAACTTTAAACCCACCTCCCTCAGTAACAGCATCATAATTTACATAGAAAACTGAACTTAAGTTTCAGGCTGATAGACAAATTATCAAATTCATTCTCTTCACCTAAAATTAAGTGAGGTAATAATGAACTTGATCGAATAACTAATGAGTCTTAGCCAGCTTTGTCGAGCCGCAACTCTCTTATTGTCCATCTCACTAACGGCGGGCATTACGGCTGAAACTATCCAGATTGCAGCCGAAGACGACTGGCTCCCCTACGCAAGAGCCGACGGTACCGGTCTTGCCAATGAAATTATCAAGGCTGCCTTCAAGGCTGTCGAGGTCGATGTCGAATACAGAGTCGTACCCTATGCCAGAGCATTAATCTATATTGAACAAGGTAAATCGATCGCCGCCTTCAATGTTCCATTAGATGAGAAGAGTCAAGCGAAGTATATCTTAGGTAAAGAGAAGCTTTTCGATGCCGTATCCGCCTACTATTTCAATGTCGCTCATCCACAGCAAGCAAAGAGTCGAGACGAGCTGAATAACGGCGAGCTGGTTGGGGTCGTAAGGGACTACGGTTATGGCGATCACTATCTCAATCTGGTAAAAACAGAACGCATAAGAGAGGCGGTGACAAACTCCGAGTCATCTAACTTAAAAAGCCTCTCACGGGGCAGAATAGATTTAACTATCATCTACGATAAAACAGCTAACATCCTCTTAAGCCGGCTCAAACTACAGACAAACATTCAACTAGCCTTTATCAATGAAACCACACCGATCTATTTAGCCTTCTCCCGAAGCCATAGTCAGGGACAGTATTATGCAGATCTTTTTGACCAGGGAATGAAATCAATTCGGGAAAATGGTCTGTACCAGAAAATACTGGATTCTTACTGAATGACCCATATCAATATGGGAATAATATTAAACCTTTGATAGCGGTCAATTATTATTCAATTCAATTCAATTGTCTTTATCTATAATTATTGACTATATATCAATAGATAAAGGCTAATACCTATCGGTATAACCCCAGTTCAGAGGGAGAGGATGTGGCAACTCAGGGACTCAGCAGTGAACAGGCAAAGGCTCTATTGACGCAGCATGGCGAAAACAGTTTGCCCAAACCGTCAAGAAACAGCTTTGTCCGACTCTTTCTCATTCAATTTCGTAGCGCATTTATCTATGTTCTCCTGGTAGCAGTTGTCGTGTGCCTGATACTCGGTCAGCTTATCAACGCCTTTTTTATCTCGGTGGTGCTGCTACTCAATGCGCTGATTGGTACCATTCAGGAGTACTCGGCTCAACAGGCTGCCGATGCCCTTGCCGATATGGTTCCCCAACAGAGCAGAGTGATTCGTGATGGCCATCCTGTCGTCGTCGACAGCCGAACACTGGTACCGGGCGATTGGGTCATGCTGGCCAGCGGAGACCGTATCGGAGCCGACATAGCGCTTAAGCAAACCAGTCAATTTCTGGTCGATGAATCGGCCCTCACCGGCGAGTCGATATCGGTCAGTAATTCAGAGCAAGCCTTTGCCGGCACACTGGTGACCCACGGCCGTGCAGAGGGAGAGGTGAGTGCTACGGGAGTCAACACTCAGATTGGTCAGATAGCAAAATTAGTTCATCAAGGCGCAGATACTAAGCCTCCGCTAATGCAGAGAATCGATCAATTCACCCTGCGTATCGCCATCGCCATCATGATCATCATAGCACTGATTTTCAGCCTCACACTCATACGGGGGGCCGATCTGTCAGATGTATTTCTGTTAGGGGTCGCATTAGCCGTTTCCGCAATTCCCGAAGGGCTACCGGCGGCGATTACCGTAGCACTGGCCATCGGAATGAAGAGGATGGCGAAAGCCAACGTGATCGTACGTAAACTGGTTGCCGTTGAGTCACTGGGCTCATGTACCTTCATCGCCTCAGATAAAACCGGCACCTTGACAGTCAATGAGATGACCATAGGCCAGATCTGGCTGGCCAACGAGCATAAGTATCACGTGAGCGGAGAGGGACTTGCCCCCAATGGTTTGGTGCATCTTCACGGGCATGGGGTGGCCGTTGTTATTGATGAGGAGGAGAAGTTAAAGCGGTTGGCCCTTGCCGGCGTGCTTGCCAATGAGGCGCACCTTGTATACAACACAGATAAGATTCACGCCGACGGAGATGGTGTCGACCTGGCCTTTCTGGTGCTGGGATATAAGCTCAAACTTACCGCTGAAGCTGAAAACCATCCGAGGTTATCCCTCTTCCCCTACGAGTCCGAAAAAGGGTTCAGTGCCAGCGTCAACGATAGCGAACAAGGCCCGCTGATCTCCGTGAAGGGCGCCGTAGAGAAAATCATGCCAATGTGTGAGCTCAGCGAAAAGATGAAGCACAAGATTTTGGATCAAACACACTGGATGGCAAAACATGGCTATCGGGTACTGGCATTGGCACACGGCGCCGGAACCGTTGAAAATGACGAGTTTACCGGGCTAGAATTTCTTGGTCTCGTCGCAATGAGCGATCCGCTCAGACACGATGCTATAGAAGCCGTAGAGTCTTGTCGAACAGCACAGATCAAGGTCGCCATGATAACCGGCGATCATCCCGTCACCGCGCTGGCACTCTCACAACAATTAAAAATAGTCGGCGAACATGAAAAAGCTGTGACGGGCAGAGAGCTCACTCAGGCAATGTCTCTGAGTGAAAATGAATTCGATAGACTCGTGGCAAGCCATAGAGTGTTCGCCAGAGTCAAACCTGAACAGAAGATGGAGATAACTCAGTCACTTATCAGACAGGGGGAATTTGTGGCCATGACCGGAGACGGCGTCAATGATGCTCCGGCATTGAAACATGCCCATGTGGGTATTTCGATGGGGCTGAGAGGGACCGACGTAGCCAGAGAGAGTGCCTCACTGGTACTCACAGATGATAACTTCAGCTCAATCGTCAAGGGTGTCATCGAAGGACGAATAGTCTACAACAACATCCGTAAAGTCATCTTCTTGTTGATCAGCACCGGCGCAGCAGAGATACTTCTGTTTATTCTGAGTGTACTGTTTGCCTTACCGATACCGCTATTCCCACTACAGATCCTCTGGCTTAACCTGGTGACTAACGGGGTTCAGGATGTGGCTCTGGCGTTCGAACCAGGTGAGGGAAATGAGTATTCTCAACCTCCTCGTCCTCCCAAGGAGCCAATATTCGATCGACTGATGCTGGAGAGAGTCTGCACCAGCGCTCTGGTCATGGGAACCGTCGCCTTCGGCCTGTTTGCAATGTCACTCGAGGCGGGAATGAGTGAGGACGCAGCTCGCAACATGACCTTAATGCTGATGGTGCTATTTGAAAATGTACATGCACTCAACAGCCGCTCCGAACACAGGTCGCTCCTGGTCGTCCCTCTCTTCAGCAATCCGATATTACTGGTCGGTATTATCATCGCCCAAGGGATACATATCGGTGCCATGTATATGCCAGGACTGAGCGATACGCTGCAACTCAGCCCTATCAGTTTCTCTCATTGGTTGATTTTACTGGCCACCGCCTCTGTACTCTTCATCGTCGACGAGGTTCACAAGAAGCGGTGGCAGATGAGGGCTAATCGGAATTTAAGGGAGCCAGCAACTGATCGTCCGCCGGAATAATCAGCACATTGCTACGGATCCTGCTGAGTATAGACTCGGCCATATTACCGATGACATAACCTAATACTCCCTGACGCTGGCGGGCCCCCAAGACCAGATAACGCGCTTTCAGGCGACAGGAGAGTTCATACAGACAGATATCGGGATCGCCGGCGATAATATGAACACAGTCAGGATCCATATTCAGCTTAGATATCTGATCCTGATGCTCCTGATATGCGTCTTTAACTAATGTACTGGTATTTATCAGATCCATATCACGTAACACTCTGGGCACCCTGATCACGAAAGCCAGATGCAGTTTACTACCACTGGCTTTAGCGAGTGCCCTGCCATGACTGATAACGGCCTGATTGAGCTGCTGCTTAAGGAGGTTGTCACTGCCCAGATCTACTGCCATCAGTACGGCATTCCCACGATGCAGAGGATTATCCGTCAGCAGCATGAGTGGGATCTTTACGTGGCGAATCAAGTTCCAATCGACTGGAAGATAGTGATCCGCATGGTGTATCGCTTTAACCATAAGATCGAAACCATGACGAATAGAGTGATGACAGGCATGTTCATGCAGATCTTTACTCCATACTGTGTGTACGGGCACATCTTCTGCTTTGAGCTCCTTCAACTCCTCCTCAATCTTGCCGGCGCGGTCTTTCATAATTTTCTGCTGGGCAGCAGCGCCGAGGCGTGGACTATAGTATTCCGCACCACTGAAGTATTCGAAGTTGTAAGCAAATACTTCGGCTTGTTTATCCATAGCCCTGGCCAACTCAATACCCGCGGCAATTGCATCCGTATGCGCTTCCTCTTTTTGCGAAATAATAAACACCTTATCCATTGCTATCTCCAGCCATTATTGCCTAACCTTAGCTTAGACAAGCAAGTAGGTTTACGCCTTACAATGGTCGCAAAAAATGATCGAAATCAAACCGCTTGTCCGTTGAAAATGAGGAGAAAACATTGCCAATAGATAGCTTTGTCATCTCAATATTTCTCATGCTCACCCTCGGGCGATTGCTCAGTGAGCTATGCTCCCGTGTGGGTATTCCTGGGGTGGTTGGCGAGATGTTGGCAGGACTCATTATCGGTCCTTCGATTCTGGGATGGGTTCATCCCCACAACACCCTCTCTGTGTTGGCGGAGCTTGGGGTAATTCTGCTGCTGTTCGATATCGGTTGCGAAACATCGATAAAACGCCTCTACCACGCCAGTGGCAGATCTATCTGGGTTGCACTGGGTGGCATAGTGTTCCCCGTGGTCATAGGTGGTGCCTCAGCCGCCTACTGGCTGAACCTGCCATTATATACGGCCCTGTTCTTTGGCTGCGCGTTGACGGCCACCAGCATCGGCATCTCGATCAGGGTGATGACTCAGGCAGGTCAGGGCCAGACTCTTGCTGGTCAGGTGATTCTCGGCGCCGCAGTGGTCGATGATATCGTCGGTGTGGTATTGCTCAGCGTTTTGCTAAACTTCAACGCTTCAGGGACCCTGAGCATGGCCTCTGTATTGATACTGGTCTTGAAGGTCGTTAGCTTCGTGTTTCTGGCTCCGCCTATGGCCAGAGCGCTTATCTACCTATTCAGAAGCTGGTACCCTCACACTAAAGGAAGCGGCTTTGAGGTTTTCGTGGTGATAACCTTGATCTGCCTGTTCGCCTGGCTGGCACATTGGTTCGGAGCACCGGCATTGCTAGGGGGCTTCGCAGCCGGAATGGCACTGTCCCGCCAATTTGTTTTCCCCACAAACAGGTATCTGCCTAACCCTTTCCCATTTACCCACAAGTTAGAGGTGTCTGCAAAACCACTTGTGGACCTTTTCTCCCCCATATTTTTTGTCTACGTAGGGATAAGTGTAGACCTGAGTCAGTTGGACCTCACGGTATCGGGCCTGCTGGTGCTTCTCTGGCTGGCTCTCATCGCCATAATCACTAAGCTGGCATCGGGCATGGCCGCAAAAGGGCCCTTGCGTAGAAAAATTATCATAGGAAGTGCGATGATCCCGCGGGGAGAGGTCGGTTTGGTATTTGCCGAAATGGGGCTGCAGCTGGGTATCATTCAACCTAAGTTATTTACTGAGATGGTATTGATCATTGCCATAACCAGCATCGCCGGGCCCTTACTGCTTAAGTGGTCACTCAAAGGGCAGAAGGTATTACGTAACAGGTAAACGGCTCTCCTCTCTTGCTGGTCAATACTTTTTATAAAAAACTCAAGAAGCTAGCACAGATTTAAACTATGATGGGGTGGCAGGCAAGTAGCGTCCGTAGCTTCTTGGCTATATGGAATATATGTTTATAGGGCTAACCTTGTTTAACACCTTTATTCAACCTGGAGTCAGAGCCTGAACATAGAGAAAGTACAGGCAGCCGAGTCCGGATTAAAAGAGAGTGACCGATGAAACATCAAAAACATGAAGCACAGTTATTAAAACTCGCTATGGAGATCGGTGTTGGTTACGCAAAGAAGCGTGGCTTTGCCGATTTTGACAGAGGGATCTCACCTAAAGATAAAGTTGAGTGCATCTACCGCTTACTGGTAAACGACAAGCTAATCCAACCATTAGCGAAAGATAAGGAGGATGGACCAAATATGAAACACAAACTCATACTCTGGATCAGCCGCCAGCTGCCTGCAGATCATGAGCTGCTGAACTAAGATTGTTAAAGTGACGACTTCCGGCTCATAAAACAAAGGGCTAAGCCTCAATGTGAGACTTAGCCCTTAGCGTATTCACCAGTCACGACCGAAATCGAACGGCGTTCAGTTGGGTAAAGTTACTTTTTCCAGCCTAACTTCTTCTCGATAGAGTCAATCATGGCTGCAGCGACATCAATACCGGTTGCCGCTTCAATTCCCTCCAGTCCCGGCGACGAGTTAACCTCCAGCAAAAGAGGGCCTTTACTTGAACGAATGATATCGACACCCGCCACCTGCAGACCCATGGTCTTAGCCGCCTTAATAGCCAACTTTCTCTCCTCCGGCGTAACTTGCACGATAGAAGCCGTCCCCCCCTGGTGGATATTCGCTCTGAACTCGCCAGGTGCAGCGGTCCGCTCTATAGAAGCGACTATTTTGCCATCGATCACGAAACAGCGCAGATCCTTTCCCTGTGCCTCCTTGATAAACTCCTGTACCAATAAGTTCGCTTTCAGCGACTTAAAGGCATTGATCACACTCTCTGCCGCCTTTCTGGTTTCAGCTAGCACTACCCCTTTTCCCTGGGTACCTTCGAGCAGCTTTACGATCAGAGGCGCCCCCCCCACCATATCGATCAGATCTGTGGTATCGGCCGGCGAATTAGCAAAGCCACTGGTGGGAATATCCAGATTATTTTTCTGCAGCAACTGCAGTGAAAACAACTTATCCCGTGACTGAGTGATCGCTTCTGAGCTATTAAGCGCCATTACACCCAGACTTTCAAAGTGGCGGGTCAATGCACACCCATAAAAAGTTAAGCTTGGGCGAATTCTGGGGATCACCGCATCGAGCTCATTCAGAATACGTCCGCCGCGATAGTGTACCTCCGGCTCTGAAGCATCCAACTTCATATAGCACTGTTTCACATTGAGAAAATACATCTCATGACCACGCTGTCTACCGGCCTCCATGATACGTTGATTACTATATAGCTCCGGATTACTCGCCAGTAAGCCTATCTTCAGCCCGCTGGCTGGAACAATAAACTTTCCATAGCGTTGATCCAGCTCTTCGGTAGAGAGCTCACCTAAGCAGCAGGTAGCAGAGGGATCCACTAAGATCTTTTGCCCCATAGCCTCGCGTCCGAGTAGCATGCGATATCCCATGTTGGCACGGTTAGTCAAGGTCAGCTCAATATCCCAGCTCTGATCACCCAGATGAAGCTGTTCACGTACAACGAAACGCCTCTCTGTCTCACCGTTAGAGCTCTTAATCACACGCCTGTCGATAAGCTTAGACTCACACTGCAGAGTCACTTTTCGGCTCCCCTGTAGTGGATGAACTTCATAGCTGACCCAAGTGCCGTCTTCGCGTTTAAAGGTGGAGATATTGATTGCGTGAAGCGATGATGTCTTTGCACCTGAATCCACACGTGCCTTGACCGCCTTGATGCCTAACCCAGGTAAAGCACACCACTCTTCACTACCGACAACGATTTTGTTACTCATCTCTTTGCTACATAAACAGGTTAATTAAAGCGCAAAAATACACCTATTTTTTCATTTCACAAAGATATAAAAACTAATGCCACTATAACCCTTATAATCAAATGGTTAGCAAAAATCATGCGCCAAAGAATTGATAAATGACATTACTTTTTGTATTGCAACCGCTCCCGGGAGGAATCGGATAAAAAAATCCCCGCCACAAGTGACAGGGATTTTTTACAATCAGGCTAAGGAGAGTCTACAGCTCAGTAACAACCATGTTTATCGACCCTCCCCCTTAAGGAATTACTCTACAGGAGAGACAACAAACAGTAGATCCCCTTGTGAGACCTGCTGACCATTGCTGTTTAATACCCGCTCGATACGGTACTTCTTATCTTCAGGATACAAGATTGCATCCTGGCGGTTATAACCGGCTAAAGTTAGCTGCGAGAACATCTTCATAGCCTCTGTAAGCGCTAAAGTCTGATCTGCAGTAACTATGTCGCCTTCTTTAACAAAGTCCGCTTCACCAGGCGCAGGAGAGGTGTAGAAGATACCTGCACCCTGTGCCATCACCTTAAGTTCGTTACTCTCACCGACTCTCAATGACGCAGTATCGACACCTACAGTCTCTGCTGCCGCTTCCATCTCGGCAATCAGCTCAGGAACATCAAGCTCGGCCATGAAGCGCGGTAGATAATTTGTGTCATATACGCCTTCGTTGAAGGTGCCATCTTTCAGGATACGAGTCAGCAACGGAATGTTGGTGGCAATACCTTTGATAACGACGCTATCGGCAAGGTAATCATGAAGCTTGTTGATCACATCCTCACGGCTCTCACCACGACAGATAATCTGAGCGATCAAGCTATCGTAGTATGGCGATACCTCTTTACCTTCACCGGCAATAGAGATGATCTCAATATCGTCACGCTCCGGCATCACATACTCAGTGATCACGCCTGGATGTGGCAGCAGTTGCAGAACGCCATTGCTGTCTAACGCGGCCTTCTCAGCAGTCACACGCACTTCGATTGCATAACCAATTGACTGAGGCTCCAGATCTTCGATCGAACGACCCGCTGCGATATCGAAGCCGGCACTGACGATATCGATGCCTGATGTAGCTTCAGTTACAGGATGTTCAACCTGAAGACGTGTGTTCATCTCCATAAAGTAGACTTCGTTAGCATCTAAGTTATAGATAAACTCAACGGTACCGGCACCCATATAATCGGTCGCGTCGCCTAGGGCACGGGTGTATTCCATCACCTTATCGTGAAGCTCTGCCGGTAGCATGGTCGAACCAGACTCCTCGACAACCTTCTGGTTGTTACGCTGTACTGAACAGTCGCGAAGGCCCAATACCTTAGTATTACCGAACTTATCACGCAGCAGCTGAACCTCGATATGACGCAGTGAAGTCACATACTTCTCAAGGTAAAGATCCCCGTTACCAAATGCGGCAGCCGCTTCGGTAGAGGTTTGCTGGAACAGGCTGATCATGTCACCAGGACGCTCAACGACCTGAATCCCTTTACCGCCACCACCTTGAACCGCCTTAAGCAGTACAGGGTAACCAATTTCATTGGCAACGTTCACCGCTTGCTCTGCATTGGTTAAGATGCCATGACTACCGGGAACGACTGGAACACTCTGTGCCTGAGAGGTCTTAATCGCATTAGACTTGTTACCCATTGTCGTCATGCTATGTACGCTTGGTCCAACGAAGTTAACACCGTTGTTGACACAAAGCGCCGCAAACTGTGGGCTTTCTGACAGGAAGCCAATGCCGGGATGCAGTGCATCGACATTTTCATATTCGGCAACCTTCAACACCGAATAGGCATTGAGGTAACTCTCGTCGGAGGTGTTACCACCTAGACAAACCAGCTTATCATCCTCTTTGAGCATGTCTGCCGGTACTGAGGTCATATCCGGATCAGATGCAACCAGAACGACATCGATGTCGTTATCATGGGCCTTACGGATAAGTTTAACCGCGGTACAACCACGCGCGTGAACCAGAACCTTGTTGATAGGCTTCATCAACTCACGAGGATCGTCCTGAACAATCTCCTCCTCAGCGACCATCATCTCAGGGACTAAGGTAGACAGAGCGTTGGCAATAACATCTTCAACCTTAGCCGTAGGTTTAGGCATAAGCGGATCGATACTGCTTAGCTGATCGTCGATGGTGTTGCTGAATGGATTGCTAACCAAAGCATTCATTGCACCAGGTACTTTCGACAGGTAGTTAGAGAGCGTTGCCGTAGATGGCAGATATGCAGGCACAACCATTTGACCGGCAAACGGCATATTCGTACCAGACAGGTAGTAGGTCTGAACCAGAGGGTGAGTCACGAAGCTCGCCTGAGCACCACCGGTACAGTCGCCATAACCAAACATCATTACCGGCAGCTCGTTATCACGGATAAAGCGGGTGATACGGTCGTTCACTACAGCCATAGAGAATAGTGCAGCCGCCCCCTCTTTAGTCTGCATACCACCTGAACTGATGAAGCAGATAACAGGAAGTTTACGCTTAGCACACTCGATCAGCAGTGCACTGAACTTCTCGGCACTGGCCATATCGAAGGCACCAGCCTGGAATGCGGTATTAGAAACCGCAACACCGACTCGCATCTGCTTGCCGCCGTGCTCGAAATCGGCCATACCCGTTATCAAGCCACATGGACGGATCCCCTTATCCAGCGCATCTTCGATAGATAAACGGAAACCGGGGAAATTAAGCAAGTTGGCCGACATCTTATCGCCGTTGACCTCCTCGAAATCGGTGAAGAACTTCTCGATAATACTTTCCCAGCTCATCTTACCGGCACGCTTCTCATCACGAAGCACCTTCTGGATCAAGAGATCCTGATAACCCATGGTGAGACGGTTCCAGAAATCTTTACGACGACCGATACGAACTGGGTTGATAGCACCGGTATATTCGCTGCTCTCTTTCTCGCTGTCGAAATATTCAGGTAGCAGACGCTCGAAGAAGTAAGTCAGGATAACAAACAGGCTGTCATTCAACTGCGGGAAGCCAACACTCTTCCACTGTTCAGTTTTAGTCAGCAACTCGGCGCGGTTTGACTGAGACATAAAGAACTTCAGCCACTTATAGAACTTACTCTTATCGTTTGCGGTATCCTGAGTCGAAATCGCACGGTCGATTGAGTCATGCAGCAGGTTATCGACCGATGCACGGGAGAGGCTCTTAGCCATCATGGCTTCTTTAGCGATAGAGGCCAGGTTACCGACCACATTATCATAAAGAGCGTTGAAAATCAGAATGTTATAGCACTGCCAGATAAAGTCTTCACGCAACTCATCATGAATGACTACATCGAGAACGGTTAGCTTGTTCAACTCAGGCCAGTCCGCTTGAGTTACTTCCGATGGAAGCGTCTCAAGATACTGAATCAAACCCTTAAAGTTATTTTCGGCATTACCTTTCCAACGGTGATAGAGTGACCAACCGATATTGAAAAGCAGCGCCTTACGCGCTTTCTTATAGTTCTCTTTAGGCTCACCTAAGATCAGGCGAGTCAGCATGTTACGTTCGGTAGACACCTCATCACGCTTGGAGACGAAGTTGCCCCAAAGCTTATTCAGCTCTTCATCATAGACCAGCTTATCCGGGCTTGATAACCAAGACTGGAATACTCTGTCCTGCTCCTGCTGAATACGGGCCAGCAGATCTCCTTCGGGCACACTGACCTTAGAGAGACGGCCATACTGCTCCTGAGAGATGGAGTGTATACGGCTACGCAGTGTCAGGTAGCGCAAGTAACGGTAGGCACTGCCAAACAGGTTCAGGTGCATAGTTGGGTTATTAGCAACCGCAAGTTCTGCATGATGCTCGAGCGCGAGTAAGTTCTTAGATGGGCTGAGAAAGCGGGTAAGACTTCGGTCATAATGCTCACGCAGATCGTCTGATTCACGCACAAACTGAACCGCAGCCTGCTCTACCGCTTCGACACTACTGATGATAGCGCGGCGCAGGTTATGTTGACGCTCGTCTCTATCCGATGGAGAGAAATCGATAATACCGTCGATACAACCTGAGGTATATAGCTCCTCCGGTGACACACCGACAGACTTAGCACACTCCTGCCAGGAGAGATTGTACTTACGCGCAATGCTCTGCAGACCTTGTGGCTGAATGGTATTAAAAATACCATCACGAAGAGACAGCAGGATATTTGCTGCCGCCAGCGGGATAGCACCACCTGAATAACCGGCGCCAATCACGATACCTACGGTAGGGACATCGACGTTGGCACTCTCGGCGATCGCCTTTGAGATGCTGTGAGCCTGGTTTTGACTGTTAGCGATCTCACCGGCATCGGCACCCGGTGTGTCGATGAGATAGATAATAGGCATAGCCATCTCTGCAAACTTGCGGATAGCCTTACATGCCTCGAGATGATGCTCAGGCATCCAGGCGCCATTACCGGTTGTACGCTCTTGAGCGATAAAGCCCAGGCGACGGGTACGTGTACCGAAGTTAAGTTCGATCTCAGCGCTGTAGAAAGGGCCTACATGGGTTTCGGCAATCAACTTCCCCTTAAGGTCCGCGATAACACGCTTCGCACCCGGGCGGTTTTTATCTAATGTCGGTTGAATAACCTTAGTGACGTAGCCGTCGACATCCAAAAGCTCTAACTCTTTCAAGTTCGACTGGATAGCCTCGTCGTCTAAGAGACCTTTAATCTCTTCGGCCAAACTCTGTTTACTGTGCTCAGGAAACAGTGAAAAATCTTGTGCCAGATGCTCTGCTTGTAGAAAAAGCGGATCGGCAGATTGAGCTTGAGTCATGTTTGTGGGCTTATTGTTGCTGGTCATCAATTGATCCTCTGCTTAGCCTCTAGAATTTTTTAGCTCGTAAATATAACTTTGTTATAGTGTCAAATACCATTAAACTGCATTAGACGCTTTGTTCCATTTTTGAGACAGTGATAAAAATATGCCTGATCTGAATGGTATGATGCTGTTTGCAGCGGTTGTTAGAGCCAAAGGGTTCTCTCAAGCGGCCCGCGAAATAGGCATGCCAAAATCAACAATAAGTCGTAAAGTTGCCCAACTGGAGGAGCAACTGGGAGTACGATTGCTGCAACGTGATACCCGAAATCTGAGTCTCACTCAGGTAGGTGCGCTCTTCTATCAACACTGCACCAGTATCAGCGATGAGATTGAAGCGGCGAAGGCGACAATCGAGAACACCCACAACGATGTGTCAGGCTTGCTGCGCATTGCTATTCCTGTCTCTTTTAGCCAGGAGATTATCGCCAACCTCTGCAGTAGCTTCATGCGTCTGTATCCTAACATTGAGCTGGATGTACAGTTTACCGATAGTGAGGTCGGCCTCGTTGGCGAAGGCTATGATATCGCCATCAAATATGGCCCGTTGCAATCTTCGGACCTAGTGGCAAGGTTACTCTTCGAACGCCAGCCTATTTTGGTCGCCAGCCCCGGTTACCTGAAACTTAACGGCACCCCGGCCACCCCACAAGATCTGATGAACCATAGCGGTATACTGCTCGGTACCTCTCGCTCTGCACCGATATGGCCGCTGGGTAAAGGTACCAGAAAAACCATGGTTAACTTCAAACGAAAAGTCAGGGTCAATAGTGCCGTCATGGTCAAGCAGTTGGTTCAGGATGACTTCGGTATCGCCATGCTTTCCAATTCGGTTTGTAAAAATGAACTGGCCAGTGGTGCTCTCGTACCGATTCTGCAGGAGTGGCCGATAGAGGCATTTAAGGTCTACGGCGTCTACTCAAGCAGGCGACAACTCGCCACCAATATCAGCGTATTTTTAGATTTCTTCACCAAACGTTTCAGCAGCCATGAATCACTGCAATCTTTAATGGTTTAGCCTCACTGCTATCAACTCATCATTAACGACTGAAGGGAGAGCCCCCGATAAAGGCATATAAGCGGGCGGAACACTCGAGTATTGCCACTTGGCAGTACCAGTCACATACTAAAAATTGCGAGGCCACAAAGGGGCAATATTAAGCCACTGCCGATGGGTTTAAACACTCGCCCCCCACCTTCTCCATTCACTGACATGGATATCTGCCCGCTCCCTCTCGCTTGCCCAATAAGCAGATTAATCCTAAATTCCAGTGCTTTATTTGCATATGCATGCTGCTATAATAAATTCATATTAACAGCTGGTAGCAGATTGGTTACTCGCCTGTTTCGTGGTACGAAAGGCATAACCCGGCTCTACATAATAACGCTCGATAGAAAGGAATTTAGTCATGACCAAATCCGTGATGGCGATAGCAGCCTTAGGCGCACTGCTCTTTAGCATTACCTGTTCAGCCACCTCCGATGCTATGACCCCCCTGAATATTGAGGAACTGAGACTAGAAGCAGCAAACCAGTCGATGCCCGATGTTGTCACACGCTACCAAGCCTTGGTTGACGGCCTGGACAGTAAGTACCGCCAACAGACCGACGAACTTGAGATGACAAAGATGGTCGCTCGTCAGGGGGAGAGGTTATGGCAACAAGCCGTTAGAGATGTACAATCCGGCAGTACCGATGACAGACCGCTCTACTGGAGTCGTCTGGCCATGCACCGTCAACTGAAGCAAAGCCGCCCAGCATTTAATATGGCTCCCTGGCAGCAGGATATTTTATTACGCGCCGTTGAAAAATCCTCCAGAGGCTTTAGCAACGTACTCTTCTCAGATGACTCTGAGATAAAAATATTACTTACCGGCTTCGACCCTTTCTTCCTCGACCGCGACATCGGCCAGAGTAATCCTTCGGGGCTGGTTGCACTCTCCTTAGATGGTTATAAGTTCTCTGTTAACGGCAAGGTGGCGCAAATTGAAACCGTGATGATTCCGGTTCGCTTCGCCGATTTTGATGAGGGGATGATAGAGTCTCTGCTGACACCGGTTTATCGAGAAAAGAGTGTCGACATGATAGTGACCGTCAGCATGGGCCGTGATGATTTCGACCTTGAGCGATTCCCCGGACGCAACCGAAGTGCGGCCGCTCCCGATAACCTGAACATACTGACAGGCGCGAGTAAACAGCACCCAGTGGCACCTATGTTTAACCGAAAAGAGCTGGAAGGTCCCGAATTTGTTGAGTTCTCTCTCCCGGTCACTGCAATGCAGTCCGCGGCAGGGCAATGGAAGGTCAACGACAATCACAAGGTGACTTCAGTCGCTAAAGGTGAATTTACCCCATCCTCCCTCTCCGAGCTACAAAATGAAACCTCCGTAGAGGGCTCTGGAGGGGGTTACCTTTCCAATGAGATATCTTACCGTGCGGTATTGCTGGGTGAAAGGTTCAACAGCACGATTGCCGTCGGGCATATACACACCCCAAGAGTTTCCGGCCACGATCCAAAAGTTGAAGGCGAAATAATGAAACAGGTTAAAGCTATGGTCATTGCAGGTGCAGCCGACTTATAATGTAGCCCTATTTAGGAGCCCGGCAGCTTGCCGGGCTCCCGCCTGAACTGAGAATCGATGTTTAAGTTATTCAAGTCTGTGACCGATAGCAGTCTGCCTGCAGATAGGGAGCCGAAAACGGCTTCGAATCAGCCAGAAGAGCAGTGTTATGAGTTTGATTCAGAGCTCCACACTCGTGTAGCCCGACAGGTTTTAGACTGCTATCGAATCGCCGAGCGGCAGCTGAACCATATATTTCCGCGCCCGGAGATCAGTTTTACATTGAGAGGCAGGAGCGCTGGTACGGCCCACCTGCAACTCAATAAGCTCAGATTCAACCCGGTTCTGCTCGCTGAAAACAGTGATATTTTTCTGAGCGAGGTTATCCCACATGAGATCTGCCATCTACTCGCCTACCACCTCTACGGCAAGGTCAAACCTCACGGTAAAGAGTGGCAATCTTTGATGATTAACCTCTTTGCTGTTCAGCCAAACACGACCCACAGCCTGGACACCCGCTCGGTAGACGGAAAAAGATTTGATTACCTTTGTGGATGCGGCCCCGTCAAGCTGAGCATCAGACGACATAACAAGATCCAACGTGGCGAGACGCAATATCGATGTCGGCGATGCAAGAGAGAGTTAACCAGAGCGGCGTAAATACAGAGGGGAGAGTTACCACATAGTTAATCCGCTTTCAGGCTGGCATCCCCCCTCTGTTCGATAATCTTCCACCACCAACTTGCCTGGGCTCCCATTCATCCCGTAAAATCTCGCCCCAGAGCAGAAAACTGCCAGAAATATGATCATACCGCACTCAGTATTTTCAGTGCAATTTAGGGACAGATAATTGAAATTGTTTGATAAATTAAACTCAGCCTTTCTACTGGGTCTTGGGTTAACTCTGTTTTTTTCCACCTCCTCGATAGCCTCTCCGTCTCATCCAAGTAGCTTCAGTCAGGCTAAGAGGCTGGCAAAGGAGATCTACATCAACAACCTGCCTGCCACCAGCTTCTATTGCGGCTGCGATATCAAGATCTCGGGTAAGAAGTGGCAAACTGACTTTTCCCGCTGTGGCTATCAGGTGAGAAAGCAACAAAAACGCGCCGCCCGTATCGAATGGGAACATATAGTGCCGGCATGGGAACTCGGTCATCAGAGACTCTGCTGGCAACAGGGTGGGCGTAAAAACTGTGGTAAACGCGATAAAACATTCAGAACCATGGAGTCCGATCTGCATAACCTGGTGCCTGCCATCGGCGAGGTTAATGGCGATCGCAGCAACTATAGGTTTAGCCAATGGAACGGCAAGGCCGATCAGTATGGTCAGTGTGCTATGGTTATCGATTTCAAGTCGAGAAAGGCTGCCCCCCCCGTCCATACGCGCGGTAAAATAGCCCGCACTTACCTCTATATGCAGAAAACTTATGATTTAAAAATAGCAAAAAGCCAATTAAAGCTGTTCAAAGCATGGGATAAAACCTATCCAGTTGATACTATCGAATGTAAAAGAGATAACGCCATAGCCATAACTCAGGGAAACCATAACCCTTTTGTTAAAGAGCAATGTGATGCAATAGCTAGTAAACAGCAGGTTGCGGAGTAAGAAACAGATGAGAATTCCCAGAATATACCAAGCGTCCTCCTTCACGGTAGGCGAGTCAATGGCTCTCGATGATGAAGCCGCTTCTCACGTCGGTCGTGTACTGCGTATGTCCAGCGGTGAGCAGGTGAGCCTGTTTAATGGCGACGGTAATGAATATCTCGCCCGGATTGAGTCTGCCAGTAAGAAAAATGTTCAAGTCAACATACTTTCATCGGCGGCTAATGACAGTGAATCTCCGCTGCATCTGCATTTAGGTCAGGTGATCTCCCGTGGTGACCGTATGGAGTTTACCATCCAAAAGTCTGTCGAGCTGGGAGTGAAAACCATCACACCTCTCTTCTCCGAACGCTGTGGCGTAAAACTCTCGGGCGAGCGATTGGAAAAGAAGATTCATCAATGGCAAAAAATTGTCATAGCCGCCTGTGAGCAGTCGGGACGCAGTTATGTGCCTCAGGTAAGACCGGCGATGTCATTAGAGGCCTGGTGCTCCGAAAAAACGCAGTCTCTGAAATTAAATCTGCATCCAAGGGCGGCACACGGAATTGGAGGGTTAACGCTCCCTAATAAGAGAGTCAGGCTGTTGATCGGGCCCGAAGGTGGCTTGTCTGAAGCAGAGATATCGATGACAGAGCAGCACGCTTTTACCGATGTCTTATTGGGCCCCAGAGTCTTGCGAACCGAAACCGCAGCCTTAACGGCAATAAGTGCACTTCAACTAAAATTTGGCGATCTGGATTAAACATTCGTTCCCGGAAAGCCCCAGAATAGATACTGTCTGTAAAGACGGTAAACGAGGAAACAACTTCATGATCAAGCTCGGCATAGTGATGGATCCCATCAGCGATATCAACATCAAGAAAGATTCAAGTTTCGCCATGTTATTAGCCGCTCAAAGCCGTGGCTATCAACTCTTCTACATGGAGATGCAAGATCTTGCCATGGTCAATGGTGAGGCGATGGCTAAGATGCGTGGCTTATCGGTCAAAAACGATCCCGATAGCTGGTTCGAACTGGGTGAGGTGGTAGACACTCCGCTTTCGGAGCTCGACGTCGTCTTGATGCGCAAAGATCCTCCTTTCGATACCGAGTTCATCTACGCGACCTATATGCTTGAAAGGGCAGAGGAGGAGGGAGTTCTTATCGTCAATAAGCCCCAGAGCCTGCGCGATGCCAACGAAAAACTGTTCACCGCCTGGTTCCCTGAATTCACTCCAGAGACTATGGTCACACGTGATGCCGAACGCATCCGTGAATTCTACAAGCAAAAGGGCGACATCATTCTCAAACCTTTAGATGGGATGGGCGGCACTCTTATCTTCAGAATCAAGGCCAGCGATCCCAATGTGGGCGTGATCATCGAAACCTTGACCGAATACGGCCAACGTTACGCTATGGCTCAAGCATTTATTCCAGACATCACCTCGGGCGATAAGCGAATCCTGGTCGTCGACGGAGAACCGGTCCCCTACTCTCTTGCGCGCATCCCTCAAAAAGGCGAAACCCGGGGCAACCTGGCTGCCGGCGGCCGCGGTGTTGCCCAGTCGCTATCAGATAGCGACTGGGCCATTGCCAGAGCGATTGGACCTGAACTGAAGAAGCGTGGTCTCATCTTCGTCGGATTAGATGTCATTGGTGACAAACTCACCGAGATAAATGTAACAAGCCCAACCTGCATCAAAGAGATCGAAGCCGCCTTCGATGTCGATATCACAGGTATGTTGATGGACGCTATCGAAGCAAGATTGAAGGCAAGTTAATGAGACCGAACTTACTCAATTTAACCCGCTCCCTACTCGCCGTAGCGGTACTACTCTCCGCCGCCTCGGTTCAGGCCCATATAGACACTCCCACTCAGACTATGATGGGAGATGCCCCCACTGTCCCTAAGAATATCGTCATTCTGGTTGGCGATGGCATGGGGCCGGCCTATACCAGTGCCTATAGATACTATAAAGACAACCCTGATACACAGGAGATTGAACAGACAGTATTTGACCGGCTTTTGGTCGGCACGGCCAGCACCTACCCGGCCCGTGTCAGCGGTTATGTTACAGATTCTGCAGCGTCGGCAACCGCCTTGGCTACGGGAGTAAAGTCCTATAACGGTGCGATATCGGTCGATACCGATAAACGCCCTTTACCCACCATTATGGAGATGGCAAAGAAACGCGGACTTTCGACCGGCATCGCGGTGACCTCCCAGATAAATCATGCCACTCCAGCTGCATTCCTTACCCATAGTGAGAGCCGTAGAAATTATGATGAGATAGCCGCCAGCTACCTGAATACCGATGCCGATGTCATGTTAGGTGGCGGTCAAAAGTACTTCCCGGCCAAGCTTATCAGCCAATTTGAGGCTAAAGGGTACCGCTATCTATCCGAGTTTTCTCAGCTGGAGACGGTAACTGAACCTAAGGTTATCGGCCTGTTTGCCGAGGTTCAGCTGCCCTGGGCGATCGATGAACCAGGTGACCACAAACTCAGTAAGATGACGGCTAAGGCACTGGAACTGCTTTCAGGCAATGAGCAGGGGTTTGTACTCTTGGTCGAGGGCAGCTTAATCGATTGGGCCGGACACAATAATGATATCGCAACGGCTATGGCTGAGATGGATGAGTTTGCCAATGCTCTGGAGGTCGTTGAGCAGTACGTTCGGCAAAACAGAGATACCTTAATGGTCGCCACCGCCGATCACAACACCGGAGGCCTTAGCATTGGTGCCAAAGGGAAATATATCTGGAAAACAGAGATTCTCAGATCTGTACAGTCCAGCCCGGCGACAATAGCCGCTAAGGCCCTGGGGGATGATGGCTGGAAAGATGAGCTGATAGCTAAGTTGGGATTCGAACTCACTACTGATGAGCTCACTCAACTCTCCCGGGCACGCATGCAGGGACAAGATGTGATGGTAACAGCCATCAAACAGCTTATCGATCGTCGTTCAAATACCGGCTGGACAACAGGGGGTCATACAGGAATGGATGTACAGGTTTTTGCATCAGGCCCTGCGTCGACGCTGTTCAATGGGTACCAGGACAATACAGAGATAGCGCAAAAAATTATGAGCCTGCTGCCTAAGCTCAAAGTAACGACAGATGCAGCCGGAGCTCAAAAGTAAACCGCTGTCATGACTCGATACACGATATTAGCTCCCCAACTTCCCCAGTTGGGGAGCCTGCTCAGTCGGCCAGATGCTGTCGTGCTCTATCTGCTTTAATATTGTGAGCACCCTCTCCTCATCCAGAGGCTTTGAAAACAGATATCCTTGGGCCAGTTCACAATTAGCGTCGGCCAGGAATTCACATTGCTCCGGAGTCTCTATCCCTTCGGCGACAACGGTTCGTCCTAAATTATGAGCCAACTCGATAACGGTAGTCACTATGTGTGTGTCGGCACTATCTTCGAGTACTCCGGAGGTAAAACATCGATCGATTTTCAAAACATCGAAAGGTAGCTGTTTGAGATAACTTAATGAGGAGTAGCCGGTACCAAAATCATCAATAGCGATCCGGACTCCGAGACTCTTGAGAGACTTCATCGCCGACAGTGCCAGATCGACCTGCTCAATCACACTCTCCTCTGTCACCTCCAGTAGCAGGCTCTCCGGAGGAAGGTCATATTTAGACAAGATATGCTGCACCAGAGGGATCAATCCAGGATCCATATAGTGCTTGGCAGACAAATTGACTGCCATATAGAGGTCTTTCCACCCCTGCTCTCTTAACCTTGAAAGGTAGGCCCCGGCCTCCTCTAATACATAGTTGCCCACTAAGATGATCGCTTCACTGTGTTCGATATCGGGAATAAAATCTCCCGGCATGATAAGCCCCATCTCGGGGTGAAACCACCGAATCAGTGCCTCGAAGCCCTTTAGATTACTGTCGGGTAATCCGACAATAGGCTGCATGTAAAGAGACAGCTGTTTCTCCGCAATGGCCGCACCAATATCCTGCTCTATCCGGAGTCGGCTATTGGCTTTATGTAGCATATCTTCGGTAAAGACCCGATAGTTACTCCGGCCGGCATCTTTCGCCTGATACATGGCTAAATCGGCATATTTAATTAACTCTTCAGCCCTGACGTTCATGCTTTTACAATAGGCAACACCAATACTGGTGGTCACTATCAACTTATGATTTCCCAACACAACAGGCTGTTGAAGTGAGGCAAAAATTTTATGGATCACTTTACGAACATCCTGATCTGAACGTATTCCCCGCAGGAGAATAAGAAACTCATCCCCACCCTGCCTGAATACTGTGTCCATGGCACGAACACTGTCGTTCAGCCTGTTAGCCACAATCTTCAACAGGTCATCGCCTTGGGTGTGACCTAAAGTATCGTTAATGCGCTTAAACTCATCCAGATCAAGGTACATCAGAGCCACTTGGTCATGAATCCGGCCGACACAAGCTATGGTCTTTTTCAGCTCATGCATCAACATCGCCTTATTCGGCAACCCCGTCAGCGTATCCAGCATAGCCAACCGCTTGAGCTCACAGGTATACTCGTCAACCTCCAGCTCTAAATTTTGCAGCCTTTCCGCAAGTTGATGTGTCGCGGTATTGATGAGGTCGACCTCGTCGACAATCAAAGATGAAGATTTTGGCGACAACCGTTTCAAGGTTTCAAAGTCATGCTCTGCCAACAGCGGCAATAGATTAGCATGTCGGCTCAAGCTCACCACAGGCGCCCAGGCCACAAGAATGACCAAACAACCTGACAATAGGAGTGCAAACAACAGGGTACCCAACATGCTCTCCTGAAACTCATTGAGTATCGCCTGCCAATCACTGATATTGTTGATCACTAAAATTGCAGGAGAGTTCTCCCCCTCTGCCAATGGAAAAAGCCAGATTGCCGAATACTCACCGTTGACCTCATATATCCCCCCCTTTCCGGTGATCTGTTCCCAGCTGAACTTATCGGCAATCCTTTGCAAACGAGGCAGACTGGTGCGTTTATTACTTATACTGTATAGCTCTCTGGCCCAGTAACTCCTTCCCACAGGGTGTACGATTCTGGGGCCGAGCACTGCCAGCTCAAATGAACCATTCACCCGAAATCTGGCTAAAATATCGGTCAGCCCGGACTCCAGAAACAGGAGGTGTGGCTCCCCCTGCAATAAATTGGGTACCAACACCTGAATCACACACTCACGGCGACAAACGATGCGCCAATGGGGTTCGAAATTTACCGAACTTTTCTCAAACCACAGCCTATCCTCTACATCGACCCGGTTACCCGCATGGGCTAACACTTCTCCGGACTGTGACATCAGGTGGATCGTGCTCAACTCCCAATACAGTTGAATATCCGGCCAACGCTTATCTAACATCTCCTGATACTTATCGACATCGAAGTCTGAGCTATCCTGACCTTCATCGTTCACCAGCAGGGCTATCTGCTGAGCAGCCAGCAAAGATTGATCAACCGTTAAAGAAATTGAACTCTGGAGGTTTTCAGCCAATTTATTTTGCTGTGAAGTAAGTTGGTAACTTTGTTGATTAATCAGTTGGCGAAAGGTAAAGCCGCCTAAGATCCCCCCCAAGATAGTCAACATGACCATGACAGCGATAAGCAGCTTCCATTTCAAGCTGATAAAAATACTTCTTGTATCGGCCGCCGTCATGGGGTCACCACTGGAAGCGATATGAAAGTTGCAGTGCAAACATAGACCAATGCTTGGCCTGATTGAGAGGATCCGGCGCTACGATGGGCGTCACCCAGGAAGCACCTTCGACATCATGATACTCTGCCGCGACTAACCAGTTATTGCCCGGAAGCCAGCGAACCCCATAGGTCCAATCTTTGGTATAACCAAAGTAGGCGGGGATGCCATATACAGCCTCATAATTATTGCCGTCTGGATCCTCGCTGTTATCGACATGCTTATCATATCGAACGAACAGCTCCAGGTCGTGAGGGAGATAGGCTCTGATATCGACATAATACCCTTTACCCGGGTCGCTTAGATCTTCGGCGGCAGTCGGCTGCACCAGTCCTTTAGTCACCCGGTCACTATTGAGGTACTCGGCAGTGACTTCAACGTTTTTATACCTGAGCTGGCCGGAAAACACCCAGTTGTTTAACCGGATATTTCCAGGGAAATAGTAACCGGGTATAAAAGGCTCATAGCTCACCTCGGCATCGTAATAACTGATCCCCAGACGCAGGTAATCATTTTGAAACTCTAAATCCCCTGAGTAATAACCTTCGGAATCGAACTCACCAAAGTCCGTACTTCCCATCACATTACGATCCAGATCTTCGGTTACATTGACCTGACCAACTGAAACATGCCAATCGACAACGCCATCGAGAACCTGATGCATGCCAAACAGATCTCCCCCCTCTATATGCAGCTGCGCATCACGGAAATAATCACTATAGATTGACTGAGGCAGCATAATACTTGGACGCGTGAAGGGAACATCGCGGGTACTGGAGTAGAAACCTGTCTCATTTTTAAATCGCCCGACGCGAACCCCCAGCATCCCCTCGCCAAACTGATGGGTATATTCGGCAAACAGGTAATCGAACATAACACCTGGATCGGAAAGCGTTCCCCACTGTCTGAACGTCAAGGCGCTGGCCAGACGAAGGTGTTCAACAGGCGTCCATGACATGGCAAATGTGGCTTCGGTAATATCAAATGTGCTGCTATCCTCACCAACGATAAATTGGCTATCTTCTGCGGCAATAAAACCTTGTCCTGCGAACCCGCTAAATTGCCATTCAGATGCGGTTAGGGACGGGAAGGCAAATAACACCAGGGAGGCACATAAGGGCAATGAACTACGATTAACGATTGTAAACATACAGGCCTCCCGCGACTGAAGCCGAATCACTGACATAACCGATTGCTCCGGGAGTTCTCGATACCTGCTCTTTCATCTCTGATTCTGAGTTCAATATAACAGGCCTCTCCCCGGTACCGGAAAAGACCAGTCGATCCCATCGTCGCTGAAGCATATAAGGCATCATATCGAGCTTTTGAAAACAGAACTCTTTATGTAATTCGGAACTTGGGGAGAGAATAAAGACCCTGATTCTATGCCCGTCAGGCCAATAGACTTTCTGCATAGAAAAAATCAGACGTAGTTCTTGGGGCGGAAGGGGGAAATCAACGACCGAATCATTCACAATGACCTGAGCCGCGGTCGAATGAGCGCAGAAAAGATAAAGAACTAACATCCATGTAGCCAACAGGCGCATTATCAAGTCTCCTTACTATCCCTAAAATACCCTTAACACTTAACTCACTTCGAAACATGAAGATTGAGCCAATTGAACATCACCTGCATCTCATCTTATAGCCCCAAACCATAAAGCTCTTATTCTCTATTTAACCCATTTTCATCACTTTGAAATATTAAGGTTTAACACTCATATAACGCATATAGAGCTCAAAGGGGATCCTAAACGTCACTCATCTACAGCTTAGGCAAAAATTTCTTATATCGCTCGATTATGGAGGAATATTTACAGCAAAATTTAATGTAACAGATGATTAAAAATACAACAGCACCAACTGCAGCAGCAAAAGTCTCGCGATATTTCACCTTAAAAACAAAGAGTTAAGCTTTCATAAAAAGGGGGCTCCTTCGAAACAATTGAAAACGAGTCTTGTTCCTCCCCCCTGAGTTTAAAGATAAAAATATACATCGACTCACCGGCAAGTGCATCGAGCGATAATAGACGAATATATCCAGACAATTTTAAGCTATAATGGCGGTCAAATTTTCAGACTCTGGTCAGTTGTGTTAACTAATCCATCTCAACTCATTCTTAGAAATAACGACCTAATTAACGATCACAATGTATTAGTGCTCAACTATGAAGGCGATCTGCTACCCAAAAAACTGTTGGAAAGTGCAAAGACGGTCTATGCGCTGTCCCTGGATTACCACCATCATCTGATCATGAGCCCTCATGCCGGGGAAAACCTCACTCTTCATTTTGGTCACTCACTTCCCGGTGATGAGCAATTTGATACTGTCATCATCTATTACCCTAAGGCTAAGACACTTGCTCCCTACCTGGTTAATTTAGCCGGGCAGCATCTTAAGCAAGGTGGTCAACTGCTCGTGGTCGGGGAGAACAAGGGTGGCATACGTTCGATCGTAAAACAGATACCGGACTATTTTGATAGCCCTTTTAAGCAGGATAATGCACGGCACTGTTTACTCTATGTGAGCCACCTTACCGAGAAAGCCCCTTCAATTAACCTCTCAGATTGGGTCAGTCAATATCAACTCGATACACCACAGGGGGAGGTCACAATCTGTAATCTCGTTGGGGTATTCAGCGAAAAGCGCCTGGACGAGGGAACTAAGCTACTCCTGTCCCACCTGCCAAAGATGTCGGGCCGAGTATTAGATTTTGGTTGTGGTGCCGGTGTCATTGCTGCGGCGCTACTCAAGGCACAACCAGAGCTGAAATTAGATTGTGTAGATATCAATGCGATGGCAATTGCATCGTGTAAGTTAACTTTGGCCGCCAATAACTTCAACGCCGCCACCTATCCATCCGATGGGTTAGCTCAAACCAAGGGGCTTTATGATGGCATCATCTCTAACCCTCCTTTTCATGATGGATTAAAAAGTACCACAGATATCGCCAAGAATTTTGTAAAAGATAGTGTGAAAAAACTCGATAAGGGGGGAGTTTGGCATATTGTAGCCAATAGACACCTTCCCTACAGCGATGCTATTTCGACGCACTTTAAACAGGTTAACGTCTCTGCAGAAAACAACAAATACAAAGTTTACTCCAATAAAATCAAAGACTAAACTCTAGGCGACCAGCTACATTTAGCGGTATTGAATATCGATACCGCTCCATCCCAAATATCGTCAAATAATGCTCTACTTCAAACCTTACCAACCTCACTCAACTTTCAAGCAGTTAGGGCTTCATAGGTCAAACTTTATGCTGTTATACTCCAGAGGTAGAAGAGAAAAAAAATAATAACTATTCATTGCATTGGAATTGACTATGTTGGATCCGGAACTCGTTGAACTAAGTGCAGACAATGTTTTTGTCGAATTAAGAATTATCCCGAACACCCATGGCCCGGTCACCGAGGAAGGGATATTTGAGCTGCTTTCCCTGCCTGAATTTGAGCACCTCTTTCCTCTGGAAAACATCATCCAAAAGGCCGTTGTCGAGATAAACCAGCTATGTGGCCAGGACGATGGTCAATTCGAACTCTTTTTCAAAATTGCTGAGCGCCGTAACGGAACGATAGAGATAGAGATAAGCCAGGATAAGATGGAATCCGTGATGCAGCTTACAGCAGCTTGGGGCGGTGAAGAGGTCACCATTCAGGATATCCTCAAGGCTCTGAAGAGCAATAATGTCTGTATGGGGCTGAGCAAAGTTAAGATTCAAACCTTACTCAAACAGTTATCGCAACTTGAACCCGGTCAAACATGTCGTAGTGTCATCGCAACAGGGAAGCCATCTGTCAACGGTGAAGATGCAATCAATGAGAGAAAGGTTCCCCTCGCCAGGGAGCGCCTGCTTCAACCTCAGGAAAATAAAGATGGCACTGTAGATATGCGTAACTTAGGCGCCGTCATCATGGTCAATGAGGGCGATCTACTGATTGAGAAGATCCCGGCCACTCCTGGCAAGGAGGGGTATAATGTTCACGGCGAAATACTCTCACCGAAGCCGGGCAAGGATATTAAGCTTACACCTGGTACAGGCACCGAGATCTCGGCCTCAGATCCTAACAAACTGATCGCCACCGTCGCAGGGCAGCCGGTTGAAACGAAGACAGGAATGCAAGTTGACGATGTTCTGAATATCAAAGATGTCGATGTGGGCTATGGTAATGTCGACTTTAAAGGCAGTGTCTTGATCACGGGAGATGTCCATGAGGGGATGGAGGTAAAAAGCACCGGCGATATTACCGTCATCGGTTTCGTCGATTCCGCGTCACTTTTCGCCGACGGCGATGTAATCGTCAGTAAAGGGATCATAGGCAGGCAACTCAAAGAGAGGGAACTCTCGACAAAAATTCGTGCCAAGGGACAGATATGTGCCCAATTCATTCAATACTCAGACCTGGAAGCCGAAGGCGAGATCTTAGTAACGAAACAGTTACTACACAGCCATACCCGGACTCAGCAAAAGCTCATCGTCAGTGACGCCAACAACCGCAGAGGCGATCTGGTTGGTGGTGTCGTCGAGGCAGCAAAAGGATTAAAGGCAGTAGTGATAGGCGCCACCGCCGGGACAAAAACTGAGATTTTCTGTGCCATGGAGCAGAGTAACTTAAAAAACACCATGAAAGAGCTCGATCAAGCAGTTAAGAGCATGGTAGTAGCCAAGTTAGATATTGAAGCTCGTCTCAAGAAGTTGCCTCCCAAGAATGAATGGCAGGATGATGAGATGATGGTCGAGCAGGTCAAGATGATGCTGGATGAGAAGAACCGAATCACACAAGAGTGGAAGCGTGAGGAGCTGGAGTATGAGTTAATCAAACAGGAGGTCGAGACCTACTATCAAGATAACCGTATAGAAGCTCATAAACATATCTTCGCCAACGTCGAGCTGCATATAGGCCAGGCGTTTAATCGCACACAGCGTGAACACGGCACCTGTATCGTATTTAATGAGAACCAGGAGATTAAATTCGATTACAGCAACCGAAGCTGACCCGTACTCCGGAGGTGGTGTTCCAGCACCACCTTTTTTATCAGCGATCAGAGCCATCCTCTCTCGCTTCCCCCATGGTTTACATGCATAATCTGCCACAGAAATTCACTTGCCTTTAGAAGTTAGAGATTATTTGTGGAACTACTAAAAATTGATTGTTTAGGAAAAAAGCTGAGACTGGAAGGGTCTATGGCTGGCTGGCAACAGCTTTTTTGGGGGGATGAACTGGTTTCGGTAAAACAGGCGAGTGCCGATAACGAAGGGCTTAAAATTCACAATTTTGAGCTGACGCGCCAGCTCCCTCAACCTATTGAAGCGGACACTCCAGGCACGGTGCCAGTCACTCAAGCACAAGTCAGTACGATAAAGGTAAGTCTCGAGGTCGACCTGATCTGGCAGCCTTTCAATATCGATTACCGGCTCATAATAGATGAAGCTGTTACTGCCCAGGGAAGTCGCAACAGTAAAGATATTGAACGCCAGGTCCCCGTCAAACCAATCAAGGCCAGAAAGCAGCTAAGCTTGATCGGGCTGGCATCTCTAGGCTTCAAGTTACTCAAAAGTGCCAAAGTCATCAAAGTCGTATTGGCCGGTGCCAGCGTAGCCGCATACTCCTGGCTATTCTCCTTCCAGTTTGCACTCGCACTCATCGCCTGCCTGATGTTCCATGAGTACGGCCATATTCGGGCGATGAAGCACTTCGGAATGAAAACGAAAGGGATCTACCTTATCCCGTTTATGGGAGGATTAGCCCTTAGCGATGAGAAGATAAATACCCGATGGCAAGATGTGGTGATCTCGATAATGGGGCCAACCTTTGGTTTAATCATGTCACTGCTCTCATTGCTGGCTTACTGGATAACCGGAAATATCTTCTTTGCCGGGCTCGCGGCATTCAATGCGCTATTAAACCTGTTTAATCTACTCCCTATACTGCCATTAGACGGGGGCCATATACTAAAGAGTATCAGCTTCTCAATGAACAGCATCATGGGGCTCGGAGCCTGTATCGCAGGAGCCGCGATCGGGGTATACCTGAGTTATACTCTGGGCTTGGCACTACTAGGCTTCTTATTGCTAATTGGGAGTTTGGAGATTGTGTTTGAGTGGAAAACCCGTCACCAGAGCCACCTCTTGCCCTTAGACAGATATGGCCAACTCTTTTCAGCAACATGGTACTTTCTGACTGTAGGTGCCTTGGTTGCCATCATCTGGTATCTGGCTGGCTCCGGCGACGATATGCTGGGCTTACCGCTGAAAATACTTCAGAGCTAATATTGCAGAGCTAAAATTAGGCTTATGGGCGTGAACCATCACGCCCGACTCGTTAAAAGCTAAGCCACGACTCAAATTTAACACCCCGTATTTGCCGTCATCAAAGCCATATGATAATAAATAACAAAGGAATTATTTAGTATCAAACATGAATATTGAACGGCTGGACTATCACTCCTTAATTGTATTTGAATCCGTGAGTCGTCACTTGAACGCCGGATTGGTCGCCAACGAACTTGGCATGAGTATCTCCTCGGTAAGCCGACATCTCGGCATTTTACGAGACATCTTTAAAGATGTACTGTTTATTCGCCGGGCACAAGGGTTTGTTTTAACGGATAAGGCGATACAGGTTTTACCCTGTGTAAAACAGCTTCTCCATGATTATCAGGTTCTCAAACATAACCACACCCAATTTAACCCCCTGACCGCGAAAGGGCACTTTAAGATCTATGCCTATAACGAATTTACCTATGTGATAAATAAAGTCGTCCATGAGTTCGTTTTACCGCAGGCACCAAATTTAACGTTTGAGATAAGAACCCTGTCCAGTGACTGTAGTCGAGCCATCGAACACGGTGAAATAGACTTTGCCGTGGTATATGAGCACTTTAAGGATCATAAGATCATCAGCGAGATGCTATCACCCACCGAAGAGCTTTTTTTAATCGCCAAAACCGGACACCCGGTGTTCGACGGCGAGATCAATGTAGATAACCTATGCAAGTATGGCTATTTTGCACTGGATAATTTTAACGACCTCTGTTCACCACTACTGGAACAGATAGCTAAAAGGCAAGGAAAGAGCCTTAATATCGCAGGAGCCACAGACAACATCGCCGCGCTGAGCCGCCATATCATCGACACGGGCTCGATTTCGATGAGCTGCAACGTATTTACCCGGGATTACTTTGATTTAATTCCACATATACAAACATGCGCTCTCCCCCATGAGCTTACCGAACAACTCCTTAATATGATAAACGTAGGACGCAGGGTAGGTAATTACTTGATCTACTCTGAAATTAATCAGTCAGCGACTCATCACTGGCTAAAGCAGCAACTGTTTAACTCCATCAGAGATGAGTGGTATCTGGCATTAAACGCTTAAAGCAGTGGATGACAACGCTGTAAAAAATCCTCTATTTAACAGGTTAAATAGAGGATATAGGGTAAAGGTGTTGTATAGCCGACAAGATGGGGAACAGCTTATTCACCGGCTAAGCGCACAACAACTGACTCCTCAATATAACAAAACATGAGTATTCACTCTGCAAGCTCAACTAAAGCCTGCCGCGCTGACATAAACAACGGGGCAGCTTAAGTTTGAGCACACAGCTTTATACCTTCCGAAGCCCCACCGGGACACCATGCCTTGCCGTCGAGCCGAAGGTTCTGTCGCGATAGAGACTCGCCCCCTTTCGGGTTGGGTCGACCACATTAAACGCATTGGGACATATGCCTGTACCACGCTCTTCGATCCCTGGACGAATCTTGCCATCCACCTCGACCGCACTGGCACCAAACTCGGTATGGCCATATCCCATACCAACAACAATGGTGCCTCTGGCCACGGTTTTATCTGCCTGAACTATCCCCTCTAAATATTTTCCCTTGGGTGATAGAACCTGAGCCTTATCGCCGGACTTCAGGCTATATTTAGCGGCATCATCCTGATGTAGCTGAATATAGTTTGTGTCTCCTAATGCGGTGATCCTAGGCAGAGAGACTGAGTATGGGCTGCGCAGATGCAACTTAAATGTGGAGAAGTTGAACGGATAATCCTGCTCACTCCAGTGTTCGCGAACAGCGGTTCCATCCCAGAAGCGGTCAACATCATACACAGGGAGTCCATCGTTATACTCCCCCGTGTATGAGTCCTTTACTCGGGCTAATGATTCGTTATAGATCTGGAATTGAGTATCCATACGCATCGCCGCATTGAAAAAATCACCTTCATAGCGCTCATCGACACGCTCATAACGTCCACCACGGGTCAACATGAATGCCGTAGGCCCTAACTCTTGCGGCTTCAGGCGCGCTTCAAACATGGGCAGGGCCCTATCGACACTGGTGAACTTAATATCCTCTTTCGTCGGCGTAGGTAATACCGTGCCGGTATGAGCAATGTTCGCAAATAGCGGTACATAGAAATCAGCCGGGGTATTGAGGGAATATGGCTTACCTTGCAGATCTTTAAATGCATTACTACCAAATCCCTTTAGGCCGATCGCCTTACTGACATCAATGATAAATTGTTCCATATTGACGTGCTCCCCTCTGGCTGTTTTAACAGTCCGGGGCTCGACAACCGGGACACAAGCCACATCGCCAATATACTCACTACCCCACATGCGTGAGTTTGCCCATGCCTCATATTGCAGTGTATCCGGCACAATATAGTCAGCAAAAACATTGGTTTCGTTGATGTATGGATCGAGTGCAATGATCAAACCCAGCTGTTTGGGGTCTTTGATGGAGTCTTCAACCTGATCCTGCAGACCGGAACAACCATAAATAGGGTTGGTAGACCAGGTGATCCACGCCTTAAAGTTAAATGGATTTTTATTGGCATGGGCAACCAGCAACTCACCACTGTTATCTTGCACAAAGGTGTTATTCCATGGCTCATTTGCAGGGTAAGGGTTCACCCCTTGCTTCACTTTCTCATGGTACTCATGGCTCTGCTCATAATCGCCGGAACGTTCGGCGTTGAACCCGCTGACTTCAGTATGTTCGAAATCCATAAGGTTATAGAGCGGACCGTCATAGATATCATACATGCTGGAATACCCCACTCCGCCCATATGCATCATACCGCCCTTGGCATTGTGCGCGCCGACCATAGTCGCCAACATGATCATGGCAAAGGCAAACTGGCCGCCATCGGTAGCGTTGCAGCCGGTATTGGTTTCAATGGAGACACTACGACCATGAGAGGTAAACTCCCTGGCCAACTCCTCTATCTTGGCAACCGGGATCCCACAGCGCTTGGACAGGTCTTGCATGGAGTGAGTATTAACGCGCTGCTTGAGCAGAGAGAAAGCTGTTTCAACCTGTACCTGTGAACCATCGTCCAGCGTTACACTGTCTTTATAGAACAACCGCGCCGCCAGCTCGCTGTCACCGGTGGCCAGCTTGCCGGTTTGCTTATCTATCACCATCTTCACGTCCGCATCACCTAAACCACAGGCTTCCGCAGTCAAAAACTGATTATAGAGAGGATGCTTCTTATCCTTAACCACAAGATAGGTGGCGTTGGTGTAGTTTATCTCACCGATAGCATCGGCACTTGCCTGACTGGGCGCCTCCAGATAAGGTCTGCGGTAACGTTCATGATTAATGATGTACTGCAGCATCGCAAACATTAATGCCGTATCACCACCGGATTTAATCGGCAACCACTCCCCATTTGTGGTATCAGTTTCCGAAGTCAACGAGCGCAGAATAGGATCGATGACGACATACTTAAAGTCATCACGCTCGCTACGAGCCTTGGATAAACGACGGGAACCAACATTCAGACCATTACCACTGGTACCTGGATTAGTGCCTATGAAAATAGCAAACTTTGACTCTTCATAATCTACCTGTGGCAGCGCCATCTCGTCGACGGCATCGAAGCAGCCTAAAGCACAACCTGCAACTTGTTGGTGGCCGCAATAGGAGTCCTTGGTGCCGATATTGGGGGTTCCCCAGGCATCGGAAACGAAGCGATGCATGAAGTCGGCGCGTGCACCTTGTTCAGATGACGTTGAAACCAGCAGCTGGTTCTTGACCGGACCAAAATCCGGGTAAGCCGGGTTGGCTAATGCCGGATTAGCATGAATCGCCTTCAACCCCTCAACATCCCCCTCGCCGAAGAGATCACCTCCATCAACGACCTCTTGCAATAATTGCTCGTAAGATATTGTTTTCCACCTATTCTCTCCACGTTTACCGACTCGTTTCAAGCAGTGAGTCACTCGGTGCTCATCAGTAAAAGCGTCGGGGACTGCGTTACCTCTGCCACAAAGCGTTGCCCGATTACTTTGGTTCAAGCCGCTGGCAGCAGAGAGCTGGAACATAGCATCTTTTGGCGATGTCTCCATCGTCATTGGTTGGCCGGCGTTATTAGTTAAGGTGTATGGATTACCCACGGCACGCAAAACCTTATCGGTCTTATTATCGATACTCAGCCGCGCTCCACAGACATTGAAACAACCATAACACTTGGAAAATGCAAAACGTTGCTCAGGGTTTTCAATCAAGTTGTTATCCGCGTCGAAATGATATTCAGGAGTTAACGAGGTGGGCGCATACCTGCTTATGTCCGCATCGCTGGTTTTGTTGCCAGCCGAACTCGTGGCCTTGCCACTTATGGCTGCGGTTGTCATAACTGCGGCAGCCGATCCCGCCTTTAAAAAATTTCTACGATCCATGAGGCTACCTCTGCCAAAGTTGTGGGGCATGTGTACTAAACGCGGTGTTGCTCTCTTCTTGCGTTAAACCAATATAAAAGACATTAGGAGATGTCTGTTTGTCTGCTTGCAGCACCATAGGGTCACTCTGACTAAGCAGCTTCGACAGTTCGCTGTCTATATCATTAATGTCACCAAAGACACGTGCGCCACCGGTACATGTTTCGACACAGGCGGGCAGAAGGCCTCTGGAGGTTCGTTGAATGCAGAAGTTGCACTTATCAACAATGCCGGTTTTCGAGTTGGTAAAACGGACCCCAGGATAGGGACACGCCTGAATGCAGTAGTTACATCCTATGCAGAGTGTAGAATCCACAACGACTATGCCATCCTCTTCACGCTTGAATGTCGCCCCCGTCGGACAAACTGACACGCATGATGGCTTATCGCAGTTGTTACACATGATGGGTAGATTAAATGCATACTGCTTGTCACCAATTTCCGCACTGGTTTGGATCACTTGGGTACGATGCTCATCTGGCTCATTACCGTTTTCCATGCCACATGAGACGACACAAGCTTTACAACCATTGCACCTGCCAAGATCGATCACCATGGCCAGACGCTTTTTCCCCTGCTGACGAATGGCGGCAATAGCGTTGCCCGCAGGCATAAACGTCACCCCGGTCGTCGCAATTGCACCGCCAGCCAATAATTTGAGGGCTCTTCTTCTATCTAACATCATTGACTCCTAATAATACTGACCAGCGAGTAAAACCGAGTAGCGCAAGCAAAATGCACCAATTAATATCAACACAGCTAACAGATACTCTTTTCTATGAGAGGCGACAGTCTTGCCGATGATTGACGTTAAGTTCAGTAATAAGGGAATGATTAAACCGATGAGAACCGCACCTATCCACCAGATGGCACCGGCATCACTTTTGATAGAGAGCAGGTTGTCTATTCCGTTGAATATGCTTACATTTCTAATACTATAGGCAAAGACACAAACCGTGAGTAACTCAAACGTCAGCAGTGCAGAATCTGATTTTGCGAAGGAGTGATTGGTATCAGTTACCTTAATACGGGTTTTGACAATTAATACCACGGCCGCGCCACAGGAGAGGGCTGACAGTAAGAAGATCACCACTAAAATACTGTTTGACCAAACCAGGTTATGGTTAATATCACCGATAAGTAACGCCGTATATGAAGCAACGCAGATAGCCAAAATTGCATTGACCGTTGCAAATGGTCGGCTATAGCCAGGTCGATTAGCTTTCGCTCTGAATGAGAGACAAAATAACATTGCAAAGATGATCGCCAAAGTAAGCAGCCAGGTGCCTATACTCATCATGGAACTTGGCTCGAACGTCATAAACAGACGATAGAAACGGAAGAATTTACTCATATCACCATGAGCAATTCCATATTGAAACGAGGTTAGATCGAATACGATCATTCCCGTGCCAATAATCAATAACAGTGTTCCCATAATGGCACTTAGCTTGGCCGTATCTAAGTGGTGCTTATCTTCTATCTTATTCGATAGCACGAGACTCCCACTGATAAACAATGCCCCCGCACCAGCACCGGCTAAAAAAAGATAAGCTGCAACTAACAGCCCCCAATGAACTTCATTCATAATTTATTCCTTATCATGACTCAACCACTCTTATAACTTTATTAATTAGTCCCCTGAAACATACAAGCTACAATTTAATACTGTGAACTTGTCAGTTACGACTTAATACCGACAAAAACAATGAAACAAAGTCAAACAAACAACACCAACTCCGAGTAAATTAAAAACCTTTTAAATACACACTACAAACACTCTCTATAATTCCATTCTATTTATTTGACCCTCCCCATATTTCACACATCATGCAAAACACATTTCCCGAATAGTAAAAAACAAAGAGCACCATAAGACCACAAACCAAAGCCGGAAACAAAAACCTTAAAAACAACAACTTAACCAGGTGAGCACGTTGCCACAAGAAAAACTTTCTTGAAGTTAACACCTATTTTCGTAAAACGAAAAATTGATATGCACAAAATGAATAATAAAAACAACAGTCACAATTTTAGAGAAAAACGTTAGCGTTACGAAATATTTAAAAGCAAGAAGTTTTATTAAAAGGCTTAAAATGTAGAATATAAATAGAACAAAGATACAAACAAATAAACAAGCAACAATACAACCAAATAAAACCAATCAGAAAATAAATAAAATTGTTTCATTATCAACTAAAATATTAAATAAGGAATAATAATGAAGAAGTTACTATTAGCATCTTGCATCATGGCAATGACAGTAACCACAAGCCAACCGGTCTCAGCAGAAGAGAGTCAATTCACCACCTCGGGAGTGATGATGGGACTTAGCAACTATCTCTGGCGCGGACAGACAATTAGTGATGATAAGCCATCGCTCCAAGCCGATCTTATGGTCGAACATGACAGTGGCTTCTATTTGGGAACCTCATTCGAGACCTATCGTTATGAGGACGCAGATACTGTGGTCAAGGATTACGAGATAGACTACTACGGCGGTTATTACCTGATGGCCACTGACGATCTTGGCTTTGGCTTCAACGCCATGAAGTACACCTATGGCGATGGCGGCGACACTGTGGAATATGCACTTTCGGTAGATTATCAGGCAATGAATCTGGCGGTTAATTATGATCAGGACGTAGAAGCTTGGTATACAGAACTAAACTACTCATTCCCGCTATTTAACGGCAGCCTGGTAGCACATGCAGGCCTGTTTACCGATGCCGAAGCCTACGAATTTGATGACAATGGAAAAGTGGCTGATACGGCCTACGATATCGCACTGCGTTACAGCTATCCGCTGCTGTCACAGCTGGATCTGATGCTGGAAGCCAGTTATCACGAGTTCAACGACGACCACTATATGGTTGGATTAGCATATAACTTTTGACTTTCTGCTTGAAATTGCTCTCTAAAGGGAAGTTAATACCTGAATTAATATTGAGCAGTGGAGCTGATTAATAGGGGCTCCATTGCTTTTAATGAACATGACAGGGACAAATTTCAGGCATAAAAAAACCTGCTCAAAGGCAGGTTCATATCTCTCAAACGAGAGTATCTCTTATAAAGAGTATTCGATTGGTACCGGTGGACGGACTTGAACCGTCACGCTCGAAAGCAACGGATTTTGAATCCGTCGTGTCTACCAATTCCACCACACCGGCTTAATCAAATAGACTAACTGGAGCTAAGAGCTCAGTAAGTGACGGCGATTATACCTTTGCAGATGATAATGGCAAGCCTTTTAAAAGCAGAAGAAGATTAAGCGGACAAATTTCACTCTTTATCTTCATCAAAGGTCAACCCTCGAATTATATCGGTGGCTAGTGTACCTATTACGGTATTGAATCCTGGCGTCCCCCCCTAAAGCCTTGACAGCGCCAGTCTCTCAAATAGCTTCTGCATAAGTTTCAACTTGTTCATATTTTTGCCAACTTTATTGATCGAGATCAGCTTGTTAACAAGGAAACAAGACTAATTTAGGGGAAAGTAATGAATACTGGTTTTTAGAAAGAGGATTTCGCCCATGGCTTTCTGGTTAGATTTAATGTTTGGTAATCCGATAGGTCTGCTATCTATGATAGTTATCTTCACCACAATAGGCATCATGTCCTATCTGATGTGGTTGTTTATTTCCAAGTCTAAGCCGGAATAAACACAAGGTTTCGATGAAACAGCAAAAACACTTGCTGTCTCTAATGCAATGGGGGCAATGAAGCCCCCATCTTTTTAGCAAGTTATCTCAACTCTGCTCCAGAGTCGCAGCGCCTAAGATGTGTCAGATTTATGCCGCGTGCTTTCGGGTTGTTACCAGGTTATGTGCAAAGGACGGTCTTGCCTTAATAAGATTTTGCATCTCCTCCTGGCTGGGCTCCCCCGCCGGCAACCTTAATACCTGACGATTCAGGTAGCTTCTTGCTCTCATAGAGATCTTGTAGTCCGCTGTGGGGCCTTGAATTGCGTAATGCTTCTGATTACCCAGATGTTCAATAATATTGGTAGAAAGCAAGCTTGTTACTGCCGGCTCATTTTGAGGCAATGTCAAAATGGTCTCACCCTGAAGAAAAAACTCTCTCAGAAGAGCTCTCTCCGTTGGGTCTAACAGCTTTACTTTCTCCTCGATGATCTCTGTGGTACGTTTGGTCTTTAAATAACCAATCGCTTGATCCAGAAAATAGTTAAGTACTTGAGTCAGAAGGTAAGCAACACCGATGATTAGACCTAAGCCAATAAAGTGAGAATTAGCTGCCACGGCTTGTTCCAGATTCAACGCCGATAGCAGTGTCTTTGGTAAAAATAGCAATACACCGCTCACAATGGCTAACCAGAGCATCGAGCTGAAGATAAACTGTTTAGGGTTCGATTGCTTAATGAATTGAAATTTTAATTTCTGCATAAAGAGACCTAGTGTCAATAATCTGTACTTACTGAAGATAAAGCAAAAATGATGCCATAAACTCTCTAAGCAGTTCGTTCAACTAAGTTTCGGCTTTTATCTTTGTTTTTAACGCACTAACTTGCTCAAGAACGCTGGAAGCGGTCTATGCTTATAGCTACTGATGGCTGCTCAATTAGCGGGTTATTTTGCTGATTGAGCTGAATTATTTACTTCGATACACAAGAAAAGGGTTCATGCAGACATTTACTGGCCGACTCATTAAAAGCCCAATAGGTCGAAAGCTGACGTTGTCGATAGTCTTGTTTAGCTCCGTCATCACCTTACTGACCACAGGCTTTCAACTTGTTAATGACTATAGAGGCGATGTCGACAGAATATCTCGCCAATTTACCAGTATCGAAAAAGTCAATTTAGATGTGCTGGCTGCCAGCATCTGGGTCATCGACGAGAGACTTATCAACACCCAGCTCAATGGCTTGATTCAACTCCCTGATATTACCTATATATCCATAAACGATGACAGCGGGCAGGTTTGGATTGCCGGTACGCCAACACCAGAAAATACCATCGAGAAGTCTTTCGAGCTCTTCTATAGCTCAGGTAGCGATAGCATCCCGGTCGGGACGCTACTCGTGCAGGCCGATCTGCGGGCAGTTTACGACAAGCTCCTGGATCGCGCCATAATTATCTTACTTTCTAACGCCATAAAAACCTTCATTGTGGCTGGCTTCATTCTGTTTTTAGTCTGGTATATGGTGACCCGACATCTGCACAGCTTAAGTCAATATTGCCAACAGATAGATCTGGATAGCCCGGCCAAACCTCTGATATTTGGTAATAAAAGTAAAAGGGAAGATGAATTCCAACAAGTTTCTCATGCAATTAACACCATGCAACAGCAGCTTCGCCGCTCCTTTTCTGACATAAAACAATCAAAACAGGAGTTGCAGGATGCGCTGGCAGACAGAGAGCGCCTGCTCGAATTAGAAACCAGCTATAAAGATGAACTATCCAGACAGGTTAAGGAACGGACGAAAGAGCTGGAACAATCTCTACTGGTACTTAAGCGTGCTCAGGAAGTTCTCGTCGAACAGGAGAAGATGGCCGCTCTGGGCGGACTGGTATCCGGTGTCGCCCATGAAATTAATACCCCAATAGGTATCTGTTTGACCGCCGCCAGCTCTCAACTCACTCATATTCAGGAGCTTATCAAGCTGATCCACAGTGAAAATGCTACCCTGGAGGAGATCAACTCGATACTGGAGGAGTACCAGGAGAGTTGCGAATTAATTGTCAGCAATATTACCCGTGCAAGTACGCTTATCCAGAAGTTTAAAACCGTTGCCGCTCAGCAAAGCCTGGAGGAGAAGCGAAGCTTCAATTTAAAACAGAGCCTGGTGGAAAACCATGAGGCGATGAAGATTCTGTTTGGTGACCAGGATGTGGATGTTCAATTCGATCTGGATCCGGCTCTTGAGATAACGACAAATCAGAGCCTGCTCAAGCAGATCATCACCAATATTCTGTCAAATGCCTACTCACACGCTTTCGGGCAGATAGAAAAGGGCATCATTTTGATTAGAGCCCGCTTGCAAGACGACCGGCTCAACATTTCTATACAAGACAATGGGATCGGGATATCTGATGAAGCCTCGACTCATATTTTTGAGCCATTTTATACCACTAACCGCAGTCAGGGGGGAACAGGTCTGGGACTGTCTGCTGCATTTAATGCCGCCACCTTACTGAAAGGAAATATCAAACTGGAACCTGAATGTCCCCTTGGTGGTGCCTGTTTCCATATATCTTTCCCTGTGACCGCCCCTCATCATGAACCGGACAGAGACTACCTATCTGAAAGCTTCAAGTAAGCCCTGAAGACATTCTCTCCTCCGGCTTAGATGAATCTTCTCCCTTAATCTGGCAGCCCAAATTTATAGGAGGCTATTTTAGGGGGGAGGGTTACACAGCTTTCAGGCACAGAAAAAACCAATCCAGCTAAGGTTATTTCAGTTCCTCAGCTGGCAATTCTTTAGCGGATATTCTCTTCGGCGGTAAGTATCCAAATATCGATGGATGATAACGGTATCGACAGCCTTCCGGCACAGGGAAAACCAATCCAGCTAAGGTTATTTCAGTTCCTTAGCTGGCAATTCTTTAGCGGATATTCTCTTCGACGGTAAGTATACAGGCATCGATGGATGATAACGGTATCGTCAGCCTTCCGGCACAGGGAAAACCAATCCAGCTAAGGTTATTTCAGTTCCTCAGCTGGCAATTATTTAGCGGATATTCTCTTCGGCGGTAAGTTTACAGGCATCGATAGATGATAACGGTATCGTCAGCCTTCCGGCACAGGGAAAACCAATCCAGCTAAGGTTATTTCAGTTCCTTAGCTGGCAATTCTTTAGCGGATATTCTCTTCGGCGGTAAGTTTACAGGCATCGATAGATGATAACGGTATCGTCAGCCTTCCGGCACAG
>NZ_CANMUW010000021.1 GCF_947501225.1 uncultured Shewanella sp.
CAGCACTCAGACCTGGCCGTTGCCGGGCTGAAAACCTATGTCTGCCCTATGCATCCACAAGAGACCAGCCATGAGGCAGGAAGTCGCTGCTCTATCTGTAATATGTTCCTCGTTGAGGAAGAATCAGATGAAGAGGGTCAGCACTCAGACCTGGCCGTTGCCGGGCTGAAAACCTATGTCTGCCCTATGCATCCACAAGAGACCAGCCATGAGGCGGGAAGTCGCTGCTCTATCTGTAATATGTTCCTCGTTGAGGAAGAATCAGATGAAGAGGGTCAGCACTCAGACCTGGCCGTTGCCGGGCTGAAAACCTATGTCTGCCCTATGCATCCACAAGAGACCAGCCATGAGGCGGGAAGTCGCTGCTCTATCTGTAATATGTTCCTCGTTGAGGAGGAGGAAGAGGAGAAAGGTCACAAGGATCATTCAACCCATGATATGAGTACTGCAGGCGATGATCATTCGGCTCACAAACATCAACCCCAGGCGTCAAGGAGCCAGGCTGATACCGTGTTTGACAGTGCAAAGCCTGCCCTTTTCGATGATGGTGCCAAAATAAAATATGTCTGCCCTATGCATGCCCATATCATCAGCGACGTGCCGGACACATGCCCCATCTGCGGCATGAATCTGGAAAAGGTTGAAGTCGGTGGCAGCAGTCAGGAGATCCAGATAGATGTTTCCGGCAGCATGCAGCAGGCACTGGCACTTAAGGTCGCCAGAGCCGAGAAAGATACACTATGGAAGTTTGTTCAAACCGTTGGCCAGATAGATTATGACGAGAGCCAGATAAACCATATCCATGCCCGGGTGAATGGCTGGATAGAGAAGCTAACGATCAAATCTGTCGGCGACAAGATTACCAAAGGGCAGCTGCTTTATGAGATCTACTCGCCCGATCTAATCAACGCCCAAGATGATTTCCTGCTAGCACAGGATACCTTCAAGCGTTCAGGAAACGATGCCAACTATAAAGACCTGGTGAGAAAAGCCGGGTTACGTCTGGAGTTACTCGGGTTTAACAAGAGTCAGATAAAGGCTTTGGCGAAATCCAAGGAGACACAATATCGGGTGCCTTTTTATGCCAAGAGTGACGGTATAGTAAAGGCGCTCTCGGTAAGAGATGGCATGTATATTCAACCATCGACAGAGGTGATGTCTGTCGTCGATCTGTCCAAGGTTTGGGTTATAGCCGATGTGTTTGAAAATGAGCAGAGCTGGCTTGAGGTAGGCCAGGAGGCTGAAGTCTCGGTACCGGCGATGGGTCTCAAGGGGATTGAGGGGCAGATTGACTATATCTATCCGGAGCTCGATGCCGTGACCCGTAGTTTAAGGGTCAGGATCGTAGTGCAAAACAGCGATGTCGAACTAAGACCCAATACCCTGGCTAAGATCGATATATTTGGTGGTCCCAACACTGATACCTTAGTCATCCCCCAAGAGGCCCTGATTCAGACAGGAAAAGAGAACCGCGTCATCGTTAAGCTCGAAGACAACAGCTTCACCGCCCGTAAGGTGACGGTAGGCATGCTCAGCCAGGGGAAAGCTGAGATCAAAGAGGGCCTGAAAGAGGGTGAGCGCGTGGTAACTTCGGGGCAGTTTCTTCTCGATTCAGAGGCCAGCCTCAAGGGCAGCCTTATGCGCCTCAGCAGCGGCCACCAGCACTAAGGGGGAGGATTTATGCTTACAAATATCAGAGCTAAAACCTCTACTAACTGCGGCATGACAGTGTTTGCAACTTTGGATAATTGGAGGAGTAGATAATGCTTAAGAAAATTATCGAGGCCTCAATCAAACAGCGTCTCATGGTGTTGATCATCACGATAATGATCACCGCATGGGGCGTCCAGGAGCTGAGAAATACTCCGTTAGATGCCCTTCCGGATCTTTCCGATGTGCAGGTGATCATTAAAACCCCATTCCCCGGACAGGCACCAAAACTGGTCGAGGAGCAGGTGACTTACCCGTTATCCACTGCCATGCTCGCGGTTCCCGGTGCCAAGACCGTCCGTGGCTACTCCTTCTTCGGTGACTCTTACGTATATGTCATCTTCGAAGATGGTACCGACATCTATTGGGCCAGATCCCGGGTACTGGAGTACCTGAACCAGGTCAGCAGCCGTTTACCCCAAGGTGTCCAACCCTCCCTGGGGCCTGACGCCTCCGGAGTTGGTTGGATCTTCGAATATGCCTTAGTGGACAGATCCGGTAATTTAGATCTCTCCCAACTCAAAAGTCTGCAAGACTGGTATCTGAAACTGGAACTCCAGAGTGTTGCCGGAGTATCCGAAGTGGCCACGGTCGGTGGAATGGAGCAAACCTATCAGATAGTGATAGAGCCCGACAAATTAGCCATCTACCAACTTGATATCGCCTCGATTAAGAGTGCGATCGCCAAGTCGAATACCGAAGCCGGTGGCTCGGTTATCGAGATGGCCGAAGCCGAATACATGGTCCGGGCCAAAGGCTACCGGCAGACATTGGACGATTTCAGGGAGATCCCCCTTGGAATAACCAGTCCATCCGGCACGCCTCTGCTACTTAAAGATGTGGCAACCATCCGCAAGGGGCCGGCATCCCGTCGCGGTATTGCCGAGCTCGACGGCGAAGGTGAAGTGGTCGGTGGCATTATCGTCATGCGTTATGGCGAGAATGCATTAGCGACTATCGAGGCGGTAAAGAGTAAGCTGGAGCAGCTTAAGTCTGGGCTTCCTGAAGGGGTAGAGATCATCCCGACCTACGACAGATCTCAGCTGATTGAAAGTTCGGTCGAAAACCTGCTCCACAAGGTCGTAGAGGAGATGTTTGTCGTCGGTTTGGTGTGCCTGCTTTTCCTGCTGCATGCCCGCTCGACGCTCGTTGCCGTGATCACTTTACCTCTGTCTATTCTCATCGCCTTTATCGTGATGAACAAGATGGGAGTCAATGCCAATATTATGAGCCTGGGCGGCATAGCCATCGCTATCGGAGCCGTGGTCGACGGAGCCATCGTCATGATCGAGAATATGCATAAACACCTCGAACAATTCAAGGATGAGTATCAGCGCCCGCCTAACAATAGAGAGCATTGGAAGATAGTCACTGAGGCCTCCATCGAGGTCGGCCCGGCGCTGTTCTTCTCACTGTTAATCATTACCTTAAGCTTCGTACCCGTCTTTGCGCTTGAGGCCCAGGAGGGACGATTATTCAGCCCGCTGGCCTATACCAAGACCTTTGCCATGGCCGCAGCGGCGCTGCTTTCAATAACCTTAGTCCCCATACTTATGGGCTTCTTTATTCGAGGCAGGATCCCTAAGGAGACCAGCAACCCCATCAGTAAGGTATTGATCGCCATCTACAAACCCTCACTGACTCTGGTTTTGAGATTTCCCAAAATCACTCTTCTTGTCGCCGTCATCACCCTGGTCAGCGCCTGGTATCCTCTCAATAACTTAGGCAGTGAGTTTATGCCGGAGCTCGAGGAGGGCGATCTGCTCTATATGCCTACCGCACTGCCGGGGATCAGTGCCAGTAAGGCCGCAGAGATATTGCAGCAAACCGACCGTCTGATTAAGACGGTACCCGAAGTCAAGCGGGTATTCGGCAAGGTCGGCAGGGCCGAAACGGCTACGGATCCGGCGCCGCTGACAATGCTTGAAACCACCATAATGTTGAATCCGAGAGATGAGTGGCGGGAGGGTGTCACGCTGCAAGATATTATCGACCAGCTGCAACAGACGGTAAAGGTTCCCGGCCTGACCAATGCCTGGGTTCAACCCATCAAGACCCGCATCGATATGCTCTCTACCGGTATCAAGACACCGGTTGGCATCAAGATAACCGGGGCCGATGTGGATGAGCTGCAGAAAATTGGTACCAACATAGAAGGCATACTCAGTAAGCTGCCCAATACCAAGTCGGCCTATGCCGAACGCGTGGGCGGCGGGCGGTACGTAGATATCACGCCCAAGCTTGATGTGGCTTCCCGCTACGACATGACACTCACCGACATACAGGATGTGGTTCGTTATGCCATCGGCGGCATGGAGATAGGTGAGTCGGTACAGGGCGCGGAGCGGTATCCGATTAACCTGCGCTACCCCAGAGAGCTCAGGGATAATATCGAGAAGCTCAGGGAGCTCCCGGTGATCACCAAGACGGGACACTATCTGCCACTGCGTAACTTAGCCGATATAGAGATCACCGATGGGGCTCCTATGCTCAAGAGTGAAAACGGACGCCTGATATCCTGGGTATTTGTGGATATTGAGGGCACCTCGATTGGCGAGTATATCGATGAGGCCAAGCAGGCTCTGGATAGCGAACTCACCGTACCTCCCAGATATAGCTATGGTTTCGCTGGCCAATATGAGTATATGCAGAGAGTCGACGCCAAACTGAAAAAGGTGATACCTATGGCACTCGGCGTTATCTTCATTCTACTTATGATGACCTTCGGCTCGACACTACAGGCAGGGATCATCATGCTCAGCCTGCCGTTTGCCTTGGTTGGCAGCACTTGGCTGCTCTACGCCCTGGAGTACAACATGTCCGTTGCCGTCGCTGTGGGTATGATTGCGCTGGCCGGGGTTGCGGCAGAGTTCGGGGTGGTGATGTTGGTCTACCTGAATAATGCCATCAAGCACAGGAAGGAGACGGGCGGCTATGAGTCAGTCATAGATCTGAAGGAGGCCTTGATCGAAGGTGCTGTCATGCGCATTCGCCCCAAAGCCATGACCGTCGCCACCATCTTCTTCGGACTCCTGCCCATCATGTGGGGAGCGGGCTCGGGCAATGATGTGATGCAGAAGATTGCCGCACCTATGATAGGCGGCATGATCACCGCGCCCCTGTTATCTCTTTTCGTGCTGCCGGCTCTGTACCTGCTGATTTACGGTAGAAAGCTAAACTCCACACAGTAACATCAACCACTATTACGCCAGTCGATAAAGATGTTGATTGAGTAGAAAAACACAGCCCATTACCGGGCTGTGCTTTTCTTATCTAACAAATTACCTCTCACTCATAAACGAAATCGCTTTACACTGCGTGTGAGGGAACGTGCCAGCTCATTAACCTCTGCACTGCGTTCGGCCACCCCGCTCGCCTCCCGGGCATTCTGATTAGCAGTATTGAGGGTTTCCCCCATACTGACCTCGATATTCTGGCTATCGGCTAACTGATCATCTGCGACCTGGGCAATATGTTTACTCATCTGCTCAATCGTACTCAGAGAGGTATCCATATGTTCGATCGCTGCCCTCAGCTCCCGGCTCTGGATGACGCACTGTGCCGCTGTAGACTGTCCAACAGAGATAGAGTCGGCAACCGATTCGGTTTCCTGCTGCAGTGCAGTGATCGTGGTCTGTATCTCTGCGGCAGACTCCTGTGTACGCATGGCCAGAGTTCTCACCTCATCGGCTACCACCGCAAAACCTCTGCCATGTTCGCCCGCTCTGGCCGACTCAATGGCCGCGTTCAGAGCAAGCAGATTGGTCTGCTCGGCAATCCCGACAATCGTATCTAAGATCCCACCGATATTTTTGCTGTGATGACTCAACCTGGACATCACCTCCACCGACTCACTGAGTCCATTAGACAGACTTTGAATCGTTTCGCTGTTAGTAGCCGCTATTCCCTTAATTTCACGGCTACTCACCGATGCCTGAGTCACATTATCGGCGGTCGTGTCGGCCTCATTTTTTACCACTGTCGAACTCGAGAACAGCTGCTCCGCTCTAACCCTGACGCTTTCCACCCGCTCGATCTGTTCGGCGGCGACAGATGCAATACGCTGGCTCTGTTGATTTGACGCTAAAGCCGAGCCATCCAGAGAGTGCGCATTCTCACTAATCTCATTGAGCAGCTGAGTCAGATCCTGCGACAGCTTGTTAATGTTATCGGTCAAGGTTCCAAACTCATCATCCGTCTTTTTGGTGATACGTTGAGACAGATCCCCATCGGCAATACGCGCCAGTGCCTGATTCACCGACTGAAGGGGACCCAACATGGCTCTTGAGGTAACGATTGAGATGAAGCTCGCCATCAATACAAACACCATTGCGAGTATAACGGCTAACGTTTCACCGGCGGAGATCTTCTCCTTCGCCGTTGCCTGCAGTTGAACCAGCCGTTGGTCGGCTAGATTTGCCAGTAGATCGAGTTGCTCGTAACTGGCCGTGAAACTCATCTCCGCCTTAGCGTAAGTCTCCTGCGCCAGGGCGTCCTGGGCTATAATGCGGTGCTGCAACAGGTACAGCTCTCCCGGTTGCAGCAGGTAGTGTTTCAACCGGTCAATTTTCTGGGAAAACGCATCCATGGTGGCTTGAATGTTCAGAGGTTCGGCTTGTCTTCTTAAAAAGTCGAAGTTGGTTGTCAGGTTACTCATTAAGAAACCGATATCTTCCTGATGGGCCGTCACACCTTCCGCCATATCGACCCGGGTCAGGCCGGACATGGTGTTGCCCATGGTGAACAGCATATCGTCAATACGGGTGCCGGTACCGATCACCTCCTCCAGTAAACGCGCCTCTTGTGGAGCCGAAATAAGCTCCAGATCCAACATCAGATTACTCGCTTCGAAGCGATTACTCTCAAACTCCTGGTAGCGCTCCTGAAATCTGACGGCAGCCTCGATAATGGACAGCTTAGCTTCAAACAGTTTATTACTCTCCTCAAGAAATTGTCGAAACTCCACCTCCGCCAACTCCAGAGACTTGAGCATCTTGCTCTGATCTAAGACCTTGCCCTTAAGCCTGGACAGATCCGCATCATAGTTAGCTTGCAGCTGGCTAAATTGGTTCTGACTGCGGTTCAGCTCTGGTCGAGTCTTGAGAGTATTAGCTACGGCAAGCAGCTTGACCATCTTCAGGAGTGTTAACTGCAGGGCATGACTTTGTTTTAGCACCGGAACGGCCAAAGTCTCAACATCTTGATTTGCAATGTTGATCCTGCTGAGAGAGTAATAAAAGAAGCTGCTACCTGCTATAAGGAGCACGCCGATGGCACTAAAGCCGAAAGTGATTTTTTGCCGAATGCTAAACTGAAAATTCATCATAGACAAGCCTAATTAAAACGCACTCAATCCAAAGCCTGAACGGCACTACTCAACCTGAGTTCAGACTCTTTAGTAAGCAACTGAATTTAAGTTTAGCGCAATTTCTCCCCTTCAATACGCCGGGGCAATTAAGCTTTTCACGTGTTAAGGGCAATCACAGAGAAAACACCTCCCTGAGGATCCTTGATAACGGCAAAACGACCCACTTTTGGAATGTTGGTGGGAGGAACACAGATCTTACCTCCGATCTTGGTCGCCTTTACCACAGTCTCGTCACAGTCGGCCACGGTGAAGTAGAGCATCCAATGAGGATCGATATCCCCCCACTCCTCAGTCATCTCCATCATGCCACCAAAAGGCTCTCCATCCACTAACCACTCTGTATATTCAAAACCCGGTATATCGCCGGGTTGAACTTTCCAGTCTAATATTTTTGGATAAAACTGTTTTGCAAGTCCGGTATTCCGGCAGGCTAACTCTACCCAACAAAGTGTGCCGCTCTCACCCCTTCTCCTCGCGCCGATATGCTCACCCGCCTGCCATATCGCAAATTTTGCCCCTTGTGGATCTCTGAGTAATGCCATTCTCCCCGCCGTACCGACATCATGTGGCCCAAGCAACAACTCCCCGCCATTGGACCTGGCTAACGCTATGGTGGCATCGACGCTATCGACGGCAAAATAGACGGTCCAGTTAGTCGGTATCCCCTGCTCACTCATCTCTGCCGGCATCTGATAAGCAGCACCTATCTCATCACTTTCTTCCCCGAGTACCAGGTTGAACATGGTATATACCCCATCGGGAATTGGCATATCCTGCAGACTCCAACCTAACAATTCACTATAAAATTGCTTCCCCGCATTTGCATCGTGACTGGCGAGTTCCACCCAACAAGGGAGGCCTTGGGCATATCGTTCGACTTTCATAAACAGCACCTTTGGCTGATGAATAGAAACAACAGATGTTCGCATCTAACTGAATTTAGTTAAGCTTGTTTTATGATTTCTGTCTATGCTAGATGCAATTATAGTTACTCCTTCTGCCCGCTAAAGTGGATAAACAGTCGTCCAAGCCATAGTCGCCCCGCAGAAAATTGATAGCTGTAGTACCTCAGGATGAAGAGCGCGATATCAAGGAGAACCTATGTCATTGACTCAAAAACAGATCCTTTTAGTGCAACACTCATTTTCCCTGGTCGAGCCCATAGCCGATCAGGCAGCCGACATTTTTTATGGGGCACTTTTTAAAATAGATCCCTCACTCAAACCACTTTTCAAAAGCAATATAAAACTGCAGGGACGTAAGCTGATGGCAATGTTAAAGGCAGCCGTAGATGGATTAAACGACCTGGATGCTTTAGTACCTGCTCTGAAACAGTTAGCGCAGAGGCACAATGGCTACGGCACCAAAAGAAGCCACTTCACTCCGGTGGGAAACGCATTACTCTTCACCTTGAAAACCGGTTTGGGAGAAGCCTATACAGAGGAGGTAAGACAGGCGTGGATCACGGTCATTCACCTGGTTGCCGACACGATGAAGCCAGAGATCACTGAGTAATAATCAAACTGCTATTAAAAACAAAATAAACTCCATATACTGCTTTATATATAGGGGAAATATGTCGTCTTATATCTCTGTCCTATATAGCCAAACGACCTCAAAAATGCAGGAGTCTGTAGCTCTGAAACGAGCATTTTGAAGTGGCTTGGGGATAACTAAAAGGCTTAGCTCGCACTAGAAATTCAATAAAGGTCGAGCCTGATTGTGGATACTTGCATAAGCTAAAGTCATTATTGAGGTTTGTTTTGTCTGCTTTTTATCACAGATGTCGCTATTTTTTCCTTCCCCTTTTAGCCACGGCTTTCTCATTAGGCTTGCTTCAATCTACCCAGACTAGCTGGCAAGTTTGGCAGGGAAACATCAATGAGCTTCCATTTTGGTTACTCATGACAGCAATCGCCCTTGCACTTCAATTTAACCGCAGCCGTTTGGCCTACCTGGCCACGCTTCTGCTGCTGTTTTACACTAACAGTCAACACCCGTTCCTCCCCGCGAGCCTCCAACTGAACACCCAGGGGATCTTTCTAACGGGAACATTGATCATTACCTGCTTTTCCCTCTTCAAAGACAGGGGGCTACTCTCTCCACATAGCCTGATCAGGCTTTTTGCTATCTGTCTCTGTTTTGCCATGGCTTACGGCTGGTTATGGGGAGTTGAACATTTTCAAGCTCAGATTAACGCAAAACTGCCATTGACTGTGTCACCTCAGATGCAAGCCCTTATGCCTGCCTATCTCAGTGGAGTCCTCATTTTGACGCGCACCATATGGCAAACGAACCTGGTCAATACCTCGATTCTCATCACCTTCGCCATCTGGATATTTCATCACATATTCCCTGGCCATCTTCCGCTATCCGTGCTCCTGTCTGCACTAGCGGTCATCTACCTGTTTACTATCTTAATCGACTCCTACTTCCTCGCTTATCGCGATGAACTCACCGGACTCGCATCGAGACGAGCACTCTATAACTTAGTGCTTTCCCTCGGCAGAAGGTACAGTGTCGCCATGCTCGATATCGATCACTTTAAGAAGTTTAATGACACTTATGGTCATGATGTGGGCGATCAAGTATTAAAGCTCGTTGCCGCTAAGCTGGCACGAGTGTCCGGTGGCGGCAAGGTCTTCAGGTATGGCGGAGAAGAGTTCACCATAGTATTCTCCCGAAAAGATACCGACTCGGTTATCGAACACCTCGAAGAGGTCAGAGAGTCTATCGAGGAGTACCGGATAGTTTTACGGGATGACAAGCGTAAACGCAGCAGCAAAGCCAAGCGGAATACCGCCGGGAAAGCCAGCAAAAAAACCGTAAGTGTAACCATCTCCATCGGCGTCGCCGAGAGGCTGGGAGGCGACACCTTCGAGCAGACGATGAAGAGAGCCGATGAGGCCCTCTACAGAGCCAAGAAGAAAGGACGTAACCAGGTCTGCACTTAGCCTTTATTTGAAATAATGTCGCCCCGGAATGATATCGACCATGCCGGGACGACTAATACCAAGTTAAATGGAATAGAAGTAATAGATTTGCGACTTCATCCTGATGATGATCCCTCGAATCACATCCAGAAATGCGAGAAAAGAGACAGGTTTCTCACCTGAGATCCACGCCAATCCAACCGAACCAACCGGGATATCATAATCCCCGGTTTCATTTAACTTCAGACGCACAAAATGATGCTTATTATTCAGATTCTGTCCGGTCGTCTGACGCACATTATCATCACGGGCAAACAGACTACCCTGCGCCTCTCCCGTCGCCTCTATGATCCCCTCTACCTCGGCATTAAACACCTTGCCCGGATAGACTGCCGATGCAAACTCGGCATTTTGACCGACCTTGACGTTACGTATAGCCTGATGATTGACTCGCATCAACACATACTTTTCATCGGTATACATCTGTATGCGGGGCACTAAGCCGACAAACTGCCCCTCTCGCATAATATAGTTAGTCAGATAGCCATCGGCCGGAGCATAGACCTTAGTGCTATCTAAGTTCCATTGCGCCTGAGCCACATTCGCCACCTCGCTCATATAATTTGATTCACTGCTCTTAACTGCCAGCTCCGCCTTTTCAATATTGAGTCTGGCCTTATGCTCAGCCAAACCTGCCTTATCTACTTGTGAGCGGTAGGTATGAACATTGGCTTTAGCCAGGTCTATACCGTTCGTCTGCTCATCCATTTGGCTCGCAGTGATGGTATTTGGCACGACCCGATTCTGCTCGATATACCTTTCCAGTGTCTTCTGTTTCCATAACAGATCTTTGCTTGCTGCGGCTAACTGGCTTTTGACAATCTCGATATCGGTTATCGCCGTCTGATACTCCTTATTTGCCAGTTTCACGTCCTCTTTAGCTGCCGACAACGAAACCTTGGCAGACTCTTTGGCAACCTGAGCCTTGTTAAGTGCAATCTGATAGGTCTCATCATCGAGCTCATAGATCAGCTGACCAGCCTCTACCCTCTGGTTAGGCTCAACATAGATCTGTTTCACCTGCCCCTTGATTTGACTCGAAGCCGGTCTGAGCTGAATGTGCGGTGACTGCACCAATGAGCCACCTGAGAGATCCATAGGGGTAAAGTTCAGCAGACCGACCCAGACAAACAGCAGCCAACCTCCGCCACCCACATAGGCAAAACTCTTGCTGTATCTATTCCACGGCATGCCTACCATGCGAAGCAGATAGATAAATAATGCCCATACTGCTAAACCTTCAAGCATTGCTGTTCTCCTCCGGGGTACCTTGCTGACCCTCTCCAGACTCGTGCCAGATATCCCGAAGACGTCTCAGCGCCTTCTCACCATCGATAAAGGCAACAAACACAGCCAATACCCAAACCCAGTGCCATACAAAGCCGATCCAGGTGAGCGCCGTGATCAGCCCTATCTGATGATGTTCCTCTCTATGGGCTTTATTGATAGGTAACTCATGGATCTTCCAAAAACCTATGGCTAACGCTGTGACTGTGCCAACCATGACAACCAAGGCCACAACATGCAGCGCTGTGTCCGCGCCAGTATCGACAAACGGCATACCGAGTAAACTCATGCAAAATGGTCTCTTAAATTTAAACAAGAGGGTTAGTTTGACGTTTATCCAATAACGAACAAGACTTAACGTCCAGTTGTATCAATTATGAACCATTAATGATTAAATTAGCCTTCATTAACTAACGCCATTATTGTCGATGAAATTTAATACTGCCTTTATCCGAGTCTGCTACGTGAAGCCAATTTTTGATGGGGTAGAACAGGTCTATGGCTTCAATCACCGGGCCCTTTCGATTCCCGATACCCTGATGAGTGAGCCCATGGCCCTGATCCCGTTCACTGAGTTTGCTGCATGGTTAACTCGGCTCTCTCTTTTAACCCAAGATCCGGCTTATATGGCTAAGCTGGGGCAACAGCTAAACTTCGCCCGGCTCGATATCGATGGCATAGACCTGTTATCGACCCCGGATCTGGCAATGAGCATACGCCGTATCAACTATGGCATCGTCAGCCTGCAGTCCGGCGCCAGTTACTATGTCAGCCTCTCAGGCAAAATAATGAAATGGTGCTACAAGAACCCCTATGCCTTCAATCAGGAGAAAAGCTACGACTCTCTCAGAGTCGCGATGATGCTGCTCAATGCGCTGCGTCACTTCTTAGGTGAAAGTTATCGCCCTATTCGGGTGCATATCAGCGGCTCGACTATCGCACAGCAGGAGATTGAGCAGCTATTTAACTGCCCTGTGAGCTGGAATGCTGCCCAAACGGAAATTTGGCTGGATATTGATGATATGCTGCAACCCTTGATAGAACCACAGTTGGCTAATAGTCCGGTGACCATGAAGCGTTCGCTGTTTGAAAAGTATCTCAATATGCCGCAGCCTCACGACACGCCTAAGGTACTCTTTGAGATGGTCAATTATGCAAGGTTTTATGGTCTGCCTAAGGTAGAAGATATTGCCAAACTCTTTAATATCTCTAAGCAACAGCTGCAGAGGCGACTACAACAACAGGGCTTCACGTTTTCAGCACTTTGCAGCTACATCTACAGCAATCAAGCCATCAAATATATGTTAGACGGTAAAAGTGTAGCGGAGATCAGCCCTCTGCTGGGGTATGCAAACCAGCAAAGCTTCAGCCGGGCCTTTAAACGACTCAGAAAATGTACCCCGCAGCAATACCTGGACAAACTCAACCAAAACAAGCCGAAATAGGTTGCGACTTCAACATCATCACAGACACAAAAAAGCCCTCATAGAGGGCTCTTACAAAGTTCGCTCTAACCGACTAGCCGAAAACCGGTAACAGGTCTGCCATAGCAAGTAGATGACAGGCTCCGGTGACGATACCAAACAGAATAACGATGCCAATAACAAACGTTCCCCCCGGCACCTTAAAACTGTCACTATCGGGGTAGAGCTTTCTCGCATTATAGGCCATCATCGCCGGCACAATTGCCGCCCAGATGGTGGCAGCCAGAGCCGCGAAACCGATCGCAATCAGGAAGCCATCGGGGAACAGCAGGCCTAACACCGTCGGCGGCAGAAAGGTGACTGCTGCCGTTTTAAAGCGACCGCTACGGGTTTCATCGAAACCAAATAGATCAGCCAGATAGTCAAATAAACCTAAGGTGACTCCCAGAAAAGAGGAGGCCACGGCAAGGTTAGCGAACGCGGTCAGCATAGTCGTTAACCATGCGCTACTCATGACGTCGGATAACGCAGCAACCAGCACTCCCATATTACCGCCCTGGGCGATAACATCGACAAAGCCGCTTCGGGAGATATTTCCCATAGTTGCCACTAACCAACAGATGTAGATGACGAAGGCTATAAGAGTACCGGTAACTATCGCCTTTATAATGGTGCCGGCATCTTTACCATAGTATTTAACCAGGCTGGGTACATTGCCGTGATAACCGAAGCTCACCAATCCAAAGGGGATCGCGGCCAACATAAAGGGGAGATAACGACTCTCTCCATCGGGTACAAAGAGCTTGACGGTCTCAACCTCAATCAATAGGTTACCCACGGCGAGGAAGAAGGTGATAATCATGCCACCGAGCATAACCGTTGTGATCCTATCTACAGCCTTAGTGCTGATAAATACGATAAAGGCGAGTCCAAGCGCAAATATCAGACCGGCAAGGCTCTGTGGCAGCTCGACTCCTGCCGCTTCCAGGCTATGGTTAACGATAGAACCGCCGCCGCTGATATAGGCATAGGCCAGAATATAGAGTACAAATGCGATAGATAATCCATTCACGATTCGCCAAAAATTACCTAAGGTCTCCCGCGTCAGGGTATCAAAACTATCACCGGGTTCGAAATGCAGGTTGGTCTCGAGTAGCAATAACCCCGACACTAACATACAAAACCAAACACCTAACATCATCACAAGTGAGTAGCTAAACCACATTCCGGCACCCACAACAGGTAGCGAGAACATCCCCGCTCCCACGGCCGTACCGGCAATAATCATGGCTCCACCGAGTAGAGATTTATTCGCTGCTCCATCTTTAACAGCGTTCATGTGATTAGCCATTAAACTTTATGCTCCGAGGTCACGCTATCAACAATCGTCTGCCTGACAGAGGAGCGAAGCAATCCATTGGCACGTTCCCGAATTCTTTGAACATCAACTTGATTGCTGCTATCACACAGGTACCCCAGCTCCTTCAACTTCACGCTGAGTGCACCATAGAGTTTCTTATCATAAAACTCGGGCGCTGTAATGCCGTGCAGGGCTCCCAACCTCTGAGCCAACTTGTGGCTTTCACGCTCAAGATCTGAACGCTCCATCTTGGGACAAACAGCCAACAGGTTGAAGATAATCGCGTAACGCTGCAAGGTTTCCCCGACAGTGCCTGCGAGTAGTACCAGCTGATTGACCTCTGTCTCAACTATGCTGAAACCCTCGCCCTCTGTAACCAGCCCCTGAGCGATAAAGAGATCCAGGATCTGCTCGACAACCTTGTCCGTATCTTCAATCCCCATAAATAGCTCGGCTTGAAGCAGAGGATAAAAATCTTTGATGATATCGATAATTTCGCCTCTGGAGATATGCTCATGCTGAGTCAGGCAGCTGGCAACCAGAGAGGGGATGACCATCAGATGAATGATGTTATTACGATAGTAGGTCATAGCGACGGCGATGCTATCATCGATCGAGATGATGTCTCCCAGCGGATCGCTGTCCAACTTGATCTTCTTAAGCTCCAACCCCTGCTTAACCAATGACTTACCATCGCCTTCAACCACGGATGTATAGGAGGTGTAAGGTAGGTCCTTGAGCAACTTCAGATAGAGATCCAGCTGCTTCTCCAACTGGGCTCGTTCCAGAGCATTTTGCTCCGAAGCCAGCAATACCAGGCTGGTCAGGGTCACAGAGCTCACCGCCGCGGCATCGTTAATATTGGTCATAACCCGATTTGCCAGGTTATTCACCATAGGCGTCAACCACTTTGGTTTCTGTTCCGGCTCGTTAGCGAGCTCCTCTTTCCAATCGGGCTTCTGCTCATTTAGGAAACTATGCAGCGTGATGGGCTTACCGAAGTTCACATAGCCCTGACCAAAGTTACCTAACTTACGCAGGGCACCGAAAACCTGCCAAACCGACTCTTTCTTTTTCTTCTTTCCACTCAATTCCTTATGATATGTCGCCACCTCCATTACATGATCGTAACCGAGATAGACAGGAACCAGAGTCACAGGGCGCTCCATGCCACGCAGGACACTATTTAGGGTCATGGCCAACATGCCCGTCTTAGGCGCGAGTAATCTTCCGGTACGCGAACGCCCCCCCTCGGTGAAGTACTCAACCGAATAACCTTTAGTGAAGAGTTGATCTAAATATTCGCGGAATACGGCGGTGTAGAGCTTATTTCCCCTGAAACTGCGACGGATAAAGAAGGCACCTCCCCTGCGGAACATGGGACCTGCTGGCCAGAAGTTAAGATTAATACCCGCAGCGATATGCGGTGGAACCATTCCCTGATAATAGAGAATATAGGAAAGCAACAGGTAATCCATATGACTACGATGGCATGGAACATAGATGATCTCATGTCCGTCATGGTGCAGCTGTCGAACTTCTTCCGCACCTTTAATGTTGATGCCTTTATAGAGTTTATTCCACAACCAGGTCAGAAAGCGCTCGGCAATGCGAACCAGGCTGTCTGAATAATCTGCTGCGATCTCATCGAGGTACTCCATCGCTTTAGCTCTGGCTTCGACCTCAGTGATCTTCTTACTCGCCGCTTCCTCCTGGATCGCCCTCTTCAGGGTCTCAGAGTTAATGAGAGCATGAAACAACGCCTGGCGCTTTGGCAGAACGGGGCCGGTCATCACCTTACGTTGACGACTGAAGTGCACCCTGGCCACACGAGCCAGTTTTTGTGCAATACGCTGATCGGTTCCATGTTCATCGGCCATGTAACGCAATGAAACGGCATTTGAAAACTGGACAAAGTTATGCCGCCCCAGGAAGAGGATCATCAGGCATTTTCTTAGCCAGGTAGGATTTTCACGTTCAAGCACAGCGGCCTTCATGGTGTCATCCTCTTTACCAGGCGTTCTGCCCCAATAAAGACTAACCGGAACAAGCTGAATATCGAGCTCGGGACGCTCTTTATGGATCTTCAGCAGACTCATAAAGCTATTCAGGAAGAACTGATTGCTCTCCCTCTTTCCCATAAGGGGCTTAGCCCCCTCCAGACAAACGACCCTGGGGGTGGATTTACCACCGACTTCGAGCGGTTCGTAGGGACTGGGAAGGCCTAAGCCTGCTGTGATTTCGCTTAAGGCTGCGATATCACTGACAGACTCAGTTTTCATCACATAAGCGAGAGGTTTATCCGGATCTAAATTGAGATCTTTGAAAGGTTCATGGGGTACCACAATCGTGTGTACCAGCTTGTTCTGTAACCAGCGTAATGATTTAAACCAAAGAGAGTCTTGTTTGGACATTTTCTTATGTAATGTGAGCCATGTTGATTACTGCATAGAATACCAGAAAATCAACTGGGATACCCAACACCTTAAAATTTGGTTAATACTTGCGCTGAAAGAAATACTGTATATACTAACAGTTACTGTATGGAAAGACAGGACTCGCCATGAGACCATTAACACCGAGACAAGCCGAAATTCTTGAACTGATTAAGCGCAACATCGCTGACACAGGCATGCCGCCTACCCGTGCAGAGATCGCGAAGCGCTTAGGGTTCAAGAGTGCCAATGCTGCCGAAGAGCACCTTAAGGCATTAGCAAAAAAAGGCTGCATTGAGATTATGCCGGGCACATCTCGTGGTATCAGACTAACCCAAGATGATGAAAACGAAGAGGAACTTGGCCTACCTTTGATAGGACAAGTTGCGGCAGGAGAGCCCATACTCGCTCAGGAACATGTCGAACAACATTATCAGGTCGATCCAGCCATGTTTCGTCCCAGTGCCGACTTTCTTCTCCGAGTACGTGGAGACAGTATGAAAGATATCGGCATACTCGAGGGTGATCTTCTTGCAGTTCATAAAGCCGAACAGGCCCGTAATGGGCAGGTCGTTGTCGCACGGGTTGAAGATGACGTTACGGTAAAACGGTTCGAACAGCGGGGCAGCACAGTATATCTACATGCTGAAAATGAGGAATACTCCCCGATAGTCGTCGACCTTACCAGCCAGAGCCTGAGCATAGAAGGTTTAGCCGTTGGCGTTATCAGAAATGGAGATTGGCAATGAAATCATTAGTCGGCAACAGTCCACGTCATCCCGGTTTATGGGTAAACCCTGAAGATTCTCTATCGAGTGAACTCCAGGGCTGCAGTGTCTCATCAGTCACAACACATACCCAAGGGCGTGATGAACTGAAGATGGTGAGTGCTCAACTGGCTTCATTGAGCCATCAAGGGCAGTGGATTGTGCTGATTAGTCCTCCGAACATAGGTTACAAACAGGTATTAACCGATGCCGGAGTAAGAATGGACAGGGTCCTGCTCGTTCATGGAAAGGATGAAGTAGAAACACTCTGGGCCATGGAGAAAGCACTGACAAGTGGTACATCCAGTGCGGTTATCAGCTGGACCCACTCTTTAGATGCGAGAGATAATCGCCGTCTGCAGATCGTCGCAAAGAGAGCTCGGGCCGTGGGGATCGTTATTGAAGATGCTAATGCCCACTTACATGGAAAAGCCCACGCTAGCAGCATCGACGCTCTTAACCAACCAACTCTTTTCGGTTCATTACATTAAGCTAAATTAATCATCACTTTATAAGTAGCCCCCATAGACGGGGCTTTTTTGTGCCTACATTTAAAAAAAACTTTAATTATTGATCTTGATCAATATTTGTCCAGCAAGTAAGTTTAAGTCTGTAACTATGATAATTTGTTATATCCAATCGATTTAGCCATCTATGAAATAAGTCAATCCTCTGGAACATAAGTGCATTGACCAACGGGTCGAAATCGGAACGGATATATTCAGCCGTAAAGTGCAGATGTGGTTCACCCTGGCAGTAAAAAGACTGCTTAGCTTTGCAGATAATGAGTAAAACCGCCAACGCACTTTGAAGTCATCGTTGCTTTTTTGGGAACTGAAGAGTTTGCATAGAGCAGAGACTTACTGTGTGACTCTTCTTTGTCTTTGAATGACAGAGGAGAAGTCTAGTGAAGCAAAAGTGGTATGGTTTGCCGGTGTTTTTATTTGCGCCATCTATCTTGGCAGCTGATATGCCCCTGAATATGACTCAAGGGGTAACAGAGATCAGTGGGCAGGTGTACAACCTGCACATGATCATTCTGTACATCTGTTGCGTTATCGGTGTTCTGGTTTTTGGTGTGATGATCTATGCGATGATCAACCATAGAAAGTCTAAAGGCGCCGTCGCTGCCAACTTCCACGAAAGCACCAAAGTCGAGATAGCCTGGACACTGGTTCCTTTCATCATCCTGATTCTTATGGCGATTCCAGCTACCAAGACCTTAATCGCAATGGAGGATCCCTCCGATGCCGATATTACCATCAAAGTCACCGGTTCTCAGTGGAAGTGGCATTACAGCTATTTCGACCATGAGATCGAATTCTATAGCCTGCTATCCACCCCCAGAGAACAGATAGAGGGCAGCGAAGAGAAAGGTGAAAATTACCTGCTTGAAGTCGACAAGCCTTTGGTTCTACCGGTGAACAAGAAAGTCAGATTTCTGATGACTTCAGAAGATGTTATCCACTCCTGGTGGGTGCCGGCATTTGCAGTAAAAAAAGATGCCAACCCGGGGTTCATCAATGAAGCCTGGACACGGATCGACAAGCCAGGTTTTTACCGCGGCCAATGTGCCGAGCTTTGCGGCAAAGATCACGGCTTTATGCCCATTGTAGTCCAGGCTGTTACAGAAGAAGAGTTTGATGAATGGCTGATTGCTCAGAAACAGCAGGCGAATGATGCAAAAGCTGAAGCGGAAGCTGCACTTTCTCAAACTTTGAGCATGGAAGAGCTCATGGCTCAAGGTGAGCAAATTTACCTCGCTCAATGTGCCGCTTGTCATCAGCCTAATGGAGCAGGTCTACCCGGTGTGTTCCCCTCTCTTATCGGTAGCCCTATTACCAAAGGGCCTGTCACGGAGCATATCGATATCGTGGTCAATGGTAAAGCCGGAACGGCCATGCAAGCTTTCGCTAAGCAACTGACCGCAACCGAAATCGCAGCCGTGGTGACATATGAGCGCAATGCCTGGGGCAATGACTCCGGCGATACGGTTCAAGCCGCCGATGTCAGCTCGGGGGAGGCCGGTTCTGCAGACTCTGGCGCTTCCGCTCCGGCAACCCCAGTCACCCTTTCTGCAAACCAGCCCGAATCAGGTCAAGTTAATACCGCTGTGACCGAAACGGTAAACCAAGTTATTGAGGAAGTTAAAGCAGTTGTTTTAGATGACCTAACGATGAATGAACTAATGGCCATGGGTGAGAAGGTCTATATGACTCATTGTACCGCTTGTCATCAGGCGGCTGGCACGGGATTACCCGGCGCCTTTCCTTCATTAGTCGGCAGCCCGGTGATCACAGGCCCTATAAGCGATCACCTTGATGTTGTCATCAATGGTAAAGCGGGAACTGCAATGCAGCCATTTAGCGCGCTACTTACGCCACAACAGTTAGCTGCAGTAGTAACTTACGAGCGCAACGCATGGGGTAATGACTCCGGTGATGCCGTTCAAGCCTCTGACGTTGTTGGTCACGGAAAGTAAGGGATAAAAATGAGCACAATTACACAAGACTCACCAGCAGCCCAAGATGTTCACCATGACGATCATCATGAGGCGCCAAAAGGGATCAAGCGTTGGCTCTTTACAACAAACCATAAAGATATTGGAACACTCTACCTCTGGTTCAGCTTCATCATGTTCCTGACCGGCGGGGCTATGGCCATGGTTATTCGCGCCGAACTGTTCCAACCCGGACTTCAGCTGGTTGAGCCCAACTTTTTTAACCAGATGACCACAGTGCATGGGCTGATCATGGTATTCGGTGCTGTAATGCCGGCCTTTACCGGGCTGGCGAACTGGTTGATACCTATGATGATCGGGGCCCCGGATATGGCCCTCCCGAGAATGAATAACTGGAGTTTCTGGATATTACCCTTTGCCTTCGCCATCTTGCTCAGCTCACTGTTTATGGAGGGAGGGGGTCCTAACTTCGGCTGGACTTTCTATGCGCCACTGTCGACAACCTACAGTCCTGATAGCACGGCTCTGTTTGTATTTTCTGTCCATATCATGGGGATGAGCTCAATAATGGGGGCGATAAATGTGATCGTCACTATCGTAAATATGCGTGCCCCGGGCATGACATGGATGAAGCTGCCACTATTTGTCTGGACCTGGCTGATCACCGCATTTTTATTGATAGCTGTGATGCCGGTATTAGCCGGTACTGTAACTATGGTATTAACGGATAAGTACTTTGGCACCAGTTTCTTCGATGCAGCCGGAGGCGGCGATCCCGTGATGTTCCAGCATATTTTCTGGTTCTTCGGTCACCCCGAAGTTTACATCATGATCTTACCCTCTTTCGGGATCATCTCCGCGATCATTCCCGCCTTCAGCCGCAAGCGGCTGTTTGGTTACTCCTCCATGGTGTACGCCACGGCAAGCATCGCCATTCTCTCCTTCCTCGTGTGGGCACACCATATGTTCACTACCGGCATGCCGGTATTCGCCGAGCTTTTTTTCATGTATTGCACTATGCTCATCGCGGTACCGACAGGCGTTAAGGTATTTAACTGGGTGGCAACCATGTGGCGTGGTTCTATCAGCTTCGAAACCCCCATGCTATTCGCGGTGGCCTTTATCATACTGTTCACCATAGGAGGGTTTTCCGGCTTGATGCTGGCGATCACGCCGGTAGATTTTCAGTACCACGATACTTACTTTGTGGTGGCTCACTTCCACTATGTGCTCGTCAGCGGGGCAATTTTCTCTATCATGGCGGGGGCCTATTATTGGCTGCCTAAATGGACCGGAAACATGTATGACGAGAAGCTGGGGCGGATTCACTTCTGGTGCTCGGTGATCTCGGTCAATGTACTGTTTTTTCCCATGCATTTCTTAGGCTTAGCCGGGATGCCAAGACGCATACCAGATTATGCCGTTCAATTTGCTGATGTGAATCAGATAGTATCGATCGGCGGTTTCGCCTTCGGCCTCTCACAGTTAATCTTCCTGGCGGTTGTACTCAAGTGTATTCGCGGAGGCGAAAAGGCGGTGGCAAAACCCTGGGATGGGGCAGAAGGTCTGGAGTGGACCCTCCCAAGTCCCGCCCCCTATCATACTTTCTCTACACCTCCTGAGATTAAGTAGTCATGACAGGCAACCAGGTGAACGCGAACCGCAAGCTTATCGGCTGGCTCATTGCAGCAGCTATAGGCATGTTCGGCTTTGGTTTCGCTCTTGTCCCTCTGTATGACGTACTCTGTGAGCAGCTTGGAATAAACGGAAAGACTCAGAGTACGGCCAGCAGTTATGAGGCCAAAACGATCGATAGGGACAGGACTGTTACCGTTGAGTTTATGGCACAGATACAAAGTGATCTGCCTTGGGAGTTTAAACCTGAAGTTACACGGATGCGGGTTCATCCGGGAGAGTTAGTTCGCACTAACTTTAAGGCCAGAAACCTTTCCATGAACGATCTCGTGGGACAAGCCATTCCCTCGGTGTCTCCCGGGCAGGGAGCCGCCTACTTCAATAAAACCGAATGCTTTTGCTTTAATCAGCAGAGATTAACGGCAAAAGCCAGTGCAGAGTTGCCACTGATATTCTATGTGGATCCGGATCTTCCAAAATCCATAACGACACTGACTCTCTCTTATACCCTCTACAACATCACCGACCGTGAATATATCGGCGCTGTAGAGCAAGGAGCAGCAAAATGACAAGTAAGCACGAAAACTATTATGTACCCGCACAGAGTGCATGGCCAATTATTGGTGCCATAGGATTATTCCTTATCGCATTTGGTGCAGGAAGTTACGTACAGCAACTTAAAACCGACGGAAGCAGCGGCGGAGTCATCCTGCTCGCAGGCATAGCCGTTATCATATTCATGATTTTTGGCTGGTTCAGAACCGTTATTGCCGAATCAATGAGCGGGCTTTACTCCCAACAGATGGATCGCTCCTTCAGACAGGGAATGAGTTGGTTTATCTTCTCAGAGGTGATGTTCTTCGCCGCCTTCTTTGGCGCACTACTATACGCCCGTATGATAGCGGTTCCCTGGTTGGGCGGAGACTCTAACAATGCCATGACCAATGAGGTTCTCTGGCCGGGATTTGAAGCCATGTGGCCCCTGCTGACGACACCTGGGGGAACTGAGACCCAAGCCATGGGTTGGACTGGGCTGCCGCTATACAACACCATCATTCTGTTGACCTCCTCCATCACATTACATCTCGCACATCTGAGCCTGGAAAAAGGCAAGCGCTCAGCCATCGCGCTATGGCTGGGAGTCACCATAGTACTCGGTATATTCTTTCTGGTGTTGCAGGCCGAAGAGTATATCCACGCTTACCGGGAGATGGGACTGACGCTCTCGTCCGGCATCTATGGCAATACATTTTTCTTACTGACAGGCTTTCATGGCATGCATGTCACCCTGGGAACCCTGTTTCTTTTTGTGCTCTTTGTCAGGGTATTAAAGGGACACTTTACCCCGGATAGACACTTTGCGTTTCAAGCGGGTAGCTGGTATTGGCACTTCGTCGACGTAGTGTGGCTGTGTCTGTTTATCTTCGTCTATGTCCTTTAGCCCTGATTTCAGGGAGGCCCAGGCAGTGAACAGATTGCGTCAATCAATAGGGTCTGGAATTTGGGGTAATAACCCCGGCTCCCAATGCTATGAGTATTAATACAACCACCAGCAAGGAGAAGATAACCCTACGCCCCAGCAGGTGAGCCATAGGTGCTTTACTGTCCCCTTTCACCATTACGAACAGGGCTCTGGCCAGATTAAAGACAATGAATAGCAGTAGCAGAACTAAAATTAATTTAAAAACTAATAGTGTATTCACGCGTTATCCTCAATGGTATCCGGGGAGAGCGGGAGCATTGCTCTTTATTATTACTGTGAGTCTGTTTCTACTGATGGTCAAGTTAGGATTTTGGCAGTTGTCCCGTGCAGTGGAGAAAGAGGAGTGGCAGGATCAGTTAACGGCTCGTCAGGCGGCCGCTCCACTCACCTATAGCGACTTGCTATCACTACCGACGGCTGAGCCATTAACAGGATACCGAATGACAGTCACGGCACATCCGGTTGAAAATAAAGTTTTTATCCTGGATAACCAAACATTTAAAGGAAAGGTTGGCTATCTGGCTCTTCAGCTTTTTGAGGTCAGTCCCGATACTCCCTGGCTATTGGTCGAGTTAGGTTTTGTTCCTGCGGGGCCAGACCGTGCAAAGCTGCCCGATATCCCCCACGTCACCGAGGCACAGAGTTTTACGGGCAGGCTGTATCAAAAGCAGAGTAACCCAATGAGCAGCTCGCTCATGGCTGAAACCGGTTGGCCTAGTCGGATCCAAAACCTCAACATTGTCGAAATCAGCCAACTGGTAAACCACACTATCGCCTCTGCCGTACTACAACCGGAACAGATTAGTGGCATCGACCTGCCTCATCCCTGGAGACCGATTCCACTTGGGGCCCACAAGCACAGAGGTTATGCCCTGCAGTGGTTTTCGATGGCTTTCGCATTGGCTGTATTGGTTCTATTCTTTATTTACGGCCAAAAAAGAAAGAGAGAACAGACAGATAATAGTCCAACAGAAAACTAAAATGATTATCAATCCGACGACTATTGCCAATAGAAACAAGAACAAGTAGGTTAGGATTTAAGCGATATCTATCACAATATCCTTTCCTAGCCGTCTCGGGAAACACGTTTAGCATTCCTCATTTAGGGCCTCTCTTTGGGCGCTTAATCGGGTATCTAGCCAGAGGAGAAAGTATGAACTCCCCCAAAAAGAGCGGTTTCAAACCACTAATCATCTTGTTATTAGTGTTTATTCTTCCGGTGGCGGTCGCCAAGGTAGTGCTCAGCCTGAACCTCTATAACGGTGGGGCAACAAATGGAGGTGAACTACTCTCCCCCGCGACCAGCTATGCCAGCCTGTCAATGGAAAACCCAAAACCACGCGAGTGGCAGCTACTTTACCTGCTACCGGCTCATTGCGATGCCCTATGTCAGGACCGCCTCTATATTCTGAAACAGAGCCATGTCGCACTCGGCCGAGAACAGAGCAGGGTTCATACCTTGATCATGTTGGCTGAAAACAGTGACACCTCTGCATTAACATCTCACTCCTTTGCAACGGTAACAGCCAACAGCGCAATGGTAGAGATGCTCAATGACCAACAGATGATCATCGTCGATCCTCTGGGGAGCTTGGTCATGCGATATCCAAAGGTATCGGGTCGCTCAAAACAGATTTCACAGGGGAAAGCCCTGGTAAAGGATCTGAGAAAGATGCTTAAGTTATCGAGGGTCGGCTAATGAAAGGTTTATCTCTGTTTCTAAGCGCAACCTTAGTATTTACCCTCTGCGTAATTCTCATGGGAGCGTATACACGGCTCTCTGATGCAGGTCTGGGTTGCCCGGATTGGCCCGGATGTTATGGCATGCTTAAGGTCCCGACCGAAAGTCATGAATTAGCACAGGCACAGGATGCATTCCCGGAACATGACATTGAACCTGAAAAAGCCTGGCTGGAGATGCTCCACCGATATATCGCCGGAGCACTCGGGTTGTTAGTACTAATGATATTGGTGTTATGTCTGAAAAGAGAGGATACCCCAAAAAAACTTCCTCTACTCATCGCGCTCCTCATTCTGTTTCAGGCTGCACTAGGCATGTGGACGGTTACGATGAAGTTGATGCCTGTGGTCGTCATGTCTCACCTTATCGGCGGCTTCACTCTGATGGCCCTACTGCTCCTGCTCTACCTAAGAACAAAACCAATAAGGCTTCCCGGAGGAGATCCCAGGGCAAGAAAGCTGGCTCCACTGGCTGTTGGCGCATTAAGTATACTCACTCTACAGATAATTCTTGGAGGCTGGACTTCGTCTAACTATGCCGCTCTGGCATGTACCTCTCTGCCTATCTGTGAGGGCGACTGGTACTCCAACTTGCGCCTGATTCAGGCTTTCAACCCTTTTCAGGGCGCACACGACAGCTATGAATTCGGGGTATTAGATTATGCTTCCCGGATGACTATCCATGTGACCCACAGATTCGGAGCCATAGTTACCGCCATAATCTTACTTTGGCTGGCCTTCAGACTGCATACCCTGTCACAGTCTCCTCAACTTAAGCACTCCGCTCAACTGTTGGTCCTGCTGGTCATAGTGCAGGTCGGGCTGGGGATCAGCAATGTCGTTTTACATCTGCCTCTGGGGATCGCCGTATCCCATAACGCAGGTGCCCTGTTCTTACTCATGAATCTGATTTTTATTAACTACATCCTGTGGCGTAAAGCCTGAATGCAAAGGTTGAAGTAGATACCCGTACACGAGGAAGGCGCTAAAATTTAAGAGGCATATAACCCAGGCGAGGTGTGGCATGGCAAAACAAGTTTCAATTTCATCGGCTCCTGCCGGCAGTAAAATCAGTGCCTTTGTATGGAGGCCATATTACGAAATGACAAAACCTAAGGTGGTCGCGCTGATGTTACTTACGGTTTTGGTCGGCATGTGTCTCGCCACTCCGGGGAGTGTGCCCTTACAACCTTTAGTCATAGGTATGACGGGGATCGGAATGATGGCCGGGGCCGCCGCGGCATTTAATCATCTAATCGACCGACGAATAGATGGGCTGATGGCTCGTACCTATAATCGCCCTCTCCCTAAGGGACGAGTATCCATCCCTAAGGCGCTCACCTTCTCAATCACGCTGGCGACCTTAGGCTTTACTTTACTCTACACCCTGGTCAATGAACTTACCGCCTGGCTGACTTTTGCGAGTTTAATCGGTTACGCCCTTGTTTATACCGCTTACCTTAAGCGAGCTACCCCTCAAAATATTGTAGTCGGAGGTTTAGCCGGAGCTATGCCACCCCTGCTGGGCTGGACATCTGTGACCGGTGAGTTTCATGGAGATGCGCTGTTACTGGTTATCATCATTTTTGCCTGGACGCCGCCCCACTTCTGGGCTCTCGCAATCCATAGAAAAGCCGAGTACGCCAAGGTCGATATTCCTATGCTTCCGGTCACTCACGGAACAGAGTTTACCAAGACCTGCATTCTGCTCTACACGATACTACTGGCGATCGCCTGCCTTCTCCCCGTATTGGTAGGCATGTGCGGACCGATATACCTGGTCGGTTCCTCCCTGCTGAGCTGTGGCTTTATCTATAAGGCCTGGGAGCTAAAGTATGATGATAAGCCGGGTTTAGCAATGCAGGTATTTCGCTTCTCGATCTATCACCTGATGTTACTCTTCATCGTTCTTTTAGCAGACCATTACCTATGGGCATAACTCGGGTGTTTGGAGATCTCAACTCCAACCAAAGGATAACCGCAGACGATGAATAAACATCTCTTTATTGTGTTGGTTTTACTCTCAGGCCTCTTCATTATCGGTTTGGGCAGTGTCACGGCGCTCAAATTTCGCTCCAATGATAACATGCTGAGTCAGATGGCCTTATCAAACGGATTCATCTACCCGACTCCGAAAGCATTGCCAAGCTTTGCGCTGACAAAACAAGATGGCTCCCTTTTCACCAATGCCGATCTTAAGGGCCGTTGGAGCCTTTTTTTCATCGGCTATACCTCCTGTCCCGATGTGTGCCCGACCACAATGGCTAAGCTTTCTGCGGCGTATCCCGAGCTACGAAAATCAGCGGATATACAGATTATTTTTCTCTCGGTTGATCCCCAAAGGGATAACCGGGAAAAGTTACTAAACTATATGAATTTCTTTAACCCCGAGTTCATCGCATTAACCGGAGACCACAAGCAACTCTTTCCGCTCACTCGTAGTCTCGGCTTTGTTTATGCCATGGTCGGTGAGGGAGAAAACTATCAGGTGGATCACAGCGCATCGATGGCGCTTATCTCCCCGGAGGGAGAAAATATTGCCATCATAAAACCTAAGTCATCATCGGCCGGTACCCTGCCCCAAATCTCCTCTCAGGCTCTTATCTCTGACATAGCTTGGATCACTCAAAAGCACCAAAGGTAGTCCCCTTTAAAAACAAAGCGTTAGCCCAAGATTTGACATTAATACCAGCTGCGACTATCAAGAAATATTTCCTAACATAAGTGTGGCTAAAAAAATATTATCCAAAGGAGGAAATCCCCTCATTTGCCGACTATCTTTTGATATTGCAGGGATAAGCAAGTTATTCAAAGGAAATGCAGATGACGGATCAAACCATAAAATTAGATTCAGAGTTAACAATCAGAAATATTCAACCCATCTTCTCTCAGCTATCTGAGTTATTAACAAAAGATAAATTACTCCCTATAGATCTCAGTCAACTAGCCCGTGTCGATACCGCTGGAGCACAGCTCCTCTATCTGTTTTCCAAAACATGCAGTGCCCGCGCTCTCAAGGTTGAATGGAGAGGAGGTCAAGCCGAACTGGTAACTAACCTGGCTAGTCTGGGCATCGTCATCCCTGAACTGAAAACTGAGACACAGGAGGAGCTCCTATGAAAAAGATATTAGCTGTCGACGACTCGGCTTCAATGCGCCAGATGGTTGGCTTCACACTTAAAACAGCAGGCTTCGATGTCACTGAAGCCAGCAATGGTGATGAAGCACTGAAAGTTGCACAGAAGGGTGAATACGACTTGGTCATATCTGATGTGAACATGCCAGTCATGGATGGACTCACTCTCATCCGAAACCTTCGAACGCTACCAGCTTATAAGTTTACCCCTCTGCTGATGCTGACAACAGAGTCCGGTACCGATAAGAAGCAGGAGGGACGCTCAGCAGGTGCTACCGGTTGGATTGTAAAACCCTTCAACCCGGACCAGCTACTGGCAACGGTTCGTAAAGTACTGGGTTAAACAGAAGTCACTTCATCTAATGGATATAACGGCGGCAAGGGAATATGGAAATCGATCTCAGTCAATTTAGCCAGGTTTTCTTCGAAGAAAGTTTGGAAGGCTTAGAAAACATGGAGTCGGAGTTACTCAAACTGGATATCAATGAGCCGGATGATGAATCAATCAACACTATCTTCAGGGCTGCACACTCCATAAAGGGGGGCAGCGCCACATTCGGCTTCACACAGGTCGCGAACTACACACACCTGCTCGAAACCCTACTCGATGAGATTAGAGACGGCCGACGCCAGATGACGAGTGAGCATCAGGACATACTCCTTCTGTCGGTTGACCTGCTACGCAATATGATCGATGCCCTGATGCGCAAGGTTGAATTCGATGATCCCCTGCTATCGCAGCTAGAGAAACGCTTTACTCAGGAGCTGGAGCAGGGAAGCGGGATCACTGATAAAAATGACATTATCGAATCTGATACAGCTCCAGCCTCGAATGAACTTAACTGGCAGATAGACTTTCAGGCCGGAACTGACATCCTGCGTTGCGGCAACGACCCTCTACTCATGTTCACCGAGCTAAAACAGCTTGGAGAACTCACGGTTAAACTGGCGGATGAAGAGTATCCGGATTTTACCGATATCGATCCCGAAGCCTGTTACCTCAATTGGCACCTTGAGCTGATCACAGATCAGAAAGTTGAACGGCTGAGGGAGGTATTCGAATGGGTCGAAGATGAATGCATCATTCAGTACCACTCATCCGGGCCAGATACCGCTGAAGTCAGTGCCCAACAAATCCCGCCGGCACCCCCTGCAACCGGGATAGCGGAACCTAATTGTGAAACAAAGAACAGTTCCGACGACACTAAGAAACCCAAAGTTGTTTCACAATCTAAATCCCCCGAGGCCGGCTCAATCAGGGTCAGCATCGAAAAAATTGATCTACTCATCAACATGGTTGGTGAGTTGGTCATTACTCAGGCGATGTTAGGCCAGATAGGCCAGCAAGATGAGATAGATGAAGAGTCTCTACTATCTATGAAGCAAGGTCTTGAACAGCTTGCCTCACATACCCGGGATCTTCAGGAAAGCGTCATGCAGATCAGAATGCTCCCCATCAGCTTTGCCTTCAACCGCTTCCCCAGACTCGTAAGAGATATCGGTCAGCAACTGGGAAAGAAGGTCGATCTAATCCTCAGAGGAGAAGACACCGAACTGGATAAGACTGTAATGGAGAAGATTGTCGATCCTATGGTCCACCTTGTCAGAAACTCACTGGATCATGGGCTTGAAACACCCGAGATAAGGCTCAGTAAAGGCAAGCCGGAAACAGGAAGCATTACGCTCAACGCGTTCCACCAGGGCGGTAATATCATTATCGAGATCATTGATGACGGGGCCGGACTCGATACCGCAAGGATACTGCAAAAGGCAAGAGATAAAGGACTGGTTGCTGAGGATGAAGAGCTTAGTACGGAGGCTATTCATCAACTCATTTTCAAGGCTGGCTTCTCTACCGCGGACTCCGTCTCTGACCTATCCGGCAGAGGTGTCGGAATGGATGTTGTGCGCCGGAACATCAATGAGCTGAATGGCACTATTGAACTTCAGTCGACGCAGGATAAAGGAAGCCGTTTCACTATCCGTTTACCCCTGACCCTGGCAATTCTCGACGGCCAACTGGTCCGAATAGGTAAGCATACCTATGTTGTTCCACTGGTTTCGATCCATGAGTCTCTGCAGGTGGAGCCACAACGGATCAATCGAATCAGTGAGAGTCATGAACTGATAAGGCTGAGGGAGGAATACCTTCCTGTGATTAAAGTGTTTCAAGAGTTTGATCATGAAGCCGATGCCACCGAGATCAAAGATGGCCTGGTCATGGTTGTCGACTCCAATAATGAAAAAGTCGGCCTGCTGGTCGATGAACTGTTATCTCAGCAACAGGTCGTGATCAAGAGTCTGGAAGCCAACTACAGCAAGGTTCCCGGTGTTTCCGGGGCCACGATTCTCGGTGATGGGACCGTAGCACTGATTATCGATATTTCAGGCTTAGTCAGCCTGGCAGGCATCACTAATACCAATGAACATGCAGCTTAAACTGTGACGGAGTGATCCTCACTGCAAACAAGGAAGATGGAGCTTGAAAATATGACAGAGCTTACCCAACAGGAACAGGCCAGTATGGATGATGCCAGTCAACAATATTTAACATTCATCATGGCTAACGAAGAGTACGGCGTCGATATTCTATCGGTTCAGGAGATAAGGGGCTGGGAAGCGACAACTGTCATCCCAAACTCACCGAGCCATGTAAAAGGGGTTATTAACCTCAGAGGAACCATAGTACCGATCATAGATCTGAGGCAGAGGTTTGGTATTGAAAGTCTTGACTATGGAGCTACAACCGTGGTCATCGTCGTTAAGGTTGCCATGAATGATGAGCACAAAGTCATAGGCATTGTCGTCGATGCCGTTTCCGATGTTTTCAGTGTAAATGATGCCGATGTGCGTGATGCGCCAGACTTTGGTGACGACACGAATCTTGGCTTCATCAAAGGGCTGACTAATGCCGAAGATAAGATGGTGATCTTACTGGACATAAATATGCTGCTTGGCAGTGAAGTACTGCCAGAAGCCTCCCAACTTTCTAACTTAATCAACAACATTGATGCCCAGCAGCCACAAGCTGTTAATGCATAAACAGGTATAACGAGGACAAACGAATGGAAGCCCAAAACTCTAACCTATCCAATGCAAACAACTTATCCGTTGCAGGTGTAGCCCTGATTCTCGTCTCGTCGGGATTGGCCTTTTCCGGACAAGCGATAACCTGGGTCGTTGCGAGCCAAATCGTTGCGGCAATACTCATTGTCACCGCACTGCTGAAGCATAACCACAGGCAGAAATTATCCGACCAGGCACTAGGTGAGATAAGTCAGGCGCTGGGGAGCAGCGAGAAGACAAACTTTTCAGATATAGATATCCCAAACTGGGAGCTGCTCACCAATAAGCTCGATAACATTCACGACAAACAGCTGCAAAATGAGACCATTACCAAGGCTTTAGACGTTTGTAAAACAAACGTCATGATGGCCGATGCCGATTACAACATCACCTACATGAATGACTCGGTCAACGAGATGCTGCAGGAAAATGAACAGACGCTTAGAGCAGATCTGCCAAACTTCGATGCCAAAAATCTTATCGGTAAAAATATCGATATTTTCCATAAGAACCCTTCTCACCAGAGAAGAATGCTCGATGGCTTGAAAACGAGCTATGAGGTTAGCATCGAGGTCGCAGGGCTCAGCTTCAACTTAATCGCCAGCCCGATATTTTTAAATGGTGTTCGGACCGGCACAGTCGTTGAGTGGCAAGATGTTACAGCCAAACTGGCCAAAGAGGCTGAGGAGCAGAGGCTTGCCTCCGAAACGAGTCGTATAAAACAGGCTCTGGACGTGTGTAAGGCTAACGTCATGATGGCCGATGCCGACTATAACATCATCTATCTCAACGAATCCGTCAACGAGATGCTAGCAGATAATGAAAAGACGCTTCAGCAGAGCCTTCCCGACTTCAATGTCAAAGCACTTGTTGGCAATAACATAGATATCTTCCATAAAACTCCATCTCATCAAAGAAAGGTGTTGGATAATTTAACCGGAAGTTATGAAACAAGTATCAAAGTTGCAGGCCTGAATTTTAACTTGATAGCGACTCCGGTTTTCAATAACGGTAAGCGCACAGGAACCGTAGTCGAGTGGCAAGATGTCACCGCCAAATTGGCTAAAGAAGCCGAGGAACGGAAACTGGCCTCCGAAAATGCCCGCATTAAGCAAGCCCTCGATAACGTCTCTGCAAATACCATGGTCGCAGACACTGACCTAAATATCATCTATATGAACAATGCCGTCGGAAGCATGTTTAAAGCGGCCCAGGCAGATATAGTGAAAGATCTGCCTAACTTCGACTGCAATAATCTCATCGGCGTAAATATCGATGACTTCCATAAAAAACCCAGCCATCAACGCAACTTGCTGGCAAACTTATCAACCACCTACTCCAGCCAACTCAAGGTAGGCGGACGCACATTTAAAGTGGTTGCGAATCCAATAAAAGACGATAGCGGAGAGAGCATAGGTACAGTTGTCGAGTGGACAGATCGCACTGCAGAAGTTGCCATCGAACATGAGATAGACACCATTATTGCATCGGCGGCAGCGGGGGATTTAAGCCACAGAGTATCGACAGAGGGGAAAGAGGGTTTCTTCCTTAACCTCTCCAATGGTCTCAATCGACTGGTTGGCATTGCGGATAACGTAATTTCAGATGTTGTGAATGTATTCGACGGACTGGCCAAAGGCGATCTTACCCGCCAGATAAATGGTGAATATGAGGGGCAATTCGAGAAGCTGCAGCAGGATGCTAACGCTACGGCATCACGATTAACCGAAGTGATCGGTGGGATCAATGAGTCGGCCAATACCGTCACCTCTGGCGCCGAAGAGATAGCACAAGGCAACGCCGACCTTAGTCAGCGAACCGAAGAGCAAGCTGCCTCACTCGAAGAGACAGCTTCGAGTATGGAACAGATGACGGCAACGGTGACCCAGAGCGCTCAAAATGCAACGATCGCTAATGAGCTGGCTCAGGAGGCCAACTCAAAAGCCGATCATGGCGGCAAGGTTGTAGAGCAAGCCGTTACTGCCATGGAAGCGATCAATGACTCCAGTAAGCGCATATCTGACATTATCGGTGTCATAGATGAGATAGCCTTTCAGACCAACCTGCTGGCGCTTAACGCGGCAGTAGAGGCAGCAAGAGCCGGAGAGCAGGGTAGGGGTTTTGCCGTCGTGGCAGGTGAGGTCCGAAATCTGGCTCAACGCAGCGCAGGAGCGGCCAAAGAGATCAAAGAGCTGATACGCGATAGCGTAGGCAAGGTCACAGACGGTACACAGCTGGTTAACCAGTCGGGTGACACGCTGCAGGACATTGTTCAGGCCGTCACAAAAGTCGCCGACATGATCAGTCAGATCAGCATCGCCTCGGAACAGCAATCTTCAGGCATTCAAGAAGTGAATAAGGCGATCTCGCAGATGGACGAGATGACGCAACAGAATGCGGCCTTAGTAGAGCAGGTATCTGCAGCCGGAGACGCAATGGCCGAGCAAGCCCGCAACATGAAGAGCCAGCTCAGCTTCTTCCAGGCAAAAGAGCAAACCACTTCGGGGATCGAATCCGCCCCTCTCGCACTTGTTTCCGGAGACACTCACGGGAACCTGAATATCAGTAGCGAAGAGTGGAATGAGTTTTAGGAGGCGCTCAATTGGAAATCATAGATGAAAAGGAATTTTCTATGACACAGGCAGACTTTGATTTCATTCAAAGTCTCGCCTATGAGAATACCGGTATTGTGCTGCCCGAGAGGAAAAAGCACATGGTGTATTCCAGACTCAGCCGGCGATTACGCCAACTGAGCTTGGGTAGTTTTGCACAATACTGCTCTCATATCCAAAATACGCCGGACGAGATGATCAACTTTGTCAATGCGCTGACGACCAACTTAACAGCATTTTTCAGAGAGGAGCATCACTTCAGGTATCTGGAAAACAAGGTGGTACCTCAGTGGAAACAAGGCAAAAACAGACGTCTCAGGGTGTGGTCCTCAGCCTGCTCCACCGGTGAGGAGCCCTACAGCATTGCCATGATTCTGGAGCAGTATTTTTCAGGAGCCGAGTGGGATCTCAAGATCCTGGCAACGGATCTCGACACCAATGTGCTCAGTAAGGCCTCTGTCGGTAGCTATGCCAAAGAGTCTGTGACCAACTTACCGGCCCGATATATCGAAAAGTATGCACGCCAAACAGACAATGGCCAAAAGATACAGATGAGCTCAACTATCCAGAAGATGATCCACTTTAAACAGCTTAACCTACTGGGTGAGTGGCCAATGAAGGGGCCGTTCGACATCATTTTTTGCCGCAATGTTCTAATCTATTTTGATAATGAAACGAAGAGAAAAATCATCTCCCGATTCAGGGAGCTGCTGAGTCCGCAGGGATACCTCTTCATCGGTCACTCCGAAACATTGACCCATATCTCCGAAGATTTTGATCTTATCGGCCAAACCATTTACAGACCGATAGGGCATGGCGGAAACAAGTTGCAACAGACGAAACGCTCGGTTGTTAACCTCTAGGAATAAACTTGCTGCTATTGTTGCAGCGTACCCCTTACTCCATAGAATAGATTTCACCTCAGGTCACAGATTGACCAAATGCAGCAACAAGGATAGAGGTTATGATAAAAGTTCTGATCGTTGATGACTCTCCACTCGTCAGGCAACTGTTGAGTCACCTGCTTAGCGATACCACAGATATCGAGGTCGTTGGAGCGGCAGAAGACCCATATGAAGCCAGAGAATTGATAAAAAAGGTCAATCCCGACGTGCTGACTCTGGATATCGAGATGCCTAAGATGGATGGTATCGCTTTTTTGCGTAACCTCATGAAACTCAGACCCATGCCGGTCATCATGGTTTCGACGCTGACGGAAAAAGGAGCCGCGGTGACTCTGGAGGCGCTCTCCCTTGGTGCAATTGACTTCATATCTAAACCGAAATCGGATCTGACCAACAGGCTGATGGAGTATCGGGATGAGCTCATAGAGAAGGTCCGTTTTGCAGCCAAGAGCAAGGTCCGTCCCGGCTCCCCGCTGCCTCCGCCAAAATTAAGTGCTACACCGGCAAAGTGTTCACAGAACCAGTTGATCGCGATCGGTGCCTCCACCGGAGGCACCGAAGCGATTCAACGCTTAATCTGCCAACTGCCAGCCGATATCCCTCCCGTCGTCATAGCGCAGCATATTCCAGCCGCATTCAGTGCCTCGTTTGCAAAAAGACTGGACAGTCATGCCAGCATGAAGGTTATCGAGGCCCAGGGTGGGGAGAGGCTAAGCCCTGGTACAGCCTATATCGCACCAGGAAGCGCACATCTAACCATAGAGGAAAAGGGAGGTGTGCTGTATACCCGGCTCTTAGATACTGAGCCGGTTAACAGACATAAACCTTCTGTCGACGTGCTATTCAACAGCGTGGCGGAAACCGCCGGGAAATCGGCATTAGGGGTTATCCTCACAGGTATGGGTAAGGATGGAGCCAAGGGCTTGTTAAATATGAAACGCACCGGCGCCTATACCCTGGCACAGGATGAAGCCAGCTCGGTCGTTTGGGGGATGCCGGGAGCAGCCGTAGAGCTGGATGCCAATTGCGAGGAGTTGCATATAGACAGGATCCCGGCAAAGCTGCTGTCATTAATGAAAAGTGCCCCATAAACTTGCAATGCTGGAGGCACGGGCTTTCAGCTCTTACTCCTCAATCCATGTCCCATCATCCTTGGCTCTCACCCAAGGCTGTGAAAACCAGTAATAACCCGTTCCACCCTTGCTCGGTGCGGTGCAGTTATACCTGGACCTTCCTGCGGGCAGGTCAAACTCGGCTCGGATACTGAATTCGTTCGCACTCAACCATAGTGGCTTCTTAGCTCCCTGTCCCTGTATGAAACACATTATTTGATGAGGATAGATATCTGACATATCCAGAGTCACCCTTAATTCAGGACGCCACTGACCCGCCTTCAATTCAGGATCACTATGCGTTTGAGCTAAGACAGGCATATTCAAGCTATGCATTTTAACCTTTAAACTCGACAGCTTGGCATAGACACCCGCTACCGGAAATCTGGGCAATGCCGTTAACGGAGAGTAAATACCGGCTGCACCAGACTGCTGACCCAGACCAACGAAGCCATGCTGACTCAACATAGACTCTATCTCCTGGTTATACTCCCCGTAGGGATAGGCCAACATCTTATGGCTCTGCCCGGTGGCCTTGCTTATCTCCTCCTCAGTTTTGAGAATATTATCTTCAATACGCGCCAGCCATTGAGCCTGAGACTCGCCCTCCAACTTACGTATCAGATGCTCGTGTCCCCAACTATGGTTCGCAATCTCGGCCCCCTCCTGCGAAAGCCTGATGAGTTCGTCCCAGCTCATCATCCCCCGGTACTTAGCTTGAATCGGTTCTACCGAGACAAATACCGTGTAGGGGAATCCATATTCCTTTAAAATAGGGTGAGCCGTTTTAGCTATGCTCTGATAACCATCATCGAAAGTGATCACGATAGTTTTAGCCGGTATTGGCTTCTTATTCTTTATTGCGTCAACCACTTCGGAGAGTGGCGTCACGATAAAATCATTTTCGGCCAGATACTCCATCTGCTCACTAAATTGAGCCGGAGAAACACTGGTGATCGCAGGCGTATCTTCAGATACATGGTGATACTGTAAAATGACTGCCGAGTGAGCCGAAAAGCCAAACACTGAGCAACCAAGCAACACCAGAAGCCTAATTACAGCGCCTTTAAACATAAAAATTAACCTCTGAGATGATATGACACCTGTCGAATTACTCCGTAATAAACAGAAAAACAGACAATTATTAGCACTCGCTCTACCTATGATATTGTCAAATATCACTGTCCCGCTACTCGGGCTGGTAGACACTGCCGTGGTGGGTCATTTAAGTAACGCCTATTATTTAGGTGGAGTCGCCGTTGGCTCAACTATCATCACCCTTATTCTGTGGATGCTCGGTTTTCTCCGAATGGCGACAACAGGCTTAGTCGCTCAATCCTTTGGTGCCGGCGATAGACAGGCACAATACAAACTCTTACTTCAAGCGGGTAGTCTGGCGATCATTTTAGGGTTAAGTGCCATAGCACTGCAACTCCCCATCTTAAACGGGGCACTGATGCTCACCGATGCCAGTGCCGAAGTGGAGCGATATTGTCGCGAATATTTCCAGCTAAGGATCTGGTCAACACCCTTCGCCCTCCTCAACCTGGTGCTGCTGGGCTGGCTACTGGGAAGGCAACAACCCAAGGCCGCGATGTGGCAGTTGATCGTCGCTAACATCGCCAATATCTTACTGGATCTGCTCTTTGTTCTCGGTTTAGGTTGGGGAGTAAAGGGAGCCGCTCTCGCTTCCGTATTTGCCGATATTTCAGGCTTTCTAGTGGCCTTTTCTATGGTCTATAAACAAATAGTTAAATCGGGTCACTTCGACTTTTTTAAGCTTTGCAGGGAGCTTACACTCAGAAGCTATCATAAGCTGCTCACTCTCAACGCCGATATTTTTATCCGCAGCTTATGCCTGCAGATGGCCTTCGCCTTCATGACATTCCAGGGCGCCGGGCTTGGAGACAATACCGTTGCCGCTAACGCCGTACTGCTCAACCTCTTGCTGCTGATCTCATATGCTCTGGACGGCATAGCATACTATGCTGAAGCCGAGGTCGGCAGGGCCTATGGCCAAAAAAACAAGATCTTGATGCAAGACAGCGTGACACTGGCCTGGTTCTGGTCGGGCATCTCCGCCATATTGTTTACCCTGCTCTTCATCTTTTTTGGGGCAAATATCATCAACCTGCTAACAAGCATTGAAGAGGTGCGGCTCGTTGCCGGTCAATACCTGTTTTGGATCATTATCCTGCCTCTGCTTTCATTCGGCTCCTACCTTTTCGATGGCGTCTATATAGGCGCTGCTATGGGAAAAGTGATGCGCAACAGCATGATAATCTCAACCTTCTGTGTATTTTTCCCCACCTGGTATCTCCTGCAGGAGATGGGAAATCATGCGCTGTGGGCGGCGATGACCGGCTTTATGTTTGCGAGAAGTCTGACATTGACGCTGCATTATCGATATCGGCTAAGAGGTGCTGCGCTCTAAGTTTATGGATAAGCAAGATGACGACCTTCGGCCTATCGCTTCGCGGACGGCTACGCCTGTTCGACGGGCTCCGCCCTATTCGGTAGAAGGGGCTTTGGCCCCGAGGTTCAAAGGTTCATTCTTTCCCGGCTAAAGCCGGTCCTACAATTTATCAGCGCAGTGTCATCTTAGCCCCACCAGCGTAGCGTCATCTCAGCATCGCAGGCATAAAAAAAGCGAGCAGGCATAGCCAACTCGCTTCTCTGTAATCCTTGAGCCTAAGCCCTTAAATCGACCAGTTTCAGTTACTGGTAGGAGTGGTCACCGTGTTGATGCTCGGTCACATCCTTAACGCCGGTAAGCTCTCCAGGGAACTTTTCGAGTAACTGAGTCTCGATACCATCTTTCAGCGTCACATCAACCATAGAGCAACCGTTACAACCGCCACCAAACTGCAGGACAGCCGTACCCTCTTCGGTCACTTCGACCAACATGATGTTACCACCATGGCTTGCCAGTTGCGGATTAATCTCTGACTGGATCACGTAATCGATACGCTCATGCAGCGGAGCATCGCTGGCAACTTTACGCATCTTAGCGTTAGGTGCCTTAAGGGTTAGCTGCGAACCTAATTGGTCGGTAACAAAATCGATGCTGGCATCTTCGAGGAAAGGAGCACTCTTTTCGTCAACCATGGCATTAAAACCATTAAACTCCAGCTCCATATCGTCGGCTTCGACAGCATCGGGTGGACAATATGATACGCCACACTCAGCCGTTGCTGTGCCTGGGCTAATTACAAATACTCGGATATGAGTTCCTTCAGGCTGATCTGCTAACAAAGTAACAAAATGGGCCTGAGCTGCATCGGAAATGGTGATCATTAAGACATGCTCCGTCAGGTAATGCTTGAGTGTTTTAGTATGGATTATTCATATGATACTCCTACTGAGTTCAGCTTTGTAGCCCCTATTTGCATTGCTTTTGTTTTTTTATCTATTTTGTGAACATAGGTTTCAATAAAAGTAGCCATTTTCTATGACCGGCTATGGTATGAAACTGCGCCAGCTGTTAATTTAACCTTTATATTACAAGTATAAAGAACGTTACCCTATGTTGAGATCCTCTCTGTTTACTCTTGCCGCCTGCTGGATTTTCTTTTTGCAGTTTCCGGCTGTGGTCGCTGCAGCTCAAAGCAGTGACTCGCTCTCAACGGTAAAAAGTGCTGCCCGGCAGACCTCCGTGGCAGAATTCCTTGGCTACCCACTGGGGCAGTGGCATCTACGACACGACCAGATAAACTTCTACCTTAACCAGTTGGCCCGCGAGAGTGCCAGAGTCTCCATCGAAAGAACGGGACAAAGCCATGAAGCCAGACAACAGTTAACTGCGGTTATCACCTCAGCAGAGAATCAGGCAAGACTGGAAGATATTTTAAAGCAGAGAGAGAAAGTTAAACTCGGCGATAAACAGCAGGGGCCTTTAGTGATCTGGTTGGCCTACTCTATCCATGGTGACGAAGCCAGTGGTGCCCACGCCGCACTCTCTCTGAGCCATCTGCTGGCAAGCAGCAATGAGAAGTGGATAACTCGACTCCTCGATGAAGCGGTCATCCTCGTCACCCCCAGCCAAAATCCGGATGGTTTTGATCGATTCTCTAACTGGACCAATAATTACCGCGGCCAGGTAGATGTGAGTGACAATAACCATAGGGAGCACAGACAAAATTGGCCAGGCGGCAGAAGCAACCACTATTTTGCCGATCTTAACCGGGACTGGCTTTTCCTTCGTCACCCGGAATCTCAAGGCAGGGTGGCACTGTTTCATAAGTGGCAGCCACACTATGTGGGCGACTTTCATGAGATGGGGCGGGATCGGAGCTACTTTTTCCAGCCCGGCGTTCCCACACGCACTCATCCGTTAACCCCTAAAGAGAATCAAGCCTTAACCGCAAAGCTGGCTAAGTTTCATCAACGAGCGTTGGATGAGATAAAGCAGAGCTACTTCAGCCGCCAGATGTTCGACGACTTCTATTATGGCAAAGGCTCAACCTATCCCGATATCAATGGCTCTGTAGGAGTACTTTTCGAGCAGGCCAGTGTAAGAGGACAGGTTCAGGCAACAGATAACGGCGAGATGAGATTCGAAGATGCGATCAGTAACCAGCTAGCTACTTCGATATCCAGCCTGAAGGGAAGCCTGAAACTAAAAGATGAACTGCTCGAGTACCAGAGTAAATTCTATCGGGAAAGAGGCAAAAAACTGCAGCGGGGCCGTCAACAGGGCTTCATTATCGGTGCACCCTCCAACGGAAACCGTATCGCAGAGCTGAGTAAACTGCTGGCGCAACACCATATCGACTTCTATTACCTGACTAAACCAGTCACTCAGGGTAAGATCGATTTTGCCGTTCAAAGCAGTCTGTTTATCCCGGTCAATCAACCACAGAAAAGCCTGTTATTGGCCATGTTTGATAACAGAACCGAGTTTGACGACCCCACCTTCTATGACGTATCCGGTTGGAACCTGGAACACGCTTTTCATCTTGAGTTGATCAGGAATATCAAGCTGGATATAGATGTATTATCTAAAGAGCAACCAGATCTGACCACTTTCACCCCTACTGAACACACGGTAGCCCTACTCATAGATTGGCGACAGGATAATGCCGCTCCGATGCTGGAGCAGCTATTGCAGGCGGGGATACATGTTAAATTTGCCGAAAAGGCTTTCACCATAAGAGTAGATGGCACCGATATCGACTACCCGCCGGGAAGCTTGCAAGTACCTTTGAAGCAGAGCGCGATTACACCGCAGGAGATTCTATCAAGCGTCACAGAGGCGTTAACACGGTACCCGTTAAACATCGCCTCAGTTAACACCAGTGCTGTACGCTCGGGCATAGACTTAGGTAGCCCTGACTTTCACCCTGTGAAGCCGATAAAAACGCTGTTAGTGACAGGACAAGGTACAAATGCGTCTGAGGCCGGAGAGCTTTGGTACTACCTGGACACTAAGCTGGCGGCCCCAGTGACTCTGGTCGATGTAAACAGGCTGGCACGCCTCTCTTTAGATGAATATAGCCATGTCATCCTGCCCGGCGGTGACTACTCAACACTGGATGAAAAGTTTGCCCGTAAACTGGGACAGTTTGCCAGTCAGGGTGGGATCATAGTGGCACAGAAAGGGGCCCTGAGCTGGCTCAACAAGGGGCACCTGCTTAAAACCGACCTTAAGGAGGCCCGCTTTTATAAGCAGTTGTTCGATAGCACTAACCTCAGTTTTGCAGACAGAGAGAAACTTGATGCCAGGCAGTCTATCGGCGGAGCGACACTTGAACTGACATTGGATCCGAGCCACCCACTGAGTTTCGGAGTTCGCGGTAACAGCTTACCCATTCTTAAGAACAAGGCCTTGGGGCTAACCCAGACCTCGACCCCTTTCGTTGTGGCTGCCAAATATGCCGAGGAGCCCCTGTTAAACGGTTATCTCGCTCGGGAGTATCAGCGTAGCCTCTCCAACGGTCCGGCCATACTGCTCGAATCCAGAGGCAAAGGGGCGGTTGTCCTGTTGGCGGATAATCTGATGTTCCGCAACATCTGGTTAGGCTCAGAGAAAGTCTATGCCAACGCCCTCTATTTTGTGCCGGCGTTGGATTAGTGAGGTTCATATCGATCTAAGAATAATTGGACTTTATTATCAGCATTCGTCGCCTGTTACTCCTTATCTTGAATCAACCTAATCGATTAACCCGGGTGCCTCTGCCCTCGCGAGACACCAAACCTGCACATGGATATGACGCAACCGAAACAGCTTAGCGATCTCTTTTGCCGTCGTGCCTGTGGTCACAACATCATCGATCAAGGCTATGCGCTGATAGGGGAAGTTATCGCTGAGACAAAAGGCGCCGGCTAAGTTTTTCCGGCGCTGCCTGCCCGAGAGTCCGGCCTGAGAGCGAGTATCACAGATCCTGGTTAGCCCCTCAGTTACCACCGGGATCTTCAGTGACTGAGCGATAGCCTCGGCAATCAGATAGGCCTGATTAAAGCCTCTTTGCCTCAGCCTTTTACGGTGCAGCGGAACCGGAACCAGCACCTGGGGCAGCTGCAACAGGCCACGGTGCTCCAACTGCAGCACACGCCTCACTAATGCACGAGATAACACAGGCAGTGCGGAGAGCTGTGCCTGATACTTGATCTGCCCTATCCACACCCCCAACCCCTGATGATAACTACATGGAGCAACGACGATAACGGGTTCGCAGGAGAGGCAGGTGCCACAGTAAAGGGTTTCGATCTGCATAATACGCCCGCACCCCAAGCAAGCCGGAGCATGATAGAGACCCGTTACCAGACATACTGAGCAGATACCCGAATCCGGCAACGCCATGGTTTGATGGCACATCAGGCATCGATTAGGTAAACTGGCAGCCAACAGCGCCAGCGCGCCGCGATAGAGCGCCTGTAATCGTTTTATTAGCAATGGCCCGGCATTTACCAAGCGGCTTAATGCACGGTGTATCATTAAATTTTTTATCACAGAAAAAGTCCGTTTTTTCTAATCAGAGGTACAGCTGTGAATCAGCCCCTTTACATCGAGTCCATTGGTCAGGGCCAGGAGATAGTTATGCTCCACGGCTGGGGAGTGAACGGCGCGGTTTTCACACCACTACAGCCACTACTGTCTCAGTATAGGGTCCACTATGTGGATCTGCCCGGTTTTGGTCACAGTCAAACGATTGAGGGCGATATTGATACCTGGGTCGACGCCATAGCCTCCAGAGTGACACAAAAGGCGATATGGATAGGTTGGTCTCTGGGGGGACTGGTGGCCAGCAGGGCCGCTATCCGTTATCCCGAACAGGTAGAGGGGTTGGTCACTATCGCCTCCTCTCCCTGCTTCATGGCTAGGGAGGAGCAGTCTTGGCCGGGGATCCCGCCTCAGGTACTGGCCGATTTCAGCAATCAACTCGACAGAGATCTCGGCAAGACCATAGAACGCTTCTTAGCAATACAAGCCATGGGCAGCACATCGGCAAAAGATGATATCAAGCAGCTCAGAGAGCTGGTCCTATCCAGGCCACTTCCCGAGTCAGCCGCACTGATACAGGGACTGGATATGCTTAAACATGTCGATCTCCGCCCTCAAATATCACAGATAGTGCAGCCCTGGCTCAGAATTTGGGGACGTTTAGATGGTTTAGTTCCCAGACGCGTACCAGCTTTAATGCCGAAAGATCGGCCACAGTATCGGGATCTCATATTTCATAGAGCCTCACATGCCCCCTTCATATCCCATAGGGATGAGTTCATCACGGGCCTGAATGAATGGGTAGAGACATTTAAAGACTGAATATCTCCGATAATGCTTTATCTCCAATCCATAAATGGCTATTATTTAACCATTAAAGATTGGAGGTACACACATGTTAGTGGTCACTAATTATCCGCAGGTGCCGATAGCGACAACCAATGCCGCTACCGACTCTGCACGCACGGATAATCAGCAGCGACCACCAGTCATCCCGCCCAAAGAGTTAACCAAAGGTCATGAAGAGCGCGCCTTTACATCTCAACATGAGCGCACCGCCGAGCAAGCCGATGCTCAAGCCCGGTTGAATGAGAGGGTTCAGGGTAAACAGCAAGGTACAGGGCAACAGCAACAGGAGGGGAAACAGCAGGAGCAGGCGAAACAGGCCGCCCCTCAGCTGATCAAAGACCTGCTCAGAGGAAAACCGGCGCTTCAACGACGGGATATTCGAACCCATTCTCAACCGGTCAGCCAGGCTGCCCAGAAAACTGACAGTGAAAGAGCCATTATCTTAGATCAACCCTCGGAGTTTTATCGTGAATTCGGCCAACGAGTCGGGAGCTTTTATCAGCAACAGACTCACCCCCACGATGAACCTGCCATATCCACACTTATTTGAGTGTCGTCTCAGTCGAAATCAAACTGTCTCGTCTAAGCACCTCATCCTGAGGGCGATAGAGACTCTTCTGATAGGCCAGACTTCCCCATAGTGCCCAAGCCAAGGCGACCTGTTTCATCTCATCACTCTGTGGTTTAGCAACTAATGTCTGTTCAAGGAAGTCATATTTAAAGCCGCTGGGCTCCCTTTCCGGTTGCAGTACTACAACATCGTCGCCACGTAGATAGGCCATATTTTTATCGTATTGCATCAAGGCGCGACCGGGCCAGTCATCACTGACGCGGGTCAAATCCTGACCTAACATAGGATAGCTATCCGATATTCCCATCATAGAGAGCAGGGTGGGCGCGAGATCGATCTGGCTCACCACCCTCTGATCCCGTTTAACTTCGACACCTTCACCAAGAATGATCCCGGGGATCCTGAATCGTGAGATAGGCACCAGACTGGAACCACCCACTCTGCTGTCATGATCGGCAACGATCAAAAATAGCGTGTCCTTCCAGTAATCAGATTTTTTGGCCAGCTTGAAAAACTCACCCACTGCATAATCCGCATACTTAGCCGCGTTGTTACGTGTCTGTTTAGGCTGTTCATAGAGCTCAATTCTGTCATCAGGGAACTCGAAAGGATCATGATTACTCGAGCTGAACACCAGGCTGAAAAATGGTTTGCCCTGCTTGTGAAACTGCTCAAATTCACTATTTGCCCTTCTCATCAGATCTTCATCCGAAACGCCCCATGAACCGGTAAATGCGGGGTTTTCATAGTCGTTTTCATCGACAATATTGCCAAATCCATTACCGAGAAAGAAACTCTTCATATTATCAAAATGGCTCTCCCCCCCATAAACAAACTGAGTTTCATAACCATGTTGCTTTAACAGCGCCGCTATCGAAAAGAATCCATGCTGGCTCTTACCCAGCTTAACCACGGAGCGAGCCGGAGTCGGTGTAAAACCCGTCGTCACCGCTTCAATTCCGCGAACGGAGCGGGTACCTGTAGCGTAGAGATTCTCGAAAGACCAGCCCTGCTCAGATAACTCATCAATATTCGGCGTCAGTGGTAAACCACCTAAGTTCCCCACAAATCGAGCACCTAAACTCTCCTGCAAAATAACCACCAGATTCTTAGGTTTGCCCTGGTAACTGGCAGGGTTAAAGGTGAGGCTGGGGATAGCCTGTGATGTAAAGGCTGAGAGCTCTCTGCCACTCTCCTTGCGTATAGTTTCTATCACCTTCTCCTCATCCATACTGCCATACATCTTCGAGGCACTGGCCTCGCTCTTCATCTGACTGATAGCGAAGAACAGGGAGTAGGAGGAGTTGGTCACCAGAGAATTAACTAGGGGATCATCGGCAAAAGAGACCATTGCCGGATTTAACGGCCTGTGTCCCAGGCTGGAGCGGGCTCCGAGCAGAGCGACCACAATCACCAACAGGGCGATAGCCGGACGAAAGAACCAACGAGGATAGCGTACACTCTTCAGCAGGCTGCCACTGAGCTTCCATCCGCCCCAAAGCGTCACCAGACTCAGCAGGGCACCGAATATCAGCTCGAGCTTGCGACCGGTCCACAACATGGAGAGCACCTCTTTAGGATAGATGAGGTACTCGATATAGAGTCGATTGGGCCTGATCCCGTACTCTTCGATAAACGAGGGAGTCGACGCCTCCAGAAACAACATCAACCAGAGTCCGAGAGTGAGCCAGACTCTTAAAACTGAATTCCAGCTTCGTCCGAGAAGGTGATCACCTGAAAGCAGGGCCGTGCCCAGGGCCGCAACGCCCCACAACCAGCACAGGGTGGCCAAGTCGACCCTAAGACCTTGAATTATAAGATGAGACCAACCACCAACGGCAACGACACGATCGAATTGCCAGAAGCCCAGCCCGATACGGCTTAAGGTGACAATGAGTAAAGCGATGACACAAAAGCATAGAATGGATCTAAAGGGACCCAAAAAAGTGAAGCGAGAGGCCATGAAAGCACCCAAAAATTATCTAGTATCACTAATCCAGAGATCTGGAGTGGTCCATGCGCTAAGACTCCCAGGGGAGTTTCCCTCTCTCACTCTCTAAGGAGTGATAAGCAAATATCTATTTCACGACCATAAAATATGCGTGCGAGTTAGATTCACCATCCTCTTTAAACAGGAATAAAATGAGACAAGCCGGGATTATATAAGTTCACCATTTTTTTATAAAGCAGAAACAAAACTGAAACATCCGAAACGGGAGCAACAAGCATAAAGCAAAAAAAATGTCGAATGGGTAACAACCCATTCGACATCATATAAACCATCGATCACTTATCTATCGGTAGTAGTTATACCGTTTGTATTACTTCTTCAATTTCGCGAAGGCATCGGCAAAGGCGTTGCCCATGGCGGCATTGACTTGCTGTTTCGGCTGAGACCTATGTTGAGGTTTACCTTTACCCTGTTGATTCGATTTGGCAGGCTTAGAACCTGATGGGGACTTTTGATTAGCACGATTCGCAGGCATATCGCCGGCCTTCTCATCCAGACGCATGCTAAGACCGATGCGCTTGCGTTCAACATCGACCTGCATCACCTTAACTTTAACCACGTCACCCGCCTTAACGACAGTGTGAGGGTCGCTGACAAACTTATCCGTCAGTGAGGAGATATGCACCAAGCCATCCTGATGAACACCGATATCGACGAAGGCACCGAAGTTAGTCACATTGGTCACCACCCCCTCTAAGATCATATCGAGCTTAAGATCTTTAACCTCTTCCACTCCCTCTTTGAAGGTGGCTGTCTTAAACTCACCACGGGGGTCGCGACCGGGTTTATCCAGTTCAGACAGAATATCGGTAACCGTTGGTAAACCAAACTTGTCGGTAATGAACTCCTCGGCGTTGAGGCTACGCAGCAACTCACTGTCCCCTATTAAGCTATCCAACTGCCGATCTTTTGCCTTGGCGATGGATTCCACCAGCGAATAGGCTTCCGGGTGCACAGAGGAGGCATCCAGAGGATTATCGCCATCGGTTATACGCAGGAACCCCGCCGCTTGCTCATAGGCTTTAGGGCCTAAGCGAGCCACCTTAAGCAACTGCTTTCTCTGTTTAAACTTACCATTCTCATCCCGGTAAGAGACAATATTTCTGGCGAGTGTTTTATTTAAACCGGCGACCTGTGCCAGTAAAGGGGCGGAAGCCATATTGAGATCGACCCCGACACCGTTAACACAGTCTTCTACAACCCCTTCCAGAGACTGAGACAGCTGACTCTGACTGACATCATGCTGATACTGCCCGACTCCGATCGACTTGGGTTCGATCTTAACCAGCTCGGCGAGCGGATCTTGCAGACGACGGGCGATGGAGACGGCGCCACGAATGGATACATCCAGATCGGGAAACTCATCGGCGGCAAGCTCCGAGGCCGAATAGACCGAGGCGCCGGCTTCACTCACCATGATCTTAGTCAGACCCGGCAGTTCGGCTTTCACACTGGCGATAAGGTCACTCGCCAACTTATCCGTTTCTCTCGAAGCGGTGCCGTTACCTACCGCGATCAACTCAACCTTATGCATCTTGGCAAGGTTCGCTAAGGTGCGAACAGACTTGTCCCACTGATTCTGTGGTGCATGGGGGAAGATGGTCGTGTGAGCCACCAACTTGCCGGTGTTGTTTACGATAGCCACCTTCACACCACTTCTCAGGCCCGGGTCTAATCCCAGTGTCGCCTTGGCCCCAGCAGGGGCCGCCATCAATAGATCGCCCAGGTTCTTGGCAAAAACTTTGATCGCCTCAGACTCCGCCTGTTCACGCATCTTAGCGAGAAACTCATTTTCCATCTGTAGTGCTATCTTGATACGCCAGGTTGCTGTGACTACGGTTTTCAACCACTGATCTACCGCGCTATCGGTCAGGTTAAGTTTAAAGTGCTCGGCGATGATCACGGCGCAGTAACTGCTTTGCTTAGACTCGCTGTCCGGATCGGCATTCATGCATAGGCTCAGCATCCCCTCATTGCGGCCACGCAACATGGCTAGAGCGCGGTGAGAAGGTATCTTGCCTAGTTTCTCTGAATGCTCAAAGTAATCACGGAATTTTTCCCCCTCTTTCTCTTTCCCTTTAACCATTCGGCTCTCGAGCACAGCGTTTTGATTAAGGTACTGCCTAATTTTCTGCAGCAGGGTCGCATCCTCGGCGAAACGCTCCATGATGATGAAACGTGCGCCATCGAGAACTAATTTACTATCGGTAAACCCCGCTTCCACATTGAGAAACTTGCCCGCTTCGAGTTCAATATCTGCCTGTCTGTTACCGAGCAGGTAATCGGCTAAAGGCTCGATGCCCGCTTCGATCGCAATCTGCCCCTTAGTGCGACGCTTAGGCTTATAGGGCAGGTATAGATCTTCCAGTCGCGTCTTACTGTCTGCATCTGTCAGGGCTTTTTTCAATTCGGGCGTCAACTTTCCCTGAGTCTCGATGCTAGACAGGATCACCGCTCTTCTGTCATTCAGCTCACGCAGGTAACTCAACCTGCTGCTTAAGGTACGCAGCTGAGTATCATCCAGCCCCCCGGTCGCCTCCTTTCGGTAACGTGCAACGAAAGGTACCGTTGCTCCATCATCGAGAAGGGTGATAGTTGAGGTGACCTGCTGTTCGCGAACATTCAGTTCCTGAGCGATGATTTGGGCAATATTCTGCGTCATTTGCATAAGAAGTTTTGTCGTGCCTGAATAGATAGATTTTAGTGCTGCCAAAGATAGCACAGCCTACACACCTCTTGCATGAAATATGCTTAAAGAGATTTCACAGGTGTGAACAAAAAAGCCCGCTGAGTGCGGGCCTTTTGTCCGGGAGAGGGATCAATGATGAGTGTAGCCATCCTCTCTGATCAATTTTTTCGCCTTCTCGATATCCAGTGATTCCAGCGGCTCAGCCAGATAGTAGGGTAACTCGACGGGTTGATCACTCAACTGCACTATCTTCCCCTCCTGCAACCTCTCAAGCACTGAGTGAAGCGTATCTTCCAACTCCCTCGGCGCAGTGCGATATTGTGCACGCATATACTCGATCAACTCGCTGACCGTATGACGACCATCGGCGAGGGACACCACAACCGCCATCCAGTCCTCCATAGGCGTCGTGTCTTCCGGCTTGTCGATATCAACCAATGAAACCTGATTATCTTTGCGGGTGAAAATGGCGGTACGATAAAAATACTGAGTGTTATCCATCTTGATTATCCATTTTTGTTATCTTTCGAAGAATCGCATGCTCTATAAGATTAAAAGTTAATCAAACCTTACCATATCATTCATTCCACTTAACTTGTTGCCCGAATGCCGTTTCTGAACCTGAATATATTAGCGAGTTCAGTTTCAGCTTTGCCTCAACCGCCTGCTCCATGCACCTTAACTGTTGCCACACAGCTCATTCCACCGCTCGGTCGCTTGAGGATCGCCGTTTCTAAAGCCTATGTAAGTATTCAACTTCTTAGTCGTCTCGCTCTGATGTTCACCCTCTACCGAGGTCGGCACCTCGATCAGGTGCAATCCACCTTTATTCGCCGTCTCAATCAAGCAGTTTACGAGTTGCTCGGTTGTCTCACACAGATGGCCCTGTCCGCCGTAGGCCTGAATCAATAATCTTGGTTCGAACCCTTGATCATTACAGGCATAGATAGGCGCATCACCGGCCTTACCCAGGTGAAATATATTGTTTCTCATATAGAGAATCGTCACATTGGCCCCCTGCTTCTGCAGATTGATCAGTTCATTCGCCTGAAAATTAAAACCACCGTCTCCAATCATGACTAAAACAGGCTGCCTACTGTCGCTCTCGGCAAGTTGATCGGCGACAGCGCGTGCATAGGGAAGCGCGGTTCCCATGGCCGCATACCAGGGGTTAGCCAGATAGCTTCTGCCGATGTCACTCCCGAGCGTTTCCAGCTCGAAGCTGGCAAACAGGGAACTTCCCACTTCGGGAAGAAAAATATAAGGCTTGCAGAGCCTGCGCTGAGCGCAATTTATCGTATCCGCCAGGTTATGGTAGCCAAGCATAGTCGAGGCCATAGGTTTAACGCCTTGATCGGCGGTTAGTTCAATTTCCGGAACACTCTCTCTTGCCGGAAGCTGTTGCACCAGCAGGTCGATAACAGACTCAATATCCTGCTCCCACCTGGCCGTGCCTTTTAACATCGTTTTATGGCTATGGGTATCTACCGCATGGGTCTGACTGCTGAATGCATTGTTAGTATCGGAAGGGAAAATTGCCGTACCCAGCTCCAGGATATAGTCGACCTGAGACTCAATATAGTGCTTGCCTTGGAGGTCACTGAAGGCACCGTTATAACTACCTAAGCAGAGTGGGTCGCTCTCATCGAGCATCCCCTTGCCAAACCAGCTTGTCGCATAGGGTAAATTCTGTTGATGACACAAAGAGATGATTTTCGACAGTAGCGAACGATTCAATCTCAGCTTCTCCCCCAGAAACACCAGAGGCTTGCCAGCCTGTTTCAACTTTGCCTCGATATCCCTGGCAATTAAGCCTGCCCCGCTCAAATTCAGCGGTTGCGAAAGCGATATCTGCTCCGGGCACCGGGGCAGGCTCAGGGATTGGGTAGGCTGATTGATCAGATCTCTTGGGATCTCGATAAATACCGGCTGACGATTAAGAAAAGCATAACTGAGTAACTCCAGACACTGCTCGGCGGCAACATTTGGCTGACCGCTATGCCTCTGCCCCTGCAGGCGCTCGGCCCTGACACCCAAAGCACGAAAAGAGTTCAGGGCCGCATCCAGGTCCGTATGCCAGGCTGTGTGGGGATGTACCGAATGATGCAGTGCATGGCTGTTGATCTCAGCCTCACCGGGCGCGCCGGAGATAAAGATCACGGGTAAGCCCTCGGTTCTTGCCAGCGCGGCCGCAGTCACACAGGGGAGACTGCCAACCGTATAGGTCGTCAAACACAGTCCCAGCGGATTCAACTCGGCCTGGGCACAGGCACTGAAGCCGGCATGCATCTCGTTGCTCGACGGCAGCACATCGATATGCCCCTCCAGTGAGTTGATCAGGTTTGCGACAAAATCACCACCGACACCATAAGCCCGCTTTACTCCAAAGAAGGCCAGCAACTCCCCCAGACAGTCACCAAAGAGTGGCAAACTGTTGTAATACTCACTACCAAAGTTATCTTTAATCGATGGAGACACGACTCTACCCCTCTTTACTTCGCAGACACTCTCTGTTTATAGAGCATGCAGCCTAGAGAGATTGAGAAAGAAGGTGTTGATCGAGATCAGTTTTGAAAAAATGAGCAGAACAGCCCAAGTGTATAGATAACGTGACATATAAGCGTGATTCGGCTCACACTCCCATATAAGGGGGCTGATAAGCGAATCAGGTGTGTAGGACCGGGTTTACACCAAGCCGATCATTGATTCTTGCTCTGCTGCAGACTCAACCTCAGCAGAGAGCAGTTGAGAAGAAGCTGGCCCTCTGGACACAGCTTGAGAGGGCTAATCCTGAGGCTCTTCAAACGCCTGATATTGGATCTTATTGATATACCACTCCTTAGGGCCAAGTGGTGTCGGCACAACCACCTCGTCGTCCACCTGCTTGCCGATAAGCGCGCGGGCCATGGGTGAGTCAATGGTGATGTAGCCCAGCTTGGTATCCAGCTCATCTTTACCCACGATGCGATATTGCACTATCTCGCCGGCTTCGTTTTCCAGCTCTACCCAGGCACCGAAGAACACCTTGCCCTCCTGCTGAGGCGAGTAGTCGACGATCTGCAGCTCTTCGACCCGCTTAACCAGGTAGCGAACCCGGCTGTCTATCTGACGCAAAAGCCTTTTATTATAAGTGTAATCGGCGTTCTCGGAGCGATCTCCCTGAGCGGCCGCCTCCTGCACCTTCTTGGTGATCTCCGGGCGATACTCTTTCCACAGGTATTTGAGTTCTTTATCCAGGGCCTGCCAGCCTTTACGGGTGATTAACATGGCTTTCATCTTTCCAGCTCCAAAGCCGATATAAACAATATTCGCGTATTTTAGCTCGCCGGCGACACTATCTCTAGCCGAATTTTTCACGATTTAATAGCCTAACCCCGATAGAGGTCATTCAGGTACCCGAGTCGCGGGATGGCAATTATATTCAGCTAAAACCTGAAGTTGCAGACTGTGACCGCAGAAAAAGTGATGAATCAGAGATAAAGCTGAGCTTGTCTCTTTTTGCACAGATAAAAGGTGCTAGCATGATGACATCTGAGCCGACGCAACCTCACTCATCACCCCCATATCCCGAAGTGCGCAGCCATCTATATCACTAAAAGAGAGAACGATGATCGAATTCACCCCCATAGGATACGCAAAAACCCCCTTCGAACAGATAGAGAATGTGCCGGTACAGGGCGCCGGAATATCGAGAGATATCGGCGAGCTGATCCTCGATGAGGAGTACGCGGCCGGGCTGGATGATCTCGATGGTTTCTCCCATATCTACATCGTATTCCACATACATAAATCAAAGGGTTACGAGCTGAAGGTAAAGCCGTTTCTGGATAATGCACACAGGGGGATCTTTGCCACACGTTCACCTAAGCGGCCGAACGCCATCGGACTGTCGATTGTGGAGATAGACAGGATTGAGGCAAACCGTATCCTGGTGCGGGGCATAGATCTGTTAGACGGGACACCGATTCTGGACATTAAACCCTATATACAGTCATTCGATAACATTACAGACACCAGAGACGGCTGGTACGAACATGGCCTGGATCCCCGTGATGTTCGCTCAGATACACGATTTGCGTGACCTTCACCTTATCGGGGTGTTGAACCTGACACCCGAGGTTTGATCCAATTTAGTTACAATTTCATAAATGGCACCATACTCCATATAAAACCGGATAAAATTCATGGCGTTAATCACGAGCAGACACCCTGTTCGATAGGGTCAGTCTGATCGGCAAAAAAATGGCTGCTGGTCTTTGACAGGAATAAGCGGCTATATTAGCCTTAATTAAAAAGATTCATATTCAATATCAGCCAGTTGGACACCTATAAAAAGGATAATAAGCATGGGACAGGAAACCTCTAAAATTCTCGTCGTCGATGATGATATGAGGCTGAGAGCCTTGTTAGAGCGTTATCTGATGGAGCAGGGTTATCAGGTTCGCAGTGCAGCCAATGCAGAGCAGATGGATCGATTACTCGAACGTGAAAACTTTCACCTTCTGGTGCTGGACCTTATGCTTCCCGGTGAGGATGGCCTATCTATCTGCCGCAGGCTTCGTCAGGCTGGAAATCCGATCCCTATCGTCATGCTTACGGCCAAAGGGGATGAGGTAGACCGCATCATAGGCTTGGAACTCGGGGCCGATGATTATCTGCCTAAACCGTTTAACCCCCGTGAGCTGCTGGCCAGAATTAAGGCTGTGATGCGCAGACAGAGCCAGGATGTCCCCGGTGCGCCGACACAACAGGAGGAGGAGATCACCTTTGGTGAGTTTGCACTCAACCTCGCTACCCGTGAGATGTACCATGGCGAAGAGGCGATATCACTCACCAGTGGTGAATTTGCCGTGCTTAAGGTGCTGGTGAGCCATCCAAGGGAACCACTATCACGCGATAAATTGATGAACCTGGCTCGCGGCCGTGACTACTCAGCGCTCGAGCGTTCCATCGATGTGCAGGTTTCCCGCTTGCGAAGACTGATAGAGAAAGATCCGGCAAACCCCAGATATATACAGACGGTGTGGGGACTCGGGTATGTGTTTGTACCCGACGGTGCCGCCCGACGATGAGCTCAGGTTCAGCCTTAACCCCTCTGTTATCGATAGTGCCTGTTGGAGCCTGTCGCTAAGATGAAGTGGCTGAAGAAGTTGCTGCCCCGCAGCGCATTTAGTCAGACCGTGATGCTGATTGGCTGTTTGTTGCTGATCAATCAGCTGGTGTCATATCTTTCGGTAGCCACCTATTTTATCCAGCCAACCTATCAGCAGATAAATCAGTTGATAGCGCGTCAGGTCAAACTCCTGTTTGTCGATGGTGTCGACATAGGCCGTGAGCACCTCACCATGGTCGATGCCCTGAATGCCAAGGTGCGTGACGATGGCATGGAGATCTACAACCAGAAACAGGCACGGGAGGCCGGAATCGAGCAGGCCGTTTATTATGGCTTCCTCTCATCTCAGATGTCCGAGCATCTGGGCGGCAAGGCCGAAGTTAAGATAGCCCAGGGAGAAGACTTCGAGATCTGGATCCGCCCGCCTCAGGCCCCGTCGATCTGGATCAAGGTTCCCCTGACCGGCTTCAATGAGTCTGACCTATCACCGCTCACTCTCTACCTTATGGTGATCGGTGCCTTGAGTGTCGCCGGCGGCTGGTGGTTTGCCAGACAACAGAACCGGCCACTGAAGAAGCTTCAGAAAGCGGCGATCTCTGTCTCTATGGGCGACTATCCAGACCCTTTACCCCTCACAGGTTCGACCGAAATTGTCGAGGTAACCAACGCCTTCAATCAGATGTCACACGGAATGAAACAGCTGGAACAGGACAGGGCCCTGTTGATGGCCGGCATATCCCACGATCTGCGCACTCCGTTAACCCGTATCCGTCTGGCCTCCGAGATGATGGTGGAGGAGGACGAGTATCTCAAGGATGGCATAGTCCACGATATCGAAGATATGGATGCCATCATCAACCAATTTATCGCCTATATTCGTCAGGATCAGGAGAGCACCAGGGGGCAGGGACAGGTTAACCAACTGATAGAGGATGTGGTTCAGGCCGAATCGAATCGGGACGGCAAGATTGAGGTCGAGCTTCAGGATTGCCCGGAGATACCTATGCAGAGTATCGCCGTCAAACGTATTCTCAGTAATCTGGTCGAAAATGCATTTCGATATGGCAAGGGATGGGTAAAGCTCAGCTCCCACTTCGACGGCAAGCGAGTGGGCTTCAGTGTAGAGGATAATGGTCCCGGCATCCCGGATGATCAAATCCCCAAGCTGTTTCAACCCTTCACACAGGGAGACACGGCGAGGGGGAGCGTGGGCTCGGGTCTGGGGCTTGCCATCATCAAACGAATTACCGATCGCCATCATGGTGAAGTGGTGCTGACAAACCGAGCCGAAGGCGGCCTACACGCACAGGTTTGGCTACCTATGGAGTAGGGCCGCCCCCCCTTTCAATCCTGCGTCATCTATCTGCAATATAATTGTCACGCTACGGAAGCATAGTTGAAATACCCTTTCACCGGGCTCACTTTCAGACGCGATACCGATGAAGATATCAACCCTTTCGCTTTCAGCATCTGCGCTTCTGCTTCTGCTGGCGGCGCTCCTCGCCACCCTCGTAGTGTGGAGCAGTGATCAGCGACAGCAGATTGAAACCCGCTCGAGTGAGCTTCAACAGCTACAACAGATATTTCTGGTTGAGATAAGGCGTGAACTCGCGGACTACCTGCTCACAGGCGATGCCAACAGGCTGGGGCTTGCCGAAAACAAGCTGCAACAAATTGTCGACAGGCTCACTCTGTCATCGAGCCAAAATGCACGCACATTAGAGCATCACTTGACTCAGTTCATCGACAAACTTAACGGCGACTACCGCGCCGCAGGAAAGCTTGCCGGCAACCCAAGGCAGCTGCTCGCCCATGCCGAGGCCGAAATGCTGGACAACAATACTCGATTAGCCGATTACGCCTACCTGGGACAAACAGAGAACCCGGTTCTGGCTGATAAATATCTCGCCCTGACCCGCCAGCTTCCGCCACTGATCTATCAACTATCGCAATTGACGCAGGACTACCTGATTGGCAAAGATCTGAAATTGCAGCCATTTCTCGATGCCAAGCTTCAGCAGCTGGCTAACTGGCATGACAGGCTCGATAGCCTGCCGTTAATTGGCATATATGAGCGTCAGCAGATGGATGAATTTGCTCTGGGCGGGGATGAAGAGGCGCTCTTCGAGATAGGCGAAACCTACCACACTGAGCTGCTCAGCTTGAGTCATAGATACGGCAAGGAGATCAATAACACCCATAAGCTATTAAGTGATAACCAGTTAGTACAGAGAAGGCTCAAACAGGATATCAGCGCCATAGAACAGGCACTGCTCTCATTGGGGGCCATACAGGCAGAGCAGAACCGAGAGTTGAAATACGAACTGCAACTCGCCCTCTATGCCATGGTCTCTATACTCGCCATATTTGCTCTCGTTTACCTGCTTCTGCAACAGCGAAGAGTGGTGACGCCTCTCAAGCGCCTCAACAGCGCTTTTTTGAAACTCAGCGAGTCCAATAACCGAGAACGCCTCGAGATCCACAGACGCTGTGAAACCGGCCAGATAGCCGGACACTTTAACCAACTTCTTGATCGCTTTGAGGATGAGGATGAATCACAACGCCGGCAGATCTCGCTGGTCTCACGCTCACTGTCAGCACTCGTCACACGCATATCACAGCTCAGCCGCAGCAGTGATGAAACGCAAGCCTTCATCAATAACGCGCAATCCCAAACTGATGAGATCAGAGCCTTAGCCCGCCAAGTCAGCTCCACCTCAGAGTTGGTTGAGCAGAGCGCCGAACAAACTATGCTACAGATGCAAAGCAGCCAGAGGGAAGCTGCAGCTGTGCTGGCTGCAACTCTGGAGACTCAAGAAGCGGTTGCTCACAGCCATCACTCGCTATCGAGCCTGTCGACTGCCGTGAGCGACGTATCCGGAATCATCGATGTCATAGGTAATATCGCCGAACAGACTAACCTGCTGGCGCTAAATGCCGCCATAGAGGCCGCCAGGGCCGGTGAGCAGGGACGCGGCTTTGCCGTCGTCGCCGATGAGGTCAGGTCTCTGTCGCAACGCACCCAAATCTCACTCGATGAGATCATGGTCATTCTCAGTCAGCTTAACACCGCGAATCAAACTCTCGAAACCAGCATGACGGGGATAGAGCGAGCCGCCGACAGTCAAAAACTCAGGGCTCAGAGCCTGTCAGATGTTGCACAACAGGTTCAGGAACAAGCCAGTAATATGGCGGGCACGGCTATGCAGGGCTCAGCCAATGCCCAGCAGCAGGTAAACTATCTCGATGGCTTTATCGAAGCGATGGAAGGCCTGAAGAGACATGCGCAGGCGACAACGAAGCAGAGCAGTGTGATAGCGCAGGAGGTAGAGCAGAGTGTGACAGATATCCGCAACAGTTTAGATAGCAGACTGAAACAGCAGAAAATTGTCAATGCCGCCTGAACCTTACAGATTCCCATGCTAAAATATTGCGCATAAAATGGCTCACTGAAATCGGGTGAGTAACAGATAGCATCAGGGAAAACGATGAATAAATTAACACTCAGCGCGACCATTGCAGCATTAGGCCTGTCACTCCATGTTAATGCTGAAGAGGCCAGCTCCCCGCTGGCCATGTCTGTGATCTCGGGTATGGAAGCCTATGAAGACTCTCCCCACAGCTCCCTGTCGAAAGGCGTCGGTATCTCTCTCATCTGGGACGACCTCAGATACGATAAAACCTATAAACTCGACAGAAACTACTTTCGGGTACGCGGAACCTACTATTACGAAAAGGATGCAGAGAAATACGATGAAGACAGATATCGTGACTCGATGGATCTTAAGCTTCATTACCAGCGTCCATTTATGCGCTTCAATGACGATGAGGATTATACCCTCAGCGTTACGGGTCACTACGAGGGCCACTACAACAGTCAGCAACTCGAAGAGTTTGAGCAGCTTGCCGTCACAGGCTTAGTACTCAACAAGCGCATGGGTAGCACCCACCATTACGACCTGGGCGTCACCTTAGGCTTGGCCTTCAGCGAGGAGGAGAAAGATGATGACTGGCCGAGAGAGTCACAGGGGATTGGTGAAGAGGAGCTCAACCGCCGCGGTTTTGGTTACTACTTCGAGCTGAAGAACAGCTATACCTTCAGCCACACCGGGGTTCAGCTATCTCTGAACTACAGCCGGTACGATGGCCTGTGGAAGTATGAAGACAACAAGTCCTATAGCTTCAACAGGCTCAACTTTGGTGTCATTATTCCCTTAGCCAATAAAGATAACCTGCTGCACTTCGCCACGGAATATATAGACAGAACCTCAGAGCAGGATCTGATTGGTTTCGATGATGTGCTTTACCGGGTACATGCCGAGTACGTGCACTATTTCTAGTTCTGATTAGTCATCAAGTTTAAGAGAGGAGCCATAAGGCTCCTTTTTTGTACTCTGTACCCAATCCAATGAAGGTTTGGTTAACTTTCATTAACTGTACCCGGACCGGGTTATTGGCATAAATTAGAGCAGGCTTCGGATATAAGGTTTTGCAACATATGAACAGATGGGCAGTTGGTCTATCGCTGGCTTTTTTTGCTTTCATTCTTTGGGTGATCTACCTGGCAAATACAGGTGCCAGCAGTGTGCTCTTTAACCTTGTCGGAGCGCTCCCCTATGGCGACAAGCTAGGACACTTTTGCCTCTTTGGTCTACTGACCTTTCTGTTTAATCTCGCCTCTCGCTGTAAATCGTTTGCCATAGGTCGGCTCCGTCTCTACTACGGCACTGCAGCTGTTACTATTTTCGTTGTTGCGGAGGAGATCAGCCAGGGGTTCATCCCCAGCAGAACATTTGACGTGATGGATCTCACCGCCGACGCTCTGGGGATTCTAGGCTTTACCTACCTGAGTCACCTTATTAGCCGAAAGTCGGCGAAAGCATGACCCCTATGCCTTCATCGCCGCCTTAACATACACATCGAAGCGATTTTTCTTGGTCGCAATCACCATAGAGGGCTTTACGCCATCCAGATCCTCTGCGTAATCTGGACGTTTAACCACCACACGCTTGCTGGCCAGTGCCATGGCGGGGGCGAGCAGTCCATCGGCATCAAGGTCGGCGCCGACCAGTGACTGGAATACCCGCATCTCTTTTTTCACCAGTGCAGATTTGGATTTGTGCGGATACATAGGGTCTAAATAGACCACATCGACCTCCTCACCCAGCTCGATAACAGATTCGAGGCTTGAGCCGTGTACCAGGGTCATGCGCTCACGCATCCAATCCCCTATCTCCTCGCTTTCATAGGCGCGGCGCAATCCATCTTCGAGCAGGGCGGCAACAACAGGGTTACGCTCCACCATAGTCACCTTACAACCGAGACTGGCCAGCACGAATGCATCACGTCCAAGCCCTGCGGTGCCGTCGACAACCGTCGGGTTAACCCCTTGCTTAAGGCCTACCGCCTTAGCTATCGACTGGCCTCGCCCGCCACCAAACTTACGCCTGTGAGCCACGGCCCCTGAAACAAAATCGACAGAGATCCCCTTAAGTTTGGGCTCATCGCGCTTATTGAGGATCAAGGTGTTATTCTCGAAAACCAGCTCAAAGGCGGCAGTTTTATCAAAAATCAGTCCCCAGCGCCGGCAGATAGCCTCCAACGAAGGGTATTGAGCGTTAAAGAAGATGCCTGTCGGCGCTAATGCTTGCTTAACTTGGGTCACGTGGGCTCGTAATCAGACGGTTATCGGTACATTATGCCAAAAGCGCCGCCCGGTGAATACACCGGCTTTCACCTTACCTCACCCCGCCTCCCGAACAGCGATAGACACAGTGCATTAACCAAGATAGAAACTGTGCTAAAATGGCGCTAACTCGTTTTCTCTTCATTTTCACTGGATCTCTCATGCTAAGTTACCGCCACGGCTATCACGCCGGAAATTATGCCGACGTGTTAAAGCACTCTATCCTGTTGCAAGTACTCAAGTCGTTGCATAAGAAGGATAAGCCCATGGTCTATATCGACACCCATGCAGGCGCCGGCGGTTATGCACTCACCGACGAATTCTCCCAGAAAACCGGAGAGTACTTAGAGGGGGTCGCTAAGCTATGGGGAAAAGAGGATCTACCCGGGTCACTGCAACAATATGTTGATGATGTCAGACATTTCAATCAGGGCGAGGCCGAGTTAACTTTTTATCCGGGCTCTCCGGCATTTGTCGATATGAACATGCGTGAGAAAGACCGCATGGTGCTACATGAGCTACATGGCAGCGACCACCAGCTTCTGGATGAGCAACTCGGCAATGACAAACATATCCGTATAGTCAAAGGGGATGGCCTCAAAGGCTTGATCTCGGCGGTGCCCCCTCTGGAGCGACGCGGTGTGATACTTGTCGACCCCAGCTATGAGATAAAGTCAGATTATCAGGATGTGGCCAAGGCGATAATTAAAGCCCACAAACGTTTTTCCACCGGGGTATATATGCTCTGGTACCCTGTGGTCAACCGGGCACAGACCGAGGGGATGTTAAAACTGCTCGCCGATAGCGGCATCAAGCGTCAACTGAGAATAGAGCAGGCGATAAGACCCGACAGTGACGAGTTTGGCATGACTGCGGCCGGACTGTGGATCATCAACCCTCCATGGCAGCTCGATGAAACGGCGAAAGAGATGCTGGATTATCTCTCACCACTGCTGAACCAGGGTGGCGGTGACACTAAGGTGATCTGGGAGGTCGGTGAGTAGACAAGCTCTGATTCCTTGGTAGTGAGTTTGTTATTGATATCACTTGCATTTAGCTTGTTTTGAGGAAGAAATATACTGCGCACAACAGTTAGATGCCTTTCATGTCGTGACCTAGTGAATTTATCTGCGAGATTCATTTGATCTGCACAAAAAACATGCGTAAAATGCCCGGCAATTTATCTGACCGGAATTTGAAATGAACCACCAAGTCAATCGACACTGTACCCAAAATCGTCGAAAGTCGGTTCCTTTCTATTCCGATCATTTATAAAAAGCCTCTTTTTTAAAAGGGGCTTTTTTTTGCCTGTTTTTTAGAAAACAGGCCGCTATGTATCGAGAAAATAAAAGGGAAAAGGCCATGGTAAATTCACTATATAAAAAGCACATTATTTCCATTCCGGAATTAGACCGCAGCCAACTTGAATCAATAGTGGCAACAGCTGGTATGCTAAAGGCAACCCCAGCCCCCGACCTGTTGAAGAATAAGGTCATCGCCAGCTGCTTCTTTGAACCCTCTACCCGTACCCGTTTGTCTTTCGAGACCGCAGTCCAACGCTTAGGCGGCACTGTTGTCGGCTTCGATAATGATGGCAACACCTCCCTGGCGAAGAAAGGCGAGACCCTTTCGGACTCGGTACAGGTCATCTCCTCCTATGTGGATGCCTTCATAATGCGCCATCCCCGGGAAGGCGCGGCCCGACTGGCCTCTGAGTTCTCCAATGGCGTGCCTATCATCAACGGTGGTGATGGTGCCAATCAGCACCCGACACAAACGCTACTGGATCTATTCACCATCTTCGAGACTCAGGGGCGACTGGATAACATCAATATCGCCTTTGTGGGAGATCTCAAGTATGGGCGTACCGTTCACTCACTGACCCAGGCCCTGTCCAAGTTTGATAATGTCTGTTTCTACTTCATCTCACCGGAGATTCTGGCCATGCCGGATTATATCTGTGAGGAACTGGATGAAGCCGGTATCAGCTACAGCGTACACACCAGCATGGAGGAGGTGATCCCCAGTCTGGATATATTGTATATGACCCGGGTACAGAAAGAGCGTCTGGATGAATCTGAGTATGTTCATATGAAAGCGGCCTATGTCCTGACAGCTGCCATGCTGACCGAGGCACGTGAAAACCTGAAGGTTCTTCACCCCTTACCCCGTATCGATGAGATCACCGTCGATGTCGACAAGACTCAGCATGCCTATTATTTCCAGCAAGCAGAAAATGGCGTTTACGCCAGAGAGGCCCTACTCGCACTGGTACTCAATGAACAACTATCGGCAGGAGACACAAACAATGACTAATTCGATGAAAATGCAGGTTGAAGCCATTAACAATGGCACGGTAATCGACCACATTCCGGCCAATATTGGAATGAAACTGCTGAAGTTGTTCAACACTCAACTCGTTAACCAGCCCGTGACAATAGGGTTCAACCTGCCCTCATCGGCCTTGGGGGCCAAGGATATTATTAAGGTTGAAAATATCTTTATCAATGAGGAACAGGCGAACCAACTGGCCCTCTATGCACCGAATGCCACGGTCAACCAAATTGAAAACTACAAGGTAGCCAAGAAACTCACTCTGAAACTACCCGAACAGATCCACGCTATTTTCAGGTGCCCGAACAGCAACTGTATTACCCACAACGAACCCGTTGACAGTAACTTCAAGGTGCTCACCAAGAAGGGAGATATCCAACTCAAGTGTAAGTACTGTGAAAAGGTATTCTCCCGCGAGATCGTCACCGAACATCCATAATAGGGCCTATGTGGAAAGTGATGTTCACCGCCCCTGAATGAATACCTAGCTTCAAAAGCAATGAAACCTCAGCACTTGCTGAGGTTTTTTTACAGCCAGTCTAAAGCTGCAAGCGATAACGGTTATAAGCAGGATTATTCAAGCTGCGAGGTGGTATTAGTTACTACGGAACTCAAAACGGTTCGCATGGAGTTCCCTGATGAAAGATCATCTGCCAGCGCCCCTGAGTTTTTCTCCAGATCGAGCTGCGCAGGGAGTAGCGGGTGATAAACTCACCGGGCTTCTTCATCGTCGCCCTATAGAGAAGCTGGGCGACATCACTGGAGAGCTGACGCAACTCAAATGACGTGGCTGAAAATTCCGGGCACTTCTCCCGGGGGAGGTGCTTTAACACCTCTCTTTTACCGAAACTTGCTCCCGAGCTACCGAACTCGATAAAGTCGTCATGGATAAGCTGGTCCAGCTCCTGAACCGACACCCTTACATCCGCCTTAAGAAGGTATAGCTCAAGCTCAACAAGTTTTTTCTTTAAACTGGTGTGCATACACTCTCCTCCCTGTTAGACCGGCCACATAAATGCGTGAAAATATCATTCGACAATTACTGCTTTAATAATAACTTAGCATAAAAAATCAGCTGTTGAGACGATTCTTAAACATAGATTCAATTTCCAGGAATATCCACTCCATCACAGGGCCATAAGCCCTGTCGCGCCTGTTTACCACCCCCATCTCAACCATCAGAGGATCGGGAATATTCTCCGTTGAGAGCTCAATGACCTGATTGGTGTACCACTCCGAATTAGCCAGGTGGTCGGGCACCAGCGCCCAGCCGAGCCCCCTGGTTACTAAGGTTGTGATGTAATAGTAGCTGTCGATATACCAGTGATTAGCCGACAGAGCCTTAGCCTGACTGCTTCCGACACGGTCGCGGATAACCAGTTGCCGATATTGGTTGAGCTCCTCGATAGTCGGTGACTCAATCTTAGACAGCGGGTGCTTAGGCGACACGATCAACGAGTGATAGAACTGACCGATAGACATAAACTCCAGCGAGTCAGAAAAAGACTTCACATAGAAAAGTATCCCCATATCCGCCTTCCCCTCATCGACCCACTGAGCGATATCGTCCTGAGAGCCATTGATGATGGTGAGCTTCAGGAGGGGAAATCGACACGCGACCCGTTCAAACAGTGACTCGAAAGTATTGATAGGCACGGCTTCATCCATAGCTACGGTTAACGCTATCTCCTCCCCCGTTGTCACCGTCATCGCTCTGGACTGTAATCGCTGGCACTGTTCGAGCACGGCTTGCGCCTCGACATACATATCCTCGCCATGGCGGGTCAAGACGGGCAACTTTGCCGTTCTGTCGAATAACTCGAACCCGAGATCGGCCTCCAGATTCGCAATAGCTGTACTCACTCTCGATTGCGCACGCCCCAGCTTACGTGCAGCCCCGGAGAATGAGCCACACTTGACCGACAACACAAACGCCTCCAGTTGAGCCAATGTCCAATTCATAACCTCTCCATCAAGATACTCTTATCCCTTCAATAAACCATCCGAAATTCGGATAGAAACTAACTTTAATCAATCCGCTTATTGAGAGTATCCTATCGCCTCCAACAGATGCCAGAAAAAGATCATGCAAGCCGATAAACCAGATATTTCACAGGATCGTTCAATACAGCGCACCTTCTGGCGTTACGCTATCCCTTCGATAGCGGCGATGTTAGTCAACGGCCTGTATCAGATCATCGATGGTATGTATATCGGCCACTACCTTGGCTACGAGGGGCTGGCGGGTATCAATGTAGCCTGGCCTATCATCTATGTGATTGCCGGGGTGGGGTTAATGATTGGGATGGGCGCAGGCAGCCTCAACTCTGTCAGCCGCGGAAAGAGCATGGCACGCAGAAGAGGCTCGACAGAAACCAGCACACCCCATGCAGAAATAGCCACAACACTATACACGGCTCTGTGCCTGGCTATCGGCTTTGGGGTTATTTTCTCCTATCTGCTCTTCGTGAATGGAACCGCCCTGCTACTGGCCCAGGGTGCAGAAGATCAGGCCCTGCTACTGGCGCAAGATTACATCTCACCTTTCGTATGGACGGCGGTGATCACCATTCTGGCATCTGCCCTGCCCATATTGGTTCGTAACGACGAGAGTCCTAACATAGCGACGACGCTGATGGTCATAGGTGCATGTACGAATATCGTGCTGGACTACCTGTTCATCGTTCAATTTGATATGGGACTAAAGGGTGCCGCTCTCGCTACCGTCTCCGCTCAGTTGTCGGTGTGCCTGGGCGGTATAGCCTACTTTCTTTCGGGCAGATCACAGCTCAGGTTGTCCGCGTATGGTCCAGATTTTAACAGCCGGCTGAGCGGAAGGATTCTGTTACTGGGCTCATCGAGCTTCGTTATGTATATCTACACCAGTTTTGTCTTTGCGCTGCATAACCGCCTGTTTATGGAGTATGGCTCTTCTATAACCGTTGCAGCCTTTGCCATTGTCGGTTACCTGATGGTCCTCTACTACTTCATCGCCGAAGGCATTGGCGAAGGGATGCAACCACCGGTCAGCTTCTTCCTCGGAGCGGCTCAGCCCCACAACATAAAGAAGATGGTCCTCTTAGCGGCAACGGTTTCACTCACCATAGGGCTGAGCTGGGCCGCTGTGTTAAACCTGTTTCCTGAGTACATGATAGGGCTATTTAACAGCGATGATACGGCGTTGATACAAGAAACCGTAACCGGCATTCACCTGCATCTGTTTGCTATGTTTCTCGATGGCCTGATTGTGTTAGCCACGATGTATTTTATGGCTGTCAATCAAGGCGGTAAATCATTAGCTATCTCACTGGGAAATATGCTTATCCAACTGCCTTTCCTCTACATGTTACCTAAGTGGTTAGGTGTATATGGCGTATGGGTAGCCATGCCCCTCTCTAATGTGGTCATGTTTTGCATCGTTGCGCCTATGGTCTGGTATCACATGAATGCGGCAACTCATAAGCAAGTGCCAAGTCTGGCCACAGCTTAGGCTCTACGCTTGAAACTGCAGAAACTGGATTCCGGCCTTCGCCGGAATGACCAGAGTAATGCGCGCTGCGCATATACCTTACCGGAGGCGATGTCGGAGCGTCCATCATCCCGAATCCACTTACATCATCCTGAACTGGTTTCAGGATCCAGCTTTTAATGTCAGCCTGTGTCTCTGAAGGTAAAGAGAGGGAGGCTATACCCCTTCTCCCGTTCAGCCCCGGTTACGATATCTCTCCAGTAAGATT
>NZ_CANMUW010000022.1 GCF_947501225.1 uncultured Shewanella sp.
CACAGATTTCTTGTCTTAACTTGTTAAAGAACGTTTGCCTCAAACTCAGTAGAGCGGGCTAGGGCTGCGTATTCTACACTTCCCGTTGTTGGCGTCAAGCGCTTTTAAAAATTTAATTTGCTTTTGTTTAAAACAAAGAAAATCAAGCTTACTTGTTGCCCTGACTGCTTTTCAGCTTTCCTTGAGAAGACTGGCTTGCCGTGTCAGTGGGAGCGCATTATAGGGATCTCAGCCCAGAGCACAAGGGCTTTTTAAGGAAAAATCGATCTTTTTTAAGATCTATTTTTTAGCCACACAGTACTCACTACTTACCCCCAGAGTTATCCACATTCGGCTTATCTGAAGGTAGGTACACTAGCTGATAACGAATAATCAGAGAGTATTGTTACACTGGATCCTGATGAATGATCACTTCCGCATGGTCGAATGCGTTTCGTAACCTCTCCTCAGTTTCATCGGCGATTGCATGGGCATCTCTCAACGTAAGCTCACCATCCAGCTCTAAGTGACATTGAATGAATGTGGTCTTACCTGACTCACGCGTTCTCAGATCGTGAAATCCATTTACCCTCGGATCTTGCTGGATAAGCTCTACGATCGTTAACCGGGTATCAGGATCCAGCTCTCGGTCTAACAATGACTGAATCGAACGGTAGCCAAGATCTATGGCTTGCTGGCCAATAAATATGGCAATAAGGATGGCGAAAAGGCCATCGGCCCACCACCATCCATATTGGGATAAGAGTAATGCCAATAATACTGCTGCATTCAAAAACAGGTCAGACTTATAGTGCAGTGCGTCGGCCTCAACGACGGTACTCGATGTCGCAGCCAAGGCTCTCTTTTGTAACAGGACCAAAGCAAACGTTAATACAATGGCGATGATGGATACAACGACACCGAGCATTGGATGGTTAATAGGTGTCGGATTAATGATTCGATCGCCGCCGTGAAACAGAAGCAGAAAAGCCGAGCCCAGAATGAACGCTGACTGTGCCAGTGCAGCCAAAGGTTCAGCCTTACCATGTCCGTATCGATGATCCTGATCTGCCGGCACGATTGCATATCTGATTGCAACAAAGTTAACGATTGAGGCGAGTGCGTCGGCAAATGAATCTGTTAAAGACGCCAACATACTGGCAGAGCCCGAGTACATCCAAGCCGCCATCTTGATAACAATAAGGGTCAAGGCAGTAGCCACTGCTGCGCGGCTAGCTAACTTGACCCAGAAGTCGTATTGGGAAGTCTGTTTCATAGGATCATATTTCTACTATCTATAGCTACTATCATTATCTATTAGATAGCAGGGGGAAGCACATGATCCTAATTGTATCTTAAATCAACCTAAATTACTGACGACTATCGTCCACCTTTACGTTCGTGACGTGAATGACCCTTTTCGAAGTTCTCCTTAAACTTAATTTGCTGCTCCGGAGTCAGTAGCTTATATATCTCATTCTGCACTTTGAGCATACTCAGAGCCTTCTGTTGCCGCTTCGCCTGCTTCTGCAACATAAGCTCCTTTGCTTGAGTCTCATCGAAGCTTCCTGCTGTGATTAAAGAGAGCATTTCAGCTTTATGTGCAAGGCGCTCATCACTCGTTGGACGGCTATCCTGCATCGACTCTTTTTGAGCCTTCATCAAAGTTTTGATTTCGGTTCGCTGCTCATCGGTTAAATCCAACCCTCTGAACATCTTCTTCATACTACTCTTCATACCACCATGATGACTCATTCTGTCACCTTTCATATGGTAACTACTATCCTGGCAACGACTCTGCTGCTCTGCATATACGCTTGTGGTCAATAATGCACTACTGGCCACGATGGCAAGCAGACCTGCTTTCAATGTATTTGCTTTCATATAACTGGCCTCAGATTGTTTATGGGGAAGCCCCCTTGATTCGACACTAGCTATTTTAGCGCCCCCTATGTAAGTCAGGGTTTGGGTTTCGTAAAAGACTGTAAATAAAGTAAGACTGGCTATTGCAGCCTGTAGCATATCTCTTATCTTTACGTAGAATTACATTGATAAACTGCAATTGACATCCAAAAGGGTATACTTCCGATGTTAGTGTCTAGTTTTAAGGTAGAGAGTTTTATGAGCCAAATTTTATTGATCGATGATGACCTGGGGCTGTCTGAGCTTTTGGCACAACTTCTTGAATTAGAAGGTTTTGAGCTTACACTTGCCCATGATGGGCAGAGAGGACTCGAGCTCGCGCTCGAAAAGCAATTCGATCTCATTCTATTAGACGTGATGCTACCTAAGCTCAATGGATTTGAAGTTCTGAAAGCTCTTCGTGCCAGCAAACAAACTCCGGTTCTGATGTTAACCGCAAAAGGTGATGAGATTGACCGGGTTGTCGGGCTTGAAATTGGCGCTGATGACTACCTTCCGAAACCATTCAACGACAGAGAGTTGGTGGCCAGGATAAAAGCCATTATAAGACGGTCTAACATTTTACCGGAAGAGAAAGCCACGACCGTTTACGAATATGGCGATATCCAACTCGATCCCGGCAGGCAGGAGGTATTTTGCCAGGAGCAGCTGCTCATATTAACCGGTACCGAGTTCGGGTTGCTGTTTGAGATGCTGCAAAATGGCGGCGAGTTGATCAGTAAAGAGACCCTTAGTGAAAAGGTACTAGGGAAAAAGCTGATGCCTTTCGACCGTAGCCTGGATATGCACCTCTCGAACTTACGCAAGAAATTACCCGAGCGCACAGACGGCCGTCCCAGAGTCAAAACGATCCGAGGTAAGGGTTACATTTGGCTACCTTAATGATCAAAGATAGACTCCCTAATCGAATTTTTATCAAGTTACTGCTCGGCTTCTGGCTTTGCAGCTCCTTGATCATAGCCATTGTCGGTCTGCTGCCTCTGCTACAGCAAAGTCATGACCGCGCCCCGTTACCTCCCCATCTTGAAAGGTTACTCGAACGGTATGCTACACGCCTCATAGACAACCCCGAAATAATTAATAGCGATCAATTCAGGCGACTAAATCACCGCCGCGACTTTAAGGGGAAGCCAATTCGTTTTTATCTGGTCAACGACCAGGGAAGAGTCATAAATACCGAAAAAGTATCACGTGGAGTGAGACGGTTTATGCTGATGGCGGAAGAAGCCAGTGAGCCGATCAGTCATCAATTCAAAGATGAGCTGCTCTTCGGACCCTATAATTTTGACGTCTCGGGCAAACAATACGCGGTATATGGCCGATTTAACGATCATCACCCGCGTCCCTGGTTTTTCTTCTTCACCGAGAACAAACTCCTCACGCTGACACTGGCAATCGCATTGTCCGGATTACTATGTGGTCTGCTCGCATGGCACTTAGGTAAACCACTGAGAACACTGAGACTCAGTGCTGATGCTCTAGCCAATGGCGATCTTACCAATCGAGTCGACAGGGCAACCACCAAGAGAAAAGATGAGATAGGCCAATTAGCTCAAGCCTTTAACGGCATGGCCGACTCTGTAGAGAATATGGTTAACAGTCAGCAGAGGTTGATCAGTGATATTTCACACGAGCTCCGTACACCTCTGACCCGATTACAGCTCGCTCTGGCGCTGGCGCGAAAAAAGGGTCAGGAGTCTACAGAGACTGAGCGTATTGGCTATGAGGCCGAGCAGTTAGAGAAGATGATCTCAGAGCTCTTAGAGCTATCTAAAGTGAAACTCAATGTTCATGAACACAAAATAGAACTGGGCTTAGCCGAAACATTAGGCCAGGTACTGGACGATGCAGAGTTCGAGGCGGAACAACAGGGTAAGGAGTTATCAATCGATATAGATGAAGAGATAGAGCTGCCTCTCTACCCTAAGCCTCTTTCCCGCGCTATCGAGAACCTGTTACGTAACGCAATTCGTTACTCAAAATCCTCAGTCTCAATCAAGGCTCATAAGGCATTAGGCAAAGTGACGGTTGTGATCACCGACGATGGTCCGGGCATAGATAATGAACAAGATCTTCAAGCGATCTTCAAACCTTTCTATCGACCACAGTCGGCGCGCGAGCGAGAATCGGGAGGCTGGGGTTTAGGCCTTGCCATCACCGAGGCCGCAGTCATGGCCCACCAAGGGAGCATTACCGCAACTAATATGGATCCACACGGACTTAGTGTAACCATAAGGCTACCAAGTTAAGCCGCAGATGCCGCTCTCTCCTGCACCAACCAGGCAGAGAACTCCAGTTTACCCGGAATACGTTTATCTGAGTGACCCATGAGGTGAGTTAGCGCGTAACTGAATTGGTAATACATCTGCACATCGCCGCTGTGCTTGTTGGCATCGTCGCTATTTATCATGGCACCGCGCAGGTAGTTGACGACTAACTCGGCTCTGTCGAAACCGGCAACATCACCGACTTGGCTGATCAGACTCTTATTCCACAGCTCATATTGAGAGTGAAGCTTCTCGAAGCGGTGGCGGTAATACTGAGTCGCTTGCACTAAAATTTCTGCATTAGGCATCACACGCTCGATGACAAAACGTTGATTAGATAGCATATCCCTCAGGCGCCAGCAGTGGTGGAATAAAATTCTCTCCAGAGGATCGCTATAATTGAATTCATCTTCTTTGGCTTGCTCCAGCCATCGGCTGTAATCGGCGCAAGCTACGGCAACGATGAGATCGGCTTCAGAGGGGAAATGGTTATAGATGGTTCCTTTAGATATCTGGCTTGCCTTCACAAGGTGTGAACGGCATAGATCGAATGTCTTATGCCCTTGCAGGCACCTTTGAGCGACCTCTATCAGGTAGTTGCCACGCTGTTCCCAGTTACTCATAATCAACCTCACACACTTCCAGTAAACAATCTGATTTCAACTTCACAATCGTAAGATAACAAGCTTCACTACAATTCGATATTGAGTAATACTGATAGCACTATTTACTATCTCGATATCAACAAACCGCTACCTATGCTTAAGATTGAATTATTAGAAGGTTTTATCGCTGTCGCCGAGTGCGGAAATTTATCCAAAGCTGCGGAGAAGATCTGTCGGACTCAATCGACCCTCAGCTTACAGATTAAAAAGCTTGAGGAGAGTGTGGGTCAACCATTATTGTTGAGAGATAATAAAGGTGTTTCATTAACAGAGTCTGGGGAAACCCTGCTCAACTACGCCTATAAGATGATGCAGCTTAACTCTCAGGCACTCGACGAACTCAAAGAGTGCCAGAACAAGGAGGTGATACGCTTCGGGGTTCCTACCGATTACATTAACCGTTACCTTAGTAGCTGCCTGCTTGAGTTTATCCGTGAATTTACCTGCATCGAATTAGTGATAGATACCGATGTCAGCGGCAACCTCTATAAGCGTCTGCATCAGGGCGAGTTCGATGTTATAGTCGCTACACACTGGCAGGCCCCTGCACCTGGGCATGGAGAGCTACTGTTTGAGCGCCGTTTTCACTGGGCAGCAGCCAAGGGAGGTAATGCTCATATGCGCGATACCGTACCCATGGCGCTCTATCCTGAAAACTGTCCCATTCGAGCTCAGGTCTTTGCCAACCATCAGATATCGATGCGCCCAATCAATGTTTTGCTTTCCACTCCCTCGCCAAACGCTCTGTGCATGGCGGTTGAAAATGACTTAGCCATAGCACCTATCGCAGAGTTTCGCATTAACGACCAGATGGAGATCCTGGATCCGGTTGAGCACAACATACCTCCTCTTCCAGTTTTCAATGAGTCTCTGTACCTCAATCCCGATACTCAAACGAAGGCAACCAATCAGTTAATCACTCTGATAAAGGCTAATGTTGAAAATCTGGCAACGCCAGAGTAAATATCGAGTTATCTCCAAGACAAGCAACATTAAAGCAGATTTGCGGCTTAACGATAAAAACTCAGCTCAGTAACAAAAAAACACCAACCACGCGCATGTGGTTGGTGTCGGCAATTTTGCCAAAATATGGTTAGGGATAAGTTACCGGGAGCTTTGGTAACCTAACCCATGCCATTTACTTCCAAATCCCTTAGAAGTAGTAAGCCATGCTGATGTTGAATCGCTTGTCCCAATCATCACCGACTTCAGGCAGACCGATATGGTCGTTGTTTGCCGTTGAGAAGGTCATGTTCTTACCCATGATGAAGTCTACCTGTGTATAGGTAGGGCCTGCTGAAATCGCTGCACCTAATACGTTCTGCATACTGTCATCGTAAGTTTTGTCGGCAACATCCGGTGTCATCAAACCGAAATCGTTGTAGAACTTCACGCTACCCCATTCGGTAGGAATTGTTTTTGCGAGGTTGACACTGTATACCTGCCCCTTTGAGGCAATTTCATACTGCCAGCTGACCACTGAGATAGCGATCTTGTTTTCGTCCATGCTATCCGCTGCATCATACTCATACTGCATGGCTTGAAGTTGCAGATTCCAACCATTGAACTTGCTGTCAAGGTGGGCGGCAACGGCATATCTGTCACCATTGTTGCCTGTTTTAGCATTGTAGATCTGGCCAGCTTCAACAGAGGCACCAAAAGTAGTTGAGCCACCCTGATGTTCCATGGTGTAAGCCTGGCGAAGGTTGATCTGATTTGTCTCTTCGTTGTTATACTCGGTACCGTTGATGGTGCCAGTATAAAGGTCTGCCGCGTACTGCTTGTTCTCGCTCGCTGCATATTCGGCATTCTTGTAGAAGGCCATATCTGTATGCCAACCATTTTTCTGGAAGGTGGCTTTCACACCGACATCATAATCATCTTCGAAACCAAGGTAGTATGGCAGGCCGAACCAGTAGCTGTTAGAGATATAACCTATGTTGCCGAAAGGCACCTGGTTGATACCAAATTGCAGTTCCCACTCCGGGTTCAGGTCGTAGTAGGCGTAGCCGTATTTAATATAGTTAGTGCTGGAAGTGAAACGATAGTCTGATTTTAATCCCCAGTTACCCAACTTGCCGTCAAAACGTAGTGACGCCATATCAAACGTCAGATCACCAGCTTTATCTTTTGAACTTTCACTGTAATCTTTATATGAATAGTTAACGCGTACTGCGCCGCCAATATTAATACCATCTTCAGCGTGAGCTAAAGTCGACATACCAGACAATGCTATAGCACTCGCCACCACAGATAATACAAACTTATTTGTTCTCATCATTCTCACCATCATTTACTTTATATTTTTTACATTTCAACAAGCTGACGCATCTAAATTAAGACACCCAACTCACATGCACTTTTATTGATTAAAGTCCGGCTTATTAAAAATAATATCAACCAATACAATAAACCGGATACTTTTAATGTGAATTAGCTATTAGCTTTACCACTTCACTTTAGTCAGGTCACATTGAATAACTTCGCCGCGATTTGCTGGTGTACCAGGTTTTTTAGCCGACTCGCAAAGTAATGTTGTACCATAGTCATTGCGTTTATCATGAGCATTACTTCTTGCCCATACCGACACAATTGCACGCTCTTCAGGCTTAGCTTCACAACTGCCATCTACATCGAATGCATGAATGGTATTTTGGTGGAAATAGAGCAGAGGATCTTGCTCGGCACTACCCGCTTTCCACATAGAAGCTTCGTTAGCCTGGCTCGCATCAAACTGTACCCGGCGCATCTTATTATCTTCTTTTACCGTCTTAACCAGTGGAGAGTCTTCTCTTACTGCGAAGCTCTTGAACTGATTGGCGCATGCGGGCTTGCGCATGTTGTAATAGATCTCTGAGATGGCGTGGTTGTGATATGGGTACAGGGTATCGACAGCTTGCACCGTCATCCCCACTTCTGCACCTACTTTTTCACCGTTAATTTCATCGATTCGCAGCAAGCCCCAATGACCAAACACTTCGGCGTAGGCGTAACCGCCACGAATATTGTTGAAATTTTTATCGTTACGCTTGCTCTCTTCGCCATACATAGGGAACCAACCGGCAGCGGCCCATAAATTTGGCAGCGCATTGGCGCTCACATCATATGGGAAAGAGGATGGCATTTTCACTTCATCACCGGTTACCATCTTGGCGAAGTTTTTAGTGAATTTCTGGCCTATCTTTCTGACCTCTTTGTTGGTCACTTTAGTATTGAAAAACTCTTCGAATGATGTGCGTTTGGCCCACTGCGCTACGGGTGAATTCTTCTCTAACTCTCCTCCCGGGCTGTAGATCCAGCTAACATCTCTTCGCGCACCAAAGCATTGCTTGGCTTTTTCAGGATTATTGATCACCTGGTAGATGTTCTTCACCATGATCTTCATGTCACGGCGATCCATGATGCACATCTTCTTACCCTCAGTGGAGTCAAACAGCGCCTCATCTGAGTTAATGCAATTACTCTCTTCGCCATTTGTTAATGCTTGAGCATAGGCTTTCAAGTAAGTCAGTGTCTCATCCCATAGAATATCTACATATTTCTGATCTGCTTTTGAGTAATTTGGAACTTCACCCAAGCACTTAAATTCAGCATCTTTTATATCATTGTTATCGAGAAAACTTGGAGTCTCTACTGCATAAGCACTATTAGCTAATGCCAAGCTTAAAAAAATCGCACTTTTTTTCATAATAGTTCCATCACCATATCGTATTATATTAAGAGTAATCTCTTATTTAATTAATTAACTTTTATATTCAACTACGAAGTTTTTCCTGCACTACAATTTAAAACTTTAAATATATTCTATTACAACATTTAATTTAAAACTGAACTTACATCTCAAACTAACACAGCAACTCAAATTAACTTTACAATATTGAATTGACTTCACACTTCTAACGTTTTTGCAACCTACTTAATAAGCTTTTGTCAGCAGCACATTTAACAAGCCAACATTTGAAATTGTTTAAATTTAATAACTCACCTCCCCTAATAACATTAAGAAAGGTGTCGCAAAACCAACAAAAAATAAATTTATCTTTGCAGGGATGTTTATTTTTTAATAGCCAGCATTAATAACATTTGAGATGAATCAAATACCAACCGTAAAAATGGGGGGATTTACGGTTGGTTTAAACTAATTACAACTAAATGTAATTATTACTCTTTATGCTTATCAAACTTGAAAGTATGACAATTGCTACATAAAGGTTTCTTCGGCATATGTTCACCATGACACTCGATGCAAGGCAGATCTTTACCATAGTGAAGGTTGTTATGTGGATTTTGCCACTTATCCTCTTCGCTACGCTTTGTCTGCTCAGCTAACTCATCAATATCATGACACTGCAGGCATGAGTCATCTGATGGGTAGGTCTTAGTGCCTTGATCATGACAGCTCTTACAGCCTGAATCATAAACCATTTCGTGGTAATCACGCTTATCTCTTGCCTGTGCTGACAGGGCAAGACAACAGCCGAGAACCAGCGCAAGGGCGGTATTCATTTTATTATTCAAAATACTCATTACTCATTCCTCTTATTATCTGGCCGGATTAGGCTTCCATGACACTTCTTGCAGCTGTCATGCCCATCACCATACATTCAGGGATTGAGCAACTACCGAGACGACTCACACCGTGAACACCACCACACACTTCACCCGCTGCATATAAGCCTGGAATTGGCTTACCTGTGAAGCTATCTTTTACTTCGGCTTTAGTCGTGATCTGCACACCGCCTTGACAGTAGTGTACCTTTGGCCACAGACGTACGACGGTAAATGGCGCTTCGATAAACTTGCCCTTCGCCTTCGTCATGTTCTTGCCGAACTGCTTATCATCACCGGACTTCACGTAGCTGTTGTACTCTTCGATCTGCGCCTTAAGCGGCTTCAGTGGCACCTCAAAATGCTTAGCCAGCTCCTCGATCGTGTCGAACTTCCAACCTACGTTGTATTTGATCACTTTCTTGGTATTAGGATGCTTCTTTGAATCCTTATAGCTGGTGATCAGGATAGGAGGTAAGGCTTCACCTTTCTCATCACGGCAAGAGAGCTCCGCATCGGCACGAGTCTTACGGTCGGCAATTTCATTCATGAAGCGCTTGCCGGTCAGACGGTTAATCGCCATTGAATGAGGGAAGTTATAGATTGAGTAGTTAGACACATAGCCGAAACCACCTTCATCAGGTGATGCCCACGGGCCCGATTGGATATGCGCCATATGCACAGGGATCGCACCGATACGGAACATCTCATACATGCCTTCACCGGTCGCACCGGGTGCGTTGGTACAACCCACTTCAGATGTCAAAGTTGGATCTTGCGCCATACGTAGATCGATATTTTGAGCGAAACCACCGGTTGCCGCGATCACGCCACGCTTGGCACGGATGTAAACTACCTTGCCTGAGTCTTCCTCTTTGAAGTAGTAGCCTTCACGCATCTTAACGCCTTCAACTTTACCGTCTTCACCAATGATGAAGCCTTCAAATTTAGAGCGGTTATGAGTCTTGACACCGATGCGCTTACACTCTTTATAAAGCGGCTGAGTGATACCTGCACCACAGCTCACCGTAGTCTGGTACGTACGGGCAACCGAATGACCGCCTAACTGCTGTAGGTATGGATGATATTCAGATCCAGCATCCATAGTCATCTGCAGCGCTTCGACCGCGTGCTCGGCGACGTGACGTAGCAGCGCTTCATCGGCGATACCACGACCAGACTTCATCTGATCGGCTACCATTCTGTCTACAGAGTCCTGCACGCCCTCTTTCTTCTGCATAGGCGTACCCGGTGCAGCGAAAAGGCCACCATTGATGGCTGAATTACCACCGAAATAGGACATCTTCTCGAAGATATGAACGTCTTTCGCACCTTTGCGCGTGGCTTCGATTGCTGCGGCCAGGCCGGCAAAGCCAGAACCAATAATTAAGACTTCAACCTCTTTGTCCCATTTTACTCCGTCCGCTTTCTCAGAAATGGCCATAGCTGGAGTAGCCATCGCCACACCTGCAGCGGCTCCCATTCCTTTTATGAAATTACGGCGTCCAAGCAGATCTACATTACTCATCTGTCATCACCTTTATTTGTTTTAATCGACACGGTGATCATAAAGATGGAATGAGTTCCAAAACGGGAGTTACAGAACAGTGTGTTCAAAACAATTTGATAACATCGTGAAAGTTATGCCTAAGTTCAAATTCACCTGAAATTACAACTTTAGAGGTATTCTGGACTCGATTCCAAAATCAAACACAATACTCGAAAGGTTTCGAAAACCAAGCGTAGACCACATCTAGATGTTACTGTTATGAGAATAGATACCGAAATAAGTGTGTATGGAACTGGAAGATATCTACCGACAGGATTTGAGTTTGCTTATCGCTTTACAGATCCTGGTCGAAGAGTGCAGCGTTACTCAAGCCGCTAAACGATTACATCTGAGTCAATCTGCCACCAGCAGAATTCTCTCCCGTCTTCGTGAAATGCTTAAAGACCCGCTTTTTACACGAGTCGGGCAGAGGTTAGTGCCTACTCACTTTGCCCTCGATTGCTATCAACAACTGCAGCAACCCACGGGTCAGTTAATTGAGATGCTCTCGCCTAAGCTGTTTGTCCCGAAAGAGTGCAAACAAAAGTTCACCATCGCCGCCACCGACTACGCCATGCAGGCCTTAGTACCGTTTATCTTACCGGATATCTATCGTAAGGCACCCAATATCAAGCTTGAAATCGTCCCGGTTCAGCATAAAGAGCTACAGTCTCAGCTCGGTGTCCAGGGAGCCGATATGGCGATTTGCCGTGCCATAGGACAGACATTACAGCTTAATCATGAGTTTCTGGGAAAGGTGGGGGTGAGTTGTCTGTTGTCGCCGGAGCATCCCCTGGCAAACAGTGAGTTAACCCTGGACGATTATCTGCATTATCCCCATGCAACCATAGCGATCAGTGATGGAGTGAAGGCGCTGTTAGATGCGGCGGTTGCCGGTCATCCCACCCCAACAGAAAGGCTGAGAACGTCGCACCTAGATAGTGCACTGGCACTGCTTCCCTTCCAGCCTCTGTTAATCACGCTACCTGCGGGGATGGCGCAACTGGCGGCCACTAAACACAGACTGAGGGTTAAGCCGCTTCCCTTCGAGCTCCCACCGGTGAACTATAACCTCTTCTGGCATTCCAGATGTGAATCAGACAAGGGGCAGCAGTGGCTCAGACAGGAGATAACCACTGCTACACAGAGATTACTCGCAGGTTAAAGCTTTACGAGTACGCGGCCGGTTACCTGGCCTTTCACTATCTTATCGGCGAACTCAGGAACCTGGTCCAGAGTGATTGACTGACCCGCTTGCTGATAGTAGCTTTCCGGTAACAACTCGAGTACCTGCTCCCATGCCGCCTTGCGCTTCTCAAATGGACATGAAACAGAGTCGACGCCTAACAAGCTGACACCGCGAAGAATAAATGGCATCACAGTCGTTGGCAGCGCAAAGCCACCAGCCAGACCACAGATTGCCGCCGCGCCGCCATACTGCATCTGAGCTAATGCCGTTGCCAACACCTTGTTACCTACGGTATCGACCACACCGGCCCAGCGCTGCTTCTCAAGCGGCCTAGGGTCCTGCTCGAGTTCACTACGCTCCATAACTTCATTTGCACCCAGTGAGCGGAGAAGATCGGCATTTTCTTCCGCACGGCCCGTGCTTGCCACGACCTTATAACCCAGACGCGACAGCAGGGTGACGGCAACCGAACCTACACCACCACTGGCACCTGTCACTAAGATATCACCGGATTCAGGTTTAATATTCGCATCTTGAAGTGCCTGCACACAAAGCATAGCCGTTAGGCCCGCAGTTCCTATCATCATGGCCTTGTCGGCATCACAAGCTTCTGGCATAGGTACCAGCCAGTCAGCTTTTACGCGGGCCTTCTCGGCCATACCACCCCAGTGATTTTCACCGACGCCCCAGCCGGTCAGGATAACTTTATCACCCGCCTTGTAGCGCGGGTCGGCAGACTCTGTGACGACACCTGCGAAATCGATACCCGGTACCATAGGAAAATTTCGTATGATGCGCCCGGTTCCGGTCACAGCCAAACCATCTTTATAGTTCAGCGAAGAACAAGCCACATCGACTAACACCTCGCCCTCAGGCAAGTCAGTCTCAGGAAGCTGACAAATATTCGCTAACGTAACCCTATCTTCTTGTGTTAATACCAGTGCTTTGAACATGTTGGACGCCTCTGAAATTATGAACTTTCAAGCATAGTTGAAAATATTACATGACTGAACTGCATATTTTGCATAAATATAATGCGCCCGGCACATTAACACCTATCCATTTACATGAACCCGCTATCGCTCACGTATTCGGTAGAACAGATAACCCAGGAATCGATCCAGCACTAGTTTTTTAAACCGAGTCGCTTCAGCTTTCTATATAACGTGTTGCGACTCACCCCCAGATGCTTAGCACACCGACTCACATTACCTTCAAAACGGTGATAAGCGGCAAGGACATTGGCCTCCACCGTATCACTCAGCTCCATAGGTTCAGACTCGGGAAGCTGGGTGATTTCACCATCCATCAACTGCACCTGTAACTCATCGGGTAAGGCTGACCAGTTAAGCTCACTTTCCCCTTCGGCCATGATACTGGCGACCTGCATAAAATTATCCAGCTCTCTGAGGTTTCCCGGCCATCGGTAGTGACAGAGCCGAGCCAGCAGGCTGCAACATAGACGCTGTTCATGGGTCTTATGCTTGTTATGTAATTTTTTTATGATGCGCTCAATATCGCTACGCTGCCTCAGGGGAGGTAAGCGGATCTGTAACCCATTGAGACGATAGTAGAGATCTGGCCTGAACAGGCCATCGGCAACCCGCTGTTTCAGGTCGGTATGTGTCGCTCCTATCACCTGAATGTCGACGTTATACACCTTGTTACTCCCGACCGAAGTCACCTCCCGCTCTTGCAGCACACGTAATAGCCGACTCTGGGCCCCCAGAGACATCTCGCCGATCTCATCCAGAAACAGAAAGCCACCATCTGCCTGGCGAATCTTGCCCATATAACCGCCGCGGTTCGCACCAGTGAAGGCGCCGGAATGATAACCAAACAGCTCAGATTCAACGAGATTGTCAGGTATTGTGGCATACCTCAGGTGTGCACTTTTATCACAGTGTGACCTCTGAGCTCATCCTGCTATTGACGGCCCACACACATTCAAAAAAGCAAAATTAGCTTTTCATCATACGGTTAGCCATAAAAATCCACAACTACTACCAATCTGGCCCACGACTTGCCATACCCAATCCGGTAGTGATGGGATAACTATCTCCCTGCAGGCTGTTTTAAAGCGGCTAATATTAAGGGCGTTTAGCTCTGTATGCAGAACAACAAGATCGATCAACAAGACAAAAAAGGAATTCAATCATGATCTACGCACAACCAGGTACCTCTGACGCGCTCGTCAACTTCAAAGCCAAATACGCCAACTATATCGGCGGTGAATGGATAGCGCCTGTCGGTGGTGAATATTTTGACAACAGCTCGCCGGTAAATGGACAGACGTTTTGTCAGATCCCCCGCTCCGATGAGCGCGATATCGAACTCGCTCTCGATGCCGCTCACGCCGCCCGTGAATCCTGGGGATTAACATCGGTAGCCGAGCGTTCTAACCTGCTATTGAAAATTGCCGACAGAGTCGAACAAAACTTAGAGTACCTTGCTGTCGCAGAGTGCTGGGAAAATGGTAAGGCGGTACGTGAGACCATAAATGCCGATCTCCCGCTATTCGTAGACCATTTCAGGTATTTCGCCGGTTGTATCCGCGCCCAGGAGGGGAGTGCTGCCGATATCGACTCAAACACCGTCAGCTACCACTTCCCGGAGCCCTTAGGCGTGGTCGGTCAGATCATTCCATGGAACTTTCCTCTGTTGATGGCAGCCTGGAAAATAGCCCCAGCCCTTGCAGCGGGAAATTGCATCGTACTCAAACCCGCCGAGCAGACCCCGGTCTCTATTCTGGTAATGCTGGAGTTGATTGAAGATCTGTTGCCCCCGGGAATACTCAATGTCGTCAATGGGTTTGGTACCGAAGCCGGACAGGCTCTCGCCACCAGCGACCGAATAGCAAAACTGGCGTTTACCGGTTCGACCGAAATTGGCCACCATATCCTTAAGTGTGCAGCCGAGTCATTAATTCCATCGACCGTCGAGCTTGGTGGAAAGTCCCCCAATATCTACTTTGCCGATGTGATGGAGCAGGAGGATGAGTATCTGAATAAGGCGGTCGAGGGCATACTGTTAGCCTTCTTTAATCAGGGGGAGGTCTGTACCTGTCCTTCCCGGGTACTTATCCACGAGTCTATCTACGAACCCTTTATTTCGAAAGTTATCGAGCGCGCCAAAACCATCAAACAGGGTGATCCGCTCGATACCGACACACAGGTCGGGGCTCAGGCATCCCAGGAGCAGTTCGACAAGATACTCAGCTATCTGCAGATAGGAAAGGACGAGGGCGCTCAGGTACTACTCGGTGGTGCGATGTGCAAGTTAGATGGAGCACAAAGCAGTGGATACTATATCGAGCCCACCATACTCAAAGGCACCAATGATATGCGCATCTTCCAGGAGGAGATCTTCGGCCCCGTTATCTCGGTAACCACCTTCAAAGATGAAGCCGAGGCGCTGGCCATCGCTAATGATACCGAGTATGGCTTAGGCGCAGGTGTGTGGACGCGTGATATGAACAAGGCGCAGCGCATGGGACGTGGCATTCAAGCCGGACGAGTCTGGATCAACTGCTACCACGCCTATCCCGCCCATGCTGCATTTGGCGGCTATAAGAAGTCGGGTATCGGCCGCGAGACCCACAAGATGATGTTAGATCACTATCAGAATACCAAAAACCTATTGGTTAGTTACGATGTTAATCCTCTGGGATTCTTCTGATAGAGGGTAAATACCGAGAAGGTGAAGCCGCGACAGCCATGCCCTCATGGGCATGGCTGTTTGTACTCCATATCCAGACTGATAATACAGAGTCAAGTGTGAGACCAACCCACGGATTTACTTTTTGGAAATCTCTCAATCACAGTTTTTCACTTTTGAAGATGGTTAACCCCGAGTAGATTAGTAACCCTGATATTTAAGTGGATATTGTGTGATGACCTTGCAGGAAAAATTGGTTCAAATCGTTAGCGACCCGTCACTGTCGCCAAAGCAGAAGTCTAACTATCTGGCGTTAGAGGCAGACGCCAGCCTGGCTTATCTCACAGTTTCAGAGGCCGTTACTCAGGCCATGAAAACCGGCATTATTTGCGACATGTTTGAGGGCAATGCCCCGTTCAAACCGCGGTACGTTTTACCCGACTATGGTAAATTTTTACAGCAGGGATCGGATTATCTGGAGCTACGAGCCGCTCAGGATCTCGATGAAGCACTCAATGCATTAACCATCATCTATCACCATGTCCCCTCGGTAACCAATATCCCGGTCTACCTTGGCCAACTCGACGAGATACTTATGCCTTTCGTTGATGGCCTTGATGAAGAGCTAGTCTACCGAAAGCTGAAGCTCTTCTGGATCATGCTGGATCGCACGCTTCCCGATGCCTTTATGCATGTAAACATAGGCCCGAGCGACAACATCGTCTGCCGCACAATTCTGAGAGTCGATGCCGAGCTCAAGCAGGTGGCGCCCAACCTGACCTTTATGTACGATCCCGATATTACACCGGATGAGTTATTGCAACTTGCAACGGGTAATATCTGCCAGTGCAGTAAGCCCCATATCGCCAACTATCCAGTTCATAAGCAAGCCTATGACGCTCAGGGGTTTGGCATCGTAAGCTGTTATAACTCACTGCCTTTAGCGGGTGGCGCCAATACTCTGGTTCGCCTTAACCTTAAAGAGGTTGCACTAAAAGCCGGTAGCATAGATAACTTCTTTAGCCACACCCTGCCCCATTATTGCCGGTTAACCTATGAACTGATCGAAGCCCGTAGCAAGTTCCTCCATGAAGAGTCACACTTCTTCGGGAGTTTTCTGGTCAAAGAGGCGCTAATTGAAGAGCAAAGGTTCGCGCCTATGTTCGGCATCTATGGCATGGCGGAAGCGGTAAACATATTATTGGGGCAGCCGGAACTGTCTGAGACGGCCTCGGAGAAGCCGAGTAAGCACTACGGCCATGATAAGACCGCCAATGAACTAGGTCATAGGATCTCGGCGGCGCTGGACAGCATAGTAAAGTCTACCCCCGTCACCTATGGCTACCATGGACGTGCCCTGCTGCATTCTCAGGGGGGGATCAGTCTCGATATTGACGTGACTCCCGGTGTGCGGATCCCCTATGGTACCGAGCCAGACCCTGTCACTCATGTACGGGCCTTGGCCGAGCATCATCAGTATTACACCTCCGGGATCAGCGATATCTTAACTATCGATGAGACCGTAAAATCTAACCCAGAAGCCATGTACCAGCTATGCAAGGGGACGCTTAGCCTAGGTTTTCGTGAGTTTACTGCAAATGTAGCCTCTAACGATTTAGTCCGGGTCACTGGCTACATGATTAAATTATCAGATATTGCCGATTTCAAACGGCAGGGCTCCCGCACCAATACCACAGGTTTGGGCGCCGAAGCGGCGGACAATACCGGGATCTTAAATCGCAAAGCCAGAGTCACGAGCCATGAGCAATCCCCTGTCTACGCAAAATAGAACGGCGACAGTCAACCAGATCATCAACTTCTCGTGTGTCGACGGGCCCGGCAGCAGGCTCGTTATTTTCTTGCAGGGGTGCAACTACAACTGCAAGAACTGTCACAACCCTCATACCATAGATATGTGTGACAGTTGCGGTGATTGCATTGCACATTGCCCCACGCAGGCGCTGACTATGAGATCAATCGGTGGCAAACCGCTCATCAGTTGGAATAGCGACCTGTGTTCCCAATGTGATACCTGCCTAACCGTATGTCCCAGGCAATCCAGCCCTAAGACCCGGGAATATAGCGTCACTGAGCTATTGGAGGTGATCCGCAAACAGACACTATTCATCTCCGGGGTAACCCTCTCCGGCGGTGAAGCGACGCTACAACTGCATTTTATTGCTGCCCTGTTTAAGGCCATCAAATCGGATGATGATCTGCAACACCTGTCTTGCATGCTAGATAGTAATGGCAGCTTGAATGAAACCGGCTGGTTAAGGCTCCTGCCCTATATGGATGGCGCCATGATAGATCTGAAGGCCTGGCAACAGGAGACCCACAGATACATCACTGGCCGGGATAACCACAGGGTATTTCGATCCCTGGAGCTATTGAGTCAACACGACAAACTCTATGAGGTGCGATTGTTACAGATCCCCGGTGTCACCGATTTCGAATCTGAGATCGACTCGCTGGCGGGCTTGCTGACCCGGCTTTCCCCCTCGACACGAATCAGGCTCAATGCATTTCAACACCATGGAGTGACGGGAGAGGCATTAGCCTGGCAAACCTGTTCGAAGGAGAGTATCGAAAGAGTAGCAAGCCAACTTACAGAACGGGGAGTAGAGCCGCTGATTTTACCCAGCGTTTATATTTAAATCCCGGATACTGCACTCCAAAATCTGTTGATATAACCAACGGTGCGCCGGATCATTCATACTCGGTTTGTGCCAAACCAAACTATACACCACCTCACCATAATTAAAGGGCAGGGGCTTTATCTGTAAACCTTTTGCCTGAAATGCCGTTTCGGCCCATCGACGGGAACAGGTAAACAACAACTCACTGTGATGACACATCAAGGCCGCGCCGCCAAAATCCGGCACAGAGATAGCCACTTTGCGCTGCAACTCTTGCTGCGCCAACTGCATCTCAAAAAATGGCGTATTAAGCTCCGTATCTGTGATGCCGATATGGCCATAGCTCAGATAGTCATCGAGGGTAAACGTTTTCTCAGCATCGTCTTTTCTCAACAGGGGATGCTCCGGACTCATCAGGCAAACCATCTCATCATCGGTCAACGTCTCCCACACTAGATCGCTGTGAGTGCTCGGAGGCTGGCTACGATCATGAGGTAAGATGATAAAATCCAAAGTCCCCTTCACCAGCCCATCGAAACCGACGCTGTCTTTCGACCAGATCTCTAGACGAATATTTGGGGCATGGGCCAGCACATGAGCACTTAACTTCGCCGCCAGAAGCTCAAACGTGCTCTCACGCATGGCCAATGAGAAGCGCCCCCGATAACGGGCGGGATCGAAGGCCTCTTGCGTCATGATCTGGTTCATATCATTGATCATCTGATGTACACCGGGACCAAGGCGGCGCGCTAATGGCGTCGCAACCAGCTTATTCCCATGGCGATAGAACAACTCATCATTTAAGCTTTCTCGCAGCTGTCCCAGAGTCTTACTGATTGAAGATGGACTCAAACATAACCTCTCGGCACTGGCAGTCACACTTAAGGTATCTAACATCACATGCAAGGTGATCAAATGCTTCATGCTGATCCGCGAGAGTTTAATGAGGTCCATAAAGCGATCATTCTCCTGACAGGTAAAAACTCTTGTAGTTAGGCTGTCATAATATACCTTAAATTTGATGCTCAGGTTTTCCGCTCCCTGTTTTTTCCCTTATAATCACCATCCAATATTTTTTAGGCAGGTCAGCATGTTTCATATCGCACTCTTTGAACCGGAAATCGCTCCCAACACAGGCAATATTATTCGTCTTTGCGCGAACAACGGCTGTCAGTTACACCTGATAGAGCCAATGGGCTTCGATCTGGAGGAGAAGAAGCTTCGCCGTGCCGGGCTTGACTACAGCGACCTCACCCGAGTCACCCGTCATAAAGACTTTGAGTGCTTTCTAAAGGCGATGGAAGGTAAGCGCATCATGGCCTGCACCACTAAGGGCAGCAGACCCCATACCGAACTCACCTATGAGAAAGACGATGTACTGCTGTTCGGGCCGGAAACCCGGGGACTGCCGATAGAGGTCATAGAGTCGCTTCCCACGACGCAGCGCCTGAGAATTCCGATGACAGCTAATAGCCGTAGCCTTAACCTGTCAAATGCCGTGGCTATCATCAGCTATGAGGCATGGAGGCAACTGGGATTCGAAGGGGCAGTATAGCTCGTAACTCGTAGCTCGTAACTCGTAGCTCGTAACTCGTAGCTCGTAGCTCGTAGCTCGTAGCTCGTAGCTCGTAGCTCGTAGCTCGTAGCTCGTAGCTCGTAGCTCGTAGCTCAGCAATACTAATGATTAATGCGCTGGCGGCATCATCTCGATGCCGCGATAGAAGAGGTAACGATCGGTATCATCGTCGAGATATTGAACATTTTGCAGCCAGATCCACCCCTTATCTTTTGCTTCAAACCTCAATTGAATTAATGCGGGACGCTTATCCAGCTTCCCCTCCCCCAGCAGTGAATAACTCCCGTTTTGTTGATACAGGCTAAAACTCTGGCTCTTATCCTCTTCCACCCCATCGAAGTAGATAAGATAGGTAGACTCTCCGCGCTCTCTGAACCACCAGGTTTCACTGAAGGGGTGCCTTGCACTACGGCTGACAGAGAGCAGTAGCTGTCGCCCGTCTGCCGAGCAAATTGCACTGACTGAGGTCTGAATTGGCGGCTGTTTTAATTTTGCCGAGGTTCCCTGCCATTGTCCCGCCATCGACCGGCAGAAATCACCGAAGCGGGCCTTATCGGCATAAGATAAAGAGGGGATTAATAAGAATAAGCTGTACTTAAAACAGCTCGATATCATCTTCTTTAGCTGACTGATTTTCATCTCGATAGAGTTTCAATGCCTCGTGAATTGGCGTGCCTTGAAGTACAAGATCGAACATTTTTCTCTCACAATCAAGTGAATAGCTTTGCTGTATCTCTTGCTGTAGCTTTTTCCATGCATCCGGCGATATTCGCAACTGCTTGCTGTTTAACACCTCCTCCATCAATGCCAGCCCCATGATGACATGTTGAAGACGCTGGGAGACCCGGTCATAAAATTGAAAGGCGACCACTCCTTCATTGATCGAAGCGGCAAGATCCTCCCCGTGAGAGGTGATCTCGGCGGGGGTATCGGCCTGTTGTGACAGATAAGAGTTCACCCCATCCAGGTGTTTGGCCATCTTGGTGAATAGCGAGCCTAACTCAGTGACATTATGCTCGCCGTCGGTCAACGACAACTCAATTTGTGCCATGGCTAACAGTAAGATCTTGAGACTCTCCTGGATATGGCACCAATCCACGGCATCATCGCTGCGATGAATATCTCTGCTTTCATTACCAGCCATTACCTGACTCAAAACCATGTTGACCTTCCTTGTCCTTAATTCTCTGCATAATACCGATCGGTATAAAGTGTAGAACAGGAGAAAGAAAGTTGCCGAATGATACGGCACTGGTAAACAGCAGGATTCAAGTCTCCGGGGCTATACAGCCCCGGAGCCTGCTTACCTATCCTCCAAAACCTACGGCCTTGATACCGATGCGGGTTACATCACCATATTCGGCAGCAATCGGCGCTATCTTGTCAGCATTACCGATAAGCACATATTGCAGGTTTTCCTGAGGGAAGTAGGTGCTAACCAACCGCTGCGCTTCGGCCAGAGTCAGGCCATCGACTTTCGACTGAAAGTCATTGATAAACGCATCATCGAAACCATACAGGTACATGTCAGATAGCAAGCCTGCAAGTTGGCCACTGGTTTCGAACTTTGGCGGGAACTGCCCCTTCACATAGGCCTTCGCAGAGTCCAATGTCTGTTGATCCACCCCCTGCTCCCAGAGACGCGCATAGGTCTTCAGCGCCAGGTCTATTGCCTCTTTGGTCGTCTCTGTTTTCGTAAAGGTGCTTATTCTGAATATGCCGCCTTCAGAGTAAGGAACAAACCCGGAACGAGCCCCGTAGGTCAAGCCGGCATTAACCCGCAACTCATCATTCAGCCAAGAGGTGAAACGTCCACCGAGGATGGTATTTATCACCTTCAGACCGACATAGTCGCTATTGTCACGTGAGATCCCCTTACCACCAATAAGGAAAGTGGTTTCTATGGCATCACTCTTATCCACCAACAATACCTGACTGTGCTTAAGCTCCGGCTGACCGGATTTAAGCATCGGCGAGACGATCTCTTCACTATTTTCCCAGTGACCAAATAACTGATTCAAGCTGGACTTCATCTGCTGAGCGTCAAAATCACCTACGATACTAATCGCGGTGTTAGTCGGCTGGTAAAAGCTCTTATGAAACGCCCTCAATTGTGAGATATTGAGCTCGGCTAACGAATCGCTATTGCCCGATGTCGCATTGCCGTATGGGTGTGCACCATAGATAAGCTTATCAAAATAACGACTTATCACCGCACGGGGGCTCTCCTTGGCCTGTGATAACCCGGCGATCTCCCTTTGGCGTAACTTATCGAACTCGGCGGCATCGAAGTCAGGTGATAACAATAAACTCTGGATCAGGGGCAGCATCTTATCACTGTCTTTAGCCATGAAATCGGCACCTATGTAGCTCCCCTCCTTCCCCGCGTCGGCATAGATAGAGGCACCGAGAAAATCGACCATCTGTTCGATATCACTTTTGGACTTACCACCGGCACCCAGAAGCAAGCTTTGCGCGGTCATTGCAGCGACACCTGAGGTCGTATCATTCACGGCACCGGCACGCACCACCGCATTCACCGTGATTAAAGGCACCTCTTTTTGCGGCATTAAATAGACAGTTAAGCCATTTTCAAGCTTAAACTGCTCGTAGGCTGGCATGCTGAAACTACCGGTATCTACCGGTGTAGATACCGATTGAGTGGCACAACCGGTCAGAGTCATGCCCGCGACAAAAATGGCAGCAATAAGCTTATTTGAGCTTTTTGATAGATGAGTTAAGGTTTTCATTCATCTGTCTCCTCTATGGCGGCTAATACGGCAACGGTTCGATTTGAGCGACGCAGATAGGTTTGTGCAACACGTTGCAGATCGGCCGGCGTCACCTTTTCATAAGCTTGTGGCGCATTAAACAGCTTCTCAAAACTCCCGAAGTAAAGCTCGTAGGTTCCTAAGGTATTCGCTTTTCCGTTTATCGTTTCCATCGAACGGTAGAAGTTCATCAGCTTAATATTCTTTACTTTCTGCAGCTCCTGCTCAGTGACACCTTCACGGGCAATCCTGTTAACTTCAGTTATCAGCCCCTTCTCCAGCTCGGTTGCCGTGATCCCGGGATTTGCCACCCCCATGACATAGAAGAGGTTAGGGTCGAAAGTCATCGGAAGATAAGTTTCCACCTCTATCGCAACCTGCTTTTCAACCAGTGACTGATAAAGGCGGGAACTATTACCTGTGCTTAACACCGAAGAGAGCAGGTCTAACGCATAGTAGTCCTCATGAGATGTGGATGGCACATGGTATGCCAACATAACATTGGGTGTGCTCACCGATGCTTTATGCACATATACCCGACGCTCGCCTTTTTGTAGCGGCTCCACCGTCTTCACCTCTTTTGGCGGAGCTTGAGCCGGAATTGGTGCAAAATACTTGTCTGCGAGGGCCTTGACCTCATTAAGTTTTACATCACCGGCTATCACAACCACGGCATTGTTAGGCGCATAGTAGGTTTTGTGGTATTGAACTAAGTCATCTAACGTCCAAGCCGCGATATCTGATTCATGGCCGATCACCGACCAGCTATAGGGATGTGCCCGGAACGCTGCCCCTTTTATCTCCTCCTGAATTGTTCGCCAATTAGAGTTTTCAAGACCGGTAGTACGCTCAGACGCAACCACGCCGCGCTCACTCTCCACCATCTTCTCATTGATATCCAGATCGGCAATTCTGTCAGCCTCCAGATCGAATATGGTCTCTAATGCATTGGCCGGAAACCAATCGGTGTAAACCGTGATATTCTCCGTGGTATAGGCATTGTTAGCTCCACCGGCAGCCTCCATGGTACGGTCAAACATCTTAGGACCATACTTTTTTGCCCCATTGAACATCATGTGCTCGAAAAAGTGGGAGATGCCTGTGATGCCTGGCACCTCGTTTCTGGATCCCACCTTCCAGAAAAGATACATGTTGGCATTTGGAATCGATGCATCTTCCAAGACCATTATTTTCATGCCATTATCAAGCGTAAAGCTCTTGATATCTTCTACTTGCGTCGCCTGAGTCGCCAGCGAGGTCATCATGAACCCCACGGCCATGACCAGCGCCAATAATCTTCGGATCATTTTTAGCTCCTTCTAAATGAGCAGACAATTAAATTACTTTAACCGATAGAGAGCATAGCCCAACATATAAGGTTAAAATCAAAGCAATTATAAGAGGTTAAATAGACAATAATTTCAACCCCCGGAGCATAAAATCTTTGTAAGCTAATGCAACCGGCATTAGTTATAATGAAGAACCACAATCGCAATATCATACTGACAATGAATAAAAATAGGAGATAATTGGTGGGAAGTTCAACTAGTTACGAATTTTCTTATTTGAATAGTATGCCTTGCAATACTGAGGTCACGATTCAGGTGGTAACGCCGGGTCAGCCCATCAGGCTCAGAACACGCCTCATCGGCGTCGATCCACATCGTTCAATTATTTTCGCTTTAGGCTCCGATAACTGTTGGCAGGAAGCCAAAAAATTTCTCAAGCCTGGTCAGCCAATTATTGTTCGTCTCGTAAACAGTGATGAGCCCGATGCTAATATTCTTGCTTTTCGCAGCTCTATCAGGAAGTTACTCACCAGTACCGAGCCTTGGCTAATTATCGACTACCCTAAGGCACTGCAAAAAGTTGCCCTGAGGCAGCATTCAAGAATCGCTATCAATCTGGAAGCCAGCATTCAAATCCCCCCAGTGGAGGATTCCGGTGACCTTGAGCAGAGCCAACCTCTTTCATCGGGACAGTTAAGCAATATCTCTATTAACGGCGGAGCCTTCGTAGGTAAGATACTTCAGGAGATAAACGTAGATACAAAGTGCCTGTTGCGAGTTCAGGTTCTGCAAGAGGCAGAACCTATGTCTATCCCTATCACCATCAAGAATATTCAGGACATTGACTATGGCAAAATGCGGGGACAGTACGGATTTGAGCTGAGTGATGAAAAGAGTGAGACTGAAACCTTTGTTCAAAAGGTGATACTGAATCACCTGTTGCAACAGCCAAAATAGTATTCATCGGCGTTGAGCTCTCCGGGAATTAAAGCTAAATTTTGAGAGAGTGAAGCAGGCGAAGGTGTCACTTCTTATAAAAAAACACCACATCCTTATCGACAACCTCTAATTGCCAGTCGAAATAACGGGCGATCCACTCAAATGTTTCTATAGAGTAGAAACGAATATGAGTCGGATCGTTCTTATAGTGCCATTGGCCAAAGGTGTCTTCATCTCCCACCCTGGATGTCATCACAGCCAGAATGCCACCGGGACGAAGTAGATCATTCAGAAGTACCAGCAAGCCTTTAGCATCGGCGACATGTTCAATCACTTCAGTTATGGTGATAAAGTCATAACTATGCTCCAACACCTCAGGTGTATTCTGGTAGTAAAGATCATAATTACTCACCGACAATCCACTCTCCCTTGCCATCACACTTATGGTCGGTCCCGGACCACATCCATAGTCCAGGCCTCTGGCTCCTTTGGGGAGTTGCGAAATAAGCGGGTCAAAGACCCGGGATAAGAAGCGGCGATAGTTCTCGTCAGCAGGGTCGTTCTGATGTTGATCGTAGACAGCTTTTTCCGCTTCGACGCTGAGAAGAAACTCAGGAGGGACAAGGACTAAATGGCAATTGTCACACCTGAGATACGATCTGCATCTATCTTGATAAAAAGAGAGAAGAGAAGCTCTCCCGCAAAGGGGGCAAGCGTTCAAGTAACCTCCCGGCTCTTACCGTGTGTACATGGCATCATCATGGCTTAGGAAGCTTTCGCTCTTTAGATGCAGCCTCTTTCGCCTCTCTGAGATACCTCTGCTCCCGGGACTCGCGCTCATTAAAATCCTGCCGGGCCTTTTCAACCTGTTCGGACTCCCAATCTGCCGACTCTTGCCTTTTTAAAACCTCTCTCTCCCGGCTCTGAGTCTCATTGGCGGCATCTCTGGCTTTTTGTAACTGTTCCTGCTCGATCGTTTTCGATTGCTTTCTCGCGTCATCGGCCCTATCTGTCAGACTCCTCTTATCTGAGGCCTGAACTGAAACAGAGACGAGCGTAAAGAGCATCCCGCTTATCAGGATCCCCCCCCAACGTTTCGAACTCAGTGAAAACACCATCTAACTCTCCTCAATTGGCTCAGATCATGAGTCTCATGGTTAACTTTGCTAACCTGATGATTAAACAGCCCCTAACCACTATGCCAGAAAAAAACGGTAAAAAGCCTGGATTCGGCCTAAATATCGGTTATTTATTACAAAATACCCTTTCAGATTTGAGTCAAAACTTAAATCAGGTTATTTTTAACACGACAAATGCCTTTTAACTATATGTAAAATGCATTTTTAGCCGAGTTTAAGGCCAGGCTGGAAACAGGGATTTACGACAGGGGAGTATCAGGATGGACCACTGGTCACATTTATTATCTAAGCTGAGTTCTGACAGGCCGAGTCTGTCCCAGAAGCTTCAGGCTTGGCAGCAACAACCCAACGCCCTGCCCCTGGCCATCATCCGAGGCTACCATTTTATCGGTGCCAACCCTCTCACGCTCGCCTACTTTCAGACTCAAACGGATAACTTCGTCGACGCCACCCCCTATGACTTCTCTCCCCGCATTCAATCTTCGGGTCGAAACAGTATCGAATATGCCCAGCAGATGATGCGCCATGCATTGGAGGGGAGCGTCACTGAGTTCAACTGGCTTCACTTGAGCCAGCAGGGCACTGAGCTGCCCACCAGGATATCGCTGTTTCCGTTTGAACTCGATGGCAGCCCGGTCATTGTTGCACTATTCGAGCCCTCAAACCGACGTAGCAGAAGCCGCGAGAGTGCGAACAATGGTTTCGATACGCTGCCCAAGGCACTACTCTCTATCACACTGGAAGATAGCGCCGAGGCGGCCTACATTACAGATGCCGAACATACAATTATCGCCGTAAATAAGGCGATGTGCCGAATCTGCGGTTATAGTGCTGACCAACTGCTGCATAAAAATGCCGAGGTTATCGATCTCAGGAGGCATACCCCTGCTGAGGAGTTGGAACACAATAACGCGCTCGATGAGCGTGGAAATTGGCAAGGTGAGGTATGGAAACAGAGATCCGATGGTACAGAGTTTCCCGCCTGGAAGAGTTGCCGGAAGATCATCGCCGATGAACGGGTCTACTATGTCACCATTTTCAGTGATATCAGCACAAAGAAGAAACTGGAGGCAAAACTGACCGAGCAGGCCATGTTTGACACACTCACAGGCTTACCCAACAGGCATCACCTGAAATTACTACTGAACCAGGCACTGCTGGAGATCGAAGAGACACCCGGCAAGATGGGCGCTTTGATGTTTCTGGACCTCAATGGCTTCAAGAATATTAACGACTGTTTCGGCCATGCCACAGGCGATAAGGTACTGCAGCTTGTCTCGGCCAGACTGGAAGCCAGCTGCATTGAGAAGGCAGATATAGCCAGACTAGGCGGAGATGAATTTACTCTGGTTCTGCGAGACTGCAGCGATCATCAAGAGGTGGAGGATATCTCCCGACAGATAATGTCTCTGTTCGAGGCGCCATTTGAGATTGATGACCAAAAACTTTACCTGGGAACCAGTATTGGAATAGCACTATTCCCGCAGCACAGCACAGAAGCCAATAAGCTACTCAGCCTTGCTGATACGGCCATGTATAGCGCTAAACAGAGCCCGGAACACGTGCTCTTTTACAATAACTCCATGCATGAAGAGGCCGAGCTGAAACTGACGATACTCAGTGAGCTTCGCCACGCTCACAACCTCAAGCAGTTCTCCCTCGCCTATCAGGTGATCGTCAACCTCGAGTGTGACTCGGTGATTGGTGCCGAAGCCCTGCTTCGTTGGCAGAAACCCGATGGTGAGATACTCAACGCCACGGATTTCGTGCCACTGCTGGAGGAGGCCGGACTGCTTATCACCATAGGGCAGTGGGTACTAAAACAAGCCTGTCTGCAGGTCGCGCAGTGGCGAAGCCAGCATGCTCCGGAGTTAAAAGCATGTGTTAATGTTTCGCCTATGCAGTTAGAGCACCCGGACTTTGTGCAGCAGGTCACCGACGCACTGAGTTACAGTAAGCTGCCGGCTAACGCCCTGGTTCTGGAGATCACAGAGTTGGCACTGCTCAGGCAACCGGAGAGGGTCAGAAAGACCCTGACCACACTGAAGAGCAAGGGCATAAGCATCGCAATCGATGATTTCGGTGCCGGCCTCTCATCTCTCAGTAAGTTAGGCAGCCTCCCTATCGACAGTTTAAAGATCGACGCCGGTTTTGCCCGCAGGCTCAGTGAGCCCCAAGGTAAGGAGCTGTGCCAAGCCATGATAAAGCTTGCCCAGGCACTGGACATCAGCTTTGTTGTGGAGGGTATCGAAACTAAACAGCAGAAAGAGATACTGAAGAAGATGGGCAAAGGCTTTGGACAGGGTTACTTCTTCGGCCACCCTAAAGAGGCCGCCAGATTCACCCCCGATAACTTCTCGACCAATTATTAGATAGATAATCCACGAATCTATTCTAAATAATAGCTTAGAGTGCAGAGCTAAGAGGGAAAGAGAGTTAGAGTGAAAGCTGTGCCGATACCGGCAAATAGCCGGCACTGCCTCCCTGCATGGACAGCATACCAACACAGCTTTCACACCACCTGTAGTACAGATGATTCGCGCACATTAAAACCTATTTCATCAATGATTTGCGTGATCTAAATATTGTTTTATTCAGATATTGCTGATATTCGTCACAAAACAGGAAATCTATCATTCATACCGTTTTCTTACAGAAGCGGGCATAGAACTAATCCTTTGATTTACCATTGCATTTAATGCATTTGTCAAAGGCGACACCTCCTGCTCCGGCTCGATGGTTTTCACCATCATAGCCGCGGCCTCCAGTGTCGACAGGCTATCTGCCCGGCTCGCTTTGCGGATCTTATAGTTTGAAGCCGACTCAAGATTCAGATGCAGGGCGGGAAACGCCTGTAACCAGGGATTGAGCTGCAGTAGTTTATAGGCTTTTCTCCAGGTGCCATCGAGAAAGAGCAGAACCACATCCTTTTCGAAACTGACACTCTCCACATCCTGACTCTGATCAGAAGGATAAACCAGGTATACAGGTTTTACGCTTTGCTCAAGATGCTGGCGCAGCTGGGCAAAGTCGTCGGGAACCTCGCCCACATACACCCGAGTATCCTGAATAACCAACTCGAGCAGACGCACACTGTTCTTTGCATGCCCCACTTCACTTGGATCTTGCAACACAATCAGCTCGGTCGATACCTGCATAGGTTCGATACTCTCACACAGGCAGGCCTTGAGCGGATAATGACATTCAGGACAGATGGGACGGGACACAGGCTTCTCGGACAATAAGATCAATATCTATAGTGTATCTCAACCCGATATAGAATAAAGACTCTTATACTATTTACTTAGCCAACCGATAACGGTTATAGTTTGAGCGCCAGGAAGGCAACCGATTGTTCTTACTTAAAATATCAGATTATGGATGACAGTGATTATTGATGCCATCCACATTTCAGCCTTCCTGAGTTCACAAAACACAAGGAAGAGAAATGAACAAAACAACCCTAACACTAGCCGTACTCTTAGGGCTTACCTCTACAAACATCTACGCCGTTCAAGATACAGCCTACCAACATGAAGCCGAAGTCAACTATGCCGCTTCCAGCGAAAGCTTTTCAGATGGAGTATGGAACGGGCAGTATCGATACTACTTCACCCCGGTCAGCCAGGATAGCGTACCCTACGCCTTGAGTGGGTTTCTCGCACAGACTTCACATTTAGGAGGCTACTACAGTAAGCTAAATAGTGATTTTGATATCACGACTTATGCTATCGAGGGTGAGTATCTCTTCGCAGAGAAGTGGTACATTGGCGCCCGTTATCAAAATGCAGATTCGGACTACGCCATCACCAAGAGTGAAACAGATGCGTACGGAGTCACACTGGGTTACTACTTTAACGCTACCTCCTCTGTATTTTTCAATTATGGCAAGTCTGAAAATAAAACAAAGCTGCATTATCTGGACTCAATGGGTGATGTTTTAAAATCCGAAGTCGATACAACTTCTTATGGAGTAGGCGTTAAGAGCTATCTTCCCCTCTCATCTGGTCAGGGGATCTTACTCTCCGGACTGTATAGCCACTCCTCTGATGATTTCAAAGGGATCTCTGCAAGTGATGAGTACCGTTCTTCTGACTCATCGGATAACTTAAGTGTTGCCGTAGATTGGTATATCACCCGCTCCTGGTCTGTCGGCGCTACCTATGCGACCACGTTCGACAGCGACTGGGACGACCCCTACGGCATTAACACGGCCTACACCCTACGCCTAACCGATGGAATTTCCGCGAAATTTAATCTCTCTAAACAGTTAGAGCCCGATGTCGATGGTGTTTTTGCCGCAATAGGCATAAATGGTCGCTTCTAAGCTTCAAGCCCACCAAATTTAACCCCATAAAAAATGCCCGCCAGCTGTGGTCAGCAGTCGACGGGCAAGGGGGTGTTCAGGTTCTAGTTTCCAGAATCCTTTCAAAATCAATGAGCATGCTGCTCCTGATGCCAGTTATCGAAGCGGGGCATCGCCATCATGGTCAGCAGGGTGATAGCCAAAGTGCCCATCACGAATGCTACGGCATAGGGCGCGGTTAGATCTGTCTGCTGTACTAAGCCGGTAAGTAGCGATGCGCCACTCATCTGGATAAAGCCCAGGATAGCCGTTGCGGTACCCGCTCGCTCACCGAATGCTGCCAGAGCCATGCTGGTTGCCGGGCCAAGCAGCAGGGCGAAGCCGATACAGAGCAACATCATAGGTAACATAAAGCTTAATGCGGCAGGCAACCCGGTTGCCGGTCCCCACTGCTGCAACAGTACCTGCATGATGGCCGACACCAGCATGGTGGTTAGTGCCACGATTACCGTGGGACGATTACCCAGCTTAGTGATAATCAAGGGAGCCGCGAAACAGGCGATGATATTCACCCCGGCATTGAGGCCGAATAATCCGCTGAATGTCAGCTCTGACATGCCTAAGGTTTCGATAATCCAAACAGGCGCGTATGAGACATAACTCAGAATCGCGGCCATACCCGCCATGCATGAGAAGGCGTAGAAAAGAAAGTGTGGCTCTATGATAACGGGCTTGTAACGAGACCAACGGTATAGCGGCCCCGTGGTCACAGTATTCGCCGGACGAGTCTCAGGCAGGCGATATCCGACTAAGATCATCATAACGATGGCGTAAAGCATCATAAAGACAAAGGTAGAACGCCAACCAAACTGCAGCGCCAACAGACCACCTAATGTGGGAGCTAGCGCCGGGATCACACAGATGACACCGTTCAGGTAACTGTAATAGCGGGCGCTCTCTTTTGGCGTGAAGCAATCACGCACGGCGCTGAAGACCACAATCGACGTTGAACACGCCGCCAGGCCCTGCAGTACCCTGGCAATCTGTAACCAATGAAACTCCATGGCGACAGCCGCGAGTATACTGCTGGAGATGTAGAGCAAGATACCACCGAGGGCGATGGGACGACGACCAAATCTATCGGCCAACGGGCCGATGACTATCTGCCCGACTCCCATAGCGAATAGAAAGAGTACCAGTGTCGACTGCACCTCACTTGCCGACACCGAAAATTCGGCAGCCATGGTTGGCATAGATGGCAGGTAAATATCGATGGCTAAGGGGCTCAATATAACCATAGACATTAAGACGGGTAACAGGTTTCGACGCATGATTTCTCTCTATTTTGGAACGTTATTCTATGGCTGCTATTTTATCTCAGGCAAGTTATGAACAGAAATGGTATGATTTCAGAACTGAATTTCCCTGTAGGAATATCTATGCACCTGAATGATCTGGCCAGAATCGATCTTAACCTGTTAGTTATTCTGCAAGTGCTACTCGAAGAGCAGAGTGTCACCCGTGCGGCGAATCGATTACACCTGAGCCAATCGGCACTGAGCAAAAGCCTGAGCCGTATGCGGGAAACATTGGGTGATCCACTCTTTGTTCGTACCGCCCATGGTTTAAAACCCACAGCTCACGCAGTACAGCTCAGCGATAAGCTGCCAAGCCTGTTGGAAAACCTGTCACAACTGACACAGCCACCCAGTTTTACACCTGCGAGCAGCGATCGCCAATTCTCCTTTGCTATGGTCGAGAGTGCCTATGAGACTCTACTGCCCAACTTTATCGGGCCATTACTCAGCAATGCGCCTAACTTAAGGCTGGATAGCTATGATTGGATGGGGAGATCGATACAAGATCTGCAAAAAGGTCAGGTCGATTTTGGTATTGCCGGGCGCGATCTCCACCCCCAATCAAACGTTCACCTCGATCACCTTCCCGACGGCATTGCCCACCAGCTACTCTTTACCGATCATCAAATATGCCTGGTCAGAGAGGAGCACCCTATCCTATCTGCCATCAGCACAGGCAACTGGAATCTGGAAGTCTATCTGGAGATGTCACATGTACAGGTTCGCTGTGAGGGAAATGACTGGTGGGCGTTAGATTATCACCTGGCAGAGCAGGGACAGCACCGACGCATATCCACTACAGTACCGGACTTTTACGGTGCAGCAAGCGTCTGTGCCCACAGCGATCTGATCTTTACCGTCCCCTCAAGCTTCGCTCGTCACGCAAAGAAGTTATACCCACTGGTTGAGCTGCCACTACCTTTTGAATTTATTCCCCTGGCCTATGTACTGCTATGGCATGAGCGAAATAATGACGAGCCCGGACATAGATGGATACGGGAAACCATCTGCAGGAGTGTTGCCGATGCCTTCAGTAGTATATAAGGCTATTCAGCCTGCATTAATCATCCATACCGTATCATAGGATATTCATCGCCTCTGAACACGACTTCAGAGGCATTGAAGACAATCTGTTACATTTTCAGCCCAAGATTAACTGAATTTAACGTGATCTGAGGTCAATAAATATGCAGACTAAGTTTCAGACTATTTTTTGGAGTTTTTATGATCTACAGTCAATTTCAGCAATCACCCTTCCAGACAAGATTCTCAGGTGTTAAAGGCTGGATGGCTTTCGCTATAGGTCTGGCCGTGATTACACTCACACTGATAGCGCTTCCTTTTGTGTTGCTTATCGGTGCAGTCAGCTTTATTTTACTGAGCTTATTCGGACGTTTATTCCTTAAGAGGCAGCTCGCACGCTTTCGCCAGCAGGAACAGGGCGCCTACGGAACAAAGCAGGGAGAGGTAGAGAGAGAGCCTCAAATATTCAGAGAGCGTCCATTTAGCAGTGGGCGTCCTCAGCCAACTCCCCACCAGGGACGTACCTTCGAACACGACCCCAGCTAATAACCGGTTATGCCGTTATTTACCCGCACAAACGCTTGCCTCGGCAGGCGTTTTTAGTTTAGCTGGCTTATGGCCTACAACTGAAATAACGCTTGCCTCTCACTGCTGCCGACTCACTCTAAACCGGTAAATTGCGATGCGGTCAGTGGCCTTCTCAGCAAAGCTCCAAATCGTTGCCAGCGCTCAGCAGGTGTAGCATTGCCCCCCCTCTCCACCCAGCGCGCCACACTCTCTTCACCGTGATTATAATTAATCACATAGGCACGATTAGAGAGAAAAAACTTAACTCTCTGTCTGGCCCGTGACTCACTATATAAGCCATAATCCCGGAGCAGAGATTCGGCACTCTTCACGGATATATGGCCATCGGTTAACTGCTCACAGACCAGATTATCCAGGTAGGATAACTTCTTATAGCAGCTGAGCACCCTATGGTACTGCTCAATATCTCCCTCTATACCGGCTAACGGCATCAGCTCATCACGTTCGAACTCGATCACTTCATCTTCTGCCATGAGCAGGCGCAATCCGTAGTTAGCGCTACCCTCTGACAAGAATGAGATAGGACTATAGAGAGGGTAGATGGCATATTCGATCCACTGCTCACCTCTGACTAAACTCTGTTCCTGCAGCAGGTTAAACAGATGATGACCCGGATAGCCTTCATGACTGGCCAGCTCGAGACAGCGCTCAATATAGAGAGGTTGATCTTGATTGAGCTGTATCAGGCTCTGATAGTCTCCCTGATACCAGTTGTATGCCGTCCAGATCTTATCATTGACGAATTCGATGCTGAAACTTTCACTCTCGGGCAGGGAGATATGAACGGCGGTGAGCGCCCTTGCCTTCTCAACCGCCGCCTCGAACACTAACGGCACCTTATCCTGAGGTACGATGAAACCGGATCTGAACGCTTCGAAGCGCCCCGCTACCCCCTCTTCCCCAGGCAATAATTCGGCTAACTCCCGCAATACCGACTCATAATATTCCAGACTGAATTTATTAGCCTGAGTATCGTATAAGCCTATCGACTCATGAGCGAAGCTACTCCTCTCCCCCAACAGGCGACGAATAAAATACCCAATGGAGTCAACTTGTTTTCTAAGGAATTGATGCCGAAGTATGAGCTTGTCGGCTACATTCTGCAGCGCGACCTCATCTAACGCACTAAGCAGCGCCTGAGCCTCGACTCTCAGCGCTTCTAGGGAAGAAAGCCCGCACTCCTTGCGCCATACTTCAGGGCCATAATAGGCGTCTACATAGAGGGGATCATGCATACCGACGGCCAGCACTAGTTTTACATAGGACTGGGCCAGATCATTGAGTCGGTTATTTACTGCTTGAGTTGCGGTAGGCAAAGTCATGTCCATTCACAGATCATAAATGAACAATGCTATCATTTTGCATATTGCATGCAAAGTGCATATTTATATCCAGGGAATCGATACGGTCAGGTGTACTTACAATGTATCTAAACTAAGCCGGCCAGGAGAGTAACTCTTTTGCACGTTGCAGAGAGGCTAACTCCTCCTTGCTATCTGTCATAGATAATACGTTGTCGATTTGGAGTGACAGTGACTCCCACAAAGGCTCTATCACTGCCAGTTCCTGGGCATTCCCCCGCTCACGAGCCAACTTCAGCAGGGCGGCAGAACCCACCACATCAATTTTCCCCAACATACCGTCGGCAAGGGCGATACTCAACTCAACCATGGCAGGAACACTGTGACCATATTTAATCGCTTGTCGCAGGTACAGCTCTGCCTGAGAAAGATCGCAACCGAAGGCGTTATCGTCATTCAGCATAGATTGTGCCCGGGCGAGCATGGCATCTATCTGCCCCTGTTCCGCGGCCTCGGCCATCCACTGCTCACTGGCAATCTTATCGACATCACAACCCTCACCACGAGCCAGCATTAAAGCCAGATGATATTGAGCGTGGGGAAATCCAGCCTGAGCCGCCTTCGCGATAAAATGCTTTGCCTGTTCAAGGTTGCCCTGCTGATAAAACAGGACACCTAAGTTGGCTATCGCTTCTGATTGCTCAAGATCCGCAGCCTGTTGGAGATAATATTTAGCCTTTTCGCTATCGGGATTAATGCTCTGTCCACCGGCCAGATAGAAGTACCCCAGCAGCGCCATGGCATTGGCCACATTGGCTGCCGCGGCTGTGGCAATTGCTTGCTCACCGGCAGCAACATCTACCTTACCGCTATAGCCATGAATCAGGGCTACGCCGGATTCATAGAGCGCATCCATATTACTGTCGGCAGCTTGAGAGAACCAGTACTCGGCTTTTTTAAATGTGCTATCGGAGAGACTCTTCCGGGATTCGGGCTCTTGCTCCAGTTCGGCTAGCGCCTGCTCCTGCTCACGCTGCATCAAAGCCTTAGTCTTAAGTGACATACCGACCAGGTATTGCGCCTGAGGATCTGACTCCATCACAGCCCGGTAACAGAGATCCCGTCCGGCAAATGAGTCGAAGGGTTCGAAGCGGTATTCGGGAAGAGAGTTACCGGTGACCTGAACAAACAGAGACTCGACCAGATTCAGCAGCTTCTCTATCGACTTTTCACTCAACGCCAGCAACTGTTCAGATGTCAGGTGATACTTTTCCGGATGCGCACCACGATTTCCGTCGCCACGCAACTTGTGCAGCGCTCTGGTCGTGCGCACATTGATCACACGGTTCCGGTTAAGCGTTTCGATCCTGTCGTACAGGTTAGGACTATCGAAGCTTATCCCCTCAGGCTGAGCCAGCAGTTCGGTTAACTTATGCGTAAAACTACGGATCTGCAGCAGGGCTTGGGTAGGAACATCCCGGACATAGCTTTTGGCCACTGTGTAATCATGACCCAGCTCAGCTGAAAATTGAGTAACGAATTCGACATCAGTAAGCACAGCGGTGACTCCGAACAGTGAGCATGCCAACTCTAACGAGTTACTGGAAACTTGCAGATCTCTGGCTCAGGTACTCTTGTCTGTTATCTGAGCCAGAGAGGTTTTTCAGCTTAGGCCTGCTCTTCCACTTTAGGACGAGAAACCATATATAAGCGGAACAGGGCAACGTTGACGAAAAGGCCGATGAAGGCAACGAAGACTTCGACAATCAACTGAAGCGGGAATCCGACGCTTTGTGCGGCTGCGGAAAACGTGCCACCTATCAAAGAGATCGGGATATAGAGCATCAGAACCAACAAGGTTTTGAATGCGATAGGGCCGCTGAACTTAAAGCTCCCCTTTATCGCTTCCAGAGGCGTCAGTCGCTCGACAACCACCATAAAGTTCACATAAGCCAATCGGGCGAAAACGTAGATACTGATGACCAGTCCCACCAGCCATAGCGGACCGAATGCGGCAAAAAGCATAACGGGCGCTAAGATAGCTAAACCGGAGAATACCCCGGCCAGCAGCAGAGGAGGTACGAAACTGAGACTCGTTTTAAGAATAAGCCCCGTATTCGCATCGTGTCCCTGTGAGCGTATCTCCATGAAGAGGGTTAAAGATGCGATCAACAGAGAAAATACCAGTAACAGCGCCATCACGGCCGCCATATGCAGCGCACCAAACTGAGGGTTTTCCAGGTCTGCGTTCGCCATCTCCATACCCAACCAAAGTTGGATACCCACCTGAATAAATAAAATAGGAACGGTAAGAGCAGCTAACTGACTAATATGATTGCGAAAGAAGTTATATGCTTCGGTAAATATCGCGGACAATGACATGCGCGTTTCCAATTAATAAATTAAATAAGACAATAGGGCCAATAGAATACCCAAGTTTCATATTTTTTGCACAGAAGAAATGGACATTTGGTGAGCTATCTATCGTAAAAAAGCTGCAATGTTTTTGTTAAAAAAGCTAGAATACTCGCAATATTCGGATTAATTCACCACCGGAAGGCTAATGATGAAACTATCTGCTGTGACAGGCGTACTACTCGGCACACTAATGATAAGCTCACCTGCAACGGCAGGTTGGTTTGACTCTCTGACATCAAAAGAGGAGACGAAGCCTCAGGTCATTCAAACCCAGAATAACGATCTTGTTGGCAGTGTGATGTCACAACTCGGGCTCAACCAGGCTCAGGCTGAGGGTGGTTTGGGAAGCTTATTCTCTCTGGCACAATCGACCCTGGGCAGTGATGATTTCGGCCCTATTGCCGGCGCCATTCCAAACATGGACAGCCTGCTCTCTGCGGCTCCGGTTCTCGATGGTGACTCTGGTCTCTCCGGACTTCTTTCTCAAGCCGGCGATCTGGGAGCATCGCTGCAAGGCGGTGCACAGATCTATGACGCCTTCGAGAAGCTTGGGATCTCAAAGGAGCTGGCGGTTCCTATGATAGAGATTGTCAAAGGTTATCTGGATGCCAACGCCGAAAGTGGCACCACAGATCTACTGATACAGGGGTTAGGCGCCATCCTATAACCTCTTCGGAGTTCACTTTTCAGCTGTCATCATCAGGTAAAGTGAACTCTTCCCCCTTCTGCGACTCTAACCTTGTATGCTTTAACTGAAGATTATTAACGGTAACCTACTCATGATCGCGAAATTAAAAAAGTTTCTGAGCTCTCACTCGCAAGCCGTGTCGCCGGAAGAGCAAGCTCGTCAGCTTAATTTGGCCGCGGTGAGTTTACTGTTAGAGGTCGTATTTGCCGATGAGACACTATCAGACGAGGAGGCTAAGCTACTGCCGGCACTGTTAACCTCGGCGCTGTCGTTGACTCAAGCCGAGGCTGAGGAGCTGATAGAGGAGGCGAAAAAGATACAGGGAAGCTCGACTTCACTGTATGAGTTCACCAGTGAGATCAACAGGCAGTGCAGCATAGAGCAGAAACAGAAACTAATCCTGGCCATGTGGAAGCTCGCCTACGCCGACGGTCAGCTATGTCGATATGAAGATCAGATCATTCGCCGCACATCAGACCTGCTTCACCTTAAGCATAGCGAACTCATTCAGATGCGTAATCTGGCCATAGAGAGCCAGCGCTGAACACTCCCCCTCCCGTTTAACCGGTCTCAGATTCATCCTGGTTCAGTGGAGCTGCGGCTTTGTAAATTTCAACATGTAACGGCTCGTCTTGCCCCTGATAGCCTTATCGAATACTGAGATGGTAAGAGGATCAGCCTCATTCTTCAGAATTTCGGCGCTATCGGTCAGTATAAAGCCCGCCTGAGTCATCTTTTTAATAACGTGTTCTGATGATAATCGATGAAACGCTTGTGCCGTCTCCAGACCGGTTCCGGGCATAGCATCATGATCGATTATCGCCACTATTCCTCCCGGTTTCAGGCTATGAAACAGCTTGGCGATCAATTTCTCATCATCTATCTCCGGCCAGGTTTCATCGCGGTAATAGATGTCATGGAAACCCAGAATATAAAACACCCTGTCGAAATAGCCGGCTGCCAAATCAAGGTCATTGGCCTCACTCAACAGAGTCGTCACATTAGGCAGTCTGGTGGCATAACGCCGCTCATCGAGATCTTCCTTAGCGAAAGGGAGGTAGGCTTGGTTGTTGTGAGCGATCACTTTCCCCTTAGGCCCGACAACATAGGAGATAAGTTCAGAATAGTAACCACCTCCGGAAAAGAGATCTAATATGGTTTGCCCCTGCTCTATCTCAAAGAAGGCCAACACCTCTTTGGGGTGACGAGTCGCATCTCTTTTAATATCCCGTTCCAGACGGGATTGAGACTGAACCGCAAGGTGGTAGATGTCGTAGGTTAACGCCTGACGGGCCGACGAAGCCGAGCTGAAACCAAGCAGTGAAAGCGTAAATAAAATCCCTTTAATTAACTTCATTTGAGCTCCCTTCAAAATAATATCTTTAAAATGATAGCCCTAACTCATAGGGCTAAGATGAACTATTTGTAAGAAATTAATTCGATATGCCTGTGAAGCTGCAAGGTGACTATTCAGGATATATACAGCCACCAAGGGTGGCACTAGCTCATTGAGACGATCTCGTTACGGGCAAGGTGTAGCTTTTGCCACCAAAGCAGTGGCGCCAACAGCAGGATCAGAACGATGGCATATAACATGCTCTCAGCGAGAGCGACGCCTAACATGACGCAAAAAACGCTACTTAGGCACACCAAGGGCAGATACTTTTTGCTCAACAGCTTAGCTGCGGCAAGCATGGAGGCCAGATAGATGATAACAAACACGCCATTACTCCAGGCAATAAGGTGCTCAAGCTCCTGGCCGGAGATATGAGTCAGCACTATCACGCAAGCCATAGCCAACAGTACCGCACTAAGTGACCTTACCGGTACACTATGGGAGTTTAATGAATCGAAATAACGCGGCAATATTCCCTCCCGGCTAAAACTCCAGATGAGCCGGGACACGCTCGCCGTGTACACGTTTACGGTGGCCAAGCCTCCGGCAATGCCAAGAACACCGATAACCTCTGCGCCAAACCCTCCGAGAAGAGTATCGAAAGCACTCACCATAGCCAGCCCAGATTCAGGTTCAGATGATGTCAACAAGAGCAGTGCGCTGCAGGCAATGTACACCAACCCCACCAGCACTGTGCCGATCATCATCGCCGGGATCATATCTTTACCGGGATCCTTAAAATCGTTAGCCAGGTGTGTCATGGCCTCAACCCCCAGGAAGCTCCAGAAGGCTATCCCTGCGGCAGCCAGTACCATGGTCGAGTCGGTCGAGCTCCCTGAGACAAAATCCCCGAGCTTGCCGATATTCATCCCTCCGGCACCACACATCAGTACTACGACACTTACAATCGCCAAGGTTAAGGCAAACTGTAGCTTGGCCGATATATGGATGCCTCTGAAATTAAGCAGAAAAAGCAGGACTAGCAGCCCCATCTCAGCCCCTAGTTGACCCCAACCGGACAGAGGAACAAGCGCATTTACAAATTGGAAGGTCATTAATATGGCAGCAGGTGCACCCAGAGGCACGACCAACAGAAAAATGAGACCTATGGTCCGTCCCGCCGTTCGCCCAAATGCTTTCTCCACAAAGTAGGCCGGACCCGCTGCATGGGGAAACACACTCGCGAGTCGACCAAAAACGAGTGTCACCGGAATAATCGCCAAAGTCAGCAGCAACCAGGCAAGCAAGGCCCCGCTGCCTGCGGTAGCGATTGTCATCTGTGGAAGAATAAAAACGCCGGTTCCCAACAAAGTGGTGGCCATCAGACCTGCGCCCTGCCAGCGCCCTATAGTGCCTTTTATATGATTCATTTGTACTACTACAGTGATATTGATAGCCTAAGTATAAATGTTAACAAACATACAAGCTGCCGTTGTTAACCCGCACAAACACAGCATGAACCGCCATAATGTCGGCAATAGACACCAATACCATCATAATGTCGGCCAACAATATTGTCACCACGAGAATGGGGAACAGATCTTGGACAAATTAGATAAATTTGATAACGCGATCATCGCAGAGCTCAGACAAAATGCCCGACAAAGCATCTCTCATATCGCCGATGCCGTCAGCCTGTCACGCTCTGCAGTTTCCGAGCGGATAAAAAAAATGGAGCATAACGGCGTGATCAGGGGCTACCAGGTTCTGCTCAGTGAGTCTCAAAAAGAGGGGGTATCGGCCTACTTCGAGATTCAGCACCAGTGTCCCAGATGCGCCGACGTAGTACATGTGTTTCAGAACATTCCCGAAGTCGTGACCTGCCGCGGCATTACCGGCGATATGGATCTACTTGTCTATGTGCAGGCAAGTTCGATGAGAAGGCTACATGAGATACGTGAATATATCGATGCACAGACTGATATCATCAAGATAAAAACCCACGTAGTACTCAGCGAATGGATAGATAATCAAGGCTGAGAATCAAATTAACGCCCCATATTACTCTGCTGTTCTCGTCTTTGCAGATATAGATGATCCAATTGAGACGATGCGATAAGCACCTGCTTTATTTTATTGCCAAGCTCAATATCACCTTCCGACTGAACTTGTTTTTTTTCTTCAGTTACAGATCCTGATTCAAGCTTCGCCGCATAATGTTGAGCCAGTCGCAGAATAAGATGCTCGGCCTGATTTAAAGTGCCGTGCTGAACCTCTTTGATAAACAGCAGATGAAAACTATCGAACAGCAGGTCAAACAGCAGTGCATCGTCGAGTGAGGTCAGGGTAAAACGCTCATCTCCCTCCCGATAGCTCAACGCGGCGACAAGGTTTACCACGGTAGTCATGTTAGTGGCACCGGTGAACAGCTCGCACACCTCGATATCCTGACTTAAATAACCCTGCAGCAGGTAAGCACACTCGGCTTTTGCATGCTGCTGCCCAAATGCCTTAATCACACCCATCTCAACCTCTTTATCGGTATAAACGCACCGGCATTGGGATCACCTGAAAAACCTCTGCCAGTACCGTCTGAAAATCCAGTGCCAGATGAGCAATACCACGATAGAAATCGGTTTGAGAATGTTCGATGGCAAGTTCGAAGCAGCGGTGGGACCAGGGCAACATATGATGCTGCAGTAGCACACTCACTGTTCTACGAACGGACTCATCATCGGGATTTACGACTAACAAGCCCAGAAGCTGGTCTATCACACCAAAAAACAGGGCGATGTGGTCCTGAGGCTGATTATACTCCAACTCAAAATCGATCCCTTGCTGCTTATAGAAGGCTAACAACTCGAGTGTGGACTTGTCATTGAGTAGCAGCTCCTCTCCCAGATACACCGAACCCCAAGGCATGGCTTTGGGCTCTTCGGGACCGAAAAACAGCTGACCATAATCGAGTTTCAACTCATCGAGCCGTTCAGCCGAATACTCTGACAGATATTGACTCAGTGCCGCTCTTCCCGTTTGGTTGGCACTCGATTGACCGAACCCAGGCCAGGTCTCTGCGACGTCAAATTGCTTAAAGCTATTTAATAACTCATCGGTTGGGTAGCTGAGTAAAGTGTTATGCAGAATACGTGCAACGCCTTGACCGGCTTGAAAATCGAATGTGTTGATTGATGGCATAATAGACCCAATATACAGATTAAAGGCGCCCGGTGGGCGCCTGATACGGTTCAACCATGTATGAACCGGCTTAAAATTAAACTTCTGACAAGTTTAAGATCTGTCCTTCGCCACTACCCGCCGGACGGCCGTTGACATTAGCCTTGATGATCAGGTTAGGAGAGGTGATTGAAGGTGATGGCAGCGGAGCAATATGACCGTCTCCATCACCATATTTAGCGCGCAGGTTATCCATAGTATCGAAGTCCAATGCACGTAGCGGACAAGACTCGACACATACAGGCTTACGACCCTCTGCGATGCGCTCAAAACAGCCGTCACACTTAGTCATCACCTTACGCTCGCGATCAATCTGCGGCGCATCATAAGGACAAGCTCGTGCACAGCTCTCACAACCGATACACAGCTCTTGAGCCACGTGAACCAGACCATCTTCACGACGCTTATGCATGGCCCCTGTAGGGCAGGCTTTAACGCATACCGGCTCAGAGCAGTGGTTACAGCCGATAGACATGTAATAAGCAAATACATTTTGCTCAAAACAGCCGTTGTTACCCTTGGTCCACTCCCCGCCACCATACTCATACACGCGGCGCCAGGTTACCCCCTCCAAAGCAGGTAGAGCATTCCCCTCCGGATTGCTGTTATTGCGAATTTTGTTGCTTTGACGGTCTTTGCAAGACACATGACACGCCTTACAACCACTGCATTTAGTGCTGTCTACATAAAAACCATATTGAGTCGGTTGAGTCATAATTAACTACTCTCTTAAATCTTTTTAATTGCAACACGGTTAGTGTGCTGTGGATTACCTTTAGCGACAGGGCTCGGCTGATAACGGGTTAGTGTGTTGATCGCACCACCTTCATCTATGATATGACCCGTGCTGCCAACTGTGTTTCCAGGCTTAAACCAGGCCCCCTGACCCAACGCAAACACGCCAGGCGCGACACGTGGAGTGATGCGCACCTTAACGGCAACCGAACCACGCTCGTTATACATCTCAATCTTATCGCCGGAGCTCAGATCGTTCTCTGCCGCATCCATAGGGTTAACCCATACGGCGTCTTCTACCGCCTCACGTAGCCAGGGCACGTTGTGATAGCTTGAGTGAGTGCGTCCCTTAGTGTGATAACCCGCTAACTGAATTGGGAAATCGGTGCTGGTGTCTTCATCTTCATAGCCATCCCAGGTCACTGTGTACTGAGGAATAGCCGTGATGGTGTCACCCTTAATCTTGGTAGGGTTGTCGACACTGTTTTCCTGATCCCAGTTAGTCGCGCGCCATGCAAGCTCGGCTGAGTAGATCTCAATCTTGCCACTTGGGGTCGACAGGGGTTTCCCACCCTTGATATAGCTTTCCAGGGCAACATGGTTATCGTTCATGTTTTTACGGAAGAAACCGACCTTCTGCGCCTCTTTATAGGTCGCCGGGAATGCAGGCACAACACCTAAGTTGTTGCTGTTGTCTTTCGTCTTCTGGTACAGCTCTTCCAGCCACTGCTCCTCGGTCTTACCTTCGGTAAATTCGGCTTCACACCCCATATACCTGGCAATCAGCGCCGCGGCCTCGTACATAGACTTACAGTCCCACATAGGCTCAATCGCAGACTTCATCGCGGTGATATAACCCATTGCCCCCGAGGCGTAGCTGTCGTTAACCAGGTCATTTGACTCTAACCAGCTGGTATCGGGCAGGATGATATCGGCAAACTTAGCCCCCGGCGTCATCCAGCAGTCACAGCTGACAATCAGCTCCACACCTGTCTCATCTTCTAAGATCTTAGCCGTGTTGTTGATCTCGGCGTGCTGGTTCAGCAAGGAACTGTCTGACGCAGAGATGATGACCTTGATATTGGTACCCAGTGGCGTATCCAGACCATCTGTACCGCGTACACCATGACTGCGAGCAGTCATATTCTTGCCGTTATGGATCGCTTCAGACCAGGTAAAGAATGAGATGCTCTCTTTAACCGGATTACTGCCCGTTGGAATACCGGCGCGCGACATGCTGCTCATATATGGCAGCTCACCATTCGATGAACCAAGCGTACCCAGCTTGGCCGTTAATACAGACAGCATGTAGAGGGCGCGCATACTCTGCTCACCATTGGCTTGACGGTTAACACCCGCGCCCACAACGATATAAGGTTTTTCTGATGCCATCAGATCATCGGCAATCAGCTTGAGCTGCGTAGCCGGAATACCGGTGATCTTTTCTGCCCACTCAGGTGTCTTCAGCGGCTGATCGGCATAGATACCCTGACTTAAGATGTAATCACGGTAGTTTTCCTCCGGCTTCATCACCTTAGCGTATTCCTGCTTGGTGGCATCGCCACTGGCGGCAAACAGCTCTTTCTGCGCTGAGATAGAGGCTGCATCGAAACCGACGGCATACTTGTTGATGAAGTTAAGGGAGTTCTGATCGACCCAACCGGAACTTATCATCAGATAAGCGATGGCTTCGGCAAAGGCCGCATCGGTTCCGGGACGGATTGGCAACCACTTAGACTCCTTGCCTAACATAGAGTCGGTGTAACGAGGATCGACCATCACCACTTTCAAGCCGTTACTCTTTTGCAGCGCCTTGAGGTAGTCATAACCTTCGCCTGAACCCGACTGACGAATTTCGCTGGGGTTATATGCCACGCCCAGCAGGAAGTCACTGTTTGCCAGGGTCACCGTCGATGAGCCCGAAGTACTGCCGGTACCGAATGTATGCTTTGCCGCTTCCATCTGCTGCGCCCAGGAGTAGTTGCCATAGGCATTGAGGCAGCCGCCGTTTAAGTTAAACAGGCGATTAAAGCAGGCATTAGATGCGAAACCATAGTAAGCGCCCGAGCCGTAGCTGCGGAAGATAGCCTTATTACCATGTTCGGCGATCACAGAGGTCAGCTTAGTGCCGATAGTCTTGGCCGCTTCATCCCAGCTGATAGGAACAAACTTTCCTTCACCACGCTTACCGACACGCTTCATCGGTGTTTTTAAGCGATCCACGGCATAAGTTCGCTGGCGCAGTGAGCGACCGCGGGCACAGGCACGCACCTGGTAGACATCATCACCATCGGTAACGTCATGATCGGTTTCGACGCGGGTGATGACACCGTCTCGGCTAAACACCTTAACCGGGCAGTTTGAACCACAGTTTACCAGGCAAGATGACCAGGTGATCTGCTCTTCACCTACAGGCGGCTTCGGCGGCACAACATTGGCGTCATCTGAACTGGTTTTACAACCTGTTACGCTTGCTGCACAACCCATGGCTGCACTCATTTTTAAGAAACTTCTACGTTCCATTAATATTTCCTCTTACGATTGCTCTAACGCAACAAATAGCTAAACGACAACATCACTTGGTGCGCGTTATAGTCATGGTTAAGCTCACCTAACGTGGTTAGCCCCGGCACAGCGTTGGTCGCGACCTGAGCCGCATCTGTGTCGTAATAACGTTCATATTGATAACTCAGCTTCAATGCCATCTGTTTGCTCAAGGCATAATCGGCATACATACGCACGCTGTGGTTATAGGAGAAGTAGTCACCATATGGCTGGCTGCTGTTGGCCGTGACAAGGGTGCCACCGACCGAGGTGTCACTGATTGAGTTGCTGAACAGGTAATCACCGCCCAGGGTGAGCTTGTCCTGCATCAGGCCGCCATAACTAAAGCCGGCGCCTATATTGATAAACTCATCTTCGATATCGGCGTTCCAATCCGGGCTGGAGAAGCTCTGGCTACCGGCTTGTGCCGAGTTGATCCACTGCTGACCGGCGAAACCATAGGCCGACAGCTGCTTGCTAAGTTGCAGACTCAGATTGAGGTCATAGCCAAAGTCTTCCGATTCGGTCAAACCTACCTCGGTGGCATCATAATCATCTTTGGCGTAACGCCCGGTTACGTCGATACTCATCCAGGGTAGGGGCGTGTGGTTAACCTTAAGCTCGACGGCATTACGTTTACGATCCGCAAGGTAGTACTTGCGCATCAAGGCGTTTTCTTGTGAAGAGGTGATCTCGTTCACCTCATAATCCGAACCACCGCGATTGCCATGGCTGGCTTTGAGGTTGACGTTGAACTTGTCGAAGGCGCTTACATTGAATTTGGCCCACAGACTATCTTCATTGGTCTGCTCGCGCTCGCTATAACTACGGTCGATCTCTTTCCTGTCATAACCGGCTTGCAGGCGGTAACCGCTGGCAATGCGATAGCTGGCATTGACCTTATAGGTGTTGCGCTCGATATCCTGGGGCACATTTTGCTTAAATGCGCCGCTTAAACCGTTGTAGCTGTACTGGGTGAACTCCCACACAGAGCTCTTGTTATCCCGTTTACTGTAATCGACGCTGCCGCCTAACCGCAGACGATTGCTCAACATAGAGGTCACAGCAAAACGACCGTCAAGAGTATCTATCTGCCCATCCCAGCTCTGCAGCGGATTGCCACTCATCTGAATAAGCGCGTCATCCTGGATCATCCGTCCCGTAACCAGGCGCCCGCTCATCACGGTGCGATTGAGCTGATACTGACCCGAAAGAGACACCTGATGCGCCTCATTATCCGGCGTTGCCGAGTACACATCATTCATGTGAGGCAGGCTAAGATCTGTGATGTTATTACTGTAATAACTGCCGAAATAGCTCAGCTCTGTTATCCAGTTATCACCGGCTAGCGATGCGCCGGCATCGAGTTGCTTAGTGGTAGCATCGACAGGTATGCCAAAGTTAACCGGACTTGGGGCAACAAGACTCTTCGATTGATGGCCCGTTTTATCTTCCTGGCTATAACGGATGAAGGTGTCATAGAACCCCTCTCCATAGCTGAAGCCTATCGCCGACTTCTCGCGTTTCAGCGCCAGATCGAACTCATTGGTGTAGGGGCTCGGGGTTAAGATTCCATTGTTATGCCAGAGCTGACTCTGCACATCCCCCGCCTGATAACTCTTAAGCGATTGATAATCCAACTCCAGCTCATACAGACTAGATTTACCCACCTTGATGTTGGCAAAGCCATTATCCATGCCCAATTGGTGAGCCTGAATTTGCGCCTGATAGCCGGTTTCATTTTGATAACGGATATCACCACTCAGGGCAGCAATCACACCATCTTCGGCGGTTCCAAGAACGTTACCGGCATGAATATCATCCACAGAGTTGTAACCCGCCGAGACCGATACCTCAACGTTATAGCCATCACTTGAGACACAGCGTTTACATTCGTACTTATCAAAGTTGATCGAGTCAGTGTTGGCGTTACCGACACCGAAGTTTGTCGCCATCGCAGAGCCTGAAACGGCAAGGAGCGACAGTGTGATGATATTGAGTTTAAATCTCATAATATTGCTCCCTATTAGCGCTGCAGCAAGCTGCCTGACGGATGGTTAGAACCATGGATCTTGCTGTGACAATTCAAGCAACTCTTACCGCCACCGAAGGCATCCATTCCCGGTTCCTGCACGACTCGACTGGCATGACCATCTGACGCATGGCACTGCTGACAGAGTTGAGGTGCGCGACTCTTCAGCATCCCCTCATTGACGCTGCCGTGAGGGTTATGACAGGTAACACAGTTTTCCGTAACCGGGGCGTGTTCCCATAAAACCGGGCCACGCTTCTCACTGTGACATGAATAGCAGGTATCATTGATCGTCGGCTTATTCAGGGCGCTTTCACTCATAGAGCCATGGGGTGAATGGCAATCGATACAGGTCATCTGGTCCCACTTCAGCGGGTGAGATGAGCGCTTATTCATATCCGCTTTCTCTTTGGTATGGCAGGAGCTACAGGTGTCATTCACACTGAGCTTATCCAGAGCAGGATCTTTGGCGCTATGCAGAGTATGACAGTCAGAGCACGCCACCTCTTCAAGATTATGGGTGCTGCTGTGCCACGCCATCTGTTTAGGATCGTTATGACACCCCTGACAAACACTGTTTTGTGCCGAGGCTGAAAGCTTGCTCTCTTTACCGAAGGCGATCATCGGCTCCTTTCCGCCCCTGTTATGCTTGCCCTGAGGCCCATGACAGGCTTCACACTGCAAGCCGGCCATCGGCGACTGCTTATTGTTCATCTTGCCGTGGGTACCATCGAAAATAGCCATAACGGCTTCATCTTTACGATGACACATCAGGCAGGAATCGGCGCCTTTCGGTGAATAGTCACCAGCCGAAAATTTTTCAGCTAACTTTTGCTCAAGTTGTTCACCGGTGAGATTTTGCCAGGGAGTAGCATGTGCACTTAGGGATAAACACAAGACAGTGAACACCCCACAAAATAAGTTATAGAAAACACGATAAATCATTAACTCGACCTTAGATAAATAACAAACAAAGTTATTAACCGGAATAAAACAATTAATAACATTCAGTTTAGGTATAAATATTTTAGGGGAATTAAATATGAAATTTCATTTGTTAAAAATAATCAAATAGAACTGAGATACAATTAATAAATATAAAAAACCTGTGATATAACACCGCAAAAGCCGATAATGAATATCATTTCCAAATACAACAAATGCATACTTAACCATTTGAAAAACAAGGAGGTCGAGACTCAGATCAAGTTACAATGGTTACCGTTTGTTAAAGTCTGCACCTCAGCTTGTTAACTGTAAGTTTGAGCCAAAAACAGTAGCAATATGATGAAGTTCAAAATAATGAGATGTTGTTGTAATGAATAAAAAAACAGCATCGAGCCAGGTGAGTAAATGACATACATAGAAACTATAGTTATGTGCTACGCCCCCCAACAAATGATATTACTAAGGTGATCTACGACTCATATAACATAATATAAAACTACATAAGATTTTATTTATCGATAGTGAAATGTAAAAAGTTTTATTCATAGTTTATGGTGAATATATAAGGCACGCCCTGCTCATCAGGAAATAAAATAAGGTTCATCTTAGATATGCGTTAATAGCTGTGTTTAGCCTGGCAAGACGAGAAAGCATAAGCATATAAATTCACCTCAGGGTGGCCATCAACTAACTCCTGCTAAAAAATACTCCTTTAAACTGATTCGGGGTACAATATCGGCATCAATCACCGGGTACTTATCCATGCAAATCGACAAGACAGCAGAGCTAAATCTATTATGGGGCACTCTAATACTCGAGGAGCTGGCACGCCTCGGGGTTCAACATGTATGTATGGCACCGGGCTCACGCTCGACTCCCCTGACACTCGCCGCCGCAAAACAATCTAAGCTGAAACAACATCTGCATTTCGATGAACGCGGGCTTGGCTTTATGGCATTAGGCCTCGCAAAGGCGAGCCAGGCTCCGGTGGCCATCATCACCACCTCCGGAACCGCAGTCGCGAACCTCTATCCGGCGATAATCGAAGCCTGGTTAACCCATGTTCCCTTGATTGTGCTCTCCGGCGACAGGCCCCCGGAGTTGATCGATTGTGGTGCCAATCAGGCCATCATCCAGCCGGCTATCTTTGCACAATACGCCAGGCAGGTTAACCTGCCGACACCGGATATCGCTATTCGACCCGAGGCGCTGCTAACCACGTTAGACGAAGCGATCAGCAACCAGAGCCAACCCGTTCATATTAACTGCATGTACCGGGAACCACTGTACCCGTCGACCATGAGTGCCGACTTTACTCAATACCTGAGTACACTGGGTAATTGGCAACACACAAGCTCTCCCTTTAATCAATACGGTAAAGCCTCACTGCAGAGCCTGCCAACTCAGGATTCATTAGCCCGCTTCGTTCATGGAAAAGGTGTCATCATTGCCGGCACCCTTTCGCCACAAGAGTCGCCGGAACTTCTTGTCGAACTTTCGCAGAGATTAGGCTGGCCACTGCTCACCGATGCCCAATCTCAGCTCAGACAGCACTGCGGTGTGATAGGGCACGCAGATCAACTCCTGCATCAACCTAAGGCCAGGGCGTTGCTGACCCAGGCTGAATCTGTTTTGGTATTTGGCGGACGCTTATTGTCCAAGCGGCTCATCAGCTTCTTAGACGAGCAGAGATGGAAGCGCTACTGGCAGGTATTACCCCGACAGATGAGGCTGGATCCGAGTCACAGCGCCAAGCAGATTTGGCATTCGGATATATCCGAATTTGTCTCCCTTGATTGGCCACGATCATCCGACGCTAACTGGGCACTGCAACTGGTACAGTTTAATGATGGACTTGAGACCCTGTTTCAGCAGCAGGTTGACAATGCCGAGTTCGGCGAGGCCATGGTCGTTCGTGCAATAGCTAAGGCTCAAGGCCGCCAAAGCCAGCTCTTTATCGGTAACAGCCTGCCGGTACGCCTATATGACATGTATGCTCCGATCACCCCCGACTCCCCCCGCATATATACCAATCGCGGAGCTTCGGGCATCGATGGCCTGCTCGCCACCGCCTGCGGAGTCGCCAGACAGGAGGGGAAGGCAACCACGTTACTCATCGGCGATTTATCCCAGCTACACGATCTAAACTCTCTGGCTATTGCCCGAACGATTGAGACCCCCTTTGTCATCGTTATTTTGAATAATGATGGCGGCAATATCTTTAACTTACTGCCGGTTCCCGACGAGAAACTCAGGAGTGATTATTACCGCCTGGCCCATGGGTTGGAGTTTGGTTATGGTGCGGCGATGTTCGGCTTGGCCTATAACCGTGTCGATGACTTCGGGAGTTTTAACGAAGCCTACACAGAGGCCATAGACTTTCAGGGGCCCTCGGTAATTGAGGTCTCGGTAGCTCAGGATCAAGCTAGTGAACAGATATCCCGCATTGCAACCTGGGTTAAACAGAGCTGATGTTAGCCCACTTGTGTCACGGAGATAGCCGTAAGCCCACTTTAGTGATGCTGCATGGCTTTCTGGGAAGCAAACACGACTGGGACTGTCTTCTCTGCGATCTCCTGCCGCACTTTTACTGTATCTGTATCGATCTCCCCGGCCATGGAGAGAGTCCGGCGCTGCCACCCGGGCCATCAGGGTTTGAACGCGTCGCAGATATGATTCAAGCTACGCTCAGCAGTTTATCCATAGAGAGATACCACCTGTTAGGTTATTCATTAGGCGGGCGTATCGCGCTTCACCTGGCACAGGCTTACCCGGATAAGCTGCTCAGTCTGAGCCTGGAATCATCCCACCCGGGGCTGCAGTCGGAAGAGCAGAGAGAGGCAAGAACCCGTAACGACCACCTCTGGAGCGAGAAACTCGCCTCTTTACCCATCGAGTCATTTCTCTCACAGTGGTATCTGCAGGGAGTGTTTGCCGAACTGACTGAATCGAAGCGCCAGGCTTTGATACGCAAGCGCAGTAACAACAGATCGAAAGCCCTGCTCACTATTTTTGAGTCCACATCTCTCGCAAAGCAGCAGGATCTGTGGCATCTACCCAACCAGCTACAGCTGCCCTGCCACTATTTCACGGGTAAAGATGACAGCAAATTTTCAGCAGTGGCATCGAAATGGGCAAGCATAGCAGGTATCCAAGTCCATGTTATTGCCGATGCAGGCCATAATGTACATCTGGCATCTCCTGCACTCTTCTGCCGGCAACTTATCAAACACTTAATCGAGGATGTGCAATGATCATCACAGCGCTTCAGCTTTATCAGTATCAGATCCCCCTAGACAGGCTACTGCCGGTCGGCTGTCAACGCATAGATATTCGCAGAGGGTTAGTATTACAAGTTGAAGCCCAGGCAGAGACAGGAGAGACGCTCTCCGAGCGGGTTGAGATAGCCCCGCTCTCCGGGCTGGATATCGATGGTAACCCGCTGCATGGTTTCAGTCAGGAGAGTCTGGCTCAGGTAAGTGATAAGCTTGAAAGCCTGCTGGAAAAGTTTGTAGACGCACCGATAGATCACTTGTTGGAAATCACTGCCATTGAAGCGCTTCCGTCCCTGGCCTTCGGTCTCAGCCTGTTACACGCCAAGCTATCAGGACAACTCAACGGCCACTCGATATCTCAGGAACAGAAGATAATCCCTCTGCTCTACCGTAACAGTGATGAACCGTTAAGCGCACTGCATCAACGCGTCCGGGCCATGCCTGCGCAGGTGCACTCAGCCAAGGTGAAAGTCGCACAAACTTCGCTGGAAGAGGAGGTTCAGCTCATCCATCAGATATTGGCCATCAGGCCGGATCTGAAACTCAGACTAGATGCAAACCGGGGATTCAGCCTCGAACAAGCTATCGACTTCGCAGCTTGCATCCCTCCAGCCTCTATCGAGTATATCGAGGAGCCATGCCAAAGACCGGCTGACAACGCCGCCTTCTATCAGGCAGTGGCAATGCCATGGGCATTGGATGAGAGTCTGAATGATCCCACGTATCAATTTTCCATGCAGCCGGGGCTGACCGCTCTGGTTGTAAAGCCGATGCTGATTGGCAGCCTGGAAAAACTACAAAAGCTTCAGGCCAAAGCTGAACATGCCGGTGTCAGGTTTATCTTAAGCTCCAGTCTGGAAGCCACTCTCGGCATAGAGGCACTGGCTAAGTTAAGCCGGATAATGACGCCCGATGAGATCCCCGGGCTCGATACTCTCAGCGCCTTTAGCTGTGATCTATTAGTCAGTTCCGGAAAGGCTCGCTGCCAATCATTGAGCGATCTCACCTTAATAAAAAGCTGTTAGGAGCAGGCCTTGGAAGCGTTACTATCACCACTTCATCAGGCCGCCAGGCAATACCCTAACCAGATCGCACTGACTCAGACTCTGGGCGGAGTCAAACAAGAGATCGATTACCGGACTTTGAGCCTGAGAGTCATTGCACTCGGTGAGCAACTTACCGCAAAGGGGCTTGGCAGAGGCGACCGCCTTGCCTGTATCGATAACAACTCTGTCGAGTTAGTCATGCTTTACTGGGCCTGTATCGATCATCAGATCCTCTTCTGCCCTCTCTCGCCCCGCTTTCCGGCGACTCAGGTCTCAGCGCTCATTGAGTTACACCACCTGAATTTTTTATGGACGGGTAGTGCTTTCACCGACTTGCTAACTGAAATCCCGGCACCGAGTGACTGTGGAGGCTCAAACAGAGTCGAGCCTACACCAGTCACGCTGGATTTCTCTTTAATAAGCGATAGAGCACCGGCCAGTGTCGATTACTTCGCCCCCGCCAATATCATTTTGACCTCGGGAAGCAGTGGCCAGCCTAAGGCCGCCGTTCACAGCCTGAATAATCATAGGGTCAGCGCCGAGGGCTCGAGGAGCTTGATAGCGCTCGATCCCGGTGATGTCTGGTTACTCTCTCTGCCGCTCTTTCATATAGGCGGGCTTGCCATCATCAACCGCAGCGCTCTAGTTGGGGCTACGGTGGCACTGCAAGACAGGAGTGTAGGCCTCTCCATACAGATATCACGGGATAAGATCACTCATCTCTCTCTGGTTTCCACTCAACTGGTGCGCTTACTGAAAGAGGATGTTGATTGTCTCAAGGGGGTAAAGTCACTGCTTCTCGGTGGCGGAGCCATATCACCGACGCTCCTGGAGCAGCTGAAGGCGCTCTCGGTTAGCTGTTTTACCAGTTATGGTATGACCGAGATGGCTTCTCAAATCACCACAGGGCCGGCAAGCAGTGACGGCAGCAGTGGTCGGCTGCTGCCGGCAAGAGAACTTAAGATTGTCGATAAGAAGATCTATGTGAGGGGAGAGACACTCTTTCTCGGCTACCTCGACGCTCAGGGCGAAAATGATATCAGAGAGCATAAACTGCTACGCCCAACGGATGAGGAGGGGTGGTTCTTCACCAAGGACAGAGGGTATTGGGACACTGAGGGTAAGCTTCACATTCTCGGACGCATAGATAATATGTTTATCTGTGGCGGAGAAAATCTTCAACCTGAAGAGGTGGAAGCCGCACTCAAGCAACACCCGGTTATCGAAGATGCCATCATATTTCCACGACCCGATGAGGAGTTTGGCCACCTTCCCGCAGCAATAGTAAAAATTAACCACTCTCAATCAGCTATGCCGTCATATGAAGAGTTAACCCAGTTCCTCGCCGATAGAGTAGCCAGATTTAAACGGCCCAGAGTCTATTACCCCTGGCCGAAAATTGAATCGACCAGCCTGAAGGTGTCGAGAAAGCGGGTTATTGAAGAGGTTTTAAAAAAGATGTGAGTCAGTGATTCTAACGCTAAGATGACGGCTCCGCCTATTCGACGGGCTTCGCCCTATTCTGTAGGAGGGGCTTTAGCCCCGAGGTTCAAAGGTTCATTCTTTCCCGGCTAAAGCCGGTCCTACAACCTACCAGCGAAGCATCGTCTCAGCTCTACCAGCGAAGCGTCTTCTTAGTCTTAGACACAAAAAAACCTGCCGTAGCAGGTTTCAGTTATTCCGTTTTGGGAGGCGGTTAAGCCTCCATTCGCCCTTTAAGCTTATTCATGGCATTCTTTTCAAGTTGCCTGATACGCTCGGCCGATACCTGATAGGTTGCAGCCAGCTCCTGCAGTGTCGTCTTATCTTCATTTAACCAACGCGCCTGAAGAATATGCTGGCTACGCTCATCAAGCGTCTTGATGGCAGACAGAAGGCGAGCCTGATTATTCGCTTCCAGGTTATCGTTTTCTACCTGAGACGCCAAATCTGATGAGTGATCTTCCAGATAATGCATAGGAGCATAATCCTGATCGTCATCATTATCGCTGGCGAGATCGAAAGCGGGATCCTGAGCCGCCATACGCGACTCCATCTCGGTCACATCGGCTTTGGAAACGCCCAGATTATCGGCAACCATGCCGACCTCTTCATCGCTGAACCAACCCAGGCGTTTTTTAGATTTACGCAGGTTAAAAAAGAGCTTACGTTGCGCTTTTGTTGTCGCGACTTTGACTATGCGCCAGTTTTTAAGCACATATTCATGTATTTCGGCTTTAATCCAATGAACGGCAAAAGAGACCAAGCGAACACCGACATCGGGATCGAAGCGCTTTACCGCCTTCATCAAACCAATGTTGCCTTCCTGAATAAGGTCAGCTTGCGGTAGACCGTAACCTGAGTACCCTTTGGCAACGTGCACGACAAAACGTAGGTGAGACATAATCAGCTGCTTCGCAGCCTGTAGATCACCCGTTTCCTGCAAACGCTTGGCTAGCTCATACTCCTGCTCCGGCTCCAACATAGAGATGTTGTGGGCCGAGTGGACATAAGCCTCCAGGCTACCGCTTCCCTGAGGAACAGTCAGTGCCATTGATTGCGTTTGATTAGTCATTCACGCTCCTACTCTTACATATACTTCAAAAATTCAAACTGCCAACTTTGCGTAAGTTAGCTAAGTCTTTTACCCGGCCATACAACAAGGCACTGTTTATAGTAAAAAACTTCCAATGAGACCGAGAAAGCCTCATCTGCCGCCTTAGAATCGATTAAGGTCAAGCTGATGAACTATCGGCGATCTGACAAGTTATGTCAACCTTGGACCTGCGGCGAGTGGTTTATTTTTGCCCTATCACGGTAAACAAAGCAAATGAAAGTTAGTTCATAAACGGTGGGAAACCGAACTCAGAAACCAATCGGCATAAAAGATAATTCCGGTTACTCAGTTTGAATGCCATAGGAGGTAAGCGGTAGGTTACCACTCCACCGACTATGATACGCCAATTATCACCGCAGTTATGAAGGCTCTATTGCCCTTAAGTGTTGACGTACCGAGAGATAAGAACCCAACCAGCCAAGAAACGAAGCTAAGCCGACTAGCTGAGCAAGCTCTATCAGGGTCAAAGACTGCATCTCCAACTGACTCCCATACAAGCCCAAAAGCTCAGCCAGCGCGCTATCGAGGTACCAGACGAGCAGGTTGATGATAATCCATGCCAGGACCCCGCCTATGATGCCATACCAGATACCGGTATATAGGAACGGCCTCTGAATGAAGGCTTCGGTCGCACCAACGAGCTTCATCACCTCAATCTCGGTGCGGCGGTTCATGATAGCCAGACGAATCGTATTGCCTATCACCAGCACCACGGCCAACACTAAGAGCGCGGCAATAGCGAGAACCGTTCGCTCCAGTAACCGCACAACAGCCTGAAGACGCTCTAACCACTCGATATCGAGCCGCCCAAAGCTGACCTCAGGTTCCAGCTCCAGCTTCTTCAATAGCTCACGGGCTCCAACCGGGCTGGAGTATTTCAAACTTGGCGTTACCGTAACAACTGCGGGCAGTGGATTGGTATCGAGGTATGAGAGTGCTTCGCCAAAGCCCGAAAGACGCTGAAACTCTTCCAGAGCCTGATCACGATTAATATAGTTAACCTCACTCACTTCAGGATATACCTTGATGCGAGTGATCAAACTCTTAATCGTCCTCTCACTTCGTCCTTCATCGATGAAGAGCGAAATTTCGGCGGCGCTGTTCCACGATTGAGTGATAGTTTCGGCATTCTTCACCAACACCTGTAGCGCCGCAGGCAGGCTCAGGCTGACCCCAAGCACCGCCATAGTCATAAGAGAAGAGATCGGGTTGCGCCACAGCTCTCCCATGCTGGCCATGGCATGTTGTATATGACGGATAAAGAACATCACAATACGACCCGAGATAGGCAACTTGCTTCTGGTTAACTGAGGTTTATTGCTCATAGTTATCCCTTAACTCCATCTGCCCTGGGGGTGATCTCTTCACCGCCCAGTACTCTTCCCTGCTTCAGGGTCAGGGTCCGATATTTCATCCGGGCGATGAGTCCAAGATCGTGGGTCGCTATGAGTACTGTGGTACCTGAGTCATTAAAGGTTTCGAATAGTCTCAGAATATCCATGGACAACTTAGGGTCTAAGTTACCGGTAGGTTCATCGGCCAACAGTAACGGGGGTTTATTAACGATTGCACGCGCAATGCCCACACGCTGCTGTTCGCCACCGGATAGCATAATGGGATGATGACGCTCCTTGCCATAGAGGCCCACCATATCTAACGCCGCTAATACCCTTTTCTTTATCTCGGCATGTGAGAAGCCTTCAATAACCAGAGGCAGGGCGACATTATCGAAAACACTCTTCTCCATCAACAGGTGATGATTCTGAAAAATCATCCCTATGTCCCGTCTTAAAAATGGAACATCTGCGCGGGAGAGGCCGGCTATATCATGCCCGTTAATTAATACCCGTCCGGCATTAGCGCGTTCTATCACAGTGATCAATTTGAGCAGTGTACTCTTACCTGCGCCGGAGTGGCCCGTTAAAAAGGCCATCTCGCCACGCTTAAGGTGAAAGTTAACATCAGACAGAGCTTGCTGCCCGCCAGGATAAACCTTACTTACCTGCTCAAATCGAATCATCTATCTCTCATTATTATTGAAAAGAGTTCTGACTACTTCTTCTCATCACTCTCTTGAGTAAAAAGCGCATCGATAAAGTCTTTAGCATCGAAAGTACGTAGATCATCGATCTGCTCACCGACACCTATATGACGAATAGGAATACCGAATTTATCGGCAATAGCAAAAATAACCCCACCTTTAGCGGTACCATCGAGTTTGCTGATTGTGATACCGGTTACACCTACGGCCTGTTTAAATAACTCTGCCTGACTTATAGCATTTTGGCCAGTACTCGCATCTAAGGTCAACATTACCTCGTGGGGAGCAGAATCATCCTGCTTTTTCATCACCCGGATAACTTTCTTCAATTCGTCCATCAGGTGAGCTTTATTTTGCAGCCTACCCGCCGTATCGGCGATTAAGATATCGATATTTCGGGCGCGAGCCGCCTGAAGTGCATCGAACAACACAGAAGCACTGTCGGCACCTGTATGTTGTGCTACGACAGGAATGTCGTTTCGTTGTCCCCAAACCTGTAACTGCTCTACCGCTGCTGCACGGAAAGTGTCACCTGCAGCCAACATCACCGACTTACCCTGGGCCTGGTACTGTTTAGCAAGCTTACCTATGGTCGTCGTTTTACCGACTCCATTCACGCCCACCATCAGGATCACAAAGGGTCCATCGGCATTTTCCGGAACGAGGGGAATAGAGACCGGCTCTAACGTTTTTTGCATCTCTTCACGCAAAATTTCATATAGCGCTTCACCATCTTTTAACTGTTTGCGGCTCGCTTGATCGGTCAGGCTATCAATTAGGCGAGTCGTCGTTTCCACACCGACATCGGCAATGAGCAGCTGCTCTTCAAGCTCTTCGAAAAGATCATCATCGATCTTTTTACCACTAAACAGGCTAATGAAACCGCTACCGATATTCTCACTGGTACGCTTAAGGCCTCGCTTAAGGCGGGCAAAAAAGCCCTCTTTAGCGGGTTTTACCTGTGGCTCAGGTTGCTGCTCTTCCTGTTTGGCCTGCTCTGCGGCAAGGGCCGCAGCTTCGGCTTCAATTCGTGCCTGCTCTGCGGCAAGGGCCGCAGCCTCCGCCTCAATACGTGCCTGCTCTTCCTGCCTGGCCTGCTCTGCGGCAAGGGCCGCAGCTTCGGCTTCAATTCGTGCCTGCTCTTCCTGCCTGGCCTGCTCTGCGGCAAGGGCCGCAGCCTCCGCTTCAATTCGTGCCTGCTCTTCCTGCCTGGCCTGCTCTGCGGCAAGGGCCGCAGCCTCCGCCTCGATACGTGCCTGCTCTTCCTGTTTAGCCTGCGCTTCGGCAAGGGCCGCAGCCTCCGCCTCGATACGTGCCTGCTCTTCCTGTTTAGCCTGCGCTTCGGCAAGGGCCGCAGCCTCCGCTTCGATATGTGCCTGCTCTTCCTGCTTAGCCTGCTCTTCCGCAAGAGCCGCAGCTTCTACAGCCTCTTGTGATTCAGCTACAACTTCCGCTTCTGGTGCACTAACTTCATCTTTCGATTTATCTTTGCGAAACCAGGAAAAAAAACCTTTCTTTGCCATGTGTGATACCAGTACTCAACTAACTGACTTAATTTTATAAACCGGAAGGCTAACAAGCTCTAAAACAGGAGCCAAAGGAAACCATCCAGTCATGCATTTTCTGTTTCTGACGTTTATCCGACGTATCTAATCGGCCACAATAACTCTTCGGAGTTCAACCACTTTATTTCCCAAACGCTGCCACCGTAACTTGAACTCATTTTATGGTGCACATTATAACCAGAAGGCTATTTATGACCAGAAAATAGGGGCAAATATGTAGAGATACGAAGCATTTCTGCCATTAACTATTAGGTTTTCACCATTTAGTTCTGCTTTGAGTTAAAATAACGCCTTCAACCAAGCGGGACAGTCTACCACTTTCTCACTTCAGGCAAAATCGCCGTACTATTTACAACCAATAATTCGGTTTACAGGATTTCAGATGGCTAAAAATCGACCTTCCTCTGGTCAAGTTCGTATCATTGCCGGACAATGGCGCTCTCGCCGCTTACCCATTAAAGATCTCGAAGGATTAAGGCCTACAACGGATCGTGTCAGAGAGACCCTGTTCAACTGGTTAGCCGGCGATCTCAGTGGCGCCCGGATACTCGATTGTTTCGGTGGCAGTGGAGCCCTATGTCTGGAGTCGCTATCCCGTTACGCAAGTTACGCCAGAGTATTCGAGCTGCAAGCAAGCGCAGCACAACAATTGAAAGAGAACCTTAAAACACTCAAGTGTGATTCATCGACTGCCGAAGTCATTCAAGGGGACACGCTGAAGTTATTGGCGGCTCAGCCAGATGAAGGGTTCGATATTATCTATATCGACCCGCCATTTCGAAAAGCGTTAGCAGAAAAGACCATCGAACTTATTGCTGACAATGGTTGGCTTAACGAAAACGCACAAATTTATGTTGAAACAGAAAGCGAAGTAGCACACCTGGTCGTGCCCGGCGACTGGGTTCAGCTGAAAGAGAAGAAAGCCGGACAGGTGATCTATCGCTTATACCAATATCAGCCTTAGATTTAAGCTACGAGCTACGAGCTACGAGCTACGAGCTACGAGCTACGAGCTACGAGCTACGCAGATTATCGGTACCATTTAAGAATTAAGAGCTATTTTACGAGAGCATTATGAAATTTGTAATTACTACAGGTAAGGCAGTCACCCTTTTTGCCTGGCTTTTAATGGCATATAACCTAATCATGCCATTTGAAGGTAACATAGGCATCATTCTATATATACTGCTGGCAATAACAGCATTTATGCACCTTTTTCAGGTGGTTATATTCCACACCTTATTCAAATCACTGCTTACATTGAAGCGAAGTGATTACCTGCACGTTTTCACATTCGGAGCGTTCAGCCTGCTGCAATACAGGAGTAAGGTGATGCAGAACTTAGGTAATGCGAAGACAAGGTAAGAGTGCCTAGGCTCGAGATGTGATAAGAGAAAGAAGAACAGCAGAGATAAGATCAGGCAACTCTGGTCTTATCGCTCTAGTCTAGCCAGCTAGCTCCTTATTGTAAGAACGCCCCAGCTAAGCAAGCTCCACTGCCACATCAAGGTTGTGAGTAATCAAGCAACGTCCTCTGAATCAGCTAATTTTCTGATTTCCACCAAGTTAGCTTTTTATTAAACTCAAAAATTAGAAACAATTAAATCGAAGAGATAAAAACCTACGTAGGCGCGGCTGTGACCTCTGATGTGAATGGATTCACACATGCCGTGTTGACATGGATGTCAAAGAGCGGTCGTGACAAGGTGAGCGTTCGCTTTGCGAATCTCTTCGACCAAGAGATAGGGATACCGGAAGCGGCTTTGAAGCGTCTGGAACACTTCAGACCATGGCGTTTGTGGATAAGTCTCTTACACCTGAAATTCATGCACAAACCCACTCCTACGCCATCCGTGGCGTTCGTGGATAAGTACATCCATGTACAAAAAAGCCCCGTTGATAACAACGAGGCTTCTTAATCACTCAGTACCGACGAAACGATACCATTGGCGACTCAATGCTAGATAGCATTATCCCTTAGGATATGGGTGAGCAACGCCTTTGTGACAATCGATACAAGTCTTTCTCTTGTCTTCAGCTTTCTTGAAGTTATTGCTGTGCATTCTCTTAGCCATCTTCTTCATAGACTCTGGCTGATTTTCATAAATGCGCTTGTGGCAGTTAGTACAAGTAGAAGAATCGATAGAGCGCAGGAAGTCACGTGCAAGCTCGGCCTGCTCTTTACGGTTTGCTTCTAACCACTCTTGAGTGTTGAAACCATCGATGGTCAAGAAGCCAATGATATCTTTAGAAACAACAATCTTTTTAAGAAGATAATTGAATGGCTCTTGTGGAATATGACACTGCTGACACTCAACAACGATACCAGACTTACCGCCACCGTGTGCAGATGCCAGTACTTCATCCTTCAAAGAATGGTTACTGTGACACGTCATACAGAACTCATCTGTACTTGTCGCGTGTAAGGTTTGTTGTGTAGCAAAGTAGCCAACAACACCGACTACAATACCAACCACTAGTAGGGCAAATATTGAGTATTTCGCGCTTGGTCTAAATAGTGCACGCAAGTTCATTACTCTTCTCCAAAATTTTTGATTATTATATCTAAACTTATGTTACTTCATCTCTTTGAGCCCGAATTATAAACTAGATCATACTGATTGATCTGGCTTAAATAGTACAAAATGAGACCTAGCTCTAACTCTATATTGCGAAAAATAGAAAATTGACCTTAGCTCAATTTATATTCAACATCACTAAAGTTAACCCAAAGCACTCACCTTAGCAACAGAACATATCTAATTAACTGATTAATTGCGCTTTTTATGTTTTTTCACATGCTTTTTATATTTATTAACTTCTTAAATGAAAAGTATTTACGAACCGTTCTAAAAAATTTTTATAAGAAATGAAACTTTTCCCGGCCCCCCTTGGTCTACTCATTCATAACCTGGACTCATTTTGCGAATAACAATAAGCATGTCGAAGCAATTAGCACATTTGGTATTAATCATCTCTCTGGTTGGGCAATTTTTGCTTACACCAGCGATGGCTATGCCAAGCTTATTGCACGATTATACACATGCGCAGATGTCAACAATGCTCCACTCCGGGATGAGCCCCGTTGCTGTATCTTCTGATAGTCTAACGACTCCACATGACACAGACATGGCTATGACACATGGCCAGCGTGACTGTGATATGGCTATGTCGGGCCATAAGCTTAATGGCGGACCAACTATCGATTGCGATGCACTCTGTAAAATGATGGGCGCCGGTAGCTGTGTGTCTCACTGTGCTTCGGCAACAGGCATCTTGACTCAACCTCAGGTAAGCGTGATATCGCAAGAATCCAGTGGAAAAGTTCAGGCGGATTTTTGGTCCCCCAGGACTTCCGAACTCTCCTCCTCAAATCCCCCTCCCAAGTTTGAGCTAGCTTAATCTTACCCATTTTAGACTGGCGCATTCACTGTGCACTCAAAACTTATTTTTGCCTCAGGAAAGACAGGTGCAAGTAGCTTAATCACCCCATAGCGTAGATCTCAACTCAGTGATCCCTATGTGATGAAAGCGCCATAATTTTCTGCACCACCTTGAGGCATATGCTCAAACTGGAGTTTATTATGAAAACATTAATTACAGCTGTTGTACTTACCCTTGCAAGTTTCTCCTCTATCGCTGCAAGCGTCTCCTTTCCGGACTCTCTGGTCGTTACCGGCATTAACGGAGAGAAGCGATTTGATGCTCATCAACCTCAGCTTTTAAAAGGTGAGAACTTAATTGAGCTGAGATACCATGATATTTTCGAGGTCAATGCCGATGATTCCGGGGCCTGGGTAAAGTCTGAACCTCTATATCTTTTAGCCAACTTCGACCAACAGCAGGAGTATCAGGCGGTAACTCCCAGGATAGATAGTGAAGATGAAGCCTATGATTTTATCGAAAATCCGGTGATCACACTTAAAGATAGTCAGGGTATAAACAGGAGCATAGCTCTACTCACTCACCAACAACTGATGGCTAAAGTGTTACTGACGAGAACAAACTAGCCATAAGTTTAAACTCTATAGTGCGTTGATTAGAAAAATTTCATATATAACAGTGATAAATGTGAATTACGTCAACGCGCTATTGCTTTCTCATGATAGACTTATCATAACTCATTATTCGGATGCATCATGTTTAAATCAGTTCGCCGTCACGCTTTAGTTTTTTTGGCCTTGCTCGCTATGTTGAGCCAAGGTCTGATGACTAATGGTTTGTCGATGGTGAGAAATGCTGAAGCCCATGAAGCTATGATGTCTGGGTCTCATGATTCAGTCATGATGAGTATGGGAGATGGAGCTGACTGCCACTCGAAACAGACAAGTGATACAGATCATTGCTGCGATACTGAGCAAGACGAAGTGCTTCCCGACACTGCTCAGAACTGCTGTGACGGCAATGGATTTTGCCAAGGTGATTGTAGCCACTGTCTCGTTATCTCTGTGACCGGCACTCTGTTTTATGCTAAATCCTGGCCTGGATTCAGCGCTTCCCAGCCTGCAATGGCCACTCAAATGCCTTATTTCCACTCTATCTCGTTAACGACAGATCTCAGACCTCCCATAGCTTGATTTTAGCCGGTTCAGGCCAATTAAAATCGTCAACTTTTTTGGTTGATACGCTATATCTAAAAACAATTATTTATCGATCCAATTTATATCAATGACTTCAGTCAGCGGTTTCGAAGCTACTCACATTACGTTGCAGGCCTCATTCCGACACGAGCTGATCACTGAATTGATTGCGATTACATTTATATTAGCCGTTAATTGTTATTCGCCTGCGAGTAGTTCAAGTTTCAGAAATACTACGCAGACAAGCGATATCACTACGGCCATCTATACGATGGAGTGAATTTATGAAAACCTTGTTAAGCCTTGTTTTATCTGCCTTTATCTTAGTTTCTATGGTGCCTGCAGCTTCTGCGCATCAGCACGAACATGGGCAACATGTCAGTGCCGATTATAGCTGTCCTATGCATCCGGAAGTGACCGGAAAGAAGGGTGATAGCTGCCCTAAATGCGGTATGAATTTAGAGTCAGATAAAGCTGCAACATCTAAACATCAGGGAAAAAAATGTGATTCTTGCCCTAAGCATAAAGCGAAAGCACATAAGGGGATGCATGCAGATACTCATGCCTGCCCTATGCACCCTGATGTGAAAGGTAAAAAAGGCGACACATGCCCTGAATGTGGTATGAACTTAACCGCCTCAAAAACTGCTTCCTGCAAGCACCATGGGAAAAAGTGTGACTCTTGCCCTAAACATAAAGCAAAAGCTCACAAGGATATGCATGCAGATACTCATGCCTGCCCTATGAACCCAAAGATCACAGGTAAGAAGGGTGATACCTGCCCTAAATGTGGGATGGACTTAGAGCCAATTAAAACGGCAGCTAACGAAGCAGGAAAACATGCTGCTCACCATAAGCAGTAGATAAGAGCGGAGATAAGGCATCATGAGTCACTTAGAATCAAACAGTAAGCACAACAAATTAGCCTACCTGCTGAGCCTGTTTATGGTTATCACCCCGCAGTTAGCGCATTCACAACAGCTAACACCTAATGTGAATAGCCAACAGGCTCATACAGAGCATAATCATAGGGATGTAAGTGCGGCAACTTACTCCTGTCCTATGCACCCGGAAGAGACCAGCCATGAGGCGGGAAGCCGCTGCTCTATCTGTAACATGTTCCTCGTTGAGGAGGAATCGGAGGAAGAGGGTCAGCACTCAGACCTGGCCGTTGCCGGGCTGAAAACCTATGTCTGCCCTATGCATCCACAAGAGACCAG
>NZ_CANMUW010000023.1 GCF_947501225.1 uncultured Shewanella sp.
CTGTAAGCTGTAAGCTGTAAGCTGTAAGCTGTAAGCTGTAAGCTGTAAGCTGTAAGCTGTAAGCTGTAAGCTGTAAGTTTTAAGCTCAAGACAGAGCAAAGAGGGCTATAAGGATAATAGCGTCCCCTTTATAACTCAGAAACATTCGCGGCTAAAGCCGCTCCTACACTCTCTGCTCCCCCAAATACTTAGCCACATCGACCTCATCAATCTGTGCAGGGTCCAGAAACTTATTGGCATATTTCAGATATATCCCGCTCGACAGAAAAAGTTTGAACAGATCCATATCCAGGTGGTTATCCAGGGCCATCTTATGCAAAATATCCACGGCGACACTGATAGTCTTGGCCTTCTTATAGGGTCGGTCGGCTGCGGTCAGCGCTTCAAAAATATCTGAGATAACCAGAATACGCTCGGGGATAGATAACTCTTCGGCGCTTAGCTTCCTCGGGTAACCGGTCCCCTTCAATGTTTCATGATGAGTCGATGCATATCGCGGTACCCGAGCCAATTCGGGAGGGAAAGGCAGGTTTTCCAGCATCTTTATCGTACTGGTGACATGCTCGTTAATCTTAAACCTGTCTTCAACTGTCAGCGTGCCTCTGGATATCGATAGGTTATATAGCTCACCGAGATTATATTGAGCTTCAGGGATCTCCATCTTGATACCGAACTTAGGGTCGAACTCAACTTGAGATACCCGCTTGATAATATGCTCGCTCCTGTCGCAAAGCAGTGGCTCTTCCACCGGTAGTGAGGTTTCACTCTCCCTCTGCCCCTTATAATTTAACTCCTCAACGGGCGACAGACCCAAGCGGTTATCAAAGTGCCGCTGCCATGTCATATCGGCCAGCTGGTGCAGACGCTCGATATGTGACTCATCCATATATTCACCCCCGACGTTCGCACTGGCAATAAACTCAAAATCATCGGTCAATTGACAGTGCTTAGCGGCCAGTTCACGACTCAGCGCCTCCTCTCTTTCAGGAGTCTTTTGCAGCTGTTTTAAATAGTTAAGTTCGGCATCACGCCATAGCACCTCGAAGCGCATCCTCACCTCATGGATCCTGTTATAGATCGCCTCAAGCTTAGTACCTTTATCTACGATATATTCCGGGGTGGTTATCTTGCCGCAGTCATGGAGCCAGGCGGCAATTCTGAACTCGCGATGCTCCTCCTCGGTTTTGAAACAAAACTCTTCGAAAGGAGGTGCGGCAGATTCGGCGGCCGCATCTGCCAACATCAGCCCCAACTCAGGAACCCGATTGCAGTGGCCCGCAGTGTAAGGAGACTTATCATCGATCGCCTGAGCAATAAGCCTTATAAAGGCCTCCATCAGCTCCTTCTGGCTCTCCTCATACTGCTGGATCGACATCGACATGTCGACCATGGAGTCGGCAAGCTCTTTAATCTCTTTAATATTGGTATCGACCGTATGAAGCTCCTTGTAACGTCGGTACTTTATTTTTTCATTTTCAGCCGCAAGCAACTTAATTGGATTAATGATGGGTGCAGAGAACACCCAGGAGATGGGCAAAACCAACAGCAAACAGACGCTGGTGATCAAAATAGAGGTCGTCACCTTCTCCAGGCTGGGGCCTAACACTGTATCCTCGGGCACAACCACGGCGAAGAAGTCCCCCTCCTTCCTCTTGGAGCTCACCTGAGTCACATAGATAAAGTGGTTAGACCCCTTGATCGTTCTGGATAATAGCTGGTTGTGCTCCTGCGGATTATTTGCTATCTCGATCAACTCCGGATAGGGCACGGCTCCTTCGCTGGCCACCTGCTTAACCCGGTTTCCATTGCCGAACCATTTGAGTCTCAGGGCGGCCTTCTGCTCCTCGGTAATATTGGCAAGAGCAAGGTTGAAAATATCCACCAGCTCCCTGTTCTCTTCATTCAGCATAAAGTAGAGATCGCCGGAATTCGCTGCCAAACCAAAATCTATCGATTCATGGTAGGCAAGGTTTTCAATGAAGAACTGCTTAGCCGTGTAACGTAAAATGACCCCGTTATCGAAGCCGGCATACACTTCGCCATCGGCAACCGCTTGTAACGCGGCCTTAGTAGAGGCAACCTCTACCACATCAATTCCGGGGAAATGCGCCTTGATCGCGGCCATTACAAACCACCCCTCAGGTATTGCGACAGTTTTTCCAATCAACTCATCGATATGAGCTATCTCGCCGACTCCCGACTGCGTCACCACGACCAATGGCAGCTGAATAAACGGCTCGGTAAAAAAGCCCATCTTTTCATTTTCGACTGTCCTGTAGAGAGAGTTAAGCATGCCAAGCTCCCCGCGCTTAAACCCCTCAACCAACTCGGGCCAGGTAAAGCCATTGATATAGTCGAACTCCACTCCAGTCATATCGGATATGATATTGAGCAGGTCGATGCTATAACCCTTAGGCATGCCCGACTTGGCAAAGTCGATCGGTGCCCAGTCATTCTCGTTAGACACCTTAATCTTCGAATGCTCGGCGACTATCTTTTGCTGTGCCGGAGTGAGCTCCAACGCCATCCCCTCTGGGATAGGGTACTGCTCCGGCTCCTTTTGATTGGAGGCAATCAAGTCTCCGCTGCGCTTATATAGATATATTTCGCTGAAGGGATCTCCATGTTCATCAAGGTCTTGAGTCTGCAGATAATCGGATACCGAAGAGAGGGCGATATCGACGGCCAATACAACCTCAGAGTCGGGTATCTTAATCGAGTAAGTTTCACCCGGTGCCTGCAGGTGATGGAACAGATAAGGCTCAGACTTATACACTTCAAGTTCTCTGGCATTGACATACCAGGGCCGTTCATTGGCATAGTAATAACTGGGCTCTGAGCGCTGAGCCCTTAGATTTAGCTGCTCATCCAGATAGAAATATTGTCGCTGTCGGTGGGGCCCCTGCCCCGTCACCACGATATATACCCATCGATCGGTATGGGAAGCTTGAAATTGCTCTCTGGCCCCCGGACTAACCTCCAAATTAATCAATCCGTGGTAATCACCATAGGGAAAGCCAACATATATGGCATAAAAAAGCGCATTACTACGCATAACATCCGCAAACACAGGTTTGGCGTCATCATCCAGATTTTCGGCATCGATAAGATTACTGAGACTGGAGAGGAGCTTTGCGGTACTGACTGCTTTCTCATCGACTTGAGCCAGAAAATCACTGGTGTGGCGGGCGGTAAGAGTGTAGGTTTTCAGAGCAGATTCGCTTGCCATAGATTTACTGAAGTAAAACTGCAAGCCGATCGCTATCGCCGCCGTCAGCATAGTCGCCAGGATAAAGATGCTGATAACGGTAAACCGTATAGAGATCTGGTGAGCTCGGTAACCCAAAGTTAACTTCATGCCTACCCCAATATCCTTACAGGAACCAAAGCCCATCCCCACTCAGAAAAGGGGCCTGTATCAAGTCTATAACATCTTGACGAAAGCCGTTCGTAATTAGTGTGTTATTTCGAATATATGAGTTAAATACTGAATACGGAACCCGAGCCAGTCTTGAAAGATTCCTGCGAGATGCTACCCGGGCCGCAGTGAACTAAGAACCTATCACTCTGGCTTCACCAATTGGGTTAACTCGTGAGACGCTGTTGAGGTGCTCGATGAGTGTAAAACACAGCTCGATATACTGCATAGCCTCGGCCCTACCCACTTCATAACCGACGGCATGAGCGACTCGATTACGCAACTGACGCAGCTCATTAAATAATTTGCCCTGTTTGGTGTTAATCAATGACTCTTTAATCAGTATGCTTTCGATATGTTTATATCGGGTATCGACGGAGAGCTCGATATTTTTACAGCGAGACTTTATCAATAGCTCTGAGGCGATATCGACCTCATCCCAGGCTTCGATAACGGCGGAGTTAGGCAGGTGATTGGCGGTAGCTATCAAGGCTAATTTTCGCTCCTGCTTCAGATCAGGAAAGGCGCCTTCGACCTGCAAAGAGATCTCCTTCAATCCCTGACCAAACTCAACCTCCAGATCTTTAAACTTAAGTTTCCTGGCCAGAGGGATCAATTTAGAGATAGGCCGCTTCAGTGTATAGACGCAAAAAAGCAACACGGCCGGCCAGGCCAGCTTATCCATTAACTCCACTACAAACTGCATCCAATCCATAATTCCATCAGCCCCACACATTCCATTTATCAGGCTGATACAGTAACCGATTAAAAATCAGACTTCTACGATAAAGTTATGCCGGAGCGGCTGTCTGTTAGTGCGCCATTTACGGATTTTTTCGTTGCCATGACTCGGGCAGTTCAACACGTTGCCACAAATCATGACAGAGCTTTTCACGAGTTTGCCACTCTCCCCGTAACAGCCAGGTCACCAGGGCGTCCCCAACTTGCGGGTAACCTATGGGCTGAGGAGTCGGCGCCTTTAACCAACGCCGCAAACGGTTCTTATCCAGAGAACTCATGCTCTCGGCCGCCCCAAGCAACTCCAGTGCAGCGACATTTGAGAGCTGTTCGAATTGCCCATGCAGGGGTTTCACCAGAAGCTTCTTACCTAACGCCAACGCTTCGCTTGCCAGCTCGAAACCTGCACTACCGATAACACCGCCACAGGTAGAGAGGCGACGCTTAAACCCCTCTCTGTTGAATCCGGACCATTTAATGTGATCCACTGGCGCACTCTTTGGCTCAAGAGAATGATAAACATGAAAACGATAGTCATCGAATGGCAAGAGAAACTCGATGATGGAGTCGGGTGCCTCGAAGGGAAGGTAGACGATTATCTCATGAGCATTAACCGAGATAACCGGATCCACCTCGACAAATGGCGGTAATATCGGAAAGCCAAAATGATGCCAATGACAGCCTAATGATATATCGGTCGGAGCAAAATAGTTGAGTAGCTTATCATTAAACCAGCTGTCGCCCACCTTAGGCACATCATATTTCAACGCCGCCTGATGGCTGATGCTCACAGAATCTACCCCCTGCTGTCTCGCAGCCCAGGCCGAAACAGGCTCAAAGTCATTAAGCACAAGATCATAGCCACTCAGATCGAGGGAGAAAATATCACGAACGAGAGAGGAGATAGAGTTCTGCATCGCAGTTTGCGCCAGACTTATCCGCCCACGTTGCGTCGAAAAGGTCAGGCCTTGCTGGACACGATAGTCACCGAAGCATTGCATATCGAAAAAGTGTTTCGCTGAGCGTCCGGAAAAGAAAAAATCAACACTCACCCCTCTATGTTTAAGCGCCTTAGCCATTATCCGCGCACGGCTCAGGTGGCCGTTGCCCGTACCCTGAACACCATAAAGAATTCGCATATCTTCTCCTTAAAATATGAATAACGGCCCTGCCAGCCACATAGGTCAGGCGCCCCTGTGTAACCGCCTTAAATTGTTAATAGCAACTCTGCGAAATATACCGAGACAATGCCCAGTATCGCGCCGGCGATAATATCGAGTGGGTAGTGAACGGCGAGAACCACACGAGAGAGGCCTATCGCTATCGCCCACAGATATGCGGCGAACATCCACTGGGGATAGAGCTGACTAATCGTCGACGCCATGACAAATGCCGCCGCAGTATGACCGGAAGGCAGGCTGAATCTGTCTGAGGGTTCAAAATCGATAGCGGGTGGTCGTTTCCCCTCGGCATTTAACCCCTGCTGCGCTGTGGTGCCATGACCGTAACCAGATGTTGTGTGACAGGGACGGGGACGCCTGATGGTATTTTTCAGCAGGAAATAGAGCGGCAACTCGACAATGAAGGCGGCTAATGTGATCTTAAAAAATGCCTCTCCCTGGACGTGGGAGACAAGCAACACCAGGGCCACCAGAAGGTAGAGAGGTCCATCGCCTGTAAAGGAGACCCTCTTGGCTAGAGGAATACAGCCATGACGGTGTGAGATAAGCAAGAGGTAACGAAAGGCGCGTTTGTCTATATCTGAAATAGCGAGTGCTGAGGCAGCAATAAACATAAAAAAGGCTCCTAATCAGTTAATAAACTAATTCAGAGCCTAAATTAATGCCGTTACCCGGAGGTGACAGCCAGCCTAAAGATTTGTGACAGCGGTGCGATGCTTTAAAATCTATGTTTTAACGCGGTGCACTCAGGCCGTGACAGCAGACTGAGATTTTGTACGGTAGATCTTAATTAAGTGATAGATATTGATGCAGGCAACGAATGCATTCATTCCGGCAACCGGCCATGCAGAGATATAAATACCGTAGATCACAAACAAGGTGCAACCTGTAAAGTTTAAACATCTAAGCCAGATAATATCTTTCATCATTAGTGAAATTGCCACCATAATTGAGGCAGAATAACCAATAATTTCAATCGTATTTGTAGCTTCCATAAGGTACCTTCCGAAGGCCCTCTGCCATCCATAAGCTAATTGGGGGGTCCGTGCCCCTAAAGCAGGTTAAAGTAAAGTTAATCAATATCTGCGTACATGCTAACAAATCCAGCCACCAGATGTAATTAAAATACGTTATTTAATGACCTGTGTCATACTTTCTGTTTAATAACTATTCAGGTGGCGAAAACTTACAACAAAGGTGTTAACAGGTGCTTTAATCGGCAATACCGTGATTGATAACGCTTTTCTTTTTATTAATCCCTTATATACTGTCGTTAACTCACTAAATTTGTGCATCTACTCAGCACAATACCGATCTACAGGAGTATGACTATGGAATACAACACCTCGGAACTTTGTGACACTTACATTGATGTAGTTGATGTTGTCGAGCCTATGTTCAGTAATTATGGTGGTTGTAACTCTTTTGGTGGCTCAATTAGCACCATAAAATGCTTCGAAGATAATGGCCTTATCGCAGAAGCACTGCAGCAAGACGGTGAAGGCAAGGTTCTGCTGGTCGATGGCGGCGGCTCTTTGAGACGTGCACTACTCGATGCCTCTATCGCACAGATAGGTGTGGATAATAAGTGGGAAGGCATTATCATCTATGGTTCGGTCAGAGATGTAGATGCGCTGGAAGATCTCGATATAGGTATTCAGGCTCTGGCCTCGATTCCTGTCGGTGCAGATGAGAACTCTATCGGCGAACTGGAGATCCCGGTTAACTTTGGCGGTGTCACCTTCCTGCCTCTGGATCATATCTATGCCGATAACACAGGTATCATCCTCTCTCCGGAACCTTTAGACATGGAGTGATCCCAGAGAGATTCAGTTGAACACTCCGGCTGAACTGACACAGCCGATAGTCAATAAAAGAGGATGATGAAACCCGATTTCACCATCCTTTTTTGTTTTCAGCATTGCCATCCGTGTCCCTGACAAAAGTAGCCACAATGTATCCAGAAACACCGGAGACAGCTGAGTTCAATCACTTTCGTTGAAGCATCACTCTTTCATTCATTGCCATCCGCGCCCCTAATAAGCCACAATGTATCTATAGGCATCAGAAGAAGAATTCAATCGATATGCAGCATCTCATTCCCTTTACCGAGCAGCAATCCCGCAAACTCGTCTCACTCAGGGACGGCGAAACTAAGCTGGTTCAGACTGTTCATTACGGCGCCGAAAAAACCAGCCTGTCTGAAACATTAGCCAAAGCCAGGAGTAACCAGGCACGTTTTGCGATTATCGGCATAGGTGAAGATATCGGCCCGCGCGCCAACTTAGGACGTGGCGGTGCAACCGATGCATTTAATTCGGCCATGGCTCAGTTTCTCAACCTGCAATCGAATCGATTCTTGAGCGGCAAAGAGTGCCTGGTACTTGGGCAGATAGAGACCAGCGATCTGCAACTCCCCGACTGCGCCGATGCCAGCGACCTCAGGCAAAATGTCGAACATCTGGATGCACGGGTGATTTCGGTGCTCAGTGAGATAATGGCATCGGGATTGGAACCCGTTGTCATAGGCGGTGGACACAACAACGCCTATGGTTTGCTGATGTCGGCGAAGGCTGCATTCAAGAAGAAAGTAGCTGCGGTGAACCTGGATCCACACTCCGACTTTCGCCCCAGAGAGGGTCGTCACAGCGGTAATGGCTTCAGTTACGCCGCTGCAAGCGGTGCGCTTGGCTATTATCACGTGCTGGGGATGCATGAGTTAAAAAATAGCGAAGAGACGCTGGAACAGCTCACAGCCTTCGGTGGAGAGTGGCATACATTCCAATCGATCTGGGTTCGACGCGAAGTCACGCTCAAATCCGCCTTGGAGAATATCATAGCTAAGCTGAACGACAGCCAGATGCCCGTTGCACTGGAGCTGGATCTCGATGCAATTACAAACATGCCCAGCAGCGCCTCTACGGCGGCGGGGATCCCTTTATTGGATGCGCTGCACTATGTCCATAGCATTGCCAGGCACACACCCTGTGCCTACCTGCATCTGGCCGAAGCAGCCCCCGCTTGTCATGTGGCCGGGATCGCAGCCGGTTATCGTGAAACAGGACAGAGCATCAGCGAACTCATCTATGCCTACATTCAGGGTAGATTACAGTCTCAAAGGATTGGGTAACTAATTAATAAAAAGATGATTTTAACCCCAAAGGCAAAGTATCTCACCTCGTCCGTTTTTACGGCATGAGATACTCCGCCGACCAGATTAACTAAGCTTAATAACCCTAATTGGCTATTTTGCTGTTTAGCTATTCAACAACGATTCATATTGTGATGTAATGCGCTGTCAAATTTGCGAAACCCTGCGCCATCACGCATTTTCAACAAATCCCGGCTCAGATAACTAACCTAGCTCACAGAGTGACTGTTGAAAGATTCTGCAATTTGAATGAATGACTTACACTCGCAAATAATAATTTAAAAGATAGGAACAGATAGATGTCAGAGGGCACACAGAATAGTACCCACTTCGGTTACAAAACAGTTGATACAGAGCAGAAAGCCGACATGGTGGCAGGCGTCTTTCATTCTGTAGCAGCCAAATATGACATCATGAATGATGTCATGTCCTTTGGTATCCACCGTATGTGGAAACGCTTTACTATTGAAAGCGCCGGCGCTCGTCCGGGCATGAAAGTCCTGGATCTTGCCGGTGGTACGGGTGATCTTACTGCAAAATTCTCTCACCTCGTTGGTGACAAGGGTCAGGTTACCTTAGCCGATATAAACGACTCAATGCTGAAAGTGGGCCGCGAAAAGTTAAGAGACAAGGGTATCGTTGGTAACGTGAACTATGTTCAGGCCAATGCAGAGGCACTGCCGTTTCCGGACAACCATTTCGATATCATCACCATCGCCTTCGGTTTACGTAATGTCACAGATAAAGATGCGGCCATCCGCTCTATGTTACGTGTGCTCAAGCCAGGTGGAAAACTACTGATCCTTGAGTTCTCAAAGCCACAGCATGACGTTATGCGTAAGGTCTACGATCTTTATAGTTTCAAGATTTTGCCAAAGATGGGCTCATTGATCACCCAGGATGCCGAAAGTTATGAGTATCTTGCAGAATCTATCCGCATGCATCCGGATCAGGATACCCTGAAAGGCATGATGGTCGACGCGGGTTTTGAGCAGGTTGAGTATACCAATATGACCGATGGAATTGTTGCGCTTCACAAAGGCTATAAATTCTAATTTAGGTACCCTATGAAACGTGAATTTTCACTGCTACTCAGCGCGGGATTAGAGGCTGCACTAAAACAGCTGGTCGACCAATCCCCCGATGAATACGCCAAGCTGCGTAGCATTCATGGAAAAGTACTGTGCATTCAATTGAGCCAGCTTAGCTGGCCTCTCTATTTGATTTTTGCCCGCGAAATACAGGTACTGAGTCGCTACGAAGGGGATATCACCACTCGTGTCAATGCCGATATCACAACCCTGTATCAATTGACCGAAGGTGCCAGCCTAACTGAGCTGATCAAAGAGGATAAGCTCAGTATCGAAGGCGATCTCAGCTTATTGCAAACATTCAGCCATTTCATTCAACAGATTGAGCTGGATTTTGCTGAGCCTATGTCTAAATATCTTGGCGACGCTCCGACACACCTGTTAACTCAGGGAGCCAGGCAGGCTAAACAAGATTTAGCTAAAGTATTCATTAAGAGCCGTTCACACATAGGTCAATTAACCACCGAAGAGTATAAATTAGCTCCCCATAAAATCGAATTTATCCATTTAAGTGATAGAATCGACGAACTTGTGGCTGAGATAGATGCCATGGAGAAACGGATTAACCACTTACAAGACAGGGCAAAAGCTAAGACATGACGGCAACCAGTATCAGGCGCGCTTACCAGGTAATAAAAACCACCCTTCACTATGGGCTAGATGAGTTAATACCTTCAAAAATTACGCCTTGGTACTTCAAACTGCTCCGCTGTTGTTTTTTTTGGATAGCCAATAAGCATAAAGACAAGGTCGGGGGTGAACGCCTAAAGCTTGCAATGCAGGAGCTGGGGCCTGTCTATATCAAGTTTGGCCAGATGCTATCGACCCGTCGTGACCTGCTTAACGACGAGTGGGCCGAAGAGTTGAATATGCTGCAGGATAGGGTTCCGCCTTTCGATTCGGCCATCGCCAGAGAGATGATCGAAGCCGAACTGAATGCCCCTATCGAAACCTACTTTGAAGACTTCGATAATACCCCCTTGGCTTCAGCCTCTATCTCTCAAGTTCACAGCGCCACCCTGAAATCAAACGGCAAGGCTGTAGTACTGAAGATCCTGCGCCCGAACGTCGAGGATAAAGTCCACGCCGATATCCAACTCATGTCTCAGGCGGCAAACTTCCTGGAAAAGCTCTTAGGTCAGGGAAACCGGTTGCGCCCTGCCGAAGTAGTTGAAGACTATCGCACCACGATTGAGGGCGAGTTAAACCTGAAGCTGGAAGCCCTTAATGCGATAAAACTGAGAAATAACTTTTTAGATTCCGGTGCCCTTTACATCCCCTACATGTACGAAGAACTCTGTTTCACCCGTTTAATCGTGATGGAGCGAATAGATGGCATCCCCGTCTCGGACATGACGGCGCTCAAGGCACAAGGAACCAACCTCCAGTTGTTGGCGGAACGCGGTGTAGAACTGTTTTTCACTCAGGTGTTCAGAGACAACTTCTTCCATGCCGATATGCATCCGGGTAATATTTTTGTCAGCCGGGAGAACCCGGAGAATCCACACTATATCGGCTTAGACTGCGGCATCATGGGCACCCTGTCGGAAGAGGACAAGCGCTATCTGGCCGAGAACTTCCTCGCCTTCTTCAACCGCGACTACCGCCGCATAGCCCAGCTCTATATCGAGTCAGGCTGGGTGTCGCCCGATACCGACATCGGCGCATTCGAACAAGCTGTCAAAGTGGTTTGCGAGCCCATGTTTAACAAGCCCCTGGATGAGATATCTTTCGGGCATGTGCTTTTGGAGCTCTTCCGGACCGCTCGTCGTTTCGACATGGTTGTGCAACCTCAGCTTGTCTTACTGGAAAAAACCTTACTCTATATTGAAGGGCTGGGTCGCCAGCTGTACCCGCAACTGGATCTGTGGAAGACGGCAAAGCCCTTCCTCGAAGAGTGGATGTCGGAGCAGGTCGGTCCCAAAGGGATGGCTAAAAAGATTAAACAGGAGTTGCCTTACTGGTCAGATAAACTGCCGGAACTGCCTGAGCTGGTTTATGACAACCTCAAAATTGGCAAAAATTTTGTAAAATCACAGAACCAGTTGCTGGATAGATACCTAAAACAGCAACAGAAAGCACATAAAAGTAACTACCTTTTACTGACAGCGGCAGTTTTAGTGATCTGTGGCACTCTTTTGTTTAATCAAAACGCTACACTATGGGGCTCTTATGTCTGTATCTCTACCGGAGCTGTTCTTTGGCTTCTGGGATGGAGATCAAGGCCAAAGAATCGCAAATTTTAGCTAGCACTAAATAACCAAAGGTTCATAATAGAACCAGTAATAGAAAATTGAGGATTATCCATGGGTGGCATTAGTATTTGGCAACTTCTTATCATCGCTTTAATCGTGGTTTTATTGTTTGGAACAAAGAAACTTCGTTCATTGGGTGGTGATCTAGGTGGCGCAGTAAAAGGCTTCAAGAACGCTATGTCTTCTGAGGAAGAGAAGAAAGCCATTGAAGACTCTGCTTCTGAGAAAACTGCTCAGACTGAAGAGAAAAAAACTGAGTCCAAGGATAAAGAACAGGCGTAATCCCTTATGTTCGACGGTATCGGCTTTATGGAGCTACTGTTGATCGGTATTTTGGGGCTGGTTGTACTTGGCCCTGAAAGACTCCCGGTTGCAGTCCGCTCAATTACAGGTTGGATCCGCGCCATGAAACGTATGGCTAACTCTGTGAAAGATGAACTTGAGCAGGAGCTCAAAATTGAGGAGCTGCATTCAGATCTTAAAAAAGCTGAAAGTCAGGGCCTTAAGAATCTTTCTCCTGAGTTACAGGAATCCATCGATCAATTAAAAAATGCAGCTCAATCTGTTAATCGTCCTTATAAGGTAGAAGATATCTCTCCGGCCAGCTCTCCTGCGCCAGTGAATCCCGCTCCTACAGAGACAAAAACAGCTGAGACCAGCTCTAATTCAGAAAAACCGAACGGGTAGTCCATGTCGCAACAGCAGCCGCTAATTAGCCACTTGCTCGAACTACGTAACAAGTTGCTAAAAGCCATTGGCAGTGTACTTCTAGTGTTTATCGCATTGGTCTATTGGGCCAACGATATCTATCACTACATGGCTACACCGCTAATGGAAGCCTTGCCAGAAACCAGTAGCATGATTGCAACCGATGTAGCTGCTCCGTTTTTTGCTCCATTTAAACTTACACTGGTATTAGCATTTTTCATCGCTATTCCTTATGTCTTGTACCAGGTCTGGTCGTTTATTGCGCCCGGTCTGTATAAACATGAAAAGCGTCTGATGATGCCGCTACTGGCCAGCAGCACGGTTCTTTTCTATCTGGGTATAGCTTTCACTTACTACATTGTTTTTCCAGTGGTATTTGGCTTCTTTACCAGTGTTGCTCCGGAAGGTGTACAGGTGGCTACCGATATCAGTAGCTATTTGAGCTTCGTACTTAAACTCTTCTTTGCTTTCGGCTTAGCTTTTGAGATCCCCATCGCTGTGGTACTCCTGTGCTGGGCTGGTGTTACAACACCTGAAAATCTGAAAGCCAAACGCCCCTATATTATCGTCGGTGCTTTCGTTATCGGTATGATGCTGACGCCACCGGATATTATCTCTCAGACAATGTTAGCCATTCCGATGTTGATATTATTCGAAGGGGGATTGATTGCTGCTCGTTTCTACAGTAAAAAGGACGAAGAAGACGAAGATGAGCAAGAAAAACAGGATAGCCCTGGCCAGGAAAGCTAAATAGACACACGCTAATTAGTTGACCATGGCGCGCTCAAATATAATAAAGGAACGTATTTATGCGCTTAAGTTGGATCACTGCAGCAGCCATTCTTATCTCGACACAAGCCAGTGCCGGTGTTGAACAAGAGCTATTAGCGTGCGCGCAAAAGTCAGATAAACTGGAGCGTTTAATCTGCTTCGATGCTTTAACCGAAACGGTTAAAGCATCGCAAGGCAGCAAGGCTGCAGCGGTAACACCTGTTGCGGTATCCGCTGCTCCGGCTGTCGCTAACACCTCCCCCGCTAGCACTGTCCCAGCCCCACAAGCTGTCGTCCAATCAAAAAGCGCAGAAGATGAATTCGGTGGCAACTTCAAGGCCGAAGAGCAAACCATAGAGAAACTCTATATGGAGGTCGCATCGGTCAAGAAAGATCCCTATGGCGCCCTGAAGTTAAGTTTCAGTAACGGTCAGGTTTGGAAACAAAATGATAGCCGTCGCTTTAAACTCAAGGTCGGTGAAACCGTCTATATCGAGAAGGCCGCGCTAGGCTCCTACATTTTAGGAACCGATAGCCGTAACGCTACGATAAGAGTCAAGCGAATCAAGTAATGCCCGAGTACATAGACATCGCTGTCAACTTGATTGGCAGCGCCCTCGAAAAAAATATTGATGATGTAGTTCAGCGGGCGGCGAACCATGGAGTTTCGCCGCTTATCGTTATCGGCAGCGACCTGCCTGAAAGCGCCAAAGCCATAGAGTGTTGCCGGGCCTACCCCAAACGCCTCTACTGCACCGCAGGCGTTCATCCTCACCATGCCAGTGATTGGTGCTCAAGCAGCACAGAACAACTAAAACAACTCGTCGATAATGCCGAGGTCGTGGCACTGGGAGAGTGCGGTCTGGACTATAACCGTGATTTTTCTCCCCGCCCTATGCAACGCCATGCCTTCGAGGAGCAGCTTGCACTCGCCGTCGAACTACAGATGCCGGTACTCATGCATGAACGCGATGCCCACGCTGACTTCTTCGCCATAATGAAAGAGTTTCGAGGCGAGCTGCCCGGTGCCTTGCTGCACTGCTTTACAGGTGACAGGCGAAGCATGGAGGCCTACCTGGAGTTAGACTTGCACCTTGGGATAACAGGTTGGGTCTGTGACGAACGCAGGGGGCAGGAGCTGGCCGAACTGGTTGTCGAGATCCCGGATGATCGCATCCTCATCGAAACCGATAGCCCATATCTACTCCCGAGAAGTATGCGCCCTAAACCTAAGTCCGGTAAGAATGAGCCCCAGTACCTCCCCTATATATCTCAATATGTAGCAACACTTCGTGGCCAGGATCCGAAGCAGTTTGCCGCAAGGACTTATCAAAACAGCGTCGAATTTTTTGGACTGGCCATTTGATTAAGTACATCGGCTTACTGTTACTCACACTGGCACTGCTGTTCTCCACCTCCGGGAGGACTGAGACCATACTCGCCATAGGTGACGACGAAGAGAGTGTGCTTGAGCTCGCGTCCTGGCTCTACTACACCCCATCCAATGAGGGAGAGGGAATAGAGCAGGTAAAGCGTTTAGGATCGAGCAGATGGGAGCGTCTGACGACCAAATACAGTAACCGAATCGGCATCGCCCCTTTTTGGGTCAAGTTCAGCGTCTACAATTACGATCACACTGAGGTCGATCGCTTACTCTCCCTGGCAAACCCTCACCTTGACAGGGTAGAGCTCTACCACGTCGTTCAAGGCAAGGTATTCAATAAGTTGGTGATGGGGGATAAGCAGCCTTTCGCCGAGCGCCCTCTGATCAACAACCACTTCGTCTATCCATTCGAGTTGAAACCAGAGAAACTGCATACCTTCTACCTGAAGGTTGATACAGAAGGTAGTGCCACACTGCCGCTGAGCTTATGGTCACAAGATGCCTTTGCCAAGAACATAGAGGCGACGTCGCTTTCCCATGGTTTCCAACTCGGGGCCCTGACCGCGATAGGCCTGTTCAGTCTGTTTATCGCAATCACATCCCGCTCATTCAGCTACAGTTATTACTCCGGATATGTGCTCTCTGTCACCCTGCTGGTGGCAACGCTACAAGGCTTTGCCTTTCGTTTTATCTGGCCGACCCTGCCGGCACTGCAGCAGTTAATGATCCCACTACTGGTACCGTTGACTATGCTCTTCGCGCTGCTGTTTACCGAGAAGGTGCTCCAATTTAAGTACCATAATGTTCGCATGTTACGCATCTGCCGTTACGGTGCCGCCTATGCATTCCTGCTGACCATAACGACACCTTTTTTAGATTATGCCCTGGCACTGTATATCGATATCACCTCTGTACTGCTCATTACCGCACTACTGATGGGAATGGCTCTGATCCAGGCATCACGGGGCTATAAGCTGGCAAAGTTGTACAGTCTGGCATGGAGCGGAATGCTCATTGGCGCCTTCATCACCGGCTTGATGTATCTGGGCTTTATCGAGCTTCCGGTTAATCACCTGACGCCTGTGATGTTGGGGTTACTGTTTGAGATTTTGTTTATGGCCGCAATCTTAGCGATCCGCTATAACGACGAGCGAAAAGCAAAATTACGGATTAAGCAGGAGGCTTTGGTACAGGCACAGCGGATCAGGCAGACCCGTGAAGAGGCACTGCTCATCGAAGCCAACAGTAACGAAAAACTCGAGCAGATGGTTCAGGAACGCACCCTTGAACTTGAAATTGCCTTGAGAGAGCTGAACGAGGCAAACCAGAAACTCACCGAGCAAGCGACCATAGATAGCTTAACCGGAGTTAAAAACCGGGCGGCTTTCGATAAGCGCCTGATAGCCGAGGGACGACTCAGCCGAAGACAGCAGACCCCCATGGCCATCTTAATGTTGGATATAGACAGGTTTAAGTCCATCAACGATACCTATGGCCACTTAGCCGGCGATCAGACCTTACGTCTTATCGCACAAACATTAAAAGAGAACTTAAAGCGTCCAGCGGATCTGGTGTCACGTTTTGGTGGTGAAGAGTTTGCTATTATATTACCCAATACGGCCGAAGAAGGGGCTGTACAGGTTGCTGAATCGATAAGAGAAACGGTTGCAGATCTGCCTGTTAGCTGGGAAAATGAAACGATCCCTCTGACCATAAGTATAGGTGTTAGCGCGGAGATCATTAATAGCGATGACCAGCCAAACAACTTGTTAGAACAAGCGGATAAAGCACTTTACCGCGCAAAAAATGATGGGCGTAATCAGGTCATGGTTTACACGCCTGAGCCTCAATGAAATATGAAAACAACACCTGGAGAATTTGGCTTTGCAGGTGCGCTATTTTTCACGAGTGAAACTGAAGGATAGGGCTGCATTTTCAACATCAATGGGTATAAGTTAGGAGTCGAATGTGAATATTATTACCAGTGCTTTTCCACAGCGTAGAATGCGCCGCATGCGTAAACATGACTTTAGCCGTCGTCTAATGGCTGAAAACCAGCTTTCGGTGAATGATTTAATCTACCCAATGTTTGTGCTCGAAGGTAACAACCGCACAGAAGAGATCGCTTCTATGCCTGGGGTTGAGCGCTACTCTATCGATCTGCTTCTTAAGGAAGCCGAAGAGATTGTCAAGCTGGGGATCCCGCTTATCGCACTCTTCCCTGTGACTCCGGCAGAAAAGAAAACCCTGATGGCGGAAGAGGCCTATAACGCAGATGCACTGGCACAACGTGCGGTACGTGCTCTGAAAGAGGCCTTCCCGGAGCTGGGGATCATGACCGATGTAGCCTTAGACCCATTCACGACCCACGGTCAGGATGGCATCATCGACGATGATGGTTATATTCTTAATGACATCACCACCGAGATCTTGGTCAAGCAGGCACTGTCTCACGCCGAAGCGGGTGCCGATATTGTTGCACCGTCTGACATGATGGATGGCCGTATCGGTGCGATCCGTCAGGCACTGGAAGAGGCGGGTCACGTCAACACCCAGATCATGGCGTATTCGGCCAAGTATTCATCGAACTACTACGGACCATTTCGTGATGCGGTCGGCTCGGCCGGTAACCTGAAGGGCGGCAATAAGCACAGCTACCAGATGGATCCCGCCAACAGCGACGAAGCGCTGCACGAAGTGGCTCTCGATATCCAGGAAGGTGCCGACATGGTTATGGTTAAGCCAGGCATGCCTTATCTTGATATCGTCACTCGGGTAAAACGAGAGCTGGCAGTACCAACATTCGCCTATCAGGTGAGTGGTGAGTATGCCATGCATATGGCAGCGATTGAGAATGGCTGGCTGGCCGAGAAGGCTATCGTTATGGAGTCGTTGCTCTGCTTTAAGCGCGCCGGCGCAAACGGCATACTGACCTACTTCGCCAAGCGAGCGGCTCAGTGGCTGAAAGAGGACGAGGTGAAGTAACTTCACTTTTGTGCTAGCGAAAGCCGCATCTATGCGGCTTTTTTGTATCCGCGTTCCTGAATATCGTGATTTCATTCTACCGAAATCAGCTGACCTCCCACCTCGGAGCATAAGAACGTGAGCTTGAACTGCAGTTACAAATATAGACAGTGATCCAGTTAGCATCATCACGCGCCGATTCTTTTCAATCCATGTTCCAGATGATTGAATGGAGGCTCACTCGTTTCATATGACTCTGGTTAACATCTCTGAGTCTGAGGTATTATCATGAACAACAACGTTAAGGCATTACTTGCCACTACAGCCCTGTTTTTTAGCTGCCAGACATTAGCAGAAAGCGGCTGTGCATTCGAAGACAAGCAAGATGGCTTTATCGCCACGTGTAGCGAGGAGAAACAAGAAGTGATATTAACAGGCGCCGTCGAGGCTCAAACCTTAGTCACTGAACTCAGTGATTTCAGCGAAGGCTACAAAGAGTATCAGGTCGATACGGCAGCGATTGCTCCTCTGAAAAACCTGGAAGAGCCTACAGAGATAGTGGTTATCATCGGCACCTGGTGTCCCGACTGCCACCGTGAAACACCGCGCTTTATCCGCATCATGGAAGAGCTCAACAACCCTAATATCAAAGCCACCTATATAGGTGTCGATAGAGAGAAAGCGGACCCTAAAGGGCTGGCGGCTCAATATGAATTTACCCGTATACCAACCTTTATTGTGATGCAGAAAGGTGAAGAGATAGGTCGAATCATTGAGAGACCACAGCACTCTTTAGAGAAAGACTTAGCGGCGATATTGAAGCCCTAGAAGATGATACAGATAAAAGAGGCCGCGATAGCGGCCTTTTTTATGACTAGTTGAATCGGGCCCGCTTAGAAATCGTAACGAACCGACGCACGAACATAACGCGGAGTCTGGAAGCTGTCAGGATATCCATAACGAACATTCTTCGCTCCACTATCAAACTCATACTGTTCATCAACCCCGGTGACCCCATCGAAATTAAACAGGTTATAGACATTCAGCTTGAAGTTTAACAGACCGGCGCTTTGCATATCTAAGGTGTAAGACAGGTTCAGATCAACATTGTAGACCCAATCTGTGCGTCCCATGCTGCCACGAGGAGCCGCTTCTCCATCGGCATAGAAGGAGGATGCACCATACCAGTCACGACCGTAGCAACGACCCACTATCTCTATCGCCTCGACGCAGTAGCCCTGATCTTCCGGGTGAACTCCGAAGGCATTGATGGGGCGTCCTGACTGCAGATATGAGTTAAAGCCAATACTTAAGTCATCGGTGATCTTATATACGCCGTAGAGTTTAAAGTTATGACGCCTGTCATTTGGAAGGTAACCTTCGCCATTATCCATCAACTCAGGATAGTCGAACGAGGTCGTCCAACCCGGATCGGCCTGTTCATTATCTGAGCGAACCAGGCCTTCCGTATTACCCTCACTCTTGGACCAGGTATAGGAACCGTTAATGGTGAAGTCTTCTGTGACATTGCCGCTAAATCTCAGCTCAACCGCCTTATAGGTACGATTTGCGTCCGGGAAGCCCATCTGCTCAGAGCTGACATTGACCGTCTCCTTAACACCATCGCCATCGACATCGTAATAGATCTCGGTGCCGATACCCGGATTAGTCAAAGTTGGGAACCAGCCACCTACGAAGTAGTCTTCCGCACTCGTTTCACCGTTACCTGCATGCCAGGTATCTGCATCATAGTTATCTTTTATCCACTGGTTCATGCCATAGTTGAACGACACATCTTCTATCGATTGTTTCAGGTCGCGATATACGCCACGGATCCCCACGGCCCAATCATCATTAAGCTGCTGCTGATAGCCCAGGGCAAACTCATCCGAATACATAGAACCGGCTTTGTTATTGAATAACTGATCGGCATCGGGGACACTGCCATCGGCCACGACCCGGCGATCGATCTCTGCTCCCAATACAGGTGAACCATCGGCATTCACCGACTCTAACAGGCTCACTATATGTGAGTCATAGGCCGCCGAGGCCATTCTCAGGTTAGTATTGGGGGATACCGGCTGGAAGTATCTGCCATAGGAAGCGTAAACCTTACTCGTGCCATCACCCAGCAGATCCCAGGTCGCACCTAACCTTGGAGCAAACTGACCATCCAGGTCGACATACTTATCGCCGGAGCCCGTCGTATTACTGAACTCACTGTATCGCAGGCCTGCATTTATGGTTACTGTGTCAGTGACTTCCCAGATATCAGAGATATATAGTGCGGTATGAACATTTTCAGTTTCACTGTTCTTACCCCAGATCCGCAGATCCGCATACTCAGTCCCCTCAGCTAACCCGTAAGCATTATCCGCCCCGGCGGCATAATACTCGTACCAGCCATCTCCATGGGGAGTATAAAAGTCGGCGATCTCTAAGCGCTCATAATCATAACCGGCTCTGAGGGTATGATCACCGATGACCCAGTCCAGGTCGATACGATAGGTAATTCGCTTATCTTCGGTTTCAGATGAGCCATAACCAACCCAATCACCCAGGCGCTCATAGCTGCCCGAACGATAATCCTCATAGGTTGATTGATCCAGTGTGCCTGAGTTATCTTTTGTCGATTGGGTGATCTCACCATACATAGCCGTCAAGGTGATATCGTCTGTCAGATAGCCTGTATACTGGGCATTCCAGCCAATCCCCCCATAGGTGGACTCCGTTAGACCGATGGCATCGCCACGACCTCCATCTTCATCCCGGTTAAACTGAGTACTGGTGTAATCTCCCTCATTACTGAATGCCATGACCCCGATGGAGTGATCTTCATGCATAAACCAATCGACTTTCGTAAACCAGCGATTGGTATCCCACTCCTTATCTCTGAGGGTGTTCTCACCATATGCTGTCTCCTCCTCTTCATTTGGATTCCATAATCCATAGAAGAAGAGCTTATCTTCGATAAGCGCCCCGGAGGCCCACATGTTATATTCGGTCTCTTGCCAGTAACCGTCAGAGATCTCTTCAATGCTGCCATCGTCTTTCATCCGTATCGACGGCTCTGCCAATGCATCAGGGGCTATCTCAGCCTTAGCCCCGAACTTCCACTCATTATCACCGGACTTCGATACTAAGTTGACGACACCGCCGATGAAGCGGCCATACTCGGCCGATACACCACCGGTTTGCACTTCTGTCTGGGCAATGGCCTCCCAGGGAAGATCGATATCCCCCATCCCCTTGCGAAGATCTGTAATGTTGAGTCCATTGAGGTAATAGCCATTTTCTGCGACCGATGAACCGCCGATTGCTACGCCACCAAAGCCATCATCACCGGCAACGGCTCCGGGAGTCAGCAGAGCGATGGCGGTTGAGTCCAATTCAACCGGGAGCTGATTCAGCTCCTCGATGGCTATCACCTGGGATGTCGTGGTACTGGAAGTATCGACCCTACTTATCCTTGCGCCACTCACTGAGATCCGCTCTACGTCAGAGCCCTCCGGATCGAGCGCCACGTCGAAAGTCAGCGCATTACCTAAGGTAATCGCAATATGCTGCTCCTGCACCTGATAGAAGCCATCCTTAAGGATCGTCACCGTATATTGACCGATTGGCAGACCTTTTAGCGAAAAACTACCATTAGCGCCGGTCGTAGTTTCCTTAACAATTCCTTTGGTTTCATGCTTAATAACGACTCTGGCATTACCGATATCTGCACCAGCCTGAGTCGTAATGTGACCCTTTAAAACTCCCAGCCCATCTGCAGCCATCACTCCTGGCATTGACATCATCAATACTGAGCCAACGGCGATCGCGGCAAGTGTTTTTCTTGGCTTAAATCGCTTAAGCGCTTTGCTTCCAGACATAATTTATCCTCCCTTAAACCTTCTCTGAGTAAGCACTTAGCAAAAAATTTTATTAGTGATTTGGGTACAAGGTAAGCCAAGTGCAACAAAACAGTAACACGCTTCACATATTTTATACAATCTGCAATATCCAAATGTAAATCGACATGAACCCCTGTTTTCCATCTCTCCAGAGAGCGAAGAAGTGGCTGATAAAGGGAGGTAGCGGAAGGTTTCAGGCGCTTAAGATAAGTATCGGCTGAATTAACTTGAGAATTATTCAGGTTACAGTCGATGTGAAGTTTTTACTAAGGTGCCAGGTGCTAAAAAGTAGAAGTGAGAGGGGATTAAAGCCAAAGGATTAGAGGGTAATTCTATTAGCCAACCTTTGTAGCACACCTTCTCTGAGGGCTCCGCCAGACAGGTTTAATTTCTCTATCTCGAGTAGGTCAAACAGTGCCAGCAATATGGAGATCCCTGCAGCAAAAGTCGGTGCTCTTTCAGGGTGTAAGCCTCTGATATCCCGCATAGAGATATCTTCCTGCTCTAAGATCTCCAGCTTGAGCCTGTTAAGCACCACTGGAGTAATAGTAGCAGACTCATCTCTATGATTGAGTAACTCGACAACTGACTGCACGCTACCGGAGGCCCCGACTACGCCATGCCACCCTAATAGCTTAAGCTCACCCAGGTAGTGGCCTAACACCTCTTTAACTTGCTTTTGTGCATCGTCGAAATCCAACTGCTGAAATGGAAAAGAGTTGAAGAAACGTTCGTTGAAGGTAACACACCCCATAGAGAGACTGGTTTTAAGCAGAACCTTATCAGCATCACCTATGATAAATTCGGTACTGGCACCACCAATATCGATCACCAGCCGACGTCCTTCACCATGGGTGGTTGCGACCATGCCCTGATAGATAAGCTCCGCTTCCTGCATACCTGAGATGATCTCGATAGGATGACCCAGAACTGGCAGAGCTCGACGACAAAACTCATCGGCATTACCAATATGTCTGAGTGTTGCTGTTGCAATAACAGCAACATTCTCAGACGAGACGCCCTCTTTATCCAACATCTTGGCAAACATAGCCAGACAATCCAAGCCACGTTCGAGCACCTCTTCACTCAGGGTGCCATCGTCTTGAATCCCCTCGGCCAGTCGAACCTTACGCTTGTATTTGGCAATAACTTCAGGTTGGTTACCACGAGTCCTGGCAACCAACATATTGAAGCTATTCGAACCTAACGTAATCGCTGCGTATGGAGGTGTATTCGGCATCTATTGAACCAAGCCTACGAGTGTCTGCGGGTTCTGTCGTGACGACGCGGCCCACTACGATTACCGCTGCGGGGCTTACCACCCGTTCCGGTACGAGTCTGAGGTCGGTTGTTATGCTTCCTGTGTACCCTTATCGGTGCAGGGATATCATCCAGTAAAGCCGAGCTATCATAGTTGGTCACAGGAATAGCATGGTCGATATAGGCCTCGATGGCAGGCAGATTAAGTGCATACTCTTCACAGGCAAAGCTCACCGACACACCTTTCTTACCGGCACGACCGGTACGACCGATACGGTGAACATAATCTTCACAATCATCCGGAAGATCATAGTTATATACATGTGACACATCTGAGATGTGCAGACCACGTGCAGCCACGTCGGTAGCAACCAGAATATCCAGCTTACCGGCGGTAAACTGCTCCAGAATACGTATACGTTTCTTCTGTGGAACATCGCCCGTCAATAGGCCGACTCTGTGCCCGTCACCTTCCAGCCAAGACCACAAGTTTTCACAGCTGTGCTTAGTATTTGAGAATACAATCGCCTTTTCCGGCCAATCCTCTTCGATGAGGGTAAGTAACAGACGCATCTTCTCATCCATAGATGGATAGAAGATCTCCTCTTTGATGTTCTTAGAGGTTTTTTCATTCGGGGCTATTTCAACTTTCTCCGGCTCATTCATATGATCATAAGCCAGCTCCTGCACCTTCATTGAAAGGGTTGCAGAGAACAGCATATTCAGACGCGACTTGGCATCTGGCATGCGTCTGAACAGAAAGCGGATATCTTTAATAAAGCCAAGATCAAACATACGATCGGCTTCATCTAACACGACAGCCTGAATAGCACTGACATTGATAACGCCCTGACGAACGTAATCTATGATACGTCCGGTGGTTCCGATAAGAATATCGACGCCTTTATCCAGCACCTTACGCTGAACTTCATAGCTCTCACCACCATAGACAATTCCGACCTTCAGGCCCGTGTGCTTGGCGAGTCGCTCTGCATCTTTAGCGATCTGAATAGCAAGTTCACGAGTAGGGGCCATGATAATCGCTCTGGGCTGATTAAGCTGGCGTTCTTCCGGAATTGGAACTGTGAGCAGGTGGTTAAACGTCGCAACAAGAAAAGCCAATGTTTTCCCTGTACCCGTTTGTGCTTGACCTGCAATATCTTTCTTCTGGAGGAGAATAGGTAGAGATAGTGCTTGAATAGGCGTGCAATATTCAAAGCCGCTCTCGTTAAGTGCTGTTTTTATCTCTGCTTGAAGAGAAAAGTCGGCAAACTTCTGATTAGATAAATGTGTTTCGCTCATAGCGGCAGCATACCAGTTAGGGTTGCAATAAGAAACTCAATCGTTTGAAATAGCGACTAATAATAAAAAGTAGCTTTAAAGTCGATTAATTCTACCTTGAAAAGTTTTTTTCAAACCCAATATACAGGTTAAGCCATTAACAAACCAGCAATGGCAACCTAACTGGAGAACATCATGAACGATAAAATTGTATACCTAAGTGACGACAGCTTCGAAAATGACGTAATTAACTCAGATCTACCAGTGGTCGTAGACTTTTGGGCTGAATGGTGTGGCCCTTGTAAAATGATTGCTCCTATCCTTGATGATGTTGCCGAAGAGTATGCAGGTAAAGTCACCATTGCTAAGCTGAATGTCGATCAAAACAATGTTTCGCCGGCTAAGTATGGTGTTCGTGGTATCCCGACATTGCTTATCTTCAAGAACGGCGAACTGGCCGGAACAAAAGTTGGCGCACTATCTAAAACTCAACTGAAAGAGTTTATCGACGCCCAGCTATAATCTTAGATAGCAGCTGTTCTACAACATAAATTTTTATGTTGTAGAACAAGTTTCCGCCCCTAAGGTGACACCTGACACAGCATCAACAAGAAAATCAGTCTGGTTTCACTAAATTCCTAGACGCACCGCCTCTATAGTGCTACTTTAATAACCACAGTATTTCTAACTAACCACATCTCGCTATTCGATCAATATCCTATACTTTATTACCCGTTGATCGCAGATAGCATTTCTCGCATAAAAAGACCCACCAAGATGAATTTATCAGAATTAAAAGACAAGTCGATTTCAGACTTAGTGCTACTAGCCCAAGAAATGAAAGTTGAAAACACTGCTCGTGCTCGCAAGCAGGACATTATATTTTCAATCCTTAAAGCCCATGCCAAAAGCGGTGAAGATATTTTCGGTGGCGGTGTATTAGAAATTCTTCAGGATGGTTTTGGCTTCCTGCGTAGTGCTGACGCGTCTTACCTTGCTGGCCCCGACGATATTTACGTCTCTCCAAGCCAGATCCGTCGCTTCAGCATGCGAACGGGTGATACCATTTTTGGTAAGATTCGCCCGCCTAAAGAGGGTGAGCGTTATTTCGCACTACTGAAAGTCTCTGAAGTCAACTTTGACAAGCCTGAAAACTCCCGCTCTAAAATTCTTTTCGAAAACCTAACCCCACTGCATGCCGAAGACCGCCTGCGTATGGAGCGTGGAAATGGTTCGACAGAAGATATTACGTCGCGAATTCTGGATCTCTGCTCTCCTATCGGTAAGGGTCAGCGTGGTTTGATCGTTGCACCGCCAAAGGCCGGTAAAACACTACTGCTTCAAAACATGGCTCAAAGCATTACCTATAACAACCCGGACGTTGTACTGATGGTTCTGCTGATCGATGAGCGTCCGGAAGAGGTCACAGAGATGCAGCGCATGGTAAAAGGGGAAGTGATTGCTTCTACCTTCGATGAACCAGCCAGCCGTCACGTACAGGTGGCTGAGATGGTGATTGAAAAAGCCAAGCGTCTGGTTGAGCATAAGAAAGATGTCGTCATCTTACTCGACTCAATCACTCGTCTTGCCCGTGCTTACAACACAGTAATCCCTTCATCGGGTAAAGTACTTACCGGTGGTGTCGACGCCAACGCCCTACACCGCCCTAAGCGCTTCTTCGGTGCGGCACGTAACATCGAACATGGTGGCAGCTTAACCATTATCGCTACTGCATTGGTTGATACCGGCTCTAAGATGGATGAAGTGATCTACGAAGAGTTTAAAGGTACAGGTAACCAAGAGTTACACCTTTCCCGCAAAGCGGCTGAAAAGCGTGTCTTCCCGGCCATCGACTTCAACCGCTCGGGTACTCGTCGTGAGGAGAAGTTAACCACACCGGATGAGCTACAGAAGATGTGGATTCTACGTAAGATCCTCAATCCAATGGATGAAGTTTCTGGTATGGAGTTCCTTATCGATAAGCTGGCCATGACCAAGACCAACGATGAGTTCTTCACAGCGATGAAGCGTGCCAAGACATAAGAGATTCTAGATTCTAGATTCGAGTTCCTAGGAGCGAGTTTAAAAATCTAAAGTAAAGCCGCACACGTTGCGGCTTTTTAATGTCTGTCCATCAATGTTCCAGACATTGATTGGCATTTCTTCCATCCCTGGAGGTCAGAACATTTATGAAGGTTTACCAAAGGCTCCTAGGTTCTAGGTTCTAGGTTCTAGGTTCTAGGTTCTAGGTTCTAGGTTCTAGGTTCTAGGTTCTAGGTTCTAGGTTCTAGCTACTAGCCACGAGCTCCCAGCCTCTGCTCACATTTCTCTCTAAGCATATCCCTGAGCAGTAACATTACTGGGGTAACGTGTTCACGCCCCGGACATACCAGATACAGATCGGCTGCCTCCCCCTCGTATTCAGTTAACATTGGCACCAAACGCCCACCGGTAATATCATCGATAAGGTCGAGCGATGACTTGTACACCACCCCCTTGCCGGCTACCGCCCAACGACGTGCAACTTCTGCATCGTTACAGGTGCGGTTTGCCGTTACCCTAACCTTGAATTCACGGCCATTCTTCATGAAACACCATTGATCATGAGTGCGATCATCTAACATAAAGAACAAACAGTTATGTCCTGAGAGCTGCTCGAGTTCGGTCACCCCTCCCTTATCGGCGATATATTCGGGAGAAGCACATAGCACCCGCTTAGCCCGACATATCTTGAATGCCACCAAGGATGAGTCTTTAGGTGTCCCCGTTCGCAGTGCAATGTCTATCTTATCGTGATAAAAATCTGAAACAGTATCACCGATATGTAGCCTGATTTTAAGATCCGGATACGCTTCCAAAAACTCATCGAGCCAGGGAAGTACCAAGTTACGTCCAATATCCGACGGGACCGCAAGGTTTATCACACCAGCGATCTTCTCTTTCACATCGTCTATCGCCTGCAGCCCAAGGTCTAAGTCGGTCAGGGCCCGACGACAATGGATTAAATAGCGCTCACCAGCCTCAGTTAACCTCAAGCTGCGGGTACTCCTGATAAACAGGCGGGCATCCAGCTGCCTCTCTAACCGCTTCAGGGCGGCGCTCGCGGCTGCCGGTGAGATCTCTAACTCTGTCGCTGCAGCCGTTATGCTGCCACAATCGGCTACCCGCACAAAAAGCGTAAGATCCTGTATCTGCATCACAACCACCCTGATTTAATTTTAAGGCTCAGATAAAAAAGAAAGCCTGCTTTAAAGCAGGCTTAGAGTAAGGCATTCATATCCGGCTGCGATTAAACCAGTGCAACCGCCATCTTACGTCTCAGATATGCAATCTGCTGCATATGGGGCAGATCTTTAGGACAGTTATCCTGACAGCCCAGCAGAGTCATGCAACCAAATACCCCATCCTGATTACCGATAACATGATAGAAGTCTTCGACGCTGCGCTCATCACGGCTATCGAGTTCGAAACGCGCTATTTTCATCATACCCACCGCACCGACGAAGCTATCACGCATCTGCTTGGTAGCACAAGCCGACACACAAACACCGCACTCTACACAGCGCTCCAACTCATAAAGCTTGGCCGCTTCTTCCGGATCCATGGGGGCTTCCAGTCTATGTACATCGACATCATCCGCGTCAGGTTGAAGCCAGAGCTTCAGGCGCTCGGCAAGCTCACGCATAAATTTCCCGGTATTGACCGACAGATCACCGATTAACTCGAAGCCCGGTAGCGGCATCAGGGTAATCTCACCTTTCGGGTACTTGCTGGTCAGGGTACGGCATGCCAAAGTCGGAAAACCATTGATCACCATGGCACAGCTGCCACATATTCCTGCTCGGCAGACAAAATCGAACTGCAGCGAGGTATCCTGATGTTCACGCAACATATTGAGCGCGATAAACACTGTCATACCCGGTGTCTCTTCGATCTGATATTTAACCATCTTAGGCTTATCATCAGGCTCTTGAGGATCGTAACGAAAAATATTAAAGGTTAAGGTACGGCCCTGACTCATAATGCTTGCTCTCCTTCTGACACTTCTCCCGGCACGGCAGAGGCAGGTCTGTCTAAGTTGTCACATAAACGTTCATTTCTCGCCATCAAAGATTCAGGCACTTCAAATGGCATCAAAGCTTGCTGACGCTGATAGCGATCGGCATCATCGCCGAGTTCACTCAGGATCTTAGTGATCTCTTTTTCGCGCTTCTCGGTATCGGGATGGGCTATCGCATTGTTAATCCCGTAGCCACGATACCCGGGTGGCAGCTCCATCTTCATCACATCCAGATCTTCATAACTGAGCTCAGGTGTGAGTGCATTCTCATCGGGCCAGCTGGACAGGGTTCTGTTCAACCAGTCTTTATCGTTACGCTGCGGGAAGTCTTCACGGGCGTGAGCCCCACGGCTCTCGGTGCGCGCAGCTGCGCCGCAGGCAACAGTCAGCGCGACCTTCAACATACGTTTCACACGCAGCGCCTCAACCAGCTCAGGGTTAGCATGACGTTTCTTACACTTAAGACCCAGATGTCTGGCCCGCTTCAATAGTGTCTGCAGCTCAGTCACCGCCCTATCCAGCTCGGGACCATTACGGAAGATGCCAACATATTCCATCATGATCCGTTCCATCTCTTTTCTCAAAGCAAACGGACTTTCGGTTCCCGGCCCCTCAACGAGTTCATCAATCTCGTTGCGTACCTTTTCCACGAAAGACTCTGCCAGGCCGGTATTGATCTCTAAGGTATTTTCCTGACAAAAATCTGCAACGTATTTGCCGATGATCATGCCACCAACCACAGTCTCTGCCAGTGAGTTACCGCCCAGGCGGTTAAAACCATGCATATCCCAGCAGGCGGCCTCTCCCACACTGAATAAGCCTTTCAGCTGAGGGCTCTGCCCCGTTTTGTCTGTACGGATCCCGCCCATGGAGTAGTGCTGAGTCGGGCGAACCGGGATCCAGTCTTTAGCCGGATCTATGCCTAAGAAGTTCTCACAAATCTCCTTCACTTCACGCAGGTTAGTCTCTACGTGCTTACGGCCAAGAAGCGTAATATCTAACCACAGATGAGGACCGTAAGGGCTATCCACCCCCTTCCCCTTGCGCATATGTTCGGTCATGCGGCGTGACACGACATCACGGGAAGCCAGCTCTTTCTTTTCCGGCTCATAGTCCGGCATAAAGCGATGGCCATCTTTATCTCTGAGCAAGCCTCCGTCACCTCGACAGCCCTCAGTTGTCAAGATCCCCACAGGTACGATGGCCGTTGGATGAAACTGTACCGCTTCCATGTTACCGAGCTTTGCCACACCGGTTTCAAGGGCCAGAGCCTGCCCAATCCCCTCACAGATGATGGCATTGGTAGACACCTCATAGATGCGGCCATAACCACCGGTAGCAATCGTGGTCGACTTGGCGATATAGGCGCGAAGCTCACCGGTTATCATGCAGCGGGCAACGACACCATGACAGCGCTTGCCATCATGAATAAGAGATAGTGCCTCGACTCTTTCATGAACGGGGATATCGAGAGAGATAGCTTTATTATCGACCGCATAAAGCAGCGAATGCCCCGTACCATCTGCGGTATAACAGGTTCGCCATTTCTTGGTACCACCGAAGTCACGGGCGTTGATTAAGCCGTGCGCCTCTTCCGCCTCTTCGATAGTCACCTTCTCGGCATTAACGACAACCTGACGAGGCCCCTTGGTTACACGCGTCCACGGCACCCCCCAATTAGTCAACTCACGCACTGCCTTGGGAGCGCAATGGGCAAACATTCTCGCCACATCCTGATCGCATCCCCAATCTGAGCCTTTGACCGTATCCTGAAAATGGATATCTTCATCATCACCCATACCCTTAACGGTATTGCCGAGACTCGCCTGCATTCCACCCTGTGCAGCTGCGGAGTGAGACCGCTTTGCAGGGATAAGAGATAACACAACGGTATCGAGGCCACGCTCTTTAGAAGCGATAGCCACTCTGAGTCCGGCCAGTCCAGCTCCGACCACTAAAGAATCGGTATATATCAGTTTCACACTTGCTCCTTACATAGGGCCTGAGGGCTCATTATTTTTATCATTTCAAACTATTATTTAAATTTGTGTACCAGCAGGTTTCTGATTTACACAACTTCCGGCTACGCGTAGGGAATAAATGCCAGCAGCGATGCCATACCGATAACCACAAATACCACACTCACTATGGTTTTAATCTTCTTCATTCGTGAACGGGTATTGAGATCTCGGGCGGCACCCCATTTCATTGCGACGCGATATACACCAATGGCGGCATGTAACTCTACGCAGAGCAGAAGCGGCATATATAGCATCCATACCCCTTCATTCCAGATTCGATCGGCCGATCCTGCAGGACCGATCGTTTCAGGAGCCGAGCCGATAAGCCACAGGTGTACGGGCAACATCAATAAGATACCTACCCCGGTAATGGCCTGCCAGAGCCAAAGCTTAGTATCGCCATGACTGATAGCAGTCATCTGCTTTCTCAGTGCTATCTGCTGCCTCAAGCTCAGAGGTAATTTCTGCACCGCAATCAACACATGCACCAGCACTAAGGTTGCGATGGCGATGGCAATCAGTGACACCACCCAAGGGTAGCCATGGCCATCGGCACTCAAAAAGTTCAGCTCCATCATGCCGGCAACCCAGGTCATCGCATCGCCGCCGAGCAGTATTGATGACACCAGTATCAGGTGTGTCCACAAGAACACGGCCAAAATAATGCCTGAAACACTCTGGCTCATATCGAGCCAGCCACTGCAGTTTTTAATTGTTTTTGTTATCGCCATATTTCCTCACCGAATTAATGTTGCAACATTAAAAAAAGTCATAGAACAGACTATTGATAATGTCGCTCACATATCACCTAAAAACTGTGAGGCAGATCAAAACAGGATCAAATAATCAATCAAGTTCTAAAATACTCATCTTTATGAGATTTTACTGACTATTCTGGCACAAAAGGCTGGATAGGGAGCGTAAGATCACTACCGATAATCAGGTAAGAGATCAGGCTCAGCGAACCTATGGCAATAAGATATATGATCAACACCTTGATGACTTTTCTCAATCCACTTCTGTTTGCCGTAAGGCCCCATTTAACCGCGACTCGATATAGCCCAATCATGGCATGAATAACCACGGCTGGTAGCAGCAATGCATAAAGTAACCAGGCGTTGGCATGGTAAACACGCTCGGCAGAGAGGTGAGGCCCGATCTCAGGGTTAGTGATCATGGTAAAAATATGCACAGGCGCCAGGAAGAACAGAATAAAACCGGTAACCAGCTGCCAAAACCAGGCGTGACTATCTTTATGGTTAATGCCGTTCATATGGCGGCGTAGTGCTCGCCACTGCCCCAGCTGAGCCGGAAAACGTCTCAGGGCTACGGCAGCATGTAGCATGACGACAATGAGAATAAATACAGAAAAGACTTTGGTGACCAGAGGAAAGCCATGCCCCGTTTCACTGAACATTCCACCTTCGAGGATCTGAACGACCTGATAGAAGGCCTCCTTTCCCAGCAGGATACTGGACTCAAAGTGCAGATGAGCCAACAGAAAGCAGCCGAGCATTATGCCGGTGACACTTTGAATTTTATCTGCCTTTGCAGACCAGGGGTGTCCTACGATGCCAGGGATGCTTGTTTCAGGAAGTAAGGTTCTCACAGTCATTTTCTTATAGTGCCTATTGTCGGGATTTACACCTTATCAAGAAGAATTGAGCTGAGAGTAATCGTCTGGCCAAAGCGTGACCAAGCTCACTAGTTTAGCCCCGGCTATTTGAAGCAGATCACAAACAAAAGGGGCACCACAAAACAAAGGTCATACCATTTAACCAACTTAATTCAATAGGTTACAAGCACCTTTCAAACAAAACAATCGAGCACACCTGGTAAGGAAGTGCCTCATACCCGGCGTTGAAAAAGTGTAAGTCATCTAATCCTAACTACCGAATTTCAGAGCATACTTAAATCTGCTATATGAATGTTATCTATAGATTTTTTGAGGGACACCATGGTTTTATCATCATGATTAGCTGTCAATGGAGGGCTCACAGGGCAGCCACCAGCTTCCCCCTATGTCGCACTGTAAAAGCTGCTCAATGCATGTAACCCATAAATTGAAACTAGTGTGCGACTCTGAATTGATTACATATTTAAGGTGATTGGTATTACAATGGTTCAATTGCAAAACTTTAAGAGACGATCCCATGCCTTGGATCCAGTTAAAAATTGATACCGATAACCAACATGCAGATGCTTTAAGCGATCTGCTTATGGAGGAGGGTTCTCTGTCTATTACCCTGGAAGACGGTAAAGACACACCCATCTACGAGCCCACTTTAGGTGAAACACCACTGTGGAACCACACCGTTCTTACCGCCCTGTTTGAAGCCGATAGAGATCTTGCCTTGGTTGTGGAACAACTAAAGCTACAACCTTATCTGAGTAAAGATTTCTCCTACAAGATAGAGCAGGTGGAAGATAAAGACTGGGAGCGTGAGTGGATGGATAATTTCCATCCGATTAAGTTCGGCGAACGCCTGTGGATCTGCCCCAGTTGGCGCGAAATCCCCGATCCCGAAGCCGTCAACATCATATTAGATCCGGGCTTAGCATTCGGTACCGGAACGCATCCAACGACAGCTCTCTGTCTGGAGTGGCTGGATGGCTTAGACTTCACCGATAAAGAGGTGATCGATTTTGGTTGTGGCTCTGGTATTTTAGCCGTCGCCGCACTGAAACTCGGTGCAACTAAGGTCACAGGTATCGACATCGATTATCAGGCCATAGAGGCATCGAAAGCCAATGCTGAACGTAATGGCGTAGAAGATCAATTAGCCCTCTTCCTGCCGGAAGATCAACCGGCAGATCTGCAGGCCGATATCTTAGTGGCTAATATCCTTGCCGGACCGTTGAGAGAACTTGCCCCTCTCATCGCCGAAAAAGTCAAGCCCGGTGGTCTATTGGCACTGTCAGGCCTGCTTAAAGAACAAGCCGAAGAGGTCGCTGAGTATTACACCCAGTGGTTTGATATGGATGAGCCTGCTCACAAAGAGGATTGGAGCCGCTTGACAGGGGTACGTAAATAGCGGTATTGGGCGGCACGCCTTGTGCCGCCTGAGAATTCTCACCTTTCAAAAGTCAAGAAAAAAAGTTTCTCTCAGGTCATTTATTGACCTTTTCACCGGCTCAAAAAAGGCGTACTATAGCGCCCCTTTGTAACGCAAGGTATGTTGAAAATGCAGATTGGACCCTATCAACTGAAAAACCGGTTGATCGTGGCACCAATGGCAGGTGTCACAGACCAACCCTTTAGAAATCTATGTCTTCGTTATGGTGCTGCCATGGCGGTGTCGGAGATGCTTTCGTCGAATCCTGAGGTTTGGGATACCGATAAGAGTCGCCAGCGCATGAGTCATGCTGGTGAAGATGGGATACGCTCAGTACAAATAGCAGGTGCCGATCCTGAATTGATGGCCAATGCCGCCGTTGTCAACGTACAACAGGGGGCGCAGATCATCGATATCAATATGGGCTGTCCTGCGAAGAAGGTGAATAGAAAGCTAGCTGGTTCAGCACTGTTACAAGACCCTGAGCAGGTAAAAGCGATTTTACAAGCCGTGGTTGGGGCAGTGGATGTACCGGTAACACTGAAAATTCGCACTGGATGGGCTCCTGAGCACAGGAATGGTGTTCAAATCGCCCGGATAGCCGAAGATTGTGGCATTGCCTCATTAGCCGTTCACGGCAGAACCAGGCAGTGCATGTACAAGGGAGAAGCCGAGTACGACACAATTAAAACTATTAAAAAGAATGTCTCGATTCCTGTTGTTGCTAACGGAGATATCGTTACCCCTGAGAAAGCTCGTTTTGTGCTGGATCAGACCGGTGCCGATGCTCTCATGATAGGTCGGGGTGCCCAGGGAAGGCCTTGGATTTTCCGAGAAATTCAACATTACCTGGAAACGGGTAAGAAGCTAGCGCCTGTTGAGATGGATGAAAAGCGTCTTGTGATGCTGGAACATCTTAAAAACTTATATGCTCTGTATGGTGAATATAAGGGTATCCGTTTCGCTAGAAAACATGTTGGATGGTATTTGGACCAGGATGAACAGCGTCCATTCCGGGCCGAATTTAATCGGCTGGAAACTGTTGAAGAACAATGTTCCATGGTGGAACGCTATTTTGATGAAATTGCACAGAATTAATTAAAGAGCAGAATACGAATGTTTGATCAGACAACTAACACAGAAACTCATCAGCTTACAGTTGGCAAAATTGAAACAGCTAACGGTACTATCAAGCCTCAGTTATTACGTGACGCTGTAAAGCGTGCAGTAACAAACTTTTTCGCTCAGATGGACGGACAGGAAGCTGAAGAAGTATATGAAATGGTGTTAAGCGAAGTTGAAGCGCCTCTGCTGGATATCATCATGCAGCATACCCGCGGCAACCAGACTCGTGCGGCGAACATGCTAGGTATCAACCGTGGTACTCTGCGTAAGAAATTGAAAAAGTATGGCATGAACTAAATTGTTCATCTCCTGCTTTAAATAAAGAAACCAGCCCCAGGCTGGTTTTTTTATGTCTGCTGTTTATGAAGCAGAGCCGGGCTTGGCACACATAGCGAGAAAAACTTTCGCAGCCAGGAACACAGAGCAAGCAGCTGGAAGGTGTCTTTGATGATTAATGCCAGTCGGTATAAGGCAGGAGTTTTGCCCCTGAATAGGGGCAATATGATGAGAAAATAACTATTGGGCTGGCTTAAAACCCGGTGCCACCAGATGACGCCAGGTAACTATCACCAATAGCAGGCCTGAGCCACCAAATACAGATAAGCCCAGCGCGCCGGATTGCGCATAACCTTCGATAAACGAAGAACCACACCAGGCGATACCAAACAGGATATCCAGAATGCCGACCAACAGCAGAGGTATCGCGTACCATTTAAGCTTGACCACCATATGGGCATACACCATGGCATTAATCGTCAACATGCTGATAATGCCCAGACAGAACCATTGCAAAGCTTCCATCACTCTTTCTCCTGTATGTTAACCGGCTGTGCCGATATTATTTTTCATAGAAACATTGGTGCGCATATCGGCGCCGGATCTCCAGAACTTCTCAACCTTACCCGGAATGGGCTCGGGTCCCTGTCCGCCATAGCCAAACGCCGGATGAGCTTCCGCCATAAAGGCATGCAGAAATTTTGGCATCATAGGGTTGACGGCCATCATCATCCAGTGATGCCAGAAGTCGGGTTCATTGAAGGTACAACTGGCGATACAGTTCAAGCAGGAGGTATCGTTGTCTACCCAGAAGTTGAAGCAGCGCTTGGAGTCTGAATGCCACTTACTGACACCCGCGTGACTATTCCAGGTATAACCCGGCTCGTCGCTGAACTCATAGGTAGGGTGAAAGGTGGGTTCATCATCCTGACTGATGGCACCGGACGGGCAGGAGTCGGCACACTTCTTACAGGTTTTGCAGAACTCGCGCACCCCCCAGGTTCGTGGCTGATCGTAAGCATCTTCAAAGTCGATATCGGTAAATACCTTACACAGCCTCACCCTAGGCCCGACACCGGGCATGATGCAGGAGCCAAGACGACCGCCCTCTCCCATTCCGGCTAGGATGGCATAGGCCACAGAGTTAGCCAGATCGTTACCCGCTCCCACGGCATGGTATCCACAGCCACGGATAAACTTTGCCATCTGACACGCCATCTTACCCATGTCGCTATAACCGTTACCCGTGGCGCCCTCCGAGGTCCAGGACGGCGCCGTCGCTACGTTGTCATAGTCCATAGGGGTTGCAATGACGATCACCGACTTGGGTTTGAACGGAAAGTCTTTCTCCCAGGAGAGAGTTCTCTCATCCTCCATGTCATAGAGAGGAGCGTAAACGAAACGTTTATCAAACTTTGCGATGCCCACTCTCACCGCTCCAAACAGGCGTCCTGTCGAGCGGATCATATCTGCGGCACGTTTGCCGCTTCCCCAATCATATTGCTCAGGCTCTACGTCTGTTTGATCCCAGCTATGCAGCGGAGTATTCGGTTGACCGAAGGCGGCTGCACGGGATTTGGCGACAACCAAAGGGTACCAGGCGGCGTGGCCGATAGCCCTGTCGGCCTGACCATATCCTGATTTACTATTATCGAAGTGATCACGGTTCTCGAATGTCTGGACCACATCATTGAAGTCAAACTCTTTGTTCCACAAACGTGAATATTGAGCCGAACGCTCGGGATGATCTATCTTGGACAGTTTTGGGCTCACCGCGTGAGTCAGCACCAGATCCCGTTGGTCGAAAGGTTTAAAGTTGAGCTCGTCGACCTCGATACCCGGAGTGTTTGTCGAACCTTCCAGTGCCGCCTTAGAAGCCCCTAATGCCACTCCACCGGTTAACATAGCCGCACCACCACCAATGACGGTCTTCTTAAAGAAGCTGCGTCGCGACATGTTCGGTAGATCATCTTGCTGCTCTTGCGAGCTGAGGTTTTCATCTTGGTTTGTCATATTGCTTAATTCTCTTCATCTAACAATGGGGTAAAAGTCTCTGCGGGCAAGATCAGACGACTTCAATAAGTTCAAGGTCGAAGATCAAGGCCGCATTGCCGGGGATCTTCGGCGCCTTACCCACCTGACCATAGGCCAGCTCTGCCGGTACATATACTCGCCACTTAGAGCCTTGCGGCATCATCTGCAATACCTCGGTCCAACCGGGAATAACGCTCTGCACGGGAAACTCTACCGGCTCCCCTCTTTCGACTGAGCTGTCGAATACTTCGCCGTTGATCAACATGCCGTGGTAGTGAACGATGACATTATCTATCTGCCCGGCAGTTCGCCCCTCTCCCATCTCTATGACCTTGTATTGCAAGCCGGAGTCTGTGATGACGATTCCCGGCTTAAGGGCATTTTCAGACATAAATGCCTGACTGCGTCCCGCAACCTCATCGGCCTCTTTTCGGCGAATAGCCTCTACCCTGGCTGCAATATTTTTAAATGCCGTCTCCACTTGTTGATCAGTGATGGGCGCGGCTCTGTCATGGAAGCAATCCAGCATCCCAGCGAAGACGGTTTCCAGCTCCAATCCGTCAAAGTTATGAGTTTGCAGGTGACGGCCGAACTGCCACCCCAGTCCATAACTGACTTTCTGCTCGTCATTTACGAGCGATACAGCTTTAGTATCAGTCATGATGATTTGACTCCTCAGATAAGGTAAATATACGCAAACAGCAGTTTCTAGTGCCCAGCAGGAGCATCCGGCAGGGGTAGAATCAGCCTTGCATCTGACTTCATAAAGCTCATATGACAGGCATTACAAGCCTCAATGGTGGTCACCACAGCCTTCATACTGGAGTGGCCATCATGGTTACGAACCGCTAATCGAAGTCCTAGGGTGGCATTTTTCAGAGCCTTAGAGCGGCTTTGGAACTCCTCCTTGCGATCCAGCAGGTCATCACTGGCTTTACTTTGCTTAAAGGAGTCCGGCACAAAGAAAAAATCGTTATATATGATGGATAACCCCGCCAGAGAGTCGACACGATTAAGCATGGTGAAACCATTCCACGGCTTCTTGCCGGTAGCGATGGCACCGGCATCCATCAGGCTTGCGCCCATAAGCCTATGAACACCTTGTCGCGCCTGAATTGCCGCCGTCGGCTCAGCATAAGGATCCGGCATTGGGTTTGCTTTTGCCGCAAAACCAAACAGGCTTGCAAGCAAGGTAATAGAGAGAACTGTCTTCTGCATTTTTAGGTTTCCTATCGACAGACTTCCACAGGCAAAGCATCGGGTCATATAGCACTGAATGAAAACCTCAAACGGGTTAACCTTCGGCCACTAATTTGGGATAATGACCCTAACTCGCTTAACCAACGATATAAGTACCGGGCGGTACATATGTTGAGGCGATAATACCCCTCAATGTACCAGGTGGTACATAACGAGGTTGTAAAAATGTGACACATGGTCTGAAAACAGACAATTTTTGATTTAGAGCAACAACCACAATTTTTGTATGGGTATATCAATGACAGGTAAAGTAACGCGCCAACGTTTTTCCAAGAATCAATGGTTAGAAGCCGGACTAAAAATGCTTTCAAACCAAGGCGTTGACAAACTAAGTATCGGCAACCTGTCTCGCACAGTCGGCGTCGCTAAGACCAGCTTCTATTGGCACTTTAAAGACAGACAAGATCTGTTGGATCATATGCTGGAGTACTGGATTTCTGAATTTAACGCCGTGTTAACGGACAACCCGGATCTGCCACAGCTTCCTCCCAAGCAACGATTGCAAACCATTGCCGATACCGTAGTCGGACAAGATCTGGCCAAATATGAATTAGCCATCCGTGGCTGGGCCAGCCACGACGAAGCAGCCATGGCGGTGTTTGACAATATTCACTCACGTCGTATGGCCGTAATTCAGAGGGCCTTTGCCGACGCCGGTTTCGATGAATTGGAGCAAAAGACACGGGCCGAGCTGTTTAACTGTTACCTGAACTGGGGCAAGGTCATGAACAATGATCCAGCCTCATTTAAGACAACGGTAAACAGAGTCATCCCTATGCTGCTTCTGGCGACCGTTGAAACAGATTAACGCTGAAATGTGAATTCCTGAGCAATTTACTCAAGTTTTCCTTGCCAGCTCTTAAAGAGGCAAATAAGATACACCTTAAAGATATAAATAATTTGCAGCTTTGAGGTGTTTATGAGTGTTACAGACCAAACTGAGATCTCCCTATCTGAACAGCATGTCGGTCAGCTTGTAGCCGATGATTTTCGCTATGCCCATGTATTTAGTCAATTTGGTATCGATTTTTGCTGTGGCGGGGGACGAACACTCACCGCAGCCAGTGACAAGGCCGGTATCCCGTTAGCCGAAGTAGAAGCGGCACTGAGTAAAATTAACTCCGAAGGCCAGAAGGATGATGCACTGAATCAGTTAGCCCTCGGTGAACTCATCGACTATATCGAAGCAAATCATCATGCCTATGTGAGAGAGAAGGCGCCGCTGTTGATGGAGTATAGCCAGAAGATGGTAAGGGCTCACGGTGAACGCCACGCAGAAATTAAACCTTTTGCAGGTTGGGTGCGCGCCTTAGTCGACGACCTGACCCCTCACCTGATGAAGGAGGAGCGAATTCTGTTTCCGGCCATCCGTGCTATGGCTGCCGGTGAAACCGTAGAGGGCTGTTTCGGCCATATCGGCAACCCTATCAACGCGATGCAACACGAACATGACGACGCGGGCCATATACTCCAAAAGCTTCATGAAATAACCAATCACTTCCAGCCACCGGAGCATGCCTGCACCACCTGGCGGGTCTGTTACGCTACGCTGGCCGAGTTCGAGGCCGACTTGATGCAGCACATTCACCTCGAAAATAACATCCTGTTCCCTAAGGCATTGGCCCTCTGAATAGTCGTAGCCAACCGAGTACAAAAAGGCCGGCAAATGCCGGCCCTTTTCACACTCAGTCCTGAACTAACTCCCGATCAGCAGATAGCCACCGATTAGCGCAATGACGCCACCGGACATCCGCATCAGGTTATACTGCTTACCCACATGCTGCATCCCCATGCCCAGCACCACCCCGACAAGGTGTATGGTCGCAGTGCCGCAGATAAAGCCCAGAGCATAGAGTACCGGGTTTGCCAGTTGCGGCATCTCGACACCGTGAGCGTGACCATGAAATATGGCAAACACGCCAACAAATGCCATTATCAGCAACTGAGGAAGACGCTTATCGATTGCTAACGCGACTCCCAACAGCAGGACAGATAAGGCAATTCCCATCTCCACGAAGGGAAGCGGAACCGAGAATAACCCAAGAATCCCTCCCAGAAGCATAAACATGACGAATACCCCGGGTACGCTCCAGATAGCGCGACCACCGAGCTGTGTACTTAATACCCCCACACACAACATAGCTAACAGATGATCGAACCCCAACACGGGATGATTGAAACCCGTTATAAAACCACCGGATGACCCCAACTCATGAGCCTGAGCCGGCAGTGATGAAAAGAGGAGGAAAAACATTAAAGCAGCTAAACGCAACATGACAACAATCCTATCCTTGATTACCCAAAGTAACAGGCAAGATACACCTCATCCCTCGGGCATCTATTGATACATATCAAGCGATTGAAAACTTAGGAAAGCAGTACAGCCAGTTCAGATATATCCTCTATCTCCAAATGGGGTAACATTCCACAGCCTTTGTCGACCGACGCACGGTCAAATGCAGGATTTAGCCATATGGACTGACAACCGGCCATTCTGGCCCCCTGAACATCGTTAAGGTAACTGTCTCCCACATGAAGTAGCGCCTGGTGAGCGATATCCAACCTGCGACACGCGCTATAAAACATATCCGGATAAGGTTTCTTTCTTGTCCCGTCACCGGGATGGAGTACAAACTGAAACAGAGATCCCAGACCTATCTTATCGGCATCGACATTTCCATTGGTCAAGCCAATCAAGGGATAGCTTCTCCCCAACTCCTCGAGCATAGTGATAATCGATGTTGAAACGGTAAAGTCAGATCTATCTTTCAGAAAATGCTCGACTCCCCGCTTTGCGCCGGTTTCGGCATCCGCTCTCGAATAACCTAAGCTAAGCAGGCCCTGCTCCAGCATCACGAATCTTGCGGCCGTAGTATCGTGAATCAGTTCAGGATATTTATTCAGCAAAGCGGCTTTCAGCACTATCCAGTCGGCTCTCTGCCATCGGCGGGTCTCGGCGTATTCCTGAGCAAGAAATGCGATTAACGAAGCTTCTGCTCGCTTAAGAACTGGCCGGTTATCATACAAGGTGTCATCGAGATCGAAGCTTATTACTTGAAAATCCCGTGTGCGTATATAGCTTTGCGCCATTACTCTTTTCCTGTTTTCACTGTCGGTTTTGCCTTGGTTCTGGCCCTGGGGTGTGCTCCGTCATACACTTTCGCCAAGTGTTGGAAATCCAGGCTGGTGTATATCTGCGTCGTTGATAAATTGGCGTGGCCAAGTAACTCCTGAACAGCCCTTAGATCTGCACTGGACTCTAGCATATGTGTGGCAAAGGAGTGTCTGAGCTTATGGGGGTGTACACGCATATTCAGAGCTTGCTCCTGTCCCCACTTAGCGAGCCTGGCCTGAATACTCCGGTGTGCCAACCGCCTCCCCTTACTGGTAACAAACAGGGCATTATCTTCACAGGCGGCGATCCCTTTTCTGCATGTCAGCCAACACTCGATGGCATGTATCGCGAAATTACCGACAGGAACGATTCTCTCCCTGCCCCCCTTTCCCATCACCTTCACCTGCCTCTCAGAGAAGTCGATATCTCCCACATTCAGGGCGGCAAGTTCCGCCAGACGCAAACCTGATGAATAGAATAGCTCCATGATCGCCTTATCACGCAAGCTCAATGGGTCATCACCATCAATCTCCAAAAGATGAGTGACAGAATCGAGATCCATATTTTTAGGCAGGGGTTTATTTTGTTTTGGCGCACTCAGAGTCAAAGCCGGATTAGCCTGAATTGCCCCCTCTCTAAGCAGAAAGTCACAAAACTGTTTGACTGCAGACAGTGTCAACGACATGGAGCGGGGGCTTAGCCCTTGCCTGTGAATTTGGCTCAGAGCCCCCTGAAGCTGCTCCCGGGTTACCTCAAGCCAGGAGCTGGTTTTCTCAAGCCGCTTGCTGACCCGCTGCAACTCGTACAGATAATTTCGAACTGTATACTTTGATAGCCGGCGTTCGGCACTGAGATAACTTTCAAATTTTTGAAACCATTCAACGTTCATTAGCGCCTGTTTATCTTTTGAGCTTGAAATAAACACTCTCTCTTAGCTGACATGCCGGCCACGTCCGGGCAAAACGGATCGCCTCTACAATTTTGGCAGCAGATGATCCAGCAACTGCTTAAGCTGATCCAGCAGCAGATTATCCATCTCAGGATGAAAATGCATCGCATCCTGGCTGGCGATAGCAAAAATGACCTGACCACACTGGTCGGATAGTCTGGACAGGGCCACAGATCCGACATCACAGCCGAACAGACGCTTAGACTCTTCGATGGTTAAGCGTCCAAAATAATAGCCCTGCTTCAAGCGTTTACTCCAGATCCGCGACAGCTCACTATCCAGATCATGGACAGTAATCAGCCTGACGTGACTGAAATTAAATTGAGTTTTTAACCCTTCGGACAGCGTCTGCCTCAACTCACCCAGATCTTCACATTGCAGCAGTTTCAGTGACAGCGCCGTATTGAACATATAGATAGCTTCATTACGCGATGCCATCCCCATCAAGGAGGTGATCTCCTCCTCAAGCTGCTGCACCCGACTTCTCAACATCTCCTGTTTACGCTCCACCAGAGAGACGGCGCCACGCTCACCGTGGGGAATGCGCATAGCCAGTAACAGCTCTGGATACCGGCTAAAAAAATCAGGATTATCTAACAGATATTCACGTATCAGTATCTCATCAAACGGGGCTTCATTTTTCACTTCGGATGCTTCACTCATTGCTGTATCTGTCCATCATATACATGTTCGGCGGGCCCGGTCATCCACAAAGGTTTTCCCTCCCCCTCCCAGTTAATCGTCAGGGTTCCCCCCGGAAGATCGACACGCACTCGATTATCTAACTTCCCCTGGAGCTGCCCAACGACAACCGCGGCGCAGGCACCGGTTCCGCAAGCCAGAGTCTCGGCAGTCCCCCGTTCATATACTCTTAACTTAATATGGCCGGGGTTAATGACCTGCATAAAACCGACATTCACCCCCTTAGGAAAACGCTCATGACGGGTAAGCAGGGCACCAACACCTTCAACGTCTGCAGTCTGGATATCTTCGACATCCAGGACACAGTGAGGATTGCCCATGGAAACGACGCCACACAGAAAGGTCTGCATATTCGACTCAGGAGGATTGACCTGAAGCAGGTATGTTTTCTCAACCTTCTTGGCCGTGAATGGAATCTTTCCGGGATCGAGTACCGGGATCCCCATATTCACAGTCACATTACCATCTCGCTCCAACCGCAGGGTTATCTTGCCATTTGAGGTGCTGACCCTGATCTTCTGCTTATTCGTCAACCCCTTGTTGCGAACAAAACGAGCAAAGCAACGGGCGCCATTGCCACATTGCTCGACCTCACCGCCATCGGCATTAAATATGCGGTAGTGAAAATCCAGATCCGGATCATAAGGAGGCTCTACCAGTAGCAACTGATCGAAACCGATACCAAAATTTCGATTGGCAAGACGCTTGATCTGTTCGGGTGAAAAGAACACGTTCTGTGTAACTCCATCGACCACCATGAAGTCATTACCTAAGCCGTGCATCTTAGTAAAATGGATCAAGATAGATATCCTTTAAAAATCTGTGTGCTACAGCTAAAAGCTGAACAATAATATATAGACAGTTTACGGCAGTAATTGCTCACCTTGCCATAGCTGAGGCAATTTTTCTCGCTCACGTATCAGATGTGCCTTGCTACCATCGACCATCACTTCCGCGGCTCTTGGACGGGTATTATAATTTGATGACATAGTGAAACCATACGCCCCCGATGAACGAACCGCCAGGTAGTCGCCGGCATCGATATTCAACTCTCTCTCCTTACCTAAGAAATCGCCCGTTTCGCATACCGGTCCCACGATATCATAGTTGCGGGTTTCCCCTTCACGGGGCTTCACAGGAATAATATTTTGCCAGGCGCTATATAACGACGGACGGATAAGATCGTTCATCGCCCCATCGACCAAAGCAAAGTGCTTATCACTGTTACCCTTAAGATAGAGCACCTGAGTGACAAAAATTCCGGCATTGGCCGCTATCGCACGACCCGGCTCAAAAATAAGTTTAAGATCCCTGCCGCCCAGTCGTTCGAGCAGCGCTGCGGCATAGACATCCGGCTCAGGTGGCGTCTCATCATCATAGGTCACCCCTAAGCCGCCCCCCACATCGAAGTGCTCAATCTCAATACCTTTATCGCCCAAGCGATCAATGAGGGCCAGCATACGGTCCATGGCGTCGAGAAACGGCTGTATCTCAGTCAGCTGTGAACCAATATGACAATCCACCCCTTTGACCTCTAAGCCTGGCAGACCGTTAGCCCGAACGAAGATAGACTCGGCTTCATCCATAGCTATGCCAAACTTGTTCTCTTTTAGACCGGTAGAGATATAGGGGTGAGTTCCCGCATCGACATCAGGATTGACCCTTAAAGATACCGGCGCCACCTTCCCCAGCCGCATTGCGACACGATTAAGCTGTTCGAGTTCAGCTGCAGATTCGACATTAAAGCAGTGGATCCCTAAGTTTAATGCCTGCTCCATCTCATCCACTGTCTTACCCACACCGGAAAATACAACCTTATCGGGCGATCCACCCGCCTCGATCACCCGGGCAAGTTCACCACCGGAAACAATATCGAAACCACTGCCAAGCCGAGCGAGCACATTGAGAACCGCCAGATTAGAGTTAGCTTTCACCGCATAACAGATAAGATGCGGATGATTAGCGACCGCACGGTCAAAAGCATGCCAATGCCGCTCTAATGTCGCCCGGGAATATATGTACAGGGGGGTGCCATAGGTCTGAGCCAGCTCGGCAACCTGGCAATCTTCAGCCTGTAGTTCATTATTTTTATAGAGAAAATGATCCAAGAGTCTATTCCTTATTGCTTTCTTTTTTCGGCTGTTCCTGCTTCTGTTCCTGATTATCTTGTTTATCCGGCGATTTATATAGTGGGCCTTTTTGGCCGCACGCAACGACAAAAAGGCTACCAAGCAATATCAGTGAACACACTCTCATTTTTCTCAACATCTATCTATCCAGGTTGTTTAAATCGGTACAGGGGTAATTTTTAAACCTTTAGTGATGTTGCAGAGTTAGCGTTTCCACGTCAAGCATATATCGGACTAATAGATGCGATTCCCATGTTTTCAGCTGAAATCACAGTTCAGATATCGGCTTTTGCAAAATTTGATTGGAGTGATGGGTTGTGATTGATACTATCAATATGAAAAACTAAACCATAACCAAGGATTAAGCCCCATGGCCATGACAGACTCTGAATTTCATCAACTCGCTGATGAGATGTTTCAAGCCATAGATACCGCCATCGAACAAGCCATCGATGAGCAGGATGCAGATATAGACATCGATGCCTCGGGAAATGTGCTGCAGCTGGAGTTTCCGGATACTTCAAAAATCGTGATCAATAAGCAGGAACCTTTACATCAGATCTGGGTGGCGACCAAGTTTGGTGGATACCACTTCTCATTCGTAGAAGGTCAATGGATCGACGAAAGAAATGGTGGTGAGTTTATGCCTTTCGTTATCGATTCGATTAAGCGCCAAGGTGATATACAGCTCTCGCTGTAAGAGATTTTTAGATTTTTGATTAAAAGAGGTGAGTGAATATCGAGCCTCTTTTAGCGTTCCATTTCTACTAGAAATCCATCTCGGCCTCATCTACAGAGACACCGAAGGGGATCGCCCTTAATCGTCCATCGATCCGAATCAACCTGAAAAACTGCGGCAGATTGAAGCGCTGTTTAGAGGTATCCGGCTCCTCGAAGGCATGGTGATGGCTCACCTGGCTCACAAGCTCATCTACTTTTACATCTTGTTGAACATAATGGTTCAGCTCATTTTTCTCATTGAGTACAAACACATCTAAGCCATGTTCACTTTGACGAAGAAAGTATTGAATCGCACCATGGGCGGCAAAGTCCTGTATAACATCGGGTACCTTGGTAAACGGCTCATTACCGAGATCCGGCCTCGGCAGCTCAATCACCTTCTTCATAGTTAGCTGCTGATAGAAAGCCTTGGCATCTTTCAGATCCTGAAAAACCATCCCCTTGCTGTTAAAAAAGATCCCATACTGAACCTTGCCGACCTTTAGCGGGTAAACCAGCGTCGAAGAGCTGGATACCTGTAAGCTTAAACGGACCGCCCTGTGTACTAAGCTATTCACCGTACGCTCAAACTGAGACTTCAGCTTGGCCGAACAACTGATCACCTCTATAGCGACCTCTTCCTCAGCCTGCCTTATACCCGGTATGATGAAAGACAACGCATTTAATATCCCCTGCTCCCCCTCATAATGGTGACAGTGCCACTCTCCCCATGAATTGAGGCTGATGATATCGATCGATGCGACCATATTTTGCTGACGTCGGCCCAATGAGAAGATATTGGCATTCATATAATCGACCATAATCTCCTGCCCCTGCCACTGAACCGTCGGGTCGCTATTAAAGTTGAGCAACAGTATCAACTTTTTATAACGCCATGGCTGACACAAATCCATCTTAGATACCCGCCTCTCTTCGAACTCGAAGAATGAGAGCAACCGTCTGGCCGCCATCGTCAGGTATTCCGACTTTCCGCTTCCCTTTGTGAACTCATACCAGCTTGTCACCTGGCTCGATACACCGTTCAATGTAGCCCAGGCGAGTAACTTAGCCTTACTTCTTGAGCGATAAACCGCTCGCTGACCGATAAAGTTTCGCGAATGGGGAGGACAGCGATACAGACAATACAGCTGTTCGTTATGGCTATAGATGACGGTCAGATCCGGCTCGGCTATCGACTCACTCCATAGCCGGTTCAGGCTGATGATCTGCTGTGAGTCGGCGCTGAAATAGGTATGCAGTTTGCGAGTCAATAACCCCAACTCAGACAGCCTCAGGTTTCCGCTGAGCTTATTGGCTGAGGCAAATTGTATCAGAGTCTGGTAGCTGCCTAACATGAGCTCATTAAGCTGTTCATTGAACCACTGTAGTTGTCCACAATGCCAATCTTCACAGTGATCCAATGTATCTATGAGGCTTTCAGACCAGTTCCAGCTATCGACCATGCTTCTCAGCTTGTGATATCGCCAATCCTTAGCCTGCTCAAATTCACTCAAGCGAATGCCACATTTCAGATAGAAACATCGCCGTACGATCTCCAGTCGCCCGGGATCCTGCTGCCTTTCAAGGTGCGCCTCTATCGATTCGTAGAGGAGATAATAGGCATCGTTCGCGGCAGAGAAATCGCCATCCAAAGTTCGCTGCCATACCTTTTCACTGACCAGTAAGGTGTCTGGATATTCTGTCGCGTAGGCCTCAAGCAGTAGTACCTTCAACAGAGCCTTATGGGGTTTATCTAAGCCTTTATAGAGCTGCCATAGAGAGGCGCCGAAGTACTCACTAGCCGGGATCTGGCTAACGTCGCCTAAATATAGTAACTCATCGGTAGTATGGGCATTTGGCCACCAGGCCACGGTTTTACCCGCTAAACAGATCTGGCTGCGATAAAACTCCTCCAACAGGAGCCAATGTTGAGCGCTGCCGCTGTGCTCATGGCCTATCGGACGCAATGACCCGCCATCAGATTTCGGGGCCTTTGAGAACTGCTCCGGGTGGACCAGATAGATATTAACTTCCAATCCATACCGGGCAAACCAGGCAGTTAAGAGCGAAGATTTCTCCTCTAATAATCGGCACTCCTCTTGAGTCAGCAAACGGTCATGAACCACCCATACATCGATGTCACTCTTAGGATTCTGACCGAAGCTGGCCATACTCCCCATACTGTAGACTCCCTCGATGGCAGGCTGCCTCACTTTGTGCTGTGCAGGCTTAACTAAACCCAGGGTGTCGCAAGCGGCCAGCTCACTATCACAAGGTTGATATTTGAAGACTCCGGAAGGTGTCATCGAACCGTTATAGCCTGGGTAGCCAGCCCTATGATAATGAAATAGAAGAGGAATAAGTCTTAATAGATCTCTCTTTAGCGGGGATAGTATCGCGAGCGCACGAGCCAGCCTGATCCGATTTAATCGCTCAGCGGTTTCGATAAATTGACTCTGCTCATTGATCAAATGATTTATTCCAGAACGAAATAGAGAGTTGATATTTATGCTAGCAGCTTTATCTCACTTTGGGAATAAATGAGATCGATATCACATTTTTCAACGCGAAATTTATGGGTGAACTTCAAAGAATCAACAGCCTCATATTACATCTGTTCCAGAGCAATGTTAGCATTACTGCAACTAAGGCCTCTGATGGAAAATCGAGCATGTCTCAAAACGTCATTCGAATTGCAACACGTAAAAGCCCACTTGCACTTTGGCAAGCAGAATTTGTTAAAGCTGAACTGGAAAAATTCCATGAAGATTTGACGGTAGAACTCCTACCTATGAGTACAAAAGGCGACATCATCCTTGACACACCACTGGCAAAAGTGGGCGGCAAAGGATTATTTGTTAAAGAGCTGGAAGTGGCGATGCTTGAAGACAGAGCCGATATTGCAGTGCATTCGATGAAAGATGTTCCGGTCGATTTCCCTGAAGGTTTAGGTTTAGAAGTTATTTGTGAGCGTGAAGATCCGCGCGATGCTTTCGTATCTAATAACTACAAAGATATCAGTGAGCTACCTCACGGTGCCGTCGTTGGTACATCCAGTCTGAGACGACAGTGTCAGATCAGGGCCTCTCGTCCTGACCTTGAGATCAGAGATCTGCGCGGTAACGTCGGAACACGATTAGGAAAACTGGATGCGGGTAACTACGACGCAATCATTCTTGCGGCTGCCGGCCTTAAGCGCCTGAAGCTCGAGGAGCGCATTACCAGCTTTATCTCTGCCGAAGAGTCGCTACCGGCCAACGGTCAGGGTGCGGTCGGCATCGAGTGTCGTACCAATGATGAAAGAGTGAAGGCTCTACTTGCTCCGCTTGAGCACGCTGAAACACGTCACCGTGTTATTGCCGAACGTGCCATGAATACTCACCTTGAAGGCGGATGTCAGGTTCCTATCGGAGCCTACGCAGAGATCGAGGGTGATACATTAACGCTACGCGGACTAGTCGGTAACCCTGATGGCAGCCATGTTATCGAAGCAACAAAAGTAGGCCCTAAGACAGATGCACAAGCGATCGGTGTTGCACTGGCCGAAGAGCTACTCAGCAAAGGCGCTAAAGCCATTCTCGATGCCGTCTATATCAAATAGACCATTAAGATGAAGGTACTACTGACACGCCCACAAGGGCGTAATCAGTCGATGATAGAGGCCCTGAATGAAAGAGGGGTCTCTCATCTTGTCACGCCACTGCTTAATGTACAGGCAACCGATATTGAGCAGCACCAATCATCTATTGAACAGTTTTCTCATGCTGATATTGTTATTTTTATCAGTACTAATGCGGTAAAGTTCGCCTCTGAAGCATTAAATAATAAGTTTCCTCAATCGGCACAATTTTACGCCGTCGGTGAAGCAACCTATCAAGCCCTTCTCGCCCTTGGGATCAATTCATTAAAAGCTCCACAGGAGTGTCAACAGACCGAAGGTCTCCTCACACTAAAGCCGCTTCATAATATTTCTGATAAAAAAATTGTGATCGTGCGAGGCGTGGGAGGAAGAGAGGCGCTGGCAGAAGCACTCAGCGACAGAGGCGCTGTCGTTAACTATTGGGAAGCCTACCAAAGAGGTTGTCCAAAGTTAGATATAGACAGCACCCTACATGAGTGGCAGAAGGCTGAGATTGACACAATTGTCGTCACCAGTGGCGAAATACTTCATAATCTAATCAAACTTGTACCAAAAGAGCTATTTGCTTGGCTGCGTGCATGTCATATTATAGTTCCCAGCTCTCGAGTTGAGGATCAAGCTTTAGCCAGCGGATTGCTACACGTAACTAACGCTAAAGCTGCGAACTGTAAGGCTGTACTGTCAGCCTTAAAGTTAACTGTCTAGTCTTATACCCAGGTTCCCCCAAGATGCTCGTTTCAGAGCGCCAGAAGGGCAAGGCGAGAAGCAACATTTTTCAGCGTTATGAAATATCGAATTAGAATAACTAGTCCTACTATTTCATGCCTTGAACGCTATCACTTCCCGACATGCTGAATCCTGCATCTTGAGGAGGTTTGGGTATATAATCGTCATCATTGTAGCTGTATCGCCTTCAAGGACTGTTTAATGGACAATAAAAAGTTAGATGAGAACGTTATAGAACCGAAAACTGAGGTAAGCTCTGAAACGGATACTCATGACACGACTCAAGCAGTCAGCGAACCTCAGGAAGAGTCTGCTAATATCCAGCCTGAAACTGAAAAAAACAGTGTTTCTCCCGGGTTTATCTTCAACCTGTTTTTTATACTGGTTGTGGCTTTTGGCGCCTTGGGTGGCGGTTACTATCTTTATCAGGAGTTAGTACTGCAACAGCAAAAGTCTCAGGCATTAGCCACTGAGCTGAAACAGGCACTGAGTGAGCCTGCACGCCAGATATCGTCACTGCAAAGAGAGCAACAAGAGTTTTCCGGCAGCATCACCCGAGACATGAAGGGCTTGACCGACAGTCAGACTCAGCTGAATGAGCGCGTAGCAAAACTCGCCCAGCGCAATCCTAACCACTGGATGGCAGAAGAGGCCAAATACTTAGTCAGAATGGCCGGAAGTAAACTTTGGCTCGAAAAAGACCCAAGCACGGCAGCAAGCCTTCTGAAATCCGCCGATGATAGAATCGAGTCGATGAAAGACCCCTCTCTGACACCGCTGAGAAAGGCGTTGGCTCAAGATATCGCTTCGGTTTCGGCAATCAAGAGTACCGATATTGCAGGCACTGTGTTATCACTCGACAGTATTATCGAGAACCTACATCAACTGCCGTTAAACAGAGCCGATGTGGCTAATGCAGCTAAACGCATAGAGAGCCCTGAGATGAGCGAGTCTCTCGATGATTGGCGCAGCAACTTAGCAAAATCCTGGCAGGCCTTAATGGACGATTTTGTCGTCGTACGCAAGAGAACCACCGACAGCGCTCCACTGCTGAAACCCGATCAGCAATGGTATCTGGTGGAAAATATCAGAAATAAACTGCTTCAGTCGCAACTCGCCCTCTATCGAAAAGATCAGGTCAACTACAGACAGTCACTGACACTGGCCAGGAAGTGGATATATCAATATTTCGATCTCAACAGTCCCCGAACAGAGGAGACCTTAGCCACATTGGATGCCTTGAGTACTCTTGAGATACAAACCGCCAGCATAAACCATTTCAAATCGACAGCATTACTACAACAGCTGGTGCTCCATGGCAACGTAATGGTAAATGAGGAGCCTTCCCTATGACCCGGGTTCTTGTTTACCTCGCGATAATTTTAGCGGGCCTATGTATCAGCCCCTTCCTGTCAGGCAGCAATGGTTACCTCTATCTGGCTATTGGTGACTATGAAGTAGAAACCAGCCTGGTATTTGCGATCCTCTCACTGATTGTCTTTTACAGCTTATTACAATTAGTCGAGTGGGTTATCGTATTCATGCTCAACCTGCTCTTCAGCAGTCGTTTGCTACCCGAGAAGTGGCGTAAAAAAGCGGCTAGAAAGCACACCCTTATGGGAGCACTGGCCCTGGCAGAGGAGGACTGGCCAACCGCCGAGAAAGCGATGGCCAAGGGCGCAGAAAAAGGAGAGATCCCGGCTCTGAACCTGTTAGCCGCAGCCAGAGCTGCGCAACATCAAAACAAGACCCAATCCAGAGATGAGTACCTGCTTCAAGCTGAAAATGAAAAATTGGCCACTAAGGCTGTGGCTACCACACGTACGCGTTATCTGCTTCAGCAAGGTGAACTGGACAGAGCCAGACAAGAGCTGGATAAACTGTCTCCGACGAGTAAGAGCAAGCTCCCGGTACTCAGGCTGGCTCTGGAATTATACCAGGCGCAATCTGACTGGCACGCTCTGAAGCTTCTGCTCCCTATCATCAAGAAGCGAAACCTGATCTCAGATGAAGAGCTAAATGAGCTTACCATTTCAACTAATACCGCTCTGCTCGCCAGTGCTCAAAAAAGCAGTGAGCAGGAGCTGGAGAAGGCCTGGCATTGGCTCAGTCGAGGAGAGAGAAAAGAGGTGCGCTACCTGGCCATCTACTGCATAGGACTCAACCTCTATCAACGTAAACCTGAGGCGTTGAAAATACTGATGAAGCAGTTAAAGCACTCCATCTCTGCCGAGTTGTTATACGCTCTGGGCGAGATCATTTCACCTGCCGATGTTGAGGAGAGAAAGGTCATCTTTTCACTCGAGAAAAAATATGCAGAAGAAGTTAATTTCCAGAGACTTCTAGCTAAGCTACATCAGCAAAACAAAGAGTATCGACACGCAAGTACCTACTGGCAAAAAGTCTGCAACCTTCAACCCGGAAAAGAGTGCTGGCTGGCTCTGGCTGAGTCACAGGAGCACCTTGGTGAAGTCAATAAAGCCGTTACCAGTTACAGAAATGCTGCTTTGTTTAGCTAACATTTATATCCATTTATAATAAGAAAACTACCTATATGGTAGTTTTCTTATTATGGCTCGAGATTTACCGAATCTACTCTTAGTTAACCCATTGAATAGAAGCGGCTATTACTCTCTTTTCTCCTTTAATTTTCTCCACCATTAAATTTATCCCAATTCACCATAGTTTGACACATATAAAAACTGGATCAGACTTGAAGTAGTCAGGGGAAAGTATGTTATTTCCTAAACCTTCAAACCTTCAATGTCAGTTATAGATGAGCTTGCTCAGGGATGTAATTATGGGTGTTTCAATAGCTAAACAAGATGCCGTTGTCACTAACCTGGTTGGTCAATTAAAAGCCAAGGATGAACAGGGAAATATCAGAGATGTGTCGATAGGCGATCTTATCAAGAACGGTGAACAGTTAATCTTTTCACCAAGCGCACAATTTATTCTGGAGATGGCCGATGGAACGGTCATTGATGAAAAGAGTATCATATCGGAAGAGCCTCCCCTATCCCCAACTCCAGAAGAGGGAATCGCAACAGCCCCCGTATCTACCGATGCGGAGATCGCGGCCTTGCAGGCTCAAATCTTAGCCGGTGAAGACCCAACAGCCGGACTGCCTGAGACCGCGGCCGGCACCGCGGCCGGAGCCGGTGGTAATGAAGGCACAGACTTCGTCACCTTAGACAGAACAGCTGATGAAACGATCGCAGGCAGCGGATATGATACCAGTGGATTTGACCCGACTGCCGACACCATCAGTGAAGAGCCAATCATTGCAGAGGAGAATATTCTCCCCACATTAACTTCCGGCTCAATCACAGTTTCAGAAGTTAATCTCCCTCAGGGTTCAGCGCCATCAGACGATGCACTATCACAAATAGGTGCGATCACACTCGCCGCACCAAACGGCATATCCCAAGTGCTGATTAATGGCGTTGCGGTGTTTAGCGGTGGGGTATTTGCGGGTCCGACAACAATCACATCCGCAAGCGGAACACTTAATATCACCGGATTCGATGCAGCTACCGGCATACTGAGTTATAGCTACACCCTGAACTCAGCGGTCGACCATAGTGCTGCAGAGCCTATATTAGATACCTTTGCCGTGTCTCTAACCGATATTCTGGGTAACAACACCACCTCAACCATTACCGCCAACCTGCTCGATGATGCCCCCAGTGGCCTGGATGACTCGGGTAACATAGGTGAAGATGACGTTTCTGTTTCCGGCAGTGTCATAGATAACGACACTCAAGGTGCCGACTCCTCTACTGTTTCACAAATCACTAACGCCGACGGAACCAGTCTGGCCGTCGCTCAGGCTACGATCATAGACGGTAGCTTCGGTGCACTGCAGATATCTGCCGACGGTAGCTATAGCTACCTGTTATCGACCCAGCTCGATGCGGTTCAGTCTCTCGCTCAGGGGGAGCAGGTTACTGATAGCTTTACCTACCAACTCACCGACAGTGATGGTGATAGCGTGCCTGTAACACTTACCGTCACCATAACCGGAACCAACGACGCACCGGTTATCACCACAGAGATTGGAGATGGAGCGGATCAAGGCACTGTCATCGAATCGGGCAATGAGGATGACGGTACCCTGGTACCCGGCATACCACAGACAACGGGCACTCTCACCGCCACCGATATCGATAACGGTGCGGTGCTGAGCTGGAGCGGCAGCGCAACCGGCACCTTCGGCAACTTCGTTATCGACGCCGTAACCGGTCAGTGGTCATATACACTGGACAATCAGCTTGCCGATAGCTTTGCCGAAAATAGCGTAACTCAGGAGGAGTTCCTGGTTACCGTGACCGATGAATTTGGTGCAAGTGCAACTCAGTTGGTGACCATCACCATCAACGGCACCAATGACAGCCCAATAATCACCTCGACGGCCGCCGATGCCACCGGTAGCGTCAACGAACAGCCCGCCGAAGGTGTAGTCTTGGAGCCCGATACGCAAGTCGCCACCGGTACACTCACCGCCAGTGATGTCGATACCGGTGCAGTCCTCTCCTGGAGCGGCGATGCCGACTCCACCTATGGCAGCTTCAGCATAGATCCGGTCACCGGAGAGTGGACCTACACCTTAGATAACCAGGCTGCAGAGAGCCTGGCCGAGGGCGAAGTGGTACAGGAGAGCTTTTTAGTCACTGTTACCGATGAATTTGGCGCCATCGATACCCAAACCGTCACTATCAATATTACCGGCAGCGATGAAGCAACAATCATAGCTAACGACAGTAACACCATAGATGAAGATAGTGTCGCTATCGGTAACGTGCTGGATAATGACAGCGATGAGGACGATCTGCTTACAGTCAGCAGCTTCAGCGTCGAGGGGAATAGTTATAGCGCCGGAACCAGTGTAGATCTAGAAAATGGTACCTTACTGCTTAACGGTGACGGTAGCTACGTGTTCACACCTGACGCTAACTGGAACGGCAATGTTCCTGTCATCACCTACACCACTAATACCGGTGCGACAGCGACCTTGACCATAGTGGTTGAGCCTGTTAACGATGCCCCCAATGCATTTAACAACAGCTACAACCTCAACGAAGGTGGCTCAACAAGCGGAAACATCATCACCGATAATACCGGCTCCGGTATCGACAATGACATAGATGGCGGCGCCCTGAGCATAACCCACATTAACGGTGTTGCCGTTACCTTCATTGGCGGTACAGCAATTATTCCAATCGGCGATGGCACCTTAACCATCAACCAGAACGGTAGCTTCACCTATAATCACAATGGTGAAGAGCCCGAGCCAACCAGTTTTACCTACACAATTAACGATGGATTGGGAGGAACAGACACAGCTACTGTTTCCCTTAATATTAGTAATGTCAATGATGCACCTGAGACCGATAACCTCAACGCCTCTGGCAATGAAGATACTGCCATCGACATTCCAGCCTTAAGCGGCAGTGACATCGATGGTACTGTCGTGAGCTTTATCATTGATACCTTGCCCAGCAACGGTACACTCATGCTCAATGGTGTGCCTGTCCTCATTGGAGCTACAATACTCGTTGCTAATGCAGGTGATCTCACCTTTGAACCGAATGACAATTGGAACGGTGAAACCAGCTTTACCTACCATGCAGTTGATGATGACGGCCTTCCAGATCCCTCTCCTGCAACGGTTAACATCACCGTCACCCCGGTCAACGATGGGCCAGAGATTATCAGCATAGATCTAGCTGCAGTATCAGAAGAGGGTTTACTCTATGGACTCAAGGATACCGATGGTGAGCCTGACGATACTACAAATGAAGTATCCTTTGTCGGCACACTCAGTTTCACTGATGTCGACAGCAGCAACTTTGCTATCTCTATCGATGACACCAATATTGGTCAATACTACTCCGGAGATACCCTGATCAACTGGAACTGGAGTGGCAATACCCTTACGGGCAGCGCGGGCTCGATGACTGTCATGACAGTTGTATTTGACGCAGTCAATGGCACGGCTCCAGACTTCACAGCCAATTATACCGTCACCCTGTTCGCACCGGTAAATCATGATCCCGATAGCAATATCGAAGATGTATTGCCTTTAGCCTTTGCCGTAACGGTTGACGATCTAAACGGAGGCAGCGCCGACACCACTCTCACAGTTAATATCGAAGATGACTCGCCTGTCGATAAGCTAGATCCACAAGCAGAGCCATCAATAGTCAATAGTATCGGTCAATATATCACAGGAGATCTATTTGCCCCCGGTGCCGATGACTTTGGCAACGTGATATTCGACGTAACTTCCGAGGTCAAGGATAACCTCCTATATAACGGCTCACATCTGTCCTATGACATGGACGGGAATACGTTAGTTGCATCGTCACCGCTTGACGGCACCACCATATTTACCTTAACTGCGGTACCCGACGGCAACGGTCAATATGACTACAAACTAGTTTTACTGGAAGAGATCCAGCTAAAAACCGATGTTACATTTGAAGTCAATGATGCACCCGCTGGATTCAATGAGACCTATTACGTCGATAGCGATGGAAAAATCTACTCTCATGATGGCCAAGTCGTTAATGAGATCGCTACAATTACCAGCTCCGATAGTCTTAATTCCAATGAACATGGTATAGGTGTTGGTTCAACTCCCTCAATTGATACAGGGGAAAAAATTGTATTCCATTACGGTGATTTTGGCACCTTAGGTGCCCAAATAGTCCTCGGAACCGGAGTCAATGCAACCCGGGACGGTAATAGTACATTTAACTATACCGTCACCTACATGAATGGAGAAACGAAAGAGTTCACTGATGTCGTTCTTGATGGAACATACGAAATAGAAGCTAAGTTCACAGATGACAACTTCTACTCAAATATCGCATCTATCGAAATCGAGTATGTCAGCGGAGATGACTTCCAAATTACCCTATCAACCTCAACGGTAGCCAGCGTTACGGAAAATCCACTGGATCTTGATTTCACCTACACGGCAACCGATGCCGATGGCGATAGCATCGGAGAGCCTGCCGGCTTCACCGTAGTGGTAGAGCCGGATACAGGTAATGATGATATAAACGTATTGGCCGGAACCGATGCCGATGACGACCTGTTAGGTGGCATCGAAAGTGACTACATCATCGGCGGCACCGGAGATGACACTATATCCGGCGGTGCAGGGGCAGATATTCTAATCGGCAGTGAGGGCTCTGACACCATTGACGCGGGTATAGATACAGACCGTGATGCCATCATCTGGGAAGTGGGCTCTGCCGACGAGAGTGTAGATACCATCTATAACTTTAACCCCGTCTATGATGTGCTCAACCTATCCGATGTCTTGGTCAATGAAGCACCTGGCGCTCTGGAAGACTTCCTCTCATTTAACTTTGTAGGCGGCAGCACAGAGATAGTCCTCGATACAAATGGAACATCATCAGCTGGAGGAGATACGCTAACTATCCTGCTGGATGGAGTCGACCTATCGGCTATCTATGGTCCAAGCCCGACGGATATCATCAACGGGCTGCTCGATGACGATGCGCTGATTATTGATGTACCATAATCGGCTACACTAAGCAATTTGGCCGCCTTTACACAATCTGGCCGCACCAGGGTTACGAAGCCACGATATATAGTGGCTTCGTTATATCAGTCCGACTGTAAAAGAAGCCGTCAAAAAGCTGTTTTAGTCAGTCTACATCTATATCCATTTATAATAAGAAAACTACCTATATGGCAGTTTTCTTATTATGGCTCAATCTAAATCAACATTATTCTCACTTAACCACCTGAATACTCCTGACTAATCATCAACTGAAGCCAAAACCTTACTCCATCGGTAGATTCCCCCGCCGGTTGCCCAAGTTTGACACACAGTGAAACTGGATCAGACTTTAAGTAGTCAGGGAGAAAAGTATTAATTTCCTGAACCTTCAATCCTTCAATGTCTGTTATAGATGAGCTTGCTCAGGGATGTAGTTATGGGTGTTTCAGTAGCTAAACAAGATGCCGTTGTCACTAACCTGGTTGGTCAATTAAAAGCCAAAGATGAACAGGGGAATGTGAGAGATGTGACCATAGGTGATCTTATTAAAAACGGTGAGCAGTTAATCTTCTCGCCAAGCGCACAATTTATTCTGGAGATGGCCGATGGAACGGTCGTCGATGAAACAACGATCTCGCCGGACGATCCGGCCCTTCCAACGTCCCAAGAGGAGGGATTAGCTACGGCGCCCGTGTCTACCGATGCGGAGATCGCGGCCTTGCAGGCTCAAATCTTAGCCGGTGAAGACCCAACGGCAGGACTGCCTGAGACAGCAGCCGGCACAGCAGCCGGAGGCGGTGGTAATGAAGGCACAGACTTCGTCACCTTAGACAGAACAGCAGATGAAACGATCGCAGGCAGCGGACATGATACCAGCGGGTTTGACCTGACTGCAGCCCCGGCCGATGAAGAACCTATCATCCCCGAAGAAAATATTCTCCCCACGTTAACATCCAGCTCCATCACCGTTTCAGAAACAAACCTCCCCCAAGGCTCAGCGCCATTAGCAAGTGCTTTATCACAAGCAGATACGATCACACTCGCCGCACCAAACGGCATATCCCAGGTGCTGATCAATGGGGTTGCCGTGTTTACCGGTGGGGTATTTGCGGGCCCGATAGCAATAACATCCGCAAGCGGAACACTTAATATCACCGGATTCGATGCAGCTACCGGCATACTGAGTTATAGCTACACCCTGAACTCGGCAGTCGACCATAGTGCTGCCGAACCTCAAATCGATAGCTTTGCCGTCTCACTAACCGATATTCTGGGTAATAACACCACCTCAACCATTACCGCCAACCTGCTCGATGATGCCCCCAGTGGCCTGGATGACTCGGGTAACATAGGTGAAGATGACGTTTCTGTTTCCGGCAGTGTCATAGATAACGACACTCAAGGTGCCGACTCCTCGACCGTTTCACTCATCACCAACGCCGACGGAACCAGTCTGGCCGTCGCTCAAGCTACGAGCATAGACGGTAGCTTCGGTGCACTGCAGATATCTACAGACGGTAGCTATAGCTACCTGTTATCGACCCAGCTCGATGCGGTTCAATCTCTCGCTCAGGGGGAGCAGGTTACAGATAGCTTTACCTACCAACTCACCGACAGTGATGGTGACAGCGTGCCGGTAACACTCACAGTCACCATAACCGGCACCAACGACGCACCAGTTATCATCACTGATAACGGCATCGATGGCGAAGATTCAGGTACAGTCGTTGAGGCCGGTAATCTTGATGATGGCACTCCATTTATTGGTACCCCATCTGTTAGCGGAACACTTGCCGCCAATGATATAGACAATGGTGCCATACTGACCTGGAGCATAGCCGATGGTGTTGGTAACCTAGGAAGCTTCAGCATTGACCCTGATAGCGGAACCTGGTTCTACACATTAAACAATGATCTGGCTGATGGGCTAGCCGAGGGAGAATCTGCACAAGAGCTATTTAATGTTACAGTCACAGATGAATTTGGTAGCACTGATACTCAAGTTGTCATCATCACGGTACTGGGAACCAATGACTCCCCAATCCTAACTGTTGATAGTTCTGGTAGCATAACCGAAGATGACAGCAATCCAACCTTAACGGATAACGGAACCCTAAGTTTTTCCGACGTTGATATTAGCAATACGCATAGCATTAGCTTCAGTTATAACAGTGATATCAATTGGAGTGGAGGCACACTCACACCAGCGCAAGAGTCAGCATTGACAACCGGATTCAATGCTGACACTAACAACTGGGATTACAGCGCTTTAAACTCAGAAGTACAATTCCTTGGTGCAGGCGAAACCATCACCATGAGTTTTGATGTCACGGTAACTGACAACGACGGTGCAAGTGATACTGAAACCGTTACCATTACTATCAATGGAACCAATGATGCGCCAGTAATCACAACTGATGACGGCATTGATGGCGAAGACACAGGAACAGTCGTTGAGGCGGGAAATTTTGACAACGGCACCCCATTTTCAGGAACCCCGTCAGTTAGTGGAACACTTGCCGCCGATGATGTCGACAATGGTGCAATACTAACCTGGAGCATCGCCAATGGTGTTGGAAATCTAGGTAATTTCAGCATTGACCCGGATAGCGGAACTTGGATCTACAACTTAAACAATGATCTGGCGGATGGGTTAGCCGAAGGGGAGTCTGCACAAGATCTGTTTAATGTTACAGTCACAGATGAGTTTGGTAGTACCGACACTCAAATTGTCACAATCACTGTCATAGGAAGCAATGACTCCCCAATCCTAACTGTCGATAGCTCAGGTAGCGTAACCGAAGACGACAGCAATCCAACCTTAACTGATAGTGGATTCCTTAGTTTTTCAGACGTTGACATTAGCAATACGCATAGCATTAGCTTCAGTTATAACAGTGATATCAATTGGAGTGGAGGCATACTCACTCCAGCACAAGAATCAGCGTTGATAACGGGGTTCAGTGCCGACACTAACAGCTGGGATTACAATGCTTCAAACTCAGATGTTCAATTCCTTGATGCTGGCGAAACCATCACCATGAGCTTTAATGTCACTGTAACCGACAACGATGGAGCAAGTGATACAGAAACCGTCACCATTACTATCAATGGGATCAATGATGCGCCTGAACTAACACCCGACTTTGGTGAGGTCGATGAAGATGCCACCTTAACCGTGGCTGCAATTAATGGCGTACTGAG
>NZ_CANMUW010000024.1 GCF_947501225.1 uncultured Shewanella sp.
TGACTGATGGGGCTCGAACCCACGACAACCGGAATCACAATCCGGGGCTCTACCAACTGAGCTACAATCACCACTGACTTTCAACTTACCTTGCTAACATGACGTCCTAATCAATCTGGTGCACCCAGAAGGATTCGAACCCTCGGCCTCACCCTCCGGAGGGGTGCGCTCTATCCAGCTGAGCTATGGGTGCCTGCCTTGTTAGCGCCGCATATAGTATGGATTATTTGCCTCTACGTCCACACCTTTCACGCTTTTTTTTTCTGTTTGCTTAAGTTTTAACTCAATTGTGCATATTTTCATTCACTTTAGATTGTAAAGGTCAAAAAAACGGCGCTAGGTGTCAAGTTTATGGCTTGGCGCTGCTGTTTTTTTATGCTATCAATACATGTTAGTCCAAATCGAGCTTCAAAATAATTAAAATCGCGATTGGCGGATACCATGTTTAGGGAAGAATCGACTCAATATTCTCAATACGAAGTCGGGCGCATGCAAAAAAGGATTGCACGCCTGAGAAACTTAGCTCTTAAGTATAAAAGAGCCGAAGTCACTCAAAATATGCTGCTGGAGATCTCAAATCTGGCGGCTCAAGTAGACACACCCGAAGCCTTCTACTTAGGTATCCACCGCTCCCTGAATGTCCTGCTCCATGCCGATAATTTCTATGTGGCGCTGCTCAACAACGATACGGGTATTCTTGATATTCCTCTTTTCCTCGATGAAAAAGATCCCCATCCCTACGACTCCTACCCCAGAGAGGAGCTCTCAGAAACCTTAGTCAGTGGCATTACCGGCTATGTCCTGAGAACCGGGAAGTATCTGCTCTGTGACGAACCCAAGTTTAATGAACTGATAGCGAGCAAACAGATAGTCAGCAGAGGCGCTCCCTGCCATCACTGGCTCGGTGTTCCCATTAAGGTAAATAACGCTGTTGCCGGTGTCCTGGTGGTGCAGAGCTACTCGCCAAGCATTAGTTTCAACGAGATGGATATTGAACTGATGAACTTTGTCAGTCATCACATATCCGGCGTTATGGAGCGACTTCAGCACCAGGAGCAGCTCGAACAGGCAATTGTTCAGCGTACCAAAGAACTCAGCATAGCTTACGACAAGCTTAAGCAGGAGGTGTTCGAAAGGCGGCGCGCCGAACGACTTCAACGCTCTCTGTTTGAAATAGCCGATCTGGCAACCTCTAATATCGACAGTGAAATCTTCTATTCTGAACTGCACAGAGTTATCAGCCATCTGATCCCGGCAAAAAATTGTTATATCGCCCTGCTCAATCAGCAACTCACCCATATCAGCTTTCCATTTTACGTCAGCCAGGCCAACAGCTCTTTACCCGTCAGCAGGAAAGTATCCGACGGGCTCACCGAATATGTGATAAAAGCCAGAAGGCCTCTGCTGCTGCATAACCGTGAACTCGTGACCTTGGTTGAGGCCGGCGAGATCTATAACCAAACACCGAAACTCAGTTGCACTGACGATATTTATCAGTGGATAGGGATCCCCCTGTTTATCCATGGCCAGGTTCGTGGCGCATTGACGATATACAGCCTCAGCATGACACAGAGTTACCAGAAAAAGGATCTGGAGCTATTGACCTTTGTCTCTCAACATATCGCCACAGCAATAGAACAGAAACTATCTGCGGAGACGTTAAAGAACAGCTACGAACAGCTTGAGGAGAAGGTATTAGAGAGAACACAGGCGCTTGCCATGCTCAATCAGGACCTTGAGAATGAGATAGCTCACAGACGTAAAGTAGAGCAGCAGTTGGTGCACGACGCCAACCACGACACCCTGACAGGCCTCCCTAACCGCTCTATGTTTATGGAGCGCCTATCCCAGGCCGTAAAGCATATTAGAAGACATAGTTTGGACCGGTTCGCCCTGCTATTTATCGATTTAGACAGGTTCAAACTCATCAACGACACCCTTGGGCACCTCGAAGGCGATCGCTTCCTGATAGAAACCTCATCACGGCTTAAACTCTGCATACGCGATAACGATACTCTTGCCAGAATAGGCGGAGATGAGTTTGTCATCCTGCTCGACAGCATCAAAGGTACCGACGATGCCGAAGAGGTGGCAGAGCGGGTACTGACCGAACTATCCCGCCCCTATAAGCTTGCCAACCAGCACTTTATATCCGGTGCGAGTATCGGTATCGCTTTTAGCCACAACCATAAGTCGGATACATGCGAGTCTCTGTTGAGAGACGCCGATGCGGCCATGTATCAGGCGAAAACCAATGGTAAGGGGTGCTATGTCATTTACGATGATGAGTCTCAAAAGCTGATAAACAAAGATGTAAAATTAGAACTCGAATTACAAAATGCCATCTCTAACCATGAGCTGCTTCTGAGCTACCTCCCGATTCAGAACCTTAAGACACAGGCCACAGTGGCTTTAGAACCCAGACTCTATTGGAACCATCCCGGGCTAGGCAAGATCAAGCAGGCACATCTGAACAATATTGCCGAGCACTGTGGCCTGACAACCGAACTGGATATCTACCTGCTGCAGCAGCTCAACAGCGATTATACGACACTGCAGAAACACTCTCTGGATCAGTTGCCGCTACATATCAATATATCCGCCAAACACCTTAAGCATAAGCACTCGGTAAGGCAGCTCAAAAACGCCCTCAAACAGAGTTGCTTCACCCCTGACCAGTTATGGCTGTTTTTCGATGAGAAAGGCTTTATTCTCGATACCGACAACCACATCAATGCCTTCGAGCAGTTAACTAACCTGGATGTTAACCTTGGTTTAACGGGTTACGGCAGTGCCAACAGCGCTCTTAGCAGTCTCACCTTCCTGCCGCTACAAGGGCTTAAACTCGATCCCAGCTATGCCAAACACCTGGAAAGCGAGCAACATATAAAGTTATTAAAAGCGCACTTTCTGACGGCTCAGGCATTAGAGCTAACTGTCTTTGTCGATGGAATAGGAACAACACAGCACAGAGAAGCTCTGCAGGAGATAGGTTTTACTCTGGGACAGGGTCAGGCACTGGGGAAAGTCTTACGCCTGTCGACGGTATCGGATCTGGATTGTGCATAACGCGCTAACCTATGCGAAATTCAGCCAGAGCACAGCTTCACCACTATTAAAGTGAAGCTGCTACCGGTTAACTCAGGCTACTTTTTAAACATATCTCTCAGGTTAGCGATATTGGCTCTGCCCGCCTGCTGTCGCTGCTGCTCACTCTGCGGCTGTTTACGGTTTTCCCAGACGAGATCGTCCTGGGGCAACTCCATCAGGAAACGACTCGGTTCGCAGCGCATGGTCTCACCGAATTGGCGGCGCTCGCGGCACAGAACGAACCAAAGTTCCTTCTGAGCACGGGTGATCCCTACATAAGCGAGACGGCGCTCCTCTTCGACATTATCCTCATCAATACTGCTCTGATGAGGCAATATCCGCTCCTCGGTACCGACCATAAACACATAGGGAAACTCCAACCCTTTAGAGGCATGCAGGGTCATCAGTTGAACCTGATCACCGCCTTCATCTTCACTGTTTCGCTCCATCATATCCCTGAGGGTTAAACGAGTGACCACTTCAGGCAAGGTCATCCCCTCATCGAGCTCATCACCTTCAAGCATTTCGGTAACCCAGCGATACAGTTCGGAGATATTCTTCATCCGCATCTCGGCCGCCTTGGCACTGGTACTCGTTTCGTAGAGATAATCCTCATAATTGATATTACGGATCAGATGCTTCACCGCTTCCACCGGCTCTCCCCGTGTCGCACTCTCTCCCGTATCGACAATAAACTTACCGAATTTATAGAGAGAGGCCATCGCGGCGGGTGCCAAATGGTGATTCAGTTCAGCCTCGAAGATAGCTTCAAACATAGAGATGTGACGCTCGTTAGCATAGTTCCCCAGCCGCTCAAGCGTCGATGGACCGATCCCCCGCTTAGGCAGATTAACTACGCGCAAGAAAGCATTATCATCGTCAGGGTTCACCACCAGCCTGAGATAAGCCATGATATCTTTAATCTCTGCCCTGCCGAAGAATGAGGTTCCGCCACTGAGTTTGTAGGGGATCCTGTTCGTCATCAGTGCCCGCTCAAGCAAACGCGATTGATGGTTCCCCCGATAAAGAATGGCGTAATCACCATATTGAGTCTTGCCGACAAATTTATGCCGAACCATCTCAGCGATAACCCGCTCGGCCTCCTGCTCCTCGTTAGCGGCGATCATCACCCTCAATGGTTCGCCATAGGCAAGTTCACTAAAGAGCGCCTTGTCATAGACGTGGGGATTGTTGGCGATAAGTATATTGGCGGCCCTTAAAATACACTGACTCGAGCGATAGTTTTGCTCAAGCTTAATTAGTTTAAGCTTGGGGAAGTCTTTACCCAACAAGACCAGGTTTTGCGGCTTGGCACCACGCCAGGAGTAGATAGACTGATCGTCATCCCCAACAACGGTAAACCTTGCCCGTTCTCCGACCAGGAGTTTAACCATCTCATACTGACTGGTGTTGGTATCCTGATACTCATCCACAAGCATGTACTGTATACGCTTCTGCCAACGCTCCCTCACCTCCTGGTTATGCCTTAACAGCAAGGTGGGCAGCAGAATAAGGTCATCAAAATCCAATGCGTTATACGCCTTCATATGCTTAGCGTATCTTTGGTACATGCCGGCAAAAAGTTTCGACTGCTCATCTCTGGCAATCTTCAGTGCCTGATCGGGAACGACCAGATCCCCTTTCCAATTGGAGATAGCCGTCATCAGCATCTTGAGCAAGTCTTTATCACCATCGAATTCATCTTCGGTGAGCTCTTTTAGCAGTGCCAGCGTGTCTTGATCATCGAACAGGGAAAAGCCGGGTTTTAATCCTACGACCTTATGTTCACGCTTAATGATCTCCAGGCCTAACGTATGGAATGTGGATATCCACAGGCCACGGGCCTCTTTGCGTCCCATAGACTGAGCAACACGCTCTTTCATCTCACGTGCCGCTTTATTGGTAAAGGTTACCGCCGCAATCGTCCGAGCCTGATAACCACACTTCTGCACCAGGTAGGCGATCTTATTGATGATCACTCTGGTTTTACCGCTACCGGCGCCAGCCAGCACCAGGCAGGGGCCAGAAACATAGTGAACAGCATCATTTTGTCCGGGGTTTAGCTTCATCTTTTAACTTTTACCAGCAAACTAAGAAATATTTTGGGAACCGTGAATCATACCAGAAATTAGTAAAAGCCTTCCTTTTTTATCCAAAACAAACACGGTTAAAACTAATTATATGGCTAAGTGTCTACTACACTGAGTTAAGTTTGACTCGTCTATCTCTCAAATTTTCATTCGTCTGGCGAAATCGATAATTGCGATATTGATGCCGGTAACATAGAATAGTGAATGAACGTTCATTCAGAACATATCCTCATATGAAAGGTATTATGGATAACAAACGAGAACTTATATTCAAAGCTACCGAGAAGATCATTGCCACCAAAGGGCTCCAAGGCCTCTCGATGCAGCAGATAGCTCAGGAAGCGGGTGTTGCCGCAGGCACTATCTACCGCTACTTCACCGATAAGGAGGAGCTGATCGCTGAGCTCCGCAAAGATGTATTACGCGTAGTAGCAAGTCATATTCTGAAAAATTGTGAAGAGGGGACACTCGAACAAAGATTTAAACGAGTCTGGTTCAATATCGTCGAATTCGGACGTCGCAGGACTCTTGCAAATCTGAGTTACGAACAATATATCCACCTCCCCGGCATAGACAGCGACCCCCATCAAGCCTTCGAGAGAAGCACCTTCGAAGGACTACACCATATCTTCAGCGAGGGAAGAGATGCCGGCGTGTTTCACGACTTACAGGATAAAACCCTGTTTGCCACCTCGCTGGAGCCGGCAATAGCTTTGGGAAGAAGCATACGTCGCGGCCAGATGAAATACGATAAAACTGAACTGGAGTTTGTCTGCAACCTCTGCTGGCAATCCATATTGACACCATCAAACACTACTCAGAAGGAGCAATCAGGACAATGAAAAAGTGGACCCTGATTATGCTAATCATCGCACTGCTGGCCTTTGGCTCGGTAATTGGTTTTAACATCATGGTTAAAGGCAAAATTGCCGATGCCATCGCCAATATGCCAGAGCCGGAGTCACCGGTGACGACCATGACACTTATCCCGGAAAACTGGCAGCCCACCATAGATGCTATCGGCTTTGTAGAACCAAACCAAGGCGTCACCATTGCCAATGAACTTTCCGGCGTAGTCTCCGAGATAAACTTCGAAAACGGTAGCGCGATAAGCAAGGGAGATAGCCTGATTGTGCTCGACTCTAAGGTTGAAAAGGCTAACCTGAAGAGCAAAATGGTTCAACTACCCGCCGCCGAAGCCGATTTCAAACGACTTTCACGCCTCTACAAGCAAAAATCGGTATCAAAACAAGATCTGGATAACAGCGAGTCAAAGTACCTGGCGCTCAAAGCCGATATTGAAAGCCTGACGGCCACAATAGACCGCAGAGAGATCGACGCTCCATTCGATGGTTTAGTGGGGATCCGCAGCGTTAATTTAGGTGAGTACCTGCAGGCAGGTACAGATATCGTTCGCCTCGAAGATATCAGCACCATGAAGATTCGTTTTACCATACCTCAGACACAGCTGCCGCGCATCTCGACCGGACAGGTGATCCACGTCTATGTCGATGCCTACCCACAGCAACCCTTCGAAGGGAAGATCTCTGCGATCGAGCCTGCAGTTTTCTATCAGAGCGGCCTGATTCAGATTCAGGCAACTATTCCAAATATCGATGCAAAACTGCGTAGCGGTATGTTTGCACGAGTCGAAGTGTTGCTGCCGGAGATGACCGAGCAATTTGTACTGCCACAAACCGCCATCAACTTTACCCTTTACGGAAACTCTATCTATGTGCTTAACGAAGTAACGGAAGATGGTCAGACATTCAATCGTGCCAAGCAGATCAACGTAGAGGTACTCGAACGTAATGGCAACTTTGCCTTAGTGACCGGTGAGTTGAAGGCAAACGATCAGATTGTCACATCGGGTCAGATCCGTCTGAGCAACAACAGCAAAGTCAAAGTGACCGAAAATAAGGCGTTAACGCCTCCGGCCACTATGCCACAACTATAACGGGAGCTGGCAATGCGCTTTACTGATATATTTATTCGCAGGCCGGTACTCGCCGCCTCGATAAGTTTCCTGCTGTTACTGTTAGGGTTTTACTCACTCAGTAGCATGCAGGTTCGTGAATACCCTGAGATGACCAATACGGTAGTCACCGTATCCACCAGCTACTACGGTGCCGATGCCAACCTGATTCAGGGCTTTATCACTCAGCCTCTCGAACAGGCCCTGGCCCAGGCAGATAATGTAGACTTCATGACATCTGAAAGCTTTTTGGGAAGCTCGAAGATCACAGTTTACATGAAGCTTAATACCGACCCCAATGGCGCCCTGGCCGACATTTTGGCCAAAGTCAACTCGGTACGTTCTCAACTCCCAAAAGAGGCCGAGGATTCGACCGTAGATATGTCTACCGGCTCTCAGACCTCGGTACTCTACATCTCCTTCTACAGCGATGAGATCAACTCCAGTCAGATCACCGATTATCTGGAACGAGTGGTAAAGCCCCAGCTGTTCACCATCGACGGTGTGGCTAAGGTCAACCTCTATGGTGGTATCAAGTATGCGATGAGGATCTGGCTGGATCCGGCAAGAATGGGGGCCTTCGGTCTCTCATCTTCTGAGGTGATGCAGGTTTTACAGGCCAATAACTATCAATCTGCGGTGGGTCAGGCTAACGGAGTATTTACCCTGTTTAATGGTACCGCCGACACTCAAGTTGCCACGGTCGATGAACTTAAACAACTTGTTATCGGCAGTAAAGAGGGGCTCGTAGTTCGCCTCGGTGATATCGCCGATGTCAGCCTGGAAAAAAGCCATGATGTCTACCGCGCCCTTGCCGATGGCCAGGAAGCCGTAGTGGTTGCACTGGACGTAACCCCAACGGCAAACCCCTTGGTTGTCGCCGCCGATGCTCGTGCACTCATGCCCGATATCGAACGTAACCTGCCGGTGTCGATGAAGACCAGAATATTATATGACTCCTCTCTCGCCATCGATGAATCGATTCAGGAGGTGATCAAGACCATAGGTGAAGCAGCACTGATCGTTATTGTAGTGATCACCTTGTTCTTAGGCTCACTGCGCGCGGTCGTTATCCCTATTGTCACCATCCCGCTCTCCCTGATTGGCGTTGCCATCATAATGCAGATGTTTGGCTTTACCCTCAACCTGATGACACTGTTGGCCATGGTGCTCGCCATCGGCCTGGTGGTCGATGATGCCATCGTAGTGGTTGAAAATGTCGACAGACATATCAAGCTGGGCGAATCACCATTCAGAGCCGCCATTATCGGTACCCGTGAGATAGCGGTACCCGTGATCTCTATGACCATTACATTGGCTGCGGTGTATGCACCGATCGCTTTGATGGGAGGCATTACCGGCTCACTGTTTAAGGAGTTCGCTCTCACCTTAGCCGGTGCGGTGTTTATTTCGGGAATAGTGGCTCTGACCCTGTCACCCATGATGTGCTCGAAGATCCTCAAGCCTCACTCTACCCCTAACCGTTTCGAACTGACTGTCGAGAATTTCCTCGAAGGCATGACTAAACGTTACCAGGGGATGCTGAATGCGGTCATGGAGCGCAGGCCTGTGGTTATCGGCTTCGCCCTTATCGTGTTTGCCTCTCTACCCGTGATGTTCAGCTTTATTCCGTCTGAGCTGGCACCTAACGAAGATAAGAGTGTCGTCATGATGATGGGCACAGCCCCCTCTACCGCGAACTTAGACTATATCCAGTCCAACATGGCACTGGTCACGGATATGATTAAGTCACACCCTGAGTCGGCTGCCTCCCTGGCCTTCGTCGGTATCCCTAACTCTAATCAAGCCTTCGGCATCGCCCCCCTGGTGCCGTGGAGTGAGCGTGATAAGAGTCAAAAAGAGATGCAGAAGATGCTTGGCGAAGAGGTGAAGCATGTGCCGGGTATGGCTGTCACCACCTTCCAGATGCCTGAACTGCCGGGTTCATCGGGTGGCCTGCCTATTCAGTTTGTTATCACCACATCCAACTCTTTCGAGAGTCTGTTCCAGATTGGAAGCAGTGTGCTGGAAAAGGTGCAACAGAGCCCATTGTTTGTCTACTCGGAGATCAACCTCAAATTTGACTCCGGCACCATGAAGATCCATATCAAGCGCGACCTTGCGGGTACCTATGGCATCACCATGCAGGATATTGGTGCAACACTGACCACTATGATGAGTGACGGTTACGTTAACCGCATCAACTTAGATGGCCGCTCCTATGAAGTTATTCCTCAGGTAGAGCGACAGTATCGTGCCAATCCTGAGGCGCTCGATGGTTTCTATGTCAAGGCCGCCGACGGAAAATCGATACCGCTATCCAGCCTTGTCGATATCGAGATGATAGCCGAGCCTCGCTCCCTGCCTCACTTCAATCAGATGAATGCATTGACAGTAGGTGGTGTGGCGACGCCGGGCGTGGCTATCGGTGACGCCATCGATTTCCTTAAGACTATCGGTGATAACGATCTTCCTAAGGGCTACAGTTATGACTTCTTAGGTGAGGCGCGCCAATATGTCACCGAAGGTTCGGCCCTGTTTGCGACCTTCGGGCTGGCACTCGCCATCATCTTCCTGGTGCTGGCGAGCCAATTCGAGAGCGCTAAGGATCCTTTGGTTATTCTGGTCTCCGTGCCGTTGGCTATCAGTGGTGCACTAATCGCGCTGGGCTGGACACATATCTTTGGCCTGTCATCGATGAACATCTATACCCAGGTGGGACTGATCACTTTGGTTGGCCTGATCACAAAACACGGTATCTTGATGTGTGAAGTCGCCAAGGAGGAGCAACTACATAACGGTCTGAGTAAGATGGAGGCGATTAAACTCGCAGCCACGATACGTTTACGTCCGATTCTGATGACAACCGCAGCTATGATTGCCGGCTTGATCCCGCTGCTGTTTGCGGTTGGCGCAGGCGCTATCGCACGCTTCAATATCGGTCTGGTGATTGTTTCGGGTCTGGCAATCGGTACCCTGTTTACCCTGTTCGTTCTACCGGTTATCTACACCTATCTGGCAGAGAAACATGAACCGCTTCCGGTATTCGATGAAGAGGGACATATTGCGGCGAGCTAATGGCAACTCGCTCATAGCTTAAACATAAGGCCCGAATAATCTTATATGTTCGGGCCTTTTTATTTACACAGCTTTTATTTTCCAATAATCCCTGGCTCAGGTACAATCTTAACCAATAATCAAAGGCGATAGCCCACAGCGGAAATAGACCATGATCAATCCAAAGAAAATCGAAGAGGTTGCCAAGCAACTGAGCGAAAACCTGCCCAGCGGACTGAAACAATTCGCTGGTGAGTTTGAAGAGAAGAGCAAGCAGGTCCTGCAGAGCCAGTTGATGAAACTGGATGTCGTATCTCATGAGGAGTTCGAAGTTCAGCAACATGTGCTACTAAAGACACGTGAGAAGCTCGAAGCCCTACAGGCCCAGGTTAATGCGCTGGAGAAGAGACTCAACGAGAGTGAAAGTGAATAACTCTCTATTACGCCAGTCGACAATAAAAAAGAGCGCTAAGGCGCTCTTTTTTATTGTCTTGTGCCCCTTATTTAGCTTCTGCACTATTAGCCGCATAAAGTAATAGCTCCCCCCGCCAACACAGCAAGATCTTTCACGATAACTTGCCCTTTTCTCGCCACAATTGATCACAGGCTTGCCCCATAGAGCCGGTAAATTTTGCTTCAATACTCTCATCACTCGCCACAAAAACCGGTACTGTGAAATATGATGTGCATAGTTTTACACCTGTGCTAACTCAATGTTAATGCCTTGTCCTCAATGGAGCTAAATAGTCGGTTTATCTGGCTATCCGCTTGGCAATGCTCCTGTTGCGCGTTAGCCTACAAACCTCTTTGTCAAAGAGCCCTTAACCATAATAGTTGTGAGGCCATTTTTTTGAAGCTGTTATCTTTACTGAAATCTCGCTCTCCGCTTCCCCCTATGGTAATTGGCTGGGCAATTTTAACCATCATACCGGCCCTCTTGCTGATATCGGGAACAAAACTGTTTCCGTTATTATCACTGAATTCTCTCTCGGCAGAGGCGCTATTCTGGTTAACGTCATCGGGAACGGCTCCCTATGGCGTCGCAACGGTACTCCTCATCCTGCTGCTCAGTTACCATCGCCTCAGCAGAGCCCAGTTTATCAGCCTGTTTCTCACCATCTCTTTGGGGATGTTTACCACACTGGGGCTTAACCACTATCTGAAACCTTTCTTTAGTGAGGCTCGTCCCAATGCGGTTTGGTTAGAGCAGCAATACCTGCTCAACACCACAAACTTCTACGATCATACCAAGAGTGAGCGTAAGGCACAGATGTCGGCGACACTGGAACGGCTCGAGCACGCCGAAACAGAGTTGGTGCTCTCACCGAGGATCAAGCAACATTGGAAGAGTGAGGTAGGTTTCGCCTTCCCCTCAGGGCACACACTCTTTGCCATCACTCTCACCATGATAACGAGTTACTACCTGTTATTAGCCGGAAACTCGGTACTGCCGACCATCTTGTTAATCTGGAGTATCACCATGGGATTCAGCCGCATGCTGCTGGGTATGCATTGGGCTCAGGATGTGTTGGCATCGACGCTGCTTGGTGGAACCATCGGACTTTTCAGCCTGTTTCTCACCCATAAAACCTTTCCCTTTGGCCACAGGGGATATATATATTTGAGTGGCAAGCTCAGAGGGAGACGGGGTGCCCTCAAATATTGAAAGCAGCCTGAGCAGCGAAATTGATGCTAATGGGAGCAGATAAGGCTATGCTACTCTCCTCAACGTTAACCTCGAACCTATACGAGACCCGATGCCATGGCAGAGTTACAACTCGACCAGACAGATTTTGCAATTCTTAAGCTGCTTCAGAGTCATGGAAAGCTATCTAATCAAGAGCTTGCTGAAAGAGTAGGCTTATCTCCCTCTCCCTGCTCCAGACGGGTCAAGGCTCTGGAGGAGTCCGGATTCATTGCCGGTTATGCTACACTCCTCTCCGCAAAGCATTTCAATCTGTCATTGAAGGCCTATGTTCAGGTGAGGTTGGAGAAACACTCACACGAGATCCTTGAATCATTTGAAGCACGGGTGTGCAGTTATGATGAGGTACTGGAGTGCTGTCTGCTTACCGGGAGTGACGCAGACTATCAGCTTAAGGTACTTGTCGAAGATATGGGACAATTTAAGGTGTTCTTACTCGATAAGCTCACCACCGATCCGCACATTGCCGGTGTGCACTCAAGCTTTGTGCTCAAACAGGTGAAGAACCAAACAAGCATACCTCTCCCCCAGCCTTAATCCCATGCTATGTCACCTCCCATATAGAGGTGGCATAGTTCAGAATATAAACAAGTCTCCAGTCCCATCGCGCTTTTCAGTGAAATGAGGCCCAAAAAAGTAAATTAATTCGAACGCGACTTTATTGCGGCAACAACAAACTCACCAACAACTCACGCAAACTTATTTCACCAAAAACACCAACACAGCAATTTAAAGTTAAAAAAATGGCAAATCTTGAAACCCAAATCTAAAAAATAACATTTTAGCGACATTAAACACCATTGACCTGTATAGATAAGTCTCTATCATGCGCCCTCTTGAAAACAGAGAGAGAGGCAGGCATGGCCAGCACAAATTCAAATCACTTTAGCTCAAAATTGGGCTTTATCATGGCGGCGGCAGGCTCAGCCGTTGGCGTCGGCAACATCTGGGGGTTCCCGACTCAAGCCGCAACTCATGGTGGTGGTGCCTTTCTGCTTGTGTATCTGGTGCTAATTTTGATTTTAGGGTACCCGATGCTCGTCGCCGAGCTGATGATTGGACGCCACGGACAGACAAACCCCGCCGATGCGATGGCAAAGCTTGGCGGCAACACACTTAGCAGGAGTATAGGTAAAGTTATCGGCTTTACCTCAATTATCACCGCGACCTTGATCTGCACCTTCTACACCATATTGTCGGGTTGGTTTGTCAGCTTCGCTCTGGCTCCCATCGCGGAAATATCCGGATTCTCAGAGGCATCTGATTGGTTGATGGATTTCTCTGTGTCACGAAACCTGCTCTTCACGACCCTCTTCATCTTGATGGTTATCTGCGTAATACGTCAGGGCGTACAGCAAGGGATCGAACGCTGGTCAAAACGTCTGATGCCACTGCTGCTGATTATCCTGATATTGGGCGTGGGCTACATCCTGACCCTGCCCGGTGCGATGACCGGACTTAAGGTACTATTGGTACCTGATTTCTCCCGGGTTTGGGACCCCGATGTTCTCGTCGGCGCCCTGGGGCAAACCTTCTTCTCCCTGAGCGTAGGTGCTGGTGCCATGATGGTTTATGGCGCTTACTTAAACAGGGATGATCATCTGGGTAAGCTAACGGCCTACGTAACCCTTACCGATACCTGTGTCGCCTTTCTTGCGGCACTGATGATTATCCCGGCCATGTATGTGGCTCAACATAATGGGGTACAGATCTTCGCTGAAGATGGCAGCTTGTTAAACTCAGACACCTTAGTATTCACTGTGCTGCCCGCACTGTTTGACACATTAGGGGGCAACTTACAATATCTGTTGGCCTTTATCTTCTTCGTGCTGATGACCATAGCAGGCCTTACATCTGCCATCTCTATCGTCGAAGTCCCCACCAGTTATCTGGCGGAGAAAAAAGAGATGAGCCGTAACAAGGCCACCTATCTGGTTGGCGCGCTGATCCTTGTCCTCTCCCTTACCGTGGTAATGAACTTCGGGCAACTGTTTGGCTTTATGATCACCTTAACCACAGAGCGTGCTCAACCTCTTATCGCCTTAGGGATCGCCATCTATCTGGGCTGGGTATGGCAAAGAAACGGCTTGCTGAAAGAGATCCAGGCTCAGGATGGCGCCGATAACCAAAGCATGTTCTGGCGTATCTGGCCCGTTTATGTGAAGTTTATCTGCCCGCTGCTTATTACACTCATCATAGTGCAACTGTTTAATAAGTAGCATCCCGGCACTTGTACTCCGCTAGGCAAACACTCCTCCCCCGGCCGAGGGAGGAGCAGGCAAAAGGGGGAATTTCGGCAAGCAGATGATATCTGTCGGTGGAGATGTGAGAGAGATCAATCTCAGCTGTGACACATTGTCGCACAACTTGCCTTTACCTTTGTTAACACGCTGAACATCTGCGAAAAAGACGCAACTAAAAATAATAGAGCGTCGTCATGAAACATAAAAAAACAGCACTGGCCTCAGTGATAGCCGCCACCGTGAGCATTCCGGCTCTGGTTTTCCCCCACACATCTCTGGCTTCAGATGAGCCGAGAAACTGTGAAAATACCCGATGTGATGACTATATCGTCATCACCGGAGACCTGATGCGCGAGCCGACAAAAGTCGTCACCGATCCCAAGAAACCCCGACTTCCGCTCCCCTCCTACGATGGGGCAGGATTTCTGAAAACGATTCCAGGGTTCAGTATCAGTCGAAAGGGGGGCGCCGGTGGTGATCCGTCACTAAGGGGCATGGGGGGCTCACGCATCAGCATAGTCGATGATGGTCAACATGTGTATGGCACCTGTGGCGGACGCATGGATCCACCGACAGCCTATATTTACCCGGAGGCCTATGACAGCATCACAGTGATCAAGGGGCCGCAAACCGTGAAATATGGTCCGGTAGGATCTGCGGGGACGGTGCTGTTTGAAAAAGACAGACACAGCTTTATCGAACCGGGCGCCGAAGGACGGGCCAGTATCACTGGTGGCAGTTTCGAACGCCAGGATTATATCGTCGAGCTTAAAGCCGGTGATGAAAACCACTATCTCGATCTCGATGTCAATCAATCCAGCAGCGATCACTACCGGGATGGTGACGGAAACACGGTGCAATCGAGCTATGATCGCAACAACTACAATATCGCACTCGGCTGGACCCCGACGGACACCAGTGTATTTGAACTCGCTTATGGTAAGTCTGATGGCGAAGCCGAATACGCCGACAGAGCCAACAAAGCCCGGGTGATCAACAATGAAAATATCACCCTGTTGACTCAATTCGAGCTCGACTCAGATCTCATCAGCGAAATAGAGTTTCAGGCCTACAGCAACAAGAATGACCATATCATGGATCAGTTCGATCAGGGGGTGAACTCAGGCGTCAATGTTCGCCGAAAAACCTCAGGCGGACACCTATGGATAGAACTCACGCCGGGTGAGAATTTAACAGCGACCTTAGGTATCGACTACATGCAAAGTACCCATGAGGGGCGCGGCATAAACCCTGAGCTTGATAACGGTCTCGACGACCTGCTATCGAAACCATTCAAAGATAATATGCGCTATGAAAATATGGGGTTATTTATCGAATCAGACTACGCCATAGGAGGGGGACACCTGCTATCCGGCTTACGTTTCGACAACTGGGATACAGAGCTGTTTGTCGCACAGACAGGTAAGCGTAATGACAAGTTATTCAGCGGTTTCATTCGCTATGAATACCTCAGTGGTAATAACCAATACTACTTAGGCACTGGCCACGCACAACGGATTCCCGACTACTGGGAGATCATGAAGGCCAGTCCTGACAACGGCTCAGCCAAGGCATTCGAGCTCGAGCCCGAAAAGACAACCCAACTGGACATTGGCTGGATATACCAGGGTGATATCGAACTATCCAGTTCACTCTATTACGGCAAGGTCGATGACTACATCCTGGTAGACTCAAACACTCCTATGACCAGCGCCTATAATATCGATGCGACCATATGGGGCGGTGAGGTTGGCGTAACCTACCCCTTTACAGAGCAGTGGTCGGCGCAAACGACACTCAGTTATAGCCATGGTGATAATGACACCCAGGATACTCCCCTCGGGCAGATATCTCCGCTGGAGGGACGCATATCGGTCAACTATGAGGGAGAGGAGTGGACCGCAGGGCTATTCTGGCGCCTGGTTGCGGCGCAGGATCGTGTCTCTATCGGCCAGGGCAATATCTCGGGCCAGGACCTGGCCGAGAGCAGTGGCTTTGGTACGCTGGCCATCAATGGAACCTGGAAACATGCCGATACCATATTGGTGAGTTTCGGTATCGAAAACCTGTTTGATATCACCTATGCAGAGCATGTGAGTCGTTCAGGTGCCGGTAACGATATCCCGGGTAGCGAGCCCATGTTCCAGGTCAACGAACCCGGTCGAACCGCCTGGGTAAAACTGGATTACTCCTTCTAGCCGGCCTAACAAGCTGTAAGCCCTGCTAATCAACTCCCGCTCCCGGGCTATCGTCAGGGAGCGGGGTAAATTCAAGGCGTTACCCATATCAGCTCGGGTAAACCGCTAAGATCGAGTTTATCGCCATAGGTGGCGATAGCGAGGGCATCGGGACAGATACTGCGGCTCAGGTTCAACTTATCGACCAGACCATTTTGCGCCTCCGGCTCACCATGTATCAAGACCAGTGGCGGCCTGTCTTTAAAGTGACTATACCAACGTATCAACTCGGCCTGATCCGCATGGGCAGAGAGTCCGCCAACCGTATGTATGGTCGCCTTCACATCTATGCTCTTGCCGTGAATAGTGATCTCATCGACACCATCGACGATTGCCCGCCCCGGTGTACTGATGGCCTGATACCCACAGATGATCACATCACACTCAGGCCGCCAAAGGTTGTGCTCCAGATGACACCGGATACGTCCACCATTACACATACCACTGCCGGCAATGATGATGAGCCCCTTGTGTACTTCATTGAGTCTCATCGACTCATCGGTACTGAGAATAAACTCCACATTGGATAGCAGCGGGTGCTGTCCCGGATGCATACGGGTGAAGCGTTTAAAATCATCATCCATCAAGGGATAGTTATTCAGATAAACCCGGGTTGCCTCTATCGCCATGGGACTGTCGAGGCAGATCTCCCATCGCGACAGATCCCACTCCCTGGCATATAGGTGAAACAGGTATAACAACTCCTGAGCGCGTCCCACCGAGAACGCAGGCAGCAAAATATTGCCACGACTCTCACTGATAGCCTTTGAGAAGATCTGTTTAAGCTCTTCGATCGTATCTTCCCAGCTACGATGCACACGGTTACCGTAAGTGCTCTCCATCATCACCAGATCGGCACTGTCGATTAAACAGGGGTCGTTCAATAAGGGCATGCCCGCCCGACCCAGGTCACCACTGAAGACCAGTTTTTTTTGCTCTGCCCCCTCGCCTAAGAAGAGCTCAACTATCGCCGAACCCAATATATGGCCGGCATCTGAGAGGCTTATGTCGACATGGGGAATGACCCGGGCCACCTCACCATAATCCAGTAACACAAACTGAGCCATGGCCCTATCGACATCCTCCTCAATGAAGAGTGGCTCGATAGGCTCCATCTCCTGCTTGGCCCGCTTCTTATTCAGCCTTTCAGCGTCACGGCGCTGAAGCATTGCCGCGTCTTTCAGCATGATGGCACATAACTCTGCGGTGGCCTTATGGGTGTAGATAGGGCCGGAGAACCCAGATTTAACCAGTAGCGGAAGACGACCGGAATGGTCGATATGTGCATGACTTAACACGACGGCATCGATTGTTTTGGGATCGAACAGAAATGGCTCGTGGTTACGTAACTGATCAGCCTTCCCCCCCTGAATAAGTCCACAGTCTAAAAGCAGTTGCCGGCCATCAACCTCCAGCAGATGGCAAGAGCCGGTGACCTCTTGCGTCGCCCCTAAAAACTGCAGCGTCATTCTCATATCCATGGCCCGTTTTATTATCCGTTATCAATTTAAGGATAGACTATGTTCCTACCGATAAAAGAAAAAGCAGCATTGAATTACTTCAATACTGCTTCTGTTTACCATCTGATATTCAAACAAAATCAGGAATTAGTTCAATACATCTTCCAGCGCTTTCAGGCACAAGGCGACATTTTCGCGACGGGCACCGAATCCCATCAGACCGATACGCCATGCCTTACCGGCCAACGCACCTAAGCCAGCGCCGATCTCCAGGTTATAGCTCTCTAACAGTTGTGCACGCACGGCTCCATCATCGATCCCCTCGGGTATATAGACCGCATTGAGCTGAGGCAGGCGTGATGCTTCATCAACCACAAACTTAAGACCCAGCCCTTCCAGCCCCTGACGCAACACCCGGTGCATATCTGCATGGCGCTGCCAAGCCGCCTCTAAGCCTTCGTTAGCCAACAGGCGCAGTGACTCATGCAGGGCGTAGAGCGCATTTACAGGAGCCGTATGGTGATAGCTTCGTTTACCACCGGATGCGCCGCCGCTCCAGTATCCCATCACCAGAGTCTGATCCAGGAACCAGCTCTGCACCGGCGTTTTACGGGCCTTTAGCTTCTCTACCGCTGCGGGAGAGAAGGAGACCGGTGACAGACCGGGCACGCAGGAGAGGCACTTCTGACTACCGGAATAGATGGCATCTATGCCCCACTCATCGACTCTCAGTTCGACGCCGCCCAGTGATGTCACCGCATCGACGATAGAAAGACAATCATGTTGTTTGGCCAGGCCGCACAGGGCCTTTGCATCGGATAGCGCACCGGTCGAGGTCTCCGCATGAACAAAGGCTAAAAACTTGGCATCCGGATGCGCCTTCAGCGCCGCCTCCACATCCTCAGGGTTTACCGGCTCCCCCCACTCGTTGTCGACCACAACGGCAACGGCGCCGACACGCTCGACATTCTGACGCATCCGCTCACCGAATACACCATTACGGCAAACAATCACCTTCTCACCCGCTTCAACCAGATTGACGAAGCAAGTTTCCATACCGGCGGAGCCCGGCGCCGAGACGGCAAGGGTCATCTCATTGGTCGTCTGGAACGCATACTGGATCAGCTCCTTAAGCTCATCCATCATGCCGACAAACAGGGGATCTAAGTGTCCTATAGTTGGACGGGACTGAGCGGCAAGCACCTCCGGGTAAACATCCGACGGACCCGGACCCATCAAGGTTCTACGTGGGGGATTAAACGCATCGATATAGGGTGCAACTAACATCTTCTTTCCTCGGTAAGGCCTTCTCTGAGAGATAAGGGGGTTAAGATTCAGCATCTGACTGATAGTGTCGACACTAACTCCCTACGTATTAATTAGTTATATGAATAAATATTGACATCTGTGTGCCTCATGGCATCTTATTTTTTTGCTTTTATGAGTACAACTGGACTTAAGGCTAACAGCCAGCTGTGCTCTCAATAAATTTAAACTAGTGTTTTAAAAATCACAATAACATAAAAAAGGACGCACTAGCGTCCTCTGTATCATCAGCCTGTTGCTCTGAATCTCTATTATCCTACTCTCTATTATCCAGGAAGAGCTTATAAGCCGGGCTGGATGTCTCCTCCTGATAGACGAAACCAAGCTCAGTTAAGAACTGCTGAAAAGCCAGGTTGTCACACTCCGGCACCTCAAACCCCGCCAGAACACGCCCATAGGCCGCGCCGTGATTACGGTAGTGAAACAGGCTGATATTCCACTTGCTCTGCAGAGTTGTCAAAAACTTAAACAGTGCCCCCGGATGCTCGGGGAACTCGAAACTGAACAGACGCTCATCGAGCTTCTCCGGCGGATGACCACCAACCATATACCTGACGTGCAGCTTTGCCGTCTCATCGTGGGAGAGGTCCTGCACCTCGAAGCCATCCCCCTCAAGAGTGGTTATGATCTCATCGAGTTCAGATTTCCCGCCCGACAGACGAATACCGGCAAACACAACGGCCTTATCACGGCTGCTGAAGCGGTAGTTAAACTCGGTCATTACCCGTTTATTCAGCAGCTCGCAGAACCGCAGGAAGATGCCGGGACGTTCCGGTACCTTAACCGCCAGGATAGCCTCTTTCTGCTCACCGAGTTCGCACCGTTCGGAAACATAACGCAAACTATGGAAGTTAACGTTGGCGCCACTGAGAATAGCCGCGACCTTCTCCCCCTTACCCTCATCGCCCATATACTTCTTCAGCCCGGCAAGAGAGAGCGCCCCTGCGGGTTCGGCTATGGCTCGGGTATCTTCGAAGATATCCTTAACCGCGGCGCAGATCTCATCGGAACTCACTGTGACCACATCATCGACATATTCACGGGCGAGTCTGAACGGCTCATCACCGATCTGCTTAACGGCAACACCGTCTGCAAACAAACCGACCTGTGGCAGAACAACCCGCTCGTCGGCCTCCAGCGCCATCTTCAGACAGGCGGAGTCTTCCGGCTCGACACCGATAATTTTAACTTGGGGCATCACCGCCTTATAGTAAGCGGCAATACCGGCAATCAAGCCTCCGCCACCAACGGGAACGAAGACCATCTCAAGATCCCGCTGCTGCTGCAACATCTCCTGAGCCACCGTGCCCTGACCAGCAATCACGGCCTCATCATCGAAGGGAGCGACATAGATGCGCCCCTCCGTCTCGGCGAGCTCTTGAGCATGAGCATTGGCCTGATCGAAGGCCTGACCGTGTAGCAGTACCTCTCCACCGAGGCGGCGCACCGCATCGACCTTGATATCCGGTGTCGTTTCCGGCATCACGATAACGGCACTTATCCCACGCGCCACCGCCGACATGGCCACGCCCTGAGCATGGTTTCCGGCCGAGGCGCATACCACCCCGCGTCGGCACTCAGGTGCCGTCAGCTCGGAGATCTTGTTATAGGCTCCCCGCAACTTAAAGGAGTGAACCGGTTGCATATCTTCACGCTTAAGGAACACCTGACAGCCGAGTCTGGCCGAGAGTTTATTCAGGCTCGATAACGGCGTCACCTTAGCCACATCATAGACAGAAGAGAGCAGTATCTTCTGCAGATAATAGTGGGCTAAATCTAATTTCTCTTTGGAGGCTAGAGCCAGCATATCAATCCTCCAGCTTACTTGTGTCTCGCACCGCGCCCTTATCGGCACTGGTTGCGAGCATGGCATAAGCCTTCAGAGCCATGGAAACAGAGCGCTCACGATTGAGCGGCTTCCAGGCTTGCTTACCTCTGGCATCCATCGCGGCGCGGCGGCTAGCCAGTTCATCATCACTGATGGCCAACTTGATTGAGCGGGCCGGAATATCGATCTCAATTCTGTCGCCTGTTTCCACCAGCCCTATGGTACCGCCGGATGCGGCTTCCGGTGACACATGACCGATAGACAGCCCCGAAGTACCACCGGAGAAACGGCCATCGGTAATGAGTGCGCACGCCTTACCCAGACCGCGAGACTTAAGATAACTGGTCGGATAGAGCATCTCCTGCATACCCGGCCCCCCTTTAGGCCCCTCATAGCGAATAACCACCACATCTCCGGCAACGACTTCACCACCTAAGATGCCGGCAACCGCGTCGTCCTGACTCTCATAGACCCGGGCCGAACCGGTAAAGGTATGATTTTCTTCATCTACGCCCGCCGTCTTAACGATACAGCCATCCACGGCAATATTACCCGAGAGCACCGCAAGGCCCCCCTCCTGACTGAAGGCAAACTCACGCTTACGGATACATCCCCCCTCACGATCATCATCGACACTATCCCAGCGACACGCCTGGCTGAAAGCCATAGTCGTCGGGATGCCGGCAGGCCCTGCCGAGAAGAACCTGTGTACCTCCTTCTCGCTGTTCTGGACAATATCCCACTTAGCCAGTACCTCTTTCAAGCTAGCCCCCGCCACATGGTGTGCATCGCTATGGATCAGACCGGCCCTGTCTAGCTCCCCCAAAATCCCCATCACACCACCGGCACGATGAACGTCTTCCATATGATATTCGGGTGTAGAAGGCGCTACCTTACAAAGGTGTGGAACCTTGCGGGATAATCTATCGATATCTTCCATGGTGAAGTCGACTTCGGCCTCCTGCGCCCCCGCCAGAAGGTGCAATACGGTATTACTCGAGCCGCCCATGGCAATATCGAGAGTCATGGCATTTTCGAACGCTTTGAAGTTGGCTATATTACGTGGCAGTGCAGACTCATCATCATGCTTATAGTAGCGGGTCGTCAGATCCATGATGCGACGCCCCGCCTCCAAAAATAGTTCACGACGATCGGCATGGGTCGCCAACATTGAACCGTTACCGGGTAACGATAAACCTAAGGCCTCGGTCAAGCAGTTCATCGAGTTGGCGGTAAACATACCCGAACATGAACCACAGGTCGGGCAGGCACTACGTTCGATCTGTTCGCTCTCCTCATCCGAGACCCTGTCATCGGCGCCGGCAACCATGGCATCGACCAGATCCAGCTTGATGAGCTTATCCGATAACTTAGTCTTGCCCGCTTCCATCGGCCCGCCGGAGACGAAGATCACCGGAATGTTGAGCCGCAGTGCCGCCATCATCATGCCGGGGGTGATCTTGTCACAGTTCGAGATACAGACCAGCGCATCGGCGCAGTGAGCATTCACCATATACTCTACACTGTCTGAGATAAGCTCACGGGAAGGCAAGCTATAGAGCATACCGCCGTGCCCCATGGCGATACCATCATCGACGGCAATAGTGTTGAACTCCTTAGCTATACCGCCCGCCTCTTCGATGGCACCAGCCACCAATGAGCCCATATCTTTAAGGTGGACATGACCGGGAACAAACTGAGTGAAGGAGTTAGCAATCGCAATAATCGGCTTTCCGAAATCATTCTCTTTCACACCGGTTGCACGCCATAATGCGCGGGCTCCGGCCATGTTACGACCTTCGGTACTGGTAGCTGAACGTAATTTTGGCATTGCGATTGTCCTTTTGAGGAAGGTTCGAGTTACTGGTTCCTAGTTCCTAGGAGGAGCAACCAATTCAACCTTCTAATTAATTTCTTTAAACCCTAGAGCATAAACTCTCAGGCATCTCTATTCTTTGCTTTTCCGGATTCCAGGTTCTCACTCCTGGAACCTTCTTTTACAACACTTCCAACCAGCCCCACTTATCCTTCGTCTCGCCGGTAAACAGGCCGAAGAAGCAGTCCTGAACCTCCTTCGTCACGACGCCACGTTTACCACAACCGATATCGATACGATCGACGCTGCGTACCGGCACGATTTCGGCCGCGGTCCCCGTCATAAATATCTCATCGGCAAGATAGAGAAACTCACGGGAGATCGGCTCCTCCACGACCTCATAACCCAGATCCCGTGCCAGGGTGATGATGCTATCCCGGGTCAGCCCCATCAGGATAGCGGCCGTGGCCGGTGGCGTGTATATCTTTCCCTTCTTGACCACAAACAGGTTAGCACCGGCTCCTTCGCTGACCAGGCCATTGATATCCAAGGCTATCCCCTCATGAAAACCGTTACGCTTAGCTTCTGTCGATATCTGTATCGATGACAGGTAGTTTCCTCCGGCCTTGGCACCCGTTGGTATGGTATTGGGTGCCAGTCGGTTCCAGGAGCTAACCGCTACATCGACCCCGGCCTCCATGCTGTCTTCACCTAAATAGGCTCCCCAGGGGAATGCCGCCACCATCAAATCACAAACGGCATCTTTGGGAGGAGTGATCCCCATTCCGATATCGCCATAGAAGGCCAGAGGACGTATATATGCGCTCCTCAGATCATTCTTCAGCACACTATCACAACAAGCCTGCATCGCCTCATCAAAAGTGTAAGGGATTGGCATACGGTAGATTTTAGCCGAGTCGAACAGACGCTGAACATGATCGGTCAAACGAAATCCTGCCGGCCCCAGGTGAGTATCATAGACACGGATCCCCTCGAAGACAGATGAACCATAATGCAAGCCGTGAGACATAACATGCACCTTGGCATCAGCCCAGGGCATTACTTCACCATTAAACCAAATGAACTCAGCTCTCTTTGCGGTCATATCTCTTCCCTCAATCTCTCTCAATCTCTTTAGCAACTACAACGTGTTAATTTATCTTGTCTTTCAAAAGCGACTAACTGGCAACTTTTTCCGGCCTTATCGCCTCCATGGTTAGCACCCGGCACTCGATAACATCGATAAGTTTCTCCAGCTGAGTGGTGAGCAGCTCAATCGCACGCTCTCCCTCGACCAGCATATCCAGACTGGCATTCTTAGAGTCACCTGATTGCATATTCATCCCGGTGACTCTGAAACCACGATGGCGCACGACTCTGAGTACGCGCTCTAACACCTCAGGGCGCTGAGCAAGGGTTAAGGTTAATGTGTTGATCATCTCTGCTTCTCCGTCATGTCAGTCTTAAATATGGCCTTGCTTGTAGTCGATAACGTCATCATGTCGATTTATCCATCTCCTCCATCATGTCGCGATTCGAAGCCCCGGGTGGAACGAGTGGCCATACGTTATGCGCATCATCAATCCGCACATGCAGCAGATAAGGCCCTTCACAATTGATCAGGTGTTCCAGCGCCGCTTCAACCTGATCTGTTGTAGTGATGGTTCGACCGGGAATATCGAACGCCGATGCCAGGGTGACAAAATCGGGATTATCGGAGAGGTCGGTCTCGCTATATCTCTCCTCGAAGAAGAGCTGCTGCCACTGCTTTACCATGCCCAGTTTTTGGTTATCTATGAGTAAGATTTTGACCGGTAACTTACGCCGCTTGATAGTGGTCAGCTCCTGCACATTCATCATAAATGAGCCATCTCCGGATACGGCAACCACGGTTGCGTCGGGACGGGAGACCTTGGCACCGATGGCGGCGGGTAAGCCGAACCCCATGGTGCCAAGTCCCGCACTGGAGAGGTGGTCTTCTGGTTTACGGAACCACATATGTTGCGCCACCCACATCTGGTGCTGACCCACATCGCAGCACACCACACTATCTTCGGGTAACTTATCGGCTAAACGATTCAACATGGCAGGGGCGAAGATGAGCTCGCCGGGCCTGTCGTAGTTCCAGCTATGCTCACGCTTAAGCTTAGCGACTTCACTCTGCCAGGGGGCTATCTCAAGCGATGTGCACATGGCCGGTAAGATCTGACGAAGGTCGCCGGCGATGGCGACATCCGCAAGACGCAGCTTGCCCAGCTCTGCGGCATCGATATCGAGATGGATCACCTTGGCGTGCTCGGCAAATGAGGCCAGGCGTCCGGTAACACGGTCATCGAAACGTGCACCGACAACGATTAGCAGATCGCACTCCTGAACGGCAATGTTCGCCGCCTTAGAGCCATGCATGCCTAACATACCTAAGTAACCGGGAGTGTCATGCTTGATCGAGCCCAAACCTTTGAGGGTTGCAACCGAAGGCACGCCAGTGGCGTCGATAAACGCCCTTAACGGATCGACGGCTCCGGCCATTCCGACGCCACCACCAACATAGAGCATTGGCTGCCTGGCTTGCCTGAGCAGAGAGAGTGCCGCATCAATCTTTTCTGCATCAAACTCGGGCTCGGGAGTACGCGCCTGCAGCGGCGTCCTGTACTCGAGCATACCTATCTGGATATCTTTGGGAATATCGACCAATACCGGACCGGGACGCCCCGAAGCGGCAACTTCGAACGCCTTATACAGAGTCGGGATCAGCTCATCCATCTCGGTGACCATGAAACTATGCTTAGTGCACGACAGCGACATCCCCAGAACATCGATCTCCTGGAAGGCATCGGTACCGATCACTGCCGTGGAAACCTGACCGGTAATAGCAACCAGGGGGACAGAATCGAGTAGAGCATCGGCAAGTGACGTCACCAAATTTGTGGCACCGGGCCCGGAGGTTGCAAAACAGACCCCGGTCTTACCGCTGGCGCGGGCATAACCCAGGGCGGCAAACGCCGCGCCCTGCTCATGACGACTCAGCAGATGCTCTACCGGCGCACCATAGAGGGCATCGTAAATAGGCATGATGGCACCACCCGGGTAACCAAATATGTTGGTGACACCGTGAGCCGCTAATACCTTGATGACCGCGTCAGCGCCTCTCATCATCTGCCCCTGCTTCATCTGCCCTTGCTCCATCTGCCACTCTCTCTGTTTCTCGACCTCAGGTGAGTACTCATTGAAACTCACTGTAAGTCTGTGTTTTTAAGGGTAGAGCCCTGTCTAACTCAGCGTTTTACTAGATTATTCTGGGCCCTAAACGAAAAACCCCCCGGTCCTTTCGGAGCGGGGGGTTAGTTGCAATCTTTTACCTGGTTAGGTTGGTCGATGCGCCGTGCGTAGCCCCCGCTGTGATCTAATAATCACGACGGTAATAATCTCAATAATGAGTAGGGCTACTTGGTTAAACATGCTTGACCTGTTTCCTGATTAGTTTGCTAAAATTCTGTCTCTTCACCAGTGAAGAGTTATTAATCAATACCACAAAGCCAATAAAAAACACAACAAAAACCTTTTCACCCACAAGAAACAAACCATTTATCTCTGTTAAGCGATAACCAAAAAGTTGTTCGCTCAAATGTGTTGGCTAACCAGCCTTTCATTAGAAATTATCTTTTACTTCAATGGTTAAACTTTATGCTTTCTATGACTTAGCTTTGCCGACTGACCCGGCAAATGACCGGGCCAATCACCATAAAAAAATATTACTTCTCTTCGACGATGCGCTGCATCTCTGTCATGTAACCACGCAGTTCGGCGCCAATTTTCTCGACGCCCGTGCCACGAATCGCAGCATTGACTTCGATCAGGCGTTGATTATCGACGCCGTTGCCACTGTCGCTCAGACCGGCACCTAACACCTCTGGAGACATGCCGTTAACGTAGTCACGCAGTAAAGGCAGGGCGGCATGGTTAAACAGGTAACAGCCATACTCTGCCGTATCTGAGATAACGATATTCATCTCATAGAGGCGCTTGCGGGCAATCGTGTTCGCAATCAGTGGCGTCTCATGTAGTGACTCATAATAAGCCGACTCTTCGATGATGCCGGAGGCGACCATAGTATCGAACGCAAGCTCAACACCGGCTTTGATCATGGCAACCAGGAAGATCCCTTTATCGAAATAGGTCTGCTCATCGATGCTCTCATCACTTTGAGGTGCATTCTCAAAAGCCGTTTCACCGGTCTCCTTACGCCACTTAAGAAGGTTGGCATCATCATTTGCCCAATCTTCCATCATAGTCTTTGAGAACTCACCGGATATGATGTCGTCCATATGCTTCTCGAACAGAGGAGCAAGAATACCCTTAAGCTCTTCGGCCATCTCGAACGCCCTGATCTTGGCCGGATTAGAGAGGCGATCCATCATGTTGGTGATACCGCCATGCTTGAGCGCCTCGGTCGTTGTCTCCCAGCCCTGCTGAATCAACTTAGCTGCATATCCGGGCTCAACGCCATCGGCAATCATCTTCTCGTAACCAAGGATTGCACCGGTTTGCAGCATGCCGCAAAGAATCGTTTGCTCACCCATAAGGTCAGACTTAACTTCGGCGATAAACGATGAGTGAAGCACACCAGCCCTGTCACCACCTGTCGCACTGGCATAGGCTTTCGCAATCTCGAAACCATCGCCTTTAGGATCATTCTCAGGGTGAACCGCAATCAGAGTTGGCACACCGAATCCACGCTTATACTCTTCACGAACCTCGGTACCCGGACACTTAGGAGCAACCATGATGACAGTGATGTCATCACGAACCTGCATCCCCTCTTCGACGATGTTGAAACCGTGAGAGTAGGACAGGGTCGCACCCTGCTTCATCAGCGGCATCACGGTATTTACTGCATCGGTATGCTGCTTATCCGGCGTCAGGTTAAGCACGAGATCAGCATCAGGGATCAACTCTTCGATAGTACCGACCCGAAAGCCGTTACCGGTAGCCTTTTGATAAGAGGCGCGTTTCTCTTCGATAGCCTGAGCCCTGAGGGCATAGGCGATATTCAGACCAGAGTCGCGCATGTTCAAACCTTGGTTCAGGCCTTGGGCGCCACAACCTAAAATGACGATATTCCAGCCCTTGATGAAGTCACAACCTTCACTAAATTCGCTGCGTTCCATGAAACGGCACTGAGCCAGTTGTGCGAGTTGTTGACGCAAATTCAGAGAGTTAAAATAGTTAGCCATCTGATATACCACCTTCTGTATCGAATTTAGAAAAGTCGCTCATCTCATCTTGCCTGAGCGGTGATTGAGATCACTATAGCGCATGATTTCAATTGCTGAAAATGATATATTCGGGACATAGTATTGCATTTTATGCAACATAAGACGGCTATCGGCCAGACTCTGTTTCCTCGATTAGGAGGAAGCTTTTTAGTCTTTGTCATGAATCTAAGGAGTTCAGTTTTGGATATAAAGACCATCAAGCTATACCTGCACCTGACTGAGAGTCTGCACTTCTCCCGCACCGCTCAGGCTATGCATGTCAGTCCATCGACCCTGAGCCGGGCGATGCAGAGGCTTGAGGATGAGGTGGGGGCCAAACTTTTTCAAAGGGATAATCGCAGTGTCGCTCTAACCAGTGCCGGTGTAGAGTATCGTCACTTTGCCGAACAGACGCTGGATCACTGGACCAAGCTGAAAACCAAGATTGATCCCAAACAAGATCTGCTAAGAGGCAGGCTCAATCTCTACTGCTCAGTAACCGCCGCCTACAGCCACCTGCCCGGATTACTCGATAGATTCAGGCGCGAACACCCACTGGTCGAGATAGCACTGACCACGGGCGATGCGGCCAACGCCGTCAGGGAGGTGAAAAATAACAGCGCGGATATCGCCATTGCGGCACTGCCGGATCCTTTTCCCGACACTCTGCACTTCGCCAAGATAGATGATATCCCCCTGGTCATTATCGCCCCGACTTTTCGCTGTCAGGTACAGGAGTTATTGACTGAATCCTATATCCCCTGGGATCGCCTTCCCTTTATCGTCCCCGAACACGGACCGGGAAGACATAGAACCGACAACTGGTTTAAACAACTCGGGTTATCTCCCAACATCTACGCCCAGGTCTCGGGACAGGAGGCCATCGCTTCTATGGTTGCACTCGGCTGTGGGGTCAGTATCACTCCCGAAGTCGTGATCAGCAACAGCCCGGTCAGAGACAGAATTCAGATAATCCCGAGCCCCATAGCCATTCCGCCCTTCGAGTTAGGCTGCTGCTGCAGAAATAAGAGGTTAGAGGATCCCATAGTGGCCGCATTTCTTAAGGTACTTTAGTGAGATAGCCTGAGCTCGATTTAACATCTCACTCAATAAGCCCTATCCCCTCAAAAAATAGTGCATATCATGAACAGTTCACTTAACAGCGCCTGAGCTCGGTTAATCAAACCAAACGTATAGCCTTTGCTATACTCAGTATCAACGGCGTTCGGCAGAATATTACTAATGACCTTAAGACCTTACAGTTTGGTGTTTGCTCTCTTATTTTCAATGCTCACGGCACCATCGGCGGCGGAGCAGAGTGAGGTGCTGCCTAGGCTGAAGTTTTGCGTAGAGGATACTGAGTTCCCCCCCTTCAATTACTTCAAACGAATCGATGGAGAGAAAGGAGAGTCGGCCGGTTATGATGTCGATCTTCTCAAGCTCGTTTTCGAGCCATCGGGTATCGAGTACAAGGTGGTAGCCCTGCCGTGGCGCCGGTGTCTGAAAGAGGCCAGTGAAGGAATAATCGATGCCGTGATGAGCGCCTCCCTCAACCCTCAACGAGCTAAAGAGTATTTTCACTCTGACGCCTATTATTATCTCAATCCCAGCTACTTCTATCTCAGAACAGACTTCCCTGACGGGCTGGATATACAGGCACTATCGGAACTGGAAAGTCACGGGAACATTTGCGGCATTAAAGGGTTCAACTATGTTAATTTCGGCTGGATAAACCTAACCAAGCTCTATGAGATCAATGAGATATCAAGCCTACCTACCATGCTGGAAAAAAAGCGCTGTCGCTTCTTTTTGGCCCGTAAAGAAACTCTGGCCGGCACCTTAGCCCTTAATAACCTTCACCGGTTTGAACGTCTTCTCGGAAGGAGTACAGTGCCAAATCTCAAACCCGAGCCCTTTCATATGCTGATATCACGCAGGTCCGCTGCGGCCGGGCTAATTCAGAATCTATTCAATGAAAAGGTCAAACAACTTAATCAGAGCGGAGAGCTGGAAAAACTCCTCGAACAGCACCTGCATGAGCTCAGGCTAAATGCCAGGAATAACGACTGACTCCCACAGTTGATAAGCAAATACACGCGAGCTCACCGAGCCGGGCATCAGAAATGATTTGCTCATCTATACTTATTAGCAAACACCCCATCTGTTAATAGATTGATTATGAATCATATATAAACTGCCTATGAATATTTTTGCTATATTCCTGGTTTTATCGGGGTTAACGGGGCTGTGTGCCTCCCTGTTTCCTACGCATCAGATGTGTAACATCCCCGATCATCAACATAAAGGCTGGCTACTGCTGCTTAATCTGATCTTTATGTTTATCCTGGGGTATCTGGGATATATCTGGATGCTTATTAACCGTGAAATCGGCACACTGGAGATGATAGTCGCCACCATATTCTGTGGTGGCGGTATGTTCGTGTTTATCATCACAAAGATGAGCCGGGAAACCATATTAACCCTGCAACAAACGATTAAGGCAAAACATTATCAGGCCCATCACGATCAATTAACGGGTCTGCCCAACCGCAGCCTGTTTTATGAAGAGCTGGATAGGTTGATCGCCATCAGCGACCAAAAGTTTTGCTGCCTGATGATGGATCTCAATGACTTCAAGATGGTTAACGACACATTCGGTCATGCCGAAGGCGATCATGTTCTGCAGATCGTGGCGCAAAGGATAAACAAAATCATTCCAACCGGCGCCCTTGCGGCTAGGCTGGGAGGGGACGAGCTCACAGTGGTACTTCCCCACGCTCAGGATAGCGACGCGCTTACCGTAGCGAAAACGATTCAGCAGGAGTTGCTCAAAGATATCAGTTGCGGAAAACATTCATTAATCATAGGCGTCAGCATTGGCATCGCCGAGTACCCCAGAGATGGAGATAATCGCAAGAGTTTAATGAAGAGCGCCGATATCGCTATGTATCATGCGAAGAAGAATGAAGATAATTTACAGATATTTACGCCCCATATGGGCTGATAACGGCTCTATCAACCCATGAAACCAAATCTCTGTTAAGGATAAGTTTAAGCCACCGCCGTTGAGTCGAGGAAGTTCTGCTCCATCGTCTCGGCCGGGCACTCTGATACGGGTTTACCTACCACCTTAGCGGGTACGCCAACCACGGTCGTGTGGGGAGCCACATCGGTTAAAACTACTGAGCCCGCGCCCACTTTTGCGCCCTGACCCACTTCGATATTGCCCAATACCTTAGCCCCGGCACCTATCATGACACCTTTTCGGATCTTAGGATGACGATCGCCCTGCTGATTACCCGTGCCGCCAAGCGTGACCGACTGCAGCAAGGAGACATTATCTTCTATCACGGCCGTCTCGCCGATGACGATGCCGGTGGCATGGTCAAACATGATCCCCGTGCCTATCTTACAGGCCGGGTGGATATCGACACCAAACACCTCAGAATTGCGGCTCTGAATAAATTGAGCTAACTCTCTTCTGTCCTGCTGCCACAGGCAGTGAGCCAAGCGGTGAACCTGTATCGCCTGAAAGCCTTTGAGGTTGAGCATCACGGTCAAGTAACTGCTCACTGCAGGATCACGATCTTTTACCGCCTTAATGTCGGTCGCCACATTCGTCAACATCTCATCACAATGAATAAAAGCTTTATCGAAGAGTTCACGGAAGGTGAAGGGGGATACCACGCCATCGGAGAGCTTATTAGCAACAACAAAGCTTAATGCCGAACCCAGACACTCATGGTTGAGAATCGAGGTATACACATGACTGGCCAGGAGGGGTTCTTGTTGTACCAGAGCCTCAGCTTCTACCCTGAGCTGTTCCCAAACTTCATAACGCATATTGTTGCTCTTAAAATAATGAAGAAATTGCCGAATAATGATCTTAACTCAATCACTGAATAATACATCTCGCTGTAAGAGCGATTAGTTATATGGAATAACAATTGGTTTGCAACTGCATCTCAAAATGTGCGCCATAAAGTAGAAAGCCTTTTTTTTAATCGTCTCGCTGTATGGTAATAGCCTATAAGGCATTAATTGGAGGGATAGTGAAGCATAATACAATCAACTGATATTCACGCTGTTAAAATGGGGATTTTCAGTAACGGCCGTCATCCTCTTAATGCTATCGAGCACGATCGAAACGGATTCGCCGCCACTTTCTATAACGATACACTCCTTCCTATGATCATCGATACAGGTCGTCTTCGCCACACCCACAACCTCCTCTCCCGAACGCAAGGTCAGCAAGAGCTCAATCCTGTACAGGCAGGCAATCTCGATGTAATCATGAATATCACAGCGAATCATCTCATCACCATCATTTTGTGTTGTGAAATTTAGGTTTTAATTATAGTGAGACTTTATCTAACAAGATCTCCGGAATAGCAATATATCAATTCCCTCCCCCTCAATTCCGACACTGCCAGTCGAAATCACCAATCTCCTGCTACACTCAATACAGCAAGCTAATACACTGATAAAACAATTAAACTAAACAAAAGGATTTGTTTATGGCAATCGCCTGTGTCGCCACCCGTGCCAGCAAAGGAGTCGAGGCTCCCTCGGTTACGGTAGAGGTTCACCTCAGTAATGGTCTACCGGCCTTCAATCTTGTCGGGCTTCCCGAAACCTCGGTCAAGGAAGCCAAGGAGCGGGTCCGCAGCGCGATCATCAATGCCGGCTTCGAGTTCCCCATGCGCCGTATCACAGTCAACCTGGCTCCGGCCGATCTCCCCAAGCAAGGGGGAAGATATGATCTGCCCATCGCCATAGGTATTCTTGCCGCATCAAAGCAGGTCCCTAAAAACTCACTGAAAGATCATGAGTTTGTAGGCGAGCTGGCACTCTCGGGTCATATACGTCACTGCCATGGCCTTTTACCCGTCATTGTCGATGCCCGAAAACAGGGGACCACACTGGTGATCCCCCTTGATAACAGACCTGATGCGGAACTGGTGGGATATCATAAGGCGCACTTCGCCTCTCATCTGCAAACCTTGAGCGAATATCTGCATGGACAGTGTCCACTGCCGGGAATACAGACCGAACTCGAGTGGATAGAAACAGAGGAACAGCCGCAAACAAGCTGCATGAGTGAAGTGATAGGCCAGTATCAGGCCAAGCTGGGTTTAGAAATTGCGGCCGCAGGCAATCACAACCTGCTCCTTCTGGGCCCTCCGGGAACGGGGAAAAGCATGTTAGCCAGCCGGATGATGCAGCTGTTACCACCACTTACCTATGAAGAGGCGCTGGAGGTTGCGGCGCTACACTCAGTGGCCGGTATCTCACTCGCCCCCGGACAATTTTATAAGCGTCCATTTCGCAACCCACACCATACCAGCTCGTCTATCTCCCTGGTAGGAGGTGGCAGCAACCCAAAGCCCGGAGAGATCTCTCTGGCTCATAGGGGAGTCCTCTTCTTAGACGAGGTGGTCGAATTTCCACGTCGGGTACTCGATTGCCTGCGTGAGCCGATGGAGACCGGCGAGGTCGTCATCTCCCGCGCCGCTGCCAAGCTGACCTTCTCCAGTCGATTCCAACTCGTTGCGGCGATGAACCCCAGCCCTTGTGGAGATGTGGATAATGCCAGAGCGACGCAAGATCAGATACTGAGATACCTGTCACGCCTGTCCGGACCATTTTTAGATAGATTCGATCTGACCATAGAGGTACCTAAACTGCCCGCCGGAGCCCTGACTCAAAAGGCCGATGGTGGAGAAACCAGTGAGTCGATAGCGAAGCGGGTAAAGAGTGCCCGTGAGATCCAACTCAGTAGGGCGGGTAAACTCAACAGTGAATTGAGTGGTAAACAGTTGCAGCAGACAGGTGGCTTCGAGCAAACAGACCTGGTATTTCTCGAGCAGAGTGTCAACAAACTGGGCTTGTCGGTGAGGAGCTATCACCGGCTGCAGCGCGTGGCTCGCACCATCGCCGACCTGCAGGCCAGTAAAGGAGTCGATCGCAGTCATATAGCTCAAGCACTGGGTTACCGGGCCATGGACAGGTTATTAAACAGCCTCAAATCGGCTTACTAATCCCAATGAATAAGCAGTGAAATCCGAGTCATCAAGCTTCCCTATTTTGCCCCTACAGTGGCACCACAACCGAGGTTTTCATCGGGATCAGACAGGCAGAGTTTATGACTTATAATTGCTCTCCAATCTCGACTGAGCAAAGCCTTGAAATATTCGCTTCCGGGCTCCAGTAAACTAAACAGGGGGAATGGGGGGCTAGCACTGTATTGATCGCCGTGTCGGTGCTTGGCAATTTTATCCATGACCACCGCCCCTGCAAGAAAGTGGCCTCCGCCTAGCGCTGCTATCTTGCCCTGCTGGCGCAAACGCAATACTTTTTCTGAGGTATTGACGGTACTGATGAAAATGTCCTTCCCGGCAATAACGCCTTGCTCCTCCAGCGCCCGTAATACCCCAAAAGCCATATGATCATTCGCTGTCCAGATACCGGTCAAGTTAGGGTAACGTTGAAGCATCTTTAGTGTCAGCCAGTAGGCCGAATCTTCTCGCCAATGGGCGTAAACAACCTGATGCAAAGTCAAATGAGGTTGTGAGCTCAAAAAATCAGTTGCACCTGAGGTCCTATTTACCGATGCAGGGGTCAGGGTATCGCCTGAGATGCATATGACTTCGGCGGGTTCTGAGCCGATGGCTTCAGCTAAGGCTAACGCTGAAGCCTGGCCAATAGAGTAGTTATCAGGCACCACCGCAGGCAGGAGGAATTGCTGCCAATGGGGATCTTCCATAAGCAATGCCCTCTCCTCCTTACTGATATCGTTAAGCATCAAGGCCACATACACAGGCAGACCGTAAAATGATTTAAGCATTTTCGAAGCGCTAGCCTCTTCGCTAACCAGTACAACATACTTAGGCAGTTTTTTTGATCGTACCAAGGCATTAACCTGATCTATCATCAAAAGACGATCTCGGTTAGCGTGAAAAATTTCAAGCTTCAAATCAAATAAGTTTGCCGCCTCAACCATTGCTTTATCAACATCACCCCAAAAGCTTTCTTGCGCTTTTCCCGGATTAAAAAATACCACATCGGTCTTGGCTTTCACCTGAAAACAAAACAGGTAAAGCAGACAAAGTAGAACTACTGGCTTCATAATGCCCCTCTTTCCTGTCGACATCTTTAGGCTGCCGGCAAAGTAGCAATGATAATCATTACAATAATAAGCTTAGTCAACTCCCCTGCAAGCAACAAATTCGGTATTTTCACAATTACAGCAAAATGTGGGTATTTTCCTGAAGAATTCATAAGAAAATGTGAATATTTTGGCGTTAGGACACATCAAGATTGAGCAAATGTCCTACTGCTAGTAGTATAGGTCTCCAATTTTTATCGGGGGATCTTAAGTGGGCGGAGTTTTTTCATCAATCAGAGGCTGTCTGGCATTCGCATGCTACGTCATAAATACCCTTTTCTGGGTGTTACCCATCGTCATTCTAAGCCCGATTAAACTCATCCCTATCGCTGCGACACGAACGGCCAGCTCCTCAATGTTAGATAGCTGCGCTACGGCCTGGATCACAGTAAACGGCGTAATAGAGCGTATCTTTCACCCTGTACGCGTCCATCTTCACAGTGATGCCGAGCTCTCTCCCAAAGAGTGGTATATGGTGATCGCCAACCACCAATCCTGGGTCGACATCTTAATACTGCAACGGGTATTGAACCGTAAGATCCCTTTCCTGAAATTCTTTTTGAAGAAGGAGCTGATCTTCGTGCCATTTCTGGGCTTGGCCTGGTGGGCTCTCGACTTTCCATTTATGCGCCGCTATAGCACGGCCCAACTGAGGAAAAACCCCAAGCTTAGGGGGAAAGATATCGAGGTAACAAAGAGGGCTTGCGCAAAATTTAAGTCCACACCGGTCAGCGTGATGAACTTTGTAGAGGGTACCCGTTTCAAGGCACATAAACATAAGAAACAGAACTCTCAATTCTCACACCTGCTGAAACCCAGGGCCGGCGGACTCGCCTTCGCTTTATCGGCGATGGGGGAACATATTCATAAGTTGGTCGATGTTTCAATCTATTACCCTGAGAAAGTGCCTAGTTATTGGGACTATATCAGCGGGCAGGTTGAAGAGGTTCACGTGCATATAAGAGTCTCTGAGATAGCTGAGGAGATGCGTGGTGATTATATGAAAGATAGAGAATTTAAGATCTCATTTCAGGAAAAACTCAACCATATATGGCTGGAAAAAGATCAAAGACTCGAACAACTCGCCCAACAACACGCTGCAACTCAGAAGGTGTCCTAGCAAGATGTTGAATTTTCTTCCCGGCTCAGTGCTATATTTCATCAGCTCAATCCTGCTCGTCATCAACACGACAATCTGGGCGGCTTTGATCAGCTTAGGGGGGCTCATCAAGCTCATCCTTCCATTCACTGCCGGACGCAACTTCCTCACTCAGATCATGAATAAGTTTATGTGGGCCTGGGCCACCTGCAATGGCGGAATACTATTCCTGCTGGCCGATATCGAGTGGGACATTGAAGGGCTGGAGAAGCTGGACAAACATGGCTGGTACCTATTGATCAGTAACCACCTCAGCGGTTTCGACATTGCGGTACAAACCTATGTACTGCGCAACCATATTCCTATGCTGAAGTTTTTTCTTAAGCGAGAGCTCCTCTACGTCCCTATGCTTGGCTTGGGCTGCTGGGCGCTGGATATGCCATTTATGAGCAGAACCAGTCCAGCTAAGCTCAAGAAAAACCCTAAGCTTAAGGGTAAAGATCTGGCCACGACGCGACGGGCCTGTGAGAAGTTTAAAAGCATCCCCACCTCAATTATCAATTATGTTGAGGGCAGCCGTTTCACCGAAGAGAAGCGCCTGCGCCAGGATTCACCTTACCGTTACCTGCTTCGCCCCAAGGCGGGCGGCATCGCCTTCACCTTGTCGGCCATGGGCGAACAATTTACTAACCTGCTCAATGTGACCTTAGTCTATCCGGACGCAAAATCGGATCCCCTCTCTGAGGTGATGCACGGTAAAATCAAGAAGATCACGGTAAAAATTGAGGTATTGCCGGTGCCCCAAGTCGATAATAAACGCTATCTATCCGAGGGGCAGTACCGTGTCGAATTCCAACGCTGGCTAAACCAACTGTGGGAAGAGAAGGATGAACTGATACATCAGGTGATGCTAAAAAATGGCGTAGCCAAAGAAGACAGGTCTTAACGATATAGTGCCTGTCCCAGTGATTCAGGCACTTAATCCTCTTTTAAAAATCTGGCCAGCTCCTCTAACTCATCTTCACAGAACACCTTAACCCCAGCCGCAGTGAGAGCGTCTGTTGTAACTCCATTCCCCTCGATGAGTCGCTTAGCGAAATTCCCGTCATAGATAGCCCCAGAACCACAGGAGGGACTTCTCGCCTTGAGAATCGCCACCTTAACACCCGCAGCTTTAGCAAGCTCGACGGCCTGATCCGCACCATCAATAAACTGAGGGGTCACATCCACTCCCTCTTTCGTTAGCACCCGACTTCCAACGCGCTCAGCGGGCGCCCTGGGAGTGCTTAAACCGCCTGCGCACTCAGGACAAAAACTGATTAATCGCCCCTCTCGTTTCCACTGCAGAAGCAGGGGATGTAACAGCTCATTATCACCGCCATCGTAGCGCACCCTTTCTCCGAGCAGACATGAACTCACCAATATTTTATCTGGCCGGACTAACTTATCTGCCATGCTCCCACCTTCTCCTTTCGATTAATGTGATAAGCCCTTCTTCTCTTTCGATGATAAAGCAACAGACACAAAAAAGGCGCCGTTGAGCGCCTTCTGACTTACGGGATAACTTATGGCGCCACTCGTGCTACATGTTGCACCCACCCCTCCGGGCCTTCGATTTTCCCCTTCTGTATATCCGTGAGTACCTGATACAGACGACGAGTATGTTTACCAACATGACCATCACCCACAATAACTACCCGATTATCTTCGAAGATATATGACCCCACAGGAGATACAACCGCGGCAGTACCAAATCCACCGGCCTCGATGATCTCACCGGATTCGATATCGGCGATAAACTTGTCCAGCATCACCGTCTCCTGTCGCACTTCACAGCCAAGGTGCTCACCCAACTCTAGGATGGATTGTGAGGTGATGGATTTAAGAATTGTATCGGTAAAGCTTGGAATGATCACCGTGCCATCTTTCAGAATATGAAAGTGATTCATGGCACCAACCTCTTCGATCTGCTTGTTGCTGGCATCGAGGTAAAGTACCTGTGCGGCGCCATACTCGGCAGCAGCCTTACCTGCCTTCAACGATGCCGCATAGTTACCTGCAGCCTTAGAGGCTCCAGTACCACCGGATACCGCGCGGTGAAATCGCTCGCTGATCAGCAGGCGAATCGCCTTATCGAATCCATCAGAGTAATAGGGGCCACTCGGACTCAACATCACACAGAAGGTATATTGTTCACTGGGACTGACAGACAGCCTGTCTTCGGTAGCAAAGATAAAGGGACGAATATAGAGGCAAGCCCCCTCCTGCATCGGGAACCAGAGTCTGTCGACATCGATCAAGGCATTGATAGCTTCCAGCTGCATCGCCTCAGAGAGCCCGGGAATACAGAGGATATCGGCAGATCGATTGAGTCGCTCTGCATTCTTATCTAAACGAAAGGTGTAAATTTCACCGTCTTCATGCATGAAGGCTTTCGCGCCTTCAAACACGGACTGACCGTAATGCAGGGCAATTGCACCGGGTGCAACTTCAAATGGCCCGTAGGGGACGACTCTTGGATCACACCACTGTCCGTCGCGATAATCCATTAAAAACATATGATCGGTTCTGAGGTTACCGAAGCCCACATCTGTTTCAGGCTCGAACTGCTCAGTACGGCGCTCTAACGCAGGTTTTAAATTATAAGTTATTTGCATTGCTTACCACCTTGATTACTGAATAAGCAGCGTATGGATGCAAGGCAATAAAGTCAAGTGGAATGGGGCTTGTCACCGACTCTCACAGAAATAAGAATGAGGATATACTCCCCTAACTCCAGGGGCTATCAACGCCCTAAGCAGAGCGCTATTCGCCCTACGTATTGTCTCTGCAGGTCAGCTGTTTGCCTATACCTAAGCAGGTTTCACAGGTTCGAATCTTACTCTTGCTCTTATCCAGAAATTCACTGATGCGCAATCGCATATCCTGCATCATCTCCATAGTGATCGGCCGCTGCCACTGATATCGATTCATCAGGCGGCTGATGTGCCGCAGACTGGTCTCCTCGTCTGCGGTGAAATACTTCTCATCCATTAACCGACTCTCGTAGGTAGAGGCCGCTCCACCGAGAAAAAAGTAGAGTGACTGTGTAAGATCTCGAATATCGAGTTCGGAGGCCTCCAACTCACCGGAATTAACAGCATCTTCCAGGGGAACCCGAATACAGCTCCAGAACAAATTAACCCGATTACGGAGCACTTCAATTTTTTCAGGGCTCGCCATCTGCCAAAACATACTATTTATTGATACAACTCTCAAAATATTAAATATTGGGCTACGTTTAACAACTTCGAAAGTAAATAAAATAGGCAGCACGGCTCGCTGGTAAATATCAAGCTCAGGGTGTTCTTTTATAAAAACAGGTATTTGAGTCGATGTTGTATTCCTTAGAAATAAACAAACCAACACATCTTCCTTAGACTCAAAATATTTATAAAGAGTATTAGTCGAGCACTCAGCTCCCTTTGCTATCTGCGCGAACCTGAAAGACACAACCCCCTGTTTATCAATCAGATTTTCAGCGACGTCGAGTAGTTGATTACACCTTACCGCATCACAATGACTGCTGGGACAATGCATTACAAATAACCTTTAAATACTATATAAACATCTATATTATTGCGCTCTTACTAATTTGATACTTAAAAGAAACATTTTCTTGAACATCACCACAAAAAACTTTCTTCCCAAATCCAAAGTGTGATTTTGCGCATATTTGAACAGGCCGCTCGAGCATATTGTAATCCCAAGTTAACCGGAGATAACAATATGCAAACAAGACGTTCTTTTTTAAAACTAGGTGCAGGAGCCGCGGCCGCTGGCGCCTTGGCTCCCCTCACCGTCAGCGCAAATTCATCTGACATAAAATGGGATGAAGAGCATGAGATCATCATCGTTGGTTCCGGTTTTGCCGGGCTGGCAGCAGCCGTCGAGGCTGGCAAGCTAGGCGCTAAAGATATCGTCATATTCGAGAAGCTCGGCGTCTATGGCGGTAACAGCACACTGAACGCCGGACAGGCCTGTTTTGCCAATACCGATCTGCAGAAACAGCTGGGCATCGAAGACAGTGCTGAGCTCATGGTTCAGGATCAACTTAAGTCGGGCCGTGGATATGCCAGTGAAGAGCTGTTAAGACACAGCGCCGAACTGGGACCCTATATCTATCAGCTCACCAAAGACTGTGGCTGTGTCTATCGCGACCATATCATCAACACCGGCGGAACCAGTGCAACCCGCAGCCATCAGGTGGTGGAACGCAGCGGTGCGGGCTTTATCCGCCCAATGCTTAAGACTGCAAGAAGCTATGGCGTAAAAACCAAGATCCGCCATAAGTTCGAGCACCTTATCACAGCAAAAGACGGTACGGTACTGGGCATTCAGGTTCGAAAGGGCTACCACTTCGGCCACGAAGACTCAGGCAAACTCATCAATGTTAAGGCCGAAAAGGGTGTATTGATTGCAACCGGTGGTTTCGGCGCTAACGTTAGCTTCCGTCAGGCATTGGATCCAAATCTGGGAGCCGAGGTCGGCTGCACTAACGCTCGCGGCGCTACGGGCGATGGTCTGATTGCCATGTTGGCCGAAGGCGCTATGCCGGTTCACTTAAGCTTCATTCAATCGGGCCCCTGGGCATCACCGGATGAAGGTGGATTCGGATATGGTGCAGGCTTCTCGCTCTATAACTTCCCTCACTCTATCGCTATCGACCGCAGCACCGGCCAACGCTTCATGAATGAAACGGCAGACCGTAAAACCCGCGCCGACTTAGAGGTTCAGCGTCGTGATAAAGATGGCAAGCCAAACCCTGCACTGCTTATCGCACCTAAGCACGAAGCGAAAAAAGACCCTTCTATGGCTAACGTGCTCAAGTATAACGTCGCCTGGGAGTTCGACAGCGTTGAAGCTATTGCCAAGCATTTCGATGTGCCACTTAAGCCACTGAAAAAGCAGATTGAAGACTGGAATAAGTATGTCAAGGCCGGTGAAGATCCCCAATTTGGCAAGCGTATGAACATGAGTACCGGCATCTATCTGACAGCTCCCTTCATCGTTCAACGTCTGTGGCCAAAAGTACACTACTGCCAGGGTGGCATTCAGATTAATGCCAAGGCAGAAGTCATAGCTGCAAAAACCGGCGAGAAAATTCCAGGTCTATATGCCGCAGGCGAGGTTTCCGGTGGTGTTCACGGCGTCAGCCGCTTAGGTGGATGTTCAACCCCGGAATGTATGGCATTTGGTGTCACTGCCGCTCGCTCAATGATGAAAGCATAAGGATAAAAAAATGAAAAAATTTAACACATTACTTGTGCTCACTCTCGGTGCTTGTTTAGCGATGTCGGTTCAGGCTCGCGAAAAAAGAGATTATCACGAGATGGTCTACGACTCAGGTTGTAAATCCTGTCATGACCAGGGGCTGAAAGCCTTCCCATCCGATGAATCATGCCTGCAATGCCATGACATGGCGGAGCTTGCGGAGCAAACCAAACGTGTGGGGCACGATGCCAAGCAAAATCCTCACGACAGTATGCACTATGGCCAGGAAGCGCCATGTATGGAGTGCCACGGCGAACATACACCGAAGAAAGCGATCTGTATGGATTGCCACAACTTCGACTTCCCCAAATTTAAATATGAGCATAAATAAGCAAAGCCTATTTATCTCGATGTGAATATGGAGCTGCCTGTCAGCTCCAAAGTAAAAGCAACAACATAATATTAAAGTAAAACAAGGAAATGATGATGAAAAAACTACTTTTAGTTTCAGCAGTACTTGCCACAGGTTGCGCTACAGCCGCCGATAAGCCTGCCGACAAGCCATGGCACAATGAGAAGCCTACGCTGTCGACAATTAACGCACCGACTAAGGTCATGCCTATGGTGTGTAAGCAAGAGCAAGCGATGGCGTACCTGAAAGAGCTGCAATCGGGCGAAAAAGATATCTATAGCGTTAAGTCGAACGATCACGGCGGTAAAGGTGCCAATGAATCGGGCTGGTTAACCTGGCGTGTAGAAGATCCAAACAACCTTATTCCATGCCCGGAAGGTGGCGCAGCGGCAACTGAAGTGGGTATGTGCTGGAAAGAACTTAACGATGAACCAACTGTAATTGGTCTGGTTCGTGTAGCTCCTGGTACTGCCGCTCCTCACTACCATCGTGAAATGGAGTGTTACTACGGTCTGAGTGGTCAGGGTCTGACTTGGGCTCAAGAGCGTATGCAACCATTTGGTCCTGGCGACTACATCGAGATCCCAAGTAAGGCGATGCACTACACGCCAAACACCTATGATGATCAAGACTTGATCTACATGTACTGGTTCCCACTAGACGGCAAGTTCTCAACCTTCAAGTACCAGTGGCCACAAGATGTGGGTCCAGGTGAGCAGCTGATGTTTGACTTCATTCCATACACTAACTCTAAACTCGTGCGTTCTGGTAATGGTGGTTACGGTTGGGACGTAGTCCAGAAATCTAAGTAATCAAACTTAACCCTTAAGCAGAGATTGAGGCCAGATTATCCTGGCCTCATTAAATAATATGAAAAAACTTATCCTGGCTCTTAGTTTACTCTTTAGTCCCGCGCTCATAGCCGAAGAGGCGATATCGATCCTTTGGAACAATTTAGCTCCCGGACCTGCGGATCTCCCCGTGACAGAAAACGTCAATCTTGAACTGGATGGTAAGAAAGTGATTATCCCCGGTTTTGTGGTTCCGCTAGATGGGAAAAATAGTGGCTATACCAAAAACTTTCTACTAACACCACAACAGGGCGCCTGCTTTCACAAGCCGCCTTCACCACCTAACCAGTTGATCCATGTCTCTTTCGATGTGCCGATCGCCATCCCCGATCTGCAACAGCCTATGTATATCGCCGGGACCCTGAACGTTAAAAGTGCACAGGCAGGATTTGCAAAAACCGGATACCACATAAAAGGCGTCGAGGCTATCGCGTACCCGGTGAAGATCAACACAGCCGATACGGCTGACGATCACCAACACTGAAGCAATATAAAACCAATTAAAAACTAATTAAAAACCGAAGGTAATGATGATGAAAAAGACACACTTTGCGTTTTCTGCGCTTGTGACTGCGATGACCATAGCGGGGTTATCGGCACCTGTAGCGGCAGAAGATGGTATCGATGTCGGTGGCGCAGTACGCGTTAACTATGGCTACAAAGATTACAGCGAAGCCTCCAAGGACAAGGGCGGCGATCTGACATTCGATATGGCCGCCATCAAGTTCAACGGTAAGAAGGGCGACTGGGGACTCTCTGCCGAGTACCGCTTCACCTCAAGCACCGACTATATCAAATATGGCTACGGCTATTACGACATCAATCCCGACTGGCAGCTGCAGTTTGGTATCAACAAGGTGCCATTCGGTAACCCCGGCTTCATCTCTAACAGCTTCTGGTTTGGCATCCCCTACTACCTGGGTTTCGAGGATGACCATGATATTGGTATCAAGGCTGTGTATGAGAGCAATGGCTGGCACACCGACCTGGCCTTCTACAAAAACCCGGAATATGGCGCGAGCGAAAATAAACGCTACGCCACCGATCTCTATACCGGCACCATCAACGGCACCGAGTACAACAACGAAGAGACCAATCAGCTAAACCTGCGTCAGACATATAAATTTGACCATGCAGGCGGCTCCACCACAGTCGGCGGCTCGGTGCAGTTTGGCCAGATATACAACAGCAAGACCGGCAACACCGGCGACCGCTACGCTGCAGCGCTTCACCTGGACAGCAGCTACAACGGCTGGAACCTGCAACTGCAGGCGCTGCAGTATGAGTACGATGCCGCCGACGCCGTCGATCCCAATAAGATTGGTGTCTCCGTGGTCAGCTGGCAATATGAGATAGCCTCTAAGGGACAGTCATACAGCGCTAACATAGCCAAGACTGTCAACACAGATTGGGGGAGCCTCAAGTTCTACAATGACTTCGGTATCATGACTCCGGATGTGGACGACAGCAGCTATGATGACAGTCTGCAAAATGTTACCGGTGTCGCGATTGCGGCGGGAGCCACCTACACTATGGTCGATTTCATCATGGGTAAGAACATGACCTTCTCTACCGCAAACAACGACCATGTCGGCCTGCCTGAAGTGGGCGATGACTGGGACAAGCGCGTTAACATCAACTTCGGCTATTACTTCTAAGGGAGATAGGTGATACCGATTTGTATATAAAGGAGCCCGGCGCCGTTCCCTGCCGGGCAAACTTTCAGTTTAATTTCAGGACCACAGAGCGTCTGCTCCATCACATCACGTCACACCATATCGACAACTTAGGTCCGGCCTTCGACTCAAATCGAAGGCTTTTTTTCTAATGCTACTTAACCTGCTAACTGTTCTAACCGAGTACAATGGCTCTCATCACTCTCTTGAGAGCAGGCCAATGCGCTGCATGCCGCACATGTCATATGATCGCGGTAGTGCTTATCGAAAAACTGCACCGTCTGCTCCTCGAGTAAATCAAACAACGCCTGATTAAGTGGCTTTTCCCATCGGTACTGCCCCATCAGCTTTGCAAGGTGGCGGTAACAGGTCTCGCGTCGATTAGAGAGGTACTCGGGCGCGATCAACTCGCTCTCAAATTGAGTCAATGAACCTGTCAGATAAAAGGTGATCCCCTGAACCAGCTCCTTAATCTGCAACGGCGTAGCATCCAATTCGCCATTTTCCACGGCTTCATTAAGAGAGGCGGTAAACCACTCCCAAAACGCATTGATCCGCTTCTTGAAGCGCTCCACCTTCTCATCGCTGGCCAACTGCCACACCATGGTATTTACCGATACAGATCTCAGGGTAAAAAAACTCTTGCTGCGCTTGATGGTTTCGAAGGTAAACAGGATTGGCAGTAGTACTTTCTCCTGGGCCGTCAACTCAGGGTGCTTATCGATGAAGATAGGAAGATGGTTAGAGGTCGCACTCCTGAGAAACAGGCAGACTAAGACATCCTCTTTTCGTTCGAAGAACTTATAGAGGGTACCGGTAGAACACCCCACCTCTTTAGCCAACTGCGAAAACTTAAATGACACTATACCTTGTGACTCGATCAGCTGCTCGGCAGCATCGAGTATCTGGTTACAACGTATCATGGGCAGTGCTTCAGTAGGACATTTCATCAGTAAGACCTTATTTACCTAATTGAGCCGATTATGCGCCGTTAACAAACAGGGATTACAGGCGTCCTTTCACTAATCGGGACTAACTTCACGCAAAAATAACTTTATTGGCGGGCTTTGTGAGTTACCTCATATAAACATTCCGGTAAAATTTAATAACACTCTATAGAACTTCTCCAACATTTTTACGGGCCGTAAAAAATGGAATCTCTCAGGAGTAAATTTATTCGGGACATGACTCACGAATAAATTTGTCACTGAAAAAATCCCGTGATTTAGTTCACCTTTACACCCCAGCCATACCTTTATCTTGGTGTCATTCCGAAGTTGAGGGTACAAAAATGCAAGACAGAAGAGGTTTTTTAAAACTGGGTGCCGGTGCGGCACTGGGCGGACTGGCATCGACTATGCCTGGTACTGTCATGGCCAGTGAGTGTGGAGAAATTAAGTGGGATGAATCTGCCGATGTGATCGTAGTCGGTTCAGGTTTTGCGGGCCTTTCTGCGGCACTGAATGTTAAACGCAGCGGTGTCGGCTCTGTACTGGTTCTGGAAAAGATGCAGGTCATCGGTGGTAACTCGGCCATCAATGGTGGCTGGCTGGCGATACCAAAAAACCCAACCCAATTAGCTCAAGGCGTGAATGATGACTCACCGGAAGAGCTGGTTAAGGATCAGATCATCTCGGGCCGTGGTATGCAGAACGAAGCCGCACTTCGCCAGATTGCCAATCGCGCTCTTGATGCTTACGAGTTATGCATAGAAACCGGTGTTAAATTCCGCAAGGACTTTAACATTCAGGTCGGCGGTCATAACAAGGCTCGCGCCATAAGAACCCAACACGGCACTGGCGGCGACATCACCACTAAGCTTTACGAAGCAGGCCTTAAAGAGGGTGTCGATTACCGCCTGCAACACTATATCGAAGATTTCGTCATGGACGGTCAAAAGATCATCGGCCTTAAGGTGCGTAAAAACTACCGCTTCCCGGATCTAAAGACAGGCAGCACAGTTTTCATTAAAGCCAACAAAGGCGTGGTCTTAGCTAACGGTGGCTTTGCTCGCAACATGAAGCTTCGTGAAGTTGTTGACCCTTCTCTGGATCCAACGCTTGATTGTACTAACGCTCTGGGCGCTACGGGTGAAGTAACACTTACCGCCATGGCGCACGGTGCTCTTCCGGTACATATGAATCTGATCCAAACCGGCCATTGGGGCTCACCCGATGAAGGTGGTTTCGGTTGGTCAAACGCTCTGCTCTCAATCGGTTGGCATCAAGGTGTGGCGATGAGTGTCCTGAACGGTAAACGCTTCATGAATGAACGTGCCGACCGTAAGACATGCTCGGAAGCCATCATGAAAAATCGCAACGCCGACGGCAGCCCCGCCTATCCGGTGGTGTTCTTCAACTATGACAACTACGCCAAAGACGACCGTGTTGTACGTGCACTACGTGACAAGATGGCTTGGAAAGTCGACTCATTAGATGAGATTGCGGCAAAATTTGATATCCCGGCGTCGGAGCTAAAACGTAGCGTTGTTGAATACAACAAGCACGTAAAGGCGCGTAAAGACCCTCTGTTTAATCGCAAAATGGACACGGCTGAAGAGTTAACAGGCCCATTTGTTGTATCACGCATCTGGCCAAAAGTGCATTACTGCATGGGTGGTCTGAAAACCGATTTAGGTGCGCGCGTACTTGACGGCCGCTCTATGGAACCTATCAAGAATCTATACGCTATCGGTGAGGTAACAGGGGGGGTCCACGGTGAAGCCCGCTTGAGCTCTACCTCCTGTCTGGAATGTTTGACGATGGGCATCGTCGTATCTGAAACCATCAAATCTGACGTGCAGGCTTAATCACTATGAACAAATTAATGTTAACACTTCTTATAGGCCTGACCCTCTCCGGCAACGCATTTGCCGGCGATCTGGTGAAGATGAAAGGCAAGACTGAAGGCCGAACCAATCACGAGTTTATCTATGAAGATGGCTGCCAAAGCTGCCACCAAGGTTCGGGAAGGAAAAATGCGACAGATAGCGCCTGCGTCGAGTGTCACGGCGAGATCAACAGCATAGAGATTGACGAGAGCAAATTGGCAATCGAAGAAGCCAACCCGCACAGGTCATTCCACTACAACCAGGGCGCCAGTTGCTTAGCTTGTCACGGCGAACACGAGAAAAAAGCACCGGTATGCGCCGAGTGTCACCGCACCTGGTTCGAAGTGATGTAACGAGTTCGAAAATTAAATATAAAACAGTAACAATACTAAATGGGTAATGATGATGAAAAAATCCACCAAGTTTATGTTGTCGATGGTGGCAACGGCGATAGCACTGACAGGTTTTAACGCCAGCGCTGAAGATCAGGAAGACGGTATCAATGTCGGCGGTGCCGTTCGCGTTAACTACGGCTATAAAGATTACAGCGAGGCATCGAAAGACAAGGGTGGCGATCTGACTTTCGATATGGCTGCCATCAAGTTTAACGGTAAGAAGGGCGACTGGGGATTAGCGGCTGAATATCGCTTCACCTCCAGCACCGACTACATCAAATACGGCTACGGTATCTACAATATCGATCCTGAATGGCAGCTACAGTTTGGTATCAACAAGGTGCCGTTTGGTAACCGTGACTTTATCTCTAACAGCTGGTGGTTTGGTATTCCTTACTACTTAGGTTTCGAAGACGACCATGATGTCGGTGTTAAGGCTGTTTATAACAGCGGCGGTTGGCACACAGACTTAGCCTTCTATAAGAATGCCGAATATGGTCCAACGGAGAACAAGCGTTACGCGACCGATCTATACACAGGAACTATCAATGGTACCGAGTATAACAACGAAGAGACCAACCAGGTTAACCTCCGCCAGACCTATACGGCAGAACATGCTGGTGGCTCAACCACCTTCGGTGGCTCTGTAGAATATGGTCAGATCTACAACAGCAAAACAGGTAATACCGGCGATCGCTATGCAGCAGCACTTCATTTAGACAGCAACTACAATGGCTGGAATCTGCAACTGCAGGCGATGCAGTATGAGTATGATGCGGCAGATGCCGTCGATTCGAACAAGATTGGTGTTTCGGTAGTAAGTTGGCAATATGAGATCGCCTCTAAGGGTCAAGCCTATAGCGCCAATATCGCTAAGACCTTCAAAACAGACTGGGGTAGCGTGAAGTGCTATAACGACTTCGGTCTTATGACACCCGACGTCGATGACAGCAGCTACGACAACAGCATGCAGAACGTTACCGGCTGTGCCGTCTCAGCAGGTCCTACTTACACCATGATCGACTTCGTCATGGGCAAGAACATGACCTTCTCAACCGCTAACAATGACCATGTAGGTCTGCCGGAAGTGGGCGATGACTGGGACAAGCGCGTCAACATCAACTTCGGTTACTACTTCTAGCAAGCAAAGCCTAAGTAATCGCAGGTTCAGGGTTGCTCCCGCATCTGAACCTGCTCTTAGCGCAAACATAGTAGCTCAACCTTCTGATTTTAATACGGATCATGTTTTATATTAGTCCATGACTTTTACTTACTGATTTCCCCGTAGATTATTGAATCAAGCCCTATTTTATAGGGCTTTTTTTTAGACCAATCCTTTCATGTAGAAGATTATGAACATAAAAACAACGCTATCACTCTCCCTGCTGCTGACCTACCTTACCACGCCATCAGCTTTGGCAACCGAATATGAAATGGGTGGTTTTCTCAAGGCCAATGCCCGCTACGTCGACGGCACCATAGCATTTCAACCCAGCTGGAACGGAGACGGTACGATTCAAGAGGAGGCAAAACGCACCCAATTTGGCGCCCAGGAGAGTCGATTTAATATCAAGCTGACCGAGGGTGATGTCATAGGTTTTGCCGAGATAGACTTTGTCGGCTCCTCCCAGGGTAATCCGGTAATATCCAACTCATATAGCCCCAGGCTCAGGCATGCAATGATCCAGTACCGGGAGTTTACAGCCGGACAAACCTGGTCAACTTTAGTCAACACTACTACCTTCGCCGAAACCGCAGATCTTGGCGGCCCTTTAGTGGGACAGGCAATGGTAAGACAGGCGCTACTGAGATATCAAACAGCGCATTGGCAGATTGCCCTGGAAAACCCATACACCTATGGCACGCAACCCAGCGACACTCAGGAACAAAAAAGCTGGATAGATACCGATAATGACTATATTCCCGATGCCATCGTCCGCTATGACAGGCAAGGTGCTTGGGGCAACCTGTCGCTGTCGGGTTTAGTCCGGTATCTGGATCCCGGCGATACCGCGCAACTGGGTGTGGGCGCCTCTTTCGCGACTAAGATAAACACATTTGGCAGGGATGATCTCAGGCTCCAGCTGCACTACGGCAATCTTGGGCGATATGTGGGTACCGATGCGGCCAGAGATATCATCCGGGGCGAGATAGAGACCACAAGCTCAGCAATGTTTGCCTATCGGCATTTCTGGGGGGAGACTACCCGTTCCAGCATCTTCTATGGCCACACTCGCACCGAGGTGGAGCAGACAGAGCGCGCTCACTTTGGCGTCAACCTGTTCACCAACTTAACGCCGGCATTAAATGTAGGGGTAGAGGTGGGCCGATACCGAATCGACGACAAAGGAGACTCATGGCCTGATATGCCTGAACAAACCGGGCAATCAAACTATGCTCAGTTCACCCTGCAGTTCCATATATAACCCGTGCGGGGCGTGACTCCGTCGGGGGTGAAGCTGTTTTCAGGTAAGAATATTCGCGAGCTCCGTCACGAATAAGTTTGCTGCCAAAAAGAGCACGTGATCCAATTCACCTTTACGGCACCATTATCACTTTATTGTTAGTTCAAGCCCAAAAGAACAAGCACAATATCGCAGCTTTCGGGCATCAAGCCATAACAGGATATGAATGATGAAACTAAAAATGATGTTCGGCCTTGCCGCACTAGCTTCAACCACAGCATTAGCCGCGGGTCCACAGTGTAACCACTCACAGCTACCATTCCAGCAGATGACGCCGGTTCCATACGACAGCACGCCATACTCACCGCAAGATACTATGCCTGAGCAGTGTCGCGACCCACAGGTCGAAGCCTATATTGCCGACTGGGAAGCGGGCAAGATCGATTTCAACAGCATCAAGTCCAACGATAGCATCGCACCCGATCAGCGCTTCTGCAAGACCATGGACGACGACGGTAACATCATGGAAGCCAAGAACTGTGAGCTGGCAAATGCACCGGTTGGATATCTGTGGAAAGAGCTTTCAGACAGCCCGGTTGTGATCGGTATTACCAACGGTGGCAAGTCAGATCACGCACCACACTTCCACGGACAACCTGAGTGTTACTATGTGGTCAACGGTGAAGGTAAGACGCTTGCCGACAACAAGTTCCAAACCTTAGGCACAGGTCAATACTTCTACATCCCAGGCGCGACTATCCACAACACACCAATCATGAGCGATAAAGGATTAGGTGTAATGTACTGGTATCCAAACAATGCACATTTTGATGGCTTCAAATACTACTGGCGTAAAGATGTGAAGAACCTTCGCGTGGCAGAAGAAGCGTTCGATCGTGTGGATGCGATCCGTAAGCGCGATCTAAACTTAGGTCCATATGGTACTAACGAAGCATTCTTCAAGAAGTAAATAGTCAGACGACTGGCGGCCGAGGATCTTCGGCCGCAATACCTTCACCTTACGCGAACGCCACCAGACACTCTCACCATCCACTCTAACTTTTCGAGTTCTCTGTAGAGTCCATTTCGACGCATAACAAATTGGCCATGTTCTGCGGGCCGGGTTACTCCCGTGGTTCAAATGAAGCCAACTAACAAGAGTTGAATAAATACTCTACCCAGGTAAGACAAATTAGAAGCAAACCAATAACGCATTAAAAACAAACAAGTATTTTTTGCGACCTGGATAATAAAATTCAAAATTTGGCTGTACTTCATACGGTATTACCATTCAGTCATCGTTCAGCTAGTGTCACTTAATATGCCCTCAACGAAACGAAATAACGATTAATTCAGAGAGCGAGAACATATTATGAAAAGCAGATCTTTGGTTTTGGCAGCAGTCGCTGCAACAGCAATTTCAGCTCCTACCTTCGCAGCAGATTGGTTTATCGGTGGTACCGTCGGTGCACAGCAAAACAAATATGAAGGTTCAGTTAATGTAATCGATCCAATCGATCCTGGCTTCTCTGTTCCAATGACTGGCTCAGAGAAAGAGAACAATGCCGTATACGAACTGCGTAGCGGTGTTTACTTAAACGACCAGAACCGCGTTTATGCGACCTACTCTTATAACTCAGATGATTTCTCTAAGCAGCAGAGTCTGTTGATGTCATACGATTACCTGGTTGGTTTAGGCGACAGCAATAAGCTTAACTGGTTTATCGGTGCAACGGCTGGTGTTAACCATGTAAGCCCGGATACAAGTGTAGTAAGTTCGAGCAACAACTTCGTTTGGGGGGGGCAGACAGGTCTGATGTATCAGATCAATGACAAGCTGAGCACCGAAATTGGTTACCGTTACCTGAAGCAGGATTACGATGTATCACACTTTGAGAGTGCGATCTCACCAGCTGCAGCAACAGGTCCTGGCATTCAGTCTAATCTATCACTCAACGACAGCCAGCAACTATACTTAGGCGTTGACTACCGCTTCTAATCCAGTCACCTAAAAGAGCCCCGCAAGGGGCTTTTTGTTATGAGTCAAATCATCTAACTTCTGTTCCCCCCTCTTCAAGCAGCTCGCCGCTCCGGGCAAATTTTCCATTCAATAGAGTCAGTAGCAGGAAAAGCGCCACGGCAGTCACTGTAACGATAAGCCAAACGGCAAAGCCAGAAATGGTAAGGTTCGTCAGTTGATAACCCAGCAAAGACGCCAGGGCAGCGATAACAGCGAAGGGAAGTTGGGTGATGACATGGGAGTGAGGCGAACAACCGCTGCTGGTTGCACTCAACACACTGGTATCAGAGATGGGCGAGCAGTGATCGCCGAACACAGCTCCCGCCATTACGGCACTCAGCGCCGGAATAAGCATAGTCACATCGACAGCAACGGCTATCTCTCCGCCGATAGGCAGCATTATCGCAAATGTTCCCCAACTCGAGCCGGTTGTGAATGCCATCACCGCGCATAACAGGAAGGTACCGGCAAGGAGAAAGTGCGCAGAGAGGAGTTGTCCGGCCCACCCGGCCAACAGCTTAGCAACCCCCAGATCTTTGATGACGGCACCGATCATCCAGGTAAATATCAAAATGCCGATGGCAAAACTTATCCCCTTAATACCCGACAATATATCTCTTATCAGCTGACTAAAAGGACGACCGCCAAGCTTAAGTAGTACAACACTGGTTAGGGTTGCCAGTATGCAGGCGTTTCGCATCGATCCGCCGATATCCGCATGGGTTAACCACTCGGTGATATTCCAACTTCCGGAGGACACGGCCCCGGACCACAGGGTGAAGCCGATAGAGGAAAGGAGTAAGCTTGCCATAGGGAGACCTAATAGCCAGGCATTACCAAGGTGAACCGGCTCGGGAGAACTCTCTTTATGCTTTTCCCCCTTGAAGCCACGGCCAGACCAGGCCACCAGCAGAGAGAGCCCTATAACCGTAATCGCATAGAAGTTGAGCTGTGCCATCTCAAGAAATGCCTGCAGCGGAGAGACCGGGAGCAAGGCTATCCCGGCCAGTATCGCCATCACGTAAGGCCCCCAGCTCGAGAAAGGCAGGAGCGAACACAGAGGCGAGGCATTGGAGTCGACCAGATAGGCTATCTGCTCTTTAGGCATGGCGTAACGTTGACTCAATGGCTGACACACATGACCCACTGCGATACAGCTGAAGATCCCGTCGATGAAGACCACCCAACCTAAGAAAACGACCCCCAACCTCGCCTGTCTGCCGTTTCGAATTCTATGATATAACCAATCGGCAAATGCATTGACGGCGCCGCCTCGTGCCAGCAGCTGAGTCATCGCCCCGAGCAGTACCATCGCAGTCAATACATTCAGGTGCCAGATCTGCCAACTTCCACCTGAGTAAACTTGCCGGCCGGCTGTCACAGCTAAATATTCAAGTGTCGCCAAGGGGTTGTAGGAGGCGAGCATAAAAGCACCGGAGACAATACCGACACCTAAAGCTAAAACTGTTTTTCTCAGTGTCAAAGCCAAAATGAGAGTCAGGGCCAGAGGCAGGAGTACGGCAACGTTCGCTGTCATTGAGATGTACCACAAAGAAATTGGGAGGAGAATATGAGTGACATCATAACACGTACAAAAAAGACACTATTGTCATTAAATTTTGGACATTCAGCATAATTAACTATTCACTACAGTATCTGCACTGATAGAATCACAATACCATCCAGAAACTATTAGGACTCCCCATGAGCCTTGAACTACTGTCCAAACTGGAGACAAAAATCCAGGCAGCACTCGAAACTATTGAGCTACTAAAAATGGAGCTTGAAGAAGAGAAGCAGAAAACTAACAGCCTGACAGAGCAAAACCAACAGTTGAGCCAAGATCTTAATTCTTGGAATGAAAAAGTCACCGGACTTGTTGGCTTGCTCAATGAAGAAGTGAACTAAAAAACAGATATAGCTTCGGCGAAGATCTAAGCTATCTTCGCTTCGCTACTTTGAGCCTCGATAAGCTCATTTAGCTCCAGAATTGCCAGCTTCACATTCGGTTGGGTTCGCCTCGGTAACAAAAACCTCCCCTTCTCAAACTCTAATCGACCCAGGTCTTTAACCCAGATCACCCCAGATAGAAAGATTCGCGCGTGTTTTACGATAAGCTTTGGTGCATAGACAGGAAAAACTCTCACATAGCCTCCGACCGCTTTATTATTAATACTTGGATCATACTCTGTCTTTGACAGGTGTTTTAGTCTGAGAGTTTCATTAAAACTTAATTTTTTTTTCGCCTCTGTAAACCAAGCCTTACTACAGCAAAAAATTTCATTGTCTATCAGACTAATAGCTAATGGACCTCATAAAATTGTCACTTGCCAATAAATTGACTCCCTGTTAAATTAGAATAGTTACTCAGGGTAAAACTGAGCCTGATGGCTCGATGACCGTATTTCTTGCGACCAGGAAATACGGTTTTTTTTATGGTTTCTCAAGAGCAAAAGAATCAAGCCAACGGCTGTAAAGTTGTAAGACAAGGATTGCCTGAAACATTCAAACCTTACGGCTCTGAAACATTCGCGGCTAAAGCCGCTCCTACAGGGCAAACAAGAAGCCCGGACACAACGTCGATTGTTAATCGTCCATGACAATCGACATAAATGTTCCTGACACAAATACCAAAGCTTTCCTTGACCTACACGGATGTAGGGAATGCCGTAGTGCTGTCCGGAACAGACATCGGCCCCTGGTTAATCTGCATAAGTGTTCCAGACACAAATACCAAAGCTTTCCGTCCATGGGCTTTGGCATAAGTGTTCCAGACACAAAAAAGGAGCCATCAGGCTCCTTTAATGTTAGACGCTTATAAAGCTAGTTTATCAATAGCTTACTTCATCGAAGTCAGGTAGTAAGCGATATCCAACAGCTCATCGTAAGACTTGATGGCACCGGTCTCTACACGGTACTTACCATTAACGACTAAGGCCGGTACACCGGAGATCTTGGCATTCTCAGTAGCACGTTTCATCTGTGACATCTGAGCACTCACCATAAATGAGTTTGCCGCAGCATCGAAGTCTTTACCGTCTACGCCATTGGCGATAAACAGCTTACGAATGTCGTCACGATTGGTGAAATGCTGCTTCTTGTCATGTATTGCAGAGAAGAGTGCATGTTCAATTTTTGCATCGACTTTAAGTTGGTGAGCAACGGCGAAGGCACGTGACATCTCTATGCCCATCTCCTTACCGATAAACTCCACATGGTGCTGCTTAAACACGACACCTTCAGGCTTATTCGCCTTGATCTTTGGCACTTCAGTCTTAGCAAAATTAAAACAGTGTGGGCAGTAGAACGAGAAAAACTCCGCAATCTCAGGCTTGGCGGTTGCCGGTCCCTGATTAATTACCGTGTAGTGAACACCCTCTTTGTAATCGGCTGCAATGGCCGCTATCGGTGCTATCAACATAGCAACGGCAATAAGTAATGCTTTTTTCATGCTTTTATCCTTTTAACTCTAAGCAGGTTCTGTAAATTCTCTGCAGACTAACATAATCTACATTTTGAGAGTATCTCAAGCTTAAAGTTCAATTTTCTGTTACAAAATGAGTTGTTGATTGCGATCAATAACCGGGGGTCAGACTCAACGCAGGCTCATCGAGTACGGCAAGCTGCTCTTTAAATGAGAGGATCTGTTGCTCCCAATACTTCTCCTCCGCATACCAGGGGAAGTTCATCGGGAAGGCGGGATCCTCCCACCTGCGACTCAGCCAGGCATTATAGTGCAGCATTCTCATCGCCCTCAGGGGCTCGATAAGCGTTAATTCACGGGTATCAAAGTCACAAAACTCTTCATAGGCTTCAAGCAAAATATCCAGCTGCAACAGACGCTGTGAGCGTTCACCGGTCAACATCATCCACAGGTCCTGAATGGCCGGTCCCGTGCGGGCATCATCGAGATCGACAAACCCAGGACCGTCGGGAGTCCATAAGATATTGCTGGGATGAAGATCGCCATGAAGGCGGATCTGTTTATGGGGCTGCTTAAACCAGATCTCTTTGGATTTTTCTAATACCTGTTCGACTATGGTGAAATAGGGAGTGACCAGCGATTGGGGCACATGGCCGGACTCTTTAAGCCAGAGCAGGGACTCATCGCCAAGCATCTGAGGGTTCACCACAACCCTATGCTCGAATTTTGCCTGCTGTGAAAATTGATGAATTCTGCCGATGAAACGTCCGGTCGCCTCCAACTGCTCAAGGTTATCCACCTCAAACGAGCGGCCACCTATCGATGGAAACAGGGCAAACCTGAATCCCTGATAATGGTGCAGTGAACGGCCATCGATAATGACCGGTGTCGCGATGGGGATCTCCTCATCGAACAATGCCTGCGAGAAATCATGCTCCTCCTGGATCTGCTCATCGCTCCAGCGCTCCGGGCGGTAGAACTTAACCACATAGCGGACACCATTATCACACCGGAACTGGTAAACACGGTTTTCGTAACTGTTGAGCGCCATTAAGCCTGTTTCCGGGTATATGCCCAGGCTCTCTATCGCATCTAAGATCAGATCGGGCGTCAGTGTCCGGAAGTGAAAACCGGAGCCCTGATGAGTTTGGCTCATAGATGAGGCTCCAGCAGGCCGGCTAAATATTGCAGCACTTCAAATTCATTATCACTTTCCACCGATAACCAGCAGATATCCCCATAGAACTCATAGTTGAGCTGCATATGGGTACCTTCAAACTCCAGCAACCACTGATGTCTGTCGGCTCCCCACTGTTTGTCTAGCACGCGGGAGTCTGTTGCCTTAGCCAGCGACTCGGCAAACCGTTCAAATTGCTCAAAATCAATATCGGCCTGAATAGACAGGCTCCTGCACTCCCGATTGAGCTGTAATGAATCTAACTTCATTAAATATGGTCTCTCTTCTTGTATCATGGCTGCAGTGAATCCAGCATGCTATCGCAGGTTAACTCCCCGTCATCGGTGGCGACACACAGGTGTCCGCATTGGAAACTGCCAACTCCGGAATCACTCAACCGAATAAGCCCTCTTCCCTTGGCAATACATTGCTCGGATGTTGCATAGTAGCCCGAAATACTTTTGCTCAAGGTTACCGAATCGGGGATCTCTTTCGAGTCGGCATAATAAAACAGTGTCCACTGCGGATCTTGGGTACATGCAGTTAAACTTGAAAGTGACAGAAAAAATATAACCAAACGACGCAACCCCATAACCTCTCCAATCCATTCACGAATTCAACCCAATAAAAAAGGCGAAACTTAGTTCGCCTTATTTTACACCGCTTACTAATATAGCTAAACCACTTAATGACGCAGAGTTCGCTGGCTTAATCAGCCGCTTATTTTGCCGCCTTAGCCTTAGCTTTTTCGATTCGCGTTATACGACCTTCAAATCCAGTCACTGTACCATCGAGCAGGCCATATTCGATCGCCTTCTGGCAAACTTCTATTGCACCGTCAAACTGTCCACTATCGTTGAGAAGTGTCGACAGATGCATGAATCCGACTCCCTTCTCAGATGCAGGAGAGTCGAGCTGAGCAAACAACGGCAGGTAATCTCCGGTCAATCCGGCTCCATACTCACAATATTCCGGTTGCTTTCGTTGCTTATAACATTCAGCAATAGCCCCCAATAGTGCTTGATGCTTAACGGCCTTCCCCGTAGCACTACGATAGTCAGACAGCGCCTTCGCTAGCTTAGCGTTAGCCCAAGACTCATCATGTACAGCAACAGGCGCTTCCTCGATAACCGGCTCTGGCTCTGGCTCTGGCTCTGGCTCTGGCTCTGGCTCTGGCTCTGGCTCTGGCTCTGGCTCTGGCTCTGGCTCTGGCTC
>NZ_CANMUW010000025.1 GCF_947501225.1 uncultured Shewanella sp.
CTCTGGCTCTGGCTCTGGCTCTGGCTCTGGCTCTGGCTCTGGCTCTGGCTCTGGCTCTGGCTCTGGCTCTGGCTCTGCAGGAGTATCGACCTCGGCTTCACTCTTTACAACCTCAGCCTGCACCTCTTTGGTCTCAAAACTCACTCCTTCGTCGGCCGGAGTGGACACCTCCACCTCGACACCCTCAGCCTTTTCCGCCGTAGACGCGGCTTCAGAAAAGTCGTGGTCCTCTTCCTGAACTTCCTTTGTCAAAGAGGCATCGAAAACCTCTTTCTCTTCAGGCTTTGAAAGCTCTTGTTGTCGCTCCTCTTCAGCCAGTCGCTGAGCCCGTTTATATAAATAAACCCCTAAAGCAACTAGCAAAATAATGGCTATATATTTCATTGTCGTCCACCAGTGATTGACCTGAACCCATAATACCTGACTCATTCAGCAATGCGAGTTTCCCGCCACCTTTAAAATAGCTAGATAAAGTAGCGGTTGAAGGAGCCGATATAAGCAATCGGGTTATATTTATTCCATCTGAATATGTACAGATAGTAACCGATATTATTAATCTATTCTCTTGCTTTAAATCAAGTATTTATATCTCTTTTTCAAATAGGTATCAAAATAACGCGAGTTTTGCGGCAATTTACTCCCTGTGACCGAACTTCCATTTCAAAATATTGGGTTTTGATACACTGCATTTTTTTCCGGTTATAGATAATCCAGATGCAAAATATTCTCATCGTAGCCCATGAAAGCCCCTACGGCAGTGAAAAGCTTTTTAATGCCTTACGTATAGCAATAGCGCTCAAAGAGCAGGAAACTGAAGTTATTCAGCTAAAAATATTTCTAATGTCAGATGCCGTCTATGGCGCGGTGAAGAATCAGGTCACACCTGACCTGAGTTATAACATTCAGCAGATGCTGGATATTTTGATCGCACAGAAAGTCCCGGTATCTCTTTGTAAAACCTGCTGTGATGGACGCGGGATCGGCCAGGAACAGCTTATCGAAGAGGCAAAGATTGCTACCTTAACCGAACTGACACAGTGGACACTCGATGCAACTAAGGTCATGCATATTTAGACTTGTATACGATGAAATACTCAAGCGATATCCGACGATGATAGAAACAACTCACAGGCTCACTCCGAGCTTTTTGTGCACATCTTCATACTTTACACATTCAGTTTTGTTTCCTGTTGAGCCAGGCGCTAAAGTACCCTAGTAATTTACTAGGGTATTGGGTGTTTTAAACGTTAATCCAATATTCTTAGTTTAAAGTATCGGTTTAAAATTTAGGTGCCGGAGGACAATGATGGCAGAACATGAACTTCTTAGTGGCAAATTACTGCGTGAGTTCCAAACCATCCAAGCTATGGTTGAGATCTACTGTAAGGCGCACCATCATAGTAAAGCCTCTGAGTGTCCGGATTGTCAGGAGTTTCTCGAGTACGCCCACACCCGGTTAGACAGATGTCCTTATGGGCAGATCAAGCCCACCTGTAATAAATGTCCGGTACATTGCTATAAGCCCCATATGAAGGCAAAGGCAAAAGAGATAATGGTTTTCTCGGGGCCCAAGATGCTTCTGCCCCACCCCATCATGGCTATCAGACACCTGTTTGCAGAGCGCACTCCGGTACCCGAAACTGTACCGGACGCAAGTTCCAATAGGCATATCAGAAAAAACAGACAGAAACAGGACTAGCTAACCCGGGACAATCATCAAACAACCACTCTCATCGCCTATGGTGATAGAGATATTGGCAGCAACATCTGGCAGCCCAGATTTTTCCAGTATGTTCCTTGGATTATTAGTCAGTATCTGGGTCAGTATTCACCCGAAATAAAAGCCAATGCAGTGGTTCCCATTGGAATCTTGTTGATCTTACTCTCCAGCATCTCTCTCGCCAAAAGTAGTGCGGCCAGTGGTGCCAGCGACCTGCTCCCGGCACTGATATTGCGCGGTTTCGGGGTCGGCTTACTTAATCATGGCGTGCTGGAGGCAACCCCTCTTCGTCCTGGCCCCGATCTTCATTATCGGTAAGAAGTGGGCGAATAAATATGGCTGAATTATCGATGCACCATAACTAATATCGATTGGTATAGAGCACATTTTCCGCTTCGATATAACACTGATGGCCGCCTCTTGAAAAGAGGCCGGAGCGGGCTCACGATTTTGGGCCTGCTCCGGGATCCGACAACCACAAGTAACACTACCTTTTTAACTCTTTGCAGCATCACGAAAAATGCTCATTGTCGTAGCAATGAGTGCGAAGATTGCGCTAATGTATTGACCCAATTAGTTATGATACCAATCGGCATATGATTTTACTTCCGGCCTGAGCGTCTGGATTTCAACACCAAAAATAAAAATGAGAGGGATGAAGATGGGAAGGGCAAATAAACTCACCGTACTGGCCGTGATTTCGGCCGGGTTATTTTTAGGTGGTTCATCAAGTGCGTTAGCCTCGCAACGAACTCATCAAATAACCACCGATGATTTTTTCGATATCGGTAGTATGAGTAACGTACAGTTAAGCCCCGATGGTAAACTGGCTGTCTGGCTCGAATCTCGTTGGGATAAGGAGCTGGATAAGTCCCAGCGAGATCTATGGCAGGTTAATACCAAGAGTAAAAAAACGACCCGCTTAACCTTCACCAACGAGAGTGAGTCCAGCCCCAAGTGGAGCAGCGATGGTCAGTATATCTATTATATTGGCAAGGTGACCCATGAAGACAAGAAGGCGCCCTACAACGGCAAGAGTCAGGTCTTTCGTATCAGCAGAGATGGCGGTGATGCCGTCCCCATGACCAAAGAGGTTGAGGGTGTCAGCTCGTTCTCACTAAGCCCCGATGGTAATACCCTTTACTTCCTGGGCAATAAGACGGTTAAAGACAAAGATGAGTGGGCCGCGATGCGCGCCAGTCACGGCGCACCTAAATACGCCCATGGCGAAAGAAAAACCAACCCGCTGTATAAACTCGATCTTGAACACTTCAAGCAGCAACTCATTCTCGATGATGACAAGGTCGTATGGCAGTTCAGTGTCAGCGACGATGGCAGCAAGGTGGCCCGAATTACCACCACAGATAACGAGCTGGTCAACCTCGAAGGTTGGTCCGATATCGAAATCTATAATACCCGCAGTAAAACCAACGAGGTTCTGGAAGATACGGCCTGGCGCGAACAGGCGCCTTCGCCATACGGCTGGTTGCTGGGGCTCGATTGGCACGCCGATAACCAACAGCTCGCCTTTCGTATCGACTTCGATGGTCACCCGGGAAAACTTTTCGTCTCTGACACTGAAACTAAGTCACTGACTGAAGTGGCGCGTACCGCTGATGTGACGCTGAACTCATCCGATATTCACTGGCGCCCGAATAGCGATGAGATCTGTTATCGGGGTGCCGATCATGCCAGGGTAAAACTCTTCTGTACTGAAGTCGAAGACGGCAAGCAGGGAGATACCCGAGCGGTCGTCAATGGCGACGTGGTGATCGGTAGCTACAGCTTCAGCCACGACGGTGAAAAGTTAGCATTTAGCCATAATGGCCTGGATCACTTCCCGGATATGTTTATCGCCGATGCCGACAGCAAACGCGCCAAATTTAAGCGCATCACCAATATCAATCCCCAGGTCGATAGCTGGATCCTACCGCAGATATCTGTCGTAAAATGGAAGGCTCCCGATGGCAGCACAGTGGAAGGGATCTTAGATCTCCCTGCCGGCTACAAGAAAGAGGATGGCCCACTGCCATTGATCGTACAGATCCATGGTGGCCCTACCGCCGCAACACCATACGCCCTGCAACACAGGTCCTACGGCCGCTCTACATTTACCGCAAATGGCTGGGCTCTGCTGTCCCCCAACTATCGTGGCTCGACCGGCTATGGCGATAAGTTCCTCACCGATCTCGTGGGTCAGGAGCATGTCATCGAAGTCAATGACATCATGGCTGGTGTCGATCACCTGATCGACGAAGGTATTGTCGATGGCGATAAGATGGCCGTCATGGGCTGGAGTAACGGTGGCTACCTCACCAATGCCCTGATCAGTACCAATGAGCGTTTCAAGGCGGCAAGCTCAGGTGCCGGAGTGTTCGACCAACGCCTGCAGTGGATGCTTGAAGATACCCCCGGCCATGTGGTCAACTTCATGGAAGGCCTCCCCTGGGAAAAACCCGATGCCTACACCCATGGTTCATCGCTTACCCATGCCGACAAGATCAAAACACCAACCCTTATCCATATCGGTGAGAATGATCAGCGTGTTCCTGTCGGACATGCACAGGGGCTCTATCGCGCACTCAAACATTATCTCAATGTGCCGGTTGAGTTGATCGTATATCCGGGCGAGGGTCATGGACTGAGTAAGTACCAACACAGAAAGGCCAAGATGGAGTGGGACCAAAAATGGTTTAACCACTACGTTTTGGGTCAAGCTATCGATTAACGCCAGGCTCAAGGATTCACTGAACCTAAGCTGACAAACAGATAAAAAAGCGCCATAACCGGCGCTTTTTTCATTTCCGCCCATTCATTTATTTCACTTTGATGCGTATGCTAATTGTACTAAGTTTATTAAAACGGAGTCCCCAATGAAAAAGTTCATCTCAGCCATCTCTATCGCAACCTGTTTTATCGCCACAATTTTCACAGCCCAAGTTGCCGCTGCCGATGACAGTTATTCTGAAACTATCGCAAACTTTAAACAGGCCAGCGATACCCATAGGTTCTTCAACAACGCCTATGGTTACGCCGTATTCCCTACGGTAGGAAAAGGTGGGTTCGGCATCGGCGCCGCCTACGGTAATGGCCGGGTATATAAGGGGCACAAATATACCGGTGATACCAGCCTCTCTCAACTGTCTCTTGGCTTTCAGATTGGCGGTCAGGCCTACAGCGAGATCATCTTCTTTAAAGATGCCAAAGCCTATAACGAGTTTACCAGTGGCAGCTTCGAATTCGGTGCTCAGGCCTCCGCCGTGGCAATAACCATAGGGGCTAACGCCCAGGCCGGAACCACAGGTAACTCCAGCAGTGCAGGTAAGGCCGCGGCAAAAGCGGCCTACATCAACGGCATGGCAGTTTACACCTTAGCCAAGGGCGGCCTGATGTTTGAAGCAGCCCTAGCAGGACAGTCATTTACTTTTGAAGAGAAGTAGAAAGAGAAGTAGAAAGAGAAGGTTCGAGGTTCGAGTTCCGAGAACCTAGGGACTCAAACCTTCTTCTATTTTGTTGTCGGATAACAAGTTTCAAATATCTTTTTAGATTGGGTTCATTGAACTGAATACCTATTGGGTTAGCTTTCTGAAGCCTTTAGCTTCGGATTAATCTATCACCTGCGGCTAGCTGAATGTGCAAACGCTTCTGTGACACGCCGCAAGCACAATCCCTGTGGGCTCTGCGACATCATCCCTGATGTCGAAGGTCACAGCCGCGTTTACACCTGAGTGTTTCTCTCTTCGACTTAAAATATTCTGTTGTAGCTCATTTTTGGGAAAAATAAGCTAAATACTTGGCTCTAGATCATAAAGCTTGGATTAGGAAAAGTATGGTGGCCGGATGTGTAGTAACGTCCAAATCATGGGCTGTCAGGCACGTTTTGGCCGCTAGCGGCCTGTGCCTGAATGTCCCAATGAATTTGTTTGTTAGCTGCTTATCTTCGAAGACTCAAGAATAACTAGTTCAAATCCTTCGGCTTCAATTGCCCATTCGTGCCAAGGAACCGTGTCTTTGAGCCCATTGATTTGAAAAATACCATTTTCAAAAGTGGCATGCATTATTTCATCAAGCGGGAACTCGGGAGTGGTGTTCTCGATTACTTCGCTTGTATGTAAGCAGGTAACAGCGGTTTCACTGCTGACTGCTATGAACCTCATGATGCCGCGCGCTACATGCCAGTCCTGACCTTGCGACTGACAGTGTTTAGCTCCAATGAATGCGCCAGAGATCATAAGAGAAAGCCGATCTTGTGACCTTTCAACTAAATCAATTGAAGCATCATGAAAGCTTAGATTTTCAAATTCACTATCAATCTTCATTTGATGCTCGTATAACAGTTAACGTCTTATTCAATAGCAGCACAATAACCCTCTTGGCTGCTTGTTCAGTTAGATAAAACTATCACCTACAACCCATTGCTGCAAAAGGATTATTTATATTTATTGACGAGAATGATCAGAACGGTCCGGTAAAATAGATGTGTGGAGGGTTTATGAGGTCTACATAAGATTTCACTGGGTTGCACAACAAACTGATATTTAGCGGGTAAAGCCTAATCGTAGAGAGAAACTCTTCTTTTAATATCCAGGTGTAGATACGGCTGTGACCGTCCGTGACAAGGATGTCACGGCCGAGACTATAGGGATATACTCGTGTCGTGTCACAGAAGTAGCTACACATCCCCCGCCGGGCAGGCGTTAGATAACAATGAAAATCAAAGTTATAAACAAACTACCCAATACCAACTCAGCGAGAAGCTAAATCACAAAATGTGATCAGCCTTCATTCGAAGGCCAGCTACTCATGTCCCCAGGGAGTCGGCGGCAGCGCCACGGGCTTAGTCAGATCGAAATCCACCCTGAAATCACGGTTATCCCGGGTCAAACGGTAAGTAAACTCTTCAGGCTTAACGTACATATGCCACACGTTGGTGACTGATACATCTAAGCCATTTTCTCTGAAGTTGTTAATCGAGTAGGCATCAACCGGGAAAGACTGCTCGGTCGCGCTGCCCATATCAGCGGTCATGCCGCCATACATGGTGACCTTGTCTTCACTACCATCTTGATGACGATGATCATGAGCGAGATGCAGACCATATTGAGTCTTAGTGATCACCCAAGTGCGGGAGTGGTCATCCCCCACATGAAATGGCACTTTAAGTACAGTGTCGCTGCACTCACGTACATGCATGATCAGTGATTTTCCGCTAAAGGCAGAGTCGGCGCTGTTACCCGCGGTCACCGTGCCTTGAAACGCCTTACCACAATGTGCGGCTAGATTATCGAAAAAAGTGCTCTGCTCTGAAGTGACAGCCATAGCTGGCAGCGATAGCGCACCGACTGTTAACAGTGCAATCTGTGAGTATTTTATTATTGTCATTATCTTCTCCGTCAATTTGACTATCTGTCTATTCATAAGTCACAACTCAAAGAGACTAGCACAATGAGATAAATTAAAACTGAATACCTTCAGCCCCGAAAACCGGCTCCGATATCAACAGGTTGCAACCCGGGAAGGGAACAGAGAGGAGCAGGCAAAAAAATCCCTCTATAACAAACGTTATAGAGGGCACCAAATAAAGTGATGTGGTTAGATGAACTTGGAATACTTATAAGCAACCTCTGGCGGCACTATCCATTTTGCGTCCCTTCAAGGTCGTTGCCTCAATACAGGTCAACCTGCAATGAGCATGTCGATAATCTAGCCCCCTCAAATGCAAAAGTGAGGGGGCTAGGCTCTCATCTCCTGTTAGGCTTTCTCAACACGCACAGGCACACCGTGACGGCAGTTAGCGCCGGTCCAGTAGTCGTTGAGCATGCTCGCCTTGGTATTACGGGTCGGATCTGACGGTATCATCTGGTTGATCGCGACACCGCCCGCACGCTCCTGAAGACCCGGTACCGACTTGCCGTTGATGACCCGGTTATCGGCACCGAACCCTTGTGAGTGCCCAAAGCCGTGGGAGACACATACCGCGCCCTTAGCTACACCCGAGTCGGTCTGCAACAGACCAACGGCAGGCTTACCGTTTGCCGTTATCAGCTTCACGCTATCGCCGTCGTTTAAGCCCTGCTCACCAGCCGTCTCCTGGTTCATATAGACATAGTTAGTCGGGCTGATCTCGGCAATACGCTTATAGGCTACCGCGTAGTTAGAGCGCACTGTCGCCTTGTAGCTTGAGAACAACAGAGGGTACTCAGACTTGGGCCAATGGCTTTCCCAGGTATCTCCATTCCAGAACTTATGTTCCTGATAGGTGATAGTGCCGGGGTAACGCTCTCCGGAATAGGCGTGGCGCAGGTGAGTAACGGCTTCGTGATAGATCTGCAGACACTTAGCTCCCGCACCCTTGATGAAATCACCGTCATAGCGATCATCCGCCACATAGTAACCGCCTCGTGACAGTAGCGCCTCGACCTGACGCGTTTCGGTTGGGGTTAATCTCGAAGTCAGCGGTTTCATCGCGTAGTCCAGCCCCGCCCACTCTCTGTCCTCGGCCGTGACCTCAGGCAAGCCTTCACATTGAGCCGCCACGTTAGCCAGATATTTAGCATGCCAATCTTCGAAACATAGCAGGTCGGCCTGATGGCCGTCTGCATGAGCGATGGCCCCTTTACCGAAACCGGGTAGCTTCATCTCCAGGGCGATATCGATCAACAGCTGCTCCATACACACATGCTGACCACGTTCATTTTTAACCGTTCTCGGTGTCACCATTGGCGATGCGGCGACGATGCCCAGCATATGTGAGCCCCACATACGATCGGCCGCATACTCCTCCAGCATAGAACGATCCGGAATGAAATAGTCCGCATAGCGGTTGGTTTCATTCATATGGCAATCGATACCGACAATAAGCGGCAGACGCTTAGGATCTGAGATACTCGCAACCACCTCCTGACTGATCGAGGCCGCACTGTATAGGAAGTTGTTGCGCCAGTTGAACAGCACTTTGGCACGATAGGGGTCGGCGTTGGCATGGCTGGTCCACTGCTCAGCTGCATTCATGGCCGGAAGCATCTCATTCCATGGCGTGCTGGCCGGGTAGGGATTTTGTCCCTTGGCAACCTTCTGTTTATATTCGGTTGAAGACTCGTAGGCACCATCTCGGCAAGCGTTGACTACGCCATCTAAGCTGACACCATCGGCAATATTGGCCAGATCGTAGCGCCCCTCCATGCCGCCGATAGGTCCGTTGCCATAGCTCGCGCCGCCTTTGGCGTCGTGTGAACCGACTAAGGTATTCAATGTTGCCCAGATCCACCCCATCACGAAACCGTCAGAGGAGTTAGTACCGCCGTTACCCGCGATGCAGGCCTTGCGACCATAATGACCCAGGTCTTTCGCGACCTGGCGCATATCTTCAATACTGATCCCCGATTGCTCGGCATAGACCTTCATGCTGGTGCGCTGTGCTTCCTCTTTAAGCAGAGAGAGGGAGGAGACCAGCTTAACCTTGCGGCCTTTGCTGTCTTTAACAAGCTTACTGACAAACAGCTCAGCCTTGTCGCCCGACTCGGCGGAAACTAAGGTCTGACTGCCCGACTTGATGATTAGCGCTTCATCGCCACCAAGGCCGAAATCAGCAGCCTTAGCAAAGCCTTTGTAGTTAGGGTGCTTAGGATCCATCACCACCAAGTGACCGGCATTGGTATAGTTAAGCTCGCCCGCTGCCTTAGCCGCCTTCTCACTTGCCCCTTCGAGGTGAACCTTATTGAACCAACCCTCTTCGAGCATGGTACGTATAACGCCGAAGGAGAATGCCGCATCCTGACCCGGTTTAACCGCTAACCACCTGGCGTTGGTATCTGCAGCCACTGTGGTACGCAGCAGTGGATCGACGCACACATATTTGAACTTTCGATCGACCCGGCTATCGGCAAGGCCTCGGCCGACACGGTTAAGGCTGGCACCCGATGATCCGGGGCTGGTCCCCATGAAGAGGCCATATTCGACATTTTCCCAGTCCACATCGTTGAGCCACTCTTCGAAATCAGGCGACATTCCTAAGGCATAGCCGGTCGCCTGCGCCGCGCCACAATAGGCGTGTTTGGTGCCTAGGTTGCTGGTCCCCCATGCCTGCTGCATAAAGCGTGCATAGAAGCTGCCGCGCAATGTATCTTCGGCGCAGAAGGTTGCAAACAGGTGGTTAGCCGCCGTGCCAAACTCAGGGAATCCGGGTTTTGCCTGCTTATCGAGCTGTCGAATCGTCCGTAAGCCCTCAACGTGGCCTTCACCAAACAGATCGCCACCATTTACGATCTCTGACAATGCCTGCTCGTAGCTGATGGTGACCCACTTGCCTTCACCACGCTTGCCTGCACGTTTAAGCACTTGCGTCACACGACGCTCATCATCGACCGAATCGGCACAACTTGCACCTTTGGCACAAGTGGTAGCACGGTTTTCAAGTCCGGCTTCACCGGCCAGAGCGATATAACTCTCCTTTACAGGAGTATCGATCGGCATCGGAGAGCCTGAGTTGTTCTCACAAAAGGGGTTTCCGCCTACCTTCAAAACCTTGTCGCTCTTCTCATCTATGCGTACCCGCAGGCCACAGATGTTGTAGCAGCTAAAGCAGCGTGAATAGGCGGTACGAATACCAGGCGTTCTCTGCCACTGTCCATCACTACCACGCTGACACTCAGGAGGGATCGGGTGACCAAAATGGGCCACATCCTGGCTACGTACGGGTCCACCGGTGTGGCCTTTATCGCCACAGGCTACTGTCGCAGCACCGGCAACAGAAACGATACCCGCCCGGGTTAAAAATTTACGTCTGTCCATCATCTGCTCCTAGCGTTGCCATTCGAGGAAGTTAAGCGACAAGATCTCTTGATCATCTGCCTGCTCGGGTAAACCGATATAAAAAATATTAGGCTGAGTGCCTGACTCAGAGAGCATGGCATACACCTTATTGTCTCTGACTAACTGAGAGACCTTACTCTCTGGGTCATTGAGATCGCCGAAGCTTCTGGCCTCACCGATACAGGTCTCTACGCATGCCGGAAGCAGACCCGCCGACACACGATGAATGCAGAAGTTACATTTTTCAGGCGGCGTTTCTAAGGTTTCATCTTTGCGCCTTGCGCCATATGGACAGGCATCGACACAGAGCTGGCAGTGGATACACTCTTCGTGATCGATAACCACGATGCCATCCTCTTCACGTTTATAGGTCGCCTCGACAGGACAGACATATACGCAGGCAGGGTTATCGCATTGATTACACTGATTAGGTACAGCCAGCGTCGCAAAGCTATCACCCTGCTCGATGCAAGCTTGACTGACACGGGTTCTCCCCCGCCCGGCCTCGGTTTGGTTTTCCATGGCACAGGATACGGTGCAAGATAAACAGCCGGTACAGCGGCGCACATCGAACACCATGGCCAAGCGTTTTCCTGGAGTCTTAGCCTGCAGCTGTGCACTAGGTACGATTGCAAGCATGGCGCCGCCGGCCGCCATTTTTAATATGGAACGTCTATCTAACATACATTTTCCTTAAATATGAGAGTTAAAGCATCAGCCTTTACTCCATACATTTATAGAAGTCTTATTATTAAAATACACGCAACCAGAATTAATATATAACACAAGCGACATTTAAAGAGTCACAATTAAATAAAGATCACATTTAAAAAATAAATCAAAATACTTTGAAATAAAAACAGTATAAGATTTTTATAAAATAAAGAGCTATTCCTGCTTCATATCACATCTAAAAAATAAATATAAAAAAAGTGAAATTTTTTCAAAGTTAACATTTCTGCAGCATATTTAACCATGCGGAGCAAAGGTGTATTTATCGATTTAAAACAGTAGGATAGACTTATATGACACCTTCGTACCAGAAATTTTCAATCTTTACAAACAACGAGTTACAAACATCCAGGAATTAAGCTGTAAATATCGACATCTGAATTTTGCAATTATTAATAACTGCAATTCGGGAGTTGTATCAAAGTTCTAAAAATACCCATATTAAAAGTGTGACATATAACACTGAATACTATCCAACATATATAGATGATACTCACACCAACAAATAACAAGCCATGCACGATGAATAAAATTGATCAACTCAACTACAATCAATTAAAAGTATTTATTGCTATATACGAGCATGGACAAAGTCACCAAGCTGCAAATGAATTAGGAATGACAGCTTCCGGAGTAAGTAGAACATTAAAAATATTGCGAGATATATTTAAAGACTCTCTATTTATCCGCCGCACTTCTGGTTTTATCGCCACAGAGAAAACCCACCAATTAATTCCAATGGCGAAGGCTCTGGTTGCACAATATCAAAAGATTGAGGCACAGCACTCGGTCTTTACTCCTGCCGAATCAGGAGGTCAGTATACCATCCACGCTTACGATGAGTTCGTCTATGCCGTTCAAAAAGTAATACGCAATGACATTCTAGTGGAAGCACCAAACCTGCGCTTCGATGTTCGTGTGCTCACCCATGATTGCAGCACCGAACTTGCCAATGGCGATATGGATTTTGTGGTGGTCTATGAAGGCTTCAACGGCAAGAACCTCAACTACGAGATGTTCGCCGAAACCGACAGCCTATACCTCCTGGTGAACAACGAGCATCCCATTCTCACTCAGGAGCTCACCCTGGAAAATATCTCCAACTACTCCTGTCTCGAGATCGATAATTATGACGACCTGAGCAGCCCCTTGCTGGTAAATCTATGCCGGGAGAAGGGAGTATCTCAGATGGAGGTGGAAGGTTACACCGACAGCCTGGCTTCAGCCATCAGACTCCTCAGCGAGTCAAATGCCATCACCTTGAGCTGCAACCAGTTTACCCGTCAGTTCGTCAAGATGATCCCCAGGATCCAATGCCTGAAACTGCCGGAGGAGCTGGCCCTGCAGTGCCGTATCCGCCGCCGGGAAAACCGTGAAATTGGCAACTACGTCCTGTTCGGTGACACCAATAATTCCGCCGCCTTCAACTGGGTCAAGTCGAAGCTGATCTGCGGCCTGGAGAGAGAGTGGCGACTCGCAAGTGAAGAGTAACTGATTTAACTACGCCGAGGAAAAAGTCCGGTCTCCCTGCAAGTTGACCGCTTTTATTTTCCCGCAATTCCACTTTAACAAGGAGCTTTAAAATATAAACACACAGATGTGAGCAAGAAATGTGAGCAGTAAAAAGCAGGAGATGGTACCTGAAAGCTATGCCTAAAGCCGGTACCACACACTGCTTAAATTATAAAAAATGATCGAACTTTGCAGATGAAAATAAGTAGTGGAAAACACTACCAAGATGGGGAACACATATGAAGATTAACAGACGCACATTCCTGCAGGGAGTCGGAGCCAGCTCCGTTGTTGGCTCCCTGTCAGGCTTGATGCCTGGCATTGCCAATGCAAATGAACGCGGCGCTGCACCGGATAAGTTACTCAAGCGAGAGGGTGAAATTAAATATCACACCTGTGCCCGTAACTGTGCCGATCGCTGTCTATTGAAGTTCAGCGTACAGAACGGCCGTATGACCTACGTTCAGGGTGCCGATGAGCAGGAAAAAACCGGCTCATCTCCCTGTGTGAAGGGTCATACCTATGTACAGTATACCTATGCAGCCGACCGTATCCTGCATCCAATGGAGCGAGTGGGTAAGAAGGGCGAAGGCAAATGGCGTCGTATCTCATGGGATGAAGCCTATGCAAAGATCACCTCTAAGCTAAAAGGGATCGTTGCCGAACACGGCCCTGAAGCGGTACTACCTTATAGCTACTCTGGCCACGAAGGCATGATCGGTAAATATGGCGGACCTTGTCGTTTCTTCAATAAATTAGGGGCAACTAAACTGGATCGTCTGGTGTGTGTATTCGCCGCCTATGAGGGTCTTAAATCTGTTACGGGTACCTGGCGCGGGCCGGATCCGGAAGACAACATCTACACCAACTGCTACATCGCCTGGGGACAGAACGAAACCGCCACTAACGTACACGGTATCAAGTACATTAACCGTGCCCGTGACCGTGGCGCTAAGTTACTCGTGGTTAACCCAATTCGTACTCCACTAGCCTCACAGGCAGATATCTGGCTACAGCCTAAGCCAAGTACAGATACTCACCTGGCCAGCGGTATCATGAAGTATCTGGTCGAGAAAGACTTGGTTGATCATGAGTTTATCAAGAGAAGCACACTAGGCTATGACGAGCTGGTCAAGCGCCTCGATGAGATCAGCTATGATGAGATCGAGAAAGTTACCGGTGTCCCAAGAGAGAAGATGTTCAGATTTGCCAAGGTCTACGGTGAATCAGAACTCTCTGTACTGCGTCTGGGCTATGGCATGCAGCGTAACTATAACGGTGCCCGTATGACTCGTGCTATCGCCATGATGCACGCCATCGCAGGTCAGTTCGAGAAGGTAGGTAACGGCTTTGTTTACGATAACGTCCAAGCCGATGATGGTATGAACTACCCCAAAGGTACCGCATCTCACCTGCGAACCGATGATCATGTTCAGCATGTGAATATGACAGAGATCGCTAAGGCGATTCACCCGACTAACCCTACAGCCTATGGTAAGCCAATCAAGCCTATCAAGGCAGTGATCAACTACAATGGTAACTTCGTAGCGGTAGCACCGGATTCTAACGCCTGTCGTCGCGGGGTAATGCGTGATGACCTATTCCTGGTCGTTCACGACTTCCTGATGACGGATACCGCAGAGCTGGCCGATATTATCGTCCCTGCCGCAACACAGTTTGAGTCTGATGACTACTGCCCGGATTACAACTGCTACTACCAGCAGATCTGTGAAAAAGTGATTGAGCCTCTGGGCGAATCTAAAGACAACTGGACCTTCTTCAAAGAACTTGCTCAGCATATGGGCTTCGATGACCCTGAGTTTAAGGTCGATCACGAACAGATCTTACGTGATTTCCTCGATACCGATGATTACGCCTATGAAGGTATCACTTACGAGAAGATCGCCCGCGAGAAGTTCGTTAAGGTGAACGTGCCTAAGCCATTCTTTGGCGATGGTAAGTACATGACAGAAAGCGGCAAGATTGAGCTCTATTCAGACTACATGAAAAAGCACGGCTTCGACCCTGTGATCGACTTAGGTCTGCCGGAAGATGACATGATCCCTGAGGAGAAGAAACTGCCTTTCCGCATGCTATCTCCTGCGATCCCTCAGCGCGCTAACAGCTCGTTCTACAACGTGAAGTATATGCGTAACTTCCCGGCCTACTTCGCTAAGATCAATACCGAAGATGCCAAAGAGTTAGGCATTAAGAACAACGACAGAGTCAGACTAAGCAACCACAGAGGTGAGGCATTCTTTATCGCTCAGGTTTCCAGTCAGGTGGGTCGTGGCACCCTGATGGCACCGAAGAACAACTGGCGCCGTATGGACCCGCAAGGGAAAGACAGCTGTACCAACAACCTCACCACCGACAGATTAACCGATATGGGCGGCTGCTCTGCCTACCATTCGACTAATGTCGCGCTAGAAAAAGCCTAAGGAGTAAATGATGACTATGAACAAAAGAGTAGGCTTTGTCTTCAGACAAGAGAACTGTGTCGGTTGTGGTGCCTGTACTGTAGCCTGCCAGATCCACAACGAGCTGCCTGAGAACCACAGATTCCGTAAGGTCGATCGCTATGAAGTTGAACGCGAAGATGGTGCCATCGATGTTTGGCTGTCTCACTCATGCATGCACTGTGAAAACCCGGCCTGTTTGATGGTCTGCCCGGCCAAGGCATATCACGTCAGAGACGATGGTATCGTCGTTCTGGACCGCGAGAAATGTACCGGCTGCGGACTTTGTGCCAGCGCCTGTCCATATTCTGCCGTCAGCATCCGTGAAGACGATGGTAAGGCCGACAAGTGCAACATGTGTGTCGAACTTCTCGATCGCGGCATGAAGCCTGCGTGTGTCGCTGGGTGTCCTGTCCAGTGTATTGAAACAGGCAACATCGATGAGGTGCTGAAGAGGCCTTCGGCCAGCAAAGAGGGTGTCGGTTACGGCGATTGCATCACGAAACCTAACATGGTGATTATTAAGGAACGCGCATAATGACAACGCAATATGGTCCGGTGGCAATGGCTTACTTTGCCTATAAATCGATGATTTTCACCCCCTCAGGGACTGAGGCGTTAACCGGCATGATCGCATATCTCGAAGCGAATCGCCCTGACAGCCCTTTGCTCACAGAGGCGAAGAGATTTATCGATGACCCATCGGAACTGGAGTTTGACTTCAACCGCATGTGTATCGGTCCATATAAGCTTCTGGTTGCTCCCTACGAGGGCGTTTATCGTAGCGGCAGCCATGTCATAAACACAGAGGAAACCGTCAGAGTCGCCGAGTTTTATCAGCAGATTGGCCTGATCATCGATGAAAAATTCAATGAACCGGCCGACTTTATCGGTAACGAACTCGAGTTTCTCTACTGTGTTCACGCTTTAGCGAGTGAGCAGAAAGCGGCAGATAATATCGAAGCCTTCGAGGAGCTGACGGCCATGGCCGATGAGTTTCTCACCAAGCATCTCGGCACCTGGATAACCCCCTTCTGTGAAGGGGTCAAAACCCATGCCCAGCAAGCTTTTTGGCGCGAATTTGCTACCGAACTGCACCTTTTTATCACACAGCAAATGCAGTGATGCGTTGACGCTAATTTGAAATAAGTCAACGCACTATGTACCAAGTAAAACGGCAATATCCGTCGATACCTGAATCTACAATCCCCTCAGGTATTTGGCGGGTAGCGCCAAATAGGCGACCATAAGTCGCTAAAGGAGTAATGAATGAACAGAGCAATAAGATTATTTAGTTTTATTGTCATCAGCCTGTTTGTCTCGACGGCAGCAATGGCGGCAGATGTTGCAACACTGCAACCTCAGCAATGGCAAACGATCCAGGAGCATGCTATCCCTGGTGATATCCCTGAACTACGTGGCATGCCTACGCAACCTGAGTTATTGATGCCGGCCTCAATACCGGAAGATGCCGACGAAACTATCTTGGGCTACTTAAGCAACACAGATAGCATCGCATTTTTGGTTTTTGCCAGCCTGTTTGGCGTCATCGCCCTGTTTATCATCTTTATTTTGGTGAACGGTATCTCACGCCTGGATAACGGTTTCTCGGGTAAGATGATCAAACGCTGGTCAGGCTTAAGCATCAGTGTTCACTGGCTTGGCGCGATTGCCTGCATCCTACTGATACTGACAGGCCTGGTCTTAGCCGGCGGTCGAATCTACTTCGAGCCAAGCATGAATGCATCGAGCTGGGCATCACTAGTCGGTCTTTCAAGCAGTTTACATGAGCTGATGGCTTTCCCATTCATCCTGGGCTATATCCTGATGGTACTGATGTGGGCGCCGAAGCAGATCCCTGCAAGCTATGACCTGAAGTGGTTTGCCGTACTGGGTGGCTACCTGAACACAGGTAAGAAGCACCACCCGGATGCCGGCTTTGCCAACGCCGGTGAGAAGCTATGGTTCTGGGTATTTGCACTCTTCGGTGGTCTGATGGTGATCTCAGGCCTGACTATGATGTTCCCTGAAACCTTCGTTGTCACAAAGAATACCGCGAACCTGATGCTGGCGATCCATATCGCTTCAACCATCATCATCAGCGCCTTCTCTGTGGTACACATCTTCATGGCAACTGTCATGTCAGAAGGCGGCATGTCAAACATGACCTCCGGCTACTGTGACGAAAACTGGGCTAAGCAGCACCATAACCTTTGGTTCAAAGAACTTAAGTAAACGGGCTGCTCCCTGATATCAAGTCATGCTCGCCATCACACCTATATGGTGGTGAGCATTCTCAGATAGAGCTCAGGCTCTGACAAAAATCTATTCAGCTTTGCACTGACCGACTCTTACCTAAGAGGATGGCGGCTTAGTACATCCTGAATAATAAAAATTAAGAAGAAAATACGATGAAAACAGTTAAATCAATCGTGGCAATTGCCGTTGGTCTATGTAGCTATAACGCCTATGCCACCGATACACAGTCATTAGAGGAGCGTATCGCTAAACTCGAAAACAGCGCCGCTCCATCCCAGTTTAAAGACAGCCAGCTGAGCCTGTACGGTTCAATCCGTCCAACACTTAGCTATCTGGATGATGATCAGGATAAGACATGGGATGTTCGTGATGCACTGTCTCGCGTAGGCATCAAGGCCAGCACAGAATTTGCCGACGGCTGGAGCGCTATCGCTCAGGGCGAATGGAGTGTGGATATAGCCAACTCGGGTAACTTTGGTAAGGCACGTCAGGCCTATGCCGCTATCGCTTCACCTTACGGACAGGTAGGTATCGGTAAGCAGCGCCCGGCCCAGTATACTCTGGTTGCCGAGTACGTGGATATCTTCAACCATGGCAACAGCCCATACGCATACGACCATGAGAGCCCGTTCTTCGTAGATAACTTCGTGACCTACAAGCTGGTCACGGGTGATTTCACCTGGATGGCGGGTGCACAAGTTGACGGCAACAGCGGTGACACAGGTGCCGATATGGTCAACCTGGGTGTCGGTTACGATATCGACCAGCTGCACATCGGCTTAGGTTATGTCAGCCAAAACACTATGACTGATGCCGGTATCGAAGGCGATGACCAGACTATTGGCGGCGTCGTCGCTTATACCTTCAGCAACGACCTCTATGTCGCTGTCAGCTATCAGGACAAGCAGTATAATTTCGACGCCTTAAACCAGGACCGCAGTGGCAGCACATTAGACAGCGCACTGGCCTACCCGTTTGCTAAAAACTACAAGATTAAACTGGGTTACTTCCAGTTTAAAGATGGCATCGAAGACAACACCTCTGCCGATTATGATGGCTTCAACACCACCCTCGAGTGGAACCCAATCTCAAATGTGCGTGTTCACTTAGAGTATCTCGCCAAGAACTCTGATAACCGCGCCGATGATCAAGCATTGACCTTAGGCTTCAGATACGACTTCAACCTTAACTGGAAAGGCTAAGTCACGACGAACGAGTCAAGAATAGAAGCACATCAACCGAAGAGGCCTACTAGTGGCCTCTTTTCATTCGCGTCACTGTTGTGGAGATAAACCTATGTTAGGATTCAGAAAATCGCTAATAGCGTCAATGGTGACCCTGGTCGCCCTCTGCCTTTTAATCTCAAACTGGCTCTCATATATGGAGTTAAGAGAGAGCACCATAGCCAATACCAATGAGAAGCTAACCAGCGTAGCTAAATATGAATCTAACAAGATCGAGGAGTGGTTTACAGAGAAAGCCAGGTCCATCGATGCACTGGCCACCCACTACCAACGAGGCACCTACGCAGGCAACTATGCCCAGGCAGCCAGACTCGCCACCGATGTCAGCGGCGTCGCCCGAATCTATTTCGGCTTCGATGATGGCAGCGCCTACTCGACGGAAACTAACAGCAAGTGGATAGATGGTAAGGCTATAGCGGAAAAATACGATCCTCGCACCCGCCCCTGGTATCAGCAAGGTAAGGCCACAACAGCCCTTGATGTCACCGACATCTATGTAGATGACGGCACCGGCCACAATGTTATCTCTATCCTGAAGAACCTCGGCGATGGTGTCGTTCTCGGCGATATCGAGCTCACCTTTCTGACTGAGACCGTTAAGGCCGTGGATTACCCCGGCGCGGTAGTGTTAATTACCGATCAAACGGGTAAGGTGCTGGCATCTGAATCCAAGCATCTGGTCTCAGGCACCCACTTCTCCGATTTTGGACTACCCGAGGTCGAACGAAATATGCTGTCACAGGACGAGGTGATGCAGGAATACACCCTGAACGGCGTCGATAAGATAGCGTTTTCCAAGGCGATCGACCTGGTCAACGGCAAGAAGTGGTATCTGCTCATCGGGCTGAAGAAATCTGTCGCCTATGCCGCCGTAGACCAGGCGCTAACAAACGCCATCATCTCATCTCTGATCATGTTGGCACTGGCTATCGGCGTATTACTGGGCGTGTTATACGTGATCTATAAGCCCATTCTATCCCTCAAGGAGATGGTGACAGATCTCTCTAAGGGAAATGGCGATCTAACCCGCAGGCTCGAGGTCAAGAACCTGGATGATCTGGGAGAGATATCCCAGGGCATCAACCAATTTATCGCAAATCTGCAATCTATGATGCTTGAAGTGATGCAGTCATCGACACATATCGGCAACAGCGTGGAGCGCCTCAAGTCAGAGACCGAAGCCAACAGCCATATCCTTGCCGCGCATACCACAGAGACCGAGCAGATCGTCGCCGCTATCGAAGAGATGAGTGCAACCGCCAACGACGTTGCCAGAAACGGGGCGGAAACCGCCTCTTTCACTCAAGTCACCAATAACCAGACGCTGGAATCGAAGGCCGTCGTAGGCCAGGCTACCGACACTGTCGCTCAACTGGTCAGGGAGGTTGAAAACACCTCAGCCAACATTGCCGAGATAGACAGAGATACGGTCAACATCACTCAGGTGTTGAAGGTTATTGGTGAGATTGCCGACCAGACCAACCTGCTGGCACTGAATGCAGCGATTGAAGCAGCCAGAGCCGGAGAGCAGGGCCGGGGATTTGCGGTGGTCGCCGATGAGGTCCGCGCCCTAGCCGCCAGGACTCAGTCGAGCACGGCCGAAATAGAGCTGACCCTCACTAAGCTCACAGAGGCCTCGAATGCGGCCATCACGGCGATGGATGTCACTAAGGCTACCTGTCTGAAAACGGCCGAGACCACCGAGCGGGTCGCATCCGATCTTGATAACATCGGCAGCTCGGTCAATCAGATCAATGACCTCAACACTCAGATAGCCACGGCCGCAGAGGAGCAGAGCTCGGTATCGGGCGAGATCACCCGCAACATGTCAGCCATCAGGGAGATGGTAAATGAGCTCTCCACCAATGGAGAGACCACCAGCTCCGAAACCGTTAACCTGGCAACTGCGAATCATCAACTCAGGTTGATCGTGGAGCAGTTTAAGCTGTCTTAACAGCCCCCCATAACAGGGTCGTCCAGCTTGGGACGACCCTTATCGGATCACCCCACCCGGCTCAATGCCAGTTTCAACTTATCGACAAATCGCCTTAACACCGGCGGCAGTTGCTGCTGATAGGAGTGCAGTGCATACACCTCTCTCGCCTCCCCCCGGTAGTCTGGCAGCACCCGTTGTAACAGGCCGGAATCGAGATCATCTTGTACAAATATTGTAGGCATAAGGCCGATACCGACGCCAGATCGCACACTATTGATCGCACTGATGGAGGTGTTCACCCTCAACTGTCTGTCACTACTGAACAAACAGCTCTCACCATGATGACTTTGCAGCGCAGCGCGCTGCTGCCAGGGAAGCGTGACCAGGTGATGCTCGCCCAAGTCCGCTTCATTAACCGGCCTCTTGGCCAGGTAACCCGGAGAGGCCACCAGAATACTATCTAATCTGCCTATTGAAATCGCATGGTAGCTACTGTCTTTTTGTGGCCCGACCGAGATGGCGATATCCAGATTATTTTGCAACAGATCCAGTCGCTCGTCGGTGAAGGTCAGCTCAGGCGTCAACCTGGGGTACTCATGGCACAGATGCGCGATAATCGGCGTCACCAGTCCGGCTTCGAAAGCATGGGGAGCCGTGATTGCGACTCGACCTGCCGGGGCAAGCTCGTGAGACTTCACCTCCTCCAGCGTCATAGACAAGAGATCGAGCAACTGCTCGCTTCGCTCAGCCAGCTTTTGCCCAACCACAGTTAAGTTTAGCTGCCGTGTGCTTCGATTCAGCAGGCGAACGCCAAGCCCGCTCTCCAGTTGATTCACATACTGGCTAACCGCCGACTTGGTATGCCCCAATGATTCGGCCGCAGCAGTAAAAGAGCCCTGCTTAATCACCTCATCGAATACCAACATCTGATAAGCCAACCGCTTTTGTTCATTTTTATTGAACACTGATTTCACCTTAAGGCTAATTATCACCAAATGAAATAACAATAAACTGCCCGGCATAGGAAAACAAATCGATTAATCAGGAGAAACACTATGAGCCAATCAATTCGACAGTCGGTAATGCAAGCCAGCCAAGGGTGGATAGCCGACTTCAACCAGGGCAACGCTCAGGCCTGCGTCGAGCGTTACCTGCCAGATGCGACCATGCAGGTCTCCCCCTTCGGCCGCTTCGAGGGTATCGATGCCATCGGTAGTTTTTGGAGTGAGTTTGCTAAGAGTGGTCCAGCCCAGCTGGTCTATCGCAATGTTGAGATAAAGGTACTCAACGACAAGCAAGCCATACTGTCTGCCAACTGGTCGATGAATATTGCCAGCGGTTTCATCAGCAAGGAGCTCTGGACGCTGAGTGATGATGGCCAATGGTATCTGCAAGAGGATGATTTTAGCGTACTCACCCAGTTAACGTCCCCGCTCGAGCAGCAAAAACGCACGGCACTGATCCTGGTCGATCTGCAAAATGATTACTTCAGCGAAGGCAGGTTCGAGCTGGAAAATACCGACAAGGCAGCCAAGCAGGCTAAGTCTCTGCTAACACATTTCAGAGCGCAGAAGTTACCTGTCATTCATATTCAGCATATCTTCGAGGATAAGAATGCCCCCTTCTTTGCCCCGGATACCTCAGGCATAGAGATAGAGAGCAGTGTCGCGCCCCTTAAAGGTGAGCCGGTTATCGTCAAACATCATATTGACAGCTTTATCGATACGGCACTGGAGCAGACGCTCGTAGAGTTAGGCATAGAGAAACTGGTGATTGTCGGCGCCATGGCGCAGGCCTGCGTGCAAACCATCTGCCGCAGTGCAACCAACAAGGGATACCTTTGTGAGGTGGTAAGCGACGCAATCGCAGCGCCAAACCTGGGTTTCGGTGAACATGAGTTCAGCGGCGCCGAGCTGGTGGCTGCGAACCTGTTATCGCTCTCATTCGGCGGGGCTGAGATTAACACAGCAGAGCAATGGCTGTCCGCGAACTAATTACCACCACTCAAGTTCAGTAACGTTTGATCAATCAAACCAGGCTGCAGACTTATCTGCGGCCTGCTTCTCCACATCGTCGTCGACGTAGATGCTAACCATGGCCAGAGCCGCAGCCAGCGCGCCGAGGTCATCGGTAAAGCCCACAAAGGGTGTCAGATCGGGAATAGCATCGAGAGGAGCGATAAAGTAGGCCAGGGCACCAAAGATCACTGTCTTGGCCCATTTAGGCGTATCGGGGCGTTGGGCCGCGTAATAGAGACATAAGGCATTGTCTATCACTTCACGGCCCGCTTTCTTAGCGAACTGTTTTACCTTGAGCCAGAATTCATGGTCACTGTAATCTTCACTGCCGGGCTTATTCGGATCACTCATAGCACTCCCCCAATACAAAAAGCTGAAGCAATAACGATAGCATAATCCATGCTTGAATTATGCTCTACCTTTGATGCTTAGGGGTCGTTCCCCAGACATTTTTCTTCGCCGGACGCTTACGGGATGCTCCCGGCTTGCCAGACTGTCCACCAGCGCTTTTTCCAGATTCTTGCCTAGCCGATGACCCACTCTTACCCTTAGCAGCTGCGCCGCCCTTGCCTTTAGCCCTGCGATCGGCAAATTGATCTTCGCTGAAGCGGGTAAAGGCTTTCTTACCCCCTTTATTCGACGTCGAGCCTCTGTTAGCTCCGCCCCCCTTGCCTTTGCTACGGTTTGCTTCACGCTCCTGACGGGACTCGGCCGGCACTAAACAATCAGCACCATTACCGATAAGCTTCTCTCTGCCCATCTCAATCAGGGCCTCACGGATCATGGGCCATCCGGCCGGATCATGATAACGCAGCAGGGCCTTATGCAGTTTTCGCTGCCGTCCTCCCTTAGGCACTGCGATCTGCTCACTGGTATGCTTCACATTTTTCATCGAGTTAAGCTCGGTATGATAGACAGTCGTCGCATTCGCCATGGGAGACGGGTAGAAGTTCTGTACCTGATCCAGCTTAAACTTCTCACCCTTCAGCCATAGAGCCAGATTCACCATATCTTCATTAGTGGTTCCCGGATGAGCCGAGATGAAGTAGGGAATAAGATACTGCTTCTTGCCCGCCTCTTTCGAGTACTTATCGAATAACTCTTTAAATCTGTCATAGGTGCCCATTCCCGGTTTCATCATCATATCGAGTGGCCCCTTCTCGGTATGCTCAGGTGCGATTTTCAGGTACCCCCCGACATGATGGGTCGCCAACTCTTTCACATAGCGGGGATCCTCGGATGCCAGGTCATAACGCACTCCCGAGGCGATCAAGATCTTCTTGATCCCGGGCAGATCGCGCGCCGCGCGATAAAGGTCGATAGTGGGCTGATGATCGGTATCCATATGGCCACAAATATCGGGGAAGATGCAGGAGAGGCGACGGCAGGTTTGCTCTGCCTTCTCGCTCTTACAGCCCAGGTGATACATATTAGCCGTCGGCCCGCCAAGGTCTGAGATAACCCCGGTAAATCCAGGCACCTTATCTTGAATATCTTTAATCTCCTTCACAACCGACTCTTGCGAACGACTTTGAATGATTCGCCCCTCATGCTCGGTAATAGAGCAGAAAGAGCAGCCACCAAAACAGCCGCGCATGATGTTGATAGAGGTCTTGATCATGTCATAGGCAGGGATCTTCTCTTTGCCATATGAGGGGTGAGGCACACGTTTATAGGCTAAACCGAAGACACCATCCATCTCATCGGTATTCAACGGCAGTGCCGGCGGGTTAACCCAGACACCACGCTCCGCATGAACCTGAAACAGGGCTCGGGCACAACCCGGGTTCTGCTCCTGATGCAAGATCCGCGATGCATGAGCATACAGATACTTATCCTCTGCCACTTTTTCATAACTTGGCAGCTGAATATAGCTCTTCTCCCAGGGCTTGGGCTTAGGTGGCTGAACACTGATCGCCTTAGGGGCATCGTTATCGAATATCTTCTCATCCGTCGGGCCCGACAGGTTCTTACAACCCACATCATCGGCACCATATGGGTTTGGAATTGGATCTATCTTATGAAGTTGATCGATTTTACGCGAATCTATCCCTTTCCATTCAGGAAGCGGCGTCTTGCGGATCACTGTAGTACCACGAACATCATGCATATCGGCAATCAACTCACCATCGGCAAGGCGATGTGATATCTCAACCAGCGGGCGCTCGGCATTGCCATAGACGAGAATATCGGCCTTGGCATCCAATATTACACTGCGACGCACCTTATCGGACCAATAATCGTAGTGAGCGGTGCGGCGAAGACTCGCCTCAATACCGCCAATCACAACGGGAACCTGTTTGAATGCCTCTTTGCAACGTTGGGTATAGACAGTTACCGCACGATCGGGCCGTTTGCCTCCTATATTACCCGGCGTGTAGGCATCATCATGGCGCATACGGCGTTCGGCAGTATAACGGTTGATCATCGAGTCCATATTGCCTGCTGTAACCCCAAAGTAGAGATTGGGTTTACCCAGCTTCATAAAGTCGTTCTTGTTTGACCAATCCGGCTGAGAGATGATACCAACCCTAAACCCCTGAGCTTCCAGCATGCGTCCAATGATCGCCATGCCGAAACTCGGGTGGTCCACATAAGCGTCCCCGGTCACTATGATGATGTCACAACTGTCCCAACCTAACCTGTCCATCTCTTTACGGGACATAGGCAGAAACGGAGCTGGACTCTTCGACTCGGAGCGATGCTTAGGGTAAGTAAATAATGTGGATTCAACTTGCATGAGTTTACAGCCTGGCGTTAACAGAGTGAGATAATAGTCGGTGCCCTAAAGCGGGAGGCGGATTATAGCAGGCTAGCGGGTCAAAATGCGAACAAATATTAACCAGCCAGACAATAATAAGCGGATACCGTCTGTGAAATGTATTACCCCTACATAATACAGGGATGCTTACCCATACTCGCGCAGAGGGTATCGGCTCAATCCATCTATCTCAGACTTGATAAAAAATAGCCTAAGTTTATCCCGGCTAATATCAGAATAACCAACCAACTCAATAACCCTCCCCAAAAGCGGCCCAGATGATAACCGCCCCGGCCCTGAGTCAAGCCTATCGCATGTAAGATTCGACCTAAGATCCAGATAATACCCAGAACATGCAAAAACAGGTCTGGCAGATGGTTTAACTCTGCAACCACCAATAAGAGCATTGCGATAGGCGCATTCTCGACTAAATTGGCGTGTACTCTGTTAGCCAGCCTTAACGCTTCATTGCCAGAGGTGCCCAAACCAATTTTATACTTTCGACGTAGTTGAATCACCCGCATTGCAAACATGACGACAAAGATTGCGGTAATGCTGATATAAAGGCCGGAAATGGCAACGGACATAGGGCTTCCTCTTGCTGTGGTTTCAACCAGCATTGCAACTTATTGGTGGGAAGTAAATATTTTCCATCTGATTAACCTTTTTCCCACAAACTAGGTTAATATGCGCTCGTTTGGCGCCTCCTAAAACTAAAACAACAATGGACCCTGCTAGTGAACAACGAAGAATTTATTGAAAAACGTAAATTTATCATTAAATTAGGCAAGTCTCTGCATAAGTTTGGGACTCCGGCTTATCGGCTGGAAGCACATCTTCAGGCCGTCACTAAACTCCTTGGGCTCGAGGGGTATTTTCTTATCTCTCCCACCGCGATGACCTTCGTTCTTCAACACGATGCCGATCAAGAGTACAACCATGTAGCCAGGGTGAAGCCCGGCGAATTAGATCTCGGCGCTCTGGCCCGTACCGATGAGCTGGTTGAAGAGTTAGTTTCAGGCAAGCGTACCCTTCAGGAAGCCTTAGATCGACTCGACGAGATAGCTAATAAACCCAACGCCTATGGCTCCTTGCTCACCTTACTGGCATTTGGCAGCTCGGCGGGAGCCTTTGCCATGCTGATGGGAACGAGCTGGAACGACGTATTCTGGTCGGCGCTGCTTGGTTTCATGGTCTATGGGCTGGTTTATCGCGCGGAACGTTCTAAGCGCATGGCCGAGATGCTCGAGCCCTTAGCCGCAATCCTGTGCGCCCTGGTCGCCAGCGGCATTACCCAAATCGATCCTCATATCAATATGCCCGTGGTTATTCTATCCGGCATCATCATCTTCGTACCCGGGTTGGCCCTCACCTTAGGCTTAGCCGAGCTCGCCGCCAGAGATCTCATCTCTGGAACGGCTCGTATCATGGATGCATGTATGCTGCTGTTTAAGCTCTATTTTGGGGCAATTTTCGGCATGGTGGTTGGTAAGGCGATATTTGGTGAAGCCATCTACTTCGAGCCAGAGCCAGTTCCCCTTATCGCCGTCTGGTCTGCGGTACCTATCCTGTCGATGGCACTGGTGATCATATTCAAGGCTCGCATGAAAGACTCCCCCTGGGGAATACTCGCAGGCATAGTGGCCTTCTTCTCATCTATGTTGGGCGCCATCTATCTGGGCGCTTCTATCGGCATCTTCTTCGGCGCATTCGCGGTAGGCGTCTATTCAAACCTGTTTGCACGTTGGATGAAGGCACCCGCTTCTATCGCCCTTCTACAGGGTATCGTTATTCTGGTTCCCGGCAGTAAAACCTATATTGGCCTGAATACGCTTATCTTAGGTGAGACCATGCTGAATCAGTCTCATATCGGTAGCCAGATCTTCCTGATCTTTATGTCTATCGTTGCAGGATTAATCTTTGCCAACGTCGCCGTATCACCGCGCAGAACGCTATAAAACAGATCGATTACCAGCGAAAAAATCCATAATGGTGATGCTTTCTCCCCCGGAAAACATCACCGCTACATCTGTATTTGCTTAAGTAAAATCATCCACTTATTTTGCTTTTTTTCTTGACTAACTCGCCACTGGCGTGTGTTATTAAATTGTAAGAAAACTGTTTATTTTTTCCTCATCCAATCGAAAGGTAATCATATAAGGCGCACCTATGCAGGGTTACAAGTCGTATCTACCTCTTTTCATTACTACCCTTTTAGCCTCTATGGCTAGTTGGGGGGAAGAGGTAGATTCGGAGCAAGGTGAGCTGGCCAAGAAAAAAAAACTGAATAAGATTGTTGTCACCAGCAATCCCATCTTCGATGAGTCGGCCCCCGATAGTTTTTTCATTCATCGCTGGGCAAACTATCTGCATATCAATACCAGAGAGTCGATGATCTTAAAGAAGCTTCCTTTTGCAGAAGGCAGCAGCATCAACCAAAAAGATCTGGAGGAGGCTCAGAGAAACTTAAGAGCAGAACCCTATATACGAGACGCTAAGATCAGCTTCTCAGAGAGAGATCCTCAAGCAGACACTCCCTATGAAGGAGAAACGGTATTGGTAGAGACCTGGGATAACTGGTCTCTGTTGCCGACCCTCAGCTTCTCCCATAGCGGGGGAGAGAATGAATTTTCGATTGGAATAAAAGAGGATAACCTGCTGGGGCACGGCATAAGAACCAGAATGAACTATCAGTCTGATGCCGATAGAACAGGCTATAAACTCGCTGTCGAGGCTCCACTCGATAGCGTTGTCAAACACTCTAAGTTAGGCGTAAGCTTTTACGACAACAGTGATGGTCAGTCGAAACAGCTCTATTTTTACAAACCCTTTTACACCTTAGATACCAAAGATAGTTACTCCTTTACCTATCTTGAAGATCTGCGCAACGATACCCTGAAGCAGAATGGCATGGATATCAACGAATTTGAGGTTAAGCAGGATTTCACTAATCTGGCTTATGGTTGGCGCATATCGAAAAACGATGATGCCAGATCCCGTATTATCATGGGCTTAACCCAGGATAAAAATCGATTCTCTCATCTCAACAGCTTCCCTGACTCGACACTCCCCCAAGATAGAGACTTCCTCTACCCTTGGGTAGCCTATGAATACCTGCAGGATGATTACGCTGTTCTCAATAATGTACATCTGATAAGCAACAACGAAGACTTTAACTTAGGCTGGCACCACTACCTGAAGCTTGGTTTAGAGACGAATGACACCGACAGCAGCTCCCCTCTCGGCTACCATATAGACTGGAAAACGACCCGTGGCTATAGGGATGAGACTGATCTACTGCTACTGGAATTTGACGGAACAGCCACCCTAGCCACCCGCCAAAAAGAGTTCTACCGGCTCAATGCATCGGCCGAGTATTTTTACCAGATACACCCCAAGTGGACGGCCTATGCAAAGACAAGAATAAGTACCTCAAAGAATAACTACCTAGATCAGACCTTCGCCCTGGGTGATGACACTGGGATCAGAGGCTACCCCAATGATTATCAACACGGAGATCATCAATGGTTGTTGACGGCTGAACTCCGCCACTATCCACAGGTAAACCTCTATCAACTCGCAGAGCTAGGCTGGGCCGCCTTTATCGATGTCGGTCAGGCATTCGGTGGGCCGGATGAAAATAATGAAGTGTCGACTCCCATCGGCAGCTTAGGTGTCGGAGCCCGAATTTTCTCCTCTCACTCCAGCTATGGAAATGTGGCTCATATCGACTTTAGTGTGCCTTTCACTTCGGGGGAAGAGGTCAATAGTTGGGAGTGGCGCTTTCAGGTAAAGAGTCATTTCTGACCGACTATAATTCAGTTCGGTGACCCAAATTTACAGGAGCTCAAGCTGATAACAAACATGGTAAACCCGGCCCCGCTATACCTGATCTTGCTAGTTACCTTCCTCATTAGCGGATGCCTCTCGGCTCAACCTTTAAAAATTGTCTGCCATGAGTTTGCCCCCTTCAGTTACCGGGAGCAAAACCAAAAAATCACCGGCATTCTGGTAGAGATAACACGTCTTGCTTGCCAGGATTGGCCTCAGGGTTGCGAGATAGAGCTGCTACCCAATAAGCGCGCGAAACAGCAATTTAGCCAGGGGCTCGCCCAGGGACATTTTCAGGGCTGGAACGAAGAGCGGGCACTCACAACCTGGTTCTCAATCCCACTCCTGCAAACAGAGTATGGTTTTTACTCACCACTGACACGCCCCCTGACAGATCTCAGGCAGACACCGGGAAAGAGTATTGGTACCTTCGGCCCCTCTAACACACTTTCCTCACTGATGAGACTCGACAGTCGACAGGTGCGTCTCGGCTTCCCTCCTATAAATATCATGCTTGCAAGCTCTGGTGATGAACAGCCATTGAAGATGCTGCAAAAGAGGCGATTCGATGCCTACTATGTCAATAAAGAGGTCGGAGCCTATTATGCGAAGCAACTGGGGATGGATGACCTCTACTACCTCTCCAGCGGCCAGCCGATACATTACTTTATCGGTTTTAAGATGCTGCACAATGACTATGAGACCATTAAGGCGTTTAACCACCTGCTGCTCAAACTCTATCGAGCACATCGCTTCGATGCACTCCTTGCCCAATGGGGAATGCAGGCTTCACCTTTACTGCCTGCCGAGTTTTCTGATCTAAATATCCCCTATTAAGCCGTTATCACTTAGCGTTTTTTTGAACACCTATGATAGAGTTCTAATCTTAGGGCGTTCAGAAAAATGTAGCCAAAGCGATGAGGACCATTCAATGAGAACCATAGTGATCACCGGAGCCAGCAGAAGGTTGGGTTTATTTCTGGTCGAAAATTTTATTTCTATGGGCGAAAGAGTGATCGCCGTAACCAGGAGTGCTCCGGAAGCGTTTAAGACGTTCGATTCAGAACACTTTTATCCGATTCAAATTTCAGACTATGACCAAACGGGTGTGACTAAACTTGTTAGCGAGCTGGAAGGTATCTCAGAAAGAGTCGATCTACTGATAAACAATGCCTCCATGTATGACACAGATCCCGAGAGCCTTGAAGAGTTAGAAGAGCACTATCTATCACTGTTCAATGTCCACATGCTGTTTCCCGGCCTGTTAATCACAGCCTTAAAGGAGCATATGTACAGCGAAAGTACACCTGGTGTCGTGGTTAATATTACCGATATTTATGCCGAAAACCCAAATCCACAATACGCACTATATTGTTCGACCAAGTCGGCCTTAGAGAGCTTAACCAAGTCATTTGCCAAGAAATTTGCACCTGGAGTGCGTTGCAACTCCATCATGCCCGGACCGATACAGTTTCTTGAGAAGCATACCGACCAACAAAAATCTGACGTATTCAGAGAGACCTTGTTACCGTTTGAGGGCGGATACATGCCTGTTTTTCAAGCCGTAACCTTCCTGCTCGATAACCACTATGTTACCGGAGCCGGCATTAAAGTTGATGGCGGTAGGTCCATCTGTAGAGGGTAAGCCGTATTGAGACAGATCGACATATCTGCTTGGCTCTACCGTGAGCAGACTGGAGACATATGACTCACGGGAGGAGAGGAAGAGCGAAAAGTCCAGTATCTCAGAGTATGTCACAATATCGATATCGGCCACCCTATCGACGAGTGAGCAATCTGAGGCTTCCCGATCTCTGCCCAGTGAGGTCTCAATTAAGTTAGTGACAAGTTTAACCTCATCCGGCCCTTTCGCCGATTCGACCACGGCCAGGGAGTTAAGAAACCTATGCTCGCTCTCAATCCCTATCGGCTCCGTATAGATAAAGGGGAAGCCAATTACCACCCCGAAGCGTTGACATAAGGCGGAGGTGATCCTTACGGCATTCAATTCAGGCGCTATGTTGGTTCCGATCGAGAGGTAGTAGTACATCTTATCGCAATAACTTCCTTATATTTGCCCCGATAAATTCAGTAATATCAACCTGAAATACAACACCATCAAGGTAACAGATACTGTGTCGCTTAAGCTCAATAATTCAGCATATTAAATGATGGTACCGCAAAAATAACAGTGGGTCACATACAAATAAGCCGACCTCAAGATGATTTAAGACGAGTAATTTAGTGGCTGTGGCCCTGGGACAGATTAATCATCACGACCCCGACAGCGACAAACAACATACCGATCCAAGCCGTCATATCCAGGTGCTGGCGATAGAAGAGTGTCGAGAGCAGCGCGACGGTTACAATTGCCATACCGGCCCAGAGTGCATGCACTATCCCCACCGGCATCCCCTTCATCGCCTGCCCCAAGAAAAGAAAGGCCGTCAGGTGTCCCAGGATAACCATGGCGGCCGGCAGAGGCCTTGTGAAACCATCGGTCGCCTTAAGCGCCACATGAGACAGGGATTCAGCCATGACTCCCAGTAACAGAAAGATCCAACTCATAGTAAAGCCTTAAATTTAAAGTGTTCGGCAGCATTGATTGAAATACTGATCTAGTTGCATCAATTATATTTATATTGATTAAGGTGATAATCGGCTCAAATAACAAATCACTTTTACCAAACTGTAATAAAAACTTGGGATCCTAAAAAAAGAGGTGCAGCCATAGATGGCAGCACCTCTTCAATTCAGTCATATTCAGGAAAACAGCGGTTACCTACTCAGATGCTCGGCATGAAAACGCAGATGGTTTTCTATAAAGCTTGAGATGAAGTGATGGTAATAACTGTGGTCATACCCTTCACGATAGTTCAACCAGCTCCCCAGATGCTCAGCATGAAAACGCAAATGGTTTTCTATGAAGCTTGCGGTGAAGTGGTGGTAATAAATGTGGTCATACCCTTCACGATAGTTCAACTAGCTCCCCAGATGCTCAGCATGAAAACGCAGATGGTTTTCTATGAAGCTTGAGATAAAATAGTAACTGTGGTCATACCCTTCACGATAATTAAGCTCTAACGGGTAGCCACTCACCTTTGCTGCAGCTTCAAGCACTTCGGGCTTCAGCTGCTCAACAAGAAAGTCATCGGCGTCCCCTTGGTCAACCAGGGCGGGAACAAACTTTGTTGACTGTCGCATCAAGACGCTGGAGTCATATTCCGCCCAAGTCGCAGAATCCCGCCCCAGATAGGCGGTTAGTGCCTTCTTGCCCCAAGGACAATTGACCGGGTTACTGATCGGACTGAAGGCCGAAACAGACTGGTATGCATCACTATTGCGCAGCGCAATAACTAACGCGCCATGCCCCCCCATAGAGTGCCCCGCAATGGAGCGCTTATCACTGACCGGGAACGTAGATTCGATCAATTTTGGTAACTCATCGACAACGTAATCATACATACGGTAGTGACGATTCCATGGTGCCTGAGTCGCATTGACATAAAAGCCCGCCCCTTTACCAAGATCGTAGCCTTCATCATCGGCGACATCCTCGCCTCTGGGACTGGTGTCCGGTGCGACGATAGCGATGCCAAGCTCGGCAGCCAGAGCCTGCACGCCCGCTTTCTGCATAAAGTTTTCATCGGTACAGGTCAAGCCGGAGAGCCAGTACAGAACCGGAACCTTCTTTCCATTCGATGCTTGTGGCGGCAGATAGATGGCGAATCGCATATCACAATTTAACGCCTTGGAGTGATGAGTGTACTGTTTATGCCAGCCACCAAAACTCTTGTTCACACTAATATTTTCAATTGTCACGCTTGAGTCTCCGTAATCGTTCCGGCTTAGCCTGTGATAACACTGACCAGGCCGGAACTACAGGATAAATATCTGTCGCAGCTATTACTTATCGAAGTGGATAACTGTGCGGATACTCTTACCTTCATGCATCAGGTCAAATGCATCATTAACCTGCTCAAGGCCCATGGTGTGAGTAATAAAGTCATTCAACTGGAACTCACCTGCCATGTAACGCTCAACATACTCAGGTAACTCAGAGCGACCCTTAACACCACCGAATGCCGAGCCTTTCCATACACGCCCCGTCACTAACTGGAACGGACGGGTAGAGATCTCCTGCCCTGCACCGGCGACACCGATTACTACAGACTCACCCCAACCTTTATGACAACACTCCAGTGCGCTGCGCATCACGTTAACGTTACCGATACACTCGAATGAGTAATCGACACCACCGTCGGTCAACTCAACAATCACCTCTTGAATTGGCTTATCGTAGTCATTCGGGTTGATAAAGTCTGTTGCGCCAAGCTTACGGGCCAGCTCGAATTTACTCTCATTGATATCGATAACTATGATACGTGACGCTTTGGCCATAGTTGCACCGATAACTGCAGATAGACCGATACCACCCATACCGAAGATAGCAACCGTAGCACCCTCTTCAACTTTAGCCGTATTCATCACGGCCCCCATACCGGTAGTCACACCACAACCAAGCAGGCAAACCTCTTCCAGTGGCGCTTCCGGGTTAACTTTAGCCAATGAGATCTCAGGCAGTACCGTGTACTCAGAGAAGGTAGAAGTTCCCATGTAGTGGAAGATATCTACGCCATCTTTTGAGAATCGTGTAGTGCCATCGGGCATCAAACCTTTCCCCTGAGTTTCACGGATCTTCTGACAAAGGTTAGTCTTACCAGACTTACAGAATTTACATTCGCCGCACTCGGGCGTATAGAGAGGGATCACATGATCACCAACCTGCACGCTGGTTACACCTTCACCGATAGACTCTACGATACCGCCACCTTCATGGCCCAGAATGCATGGGAAGATCCCCTCCGGGTCATCACCGGAAAGCGTAAATGCATCGGTATGACACACGCCTGTGGCGATCATCTTAATTCGAACCTCACCTTTTTGAGGAGGCATCACATCTACGATCTCCATAGATAGTGGCTCACCTACGGCCCAGGCTACTGCGGCTTTGGATTTAATTGTCTGTGCTGTCATCGATATTTCCTAAATTTGAAAAAGTAAAAAACGGTCTTATCTGAATCAGTGCCGCGATTAATATGGTAAATATTATAGTCACCACCAAGAGATTGATAATCCCACACTGATGCAAATGACTTTTACCATATGGTAATAATTAACTGTAACCGGTCTCCAACAATTATCGGCGAACAGAGCTTAACAACCTGATTAAATTGACTTAAATTCAAAAAAAGCATTCAATAGTGTGACATCAACGAAAGTCATCATTCATCTCAACTGACTATCTTTACTGGCTCGCCGGTTGATCTGGCTCAGATCATTTTGTCGCTTATCCGACTCACTCTGGCAGTCAACACAGAGCCGAACACCGACAACGGCTTTTCTACGTGCCTCGGGGATCGGGCTTTCACACTCCTCACAAAAAAGTAAACTTTGGCCTGCCGGTAACCGACTCCTGGCCTGGGCAACGCCATCCTCAACACTATTATCAATTTGATCTTGTACTGCACCGTCTCTTGACCAACCGCCAGCCATTGCACCTCCTCCTCTTTGTCTCTTAATGAGTTCGTTTGCCTGATACCAACCAGTAAGTCACGCCCAGCGCGATAATCACGGCAGCCGACGCCCATACATATTCAGGCTCAACCTCTTTAAAATCTAAGACGATAATTTTTCTTGAGATGGCCATCAGCGCGGTCGCAATGACTATCTGCACATGGATCACCTCCTCTTTTAGATAGATGGTAATGTTTTGGAAAATTTCGATAGCGATTAACACAGCCAGAAAAGAGCCAAAGATAGCTAAGATCTCCTGCATATCTATCAGGCCATAGGGCGGGGTGACGACCTCGATGAGTAACACTCGCCCCACGTCGATGACACTCCACAAGATGACCAGAGTCATTAATACAGCTAACATTCGCACCGCATAATGGATTACCTGTCCCAACTTATTAATCAGCGGCTCTCTCTCTATCTTTTCCATCTCGACTCCCCGGCATTATTTAACGCACTAACAAATTTAAACGGTTAGAAAGACCAAGTGTCTCGCGCCGTTTCGATGGGAGTATTATATTTACCCTCCACAAAGATGATAATCCACCTAAAATACAAATAACTTTTACCAGAAAGTAACAATAAGCAAGAGTAAGATAGCTGCACTAGAGTGTAGTCAATAGTCACGATGGCAAGCACAGCATTCGCCTCTCTGATAGCCTCTTTTGCGCTAAGCCAGGCAGAACAGTCACTTAAGAAGCTAGATTCGAAACAGCTACTCAACGCAAGGCATAAAAAAAGCGCCGCAGCGCTTTTTGGGTTCCTATGTCGATAATGCAGATGCCGCCTTCGTCTGAAGACGGCATGTCATCTCTTTACATAACTTTCTTGAAAATATTGATGATCTCTGCAGTCGTAGCCTTTCTGGGGTTGGTTAAGGAGCAGGCATCATTCAGTGCATTGATCGCCATAAACTCCAGCTTTTCCTCTTTTACACCAAGATCTGCCAACTTCTGCGCCGTACCAACCGATGCTGATAACTTCTCGATAGCCTGAATACCGGCTTCAGCGGCATCGGCGAACGTCATTCCCCTAGTGTCTACACCCATGGCTTCCGCTATATCGGCAAAACGTTCAACCTTGTCAACTGCATTAAAGCGTGAGACTTCCGGCAGTAAGATTGCATTACAAAGACCGTGTACCAGGTCATAGACACCACCCAGTTGGTGAGCCATCGAATGTACATAACCTAATGAAGCATTGGAAAATGCCATACCCGCAAGATACTCACCGTATTGCATGGCATCACGAGCATCACGGTCCTCACCCTTGTTGACAGCCGTTTCCAGATTCTGGGCAATAAGCTCGATAGCTTTAATCGCCGAGGCATCGGTTATCGGGGTCGCAGCCGTTGAAACATAGGCTTCCACCGCATGAGTCAATGCATCCATGCCTGTCGCTGCCGTAAGAAACTTAGGCATGGCAACCATCAACTCAGAGTCGTTTACTGCGATAATTGGGGTCAGATTTTTATCCACAACCGGGTATTTGGTCTCATCCTCCTCATTGGTCACGATGGCAAATACCGTCATCTCTGCAGCAGTACCTGCCGTAGTGTTAACCGTCACCAGAGGAAGCTGGGGCTTGGTCGACAGGTGAACGCCCTTAGAGTAATCACGGATGTGACCACCGTTGGCCGCTACCAGAGCGATACCTTTGGCACAATCATGTGAGGAGCCGCCACCAAATGAGATAACGAAGTCACAGCCTTGTGCTTCAAGCAGAGACAGGCCCTGTTCGATATTATTTTCTGTCGGGTTAGGCTTAACACCATCGAAGATAACGAAATCGATGTTGTGCTCGGTTAATTCGTCGGTCAGCTTATCTACCAGCTTGATATCTATCAGTGCCTTGTCGGTAACGATCAGTGCCTTGCTGAAGTTTCTGGCATTGAGTTCGCCACCCAGCTGCTTTATCGCATTCTGTCCCATAAGAGACATGGGGGGCATATAAAATGTAGTGCTCATTCTTCATTCCTTATCTTTAAAAAAATCGTTCTTCGGCCTATCCAGATGGATTGCAAACAGCTCTGATAGTGCCGCCATGACTTCGACGTTGCCGTCGTACCCATTTCGATGAGAAGAATTATATTTACCTTTCGAATAATGATAATCCGCCAATTTTGAAAATATCTTTTTCCCGGCAGTAACAATAACAAACAACTCAACCAACTGTTTTAAAAGGCTATTGATAAGTTTTAAGTGAAGAGATAATGGTTCAAACCTTAATGTTGCATTTATTCATAGAGTGACCACAATAAAGAGTTATAACGCAAATATAATTACCAGGAGGTAACAATGTTTAACTGGGAAGGTGTCAGCGAATTTGTTGCCGTCGCAGAGGCTGAGAGTTTTACCAAAGCCTCAAAGCGTCTTGGGATATCCACCGCGCAGGTCAGCAGACAGGTCAGCGCATTAGAGACCAGGATGGCAACTAAGTTGTTTCACCGCACGACCCGCAAGGTGTCGGTGACCGAAGTGGGCCGGATCTATTATCAACACTGCCGGCAGGTACTGGACGGGTTAGAGGAGGCCGAGCGCGCCATCACCAACTTACAGAGTACACCGAGGGGGCTGTTGAAAATTACCGCCCCGGTTACCTATGGAGAAAGAACCCTGGCGCCGCTGGTGAACGACTTTATCGCTAAATACCCGGAACTTGAAGTGAAGGTAAGTCTGACGAATCAGAAGGTGGACCTGATCGATGAAGGGTACGATCTCGCAATTAGGCTGGGGCAGCTCGAAGACTCGAGTATGATGGCTAAAAGGCTCGGCTCCCGTACCCAATATGTCTGCGCCTCCCCGGATTATGTTTCAACATTTGGTATACCCCATTCGCTGTCGGAGTTAGAACAGCATAACTGCCTGCAGGGAACGCTGGATTACTGGCGATTTCAAGAGGGTGGAAAAACGAGAAATGTCAGGGTTAAGGGTAACCTAAGCTGTAACAGCGGCCACGCCCTGGTCGATGCTGCGATAAAAGGGATAGGCATCATTCAGCTGCCTGACTACTATGTCTTACCTTTCCTGGAAGATGGACAACTGATCCCCTTGTTGGAGCAAAACCGCCAGCCTGACGAGGGGATCTGGGCACTCTATCCCCATAACAGGCACCTGTCACCTAAGGTGCGTATGCTACTCGACTACCTGAGTGAAGCCCTGAACTAAACTCACCTCTACCGGGGCCTGTAGGCCCCAACCGCCTCTTCCCCCAATGTTGCTTTAACATCATCCTCCCTCTCATTTATTACAAATAGGTAAAAGTGATTTACCTTTTACAGCAATTGTTCCTCAAAAGGCTGTAATTATAATGGCCGCTATCTGATGCTCCTCCGCTTTACCTCTCATACCATTCGTATCAACAGTGAAGCTTCGAGGCTCTATCGTCAACTTTCAGTTATGCACCACTTTGAGTGCGCTAAGGAATTATTATGTCTCGTGTTGTAATTGTCGGCGGTGGCGGTGGCGCCGCCGGACTGGAGCTGGCCAGCATCCTGGGCCGCTCGGTAAACCGTCAAGATGAAGTGATCTTAGTAGAGGGGGAGACTCACCACTACTGGAAACCCAGATTTCATGAGATAGCCGCCGGCACATTCGATAACGATCTCGATACGCTCTGCTACTTCAGCCATGGCGCAAAGAATGGCTACATGCATTACCAGGGGTGGATGACAGATATAAAGCGCGAAGAGAAACAGCTGGTCGTAAGCAAGCCAAACGGTGAAACAGATTTCATCAAATATGACTACCTGGTTATCGCCATAGGCGCAATTAGCAATGACTTTGCAACCCCTGGCGCACAAGAGCACTGCCAATTTTTAGATACACCGGAACAGGCACGCAACAGCTGGCTCCAAATTAGCTCACTGCTACGCTCCGGACAGCAGCGAACAGTAAACATAGTCGGAGCAGGGGCAACCGGCCTTGAGCTCGCCGCCGAACTCGCTAAAGTGAGCAAAAGATTAACGCTAAACCCATATGCGGCCAGACTCACAATCAACTTGATCGAAGCCGCCGATAGAGTCTTGCCCAATAGCCCGCTGAAGATGTCTCGTCAGGCGCAAGAGATGCTGGAAAGTTATGATATCAATATCATGCTAAATACCAGAATTGCCGGCGTTGAGCCACAGGGGATGACCACCAGCGATGGTCTGAAACTCGATGCCGATATTCAATTTTGGGCAGCGGGCATTAAGGCACCGAATTGGTTGAAAAACATAGGTGGTCTTGAAAGCAACAGCGCCAATCAGCTCATGGTACAGCAAACATTGGTCAGCACCCTGGACCCAAGTATTTTTGCACTGGGAGACTGCGCAGCGATCCCACAAGGGGATGGTGCCATGGTGCCACCGAAGGCACAAGCCGCTAACCGTGCCGCGGTGCACCTGGCCAAAAGCTTAACCGGGTTGATGAGGGGGAAATGCCTCACACCTTTCGTTTATAAAGATGGCGGCATGGTCGTAGCGATAGGCCATAACTTCGCGATCAGTACCATGATGAATGACAAGCTAATCTTGAAAGGGCGATTAGTTCGCCGTCTCTACGACACCATTTTCCGCCTGCATCAAAAAACGGTCAGCGGCCTGTTTACCATGTCACGCCTGATCATAGCAAAGCGATTGAAGTGCATCTTCCAGCCTGGTTGACAGGCAATATAGAGCGCATTTATCCAATCACGCGGCCTTTATGCCCGATAAACTGAGGGCTTTCTTTAATTAGGTGACATTGGTGCCCGATAAGCCGAAGCTGTAGACTGACAGCAAAAAGCCCGAAGCTCATTAAAACTGAGGGCTTTCTTTTATTAGGTGACATTGGTGCCCGATAAGCCGAA
>NZ_CANMUW010000026.1 GCF_947501225.1 uncultured Shewanella sp.
TCGTAGCTCGTAGCTCGTAGCTCGTAGCTCGTAGCTCGTAGCTCGTAGCTCGTAGCTCGTAGCTCGTAGCTCGTAGCAAGCGTAAAAAAAGGGCTGTCACTACGACAACCCTTCCTGCATTCTTAATTCTTGTTTACACCGACGCTACACCCTGTAGTGGGCGATCTCCTGCTGCATCGACTCTGCCAGGCTAGCCAGCTCCTGGGTGGCGACATTGCTCTGCTCGGCGCCCGCTGCTGTCTGATCTGAAATATCGCTGATATTGATGATGTTTTGATTGATCTCTTCGGTAACCGAGCTCTGCTGCTCTGAAGCTGTCGCTATCTGAGCATTCAAGGCATTGATCTGCTCGATGCTGGCCATGATCTGCTGCAGCGCGTCGCCGGCCTGCTGAGATTTATCGACACTTAACCTAGCCTGCTCGGTACCACGCTCCATCATCACCATAGAGTCTCGGGCTCCCTGCTGCAACCGCTGGATCATCTTCTGGATCTCTTCGGTGGAGTCCTGTGTCCGTTTGGCTAAGTTACGCACCTCATCGGCCACCACGGCAAAACCTCGTCCCTGCTCACCGGCGCGTGCGGCCTCGATGGCGGCATTGAGCGCCAGCAGGTTAGTCTGCTCTGAGATCCCCTGAATCACGTCGACCACGGAGCCGATTTCATCCGAATGTTGTGACAACAGCTTCATCGCCTCGGTCGCGCTGTCCATCTCTTTAGAGAGGGTTTCTATGACCGCAATGCTCTCATCGACGACACTCTGACCATTACTGGCGGCGCCATTGGCCTCTTCGGAGGTCGTCGCCGCGGCAGCCGCGCTCTGCGCCACCTCACGCACCGTCGCCGTAAACTGATGTATTGCGGTTGCGATCAGCTGGGTCTGCTGCTGTTGATCGACGACGTTACGTTGAGTCTGAGTCGAAACCACAGAGTTTTCTTCGGCCGAGCTCGCCAAGCGGGATGTCGAGTCGTGGGTGTTTTGCACCGCATGTTGGAACCTGGAGGTGATCTGATTGACGTAATCTGCAATATGGGAGAACTCATCGTCTCCCCCCAGATCGATACGCTTGGTCAGATCGCCATTTGCGATATCGACGGCGGTATTTTCCAGCCCGGTAACCGCCTTACTCACCCTGCGGATCAGCAGGGTCGAAGAGATGGAGATAACTAAGATACTGAAGGTAGAGAAGAGGATAACCATAGGGATAAAGGTAGAGACACGCGATTGAGACTCATCAAACTTCACCTGACCTTTGTCCAGCTCTAACTTCAGAAAGGCCTCTGTTTCGGCTGTGATCTCTTTAAACAGCGGGTTAATCTGAGTCAGCAGTATTTTGTTGGATCCCAGATAATCACCCTGTCTCAGTGCACCCAGGGCCGGATTGAATCCGGTTTCTGTAACTCTGTCCAGCAGTTGTTGCAGTTGCTTAATCTTGGCCAGTTCATCTCCTTCAAGTGGCGATTTAAGGATCTTATCATCGATGATCTGGTGAAGACTACGGATAGAGGACTCGGTATCTTTGATATGCTTATCGACTTCGTGGTTATGCATCTCGGAAAACGGATTCGAAGGGTCATGCTGAAAAGCCAGCAGTAACCCGCTACGGGCACTACCAAGCTCCTCGAGAACCTTAGTCGCCCGAATACTCTGCTGCATCTCCTGATGATAGAGGCTCTCTATCGAGGAGCCTGTCTCCTGCATGGCCGTCACCCCTTGGTAACCAAGAAACAGAAATGAGATGATAGTGAGAAATGCGATTAATTTTTGCTGGAATCTGACCGATTTTATCTTATCCATAAATCCGGCAGTTTGATTATTGGAGTGTTGAACACGAACATTCCCTGTGAGGTGATCTACCGCAGACATAATGACTCCCATTATCTCCTTAACTATCCCAAACGGAATAGTTAAGGGCATTAGTTTTTGCTTTAGTTTTATGCACTGGTCTTAGCAGTACGGATATAGTTACCAGCATAGAGGAATACTCACTATTAGGTAGCTTTTAATGAGGTGGGAGTATAAATAATTGATCCCCATCACAAGTATGAAACATACAAATAACAAGCTCTGAATAGAAGGGTTTTAAGCTATTGAGATCGGGATCCTGTTACGACCAAAATGACCGGGGCCGTCGCAGAAGCGACCGGGAATTTGAGCCCCGCAATAGTAACACTTTCCCTCTGAATCAAGGTGATAGTCACCCAACTCATACCAATCCCTGTTTATCACCTGCCTCTTGCACTCCGGGCAGTAAGTACTGCCACCTGCAACGTCGAATACATTGCCGGTATAGACATAATTGAGCCCCTGTTGCAGTGCGATATCTCTGGCTCTTTCAAGGGTAGAGGCCGGCGTTTTAGGTTTATCCAACATATGAAAGTCAGGGTGAAAGGCACTGAAGTGCAGCGGCACATCCGGCCCCAGGTTGTCATAGATCCACCGGCACTGCTGCTCCAACTCGGTTGAGGAGTCGTTTTCCCCGGGGATCAACAAGGTAGTGATTTCGAACCAGAGCTGGGTCTCATGGCGAACATAGAGCAGGGTATCGAGTACATCACTGAGGTGTCCGCTACAGATCTTTTGGTAGAAACGCTCTGTAAACCCCTTAAGATCGATATTGGCGGCATCCATATACCTGAAAAATTCGACCCTGGGCTCAGGATTGATATAACCGGCTGTGACGGCGACGGTTTGGATCTGATGCTCCCGGCAGGCCTTGGCCACATCGACGGCATACTCGAGAAATATCACAGGATCATTATAGGTAAACGCTACGCTCTTACACCCCATTCGCGCAGCCGTGCGTGCCAGAGCATCCGGACTCGCGCTGGCGCTGAGGGTATCAAATTCACGGGACTTACTGATGTCCCAGTTTTGGCAAAACTTACAGCAGAGGTTACAACCGGCGGTACCAAATGAGAGTACCGAGCTTCCGGGGTAGAAGTGATTCAGGGGCTTTTTCTCTATAGGATCGATACAGAAACCGCTGGAGCGTCCATAGGTGGTCAGCTTAATCATGCCATCGAGGTTCTGGCGCACGAAACAGACCCCCCGTTTGCCATCCCGCAGCTGGCACTCTCTGGGGCAGAGGTCGCACTGAACACGACCATCTTCAAGTTTGTGCCAATACTTAGTGGGGACAATGTTGCTATCGATTTTCATCTCATTGCTTTCGGCCACTGCCGCAAACCTCCTACATCGCCTATACTTAAAGCCTAGTTTAAATTTGTTTATTAAGCTTCGATAAGCTTCAAGAAGGTTCAGATGTTAAGCTCGATACGCCAACCCGCCGTGGCCGATCTTTTCTACCCTGCCGACCCGGTCGAACTAACGACCGAAATCAAACAATTTCTCTGTGCATCTAACGGCAACTTCGCAGCCCAGGAGCCATTCTATGGCAACAAGCCACGACCCAAGGCGCTTATCGTTCCACATGCGGGCTATATCTATTCGGGGTTCGTCGCAGGAAGCGCCTTCTCCCTGCTGCTTCATACTCATAAGATAAAGAGGGTGATCCTGCTCGGCCCGGCTCACCGGGTCTACCTGGAGGGCTGCGCCCTCCCTGAGGCTAATACCTTCGCAACTCCATTGGGAAACATCACAGTAAACCAGGAGCACTATGCCGAGTTAACAGCCCTGGAGAAAGTTATCATCTCAGATCTGCCACACCTGGATGAACACTGCCTCGAGGTACAGCTGCCATTTCTGCAGTTTTGTCTGAATCAATTCAGTCTGCTTCCTGTCGTGGTGGGTGAGTGCTCCCCCTCAACGGTGGCCGATATCCTGGAGCTGTTTAGCCAACAGGAAAACACCTTAATCGTGGTGAGTACCGATCTAAGCCACTACCACACCTATGATGAAGCCTGTCGGATAGACAGGCAAACCTGTGAACAGATATTGAATCTTGACTCCCTGATCTCGCCCCATCAGGCCTGTGGCTGCTATGCACTCAATGGACTAAACAGGTATGCGAAGAGACACAAGTTGGCCATTGAGCAGCTGTGTTACCTGAACTCAGGTGACAGCGCCGGAGATAAGAGTAAGGTGGTAGGTTATGCCAGCTTCGCCCTCTATTAACCTCTCACAAGAGGAGAAACAACGACTGCTAGCCCTGGCAAGAGAGACCCTGGTTCGCTATTTTGCCTCACAGCAGACCGATGTCGAGACACCGGCCGGCGATCCCCTGCTCTCCCGCCGGGCCGGTTGCTTCGTCACCCTGTTTCTCGATGGCGATCTCAGCGGCTGCATGGGTGATATCGAAGGCCGCCGTCCTCTGGCAAAAAGCATTCCGGAGCTGGCGCTTTGCAGCGCCTTCAAAGATAATCGATTCGCTCCCCTGCTTGCATCGCAGATGGAGCGGCTCACCATTGAGATATCGCTGCTCTCTCCCCTGACGCAACTAACCGTCCATGATGAGGCCGAACTGCTTCGCTACCTGACAGACCATCCATACGGAGTGGTGCTGAGCGACCCCTTTCACCGCTCTGTCTATCTTCCTCAGGTATGGGAGCAGCTGCCACAGCCTCGAGAGTTTATCCGGGAGTTGAAGTGTAAGGGAGGCTGGAGCGCCGATTATTGGTCCGGGGATATGCGGGTCGAGATATTCACCGTGGGCCATTTCAGGGAGCAAGAGAGCACAGATTAAGACTCATACGGGTAAAGGCATAGGAGCTGCCATCGATCCTGAACATATCTTCAACTTCACCATTTTTTATAAATCCGCTTGCCTGATACAGTGCGATAGCCGGTAGATTTTCGGATAGCACCCAGAGATCGATCCATTCGATTCCGGCTTCATCTTTTGCCCATTGACGAACAGTGTGAATTAACTTTCTTCCCAGCCCCATGCGCCTGGCGTCGCTATGTACTCCCATGCCAAGCAGGGCTCTGTGCTGTGTATATTTTTCGCCATGACCACGAAGATCGATATGACCAATAATTGAGCCTGCATTATCAAACGCTCCCCAGACTCGTCGCCAACCGGATTGTGGAAAGACTTTGGCGACTCCAGATGAGAAGCCTAGCTCCATCTCTTCTGTTAACCCATCGGACTCCGGCGACAGAGGCTGGAAAAGCGGATTATCTCCCCGCCCGTTCTCCGCTAACTGCTCTCTCAGGTAGGAAAAAAACTTCGCCAAATCACTCTCGGCAATTAGACGAATCTCAACCTTACTCTCTTCCACTATTTCACCTCTCCATATCATTATTCAGCGAGACACCTGCTCACAGATTGATTCCGTTTCGACAGTTATCTCACAAGCAGGGTAAACATGCATCAGAATCATGATGATGAAGACTTAATCACCAAAGTCATAAAACAGCAACAATAAAGACAGGAGCATTGAAAATACAATAAGTTAAAAGTCACCCTGATAATTTTTTAATTTGACATAGGAAACGGAGATGTTCCAATTTGAACGGGTATGTGTGACTCCTAGCCCCCAATATTCCAGAGCCTGAACAGCGCTGGCCAGCCAAGATGATAAAAGTCCTGAAACATGAAGTTTGTTTAAATATCTATATTCACTTTGGTGTTTTTCATCAAATTAGGTAAAGTGTCGGCAGCAATCATTAACGTTCCGGTAATCTCAATCATCGCAATTACCACGAACAATTAAAATAATTATAAAATTTAAAGGAAGGGTATGAGCGACTCAAAAGATGCTTACGAAGGCAATGACCTGCGTGAAGTCAAACAGCTGGGTATGTGGGCCTCCATTGCCAGCTTAAGTTATATTTTCTGGATCGTCGGTGGCATGGAGCTCGTTGAGCGAATTGCCTACTACGGTGTCAAAGCCAGTGCAGGCCTTTATGCTAAGGCCCCGGTTTCAGAGGGAGGCTTAGGAATCAGCCTTAATGACTACGGTATCATTATCGCTATCTGGGCCTTGATGCAGACCTTCGTACCCGTATTTACCGGCGGGATCTCTGATAGGGTCGGTTATAAAGAGACGATTTTTGCCTCCACAGTGATCAAGATCGCAGGCTATCTGGTTATGGCCTTCTTCCCTAACTTCTATGGCTTTCTAATCGGCGCCATATTACTGGCAAGCGGAACAGGGATATTTAAACCGGGAATTCAGGGAACGCTGGTACTCTCCACCGGCAGGCAAAATACCTCTATGGCTTGGGGTATCTTCTACCAGGTGGTCAATATCGGTGGCTTCCTTGGCCCCTTGGTAGCAGTGCATATGCGTCAGCTGTCATGGGATAACGTCTTCTACGCTTGCGCGGCAATAATTTCACTTAACTTCCTGTTTTTACTTGCCTATAAAGAGCCAGGTAAAGAGGAGAGACTGGAACGAAGCAGAAAAATTAAGTCGGGTGAAATTCAGCAGCAGGCACTGTGGAAAGACGCACTGCATGAACTGAAAAAGCCGGTGGTGATCTACTACATGCTGGTGTTCGCTGGTTTCTGGTTCCTGTTTAACTCACTGTTCGATGTCTTACCTATCCATATCGCCGAGTGGGTCGATACCAGCGTCATCGTCACCTCCCTGTTTGGCGCCGAGGGCACCTCGAATGGCTTCCTCCAGTTTTGGCTGGGGCTGGATAACACGGGAACTAAGGTGATGCCCGAAGGCATGCTCAACCTCAATGCGGGCATGATCATGACCACCTGCTTCCTGGTCGCAGCCTTAACGGCTAAGTATCGAATCACTACCGCCATGCTTGGCGGCTGTCTGCTAAGTATCTTCGCCTTCGTCATCATTGGTGCGACCAACGCCGCCTGGATGATCGTGCTGGCCATTGCCATGTTCTCTTTCGGTGAGATGATGATAAGCCCCAAGAAGAATGAGTTTATGGGGAACATCGCACCTGAGGGTAAGAAAGCCATGTATCTCGGCTTCGTAATGCTACCACAGGGCATCGGCTGGACTTTAGAGGGATACTTTGGGCCTAAGCTTTATGAGATGTACGCTTCGAAGGAGATCTTCTCTCTGGAGCTACTGGCTGAGCGTGGCATGAGTGCGGCGGAGGTCAGCGCCATCCCACAGGGTGAAGCCTTCACGACTCTGGTCGCTTATACCGGTGAGCCGGCCAAGGAGCTGACGACCTTGTTATATAACACTCATAATATAGGTATGGCCTGGTATATCATCGCCGCCATCGGCACCATCTCCGCCATAGGTATCTACCTGTACGGCAAGTGGCTACTGAAACTTCAGCGGGCTTAATAGTTTGGTTATCTAAAAATAGATCATCAGTTAAAAACAAAAAAGCTGACATCGCTGTCAGCTTTTTTATTGCTCATCTCAAATTTTCTTGAGCTAACTCACCGTCAGTTAAGCGGCTTTTAGCTGAACCCCGGCTTGAAACGACTCAGTCGGCTTCGCCGCTAACTCGCCTACAGGTAATATCGTACGGCCGTACTCTGCATTGAGTACCTGTGCCATGGCGAAGTAGATGGCGCTGGCACCACAGAAGATACCTTCGAAACCGGCGATGGTGCCGATCAACTCGCTGCCGGTAAAATCTCTGGCCGCCAGAAGGAAGAAGAGAATCGTCAATGAACCGAATACAAGCTGCTTAGCACGTGGGTAGCGTAATGAACCCACAAACATAAATGCGGTGAAGATACCCCACATCGTCAGATACCACCCCATAAAACCGGCAGGGCTTGCGGCAGCCAGCCCCATCTTAGGCAGTACGAGTAAACCAACAAGTGTTAACCAGAACAATCCATATGAGGTGAAAGCTGTTGTACCGAATGTGTCACCACGCTTAAAGCACATGCAACCAACGATCACCTGGCTTAAGCCACCGTAGAAAATCCCCATTGCCAGGATCATAGAATCGATCGGGAAGAAGCCCGCATTATGAATGTTTAAAAGTACGGTAGTCATACCGAAGCCCATTAGGCCAAGTGGTGCTGGGTTAGCTAGTTTCGTCGACATCGATTTTCCCTACAGGAATTTCCAACAGAATAAAGTTAATTAACATATGCCAAACTATGTAACGACTTACACAGCAGTGCGCGTCGAAATCATTTGGTCATAAATCGTGGCGGCGCATTCTAGAGGATGGGATTTAACATATCAAACGAGTAAACAGCGACCAGCCCCGGGCGGACAACAATCGGCACAACCAGTAACGGAGATGAGAAAAAATGAAACAAAACATTGAGTTAAAAGTTATTCAAAACCTCCGTACCATCTTATCTCTCCTTGTTGATATTGCAAAGAGGTAAATGGCAGATAATTAAAAGTCGATTACTTTCATAAGCTTAAACAGTGATAAGCTGAGAGTCTGAATTATAGCCACTACAAAGGGCGGTCCCACATCACACAACTCAGGTAAGTGTGACCCAGTACTCAGCAACAAGGCGTTCGATATAACATGCAAACTCCCTAAACGATCTAAACGGCGCGGTTTAACAACCAAGCTCACAAATACCATATTTATTTTGACCGCGTTCTCAAAAGCATCAAATAGGAGCTCTGCTGATTAAAACTCACAGACTTTAGTCCAGATTCTGTAGGTCTCAACCGGAAATACATGAAGGAAATGATGTTGTTAGCCCCATCAAGTAACCCCCAACTCAGTTACAAGGCGGTATCAAATCGATAAAAAATGGGGCCCAAAGGCCCCAGAATTAACAAAGAAATGTTAACAAAATACTATTTGCAAAAAGCTGTTTGCAAAAAGCTGTGGGCCGCAGGGATGCGCCCACAGTGGGTGACTGCTATTTAGTGCCCGCCTCCCATATGCATCTTATCGATACCGAAATCTTTACCTTCTGCGTGACAGGTTGCGCAAGACTCGACAGGCAGATCAGAGGTTGCAACCGCTTCACCTTCAACAACAGCACCATTACTCTTGAAGTGAGCCAGTGCCGCTGGTCCTGAGTGAGCATGACAGGTTCGGCAAGCTTCAGCCACTGGTGAGATAAACATGGTGGCTCCGCTATCGACTGCGATAGCACGCTTACCGGAAGTCAACCCACCATCGGCAGCAAACAGGTTAACGCCATCTTTGTGACATGCACTACATTGTGTCGCAACGGCAGGGAAACCTTGTGTCTCCATATCAGAATTGAGGTGTATCGCAGGGAAGCCTCTGTTGTCATCCCAAAGACCCGTATGGAAACGGTGCGCAACAGCGAACAGATCACGGGTATGATAAGTCAAACCTTCAATCGGCTTGAAGATAGGATTACCCTCTGCGTCAACCTCATCACTCTTGTACTCGACACCGACATGGAATGAGCCACCCCATGTATTGTTATGACAACCTACACATTGGTCGAAACGCTCGTTTCCGTAGTGCTTAGCGATACCGAGTGATGTATGACAGGTATTACACTTAGCTTCATCTGCGGTTATGCGAAGTGGATCGCTTTGACGGGCAATGGTTGCCCCACTGCCATCGGCATTAGCGAGGTTCCAATAAGCTGGTGCCATAGTAACGGCGACATAGCCGATATCATACTGAGCTTCACCGCTACCATCTAAGCAGGCAATCATCATGCCTTTAGAGTCGGTACATACAGAGAAACGTGGTGTAATGGCAATACTCTTACCACCCAGGTTGTATTCGGCGCTTTGAGTCACAACCAGCTTACCGCCAACAGCCGCAGTACCATTCAAATTGACAGATGCGCTACCATAGTAAGTACCATCGGTATCGACCCAACCGGTCTTCATCTGGTCATATTTTGTGAACTCGGTGAACTCGAAGCCATCGGCAACTGGAGCGCCATCGACGGTCACATCGAAGGTCACTACGATCTCATCTTCAATCGGTGACACATTTTCAGTGTAAGAGACAGAGCTAACGGCAATCTCAATCGAGTCTGTTGCCATCGCACGAATGCCAACTTTATGAGCCTGTATCGGGCTCAAGCTACCGGCACCGTGACAGCCGGAACAGGCTGCATCGCTACCAGGAACAATTCCGCGGTGGTTTTCACCGGTTGTGAAGTCAACCTCCATATGACATCCCTGACAGGCTTCGGCGTAGACATTATCATTCCAACCCGATGCACCATCATGACAGGTAGTACACTCGTTTATTTCACTTGGGAACCCAATTTCACCAAACTCCTCTTTCGCCTCACCGACAAGTTCGTCACCAAAGTGATGTCCCTTGTGGATGGTGTGGATCATGGCATTGAAGTTAGCGTTAAAGCCCTTTTCCGGATCGTCTTGTCCACCAGCGTAGGCGGGGTTATGACATGTGATACAGTTTTCAACTTTTTGATAGTTGTGGTGAGCACCGATATTGGCGATGCGTATATCACCTTCACCGTAGCCTTCCATCTGTGTGTGACACTTGATACAGGCCGCATTGGAAACAATATCTTTTGCCGAAACCGCCAACTCTCCGGTTGATGGGTTAAAGTCCAGAGGCGTAGAGAGTAACTTATCTGAGATCCCCTCTCCTTGACTATTGACCACATTATAGGAGCGGATCATGACACGATAGAGAGTATTTGGATCGCCACCGGCCAACACGACAGGGGCATTACCATCATGTGTCCAGGTACCGGTATAGGTGCCTGGATTTTCAGGGTCTTCGACCAAGGTACAGGCATCGACCTCGGCGCCACCGCGAGCCGTGGCCTTACCGGTAGGCGTGCAGTACATGCTAGAGCCGAATTCATTGGTAAGGGTATTGTTGGCCCACAACATGGGCGCGCCAGTATCTGTAGTATTAACGGTTTGATTAGTCACATAAAGCGCAACCTTATCTAAACCAACGAAAGGTACAGCTTCACCTTTACTGTTTTTTCCGGTTACTGCGAACTTAAGAGCGAAATCTTCACTTCCAACGACTACGATATCGGCTGGCGCTAAAGTCAGGACATAATCTGCCGCCGACTCTACGGTATTAGTAAACGAACCTGCAGGAAGTCCAGGAGTCCCCGGAGTCCCAGGCGCGCCCGGCTCTCCCGGTGCACCATCTTTACCATCATCACCATCACACGCAGTCAGGCCAATGACACCAATCAGTGCCATGGCCAGTAAGGATCTATTGTATTTTTTCATCATCTGTCCCCATATATTTAATGCCTGCTATTGCAGTAGATAAAATATAAAAGAACCCGAAGAAAATGTTGCAACTAAGTGATCAAGCTGTGAGCAGCATTTGAAGATTCAGTTATCGAAATTTCAATATCTGAAAAGAGTAATTTCGATAACTGGAATTGAGTTTGCTCGTTATGAAAATGTCAGTAACCCCTTAATAATACTGATTATCATTTCTCGGTTGTCATCGGTATACCGCCGATGGGAGGCCGGTTTCTCTATTAAATAGTATTGAGGAGACATCATATCCCCATGAAGTTTCTTTACCTCGGCTTCGGGTAACTCCTCTATGCGGATCCCGGGCATATTGTTGATAATTTCAGCCTCTACCGCCGGAGCAAACGCCAGACTCCCCATGGTCAATAAATTGCTGTACCACTGCTCCTTGCCCTTAACCTTTTCGACACTATTGAGAGGTATCCCCGTCTGGCGGCAGTAGACCTCCAATGGATCTATCTTGTCATTGAACCCCTTCCCCTCCAGATAGAGAAAAGGGTGCTTGCAGATCTCATCTAAACTCAGGTTTGGAAGGGCCTCCCAGATGGGATGTCTCGTATTTCCCGCCAGGTAAACCGAGTTTAAGGTACCTAAGTGCTCAAAATTCAGATCCAGGTGGTGAGAGGTATCGAAGGCCACTCCCAGGTCTAACCCGCCGCTGTGAATCAACTCGGCAGAATCGTCTCTCCAGGGATGGAGCCTAATCTTTCCTATGCATTTCAGTGAATCATTGTTGCATAACACCAAGGAGAGACTCGCCATGATGCCCGGCGTCACGGCGATATTAAGAATGGGAGTTGAATCAAACTGATTAACTTCAAACGCTACCTGCTCAATCTTGGCCACCGAGTCGCAAAACTGACAGATGGGCTCATATAGATGCTCGGCCAACGGGGTTGGTTTTAAGCCTAACTGACGGCGATAGAATAGCTCATCATCGAAGGTCGTCCGTAACATGGTCAGGCAGCGACTGATCTTAGGCGCCGAAACATTCAGCTCTTTTGCAGCGGCATTCGCATGACCGGTTTGAAAAATAATTTTAAATACCTGTAAACAAAATACATCGAGTTCACTGATCTTCTTGATTGTATGATTTGTCATCTTGTATTGAGATTATTAATTCGTGGTGATAGGTATAGCACATTAGAATTGTTAAATGAATGATCTGGATTAATTGAACCTTAAATCATCTCTTTGACTTCATTAGGAACTACAGGGATATCTCCTCTCCGGTGAGCGCCCGACTCTCTCCCGGTTTCAAGCTGTTATCGAGCACTATGTTACCCACCGAAATTCGATGCAGGCCTATGACCGGATTACGAAAACGACCGAACATCCGCTTGATCTGGTGGTAACGTCCCTCATAGAGCGTCACTAATGCCGTATGATTATCTACAATCTCAAGCTCTGCCGGCAGGGTAGTGATATCTTCAAACTCAAAATACATCCCTTTAGCAAATGCGGAGATATACTCCTCTGTCAGGGGGTTCTTTAATTGGACGCGATAAAGTTTACCAACCTTATGTTCGGGATCCATTAACCGCTTCGACCAACGCCCATCGTTTGTGAGCAGCAAGAGTCCTGAAGTATTGAGATCCAACCGACCCACGATATGCAGGCTCTCCTTATCCTCTCTGTCTATCAGGTCTATCACCGTCTTATGATTCTCATCAATCGTAGCACTCACCACACCAATGGGCTTATGCAACATGAGATAAGTTGGTTCATTGGCTTGTAGTACTCTATTGTCCAGACAGACATGAGAGAACTCATCCACGATTTGGTCAATATCCCGGGCGAGCTCTCCATCGACCTTAACACGGCCTTTAGCCAACATAAGCCGTACATGTTTTCGATTGATACCTGTCTTGACGCTGATAAACCGATCTAACCTGGCGCGCTTCGATTCCATCTGATAATTTACCACTCGTTAATGGGTGTGACTCTGTAAGCACAGCGACGTGCGCCCTCGATAATGTGCTCTTCACGGCTGACTTCAGCCCCCTTTAACAAGGTTTGAAACAGAGTTAACTCAGACCGACAAAAGTTGAGGCACTTACTCGCAGCGGCACAGATAGGACAATGATTTTCCAGCAGTAAAAACTCCCCCCCCAGCTCATTAACCGTCGCCATATAGCCCTCACTCGATCTCAGCTCAGCCAAAGCATGAAGTTTTGCACTGAGTGTCTCCTCCGTAGTCAACCTTTGCCGGTACAGTTCAAGAGAGCTCTGCTCCCTGTGTGATATAAGCTTATCCAGTCCACTCTCCCCAAATACCGTAATAACAGAATCGATCAGTTGCAGTGAGAGTTCGTCGTGGCGATCGCTGAAATGACTGTTACTTTTCGGTGTCAGTGACCAATATCGGGTTGGACGACCTCTGGGGGCTTTTTTATCTTCAAAGCAGATATCCCCCTCCTCCTCCAACGCTTGCATATGTTGACGAACGCCCATAGTCGTAAGAGAGAGCTCACTCGCGAGAACCTTAGCGGTGAGCGGACCTTGAGTCTTAAGCAGCTGAATGATCTTATCACTGGTTTTCATAACATGTTCCTCTTTACCTCCCGGCTATTATTACCTACACAGGAATTAAGTAAACTTTTTTATTTACTTTTTATCCGGCATGATCTTTACAATGTTTAGTAAAGCATCTACATTATAAAACAATTAGTAAACAAAAAGGTTTATTTAAATGAAGTTACTTATTGTCAGTGGCAGTCAGAGAGCTCAGTCGCAGAGTGCGAAAGTCGCTAAATATTTGGCTGTAGCAGCGACAGGTTATTCAGAGGTCAGTCATATAGAGCTGTGCCGTTTCGACCTGCCGCTTTGGGATGGTGAACCACAGACTAAAGCCGCAGAGGGAAATCCCTGGACCATGATCAGTCACAAGGTTCGTCGGGCAGATGCATTGATCTTAATCACTCCGGAGTGGGGAGGCATGGCTTCTCCGCTGCTGAAAAACTTCCTGTTGATGTGTGATAATCAGGATACCGCCCACAAGCCAGCCCTGTTGGTATCGGTTGTCAGTGGTATAAGTGGTGCTTACCCCATCGCCGAACTCAGAATGAACGCACTTAAAAATAATAAGTTGGTTGCACTTCCTGACCACCTGATAATTCGAAACGTCACACAAGTTCTCAATACTCCCCCCGGTGTCAACAATAACACTCCCGAGTGTGAACAGAGTATTGAGTATGGACGTGAAATTGATTTAAGGGACCGCATCGATTACAGCTTACATATGCTGCATCAGTACAGTGGTGCCTTGAAAGGGATCCGCAAGAGGCATGACTCAACTCCCTACCCCAAGCAACAGGAATATTGCTACGGCATGTAGTTTCAACATAGAGAGGTCTTTGCAATGAGGTTGAATCAAATCACTTTTCCGGTATATGAGATGAAAACTGCAATCAACTTTTATCGCAAAATGGGCTTCGAGTTAATTGTCGATACTCCCCACTATGCGAGGTTTCACTGCCCGGATGGCAACGCCAGTTTTTCACTCTCCTTACAGGAAAAAAGCGAGCGCAATAGCAGCACTATATACTTTGAACATGAACGGCTCGATGAACTGGTGCAACTATTACTCGAACGTGGCTTCCTATTCGACCAGTTGCCGACCGATCAGAAATATCTCTGGCGCGAGGCCAAACTACAAGATCCATCAGGAAATAAAATTGTTCTTTATTGGGCCGGAAAAAACCGTTTATTCCCTCCGTGGCGAGTAAACAGTTAAGGGGCAAAAAACACAATTACTGAACCTAACGACACACTACGAGGAGCAAGTCATGATACACCTAGAACACTTAAACTTAGTCGTCAGGGATATCCCTGAGGCACTGAACTTTTATCGCGCAGCATTCCCACACTGGAAGGTTCGCGGCGGTGGTGAGGGGAGCTGGCATGGAAAGCCCAGAGATTGGGTTCATTTCGGTGACGACTATCAATACTTAACCTTTAACAATGACGGTGTTGGCGAAAACCGCGATCTGAAAGGCCACCAGGTCGGGTTAGCTCACTTTGCATTTGTTACGAACAACCTGGATGCAGTCATCGAGCGACTTATGTCTGCCGGATACCCGGTTGACAAAGAGGGAGCAGAAGATGATTTCAGAAAAAATGTTTATTACATAGACCCAAACGGCTATGAGGTAGAGTTTGTGGAGTATTTAAGCGATATCCCATCGGAGCGAAATCGTTACGATTAACAAGGCAGTATGGAGTAGAGGATTGAGCCTGATCGACTCAACCTTTTTCAGGAAAGAATAGCCCTTAAGCTGGAGCTAAGCCGAAAATAGAGAAAAAAATTAACATCAGCATACACTAGAAATTCCAGCTTGATTACCCCATCCAGATAATCAGGGTAAGTAAGATTAAATAGAAAAAAAAGCCGGTGATATATACAGAAAAGAAGTCATTCTTCGCCAACCGCTTTTCACTATTGAAGACACCAGGGAGATAGAGTGGTTTTTGTATGCGTCCGAAAGAGATAACCCCTAAGACCACAGCTCCGGTGGTATACAGGAGAAATGAGAGCAGAAACTCCCAGAAAAACCAGAAAAAAAGTTCGGCTATGCTTCCTAACAACATCCCCTCTCCCCATCCACCATCTCATTCAACTAAGCTGAATTTATCTCGAAAGAGACACGGTACCACTGTAACGATTTGAGGTGTAAATGTCATGTTAATATTTGTTAACCGCAGGTTTAATAAGCGAAAGGTCCCCTGAAGATCGCAAGCTAATATTGTCGGTATCAGGTTCCGGTTCGATATTCACAAAATCCGGCTCGGTATTTTGGCTATCAAGTTTTCTTTAAACCCACTTCACCGAGCAAAGGTGAGCCCTCGTGAGCAAAGAAGTGGATCTCAAACTGAGTATCATCTGTTAACGGCTCAAACCTATGCCAATACTGCGGGTGAGATATTGCCGTTTCATTCGCCTTTACCAATACTACCTTTTCCGGCTTGGCCGATTTATCAGCGTAACCATAAAACCTTAACTCTCCACAGATAACATGCAGCAGGCCATAGACTCCCACTCTTGTATAGTGAGGTTCAAGCAGTACCTTAGGCATACTCTTTGTGGTAAAGACACAGGTTGAATGATAATTAACATAGCCCTTGGGAACAAATGACATCACTTAGCCTTCATCGATTGACTCTCATCAATAGAGTTTAGATGCACCTTAGTTACTAATACAGGATTTGAATTGCTATTGGATAAGGTTAAACTAAGGTCAAACTTAACCATACAGATGCCAATGAACTCCCCTTTTAGCTATACCAGTCATTACATTCTCGATAAAACTCATTTCAGCGAATGCTTCGATGAATCGGTAACAACCGACCCATCTCCCAAGGCATACTATAAGGCTATCGGCTTTTTTCTGGTGGGAACGGCACTATTACTGACGGGCGCGAACGCCTATGCCTCGCTCTTTATTGTCGCACTGGGGGCTTTAGAAGCACTGAGTGTTAAATTCAAGAAAACCTGGTGGCTATGGCGACAGATGATGAGCAAGGCCGCCAATAATGAAGTACAGCTCACTATCGATGAGAAAGGGGTAAACAGCAAGTCACTCCATGTTGACAGCAGCATTTTGTGGAGTGAGGTCACTAAATTAACCATAACTAACAAGGGCTTTCTAATCCGACATGGAAATGGTGTCACATACATCTCAAAGCGTTCCCTCGATGCTGCAGCCATCGAGTTTATCAGCGCCAAAGCCTAATCGTTAAATCAAGAGACCAGGCCTCACCGTTAAGGCATGACTCAGGTATCCGGTGGCCAGGTTGAAACACCACGGCAATACATAAAAAACTTTATAATTAAAAACTTAAAATACCTAGATGATTAGGCACTATAAAGATGGAATATTAGTCAAAATCATTCTTATTTCCCTCCCCCATTCTGATGATGCTTCGGCTACAGTTTACCAAGGGCTCTTCAATTAATAGGATGTATCTATGATTGGATACAAACATATATTAGCCGTCGTCGATACTCGTCCATCTTCCCGCTATGCACTGAATAAGGCCCTGATCTTATCCGCAAGGGCTCAAGCAAAGCTCACCCTACTGGAGGTCACCCCCAAAGGCTCACTGCTTACCAGACTGACACAGCCAAACTCAGACGCTAACCCCTTTATCATTTATGAAGATCTTTTAGCGCAATACAGAAAGCAGGGAGTGGAGGTGGCAATCAAGACGCGTCTCAACAACAGGCTCTCCCGAGCCATATTGGGTGAGCTTGAACAGGATAACTACGATCTCGTTATTCTCAACTATAAACACCACAACCCTCTCTTTCACAAATTTTCCTTTGCCGACGAATGGCGGCTCCTGAGGGAGAGCGACGTTGCAGTGATGTTAGTCGGTGCTCATGATTGGGAGAAGGAGGGCCACATCCTAACAGCAATAGAGACTGATGACTCGAGCCGAAAACACACCGACTTCAACCGGAAACTACTCGAGGAGACTGAGCATTTAGCCAGACTCCTCAACAACGATATTCATCTACTTAACTGCTTTCAGGAACAAAACCTCAGTATGGCAGTGACCCAGCCTAAGGAGGAACAGCAACCCTTAAACGAAGAATCCCGCCATTGGATGAGTCTCGTTGACTCGGCCAAACCATATCACCTTGAAGACAGTCACCTCCATCTGGAAGAGGGGCTCGCGGACCATATCATTCCCGATATGGCCAAGAGGTACAGAGCCAATGTCGTCATTCTCGGCTCCGGGGAGCACCATGGTTTACTCAGCCAACTAAAGGGCCACACCAGTGAACAGATAATAGATCAACTTAACTGTGATATTTTTGCCATAAAACCCGCATCAGTGTGAACACCATCCGGACTTTTCAATTTTAGATGAGGTAACGATGCAAAAAAGCTTCCGGACCTGACAGGCTAAAAATATAACAACTGCTATTATTAAATCAGGATTTTTTTCGCAGAGTACTAAGGGACTATGTACGCAACCTCATCACCGGATCTGACCCCTTTTCCAATAATGATCTGCAACAGAGAGGGGGATATTTTATCTGTAAACTCAAGCTTTAAAGAGCAATTCGATGTTTCCGATGAGCAGCTCTCAGGAGAGGCTGGCCACCGCTTTTTCCATCTGTTTAAAGATTTGAGCACAACCAACAGTTCGGTGTTCATTCATCATTTAATTGAAAAAAAACAGTTCTTTTCCACTCTATCGATTAATGACAAGAATATTTGCGTCAATGTCAGCATAGGTGAAAACCCGTCAACTCCCGAGCAGTACTGGTTAATCGTCAACAAGTGCGGAGAGTGCCGAGCCAAAAAATACCAGGCAAAACACAAGCTGGAAAGGCTGAATCATGCAATTCAAAGCGCGAACATCGGGATTTGGGAATACTCTCCCCATTCAAAAATTTGTTACTTCTCACCCAAGTTCAAAGAGCTCATAGGAGTGATACCCGACAGCCCCCTTAGCTGGCCTGATTTCAAGGCGCTGATCGATCCAAGGGATCTGGAAAATCTCGATCGGTATCTGGATGAAAATATTGAGCCGGGAGTCCGGCTCAACCTGGAGTTCAGGGTGCAAATCGATGAAAAGGAGCGGTGGTTTGAACTGAGAAGCGAAGCCATTTTATCCAAAGATAACCACTACGCACATACAGGTACACTGATAGATTGTACCGAAGCCAAAAACACCCTCTTTGCACTGCATGACGCGATTGAAAGTAAAAACATCGCCCTGGATGCGGGAAATATCGGTAACTGGCGGGCCGAGATAGACAGCGAAAATAACTGGATATGGGACTGGGATAGCCGGGCAAATAATATGTTTGCACTTCAGCCCGAAGATATCGGTAACTTAGACAGATGGGTTGAGAGGCTGCACCCGGAAGATCTGGAGCGAATCATGGCCGCAGTCGAGCACTCACTGGAGACCGGAGAGTTATTCGATCAGCAGTACCGCTCAATCTTACCCAATGGAGAGACCATCTACATCCATGCCAAAGGCAAGGTTGGACAGAACTGCGACAAACAGAACTGCCGAATCGATGGGATCTGTATCGACCAGTCTCCCATTTTCAAGATCCAGGCTGAACTGCAAAAGGCGAACGATGAGCTCGAAGCCAGGGTTGAACAGCGTACTCAAGAGTTCCAACACGCCAAAATTCGGGCTGAGCAGGCCAGTCAGGCCAAAAGTGAATTCCTATCCATGATGAGTCATGAACTGCGCACTCCCATGAATGCCGTCATAGGTTCACTGGATCTACTCACCCTCTCAGAACAGAGCCAGGAATCAATGTCCTTGATAGAGACGGCTGCAACCTCGGCAACCAACCTCATCTATATTCTTAACGATATTCTGGATATCAATAAGATTGAAGCCGGAAAGATGCAATTAGAGCAGCGTGACTTCTCACTGTCCGAGGTAATAGACAGCGTAGTTCAGGTGTTTTTACCCATAGCGCAGAAGAAAAAGGTGACACTCACTATCCATGAGGACCCGGACATACCCAGGTACCTCGAAGGTGATGCGGTTAAAGTGCGGCAAATTTTATTCAATTTACTTGGCAATGCGATAAAGTTCACTAACTCAACGGATATCAAGCCCGGAGAGGTGCAGCTGTCAGCTAAGGTATCGGAACAGAACGGCATCATCTATAAAGTTAATTTTTCAATCATAGATAATGGCATCGGTATAGATAGAGAGACTCAGAAAAAACTTTTCACTCCATTCACACAGGCACAACGTTCAACCACCAGAAAATATGGCGGCACCGGACTCGGCCTTGCTATCAGTGGTAACCTGACTGGAATGATGGGAGGAGAGATTGGACTGGATAGCACGCCAGGTAAAGGCTCAACCTTCACGGTAGAAATCCCCTTCTGGCGGGCTAAGAATGAGCCTCATCCTCCGCGTCCAACGCTGAACAATCACTCGGTTGCAGTTATCGGCCTTGCTGAAACTAAAGCCTGTCAGCAAACAATACTCAGACACCTGAAAACCGAAGGGGCAATGGTGTCCAAAATAGAGATAGATGATCTATCAAGGGCGTTAAAAGCTTTTGATGTTGTATTACTGCTTACTCAATCTCTTAGCTGTATCGACTCAAGACCAATGACGCTTATTCGAACAGGTGCCGACCTATCGAACCTAATCCTTGCCCTTCCACGTACCGAGATATCTAGCATACGAAAAACCATGCCCCATATCTCTGTGTTACCAACCCAGCCGATGACCAGGATGCAACTGATATCATCGGTGCAAAATATTATCGACGACGACCTGCAACTGGACTTAGATGAACTGGATATTGATGAACTGGTCTTAGGCCCGGATTCAGGTGCAAAAAAGATAGATAAAGCCGAGGTCTTGGTCGTGGAAGATAACCCCCTCAATCAAAAGTTGATCAAGGAGCAGTTATCTACATTAGGCTATCGATGCGACTTGGCCGAGGATGGCAGAGAGGGCATCAATCAATGGAAGAGTGTCGACTACAAGTTGATCTTAACCGACTGCCATATGCCCAATCTGGATGGATACGATATGGCAAAAGAGATCCGCCAATTGGAACAGCAAACGAATAAGAAAGCTGTCCCTATCGTTGCCGTTACCGGCGCAGCCATGAGCGGCGAAGCCGAATACTGCTATTCGACAGGAATGAATGACTTTGTGAGCAAGCCTATACTCTTAAAGGATCTGAAGAAGGTCATGGATAAATGGTGCTCCCATGACTGAGAAGCAACTAAAGATACTGAACAGAGATGTAATGATAGGGCTTATCGGTAATGACCCTGAGATGATCAGACAGTTTGAGATAGATTTCTTAAGGCAGGCAAAAATTTCGCTTAACAAAATCGCTGCCATGTATAACGACAGCAGACTTTCAGAGATAAGAGAGGAAGCCCACTTTCTTAAGACATCTGCCAAAGCGATTGGGGCAGAACAAACGTCATACCTACTTCAAGCCCTGGAAAACTCAGGTCTGGAACAGGATAAAGTCGAATGCAAGAATCTGATTTTAAAAATCAAAGAAGCCTTGAAACGCGTACACGGAGTAATTGTCAATGACAACACAACCTCACCTAGCATGCCGTAACCCTAAAGTCATTATGCTCTATGAAAATGAGGAGGATGTGCTGGGTGCAGCCAGTATCATTGCCGATCAAGTTGAGGAGTATCGTACGATTCAGGTCAAAGTAAACATTGGCGAAAAAATAAATAAGTTCAAACCGTCGGTGATCCTGTTTGCCCTGACAACGGTACAGAAAAGCATCGAACTTTATACTGAGATGCTCACCGACAAGTCTCTGGACTACCCACATTACAGTATCTTACTCTGTAAAAACCGGGAGTCCGGCACCGCATTTCGTTGCTGTATCAAAAATATCTTTGACAACTATTTTGTCTATCAACCTCTGTATGAGAAATTTCGCTTAAAAATGATCGTTCACAGCGGCTTACTCATAAGTCAAGCGACAAGCCACTATGCGGGATTACATGAGGAACAACTCGAAAATGTAGGTCAGGAGTTAGCTTCACTCATAGATAAAAGCAGTGAATGTAAGCGGTCACTCCTCGGCTCTATCGAGGTTTGTAAGCAAAATTTAAATGAACCCAATAAGTTAGTAGAGAAAGATTTTAATACCAACCTCTCCTCCAAGAAGCTGATGGAGAATATCAATAAAACCCATGTAGAACCCCTGCTTGCAGAGCTGGAAAACAACATAAAATCCAGCCTGGACGAGATGATACAGCAACTACTCTCGAAACAGGTCGGTATCGAGGTGTTAGAGGCGAAGATAGCCGAACTTTCCCGTGTACTCCCCCCCGAGGAGCATACAATAGCCGAAGCTTTATCAGCCCCCATTGAAAAAGAGAGTGTTGAGACGCAAAAAGCGAAGAGGATTCTGGTCGTCGAAGATAACCAGATATACCGGGACATGCTGGTCAGGGTATTAGCCAAAGAGAACTTTCAGGTCGACGAAGCTGAAGATGGATTAAACGCATTACAGAAGATACGAAACAACAAATATGCCCTGGTGTTAATGGACCTGTTTATGCCTAACTTAGATGGGATAAATACAACCATACAGATTAAATCTGTATCCGGCGGAAAAAACCTGCCGATAATCGCACTGACAGGGAACAAGAATAAAGATCTGATAAAAACCTGGGCTGAGCAAGGTTTAAAGGGTTATATCCTCAAACCGTCGACTAAGCATGAGATACTCGAAGCCGTAAACCGGGTCATCTGTTGATAGAGCCGAAGCGATAATATCTATACAACTGTTTGCATAGCACTATCGCAACGGCTCTTGATAGCGACAACATCTGAGACTTTTTTACAGCCTACCCGTAACTCCATGTGTACTGTCTTTAGATTGAGATCAACAGAAGGCTTGAATACCTGTCTGTGCCCTTCCTAGAATCAATGCATGGATATCATGGGTTCCCTCGTAGGTATTTACCGCTTCGAGATTCATAACATGACGTATGACATGAAATTCATCTGAGATACCATTTCCACCAAGCATATCCCGTGAGGCGCGGGCAATATCGAGCGCCTTCCCACAGGAGTTACGCTTAATCATAGAGATCGCTTCGACGGCCAGCTTATCGATATCCATTAACCGTCCCGCCTGCAAGCAGGCAAACAAGCCTAAGCTTATCTCAGTTTGCATATCCGCTAACTTCTTCTGAACTAACTGATTTGCAGCCAGAGGCCTGTCAAACTGTATTCGGTCCAGGGAATATTGACGGGCGGTATGCCAACAAAATTCCGCGGCCCCCAGAGCCCCCCAGGCGATACCGTAGCGCGCCTTATTCAGGCAACCAAAGGGGCCTTTGAGTCCCACAACATCTGGCAGCAATGCCGTTTCCGGTACTTCGACGTTATCCATGACAATCTCACCGGTGACCGAGGCTCGCAGTGAAAACTTCCCCTCAATTTTTGGCGTAGTCACCCCCTTCATCCCTCTTTCGAGGATAAAGCCACGGATCTGCCCTTCCAGCTTCGCCCACACAATAAAGATATCGGCGATGGGGGAGTTGGTTATCCACATCTTAGCGCCGTTAATTCGGTAGCCGCCATCTATCCTTTCGGCCCGGGTCTTCATACCTGAGGGATCCGACCCCGCATCGGGCTCAGTTAAGCCAAAACAGCCCACCCACTCACCGCTGGCAAGCTTAGGCAGATAGTTTCCTCTCTGCTCCTCCGTACCATAGCTATAGATAGGATGCATCACCAGAGAGGACTGCACACTCATGGCCGAGCGATACCCGCTATCTACCCGCTCTATCTCACGAGCTATCAACCCATAACTCACATGATTAACATTTGAACAGCCATATTTTTCAGGTAATGTCGCACCGAGCAGCCCCAACTCACCGAGTTCGTTCATTATCTCCCGATCGAAATGCTCATCTCGATTTGCCATCAATATCCTGCTCATGAGTTTGTCTTGAGCATAATCATAAACACTGTCACGGATCATTCTCTCCTCTTGAGAGAGCAGAGTGTTAAACTGCAAGGGATCTGTCCAATCGAAATGCGCTCGCGCCATTTTTATCATCCTCTATTCAGAGTTAAATCGATCAAGGTGAAGGGAACTACCGATTACCGGCTTAGCTTAAGCATAATTAAGTTTAAGGAAAAATAATCTTTTTCTTTAACGGTCATAGCGTTTCTCTATAGCAGGCTTTGTAATATCCGAATATTTCGACTCAACGTAAAAGTTAGCTCAGCTATAGAACAGTAAAACGTGAAGTGACAGAACCCTGCAACTGAACACACATATTCAACCAGCTGTAAAAAAATAAGGGGCGGTGTAGCGATGTGGTAAAACCACGACCTGATGGGACCCACAAAGTAAAAACACAAGCCAAACACAATGAAAACAAGTCATAAACACAAGGTGCCGTGCTGTATCAGTTTGCATCAAAATTGATTAAATCACTGCCTAATCCCCCTCGAAGTGATACTCTGTTACTCATTATGTTAATTCTGTGATGAGTATTTAGAGCGGGTCATGAAAAAGCTAAGATTGCTTCTGCTAAGCTTCATTCTTCTTCCCATATCGACCTGGGCCGATGTGGTGGACTCCTGTGGAGAAAAGGTTGAGTGTATTGAAATAGGCAGATGGGATGTTGGTCTGGCACTCGGCTATGGTAACAGAACCAATCCGCTGAAAGACTATGATGATATCCCAATCTACTTAGTTCCGACTTTTGCTTATTACGGCGACACTTGGTTCTTCGAGAATGGTAATTTCGGCTACACTCTCTCCGAACAGGAGAAGTTCACCATCAACCTGACCACCAGCCTCAGCAGCGATAGTGCTTACTTTCATCGCTGGGACCCATCAAATATTTTCATCGCCGGCACCAATAAGTTTGAGCCTAGAGCATTATTGAGCTCTACCTCCCAGACACCAACGATACTGAAGGCGGCACAGGAGCCTGAGATAGGAAAATTAGATAAACGCCACTTTACCTACCTGGGGGGCGTTGAGGCATTTTTCTACACTCGCGCCGGTACTGTAAACCTATCTGTGGCCCACGATCTGCTGAATGTACATCAGGGAACGGAGGCTAAACTAAAGTGGCTCTATAATCTGGCTATCGAAGACTGGAAGTTTGAATTAGCCCTGACCTTCGACTGGAAGAGTGAAGAGCTTGTGGATTATTACTATGGTATCAGACCCGGTGAGAGCAGTTACTGGAGTCAGGCATACCAGGCAAAGTCCGCGCTCAACACCGGACTCGAGCTCACCAGTCACTATGTGATGACCGAGCATTGGGATCTGCTCTTTTTAGCCCGATACACACATATCGGCGATGAAATAGTTGCAAGTCCCCTGCTAAATGAAGACTATACCAGTACCTTTTTTGTCGGCGCAGCCTACAGGTTTTAATACGGGTGTTATTGTCGATATTTAGATTTTTTCTTTTAGGAAGTTTCAGCCTTGCCTTAGCGAGCAGCCTTACCGTGCGCGCAGAGGAATACGACTCATCCGGCTATAAACTCAAGATGTCACCCGAGTTTTGTATTACATCGGAAGATGAGCTGACCTGTGAGCTGACGCTGGTACTCGAGTGGGAAAATGAAACTCATAGGCCCATATGCATTCTGTCCGACTATAAGGAGATGGCAAAATGGTGCGCCGAGTCGGACAAGACACATTCATTGACCCTGAATATTAAAGCCACTGACGATATTCAATTTGTAATGATAGATAAAGAAACACACCAAACGCTAGCTGGAGTCAAACTCAAAGTAACGCCGGCTTCCGAGCCAAAAGTTCGACGACGCTATCGCAACCCATGGAGTTTATTCTAATGACAGAGCCTCAATCGACCCATAGAGTTTTACTGGTAGAGGATGATATACGCCTCGCTAACCTGATTGTGGATTATTTAAAGTCGCATGGAATGCACGTTGAAGTAGAGCGCCGAGGAGATACGGTCTTAACCCGATTAATCAGCTATAAGCCTGACATCATCTTACTGGATATCATGTTACCGGGAATGGATGGCCTGAGTCTGTGTGAAAAGTTGCCTGACTATTTTGCCGGTCCAATTCTCCTCATGAGCGCACTGGGCTCAAATGAGGATCAGATCAAGGGGTTAGAGCTTGGCGCAGACGATTATGTCGTTAAGCCTGTAGACCCCGCGCTACTGATAGCCAGAATCAACAATCTGCTACGCCGTACGGCTAAACCGCCTAAGGTTGAGTCTCACTGTCTTAGCTTTGGTAAATTAAGCATCGATCCACACACGCAGGCGATCAGACTCGGTGATGTCGAGGTCGATCTCACCAGCCATGAATTTGAGTTACTATGGTTACTCGCTTCTCAGGCCGGTCAGGTATTGAGCCGTCAATATATCTATCAATATCTGCTCAATATTGACTTTGATGGTAAAGACAGAAAAATCGATGTCAGAGTATCGCGCCTGAGAAAGAAGTTAGGGGATAATATCGAGACGCCATTCAGAATTAAGACTGTCTGGGGTCAGGGTTACCTGTTCGCTCCGGAGGCCTGGAGTAACTAAGCTCCGCCTATCCGCTCTATGCATCGAGGACCCGGGTTCTACCTATTTGTTATGGAAAGATAATTGAAACGACTTTTTCTTAGTCTCTACCTACTGCTAAGCCTCAGTGTGTTAGGTATAGGTTGGACTCTCGATAGCATCTGGCAAAATAATGTCGAAGAGAGTGGCGCATTGGATGCGCCATTTATCGCTTTGGCGCAACTGCTTGCCAAGCTCCCCGAAGAGCAGCGCCAATTTTATCTTCAGGAGTCGGGGCAAAATCCTGACTATCCCATTAAGCTACTCGATGCCGGTCAGATAGCTGTCTCTGCCCACAACTCGCTCACCGCCGACAGCGTTCTAATCACTCAGCAGGATGATGATCATGAACTGCACTTCATAAAGGTCGCCGATCAGATCTTAGTTGCCGGTCCCATAGAGATCGATCCCAGAGCCAGATTGCGGGGATTGTTTACTCTCTTCTTCTACCTCTCATTAGCCTTCATCTCCCTGATCTGGGTATGGCCGCTATCGAGAGATCTGAAAACTCTCAGAAATGCGACCAAGGAGTTTGGGCAGGCTAACTGGAACACTCAGATATCCCTTTCATCCCGCTCCCAGGTGCTGCCTCTGGCCATCACTTTCAACGAGATGGCGCAGCAGATAAGTACACTCATAGAGAATCAGAAACATCTTTCTAATGCCGTCTCACACGAGATCCGCACCCCGCTTGCCAGACTGAAGTTTGCCCTGGCGTTAATGCCGCAATACTGCAAGCCCGATTCCGATGAGCAGCGAAGAGCTGAGTTTATGGAGGATATGCAGCAGGATGTGAAGGAGATGGAGAACCTGCTGCAGGAGCTGCTAACCTACGCGAGCCTGGAGTCACAAGGCAAGGAGGTTCAATTCGAGCACTGCGACCTCAGCGTGTTAACTAAGCAGACGATCGACCGTTTATCATCGACGGTATCCGCCCCGATTGTGTTTGAAAACAGCGAAAATCCCGTCTACCTGATGGGCGATCCCTCTCTCATCGAAAGGGCGATTCAAAACCTTATCACCAACGCCCAACGATTCGGGCGCCAGGCGATAAAAGTTAAGATATCACAGAGTCAGGAGCAGGTTTCGCTCTCAATTACCGATGACGGTCAAGGGATCCCTCCTGAGGATCAGTGCAAGATATTTGAACCCTTCTACCGCAGTAAGTCGGTACAAAATGGCAATAAAGGTCATGGCCTGGGGTTGGCCATCATCAAACGAATCATGGAGCGACACAAGGGAAAGGTGACTCTGGAAAGCCGGGATGGTTACACCTGCTTCACCCTGTTCTGGCCTACACCGACCCGGCCTCAGAGTTAAACACCGAACAAGGTCAGAACAGATAAACAAACTCCATTGGCGACCAATGACTTATCGAACTCACTAAGCAAGCTCAGGTGAAGCTTAATCAAGAGTCAGGCCGCCCGATGGCGCATCGGGGACAGTCTCATCAACTACACCAAAGTCCAGCGACGAGTTTATCGCTGCCCTCTGCTGCACCAGCTGGGCTTTTTTAGCCTTCAATATTGCCAGTTGCCTGCGGCGCTTTCGTTGCTTACACAGGCGAATAACATCATATTTTTTGGCATCAGAAAACTCGAGCCAGTTAAAGCGCTCATCTCTATTGCGCAAACAGCCCTTACAGTAGCCTCTGGCATCGGTCTGACAAACACCGATACAGGGACTGGGGATCTCAAAAAACTCTAACTGCTCCATACCCTGAATATGCGAAACCTTATGATTATCCAAACAGGTGATACTTTAAACATAACTGATAACTATTCAACTGGCTAAGTTTTATTCACTAGAATACTATAAAATGGTTACCGAAGAGGTGTGCGAATTACACCCCAATTAACTGCCATCTTTCACTAAAGGATTAATATGAAATTTAGCCCTCTTCCCACTCTATTCATCACGGCTATTCTCCTCTCTGCCTGTGCGACAACACCTAAGAGTGATTACGACATCAACTACGACTTCAATCAGCTCAACAGTTTTACCGCGTTTTCTCCCTCCCAAACCAAGGATCCAATCAGCGCGGAAAGGATCAAGGGAGCCATTTCAGAAACCCTTATGTCTAAAGGTTTTGTCGCTGATGAAGCAGATCCTGATTTCAGGATCACATACACCTTCAAGGTCGAGAATAAACCTAAAGACTCGGGTGTATCGATAGGACTGGGCACAGGCACCTGGGGAAGCAGTGGTGGCATCAGCATAGGAACCAGTGTCGGAGTTCCCATAGGCAGCAATACGGCTAAAATCCAGACCATACAGATAGATGTCATCGACGCACAGAGTAATAAGCTCATATGGCGCGGCACAGACAAGTTTAATTTCGATGCAGGCGGCGAGGATAAAGCCGAGGAAACGGCAAAAACAGTCACTAAAATTTTAGCCCTGTTTCCACCGCAACAGTAACCGGTTGTAATGTAACGAGCGTAACGATGAAGAGTTAATAGAACAGATACCCTGCAGATGGCCCTTCAAATAAACCATGACCCCATAGTGCATGGGGCTCTCTCACTGAACGAAGGGCTTAGTAACTAAGGTCTAAAGGTGTGCATTTACCGTTCGCCCAGATGCCCAATCCCTGAGCGCCTGTAACTTCTCCCGCATCACCACCGACAGCGGCCTGGTTTTCATCAACTCCTCGATAAGCAGGCTCTGCTCCACCTCTCGGTCAGATGCCTTTGCTGTATAGATGGCCGAGATGATCGCCTGCTCTATCTCCGCGCCGGAAAATCCCCGGCTCACATTAGAGAGTTGAGCCAGGTCGAAGCGATTGGGGTCCAAATTACGACGCTTGGCGTGAATAAGAAATATCGCCTGACGGATCTCATCATCCGGAAGGTCGACGAAGAAGATCTCATCCATACGCCCTTTTCGCATCAACTCCGGCGGCAGCGCCGAAATATCGTTGGCGGTAGCCACCATGAACACATCTGATTTTCGCTCTGCCATCCAGGTCAAAATGGTGCCAAGGATGCGTTTTGAGGTACCATCATCGCTGGCACCACTGCTTAAACCTTTCTCTATCTCATCGATCCAAAGCACGCAGGGGGACATGAGGTCTGCCAGCTCAAGGGCATGACGCAGACTCTTCTCGGTCTCACCGATATATTTATTATACAGGGCTGACATATCCATTCTCAGCAGGGGACGCTGCCACATACCGGCAACCGCCTTTGCCGCCAGGCTCTTACCACTGCCCTGTACCCCAAGCAACAGTATTCCTTTGGGTTGATCCTCAATAGCCTCTGTTTTTCCGGAAGGCGTCCTCTGTTTTAACCAATTTTTGAGGTTGTGCAAACCGGCGACCTGAGAGAAATCGCTGGTGTCATATTCAAACTGCAACACGCCTTTCATATCCAGCAGTTCAAATTTGCCCCGGTTAACCATATCTACATCTGAGTGCGTGATAGCCCCGTCATCGACAATGGCTTTATGGGCAAGACGACGCGCATCATCAAAGGTCAGCCCCCTAAGGTTATCGGCGAGCTTCAATACCGCTGAATCATCGACGCTCAAGGCCAAACCTTCACTCCTTGCTTGCTCAATCTGCTCATAAACAAGGTTTTGCAACTGGGCCGTATTGGGAAGTGATATACGAAAATGGGCACAGTAACGCTTTATCTCAGGTGGGATCTCGAAGGCATGACTCACCAGCACTATTGTATGCTGCAATGATTCATACTCGAGGGCAATCTCTTTAAGTAAACGAACATTCTTAGGCGCATTCTCGACAAAAGGATGAAAATCACAAAGCACATAGATCCCCTGTTGCTCGGTCGATTTTATCTGTCCTAAGATATCGGCAGGCTCACTGTTAAACTTCTGAGTGCCGATCGAACGGTCGAGCCGTGTCAACCCCTGAGTAATGCTCCAGCTGAACAGGGGCTGATAGAGAATCGAAGAGACTTTTTTCAACAGCTCGATGACCCGATACTCCTCATAGGTTTCGATAACGACAATAGGAGTATTGGAGCGTAATACGGCGGTTAAATCTCTGATATCTTGCATGTTCGGTCCCTAATCTAAGCGCATAAAAAAGGCCCGTTAAACGGACCTTTTGATATTACCAAAGCGAGGGGTTAATGGAATAGATAATTTAACCAGCCTAGCATTCTCAATATAACCTTACGCATCACCGCGACATGAGAGAAATGCTCGGTATAGATGGCCGCCTGTCCCGCCACACCGGCAGGAAATGGTTTCTTCACATCATGTTCATCAAGTTCAATCAAGACTACCGCTCTTCCTCTTGGCATCAGTGCCATAGAGGAGATCAATACACCGCGCGACTGTAGCTCCCCCTCGGCCATTGCCGGCAGGATCTTGGCTACCCGCCCCTTAAACACCACCCCGGGAGCTGCATCTAAGATCACCTCGGCCTCATCCCCCTCTTTTAGTCGTAACAGTGAGTTTTGCCAGAAAGCCCCGGCAAAATAGCGCTGCTCATCGGGAATAAAGCTGATCAGTGACCGCAGAGGCATAGGCACCGCCACGATACCTGGACGCAATGCCATCTGAGTGACCATGCCATCGCTTGGTGCCCTGACAACTGTCATCTCAAGATCAAACAGCGCCTTTTCAAGCTCTCCCTGTATCCTTGCAACCTTAGTATTTACCCCATCGACATTAGATTGAAAGGCGAGCCTAACTCTCAACTCCTCGGCTTTCGCCGCGGTCAGTTGTGCTTCCGACGCCAAATATAGCTGGCGTTTGTTGTCTAGCTCAAGCTCGGTAAATGGCGAGTTAGCTCCGCCTTTCTTCTTACCTTTGGCATAACGTTCGAACGCAGACTTAGTTCTGTCTCTGTCGGCCGTTGTCCGCTCGACGCTGGCTAACGCAGCTTGCCATGCAGCCTCGAGCTGTGGAACCTCCTGCTCAGCCGAAACCAGTGCAGCCCGCTTCTGCTTAACTATCGCCTCAAAGGGACGCGAATCGATACGAAACAACACATCTCCTTTCTTGATAGGAACATTGGGCTTAACCTCCACATCCGTCACTATCCCACGTACGGCGGGGTTGATCGGTACAGTGACAAATACCTCTTTCGCAAATGGCGTGTAGGGATGGTTATAGTTCATCAACAGGATCAAGGCGCCAACAATAAATACACCACCCAATATTGCTGTAGGAACGGTCCACTTGTTCAGCGGTATTTTAAATGCCTTAAAAATGGCAATACAGATCGCCGCATAAGTAAGAATCAGTAATAGATCCATCTTATACCTCCTTCTTACTGGTTGTATGTTCACCCACATCGGTTTGCGCTTCCGGGTCGATGACAGGCTTTTCACCGGACTGCTCGATAGATTGCAAACGTAGCTCTAACTGGGCAACCGTTTCATTGAGTTGTTTTACCTCGCCTTCCAGGGCCAACTCACGTTCGGCGATAGAACTGAACCCCCAGCCTCGCCCCTCACGGTACAAGGTGGCCCAGATCCAGAGAAACGGCCAGATGGCATGCAGGGTAAACAGACTCACCCACCCGGCTACATGCAGCGCATCCTGCTGCGGATGGTTACGTTTTTTAGCAATTTCGTAGGGAATATCGTGAATGACGATAACACCGTAAAAAATAAAAATTGCCACAAAGAAAATCACGCCTAATGCAAAGTAATCTAAAAACACTACTCGCTCCTTACACCCTTATAACCAGCTGCTCCGGCTATATTCAGATGTTTGTTTTTATGACTCATGAGAGAATCAACCCGGAAGCATCTCCTCAACAATTCATTAACAACACCAGTGCTTTTTTCATTAAAAACACAGTGTTCCGTTCCGTTAGAGTGATCAACTACACACTTGTAGTCCTTGTTTCCACTATATATGGCCATCAATGTAATATAGTGGATAAAAGGGCGAATATAAGCTCTCAAAAACAATAAAATTAACTTAGCGTTAACAGCTAATACCTTTATAAAAATTAACAAGGTACCCACAATGATAGGAACACCACATTCAAATGGCGCGCTTCGTGCCATGCTTCTCGGCTGCGGAGAGCTCGGCAAAGAGGTTGCAATCGAACTACAGCGCATGGGAGTCGAGGTGATCGGTGTCGACCGATACCCCAATGCCCCCGCTATGCAGATAGCCCACAGATTTCATGTTATCAATATGCTCGATGGCGACGCGCTGAGAAATATTATTGAGCAGGAGCAACCCCATTTGGTTATTCCTGAGATTGAGGCCATTGCGACCCAGACCTTAGTTGAGATGGAAGCGGAAGGTGTCAACATAGTACCTACCGCGAAAGCGACTCAATTGACCATGGACAGAGAAGGGATCAGACGTCTGGCCGCCGAAACCTTGGGTCTCCCCACCTCACCTTACTTTTTTTGCGACACCCAAGCCGAGTTTGAACTGGCCATCGAAAATATCGGCATGCCTTGTGTCGTAAAACCGGTCATGAGCTCATCTGGCAAGGGACAGAGTGTCATCCGCGAAGCTGCACAGGTACTCAGCGCATGGAACTATGCTCAGGAAGGTGGACGCGCCGGTGGTGGCCGGGTCATTGTCGAAGGTTTTGTTCCCTTCGATTACGAAATAACCCTGCTTACGGTTAGTGCTGCTAATGGTATTCACTTCTGCGATCCCATTGGCCATAGACAGGAAGATGGTGACTATCGTGAATCCTGGCAGCCCCAAGCTATGTCACCTCAGGTGTTGGCCAAATCTCAGGAGATAGGTCGTAAGGTCGTCGAAGCGCTCGGTGGTTACGGCCTGTTTGGTGTAGAGCTGTTTATTAAGGGGGATGAGGTTTATTTCTCTGAGGTCTCCCCTCGTCCACACGATACCGGACTGGTTACCTTGATCAGCCAGGATCTCTCCGAGTTTGCCCTACATGCGCGAGCCATTCTTGGCTTACCCGTTGCTAATATCGCTCAGCATGGTCCCAGTGCATCAGCTGTGATTCTGGCCGAAGGCAAGTCTAACAACATTCGTTATCAGGGGATGGCTGCATCACTGGAAGCGCCTGACACTCAGTTGCGTCTGTTCGGTAAGCCTGAGATTGATGGCCGTCGCCGCTTAGGTGTAGCGCTGGCGCGTGGAGAGAGTATCGATAATGCCATAGATAAGGCGCTGGCTTGCGCGAGCCGAGTCGAAGTTATCTTATAGAGAAGTGGTTTATAGAAAACGGTTTATTTAGAAAACGACCTCCCGGGCCTGAGCGCCCGAGAGGCTGCTCAATTAACCCTATTCACAGGCTTTTCGGATAGAAAGGCCTGTAAGTTAGCTATCGCTATATCCAGTAAATTCTGTCTCGCTTCCAGTGTCGCCCAGGCATTATGGGGAGTGATGCTGATATTAACCGTGCTAAGCAGCGGGTTATCAGCCTCAGGTGGCTCACTCGAGAGCACATCGACACCTGCAGCGGCAATCTTCCCCTGTTCCAACGCCTGTTTCAAAGCGACTTCATCGATTAGTCCCCCCCGGGCGGTATTGATCAAGATTGCACTCGCGCGCATCTTCTCAAGTACTTTCCGGTCTACCAACTTATCTGTCGCTTCGGTCAGAGGACAATGCAGAGAGAGAATATCTACCCTAGGGAGCATCTCATCGAAGCCTATCCACTCAACGCCTTGAGGAAGGTCGGTGAGCTCTTTACGGGTATTGACCAACACCTTCATGCCGAAGGCCAAAGCTATGTTAGCCACCTGTTGACCGATGGCACCATAGCCCATCAAGCCTAAGCTTTTTCCCATCAATGATTGCAGCGGTGCCAGGGTAAAGCAGAAATCCTCAGATTCATTCCACTTGCCAGCCGTCACGGCATTGTGGTGCATACCCACTCTCTGTGTATGGTGAAGGATATGAGCAAACACCATCTGAGCTACCGCATCGGGGCCATAGCCGGGTACATTGGTCACTACAACTCCACACTCAGCTGCAAAGTTCAGGTCAACCACATTCGTCCCCGTAGCGAGCACCCCGATATATTTAAGCTGCAGAAGCTGAGAAAGTGTCTCTGCTGTAATGGGCGTTTTATTGGTGAAGATGATATCGGCATTCGATGCACGGGAGATAAGCTCAGCCTCAGAGGTTCTGTCATAACAATGAAATGTCCCTTCACCATCATGCTTAGCCAGACCAGACAGAGGCTGCCAGTCAAGATCGCCGGGATTTAACGTATAACCATCGAGTACGACAATATTCATCTGTCACCTTAAAATTAAGAAGTGAAAACCTAGAATCTAGGCTCTAGAAACTAGAAACTAGGCTCTAGGAACTAGAAACTAGAACTTAAGCTTTAACCCCAGGTTCGCCTGTCCCTGCCACATGTTGATACGACGGGCGCGCTGATGAACCAGTCACATATTATCGGAAATAACTATCCACTCTATGCACTATTCCAAACTGAACTGAAGCCAGAACTTAAAACTTAAAACTTAAACTTTAACCCCAGGTTCGCCTGTCCCTGCCACATGTTGATACGACGGGCGCGCTGATGAACCA
>NZ_CANMUW010000027.1 GCF_947501225.1 uncultured Shewanella sp.
TTTCTTTTATTAGGTGACATTGGTGCCCGATAAGCCGAAGCTGTAGACTGACAGCAAAAAGCCCGCAGGTTATTAAACCTGCGGGCTTTCTTTTATTAGGTGAGTTGGCCGATAAGCCGGGTCTTGTCGTGGACAGTTATTCATCTAGGCCTGCAATCGCTCGCAGGCTCAAGCGACCTACCCGGTTCCAACGCGAGCCGCGCAATAACTATTAAAAGTAATGGAACCCTATTTGGTCTTGCTTCGGGTAGAGTTTACCTTGCCACAGACTATTACTAGCCGTGCGGTGCGCTCTTACCGCACCCTTTCACCCTTACCAATCCGAAGATTGGCGGTCTTCTCTCTGCTGCACTTGTCGTCGGTTCACACCGCCCAGGCGTTACCTGGTACCCTGCTCTATGAAGCCCGGACTTTCCTCCCCGTTCTTGCGAACGCAGCAACTGTCTGGCCAACTCGGCGCGGATTATAGCCTAAGGGATCGCTACACACCAACAAAATAAACCGAAATGGATGAAATCCGGCTCACAATTTATCTATAACCCAATCTCCAAACCATATTTATACAGCGCATTCTTCTTAAGCCCGTAGATCTGCCCGGTTATCGCGGCCGCTTTCTTGAGGGGCAACTCATCGGCGAGTAGCTTAAGTGTATTAACCACCTCAGCGGCAATCTCCGACTCCTGCTCACTGCGGTAACCATGACACATCAACACTATTTCACCGCGCTGTTGGTTAGGGTCACTCTTGACGGTTTCCAGCACCTCACTGACCGGACCGGAAAGAAATGTTTCAAAGGTTTTTGTCACCTCCCGCGCCATCACTATCTGCCGATCGGCCCCAAACGCGGTCGAGATAGATTCTAAGCTATGAAGAATACGATGAGGTGATTCGTAGAAGATCAATGTTCTGGGATCTTCCCTAAGCTCTGCCAGCTTATCTAAACGCCCCTTCTCTTTCGATGGCAAAAAGCCTTCGAACGAGAAACGATCCGAAGGCAAACCAGATGCACTCAGTGCCGTTATTGCCGCACAAGGGCCCGGTAATGGCGTCACGGTATAGCCTGCACCTCTTACCGCCGATACGAGGTGGTAACCGGGATCAGAGATAAGTGGCGTACCGGCATCGGAGATAAGGGCTACAGGCTCACCATTGCTTAGCTTTTGAATGATCCAATCGGCTCTGTCTCTCTCATTGTGATCGTGTAGTGCGGTTTTTCTTGTCTCGATACCGAAATGGCTCAAAAGCTTGCCGCTATGACGAGTATCTTCACAAGCAATTAATGCAACATTATTAAGCACCTCTATGGCGCGTGTACTGATATCGGCAAGATTACCAATAGGGGTTGGAACTATGTAAAGTGCGACCGCCAGATCCATATCTACCTCGGTTTGACTATCACAAGACTTTCGTCAAGCGTGAGAGAAGGTTAAACTATTGGCAGCATCTTACCAGAGTGGCCTCTTGTGTTGAAAAAAAGTGTGTTGAAAAGACTGAATACAACTAAATTAATTGCTATCGCAGTTTTAAGTGCTGTTTTATTCGGTTGCGGAACGACTCCCGCACCGGTGAAACCCGCCGCCAAACAGATCTCATTGGTGAGCGCCCCTCTGCAAGCTACTGAATACATAGATTTAGCGGCAAAATCAGCTAATCAGGAAGAGCAGAATAGATACGCTCTGCTCGCCGCCCATGCCTTTATTAATGACGGCGATGCCGGTTCTGCAAATAAGACTCTTAAATCTGTCGAGAAGAGTTTGGTGCAGAAGCCTGAAATTCTGGCCGAACATAGATACCTGACGGCCCGGGTACTCGAAATGACTTCGACCTTTGATGAAGCCCTCAGCCAACTGGAGTACCCAAACCAGTGGCAACTTGCCGACTGGCAAATGGTCGCTTTTCATCAATTTAAGGCCAGGTTATTCCAACAGATTAAGCAACCAATCGAACAGGTAAAGCAGCTCACTCTCTTGAGTTCATACCTTCCCGCATCTCAAGCGGGAGAGATCAATGACAGCATCTGGCGAATTCTGCAGCCTATGCATGAGCAGACCCTATTGACCTTTAGCCAGGACAGCTCCAGTCCTGTCTTTGCGGGCTGGCTACAACTGGCCTACATAGCAAAGCACTACGCTATCGACCCCAATCAATTGGTTCAACACTTAGGCAGCTGGCAGCATGCGAACCCGACTCATCCCGCCGCAGTGAAACTGCCGACCGATCTGGAAAAAGCACTCAATGTGCAGCCCTACAGCCCTAAAAATATCGCTGTACTACTCCCTTTATCCGGCTCCAGAGCAACTCTCGCCAGCACGGTGAAACAGGGAATACTCTCTCGTTACCTGGCCAATCCTGACGATAGCGTCTCGATCAACTTTTTCGATACGGCTAAAGGAGCACAGACGGCTTATCAGGCGGCATTAGATGGCGGTGCCGAGTTTATTATCGGCCCACTATTGCAATCTGAAGTTGAGCAGCTTCAACAACCGGCTTTAGCTTCAACCTCTGACTCTCCGCAGCAGTTACTAACTGGGGCGGTTAAGCGCGTTCCTCAGCTATACCTGAACCATATTGAGAACTTCATCCCCGACGATAATCAGTTCTATTTCGCGCTCTCCCCCGCTAATGAAGCGCGTGATGCGGCCAAGAGAATATTTAACGACGGGATCACCACGCCGCTGCTTCTGGCCAGCAATAATGCCGTCGGCCACAGAATGGCAGATAGCTTCAATCAGGCATGGACTGAGTTAACACAACGCCCTGCCGAAGTTCATTATTACGATGCCGGTGATCAGATGAAGGTTACGGTACAGAAATCTTTGGGTGTCATCGACAGTAAGGAACGTATTGCCCGAATAAAGGCGCTACTGGGAAATGATATCGAAGCCGACTTCCGCTCCCGACGCGACATAGATGCCATCTATATGATCTCCGGTAACCGCGACCTCCCGTTACTGAAACCTTTTATCGATGTAAACTTTAGTGTTTTTGCCGACCCGGTTCCCCTCTATACCAGCAGCAGGAGTCGTGTTGAAGGAAGTTCGCGTGAAACGGCTCAAGAGCTAAATAACTTGAATATCAGTGATATACCATGGTTGCTACAGAGCAGTGATGAGACTCGTTTAGTCGAAGAACTGTGGCCATCGTGGAGCTATAGCCAAAAACGCCTCTACATCATGGGCTATGATTCCCTGGAACTTGTAGGTAAATTGGCTCAGATGCGGGCCCTGCCCGGCTATCAGTTTTCCGGACGAAGCGGTATGCTGTCCGTCTCTCCCGACGGAACAGTAAACAGAGAACTTAGCTGGGGTCGTTATCAGCGGGGTAATTTACGCCCGCAATGATAGGCGACGATAAGAGCAAGGTATCGACAGAGCACGGACAGACAGGTGAGCGCCTGGCATTAGAGTACCTGACCCGGCAAGGCCTGACATTCATCGAACAAAATGTCCGGTATCGATTCGGTGAAATTGATCTGGTCATGAAAGATGGCAAAGAGTGGATCTTCGTCGAAGTGAAATATCGCTCGAAAAACCAATACGGCGGAGCCTTGAATGCACTAAGCTCCGGACAGTTAAAGAGATTGAGGCGCGCAGCCGAACATTACATGCAGATCAACAATATCGACGCCAGCTGTCGATTCGATCTGATAGCGATAGATGCAGGCCAGATACAGTGGCTGCCAAACGCTTTTTAAACACCAGATTAATGACTCATGCCGTAACCCGTTATTGCATGATAACAAGAGATTTAAAATTAAGGATGTCCCCATGTTAGAACGTATTAAAGATAGCTTTACCCACTCCATTCAAACCAAGATCGATGCATCTGAGGCGCTACCCGAGTCTATCGCCAAGGCTGCGGAGATGATGGTTCACTGCCTGTTAGGCGGCAATAAAATTCTGGCATGCGGTAATGGTGGCAGTGCGGGTGATGCACAGCACTTCTCTGCAGAGCTACTAAACCGCTTTGAGGTTGAACGTCCGCCACTACCGGCTATTGCACTGACAACTGATACTTCTACCATTACGGCTATCGCCAATGACTATAGCTACGATGAGATCTTTTCTAAGCAGATCTTAGCGTTAGGGCAGCCTGGTGATATCCTGCTGGCAATCTCAACCAGCGGTCACTCAGGCAATGTGATCAAAGCAATTGAAGCGGCACTAAGCCGAGATATGACTATCGTGGCCCTGACGGGTAAAGACGGCGGCCCGATGGCTGGCCTGCTCAGCATTAACGATGTAGAGATCCGTGTGCCCTCTAATAGCACGGCGCGCATTCAGGAGGTGCACCTGCTCGCGATTCACTGCCTGTGTGACAACATAGATCGCACCCTCTTCCCTCAGGATGAGCAGCAATAGGAAAGCGATATTGCTTCTAAATGTCACCCTGACTCTCGGGTGACATCTCACATTCCATTGTGTCAGGACAAAATATAATGATCAGACTGCTCTCACTAGCAGCGATAGCGCTACTACTTCAAGGCTGTGCCGGTGCCGTCATGGTTGGGGCTGTTGGTGGTGCAATGATGGTCAATGACGAGCGGAGTTTCTCGACTCAGCTTGACGATACCAACGCAGACTTCCAGATAGCCAGCGAACTCGCCACCCTGGAAGATGTAAAAAACCAAGCCAATATCACCGGCGTGGTGATGAATGGAAATGTACTGCTGATCGGCCAGTCACCAAACTCCATGTTAAGAGACAAGGCTGTCCGTGCCGTTCAGGAACTAAAATTAGGTGGGAAGATCCATAACCAGATACGGATCGGCAACCCCACCTCATTCACAACCCGGAGTAACGACACCTGGATAACCACTAAGGTGAAAACCCGGATGCTAAATACCGATAACCTTGATGTGACCCGCATTAAGGTGATAACAGAAAACGGCGAAGTATTTCTGCTTGGCTTAGTGGCAAGAGATCAGGCAGACCTTGCGGTCGATGTTGCCCGGAATACCGCCGGCGTTCGCAAGGTGATCAAGGTCTTCGAATCACCGGCTCCAAAATAGCCACCACACCCGTATCTTCAAAAGCAATTATACGCTCAGCCATTATATCCCTGAGCAACTGCTGCGGCACGCTGTCGACGTTTCACTCCCACCGATATCCAGGGTAACAGGAGTGAAGGCAGCACGATAAAACCTGCACCGAGCCAGCTTAACCCATCTAACCACTCATCGAACCACAGCCACCCAAAGAATACACAGAAAATTAATCCGGTATATTCTGCAATGGCGACTTCACTGGCTTTGGCTTTACGATATGCAAGCACGCTCAACCACTGATAAGCCAACAGAAAGGCGTTACTCACTACGGCAAGACCAATGACTTCCCAGCTCAGCCCGGAGAATCCCTGAACGATAGTGAATAACATGACGATAGGGACACTAAACAGGTTATACAGCATAAGGGTAACCGTGGGTGACTCTGTAGAGGGCAGCTTCTTTAACACCAACTGATTGATGGCAAAGGTGAGCGCTCCCGCCAGCACGGCGATACCAAAAACATTCATCTCACTGGGTCTGAGAATGATTAAGATACCAATAAAACCTAAAACACCCGCTACCGATTGCGCGCCACTCATCTTCTCTTTTAAAAACAGATAGCCCATGAGCATAATCATTAAAGGAGCCGAGTAAAACAGTGAGCTGACAGTAGCGAGAGGCAGCGACATCAGCCCCATGATCAGCAGCAAGGCTCCAGAGGTACCCACATGGGCTCTGAAGAGGTGAAGCTTAGTATGGCTACTCCACGGTGCTCCCTCCCGTAACCAGAGCGGCATTATCATCAACACCGCCGTGAGCTGACGTATGAGTAGAAATGTTGCGGCATTTACATCCTCAGATACCCACTTAACCGACACATCATAAAGCGCACTAAATACATTTCCGAAGACTAAAATTCCGATACCAATAACGACAGCACGATTCATTGCATGCCCACACAAGTAACAATAGATGCGGCTTATGATATAGAGCACATAATGTTAGCTGAAATGATGTTTTTTAATCATAGATGAATTAGATTCATGCTAAATCCAGATACTGAGCCTCTATTTATGCGAAAAATCCCCCCACTACGCGCGCTACAGGTTTTTGAGGCGGCAGCCAGGCAGCAACACTTCTCCCGCGCCGCCGATGAGCTCTGTATCACCCAGAGTGCCGTCTCTCATCAGGTTCGGGTACTCGAGGAGCACTTTGGGGAGCAGCTCTTTAACCGATCAGGAAGACAGCTCAAATTGAGTATGAAAGGGGAGCAGCTCTATACAGAGCTTTCCAGAATTTTTAACGAGCTGAGCGATCTGAACCAACAGATATCGGGTGGTGAGAATCACGAACTCAGGCTTGCGGTATACAGCTCATTTGCGGTGAAGTGGTTGATCCCAAGGCTGAGCGATTTCAGGCGCCAATATCCGGAGATAAAGATTCGCCTGGATATGATTGCCGACGATCCAGATCTTTCCGATAGCGTTGCGGACATGTTTATCAGCGGCCAGAGTAATCAACCCGGCTACTGGCATCAGCTACTCCATAAGGAGCGCTTGATACCCGTTTGTAGCCCGGATCTGTTTGCCAGAGGAGAAACGGTTCTCATCGACTCTCTGTGGCAATACCCCTTGCTTACTGTCGATGAAGGCCCTATAGGCCTGGACTGGGACCGATGGAGCCTTGCCAATAACACCCCTTTCCCGGCGGATCTACAGCAACATATCTTCAGTCATGTATTACTCGCCATTGAGGCGGCAGTCGCAGGTCAGGGAATCGCGTTAGCCTCAGATTTCATGGTAGTGAACGACATAGAGAAGGGCCGACTGGTCGCCCTGGATCTACCCGATATTTTCACAGGCTTTGAATTTAACTTCAGCTGTAAACGGCGCAGGTTAAAGGAACCAGCCATCGCCGCTTTCATCGAGTGGATCTGCCATCAGAAATGAGGAGGGCGAGTCACGAGTCACGAGTCACGAGTCACGAGTCACGAGTCACGAGTCACGAGTCACGAGTCACGAGTCACGAGTCATTAGATTAAAGCAGAGCGATAACCATAATGGTAAATAGCCATAACAGTTTTTGACAAGAAGCCAGACACAACGAAGGTTTTAAACCATCCGTGGTAAACCTTCATAAGTGTTCTGACTGCCAGGGATGGTGGGAATGTCAGTAAATGCAGGGAGCATTTGTGGCCTGACACAAAGTCTATTTCTTTTGACCTCCAGGGATGGAGGAAATGTCGGTTTCATGTAAGGAACATGAACGACCGTCCATGGGACTCTTATTCAACAAATAGAGTCATAAGTGTTCCTGACACAAAGCCTATTTCTTCCCGTCCATGGGAAATAGGCATAAGTGTTCCTGACACAAAAAAGCCGACACAGGGTCGGCTTTTTCATGAGAAAACAGAGATTTTAAACAGGCTTATACCAGCAAACCTATTTTCTCGTAGACCTTTTTAAGCGTGACCTCAGCACGAGACTGAGCCTTCTCGGCCCCCTCCTGCATCACTTGATTCAGGAAGGTTTGATCCTCTCTGAACTCACGATATCTGGCTTGAAGAGGTTCGATCATTTCTACCACAGCTTCACCGGCGGCAACCTTAAGGTGACCATACATCTTGCCTTCAAACTCGGCTTCCAGGCCGGCAATGCTCTTACCCGACACACCCGACATCAAGCTAAGCAAGTTAGAGACACCTGGCTTATTCTCGGTATCGAAACGAACCACTGGTGGCTCATCACTATCGGTCATCGCTTTCTTGATCTTCTTCATGATCTTCTTAGGCTCTTCGAGCAGCCCGATAACGTTATTACGGTTATCATCCGACTTAGACATCTTCTTAAGCGGATCCTGAAGCGACATCACCTTAGCGCCGTGTTCAGGGATAAACGGCTCAGGAATAGTGAAAGTATCACCATAGGCATTGTTGAAACGTGTCGCGATATCACGAGTTAGTTCAAGATGCTGTTTCTGATCCTGACCAACGGGGATCTCATTGGCTTGATACAACAGGATATCGGCGGCCATCAGAACAGGGTAAGCAAACAGGCCGACGTTGATGTTACTGGCATGCTTTTGCGACTTGTCTTTAAACTGGGTCATACGGTTAAGCTCACCCATCTGGGTATAGCAGTTTAATGCCCAGCCCAGCTGCGTATGCTGCGGAACCTGAGATTGAATGAATACCGTGCTCTTCTTAGGATCGACGCCACAAGCAAGGTACAGTGCCAAGGTATCAAGACAAGCTTCTCTTAGAAGTTTAGGATCCTGTCTTACCGTAATGGCGTGAAGATCGACGACACAGTAGAGGCAATCATGGCTATCTTGCATGGCAACCCACTGTCTCAATGCGCCCATATAGTTACCTATGGTCAGTTCACCTGACGGCTGTGCACCGCTAAGTACTATGGGTTTGGCGGGGTTAGTCATACGTTTTCTTGCTCCATTACTTTTACGCTGTTATTTACTAGTGTCAAAATTTCACTAAATTGTTCACAGACCGCATCCGGACTGCTAAGACTGATATCTTCACCGTAGTTATACCCATAGGTCAAGCCTATGGAACTAATACCTGCAGCTTTAGCCGCCAAAATATCATTTTTTGAATCACCAACCATCAAAAGCTCATCTCTCTCAAGTTGCCAGTGGTTCAGAAGGTGGGTTAACGGCAAAGGATCGGGTTTCATCCGCTGCAAAGAGTCACCACCAAGGACCTCAGAGAAAAGGTGCTCGACCTTAAACGCCTCCAGAAGAGGCATGGTGAATTTATGTGGTTTGTTGGTAACAATAGCCAGCTGGTACCCGGCTGCGTTCAACGCTTCCAACACGGTTAAAACATCCGGATATAACTTACTGTACCTTTGGAGATGCTGTTGATAATGGTGCATGAAACGAGGCATCACATCATTGAGCAGGGATTGCTCCACATCGCGCTCAAGCGCTGATGAAAGCGCCCTACGCATCAACATCTCGGCACCATTGCCAACCCAGCTTCTCACCTGAGTCTCTGAACATGACGCCAGGTCGAACTCCTGCAGCGTAGCCTGGGTGGCAGCAGCGAGATCCGGTACGCTGTCAATCAACGTACCATCCAGGTCGAAGGCGATAGCCTTGAGTTTTTTCCACCGACTCATCGTTTATGACTCGACTTTAGCCAACTCTGCACGCATCTCATCGATAACAGCCTTGTAGTCCGGCTTATTAAAGATCGCAGAGCCAGCTACAAACATGTCGGCACCCGCCGCCGCAATCTCGGCAATGTTATCAACCTTAACGCCGCCATCGACTTCCAGACGAATATCATAGCCGCTATCATCGATTAACTTACGAACTTGTCTTAGTTTATCCAACGTTGACGGGATGAAAGATTGACCACCGAAGCCAGGGTTAACCGACATCAGTAAGATGACATCCAGCTTATCCATAACATGATCCAGGTAGTGCAAAGGGGTACCGGGGTTAAACACTAAACCTGCTTTGCAGCCGGACTCTTTGATTAACTGTAAGCTTCTGTCCAGATGCTCTGAAGCTTCCGGATGGAATGTGATAATTGAAGCACCCGCCTTAACAAAATCGGGAATAATACGGTCAACCGGCTTAACCATGAGATGTACATCGATATCTGCCGTAATGCCATAATCACGCAAGGCCTGACATACCATAGGGCCAATAGTCAGGTTCGGTACATAATGGTTATCCATTACATCGAAGTGTACCACGTCGGCACCTGCGTTAAGGACGGCATCGACATCTTCACCTAAACGGGCAAAGTCGGCAGATAAGATAGAGGGAGCAATAAGAAATGGGCGCATAGCAAACTCACTACAGTGTTTAAGAAATACGCTATTCTACCTTTTGCTAGCTTAAGCCACTAGGCCTTATGGGGGATTTCGATATGATCGACCACAAAAATTATCATACATTCGTACAATAATTGAGAGCACGGAAAAAAAATGTTCAAAATATAGTCGGCTTTGCTATAATAACTCGACCTGCGAGCGAGGTTTGATAAAGGACGAGGCGATGAAAAAAGGGAAAAAACTATCAACAAGCATGAAGTCAGCCGCTTTCATTGCGACTTCCGCAACCGCTATCGCTATCACAGCAATGGGCGTTCAAAGTTTTTCCTCTTCCGATCCATTATCGGCCTGTGTCTGCAGCACAAGTTCTGAATCCAGCTATAATCCATCCCTTCCTGCGAGTCACCCCAGTAATCGTTGCGCACGCCAATCAGAAGATCTTAACTGGACAAATTGGTTTGCAGGTAAGAGCCGTTCAAACCAGCTTCACTTCGTCGATCTTCTCGAGCTGCTACATGGTCATAACGATGGGCCGCTGGACGATGTGAATCCGGCAAAGAGTCAGCAGAATAGCTTTTAAGATATAGGCATATGCTAAGAAAAGGCTGGGAGTTATTACTCAGCACTTTGGCGGCTTTCTTCGGTGTTCAAAGCGAGAAAAACAGAAAACGAGACTTCCAGACCACCTCTCCACTTCCGTTTATTATTATGGGGTTAGTGCTGGCTATTGCATTGGTATTCACCTTGCTGTTTATCGTTAAAGCAGTGCTGGAGTAAAACCAACAGTTCAACGGCCACCAGCCCCTCAATAATCTTTAATCGTTCTCACTATGATACCGGTCATCATAAAGGGCCATAAGTTCATCGACTTTATTACGTGTGCTGCCTTTCTGACTGATATTTCTCTGCACCTGAATCGTGTCGAATCTGGCCCCATGATAAAGCTCCCTCGTCAGAGGAATATCGTGGTTACTGATCAGAACAGGGAAGCCACGTTCAATAGCTGTATGTCGGGACTTACGCGCAAGCAGGGCCTGATCATCCAGACTGAAGCCTGTGCCTACATAGGTAGTGAAGCTGGCTGTCGTTGAAAGTGGAGCATATGGCGGGTCGCAATAAACAACATCCCCCTCGGTGGTAAGATCAAACGCTTGTTCATAGCCGATACAGCGAAACTCGGCACACTGCGCTTTCTCAGCAAAGGCTCTGATCTCTTTTTCCGGGAAGTAAGGCTTCTTGTAAGAACCGAACGGCACATTGAAGCCACCTTTACGGTTATAGCGGCACAAGCCATTAAAACCATGACGATTCATGTATAGGAAGTAGACCGAACGAAGAAATGGATCGCTACTTAAGTTAAATTCGGCTCTTACTCTGTAATAGGCTTCCTTTTCATTCATCTCAGGCACGAACATCGCTTTAGCAGCCGCGATGTATCGCTCAGGCTCCGACTGAACAATCTTGTATAGATTGATAAGGTCCTGATTAATATCACACAGAAGGTAGCTTGAGTAATTTGTATTCAAAAATACAGAACCCGCGCCAACGAAAGGCTCTACCAGACGCTTCCCCTCGGGAAGGTGCTCTGTGAGTGCTTCAATCAGTTTGAATTTACCGCCCGCCCACTTAAGAAAGGCTCTCTGTTTTTTACTCATCTAAATTGATTGAATGCTAAGAAAAATGAAGTCACCGATTGTACTCTGTTTATTAAGGAATATCACGAGCAGGAAGGCTATCTTGTAGTTCATAACCGACTAAATTTTTCTGTGAGCGGATCCAGGGAGTATTTAGCTGATATTTTGCTACTAAATCCTGAGCTTTTTTGTCTGCCTGCGCCCAGGTGTCGAAATGACCAAGCAAGACAACCCACTTCTGTTGATAACGCGCCACCTTAACACCTTTCTCGCTCTGCAGAATGTCTAAGATGTTATCGAGCGATCCAGGTTGACGAACACTCGCCAGCTGCAGAGTAAACCCTTTTACTTCAGGCTCTTTGTTAGTGTGATCTGCAGCCGAACCGGCTTCATCGTTGGCTGCCGCCTCCTTACTATCGACCGAGGTAAGCTCAGTGGGCTCAATCTCTGCCAGCCCCTCAAACTCCTCAACTGACGACAGCTCATCCGAAGCAACGCTCAAACCGGGCTCTGCTGCACTTTCTGTTATCGGCTGAGACTCATCACCCGCCTCAGCCTCAGAAGCAACCTCCCCGTCAGGCTCAGTCTTAACCTCAGCGAGTTGCTCCCGCACTCTCGAAGGCTCGACAGGTAGAGTCTGATGAACAATAAAATATCCACTCAAAAGCTGTTCGCCATATCCATATAAAAACGAAGGGCCGGACTCAGGTTCTAACACGGTTTTTTCCGGGATATACGGGCTTGCTTCTCTATCTTCGACTGAAAGAAGCTGATAACCAAGTATGAAGCAGAGAGAAATTACAACGCCTGCCAGCGCCCACTTATACCATTTGCGTGATACAGGGGTATCCGGCTCACCGTGCAGGGCAAGCTCGAGCAGGTTAACCACCTCTTGAGGTGTGCCGGACTGTTTTCCCAACTGCTCTTTGACTATCTCCCTTGGAGTGAAGGGGTCTTCATCACTCCTACTCAACAGGGTGTAGTAGAGTGCCTCTCGCTCTTGAAACGATAGTGGATCGATGCCGATGGACAGCAGCGTCTCATGCTGTTGCTCGGGTAGCTGATTGAGCAGATGTTCAAAGAAGTCATGGGTGGTTGTTAATGCCACAGAGATGGCTTTTCCCGGAATTGAGAGCTGGCTGAGCACAATGCATTCGGCCAACACCTCCATCGGTAGATGGTGCGCGTCATCGAGCACAATACAGGAAGCCGAAGGCAGCGCTCCGGAGAGTCTCAATACTGTTTCTGGAAGTGGGATCTCATCATCGAAGACAGGCTCGGACAGTAGCTGAACTAAAATTTTTCTGCGAATTTCACTGCAATCACAGTGTTTAGGACAGGTGACAAGGGCCGAACTAAATTCATCGAGCTCATTAAGAAGAGAGGTGACGAGAGTTGTTTTACCGGAACCGGATGAGCCGGTAAGCACCAGCAACTGCTGTCCATAGAGACTCACATGTTGAAGTCGCTGCAACAGGTTTTCTTGGCTTGGTAATAATATCGAGTCTTTAAATGTCACTCATGCACCACACAAAACTATGCGCAGCGAATAACAGTTTCCAGTAGTTCATCGCTCACCTCACAATAGATCCCAGCCTTGCCTATCGCTTCCGGGAGAACTAATCTGAGCTGACCTTTCAGTACTTTCTTATCTCGCCGCATATGCCTAATGAAATCGTCGAAATTCATCGACGCAGGAGGAGTAACAGGCAGGTCAAACGCTTGGAATAACTTAGTTACTCGACAAACAATTGACTCATCGATTAGCCCCATCTCTGATGCAGTACTAGCAGCAAGTACTGTGCCAGCAGCGACCGCTTCACCATGCAACCAAACGCCGTAACCCATTTCAGCTTCTATTGCATGGCCGAACGTATGACCTAAGTTGAGAAGCGCTCGCACCCCATGCTCGGTCTCATCCTGAGCAACAACTTCAGCCTTTATCTCGCAGCAGCGTCCAATCGCGTAGGTTAATGCTTGAGTATCCAGTGACTTCAATGGCTCGACATTCTCTTCCAGCCAGCCAAAAAACTCATCATCCCAGATAATGCCGTACTTTATGACCTCGGCCATTCCGGCAGCGAACTCTTTTGCCGGGAGTGTTTTTAAACAATCCGTATCGATGAGTACCATTTTAGGCTGATAGAAGGCGCCTATCATATTTTTACCGAGAGGGTGATTGACGGCGGTTTTACCACCTACAGACGAGTCGACCTGAGCCAGCAATGTCGTAGGCACTTGAATAAAATCGATTCCTCTCTGGTAACTGGCAGCGGCAAAGCCTGTCATATCACCGATTACACCACCACCTAAGGCTATTAGCACAGCGTCTCTGCCTAGGTTTTGCTGCAACAAGGAGGTAAAGATACTATCCATCTGTTCGAGAGTCTTGTATTGCTCTCCATCGGGTAAGATGACAGGTTCAACACAATCAAATGGAGATAACACTGTTTGTAGAGTCTCCAGATAAAGAGGCGCTATAGTGTCATTAGTAACAATCAGGATCTTTTTATCTTGGAGGTAGCGAGCAAAATGCTCGCCACAACTCGTCAAATTCTGGCTAAATATTATTGGATAGCTACGCTCACCTAAATCAACCTGAATTTGCTTCATTTTCCTGCCTAGAAACCTAACTGTTCAATAATTTGATTTGCTACCACTTTTGCACTCTGCTCATCGGTCTTAACGATGACATCAGCAATCTCTTCGTATAAAGGATTACGAATCGCAGCCAGATTCTCCAAAACTTCTCTTGGATCTTCAACTTGCAACAATGGACGTCGCTTATCTCGTTGAGTACGAGCGACTTGTTTATCGATTGTTGTTTCTAGGTAGACAACAATTCCACGAGCAGAAAGATTATTACGGATCTCTTTACTCTGAATAGAACCACCGCCTGTCGCTAAAACAATACCTTGCTTTTCAGTTAAATCGGCGACTACCTGTGTTTCACGAACGCGGAAACCTTCTTCGCCTTCGACATCAAAAACCCACGCTATATCCGCACCTGTGCGGTTTTCAATCTCTTGATCTGAATCGTGGAACTCTAAGTGCAGCATCTGTGCCAGATGACGCCCTATAGTGCTTTTACCAGCCCCCATAGGACCTACTAGGAAAATATTACGTTTCTCAGCCATTGCTTTTACGTCTGAATCTTATATGAAGTTTGCGGATGCCGATTTAAAAAATAAAACCGACCTTAAATGTTACCTTGCTCTATTGAGACTTGACCGGGGATTATCTCAGCTAAACCCCATTGAAGGCAAGTAGTGATGCTCACATTCTGTAAAATTAGTCCGACTAACACAGAAGAGCCAGCGCCTCCGGCACTGGCTCAGGTTTCGCCGATAGGCGCTTTAAAGCTCTTGTGAAACAATCTTAGGAGTTACAAAGATCAACAGCTCCTGTCTCTTGTTCTCATCGGTTGTGCTTCTGAAGAGGAAGCCTACAAAGGGGATATCTCCCAAAACAGGTACCTTATTCACCCTATTAATCAGTTGCTGCTGATAGATACCACCAAGCACAATCGTCTCACCGTGATCGACCAACACCTGAGTACCTATACGTTGCGTATCGATAGAAACCGCCGTTCCCAAAGGCGTAGCCACTACCTTGCCTTGAGAGTCCTGCGTAATTTCAAGGTCGAGAATCACCCGGTTATCGGGAGTAATTTGTGGTGTCACCCGCAGTGACAGTACCGCCTTCTTGAAACTAACTGTTGCAGCACCGCTGGAGCTCGCCTCTAGATAGGGGATCTCAACACCCTGCTCAATATAAGCTGCTTTCTGATTAGAGGTCATGATGCGCGGACTGGCAATAATCTCACCTTTATCCTCTTTCTCTAAGGCACTCAACTCCATATCAAGAACCGTACCATCGGCCAACTTGGCCACATGGAACGCCACCCTCGCAGCACCGGTGGAAGCAGGCAGATTCACATTTAACCTTTCGGCAAGTGCCGGAACTATGCCATTTGAAATATTTTCAGCTCCCTCCAGGCTACCGGAAGTTCCCTTATCACCCTGCTGATCAGTTATGCCCCAACGGATCCCCAACTCCTCGGAGACATCATCCTTTACCGTCACCATACGTGATTCGATCAACACCTGACGAATTGGAATATCGAGTACTTCGATCAATCGATGCACGTTCTCTAACGTCTCTTCGGTATCTTTCACCAATAGCGTATTCGTACGTTCATCAACCGCGACACTCCCCCTGGCCGATAACAGGCTGGAGTCTTCACCTTTTAATAGCTCGGCAATATCTGTCGCCTTGGCATAATTGATCTGAAGATATTCAGAGTATAAAGGAGCCAGCTCCTTGACCTCCTGCAAGTTCTTCAGTTGTTGACTCTCTCTGATCGCCAGCTCTTCACTAGGCGCGATCATCAGAATATTACCCTCGATACGTTTATCCAACCCCTTGGTCTGCAGAATAAGATCGAGTGCCTGATCCCAGGGCACATCATCTAAACGCAGAGTGATATCACCTTCCACCGTATCACTGGTCACCAGGTTAAAATTATTATAATCGGCGATAATCTGCAGCACGGTTCTCACCGAGATACTTTGAAAATTCAGTGACAGTGAACGGCCCTCATACTTCTTCTCTTTCTTGGCGACATTAACCCGCTCGACCTTATCTACACTCAGTCTAAACAGGCTGCCCTCCTGCTTATAGTTGTACTCATAGTTACCTGCAATATCGATCAATATACGAGTCGTCAGTTCATCTTTAAAGGTTTCAAAACTTCTCACCGGTGTGGCAAAGTCCTGTACGTCCATCACATAAAGAAAATCTGAAGGTATTTCAGTGTTATAAAGCTTTAACTCCAATTTGGAGCCAACCTGCTCCACGTTCGCAGCCACCGAGCTATTATCTAACTTAACTAAGAGTTCACCACCACCTTTAGCGGTTCTTTTGAAATCAATATTATCAACCCCGTTGATAAATGGATTAGAATCCTTGTTAGCGCTATTGGTCACTTCATCATTAATTGTCAGGCTATAAATATTACCGGCCAGCTTGCCTTGATAGGCTTTAACCTTATCCAGTAGTACGACTACCTGCATAACACTATTTTCTTGCTTAATCGAAACAGTCTCGACACCAACGGTGTTAATGGGAAGCGAATCTTTTTCTAAACCGGATACACTTTCATTAAAGCCAAGAATAATTTCAGCAGGAGATGCATTAAGATCTATTTCAGGCTCCAATATTTCATTCTCAAATATCAATTGAAGCTCTAACTGATGATCAACGATAGAGTGATACTTTACATCCACTAAACGATTCGCAGCCATCGCGTATGACGTTCCCACAGTAATTAGCGCTAAACAAGCGACAACTCTAAAAAGAACTGACACATTAAAAAAATTTTTATTCGCGGCAGAAGATTCCATTATTCCCTCATCCTTCGCTTGTTATTTACCAGTTAATTCCAGGTTGCTTAGTCTTTCTGTCCAGCAACCAGAACCATCTGGAATTAATTCAATTATTTCGACTGTTTGTGGTGTAACTTTAGCAATTCTTCCGTGATATAGCCCCAGGTACTCTCCAATACCCAAACGATAGACACTACCATCATTTGTTTCTACTAAGGCCCAAATATTCTCTACTTCACTTAAAGTCCCACGCATTTTTAAATTATCAAGAGCATACGTCTCTAACCGACCTTTGCGTCGCTTCAGGTCGGGTTGCAAACAATCCTTTGACGTATCAATCACCTCTTCAGTTAATTCTCTTGAAGGAGGAACGAAAGGACTACGCATTAAATCGGCTTGATATTCAAAATGTTCAAATTTTGGCGGCTCTTTCAATGGCGGAATATGTGCCACATGCTGGGCCTTGGTAGTAGTAACAAATAGCTCTAAATCACTACGATCGCCAACACAGCCGACCAAAAATACGCTTAATATTAACAAAGGAAGAAGTTTCATTATTTTTTCCCCTTCCCTTTCTTAACGTCCGCAGGTAACGCTGCCCCCTCTTTAAAGCGGTAGGTCTTTGCCAGAATCTCCATCCCTAAGCCACCGGTATCACTCTTCTTAATGACGAAGTCATGCAGGCTCACAATACGTGGTAACTTAGCGACACCGCTGACCATCTGTCCTAACTCATGGTAATCGCCACTGACAGTCATGCTAATGGGAAATTCAAAATAGAAATCCCTCGGAATCACTTCACGCCAATCTAAGCTTTCAATTTTTAAACCTGAGTCCGTAGCTACGAAGGTTAAATCATCGAGTAATCCCGGCATCTCATTTTTAGATGGTAACATTTTTAGCAGCTCGGCAAACTGAAGTTCCATCGCCGCTAATTGTTCACGATACAGCTTTAAATTAGCAGCCAGCCGATACTTAGACTTAAAATCATCTCGCAGGGTAAGCTCAGTTTGCTGCTCTCTATTTAAGGTATCTATCGCATCTGAAATAAACAGGAAGTAACTGGCAGCAAAAATACATATTGACAACATGATAGCGAAAACAAGTTTAACGAATGGAGGCCAACCTCCTATGTTTTCAAAATCAATATCATTAAACTGACTCAGGTCAAGGTTCATTTAGTCGCTCCTTGTTCTGAACTTTCTACACTATCGCTTTCATTGATCGTTACTTTCAAACTAAATCGCTGTAACTGTCTCAACTCTTCATTATGGGCGACGATAGACTGCATATTTGGATCAAGAAGCCACTTAGACGTCTTCACCTTTCTCATCATATTTGCCACATTATTATTGGATTCACTGCGGCCCTCGATCCACAACAGGCTCCCCTTCTTCTCGATACTGGAGAGGTAGATACCCGGAGGAACAACACGTACCAGCTCATCCAGGACATGAGTCGGCAAATTCCGTGACTGTTGTAAATTCAATATAATCTCTGTTCTGCGTTCGATATCTTTTTTACGCGTTCGAATCTTAGTTATTTCGGCGATCTGTTTCTCTAAAAGCTGGATCTCACCTTGAAGATATGCATTTCTGGCTCTTTGATTATCCGTCATCATGTCGATAAAGCTCAATGAGAGAAACACAACCAATGAAGAGGCAAGGAAAACCAATGCCAATATGCCAATGTAGTCTCTCTTCTGCTTCTCTCTTGCTTCTTCTCGCCAGGGTAAAAGGTTTATGTTCGCCATTGAGAGTAACTCCTCAGCGCTAAGCCACAGGCAACCATATATTTGCCTATCTCAGGTTGCAATTGGCTCTTCACCTCATCATCGGCATGTAGGCAACCCTGAAACGGATCTGCAATGATGGTGTGAACTCCTAGTTCATTAGTTAATAGATTTGCCATCCCTTCAAGCTTAGATGTTCCTCCACATAAAATAATGTGATCAACTTTATCCTTACCGCTGGATGTGCAATAAATCTGTAAGGTCCGCTTTATCTGTTGCAAGAGCTGAGTCTGAAAAGGAGATAAAACTTCAAACATATAATTACGCGGCAGGTCACCCTCCAGCTTTGCCTTCTCGGCTTGCTCATGTGACATTCCGTAAAATGAGAGAATAGATTGAGTAAATTGCTCCCCACCAAAAGCCTGTTCACGCACAAAGCTTGTCTCACCATTCTCGACCACTGCAAATGTGGTGATGTTGGCACCAATATCGACCAGGGCTACAACCTTACCTTCGGCGGCATCCGGCAGTTGCGCCGCTACAACCTCGTAAGCTCGCCCAAGTGCATAGCCTTCGATGTCGACAACTTTGGTTTCAAGGTTGATATCATCAAGGGCGTCTACACGAGCGTCAATATTTTCAGTTCGACACGCACTAAGCAGTACATCGACCTTGGTCGGGTCGGTACTGTTTACATTTAATGTTTCAAAATCAATGCTAACTTCATCGAGGGAATATGGAATAAGATTATCGGCCTCGATCTCGATCTGGCTCTCCATCTCCTCTTCACTCAGAGATGCATCCATATAGATGACCTTAGTCATTACCGCAGAGCCAGATACCGCTACAGATGCGAATTTAGCACTCTTAGGCAGTGCGCGCTTTACCTGCCTTAATGACTCGACAACCGCATCAGTATCACGGATTTCGTGATCATTTACGGCCCCCTTTTTTACGGGTACTGCAGCATGACTTACAATTTTATAACCATCAGCCGTCTGGCTCAGCAGTATTGCCTTTATTTCGTGGGAACCGATATCGATTCCTACCATCTGCGGAGCCTGACGCTTCCATAATTTTGAAAGCATAGTCCATCGTCACTTTTTTGTTATTGTTTCAAGAATTAGATTAGCACAAAATCAACTCGTTATAGATATTTGTACAGAATGTTTCCCGGTTTTACAATTGCCATTTTTTTGACAACCTTTTTTACTTCACCATTGAGCGAGCGCCTTATATACTATTGACCTTGCAAAAAATTTGGAATCTCGTGGTGAAGTGGTTTAAACGTTTTATTATTGCTCTATTCAGCCTGGCTCTTTTAGGCGTTGGCGCCATTGCTGCGGCCTACTTTTATGTGTTACCCGATCTTCCGGATGTAAACACACTAAAAACAGTAAAACTTCAGACTCCACTACGTATCTATAGTAGTGATGGGAAGCTGATCTCCCAATTTGGAGAGAAGAGAAGAATTCCGGTTGAATTTGAAAATGTGCCTCCCATGCTTATCGATGCCGTTTTAGACACGGAAGATGCCAGGTTCTTCGAACATCACGGTATAGACCCGATAGGTATCACCCGAGCGGCAATCATTCTTTTGACCACGGGCAAAAAGAGTCAGGGGGCCAGCACCATTACCCAACAGGTGGCTCGAGGCTTCTTCCTTTCCCGTGAGAAAACCTATATTCGGAAAATCAAAGAGATCTTCCTGGCCATAAAGATTGAGAAGGCCCTGTCTAAAGAGGAGATCTTAGAGCTCTATCTGAACCGTTCTTTCCTGGGAAATCGTGCTTATGGTGTCGGGGCTGCCGCGCAGGTTTACTATGGTAAGGAGTTAGAACAGCTGACCCTACCTGAAATGGCCATGATCGCCGGACTACCTCAGGCTCCCTCAGCAGCCAACCCGATCCGCAACCCGGCGAGAGCGATGAATCGTCGTAACTGGGTATTGAGCCGTATGTTAGAGAAACAGAACATCACTCAGGCTCAGTATATGGAAGCAACTCAATCTCCCATCACGGCCAAGTATCACGGCGCCGAGATCAACCTCTACGCCCCCTATATTTCAGAGATGGCCAGAGATTACCTGGTCGAGAAGTTTGGGGAAGAGGAAGCCTATACCGGCGGCTATAACATCTACACCAGCATAGACTCAACCCTCCAATTAGAGGCGCAAAAGGCTCTAAGAAACAATGTATACGCCTACGACGAACGTCATGGCTATCGCGGGGCGGAATCCGTTTTATGGACTGAAACACCTCTGGATAACCAAGACATTATCGCACGATTAAAGCAGACGAAGGCATTTCAGGGCCTGATACCCGCAGCCGTTACTGCGGTAAACGAGCAGAGCGTGCAGGTGCTCACCTCCAACGGAGAGGCGATGGAGCTCGAGTGGGCGGGACTGAAATGGGCTCGCAAATTCATCACCAATAAGCGTCAAGGCAAAGCGCCTACAACAGCGTCTGAGATTCTCAACGTCGGTGAACAGGTATGGATTAGAGATAATGGTGAGTTTTGGCAACTGGCTCAAATCCCTGAAGTGGCGAGCGCTATTGTATCTCTCGATCCACATGACGGTGCAATACGCACTCTTGTCGGCGGCTTTAGTTTCCATACCAGCCAATATAATCGCGTGACTCAAGCTAAACGTCAGCTTGGTTCCAATATCAAACCGTTTATCTATACCGCTGCGATCGAAAAGGGCTATACGTTATCGACATTAATCAACAACGCACCGATTAATAAGCCCGATACTCGCCAGGGTACGGCTTGGAGACCTAAAAACTCTCCCGACAGATATACCGGACCGACAAGGCTTAAGGTCGGACTTGCACAGTCAATTAACGTAATGGCAGTACGTGCGATGCGCTATGCGACGCTGGACTCATCTATAGAAACCTTAATCAGGTTTGGCTTCGACCCACAAGATCTGCCTCGCAACGAATCGATTGCATTGGGTTCGGCCTCAGTGACTCCGCTGCAGGTTGTGACAGCCTTCTCTACCTTTGCCAATGGCGGCTATCGAGTCGAACCCTACTTTGTTGAACGCATAGAAGACTCTTACGGACAGATAATTGAGAAAGCGAATCCAACCCTTGCCTGCACTCCCGAAACTGAACAGCCGGAGCAGGCCCATGAGGATCCGTTTGCTTCTATGGCCGATGAACTGCAGCCACCAGCAGAGCTGGAAAAAGAGCCAAGCTGCGGCAATTCAGAGAGCCGTTATGCCCCTCAAATAATCTCGGAGCAAACTGCATTTTTGATCACCGATGCACTCAAGAGCGTTATCTGGGGCGGCGGAAACTGGAGTAAGGGAACCGGCTGGAATGGAACCGCCTGGCGAGCAGCTAGGGTGGTAAAAAGACGAGATATTGCGGGAAAAACAGGAACCACCAACGAATCACGTGATACCTGGTTTAGTGGCTTTAACCCTAAACTTGCCACCACTGTATGGGTTGGCTTCGACGACCACAGTAAAGAGTTAGGCAGAACCAGTTGGAATGCCAATGCCGCAAAAGATCAGATCTCAGCCGCCGAGGCAGGCGCCAAGACTGCTGGCCCGGGGTGGAATGAGTTTATGAAGAATGCGCTTGCCGGCACACCTGAAGTAGCAACGACCCCACCAGAAGGTATCGTCTCGGTGAGAATTGATCTGGCAACCGGAAAGTTGAGCCGTAAAACGGATTACACCAGTAAATTTGAGTACTTCATCTCCGGAACTGAGCCTAAGGAGTTTGCTTCAGAGCCTGAAGAGGCGAACGATATTTTCATAGAGGACTCCACCGAGGAGCTTTTTCAATAAACAGTAATTAACAAGCTGCTAAATAGATAAGTAAAAAAGCGCGCCGAAGTGTCTACTCCGGCGCGCTTTCGTCAATATTTTCAAGAAAAAATGAACGACTTATTTTTGACAGTCGAGCTAAAAAAATTTTTATTTGTATAACTTCTACTCTGTAGCGGCTAACTTCGCTGCCAATGCCGCTCTGACCTGAGGTAGCGCGGTGCCACCTAGCGCCTCTCGTTTTTCAAGACATGAGTCGATGGTCAAACAATCAAACACATCACGCTCGATGATATCAGAGAAAGATTGTAACTCCACTAAATCAAAATCCTCCAACGGCTTCTTCAGTGAAAGTGCCTTAACTACCACCTCACCAACCACATGGTGTGCCTCGCGAAATGGCATACCCTTGGCCACCAGGTAATCAGCCAACTCAGTCGAGTTAGCATAACCTTGCTGAGCTGCGCTCAAGGTATTCTCACGATTTACTTTCAAACCACTCAAGACCAAAGCCGCCATCTCGAGACAGATAGACCAGCTATCCATCACATCAAACAGACCCTCTTTATCCTCCTGCATATCTTTGTTGTAGGCTAAGGGTAGCGCCTTCATGGTGGTTAAAATCCCGATTAGACTTCCGTAAACCCGTCCCGTTTTACCGCGGATCAACTCCAGTGCATCAGGGTTCTTCTTCTGCGGCATCAGTGAAGAGCCTGATGTCACCTCATCATCGAGATCGATAAAACCGGCCTCTCCACTATTGAAGAAGATAAGATCTTCCGCCATCCGACTCAGGTGCATCATGCTAATCGAAGCATCACTGCAGATCTCAACCACATGATCCCTGTCCGATACGGTATCCAGGCTATTGAGAGTTGGCGATGCAAAGCCCAGCGACTCGGCGAGTTTATATCTATCCATCGGATAAGCGGTACCCGCCAAAGCACCTGTCCCCAACGGGCAGGTATCGGCACGCTTCAGCGCATCTTCTAAACGGCTAATGTCACGCTCAAACATCTCCACATAAGCCAGACACCAGTGACCGAACGCCACCGGCTGTGCACGCTGTAGATGAGTATAACCTGGCATGACGGCGTCCAACTCTCTCTCTGCAAGATCAAGCAGTGCCCGCCTTAGTCCTTTTAACAGAACCAGTTGCTGCTGCCCCTCTTTTTTACACCAAAGCTTAAGGTCGGTCGCAACCTGATCATTACGCGAACGGCCAGTGTGTAACTTCTTGCCTAAATCGCCAACTTTAGCGATCAGAGAGGATTCGACAAAGCTGTGAATGTCTTCGGCTCCCGATGCCAGAATCAACTCGGGATTATCTTCTACTTCAACTAATAGATCTTTCAACGCCTGCTGCAGTTTCTGGCACTCATCCTCTGACAAAATGCCCACCTGGGTAATCGCACTGGCCCAAGCAATCGAGCCGACAATATCTTGCTCGACCAAGCGGTAATCGACAGGCAGAGAGTCGTTGAATAATTTAAATAGCGCGCTGCTCTCCTGGCTAAATCTTCCACCCCATAGTGCCATGCTGACTTCCTCTTTTTTGATCTGGAGCGGGGCTTCAAACCCCGCTCACTTAATGACTTAATCTACTGATTAAAATGTTTAACGCTTTCCAATAGCTAAAATGCTATTTATAACCGCTAGTTACTTAGCCTTTAACGCCCTGATACGGCTAGCTAAAGAGTAGAGACGGATAAAGCCCTCTGCATCTTTCTGGTTATAAACATCATCTTCACCAAAGGTAGCAAACTCCTCTGAGTACAAGCTGTTAGGTGAACGCTTCTTCACTGCATGCGCCTGTCCCTTATAGAGCTTGATAACGACCTCGCCGTTAACCAGGTTAGCCAGAGGTGCCGATGCTGCCAGCAATGACTCACATAGCGGTGTGAACCAACGGCCATCATAAACAAGGTGCGCCATCTGAGCACCAATCTGCTCACGCCACTCCCGGCTACTCTTATCCAGGACTAACTCCTCAATGGCTCTGAGTGCGGCAAACATAACTGTCCCACCGGGTGTTTCATAACATCCGCGAGACTTCATACCAACCAAGCGGTTTTCGGTGATATCAATTCTTCCGACGCCGTGAGCACCGGCAATATCATTCAATAGCATTAGCGCCTTATAGGGAGATAGCGCCTCACCGTTGACCTTAGTGATCTCTCCCTTCTCTATCTCAAGTGAAACATATTCGGGGGCATCCGGGGCGTCCTCAGGTGCAACCGTCATGGTCCAAACACCTTTAGTCGGCTCGTTCCACGGATCTTCCAACTCACCGCCTTCATGAGAGATATGCCAGGCATTTGCATCACGGCTATAGATTTTAGTCGCCGAAGCTGTCGTTTCGATATTACGTTCGGCAAGATAATCGAGCAGATCTTCACGGCTCACCATCTCCCACTCACGCCAGGGAGCGATCACCTTAAGATCGGGAGCAAGCGCTGCAAAACACCCCTCGAAACGTACCTGATCATTGCCTTTACCGGTACAACCATGACAAACCGCATCGGCCCCAACTTTACGTGCAACCTCTACCTGCGCCTTAGCGATAATAGGTCTCGCCATTGAGGTACCCAGCAGATAAGTACCTTCATAGATAGCACCGGTAGCAATAGTAGGATAGATATAATCGGCAACTAACTCCTCTTTGAGGTCAACGATGTGACACTCAGAGGCACCTGATGCAATAGCCTTCTCATGAAGCCCATCAAGCTCTGCTTCTCCCTGTCCGACATCGGCGCAGAAGGCAACAATCTCACAATTACCATAGGTCTCTTTCAGCCAAGGAATAATAGCCGAAGTATCTAAGCCACCCGAATAAGCCAGAACCACCTTCTTCACATCTGTTTTCTTTGTTTCAATTGACATCGTTCAATCCTAATTCTTTCATTTTTGTTATCGAAAACCTCGATAACGGATAATTTGGTTTAATGTGCTGCTAGTTGCCTAAGAGCGTCACCAGCACTGCATTTTGTGCATGCATACGATTCTCAGCCTGCTGCAATATAAGTGAGCCTTCACCATCGACCACATCAGCTGTAACCTCAACACCACGGTATGCCGGCAGACAGTGCATAAAGAAGCTTGCTCCAGCTTTCTCCATCATCGCGGCATCAACTTGATATGGCTTAAATTTAGCTTCGATATCACTCAGAGCTGTATCGTCCCCCATAGAGATCCATGTATCGGTATAGATAGCATCTTGCGAATCGATAGATTCAATATCTGAAGTGAGTATCAACTCACCACCATGCTTGGCGGCTAAGGCCTGCGCCTCAATCACAACCTGACCATCCGGAAACTGACCAGGAGGGCAGATAACTGTCATGGTCGTACCTAAGATTGCCGCAGCATACATAAGTGAATGCGTCACATTATTTCCATCGCCGACATAGGCCAACTTCACCTTGCTGACATCATCAAACTGCTCAGACAGGGTTAAAAAGTCTGCTAACCCCTGGCAGGGGTGATATAGATCGGATAGGGCGTTGATCACCGGCACAGTGCCGTGCTCAGCCAACTGTTCAATGGTCGAGTGCAGGAAGGTTCTGGCGACAATAGCATCGGCCCAGCACGAAATATTGGCAGCAAAATCAGAAACAGGTTCACGCTTTCCCAGTGCACCATTTTGCTGATCTAAATAAAGACAATGACCGCCGAGCTTATTAATGCCGATGTCAAAACTAACGCGGGTCCTTAAAGAGGGCTTCTCAAATAACATAACCACGCTTTTCCCATCTAACGCATGACGGTATTCAGCCGGGTTTGCCTTAATCTTCTTCGCCAAAGCCAGTAACTCTTTGAGTTGGTCCTGACTTAGCTCTTTTATCGATAGTAGATGATTCATTCGTTGCTCTCCTTCGGCTGGATATCTTGATCAAGCCTTACACTATTTATGTTGGCGTGATGGTGATACCGCTCTTTCACCATCCAAAAATTGTTTCCTGAACTATGGCTAATCAGGTTGGATCTGTGTTCCAACCGCTTCCCCATTAGACAGTGCAATCAATTGCTCGGCATGACGCCATGAAGCAACCTGAACAGGCTGTCCCATCGATTCTGCCACCTCCAGTGCAGCCTCAACTTTCACTTTCATCCCTTTCTCGATGACACCAATTTGCGTCAACTCCTCAACCTGAGCACGATTTAAACTCTTGATTAACTGACCTTTACCATCTAAAACGCCTGAAACATCTGAGAGTAAAACTAATTTTCCATCGACGAGCTTGGCTAATACTGTTGCTGCTTGATCGGCATTAACATTCAATAACTGCCCCTGGGCATCGATGGCAATAGAACTGACTATCGGCATCCATCCTTGAGACAGAATAAATTGCAGATATGTTGCACTTTTCGGGCTCACCTCACCGACAAAGCCCAGACATGGATCTTTAACTTTAGCTGAAACCATGTCGCCATCACCTAAACTCATGCCCACACAGGTCACGCCCGCTTTTATTGCCGCTCCCTGAAGGATCTTATTTGAAGTTCCGGCTAGTGCTCCGACAATGACAGGAACCTGCTCTTGAGGCGTTACTCTCAACCCATCCAGCTTCTCAGTTACCATGCCATTTGCGGTTAACTGCTCTTCGACCAGGCAACCTCCGCCATGAACCATGATCAACTGCTGGCCATCAGCAATCATCTTCGCCGCAGTCTCCATCAATCTGGCCATTCCCATTTCGCACTGCATCAAGGCGCCGCCAACTTTTAATACCAAGGTGCTTTTGTTTACTGACATAGTCATTACTCTCTCGCAAAACAGAAGTTAATAATTAAAGTGAATCTTTATGCATTGGTGGGCCTGACTGGCAGCTCCCTTCATCAAGTTGTCGATTGCACTGGCAACAACCAGATAATGAGTCTCGGGATCGAACTTCCATCCCAGATGACAGTTTGGAGTGTTTACAACGTCATCTACCTTAGGAAATTGATTTTGTTTGACCGTTATAAGCGGGGCCTCGTCATAGACAGAGTATGCAGCAGCGATATCTGCTTCTGTGGTACCGGATTTCAGCTGCACGGTTATGGTGGCCAAAATACCTCGTTTAAAATTACCCAGATGAGGAGTAAATATGACCTCTTGCCCTAACTGAGTTGCAATTTCGGGTTGATGCCTGTGACCGAGCACACCATAAGGGGTTAAGCTGACCTCACAGAAACTGGTATGAAGTTGAGCTTTTCTTCCAGCTCCTGTTACACCACTCACTGCATTGATCACCGGGAATGCATCAGTTAAAAGCGGTGCGATAGGTTTGAGTGCCGTCAATGATGCCGTCGGATAACATCCAGGCACAGCAATCATCTTACTATTTGCGATCTCTTCATTGTTCCACTCTGCTAATCCATAGACAGCATCAGCTAGAACCTCTTGATATTCATGGTCAAAACCATACCACTTAGGATACTGCTGCATATCCGAAAAACGATATGCTCCGCTCAAGTCAAACACAGCCAGCCCCTTCTGATAAAACCACGCCGCCAGGTGCAAACTCACAGCGTGATCCGTTGCCAGCACCACTGCATCGGCTTGCTGCAGAATCAACATTTTTGCTTCATCAGACAAAGGAGAGAGTGTGTATGAAATATGGCTGTAGCTTGGATAGAGCTCAGATAAGGGCTTACCTTTATCTAAGCTGTTTTCTGAGACATATAGGCCCTGAACAGTTAAGTTTTCATCGGCTTCAATGAGAGAGGTAATTTGTGCGCCTGTGTATCCACTGGCACCAATAATAGCAATGCTTTTCATAATCTATGACTTCTTAATTCGGGTATAAGCTTTAAAGAAAAAAAGAGGGGCACATCTTAAGCCCTGGTAGAAATACCAATTTGACAAGTTTATCGTCGCAGGAAGTCAGTACGCATAACCTTTATGCAAATTTTCTGATATGAAATCATCATTTATACTCTCAATAATAATCGCTGTAGTGTGGTACTTGTCTTAGCTGTTTGATAGACTAACACAACAAACTATTTATGCAATATATTTGAATATATATTTTAAGGATAATTTATGACATCTCTCCCGGACCTTAAAAGCAGCTTTAGTCAACTTATTGCTATCCCTTCAATTAGTGCTCTCGAAGCCGAGCAAGATATGAGCAATCAAGGCGTAATTGACCTATTGCATAACTGGTTTGATGATTTAGGGTTTCAATGCTCGATACAGCCTGTGCCAAACTCTCGCCAGAAACATAACCTGATTGCGAGTTTCGGCACCGGAAGAGGCGGCCTACTGCTCGCAGGACACACAGATACTGTGCCATTTGATGAAGGCCGCTGGAGTCAGGATCCTTTCACGCTAACCGAGAAGGACAATCGTTGGTATGGCTTAGGCACATGTGACATGAAGGGATTCTTTGCATTGGTATTGGCCGCCGTAAAAGATATGCCGCTGGCACAGTTTAAACGTCCGCTACATATTCTCGCCAGTGCCGATGAAGAAACAACCATGAATGGAGCAAAAGCATTTGCAGCGGCTAAATCGATCGCACCGGACTATGCAATCATAGGGGAGCCCACAGGTTTAAAACCTGTTTATATGCACAAGGGACATTTAACTCAGGGAATAAGGGTTACAGGCAGAAGCGGCCACTCCTCTGATCCGGCGAAAGGCCTTAACGCCATAGAGATCATGCATCAGGTTATGGGGCAACTTCTCAAGCTGAAACAACACTTAGCCGAAAACTATCGGGAGGAGGCTTTCTCTGTTCCCTACCCTACGATGAACTTTGGTCATATACACGGTGGCGATGCAGCCAATCGTATCTGTGGATGTTGCGATCTACATATCGACATCCGCCCTCTTCCCGGACTTGCTCTGGAGGAGTTGGAGCAACTGGTAACCAATTACCTGACGCCAATCAATGAAACCTATCCCGGCAGTATCCATGTCGCCCCACTCTATCCGGGTTCAGAATCATTTGCTGATGATGCCAACGGCAGCTGGACTCGCTTGGTGGCAGAGTTATCGGCAAATGCACCAGAGGTGGTCAATTATGCCACCGAAGCTCCCTATATATCGAAACTCGGCTGCCAGACCTTAGTGTTAGGGCCAGGCAGCATCGAGCAGGCTCATCAACCCGATGAGTTCCTCGACACTATCTATATAGATCAAACAATATCGCTATTAAAAAAGCTAATTTATCAGGCATGTATAAAATAAAACTGGCTACAATGTCGGTTGATATCAATACTCTCGGTTTACTTATGCCCTCAAAGGCTCAGCCTGACACTGAGTGATATAGAGCACATAAGTTTACATAATCTTCGCCTGTTGTATTGACCTCAGGCGCGGAGGCTGGGTATTGTGGTTGATTAGCACTAATTCAGGTATGGAGCATTTATGGCAGATATGTATGCGTCTTTAAGGTCAAATGTGGGTACCTTAGGGCAAGTTCTTGGTGAGACAATACGCACCAATTTAGATGATGCTTTTCTTGAAAAGATCGAGCAGATCCGTCAACTAGCAAAGAGTTCACGACAAGGTGATGAAGCAGCCAGAGAGGAGATGCTTAAACTTCTCACTGCACTACCCGATAATGAGCTAGTTCCGTTTGCAAAAGCCTTTAACCAATTTCTCAACCTGGCAAATATCGCAGAACAGTTTCACACCATAAGTCGTAACTGTGACGAGTTGGTCTGTGTGCCGGATCCCGTTGAACAGCTTCTGGGTCGCATATTGAGTAGTAATATCGATCAAGAGAAGATGCTGGAGTGCCTCAATAATTTAGATATCGACCTGGTACTGACGGCCCATCCGACAGAGATATCTCGTCGAACTCTCATTCAAAAATACTCCTCGGTGATCGATATTCTGGCGGCATTGGAAAACCCTCAACTCACCGAACGAGAGAAGAAACAGCAACACCTTCGCTTACGACAATTGATCGCTCAGATTTGGCATACCAATGAGATCAGAAACGAAAGACCGACTCCAGTCGATGAGGCACGTTGGGGGCTTAGCACCATAGAGGTCTCCCTCTGGCAGGCGATCCCCGATTTTCTCAGACAACTCAACGAGCAGGTAGAGGAGCGCACAGGTAAACAGCTACCGACGGACATAGCTCCGGTACGTTTCTCAAGTTGGATGGGGGGGGATCGTGACGGCAACCCATTTGTAACGGCCAAAGTCACCCAGGAGGTGCTCGACCGTAATCGTCACTCCGCAGCTCGCCTCTATCTGAAAGATATTGTCGTACTCGTTAACGAGCTTTCGGTGGAGGAAGCCAATGATGAATTGTTGGAATACACCAACAACAGTCTCGAGCCCTATAGGGATGTACTCAAAGATCTGAGGCTCAAGTTACGCAACACCGTCGACTTCCTGAATGCACGTCTGGAAGGTCACAACCCAGAAGTAGACCTAAGCACGATAATTTGGCACGAAAGCGATCTTAAAGAGCCACTGTTAATGCTCTATAAGAGTCTGAGCGATTCCGGGATGAGTCTAATAGCAAACGGGCTTCTACTGGATATGTTACGTCGACTTGCCTGTTTTGGCATTCACATGCTGAAACTCGATATCAGGCAGGACGCCGGACGCCATAGCGATGTTGTTGCCGAACTGACACGCTACCTAGGCATGGGAGACTTCAATCATTGGGATGAGAGTGAAAAACAAGCATTTCTTCTCAGAGAGCTAACCGGTAAACGCCCACTCATTCCATCAAATTGGCAACCGAGCGATGACGTTGCAGAGGTCGTTAACACCTGCAGGCTAATAGCAACTCAGCCCGCACAGGCTCTGGGCTCCTATGTAATATCAATGGCCAGTAAACCCTCAGATGTTTTAACTGTCTTGCTACTGCTTAAGGAGACGGGTTGTCCTCACCCGATGAGAGTGGTTCCGCTGTTTGAGACACTAGACGATCTCAATAACGCCTCTGCCTGCATGTCAGAACTTTTCGCTATTGACTGGTATCGCGGCTACACCAAAGGCCATCAAGAGGTAATGATTGGTTACTCTGACTCGGCAAAAGATGCCGGAGTCATGGCTGCCGCCTGGGCTCAATATCACGCTCAGGAGGAGTTGGTGAAGATCAGCAGGCAAGCAGAAGTTAAGCTAACCTTGTTCCACGGCCGTGGCGGAACTATTGGTCGGGGTGGCGGCCCCGCGCATGAGGCGATCCTTTCACAACCGCCAGGTTCTGTAGATGGACGCATTCGCGTCACAGAGCAGGGAGAGATGATCCGCTTTAAATTCGGCCTGCCTAAACTTGCTGTTCAGAGTCTGGCACTCTATACATCTGCGGTGATGGAAGCGACACTACTTCCCCCCCCTGAGCCTAAACCCGAATGGCGAGCCTGTATGCAAAAACTGGCCGAGGAGTCTGTTGACGCATACCGCTCTATCGTGAGAGAGGAGCCCGACTTTGTCGCCTATTTCAGGGCTGCAACACCTGAAATTGAATTGGGTAAACTACCTTTAGGCAGCCGACCGGCTAAACGCCGGGTTGATGGCGGCATAGAGAGCCTTCGAGCCATCCCCTGGATATTTGCATGGTCACAGAATCGCTTGATGCTTCCCGCCTGGCTCGGAGCCGGAGAGGCCCTGCAAGCGGCAAGCGATCGCGGAGAGATGGCATTATTACAGGAGATGGAACGTGACTGGCCTTTCTTCAAGACTCGTATATCTATGTTGGAGATGGTTTATGCTAAGGCTGAACCTAATCTCGCAAAATATTATGAAACTTGTTTAGTACCAGAAAACCTCCACCATTTAGGTAAAGCGCTTCGCTCACGGCTGGCGATGGGGATCAAAGCCGTTCTGGAGTTAACCCAGTCTAATGCTCTTATGGAGCATACTCCCTGGAACAGGGAGTCGGTAACGCTTCGAAACCCTTACATAGATCCTCTGAACTTTGTTCAAGCAGAGCTGCTGGCTCGAACCCGTAAAGAGGAGGAAGCCTCAACCAATGTTGAATTGGCACTGATGCTGACCATTGCCGGCGTTGCAGCAGGCATGAGAAATACCGGCTAATGAAGATGCTTAGATATATAGCTCCTCTCTTAATGCTGTTACTGACTGGCTGTGTCAGCCAGTACAGCATCACCGAGAGTGAATTGGAGGGTTATCTGTCTGATGAGATACATTTCGAGGTCAAAGAGGGAAATCAGCTCTTTGGCATCGAGATGCGGATCAATGATATTGACGTAACACTCGGGCATAAGCCTGACACTATGTCGGTGTCGGCTAACAGCGTGATCAAGGTTAGGAACCCATTACTGCCGCTCAGTGCAGATATGAGGACTACCTTCGAGGCTGAGCCTTGGTACGATTCACAGAGCCACAGTGTCTTCTTAAGACAACTGAGACTGACCAATATTGAGTCGAATCCAAAAGATATCGAAAAAGCGGTAAAACAGGTTGCCCCGCAGATGATGAGCTTCCTCACTCACTTTCTGGAAACCCAGCCTGTATATGTATTGGATACCTCACAATCAAATCAGGCTTTAATTGCCGAGATGACTAAGAGAATTGAAGTCAAGCCGGGTAAGCTGAAGCTTATTTTTGATAAGTAGTATCAATCAGTATAGAGGTGAGAAAATGCCATTAGTGAGATGACTCATTAATGGCATTTTTTGTTTCTAGTTACTTGCTGAACCGAGAAAAAGAGGAGTAATCGACAACTACAGCCTCGCCGGACAACTCTCTTCTCAACATGTCATAAGCAACCGCAGTACTTAAAGCCCTAACCAATGCACGCGAGCGGCCAGGCAACTTAACCATCTGACTATATACACAAGACTTTGTTGCGAGTGCAATGGCAACTGTCCCAACAGGCTTATCTAAAGTCCCACCTTCAGGGCCGGCGATACCACTCGTAGCGAGAGCATAATCACTCTCAAGAATGCCACGGGCTCCCTTTGCCATCTCCTCTACCGTAGCAATCGAAACGGCACCATAATCCTCCAGTGTCTGAGGGCTAACCCCCAACACCTTCACCTTCGCCTCATTACTATAAGTTACCAAGCCGTGGTGAAGATATGAGGAGCTTCCAGCGAAAGCAACCAGACCACTGGTGATCATGCCGCCGGTACAGGACTCGGCAACACTCAAACTCAGGCCCGTGTTAAGCAGTCGCTCATGTATCACTTGATCGAGTGTGGTGATATTCTCGGCGACAACCCCATTGCCCAGTATCGTTTTAATCTCGGCTTTAATACCTGGTAAGCAGTCGATGGCTGCTTGCCCCCGTGCAAAAAGTTTTATTTCGATGTAGGGCATATAGGAGCGGTAACCCAGAGTTATCCCTTCAGGCAGATCAATAACCTCCAGCTCATCTGCCAGGGAAGACTCGCCCCTTCCAAGAGTAAGAAGCTTACTGACAGCAACAGACTCAGGCAAAGAGAAGCGCTCCTCAACAAAAGGAATGAACTGCTCTGTAACCATGCGTTTAAACTCAAACGGAACACCGGGCGTAAAAAACAGCCATGCTCGATTAAGTTTTACTGCAAAGCCACAAGCCGTACCGAAAGGGTTGTCAATCATAACGGCTCCCTCAGGTAGTAACGCCTGCTTAAGATTACTTTCGGCCATCACACGGTTATTTCTGGAAAACCAATCTTCTAACTTGACTCGCCACTCCTGATTTTCTACCAAGGGTACACCCATGGCCAACGCCATAGCCTCTGTAGAGAGATCGTCACTGGTAGGGCCCAGACCACCATTCACCAAAATAATGTCAGCCTGAGTACTTCGCTCTTCAAATACTGCGACCAGATCTTCCAGTCGATCACCTACTGTAACTCGCCTTTGACACTCAATGCCCTTCTCCATCAAAGTATTGGCAAACCAGGCAGCATTAGTATCAACAATCTGACCCGCTAACACCTCTTCACCAGTACAAATCATCTCGAGCTTCATCGAATATCCTTAAGTCTGCATTCCACATTTGCAGCTAAAGTAAGTAACCCGTCAGTGAATAGCAACAGTTAGACACTATTTAATTGATTCTGAATATGTTCAGTTTAAAGTACAGTTAGATTCAAATCTAAGCTCTAAGCTCTAAGCTCTAAGCTCTAAGCTCTAAGCTCTAAGCTCTAAGCTCTAAGCTCTAAGCTCTAAGCTCTAAGC
>NZ_CANMUW010000028.1 GCF_947501225.1 uncultured Shewanella sp.
CCAGAGCCAGAGCGTGCAATCGATGGTGCATTCATTCTTCCAATCGAAGATGTATTCTCAATCTCAGGCCGTGGTACTGTTGTAACAGGTCGTGTTGAGCGCGGTATCATCACTGTAGGTGACGAAGTAGAGATCGTTGGTATCAAAGATACTACTAAGACTACTTGTACTGGTGTTGAAATGTTCCGTAAGCTGCTTGACGAAGGTCGTGCAGGTGAGAACTGTGGTGTACTACTACGTGGTACTAAGCGTGATGAAGTTGAGCGTGGTCAAGTACTGGCACAGCCTGGTTCAATCACTCCACACACTACCTTCAAGTCAGAAATCTACGTTCTGTCTAAAGAAGAAGGTGGACGTCACACTCCATTCTTCAAAGGCTACCGTCCACAGTTCTACTTCCGTACAACTGACGTAACCGGTACTATCGAGCTTCCAGAAGGCGTAGAGATGGTAATGCCTGGTGACAACGTTGCTATGACTGTAACTCTAATCTGCCCAATCGCGATGGACGAAGGTCTACGCTTCGCAATCCGTGAAGGTGGCCGTACAGTTGGTGCTGGTGTTGTAGCTGAGATCGTTGCTTAATAGCAACTAGTCTTACAAGACACTAAAAAAGGAAGCTTCGGCTTCCTTTTTTTTTTGCTTAAAAAGCTTAATGGCTCTGGTAATTAAATTTTTGTCGACTATAATATCGGCCACTTTGATTGGTTAAAGCAATTTGATGCGAATTCGATCAATGGGGTTGATCTGAGAAATGAAATCAGTATAATAGCCCCTCGCCTTAACCATTAGGCGAAATACATCTGTCAGCCCGAGGGCTTGACTTAAAAAAAACAGCGACTCCGATTGTGAGTCGAACGGTTAAATCATCTCGCTCTGCTTTTCCAGAAGGAAACAGCTAGAGGGTGATTTTTTATATGTCCATTTTAGGAGCTCTGGTCAATGCAGAACCAAAGAATCCGTATCCGCTTAAAAGGATTTGATCATCGTTTGATCGATCAGTCTACTGCGGAAATCGTTGAAACTGCTAAGCGTACAGGCGCACAGGTACGTGGTCCAATCCCACTACCAACGCGTAAAGAACGTTATACCATTTTGACTTCTCCACACGTTAATAAAGATGCGCGTGATCAGTACGAACTACGTACTCACAAACGTCTAGTTGACATCGTTGAGCCAACTGAAAAGACTGTAGATGCACTTATGCGTCTGGATCTTGCGGCTGGTGTTGACGTTCAAATTAGCTTGGGTTAATAAGAGGTTTTCGAGATGGCTATCGGTCTTATCGGTCGTAAAGTGGGTATGACTCGCATCTTCACTGAAGATGGAGCGTCAATCCCGGTTACAGTAATTGAAATCGCATCTAACCGCGTTACTCAGGTGAAAACCTTAGAAACTGACGGTTACCGTGCACTTCAGGTTACTACTGGTACCAAAAAAGCTAATCGCATCACTAAACCAGAAGCAGGTCACTTTGCTAAGGCAGGCGTTGAAGCCGGTCGTGGTTTGTGGGAAGTGCGTTTGGCAGATGGTGAAGGCGAAAGCATTGAAGTTGGTGCTGAGCTAAATGTTGATATCTTCGCTGATGTAGCGAAAGTTGATGTTACTGGTCAATCAAAAGGTAAGGGTTTCCAAGGCGGTATTAAGCGTTGGAACTTCCATGCACAAGATATGACACACGGTAACTCACTGGCACATAGATCCAACGGTTCTATCGGTCAAAACCAGACACCTGGTCGCGTTTTCAAAGGTAAGAAAATGTCAGGCCACATGGGTGCAGAGCGTGTTACTACTCAGAATCTAGACGTTGTACGTGTAGATGCAGAACGTAACTTGCTACTGGTTAAGGGTGCTGTTCCGGGAGCCACAAACGGCAACCTGATCATCAAGCCTGCCGTTAAAGCTTAGGTCTGAGGAGATAGTAATGGAATTGGTATTGAAAGACGCACAAAGTGCTCTGGAAGTTTCCGAAACTACCTTCGGCCGTGACTTTAATGAAGCACTGGTTCATCAGGTAGTTGTAGCTTACGCTGCAAACGCACGTCAAGGCACTCGTGGCCAGAAGACTCGTGCGGAAGTTGTTGGCTCTGGCAAAAAGCCATGGCGCCAAAAAGGTACTGGCCGTGCACGTGCCGGTACTGTTAAAGGCCCGATCTGGCGTGGCGGTGGCGTAACATTCGCTGCTAAAACTCAAGATCACAGCCAAAAAGTTAACAAGAAGATGTACCGTGGAGCGCTGAAAAGCATTTTCTCTGAATTGGTACGTCAAGACCGTCTAATCGTAGTTGAGTCATTTGGTGTTGAAGCTCCTAAAACTAAAGAGCTGAAAGCTAAACTGTCTGCTATGGACCTAGAAGACGTGTTGATCGTTACTCCAGAAATTGACGAGAACTTGTTCTTGGCTGCTCGCAACTTGTACAAAGTTGACGTTCGTGACGTAGCTGGTATCGACCCAGTAAGTCTGATCGCATTCAACAAAGTACTAGTAACTGCCGATGCTGTTAAGCAAATCGAGGAGATGCTGGGATGATCAGTCAAGAACGTTTGCTAAAAGTTATTCTTGCACCACATATCTCTGAAAAGAGTACTGTCTGTGCAGAAAATGACAACACGGTAGTTTTCCGTGTAGCTATAGATGCAACTAAAGCTGAAATTAAAGCTGCAGTCGCTCAATTGTTCGAAGTAGAAGTAGATTCAGTTCGCACTCTAGTAAACAAAGGTAAAACCAAGCGTACCGGTGCCCGTATGGGTCGTCGTGTCGACTGGAAAAAAGCCTATGTTACTCTAGCTGCTGGCGCTGAAATCGATTTCGTCGGCGCTGAGTAAGCAAAGGAGAATTATCATGGCAGTTATTAAGTGTAAGCCAACCTCTGCTGGTCGTCGTCACGTTGTTAAAGTGGTGAACACTGACCTGCACAAGGGTAAACCTTTTGCTGGCTTGTTGGCGAAAAAATCTAAAAGTGGTGGCCGTAACAACACTGGCCGTATCACTGTTCGTCACGTAGGTGGTGGACACAAGCAGCATTACCGTATTGTTGACTTCAAGCGCAACAAAGACGGTATCCCTGCAAAAGTTGAGCGTTTGGAATATGATCCAAACCGCACAGCAAACATCGCACTTGTTTTGTATGCTGATGGTGAGCGTCGTTACATTCTTGCAGCTAAAGGCATGCAAGCTGGAGATCAAATCCAGTCTGGTATCGATGCAGAAATCAAGAGCGGTAACGCTCTACCATTACGCAACATCCCAGTAGGTAGTGTTGTACACGCAGTTGAAATGAAGCCTGGTAAAGGTGCTCAGATCGCTCGTTCAGCAGGTACTTATGTTCAAGTTGTAGCTCGTGATGGCGAATACGCTACTCTACGTCTTCGCTCTGGCGAAATGCGTAAAGTACCAGTAGACTGCCGCGCGACATTGGGTGAAGTTGGTAATGCCGAGCACATGCTACGCCAGTTAGGTAAAGCAGGTGCTAAACGCTGGAGAGGCGTACGCCCAACAGTTCGTGGTGTTGCAATGAACCCAGTAGACCATCCACATGGTGGTGGTGAAGGCCGTACTTCGGGTGGCCGTCATCCAGTGTCTCCATGGGGTGTTCCAACTAAGGGTTATAAGACTCGTAGTAACAAACGCACCGACAAGTACATCGTACGTCGTCGCAATAAAAAGTAAGAGGATTCGCCATGCCACGTTCTCTCAAGAAAGGTCCATTCATTGACCTGCACTTGCTGAAGAAGGTAGAGAAAGCGATGGAAGCTGGAGACAAGAAGCCTATTAAGACTTGGTCTCGTCGCTCTATGATCATCCCTAATATGATTGGGTTGACCATCGCTGTCCATAATGGTCGTCAGCACGTACCTGTGTTCGTAACTGACGAAATGATCGGCCACAAGCTTGGTGAATTTTCACCAACTCGCACTTATCGCGGCCATGCCGCAGATAAGAAAGCGAAGAAGCGTTAATACGGGAGGAATAAGATGGAAGTTTTAGCTAAACATCGTTTTGCCCGTACGTCGCCTCAAAAGTGTCGTTTGGTTGCAGATCAAATCCGTGGACTGCCTGTTGCTAAGGCTCTCGAAATTTTAACTTTCAGCCCTAAAAAAGCTGCAGTACTTGTTAAGAAAGTACTGGACTCTGCAATCGCCAATGCTGAGCACAATGAAGGTGCTGACATTGACGAGCTAAGAGTTGGAGCTATTATGATCGATGAAGGTCCAACTATGAAGCGTATCATGCCACGTGCTAAAGGCCGTGCTGATCGTATAATCAAGCGTACCAGCCACATTACTGTGGTTGTATCAGATCGCTAGGAGTTAGCAATGGGACAGAAAGTACATCCTAATGGTATCCGTCTGGGTATCACTAAGCCTTGGATCTCGACCTGGTACGCTGACAAGTCAGACTATGCCAATAACTTGAGCAGTGACTGGGAAGTGCGTAAGTTTCTAGAAAAGAAACTTAAGCAAGCATCAGTTTCTAAGATTGTTATCGAGCGTCCAGCAAAGAGTGTTCGCGTTACTATTCACACTGCCCGTCCAGGTGTTGTGATTGGTAAGAAAGGCGAAGACGTTGAAAAGCTACGCAACGCTGTTGCTAAGCTGACTGGTATTCCAGCTCAAATCAACATCGCTGAGATCCGTAAGCCTGAGCTAGATGCTAAGCTTGTTGCCGAAGGCATCGCTTCGCAACTAGAGCGTCGTGTTATGTTCCGTCGTGCTATGAAGCGCGCAGTTCAAAACGCAATGCGTCTTGGTGCTAAAGGTATCAAAGTTGAAGTTAGCGGCCGTCTAGGCGGTGCTGAGATTGCGCGTTCTGAGTGGTATCGTGAAGGTCGTGTACCTCTACATACACTGCGTGCTGATATCGACTATTCTACTGCAGAAAGTCACACTCAATACGGTGTGATTGGCGTTAAAGTTTGGGTCTTCAAAGGTGAAGTTCTGGACGGCGTTGTACCTGCGCATGAAGAGCCGAAACAGCAGCCGAAGCGTAAGCCTCGCGGTAAATAGGAGAGCTGGCAATGCTGCAACCAAAACGAATGAAGTTTCGTAAAATGTTCAAGGGCCGTAACCGCGGTCTTGCGAACGGCACTGAAGTGAGCTTCGGTGATTTCGGTCTGAAAGCTGTTGGTCGTGGTCGTTTGACTGCGCGTCAGATCGAATCTGCACGTCGTGCGATGACACGTCACATTAAACGTCAAGGTCAAATTTGGATCCGCGTTTTCCCTGACAAGCCAATCACCTCTAAGCCTCTTGAAGTGCGTATGGGTAAAGGTAAGGGTAACGTTGAATATTGGGTTTGCCAGATTCAACCAGGTAAGGTTCTCTACGAGATGGATGGTGTACCAGAGGAGCTAGCTCGTGAAGCTTTCGCTCTTGCTGCCGCTAAGCTGCCTCTTAAGACTACCTTCGTAACTAAGACGGTGATGTAATGAAAGCGAGCGAGCTAACAGAAAAGAGCGTTGAAGAACTGAACGCTGAACTGCTTGGTCTGCTGCGTGAGCAGTTTAATCTGCGTATGCAACACGCCACTGGTCAGTTGACTCAGACTCATCAGCTGAAAATCGTGCGTCGCAACATTGCGCGCGTTAAGACCATTATTACTTCTAAGGCGGGTGCGTAATGTCTGATAAAATCCGTACTTTGCAGGGTCGTGTACTTAGCAACAAGATGGACAAGTCTATCACTGTAGCTATTGAGCGTAAGGTTAAGCATCCTTTATACGGGAAGTTCCTTAAGCGTACTACTAAGATTCATGCACATGACGAAAATAATCAGTGTAATGCTGGCGATGTCGTGACTATTCGCGAATGCCGTCCGCTGTCTAAGACTAAGTCTTGGACTCTGGTTGAAGTAGTATCTAAAGCCTAATCACATTGGGTTTTAAGTGAAACGGCTCCTTTTTGGAGCCGTTTTTATTTTAACACTATCTATTCCTATTTTTGGGTGTTATACTTGCGCGCCATTTTTGACAAAATCAATGTTAAAAATAGGCGAAAAGTCGCCCCAAATTGGGGATGTAAGTAACGTTAGCGGAGCATTTACAATGATCCAAATGCAATCTACTCTAGATGTAGCCTGTAACAGTGGCGCTCGTAGAGTTCAGTGTATTAAGGTCTTAGGTGGCTCTCATCGTCGTTATGCCGGTATCGGCGACATCATTAAGGTTTCTGTTAAAGAAGCTATTCCTCGCGGTAAAGCGAAGAAAGGTGATGTATATAGCGCGGTGGTAGTTCGTACTAAGAAAGGCGTTCGTCGCCCAGACGGTTCTGTCATTCGCTTCGATCGGAACGCAGCTGTTTTGCTTAACGCAAACAATGCACCGATTGGTACTCGTATCTTTGGCCCAGTGACGCGTGAACTGCGTAACGAACAATTTATGAAAATTGTTTCTCTGGCACCAGAAGTACTGTAAAGGAGCTTCAAATGGCAGCTAAAATCCGTCGCGAAGACGAAGTAATTGTATTGGCAGGTAAAGATAAAGGGAAACGCGGTAAGGTTTCTCAGGTTCTTCCTACTGGTAAATTAATTGTTGAAGGTATTAACCTTGTTAAGAAGCACCAAAAGCCTAACCCACAACTGGGTGTAGCTGGCGGTATTGTTGAGCAAGCAGCCCCGATACAAGCATCAAATGTAGCGATTTTCAACTCTGCCACTGGCAAAGCTGATCGCGTTGGTTTCCGATTTGAAGACGGCAAAAAAGTCCGTTTCTTTAAGTCGAACAGTGAACTCGTTAAGTAATTGGAGTAAACGATGGCGAAACTGCATGATAAATATCAAGAGACTGTTAGTCCTGAACTTGCTAAAAAGTTCGGTTTTACCAGTGTCATGCAAGTCCCTCGGATTGAGAAAATCACCCTTAACATGGGTGTTGGCGAAGCTGTAGCAGATAAGAAAGTTATGGAGCATGCGCTTCGTGACATGACTGCTATCGCAGGCCAAAAGCCAGTTGTGACTGTAGCTCGTAAGTCAGTGGCTGGTTTTAAAATCCGTGATGGCTACCCGATAGGTTGTAAGGTTACACTGCGCGGTGAGCGTATGTGGGAATTCTTAGAGCGTTTAGTTGATATCGCAATCCCGCGTATTCGTGATTTCCGTGGCATGAGCGCTAAGTCGTTCGATGGCCGTGGTAACTACGCAATGGGTGTACGTGAGCAAATCATCTTCCCGGAAATCGATTACGATAAAATCGATAAGATCCGTGGTATGGATATTGTAATCACTACTTCTGCGAAGAATGACGAAGAAGGCCGAGCTCTGCTTGAAGCCTTTAACTTCCCATTCAAGAAATAAGGGTAGCGTAATGGCAAAAAGTTCAATGAAAGCACGTGAAGCAAAACGTGCAAAGCTCGTGGCTAAGTTCGCTGAAAAGCGTCTAGCTCTTAAGGCTATCATTAGCAACCCAACCACATCTGATGATGATCGTTGGGATGCGGTTCTTAAGTTGCAAGGTCTACCACGTGATTCCAGCAGTTCGCGTCAGCGTAACCGCTGTAGTCAAACTGGTCGCCCACATGGTTACTTACGTAAGTTCGGCCTAAGCCGTATCAAATTACGTGAAGCTACCATGCGTGGTGAAGTTCCTGGTCTACGTAAGGCCAGCTGGTAAATACTTGTCACGGAGTAAGCTAATATGAGCATGCAAGATCCTATAGCGGATATGTTAACACGTATTCGTAATGGCCAAGCTGCTAACAAAGTATCAGTATCTATGCCTTCTGCTAAGCTAAAAGTCGCTATCGCGAAAACGCTTAAGGAAGAAGGTTATATCACTGACTACACCGTAGCAGATGAAACCAAACCTGTTCTTGAAATTACGTTAAAGTATTTCCAAGGCCAGCCAGTTGTTGAGACTATCCAGCGCGTAAGCCGTCCTGGTCTTCGTATTTACAAAGGTAAAGACGAACTTCCTAAGGTTATGGGCGGTCTGGGTGTCGCAATTGTTTCCACTTCTAAAGGTTTGATGACTGATCGCGCTGCCCGCCAAAATGGCATGGGTGGAGAAGTTATCTGCTACGTAGCATAAGGAGCTAGCAATGTCTCGTGTCGCAAAAGCACCAGTCGCTATCCCTGCAGGCGTAGAAGTGACTCTAAACGAACAAACTATCACCGTTAAAGGTACTAAAGGTAGTTTGACTCGAGTAATTAACTCTGACGTTTCTGTTGTTGTTGAAAACAACGAAATTAAGTGTTCATCAGTTGAGGGCGTTAAGACCGCTGCTCAAGCTGGTACAGCTCGAGCTCTAATCAACAACATGGTTGTTGGTGTTACAGCTGGTTTCGAGAAGAAACTGACTCTTATTGGTGTTGGTTACCGTGCGAAAGTCGCTGGTAACGGCGTTGATTTGACTCTAGGTTTCTCTCACCCACTAGTACACGAACTCCCAGACGGCGTAACAGCTGTTTGTCCTACACAAACTGAAATCGTACTTTCTGGTACTGATAAGCAGCTTGTTGGACAGGTAGCAGCTGAGATTCGCGGCTACCGTCCACCAGAGCCTTACAAAGGTAAAGGTGTTCGCTATGCTGACGAACAAGTACGTCGTAAAGAGGCTAAGAAGAAGTAGGTAACGCGATATGGATAAGAAAACATCTCGCTTACGTCGCGCGACTCGCGCCCGTAAGAAGATCCAAGAGCTGGGCGTTAACCGTCTGGTTGTACATCGTACACCACGTCACACCTATGCTCAGGTAATCAGCCCTGACTCACAGGTTTTGGCGGCAGCTTCTACTGCTGAGAAAGCGGTATCAGAGCAACTAAAGTACACAGGTAACGTAGATGCAGCTAAAGCAGTGGGTAAGACCGTTGCAGAGCGTGCAATCGAAAAAGGCGTGACTGTAGTTGCATTCGATCGTTCCGGTTTCAAGTATCACGGACGTGTAGCTGCTTTAGCAGACGCCGCTCGTGAAGCTGGCCTCAAGTTCTAAGGAATGATTAAAAATGGCTAAATTCGAAGCACAGCAAAAAGACGATCTGCAAGAGAAACTAGTTGCAGTTAATCGTGTTTCTAAAGTAGTTAAAGGTGGACGTATCTTTAGCTTCACTGCACTAACAGTAGTCGGTGATGGTAACGGTAAAGTCGGCTTTGGCTATGGTAAAGCGCGTGAAGTACCAGCTGCAATTCAGAAAGCGATGGAAAAGGCTCGCCGTAACATCGTATCAGTTGAGTTGATCAATGGTACTCTGCATCACCCTGTTAAGGGCCGTCACACTGGTTCGCGTGTTTACATGCAACCTGCATCAGACGGTACCGGTATTATTGCCGGTGGCGCAATGCGTGCCGTATTGGAAGTAGCAGGCGTTCATAACGTTCTGTCTAAAGCATACGGTTCTACTAACCCGATCAACATCGTTCGCGCAACTGTAGATGCGTTGGTGCACATGAAGTCACCATCACAAATTGCAGCTAAGCGTGGCCTGAATGTTGATGAAATTCGAGGTTAATGCACCATGGCTACTAAAACTTTAAAAGTGACTCAGACTAAAAGTGCAATTGGACGTTTGCCTAAGCATCGTGCAACTTTGACTGGTCTTGGTCTACGCCGTATTAATCACACTGTTGAACTAGAAGATACTCCTTCAGTTCGCGGTATGATTAACAAGGTTTACTACATGGTTTCGGTGGAGGAAGTATAAGATGCGTCTAAATACTCTATCACCTGCTGCAGGTGCTAAATCAGCAGCTAAGCGTGTAGGTCGCGGTATTGGTTCAGGCACTGGTAAAACTTGTGGTCGTGGCCACAAGGGTCAGAAGTCTCGTTCTGGTGGCGGCGTTCGCGTCGGTTTCGAGGGTGGTCAAATGCCACTTAAGATCCGTTTGCCTAAGTTCGGTTTCACCTCGCGTAAAGCGATGGTAACTGCAGAAGTTCGCATCAGCGAGCTTGCTAAAGTTAACGGTGATGTTGTCGACTTAAATGCACTGAAAGATGCGAATCTCGTTACTCGCAACATACAGTTTGCTAAAGTCGTTCTTTCAGGTACCATTGAACGCCCAGTGACCGTTAAAGGTCTGAAGGTAACCAAAGGTGCTCGTGCAGCTATCGAAGCTGCCGGCGGAAAGATCGAGGAATAATACGTCGATGGCAAAACCAGGACTTGATTTAAAAAGCGCGAAAGGTGGATTTTCTGAACTGAAGACTCGCCTCCTGTTCGTGATTGGTGCGATTATCGTCTTTAGAGCCGGTTCGTTTGTACCAATTCCTGGTATTGACGCTGCTGTATTAGCAGAGCTGTTCAATCAGCAGAAGGGTACTATCTTAGGCATGTTTAACATGTTCTCTGGTGGTGCCCTTGAACGTGCTTCTATCTTTGCATTGGGTATCATGCCATATATTTCGGCATCGATTATCATGCAGTTATTGACGGTTGTGCATCCTGCACTCGCTGAACTTAAAAAGGAAGGCGAATCAGGACGTAAGAAGATCAGTCAATATACCAGATACGGCACATTGGTCCTGGGTACATTCCAGGCAATCGGTATCGCAACGGGTCTACCAAATTTAGTCCCAGGTTTAGTTGTAAACCTTGGCTTTGGTTTCTACTTTGTTGCTGTAGTGAGTCTAGTGACAGGAACTATGTTCCTTATGTGGCTAGGTGAGCAGATTACCGAAAGAGGCATTGGTAATGGTATCTCGATTTTGATTTTCGCAGGTATCGTTGCTGGGCTACCATCTGCTATCGGCCAAACGGCTGAGCAGGCGCGTCAAGGTGACTTGAACGTACTCGTACTATTGTTGATAGCCGTTATTGTATTTGCCGTAACTTATTTCGTTGTATTTGTGGAGCGTGGTCAGCGTCGTATCGTCGTTAACTATGCTAAGCGTCAGCAAGGCCGTAAGGTGTTTGCAGCGCAAAGTACACATCTACCGCTTAAGATAAATATGGCAGGTGTAATACCACCAATTTTTGCGTCGAGCATCATTTTGTTCCCAGGCACACTTGCACAGTGGTTTGGCCAAAATGAGTCTCTATCATGGTTAAGTGATTTCTCACTTGCTGTGTCACCGGGACAGCCGCTCTACTCATTATTGTATGCATCAGCGATCATATTCTTCTGTTTCTTCTATACTGCGTTGGTATTTAACCCACGTGAGACAGCAGACAACTTGAAGAAGAGTGGTGCGTTTATTCCCGGGATCCGTCCTGGAGAACAGACTTCGCGTTACATTGATAAAGTGATGACACGCCTGACATTAGCTGGCGCACTGTATATTACCTTTATCTGTTTAATTCCGGAGTTCATGTTAATTACGTGGAAAGTACAGTTCTATTTTGGCGGTACTTCACTACTCATTATGGTAGTCGTAATCATGGACTTCATGGCTCAAGTTCAGACCCATATGATGTCTCATCAGTATGAGTCTGTAATGAAGAAAGCTAACCTGGTGAATAAAGCGAACTTAGATCGCTTTGGTCGCTAAGAAAGTTTTCTCGGAGTGATGAAATGAAAGTTCGAGCTTCCGTGAAGAAGATCTGCCGTAATTGCAAGATCGTAAAACGTAGTGGCGTTGTACGCGTGATTTGTGTTGAACCTAAGCACAAACAGCGTCAAGGCTAAAAAACTTGGTCAGCCCTGTTCGGGCTGATCAAAATTTATTTGCAAAACTGTCGTCTGTCGAGTATCCTACCGGGCTTTTCACAGATGACCATTAACTATTGAGGAGTGCATAGTGGCCCGTATCGCTGGCATTAACATTCCTGATCATAAGCATACCGTCATTGCATTGACCGGTATTTTCGGCATCGGCCGTACTCGCGCAAGAGCAATCTGCGCGGCTACTTCTGTTGCTGAAGACGCTAAGATCAAGGAATTGAGCGAAGCTCAAATTGACACACTACGCGAAGCAGTTGCCGAATACACTGTAGAAGGTGATCTGCGTCGTGAGGTTTCCATGAACATCAAGCGTCTTATGGACCTTGGCTGTTACCGTGGAATACGTCACCGTCGTAGCCTGCCCCTTCGTGGGCAACGTACTAAGACCAATGCGCGTACGCGTAAAGGTCCACGTAAACCAATCAGAAAGTAACGGGGTAAACCAAAATGGCTAAAGTTCCGTCACGTTCTCCGCGTAAGCGTGTACGTAAACAGGTTGCTGATGGCATGGCTCATATCCATGCATCTTTCAACAACACAATTATTACCATTACAGATCGTCAAGGTAATGCACTATCTTGGGCAACTTCAGGTGGTTCAGGTTTCCGTGGTTCACGTAAATCTACTCCTTTTGCTGCACAGGTTGCTGCTGAGCGTGCAGGTGTTGCTGCTCAGGACTACGGTGTTAAAAACCTTGAAGTCTTTGTAAAGGGTCCAGGTCCAGGACGCGAATCTGCGATTCGTGCACTAAACTCGGTTGGTTACAAGATAACTAACATTACCGATGTGACGCCTATCCCTCATAATGGTTGTCGTCCTCCTAAGAAACGTCGCGTTTAATCGTCGTTTTTAATTAGGATAGTTGGAGAAAGAACATGGCAAGATACTTGGGTCCCAAGCTCAAGCTCAGCCGCAGAGAAGGTACAGACCTTTTCCTGAAAAGCGGTGTGAGAGCAATCGATTCGAAGTGTAAGCTTGAAACTGCACCTGGACAACACGGCGCTCGTAAGACCCGTCTGTCTGAGTATGGTGTTCAGCTACGCGAGAAACAAAAAGTTCGTCGTACTTATGGTGTGCTTGAAAAGCAATTCCGTAACTACTACAAAGACGCTGCACGTACAAAAGGTAACACAGGTGAAAACCTTCTTACTCTTTTAGAAACCCGTCTTGATAATGTTGTATACCGTATGGGCTTTGGCGCAACTCGTGCAGAAGCACGTCAGCTTGTAAGCCACAAGTCTATTATGGTAAATGGCAGCGTTGTTAACATTCCATCATTCAAAGTGTCTGCGAATGATGTAATTAGCATTCGTGAGAAGTCTAAGAAGCAAGCACGTATCGTTGCTGCTTTAGAAGTTGCTTCTCAACGCGAAAAGCCAACATGGGTTGAAGTTGATAACACTAAGATGGAAGGTGCTTTCAAGCGCATTCCAGAGCGTAGTGATTTATCTGCGGAAATTAACGAACAGCTGATCGTCGAACTTTACTCTAAGTAAAGTTAACACAAAAGAGAGGACACAATGCAGGGTTCTGTTACAGAATTTCTTAGACCGCGTCTCGTTGATATCGAGCAGGTTAATCCAACACGTGCCAAAGTTACACTTGAGCCGCTTGAACGTGGTTTCGGTCACACTTTAGGTAACGCGTTGCGTCGTATCCTATTGTCGTCTATGCCAGGCTGCGCGGTAACCGAAGTAGAAATTGATGGTGTACTGCATGAATACAGTAGCAAGGAAGGCGTGCAAGAGGATATCCTTGAGATCCTACTAAACCTCAAAGGTTTGGCTGTTGTGATCGAAGGGAAAGACGAAGCTATGCTTACTTTAAGTAAGTCAGGCGCAGGCCCTGTTACTGCAGCAGATATCACGCATGATGGTGATGTTACTATCATGAATCCTGATCATGTTATCTGTCATTTGACCGGTAACAATGATGTCAGCATGCGAATTCGTGTAGAGCGTGGTCGTGGTTATGTACCGGCATCAGCCCGTGCACAAACTGAAGACGATGATCGCCCTATCGGTCGTTTGTTGGTGGATTCTTCATTCTCGCCTGTCGCTCGTATAGCCTACAATGTAGAAGCTGCACGTGTTGAACAGCGTACTGACTTAGATAAACTCGTTATCGATATGACCACAAACGGTACAATCGATCCTGAGGAAGCTATCCGTCGTTCTGCAACCATTCTAGCTGAACAGTTAGATGCGTTTGTTGAGTTGCGTGATGTCACTGAGCCAGAGCAGAAAGAAGAGAAGCCGGAGTTCGATCCGATTCTGTTGCGTCCTGTGGACGATTTAGAGCTAACTGTACGTTCAGCTAACTGTCTGAAGGCTGAAGCGATTCATTACATCGGTGATCTGGTACAGCGCACAGAAGTTGAGCTGCTTAAGACTCCTAACCTAGGTAAGAAGTCTCTTACTGAAATTAAGGATGTTTTAGCTTCTCGCGGACTGTCGTTAGGTATGCGTCTTGAAAACTGGCCTCCGGCTAGTTTAGCAGACGACCTTTAAGTCCAGACTTGTACAGATTTAGGTAATAAGGATTAGGTCATGCGCCATCGTAAGAGTGGTCGTCAACTAAACCGTAACAGCAGTCATCGCCAAGCTATGTTCCGTAACATGGCAAGCTCACTAGTCCGTCACGAAGTGATCAAGACTACTGTTGCTAAAGCGAAAGAACTGCGTCGCGTAGTTGAACCTCTGATAACACTTGCTAAGAGTGATAGCGTTGCAAATCGCCGTCTGGCATTTGCTCGTACTCGCGACGCTGAAGTCGTAGGTAAGTTATTCAATGAATTGGGTCCACGCTACCAGGAACGTCCTGGTGGTTACACCCGTATCCTTAAGTGCGGTCTACGTACTGGTGATAAAGCGCCTATGGCGTTTATTGAACTAGTAGGTCGCCCAGAAGAAGCTGAAGCTGTTGAAGCTGATGATTCTGCTGAGTAATTAAGGTTACATCTAAAAAGCCGGGCTATAGCCCGGCTTTTTTATGCATCAAATTTATGGATCGGCTTAGATGCTATTTCTGTCAATCCACCCATTTTGCACTTTTAGATATCTTTTCTGGAAGTTTAATTTTCCATCGCTCAATACCGCTCTTGCTGAACAGGTACAGACCCTTTCTGTCAGATACCAGGGGCAGTGAGCCCGGTGAAGCACCCTCCAATATCTGTTTAATCTGCCTACCCGCGTGCTGGCCATGTAGGTAGCCATCTAATACATAACCACCAATGTTTTTTTCCGCCCCTATTGTAAATTCCCAAAATCCAAAATGGGGTAGCGAAGCATTTTTTTGAGTCCAGGAGATCACCTCTTCGGCTGGCAGGTGCTCGCCTGACTCATCATGAACGGTGTGATAGAGACCCACAAATATTGCATCATATCCCGCATCTTTAGCGCCTGATATATTTGTCTTCCATGAACTGAAGTTACTGGTAAGTACGAAATCCAGGCTAACTCGGCCCATAGTAATACTATCCAGTGATGGGCTGATCTGCTCAAGAGATGCAATTGAGGTTTTACTATTATCGAATATTACCAGAAACTTTTTTTCTGCTTTAGCTATCAGTAGTTGATTCGCGAGCAGAAGTGATCTTTTGAATAGCGGTCTTTCGAGTACCCCGGTAAAGTTTTTATGGTTATGGATGTCATAGGTTCTTGGATTGGTATTCAGGCCGAGAAATACGACGGGGGTATGACTCTTCTTAAAACGCTCATTTAACAGCTTAATTGCATTATCATCCCCAAGTACTACAAGATCTGGTTTTAGCTTCTTATAGGCTTCCCAGGCGCTTTCAGCGCGGTTTGCAAACATAGATTGTGGCACTCTCTTTGTATCCAGATATGAATGGTGGTAGTCGTGTTCACTGCCAAGGATTGAGATAATTCCTTCATTGTAATTTTTATCCCATTGATACTCCCTATGGTAGCTCTCAATAATAAGAATGGAGGCCGCCATTGCTTCCACAGGGCACAAAATCATCAGCAGCAATAGATAACGCATATAAAAGATCTTTCAAAGGTTTCTTTAAGTTATAGACCAGGTATATGACTATAGAAAGATAGGCATAAAAAAGGCCTCGTCAGAGGCCTTTTCTTAAAGAGTGAATGCTATTGGTTAGTAGCTGCTTTTTTGCTGTTCGCTGTAATCGAGCTTCTCATGGGTTTGCCCCATGGCTTCTGCGACCTCAGGTGGCATGTAGTTTTCATCATGCTTAGCAAGAACTTCGGTTGCCTGAAGCTTACCACCTTCTACCAATACGCCCTGAGCAACGATACCCTGACCCTCACGGAACAGATCCGGAAGTAGGTCATCATAAGTGACAGTGATCTCACCGCCTGCGGCATCGTGAACCGCAAACTCAACATGTAAACTGTTAGGGTCGCGAACCATCGAACCTACTGTAACCATACCGCCGACACGAATACGTTGGCCTACTTCGGGTTTAACACCTGTGTCCTTCTTACCCTGTACAATCTCAGTCGGGGTATAGAATAGGTTCAGGTTTGAGTTTAAGGCGTAGAGTAAGAGTGACGCAATTGCGGCGACGCCGCCTATTAAGGCCACTGCTAAAGCTAATCTTTTTTTACGTCTAGCATTCACTATTTAGTACTCCGGTTTTCTTTAAGGCGCTCTTCTCGTTTAATTTTTTGCGAGATCCCCACCAACACCTTACGTTTTTGTCTAAGGCTGTGAACTATGAGAATACCTAACGAAAGAAAGGTCACTCCATAAGCCAGCCATACGTAGAAGGCGTAGCCTCCCATGTTAAAAAAATCTGCTAATGAATCGAACTGCATTATTTGACTCCTTCGGCTTTAGCAAGTTCCCGAACCCAGGGGCGCATTCCATTTCTTGCCAAAATTTCGGCTCTGAAACGTATTAAAGTAATTGCACCTATCATCATTCCGAAGCCGAAGATATTGATCAGTAGTGGATATAACATATCTGATGACATTGTCGACTTTTCGGTGATCTTGATTGTCGATGGTTGATGTAGTGAGCTCCACCACTCGACAGAGTACTTAATAATCGGAATATTAATCACACCGACAATTGCTAAGATTCCTGCGGCTCTGGCTGCCAGTACTTTATCTTCAAACGATGCGTACAGAGAGATAACGCCCAAATATAGGAAAAGCAACACCAATTCAGCGGTTAATCGGGCATCCCACACCCACCATGTCCCCCACATGGGTTTGCCCCAGGTTGCGCCGGTGATCAATGCAATAAAGGTAATAACGGCGCCGATAGGAGCGATAGCGGCTGCAGCCCAATCTGCAGATTTTATCTGCCATACCAGACCAACAAATGCTGAGGATGCCATAGCCATATATGCTGCCATTGACATAGAAGCTGCCGGCACATGTATAAAGATGATTCTGTAGCTATCACCCTGTTGATAATCGGTTGGTGCAAAAACGAGCCCCCATACAGAGCCAACGCCTATCAGCCCAATCGCCAGCATGGCGAACCAAGGGAGGAGTTTTCCGGATAAATTATAGGCGCGTTCTGGATCCGCGTAACTATGTAGCCATTTCCACATTTTAGTTAGTACTCACTCTTAGCGATGCACCAATAGCAAATGGTGCCAATATTAATGAACCGACCAACATCGCGCCTATGATTGCGAGATGGCCACTGTAGGGTAAATTAAGTCCCGCTGCATCTATTGCTGAGGTGGCAAAGATGAGTACCGGGATATACAAGGGCAGGATAAGCAGGCTGAGTAGAACCCCGCCCTTATGCAATCCAACCGTCAAGGCCACACCAATGGCACCAAGCAGGCTCAACACCGGAGTCCCTAAAGCCAGTGTTGCCATCAATGCACCATAACTATTAGCTTCCAGGTGCAGCAGCACAGCCAGTAGCGGAGCTATTAATATTAAAGGTACTCCGGTCAAAATCCAATGTGCCAGAACCTTAGCTAATACCATCAAAGGTAGTGGCTGTGGGCTTAATAACATCTGCTCAAGGCTGCCGTCTACGAAGTCAGCCTTAAATAAACGTTCCAGCGAGAGCATAGAGGCTAACAGGGCCGCAACCCAGATTATACCCGGAGCCACTCTGGATAACACTTGTGGCTCAGGACCAATTCCTAACGGGAACAGGGTAACCACTAAGATAAAAAAGAGCAGAGGATTGAATATATCGCCTTTGTGGCGGATTGCAATTTGTAAGTCACGCTTTAAAAGCGTGAAAAATGCTTGTCTGAAACTGATGCCTTTTTTCATTCTGAAACCTTATACAAAGCGATACTCAAGACTAATCTTGCGAAGAATGTCATCACCGATAATTCCCATATCCTGGTGGGTTGTCATGATGACGCAACCGCCTCGTTTAGCATGGGCAAGAAAGATGTGTTCAAGCTCTTCAACACCTTTCTTATCAATCGCGGTAAAAGGTTCGTCTAATAGCCAAATCTTACAGTTAGTATGCCATAGTCTTGCAAGTGCCGTTCGTCTATGCTGCCCGGCTGAAAGGTGTCCGGCAAGCGCCTCTTCAAAACCGGCCAAATTAACTTTGCTCAGGATGCCGCGAGTATCAAACTCATCATACCCACTGATCCTTAAATTGAAGTTAAGATTCTCTTCTGCGGTAAGTTCGGTTTTTACGCCTGCCAGGTGTCCGAGGTAGAGTAGATCGTCATTGTACTCATCCCTGTTACGGGTAATATCTTTACCTTGATAATATACGTCGCCTGCATATGGGCGGGATAAACCGGCTAAGATGCGAAGTAAACTGGTTTTGCCGGAGCCGTTGGGCCCCTCTATCTGAACGATTTCGCCCGCTGTGATTTCAAAACTAAGTTCATCAAACAGAATTCGTTCTTCACGAATACAGGTCAATTGATTGGCTGAAAGCAGGGTCTTTGCTATTTGTTGTTCTGCCACTGAGTCCTCTATATCAAGCCGAATGTTAACACAAGCGATATTAACACAAACCCTTTTGGGGGTTTAGTAATGGTTGATTCTATCTGTCAGCAATTTGATATGCTTCCGAAAATTGAACCTTTTAACAAGATTAACTGAACTTTTTCAACATTTGCTAATATAGTATTCATTTTGTGTAAAAAGTCGTACTAATAGTATGCAAGCTTTGATTAGAATCACAAAAAGGTGAGATTTATTGAAGTTTGATGTATTCTATACGGGCTAAAAAAATAGTCTGCCTACTCTTAGTCAGTAAAAGGGCAGCATTGAAGCTTTGTTAGTATTTGCATTAGGAACATCGAACATGAAAAAATTGTTAGCATTGACTGCTTTCGCTGCATTGACTTTGTCTGCAAACGTATCTGCACAAGAAGGTAAGGCCGTCTACGATAAGGCATGCCAAGTATGCCATAGCATGGGTGTAGCTGGCGCTCCAAAAGCACATGATGCTGCAGCCTGGGAGCCTCGTCTTGCTCAAGGCATGGATACTTTAGTAACAACTATTAAGACCGGTAAAGGCGCTATGCCACCAGGTGGTATGTGTACAGATTGTAGCGATGAAGATTACAAGAACGCTATCGAGTACATGTCTAAGTAATCTTAATTGTATCCTGTTTGAACAGGCATAAAAAAAACCGGCTGTTGCCGGTTTTTTTATGCCTCATTGGAAGGCAATAAAAAGACCAGCATCGCTGGCCTTTAAAGATTTATGAGTAGGGGAGGTTACTCCACTAATGTATCGATTAGCAGCTGAGCGGTTTCGCCTACCTGAACCATAGCCAAGTGACCTTGAAGATCGCCAACCTGTGGTTTAACTGTGCCATGCTTAGATAAAACGGCAATGATTTCAACATTTTTTGCGCCACTTAGCTTAACATCACCACCCATTGAAGTTGTATCATCTAAGGTGATCGTAGTCGGAAGAGTCTTCGCCGAAATCTTTACGGCGGCCAGCGGAACTTTAGGTCCTTCAGTGTTACGTGCGAAGATGAATAGCATGTCTGAGCTATTAACTTTATCTGCTAATTCTGGTGCGATAGATACTTCTACGTTAACGGTTTTAGCTGTGCCTTTTACATCGGCGTGAGCGGCATCGTTTGGCATCTCACCCGTATCAGCCTGCATTCTCATTTTGGCGCTGTCGATGGCATTGATGATGGCACTACGATCTACATCTTTTCGCTCACTATCGAGAATGATCTGCCAAGACTCGATGGCTTTTTTATAGTTAGCTGTAAAGAAGGAGTCCATACCAACCAGTAGCAGTGTCGAAGGATCTTCAGGATCGAGTGACAATGACTGATCGATAATGGCTTGTACTGCCGGAGTCATCTGTTGGTTAGCCTTGTAGTACATGGCCGTAGCTTTAGGTCCGAGTAGTTCTGCGTGAACTCCTACCAGCTCGATAGCTTTATCGAAGGCTTTTACCGCATCATCGTAGCGGCTTGCAGAAATGTAACTGTGCCCCAGGCTAAACAGGAGTTGGCTGTTCTCTGGTTCAGCTTTGGATTGCTGCTCCATCATCTGTAGGCGCTGCTGCATGACCTGCTCCTGAGTCATACCTGCGTGTGGACCGCCTGGCTGAGGCTGGTTAAGTTTTTCATAGGCCCCCAGAGTTGTATAAAAGTATCCGGAGATGCCGATGATGACTACAGACATCAGTACCGGCCACGCTAACCCTTTAGGTTTCACCTTGTTTACTAAAGATTCATCAACACCTTGCTTCATATCCTGAAGCAAACTGATCTCTAGCTCTTTCTTAAGAGCATCGAACTCAACTTGATCTAGCAGCTCTTCCTCTAGCTCTTTCTCTAAAGTAGCGAGACGGTTGTTAAATAGTTCGAGGTTTGTTTGCTTACGAACTCCTGCTTCTTCCGTTTGCAACATCTTTTGTTGACGAAAGTGAGGAAACCAAATCAGCACTAGGCTGACTAACACAAAAAGCGCAATAAAAATCCAGAGAGTGGTCATTATTTCTTTTTCACATTAGTTACAAAAAATGCGGATACGCCGCAGGGCTAGGGATAGGATTATACGGAAAGATTATTCATTGAACAGTAATATAAGGAGTTCATTTCTTGAAAAGGTGATAGTTGAGTACTGGTTCACAGTTCGTTTCTATTTTTTTCAAATGGATGAAACTTAAGTTTCACCTAAGGGTCAGACCTTAAAATCTGATGCTTTTAACACCTGTATCTGTGGCTCATGTGAACACAGAATGAGACAGGTCACCCATATTTGTTCGAAAGAAGCAGACAGATACAACAGCAAATACTAAAATGACTCAAAAAATGTACCTTGAGTTGTGTAAGCTGCAAACTCTTGTGTGTTGAATCAAGCAGTAACTTGATCAATTCATCTATAGGACTGAGGAAAACCCATGATCCCAGAATTAGGACACTTTTCGTTGATAATAGGTTTGGCATTTGCCTTCCTGTTAGCCAGCGTTCCTTTAATTGGTGTAGCACGTAAAGACCAATACTTAGTGCGTTATGCTTGGCCATTAAGTTATGGCATGTTCTTCTTTATATTCTTATCCGTTGTTGTTCTTGGTTATAGCTTCGCTATTGATGATTTTTCGGTAGCATATGTTGCTCATCATTCAAATTCGCAACTTCCGATCTTCTTCAAGATTGCTGCAGTATGGGGTGGCCATGAAGGTTCGCTTCTATTCTGGGTCTTTTCTTTGTCGTGTTGGGCAGCTGCTGTAGCATATTTCAGTAAAGGGCTTGAGGAGGTCTTCACGGCTCGGGTTCTTGCCGTATTGGCGATGATCACCATTGGCTTTACGCTGTTTATGATCTTGACTTCGAGTCCTTTCGAACGTCTGTTCCCGGTTCCAATGGAGGGGCGTGACCTTAACCCAATGCTTCAGGATGTAGGGTTAATCTTCCATCCACCAATGCTATATCTTGGTTACGTTGGTTTCGCCGTTAGCTTTGCGTTTGCTATTGCCGCATTAATGGGTGGCAGTCTGGATTCAGCATGGGCACGTTGGAGCCGTCCATGGACTCTGGCAGCTTGGGTATTCCTTACCGGTGGTATCTCACTAGGTTCTTGGTGGGCTTATTATGAGCTTGGCTGGGGGGGCTGGTGGTTCTGGGATCCGGTTGAAAACGCTTCATTTATGCCTTGGTTGATCGGTACTGCGTTACTGCACTCTGTTATTGTTACTGAAAAGCGTGCCGCATTCCGTAACTGGACGGTATTGCTTTCTATCTTTGCTTTCTCATTGAGCTTGCTCGGTACTTTCATTGTACGTTCAGGTGTCTTGACCTCTGTGCACTCATTTGCTGCCGATCCAAGTCGAGGCATGTTTATTCTATTGCTCCTGGGACTTGCAATCGGTGGATCACTTACACTGTTTGCATTCAGGGCCAGTGAGATGAAGAGCCCGGCTAGATTTGAGCTAAAGTCAAAAGAAACCATGCTATTAGTATGTAATATCTTGCTTACGGTAGCGTGCGGTACGGTACTTCTCGGAACCTTGTACCCGCTACTAATTGACGCACTTAACATGGGTAAGATCTCCGTAGGACCTCCTTACTTTAACGCGGTATTTGTACCTATCGTGCTTGTGCTATTCGTCTTTATGGGAATCGGTCCGAATATTCGCTGGAAAAAATCTAAGCCAGGCGAGTTAAAGACTAAATTATTGGTACCGGCAGTTATCTCTACGCTTGTAGGTGTTGCGGCTCCTTTCCTTGCTGATGGACAGTTCAATATCTGGGTTATGTTGGGAGTCGGTACTGCAACATGGGTTACTGTAACTACCATCAGAGCAGCCTTCGATATCACAAAAGCAAAAGATGGATCTTTCAGCCTTGCTCGAATGGGCAGAAGTGAGCTGGGGATGATCATTGCTCACCTTGGTATTGCGGTTTCAGTTATCGGCGGAACTATGGTTTCCAACTACTCGATAGAGAAGAGTGTTCGTATGGGGCCGGGGATCAGCCATGAGCTTGCGGGTTATACCTTTAACTATATCGAAACAAAGAATGTGGTGGGTCCTAACTACACCGCACAGCAAGGGCAGGTTGAAGTCACCAAAGATGGTGAGTTTGTTACCTTACTGAGACCGGATCGTCGTCAGTACAACGTTCGTACCATGGATATGACTGAGGCGGGGATCGATTGGGGATTATTCAGAGATCTATATATCACAATGGGTGATCCACTGAGTAGAACTCAGTTTGCAGTTAGATTGAACTATAAACCATTTGTACGTTGGTTATGGTTCGGAAGCATCTTTATGATGGTTGGCGGCTTCTTTGCCGCATCCGACAAGCGTTACCGCACAAAGAAAGTAACTGAAGCATCGAAAGCTGATGCTCAAAAAGAGAAATTAGCTACGGCTTAACTTGAATTGGGGCAAGTATGAAGAAGAGGCTGGTACTATTTATTCCGTTGGTATTGTTTCTGGTGATGGGAGTGTTCCTTTATAAGGGACTATTCCTTAACCCGCAGCAACTAGATTCAGCCTTGGAGGGGAAGCCGATTCCGGCTTTCCAGCTAGAGCGACTTGAGGATCGTAGTGACGTAATAACAAACGAGAGTTTAAAGGGAAAGGTTTCACTATTAAATGTATGGGCTACCTGGTGTCCATCCTGTAAGTATGAACATCCTTACCTGATGAGGTTAGCGAGACAAAATATCTTGCCAATCTATGGTATCAACTACCGTGATGAGCGTGCCTTGGCCATTCGTGAGTTAAACCGTCAGGGTGACCCTTATACAATTAACATCTTCGATCATGATGGTCGTTTAGGCTTGGATCTTGGAGTTTATGGTGCTCCTGAAAGTTATCTGGTCGATCACAACGGAATCATTCGTTATCGATACGCCGGCCCTATCGACCAGCGTGTCTGGAATGAGACATTGTTCCCTATGATTGAGGAGCTTCAGGCTGCTGCTAAATTGGATGGTGCATCATGAGTAAGCTTTTTAAATTTATCGGTATGATATTTTTGTCTATGACACTGATGTCATCGGCTTTTGCGACTCCTGTAGATACTTACGAGTTTAAATCTGTTGATAACCAGAAGCGAGCGCTGGAATTAGCTCACTCACTTCGTTGTCCTCAGTGTCAGAATCAAAACTTAATTGATTCGAATTCACCTGTTGCTCAGGATCTCCGCCTGGAAGTGTATGAGATGGTCGATGCTGGTAAAGGTGATGATGAGATCATCGAGTTTATGACCAGCCGCTATGGAGAGTTCGTTCTTTATAAACCGAGAATGGAAGCAAAGACCTATGTTCTATGGTTAGGTCCAATAGCCCTGTTGCTATTTGGATTACTTATCGGCTTCTTCTTCATACGGAAACAGCGTATTTCTCAGGTCGAAGAGCAAGAGATTAGCGCCGAAGAGCAGAAAGAGCTCGATGAATTGCTAAAGCGAGCAGGAAAATGAAGAAACGGTTAGCAAGTGTGCTAACGGTTTCGCTGTTGGCATTAAGTTCGTTATCTGTAACTTCTGTTTCTGCTTACCCCGGAATGCAAAAGAAAGCTGAGGGGACGGATCAGTCACGTATTGACCTTATCAATGTCTTACCAAAGACCTATCCTATTGATGTCGTTCCTTTCAAGGACAGTAAGGGGGAGGCGGTCGATTTCAGTCAATATAAAGGTAAGGTTATCATGGTTAACATGTGGGCAACTTGGTGTCCACCTTGTGTCCGTGAGTTGCCGGCTATTGAACGTTTGTCTGCTAAGTTTGATTCCAAAGACTTCGAGATTTTACCTATCTCCATCGATATGGAAGGTAAGGATAAGGTTGAACCTTTTCTGAAAGAGTTAGGAATGGAAGCATTCAACTCTTATTATGATGAAAAGCAAAAGCTTGGTAGTGTTTTTCCATTAGATACAATCCCGGCGACATTTATCTTGAATAAAGAGGGTGAACTATTAGCCTTTGTACGTACCTTTGTCGATTGGGATGATAAAAAAGCAGAAGAGCTGATACAAAGTTTTATCGATCAACCTTAGCGTTGACAACTTTCTTAAAAAGGGCCTTCAGGCCCTTTTTTTATGAATGACGTATGCCATTAAATAGAATTTGGCTTAACAAATAACCATATCAACTCTCATTGACATCTGTTTCGGTGGATAAGTATCCATTTAGCATTAATCTTGTCTTTTTGTGTAAATAAGCCCTTGCGCTCTGGGCTGAGATCCCTATAATGCGCTCCCACTGACACGGCAAGCCAGTCTTCTCAAGGAAAGCTGAAAAGCAGT
>NZ_CANMUW010000029.1 GCF_947501225.1 uncultured Shewanella sp.
CTGTGCATGCCGGCTTGGTGAGTGGATCGCTGCCGACACATTGCCACTGTTAGCAAGATAGAGGGACATTCTGTTTTATCTTTAAGTCCTATGGTCAAACGCGGGTTTCTTAAGTAGCTTTCGTTGTAGCGTTCTCCTGTGCATGCCGGCTTGGTGAGTGGATCGTTGCCGACACATTGCCACTGTTAGCAAGATAGAGGGACATTCTGTTTTTATCTTTAAGTCCTATGGTCAAACGCGGGTTTCTTAAGTAACTTTCGTTGCAGCGTTCTCCTGTGCATGCCTAGCTGACGTGCGGTTGCCGACACATTACCATTATTGGCATTCAACACCTGCTGAATATGCTCCCACTCGACACGCTTAGGATTCAGAGGCCCCTCATCCAGTTGCTGAACACCCGTCTCCAGCGGAGCGGTATCCAGAGCCTTAAGCAGGGTTTGCGTATCAACCGGTTTTGCCAGATAGTTATCGGCTCCCATCCTGATGGCTTCGACTGCGGTGGCGATACTGGCATAACCGGTCAGGAGTACCATAGTGACATCTGGCAGACTCTTACGCAGCGGCTCAATCAGACAGAGTCCATTGTCCTGGTCTAATTTCATATCTAACAGGATATGACTGGGTTTAAACTGCCTCGCAATCAGCAATCCCTGTGTCGCATCATGGGCTTGCTGGCACTCGAACCCCTGTCGCGTTAAGCGTCTCGTCAGCACCCCGGCAAGGGCCTGATCATCCTCGATGATCAGCAACTTTTTCGACTTGGCTTGTAAGTTAGTTGGTGCCATGGCTTTACCTTCCCTCCACCGGCAGGGTGACTTCGGCAACGGCGCCACCATCCACATGTGTCCCCAGAATCAATTTCCCGCCCAGACGCTCGAAGCTGGCATGGCTAAGCATGAGTGCAATCCCCATCCCAGTAGGACTTTCCACCAGCTTATGTCCCAACTGTGACAGCAGGCGCTTAGGGATCCCGGCACCATAATCACGCACCCGAAGGCGAATAGATGGATAGAGGTGATCGATAACGACCTCTACTTTCACTCTCTGCTCCTGTAGTTGCTCCTCGCTGGCACGTGCGGCATTTTCCACTAAAGAGAGCAGTGCAGGCAGCAGACTGATATCAGTTTGCACTAAGGTGCGGCTCGCTTCACTATCCAGTTCCAGTTCTAACTTTAACTCAGGCATCAATAGGGTGACCTGCTGTCTTAACGTAGTGATAAGCTCGCCTACTTCAATCTGCCCCCTTTTATGTTCGCGAATTGATTCGGTTGCACAGCGCAGCTCTGTCAGCGTCTGCTCACAGCGAAACAGTGCGGTATCCATCTCCTTAACCGCAGACGAATTGTGCCCCAACTCTTCGTCGACTTCCTCAACCAGAAGTCGCAAACTGGACAGTGGCGTCGCCAACTGGTGCGCCATCTGCGCCGAGGCGGTACCTAGTGCCAACAGCTTCTCCTGCCGCAACTGGGCCTCACGCATATAGGCCAGTTCAGAGTCCTGCCGCCTCATGCGTTTAGAGATAAACGCGACACTGGTGGTCAGTACCAGTGATGAGATGACGAAGTTAAACCACATTCCCAGATAGTGTGAGCTCATATCCATGCCGTGGTGTTGCATCTGCTCCTGGGGGACAAAATAGAGCATCAGGCTATAGGCCAGAGTCGAGATGAGGGTGAGAGACCATGGCGCCCAACGAGGCAGTATCACGGCCGCTATCGCGATAGGCAGCAGTAACAATGAGATAAATGCATTGGTGGCTCCCCCGGTAAAATAGAGCCAGGTGATCCAAAAAGCGGTATCTAACAACAGCGCAATAAACAGCCCGGAATCTTTAGACTGTAGCGGATGGCGTATCGAGAAGGTGACCCCGAGATAGATGGTTTCAAGCAGCAGGGCATAGTTCAACGCCGGACTATGGAGGGAGAGTCCGAAGGTTTCCGCCGCAGTAAATGTCAATCCGAGTTTGAGCAATAAACTCAATATACGCAGAAAAGCCAGTTGATCCGACGCTCTCAAGTTTGGAATCAAACTGTGGGGCATAGGTTACACTCCATTTCAGGAATTTTTATCAAATCCAGTGCGATACTATAGCTATTTACCTTTTCAAACCATAGCGACTTGTTTAGTCTGTGAGCTATCCGGATGCTTTAAACAGAGAGAACAGATGCCAGAGGCGCAACTACCACTCATCATAGCGGGACCCACTCTTCGTCACTGCGACTCTGATAACTTCACCCTATGGTATGTCAGCAGTGAACCCATGACTGAGTTATCCCTGACTCTGACCCTGAAGCACAGCCGTGAAACCGAAGCCCTGATTTTTAAAGAGCCGCTGCTTGCCAGTCAGGTTCATGTTATCAGGCTTGGCGAACGTGCCTGGCAATATATCATCCATGTTCATCAAACTCAGCTTCTCCCCGCCAACGAGGCGATAGCTTACCGGCTCAATGACAGCCGCCACGGAGCAGTCTTTACTGAGGTAGAAGCGCTGCACTACCCGGAAAATGACGCCCCTGAATTTGTCATCAAGCCTGAGATAGATAGCATGTTACACGGCTCATGCCGTAACGCTCATCACCACAGCGGCGATGCCCTGGTGGCCGCCGATACCAGGCTGGGACAAGATCTGAGTGTTGAGGCCAGACCCGCACTCATGATGCTCAGCGGCGATCAGGTCTATGTCGATGACGTTGCCGGCCCCATGATCTACGCCATCGGCGAGGTCATTAAACTACTGGGCCTGCCTCAGGAGAAATTTGATCATGCCCCCCTGCCCGGAAGCGAAGCGATAAGCTACCACCCGGCGGCGCTCTACCAGAGACATAAAAACTTACTCCCCCGCACTCAGTATCCGGCTAAGACCCCCATCACTCACTGGTATAAGAACCATCCCATCTTTACCTCCTCCATCGCCGAAAATCATCTTGTGAGTCTGGGTGAGGTTATCGCCTTCTACCTGCTCAGCTGGTCACCCGAGCTTTGGGAGAAGATCGATATCCCCAAAGAGGTGGTGGGCTTATCGGCGGCGAACAGTAAGCGATGGGAGCGGGAGTGGGTACACCTGCTCGAATTTAAGTTCGGACTGAACCAGGTCAGGCGGCTAATGGCTCACCTGCCAACCTATATGATCTTCGATGATCACGATATCACCGATGACTGGAACCTCACCGCTAAATGGGAGGAGGCTGCCTATGGCCATGCATTCTCTAAACGCATCATAGGTAATGCACTGATTGGTTATGCCATTTTTCAGGGCATTGGCAATGCACCCGCTAAATTTATGCCTGAAATCGCGCCCCTGATCGACGAATTCTTTTCTGAGCAAGATGAAAGCAGGCACGACAATCTCGTCGATACTCTGCTCAGGTTCGAGCACTGGCACTACACCCTGAACACCTCTCCCAAACTGGTGGTGCTCGATACCCGCACCAATCGCTGGCGCAGTGAGTCTAACCTAGCCAAACCCTCTGGCCTGATGGATTGGGAGGCCCTGATGGAGCTGCAACAGGAGCTTGTGGGTCAGAGCAAGGTCATCATCGTCTCGGCGGCGCCCATGTTTGGCGTAAAACTGATTGAGGCGATGCAGAGAATGGCCACTATGCTGGGTGGCTCCCTGCTGATCGATGCCGAGAACTGGATGGCTCATCCGGGGACGGCAAATACCCTGCTGAGTATCTTTCAACACAGGAAAACCCCGGAGCAGTTTGTCATCCTCTCGGGAGACGTTCACTACTCCTTTAGCTATGACATCCATATCCGTTTCAGAAAAGGCGGTCCTCAGATCTACCAGATCACCTGCAGCGGTATCAAGAATCAATTTCCCGAGAAGTTACTGCCGGTTTTCGATAAGCTCAACGGCTGGCTATACGGTCACTTCTCGCCGCTGAACTTCTTTACCAAACGTAAGCGAATGAATATTCGTGGCCGTCGCCCCAATGGTCAACGCAGCAGACGCCTGGTGAATAAGAGTGGTATAGGAGTGGTCAGCTTCGGCCCGGACGGTGCGCCGACTCATGTCAGCGTACTGCACGCAGATATGACGGAGACCCACTTCAACAAACCGAGCAGGCAGCACCGGGAATCAGCCCCCCAAGCTCAAGAGAGGAGTCGTTAATTTATCTGTGCAGTGAGGGAGTGCTCACTGACGACGGGGCAGGCAGAGCTGTTTCGGGGAAGTGAGCTTAAAGAGTTCCCCCTCCATGACGATGACTCTTGAAGCCATCACACTCGATATCGAACTCGATGCCCGTTACCGGGTCACTGAACTTAAGCCTTTTGGCCAGCAGCTTCAGCGGCCGCTGGTAATCATCGGCAGCCTTAGGTTGAAGAGCGGGATAGCATCTGTCGTTAAGTATCGGCATTCCCAGACTCTGCATATGCACCCTGAGCTGGTGAGTACGCCCCGTTATCGGCGACAACTTGAACACCCCGGTCTCGCCCCGTATCTCGACCAGCGCGATCTCCGAGTGGGTGTTGGGCTCCCCCTCCACCACTTTCATGGTGAAACTGGGATCTCCCTTAACCATACGATTTTTCACTGTCCAATGGAGAGGGAGAGTTAACTCTCCGCGTCGATGACTGGCGAGCAGCTCAGGTGTCAGCTTGGCCAGCGCCTGATACTCCTTGAGGATCTGACCATGCTTAAACAGGTCGTGGTATTGTTGACGATGCTCGGGGTGCAGACAGAGTAGCACCAGCCCCGCTGTCGCCCTGTCGAGCCGGTGAGCCGGGACTATGGTCTCTATGCCGGTCTTGATCCGTAACCGATTAACCAGACACTCATTGATCACATTTCCGCTGGGGTGAAGGGCTAAGAAGTGGGGCTTAAAGGCGATAATGACCTTCGCATCCCGGTATAGCACCCGCTCATCGAAGGGGATTTTAGCTTCGGCTGCGACCTCACGATAGTAATACACTCTGGCCCTGGGCCTGTAGAGGCTATCGAGCTCAACCAGAGACCCATCCTGCCAGTGTACCTTGCCATCCGTTATTCGCTCCCGCCACACCTTAGGCTGAATCTGCCGAAAACGTTCAACAAGAAAGCTAAGCACAGTGGGTTTATCGGTAACAGTTTCGGGAAGCACCACATAGGAGGGCTGAGTGGCGCGCACAGTTGAGGTCATAAATAGATTCAGATAGGAAACACAGGTCCATTTTAACAGATCGACAGGAAGATTTTAGTCCACGTGTGACTTAATCAGGTCGAGAACAAAATCCATTGTCTTATGACAGTTAGGCTGATTCATCAACACCTGTTTGTCTTTGTTGTAGAGAGGCAGCACCTCTAACCAACGTTGACTCACCCAGGAGGCGTCTTCCAGATGGATATTGGCATATAAGCCACACAACTCAGGGTTAACCTCATAAAACTGCTCTAAAGCGGCACTGATCAGCTCAAACTCACCTTTTATCGGCTCGTGACTCCAGTTATGGGACCTAAGTGTTCTCGCAATCCAGACACCATCCTTACGCTTTGCCGCCGATAAGATCTTCACCCTCTGCTTCCCTTCCAGCACTATGCTGAGCGAATCATCTTCGAGCTGATTGAAATCAATGATCTCACACTGGGTGGCATTGGGGTAACAGGGGGGAAGACCATTGGCCTTAAACATGCCGAATGCCAGGGGGTATTTACCTTTCAGCACATCGGCTACGACATGCAGATAACTTGGGTCGACCATCCTGATCTCTATCCTTCCATCGGGCAACAGCAAGGCATCACGTGTAATTAACGCCATCTCCTGTGTTTGCATAGTATCCCCCTTCCCCTCAGGGTCGGTAAATGCCGATGAGCGCCCCCGAGATCATGATAACGATCTGTAAGGCAATAATATTAAAGTGTAGCAGTTGCAGAATTTACTGCTTATCGAACTATTCAGCCCGTGTCAGCACCAGGAGATCCGGTTAAATTCCGCATTATCTGTTACTGTATTAGACAGGCAAAAGGTGAGATTTGTTTCAAAGGGCCATGGCTCAATCACCAGGCGCTAAAGATATTCAATGCGTTCCATGATAGTGCCTTTCGCTATCAGCTCGTCCAACTCCTCGGCTAAAACTTCGCTCATGGCGACTGAATACTGCCAATACCTTATCCTCTCATCACTCTGAAGATGCTTGAAGTCGCCGCGATCGGGCAGCTTTGAGTAGGGAAGAGAGGCGAGATACTCTTGAGTAGGGGCGATGATCAGCGCGTTATGGTAGTTACGCCTTGCCTTGCGCCAGGGAAGAGACTTATCGAACCAGCCCGGAATAAGGCTGGAATAGAAGTGGGGATAGAGGGTCAACCCCTGCGCATGGGAGAGCGGCAGATCGAAGTGGTAATCGGTTATCCCACCATCGTAGTAATGCCCCTCAGGTGCCCCACAAATATCCGTCACCGGTGCCAGCACCCAGGGAATAGACCCGGTAGCCAACAGGACCCGGGCAATATTTTGCTCCGTCAGAGGCACCTGCCTGCTAGGAAGATCATCGAGACAATTGAAGGGTGACCCGCAGTCTTTAGCACCGAAAATGAAACGTTCGAAATGCAAGCCTAAACTTTTACGGCTAACCAGATTCGTCGCCGCAGTCGCCGCTAAGCCCAGCCCCAACGACAGCCGCCCCGGCATGCGGTTAAGATGTCTGCCCCTGCAGGCGAGTAGATGTGTATTAATCACCTTGTTATCTACAATATCCTTCCCGGCGGCGCCATCTAAGAGGCCCGTTATAATGCCTGCAACCTGTTCGGAGACCTCTGCGGGGGTCGGCTTCACATCATAGCGCTGGCCAATATAGAGGCGCTCCAGTCTGGAGTAGGCGGCCAGCGGGTTCTGTTGTGCCAGACAGGCCAGTCTCCAGGCACCCGATGAGGCCCCCAGGGTATGCAGGGGTGTCCTGCGGTCTTTGAAAAACTCTCCGAACAGATACCTGTCCAGCCCGGCAATACCTATCCATTTGGGACCACCCGATGCGGCCAGAAGTTGAGTAAATAACTCAGGTTTCAGACCATTTTCTTCGATCTGCTTGTATGCTGTCGGTCCGGCAAGAAAACGTAGAGCAGGCAATTTCATGACCTCATTCAAAAGAAGATAAAAGGAAAGAGAAAGAACATTATTTAACAAAAGTTAGCTTTTTAAAATAGCACCTATACTATAGCCTTACCAAAGGACAGATTTGATAAGGAATATCAAAAATGGAAAACACCCGGATCCGCCCCTTCAAGAGGCTGAGTCTTATCACCGCTTTTATTTCAAGTAGTTACATCTTGTTTATTATGAAGATTAGTGTATTTGATTCGACCTGGGATCTGCTGCTTCCCCTACTTTTCATCTGTACCTGCGTATGGTGGCTCTACTTTATCTGGCAGCAGAGAATCGAGTTCACCCCGGACTCGGTCAAATTTTGCAAGCTATCGATGGAGAGTGACTGGGGGCCCGCCAGGAACCTTATTGTCAGATATGATGAGATAAACTCGGTGCGTCTGCTCGGAGATCAGTTGTTCATCCATGCCACGAAAGGAAAAGTTAGCTTTCCCCTCAAACCAAAATCTAAGCTCACCGGACAACTGAAAGCGGCCTTCGAGCTGCGGGGGATACCATTTGAGATAAGATCTTGTCTGGCATCCTGAAACTTTCAAAATCTGCCCTGTATGTACAGAGCAGACGGGACTTGATTGATACTCCATGAACGCTAAACTCATGCCATAAACAGTAAATAAATCAGAGCAAACTATGATTGTCGATACTTTAAGTAATTTAGATCTTTACTCACACATCAGCCCGAGAATCGCGATGGCTTTAACTCACCTGGCTGAAACAGACTTTACTCAGCTTGAGGTTGGCAGCTACGAGCTCGATGGCAGAAACCTGTTCGTTATCGTCAATGATTATGAAACGAAACCTAAGGAGCAGGAGCCTTTTGAGGTTCACGAACATTATATCGATGTGCAGTATATGGTTAGCGGTGAAGAGGAGTTCGGTTATCTGCCTCTAGGCTCTCAGCAGCCCTCTGTGGCATATAACCCAGAGCATGATTTTGCCGAATTCGACTATGAGTCCAACAAGGAGGGAGCGGCATTTATCCCGTTAAGGCCGGGAATGTTTGCAATATTTTTCCCGGGAGATATGCATATGCCAGGTACAGGTGCGACGCCAAACAGAGTGCGTAAAGTCGTCATCAAGGTTAAGGTTTAATTTGCCGAAATATCATTTCAGCCCCCCCAACAAAATGGCCAACCAGAGCCGGCCTTTTACTACCCGAGACAGGTTCAAAACCTTACTGTATTTTGAACTAAAGTCGCATTTGAAATGGCTCAATTGAACTAAGCCTGATGAGCTGATTCTAATCTCTGATATTCACAGATATGAAGGAACAAAAGATGAAACGTGCCATCTTAATAGCAGCTTTACTCACTGCGACCGTAGCACAGGCAGAAATTTCACCCGACGCACTTCAGGACATTAAGGCGGTACAGTTTAACAGTGACAAGGTGATCACCGCCGGGCTCCCGGGTGAAACTCAGTTTAAAATCTTGCAGCAAGCCGGCGTGGATCTCGTCATAAACCTGATCCCCGATGGCAACCCCAGCGGCCATGAGGACGAGGCCAGCCTGGTTAAAGCTGCCGGCATGAAGTATGAGTCCATCTCCGTCGATTGGAAAAAACCTACCATAGAAGATGTCGAACGTTTTTTCTCTATAATGAATGCGAACCGAGATAAAGATATTTTGATCCATTGTGTCGCAAACTATCGCGCTTCGGCATTCTACTATCTCTATCAAACGACCCAACTCAAACTGGACGGCGAACAACAAAAACTGCAGACTCTTGCGCCATGGGGCGATCTGGAGGTCAGTTTGAAAAAGTACCCACAATGGCAGGTGCTGATGGAACAGATTGAAGCCAAGCACCAATGACAACCTGATGAGCTAAGAGGGAAAGCAGAGCTTTTCCTCCTGAAACCTCATGCTTTCACGGTTTTTAGAGCTAAAATGTTATCACCTTGCTAACGAATATTTCAGTTTTACATTTGATCAGATATTTCCAGCCAGCAGTTTCCACTGGCAAAGCCCAACCCACACCATATACCCACCTGTAAACATACCAGCAGGCAGCGTAAAAAATCACAGATAAGATTGATAATTTTTCAGTTCTCACCCCATATATTTATGTGACAAAGCTCAATTGAACAAGCTGATAACACTACTGATAATGCACTCAATTCATGTCCTGAAATGGAACTTGAGGCACAAGTTATTGGCAACATCTCTTGCATGAATGATATGGCTGTTATTGATAAATCTTTGCGCCATATCCAATTATCCCCTGTGGTTGACCACCTCAGGGCTATATTGATTAACCCGATAGAATTAGGAGTGAATAAGGATGAAACCCTACTTAAGCATCACCCTGCTATGTGCCCTGCTGGGAATGAGCGGCCAGGCTATGGCTTACGATGCTCAGCTGGCACAGAGCTATCAGCAACAGTTTAGCCAGGCAAAAGGAGCCAAAGCAGGCAAGGCCATAGGCCTGATTAGTGCCGAGGCCTTTGTTAAGCAGCTGCAGTCTGACCAGGCTATGTTAGCCGTGGATATTCGCACTCCTCAGGAGCGCCAGATCTTCGGACTCGCCATGGAAAATAAATTAAATATCGGTATCCATGAGCTGTTTAATCCGGAAAACCTGGCAAAACTGCCGAAGGATAAACCTGTGGTATTGGTGTGTAAATCGGGCGCCAGAGCCATGGCTGCAGGAACGGCACTGCGCCACTTAGGCTATGACAATGTCAAAATACTGAAGGGCGGTTACGCTAAATTAACTAAATATGTCAGCCCAAAGATCGCAAAGTAACCGCTAATTCATAGTCAAACAACCGATAAGGAGTTTATTACCCTAAATATCTTCACCATCTCTGCATTTGGCAGCCTGACCCGGCTGCCCTTTTTTCTCAAGCCATATAGTTTTCTGAGCGATAACCACTCTTAAGCTGTAACCGCTATCGACACTGACCATTATCCTGAGTCTTATCGATAACCTCCAGGGTGGTATGTTCGATATTAAACTCTGTCGCCAGGCAGCGTTTTACCAGCTTCAACGCTGTTTCCGATTGCCGTCTATCGACAAGGAGCAGGTTGGCGGTAAACATGTAACGCTTGTCGGAGATCTCCCATACATGAACATGCTCTATCGACTCGATAGCTTCAAGCTTACAGATTTCGGCTTTTATCTTATCGATATCTATCTCTTCGGGGGTGGCTTCCATCAGGATCAAAATAGCCTTGCGCAGTAAAATCCCGCCATGATAGATCACATAGACAGAGATGATTGCGGTGGTTATAAGGTCGACTACATACCATTGGAAGTAGATGATCAATATCCCCGCTATGATAACGGCTACCGAGGCCATGGCATCGGAGACATTATGGATAAATGCGGCGCGGATATTAAGATTGTCTTTAGCACCGGAGGAGTATGTTAACAGCGCGGTGGCGATATCTATGAGCAGGGCGATGCCGGCGACGGCAAAGACAATCCAACCATCGACCGGTTGCGGATTAAAATAGCGACCAATAGATTCTGCAATCAGGTATATACCTACAGCAATCAGGGAAACACTATTGATCAATGTGCCAATAATTTCCGCTCGTTTATAACCAAAAGTCATCCGGCTACTGGCAGGCTTTTTCCCGATACGACGTGCTATGACCGCTATGATGATAGCGCCGGCATCGCTGAAGTTATGCAGGGCGTCGGCTAAGAGAGAGAGACTCCCGGCCACGATACCTCCGATAACCTGAAACAGGGTCAGCAGGACATTGATAAAGATTGCGATATATAGCTTTTTACTATTAGATTCAAAATCATGAGCGTGGGCATGTGCCATGCTTTACTCCTTGTGAAAAAGCGGAGCGCCCCTGCTCCGCGTACTAAATTTGCCGCTGCTTGACCAGGCCACACCTACCTGAATGGTTAGACATACCGACAAGAAGTTCCGGCATAGGATAAAATTCCCGAGTCCGAAACTCACAGTCTTTCAAATAATTGTAGCAGTCGAAGCTATTGCACCTGACATCTTACATCTGATGCAATAGCGGCAGACCGTAATAAAGGGTTATATACCCAAGCAGGTTCAAAATGCTTAATAAGACATTTCGAAGCCATTTGGAGATAATGAGCAGGGCGGCAGACTAATGCCCCCTACTCCCCCCCTTCATCCCTGATAACGCCCTAAACCTTAGGGTAAAGGTTAATCTAACGCCTCGAGCTCCTTGCTCCCCCCGTTTTACCCGAGCCTTGATATAACCAACGATAAAGGGTCGGTAGTACCAACAGGGTCAGGGCCGTCGAGCTGAACAGGCCACCGATGATCACAACTGCCAGAGGCTGCTGAATCTCACTTCCCACCCCACCGGAAAGAAGGATAGGAATAAGTCCAAGCGCCGATGTCAGCGCGGTCATCAATACCGGACGCAGGCGCCCTACCGTTCCCTCATAAACCGACTGATACAGACTCTCCCCACCATCCGTTCCCGGCAGTTCATTTAATGCCGAAAGCCTGCGCTGATTAATAGAATCCACCAGCACCACCCCATTTAATACGGCAACTCCAAACAGGGTGATAAACCCGATAGAACTTGGAACCGACAGGTAGGTACCACTGATAAAGAGTGCCACCACGCCACCGATCAAGGCTAAAGGCACATTGGCCATGATCAGGCCAACCTGCTTAACAGAGCCAAACGAGAAGTAGAGCAGCAACGCTATCAAACCGATTGAGATAGGTACAACCAACAGCAGTTTTTGCTGTGCCCGCTGTTGATTCTCATATTGACCGCCGACCACTACGGTATAGCCCGCAGGCAACTCTGCTTGTGGAATGATGGCATAGATATCACTCACTACTGAGCCCATGTCGCGTCCCGATACATTGGCCTGAACCACCACGCGACGTTGAACATCATCACGTCTGATATTCGGTGGCGCCATCTCAACTTCGACACTGGCCAGCTCACCGAGGCGCACGGTAGCGCCGTTAACACCGCTTAAGATCAGATCCCTGAGTGCATCGGGCGCATTTCGATACTGCTCTGCGAGACGTACATTGATGTCATATCTGGCATTACCATCTATCACCTGCCCGGCGCTCACGCCGCCGACCCCCTGACTGACCAAACCCATCACCTCATCGACACTGATGCCGTAACGGGCAAGCTGGTCACGCTTGGGACGAACCACAAGCTGAGCCTCACCACTGACCTGCTCCAGAGAGACATCTACGGCGCCCGGAATGCTTGATACCAGCTCGGTTAACTTCTCACCACTCTGGGACAACACATCCAGATCGGGACCAAAGATCTTAATCGCCAGCTGCGCCTTTACACCGGACAACAGCTCATCTACCCTCGTAGCAATGGGTTGAGAAAAGGTAAACAACAGCCCCGGATAGGCACTGAGCCTTGCCTCCATCAACTTCTGCAGTTCAACCCTGCTCGATGCCGACTGCCATTGCTCTACCGGCTTGAGACCGATATAGATCTCGATATTACTCACAGGCTCAGGATCCCCCCCAAGTTCTGCAGCACCGATTCGACTCAGTGCATACTCCACCTCCGGGAACTCCAGCAACATCTTCTCAAGTTTGGGCGCCACATCGAGCGAGGTTCCCAGACTGGCGGTAGGTGCAAGGGTCACCCTGAGGTTGATCGTGCCCTCCTCCAACTCAGGCACAAACTCTGTACCCAGCCGCGGCAACAGGGACATACTGATCACAAACAGGGTCAGTGCGGTGACCATCACTGTCTTAGGCCTTGCCATGGTAGCCGTCAGCAGACGGCGATAACCGCTCTCGATAGGCTTCAGTACCGCACTCTCTTTGAGTGTGATCCCACGCTTGAAGAGGAAAACGGCCAGGGCAGGGACGGCGACCAACGCCACAAACAGCGCCGAGATCATCGCAAGAATAATGCTCACAGCCATGGGCTGGAACAGCTTACCTTCGACCCCCTCCAGCGCGAACAGAGGAGCGAATACCACTATGATGATCGCCGTGGCGAAGAAGATTGGGCTACACACCTCTTTAGCCGCTAACATGACCCGCATGGCGATACAGTGTTGATCTTCTTCGGCATGATGGGGATCCGATTCACCATCGGCGCGATCGCGCGCAGCCCCCAGATGACGCCTGTCCGGCTGGGTCAGGTGCTTAAAGATATTCTCAACCATCACCACCGAGCCATCAACCAACATACCGATGGCGACCGCCAGGCCACCCAGTGACATCAGGTTAGCCGACATACCGAAATAGGACATCACCATCAAGGCTAAACAGATAGAGACAGGTATCGAAAGCAGTACCAGCAGGGTGGCACGTATGTTGACCAAAAACAGTGCCAGAATGACCACAATAAACACGAAAGCCATGAGCAGTGCATCACGTACCGTGGTTACCGCCTGCTCAACCAGATCGGCTTGATCATAGAAGACCTCGAAGGTCACACCATCGGGCAGTGACTGTTCAACCATGGCGGTTCTGGCATTGATATCATCGATGGTCGCCTTAGTATTAGCGCCCATTCGCTTCAGAATCACGCCCGCAACGACCTCGCCAAGCACCTGTGGCGATCCGGCTTCATCCCGGCGAGTCATAGTTACTGCACCGACCCGAATCTCGCTACCATAATCGACTCTGGCGATATCTCCTACCCGAATAGGAGTACCGGAAAATTCGGTTAGCGGGATCTGAGCGATCGCCTTTAACCCCTCGTCACCTGAAGGCAGCAGTCCATAGCCACGAACAACCAGCTGTTCCTGCCCCTGATCCATAAACCAGCCACCGGCATTACGGTTGTTACTCTCCAGTGCCGTGGTAACCTGCTCCATAGACAGACCAAAACTCAGCAACTTGTTTGGGTCTATCTGCACCTGATACTGACGCACATCACCACCGAATGAGAGTACATCGGTCACGCCCGCGACAGGCATCATGATCAGCTTAACCAGATAATCATTCAGGCTACGCAGTTCTGCGGCATCGATCCCCGAATCGGGCGCGGCCCGCAGGATATACTGGTATATCTGTCCAAGTCCCGAGGTGTTGGGGCCAATTTCAGGCACACCGATACCATCGGGGATCATCTCCCTCGCCGCTTGCAACTGCTCAAACACCTGCTGACGAGCGAAGTAGATATCGGTTCCTTCGGCGAACACTACGGTCACCAAAGAGAGGCCGGTACGGGAAAGCGAGCGCACCTCTGTGACCGCCGGTAGCGCATACATGGCCGACTCGACCGGATAACTGATAAGTTTTTCCACCTCTTCGGCCGCCAAGCCCTCAGCCTCGGTATTGACCGTGACCTGGACATTGGTCACATCGGGAAAAGCATCCAGATTTAATTTGGGTAACATGGCAACACTGGCGATCGCAACGGCGATCAATGCCAACACCACCAACAATCGGTTACGGATCGCAACCTCAATAAGTCTCTGTAACATGAGAGAACCTCTCCTCTTACCCGCTCAGTTTGAGCGAGTCTTAGTGGTCATTAGTGGTTATGGATATCGAAGCCGGATTTGGCCTGCTCTGAGGCCAGAAAAAAGGCCCCGGATACCACAACATCGCTGCCCGCAGCCAGACCACGAACTAAGTTCATGCCCCGCTGACGCTCCACAACTTCCACTTCTACGGCTTCGAAACCATCCTCATCCTGAACAAAGACCTGCCAGTCACCATCGCCACCGCGAGTCAGTGCCGCATCGGGAAGGATCACGCCCCCCTGTACGGCATTCGGGAGGTAGAGCTCTGCAAATTGCCCCGCATGGATCACATGACCGGGGTTTTCCAGACTCACTAAGATCTGCTCGGTACGGGTTACGCTATCGAGTTCATGGGAACGACCTATGATCTTAGCCTCTAAGGTCTTATCACCGACCCGAACCAACGCCTTACTGCCCACGCTGACGTTTTCAGACTGCTTTGGCGTCACCTGAGCCTCGACCCACAGGTATGACTCATCGGTGAGCTGCATCAGAGCCGTTCCGGCAGTCACAACCTGGCCCAGCATGGCGAGATCTTGCTGTACACGACCATTGATAGGCGCCAGTAACTGATAACTACCGATTGTCTCAGGGTCAGACTCTAATCTGCTTATCTGAGAGCTGGTCATCTTCATCGCTTCCAGGGTTGCTCGCTTGAGTTCGGCATCGACCTGTGCCTGAAGGCGACGACTCGCACTGACCGCACTCCTGCTCATGCGCTTAACACGACTCCACTCGGCGGCAGCATTGATATAATCGGCCTGTGCCTGAGCGACGGCGACGCCCCCTAAGGTCAGCAGGGGCTGGCCCTTGGTCACCTCCTGCCCCGGCACCACATGACGCTGCTCGATTCTGACATCCAGCTGAGGTGCCAGCGTCATGGTTCTGTCCCTGTCGACCACTAAGGTCGCCGTAGCGACAGCCTCCAAACTGAAGGGCTCCTCTGAGAGACGCGCAACCTTAATGCCTGCAAGCTGTTGCTGAGCGGCTGTTAACTCAAGGGCATGGCCCTCTTCTCCCGCTTCCTCTCCATGACCGTGGCCGTCATCGGTGCGCTCAGCCTTATCCGCCGACCCGACATCATGGTCATGCATCTCCTCTTTGCCATGGTCATGGCTATCCTCTTCGGCCTGCCCAGACCCATTACCTAATGAAATGTTCTTAAGCTCTCGCTTCGCAGATGCTTCTGCGCCATGGTCATGTCCATCGCCGGCAACTACTGTAGAGGGCATTGAGATGGCCGCGACTAAGGTGATAAACAGACCAAAACCCATGGCTCTGGTTATTGCATTGGTTGTCGCACTAGAACCGAAACTATTCTTAACTGATTTCTGATTTTTCATATTCGTTATTCCGTCTTATTACAGTGCCGCAGCCGCATTCGATGCCGAATTTAAGGGCTGGCCAGATAGTTGAGCCTGAAGAAATGATTCCAGTTGCCCACTGGCCCCCATCCACTCCAGCCAACTCTGATAGAGCGCGGTCTCCAGCTCCAGGCCCACAAGATAACTGCTTGAAAGCTGACGCTGACTCTGCAGGTAATCGCTGGTATTGATATCACCGGCACGCCACTGTTGACCCAGTGCCGATGCCGCTTCCTGACCCGAGTTAAGTACCAGCTCACGCCAATCCTGATAACGCTCGGTGAGTCTTGGCAGGCTCAGATTAAACTTCTTCTGCTGGTGGGTGAGCACTCTTTCGCGTGCCAGATAGCCCTGCTCTGCAATGGCAATATCCTGGCTGGCTACGGCGAGTGTTTCACTGTAGTTATTGCGGATCTGCAGGGGAATAGAGATGCCCATGCCAAACTTGTTCTCCTCGCCTTCCCGCTCTGCATTCAGGCTAACAGTCGGATCGATGGCGGTGTCGGCTTTAACCTGATCAAGTGTGGCTCTGGCGAGTAACACCTGCTGATAGGCACTCTTTAAGGCGGGTAAGTCGGGATCGACCTGTCTCTTCACCGCCGGGAGGGTCAGGGCTTCGATGAAGCCGCCGAAGGCCTGTTCGCTATCGCCCAGTAGCATCATCACGTTGGCATCCGAGGCGATCGAGGCCTGCTCGGCAACGGCATAATCGGCAGCCTTGCTCGCCACATCGAGCTGGATCAGTTTTAGCTCTACAGCCGATAGTTCACCGACCTGCATCTGCTGCTTGGCGATCTCAAACTGAGTCTTAGCCGCTTGCAGTTGCTGCTTTTGAAACACGACCGCCTTACGGCTTTGAGCCTGCTCAACGAGGGCTAGAATCGAGTCGGCCAACATCTGACTGCGCTCCAGCGAGATATCTGAAAGTAAAATTTCAGACTCCAGTTGAGCCCTGCGTGTCGCAGCGCCACGCTTATCACCCCAATCTATGGTTTGGCTGATCCCCAGGGTATAGGTATCTTCGCCGGCATTCTGGTAGTCGACCCCAAGCTCCGGGTTATAGACCGCCTGATCGGCCGCCTTAATGTTCAACTCGGCTTGGTTACGTCTGGCTTGCTGAGCCACCACCTCCGGCAGGGCGTTAAACTTCTGCATCAGGCTGGGGAGCCATGACGCAAAGCTGGCTTGCGGGCTATGGCTACCAGCAGGCTCAATCGGTGCATAAGTTATCGAAGGCGCTTGAAGGTCTGCTTCTGTTGAAGCCATAGCGACTGAAGGCCCGCTTGTAAAATAAACGAGCATCAGGCTGGCAATTACTGTTTTATTCATCGCATATCCTATCCCGGCAACGACAGACCCATCATAAATGTCGCCTGCTGAAACATCGTTCAGAGACGTCAATAGATGAGATACACGAATTCGTTATCGGGTTAAATCATTCTCAGGAGCCCCACAGCACAGGTCTATAGGATTCCAACTAATTTCATCGGATGATATTGCTTCTGGATATAAGCCGGCGGCCCATCACCAGAAACGAAAGGTTATGCGATAGGGGGGCGGTAGTCCGGCAGGGGTTCCGGAGGTAGATAGTTACTGCTTATCGTTGTGGGCGTATCGTCCACCGGGACTATAGGCGTCGTCGAGTGAATAGACATGGCAGTGACATGACCACCGTGGCACTGGCAGTCGAGGCAAAGATCGAAGGTTTTCGTCTCAGTCTTATTCACGAAATGGGAATGAGTGCCAGCACCACTGTCTGACGCAAAACTCCCGCTCGAGCCTGAGGTCTCAAGATCTAAGTCTGTTTCTGCAGAACAAGTGCAATCGACACACTGTGCCAGGCTGGTGACCTCGGCAGTAAACTGCAGGTGAGGATGGCTTTCTGATTCTTCGTCATGACTTCCCAGATGCAACTGATGCGCGCCTAAGTTAGCCCCTGCAAACTGCAACAGCACAACGGCGATCAACGCAATGGCGATCTTATGGGTGAACAGACGAAATTGATAACGCAAAGAAAACCTTACTAAAAATAGTTATGTAGCTCTTCCAATATGACCGGGATTGTATCTGAAAGTTCAACGCAGACAATATAAATTCCGGGTGTAGAATCCCAAAGTATTGTCTGCGTCACATTCCACTCAAGCAAGCTAAATACCACTGCCGGCTCTGATGAAAACGCTTATATCTGCTGTGGTATAAACCAGTCGCTGAATAACAGGTCTTTAGAACACGCAGTGCTTAGCGTAATCGGCCGCTTCATTGGCAGACCAGTCACCCTTATCTTTTTCGCTCATCTGTTTACACCACTTCTCGCTGCCAACTTCCGGTGCGCATCCGCTTAAGCCAACCATGAAGATGCCTGCCAGCGCGATAGAGATAACTTTAGCCGAAACGTTAAGCGATGTACCATTTTTTGAAAGCATGTGCTTTTCCTTAAATTAAGATTGCTACCTGTGTTGCCCATATGTGACAACTTTGATGCCGATGCTGCATTCTACAATAATGACAAAGCGAATGCCTAACTAAAAAGCGCGTCGCTAAGGTGCTTATAACAGCAACTATCCGCAGGTTTATTTCTCCAGATTGGTAGCAATCCAGTCTCTTGCCAACGCTTTTTCCTCTAACGGATACCAGGCTACCTCGCCCTGCATAAACGGTCCCATCAAGCGCACTGCGTTACCGAACCAGTCAGGCCCTCCCACCAGCACTAAACCATCGAAGTTAGGCAACTGAACCTCACCGCTCCCTGTCAGGGACTGCGATTCCCACCCCTCCAATAACACATCGGCTTCTATATAGAGACAAACCTTACCCGATTGCTCACGATAGCTCTCGATAAGAGGCTTAAGATGTTGCTGGTAATCAGAGGTCGACAAGCGCCCGCTGGCAAAAAGGCTGATAACACCTTCAGCAATATCTGGGATTTTGCATAACATAGAAAAACTCCGAACAAGGATAAATGTCTGACGCCCCGGAGCATAACAGAGATATCGATACTGAATAAGCTCAATCTTCTGTTAATATACACTCCCCGAAACGACGATCTATTTTGCCATGATAAAAATCTCGAACAATGTCTCTCTTCAAGAAAATGAGATTGAGTGGCAGTTTATCCGCTCCAGCGGAGCTGGTGGTCAACATATCAATAAAGTGTCCACCGCGGCGCAAATCATCTTCGATATCAGAGCCTCATCCCTACCGGACTTTTATAAGCAAGCCCTGCTTAAGAAGGCGGATCACCGCATCACCAAGAGCGGTAAGATCATCATCAAGTGCCAACAGAGCCGTAGTCAGGATTTCAACCGTCAGGCCGCACTGGCTCAGTTCATCGAGTTGGTCGCCAGCGTCACAATCATTCAGAAGCGCCGCATAGCGACCAAACCGACTAAGGGCAGCCAGCGCAGACGCGTCGATGCTAAAAAGCAGAAAGGTGCCACCAAGGCGCTCAGACGTAATAAGCCAGATTATTAAAGGCTCCAAGCTCCAACAGTTATCGACTTTATCTGCATCATCTTGCAGAAAAAATCGCCGAAATTGACGCTAAAAGTCGACAACTCCTTAAACTTCTGGTGAAATCAGATAAGTCATTTAATATGCAACAGCCAGCGATGACTCATCAATTCACGGTTAAAAATGCAAGGATATCTCCATGGGAACCAAGGCAAAGATCTTATTAGTGAACGGACCGAACCTCAATCTGTTGGGTCGTAGAGAGCCTGGACACTATGGCCATCACACCTTAGCGCAGATAGTCAAAGAGCTACAGGATGAGGCAACCAAGGCTGGCGTCACTCTGGAGCATATCCAGTCAAATGCCGAGCATGTACTGATCGATACGATTCATGGGTCGGATGCCGACTTTATCATCATCAATCCGGCCGCATTTACCCATACGAGTGTCGCGCTAAGAGATGCTATTTTAGGCGTCTCAATCCCCTTTATCGAAGTACACCTCTCTAATGTTCATGCCCGGGAACCATTTCGCCACCACTCCTACTTCTCAGATAAGGCTATCGGTGTGATCTGCGGACTCGGAGCCCAGGGTTATCAATTCGCACTCCAATCGGCAATCGACCGTCTGGAGACAAAATCGGCAGAGCATTGATTCCAGGTTCTAACACAGTGAACAACGATTATTAAAATAACTATCTTTGGAAAAATATGGATATTCGGAAAATAAAGAAGCTTATCGAATTAGTGCAAGAGTCCGGTATTGCCGAGCTCGAGATCAAGGAGGGTGAGGAGTCGGTGAGGATCTGTCGCCAGAATCCGGCATCCTCCTCAGCTTCTCAAACAGTCTTTGTTCCCGCGACAATGCAGCAGACGAGCAGTGAAGTAAGTACTAACATGGCTGCAGAGCCTGCCTCAACAACTCAAGTCTCATCTCTGAGCGCCTCATCATCGAACTCAAACTCACCTGCAGACGAGTTTGACGAGACCAACACAGTGATCTCTCCCATGGTCGGTACCTTCTACCTGTCGCCGTCACCCGAAGCCGAGCCACTGTGTCGGTTAGGGCAAAGAGTAGAGCTGGGCGCCCCTGTCTGTATCATCGAAGCGATGAAGATGATGAATCAAATTGAGGCACATCGCTCCGGGGTGATTAAGGCGATTCTGGTTGAGAGTGGCGATGCTGTAGAGTTTGACCAACCCCTTATCGTCATCGAAGATCAATAGAGCGAGTTGCGAAGAGTAAACCGACACTTAAAAGTCATAGCAAGAGCCAGGCTTTCTTCGGGAAGAGGTCGCTTGGAGAAAGCCATCGAAGGATAACTGTAAGAAGATCTGACCGAGGGAGCGCCTTTGATAAAACCAGCCAATGAGCGCCCGATAAAACGGGTGATGATCGCCAACCGAGGAGAGATAGCACTCAGGATACAGCGTGCCTGCAGCGAGCAGGGCATAGAAACTGTGGCCATCCATTCAAATGCCGATAGTCAACAACTGCACCTCAAATATGCTACTCAAACACTCTGTATCGGAAAAGCCCCGGCATTAAACAGTTACCTCAATACGACCGCCATTATCTCAGCGGCATCACTGTCAAACACAGATGCGATACATCCCGGATATGGATTTCTTTCCGAAAATGCCGACTTTGCGGAACAAGTAGAAAATAGCGGCTTTGTTTTCATCGGCCCGACAGCAGCCGTTATTCGACTCATGGGGGATAAGATCTCAGCCATTGCCGCCATGAAGCGAGCCGGCGTGCCTACAGTTCCGGGATCTGACGGAAGCTTAACCGACGATAACCAACGTAGTAAACGACTGGCTGAACAGATCGGTTACCCTGTGATCATAAAAGCCACCGCCGGAGGCGGGGGCCGGGGGATGAGAGTCGTTAACTGTGATTCCGAGCTGATTCAGGCTATCGAGGTAACCCGGGCCGAGGCATTGGCTGCATTTGCCAATGGCGATCTTTATATGGAGAAGTATCTTACAACACCACGCCATATTGAGATTCAGGTGTTATCTGATGGGCAGGGCAATGCGGTTCACTTAGGTGAGCGTGACTGCTCGATGCAGCGTAAGCATCAAAAGATGATTGAGGAGGCACCGGCCATAGGTATCGATGACGACACTCGACATGCCATAGGAGAGATCTGTGCCAAAGCCTGCATAGAGATAGGTTATCGTGGCGCCGGTACCTTCGAATTTCTCTATGAGGCAAACCGGTTCTATTTCATCGAGATGAATACCCGGGTTCAGGTGGAGCACCCTATCACCGAGATGATCACAGGTATCGATATTATCAAGGCCCAGCTCGACATCGCCTCGGGGAAACCTCTCAGATTTAACCAGAAGGATATCCCCCTTAATGGCCACGCCATCGAGTGCCGCATCAATGCCGAAGATCCCGATAATTTCACTCCCTCCCCCGGTACCATATCTCAATTCCGGGCTCCCGGAGGCGCCGGAGTCCGCTGGGACTCTCACCTATACCAGGGCTACACTGTGCCTCACTATTACGACTCCATGATTGGTAAACTTATCACCTGGGGCGAAGATAGGCCCACCGCCATTGCCCGCATGAAAACGGCCTTGCTGGAGTTAAAGATAGAGGGGGTAAAAACCAACATCCCGCTACTGGAGAAGATATTGGCCGATGAAGGCTACAGAGAGGGTGGTCAATCGATACATTATCTTGAAAAACAAGTATTAAGCGGTAAGTAGCAATTATTAAGCTGTAAGCTGTAAGCTGTAAGCTGTAAGCTGTAAGCTGTAAGCTGTAAGCTGTAAGCTGTAAGCTGTAAGCTGTAAGCTG
>NZ_CANMUW010000030.1 GCF_947501225.1 uncultured Shewanella sp.
TTAGTCTCACCGCCATAGGCTTTAGTAAGTACTGCAGAGATAGCAGCTGTTAGAGTTGTTTTACCATGGTCAACGTGTCCGATAGTACCGACGTTAACATGGGGTTTACTACGTTCAAATTTTTCTTTAGCCACGATATATTCCTTTCTTTTCAGAAGTGCTCGGCTATAACCGAGCAATAGCAATTAATTTATACAAATATGGCGAGCCGGACTTTTAGCCTCGAGCTTCCATAATCGCTTTAGCAATGTTTTGCGGTGCATCAGAGTACTTCAAAAACTCCATTGAGTATGAAGCGCGCCCCTGGGTTGCGCTACGCAAATCTGTTGCATAACCAAACATTTCAGATAAAGGTACAGTCGCATGAACGAGTTTGACGCCGGCGATGCCGTCATCCATACCCTCGATCAATCCACGACGACGGTTCAAATCTCCGACCACATCGCCCATATAATCTTCGGGCGTTGTGACTTCAACTTTCATGCATGGTTCCAACAGTACAGGGTCTGCTTCTAAAGCCCCCTTCTTAAAGCCCATTGAACCAGCTACTTTAAAGGCCATTTCGTTCGAATCGACATCATGATATGAGCCGTCGTACAAGGTAACCTTTACATCCAATACAGGGAATCCGGCGATCACGCCACTCTTCATCTGTTCTTGAATACCTTTATCAACTGCAGGTATGTATTCTCTTGGAACAACACCACCGACAATCTCGTTGACAAACTCGTACCCGAAGCCCTCTTCTTGTGGCTCCAGTTTCAACCAAACATGACCAAACTGGCCACGACCGCCTGATTGACGTACAAATTTACCTTCGGCTTCTACACTAGAGCGAATAGTCTCACGATAAGCGACTTGAGGTTTACCCACGTTACACTCAACACTAAATTCGCGACGCATACGGTCAACGATAATGTCTAAGTGTAGCTCACCCATGCCAGAGATAAGTGTCTGACCTGTTTCTGCATCGGTTTCAACACGGAAAGATGGATCTTCGGCTGCAAGTTTTTGCAACGCGATCCCCATTTTCTGCTCGTCAGCCTGGGATCTTGGTTCAACAGCAATCGTAATCACTGGCTCAGGGAATTCCATACGTTCCAGGACAACCTTATGATCAGGATCACAGAGTGTGTCGCCCGTAGTAACGTCCTTAAGACCAATTGCAGCCGCGATGTCACCAGCGCGAACCTCTTTAATCTCTTGGCGATCGTTAGCATGCATCTGCACCATACGACCGATACGTTCCCGCTTATGCTTAACCGAGTTATAAACGCCGGAACCCGTTTCCATTACACCTGAGTAAACACGCATAAAGGTAAGCGTTCCAACAAACGGGTCTGTTGCAATTTTAAATGCCAATGCAGAAAAAGGCGCATTATCATCCGCAGGACGATCTGTCTCTTCTTCTTTTTCATCGACGCCCTTGATTGCTGGGACTTCGACAGGAGATGGCAAATAATCAACAACAGCATCGAGAACAGCCTGCACACCTTTGTTCTTAAAGGCAGAACCACAGGTAGCAAGTACGATCTCGTTGGCCAGAGTACGTTGACGTAGCGCAGCTTTAATCTCTTCTTCTGATAGCTCACCTTCTTCAAGGTATTTGTCCATCAGCTCTTCAGAGGCTTCCGCAGCACTTTCAACGAGATATTCACGCATCTCTTCTGCCTTAGCAGTGAGGTCAGCAGGAATATCTTCATAAGTAAATGTTGTACCTTGATCTTCTTCTGACCAGTTAATGGCCTTCATCTTGATCAGGTCAACAACACCTTTGAACTCCTCTTCTGCACCTATATTCAGATGAATAGGTACACAAGTTGCGCCCAGACGGTTACGAATCTGATCGACTACGCTTTCAAAATCAGCACCGGCGCGATCCATCTTATTGACGAATACAATACGTGGTACATGATATTTATCAGCTTGACGCCAAACAGTTTCGGATTGTGGTTCAACACCTGATGAACCACAGAACACAACGACTGCGCCATCTAGTACACGTAGTGAACGTTCAACTTCAATAGTGAAGTCGACGTGACCAGGTGTATCAATGATGTTGATACGGTGCTCAGTAAACTGCGCCTCCATACCACGCCAGAACGTAGTTGTTGCTGCAGAAGTGATGGTAATACCACGCTCCTGCTCCTGCTCCATCCAGTCCATGGTGGCTGCGCCATCATGAACTTCACCGATCTTATGAGACATACCGGTATAGAACAGAACTCGTTCTGTAGTTGTGGTTTTTCCTGCGTCAACATGAGCACAGATACCAATATTACGGTAGCGCTCAATTGGAGTTGTACGAGCCACGATTAAACCCTCTTAACTAAGGCAAACACCTTAGACATGTAGAATATGGAGCTGGCAACAGCCAGCTCCATCAGATTACCAGCGGTAATGAGCAAACGCTTTGTTTGCTTCTGCCATACGGTGAACGTCTTCACGTTTCTTAACGGCAGTACCTTTGTTTTCTGAAGCGTCTAGCATTTCACCAGCTAGACGTAGAGCCATAGATTTTTCACCACGCTTACGTGCAGCTTCAACTAACCAACGCATGCCCAGTGCATTACGACGAACTGGACGTACTTCACATGGTACTTGGTAAGTAGAACCACCAACACGACGAGACTTAACCTCGACTGATGGGCGAACATTTTCAAGTGCTGCTTCAAGGATTACTAGATGCTCTTCGCCTTTCTTTTCAGCGACAGTATCAAGTGCCTTATAAATAATTTTTTCTGCAGTAGACTTTTTGCCATCCTGCATAATGACGTTGATGAACTTAGCCAGCAACTCACTATTAAACTTTGGATCTGGTAGGATTTTACGTTGTCCTACAACGCGACGTCTTGGCATAACAATTTCTCCGTATGCTTCAGGGACCCCAAAACTGGAATCTCAATTATCTCTAGCTTGGCCTTACTTAACGGAAAACGTTAAGACTTAGGACGCTTAGCTCCGTACTTAGAACGACCTTGACGACGTTCACTTACGCCAGCACAGTCTAAAGCGCCACGAACAGTGTGATAACGTACACCAGGTAAGTCTTTAACACGACCACCACGGATTAGAATTACACTGTGTTCCTGCAGGTTGTGGCCTTCACCGCCGATGTACGAAGTAACTTCGAAACCGTTAGTTAGACGCACACGTGCTACTTTACGTAGTGCAGAGTTAGGTTTTTTTGGTGTGGTTGTATATACGCGAGTACAAACACCACGTTTTTGTGGACACGCATTCAACGCAGGCACATTAGTCTTGTCGACTTTTGGCGCGCGAGGCTTACGTACCAACTGGTTTACAGTTGCCATGTATAGCTCCGAATCAGTTGATAAACTCAACAGTAAGGTGTGAAAAATCTATATCCCACAAGTGTGGGACGCGAAATTTTAGAAGTGTATGAGGATTCTGTCAAGAAATAGACAACTTTTAGCCGATAATAAATAAAAAAAAGGCGCCTGAGGCGCCTTTTTTACATTCTATTTACGTTTCAGCACCTGATTAATCAGAGCTTCCGGCAAGATTCAGAAGATCTGCCAGGTTCTGCTCGGCTTCACTTGCACTGATAGCTGGAGCTGCCTCGGTAGCTGCACCTGGGGCTCCTTCAGCATTACGTCTCTGGTGATATGAATAACCAGTACCAGCAGGAATCAAACGACCAACAATAACGTTCTCTTTCAGACCGCGTAGTTGATCACTCTTACCGCCAACTGCCGCTTCTGTCAGTACGCGTGTAGTTTCCTGGAACGATGCTGCAGAGATAAATGACTCTGTCGCAAGTGACGCCTTGGTGATACCAAGAAGTTCACGTTCGAAGGTTGCAGGTTGCTTGCCTTGTGCTTCAAGTTCGCGGTTAGCGATCTTAACACGAGACACTTCAGCCTGTTCACCAGCAAGGAACTGACTATCACCGGCACTGGTGATTTCACACTTACGCAGCATCTGACGGATAATCACTTCGATGTGCTTATCGTTAATCTTTACGCCCTGTAGACGGTATACGTCTTGAACTTCATTAACGATATAGTTAGCAACCTTGTGAATACCACGTAGGCGCAGGATATCATGTGCAGCCTCTGGACCATCTGCAATAACTTCACCGCGCTCGACTTTTTCACCTTCGAACACGTTTAGGTTACGCCACTTAGGAATCATCTCTTCGTAGGCCTCGGTACCGTCAGCTGGAGTGATAACCAGACGACGCTTACCTTTGGTCTCTTTACCGAACGAGATAGTACCTGAGTGCTCAGCAAGAATTGCCGGCTCTTTTGGCTTACGCGCTTCGAACAGGTCAGCAACGCGTGGCAGACCACCGGTAATATCACGAGTCTTCGACGATTCTTGCGGAATACGTGCTAACGCATCACCAACGTTAATTGGGGCATTATCGTCTTGGTTTACAATCGCGTTACCAGGCAGGAAGTACTGCGCCGGTACTTCAGTACCAGGAATCATCAGGTCATTACCATCGGTACCAACCAGACGAATCGCCGGACGCATCTCTTTACCGGCAGTAGGACGTTGACCCACTTCCATAACTACGATTGAAGAAAGACCTGTCAGTTCATCTGTTTGACGTGTCATAGTGACACCTTCAATCAGATCTACGAACTTGATACTACCCGCTACTTCAGAAACGATTGGGTGAGTATGCGGATCCCAGTTTGCGATGATTTCACCGGCTGCAACTGTTGCATCCTCAAGCTTCTCAAGAATTGTACCGTAAGGAACCTTATAACGCTCTTTCTCACGTCCCAGCTCATCGATAATCGCAATCTCAGATGAACGAGATACGATAACCAGCTTACCTTCACTATTCATAACGTGTTTAGCGTTATGTAGCTTAACGGTACCGGCGTTCTTAACTTGAACGTTGTTTTCAGCTGAAGCTCGAGATGCCGCACCACCAATGTGGAAGGTACGCATCGTTAGCTGCGTTCCTGGCTCACCAATTGATTGAGCAGCAACAACACCGATAGCCTCACCTTGGTTAATGAGATGACCACGGGCCAAATCACGACCATAACAGGCGGCACAAACACCAAAGTCTGTGTCACAGCTGATAACTGAACGAACGATTACCTCATCGACTGAGTGCTCTTCAAGCTTGTCACACCAAGTCTCATCAAGCAGAGTGTTACGAGGTGCAAGCACTTCTTCAGTGCCAGGGTACATAACATCGATAGCAACGACACGACCAAGTACACGTTCACGTAACGGTTCAACAACGTCACCACCCTCGATGAGAGGCTTCATTGTCAGACCTTCGTATGTACCACAATCATCTTCGATAACTACGAGATCCTGTGCAACGTCAACAAGACGACGAGTCAGGTAACCCGAGTTCGCTGTCTTCAATGCCGTATCCGCAAGACCCTTACGTGCACCGTGAGTAGAGATAAAGTACTGAGATACGTTCAGACCTTCACGGAAGTTCGCCACAATCGGCGTTTCGATGATTGAGCCATCCGGCTTAGCCATCAGACCACGCATACCAGCTAGCTGACGAATCTGAGCGGCACTACCACGAGCGCCCGAGTCGGCCATCATATAGATACTGTTAAATGACTCTTGCTTCTCCTCTTCACCATCACGGTTAATCACTGTCTCAGAAGACAGGTTATCCATCATAGCCTTAGAGACTTTTTCGTTCGCACTTGCCCAGATATCGATGACCTTGTTGTAACGCTCACCGGCAGTAACCAGACCCGATTGGAACTGCTCTTGAATTTCAAGAACTTCCGCTTCTGCGTCAGATACCAGAGTGTACTTCTCATCTGGGATAACCATATCGTTGATACCTACAGAGGCACCCGATACTGTCGCAAAATGGAAACCGGTATACATCAATTGGTCAGCAAAGATAACGGTATCTTTAAGACCCAGTTGACGATAACAGGTGTTAAGCAGCTTAGAGATCTGCTTCTTGCCCATGTTCTGGTTGACCAGATCATATGACAAGCCTTTCGGCAGAATGCGAGAAAGTAGTGCACGACCAACCGTAGTATCAACGATACGACGTGATTCAGTGCGCTCACCATTCTCATCGATGCTGGTTTCAGTGATACGTACTTTCACGCGGGCGTGGATAGCCGCGACTTTAGTACGGTAAGCCTTTTCGACTTCATCGACTGATTCGAACACCATGCCTTCACCTTTACCGTTAACACACTCACGGCTGGTGTAGTACAGACCCAATACAACGTCCTGTGACGGTGTAATAACCGGCTCACCGTTTGCTGGTGAAAGGATGTTGTTGGTAGACATCATAAGCGAACGTGCTTCAAGCTGAGCTTCCAGCGTTAGCGGCACGTGAACAGCCATTTGGTCACCATCGAAGTCGGCGTTATAGGCCGCACAAACCAAAGGATGAAGCTGGATAGCTTTACCTTCAATCAATACAGGCTCAAATGCCTGGATACCCAATCTGTGCAGTGTTGGTGCACGGTTGAGCATCACTGGGTGTTCGCGGATCACATCGTCCAGAACATCCCAAACTTCAGGAACTTCACGCTCTACCATCTTCTTAGCAGCTTTAATCGTAGTCGCTAAACCACGGCCTTCTAGCTTGCCATAGATGAAAGGCTTAAATAGCTCGAGTGCCATCTTCTTAGGAAGACCACACTGATGTAAGCGAAGTGTTGGACCTACGGTAATAACCGAACGACCAGAGTAATCCACACGCTTACCTAGCAGGTTCTGACGGAAACGACCCTGCTTACCTTTGATCATATCGGCCAAAGATTTAAGCGGACGCTTGTTAGAACCAGTAATAGCACGACCACGACGTCCGTTATCTAGCAGCGCATCGACAGACTCTTGCAGCATACGTTTTTCGTTACGTACGATGATGTCTGGTGCAGCTAGATCTAACAGACGTTTAAGACGGTTGTTACGGTTGATCACACGACGGTATAGGTCGTTCAGATCTGAGGTCGCAAAACGACCACCGTCCAGTGGTACAAGAGGACGTAGATCTGGTGGCAGAACCGGCAACACTTTAAGGATCATCCACTCAGGCTTGTTACCTGACTGGAAGAATGCCTCAACAAGCTTAAGACGCTTAGTAATCTTCTTACGACGAGTCTCAGAGTTGATAGATGGCAGCTCTTCGCGCATCATCTCGATCTCTTTTTCAAGATCGATAGCACGCAGCAGTTCTAGAACGGCTTCTGCACCCATCTTAGCTTCAAACTCATCACCGTACTCTTCCAGAGCATCCAGATAGTTTTCTTCTGTCAACATCTGACCGCGCTCGAGGCTGGTCATGCCAGGCTCAATTACTACGAAAGATTCGAAGTAAAGTACACGCTCAATATCACGCAGAGTCATATCCAGCATCAAACCGATACGAGACGGCAATGACTTCAAGAACCAGATATGCGCTACTGGGCTGGCAAGATCGATGTGACCCATACGCTCACGACGTACTTTAGTCTGTGTAACTTCAACGCCACACTTTTCACAGATCACACCACGGTGTTTAAGACGCTTATACTTACCGCATAAACATTCATAATCTTTAACTGGACCAAAAATTCGCGCACAGAATAAGCCTTCACGCTCAGGCTTAAAGGTACGATAGTTAATGGTTTCTGGCTTCTTAACTTCACCAAATGACCAAGAACGGATCAGATCTGGTGACGCTAGGCCGATCTTAATACCGTTGAACTCTTCGGTCTTGCTTTGCTGTTTCAGAAACTTTAATAAGTCTTTCACGTTTCTCTCCTGAAGGAGTTAAACCGGGTGCCCCGCTCGAGCGGAGCACCAATTTATTGCCAAACTAGGTAAACCTAGATTTAGTCTTGATCCAACTCGATATTAATACCGAGTGAACGGATCTCCTTCAATAGTACGTTGAAGGACTCTGGCATGCCTGGTTGCATCTGGTGGTTACCGTCGACAATGTTTTTATACATATGAGTACGACCGTTAACGTCATCAGACTTAACAGTGAGCATCTCTTGAAGCGTATATGCGGCACCGTATGCTTCTAGTGCCCACACTTCCATCTCACCGAAACGCTGACCACCGAACTGAGCTTTACCACCCAATGGTTGCTGAGTAACAAGACTGTATGAACCCGTTGAACGAGCATGCATCTTATCATCAACCAAGTGGTTCAGTTTGAGCATGTACATGTAACCGACAGTTACCGGACGCTCAAACTCGTCACCCGTACGACCATCAAACAAGCGACGCTGTCCAGAGGTAGGAAGACCAGCGAGTGCTAGCATATCCTTAATCTCTTTCTCTTTCGCACCATCGAATGCAGGGGTAGCCGTTGGAATACCACCTTTAAGGTTCTTAGCCAGACGCAAGACTTCATCATCGCTGAACGAATCGATGTCGACACGCTGTTGTACCCCATCACCAAGCTCGTAAACTTCTTTGATGTAGCCGCGAAGCTCAGCAAGTTCACGTTGCTCTTCAAGCATAGCAGTGATGCGGTCACCGATACCCTTAGCTGCAGCACCTAGATGCACCTCTAGAACCTGACCGATGTTCATACGAGATGGTACACCAAGTGGGTTCAGTACGATGTCGATTGGGTTACCGTTCTCATCGTAAGGCATATCTTCAACAGGGTTAATCTTAGAGATAACACCCTTGTTACCATGACGACCCGCCATCTTATCACCAGGTTGGATCGTACGCTTAACTGCAAGGTAAACCTTAACAATCTTAAGTACGCCAGGTGCTAAGTCATCACCTTGAGTGATCTTACGACGCTTAATCTCAAACTTCTTATCGAAGTCAGCTTTTAGCTCATCATGTTGCTCTGCAAGCTGTTCAAGCTCAGTCTGCTTCGCTTCATCGTCAATGGTCTGAACCAGTAACTGAGAGCGAGGAATTGTAGCTAGCTGCTCTTCAGTGAAGCCTGCGCTCATTAGCAGGTTGCGTGCACGTCCATAAACACCCTCTTCGAGGATCTGGAACTCTTCGGTCAAATCTTTCTTAGCTTGACTTACATGCATCTCTTCAATTTCAACAGCACGCTTATCTTTCTCAACGCCGTCACGGGTAAATACCTGAACGTCGATGATAGTACCTTTAACTGAATTAGGTACACGCAGTGAACTGTCTTTTACATCAGAGGCTTTTTCACCAAAGATAGCACGAAGAAGTTTTTCTTCAGGTGTCAGCTGAGTTTCACCCTTAGGTGTAACCTTTCCGACTAAGATGTCGCCACCCTTAACTTCGGCACCGATATAAACAATACCTGACTCATCAAGCTTTGAAAGCGCAGACTCACCTACGTTTGGAATATCGGCTGTGATCTCTTCACTACCCAACTTAGTATCACGAGCAATACAGGAGAGCTCCTGAATGTGGATAGTTGTGAAACGATCTTCCTGAGCTACACGCTCAGAGATAAGAATCGAATCCTCAAAGTTGTAACCGTTCCAAGGCATGAACGCGATACGCATGTTCTGACCAAGAGCCAGATCACCAAGGTCAGTAGAAGGACCGTCGGCTAACACGTCACCACGAACAACCGGATCACCCATAGCACAACAAGGACGTTGGTTAATACAGGTGTTCTGGTTAGAACGCGTGTATTTAGTCAAGTTGTAGATATCGATACCCGCTTCACCTGGAGTCAGCTCGGCTTCATTAACCTTAACAACGATACGGCTTGCGTCGACATAATCGATATAGCCGCCACGCTTAGCGGCAACAACAACACCTGAATCGACTGCTAGAGTACGCTCAATACCTGTACCAACAAGAGGCTTATCTGCCTTCAATGTAGGAACCGCTTGACGTTGCATGTTCGCACCCATCAATGCACGGTTCGCATCATCGTGTTCAAGGAACGGAATAAGCGATGCTGCAACTGAGATGATCTGTTGTGGTGAAATATCCATATACTGGATATCTGATGCACCCATAAAGGTTGAATCACCCTTATGACGACAAGCAATCAGTTCGTCCATCATACGACCGTTTTCATCAAGGTCGACGATAGCCTGTGCAATGACGTAACGGCCCTCTTCGATTGCTGACAGGTAATCGACCTGATCAGTCACAACACCATCGATAACCTTGCGGTAAGGTGTTTCAAGGAAGCCGTAAGAGTTAGTACGAGCAAAACTTGCTAACGAGTTGATTAGACCGATGTTTGGACCTTCAGGGGTCTCAATTGGACATAAACGACCGTAGTGAGTTGGGTGTACGTCTCGAACTTCGAAGCCTGCACGTTCACGGGTCAAACCACCTGGACCAAGAGCCGAAATACGGCGCTTGTGCGTCACTTCAGAAAGTGGGTTGTTTTGATCCATAAACTGAGACAGCTGAGAAGAACCGAAGAACTCTTTAACAGCTGCTGAGATAGGCTTAGCATTGATGAGATCCTGAGGCATAAGCTCATTCAGGTCACCAAGACTCAAACGCTCACGAACGGCACGTTCAACACGAACCAAGCCGACACGGAACTGGTTTTCAGCCATTTCACCAACACTACGGATACGACGGTTACCCAAGTGATCGATATCATCAACTTCATCATTACCATTACGGATCTTGATGATGTTTTTCATTACAGCGACGATATCTTCCTTAGATAGGATACCCGTACCCTCGTCATCGTCGATACTCAGACGACGGTTGAACTTCATACGACCTACTTTTGACAGGTCATAACGCTCTTCACTGAAGAACAAGTTCTGGAATAGAGCCTCGGCTGCATCTTTGGTTGGTGGCTCGCCAGGACGCATCATACGATAGATCTCAACCAACGCCTCAAGGCGGTTGGTAGTCGAATCGATACGCAGGGTGTCTGACATGTAAGCGCCGTGATCAAGCTCGTTGATATACAGAGTGCTTATCTCTTTAATGCCAGCCATTGAAAGCTTAGCAAGATCTTCAAGACTGATCTCAGCATTCGCTGAAACGAGTACTTCACCTGTATCCGGATCAATGTAGTCCTGGCCGGCGATCTTACCTGAAATGTAATCTACCGGTACCTCAAGCTCTGTGGTATTGGTCTTTTCAAGTTGACGAATATGGCGTGCAGTAATGCGACGACCTTTTTCAACAAGGACATTACCTTCAGAATCTTTAATATCGTAGCTTGCAGTTTCACCACGTAGGCGCTCTGCTACAAGATCCATTACCAATGAATCTTTCTTGATCTTGAATGCTACACGCTCGAAGAATAGATCCAGTATATCCTGGGTAGAATAGTCTAATGCACGTAAAATGATTGAAGCCGCAAGTTTACGACGACGGTCAATACGAACAAATAGTGCATCTTTAGGATCGAATTCAAAATCTAACCAAGAACCACGGTAAGGAATAATACGCGCATTATAGAGCACCTTACCTGATGAGTGGGTCTTGCCGCGGTCATGATCGAAGAATACACCTGGAGAACGGTGTAACTGAGATACGATAACACGCTCAGTACCGTTGATAACAAAGGTACCGTTTTCAGTCATCAGAGGGATATCCCCCATATAGACTTCTTGTTCTTTAATGTCTTTAACTGTGCCAGGTGCAGCTTCACGGTCATACAACACCATACGCAATTTAACACGTAGTGGTGCGGAGTATGTTACACCGCGGATTTGACACTCTTTCACATCAAAAACAGGCTCACCTAACTTATAGCTGACATACTGCAGCTCTGAGTTACCAGAAAAGCTTTTGATGGGAAAAACGCTACGGAAAGCGGCCTCAAAACCACGCTCACCGGTAGGATCTTGATCGGTGAACTTCTTGAATGAGTCCAACTGTATAGACAAAAGATAAGGAATATCCAAAACTTGTGGACGTTTACCAAAGTCTTTGCGAATACGCTTCTTTTCAGAATAGGAGTAAACCATGGGTTTCCTCTGATTGCGAGATGTGACCAAGACTGATCCAATCATTTGATTGAAACAGCACGTTTGCCCATCACCGTTGATGGCAAGAACCTAACCAGTAATCTCTGTTAGGAACTGCATAATCTGGCGACAAACGGTGAAAAAAAAATCGCCTACGCTTACAGCGCAAAAAAGGCCGACGGTTAAAAAACCGCCAGCCTCCACCCGATTACTCGGGCTTAGCAAGTTAAATTATAACTTACTTGATCTCTACAGAAGCACCAGCTTCTTCTAGCTCAGCTTTAAGAGCTTCAGCTTCTTCTTTAGCGATGCCTTCTTTAACTGCTACTGGAGCAGCTTCAGCCATAGCTTTAGCTTCTTTCAGGCCAAGACCTGTAGCGCCACGAAGAGCTTTAATTACTTTAACTTTGTTTTCGCCGTGAGAAGTCATCATCACGTCAAATTCAGTTTGCTCAGCAGCAGCAGCACCGCCTTCAGCACCGCCAGCAACAACAGCAGCAGCAGCAGATACGCCGAACTTCTCTTCCATTGCTTCGATTAGTTCAACAACTTCCATTACAGACATTTCTGCAAAGGCTTCTAAGATTTGGTCTTTAGTGATAGACATAACAAAAAATTCCTAATGTTCTGAGTTTAGGCAGCAAGTTTAAACTTAAGCTGCTTCTTCTTTTTGATCGCGAAGGGCGGCCAGTAGACGTACAAACTTGCCAGCAGATGCTTCTTTCATAGTCATCATCAACTGAGCTAATGCTTCGTCGTATGTTGGCAGTTTCGCTAAACGATCAATATCGGCTGCAGGGATTACTTCCCCTTCAAAGGCTGCTGCTTTAATTTCAAACTTCTCTTGTTCAGCGGCGAAATCTTTTAGAAGACGCGCTGCAGCACCTGGGTGCTCGTTAGAGAATGCAATTAAAGTAGGACCAGAAAACGTCTCGTTTAGGCACTCAAAATCAGTACCTTCAACAGCACGCTTAGCTAGAGTGTTACGTACAACTTTAACGTATACACCAGCTTCACGAGCCGCTTTACGCAGACCGGTCATATCACCTACAGTAACACCGCGTGAATCGGCAACAACTGCAGATAAAGCACCTTTGGCAGCTTCGTTGACTTCAGCAACAATCGCTTGTTTGTCTTCGAGTCTTAATGCCATTGGCTTTACTCCTGGATTCAATCTAGGGAGATCCCTAGCAATTACCATGTTAACCATATTCATGGTTAACGACTTACGGTGCGAATATCCAGCAGAACTATATCTATCTGGGGTCCGACACCGTCTACGTAGGAAATTAAGTTAACCTTCTGGTCGACACCTACGGTCTTGGACGGAAGCCTATTCTTACAGCTAAAAGCTTAAAAGATAGGCCTCAACCCACAAAGTGCGCGCATTATAGACTAATGCGCGTGCTTTGTAAAATTACTTAACGTCAGCCAGAGTACTCTGGTCAACAGCAACACCTGCACCCATAGTGGTAGAGATGCTGACTTTCTTCAGGTAAACACCTTTAGCTGCAGCAGGCTTAGCTTTCACTAGTGCTCCAATCAGTGCTTCCAGGTTTTCTTTAAGTTGAGCAGGTTCGAAGTCCACTTTACCGATAGTAGTGTGGATGATACCGTTCTTATCAGTACGGTAGCGAACCTGACCAGCTTTAGCGTTCTTAACTGCTTCAGCAACGTTCGGTGTTACAGTGCCAGTCTTAGGGTTAGGCATTAGACCACGTGGGCCTAAGATTTGACCTAGCTGACCAACTACGCGCATTGCATCTGGAGAAGCAATGACTACGTCAAAGTCCATTTCACCAGCTTTTACTTGTGCAGCAAGCTCGTCCATACCGACAAGTTCAGCACCAGCAGCGGTAGCAGCTTCGGCGTTAGCGCCTTGTGTGAATACAGCAACACGAACTTCACGACCAGTACCGTGCGGAAGTACAGTAGCACCACGAACGTTTTGGTCAGATTTACGTGGATCAACACCTAGGTTAACCGCTACATCAACACTCTCAACGAACTTAGCTGTAGCTAGCTCCTTAAGTAGTGCAACAGCTTCATTGATGTCGTAGTTTTTAGTTACTTCAACTTTTTCGCGAATCAAGCGAGCGCGTTTAGTTAGCTTTGCCATTGTATTAATCCTCTACTACCAAGCCCATTGAACGCGCAGTACCTTCAATAGAACGCATCATCGCTTCCATATCAGCACCAGTCATATCAGCGGCTTTAGTCTCAGCGATTTCCTGGACAGCGCTACGCTTGATAGTTCCCACTTTTTCAGTGTTAGGACGGCCAGAACCAGACTTCAGACCAGCTGCCTTAAGCAGTAGGAAAGATGCAGGTGGCGTCTTAGTTTCAAAAGTGAAAGAGCGATCAGTGTATACAGTGATAACTACTGGAATCGGCATGCCTTTGTCGAACTTTTCAGTACGAGCATTGAATGCTTTACAGAATTCCATGATGTTAACACCTTTCTGACCCAATGCTGGGCCAACTGGTGGCGACGGGTTTGCAGCACCGGCTGCTACTTGTAGTTTGATGTAACCATCAACTTTCTTAGCCATGAGTATTTCCTCTGTTTGGGTTCAAACGCCACCAACAAAATGTCAGTTAGCTCCCCGAAAATAATGGGTGCGGATTTTACAACAAATCCGCACCCAGTCCAAATACTTTTTGTATTTATATTAATCAGCTTTTTTCGATCTGACCAAAGTCTAGTTCAACTGGAGTCGAACGACCGAAGATCATGACAGAAACCTTAACGCGGTTCTTCTCATAATCAACCTCTTCAACGGTACCGTTGAAATCGGCAAACGGGCCATCTGTAACGCGAACAACTTCACCGGGCTCAAACATAACGCGATGTGTCGGAGACTCTGTCGTCTCTTGGAGACGCTGAAGAATCTTGTCAGCTTCTTTATCAGAGATTGGAGCGGGACGATCTGAAGTTCCGCCGATGAAGCCCATTACACGAGGGATACTCTTCACCAGATGCCAGCTTTCGTCATTCATCTCCATCTGAACTAATACGTAGCCAGGGAAAAATTTACGTTCACTCTTACGGCGCTGACCAGCTCTCATCTCTACAACTTCTTCAGTAGGAACGAGAACCTCACCAAAGTAATGCTCCATGTTGTGCATCTTAATATGCTCATTTAGAGTCTTACATACACGGCCTTCATAGCCAGAGAACGCCTGGACTACATACCATCTTTTTTTCGCTTCAGTTGCTTCAGTCATACGAAGTGCCTATACGCCTGTAATAAAATTAACAATTCTCAGTAATACCGCGTCCATCCCCCAAAGGACCAACGCAAGAATACCGGTCGCGGCTAATACAATAAACGTTGTATTAAGCGCTTCTTGACGCGTAGGCCAAACTACCTTACGTACTTCAATTTGTGCTTCACGAGCAAAAATAAGCGCCTGCTTACCCTTCTCTGTTTGAAGCGCAATAAATCCTGCAATAACGAATGCTACTACTACACCTATTGCACGAACCAATACACTGGCTTCGCTATACATCTGGTTGCCGACAATGGCGGCTGCCAACAAGATAACGACTAGGGCCCACTTTACAATATCCAGAGAGTTCCCCTGGCTTTCAGTATTTGTTGTCATCGGTTAATTCCGTTACTCACTACGACCTGAGCTTGTGTTTGGTTGTATGAATTTCTGCAAATTCACCAACCCATTAAAAATCCAACTAACTACTCTAAGCAGCTAAAGAAGCTCAGAGGGTCAAAAATCGGCCATAGATTGTATTCTTATTCCGTCCCCGAAGCAAGAATACTAGCGGCCTTAGATCAACATAGCAGATAAAAAAACAAAAAAGGAAGCCGAAGCTTCCTTTTTTAGTGTCTTGTAAGACTAGTTGCTATTAAGCAACGATCTCAGCTACAACA
>NZ_CANMUW010000031.1 GCF_947501225.1 uncultured Shewanella sp.
CGGTGATTAGCGCAGCCCGGTAGCGCATCTGGTTTGGGACCAGAGGGTCAGAGGTTCGAATCCTCTATCACCGACCACTTTTCGAAAAGCCTCTTGAGAGATCAAGAGGCTTTTTTCGTTTTAGAATTAGATTATTAGCTAGAATGATTGAGGAGTCGAATCCTCTCTTTTTATCAAAGCTGGCCGACAACTGTTCGAAAGGCCTTTTGAGAGATCAAGAGGCTTTTTTCGTTTTAGAATTAGATTGTTAGCTAAAATGATTGAGGAGTCGAATCCTCTCTTTTTATCAAAGCCGGCCTACCACTTTTATGAGAAAGCCCTTCGAGAAATCGAAGGGCTTTTTTGTTGTCTGTTATCTAGAGGATTCGAATTCTCACTCTTATCAAAGCATGCCGACCACTTTTTGAAACGCCTCTTGAGAAATAGAGATTTTTCGTTTTCAGATACTGAGGTGTGAAGCTAAGAGATAATGGGCATACCTATGCAAGCTTACACGTATCGCAAACGGCTTCCTAAGAACCAGATATAAAAAGGCCCCTGAGTTCATCAGAGGCCTTTGAGAGTACGTGTGAAGAGCTAGTCTTCGACATCCACAGGTGGGGATATATAGCCCATATAGGCATTAGTTTTAAGTGGAGTGAAGCGATCTAACTGAGCTATCTCCTCGATGCCGGTGACTATTATCTTAATGTCCAGACCTCTCGCCACGTTGATCAATGCCCGACATAGCTCACTGCTATGCTCGCTTTCATCATAATAGGCAAAAGATTGATCTAGCTTCACGTAACTTGGTCTCAAGGTTTGCAAGTAAGACATGGAGCCAAACTGGCGGCCGAAGTGGTCGATACCGAAGTGGGCGCCGTTATCGCGGATGATAGTGCAAATTGCCTGACAAGAGTCCGGATCGCTGTATACTCCGGCTTCAGGAATGTCGAAACAGATCCGTTCAGATAGCTCTGATGAGCTGAGGAATTGATTTAACCATTCATGGAATTTAGGATCGCTTAAACTCTGGAACGTCAAGTTAATAGCAATAGGCTCAAGGCTTCTGCTCAGAAGCTGCTCTTCATGTACCTTCTCTATCAGGCACTTGTCCAGCAGTGCCCCGAGTGATAACAGCTCAACATAAGGCATAAACTGACCAGCATGGACCATCTTATCTCCGAGCTCCAGCTGACAATATAGCTCTCGTTGCAAAAGGTTATCGCTGTCATTGAGCTGTACCGGCTGCCATTTAAACTTGAATCGACGACCCTTGATAGCGGAGCTTAAATGTTCACGCCACTGCTCACGAGTGAATAGCTGTTTCTCGGTATTTTCAAACCAATGGAAGATTTTATCCTCTTTTATGGCTTTCTGCAGTGCGTTATCCGCCTGGGCTAAGATGTCAGACACTGTCATCTGCCCAAGTCGCTCTGCAACACCTATGGCGAAATGTTCATTTGGTTTGCAGCCGGCTTTAGACATCTCTTGATTAATTGTACGTATCAGAGTCTGAAGATATTTACTGGTCTGATCATGTTCAGAGCTGGTGATCAGGAATGCAAACTCATAGGCTGCGATTCTGGCTACAATCGAGGTGGAGACTTCATCTAAGTGCTCTTTCAGCTTTTCAGACAGCAGCCTAATGGTCTCGTCCCTGACTTGGTAACCATATTTGCTATGCACCTCCTCTAGCCAGTCCAGTTTAGCCATAACAAGAGCACCACTCTTGGGCTCATTGAGCCAGCTGCTGAGGTGCCCCATCATATATTGTCTGTTTGGAAGCCCTGAGACCTGGTCGACCAGATTCTTTTTGCGTAGTTCTCCAACCTCCTCATCGAGAGAGTTAAAGATTAATTTGAGCTGATCAGACATGCTGTTGAAGGCGACCACTACAGACTTTAGCTCAGTTGTTTTTGGCACCGGCATATCGGGTCCAAACTTACGTTGCGAGATCTCTCTGGCGTGTTCTGCAATGGAATGCAGAGGCTTGAGGATCCAGGTTAATCCCACTCGGGCGAATATTATTGCGATTAAAAAGAGCAGCGAAAATACGATGATCGCATTGCTCATGGTGCGCCATAGTTCGTGATACCCAAATCCAGGATGGGCGGTGATCTCCAGTCGTGCCAGCTGGATCCAGCCAGAAGTGATCGTACTCTCTTTCTTAATTGTTTCAAACAGGTCCAGATCGATAAACCATTGTGGAACCCCTTCAATCTTTACTGAGTTCTCCCAAACCTGCTGTTTACCGTCGACCAGCCAAGTCAATTTTACCTGCTGGTAGTAACCACCTTCAAAAATAACATTGATTAGCGTCTCTGCACCGACAATGTCACCGGCTTCAAGATCCGGTACCAACATGATCCCGAGTGAGTTACTGGTATTATTAAGGTCTGATTCCATCTGCTTTGTCAGAAAGCTTTGAGTCTCAGTGAATTGTACATAGCCCAGACTCGCCACCACCAGTAGAAACAGGCCAAACAGTAGTGAGTATATCTGTCGAAACAGTGTCATCTTTCTAGCTACTCCAGTCTTAATTTGGGTTGTCTAAGCCTTTCGACACCCAATCTATATTTAAGATCATTCCATTTCGCAAGCTTCTTTGAGGAACCTGCAAGAACGCCTCGTCCTTTTTCCTTGTTAAGCCACAACTGTCTACCATTAAAGCTGTAAACAGGTATTAAATCTTTTCTCTGAGTAGCGGGTTTAATTCGTGTGTCCAGATTGTCGAGTACCAAGGGGATAGCTGAAGGCGTTTCGTAATAGGCCAAAACCATATGGTATTGATTAACGCTCGTTGCTTTTACCATGGTGATTCGCATCTTATCTTCCGGTACACCGAGCTGGAGTAGAGTGAAGTACTTTGCGATAGAGAAGTCTTCGCAATCACCGCCGTTAACGCCAATAAACTCCATCGGTGTCGACCAGTAGTTACTATCGCCCCAAAGTTTGATGTCATCGACAAAGCGAAAAAGATTAAAAAAGTTATTCACTTTAGTCATCTTATCTCTTTCGCTTAACCCCTGTGCCTCATCTAACACTCTAAACCAGGCTTTGACTCGTTTTCCCGCTCGCTCACCATACTTAGACTCGAGTGTCGATGTAATGTGACCCCTATCCAGGTTTTGAGTCGGTGAGGCATAAAGGCATGATATGGCTAGAGTCAGTGCCATTACTATGAACTGGCAGACTTTTCTGCATGCTAATTTACTACAACAAAGCCTGCCATTCATGATGCTTGATTTATGTCCTTACTTTACTTCTTCATCAACGGTATAGATATGCCACTTCATATCTGCCGTTGTATCTTCTCCGGTCACTTCCGCAATCACGCGTCTGTTTCGGGTATGGGCAATACTCGTCTCGCTCATATCGACCGGGCGGTCATAGCTGTAGCCGATAGCGGTTAATCTGGCTGGTTCTATGCCGAACTGTTCGGTCAATACGCTTGTTACCGCGTTAGCCCTGTTTTGTGAGAGCGTTAAGTTATGCTCATATGTTCCGGTTTTACTGCAATGCCCTTCGATGGTAACTACAGTATTCGGATAATCAGTCATGAAGGTAGCAATGACCTCTATCTGATCATAGTACTGAGGATCTATGTAGTAAGAGTCATTTGCAAACAATATTTTAAGCTCGGAGCGCTCATTAATCGGCCTTACCTTACCACAACCGTAGTTATCTATGCTGGCGCCTAAAATTGTACCATTACAACGCTCTCGTGCGACAATAACACCATCGGTATCCAGATCATTGAGATCATGTATCTGTTTAGTTGGCTCGTCCATGGTGACGATGTCGCGTGATGCACATCCGCCGAGCAAGGCGATGCTTAATATGAATATGAAGGCTTTCATTAGTTAACTCCTCCTTCGTAGTTACGCTCACCTTGCCATACATCCGGGCGGGTGACTCTTAACGACTCCAACAACCTTCCGGTAGCGTTCAGGATACGGTACTCAGAAAGGATGCCGTCATATTCCGCTTCCAGATAATCTTTGCGGGCTTCGAATAGTTCGTTTTCGGTATCCAGTAGATCGAGCAGGGTACGTTGGCCCAGATTGAACTGTTGGCTGTATGCGACCTGTGTGTCTTTTGCGGCAATAACATGTTCACGAATGTATAGCTTTTGAGGTTCTAGCATCTCGTAAGCATTCCAGGCCAGATTGACACCTTCGACGACTTGGCGATGGGCACGTTGACGGATCTCTTTGGCTTCACCTATCTTGTAGGCGGCTTCTTTCTCTCGTGCGAGGTCTTTACCACCGGCGAAAAGGTTATATTTTACCCTAACCATGGCAACCAGATCGTTGCTGTATCCACCTACATCATTCAGGAATAAGCCCGAACCTGAGATACCCTCTTCACCGTCCAGGTTATTGTTCCAGTTACCTTCGATATCTAAAGTAAATTTTGGATAGTAGTTGGATTGTGCTGAAGCTTTCTCATTTTTTGCCGCTTCGATATCGCTAGCCGCAGACTTTAAGATTGGATGATTTTCCTGGGCTATCTTAACGCTGCTTTCGAGATCTTCCGGCAGCATGTCGTCATCGGGTACGGGAACAATCAAACTCTCTGGCTGCTGCTCTACGACACGGATAAATTGGGCTTTTGCATCGAAAAAGTTGTTCTTCGCCGAGATAACGTTCGCATTAGCACGAGCCAGACGGCCGGTTATCTGTGACAGATCGGCAACAGAGCCCAAACCTGAGTCGGTGCGCTGCTTTATCTGATCATATATCTCCTGATGGCTGGCCAGGTTTTTTTCGGCCAGCGTCAGAACCTGCTCGCTACGAATATAGTTAACATAAACCTTGGCTACATCCAGAGCCATGTCCTCGGCTGCTGAGAAGAGTGCCCATTGTTCGGCGCTGGCTTCGAAGCTATATCTGTCTACTTCGCTGCTGGTATAGAAACCATCGAATAGCATCTGCTTGATGCTGAAACCTGCTTCGCCACGCTCTAACTCTGCAACACCATCAGAATCGATCTCACCTACATTTGGCTTTCTGCGAGTCGATGGGCTATCGGTCTGTTCATATCCATATCCGCCACTGATATCTACCGTCGGCATGTAACCGGCCACAGCCTGATTAACCTGCTCTTCACGGGCTTTAAAGCGGTTGAAAGCGATACGAATTTCCGGATTCGTATCTAAGGTGTGCGCGACAGCTTGTTCCAGTGTCTGGCTGTAAGCCGACGCCGGGATAAGCAGTGCGCTAACGGCTAACGCTAAGCCGCTGCGTTTTAGTTGCCGAATCTTACTGGTGTTCATGTTAACCCCTCCAGGTTGGTTTTCTTAGGCTAGCGCTCTCTGAGTGCCGTATCTTTCGCCCTTAAAATTGGATTAAGTATGTACTCTAAAACGGATCTTTGCCCAGTAATTACATCAACCGAAGTTAACATCCCTGGTATAATTGGCATTTCAGTGCCGTCGTCCTTTTTTAAGCTTGATAGTTCAGTTCGTACTCTTACAAGATAGAAGCTGTTCCCCTCCTCATCCTGTGTTGTATCCGCACTGATATGCTCTACAACACCGTTCAGGCCGCCATACCTTGTAAAGTCATAGGCTGTGACCTTGACTACGGCGGGTAAACCTGGGTGTAAAAAAGCGATATCTTTCGGGATGATCTTTGTTTCGATTAAAAGCTGATCTTCTGACGGTACAATTTCGAGTATATCGATCCCCGGCTGAACTACACCGCCAAGGGTATTGATGTGGATGCTCTTAATGGTGCCGTTTACCGGTGATGTTATTTCGGCTTTACTGACTTTATCCTGCGCGCCGACCTGAGCTTCGCTCATTCTCGATAGCTTAGTTTGCATCTCATTGAGCTGAGTCCGTGCCTCGGCGGCAAAGACAAACACTGCCTCACGACGTTTGAGTATTGCCTCGTCTTGAGAGGCTTTTAATTTTGGCCTCAGTAGTCGAAGGGAGGAGAGCTCACCTTGAATATCGTTAACGGTTCGTTCAAGTTTGAGTAGCTCCACTTCGGGAACGATCCCTTTTTCTGCCAGAGGCCGGGTGAGTTCTAACTCTCTTGACACCAGCTGGAAACTTCTGGTGAGGGTGTTGATCTTAGAGGCCAGCTCCTCAGTTTCCTGTTGCTTCTGTTGGATCTGTCTGGCCAGAATTTCGAGTTGGTTGCTGAGGCTGTCCAGGCGCCCTGAATATTCTTCCGATTGTCGCTTTACCAGTTCAGGCTCTTTGGCTATAAGCTCTCCTGAAAATTGCAGTGGTGTTTTAGTTATTTTTACCTGCTCGCGCCAGTCAGATGTCATATCTGATATCAGTATGCTACTTAGCTCGGTTTCGAGCCGTTTAACATTTGCTTGCAGACTGAAAACTTCCTGCTCTTGTTGATCGAAGTCTGAGCGGAAGCGGGTATCGTCGATTCGAACCAGGGGTTGCCCCTTGGTAACATGCATTCCCTCCTCAACATAGAGTTGCTGCATTATTCCGCCATCCAGGCTCTGAATCACCTGAATTTGAGAGGAGGGGATCACTTTGCCCGTACCTGTAGTGACTTGATCTAACTTGGAGAAGTAAGCCCAGACAACAAAGCATAGTGCAAAGGCAGAGAGTGCCCAGATGATCAACCTGTGACTGGTTGGTGCATCTGTCATCATGGCACCATAAACGTCATCTACCATTTCAAGATCTTGAGTCGTTAAGTGCTTACTCATTTCGTTGCCCTCCGGCGAGTAGGCCCTTGCTCAGTTTTTCCAGCACCTCATTCTTAGGGCCATCGGCCACAAGGTGACCCCTGTCCAGTACAATAATGCGATCTACCAGTTTCAGCAGATGCATCTTATGGGTGATAAGCAGCAGGGTTCTCTCTCTTGTGACATTTTCCATCGCACGAATGAATTGTTTCTCGGCTCTGGCATCCAGACTCGCCGTCGGTTCGTCCATAAGCAGCACGGGGGGATCGTTCAGGGTTGCCCTTGCCAGAGCCACTGTTTGTCTCTGTCCTCTGGATAGAGCGCGACCGCCTTCGCCTACCTGTTGGTCCAGGCCTTCGGTTTCGAGATCGGTAAACTGGCTGATACCGGAGAGTTGTACCGCCCTGATCAGCTGGTGCTCAGATACCTGGCGGGTACCGAACAGTATGTTGTCACGAATAGAACCATGGAACAGGGTGATATCCTGTGGGAGGTAACCAAAGTTGCGTCTCAGGTCCGTAGGGTGGATCTGCGCCGAGTCGAGGCCGTCATATCGCAGACTTCCCTTGCTCGGTTGATAGAGCCCGACCAACATCTTAGCCAGGGTGCTCTTACCGGATCCGTTCCGGCCGATAATTGCGACTCTCTCACCCGGTTGAATATTTATCGACATCGGGTGTAAGACCGGTTTTTCGGAACCCGGATAGGAGAAGCTGATATGATCGGCATTCATCTGTCCCTGGAGGCGCTGACGGCTTACCAGATGCCCCTTATTCTCAAACTCATCCTCTTGAGTCATGATCTCATTGAGCTGGCGTAGTGCACTTGCCGTGTGGTTGCCTCGGGTCATCAGGCCTGCCAGCTGCGCCATTGGTGAGATAGCGCGGCTGGATAAGATCACGGCCGCGATGATTCCGCCCATAGAGATCTCGTTATCGGCGACGCGATAAACCCCCAAGATCACCACAGATACAACAGATAGCTGAACCGTAAAATTAGCCAGGTTAGTTACTGAGGTTGAGATCTTCTTCGACTTCAATTGCCAGTTCGCGGTATGACCTATCATCTGCTGCCAGCTTTTTTGAACTAACCCCTCGGCACCACTGGATTTTATCGACTCCAGTGAGGCAAGAGATTCGATAAGGTGGCCATGTTTCAGGCTGGAAAACTTGTTACTTTCCTCGATTGCTGCCTTTAGTTTTGGCTGCATGATCAAGGTATAGGTGATAATGATGACCCCGCCCAACAGAGGGATTAGGGCTAAGTCACCTGCCACTAAATATATGATCATCATGAAAAATAGTGCGAAAGGAAGATCTACCAATGTGGTAATAGTTGCCGAAGTCAGTATGTCTCTGATGCTGTCAAACTCACCTAACTGCCTGGCCATGCCGCCGACACTGGGAGACCGATTCTCAAGCGGAATCCCTACCGCTTTGGCAAACAGCTTGGAGGAGACAATAATATCGACCTTCTTACCCGCGACGTCGATAAGGTAGGCCCTCAGTTGCCGCATGATCAGATCGAAGATATAGGCGATACCCGCCCCGATAGCTAAGACCCACAGAGACTCGAACGCCAGATTAGGGACGACCTTATCATAGACATTCATGATAAATAGCGGTGAAACCAGAGCGAAAAGGTTGACCAGTACCGATGCGATCAGCGCATCCCGGTAGATAGGTGCCGAATCTTTAATTGTTTGAAATAACCAGTGCTTATTGCTGTCATGGAGATGTATATCGAAGCCCATATCGCCACGATACTGCTGTTTAACCATAAACAGGTAGCCAACATAGATGGCTTCGAGATCTTCAAGTGACAGCGTCTCTTCGCCTCCGGTCTCCGGCAGTTGAATAACGGCTCTATCTTTTTTTACATCCAGCTCTCGAAGCAGACAGGCTTTCTTATCTTTCAGCAACAGGATGCAGGGCAGGAAAATAGGCGATATCTGGTTTAATCCCTTACGGGTTAATTTAGCCGCCAGCCCCGCTCGAGCGGCTGCCTGAGGCACCAAGTCTGGTGTGAGCACACTACCGGATAGCGGAAGGCCTGCCGCCATGGACTCGCTGGAGCAAGGACTACCGAAATATTCGGTTAGTAATACTAAACTGTCTAACAGGGGATCGACTGACACTCTTTGAGAGGCAGAGACGGTCCATTGCTCAGTTTTCTGAGGAGATGAAACAGACACCTAAAAGCTTATCCTTAAGATTTTATTATGGAATTACTCTTATTGTATTATAAAAGTATGAGTCAAGATGGTCTATTTTGCTATAGACCATCTTGATAATTGGAGGATTTATGGAAGTAGATAGGTCACTTGATCATCATCCGGGTGCGAATTAGAGCCTGAGGCATCTGCAAATGAGGTTGAAGAAACCCCTGCGTCGGTTGAGCTGCTGATGATTAAGGCGCCCTTGCCATCACTGCCGAGTAAGCCTTGAATTATCGCACCTTCACTATCACCAAATGCATCAGCCAGGTCTACACCATCTAAGACGATATGCTGCTCATAGTTACCATCCAGGTTTGCATCGATATCGATAGAGGTAGAAGGTGTCGAAGTGGTGTTGTCGACAGTAAAATGCAGGTATTCAGAAAGCTGATGCCCACTCTCTACGTGTAGAAGGTCGCTGATATCCAGCTTATCTTCACCGAGTTTAAAGTCAGTGATGTGATCTGTCCCCGTAGAGCCTGCAGACCACACGAAGGTATCTGCGCTGGTTGGTCCCGAAAGGGCATCGCCGGTCAGAGTATCATCACCTAGTCCACCGATAAGCGTATCGATTCCGACTCCTCCAATGAGGTGATCCGCACCGGTTCCACCATCTAAGGTATCGTCTCCACCCTGACCGAAGAGGATATCTTTACCCTGCCCACCGATGAGGGTGTCGTCGCCGTCATTGCTGTCAGACAGGTTAAACATATCAGGATTGTTCGAAATAAAGCTATGTACATCCTTTACGGTGACATCTGAGACTTCGACGTTCTCGAGCTGACTCGCTACAAATTTTTGCAACGCCGAATAGCCTTGACCTTCGATATTTTCAAAGCTGACCAGATCGCCGAAGATAATATCATTACCTTCACCCGCGTTAACCGTATCGTCACCCTGTAGCAGTAGCTCTTCTGAGCCAAGGATAACGCTGGCAATCTCATCCGCCTTAATATTGTGATGAGCCTGACCATCGGAGTCATACGGGATGAGATCATCTAAATCAATACCGCTGCCTATGCCAATAGCCTTAACTTCAGAAATGGCATCCAGAACATCGAATGCTGCTAAAGCTTCCGTTTCAGCCTGGTCATCACCATAAGCAGTTTTTGCTACAGTAAAATTGCCGTCAGCCCCCTGTTTTATTGTGCCTGTTTGGATATTTTGCCAATCCCCGCCATTTTTATACCAACTGTATATATTTCCGTACTCATCAACGATGACTTTGTTGTCATATACAAGCTCTTGCCCTTCAACATAAGTATCGAGTAAATCAGATAACTGCTTACTGTCATAGTATGAATTGATCACCTGTAGACTCTCAGGAGTTTGATTTTGATCGCTATTGTAATTATTGGGCTCACCATCGGTGATAAAGTAAGTCAGATTCGTACCCGTATTCTCCGATGCCGCTCCACTATTAAACCAACTGGTTGTTGTTTCAAAGGCTGATTCGTAGTTGGTTCTACCGCCACTAGTGATTGTATCTAGTGCCTCAGTGAGATCTGACATTGCATTGATATCGGCCAAGTTAACAGATACATTGACTTTACTTCCACCATCAAAGTCGACTAATAGGACATTGACGGTACCGGAATGCGAACTGGTAGCACTGGCTTTTAGTGTATTGAAAACCTCTAACAGCTGTTCTTTGGCTGAGTTGACGTTGCTGTTCCCCATACTCCCCGACGAGTCGAGAATAAAGGCGATGTTATAATTTTCACCACTCACAATCTGTAAGCCTGTTGTGTCACTAACGATTACATCATGGTTGCTGGTTCCCTGAATGTCATTATTCCCGTCAGTCCCCGTATTTTGGCCATAGCTTTTCGATGGCACTATATCGAAAGTAACCGTCGCGGTATCGGTTAAGCCAGAAGGATCGGAGATGGTGTACTGATAGCTTGCAGAACCTGTATAGCCCTCTTCAGGAGTGAACACTACATTGCCGTTAGCATCGAGTGATACAGTGCCATGCTCTGCATTCATGACGTTAACGATACTGATATCGTCTCCATCAGGATCACTATCATTGCCTAAGAGAGTGCCGGCTGAGAATGTGAATGGCGTATCTTCCATTACTGCCAGAGGCGGCGTTAATACCTGATCGCCCAGTTGGCTATAATCACCTATCTGCTGGTTACTTTGATCGAACTGACCCAGCTCGACATTGAATACATAAGCGCCGCCCTGGTCCCAGTATACGATTTCGATTTCATGGAGCCCGGCTGTAGCTATGTCAAAATAGATGTGGCCATCATCACCTGGGTACTTGGTCTTTTGAGATTGGATTGTAGAGAACTGGGCTACAACGACGCCATCAACCTTAATAGAGTAACCATCATCGGCCGTCACCTTAAGGCCGTACCTGCCGGCATCTAACTGTACATTGCCCTGCATATGTAAGATGGCATCGGTACTGTTGCCCGGATCGTTACTCAGGCTTCCGGCATCTGCGCCAAGGAAGCTTTGCAGGCTGGTTCCCGTTCCCAGATTTCCATTTCCCCAGCCATAATTCAGGGTTGTAGCTGTGAAGGTTGCATCGGGATCGTTATTGTTGATGAAAGTGTTAACCTGATGAAGGTACTTTAAGTTTCCACCGTCTTTATCGCCATAGGCTTTGCTGTCGTTATATCCATAGTAATGACTGGTTAAGCCACCAAAGTTGTCATTTCCTGCATCGGGGGCGCGGTTATGGTCTGCGACATTGACCGTGACGTTCGATGTTGCACTCTCTCCTGAACCATCGGTGGCATTGACTTGAATACCTGTCACTAACAGGTTATCGACGTCGATGTTGTGCGGAAACTTACCAAGTAACTCAACATCGAGAATGACGGAGCCTTGTTGTCCTGCAGAAATTGAATCCCAATCCAGAGTCAGCTTAAGCAGGTCTCCACGTCCATTCATGGAACCAATGAGGTTGCCACTCTCGATACGCCAATCCATAGGTTGACGAATCCCCTCAACTGTAATGTTGTCGGTATCGCCAAAGCTAAAGCTATTGATCTCAGTATCACCCGCTTTGAACAGTAATGTCTCTGTGTCATTGTCGGCGGCATCAGAGAGCAGTGTGGCTTCATCGAGCTGTGCAACTGCGTTGGTCGTTAATACTGACAATGATGCAGGAGCGTTCAGGATGACGCTGAAATCATTATCGCTATCTACATCACCATCGCTGTCTATCACGTCTACCGTAAAGTCGAGTGTTGTACCGGATGAGTCGATCGTGAGTGTTTCTGTAAACAAACTCTGAAGGTTAAAGTCATCGCCACTATCAGCCTTCGAAAGTTTCAAAACGCTGACTTCAACAATTTCTGAACTGGACAGGTGAGCTTCAAATTCATCACTGGTGCCGGTAAAGGTGAAGTCTTTGAGCTCTCCCAGCGCATTCTTACCCTGCACAAAGAAGGTGGCATCACCGGTATAAACCTTACCACTGTTTAAGCTTAAGGCTATCTGGACGTTGCTGGTAGTGGGCTGCTGGAATGACAGAATGAGTGTATCACCGGCACCGATATCTTTACCTGAACCGACGCCTATACCATTGTTGCTGTTGTTTACACTAGCTACACTGCCATTGGAGGTTCCGGTTAAGGTACATAAGGTGTCTACTGTGGCATTGGTACCGTATTGCAGCTCACCGTTAAGATAGATAAATAGGTTGTCACCATTTCCTGCCGTTATGCCTCCGGTGAAGTCAGCAGTAGTTTCTTGAAGAACGGTGATCGAATCTTCAAGATTAACCACGTATTCGCCGGAGTTCGGGTCAATGGTTAGAGTGAATACCAATGACTGCTGGGCATTTACATCTCCATATTCGGCGAAAGCATCGCTGGTATAGGCCAATAGAACATCTGGATTATCCGGGTCGACAAAGTAGTAAATTACATCGCCACCAGTTGTTAGGCCCGAGTCGACAAAATTACTCTGTCCGTCATGATTAGCATTACCCGTAATGTTAGCCATTAAGCTGGCTGAGTAATCTGTGTCAGTGCCACTAACCGTCATAGAGCCAACGATTGTTTGGGCTGAGTTCTCTGCTTGGCTGCTGGTTACTGAAGCTTGAACCAGATCATCATTGACTGTGACATTAACAACTCCCTCTGCAGTCGAACCGGAAGCATCGGAAGCAATAACAGTAATATTACTGATATTAAGCGAGTCAACACTAACACCGTGCGGTAGGTTATCGAGAAGAGTGGCTGAAACCGTAACTGCTCCCGTAGTACCTGCCGCTATAGTCGTATCGGACAGTTCCAGCTGTATCAGGGCGTTACCATTAAGGCTACCTATTAGGTGCCCAGAATCGTTAATTGCCCAAGTTAACTCTCCATCCAGACCATCGACAGAAAGCTCACTGAAATCGTCTCCGAAGGCAAATTGATCCACGGTCTCGGTGCCTGCAGTAAAGCTTAGGCTTGTCGTATCAATATCTGTGCTGGTGCCTGCTGTATCCGCATCATCCAGGGTCAGTGACGCTGTGTTGCCACCGGAAATTATTGGTTTGACGGTGATCGCCAGGGTCGAGTCATCGGTGCTGTCACCGTCGGTGACGGTGTAGCTCACCGTGGGCACGCTGCCGTTCCAGTTGTCGGCAGA
>NZ_CANMUW010000032.1 GCF_947501225.1 uncultured Shewanella sp.
TGGCTCCCCAGACTGGACTCGAACCAGTGACATACGGATTAACAGTCCGCCGTTCTACCAACTGAACTACAGGGGAAACGTTAAAGTTATTCGTCGTTGAAGACGGAGCGCATATTAAATCGCTCTTCATGATGAGTCAACTCGAGTAACAAAAAAAAGTGTAATTAAGCTGTTAAGTGCTCATCTAACGTCCATCATGATGGTGTTTCAATCATTTTGATGCTTGTGTGGCCATAATGATAGCGATGTAAATTGACAAAGTTGTAGTTTATCAATAATAGCTTGATAAAAATGTCATTTATTAAGCACTACTGACTCCTTTTATTCTACAAGCTGTAATTGTTGTTGACTGTCGCCAACTAAAATAGGCGAACACCTCCCGTCGATTTGTCCGGGGGAACATTTCCCCTGCGCTATATAGCCAAGCAATACAGCTTTACAGCAGGAGAAGAGGTGAAAGTTAGAGAATGAGTAAGAGCCCGGAGTCGATGCCAGCGTTAAAATTGGATGAGGTACAGCTAATGTTTTTGTTGTTTGCAGTGTTTGCGCCTGATATCGCGGGCTTAGGTAATAGGGCGCTCCCTTTAATATAGAAGATGAAGATGCGGGTAAATGTGAGTTACTGGAGAGGGGAGTTGTTTCCCGCTGTCAATGCAAAACTCAGTGCCCGTCTCTAATTGAGTTTCAAATGTAGCAAAATTACATACATTTCCATCCTCAGGTGCAAAGGAGCCAATTCCTCTTAAAGCCGCGTATAATCAGGGTTAGATTGACTTATCCACTAAATCTGTGGATAAACCTGTTAGTTATGTCTAAAAATGTGTTTCAAAGCCCGATAAATAGGGGCTTGAGGTTAAAATGCACATCTTTTTTAGAGGTAAATAAAACCTTTTATTTACAGATAAATACGAAAATCAAGCACTTCTTCAAAAGATATCTGTGACTGTTGCTTAAATGTAACTGAATGAATGCTCTATCTTGTGTATTAATTTGCCATTTTCATTGGGGTTGCGGCGATATATTAACCATTTTGCGGCGTTGAACTGCGATGTTCTAAAGTTTCATTCTTTGAGCGAACAAATGAAACATATTTATGCTTCATGGCAAACAGTAAGACGAAACGGTTAGCTATTTTCTTTCATCTCAACAACCTTGAGCGCGTATATCTATCAGTGAAAGCACCGGGAGCGGAGCCGAAATGTTCAGTGTTTATTTCACCGACAGGGATCACATCTATGTGAGTAATAGTATAAAATGGACGGCTAACTATATGGGGAAGCGCTCTGTGACCGAATCTAGATTTCAACTTCAATCCCAATACGCTCCGGCAGGGGATCAACCTAAGGCTATCGGAAAACTGGTGGATGGCATTGAGTCCGGCCTTGCGTGTCAAACGCTACTCGGTGTTACCGGTTCCGGTAAGACCTTCACTATTGCTAATGTGATAAGCCAGCTGTCCAGGCCTACCATCATCATGGCTCCCAATAAAACCTTAGCCGCCCAGCTATACGGCGAAATGAAGGAATTTTTTCCCCATAATGCCGTCGAATATTTTGTCTCCTATTACGATTATTATCAGCCTGAAGCCTATGTTCCCTCAACCAATACCTTTATAGAGAAAGACGCTTCGGTTAACGCGCATATTGAGCAGATGCGCTTATCTGCCACAAAAGCATTACTGGAGCGTAAAGATGTGGTGTTGATCGCCTCTGTATCGGCAATCTACGGTTTGGGTGATCCTGACTCCTACATGAAGATGTTACTGCATCTCAGGCAGGGGGACATCATGGATCAAAGAGATATCCTGAAACGCTTAAGCGAGATGCAATATACCCGTAACGATCTCGAGTTTCAGCGAGGTACATATCGCGTTCGGGGAGAGGTTATCGATATCTTTCCGGCCGATTCTGATAAAGAGGCTATCAGAGTCGAACTGTTTGATGTCGAAATTGAGCGATTAAGCCTGTTCGATCCGCTTACCGGAAATATTTTAAAGCGCATTGCCAGAACAACAGTTTATCCAAAGAGCCATTATGTGACGCCCAGAGAGAAGATTCTCGCTGCGACGGATGAGATCAAGGAGGAGCTCAGGATAAGGAAGAAACAGCTGTTAGACAATAATAAGCTCATTGAAGCGCAAAGAATCAATGAACGGGTTCAGTATGATGTTGAGATGATGACTGAACTTGGATACTGCTCCGGTATCGAGAACTATTCCAGATACTTATCAGGAAGGGCCGAGGGGGATGGGCCGCCGACCCTGCTTGATTATCTGCCCGATGATGGCTTATTGATCATCGATGAGTCACATGTGACCGTTCCACAAATCGGTGCCATGTATAAGGGCGATAGGTCGAGAAAATCCAATCTGGTTGAATATGGCTTCAGGTTACCGTCGGCGCTGGATAACAGACCATTAAAGTTTGAAGAGTTTGAAAGCCTTATGCCTCAAACTATCTATGTCTCTGCTACCCCGGGGAAGTATGAGGTAGATAAGAGTGATGGTGAAGTGGCAGAGCAGGTGATCCGTCCTACCGGCTTGCTCGATCCTGTTCTCGAGGTTCGTCCGGTTGCGGTTCAGGTCGACGATCTTCTCTCGGAAGTTCGTCAGCGGGTAGATAAAAAGGAGCGTGTGCTGGTCACTACGCTCACTAAACGTATGTCTGAAGACCTCACCGAGTATCTCGACGAACATGGCGTAAAGGTGCGGTATCTGCACTCGGATATCGATACGGTAGAGCGGGTTGAGATCATCAGAGATCTTCGTTTGGGCCTGTTTGATGTACTGGTTGGTATTAACTTATTGAGAGAGGGGCTGGATCTCCCCGAGGTGTCTCTTGTGTGTATACTCGACGCCGACAAGGAGGGCTTTTTACGATCTGAGCGTTCTCTCATTCAGACTATTGGTCGTGCGGCACGAAATATCAACGGTAAAGTGATCCTCTATGCCGATAAGATAACAGACTCTATGGCGCGAGCCATGGGGGAGACTGAGCGACGAAGAAAGTTACAGCATCAGTTCAACCTCGATAACGGTATCGTCCCCAAGGGGGTATCGAAGAAGATCACCGATGTGATGGATGTGGGTGAAGAAAGAGACGTCGATGGTAAAGAACAAGGAAGCGGCAAGGGGATGGTTGCTGAGCCCAGAGCGGCTTACCGCGGTCCGGACGTTGCGACTCTCAGCCACCAGATGGATTTACTCGAGAAACAGATGCATGAACATGCGAAGAACCTGGAGTTTGAGCAAGCTGCAGCACTTCGTGATCAGGTTGCTGAGCTTCGTGAGCAGATGATCAAAGCTTGAGCAGATAAGTGTGCGCCCGATGTCGCACACTTATGATTTACTGTTAAGTTTATAGAGTAAACCCACAAGGATAGAGAGCAGTATACCTGTGACAACCCCAATCAGATGAGCCTCGGTTGCTACGCGGGCATCGATCATCTGTGTCACCTGTTCACTTGCGCCAAATATCTGCTCGTAGCCTACCTTAATAAATACGCCGGCTAATAACAGGTAGCCGGACTTTATTCCGGCTGCAATATCTTTTATCGCCCCATAGGTAAAGAGTCCGTGCAACATACCGCTTAAACCTACATAGCCTGAAAGCAGCGGGAAGAACAGATATAGACCTAGCCCCTGAAGCGCGCAAAGTAAAATAAAAACTGATGTGAAACTCAGGGCGCTGAAGTGTGGCTTAAACAGGAGCAGAAGAACCCAGAGTCCAGCCAGATTCATCACCAGATGCCAATGGTTAGTATGCAGCAGGTTGCCGGATATGAGCCTCCAATAGTCTCCTGCACCGATAGCGGAACGTCGAAATGCCAATAACGATTCCAGCTCCAGAAAGTACAGGAATATGCAGCAGGCTGTGATCACTGCTGCAATAAGGTAGCTACTGCGAATAGATGTTGTTAATCCTAACACTTACTAGCCAAGTCCGCTTGGATCTGTTCTTTGTTGCTGATGTAGTCCTCTAAGCCTTTCTGTCTCAGAAGACAGGCTGGGCAGGTGCCACAACCGCTACCGATAATGCCGTTATAACAGGTTAATGTTTCGTCTCTGACTAACTCGAGGCTCTTATATCGGTCGGCTAACGCCCAGGTTTCGGCTTTGTTCAACCACATCAGTGGCGTCACTATTTGGCATTGACGGTCCATACCTTGATTAAGTGCCGACTCCATCGCTTTTACAAACTCGTCTCTGCAGTCAGGATAACCGGAAAAGTCAGTTTCACAGACGCCGGTGATGACCGCGTTGGCACCCAGTTGGTAGGCGTAGATTCCCGCCAGTGTAAGAAACAGAATGTTTCTGCCTGGGACGAAAGTATTGGGTAATCCGTTATCCATCAGCTCGTTGGATACTTCAATGGAATCACGTGTGAGTGCCGAGATGGCTAACTCGTTGAGCATAGAGACATCTAATACCTTATGGCTGGCGAGCCCGAGACGCTTGCCCAACGCTCTTGCGACCTCTATCTCCTGACTATGGCGTTGACCATAATCAAAAGTGATACCGTGTACTTCATCATATTGAGCCAGTGCCTGAATGAGACAGGTTGTCGAGTCTTGCCCGCCACTAAATACTACTACCGCTTTTGACATAATAATTACTTACTTAAATACTGTGACACTATTCTAACTGACGGTGCAGAGCTTGCAAATATTGATAAAGGAATACCGGATTTAAATCTGTGTAATGATTACAGGGTAAACAATACTTGCCTGAACGGGGAAAATACTCTATAAATGCCGCCCATTCTTTTTGAGGTTTATCATGAAATATCCTGTTAATGAAGTGTTCGAGACAATTCAGGGGGAGGGCTTTTTTACCGGTGTTCCAGCTATATTTGTACGCCTTCAAGGGTGTCCCGTAGGATGTTCCTGGTGTGACACCAAACATACATGGGAGTTGCATGAGGAGAACCGTGTCGATCCCGCTATGGTGATCCAGGTCGACGGTACTATTGGTCGTTGGGCAGAGCTCAGCGCCGAAACCTTGATCGAAAACTTCAAACAGAAAGGCTTTACGGCCAAACATGTAGTTATCACTGGTGGAGAACCCTGTTTATACGATCTCACATCGCTGACCGAAGCACTCAACCGCTGCGGTTATGAGACTCAAATTGAAACCAGTGGCACCTATGAAGTTATCTGCTCGGATAAAACCTGGGTGACAGTTTCACCAAAGGTTAATATGAAGGGTGGTTTGCCGGTGTTGAATCAGGCCCTGAAGAGGGCGAATGAGATCAAGCATCCTGTAGCGACACAGTCCCATATTGAAGATCTCGATAGCCTGCTTAAGGGTATCAGTCTCGATGACAAGGTTATCTGCCTGCAGCCTATCAGCCAGAAGAGCAGAGCGACAGAGATGGCGATGCGTGTCTGTATCGAGCGTAACTGGCGTCTTTCGATACAGACACATAAATATCTTGATATTGATTAATTCAGTGTTCCGGTGAGGCTAAGCTGTTCAAGTTTTGCCTCATATTCACTAAGATCACCAATATTTTGTGCTACCCAGGTTGAATTGTAATAGGTATCGAGATACCTCTCCCCCGAATCACATAACAGGGTAACCAGTGATCCGGTTTTACCCTCAGCCTTCATCTTAGTGGCAATCTGCAAAATACCGTAAAGGTTGGTCCCCGTTGATGCACCTGCTTTTCTGCCAATCATCTTCTCTAACCAGTAGATTGTGGCAATCGAGGCTGTATCGGGTACTTTCTCCATGCTGTCTACTACACCGGGTATGAAAGAGGGTTCGACTCTGGGTCGGCCTATTCCCTCAATTTTGCTGCCCATGCAAGAAGTGACCTGCTTATCACCGGTTCGATAGTAGTCGAAAAACACCGAGTTCTCAGGATCGACGACACAGAGTTTAGTCGTGAGTTGCTGGTAGCGAATGTATCTTCCTATGGTTGCCGAGGTACCACCGGTACCGGGGCTCATGACTATCCAATCCGGGATTGGGTGTGGCTCGCGGCTCATCTGATCGAAGATAGAGTTGGCAATGTTGTTGTTTCCCCGCCAGTCTGTTGCGCGTTCGGCGAAGGTAAACTGGTCCATATAGTGGCCATTTAATGACTTTGCTAAACGTTCTGATTCATCATAGATCTCACTGGAGTGGTCGACGAAATGGCAGCGCCCACCATAGAACTCGATCTGCTGGACCTTCTTTTTTGCCGTCGAACGAGGCATTACGGCAATGAATGGTAAGCCCAGAAGGCGGGCAAAATAAGCTTCAGATACCGCCGTACTCCCAGAGGATGATTCGATGATCGTCGTATCATCCTTAATCCAGCCGTTGCAGAGCGCGTAGAGAAAAAGGGAGCGCGCCAATCTGTGTTTCAGGCTGCCGGTAGGGTGAGTACTTTCATCTTTCAGGTAGATATCGATACCCTTAAGTGAGGGGATATCGAGTTTGATTAGATGAGTGTCTGCACTGCGTTGGTAGTCGGCTTCAATGATAGCGATAGCCTGGTTTATCCAAGTGTTTGCCATGATATATCACGTGTTTATTATTACTGAATGTTCTAAATAATAGCTAAAAAGAATTAGTGATAACAGCATAACTTGTTTGCCTGGGTGACAAAACTAACACAAAGAGGGGAGCTGAGTAAGAACAGAGAGTTAAGCGAATTTAATACCCATATTTTGCGGGAAGAGTAGTGGGTTTCAATGAAGACAATATCTTAGAGTAGATTTAACGATGAGGCAGTTGTTAGCTGAAGAGCTTATTAAACAATTTTTGAATGAAACTATCGGGGAGAAGTGGTGGAGGGAGAAGGATTCGAACCTTCGAAGGCTGAGCCGTCAGATTTACAGTCTGATCCCTTTGGCCACTC
>NZ_CANMUW010000033.1 GCF_947501225.1 uncultured Shewanella sp.
GAGCGGTAGTTCAGTTGGTTAGAATACCGGCCTGTCACGCCGGGGGTCGCGGGTTCGAGTCCCGTCCGCTCCGCCAACATTACGATGAGCCCTAGCAGCAATGCTAGGGCTTTTTCGTATCTGGATTTTATGAAATGAAAAGCTACAAGCAGAGCGGTAGTTCAGTTGGTTAGGCTCTTTATAAATAGAAAGCGGCCTGTTTCACGTGCCGAAGGCACACGGGTTCGAGTCCCGTCCGCTCCGCCAACACAAAGACGAAAGCCTCTACAGTAATGTAGAGGCTTTTTTCGTTATGGCGTCGCGGATAAATCCGCCCCAGCTACGCTAAAGCTTCGCGCTCGTATGCTTGTGGCTATCGCCACACTCGCCCACAAACATTACGATGAGCCCTAGCACTTCTTATGAGCAGAGAGTGCTAGGGCTTTTTCGTATCTGGATTTTATGAAATGAAAAGCTACAAGCAGAGCGGTCACTCTCGACCATCCTTGGTCTTCGTGACATTTGTGCATCCATGCACTTCGTAGTTCAGTTGGACTCACATTGCTCCTGGCAATGTTGAGCATTCACTCCATCCCTGGAGATATTAGGCTCTTTATAAATAGAAAGTTTGTACATCTATGTACAAAGCCAGTTCGACAATCCCTGTCTCTCGTTCATTAGCTTATGACTTCGTCATATTCACCCTGTTTCGCGTGCCGAAGGCACGCGGGTTCAGCTTTTGTTAAGAGCTAGTCCGCTCCGCCAACATAAAGAAGAAAGCCTCTACACTTTCCATTTACGGGGAGTGCTGAGGCTTTTTTCGTTATGGCGTCGCGGATAAATCCGCCCCAGTTAAGCTAAAGCTTCGCGCTCGTATGCTTGTGGCTATCGCCACACTCGCCCACAAACATTACGATGAGCCCTAGCACTTCTTATGAGCAGAGAGTGCCAGAGCTTTTTCGTATCTGGATTTTATGAAATGAAAAGCTACAAGCAGAGCGGTCACTCTCGACCATCCTTGGTCTTCGTGACATTTGTGCATCCATGCACTTCGTAGTTCAGTTGGACTCACATTGCTCCTGGCAATGTTGAGCATTCACTCCATCCCTGGAGATATTAGGCTCTTTATAAATAGAAAGTTTGTACATCTATGTACAAAGCTAGTTCGACAATCCCTGTCTCTCGTTCATTAGCTTATGACTTCGTCATATTCACCCTGACTTACGCGTCAAAGGAACATGGGGCGGTGTTGTGGTAGGTTGAGCCCGCAGCCCATGATTTAACATTCAGGATTGCAACTTACTGTTAATAGAGTGTTCAGGCGTATTTTACTGAGAGACGGAGATCTTTTTCCTGTTGTAATACCTCTCTTAGCTTTTATTTCAGATGGCGTTATAGATTAAGAATTATAGAATTGGCAAAGTGGTTATTTTCCTCCTTGTAAATAGGCTACAATGGCCTTTTGCTCACAAAAACAGATACCATGCCAGCAGAAGCTATCCACTCTCTAAAATCCTTTAACACTTTTGGTGTCGACTACTCCTGCAGGAATTTGATAACTGTAGGCACAAAAAATGAATTGATCAGTGTATGTTCAAAACTTTTTGCCGACAGTAAGCCTTTTTTTGTACTTGGGGGCGGTAGTAATATTCTTTTAACTGATGATTATCAAGGAACCGTGGTTAAGATCGCTTCGAAGGGGATCGAATGCCATGAAGATGATGAGTATTACTACCTGAATGTTGAGGCCGGCGAGGAGTGGCATCAATTGGTAGAATATTGCTTAACTAAAGCTATGCCGGGGCTCGAAAATTTAGCTTTAATTCCGGGCACAGTCGGTGCGGCTCCCATACAAAATATTGGTGCCTATGGCCTCGAGTTTATGGATATTTGCGACTGGGTCGAATTTGTAGATCTACGTAGTGGAAAGTTGACCCGGTTTAGGAGCGATGAATGTCAGTTCGGCTACAGGGAATCTATTTTTAAGGCGGAGTTGAAAGGGGTGACGGTAGTGACTTCTGTAGGCATTAAGTTAGCTAAAAGGTGGCAGCCCAGGCTCTCTTATGGACCATTGAAGCAGTTCGAAGCTGATAGTGTTACTCCTGAACAAGTATTTGATTGTATCTGCCGCATACGAACTGAAAAATTACCTGATCCAGCTGTCATTGGTAATGCAGGTAGTTTCTTCAAAAATCCGATTGTCTCAACCACAAGGTATAAGAAATTAATTGAGAGTTATCCGGCATTGGTTGGCTATTCCCTGGAGGATGGTTCTGTAAAGTTGGCGGCCGGTTGGTTAATCGACAATGCTGGTTTAAAGGGAGTTGCGGTTGGTGATGCTGCCGTGCATGAGCAGCAGGCTCTGGTGTTAATCAACAAAGGTCAGGCGAGCGGCAGAGACATTCTTCAGTTAGCGATGCGGGTTATTGAGACAATTAAAAACAAATTTGACGTAATTTTAGAAGCTGAGCCCAGGATTATTGGCGCAGAGGGTGAGAGGGAGTTAGAAGATGAAAGAACAGTGGGATAGAAAACGAGCCATTATAGCAGCTCTTAACACCGGTGGTTTCGTCTCTGGCGAGCTCTTAGCAAATCAGGCTGGAATATCCAGGGCCGCAATTGGTAAACATATCGCCTCCCTCGAAGAGTACGGTATTGAAGTCTTTAGCGTAAAAGGTAAGGGGTATAAGCTCGCCAGTAAGATTTCACTCATAGATGAGAGTAGGCTTAAAAACGAGATTAACCACCGCTGCTTTTATTTCGATGAGATCCCCAGCACTAACGCCTTTTTCCTGAAAAATGTCGAGGATCTTAATTCCGGTGACATTTGTGTTGCCGAATATCAGTCTGCTGGGAGGGGAAGACGAGGAAGGAGTTGGGTATCTCCCTATGGATGCCATCTGTATTGCTCAATGTATTGGAACTTGTCTCAGGGAATGGCTAAGGCTGCCGGACTCAGCCTTGTCGTCGCTTGCTCACTGGTGAAGGTACTTGAGTCTTTTGGCGTAGAGGGAGTTGGCGTAAAGTGGCCTAATGATATTTATCTAAATGATAAGAAGCTTGCCGGTGTATTAATTGAGATGAGCGGTCAGGCCGATGGCCATTGCCACCTGGTTATTGGTATCGGGATCAATATCTCTATGTCTAAAGGTCAGGGCGAGAAAATCGATCAACCCTGGAGTGATCTATCGGATTTGACTGTGGGTCTGAGTAAGACAGACTTGATGATTGCTTTACAGAAGCAGTTATTTGTTGACCTTAACGAATTTGAACTCGCTGGTATGAAACCATTTCTTCTCAGGTGGCAAGATGTCGACATCTTCTATGGTAAAGAGGTTAAGTTGCTGATGGGAGAGAATCAGGTATTTGGTGTCTGCCGTGGTATTGATGAGACCGGAGCCATTTTACTAGAGAGTGGCGGTAGAGTTGAGGCATTTGTTGGCGGTGAAATAACACTTAGAAGCGCCACATAGCGCTTCAATTATAATTTTTACTTACGAAGTAGAACCTGGCTCATTAAGTGATCATCACCTTTCTGAAGTATCAGGTGAGCTCGATCACGTGTAGGCTCGATGTTCAGCTTCAAATTTGGGCCGTTAATGCTATCCCATATATTAGCTGCAATCGTTTTCGCATCCTTGTCCGCCAGGTTAGCGTAGTGATGAAAATAAGAATTTTCATCACTGAAGGCGCCACCACGAAACTGTAGAAAGCGGTCAATATACCACTGCTTTAACAGTTGCTCTTCGGCATCGACATAGATAGAGAAATCTACAAAATCTGAAACGAACGGTTGTTGGATGCCGACCGCTGAATCTTGCCCGGATTGTAAAACATTTAATCCTTCAATGATGAGAATATCCGGCTGTTCAATTGCTTGATAGCTGTCTGTGATCCGGTCATAGGTAATATGTGAATATAGAGGGGATTTCACGTGCTCATTGCCGGCTTTTACGTTTGAGATAAACTCTACCAGCATCTTCATATCATAACTTTCAGGAAAGCCTTTTCTCTGCAGCAGACCTCGGCGCTTGAGTTCGGCCAAGGGATAGAGGAATCCATCTGTAGTCACAAGGTCGACACTGGGGTGTTCGGGCCATTGACTCAGTAGCGCCTGCAGGATACGTGCAGTTGTACTCTTACCAACAGCAACACTTCCGGCAATGCTGATGATGTAGGGACGCTTAGGAGGCTTTCTACCTAAAAACTCATTGAGGACCAAGCCTCTTTTCTGTTTCGCACCAACGATAAGGTTAAGTAAGCGGCTGAGTGGTAAGTAGATATCGGTGACTTCAGTCAAAGACAGCTTCTCGTTTATACCTCTAAGGTTAGCGAGCTCCGGCTCGTCGAGTGTTAAAGGTACCGATTCTCGTAATTCGGCCCACTGTGATCTGTTAAACGGCAGATACAGTGCATTATGAATATGATTTTCGGTTGTCATTGGTTTTCCCCCTGTGAGGGGGCACAGTACACTAACAGATTCGCTTGAACAATATTAATGCTCACTTTCAACGAGATGTTTGTAACCGGTTAGAACGCTTGCTCTAAAAATAAACGTAAAGCTGGTTTTGTAAGCGAAAAAACAGTTATTAGGGCTTTTTTTCATTTTTTTTCGATTTAGCTATTGCACTTGTGCCGACATTTCCATAATATCCGCTACCGAAATGACACGCCGGCATAGCTCAGTTGGTAGAGCAACTGACTTGTAATCAGTAGGTCCCGAGTTCGACTCTTGGTGCCGGCACCATTTTTCTGGAGGGGTTCCCGAGTGGCCAAAGGGATCAGACTGTAAATCTGACGGCTCAGCCTTCGAAGGTTCGAATCCTTCTCCCTCCACCATATTCTAGGTAGTTAGGTAACCTGAAGTAGGTTGCGCGGATGTCGTATAATGGTATTACTCCAGCCTTCCAAGCTGATAACGCGGGTTCGATTCCCGCCATCCGCTCCAATTTTCGCTGATGTGCTCGCCCTTATGAGCACACCCTTACGAGGGTGAGGTTTTAAGTCACTGCCATCAGCGCCAGCCTTCTTCAAATATCCTATAAATACTTAATTGATTCGATGTCATTTATGCATCGAATTTTTTGTTATATGTCGGTTTCATCACCAAGATATCTGATTGGGGCAATACCATGGCTAAAGAAAAATTTGAACGTAGCAAACCTCACGTTAACGTGGGTACCATCGGTCACGTTGACCATGGTAAAACAACTCTAACAGCTGCTATCTCTGCAGTACTTACTAAAGCCTATGGCGGTGAGACTAA
>NZ_CANMUW010000034.1 GCF_947501225.1 uncultured Shewanella sp.
GCTCAGGTAGCCTTTACCTATACCGCCACCGATGGTACTGAGTCGCTAACCGAAACATTGACCATTACCATCACAGGTACCAATGATCTTCCAGTAATAGATGCAACGACACCCATAAATGTGTCAGAAGAGGGTTTACTTTACGGACTGATAGATGCTCTTCCGGTTCCTGATGACACGACAGACCTTGTAACAGCAAACGGAACAATCAGCTTTACCGATATAGATAGCGACACATTTACCATTACCTTAAGTGGAGCTAGCGGTCTAACATCAGGTGGAGCCGATGTTAACGTCTGGGAGTGGGATGGAACAACCCTCACCGGTAAAACCGGAGCTGGAACTGTAGTAATGACGGTCTCATTAGGTGCTATCAGCTCTGATGGAAATAATGAATACAGTGTCATTTATACCATGCTCCTTCTTGCTCCATTGGATCATCTGTATGGCGATAACACCGAACTGTCGATGCCTATCGAGTTCGGGGTCAATATCTCTGATGAGGTTAATAACAGTGTAGACACAACATTTATCGTAAATGTTGAGGATGACTCCCCGGTTGATCAGTTAGAGCCACTGGCTGAGCCCGAGATGTTTAACGCTATAGGTCAATATATCACCGGGAACCTATTCGCCCCAGGTGCCGATGGTTTAGGAAATATCGTCTTTGACGTAACGGATAGCGTAAAGGACAACCTTCTTCATGAGGGTTCAAAGCTCTCCTACGTAATGGAAGACGATGTAACTCTCGTTGCCAGATCTCTGGCTGATAACAGCATAGTCTTCACATTAACGGCCGTTCCTGACGGAAACGGAAATTATGATTATAAGCTGGTGATGTTTGAAGAGATTCAGCTTAAAGTCACCGTTGATTATGACCTGAGTACCGCTCCTGCGGGTAACAATGATGCTTACTTTGTCGACGCTACTGGTGAGATTTTCTCCAAAGGTGATGATGCGGCGAACCTCATCGCAACAATGACTGGTAGCGACGAAGGCGCTGCTGAAAGCATTAACTCCAATAACCATGGTATTGGTGTGGGAGACAAAACCTCGATAGATGACGGAGAGTCAATTAAATTTGATTACACTACTCCAGAATCTGGTGGAACCAACGTCGCGATAATTGAACTTGGAGCCAATAATAATGGTAACCATACAGGGGTGGGGGTAATCAGTAACTTCTACTATATTGTGACTTATGCTAGTGGTGATGTCTCTGATCCAATATTAGGTCAGCTTGATGGCGTGAATGGCGATGGTACATTCGAAATAAGTGTAGTAGCACCAAATGGTGACCTGATTGAATCTATCGAAATCTTCCATGCTAGTGATGGTAGCAATGACTTCCAGGTTATAGGTGTATCCTCAACAGGTACCATCACCGAGTCGGCTATTGATATTGATTTCACATACACAGCCACAGATGCCGATGGCGACAATGTATTTGGAGTCGATGAGTTTGGCAATTTCTCTGTAACCTTAAATCCAGCCCCAGATGTTGAAGACTACAATGCCATAGTTGGAAACGACGATCCAAACGTGCTACCAGGCACAGCAGATGCTGACTATATTTTTGGCGGATTAGGCGGTGACACCATAACTGGCGGATTAGGAGGAGATCTGCTTATCGGTGGAGAAGGCTCTGATGCTATAGATGTTGGTATTGATGCTGACAGAGATATCGTTGTCTGGGAGGTTGGTTCGGCGGATGGTAGTACAGATACCATTACCAACTTTGACATAAACAACGATGCTCTCGATCTCTCTGACATATTAGTCGATGAAGAGTTTGGAGTACTTGATGAATACTTCATCTTCAACTTTGCAGGAGGAAATACTGAGATCACATTAGATACAAATGGTAGTCTTGACGGTGGTGAAACCGTCACGATTATATTAACAGGAGTGGATCTATTTACTGAATATGGTGTCACAATAGATGGGTCATATGATAACGCAGACTACGCAGTAATCATCAATGGCTTACTCGATGACGATGCACTGATTGTTGACGTTCCATAGGCAACAGCAAGGTAAAACAGTACTTTTTAGCACTAAAAAGTCTACAAAACCAAAGCGTTCAAGTAACACGAAGCCACTATATTTAGTGGCTTCGTCGTATTTAAAACACTAACTTTATCAAAAGCTAATACAAAAGTGGTATTTACCTATGCACGCACTGTCAAAAAATTGACCAGCATAGATACATACGTTAAGATTTCTGGTCAAATGTTTATATTGCCGCCTCTTTTGGATATCTAGTTTTTACCTGGGCCGCACGGTTAATGCTTACTCGCTTGGAGTTATGAATGAAATCTTTAGTTACTGCACAACACGGACAAGTTTTGCTTGCTAATGGAAACGTCACCATTGAAATTGCAAATGGAAGGCAAAATATTGCTCCAGGTGAACAGCTACCGAAAGGCTCCACGCTATATATTGAAGACGGCGCTGAAGTTGAAATCTCTTTTGAAGATGGCACGACATACTCCAACCTTTCACCTACAGCCCTGGATTCTGAGGAGTTGGTAGCTGATAGCAATTCAAGCGCTTTAGATGAGATCCAGGCACTTCAGGACTTAATCGCTTCCGGTGAAGACCCTACTGCAGGCCTGCCCGATACGGCAGCTGGCGCCGGAACAGATGCTAACCAGGGCGGCACGGACTTTATCTCATTAAGTCGTAGCGGAGATGAGACTATTGCCTCATCTGGGTTCACAACCGATGGAAGCGCACAAAGTGAGTTTTCTGCTGACGGCAATGTGGATGAAAGCGTCATCGATAACCCCTCAGAGTTAATAGATGACAGCATTACTATCGATGAAGATGGTGTAGCAACGGGTAATGTATTAGATAACGATTCCGATGTAGATAGCGATCTGAGTGTCATCACCTTTGAAGTTAACGGTGACACTCATTTAGCAGGCACACAAGTTACGCTTGAAGGCGGCACTCTGATTATTGCTGAAGACGGCAGCTACACCTTCACGCCCGATGAAAACTGGAACGGCTCAGTTCCGGTCATTACCTACACCACCAACACCGGCTCTACGGCTACACTAACCATCGAGGTCACGCCTGTCGATGACGCCAGCGTGCTTGTTAATGACAGCAATATCATAGATGAAGACACCGTCGCGACGGGTAATGTGTTAGATAATGACTCGGATGTGGATAACGAGCTAACCGTTGCCAGTTTCGAGGTTAATGGCACCAACTACAGTGCCGGCACTGAGGTTACGTTTGAAGGCGGCACTCTGGTTATCAGTGAAGACGGCAGTTACACCTTCACGCCTAATGAAAACTGGAACGGCTCAGTCCCGGTCATCACCTACACCACCAACACCGGCTCTACGGCAACACTGACCATAGAGGTCACGCCTGTCGATGACGCCAGTGTGCTGGTAAATGACAGCAATACCATAGATGAAGACACCGTCGCGACCGGTAATGTGTTAGATAATGACTCGGATGTGGATAACGATCTAACCGTTGCCAGTTTCGAGGTTAATGGCACCAACTACAGCGCAGGCACTGAGGTTACGCTTGAAGGCGGCACTCTGGTTATCAGTGAAGACGGCAGCTACACCTTCACGCCCAATGAAAACTGGAACGGCTCAGTCCCGGTCATCACCTACACCACCAACACCGGCTCTACGGCAACACTAACCATAGAGGTTACCCCTGTCGATGACGCCAGCGTACTTGCTAATGACAGCAATACCATAGCTGAAGACAGTATTGCGACGGGTAATGTCTTAGATAATGACTCGGATGTGGATAACGAGCTTACCGTTACCAGTTTCGAGGTTAATGGCACTAACTACAGTGCAGGCACAGAGGTTACGCTAGAAGGCGGCACTCTGGTTATCAGTGAAGACGGCAGTTACACCTTCACGCCTAATGAAAACTGGAACGGCTCAGTCCCGGTCATCACCTACACCACCAACACCGGCTCTACGGCAACACTAACCATAGAGGTCACCCCTGTCGATGACGCCAGCGTACTTGCTAATGACAGCAATACCATAGCTGAAGACAGTATTGCGACGGGTAATGTGTTAGATAATGACTCGGATGTGGATAACGAGCTTACCGTTGCCAGTTTCGAGGTTAATGGCACCAACTACAGCGCAGGCACAGAGGTCACCCTCAACGGTGGTACGCTGATTATCGGTGAAGACGGCAGCTACACCTTCACGCCCGATGAAAACTGGAACGGCTCAGTTCCGGTCATTACCTACACCACCAACACCGGCTCTACGGCAACGCTGACTATCGAGGTCACCCCTGTCGATGACGCCAGCGTACTAGCCAATGACAGCAATACCATTGCTGAAGACAGCGTCGCCAGAGGTAATGTATTAACCAACGACTCGGATGTTGATAACGAACTCACCGTCACCAGTTTTAATGTAAACGGCTCCAGCTACAGCGCGGGAACTGAGGTAACACTAACTGGCGGCTCACTAGTGATTAACTCTAACGGCAGCTATACATTCAGACCAAACGAAGATTGGAATGGCTCACTCCCAGTTATCACCTACACCACCAATACTGGCTCCTCAGCAACACTGAGTATTGTTGTAACTCCAGTAAATGATGCTTTCACCGATGACAGTGAAGTGGTTGAGCTCAATGAGGATGGTGCCCTGCACAGCGGCGATCTGCTCGATGG
>NZ_CANMUW010000035.1 GCF_947501225.1 uncultured Shewanella sp.
CCCCTGTTACCGCCGTGAAAGGGCGGTGTCCTAGGCCTCTAGACGATGGGGACCCGGACATCTGTTCTTTAAACTCTACAAATAAAGAGTTGTTTAGTTTGGTGGAGCCTAGCGGGATCGAACCGCTGACCTCAACACTGCCAGTGTTGCGCTCTCCCAGCTGAGCTAAGGCCCCTTCTCAAACCAAATCACCTTTGAGTACACCACTAAGCTTTTGCTTCACTGTGTCTCAACTGCGAGGCGCATTCTATGCAGCGTACCCAAAAGTGTCAACTCGTTTTTTAGGAATTTATTCTATTCGCTACAAATTCAATCGCTTTGGAGATTCTTTGCTCACAACGAACCTTTCCAACCAAGAATAAGGTTAAATCTACAGCAGGTGACATTCCGGCTCCGGTAACCGCTACACGCAAAGGCATACCCACTTTACCCATCCCCACCTCTAATTCAGCAGCAGTATCTTCAATCGCTTGATGAATGTTATCTAAAGTCCATTCATTTAGGCTGGCTAATTTCTGTTGAATAAGCTTAAGGGGCTCCATTGCAACACCTCGAAGATGCTTTTTCGCTGCCGTTTCATCGAAGTCTGCAAAATCTTCATAAAAGTAACGACTGGAAGCTGCAAGTTCTTTTAATGTCTTGGCGCGCTCAGATAAGGCGGTTACGACTTCAGATAAAGCCGGACCATTACTCGTATCAATGTTCTGATCTACCATATGCCATTCTAAATGCTTGGCAACATATTCAGGGGCCAGTTCCTTAATATAGTGTTGATTTAACCAGATCAGCTTTTCAGTGTTAAATGCTGAAGCGGCTTTATTGATATCATCAAGCTTAAATAACTGTTTCATCTCATCGATAGAGAACACTTCTTGATCTCCATGAGACCAACCTAGACGTACCAGGTAATTAAGTAGTGCTTCAGGCAGATAGCCATCATCACGGTACTGCATTACACCAACAGCCCCATGGCGCTTAGAAAGCTTAGCGCCATCATCACCTAAAATCATAGCAACATGAGCATATTCAGGTATTGGTGCCCCTAAGGCTTTTAGAATGTTGATTTGACGAGGCGTATTATTGATATGATCTTCACCGCGTACAACACAGGTGATTCCCATATCCCAGTCATCTACTACAACACAGAAGTTATAAGTAGGAGTGCCTTCAGTACGTGCAATGATCAAGTCATCCAGAAGGTCATTAGAAATTTCGATGCGGCCACGTACATGGTCATCAAATACTACGCTACCCTCAGTAGGGTTTCTGAATCGAATAACAAAAGGCTCATCTGTATCGCGTGGGGCTTTATCTCGGCAACAACCATCATACTTCTGTTGTTCACCTCTGGCAGCCTGCTCATCACGCATAGTCTCAATTCGTTCTCGTGAGCAATAGCACTTATAAGCTGTGCCCCGCTCCAGCATCTGGGCAATAATCTCGTTATAGCGATCAAAACGCTTAGTCTGGTAATAAGGGCCTTCATCCCAGTCCAAACCTAACCACTTCATTCCTTCTAAAATGGCTTCACATGCTTCTGGGGTCGAACGTTCGATATCGGTATCTTCTACTCGTAAAACGAACTCACCTTGATTTGCACGAGCATATAACCATGAATAAAGCGCTGTACGGGCGCCACCGACATGCAAAAAACCTGTTGGGCTTGGAGCAAAACGCGTCTTAGTTGTCATAATGGGACACTAACCTATATAGAAAGTCTAAATAATAGACTGTACCAATGAATGTGGCGCATATTCTAACAGCCAAAAAGGAATAGGGAAATTGCCATACTCTATATAGTGAGTGATATATCTATATGTCTCACCTATTGCTGATTACAATTGCCGAATTATTGCCCCGCAACAACTATTACAGGACAAAAATACACCAAACCAACAAGGTGTTGGGTGACAATGCATCAATCCGGGTAAAATTACGCCGTACTACTGCTTTAATCCAAAAAAGCGTTGACAGTAAATCGTTCCTCCCTATAATACGGCCCCACACAGCGAGGTCGATTAGCTCAGCTGGGAGAGCACCTCCCTTACAAGGAGGGGGTCACTGGTTCGAGCCCAGTATCGACCACCA
>NZ_CANMUW010000037.1 GCF_947501225.1 uncultured Shewanella sp.
TTGTATGGATAATAAACTCACCTGATTTACAAATAGTTTCCAGTTTCGGGTAATGTGAGACCCAGGCTTTAGCTGCAACTAAAGCTTTCCTTACCGTAGTTCGATTGAGCGATGGATCCTCTATCGAGAGACCGATAACAAGAACGAACGCGGCAAAGGACTCCAAGCATCATACTCGAATAGTCTACTGGGTCTCGAACCCGCATTTGCAAGCAAGAGTTAGCTTATTATGAATTCAAAAACTAATCAAAACATTAACGTAGGTGTCGATACAGGCAAGTTTCAACTTGATATTTTTATTCGTCCAACAGGTCACTTTTTTAGTGTCAGCAACGACGATAAAGGGATTAAAGAAGCGATACATGTACTGAAAAAACATCAACCAGAACGTATTGTGATTGAAGCAACTGGTCGCTTAGAAATGCCATTTATTATGGCTTGCGCGGAGGCAAACTTACCTTTTGTTATTGCTAATCCCATCCATGTAAAACGCTTTGCTGGTGCCATCGGCCAACGAGCTAAAACCGATAAGCTTGATGCGCAACTCATTGCTCATTACGGTGAAGCCATTAAGCCCAAATTGTCGTCATTAAAGCCCGGTATAATGCAATCTATGAGTGATTTAGTCGCAAGGCGTAATCAGTTACTGGTCATGCAAACTATGGAGAAAAATCGTCTTCAAATTCTCCCTAAAGAACTGGCTATGACGATTAAACCTATCTTGACTGCGTTCAAAAATCAGATTGAAAAGATAGAAACTAAAATCGTTAAACTCATTGAATCTTGTCCTGACTATCAAGCTAAAAACGTTATTCTTCAGAGCATGAAAGGCATTGGAAAAATAGCTGCTGCATCCATTATTAGTAATCTACCAGAGTTGGGCTATATCAATAATAAACAAGCGAGTTCATTAGTCGGTGTTGCACCGATGAATAAAGAAAGCGGACGGTTTAAAGGGATGCGAAAAATACAGGGTGGACGACACCAGGTTAGGACTGTTTTGTACATGGCAATGATGTCGGCGATTCAATCAAACCCCGTTTTCAAAGAAACTTATCAGCGACTGGTTGCGGCCGGGAAACCCAAAAAAGTTGCCATTATTGCTTGCATACGAAAGATGGTTGTAACTCTAAATTCAATGCTGAGAGATGGTGTTTTATGGGAAGCGCCAAAAGCTTAAATTTAGCTGTTGACGCCATAGTCTCTTGTTA
>NZ_CANMUW010000038.1 GCF_947501225.1 uncultured Shewanella sp.
ATTAATGGCACTTTCTACCTCCATGTAGGTCGCGCGAAAGCATCTACTTCACATGCAGCCCAAAGCTGCTAACGCAGTGTGGGCTCCTCAGTTCGGCGACTTCGTCGCCTCTCGCTACAAAGTAGTTGAATGCTTCGCATCCAGGACACTACTTTTTCGCCCCATGTGAGAGGCCTTCAACGTATTCCATTTTTTCATAGTGTGAGGAGTCTGTGTTGATCAAGCAAAGCTTGGTGCAGGCTCTGACGCGGAGGGTTTACCCGTAACTGACCATGACAGGCGCCTTCGCTTCTATCTATGAAGCTGCTAAAGCTTTACGACCGATAATTGCTCTTCGCCTATGGCATCTTGCTTTGACCCACCTCGTATATCAATTCAGCCCTGCGTTATTGTTATTAACTACCTATGATATTCAGGACATGCACACGTTCTAATTCGTAGTTGTCAAAGGGGATAAAAGCTTCGCGGCTAAAGCGCGCTCCTACAGAGGGGCTGTGATTGTTCGCTTGTGTAGGACCGGCTTTAGCCGGGAATCGCTCATTTGTAATGTCAGCATCGCGGCTGGAGCACGCTCCTACATAGTGAAAATATCAGGAGCACATACCTTTAGAGAACCAGCTCTTTGACGGCATTGTTTTAACGACATTGATTGGTGCTCAGTGCGAGAGTGATTGTGTGATTGAATTGCAGGCTCTAATCGATTGGTTTTGACACATAACTTTTGGTTGGGTATTACTTGAGTCAGGCTAAGATCTGAATAGAAAGCAGTGGTGGTTGTGGTTGCTACCTGATTCATTGTGGGTAACTCTGTGGGTATGCGGTGTGCTGAAGGTGGTTAACTGCTTATTTTACAAAAACGATGGTTTTTAAGTAATTAGCCCTTGCGCCCTTTCTTAAACTCCCTATAATGCGCATCCACTGACACGGCACAGCAGTCAATCGCTCTTAGCAAACGCTCGGTAGTACGGGACTTGCAGTAGTGTTAGCCTAGCGCTTAAGTAAGTGTTAGAGAGGTTAATTTCTAAAGAAATTAACCTCAGGTGACAAACGCTTTAAGGGCTTCGGGTTTTGATTGGTTTCCACCTTAGTGGTTAACAAATCACCGCTTGAAAGGCTTCTTAAAATAAGCGCTTGACGCCAACAACGGGAAGTGTAGAATACGCAGCCCTAGCCCGCTCTACTGAGTTTGAGGCAAACGTTCT
>NZ_CANMUW010000039.1 GCF_947501225.1 uncultured Shewanella sp.
CACCCATAGCTTCGGTGTATTGCTTAGCCCCGTTAAATCTTCCGCGCAGGCCGACTCGACTAGTGAGCTATTACGCTTTCTTTAAATGATGGCTGCTTCTAAGCCAACATCCTAGCTGTCTAAGCCTTCCCACATCGTTTCCCACTTAGCAATAACTTTGGGACCTTAGCTGATGGTCTGGGTTGTTTCCCTTTTCACGACGGACGTTAGCACCCGCCGTGTGTCTCCCGAGTAGTACTCATTGGTATTCGGAGTTTGCAAAGGGTTGGTAAGTCGGGATGACCCCCTAGCCTTAACAGTGCTCTACCCCCAATGGTATTCGCTCGAGGCGCTACCTAAATAGCTTTCGAGGAGAACCAGATATCTCCCGGTTTGATTGGCCTTTCACCCCCAGCCACAAGTCATCCGCTCATTTTTCAACATAAGTCGGTTCGGTCCTCCAGTTGATGTTACTCAACCTTCAACCTGCCCATGGCTAGATCACCGGGTTTCGGGTCTACACCTTGCAACTAAACGCGCAGTTAACACTCGGTTTCCCTACGGCTCCGCTATTCGCTTAACCTCGCTACAAAATGTAAGTCGCTGACCCATTATACAAAAGGTACGCAGTCACGGTCTCAAGAACCGCTCCCACTGCTTGTACGTATACGGTTTCAGGTTCTATTTCACTCCCCTCACAGGGGTTCTTTTCGCCTTTCCCTCACGGTACTGGTTCACTATCGGTCAGTCAGGAGTATTTAGCCTTGGAGGATGGTCCCCCCATATTCAGACAAGATGTCACGTGTCCCGTCCTACTCGTTTTCACGTAAAGTTAGTTTTCATGTACGGGGCTATCACCCTGTGCCGCTGTGCTTTCCAACACATTCCACTAACACCCTCTACGCTTAAGGGCTAATCCCCGTTCGCTCGCCGCTACTAGGGGAATCTCGGTTGATTTCTTTTCCTCCGGGTACTTAGATGTTTCAGTTCCCCGGGTTTGCCTCATTAACCTATGTATTCAGTTAATGATACTTACTTATGTAAGTGGGTTTCCCCATTCGGACATCGTTAGCTCAAATGCTTGTTACTAGCTCGCCAACGCTTTTCGCAAGTTACTACGTCCTTCATCGCCTCTGACTGCCAAGGCATCCACCGTATACGCTTAGTCACTTAACCATACAACCCAAATGAGTTTCATCTGAATTGCA
>NZ_CANMUW010000040.1 GCF_947501225.1 uncultured Shewanella sp.
TCTCGAACTCAGAAGTGAAACGCAATAGCGCCGATGGTAGTGTGGGGTCTCCCCATGTGAGAGTAGGTCATTTCCAGATGCCTAATTTCTCTTTAAGAGAGTTGATAAAGCCCGTTGCACACGCAACGGGCTTTTTTCGTTTAATCTTCAGTCTCGTGATACTTTGCTACAAGGCGTACAACCCGTGTATGGGGACCGATAACCAATATGATCTGCGCGCCCACTTCTATGTGAAACCTAGTAAATAGCTTCTAAATAGCTTCTGAGTCATAGCCCCATGAGTCTGTTGCACCGTCCTGCATTAGCACATCCATAGTCTCAACGTTTCAAATTCAATGCGCATAAACGAACCTTCTGAAGAAACTATATGATAAAACCAAGCCAAGAGGTGAGTTCTTTGCATGTTTGTCCTAAATTGCGCTCATAGGAGGTTATCTACACATTTGTGCTGCTACGAATATCCAGCCTTAACATCGCCCGGTAAAATGTCCTTTCACTATTTACTGTCCCCCCAGCTAAAGAGCCTACTCATAAAATAGATGTCTGCACTTTATGATGTTAACTCTACTCCTGGAACTCATGCTTGATAATGAGCAATGAAGTTATTCAGCGGCGGGTTGCAACACCAAGATAAAAGCCGCAAAGGAAATCATAGACAAAAGTGATGTTATTAATGTTTAAGGCACAGACTCATATCAGCGGATTACCCATTTAGCACGCTTGATTGGCACTCTATTACCTGGATGTTATTGACTTAGATTGTGCATAACTCTGTGGGTAATAGGTTAGGAGCTTGTGCTTTTGTGGTGGTAATTAAATAAATCAAAGATTTTGTAAAAAAGCCCTTGTGCTCTGGGCTGAGATCCCTATAATGCGCTCCCACTGACACGGCACAGCAGTCTTCTTAAGGAAAACTCAGAAGCAGTCAGGGCAACAAGTTCGCTAAGTTTGGTAGTAGATTTAAACTCGATTTAATCGATTAAAAATCTTTTTCAAAAAGCACTTGACGCCAACTAAGGAAAGCGTAGAATACGCAGCCCTAGCCCGCTCTACTGAGTTTGAGGCAAACGTTCTTTAACAAGTTAAGACAAG
>NZ_CANMUW010000041.1 GCF_947501225.1 uncultured Shewanella sp.
TAAAGCGTTTGTCACCTGAGGTTAATTTCTTTAGAAATTAACCTCTCTAACACTTACTTAAGCGCTAGGCTAACACTGCTGCAAGTCCCGTACTACCTAGCGTTTGCTAAGAGCGATTGGCTGCTGTGCCGTGTCAGTGGATGCGCATTATAGGCAGTTTCAGTCAGCACACAAGGGCTAATTACCTAAAAACTATAGTTTTTGTAAAACAAACAGTTAGCCACCCGTAGCACACCGCATACACACAGAGTTACCCACAAGCGACTCAGGTGTTCACAACGACCACCAGTGTTTTCTATTCAGATCTTAGTCTGACCCAAGTAATACCCAACCAAAAGTTATGTGTTAAAACCAATCGATTAGAGCCTACAACTCAATCACACAATCACACAATCACTCTCGCGCTGAGCACCAATCAATGTCGTTAAAACAATGTCGTCAAAGAGCTGGTTCTCTAAAGGTATGTGCTCCTGATATTTTCACTATGTAGGAGCTTGCTCCACCCGCGATGCTGACATTACAAATGAGCTATTCCCGGCTAAAGCCGGTCCTACACTTTCCCCATGTTCGAGTGGTCATTTCAAAAGCCGTTAAACGAAAAAATCCCCAACACGAAGTGCAGGGGATTTTCCGTGTTAATTAAAGAGTGCGCCTGTCATGGTCAGCTTCGAGACCATTTATATGCATCCTGCATAAATGGCACTCCCTACGTCCTGTAGGT
>NZ_CANMUW010000042.1 GCF_947501225.1 uncultured Shewanella sp.
GACTGGGGTGAAGTCGTAACAAGGTAGCCCTAGGGGAACCTGGGGCTGGATCACCTCCTTACCTATACGACTAACTTAGCGTTTGCTGAGTGTTCACACAGATTGCTTGATAGACGAAAGAGCAGAAAGAATGGGTCTGTAGCTCAGCTGGTTAGAGCGCACCCCTGATAAGGGTGAGGTCGGTGGTTCAAGTCCACTCTGACCCACCAATCTTTAGATTGGATTCTTTTTGTTTGACTGCATGTAAATGGGGCTATAGCTCAGCTGGGAGAGCGCCTGCCTTGCACGCAGGAGGTCTGCGGTTCGATCCCGCATAGCTCCACCATTTACTTTGTATAAGCATTTTAATTGCTTGATAAGTGACATGCACTGGTTAGAGATGCCAAAGATAAATGCAAAATTTATCTTTGGCTTTTTTAAGCCCGTTCTTTAAAAATTTGGAAAGCTGATAGTAATAATCGAAAGATTATTGCGAAATAAATAATTGAGTTCTCAAAACACTTAAAATCAAGTGCCCGAAGTGCAGCAATGTACTTCATGAGTATTCTTTTGGCGAAAGTAAACACCATTAGTTGCAGTGCAATTCAGATGAAACTCATTTGGGTTGTATGGTTAAGTGACTAAGCGTATACGGTGGATGCCTTGGCAGTCAGAG
>NZ_CANMUW010000043.1 GCF_947501225.1 uncultured Shewanella sp.
AGCGTAATAGCTCACTAGTCGAGTCGGCCTGCGCGGAAGATTTAACGGGGCTAAGCAATACACCGAAGCTATGGGTGCACACTTTGTGTGCGCGGTAGAGGAGCGTTCTGTAAGCCGTTGAAGGTGAAGGGGTAACCCACGCTGGAGGTATCAGAAGTGCGAATGCTGACATGAGTAACGATAAAGGGAGTGAAAAACTCCCTCGCCGAAAGACCAAGGGTTCCTGTCCAATGTTAATCAGGGCAGGGTGAGTCGACCCCTAAGGCGAGGCCGAAAGGCGTAGTCGATGGGAAACAGGTTAATATTCCTGTACTTCTGCTAACTGCGATGGAGAGACGGAGAAGGCTAGGCTAGCGCGGCGTTGGTTGTCCGCGTTTAAGATAGTAGGCCGTACACTTAGGCAAATCCGGGTGTACATTGGCTGAGAGTTGATGACGAGGTCCTAAGGGACTGAAGTAGTTGATGCCATGCTTCCAGGAAAATCTTCTAAGCTTCAGGTTAGCAGGAATCGTACCCCAAACCGACACAGGTGGTTGGGTAGAGAATACCAAGGCGCTTGAGAGAACTCGGCTGAAGGAACTAGGCAAAATGGTACCGTAACTTCGGGAGAAGGTACGCTCCTGGTGGTGATGAGACTTGCTCTCTAAGCT
>NZ_CANMUW010000044.1 GCF_947501225.1 uncultured Shewanella sp.
CACGTTGACCATGGTAAAACAACTCTAACAGCTGCTATCTCTGCAGTACTTACTAAAGCCTATGGCGGTGAGACTAAAGATTTCGCACAGATCGATAACGCTCCAGAAGAGCGTGAGCGCGGTATTACAATTAATACTTCTCACATCGAATATGACACTCCTACTCGTCACTACGCACACGTAGACTGTCCTGGTCACGCCGATTATGTTAAAAACATGATCACTGGTGCTGCACAGATGGACGGCGCTATCCTTGTAGTTGCTTCTACTGACGGTCCAATGCCACAGACTCGTGAGCACATCCTGCTTTCTCGTCAGGTTGGTGTACCTTTCATCATCGTATTCATGAACAAGTGTGACATGGTAGATGACGAAGAGCTTCTAGAGCTGGTAGAGATGGAAGTTCGTGAACTTCTTTCTGAGTATGAGTTCCCAGGTGATGACCTACCAGTTATCCAAGGTTCTGCGCTTAAAGCCCTTGAAGGCGAGCCAGAGTGGGAAGCTAAGATTCTTGAGCTTGCAGAAGCACTAGATACTTACATCCCAGAGCCAGAGCGTGCAATCGATGGTGCATTCATTCTTCCAATCGAAGATGTATTCTCAATCTCAGGCCGTGGTAC
>NZ_CANMUW010000045.1 GCF_947501225.1 uncultured Shewanella sp.
TGACAGCAAAAAGCCCGAAGCTCATTAAAACTGAGGGCTTTCTTTAATTAGGTGACATTAGTGCCCGATAAGCCGGAGCTGTAGACTGACAGCAAAAAGCCCGCAGGTTATTAAACCTGCGGGCTTTCTTTTATTAGGTGACATTAGTGCCCGATAAGCCGGAGCTGTAGACTGACAGCAAAAAGCCCGAAGCTCATTAAAACTGAGGGCTTTCTTTAATTAGGTGACATTAGTGCCCGATAAGCCGGAGCTGTAGACTGACAGCAAAAAGCCCGCAGGTTATTAAACCTGCCGGCTTTCTTTTATTAGGTGACATTGGTGCCCGATAAGCCGAAGCTGTAGACTGACAGCAAAAAGCCCGCAGGTTATTAAACCTGAGGGCTTTCTTTAATTAGGTGACATTAGTGCCCGATAAGCCGGAGCTGTAGACTGACAGCAAAAAGCCCGAAGCTCATTAAAACTGAGGGCTTTCTTTAATTAGGTGACATTAGTGCCCGATAAGCCGGAGCTGTAGACTGACAGCAAAAAGCCCGAAGCTCATTAAACCTGC
>NZ_CANMUW010000046.1 GCF_947501225.1 uncultured Shewanella sp.
TAAGCTCTAAGCTCTAAGCTCTAAGCTCTAAGCTCTAAGCTCTAAGCTCTAAGCTCTAAGCTCTAAGCTCTAAGCTCGGCAGTTTACGAGCCACCTTGGTCTTGAAAAGAAGCACTATAATATCTGGCTTGCCGAAGGCCGAATACATGGGGGCGAAAAAGTCATGTCATGGATGCGAGGCATTCAGCTACTTTGCAGCGAGAAGCGGCGGAGCGGCGGAACGACCGCCATGGCCTTTCTTCAGCATCAGCTCCATAGGGATGTGGTAAATGTCATTTTGATATGGGGAACATCATTGACCATGCCATCAAGGCATTTGTTAATCCTAAACATCAGATGGCGGAAATGCCCCTCGCCTATGTAGGAGCGTGCTTCAGCCGCGAAGCTTACATTACAAATGAGACATTCCCGGCTAAAGCCGGTCCTACACTTTCCCATGTTCGAGTGGTCACTTATTGTAGCAAAGAGTCCAGGCTAAAAACGAAAAAAGCCCGTTGCGTTAGCAACGGGCTTTATCGTTTATTAGGCGCCT
>NZ_CANMUW010000047.1 GCF_947501225.1 uncultured Shewanella sp.
TTTCAGTGTATTAGCATGGCATAGTTGCTGTAAGTTAAATTTTAGGCAGCAGTTTATTGAGCTGCTATTCAATAAGCAGTTATAGGTACATGGAGGGATCCACCATGCTAGTCAGGATGATGAAAAATAGGGCTATCAAAGCCTTTGCCAAAAAACTTCCCAAATTCTTAGTCGTTTCATGGGGCAGTTCTGATGAATACAGTCCCGGGCAGGTAAACAAAGCTATAGCAGAGACAGGGTGTAATGCTACATATGCAAATTATGCCTATGCAATGTTTTGTTCTGAAGACCGATTTAATGAAGTTTGTAATGCAGATTACGCTGAATTGAAGGGAGAGATCGGAGACTTATGTTTTGGTGGTAATTCAGGTTTTAGCTCAAGTGATTTTTCTGTATCAACGGATAGTCACTCCTTTGGCGACAGCGGTTATACAGATTAGTACATATAACAAGAGACTATGGCGTCAACAGCTAAATTTAAGCTTTTGGCGCTTCCCATAAAACACCATCTCTCAGCATTGAA
>NZ_CANMUW010000048.1 GCF_947501225.1 uncultured Shewanella sp.
CACCTACCTACAATGAAAGTCGATATGGGAACATTAACGTTAAAATTTATAATGCCCCAAACGCAAAAAAGCCACCTGCTCTGACTTTATAAAGAGTGGTGGCTTCTCTACTTTAAAACAAGGAGTGCGCCTGTCATGGTCAGCTACGCTAAAGCTCCGCGCTCATGAGCACATCGCTACCGCAATATTCACCCTACGACCCACACGGATGTGGGAAATGCCTTAAATTGTTGGGAACAATTTTGGCCTCCACATGGGTAGAGAGCTTCACTGCGTTCGGACTTTCTATTTCCCCATGTTCGAGTCGTCATTTCAAAAGCCGTTAAACGCCCCCTACACGAAGTGCTGGAGATTTTCCGTGTTAATTAAAGAGTGCGCCTGTTATGGTCAGCTTCGAGACCATTTATATGCATCCTGCATAAATGGCACTCCCTACGTCCTGTAGGTCGCAAGCTCTCCG
>NZ_CANMUW010000049.1 GCF_947501225.1 uncultured Shewanella sp.
GTAATGGTCAATGTTTCGGTTAGCGACTCAGTGCCATCGGTGGCGGTATAGGTAAAGGCTACCTGAGCGGTTTCACCTACGGCGAGGGCTTGTGAATCATCACCATCGGCGACGAAGGAGTAGCTACCATCATCATTGATGGTCAGGGTACCGTAACTGTTGGTCAGCACGCCGGGTACACCGTCAGAGACAAGCTCTGTGGTGTCGGTAGCTGCGTCATAAATCTGCGAAACAGTTAAGACATCACTGTCGTCCGCATCGGTATCGTTGCTCAGCACACCTTGGCCGGCAGCCACAATTAAGGTGGCGTCTTCATCGACCTCACCGAAGTCAGGTGCGAGCTCGGGTACATCATTGGTGCCTGTGATGGTAATGGTCAATGTTTCGGTTAGCGACTCAGTACCATCGGTGGCGGTATAGGTAAAGGCTACCTGAGC
>NZ_CANMUW010000050.1 GCF_947501225.1 uncultured Shewanella sp.
TGGTGGTCGATACTGGGCTCGAACCAGTGACCCCCTCCTTGTAAGGGAGGTGCTCTCCCAGCTGAGCTAATCGACCTGGGATCTCATAATGTTTGAATTCTTCATGAAAAGAATGGTGGTCGATACTGGGCTCGAACCAGTGACCCCCTCCTTGTAAGGGAGGTGCTCTCCCAGCTGAGCTAATCGACCTGGGATTTCATAATGTTTGAATTCTTCATGAAAAGAATGGTGGTCGATACTGGGCTCGAACCAGTGACCCCCTCCTTGTAAGGGAGGTGCTCTCCCAGCTGAGCTAATCGACCTGGGATTTCATAATGTTTGAATTCTTTATGAAAAGAATGGTGGTCGATACTGGGCTCGAACCAGTGACCCCCTCCTTGTAAGGGAGGTGCTCTCCCAGCTGAGCTAATCGACCT
>NZ_CANMUW010000052.1 GCF_947501225.1 uncultured Shewanella sp.
AAGGCGCTCCCCTGCTAAGGGAGTATGGGCTTTAAATCCCATCGAGGGTTCGAATCCCTCCCTCTCCGCCATTACAATCAAGCCCGTTGATGCAATCAACGGGTTTTTTTGTGGCTTATGCTGATTATGGCAGCCTATAATGTTAAGTCATATGCAGTGTAAACCGGTTTTTATCTGTAAAAGAAAGCGTTGCGCGTGTAGCTCAGCTGGATAGAGTACCTGGCTACGAACCAGGCGGTCGGAGGTTCGAATCCTCCCACGCGCACCATCTTCTTTGATTCGGTTTGAAAATTGGTTCCGGAATGATATATGTGCGGATGTAGCTCAGCTGGATAGAGTACCTGGCTACGAACCAGGCGGTCGGAGGTTCGAATCCTCCCATCCGTACC
>NZ_CANMUW010000053.1 GCF_947501225.1 uncultured Shewanella sp.
CCCGGACTGCATTAGACTCTGCAAAGAGTGAATACTCATTAAACCCTGTAGGCTAAGGCTTAACGCTAAATAACCAGACCGAAATCTAATTATTTGAAATAGTGGTATCCCCAAGGGGATTCGAACCCCTGTTACCGCCGTGAAAGGGCGGTGTCCTAGGCCTCTAGACGATGGGGACCCCGGACTGCATTAGACTCTGCAAAGAGTGAATACTCATTAAACCCTGTAGGCTAAGGCTTAACGCTAAATAACCAGACCGAAATCTAATTATTTGAAATAGTGGTATCCCCAAGGGGATTCGAACCCCTGTTACCGCCGTGAAAGGGCGGTGTCCTAGGCCTCTAGACGATGGGGACCCGGACATCTGTTCTTTAAACTCT
>NZ_CANMUW010000054.1 GCF_947501225.1 uncultured Shewanella sp.
AAGAATACTCATGAAGTGCATTGCTGCACTTCGGGCACTTGATTTCAAGTGTTTGAGAACTCAATTATTTATTTCGCGCTAATGCTACAAACAGCGACAAGTCGCCATCCCTTTCACATTAACACTATCAGCTTTCCAAATTTTTAAAGAACTACCTCCACGGATGGTGGAAGTGTCAAAAATTGTTAGAAACAATTTCGACCGGGCTTAAAAAAGCCAAAGATAAATTTCTTTATCTTTGGCATCTCTAACCATGAGCATGTCACTAATACTTAAAGATGTTTCACATACTTAAGCAAAGTAAATGGTGGAGCTATGCGGGATCGAACCGCAGACCTCCTGCGTGCAAGGCAGGCGCTCTCCCAGCTGAGCT
>NZ_CANMUW010000055.1 GCF_947501225.1 uncultured Shewanella sp.
TTACCATCTAAGATGGTTTCGAATAACTCAACACCTGTGAGTGTCCACACAGATTTCTTGTCTTAACTTGTTAAAGAGCATCACACTACCGTGTGTCCGTTGACGCTAGGTCGCTGGTTTTTTTTCTAACTTCCCAAGACATTCTGTCTTGGCTAGGGGTGCGTATTCTACACTTCCCGTTGTTGGCGTCAAGCGCTTATTTTAAGAAGCCTTTCAAGCGGTGATTTGTTAACCATTAAGATAAAACCAACCAAAACCAGAAACCCTTAAAGCGTTTGTCACCTGAGGTTAATTTCTTTAGAAATTAACCTCTCTAACACTTACTTAAGCGCTAGGCTAA
>NZ_CANMUW010000056.1 GCF_947501225.1 uncultured Shewanella sp.
AGCGTAATAGCTCACTAGTCGAGTCGGCCTGCGCGGAAGATTTAACGGGGCTAAGCAATACACCGAAGCTATGGGTGTTAGTGCATCACTGATGTGACTTACTCTGGCGTGATTCGCGAAGCGAATGACGCCCAAGCAAAAAAAACGTTGAGTCTGCGGGCTTAAATGTTGCTAAGAGTCATATTTGTGATGCACTAACGCGGTAGAGGAGCGTTCTGTAAGCCGTTGAAGGTGAAGGGGTAACCCACGCTGGAGGTGTCAGAAGTGCGAATGCTGACATGAGTAACGATAAAGGGAGTGAAAAACTCCCTCGCCGAAAGACCAAGGGTTCCTGT
>NZ_CANMUW010000057.1 GCF_947501225.1 uncultured Shewanella sp.
TACAACCCAAATGAGTTTCATCTGAATTGCACTGCAACTAATGGTGTTTACTTTCGCCAAAAGAATACTCATGAAGTGCATTGCTGCACTTCGGGCACTTGATTTCAAGTGTTTGAGAACTCAATTATTTATTTCGCAATAATCTTTCGATTATTACTATCAGCTTTCCAAATTTTTAAAGAACAAACAACATCGTGAAGATGTGTTTCCTGCTCTAACAAGAACAAGTTATCTGTGTGAACACTCAACAAACATCAAGTTAGTCGTATAGGTAAGGAGGTGATCCAGCCCCAGGTTCCCCTAGGGCTACCTTGTTACGACTTCACCCCAGTC
>NZ_CANMUW010000058.1 GCF_947501225.1 uncultured Shewanella sp.
CTCAGAAGTGAAACGCAATAGCGCCGATGGTAGTGTGGGGTCTCCCCATGTGAGAGTAGGTCATTTCCAGGCGCCTATTTAAGTAAAGTTTAAAAGAGACAAAGCTGTAATATGCCATTGAGGCTATAACATAAGACTAGGTCCTTTAAAAAGTAAAATAATGCTGATATGGCTCAGTCGGTAGAGCGCATCCTTGGTAAGGATGAGGTCCCCAGTTCGATTCTGGGTATCAGCACCATTTTACTCACAGAATTTATCTGGAAACCATAGCATTGTGGTCCCACCTGATCCCATCTCGAACTCAGAAGTGAAACGCAATAGCGCCGATGGTAG
>NZ_CANMUW010000059.1 GCF_947501225.1 uncultured Shewanella sp.
GGAGCGACATATCGGGTTCGAACCGATGACCTATACCTTGGCAAGGTATCGCTCTACCAACTGAGCTAATGTCGCTTTAAACTTTTTAGTCTCGAATATTTGGTGTATTCAAAACATTTTAATTTGGAGCGACCATTCTTATCATAAAGAATGGGTTCGAACCGATGACCTATACCTTGGCAAAAAGAAGGTATCAACTCTTTCGAGTAAATCAACTGAGCGAATTTCGCTTTCAAATTTTAATTTGGAGCGACATATCGGGTTCGAACCGATGACCTATACCTTGGCAAGGTATCGCTCTACCAACTGAGCTAATGT
>NZ_CANMUW010000060.1 GCF_947501225.1 uncultured Shewanella sp.
TTTGATAAAAAGAGAGGATTCGACTCCTCAATCATTCTAGCTAATAATCTAATTCTAAAACGAAAAAAGCCTCTTGATCTCTCAAGAGGCTTTTCGAAAAGTGGTCGGCCAGCTTTGATAAAAAGAGAGGATTCGACTCCTCAATCATTCTAGCTAATAATCTAATTCTAAAACGAAAAAAGCCTCTTGATCTCTCAAGAGGCCTTTCGAACAGTGGTCGGCCAGCTTTGATAAAGAGAGAGGATTCGACTCCTCAATCATTCTAGCTAATAATCTAATTCTAAAACGAAAAAAGCCTCTTGATCTCTCAAGA
>NZ_CANMUW010000061.1 GCF_947501225.1 uncultured Shewanella sp.
GTGGAGCCTAGCGGGATCGAACCGCTGACCTCAACACTGCCAGTGTTGCGCTCTCCCAGCTGAGCTAAGGCCCCATTCCATGCACTGTAATATAAGCATGAAATTAAAACTAACAAAAATGGTGGAGCCTAGCGGGATCGAACCGCTGACCTCAACACTGCCAGTGTTGCGCTCTCCCAGCTGAGCTAAGGCCCCATTTCATGCACTGGAAAATAAGCATGAAATTTTGAAAATGTGGTATCCCCAAGGGGATTCGAACCCCTGTTACCGCCGTGAAAGGGCGGTGTCCTAGGCCTCTAGACGATGGGGAC
>NZ_CANMUW010000062.1 GCF_947501225.1 uncultured Shewanella sp.
CCCCTGTTACCGCCGTGAAAGGGCGGTGTCCTAGGCCTCTAGACGATGGGGACCCGGACATCTGTTCTTTAAACTCTGCAAATAAAGAGTTGTCTATAAGTTTGAACCCGAAGGCTAAGGATTCGAACTCCTGTTACCGCCGTACTCTCTGTAAGAAACCACTGCGCGGTGTCCTGGTCTTGTTCCCGCTAGACGATGGGGACCCGGACTGCATTAGACTCTGCAAAGAGTGAATACTCATTAAGTTCTGTAGGCTAAAACTCAACGCTTTTTAAATAGTGGTATCCCCAAGGGGATTC
>NZ_CANMUW010000063.1 GCF_947501225.1 uncultured Shewanella sp.
GTGGGTCAGAGTGGACTTGAACCACCGACCTCACCCTTATCAGGGGTGCGCTCTAACCAGCTGAGCTACAGACCCATACTTTTTGGTCTTTCAATCCTTTCTCGGCGTTACTTTCTTCGTTTCTCAGTCATGTGCTAGAGCACACTCCCTGCGAGACTCATCAAACGCCTTGATTAAGGATCAAAATTCTCAAAAATACCTTTCGATATATTTCTCTTTCTTCTATCAAGCAATCTGTGTGAACACTCAGCAAACGCTAAGTTAGTCGTATAGGTAAGGAGGTGATCCAGCCCCAGGT
>NZ_CANMUW010000064.1 GCF_947501225.1 uncultured Shewanella sp.
ACGAACCAGGCGGTCGGAGGTTCGAATCCTCCCACGCGTACCATATTCAATTTCCGCTTAATAGATTAAGCGGAAATAAAAAGTGGTCTGTTATGGACGACTTAAAGATGTAAGATTAGCGTGTGTAGCTCAGCTGGATAGAGTACCTGGCTACGAACCAGGCGGTCGGAGGTTCGAATCCTCCCACGCGCGCCATTTTCTTATATTGAGTGAATCTGGAGAGGTGGCCGAGTGGCCGAAGGCGCTCCCCTGCTAAGGGAGTATGGGCTTTAAATCCCATCGAGGGTTCGAATC
>NZ_CANMUW010000065.1 GCF_947501225.1 uncultured Shewanella sp.
GGTCGGTGATAGAGGATTCGAACCTCTGACCCTCTGGTCCCAAACCAGATGCGCTACCGGGCTGCGCTAATCACCGAGATTTTGTATCTTTTCAAGATCTCTTGAAAGAGGGTAACCCTCTGATCCGCTTTTTATCACAAATCTGGATACTCTACCAAACCGTGCTAGTCACCGAGTCATAATATCTTTTTAAAGGATATCTAAAGAGGGAGATTGAAATGGGGTGACTGATGGGGCTCGAACCCACGACAACCGGAATCACAATCCGGGGCTCTACCAACTGAGCTACAAT
>NZ_CANMUW010000066.1 GCF_947501225.1 uncultured Shewanella sp.
TTCCCCTGTAGTTCAGTTGGTAGAACGGCGGACTGTTAATCCGTATGTCACTGGTTCGAGTCCAGTCTGGGGAGCCATTAGCTTATCGGGTCGAGAAAGAAATAATTCGATTCCCCTGTAGTTCAGTTGGTAGAACGGCGGACTGTTAATCCGTATGTCACTGGTTCGAGTCCAGTCTGGGGAGCCAATTTTCGACCATATATTTAATTCCCCTGTAGTTCAGTTGGTAGAACGGCGGACTGTTAATCCGTATGTCACTGGTTCGAGTCCAGTCTGGGGAGCCAAAT
>NZ_CANMUW010000067.1 GCF_947501225.1 uncultured Shewanella sp.
GTCTGTAGCTCAGCTGGTTAGAGCGCACCCCTGATAAGGGTGAGGTCGGTGGTTCAAGTCCACTCTGACCCACCAATTCTTCGTGATACTGCGTTATGTAGTTCGTCGTTTAGCAGGCTAAACGTCCTCGCTACAAGCCTTGTCTCACTCGAATTGGCTTCGCCAATGTTTACATTGGATATCTTGATTGTTTCTCAACTGCATGTAAATGGGGCTATAGCTCAGCTGGGAGAGCGCCTGCCTTGCACGCAGGAGGTCTGCGGTTCGATCCCGC
>NZ_CANMUW010000068.1 GCF_947501225.1 uncultured Shewanella sp.
CCTGAACTAACACCCGACTTTGGTGAGGTCGATGAAGATGCCACCTTAACCGTGGCTGCAATTAATGGCGTACTGAGTAACGATACCGATGCCGATGTCAGTGACATATTATCTGTTTCAGCCATCATTGAAGGGGTTCCCGGCACACCAGAGCCCGTCTCTGACGGTGTCCCCGGTGTCATAGTCAATGACTACGGTACTCTGACCATCTACTATGACGGCAGTTACGAGTTTGTCGC
>NZ_CANMUW010000069.1 GCF_947501225.1 uncultured Shewanella sp.
AGAGCCTAACCAACTGAACTACCGCTCTGCTTGTAGCTTTTCATTTCATAAAATCCAGATACGAAAAAGCCCTAGCACTCTCTATTCATAAGAAGTGCTAGGGCTTCATAACGAAAAAAGCCTCTGCATTGCTGCAGAGGCTTTCGTCTTTGTGTTGGCGGAGCGGACGGGACTCGAACCCGCGACCCCCGGCGTGACAGGCCGGTATTCTAACCAACTGAACTACCGC
>NZ_CANMUW010000070.1 GCF_947501225.1 uncultured Shewanella sp.
TGGATCACCTCCTTACCTATACGACTAACTTGATGTTTGTTGAGTGTTCACACAGATAACTTGTTCTTGTTAGAGCAAGGCAGTGACTCGCGTCACTGTTGGTCGAAATCGTTCCATACGATTTTCGACACTTCCACCATCCGTGGAGGTCGTTCTTTAAAAATTTGGAAAGCTGATAGTAATAATCGAAAGATTATTGCGAAATAAATAATTGAGTTCTCAAACACT
>NZ_CANMUW010000071.1 GCF_947501225.1 uncultured Shewanella sp.
CCCGAGTGGCCAAAGGGATCAGACTGTAAATCTGACGGCTCAGCCTTCGAAGGTTCGAATCCTTCTCCCTCCACCATCTTTATTTATCTAAATCGCAGCTAGCTATATCAATGAGTATGAATAACAGGAAGTAAAATAGATTGAAAATGTGGAGGGGTTCCCGAGTGGCCAAAGGGATCAGACTGTAAATCTGACGGCTCAGCCTTCGAAGGTTCGAATC
>NZ_CANMUW010000072.1 GCF_947501225.1 uncultured Shewanella sp.
CTCAGTACGCCATTAATTGCAGCCACGGTTAAGGTGGCATCTTCATCGACCTCACCAAAGTCGGGTGTTAGTTCAGGTACATCATTGGTGCCTGTGATGGTAATGGTCAATGTTTCGGTTAGCGACTCAGTGCCATCGGTGGCGGTATAGGTAAAGGCTACCTGAGCGGTTTCACCTACGGCGAGGGCTTGTGAATCATCACCATCGGC
>NZ_CANMUW010000073.1 GCF_947501225.1 uncultured Shewanella sp.
CGGGAGTAGGTATTGCACGTACGTGCTTAAGTGGAGAAGCCACCTGCCTACAATAAGATTAGATATGGAACATTAACGTTAAAATTTATAATGCCCCAAACGTAAAAAAGCCACCTTATTCAGGTGGCTTTTTCACTTAATTAGGCGCCTGGAAATGACCTACTCTCACATGGGGAGACCCCACACTACCATCGGCGCTATTGCGTTT
>NZ_CANMUW010000074.1 GCF_947501225.1 uncultured Shewanella sp.
CGGGAGTAGGTATTGCACGTACGTGCTTAAGTGGAGAAGCCACCTGCCTACAATAAGATTAGATATGGAACATTAACTATAAAATTTATAATGCCCCAAACGCAAAAAAGCCACCTTATTCAGGTGGCTTCTTCACTTAATTAGGCGCCTGGAAATGACCTACTCTCACATGGGGAGACCCCACACTACCATCGGCGCTATTGCGTTT
>NZ_CANMUW010000075.1 GCF_947501225.1 uncultured Shewanella sp.
GATTCGAACCTTCGAAGGCTGAGCCGTCAGATTTACAGTCTGATCCCTTTGGCCACTCGGGAACCCCTCCACATTTTTAACTTTAAACTTGAATAACAATGAAACCCATGTTTTTGTAACATCTAAACTGAAGTGGTGGAGGGAGAAGGATTCGAACCTTCGAAGGCTGAGCCGTCAGATTTACAGTCTGATCCCTTTGGCCACTC
>NZ_CANMUW010000076.1 GCF_947501225.1 uncultured Shewanella sp.
CGGTGATTAGCGCAGCCCGGTAGCGCATCTGGTTTGGGACCAGAGGGTCAGAGGTTCGAATCCTCTATCACCGACCAAATTTTAAAGTAGTGAGATACTATCTCGTTATTAGCAAGAAAAAGTTTACGGTGATTAGCGCAGCCCGGTAGCGCATCTGGTTTGGGACCAGAGGGTCAGAGGTTCGAATCCTCTATCACCGACCA
>NZ_CANMUW010000077.1 GCF_947501225.1 uncultured Shewanella sp.
CATGGAGATGTGCACTGGAAGTTGAGTTAACTTTTTAACGAAAGATGACTCAGGCGGAAAAGCCTTTAAGAGTTACATCTGTTGTTCTCTTATATAAGTCTCTTGTATAAGAAAAGGGCAGTTGAAAAACTTCTTAAAATTAGGGCTTGACGCCAACAACGGGAAGTGTAGAATACGCATCCCTAAGCCAACGACCTAGCG
>NZ_CANMUW010000078.1 GCF_947501225.1 uncultured Shewanella sp.
CCCCTGTAGTTCAGTTGGTAGAACGGCGGACTGTTAATCCGTATGTCACTGGTTCGAGTCCAGTCTGGGGAGCCAAAGTTATTTAAAATTGAAGCACGACAGGTGTTTACCTGTTTAGTAATTTATTCCCCTGTAGTTCAGTTGGTAGAACGGCGGACTGTTAATCCGTATGTCACTGGTTCGAGTCCAGTCTGGGGAGCC